>CP036432.1:222393-5022393 GCA_007753675.1 Stieleria magnilauensis
CGCTCTGCACGTCACGCGACATCATCACGTTGTGGGTCGCGCGGATGGTGCTGATGAGCCTGAACAACCTGAACGAAATTCCGTTCGACGAAGTCTTTATCCATCCAACGATTTTGGACGGAAACGGGTCGGAGCGATTGCCCCGAGCAGCCCGGGCTTGGTTTCGGCGATGGTGGATTGGTTCGATTGGCCGTCGATCCGCAACGTCGTCGAATTCGGCCCCGGCACGGGGGTTTTTACCGAAGCAATCGTCGAGCGTCTGCATCCGGACGCCAAGTTTTTTGCGATCGAACGCAGCAGCGAAATGGCTGCGGTGGCCCGGGCGAGATGCCCGGCGGCGAAGGTGATCGAAGACAGCGCGACCAATCTGGGAGCGATTTGCGACGCCGAAGGGATGGGCGAGATCGACGCGGTGATCTGCGGATTGCCGTGGGCGTCGTTTCCCGAGTCGCTGCAAGCGGAAATCATGCAGGCGATGATCGATCGGATGTGCGAGGGCGGCCGGTTCGCGACGTTTGCCTATTGGCAGGGCGTCGTGTTGCCCGCCGGGCGGCGTTTTTCTCGGCGGCTGAAAGCCAGCTTTGCCGAGGTCGGACGCAGCCACACGGTCTGGCGAAATCTGCCTCCGGCGTTTGTTTATCGTTGTGTGAAGTAGAGGGGGGAAGCTGAAGCTTTCTGGGGGTGGCAAGCTGGAAGCGTGCCCCACTAGTATTCCGCCGCACCTTGGTTTTCGGGTTGGCGGTAGTGGACGAGGCGACGAGTCCTTGCAAATTTGCCGACTACAGAGGACTCGTCGCCTCGTCCACTACCTGGACTCGTCGCCTCGCCCACTACCTGAAAATTGAGCTGCGGTAGACTACTAGAAGCCGCGTTGCAGGCCGGCGGTGATGTCGAGATCGAGGGGGGCGAATTCGCCGCGACGAATTTTTTCGAGCGCGATCGCTCCCATCACGGCATTGTCGGTGCACAGGTTCATCGGGGCGATCACCAGCTGGAAACCGTTTTTTTCAGCGGCCGTTTGCAGGCCCGTGCGCAGCACCGGATTCGCCGCGACCCCGCCGCCGACGATCAAGAACCCGGCCTCGTACGCTTTGACCGCGCGGACCGATTTGGCGACCAGCACGTCCACGACCGCGGCCTGAAACGAGGCACAGATATCGGCTTTGGCTTGATCGCTGAGGTTGATGTTCGAGAAATCCTTCACGCCGGGTGGGGCGATGCTGTAGCGGACCGCGGTTTTTAGGCCGCTGAAACTGAAGCGGTACCCGGGTTCTTTGAGCATCGATCGCGGGTAGGCGTGTGCTTTCGGATCCCCTTGGGCGGCCAAGCGGGAGACGGCAGGCCCACCGGGAAAGCCGAGATTGAGCATCGCGCCGACCTTGTCAAACGCCTCCCCGGCCGCATCGTCGATCGTCCCGCCGAGGTATTCCAGGTCCAGCGGGCTGGTGCAGTGATACAGACTGGTGTGCCCGCCGCTGACGACCAGCCCGATACAGGGATAGACCGACAGGTCGGCTGCCATTTGGCAGGCGTACAAATGGGCGTGCAGATGATTGATCGCCACCAGCGGCTTTTTCCAGGCCACCGCCAGGGTTTTGGCGGCGACGACTCCGACCAGCAGCGATCCGGCCAACCCGGGTCGGTCGGCGACGGCGATCGCATCCAAATCGGCGCCTTGCAGCCCGGCCTTTCGCAGCGCGGTGTCGATGACGGGCAAAATCCGCTCGACGTGGGCTCGGGCGGCGACTTCCGGGACCACCCCGCCGAACTGTTCGTGCAGGGTTTCTTGGGTGGCGACACACTCGCCGAGCACGCTGCCGCCGTCGGAAATCACCGCCGCAGCGGTCTCGTCACAGGTCGATTCAATGGTCAAAATGGGCATCGCCAAATCTTACTGCTGATCAGCCCTTGACACCAACCGGTAGGGCACGATACTTGCACGCTTCCAAATACGGCAAACAACGGATAAACGCCAGAACGACGACTCTATGCCCACCATCAATCAACTCGTCCGCAAGCGACGCAAACTGAAAAAACGCCAAAGTAAGTCTCCCGTACTGGAGAAATGCCCGCAAAAGCAGGGCGTTTGTCTGCAAGTTCGTACGATGACCCCCAAGAAGCCGAACTCGGCACTGCGAAAGATTTCGCGGGTCAAGTTGAGCAACGGCAAAGAGGTCACCGTTTACATTCCCGGCGAAGGTCACAACCTGCAGGAGCACTCGATCGTGCTCGTCCGCGGTGGCCGGATCCGTGACTTGCCCGGTGTTCGCTACCAGGTCGTCCGCGGCAGCCGTGACGCGTTGGGCGTCGAAGGCCGTAAACGATCTCGCAGCCGTTACGGTGCCAAGAAATAGCATCGGCGGCTCGGCCGCTTGAAACACGCATTATTCAGAACGAACATCACTCGACATTTGAAAGTTTGAAATGGGACGGATCACCGCAAGTAAGAAACAGCTCAAGGGCGACCCACGCCACAATTCGATGCTGGCCGGAAAGTTCATCAATTGCTTGATGCTGGATGGAAAGAAGACCGTCGCCCAGAAAGTCTTCTACGATGCGTTGGCGGAAATCGCTCGACGTGGCGAGACCGAAGGCGACGAGCCGATCGAAGTCTTCGAAGCCGCGCTGGAAAACATCAAGCCGTACATCGAAGTTCGCAGCAAGCGAGTCGGTGGTGCCAGCTACCAGGTTCCGATGCAAGTCAATCGTGCCCGTCAGCAAAGCTTGGCCATCCGCTGGTTGCTCGAAGCGGTCCGTAGCAAGAAGGGCCGTCCGATGCACCTGAAGCTGGCCGACGAAATCATGGCCGGATACAAGAAGGAAGGCGTCGCGTACACCAAACGCGAAAACACGCACCGCATGGCCGACGCCAACAAGGCGTTCGCACACTTTGCGTGGTGATCGGCGTTCCGATCACTCCCAAAAACAACAACGAACCAAAACTCTCAAACCGCGACACGGCAATCCCGCCGTGATCGCGGTTTTTTGTTCCCATCGGATCCATTCCTGTGCGGTCTAGCGGAAATCGCTAAGACGTTACAAAATCCTTCCCATCGACGTTGCCCTCGGCGGAGCTCCGCTGCCACTTCCCTACCCCCTGATCAATCATGTCTGCCGACATCAATTTACTGCGCAACATTGGAATCATCGCTCATATCGATGCCGGTAAAACGACAGTCACCGAACGGATGCTGTACCTCAGCGGCGCAAAGCACCGCGTCGGACGTGTCGACCACGGCACGACCGACACCGATGACGACCCCGAAGAACAGGAACGCGGGATCACCATCTTCAGCGCCTGTGTGAGGTACCGCTGGGACAAGTACCACATCAACTTGCTCGACACGCCCGGGCACGTCGACTTTACCGCCGAAGTGGAGCGATGTTTGCGTGTCCTGGATGGCGCGGTCGTCGTGTTCTCGGCGCGGGAAGGCGTCGAGGCGCAAAGCGAAACGGTGTGGCGGCAAGCGGATCGCTACAACGTGCCGCGAATCGTTTTCATCAACAAGATGGATCGCGAAGGCGCCGATTTTGATTCCGTCTTCAACGACATCGGTCCCCGACTGGGCGGCCGACCGGTCGCGGTCGAGTTGCCCGTCGGCCAAGGCCCGACTCACGTCAAAAACCCGTTCCGCGGGGTAATCGATCTGGTCGAGCTGAAGTTGTTGCAGTTCGATCCGGCGACCGAAGGCAAGGAGGTCACGCAAACGGATATCCCCGACGAGTTGATGGACGATGCGCTGCTGTGGCGTGAACAACTGCTGGAAACGGTTTGCGAGATTGACGACGACGCGATGGCCCTGGTGATGGAAGACCAGGAGGTGCCGGTGGACGTGATTCGCAAAGCGTTACGCAAAGGCTGTATCGAGCAGACCATCCAACCCGTACTGTGCGGGTCGGCGCTGCACGGCATCGGCGTCCAACCGCTGATGACTGCCGTCGGGCACTACTTGCCCAGCCCGCTCGACCGCCCACCGGTCGAAGGGACCAATCCGAAAAAGCCGGACCAGCAACTGATCCGAAAGCCGGACCCGACCGAGCCGTTTAGCGCGCTGGTGTTCAAGATCCTGCCTGCCAAGACGGGCGACAATTATTGGATTCGGATTTACAGCGGACAACTGAAACAGAACTCACGGGTCTATTGCCCCAACCGCGACAAGAAAGAAAACGTCGCCCAACTGTGGCAGATCCACGCGTCCAAAAAAGAACGCGACGGGCAAACCGAATCGCTGGCCGCCGGGGACATCTGCTGTGTCATCGGTCCTCGCTTTGCCATCACGGGCGACACCCTCTGCGACACCCAGAACCAGATCGAATTGCCCAGCATCACGTTCGCCGACACGGTGTTGTCGATGGCGATTGAACCGGAGAACACGGGCGACCGCAAGAAGCTCGATGACACCCTGGACATGTTGCGTCGCCAAGACCCGACGTTTCGCGCGGTCGACAACGAAGAACTGGGGCAGACGATCATCAGCGGCATGGGCGAGTTGCACCTGGAAGTGATCCAACACCGGCTCACTCGCGACTTCGGGTTAAACGTCAAGTTCTACAAACCGCGAGTCAACTACCGTGAAACGATTGGCGGTAAAGCCGACGTCATCGGTGTCTGCAATCGGCAAATGGGCGCCAATCAGATGTTTGCCCGTTTGAGTGTCCGGGTGTCGCCCCTGGAAGACAGCTCCGCGAAGCCGATCGTGTTCGATCGCCTGCCGCCGGACACGCTGTTGCAAGGCGACGTGCGGCACGCCGCGATTCAAGAACTTCGCGACCGCGCCGAAGGCGGTGGTGTGCTGGCAGGTTTCCCGCTCTCGGGAATCAAGCTGGAAGCCTATGACGCCGAGGTCAGCGAAGAGGGGGGAATCGAAGAGGTCGCGTTCCGCATCGCCGCCGGCGATGCCTTTGACAAGGCGCTCGAAAAAGCCGGCCCCGTGCTGCTCGAGCCGATCATGAAGGTGGAAGTCACGACGCCGGAAGACTACATGGGTGAGCTGGTCGGCGACTTGCAACAACGCCGTGCCTTGATCGCCGCCACCGAAACACGCGGCGCGATGACCGTGATCACCGCCCACGCCCCGCTGAAAGAGCTGTTCGGCTATTCCAGCGCCGTCCGCAGCCTCAGCCAAGGCCGCGCCGGAAGCAGCATGGAACCGCTCGGCTACCAACCGGCTCCCAAAGAAGACGCGCACAGTTTCCAGTTTTGATCGTTGCCACGTGCTTCGACACTGAACGTGTTAGCGGAACGGCGCGAGCCGTCCGGTTCCCGCGTTGAAAACGCGGTGGCGGACCGGAGGGCTCGCGTCCTACCGCTAACAAGGCCTGCCCCCGATTCAGTTGTCGTTGTCACGCGTCAGGTGACCGCTGCGGGCGATCGCCAGCAGCAACCACAACATCACCGAGATGCTTCCGACCATGCCGACCAGCCCGAACAGGCTGATCGGTTCCAGCGTGGTGAAGTACAACGGAATCGAGATCAACGGCGAGACCTGCTGCGCGAGCAACAGTGACGATCCGAGAAACACCGCGCTGGCCATCACGCCCAGAACCAGACGATTGACGGACGGTCCCAAACGCTGATGCTCCAGTGTGAATCGTGTTTCGCCGCGGCGAAGCATTTGCATCAACGAAACCAGTTCGTCGGGCGCCGATTCGAGAAAGCTTTCCGCTTCTAAGTAAATGCGACGGGCTTGGCGAAACCGACGCTGCGGGCTCAAGCGGCGAAGCATCGTCTTGTGCGCCAGGGATCGAATCACTTTCAAGGAGTCAAAACTGGCGCCCAGCTCGCTCAGGGTGCCTTCGAGCGAGATCAACATTTTCAGCAGCAAGGCCGATTGGTTGGGCAATTTGATCGAATGCTTGTGCAGCAGTTCGGTCAGCGCGGTCAACGCGCCGGCCAGATCGAATTCGTCCATCGATTGCTGGCCGTAGGTGCCGATAAAATCGGCGACGTCGATCGACAGCGCGGACTCGTCGAGGGTGGGAGGCGTTTCACCGACGCGGCGGATCAGACGGGTCAAGCGGTTTTGGTCGCCCCCTGAAATGGCGACCAACATGTCTTCGATGTTCTCTCGCAATCGCTCATCGATCCGTCCGGTCATCCCGAAATCCAAGATTCCGAGCCGACCATCCTCGAGCAAAAACAGGTTGTCGGTGTGGGGATCGGCGTGAAACAGGCCTTCTTCAAAGATCATCGCCAGATAGACATCGGCGATCGCATGGCCGATCATCTCGCAGCGATCCGCATCCAGGGTGATCTTGGCCAATTGTTCCCGTCGGCCATTCTCGGCGGACGGCTTCGCCGCGGCGCCGTTGCCTTGGGATGCCGGTTCGTCGGTGCGCGTCGATTTGGCTCGCCGCGATGCAGTCGAAGAAGTGGAGTGTTCCGCGTCACGCAGGCATTCGGCCAGCGAGCGGCCCATCAGTTCGTCCATCACCAAGACGCGGCGGGTGCACAGTTGGGCAACGGGATTGGGCACCACGACGTCCGCGCTGTGTTTGGCGATCCACGCGGAAAAGTGCTCCAGCGATTGCCGCTCCCGGCTGAAATCCAGCTCGCGGGTGATGATTGGGGCGAGCTGGCGGACCACATCGCCCGGTCGCCAGGCCGCCACGGTTTCGACGCGTTCGGCCAGCACGGCCAATCCGCTCAAGACCTCGATGTCCTGCTTGACCGTCTTTTCGATTCCCGCCCGCTGGACCTTCAAGACCACCCGCCGCCCGTCATTGAGCACCGCGCGGTGGACCTGGCCGATCGAGGCACTGGCCAGCGGCTGGGCATCGATGCTGGCGAAGTGGGATTCGTAATCGTCGCCCAATTCGCCGGCCAGCGTTTTCCGTACCGTCGCAATGTCGTCCGGCCGAACGTTCGCCCGCAGCCCCTTCAACTCTTCGCTCAACGCGATGCCGACCAGGTCGGGGCGTGCGGCCAGGATCTGGCCGAGTTTAATGAACGTGGGGCCGAGGTCCGTCAGCGCCATCCGCACCCGTTGTTCCCGCGTGTACTCTGCCAACGGCGTGCCCCGATGGTCCTTGAACCAGCCCTGGAAGGGGAGCCGACGGTGTTGGCTGAGCCAATCGGCCAACCCGTAGCGGCGCAGCACGGCCAGGATCTCGCGCCAGCGACGCAGATTCCGGTAAAGCTGGGGGATGGCGGTGATTTTCATGCGAAAACGATGAACAAAGCGGTGGCCGGGCCATTGTAGCTGGAAGGATGAAATTCAAGCCGTTGGCGGGGGTCGCAAAAAGATTTAGACAAATAAACCAAACGGATTGATCAGTTAAACTGGTAGTCAGCCTTCGCCACCGCCCCGCTCCAGCTCGTCTTTCCCGCGATTTGTTTCTTATGACCGAAGCCCCACCTGTCGTCGACCCGTCTGCCCACGCAGGAGCCTCGGGCGGGGGTGCCGGCGAAGTCGCCAATGTCGCGGCGGTCTCCGAATTCGCCAAACGGGTGATCGCCAATGTCGAGCACGCGATCGTCGGCAAACGAAAGCAACTGGTGCTGTCCCTGGTCGCCTGGTTCAGCGGCGGCCACGTGTTGCTCGAAGACGTGCCGGGGGTGGCCAAAACGATGCTGGCCCGGGCGTTGGCCAAAAGCATCGGCTGCCAGTTCAAACGGGTCCAGTGCACGCCGGACTTGTTGCCGACCGACGTGACGGGGACATCGATTTTCAATCAGAAAGAGGCCGAGTTTGAGTTTCGCGCCGGGCCGGTCTTCACCCAGATTTTGCTGGCCGACGAAATCAACCGCGCCACGCCGCGAACCCAGGCCTCGTTGCTGGAGGCGATGGCCGAGGGCTGTGTCACCGTCGACGGAACCACGCATGTTCTGGAAAAGCCGTTTCTGGTGATCGCCACCCAAAACCCCGTCGATCACGAAGGTACGTTCCCGCTGCCGGAGGCCCAGCTGGACCGTTTTCTGATGCGTTTCAGTCTGGGTTACCCGTCGATGGAAGAAGAGATGCGGATGCTGGAATTGCTGCAGCACACCCATCCGATCGATCGCTTGCCGGCCGTCGCGACGGCGAAAGAGCTGATTGCGGCGCAAGCGGAGATTCGCAAGGTCCACGTCGATCCGCGCGTGCGGCAGTACTTTTTGCAAATCATCGAGCAGACGCGCCGTCACAATGACCTGGCACTTGGCGGCAGTCCCCGGGCGACGATCGCGTTATTTCGCTGTGGTCAGGCGATGGCGGCGATTCGGGGTCGTGGATTTGTCACACCCGATGATATCAAACGCGTGCTCTCCCCGGTGATGAACCACCGTCTGATCCTGCGGCCGGAAAGTCGACTTCGCAAAGTCACCACGGAAAGCGTGTTGCAGGAAATCGTCAGCGAAATCGCCGTGCCGACCGTCCAGGCTTAGTATTCCGCGTCAGTTCAATTTTCGGGTAGTGGACGAGGCGACGAGTCCTCTGCAGTCGGCACATTGGCAAGGACTCGTCGCCTCGTCCACTACCGCCTACCCGAAACGCACGGTGACAAGGAATACTAGTGCTGGGCTGGTCAGCAGAGTGGGCTGGTCAGCAGGGGGCTGCTGGCTCTAGGCTGTACGCCGATTTCGTCTCTTTCGCCATTTCGGGCAGCGAGGTGCAGGGGTGCTTGAAGACGTGACCCAACGATCCGTCGAAGCGATCGACAAGGTACAGGATCCGGGCGAAGTCCCGTTGGTCGTCCATTCTGCGGTCAAGGGACCGGTCGCGGAATTGAGTTTTCTACGTCGATCGTTGTTGTTCGCGGAATTATCGATGATTGCGTACAACGACGAAGCCGAGGCGCGGGCGGCCGCGGCGATCGCCGGCTTTGACGACGTGACCTTCTTCGATCGCGACGGATCCCAAGCGTATCGCTTTCGCAACCAGCACGACTGCGTGATCGGGTGTCGGGGCACCGAACCGAACGACTGGAACGACATCCGGGCCGATGCGAACGCGGCGAGTGTGGTTGCCGAAACGATCGGACGGGTGCACCGCGGATTCAAGACCGAGGTCGACGATCTTTGGCCGATGATCGAAACGGCGCTGTTGGACAACGAGCACGCACTCTATTTCTGTGGTCATTCGCTCGGCGGGGCGATGGCGACGATTTGTGCCGGTCGCTGTCATCTGTCGCACATTCCCAGTCACCCGGTTGAGCTGTTTACGTTCGGGAGCCCACGGGTGGGTGACAAGCGATACATCAACTACGTTAAACTGGATCATTACCGCTTCGTCCACAACAACGACATCGTCACACGAGTGCCGCCTTCGTTTTTGGGTTACCGACACAGCGGAAGCGAAGTCTACTTTGATCGAAATGGCCGCATCCGCAAACTCGGGCGTGTCTCCAAACGTCGTGACAAGTGGCACGGATTTCTCCGCGGGCTTCGACGGTGGAAGATCGATCACTTTGCGGATCATTCAATCCATCAATACATCGATGCGATTGTGGCGGCCGTTCGCGACGAAGAACAACGGGTCCGATCGGGCGGTCTGGCGAAACCCGCCTCCGCCTACGCCGACACGGACGAATGAGTACGATTCCTAACGGCCAACCTGGCACGGCACCAACAACACAGATGAGCCCTACGAAAGACGCGATGACGAACCCCGACGAGAATGATGCGATGCGATCGACGCACGTTGAAATCGACGGTGTTCGATTGAAACTGGCCAAGCCCTATGTCGATCCCGGCCGCTGGATCGGCCAAGCGGAGATCTTGCAGCAACTGTTGGCGTGTTGGATTTCACTCGACGAAGCCGATTTGCCGCTGACGCCGCGGTTGGTCGGCGCACCGGGCGTGGGCAAGACCCAACTAGCGATCGCGGCGGCCAAAGCACAAGGCCGGCCGCTGTACATCTATCAGTGCACCGCCGACACACGCCCCGAGGATCTGTTGGTCACCCCGGTGCTCAGCCAGAATGGCGAGATCGCCTACCACGCATCCCCGCTGGTCACCGCGATGCTGTGTGGCGGCGTCTGTGTGCTGGACGAAGGCAACCGGATGAATGAGAAATCCTGGGCATCGCTGGCGCCGTTGTTCGACAATCGACGCTACGTCGAATCCATCGTCGCAGGGATCACGATCGACGCGCACAGCGAATTTCGCGCCGCGGTGACGATGAACCAGGACGAGTCGACGTTCGAGATTCCCGATTACATCATGAGCCGGTTGCAACCGACGTTGCCGGTCGGCTTCCCCAACAAGCAGGACGAAATGGCGATCCTGCAATACCACCTGCCCTTTGCCGAAGCGGAAATGCTGGCTATGACGGTGGAGTTCCTGCAGCGATCGCATCAATTGAAATTGGAATTCTCGCCGCGTGACGGAATCAATTTGCTTCGTTACGCCCTGAAACGCATCTCGCAAAATCCCGATCACCCGGTCAGCCGCGATGCCGCCTGGCAGGAGGCGCTGCAGAGTTGCCTGGGCGATGAAGCATTCGATCTGGAGCAATTGTCGCAGCGGAAGAGTCGAACCCTGGGCGGCGACGCCGTTCCGCTGGGGCTGGCCGATCTGTTCTTTGATCCCGACGATCCCATGCATCCGGATCGAGACGACGATGAAGAGGATGAAGATTTCAATGTCTAGTTCGCCTGTCAAAGAAGCCGACGTGGGACAACTCGAACCGGCGGCGTCGACGATCCAGCGGGTCGTTGCCGTCATCGACATCGGGGCCACCGCGATGCGCATGGCGGTCGCCGAGATCCACGCCGGCGCCAAGGTCCGGATGCTGGACCAGTTGGTGCAACCGGTGCAGTTGGGCAAGGAAGCGTTTGAGACGCGACGCTTGTCGCGAAAGAGCACCGAACGGGTCGTTTCCGTCCTGTCCCAATACCAGCGTGTGCTGCGCGAATACGGCATCGAAGGCACGTCGGACATTCGCGTGGTGGGAACCAGCGCCGTCCGCGAAGCCTCCAATCGACTCGCCTTCGCCGATCGCGTCTACACCGCGACCGGCTTGCATGTCGAACCGATCGACGAAGCGGAAGTCAATCGGATCACCTACATGGGCATCACGCCCCAGTTGCTGGCCAACGCCGAGCTTTCCAACGGCAAGGCGATGGTGTTGGAAGTCGGTGGCGGCAGCACGGAAGTGTTGATCGTGCGCAGCGGCAACGTCTTGGCCAGCAATTCCTTTCGACTCGGATCGCTACGGATGTTGCAGGCGATCGATCTGGCCCGCGCGGGCGTCGATCGCCGCCGCGCCCTGTTGGAAAATCATATCAATCGGACGTTGAACCAGTTGAGCGATTTTGTTCGCGGCGATTCGCAATTGAATTTGGTGGCCGTCGGCGGCGACATTCGATTGGCAACACGGCTGATCGTCGACGACTGGCAACCAGGTGAATTGGCGGTCATGCCGACCAAGTCGCTGACCGAATTGACCGACACCGTGTTGAAGATGGGCGATGATGAAATCGTCAAACGATTCGATGCCTCGTTCATCGAAGCCGAAACGTTGGGGCCGGCGCTGCTGGCGTATGCGATGTTGGCCAAGCAGTTCCGGTTGGAACACGTCTACGTCAGCGACACCAACCTGCGCGAGGGACTGCTCAAAGACATCGCGGTCGGCGGAAGCTGGACGGCCGAATTTCGCAACCAGATCGTGCGTTCGGCGCTGTCACTCGGACGGCGATTCCATTTCGACGAAATGCACGCCCGCAGCGTCGCCGAGTTGGCGCGAAAACTGTTCGATCAGCTTCGATCGGAGCATTTATTGGACAACCGCCATGAAGTGATCCTTCACGTCGCGGCGCTGCTGCACGAGATCGGCATGCAGATCAATGTCCGCAGCCACCACAAACACTCCCTGTACATCATCAAGTACAGCGAACTGTTCGGACTCTCCAGGAGCGAGTTGTTGCAAGTCGGGCTGATCGCACGATACTATCGCCGGGCCCCACCGCAACCGTCGCACACCGATTACATGTCGCTGGACCGCGAGACGCGGGTGATTGTCAACAAACTGGCGTCGATCCTTCGGCTGGCAACGGCGCTTGATGACACGCGGACCAGTCGCATTCGCGAGATCGAATGCCAGACCGATGGAAAACGCTTGATGATCCACGTCCCGGGCGTCCGGGACGTCTCGTTAGAACAGATCGCGATGAAACAACAAGCCGGTCTGTTCCGTGACGTGTTCGGCTTGTCGGTCGTGCTGCGAGCCGGTGAGACGTAAGCCTCAGGCTCCGCAGCCGCAGCTGCATGCACAGGTTTGCTGAACCGTCTTCATCACGGTGCAGGGGACCTGTTTTTCAACCGTGTAGGGAACCTTGACGGTGCAGGTGCGGGTTTCTTCGACGTTGACGGTTTCCGGCACGCAAGCGGTGACCATCTTGGTCTTCTTGCGATATTCCATCGTCTTGTAGGGATGCTTGATGGTCTTGGTTTCCGTCTTCGTGAAGTACTCCTTCACCTTGCGAGTTTTCTTGATCGGCACGGAGATGCAGACTTCGCACGTGTAAGGTTCTTCGACACAGACTTCCTTCATCACCGTGACTTCCTTGGTGACTTCGACCGGGTTGGGGCACCAGACTTTCTTTTCGGTGCACTTGCATCCGCCGCAGGAATCGGTGGCCACCATTTGCACTTCCCAATGCCCCTGGTCTTCGATGCAGGTCTTGGTTTCGGTCACGGGCACGCACTCGGTTCGCTTGCGAATCTTCGTGACGGTGTCCTTGCCGGGGACCATGATCGTGTATTCTTGATCGACCCAGCGGAACTTGGGCGTTTTGACTTCGATGACCTGCTCGTCAACTTTGTCGACACACACCAGCGCGTTGTATTCGTAGGGAACTTGTTTCTCGACCGTGATTGTCTTGGGAACCAGCACGGTTTCGACGCGTTGTTCTTCGCGATAGCAGGTTTGCGTGACGGTCTTCATCACGGTGCAGGGCACCTGGACCGTTTTGGTGCAGACGCCGGACCCCTTGCATTTGGCACAATCGTCACAGGCGTTTGCGGTTCCGACCAGTAAGGCGGTTGCGGCGACCAGTCCGCCCCAGAATTTTGCGGCTAACATTTCGGTTGAACTCCCCCGAGTCTTCGATCTTGTGGTTTGATTGCCGCACCCGGATACGCTGGATTGTGCGGATTCGAAGTAAACCTAGGTCGATCGTGGGGGGAGTCAAATCAACAATGTTGACTTTTGGCAACATTGTTGCAAATGATCACAGCTCGCCGATTCCCAACAACAGATCGTCCAGGAAACGCTCTTCATCGTCGGTGTCGCCAAAGACGCTGTCAACGGCGGGGATCCAGCCGGACGCCGCACTCGCCTCCCCTTCGCCACCGGTGTCGCTGTTCTTGGCCAGTTCGTTGATCACCATCAGGGCATCGGACGGTTCGATCGCTCCATTTCCGTTGACGTCCATGCTGCGGTTGGCCGCGCTCAACAATTGCTCGCCCGACGCGTCACTGTTTTGCATCCGAGCGACGTGGTTGATGATGATCAATGCGTCTCGGGCGGAAACCAAACCGTCTTGATTGACGTCGGCGGGATCAAAATCCTGGTGCCGTGTCTTCGGCTGGGAATTGTTGGTGTTGGCGACCAACGACGGGATCTGGCTCAGTTCGGTCACCGCCAGCAACGGAGCCGGATTGGGGCGAACCGGAACGAAGGGCAACAAGAACGGGTTGTTGGGGTCGGCAAAGTTGACCGAGCCGGCGGGCAGAATCACTCCGCGTAGCCAGGTCAAGACATCCTTGATGCCACCGCCATCTTCAAACGCTTCGCAGCTGATAATGTTATCGACACCGAGCTGAACGCAGACGTCACCAGGGGTGAGACTGGTTTCACTGCCCCCATTGAGCACCTCGCCGTCGGTGATCAACGGCGTGTCGCTGCCGAAGTCCTGGTCACTGATCAGCACGTCGTTTCCGGCGCCACCGAACAGGAAATCGACACCCGGACCGCCGGTCAGCAAGTCTTGGTTGAATCCGCCATAAAGCGTGTCGCTGCCCTCGCCGCCGTTGAGCGTTCCCAGGGTCGGCGTTTGCGTCGAAATCTGGTCATCGCCGCCGTTTCCGTCGATCCGGACCAATTCGACGTTGGCGATTCCGAACGGTTCAAGCTGTGCGTCGCCGGATTGACCGACGGTGATCAAATCCGCGTCGTTGCCGCCGATGACTTCGAATTTGTCGGTTCCGTTGCCACCGTCAAAGGTCAACAACTGGGCGGTCCCGGTGATTTCGATCGGAATGTCACTGGTGACGGTCAAGATGTCGTCTTGTGTGCCGGAGACGATATCGATCGACTCGATGCCCAGCGTTTCGAACACTTCATTGCCCGTCGTGGCTCGGGGCGTGCCGGGAGTCGTGGTTGCCAAGACACCCTGCGAGGCCGCGGTGATGACGTATCGCAAGTCCAGCGACTCGGTGGCACTGCCGGCGAGCAGGTTGACGCGGTCGCCGGTGGCGATGCCCGGTACGCTGCCTTCGACCGGGAATCCACCGGCGTTGGTCACGCCTTGGGTCACCGAGTTCGTGCCCGCCGAGTTGACTCCGCCGTCGAGGAACAATTGGCGGGTCGCTGCGACCGCGTCGTTGCCCAGCGGGTCGTTGTTGATTCGCCCCAGGTATCCGGCCGTGTCGGCACCGGACGCGTTGAGATTGATCGTGTCGTCGCCGGCGTCTCCGTTCAAGTCAACGATCGTGTTCAAAAAGACTTCGTTGACATTCAGCGTGTCGTCGCCATCTCCGGCCGCGACATTCACGACCGCGGATCCGGTGCGAGTCGGCGGGGCGGTTTCGAACAGCAAATCGACGCTGTCAATGTCGGCTCCCAAATTGACTTGCAATCCGGCCTGGTCACCGAGCGATGAGATGGAAACGGCATCGGAGCCCGCTTCGGTATCGATCACCGTGACGCTTGGGTCGTTCGGCGGAGCAACGCTCAAGCCGCCGGTCGAAGCGACGCTGACGACATCGGCGTTGTCGCCGGTCGCGATCTGGCTGATCGAACCCGCCCCGGTCGATGTGATCGTCAGCGTGTCGGCGCCGGCATAGCTGGTCAGAGTGAATGTGGTGTCATCGGCCGTCGAGGCGACCGTGACGGTGGCGTCACCCTGAGTGGTTCGCACGTTCAACGTTTCGGTCGTCTCGTAAGCCACATTGCCACCGCCGGTTCGCTCGACCGAAGTCGCCGTGACCGTGTAACTGTGGGCTGCCACGGAGAGTTGATCGGAGACGTTCAGCGTGTCCCCCGTGTCGACGGTGGCGGTTCGTGTGACGTCCGATCCGATCGTTTGACGGCCCGTCACGGATTCGCTGATCGACACCGCGTCGTGGGCTTCGCCAAACACGCAGATGTCGCCCAAGATCCCATCCAAATTGCCGTTCAAGTTCCCGTTCGGTGTCCCGAGCGAGCCATCGGCGGTGGAGGTGATGTTGAAGGTGTCGTTGTTGCTGCCGCCGGTGACATCCACCGCGCTACCGGTCGCGGTCGCACGGATGTTGGTGATGTCGTCGCCAGCACCGAGCGAGATTGCGGTCGCCGAAGTCGTCCCGGTGCCAAGCAATGTCACCGTGTCGTTGCCGCTGCCGGCATCAATCGCCAATCCGCTTTCGGCACCGGTGGTGGTCACCATCACGGTGTCATCGCCATCGCCGGTGCTCACCCGCGTGACGCTGGCATCGACAACACCGGGTGTTCCCGTGGTTCCCGTGTTGAGAATGTTGACCGCGTCATTGTCGATTCCCGAATCGATCAGGAGAACGCTTTCCAGTCCCGTCGTGGTGACGTCGATCGTGTCCGCACCGGCATAGGTGTTGACCGTCGTCCGAGTCCGGTCTCCGGTCGTGGTGATCGTGACCCTGTCGGCTGCGGAGCCGGTTTCCAGGTTCAGCGTTTCGATCGTGTCGTAAACCAGCGGAACGGCCAAGGCGGTCGACGTCAACGTCGTTGCATCGAGTGTGTAAGTGTTGGCCGCACCACTTCCTTCGTTGCTGATGTTCAACTCGTCACCCAGGTCGTAACTCTGCTCGACCGTGATGGTCTTGGCCGTCACGCTTTCGGTGACTCCCGGGCTGACCACACCGGGATCTTCGCCGTAAACGCAGATGTCACCCAAGATGCCATCGAGCACGCCAGCCGGATTGCCTCGCATCACTGCACGATCCGCACTGCGTGTGCCGGCGGCGTCGGAGGAGATGTTGATGGTGTCCAGCCCGGTGCCGGCAAAGATGTCCGTGGCACTGCCTGCGGCGGTGGCACGGACGTTGACGACGTCCGAGTCTGAGCCGGTGTTGATGTCGGTGGCCGAAAGTCCGCCGGTGTTGATCACGGTCACGACATCGTCACCGCCAAGGGTGTCGATCGCCAGCCCGCTTTCGGCGCCGGTGGTGGTGACTGTCACGTCGTCGTCGCCATCGCCCGTGGTGACCAGCGTGACGCTCGCATCCACCACACCCGGTGTTCCCGTGGTTCCCGTGTCGAGAATGTTGACGGTGTCGTTGTCGATGCCCGAATCGACCAGCAGCACACTTTCGAGCCCCGTCGTGGTGACCGTGATCGTGTCCGCACCGGCGTAGGTGTTGACCGTCGTCCGAGTGTTGTCGCCGGTTGTGGTGATCGTGACGTCATCGGCCGCGGCGCCGGTTTCCAGGTTCAGCGTCTCGATCGTGTCGTAGGTCACGCCACCGGTCAGCCCGACACGAGTCAACGTGGTGGCGTCGAGGGTGTAGGTTTGTCCGACCAAGTTGCCTTCGTCACTGATGTTCAGCTCATCGCTGAGTTCATAGCTTTGGGTGACGGTGATCGCTTTGGCGGTCACGCTCTCGCTGATCCCCGGTGCCACGATACCTGGATCTTCGCCGTAGACGCAGATGTCACCCAAAATGCCGTCCAACACGCCGGCCGGATTGCCTCGCATCACCGCGCGATCCGCACTGCGTGTTCCAGCAGCGTCGGAGGAGATGTTGATGGTGTCCAGCCCGGTGCCGGCAAAGATGTCCGTCGCACTGCCAGCGGCGGTGGCACGGACGTTGACCACGTCCGAGTCAGCGCCGGTGTTGATATCGGTGGCCGAAAGTCCGCCGGTGTTGATCACGGTCACGACATCGTCACCGCCAAGAGTGTCGATCGCCAGCCCGCTTTCGGCACCGGTGGTCGTGACCGTCACATCGTCGTCGCCATCGCCCGTGGTGACCAGCGTGACGCTCGCGTCCACCACACCCGGTGTTCCCGTGGTTCCCGTGTTGAGAATGTTGACAGTGTCATTGTCGATGCCCGAATCGACCAGCAGCACACTTTCGAGCCCCGTCGTGGTGACCGTGATCGTGTCCGCACCGGCGTAGGTGTTGACCGTCGTCCGAGTGTTGTCGCCGGTTGTGGTGATCGTGACGTCATCGGCCGCGGCGCCGGTTTCCAGGTTCAGCGTCTCGATCGTGTCGTAGGTGACGCCGCCGGTCAGCCCGGCGCGAGTCAACGTGGTGGCGTCGAGGGTGTAGGTGTGTCCGACCAGGTTGCCTTCGTCACTGATGTTCAACTCATCGCCGAGTTCATAGCTTTGCGTGACCGTGATGCCTTTAGCGGTTACGCTCTCGCTGATCCCCGGCGCCACGACACCGGGATCTTCGCCGTAGACGCAAATGTCACCCAAGATGCCGTCCAACACGCCGGCCGGATTGCCTCGCATCACATTGCGATCGGCGCTTCGTGTTCCAGCAGCGTCGGAGGAGATGTTGATGGTGTCCAGTCCCGCGCCGGCAAAGATGTCGGTGGCACTGCCGGCGGCCGTGCCGCGCACGTTGATGACGTCGGATCCCAGGTCGGTGTCGATGACGGTTGCCGAGTCGGCACCGGTGTTGATCAACGTGACGACGTCGTCACCGCCTTCGGTGTCGAGGATCAGTCCGCTTGCGGCTCCGGTCGACGTCACGACGACATCATCGTCCTGATCGCCGGTGGCGACCCGCGTGACACTGCCGGCGCCGGTGTTGGTGATGGAAACGGAATCCGCGTCGGCGAGGGTGTTGACAGAAAGAATGCCGCCCGCCCCCGTGCTGGCGATCGTCACGGTATCGTCACCGCTACCGGTATCCACCGACGTCGAGCCTGCGGCGATGGTGCTGGTGATCGCGACGATGTCATTGTCGCTGCCCGTTTCAAGCGAGACCGATTCGACACCGGCGTAGGTCAGGCTGCCGGTCAAACCGGTGGAGACCAAGGTGGAATCGGTCAGGGTGTAGGTTTCCGCCGTCACGCTGGAGCTGTCCGAGACGATCAGTTGGTCGCCGATCGGAAGTGTCAGGTCGACGGTGAGGGTCTTTGCCGTGACGCTGTCGCCGGTCGTCGGTGCGGCATCGTTCGCGTCACCGCCAATGACGACGGCCCCGAGGATGCCGTCCAATGACGTCAATCCGACGTTGAAGACATCGTTGCCGACGCCACCGTTGAGATTGGCCGTCAACGTGGCCGGGACGCTGGCGATGTTGATCGTGTCGTTGGCGTCGTCACCGTTGATCGTCAGGGTGGGGGACAGGGTCAGCGTGTCCAAATCGAGAACATCAATCAGGTCGTCCCCGGTTCCCGCGTTGATGGTCAGCGAACTCGTGGGGTTCAAGAAGTCGACCAATTCGCCCAACGTCGAATCGATCCGGTTGACGTTGTCGGCCGCGACCGGATCGTCAGAAAGCGTGATCGTTTCGCTACCACCGGTGAACGTAAACACGCGGTCCACGGCACTCAAATTGTCGACGATCGGTTCCAGCCCGGTGTACTGAATGGTCCCCGAATCGACGGCATTGAACTGGATCGAAATCGTGCCGCCCATCTGGTCATTGATCGGCGCGGCAAATTGGTGCTCGACCATCAGCGTCGCGCCGTTGACCAGCTGCAGCGCGTCGCCGGGGACCCCAGGGTTGTTGGGATCGTTCAACGGATCGGCGCCGTTGAAGGAGATGGGCGTCACGATCACGCCGCCGGAGTAATCAATCGTCAATGTGTCCTGATCCGAGCTTCCTTGAACGGCGATGTTGGTGATCGTTGCAATTGGGACCCGGCTCAGCAGCGTGCCGTTGATGGAATCATTGACCTGGAGATCGGCACCCGAGATTTCGATCGTGTATTGGTCGGCGACGTTATCCGAGACCGCGGGGAAGATGAACAGGTCGCTGATGTCGACAGTTGCCTGAGCGGTCGAGCTGAGTCCACCGCTGTCGGTGACAGTCAAGTTGATCGTGTGGGAACCGACACCGATATGATTGATCACGGTCAGCCACGGAATGGTGGCAATCGCGTCGGTGGTCGTAAAATCAGCGACGTTGTCCTGATCGAGATCCCAGTTGTAGGTCAGCGTGTCGCCGGCATCGACGTCGGTCGATCCGCTGGCATCGACGTTGATCGTCAAGCCTGCGTCGATCGAATACGGGCCACCCGCGTCAGCCACCGGGGCTTCGTTCACACCGGCGACGGTGATTTGAATCGGTTGTGAGTCGGAGTTTAAGTCGCTGTCGGTGACCACCACGGTGACGTCATAGACGTTGTCTTGGCCAGCATCGGCGGGCTGTTCGAAATCGGGGGCAGAATTGAATTGCAGCACGCCGAAGTTGGGATCGATGGAGAACAGATTCTGATCCGCTCCACCACCGAGCGAATACGTCAAACCGCTGCCTTCGGAATCGAGATCGTCGGTGGAATTGACATCGATCGCGAACACTTGGTTTTCATCGACCGTCGCGGTGTCGGCCGAGGTGATGACAGCGAGAAGACGGCGATTTTCGAGGGATTCGACCAGAACTCGACGCCGCTGGGTCCGCTTGCGGGCGTTCTTTCGGGGCTGGCGTTTGGAAATCGAGCCGAGCAGACGGTGTGGCCAGTTTCGCGGCATGACAGAACCTGGATGACCTGAAGACGTTGAGGTGAAATAATGTCGACCACTCGAAAGCGGGCTGGCTTTCATGTTCGTCGACCGATTCGGATCGAGAGTTCGGCACGTTTACTGGAAATCCGGCCCCTAGGATCACCGATGCTCTCACCCCCGAGTAAAGTCACCCAGCTGCGAAAAACAAGCCAACAGTCACAAAAGGACCAACTTGCCTGCTTTCTCCCCTTTCTCAGCTGCTAAATCCCTGCAAACGCTTAAAATCAATTGTCAGGTTGGGGGACGCAAAACAGCGCTTGAAAGCACACGTTAAGCTGGTATCACAGGGTTGGCCCCCCGATTCGATCTACCCGCCGGACATGACCCCCTCCAATGAGCCATGCCCTCTAATGAGCAATGCCCCTCCCGTCGAATTCCATCCCGGTATGGAAGTTGTTCCGGGTTACACCTTGATCGCCCCCCTCGGCAGCGGAATGGCGGGCGATGTGTGGCAGGCTCAGGCTGCCGGCGGGATCAAGGTCGCTTTGAAGGTGGTTCGGAACTTGAAGGATTTGGGCGGTCGCAAGGAGCTCAAGGCACTCAAGACGATTCGGGATGTGCACCACCCGAACCTCTGCCCCCTGTTTGGGTTTTGGACAAAAGACGCCGACGGCCGCGTGTTGGCCGACGGCGAAACCGAAGACCTGACGTTTGATTCGGTCAGTGCCGCCGGAGTCGGCATGCCTCCGAGTCCCGCCGCGGGGTCTCCCGCCGCGGCGGCCGACAGCGGCAACGTCGCCGAAATGGGCGGCACGATGGCGATCGGCGCCGGGATGCCCTATTCCGCGGCCGGCGCGGGGACCGGCGGAACAGGTGCTGGCGGCCCAGCCGCTGGCGGCCCAGGCGCGGCCGACCATGGCTCCCAGGGACAGCCTGCCAAACCGAAGGTCACCGCCGAGCAATTGATCGTCGTCATGGGGCTCGGTGATTGCACCCTTTACGATCGGCTGAAATTCGTGCGTCAGGAAGCTGGGCTTTCCCCCGACGCCCACGACACGCCGTATGGATTGGACGCCGCCGAAACGATTCGTTACCTCCGTGCGTCGGCCAGTGCGATCGATCTGCTCAATCAAGAGCACCAGATCTACCACTGTGACATCAAGCCCCAGAATATCTTGCTGGTCGGTGGTGAAGCCCAAGTGTGTGACTTCGGGCTCGCCAAACAGATGGAAGGCGACATGCGTCAAACGCAACAAGCCTTTGCGACACCCGCCTACGCACCACCGGAGGTGCTGCACAACGAAGGGTACAGTCGGCAGGTCGATCAGTATTCGCTGGCGGTGACGTATTACGAGCTGCGAACCGGTCTGCTGCCGTTTGACATCACCACGCACGCCAGCATGTTGGTGGCCAAGTCGACCGGAAAGCTCAATCTCGACGCGCTCACCCCTGCCGAACGCAAGGTGTTGCAAAAAGCACTCCGCCGGGTGCCCAGCGAGCGATACGGATCGTGCACCGAATTCATCAACGCGATGGCTGTCGCATCGGGTGTCGAAAAAAGCGGCGGCATCACGATCGGTCGAATCATCTCTGCTGTCGCCGTGTTGTTGGCAGCCGTGGGAATCGGAATCGGAATCTGGAGTGTCGCCCATCCGGAAAGTTTTAATTCTGTCTTCCGTCGCAGCGCCATCGAAGTGGCGAAAGATCTGCAAGAAGTCAGGGCGAGCTATGAACGCACCGAACCGTTGTTGCTTGAGGAGTCTCACGTCACGCTGACCGAGGTGATGAGCCGGTCGGCGGAAATCGGCGCGCAATCCGAAGGGGAATTAAAAGCGAAGGCCGATGCGTTATTCGCCGATGCGGCCGCCCGATTGATCAACAAGATCCACGCGGCGTTGAAGCAGTATGAAGAACGACCGGGTTTGGCGATCGCGCAAAAGGAAATTAATTCGTTGACGAGTTGTTTGGACGAACTCGTGATCGAACCCGAGAAACCCGAGTCGCCGATCTGGCTGGGATTGCAACGTTGGCAATCGTCCGACGACGAGATGCTGAGTAACGCCTGCGCCGAATACCTCTCGCTCTATCATGCCGCCGCGATCCGGTTCGACCTGTTGCTCGGCACACGCCCGTTGCCCGATCGATTGCAGGCGCTTCGCCAGACGTTGCCGCAGCATCTGCAATCGCTGCGGCAGTCGCTCGAGCAGCGCCCCGGTGATTTCGCGCAGCAGTCGATCGATTTGACGCTCGCGTCGCTGCTGCCGGTGCTGGCGACCATGCCGACACAAGAGATCAAGACCTGGCCGGCCGAGGCTTGGCTAGAAGAGTCGCGACTCAATGATCTGATCCGTGCGGAATCGGTGGTTCGCCAATTCGGGCCCTACCCGTTGTACTCACAACGTTGGTCGGAAATCCGCGAGACGTTCACCGTGGCGGTCGAACCCGCCGTCACCGAAACCGTCGCATCCGATGCGACGATCAGCCAGCAAACCAAGCAACGTGTGCTGGACGGATTCCCTGACTTGAGAACCGAGAAGCAGTTCGCCGAACTTCGCAATGCGGTCCAACAATCTGACTGGAGCGAGGTGGATCGTCTGCTCACAGAATTGCGGCTTGCGACTTCGATCAACACCGAACAGAAAGCGGTCTTGGCTGTCGTCGGCGCCATGGCGCAACATCGCTCCGACGACCAAGCGTTGGAACGGACGCTGACGTCGATCACCAGTGCCGACATCTCGCCCATCGAGTTGCGTGAGATGCGGGCCCAGCCTTTGTTGGCCAGCTTCATGCGTTCGACGGGCCAACGCATCCTCGACAATCCCGATCGATCGGCAACGCGTTTCTACACGCAAATCAAGTCCGCCCGCTGGATTGAGCGCGAACTTGACACGCAGGTGCCGGAAGCGTTTTTGTCGGCCGCCGCGATCTCCCTGCTTCGTGAAAGCCCCGAACTGATCTCCGATCCTGCCGGCCGAGCCGACTTGGACCTCGATGGATGGTTGAGTCTGCTTGATGGCTCGCCGCAGTCAGCCGTGCTGGCCGCCGCGATCCGAATGGAGCAACAAATCGCGGCCTCCTCGGCCGACCAGGCGGTCGTTGCCGCGGCCAACCAAGTGCTCACGTCGTCCGGCCCCGGATACTTGGAACAGATCTCCAACGGCTACGCCAACTATTTGTTGGCCTGTGCCGCCTGTCTGCAGAACCAAGACCTCGGTCCACTTGGCGAGCAATTGGCCACGACGGCACGGGAATCGATCCAATCCCTCGGGCCGACACGGCTGTACAAGGGAACCGAGATGTTCGTCCGCCAAGCCATCGCGACCTCGGAGATTGCCGACGAGGAAATCACGTCACTGCGTTATTCCGAAGGATCCGCAAACGCCTCCGACGTCAGTCGCGCCCGGTCGTACTTGGACCTCGCCGAGACCTTGGTGCGCTCGACCGATCAGGGTTTGCCCACGGTGCTGGAAAACGAACTGTTTCTTCAATCGGTGGCGAGCGGCGCCGCTGGCGCGTCCACGATCGTCATCCCGCGACTGATCAACGACCGCTTGGGCAGCCCGGAAACGACAGCGGAACTGTCAACACAATTGCTCAGAGCGGTGCATCGGATCGGGCTGGAGCGATGGGAACAGACCGGGGACACGAAAGCAAAAAGCGAGGTGGCCCTCCGCCTGCTCATTCGCCCCACGCGCGCGTTGCTTGAACGATTCGGTCGAGAGCGTTTCGGCCCACGGACATTGCAATCGAATCCCAAAGGGGTGTTGATTCGAATGGTGGTGCTGCCGACAATCACCGATGTCGTCGACGAAGCGTTGCGATTCAACGACAACCAGTTGCTGCCGTCGGGCTTCCAACCCGAATTTCAATGGCCGAAGGACGAGGTCACCAAACTCTGTCAACTTGCCGCGGTCGCCTACACGGATCCGCTGACACGGTCGGAATTTCAGGATCAAGATCTGTTTCGTCGTCAACAGGTCGCGATCTCCGCCATCGCAGCCCAGGACGCAACGTTGGCCGATGTCGAAACACGTCAATACCTGATCGAGGTTGCCATGGCTGCGGTCGATATCCGCAGTTGCGATGGAAACCAGTTGCTGACGCTGGCCGACACGCTCTCCCGATCGGGCAAGGCCGAGGACGTCATCCAATTCCTCCGCAGCGAAGGCTTTGAACGATTGGCCAACGCCAGCGCGACACGGGAGGAACGCGGCGGCTTTCTCCGCCAAGCCCACGACGCCGCCGAATCCGTCCTCAGTCAGACCCCCACACAGGTCGACGCAGATCAACCCTACCAACGACGGCTCCTCTATGAAGTCTTCGCCAAGAGTGCCGACCTGGGAGTCCGATTGGCGTTCCTGCAAAAATCAATCCCAGACAAATTGCGGCTTCTGCAGCCCTCGTTGACCCGAGCCGACCGGGCGTTGGAGTTGTACGACGAACAATGGGGCGATGACGTCCACTGCCCGATCGTATCTGCCTACATCACCAAGGGAAATGTTTGCGAAGACAT
This sequence comes from Stieleria magnilauensis, assembly GCA_007753675.1. Classification (GTDB taxonomy): domain Bacteria; phylum Planctomycetota; class Planctomycetia; order Pirellulales; family Pirellulaceae; genus Stieleria; species Stieleria magnilauensis. The sequence goes on from CP036432.1 coordinate 246,692, forward strand.
CGCCCACTATTGCTCCATCGCAGACGACCAGGCAACGGTCAAGCAACGCGAGGAGCACTTCCGGCTCGCCATCGCCGCCTTCACCGAGGCCAAGAACAAGAACGATCAAGACCTGAAAACACGATTCTCGCTGGGACGTTGTGAATACCGCTGGGCGCTGACGTTGGACGGCAGTGCCAAAGACAACGCGCTCGCCGACGCATCCAAATCGCTCGGCGCACGCCCCGCGGACATCGCCAATCTGAACGACGTCGAAGCGAACAAGGCGGCCGAGTGGTACGTTTGGAAAATCAATGTTGAATGGGAACGTGGCAACCAGAACGACGCACTGCAATTCTCCCTCGCCGCCGTCCCGTTGGTCGGCGACGATCTGGTGCATCTGAGTATTCGCAGCGATCTGGCTCGCAAATGTGCCTGGGTGATGGCCAAAAGCAATCGGCTGGCCGAAGCGATCGAGTGCTTGCGGATCTTGGACGGGCGCGGGGACACCGTCGACGTGATCATGCGAATGGGGCTGCTGTCGGACATCGCATTCTTCCGAAATTGCCCTGACAAGGAACTGTTCACCGTCCCGCTGAGAATTCTGGATCGCAGCGAGAAGCAACCGGCCCTCAGCGAGGGCGATGATGCGACGTATGAATTGGCTAAGATCGCGACGCGCTGTGTCCGCGAACAACTGACCGAACTGATTCCCAGCGTCCCACGCAAAACCGCTAGCAAACCCGATGATCTGTCGATCGGTCCCCGAGAACTCGACGCGCGACTCGATCGCGATCAAGGCGGCAGCTACCGACAACTGTCCCAGGTCTTTCTGCAGGGTGACACCGCCGCACGGAATCGCGATGCCGATACCATCTTCCGCTTCGCCTGCGATCTTGCCGCGGTCTCCGACACGATCCCCCAGCCGCCTGCTTATGTCGAAGACCAGGACTACATCACTAACAATTTGTGCCTGACGGTGCTTTATTCGCTCAATTACTGGGTCAGCGAAATCGCAGGCCAAGACGCCTTGAAAATCCAGCAAAGCCAACGCAGTGCGAGTCAGGCACTGGCCGATGGGAAACACGAGCAAGTCATCCGCTGCCTCGACTTCCTGAAAATCAGTTTCCAAAAGGCCGGCAACCGACGTTATGAATCGATCGTCGACGATGCGATCAAAATGGTCAACGAGCTAAAAAATCCGCCAAACTGACCCTCTGTCAAAATAGGAGCCCTGGGTAGTTTCGCATCTTTGCCCAACATTTGCTTTAGGCATTCGGGGGTGGCCGTCGATCTACCCCTGATAACGGGTTGCGCGGACGGTTCACGGATGAAGCGTCAGGGTCGATCGGTCTCCCACCTAAACTGATAGTTGACAGGGAAAGCAATGTTTCGAACAAGGCAAGGAAGCCTGCTACCGCTGGCGATCGTGGCGTTAATCTCCATGCCCGCTGTGAAGGCCGAAGATCCGCAGGTCAATGAACCCGCAGTCAGTCAGCCTGCAGCCAGCGAGCCCGCACCCAGTGAGCCTGCAGCCAGTGAGCCCGAGTTCCGGCTCCTTCGCATCGCCGAAGACCTGGAACGGCTCGTCGGCACCGGCGTGATACCGGCTCAATTCGAAGAGGAAGACCTGTTCGGCAGCCCCAGCGCGACCGTCGGACAGCAGGGGATTCAGCCGATCGACGCAGGCCCCTCGGGCGGACTGGAATCGTTCGACACCGGCGAACTCTCCGAAGACTTCGGTTTCGGCGATTGGAGCCTGATCAGCCGGCCGGCACTGAGCACCGACACCTCTTCGTTGGTCGATTCGACCAGCTTTATCGAGGACTTGGAACAGGTTCAAGGTACCAGCGAGGTGGGACTGAACGAGGCACCGGCCGTCGACATCGTGACCGCACAGACCTTTAACTTGACCGCCACGCCCGACATGGGTGAAACCCTGGTCAACAACCCGACGACCCAAACGGTTCGCGCACGCCAGCGCAGCCAGGTGGGTTTCGATCCGCGGATCCGTGGTTTCTACAACGGCCAGATCTACACCGCGCATGATGGATCCTACCAGTTTCCCGTTCGTAGCGACTTGGACGGTGTGTTTTCCAAGATCGACCAATCCTTGATCGGAAACGTTCAGGTCTACAGCGGCCCTTACACGGTGCGCTACGGCAGTGGGTTCTCGTTCTTAAACGTCGATACGATTCCCGCACCGCGATACAACTGCGGCTGGGAAAACCACATCCGCTTGGGCACGAATGTCCGCACCAATGGCGGCCAAACCTACAACACGATGACCTTGTTCGGTGGTGGAGAAAGCTTGGGCTACTTTGCCAACGTCGGTTATCGAAAGGGTAGCGATTACGCGGCCGGCGACGGGCTGTTGGTTCCGTCCAGCTACGATGCCTTCAACCTGTTCACCGGAATCGGTTACGACATCGACGACCAGACCCGCAGCGAGCTTCGCTACACGCACATCGATCAGGACAACACCGAATACGCCGGCCAGTTCTTCGACGTTGACGACTTGAAAAGCGACGGGCTGACCCACAGTTTGATTCACCGGGACGACCGCGCCGGGTTCGCCTATCGTGTCGACAGTTGGGTGAACTACACCGAGTTCAACGGCGACACGAGCAACGGCAGTAAACGCCGGGCCAATTTCCCGGTCCTGCAGCGAGTCGATGACGCCCTGGCCGCGGTCGGCGTCCACAACACGGGCCCCCCGACGACTCCGACCATCGCGGCTCCCGGCCAGGAATTTTTCGGAACCGTCAATGGTGACCTGATCAGCGCCGGGATGCGAGCGGGCGTGACGCAGGAGATCGACCGCGACACGACGCTGGGTGCCGGATTTGACTTGCGATACGTTCGCCAAGAGATCGACGAATCCTTTGACCTGTCCGATTTCGATGACCTGAGTGGTAACCCCTTGCTCGGTTTCAATACCGGACTGCCCGCTGCCGAACTGTTTGAACCCGGCATCTACACCGAGTATTCCTTCAAACCCAAACCGTTCTTGCAAACGGCCGTCGGGGCACGCATCTCGTTCGCCCAGACCGAAGCGGATCCGCGTGATGTGGATCTGGGCCGATCAAATTTCCGCGACTTGGGAACGGGGGCGATCAACAGTGACTTGGACGTCTCCGACGTGCTGAGCGCGTTCTTTCTCACCAACGACATCGATCTGGCACCGGCGTGGAAGGCTCGTATCGGTTTCGGCTATGCCGAACGCCTGCCGAACCTGGAACAGCGCTACAGCGACGGACTGTTCTTGGCGATCATCCAAAACGGATTCAGCCGCATCATCGGTGACCCGACGCTGAGCAAAGAACGCAACTGGCAAGTCGACGCTCGTGTCAACATGGAATACGACTATCTGCGTGCCCGCCTGAGCGGTTTCCACAGCTGGATCGTCGACTATGTCACCTACCAAGCCAACGAAGTGAGCGATCCGACCGGGGCTCAATTGCTGCGGGCGATCAACACCGAATACGCAACGCTGACTGGTTTCGAGTACTATTGCGAAGCCGATCTGGTCGACGGCTGGCAGGTGTTTGGAACGCTGGCGTACCTGGACGGACGCGACCGCGAGATCAACCAGCCCTTGTCGGGCATCAATCCGCTGGAGGGACGTTTAGGTCTGCGACTGACCGACACCCGACCGGAAAATGCATGGGGTGTCGAATGGGGCTTGCGAATGGTCGACAATCAGGACCGATTGGCGACACTTCGCACCGTGCCTCCGGCGACCGGTGTGGTGGAGTTGGAGACGGCAACGCCGGGGTTCACGACGAGCTATCTTCGCGGTTACATCCGCCCGACGAACAACGTGAACATCACCATGGGTGTCGAAAACTTGTTTGACAACAACTACTACGAACACCTGAACTTGCGACTTCCCGCCCAACAGCTACCGCAGTCCCCGTACGGGCAAACCGTCGTGCTGTCGCCCGGCATCACGCCGTACTTCGGTATCGAAGTCGACTATTAGCGGCTATCGAAGTCGATCGGGACGGCCCCTTTGGCCGCCAGCGTGCTCTGTTTCTGGATCTCGCCGGCGGCGATCGCACTGAGCGACACCGATACTTCGGCGTTGGCAAAGTCAAAGGTGCGCGTGACGACCCGTTTGTCTCGATAGACGACCGTCGAGGCCTCGTCGGGAAGCGGCGACGGCAGGACTCGGATGCTGTTCGGTTCACGTTCGTCGCTGTATTGCTCGGTGACCGTGACGCGAATTCCGCCTCCGGAATTGAGTTCCCGTTGGGTTCGAAACGAGACGCCGGGCAGGTCGTCCAGCGTGATCAGATTCGGCCGGTCCATCGGAATCGGGGTACCGGCGAGACGTTGATCGCCAAACCGCAACCACGCTTTGACGGCGACCTGGTCATACCGGGCATCAAAATCATCGATGCGGCAGAGCAGAACCGGAATCGGTTGACGCTCCAGAAACTCGGGCAGACTGAACGAGTACGTCTCTTGGCGTCCGCCGCTTGCCGCACGACTATCAATCCCCGTCAGTTCGACCCAGATATCCGACGGCCGCGGCGTGAATTTCCCATTCCCCTGGTCACCACTGGCACTTTCGATCGCCAGCTGAATCGTCAACTGCCGGTCGACCCGCCTGCTCATCGCGCCGGCGCGAACTTGGAAACGGCTGGAATCGGATAACTCCGTCGCGATCTTGCTGAACGGACTGAACTGGAAATTATAGGGTTGGTGCGTCAGCTGCTTGTCCGCCAAAATCAACTCGAACTGCTCGCCGCCTTCGACGCGGACCTCCGTCGATTCGTCGACCGGTTCGCTGTCATCGGGCAGGATCGCCCGGATGGAGAAATTCTCAGCGGGCAAGACCGGATGGCCGCTCGGGGTCGCGACACCGGTCGGCGGCCACTGCGAAATGGAGACGATCGAATCGAAGTCGGCTTTGATGCTCGCTTCTTCGCGATTCCGCTGCCAATAGACTTCCGGTTTGGAGCGGATGTTTTGCAGGTGCCGCAACAGCGCCTTGCCGTCGGCCGCATCAAGAAACTTTGCCCCCCGGAATTCGCTCTCGAGTTTCTTGGCGTTGATCAGGTAACGGACGAAGGTCAGTTTGATCGTATTCTTATTCTTGGCGTACAGGGCTTGTGCCTGATCACTCAAATCGTCGACGTTGATGCCTTCGGTGTGCACCGTCGCGGGCAACCCATCGGTCAGCACGATGATGTGGCCGCGGCGGCGTTCGAGTTGCTTGTAGGCTTCGACGATCGCTCGATAGGTCGGCGTAGTACCGATCGCACCGAGGTTTGAGATCTTGTTTCTCAGGTCACGGACTTGGCGGGCGTCGAGCGCCTTGATCGGTGCGGCGACGCGAACGTCAAAGTTCGGATTGCTGGCGATCTCTTCGTTTCCGGCGACATGACCGGCGTCGATGACTTGCCCCTGGACAAGTTGCTCGACCCGAAATTTATACTGCCCGTTGACTTCGACCGGCCAGATCTTTGTCTTGCCGTCACGACTCTGCTTGCCGGTCAACGGATTGATCACCGTCTCTTTGAATCCGAATTGATCACCGAAAACGATCAACCCGACTTCCACATCCGGCGTCAGTCCGTTTAGGAATCCGGTGACGGCGGTCTTCGCCACCTCCAAACGCGGTAACCCGGCATTGGTACCGATGCCCATCGATCGCGAACAATCCATCACCAGCAACAACCGCTCGGGTTCTTTCTGGCGGCGGACGACTCGGGCCGCCGGCTCGGCATAGTTGGGTAGCCGAAACACCATCCGCGTTCCGCCGGTCAGCGTTTTGAAGGCGATGCGTCCGGTTCGTCGCATACCGCGGAAAAACACGCCGGTGACGATCGATGCTTCATCCGCCGCGGTGTCCGCGGGGACAGACATCGGGACCGTAATGGCCGCTGCGTTGGACGGCTCCGAGGGCGCCCCGGCGGGCGGCTCCAACAACACCGTCTTGGACTGATCGCCCAGCCTGGACCAGATCGAGGCGTACCCGACGGGAATGGAAGCCGGTCGGTCCAGCACAAACCGCACCTCCTGTCCAAGCACAAATTTCAACAAGGTGCCCACGCGAAAGTCTTCCGCAGGCTGGGGCTGCAAGGATTGCTTTGCGACGGCGGCCGCAGCGGACGAAGCCAAGCGGGCACTCAAGTCCACACCGTCCAAATTCAGTTTGATCGTCGGAAACAGCGGATTCTGATTGCGTGATTGAAGCAATCGATTGGCGGCATCGACGAAGAACGGTTGATCGCCCTCGCGTGCACCACACCAATATTCATCCATCGTCCGCGAGGCATGGTCGAACAGGAACAATTGCTGGTCGATGGCGAAACGTCCCTTGCCGATCTTTTCGACTTCCGGGGGAGCGTACGTGAACAGGATCGTCCGAGCGCGCAGGTAGGTGTCCCAGCCCTCGATCTTGCGACGCGTGGTCTCCAACGACGCCTTTTCTTCGGAGCGTTGGACCGGATCTTGAATCACGTCGTCGGCCATCGTTCGCTCGCCCAAACGTCCCCCGGCGAGCTGAGCCACCTGTTTGCGGAAATTGACACCAGTGGCTTGAAACAACTCGACCAAGTTTGGTGCCGGGGCATCGCCGTCGGTCGGCGGGGGCGTGGCGCCCAGCAGCGCCGGGTCGCCGGTCACGCTCAACCAATGGTCCCAAACGTGTTTGCGTCCGATCGCCATCAGATCCAGCGTCGTCGTCACCGTCTCAGTAGCCTCCCGACCCGGTTGATTACTCTTGACGGTTCCGACCCCGGCGCTGACATCGGCAATCAGATCACACAGCCGCGTGTGAACGCGTTGCCGCAATTCCGCCCTGTCGGTGCCCGACCCGGCCAGCAACGCGAAGTTTTGACGCAAACCCTTGGCATCACCGGCTTTTTCCTTGGTCGCCAGATTCAATCGATCGATGATCCGATCGGTCAGTGCGTCGTATGCCTTTTGCGCCGTCAAACGGGCCGCCTGAATCTGTGGCTCTCGCGCTGCGATCGGTTGGTTGTCGTCGTCTTGCGGGAGCTGCAAACTGGAGACGAGTGCGCCGAGGCTATCGATCGCGCGTCCGACGATCGCACGCGTTTGGCTATCGGGAAACTGTTCTTGATAGTCGAACGCCTCCATGTCACTCATCAACGTCTCGGCGATGCGTGGGATGGAATGCAACATCTGGTCGCGCAGTTTATACGCTTGCGAGATTTCCGATGCCGATTGTGCAAGCGATTCGAACCCGCCGCCGACTTCGCGCCAACGGCTGCGGCCAATCCCCTGTTCGCCACCATTGCGCGACAACATTCGGTCGACGCACGCCAGTCGTTGCTGTTGCAGATCATGGAACCGTTTTCGAATCCAAAACGACGCCCGCAGGTCATCGCTGCACAGGGTTTGACGGCTGACGTTTTGGGAATCAAACAGCGTCGCAACGGTTTGCGGTTCCAAGTGCGCCAGGTCGGGCGCCGAGCAAAGCCGCGTCAGTTGAGATTCGATCAGCGCCGCCGGCTGCGCGCCGGTCACCAGGTTGGCGCGTTCGAGCAACTCTGACGCCAGTCTCAGTGATTCCGCGTCATACTTTTTTTCCTCGATCCACGACAGTAGAAACCGGATCGCTTGCGCCTCATTCATTGGGACCTGAACGGCAGCGGCGACGTCTGGCTTTTTTCGCCAATTGTCGACCATCTCACGAAACGCCGCCCGCTCGTCCTCGTTCAAGTCAACCAGTTCGTGACCGGCACCGCGAAAATAATCACGCAGCGCCAGTTCCGGCAGCGAACTCGTGTCGGGCATCGTGTCGGGACCAAGCTCGAACTGCGCCAAATCACTTTCGCAGCCTGAACGGATCGTGGCAAACCGGTCCCGGTATCCTTTTCCGGACAGCAGCAGCGCATCCAGTCGCGCCAGTTTCTTTTCCAGAGTCGCCCAGCCCAAGGGGTTGAACGCCAACGGCGGGTGCGTCATGCGGGTTAGTCGATTGTGACGCTGCCACAGCTTGTCGACTTCGGCGAACTCGCTGCGGAGTTGAGCGTGGTCGACGATCGGCAGTGACGGAGCGGGTTGCGGTCCCGGCTGGCTGATGAAATTCCAATCCACCGCCTGTTGACCGACGATCATCGGAGTCTGCGTGGCATCCCAAGTCGCCTTGGCGTCTTCATTGACTTGGCGTTTGAGGTACTCCGCGATCTCGCCCACCGTGACCATCTGGTCTTGATCCAGGTCGCCTTTTCCGGTCAGCGCTTCAACAAGGGCTTTGGTAAACAGCCCGTGGCCATTGCGTGGATCCCACCAACTGCGTTGCCCGGGGCTGGCCGACAGCACGACGGCGATCCGGTCCGACGTGTTGCTGGTCACTCGCTGACAGGCTTCGGAAAACGATTCGGAAAATTGGCCCCAATCCCATTGCGGACCGACCCGCGCCGCATCGATGAAGATCACCGTCTTGACGTCTTTGGAAGCGTTGCCACGCTCATCCAAGGTGCGGACGATTTCGTCGAACAAGTCCTGAAAGCGGATCCAAGTGTCTTCGCTATCGGCGCGACTATCGCCGACGGCCAGATACGGCGTTCCCTTGTCGACGAACCCGTGGGCGCTCAGATAGATCGCGATCATGTCCCCGCCCGGGCCGCCCGGCTGAACGTTGGCCAACGGTTTGGTGATCGCGGTGATCAACCGGTTCGTTTCGTGGCCCATCACGCCCGACGCATCGTTCGGATTGCCGACCACGACGACGTTTTCAGACGGATCGCTGACGCCGCCGCCGAACCACGCCCACAACAATTCGACGTCTTCGAGCGCGAAGGGGTTCGGTGCGGTGAACAAGGCGGAATTGTTCGCCCGCGCGCCCGATTGCGAGACCACCGAAACGATCATCGGGACATCGCGGTCGGGCGAACGACGCAACATATAAACCAGCAACGCCAACAACAGCACGCCCAAGGTGGACAACATGCTGACGCGAAACAACAGTTTGCGGCTTTCACGCCCGCGATGACCGAATTCCGTCGTCGTTGCGGCGACCACGCGTTTGTTCGATTTGCGCCATCCGGCTCGTTGATTGGCTTTTGCCATCGTGCTGTCGTTAGGATTTCGATGCGTGCCGTCAGAGACTTGCCGCTGGAAAGCACGTCATCAGGGATTTCGTTGTCGATCTGCTTTAGATTCTAGGGCACCGCTTGGTGTGAATCGATTACCCGTCTTCGTAACCCCGCAAGAATGCCGAAAAGCGTTCGGCACCTTCGGCCATCAATAACCAGGTCCCCGGCGGCATCACCGTTACGAATCTCTCTCGGACCGCGACCGCTTGCCCGGGCCAACAATAGACGAACACGACGTCGGTCGGTACCACGACGTCGTGATAGCTGGCGTTGATCGTTTCGGCCGACAGATCAAACTGTCGGTACAGTTCAGCCGATCGCTGGGCCAACTCGGGGTTGATTTCGATGCCCGTCGCCTGGAAACCCAACATCGCTGCGATGCCGGTTCCAATCCCCGGTCCACTTCCCCACTCGCAATAACGCTTTCCCGGGATGACGCGCAAGTAGGCGTGCAGCAATTCGGCGCTGCTGGGGATGTAGTCAAAGCAATCCACGGACTTGCCCCTCCGACGCCCCGCTTCGATCCATTGAGCCACACGCTGGGTGACGGGACCGGGGGCGGGATCAAGTGCGATTGGCTGAAGACACACGGGCTGAAGACACATGGGCAGACAGAGTTGGAAAATGGATCGCAGAAATCGAGGTTTACCAGGGGTATTCGTCGCGTCGCCGCCAAAGTTTCGTGATTCCTTGTCGACACGAGCCTGTTTCGTTACTTTCTGGCTACCGGTGGTGCACCTTCAACAGCCTACCATGCCAGACCACGCGACCAGCGGGCGAAGCGATTCATAGACCGACCGACAGTTTCGATTCTCAACCGCCGGCCGAGTCACAGCGGCGAGCCGAGCAGCGCGTCGCGATTTGGGCGGCGGCTTGGTTCTTTTTCGTGTTGCTCAGCTACAGTGTCGTCCGCCCGGTGCGCGAGACGATGGGGGCGATCGGCGGCACCAAGCAACTGCAAGGGCTGATGCTGGTGACGTTTGCCGCCATGCTGATTGCGGTTCCGATCTATGCGTCGCTCGTCAATCGGCTGCCGCGACGCTGGTTGGTCCGCGTCGTGTTTCATTTTTTCAGCGTGTCGTTGCTGGCCTTCAGTGCCTCGCTCAGCTTCGGAGACGAATGGGTTCGCGTGTGGGCCGCCCGAACGTTCTTCATTTGGGTCAACGTCTTCGGCTTGTTTGCGACCAGCGTGTTTTGGTCCGTCTTGGCAGACCTGTTTAGCAGCGAGCAAGGGAAACGGCTGTTCGGTCGCATCGCCGCCGGCGGGACCGTGGGTGCGGTAACAGGATCGTTGTTGACCAGCCAGGTTGCGACCGAGTTCTCCACCGCCGGCTTGCTGCTGATCCCGATGGTCACGCTCCAGGCGGGTCTGTGGTGTGCTTGGCGGCTGGAGAAGCGTGTCGCGATCGATCCACATTTCGCGCCGAAACGCACGCCGCGTGATCCCGACCAAACGCCGACCGTCGGCGGGCTCTGGGAGGGCGTGACCCATGTCCTTCAATCCTCCTATCTGGCCTCGATCTGCGTGTTCCTGTTTTTTGTTCAAGCGGCCGGGACACAGCTGTATTTTCAACAGGCAGAAATTGTCGGTGCGAGCGTTCCGGACGATCAATCCAAGACACAATTGTTCGCCTACATCGACTTTGCGACGCAGGTGTTGACGCTGACGGCGCAGCTGGTGTTGTCCGGTTGGATGCTAAGGCGACTGGGGGTCGGAGTCTCGCTGATGGTGCTGCCCCTGATCTATTTAATTTCGTTTTCCGTTCTGTCGTTCGACGGCAGCCTGGTCGTCGTTGCAACGGCCATGGTCGTTACACGGGCGGCCGGTTATGGAATCACCGTGCCGGCACGCGAGGTGCTGTTTACCGTCGTCAGCCGCAAAGACAAATACAAATCGAAGAGCTTCATCGACACGGTGGTGCTGCGCGGCGGTGACGCGATCTCTAGCCAAGTGCTGGGGTCACTGCGCAACCTCGCCGGCTTCGGATTCGCGACGCTGAATCTGTGGACCCTGCCGATCATGGCGGTCTGGACCTACGCCGCCTTCCGCCTCGGCCGCCGCCAACAGCAACTCGCCGCCCGCCAAGACGAAAACGTGTCCGACACCTTGTTGGCAAACTAGGGCGTTGCGGGGGCGCCCCATTTTGCCAAAAAGGTGTCGGACACCTTGTTGACGCCCGGACACCTTGTTGACGCTGCTTTTTCGCGTGGGGTGGAAGGTGGTTCTCCCCCTCGTGACTCCTTCCGGGAAGTTTCCTAAACTGAGGCCGGTCAAATCCCGTTTATTTGACGCGGTGAAGCATTGATTTCCTGTGTTCGACGAGGTTTTTGCGGCAGGGCGCGAGCCCTCCGGTTCGTCCTCGTTCCCAGAACACCGGAGGGCTCGCGCCCTGCCGCCAAAAAATGCTTCGCAGCGCAACCTTTCATTGGTCCAACCGAGAAGCAAGCCATGACAGTTAAGAAGGTAGGCATCCTGACGGCAGGCGGACTGGCGCCCTGCCTTTCTTCGGGCATCGGCGCCCTGATCGAGCGTTACACCGAATCGGCTCCGGACGTGGAGATCGTCTGTTACCGATCAGGCTACAAAGGTCTGCTGCTGGGCGACAGCTTCGTGGTCAACCAAAACGTTCGCGACCACGCGGCCCTGCTGCACGAACGCGGCGGCAGCCCGATCGGCAACAGCCGCGTCAAGTTGACCAACGTTGCGGACTGCGTCAAACGAGGCCTGGTCCAAGAAGGCCAGGACCCGCTGGAAGTCGCAGCGGAGCGACTCAAGCAAGACGGCGTCGACGTGCTGCACACGATCGGGGGTGACGACACGAACACGTCGGCTGCCGATCTCGCGGCGTTTCTGAGAAAGAACGGCTACGAATTGACGGTCGTCGGGCTTCCTAAAACCGTCGACAACGACGTGATCCCGATCAAGCAAAGTCTGGGCGCGTGGACTGCCGCCGAACAGGGCGCCAGGTTCTTCGAAAACGTGGTGGCCGAGCAAAACGCCAATCCGCGGATGTTGATCGTGCACGAAGTGATGGGCCGCAATTGCGGCTGGCTGACTGCCGCGACGGCGCTCAAGTATCGCAAGCTACTCGATCAGATGGAATTCCTGCCCGACGCCGGACTCAGCCGCGAGCGAGATGAAGTGCATGGCGTTTATATCCCGGAAATGCACTTCGACCTGGAACAAGAAGCCGCACGCCTTCGCACCATCATGGATGACATCGATTGCGTCAACATCTTCATCTCCGAGGGTGCCGGCGTGGATACGATCGTGGAAGAAATGCAGTCGCGTGGCGAGGAAGTGCCCAAGGATGCGTTCGGCCACTACAAGCTGGACGCCGTGAACCCCGGAAAGTGGTTCGGCGAGCAGTTTGCCAAGATGATCGGCGCGGAAAAGACGCTGGTGCAAAAGAGCGGTTACTTCAGCCGCGCGGCACCCGCCAATGAAGAAGACTTGGCATTGATCAAGCGTTGTGCCGACAAGGCCGTCGAATGTGCCCTGGCGGGCCAAGGCGGTGTGATCGGCGAAGACGAGGAACGCGGCGACGAGCTGCGGGCGATCGAATTCGAACGGATCCGCGGCGGCAAACCCTTCAACAAGGACGTGCCCTGGTTCCGCGACCTGCTCGACGCGATCGGCCAACCCCACGACACCGAAGCACTGCAGCCCCAGTGAATCGGCCAGTGAATTGGCTGTGAATTGGCTGTGAATTGGCTGTGAATTGGCTGTGAATTGGCTGTGAATTGGCTGTGAATTGGCCGGTGACGCATCACCGATGCAACCACCCGCATCGGTGACGTCATTGTGGTCGGTCTGTCGATAGCGCTTTCAGCACGACCGCCGTCATGTCGTCGTTCTGGGGATCAGGGGCCGAGAATGCCTTGGCGTCGCGGCACAGCGCTTCGATGATCTCGCCGGCCGGACGTCGGCGATTGGACCTGACCAAATCCAACGCCCGCTTCATGCCGTAAAGCTCATCTTCATCGCCTGCGGCTTCGGGAATGCCATCGGTCAACAGCAGAATCAGTTGCGACGGTTGCAACGTGATCGGCGCCGAGGTCTCGATCACCGCGTCGTCGACCAAGCCCAACGGCAGGCCGGTGGACTCGAGTGTTGTCACTCGGCCGTCGGCGTCCAACAAGTGACTTTGATGTCCGGCACCGGCGTAGACGAACGACCGGTCCGCTGGATCAAAACGACCCAAAACCAGCGTCACAAAGTAGCCGTCGTCAAAGTCCGGGGCCAACAACTTGTTCAATCGCGTCAAGATCTCACCGACGTCCGAGTAGGTTTCCGCCAGCGCTCGCAGATAGGCGCAGGTTTCCGTCGCCAACAACGCCGGTCCTGTTCCATGACCGCTCACGTCTGCAACGACGATTCCCAGACAACCGTCCGGCATCTCGATAAAGTCATAGAAGTCGCCGCTGGTGACTTCCGCGGGATACGATAAACCGGCGAGTTCAAAGCCGGGGATCACGGGCACCGCGCTGGGAAGCAACCTCTGTTGGATCGCCCCTGCCAAACGAAGCTGCGCTTGGCTCTCCAAGTTCTCTTGTTCGGCTTTTAAACGAGCGTGGCGTTCGGCGAAGGTGGTCAAGCGGACCTCTTTTTCCCTCAATTCCTCTTCCGCGTTCAGACGGCTCTCGACGGCTCGGCGATGGCGCCGCATGCCCGTGGCGATTCCCGTCAATCCGATCACCCAGAGCAGACCGTGCCCGGTGCAAACCGCGATGGTCTCCTTCGTGCCCGCGTCCCAGAGCGGTTGCATGGGCACCGACACACTGATGCCTCCGCGGATGTCTCCCACTTGGTAACCCTGCTCGGCGTGGCACTCCAGGCACGTCTGTTCGGTCACCAATGGCCGCATCAATCGAATGTAGCTGCCGCCGGGCAGTCGCTCCAAACTGCACACCTCCGTGTCGCCGGCGTCCAGCAACCGAAGCGCTTCGGCTTCCCAAGGGTCGGGCGCGTTGAGGGGGTTGATCGGCCTGAGACTGGTCAGATGGCTGCGGACGCCATACGCTTCCGCTTCCATCTCGTAGACCTGGCGCGTCGCGGTGGCCGGATTGATCAGTGTCAATGTCCCGCGCGGCGTGCTGACTTCACGTCGCGAGCTGCCGGCGAGGTAGACGTTTGGCCGGGTTTCGCCGGTCACCCAAACATACACACCGCCATGATCCGCCAACCAGCGGCGATAAACCAAGTCCTTCTCGTAAGCGGTCTCGGCGTTCTTGCGGCCAATCTCAAAGATGTTCTGTCGCTGTTCGTGAAGACTCCAAGCCAGCGAACACGCCGCTGCCGCGGTCCACATCCCCACCAAGCCCCAGAAATGCGTACCGAATCGTATCGCGTGGGAGTCACGCGTTTCTGCGACGAGCACGGTGTTGCTGGCCATCATGATTGCGGCCCTCGATCATCTGATGCGGAACCCCTGCCAATCTGCGTCGATGATGACGTGACGCTCTTGGGCTGCGGATCTCATCACAACCGACGGAAAACCCATTATACCCGAGCCGCGTTCAAATCGGCACCGCTCGCGTCAATACGACACAGAGCAACGTTCGACCTCGAGCGCAGGTTGATGCCCAATACCGCAAAGTGAAGACCAGTTGGGGTGCCTGGACGCTTGCGGGATGTCGATTTAGTCGATGCGCTGAATTGAGCGCGAAGACCTTAGAGCGACGCGTGAGCGAGGAACGCTGCGTGGCCCCGTGCTGACGCATGCGGGCTTGAATCGACAGCCGGCTCGCGCGAACCGGCTGAGACCAAACGATTATCAGTTGTTTGGCATCTCCAGCTAAGTTCGATACTTCCCGAACTCCGGTTTGCGTTTCTCCTTGAAGGCTTGCACACCTTCTTTCGATTCCTCGGTGCCGTAGAACAGCTTGACGGTTTGCAAGCCCATCGCGGAAAGGCCGCTGATGTGGGCGCTGTCGGCGTTCATGGAGTACTTGGCGATGGCCAGCGCCGTGGGACTTTTTTCCAAAATCTCCTGGCACCACTGTTCGACTTCTTTGTCCAGCTCGCTGTCCGGAACGACGACGTTCGCCAAGCCCATCCGGACCGCTTCGGCACCGGAGTATTGGCGACACAGAAACCACATTTCCCGAGCGCGTTTTTCGCCGATCACGCGTGCCATGTAGGCGGTCCCAAAACCGGGGTCGACCGAACCGACACGGGGGCCGACTTGCCCGAACACGGCGGATTCGGCAGCAATGGTCAGGTCACACAGCAGTGCCAACACGTTGCCGCCGCCGATCGCATAGCCTTGCACCCTGGCGATGACCGGTTTGGGAGCATCGCGGATGGCGGCTTGCAACTCCTCCAGCGGCAATCCGATCGTGCCGCGACCTTGATATTGGCCTTCGTGGGCGGATTGGTCACCGCCGGTCGAAAACGCCTTGCCACCGGCTCCGGTCAGCACCACCACTCCGATCGCATCATCCCAGGCGGCTCGTTTGAACGCATCGATCAATTCTTCGCAGGTCTCGGCGCGGAACGCGTTGTACACCTCCGGCCGATTGATCGTGATCGTCGCCACGCCCTCGTTGGTCTCGAACAAGATATCCCGATAGCTCATCCCAACTTCCTCCGGTCGGTCTGCGTTCGCGTCGTTACGGCGTGGTTAAAACCCACGCACTCGAGCAAGAACGTAACCGATTTTCTGCAAACTCGTTGCGCCGTGCTCGACGCTCGGTTAGCATGTGGGTCCGGAGCCCCCCATTGAGGACTCCCGTTCCTTCACTTCCCCAAGCCACAGGATCCGCAACGAGTCCAACCATGACGAACGTACTTGAACCGGCCGATTCAGAACGCGCGGCTGAACAGGGTCGCACACGCACCACCATTGCGGGTCGAATGCGTTGGAGTGTTCCACTCGGCATTCTTTTCGCTCTGATTGGAGGTTACTCCGTTGTTGCAACCTACACGCCGAGGTTTCGAGCGAGCGTGGTGCTTTCCGCCAACCCGAGCGGTTTCGTCCAAGCGGAGCAGGCACTGATTTCGGGGGTCTTGGCCGACCGAGAAAAAGAACTCGTCGTAAGCGAAACAGTTCTTGATCCGGTACTTGCCGATCCCGCGATCGAGCGGTCTCCCACGTTGTCCAACGCCGAACTCGCAGCGAAAACGCTGCGTCAGAATGTCTCGGTTGCCCGCGGAAGTAGCGACCACACGATGCTGATTCACTTTAACGACACGGACCGACAATCGGCATCCGACGTGTGCAATTTGATCGCGGACGTGTACCTGGCCCGTCGAAGCGAATTGGATCGTCGCCGAGAGTCGCAGTTATCCTCGTGGATTGAACCACAAGTGGAGCACTACAAACGAAAGGTCGAAGAATTGGAGAAGCGGGTCGTTGGCATCGCAAGAGAACAGCCGGCGGCGTATGTTGGGTCCACACTGGGACCGACACTTCGCGACATCCAATCTGATCGGGCCATGCATTTGCAACGGAAGATCGAGGATGTCGAAGTGGATCTTGCCGTTTTGAAGGCGGTCGAGCTTGAACCAGTCGAGCTTGAACCAGTCAACGCCGACTCCTCCGCGATCGGCCAAAACGACGAGACAGCAGCCACGACGGCGGAGGGTGCAGCTGAACGCGACGATACGGTTGAATTGTCCCGAACCGCCCAGAAAATACATCGGCTAGAGGTCTCTCACGCAATCCTATCGGAGCGATACGCCGCGGTGCATCGCGAGCTCACCACGATGAGTGGGATGAACGCGCAGCTTCAGTTTGCGCAAGCGGATCTGGATCGAGCACGTGACGTCCTTCACAAACTGGTGGATCGACTCGACGCCATCCGAACGGAAAGCTTGCGAGACACTTCGGTCGTCGCGGTATCCCGGGCCACGCCCCCCGATGCCCCGATCGAGGACATTCCCACCGGGAAAGCCGCATTGTTCGCGGGAATCGGATTTCTGATCCCGACCCTCTTGGGTTGTTGCTGGCCAAGACGTAGAACTGACGCAGGGCAGGCGGACCAGTAGGTCACGCTGTGCGTGACGAACTTCGTCGTCTCACTTGAAGAGACCTGTAGGTCACGCTGTGCGTGACGATCACTGTGAGTGATAATCGGTGTGCGTAACAGTCTCCGTTATCTCACTCAATGAGGCCTTGTATGCGTTTCCACCACATTGCGACTCAACGACTCTGCCAATCAACCATTGCGCTGGTTCTCGTGTTAGCAGCGGTCTTCGGCAGCCAGTCATCGGCAGCCGAACCGGTGGCCGTGCCGGTGGCCGTGCCGGTGGCCGTGCCGCTCGCGCAGTCGTCTCTGCCCAGCGGCGATGGAATTGCGGCGGAGGTACTCGGCACAAAACAACGACAGCAGCACCCGTCGTTCATCTTTTTCGACGACTTTGAGACCGGCGGGATCGGCGATCAATGGGACGAAACCCGCAACCCCAACGGCAACACCCTCTCGCTGGTTGCGCTCGATGATGAAACCGCGCCCGTGGGATCTCGATCGCTGAAGGTCACCGCGCATCTGGGCAAAGACACCGGTGGTGGCATGACCAAGTGGTTCCCGTCGGCGAAAGACGTGTTCGTCAGGTTCTACGTCCGCTTTGCCGCAGACAGCGATTACATCCATCACTTCGTCACGTTACGCGCTAACCGTGGCTTGACCGGCGGAGACCGCTGGTCCGGTTTCGGCGGTGCCGGTAATCGGCCACCAGGTGACCAGCGTTTTTCCACCGCGCTCGAACCCTGGGGCAACTGGGGCCGATCGCCCGCTCCCGGGCGCTGGAATTTCTACAGCTATTGGCACCAGATGAAAGCGAGTCCTGATGGTCGATATTGGGGAAACGGATTCCGGCCGGAAACCCAAGGCGACATCCCCAAGAACGAATGGATCTGCTGTGAATTCATGTTGCGACACAACTCCCCGGGGCAACCTGATGGGGAGCAAGCTTATTGGATCAATGGCGAATTACGGGGGCATTGGAAAGGCTTCAATTGGCGAACCGACGAGACGCTGCAAGCGAATGCCTTGACGCTGGAGAGTTATGTGACCGATCGTTGGACCAAGAACCCGATCAATGTCGTCTACTTTGACAATCTGGTCATCGCATCAAAATACATCGGACCGGAAAAGCCACGCTGAGGCGGAACGGTAGAACGGCAACGCCGCAACGCATTTTTTAGCCTTCTTGCTGGGTCGGGTATTCGGTACGTTCGACTCGGTACAGTGCGATGCCCAAGAAAAGGACGACCATCACGCCCAGCAGTTGCAGATGTGTGGAGACGGGTTCGTTGCCGAAGATGTGTTCCGCTTGACTGCGGGCATCGTCCCACTGCATCCAATCGGCCAACAAACCGCGTAGCCGATAATTGATCGTGAACTTGTTGACCAGCGCTGGAATAAACGAGACGACGTACTCCACCACAACGGTGTACATGACCGCGGCGACCATGGTACGTCGATAGAACAGCGTGCCGATCATCAAGTACAAGGCCGCATGGACAAAGCACGACAACACGACCAACTTGGTCAACACCCACCACAATTCGGATCCGATGGGTGAATCGACGACGATCGTGCAGAGCGCCACCGCGGCCAGGGAAGCGGAAAGCGTCCAAACCACGGCCGTCAAGTATTTCCCGATCAAGACCATTCGTCGGCCGGACGAACGCATGGTCAGATACACCCACGTTTGGCCTTCGATTTCCGTACTGATCGCCGGTGTGGCCCACAACAACAACCCCAACAGACAGCTGACTTCGGGGATCAAAAAATACATCGCCATCCCCAGCGGCTCGATCATGTTCTCGGCGTCAAAACGTTCGCCCATTTCAATCTTTGCGATCAGATGAATGGCGGTGATGATCGCGACCGGAAACGCAACCAGGATGAACCAAATCGCGATCCGGCCGATCGTCAGGGAACGGCGCAGTTCGAAAATCATCACCGCCAGCGGCAGAGTCAGCTTGTTCACGGCGTTTCTCCGCGATGATGTTTCAGCAGCGATTCGAACAACGTTTCCAGGTTGCCATCGGACGTCCGCAACCGCTCGATCGCGAGTCCGTCACTGCGAATCCAATGCGGCAACTGACGGTAGAACTCGCCGGGGTCGCGCAACGAGACCGCCAGCTCGGTCCGACCGGCGGACAAGGACAGCGAGTCGACCCACGGAACATCGGCCAAGCGATGCACCAGCCGCGCGGCGTCGGGCCCGATCACACGGACTTGTTGCGGCGTGTCAGCCAGGATCGATTCGATTTCGTCGGCCGTCCCCGAAGCCAGCAAGCGTCCTCCGTAAATCAACAAGAACGACGACGTGACCGCTTCGATCTCCTGCAACACGTGACTGGCAAACAGCAGCCCCCGCCCTTCGTCCGTCCAGGCCTTCAGGACCGCCGTCATGTCCGCCCGACCGACCGGATCAAGCCCGTTGTAGGGTTCGTCCAAGATCAACAGGTCCGGCTGGTGGGCGATCGCCTGGGCGATTTTTGTCCGTTGCCGCATCCCCAGCGAATAGGTTCCCATCGGCCGACGCATGGCGTCGCTCATCCCCACGATCTCCAGCGCCTGTTCGGCCATCGTGCGGCTCTCGCGGCGCGAGATGCCGTGCAAGCGAACGAGATACTTGACCCATTCCAGCGCGGAGACATTGGGATACAACACATCCGAAGCCGGGCAGAGGCCGATGTTGCGAAGAAGACTTCGGTCTTTCGTCGGGTTTCTTCCGAAGACACGCACGCTGCCCAGGGTGGGACAAAAATGGCCGATCAACAAATTGATCAGCGTCGTTTTGCCCGAGCCGTTGGGGCCGATCAATCCGTAGGCGGCCGATTCCAAGGTGACGTTCAAATCGTTGACGCCGACCACGTTCCCGTACATCTTGCTGACTTGATGGAGTTCAATCATCGCTCAAACACTTAGCCTCGCGACGATGCGACGATGAACGATCCAAAATCCGATCACGGTGATTCCGGCCAGGACACCGATCGCGGGAACGACGCTGGCGGCGGTGGTGTCCAGCCCGAACACCCAGGCTTCGACTTTCCCGAGCGTGTGGTACGGCGACAGCAGTCTCCAACGATCCAAATCCACGCCGTACTCCTCCCAGTTGACCGGGCCGCGTCTTCGCCGTGGAGGTCGTTGGCCGGACATTGCCGCGGTGGTAAACGTCAGGAATTGGTACGCCACAAACCCCATCGCCCAGGTCGCAAACCAGGCAAACGTCGCGTAGCGGCTTTCCGCGGTGAGCGACGAATAGACGACGGCCAGCGTCGTCGTCGGAAGCACCAACACCACCGAGGCAGCCACAATGCGTAGCGGAATGTCCCAGGTCTGTGCGATCACCGACAAGTCGGGCGAGAGCAACACGCCCATCACGTACAGCAACAATGCCGGAATGGTCGCAACGACGGCCAGAAAAAACCAGATCACCGCGGACTTGCCGACGATGTACTGCGTCGGCGACAGCGGCCGCGAAAAGTACATCAAGTATGCTTTGGTGCGGAGATCGTAGGAGACCAACAGCGGTGCGATCAGGCCGATCAAACCGACCATCGCAAACAGTTGTGGGTAGCGGAAATAGGCCAGGATCAGCGTCGACCAGACTTCATGCCGGGCCGATTCTGGGTCCGCCAAAATCAGGGCTCCCAAGTCGGGACGTCCCAACGGACCGCTGACCGTGCTGACGATCATCCGCTGCATGTCCGGCTCGGTCGACGAAAACTCAAACGCGAAGATCCCCAGCGCCGGCAACACGACTGGCAGCCACGCCAGCACCAATAGCACCCGCAACCATCGCCGCTTCAGAATCAGTGAAATGCCACCGCGGGCGATCACCAACGGGCGAAGAAATTGATCGGCGCGAACGCCCGACCACTTGCGGTAGCCCAAGTCATGAACGGGCACGGACAACCTCCGCAGGATTCAGGCTTGGACCCGCGTCGATACCCGCCGTCAGCGACCCCGAGGCGACATCGATAAAAATCTGCTCCAGCGAATTGACGGCCGGCTCCATTCGCCGAATCGCCGTCTCGGTCTCTGCCGCCCAAGTCCACAATCGCTGGGTTTGATCGGGATCGATTCCGCCGATCCGCAGGGTTCCGGTCTTGGAGTGCCAATCCACGCGATGCCCTTCGCTGCTGACACGGCGAGCCAGCGCGGCGTGATCACCGATGACCGAAACGTGCATCGTCGGCTCGACCGGTCGGCTCAGGTTTTCCAGCGTGTCGATGACTCGCACGGTTCCGCCCACCAGAATGACAACGTGATCGCACACCGTTTTGACATCGGGCAAGATGTGCGTCGACAGAATGACCGATTTGCCATGGCGAGTGGCCAACGTCCTGATCCGCCGCAACATCGCCAGCCGTTGATCGGGATCCAGCCCCGTCGTCGGCTCATCCAAAATCAACAGCGGCGGATCATGCACGAGTGCCTGGGCAAATTTCAATTTTTGACGCATCCCGGTGGAATACGATTCGACCTCCCGGTAACGCTCTTCGCCGAAACCGCAGAAGTCCATCATTTCATGGCTGCGCCGCAACCCTTCGCGGCCGGCCAACCCGGAGAGCTGGGCCATCAAGGAAACCGACTCGATTCCCTCCAGCCCCGCAATGTAACAATCGTCTTCGGGCAGGTAGCCGATCGAATCGCGGATCGCCTTGGTGTCACGCGGCCACTTGTAATCAAGCACGCGCCCGTTGCCCGCGTGGGTATGCAACAAACCCAGCAGCGCCTTGATCAGCGTGCTCTTGCCCGATCCGTTGGGCCCCAACAATCCGGTCACACCCGGTGGAATGCGCAGCGAAACATCCCGCAAGGCTTCGATGCCCCCGTAGCGTTTACAGACGTTGTCAATCTCGATGATCGGTTCCAGCTTGTCGTCTCCCTAGGACGCGAACGTGAAGTGTCTCGTCGGCAGACACCTACGACCGATGGACCTTCACGACTTTTGACCCCGCGATCAGATCATGCAGACAACGTTTGTCGGCGCGGAAAATCATCAGCGCATCGACAAGGAACACCAGATTGATCAAGTAGTCGTCGGTAAAACCGGGGATGATCAACGTGGTGAACGTGAAGGGAAGGGTCCAGAGATAGCGATAGACGTAGATTCGCAGAAACGAAATCAACTCGTTCGTCTCCGCGTCTACGATGCGGATGCCCGCGGCCAATTTTCCGATCGATTGGCCTCGCGTGATCAGCAGGTAACCGTTGAGAATCAAGAACACAATCATTCCGAACACGGACATCGCCAACTGTTCCAACAAACCGACCTCTCCCGTCACGGTCCGTGCGGTGAAATCCGTGACGATCTGGACGGGAAATATGATGAACATCATCAGAAACCCATCGATGATCAACGCACCGAGTCGCGACAATCGACTGGCAAGTTCCGGCGGGGCGTTTTGATCGACGAAGGCATCGTTGGAGAGAAAGTCCGTCGGCGCGTAGGGATTCACCGGATCGTTTTCATGGGATGGATCGTTCATGACATCTCCGCGCGTCGGCTCACTGTGGTTTAAGTTTCGACTCAATCAACAGCCCGTGAAGAGAGTCTGACAGACCTCAAGTCTAGCGAAAAGTCTGGCGGGCGGGGGCAGGGGATGTGGACGGTGCTGGCCAGCAGGATTCGCAGGCTGGAAGGACGCGGGATTCGCAAGCTGGAAGCTGACGCCACTTGTTTCGGCTAAGATGGTGGCTTTGGTTGTCAAAACAGATGAAGACGGCAGAGACCTTATGAATTCAGTTCATCGATTCGCATGGATTGCCCTGACGCTGGGGCTGTGGTTCAGTGACGCACATTGGACCCTCGCGGCGACGACTTGGCAGGCCGGTTTTGCCAAGCAAGACGTGACGCCGACCGAACCGGTTCGGATGTCCGGTTATGGCAATCGCGATCACGCCAGCGAAGGCGTCGACACCCCACTGTTTGTTCGCGCGGTGTGCTTGGAATCAGAAATCGACGCCGCGCAAGGGCAGCCCTTGGTGTTGCTGAGCATCGACAACATCGGGCTGTCGGGCGGCCACACACGACAATTGGCGTCCGCCATCGAAGCCGAGCATGCGATCCCCCGAGAACGGATCGTGTTCTGCAGCACGCACACCCACAGCGGTCCCGACTTGGGAGGTCAGCTGTCGAACATTTTTGCCACGCCACTGTCGCAAGCGGAAGCCGAGGCGGCCGAACGCTATCGGGCACAATTGGATGCGGCGATCCTGCGTGCGGTGGGTCTCGCGATCGGCGATTTGCAACCGGCACAACTGGCCTATGGCGTCGGCCGGGCAGGATTTGTCGCCAACCGCCGCGTCTTGTCCGACGGCAAATGGACGGGCTTTGGCGTGCAAGCCGATGGCCCCGTCGATCATTCCGTCCCCGTGCTGCGAATCTCGACGCCGACGGGGCAGGTTCGGGGTTTGATCTTCAACTACGCCTGTCACTGCACGACCGTCGGAGGCGATTACTACAAGATCAACGCCGATTGGGCGGGCTACGCGGCAACCGAACTGGAACAAACCTTTCCCGATGCGATTGCACTCTGCACGATCGGATGTGGAGCGGATGCCAATCCCAACCCACGCGGTACCGTCGACATGGCGCGCATGCATGGCCAGACCTTGGCTACGGAAGTCGAACGAGTCACCCGATCGGAACTGCCGTCGATCGACTCGGACGTCGAAGCACACTTTGACTACGCCGCTCTGTCGTTCGATTTACCGACCCATGAAGAATTGCAACAGCGGCTCAGTGAGTCACGCCCGCAAACCCGCCGGCATGCCGAACACATGCTCAAAGTGCTCAAAGAGAAAGGGCGGCTGCCGGCGACGTATCCTGTGCCAATCCAATCGTGGCGTTTCGGTGACCAGTTGACGATGATCTTTTTAGGCGGCGAAGTCGTGGTCGACTATGCACTGCGGCTGAAGAATTCGTTTGACGATCCGAATTTGTGGGTTTCGGCGTACAGCAACGATGTGCTCGGCTACATCGCCAGCGAGCGGATGCGATCCGAAGGCGGCTACGAATACGATCGCTCGGGAATCTATTACAGCCTTCCCGGTCCCTGGGCAGCGGGCTCTGAAGACTTGCTGATCCGTCGAGTCGAAGAGATTGTCAAAAGCAGTGGACGCCCGCGCCCTCAGGACCCGGCAACGTCCTTGAAATCGATTCACGTCTCCGACGACTACCAAGTCGAACTCGTCGCCGCGGAACCCTTGGTTCGAGACCCCGTCAACATCGCCTTCGGTGACGACGGAAATTTGTGGGTCGTCGAAATGGGGGATTACCCCGAAGGCACCGATGGCGGACGCATCAAGTCGTTGACCGACTCCGATGGCGACGGGACGTTCGACAAAGCGACGACGTTTCTGGACGGACTGCCGTTTCCGACCGGCGTCCAACCCTGGAAAGACGGCGTCTTGATCTCCGCCGCTCCCGATGTCCTGTTTGCCCGAGACACCACCGGCGACGGGCACGCCGACGACGTGGAAACGATCTACACAGGATTTCGGCTGGCCAACCCCCAGCACCGGATCAACGGCTTCACCTACGGGTTGGACCATTCCCTGCATCTGGCGGCGGGAGACAACTTGGCAACGCTCACTAGCGTCGCGACGGGCCAGACGATCGATGCCTCGGGACACGATGTTCAGATTTGGCCGGACAGCGGTCGCATCGCCGTCACCAGCGGACGAACTCAATTTGTCCGCAGCCGCGACAGTGCCGGTCGTTGGTTCGGCAACAGCAACTCGTTGCCGATGTTTCATTTCCCGATCGACGATCACTACCTGAAACGTAACACCGCCGTCTCGTTCTCAACGAACAAACAACAGCTGTTCACGCCCGCGGTCGCGCCGCCGGTCTTTCCATTGACGTCGGCCGCCGAACGCTTCAACGATCTTTTCGCGGCCAATCGATTCACGTCCGCCTGCAGCAGCATCATCGCGCGGTCGCCGTCGTTCGCAGAACCCGAACAGACCGTTGCATTTGTGTGCGAGCCCGTTCACAACCTGGTGCACCGCGCGGTGCTGCAACCCCGCGGCGCGACATTCCGCGCCGAACGTTTGGAGCAGGAAACCGAGCGTGAATTCTTGGCATCAACCGATCCCTGGTTCCGCCCCGTTCGGGCGTTGATCGGTCCCGATGGCATGCTGTATGTCGTCGACATGTATCGCGAGGTGATCGAGCATCCGGAGTGGATTCCCGATGCCTGGCAAGAACGATTGGACTTGCGTTCCGGCGAACAGCTCGGCCGCATCTATCGTGTCAAACCGGTGGGCGAGCAAGCGGCACCGATTCCCGTTCTGCGAGAACTGTCCAACGAGACGCTGGTGCACTTGCTGCGTTCACCGATCGGGCCGCTTCGCGACGATGCCCAGCGGCTCTTGGTCCATCGCGACGCCGACACCATTCGGCCGGTGCTCCAGTCGATGGCGAAGGACGATCCCAGCCCGTTTGCGAGACTGCATGCCTTGTCCATCCTGGCCACGTTCGACGCGTTGGACGAAAACACACTCGCCGCCGCATTGACCGACTCCGATCCCGGCGTGCTGCTCGTTGCGGCTCGGTTGAGCGAACGCCACGTCGCAAGTTCTGAAAAAGTGCTCAACCACCTGAGCAAACTCGCCGCGAACCAAGACGCCTCGGTCGCCTTGCAGGCCGCGCTGGCGCTGGGGGAATCCGACTCCGCTGCCGCCGGAATCGCGCTGGCCAAGATCGCGACCCGATCGGACCTTGATCAATGGCTTGCCGACGCCGTCGCCAGCTCGGCAACGGCCCACGCGATCCCGATCGCCGACGCGGTCCTTCAGCAGGCCTCGGAACACCCCGTACAATTCACCGAGCATCGCGTCGGACTGTTGCGACGCGTCTTGGCCACCGCGCAACAGCATGACGCGCCGATCGAGGAACTGGCAGCGGCCCGGCTCGGATCGTCCGAACTGGATTTCGAAACGCAGCTCCGACTGGCCGAATGTTTTGTGGGCGCGACGGGCAATTCCGTGTCACAGCAGTCCGGTTTGTCCAAAGTCTTGCGTCCCCTTCAGCAACGGGCCGAACGTGTGGCCGTCGATGCGGCGCAATCGGAATCCTCGCGGTGCCGTGCGGTCAGCCTGATCAGCTTGAATCTCGATGCCGACGGACCAAGGACGGAGTTTCTGATCGCTCTACTGGATCCCGCGACACCCGCGTCGGTCCAGTGTGAAGCCATCACCGGCCTGGCAAGCCAGAACGACAACGAGATTCTGAATGGGTTGATTGACCGCTGGCCCACACTCTCGGTCACAGTCAGAGACCATCTGGTTTCCCAGTTGCTCGCCCGGCGTCAGGCAACCGAAGTGTTGCTGCAAGCGTTGCAAGCTGAACGGATCCGAGCCAACGAGCTTTCTCTGGCGACCCGCGAACACCTGCTCAAATCGGGCAGCCAGTCGATGCGGGTGATGGCCCAACGGATCTTTCGCAGCGGTGGATCCAAACAGCGTGGCGAAATCGTGCGCGACTACTTGGCGAAATTCTCCGCACGTCGCGAATCACTCGATCCGTCCGCCGAGAACGAACTTGAACTCGGACGCACGCTGTTTGAGAAACATTGCGGCGTGTGTCATTCGCCCGATCCCAGTGGCGTGGCGATCGGCGCCAGCCTTCAGAACCTGACCAATCGCAGCGATGCGGCGCTGGTGGAGGCGATTCTGGATCCCAACCGGGCGGTCGAACCCAAGTACCAAAACTATGTGGTTCAAACCGAAGAAGGGCGGACGTTGGCCGGCGTGATCGAATCGGAAGTCGGCGACAGTCTGACGATCGCACACGCCGACGGAAAACGAACGACCCTTCGTCGCGATCAGATCGAACGCATCAAAAGCACGGGCACGTCGTTGATGCCCGAAGGTTTCGAAACGACGCTCGACGTCGAAGCACTGCAAGCGATCGTGCGGTATTTGCAGCGTTAGGTGCGCGGTGGGACTCGTTGACTCGTTGCCTCGTTGCCTCGTTGCGACGCGGTGCGTTGCGGTGGGACTCGTCGCCTCGTCCACTACGTTGTGGGTGCTGGGGGACTCGTCGCCTCGTCCACTACGTTGTGGGTGCGGTGGGACTCGTCGCCTCGTCCACTACGTTGTGGGGGCTGCTACGTTGTAGGACTCGTTACGTCGTCACGACGGTGTAGTGGACGAGGCGACGAGTCCACTCCATTAAGGGCACAGGGCACCGCGATCACTTTCTGTCTTGTGCCTTCAGCTCCTCCAAGTAATCGCAGCCCTTCCAGGTCAGCACCAGCGGTCCCTTGTCCGCAAGGGTATCCTGCCCCAGTT
The DNA here is from genome assembly GCA_007753675.1 of Stieleria magnilauensis. Classification (GTDB taxonomy): domain Bacteria; phylum Planctomycetota; class Planctomycetia; order Pirellulales; family Pirellulaceae; genus Stieleria; species Stieleria magnilauensis. Next base: position 274,024 of record CP036432.1, read on the forward strand.
CGATAAACCCGGCGTCGGCCAGCAAGAACAAGTGCAGTGTGATTTGTTCCCGCTCGTACCCTTCGATTTGAATCGAGCCCTTGAACAGGCGCGCTCCCCTGGCTTCGACAAAATCCAAAAGCTTGCGGACAAGCACCATGTCTCGTTTCATCGTGAACGATCCCGTCGGAAGTGGACTAATCAGCATCCCGGTGATTCAGTTGCCACCGTCGCCACGTTGTATCCGGCAAGACGCCGATGATCAATCGGCGGCAGCGACTGTGGAAACGTGGCAATGGCTTCCAACCTGGCAGATGGAGTTTTCCCAGCGGTACTGTATCGACATAAAAAAACCTCTGCGGAGGGGCAAACCGCAGAGGCCCATGACCGACGAGAAATCTCTCGGGGTCAAAATCGTTGAAGATGAAAGCATTATCACTCCAGCGCTGCACATAAATCCATGCGAATTTTGAGCAATTTTGGTACCGAATTGCAACCACCGGGCGGTGCAGATGTCTACATTGAGGGGGTTCAGGGTATTGGTACCCTGTTTGCCAGGGGGAAGAGCGGCGAGTTGACGCAAGGCACCTTCCCCCTTTGATTCCGAGTTCGGGGGACACGCACGCATGTCCACTCCACAACGATGCGATGCAATGGCGGATTTTAACGATTCCCCAAGGAGCGACACCATGACCGACCCAACCGTGGTCGTTGTCGATGACGACCAAGCCGCTCTGCACTCGTTGGCGTTTCTGATCGAGTCGATGAACATCAAGGTGCAGACCTTCGATCGGCCTCAGGACTTCCTACAACACTACGACCCCGCCGTCCCGGGATGTTTGGTGTTGGATGTCCGCATGCCCGAATTGAGTGGGCTGGACCTGCAAGCGGAAATGTCGAAGTGGGACTACATTCCACCTATCATTTTTGTGTCCGGCCACGGCGACATCCCGATGAGTGTTCGCGCCATCAAAGCGGGGGCGATCGATTTTCTGCAGAAACCGATCAAGGACCAGATCCTGTTGGATCGGATCAACGAAGCGATTCAGATCGACAAACACGCCCGCGAATCCCTGCCGCCGAACAAGGACTTTTTCAGTCGAGTGTCTCGGCTGACCAGTCGCGAACGTGAAGTGATGGACCTGCTGGTTCAAGGCCGGTCACTGAAGCAGATTTCGATCGAATTCGGCATCTCGTTCCAAACCGTTTCCAAGCACCGTGCCCGGGTCTTGAACAAGTTGGAAGTTGGCAATGATGTCGAACTCGTGCGTCTGTGCCTGGGCTGCGACCAGCTGCCAGACTAACGCTTCAACCCGAAGACTCAATCTGGACGAACGACTCCAGCGATGTTACCGCGCTAACCATCGAAAGTCGCGCTGCCATCGGTGGGTTCAGCGGCCATTTCATCGCTCTGCTGCGATTCGCTCCAGCGTTTTGACGGCTTGAGCGGACAGAAACGGATCTGGATCCGCGGCCAATTTCGCTAACCACGGCTTGGACCGCTGATCTGCTAGATCGCGCGCCAGCGCGACGGCGGTTCGTCGCAATGGCAACTGATCGGGCGCCGTTTCGGTCGCCGCGTACGCTAACAGCGGAAGAGCACCGCCCGGTCCCAGGCGACGAATTTGGGTTTCGTTGAGGTGCCTGGCTTTCGTTTTTCCGATCGGCGCGAGTAACTCCGACATAGCATCGGCCAATTCGCGGTCGCCCGGATCTCCGATGGCCAACAACGGCAATTGCCAGACCTTGGTGGTCGAATCGCAGACGCCTTTTCGTTCCACGTTCTGCTCGACGTCGATGGACACGGTTTCGCCCGGCTGCACGGCGTATCCGTTGGCACCCACGGTCATCTGGGCCGGCGGGTTTCGCAGCGAGTTGGAATCACACGACGCGACGTTGTCTCCAACGCTGCATTGAAACTCCGAGGAACTGGGACAAGCCATCGACGCGATGATGGGCGTCGCTTTCTGTCGCAGGGCGAAATCGATTTCGATCTCACAATCCTCCGGAGCCAGACACCAAATCTGGCCCTTGACCAATTCGATCTCGGTCGTGTCGTGCAAGACGACTTCACCCGCTTCATTCAAACGGATCTTTCCCTTGTCCGACGTCTGCAGTTCACACAGGACGGTTGGCTGAGTCCGTAGACGTGATCCCTTGGCCAGGGGCGTTACATCGGAATGCTCAATCGAATCCCACGCCGCACTGCCCGGGTGCTGCACTTGCACGACTCCGGTGGCACGAATCAAGGTCGCGACAATCGGAGTCTCCGTTGCCGGCCGTTCGGCAACTCCCTCGTCGACTGCCCAAGGAACCCCGTTGCGGACGACAAGCGAAGTGACCAAGAAACAGACGGCGGTGGCGAGGGCGACGACCACCCAAATCGATCGCGTCCTCGGCCGGACAGTCGGGCAAGCGGCGTGATCACCGAACGATGATTCAATCGCAGCGACCGCCTGATCCACTCCGTCCAGACGCAGCGCCGATCTGAGCTGCGTGTCCAAGGCATTCAGCGATTCCCAGTCCCGACGACACTCGTCGCATTGATTGAGGTGATCCCGCACCGCATCGGATTGCGCGTCCGCTAATTCCTGGTCCATCAGCGGGCCGAGCAATGAACGCGATTGTTCGCATGACATCATGATGCACCCCCCGTTGTCGTCAATTCGGCTTTTAAACTTTGCCGAGCGCGATGGAGACGGTCGCACACGGTTGATCGTGCGATGCCCAGCCACGCGGCGATCTGGTCATACGTCATGTTTTCGTAGTAGTACAACAAGATGATTTCACGTTGCGACTGGGGCAAAGCACGGATCAATCGCATCAGGTGTTCTCGTTGATCGCGGTCAGCGGGCAGGTCGGCGGTCGCGTCGTTGGCGATGGTTTGGACGTCGACCGGATCGGTGCGCCGGATCTGTTGGCGGCGAATCATATCGACGCAGACGTTGTGGGCGATCCGTCGCAGCCACCCTCCGACCGCGTCACGGGTGCGGAGTTCGGGGAAGTGCTTGAGTGCCCGCGCAAAGGTCTCTTGCACCGCGTCCTCGCTATCGGAATCAGAAATCAGCCGCGCCTGGCAGAACGCGTAAATCCGTCGGTACCAATGTTGGACGTCCAACCGGTTCGGCGAGGTGTCGCTGGTCTTCCCCGACGTCGACGCCATCGGGGTGGAGTTTCTGTTCAATGCGGCTGAAGCGGTTTCGAAGGGCGGTTGTCTCTCAGACGGCTCAGCGGACGTCCCAGACCGGCACGATCTTCAGAAAAATGTCAAAAGAGTCATTCTTGGCCGAACGCCGTGTTTTTCTCCGGTCCGTCGCCGCCGCCCGTGCGACTGAAACAATGTAACCCAACAGACGTTCAGACGGGCGTTTTCGATTTCCCAACGGAGCGATGTCATGCGTAAGATTTTTATTCTCTCACTGGTCATCACACTCGTCGCCGTGATCGCGTCCCAAGCACGCCGGTCGTCCGCGGAACCCGACTCGACCAACCGGCCTTCGGATCCGTCGGCGATCCTCCATGCCTCCAACGACTCGACCGACGACGACAACTTGATTGTCCACGAGTGGGGAACGTTCACCACGTTTTCCGGCAGCGACGGCGTCTTCCTCGACTTTCGCCCCTTGGCCGCCGAGCACAGCGATCTGCCAGCCTATGTGCTGGACCGAGGCTCGTTCTCGCCGTCCAGATACTTTGCAAAAAATCGGTTGCGGGGACGGGTGCGAATGGAAACACCGGTCACCTACTTCTACACCGATCGGATTCGGACCGTCAACGTGCGTGTCGATTTCCCCGAAGGCCTGCTGACGGAGTTCTATCCGCCGGTTCAATCGATGCTGCCCGCGATCGACCAGGAAAACATCTTTGGCAAAGGAGAATTGATCGGTAAGTCGAGCTTGGATTGGGGACAGGTCGACCTGATCCCGATCCGGCAATTGGTCCCCAATCTAGCCGACAGCGACAAACGACAAGCCATCGCCGACGACTTGGTCCAACGCCTGTTGCCACATGGCGTGAACGAACAACACTATGCCGAAGCCCGAGCGACTGACTCGGCGCTCGTGCACGTCCGCGGAAAAACCGGGATGCACCAACCGGATTCGGGACACTTCGAAAAGTTTCTGTTCTATCGTGGCGTCGGCAAGTTTCAGCTCCCGATCTCCGCCCACTATCAAGATTCATCGATCGTGTTGGCCAACGACGCTGACTTGCCGATCCGATCGGCTATTCTGATCGACGTCGACGGTGACGAAATCAAAGCATCACAACTCGCTCGCATCGATTCCGCACAGAGATTGAGTTTCGATCCAGTCCGTCCGGTCAGCGAACAAGCCCTGGCCGAAATGGTGCACGAGAGTCTCGTGGCGGAAGGGTTGTATGAAAAGGAAGCCGCATCGATGGTCAAGACCTGGCAACATTCGTGGTTCACCGAAAATGGAACCCGCATCTTGTACATGGTTCCCACACCGATCACTGATGAACTGTTGCCGTTGCACGTGACCCCGGCACCGCAAGAAACCCTGCGAGTCCTGGTGGGGCGGATGGAGATGATGTCGCCGCAGGCCGAACAACAGATGATCGAGGTGGTCGCACAAAGTGTCCGCGATCGTTCCGCTCACCTTGCCGACCAAAAAGACCGAGCGACGAAGTTGCCATACACCGTCCCCATGGCGGTCCGTGACTTCGGACGCATGGCCGAACCCGCGCTGGTACGAGTCAGCAAGATCGCCGGCGACGTGAAGGTTCGCTCTGAAGCAACGTTGCTCGCCCAACAGCTGCAAAACGAGTCGATCCGGTAAGTCCGTCCCGGTGCGACACGCCTCGGGTCAGGCACGGGGCGTCGCCACCAGCCGTCCGCCATGCCACGCCCACGGGCGTGCTTGTGAAAAACCTCACAAAGAAGCCGATTTTCCCCTTATTCGAATTCTAAGGTTTTTCACTTGCCCTTAAATCCGTTCGGCGTATGATTGAGTGCGTGAAGTGGGCGGCAATTTCGGCTCGGTTGCTGCCGTCCTGCTTGACGGTGAAGCTGTACCGACAGACCTGTACTGATAGACACAGCGACGCCACGTCAACGCGAACTTATCTCACTCTCCGCAGGGCTCCGTTTCGCCGACCACATCGGCTGGTCCCGCCAACCGTTGGCGTGCGAAACGGGACTCTCCTCGGGCCGATTCGGCGACCCAATTGGAGCGCCGGATGCGACGCGGTCGTGTCGACCGATCAGGTTGATACCGCGCAGAGATCACCCGTCCAGGGATGGTGGCCTTTTCCGAGGGGAGAACCAGTTATGGTTGGACCAAGCGGAAACGATCAACCGACCTCGGCATCGGATGATGCCAAGGACCGACTGATCCGTCCAAACGCGAACGTGCTGGGTGCGTTGCGCGATCGAGCCGTCGAAGAGCGTCGGTCGTCAGCGAGTCATCCGGCGCGTGGTTTATCGAGTTATCGCAATTGCCCTGCCTTCGGATTGTTGCAACACGCCGCCGAGCAGTTGCCCGACCGATTGGCGTTGATTTATGGCAATGCGCGGTGGACATACCGCGATTTGAATTCAGACGCGGTCCGCGCTGCAGCGATGCTGCAACGCCTGGGCGTTCGGCCGGGTGATCGCGTCGGATTGTTGTTGCCCAACGTTCCCGAATACATCATTGCCGCCAACGCGATTTGGCGTGCCGGCGGCATCGTGTTGGCGATCAGTCCGCTGATGGTTCCCGGTGAAGTCGATGCGTTGCTGCGAAAAACCAAGTGTCGACATGTCATCTGTTTGGATTTGCTGTCCAATCTCCTGCCGGACACCACGAGCGAAACAGGGGGGCGGCAATCACCGCTTCAAACGACCTTATTGGTCTCGATTCGCAAACAGTTGCCGGCGCATGAGCAACTCGGGTACCTGATCAAGCGTGGTTACCAGTGGTTGCAAGCGCGGCCGCAAAGCTCCAGCAATCGTGTCGGCTGGTTTTGGGAAGAAATCTCGACGATCGAACGAGCCTGGCAGCCGATCACGATCGATCCGGCTTCGGATCCCGCGTACATTCTGCCGACCGGCGGAACGACCGGATCTCCGAAGGCAGTGACGCTGAGTCACCAGAACATGGTCGCCAACGCCTGGCAGCAATACGTCTGGACGCGACGTTCCTTCGGTGAGGAAACGATGCTCGGTGTGCTGCCGTTCTTCCACAGCTACGGCATGTCGGCAACGGTGATGGGCGGCGCGGCGATGGCGGCGACGCTGGTGTTGCACCATCGCTTCAACACCAACAAGACGATCCAGTTGATCGAGACGCATCGGCCGAGTGTGTTTCATGCCGTCCCGGCGATGCTGGTGGCGATGAACGCGCGGTTGCGCGAATACCCCAGCGACAAATTGGATTCACTGCGCTGGATCATCTCCGGCGGTGCGTCATTGGATGAATCGGTGGCCCGTGAATTTACAGAACATTGCCGCTATGGACTTGATGAAACCCAATTCAAAGGGCCTCAAGTCGTCGAAGGATTCGGGCTTAGCGAAGCGTCCCCGGTGACCCATGTCGGTCACTTGTTCCAGGAACCGATCTATGGACGCATCGGATTGCCGTTGCCGATGACGGAATGTCGGATCGTGGATGCCAACGCCGAACCCGGTGAACCGGAACGCCCGGTTCCCGACGGAGAAGTCGGTGAGCTATGCGTTCGTGGTCCACAGGTCATGCTCGGTTATTGGGGCGACCACGAAGCGACTCGCATGGCGATTCGCGACGGCTGGCTGCACACCGGAGACTTAGCGATCCGGCATGACGACGGCTGGTACAGCATCGTGGGTCGGAAAAAGGACCTCATCATCACGTCGGGCTTTAACGTCTACCCGAGCGAAGTCGAGTCGGTGTTGTGCCAAGCGGAGAACGTCAAGGATGCAGCCGTGGTGGCCATGCCGGACGAGATTCGCGGCGAGGCGGTCCACGCTTACATCGTCACCGTCGATGGATCGCCACCTGATGTCGAAGCCTTGGAAGCGCACTGTCGCGATCATCTTTCGGCACACAAACGGCCGCGGGCATACACCCACTGTCCGGACGATTTACCACGAAACTTCTTGGGCAAGGTGATCCGCCGCGAGCTGCGAGAAACGCAGAGCGCAGACAACTAGGAGCATGTCGATGAGTCAATCAACATCCAATTCACAACCGATTGCCGTGATCGCCGGTGCACGCACGCCGCTGTCCAAGGCCTTTACCGATTTGGCGGACGTCAGCGCCGTGCAACTCGGTACCCATGCGGTCACCGCTGCGGTCACCCGCGCGGCCGCCCAAACCGATGCGATGGACATCGACCAGGTCGACGAGCTGGTGATGGGCAACGTGGCCGGACCCCCGGATGCGGCAAACATCGGCCGCGTGATCGCGCTCTCGGCCGGTTTGCCCAAAGAACGCATCGCACACACCGTCAATCGGAATTGCGCCTCCGGAATGGAGTCGATCTTTGCCGCCTGGGATTCCATCGCCCGCGGTCGTGCGTCGATCGTCGTCAGCGGCGGAACCGAATCGATGTCTCAGGTCCCGATGCTGTTTCGACGCGATGCAGCCAAGAACTGGATGCGGTTGGCACGCAGCAAAACGATCTGGCAAAAGCTGCAAACACTTGCCGCGTTTCGGCCGCGACATTTTAAACCCGTCGTCGGAATTCAGCTCGGGCTGACCGACCCGGTGTCGGGATTGAACATGGGCGAAACGGCCGAGGTGCTGGCCAGAGAGTTTGGGATCACACGCGAGGAGCAAGACGCGTTTGCGGTGTTGAGTCACCAACGCGCTTCGGCGGCGCGCGAAGAATGTTTCTTGTCGGGCGAAATCGCCGAGATCGAAACCAAACACGGCGTCGTCGCCAAAGACAACGGCCCGAGAGACGGACAATCCCTCGAACAACTCGCCCGCTTGAAACCCCTGTTCGACGCCGGGGGAAGTGTGACCGCGGGCAACAGTTGTCCGTTGACCGATGGCGCCGCGGCGTTGGTGTTGAGCGACCTTTCCACGGCCGAGCGATTCGAGCAGCCGCTGGGCTACATCACCGATTACGCGATTGCCGGTTGCGATCCCCATCGCATGGGCTTGGGGCCGGTTTACGCGACGGCCAAGCTGTTGGCCAAGAGCGGCATGTCGCTGGCCGATTTTGATTTGATTGAACTCAACGAAGCCTTTGCCGCACAGGTGATCGCCTGTGAGATCGCGGCGGCTTCGAAATCATTCGCATCCCAGGAATTGGGACGCCGCCAACCGCTCGGCGAGTTGTCGCGCGACGTGATGAACATCCACGGCGGCTCGATCGCCTTGGGACACCCCGTCGGAATGACCGGAACGCGGCTTGTCTTGACGCTGCTGCGGGCGCTGCGGAAACGCGGCAAACAAGTCGGCCTGGCGACGTTGTGCGTCGGCGGGGGCCAGGGAGTGGCCATGATCGTCCGAACCCATCTCGAGGACTGAACGATGACTCATCAAAATCTCAGCAACTTCAAGCTCTCCCTGGACGATTCCGGCATCTACCGAGTCGCGCTCGATGTTCCCGGCCGACCGATGAACGTGTTGGACGAAAACGTGATGGGGGAACTGGAACAAATCGTCAACGAATTGGAAACCCGCGGTGACGTCAAACTGGTGGTTTTCAAAAGCACCAAAGAGAGTGGCTTTCTAGCGGGCGCCGACGTGGAGGCGATTGAATCGATCCGGTCCGCCGAACAGGCCGATCACTTGATGAAGCAAGGGCAACAACTCTTTGAGCGGATCGAAAAACTGCCGATGACGACGCTCGCCGTGTTGCATGGTCCCTGTCTGGGCGGCGGACTCGAACTCGCACTCGCCTGCGACTATCGAATCGCCCGCGACAACAGCAGCACCAAAATCGGTCTGCCGGAAATCAAACTCGGACTGATCCCCGGTTGGGGTGGCACCCAGCGATTGCCCCGACGCGTCGGACTCAAGCACGCCCTGTCGATGATTCTGTCGGGCAAACACCTGTCGGCGCGCGAGGCCAAGCAGATCGGCTTGGTCGATCGGGCGATCCCGCCGGACCGCTGGCGGGACGACGTGGTGCGGGTGATCGATACGCTGGTGCGCGGCGGATCATTGCGTCGCAAGCTATTGAGCACCGGGTGGATCGGCCGTGGGGTCGAGCGACTTCCATTGGTGCGAAACATGATGGTTTCGGTGACGGAGAGACGTCTGGCCGGTAAGTCGAAACATTACCCGGCGCTGGGTGCGGCGATTCGCGCCATCGTCGACGGCTACCGCCAGCACGTCGATGGCTTTGAAACCGAACGCCGCGAATTCTGTCAGCTGATCAATACCCCGACCTGCCGCCAGTTGTTGCGACTGTTTTTCTCCCGGGAACGCGCCCGAGACATGCAAACCTGGGCGCCCCAATCGCTACGTCTGATTCACGGCGACCCGATTCGACGATTGGGTGTGATCGGCGCCGGTGCGATGGGAGCGGGGATCGCTCAGGCCGCCGCCATTCGCGGCTACGGTGTGCACATCAAGGAAGTCGATGACGAGGCGGCGCATCAGGGTTCCGCACGCGTCGATCGACTGATCTCAAAGTACAGTCGGCATAAACAGTGGAACGAATTTCGTGAAGGGGAACTGCGTGATCGCATCACCATCGGAACCGATTACCACCTGTTTGCCAACGTCGACTGCGTGATCGAAGCGGTCGTCGAACGGATGGACGTCAAGCAGCGCGTGCTGGCTGACGCAGAAAAGGAACTCGGCAAATCCGCAATCCTCGCCACCAACACGTCCTCGCTGTCGGTGACGGAGATGGCCCAGTCGCTCCAGCGCCCCGATCATTTCGCCGGCTTGCATTTCTTCAATCCGGTCCATCGCATGGAATTGGTGGAAGTGGTGCGTGGCGAACTGACCAGCGACGCGACGATCGCCCAACTGGTCTCCTTCGTGCGAGCATTGGGCAAGACACCCATCGTCACGTCCGATTCGCCGGGGTTCCTGGTCAATCGTATCCTGTTCCCCTACTTGGGCGAAGCCATCTTGATGGTCCGCGAAGGGCAGGACGTCGGAACGATCGATCGTGAACTTCGCCAGTTCGGGATGCCGATGGGGCCGCTTCAATTGCTCGATCAAGTCGGTTTGGACGTCGCACTGCATGTCGCCCGATCGCTCGAGGTGGTGATGAGTGACGTCGACGACGTGATCGAAGTGTTGTCGCCACTGGTAGCGCGGGATCAAATCGGGGTGAAGTCAAAGCGTGGATTCTATGACTACCGTGGCAAGAAACCACAGCCGCGACAGACGTCCGAAGTCGTGGATTTTATGGTGGAACCGGCACCGCCGGAACGTTTCACCCCCGACGGGCTGTCCGACATTCAGCGACGGCTCGTGTATCCGATGTTGGCCGAAGCCATCCGCTGCGATGACGAACGGGTCGTCGAGCATTCTTGGGCGATCGACCTGGCCATGGTTCTGGGAACCGGGTTTGCCCCTCACCGGGGCGGCCCGCTGAGCGTGGTCGAGCAAATCGGTACGCAGACCGTGTTGGCAAACATGGAACTGCTGCGTTTGCAACACGGCGAACGATTTACTCCACCGGAAAAGCTTTTACTGGGAGCGAAACAATGAGCTTAGAAATCGATCCAACCACGACCAACGCGACCACGCCGGTGGTGTCCTCGGGCACTGCACCTGTCAAGCCATCGAGGACGGACGACGAGCGGCAAACCGATCACGCGGAACCAGAAACCGCGTCCGAAAAGCCGACCGAGTCGTTCGCTGAGATCGCACTTCGACTGGGCGGCGCATCGGTCGACGAGGCGCAGCGCACCGGCGTGATCGATACCGCCGACGATCAGGTCGAAGATCTGTTCGCCGAGCAGCACAAGACGACTCACAGCCCGATCCACCGGGCGGTCTGGGATCGTCACGTGCCGACGGAGTTGTTCGCGCCCAATCTCGCCTTGCCCAGCGGTGACGTGGCACGCGTCGTCGATCGATCGTTGAGCATCGTGCGGACGCATCGCAAACTTGGTTCGTTGATTGATGATGACGGCAAGATCAGTGACGAGGTGCTGCAGGATCTAGGCGACGCCGGTTACTGGGGCTTGTTGGTGGGGCGCGAGTACGGCGGTTCGGGCGCGACGATGCGTGATTTCGCCAGGATGATCACGCAAATGGCCACGATCGATCCGACCGTGGCCGGGTTGGCGTCGGTTCATGGATGTATCGGCGCGGTCGACCCACTGCGTGCGTTCGGCAGTGAAGACCAAAAGCGTCGTTTTTTGCCGGGACTGGCCGACGGAACCCGGCTGTCGGCGTTCGCGCTGACCGAACCGGGCGCCGGAAGCGACTTGACGGCGTTGCGGACGACCGCCGTTCGTGATGGAGAGGACTATGTCGTCAACGGAGAGAAACTGTTCATCACCAACGCGACCTTTGGCCGAACGATCGGATTGGTTTGCAAAATCGATGGCGTTCCGAGTGTCCTGATCGTTGAACTGCCGCAGCAGGAAACCGATTCGTTTCGGATCAATCGCTATGGGATCTACGCGCTTCGACGTGCCCAGAACAACGGGCTGGTCTTTAAAAACTTCCGTGTCCCGGCGGCCAACCGATTGGTCCCGCGACGCGGCGATGGTTTGACGATCGCCTACCACGGTCTGAATCTGGGGCGTGTCTCGTTGTGTGCCAATGCGGCCGGCGCGATGCGTTGGATGTTGGCCGAAATGTTGCCCTGGGCCCGCTACCGGGAAACGTATGGGCAAGCGATCGAAAAACGCGAACTGGTTCGCCGCCGTGTCGGACACCTGGCCGGGCTGATCGTTGCTTGCGATGCGTTGACGCACTGGTGTGCAAATTTGCTGGACCAAGGTTACCGTGGCGAAATGGAGTGCATCATTGCCAAGATCTTTGGCAGTGAAGCTCAAAAGGAGGCGGCGATCGAGTTGTTCATGAAGACGCACGGAGGCCGATCGTTCTTGGCCGGACACTTGTTTGGAGACAACGTCCATGATTTCCTGGCCCCGTGTATCTACGAAGGCGAAGGAGAGATGTTGGGGATGGCGTTCTTCAAGTCGCTGGTCAAGCAACATGGCAAGCAGCATTTTGAACCGATCGGACGGACGCTCCACGAACGGGGCATCAAAACGCCCAACCTGGCCAACCCGACACATCTGTGGGCGCTGCGTCGTCCGATGTTGGGCTACGCGAAATGGTATCTCGGCCGCACGATGCGTCCTTCGCGTTGGAGCAAACTTCCCAGCAACACCACGTCGAAAGAACTCGACCGGCATGTCCACTTCGCGAAACGCTACCTGTCCGCAAGCGGAATGGAGATCAGCGGTACGATGCGTCAGCACCAATTGAAACTGGCGGACCGTCAATGCCGGATGTCGGCGCTTTCGCTGCAGATCCAAAACGCGGTCACGATGCTGGTGACGGCCCTGTATGCCGCCGGTCAAAACGATCCGGTCACGCGTGCGGCCGCCGACACGGTTTGTCGTGAACTGAAGCGTCGTATCACGGGAGGGCATCCGAGCGACAGCGATTTTCGTCAGGTCACGACGCTGGGAGCGATGATCGCCGAGGAAGGTTGGAATGAGTTGCTCGGCGTCGAAGCGGGGGCGATTCTACAGGGGTACAAGTGATGCGTGGCACGCGTGTTTCCGCACGGGACAGGTGTTATTGCACGGGACGGCGTCTCCGGTGTCGGACGGCGCTCGTCCGGGCCGCAGCGAACGTCGTTGCGGCGACCATTTTCCGCTCGCTGCTTGGTAGAAGGAACCATCAATGAAGATGATTGAAGCCACGGACAGGAACCAAGTCTTGTCGATGGGAGGACAAGTCAACTGCGACAGCAACCGTCGCGCGGTGATCGCGTTGGGCGGTGGCGGCGCGCGGGGGCTCGCACATTTAGGTGTCATGGAGGCGATCGGTGAATCGGGAGTTCGAACCGAGCGCATCGTTGGGGTCAGCATCGGCAGTTTGATGGGCGGCCTGTGCGCCGTCGATTCCGACATCAAACAGGTGCAGGCCAAAGCGATCGGACTCCTGCATTCACCGGTCTTTTCAGAAAAATGCCGGCAGCTGATGGCGGCCGCTTCGAAGGTCTCAGCCGGCAGCCGCAATCAGTCGCAACAGCTCGGCCCAGCCGATTGGTTCGGGCTGTGGTACCGTCGACTGGAACGCATCATGCGGCACGGCCACCGCTTGACGAAGATGGTGCGTGGGCCGTCGATCCTCTCCGATGAGATCTTGCACGAAGCGATCGACGCCTTGGTTCCCGATATCGATTTGTCAGAGACACGGATCCCCTTGAGCATCGTCGCGGCGGACCTGAAAAGTGGTCATCGTGTCGTCTTGGAACGCGGCCCGCTGCGAAAAGCGATCTTGGCATCCACTGCCATCCCCGGCTTTTTTCCTCCGATCCCATGGGACGACATGTTGTTGTCGGACATCGGCGTGTTGGATGCGATCCCGTTGTCGATCGCAAAATCCTATGCGTCGGATCTGACGATCGGCGTCGATGTCGGCAGTTCGGTGCAGCGGATCGACACCTTCGGGACCGCGATCGACGTGGTGATGCGGATGGAAGAAATCGGAGAGCGATTGTGTCGTCGCCACTCGTTGCCCCACGCCGACATTCTGATTCGACCCGACGTCGGTTACCGACCGTGGTACGACTTCACCGAACCCACCGCGTTGATTCAGTCGGGACTGCAGGCGGCCAGAGCGGCACTGCGGCACATGTCCCCCGCCAGCACCGCATGTTAGACCAACCCACGCGCCTAACGCTGTGAAGTATTTTTTAGCGGTAGGGCGCGAGCCCTCCGGTGTTTCGGGAACGATGAGGAACCGGAGGGCTTGCGCCCTGCCGCTAACACCTCGTCAAACGCAGGGAATCAATGCTTCACAGCGTAGCCACGCGCCGCTCGCTCACGCTTCCCGCTGAAATCACCCGCACGCCGCGTCAACCACCACGTCGCGTCAACCAGCACGTGGCGTTAGCCCAATGCCACCTATTCTGGACCCTATCGGGTGGCGCGGTCCCAAAAACCCGGTTTTGGCACGATTTTTGCGCCTGGCAGGTAAGTTTACACTTACTGCCTTTCTGACTGGGAATCGCCATGGTCGACCCGACGACACTCGGTGCCGATGAAGAGTCTCGCTTTGGCAAAGCCAAAGCGTTGCTGGCTGAGCTTCTTGAATTACCCAAACTACAACGGGTCTTTGAAGATCACGATTGTGCCAACGCGCGGATGGTCTATACGCAGGCCCCGACCCTCTGGCTACTCGTTTTACAACGGCTCGAAGGAGGCATCTCACTAACCGATGCCGTCGCAGATTTGCTCAAAAATCATACGGATATTTTGCCTGACAATCGAAGGGTTCAAGAGAATCGCCTTTCCGAAAACAATTCGGCCTACAACGCCGCCAGAAAAAGGATTCCGCTCGCTGTCGTGGAAGAGTTTTCCCATCGAATCTGCGATCACCTTGCTTCCCGCGCTCCCAAAGCCTTTCTCGATCGACGTGTATTCATTATCGATGGGACGACGATCACGCTTCCTCCGACCGAAGCACTTCAGAAAGCGTTCCCGCCGGCGTCCAACCAACACGGAGAGACGGTTTGGCCTATTGCGAGATTGCTGGTCGCAAATGAAATGCAGACCGGGTGCGCGTTGTTGCCGCAAGTCGATCCGATGTACGGAGCGGACAACAAAAGTGAACTTGAGCAAGCCAAGCCGATTATTGAACGACTCCCGAAACGCTCGATCGTTCTGGCTGATAGCGGTTTTGGGATTTTTAATGTCGCCCACCACTGCCAATTACATCATCAAGACTTCGTGCTGCGGCTGACCAAACAGCGATTCAGGTCGTACCGCAAGTCGGCTACGTTGGTCGACCAAGGGGACGGGTACAAGACGTTTCACTTGATTTGGCGGCCGACACCGAAGGACCGCCGAACCAATCTCGATCTTAGTAAAGACACGTCTATCGAAGTCTTTCTCCACCAAATTGAACTTGAAAATGGAGACACGCTGGAGATCGTGACGAGCCTTGAGACGGACGCTCACTCGGCCGCTGCCCTGTACGTTCGTCGCTACGATGTGGAGTTCGATATCCGCGATGTCAAAGTGACGATGGACACAGAAAACATTCGCGCCAAGAGTGTCGACACGGTGATGAAGGAGCTAATGGGATCGATCATCGCTTATAATCTTGTCGCTCAGCTACGCAAACAAGCAGCGAAATTGATTCGAGTTGACCCTCGCGAGCTCAGCTTCACGGGAGTTTGGACGACGTTCAAGCATCATCTGCTACGTGAAAAGCTTACGACCCTGGAGGAATGGAGGCTGGCTTATCACGGCGCTTTGGTGAGCGCAGCGGGCCGCAAACTTCCCAATCGAAAATTGCCTCGCAGCTACCCACGCATAGCCCACCCGCGGCGCCAAAAGACAACGAAATTCCAGAAGTCACTTCGAAGAAAAAAACAGCAGCCCGATGATATACCACCCGAATGACCACAAAGTAGGTGGCATTGGGCGTTAGCCAGTGGCGCGTCACTCCGCCCTCACATTCCCACGCGCCGCTCGCTCACGCTTCCCGCTGAAATCACCGGCACGTGTCGCCAACCAGCACGTGGCGTTAGCCAGTGGAGCGTCCACTGCTCCGTCACTGATTTCAACATTTTTGCCGCAGACATCCCAGCTCGCTGCCGCTGTCTCTTAAAATCGATTTCATAGAAAGCACTGACGACAGAGTGCACGGGACATTTCGATTTTATTACGGGGGACCTTGGCATGGACACCAACAGCGGGACGGTGGCGGTCCAAAACGCGCACGCGGCGGATGGTTTGATCGACCGTTTCTTTCAGGTCCGTGCATTTTCAGAAAAGATCGTTGAACCTCTGTCCCCCGAAGACTGTGTGATTCAGTCGATGGACGATGCCAGCCCGATCCGTTGGCACCTGGCGCACACGACGTGGTTCTTCGAAACGTTTTTGCTGAAACCGAGCGGGGATTACCGCCCGTTTGATGAACGTTTCGAGTATTTGTTCAATTCCTATTACAACAGTGTCGGTGAACAATACCCGCGGGGAAAACGCGGCTTGATCTCTCGTCCCGGTTTGGCAGAAACCCTCGACTATCGCAGCCACGTCGATCAAGCGATGCGGTCCCTGGTGGAAGGCCACGATCTGACCGACGAGGAGCGGCAGGTGTTGGAAATCGGAATCCATCACGAACAACAGCATCAGGAATTGATGCTGACCGATCTGAAACACGCGCTGTCGTGCAATCCGCTTGCACCGGTTTATCGCGATGGCGCGTGCGAAGATCTCGACACAGCGGTCGGCCAGTCATGGCTCGAGTTTGATCCCGGCGTGGTGCGAATCGGACACGACGGCGACTCCTTTTGTTTCGACAACGAACTTCCGCGACACCGTGT
Source organism: Stieleria magnilauensis (assembly GCA_007753675.1). Classification (GTDB taxonomy): domain Bacteria; phylum Planctomycetota; class Planctomycetia; order Pirellulales; family Pirellulaceae; genus Stieleria; species Stieleria magnilauensis. The sequence continues at coordinate 290,428 of CP036432.1, forward strand.
TTTTCTGGAACCCTTTCAAATCGCCGATCGCTGCGTGACCAACCGCGAGTACCTGGAGTTCATGGAAGACGGGGGATACGATCGGCCCGAATTGTGGTTGTCGCTCGGATGGACGGCGGTCAACGAGCACGGTTGGCGATCGCCGTTGTATTGGACCAAAACGGGTTCGCGATGGTCGCACTTCACGTTGTCCGGACGCAAGCCGATTCGGCTCGACCAGCCCGTCTGCCATGTCAGTTATTTCGAAGCCGACGCGTATGCCCGCTGGGCCGGATGCCGATTGGCAACCGAAGCGGAATGGGAACACGCCGTCTGCAGTCAGCTGGACGACCCGTTCTCGGCAACGCAGCGCGGCAATTGGAGCGACGAACTGCTCCGCAGCGGCCGCTGCATCCACCCCAAGTTGTCTGGCACGGACAGTTACTGCAATCCGCAATCCCACTATGGCGGCATCGACGGTGACGACCCGGACCAGCCTCCATTGGCCGACGCCATGGGCAACGTGTGGGAATGGACCAGCAGCCACTACTCGGCATACCCTGGCTACCACGCACCGGCGGGTGCGTTGGGCGAATACAACGGAAAATTCATGTGCAACGTCTTCGTGCTCAAGGGCGGTTCGTGCGCGACTCCGTCTGGACATGCGCGTCCGACCTATCGCAATTTTTTCGCCCCAGAGTCGCGCTGGCAATTTACCGGCATCCGGTTGGCACGTTGCTAAGCTACCAGAGTCCCCCGATTGTTGACTCGACCATGGACCAGGGTACGCACCGTGTTAAAAACCGCACCATCAAAATCGTCTTCTCGATTGATCACCTTTCAGCATGACGTGATCACGGGACTGGCCGACAGCCCCAAACGTTTGCCGTGCAAGTATTTTTACGACAAACGTGGGTCGGCGTTGTTTGATGAAATCTGTGAACTCGACGAGTACTATTTGACCCGGACCGAGCAAGCCATCATGGACCGGTACGCGTCTGAAATGGGCGCGCAGATCGATGCGGGAGCGATGCTGGTTGAGTATGGCAGCGGCAGCAGTATTAAAACACGAATCTTGCTGGATCATCTGATCGACCCGGTCGCATACGTCCCAGTCGATATTTCGCATCGGCATCTGCAGCGCGTGGCCGAGAGATTGCGGGCGGATTACCCGCACCTCGAAATCATTCCGGTGACCGCTGATTTCACCCGTCCGTTTTCACTCCCAACCCCGCGCAAACCCGCCACGCACTGCGCCGTTTACTTTCCCGGATCGACGATCGGAAATTTTGAACCGGCCCAGGCGGAGCGACTGTTGCGATCGATCACCGAGCGATGCGGCGATGGCGGCGGGCTGCTGATCGGGATCGACTTGGTCAAAGATGTCGAAACCTTGGAGCGTGCGTACAACGACGATTCCGGCGTGACGGCGGCGTTTAATCTAAACCTGTTGCACCGGATTCGCGACGAACTGGATGCCGACATCGACGTGGAAGCGTTCCAGCATGTCGCGTTTTACAACGACGCAGCGTCCCGAATCGAAATCTACATTCGCTCGTTGAAACGGCAGACGATCCGCATCGCGGAGACATCGTTTCAGCTCGATGCAGGCGAATTGATTCACACCGAGTATTCGCACAAGTACACGATCGAAGGCTTTTCGAAGCTGGCCGCTCGTGCGGGGTTAGAATTGCATCGCAGTTGGACCGACGATGACCAGTTGTTCGCCGTGCTGCATTTGGTGGTCACCGGCGGGCAAGCGTAGCTGCCGTCGCCGGTCGGCGGCCGCACCATGTACTGGCGAGCGCGGTGACAAGACTGTTGTCCCGCTACTTGGCGTCTGCTTTCAGATTGTCGGTGGCCCAGAGGATCCCGCGGGAGACCAGGTCCAGGTAGCGATCGTCGCCGACGGTTTCGTTGTTGTGGCCGAGCGTGGTGCTAAAGATTTTTGTTTGGTTGGGCCCGTACAGATTGGTCCAAACCACGACCGCCTGAGCTGTTTTGGGTTTGGCGTTGGGGTTGTCTTTCAGATCCTTCTTTCGCGGCGATTGAACTTGATCCCCGGTCGCCAGCACTTCGGTGTTCCCAAACACTCGGACGTTGTTGTAAAGCTCTTCGTTGATCGTCGTCCAGTTGTTGAGCCCCTTGGTGATCGGATGATCCGCTTGGGTGTAATGAACATCGATCGGTGATTGCGGACCATGGCCGGTCGATTGAACGCCGATCATCTCGTACCAGCCGGCGTTCTCGGCCCCGATTTCGACCGGGTTTCGGAAATCGCCCCAGCGGTAGCTGTGCATCGCGCAGTGCAGGTTGACCGCGGGAACACCGGCCCGGTGGGCAGCCAAAATACGATCGACGTAGGGGCGTTCGGTGACCGACGCGGAGCACTCGTCGTGAAGGACTACGTCGTAGTCTTCGGCCCAGTCATTCGATTCGTAGACTTCGAAACGGGTGCTGGTCGTCTTGCTGGGATTAAATTCGATCGTCACCACGGCATTGATCCGCTTCTCGATGCCTTTCTTTAGCAACTGGGTTTGGGTTGCGTAGTCATGGCAGCACCCGCCGGCGACCAGTAAGACCTTCAGCGGTTTGTCTTGTGCGTGGGCCGGTTGGAACGTGGTGAACGAGATCAGCACGACGCCGCACAGGAACATGCGGACAGCGAAACAACAGACAGAGAGACTTCGGAGCGGGTTCATGGTGCAAGCCTTGGTGAGTCGGATCAACCGATGGAGCAGGAGAGGTCGTCGCGGGGCGAGCGGTCGACGTTAGAATTGATGGCCTTTGCGGGGGCCGTCGTTGCACTGGGTCAGAATCTCGGGACCGTCCTCGGTCATCATCACCGTGTGTTCGAACTGGGCCGACGGTCGACCGTCTTTGGTCCGCACCGTCCATCCATCCGCCTTGTCACAACGGGCGTAGCGGGTTCCGGCATTGATCATCGGTTCGACGGTGAAACACATGCCGGGGAACAGTCGATCGATGCGGCTTTGCCGATTCGGGAAGTGCGGGATCGAGGGGTCCAGGTGAAATTGTTTGCCCAGTCCGTGACCGACGTATTCGCGGACGACCGAAAAACCACGCCGGTGAGCCTCGGGCACGATCGTCTCGCCGATTTTCGAAACTGTGCATCCGGGGGTCAGCGCGTCGATCGCCATGTGCATGCAGTCGAAAGCGCATTGGGTGACCGCTTTGCGTTCCTCGGAAACCTCTCCGATCAAAAACGTTTCGCTTTGGTCCCCGTGCCAGCCGTCGACGATGGTGGTCACGTCGATGTTGACGATGTCGCCTTCTTTGAGCTCTTCGTCGCCGGGGATGCCATGGCAGATCACTTCATTGATGCTCGTGCAGCAGCTTTTCGGGAAATTCTGATACCCCAGCGTTGCCGCGGTATGCCCGTTGTCGAGCGTCCACTGTGCGATCATCTCATCGATTCTGCCCGTGGTGATACCGGCCTTGATGTGCGGTCGGATGTAGTCCATCAGGCTCGCATTGACGCGTCCGGCGCGGCGCATGGCATCGCGTTGCTGGTCGTTTAGTATCAGTTTTCGTTGCTTTTGCAGCATTCCTTTCATGTTCCCTTCGATGCGAACAGCGGTAGATCTGCTCGTGGTTAATCCTGCGGCAAACCGGCGTCGGTTCTCTGGTGCCCTGTCGGAATCGTGTTCGATCGCCGGCCGGCGTCAGAGCGTATCGTACCAACCCGAAAGTGTCGTTCGTAGAACCGAAAACACCCCTCGCTCAGATTTTTTGGAAGCCCACCGGCGGCAGATCCTACGACCCGATCGGCAACACGAGGTCCGTGGCCAAGACAATTACGGGCATCGCCATGCCCCGCCCAGAGGGGCATAGAGTGCGAAAACCATGCCTTCGCGGCCATCAACTGGCGTGAAAACAGCACGAATCAACCGAATTCCGCGATCAGTCGAGAAACCCTGGCCCATGCGGAAGGTTAGATCAGTGGGCCGGCCATGTGATCTCCGCTTCTGAAAACTGGTGCGATTGGCGCCGGGCGATTTGATGGGGGGTAATTAGAATGAGCCGGTCGGCAGGCCCATTGAGTCGAAATCTCATCCACTTCTTTTGACAAAACCGCTGCAATAATGCATTTCCAACTCCCATCGTGCAACGAATGCTCGTGCAACCAAAGCTCATGCAACGCAAGCTCGTGCACCGATAGCAACGCACCGATCGGCGCCAGCATCCGCCTGCCGCTGCGGCAGGTGTCCGGGCTGGCGAAATCGTCGCTTCAGATCCTTTTCGCCGCCGTGTTGGCATCCACGCTGCCGATCTCGACGCTTTCGGCGCAAGAACAGGCGCCTGCGGGAGACCCGGCAGCCGAAACGGCCGAAGCCCCGGCAGAGGAGATCGACAGCGAAGACCAAGTCCCCGCCTCGCCGTCGGACCAGGCGTCGGACCAGGCGTCGGACCAGGCGTCGGACGAGTCCCCCGCGACTCAGCCTACACCGGCTCTCCGCGGCGAAGACGTGACGCCGGAAGAAGCCGCACGGATTTTGTTGGACGAACTCGATCGCCCCCAACAACCGTTGCTGCGATTCAATTTCACCGGCGCCAGCTGGAAAGACGTGCTGAATTGGATGGCCACCGAAGGCGATCTGTCGCTCCAGATCGACCGCTATCCGGAGGGCTCGATCTCCTTCATCGATCGCTCGCGGATGTACACGGTCGCCGAGGCCTTGGATCTGTTGAATCGATTGCTGCTCGATCGCGGTTACGCCTTGGTCCGCCGCGGTCGTATGCTGTTCCTGATCGACCTGGAAGTCGAAAACGCGGACAAACTGATCAGCGAGTTGGCCGATCTGGTCCCGCTGGACGAACTGGAATCACGCGGCAAGAGCGACATCGTGAGCGCGATCTTTCCGCTGGGCAGCATGACGCCCGACGAAGCCAAGACGCAATTGCCTCAGATGGTCGGGCCCTGGGGGCGGGTGATCGTGCTCGACAGCGCCCGCCAAGCCAAGGTGACCGAACGGGCGGAGAAACTCGTCGCGATCCGCGAGGTCATCAAACAGTCTGACCAGGAAGTGCACGAGATCAAACTGCAACACCGCAGCGCCGAGGAATTGCTGCAAACCGCTCGCCCCTTGCTCGGACTAGAAGCCGACGAAAACTCCAACGACGACATTCGCATCTCCGTCGGGCTCTACGGCGATCGAATTTACGCCACCGGGTTGCGATCCAAGGTCAGCATTCTGGAGAACCTGATCGCCAAAGCCGACCAACCGCTGGAAGGTTCCGGTGACGCCACCGAAGCAGAAGTGGCTCGCCCGGTGTTCCAAACCCATTTCGTGCGTGTCGCCGACCCCGCCACCGTGTTCGAAGTGCTGCAAACGCTGCTGCAAGACGAACCCGGCACGCGGGTCGCCATCGACCCCGCCACCAACGCCATCATCGCCTTCGCAACGCCCAACACCCACAAACAGATCACCGAAGTGATCGCCAAGATGGAAGGCAGCGGTGAAGACTTCGAAGTCTTTCAGCTCAAACGCATCGACCCCGCCCAAGCCTTGCTGACCATCAACAAGTACTTCGGCGTGACCGAAGAAAACACCAGCGGTCCGATTGTTGACGGCGATCCGGCGACCGGAAAACTATGGGTTCGCGGCTCGCAAGACGAAATCGAACAGATCCGACGACTGCTCGAACAACTCGACGGCACCACCAGCGAAGGCTTACTCAGCGGGAAAGTCCGACTGTTGCCGCTCAACGGTCGCCAAGCCGAAGACGCGCTGCGACAACTGCAACTGTACTGGCGAATGACCGGACGCGACAATCCGATCCGGGTTGTGTCTCCGTCCGGGGCCGGTGAATCCAACGGCATCCGTGAACGCAAGATCCAGCGGGCGCCGTCCAACTCGGCCGCGCCGCCGACGCAATCCACGTCGAACCCTGCCAGCAACCTCGACGCATCCCGCTTCGATTCGCGACGGTTCTATTACCTCACCCAAGCCCCGGCGGCATCCAGCCCGGCGGACAACCAAGGCGTCAACGACCCGTCCGAACCCGTCACCACCGAAGTCGCCAAATCGCCCAGTCCGGACATCATGATCGAACTGACGCCCAATGGCATTCGGATCGCTTCGGATGACACCGAGGCGTTGGACGAATTAGAAGAGCTGCTGTCTCAACTGATCGGCCCGATGGGAACGTCAAGTGACCTGCCGACGATCTACTGGTTGAAGTACATCCAGGCCGATATCGCCGCCGAAATGATCGCCAGCATTCTCGGTGGCGGCGATTCGGCGGGCAGTTTGACCGACACGATCACCGGCGGACTCGGCGGCGGCATGTTGGGTGGACTGATGGGATTGGCCGGCGGTGGCGGTGGCGAGACCTCTTCGGCCAAGTCCATTTTGACCTCCACCGGTTCGGTCAACATCGTTCCAGATCTACGACTCAACGCGCTGTTCATCCAAGCCAACGAGCTGGATTTGCAAGTCATCGAAATGGTGCTTGAAAAAATCGATATCGAAGAGAGTCCCGAAGACATCGAGTTGACCGCGACGCCGCGGATGATCCCCGTGCTGTATCAAAGCGCCGCGGAAGTCGCCAAGGTGGTCAAGGAGATCTACGCCGATCGCGTCGCCGGTGCCGATCAGGGACGCAACAATGGCGGCGGCGGAGGAGGAGGTCGTGGCGGGCAACCCTCGCCGGAAGATTTCATCAACGCCCTGCGCGGCGGTCGAGGCGGCCGCGGCGGCGGTGCCGAGACGGCGAAAAGCGAACGCTCGAAGATTACCGTTGCCGTCGACGTCCAAAGCAACTCGTTGGTGGTCACGGCCACGACCAAAGATTTTGAAGAGATTCAAATGCTGGTCGAGGCGCTCGATCAAGGCGGCCGCGTCAATGAAGACGAGACCGTCGTTTACACGCTGCCCGGCACACTCAACGGAAACACCATCGTGCAAGCGTTGGAAGCCATCCTCAGCGCCAAAGTCGAAACCAAAGACAGCGGGTCCACTTCCTCCAGTACCCCGGGGGCTCGGACCGGAGGCGATAGCACTAGCAGCACTGAAGCGGCTGATGCGATGCGGCAACGGATCGAAGCGTTTCGATCTCGGTTCGGCGGCGGTGGCGGCGGCAGCCCCTTCGGCGGCGGACGCCCCGGCGGATTCGGCGGCGGCCGTGGCGGCGGCGGCGGATCACCCTTCGGTGGCGGCGGACGCGGTGGTGCTCCCGGTGGTGGTGGCGGCGGTCGTCCCGGCGGCGGACGTTAACCCCGACCAAGGAAACGTCTCTAGCGCGCCAACGGGGATCGACCACGATGCAAACTCCCCGGTCGCGCCGACGTTCTCCCCCACAACACAGTACAATCCAAGCATCACTCTTTGGAAGAACACCGGAACCGATTCCATGATCATGCGTGCAGGCGAAATCCTTCGACGACGCGGACTGCTCAGCGACGCCCAGCTGGCAGACACCCACGGCAGCAATGCCTCCGATATCGTTCAAGCCGCCGTCGAAAAAGGCTTCGTCGGTGAACGTGAAGCGCTCGAAGCGCTCGCCGAGGAAGTCGGCTTGGAGTTTGTCGACTTACGCGACACCGAAATCGACCTGGCCGCCTTGGAAGGCTTCCCACAGCGGTTGATCTATCGCCAGTCGCTGTTTCCGATTCGCTTCCAAAACGGATCGGTCGTCGTGGCGACCGCCGATCCACTGGACCTCTACCCGCTTGATGAAGCCAGCGCGGCGACGGGCAAAAACATCATTCCGATCGTCGCCCAACGCGGCGAGATTGCGCGGCTGATGAAGCGACACCTCGGTGTCGGTAGCGAGACCGTCGAAGACCTGATGGCGGCCGCTTCGGACGACGAAGACGTCGAGTTGCTCGAAGAGCTGGAAACCGACGGCAGCGAACTGAGCGAGATGGCTCAGGAAGCGTCCGTCGTCCGCCTGGTCAACGAAATCTTGCTCGAAGCCATCGAGACGCGCGCCAGCGACATTCACATCGAAACCCAATCCGATGGCTTGCTGGTCCGCTATCGGATCGACGGGATTTTGCACCGCCAACCCACGCCACCGGAAATCAACCGGTTCCAAGCCGCCATCATCAGTCGTTTGAAGATCATGGCACGGCTGAACATCGCCGAAAAACGGCTGCCCCAAGACGGACGCATCAAGCTGAGGGTTCACGGTCGCGAAGTCGACATTCGATTGAGTGTGATCCCGATGATCCACGGCGAAGGCTTGGTGATGCGGGTGCTGGACAAATCCGCCATGGTCTTCGATCTCGGCAAACTGGGGATGTCCGATGAGATCTACCAAACCTACAGCAAGCTGATCGAGTTGCCGCACGGCATCATCTTGGTCACCGGCCCGACCGGTAGCGGTAAAACCACGACGCTCTACAGCAGTCTGCTGCAGATCCGCAGCGAAGAAACCAAGATCATCACCACCGAAGACCCGGTCGAATACCAACTCGACGGCATCAACCAAATCCAGGTCCACTCCAAGATCGGATTCACCTTTGCCGCGTCGCTGCGAAGTATCTTGCGGCACGACCCTGACATCGTCCTGGTGGGGGAAATTCGTGACCTGGAGACGGCCGAAAACGCCATTCAAGCGTCGTTGACCGGCCACTTGGTCTTCAGCACCTTGCACACCAATGACGCCTCGGGGGCCTTCACCCGGCTGGGCGACATGGGCGTCGAACCGTTCCTGGTTGCGGGGACCGTCGAAGGCGTGATGGCCCAGCGACTGCTCCGTCGACTCTGCCCGCTGTGCAAAGAAGCCTACAAGCCGTCGCCGGACGAAGTGCCCCAGGATTTCCCCTGGGATCGCGCCGGCGAGTTCACTTGGTATCGCCCGGTAGGTTGCCGCGAATGTCGCAATCTGGGTTATTCCGGCCGGATGGGTATTTATGAACTGTTGGTCACCAATGACGAAATCCGCCAGCTCGCCCAGGATCGGGCCAGCAGTTGGGTCATCCGCAAAGCGGCCGTGGATGCCGGCATGCGGACCCTGCGGATGGACGCTTGGGACAAAGTGATCGCGGGCATGACGAGCATCGACGAAGTGCTACGCGTTTCCAAGGGCGAGGCTCTCTAGAATCATGCCGACGTTTGCCTACACCGCCCGCGACATGGCGGGCAAGACCGTGAGCGGTTCGATCGAAGCCGCCAATGAACGCGAAGTCGCCGCGCTGCTGAGCGAAAAGTCGCTCTTTCCCTCCAAGGTCGCCGCCGCCCAAAACACCTCCGGCCGCTCCCTGTTTGGCCAGCGGAAACGTGTCAAAGGCCAGACGATGGCGACCTTTTACGGCCAGCTGGCCTCGTTGCTCCGCAGCGGTGTGCCGATGATGCGCTCGCTGACCGTCCTCGGCGAACAAGCGACTGACCGGGTGTTGGGCGATATCGTCAAAGAAATCAAGGCGCGGGTCGAAGACGGCGAACCGATCGGCAACGCGATGGCACGGTTTCCCAACGTGTTCTCCGACATGGCGATCAACATGGTCCGGGCCGGGACCGAAGGCGGTTTCCTGGAAGACGCCCTGGAGCGTGTCAGCACGTTCACCGAACTGCAGGAGGATCTGAAGGGCCGAACCATCAGCGCCTTGGCGTATCCCGTGTTCCTGTTTTCCGTCGGCTCCCTCGTCATCAGCGGGCTGCTGGTGTTCTTCGTCCCCAAGTTTGATGCGATGTTTGATCGTTTGCGGCAAAAGGACGAGATGCCCTGGTACACCGAATCGCTGCTCAGCTTCAGCACGGTGCTGCAACAATACGGCTGGGTGCTCGTCATCTTGGCCATCGCCTTGATCGTGGTGATCAAAGTTCAATTGGCAACCGAAGCCGGCAAGCAGATGATGGACAAGCTCAAGCTGCGGATTCCAGTGCTCGGCAACATCCTGATGAATCTAGCCGTCGCGCGATTCTGTCGCGTCCTGGGCACCCTGCTGGGAAACGGCGTGCCGATCTTGAAGTCGCTTGAGATCAGTCGCTCGGCCGCCGCCAATCGCTTGCTCAGCCAATCGATCGCCGATGCGACCGAAAACATCCGCGGCGGTGAATCCCTGGCGACACCGCTGCGGGCCTCTGGCTATTTTCCCCCATCGGTGGTGGAAATGATCAGCGTGGGGGAGGAAAGCAACTCCCTTGAGAAAGTTCTTCCGGAAATCGCCGACTCACTGGAGAAGCGAACTTTCCGCAGACTAGACCTCTTTGTACGATTACTCGAACCAATGATGTTGCTGGTCATGGCGTTTTTGGTTCTGGCTGTTGTGCTTGCACTGCTTGTGCCGGTCCTCAAGAGCAGCACAAGTCTGTAGTTGTAAGATTTGCTCGAACGATTTACCCGATCGAGCCGATTGAACCGAAAGACCATGTTCCAGTCAGAACTGTTGTGTTCTCGCTACGTCAATCTTTCATTGGAACATTTGGTTCTCTTCTGACGTAGAAAGGGCAACGAGCGGGCAAGTTCGGCGTACCAACTGTGGGCGGTGCGGATATGAATCTCTTAATCATCTGGCTGATCGTTTCAGTCGTCTGTACGGGCGTCGTGCTCGTGTGCATCCGGTTCGCACCTCGGATCGAGGATGAACCTTTGAACAGTTACTGCGATTCGGAGACACGCGTCGACCGCCGCCAAGGGCCTGCCGAACCTCAGAGCAAAGCGCCCGCTTGCGAAACGCGAGGTGAGATCCGCTCGATCCACCGCCCCAAGCCGGGCAAGCGAGCCCCGCTGGCGCCCAAACTGTCCCACTTCGTGATCAACCGGCCCGAAGAATCGCAGTCGTAGTGCTCCGTCACCACACGCGTTAGCGAGTGAGTCCGTAACCAAGTCCGCTGACGGTTTGATCTCGACCGGTAAAATCGTGAGCCGATGGCGCTATCCGCAGGCCTCGCGAAACGCAAGGTCGTCTCCCCAGCGCCCGCGTTTAGAATTCCGTGTCAGCTCAATTTCCGGGTAGTGGACGAGGCGACGAGTCCTCCGGTCTTTCCGGGCGCCTTCGAGCCGATACCGGACGGCTCGCGCCGTTCCGCTAACGCATTCAGCCGCGAACACCGCGACCGCTTTACACCGGCAACTCGAAATCGATCCCTTTCAGCCGCGTGCTTCCGTTGGAGATCAACACGTCCACGACTTCACCGCTGTCGGCCAACCGGACTTGGTAGTCGCCGGTTTCTGAAAAGGATCGGAAACGATAATTGCCACGACTGTCGGTCACGGTGGTGTCGATCACATCACCACTGTCGTTGAGTAACTCCACCGTCGCCCCTTCCACGGCAGCCGAGCGTCCCCGATCGAAACCGCCGCCTCGTTGGGAGGAACGAGCCAAACGGTCGCTAACGGTGTTGTCGACGGTGACTTGGCCGCGAACTTCGGCAAGCATGAAGAACACGTTTTCCTGCAGCCCCTCGACCGATGTATTCCGCTCGATCACGTCGGTGAGCGAGGTTTGTTCAATCGCACGCAGCTCCAGTCCATCGAAGACGTTTTCGTAGTAGAACCTGTCGCCGTCACGCAATCGCTGAAATTGATCGGCGATGATCGTGGACGTCAGCTCACCGACGGACGCTCCGCGCAAGTGATCTTCGGCCATCAGCCCGACCCACAGGTCGATGTTGTCGACATCACCGTACAACGATTCCAGTTTTTCCTGCAGCTCGACATCGCTGGTGATGTCGGCAAACGATTTCACGGCGTCCAGACCGTAGGCCTGTCGCGTCGTGTTGTAGTCATTCAATCCGTGATCGCGGCCGCGTTGAATGTTCAACGCCACCAGATCAAACCCGCCGGCCCCAGGTGCCCCGAACAGAAAGTTTCTCAAGCTATCGACGACTTCCAAATCGATTTCCTGCGATTGCGAAGAAGCGTCGTACTTGAGGATCGCGTCGATACCGGTTTCGTCCAGCAGCGTCGGGTTGAAGAACGCGTCTTTCAGTTCGACCTCTTCGTGAACCTCGCGACCATCGTTGTCAAAGAATTCGATGTCGTCGTTCAGCGTGCTGTGTCCGAACCGAAACGCTGCGGTGGAAAATTCAGTCGCGATCGTCGGGTCCACCGACGAATCGTAGCCTTCGTAGGGTGTCAGTGCGTTGTTCCCGAGCAGAGACGGTAGGAATTCGTTGTAAGTGATCGATTGAATCTCAGCGATCACGATCGCGCGGGCGCGCTGGTAAATCTCTTCGTCGGTCAGCGAATCATCGGTCGCAGCGATCTGCTCGGCCAAACGATTGTGCTCGCGAACGAACAGCGTCTGGATCGCGGTCAGCGAGAGGTTCTCGCTGGCGCGAATGTCACCGGCGATCACGCCGCCGTCTTCACCGATCGGCAGCAATCCGTCGTCTTCAATCACCAGCATTCCCCCTTCAAACGTCCGCAGTCGATCGGCGGTCTGCTGATCGCTACCGTAAACTTGGGATCCATCGATAAAGGCGGTGATCGAACTGATCTGTTGACGCGGGTTGTCGACCGAGGTTCCGGTTTCCGGGTCGAATTCCGATCTCGTCAACGGAATGATCACTTCGCCACTGCCTGTCGGATCAAACAGCGGATCACCGGCGGGGACTTCGATGGCAAACCGTTCGCCATCGGTTTGCGTTTCCGTCAGGTCGATGTCGTGATCGATGAACTGACCCCAAACGTACAGGAATGCGGACAACCCACGCTCATTCTTGGTTCCGTCACCTTCGACATCCGACAGTGTGTTGCTGATCTCACGGGCGCTCGGCCGGTCGGCCCCGGCGGGCGTGGAGATGCCGTCTTCATAGTCCGCCTCGGCGATCCGCAGCAACGCTTCACCGGTGCTCCCCAAGTCGGGATTTTCGAGGTTGTTTCCGGTGCCGTCGATCGAGCGGACTTCATCGGGCAATTCGGGAATCACGGTCGTGGTTCCTCCATTGCGATCGCCGCGTGAAGAATCGTCCACGGTCCCGTTGCGTTCTCGTCCGAGTCGATTGATGACCCTCAATGCGTCGAGCACACTTCGCCGACCATCGTTGTTGACGTCTGTGAATCGCGAGGCATCATCGCCACCGTTACGATTCATCGAATTAATAATGATCAGCGCATCGACGGCGGAGACCTCGCCATCGTCGTTGACGTCTTCGGCATCGAAAACGTTGTGTCGAAATCCGTCGAAATCGGCTGCCAGCAGACGCCGTCCTTCCAACGCTTCCCCCCGTAGCGGTCGTCTGCGACGGCGACCTCGGGGGGCGGAGGCATCACGTCGGGAAAGACGTTCCAGGATGCGGATCTGTAGTCGGCGAAAAGAATCAGAAGTGGATTCGAAAAGGCTCATGGGAATTGCGCTCGCATGGGGGAGGAGAAGAGACGAGGAGGCGGGCGGGGAACGGCGCCGCTAACGATTGGGGAACATCCGGAGCGGTGATGTCACACCCGCAGCTCACGTTTTTGCCGAGTCGCCGTACCGCGGGACCGGTGGGCAATCCCCACGCCACCGACGACGATTTGGTATAGTGAACCATCCGCGATTGCATCCCGCCCCCGCAGTTCCACGCCTGCAATCTCACGCCCGCCGGCACCTTGATCACCGTCCCTAGCGTGATCGACCACGCCGACGTGCGACCTGCCTCCTGCTGAAATCGATATGTTCCGCACGTTTGCCTTGCCGCTGCTCGTCGCGACCGTCTGCATACACTTCGCCAGCCCTCTTCGCGCCGACCAATCGCCACCCGCCGCCGCATCCCCGTCTGCGTCCCCGGCCCATCCCCCGAAATTCACCATCGACGTCATGCCCGTGCTGTCCAAAGCCGGTTGCAACCTGGGGACCTGTCACGGCAACTTGAACGGCAAGGGCGGATTGAAGTTGTCTCTGCGCGGCCAGGACCCGCAGTACGATTACGAGATGCTGGTGCGTGCCGCCAAGGGACGTCGCATCAACGTCGCCGCGCCGGAGTTGAGCCTGTTTCTTCGGAAAGCATCCGGCGGTGTCGCACACGGTGGCGGTACGCGGTTTTCCACCGACTCGCCCTCGTACCAATTGCTCACCCATTGGTTGCGTCACGGTGCGCCGGGACCGTCCGCCGAGGCGCCGCGTTTGGTCGGGCTAGAGGTGCAACCGACGCAAGCGATCGTCGCCGATCCAGATCGAGCACTTCCGGTCCATGTCACTGCAACGTTTTCCGACGGTACATCACGTGATGTCACCGATACCGCCTGTTATGAACTGTCCAATTTGAACGCGACGGTCGATGCCGATGGTGTTGTCACTCGCGACAAGTTCGGCGAAACCACGCTGATCGTTCGCTACCTGCAAGAGCAACGTCCGGTACCGATCGCCTTTATCGAATCAAGGCCCGATTTCGTCTGGAGTGATCCCCAGTCGTTCAACGAAATCGATCGACATATCTTTGCAAAACTGAATCGCCTGCGGATCAATCCGTCGCCGCTGTGCGAAGACACCGTGTTTGTTCGCCGCGTCTATTTAGATGCGATCGGACGAATCCCGACGGCCGACGAAGCCAAAGCATTTGTGTCCGATCCGGCCTCCGACAAACGCGACCGATTGATCGACCGATTGCTCGCCCTGCCCGAGTTCGCGGATTTCTGGGCGCTGAAGTGGGCCGACGTCCTGCGAACCGAAGAAAAGGTATTGGACACCGAAGGCGTGGAAGTCTTTCACGGTTGGATTCGAGACAACATCGCATCGGGCCGTCCCTTGGATCAGTTCGTCCGCGATCTGGTCACGGGAACGGGCAGCACGTTCGCGCAACCGGCGGCCAACTATTACCGTGCCAACCGCGACCCATCGATTCGGGGCGAAACCACCGCACGTCTTTTCCTCGGCACACGGTTGCAGTGCGCCAAGTGCCACAACCATCCGTTCGATCGCTGGACGCAAGACGATTATTACCAATGGTCGTCGCTGTTTTCGCAAATCGGTTACGAAATCGGTGAGAACAAACGGCAAGACAAACTGGACAAGAACGAGTTTGCCGGTGATCAAACGGTGTTAGTGGCCAAGATGGATGAAGTTCGCAATCCAACCACCGACCGTGTCGCGTCACCCAAATTTCTCGGCGGAAACCGACTCGACGATCAAGCGATGAAGGACCGCTTGGCTGCGCTGGCGGATTGGCTGACGGCCCCGGACAACAAGCTGTTTGTCCAATCACAGACGAACTTCATCTGGTACCAGCTGATGGGGTTGGGCTTGGTCGATCCGATCGATGATTTTCGTTTGACCAATCCGCCCAGCAACCCTCCGCTGATGGACTGGCTCGCGACGCACTTTGCCGACAGCGGTTTTGATCTTCGCAGCCTGGTCGGCACGATCATGAAATCCCGAACGTATCAGCTTTCCGCCGAGCCGAACGAAACGAACGTCAACGACCGCACCTGTTATTCACGATCCAACGTGCGGCGATTGCCGGCCGAAGTGATCCTGGACATGCAGAGCGACGTGCTCGACTCCCCGGCTCGCTTCCTCGGCTATCCGACGGGAATCCGGGCCGTGCAGATTCCCGGCGTACGCAGCAAACAAGCCCGCAAAAGCGCTCCCGAAGCCGGCGACCGTTTCCTGAAAACCTTCGGCAAACCGGATCGGATTCTCGCCTGCGATTGCGAACGCTCCAACGAAACGACGCTCAAGCAAGTGTTCGTGCTGGTCGGTGATGGCCTGAATGATCGACTCGCATCGCCGACCAATCGTATCGCCCGTTTGGCACTGTCGAAACGATCCGATGCCGACGTGGTCGAGGAACTCTACTGGGCGGCACTGTCACGTCCGCCGACCGAGGCCGAGCGAACCGCGGCGCTGCAATTGATCCGTGGCCCTAACCACAATCCGGCAGCGTCATGGAAAGACCTGCTCAGCGCCGTGGTGAGCAATCCTTCGGGCAACAAACGAGCCGACGCCTTGCAAGACATCGCCTGGGCGTTGTTGAACGCAAAAGAATTTTTGTTCCGCAAATAGAGCCATCAATCACCATGAGACTTCCTCCAATGGATCGGCGTTCGATTTTGCGTGTCGGCGGTGCTGGCATGCTGGGGCTGACGATGCCGAACTTGATGCGTGCGGCCGAGCGTGCCACCTCGGTCAAACCGAGAGCCAAATCGGTGATTTTTTTGTTTCAGTGGGGCGGCCCCAGCCAGCTCGACACCTTTGACATGAAACCCGACGCGCCCGAATCGGTGCGCAGCCCCTATCGCCCGATCTCGTCCAGTGCCGATGGGATTCAGGTCTGCGAACTGTTGCCCGAGACGGCCAAACGGATGCATCATGCGACGCTCATTCGCACGATGACGCACACGATGAAAAATCATGCGTCGGCAGGGTACTACGCGCTCAGCGGTCACGAACCACCGAGCGACGACCAACGTTTGCGTGATTCGCTGGATCTGTATCCCGCTTACGGAAGCGTCGTCGACCATCTCAGCCCCAACCAGAACGGCATGCCGACCTCGGTGGCCTATCCACATGTGATCCGCGATGGCTCGATCGTTCCCGCCCAGCATGCCAGCTTTCTGGGGAAACGCCACGATCCGTTGTTGTTCTTGGAAGACCCCAATGACCGGGACTTCAAATTGCCCGAGCTGAGTCTGCCGCGGGGGCTATCGGTCGACCGGCTTCATCGCCGTCGCGAGATGCAAAAACTGGTCGACGCCCAGACCAGGTTGCTCGAGTATTCGGACCAGGCTCGTGGATTCGACGATTACTACGAACGGGCGATTTCGATGCTGACGTCCGACCGCGTTCGCAAGGCGTTTGATCTGTCGGCTGAAAAAGAATCGGTGCGAGACCGTTATGGCAGGACGACGTACGGCCAAAGCTGTTTGATGGCGCGTCGGCTGGTCGAATCGGGTGTGAAATTCGTGACCGTCTATTTCTCGGCCAGTATCGGCGGGCGCCGGGTCAATGACGGCGGCTGGGACACGCACGGATTCGACAACACACGCATGTACGAGATCGTCAACAAGTACCAACTGCCGATCACCGACCAAACGTTACCGACGCTCTTGGACGACTTAGAAGAACGCGGATTGCTCGACGAAACACTGGTCGTCTGGATGGGCGAATTCGGCCGCACACCGCAGATCAACAAGAACCTCAGCCGCGATCACTGGCCGCAGTGTTACACCGCCCTGCTGGCCGGCGGCGGCGTCAAGAAAGGCTACGTGTACGGCAAGTCCGACGAACACGCCAGCCGGCCCGCGGAGAATCCGGTCAAACCCGAAGACCTGGCCGCCACGATCTACCAACTCCTCGGCATCGATCCGGCAACCGAAATCTACGACCGCAACAACCGCCCCCTGATCATCGGCGGAAACACACTCCACGACGTCATCGCCTAAACAAACAAGGGCACGAGCCTACGTGTTGGTGTGCAGGCTTCAGCCGCCCAGGGTCGCTGCATCGCAGCGAAACCAGCCAACGCGGCAATGGCACGAGCCTACGTGTTGGTGTACAGGCTTCAGCCGCCCACGGTCGCTGCTTCGCAGCGAAACCAGCCAACGCGGCAATGGCACGAGCATACGTGTTGGTGTACAGGCTTCAGCCGCCCACGGTCGCTGCTTCGCAGCGAAAACTGGCAAGACAAGAACGGCACGAGCATACGTGTTGGTGTACAGGCTTCAGAGACCGTCCAGCATAGAAGGTCACCCTCCCGCTCGTCGCGGGAGGTTGACGTCATGGCACTATTTGTCCGGTTACTTTACCCCGTTCCATTCCCCACCGGGCTTCAAAACAAATCGACCTGCCCACCAAACAACACAAAGCAATTCAGGCCGACTGCTGAAAACGACGAGCCAACACACCCTCGATGATGGTTGCCGAACCAGTTCCCCCGATCCACTCCAGCCTTTAATTTTCCTACCTCCAAAATCTTCCTACCTCCTCTCGACGGATGCGAAAAAGCCAAATTGGCAGGATAGGCAACCTGTCGACCACGGCCTCTTGGCTCGGAACAGCGAATGGGGGAAAGGGGTTTGGAACGACTCTTGGTCAGTCCGAATGCATGAATGGACGAGCATTGCCCCAAGGTAGGCGACGGCCAGCGAAGCCAGACCGGCGATCCAAAAGTGTGGTCGGGGACGGGGCCGACGGCCGAGGAGTCGGCAGCACAGCGCAACCACGCGCGCATAGGCCATCCCAAACAGTGCACCACCGATCGAGAGCAGGATCGCAGACAGAAACGCAGGCTCTCCGCTGCGAAAAAGGAAGTCGGGGAAAAATGGCAGGCGGGTTAGTCAATGCAACGGCGAGGGTGACGATTCCCGAGAGGGGTGCGGATTGCGAATTCACTGGCCGCAGGTCGTGCGCAACGTAGACCTGGACTTGCCCTGGCCTAGAATAACCGATTCTACCACTGGAGTACTCATGAATCGAAAAGCTTGGACAACGTCCCGTGTGGGGACCCTCGTCGCGATTGTGTTGCTGGTCGTTGCCGCGGTCGCAGTCGCGGCCTGGTCACTGCGACCGGTCAGTCACCTCGCAATCGGCGCGCATCAGACCCGCTTCGTTGTCCCATGCGACTACGACAAATTTCGCCAGATCATGGTCAGAAAGAACGCGACGGCTGCGATCGTTGAGCGGTCGGGCATGGAATTGATTGACGTCCAAATTCGGGACGTGCAAGTGGACGCCAGTGCCGACGAACGACCGTTGCTCAACGCAATTCGCGGCAAATCAAAAATGAACCTCGATGCGATCAGACAGATCAGGGTGCGATTGGATGATCCGGCGATCGACGCAGACGAACTGGCGCTGCGACAAGAGGCCACGATTGAAGCCGATTCGATGAATGTGGTGACCAAGTCGATTGCGGCGGCGGGCAATCTGGAAAGTTACCAGACAACGCTTGAGGCGCGTCCGAGCGACGATGGCACCGAGGTCCAGGTCACCGTCGAAATGAAAGTCCGCGTTGACGTGCCAAAGCTGTTCACCAACCGGGCGGACATAAGAGTCCAGGAAGCCGCCGAAAACGCGATCAATGAACAGGCGCGTTCGATCGAGATGTTTATCGCCGAACATGCCGACAAACGCTTGATCCTTCCCGATCTGGGAGGCGGCAATTAGGGCGTTGTCGACGGTAGAGTATGGGAGAGCGGGAATCGCCAAGGTTGTAGGTCAGGCTGTGCCTGACAGGCGATTGGCATGCACAGCATGCCGTTCGCAGTCTGACTGGGTCCACCAACGAAAGTGATACCCACGGATGGCAGCGCGAACCCGCGGATGACAGGGTGCAAAATATCCGTGGGTTCGCGCTGCCATCGGTGGGCTCATTAAACAATTGGCATGCACTGCATGCCACTCGCCGCTGAGTTAGACTGGGTGCTTTCATTCCCTGAATCTTCCTCCCACATCGGACCGTTCATGCCCGCTCCACACACACGAAGAACGTTCCTCGCCGCCAGTGCCGCGGCGGTCGCCGCTCCCGCGATCATCACGTCCAAACGAACGGACGCTCAAGACGTCGTCGGCAGCGGTGAGTTCCAATTTCGATGCCAACACCACTGGCCGCAGTTGCCGGATAAATACCATTGGCAAATCACGCACAACGTGACGATGGACCCTGACAATCGTCTGTACGTGATCCACGAAGGCGACGCCCAGAAATCCGATCACCCCTCGATCTTTGTGTTCGATGAAGAGGGGCGATTCGTCAAAGCATTCGGACAGCAGTTTCAGGGCGGCGGCCACGGCCTGGACATCCGCGTCGAAGACGGCACACCCTTCTTGTACGTCAGCGGGTACCAGCATCTGAAAACGATCGCAAAGCTGACGCTCGATGGTGAAGTGGTTTGGCAGAAGTATGCGCCGATGAAATCGGATCGCTACGCCGATGGTGAAGCCAGCGATCCCAAAAAGGTCTGGGGCCGCGACCGATTCATGCCGACCAATTTTGCCTTCTTGCCCGACGGCGACTTCCTGTTGGCCGACGGATACGGCGCGTACTGCATCCACCACTACGATGCCGATGGAAATTGGAAAGGCCATTTCGGTGGCGCCGGCAAGGGCGAAGGCACCTTCAACCTTCCACACGGCATCTGGGTCGATGACCGCGACGGCATCGAATCACGCATCGTGGTGGCCGACCGAGCCAATCACACGTTGCAGTTGTTCGACATGGATCATCGCTACAAACAAACGATCGACGGTTTCGGGTTGCCTGCCAATGTGGACACCCACGGAGATCTGATGCTGGTCCCGGAACTGGTCGCCCGGGTTTCGCTGTTGGATTTGAATTACAAACCGGTGGCAACACTCGGTGACGACCGTGAGCGGATCCTGGCGGACAAAAAACGATCGGTTCGCGCCGATGAGTCACGTTGGCTGGACGGCAAGTTCATCCACCCGCACGATGCCTGTTTTGACTTGGATGGGAACATCCACGTCGCCGAATGGGTCGCCACCGGGCGCGTTACCAAGCTGACTCGCGTGTGATCGACTGTGTCTCTGCGCCGTGTCGATCTGATTTAGCGGTTGGATCTATTTCAGCAGGCTGAGAAGCACGTCCTTGGCCGTGACCATGCCGACCACGGTGTCGGTTTCGTTGCTGACCAGGACAAAGGAGCACTTGGTTCGTTGCAGGACCGGCAACAGGTCGCTGACCGGTCGTGATCGATGCATCACCGCCATGGGGTTGGCGAGCATGCTCAGATCGAACGCATCCGATTCGGCTGACAGGATCTGTTCGATGCCGACCCATCCGATCAAACCGTTACCGGAATCTTCCGCGACGGGATAGCAGGAATGCGGCGATTGACGGATGCGGTCCAAGGTCTCGACCATCGAATTGGAAGCCTTGAGTTCGATCATCGCTTTGCGGGGCCGCATCACGGAACCGATCGTGACGTCCTGGAACGGCGACTCATCGACAGGCTGGAATTCGACGCCTGCGCGGTTGCCGGCCTGTCCGGACGCAGGCTTCGCGGATGCTGCACGCCCCGCCGCGTCGTCTTCGGGTGGGTCGAGTTCGATGTTGCAGTTGAAGCAGACCGAGATGCTGCTCGGATAAACCGCGCCGCAATTGCTGCAGTGCCGCGTTCTGCCGTCGTCTTCGGGCACGACGGGTTTACCGAAACTGTCGATGATCCGCATCACGCCGGTATCGCTGAGCGATCGTGCCTCGACCGGCGGTGGGCCGCTGACCTGTGTGACAACGGCGGCGGTTGATTCGGGGCGGTCAAACCGAAACGTCGCTTGGCAATGCGGGCAGCGGACTTCGCGGTGCAGCCATCCCAGGTCGCCGCGGACCCGATGTCCGTTGGGGCATTCGGTCGTCACGTATTCGTTGGACTCGGCGGTCACGACTGGTTCTCATCGGCTGGGAAGACGTCTCGTTTTCGACACCGCATCGACGACGGGTTGCCCGATTCTGCAGCGTCAATGATCGCAGATGCGGCCGCGTCACGCCAGTTCGCTGCCGTGGTGAAGCCCTCGAAGACTACATCGAGGGTGATCGAAGGTTCCGAAACGGCACGAAACGACCGGACAACAGTCGTTCCAACGTGAATGATCCCATGCCCGCCGCGACGGCCTTGAGCAAGTCGCACTTGCGGACGGCGGCAACCACGACTCCGTGGCTGGACACCAAGAACTCGTCAACCGATTGGCTGGACAGCCAGCCCAATACGTTGCGGGCATCCCATTGTGCGTTGACCACCGGCAATGATTGTTCGGCGGCTGACCGCTGCAGGCTCGCCGGCTCGATCGACACCTGCTCTCGCGGAAACGGTTGCTCGGCCGTCGAGTCGATCGGTTGCCAGCCGCGTTGTTCCCATTCCGCCTCACGCTCCACCATCATGGCTTCGCCGCGACCGGCCAAGAACACGAACGCGGCCAGGATGACCAACATCACGTTCGCCGACATCAGCCCAAACAGTGCGAACAGGATAGCCACCACTTGGCCCACGCCGGCGGCCAAGCGTGTGGCGTTGCGATAGGGCATGCCCATGGCCAACAGCGCTCGCAAGACGCGGCCGCCGTCCATCGGGAACGCCGGCAGCATGTTGAAGACCACTAGCGCCACGTTGACCCACGCCAGCTGACCGAGAAACGCCAACACACCGTCGGCGACGATCGAGGTCGCGGCCAACAGGGGCAGCAACGCGAACAACGCCGTCGCAATCACCACGTTCACGGCCGGCCCGGCAACCGCAATCGCCAGCTCCTGCCACGGGCTGCGCGGGATCCGCTGCAAACTGGCGACACCCCCAATCGGAAGCAGCGTGATATCACGGGTAGGAATCCCGAACCGACGGGCGGTCAGGGAGTGGCCCAGTTCATGCAACACCACGCAGCCGAAGATCGCGAAAACCAGCAACACTGCCACGGTGGCAGCAACCGCGCCGTATCCGGCCGCCATGCTTGAGTAGTAAATCCAAATCGGAAGCAGCAAAAACGTCCAGTGAATCCGCACGTCGATGCCAGCAAGCCGTCCCAAATGCCAAGAACCGTTCATTCCTATCGCTCCAAAAACTAATGACACGCACTTACACTGCATTTCCCGTGCCATTTCACGCCGACGGACTTTGCCGGTCCGGCGCAGCGGTGCCACAGAACTCGGTATGATTGATGTAAGCCCAATGGATGATGGGCGATTCGGGATGGAGTCCGCCGGAACCCTCAAGAGTGAAGGATTGAAATGAAGATCTTAGTGCCGACCGCTGGCGAAGAAGCGGCCGTCGAAATCGCTGACTACGTGATTCTGGTCGCACGGCAACTCGACGCCGAACTGACCGTCCTGCACATTCTCAAAGACGACGAATCGAAGGCCAACGGAAGGGATTGTTGCGCGGTGTTTCTCGAAGCGGCTCATGACACCGGTGTGTCGGTCACGTCCAAAGTGGCGACCGGAAACGTGGTCGACACCATCATCGCGGCGGCCAAAGAGATCAACGCGGATCTGATCTTGATGGGCGCCAGCAGCGGCGCGGTCGTCGAAAACTGGCTCAGTGCCAACGTGATGGATGAATGCGAGATCCCCGTCCTGGTGGTCCCCCACTGCTACCGCCAGTTTTAAGCGGCCGGCAAGGCACGGTTGATCTGCCCAACTGTCGCATCAGGCTTGATGTCCGCAGAGCGAATGACCGTTGCAAACCGACACTCTTGTTCCCAGTTCAGCTCTTGCGTGACGATGCCGATCAATCAGTAACGGTTCGCTTCGTTCGGCAGGACTTATGGACAAATCGATTCTTCCCTTTCATCGTCGAGACGCTGCAGGGTATCCAATGCGTCTCCATGCGATGATGGTGCTGATGGTTGTCGGTTTTCCGGTGGTCAGCTTCGCGGGCGGCAGCAGCCTGCGCGTCCTGGAGGGCAGTCAGGAGTCGCTTCAAGCCCGTGTCGATCTGATTCAGCAGGCCCGCCATACGATCGATTTGTCCTACTACGCCATCGACACCGACGAAGTCCCCGTGGCCATCTTGGAGTTGCTGCGGCAGGCCACGCTTCGGGGCGTACGCGTTCGAATTCTGGTCGACGGATTGAAGTCTCGATTGCCGTCGAAATGTGAGCAGTATTTAAGCACTTATGGGATCAAGGTTCGAGTCTATCACCCGCCACATCAAGGCAATCCGAGTTGGCTGAATCGACGGCTGCACTCCAAGTTGATGGTGGTCGACACCTGTCATGCGGTGGTGGGAAGCAGCAACCTGGAAAACGGACATTTCCATTTCGAATGCCCACGCGAGTTTACCGATTGTGACGCGTTTGTCTCTGGCGACATCGCCCAACGGTCACAAACGTACTTCGATTGGTTGTGGGCAACGCCTGATGTCCAACCGGCACCGGAGCGAGATTCACTGGGTTTGGACATTCTCAGTTACCGACCTTTTGGAAAGAGCGATTGGAAAAATGCCTGGCGCGATGCCGACGGGCCCGCAGATTACCAACAACTGCTCAGTGACGCCTTGCGACGCGTTGTTTGTCGCTGCGGCGTGCACTTGGACTGGCAGCGTGACTGGGTTGCGGAATCGATGCAAGGGATCGAAATGGAGCTGTTGTTCGACCGTTCGTCCGACAAATCCGAACGTCACGTCAACCGCCAAATCGTTCGGATGATGGATCAAGCCAAGCGAACCCTGTTCATTGAATCGCCGTATCCAGCCTTCGATCGCTCCATCCGATCCGCCATCTCGCGGGCAAGAAAGCGTGGCGTTTGCGTGACCATCCTGACCAATTCGCTCGATTCAACCGACCAGCTGAACGTCTACGCGGCCTACCAGAATCACAAGCGGGGATTGTTGCGTGAAGGCGTTCGGCTGCGTGAGTATGTCGGACCGGAGACCTTGCATGCCAAGACGATGCTGGTCGACGACTGCTGCTGGATGTTGGGCAGTTACAACTTTGACGCTCGATCGAATCAGTTGAATTTGGAGCTTTGCATCATCTCCAACGATCCGGCCGGGGCGGAACAGTTGCGATCCAACGTGCGATCACGGCTCGCCAAATCGGCCTCGGTGCCTGCAGGAACTCTGTTGCTGTCGGTTGGACAAGACGCCGCGGCGACCAAACGCGCACGCTTGATGATGAAGCGAACCGTGATCGAACTCTATCGCGGACTGCTCTGACCCGCTATCGCAGACAGTTCCGTGCGCTGACGTGTTGCCAGAAATAGCGATCGAGACCTTCCAGGTTGGTGTTGAACTGCTGAGCCTTCCAGGTCGTGAAGGCGAGATGAGGCTCCCATCCGAAATGCTCGATCCGGTACAGAGCCACCAGCAATCCGACTCGATCCAGACCGAGATTGCAGTGGAAATAGACAGGACCGGCACAACCGTTCGTCAGCTGTGCCAGGATGGTCGGCACGTTTCCGGTTCGAATCGGAAAAAAGCCCATCGGGATGCGGCGGTACGCGATCCCGAGTTTGGCCGCCCGCCGCTGTTCTTTCCTGCTGGCGAACACCTTGAACGTCCGGGCGTCGATGATCCGTTGGACACCCAATCGACGCAGTTTCGCGAAATCGGCATCGCTTTGCGGAGCCGCACCGTAATAGATCTGGCCGTCCAAGTGGTGGATATCGAGCGTGTCACCCCGATGGTCCATGGCGCCACACGATTGTGAACATGTGAGGACCAGAGAGCTTGCGACGATCAGAAGAATCAACATGCGAGCACAACGATGGACGGAGCAGTGGCAAGGTTCACAAAACAGCATCCACCAATTATGACACGCAATCATCGTTCAGGCCCGAGAAATCAGGAGGGCCCCCGATCGGCTTGGCGAAACCACGAAACAACCGGAAACACCGCGACGCAAACCCTTTGAGGCTTTGGACGGCGATCTGCGACGTCAACTCCTAAAAAACTCGCCATCGGATCCGGCGAAGCGCAACGCCGCTTTCCAGATGCGTTTATCCTTCGTGTGCTCTGGCAGATTTGACGTTGAGCTCATGGGAATTGACAACAGCTTCGGCTCCGTCGGTGAACTGCCGAGGGCCTTGGAGGCTTCAATCCTTAGACTCAATCTGACCGAAGGAATCCAGCGATCTTACCGGGCTAACCATCGAAAAAAAATAACCACCGATGGCAGCGTGAACCCACGGATGACAGGGTGCCAAGAATCCGTGGGTTCGCGCTGCCATCCGTGGGCTCAGTGCCATCCGTGGGCTCAGTGATCACTTCATCGTTCCGCAATGCACAACCTGCCCACTTATCCGCTCGAATCATCCGCTCGAAGCCTACGACGAACACCGGCGAATCAATCAATGGAAGCTCGCAACAGCCTGTACGACAATCACGCAAAGAACCCAATGAAACGATTCCTCAAGATCCTGCTTTTCCTCGCAGCGGTCGCATCAGCACATCAGGCGATCGCCCAGGAGATGCTGTCGTGGACTGAATTGCCGCCGATGCCCGATGAACTGGGCTTTGCAGGACCGTTCGCCGGCGTTCACAACGACGCGATGATCGTGGCCGGTGGGGCGAATTTCCCCAAGCCGGTTTGGGACAACGACAAAGTATGGCACGATCGCATCTTTGTCATGACCAGAGATGGCGATGACTACGCATGGAAAGACGGCGGCAGGCTGCCCCGCGCGATCGCGTACGGAGCGTCCGTCTCGACTCCAGACGGCGTGGTTTGCATCGGCGGAAACGATTCCCAAGCAACCTTTGACGACGTATTTGTGCTGAGTTGGGACGCAACGTCCGAACGCGTGACGAGGACGGAGTATCCCTCGCTGCCCAAACCCTGTGCGTTTGCCGCCGCGACGATGATCGGCGAGGTGATCTATCTTGCCGGCGGTCAGAGCGGCCAGTCGCTGGAAACCGCGATGACGAATTTCTGGGCGCTGGACTTGTCGAAAAAGACGAGCGACGGCGAATTCGGTTGGCAGGAATTGCCCGGCTGGCCAGGACCGCCGCGTGCGTTGAATCTGACCGTCAGCCAACACAACGGCTACAACGATTGCGTGTATGTCATCAGCGGGCGCAACCAAGACGGACCGGCGGACGAACCGAGCAGCTACCAGTTTCTACGCGACGTGTGGGAATTCAATCCCAGCAGCGGCGCGTGGCGACAACGAAGCGACGCACCGAGATGCTGGATGGCCGGAACGAGCATCAAGTACGGGCAAAGTCATCTACTCGTCCTCGGCGGCGCCACCGAGGAACTGTTCTTTCAATCCGACGCGATGAAGGATGACCATCCAGGGTTTGGCAACGAAACGGCCGCCTATCACACCATCACCGACACCTGGGTCTCCGCGGGAAACAACCCCGTCACCCAGGTGACCACCACGGCCGTCCAGTGGGGCGAAGAGATCATCGTTCCGACCGGTGAAGTGCGACCACGAACACGCACGCCGAACGTCTATCGCGTTACGGTCCGTCGAACCGATCACAGTTTCGGACTGGTCAACTATGTCGTCTTGTTCAGCTATCTGGCGTCGATGGTCGGCGTCGGCGTTTATTTCGCGCGAAAGAACAAGAATACCGACGACTTCTTTCGCGGGGGCAGCCACATTCCGTGGTGGGCTGCCGGGTGCAGCATCTTCGCGACGATGCTGAGTTCGTTGACGTTCACCGGTATCCCGTCCAAGGCGTATGCCCAGGACTGGGTGTATTCGATCGGCAATTTCATGATCCCGGTCGTCGCCATTGTGGCCGTGTTCGTTGCGATGCCGTTCTTTCGTCGCATCGATGCCACCAGTGCGTACGAGTACCTGGAAAAGCGATTCAGCCGACCGGTCAGGCTGTTTGGGAGCGCCAGCTTCACGTTGTTCCATCTCTTTCGCATGGCCGTCGTGATGTCATTGACCGGATTGGCGATGGCCGTCGCGACGCCGTTGACGCCGACACAATCGGTGCTACTGATGGGAGTGCTGAGCATTCTCTATTGCACAATGGGGGGCGTCGAAGCGGTGATCTGGACAGACACCATTCAGACGCTGGTGCTATTCGGCGGAGCACTGCTCGCGATCGTCTTGTTGGTGATGGGCACCGACGGCGGACTGGGCGGATTTTTGACCGCAGCAGACAAGGCCGACAAGTTTCAGATCGCGAACTTGCACCTGAGTCCGACGAGTGCGCAAATCGCGCTATGGGTCATCGTCGTCGGAGCGATTGGCCAGAACCTGTCGTCCTACACCGCCGACCAGGCTGTCGTTCAGCGTTACATGACCACTGCCGATCAAAAGCTCGCGGCGCGTTCGATCTGGACCAATGCCGTGCTGACGATTCCCTCGACGCTGTTGTTTTTCGGGATCGGCACCGCGCTGTTCGCGTTTTATCAATCGAACCCCGGCCGACTGGATCCGACGATTTCGACCGACCAGGTGTTCCCGTACTTCATTGCTCATGAGATGCCGGTCGGTTTGGCTGGGCTGGTGGTCGCCGGAGTTTTTGCGGCGGCACAGTCGACCGTTTCGACCAGCATGAATTCCACCGCGACTGCTTTGGTGACGGACTTCCTGCGGCCATTTAATGTTTGCCATTGCGACAGCGGCTACCTCACTGCGGCGCGCGGCCTGACGTTTGTGACGGGCGTGATCGGAACCTTGCTGGGCCTGGTGTTCGTCAATCCCGAAATCAAATCGCTGTTCGATACGTTTCTCGTCGTGATCGGATTGTTCATGGGCGTGCTCGGGGGGCTGTTCGTCCTGGGCGGTACGACAACCCGAGCCAGTTCCAGTGGGGCGATGACCGGCGCGTTGGTCGGTGCAGCGGTGATGTTTAGCCTCTGGAAATTCACCGCGATCAACGGCTACCTGTACACGACATGCGGCATCACGACGTGCTTCATCGTCGGCTACCTCGCGAGTCTCGCCTCACCCAAGTCGGATCGAGACCTGAGCGGTCTAACGATTCATACCTTGCGGGCCACCGAAATGCGGACCACCGAGTAGAAGACCAACACCCAGAACACGGACGGTCAGCGCTGAAGAGCTCCTGCCGAAGAAGAGATCAGGGCAACCGAAGCCATTACGTTCGGTCGCCACTGAATTCGGATGCGATTGAATTCGCGTTGATCAGCGAATTTGCATTGCTCATTGAAATTCGCATTGCTCAGCGAATATTTTTATCGAAAGTGGAGGTAGACGGACTTGAACCGACGACCTACGCGCTGCCAGCTCAGCAATTCTGAACAGAAAACTTCGTTTTTACGGAGTTTTAGGGAGATTTGCGTTCCATGAAATCCACTATTTCGCACCGTTCCGAGGGGGAAACGTGCACGTTTCGTGCATAGTGTTCTGCGGTAGACAGTTGGTTGTTCAAACAAGGCCATTGCCTGCACGTAAACGAAGCGACTCAGATTAGGGGAATCGTTGTGTATCAGCCTAATGTCCACCCGTTGTTAAAATTCCTACTCTGGCTGATACATCTCCATGTCGTCGCCAACGCCGGGGATTTGACTGCCAAGCTCCTTGAGAACAATCACGCCGCAGAGTGATAGCACCCGAGAAGCCAATTTGTAGTGACCTTCACCGCGTTCGGTTGTCGAACCGTGAACCAAAGTGCTGCGCAGGGTGTACAGTTCATCCCAAAGCTTCTTCAAATCGGTGAGTCCAAGACGGTCAAGCAAACGGAATACGCCTTGTCGTAGAGAGAGCCGAAAAACCCCTTTCTGAATTGCGTCTGATACCTCGACGCGCTCTTCTTCAGTGCCAATGTCAATTGTTTTTACTTGCATGGCCGCTTCAGCGATGATTTGCTTTTGCGACTCAGTCCACTTTTCGTTTTGCCCCAATGCCTCAACCGCAGAGCAGGCCAAAACGATTTGGGCAATCGGGTCTCGATTCATCAATGCTAGGTTGAACAGGTAGGTCAATTTTGAGGTGCCATCGTTCAAATTTCCGACTGCCTTAAATGTCGACGAAAGTCTTGCGAAAAAAGCCGTTGGATTACTTGTGGTGGATACCGACGACGCCGAGCTGGACATGATTCGAACCGCTTCGTCGTCCTTGAACACATCGAGACCGTGAATGTCTCCCCGCAATTCCATCCCGTGTTGTCGGGCGATATCGACTACAGATTCACCTACAAAGGTTGAGAAACTGTCTGCACCGGTATTGATTCCCAATCGACTTGAAATCGAGGCAACTTCACACGCGAGTTTCAGACGTTCTCCAAAAGCCTTCGCCTCCGCTGCAGTTTGGAATCCACGCGCATTCAAGACGAGCCAGGTAGTTTCAAAACTTGAATCTGTGACATCCGGTGATTTGATCGTTACTTCACGCCCCTCGATCAAAAGACGCCGATGATTTTCGTCCATTTTCAGACGCTGGCGTACACGCATCCTAAGTCGCATTCGATAAGTTTTTCGACTTTCCGCCATAATGCTGCTATTCCTCTGGAGTAGGCGCCGCAAAAACATGAACGCAGATGCACTTGCAAACTTCGTTGATGAATCTCGAATTTTGGAATGGAAAGGGCGATTTTGGCAAGACGACCCGCGATCCGATCAGCTACCGAACGCTCTCGGTTGGCAATCACGTTGTCGATCGGCGCAAATTCGATTGCGAGCACTTTTTCAGTGAATCAAAGAGCCCCCCGGAGTTCGCAGGTGGCGAACCGTCCACCCCCCCGGTAATCTTAGGCGTCCTCAAGATTTCGAGTCCCCGCTTTCCGACACCAATGATGCCACGCAAGCGACGATCCTCCAAGCGTTCTCGCCGCCCAATTCTTGAGTCCTTGGAGGATCGTCGCCTACTCAATGTCGATTGGAGAAATCCAGCCGACAATCTCGATGTGAACGCGGATCTGCGAATCACGCCGATCGATGCACTCCAAGTGATCAACGAAATTGCTCGCCGCGAAGGCGCAACCGATCTGGCCGAGCCCTATTCCCAGGGCAAGCCTTACATTGACGTCAATGGAAGCGACACTGTTTCACCCATTGATGCACTGCAGGTCATCAATGGAATAGCTCTGATGGACGCAGCGAGCAGTTCCGGCGAGCGCATTGCAATTGAAGCGGCTACCTCGTTTTCTAAAGAAGTATCGACGCTTGTAACCCTAGGAAGCGAATTAGGAACTCGCATTCTGCGAATTCAACTCGATGCACAGTTTCCCGCTGCTTCATCGCAGGATCTTACATCGGATGTCATCGCGATCTATTTGGTCGATCCAGACGACTCGTCTGTCTCCTTGCTGGGAAATTCGGCGCGGCGCGACCCAGTATTCGCGATAACACCTCGTGGAGCTCGGCCCGTTCCTGGATTGTCAAAATGGGACGGAAGCACCGTTGAAATAGATCTCACGTCAGCACGTGGCGGAGATACGGGCCGACTGATCATCCAGACAATCAATCGTGATCAAACGCCTGCGACATCGGCCCAGTTCAACATGCTTTCGAACACGATTTCCGATGTTGATCCCTACGAAGCATTCAGCCAACCAACGCCCAATCAGGGAGTCATGACAGACGCCATCGATCCGAATCAGTATCAGACGACCGGTAGCGTTGAAATCGTCGAACGTTTTGCGGGATACGATCCGACCGCAAAGATTCTGACCACGCAGTTTGCGCTGAACACATCGGACACAGCGGTGGGAAGACAGGTAGTTGTATCTTTTCCTGATTTGCCTGCTGGTGTAGAGCTCATTGAAAGCTCAGGTGACACTGACGGTATTCCCTACATCAGCTTGAAGAATGCAATCGGAAATGGAGGTCTAGGCGTCAACTCGACGTCACGCTACATCGAAGCAAGGTTCTCGAACGCCGCCGGCTCCGCTTTCTCGCTTGCTCCAAGTGTTCTGACTGGACCGAGCAACCAGCCTCCAACCATCCAGCCGGTCAATGTTGTTTCGACGACGCCGGGCGCGGTCGTACGGATACCGATCGACGTGTCTGATACAGATGAAGATCGGGTCTCACTTTCGGTGACCGATTTTTCTGCGATGCCTTCTGGCGAGTTGACCGGTCGCGAGTTGGTGCTTCGCCCCACCATCGACGATATCGGGACCCATACTTTCAGTATCATGGCGACGGACGGCGTTCTTTCGAGCTCTCAACAAATCACCGTCGAGGTACAGCCAGACACCATTGGGACAACGCGTGTGTCGGGAAAAGTTATCGACGTCGATACGACGCCGATCGCCGGATTGCAGGTCGAGTTGGCCGGGGTCTCGGTGCGTACCAATAGCGATGGCGAGTTTACCGTCGAATTCGGAAGCGGACCGCTTGTCTCCAATTCACTACGAATACGTGGTGACCTTTTTGGCGACCAAGCAACGTATCCGTTCATCGCAGAGAAAGTCCCATTCTTGTTGAGCCGGGAACCGATATCGGGGGTCAACAATCACATTGATAGACCCATCTACCTGCCCAAGCTCAACCCCGGAATGACCATCGATCCGTTGGTTTCAACGGAGGTCACGACTCCGTATATAGAAGATGTAAGCGTGATGATCAATCCTGGAACGCTTGTGACTCAGCAAGGCCTTCCATTCGCCGGAGAATTGAGCATCACAGAAGTGCCGCCGGCATTTACACCCGCTGCGCTTCCTGAAAACATCAGTCCAGATCTGATTGTGACCATTCAGCCTGGTGACATGGTCTTCACGTCGCCGGCTCCCATCACGCTACCAAACCGTGCCGGATGGGCACCGGGAACGGTCATGGATCTGTGGTCCGTCAGTCCTGTATCCGGTGAATTTGAAATTGTCGGTGAGAGTGTCGTCAGCAATGACGGCAGTGTGGTCGAGACCGTGAGCGGAGGGATTCGCTTCAGTAGTTGGTCGGGAGTGGCGCCGCGCCCGCCTCGATTTCCTTTACCTGATGATCCGGACGGAGATCAAAAAGGGCCGGACAACGACCGAAGCTCAAACTCCAAATGCAACGGCTGCGCTGAAACCCAATCTGTCAATTCAAGCGTCGAAATGTTCACGGGGGCCTTGCTGGAACGACATGACTTGGTTTCGTATCAATCGCAAGGGGTGAATCGGAATCTAACCTTCGTCTACGACTCGTTGCGTGCCGATCCAAAGCCGATCATTCATGGCGGTTTGATCGATACGGCGCCAAACACAGAGATTGCGTCACGTGTCGAAGTTCACATCGGTAACTTCACTTATCAGGTCCCTGGTTTCGAACAGAACGAAGAGCAAAGTTTGACTCAAAACTTCTCGGACCTAGAGGGCGGCGAACACTTTTTCGTTTCTGGCGACGAGCAAGCCGATGCGGATTTCGCTTTTCAAGCGGACCTGACAGCGTTTCCGACCGGTGCGTACGAATATTCAATCCACACCGGGCGGACGCAGCGGTGGTCGCAGGCCGTGTGTCGAACGGGAATCGAAATTGACAGTGGTGAACGCGTCTGTCGCACGCCACTTGAATTTGTGGATCGAGTTTCGTTTTCGACCGACACGACGAACGGAGATCTGATTGTTGTCAACTCTCGTCAATCACCTTATGGCAATGGTTGGGGAATTGCGGGATTGCTTCAGCTTGTTGAAAACGCTGACGGCACGGTGCTGATGATCGATGGTGATGGAAGCGAACAGTTGTTCCAGCCACCAACTTCGGGCTCCGACCTATACGGCAGTCCAGGCGGACAATTCGGCGAATTGAAGAAACGACCAGACGAAACGTTTGTGCTGACAACCCCAGGAAAGACTGAAATCAGATTTGACAATAGCAACCGCCTCGAAGAACGAATTGATCGCAACGGGAACTCGACGACGTTCGCCTATAACGTTGATGGCTCCCTCAGTTCGATCACGGATCCAGTCGGCTTGACTACAAATCTGAACTATGTCGATGGAAGGCTAACGTCGGTCGATGATCCGGCGGGTCGTCGAACCCTGTTCAGTGTTGCAAACAGTGGGGACCTCACATCAATCGAAGATCCTGATGGTGGTATCCGGACTTGGACTTACGATAGCGCCTCACGGATGAAGAGCGAAATCGATCAACTCGGGCGGATGGAGTCGGTGGAATACGACAAAACAGGACGGGTGATTGGTGCTACGCGGAAAGATGGAACACAGATCTTCGTATCGCCAATCGACACGCAAGGAATCTCTTTCGGAAAGGACTCAACTGATCCTGCAAATCCTGCAAGCGTTCGCGACCTTGGTCTACCGGTTGCAATGATCGTCGACGCCAACGGCATAGCAACGACTTTCGAACTCGATCGAGCGGGCCAGGACGAATCAGTGGCAGATCCGGAAGGGATTCACGGACAGCTTTTGAGAAATGACCTTAATCAGATTGTGCAGTTCAATGATGGCAGAGGGAACTCGCAATGGCGATCGTATGCTGAGTCTGGAAATGTCATAAGTGTTAGAGATGAAATCACACTAGAGTCGCGAAAAGTAGAGGGTGTTCTTGCGAACACTGGTGATAAAGCTATATACGAATTCGATCTCGATCGAAATCAAACAGTCTTTCTCGATCAGGTTGTTGGTGCGGAGGTTGGTCAAAGACCAAGTCTGCGATTTGTTATCACACGCAATGAAGGCGTTTATCACGACTACGGTTCTTTTTCAATAGAAGCAGGAATAGTCCGGCTTCCACGCGGATCTTATCGGTTAACAGTCGAGAAACTGCCGAGTGCGGGACCCACGCCGTTTCAAGCTTTTATTCATCTATTCGAAGATGCAGTCGAAGTTCAAGATGGTCAAACAATCGTGGAGGGAACAACCGCAAATGTTGCGAAAATTTACAAAATAAAGGGCAACCCAGGTGACACCGTCAGCATGGAAGGATCGATCCAAGGTCCATTCAACAATAGATTTTTTGGTTTTTCCGCATTCAATGAGTTTGGAATAGCGCTAGGGAACGGATTTTCCGATAGGCGTGACGACATTGAAGTGCCTGCATCCGGATACGTTTATGTCGTCGTACAACCGAGTTCTTTTGCAACCGATACATCGCTGAAATCATTTTCATTTCAGCTGTCGCGGCAAGTCGTAGAACCTATAACAGATAACACTGATGGAGTGGTAGAGATCGAGGTTGGCGAGTTGGTAAACGATGTTCTTCAGTCAAGGGAGGATGAAGCCATCTACAAGTTTGTTCTAGCGGAACCAACTCTTGTTTTCTTAAGAGAACGAACCCCGTTCTACCTTCCGAACGACCGAGGAATCGAATGGGAGCTTAGTGGTCACAATGGATTGATAATTAAGGGTCATGAGTTGCAGGAAGAACACGGCCCCCTCTCCTTTGACCGAACCCAAGTAAATGGAGTATGGCTTGAGAAAGGAGAGTACCAACTCAGGTTTTATCAGCCACATACCTTTAATCCTCCACCAAATAGATTCAGCTTTTCGCTCGTCAATGCGTCAATGGCGACGACGTTAGACTTTGAGGGGCAATCGTCAGTGCAGATGGCAGACGCACTGACGACGGGCACCAATCTCACTCAGATCGATCTAGAGAAAGATCGAGAATACTTAATTTCTGTTGACGCGAGTGAGTCAAGTGGAGCTGAACTGGTCGTCGATAATGTCCAAATATTTGACTTGGCTGGAGGCTTGGTTGCGGATTTCGGATACTCACCAAGGAAACAATGGATTGCCATGCCGTTTAAGCCGGACAACGATGGTTCGTATTTGATCTCTGTCAAAGCGACGCTATTCTCGCCGCCGATTGAGGGGAATGACGAGTACTTCGTTACCGTTGCGGCTGGCGAGTTTTCGGAAGATCCTCCCGATCCATCAGTCAAAATTGGGCCTCAAGTCTTCACGGCTGCATCACTTGAAGGAGCGCTCTTTGAATACGATCAAGTGTTCAGCCAGCTCACTCGAAGCGTTGATGAATTGGGAAGGCAAACCCTGTTCCTTGTTGACCCCGCTACGGGCAATCAGACAGAGATGCGAGTGGTCGTTGGCGCGGTGGATGAAACCGAGGATGGCGACGATCTTATCACCCGCTACACCTACACCGGTTCGGGTTTGCTTGAGACGATGACGGACGCGTTGGGTCGCGTCATGCGATATGAGTACGATGCGAGAGATCGTCTGAGCAGAGTCGTCGCTGCTGAAGATACGGTAGACGAGGCAATTTCGCGATACGAGTATGACGACGCCGGGAATCAAACTGCCGTTATCGATCCGCGCGGGAACCGGACTGAGTATCAGTACGATGCGATGAATCGTGTTACCGTGATCACGGAAGCTGATCCGGATGGCGATGGGCCGTTGCTCTCTCCCGTCACTACATTCGATTACGACTTGGCCGGCAACTTGTTGTCGACGACCGATGCCACGGGCAGCAGTGTTACCTACGTTTATGACGAGCGTGATCAGGTTGTCTCCACGACCGATGATCTCGATCAACAAACGCGTTATTCGTACGACCCCGTCGGCAATCTTCGTGAAGTCATCGATCCGCTCGGGAACACGACGCTGAACAGCTATGACGGACGAAACCGATTGGAACGATCGGTTGATCCGGATGGCGGGGTGACGCTCTACGAGTACGACACCGACAACAATCTGGTTGCGTTGACGGACCCGGTCGGGAACCGAACGCAATTCGTCTACGACGCTCGCAATCGAATGACTGAGGAGATTGATCCGCTCGGCAATTCAACCTTCTATGTCTACGACGCCGTCGACAATCTGATCGAGGAAACGGACCGCAACGATCGGATCACCACGTTTGCCTATGATGAACTTGATCGGCTAGTCCTCAATCAAGCGAACGCTAGCGTGGATTTTGCGTGACGCTTTCGGATTTTTGAGGCGCAGCAGCACGCTTGGGAGCACTGCTCCTTATTGGAAATTCGCATGGTATCGTGCTCATAAATTCGCTTCTCTCGGGTTAGGCGTTAGCGGCGGTACCGAAGCATCCGGACTTCGGCTTCGTTGGTTTCGACGTGTCACGTTCGAAGCGGCATCGCAATATGGTCACTGAGTGTGAACAAGTTTTCGACGCCGAGACGGTATGTCAAAATCCGCAGCTTCAGTTGACGCGATGAGCGGATGACTTGGGCCGGAATCTGGATCAACGAAGTCAAGAACGTCGAGAACTCCATTTTGATCACACGATCACGAAGGCGTTTTCGCGTCTTTCTCTGCCCGGGATTCCCTTTGACGCGGACCATCATTCCACTCCAAAGCTTCAGCGTCCAGGCAAGAGAAGCAATCAACATGTACGCCCAGTTGCTTTCCAGCGAATCCAGCGGCGCGGTCAATGCGTGACTCGCCTTGAGCTGGCTAATCGTGTTTTCCTGATCACAGCGATTGTTGCCGTCTCCGATCAGTTCACGCGACTGTTTTTCTTCCTTTGGTTCGTTGCTGATGTAGAAGAAGTACTTTTCGGTGCTGAACAAGAATTGCTGCCCACTCGTGACGTCGATGTCTTTGCGAACGGCAACCATCCGGTAGGGACGCTTGCAATTGCCAGGCTGATACGGGAACTCGGCATAGCTTTCAGCACGCAGCTTCTTGTTCTCGTAGCCGTTTTCTACGACGATTTCCTCTTTGTAGTTGGGTCGTTTTGCACGCGGATTCTCAGAAGTCTTTTTCTGCCGCCGAAGCGGTTTCCATGCTGATTCGTCGAGGGAGTCGGCAATTGCGGTCAGTGTTTTGTTGGCGTCATAGCCAAACACGAAACGGACATCCTGCGCGTCCCATCGATCGAGATGTTGGGTTGACGAAAAGTCCGTGTCGCCACGCAACAGGATCTTTCGAAACCCAGCATTGCGACATAGTTCGATCGCCCTGTCAAAGTAGAACGATGAGCCTTCACCGCTCGGGCGATTGCCGCTGCGGTTGGCCAGGTACAGTAACTCGTTGGTTTCCGCGAGCGTAACGACCAGTGGATGGTAGCCCCATTGTCCTTTGTAGTTGATTCCGATGCCCTCTTTCTTTTCACCGCAAGTCTCGACCATCGTGCCATCGGCTTCAATGGTGGCCTGCTCGAAGAACGCATCGGATTGTTGTTTCCAAACCTTCTTGCGTGCCACGTTGATTCCCTGCATCAATAGCAGTAGCTTGAAGCCATCAAAACGACGGCAAAAGTCACCAGCAGTTGTCGGATCGGGAATCCGTTCAGCGCCCAGTGCGTCCAGATACGCCTCGTCGGTGCGGCGATGCTCCAAATGTTCGAGGCAGGTCCCACCGGCCAATAGATTCAGGGCAATGTTGAGCACGTGATCGGCTTCGTCGTACGGCGCGTGAAGCTTGAACACCGGTGCGGACTGGTTGATGTGCTTTCGCAATCCGAGTTGCTCGACAAGCTGCATGACCATGCCGATACCGCCACAGGAAACCGCCTCAACTTTCTCGGCCAGTTCGTACTTTGCCCGCAAGGGGCGAATCATGGGCGTATGTGTCTTACCCTTCTTCTTGTCGATACGTTGTAGAAGAACTCGCTTGCGGCGCAGCAACCGACGGCGTAAGTTGTCGTTCACTCGAAATCCTCCGTTGAGTGAGTGCGTTGAAGTTGTCGTTATCTCCAATACACCCGCAAAACGCCGAGGGTTTCGAGTTTTTTCAATTTTTCACCATCAAGCGTTCGCTTGATTGAGGGCTAGTGGAAGAAACCTGGATCGATCCGGATGGAACCACGGTCGTCAACACCATCAACTACGAATACGACAAGATCGGGAACCTGCTGGAAGTCTTTGACCAGTACAGCCACCTGACCTACACGTATGATTCGCTCAATCGTGTGACTTCCTTCGACAATGCCGGAACACCAGACGCACCCAACTCTGTCCTGACCTACACCTACGATTCGGTCGGGAACGTCTTGACCGTAAGCGATATGATCGATGGGGTGGCTGGGGCGGTGACCGAGTACGAATACGACGGTCTCAACCGCGTCAAAACGATCAAGCAATCGGGGAGCAATGTTTCCGAGAAGCTGATCGACTACGTATACAACGAAATCGGTCAATACGACCAAGTACTCCGCTATTCCGATCTGACACGCACCAACCTCGTTGTCGGAACGGATTACGAATATGACGAGATCAATCGCTTAGCCGATTTGCGACATACGGACAACGCCGACGAAGTCCTCGCGTTCTTCACCTACGGTCATGACGCAGCCAGTCGCATCACCGAGATCACCGACGTCAACGGATTGACCGAGTTCGCGTACGACAACCGCAGCCAACTCATCGAAGCCGATCGAGCCGACACCGACCCACGCGTCGACGAGTTCTATCAGTACGACGCCAACGGCAACCGCATCGCCAGCCACCTCCACGGAGACGGCTACGAAACCGGCCCCGCCAACCGCCTACTCTCGGACGGAACCTACAACTATGAGTACGACGATGAAGGAAATATGGTGCGCCGAACTAACATTGAAAGCGGCGAATATCGAATGTTTGAATGGGACCACCGAAATCGACTGATGAAGGTGGAGGACTTCAACACGGCAGAGACGTCAATCAATGTTGCCGTGATGGCCTATGACGCTGTAGATCGGAGAGTCCGCCGCATGACTGACACCGACGGCTCAGGGCCGACCGCCGCAACTACACTCCACTTCGTCTACGATCACTCGCAAGTGATTGCTGATGTTGGCGATGCGGACACTTCTGCTCGCTACCTCTACGGTCCAACGATTGATAGTCTTGAGTTTACCGAAAGCTCTGACGGCAGTTTTGCAGCCTTGACTGATCACCTTGGGTCGGTTTCGTCGCTGCATAAATCGGGGCAATCGATTGAGCAGTCCGAATACGACAGCTTTGGAGTCACTGACAATGGAGTAGCTAGGGTTGGATATACCGGCCGCGAATTCGACGATTCTATTGGGCTGCAATTCAGTCGGGCAAGATACTACGAAGCAAACAATGGACGGTTTCTATCTAACGATCCGATCGGGTTTGCTGGTGACGATGTGAATCTTTATCGCTACGTCGCCAACTCACCACTGCATTTCACGGATCCGACCGGCAACAACTTCCTGTTCTTTAGCCTGGTGGGCTTGGGACTGGCAGGTGCAGCGTTCTACTGGAGCGTAGAAACCAACCAAGATTCGATGTCAAACGCTGTGCAGCTCGGCCGAGATGATATGAATGGTGTGACGGGACAGGATTTAATCGATAGTGCAGGTAACGCAGTTAATTCACAACGAAAACAAGCGATCATTAGCCAAAAAACTGGAGAAGTAACCTCGCAACCCACACAAGTGGAAGTGATACCTGCTTGGTTGAAGGATCTTTTAGAAGATCGGTCGCCACGCAATCCGTCCTGTGAATAGAAGCAACCAGCCGCCGATATGCGTTCAGCCTTCTTTTGCAAATGTCACGAACCAGTCGATTGGAAGCAACAAAGTAAACCGCAGGACGGAAAGAAGTGGTACCGGAACAAACTTGCTGGTTAGGTAGATATCCGCCGTAGCAGCAATAACATACAGAGCAGATCCGAAGACAAGCCAAAGTCGCTTCTCGACCTTCGTCAAGGTGGCTTGGTACTTCGTGCTTTTTATTGCGATCTTAACAATCGTCTTACCAACATCAACCATCTTACAAAATCAATTATGCTTGATGCAAATACGATGCTCAAGCTTTATTTTTATCTACAAGAGTTTATTGATATTTACGGTCGGTTGAGGTGTTCAGTGTTTCTGCATTTTCAGACTTTAGAAAACCGTTTGTGTTTGTCTTATGTTTTGCAGAGTCCTATGCTCATGCTTGATGTGAACGGCTCCACACGCGTGACAGTAGCCGATGCTTTGTATGTGATCAACGAGCTCGGACGGTCGGGTGTTCTCAATGACCAAACACCTGATTTGTCCTGTGACACGAATGGTGACGGACGAGTAAGTCCGATTGACGCGTTGCTTGTTATCAACGCACTCGCGCGTTACTCAGAGCCGTTGACACTATTCGCAAGCCTATCGACAGGGGATGATCCAAATGCGAATGGAGTTGCTGTTAGCAATTCAATCGAATTCACAGGATCGACTCTTACGGGCGTGCGTGTCGATGCTTTTCTAAAGAATTCGGCGAACATTGAAGAAGCAATCACGCCGACTATGTCGGATGAACGTGGCGACTTCACACTTTCTTTTCCGATTGCCCCCGGTCAAAACAGCATTACGATCAATGCGACCGATCCTTTGGGTCGGACGCAGTCATTGACGAAAACCGTTCGTCGCGGCGACATCCTGACGGATTGGAATGCGACGGTTCTGAATGTTGTCCGGGAATGGACAACGTACGACGACGATCCGTATGAAGACCGGATCGTGCATTCGCGACCACCGGAGGTTGCTCGGAATTTGGCGATGATTCACACCGCCATGTTCGATGCGATCAATGCGATTGAGGGAGGGTACAAACCCTATTTGGTTGGCTTGCCTGCGCCAGAGATGGCTTCACCCGAAGCTGCTGCCGCGGCCGCAGCTTACCGTGTGGCAATCGAAGTCTATCCCGATGCCGACGAAATGGCGTACTGGAACGCAACCCTCGCCGAGTCACTTTCAATCGTTCCAGATGGCACGGCGAAAGAAGCAGGAATTGTGTTTGGCACTCAGGTTGGCGAAGCGATGCTTTCGCTTCGTGCCAATGATGGATCGAGCGGTGTTTCCAAGTATGCGCCCAGCAACGAAGTTGGAGATTGGAATCGCACCTATCCGAACTTTCTGCCTCCACTGATTCCGCACTGGCGAAATGTCACGCCGTTCGGATTGAATTCACCCGGTCAGTTTCGTCCCGATCCGCCACCGGCCGTTTCCAGCCAAGAATACGCTGATGCGGTCGACGAAGTGATGGATCTTGGGCGGCTGGACAGCCGAGGCCGCACCGAAGATCAAACTGAAATCGCTATTTTCTGGGCAGACGGATCCGGAACCTTCACGCCTCCCGGACACTGGAACCAAATTGCCGCCGATGTCGTGCTTGAGCAAGATAATTCGCTGCTTGAGAACGCACGCA
Source organism: Stieleria magnilauensis (assembly GCA_007753675.1). Classification (GTDB taxonomy): domain Bacteria; phylum Planctomycetota; class Planctomycetia; order Pirellulales; family Pirellulaceae; genus Stieleria; species Stieleria magnilauensis. Next base: position 331,626 of record CP036432.1, read on the forward strand.
TATTTGCTCTGCTCAATCTTGCCTTGGCCGATGCTGGGATTTCTGCATGGGATGCCAAGTACGAATACGATCTTTGGCGCCCTATCGACGCGATCCAGCAAGGTGATCAGGACGGAAACAGTCTGACCAATGCTGATCCGACATGGCTCCCACTGCTGCTCAACCCACCGTTTCCAACCTACACATCTGGACATAGCACGTTCAGCGGAGCCGCCGACGCGGTCCTGACCGTCCTTCTCGGCGAAGACATCGCCTTCACCAGCCAGATCGACGCCCAAGCCGCCCCCGGGCAACGGCCCCTCGATCCCAGCCTGATCGTCACCCGAGAATTCAACAGCTTCACCGAAGCCGCCGAAGAAGCCGGTCTAAGCCGAATTTATGGAGGCATCCACTTCAACTTCGACAACACCGCCGGCCTCAACTCAGGCCGTCTTGTCGGAACGCACGTGGTGAGCAATGTCCTGAAACCAACCGAACAGCAAACGTAGGGTTGGTCGAACGCAATTAATGAATTCGCATTCCAAAAAGTCCGCCGGTATCCGACGCGTCGTTGATCGCAACCGGATTGCGAAATCTCTGGGCATCAAAGTCGGGGCTGAATTCGGCAGCCTCAAGCTGATCAGAGTTGAGCGTCACGATGTACTGAAAACCATGCTTCGCGCTCTGCTCCGCGCCAATCTCCAATGCCTTTCCCACTTGTCTGCTATCCATCCCGTCAAACAAATGGCTGTCATGAACCAAGAATCCGGGAGACTTGTCCTGCTTCGCCCAGAGAACTGCTAGCGTCATATCGAAACAGAAAATTTGCATGTTTCGAATGCCCTTGCTCTCCTTGCCTTCAACAACGATTGAGAACTCAGGGCCGTTATCCTTAGGTTCAATGACAAGGCTGCCTTCGTGGTCAGAAATTCGCTGCGAGAAGTCTTCAAAGATGATGATCGCCTCATTCAGGGTCGCAGCCCGATCATCCAAGTCTGTTGTCAGTTGCTTTTTGATCTGCGCCCTTTCGATGGTTAATTCAGTCGACTGCGATTCCAGTTGACGTGCCAATTCAGACTTCTTTCTGAGCTCCTCTAAAGTTGCTTGCTGCCGTGAAAGTTCTTCCTGCAGACGTGTGTACTGATCAAGCGCACCATGAGCAGCAAGTGTGCTTAGAATCTCGCGCCGACGCACGTCGAGCCGAGCCATCGTTTCCTCTCTCGTGGAAATCTGACTCCTTGCGTCGTCAACTTCTCCTTGAAGATGTAGCTGGCGGTTTTTGAGGATGGCTTTGTGAAACTCCTTGACATCATTCAATTGTCTCGTCACGAGTTCGGGAAGAATGATCCCGATTTCTCTGTACATCCCAGCAAGTTCGGACTGCAGCGGTGGGCGTTCCTCGACGAGTACTTTTTCCAGTGTCTCGATTTTTTCTCGATCCAACGTGTTCTGGTTCGTCAACTCTGAGATCTGAACTGCAAGCGTCGAAGCTTCTTGCTCTAGCTCCCGGTATTCGGGCAGTACCTCGAAGCCCTCAAGTTCGACTTTCAATTTGTTGACGTGCCGTTCGGCTACGGTCAGCCTGGTACGTAACTCTCCAACATGTCCAACCAAGTTCCCGAGTGCCCCGCCTTTTGCTTCGCGACGGAGTGTTTCAAGCGATTTCTCTTTCAGCCGAATCAACTGAAGCTCGTGCGAGATTTGCCAATCGAGGCCCAGTAAGAACGAAAGATTGACCTGGACATCCCAGTTTTGCTGCTTGGAAGATTGCTTTTGTGCCTCCTGGAATCCTCCACTCGAATCTCGGCGGACAAAGTAAGAAAGAAGCGATCGGAACGTCGGAGAATACGAATCCGTATCGTCGGGCAGATCAAACATTTGCGAACCCAATACGGTCCGCCAGTTTGTCACGCTGATTCGTTCTTCTCCCGAATCCCTGTGAAGCTTGGGCTTGACGGGCCAGTCGTCGTAAACCCCGTCTACAACCATCCTACTCTTTTCCTGGCCAGATCTACTTGCAGTGGTTCGATCTCCATTCAAATCGAACGACATCGAGAAGTGTTCATTGATCAAAGAGTCGAATCGAAAAATCGAGTCGGCATCACATTTTGACCCTAAGACGAAGTCAATGATTCGGATCAGGCTCGATTTGCCCGAACCATTTCGGGTTTGTCGATCCGACGCGTTTTCGCTCTTGTCCGCAACAATCAGATTGAGGCCGGAATTCAGCGAAATCGACTTGAAGGACTTGAGCGAGCTCGTGATGCTGTGAATCATTGCTGCCTCTCTTGGCGAACAATGAGCCCAGATGAAAGCTGAATTGCCCCTATGCTAAAAAGCATTGTCAACGCAAGAATGAACCAATCGAATGAAACCCTTACTCCAGCTTCATTGCATTCATTCTGGAATTTCGCCCAAAGCGATGACACCGAGTGAGGCTGTGCAAGCAGCCCAAGTATCAATGCTCCGATACCCAGCAACGACCGTTCAGGCGACAGGTGTTTTGTCGGCAGGATCATGTCGATTCCGGTAAGTTCTCGAAGATGTCACAGCTATGAAAGTAGTACGAAAGGACTGCTGTCACGGCAGCGTGCTGGGTGGGAGTCGTAAAATGGCTGCCCCCCGCAAAGTCCCACAGAGAGCCGAATATATCGTCTGACGCCATTTGGGACTCTCGGCAAGCCGCGTACTTCCTCCGGAATCCTTCTGCAATCGCCTCCCCTGCCCGAATATCCGTTACTCCTTCTAGGTATTCGATGACCAGTCCGTGCTTGCTCCGTCCCGCCCTTAGCAAATCCTGGTTGAAAGTGTTAAGTGAATTGTGCTCCAACTTTTCTGGATCGGGTATTTCAATCGCGCCAGTTGGCGGTGCGTCGGCTTCGATGCTCGACAGGTGCTCGACTACTTCTCGAATGGCAGGCATTTGAAGCCTTGCAACGTTCTCATCTGTGGGCCCCGGACCGAACATCTCCTCAAGCTGGATAACGGATAGCTTTTCAAGTTCCCGCCAAATGCGTTCAAATGACCAGCACTCGACATCGATTCCTTCATTGTTGTTCCGTAATGCCATCAGTTTTGGACCGACATCTTTCGTCAAGCCTTCGTCGTTGTGGACGAAAATGAATCCCTTCATTTCCACGTCACGATCGCTCAGTGTTTTTCTGCCACTTTCGAAATCGGATTCGATCTTCGTGATGAGTGTCGAAGCTGATTGATCCCTCGGAGCATTGACGGCAACGATTGCTGATCGACTGATGATGATTCCATCAAGACCGCCATCACCTTGCGTCAATCGTATGTTCTCGTAGTCATCAGGAAGTGACATTTCCAGGATCTTTCCAACCCACGCCTGAAACTCTTGTCGTTTGAGTTTCAAATACGTGTTCTCAGCGGCGAGTCGGAAGTAGCCCCTTTGCATCCGGTCCATTAAAGCCCTCGGTGTCGTCTCTGATTATCCCGCTCGGCTTGCCACGTCCGGTCAACGGACTACCAAAAACACAATTCACGAAAATCAGTCAACTGGTCGAATTGCCTATGCAAGATATGTCTCGTTCATTGGATCGATGCGAATTGTAGCAAACCCCACACGACAGAACATCCACACCAAGCGATTTCACCGCGGATTTCGGCCTGAACCATCGGTTGTGGATGGATTGGAAATGTCGCGATTGGCTCGTTGATTTACCGGCGCGAATCTGGCTCACTGAACCTGCCTAAGCAGTGCTTAGGAGACAAGCCTATCTAAATTTCGACCCTACATTTGCCTCTGCTTTGGGTCGTCCGTATGGTTCAGCATGCTCATCGCAACACAGGGAAAAAGCGTCACAGGTACGCAACAATATTTTGATCAGGTACTCACTCAGGGTGATTACTACCTCGGTCAAGAAGTGAATGGCCAATGGCGAGGTCACGGTGCTGAACTTCTCGGGCTGGGTCATGGCACTGACGTCACCAAGCAGCAGTTCAATGACCTGCTTCAAGGCAATCATCCTGTCACTGGTGCGAAGCTCACGCAACGGGACCGCAAAGACCGCCGCCCCGGAATGGACTTGACTTTTTCAGTTCCGAAGAGTGTTTCTCTTGCGTGGGCAATCAACGGTGATGAACGGATCACGCAGGCGCTTCGTGATGCGGTTCATGAAACGATGCAACGCGACGTTGAACCTCTCATGCAACGCCGCGTTCGCAACGGCCAGAATGCCAATTCGAAGCAAAAAGCGGCCACGGGCAAACTGGTCTACGCCGACTTCCTTCACAAGACATCCAGGCCAGTCGATGGAACGCCCGATCCGCATTTGCACGTCCATGCGTATGTCATCAATTGGACGGAGCACAAAGGGAAACACTACGCCGGTGAATTCGAGGAAATCGTGCGACAACGCCCAAGCCTTCAAGCAAAGTTTGAGGCGAGGCTTGCCGGCAAGCTGAAAAAGGAACTTGGATACGATGTCAAACACACGCGTTACCTTCAATCGGGGCGGATCAAAGCCGGCTGGGAAATCGAGGGCGTCGAACGTAAGACCATTGAAAAATTCAGCCGGCGAACCGAACAGGTCGAGGAACACGCCAAGGAAAATGATGTCAGCAATGCTGCGGAAAAGGCCAAGCTTGGGTGCAAGACTCGCGAGAAGAAAGACAAGGGCACGTCCGTCGATCAACTGCGTGAGGAATGGAAGTCACGCCTTTCGCCGAAAGAACGCGATTCCTTCCGAAACCTTGGCAGTGATGGAAAGGAACGGGCGGACGGAACCGACCGCGAGGATGCAGCTGCCTCCGTCAAATACGCACTTGATCACCATCTCTACCGTGAGTCCACGGTCGAACGCCATCAAGTCGTCGCCACGGCTCTCGAACATGGATTGTCGCTATCGCCCGAAGACGTTGAGCAGACCCTCAATTCGGTTGACGTGATTGAACGTTCGCTCGATGACAACGGAACGCAGCGTCACATGGTCACGACCCGCGAAGTGTTGGCTGCTGAAAAACGCATGATTGACTTTGCAAGGGACGGACGCGGTACACGAAAGTCGATGGCAGACCGAGACTATGAATTCACGCGGGACTGGCTGGACGAACATCAGAAATCCGCAGTCAGTTTTGTCCTGGAGTCGCGTGACACCGTTTTGGCGGTCACCGGCGGTGCGGGGACGGGGAAGTCTTCGCTGATGCAGGAAGCAGCGGAAGCGATCGAGAAGACCGGAAAAAATGTGTTTACGTTTGCGCCCAGCACCGGCGCAGTTGAAGTTCTAAAGGACAAAGGTTTCGAAAGATCGGAAACGGTCGAACATTTGATCCGAAACGATCGGCTGCATCCGCAACTTGCTGGCCAGATCATTTGGATCGATGAAGCAGGATTGCTGGACGTCCGCTCGATGAATGCGGTGTTTGACATCGCGAAGTCACAGAACGCCCGTGTCGTCTTATCCGGCGATACACGTCAGCATTCTTCGCCGCGTCGCGGCGAAGCCATGCGGCTACTGGAATCGGAAGCCGGGCTGAATGCTGCAAAGGTCGAAACCATCCAACGGCAACGAGGACTTTATCGAGCCGCTGTAGGAATGATCAGTAAGGGGCACGAGACTGTCGAACCCGGGAAATCTGGACTGCTCGCAGGTTTTGATCTGCTCGACAAGATGGGAAAGATCAAAGAGATCGGAGACGGTGATCGCGAAGAGTGTCTTGCCCAGACTTACCTGGAATCGTCTGAAAAAGGCAAATCGACTCTCGTTGTTGCACCCACACACGCCGAAGCGAAATCGGTAACTGATCGCATTCGACATTCCCTTCGCGACAAGGGGAAATTGTCAAGAGACGAGAACTTCATCACCCAGCTTAAATCACTGAACCTCACAGAGGCCGAGAAACGCGAGGTCATAACGTATGCAGATCAAACGGGCACGATCGTTCAATTCCATCAGAACGCGAAGGGCGGGTTCAAAAAGGGCGAACGCTATCGCGTCGCGGGGGCAGTAGGAAAAGAGGTTCGGGTTGAATCCGTCGACGGTGGTCAGCGCAAGACGCTTCCTCTCGACGCAGCGAGCCGTTTCGAGATCTATTCCGAGAAGGAGCTGAGTATTGCTATCGGCGACAAAGTTCGGTTCAGCTTGGGTGGCACAGCGATCGACGGAAAGATGCGCATTAGCAATGGGCGGCTCGACGAAGTCACTGGATTTGATCGTGCAGGCAATCTCGTCCTAAAACGCGGTACAGTTGTCGACAAGGATTTTGGGCACTTGGATCTCGGTTATGTCGTAACTAGCCACGCCAGTCAGGGCAAAGATCGCCAAGTCGCACTCGCCGCAATGAGCTCAGAATCGCTGCCCGCCGTAAATGCGAAGCAGTTTTACGTGACTGTGTCTCGCGGCAGCGAGGATGTAACACTGTTCGTCGACGACAAGGCACGAATCCGTCGTGCGATTGAGAAAACTGGACAGCAGCTTTCTGCGACGGAACTGGTTCGCTCCGGTGAAACGCAAATCAGCCAAGAACATTCAAAAGATCAGCAACACGACTATTGGCGTCAGGGCCAGCAGTTGGTCCGTTCATTCCGCGACCGCTTAGCACATTGGTGGAATAACCAGTCTGCGGCACGGGACGCAGGTGATCCAGTTGGACGCCATCGGCAAGCTGACGTGGGGCGATCACTTGGTGATGATTTTGGCCGATCATTAGGTCTTGGACCGACATAAGCAGGAGACTTATCAGATGGCAAGGGCAGCACGCGCATTTCAAGAGAATCAAGGCACAACGGTCATTCGTAGCATTGATGGCGGATTACCCAATACCGACCGTGGCCAACTTCCCTGGCAAAGTATCCATGAAGGGCAAATGCCACCGATGATGCTCCAGGTGCGATTGCGCGACGGGGTAATCGAAAGTTTTCCTTATGGCGACCTCCGCAGGATTCGCTGCCGCGATGCGGGGTCGATCCACATAGAAACCTTTTCAAGTCCGCGCACGATCATCAGAATCGAAGGGCGCCATTTGAGAGAGTTGGCAGCCCTACTCGGCAATGCGATGATCCAATGGATCGAAGAATTTGATACGCGAAATTTGGATCGCCCTGAGCATTTGCCCACGATCACACGGATCTTCATCGAGCTGTTGCCAAACGCTTGATCTCGGCGTGACCAGCACTCTAGGCCAGCAGGTCGTTTTCTCGAATTTGAGAAAACCGCCTTGTTTCCCATCGCCCCGCTTGCGGATTGTCACCTTGACTACGACGAGTCGTATCGCCGCAGACACGACGATACTGTTTTCCGCCCACTCAGATGAGCCGTTCGTGATGCAGGGGGAGGAAAGCTACTTACTTTGGTCGGAGATGAGCGTGAGGTCTGGCAGGTAATTGAAGTCCTTCGCGTTATTGCTGATCAGCGGGACATCCCGTGACACGGCCGCAGCAGCGATCCAACCGTCAGCGGTGCGAAGATGTCGGCCGGATCGGTTGGCAAAGTCCCGCAGACGCGCCCACTCTTCCGCCATCGCCTTGTCACTGTTCATGATGGCGAAATGCCCATCAACGAACGCCAGCAGTTCAGTCGTTCGGCGTTCGCCCCAATTTCGGTTTCGGGCCCCCTGCCGTAATTCTGCATACGTCATGAAAGAGATCAGTGGAACCGTATTTTCCACGATCGGACGATAGAACGCGTAGCGTTCGTCATCGCGAAACGCAAAAGAAACGACATCCGTGTCGACGACAGCAAAGTTCATTATTCAGCCACCGGCTCAATCAAACCTTTCGCAGCGGCGATGAAATCGTCAACACTTTCATCCTTTGGCCAGTGGGGGAAAACCAAATCGTCGGCATCCTGGACAGGTCCAATGCCTTGTTCCTCAGCGATTTCCTCAGCCGACTTGAATGTGTTGAACTCCTGCCAACTTTGACTTCGGTAGGCGTCTTTGCGAAGCTGTTCAACGGCATGTTCTCGGGAGGAAGGTTTTAGCTTCGGACGCTCGTTCAATATGGCATCGGCCAACTGCTTGGCCGCACTGACGTAATCGCCAGCCTCTGCCAGTTTGATGATGTCCTGTTCGGTCTGGTTTGAAAGTGAAATTTCCAAGATCTAATCCTCCGTTTTCTAATCAATAGGATAGCACGGTTCGGAGTCCAGTCCAAAAGAAATCGACCCCGGGCGAGTGTAGAGGGGGGCCTATTGGCCGCCCTCCTCGTAGTTGTCGTCACCGTTGGCTTCCGCTCGGTCGGCTGTTTTCAGCTCGGCAATGCGGGTTGCCACCTGTGGGATCAGGATCCCCAGCTTCAGATTATCGAACTCGCTGAGCGACGGTGTATCCTTCCAATTCCCATTGGCGTCGGTATAGCTGCGGACGTAGGTGACCGAGTAGCGGTCAGGTTTGCCGTCCTTGCCGGCGTTTTTCCAAATCACGCCTTTGACGCCTCCGTAGCGGATTGTGTCGGCTGGTTTGTTGGTTTGTGTCTGTGTCATGGTTTTGTCCTTTCGTTGTTGGTTGACCATGGTCCGCGTCCCCGCCACGGTGGAAAGTTTATCGGACAAGGGTTTTCGCCTAAGCGACCGGCCGAAGACTAGCGCAGCGACACTCTGCAGGCCGGCCCTTGCCGATGGACTTTCAATCGTGGCAGCGTGTCCTTGAGTGTCATCCAATGACGAAACGGATCAGTGCCCTGTCACCAGATCAATTGCACACCTGTCAAAACAAATCAAGCTGCGATGGCGGAGGACTGTTTTGACGATCGTCCGGCTGTGGTTGCAAGCCAGCCGGTTCTTGGTCGTTTTGTGGGTCTGCAGCACCGCTCGGACCTGATGCATTCTTGGACTGTGTGTGCGGAACCGCTTGATAATTGAACGGGGATTGATCGACAGGGACTTCGGTAATCACACCGCCCGTCGACCAATTCATGCCGATGCGGTAGACACGGTGACATTTAAGAGTGAGAGTGTTTTGCCAAACCGCCCAGCCTCGTAGACCGTTCAGCCCCATATTGATCGCCGCCATTTGCGCTGCCCTGTGGTCGACATCCTGCCCAGTGAATTCCCAATGCGGCTGATATTTGGCAACACTGAGCAGCATCCGGCCCGATCCACATGCAAGATCACAAACTGACTTACGATCCTCTGTCCGTTCCGTTGGAATGGTCAAGGAACCCATCAAATCACAGACGCCCGCGGGCGTAAAGAATTGGCCGCGTTCGCCGTACGTGATGGCTCCTGTGAAAATGTCGCCCAAAATGTCTTCACCGGTTTCCCCCATCGCATCGACCATCGTGTGAAACGCAGTTTTCAGCGTGTCGGCACCCCGATTTGGTATTGTGCCCTTGTCGTAACCCTTGGCGATGATGCTGAGGTACTCCTCCTCGGCCGTCTGGCCGGAGAGTGCACACCGAGTCATCGTGACGAAGTCCTCAAAGACCTGCCCCCTGCTCAGCCCACTTTGATTGCTGGCTTTATCAAAGAGTTCAACGATCCCCTTGCTTGCCGCAATAAAGAATTGCTCATTTGCCATGCCGCCCTACCTTTCGGTGGCGGCGGTCGTCTCCTGAGTGTGCGTCATGTAACTGCCCTTCATTTTTCCGCGTTCGGTTGCCAGCCGTTTTTGGCACAAATGTGACCGAAGCGTCAACGAAAAACTCCGACGCTTCGGCGAAGAGCTGTCAGGCCACCGAGTATTCAGCGCTGATGTGTGCGTCGTACTTTCCTTGGAGGTAAAGGACGCAACCTGTCCTAAAAACGCTCAGATACATGACATCGAATCGACATTGCTCTTGCAATCTCGTCTCGGTCTCGTGACTTAGAAAGTCGTCGGGAACTCCGATGTTGATCGAAAACAGGTGATCCGTTTCTCGCAGCATCGATTGTAAATCATCGATTCTTCGTTGTAGCTCAGGTGAGATACTCGCAGTGATCGTCTCCTCCCACTCACACCAGTCGCCGTGAAATGCTTTTTCGAGGGTGATCGTTCGGTTTGTCATGGTGCTTGTCTCCTTTTCGCTGATTGACCATGCCGAGCGTCCGCTATGGCGTTGCTGGACGCAAAAGCTGAAAATTGGGGGCGACCTTTAGGGGGAGCCGATTTTCTGCTTGCCGCCGGACAGGAAGGACATGGCAGCGTCGAAATCGGTCAATCGGACAAGGAGAAAGACTCGCATGGTATTTACTATCCCGCCTCGGTTACGATCTATTCGCGTTTCGTTTGTGCAATGGTCTCTGCCGAAGCGTCAACGAAACCGACCGAGTATCTGCTCAAATTCCCAAATTTGGGAAAACTGATCTCGATCCGGACGTTAGCAGATTGGGTCCAGTCGCGCCCGTTTGGATTTTCCCAAGTTTGGGAAAAACGGCGCCCCTGCTTCCCAATGCCCCGCGACCGAAGCACCGTAGTGTTAATACGATTGATCGTCGCCTGATCGGCGGTACCAATGGCGGCTTTGATCCGTTTGGTCGATTTGTTTGAACGCCGCATGAAACCGTGACCTGCGACGAACTCGTAGCATGCGTCTAGAAAAGTTCCGGCTGAGACGGTTTCTCATGCGGTCGTTGACTAGGAATGGTCGCGACTGGTGCCGGCGTTGGTTCGACAGTTCCGTTTGGCTGCTTGGTTTCCGTTGCTGCACCGTTGAATGTGGTGCCCAGAATCAGATCGGCGGCCTTCTGGGCGGCGCCTGCGGCTCCGACAACCAGGCGTTTATCACCTTTGAGGACATCGATCCAGCTTTGCAGATATGATGCCGATTGCTCGATGGTCGGTGGACTGATCCCGGCTGCGGCACACAAGAATGCTGCACCCATTTCGGCAATCAATTCTTCGCGGCTGTAGTCCGGTGATCCAAAGGGTGCGAGTTCGGTATCCAGGCCTCGGTTCAGTCGGTCGCTATGGCCGGTCGAATGCGAAAGTTCGTGGAATAAGGTGCCGTAGTAACTCTCGCGGCAATCGAATCGCTCCGGCTCCGGCATGTGGACGCTGTCGGTACTGGGGCGATAAAACGCCCGCCGACCGCCATCATGGCGAATTGTGGGTTTTGACTCGTATCCGTCGACAATGCGTTCCGCTTCGGAAAGTGGTTCGAACGGGATCGCATTCCGATCATCTTTCGGTGCATCGGAAATTTCGATGCCGTCAATCTGTTCGGCATTGAAAGCGGTGTAATGTTTCAGCATCGGGATATCGATTGGCTCGCCGGTTTACTTGTCCTTGGTGGCATACAGTTTCCAAAATGTGACCAGGGAACCCTTTTCACCTTTGCGGACTTGGCCGCCGGCAGATTGGGCTTGTTTGAAGGTCATCCAGTAATCCGACGAATAGCCCGACTCCCAGGATCGCATGCCAAGCAACAAGACGTTGATTCCGCGGTAGCGTTTGCCGCTGTCCAGATTCTTCGGCCAGCCATCGCCGGTGCCGCTTTTGATCGGATTTCTCCATGGGGCGGTGCCCTGCTCCAAGTAGTCGATGATCCGGTCGGTCACCTCCTGGTAAATGTCGCGTTGCGGTATCTTTCTGTGCTTTCTCCTCGCCATGCCGCCCTACCTTTCGGTGGCGGCGGTCTCCAGAATTTGTACCATGTGCCAGCCCTTTCTCTAACATTGATTCATAGTTGGTGTCTAACACTTGCCATGGTTTCGACGGAAGCGTCAACGGAAAACCGCCGACGCCCCGTGAGTTCCACCCTACGCTTCCTCAAAGACCATGCACGTGTCGTGCAGTCCTGGAATGAAGGACCGATTGTAAGTTCGCCGTGAAGATGTATTGCCATGCTGAAACCGGATGATCTCCGTTGTGGCTGGCCACAGTCCCTGGTCGATCGCTCGAGCCATGATCAGCTGTGACAATGGTTGATAGCGTCCCTTGACACTGAATCCACCAATCAAAACGGCGATTTTTCCTTTGGGCGCCAGGACCACGCGGCAGTTCTCAAGAACGATTGCCATGCGATCGAGAAACGCATCGAGCGATGGAGCATTGGACAGGCAATTCGGGTCCTCGTTGTATTTGATCATCGACCAGTATGGCGGGTGCATCCAAACGAAGTCTACTTTGCCGAAACCAACGTAGCTGGACGGATCAGCCGCATCGTCGCCTTCGCGAATATCCATGCTTGTGCAGGTAATCTGAAGCTCTCGACAAACATCTTGGCAGGTCCCGCTCCCCTTCATTGGATCGAGGACATGGTTGGGGTTGTAGTAGTTCAGAAGATCGCGGATCAGATACCCACCACAGTTTCCACGGTAGCGACTTGATCCATAGGGTCCGCGTTTCGCATTCGCGTGGATGCTTGTCAGGTGAGGCACCGAGCTCGTCGTCACTGGTGCGGCGGGTAATGAGATTTGAGGAAGTGGTGTCATGGTGTTTTCTCCTTCTTGCTGATTGACCATGCAAGCGAACTCCCCGCCTGGTCGCCGTCGGTGCTGCAAGGGTTTTCGCGGCCCCGCGACCGGCCGAAGACAAGCGAAGCGATGTTCTGCAGGCAGGCCCTTGTCTGCAGAGACGGCAAGGCGGGAAGCTGCAGGGACAGTCAATCGGGCACGAGGAGAAATGAAATGAATGACGACTACAAAATCTGTTGACAGAACGTGACGATCGGTGGCACGGTGCGTCCATGGATCCAGACACCGCATTTTCCGAGATGATGGAGGCGTTCGTCCTCGGGGCGTACGATGAATCGGCCGAGTGTGCGCAAAACCTTGCGACGTGGCTGAACAACGGTGGATTCCCACCAACGTTCCAAGTGTCAACGGCAACACGGAATCGGTTGAAGATCACCGATCAGATGGCCAGAGAGTTCTGCAGAGCGGCGTGCCGACTTGTTCTTGATCAGCACGAAGCGGCGTGCGACCTGCAGATGCTACCGTTCGACGGCGGCGAAATCGTCACCGGCCAAATCGGCGACGCACCGTTGCGCGGGAAGATCGTTGATGTTGATCCTGACACGTCCGAGGCAGTGATTCCGCTGGCACAGGCCAATGTCCTTGTGACCGTGGAAATAGAGGGCCTACGCAGGCTGGTCGGCGACGTTCCCCATCCAGCTCCACATGAACCCGAAGAGCCATAATCGGCAGCGTCCCACACTGTGTTCTTGATCTGGCGATCGAGGGGATTCCCAAAGAAGCGCCCACGGGTGCGTATCCGTCACGACAAGCCACTCGGTTGAATCGCTCGGGATCCAGCTTGATTAAAATGTTGGGCCATGTTCCCTGATGCTGACACAATCCTCCCTTCCAAGGATGATGTGATCCAACACCGAGATTCCGATCAGTTTCCCCACCTCGGTCAGTTGTTCGGTCACTCTGCGGTCTTCGCGACTAGGGGTTGGATCTCCCGATGGGTGGTTGTGTGCCAATAGAATACTGCTCGAAGCATCCTTGATGGCTGGTCGAAAAACCTCTCGGGGGTGAACGAGAGACGCATCGAGGGTGCCCACCGTGATCTGATGCGAGTTGATCATCCGCAATTTGGTGTCGAGCGTGACAACGTGAAATTCCTCCTGCAACCCCTCGGCGATCAACCGAGCAAAGTGCAGTCGGCAAAACGCCACCGCTTTGTGTGTCGACGTGAGTCGTTCGTTGTAGTTGGCTTTCGCCTCGGCAACACGTCGCCCCAACTCGATCCCGGCCATCAACCGCTCATACGCAATATCCGTCAAGCTCAACTCGGCCTTAGCGGCCTCAACGATCTCGCGGACATTTCTCTCTGCAACGCGACTGAACTGCGATCGCAGCACGAGAGCCAACAGTTCTTGGTCGCTTTTTTTCTTCACAACCGTACACTGCCACAGCTTGTGCCAGACGATCAAGCGTCAAAGATGCTGACCTGGTCGGTCTTCAACTATCGGCGACCTAGTGCAACAAACTGTCGTTTACTGGACGGTGGAATCGCTCCAAATTCCCCTCAACTATTTGGTCACAACAACTTCGTGGGCCTGAGGTTCAGCGTCGTTTGAAGTCACACGAAACAGTTTTCTGGCATGATCTTGCGGGAACCCATATTGCCATGACGATGAAACAAAGCATGATTCGGATATCAAGCCAAAACGTACACCGATTCATGTACTCCACATCAAGTCGAAATTCATTCAATAGATATGTCGTATCGCGACATGATCCACGTCACCCTCCGCGAATCGCCGAATTTCACGTCGAAGCCCAAATAGCCACGCTTCTCAGTGTCTCTCAATCCGACAAGCCACAGGTCGACCGTCCAAGGCCCTACTTTCGGATACGGATTCGATTCAGTAGGCGGCGTGACTTTACGACAGCCTAGATCAACCGTTCCGTTAGAATTGACCGCGAAGAGTGCCCGGGGCATTGGATTTCGGTCTATGACGCCGCATATTTGCAACTGGCGATCGATTCGTCAGCAAAACTGATCTCGATCGAGGAAAGACTCACGCGTGCTGCCAAAATCGTTCATGTCGATTTCTGGGATGAATTTTTGGATCCAGCGGCTCCGGAGCCACTGGAAACCAACGTGAACGTTTTTTGACGTGATCCAACGTGCGAGGCGATGAGCAGGTCGTTCTACCGACCCCCGAAAAACCTTGCTGTAAATCTTTTTACTACTGTTGACACATCGAACTTCATCGGCAATGATTGTGGAACTTCGGCAGCAATGCCACTGCTCATTCTCAACTTGATAACTGGAACCCCTCCACTCAACACCGCAGCCAAGCGGAGTTGAGCCACGCCGTGACATCCCACCAAACCGTGAGTCGTTACATGCACCGAGTGCAAGGCGCGGTTGCGAGACATCCCTTGTGGATGACCGGAACTGACCCCCTAGGGTGCATCAAATTCCTTGGTGCACTTGAACACTGTGGGGTTCCTTTCAAATTGCAGGTACTGCAGTGATGAATAGTCATGTGTGTAGGATGAGTTTTCGGCCATCAGTTCGTTTTCAGGCAATGCGGGATAGCGTTATCGCGATCCGCAGAAAATTGTCTTCGGTGCGTGGTGGCCGAGAAGTTCGGGGGGTTGTGAAGGACGCAAAACAGATTTGCCAGGCAATCGAGAAATTGACGGCCTACGGTTCGATCTGCGATGCGGAAAATCTGGATGATGTCGAATGTTTGGTTGAAGACCTCGTGTCCCAGCTGGCAGTTTTCATTGACCGGATTCTTACTTTCCAAATTCGGTAGTTGGTGGTGTCCAATGCTCTCACAGACCGTTATTTAGGAGCTTTGCGTAGTGAAAATTTCGATGGGCAAAGCCATACGCATTCTTAGACAAGCGAAGTCGTTAAACACGACGGAGCTTTCAAAGAACTGCGATATTTCTGTTCCGTATCTGAGTCTCATCGAGCGAGACGCTCGCCAGCCCTCGCTCGATGTGCTCGGAAGAATTGCTAAGGGACTAGACGTTCCGATTGATGTGTTCATCTCGATCGGAGCGAATGTTTCACTGGATAAATCCTCTGAAAGAGCCAATTGCTCGGAGCTCATTGGCGATGCTGTCCAAGAATTGGCTGAAATGGAAACACGGCTCGATGCGTTACTCTCCGGCAGTAAAAACTCGGCTAAGTCCACCCGATCTAACCGTAAAAAGGCTGGCGGCGGTGGCTCAGGTCGACCCAAGTGAATTGATGCGATACGCCGGTAACACGGCAGTGATGTATCGCAGCGCACGAAAGCAATGGGATGGCAAAAAGCATCGTGTAATCCGTCCAATGAACAAAAAATTTAAGAAGATGTCAAAACGTCTTCACAAATTCTTCCAGAGGCAACCGTGGTGGCATGGTGCGGCCCACGGAAGCATATGCCACCGTTCATGCTTCACCAGTGCCGCTCGACACGTTGGACAACGTCATGTATTCACGAGAGATGTCGAAAACTGCTTCCCTTCGATTACAACGGACGCCCTTTATCGCCAGTTATTGCTCCTGAGGTTCAAACCCGATGTCGCAGACCTACTTGCAAAATTAATGACATGCGACGGTACGATTCCGCAGGGATGCCCAACTAGCACTGACGCGGTAAACTTATTTTTCGCAGGGCTCGATCAAAGGTTAGCCTCGACCGCAGCCGCAATGGGAGCCCAGTACTCCCGCGTTGTTGACGACGTCGTTGTCTCAGCAAAAGACAAAGACGCAGGACAGATAGTCATCAACCGAGTTGAACATGAATTCGAACGGCTTGGGCTGAAAACAAATTTGAAGAAGAAGCAGACAGATGGCTACCGTGGACCGCATCAAAAGCGGCATGTCCATGGGCTCGACATATCGAGCAAACGCGGCGTTCAAATTTCGAGACAATGCAAGGAGAAGGCTTTGGCTGTTGCTCAAAGTTATCTCGATTCCTGCAAATCGGCTACACCACTCTCACTCGAATCCATTGCAGCCAAACGAGAGAGAGCGATGGGATACATGCAGCATCTCCGCCAGGGCACAGGATCCACGTTTCGGCAATTAGACCAGAAGGTAAAGGCGGGGGATCGAGCCGTGCAGGCCAAACTTAGACGGGTCGGTGTCACGTGCCGCAAAAATCGCTGGTGGATCATTCGAGGCCCCCAAGACCGAATCACAAAAGCAGCAAGAAATATTGTTCGCGAAGTCGCTCGTCAGTGGCATGCAACCAAATACAGCACCCCCTCGTCTTCGCCATAGTTTGGTGGCAACAAGAGGGTGCATTCCCATTTAGTTGACGTTTTTGCTAGCAACCCGTCGGGGGCTTGGCCGCTATTTCTGGATCCGGTGATGACGGTATCTTGGGCGATTCAAGGATGATTTCCCACTCGCCTAGCAAGGATGCCGACGACAATGCATGGACTAGACATGGGGCAAGAGAATGGTGAACGGATTGAGTCGGCCGAAGAAATGCTCGCGCTCTTTTACGCTCAGTTGGTTCCCAAAGTTACGCTCTGGAAACAACGGATCTCAGATCATCCCGAGCAACTCGCTACGCTGGAAAGAACCATCCATGATGCCTTTGCCCGCGGTGCGGACATGGTCGTCGCCGGGTTGATCTCTGCGACCATGATCGAAGAAGGACTTGAAAAGGCATGCCAATCGAGTCGGGGCAACTTCTCAAGACCGCTTCAGAAAGGGCGTGAGACTAGGGTCGCCGTTCGATTGCTCGGCGGCATGCTGTTTTGGGCCACAACGCTCTACTGTGCTCCCAAGAAAAAGTTGCTTGCGGTGCATCACGTTTCCAAAGCGCTTGCTTCGCTTGGGCTCGACGCAGACATCCGCCAGGGGCTTTATCGTCAGTACCGAACGCTGCTGCGAAACGGTCAATGGCGGCGAGTGGTTGATGAGCTCGCCGGCCTAGAACGCGTCGGGAAATCGGCCACAGAATGTCATCGCCGGAATTAGATTGAACCACTTTAGCGGTCTGGCTGACGGCCATTTTGCGCTGTCAGGCTGATACGCTAACGCTTTTGGAACCCGTAACTGCAATGGCTATCTGGGCTTACGCACCAACGTGTCCATTTGTGCATCTGTCGGTTTCCGCGCGGCAACTCCGCCATAGTGGCTGATTCAAAACCGCTGTTGACAGCTTTTCGTCGACTGTGCACCAACGCGACTTCCGTGGTCTCAAACGCACTGAAATTGTATCGTACAAGGCACATTCGTTGATTCGCTATCTCGCGTAGGTCGTGAAAACCGACGCAGATTCGTGGATCTTTCCGGTGGGCGAGGTTGGACAATTCGATGTGGCCAAGCGATCTACCAAACTGAAATCGGTGAGAATGACCGATGTGTGCTAGCCCTCGATCCGCGTCGGTGCTTTCACCGCCGCAATATTTAAATCAGCCAAACTCGCGTCGAACGATGCAACTTCAGCAAGTCCAGGAAACGCGCAATTCACATCGGTAGCTGAGGAACTTGTAGCACAGTGAAGCTACTGGTGAATTCAATCCAAATACCATGGAGTCCCATCAAAATCATGGGCAGTATGTAGCGTATCAAACATCACACTCGTCTTTCCTAAGCGTTCAATTACGCTTCGTAGCATATCAAGGGGGATGTTCGATCTTACGCCAACTTCAAAGCCCCGCACATGTTTTCCATTCTTGGGCATTCGGAAGAAATACAACGTGTCAAATTCGTACGATACCGGGAGTTCGCCATCATGTTCCTTCAGCTTACGACCTAGCTCTGCAAACGCGTTCACAAATCCGTTTGAATTCGGGTCCTGGTCCCTAATCCACGCGCGAACGTGGTCCTCGACTTGAGTAATCTGATGGATGTTTTTGGTGAGAAACTTGAACGTCACCTGACTCACCATTTCCGAGAAATGACTGATCGACGGCTCATCAATCTGAGACATAGTGGTCGAACCCTAGCGTGGTATTAAAGGAATTTTGCAGGAACTGCGGTAGCCCAGGACTGTTTAGATGATATCCGATCTCGTCGGCATGTGTTTGGGATTGTTTGCACCAATCGAGACACCACTGCAGGTCTGACATCCGACAAATATGCGTCGGTTGGACAAACCGGCTTGCAGAACGAAATCGGCAAACTGACATCGGTGTCAGAGACCGAAGTGCGGCAAAACAACGCAACAGACCTTCCGTTATCGGACGATGAGAGACCGACGAAGTACGATTGCTTTGCACCAGCCTTGACGTAGGGTCAATACACCTGATCCCATTGGGAAATTGCGTCAAGAAAACTCTTGTATTTTTTGGGGACTACCATGCACGACGATGTAGAACTATTTCAAACAAAAGGCTCAGTCGCCAAAGTGATCTGCAAGACCTGTAGGAAAACAATTGGCGAAGTTGAAACCGTGGCCGTGATCGTCCAAAACGGCAGAGCCGGAGAAACGATTCTTGCAAACGAAATCGATCGGATCGCGACCGCTCATGCTCACGAGTGTGCCGGCGACAGGGGATCGGAAAAACCACCAAAACAAATGGTCTTCCGTTCGAACTTCCCAATGTCTGATCACCACTGCAATGGATTCAAATATCGCCTGAATTCCAAGAGTGATACCGGGAACGAGATTGGCGGGCGGACGGTTTACGAATATGTCTTCGTTAGAGATGCCGAAAACTAACAAATGTAGAGGTCGACAAACTTCCAGGTCACAACACGCCCACGACGATCGCACCAAAATCTGGTTTCAGTATTCGTTGATGTCTTGCCTTGGTGAACCCCTCTGCCAATAAATTCAGCCGGACTGGTTTTTCACTGCCCTGGTATGGAGATGGCAATGGCTTCCCAAATTGACGTGTTTCACGAGTGTTTTGATCAGGTCAGCGACCCGCGAGTTGCCGGACGGACGATCCATCCGCTCAACTCGATTCTATTCTTGGTTGTCGCGGCGGTCATCGCAGGCGCGGATGGTCCCGATGAGATCGAAAGCTTCGGTGGAGAGAAACTCGACTGGCTCTCCAAGTTCGCTGACTTTGAAGCTGGAATCCCTTCTCACGACACCATCACGCGAGTGCTGTCGTTGATAAAGCCCGCGGAGTTTCAAAAGGCGCTTCTGCAGTGGCACTCGCACCTTTGTGAACTTGCCCATGCATCTTCCGATTGCGATTCCAAAAATCACACAGGTCCCATCCACGTGGCGATCGATGGCAAGACGGTGCGAGGGTCCTATACCGATGCGGAAAAATCCAACGCGATTCACATCGTCAGTGCCTGGGCCACCGAGCATAGTGTCACGCTCGGACAAACCGAGGTCGACTCCAAGTCCAACGAAATCACGGCGATTCCCGAATTGCTCGATCTGATCGACGTGCGCAATTCGATCGTGACGCTCGATGCCATGGGATGCCAAAAGTCGATTGCTGAAAAGATCATCGAAGAAGGTGGCGACTATGTGTTCGCCGTCAAGGACAACCATCCCAAGCTTTGCGCCGCCATCGCTGACTACTTTGAGATGGCCCACAACGAAGGGCTCAAAGACCACGGTGTTCGAACCATCACCACGCTTGGAAAGCAGGCCGGGCGAGACGAAGAACGCTTCTATGCGACTTGTCCGATTCCCGAAGCGCTCCGCGAACTGACCGACCAATGGAAGGGAGCCAAAAGTATTTGCCAAGCGAATACATGCACCACTCGTGGCGACAAGCAGTCAAGCGATGTCCGATATTACATATCAAGCCGACCGGCAAGGGTGCGTGAATTTTCAAATTGCGCTCGTAAGCATTGGGGGATTGAGAGCATGCACTGGGTTCTCGATGTGGTGTTTCATGAAGACTCCAGTCGGCTCCGAACCAAAAACGCGACGTCGAACATGAGCTTTGCTCGCCGGTTTGTCACAACGCTCCTCAAGCGGGACACTCGGAAGAAGAGTCTCAAGCGGAAACGCAAAATCGCTGGCTGGAACACTGACTTTCTCGAAAAACTCCTGTTTGCAGCCTGATTTTGGTGCGATCGTCGTGACAACACGCCCGGTTGCTGGATCGAGAAATGCCGTGAACTTCGAGTCCGAGAACCACAATGTATTAATGCAACGCAGAATTACTTATCGGACGATCCGCGGCGTTCGCCTTTTTCGACTGGAGTTCAATCCTGTATCGGCTGTATCTTGACGTCGATTCCACGAGTGAGCTTCGAAAGCAGCACAATGCTGTATCTTTTTATGAGGGAGACAATCATGTCTAGATCGATTTCAGCATCAAACTCAAACGTATGCAGCTCCCCATGTTCCTTGCCGAAACTTCGAATTCCATCTGACGTAAAACCTGTTTGGTCAGTGTCCACGCACAGCACCTTCGCTCGAACAGATGGTTTTTCGCCCCGGTTTTTGCTCGACCCGGAAATACGAATGCCAATCGGACGATACCCCTTCGGGACATCGGCTTTTTGAAGCAAATCGTCGATTGACAGACCGTTGTGTCCATCAATGCAAATCGTGCCTTTTAAGTCACCGTATTGAGTCGAAGCCGTTGCTGGTTCAGTCAATTGAATGCTCTGAGTTGGGAACTGAGTAGTGTGACATCCCGACGAATCGGGTGATCGCCCCCGTCAAGGTCAGATTGGCAGACTGGACGATCTGGCCGCAAGTTGCCGCAATTTTCAGACCATCCGAATCCGGACCCATTGTTTTTCTGATGGATATTGTTGTTGCATCCTCTTCCGGGCGCCCGGAACCTCCACTCCCTCATCGCGAAAAGTAGCCGTTGAAGATCACAAAGTCGTCAGTCCAGATGATCTGTCCGGTCAGAATCAGGAGCAGTATGAGCAGCGCGACGACAATGAGAATAGCGAAAGAGTGCCGGTATACGAGTTGAGTGAGAGTTTTTTCCATTGCAGTTTCCTTGGAACCGGTCGATGAATCGTGAAGCACCGTTTTCCAACGCTGCAGAACTCCGGGTTTACAGCGCATCCCTGATTCCTCCAAAACCGTTGACTTCGGTCGCTAAACCTGTCGCCGCGTTCTGCTCGTGTAAAGAATTCTTGCACTACCCTATTTAACCGCGTATGAAGTGGGGTATGGGACGCATAAATTTCAACAGGCGTTGTGTTTGGGGCTTCGGTTTACGTGTGCCTGAGATCAGAAATTGTCAATTTTTGCATCTGGTTCTGCCCACGTCATTGCCGCGTCACACCTGAGGGACCTGAGTACACCGTATTTCTTGGTGGCGACCAGCCTCTTACTCAATCTGTTGAGGTTTGCCGGAAGATGTGCAGCCCTTCCTATTGCGGCAGCCTTAAATCGGCCGAAAAAATGCCGTTGATTTGCTGAAATTGCATCCAACCGCAGGCTATGTTGTCGGACAAGGGATCAGGTGCACGACTACGTTCGGCTTAACGCCGAGTCGAGGAAAAAGTTGGCACATCACCGCCCGAACCGGCAAATCGGAGGCTTGTACCCCCTCAGCTGGTGGCTGGTGTGCATTGCCGGAAAGCCGCAAATGTGGTGATACAGATCAACGATTCTCTGTGCCGTCGAACACGATTATGGGGAAGTCGGTTCCATTGATTGCTTCATCTTGTTGCAGAGTTCATCGTTCCAATCAGCGCCAGGCGTGGCAGGCCAGTCTTCGATGATCCGGGTCGGCAAGATGCCGTTCTCGTAGAGGTGATTGGCAATCCGATCGGCGAGTCCCCTACCCGCCTCGTCGTTGTCCATCGCTAGTCGGATTTGTGAATCTGATGGCATTTTTTTAACAGCCGCCAGAATGAGATCGAGTTGCAATGGGCTGACTTGCCCACCGACGCTCATCAGTCGGTTTCCTTCGATCCCGCGCAAAGCGACGAGGCTGAGCAGATCGATGGCAGTCTCGCAGAACGTGAGAATCGAATCCGAATTTTCCGGCGTCGTGAAGAACAAGCCTTTCGTTCCGCCTGGTGCAAAACCGGTGAACGACCGCCCGTCCCTACTCCGGTTCTTCACTTCGTAGCCCGACAGTCCATCATGGGACCAGTGCCCGAAGAGGACGTTTTGGCGGTCGTCGACGCGGATTTGATCGACAACCCTTGGATGGCAAAACACTCTGGCCGGAATCTGCCTTTGCAATAAGAAACGATTCGATGCTTCGACGGAACTTGCGTTCATCCAGGCGGCCAAGACCTTTGCAGTGTCCGGCTTTGATGGATCGAGATCAAGGGGCACCGAAGGCAATTTGGCAATTGGGATTTCGGCTTTTCCCAGCCACGGCCTCAGTCGCTTGCGTACCTCGCCGAGCTTGATGCCTTCTCGTTGGACGAAGTCGATGATGGTCCCGCTATCGGATCCATGCACATTGAAATAGATCCAAGTCCGCGATTCTGATCGTGCAATGATCAGTTTGTCCCCATTGCCATGCTTCATGACGGCACTGCATCGACTGCTGCTGCGTCGATCGAGCTGATACCCTTGAGATGCCAGGAACTGACACAAATTAATTTTGGTTTTGAACTCGTCCAGTTCATCCTTGCGAGAAAGGAAATCCATCCATTCTGAATAGCTGATCCAGCCTTGAATAGCAACCAATCGCGTGCTGATTTCCACAGCCTGGGAGCGGGGCGATTGGAAATTAGTCGTATTTCCGCAATTACGGTGGTACAGAAACACGGAAGCCTGTTCTTCTGTGAATATGGCTTCACAGACTACCGTGCAAGCGTATTGGCGGAAATGCGGATTGCTGTAAGATCGCAAAGTCGTATTGCAGTGTCATCGTGTTTGCTGTGCAAGGATTCGATAGACCGTCGGCCGACTCACACCTGTCGCACGCGCGATCGAAGACTTTGATTTGCCGGCATCATGCATGTCGATGATCGCATCGACTTGTTCTTGCGTTAGCGAGAGCAGGCGCCCCGGCTTGGAGCCACCCCAGGATTTTCCGTGTTGCTTCGCGCGTGCTTGCCCGGCCAAGACACGTTCCGCTCGGATCTCTGTTTCATACTGAGCGACGCTTGCGAGGACGTTGGCCATCAACCGACCGGCCGGTGTTTCCAGATCTAATCCGTCTTTGATCGACACAAGACCGATACCGAGAGTAGGGAGTTCGTCGAACAGAGCGGTGAGTCCCTTCGCCGTTCGCCCCAGTCGATCCAACCGCCAGACAACGATTTTGTCGACACATCCGGTGCGAGCGTTGGCGATCAGCCGATCCCACGCAGGACGGTGCATCGTTCGGCCGGAGAACTGGTCTTCATACCAAATGACTGGCGCGTCTTGAGCAAACGCGTCGGCCCATCGTTGGAGGTCAGGTTTTTGGCTTGCGGTGTCTTGCTGGCGACTGCTGACTCTACAATAGATCGCGATTGGTTTTGAAGCTTGCTTCGCCATCGCGCTACCGAATCATGCATAGAGTACGGTGTTTCGGATACGATGCGGCGTTGCTTGAAAGCCTGTCGTGTCGATATCGCGGATGAGTTGGGATACACCACGCTTCTCGGTCCAGAAAACAATTCCGGCATGTTCATGGCCATCGTCGGCCAATCTTAAGAAATCTGCATCACGCGTCACAAGAACGCGTTCGTGGGACCGGCAATATTCAAGTTGGACAACATCCTCAGTTCCGCGAAGTTCGACGTCATGTGTTGTCGTGCAATCACGGCCAAGCCGTCGTAATCCGGCTGCAACGTGATTCGGGATACATTCATCAAGGTGAAACTGGATTGCTGATTGTGTCATTCCGCTCCATTATCAGCGGCCACTGCACGGAAATCGCACTTCCACTGGTTTGCATTCGATCAGAAAACACTTCGTCGTCCCGTATCGCAGCCTGGATCTCTTCGCGATGATCGAAGTAAAAAGCGAGGGCGGAATGGACTTGTGCTAAGGAAAGTCCGTCGTAGTCAGCGGCAATTTGTTCTGCTGAATGCCCAAAACGCTGATGATCAACCACGATGTCCTGGACGCGTAGGCGGCTGTCCCGGATGTAAGCACGTGGCTGCCCAACTCGGTTGTTTCGAATATCGATGTGTCGATAGTCCTTTGTCATCATGGGTCGAAGCTATCACGCTTGCAGCCACGAGTCAAATTCTTGTCCATCCGGCTGTAATCGATCAATTAAAGATCATCGCTTACAGAAATCAGAAACTCGGAAACACCTGGTACTCGCGCGATTCGTTTTGCCAAGTTTGGGAATACTCACTGTTTACATTTTTCCCACCGCCGAAATGTGCGTTCGGACACGATTGTCCACAGTCAACTCGATCGTCGAGTCGGGGTAGGGGTGTTAAATATGTGTTAAAGAGTGTGTTACGCCCTTTCGAATCGGTGCTATCCCATTGAATCGATTGTCAAACTGGAATCGGCCGGTGTGCAAAGTGTCGAAAGACGGTGTGTGAAGTGTCGAAACCTAGTGTGCAAAGTGTCGAAACACCGGGGTGTGTGAAATGTCGATTTCCCGTTGACTTGGTGTGTGAAATGTCGTTTGCTGGATCATGGTGTGTGAAATATCGAAAACGATCAAGCAAAGATCGCCACTGCTACCTGACCGTCATCCGGTTCAAGATTTTTTCGTTTGCGACATTTTTGACGCTGCGCCCAAAGGCGACATGGCTTCGATGGAGCATCCGGTATTTAGCTTGTCCACCAAACCAGATTTGCGTGTTCGCCGCTACGAGCACAATGACGCTTGGATCGAAATCAAACCCTCCGCAGACGGTTTGGCGACGATTCATGACCGCGATATTCTGATCTTTTGCATAAGCCAGCTGATCGCAGCAATCAATGAGGACAGGGAGGTCTCCCAGTCCGTTCGCTTTAAAGCATTCGACCTTTTGACCGCCACCAATCGAATGACCAACGGGCGGGGTTATGAACTGCTCAAGGGCGCCTTGGAACGGCTTTCCGGCACCCGGATTACGACGAATATTACGACCGGCGATAAAGAGATCATGCGGGGTTTTGGCTTGATCGACAGCTTTGAGATTGTCAGGGAGACTCGGGATGGCCGAATGCAGGAAATCGAAGTCAAGCTGTCCGACTGGGTGTTCAACGCGATTCAATCGAAGGAGGTGCTCACGCTACATCGGGATTACTTTCGGTTACGGCGACCAATCGAACGCCGCCTTTATGAGATCATTCGCAAGCATTGCGGAAAGCAGGCCGAGTGGAGAGTGTCACTTGAGGTTTTGAGAAAGAAGTGCGGTTCCGGCTCAACGACCAAGGAGTTCAAACGCCTCATTGGCAAGGTCTGCGCTGACGACGACGCCAACAATCATTTCCCAGACTTTCGCATTTCACTCGAAG
The DNA here is from genome assembly GCA_007753675.1 of Stieleria magnilauensis. Lineage (GTDB taxonomy): Bacteria > Planctomycetota > Planctomycetia > Pirellulales > Pirellulaceae > Stieleria > Stieleria magnilauensis. Next base: position 357,154 of record CP036432.1, read on the forward strand.
ATCGTGGGGGCAGTGGGAGTGATATTCTTTTGGCCGAGAGTCGAGGTAGTGTTCCCACAGGAATCCCCAACGGCTCGAAGAACGCCCACGTTCGCGAGTTGCAGGCTGATGTTTTTCATCTCGCTCGACAAAAAGCTCCGGGCTGGGATGTGTACGAGTTAGAGCGTCAGTGGCGGGCATGGATCAACACAACTGGATCTCCTCCACCCAGGGACCCGGAGGCAGCTTACCTTGGATTCTGCCATAAGTGGAGTAACCGAAACAAACGCGAGTTCAATCGGTAGTGATCTTGGGAATCTTAGGTATCGGTCGAACGCTATTCAGATTTTTCTGCATTTCAAGAGCTGTTTTGGTTCGTACGGGATCGAAGCCGACAAAGGCTTCCGAAAGGGTTTTACTGATGGGAATCACCGAGGGCGCGAATTCAGGGATAGAAGGAGTCGAATTGATCGGCGCCGCAGAGTTTTCGAACAGAATAAAGTCTGATTTACTATTGTCGAGAAAGGTCGCGACGAGATAAAACCTTCGCTCGTACGGTATCTTGTCGTTGGTGAAAACCGCTTTGACCTTGGAAGGTATTACGATTGACTTGAAGGGCTCGTTCTCATGCACCTGCAAACTTGGCTTTGGCAGTTTGGACGCCACTCTTGTGCAGAAATAGATTGACCCAATCTTTAGCGCGTCATTTTCGACAAAACTTTCGTCCCACTGCCAGCGGTCGCCGCTCTTGACCAACATTGTAGATACGAAACGATTGCACTGAGCACGGTAGTAGGACTTTATTGCTTTTATCTGATCATCGCTTGCACCACCGCTGATGACCTCGACGCGTTGAATTAGCTTTACTCCTTCGATTTCTCGACCCGAGGATTGAAGGACGGCGCGCTCGGATGAAATGGATAAGTAACTGAAATCGTCGCGTAGTAAGTGGTGGCGGGGGTCGAGCTTAATTATTGGTGGATCGCCTTGATAGCTGTACACATCACCTGATGAAACACCCGTCTTCCAGATTCGTGGCGAGGTCACCTTGTCGAGAAGCTGTGGGATGCTGCGTTTCGTAGTCCGCTCGACAGTTTTGCCATTGACATCCAAACGAAAAGGAACAGATTCGTCGATCACCTCAACACGCTGCGGAGTGTATCCTTCAACTACATCCGACTGTGATCCATCAACGAAAAGCACCTGCCAGAAGAATGGCTCATACGCGGAGCTAGTGTAGGCTGTATCCCATTCTACAGTCTGCCCTTGGACATAAGCGTTTCCTGACCTGCTGAACGAAGCGGCAAACCTGTTTGGCTGGGCCCCCAGCAGGATCGCTTCAATGCCTCTGCGCTCTTTGTCTGTCAGATTCTTGCTGATGCTCCACGTTACGGCACCGTTGTTCGCGAAGAACTCCAGAGCTTTGAGTGCAATTTCGTTGCGGCTATTGCCTTGTAATCTTTCGCGAACTGCTTCGACGTGTGTTTTGATCGGCATTGACTCATCGTCAAAGCCCTGGTTGCTCCCTTTGCCAGGGGCATCACTGGACGGCTCTGGGGTCCACTTGCCAGCAGAAGTCTCCACGACCGGACGACTGCTCCCTTCAAGAAACTGGATGACGGAGGACGATGAGCCATCGACGAAGTGAACGCGGACGTAGAGGACATTGCTTTGAAGTAACTCGCCAATGTTCTCCCGGAGCTTCGCGGCAAATTCAATCGGCGTAGGAATTGGTTCGCGTAAAGGATCGTCGTTCCCCCACGTTGTCGCCGTGACCGCGATCTCATTGTTGAGTGCGTCTGGGTGGGAGCCAACCTGCAGGTTGATCAAGGTACCAAGAAGGTTGGCGTCTACCTGTGATGACAGAACCCATCCCTTACCTTGCACTTCATTCGGTGTATCAGACCACGAAAGGATTCGTTGCACTGCCTGATTACGGTCGCTTGCCTTACTCAAATCGTAGCCGGTGAACATTGACTGAGTATATTCACGCGAAAAACTGCTGTCGTCCGCACGCATCTCAACGAATAGTCTTAGATATCTCTGATTGTCAAAATAGGTACGGTGGTTATTGAACATCTGCGAAATATCGGCAGCGTCAAAATCTATTGGGTAAAGAGGGAACAATACAAGCGGGTTCTTCGCCGTTGGCGAAGGATAGAAGTGAATCCTCTTGATTGCGTTGGCAGCGTCCAGCAATTCTTGTCCCGGTTGCCAATGCCCCATGTTGTCGAAGTAAATGAGCGTCTCTGAGTCGAGAAGAGCCTGCTGTTGTCGGCGCAGCTCGTCAAGCTGCTGCGTCCCGTTGGCGTCAAATTCCATTTCGTAACGGAATGGACCGATGACGACCGAGCCGGTGAATTCACCTGGATGCTCATCGACTTGGATATCAATCGATTTCGCTCCCTTGATGTCATCATGGGAGAGCGACGCTGACAAAAAGCCTCCGTCAACGAGAGCCATTTGACGCCAATGTCCCGAATTGATTCGGAATTCGACTCCACGGGCGAGGTCGAAAATCTCTTTGTCGACATCTACGCGAAGAAAAGCAGCATTTGTCAGCTGAGCGAACTTCGGAGACATAAAGTCAAGCGATGGATTAAAGTGCTCTTGGGTCACATTTTTCAGCTCAATATTTCGGCTCCTGGCAACCTCTTCGAGCCATGTCAGCTGTCGTGTTTCCACAGGAGGCATTGGCGGTGGTAGTACCGTTCTGTGAGTAAGATGATAGGCGAACAACACCATCAGGATCATCAACGACGCGGCGGCAAGTACGCCCGCAAAGGCGACGCGTCTCTTGCGCTTCCGCTGTCGCGTTGAGAGAGCGAATGGCCGAACTGCGTTAGCAAGCTCTACGGCGTCCGCGTAACGATCCTGCGGCGACTCGCATGTTGCCTTTCCAAGCACCGCTAAGAATTGCCTTGTTTGACTGTCAGCGTTGTGCTTGAAGGATTCCAATTCGTCTGCCTCAGCTGGAACGCAGCCCGCCAAAGCATCTAAACAAACGGCGCCAATGCTATAGATGTCGCTTTGAACGCACACGGACGATACTTCAGCGACCTCGGGACTTGCGTATCCCGGTGTACCTTTCCCAATCGACTCTGGTCTTTCCACGGGCTCATTTGCGAACTCGATTTCCGCGGCAGTCCCGAAGTCGAGAATCGTGGCAACCGGGTTGGACGTGGCCTGGCTGACGATGACATTGCGTGGCGAAAGATCGAGATGAAGAATGGCTAGATTGTGAACCGCCGCCAATGTCTGTGCAAGTTGCAAGCAGATCTCGCCAACACTGGTAACGCTAAGCCGTCGTTCGGCGATGGCCCGTTCGAGAGTAGTTCCGTCTACGTGATCCAGAATCAGGAATACGACGCGTTCGTTCTCGCCATGGTCGATTAAGCGGGCAAACCGCACATCAGGCCTTGATGGGAGACGCTCGTTGAGCAGGTCGAGAATCTCCTTTTCGTGTTGAAGGGCGATCGCTTCGGGCGAACCAAGTTTGGCTACCTTGGCCACCCGGGTCGTGCGATCAGGACTCTTTACCAGGTAGAGGGATGCCTGCGATCCGGACGTCATGCCGGAAAGGGGAACATGGCTGCCAAAACGTTCAGGGGCTCTTACCTGGGGATCGAGAAAAAGATAGAGCCCTGCGATTCGCCCCGAGACCTCCGGCAGCAACGTCGTCAACTCGTTGCAGGTTACTGGGCGGCCATATCGCCGCAGAAAGCGAACGGCGAACTCAAGCAGCAACTGCGCGAGACAAGCAGAGATCGCTTTTTCGTTGTTCCCGAATTCCTGTTTGGCAACCGCGAATTGGTTCTTCAAGGAACGTGCCGCCATCTTGTCGGTAACGTCCTGCGATGAAACCTCGCGATGGTACGCATCAACAAATTCATCTACCTGCAATCGCGTCTGTTTATCCAAATCCTGAAGAAGAATCTGCGTGCGGTTTTCATAAGTCATAGCGTCGGCTCTTATTTCACAAATTTGCGCAGAGTGATGAGGTATGTTAATCTAGTGGAAGTGACGATAGATTTGAAACGACTTTGGAAAAGTATTCTGGTAGACGCTTGGGATTATGCCGAAGCAACGATTGTCCATGTCGGTTCGGCGGTCACTTGGGACAACGTCGAGTCAATGCGGCTTGAAGGGCAAGCACAGGCAGCGATAAAGAAACTCGACCACAACTCGAGTATCTACCTGGCATGGTGGTACTCTGCAGAGTTTCGCGACAAGCCTGATCCCGGAGGAGAAGGCTTGGCGGTGGCGGCGTGGAAAGACGGCAGACGTGAGGCAATCGACTCCTACTACCGCAGTCTCTACCTGCTCCGACGTTACGGGTATGAGAAGACGGCCGAGGACATTGAATCTGGTGCTGCCGATGCACTCATGACCGATCAACTCATCTTCAACTACTATGAATCCTACCGCGAAAAGAAGTTGCATGTCTCGAAAAAGGGACGAGGTCCGACACAAGAACATCCACTATTCACAGCACTCGACGCTGCACACGGCCGCCTCTGTCTGAACAGTCCAGATAGGCTTCCGGACAGGTCTCCGTGACCTATCTCTCTGACGGTGCCTCGTCGTCCTGACCATCAAGCAGACGCCGAATTTTAGATCGCGCCCGCTTCACCTTTGACGCGGAAACGCCAAGCTCCGCCGCGATTTCGTCGACCGTGTAGTTTTGCATCCACAACTTGGCGACCGCGCGTTCGAATTCCGTTAAATCGCCGAATTCTTCTTCCAACCAGTCGTTCAGCGACATCCCGAGCCGGCCAACGACGAGCTCCTCTTCCGATTGCTCAAGTGTGGATTTTGGCCCATCGGATACATCGCCGGTAGCAACAGCGACCGTACAATCCTCCTTGGATACAATGAATTGGAACTCGTCGGTTGAAAGTCGCGAGAAGGGGACGGATCGTCCATGTCCGTTGCGGTAGTGCTTCCGAGCAGTATCAATCTTGCGCTTGGCGTTTACCCAAAGAAGTTCGTAGAACTCGATGTCACCCTCTCCCCAACGATGCTTCGTCTTCAGCGTGGTTTTAATCGCGCTTTGCACCACGTCCTCGGGTGCCCCACGCCGGTTTTGATCGTTGACTCGATTGAGCCGAACAAAAGTCACCATTACGTCAAGGATCTTGGACCAGTCCGGCTCGCCATCGGATAGGCGGATGTCAAAGTCTTCCGGTTTCATCATTGCTCCTTCTAACTGTGAAAGTGAATCGCGCCGTAATCCTATTCCTCTCGAAGACGGGTGGCAAGCAGCTGACGCGTGGATCCGTCATCGATTCGGAAACGCTCAAGTTCACACAAACGCGGGATGCATTGGGGCGAACGCATCCATTGGTTCAAAGAGGTACTGCGAACGGCAGTCCCATATCGGATCTGTGGCACGCTCGCCAAAAATCGATCGTAGACCGATTCTCAGTGCCGAATTGATCAATTGGAAATTTCGCACCTAGCGCGTTCAGAAAACTTTGAAGTCGGTGAGCCGAATCGACTCGCAGCCCTCCCATGACTTAGTGAAGCGGACAGCATGTTCCGCAATAAACACCTCAGTCAATCGGAGATAGCTATGTCAGATGCATTGTTCGCAGCCGGCGACGGAGACGCGTTTCTGGGTCTACTGATCATCGTCGGTATCGTGTGGGGGCTCTTCGCGCTCTTCTCGGGCAAGCCGAAGGGGTACGACGTTCGTACAAACGCTCATACCAAGATCACGCCTCGTCGATAGGTCGTTTCTTTCCCTAGGGGCTCGCGGGTGTTCGCCCGTGAGTCCCGCTTTTTGAGTGTATCCACATGAATAACGATTCGATCAACAGGCCCTCGCTCTTCGCCCGATTGCGCAATTGTTGGTGGCTTTGGCCACTAATCATTATCACTCTGGTTCTTTCAATCCCGTGGTTTGTGCTGACTGTCCTCCTGATTTTGTGGCTGTTCATCGAACTCGTGTCGACGGCCTTCGCTGTGCGTCAGTTGATGATGACACCCGCTTAACCCATCCCCGCTTTTCAGTGTTCCTGCTCCCCAGTGAGCAGTCAACCCAATGGATCATCAAAATGAAAAAAGTAATGGACCTCGTTTGGGCGGGTAAACCCGTCCGCGAAGTATTGCCGTTCACTGCTGAGATGAACGAAGACGAACTGCAAGCATTCTCATCTGCATTGACAGACGACGATGTCACGCAGCTCGGTGTTTGGGCGACACGGACGCTCAATATCGCTGGCATTGAAATGGTGCTTTGGAGCGGCGGTGTGTTGTCAATGTATAGCGCTGCCACAGCGAGGAATTCACGTCGTTCGTTGTTCGCAGAGTTGATCAACAACTTGAAAATTTCTGAAACGCAAGCCTACCGCAACATGGCGGTTTGGAAAAAAGCAGGCAAAACGCTCCTCGAATCTCCTGACCTGATCGAGATGTTTGCCGCGGAGGCGCTCAAGGTCCTTTGCGGAAAACAATGCCCCATCGAAGCTTTGCACGAAGCTTTCGAAACGGCTCGGCTCGGTTTCTATGTCGATATTAAGACCGCGAAGGAGTTGCGGCGCGAACACAGTCGGCTCCTCAGGAAGGTCGACGACAACGGAAAGAAACTCATCGAAGTCTCGCCGATCCAACCGGTGGAAAACGCGGTTGCTGAGGCCGATCAATACCAGGGGCGTGCGGAAAAACCTTGTCGGTTCACCGGTCGCGTGGTGGAGATCGCTTTGAACTTTTTGACCGACCCGCAGTCGGTCGACCAGCAGGCGATTCTTGATGATTTCCTGGGATTCGCGAATCAACTGAGCGAAGCAATTGATCGAAAGGGCACGCTAGCTGGCAACATCGCAATCTAAGGAGAACCTGATGTTCGAGCAGATGGGAACTTTCGATAGTGCATTCCAGCCGACGGGGCAGGAGGCAGCGTCGTCTCTACCCCGACGACGCAAATCGCTGAAAAGTCAAATCGTCTTTTGGTTGGTCAATCTTGTCTTAGTCGCGCCGGCGATCGTCGTGGTTTACCTGACGATCGTGGCTGACGGATTGCGAAATCTGATGAGTGTGTTTGCAACGAAATTGAGCAAACTTCCGATCCCCGGCATTGGGGCGATGGCAGGATTCGACGGTTTCAATCGGATCGACATTGCCGCCGTGACAGCAATGATTCTCTGCGTAACCGTTTCCTACATTTGGTTTCGCGTGTTCACCGAACTCAGCGGTCACGGTCGGCTTTCACGACAAAGCAACGGGAACCCGATCCTTGTCTGGTTGCTCGTCGGAATCGCCGCGATTTTGGTCATCGGAGATGCGTTGATCTTTTACGCCGGCATGTCGAATCAGGCCGCCGGCGGCTGGACCGGCACGCCGCAATCGGTCTGCATTGGTGCAACGGTCGTCTATTCCGTTGGACTCGCTTTTTTAGGCGGCTACCACGCCGACTACCACACCTCGGAGGAAGTGTAATGACAGATTTTCTTCAGTCAGTTTTGAGAAACGCTGGAATCGCAGCCGTTGCGATCGCTGTCGGTATCAGCGGCTGCGTGAAAACCGAATCCATCGAACAACCGCCGCCGTTCGAGCATCGTGAACTGGACGCCTGCTTGGCGTACGTGGTCGATCAGTCCGGGTCATTTAACCAAATTTGGGAAAACGGAGGATACGATCTCTTCCTGAGAATCTCTGACCAGTTTTTTGTCGATTCGATGGGAGGTGAAACCAAGCTTGTGATTGCCCAGCTCAGTGGGAAATCGGCGGTCAACGTCGTTCTATTCGAAGGCCGGCCCACAGACCTTCGAAATCGTTTTCAAAGTCCTGAGGATCTTGCACGCTTTCTGAAGGAGAAATCGGATCCGAGTGGTTCGCAGGTATTCGAAGCGACCCGGCGGGTGACGGATTACGTCATGGCAATGCCCGATGTCACAGAGCAAACGAAACTGATGACCGTGTTCTTTTCGGACATGGTTGACACGGAGCACGATGCCGGTGAGCGAAGCGCGGTCGGACACCGCATGCTTTCGTCACTCACCAAATATCGCGAGCTCGGCGGCGCCTTGGCGATGTACTACGTGTCCCCGCAAGAGACGCCCCGGTGGCGACGCATCTGTGCCGAGGCGGGTTTTGAAAGAGGTCGCTTCGTGATTGAGAGCACGCTTGTTGAAAACCCGGTTCTGCCAACTTTCAATTAGGGCGTTTGGAAGATGAATAGGAAACCAACGGTACTTGACTCGATCTTCGATGATCTGCCACGTGGCAGGGCTCCGGACGATGTCGGGACTCCACCAAACGCTTGTTTTGAGTCGCCGCGAAACGTCATTGCAACCGAATCATTGCGATTCGACATCAACCGAAATTCGGAATCCAAGATATTTCTCGGTGTGTTGGGCGCCGAGATCAAGACCGGCGAAAGGCTGCCTGATGGCAGGTTGACTCGATACGCCTTGGGAGGCGTGCCGATCGGAGTAGGGGACGACCGGCACGTGGTCACGGTGGCTGGATCACGTAGTGGCAAGGGGCGTTCCGCTCTGGTCGCTAACGCCCTCAGTTTGCCTGCCCAAACATCGCTAATGTGCATCGATCCGAAGGGTGACATCGCGCGTTTGACAGCAACCTGGCGGGCTCGTCATCAGTCTGTGGCTGTATTGGATCCATTCGGAATTTCCGGGGCGCACACGACGCCGTTCCATGTTGCTTACAACGCCTTGGAAATGCTGTTGCAATCGGATCGCCGAACCTTTGTTCCCAATGCCAAACTGATCGCTGACTCTTTAATCGTCAGTGGCGATTTTAAGGACAAACACTGGGACGAGTGTTCTCGGGCGATTCTATCGGGATTGTGTTCTCACGTTGCGACAGATGCGAACTATGAGGGACGTCGAGATCTGATCACGGTGTGGCAACTGGCCAGTGAACTCGCCCGGCCAGATCCGAACAATCCGAATCGATACCTGCTTGAAAAGGAAATGGCGTCCAATGACTCAGGCGGCGGATCGGTGAGGGCAGCTTCGCAAGCGTTTTACGACCGGACCGGTGGTGAGTTTAGTAGCGTGCTATCGAATTTGCGCAAACATCTCGATTGGATCTCGATCGAATGCATGCATGATGTGCTACGGGGCGACTCAATCAATCTCGCCGATCTAAAACGCTCTGCGATGTCGCTCTACGTGACATTGCCCGCGCTTCGAATGAGTGACCTAAGCGGTTGGCTCCGTTTGATCGCACAAATGTCTTTCGCCGCGTTTGAGGAAGAGACTGTTTCGTCCGGCCATCAGGCAGTTTTTTTACTGGACGAATTTTCAGTGCTCGGCAGACTCAAATGTGCGGAGACCGCGATTGCCCAACTGGCTGGGCTGGGCGTCAAGTGCTGGATTGTGGTGCAGGATTTATCGCAACTCAAATCAAATTATAAAGACAATTGGGAAACGTTTATCGCCAACTCGGGCGTATTTCAGTTCTTCGGCGGGGCCGACGAGACCACGCTGTCCTATGTGTCCAAACTGCTCGGACAGTCGATGACGCTCTCACGGTCGGCGAGTTCTCCCTCGTTCGACCAGGCGGTGAAGGAGGCGGCGACGGGATTGTCATGGTCACTCGCCAGTCAGCCATTGATGACGGGCGCGGAACTTGGCCGTTTCTTTGGCAGAGATGACAAACTGCTGCGTCAATTGATCATCCGACCCTCTTATCGGCCCATGATCCTACAGCGCGCGTTTTACGACAAACACGAATTGTTCCGCGATCGATACTGGAGGGCGTGAACGATGATACGAGTGACTTCACCTGGGCTTCCACCATGGCCTTCCCTGATGTTCGATCCAGATCGGAAACGGGCGATGGTCAGCGTCCGCTGTCCATCGTGGAGAAGCTACGAGCTGGGTTTTAAAGTGACCGAGTTCTGCGTATTCGCGAACATCTTTGTAAGTATCGTGATCGCTTGGAAGCTGATCCCCGAGTTCGAGTCCTTCCTTCTTCGCTTGATCGCAGTGGTACTGACGTGGTCGATTCTCGCGTCACTGATCACACGGTGGCTGCGCTACGCCATGCCGGGTGTGTTGGCGAGACAATTCTTTGCAGAACGCATTTCGCTCTGGTTCACCGCGAATGCGATCGCATTTCGAAGCAGTCTCTATCGCAGTGGTGTCATCCTCAATCGGAGTTGGCGATCGGTGCCAATTGAGCTGCGGTTCTCCCTGGATGAAGACCCGGTGTCGCAGCTTCAAATTGTGGACGCGAAACCTGAACGGAAGTTGCCCAAGTTTCACTTCCAGGATGCCCGACGTTTGAATGTGATCGTGCGTCAGGGCGGCGAAGCCAAAGCGGTGCCACAGCCGGATGGGATCGTCATTCGATCGATCCCAGTTTGCGAACTTATGTCGGCCCAGGCGAAGCAAATGGTGGTCGTGTGCAACGCGGCGCATATGCTGACAGAAATGAATACCGGCCACGGAGCCCGGCGAGCGCCAGCCGGGGTCGATATTGATGCCAACTAATCATCCTAAGAACCCGCGGAGGTCAACAATGTTCTATACCGTCAAAGAAGTTGCGAAAGAGCTGCAGATTAGCTTGAGTATGGTCTACGCACTGATCGCCAAGGGTGAACTCATCTGTCACGAATTCGGCAGTTGCAAGCGAGTTTGTGAGCAAGATTTGCTTGATTTCCTGTCCGCCAACCGAAAAGAGACGCCCCGGCCACCCAGAGCCAAGGGGCGGCACTTCTAGCCAACTGCAGGAGTAATTGAATGTCCTGGCTATCCCTTGCCCTGCTGGCTTTCGGTACATCAGCGGATGCGTTCGTCGTCTCGCTCGCCAGGGCCGTTGCGTGTTCAAAAGTCGATCGCCGGGCGATGACCTTGGCTGCCTTAACTTTTGGCATGACGGCTGTCGTGGCGACAGCGATCGGAATCACTATTGCGGGGTGCTTCGAGTGGATGGCAATTTCAGGTTGCCGTGGCATGGGAGTTGTACTGATTGCAATACTCGGAACCCGATGCTTTCGTTGCGGTATTGTCTAGCGACAATTGGTTTTCCCGGTTACCGACAATTAGCTTTCCCGGGTTGAGGCGATCTCATGTTGGCTTGTTTTCGGCCAGCGACAATTAGAATTCCCGGATTTTGGGATTCGGGTCATCATCGTAACTCCTTGTTTCCACGGAGATTGCGATGGTCACGGACGGACAAGTTAAAGAACTGCGGCGGTTGCTAGCATCAGGCAAGTCGCTGGCCGCCTCGTCAAGGATGACTGAAATGGATGAGAAAACAGCAAGGCATTATCGAGACGACGACCGGCTCCCTTCGGAGTGCAAGAAGCCGCGGACGTACCGAACTCGAATCGACCCGTTCGCCGGAGTCTGGGACGAGGTGCAACGCAAACTCGAGGCCGAACCTCGACTCCAAGCGAAGACCCTTTTCCAGTGGCTGCAAGATTGCTATCCCGGCCTCTATCCGGACTCGACTCGCAGAACTTTCGAACGGCGTGTGAGGAAGTGGCGCAGCATGCATGGCCCCGGAAAACCGGTCATGTTTCCACAAGAGCATCACCCTGCTCGCCTTGCCGCGAGTGACTTCACCGTCATGAACGAACTTCATGTCACGATTGCGGGAGTGTCTTTTGAGCACATGCTGTACCACTGCGTGTTGACCTACTCCAACGTCGAGTCCGTCACGCTCTGCTTCTCCGAATCATTCGAGGCACTCAGCGAAGGCATCCAGAATGCGTTCTGGGAATTCGGTGGCGTCCCCGAGCGTCATCGCACCGACAGCCTCAGCGCCGCGGTCAACAACCATTCATCACGCAAGGAACTCACGGCGCGGTATGCGGCATTGATGGATCATTACAGAGTCGAACCGGAGCGGATCAACGTTCGTTGCGCCAACGAGAACGGTGATGTCGAATCGTCTCACGGTCATCTCAAGAACCGAATCGACCAAGCACTGCTGCTACGCGGCAGCCGCGACTTCGCCAGCCGCAAAGCCTACATGGACTTCGTGCGAGCTCTGATCACGCGAAGCAACCTCGCTCGCAAGGACCGTTTCGAAATCGAACAGTCGCATTTGAGCCGACTTCCCGATCACAGGCTCGATACCGATGACATCCAGCGGGGGCTCACCGTTGACAGTAGCAGTACGATCAAGGTGAAGAAGAATGTCTACTCCGTCCCCAGTCGTCTGATCAAGCACAAGGTCGACGTGAGGATCAGTGCCGAATGGATCGATGTAACGCACCACGGCATTGAAGTGCAGCGGATGCCTCGACTGATCGGTGTCGGCGGTTCGGCGATTAATTATCGCCACGTGATCGATTCACTGGTCCGCAAACCGGGGGCATTTGAGAACTACAAGTATCGGCAAGACATGTTCCCGACGAGTCACTTTCGGATCGCGTATGACATGTTGTGTGATGCTCACAGCGGGAAGGTTGCGGTGCGAAACTACCTGCAGCTCCTGCAAATCGCGGCTCGCGAGAGCCAAGACGCAGTGCAGGATGCGCTGCGTCACCAAATCCAATCGGGGCAATCCATTGATGTCGAGCTTATTCGGCAGATGGTGCGCGAAGCGATCGAAATCAAGCCGGCGACCGACATCGACGTCGATCCGCCCGACTTGAACGACTTTGATGTATTACTTCACACGTTCGACAAGGAGAGTCCAAACGATGAACCGCCCTACTACCACCAGCAAGCGTCAAACAAAGGCGACCCAATCCCCATCAAAGCGGACCTGCAAGACGACCCCGCCAGAGACGGCGCAAGTCGACAGCGGCCCGATGGAGGAACGCCTGACCGAGCAGTTCCGCAGCTTGCGACTGCCGATGTTTCGCGACCAGTTTCAATCGTCGGCCGACCGCGCGGCAGCGGAGGACCTGAGCCATGTCGAGTACCTGGCGGAACTGACGGACCTGGAATGCCAGGCCCGCCACGAGAGTCGGATCAAGCGTCTAATGACGAATTCCCGACTTCCGTTGGGCAAGACCTGGGAGACATTCAAGTTCGATCGTTTGCCGTTGTCGGTGACGCGGCAACTGGAAAGTCTTCGGGAAGGATCGTTCTTGGACCGTCGGGAGAACGTCCTGATTTTTGGGCGGCCCGGTGCCGGGAAAAGTCATGCGCTTTGTGCACTTGCGAATCAACTCGTGCAGCAAGGCCGAAGCATGTTGCTGACGACTTGCAGCCTGCTGGTGCAACAGTTGCTGATCGCCAAACGGGATCTTCGGTTGCAGAAGTTCATCAAGAAGCTGTCACGCTACGAAGGTCTACTGATCGACGACTTGGGTTACGTGCAACAGGATCGAGAGGAGATGGAGGTGCTGTTCACGCTGTTGGCGGAACGCTACGAACGGGGCAGCGTGTTGTTGACGAGCAACCTGGCGTTCAGCAAGTGGGACCAAATTTTCAAAGATGCGATGACGACGGCCGCGGCGATCGACCGATTGGTTCACCACAGCGTGATCATCGAGTTGAACGTGCCGAGCTATCGCGTGGAGACCGCCAGGCAAACCAAATCAGCTGGACAATCACGAAAGGGTTCGAAACAAAAATCGACTTCGTGATCGGGAATTCTAGTTGTCGCTAAAGCGGAGAACCAATTGTCGCCGAACAGGTATCTTGCTCAAGATCGACGGGGACCAAGGGCAGGGAGGTCAATCCTCTCTCGGAGTTTCGACAATGACGGCCGCAGCCGCAGCGAGCATCGATTGCCTGGCCGCTGGCACCGGCGTAGCGATTGATGGCACTAATGTTTCGCTCGTTTTGATTGCCATCGGCATTGGTAGCGGCTTAGCAAGTGCGTTGGGTGCTTTCCTTGGCAGAAAAATGCTTTGCGTGGGAATTGGAAACGCCGAATGCATCGGAGGACTTTCTCTATTTCTCTTCGCAGGCGTCAGCTGGATCTGGTAGTCTTGGGCGCGGCCATTTCATCGAGTGTTGATTGCATCGCCGTTGGGGCTGGGCTGGCAGCTCAACGGATATCGTCGGTAGAAATTCTGGCCATGACCGGCATTGCAAGCGGAGTGGCTGGGATTGCCGGCCTCGTCCTTGGTGGGAAGATCAAGTGTTTAACGCGTGGCCGTGCGCAGTCGGTTGGTGGTATCTGTTTAGTCGTCTTTGCGGCCTGGGCGTAACCGTACACCAGAACCAGTTAGCGACGTCTGGTTGACTTGTTGAGGAGGCGGCGGCGGGCTCGGCGGGTGCGTTTGCGGTCGGCGGCTTGGCGGCGTTCGTCCTGCCTGTACTCGCGAATCGATTCAGGGTGCTCCGCTTTCCATGCGTGGGGAGTCAGTACGGACCAGTCTGTCTCGCCGGCGAGCGCCCTCCGTAAGACATCGTCCAAGTACGCTCGCACGTCCAAGTCGTTGCGGATCGCGCTGCCGATGATCGTTAGCAGGTTTGCTGCTCGCTCTCCTGAAGCCACCGAGCCCTTAAAGAGCCAGTTCTTCCTTCCCGTGGCGACGCGTTTCATCAACTGCTCGCAATCGTTATTGTCCAGCGGAATCGTCGCGTCCTCGGTGAAGCGGCACAGTGCTTCCCAGTGACGTCGCACATAGCCAGCCGCCACACCGAGATTGCTCTTGGGAAGAACCGACGGTGACTGCATCGCTTCGCTGTCGAGGTACTCCGCGATCTGGTCGAGAACATGACGCGATAAGCTTTGACGTCGCGCAAGACGCGCTGCATCGTCAAGCTCCTTGATCTGGTCTTCTACGTCGTAAAGCATCCGAATCAGCGACTCCAACTTCGCCACTTGCAGAGGGAACGCACCGCGACACTCATCGATCTTGCGACGCGCATGCGCCCAGCATGCCGCGAACGTGATTCGCGAGTCACTTCGTAGATCGATCTTTTGAAAACCCGACCAGCAGTCTCCTAGGACGTTGCCTTTAAAATCACTCAGTACATCATCCGGTCCATCGCGGTGACGACTCACCGTAAAATCGAACACCACCACCGGAAGACGTGAGGCGTAGTAGCCCCACATGTTTGCGTTGATGCTTGGCTTGCCGGACTCGATCGCATTTCCAAGCACTTCGCCGATCCGCTTGCCGCGGGGATGTTCCGATAGGTCAGGCATGGCCTTCGGTGTGATCAACAACACACCGGTGTCGTCGCAGCCGACCGTGCGATCGTGCTTCAAAACGCTTCGCAAGTAATCAGCAAGCGGACGAAGCGCGAACTCGACGGCCGTTTCGATGTTCCCCAATGTGCTGCGACTGGGCGTCCAGCCACTGCCGGCGAACAGATCTTGCTGACGATAAAACGGCAGGTGATAGAAGTATTTCCAGGCCACAACTTCGACTCCAATCGAGGCGTCAAAGCGATCGCCTTCGACCAGACCGGTGGGACGCTCGGGAGTGACGATTCCTTGTGATTTGTCGGTCGGGTGAGCGTACTTGGCATACTTGGTCACCCGGACTTTCAGTTCACCGGCGGTGCTTTCGAGCGTCTCGACTTCGTCATAGCCGATCAGGATGAGGCCTTTGCGTTGGGCTTCGGGCAGGTCGACGATCTTTTCGTATCGCGGCAAGTGTTCGGGGAACTTGCGGTCGCTTGGTTCCGGACGTTTCTTTCTGCGTTTCTTGTTTGCCTCTTCGGCGTCATCGACAATCTGTTCGGCCTCGCGAATGGCTTCTTCCAGCGCGCTGACCACCTCGGGCGTGGGCTCTTCTCCGAGATCCAAAAACAACTGGCCTTCGCCATCGACGCGTCGTTCACTCTTGCGCCCGTAGAGTTGTTTGAGCAGTTTTTCGATCTTCAGGTTTAGCTCGATGACCTTCTCGTCGAGCTTGTCGTGATCGGCTTTGAGTTCCAGGACGCTATGAGCTTGCTCCTCGATCAGCTTGTCTTTGAGCGATAGCTCGGTGGCCTGCTTGCCAATGATCTGTTGATGTTCGCCGACCTGCGATTGCAGCTCTGCAATCAGTTGATGGCAAGCGTCGATGTCGTTTGGAAGAGGCTTCGAATTCATGATGGCGACATTATAAATTTCACTCCAAATCGCGCAAAGCAAGGCGCAAAAAAACCGACTCCGCGAAACAAATTTCGTGGAGCCGGTTCGTTTCGAGTCGATTGGCGATGGGCTAAGCTGCCATTCGTTTGCGTCGGGTCTTGGCCGCTTTCAGTGACACTCCTGCGATCCACATGGCCAGTTCGACGTTATCGATCACGATGTGCGAGCTGCCGTCCTCTGCCTTTGGTATTTCGACGGTGCCTTGTTCGAGCCTTCGATACCAGAGCGTCAGTCCGCCGGTTTCCCACCACAGGGCTTTGATGCGATCGCGTCTGCGATTGACGAACAGGAACAACGAACCATCGGTCACGCTGTGATTCATCGCAGTGGTGACGATGCCGGTCAGTCCGTCGAAGCCTTTGCGAAAATCGACCGGTTCGGTGCAAAGATAAATCGGCACACCGGAGGGCAACCCGATCATGGCCGGGCCTCCGGCTGTTGGCTTGGTTGCCGATCCGTCGGGACCTCCACGCGGATTCGAATGCCGCCGGGAAGTTCGATGGTGGTGCAGGCAGTCGCCGGGCCGACGACCCGATCAGGCTCGCCAGCCTGATCGCCGGGCAGGCCAGGTAGGCGAAGCGGCACGAACTGGACGTTCGGCTCGCCTGGCTCTGGCTCGAGGAGTGCTGGCGACTGGCGCAGCTTTTTCTTCCATTGATAGAAGGACGGCTGCGAGACGCCTTCATTTCGACAGAACTGGGCGACGGTCATTCGCGAGCGATCAAATCGACGCAACCGTTCCTGCCAAACCTTGGCAGTTTTGGATCGGGGCATGAGTTTTCTCCGTTTGGTGAAACGAAACAAAACCCACCACGGTAAACCCCGCGCCTACAACGGTTCTGGTGTACGGTTACGCCTGGGCTGCATTCCAATCTACTTTCGATTAGCCCACGAATAAACGTCGCAATCTCAATGTCCTCCGTCACACAGTGCAATTTGAGTTTTCGGTGAAGCTTGGGTGCGAGATCGATTGTTAGACGCTTTGGTTTTTCTTTGGGCATGGTCCGGTCGACATTGGTCTGCTGCACCCACTTGTCCGCCGACGCGGTACCGGCATGGCGGGTTGGAAAAGTGATCTTTTTGCTCATTTGAGTCTCCCTAGCTCGTTAACGAATTTCTTGACTTCCTTTGCCGCTTTTGATTTTTGCTCGACGAGCACGGTTTGTCCGCTCGCGGCACTCTCCGCGAAAAGTACTCGCTGCCCGATATCGCTTTTCAGGACAGGCACGTCCAATTCACGCAACGCCTCTCTGACGTCGCGGCCAATCGCCGTGTTTGCGATTCGACGATTGATCGCAAGGCAACATTGAATGGTTGGCTTGTAGGTTTGGGCTTCGCGGATCAAATCGACCGTCTTGACTGCCTCCCAGACATCCAACGGAGACGGTTGAATAGGCACGACGACCAAGTCGGCAGACAGAATGATCGATCGAGCCAACTCTGCAGCGCGCGGCGGCCCATCGATGACGACGTCGTCGTAGTCCGAGGCAAGCTGATCGATTTCCTGATGGATCGTCGCTTTGGGCATCCCGACAACCGTGAAGCCCGAGTGCTCTCGGCAGTTTGACCAAGAAAGAGCACTGCCCTGCGGGTCGGCGTCAATTAGCAGCACACGACGTTTGCGCCGAGAGAGTTCAGCCGCCGTATGGATTGAAAGCGTGGTCTTGCCAACCCCGCCTTTTTGGTTCAGAAAAGCGTAAATCATCCGTGTCGTATTTCTGTGCATCCGTATGCACGCTGTTACGATCTAACCCTATCACAGTTTGTGTCGGCCATGCAACAATTATGTTTTCATGTTAATCCGCGAAGGGAAATGCTTCGCCAGAAAGGTGCTCTCAACTAAAAGTGCTCTCAACTAAAAGTGCTCCAAGGTAGTTTTTGACCATATTCTTTTGAGACTTAGCATTTTTCATTTTTCTGCTGTCGCTGTTGGTGGGACTTTATAAAGGTGGCAGCCGGTTGACGACGAGCGACCTCCTCTCCAGCACGCGGGTTTCGGCGAATTTTCTTGGGCTTTTTGACTTATCGATACCGGAGATTTTGCACCTACTTTCTCCCAAGCTTGGGAAGTTCGGGCTTCCTGCTTTTTCGTCCAGGACGTAATGCCTTGCGCCCGTCCAACTTAATGTCCATCTTTGAACAAATTCGCTGCATCACATCGAAACGGGTTTGATATAAGTAGAAGTGATGAGCAATTAAAGACTGGAAAAGTACGGTTCCAAATCGGTTGTCCTTGAGTTCCGTTTTCAAGCGTATCGCCTCATCCATGGGAAATTCACGTCCGTGTTCCATCAACACGTCAAGCTGGTAGAGCTGATTTGGAATGGATGAATCGGAGGACACCACCTTCTCAAAGGTCCCTGTGAGCGCCCTTGCCCCCGTTGCTTCTGCGACAACCTTCACTACGGTGAAGCACGCCAGCCAACAGATACTAATGATTTCACGTTCGGCGCGAATCGTCAGTTTTTCGTCAGCAAGTTTTGCTTTTAAGTATCGAGGGTCGCGTTTTCTTCCAGTTGTTTTTTCCGAATGTGCATGCTGTTTGATTAGTTGATCTTTGATTCGTATCTCTGCAACTTTTCGCCAGCGATCTACTTCGTAGAGTTCCGAAAATCCGCTTCCAAGCATTCGGCGACTAAGGCGAAAAACCTCATCTACTATCGCCACCTTCCAGTCGGAATCCGCGGCATCCGCTTCATTCTTCAACACTTGACCCAGAATACGAATCATTTTGTACGCGCTTTGGATTTCGTGCATTTGCTCGACGAAAGTTCCTTCTTTTTCAACTGGGTCAATGATAGCAGCCATCTGGAGATCGTTGGCTGCTTCGCTAACGGCAATACCACTTCCCTTTTCTTTCTCCTCGATAAATGCTTTTCGGTTCTTCTCAGGTTCCGAGTTAGGAAGTGTAAGACGACCAGAGGTACCGCCCAGCTTGTTTAATTCGTCAACATCGGAATCCAGATCAGTCATCGTTACATTGGCGAAGATCTCTGCCGCAGCTTTTTGAATTGTGTCCGTGATGAATGGAGATGAATTCAAGTGCGCAAGGAAAAGGAGGGTGTTCGCAGAAATCGGATCGTATAATTTGAGACAAAGCTCTCTGACTGCAGTTTTTGCCCAACTCTCATGCAAGTTTCGGTTTAGGTGCCACGCAATAAAAAAGCAAGTTGCGTATCGCGAAACGATTCGAATCCCCTCATCGCTTGAACGTAATATTCCGGCTTCAACGAAATCTTTGAGCGTCGCCTCGAATTCCAATGGCACATCCTTCTGCTCGCAATAGCCGTCATGGAACTTTTTGGCGTTTCGAAGAGACATGACGTCGCCGCTAGAGCAAAAAATTTCGTAGGCAAACTTTCCAAGGTACGTGAACTTCCCTGTAAGTTCTAACGAGCCTAGTTTCGATCTGCTCAATGCGGCAGTGACAATTGCCTGGTACATATGACCATAGGAACCATTCTTCAAAATTATCTGGTCGTTTTCCTCAGACTGCTGGAGGAGAACAATAAGAATCCAAGGTTGATGGGGAATTACATCCGCCGACAAGACATTTTGAATTTGCTTGGTCAATTTGACAACTTCTTTTTGAAGTTGCTCCGGACTAAGGGACTTTCCCGCTGAACTCAACAAAACCCATTTTTTCGCGAGCATTTCGAGTCGCAGTTGGCCAAATTCCTTAATCTGAAATTTCGCATAGTTGGCATAGCCGCCAAAGTCGCCGCTAGCCCCCTGCGATTCGCAAAGCACCAATTCTTCAGATGCGAAAATCACGACGTGGCTTGCAATCTCGTCAAGGAATTCGATTGTCTTGGTCGGCCTCGTACCGCTCGTATATAGTGTGTGGAAATCATCGACAATTATAGTTAGCTCATTCGGAAAACGTTGCAAAATCGACTCATAGGTCAAATCAACATATTGCCGTTTAATTGCCTTTGAAACGACATCTTCGACAGTTCTTTTCGACCGCGTTTTTTCGAAAGCTTTTGCTTCGAGGTAAACGGGTATCTTCCCCTTTCCATGCATTTCAGCAACAAGTTGCCGTGCCATGGCTGTCTTACCACAAGTGTCATCACCTGTAAGAAGAACTCTTTCGGACTCGAGAAGTTTTTCAAACACGCGGGAGCCAGGAACTAGCTTTCTGTCCTCCGGTGCGATCGAGTTTGAGTAGTCATTTAAGTCAGGATACAAAAAAAAGTCCTGCAAACGTAGTTGTCCTTTGTTTGCAATTTGTATCGGAAGCATTGGATCTTCGAGCCAATCGCGAAATGCCGGCCGGTGTCTTCGTGGCTGAGCTTCGTTTCCCGGATTATCCATTGGCAACGTCTGAGCTGAAGTTGCCTTGTATGACTTCTGGTTTTCTGTGTACTCATACCTCACCACACTGGCCTTCTTTCCTCCAATGTCTATATCAAGAACTTGAAAACAGCTCGATTCACCTCCGTCCCATTCCTGCAAGGCTCCGCCCTCGCAATGGGAAATGACAATTTGTTCGCTGCTCGTACTTGATTCTCGCGGCGTATGCTCATGGCCAGTGATTAGTAGATCAGCACTTTTTTCAATCCAGTTGCGTAGCTGTGATCGTGTATCAGGCATCCTGAACCAATTCAGTGGATGATGCATAGCTACAATCGACGTGGTTGCGGATGAAGAGTCGGCTTTAGGCAGAAGCTCGAGAGGGAATGTCGCTTCGTTCGCTTTTTCTTTTCTCTTTGACATCCAGGCTGAGTTCAGCAGATAAAACTGTACCGATGCGTCTGAAAGATCAATTCGATATTCCCTGAAGTATGGATGCTCCTCGGTTATTGCAGAAGAAACGACAATATTCAGATTGTTAATGAAATGAAAAAAGTTGTTGAGCGGACTAATAGCTGCTTTTTCCACTGATGGTGCCGGACGCTCAGGGGCGAGCGTACTCAAACCGAGGTCTCTAAGCTCTTGGTCGCCGCTGAACTCGCAATCATGATTCCCAGATGTTACTAATGTGTGGACTACAAAACGGTCCATTGCCAGATCCGAGACTTTCTTTACTAGCGGCTCAATGAAACAAGCAGCTTGGGCAAATTCTTTGCTTCCACCACTGTTAGCTAGATCACCGTTAAAAAGTAGGACAATTGACTCGCAGTCTTCTGGCATTTTCATGCAGGCAACACGCGCAATAGAGTCGATTCGCTCGTGCAATTTGCTTTCTCCGCCGCCGAAATGCACATCTGCCAAATGAACGAGTCGAATCATCGAAATCTCAACGAATGAAAGAGGTTTTTTCCAGTATTGTGCAAAATCTTGCTCAGCTTGCAATCTGGTTGGCGACGACAGAATTTAGTCCCGTGGACACGTCGCTGAATCAGATTGCGTTGACTGAATGCGCACTGGTTGATTTGATGCACAATCAGTCAATGTTCTGTCCGTCGCAGGATCGCCTTTCTCGCCTGTGCTCGCAGGTAGTCCGGGTTTTTTGCAATGTGTGAATATACCCGACTTACCATTGCTGCGTCCTTGTGCCCCATCAGGTGAGCCAGTGAAACTGGATCAACTCCACCTTGGGTCAAGGCATTCGTGGCGTATGAGTGTCGAGTGCCGTAGGCAATCACGCGGAAGCCAACTTTCTCCGTGATGCGTGTCATCGCACATTTGATCGCATTCTTCGTCCACGGATTGCCGCGATTGTTCCGGAATACTGGACCCTGACGATCGGCATTCGCCAGCCTATCAACAATCGCCTTTGCTTCTGGCGTCAGAAATACAACGCGTGGATCAGTTTCACCTTTGGACTCGTCGGCAGGGAAGATGATTAGATCATCGTGGATGTGCTTTGCTTCCAGAGTCCGTGCTTCGATTGGGCGACAGCCCGTCAGGTAAAGAAAGTTGAGCAGATCCAACACTGGCCCGCGAGCATGGATTGTGATTTCCTTCCACTGTGCGTCGGTGTAGACAACGTCTCGTCTACGTCGTCGCGGTTTCTTGACTTTCGGGATGGGGGTGCGGTGAAGGTATCCTTCATCGACTGCCCAGTTGATCATCCGCTGAACGATCGAGATCGCATCGTTGGCGGAATTGTCCGACCAATTCGGATTGCTGTCTTTCCATTTGGTGATGTGGTGCTGCTTCAGCCGAGCCGTTTTTAGCTGCTTGCCGACGTGGTCAATGAAGCTCCGAAGGTACAGCCGATGTTTGTCGTAGGTGGTCGACTTGCGGTTGGCTTTGCACCAATCCAAATAGGATTGGGAAAGGTCGTAAAGCGTGACCAACTCAGACGTGATGGATTCGCGGTCCGACATCAGCTCGTGGAACTTAGCAAAGGCGGATTCACGATCCTTGCCCAGAGAGATTTGCTTTCCACCGATGGAGCAATACCAGCTTTGGGTTTGCTTCCTGAGAAATGGTTTTGATTGCCGTGGCATGACTTGCTCCGAATTCGTGCATTGAAACGTGCATTTGACGTTTCAATGATTCGGAGCAAGTTCGAAAAAGGCAATGAATTGCCGAGTGGAGGTAGACGGACTTGAACCGACGACCTACGCGCTGCCAGCGCGTCGCTCTCCCAACTGAGCTATACCCCCGCTTGGGCCCCCATTCGGAATCTGATCAAAGCCATGGGGGAGGCATGTTGGCCCCGTCGCAACGGGCTGACCAACTGATCAGGAGCGGTATTATCAATCCGACGGCCGATTCGTCAACCCGCGTTTTGGATGCAAAATCGAGGTAGCTCGGCGCGGCGGCGGGGCGCGCCTACAATCCGCCTCTGAACCCTTGTAATCCCTGAAAAAGCGTCTGATTCGAAAGAACACGCGTCCCGAGATCCTGCATGTCCACCCGCCGTCGCGCCCGCGAGATCGTTTTACAGTTACTTTACGAAGCCGACGTCAACGGCACTCGCGATGCCGTGTCGGCTCGCCGGTTCATCAAGTCGCGGCTGCAGGGACGTTCGGCTTTGTCGGCGTTTGCCGAGAAACTGTTGACCGGCACGCTGGAGCATCGCGATCAAGTGGATCGGCATCTGTCTCGTTTGGCAAAGGGCTGGGCGCTGGGGCGGATGGCGGTCACCGATCGCAACGTGATGCGAATGGCGGCCTACGAGATCCTGTTTGCCGAAACACCCGGCCGCGTGGCGGTCAACGAAGCGGTGGTGTTGATCAAACGCTACGGCGACAAAAACAGCCCGCGGTTTGTGAACGGGATTTTGGACCGATTGCTGAAGGAATTTGAGGCCAACGCATTGGGTGACGTCGGCGAAGAAGACGTCATCCAAGACAACGACGGCTAGGCGATTGACCGATGCCCGAAGTCGTTTCCTGGTTTTTTCCCTGGTTGATCGTCACGCTCGTCCTCTCGGTCGGTATTTTCGTGCAGGCGGCCGCCGGATTCGCTGCGGGCATGCTGGTTATTCCCACCCTGTTATGGCTGGGGTACTTGATCCCCGAAGCCAGTATGGCGCTGTTGGTGGCGACGATACCGCAGAACATCGCGGGCGTTTACGCGCTACGGGAATCGATTCGACCGAAAACCCTTCTCTGGCCGGGCATCGGTCGCGTCGGCTTTTTCCCGCTGGGAATCCTCGCGCTGATCGCGATCGAAGAAGCGTTTCCGCTGGTGCGGATCCGCCAGTTCGTCGGCGGCGTGGTGTTGGCGGCGACCATCGCGACGGCCGTTTATCACCCGGTCCCCAAGGCAAAGCTGTCGCCGATCTGGGCCTGGATCGCGTTTCCCATTTCAGGATTCTTGCAAGGGCTGGTCGGGATGGGGGGACCCGCAATGGTGTTTTGGGTCTCCGCGCATGATTGGAACACCCGCCAGATCCGCGGATTTTTGTTCGCGATGTACCTGACCAGTCTCGCGCCGGCGATCGTCATGCTGTTCGCTTTCTTTGGAGATCGATTGGTCACCCCGGCATTGAATGCCTGTGCGTCGATTCCCATCCTGTTGTTGGTCACCTCGCTGGGACTTAAATTCGGCAACTGGCTCGGACGCAACCGTCTGCGACGCGTTACCTTGGGGCTGCTGTTCTTGATGGGGGTTCTCGGCTTGGCGTCACCTTGGATCCGCTCCGGCTAGTGCTCCGCCCCGATTTGAATTTGCGGTTACGTTTGTCGAGCGGAAAAGGGGTCAGGTACCAAAAACCAAATGGCCCATAGGGTGCTTCGCATTTTTGGTACCTGACCCCTTTTCCGCGGCACTCTCCGTTTTAAAGTTGACCAAGCACTAACGCGCCGATGAAAAGGAATTGAATATGATCGCGGAAATGGGATCTCTGCTCACCGGCGACGCCATCATGGCGTTATTGACGTTGACCTTGATGGAGATCGTGTTGGGGATCGACAACATCGTCTTCATCGCGATCATCACCGGACGTTTGCCGCCCGAAAAACGGTCCTTCGCCAGACGGTTTGGACTGGTGCTGGCCATGGGCATGCGAATCGTGTTGCTGCTGGGCATCGGCTATCTGATGCAACTGGTCGGGCCGGTGTTTCATCTGTCGGACTATGTCCCGCTGGAATCCGTTGCCGAGTACCTGCACGAGCACGAAGAAGCCGACGAGGTCAGCGGCAAAGACCTGATCTTGATGTTCGGCGGTCTGTTTTTGTTGTGGACCGCGGTGCGTGAAATTCACCACAAGATCGAGGGTCATGAAGAGGAAGCTGAGATCGGGAACCTGCCCGGCGACAGTGGCGGATCCTCGGACGGGATCGCCCCGATCACGGAGGAAAACCGGTCGAGCGTTACCGTCGGCGGCGTGTTGTTCCGAATCGCGTTCATGGACATCATCTTTTCACTCGACTCGGTGATCACCGCCGTCGGAATGGCCAAACAAATCTCCGTCATGGTCATCGCCGTGGTGATCAGCGTCTTGGTGATGATCGTGTTTGCCAACCAGATCAGCGAGTTTGTCCAGAAGCACCCCACGGTCAAAATGTTGGCCCTGTCCTTCCTGATCTTGATCAGCGTCGTCTTGATCAGCGAAGCCTCCGGGACGCCGATCAGCAAGGGGTACGTCTACTTTGCGATGACGTTTTCCCTGATGGTCGAATTCCTAAATCTGAGAATGAAGATGAAACGCATTCGCCCCAGTCGCGGCGAAGGTGAAACCGGGAGCATGAGGAAGTAGGATGGTTTCAGGTTTCAGGTTTCAAGTTTCAAGTTTCAAGTTTCAAGTTTCAAGTTTCAAGTTTCAAGTTTCAAGTTTCAAGTTTCAAGTTTCAAGTTTCAAGTTTCAAGTTTCAAGTTTTAGGGCTTGAGATTTGTCTCATTCTCCTGCTTCTCTCTCCATTTCTGTCTGTCCCTCCCTCTTTCCCCCCACACCCGTTATGAAACGATTCGCGTTTGCCCTGCTCTCGGTTTGTTTGTTGCTTTCCCCGGCGCTTGCCCAGTCGACTCCGATCCAGGTCGGCGAGGCGAGCCTTCAGTCCGGTGATGCCGTGGTTTTCCTCGGCGACAGCATCACGCATCAGCGTCTTTACACGCAGTACATCGAAGACTTCTTCATCACCCGGTTTCCCAGCGTGCCGCTGAAGTTCCACAACGCCGGCATCGGCGGAGACAAGGCCTGGGACGCGCTGCAGCGTCTCGACCGCGACGTGCTGTCGAAGAACCCCAAGTTGGTCACGATTCTGTTGGGAATGAACGACGGACGCTACCAAGCGTTTGATCATGAGATTTTCAAGACCTATGAAACCGACATGACCGAATTGCTGGATCGCTTGCAAGCCGCCGACACAACGGTCTCGCCGATCACGCCGACGATGTTCGACGCCGTCGCGGCCCGCGCCAATTTGAAACAACGTCCCCGCGAAGAATCTGCGGTGCGTCAATACAACGCTGTCCTCGCCTACTTTGGGACCTGGTTGCGAGACGAAGCGGATCGTCGAGGCATGCGGTCGATCGATATGTTTGGTCCCCTCAATCACCTGACCCGTGTTGCCCGTCAGGACGATCCCCAATTCACCTTCATCAAGGACGCGGTTCATCCCGGCACCGACGGTCAACTGATCATGGCACATGCCTGGCTTGAAAACCTGGGCATGCAAAGCGCCGTTTCGAACATCACGCTCGTGCCGACCAAGAATGGCTATCGCGCACGGGCAACCGGAGGCGAAGTGACCGAACTGGCCGGCGCGGACGGATCGATCGAATTCACGTTCCTCGCCGAATCGCTGCCGTGGGTCACCCCCGATGACACTCAGGTCGCAGCCAAGATGCTGAAGTTGGATCACAAGTTCAGTCGCGAAGGGTTCCAGGTCCATGGACTGGCGCCGGGCAAATACACGCTTTCGATCGATGGCACGCCGGTCGGCGACTTCACCCATACCCAATTGGCCGCCCACATCGAATTGCAACGGTTCCCCTCCACGCCACAATCGGTCCAAGCGGCCAAAGCGGTAGCGATGAACAAAGCCAGAAACGAATCGACGATCGGAGAGCTGCGCAAGCACTGGTACACCGCCCGAAACCTGGCGCGGGATCGACGCAGCTTGGCCCAAGCCGGTGACGAAGCGACCCGAACGGCGCTGGAAAAGAAGGTCGCCGCGGGGGAGCAGAAGATGGAAGGTTTTGAGGAAAAACTCGCCGCGCTCGAACAGAAAGCCGACGAGGAACTGGCGGCGATCTACGCCGCAGCCAAGCCGGCCCCGCACCGCTACGTGCTGCAACCGGTGCAGTGAAATCGGGTGAAGCGGCCCGCACGCCGGCGCAAGCCGGCTGACAGTAATGGGCCTTCAGTCGTTCGGCTACCAGCGACGTGCTTTTTTGTTCGCGGCAGGGCGCGAGTCCTCCGGTCTATCAAGCTGCAACCGGACGGCTCGCGCCGTTCCGCTTGCACAGCGCTAAAATAGACGGCATGAGCTTGCGGGCTACTGCCGCTACGGATCGCGGCGGAGATCGTCGGGGGCTTTCATCAGTTGAGCGGCGAAGTGATTGCGCCACGCTGCCTGGTCGTATCGGTAATCGACGCCCGGTGCGATCTGACGAAGCAATTCCAACGCGCCGGGGTTTTGAACCGTCTTGGTCAACACCTCTTGTTTGCCGCCGGTGGAAAGCCCCGAACCGCCCAGGCTGTTGCTGCCGACCGACATGCCTGGTCCCTTGGGCGTCAACGACTTGTGCGTCGTGATCAACGCATCGACGTATTCCTGCCAAAGTTCCGGGTCGGGGAAATAGTTCAGCGCACGAAGCGCCGCGGTCACTTCCACCGGCTTGCGGTTGTCACCCTTCAAGATCGGCAGATACGACGCGACCGCCGACGACGCGCCGTACTCCTGAAGCTGCAACAAGGCTTCGGTACGAATTCCCGGATCGGGCTCAAAGATCCCCGTTCGGACCAGAGCCTGGACCGCGATCGGTGTCTTCAGCGCGCCGAGTCGTTTGACGTAGATCATCCGCAACGATTTGGGATCGGGTTCGTTCCCACGCGACTTCTCCAGTGCTTCGGCGAGCGCGGTCGATGCCATCGGGTCGTCAATGGCTTGGATCGATTCGAGTGCTTCGGCGGACCGTTTTCCCGGCCTCAACACCAAACTCCGCAGCTTGGTCAGCTCCTTGATCCAAAGCTTCGAGGCTTCGTCGAACTTGTCGCGTCGTTGTTCGCGAAGATAAACCTCCGGGACCTCCCATCCGCCTGCCGTTCGTATCAATCCGCGCTGCCGTTGCTGATCGGCATAGAGCGCCCATTCGTTGCCATCGCGAACATAACCGAGCGCCGATCTGGCTTGGGGGTGATTGGGATCGATTTCAATGGCCCGCTGAAAATGAAAATCCCGCTGCGCCAACAAGCCGTTTCCCTTGCACTTCCGCGCCAATTGATAGTGCGCCTCGGCGTCCTCGCCCACTTGAGCCAACTGTTGACGATACCAAACCAGTTTCTCGTCGGAATCGCTGACCGTTTTGACGACCCGGCTTTGGGGAATGGCGACTCGCAACTCCGGATCCACTTCCACAATCACATGCGGTTTCGACCCGTTGTCCGTCTTCCTCACAATCTTGCCATCGACCTGCACATTGCCACGCAATTCCAGCGTGTCCGCTTGAGCCAGAGGTGCGCTAGCGAAAACCGCAAGTGTCAGCGCCAGCCCGGATGTCATCGGGAAGTGCGAAAGGCGAACGAAGTGGTTCATGTCAGGTCAGTTCGATGAGAAGAGAAGCATCTGGCACGGTGGCAAGGATTTTCCAAGCGTCGGCGTGCAGCCCTCGTTGGTGTCCAGCCTTCAGACGCCCCGGAACGCTTTCCAAGCGTTCCGCAATGCCCGAATCGGCTAAAGCCTAGTATTCCGTGTCACCTTGGTTTTCGGGTAGGCGGTAGTGGACGAGGCGACGAGTCCTTGCGAATGTGTGCTGACTGCAGAGGACTCGTCGCCTCGTCCACTACCCGAAAATTTAGCTGATACGGAATACTAGGCGCCAACGGCACGTGCCCGAGGCACCTTTGCACCTTCGGATTGTAACTTCCCGAGGGGCCTTCCCGCAGCGTTTTTATGGGTTTTCGTCCGCCGGCCGGGCGGGACAGCGGTGCCAGGACCCGAAATCCGCTCAACCCGATCGCGATCCCTGCCGATATCATACTTGACTAATCGGATCAACTTTCTATTGTTATCCGGTTGTGTGGCCGCAGGAGCGGCCGGTATCGAGTTTTCTGCCTTCCTGAAAGTCTGACGATGAAACCCGTCTCGACCGCCGAACCTTCCACCGAACCGGAGCCAGAGCGAGCTGCCGGTGGACAAACCCCCGTGCCTGCGGCTGCGTCGCTTCCCGTTGTCACCGTTCAAGACGCCGACAGCCGTGATGCCGACAGCCAGGACGCCGACAGCCAACCCGTGGAGGATGAATTGCAGGGGGCGCTGGCGGCGGATCCTCCGCTGGCGCCGACGGAGGAGTTTTTGGCAGAATTGGCCGACCACAGTCAGCGGCTGGAAACCGCCAGTCCGCAGGAGATCTTGGCTTGGGCGGTGGAGCGTTTTGCCCCCAGATTTTCGATGGCGACGGCGTTCGGTCCCGAAGGGATGACGATCATCCACATGCTCAGCGAGATCGCTCCCGAAACGCCGATATTCAACTTGGAGACCGGTTACCAGTTCAAAGAGACGCTTCAGTTGCGGGAAACGGTCAAGCAGCGATACGGGATCGAAGTCGAATTCAAGTACCCGCAGCAAACGGTGCAGGAATACGAAGCGGCCAACGGCGGACCGGTTTACAAGACGGATCCCAACCGATGCTGCTTCGATCGCAAGCTGCGTGTCTTGAAAGAGGCCGCGCGGGGGCTGCACGCGTGGGCCAGCGCGATCCGGCGTGACCAAAGCGAAGATCGTGCCAAAGCTCCGATCGTGGGTTGGGACAAGAAGTTCCAACTGGTGAAGATCAGCCCGCTGGCGAACTGGACCAAGAAAGAGGTCTGGAATCTGATCAGCAAGCATGAGATCCCCTACAACCCGTTGCACGACCAGGGCTATCCGAGCGTCGGTTGCTGGCCCTGCACGCGCGCCAATTTACTCGGCGAAGATGAGCGGGCGGGGCGCTGGAGTGGCTTTCAAAAGACCGAATGCGGGCTTCATGACTGAGATCGGGGAGGTGATTCGGTGACAATCTCGGCACGCGTTCATTATGCGACGCTCGCGTTGATCGAACTGGCGTTGCGCCAGTCAGAAAAGACGCCGGTGGCGGTGCGGGAGATCACCCGGCGGCACGGCATCCCCGGGCCGTTCCTGGTGCAAATCCTGCGCACCTTGCGCAGTGCGGGTTGGGTGCAGAGCGTTCGCGGCAGCCAGGGCGGCTACCGTCTGGCGGTCGAGCCGGCCGACCTGACCTTGCTGGAGATTGCCGAGGCGGTCGGTTGTGCCGAATCCAATTGCCAGACGGACGCGACCGACACGCCGGCCAACCGGATGGTGCACGAAATTTGGGACGCTGCCAGCGAGGCCTCGCGGGCGGTGCTGGCCCGAACCACGTTGGCCGAGATCGCCGACCGCACGGCGCAGGACGACGCGGTGATGTTTTACATCTAACGGCGGCTGTCGACCGCCGCTCGGGTGGCATGCTGTCTGGGTGACGAGCGGGATCGCCCCAGGCCAAAGCCAGCTTGTAGGGGACCAAACGCGGCGTGCCGCTCACCCCTTGGGTGCCGCAGGTGGCATGACCCCGAACGGGGTCAAAGCCAGTAGCCGGAGGTGAGCGCAGCGACACCTCCGGAGATTCTGCCACCCACCTGACGCGACCCCGGAGGGTGTCGAAGCAAATCACCTTGGGACCCTCGGCACCGGACGCCAAGCGGGCGGCAAGATATCTCACGTTTTTGCTGCTGCGGTCAAAAAGCACGGTGAAAGCAAGCTTTTGCTCGGTGGCGTGACGCCTGCACAATCCGCACGCCCTTTAAGGCTTTCGTGTGTTTCGCCGCTGGTGACGGTTGCAAGGATCGTTGCTGCGACTAGCGTGGAGTTTCCCGCCCGGGAATTTCTCCACACGTCAGGTCGACACGAAACGAGTCTTTACACCATGAAACGAATTGCACTTGCCGTCGCCGCGCTGGCCGCGATTGCATTTGGCGGATCCGACGCGGCTTCGGCTGCCCATCCCGCCGGTTACCCCTTCTTCCCTTTCGGCATTTACCAGCCCTATGGGGCTCAGTACGGATCGTCGTTGCAGACGCCGCCGTACTTTGCGCTCAACCCGCCGGTCTACTACGGCGCCCGTCACGCGCGGCCTTACGGGATCAGCCCGTTCGCATCGCCTCCGGTGGTCAGCGCCGGGCCGGGCTATCGCGGACGTCTGCGGAGCGATTTTTATCTTCCGCCGAGCGAATTTCAGCCCACCGCGCCGGCACCCTGCACGCTGAACCCCTGCGTCAGTCAAGGCGTTCAAAAACCGGCCAAAGTCGGCGTGGTCCGAACGAACCCCTTCGTTACCGAGACCCAATTGGTGAAGAACTAGTCCGGTCCGGGATCCATTTCGGCCGAAATGGTTCGGCATCACAAAAAATGGCGAGGTCATGCCGACGGCACGATCTCGCCATTTTCGTTGGGTTTGCACAGCGTTTGCACGACGGAGGTGGCCCTCACACAAAGTTACACCGCTTATGGCTGCTCCACTTAAGTCCTGACCAGGTTCACGATTCACAGTCGTAAGGGCCACCACCGTCGGGCAATGGGACGAGAAGTGTAAACAACGTTTTTGAATTTGAAAAGTCAGCGCGCGGCACAATTGCGGTCCCCCGTCGGTCCTGGTGATCGGCAATCTTCACCAAGTGTCGTCTGGCCCAGCGAACAGCCCAGGAAATTGCTTTCGAATCGTCGTCGTTTCACATGCCGTTTATCCTTGGCGGATGGCGGTTTCTCGTCCATAATGAATGGCTTGCTGGTGTCGGAGTTGAATCCCCCGCTTGCCGTTGACGCCCTGGCCCCGCACTCCCTCCCTACAAACTCTGCCTACAAACTCTCCATTGGAGCTGTCTGAAATCGTGCGAAACATTTTGCTCACCCCCCTTCGCCTCGCTGTCGGCTGGGGAATCTCGCCCCGAATCTTGGGCATCATCGCCATCACGATGCTTGTCTTGCTTCGACTGTCTATCGGTTGGCACTTTCACAGCGAGGGGAGTGAGAAGTATCGCAAGGGCGATTGGGACGCGGCACCGTTCTTCGCGAACGCAAAAGGGCCCTTGGCCGAAGAATTTCGCAAAACGGTTTGGGATTACGACGGCAAGGTGCGACGTGATCCGGAGTTCACACGTTGGTGGTTGGAACAGTACCGCGATCGAGCCGCCGACTATTACACGTTTGGCGAAAAAGAACTGGCGGTGGCCAACGAAGCCTTGGAGAAAGTGCTGGAAGACCACCAAGTTGTCTTGGAAGACTACGCCGACGACTTGGAGGAATACGATCTCGGTCAGCTGCGACTTGAAATGTTGAAGTCCGAAGAAGACCGCGTCGGTGTTGAGAGCTTGGCAGGCCAGATCGAAACCGTTGAGAGGGAGAACGATGCGAAGTTGAAGCCGGCACTGGCGGCGATCGACGAGTTGTGGGCCGGGTACGAGGGCACGATCAATTCCCTGGCCGCCCCCAACCAACGCCGGGCATCACCGCCGCTGGATTTGGTCAAGCCGCGGACGGCCGTGGTCGACACGAGCGTGATCAATCGGTACGTGCCCTATTTCGACTTGGCGGTCGGTTGGTGTCTGTTGCTGGGGCTTTTCACCCCCGTCGCGGCGTTAGCGGCGGCCGGTTTTCTCGGTTCTGTTTTCCTCAGCCAGTATCCGCCGGGAACCGGGCCGTCGAGCAGCAACTACCAATTGATCGAATGTATGGCCTGTTTAGTTCTGGCATCAACGGGAGCCGGACGCTTTGCGGGCCTGGACTTTTTCATCCACCTGTTCATTCGGCGAAGCGTCGCAAAGCACGCCGCCGACAAGTAGCGAGCGCTGGAAGCGTCCTGCCGCCACGATGATCCGGCACGCTTCCCAATCGTTTGACTGACGAACCCCAACACAACCCCAATCAAGCACGAACCCCATTCGAGGATAATCCCATGGTCGACAAGCTCTCCAGTGACGAACGTGAAGTAGGAAAACAAAACTACTACAACGCCGTGACCAGTTACTACGACGTCAATCGTCGAGACTTTTTGCGGGGCATCGTCGCCACCGGCGCCGTCAGTGGTGCCGGCCTGGGCGCCGCGTACTTCGGCTACGGCCAGGTCAAAGATCCCGTACGAATCGCCGTGATCGGAACCGGCGACGAAGGCAGCGTGCTGATCGGCGGCTGCAATCCGAACTATGTCGACGTCAAAGCGATCTGCGACATCCGGCCGTTCAGCCAACACCGCGCCTTCCACGGTGACTGCAGCAGCGCGTCGGCATTGATCCGTCGCCCCGGATTGATCTCCGTCGCCGGCTACAGCAACGAAGCCGAAGCGCGTAAGAACGTCAAGGTTTATGACGCTTCCAACGGCGGCATCATGGCCTGCCTGGACGACCCCGATATCGAAGCGGTCATCATTGCATTGCCGCTGTGGCTGCACGCCCCCGTCGCCGCGTTGGCGATGGAGCGAAATCTGCACGTGCTGACCGAAAAGCTGATGGCACACAATGTCGCTCAGTGCAAAGTCATGGGCCGCATGGCCGCCGCGGGCGAAGACAAGCAAGGCAACCCGCTGCACTTGGCCACCGGTCACCAACGACACTACAACGTCAAGTACGAAAACGCGGTCAACCTGATCCGCTGGGGACTGCTGGGCCAACTGCACCACATTCGTGCTCAGTGGCACCGTGGCAACCTGCCTGGTCGCGACAGCTGGTCGATGCCGATCCCCGGTGGGGAAAAAATGGCCAACGGAAAAATGTTCGACAAGATCGCCAAGGATCTGGAGTACCGCCGTGCCAAGCTGAAGACCGCCACCGGCTCGGACATCAAACGGCTGCAGGCCGAGATCGCGCAGTGGGAAGCCTGGGACGCCGACAAGACCGTCGATCCCCGCGACCATGGCTATCAAGACTTCGCCCGCGGCGACTCCATGTTCACCGCCGAAGAAGAATTGCACCGTTGGAGGTTGTTCGAGCGAACCGGTGCG
Source organism: Stieleria magnilauensis (assembly GCA_007753675.1). Taxonomy (GTDB): domain Bacteria; phylum Planctomycetota; class Planctomycetia; order Pirellulales; family Pirellulaceae; genus Stieleria; species Stieleria magnilauensis. Next base: position 390,643 of record CP036432.1, read on the forward strand.
GGCTTGATGGCCGAACTGGGAAGCCACCAATTGGATGCCGTCAGCATTTTCCTCTCCTCGTTGCGAGACGATGGAAAGAAAGTGCATCCGTTGTCGGTCCACGCCGTTGGTGGACGACACATCATGCCGCACGACCGCGACGCCGGTGACCATATCTATTGCACGTTCGAATTCCCCGGCCCCGAATACGCCGAAACATTCGACGTCGGCTATTACGATCCGGTTCAAAACTATCCCAACGGAGCCGTGCCCGGGTACGAGCAAGACCCCAACAAGAAAGTCGTTGTCACCTACAGCACGATCAACGGCAACGGATTCGGCGGCTGGGGCGAAGTCGTCATGGGAAGCAAAGGCACGTTGGTGCTGGACAAGGAAACCGACGTCTTGCTGTATCGCAACAGCGATACCAGCAGCAAGGTTGGCGTCAAAAAGGAAGAGGGTGGATACGCGTTGGACACCAGTGCCAGCGGCGACTTCGCAGCCCCGGTGGCCCAAACCGCTGCCTCCGGGCCGGTCAGCCGCGGGTATCGCGAAGAGATCGAGCACTGGGCGTATTGCATCCGAAATCCCGACAAGGAAAACAGGGTGCGTTGCTACCCCGAAGTCGCGATGGGAGATGCCGTCATCGCCCTGGGTGCCAACGTCGCACTGAAGAATTCGCACGCCGGAAAGGGCGGCTACCTGGAGTACAAAGAGGAATGGTTTGACATCGATAACGATGCAACTCCAGACGGCAGCGACATCAAACGCGAGCAAGAATTCATGCTCAAAGACGTGACGTAGAGTCGGAGAGACAGGCTAATCCGATCGCCGAGGCGAGGACACCAGCACACGTTGGTGTCCAGCCTTTAGGCGCATCCCCACACGCTGCGAAGCAGCAAGACGGGGCGGCTGAAGCCTGCACACCAGCGCACGTTGGTGTCTAGCCTTTAGGCGATCCTTCGTGACACGTTGCGGAGCAGCGAGCGGGAGCGGCTAAAGCCTGCACACCAGCGCACGTTGGTGTCTAGCCTTTAGGCGATCCTTCGTGACGCGCTGCGGAGCAGCGAGCGGGGGCGGCTAAAGCCTGCACACCAGCGCACGTTGGTGTCTAGCCTTTAGGCGATCCTTCGTGACACGCTGCGGAGCAGCGAGCGGGAGCGGCTAAAGCCTGCACACCAGCGCACGTTGGTGTCTAGCCTTTAGGCGATCCTTCGTGACACGCTGCGGAGCAGCGAGCGGGAGCGGCTGAAGCCTGCACACCAGCGCACGTTGGTGTCCAGCCTTTAGGCGCATCCCCACGCGCTGCGAAGCAGCAAGACGGGGCGGCTGAAGCCTGCACACCAGCGCACGTTGGTGTCTAGCCTTTAGGCGATCCTTCGTGACGCGCTGCGGAGCAGCGAGCGGGGGCGGCTAAAGCCTGCACACCAGCGCATTGTGAATCCCTTTCCAACTCTCCCTATCATTCATGTCAGCTGTCTTTCGACTTTCTGCGGCAACCGTTCTGGATCTTGTCGGTGATGACGCCACAGCCATTTTGAGCAACCTGACGACCAACGACGTCAAGTCGTTGCAGATCGGTTGTGGCTGCGAAACGTTCCTGACCGACGTGCGTGGCAAAATGGTGGCACACGTTGTTGCCTTTCGCACCCCCGACGGCTACCGGTTGATCGGCGCGGACGGACAGGCCGATGCAATCGCAGCGCACGCGGATCGTTACACCATTCGCGAGGATGCGACGCCCGTCGACCATTCCTCCGAGTACACCGTGTTTGTCCTCGCCCCCGACGCACCGCTGACGCTGCGAGAAGAAACGGATTGGGGGGAATCCAACGCTGCGTGTTACGACGTGGATTGGCTCGGTGATCAAACCAGGGTGCTGGTCACGGAAACGCCGGGTGCGGTCGAGCAAGTCATTCGCTCGACCGGCGAAATGGCGGCGGACGATGACGAGTTTCATCATGCCCGCACGCTGGCCGGGTACCCGTGGTTCGGCGTCGATCTGTCGGAAAAGAATCTGCCCCAAGAAGCTTCACGTATCAAGCAATCGATTTCCTTCACCAAGGGCTGCTACCTGGGACAAGAAACGGTCGCCCGATTGGACGCGTTGGGCCAGGTTCAAAAACAGTTGGTGCGCTGGCGCACCTCGGGAACGATCCCGGCGGCGGGCAGCGAAGTCAGCGCCGACGGAAAAGTGGTCGGACGATTGACCAGTGTTGCCCCGACCGGCGATGACACGGCAGTCGCGATCGGGATCGCGCGTCGATCGCATTTCGAGCCCGACGCGACCGCCCAGGGCGACGGGTTTACCGCGACGGTGATCGGGTAGAAAGTGGCCTAGTGCTTCAACCCGAACGGTGAAGAGTTTCGTTCTTCCCGAACGACGCCGAAAGTCTCGGCAACTTCCGCTACACTAGCGGTCATGAGTGCCACCACCGAATCGATTCCGCTGCTCTCGCCCGATCTGCTCGCCAAACTGGAACGTTTGGAGCTCGTTTCACGCAAGGTGTTTCGGGGGCGAATGAAGGGCGAACGCCGCAGCAAACGCAAAGGGCAGAGCGTCGAATTTGCCGACTTTCGCAACTACGTCGCCGGCGACGATCTGCGGTTGATCGACTGGAATTTGTACGCCCGTCTGGACCAATTGTTCCTGAAACTGTTTCAGGAAGAAGAAGACTTGCACGTCTATGCGTTGATCGATTGCAGCGAGTCGATGAACTTCGGCACACCGACGAAATACCACGTCGCCAAACAGATGGCTGCCGCCCTGGGCTACATCGGCCTCTGTCGCGCCGACCGGGTCAGCGTCCAAGCACTCGGTGACCAGGGGCGTCGCGCACCGGTGCTGCGCGGCCGCAGCGGTTTGTGGAAAATGCTGCAGTATCTGGAGAGCCTGGAAAGTGGCGACAACGTTTCGCTGCACGACGCGGTCAAAGATTTTTCATTGCGCAATTCAGGCACCGGCGTCGTCGTCTTGATCACCGACCTGATGGACAAATCGGGTTACGAAGCGGCCTTGCGGATGCTGGTCGGTCGCCGGATGGACGTTTACGTGATGCATATCTTGTCACCCGAAGAAATCGATCCGCCGATTCGAGGAGATCGACGTTTGATCGATTCCGAAGACGGCGATGAAACCGAGATCACAATCAACAACTACGTGTTGGAGCGATACAAGTTGACGCTGCAATCGTTTCTCGGCAGCGTCAAGCATTTTTGTTCGCGACGCAGCATCGCCTACCTGCCCGTTCGAACGGACCAGCCGGTCGACGATGTCATGACCCGCTACCTCCGTAAACGAGGCGTCGTGCGATGAATTGGATCTCGACGCTTTTGCCGTGGCAGTGGGCGCTGTTTGCCGCGGTGCCGATCGGAATCATCCTGCTTTATTTTTTGAAGCTGCGACGTGAACCGGTCGAGATCCCCAGCACCTACCTGTGGTCCCGGACGGTCGAAGACTTGCATGTGAACAGTCTGTTCCAGCGGATTCGACAGAACCTGTTGCTGTTCCTGCAGTTGCTCGCGGTAGTCTTGGCGGCGTTTGCTCTGTTGCGTCCCGGCGTGCAAGGCGAAGCGACCAGCCAGGGCAGAAAGGTGTTTCTGTTGGACGCATCGGCCAGCATGATGGCGACCGATGCGGGCGAAGAGAGAAACCGCTTCGAATTGGCTCGTAAAATGATCCGCGAGCAGATCGATGCGATGCAGGAACGCGAAACCGCCATGTTGGTCACGTTCAGCGATCGCGCCGAGGTGCTGCAATCGTTCACCAGCGATCGCGGGCGTTTGCGGTCGGCATTGGAACGGGCTCAAGTGACCAACCGCCCGACGGACATCATCGGTGCACTCGAAGCCGCCGACGGCCTGGCCAACCCACGCCGCAGCAGTACCACCGGCGACGAAAACGACGTCCAGGTCGCCGATCCGATGCCGGCGGATTTGCTGATTTACAGCGACGGCGGGTTTCGAGACGTCAGTGATTTTAATGTCGGCAACCTCGTTCCGACGTATTTAAAAGTCGGCTCCGGTCAATCCCGCAATGTCGCCATCACGGCGTTCAGCGCGGATCGCAACGTCGAAAAACCGGGCGACGCCCAAGCGTTCGCGACCATCGTCAACTTCGGAACCGGCGCGGAAACCTTCAACATCTCGTTGTACGTCGACGGCGCCTGGCGTGAATCCGAATCGTTAACCCTCGCCCCCGGTGAAGAATCCGGATTGACGTTCTCGCTGGCCGGACAAGAGGACGCCGCTTCACTGGAAATGCGACTCGAATCCCCCGGTTCCGGGGCCTCGCGAGATCAACTGTTTGATGACGATTTGACGATCGACAACTTTGCCTACGCAGGCTTGCGCCCGTTGAGAACCGTGTCAGTGCTCGTCGTGACCGATGGCAACAAACCGCTGGAGATCGGGTTGACGACCGAGAGTGCCGCGAAGATTTGCATCGCGGATTTCCAGTCGCCAAGTTATCTCGAGACGCCGGAGTACCAGGCGCGGGCGGAAGCGGGCCTGGACGATTTGATCCTCTACGATCGCTGTCGTCCAAAGAATCTGCCGTCCACCAATACATTTTTCGTCGGGGCCCTGCCGAGCGATGAGTGGTCCTGGGCAAGCGAACCCGGCCAAACGATCCTGGTCGACGTCGATCGTACGCATCCGATGATGCAGTATTTGGAACTGTTTTCGTTGCTGATCTTTGAAGGCCGATCGGTCAAAGGCCCGACCGGTACTCGCGAATTGGTCGGCGCCGACAATGGAACAGTGCTCGCGCTGGCACCGCGCGATGGCTACCAGGATCTGGTCCTGGGGTTTGAAATTGTCACGACCGGCGAAGACGGCACACCGCAAACCAACACGAACTGGTACGCCGAACGCTCCTGGCCGGTTTTTCTGTTGAACGTCCTACGACATCTCGCCGGTGCGGCCGACGCGACCGCCGCACCGTCATTCTTGCCCGGCGACACGGTCCGGTTGCGAGTGGAGAGCCAGATCGAAGCGGTCGATATCTCCCGTGGCAGCGGGACTCCGGAATCGATCCGAACGGGAAACTCCGGCAGCGTGGAATTCGTTGATTCCGAGATGCCGGGGTCTTACCGGGTGACGGCGGGAGAGAAACTGGTGGACCTGTTCAGCATCAACTTGTTCAGCCGGCTGGAAAGTCAAATTCAACCGCGGGAGACGTTTGAACTGGGGTACGAGACCATTGAAACCGCCGGGATGATCGAGACCCGCAAGGAGTATTGGCGTTGGCTCTTGGGTGCCGTCTTGTTGATCCTGGCCGTCGAATGGTGGCTGTACAATCGACGCATCGCGTAGTGCGTCGCTGCCTCGAAGCTGGTGGCATCACCGGTAGGTGATGCTGTGCATCACACATCCGCCACGCCCAGCGTGCCTTAGCCCAACCGGTCGGTTGCGACGTGGTATTGGGGATCTTCGGACAGATTGACTTCGACCAGATCGCCCGCCTTGTCCAGCAATCCGCGGCATTCATCACTGAGATGGGTCAGGTGCAACCGCTTGCCGGCCGATTCATACTTTTCGGCCAACACGTTGATCGCTTCCAGACCGGATTGGTCATAGACCCGGGTGTAGTAGAAATCGATCACGACATCGTCGGGGTCCTTGTGGACATCGAACAGCTCTTTGAACGAAGTGGCCGAGGCGAAGAACAGCGGGCCGTGGAGTTGGTAGATCTTGCTGCCATACTCGTTGATTGTGGTTTCCGCACCGAGGTGGGTGGCGTGCGTCCAGGCGAACACACATGCCGACACGATCACGCCCAAGATGACGGCGGTTGCCAGGTCGTGCATGATGACGGTGTAGCCGGCGACCAACACCATGACGGCGAAGTCGGCCCGCGGAACACGGCGAAGCATCTTCAGCGATGCCCACTCGAACGTTCCGATGACGACCATGAACATCACGCCGACGAGGGCGGCCATCGGGATCTGTTCGATCCACGGGGCGAGAAACAGAATGAACGCCAGTAGGCAGATCGCCGCGGTGATCCCGCTCAGTCGGCCGCGTCCGCCGGAATTCACGTTGATCAGCGATTGGCCGATCATCGCACAACCGCCCATCCCGCCGAACAGACCACAAATAATATTGGCAGCGCCTTGGCCGACGCATTCACGGTTCCCACGGCCTCGCGTCTCCGTGATCTCATCGATCAACGTCAACGTCATCAGCGATTCGATCAATCCGACGCCCGCCAGAGTCAACGAGAACGGCAAGATGATCCACAGCGTTTCCATCGTCATCGGCGGAACGGTGTATTGCAAAAAGAACGGCATCGGCAGCCCACCGCTGATCGATGACTCTTCTTCGCTACCGGTCGGCTCGACTTCGGCAGCGTCGGTCGCAGGATCGCGAACGACAGGGCCGACGACTTCATCATTCTTGTAGCTGACCTGGCGGAATTCGGCCAGCAGCGCATCGGACGCAACATGAGTCGGATCGTTCTGTCGGGCCTCGGTGATCTGGCTGGCCTTGAAATTCGTTTTCAGCATGTCGCCGACCGTGGCGACCGCGTTGGGCGTGATTTCATCGCCAGAAATGACGCCGCTTCGGTTGATGGCGACCGACAAAAACGTCACTGACAGAATTGCCACCAGCGATGCCGGCAAGGCACGCGTCAGCTTGGGCAGCAGATAAATGATCAGCATCGTGATCACGACCAACCCGAGCATCACGTACAGCCGAGGCCCTGTCAGATAGACCAGATTTCCGGTCGACAGGTCCAGCGTTTTAAAGCTGCCCAGCTGAGCCATCCCGATCACAATCGCCAAGCCATTGACGAATCCCAGCATGACCGAATGTGGGACCATGCGAATCAATTTTCCCAGACGGGCGATGCCGACGGTGATTTGAAAGATGCCGCACAAGATGACGGCGGGAAACAGGTATTCCACGCCATGCATCGCGACCAAAGCCACCACCACGACGGCCATCGCGCCGGTGGCGCCGGAGATCATTCCCGGTCGTCCGCCGAATGCGGCCGTGATCAAGCCGATGAAAAATGCCGAATACAAACCGATCAGGGGGGAGACACCAGCAACAAAGGCAAATGCAACAGCCTCGGGGACCAGCGCCAACGCGACAGTCAAGCCGGAAAGAAGATCGTCTTTAGCGTTCGCAGTTCCGGCACGGAAAAAATTCAGCATTCAAGCAGTCAGGGCAGAGAAAGGGCGATCAAAAAAAGAAACAACCGCGAATCCTACTTTCCATCGCCACGCGGTCAAGAAAGGATGAAGCACAGCGCGCGTGTCCAAAAAATGACCGAATCATCACATTCGTTGGTGAGGTGAAAATCCGCCACCTACTCGCTACGCTAGGTCGGTGCCCGACGTCGCAAACAGCTCCCCCGTGCGACTCGACGCAACTAAAAAAGTGAAAAAATATTTCGACGCCCTCTTCAACCTCATTCAAATGCTCGCTCCCATGCGACCACGACCACCCCACCCGAACGTGATCGCAGCGCTGCCCCGGAAGGTTTGCCAGGTGTTCGATGCACGTCGCGGATGGCGCTGGGTCAATGCCATTTGCTTTGGCGCCAAACGGGGGGCTTTTGTTAGCGGCAGGGCGCGAGCCCTCCGGTCTTTTAAGGTCAAACCGGACGGCTCGCGCCGTTCCGCTAACGCATTCAATGCCAAAGTAAGTGGCATTGGGCGTTGGGCGGTGTGCATCATCGTGTTCGGCATCACATCGCCGTTCTGCCTGGCCGGCGTTCGTACGACCGACGATACCGCCAACGATCTGGTCCAAGCCTTGACCGCGTCCGGCCGCTTGAACGATGCCGAGTGGGTTTGCCGAAACCAGCTCGGTCGGCATCCCGAAGGCTTGCTGCTGCACGCCAAATGGTCGGCGCGGTTGGCCCATGTGCTTGCCGAACGGAACGCCGCCTCGATCTTCGACGGGAAGATTGCCGACCTTTCTCAGCGGATTGATCCCGCGATCGATTCGGCGTGTCAGCCGATCGTGGTGCTGCTTTCCAGTGATCCAGAGTCGCCGTCGGTCGTTTTTCTCCATGCCACCCAATTGGCCATTCGACAACGTATCTTGGGGGCGGCCATTGTTGCCGCGTCGGTCTCGCCCCCCGATCCAACCCTCACGAACGAGTTGTTGAGCAAGTTCTCGCGTTTGCAATACGACGTGAATGAACTGCAGGAAACGGCACGCGAAGAGTGGAGCAAGCGAACCGCCGAGTCCCCCCGTGGGACGCAGCCTTCGGTCCGAATTGCCGCGGATCAATACCAGCGACTACTGCAAGAACTGTCGCTTCAACGTGTTTCGATCGCGCTGCTGCAAAGCGAACTGTTCCCCAAAGATTCCGATGACTATCGAGCTGCCGCCGCCGATGCAGCGGTGGTGGCAGAGGACGCGATGCTGGCGTTACCCGATGGTTCCGAAGCCAAGCGTGTTGCCAGGGCGTTGCGTGCCGAGTCGCTGTTGCGTAGCGGCGATGTCGCGACCGCCGGCGAAATCATCACCGCCGCGGGGGCTTCGTCGGCGACAAACGATTCAGCGCGATGGACCGCGTTGCGGGTTCGTTTGGAACTCGCCAGGGGCGACACTTCAACCGCCCGCGCGATCTGTGATGCCTACTACCAATCCACAGGTTCAGAGGAGGCGGATCCGGAGCGTCTGGAGGTGGATTTTGCAAAATTGGATCTGTTGTTGGCGGACGCGAAAGACGATGGCGAAGTGGCCCGCTGGATCGATCAGATCGAGCGTCGCGGCGGCGCGTTTGCACGGCGACGAGCTGAATCGATTGCCATCGCCCTGCTTCGGTCCACCGCGTCGCCGACCGAGATGACTGACCGCCGCCGGCTCAGCCCCGCACTGATCGCCGCCCAAGGCGAAGACTGGTTGCGACGCAACGACCCGCGACAGGCGGCGGGGTTGCTGCGAGAAGCCGCGCTGGCCGAACCGGCTCCCGAAGCGGCGTTTCAATACGCAGCCAAGAGCGCCGCGGCGGCCATCGCAGCAAAGGATTCGCAGCAGGCGATTGAGGTGTTGCGGCAAACGGCTCGAAAGCATGCGGTCCACGACCACGCGTACCAATTGACGATGCAGGCGGCACTGTTGGCGTCGAAGCCGTTTGCCGGAGCCGACGATCCGAAACGCCGCCTGACGTTGCTGGAAGACCTGCTGAAAGAAGTCTCGCAAACCTGGCCGAGCAGCGAAGCGGCCATCAAGGCCAACGAATGGCTGTGCAGGATTTTGGTGCAATCAGGACGCGAGGAACAAGCCGCTCGCGACGCATTGGAACTGTTGACGCTCGGTCAACGCGTCGATCAAGTCGAACCCACGCTGACGTTATGGTTTGAATACCTGTCGGCGCTCGAACTGGACCAAGCCACCAACGAACTCGACTCGCTCGCGGCCACGCTGGGTGAACTCGCCGCCGAAAACGATGCGTTTGCGGATCCGGTGCATCGAGCGGCGATTCTGTTTTTCGATCGTCCGCAGATGGCGTTCGATACCACAACATTAACCGGCGCGGATCCGTCAACGGTATTCTTAAGACGGTTGGAACGATTCCGTGCCAGCGGCGGAGGTGGCGGGGGAACGATTGCGACCGACGGCGTGGACGAGACGATGCGATTGCGGGCACGCTGGCGACTTCAGCGCGACGCCATGCTCGACGCGGCGACACAACGCGCCATCGGATCCGTGTTACTGAGCTGGCCCGATTCATCCGAGTGGCAAACGGCAACGGCGCGGTTTTGGAACGCTCGGGATGAAGCCTCCATCACCGCGATCATGCGGCTATCACTCTCCGGCGACCCGACGAAGCCCCAGTCGTTGCGTCGCGGCATGCGATTGCTCGCCGGCAGCGATTCCCAAGCCGCCAAGCGTGCAGCGATCGAACTGGCCGACCGGCTGGCTGCGACGATGAAGATCGGGGAGAACGACTGGTATGAAGCAAAGCTGCAAGCGATCAAGTGGCTGGACCAGATCGGCGATCAGCAGCAAGCGCGCAAGCGAGCCCAATACGTGCTGCTGTTGCAACGCCCCGGCGAGGAAGCAACACGCAAGCGATTCGAAGCGTTTGCGAAAGACTGAGCACGTCACCAACCTGCGCTGGTGTGCAGGCTTCAGCCGCCCGTTTCGCTGCTCCGCAGCGACCGGGATGCGCCTGAAGGCTGGACACCAACATGTGCTGGTGTGCAGGCTTCAGCCGCTCCGTCTTGCTGCTTCGCAGCGCGTGGGGATGCGCCTGAAGGCTGGACACCAACGGTTGCTGGTGTGCAGGCTTGAGCCGCTCCGTCTTGCTGCTTCGCAGCGCGTGGGGATGCGCCTGAATGCTGGACACCAACGGTTGCTGGTGCGCAGGCTTTAGCCGCCCGTTTCGCTGCTTGGGATGTGAAAAGTATTGCTGATGCATTTCGCTCCCCACGGCGCCATGGGAACACTCACGGACGCCAACCACATCACAGTTTCACGCCAGCGGCGTGCCACATCAAAGCTTGGGGTCGCGCCCGCGCACCCCAAGATCCGGTCACATTCAGGCCGCCAACCCCAACGGGGTTGAACAGAACAACACGGTTCGCCCGAATCACCTCGCCATTTGCGCCGTCCGATCGCGCGGCGTCGATTGTTGAACCCCGCTGGGGTTCCTCTCCTTCTGTGCCACCACCCGGGGTGCGCTTCGCGACCCCGGGCTTTGTTGTGGCACCGCTCTGCGGTGTGGCGCCGTTGGCGCGAAGTGTATCTCCCGGCGAGGGTAATCGATTGACATCGACCGAATAGACGCGAGCTCCGCGCTGCTTTTCAAGTCAGTCATTCCTTTCACATCCCTCGCAGCGCGTGGGGATGCGCCTGAAGGCTGGACACCAACGTGTGCGACGTCATTCTCCAAGCTGCTTCCGCAATGCCTTCATTCCCCGATGCAACAGCCCCGCGACGGCGCCGGTCGATTTCCCCAGTTCCGCCGCCACTTCGCTTAACTTCATGCCTTCCAGGTAGTGCAGCCGAACGGCATCGGCCTGGGCTTCGGGAAGCTGGGCGATCGCTTGACTGATCTGAATCACGCTTTCGCCGAACGCGACGTTCTGGCTGGGGGTCGGAGCATCGCCGGCGAGAAGTCCTTCCAGACGCATCGACGAGGCGGCGAGTTTTTGCTCCATCGATTGTTCTCGGCGGATGTCGCGTTTGTCGCGGTGCAGGTCTCGATCCAGGTGGCACAGATGGTGCGCCAGGATCTGTCTCAGCCAAGCCAGCAATTCGCCTTCGGTGGACCCGCGAAACCCCTCGAATCCCTGCACGGCCTGCATCATCGCCTGTTGCACCATGTCGGAAGCCCCGATTTTTGCCTGGTAGGCCCGCCGCATCCGCGTCCGGGCGAGCATCCTCAGGTAGGGTTCGTATTGGGCGACGATCGCGGGGTCGGAAACGTCAATCGGACGAGAGGACGAGAGGGAGTCAGTCATTGGAAAATCCTTGCGTAGGCGGTGCCGACGGGGGATCTGCAGGGGCGTTGGCCTTTCTCACAAAGCGGGGATTGGCCTGCCCCGGCCGAGAATCGTCGGGCACCGATCAAATCTCGCGCCGACTTGAAAGGCAAATTCGGTTAAAACAACGGTTGCAAAGAAATCTTCGCAAATGCGTTTCCACACGGATGAGTACCCAATGGCGCGAGAAGCAGTCTACCAACAATCCGATCCCGCGGTCCCGGGTGATCTTCCGCCGGGAGATCCGCCGGTCGTCGCGTCGGCCAGCGCCGACGGCCCCGACGATCAGGAGAGAAAGCTGCGGCCGCGTCGGCTGGACGAAATGGTCGGCCAGCGCGATGTGATCGAGCGGCTGAAGATTGCGATCGATGCGGCCACCGGACGGGGCGAACCGCTCGGGCACATCCTGTTTGACGGCCCTCCAGGGTTGGGCAAAACGACCTTCGCGACGGTCATCCCCGCCGAAATGGGCACGACGGTGCAGATGGCCAACGGGGCCGGGCTGAGTGCCCCCAAGGATCTGCTCCCCTACCTGACCAACGTCTCGGAAAAGTCGGTGCTGTTCATCGACGAAATCCACCGGGTGCCCAAGGCGGTCGAAGAGTACCTGTACACGGCGATGGAGGATTTTCGGATCGACATCGTGCTCGGCGAAGGGGTCAACGCTCGAACGTTGAACTTTGAACTGCAGCCGTTCACCCTGATCGGCGCGACCACACGCGCCGGCATGCTCAGCGCGCCGCTGCGTGACCGATTCCAGATCCGCGAACACCTGGGCTGGTACAGCGACGACCAGCTCTGTGAACTGGTGATTCGAAACGCCAAAAAGCTGTCCGTCGAGATCGATCAGCCGGCCGCCGGAGAGATCGCTCGCCGAAGTCGTCGGACGCCGCGTTTGGCCAACAATCGATTGCACTGGGTTCGCGATTACGCCCAAATCAAAGCGAAAGGGTCCGTCACGATCGGTGTCGCCCGTGATTCGTTGGACATGATCGGGATCGACAAACTGGGACTGGATAAACAGGATCGAAACTATCTGGAAACCCTGATCCGCGTGTTCGGCGGTGGCCCCAGCGGGCTCGAAGCGATCGCCCACACGATGAACGTCAGCAGCGATACGTTGGAAGACGAAGTCGAACCGTTCCTGTTGCGTAGCGAATTGATCGTTCGAACGCGTCGCGGACGAATGGCGACCAGCAAGGCATTCGAGCACATGAAAATGGCCCCGCCGACCCTCTAAGTGGCGTAAGCTTCCCGCTTGCGATCTGCCAACGATGCTGAAAAAGGAACGTGCCGCGCTGGTGCAGCGGCGACTAGACGAACTCTACCCCGAAACGCCGATTCCGCTCGATCACGGCGATGCGTTCACGTTGCTCGTTGCCGTCTTGTTGAGCGCCCAATGCACCGACAAGAAAGTCAACGAGGTCACTCCGGGACTGTTTCGCGTCGCCGGAACCCCCGAAAAGATGGCGGCGTTGGGGCAAGAGAAGATCCTGGAGATCATTCGTCCGCTGGGGTTGTCCAAGCAAAAAGCCAAAAGTCTCGACGGTCTGTCCAAGATCCTGATCGAAAAACATGCCGGCCAGGTGCCGCAAACGTTCGAGCAGCTGGAGGCGTTGCCCGGCGTCGGTCACAAGACGGCCAGCGTGGTCATGGCCCAGGCGTTCGGGATTCCGGCCTTTCCCGTCGACACGCACATCCACCGCCTCGCCCAGCGCTGGGGACTCTCCAACGGCAAGAATGTGGTCCAAACCGAAACCGATCTGAAGAAATTGTTTCCCCGCGACTCGTGGAACAAGCTGCACCTGCAAATCATCTTCTATGGGAGAGAATTCTGTACCGCGCGGGGCTGTGACGGAACCAGATGCGACCTTTGCCGCGAGCTGTACCCGAACCGAAAAAAGCCGGTCGCGTTGAAAAAGCCGTGACGGCGGGCTCCTCCCCCCGACGGACTTGATCTGAACTGCCACTCGCCTTACACCTATAAACCTATCAAACAGATCTTTCCTCCGTCGACGCATCCAAACATGTCTTCCAATTGGCCCGCCGTCCAAGCCGTTCTCGACAACGCCGACGTCCCCGACATTGTGAAGGGATTGTTTCGGCAACATTACGAAAAACTTTGCTCGGGCACGGAAAGCTTCATCCGTGAAGCAGAAATCCAGCCGGTCTCGGATGTGGTCGACGCGGAAACACTTCCGCCAGCCATGCAAGACGCCGGTCGCGCACGACTCGATTCCGTTGCCGTGTTGAAACTCAACGGCGGACTGGGCACATCGATGGGCTTGGAAGGCCCCAAATCGTTGTTACCCGTGCGTGGCGAAGATTCCTTCCTCAGTTTTATCCTTCGCCAAGCCGAGTTGTTGTCGGTGCCGTTGGTGCTGATGAACAGTTTCTCGACCGCAGAGCAAACCGACGAAGCGATCGCGGCGTTGGGTGACCTTGATGTGGAAGTGATCTCGTTCCTGCAGCATCAGGTTCCCAAAATCGATGCACAGACACTCGAACCCGCCGTGTGGCCGGCCGATCCATCGATGCAGTGGTGCCCTCCCGGTCACGGAGACATTTACGCGGCATTGGTGACCAGTGGCACGCTTGAACGATTGCTCCAAGAAGGCCGGCGCTACTTGTTCGTCTCCAACGCGGACAACCTGGGCGCGACCTTGGACCTGAGCATCTTGGGACACTTCATCGAGAGCGGGAAATCGTTTTTGATGGAGGTCGCCGATCGCACGGCGGCGGACCGTAAAGGCGGTCACTTGGCGCGTCGCGGCGACGGTCAACTGTTGCTGCGTGAGAAAGCCCAATGCCACGGCGACGAAGAAGAACAGTTCCAGGACATCACCAAGCATCGCTACTTCAACACCAACAACCTGTGGATCGATCTAGCAGCTCTGTCGGAATTCCTTGAATCGAACGATGGCGTCGTCTCGCTGCCGACGATCACCAACCGAAAAACGGTCGACCCGAAGAATTCTGCGTCGACGCCGGTCTACCAGCTTGAAACCGCGATGGGCGCCGCGATCGAAGTGCTGCCGGAGACGGATGCCATTCGCGTTCCCCGATCGCGATTCGCCCCGGTCAAAACGACCGGTGACCTGATCGCCGTTCGCTCCGACGCCTATGAAGTCCGCGCGGACTATTCGGTGGGCTTGATCGAGCAGCGAAATGGCGTCCCGCCGAACGTCGCCCTGGACGATCGCTACTTCAAAAAAATCAGCGATCTGGATCAGCGATTTGAAGACACGCCGTCGCTGCGAGGCTGCGAGTCGTTGAACGTCAGTGGAAACCTGAAACTGTCCTCGGGCATCATCATCCAAGGCACAGCAAGTCTGGTCGGTGGAGAAACACCCGCGACGGTCCCCGCAGGAACCTACGAAGGCGAACAGACATTCGCCTGATGGCATGACTTACGCACCCCGTGGCGTACGCTCAATGCCACCTATTCTGGACCCTATCGGGTGGCGCGGTCCCAAAAACCCGGTTTTGGCACGATTTTTGCGCCTGGCAGGTAAGTTTACACTTACTGCCTTTCTGACTGGGAATCGCCATGGTCGACCCGACGACACTCGGTGCCGATGAAGAGTCTCGCTTTGGCAAAGCCAAAGCGTTGCTGGCTGAGCTTCTTGAATTACCCAAACTACAACGGGTCTTTGAAGATCACGATTGTGCCAACGCGCGGATGGTCTATACGCAGGCCCCGACCCTCTGGCTACTCGTTTTACAACGGCTCGAAGGAGGCATCTCACTAACCGATGCCGTCGCAGATTTGCTCAAAAATCATACGGATATTTTGCCTGACAATCGAAGGGTTCAAGAGAATCGCCTTTCCGAAAACAATTCGGCCTACAACGCCGCCAGAAAAAGGATTCCGCTCGCTGTCGTGGAAGAGTTTTCCCATCGAATCTGCGATCACCTTGCTTCCCGCGCTCCCAAAGCCTTTCTCGATCGACGTGTATTCATTATCGATGGGACGACGATCACGCTTCCTCCGACCGAAGCACTTCAGAAAGCGTTCCCGCCGGCGTCCAACCAACACGGAGAGACGGTTTGGCCTATTGCGAGATTGCTGGTCGCAAATGAAATGCAGACCGGGTGCGCGTTGTTGCCGCAAGTCGATCCGATGTACGGAGCGGACAACAAAAGTGAACTTGAGCAAGCCAAGCCGATTATTGAACGACTCCCGAAACGCTCGATCGTTCTGGCTGATAGCGGTTTTGGGATTTTTAATGTCGCCCACCACTGCCAATTACATCATCAAGACTTCGTGCTGCGGCTGACCAAACAGCGATTCAGGTCGTACCGCAAGTCGGCTACGTTGGTCGACCAAGGGGACGGGTACAAGACGTTTCACTTGATTTGGCGGCCGACACCGAAGGACCGCCGAACCAATCTCGATCTTAGTAAAGACACGTCTATCGAAGTCTTTCTCCACCAAATTGAACTTGAAAATGGAGACACGCTGGAGATCGTGACGAGCCTTGAGACGGACGCTCACTCGGCCGCTGCCCTGTACGTTCGTCGCTACGATGTGGAGTTCGATATCCGCGATGTCAAAGTGACGATGGACACAGAAAACATTCGCGCCAAGAGTGTCGACACGGTGATGAAGGAGCTAATGGGATCGATCATCGCTTATAATCTTGTCGCTCAGCTACGCAAACAAGCAGCGAAATTGATTCGAGTTGACCCTCGCGAGCTCAGCTTCACGGGAGTTTGGACGACGTTCAAGCATCATCTGCTACGTGAAAAGCTTACGACCCTGGAGGAATGGAGGCTGGCTTATCACGGCGCTTTGGTGAGCGCAGCGGGCCGCAAACTTCCCAATCGAAAATTGCCTCGCAGCTACCCACGCATAGCCCACCCGCGGCGCCAAAAGACAACGAAATTCCAGAAGTCACTTCGAAGAAAAAAACAGCAGCCCGATGATATACCACCCGAATGACCACAAAGTAGGTGGCATTGGGCGTACGCTTCCCAGTGGCGTAAGCTTCCAGCTTGCGACCCCCGTGCCGCCAGGCACGCCTACTAACCCCCCCTGCCGTCAGGCACGGCTATGTCTGCCCACGGGCCGTCAGGCAGAGCCTGACCTAACGCAAGCTGGAAGCGTACGCCACGGGGGAAGCTCTTACCACTAGTTGGCTTTGTCGACGAAGCCGTTGAGGGTGATTTCAGTGGTTCCCAGGCCGTGTTGGTAACGCGGGTAGAGCAGCTCCTCGGGTAACTTCAAATCATTGAACATGTCATAGGAGGACTGCGCCGATTTCTGCAGCTCCGCGCCGAGAGAGCCGCCTTCTTTGAAGGACACAAAGGACGGCACGCCACCGTACTGCGTTCCCCAGGCGTATTGGTCGCGGTAACGAATCTCCACTTTCTGGATCCACGGCGTGACGGTGTGTTCTTCGGTTTGACTGCCGCCGATGCGTCCGAACGAGGTCAATTGATAGGTGCGTTTTTCTGGTTTTCCCGGACCCGCCGAACCGCTCAAGATGACTTCGGAACTCGGGTCTTCGCGAAAACCGCGCGCCGCAGCGGCGCGTCGCAGCCCTTGTGCGATCCGGGAATCGCCGCTTGCTTCGATGCGAACGCCCAGTCCGGGTTTGAGCATCACGAGCGAGTTGGGATCGACTTTTTTCATCAATTCGATTGCGTCTTGGTGGGGCACCGTCGCGGTTCCGACCAGCGCGTGTGCCTGGCCGGAAACATTCGTGGTGGCGGCGACCAGCATCTGTCGCCCCAGCATCTGGCGATCTGCAATCGAGACGCCTTTGCCGACGTAGTTCCAGACGACCAGCTTCAGTCCCGTGCTGTAGATCTGGGAACCGGCGGAGATCCAACCGCCGGACAACAGGGTGATCGGTGTTCCCGGCCCGACCGCCAGACCGCCTTGTCGAAGCGTTTGGGGTTGGCCGCCGTCGAACAAATCCCAGATTGAAATTTCGCTGCCGCTGACCGTCAACAGGTGTCGGCCGTCTTGGCTGAAACCAACACCGCTGCCGTAGGTTCGCCCGCCACCGCGATAAGCCAATTGTCGGCCGCCATCGATTTCAAACACGCCAACGCCGCCGCTGTTGTCCATCACCGCAAAGAACTCGCCGCTGGGATGCAGGTAAAAACGATTCTCGTACACGCCGGAGATGGAGTACACGATTTCTCGCGTGGCAAAATCGTACAGAGAAACCGAGGCGTCGTTGCCCAGCAATAAACGACTGCCGCCGATCAGTTTGGCCATGTACTGCGAGCTTCGCCCGAACGACCCTTTCGATTCCGGGATCTCCCAACTGGCTTCCGCCCGTGCCGTGGTTTCGCCGACGCCGACACGATAGGTGCAGAATTGAATCGGTTGGCTCCAATACCCGCCGACCTGAACACTCAACAAGCGCGATTGCTCTGCCGAATAGTCAACGATCCGCTCGTCATCGAGAAACACGGGGCCTTCGACCACCGCTTTCGTTTTCGGGCTGGCCCAGTACAACCGCGTTTCGCCACCGCTGCGACTGCTGTTCTTGGAGAACGCGCCCACGGCAACCCACTGGTCTTCACCGCCGACGGGAATGGCCGCCGAAACGGAATCGCTTTTCGAGATTGCGAATCCGGTTCCACCGGTTCCGAAGACGGGTTGAGTCGTCGCGGAGGCGGAGATGACGAGTTGCTCTAAATCCGGCGCCTGGGCGGAAACTTCAAACTCCTGACGCGGCGATTGGAAATCAAAGTTTCTCGGTCGCGGCGTGATGATCGGCGTCTCGGCAAGCAGCCGACGCAAGGTCGGATTCAACTTGGCGATTTCGACGCGTGAGTCTGTGCCATCTTCCTTTCGAATCGTGACATGGGTTTCGTCGCGGCTGATGAACCGGGCGATCACGGTGAAGCTGCCGGATGCATCGGACCACTCGCGCCAGCGGCCTTCGCCATTGGGAAAACGAATGTCGGTCAGCTTGATTCGTTCGGTCAGATCGCGATTGTAGCGCTTGAACTGTGCCTCGACTTCGCCCGGAAGCACCTTGGTGACGACCGCGTCGTACCATTGGAACCAATACTTGACTTGAATCTGATCCCCCTCACGCACCGGGTTGGCGCCATCGAGTTTGTTTTCTTCGCCCGTGATCGGCGTCTTGGCCAACAGGCTGCGCAAATTCGGTGATAGAAGTTCGATGGGAATCGTGACGTCCGAACCGTCTTCCTTACGGATCGTGACCTTGTCTTGAGTGCGTGAAATGTAGCGTGCGACGACCTTGAATTTCTCGGAGGCATCCGTCCAAAGTCGCCAACGACCTTCGCCGTTTGGAAAGCGGATTTCCGCGAGGGGAAACGTACCTTCTTTCTTAAGCGTCCCGTAGTCGTAGGCCACTTCCACCTGTCCGGGCAGAACGCGCTTGACCACGCCGGGGTACCACTTGGAGAAGTACTGGATTTCGATTTGATCGCCGACGCGAACCGGATTGGCGCCGTCGATCATGTTTTCGTTTCCGGTCACCGGGACCTTGAGCACCTGCTTTCGCAGATCGGACGCAAGTTTGTCGATCGGAATCGTCAGTTCCGAACCGTCGGCCTTGCGGATCTTGACTTCGGTTTCGGTGCGCGAGACGTAGCGTGCTTCGACGCTGAACTTGCCGGAACTGTCTTTCCAGACCATCCACGCTCCTTCTCCGTTGGGAAAACGCGTGTCTTCCAATTTGAACTCGCCACTGGTCATCCGCCCGCCGCGATCGTATTCGACCGTGACGATGCCCGCGGAATAGGACTGCACGGTTGCGGGGTACCAAGTCCGAAACCACTGGACTTCGACCTCGTCACCGACGCGGACCGGTGTGATCGTGTCGGAGGGACGTTGGGCGTGCAGCGTCCCACCGGACAAGCAAAGCAGCAGGAAACAAAAGGACGCGTGCAGAGCAACCCTGGAACTGATCGGTCTCATCGGATGAAGCAGTGCGGTCGGGAGAGAATAGGGGGGATCGTTCGCTTCGAACCACCGGGGGTGATGGCACTAAGATAGCGGAATCAAGCCGATGGTTCCCTGACGCCGCCTGGCTAGCGGCAATTCTTTTGCCTTGTTCCCGGGCTGCTGCGTCCTGGCCGCCATCGGCGCGCCGGCAGAGTCGCCGCGGATGGCAAGCAGGATGCTTGCCCCACTCCATCATTCTGCTCCGAATCATCAGGGCAGGGTGACTGAGTAGAGAGGTAGGAAGATTTTGGAGGTAGGAAGATGGGCTAAATCGAAGGGATGGCGCGATTCATCCTATCCTGACCCAAAAAATCTGCTTACCGATTTTCTGCAGCGGCGAAAAACGGGACGCTTGAAACGAGGTCACAGACGGAGCTTCACGTTACCAGTCGGCCAGCGGGCCGGTGCTGCCGTCGGTCGCGTATTTGTACTGAGCGTTACAAAACGAGTCCGTCATGCCGGCAAGGTATTCGCCGACGACGGTTTCAATCGGATGTGATTCACAGCGGCGGCGAAATCGCAGCGGCAATCGTGAAGGATCGTGCCGCAACACTTCAAACATGTCCTGCAATCGATGATAGGCCGCACGGCGGACGGGAATCAGCCGCGGATGGCGGTACACCGCTTCGAACAAAAACGATTCCAACTCGGCCCGTTCCCGCGCCAACTGATCGCTGTGCCCCAGTCGCAATCCGGCATCGCGGACTTCCGAGACGCTTTGGCCCTGGAACTCCACGACGCGCTCGGTGGCTTCGCTTAAAAAGTCGGTCACTTGCAGATCGATCAGCTCGTGAACCAACAGCTGACGTTCTTCGCGAAGTCGATCGGTGCCATGTTTTTCACGAACCAATTCCATCGCACGTCGGACAATCGACAGCTCCATCAACTCGTGCATCGACAACAATCCCATTTGCAGGGCGTCGTCGACGTCGTGGGCGTCATAGGCCATCGAGTCCGCTGCGTCGACGAGTTGGACCTCCAGCAGCGGGCTACGGCCGACGGCGGCTTCTGCCTTGTGGGCCCGCACGTCTTGTCCGTCCAAAATCTCCCATGACAAATTCAGTCCCGGAAATTTTGCATAGCGCTGTTCAAGTTGCTCGACGATGACGAGGGCAAACCCGTTATGGGAGAACCCGCCGACCGGCTGCATGCATTCACTCAACGCGTCTTCGCCGCAATGTCCAAACGGCGGGTGCCCGATGTCATGGACCAGCGCCAGGGCCTCCGTCAGGTCTTCGTTGAGCCGCAGCACACGCGAGATCGTGCGTGCGATCGAGGCGACTTCGAAGGTATGGGTCAGCCGCGTGCGATGGTAGATCCCCATCTCGCCGGTGAACACCTGCATCTTTCCCGACAACCGCCGAAAGGCACTGCTGTGCAGAATTCGATCACGGTCCCGCGCGAAGGGGCCTCGATAGGGATGATCGGGTTCCGCATGCCGGCGCCCCCGAGTGTCTCGGCTGCGCATCGCGAAACTGGCGAGCAGCATGTGCTCGCGGTCGTCATATCGCCGAGTGTCCAGCATCGTTGGGATCAAGAAATTCCGTTCCAGTGGGCGCCGTTTCGCGTCTGGTTTTCCAGGGGGTTAACGGAGTGTAGGTCATCGCTAGAGCTGCAATCCTAGTGAACCGTGCAAATCTCGCCCACACCAATGTGTCGAGTCCCCGGAATCGCATGGTAACATAGAGGGTCTGAAGTCGAATTCCACCGTCCCTGAAGGACCTTCCGCTTGGATTTCCAGCCCTTTTCCGTCACCTGCGTGACCTGTTCTAGCCGGTTGCGCGTCAGCCGCCCGGAACTGGTCGGCAGCATCGTGAGCTGTCCCAAGTGCCAGTCGATGGTTCAGTTGGCGCCGCCGAAGACGGATCCGGCGGGCCCCGCTCCGATCGCGGTGGGAACCCATCTGGTTGACAGTGATGCCTTGACGGAGGACTCGATCGGCCAGGCGGACGGGCCGGATTCGGATGCACCGCCGACGCAACCCGCCAGCGGATTTGCCGAGCCGCCGCCAATCGTCACGTCGGATCCGACGCGCTCCCAGCCCTCTCGGGATCCCGCTACCTCCGCCGAACCGGCCGCTTCGCAACCTGTCGCGCCGCCACCGGATTGGCACAGTCAAAAAAATGCCCGGTCGCGGCGCATCGCGATGCTGGTCGCCGTCGTTCTGGCGAGCGTGGTTTCCGCGTCCGTCCTGTTCGCCGTCTTCCGCCGCAGCCGATCCGGAACCGCACAAACACAAACCCAGGCACAAACCCAGACGCCCGACGCCGCCGTGGCCGAAGCGGAAGCGAGCCCGTCGCAATCGACGCCTGACGGGACAGCATCGGCAGACGACACCGACGACGGGAGCAGCGACGGTGACGCGGATGTCGATGAAACCGCAGAGGCGCCGACCGTGTCCGTCGTTGACGAACCGCCGGGCAACCCCGGCGATGCAGTGGCGGAGGTGGCTCCGGTCAACAGCACGCCGTCGATCGAAAACGCCGCCCCGCCGAGTGACCTGTTGACCGACAGTCCGCTGCTGTCGGCCAGCCCGTTGGACGGGATGGCCCCGCTGCCCGCTGCACCCCTGCAGACGCCCCCGCTCGGTGACGCTCCTGATCCGACCGACGAGACCGGCACGCTGACGGAATTGCCCAAAGAACTTCAGGGGCTGCTCAACGGGCTCGGCGGAATCGGTCGGCCGCAATTCACCGAAACGCAACCGGCCCCGGAAACCATCGACGAAATCCAATTGGATCGTGCCGCCGAGGTGGACGTTGATTTGGAAGTCGCACTGGATCCGAGAGATGAAGCAAACATGCGACAAGCCCTCGGCCTGACCGTGGCGATGCAGACTTCCGATCCGAACGGTTATCCGCTGAACGATTTGATGTTGCTGCTCAGCCAACTCAGCGGCGTGCCGATCGAAGTCGAATGGGTCTCCTTTGACATCGTCGGCATCCCGATCAACTCGCGCGTCCCGCTGCCCAAGGGATGGCCAACGGTGGAAGACATTTTGACGGCGGTGTGCGCGGCGACCGATTGCACGTTCGACAAGAAAGCCCGCACGATCACGCTGCGTCCGACCGACGAAAAATTCAATCAAGCCGTCGCCGATTTGTTGGATCTGAGTGATCTGGCGCCTGAAAGTGATTCCGCCGTCACCGTCGCCCGCGCATTGCTGGGACAGACCGAGGGGGATCCTGCCAAGGTGACGATTCCGATCGAAGGTGGGCCGGCCCAATTGGCGGTGTTTGTTTGTGAGGCGATCCGACGGGCACGCGGCGCCCCGGGCAAACTGCCCGATGCGATTTTTGCCAGATGGGGCGGGACGTATGACGATCAAGTCAACGCGTGGCCGAAGCTACAAGCCGGTGTCTCGGGCCCGCCGCGAATCCAAGCAGCGACCTTCGCTGCCCTGGTTCGGCAAATCGCAAAACTCAACGGCGCGACCTGCTATGTCAACTGGCAGGACGCCGCACGTCGCGATCTGAACCCGACCGACAAGCGGATGCCGCGAACCGGCGAAGGGGTTTCCGCTGCCGCTACGATGAAACAGCTACTTGAGCCCGAAGACATGCTGGCGCGCGTGGTCGATGCCGAACATTGGTGGATCGGATCGGACGCATCGCTCGATCGGTTTCCCGTCGTGATTTGGTTTGACGATGCCGCGGGTGCCCAAGAGACGCAGCAGCGCGTGGGCATGGTGCTGCAAGGTGCCGCGGTGAACGAGCAGATCATCGGTGCGGTGGCGGTCGATCCGAAAAGCCAAAAATGTGTCGCCATCTTGCCCCGTTTTCTGCTGCGGCAATTACCCCGCATGCTCGACAACGCGCTGTAGCAAACGACGATCGGGCGCGAAGTGAATCGTCGGTCGGATTGACATCCGCCCTGGCGGGGCTCGCCGACAACTGGACATTTCTTAAATGCGGCCCACCGAAACGTGGTGTAGATTCCGATAACGCGGGTTCGCATTGTTGTCGCGGCCGTGAACCGAGCCCCCGGTAAAGCTTCCCGGTACGACTTCCCAGTACAATTTTTTTGTGCGACCTTTTGTACGACGTTGAATTGAGATGAAAATCCTCGCCCCCTTGGCCGTGTTGTCATTCGCAAGTTTGATTTATTTGGCGGCGTCGTCCGATTTCAACCTCACCATGCGTTCCGATTCGTCAAGTGCTGTGGACGGATCGGGAATGGAAATCGAGCAGTCGGCCGCGGACGCATCAGGACAGGACGCTTTCGATCCGAATTCGGCTTCGGGTTCGGCCCCGCAGTTGGTGCTGATGAAATTCGGTGCCCCGTGGTGCCCGCCCTGCCGGATGATCGACAAAGAGCTTCGCAAGCTGGGGCGGACCAGTCTGCCGGTTGAAATCCGCAAGATCAACGTCGACGAGCGACCCGAGATGGCTGAACGGTATGGCGTCAACAGCATTCCGCGATTGATCTTGCTGCAAGACGGTCGCAAGATCGGCGACGCGGTGGGCTACCAATCGGCCGACGAACTGGCCGAATGGATCAACGAGAACGCTTCGCCAGAAGCCCTGGCGGGGAAAAAGCGAACGTCCAAATCATCGGTGGTTCAGGCCAACCCGTTCTTCGAGTGATCTCCCTCGCCCGGATTCATGATCCGGAATTGCAGAGCCCCGTCGTCGGTGAGAGCGTCCCGCATTGGACGTCGCCGTGCCGCTTCTCCGGATTTTGCCGATCGGCGACGCGAGAGAGCGTAAATGCGGCCAGATTCGAACCGCTCGCGTTTGAATCGAGTAGACAGACCCGAACCTGACGTGGACAATGGGTAGATTGTTGGGTTGCCGAATTCCACGTCACGCTTTTCGTTCGTTGCCTCCATGCCGATTCAAATCAAATGCCAGTGCGGGAAAGCTCTCGCGGTAAAAGATCAATTCGCAGGTAAAGCGGTCAAATGTCCCGCTTGTGGGCAGGGGATCAAGGTTCCGGCGGCGTCTGCCCAAAAAGTCGCCGCTCCAAACGTCGCTGCCTCAAACATCACTGCGCCGTCGGCCCAGGCGGTCGGTACGACCGCGGCCGGCAATCCGATGAACGACTTGTTCGACGAGGAAGGGTTCGGCACCAACATCGCCGCGGTCTGCCCATCCTGTGGGGCGGCCATGGGGGCCGACGCGATCCTGTGCACCAAGTGTGGTTTCAACAAAACCACCGGTGAATCGGTGCGAGGTCACCTGACACCCGGCGTCGATATCTCGACCGGGACGCTGGCACTGCAGAAAGCTGCCGAAGACATGCGGCGTGCGGACAAGATGCAAAAGGACATGACCGAGCGCGCCGGAATGCCTTGGTGGATGCTCGGCTTGATCCTGTTCATTCTGTGCAGTGCGACGGGATTGGCGGTGATGGCCGTCATGTCGGCCAATCGCACGACGGGGCAAGACAACTTCAACCCGATGCAGACCTTTCTGCAACTGGCCGGATCGGCCTGTGCTCTGGTGGCCTTTGGCGCCTTGGTCAAGCTGATCGTCGAAGGGTTCAAGGAGGACAAGAAAGTCGGTTTCCTGTGTTGCACCATTGTCTATTTGATCTACTTCGTGTTCCAAAAACCGAAGTCGCGGATCGGTGCGTTTTTGGTCATGGTCATCCTTGGCGGGATCGCCGGCGCCCTGTTTGCCAAGAGCCAACAGGTGTAGCGGCATGCGGTGCATGCCCCCGCAACGCCGGATGCAACGTTTTCGGGCTGGACGACGCCACGGATTCTGCAGCACGAGACGTCGTGCCATCGGCGGTGTGTAGATTCCAGCGCCCTGGGGAAGGTAAACTAGAAGTCTATCGCAGCTCAATTTTCGGGTAGTGGACGAGGCGACGAGTCCCCTGTAGCCGGGTAGTGGACGAGGCGACGAGTCCCCTGTAGCCGGGTAGTGGACGAGGCGACGAGTCCTCTGTGTCAGCATGTGGACGAGGCGACGAGTCCCCTGTAGCCGGGTAGTGGACGAGGCGACGAGTCCTCTGTAGCCGGCATGTGGACGAGGCGACGAGTCCTCTGTAGCCGGGTAGTGGACGAGGCGACGAGTCCTCTGTAGCCGGGTAGTGGACGAGGCGACGAGTCCTCTGTAGCCGGCATGTGGCAAGGACTCGTCGCCTCGTCCACGACCGCCTCCCCGAAAACCAAGGTGCGGCGGAATACGAGGTGCGAATCGAGATTCGGACTCTGATTCGCCTCGCTGTCTCCCAGTCCAACGCTCCAGTCCAACGCCCCAGTCCCACACCGACCGAGATCTATCGCTATGTTGTTAAAACTTCGAAACCGGACAACGGCAGTCTTGTTGGCTGCGCTCGCGCTGCCCGCCCTCGGCGTTCTCGCTGACGGGGCCTCCGCCCAGCAAACTCGCCCCAACGTCGTGATCGTGATCACGGACGATCAAGGTTATGGCGATCTGTCGTGCCATGGGAACCCGGTCCTCCAAACGCCCAACCTGGATCAACTGCATCGCGATTCCGTGCGGCTGACCGACTATCACGTCGCACCGACTTGTTCGCCGACACGCTGCGCGTTTCTGACCGGTCACTGGACCAATCGCACCGGCGTCTGGCACACGATCATGGGCCGCTCGATGTTGCGCGAAAACGAAGTCACCATGGGAGACGTTTTTTCTGCGGCTGGTTACGAGACCGGGATGTTCGGTAAGTGGCACTTGGGTGACAACTATCCCTACCGCCCGGAAGACCGCGGCTTTAGCGAAGTGATGCGGCACGGCGGCGGCGGTGTCGGCCAGACTCCCGATCATTGGGACAACGCCTACTTCGACGGATCCTACTGGCACAACAGCAAGGTGACTCCGGTCCAAGGCTTTTGCACCGATGTCTTCTTTGATTATGCCGAACAGTTCATTCGTGATTCGCATTCGGCCGACAAACCCTTTTTGGCCTACATCGCCACCAACGCGCCGCACGGCCCGATGCACTCCCCCGAAAAGTACAGCGAGCCGTATGCCAACCTGGGCACGGGGCTGGCAAACTTCTACGGCATGATCGCCAACATCGACGAGAACGTGGGACAGCTGCTCGGGCTCTTGGAAGATCTGAAGATTGCCGACAACACGATCTTCATTTACACCACCGACAACGGCACTTCCTCGGGCGCCAAGGTGTTCAACGCCGGGATGCGTGGCAAGAAAGGCAGCCATTATGACGGCGGGCACCGCGTGCCGCTGTTCATTCGCTGGCCCGACGCCAATCTGGTCGGCGGACGCGACGTCGACACGCTGACCGGCTATGTCGATGTTCTGCCGACGCTGATTTCGATGTGCCGTGTCGCTCCGCCCCAAGGCGTTCGGTTCGACGGCGTCGATATCTCTCCGCTGATCTTTGATCGAGCGACCGATTGGCCCGATCGGATTCTGGTCACCGATTCCCAACGCGTCAAAGATCCGATCAAGTGGAAAAGCTCGGCCGTGATGACCGACCGCTGGCGATTGTGCAACGGAAAGGAACTGTTCGACATCGACGCCGACCCCGGGCAAGAAAACGACGTGGCGTCGGAGCACCCAGATGTCGTCGAGCGATTGCGAAATTTTTATGAAAACTGGTGGGCGGAACTGGAGCCGACGTTCGACCAATCCACGGCGATCTACCTGGGCCACCCCGCCGACAATCCGGCCCGGTTGACCAGCCACGATTGGATCACCACGCGGATGACACCCTGGAATCAAAGCCAGGTGCGGGCGGCGATGAACGGCCCGGCCAACACCGGGTTCTGGAACGTCAAGATCACCGAGGGCGGCAAGTACGTGGTTCGGTTGCGTCGTTGGCCCGAGGAGGTCGATCGGCCGATCGCCAGCCCGCTGCCACCGGGACCGCCGGTGCCTGGGCAAAAAGCATTTCGGGAAACGCCCGGCAAGCCCGTCGCGGCAGCCAAAGCCACACTAAAAATCGGTGGCGTCGAAAAGTCCGCGGCGGTGCCTGAAGGTGCAAAAGAAGTCGTGTTCGAGATGGACCTGGAACCCGAGACGACGACGATGACCGCAACCTTTGAAACCGATTCCGGAGAAGTCTTCGGCGCCTATTTCGCCTACGTCGAAAAAATCTAGGGGCCTAAGCGGTTGATGAATGAGTGAGCCGTGACGCGTAAGCGGCCGGGCCTTGGGCGCAACGCCCGGGGCCTTACGGCCGGCGGCTCACTAACCGTGTCGATTTTCTAAATAAGATCGACAAACCATGGCGACTTCCAACTGCTCGTCGCGGACATTGCCGGCTGCGCGCACGAAAAAATCGGCAGCCGCTGGGCTGCCGATTCGTGGGACTCGCGTCCGAGTGGGATTAGGCGTCCGATTCGTCGAGGTTGCCGCAAGATAGGCTGGATGCCTATTCCGAGAGCAAACCCTAACGACGAGTCTTTTTGACTTTCGCGCCGCCCTGACGGACTTTGAATTTCGGATTGCTCTTGCAAATCACGTAGACCCGACCACGACGTTTGACGACTTGGCAATCGGGGTGGCGATACTTCAGTGCGCCAATGCTGCTGACAACTTTCATCGGAATCTCTCACCGGGTGGCGCTCGAAGTCGAACGCTGGTAATCTGTGTCTATGCCCCGGAGCCTCTCCCCGGGTTCTCGCGATCAATGGTCGCTTTGAGGGTCGCGGAGTATAACGACACGAGATCACGGTGTACAGCGACCTTCGGACAGCGACCTTCATGCACTCTCCCGATGGAATATTCATCCCTTCTGGTGAGGGGTGGTTTTCCCGATTGGGAAGGCCAATCGGCCAGGGAGGGGCTAGCGAGGCGAGCAGAGGGGCGATGGGCTGTCAGCTGTGTCTTTCGGAATCGATTTCTCCGTCCCACCCTCTTTGATTGACCACTCATGACACGATTTGCTTACTTTGATTGCTTTAGCGGGATCAGCGGCGACATGACGCTGGGGGCGCTGATCGATTTGGGGGCCGATGCTGCGGCGATCGAGGCGGCGATTCGATCGATGGGGTTGCCGGATCTGTCGATCACGACCAGCGACGTCAAAAAGTGCGGGTTCCGTGCCGTCTCGGTTCAAATCAACCATCCGCCCGAGCACGCCCACCGGCATTTGCACCACATCACGGACATGATCGATTCGGCCGGCGAAATCGACCAGGCGGCCAAATCGTTGGCCAAGCGAATCTTCGGCCACGTCGCGGTTGCGGAAGCCAAGGTGCACGGGACGACGCTGGAAAAAGTCCACTTCCACGAGGTCGGGGCCATCGATTCGATCGCCGACATCGTCGGGGCTGCCGTGGGGATCACAAGTTTGGGCATCACCTCGGCAATGGCATCGCCGGTTCCGACGGGAACCGGATCGATCAAAATCGATCATGGGCTGGTGGCGGTCCCGGCACCGGCGACGGCGGAAATCCTGGCTGGAATCCCGATCGCGTCTTGCTCGATCGCCAAAGAGTTGACCACGCCGACCGGCGCCGCGATCCTCAAAGAGTTGTGCACCGAATTTGGGCCGATTCCTTCCATGATCGTCGACTCGATCGGTTACGGCGCCGGCACCATGGATCTGCCCGACCAAGCCAATATGCTCCGCGTCCTGCTCGGTCGGCGTCAAGCCAATGAAGCGTCCAGCGGGCACGCCCACACCCATCACGATCAGGTGGTGGTGCTGGAGACGAATCTGGATGACGCGACCGGCGAGCAGATCGCTGATTGTGCCAACCGGTTGATGGACGCCGGGGCGCTCGATGTCACCCAAACGCCCTGCACAATGAAAAAAGGCCGAAGCGGCGTGATTCTGTCGGTGATGACACGCCCGGACAACCTCGCGAAACTGGAAGAGTTGATCTTTCAGCACACCCCCTCGATCGGCATTCGACGCTACGTCGCCGACCGCGACACGTTGCCGCGGCAGTCGATCACGATCGACACCTCGTTGGGACCGATTCAGGCAAAATCAGTCACGCTGCCGAGCGGAAAAAAACGCGTCAAAGTCGAAGACGACGATGCACGGCGTTTGGCCGATGAGCATTCATTATCGACGATGGAGGTCCGTCAACTCGCCGAAGCTGCTTTGCCGGGGGGCTGAAATTGGCCTTCAAGCTATACTTCTGCAAAACGACTTTTCTTGTCTTCCTGAATTCAACGGATGGGCCATCTGCCGATGCCACTGACGACAGATTCTGAATACGCCGATGACACAGGGGTGTCCGCCCGAAAGGGGGGCGAGGAACGGGGGCCTCACGCGGCCGCCCGGGTCGGCGATCAAAGTGGCTACGATGTGATCAACTCCGCCGCTTCACCGCATGAATTTTCCAGACCCAAACGCTGGGATCTGTTCCTGCTGTACAACGTCGCGATCCCCATCCTGTTGATACTCGCCGGTGTCCTGATCGTTCGCACGTTGGGCGTTGCCGAAGCGAAACCTGTCCCTCCACCGGACACGTCGCCGACCGCCGTGCTTCGATCGTTGCCGGCCACCCGCGTCGAACGTGTCCGCTCGCTCGCCGAAACCGGTCAACAACTCGAACTGGTGATCGATGGGACCGTCGTGCCCTTTCGCGAGGCGCGTGTGGCATCGGAAGTCGCCGGAACGGTGATCGAAAAATCTGCCAACTGCGAAGCCGGTTCGATCGTCACGCTAGGTGAAAACCTGATGCGAATCGATCCGCAGGACTACGAGCTGGAAGTCGAACAGTTGAAGAATCAACGGGATCGCGAATACCGAGCGATCAGCGAAAACGATCAAGAAATCGCCAACACGCAGCGCTCGATCGAAATCGCTCGCCAAGACGTCAAATTGCAACAGAAAGAAGTCGATCGTCAAACCGCCCTGAAAACATTCGCCAGCCCGGCGGAGGTCGACAAAGCCAAAAGCGCGTTGCTGCAAGCCAGTCAACAACTCGTCACTCTGGAAAACCAACTCGACCTGCTGCGTTCGCGGCGTCTGCGATTGGAGGCCGCCGAACAACTCGCTGCGACACAACTGCGTGCGGCCGAGATCAATTTGAAACGCTGCACCATCGTTGCCCCGATCAGCGGCGTGATCGTCAGTGAGCAAGCCGACGTCAATTCCTTTGTCAATCGCGGCACCACGCTGGTGACGATCGAGGACACGGAAAAAGTGGAAGTCGCCGCCAGCATGCGAATGGATCAACTGCACTGGGTGCTGGACCAGAAACGGGGACTGGATCAGAAACAAACCAGCCAGACGGCCGGATACGATTTGCCGGCGACCGAAGCGATCATCGAATACGAAGTCGCGGGACGGCAAGGAACCGTGCATCGCTGGAACGGCACCCTGGTCTCCTACGACGGGATCGGCATCGATCCCAACACCCGCACCGTGCCGGTTCGTTTGCTGGTCGATGACCCGACGCACTACATCGATGAGAAGGGTCGGGAACAAGTGGCCGATCGCACCAATGCGTTGTTGCGTGGCATGTTCGTCCGAGTCCGCTTGCAACTGCGTCCCCAATCCGAACTGGTCGTGATTCCCGCCAAAGCCCTTCGCCCCGGCAACCGCGTCTGGAAATTTAAGGCAGACGAGTCGGTGCTGACCGCGCAGATCGCTGCAGCGAAGAAAGCGGCCCAATCGGTTCCGCCGACCGTGGCTGCCAAGTCAACGACTGACGTGGACGCTCCGGCATCCGACGAAGCATCAGATGATCCACAGGAGCAGCCGTTCGACCCCGCCGCCTGGAAAGCGGGATTGGTCCAATACTCGCAAACCGTCTATCCGGTCGACTCCCTGCGGCTACGAGACGCCCGGGTGCTCGACCCGAACTTGGCGCCGTCGCTGCAATCGCCCGATCGTGTTTGGGTCTGCGAAGCGGATTCGTCGGACTTGGCCGTCGGTGACTATGTGGTCGTTTCGCCGCTCGATTCGATTCCGCCAGAAGGGCTGCCTGCGCGAGCCGAGATTCAAGAATGAAGCGACTGATCACGTGGGCCATCACCAACGCGCCCGGTATGAATGTCTTGATGATGGCGCTGATGATCATCGGGGCGCTCTCGTTGGTTCAAATGCGCCGAGAGGTGTTTCCGGAATTTGAACTCGAGGTCGTCATGGTGACGGTGCCTTATCCGGGAGCGACTCCGAAGGATAGCGAAGAAGCGATCTGCCAAAAGGTGGAAGAGGCGATTCGCTCGATCAACGGGATCAAGAAAGTCACCTCGATCGCCAGAGAAGGCGGTGCGTACGTGCTCGCCGAACTGCGATCGGACGTGAAGAATGTCCAAAAGGTGATGTCGGAAATCGATCGTGAAGTCGATCGCATTCCCAGCTTTCCGGAGTTGGCCGAAGATCCGCAAATCCAGCAGATCACGTTCCGCGACGCCGCCATCCGCATCGGGATCATCGGCCCCCAAGACCGTTCGCAGGAAGCGGAACTGAAGCTGCGGGAAATCGCCGAAGGCATCCGAGACGACGTGTTGATGCTGCCGACCGTCTCGTCCTCGTCCATCATGGGCACGCGGCCATACCAGATCGATGTGGAAATCCCCGAGTCGACGCTCCGCAGCCATGACCTCACGTTGACCCAGGTCGCCGACATTCTACGCGCCCACAACGTGGAACTTCCCGGCGGACAATTGAAAACCGAAGGCCAGGAGATCTTGCTGCGGGCGAAAAACAAAGGCCGCGTCGGCGAGGAGATCAAACGCTTGCCGATCGTCACCCGTGCCGACGGGGTCGTGTTGACTGTCGACGACCTGGGCAACGTGAAAGATGAATTCGAAGATTCCACGATGGTCGGTGAAATCAACGGCGAACCGGCGATGGTGGTCAACGTCGAACGATCCAAAAGCGAAGACTTGTTGGCGATGGTCAACGATGTCCGTGCTTACGTGGCCGACAAGACGTTGCCGGCGGGGTACCGCTTTGAGATTTGGAGTGACACCAGCACGGAGGTCCGCGGGCGATTGGACCTATTGCGACGCAACGGCTTGCAAGGGTTGCTGCTCGTGTTTCTGGTGCTGACGTTGTTCCTGGAGATGCGATTGGCGTTTTGGGTCGCGCTCGGGATTCCCGTTTCCATCTTGGGCGCCGGAGCGGCGCTGGCCCTGGGCGACCAGACCCTGAACATGTTGTCGC
Source organism: Stieleria magnilauensis (assembly GCA_007753675.1). Classification (GTDB taxonomy): domain Bacteria; phylum Planctomycetota; class Planctomycetia; order Pirellulales; family Pirellulaceae; genus Stieleria; species Stieleria magnilauensis. Next base: position 423,037 of record CP036432.1, read on the forward strand.
TGTTCAGCTTTCTTGTCGCGCTGGGGATTGTGGTGGACGATGCGATCGTGATCGGCGAGAACATTTACGCGCACCGCCAGATGGGCAAGTCGCGCAAACAGGCTGCGATCGACGGCACCATGGAAGTGTTCCCCTCCGTCACCGCATCGGTCATGACCACGGTCATCGCCTTCGCACCAATGTTTTTCGTGTCGGGGGTGATGGGGAAATTCATGGCCGTGATCCCCTTTGCCGTGATCGCGATGCTGGTGATTTCATTGTGGGAAAGCATTTTCGTGCTGCCGAGTCACCTCGCGCATTCGCACACCGGATTTTTTCGCGTGCTGGAAATTGTCACCTACCCGCTGCGACCGCTGGGATTGCTCTTGGCGTGGCTGGGCGAACGCTTCGCCGCCGGATTGAATTTTGTCTGCAATCGCCTCTACGTGCCCGCACTCCGGTTCAGCTTGCATTATCCGATGATCCCGATCGCCGTCTCGATCATGATGGCGTTGGGAACGTGGGGGATGATTCGCGGCGGAATCGTCCCCTCGATCTTGTTTCCCAAATCGGACAACAACTTCTTACAGGCCATCATCGTGTTTCCCGACGGAACCCCCGCGATCGAAACCGATCGGGCGACGCGGGAGATGGAACGTGCCCTGCGCCGAGTCAGCCAACGCGTCGCCGAGGCACGTGCGGCGGAAGAAGGCATCGACATCAAAACCCTTTATCCGGGCAGCAACGACGTGATCGCCGGTCCCGTCCGGCTGACGTATCGCGAAGTCGGAAATACGACCAACACGCAAAACCCTGCCGGCGGCGGCGGTTCGGGAAGCAGCGTCGGGCAGATCTTTGCGGAACTGCACGACACCAACATCCGAAACATCCACAGCAAGGATCTACTCGCGATGTGGCGGGCCGAGGCCGGTGAGTTTGCCGGGGTGGAAAGCGTGACGTACGGCAGCGTCGGCGTCGGTCCGGGCGGCAAAGCGATCGAGTTCAAACTGCTGGCCGACAGCGACGATGAAGATCAATTGCTTGAGGCCACCGACGCGGTCAAAGCCCGCTTGGCCACCTATGACGGGGTGTTCGACATCGCCGATGACAACACGCCGGGGAAATGGGAGTTCCAATTTCGCGTCAAAGATACCGCGCTGGCGACGGGAATCACGCCGACCGATTTGGGCAACACGGTTCGCAACACGTATTTCGGCGCCGAAGCGATGCGTTTACAACGCGGGCGGCACGAAGTCAAGTTGATGGTCCGCTATCCGCAAGAAGAACGTCGCTCGCTGGTGAACTTTCGCGAGATTCGTGTCCGCGACCCCGCCGGAAACGAGCACCCGATCGAAGAACTTGCCGAAGTCACGCTCAAACGAGGCTTTTCGGAGATCAATCGAGTCGACCAGCAGCGTTCGGTCACCGTCAGTGCGGACTTGGATTGGAAAACCGCCAACTCCTCATTGATCATCGCGGACTTGCAGGCGAACTACTTGCCCGAGATGGCGAAGCAGTTTCCGGGGGTTCAAGTGCGTTGGGAAGGCCAAGCGGAACAGAGTCGCGAGTCGGTCGGCAGTCTGATGGTGGGTTTTGGAATCGCCATCATCGCGATGTACGTGTTGCTCGTGTTGCAATTCCGCTCGTACGTCCAGCCAATCTTGATCCTGATGATCGTGCCCTTTGGGATGATCGGAGCGGTCTGGGGACACGCGATCCTGGGGCTTCCGCTGACGCTGTTCAGTATGTTCGGGTTGGTTGCGTTGTCGGGAGTCGTCATCAATGACTCGATCGTGCTGATCGATTTCATCAACGTACGGGTCCGCGAAGGCCATCCGCCGATGGAAGCGCTCGCCGATGCTGGCCAACGTCGCTTCCGGCCGATCTTGCTGACCAGTCTGACGACGATCGCGGGGTTGATCCCCTTGATGCTCGAACGTTCGTTCCAGGCCCAATTGTTGATCCCGATGGCCGCCTCGTTGGCGTTCGGGCTGAGTCTGGCGACCTTCTTGGTGCTGTTCCTCGTTCCGGTGTTCTACGCGCTCTATTTGCGAGCCTACAACGCGGCAGCGGCGCTGTTGCATCACCTGCACATCACCCGAGAAAAGAACCCCGACCCGCTCGATTTCCCCACCGAATCCAGTCCCACCGTGGGGTAAGCATCCTGCTTGCCAAACCAACGTGGGGCATGCATCGGGCTTGCCTTTGCCCGGTTCCACCTCCACCGGCGGAGTGTCCTTCGCCGCCTTTTCTGGGGGCCTGGGGCAAACGGGCGGTGTTTTGGGAGTCCATTTCGGGAGGGGCGGCCAATCCAATTTCCCTTGCCGGGTAACATTTCATGCCATTTATCGCCCCGGCGCGGAAACTGCGACAAATTTTCCACCGCGAACCTGCCAAAGTCTGGCCGACTCCTATTCAGCAGATGGAAATCAGTTGCTAAACTTCCGCTCAGACGCAAGTCACTACCCCGTGGTGTAATTGGCAACACTACTGATTTTGGTTCAGTCATTCAAGGTTCAAGTCCTTGCGGGGTAGCTATCGAACAACGCCAGCAGCGTTTTTCCGAAGATTCCGCCGTACCCTTCACCGTGCGGCAATGGCTGACAAGCCTTGGCAGGCGTGGTCTGCCGTATCTCTTGCCGTACTTTTTTGGCAACCGGCAAATTTGTGGTCCGCTCGACCTTTGCCCGCTCGAATGACTCCTGCATCGCCATCGCGTAGTGCCGGTTTGCGACATCAGGCGAATTTCCGAGCCAGCTAGTCACGTCCTTCGCTGGATATTTGGCCAGTAGTTCCGTTTCGCGGGTCGCGCGGAGGTTCTGCATCAGCTTCGGCCAGACTTCCAGGCCGGATTTCGCCACAATTTTTGCGAACGTGGTGAGAATATTCGCTTCATGGTCATATCGGGTCTGCACGAACTCCGCGTCAGGATCGGCGTGCTGGCGAGCGCGGAGCAAGTGAGGCATCAGTTCTGGGAAAATCGGACAGGACCTCATAGGGGGAGTCTTGTTGCTCCTGATCGTCATCCGCTCGTTCTCGATGTCGATGTCCGCCCATCGCTGGATTCTCGCTTCATGGCTTCGCAGGCCACCGTATCGAGCTAGGGCAAGAATGATGCGCCAATCCTCGCAGGGGGCGTTCTGTATGCATTTCTCAATCCATTTAGCGGGGACCATGAAAAGCCGTTCGTCGTTTCCGCCGACAGCCGATGCTTCTCCCTCGAACGGATTGCGTGAGATAAGTTCGTGCTTGACTGCCGCGCCGAAGAATTGCTTGGTTCGACCAATGCGCCGTCGAACGGTATTTTTGGCAAGCCCGACCTTGTACTTCTTTCGCTCGTTCCCCTTCGTTTCTAACCACTTGCGGAAGTCTTCTGCATCGCCAGCGGTGAACGTGTCGATTCGCTTGTCATCACCGAACCGTCGGCAAATACTCCGCGCGGTGATTTCCAGTTGTTCGATCGTGCCATCTTTGGCGGAGTGATTCTTGACGTAGTTGTCTGTCCAGTCTTTTATCGTCGGGGCGCTCGTCGCGTGTGCATCGTCGTCTGCCGGTTCGGCGGGTGTCCTTGGGGCCGTCAAGCCGTGCTTGACCAACTTGGAGTGGAACGTATCAGGAAGGCTTGCCACCCACTCCGCAACGTCCCTGTCCGGTTCCGCACCCAAGACGATGCGGCTTGCAAGATGGTCGACCTTTGCCGCGATGCCTTCCGCGACCCGTTTATTTTTTTCGCTGCGAGGGAGGTAGATGCTTCGGCGTTTGCCGTTGGCGTCCTGATACTGGATCTCGAACGTGCCGCTCTTTCGTTTGTAAACTGTCGCCACGGTAGTGTCCTTCGAAGTGGTTGTGATGTCCGCCATCGTGACGAATAAGGAGGCAACGCTTTGCGTGCATCGCCTTTAGGTGGATCAACTGGGGCACTTGGATCAGCTGCTAGCGGTCCTCGCTAGACTCCTGTTCTTCTCGCTTCGGTTGTCTTTGTCCATGCATATTGGGTCCGCGACGAGTACTTTTCACGCCCTCTGGAATAATGAATGAGGGCCTTCCCCGTCGCTCCCCCCATCCGCCAACATCTGACAGAAAGTAAGTTGCTTTGTGGCCATTCTCAACTAGCCACTGGGCAAACTGCTTTCCTCTTTCGGTTAGCGAAACTTGGTCCCTGAGGTCGATTCCAAGTAATCCGGCGTCTGGCAGTTTTTCGCATAATTCTCCAATTGAGAAACCGCCCTGGCCTCCTGATTCGTCGCGGTTGAAGTACTCGTACTTTATGCCCTTGTCCAAATATCGATGGCCCCGAACCATTTTGGCATCGTTCTCAAGCATCCAGATTAGAAACTGCTCGGCAGCGTTATCGAGCAAATCGTGAATGATTTGGAACTGTGTCTCATCGTCAATACTAGCGACGATTTTCGGCGTGCGTTTGCCAAGTCGTTGGACCGCCTCTTTGAGAAGGGTCGAGGCTGCACCAAGCGATGATTGCACATTGCCATTGTTATGCATTTGATAAGTAGCCGGTGTGACCCCAGCCAAGTCAGTCGGCAACTTCGGGGCGTTCTCCCTGTCATACACCATGAATGTTCGATCTCGCCCTAGTGCGCCAATACACAGGCCTAGCTCAAGCAGTACGTTGTCGCGCGGAGATTCAGTGGTTTCTCCCCTCACTGTGATGACGTCATCCGGTCGGATGACTAGCGCCGCAAAGTCAAAATCATCCAACCTCTCAACGAGCGATTCGAGAGTGCCTCTACTAAGTCCAAAAACGCCTTGCGACCAGATTGTGACCTCGCAATGGTAGTCCAAGTTTTGCTGTATCGCTTCCGCGACTTCCAGTCCTTCCGATGAGGAACCGATAAACATTGACGGTCGGGGCTTTGACATTATTACTCCATGTTTTGCTTTCGATTTTGGCCTCGGGATTTTCAGTTGTATCGAGCCAGCATCGGAGAAGCAACAACCGGACAACCGCCACCGTGCTCGATCTCTCTTGCCTGCACGGCTGCCTCTTTCTGCGTGAAGTGACCGACGAAGCAACAGACGCCACCCTCTGCCGTCCAAACGGACCAACGCCGATTGCTTAGCTTGTCGGCATCGATCGCGACAGACGACGCGCCAGGGCCGACGATTGCCAAGACAGCCTCATTGTCGAAGTCGTCGAAGGCCAGTTGCCGAAGCGCCGTATTAAGATCCCGGTGAAGCTCGGGATACGGACTGTGCTTGTCAGGCTCGGAAGTGACATCGACCAAACGATAGCTTGCGGCGTCTCTCTCGATCGTGATAGTCGAGTCTCTTGTTTCTGTAATCATGCTTTGGGCTTCTTCGATTCGGTGTTGAGAAAGAACGACAAGCAAAACATTGAAGCGAACCGAGCGAGGCGACGCATCCCTGCGCGGCGTCTCTCCCTGTTTTTTGCCGATCTTTTCCCATGTATTTCGCGTTTTAGCCATCGCCAGTCCGACGCAGAAATTAGCAGTCAGAAACAAGACTGGTCGGGGCTGATTCGTCGACCACCAAGCTATCTCCCTCGGGTCGCGTTTGCCACTGCCTGTGCGGCTGACGGATCATTGCGACGGTTTGCCGGATCGGTGTTGCCTGCGGTGTCCTCAGCCGCGCCAGCGGTGCGGCTCGATAGGTCGATCAATTGTTCCAGTAGCGCGTTAGTACGTTCCAACCCTTCGATGCCAGAAACAAGCTTCAGCAATTCCTGAGGCTTCGCCGTAGCCTTGGACGACAAGGAAGCCTCCGCGCTGTCGCGTCTCTGATCGTCGCCACCGTTCCGGCGCGATAGCTCAAGCTCGAGCGCCGCAACCGTCCGTGCCGTTTGGCCAAGCGTCGACCGCTCTTGACTCGTCACGCTGCCGTCGCTGCGGAAGCTTCGAAACTGCGTTGCAAACGTCTTGTTGAGTCCCTGCGTCGCTTGCTCGATCTCCCCTGCCGGAAATTGGCTTAGATCGCCGAAAAGTTTCTGATTGGCTTCGATTGCTTTTTGGAACGTCGATGCCTCTTGCTGATCCTTGGCGGTTACTTCGGACTGCATCTTGTCGACCATACGAAACGCGGGGATGCCCATTGCAGGGGCAGGGCCTGCCGCCTCTCGCTTCTTGAAGTATTTGAGGCGTTGGCCTTGCAAGAACTCTTGCGCGCCGATGATCTGTTGCAAGTCGCCTCCCTCGAATCCGTCACGCTCAATCGAGCCATCGAATCCGAAAAATGACGTTATCGGATTCGGTCGGTAGCCATTAGCAAGCAACCGCCCCGATTCGCCGTGCGTGTCCTCGGTCGCCTTGATTGCCTGGTTGACGATGTCGAGCGATGCTTGCGCCGTCGCCTTGCTTGTCAATTCGAGCGTAGCAAGCTCCCCCGCTGATTCGCCCGATGCGCTTGCTCTGGCAATGTTCATCGGTGTCGTCGGCTGTACCGATGCCTGTTGCGCGATCAGGTTTGCGGCATAGCTTCCCGCTGCCTTTCCCTTCATTTGTCCCGTGATGTCTTGCCGGGTTCGCATCACGTCTTGGAATACGCTGCCCCCGCGAAGTAGGTCATCGATGACGCCCTTGAACGTGGCGTCACCAAAAGCCCCCGCCGACTCCTTGAACTGATCCTGTAGTTTCAGTCGGTGGATAGTCTGCAATCGCGACAGCGGCGTCCCTGGGGCCTTCGTGAAGTCCGCTCCGCTCTTGGCTTGAAGTGATGCGATTTCCGCCGACAGCTTGCCGACGGTTTCGCTGTCGCCGCTGTCCTTCGCGGCTTTCAGTTCCGACCGCTTCTTTTCGATGATCGCGGGACGCGCTGCCTGCTCTGCGATCTTGCCGTCGAAAAACTCGTCAAGCTTGCCGACCATTTGTGCGGCAAACGTGCTCGACCGATCGCCCTTGTCGTCGCCGGTCTTTTGCGATGCTGCGCCCGCGATAGCCATAGCATCGAATGCGCCCACGGCTTCGGCAATCTTCCCGCCATCCGAAGCCAGCGCGCCAGCGGCAAGCGCTCTCGGCGCTGTCGCGGCGAACTGTCCCAAGTCTGTAACGCCGCTCCCCTTCATGCCCGCGATGACGCCCGACGCGACATTGCGAACGGCGTTTGCATCGTCTTGCTGCCCCGATGCCTTGAGCGCACCCGCAACCGCTTTCGCAAACTCGCTGATCGATTCCGGCGATAGCTGATTAAGCTCCGCCGATGTCCGCATCACTTCACGGATCACGTCGGGACTGCTGACGCCAGACGAGACGACGACGCCCGCCGCTTCGACCAATTCCTTGACGCCCGCAAGGCCCGTTCCCGTGTCGCTTGCGATCGTGCGCGGTGCTGCGTCGATCAAGTCTTTCTGAATGCTGGGAGACATCCCGGTGAGGTTCTGAAGCGCTCCGGCTTGGATGGTCGCAAGGTCGCGGTTAGCGCTCTTGGCATCGGCCCGCAATTGGGCCTGTCGTTCAAGTGACTTGTTGAACTCATCGACCGCGACCCGCGCAGCCTGCGATAGCACCATCGTTCCGCCGAGTGCTGCGGTTACTTTCGTCGCGAAGGTGCCCCAAGATTTCGTCGACTGCTTAGCGGCTGCCGTCAGGCTGTTTTGGATCTTCGCGGCTTCTGCGCCGACCCTTCCGCCGATGCCGTTAAGCGGCGTCATGATTCGCTTCATGGCTGCTTCGCTTACCTTGCCCGCGATCGCCATTTCTCGTTTGATGTCGTCGGCTGCTTTCTCCCCTTCGTCGCCAAGCCTGCGGAGACTCGTCAGAGGTCCCTTGAACTCCGCTTCGACCTTGTCGAGCGATTCCTTGAAGCTTCGCTCGATCGCGTCGGCCTGCCGCTCTCCCTCGGGGCCAAGCTTCCGAAGCTTGGCAATCATGACGTCCATTGACTTCGCGCCTTCGGTGCCAAGGCTTGCAAGCTCTCGACCGGCTTCGTCGACTGCCTGTTGCGCTGCCGGTCCAAGGTTGCTAATGTTTCGTACGATTGAATCGACGTTGCGACGGTTAGACTTCGCGGCTGCTGTCATCGCGGCTGCGTCGGCTGTTTTCTTTAGCTTCTGTCGCATGCGCTCAAGCTGTGCTTCAGTCATGTTCGACGTTTTGGCTAGCGCGTCAATCGTGTCGTCGATCCGTTCGAACTCCGACCGCGCAAGGCCCGCGTCCTTGGTCATACTTTTGAACTCATCGCGGACAGCCTTCGGCATGCCCGCAAGGTTGCGTCCTGCCTTCGCGACGGTGTTGTTTAGTTCGGCAACGGTTTTGCCGATGTCGCCGACTGCGGTCGATGCCATCTCTGAAGATCGGCGTGCGTGTTCGCCGAATGCGCCGATAGACTTAGTCAGCTTGTCTTGAGACTCTTGCGACTTGCGAAACGAATCGACAAGGTCTTTTTCGTCGCCGGTCAATTTCACTACTACGTTGTCTGCCACTGGGGATTCCTGATTTGACGGAGAGGGGAGAGAGTGTGCGTTGCGTTATCGTCGAATGTGCTTTTTGATCGACGCCGCGAAAACGCCGCCGAGTTCTTTGTGTTCGTGCGGCGTCACGCGGCTGAATTCACTCCGCATATCGATCTGGGTATATGCGGATCGACGGCGAAAGCCTTTAGCCTGGGGATACGTGACTTTCACCTCACCGATGCCATCGCCATCGGTCAGGATGCTTGAGATAACATCCGTCTTGACGGTCTCGGTCGACCGCTTGGTTTTGCCCGTGTAGACGAGGGGGTCCGTGTGGCCAAACATCCGAAGCTTTCGAGCGGTGTACGACTTCTTGAAGACGTCGGACGTTCGAGATTCCAGTTCCCCGGCACGCGGCAAGAATCCTGCCAGTCGGGCGTGCTCTTGGGTGAAGCGACGGTCCTTCATTTTTTCGTGGAAGTGATCGCCGGTTTCCCGGTAGGATGCCGTCACGGCAAGCCCTACTCTCTCTCTCATTTGCTGGACGGGGTCGCCGCTGAGGGTTGCTTTCGGTCGCGTCATAATGTCTGCCTGCTTGGGGATTAAGTGGCGTGAAGTGGTCGGGACAGGGTCGATTCTGGACCCCTCCCTTATGGGTGGGGAGTATTGGTGGTGGTGAGGGTGTCGCAAAATGAGACGGCAGCGAGTCCGCCGCGATGACTTGCCCCGCGCGCTAGGCCACCCCCCTCAGGAGGACCCGTCGACTTACTGAGAGAATGTGCATCGCATCAATGCAATGCATGTGTTTTGTTCATGCCTCTTTTTTCACTACTTCACTGCCTCTTTGCCTGACGAGCATCAACAACAACACACCCCCGTATAAATACGGGGGTGGTGTCATTGATGCTCAGTCAGAGGCTAGCTGGTTGCTGTTATTGCCGCCGATCCCGTTTGTGGTCCAGAGTTGCAGGGGATCGATGCCGCTTGGTCATGGTCAGCATTTAAGAGGTAGGCGTCGCGTTCCCTACCCGCTCTGATCGTACTTGTCTCGCGGGCCTTCCCGTCGTCAATAAGGGATTGCAATGCTCTTGCTTGACACTCAGACCGAACCCCGATCTCGTTCTTGGTTTTGGGTTCGGTTGCTGACAGCTTCCCGAGAAGCTTCTGACACGCTCTGTCAGTCACTTCGATCTTTCGGCCTGCCTTCTTCTCCGCCGATAGTTCGCGGTCGGCACGCTTGACCTCGGACGGATTAGAAACGTTTGTTTGCCAGTGTCGACCCTCTGACAGAAGCCCTTCGGAAATATCAACACCATGAAGGCCGGACTGCCCGGCACTGCCACCGATTGTCAGCCAAAAATGATGCTCGCCCGAAAGGTCGTACGGACGTCTGCGATTGACCAAGAACCATTGCCTTGCAAATTCCTTGTGCCCTGCCCATGCGAGGTCTGACAACATCGCGGGGCGATGCATGCCGCCGCCCTTCGGATCGATCGATTTTGTGTGATGAACCAAGAGCATCGTCGCGCCGTGGGACCGACAGACGCTGTTTAGATTCCCAAGCCGCTCGCCCTGGGTCATCATATTTTCAGCGCCGTCTCCCGACAGCGACAGGTAGACAGGATCGATGAACAGGACATCGGTATCAAACTCGTCAAGCTGGTTGCCAAGCCATTCAAGATTGGAAGCATTGCTGAACCGCACTGTCTCGCTAATGACTCGAAGCGAACCCGGCTGAGGCTTGACGTCCCGCGCTTCGAATATCCTGCGGAACAGATCGTCAAGCGTATGGCCTCCCGACTCGCCCGAAAGGAACAGGACGTTCGACCGAGTCGTAACATCGAATGTCCCAAGAAAGCGACTACCGGTTGAGAGACTTGCTGCCAAGTCGGCCGCGATTGATGTCTTGAGACACTTCTCGGGTCCTGCAATGTATCCTGGTTGCCCTCTCGCGAGGATTCCGGTAATCAGCCAGTCGATCGGCTCGGGCTCGCGCGAGAGACGCTCTGCAACGCAGACGGCAGCCGGAAGCGATCTCGGGACTGGAAGCCTCCCGGTAGCCCGCTCTAGAAGGCGTGAGAACTGACGCTCGTTGCTGTAGTCGTATTGTTCCAGCACAGCCGGGATTCCGATGCGCTCAAGTTCACTGCAAACGGATTGCCATGCCTCCATCTGTTTCTCGCTCAAATACTCCGGCATCAGAACACATCCCGCGTCTACAAGGATCGCGGCAAGACTGCTTGCTGTATCCCTGCTGTACCCTCGGAGATGCGAATGGCTGAAGCTCTTAAGATTGTCGCTGTAGACCGCGACGCGATGCCCTTGTTCATGTATCCTGGCACCCTTAGCCAAGTCGGTTGTTACGATCCACGCCTCGCCCGCACTGGGAACGATTGGCTGCTCGCCATCATAGGGAAGCGCGGTAAGGCAGCCTCTCTCGCCAGGCTTTGGCCAGTCGTACTTTTCCATTGACGAGGAAAACCCCTGGGTCGTTCCGTTCGCCTCACTACCGGGTCTGAATATCTGGGTTCCGTCACATGCGTCGCCCATCGTTTCTCGCGCAATTGTTGCGTCCATTGTTTCTGCTTTCCTCGTGCTTGCCTGGATTTGTAGGAATGTTGCACGCAAGCCCTGTTTCGTACGAATCAGAGCCCGCGCGCGACTTCGAAACTGAGGCAGTCTCGAAGCCTGCTGTCGGTTCATTCCGCGTCTGAGGCTGCTGTCGTCTTGGGACTCAGGGGCGATCGTCTGTTGCCAAGCGATATGTCATGCAATTGTGCGTCGACGTACGCTCGCAAGCTGGGCCAGTTTGCCTCGATTAACAGTTCCTTTTGTCGCAGGCCCTCAAATAGCAGCGCGGTTTCCAGGCCACCCGAAAAGTCTGAGACAGATCCTGCCCATTCGCGTACGTCCTTGGCATCAAGTAGTGCGGTTCGCGTGCTGGTTCGATTCATGGTCGTTTTCATTCGGTTCTAAAGATTCGTGAAGTAAGTCCCGCCGCCCACATTGACGGCAGGACAAAAAGGAGAAGTCGCGGCATCAGGCGACGACGTGTGTCGGGATACTTTTCTTGACAGGGCGTGCAGGGACCGGGAGCGAATCGATCGCCGCTCTCGCCTGACCGGCTTTCCCAGTCAGCGCCCGATCCTCTTGCTCAAGCAAAAGAATTTTGTCCTGCGCGTCCTCGACTGCCCGCTGAGACACCCGGTATTCGGCAAGCAGTTTGGCTGTTACCTGGTTCATGGACTTCGCTTGGTCGAGGGCTGGTTTCGTACGATACACTTTCGCGGCTAGCTCCCCTGCGCCATCGTGCGTCCCGCGATCATCGCGAGTAAGCTTCCGAAGGTCGCGAAGCCGCTCCCTTACCCCGTCCTGCTTGGCGTTCAGTTCGCTGATCTGGTTTTCCAGTTCCTCGCGACGGATCGATGTTGCGTAGTCTTTGAGGGATTCGTCAAGTCGCTCTTCACGGCTCTTGCGGTTGTCTGGGTACGCTTCGAAGTGGGAAGTGATCGCGGCCAGATCGGCTTTCCTTCCGTGGTGAAGGTCGGCAATCGCTTTGTCCTTGCGACGTTCGCTTTCCTCCTTCTCGGACTGGGCTGTCGCTTTAGCCTCACGGTCAAGCTGATCGTCTGACTTGAGCATGTTCTTGAGGTCTTGGGTAATCGACATAAGGTTCCTGCGTTGGGGTTGTGCAGCGATGGCTGCGGTGAAGTGATGCCCTGCCAGAAAGGCCAAGGCGATAGAGTGAAGACCGCATCCCTGCGGAGGAAGATTCCAGTGCCCTTGCAGCGTGCAGAGGGGACGTTGCCGACATTACCGTCGGCGTGATTCAAACGGGACCGGCGCGACGCGCATCATGGCGTCAGCTTTCCAGTCCCGCCGTTGTGAGTCCCCTTGCCGGTTGGTCGCTTTGGGGTGTGGACGTCCCGTGCGACGACAGACCGGCAAGAGGTGACGTTATGCAGTCGTTGGTGTGGGGCACCCTGCCTGGACCCACTCGTCTAAATTCTCGCTGTCCCATCGGGTGAGGACGCCCAACTTGACCGGGCGCGGCATTTTCCCGTCGCCAGCAAGCCGGTAGACAGTGCGCTCGGAGCACCCTAGCCGCTCTGCGACTTTAGTGACCGAAAGAAGTTTTGACGTGGGGCCTGACTTGCTCATTGCGGGCGTCTCCTTTTTTGCAGGTAAAGAGCGATTGATGTCTCACAACCCCACCATCCCATATGCAGTGATGGATTCAATGCAGAAAAAAACTGCGTTCGCTGCTATGCCGTGCGTTCCTGTCTTACGTAGCCAGACACTGGCATTACTTGACTGCCAGAGTCCGACGTTCCCACTGACCTCAGGGTATCGAGCCCTAAGACAATCAGGTGCCCGTCAGATTTTCGACAATGTCGCGAAGCTCCCCCGGCGTCAAACGTGAGGCGATCTGTCCAGTGATGACCGCCAAGTCTTGTGTCGATTGTGCCGTACATTCTTCGCTCGCGCCGGATAGCCCCGCGTTTACCGCACTCGGGTCTGTCCTAGCGGGGTAGCTCAAAAGGCCCTCTGCACTCAGCAGGGGGCCTTTTTCGTTGGGCAGAGTTGATGGATGTCCGGGGCGACCGAAGCTGGACCAAGTTGGAGCCTGGGACGATGGCGGGAAAGTCAGATTCCAGCCTGCCATCATTCTGCCCCGTATCATTCTGCCTTCTCTCTTTCAGCGGCGTCCGGTCGGAGGCTGGAGGTAGGAAGATTTTGGAGGTCGGAAGATTTTGTTTCTCCCCGTCAGTGCCCTTGAGTGCAGACGTCTTGGTGTGCCGAGTCCTGTTCCGCGTCGGAGATTGGTCAAAACATTGGGTGGTCAAAAATGATGGGGACCTGGGAGTTGTTGCTGCGAGCTGGCCCATCTTCAGTCAACGTACCTGTTTACGCCAATTTTCGAGCAGTTCTCGGTCTTTGCCGAGCGTTTGCTCGTTGGCGCCAACCGAGTCGAATTCCGCCTGGATTTCCAACGCCCGCGTCATGGCGGCGATTGCGTCCGCCCAACGTGCGTCACGTGCGAGTGCAAGCGACTTGTTGCGGTAGAGCCAAAACCATTGGCCTGCATACGCTTGGCGGGAAAGTGCTGGATCGGCTGCTGATTCCGCATCTTCGAGCAGTTCGGCTTCTTCGCGGTAAGCGTCGACAGCACCCTGATTCTCTTGAAATTGAAAGTTCAGCAAATCACCCAACAAATGGTGAATGTGGCTTCCTTGCACGATCGCTGCGGTCGAACGTGGCGGCTGATGCTGAAGGCTATTGGACAGCGCGGCCAAGAGCAGCCGTTGCGCCTCGACATCTTTGACACGGCTCAATTCCTGATTGAGCTGCAACGCATCTTCAAGAAGGTGTTCAACGGCGTCTTCGGTGGAGTCGAAGAATGGACGTCCGCCGATGCGGTCAAGTTGCTCGGTCAGGTCGCGAACGCGGCGATGCACCCGATCACGATCGATCGAGTCACTTTCAATCCATTGAATCAACTGGTTGCACTTGTAACGCCACTGACGGGGGTGGACGCGATCTCGTCTCTGTCGACCGACACGAAGCATCGCGCTGACCGCATCGATCGGACGGACTGATGCGATTGGACTGGCAGGCTTGGGCGTGATCTCGTCGCTGGGAAACCCGCTTTCGACCAGTTTTTCTCGGACCGCAACCAAATCCCAAACCCCGATGTCGCCGCCGTCCAATCCATAGGCGACTTGGCGACCATCGCGGCTCCAGGTCGCCGACGTGATCGCGTTGTTCCAGTCGGGCAGCTGAACAACGGGTTGGAAATCCGCAGTCCGAATCAGCTGTCGAGCACAAAAGATCTGCCGTCTATCCGGTGAAAGCAAGACTGGCGGCTGCAAGTGACGGCCTTGCGTGCGGACCACTTCGTTCGTGTTCAGATTCCAAAGGTGCGCGTCATCGGCAACGAAAAGCAAGCGAGTCTCATCAAGAAATACAAGCGAGTCGGGACCGATCCGGCGTTCCGTCTTCAGGACGCGGGGGGCGCCGGGCCGTCCGACAGCGTCGACCACGATAGCGTCATTCGAAGCGAAGGCGATTCGACGCCCCGAAGGACTGAGCGTCGCAGGTTTGCGAGCGTCCGGATGGATCTGCAACGGTTCCAATTCCCAACGCATCTGTTTCGGAGGAGATGTGGATTCGGCCGCTGCTCCGGCGGCGGCTTTCGAGTGGACGTGCCAGGCGTGAGACTGGCCGGCGAAGTTGCCGACTGCCAACAACGTCTCGCCCGAATCGGAGAAGAGGATTCGCGAGGGAGTTGCATCACAATCACCCTCGGCAACCAGCACTCCGGTCCCAACATCCCACAGTTGCAATCGACCATTCCAGGCGGCCAGCAGTGCTCCGTCGGGGCTGAAGGTGGATGCCGAGCCGACGAACTCAAACGCGAGTTCGCCGGTTTCCACATTCCAGACCTTGGTTTCGTTCCCGCCGTAGTAGCGTCCCGTCGAAAGTAAGAGTTGTCCATCGGGACTCAGGCAAACCGTCTCGACAATCCGGTCGTGAGCGCTGATACGCGTTCTTTGGTCACCCTGCAACGCTGCGACGCGAGGTCGGCGATCACCGATCCAAACGGCGTTTCGTCCGTCGGAAGAAAGACCCACTGATGAACGATCGTTGTCGGCAGCGAACGAGACAATCGGCTGACCGTAGCGGGCTGAAAGCCAAACCGTTTCGGTGGGGGTGCGAACGAGGACGTCGCCATCGCTGCCGACGAAAGAAACGACGGTGCATCTGCCCAATTCGTCGTGTTTTGCGATCCGCTCGCCGCTACCGACCGCAAACACTTCGACACCGAAATAGCCGCCGCACGCGACAAATCTGCCGCTGGGACTGATCCTCACATTCTGCAGGGCACCGACACTTGCGTTGATCGATTGGACAAGTCGATCGGTGTGCAGGTCATAGACCTGAAGGTCGTCGTCGATCGATTTCTCATCAAGCCACGAACGCCCCAAGGCCAGGAAGTCGTTGTTCAGGTCGAATCGCGGCGACACAGGAATGGCGGTTTGCCGAACGGAAAATCCACGCGACGGATCGAATGATGCAATCGAAAAATGGATCTCAGCAAGCCCATCGAGTCGACGCTGCGGATCTGAGATCGCTGCGCCGGACCCTCGCGTGTGCCAGACATTCGGATCAAGAAAATGTGATGATTCCGATTCGAGCCCAACGATGTGTCGAGCATCCGGCGACACATCGATACCGAAAAAGCTCTCCGGTCGATTCGGCGGATTCAATGGCTCGGCCGGCGAGTACGATCGTCCATCCCAGACCCAATGGCTGATTTCGGATCCTCCTTGGCCGATCGCCCGCACGTACCGTGTCGCCCCATCGCCGAACGGGAGATCGACATCAATTCTGGTGATGGGAATCGACATCACTTGAGCTTCGAAAACTTTCGTTTCGCTTTCCAAATCAAACGCGACCAGCACCCCGTTCTCCGATCCGACGATCAAATGATTGCGCTGGCGGCAAACATTGGCGGTTGTGATTTCCGCGTCTACTTCCTCTAGGACGACGGGCTCTCGTGCGCCGACGTGCCCGAGGCTATTGACCAGCAGTTGTCGCAACTGTCGAAGATCTTTCGCATCGGTGTCGAGTGACTTCGCCTCGGCAACCAACTGTTCGATCCGCTGCCCATAGCCGACGGGCCGCACCTGACTGAGGTATTCAGCTTCATTGGCAAGCGCACGATACAGCGATCGAACGGTTTGTCCACGCGAACGCTTGAGATCGATCAGGGAGCGATTGAGCTGGCTTTGGTACCAGACGCTTCCGGCAACCAGCGTGAATGCGGCGAGCAAACAACAGCAGGTGAGGGCAGCTACAGTGGGATGGCGTCGCGACCACTTCCAAACGGTTTCGACGATGCCAACAGGTCTCGCCCGGATCGGATTTCCGTCGATAAATCGTTGCAAGTCGGATTCAAGCGATGCGGCGTCGCGATAGCGGCGATCCGGATCCTTCTGCAGGCACTTGATACAAATCGTATTCAAATCGATCGGGATGGCGGGATTGAGTTGCCGCGGCGCGACCGGATCGCGATCCACGACCAGACGCACTGTTTCGGCAGCATTGTGTCCTTGAAAGGGCGGGCGTGCAGTCAACATGCAATAGAGCGTCGCCCCGATCGAATAGACATCGGCCCTCTCATCGGCACCACTTGCCCCGCCGGAGGCCTGTTCAGGCGCCATGTAACTGGGCGTGCCGAGCACCTGCTCCGTCGCGGTCAAATCACTTGCGCTGTCCCGTCGGCGTGCCAACCCGAAATCTGTAATCCGCGGCCGTTGGTTCTGATCGAGCAAGATATTGGCCGGCTTGATGTCTCGATGAACGACGCCCCGCTGGTGCGCGTAGGCGACTGCGGCAGCCACTTGCCGAGCGATCGCAGCGGCGGTCTGAGGTTTTAGCGGTTCCTTGGAAATGCGTTGGGCCAAACTTTCGCCCTCAATCAGTCCCATCGTAAAGAACGGTTGCCCAACGTGCTCGCCGACTTCGTAAACGGGGACGATGCCCGGGTGATCCAGCGCGGCCGCCGCTTCGGCCTCGATGCGAAACCGACTCCGCTCTTCGGCGTAGGCAAACGGCCCTGCCAGCATCATCTTGAGCGCCACGACTCGATTGAGTGATCGATCGCGGGCGCGGAAGACGACGCCCATGCCTCCGCGCCCAACTTGACCGAGGATTTCGTAGGAACCGATCTGATCGGGGACGCTGGTTGTGACGTCACCATGCGGTTGGGACGGGGGATTCGATTGCGCTGCGTCCCCGTCCGAGTGGTCCTGTGGCTGGGCCGATCGGACTCGGTTGATCAGTCCCAGGACCCGCTTTGCCGCGTCGAAGTCAGCCGAACCCATGGCGGCTTGGGTGTCATCATCGCCGTTGGGAGTTTCGCCGGCGAGTTGCTGATCCACGCGTTCCAAATGCAACGCGAATTGATCGTCGATGTCTCGTCGTTCGCGTTCAATCATCTTGTCGATCCATCTCCTTCTGCAACCGAACGATCGCCCGCGACCAAAGTTTTCTTGCCGCGTCGGCAGACCGCTGGGTGCGTTGGCCGATTTCGACGAAAGACAATCGTTGCCAGTTTCGCAGCTTGATGACTTCGCGTTCGACTTCACTGAGTGTTTCGATTGCCCGATGCAGTTGCTTCTCCTGTTCTTTCAACGCGGCCGCTGTGGAGGGCGAATCACCGAGGTCGACGAACTTGCTTGCTTGGTTGCCGACACTTTCGTCTGGCATGGGGAGCTCCAGGTTGACGTTCCGTTTCGCCGCTCGATAGTGTCGATTGGTTTGCTTCAAATCCTTGAGTAGGATCCCGCGCAACCAGGCCAAAAGTTCTTCTCTGGATTCCCCGTTGAAATCGGCGATACAGCGCTGCGCCGAAAGCATCGAATTCTGGACGACGTCTGAGGCGCCAACCTTTGCCGCAATGTCCGAATTCATCTCTGCATTGGCGATTGCCATCAGATAGGGTTGCGAAAGTCGGATCAATTGACTCATCGCCTGCTGGGAGCCCGACTTTGCGGCTCGCAGCAGCAGGATGAACTCTTCACCGGCATCGGGGGATTGCGAGTTTGCAGGGTCGAGATCGCTCTGTTCGGGATCATCCATCGAGCACGGTGTACTGGGTTAGAGCGCAGTTGTCACGTCGGTCACGTCCTATTCTGCACATCGTCGAGAAAAAAATCAAAATTCTCTGTCCGTTTCTTGCTTCGCCTGCACATCGCGTCTTGGGGAACCCCCGACAAAGCGAACGCCTTTGGCGTCTATGACCGTGATGCATCGGATTTCGCTTTGCGTCTTCCAGTTCGCGATACCTGACGAAGAAACGCAGATGATGAATCGATCGCATGAGCTCGGCGACGGGAAATACCGCCGAAAACCAGTAAAATCACTGAGACACCACCGCCGATGTGTTTCCAGACGCAACCTCTTGGTGGAGCAATTGGAGTCTCGACGTCTGCTGGCCGTTGACTACGGCGACGCTCCCGACGCGAGCGATCTCTCCGGGGCGGGGGACTACGCGACGAGATCGCAGAGCGATGGAGCGGCACACGAAATTGTGCCCGGCCTCTTTCTCGGCCGGTGGGTCGACGGCGATTCTGGAACGGCGCAGGGATCGGGCGCGAAGGCTGACGACCACTCAACCGTGCTCGCGGATCTCACGGCCGACTTCGTTGCCGCCGTCGATCCTGCGGCCATGACTGCTGGTGACTCCATCGATTCAGACGCCGCAGGCGGGGGCACTTGGCAATACTTGGTCAGCGAGTCGATCGATCCGAGTAGCGGCTCCGCCAATCTGCAACGGCTCGCGTGGGACACAACGCTCAACGCGTTCGAAGATCCTGCATTCGATCACACCGATGGTTCAAATGGCGACTTCATGGGTTTTCCCAGCGGCGATGAACTCGCGTTTCACCCCCGCATTGCCGCAGCGAGCCACCGGTTGGTTGCACGCTGGGTCGCCGGTTCGACCGATGCGGGACAGATTGCCATCGAAGGTCGGGTACGCAAGAGTGACATCGCTGCTGGTGACGGCACGCGCCTATTGGTCTACGCCGATTCGGTCTTGGTCTTCGACGACGTGATTGAAGGCGAAGATGGTCGTGGATTCACTTTCACGTTGCCCGAGGTTGACGTGGCTGAAGGTTCGATCGTCGACTTCGTGATCGACGCCAATTCAAGCTCTAACTCTGATTCGACGCGTTTAAGCGCAACCATCACTCGCGGTGACGACGAAGACGGTGTCGTCGGTGGAAACTTGGAAGACTTCGACTTATTGCCCGGCCGACAGCCGGAGATCCAAGTCGTTGCGACCAACCTCACCGACAAGCCGGCGCTGCTGGCCGGTTGGATCGACTTCAACCAGGACGGCGTTTTTGACGACGCCGTCGAGCGAGCGGTCGCCGATGTCCCGATCGGCTCGGATGCCGCGACCGTGACGCTGGTGTTTCCCGAGCCTCCAGAAAACTCGGTCTTCACCACCTACGCCAGGCTGCGACTCAGCTCCGACACCGACTTCGTCGCCGATCCCCATTCGGATGGTTTGGTCGACAGCGGTGAAGTCGAAGATTACCGAATCGGAAGGCCATCACGCGTCTGGGTCGGTCAGGGCAACAACCACAGCGTCTTTAACGGAGCAAACTGGGCGATTCGAGATGCCGATGGAACGGTAACGCCATCGAGCCGGCCGCCGAGATTTTATGAAAATGTCGTCGTTTCGGAGCAATACGCCGGGGAAACTCTGCTGATCGAGACGGACCGCAGCGATCGGTTTCGCGTCCGTTCCATGCGGAGCGCCGCCGATCTGCAAGTACAGCAGAAAGGTCTCTTGCAAATCAATCAAGATTCCCGGATCGCCGGACTCACTCTTGACGGGGTGCGCACCGATTTTGGTGACTCGTTGCAGGCACCGTCCGGGACTCGACTGACCATCGACGGCGACTTGAGATGGAACCAAGCCCAAATCAACTCGATCAACTTGCAGGTGATGGGGAATCTTTTGATCGATAGCGATCGGGAACATGCATTGATCCGTAGCGCGATCAACGTCTACGGAGATGCATCTATCTGGTCCGGCGGTGACATCAATGCGAGCAGTTCGACCATTCGGAATCATGGAACGCTGACGACGACGTCCAATGCCGACAGCCTGCCGCCGGGAGCCTTCAACCCGCCCGCAACGATCGTCAACGAATCGGGAGCGACTTGGATTCATGATGCTCCGCCCGCCGCCGATGATGAAGCGGATCTTTTCGGGCGATTCTACAATCACGGGACATTGCAGCTCGATTCGGGCAAGCTTGCGATCGGAGATTGTTGCACTCCGCTGACGCACACCGGGCACTTCAATTTGCTTCCCGGTACGGAACTCACGTTGCGAAGCAAATTCACTCTGGATTCCAAATCTTCGGTGCGATCGGAAGCAGGCAGCGTGCTGGTCATCGAGACCAGTAACAACACGATTCGTGGGGCGATGGATGTCGACGGCACGCTGCTGATCGAAGGCGGCGTCGATTTTGATACGGCAGTTTCGCTTGCAAACCTGACCATAAACGGCGGTTCCATCGTTGCCTCCGACCCAGTCAACGTCACCGAGCACTTCCAGTTCCTCGGCGGCACGCTGGGCGGTGGAACGATCACGAGTGAGAAACTATTGACCCTGGGCAGCTTATCGGGCGACGACGGGCTGACGATCCGTTCCAACTTGATCAATGAAGGTCGGGCTGATTGGCAGGGTCAGAGCATTCATTTTGACAACGGTTCGATTGTGAACAGGGGCGTGTTTGTCGACGCGTCGGGCGGGAATCTCATCACCCCCGTGTTTAAGAGCGGGAACGTTGAGAACCACGGCCGTTGGACAATCGACGATTCGGTCGGTTCGTCGGGCGTGGCGACTCGCAAAGCGGATTTCGTCAATCATGGCGACTTCATGGTGGCGGGACAGAATGTGGAATTCTACCGCTTTGACCAGGAATCTGGAACGTTGCAGTTGGCCAATGGCGCGTTCGGGGTTGTCGGTGGCGACCTGAACCTACGCGGCGGTCAACTCGTCGGCGACGGACAAATCAATGGTTCCGTTTTGCAATCGGGCGGCACGATCAGTCCTGGGATGTCGCCCGGCATCCTGGGCATCAGCGGAGACTTGATTGTTACTGAGGGGGACTATCTGGTCCAGATCGGTGGCCCGGCGACAGATGAAAATGGTGACGATGCGGCTGGGCTCCATTTTGACCGCGTCACCGTCGGAGGAAACTCGCAGCTCGATCGAATCCGCGTCGAACTACTCGGCGACTACCAGCCGACGCTTTCGAGTCGGTATTTGGTGCTGCAGGCTAGCGGTGTCTCTGGGCCGGCAAGCGACAATGCGTCGGACG
The DNA here is from genome assembly GCA_007753675.1 of Stieleria magnilauensis. Classification (GTDB taxonomy): domain Bacteria; phylum Planctomycetota; class Planctomycetia; order Pirellulales; family Pirellulaceae; genus Stieleria; species Stieleria magnilauensis. The sequence goes on from CP036432.1 coordinate 444,292, forward strand.
TTGGCATGACGATACCGGGCAGCGACTCGGTGGTCGAACTGGTCGTCACCACGTTGATCAACAGCCCGCCGATCGCAGATGCCGGCGGTCCCTACAGCGGCGTCGAAGGAACGCAATTCATACTCGACGCAACCAATAGCTTCTCTGCGAAGCAGTCGTCCGAGACGCTCGAGTACCACTGGGATCTCGATTACGACGGCGCGACATTTGATCCGCAATCCTTTGGCGCGACTTTGCCGGTGACGTTCTATGACGATGTGGATCCACCGCGCACCATCGCCGTCCGGGTCACCGATACAGATGGTGACGTTGACATCGCATCGACCACGTTTTCGATTGCCAATGTTGCACCCGACATGCGTGGAGCCTTTGGTGTGCCAAGGCTCTCGATCGAAATCGACGATGATTATGTCGCCACGCTTGTCGGACAATTCGAGGATCCCGGCCACGACACGCAAGCGGTTTTGATCGATTGGGGCGATGGCTTTCCACCGACGGAGCTCGCGCTCTCCGACGTTGAACGAGACTTCTCAGCGAACAGGACCTATCCGATCCCCGATTCGGCGACAAACTATTTGATTACCGTGACAGTGACCGACAAGGATGGCGGTAGCGACACGGGGCAGATCGGGCTGGAAGTACGGGAACCACTGTCGGAAATTCGCGGGATCAAATTTGACGACGCCAACGGAAACGGAATCCAAGATACTGACGAATTAGGGCTGCCTGGTTGGACCATCGAATTGTTCGATCCGACCGCGGGACAGATCCTTCAAACCGCTGTCACAGATGCTAGCGGTGCGTACGTCTTCGAGGAAGTTGCGTTGGGGGCCTACCAGCTACGCGAGACGCAGCAATTCGGATGGCATCAAACCTTTCCTGTCAATCCACTCGATCGCATCAGTACAGCCGCGGACGGAACCGAATCGGACGGCCAAAGCGATTCGCCATCGATTTCCGCGGATGGCCGGTTCATCGCATTTTCTTCTTTAGCATCCAACTTGGTTGCCGACGATGCCAACCGATTGCGTGACATCTTCGTCAAAGACACGGCGACCGGTGCGATCGAGCGCGTCTCGCTGTCGGTCAATGGCGATCAGCCCGACGGCGCAAGTTACACCCCATCGATCAGCGGCGACGGCAATATTGTTGTTTACCGCTCTGTCGCACAAAACTTGGTACAAGACGACCGCAACGTCGCCAGTGACATCTTCGCGTACGATCGTCGCACCGGCGTGACTCGGCGTGTGAGTGCAAACTTGGATCTGGACGAAGGCAATGAGGATAGCTTTGCACCGTCCATCAGCGGCAATGGTCGGTTCGTTGCGTTCGAGTCGACGGCGTCGAACCTGGTTGCCGGAGACACCAACGGAGTCGCCGACATCTTTGTGACCGATTTGCACACGGGGCTTACCAAACGCGTCAGCATCGCGAGCAACGGATCTCAATCGAATCGGGGAAGCTTTCAACCCAGTCTCAGTGACGACGGTCGATACGTCGTCTTTTCGTCGGGTGCACAGACGCTTGACGATCGTGACCGTGACTTGAATCTTGACATCTATGTCTACGATCGAGCACGAAACGCGCTGACGATCGCAAGTCGCGGTGCTGGTGGGCAAGCCGCAAACGGAGACAGTTTCGCGCCCGCCATCAGCGGTGATGGACAAGTCGTCTCATTTGCGACCACCGCAACCAATCTGTTGCCCGGCGACACAAACGGGCAGATCGATGTCTACGTTTCGGATTGGACCGACGGCAGGCTCCGTCGCGTCACGCACGGAAACGGGCCGAGCAGCGGGGCAAGTCTGAACGCTGACGGTACGAACGTGTTGTTCACCTCGTACGCGAGTGATTTGGTTTCAAGCGATACGAACAACGGGCCGGACGTCTTTTTTCACGATCGAACACTCGATGTCACCAAGCGGGTTGGACAGTCGCTGATCGAAGAGGCCGACCACTTCGCTCTGCATGCAGTGCTCAGTCAAGATGCCAGCGTGATCGCGATGGCATCTGACGGCAGCAACCTGATTGCGAACGACGCAAACGCGCGACGCGATCTTTTCACTCAGCGATTGACCGGGTCCTACGCAGTGAAGGTCGATTCGATTGGTGTAATCGACGGACTCGATTTCGGAAATCAGTTTCGGTTGGCTTCTATCTCGGGGCAAAAGTTCGCCGACGAAAACGGCAACGGCGTTCGGGACGTGGACGCCGAAACCGGTGCATTCGTCGAGCCGGGGCTGGATGGATGGACCATTCAGGCCGTTAACAGTCGGACCGGTGAGTCCTTTCTGACGGTCACGTCCAGCGTCGACCTGGACGGAAACGGAGTCATCGATCCGATCAGCGAGCAAGGGCTGTACGAGTTTTCGGCTTTGCCGCCCGGCGGATACGAAGTGTTTGAACGACTCGAGGACGGCTGGATCCCTTCATCGCCGCGTCTTCAACTTCCCGTGCCGTTGCAGTTTCGTGCACCGATCTCCAATGACCCACCACCCTTCGGTCCGGCCAACGACCCTCGACTTTCTGTCCCCGCAAGCAGGCTTTTGCGGACACAGCGCGTTCGAACACCCGTCACACGGATTCCGGCGGTCGCCGAAGGGCAAAGTGAGCAATTGCCGATCCTCTATGTCAAAGGCTTTAACGACGATGGTTCGGGGTGGGGAGAAACAGGATTGTACTTCCAAAACCTCGCCGACATCACCGACGGCCAAAGTTACGCGAAGGGTTCCGCGGGTATCGAGACTTACGGAATTCAATTCTGGTCAACCGACTTCGGAGATCCCAATCTTGACCCGGAGAATGACTCCTTCGATCGCAGTGGTGCGGTGGTCCAAACACTCGACGATTTAGCCGATCCCAACAACGTTCTGCGAAAACCGTCTGCCCAAGAATTCATACTCAATAGCCTTAGCGAGATATTTGCCGGGCTTTTTGATCCGGAGAATTGGGTGCTGGAGTGCCCCGATCTTCTTGATGTGACGTCGTGCCATATTCCGGCGTTGTCGTACGATTTTGCCGAAGCCCGCTCGAGTTACAACGTCAACGGATTGGCTCGTTACCACGCCGAAGACCTGTTGGAGTTACTGCAAGATCAGCTCGGTCGCGTCGGCCCTTTGAGTGGCGAGTCGCAAGTCAACTTTTTGACCCACAGCGCCGGTGGACTCGACACTCGCGCGGCGCTGGCGCTCCTGCAAGCGACCGGTGACCCGGCGCTGCAGCAGGCGGTTTCCAACGTCGTTTACACGGCACCTCCGTTTGGCGGCAGCACCGGAGCTGAAATGTTGAACGCGTTTTATGAAAACGACACGCTCGGAGCGACGCTACTCGATCCTTGGGTGACGGAATACTTGACCGATGCTTACTGGGGACCGTTTGAGTCCCTCGCGCGGCTGTTTATCGCCGAGCCGATTGTCGCGTCCGTCTACCAGGCGATCGACCTGTTCTCGGGAAGCTACGACACGCTTGCCGAAAAGATCGCCGCGGTCCCAGATGCCGAAGCGGTCTCGCTTGCCATCGACCAGACGATCGACGAATTGGATGGTTTCATCAAGAACGTCACGGCACATCTTCCCAGCGGATCGTTCGGGCTTGCAGAAATTGACGAATTCCTGAGCACCGATTCGAACAGCTTTGATCCGCTGTTTCGAGGTTCTATCACCAATGAATTGATCGTTCCGATCGTCAGGCAAGTCTTGACAGCGGCGATGGGCCTGCCCGGACAACCGAAATTGCGGGACGACCTGCGGCCGTACGAAGCCATCCACGATAATCTTGAGCAGTTCGACGCGAACTTGCAGATTCCCCAGTTCGTTGTGTGGGGCGAAGGCGGGTTCTTGCGATTTCTCGCGGGAGACGCCGCCCCGAATACCCCCGTTCCGATCAATCAAGGCCCACCGCTGGAACTGGCCGCTGCGGACCCGAGATCCCTTCACGCGTACGGCAACGAAGACCGTCAGGGGCTTGATTTCAGTCAGATCGACACTCAGCCGGGGGACGGCAATTTGTCTCGGACCAGCGCGCTCTTTTTGACCGATCTGGCCGGCGGCTACATGAAAGCTTTGGCGGGTTTCTCAAGACACACTCACGGAACGATCCCGACGGATCTGTTCACTTCCGAATCCAATATTCAAGGCTCGTTTCTGCAGCAAGACGACGACAATCAAGCGTCGCTGGGCGAGGTGATCGTTGAAACGCTTCTCACTCCAGTCACGTCACTCGCCGTCACGGAAGAAACAGTTGTAGTCGATCCTGATGCACGAATCTATCGATTGAATGGCGACGCGGAGATCAGCTTTGAATCGGAAGAAAAAATCTTTCTGGACGAATTCAACCGCGTCTTTTCCGTTCGCCCGTCCGGTGTCGAATACCGCGTCGCTGCCGAAGATCAAATCGACCATGCGGATTGGATACTGGTTGATCCAAATCAATTCTCGCGTCGCGCGGTTTCCCTTTCCAGCGGCCTGGGGATCGCCGACGAACAACCGTTTACGCTGCAGTGGCGTTCACTCAATCAGCACGGCGGCCGCGAAGCCATACGCAGTGCGACATTCATCATCGACACCAACGCACCGAGTCTGCAGTATGTAGATGTCTTTGATGCTGAGTCACCCGATGACGGCAGCCAGATCTACTTTAATGGTCGGCCGCTGATCAGCAATACGTTCCAGTCGCGGCGATTCGATGGACCGGCAACGTTCTCCAAGCCCATCGATTGGTACATCAATCTCGACCGGGGAAAGCAGATTCACCTGGAGTTTGATTCACCAACGAATTTTGAATACGCGTGGAATGACCCGAATCTGTCCAGCCCCAGCACATCGGTCCAGGGCGACCCCGCGGCAGGCATCATCGAGTTGTTCGTTCGCCGCAATGAAGCTGGCTCCGTGCCGGTCCTGGGCATCGGGCTCACCTACTTGGAAGAGGGGACCCAGGTGCTTTATTACCGCACCAGCGATGCCAATGGAAACCAATCGGCCATCCAGTCAATCGAATTCTTTGTCGATGCGTCGCCCCCGCAGTTGCAGTTCAGCGTGGCGAACAATCAGATTGTTGGGCCACAAACGCCGATCACCTTCCTAGCAACGGACGTTGGCGTGGGGATTTCCGAAGCGCGAGTCACTCTTCCCGGCGTGGGCAACTTGGGCTCCGGTGCGAGCTTTTCCCTTTCTGAAACGGCCTTTGCCAGTCAGATTAACTCCGGCGAAAGCGTCAGTTTGAACGGGCTCGCAGAAGATTTGGTGGGCAATCAACAATCGACGACGTTCTCCCTCGTCTACGATTATCTCGGCCCTTCAACCGAAATCGAATCCATTTCGGTGGGAACACGTCTTGCTGATGGTCGAATCATCACGACCGTTCCTGAGGTGACCGTGGTGTTTCGGGTCGACGATGATGCCGCGGGATTGGACGAGGCGAGTTTATCGTGGAGCGTTGGTGCGGCCGGAAATGGGGCGCTGTCCACTGGAACCCCGAGACCGCTCGGTGACGGTCGTTATGAGGTGAAGGTTCCATTGGCGATCGGTGAAAATCATTTACAGTTGCGGGCGACCGATAACGTCGGCAACCCAAGCTTTACCATACAAACGTTGTTGCGATCGCCCAGCCACCGTCTGGAACTGGATCGAGGCGATCGGGTCTCGGGCGTCGACTTTGGAAACACACGATTTGGATCGATCAGCGGATTCATTTTTAACGACGCAACCGGTGACCTGCGCTACGACTATCCCGATGACCCGCCATTGGAAAACGTCGCAGTCTATGTCGATCGAAATTCAAATGGCCGCTTTGATGCTGGCGAAGCAATGGTATTCAGCGATGTGGAGGGTCGATACCAATTCAATCACTTGCCGCCGCGGACCTACGACATCCGTGTGATGGTTCCCGCAGGTTACGAACTCGTCTCTCCCCCCGACGGACTGCAATCGGTGTCACTTGGCATCCAGGATTCTGTCGACCACCTTTCGTTCGGTTTCGAGTTTTTGGGGGCGACCATCGCGGGCAGAGTGTTTGACGATGCCAACGGCAATGGCGAACTCGACGCCGGCGAGTCTCCTATCTCGGGCTTCGGTGTGAACTTGAGCGTTGGGGCGATGACTTCCAACCGTGACTTTGTGACAGCCACAGATGCCGACGGGCATTTTTCATTCTCTGGTCTACAGCCTGGCGACTACACCGTCCTGATTAACGAACCGGCGCAGTACGAATCCACGACCGACACGAGCCGAGTCGTGAGCATCGCCGAGGGCCAAGTCGACGACAAGACTTTCTTTGGTCTTTTCGAAACGACATCTGTCAGCGGATCGGTGTTTGAAGACCTGAACAAGGATGGCAATCGAGACGCGGGCGAACCGATGCTAAGCGATTTCGTCGTCGAAGTCGACTATCACAGCGACGGTTCGATCGACCAGACGATGCAATCAACGGAATCTGGATTCGACTTTTTCGGCTTACCGTTCGGGCAACACGTCGTTTCGCTCGTCCTACCGGAGGGCTTCACTCAGTCTCAGTTTGTTGACGGAGGTGATTATTCGATCGCGATTGAAAGTGGCACCCAACTGGTCGACCTGGATTTCGGCGTCATCGACCGGCGTGGTGTCGTCACAGGGACGAAATTTGAAGACCGGAACGGCAACGCGGTTCACGACCCAGCCGAGCCGGGGCTTGCCGGCTGGACCATCTATGCCGACATCAATGACAACAAGGTGTTGGACCCCGACGAGCCAACAACAACGACATCCTCCGATGGATCGTACGAGCTAAGACTGCCCGTGGGCGACTATGTGATTCGCGAGGTGCCGCAAGCGGGTTGGAATCAGACATTCCCCGTCGCGGTGGATTATCAGTCGATCGCGATCTCCAATTTTGTCAAAGGTAACTTGTCGCTGTCCGGGCCGTACATCGTTTGGGGTGAGAGCACTTCACCCGGGGGACGCTTGCGGCGATTCGACGGCAACAATGTGGTGGACATTGTTGTGATCGAAGATGAAGGGATCACATCATTCGACGTCACCCGCGATGGGACTGTTTCTTGGGCGTTGGATCCCGATCGCTTCGATAACGACAGCGACGAGAACGACATCTATCAAAACGTCTCAGGAACGGTGCGGCGATTGACACGAAACGGTGTCGAAGACGGCGATCTGCTGACCGACGGAGATCATCTGATCTACAAGAGCGGAAACAATTTGTTTTTGAATGACGGTGAGAAGACCATCGTCTTGTCGCAAACTGCTGGGATTGCGGCTGCCGATGGCGGCAGCGTCGTCTTCAATGCGATCGACATCGCGGCCAATCGCATCGGACTTTACCACTACAACGGCGAACTGATACGAGAGATTTCCGACGCGGCGAGTGAGTTCGTCTTCGAGATCGACGTCCATGGCAGCTACACCGCCTGGGTCCAGTACGATTCCGCTAGCCAGTGGTATTCGGTGTGGAGAGACGACGGCCAAGGTGCACAGCAAATCGACACCGGACCAGAAACCGCAACTGAAGTGCAGGTTGACGCATCCGGTAACGTCGCGTGGCTTCGTTGGTTTGACGAGGACAATGCGGAGGTGATTTTTCATGCTGGCGGTGCGCTGTCCACATTGACGAGCGACGGGTCGAGAAAACTAGACCTGTCGCTCGATGCCGGGGTGGCCGCGTGGTCGCGTTCGACCGTCGAGAGCTCGAGGGTGTTCATCTACGATGGACGCGAGATCCTTGAGCCCGGATTTAGCTTTTGCTATGGACCGGTCGTGGAGGAAGGTCGCGTTGCGTTCTTCGCATCCGACATCGGGACGTTGACGACCACGGACGTCTACGTCACGGACGTGCGGAGCTATCACGCGGTCTCGATCGATGTGGGACAATCGGTCAGCGAGATCGATTTCGGCAATCGCGCCGAAACAGCCACACTTTCCGGCAGTGTCTTTGCGGATCTTGATGGGGATGGCGTTCAAGATCCGGGTGAAGGCCCTCTGAACCGCGCGGACATTGAACTGCTTTTGCTTCCCAGCCGCCAAGTGCTCGATACGGTGTCAACCGATGAATCAGGGCAGTTTGAGTTTGCCGTCGAACATGGGGTGGAGTACCTGGTTCGAGTTTCGGTGGGGCCCGGGGAAGAAGTGACTTTTCCGGAAAATCGAATTTATACTTTGACGCCGACTGCCGGTAGCACAAACGTCTTGACGTTCGCCGTCACGACCAACGCTTCGACCGATAGCGATGGGATACCAGATTCGGTCGAAGATGGTGCGCCGTTCGGAGGTGATGGAAACAATGATGGCGTCCCAGACCGTCAGCAACCCCATGTCGCGTCCTTGCCAAACGCCGAGGATGATACCTATGTGACGATTGTCGCGCCGGAAGGCACCGAGCTGGTCGCGGTGACCGCGTTTGACGACCACCCGGAACCTGACAAAATACCGTCAGACGCAAAGTTCCCGGTCGGATTCATCAGTTTTGAACTACACGGTATCGAGATAGGAGAAACGGTCGATGTCAGACTCGTGTTGCATAACAACTCGTTGATTTCGAATTATTACAAGTACGGACCGACTCCGGATGATACCGATCCCCACTACTATCGCTTCACGCGAACTTCGAAATGGGGAATTCAATCGTTGTCGCCTGGGGAAGTCGTGCTGCGGTTCACCGATGGTAGGACCGGAGACGACGATTTGACAGAGAATGGCGTGATCGTTGATCCCGGTGCCCCGCTGTTGATCACGTCAGGGCGCGTGCAAAACCCGATCGACCCCTTCGACGTCAACAACGACGGCGAGACATCGCCATTGGATGCCCTTCAAGTGATCAACTACCTGGCCAGAAACCAAGGCGACGGTGAATTCATCGCTGCCATGGGAGAATCGCTTGTGTTCCTCGATGTCAACGTCGACGATCGCGTGAGCCCACTCGACGCACTCGCCGTTCTCAACGAAATCGCAAGAAGAACCTCTCCGATGACCGAGGCTGAAATGCCACCACCGCTCGCGTCCGACTGGCTACGCCCCTATCAATCACCGACCGATGACGAGGAGTTTGAGCATACGATCGGACTACTTGCGCACGAGTTGGTCCGGCGCAGCCCACTCGCACCGCTCTAGACGACTCACCAACGCAATGCGGCCCATCACAACAAGCGTCGAGTCCATTGTCGGCAGGGAGATTGGTCAAAAAATTGGGTGGTCAAAAAATGTTGGGGACCCAGAAGTCGTGGCCGCGAGCTGGCTGCATTTTTTGACCAATCAATTTTTCGACCCTTATCCCAAATGCCCTAGCCTTGCCCGCAGCTGGGCTGGGACAAGTCTGAGCCTCCTGCGATTGAACGTCGTTTCCAGGACAGGGGCGCACAACCGGTCTTCTCGTTATTTCTCATTGATGGGCAATCGACCGGCTACTAGTTCGCGATCTGTTCGAGGTAGTCGGTGCCGTGTTGCTGGTACCACTGAGCCACTGTTTCCAAGTCGCGGCAATTGATCAGCATGTCGGCTCCTGGTGCCTGCTCGGAAACAAGCATTTGCGAAAGCCACCAAGCAACCGTTTCCTCTTCCCACCAGTATTCGCTCTGCTGGTACTCCGTCGCCCACTTCAAGCCGTGTGCGCCACGCGTCTCAATGACGACGCGTACTGCGGCCAATTGAAGGGCCACCGATCACGAACGATGGTGTGCAAGCACCGTCCGAACACGAGTCCCGTGAGGGCTTCGTCGACACTATCAATCAGCGTCGTCGTTGCATCACCTTGACGATTCCACGTGTGTCCATCGACTGGACAGCGTCGCTATCACGACACCCTGCGCCGTGAACGGATCATGGTCATGCCGCCGAGCAGCAGTACCAGCGCGGCACTGGGCTCGGGAATGGCCGTCAGGCGACTGGAGGCGTAGTGTTCCAAGTAAAAGTCTCCGCTGACGTTGCGGCCGGCAATCATCGAACCATAAAAAGATTGTGTATCGACCGAGATGTTTCCGGCGGGCGTGTAGACCGTGCCGAGGAACTCGTTCAAGAACCCGCTGCCAATTTCGAAATCGCCATGGACTTCCCAGGTGACTTCACTCGCCAAGTCGACAAACGACGGGGGCGGGTTGTCGCCGGGATCGACGAATTCGGTGCCGTTGACGTAGAGCTGCAATCCGGTTCCCAGATCGACATCATCTTCGACGTAAACGTTGATCTGGCCACCGGTCAGATCGAGATACAGATCGGTCGAAATGCCGAGTGTCAGATTGCGGAGAAAATAGTCTCCACTGGTCAGGTGCAACTCTTTCAGCGACGAACCGCTGAGGTCGACCGATCGATAGCTTCCGGGGGTCAAGTTGACGACCTCTTGACCGGCCAAATTGTAATCCACTGATCCCGCGACGAAATCGGTGGTGTGCGGCATGGCGATCGAGGCAACCGTATTGCCCGCTTGCGTCACCGTTCCCGTGACCACACTGGATGCGTTGGCGGAAATGTCACGCCCGTAGGTCGCATTTCCGACGACATCGGTCCCGCTACTAAACGTGATGTCTCGATTGGCAAACAGATCGCCGTTGATATCGATCAAGCTGGCTGTGGTGACGATGTCTTCGACGGCGTAAAAATTGCCGCGGTTTCGCGTCGGACGCTGAATCCCGTAACCAAACTCGACAGAAATATTCTCGCGGGCATAAACGTCGCCCAGCACGGTGCTGTACGTATCGAGCGTCACCATCTGACCGGCGTAAATCGCGAAGTCGGTCGCTTTTGCGTCCGCCGCGACTTGCGCGGATACCGTTGTTTGTAGACAAGAAACCGTCGCACAAAGAACTGCGACGACAATCAGAGATCGTCGAAACATGAGAAAATGACTCCGAAGCAAAGTGTGAAAGGACCAGCCAACGATCGGACGCGAGTCAGAGCATAGTTGGGGCTATGATTCGGGTTTAGTCCAAAATCAGCCGGTCCAGCGCGATCAAATACTGCTTCTGGGGCCAGCGGGATTGATCAAAAGGGAGCCCGTCCGTCCGGGTAGACTGCCCGGACGAGGACTCGCGCGTCGCGCCCGTCTTAATTTCGGAGAATGGTCAAAAAATAGGGGTGACCGAAGAGTCATTGCTGCGAGCTGACTCCATTTTTTGACCAACAAAGTTTTTGACCCCCATCCCACCCTCCCCGACCCGCGCTTGCATGCGGACTCGGGCACGTCGAAGCAACTACTCGGTGGGCGGCATCGAATCGCGGCACCAAATCGCCGCACTAACAACTGGATTTGCAGGTAGCGAAATGATACCATTTGGTCTGAGGTGATTTATGGGTCAGCCAGTCAAGCTTTCGGATCAACTTGTCGACGACGCGCGTGCGGTCGTGCCGTTCTCCCAGCGGAGCATTGCCGGGCAGATTGAATTCTGGGCCGGGCTTGGAAAATCGATCGAACCACTCCTGCGTGGCGACCGCTCGTTATTGTTGCAGAGATCGGGTTCCGAGCGATCCCTTTCGCAAGCGGTTGCGGAGGTCGACACCGTCGCGGGTCGCAAGCGTGTCGAGGCCTATCTGAAGCAACGTCCCTATCCGCATTACAAGCCGGTCCCTGGTGACCCGGAGTTGCTCCGACGCATCGAAGCAGACGGATCGGAAGTGATTGGCCGATTTGTCGGCCGCGACTTTGTCGAAGTCGAGGGTAAACGTTGAGTCTGCCGTTTGCGTTCCTGGACCGGCGACCCATCGTCATCGCGATTGCTGGATCCAATGGTGCGGGGAAATCGACCTTCTTTGAGACGTTTCTTTCCGACTGCGGCCTGCGTTTCATCAACGCGGATGTGATCGCAGAAGGGCTGGAGATCGGTGCATACGAAGCAGCCGAGTTGGCAGCGGCCATTCGTTCGTCGCTCGCAGCCCAGGGAGAGAGTTTTATCTTTGAAACGGTGCTCTCCGATCCTGTCGGCGACAAAGTCGACACGCTCGCGACGTATGTTGAGTCAGGTTTCACCGTCGTGCTATTGTTCATCGGCGTTGATAGCGCCCGCGAGTCGATCCGTCGTGTCGCGATGCGTGCTAGCCAGGGAGGCCATGACATACCCGATGAAAAATTGAAGGGCCGCTTCGCACGTACCAAAGCGAATCTACAAAGAGCCATCGCACGTCTTCCGCATGTCGTGGTCTACGACAACAGCAACTTGGAAGAACCTTTTCGGTTGGCGGAGGTCTACGAGAACGGTCAACGAGTCGTCGTCTAGCGAGAACACGATGGAGAATGGTCAAAAAATTTGTTGGTCAAAAAATTCAGCCATCTCGCAACGACGACTCCTCGGTCACCCACATTTTTTGACCAACCGATTTTTTGACCCCTATCCCTGCCGCGAGAATCGTGGCCTCGATTACCAAAAAGACGGCGCGGTTGCGAAGTCTCGTTCAGCACTCGCTGAGGTTGACGGAGATCTGGCTGGCCAAGCCGCCTTCGGAGGTCTCTTTGTACTTTGAGTTCATGTCCTGTGCGGTTTCCCACATCGTGCGGACCACGTCGTCGAGTGACACGCGGGCATCATCGGGGTTGCGATCCAGCGCGATTTGCGACGCGGTGATGGCTTTGATTGCGCCGAAGGCATTGCGTTCGATGCAGGGGATCTGAACCAGTCCGCCGATCGGATTGCAGGTCATCCCGAGGTGGTGTTCCATGGCAATTTCGGCGGCCATTGTTGCTTGACGTGCTGAACCGCCGAGTCCTTCGGTGAGCGCCGCGGCAGCCATGGCTGAGGAGACCCCGATCTCGGCTTGGCAGCCACCCATGGCCGCCGAGATCGTTGCACCCTTTTTAAAGATGCATCCAATCTCCGCCGCCGTCAGCAGGAAATCGATGAATGCGTCGGCTGCCGTGTCGCAGAAACATTCGAAATACATCAACACGGCGGGAATGACGCCCGCGGCACCATTGGTTGGCGCCGTGACCACTCGTCCGAATGCCGCGTTCTCTTCGTTCACCGCCAAGGCAAAGCAACTGACCCAAGCCATGACACGTTGAAAGTCTCTTGGCTGTTGGTGAATCGCTGCGAGAAACTCCTTTTGATCCGTCGGACACTCGCGACCGAGTAGGCGGCGGACCGTTGCTGCGGCGCGTCGATGAACATTGATGCCGCCGGGAAGGACGCCATCGGTTAAGCATCCGCGATGAATGCAGTCCAACATCGTGTCCCGTATCGCGGCCAACCCGTGTTGAATCGCAGCGTCATCCCGCCACGCCCGCTCGTTCTGCATGACGACCTCGCTGATGCGAAGGGATTGCCGATCGCAGTGACCCATCAGATCGCGCGCCGAGTCAATGGGAAAGGGAAGGTTCACCGAGTCGTCCGTCGACGCTTCGTCGCCCGCCTTGACGATGAAGCCACCACCGATGGAGTAGAAAACAGCGGCTTGCTGTTCGTCATCAGTCAGCACCGCAGTGAAACGCATCCCGTTGGGATGTTCGGGAAGCTGCTTGTCAAAATGAAATCGAATGTCAGTGGTTGGATCAAAAACAATCTCGTGACCGCCCAGCTGAATCGTCCGGCGGGATGCGATCTCGCGGATCGACGGGGCGATCAACTCCACGTCGATGGTCGTCGGGTCGTGACCACACAATCCCAGTTGCACTGCAACATCGGTCCCGTGCCCCTTCCCGGTCTTGGCCAACGAGCCGTAAAGGTCGATGGTGACCCGCTTGACGGAACCCATTTTTGAACCCAGTTCATCGACGAACTGACGAGCCGCACGCCATGGACCCATCGTGTGCGAACTCGATGGCCCCACGCCGATCTTGAACATGTCAAAGACGCTCAGTGATTCCTGTTTGATCATCTCGGTGACCGCTGCGGTCCAGTTCCATCCGTTTTCAACCCTTGAGTGCATGCTCATCGGAGATCATACCGAGAATTTCCGACCAAACCACTCGATGGGTTGTTTAGAATTTCCTCAGCGGTCTGATCCACGCCATTGTCGTTGGTTTTCCGGGGCACCGTAAATCTAATAGCTGACGGAGCACGATCGGTTGGCAAGACGATGGGGGCAAGACGATGGGGGCAAGACGATGGGGGCAAGACGATGGGGGCAAGACGATGGGGCGTGCTTTGACGGCCGTCGTGGGATCACCTAAAATGCGGTCGCTCTGCGGGTGTAACTCAGTTGGTAGAGTGACAGCTTCCCAAGCTGTTTGTCGCCGGTTCGAATCCGGTCACCCGCTCTGACGTGACCTGTTCTCTCGGCCGGCGTTGTCTTTCAGTGTGGGGCAAGACGCAGGCGAGTTGTCAGCGACAATCTTGGTGCCACGATTGGACGGGGCCGTGCTAGATCACAAAGTGACTGCGCTCGCCATCGGCCGCGCGAAGCAGTTCTTGAAGTTTCACCATGTCGAGCGTGTAGTTGCTGATACGGTCAACAATCTCCAGCTTTTCGGTGTTGTGGCAGACTTCTGCGGCTTCTCGACAGGGAGCCAGGGAATCAACCGGCTCGCTTCCCGGAGCGATGTAAACGCCACACCACCCGGCGAGGTCGCGGCATAGATCGTCACGCCGTTCTTTCAGTTCACAATACCTCTGTTCCAGCCTGTCGCGAGTATCGCCCGCGATTCGCGAATCGGGTGACATGGCTCTGCTCCTCGAATGCCTGTCGATAATGGATCGTTCCGCGTTCATTGAAGTGGCAATTTTCGTGCCAATGGCGGTAGCCCCGTCATCCGGCTGTCCGGTTTCAAAAAAACAGCCAACGACGATTCGTTTCGGCAAACGCCGTGCATCGACGCACAGGTTCCCGCACGATAAACGTCTCGGTGTGCAGACAATCGGCGTGCCCGGTGACGCGAATCGTCAATTGCATTGTGGGCACGTGGATGCTACCTCAGAGTTGCCATTCCGTCTGGACACCTTGGCTGCGGATCGACCGCTGGAAGTCGGCCAGCCGAGTCGGAGTGTCTGCGATGGCATGCGGCGTTAGATTGTGCGTGATCGCGAAGTCAGCCAGACAGCCGACCGCTTCGCCGATGCCCCACTCCACCGGATGCAACCTGTAACAACCGTTGGTCACGTGCGTCGTACCGATGTTCTTGCAGGCCGGCAACAGGTTTTGCATTCGCACGGGCAGCAACGCGCCGAGCGGAATCTGAAACGGCAACGACGCAAAGTCGATGTAGTTGTCGCCTCCACTGCTGGGATGAAGATCGATGTGATAACTGCCCACGCCGACCGAGTCTGCGAATCTGGCAGCGCTGACTTCGTTGATCGGTTGACCGGTCACCAGACTCCGATTCTGTCGCCCCACGTGTTCCTCCAACACGGTGAAGCGTGCCCGGATCCGGCGTGACTCGCGAACGTAGGGCATCTTGGCGAGTCCGTCGCTGCTGCCCATCAGGTCACCGCGGAGCCGCAGTCCTGCGAAGCCCGTTCCTCCGTCGGGGCGAGGTGCTTCGGTTTGCAGCCAGTACAGCAGACACAGACTCAATTGTCGCGCCCGCTGCAGATGCGTCTCGGCCGCCTCGGGGCCTTCGCCGAACAGGTTCCCCAGCAAGTAATCGTTCTGCGGCCAATTGATCAGACTGACATCACTGTCGAACCGTCCGGGCTTGAACAGCGACGCGTCGATGATGCGGCGATAGGTCCATAAATTCAACACACCGTTGACCGATCGACCACCCAGCGGATCAAAACCCAACGTCTTGGGATCGCCGGACGACGGATGGGTGTACGTCAAATCGAGTAACTTACCAGGCCACGGCGGAGTGAGTTGGGGCACGAAGTCACGCCAAAATTGCCACTCCGCGGGTTGCTCGATCACATGATTCTGGTCCGGTAAATAGTCCACGGCGAAGCAGACGGTAAACGCCTGGTGGTTGTCAGGATCGGCCACTGCTGCGGCATGTAGCTCGCCGGTTTCCGAACGCGCTTCCGAACCGCTGACAAATTCGGTGTTGGTCAGTGGCAACAGGTCACCCGTTTCGCTGGCGTCGACAAAATACGTGCCACGCAACACGGTCGAATCACCTGTGAGGGTTGATCGAACCGTGACCGCTTCGACGCGATCATGCGTCACATCCGCTGAGACGGGTGTGGTGTCGAGTAACAGTTGCAATTGCCCCGAATGCCGGTAGGGAGCGAGCTGGCGCAGGAGGATTTCCAGAGAGACTTTCGGTTCCGAACACAGCCGCGAAACGTTGCCGTTGCCGGGGTTCAAATGTGGATTGTTTCGAGCCGCATCGGTCAACGGATAGTTGTCGCGATAGTAGTCGCGGATCTGCGATCGAAACTCACGGTAGGACCGGTTAGCTCCCGTGGTTTCAATCCAACGATGCTCATCCGGCGGCACGCCCTGGCTGGTCAGTTGCCCGCCGATCCAATCCGACGGTTCCGTCATGACGACTCGCCTGCCGTTGCGAAGTGCGGCAAGTGCGGCGGAGCATCCGCCCAGGCCTCCACCGATAATCACGATGTCGGCCTGGAGTTCGGTTGCGGCATAAGCGGGCGTCAATGTCGCAGCCAGCGACGTGAGCGCAAGGGAAGAACAGAATTGTCGTCTTTTCAAATTCATGAAATTCGTTCGTGAAAGGCGGGAATGGTGTGGGCGGGCGTGATCTGGAGTACCATAGCCAGGGGAGCGGGGACTGTCGTACCTGCGACCAGCCAAGACTCGATTGATTCTCGCCAAATTCTATCTGATCTCATTTATTCCTGGATTGGTTTCATGCAAAAGTATGCGGTCCTGTTCTTGATGACACTTGTCGTTTATTCGTCAGCCCCCGCTGCGATCATTACTTGGGGGGCGGTGCAGGACACGACTGCGAGTGCCGCAAACGACGTTGTTGATGGCGGCGACGTTGTTCTTGCGATCAATGGCCAGAGCCAAAGCAATACCAGTCCGCTGCGGCAAGGATCTGTGACGCTTGATGGGATTCTCTTTGAGTCGCCAGACGCCCAAGACTTCTTGGGAAACGTTGCAACGCCGACTCTCAACGCACTCTCGCTTCCCAGTGGGCGAACCGCCGGCGATGCCGACTACGATACCTTTCTTACACACGTCGCCTTTGCCGACGTCTCGCAGGCCGGATTGGCGGGGACGGATGTGGATTTGATCTACCCCATCGCTGGGCTCTCGGTCGCAACCGATTACCTGGTCCAGTTGTGGTACACCGATGAGCGGCCGACCGGAACGAACCGATCCGCGATCTTCGGTGACAACGAGACGCCCAATCACACGGTCGTCGTTCCGGGCCAAGGGGCGAACGGATTTGGCAGTTTTGTGGTGGGAAGCTTTACGGCGGATTCGAGTACTCAAGACTTGCGAATCGGCATCGAGAATGCTCCTCGGGCGCATTTGACCGGGATACTCGTTCGCGCCGTCGCCATTCCCGAGCCGTCATCGTTTGCGTTTCTCGCGTTGGGCATGACGGTCGCCGTCGGTCGTCGCAGACGCAGGTCGATTGGCTAACCGTCGACTGACTTCAGCAACGATCATACCCGTCAGCGGCAGGTACATTAATGCATTGCCGACCAGTGATTGCCAGAAAAACGGTGGGCAGGAAAACGGGAGTGTCGGGTAACGGGGCGACAAGAAAATGGCTGACAAGAAAATGCGACGCTAGTTGCCGGCATTCTGGACGCAGGCGAGGGTTTGTTCGGCGATCTCGAACTCTTCGTCGGTGCTGACGACGACGACTTTCACTCGGCTCTCGGAGGTTTGGATTTCGCAGATCGGTGGCTCGACCGAAGTGTTGCGCGCCGCGTCGATCGCAATGCCGAGTGATTCCAGATCGCTGCAGCTGCGGGCGCGGATCTCGTGTGAGTGTTCGCCGATCCCGGCGGTGAAGGCGACGGCATCCAATCGTCCCAGCACCGCGTGGTAGGCGCCCAAGTATTTTTTGATTCGATAGACGAAGATCTCCACCGCCAAGGCCGCCGCTTCATCGCCGGCGGATTCCTTCGCCAACACTTCGCGCATGTCGTTGGCCCCGCACAGTCCCTTGAGACCGCTCTGCTTGTTCAGCACCTCGTCCATCTGGTCCAAACTCATTCCGGACTGTTTCCCCATCTGGATCAGAATCGCGGGATCGAGATCACCACAACGTGTTCCCATCACCAGACCTTCCAGCGGCGTCAAGCCCATTGAAGTGTCCACACTGACGCCGCCGCGAATCGCAGTGGCGCTCGCCCCGTTGCCGAGATGGAACACGATCGTGTTCACGTCGGCCAAGGGACGCTTGAGATGGCGTGCCACCTGCTTGGCGACGTAGGCGTGGGAGGTGCCGTGGAATCCATAGCGGCGCAGACCAAATCGCCGGTACCAGTCTTGTGGGACGGCATAACGATACGCAAAAGCCGGCAATGTCTGGTGGAAGGCGGTGTCAAACACGGCGACTTGGGGGACATCAGGAAACGCCGATCGCGCGACTTCCATTCCGATCAGGTTGGCGGGATGGTGCAGTGGCGCCAGTGGCACCAACTGTTTCATCGTCTCAATCACGCGATCATCGATCAAGGTCGGACCGGAGTAGGTTTCACCGCCGTGCACCGCCCGGTGGCCGATGCCAACCAGATGCCGGCCACCGGCAAAGCTTGCGTTTTCCGACAGCGCACGCCGAATCAACTCCATGCCCTGCTGGTGATCGGGAACCGAGACGTCGATCGAGCGCGACGGGGGTGTGGACGTGGACGCCGGAAACGACTGTTTCAGGCAGCTCTCGTCTTCGCCGATTCGTTCGACCAGCCCGGATTCGAGCGGGCCAGCGGAATCCATGTCAAACAGCTCGTACTTGATCGACGAGCTGCCGGAATTGAGGACCAGGATTTGCTTCACAATTCCGCTCCGTTGCGTTGAGCCTGGATCGCCGTGATCGCGACGGTGTTGATGATGTCGGTGACGGTGCAGCCTCGGCTCAAGTCATTGACGGGTTTCTTGAGGCCTTGCAAAACCGGTCCGATCGCCACTGCGTCGGCCGACCGTTGCACGGCTTTGTAGGTATTGTTGCCCGTGTTCAGGTCGGGAAAGATGAAGACCGTCGCGCGGCCGGCAATCTGGCTGTCGGGGAGTTTGGTTTTGGCAACGCCCAAATCGATCGCCGCGTCGTACTGAATCGGGCCTTCGATCAATAAATCCGCTCGGGCCTGGCGGACCAGCGCGGTCGCCTGCTTGACCCGCTCGACCTCTTCGCCGCTGCCCGATTGGCCGGTGGAATAAGACAGCATGGCGATGATCGGTTCGATGCCGAACACTTTTGCGGTGCCGGCGGAACTGATCGCGATGTCGGCCAGTTGTGCGGGGTTTGGCCTCGGGTTGATCGCGCAATCGCCGTAGACGAGGACGCGATCTTTCAAGCACATCAGAAAGACGCTTGAGACGATCGAACAACCCGGCTTGGTTCGAATCAGTTGCAACGCCGGACGGATGGTGTGGGCGGTCGTGTGTGCGGCACCGGAAACCATTCCGTCGGCGATGCCCTCGTACACCATCATGGTCCCAAAATAGCTGACATCCTGGACCGTATCGTGGGCCTGATCTTCGGTGACGCCCTTGTGTTGACGCAGTTGGAAGAATCGCTGTGCGAACGTTTCAAGGTAGGGATTGTTGCCCGGATCGATGATCTCGACGTCCGCCAAGTCAATTCCCAGTTCGTCGGCCAGCGTGCGGATTTTGAGCGGATCGCCCAGCAAGACAATCTCCACGACGTCACGCCGCCGCAAGACCTCGGTGGCCCGCAGAATTCGCTCGTCGTCTCCCTCGGGCAAGACGATCCGTTGGCGGCGGCGTTTGGCCTGTTCAATCAACTCGTACTCGAACATCGCCGGTGTGACGACGGTTGAGCGTGCGACGTCGATTCGCTGGGCCAAGGCGTCGGGGTCGATCGACGATTCGAACACACCCAGAGCGGCTTGGATTTTGCGATCGTTGTCGGGGCTGATCGCTCCTTCGACGGCCATCACGTTTCGGACCGTTTCGTAGGTATCGGTCTCGACGGCAAAGGTCGGAATCAACGGGCGGCGAATGCCTTCGATCAATCGGGTCACGCTGTCGGGAGGACGCATGCCACCGGTCAGTACAATGCCGGAAATTTTCGGATAGTTGTCCGACGCGACCGTGGCCAGGCATCCCAGCAGAATGTCACTGCGATCCCCGGGAGTGATCACCAGCTTGCTTTCCTGGACCCGCTCCAGAAAATTGGGCAACTGCATGGCCGCGACCGAGATCGTCAGGATCTCTCGATTCAGATCCGCTTCGCCGTCACGAATCGGGACCGCCCCGAGCGCCTCGGCGACCGCGCCGACGGTGGGGGCTTCCAGCGTCGGTTCATCGGCGACCACGAACACCGGATCGTCGTAGTTCCAACTCTTTTGCACCTCGCTCCGCACCGCTTCCATGCGTTCGGCCGCGACGCGATTGACGAAATTGGCCATGACCGTGCACCCTTCGTCGACCATCGCAATGCGTGTCGCATGCAGGGCACCGCGGATGCTTTCGGGGGACTTGTTTCGTCCCGACAGCACGTTGACAACTGGGGTCCCGAGATGGGTGGCAATCTGCGCACTCAGATCGAACTCAAACGCGGAGGTGACCCCTTCAAAATCGGTGCCCTCACAGAGCACAAAATCGGAGCGTGATTCGATCGCCTTGTACCTTTCCAAGATGATGCGTAACAGCACCGACAGTCCTTTCTCGGTCGCGATCGCTTGTGCGTCATCCGAGGTGACCGCATAACTATCTTCGTAGTCTTGATCGAGCGAGTACCGATTGAGCAGCAGTTCGGTATCGTTGTCGCGTTTGCCGTGGCTGCGAATGATCGGGCGAAAGAAACCCAGACGCTCGACGCGTCGCGACAACAGCTCCATGATGCCCAGCACCACGAGGGACTTGCCGCTGTCGGGTTCGGACGCAGCGATGTAGAGGTTTTTGGCCATTGAATTCGATCCGGATGCGGCGATGACGGTCGCGGTTTCAATGGTTTTACCGCGTCACCGTCGACGGCAACATCGGGTGTTGCCGATTCCTGTCCCGTCGCACCCTGCGCCCTCCACGCTCTGGCGCGAGCGTGGCGACGTCGAAGTGGCACGATCCGGTTACAGATCGACCCAGGTGGATCCGCTGGCGGAACTGTTGACCGCGGCCTGGATAAAGTTCATTCCGTTGAGTCCGTCTTGCACGTTGGCGTACTTGCTTCCGTCACAGCTGAAGGGTTTGCCATCGTTGTAGGCTCGCACATCTTGCTCGAAGCAACGATGCAGGCGTGCATAGGCATCGTGGAAGGCTTCCGGGTGACCGGCCGGGATGTTGGGCTCGGCCATCAGTTCCTCCGGCAAATCGCCGAGGAATCCGTCGTTGGCCGAAACCGCACCGCGGAAATACGTGCGGTCCGGCTGATCGGGCAACAAGATTTTCAGCTGTTCGGGGAATTCCTGGTCCCAGATCAACGTGCCCTTGGTCCCGTTGACCTCGATGCCCAGATCGTTCTTGTGGCCGATGGCGATCTGTGACGCGCGGACGAGCGCCTTGCCGCCGTTGGACAGTTCGCAGTAGGTCGTGAAGTGATCATCCAGCAGCCGCCCACCGACAAAGGTAACCAGGTTGGCCTGGACCTTGGTGACATCGAGTCCGGTGACGTACCGCAATTGCATCAATGCGTGCGTTCCGATGTCGCCACCACAGCAACTGATCCCGGACTTTTTGGGATCGACACGCCACTCGGCCTGGGCGACGCCCGCATCTTCGGTTCGCCCGGCCAGCCAGCCCTGCAGGTAACGTGAATCGGCCCAACGCACCTCGCCCAGCAAGCCGCTGGTGACGATGAAGCGGGCGAACCGGCTGGTCCAGTGACCGAGATAGGTGTGCGCGACGCCGAAGGGGATTTTGGCTTCTTCGACCGCATCGACCAACTGCTGAGCTTCGTCGAGATTGAGCGTCAGCGGTTTTTCGCAAAACACGGGAATCCCCGCACGGACGCATTTAATCGACGGATCGAAATGGACATGGTTGGGCGTGACGACGACGACATAGTCGACGCGTTCGCCGATCGGTTTCTTGGATTCCGCCTCGATCATTTCGTCATAGTTGGTGTATCCCGTGATCGGATAGTCCCAGTTGGCCGCTTCCTCCAAGGCCACTTTGGGATCGGGATGCAGTGCCGCGGCGACCACGCGCCGGGTACCGTCGAAATGGATCGCGCGTTGATGCGGTTGGACGATGAATGCACCACCGCCACCGCCGATCAAACCAACATTGAGAGGTCGTTGACTCATGAAATTCGTTGCCGTTTTACGATTAGAGAGGAGTCTTGTTCGTTGCCCACCGATCTTGGGGGCTGCTAAGTATAGGGCTTGGCGACGACGGTCAACAAGCCACCGGGGCGATCGAGTTTCATCGGCAACGACTCGATTTTCGGTTGAAGTCTTGCTGCAAGTCGCCATCGACGCAGCCGAAACAAATCGCGGGGAAAGTCGAACCCTGGGTAACCAAAGTGAAATTCTTTCGATGGTCCCTCAAAAATTCGATACAATCGAGGTAGGCGATCGTCACCGACACTGGTGGGGCGTGTCAGTCTTTCCGGCTTCGAATCGACGATTGCTCGCAGCGCAGAGGGGATCGAACGAAACCACCGAACGATGAGACGCCGAAATGAACCTTTTTAATTTCAATCTGCCATTGGCTCAGGACGACGGAGGAGGCGGCGTCGTCGGCTTGCTGATTTTGGTGATCCAACTCGTGATCATCGTGGTTATTGTTGCCGGGCTTTGGAAGACCTTTGAGAAAGCCGGCAAGCCGGGCTGGGGAGCGATCATCCCGATCTACAACGTGGTCCTCCTGCTGCAAATCGCCGGCAGACCGATCTGGTGGATCCTGTTGCTGCTGATCCCGTTGGTGAACTTCATCATCGCCATCATCGTCTCGATCGATATCGCGAAGCATTTCGGAAAGGGCGTGGGGTTCGGGATCGGGCTCGCCTTTCTCGGCTTCATCTTCTACCCGATCCTCGGATTCGGCGATGCCAAGTACCAGCCTGTCGCAGCGACTTGATCGGAGGCCGAAATCAATGGCCCGATGCGGGGCTTGGCCGACACCGCTAAATCGACATTGACGGGCGCCAGATCGCCCCGGGCGCTCGCGCGAACCGGCTGATGTCAATCGACGATTAGCCGTTTGGCGCAAGCCTACGGGCCCTGCCCTGGTCAAAACCTTGTTGATTTAGCAGTCGCGGGGCATGGGCTGGTCGCTATTTTTCACCCGCGAGCGCTTCGGCGATATTGACCAGGTGGTCGCGGACGCGTCGGTAGGCAGCCACCATGCGGTTGTACGAGACCAGCGAGCGAACTTCGAGCTGCTCTTCGGGCGGTTTAGAAATCACTCCCTTGTACAGCGACTTGGCATGCTTGGTGATCGACTCGCCGTGCGGAAGGGCTTCAACGGCCCCGCCGGCGTGGCCGAGTTGCTCGTAATAGTGGCTGACGAGACTCAGGTAGTCGGACACCATCGTGTGCAATTCCATCAGTTCCTGTTGCTGATCGTCGGGCAATCGCAATTCGTGTCGTTCCAGGTGGCGATGCGCTTTGACCACCGTTGCGATGCAGTCGCTGATCGATTCGTATTCGTCGACCAATCGCAGCTGCCGACGGGATTCGGCGACCACATCATGCGGTACATTGCCTACCAACAAGTTGGACATGAAGGTGACGATTTCGTTCTGCATGACATCGAGTTCTTCCTCCATGTCCAGGATTTGTTTGCGCAGCTCCTTGCCCGGGCCGTCGATTTCATGCAGTTCCTTTAACCACGCCATCATCTGCTTGCAGGCGTTGACCATGCGGAGAACTTCGACACGGGATTGCTCGACGGCAACGACAGGGGATTCGAGCATCCGAACGTCGAGATTGGTCAGATGTTCTTCTTCGTCCGACAACCTTTTTCGGTCGGGGACCACCCGTCTTAGTGCCGTCGCGATGTATCCGGCCAGCGGCAAAAACACAATCGTATTGGTCACGTTAAAACCGGTGTGCGCCATCGCAATCGCCGCTGTGATTTCAGCGCTAGAGATCACCCCCAGCGTCATGTCCGCGCTGGTGTCTCCCGCGACGACATAGCGAACCAGCATCAGGTAAAGGTGGAACACGGCGGTGATCCAGGCAACGCCCAAAACGTTGAAAACGATATGGAAATAGGCCGCCCGTTTGGCGTTGGTGTTGGATCCGAAGGAAGCCAACCACGCGGTGATGGTCGTGCCAATGTTCTCACCGAGCACCAGCGCCGCCGCGGTTTCAAAATCGATCACGCCGATCTGGGCCAGGCCGATCGTGATACCGAGCGTGGCCGAAGACGATTGCACGATGAAGGTCAGGACACAGCCGACCAGTGCGCACTTCAAAACGCCAAGGTAGGTGTCTGCATCGAAAGCCTTGAACCAAGCCTCGAACTCGGGCAACTCTTTGACGATCGCGAAACCGTCTTTCATCAGTTCCAAACCCAGGAACACGAGCCCCAGGCCCATCACGGCCAGGGCACAGTATCGCAGCCGATCACGCTTGGAAAACAGGTAGAAGAACGCTGCGGCGCCGGCCAACGGCAGACCGTATTTTCCAATTTTTAGAACCAGGATCCAGCCGGTGATCGTGGTCCCGATGTTTGCCCCCATGATCACGCCGACCGCTTGGGTGAGTGTCATGAAACCACTGTTGACGAACCCCACGACCATCACCGTCGTGATCGAACTGGATTGCACCAGCATCGTGACCAAAACGCCGACCCCGGTGGCCATCAAGCGATTGTCCGTGATGATGCTGATCATCCGCCGCAGCCCATTGCCCGCGATCGCCTGCAGCCCCTCAGAGAGGTTCTTCATCCCCAGCAAGAACAGCCCCAGTCCACCGAGCACCGTGAAAATCAACTTCCAGTAATCGGGTTCCCACAGCTCGACGTAGAACTTGGTGTCGACGGTTTTTCCCGAGGCACTCGTCGCCCGCAGCAAGACCTCACGCTTCTTGGCCGTTTTTCGTTGCCAATTCAATTGAAGCCGGTGTCCCTCGACCACCGCCTCGGCAACATCTTTCTTGCTCCGCAGGACTTCGATTTCGAATGGTTCGTCGCCGATCTCGGTTTCGGCAAAAATTTTTGATAAATCGATCAGCGTGGCAGGGGATCCGAGAAACGCTTTCTGGTCCGGGATCAGCTTGATCGTCAATCCGTCTGAGTCGCCCGGAATGTCGGTCGCCGGGTCGTCCGAGACAGTCTCCGATGCGCTGTCCGATGGACTGTCCGTCTGCGGCGCGGCGACCACTGCGCGGGCGAGTTGACCGGCAAGGATTGCCGAGACGAGCAACGCAAGACCAACGCCCCTCCAACCCCGGCAAACCGATCGCAAGCGTTTGAGAAACCAACGAGCCGTTGAATCGAGAGGGAGGAGCCGACCGAAGCTGTTTTTGGGGTTGCGCGTCACTGTCATGCTACGTTGTGGGCGAAGGCCGAAGAGCCGGTGTGGTTGCGACGAGGTGGTGGCCAATTAACCCGTGCGTATTCGCCCGCCGTTCTGCCGACAAGAGCGTCCGAACGGACGACGGGCCAAATTGCGATGAAGCTTGTGCTAGACTCACGGCAATTTCCTGGAAATCTTAATCTCTTATCGGACCGCTGTGTTGCTGGCTGAAGTCACATCCGACTCGTTGCAGATCGGGCCTCTTTTGATGGGCTTGCTCGGCGGATTGGCATTGTTCCTGTTCGGGCTGGAGCAGATGTCCGATTCGCTGAAGTTGATCGCCGGGGACGGTTTGAAAAAACTTTTGGCGGCGCTGACGACGAATCGTTTCACCGCGGCATTGGCCGGTTCGATCGTGACGGCAATCGTGCAATCCTCGTCGGTGACGACGGTGCTGGTGGTCGGTTTTATTTCGGCCGGCGTCATGACTTTGACGCAATCGATGGGCATCATCATGGGAGCCAACATCGGCACCACGATCACCGCTCAGCTGATTGCATTCAAGATCACCCACTACTCCCTGCTGTTGGTCGCGATCGGTTTTTTTACGCTGTTCGGGACGAAAAACGAAACCGTCCGACACTACGGCCACCTGATCATGGGTTTCGGACTGATCTTCTTCGGCATGCAACTGATGAACGACGGAACCGCACCGCTGCGTTCCTACGCCCCGTTCGTCGAAATGATGCACCAAATGGACGATCCGCTCTGGGCGATCGCGCTGGCGGCGGTGTTCACGGCATTGGTGCAAAGTTCGTCCGCGACGACGGGGCTGGTGATCACGCTGGCCGGCCAAGGGTTTATCTCCTTGGAAGCCGGCATCGCGCTGATTTTTGGTGCCAACATCGGTACGTGCGTCACGGCGGGGCTGGCATCGATCGGAAAACCGCGTGAAGCGGTGCGCGCGGCCATCGTCCATGTGCTCTTTAACGTTGCCGGCGTTGTCATCTGGTTCGCGTTTATCCCCCAGTTGTCCCAGATCGTCACGTGGATGTCGCCGGCAAGTCCTGAGCTGACCGGTCTGGCTCGCGTCGCCGCCGAGACGCCGCGTCAGATCGCGAACGCGCATACCGTCTTCAATGTCGCCAACACGGTCTTGTTGATCGGGTTGACCACTCCGCTGGCCTGGCTGGTCACGCGTCTGGTGCCCGAGAGGCTGGTGGCCAAGGTCGAGCCGGATCACGCCAAATACCTGGATCCGATCCTGTTGCAAACACCGGCCCTGGCGATGGATCTTGTTCGCATGGAACTGGGGCGATTGGGTTCCGCGGCGCTGCACATGATGCGGGGCGCGTTGGAGACCGTGATCCACGGGTCACGCCAGGAAATCGACGCACTCCAAGATCTCGATGACCATGTCGATGCGCTGCACGGAGCCATCGTGACCTATCTGGGGCGACTCTCGCAGGAGCAACTGACCGATCGCCAATCGGAACAGCTACACGACTACCTGGCCGTGGCCAATTATCTGGAAAGCATTGGCGACATGATCGAATCGAACCTGATTCAGGCGGGGCGCGAACGAATCGCGAACCATTTGACCATCAGCGAAGAGACCGAAGCGGTCCTGAAGGCGTTGAACACCGAGGTGATCTGGGCAACCGAACGGGCGATCCGATCGGTCGTCTCCGGCGACGTCGAGATCGCGCAAGAAGTCTCCGCGGCGAAATCGACGATCAACGCTCTCTCCGACAAGGCCGAACGCCATCTTTCGTCCCGTCTGGCGGCGAAGGCACCGAATCGATTGGCCATGTATCGACTCGAATCGGAGATCATGGAATACATCAAACGGATGTATTACTTTGCCAAACGTATCGCCAAAATCACCATGGTCGATCAGGCGGAAGGTGTTGTCCTGCAACAGCCGGAAGCTATGGAACGGGATGAAGCGGCGATTCGTGATCACGACCCCGTGGTGTAACCGCTACGTCACTGACCGACCGGGTCCGACAAACCGATGTCGATCGGTTCGGCCTGGTTTTGGAAGGCCTGAGTCCAAGGGATTTCGAAGCATTCACAAGCGTTGGTCGAGCTTGGTAATTGCCGTGTGTGGTCTGGTTTCTGGTGTTTGAAATGATCGATCTGTTTCGCGCGTGCATCCAGTTCGGCACGCAACGGTTCGATCCCAAAGGGCACCGGGTCGGTCGGCGTTTGATTGATTTGTCCTTGAAGGATTTGATTGACGCAGTGCTCGCGAGCCGTACCGATGCTTTGGTCGAGGATGATTTGCGGCGTGATGAAGACGAGCAATTCGCTCTCACGCGTGGTGGCCGAACGGTGCCGAAATAGTTTTCCGATGTAGGGGATCTTGCCAAAACCGGGGATGGAGCTGCGTTCTGCAATCCGCGTGCGTTGCCGCAGACCGCCCAACACGATTGTTTGATTGTTGGCGACTCGAACGGTGGTTGTCGTCTCGCGTCGGTCGATGATCGGTGCGTTGTCCGGTTCGCTAAATCCGGTCAACAAACTGAAACGCGGATTGACGACCAACGCGATCGTGTCATCGTCGGCAATGTGCGGCACCACGTTTAACGTCACGCCGGCCTCGCGGAATTCGGTCGTGCCGATGGTGCCTCCCTCCAGCCCTTGCGTCAATTGTTGATAGGGCACCTCGGTCACGATTTGAATTTCCGCCTTCTCATGATTCATCACAACGACGTTCGGATCGGCGAGCAAGCGAGAATCGCCGGCGGTGTCGAGCGCTTGAATGATCGATTGAATGTTCATGTAGCGATTGAGGCTGGTCAGGGTGACCACGCCGTTTGCGCCTGTGGCCAGCGGCGACGTGACGGCATTGATCGCAACCGATTGCGCCGCGGCGCCGGTCGCGGCGGAGATGGACGCACTGTTGATGCCGGAGTTCCAATTCACCCCCAGTCGTTCCAGGTCATCGGTGCTGCAGTCGTAAATCAATGCCCAAATCCTGACCTGCGGGCGGGGCTGATCCAACTCGGCCAGCGCCAACGCGATCCGCTGGACATTGGCTGTCTTGTCGGCAACCACGACTTTGTTCTCGAGCACGACGGCCGTGGCTTGTCCACTCTCGCTCAACAGCGGTGTGATCGCTTCGGTCAAGATGTCTGACGCAACGTATTGAGTTTGAAAGACGCGGACGATGTCCCCGTCTGGGGAAGTCAAATCGCCATCGAGCACCCGCTGCTGAACGTTCGCCGAGCGTTGCTCCTTGCGATATCTTGCGGCCGCGGTCTCCAAGGATTCCAGATGCCGCCGCACGGTGTCGATGCGTTCGGGATAATCGATCACGACGATCGAGTTGCTTGATTCGACGCCATGGGCTCGGCCCTCGGGCGAAAGCATCGATTCGATCGACGACAAGACGTCACCGGGAGTGCAGTGCACCAAGCCGATGACCTGGGTTTGAAAGAGCGGCAATTGATCGCCCAGATTTGCCAGCGGAACGATCGCCAGACTGCTGCCGACGACACGGTAACCATACCCCCGCGTGATCAGCAGAGAATCCAAGATGTCATAGACAGCCGTGTCGGCGAACGACGCATTGACCGTTCCGGTGACTTCATTGCCAACGACGATGTTCAGCCCACTGACGTCGCGAACGGCAAACAGGGCTTCCAGCAATGTGGCGTCGCGGAGGTCCAAGCTGAATCGCTTGGACAGCTTTTGCTGGATCTCCGCCGAGACCTCTTTCTTGACCGACAGATCGGTCTGTGCGGAAGCCCCACCCATCAAGCACAGAGACAGCGCCAGCGCAATCGCCGACGCCAATGGCCATCGCGATGCCTTGATCCGCCTACGTTCGACTTGAACACACGTGGTGTGGGGATCCAAAATACCTCTCCGTGGAATGGTCCGGTCTGGTGCGAAAACACCGATCGGCGCGTCTGAGCATCCGTGCCCACCTGCTCAATCGAACGTCTCGGCAAGGTTGAACAAAGAAATCTCAACGTCCAAGATCAAATGTCCGTCATTGCCCTCACGCTGCAAGGTCATGTTTGACGGTACGGCAAAACGGTCCAGTCGGGTCAGCGCGATTGTGAGCTTTGTAAGCTCTGCGAGACTTCCTCCGACGGACAACGTCAGCGTCCGTGTCTCCAGCATGAAGTTCGTTTCTTCGGCGTCACGCGCGACGTCTTCATCGAAGGGATTGTCGTTGACATGCCAGTGGCGAATCACGGGGTGGCTCATCGTCAAACGCCTCACCCGACAGCCCATCTGCTGGGCCAGTTTCGTCACTCGCTCGCGGACCTGTGCGGCCGCGTCGCCGTCAAGCATCTGGTTGCTAGCATTGGGCTTCGACTCGACTTCTTTGAGCTTGGCACGCAGCAGATCCAGGTTGGACAACGAGTAGGAGATCTCGCGGAGTTCGGTGTTGTACCGCGCCACCTCGGCTCGGCTTCCGGTGTAGTGGTCCCAGGCGGGGATCACCAACAGCAAGGCCAGCACGACGGCGGTCGCCCATACGATGGTGCCGCGGCGCGGATGATCGAGAAACGCTTGGACGAATTGGTGATCCACGATCAAGTACCCCCGACAGTGGTCGATGCAAATCGGATGGACGATTCCGGTTGCTGCTGCGGCTGGACGATCGCCGAGACTTGGAATCGAAATTGGGCGCCGACGCTATTGCGAGTCGCGCTGGTGGATTCGAGCGCGACGTGCGAAAACATCCCGGTCTGTTTCAGTCGATCGATATAGGTGTAGACGGCTTCACCGGAGTAGCTGGCGCCGCTGATGCGGACGGTCTCATCATTTTCGATCCGCACGGATTCCAACCAGGATCCCTGGGGAAGGCTTCGACCGGCTTTGAGGAACACATCGGCCCAGTCACGTGTCGGAATCCCGGCGGCCAGGGCGTCGACCTGTTCGGCTCGCTGCATCCGCCGCTGCAGGGTCAAGCGAATCTGGTTTCCCTGAGCGTTTTGCAGCGTCAGCGTTTCGATTTGCGCCTCGGTGCGGAGCGCCAAGCGACGGGTGTGTTGGCCCATCAGAAACAGTGCCAGGGCGATCGATGCGGCCAGCGTGATGGGC
This sequence comes from Stieleria magnilauensis, assembly GCA_007753675.1. Classification (GTDB taxonomy): domain Bacteria; phylum Planctomycetota; class Planctomycetia; order Pirellulales; family Pirellulaceae; genus Stieleria; species Stieleria magnilauensis. The sequence goes on from CP036432.1 coordinate 474,709, forward strand.
CAGGTGTACTGGATCAGTGGAATCCATTGAACTCGACGTCCGGTGCGCAAGGTGGACACCAAATCGTTCGTTTCTTCGGCAAACCTTGCATCATTGTTCAGCCGCGCCAGTCCGATCGCCGCGATCGTACCGGAGTCTTCCGAGATTTCGCCTTGGACCTGAAACCCTTCGCACAACTCTTCCATCGGAAAACGTTGGCGGCGCAGGATCGAAGGTTCATCCAGACTTTGATCCAGCGATTCGTGGTCGGAATGTTTTTGGGTGACAAACAACGTCGACAAGTCGGCCGACGCGGTGGGCAATTGGGCATGGATATAACGCCGCAAACACTTCAGGTGTCGCTGGACGATCGATCCATGGGTCACCGACGCCTCTGGAATGGCCGGACGATAATCCAGCAACAACCGGCCTTGGTAGGAGATGCCAAGGTCAACCCGGCCCAACTCTTCAACCATAAACAAGACCGGCTCTTGGCTATCTTTTTCATAGGCGTGCAGGATTCGGCACAGGACCAACATGCTGTGTTCCAGATGGGCCAATCGCATCCCGGCGGACTGGACCGCCGCGGCGATCGCATCGACCATCTGCCGAATCGCGATCGTGACGCAGACACGTTTCCGTTTGGCGTCGATGCGATGGGTGCTCTGGCAGCTGACCTTGCTGCCCAATCCCATCCCGATATAGCGTTGGGTCCGGTGCGTCAGTTCGCGAATTTCGTTGTCGACTTCTTCGTTGTCCCCGGCGACCACGCGGGTCACGCAGGGGTTGCCGCCCAGTCCGACCGTGACGGCTTGTCCGCCGAGGTTGTATTTGGAGGCCAGTTCGTTGAGTGCACCGGTGAGTGTGTTGTCACTCCAGTCACCATGTCGCGGGCCACTGTCGGCGGGAAACGCGATTCGCTCGACGATCAGCTTCGATTCGCCGCCCGATTTTTCGACGACTGCGATCGCGATGCCCGACGGCGAGACATCCATGCCGACCGTTCGGCTGACGCCTTTTCGTCGATCGCGACGGACGCGCCGTCGCGGGGACTGTCGTCGTTCAACCGTTGCGGGTTCGCGATCCGCGGCCTTCAATAAATCGCTTTGCAGTTTGCTTGCCATGGTCGCGTGTTCAACCTCCCTGTTTGACGGTGACGTGAAGTGTTCGCGTGAAGTTCCCGACGGTCCCGGTGGACAACAGATCCACGGTCCCGTCGGAACCATCGGTGACGGTCACCCGGTAGGTCCATCCGCTTCCGGCCGGAAACTCGGTACCCGGAATACCGCCCCGCCAGGAGATGTCTTTTTCCAGCTGCGCGAATGCGTCATTCAGCCCCGCCTCGGCCAGATAGCGAGCCTCATCCCATTGGCGTGTATTTCGTAGTGCCATGTAACGCATCATTTCGGCATCCAGTGTCGCCACGGCCAACGTGCTGACCAGCGTCATCACAAAGATCGCCAGCAACAACGCGGCACCGCGTCGCACGGGATACTGTCGTGGGAAGATCGTTGCGTTCATTGACTGACCCCTGGTCGGTTTACCATGATCGGATCCACACCTTGGAATGGGTGGTCCGCTGTGCCACGGCAGACCTGGGCAAGGTCACTGTCACAGAAACCTGTAGGACATGAATGACGTCGGGGACATTGGTCGCGGTCACACCATCGGCGGCGAAGCCCGAAAAACTCAGATCGTCAACATGTTGAGCGAGCATCGATTCCGACGGATTCGAAAAATCGCGAAACGTCACCACGCCCACCTGTCCGCTGCGATTGGGGTACCACTGCCAGGTCGCGGTCCGGTCGTCCGGCATTTTTAACGTGATGGCATTGCCGTCGGCCGAGATCGATTCGACACCGACGGCTTCACGTGCCGCGCGAACAAAGTGCCGTGAGGTGGCATGCATCTGCTGCAACACCGCATACTCGCTGTCGATGGTTTCCCAGGACTGGCGGGCGGTGCGCATCACGAGCGACAACCCGGTCATCACACCGGCCAGCATGCTGCCGGCGATGACCAGTTCCAACATGCTGACACCGCGGCGTCGCTGGTGAGCAATCGATAAGGACGGTTGTCTACGGATCACTGAACTCGCTCTGGTAGGCGACAAGTTTTGCAATTTTGGTTGCCAATCTGACACGCTGCTCGTCTGCGTCGAGCGTGGCGTCGGCATCTTGATCGTGCCAGACCGTGACATCGATCGTCGCCAGTTCGCCGGGCCGTCCGCCGGCCGCGATCGCATCCGATTTCGAGACTTGGAACCACACGCCGGCTTGCCCGATGCTGCCGAAATTGCCGCGATGAGAGTTCAGTTCCCAGTTCGCAGCCGTGTACGCCAACTCCTCTTCCAGCTTGCTGGTGCACAAGGCCAGACGCGTTTCGGCGCGTTCCAGGTCTTCCGTGTTGGCGATCCGTGCGCGCGTCAATCTCAACGCCGGAACCAAGGCAATCGTGATCACGATCGTTGCGGCAATCAGCTCGAGCATGGTTTGTCCCGACCGCGGGTTGCTTCGGTTCATGGCGAACCCTCTTGCGTTCGGATCATCCGCGTCAGCGGTTCCACTTGGACGGCGAACGAACGATTGGGACCTCGCAGTTGGGCCGCAAACGGTTGCGAACCGACTCCTTCAAAGTCGAACCAAATTTCACTCGCAGTGGCGGACACGCGGACCCGTTCGGCGACGGGGTGGGGGCCTTCCACGGTCACCCGAGAGCCGTCTTGGCGCCGCCCGATGACCGACCAACTGGTCGCGGCCGCCGCGGGGCCTTGCATCACCACGCCGTGCGGATCGCCCGTGCGAATCGCCGCGCGCTGTGCGTGAAGCATTGCCAAGGACAGCAACCTTGCTTCCGATCTCGCGCCGGTGTCGCCGAAGGTGTCACGCCCGAATCGCATCAATGCCGCGGTCGCAAACACTCCCAGGAGTGTGACGACCACCAGCAACTCGATCAGGCTGAGGCCACTACGTAGACGTCGACGTGTCAACACGGAATCATTCTGGTGCTCGAATGCTACTTGATCACACGGTGCGTCGTTGCATCGAGCTGATACGATGAATTGTCCACCGGGTTTTGCGGGATTCCCTCAGGGAAGTACTGGATGTCCGCGGCAATGTCCGACAGATTCAACTGCGGGTAGCTTCCTTTTTCGAAGTACCAGCGTTCAACCGCAGCATTGATCTCGGCGATGTTTTGCTTGTTCACTTCTTGTTGTGCGGCAAGTTTTGAACTGGAGATACGTGGCACAACGACGGCAGCGATCACTGCGAGGATTGTGACGACGGCCAACAGTTCGAGAAGCGAAAAACCGGATCGTTTGACGTTTCTTGCTCGTTGCATGATGTGCCCTACTTTCGAGGCTATCGGGGGGATCAAATGGCGAATTGAATCGATCGAGTCAATTTCGGTGGGTGTGAAAGTCCGCGTTTTGGCGGACCTTCGCTGCTCAAAGGTAGGTCAAGGCATCCCGTCGGTTCCCTCCTTTGGCTCAGTGATGATGCCCGTTTACCCTCCCCGTTGATTCATCGATCGTGTATCGCGTTGAGTCCACGGGACATCGAAGCAGACCATCTGGAAAATAGCGGACATTCGAACCGATGTCCGAAAGGTCCCCCATCGGCCAGCGACCGGTTTCCCGACGCCACAACGAGACTTGCACCTCGATGACCGCCTTGCGCAGTTGACAACTGCTGTCATTCGCCTGGCGTGCACCGCCGCTGATCCGCGGCACGATCGCGATTGCGATCACGCCCATGACCGCGAGCGCGGCGAGTAATTCGAGTAACGAAAGCCCGCTGCGTTTGGGCCGCCATGATCTCGGTGATGTGATCACTGATTCACCTTTCCGATCAAGTCAAACATGGGCAGGTAGACGGCCAGCAAGATGCCACCGACGGCGACCGCCAAAACGATGGTCAAAATGGGCTCAATCGCACCCACGATCGCATCGGTGCTGTCTTCGACGTCGCGTCGAAGGTGTTTTCGGATCTGATGCGTGACCGGTACCAGGCGTCCGGTCCGCTCACCGACAATCACCAATTGATTCACGACCGCGGGAAAGAGATCGCCCTCGCGCTCCAAGGACTGGCTAAACCGTTCGCCGCGCCGAATGGCGGTGTAGAGCCCGAGGATTTTTTCGCGGACATGGCGGTTGCCGATCGCACGTCCGGCCGGCGGCAACGCTTCGGCCAGAGTGAATCCGCTTTCCATCAGGTTGCCCAACACGTCGGCGAACTGCAGGATCGCCAGATTGCGAAACCACTCACCGACGATCGGAATGCGTATCAGATTGCGATCGATCCAGCGTCTCGATTGGGCGTTTTTGAACAACGTGATGATCGCGATCGCCAAGCCGATCGATAACCCCAGCAGATGGAAGCCATAGACCTGAACGATTTCGCTGGCGTCGATCAGCAGTTGGGTGATCGCCGGAAGCGTGGCGCCGGCGTCTTCATACATCTCCTGAAAGGTCGGAATCACGCACAGCAGCATGAAGATCACACTGCCGGTACCCGCGACGACCAGAATCGCCGGATAGGCAAGCTTTTTGAGGATCATCTTGCGGTGCCCCGATGATCGCTCCAGTTGCTCGGTCACCCGAACCAATGCCTGATCGAGTTTGCCCGAACGTTCTCCGACCTCGACCTGGCTGATCAACGTCGCGTTGAATGCGCTGGGAAACGTCTTCATCGCCGCCGACAACGACTCGCCGCCTTTGAGTGCCCGTGAGATCGAGGCCAAAATATGATGGTACTTCTTCAGCGAACGATCACGCGACACGGTTTCCAAGGCATGTGTCAATGACACGCCGTTTTGAACCAGCGTCGTAAGGTTTCTTAAGAACAGAATCAGGTCTTTGCGTTTGAAGCGGCGCTGGGGATCGTTGCCGAACTTGATCTCGTGCAGCGTCTTCAGAAACGCAAGCGATTCGCTCTGGTCGCCACCAGTGACGGCACCTGCACCACTGCGGCTCGATGCGGTACTCATTGTGATTAACCTGACAGTTTGAAGTAAACTTCTTCGATGGACGTGACGCCCTGTTGGGCGAGGTCCAGTCCCATCGTGGCCAGATCCACCATCCCTTCGGAGCAGGCGATGCTACGGAGGGTGCTGCCGGGCATGCCGGATTCGATGGCATGCTCCAGTTGAGGCGTCACGACCATGATTTCAAAGATCGGGGCGCGTCCGGAGTATCCGGTTCCGCCACACTGCTCACAGCCGACCGCTTCAAAGAATTTGCCGTTCAGATCGAGCCCCGCAGGGATGTCACGGCCTTGATAGATCAGTTCTACCAGTGACCGGTTGAGCTGACACTCGCGTTTGCAATGCTCACACAGTCGTCGCAGCAGACGCTGTGCGATCGAAGCGACCAACGCCCCGGCGATTTTAAAGTTGTCGAGTCCCAAATCGCTCAGCCGGGCAACGGTCCCGACCGCGTCGTTGGTGTGCAGCGTGCTGATCAGCAAGTGCCCGGTCAGCGAAGCTTGGACGGCTGTCGTGGCGGTTTCGTGATCGCGAATTTCTCCGACCAGAATCACGTCCGGGTCCTGTCTCATCAAGTACTTCAGTCCGTTGGCGAATCCCATACCGAATTCGTTGTTGGCATGAACCTGATTGATTCCCGGTAGTCGAAACTCGACGGGGTCTTCGATCGTGGAGATGTTTTTCGACGCCGAGTCCATGCTGCACAGCATGGAATACATCGTCGTCGTTTTTCCGGAGCCCGTCGGCCCGGTCATCACGATCATTCCGTGGGGGCGGTCGAGCAATTGTTTGACGGTTGCCAGTTGACGCTCTTGCATTCCGAGCAGCGAGAAATCGAACGTCTTGCTCGATTCATCGAGCACCCGCATGACGACTTTTTCCCCACGGACACAGGGGATGCAGCTGACTCGAAAACTGGCGCGGGTCTCTCCATCTTGGATCGTCAAGTTTCCGTCCTGGGGACGTCGTTTTTCCGCGGTGTCCAGATCCGCAAGTACTTTCACCCGTCCGACCAAGGCGTCTTCGGAGTCTCCCGGCACCGTCATGATCTGATGCAACTGACCGTCGATGCGATAGCGGACACGCATCTGCGGCGAGTCCGGTTCCAAGTGAATGTCACTCGCTTCGGCACGAACCGCCCCCATCAAGATCGCGTCGAGTAATCGCACCACCGGTGCGTCGCTGTCCTCCAGGTTCTCATCACATTGAACCGTCTCGGAGCCGCGTTCGTCTAGCTCTTGGATGCGGATGTCGACCGCGGTTTGTTTGGCTTTGATCTTGTCGTCGAATGCCGATTCAAGCATCCGATCGATGTCCGCTTCCAGACAGATCGCAGGTTCGACTTGATAGCCGGTCATCAGCTCGATTTCACTGATCGCCTCCATGTCGCTTGGATTGACCATCCCGAGCCGCAACACTTTGTTTTGAAGCTGGACCGGGGCAACCTTTCGTCGACGTGCAAAGGACTCGGGCAGCAATCGAACCAATTGCCCGTGTGTGACGTGTTCGTCAAACCCGCAAAACGGTAATTCGTATTGTTCGGCGAGCGCCTTGCCCAACTGTTCCCGCGTGACCAAGCCGCGTCTGAGCAAGAAGACGCCCAGTTGCAATCGCGTTTGACGTTGGTCGACCAACGCGGTCTGCAACTGTTGTTCGGTGATGACACCGTGTTCCAGCAAGATGTCTCCGATGCGACGAATTTTCACGCTGCTCATGTTCGTTCTGCTGGATCTCGGAGGGTCGCGATCGGTTCCGAAACAAGGTTCAGCAACGCCACCAATTTTGACTCCAGAACGACCGGATCGTACGGCGAGATCACAAAGCTTTTCGCGCCTGCCTTGTAGGCATTTTCGACCTCGACCAAATCCCCGCGGCTGGAAATGCAAATGATCGGAATATGGCTGGTGCATTCGTCCGATGCGATTTTCTCCACCCAGCGAATTCCTTCACCCGTCTCCAGATCGAGATCGATCAAAACGGCATCCGGCAACCCTTCGGCGAGCGCCTCGGTCATCTCGTCGCTACTGCTGACTCCCGTCGTCCGCATCCCGAGCAGTTCGAGACGAAACACCGTGACCTCCAACACCGTTGGATGGGCGATGTAGACCAGGATTTTCTTTGCTTCTGAATTCATTGCAGGCACGAAAGGACGCACTGACAGGGTGACACTGTCAAAACGCTAGGTTGCCGAAACCTTCGGTCAAACGCGGACCTGACAGTTGGCAAAGATCGCATAGAAGCCACCTGAGATCGCCCTCAAGCGAGGGAAAACCGTCAATTCGACATCCGAGTCGGCCGCCGCATGCGGGCGTGTCACAGAGTGCGACAGAGAGAAACGTTTTGATCCATCGACAAGTCCCGCGCTGTGCCACCCATGCAACCCTTCGCATCGTCCATCCCCCGGCGTCACATCACGTCAGCCATCCTTGTGGCTCTGATCTGCGTCTCAGGCTGCGGACCGGAGCAGCCCACCGTGACGGCACAACCTGAAGCCGCTCTTCCGCTGTCCACCGTCGATCACCGCGCGTCGGTTGGACCCGCGATCTCGGATGCCGATGCGGAGACATCCACAGAAGAACGCGTGACGGTGCAGCGGCGGCTGGATGAACCGCCGGTGGAGGTTGCACCTGAGGAACGTGACATCTCACCGATTCCCGATCACCTCAATTTCTTCCTGCCGCCGAAGACGGCGACCGTCAAAGTTGAGGTTGCGACGCCGGAGCCGGAGATTGAGCAGTCGACCGTGCGGTTGATCGGATTTGTGACGTCGGATTCAGATGATGAACGTGCCACCCTGGCGCTGCTGCGGGTCGGAGGAAAACTGATTCCGATTCAAGCAGGTGAGGAGTTTGACGGCATTTCATTGCTTTCGACAGATATGAAAAACAGGTCCGTCGAAATCCGGCACCTGGAGGAGTGCATGACGTTGGCGATGATGGACCAACCCATCGAAAACCCAGCGGTGCAAGGTCTCGCGGTGCAACCCGTTCGACGCCGTGCGACACCTCCCAAACCAACCACGCGTCACTCAGCGGCGCGCGACGACTTTCATTTGTCAGATTCAGGATTTGCGACTCCGCCCGAGCCGGACCTGGGACTGGGGGCAATTCCCGCAGGCATGGACCTCGAGCTTCCCGACGAACTGCGGCTGCCCGAGATGCCTGAATTGCCCGAGCTGGAGGGATTGCCGGCCTTGCCCTGAGTCGACTGAGCCGCCAGCGAATTCAACCACACCACTTCACCGGCCCAATCCCGTGACGCACTGCATTCCACGTTGTCGACCACTGATCCTGATCGGATTCCTCGCGCTGTTGCCGATCACGACGGCCCAGGCGACCAACTATTACGTCCGCGCGACCGGCAACGACAGCAACCCGGGAACCCATCGCAACCAAGCGTTTCGCACCATCACCAAAGCGACTTCCATCGCCGTACAGGGTGACGTTCTGTTTGTCGGTGCGGGAACCTATGACGAAAACGTCGTGATCAAGGGTGGCGGTGGCGCCACGTCAAAGGCTTGGTTGGTGCTGTACGCGGACCAAACGGGCACTTACACGGGCGACAAAGGATCGGTCGTCATCCGGCCCCAAGCCAAAACCTGGACGGTGCGGGTCTTCAACACCGGCAATGTCTTGTTTTACGGGTTCGACTTCGAACGCAATGCAGCACTCGACGGCAGAAGCTACGGCAGTCTGGTCACCAATACGACCGGACACGCATACTATCTGAACTGCAGTTTCAAGGATCTGACCTATGCCCTCCGTGATCTGGGCACGCACCAATTGCATGTCAGCGGATGCACGTTCACGGGCGTGACGTACGGCGTCTACGCGACCAGGATTGAAGCTGCCAACGTCAGCAACTGCCAATTCATGGCGACACAATACGGATGCATCGGATACGACGGGAATTCCCTGGCGGTGACCGGTACGCGTTTTTCGGATCGGATCAACGCCAGCGATGCACCGACGAAAACACGTGGCGTCTACGCGGTCCGCACGGGACTGTCGGTATCCCGATGTGAGTTCAACGGCAGCACGGTCGGTGTTTATGGGACGGCATTAAAATCAGCCGCCATCACGCGCAGCAACTTTCTGGACACGACGTCTTATGCGGCGCGTTGCGATGGCGAGTCGCTTTCGATGAGCCGCTGCACGATCAGGGGTGGGAACTATGGCGTCACGCTTGGAGACACGACCGGGAAATCAGCCGAGCTTTCTGATTTGCAAATCGAATCGATGCGCGTCGGCATCACCGCCCACCAAGGCGATTATGATTTCCGAAAAGTCACGTTGCGCGGGAACCGATTCGGTCTGTACCAACGGTCGGGAAACAAACGCTTGACGTTGTCGAAGAAGGATCGCATCGAGTTCGTCGACAACGATTACGCCATCTATTCCAACCACGCCAAGGGAGAGGACGCCGAACTGATCCTGTCGGACGTGGACTTGAGCGGCAACAACCGAGGGCTGGTCAGCTATCGAACGCGCGTTTCGATCGACAAATGCACGTTTGGTGGCGATAAGATGGGCGCCTACCTGTCGGACAACCTGTCGGCCACCATTTCCGACAGCACATTCAACGGAAACCCCGCCGATGCCAACGCATGCACTTATGGGTTGTACGTCCGCTCGGACGACATTGAGGTCGAAAAGTGTCGTTTTGAAAACTCGCGATACGGTGTGATGGTCCACAACACCTCCGCAGCAGCTCCCGTTTTGAAGAAACTGACCTCGGAAGATCATACGGCCGCGGCGCTTTACATCCGTGGCGGCACTTGGACATATGACGGGGCCGACAAACATACGTTTCGCAATTGTCCCCGCGGCGTGATCGCCAACACGGTCAAGTGGACGATCAACGAGGTGACCACCAGCGATTCCTGCAAGTACCCGATCACGGACTACTACGGGGATTGCACGGTCACCGACACGACCGCACAAGGTACGACCAGCGGTTTCTATGCTTACCAGTCGCAAGCCGTCAACATCGACGGGTTGGCGGTGGCGGATTGCGGTTCCTACGGCGTGGTGCTGAACGATTGTGCGAGCGTGCAAATCAACCGCTGTGTTGCCAATCGCAACGGTCACGGGATGTACGTCTACAGCAAACGAAACCTTCGCCCGGCGATCCGCGATTGCGAACTTTCCGGCAACACCGGATACGGCCTGCTGATGACAGGGGCAACGCTTGATCCGTCATCCACCGCCAATCTCGAGCTCAACAACAACCGTTACGGCCTGCGGGTGAACGATCAACCGTTGACGCTGCTGCCGGCGATGAATGTCGCAATGACCGGCAACCAGTATGGCGTGCTGTGCCAAAAAGAGAAGCTGACCATGACGGGCATCGAGCTTGCCGGCAACGAAATCGCCGCGTATTGCTCCCGCGGCAGCCTGTCGATTGCGCAATGTTCATTGACCGCGACGCGTTACGGTGTTTTGGGTTACCTGGACGGTGAGTGCGATATCAGTGACTCCCGTTTCAATGACGCTGCCTATGGCATTTATCTGCGAGCCGTTGGAACGACGAATCTGCCGGTCCAGATCTCCAAAGCCGTCGTGACGGGGGCAACCGGTGCTGGGGTTTATGTCCGTGGCGATCCGGCGAACCCGTTGCCCGTGTCGATCCGCAACAGCAGCATTCGGAACGGCCGACAGGGACTCGTGTTGAATCACACCCGAGCGACGGTGGACACGTTGAATGTCGCGGATTTGTCCAGCATCGGCATTTACCAAGCAAGTGGATCGGCGGCGATCCATGGCTGCGCGTTCGCGCGGCTGACAGGCAGTTGGGCGATCCTGGCCAGGGGCGACCGTTGTGACGTCTCTCAATCCACGATCCGTACGGGGCGATACGGAATCGCATTGCAGACCGATCGGGGCGCGGTCACCAACACGGTGATCGCGGGAACGGACTACGGGATCTACTTGCGGGCCACCGACGCGGATTACTCGATCGTGCACACGACCGTCGCCGCTGCGAAGTTTTACGGGTTGATTCGTTACGAGGGCTCGACCACGATCCGCAATTCGATTTTCGACGCGGCGTACTTTGGCCTCTACAACGCCCGGCCCGGCGGCACGTTCGACCACCAGTACAACGTGGTTCATGCGTTGCGTCGCCCTTACGTCAACAGTTCCGTGGGAATCGGCGAGACCAATGACCCGCCGCTGTTTGCCGATCCAGCGACGGGCGATTTTCATTTGTCGATGGGTTCACCGGCAATCAATTCGGGCACCGACTTGGCGGGTTTGGTTTCGATTGACCTGGACGGAAATGCCCGCCCCAGCTTTCAGGGTTATGAGATGGGGGCGTATGAGTTTATGGAACCGAGCGGATCGATTCGTGTGTTGAAATGGGATGAAGTGGCGCGGTAGCGTGGCGTGGGGAGAGACGCACCTGACCTGTTTTACGGAGCGTCAACTTTCACGGAGCGTCGACGCAGGCCTGCACGAAAGACGACGTGTTTGCAACGAACGATCGCCGCGAAAGTTGCCTTTCGCGGCGATCGGTAAAGCGAGGACGATCGGGTTGCGGACGGTTTAGTTGTTCCGCAACAGTTCTTGAATCCCGTAGGTGAAGAACGTTCCCAGACCGAAGTTCAGCAGTTCTTCTTCGGGCTTGTACTGCAGGATCAGCGTATCGCCAGCCTGAATGAGCGGCCGTGATTTGGGATCGTTGATGGCCTTGGTCAAGTCGATTTCGATGGCGACTTGTCCGTTGCAGTCGGTTTTTCGAAGGATGAACAGTCGGCCCGGTGGAATCGTCGCGATCTGTCCGCCGATGCCTCCGATTCCTCCTCCTCCGCCGCGACCTACTGATCCATAGACGCCTTGTCCGGCCAGAGCCATCGCTCCGAGGACGTCGAGGTCATAGTCACGCGGCAAGGGGAATTGGCCACCGGGTAGCAATCCGCCCGTGTAGAAGATTTCCGTTGCTCGCGATTCGATGTAAACAATGTCTCCATCTTTCAGAGTGATTTGCTCTGGGGTCAGGTTGGGCGATTCGCCGGGCGGAAGCCGCAACGGGATCTTCAAGATATTGGGATCCTCGGGCAACTTCGGCAGGCAGGCACAGGGGTCAAGCATCGCCGCTTGCCGTTGAGCCCGAAATTTCTTCAAGAACGCTTCACGCGCCGCCTTGTTCTCTTCGTTTGCACGAAGCACTTTGACTTGATTTTTTGCACTGAGGCCTGGCAGACCGCCGGTTTCAACCAATGCGTGCAGAATGTCGTTCTGGTAGGCTCTCAGTTTGACAAGTCCGCCGGTCGCACTGCGGTCGCTTCCGCCCAAGACGAACTGGGCTCCGACGCTCTGGTTGGTCAGTCCTCCACTGCTTCCGCCGTCTTCACGAACGACGATGACATCGATCGTCCGCTCTTTGATGACGGTCACGATGGGACGTGCTTTCTCGGGCCGCAGGATATCGTTATCGATGTAGGCATCGCGAATCGCGTCGCGGACCTGATCGAGGGTCAACCCATCGACGTTCAGCGGTTCGATCAAAGGCAGCGCCAGTGACCCGTCTTCCTGCACGGCGATCGGGTATCCGATTGACGGCGGCAAGGTGCTTTCGGCATCGGGGAAGTTGACCGGCGGCGGTTCCGGTGGTGCGTTGGGCGGATTGAACGGCAGCACACCTTCGATGTACACACCGAGGATGTCGTCTGGACCGATCAAGTATTCCCGCGGCGGTTCGAGCGACAGAGCCGAGATGTCCACCGGTACAAGATCGTTTTTGGGTTCGGCGAAGTACTGTTGGGGCAGCCGAGCGGCGGGCACACCATCAATCGGCTGTGTCAACGCGGAGCATCCGGTCAGCGAGCCCGCCATCAGCACGGCTGCAACCGCCTTGGCACTGAGACACCGAAGGCCAGTGCGAAGGGATCCGAGCAGACCGCCGCGGCAGACTCGGTGGTCACCGAGGTCATGTCCGTCGGTCCGTGACAGAACTGGCCCCAAGTTAGTAATACTTTTATTCATCCCTGCACTCGTCACTGTAGGTTTTCAGCGTGGATTGAAGCGACCACTGGCTGCTGCTATTCAAACTTAAATGGAATCTCGTCCGAGGCGGCACTGGCCGTCTCGACGACTGCGTCAGCGTTGTGGGAAGGCCCTGATTGAGCTTGTGACGCACTTGTTTCCAAAGCGGCGCCACTTGAAGGGGTGGGCATTTCGATCGAACCGAAAATCCCCTCGATCGCATCTTCACCCAAGGAACCGGTCGGACGACCAAAGTCTTCCAGGGTGTAGGTGGTTGACGATTGACGCGGCACCAGGGTCGCCGCATCGACCAAGCTGTCCACCTCGCTGCCGGTGCCCGGCCGATCGGAATTCGATTTCAACGCGGCATCATCCCCGATTCCCGGGGCACGAAACGTGTCCGGATCGAGTTCCGGTTCGCCGAGCTCGATGGCCGGCGGTGTCAGCGTTTCGGCCGGCAACGACTCAAACGGCGTTGTCGTCTCAATGATACGCGTCGATCCCGGGACAATGATCTCCGGTGGAATCGGTTTTCCATCGGGACCGAGCACAGGCTCGGCTTTCTCGGGCATCGTGTCGGTATCAGCGGCTGGCGGGTGATGGGCCACCATCGGGGCTCGGCCCCAATACCCGACGCCGTCCTGTTCGGCCGCCTTGACTCCCAGCGGATAGCCGGCGAACCAAGCGTCGATCGCGGCCTGTCCACCGGGGGACTGGTATTTCCACCCCCAGTATTGGCTCGGCGCGACACAGGGGATGCAGCCGTCGGAACCACTGGCCACGTCGGCGTATCCTTCCAGGAAACCTGCTTTGAACTCAGCCAGGTGTGGACGGTTCTTGTGGCAGTGCTTTTCTCGCAACCAAGCTTTTGTCGCGAAGACCTTGTTGCGATGGGCGAGCATGAACTCGTCCAGGTACTCCGCTTTCCGTACCTGTCGATATGCGTTGGAGACCAACGAACATCCCGAGGCGCCGGCGAGCATGAAAGCTGCGGTCCCGGCAATGAGAAACGATCGCAGCTGGCGCCGGGCCGTCCTGCGACGCTTCGGTCGTGCGCCGCGATCGCAGGTCGATTGCGGTGGTGTTTCGGAGTTGCGTCCCGACGGAATCGGGTGGTGTTCGGGTGCGCTGGCCGCACGTGTTGAACGAATCGCCATTTGGCCCCCCTTGGCTGCTGGCGGAATTCGAAATTGGGTCAAGCATTTCGGGCAGCCCACCGGTTCATGGCGTACCGTCCTAGGGGTGTTTATCGCCGTAACGGTCGAAAGGATTTAGCCAAAACTGACGGAAACGTCAGCTGTAGGGGTTCTATCGCCTTTGTGGACCGTTCTTTTAGTGATGAATCCACCGCCCGGGAGGGGATATCCGGGCGGGCTTTCCCTCCGATCGTTGCAAAGAACACCCAAAATGAAGATTCAAAGCATTCTCCAAAACGGGTTCCCTTTTACACTGAGTGCTTCTGTAATCGTCGGGTAAACTGTGATGACCAACACGTTTTCCCCACGGGGGGGACGAGTCAAACGGTCAGCTTCGACGTTTCGACTTTTTTAGCCGCATGATAAGACACCAATGATTTGGTTGACCCTGGTTTCGCTCCTTTGCTCCATCCTTGCTGCGACAGTACTGGTCCCGGTCGTTCGTTTCATGGCACGCCGCGTCGGAATGGTCGATGCGCCTGACGACGAGCGCAAGCTTCACCGAGAGCCCATTGCGCTGTGTGGTGGAGTGGCGGTGTTCGGCGCCCTGTTGGTGGGATTCGTCAGCACGATCCTTTACGACCGGTCCTTCGGCGACTTTGACTTGGGATATGTTACGTCGCGTTGGTACGGGTTGGTCTTCGCCGCCGGCGCAATCCTGGTCGTCGGATTGATCGACGATGCCTGGGTGATGCGAGGACGCCAAAAGCTGCTGCTTCAGATTCTGATCATCTCTGCACTGGTCGGCAGCGGCACGGTGGTCGACAAGATCGGCCTGATGGGCTTTGAGATCTACCTGGGGTCGCTGGCCTTTCCCGTCACCGTGCTGTGGTTGCTGGTTGCCGTCAATGCGCTCAATTTGATTGATGGGGCCGACGGGGTGGCGACCACCGCCGGATGTTTCATCAGTCTGGGCCTGGCAGTCCTCAGCTGGGAACACGGCACGCCGCTGGGGTGTATTTTTTCCTTTTGCCTGGCGGGCAGCTTGATCGGGTTCCTGTTTTTCAACAAACCTCCGGCAACGATCTTCCTCGGAGACGCCGGCAGCATGGTCATCGGATTGCTGGTCGGCGTCCTCTCGGTGTGGGGCAGCGTCAAAGGTTCCACATTGTTGGCATCGGCGCCGGTCGCCATCCTGGCAGTACCGCTGTTTGACTCCGCCGCCGCCATTGCCCGCCGCTGGTTGACCGGCAGAAGCATTTACGCGACCGATCGCGCCCACCTACACCACCTGCTGCAGAAAAAATACGGGCATTTCGGCATGCTATTCATCGTCGCCGGCCTCTGCTCATTGACCACGGTTCTCGCGATTGCATCGGCCCACTACTCCATGCCTTGGCTGGCGTTGCTCGGAATGATCCTTGCCGGCACGTTCCTCGTGGTGACGCGTTCATTCGGTCACGCGGAATGTCAGCTGTTGATGATGAAAGCCTCGCACATGACGCGATCGTTCTTTATCACGCCGCGGCAATCTTCGCTCGAAAAGAATCACCGTTGTTTGCCGCTGCAAGGTAGCGGCGACTGGAATCTGATTTGGGAGCCGCTGGTGGATTTTGCCCAGATCCACAACCTGGCCAAGATCAGCATTGATCTTAATTTGTCGTGGCTGCACGAAGGCTATCACGCCAGTTGGTCAGACGTTCGGATGCCCGATCGAGACAAACAGGTGCAAGTCCGATGGCCCATCGTGATCACGGTCGGTCGCAGTAAAAACACGGTGAATATCGGGACGCTTCATGTCGTCGCCTCCGCCACGTCGCCGAGAATTCATGAACGAATCGCGGATTTGAGTTTAAGGTTGGTGGACCTTGAGCCGCAGATTCAGTTGATCATCGCCGAACTGGAACGGCAGCACGCCACACCCGCCGATGTCCGAGTGGTCGGAGTTGTGCCGGCACCCCGGTACGCTGACACCGAGCGCACGGCGGGTCCGCCGCTTGTGCCCAGCCGTCACTGATCTCTCGCCACGATTGAACCGGCTCTTTGATTCGTTCGACACACTTGAGCACGGCATGTCGACGAAAACCCCGCTGGGTATCTTCACCCCTGTCCTTCTCCAGTTCACCGGTCTCTGGGACAATCCTAAAGGACCGGGACGCCGAGACTCGCACCTCAGTTGGGGGTCATTCCCGCACGATCGGCACAGCAATCAAAAGCGTTTCGCTGCACATCGAAGGCGGGATTGAATGGGTTCGGCGGTCGGGTTGCTCATTGAAGTCTGGCTGTTACGCCGACACAATTTGTAGCCGACAGGCAAAATCGGCCGACTACGCAAACTTGTCGTTGTAGATCGGCCCAATACACGATGGAAACAAAGGTCGGGTAATCACACGCTACCCCCATCCAAGGGCTGTGTGTCACCCACGTGGACGAAGTCCGCGCTAATCGCAGCGCCCCTTCACTTAACAATCTCCGCCGCCTCGTTCAAACTACGTCCATCGCATTTCCAGTCCACCCGCCCAAACATCACCGGGGGTGATCCCAATGCCAATACTCGCGAAAGAACCCGATCGATTTCCAGACGATCTGCTCGCGTCCGACCAAGCGAAACTCTCCCGCTGGTGGTTGCTTTACACCAAGTCGCGGCAAGAGAAGCAACTGATGCGTCAGCTCCGCCAGTTGCAGGTCCCGCACTACGGTCCCCAGATCGAGCAACGGCGGCGCTCTCCCAACGGTCGCATCCGAACCAGCTACGTGCCGCTGTTCAACAACTATGTGTTTCTCTGTGGCGGTGATGAATCACGCTACCAGTCGATCTGTACCGGTTGTGTCCAAAAGGCGACCGAGATCACCGATGTGGAGCCGCTGATTTACGATTTGACCCAGATTAGCGAGCTGGTCGACATCGGCGTCCCGCTTTCGGTAGAAGGTCGGTTGCAGCCGGGACAGCAGGTTCGCGTCAAGAACGGTTCCTTCGCAGGGTTCGAAGGCGTGGTGATTCGCCGCGATCAAGAGACTCGACTGCTGGTTTCGGTCCGATTCATGGACCAAGGCGTCAGCGTCAAATTAGACGATTGCCAATTGGAACCACTCGGCAGTGCCCCCGAACCCCAAGGCAGCGACGCCTGAATTCCGCTACTGGTCTTTGAATCTCCTTTCGCGATGGACAAACGATGACAACAACGATCGATCCCGTTTCTAAGATTTGCTGCATCGGAGCCGGATATGTCGGCGGCCCCACGATGGCAATGATCGCACACAAGTGCCCTCATATTGATGTCAAGGTCGTCGACATCAACGCCGATCGGATTGCGCAATGGAATTCAGACCGTCTGCCGATCTACGAACCGGGCTTGGACGAAATCGTTCATTCCAGCCGCGGCAAGAATCTGACGTTTACGACCGAGATCGATCAGGCGATTCGCGCCGCCGACATGGTCTTCATTTCGGTCAACACACCGACCAAAACGTTTGGTGTCGGGGCCGGTCGAGCGGCGAACCTTGAGTTCGTTGAGAAATGTGCCCGACGCATCGCCGAGGTTTCCGAAGGCCACAAGATCGTGGTTGAGAAATCGACGTTGCCGGTGCGTACCGCCGAAGCGGTCAAACGGATCCTGTCCAACACGGCCAACAACGCGACCTTCGACGTTTTGAGCAATCCAGAATTTCTGGCCGAGGGGACGGCCATCGAAGACTTGCTGGAACCCGATCGAGTGCTCATCGGGGGGGAACGTCCTGAATCGATCGAAGCGCTTGTCGACATCTATGCCAACTGGGTGCCACGGGCCCGCTTGCTGACGACGAACTTGTGGAGCAGCGAACTTTCGAAGCTGACAGCCAATGCGTTTCTCGCCCAACGCGTCTCGTCCATCAACGCCATCAGCGCCCTGTGTGAAGCAACCGGTGCGGACGTCGATGAAGTGGCTGCAGCGATCGGAACCGATTCTCGCATCGGACCCAAGTTTCTCAAAGCCTCGGTCGGTTTCGGGGGCAGCTGTTTTCAGAAGGACATTCTGAACCTGGTTTACCTGTGCGAGTACTTCGGTCTTCCCGAAGTCGCAGCCTACTGGGAACAAGTCGTTCGGATGAACGATCACCAAAAACAACGCTTCGTCACGCGAATGGTTCGAACGATGTTCAACACCGTCTCGGACAAGAAGATCGGCATTTGGGGATTCGCGTTTAAGAAAGATACTAACGACACGCGTGAATCGGCATCCATCTATGTCTGCCGCGACCTGTTGTTGGAAAAGGCCCGCCTTTGCATCTACGACCCGCAAGTCAGCGAGCATCAAATCCTGAACGATTTGGAATACGTGTTCACCGAGGGCGACAACAAAATCAGTGAAGCCAAACGCGAACTGATCGAACAACACGTGACATTCGCCTCGAGCGCTCAAGAAGCTTCCAGTGACGCCCATGCCATCGCCATCTTGACCGAATGGGATGAATTCGCGGACGCCGATTTTGAAGCGATTTATTCAACCATGAAAAAGCCGGCGTTCGTGTTCGACGGCCGCAACCGACTGAAAGACCTGGGGCTCAAGGCCAAGGGATTCGAGTATCACGGGATCGGATTCTAAACCTTTCGATCCGATCAGTACCTCTGCCGCGAAAGTCATCCCGGCTTTCGTTTTCGTCTTGATGACCTTTCGCACACCGAAGTCGTAGTGGCTTCGCGAATTGACCTAACGCAATCGTTTCAGCCAATGACTTCGGAACAACTTCCCAAGGGACGAATCTATGTCGCCGGTCATCGTGGGATGGTGGGCGCCGCGGTTGTTCGTCATCTGCAACAACTCGGCATCAATGACGATGACCTGATCACCCGCGACCGGAGCGAATTGAATTTGATCCGGCAAGCGGACGTTGAGTCATTCTTCGACGCCGAGCGGCCCGATGTGGTCGTGTTTGCGGCGGCCAAGGTTGGAGGCATTCACGCCAACAACACCTATCCGGCCGAATTCATCTATGACAACTTGATGATGGCGGCCAACGCGATTCATGCCGCGTATCGGTTTGGCACCGCCAGATTTCTGTTTCTCGGCAGCACATGCATCTACCCCCGCATGGCTCCCCAACCGATGCCCGAAGACTGTCTGCTGACCGGTCCCTTGGAATCGACCAACGAAGCGTATGCGTTGGCGAAGATCAGCGGATTGAAACTGTGTGAGCACTACCGAACGCAATACGGTGTCAAGTTTCATTCCGCCATGCCGACGAATCTTTACGGCCCCGGCGACAATTATCATCCGGAAAACTCACATGTGATGCCGGCGATGATTCGTCGTTTTCACGAAGCGGTGCGTGACGGTTTGGATGAAGTGGTGGTCTGGGGGACCGGCACACCGCGACGCGAATTTCTGCACGTCGATGATCTGGCCCGCGGGCTGATTCACCTGGTCAATCTGGACCAGCCGCCAAATCTGGTCAATGTCGGCACCGGAACCGACATTTCGATCCGGGAATTGGCCGAATTGATTGCCGAAACGACCGGATTCGACGGTAAAATCTCTCAGGATACCTCCAAGCCCGACGGCACCCCGGTCAAACGCACCAACATCGATTTGATCAAATCAACGGGTTGGCAGCCGCGCATTGATCTGGAAACCGGCGTCCGAAAAACCTACGAAGACTTTTTACGTGCGAGCCAATCCGGCGCGCTGCGGGCAGTCTGACCTGTCCGGCGGCACAAACGTGACGCGCCCCGCCGTATCCAAAAACCACACATTCTTGCTATCAATTCGACGGCGAAACGAACCATGAGCAACGCATCAGGCAATTCAAAGACGGCACTGATCACGGGAATCACCGGCCAAGACGGATCGTATTTGGCCGAGTTGTTGCTGGAGGAAGGCTATGTGGTGCATGGCATCGTGCGTCGCAGCAGCACGTTCAACACCGATCGGATCGAACACATTTACACCGATCCGCACAACGCCGACGCGCGGTTGTTTCTGCACTATGGCGATCTGACCGACGGACAGAATCTGACCAATCTGGTTCTCAACATCGAGCCCGACGAGATTTACAATCTGGGTGCCCAGTCACATGTCCGGGTCTCGTTCGACAGCCCGGTCTATACCGTCCAGACGACGGCCGTCGGGGCGTTGAACGTGCTCGAAGCCGCCCGCCAACTGAACCGCAAAAAGCCGACTCGGGTGTACCAGGCATCGAGCAGCGAAATGTTCGGCGATGTGTTGGAGACGCCTCAAACCGAAAAGACGCCGTTTCAACCGCAAAGCCCGTACGCCTGTGCCAAGGTATATGCGTTTCACCAGACGGTCAACTATCGCCACGCCTACGACCTGTTTGCCTGCAACGGAATTCTGTTCAACCACGAGTCGCCTCGTCGTGGAGAGACGTTTGTGACGCGGAAGATCACGCGTGCGGCGACGCGGATCAAACTGGGGCTGCAAGACAAACTGTACTTGGGCAACTTGGACGCCAAGCGGGATTGGGGCTATGCCAAGGACTACGTGCGTGGGATGTGGCTGATGCTGCAGCACGACACGCCCGATGACTATGTCTTGGCGTCGGGCGAAACCTACACGATCCGTCAGTTTCTCGATTACACCTTCGAACACCTCGAGCTGGACTGGAAAGACTACGTCGAAACCGACCCACGCTATTTCCGTCCGACCGAAGTGGATCTCTTGCTCGGCGACTACAGCAAAGCCAAAAACGTGCTCGGATGGCAACCCGAAACCAGCTGCAAAGAACTCGCCAAACTGATGGTCGACCACGATTTGGAATTGGCGAGAAACGAAGCGGTGCATCGCGCGACTTCGTGAACTCGTCTCCAAACACTCCGTTGATCGATGCGGCCTTTCGGTTGGTCAGCGACCGCATTGATGACGTCACACTGCAACGTGGGTGAACGTGGGTTGCTGGTACTGACGCGAGATCGATCACTGCTCGTCGATCAAGCAGCATGCTCGGTCGGACGTCCGCTTTTCCAAATCGTCACGTGAAGCGTCTCAAGACACCACGAGCCCAATCGCTTCACTTGGCGATGCTGAGCGTCTTTTCGGTGTTGCTCGCATTGATCCCTGTCGTTGTCAGTTTTGACTTCGGCGGGCACCTTGCGTGGACACAGTATTGCTCGGCACTTGCGATTGTGACGCTCACCGTCGCTTTCCTGGCTCTCTTGGCGGCCGGCAAAATGATCGGGTCGCGATGCCTAAGTGGTGAAGAGAGCTCCAGCGTTCGTCAACGCCCGTCCTACGCTCTGCTTTACGTTGTCTCCGCGTGGGTTGCACTGCTTTACTGCCAAACTGTTCCGCTGTCTGACAATACTGTGGCTTGGGCCAGCGCGGGTTCCTACGATGCCTACACCCACTGGCTAGACGCTCCGCTATCGATCACAGGGCCGGCGGACCGACCCAGTGCTCCGATCTCCATCATTGTGTCTCAGACTCGGCATGCGGTTGCATTTTTTGTGATGTTATTGCCGCTGATGTGGATGGCGATTGAACTGGTCCGAACTCGACGACTCACGCAGTTAATTCTGGTCGCCATCGCCATCGGCACGTCGCTTCACGCCATCTATGGAATGGCGTGTATTCTTTTTCCTGCGATCACAGGTTTTACCGTTGGCCACGGTTTTGGTGGGTTCATCAATCGAAACAACGCTGCTTTGTTCATGAATCTAGGACTCGCAGCCAGTTTGGGGTTGGCCCTTGAACATCATGCGGAACGATGTCGAGGGAATTTTGGGCCGACCTCGATGACGGCGATCGACTGGGCGGCGGATCCAAAAAGCTGGATGGTTTTTGGCTGCGTGACGCTGAACTTGGTCGGGGTCATGACCAGCGGATCACGAGGTGGCGTTCTGGCGATGGCACTTGCACTCCTCATCGCGATCGGGTTTCGCTCGCGTTTACGAAGCTTCGCAGTCACCTTGGCGATGATGGTGATACCGATGACGATTGCGGTCATCGTCGTCCTCACCCCCAACGTCGGCTTCAATGCAATCCGCCGTGCGACCGATGCGTCTTCGGGTAACACCATCGAGCACGCGCTCAGTAATGCACGTGTTAACCACTGGTGGGATGGGTTGCGAGCGTCATTGGAGTATCTGCCGTTGGGGAGCGGGTTAGGCACGTACGGGTTCGCTTACTTGCCGTTTCAGGATTCTGGTGGTGAGCTGTGGTTCCAACACGCCGATAACCTTTGGCTTGAAGTCTTCGTCGAGCAGGGCGTCATCGGCCTGTTGTTCGTGGTTGCCATCATGCTGATGATTGTAAACGCTTGTCGTCGGCTGCAATCGTCCCAGGACGAGTCTGATCAAGCGATGGGCACGATGGGGCTGTACGTCCTGGTCGTAACGGCCATCAGTCAGTGCCTCGATTTTGGACTGATTCTGTCGGCCAATGCCTATCTGTTTGCGATCCTTGCATCCATCGTCGTGACTCGATCCGCACTGGTGTCGAGCCGAAATGCTCAAAGTGGGATTGGACGCACCAACACGACTCGCAAACCCGTCGCCGACCGTTCTGGCGAGATAGCGTTTGTTGCCGATCAAGGCGTCGATCAGGAACACGCGTCTCGCAAGTTTTACAAACATTTTCCGTTTCGTTTACCAGACGCTGCAATCAAGGTTGTCTGGGGGCTTGTGCTCGCGGTGCTCAGTCTGCTCTCCCTGCCGGTGTTGCACAGCGACGCGGCGTCGGAGTCGGTCGCGCAGCGGTCGCTGACCGAATTTGATTCGATCAAATTGGAAATTGACCAACTCCGTTCGTCCGAGGATCGTATCGCCGCCCAAGTCAAGAAGAATCCCACGGCGGCATTGCTGTACCAGCAATGCCGAACGCGATTTCAGATCGCCCGACTTAGAGAAATCGAGAGTCTTGTTGCGGAATCGGAACTCGAGTTTGCTGAAGCTTACGCGGCGACACGACGCGGAAAGCGAACCGTACCGTCGCTCGCCCCCGACATTCGTGACGACTACCTGGCCGCTGTTGACAGTGCGGTCCAACTCGCATCCCTGAACCCATTGTCGATCAACGCCAGGGCGGAGTTGATTTATCTTCATTTCGCCCATGGCGATGAAGTCGCGACGCGCGAGATGATTGATCAACTGGGTAGGCTGCAGAACCGGAATCCGAAACAATTGATTCGGCTCGCTGAAATCGCTGCAAACCACCAGGAGGTGCCGTTCGTCGAGTTCGCTTGTCGCACGGCATCGAATCTCCGCATTCAGACTGCTCCGCAAGCCATCGACATTGCATTGCGATGCGAGGGGGCTTCTTTGGACCAAGCCGTTGCATCGTCTGCGCCGGCACGACGGCGGGCTATCGCACATGCGTTGTCGTTGTATGACGGTATCAGCGACGCGCAATCACGTGATCGATCGCAACAAGGCACCCGGGACCGGCTGGCCGAGTTTATGAAGCAATCGTTGCCCTTGCTGCAATGCGATGAGTGTCAGGTGCGAGTGGAAAAAGCATCCTGCCTGCGGTTGGCCGGACTTGTAGCGATCGCTTTAGGCGACACCGACATCGGCTTGGATCGGCTCCAGCAATCGACACGTGTCGCGCCGGAGAACAAAGCTTTCTTACTCGATTACATTTTGCAATTGCGTCAGGTCGGACGGTCGGCTGATGCCAAGGTGGAAGCAAGTCGGGGGAGTGAACTGTTTCCGGAGGACTCCCGTTTCCAGCGATTATTCGAGCTCCTTCGCTCCATCGAATCCGAACGGTCCGTGCCGCAATCAAGGACTGAACACGACGTTTGAGATGGCCGACGATCAATGACATTGCCTGAATGCAGCCGTATCACCGGAGGTCCCACCGATGTGGCTTATCAAGCCAAGATCCTCGACAAGTATGAGATTCAGTACTTCAGATGTCGAGAAACGGGATTCATCCAAACGGAAACTCCGTATTGGCTTGACGAAGCGTACCGAGACGCGATTACAGCCCAAGACAGCGGCCTACTGCAACGATGCATTACGTACGCTGAGATCATGGCCCTGCTGATCAAAGCCAATTTTCAGCCGCAGGAACGCTATCTCGATTTCGGCGGTGGATACGGGGTGTTCACACGGTTGATGCGAGACCGCGGATTGAACTACTTTCATTGCGATCCCCATTGTCAAAATCTGTTTGCGAAGGAATTTGAGGTTCAAGTCGAAGAACCGGGAAAGTACACGCTTGTGACAGCATTCGAAGTGTTTGAGCACTTGGTTGATCCCGCGAAGCAATTGAAGCAACTTCTGGAGCTTGCTGACACCGTCGTTTTCTCGACACTGATTGTTCCCGAGCCGCCGCCCAAGGACGTCGATGAATGGTGGTATTTCCTTCCCCAAACCGGCCAACATGTCTCGCTCTACACGGTCAAAGCGCTTGATCATCTGGCTTCCAGCCACGGGGCCACGCTCTACACGAATGGCAAGAACCTGCATTGCATTTCCAGACGCCCGATCAACTTTTCAATCGCCGGTGACAACCTGTGGGCGAAACTGCGTCGTCGTCTACATCGCGTTCTAAGCGACCGCTAACCAAACTTGCTTGGTCAGACCCAATGCCGTCTAGCGACGAGACTCGCTGACGCGTCCCCCCTTCACCACGGCACCTTGAAGCGACTACTCGTTACCGGAAGCGTTTTTTCGACCCAGCAGTTCGGGGGCGTTTCTCGTTATTTGGTCGAACTGGCACGTGGTGTCGAAGCCTCGTCGGACTGGAACGCGCGCGTCGCGGCACCACTATACGTCAACCACTACTTGCGCGAATACAAATCGCCGCTGCATCATCACGGGATCTACTTTCGCCATCGCAAACGTGGACTTTCTCGTCTAAACGATTTCATTGTCAAGACGCTGATGCCGTCGTCGCTGCACAATGCGGACGTGGTTCATGAAGGTTTTTTTGACGCTTCGACACTGCGTCAGGCTCGGGGCGCGCGAATCGCAACCGTTTACGACATGATCAGCGAGCGTTTCTTCCCCAGCGAATCGTCTCTGAGAAAAAAACAGCAGACCGCAGATGCCGCGGACCGGCTGGTCGCCATTTCGGAAGCGACGAAGAACGATGTTTGTCACTATTTGGATGTCGCGCCAGAGAAAGTGGAAGTAATTTATCTCGCCGCGAACATGAGACCGAACACCGCCAAATCGAAACTCGTCCCCGACCGTCCGTACCTTTTGTGGGTGGGCACTCGGGAGGGTTACAAGAATTTCGGGGCATTGATTGAATCACTGGGGAAATCAAAGCGATTCGGTTCTGATTGCGTTCTGGTTTGCGCCGGAGGGCCGCCGCTGTCTCAGCAAGAGCAGCAGTCTTGGCATGATGCGGGGCTGGACGAGCATTCCGTGTTGCATTGCAGGCCGCAAGAGCATGAACTGGCCTCCCTCTATAGTCACGCGGAAACGCTGGTCTATGTTTCGCAGTTCGAAGGGTTTGGCATTCCACCATTAGAAGCAATGCAGTGCGACTGCCCGGTCATCGCGTCGAATCGCAGTTCAATCCCGGAAGTCGTCGGTCAAGCGGCTGAATTAGTGAATCCCGACGACACCGAATCGATTGCTGATGCGATCGATCGAGTGATCGAGCAGCCCAGCTTGGTCGAGCACCTCAAAGACAAGGGGCGTCTGCAAGCATCGCGTTTTACCTGGGAAAAGTGCGTGTCGCAACATCTGGGTCTCTATCAAGAAGCATTGCAGCAGCGCGGAGGACTCTGAAGGTGCAACTCACGAAAGTCATCGGCCATCTTCTGGCGTTCGCCGTCGGTTTGACCCTGGAAATCGAGTATGAATTCATCGGGACGCTGCGGATCTCCGAGATCATGCTGTTGGTCTATTTGATCCTCATGCTGCCGTTTGGCAAAGTGAAAGACCTCTTTGCGACGCCATTTGCGGTTCCCGTCGCGTTGCTGGGATTGCTTTGGTTGGGCTCGCAATTCATGAGTGACGTAGCGAATCACACGTCCAGGGTCAACTTGCTTAAGGGCCACGCCAACATCGGAATGATCCTCGTCTCCGTGGCAGCCTTCGTTGTCCTGTTCAAGCCGGATCCCAACCGTTTCGCGTCGTATCTGCTAGGGCTGTTCTTCTGTCGCATCATCAACCGTGTTCGGGGCGTCGTTGATGAAACAGCGACCACGGAATACTGGGACCGGTTCGTCGCCAGTTGGGCCTCCTGCGGGCTGATCCTGTTGATGCTGTTTCTGCTTCATCGAAAGTATCGAGGAAGTTACGTTGCATTGCTGACCATCCCCTACGGCTGCGCGTCGATCCTTTTCGGAGGTCGGTCCCACGGACTGGCGTATTTGTTGACCGGTGTGGGACTGTGGTACGGAACCCGCGGCAGCACAACCAATTTTTTGAATTACACGCGGCGGCAATTCATGTGGGGAGGTGTCGCGTTGTTTGTGGCGGCGTTTCTGGTCTTCCAGGTGTATGTCTTTTTCGGTCTAAGTGGGATGCTGGGCGATAAAGCGAGGATGCAGCTCAAGTCGTCCAGAAATCCGTACAATCCGATTGCGGTGGTCAGCGCGGGCAGAGGTGGATTGCAGGTCGCATTTGAAGCGATTGCCGATCGGCCCATCCTGGGCCATGGTTCCAAGGCGTACAATCGCAAGTACATCACACGGGCGATGCGTGACACGACATCCGAAGAGTACTTGCGTTCCATTCCGGTCCACTCTTGTATCTTCGGTGCCTGGGTATTTTCGGGTATTCTTGGTGTGCCGTTTTGGATTGCAGTCCTGTGGATTCATGTGCTGTTTTTCCGGTCTGCGATTAACTCCAATCATCCCCAATTCGTCCTGCTCTCGGCTTTTCTGCTTGTAGATGGCGTTTGGAACATTTTCTTCTCGCCCCACGGATACGCTCGGTATGCGTGGCCGCCGTTTTTTGTTGTCAACATTCTGCTCTATCAGGCGGTAGAACAAAAACGGCTCGTGTCGGAAAGCGAGACGGTACAGCCCGAACGAGCAACGCCATCGACGCCCCAGTGGGTTGCGAGCGAGGTCTGAGGTGGGGCACCGCTCAGCGTCGATCCGAACAGATTGTTCTGTGAAAAGTACACCTTGAAAATCCTTGTCACCGCCGACTACTTTTATCCCTCGATCCGCGCCAGCGGCCCGATTCGGTCCTTGGTGAACTTTGTTCAGAAGTTTTCACCAATACACGAACTGTTTGTACTCACCCGTGATCGTGATCCGAATGCATCGGAGGCCTACCCGGACATCGTTGCGAAACAATGGAACGAGGTGCTGGGCATTCAAGCACGCTACGTGTCGCCAAGTGAGAACCTGGGACAAGTCATCAGGGAAACCATCCGCAGCGTCGGCCCCGATACGATCTACATGAACAGTCTGATGTCGCCGCTGACACGATCGGTATTGCGATTCGCATGTCGGCAAGGCACAGCAACTCCAGACTTGTTGTTGGCGGTGCGGGGTGAACTCAGTCCCGGGGCACTGGCCATCAAACCGATTCGAAAACGGATCTTCTTGCAATCCGGAAAGGTCTTGGGGCTGTTCAAAGGCGTTCGTTTCCAAGCCTCCTCCGCCGACGAGGTACGATTCATTGAACATTGGTTTCCCGACAACAAGATTCACACCGCGATGGACATTCCATCCGAGGTCATCGGTCAGCCGAAAACACGCCCCTCTGGCGATTGCCGGTTTGTGTTCAACTCAAGAATCGCGCCGATCAAAAACCTCGAAATTGCAATTTCGGCATTCGAATCGTTGAACGCGTCTCATCGTGGATTCGAGGGGATCTTGGAGATCCATGGATCTCCGACTGATCAGGAGTACTTGGTAAAAATCTTGCGGCTGCTTGGGCGATGTGGCAGCCATGGCCGACATTGTGGTCCGTACCGGCATGATCAGATTTGGGACATTTTGGGCGACGCGAGTTTTTCGATCTTGCCGAGCCGTGGCGAAAATTTCGCGCATGCGATCTATGAATCTGCGGCAGCGGGCGTTCCATTTCTAATCAGTGACCGGACGCCGTGGACCGCCGCGGCACACAACGGCTGTGGCTGGGTGATTGACCCCGACGACCTGGACGGTTGGAAAAACGCGATCATCAACGCCATAAATATGTCACACGACGACTACCTGCGTGCATCCGAGAAGTGCATTGAAGCTGCTCGCGAGATGCAATCGCGGGCCCATCATCAGCACGAAGCTTTATTCCTGAGTTGAAATGTCAACGGCGCCCTTGTTTTCTATTGTCACCATTTCCTTCAACCAGCGGAAATACCTGCAACAAGCGATTGACTCGGTTCTATCACAGGACTCCGATCTGTTTGAGTACCTGATCATGGACGGCGGTTCGACTGATGGGAGTGTCGAGGTGATCGAGCAGATCCAGGATCGATTGACATTTTGGCAATCCTGCCCCGACGGTGGACCTTCCAATGCGCTCCGATCGGCCGTCGAACACTGCAAGGGTCGCTATCTGGTTTACATCAATTCCGATGATCTACTGTTGCCTGGCGCGATGAGGACGCTTGCAAACTACATCGCGCAATATCCTGACGTCGACGTGATTTACGGTCACGGTGTGACGTTCAACGAAACCGACGGCTCGATCACAAAGGTTTACAGTGATCGCTGGGGAACGCGTGCGTTCGCAAAAGGATTGGTGTCGGTCTTCCAGCAATCCTGTGCGCACAAATTGTCCGCTGTCCGCGAAGCGGGGAATTTCAATCCAGAAAACCGCACCTGTTGGGATGGCGAATTGCTGTTTCAAATGGGTCGGCATGGCGCAACATTCAAGCGCATCGATGAGGTCATCGGGATGTTTCGCATCCACCAAGAATCGATCACCGGCAGCCAGCAAACCTCTGATCGCTATCTACAAGATCGCAAGGAGATGGCCGCGCGGGTTGGCGTTCGAACCCCGTTGCGGGGTGGTCTGCAATCTTCGATCCTCAAACTGCTCCGGGACCCGATGTTGATGGTTCGCAAGTGCCAAAGTCGATTGGTAGGGGCGAATGAACTGGTGGTCCGCGGCATCGACGTCCGCGACGTCGCCGGGATTCCGCGATGAAGAAGCGACGTGTCCTGTTCCTGTGGTCACGCTACTCTGGCTACATGGCGGCGTGCTGGAAACGGCTTTCCGCCATCGAGTCGATGGATCTCGAAGTCGTCGCGATCGAGTCGAATCCGTCCGACCGCAGCGATCCTACCTTCATCCCGAAAATGCTTGATGGAGTGACGGCACGGCTGATCCCGCACGCCGACGCGGATGATTATCCACGTCTGAAACGGCATCTTCCCGATGAAACCCCTGACGTGTTGGTTGTTTCGGGATGGCAGCATCCCGGCTATGTCCAGGCCATCCGCCAGAATCATTTCGGATCATCTGCATTGATCGTTTGCTCCGACAATCCGATCCGACACACTTGGCGACAGCGATTGGGCATTCTGAAGATCCGTTGGCTGCTGGACCGGGCAAGCCGCGTGATGGTGCCCGGCGATCGTGGATATCAGTTGATGAAATCGTGGAAGCTGCCGGACGAAAAAATTGCCAAGGGCCTGTACGGCGTTGACGAATTGTCGCTAAAGCCTTGCATTTCGGAACGGGAGTCTAACGGTTGGCCAAAAAACTTTATCTTCACGGGGCGGTACTGCCAGCGCAAAGGCGTCGACATCATGTTGGAGGCCTATGCCGACTATCGGGCACGCCATGATGATCCATGGGACTTGGTCTGTTGTGGACGCGGTGAGCTTGGCACGTTGCTGCAGTCGCAACCAGGCGTGATTGACCGAGGATTCGTGCAGCCCGAAAGACTGAACACCGCACTCGCCAACGCGAGTGCATTTGTGTTGGCAAGCCGGTCTGACGCATGGCCACTGAGTCTGGTCGAAGCCGCGATGGCGGGCCTGCCGATCGTCTGCACCGCGGCGTGCGGAAGTAGCGCGGAATTGGTGCGGGACAGGTTCAATGGTCGGGTGGTGCCAACGGCGAACCGATTGGCATTGAGTGACGCGATGTCGTGGATCCACGCCAACGAAGCGGAGCTTACGGAGTTTGGGCGAAGATCAAGTGAATTGGCAAACGCCTTTTCGGCGCACCAATGGGCGGAACGATGGGCCGACGAAATCGAAGACATTTGTAGGAACTGCGAGTGAACGAGAAGCCCGTTCCCGTACGATTTTCGGCCCTGAAGCGTTGGGCGGCATTGGTTTTGTGCAGCAACGTCGTCGGCTGGTTGCTGGGCGTCTTCTATCGCAACCGAATCCCGTTTCGAGGCGTCTCAATCGATCTGCGTACCGCGATGATCCGAAACAGTACGAAGGCGCGGCTATTCTTTGGCATGTATGAGTCCGCAGAATATCGATTCGTCAATCAGTATCTGATGGAGGAACTCCCGACTGTCGAACTTGGCGCCAGTATTGGAGCGGTAAGCAGCCAAATTGGAAAACGACTGCGACCGGGAACCGAACTGACGTGTGTGGAAGCCAATCCGAATTTGATTGACACGTTGAGCACCAATCTCTCAATCAACGCCGGGCATTTGAAAACGCGAATTCTGCCCGCGGCCATTGCTTACGACAGCGAGTCGATTGAGTTTGCCGTTTCCGAGGACAATCGCGTCTCCTCGTTGCAATCGGATGAAAGTTCCACGATGATGCCGGTCGACGCCATTCGTCTTGGAAATTGCATCCCCGAGGGTGACTTTCAGCTCGTCTGCGATATCGAGGGCGCCGAGGCGGAGATTCTAGCCGCTGACACGGAATCCTTGTCCAGATGCCGTGTCGCGATCGTCGAATTGCACGACACGACACTTCATGGCAAACAGGTGTCCGTCCAAGAATTGGCATCCCAATTTCAGGCGACGGGATTGGAACCGATCGATCGCTACGGCAGCGTTTATGTTTTTCGCCGGTCCTCATGATCCAGGCATGGTGCCGATACGTCTTGCTCTCTCAACCTGAAATGAACATTCGAATCAATGTTCTGCAATCGTTAACGTGAAACAAATTCTGCAAAACCTCGGCAATGGGGAAACATTGTTGGCGGACATCCCTTGTCCGCGTCGCGCCTCGGGGAACGTCTTGATTGACACCTCGCGCTCTTTGGTATCGCTCGGCACCGAGAAAATGCTGATCGATTTCGGGAAAGGCGGGTATTTGGCCAAAGCGAAATCCCAGCCGGACAAGGTCAAACAGGTTCTCCAGAAGATCAAGACCGATGGTCTTTGGACCACGGTCGATGCGGTCAAGGCGAAACTCGATGCGCCGATTCCACTCGGCTACAGCAACGTCGGAGTGGTGTGCGAGTCGTCGCCGAACTCCGTTTTCGCGATTGGTGATCGTGTTGTCAGTAACGGGCCGCACGCCGAAATCGTCAGCGTTCCGGAAAATCTGGTCGCAAAAATCCCCGACGGCGTGAGCGACGAATCCGCGGCGTACACCGTGGTTTCGGCGATCGGGCTGCAGGGCATTCGGCTCATGAACCCGACGCTCGGCGAACGCATCGTGGTCAGCGGACTGGGATTGATCGGCTTGCTGAGTGTGCAGATGCTGAGGGCGCACGGATGTGAAGTGATGGGCATCGATTTTGATCCGAAAAAACTGGAGCTGGCCCGAGCATTCGGTGCCACAACCGTCGATCTGTCCGCCAACGAAGACCCCGTTCGCGCGGCCGAACACTGGAGCGGCGGGAACGGCGTTGACGGTGTGCTGATCACGGCTTCGACGAAAAGCGACACACTGGTCCATCAAGCCGCAACGATGTGCCGAAAACGAGGGCGGATCGTTCTGGTCGGAGTGATCGGCCTGAACCTTCGACGGGCCGACTTCTACGAAAAAGAACTGACCTTTCAAGTTTCATGTTCTTACGGACCGGGCCGGTATGACCCCCAATATGAACAGCGCGGTTTGGATTATCCGATTGGGTTTGTACGCTGGACTGAGAAACGCAATTTCGAAGCTGTGTTGCAACTGCTCTCGACAAAACGAATTGACACGTCGCCATTGACCACGCATCGCTACCCATTTGACGAAGCGCTGAAGGGTTATCAAGCGATTCATGAACAGGGAGCGATGGGAATTGTCCTTGAGTATGCGAGCGAGAATGAACAGGATCGGCGGCGGAACCTGATTCGGACCACGCAGGCGTCCGACGACGATTCCACTGTCCCGTCCGGCGTCGGCCGGAAGGTCGACGGCGGAGTCCCCGTCCTTGCATTTATCGGGGCCGGAGCGTTCACCACCCGCATGCTGTTGCCGCTGCTGCGGAAAGAGAACGTGGTGCCTCATTCGATCATCAGCGGTACCGGAGTTTCGGCGGCGCACGCGGCCAAGAAGTTTGGTTTTGCATGGTGCGGAACGGAGATGGAGAGCGTTCTGGTTGATCCCACGGTGGATGCGGTCGTGATCACCACGCCCCACCAGACGCATGGTGAATTTGTGATCCGGGCGTTGGAACACGGAAAACACGTGTTTGTTGAAAAGCCTCTGGCAATGGATCACGAGGAATTAGGTGCCGTGCAAACATGCTTGCAGACGCGTCCCTCACAACGACTGTTTGTCGGCTACAACCGACGGTTCTCGCCTCATACCGATGCCGTCAAAAACTGGCTCCGATCGGCGCCGTGTTCCAAGGCCCTGATTCTGACGGTCAATGCCGGCATGATTCCGGCGGACCATTGGACGCAAGACTTGGAACTTGGTGGCGGGCGGATTCTCGGCGAAGCCTGTCACTTCATCGATCTGGCCCGTCATCTCGTCGACCACCCCATCACCGATGTGAAGGCCACGGCGATGACGGGTGGCGATGGTGCGTTGGGAGATTGCGTTGCCATCCATCTCTCGTTTGAGGATGGATCCATCGCAACGATCCACTACCTGGCCAACGGCAGCAAAGCGTTTCCCAAAGAACGAATCGAAGTCTTCGCTGGAGGAAAGGTCGCCGTGATCGATAACTTCCGGCGATCGTATCTGATCGGCGAAAAACGCTCGCTCAAAACCCGTCGTCAAGACAAGGGACATGCGTCCGAACTGCGGACATTTCTCCAAAAGGCTTGTTGCGAAGGCAGTTGGCCGATTCCTCCGGAGCAATTATTCGAAGTGAGTCGTGTGACGATCGACGCGCACCTGCAAATTCGCGATCAACTGGCTCGATCCGGTTAACCGAAAGCAAAGCACAAATTGAACCGCTTTCAACAATGGCGCCTGCGTGGATCGGCATGGGGCACCCCACACCGAAAGAAGCTGGCGGAAAACCTGTTTTGGCTGACGGCCGACAAGGGAGTGCGGATCTTTCATGGGATTTTCATCGCGGCGGTCGTTGCGCGTTACCTGGGGCCGGCCGATTACGGACTGATCGCAGTTGCCGCATCATTTCTGGCGATCATCACCCCGCTGATCACGCTCGGTTTCGACAGCGTTGTCGTTCGCGAGTTCGTGACATCGGAGGACCGAAGTCGCCTCTTCTGGACCGTCTTTGCAGCGCGTCTTCTGTTTGGAGTGCTTTCATATGCGGTGCTTTGCGTTCTGATCCTGACTCATCTTTTGCCCACCGAGTCCAGAACCGAAGCCATTGTCTTGCTAATCGGTTGCATGCCGTTGACGACGCTCGCCTTCGACGTCCCTCGGCTGATCTTTCAATCCGAGGTCCGCGAGAAATGGGTGGTCTGGATTGCAAATGCCGCATTGGCCGTCGCGGCCATCGTCAAGCTCATCCTGGTCGCGGTCGAAGCCGACGTGACGAGTTTTGCCGCGGTCAATGCCTGCGCTGTTTCAGTGACGGTGGTGGCGACGATGGCGTCGGCCAGAATGTTGGGCATCCTTCCGAAACTCGTGCATCCGCATTGGCAAACGTTCCTCAAACTGACCCGCGAGTGCTGGCCGCTGATTCTGTCGGGGCTCAGCATCGCCCTGTACATGAACGTCGACGTCGTCATGCTTCGGCTTTTGGAAGACCCCGAGGTCGTGGGGATCTATTCCGTTGCCGCTCGACTATCGACGTTCTGGTTCTTCATCCCCATGGCGCTTGCGCAAACCTTGTTCCCGGGTTTAACCCGAGCGTATGCCGAGGATCAGTCCCAGTACAAAGTTGCGCTCTTTCGCTACTTGCGGCTCAATACCCTGGCAGGCTATGCCACGGTGGTCCTGGCGGAAATGTTTGTTCCACCCTTGATTTACCTGTTGTTCGGCAGTCAATACGTCGAGAGCGTTCCCTGCTTTCGGCTGCACGCGTTGGCAATTCTGTTTGTGTTTCTTGGCGTCGCGCGGGCACAGCATTTGAATCTGGAAAAACTGCATATTTACGGAATGTGGGCGACCGTGGTTGGCGGCATCATCAACATACTGCTCAATTTCGCGTTGATCCCCGTGCTTTCAGCTGCAGGCGCTGCCGCCGCGACGGTATTAAGCTTTGCCATCTCTGCCTTTGTGATGAGCTTTGTCTTTGAACGCACGCGCTGGTTTGCGAAGCTTCAGTGGCTTACGCTTCGAAAACCTTGGAAAATGAACCCTAGCAGCGAAGAATGAACGTGACGAAATCGTTTCGATCAGCCATCCGTAAGTGCTTGTTGCTGATCCGTAATCAGTTGCTGCGCCCGCTGACACACTTGATGGGTAAGGGGCCGTTTTCATCGGTAGCACTTGACTACCTTGACTTGCAACTCGTTTCACTGATGGGACGTCGACGCGGCGGCGTGTTCGTGGAAGCGGGCGCAAACGACGGGATTAGCCAGAGCAATACCTATTACCTGGAGAAAGTGCTTGGATGGAGCGGAGTGCTTGTCGAACCGATGCCAGAACTGGCATCGCTGTGTCGCAAACGGCGTCGGGGCGCCCGTGTGGTCAATGCCGCCTTGGTGAGAGAGAATTACCCGAATCCGACTGTCACGCTTGAACGCGCCGGATTGATGAGTGTGATCAACGACGGTGTGTTGCAGGCATCTGCCGTCGAAGACCACATCCGGCAAGGCCGCGATGTGCAACAGCTTGACGAACAAGCGGCCGTTGAGGTTCCGGCGCTCACACTTCAGCAGATCTTAACGGATGCAAACATTTCACATGTTGATTTTCTTTCGCTCGATGTCGAAGGTTATGAGCTTGAAGTCTTGAAGGGAATCGCGTTTGACCAGACCACCTTCGATTGGATTCTGGTGGAAGTGCGCCCGTCCAATGAGCAGGAGATCGACGCGTTGCTGGGAGACCATGGCTACGTTTGGGAGCGGATCTGGCGCACTCCTTCGTATGCGAACAAAATCTATCGCCGTGCGAACCGGAGCAACTAGGCATGCAGTCATTTCCGGTCCTGTTTACGATCTTCAACCGTCCTGAGCAAACACGCCAGGCGTTCGACGCGATTCGGTTAGCCCAGCCTCATCGCCTCTACGTCGCCGCGGATGGTCCCCGGCCGGATCGCCACGACGACGTTGTCGGCTGTGAAGCGACACGAAAAATCCTCGATGAAGTGGATTGGGATTGCGAAGTCTTCACGCTTTACCGTGATCATAACTTGGGCTGTAAACGCGCCATGTCGGAAGGCATCAGCTGGTTTTTCGAGCATGAACCAGCCGGTATCGTGATCGAGGATGACTGCGTCGCGGATCCGAGTTTCTTTTGTCTCTGCAGCGAGTTGCTGGAGCGGTATGCCGATGATCAGCGGGTCGGAATGATCAGCGGGATCAATCACTACCAGGTGCAAAGCAACCCGGGGGACTCTTACCACTTCTCGAAACTCGGTCGCATTTGGGGCTGGGCGACCTGGCGTGATCGCTGGGCACTGTATGATGACACTCTGAATGCGTACGCCGGAAGACTGAATGAACTGAGACGCTCGATTGGCCAGACCGAGCGTTATCGTCAAATGTTTTTTGCCATTCTGGATGCGGATCAAAGCGGAGCCATCTCGACCTGGGATTGCTACTGGGATCTCGCCCTGCACGCCAACGATCTGTTGACCGTTCGGCCGAAATGCAATTTGGTCTCTAACGTCGGCTTCGGTGACGGTGCCACACATACCGGTGGAAAAGCGCAGCGGCATATTCTGCAACGTGATTCGCTGGATTTTCCACTCCATCATCCTGCAGCCGTCCAACACGACAGGCAAGCGGACCGGATTCACGAGCAGCGGCTTTATCCCAATTCCTGGGTCCGCCAAGTTGCCCGATCGTTGGGGGCACGCAAGTTGCTCAAGAAGATACAAGGACTTTTTCCTTCTACCGCGTGACTTTTGGGGAAGTTTTTGGTCGTGTTGGTTTGTCCCGTCTGCACCAGCGATGAGAGCTCCTTCATCGATCGCGGCAGTTCGAAAACAATCCCTGTCGAGGGGGTGTTCGCTTGTGAATTGGCGGGCGATGAACGAGGATGGGGATCGTCCTGTGTGACCGCCTTGGGCGTTGGCCCGCTGCCGAGCTGATAGTTGTACTTCCAGTGAACATCGTTTTCTTTTCTCACTACTACACTCCCGAGGGGAACGCCCCTGCCTCCCGCACTGCAGATCATTGTGCGCGGTGGGTGAAGGATGGTGGTGGGACGCGAGTCACGGTGATCACGTGTGCTCCGAATGTGCCCGATGGTCGAGTTTATCCGGGTTACCGGAATCGCTGGTTGCCACAGCGAGAAACGATCGACGGGGTTGATGTCGTTCGCGTCTGGACGTTCATCCAGAGCAATCCAGGCCGGGCCGGACTGATCCTCAACTACCTCACTTATTTGTTTTCTGCCCTGTTCGCGTTCGTGTTCTTCGTGCGGCGTCCGAATG
The DNA here is from genome assembly GCA_007753675.1 of Stieleria magnilauensis. Classification (GTDB taxonomy): domain Bacteria; phylum Planctomycetota; class Planctomycetia; order Pirellulales; family Pirellulaceae; genus Stieleria; species Stieleria magnilauensis. The sequence continues at coordinate 511,485 of CP036432.1, forward strand.
TGGTCGTCGCGACCACTCCCCAGTTTTTTTGTGGCGTCACCGGGGTCCTCGCCAGTTGGTTGAAGTGGTGTCCGCTGGTGTTGGAAGTGCGCGACATTTGGCCGGAGTCGATTGTGACCGTCGGTGCAATACGACGCGGAGTCATCATTCGAACGCTCGAATGGATGGAGCGTTGGATGTACCGCAGTGCCAATCATATCGTCACGGTCGGTCCGGGCTACCGCGACAACATCCTTTCAAAGGTTGACGTCGCGAATCGAATTTCGATGGTGACCAACGGCGTGGATCCGAAACAATTCAGCCCGGAAACCGAGAGCGTTTCGTTCAAGGAACGTTACGACCTCATGGAGAAATTCGTTTGTTCCTACGTCGGAACCGTCGGCATGGCGCACGGATTGGATGTGATCATCAATGCGGCACGGCGTTTCAAAGCGGTGGGTCGAGGAGACGTCGTTTTTCTGGTGGTTGGTGGCGGAGCCAAGCTGGAGCAAATGCGACGAACCGTGGCCGAGCTGGGGCTCGGTGATCTGATCCGATTGACCGGCCGCCTGGATAAATCCGAGATCCCCCAGGTGCTCGCGGCCTCGGACGCCTGCCTGGTTCATCTCAGTAAAGTGGATTTGTTCGAGCATGTTATCCCGTCTAAGATCTTTGAAACAATGGCCATGGAGCGGCCGATCATCATGGGCGTCCGCGGGCGGGCTCTGGACATCGTGTTGGCCGCTGAGAGTGGTGTTGCGATGGAACCCGAAAATGACGCCCAACTGTTTGAGATTCTCGACTGGATGGTCGGCGCACCCGAAGCCGTCGGGCAGATGGGACGAAACGGTCGCAAGTTCGTGATCGAACACTTCAACCGAGACCAACTTGCGCTGGAGATGTTGTCGATCATCCGACGTACCTCCGAAGGTGAAGTGTTTTGTCTTGAGGATCGGGACTGGGGTGGAGAGTCCGGCGACCATTCAGACGACACGAACCTGACCCCTGTTGCCTCCTCCGGCGGCACTCGTCGCTGACCGGCCGGCATTTCAATGGCACCACGCCGCCTGTCTCGCCTGGCCGCGCTTCTTCGCCATCACCGCCCCGGCCAATTTGCCTGGCGACTCTACCGGACCGCGCAGCGACACCTTCGTCGACGTTTGCCCGAGCGATTGGTCTTTCAAGTCGGCCGCAGCCAAGCCGGCTGGAAACCCGGCGCCCAGGCCGCTTTCCAAGCAATCGCCACACGAAGGCTACAGCTTTGGCCGCAGCGCAACGCTCACGCCGCCGATATCTCCGACGGGCAGTTTCGGTTCCTTAATCAATCCCGCGATCTGCGGATCCATGCCTCCGGCGATGAACCCGACATCGACTGGAACCCAGAGGCGCCACGGTTGTGGCGTTTTCATCTTCAGTGCCAGGAATACCTGACCGATCTGGCGGACCAGCGCGGCGCGGATGCCGCTTACAGCATCGTCCGATCCTGGCTCGCGCAGCCGCGTCATCAGAGCCCGACGCGCGACCCCGATGCCTGGCACCCGTTTTGTATTTCAAGACGTTTACCTGTCTGGCTTTCCCTGGCCGCGGCCCACGATCCACCCGTTGAAATCGCGGGACTATTCTGGCGCTGTGTTGGCGATCAGGTCCTCTGGCTTCGTCGCAATTGTGAATGGGACCTTGGTGGCAACCATTTATTGGAGAACTTGTCCGCGCTGTATCTCGCAGAATCGTATTTGGATTTAGGGACTGCCGCCGTTGGGCCTTCGGTACAGCCGAGACTGCTGGCCGAGTTGGACGAACAAATCTTGCCGTCGGGCGAGCATTACGAGCGGGCGCCGACCTATCACGCATTGATGATGGTCTGTGTCTTGCAATGTGCCGAAGCGGCCCGATTCGCTCAGTCGAACGTCTTGGATCGGCTGCGAATCGTGATCAGCCAGATGCTTCAGTTTGCGCAATGGATTCGCCAACCCGACGGCCACTTTCCCTTGTTGGCCGACTCGGCACGCGGCGAAACACCGGATCTGGACAAGCTGTTTGCATGGGCGGAGAACTTTTGGGAGCCCGACGCCCGAGGCAATCCAACCGTCGACTATTGGGCGACGCAAACCGATCGCGGTGATCGACTGCTGTTTGACGTCGGCCCGCTCGGCTGTGATCACTTGCCGGCCCACGCTCACGCCGACCTGCTCCAGATCACCGCTACGTTAGGCGGCCGCGACGCCATCGTCGACACCGGCAATTACGAATATGAACCTGGTCAGCTGCGTCAACGTTGCCGCAGCACGTCGGCCCACAACGTGTTGCAACTCGGATCGCGAGAACAATGCGACATCTGGTCCAGCTTTCGCATGGGACGGCGAGGGAAGCCGCTTTGGCAGCGTCATGGAACGACGAATGGGTATTCGTGGTGCGCTGCGGCGCACGACGGTTTTGATTGCCCGACAGGCCGCGTCATCGTCTCAAGCGGATCCGCCTGGACCGTGATTGATTGGTTCCATGGCTATCCCGGTGAGGTCACTGCGACTTCTCGGTTGCACTGGCATCCCGACTGGCGGCTGGCGCTCGGCCGCGATCCATCACATGTCTCCGCGTTCCATCCCGACGCCCCCGAGTCGATCTACAGGATTGAAAGTCTGGGCGAATCGGCGGAACTATCCATTGATGAAAGCCTCTACTGCCCGGACTTTGGCCGACAGATCAACAACCAGATGATCGTCAACGTCAAACGCTGCGATTCGAACGGATGGCTCGGATTCCATCTTCCACTGCAAGCCGAACAGGCGTCTCCGGTTCCGCAAGTCCGCTTAGAGGGCGGACGCTTAAACGTGACGTCTGGCGACGGCGGCGAGATCTCAGTTTTCGTCGAAGAAGGACGGTGGCTGGGATAGGCATTTGAGTTGGTCGGGCCTCAGTGGGCGCGCATGGGAGTGCCGCTATCTGGACGTTTCGGGCAAGCGTTCGTCGTCCTGTATCCCCTGAATACAACTTCATCAGCCAAGCCTCTTGTTTAGCTCGCTGAGGATCGCGCAGATAACTAGTGTCGCTCTCGCCGAGGCTTCAATAGTTTTTGTCGAAGAAGCGATTGAACGGGTCGTTCAAACCAATGAAACGATGCCAAGGACAGCACGACAAGGGCTGCAAAGTAGAGCAGAAAAGTATTTGCTTGGGAGAAGATTTCGCTTTTCAGACCAAACGCCGATACACCTAGCACAAAAACAAGTTGTAAAGGAAAGTGCAGCAGATAAGTCGAATACGTAATGTCACCTATCCAAGAAACTTTCTTCAAGGCTTCTGGCCGATGTATTTCAGCAAGAACCAGTGAAGCAATCGTCGGCGGATAGAGTACAAGCAGATAGATGTACTTGGAAAAGATGGCGTGCGCCGCGTCGCCCGACAGAAAGATAATGCACCAAAGTGCAAGAGTGAGTGCCAGGATCGTGCGATCATGACTGCGGAACTTAGACCGCAAATAGATGTCGAGCGTCTTAAATGTCAATCCACCCATGAAAAACGCAAGGACCGCTGAAGCCCATCGCAGTTCAATTCCGAATTTGAGCATGACCAATGCCGTTGCGAGCGTTGAGATCAGCTTCAGCCAGACGTTTCCTCGCAACCAAGCAAATGCAAAGAACATGGCGTACAATCCCACTTCGATCGAGACTGACCAGATTGGTCCATTGAACGAATCGCCATTTTCGAAGCCCCAGCTTGAAACGAAGAAAAGTTGCAATAAAAGATGATAGCCGTCGTTGAATCCGTAGACGAAGAAATGACCGTTTAGAAAATGGAAATAGCCTTGAAGTAGGATGGTCAACAACAAGGTCGCGAAGTGTAGCGGATACAACCTGGCAAAACGGTAGACCCAGAACTGATAAAGCGAACATCGATTGGTCGCAATCTTGTCGTGATATAACCAAAAAAAGACGAATCCTGATAAGATGAAAAAAAAGGAAACGGCGAAATGTCCGCCGTGTTCGTAGAACGGCGAAAGGATTGAGTACAGTGGCTGGCTGTCGCGTTGGAACGTATCTGCGAGTCGTTCACGCGAGAAAAAGAAGTGTTGCCAATGCCAGACGACCACCGACAACGCCGCAAGTCCCCGAGAGACGTCCAGGTTGTAAAGTCTTTTGGGATACATCGGACGTTGAGAGTTGCGTGCACTGTGCCAAGATGAATGATGCACTCGATCATAGGTCACTTCCCGGTTTAGCGTGACCTGTTTCCGAGGACGTGAGCCTCGCATTGCCAGCTTACGATTGTGCTTTCGGCCTAAACGCGCGGATTCGTTCCGGATTTGTTTCGAGTCGGGGGCCGTGCATCAGGTCGATGCAGTAGGGGATGGCGGGGAGGACGGCGTCGAGACACTCGGCGATGGCTTTGGGTTTTCCCGGCAGGTTGACGATCAGACTGTCTCCCAGTAGGCCGGCGGTCTGTCGTGACAGGATCGCCGTGGGAACTTTTTCCAGCGAGACCTTCCGCATCAATTCTCCAAATCCCGGCATCATCCGATCGCAGACCGCTTCGGTTGCTTCCGGTGTCACGTCTCGCTGCGACGGCCCGGTGCCGCCGGTGGTCACGACCAGACAGCAGTCTTCGATTTCGCAGAGCTGTTGCAGCGTCGCTTCGATCGTCTCGCGATCATCGGGAATCACCCGCGCGATCGGCTTCCAGGGGCTCGTCAACACGTCGCGCAGGTAGGCGTCGATCGCCGGGCCGCCCAAGTCTTCGTACTCGCCCCGACTGGCGCGATCCGACACGGTCACGATCCCGATCTTGGCGGCATCGGGTTGATCGGCATCGGGTTGATTTTGATCGGTTGGTGTCATGTCCAGTCGAGTCCTTCATGCAGTTGGTTCAGTGACTGAGCGTCGCCTTCGCGAACGACCAACATGTTCTCGACGCGGACGCCGCCGTCTTGGCGACCGTACAGCCCTGGTTCGATCGTGAACACTTCACGTTCCAGTACCGGTCCCCCGCCGATGTCCAGCAGGATGGGTTCATGGACGTCGAGACCGATGCCGTGGCCGGTGCCGTGTTGAATCGTGGGCTGGTCCGAGACGGTTCCACGTGACAATTCAAATCCGGCGTCGAGCAATGCCTGGTCGGCCGCCAAGTGCACCGACTCGGCCGTCTGGCCCACGCGAAGCAGCTTGGTGGCCGCTGCGTTGGCAGCGACAACGGCGTCGTGCATCTTGCGGACGGTCGCACTCGGTTGGCCATGAACGACGGTCCGCGTGCAATCGCCCCAGTACCTCGTTTCGTTGTTCATCGGAAACAGGTCGACGATCACGGGAACGCCCGTCCGCAACGGCCCCGTCCCGGCGTGATGGCAATCGGCAACCTCCGGAGCAGTCGCCACAATCGCGCCGTGCGACATCGAGTAGTCGCGTTTGAGAAACTCGGCGGCCGCCATCGCTCGGGCGCGTTCGCTGGTCAAGGCTTCACCCTCATGCACCAGCGTTCCATCGGCCGCGACGGTGCATCGGGCAATGGTTTCGCAGAGGTAGCGCATCACCGATTCGGTGACCGACTGGGCTTCGGCCAACCGCTCGATTTCCTGTTCCGATTTCTGACGCCGGTCGATCACGCCCAGATCGGGATCATATGACAATTCAATACTGGCCTGTTGAAGGTGCCACGCAAAGACGAAGGGCAGGCTGCGATCGACTCGGACGGCCGCCATGTTCTCGCGTCGACAAAACTCTGCGACGGCTTGCGCGGTCGCGGTCTCGCGATCCGCGTCCAGCTTTCCCGCCGGCTCATAGTCCATGGGGCAGACGACTCGGTCGGCGTTGCTGAGACGACGGACGCGGTCCATTTCGATATCGCGCACCAAAGCCACACGCCGATCCGTGGTTTCGATCCAAGCCGCTGGGTCTCCCAGTGGTACACCGATACGGCGGAAGAGCGACGGGTTTTTAAGCGGAATGCCGGCAAAAATGGCCGGCAGCGAAGCGTCAGGCATCCTGGTATCTCACGGGAAAAACGTATGAACGGTTTCAGCGACGTTATAGCCGATCGATGCGGGGCTTCGCGAGGCGACGTGGCGTCGGAAATCAACGGATGAAGCCGAGGATGCGCTGACGGACGTGAGCGGGGTAGACGGTCGCTTTGACCCTCCCTACGCCGCCTCAACCCTCCCCTCGCGACACACGACCCCATAGGCATCAAGTTAAGGAATATTCGAGCAAGTTGGGATCGCGGAGCAATTCCGCAGTTCCCGGCTTTTTCCGCCTTTTTGTTCGCTTGCAGATCGGTAGGACTCGGTTTCGGATTTTTGCGAGATATTCGCAAAGTCTTGAATGCGATACGAGGCAACTGGCCAATTCATCCATCCAATTTGCAAGCCGCTTAGCTATCTTTGCGAAGCTTAGCGATGAATTCTCGAACCAGCCCGCCAGTATGACCAACCACTGCTGGAGAAGTGCACCACAGAGGCGGACCCAAAACCGGGCCATCGAAATGGTGTCCGTGCGCCCATCCATCAGATCGATCTGGCAGTACGTTTTCCATCGCTTGAAGAGCAATTCAATTTGCCAGCGGCTGCGGTACAAAACGATCGCCTCTTGGACGCTCAATTGCTCTACTGCAAGATTGGTGGCTAAAAAGTTCCAGTCGCAAGCCGCCAAGCGGTCCTGACTCGGTGTACGGCCCTTCTTTTTCGCCCGTTTGCGAACTTCCCTGCGACGTTTCGCGGCGATTGCCTTGGGGATTCGCCATGCGATCAATCGGCAGTCCAGCGGAGTGCCTTGGCCGACTGTGACGTCGCAGTCGATCAGTGAGTCATTTTGTCGGCTCAGCCAAGCAACTAGCCCTTCGGAGTGATCGTCCACCTTGATTTTCACGTTGTAAAGCAATCGCGTCAGGAAAAAGGCTCCCCACGCTGCATAACACGAAAGGACGGCGGATGAGAAATAGCCGAGGTCAGCGATTCGAAGTGAGCCTTTCTGGAGTGGCACGACTTGACGGTTTGTTGCCTGATCGGGCGACTTCCCTGGTTCGAGTTGAATGCACTGCAACTCCCCATTGGCCAGGTCAAGTTCGGTTTGAAGCTTCACTGCAGCGGTATTGTGCTCCCCTACACCGCCACAACCTGCAAATTCTGCTGCCAAACTCGGCGGCAAGCTGATCACCGAACTGTCGATCAGCTTGACCGACGTAAATCGTTCCAAAAGCGGGGCGAGCTTCGACTCGGAGTGCATGACCTGCATACTCATCTTGGCAAACAGCGAACGAAAGAAGGCGACCAATTGATCGCTATATCGTTGCTCAACGGCCTGGGGAGAAATCGTCAGCCCCACAGAAGCAGCCATGCTGGCAATGTCCTCCTCGTTGGCGGTCGGTTTGGCTAGCATGGCCAAAATGAACGACTTCGCGAGCGTTGAGGCATCAAACTTTCGTCGTCGTTTGATGACCTTGGATTCGGCGGCAGATTGCTCGGCAAGTTCTCCGAAACTGGTCTGTAACAAAGTGGCCAATCGATCTATGGTCTTCACGGCGGAAACTCCTTCTTCCGAGGTTGTGGTGATAACTACCTCATGAAGGTTTTTCCGCTTTTTTTCTACCTCAATTCCTTAACTTGGTGCGTATGCCCCTCGCGACACACGACCCTCCCTGCCAGGGAGGGTGATTGAAGATGTGCAAACACCCGAATGCCGGATCCGAGCTTCGGTTATCATGTGCGGCTCCCACCTTCCTCCCCACCTCGGAAAGATTCTCATATGAAGATCGATTACTCTCGACGGCGTTTCCTGTCTCTCACCGCGGCGGGCGTTGCGGCTGCGACCGCACCGCTGGCACTGGCAGCCGACTCTGCCGAAATCCAATGGCATGATGTCCGCGACTGGGGAGTCGAAGGCCGCGGGTTCGACGACACCGAAAAATACTTCGATCGCCTGCCGGCCCGAGCCAAGGGTGTTGTTCGCGATGCCGTCTGGAACCTGAGTCGACATTCGGCCGGAATGCTGGTCCGATTTCGAACCGACGCCCGCGAGATTCAAGTCGACTATTCGGTCACGTCGTCCAGTCTGGCCATGCCACACATGCCGGCAACGGGAGTCAGCGGTCTGGATCTTTACGCCAAAGACGAACAGGGAAATTGGAAGTGGGTGGCGGTTTGCAAACCCACCGCGCAACACATGAAGACGACGCTGGTCCAAGGATTGCGTCCGGGCGCGCGAGACTACTCGATCTACCTGCCGCTCTACAACGGAACCGAATCGCTGAAGATCGGCGTCGATGGATCCAGCCTGTTTGAACCGATCGCACCACGCAGCGAAAAACCCATTGTGTTCTATGGCACGTCGATCACACACGGTGCGTGTGCGTCGCGACCGGGCATGCCCCATCCGTCGATCCTCGGCCGTCGACTTGATCGCCCGGTGATCAACCTTGGGTTTTCCGGCAATGGCAAGCTTGAAAAAGAGGTCGGTCAATTTTTGGTCGAATTGGATCCTGCCGTTTACGTTTTGGATTGTCTGCCCAACATGGTGGCCGCCGAAATCACCGAGCGAACTGAACCGATGGTCAAACAGCTTCGCGCTGCCCATCCCAACGTTCCCATCGTGCTCGTCGAAGACCGTTCTTATTCGGGATCATGGTTGTTGCAGTCACAAGAGACCCGCAATGAAACCAGTCGCGCCGCATTCCAGGCGGCCTACCGCAGACTACTGGACGCCGGCACGGAACGGTTGTTCTATGTCGACGGTGAAAGTCTGTTGGCGGACAATCGTGATGACACCACCGATGGATCCCATCCCTCGGATCTCGGTTTCTTCAACCAAGCCAACGCGATCGAACCGGCGTTGCGTTCGGCATTGGGGGCGTAAACCCCTGACGGTCTGTCGATTGAATCAGCCGTTTTGGCGCGAGCCTACGAGCTGTTCACAACACGGTCCGCGCACGGTCATTTGCCCCGCTATGCTATTGCTCTTCCAAGCACACAATCGTCCCTGAGTTTTTTACACTGATGATGTTCAAGACATTGTTTTCCGCCGCTGTTCTGTTGACGCTCGCGATGAACGTCGCGTCCGCCCAGACCCCCTCGTTTCCCGCGACCGATTGGCCGTGGTGGCGGGGGCAGCAGCGCGACGGCAGCGCCGCGCCCGACCAGAACCCGCCGCTGCAGTGGAGTGAAGATGACAACGTGGTCTGGAAAACCGCGATTCCCGGTCGAGGCCACGGATCGCCAATGTTGTTCGGGCGACATGTCTTTCTGGCGACCGCCGATGACACGCGCAAGGTACAAGTGGTGCTTTGCTTCGATCGCCAGACGGGATCATTGCAGTGGGAATCGGTGGTGCACCAAGGCAACTACGAGTCCAAAGGCAAACGTAAAGCAAATGAAAAAGCATCGTGGGCTTCATCCACCGTCGCCACCGATGGCGAGCGGTTGTTCATCAACTTCTTCAACGACGGAGCCATTCACACGACGGCGCTCGATCTGAAGGGAACCATCCTTTGGCAGCAGAAACTGTCCGACTACGTCATTCACCAAGGTTATGGTTCCTCGCCAGCGATCTACGAGCATTTGGTCATCTGCTCGGCGGACAACAAGGGAGGCGGCGCGATCGTTGCCATGGATCGTGCGACGGGTGAAATCGTTTGGCGTCGTGATCGTCCTGAAAAACCGAATTACCCCTCACCGTCGATCGTAAACGTGTCGGGCAAAGACCAACTGGTGTTGACCGGTTGTGACCTGGTCACCAGTCTGGATCCCGGCACGGGCGCCACGCGTTGGGAAATCGAAGGGGCGACGACAGAGTGCGTGACGACAACACTGACCGATGGCAAGCACGTGTTTACCAGCGGCGGATATCCCGACAACCACGTCTCGGCCGTCCTCGCCGACGGATCGGGAAAGGTCGCGTGGCGGACCAATTCTCGTGTTTACGTCCCCTCGATGCTGCACAAAGACGGCTACCTGTATCTGACGCTCGACGCCGGAATCGCCGAATGTGTCGACTGTGCAACCGGCGAGACCGTTTGGAAAGCCAGACTGGGAGGCGATTTCAGCAGTTCGCCGGTCTTGGTTGGTGATCTGATCTACGCGACCAACGAGCAAGGGCAAACGTTCGTGTACAAGGCAAGCCCAGAAGGATTTGAAAAGGTCGCCGAAAACAAGCTGGGTGAGAGCGTGTTCGCCACGCCGACGATCTGTGACAGTCACATCTTCATGAGGATCGCCCACTACGACGGTGACCGTCGCCAGGAATTCCTCTACTGTTTGGGAGCCAAGAACTGATGACTAAAACGAGTGAAGCGAGCACCAACGGTCGGTGTCCAGGCTTGAACCGATTTCTCGGCAGTACGAATCGATTGACCGGCAGTGCGGAACGCCTGAAGGCTGCACACCAACGTTGGCTGTCGCTGGTGATCGGCGCCATTCTTGCCAGCAACGTTGCGGGACAAGCCCCCGTTTTGAACGGGCAGCGGATGGATGGATACAAGGGCATCTGGTTCACCCTCGGGCAGTTCTACGGCAAAGGAAGCGATGGTCAGCCGTATGCAAAAGCGTCGCGAGAACCGGTGTTTCCCTATGGTGACAAATACTCCGGCGGACTGGGGACCTACACCGCCAAACACACACCGCTCGCAATCTATTGTCCCCAGGTCGAGAAGACGTTTTTTGTCTATGGCGGAACGACGGGACCAAACGATCGGCATCTGCTGTGCATGGTTTCGTATTACGATCACGCCTCGGATCGGGTTCCCAGGCCCGTTGTGGTTCATGACAAACAGAGGGTCAATGATCCACACGACAACCCCAGCATCGCCGTCGACGATGCCGGCTACCTCTGGATTTTTGTGAGCGGTCGTGGACGCGTGCGACCGGGATTCAAGTACAAGAGCAACAAACCCTACAGCATCGATGGCTTTGAATTAATTTCCGAAGAAGAGATGACGTACCCGCAACCGCATCACGTCGCGGGCGAAGGATTCTTGCACCTGTTTACGAAGTACACCGGCGTCCGAGAGCTGTACTGGGAAACCAGCGATGACGGTGTCACGTGGACTGCCGATCAGAAACTGGCCGGTATTCGTCAGCCTGGTGATAGTCGTGGCGGACACTACCAGACCAGCGCGACGCGCGACGGACTGACAGGTACATTCTTCAATCGGCATCCCAACGGCGTCGTCGATCAGCGCACCGATCTTTATTATGTCCAGACACCGGACCGGGGGCTGACGTGGACGACGGTCGATGGAGCACCGGTCCAGCCGCCTCTTGAGGATGTCGCCTCGCCCGCCCGTGTGATCGACTATGCCTCGCAAAAGTTGAACGTCTATTTGAAGGACATGGGGTTCGACCGCGAGGGACATCCGGTTCTGCTGTACGTCACCAGTCCCGGCCACGAGCCGGGGCCGCCGAACGACCCACGTCATTTCCGTGTGACCCGCTGGGATGGAGAGGCATGGAAAACCTCGATTGTCTGCGGCACGGACCATAACTATGACATGGGCAGTTTGTATCTGGACGAGCAAACTTGGACCTGTCGCGTCCCGTCCCAGCCGGGACCGCAGCCGTACCAAGGCGGTGGCGAATTGGTGACGTGGACGAGCATGGATCAGGGGGCGACGTGGCAGCGGGAAACGCAAATCACATCCGATAGCGACCGCAACCACAATTACGCGCGCCGTCCGATCGCAGCCAAGGATCCGTTTTTCGTTTTTTGGGCCGACGGGGATCCGACGAAGCTGAGCGAAAGCCTCCTGTACTTTGCCGATTCAACCGGCGAGCGTGTCTGGGAGTTGCCCTATGAGATGGAGGGTGAGTTCGCCACGCCGGTGCGGGTTGAGGCGTCTGTTGACGAGTGAGGGGCGCGCGCGCCGGTCGCTGACGCTTCCCGCTGGATCACGGGCCGGTCGCTGACGCTTCCCGCTGGGGTGACAGGCTGGACGCCTATTCCGCTTTGCCTTCGGCGATCCGCAGGGCTTCGACCAGTTGTTGGATTTGTTCGACGGACAATTCTTCCGCACGCGCGGTCTCGCCGTGCCCGAGTGACTGCAGGACCTCGTCGACTTGGGACTTGTCCAGCCGGTTCTTCATCGCGCTGATGACGTTGCTGCGCAAGAACTTTCGTCGGTGGAAGAACAGCGCGCGGACCGTCTGGTGGAAATAGTCCAGGTCGGCGATGGCGTCGCGTTTCTGCCGATCCAAATCCAATCGGATCACCGCGGAGTCGACTTTGGGGCGGGGCCAAAACACTTTGGGGCCGAGGATGCGTACGATTTCGGCGTGACACATCGACTGAATCCAAATGCTCAGTGCGCCGTAGTCCTTGGTCCCGGGCGTGGCGACGATCCGCTCGGCCAGTTCTTTTTGGATCGTCACGACCATCGCGTCGGGCGGCGGCGTCTGATGCAGCAGATTAGAAATGATCGGTGTGGCAACGTTGTAGGGCAGGTTGGCGACCAACAAGAACCGCGCGTCCTGGCCGATGCGTTGCATGGCATCGACGACCAAGCCTTTCAAATCATCGCGTAGGGAATTCTTATTTCGCAGCGCGTCGCCTTGGAGCAGTTTCACGTTCGGCCGCCCGGCCAATTCTTCGCTGGCCAGTTGGTGCAGATTCATGTCAATCTCGATCGACAACACAGCACCGGCAGCATCGGAGAGTCGCGACGTGAGTGATCCGACCCCGGTTCCGACTTCTAAGACGACGTCGGTTTTTCGCAGCTCGGCCGAGTTGGCGATCAGGTCGACCAGGTTCAGGTCGATCAAAAAGTTCTGGCCGTACTTGGAAACGGGCCGTAACCCGGCTTCGGCGAGTCGTTTGGACAGGTAGCTGGCTGTTTGACGTGGTTGATTCATCCGTCTGCCTTGCTGTTGGGATCGTGAATCTGGTCGTCCGAGAGCAATCCCAGCGAACGTTGCACGTATTTGGCCAGAATGTCGGTTTCCAGATTCACGGCATCACCGATTTTGCGAAATCCCAGCGTGGTCATGGCCAGCGTGTGCGGGATCAAGGCAACGCTAAAGGAATCTTCGTCGGCATCGACCACCGTCAAACTGATTCCGTCGATCGCGATGCTGCCTTTGCTGGCGACTTGGCTGGCGTACTGGGCGGGAATCCGAAACCGCAGATTGGCCCAGGGCGGGTCTTCGCTGCGCTCGATCAGCTCGCCGAGGGTGTCGACGTGACCGCTGACGTAGTGGCCGCCCATCCGGCTGCCGACGGCGAGTGAGCGTTCCAGGTTGACGCGGTCTCCGGCGACGAGTTTTCCCAAATTGGTCCGCGAAAGGGTTTCCTGGCCGGCCTCGAAATCAGCGACGTCCCCGTCCAAGGCGACGATCGTCAGGCAGCATCCGTTGATGCAGATGCTGTCGCCGATTGCAGCGTCACCGGTGATCAGCGGCGATCGGATGCGAAGCCGCTTGCCGGGGGGATCGTCGACCATTTCGACGAGATCGCCCATTGTTTCGACCAGACCAGTAAACATTGCAGATAGCAGAACGGCGGAAAATGCGTCAAAAATACTCGGCGGGTAGCCACTGTGACCCGCATTGGACAGAATGCCGACCAATCGGACAAGCGATGGCACGCGCTCGTCATCAACAAAACACTTCCCGCCACACCCCCAACACCCTCGAGAGGTCCCCGATGACCCTGATCGAAGCGATTCACGCCCGCCAAATTCTGGACAGCCGCGGCAACCCAACCATTGAATGCGAAGTCCTGCTGGAAGACGGCGCCCACGGCCGTGCGGCTGTCCCCAGCGGCGCCAGCACCGGCGCCCACGAGGCTTGGGAATTGCGTGACGGCGACAAGTCCGTTTACATGGGCAAGGGCGTTCAAACGGCCGTCACCAACGTCAACGAAAAAATCGGCCAAGCCCTGCAAGGCATGGACGCACTCGACCAAGCCGAAATCGACTCGGCGATGTTGGCCTTGGACGGTACCGAAAACAAAAGCAACCTGGGCGCCAACGCCATCTTGGGTGTTTCGCTGGCCACCGCACACGCCGCGGCCGCATCAACCGGACAACCCCTGTTCCGCTACCTCGGCGGCGTCGGTGCACGCCTGCTGCCCGCGCCGATGATGAACATCATCAACGGTGGCGAGCATGCCGATAACTCGGTCGACATCCAAGAATTCATGGTCATGCCGCTCGGTTTCGAACGATTCAGCGATGCTCTGCGTTGCGGCACCGAAATCTTCCACAACCTGAAGAAGGTGCTCAGCAGCAAGGGCTACAACACCGCAGTCGGCGACGAAGGCGGCTTTGCGCCGGACCTGAAGAGCAACCAAGAAGCTCTCGACGTCATCATGCAAGCGATCGACCAAGCGGGCTACAAAGCCGGCGAACAGGTCTGGATCGCACTCGATGCGGCATCGACCGAATTCTATGACCGCGACAAGAAAAAGTACGCGATCGACGGCAAGGAATTGTCCGGCGACGAAATGGTCGACTTCCTCGCCGACTGGTGTGAAAAGTACCCGATCTGCAGCATCGAAGATGGCTGCGACGAAGACGATTGGGAGACCTGGAAGAAGCTGACCGAACGCGTCGGCGACCGGGTCCAATTGGTCGGCGACGACTTGTTCGTCACCAACGTCACCCGCTTGCAAAAAGGGATCGACGAAGGAATCGCAAACAGCATTCTGATCAAAGTCAATCAAATCGGTTCGTTGACCGAAACGATCGATGCGATCCAGTTGGCCGGACGCCACGGCTACACCGCCGTGACCAGTCACCGCAGCGGCGAAACCGAAGACAGCACGATCGCCGACTTGGCCGTCGCCCTGTGCACCGGCCAGATCAAAACCGGATCCGCCAGCCGTAGTGACCGGATGGCCAAGTACAACCAGCTGCTCCGCATCGAAGAAATGCTCGGCGACGCGGCGCTGTACGGCGGACCCCATTTCGCCGCAAAGTTGCGTTAGAAAAGAATGTCAGCGTGAAGCGTCAGCGACCGGCGCGTGGGGTGTTTTGGCACACACGCGCCACTGGCCGACGCGCTCAGGGCCACCTCGTTTGACACCAATCGATGTGTTTTTTTAGCGGTAGGGCGCGAGCCCTCCGGTACGTCACGATGTTCTTCAACTGAGACCGGACGGCTCGCGCCGTTCCGCTATCTTGCTTGCGCTGGACCGCGCACTACACGTCCAAGTCGTCCAGCTGGTCGATCAGACTGTCCAAGTTTTCGTCCGACCGGGGTGACGCAGCGGCGACCGGAGCCGGTTGGCGAGGTGCTGCGGTAACCGGGACCGGACGTGCCGTGGTTTCCGCGGGCTTGTTCGCAGCGGGTTTAATTGTCGTCGAGCCGCCCGATCCCAGGGCACCGAGCGAAACGGTTTTGACACTCAACGAAGCCCTCAGGCGATCCAGCTCCGCGATGATCTTTTGAACGTCGTTGTGTTTGGTCAGATCGAATAGAAACAGACGTCGCGGTGACTGTCCCGGGGCGAACGGTCCGTCGGGATCGAGCTGATGCGGACAACGCGATCCATGAAACTCGATCGCCGCGAGCACGTCTAGCATCTCCGGTTCCGATCGCCAATCGAGAACTGCCGAGGGCACCGTGATGGAGTCCAAGGTCATGCGGTCGGTGGAATCGTCGGCGAGGGAATCGAATCGCCCCACCAGGGTCAAGTCGAGGCCGGCTCGTCCGATCAGGTGACCGACCAAGGATTCCGCAAGATTGGCAGCCGAGGCGGGCGGGTTTTGGACAAGGATGACGGGCAGTCGCATCGGTGCAGGCCGTTGGGGAGCGGGGGCGGAATCGGGAGGGCGTCTGGAGCGGTGCGTCCAACGTGGCATGCTGGGAGCGATACGGTTGTAGCGTTACCGTCGCAGCGAGTGGTCTACGTCAGCTGTGGAATTTCAGTTCGTGCGCGTGGGCGTCTTCGACCACATCATACATCTCGAACCAGAGTTCCCTGACATTGGTCGTCGGCGTCAGTCGTCGGTCTTTCAAATGGCCATCGATCATCTTGCGAAGCTCGTACGGCGAATCGGATAGCAGATCGTCTGCCAGGGAGCGAATCAATTTGGAGTTCGCGCGAGTTTCGTGGAGCACCGTCCATCCGGGCATGCGATAGTGGCACGTCGCGAGCAAGGTCAGCTTTCGATTCGAGGCTATTCGTGCGACGCGCAGCCTGGACAGGTGTGTCATCTGTTCCCAGCCATCGACGACCAACAGCCCGTCTTGGGGAAGTTCCATCAGCCCGTCGCGAATTCGCTTGCCGGCACGAAACCGTTCCCCCAAACGTTTCCAAAGGCTCATCGAGGGATCATTATTGAGCTGATGGAACGCGACCTGGGGAAAGCTCCGTTGAAGCTTGGGCAGAAAGGTATGCAGCAGCGTCGATTTTCCGGTCCCGTGGGGGCCGACGATCAGCGCACGGCGGGAGCTTTTCAGCTTCGCCAGCAGCGATTCCAGATGCGAGTCCACGTTGTGTGGACTGGTCGCGTTGGCTCCGTGGGAGAACCGATACACG
This sequence comes from Stieleria magnilauensis, assembly GCA_007753675.1. Lineage (GTDB taxonomy): Bacteria > Planctomycetota > Planctomycetia > Pirellulales > Pirellulaceae > Stieleria > Stieleria magnilauensis. The sequence goes on from CP036432.1 coordinate 527,912, forward strand.
ACCTGTGACGGCGCAATGAACGACGTCGAAAATGGATTCGTGGGCTGGAATTCAAACGACGACTTCAAGGAACGCTCTCTCGATCGTTTTCGGGAACAAGCTGATTTGCGGCCATCGGTCGGAAATCACAGAGACCGAACGGCCCCACACACCGATCTCCATCCGGATCAGTATAGCCGAAACGCGATGGTGAGCGTCTATGGGCTCAAATCCAATCCCGCTAAGTGAAGCGCCGTTGCCTGAGGTTGTGTCCCGTAGGCCCCACGCTAAACGGTTGATGATCGTCTGGCATCAGCCGGTTCGCGCCAGCGTCCGGGCCTTCTTTTTGATGGTCAATGGACCCTACAGGGCTGGAATCAGCAGGCCGCTCGCCAAGGTGTGCCCTCCCCCCCTTTTCGCTACCCAAGTGGCCTACCCCGCCCAGCCGCCGTCAATTCCCGGATTAAGCTTGACCTTGTCTTTTGCTACAGCCTATGGAAGGGTCGATGGACTCGACCCCGACAATTCCGGTACAGCGTCCCAGTCGATGGGACGAACCGCTCGACGCATCCATGACGGATGCCGATGTCGCATGGCTGCGCACGCGCGGCCCCTTCAATCAGATGGATCAATCCGCGTTTCCCCGTGCGACACCGCTGTCGGGAATCTTGCGCTACGATTGCCGGCTACATCGCGTCGAGCCCGGCGAGGTGATCGTCCGCGAAGGCGATTACGGAAACAGTGCATTTTTGCTGATCACCGGCAACGTGCGGGTGCTGGTCGATTCGTTGACCGATCAGCAACTCGGTCGCCAACCGACTCGCTCGATCGGCTGGGGCGAAGCCTTGTCGCGGTTCTTGCGACGTTCGCGCCACCCGGAAACGCGAACCCCTGAGCAGGTCAGCATCAATGCCGCTGCGGGCGGCCACCAGGCGATTCGCCAGGTCGATGATCGCCCCGCAATCTTCTTGCAGGACATCGAGGGCGTGCTGCGGCGACACGAGAGTGTTTCGCTGGGGCCTGGGGAGTTGTTCGGTGAAGTGGCGGCGATGTATCGCTCGCCACGAACGGCCACCGTGATCGCCGAAACCGAAGCGGCGTTGGTCGAGATCCGTTGGCAGGGATTGCGCATCCTGCGTCGCGATCGACGTTTCGCCGACACCTTGGAACAGCATTATCGCCGGCATTGGTTGCCCATCCACCTTCGTGAAATCCCATTGTTGCGTTACCTGCCGGAAGAAAACATGCAACGGGTGATCGAGGCGACGGAGCTTCGGTCGTACGGCCGGATGGAATGGAACGCCGATTACAAGAAGACCCGTAAGCTGCATCCGGCAGACCAAATTGCAGCGGAACCCTTGGTCGTCGATCAAGGGCAACTGCCGACCGAGTTGATTGTGGTGCGGAGCGGTTTCGGGCGGATGTGCGTGCGTCACGGTGCGGCGCATCGAACCGTCGCCTATCTAGGCAAGGGCCACTTATTCGGAATCGATGAGATCGCCTACAACGCAATGCGTCCCGAATCGATGCGTCCGATCCATTACCAACACTCGCTGCGCGCCGTCGGTTTCTTGGACGCACTTTCGATCCCAATCGAAGTGTTTGCGGCGGAGGTGTTGCCGCATATCCGCAAATCCGAGTTGCCCGAGAGCGCCCGGTCGCTGCAGAAATCCTTCACCGAAAAACGATCGGATCGGCGTCGCGTTCGCAGCGACCAGCGGAGCGAAGCGGCGGATCGTTTTTCGCCAGATCCGACGCAAGACATTGAGCACGCTGCCGGTGTCAGTTTCGAGTCGACGAGCTTGTTGGAGTTTATCGTTCAGCATCGTTTGAACAACGGTCGCGAAGCAATGGTGATTGATTTGCATCGCTGCACCCGCTGTGACGATTGTGTCAAAGCCTGCGCGGACGTCCACGACGGCAATCCGCGATTCGTGCGACAGGGGATCGTTCACGATCGTTTGCAGTTCGTTCAAGCCTGCATGCATTGCAGTGATCCGGTTTGCATGATCGGCTGTCCGACCGGAGCGATCACGCGTGATCAGACGACGGGCGTGGTTTCCATCCACGATCCGATCTGCGTCGGTTGCGGGGTTTGCGCTGCAGCATGCCCCTACGAGAACATCGCGATGGCGGAGGTCGTCGATCGCAAGGGGCGACCCTACGTCGATGAGAAAAGCGGTAACGCGATTCGCAAAGCGGCCAAATGCGATCAGTGCAGTGGGCTGCCGTCGGGACCGGCGTGCGCGGCCGCCTGCCCGCACGATGCGCTCGTCCGAATCGACTTAAGCGAATCGCCACCGCTTTCTGATTGGCTGGAAAAACGGAGCTAGTGCTTTGTCAACTCTCAAACTCAAGGGATTCAGCAGCCGTTGGTGTCCAGCCGTTAGGCGTTCCCATTCGCTGCGGAGCAGCGACACCGGGCGGCGAAAGCCTGCACACCAACACGCATGCCCGTACCATTCATGTTTGACCCCTTTGCCGCTCGTTAGAGCGATGGTGGGCAACCTCAACATGGGTCGTAGTGATTCGTGGACGCCAGGAGAGTTGCAAGCGTGAATCGTTCGCAGGGTCCCCGTTTGAGAACACGTCGCCTCGTCGCTTTGTCGGTGACGCTGGTCGTGATCGCGATCTTTTGGGGAATCACCCGCTGGGAAACATCACGTCTGGGGATGCCGGCCTTCTTCACCGGTTTCACCCTGTTGGCGGGACTGTTCCTGTTGATGCTGCTGGGCGTGCGTCGTCGTTTGCCGTTTTGGCCTCTGGGCAGCGTCAGCACCTGGACGCAGATCCATCTTTACGTGGGGATTTTCACGACCGCAATCTATGTGCTTCACGTTCCGGCGCTGATCGCCGGTGGAGTCCTGGAGGGTTGTTTGTCGATCATCTTCCTGATGGTCACCGCGAGCGGTTTTTATGGGATCTATGCCAGTCGCACGCTGCCGAAAAAACTCACGGCGGTCGAAGGCCAACATCGTTTCGATCGCATCGATTGGGTGCGGAATCAAATCGCCGCCGCAGCCGACAAGGCCTGCCGCCAAATCAGCGAAACGTCGGCCAAGCAGGTGCTGGAAACGTTCTACCAACAGGCTTTGTCACCGTTTTTTGTCAGCCGTCCGACACTCGCCTACGTGATCGCGCCCAACGGAAATCGCCGCCGCAGGTTACTCGGTGACCTGAAAGAATTGGATCGCTATCTGGAGGAGGACGGGCGACGCGTTGCGGGGCAGTTGGCGGCATTGGTGCGTCGCCGCGACGATCTGGATTATCAATTTGCCCTGCAGCTGCGACTGCGTTGTTGGGTGGTGTTTCATTCGCTCCTGTCGCTGGTGTTGTTGGCTGTGTCGCTGATTCACATGGTGATCGTGTTGCGGCTGGTGGGTTGAGGACGAGGCGCAAAGCAAGTCATGCGAAGAGACAATCTTGAAATCCCGCAACCGCCCATCAACGATCGCCCCGGCGATTCGTGGATGCCGGCCGTCGACGGGGCTGGATCGGACGGCGCCGCCCGCGTTCGCACCTGGTCGGGGCGACGCCGTCGCTGGACCATCGTTTTCTTCACGTGCGTTTTGCTGGGTGCGCTGGCAACGTTGGCGATGATGCCCGCGGAGCAATTGTTCAAGCCAGGGGAATTGTCGACACCGCACGCCCAGATTCTGGCGGGTTCCGTTTCCGGCGAAAAGTGCGCCGCGTGTCATCATCAAGCTGCGTTTTCATTGGCTGCGTGGTTTCATTCGGCAAGTGATTCGCATGCCGCTGATTCGCATGCCGCTGATTCGCATGCCGCTGTGACGCAGTCGGATCTGTGTATGGATTGCCATCACCGTACGATCAACGCGAACCTGGCTCTCGCGGCACACAATCTGCCGGTTTCGGTTCGCGATCAGATGACCGAGACGATTCGGCTGGCTTCCAAGCGTTCTGACGCCGCCAGCACCGGCTTGTTGCCTCGATGGATCCCCGATGCCGCCGTTGACCAAAACGATGTCGCTTGTCGAGCCTGCCATCAAGAGCACCATGGCGCCGAGGCAGACTTGTTGTCGCTGTCAAACAACCAATGCCAAACCTGTCACAGCGAACGCTTCGGGGCGTTTGCCGATTCACATCCGGATTGGGAGGGTTGGCCGTATGGCCGTGGCGGAGAACTCTCGTTCAATCATGCCACTCACCAGCAGACACATTTCCCGTCGTGGAAGTCGGGGGCGGAAACGTTCGACTGCTTGATCTGCCATCCCGCGGGACCGACGGGTGAACTGGTTCGCGTGGCAAGCTACGAAACCAGCTGCCAAACGTGTCACGATGAAGCGATGAACGTGCGGGCAGGAAAGGGCATCGATTTTGTTGCTCTGCCATCCTTGCCGCGAAACGCCTTGAACAACGTCAGCGGTTGGCCGGAGGGCGCGACCGGGTTCGCCGACGGAGTGATCTCGCCGCTTGCCGAGTTGATGTTGCGCGCCGATCCGGCGGTGACCAAAATCGTGCGTAGTGTCCCGGGGGGCGATGTCAGTCGCTTGTCGATCGAAGACCCGCAAACCGATGAGACGCTTGCGCGTCTGGCGAACGGTTATCAAAGGTTGATTGACGACGTCGGCAGACGGGGCCAATCGGCGATCCAAGAGCGGCTGTTGCAATTGGGGATTTCTCCCGGTCCCTTCCAACCCGTTCTGCGTTCTCTGTCGCCGCAGTTGATCGAGTCGGCCGGCCAGAAATGGTTCGCGCAGACCGACTTGACCGGTACACAAAGTGCCACGATCACACGACCGCGACCAAAGATTCGATTGGTCATCGCGGACGATGATGACTTGTTGGGAGCCGAGCTATTGGGATCAAGCCTGCTGGGCGAGCCGGGCGATGAAGACGCATTGTTGGACGATCCGCTGCTGGAGGATCCGCTTCAGCAGGATCCATTGGCCGGTTCAAACGAACGCTCGTCAACGGTCGTTTCCGCTGTGCCACCATCCGACCTGGTGCAAGTCGGCGGCTGGTATCGCAATGATCAACGATTTGCGATCAGCTATCGAGGCAACGGGCACGGCGATCCCGTGATGGTCGGCATGATCGAAACGTTTGCGCAGTTAGCCGAACACGATCCGCTGAAGCAGCGTTTCTTCGACGGACCCTTTGTCGCCGCGTGTGTATCCTGCCATCCCGGTGCGACCGCGATTCCCGCTTCTTGGCGGGCGAAACGTTTAGTGGGACAACGCAGCGAGTTCACCAAGTTTTCGCATCGCCCCCATCTGAGTGTCTCCGCGCTCGGTGATTGCAGTCACTGTCACCAAGTTCGTGATCGACAGACGATGCCGGACCATGAATTCGTCTTTGCCGGGTCGGAGTTCAAAGCGTTGGAGCGTGAATCTTGCGCGGCGTGCCATCACGCCAACGCTGCCGGTGAGGATTGCACCCAGTGTCACCGCTACCACATCAGCGATGGCGGTCTTCGATAGTGGCGTAAGCTTCCAGCTTGCGCGTTCGGCTGCGACCATCCATCCCATCCGGGATAGATGAAGATGGGGCGGTCACAGCACGTCTTAACGCGAGGCCCGGTTAACGCGAGGCCCGGTAGGGTGCCAACACACGTCGGCTGGTCATCGGACGCAGTTGGATCGGTTCTTCGTGACTGACCGGTCGCAATCCGCTGCCCACCGCTCGTTCGGGCTTTTGGGGCAATTGCGTCGGTGTCTTGGGCGCGGGGTAAACCGGTTGGTAGGTCTTCGCGATCATTCGGCTGGCACGTTCCAGCATCGGCCGGATGGAACCGTATTGCCGTCGCAAACGAGCAGCGTCCTCCTCGAAGGGATCATCCAAGTCCTCCAGATCATCCAACGCATCAAAGATCGAACCTTCTTTTTTCGGTTGCGTTGGGGGTTCGACCGGGTTCGGCGTGGGCGGCATGTCCGGTAGCGAGGGAGGCGTGAACTGCGGATCGCTGAGAGGATCCGGCGAATCGGAGCCCGGTTCGGGAAGGGGCATCGCAGGCGTTGCCGGGCGCGGCGTCGGAACCGGTTCGGCAGGGATCGTCGGCGGTGGAGTGAGTGTGGGGCGGCCCGTTGGTTCCGCTGCTGGTGGGACGGCGGGGGTCTCTTGACGGCGCGACGATTGAGTGGGGTCGGGGGGGGCCGGCGCGGCAGGCTTGGGTGTTTCAGGATTGGGCGTTGCTTGCTTCGGAGCAGCTTGTCTCGGCGCCGGCGCCAGTGGCGGGACGGTTGGCAATCGAGGCGCCGCGGTCGAGGGTGGCGCCAAGGGTTTGGTTGCCGCCGGTGGGTTGGGGATTTGCAACACCGGCGGAGTGGTTGATTCGAGGTCCGTCATCCAGGGGGCCGAATCACATCCGCCATCGCAGCCGTGCGTCGTGCATCCGGCGTTGCCGCAACGGTCCAGTCCCAGCAGCTTCTCGATGCCGCCGGCGACCGTGTCGAGTGTCTTGTAGATCGGGTTGGATGTCCGCCCCGTTTGTCCGCAGCTGCCACAGTCGCACGGGCCTTGATTGCCACTGGCGGAATAGGCATCACATGCGGTGTCGGCTGCTGACGCGTGGGGCTGGCCCAGCATCGAAAACGCAGGAATTCCAGTGGCAAGGCTGGTCAGCACCAGGGCTTTGCCCACTTGCCAGCCGCGTCGGCGTGACCGAGACGACACACGATTGATGGGGGAAGTCAAAGTCATGGGGATCAACGTCTCTCGTTCCAGCCGGAAACCAATTGGGAATCAGTCCTTCGTCGAAAAACCTTATCGACGAGAAACAATCCGGATGACCAAAAGAATCGGCACGTCCGGCACACAGGACGCAAATCGCCCAGCTTGCCAGCTGCGGTTTTTGGGATTTTCCTGCGTCGGGTGACGGAACGGGGCACCGCTGGCAGGGCGATCGGCTCGGTTTGATCGAACTGCATCCCAGCGACGACAGGCTCTTTGGGCGGCCGCCGGCCCCAAAACAGCGATCTGAGGCGGCTAGGAAAACATTCGTCGCGGGAGACCGTCTCGAGGGTCGGTTGTGTTCTGATTCGGTCGGTGACGGCCTGTCGCAGGGGCGATTTATTCCGAGCAAAACGCTAGACTGTGCGCGTTGACCGTCCCACTTCCGCTTTGCACTCAGAGACACACGCAGTGAGTTTTGACCCGTTTAGCGTCCGCGACCAATTCGAAACCGGCAGCGGAGCAGCCACCATTTACCGGCTCAGCAAATTGCAAGACGCCGGACTCGGACAGATTGATCGGATGCCCTTCTCGATTCGAGTGCTGCTCGAGTCGGTGTTGCGCAACTGCGATGGTTTTTCCGTCAGCGAAGAGGACGTGAAAAATCTCGCCGCCTGGAACGCGAAGGCGCCTGAGAAACAGGAAGTGCCGTTCAAGCCGTACCGCGTCGTGTTGCAGGACTTCACCGGCGTGCCGGCCGTCGTCGACTTGGCGGCGATGCGCTCGGCGATGCAGCGGATCGGCGGCGACCCCAACAAAATCAATCCGCTGATCCCGGTGGACCTGGTCATCGACCACAGCGTCCAAGTGGATTTCTTCGGCAGCGAATCGTCGCTCGGCCAAAACGTTGAAATCGAATTCCAGCGGAACCGCGAGCGCTACGAATTCTTGCGTTGGGGTCAACAAGCGTTCGACAATTTCCGTGTCGTTCCGCCCAACGTCGGAATCGTACACCAAGTCAATTTGGAATACCTGGCCCACGTCGTGGCGATTCGCGATACCGGTGACGGCCCGGTCGCCATGCCCGACACCCTGGTCGGAACGGACAGCCACACCACAATGATCAACGGCCTGGGCGTGCTCGGTTGGGGCGTCGGCGGAATCGAAGCCGAAGCGAACATGTTGGGCCAACCGTTGTACATGTTGATGCCGGAAGTGATCGGGTTTGAATTGACCGGCAAACTGCCGTCGGGTGCGACGGCGACCGACATGGTACTGCGCGTGGTCGAACTGCTGCGTGCCGAAGGCGTGGTCGGCAAGTTTGTCGAGTTCTTCGGTACCGGGATGAACGCGATGAGCGTTGCCGACCGGGCGACGATCGCCAACATGGCACCCGAATACGGTGCGACGATGGGCTTCTTCCCCGTCGACGACGTGACACTGACTTATTTGCGTCAAACCGGTCGTCCAGAAACCGGCGTGCAACTGGTCGAACGTTATTGCAAAGAACAGGGGCTGTTCCGCACCGATGATGGTCCCACCCTGAACTACACCAAGACGCTGTCGCTGGATTTGGGCACCGTCGAACCGAGCTTGGCCGGACCGAAGCGTCCGCAGGATCGGATTTCGCTTTCCAACATGAAATCGGCCTTCAACGAAGCCCTGACGGCGCCGATCGGCAAGACCGGGTTCGGGCTCGATCCGGGCGATCTGGACCACAAGGGCACGATCCAAGACAACGGAAAAAGTAGCCAGATCGGACACGGCGCTGTCGTGATCGCCGCGATCACGTCCTGTACCAACACCAGTAACCCGTCGGTGATGATCGGCGCGGGGTTATTGGCCAAGAAAGCGGCCGAGCGAGGTTTGAAGGTTCCGTCGCATGTCAAAACCAGTTTGGCGCCGGGCTCCCGCGTCGTCACCGAGTACTTGGACAAAGCCGGACTGACCGAGCCGCTCAAGACGCTCGGGTTCCACACCGTCGGCTATGGATGCACAACCTGTATCGGTAACAGCGGTCCGCTGCCGGCACCGGTCGCCGAAGCGATCGAGTCGGGTGACCTGGTCGCGTCGGCCGTGCTGAGCGGAAACCGTAACTTTGAAGGCCGCGTCAATCCGTTGACACGGGCCAACTATTTGGCGAGCCCGCCGCTGGTGGTCGCCTACGCTCTTGCCGGAACCACGGACATCGATCTGGTCACCGAGCCCTTGGGCAAAGACGCCAAGGGCAACGACGTCTTCTTGAAAGAGATTTGGCCGTCGGCGGAAGAGATTTTGGAGACCATCCAAACCTCGATCGATCCTGAGATGTTCACTCGCCAGTACAACGAGGCCGTCGAAGGGAACGAGTTGTGGAACGCGATCGATGCCGCCGAAGGTGCGATTTACCCATGGAGTGAAGAGAGCACGTACATCCATCATCCGCCATTCTTGGATCACGTGACCGGGGATGCGGTTCCCCCGATCGGTCCGATCGAAGGCGCACGATGTCTGGTGTTGCTGGGCGATTCGGTCACCACCGACCACATCTCTCCGGCCGGTGCGATCGCTTCCGACGGCCCTGCCGGTAAGTTCCTGCAAGAAGTCGGCGTTCCGATCAAGGAATTCAACAGTTTTGGTTCACGACGCGGTAACGACCGTGTGATGGTTCGCGGCACGTTTGCCAACATTCGCATCCGCAACCAACTGGCGCCGGGAACCGAGGGCGGTGTCACCCGATACTTGCCTACCGATGAGGTGACCAGCATTTACGACGCGTCGATGCGGTACCAGAAGGAAGGCACTCCGTTGGTCGTCTTGGCCGGTACCGAGTACGGCACCGGCAGCAGCCGCGACTGGGCGGCCAAGGGCACGATGTTGTTAGGCGTCAAAGCAGTGATCGCGGCGAGCTACGAACGGATTCACCGCAGCAACCTCGTCGGCATGGGCGTGTTGCCGTTGGAATTCGCCGACGGAAAAACGTGGCAGGCGCTCGGCTTGACCGGCGAAGAAACGTTCTCGATCCCCGATCTGTCGGATGACCTCGAGCCCCGTAGCACCATCACGGTCACGGCAACTGCCGAAGACGGCACCGTCAACACCTTTGATTGCATCGTGCGGATCGACACCCCGGTCGAACTGCAGTACTACCGCAACGGCGGGATCCTCCCGACCGTCCTCCGAAATCTGGCCCAGGCTTAATTTTTATCAACCATGAGTGACATTCACAGTCAGTACAACGACGTCGAAAAACTGATCGACGACGAGAAGTTCAGCGAAGCGATCGAAGGTTTGAATTCGATTCTCCAGGAAGACGATTCGTTCGTGCTCGGGCACCTCGCCCTCGCCCGCGTCTACACCAAGACCGGACAGCACGACGAGGCGATCCGACACGGCGAGAAAGCATGTGAATTGGAACCGAACGATCCGTTCAACTTCACCGCCATGAGCGTGACGTACCAACGCGCCTGGGCCGGTACCCAGGAGCAGCAGTACATCGCCAAAGCCGAAGAAGCGATGGCGAAGGCTCAGATGCTGCAATCGCAGTCCTGAGATGTTAATCGCTAACGATTGAGCACGCGCCACTGGCTGACGCCGCGTGCTGGGATTGAGCACGCGCCACTGGCTGACGCCGCGTGCTGGGAGGAGCGGACGCGTGCCGGTGAGGCGGCTTGCTTACTGATCCGAGACGACTTGGGTCGTCACTTGATACCGCGCGCCCAACGGCTTTCCGCGACTGACCGCTTCGGCGGTGATCGTAAACGTCTTCGGTTGATTGCACGTCAACAAGATCAGGTAGTCGATCGATTCAAACGGTCTCAGCGTCCCGATGTCTTTCAGATAGATGTATCCTCCGTTGGGACTGAATTCGCCCAACTCGGGGCTCAGCGGTTGTGTGACACGCACCACCTGCACGCCGTCGGGCAGATTAAATCGAATGCTGACGTTGCCGTCTTGCTGTGACGACGGATTGGTGACGCGCAAGTCGTAGCGGATCGGTTGATTGACGAACACGGCTGTGCTGGGACCCGTGATCGACAGACCCAATGATTGCGGCTGGGCGGGCTGGCTGGGAGCCGGCCGCGGCGTAGGATCCTGATTCGGCGCGGGCCGTGTTGGCGGTCCGGGGATCATCGGTGGAGCGGTCGCCGGGGGCAGTGTGTTGGGAGCGGCCGGAGCGGGTTCAGGTTGTCGAACCGCCGACGGCAAGATTTCAAACTGCACCTGTTCGCTGGCCCGGGCGCCTTGTTGCGACTCAACCGCCAACACCACGCTGCTTCTTGGATTCGTGCCGATCACCTGGAAATTGGCTTCCAGTGTTTCGCTGGTTTCGGGTTCCAGCCGTGGGATCACCCACTCGATCATGTACTGACCGCTGCGCGGCTCGGAGAGGTATTGGTCCGTTGCACCGACCGGGCGGAGCTGTGGATCATAGGCCAGCGTGACGCGGACATTGTCCAGCGGCACACTGCCGGTGTTGACGACGATGCCACGGAAGAGCGTTTCGCTGCCGACCGAAGTCCGACTGCGACCGGACAGCGTCGCGGTGACCGCGGGCGTGGGCGGCGGCTGATTGATGACGGTAACGCAGGACTCGGTCGTGGCCCGCTGTCCCGCATCCGCGGTCGCTTCCAACTGGATGCAGCGGCGGCCCGGATCGGTCGGAATGAAGGTCACCGCGACCGGCCAGGTCTCGCCCGGTTGAAGCGGGATGTCTTCCTGTGTGTTGGGATCTTGTTTGGGTTTGACGACCCGCTGCAGGTTGCTCGGCGTGTGCAGCATCGAATCGTCGCCATTGGCGATCAATTGCAAGTTCGTCAGCGGGCGGTCGCCGGTGTTTCGGACGTGAATGTTGAACGTCACCTCTTCGCCGACCTGATAGCGTTCTTTCTCCGGTGCTACGCTCAATACCAGCGAGGGACGAAAGACGTCGACGGCGACGGATGTTGTCGCCACCAACGGGCCGTCCGCTCGCGCTTCAAAGTTCAGCGTCAAGGAGGATTCGGTGGTGACGTCGAGCAACAGATCCAATTCTTGCTGGGGGGGTAATTCACCGATGTCCCACACGATCGCGTTGGGCAGATTCTGGGCAAAGGAATCCTGACTCGATGCTTGCACGCCCGGCGGAATCTGCATGATCACGCGGACGTTGGCCGCGGGTTGATCACCGGGATTGGAAACCGCGGCGGCGGCCTGGAAGGGGATGCCGAAGGAAGCGATCTGAGGCGCGCCGGCGCGAATCGCCAGCTGCGGCGCACTCCACGTGACAAAGGTCTCACCGGTGAACAGCGTCAACGGCGGCATGTTGTCGGTTTCACCACCAGGGCGAATCACCCGCATCGCGATCGCCGCTGTGCCCGACGTGCCCGGTGTCGGGATCAACTGCACCGTCGCATTTCCGGCGTCATCGACAACGGCTTCGACGAACGAGGATCCGGTCGACGCGAACGAGCCGAGTTCGGGTTGCATGATTTCGTAATACACCTTCCATCCACGCGCCGGCAACATGCCTTCGGATCGAGTCACCCGCGTCGTCAACGTGACCGGTGTTCCCGCCGGGACGATTTGCGTCCCCGGAAACTGTCGTGCCGCATCGACCCAGTAGATCGTCGCCGTTGCTTTTCGTTGATCCCAGCACTCGCTTTCCGGTGCCAGCACGGTGACTTTGCTGGTCCCTTCACTGGGGCTGCTGACGGTGATCCATGTTTGTCCCTTTTCCAACTGGACATCATCATTGGGATTCAAATTTCCACGGGTGATCTTCGTGCGTTTGGTGCTGGTCACGCCGAACGCATAGGCGGGATCTTGCTTGGCCGCTTTTTTAATCCGCGCCAACCGGTGCATCACACCGGGGTCATCGTCACCGACTTGGATAAAGGTGCCGACGCTTTCCGGCGTCAGCATCCATTCCAGCGGTTCGCCGACTTGCAAATGTCCCTCGTCACCACAGATTCCCGACAACAGAACCACTTCCCCGCCGACCGGTGCAACAATTTTCTGGGGCGAGAGCAGGATGCAGCCTCGCTTGCCGCGTTTGGGAAGCCGGCAAAGCTCGCGCATCTGACACTCGTTGCCGTACAGAATGGCGGGCGGACCGTTTTGGCAATCCGACGGGCACGGGGCGCTTGGCACGCACGGTTCATTGGACGCACCACCGATTGAAGTCAGCGGTGGTGTCGCCGTGCTGGGCACCGGCGTCAGGCAGGGCGGCGGAGCGACCGGTTCGGGAAACGCCGGTTCGGGCAACGAAAACGGCCGCGTGTTCAACGGGTCACCGAGTTTCCGCAGGCAGTTCCCCAGCCGGCCTTCACCGGCCGAACCGGGCAGCGCGATCGTCGTCGTCGCAGGCAGGGGATTGAAGATCCGTTGCCCCGTCGGATCGATGGCGGGAAGCCGCAGTCGCGAACAACCGACAGACTGCAGCAGCGAGACCACCACGATTGCTATCGCACTCACCTTTCGCCATGCGCAGCCATCGCGGGCCGTCGCAGGGGAGGTTGAGGTTGAAAACAAAGCGAACATCGGCTTGAGTCAGGCGCATGCGGGAAGTCGATCCGGGTCTGAGTCCATACAGACCTCGTCCGAGGAACCCTAGCACGCAGTTGGCAGCGATGATGCGAAAATGCAACCTCGTATGATGCGGAAACGCAACGAAGGTGTACCGGTTGTAATCCTTATGTCGAAAGTTCCAAGTTCCAAGTTGTTGGATCTCAAATCTGAAACCTGAAATCTCCTGACACTAACGTTTTCTATGTTTGTTCGCGATGAAGCCCGGAGGGCTGGCACAATGCTTGCTGGTGGCGTCACGGCTTGCTGATTTAATCAGCCGTTTGGCGCGAGCCTACGGGCGCCGGTGAGCAATCGACAAGATGAATGCCCGTACGCTTGCGCGCTCGCGGCTAATCCCACGTGCGATCGAATTAAGTCAACAAGCCGGTCAGCCACCGGAATGGAAAGACCTCGATCACGGAGGCCTGAAAGGCCGGCACAATCGGTCTCATGAGCTGCGGGTATTGCAAAAAGCTGGGGAACTGTGTCGGCCCGCTGGGCCTCAGAGACTCCTTGAAATCATCTCCGGTGGCTCACGCCCAATGCCACCTACTTTGTGGTCATTCGGGTGGTATATCATCGGGCTGCTGTTTTTTTCTTCGAAGTGACTTCTGGAATTTCGTTGTCTTTTGGCGCCGCGGGTGGGCTATGCGTGGGTAGCTGCGAGGCAATTTTCGATTGGGAAGTTTGCGGCCCGCTGCGCTCACCAAAGCGCCGTGATAAGCCAGCCTCCATTCCTCCAGGGTCGTAAGCTTTTCACGTAGCAGATGATGCTTGAACGTCGTCCAAACTCCCGTGAAGCTGAGCTCGCGAGGGTCAACTCGAATCAATTTCGCTGCTTGTTTGCGTAGCTGAGCGACAAGATTATAAGCGATGATCGATCCCATTAGCTCCTTCATCACCGTGTCGACACTCTTGGCGCGAATGTTTTCTGTGTCCATCGTCACTTTGACATCGCGGATATCGAACTCCACATCGTAGCGACGAACGTACAGGGCAGCGGCCGAGTGAGCGTCCGTCTCAAGGCTCGTCACGATCTCCAGCGTGTCTCCATTTTCAAGTTCAATTTGGTGGAGAAAGACTTCGATAGACGTGTCTTTACTAAGATCGAGATTGGTTCGGCGGTCCTTCGGTGTCGGCCGCCAAATCAAGTGAAACGTCTTGTACCCGTCCCCTTGGTCGACCAACGTAGCCGACTTGCGGTACGACCTGAATCGCTGTTTGGTCAGCCGCAGCACGAAGTCTTGATGATGTAATTGGCAGTGGTGGGCGACATTAAAAATCCCAAAACCGCTATCAGCCAGAACGATCGAGCGTTTCGGGAGTCGTTCAATAATCGGCTTGGCTTGCTCAAGTTCACTTTTGTTGTCCGCTCCGTACATCGGATCGACTTGCGGCAACAACGCGCACCCGGTCTGCATTTCATTTGCGACCAGCAATCTCGCAATAGGCCAAACCGTCTCTCCGTGTTGGTTGGACGCCGGCGGGAACGCTTTCTGAAGTGCTTCGGTCGGAGGAAGCGTGATCGTCGTCCCATCGATAATGAATACACGTCGATCGAGAAAGGCTTTGGGAGCGCGGGAAGCAAGGTGATCGCAGATTCGATGGGAAAACTCTTCCACGACAGCGAGCGGAATCCTTTTTCTGGCGGCGTTGTAGGCCGAATTGTTTTCGGAAAGGCGATTCTCTTGAACCCTTCGATTGTCAGGCAAAATATCCGTATGATTTTTGAGCAAATCTGCGACGGCATCGGTTAGTGAGATGCCTCCTTCGAGCCGTTGTAAAACGAGTAGCCAGAGGGTCGGGGCCTGCGTATAGACCATCCGCGCGTTGGCACAATCGTGATCTTCAAAGACCCGTTGTAGTTTGGGTAATTCAAGAAGCTCAGCCAGCAACGCTTTGGCTTTGCCAAAGCGAGACTCTTCATCGGCACCGAGTGTCGTCGGGTCGACCATGGCGATTCCCAGTCAGAAAGGCAGTAAGTGTAAACTTACCTGCCAGGCGCAAAAATCGTGCCAAAACCGGGTTTTTGGGACCGCGCCACCCGATAGGGTCCAGAATAGGTGGCATTGGGCTCACGCCACCGGCATCCACTCTGCCGGCCCTCCGGGCCTGAAGGACTTCGCCTATCCGGCAAATTTCGGTACATAGAAAATGTTAGATTCAGCAAATCTCAAATCTGAAACCTGAAACCTGAAACCTGAAACCTGAAACCTGAAACCTGAAAAAAAACGGGACAGATTCTCACGTGGAGAACCTGTCCCTGGTCGGTGCAGCGGAGCGCTTCGCTGCAGTCGACGTTTCAATTCGAGCAGCGAACTCGTCTAGCTTCGGTCAGTCAAATCACTCAGCCGCCGGGCGTCCGCCTGGGCGTCCACCTCGATCACCGCCTCGGTCTCCGCCCGGGCCACCGCGACCACCGCGTCCGCCGCCGGGGCCGCCACCGTCTCCGCCGCGGCCGCCGAATCCGCCACGTCCTTGGGGTGCCGGCATTTCGAAGGGCTCGCCCTTCATTTCTTCAAACTCTTTTTTCTGCTCACTGGTCAGCACGCTGACCAGTTTGGTTTCCATGTCCTTTTGAGCTTCCTCCATCTTTTCCCGCATGTTTTCGCGGTCACCGCCTTGGAACAACTCGCGCATCTTGGACATCATTTCTTCGCGAGCTTCTTCAGCCATCTTTGCCAGTTCTTCTTTCTGCTTGGCGGTCAGCTTCAGTTCGGTTGCGACGCGCTCATTCATCAGCGCCCCGGCCCGCATCTGCTGGACTTCGATTTGTTCCAGCCGTTCCATTTGCTCTGGCAACAGCACCTCTTCGAGTTGCTCGCGGATCTTCTTTTCGCCTTCAGCAACCTGCTTCATGTACGCCTGCATTTTGGCGACATTTTCTTCGCTGTCGCGATTCTCACGATCGAAATCGCGTGGGAATTCGACGCGTTCGCGGTTCTCAGCGACCTTCTTGACGGCCTCTTCCTGGTCGGGCATCAACTCGATTTCTTCTTGGACTTCTTTGACTTGCAACAGTCCCAGGATGGAACCACCGCCGCGTCCGCCGAAGCCGCCGGGGCCTCCAGGACCGCCACGAAATCCGCCGCCGCCCGGTCGGCCGCCCCCACCCCCCGGTCGGCCCCCGCCACCGCGTTGAGCCATAACATCAGTGGCGACCATCGCCAAGATTGCCGCGAACAACAGGGCCATTGGGCCGCTTGTGATCTTCATTGATTTCGATTCCCAGAGATTACAGAAAGAGAAGTTGGCTGCGGAGAAGTTCCGCCGTGCTTTGAAGCCGTACATCGCCCCACGACATTGCCCCAGACACTGCGATCGCAATGGATGGAATTCGTCGAGAGTTACCCTGTTCAAACCACGCCAAGGCGGCAGGGTTTCACGAAAGATCGAGTTTTTTGCCAAAAAGAAAGGCAAAAAACGATGCGGCCAGAAACGCGGCGGCCGATTCAGGCCCGGCCGCTACGACTTCACCACCGGATTGCTCCGTAATTCACGCTGGGCCCGCTGCAGAAACTGCATCGCGTCGATCGGGGTCATCGAATTCAGGTCCAAGCTCTGCACCTGGCTCAGCACCGGATGGTCGGAGAACCCGAACAGGGTCAGCTGGTAGGAGCCGCCGCCGCGGTCGCTGTGTCCCTGGGGTGGAGCGATCGAGGGCCGGTCCAGAGCGTCTCGGTGGTCGATTTCCAATTGCGCCAGCACGTCTTTGGCACGCTCGTTGACTTCGCGAGGCACGCCGGCCAGGCGGGCGACGTGGATCCCATAGCTCTTGTCCGCGCCGCCGGGAATGATCCGGTGCAAAAAGACCACTTCGTCATTCCACTCTTTGACGGCCACGTTCAAATTCGACACCCGCGGCAGCGACTCTTCCAACTGAGTCAGCTCGTGGTAGTGCGTCGCAAACAGGGTCCGGCAACCGATCTGTTCGTGCAAGTGCTCGGTGATCGCCCAGGCCAGCGACAGCCCGTCATAGGTGCTCGTTCCGCGGCCGATTTCATCCAGGATCACCAGGGACCGCGACGTGGCGGTATTGAGAATCCGCGCCGTTTCGACCATCTCGACCATGAACGTACTCTGCCCGCGGCTGAGTTCATCGCTGGCTCCCACGCGGGCAAAGATCCGGTCGGCGATCCCGATCAACGCGGATTCGGCGGGCACAAACGACCCGGCTTGAGCCAACAAAGTGATCAAGGCGACTTGGCGGATGTACGTGCTTTTGCCCGACATGTTGGGGCCGGTGATCAGCAGGATCATCCCGGTCTCGGGGGCGTGAACGCAGTCGTTGGGGACAAATTCTCCCTGCGGCAACGTCACGTCCAACACCGGGTGCCGGCCCGCTTCGATTCGCAACACCGAATCGTCGGTCATCTCCGGCCGCACCCAACTTCGCTGTGCGGCCAGCTCGGCCAGGGCCGCGAGCACATCCAGTTCCGCCATCGCAACGGCAACTTCCTGCAACGTCGCCAGATGATGGTGGGTACGCGTCCGCAAGTTATGAAAGATCAACTGTTCCCGTGCGGCGGCTTTTTCATCTGCGGCCAGGACTTTCTCTTCGTATTCTTTTAACTCCGGCGTGATGTATCGTTCGCAGTTCTTCAGCGTTTGTTTGCGAATGAAATCCTCGGGCACCTTGTCCTTGTGAGCGTTGGTGACTTCCAAGTAGTAGCCGAAGACCTTGTTGTAACCGACTTTCAAGTTGGGAATGCCGGTCACGTCCATCTGACGTTGTTGGTATTCCAGAATCCACTGTTTTCCGCCGGCGGCCAACTCACGCAGCGAATCGAGTTCGGGGTCGAATCCCTTGCGGACGAAATTTCCGTCGGCAGCATTGAGCGGACATTCATCGGCCAACGCCGCTTCCAGTTCGCTGCGCAACTCCGGACACAGGTGCAAATGCGACTCCAAGTGCATGATCCGCTTGGGTTTGCGTCCGGCCAACTTGGCTTTCAGCGTCGGCAATCCCGCCAGCGTTCGAGACACTTGCTGCAGATCCCGCGGCCCCGTCCGACCGGTGGCGATTCGCGCCAGCAGTCTGGTGATGTCGTAGGTCTGTTTCAGGGTCGACCGCACATCGCTGCGGAGGGATGCTTGGGTAAAGAATTCTTCGACCGCATCGTGTCGCTGGCAAATCGCATCGATTTCGACCAACGGCGCGGCGATCCAATCGGCCAACATCCGCGACCCGGCCGACGTGCACGTCAAGTCGATCGCATCGACCAACGACCCGGCCCGCGACGAGGTTCGTAGCGTTCGTGTGATCTCCAGACTTCGCCGCGTCGACGCATCGATCTCCAGCACGCCGCTGCGGTGGTGCGCCGAGATGGATCGAAAATGATCCAGCCCAGCGGGTTGTGTTTCCTGCAGATAGGTCAGTGCCGCGCCGGCTGCTCGAACTGCCGCGGTGTCGTCGTCGCGAAAGCCAAACCCTTCGAGCGAACCGACCGAGAACTGCTTGCACAGTAACTCTACCGAAGCATCTTCGGCGAAGCTCCAAGCCGGCCGCGCCGTCCAGGACCACGGGGCGGTGGAATCCGGCGAAAATTTGGCGTCGTCTTCGCGGTAAATCACTTCCGCCGGACCGATCCGCGCCAATTCGTCTTCGACTCGCGAAACGGGAAATACCCCGGCGCAGAACCGTCCGCTGGAAAGTTCCGCCCAAGCGATTCCCGCGACCGGTTCATCGGTTTGCTTCTTGCCTTTTCGAGGCGTGTGCAACACCACGGCGGCCAAATAATTCGCTTCCCGCGGATCGAGCAAGTCATCGTCGGTCAGGGTCCCCGCGCTGACCAGACGGGTGATTTCTCGTTTGACCAGCCCCTTGGCCTGTTTCGGGTCTTCGACCTGTTCACAGACCGCGGCCCGGAACCCCGCTTGGATCAGTTTGCAGAGGTAGGAATCGAGTTGGTGATGGGGAAACCCTGCCATCGCCGTCGGGTTCGCACTGTCTTTGTCGCGGCTGGTCAGGGTCAGCCCGAGGACTCGGGCGGCCGTCTTGGCGTCCTCCAAAAACAGTTCATAGAAATCGCCCATGCGAAAAAGCAGCAATGCGTCGCCGCAAGCCGCCTTCGCCTCGTGGTACTGTTTCATCATCGGAGTCATGGCGGAAATCGTACCTGTCGGGGACGCCGATTAACAGCCTGCCAGCGGCAAACTTCGCGACGTTTCCCCCAGTTCACGCCACCCGGATTCCGGTCAGCGAAACTCTGCGGGACACGGACGGCGCTGCCTGGCGGAGCGGTAGGAAGATTTTGGAGGTAGGAAGATGGGATCTGTCGATCGGATGGTGCGTTCCGTCATTTTCTTACCTCCGAAATCTTCTTACCAGCATTCCACAACGGCTAAAAACGGGTGCGCGAACGCCTGCACCCATCGATTGACGCCCGTTGTGATTTGATGTCCACGCCGATCAACCGCGTTTGGGTCTCGGGATCTTGCTGCGGCTCCCCGTCCCCTTGGTTCCCTTGCGTCGCCCGCGTTGACTTTGCCGGCCCGTTGCACTGGACGGTTTGTCGACTTCGACGTCCGCCAACGGTTTGCCGATGTTTTCTTTCAGTTGCAGGACTCGGTCTCGCAGCTGTGCCGCACGCTCAAACTCCAAGTCCTCCGCGGCCGACAACATTTCTCGCTCCAACGCTTCGACGAATTCGAGCGTGATGTACGTCGTTTCGGATTCCTCCTGCGCCTTTGCGATCGTTTTTCGTCGTTTGGCCGCGTCGGTCTCGATCCCCGCCTTGATCTTTTTCCGCACCGTTTCGGGCGTGATCCCGTGTTCTTCGTTGTACGCCTGTTGAATCGCGCGACGCCGTTCGGTTTCACCGATCGCCAATCGCATCGATTCGGTCACTTTGTCGGCATACAAGATCACTTTGCTGTTGGCGTTGCGAGCCGCCCGCCCGATGGTTTGTATCAAGCTGGTTTCGCTGCGCAAGAAGCCTTCTTTGTCGGCGTCTAGAATCGCCACCAAAGAGACTTCGGGCAGGTCCAAGCCTTCGCGAAGCAGGTTGACGCCGACGAGACAATCGAAATGCCCGGCCCGAAGTTCTTGCAGCAGATCCACTCGCTCGAACGCATTGAGTTCACTGTGCAGCCAACGGCAACGAACGTTTTGCTCTTGGAAGAAGTTCGCCAAATCCTCCGCCAACCGTTTCGTCAACGCGGTGACCAGTACCCGTTCGTCTCGTTCGGCTCGGATACGAATTTCGTTGATCAAGTGATTGACTTGGCCACGCGCCGAAACGACTTCCACCTCGGGATCCAACAATCCCGTCGGTCGAATGATTTGTTCAACCACTTCGCCACCGGTGCGTTCCAATTCGTAATCGCTGGGCGTCGCGCTGACGAAACAAATCTGACCGGTTCGCTCTTCCCACTCTTCAAATTTCAACGGCCGATTGTCCAGCGCACTGGGCAGCCGAAACCCGTGATCAACCAGCGTCAACTTTCTGCTGCGGTCACCGGCGTACATCGCGCGCACCTGGGGCACCGTGACGTGCGATTCGTCGACGAAGGTGATGAAGTCATCGGGAAAGAATTCGTACAGCGTGTCTGGCGACGAACCCGGTGCTTTGCCCGACAGCGGCCGAGAGTAGTTTTCGATACCGGGGCAATGGCCCACTTCGGCCAACATCTCGAGATCAAATCGAGTCCGCGCCGACAGACGCTGCGCCTCGAGCAACTTGCCTTGCTTTTGAAATAATTCCAACTGATGCTTTAATTCCGCACGGATCACGCTGATCGCCCGCTTGATGCGATCGTCGGGCATCACAAAGTGTTTCGCCGGGTAGACGAAGACCTGGGAGAGTGTTTTGACGGTTTCGCCGGAGACGGGTTTGATGATCGAAATCTGGTCGATCTGGTCCCCCCACATTTCGATCCGATACGCAAACTCTTCGTAACTGGGCCACAATTCGATGCTGTCGCCACGCACACGAAACTTGCCGCGTTCAAACGCCATGTCGTTGCGTTCGTACAACACGTCGACCAACTTTAATAGCAAGTGATCGCGGCGAATCGATTCGCCCCGCGTCAGACTGACGACCAGTTGCTTGTAGTCCTCGGGTGAACCCAATCCATAGATGCTGCTGACCGAGGCAACGATCACGACGTCGCGTCGGCTGACCAGACTGCTGGTGGTGGCCAATCGCAGTCGATCGATTTCTTCGTTGATCGAGGCGTCTTTTTCGATGTAGACGTCGCGCTGGGGAATGTAGGCTTCGGGCTGATAATAATCGTAATAGCTGACGAAATAGTGGACCGCGTTCTCGGGAAAGAACTCTTTGAACTCGCTGTACAACTGGGCGGCCAACGTCTTGTTGTGGCTGAGCACCAACGCCGGGCGGCCGACGTTGGCAATCACGTTTGCCATGGTGTAGGTCTTTCCGGTTCCGGTCGCACCGAGTAGCACCTGCGCGGACGAGCCGGAGTTAAACCCCTTGGTCAACTGTTCGATCGCTTGGGGTTGGTCACCGGCCGGTGGAAACGGCTGGTTGAGATGAAACTCGGCCCGGGGCAGCTCCTTGGCGGTTTGCAGCTCTGTTTGTTCGTCCATCCTGTTCGTCACCGGGGTTGTCGCCAAAGGGTTGGTTTCACGTCGAATTATCACCCACACGGGGAGACGGCCCAAGGCCACATCGACTCCGGTGGCGTTGTAATCGGCAAGATCACTACCGCAGAGCGGTTCTGGCGGATCACCCCGCAGACGCGACAATTTGGCTCGAAATTGACTCTGGCGTGGACGATGACGAGCGAAAACGGGTTGTTTTCTCCCCAGCAGAAGCAATCGATTCAGAAACAGACCATGGACCAAGGAAGGCCCTGATGGACGATTTGTCTTCGCTGGAAAATCTGTCAGAACTCGGCACCGCCGCACTGGCGAGCGAAATCCCACGGCGGCAATTCGGCAAGGGAGCCCTGGCCGCCGGCATCGTTCCGCTGAACCTGTTCGGCTGGGGAGAAAAACCGAAGCAAGATTGCCCGATGAATACGATTCGCGAAAAGCGTTTCGACACACTCGTGGCCGTCATGGCCGCACAAATCGATGCGCTGTGGTGCGGACGCCAAGGCGACAACGCCTGTCAAGTCGCCAACGATTTGCTGCGGTACGCCGACTACCTGCCCCACCGGATGCAACTGGGCATCAGCGTCGCGCTGCTGTGGCTCGATGTCTACAGCGTCAAACACACCGCCACGCGGCTGAAGCACCACACGCCCAAGGGGGTGCAGCGGGTGCTCAATCAGGGTGAAACCCCGAGGCGAAACGGGGCGCCGCCGTTGATCTTGTGGGACGAGGATCACCTGCTGCACCTGGCGGTCAGCGGATTGGCGATGTTGGGGCGATTGGTGATCCACTCGCGCGCTCCCGCCCGCCGATTGATCGGATTGGGCTGGAGCAAGAAATGCGAACGCGTTTCCAATTTGGTCTCACTGCCCGCGCCGCCGTTGGCTGATCTGAGCGAGCACTATGACGTGGTCATCATCGGCAGCGGCGCCGGCGGCGCGACCGCAGCAACGCGGTTGACGGCGCAAGGGCGAAAGGTCTTGATTTTGGACTATGGTGATTTCGTCAGCCCCGATGCGCTGGTGCAACGCGTCAAAGACTCCGACGGAAACGTGCGGCTGGCACCGCCGCGAAGTGATGAAGTGCTCGCCCGGCTCTACAAAGACGCCGGCGGCCAGATCAGCGGCGGGCTTGGCAAGGTCGATTCCAAGTTGGAATTGATCGTGCCCCACCTGCGAAAGAAGATTCCGCCGCGACAGACCATCAACATCTGTCAGGCCAAGGTGTTCGGTGGCGGTCCGTATGTGAACAACGCCATCCACTTGCCGATTTCGCGGGAGATCTACGAAACCCAGTGGGCCGGACGACAACCCACTGGCGTCGACTACGATCAGCTTGCGCAACTGATGGAAGGCATCAACCACGAACTCGGGGTCAACACGGCGGTCACCGAATCGCAAATCAGCGACCGCAGCATGCGCTTCGCCGAAGGCTGCCGTGCGGTCGGCGAAGAGGTGCAACCGCTGCCGGTCGCCATGCGCCGGCAATGTTTGGGATGTGGAAGCGACAATTCCGTCGACAGCTTTGGCGACCACATCGGCGATCTGCATCCGTACTCTCCCGGCGGTGCGAATAGTTTTCTAGTCCAAGCGATGCACAATCCCGAGCCCGCGCGGGTTTCCTATCGGACCGAAGCCACGCGGATTCGTGTCCAGGCCGATGACAGCGGCCAACCCATCGTCACGGGGGTCGATGTCACACGCGTGGAAGACGACGGGTGCCGCACCCGCGCGACCGTCACCGCAGACCAATACGTCGTTGCCGCGGGCACCGGGCCGACGACCAAGTTGATTGCCCAGGGCCTGAAATCCGCCGGCTATCGGAATCGAAACCTTGGCAAACGATTCACCGCAAACGTCGGCACGGCGGTGTATGCGATGTTTGACAAACCGATTTGGCCGTCCGACTCCGATCGCCCCGAACCCGGAGTCACCCAGTGTTTCCTCGTCGACCGGCGAATGGTCGAGCGAGACGGCCGGATCGTGGAAGAACCGACGCTGGAGAACTGGTTCCATTTTCCCGGCACCGTTGCGCTGGCGCTGACCGGATGGTTCCAGGAATTCGCTTGCACGATGCGCCGGTTCAATCATCTTTCGATGGCCGGTATCGTCGTGCCGACCCAAGTCAGACCGTGCAATTCGATCGATGCTTGCGGCAACATTCACCTCTCTCTGGACTGTGATGAATTTGAGATTCTGTTGCTCGGTATCCGACGCATCGCCAGAATCTATTTTGCCGCAGCGACGCCCGATGACGGAGTCACGCTGCATCTGCCGACCAAAGCAATGATGCTGCGCGGTGTACGCCCGCTGCGGATCCGTGATATGAACGATTTGGATTGGGCGATCGGCGAGATCCGACGGCGCGGTCCGGCGTTCATCAATTTGTTGACCACACACGGACAGGGTGGCGCTTCGATCGGAGACGTGGTCGATCCGCAATCCTTCCTTGTCAAAACGGATTGTGGCCGGCACGTCTCGAACCTGGCCGTCGCCGATGCGTCTCTCTTTCCGGCCGGTTGTGAAATCAACCCCCAGCTGACGCTCAAGGCCTTGGCCACGATCGCAGCCGAACAGGTGATCCGGCGGACGGCGTGAACGAGTGCTTCGCCACCGATTCTTTTGATGGAGTCGACGAGACGAACCCTGCTACTTCATGATGAACACGCACTCGTCGTCTGGCGTCGACGGGCGTGGCGGATATGATCCCGGTGAGTCGCCCGTTACTCTCTCGATCCGGCCTCCGGTCCGCCGGGAATTTTCCTGAAGCCTTGTTATGAATTCTCTTTCCGACCGACTCGCGCGACGGCTGCCATTTTTTTATGGCTATTTGATGCTGCCGATTGCGATGCTGATGCAACTGGGAACCAGCCCCGGTCAGACGTTCGCGGTCAGTGCTTTCACGCCGTCCTTGCTGGAAAGTTTGGACCTGACGCAAAGCCGGCTCGGTTTGGCGTACATGTTGGGAACATTGTTCGCCGCCATCCCATTGACCTTCGTCGGCCCCGCGGCCGATCGTCACGGGCTCAAACGGATCGCATCGATCGTCATCGTCGCCCTGGCGTTGGCTTGTCTGTTCGCGTCCAGCGTCAACGGGTTTTATGGTTTGTTGGCTGCGTTCTTTTTGCTGCGGTTTCTCGGTCAAGGCTCGCTGACACTGTTGAGCGGCAACACGACGGCGATGTGGTTTCGCAACCGCATCGGACGTGTCTCGGCGGTGCTCAGCATCGGTTCGGCGATCGCGTTTGCTTGGGTTCCCGATTTGCTGGCGAGCACGATTGAGTCCATCGGCTGGCGGTCGACGTATCAGACGCTTGCAGCCATCCTCGTTCTGACCTTGCTGCCGCTTGTCTTGCTGCTCTATCGAAATCGGCCGGAAGACTTGGGTCAGTTTGTCGATGGACACGCCGGACGCCTGTCACCCGGTCACGCCACCACGAGAATGGACACCAGCGCATCGGAACGGCAGATCGAAGTCGACCCCGATTCGCTGACCCTGTCTCAGGCGGCGCGGACGGGGTCGTACTACATCCTCGGCCTGTCCAATGTCATTTGGGCGATGGCCGGTACCGGCGTGCTGTTTTATTTGTTCACCCTGTGCGAGCAGCGCGAACTGCCGTCGGACACCGCCAGTGGATTGTTCAAGATCCTCGGCATGACGATGCTGGCGATGCAACTCGGCGGAGGCGTCTTGGCGGATTTCGTGCGACTGAACCGGTTGCTCGGCGTTGGGACCGCCATGGTCGCCGGTTCGCTGATCTGGTTGTATCTGGATCCTTCGGTTCGCGGAGCCCAAGTGTTCGCGGGTCTGTTCGGCGGCGGGCAAGGGATGCTGATCTCGGTCAGTGGTGTTGCCTGGGTCCATTTTTATGGGCGGCAACACTTGGGCAGCATTCGTGGAGCGGTTTGGTGCGGCACCGTCGCCGGCAGTGGATGTGGGCCATTGATCATGGGGTGGGTCAATGATGCGACGGGCAGTTATGACCAAGCGATTCTCTGCTTCGCCGCAGCCATGACGCCGCTGGCGATCGCGGCCTGGTTCATCCGCCCACCCCAGCCGATCGACGTCCCATCAGCGGCTCCCAATCAATCGTAATCTGTGGGTGGCTGTTGCTCCGTCAGCTTTTCGATTTAGCGTGCCGCGGAAAAGGGTCAGGCTGCAACTTGCGGAACGGTGAAACGATTGCTGGTCCCACGGATGGCAGCGCGAACCCACGGATCTTGATCGCCCTGTCATCCGTGGGTTCGCGCTGCCATCCGTGGGTCTATCTATTAATGGTTAGCCCGGTGGAAATCGTGAAACGCCCCGTCCAGATTGCATCAACCAACCGCCACGGCATTCGGCGGTTCGATTCCCGGATCGACGATCGGCTGGACACCGACACGCTTGCCCCCGGCGGCTTGCGGATCGACTATTCTATTGGGCTTCCGATCCATTTCCCTTCCACCGCTCTCCTTCTTCCCAACGGATTTCTGACATGTCAACGACTCGTCGTCAGTTCATCAAGACCGCGGCCGCCGGATCGGCTGCTGCTGCAACGGTTTCCGGCTTGCCTTTCGAAGCCCCCGTGATCGCGCAAGACACACTCCCCAAGCTGCGGCTGGCATCGATCGGCGTCGGCGGGTCGCGGGGACGCTACAACCGCGGCGGCCAGATCGCCCGCGAGGCGGCGAAGTTTGCCGAGATGATCGCGGTCTGTGACGTCGATGATCGCCACACCGAAGAATTCAATCAAACGTTCGGCGGCAAACTGGCCAAGTACCGCGACTATCGCGAGATGCTGGAAAAGGAAAAGCCCCAAGTCGTGACCATCGGGACCCCGGACCATTGGCACGTGCCGATCGCCATCGCGGCCCTGCGCAGCGGCGCCGATGTGTACTGCGAAAAACCGCTCACCTTGACGATCGACGAAGGCAAGCAGATTCGCGCGGTCGTTGAAGAAACCGGTCGCGTTTTTCAAGTCGGCACGCAACAACGCAGCAGCAAGAGTCTGTTCTTGATGGCGATCGCCATGGTCCACACCGGACGACTCGGCGAAAACGTCAACGCCTACGTCGCCATCGGCGGCGCTCCGGGGGACGGCCCGTTCGAAACCACCGATGCGCCCGACGATCTGGACTGGAACCTGTGGGTCGGGCCGGCACCAGACGCGGAGTACTGTGAAGAGCGGCGAAAGATGTTCCGCTGGTACTTCGAATATTCCGGCGGCAAGATGACCGACTGGGGGGCCCACCACATCGACATCGCGCAGTGGGCTCTGGCGCCGGGTGAAGACGGACCGACTCGAATCAAAGGGACCGGTCAATTCCCCAAATCGGTTCCCAGCGACTTGGACTGGGCCGCGTTCCTCGATGGCGACATCTCCTTGCCCAACGCGTTCAATACCGCGACCAAGTTCAGCATCGATCTGAAGTACGACAACGGTTCGTTGATCAGCGTGAACGATCATTACAAACGTGAAGCTGATAACGTTGATTTCCCCAACGGGATCCTGTTCGAAGGCGACAAGGGACGGATCTTCGTCAACCGCGGAAAACTGGAAGGTTCACCGGTCAACAGTTTGACCGACAGCGACAAAGCTGAGTTGAACGATTACATCGTCGAGTTGTGCAAAGGCAAAAAGCCCGGCAGTCACATGGGCAACTTCTTTGAGTGCATCGGCGATCGTGGCAAGCCGATCTCGGATGTCTGGTCGCATCACCGCACGATGACCTCGTGTCACTTGTGCAACATCGCCCTGATGACCGGTCGCGAACTGACTTGGGATCCCAAGCAGGAAGTGTTCGTCGGCGACGATGACGCCAACAAACTGCTCGGCCGCAAGTCCCGAGATTTCTCGACCGTCGGCTGATCGCAGCCGAGGAGGCGTCAGGCGTCGAAATTGATTCGCTTCGTTTCGCTGCCCGCACGCAGCATCGCGTAGCTCCATTCGGCGGTGACGGAGTCACCGCTGTCGGCGAATTCGCGAATCAACCAGCCCCGTTTGGCCGCCGGTGAATCTGCCGGCGGCGAGCGGCGTCGACGCTCGATTCGTTCCAACGCGATCAACGCCAGCGACGGATTGGTCGCCGCGAGTTTCTGGAAATAGCCGTCCGGCGATAATTCGTGATACCGCAGGTCCGTCTTCTTTCGCTCCAGCCACTGAGCATCTTGGCCCAGTTGATCGATCATCCAACGTTTGCTCAACCAATCCACCCTGCCCAGCGCCGGGGTCACGTTCCGCGAGTCACGTCGAAATGCGGAAACGACGTTGACCAGATCCGACCATCGCTCGATCACCAACGTGGCTTCACCTCGATCTCGAATCGGCGTCTCGGCGACAAATCGTTTTGCGGCTTTCAGATAACGACGTTGGATCTCCAACGCACTCAACCGGCCGCGACAGGTCATCACGCGACGGACGAGGTTCCAGTCCGAAGCGATGCCATGCAAGGCAGCGATCGGGCGCGGGATCGTGACAAATTCGCTCGTCGCGCCGGATTCAATCATGTCCAACACCAGCGAGACCGAACCGAATTTGACGTACTCGGCAAGTTCGGAAAGATTGGAATCGGACAAACCGATTTGAAATCGTTGGCGTCTGGCGAACATCGCCTTGGTCGATCCCAATGACAAAAAAGATCGCTCGCAAAACTGTGCCAGCCAATGGCCATAAACGTAAATCGGTCGTTCACCGCGATAACCGCCCATGTCTGCAACGACATCGATCGCCATCGCTTTGGGACTCAGCCGATAACATCCGTCTTCATCCAGATCTCCGGCGCCGCAGAGGGCGACGCGGGAAATCAACAGTGCGGTCAAGTACTTCCGCTGCTTTCGAAACGCAACGTGGCGGACGACAAACCGCAACACGATCACGGTCGGCAGATGGATGCTGCGGAGCAACCCCATGAAGATCGCCTTGGCCCAAGTCGGCAATGTTTCAAAGAGGACGGCGGCCGATGGAGTGTTTTGCGATGCATCCGGAGCAGTCAACGGCTCGTCAACCGAACGCGTCGGTTTTTGTCGACGTTGAATCAAAAAGATGTACGCAAACGCGCACGCAAGCACCGGCAACGAGATCACCACGCTGATCAGTTGAAGCATCCACAACAGCGCGATGCAGACGCGGTAAACGCAAAGCCAAACGCCGCTGGCCACGACCGCTTCATAGTTCTCTTGGCAACCGTAGACATGGCCCAATGCGTCGGTGCTGTTCTTCAAAATCCTCACGTCCCATTCCCCGGCCGCCTCTTCCGCTGCGCCGGCGACCAGTTCATCAATGGAACATTGGCAAGCGAGTAATTCATCCGGGCTGGCCACCTCCGGTGTCGCGATTTCGATCAAGCCACCGGGCAGAGCGTGCAGGGAAGGATGCGTTTCAAACGTCACCGCGCCCCCGCTGGCGAGAAACATTTGGTCTCGATCGAAGACACCGGGGACCGTGGGCTGATTCCGACGAATCGCCGCGCAGATCTGTGTGTAAATTTCGGTTGAACTCGGCAGATCCGCCGTGATCAGACGCGGCTGATTCAGAACCAGCGTCGCGTACTCGGTTTCCATGCCCAGCAATCGCGACACCAGTCGTCGCGCCGGGACGCACCGACGAGAAGAAGTTGACTTCACCAAGCACTCCCAGCCGAGGTAACGCATGGGCTATAGCCCGTCGATTGCCACGACTCGATTGTAGCGGATGGAAGATCCCGACACGAACGGCGAATCGATAAACCGTGGGCGGTTTCCGCGACTGGAAAACGACGCGTGGCTCGTTACCAGCGAAGGCCGAATCGTTCGCCGCCGGTGTCGCGGTTGTTACCGCCCTTGAGCGGCCCATCGTGAGCGGGTTTGACGGCCACTTCGCGTTGGGGTTCCTCGACCTCTTCTTCTTTCGGTTTGGAATCCTCGGCGATCTGCTGTGCCGCTTTGATCGACAAGCCGATTTTTTGGCTGTCGCGGTCAAACGACAGGATCTTCACGTCGACTTCTTGACCTTCGCTGACAAACGCATCGACCTTTGAAACGCGATGGTGGGCCAGTTCGCTAACGTGCACCAAGCCTTCGACGCCGGCACCCAAGCGGACGAAACAGCCGAACGACGCGATCCGCGAAACCGTGCCCTTGTGAACGCTGCCGATCGCGAATTCTGCTTCCGCGGTGTCCCAAGGATTCTCCAACAGGTCTCGATACGAAAGCGAGATCTTGCCGGTTTCCTTGTTGACCGAATCCAGTTTGACCTTCACTTTTTGGCCGACTTCCAACACCTCGCTGGGATGCTTGACTCGATCCCAGCTGAGTTTGCTGACGTGGATCAACCCGTCGAGTGCGCCGAGATCGACAAAAGCCCCGAAATCTTTGACGCTGCGAACCACGCCTTCCATCACATCGCCGGGTTCGATTTTGGCGAGTTGCTCGGCGCGTTTTTGTTCGCGTTCGCGTTCCAGGATCGCGCGACGGCTGAGCACCAAGTTGCCGCGACGCTCATTGGCCTCGGTCACCAGACACACAAATTTCTGGTCGACAAATTCGCTGGCGTCTTCGACGCGGTACTCGGCGATCTGGCTGATCGGCATGAAACCGCGCACCCCACCGACCTTGCATTCCAGCCCGCCGGTGTTGTGACCGGTCACGACGGCTTCGACAACCGAGCCTTCTTCCAAATCGCTCCAGTCGGCGACGTCGATCGTCGATCCCGGCAACGAGCACATGTACAAGCCGTCGTCGCGGTTGAATCCACGCACCATGACTTCCACGGAACTGCCCACCGCCGGTTCGGCGTCTTTGAATTGCTCAAACGGAATCACGCCCTCGTCGGGTCCGCCCAGCGCGATGTACACACTGTCTTGATGGATCTTCAGCACCTGGCCCGAGATCCGCGTGCCCTCGGCCAAGGCTTCTTTGCGATCGGACATGCCCGCCGAACCGCTCAACATCGATTCGATGTCCGCGGCGGCCAGCTCTGCGTCCAGTTCCGCCTGCAGGTCGTCGCTCAGCCCCGCACGCAACGAGGGCACGGCAACACGCTGCGGTTTCTGGGTCGCCGGAGCCGCAGCGGCGGGCGTTTCTTTGTCCCCCTTGATCCGCGGTCGAGGCGGCTTTTTCTTCTTGTTCGGTTTGCCGGCTTTCTTTTCTACCGCTTCGAGTTGCTCGGTGGAGACGCTCGGAGAGGCCGGTTTGGCGATCCCCAAGCCCCGGGCGGCAAGCGGTCCCGAACCGCCGCGTGCGGCTGGGGCCGTCTGGCCGGCTTCGGCAGGCGCATTGGCTTCAGCGGGCGCGTTGGCTTCAGCAGGCGCACTGGCAGCCGATTCAGCCGCGGGTGGCGCCGCCGGTTCGGCCGGCGTGGGGGCAATGTCGGTGGCAGGATCGTCCGTCACAGGCTGTGGTTCGTTGCTCATCGAAACAATCGACGTGGGGAAAAGTGAATGGGGTCGATCCGGCAGTCTAGCACCCCGAAAACATTGTCGGTAGTCTTCACCCCAGGTTTGTCCGCTTCTGATGGAGAACAACGCCAGATGCCCGAATTTACCGATTTTGCTCAATCGCTCAGCCAGTCCTTCTCAACTGAACTTCAATCCGCGATCCAGGCCGCACCGCTGCCCCCACTCGGGGACGGTACGCTTCAGAAACCCCTGTTGACGCTTTTGTCTGGCGGAATCGGCGATCATTTGATCGATGTTCCCGCCGCCCGCCAGATGGAAGTGATGAGTGGACTGTGGCTGGTTGCCGGTGACATTCACCGCAGCCATTCGATCAGCCAAGATCTCGGCAGTGCCGAGGGCAGCTTCTTGCACGGCATCATGCATCGGCGCGAAGGCGATTTTGGCAATTCGAAATACTGGTTCCGACGAGTCGGCTCGCATTGTGTGTTCGATCAGATCAACACCGAGACCGATGGCCATTACGCCGATCCCTTCGAGTTTGTCGATCAGTGCCAGCGAACTCTTGCCGGCGGATCCCACGAAGAAGTCGACCAATGCGTCGCCTCGCAGTGGATCGAATGGCAAGCACTGATGATGTATCTGGTGCAATGACGCTGCTGCGTTGGGACTCGCTGCGGATACCGTCACTCCGCCGAGACTGAAGCTGCGACGAACGACTAATGCTGACCCGAGCGGGTTTTGAATTCGCTCAATCCCAGCGGACGTTTCGCAGCCGTGTTGGCGACTGACAGAAAGATGCCCACCTCAGGCGACTGGCCCAACGCCGTCACCCCGATCGTGCCCATCTGAATCTTGTCGTCCGATTCGACAAACCATTGCAACGTCTCAGGCTGCTTCACATCGCGATAAATCGACAGTGTTGCGGTTTTGCCATTGGTCGTGATCTTGTTCACCGGATCGACGCGAGACTCCTCGCCACGGTCGCGGGCGAACACTTCGACGCCTTGCTTGAACGATCGCAGACCGATCCGAATCCCGTCGATTTCGAAACCGACCTGTGTTGCTGCGGGCATACCCGCCGACAGCGAGGATTTCAGCGAGATCGCCGACCCCGCGGTCAGCTTGAATTGCTTGTCGGACAATTGGTAGGTCTGCTGATCCTTGGTCGTCTTCGGACGCAGCTCTTCGTCGGTCGTTTCGAACCAGTCTAGCCCCTGCTCCGATTCGAAGCGGTCGGCCAGTTGTGCCGGGAACGCGTCGACGTTGCTGAGTCCCTCAAGCGAGCTGAGTGCCTCCGTTGACTCGGTGAGTTGTTTTCCTGGACCGATCGATAGACCGCCCAGGGGCTGAAATTCATTGGGGCTGCGCGGCGTCGCGTCGGACGGCGTGGCGGATTCGTTCGGTGTCTTGGCAATATCCGAAAGCACCTCGCTAAATTCGTTGCCCAGACCGGCACCGAGTCCGCTTCCCGTCTCTCGCCGTTTCGCGATCGGGGATCGGCTTCGGGGGACCGACACACCAGAGCGCGGTGCTTGCCGACTCGCCTTTCTCGTCCGCCTCGCCGTCCCTTCTTGCCTGTTGGAACCCGACTCGTCGTCTTGATCGGCGACGTCGTCTGACACGGTTGTCGTCAACGAGGATTCGCGGACCGGCGACTCAGGTTGCGACGGACGCGCTTCTGCCGCACGCCTGCCGCCGGGGTTCCGGTTGACCCAAAAAACGATCGCCACAATCGTGAGCAAGACCGCTACACTGATCCCGTGGTATTTCCAATCGCTCGGCTTCTTCCGCGGTCGCGATACCGACGGTTGTTGTTCCGGGGATGTTTCTGATGCTGGTGAGACAGCCGGTTCGGTGGGGACCTGCGCCGAAGTCCCGGATTGGGCATCCGCAGCGGCACTGGATCGCAGCGTTTCGTCATACTCCGACCGCGAATCAGCAGTCAGCAAGGTTCGCCGGGCAATGGCGACCTGGCCCAGCATCTCCTGGACGATCTTGCGCCGCGGACCGGCCGCGATCTGGTGCAGATAGGCACTCCGCGATTTCGCCGCCGATTCGATCAACACCTCGTCGGACTCAAAGTCCGCCAGCCCTAACAGGGCATAGTGGTTCGGAGGCAATCGTTCTGCCGGAATTTCCAGCCACTCTTGGTACAAAGCGTTCAGGTCCGCGGGATCGGAAAACGGCATCGCAGGAAAATGAAAGAAGAGGAGATTGGGGGAGCCCCTTTTATACCACGAAGCCACGGGCGTTCGGCATCGAATTCTCACCCCAGCCGCTCATCGAGAAGGGAATTTTCGCCGACGGCATTCACAAGCCATCCGAGCGGAACACACCGGCGAACGACTTGGTGATCCAGACGCATGATGCGTCGCATCGTCTTTGTAGGCTGCAGATCTTGGTTCGCACCCCTACCGGCTGCGAGCCCCACTCGCCGGTGTCGACGCGTCGTTTGGCTTGGACGCCATCCGCAGGACGCGACGGGATCGTTCAGACAACTCGCGTTTTCGCCGGTCGGCGATCAGCCGATCTTGCGGATCGATCGTCTCGAGTGTCTGGGCAAGTGCGAACGCTCCGGCGGCCTGCCAATAACACTTCGATTCGAGGTCGCCACTGGCGGCGCGTTTGCCAAACCCTTCCCAGGTCTCGGCCAACCAGAACAGGTCCGCGACGGAGAACTGAACACCTGTCGCGTCCAATTGGTTCACGGTTTCACTGAAGTGGAACAATGCCGCTTTGCCGAGCGTCTTGTCCGCATCGAGTTGTCGTGCTTGCAAATAGACCGAGCGCAGGAACTCAGAGAGCTGTGCCGGAGGCTGACGCATCCGCTCGGTGAAGTTCACCGGCTGCGGAACGGCATCCGGCACGCCGCCACGTGCTCTGTCCCCGGAGGCTTGGGGTCTGTCCCCGGAGGTTTGGGGTCTGTCCCCGGAGGTTTGGGGTCTGTCCCCGGAGGTTTGGGGTCTGTCCCCGGAGGTTTGGGGTCTGTCCCCGGAGGTTTGGGGTCTGTCCCCGGAGGTTTGGGGTCTGTCCCCGGAGGCTTGGGGTCTGTCCCCGGAGGTTTGGGGTGGCGCGGAAACCGTTGGATTGGCGGGTGGGATCGGCATCGGGCCGCCGCGTTTGACGGGCTTGGTGATCCCGTTGGCTGCAAGCAATCGGATCCCCAAGCGATCGCGATAGACGAACCCGATCGCGGTCGCCATCAACAGGAATCCCGCCGCAACCATGACGAAATTTGCGGTGAAGCTGGAACGGCGGTCTCGGCCATCGAGTAGGACCGAACGACCTGGGGCCGTTTGAGGCTTGCTGCCGCGAGACCGCTCCTCGGTGTCGTTCACCTTTGTGACGTCACCGGCCACCACTCGGGTTCCGGTGCGATCGATCGCCAACGGCTGGAATGGCATCAAATCGGTGCAAAATGCCGAGTCCAACGCATCGACGTTCTCTTGCATAACAAACACGAATCCACATTGGCACTCCGCCGTCTGCCCCATGTCCGCTCGCGTGATGGAATATTCTCGCTTGCATCCGGGGCACGAAACCACGGCCACATCAACTGCCACCGCCTCCGCCGTCGAGTCTTCCAACTGTTCTTGCCGTTGCGGCGTCTCCTCAGACGGCTGCGTCTCGGATGCGTCGGCTTCTGGCGGATGGACCGACACTTCGCCGGCCTCTGGAACCTGTAGCCGATACAGATCAGGAAACGCCACGATCTGCAGTTCGACGGCACTAGCGTCGTTGGGTTCCGGCAGTGAATCGGCTTCGGCGTCCATCGAGTCGGATGTATCGATCACCGGGACCTGCAGTTGATACAGATCGGGAAACGCCACGATTGGCAGTTCGATCGCACGTGTGTCGATGGATTCCGCCAGTGAAACGGCTTCGGCGTCCATCGAGTCGGATGCATCGATCACCGGGACCTGCAGTTGATACAGATCGGGAAACGCCACAATCGGCAGCTCGATCGCACTTGTGTCGATGGATTCTGGCAGTGAAGCGGCTTCGGCGTCCATCGAGTCGGATGCATCGATCACCGGGACCTGCAGCTGATACAGATCGGGAAACGCCACGATGGGCAGTTCGATTGCACGTGTGTCGATAGATTCGGGCAGTGAATCGGCTTCGGCGTCTATCGAGTCGGATGCACCGATCACCGGGGCCTGCAGCTGATACAGATCGGGAAATGCCACAATCGGCAATTCGATGGCACTTGCGTCGTTGGATTCCGGCAGTGAATCGGCTTCGGCGTCCATCGAGTCTGATGAAACGATCACCGGGACCTGCAGTTGATACAGATCGGGAAATGCCACAATCGGCAGATTGACGGCACTTGCGTCATTGAATTCCGGCAGTGAAGCGGCTTCCGTGTCGATCGAGTCGGATGCATCGATCACTGGGACCTGCAGCTGGAACAGATCGGGAAACGCGACGATCGGCAGCGGGACCGTGGTTTCGGGAGCCTCGTCGACTCGCGGATCGGAATCAAGGGCCGCCGGTTCGGGCGAAGCTGACCGGTCGCTTTGCCCCACCGAGACTTCCGTGAGGATTGCCGTCGGGACTTTGACAACTGCCCCGCAACGGCACGGTAATTCCACGCCGGCGCCCGATCGATCGACGACGTATTTGCTGCCACACTCGGCACACTCTGTCGGAATCTCGGTGACCACCGACAGGTCCGTTGCGATCAACGTCGCGTCGCACTGACAACGCAGGGTCGGTGTCCCGGGCGGCAGCGCAGATAGATCGAGTGAAAACGCATTCGCACCGGGGGGCGCAGCGACGAGCGACGCTTCGGTGAAAGCGAGCGTCGTACGGCAGGCTGGGCATTGGCCCGACAGCGTCATCGCGGGGCTTTGATAGCAAGACGGCTAGGCGAAGTGGATCGCCGAGTCTAGCAATCTGGCGCGGTACAGCCCAAGATTGGTTTGCGATTCTGGGGGCCAAATCATCGCGCAAACCGAAAGTTTCACCCGTCGGCGGTAGTGAGCTAAAGCTCAAACGCCTCGTCATCGAGGTCTTCCGGCTCTTCGTCATACGGATCGTCTTCATCGTCACCGGATCGCCGCATCAGTGCCTCGGGCGGATCGGAGCCGTCGTCGGGAAACCAGCGAATCGTTTCTCGCGGCGGATCGGAAAGACTTTCTTCGCATTCGATCGCGTTCCAGCTCAGGTCGCCGGGCCCATCGGCGACATCACCGTCTTCGAATTCCTCATCGGTGCTCATCAAATACAGCGACGCGTTGCGTAAGAACCTTTCGACTTCGGCCGGTTCATAGCGATCGGTATCGTAGACGGCTTCCATGTCGGGCATGTCCAACTGCCCCATGCCGACGGTGTCCATCAACGCCCAGGATTCATCGACGCGAAACAGTCGCACATTGGTCCACATATCCAGGGGCGGCAATTCGTAGTTCCAGGCGTAGTTCAGCCCTTGTCGCAGCCCATTTTGATCCCGCAGGACTTCGCCGCCCGGATTGAAATAGCAAATCGCCTGGGGCAGTTCCAGGAGCGCCGAAACGGCCTTGGTCAAGAATCGCAGCTCTTCGATCGGATCGTAGTCATCGGGAATCAGCACCACGTCTTCAGAATCGTCGTCCTCCGGCTCCGATTCATCTGCCCCCAAGACGTAGCTGATCAACAGACGAATGTGCGAGGTGTGTTGCTGGGGAACATCTTCACCGTCCTCCCACCCCCAGGACTGTTCCGCGGCCCGCTCCAGACAGCCGGGGAACGCGAGCGGCCCGAACTGACCCAGGGACCAAGCGACAAACACATCGGGAGAGGTTTCCGGATCTCCCATCTGGTCCGGCCACTTTTCCGTCGAGGGAGTGACCAGCAGGTGGCCTCCCACCTCGGGCCGAAAACTCATCACCAGCGTTTCCGGGGACGCACCATCGACGGCCGATTCCTGGACACCAATCATGTCAAACGCCGAGAGTTTGTCCTGCAGCTCCGCCAAAGCGACGGGGCTTCGCAGCAACACGCACATCCCTTGAGTGAACAAACCCTTTGCCATGATCGCCTGTAATTACTCTTCTGCCACAATGAAAAATCGGCGACAGTGTGGGTCGCCGAGGGGTGATTCTTACCGCATCAAGCCGCATTCGACGAGTCCAAAGGATCGCCGATCGCTAAGCAGTGCGAGAAAAAGACGTCTCGCGGGCAATCGTAAGCCATTGTACCCCAGCGGCGGGATGTAGGCCGGTGTCGGGGCGGCAAGTGGTTCCAGTCCGATCATCCGTGAGAGTGTCCGCAAGCACCCGAGCATCCGGCCCACTCCGCGAAGCACGCTCTCGGGGGCAATCTGCGATGGGTTTGGGGGATTGCGACAGCGCGGCGAAGCATTTTTTGCGGTAAAGGGCGCGCGCCGATGACCGCTCGGTCATCACCCATGACGAGACCCGGAAGCTGGCGCGAACCGGCTGATCTCAAACGATGATCAGACGTTTAACGTGAGCCTACCGGGCCCCCTGACTCCAGTGAATACCTGCAGCGCAGGCGGGGTGCCTACAAGCCCAGATCGCCGAACAGCGGAGTGCTCAGGTAGCGTTCTCCCAAGCTGCACATGATCGTGACGATCCGCTTGCCTTTCATTTCCGGACGTGCGGCGACTTGGGCGGCGGCCCACATGTTGGCCCCGCTGCTGATTCCGCCGACGATGCCTTCTTCTTTGGCCAGTCGTCGGCCCCAGGCGAACGCGTCTTCGTCATCGACCTGGACCACGTCATCGATGATGCTGGTGTCCAGATTTTTGGGGATGAACCCGGCACCGATGCCTTGGATCCGGTGTTTCCCCGGTGATCCGCCGCTGATGACCGGCGAATGAACCGGTTCGACGGCGATCGCTTTGAAGTCGGGGTTTTTCTGTTTCAGGTAGCGTGCGACACCGGTGATCGTTCCGCCGGTGCCGACGCCGGCCACGATCGCGTCGATTTGGTGGCCGCTGTCTTCCCAGATCTCCGGCCCCGTGGTCGCTTCGTGAATCGCCGGGTTGGCGGGGTTCTCGAATTGTTGCGGCATGAAGGCGGTTTCGTCTTGGGAAACCAATTCGGCGGCTTTGTTGATCGCGCCCTTCATCCCATCTCCGGCGGGCGTCAGCACCAGGTTGGCACCCATCGCGCGGAGCAGCGCGCGGCGTTCGACCGACATCGACTCGGGCATCGTCAACGTCAGTCTGTAGCCCTTTGCGGCACAGACGAACGCCAGCGCGATCCCGGTGTTGCCGCTGGTCGGTTCGATCACATGGGTTTCCGGCGTGATCGTGCCGTCCTTTTCGCCGGCTTCGATCATCGCAACGCCGATCCGATCCTTGACGCTGTTGAGCGGCTGAAAGAATTCGCACTTTGCGAACACACTCGCGCCACCCTCGGGCACCAAGCGATTCACTTGGATCATCGGGGTATCGCCGATGGCTTTGGTCGCGTTTGAGTAAGTCTTTCCACGTGGCATGTTCATTCCTCCCTGGAACAACCGTTGAATGATGACATCGTCTGTAAACGTTTCAGCCCACGACCCAGGTGTCCCCGGCGTGGAATAGCTTTTCTAGATCACCTTCGCCGCGGGTCTGCTTGGCGAGGTCGACTTGTGCGTTGATCTGTTCGTCGTAGGTCGAGACATTGTCGACGTCACGCAAAATGCCGATCGGCTCGGGCATTTCAGGATAACGCATTCTCGCCAGCATCATTTGAATCGACGGGTTGGGATCTTTTTCGTCGTGGATCAGCAGGTCATCATCGGGGACATCGTTGCGGTTGACGATCTCCAGATGGGTTCCGACCAGTCGGATCGCTTTCTCGTTGTCTTTGCCAAACACCAGCGGCTTGCCGTGTTCGAGTTCGACGACGTTGTCGGCACGCTGTTTCTTTTCTTGGGCGTAGGCCATCGCACCGTCGTTGAACACGTTGCAGTTCTGGTACACCTCGACCAGCGAGGTCCCCTTGTGCTGCGAGGCGCGCTTGAGCACTTCGCCGAGATGCTTGACGTGGGCGTCCAACGACCGAGCCACGAAAGTCGCTTCGGCGGCCAACGCAACCGATAGCGGGCTGAGCGGATGATCGATCGATCCCATCGGCGTGCTCTTGGTGACCTGGCCTTCCGTGCTGGTCGGGCTGTATTGGCCCTTGGTCAACCCGTAGATCCGGTTGTTAAACAGGACGATGTTGATGTCCAAATTACGGCGCAGCACATGGATGAAGTGGTTGCCGCCGATCGACAGCGCGTCGCCGTCACCGGTGATCACCCAAACCATCAGATCCGGACGCGTCGATTTTAATCCCGTTGCAAACGTCGGCGCTCGGCCGTGGATGCTGTGCATCCCATAGGTGTTCATGTAGTACGGGAAACGACTGCTGCAGCCGATGCCGCTGATGAAAACGATCTTTTCGCGCGGCACGCCCAGTTCCGGCAGAACCTTTTTCATCTGCGCCAGAATCGAATAGTCGCCACATCCGGGGCACCATCGAACGTCTTGGTCAGAAGCAAAATCAGCGGCTTTGAGAACAGGCAGGGACATGGCGGAAATATGGGGAATCGTTTTGTGTTTTAAATGGATGCTTCGGCGTTTGG
Source organism: Stieleria magnilauensis (assembly GCA_007753675.1). Lineage (GTDB taxonomy): Bacteria > Planctomycetota > Planctomycetia > Pirellulales > Pirellulaceae > Stieleria > Stieleria magnilauensis. Next base: position 567,536 of record CP036432.1, read on the forward strand.
TCGCCTCGCTCGACGCTGCGAGCAAGGCAACGGTGTTGCCGACGAAACGGCCGCGGCGGGTCTAGACCGTGACGATCTAGACAGCGACAGCGGCTGGCACGAGGGCTTCAATTTGCTCAATCAGTTCGCTGACCGCGAACGGCTTGCCTTGGACCTTGTTGTAGCCAATGCAATCGACCAGGTAGGCCGAACGTAACAACATGCGGAGTTGACCCATGTTCAATTCCGGCACCAGCACCCGATCAAATGATTTGAGCAGGTCGCCGAGATTTCGCGGCATCGGATTGAGGTATCGCAGGTGCGCGTGGCTGACGCGGTGCCCGGCTTCCTGGCAACGGCGGACCGCGGTCAGGCAGGCGCCGTAGGTGCCGCCCCATGACACGACCAACAGATCTCCGCTGGTTTCGCCATAGACCTCTTGTTCGGGGATCCGATCGGCGATCTTGGCAACCTTGGCCGCGCGCGTTTCGGTCATCAATTGGTGATTGGCAGGGTCGTAACTGACGTTGCCCGTTTGATGTTCTTTTTCCAAACCGCCGACCCGATGCATCAGGCCCTCGGTCCCGGGAATCGCCCAGGGCCGGCCCATGTTTTCATCGCGCAGGTACGGCAAGAAGGGCTCGCCGTCGTTGCTATCGACCGGATGCTGGATTTCAATTTGCGGCAACGAATCCAAGGTCGGGATTTTCCACGGTTCGCTGCCGTTGGCGATGTAACCGTCCGAGAGCAGCATGACCGGAACCATGCACTCGGTGGCAATCCGCCAAGCTTCGATCGCCATGTCAAAGCAGTCGGCCGGGGACCGCGGTGCGATCACGGGAATCGGAGACTCGCCGTTGCGGCCGAACATCGCTTGCAGCAAATCACTTTGCTCGGTCTTGGTCGGCAATCCGGTGCTCGGGCCGCCGCGTTGGACGTTGACGACGACCATCGGCAGTTCCAGCATCATCCCCAAGCCCATCGCTTCGGCTTTGAGCGCGATTCCGGGGCCGCTGCTGGCGGTGACCGCCATCGTGCCCCCGAACGCTGCCCCGATCGTGGCGCACATCGCGGAGATTTCGTCTTCGGCTTGGAACGTGCGAACGCCAAAATTCTTGTGCTTGGTCAGTTCATGCAGAATGTCGCTGGCCGGCGTGATCGGGTACGTGCCGTAGAACAAATCTTTCTTGCTCAGCTTGCTGGCCGCCACCAAGCCCCACGCCAAGGCCTGGTTGCCCATGATGTTGCGGTAGGTGCCCGGGGTAAGCTCGGCCGCTTCGACTTGATAGCTTTCGCCGAACGCTTCGGTGGTTTCACCGAACGCCCAACCGGCCCGCAGCGCCGCGACGTTGGCTGAAGCGACATCCGGTTTCTTGCCGAACTTGTTGTCGATGAAACGCAGCGTCGGGTCGAGCGATCGGCCGAACAGCCAGTACACCAGGCCCATGGCAAAAAAGTTCTTGCAGCGGTCCGCAATTTTGGGGCTCAGACCGTGCTCGGAAACCGCGGTGCGGGTCAACTGGGTCATCGGCACCTTGATCAGCCGATAACTGTCGTTGATCACCGTTGCCTCCAACGGATTGGCATCGACCTTGGCCAGTTTGAAATCCTTGTCGGTGAATCCGTCTTCGTTGGCGATCAGGATGCCGCCTTTGCGAAGATCCTGGATATTGGTCACCAAGGCGGCCGGGTTCATCACCACCAGCGCATCGAGCGTATCGCCGGGCGTGAAGATTTCCTCTTTGGCAAACTGGACCTGGAAACCGCTGACCCCGGCTCGAGTCCCCCGCGGGGCGCGGATTTCGGCCGGGAAATCCGGGAACGTGGCCACGTCGTTGCCAGCCAAGGCACTGGTATTGGTCAGCTGGGTCCCCAATAACTGCATCCCGTCGCCCGAATCTCCGGCCAGTCGCACGGTGATTCCTGAGACGGATTTGACATGTTTTGTAGTCGTCATGAACTGAATCTTTCGCGTCGTCTAGTGGCCTCGCCGGGGCATCTGGCGGCGTTGCCGAGGTTTCTACCGCGCCATCGCTGCGGCAATCCGTTTCTGGGCCTCAAGTTGTAGCGACCAACGGACTGTAGGGGTTGTATCGAGTGTTCCAATTCGGAAACTTCGTCAAATTCTATAATTCGGCCATCAAAACGTAATGACCGGGAGTGTTGAAACAGGCATTTTGCGCAAGAAACGCCCGGACCAACGTGTTTTCGCCTTGCAAATCGGGTGTTTTCTTGCGGTTAGACCGCGACACGATGTCCCGGGGCGTACCGCACTTCCATCATTTCGATCTTCTGACGGGTTGCCTGTAGTACCTCAAAGGCGGCGTCACCGATTTGGAAGGTCGCCCCGGCTTCGGGGATTTCCCCCAGGTTGCTGAGCACCATTCCGGCGACCGTTTCATAGTCGTCGCTCTCGGGCAGCTCCCAATGCAGCCGGTCGTTCAGGTCATCGATCATCACGCGACCACTGACGATGACCGTGGACTCGTTGATGATTTCGAACCGCGTTTCCTCGTCTTCGTCGGATTCGTCGACGATTTCACCGACGATTTCCTCCAAGGCGTCCTCGATGGTCACCACCCCGGCGGTCTGTTGGAACTCGTCCAAGACGATCGCCATGTGGGATCGGCTATGCAAAAACTCTCGCAACAGCGATTCGACGCTGCGATCAACGGGCACCGTCCAGGCGTGCCGCATGATCTCTCCGAGCGGTCGCGAGGGGGTTTTTCCGTCGGCGATCTCCGGCAGCAGGTCTTTGACGTACAGCACCCCGACGACCTTGTCCAAGGTCCCGTCGTACACCGGCAAACGGGTTCGCCCCGATTCAATCACCTGCTGCATCACCGCCGGCCAGGTGTCGCCCAGTTCGACCGCATCGATGTCTCCACGCACGGTCATGATGTGACCGACGGTGTCGTCGCTCAGGTCCATCACGTTTTGAATCATCTCGCGAATGCCGGGCCCGAAGATGCCTTTGTTCGTCCCCGCGGCAATGATCGTACGAATTTCGTCTTCGAGTAACTCTTCGGACTCGTCTTCGTTTTCGTCCTGACCCGACAACCGGCGGGTCAGCGCCGCGATCACTTCACCGGGAATGGAAAACGGGTTCATGACCGACGTCAACGTGCGCCAGAACGGCCAGGTGTGATAGAGCACCGGCGCCGATGCAAATCGGGTGACCGCCGCCGGTAGCCAAGCGTGGACGAACATCATCGAGATCGTCGCCAAGACGACCCACGCGACCAGCGAGCCGAGCATGTTGGTCAAAGCCAGCGAGCCGGTGCCCTGTTTGGAAATGATCAAGGCAGCCGTGCCCGCGATCAGAAACAACACCGTTCCGATCATCCGCAAGTATTCGCTGCCGCGAATCGCTGCGTCCTGATGTTCCAGCACGCTGCTGAATCGTTCTCGGCGTTTCTTGACGCGGCAGAACGCTTCTAACGATCGCCCCGCGAAACAGTCCAGTAACTCCGCACCCAGTCCACCGATGCTGCTGACCAGGAATCCGGCGGCGGAAACCATCAGGTAAGGCCACGCATTATCCACGCTGGTCGCCCTCCGCCACAGCCGGCACCTGGATCCCCAGATGCGCCAGCACCTCACGTTCGGCGTCTCGCATCAGCGCCCGCTCGTCGGCTTGGTGATCATCCATGCCACCGATATGCAACACACCATGAATCACGTACAGCAACACTTCGTTGGCAACTTCCCAGCCCGCCTCCGCTGCGTTCTCTTGAGCGGTCTCGACGCTGGCGACCAATTCGCCCTCGATGTGATTGGGATCGTCCGAATAGGGAAAACTGATCACGTCGGTCGGGTAATCGTGCGACAGATGACGGACATTGATTTCGTGGATCGTCACGTCGTCGGTGATCCGCACGCCGATTTGGCCGCGTTGAAATCCACGCACCGCCGCTGCCGCTTGTACCGCTTCGGCAATCCGATCATCGCTCAATCCCAGACGATCCTGCCAGGCTTCCACCGTGACATCCCACAAGACATCCACGGCGACGCCAGCACCATCGGTTGCACTGTCGGTCGCGCCGTCGCGGGGGGCACTGCTGTCGTCTTGATCGGTCGGAACCTTGCGAACGTTCGCACCGAAAGGCTCAGGCTCCTCGAGATCGGGAGAAGCCGACTGAGACTTCGAATCGGTCTCAGGCGGGCTGTTGGCTTGGGTATTTGACACGTGCGTGATAGATAGCGGTAAGGGACTTCACCAAACTCTTTCGAACAAGATTCAATTGCTGGAACGTCAACCCGCACTCGTCGAATTGACCGTCCGCCATTTTCTTTTGCGCGATCTGATCGACCAGGTTCTGAATCCGCGCCGGCGTCGGATCGACTAGCGTACGACTGGCACTTTCGACGGTATCGGCCAGCATCATCACGGCCGCTTCCAAGGTCTGGGGCTTCGGCCCAGGATAGCGGAAATCCTTGTCGCTGACCTGTTTTTCGTTTGGATTGTCTTCACTTCGTTTGGCCGCTTCGTTAAAAAAGTATTCGACCAGCGTGGTGCCGTGGTGCTGCATGATCAAGTCGATCAGCGGTTGGGGCAGGTGGTGGTTTCGCGCCAAATCCGCTCCGTCTTTGACGTGCGCGATGATCACCAACGTGCTCATCGCCGGTTGCAGCGAATCGTGTTGGTTGACGCCACTTTGATTTTCGATGAAGTATTCCGGCTTGAACATCTTGCCGATGTCATGGAAGTACGCTCCGACGCGGACCAGCAATCCGTTGGCTCCGATCGCATCGGCGGCGGCTTCGGCGATCGACGCGACGTTGATACTGTGATTGTACGTTCCGGGCGCACGCTGTGCCAAACGACGCAGCAACGGGTGACTGGCGTCACTCAAGCTCAACAGGCTGAGATCGGTTTGGACCCCGAACGCTTTTTCGATCAACGGCAAAATCGGCGTCAACGCCGCTGCCGAAATCACGATGAACGCCCCGGCACGCAAACCCTCTTGTGCCAAACCGGCCAGCACTTCCAGAAAGCTCACGGTGGTCGGCGCGAGACGTTCCACGCCAGTCGGGATTGTCGTCGTATCGCCGGTCACGATCCCCACCCCGACCACGGTCAGGAACGTGACCGCCGCGGAGACGCCGCCGACAAACAGCAAATGGCTTTGGGTGCGGATCCGTCCGGTCAGCAGCGTCGATGTCGTGACCGCCGCGGCCAACATCACCAAATGGCTGAGCCCTTCGTTCAAGAACAACGTCACGCTGATGATCGCCGCCGACATCAGCAATAGCGACAGATCGCGACCGTACACAATTGCGGTGATGATCGAGGCGATGACCAGCGGGGCAAGTTCGCTGCGATACTTGTCGCTGGCAACCCAGTAACTGATGCCGATCGTGCACACGAACAAAAACAGCAACTTGGAAAGCTTGACGCGGTCAAACACCAACGAGCGATCGTCGACAAACAGGATGTAAGATCCGCACAACAAATACAGTGCCGCGATCATTCCGCCGTACGCAGCCACCCGGGCGATTCGGTCGATCGCGCCGCGGTAGTTGGTCCATTGGCGATGCTCCATGTGCAACAAACGCAATTCGTGCTCGTCGAGCGGCTCACCCGCGTCGGCGAGTTCCGATTGCCCGGCGTAGAACTTCTTCATCACCGGCGGGACGCTAGCGGCGATCTCCGCCCGCGCCTTGCCACTGGCTTCGTCGTCATAGGACAACGTCTCATATTCCGGCAACCGCTTGTCGATCCAATGGCTGACCATCTGAGCGACCAGGCGGTGTTGGTCGGTTTCGACCTGACCGCCGAATTGCGAGCGAAACTCTTCGGCCAACATCGATTCGATTTTGGGCTTCATCAACGCGATCTGGACGTCGTCGACGGTGACTTCGACGGCATCGGACGGCTCGGTCGAGTAGACGCGGATGAATCGCTGGCTGCCCTGTTCGGCCTGGTGCTTGATCGATTGCAACAAACCGTTGTCGAACTCGTCTTTCTGCAAGTTCTTGATCGCGGTGTCCAGTTTTTCCAGTTCGGGATCACTGGCGAACACCGCCTTCATCGCGAGGAACTGTTGATCGGCCGAGGGCTGGTCGGTGGTCGCCGATTCGGGCGTGACCGCCACGGTTGCGACGAACTCCTCAAACGCCTTTCGCTCCTCGTCATTCATTTCCTTGAGTGACTGAGCATCCAGAATCACGAACAAGCGATTTTTCAAACGTGCCCGCAGTTGCTCCAGCGGCGCTTTCCAGTTCCGGTAGTAGACCGGAACCTCGCGTACCTTTTGAAGCCGCAGTGCTTCGGTCTCGATCTGGTTTTCGACCTCAAAATTCACCCGCGCGATGATGTCGCGGACCGGGATCATACCCGTGCGATAGGCGAATCGGGGTTCCCAAGTTCGGCAAACGACCAGTAGCGCGATCGCCGCGGACAGACCGATCAGAATCCGGACGGCCCAATCGGCTTTGTCGCTATCGATCCACCATTGAACCATCTTCGGCTTGGGGATCCCCAGCGATTCAATGCGTTCCTGCCGCGTTCGCGTCTTTGTTTGGCCGTTCATGTCTGCGGATCCGATTCCTCGGGTGGGCTACCGATCCAACGTTTCCTCGCCACCGCTACGCCCGGACAGTTCGCCTCCGATCACCCGGACGCCGCTGCGCCGCGGACGAGTCGAAGCTCCGGTATTCTCAGTCTCTTCGTAGGCTTCGACGATGCGTTGTACCAATCGATGCCGGACAATGTCTTCGCCGGTCAATCGAATCATGCCGATCGCCTTGATCCGATGGAGTCGACGGATAGCGTCTTTCAATCCGCTCGTCACCCCACGCGGTAGATCGAGCTGCGTGGCGTCACCGCTGACCACCATCTTGCTGCGTTCCCCCATCCGCGTGAGAAACATTTTCATTTGTGCGATCGTCGTGTTTTGAGCTTCGTCCAAGATGATGAAGGCATCGTTGAGTGTCCGCCCCCGCATGTAGGCCAGTGGAATCACTTCGATGACTTCCTGCTCCATTAACTCACGCGCTTGGTCATAGTCAACCATTTCACCGAGTGCGTCCAACAGTGGCCGCAGATAAGGGTTCAGTTTCGCGCGCAAGTCGCCGGGCAGAAAACCCAGGCTTTCGCCGGCTTCCACGGCGGGACGGACGAGGACGATCTTGCGAATCTGGCCGGCTTTGAGAGCCTCCACCGCGGTCGCCACCGCTAAATACGTCTTTCCACAGCCGGCCGGCCCGGTCGCGAAGGTCAGGTCGTACTCGCGAATCGCATCGACGTATTTGGCTTGCCCCTCGGTTCGCGGGCGGATTCTGCGGCCGGCATGTTGGATCGCGATGTCTTCGCCACCGGACACCTTCAGTTTGGCGCCGGGCTCGACCTTGGCACCCTCTTCGACCGCAGCCGTCTCCACGTCCTCGCCGCCGATCGCACCCTGTTTTTGAACTTTGTGCAGCAGCTTTTCCAAGGTACGCATCGCCCCGGAGACGCCCTCGCCCTCGCCGGCGATTCGAACTCGTCCGTTTCGATGCGTGATCGTGACATCGAATAACTGCCGCAGCTTTCGTAAATGTTGGTCTCGGGGACCGAAAAGCTGCAACAACTCGTCGGGCGCCGTGACCGTTAATGTGGCTTCAGTCATTCGGTTTAGGCCGACCTCTCGGCCATCAATTTGGGATGATCCCGTCGAACCGTTCCTGTCGAGCGGCCGCTGTCCGGGATCACGAAGTAATCAATCAATCGTATCGACTTCACCAGAAGAAGACACCGCATTATGGGCCACCAACACCGGTGGCGAAGCAGAAAAATGCCGGCACGCTCGCTGCAAGCAACGAGTCGGTCACGTCCCATACCCCCCCCAATCCGGGCAGCAGGTTGCCGCTGTCCTTGACGCCGGAATCCCGTTTAAACAGGGATTCAGCCAGGTCTCCCACCATGCCCGAGATCGCCAGGGCCGGTCCCAGCACGATCGCCCCGACCCAGGATGGGGCCAAAAGTGCGGATAAACCAGTTTTAACGGCGGTCTCGTTCATCACCGTCGTAGTGTCCGCCGGGCGTGCCAATAATGCCGGAAACAAATACGCCAGCGCGAAATAGGCGACAACCGTCGACGCCAAAATGCCTCCGATCGCGCCCTCGATCGTTTTTCCAGGTGACAGCCGCGGGATCAACTTGTGTCGCCCCAGCGCCCGGCCCGAAAAATACGCTCCCGCGTCGGCCACTTTGGTGACCAGGATCGTCGTCACCAAGGCGGCGAGTCCGAAACGGCCCGCCGTCGTCTCGGCGTGCAGGCCACGGAGTGCGATCAGCATCGCCATCGGCACTCCGACATACATCGAAACGAAAATCGCCGCCGAGGTTCGCCGGATCGCGTCGCCGCGGGTTTCGTTGCCGGCTTTTCCATACGCTCGCATCTCGGCGATCAAGCTCAGAAACACCGCTGCGGCCGCCGCCAGCACGATCCACCCCAGCCGCCCGACGGGGCAGTTTTTGGGATAGTCATCCGCGCTCAGCACCCACAGAAACGGAACCGCCGCCGAGCATGCGACCAGCGTGGCACCGACCACCGCGACCGTCCGCCGGACCGGTTGGCCGCCCGCAGCGAGCATCACTGCGATTTCCCACGCCGTGCCGATCGCAAAAAACAGCAGCAGCGGCAACAGCCAGACGCCATCCGCACCCGGAATTCGGATCGAGTAGTCGAGCGACAATAAACCGAGAACGATTACAATCAAGATCGCGCTGGTTCTCAAACGATCACGCAGCATCAAGTCTCACCGAACGTTGATTCGACAGGTGTGTCAGAGAGCCCGCCGAAGCGTCGGTCCCTGCACCCGAAACTCTCCAGCGCCGCCGCGAATTCCTGGCGGCTGAAATCGGGCCAACAGGTTTCGGTGACCCACAACTCGGCATAGCTGAGTTGCCATAGCAAGAAATTGCTCACCCGCATCTCACCCCCGGTACGAATCATCAGATCGACATCCGGCAACCCCGCGGTGTAGAGCCTTTGTGTGATGGTTCCTTCGTCGATGGCGTCCACGTCCAACAGTCCGGCTTGGACGTCACGACAAATCGATCGTGTCGCCATCGCCAGCTCATCGCGTCCGCCATAGTCAATCGCCAGCACCAGTTGCGTGCCCGGGTTGTCCGCCGAAACCTCGATCGTTTTGTCCATCTCGACCAAGACGCTCGCGGGCAATCGATCGCGTCTGCCGATCACCTTCAGCCGCAATCCCTGCTTCATGATCAACTCGCGTTCCTCGACCAGGTATTGCTCGAGCAACTGCATCAGGAATTCGAGTTCCGCTTTGGGCCGTTTCCAGTTTTCACTGGAAAGACAATACAGGGTGACCGCTTCGATTCCGAGCTCGGTGCAGGTCTCGCTGACCATCCTGACCGAGTCGACGCCACGGCGATGCCCTTCGATGCGCGGCATGCCGCGCGATTGAGCCCAGCGACCGTTGCCGTCCATGATGATCGCAACATGATCGGGCAAGCGTGTGGGGGCCGCGTTGGGATCGACGTTGCGAGCAGCGTCGGTTTCCGGAGACTTTGAGTCAGGGATCTTTGCGTTCATCGATCGCTTAGGCTCCGATCGGCTGCAAATTCAACTCGTCGGATTGCTTCGTGAAAATGGTTTGAGCACGGTCGGGGCCGACCGACAACACGCCGACTGGAATTCCGACGAGGGCTTCGATTCGTCGCACATAGGCCAATGCGCCTTCCGGAAAATCCTCTTCGCGACGCACGTCATCGACCGGTTGTTTCCAACCCGGAATCGTTTCGTAGATCGGCTTGCAACGGCGAAGCTGGTCGGCATGGCCTGGGAATCGCGTGATCCGCTCGCCGTCCAGTTCATAGGCGACACAAATCTTGAGCTCATCCAAGTGTGCCAGCACGTCCATCATCATCAACGCCAATCGGGTCACGCCGCTCAGTCGTGCCGTGTAGCGAACCGCAACCGCATCGAACCATCCACAGCGTCGCGGACGCCCGGTCGTCGTTCCAAACTCATTGCCCAGCGTGCGGATTTTATCGCCCGTTTCGTCTTCCAGTTCGGTCACAAACGGTCCGCCACCGACGCGGGTGCTGTAGGCCTTGCAGACGCCCAGGACCGTGTTGATCCAGCGCGGCGGCACCCCGGCACCGGCACAGACGCCGACGCCGCTGCTGTTGCTGCTGGTGACAAACGGATAGGTGCCGTGATCGATATCCAGCAGCGCCCCTTGTGCTCCTTCAAACAGGATCCGTTTGTCCTGCTCGGCGGCATCCAGCAATGTATCGGTCGTGTCGGCGATCATCCCCTGCAGACGGTTCGCCCAGCGGGTCGCTTGAGCGATGACCTTGTCGGCGGCGATCGATTCGAGTTCCTCCTCGGACGCTCCCATGTTTCGCAGGATCGCCAGTTTCTGTTCGGCGACCGTTCGGATGCGTTCATCTCGACCGGGTTGGACCAGGTCGGTCATGCGGATCGCGTGGGTGCGTCCCACCTTGTCTCGGTAACACGGTCCGATGCCTCGGTTGGTCGTGCCGATCGACTCACCACGCAGTGCGGTCGCGTTGATCTGGCGGTCTTCGGCCATGTGCCAAGGCATGACCAGGTGGGCCCGCTCGCTGATTTGCAGATTTTCGTCGCAGTTGACTCCGCGGGGGGCAAGCCCCTCCATCTCGCCGATCATGGTCTCGGGGTTGATCACCACACCGGGGGTGATCAGATTTTGGACCCCACGATGCAGGATTCCGCTGGGAATATGGTGCAATTTGTAGACTTCATCGCCGACAACCACCGTGTGGCCGGCGTTTGCTCCGCCCTGATAGCGGACGACCAAATCAAATTGTGAAGCCAGCAAATCAACTAATTTGCCCTTCGCTTCATCACCCCACTGCAAACCAATGACGCAAGTTCCCGACACCAGAATCACTCCGGAAAAATTGATGAGGCCGGGAAGATTTCGTTCCCCGGCGCAGAATCCCAGAGCCTAAGCCCCAACACCCCGAATGGCAACGGGAGAGAGAGAAGTTCCATTCCCTCTCTTAAAACTGCAACACTCCGCCTATACTCCCTCGGCCGGGCATGGCTTGCCCGTTACTAACGCTAGATTCCCCACCCTTACGGCGTCCTGATGTCGGATTACAACCTGACCCACCTGAAACAACTGGAAGCGGAGAGCATTCATATTTTCCGTGAGGTGGCTGCAGAATTTCAAAATCCCGTGATGCTTTACAGCGTCGGCAAAGACTCTGCAGTGCTGCTCCACTTGGCTCTGAAGGCCTTCGCTCCGGCGAAACCTCCATTTCCCTTGCTGCACGTGGACACGACGTGGAAGTTCAAGGAAATGTACGAGTTCCGGGACAACTATGTCGCCAAGGAACTGGGGCTGGATCTGATCGTGTACATCAACGAAGAAGGCTTGAAGCTCGACATCAAGCCGTGGGAGGACAGCGAGCGTCACACCGAGATCATGAAGACCGATGCCCTCAAGGCCGCTCTGGATCAATACGGGTTTGACGCCGCCTTCGGTGGGGCGCGTCGCGACGAAGAAAAATCGCGGGCCAAAGAGCGGGTTTTCAGCTTTCGCGATAAGGGGCACCGCTGGGACCCCAAGAATCAACGCCCCGAGCTTTGGAACGTCTACAACGCACGCGTCAACAAGGGTGAGTCGATCCGCGTGTTCCCAATGAGCAACTGGACGGAACTGGACGTGTGGCAATATATCCATCTGGAGAACATCCCGATTGTGCCACTTTACCTGTCGACCAAACGCAAGGTCGTTGAGCGGGACGGGATTCTGATCATGCGCAATGACGACCGCATGCCGCTGTTGGAAGGCGAAGTCGAAGAGGAAAAGATGGTGCGGTTCCGAACGTTGGGCTGCTATCCGCTGTCTGGGGCGGTCGAATCCGAAGCGACCGACTTGGTGGACGTCATCCAGGAAATGTTGTTGACGACGACCAGCGAGCGACAGGGACGTGTGATCGACAAAGACGAAGGCGGGGTCGGCATGCAAAAGAAAAAAGAACGGGGCTATTTCTAGCCCTCGGTCACCGCCTTGTTCCACCGGTCCGTTCCCCAACGCCTCGACCGCGTCACTCCCTCAACACCTTTCACCAGCAACCATGTCTCACCAGTCTGACCTCATCGCAACCGACATCAACGCCTATCTCAAGCAACATGAGAACAAGCAACTGTTGCGGTTCATCACGTGCGGCAGCGTGGACGACGGCAAGAGCACGCTGATCGGACGCTTGCTGTACGATTCCAAGTTGGTTTACGAAGACGAATTGGCCAAGGTCCAATCGGATTCCGCCAAACAGGGTTCGACCGGCGGAAACTTTGACCCGTCGCTGTTCATGGACGGGTTGAAGGAAGAGCGAGAACAAGGCATCACGATCGATGTCGCCTATCGATACTTCAGCACCGCGAAGCGAAAGTTCATCATCGCCGACACCCCCGGCCATGAACAATACACGCGAAACATGGCGACCGGCGCCTCGACCGCGGATCTGGCCATCCTGATGATCGATGCCCGTCACGGCGTGCTGACGCAAACCCGACGGCATTCGTTTATCGTCTCCCTGCTCGGGATTCGTCACGTCGTCGTGGCCATCAACAAGATGGACTTGATCGAGTTTTCCGAAGAAAAATACGAAGCGATTTGCGACGACTACCGGTCCTTCGCCACCCGTCTGGATCTGCCCGACCTGCACTTCATTCCGATCAGCGCGCTCAACGGTGACAACGTCGTCGATCGCAGCGAATTGATGCCCTGGTACACCGGCACGACGCTGATGGGTTTCCTGGAATCGGTTTACATCGGCAGCGATCGCAACCTGCAGGATTTCCGATTCCCCGTCCAATTGGTCAACCGTCCCAACCTGGATTTCCGCGGCTTCTGCGGAACGATTGCCTCGGGGATCATTCGTCCCGGCGAAGAGATCATGGTGTTGCCGAGCAAGCGAACCTCCAAAGTCAAATCGATCGTGACCTACGAGGGTGAACTCGAGGAAGCCTACGCACCGCTGGCGGTCACGCTGACCCTGGAAGACGAAATCGATGCCTCGCGCGGAGACATGATCGTTCGTCCGGGAAACCTTCCCAAGTCGCGAGATTCGATCCAGGCCATGCTGGTTTGGATGGGCGAAGAGCCGATGGTGCCCGGCAAGACGTACCTGTTTAAACACACCACGCAAACCGTTCCCGGAACGATCGACACGCTCAACTATCGAGTCGACGTCAACACGTTGCACCGCAGTCCCGCCCCCGAATTGGAACTCAACGCCATCGGCCGCGTCGGTATTTCGCTGTCCGCCCCGATCCATTTTGATGCCTATCGCCGCAACCGTTCCACCGGTGCGTTCATCGTGATCGACCGGATCACCAACGCGACCGTCGCCGCCGGGATGATTCTGGATAAATCGGGTGACGGTGGGGCGAAATCGGTTTGGGACGAAGAGGAATCCGGCGATCGAGACGACAACGCACCGGTCTCCGCGGTCACCGCCGAAGAACGCGCCGCCCGGTTCGGCCAACAACCGGCCACGGTGCTGCTGACCGGATTGACCGGGTCGGGCAAGACCGCGATCGGCCAAGCCCTGGAACGCAAGCTGTTCGACAGTGGTCGGGCCGTATCGGTCATCGACGGTGAGCACGTCCGCAAGGGCCTGTCACGGGACCTCGGTTTTAGCGCCAACGATCGCAGTGAAAACCTTCGTCGCAGCGCACACTTGGCACACACGCTGAACGAGGCGGGGATGATTTGCATCGCCTGCTTCGTCGCGCCCAGCGAGGAGGTTCGCCAGAAAGTGGCCCGCGTGATCGGTGAAGACCGCTTCTTGGTCGTGCATGTGGCGACGCCGGTGGAAGTCTGTCGCCAGCGTGACGAGAAAGGCCAGTACGCCCAAGCCGACGCCGGTCAATTGCTGAATTTCCCCGGCGTCACGGCCCCCTACGACGCTCCGCCCAACCCCGATGTCACCCTTGATGCGTCCCAACAGACCATCGACGAGTGCGTCACCCAAATCATCGAAGCGCTACGGCAAAAAAAGATCATCAAATAAGTGGCGTAAGCTTCCAGCTTGCGATCCCCCGCCTCAACAAGTGGCGTACGCTTCCAGCTTGCGTCCCCCGGCAGGCATCATGCCTGCCCCACGGCAAACCCTCGTGCCGTTAAGATCGAGTGTTCCAATCGATTGAACACACGCCGAGGAGTCTCGATGATCGATCGCTATCCCACTGTCTTACGCTCAGCCCTTTGCGGTTTACTTTTGGTCTTCGCCGCCGACCGGCTCGTTGCCGCACCGCCTGATTTGGACGACCCGGCAACGCAGCAGCGAATTCGTTCGCTCGTTCAACCGTATCTCGATTCCGAGCAAGTCGTCGGTCTTTCGTTGGGGCTGATCGCGGGGGATTCCTCCGCGACGTTTCATTTTGGCAAAACATCCCATCGCGGTGAAACGCCGACCGATCAAACGGTTTATGAAATCGGCTCGGTCTCGAAAGTCTTTACGGGAATCCTGCTCGCCGACGCGGTCGTCCAAGACAAGGTCAAGCTGGACCAGGACGCCGCCGACCTGTTGCCCGCTGGTGCCAGGATGCCCGATTCAAACGGCAAGAAAATCACGCTGTTGGATCTTTCGATCCATCGGTCGGGACTGCCGCGATTGCCGAGCAACATGAAAAACGTCGGCGGTGAAAACCCCTACGCCGATTACACCTCCCAGCTCGCCCTCGAATTCTTGAGCGACTATTCGTTGACCCGCGATCCGGGCGACGAGATGGAGTACTCGAACTTTGCGGTTTCGTTTCTCGGTTATCTCCTCTGTCACCAAGCCGGCAAATCGTACGACCAACTGTTGTCCGAACGGATCGCCAAACCGCTGGGCATGACCAGCACCACGGTGACCGGCGATGCCGAAGTCCTCAAGCGTCTGGTGATCGGCCACAGCACTCCCGGAAAGCCGCATTCGACGTGGGAGTTTGCCGACATGCCCGGTGCCGGCGGGATCCGCAGCACCGTCGCGGACATGCTGCGGTTTGCCAAGTCGAATCTCGATCCGCCGGAAGATGACTTGGGGAAAACGCTTCAGCTTGCTTGGAAACAGCACCGCGGCGGTGACGCCAAGGACTTTGCGATGGGGCTCGGTTGGCACATCGCCCGAGACGGATCGACGCGGTGGCACAACGGACAAACCGGTGGATACCATGCAATGTTGTTCGTCAACCGCCAGGTTCCCGCGGCGGTCGTGTTATTGACCAACACGGCAACCATGGAAGTCGACGTGCTGGCCGAAGACTTGATCCGCATGTTGGCAGGTGCGGCCGTCGAGCCCCGAACGTTTCAATCGACGATCGACGTGCCGATCGCAAAGATGAAACGATGCGAAGGCCGTTACCTAATCGCCCCCGGAGCCGTGTTCGACGTCAGCATTGTGAAAGACCGATTGATGGTGCAATTGACCGGCCAGCCCGCGTTTGAAGTCTTTCCCAAATCCGAAACGGAATGGTTTTACAAGGTCGTCCGGGCCACGCTGACGTTTAAAGACGAACAGAACGGGCAATTTAAAGCGCTGGAGCTGTTTCAAAACGGCATCCGCGTCTCCGCCACGCGGATCGCACCGGCCGAGGCCGAGTAACCGATCCGCCGATTGACGCCAACCCGCTGTCGCCAAACGAATCGCAGTTATTCTGTCAGCGGTTTGACGTGCCAGATTTCATCGGCGTACTGCTGAATCGTTCGGTCGCTGGAGAACCATCCGCTGTTGGCGGCATTGAGAATGCTCATCCGGTCCCATTGATCGGGCTTTTGGTAGGTTTCCGCGACGCGTTCTTGTGCGTCGATGAAGCTGCGCAGGTCGGCGATGGTCAGCCATTGGTCGTGCGGGTTTCTCAGGCCCGAGGTCAATTCGCCGAAGACACCGGGTTCGGAGCCGTGGAAATGACCACCTTCGAGCAATTCCATCACGCGGGCGATCGCGGGATCGGCGGCGATGATCGCATTGGGGTCATAGCTCTTTCGCGCCTCTTGGGCTTCGGCGGCATTGAGTCCGAACAGGAAGAAGTTTTCGGCACCGGCCTTTTCGCGAATCTCAATGTTCGCCCCATCGAGTGTTCCGATCGTCAACGCTCCGTTCATCATGAATTTCATGTTGCCCGTTCCCGACGCTTCTTTGCCGGCGGTGGAGATCTGTTCGCTCAACTCGGTTCCGGGGCAGATGACTTCCATCGCCGAAACGCGATAGTTGGGGAAGAACACCAATCGCAGCAGATCGCGTGCGCGGGGTTCGCTGTTGACGACGCGGGCGACGTTGTTGATCAGTTTGACGATCAGCTTGGCCAAGTGATAGCCCGGCGCCGCCTTGCCTCCGATCAAAACGCATCGCGGCACCATGCCGGCGGTTTCGCCGCGAAGGATGCGGTCGTACAAGTGGATGACGTGCAACACGTTCATCAACTGTCGCTTGTACTCATGGATCCGTTTGACTTGAACGTCGAACAGCATCGAGGGGTCGAAGTCGACGCCGGTGTTCTCCTGGACGTACTTGGCCAATCGCTTTTTGTTGGCGTTCTTGACTGCACGCCAGCGACTGCGGAAGTCGGCGTCATCGGCGAGCGGGGCCAATTCCTTGATCTCTTCCAAATTGGACTCCCAACTTGTGCCGATCGCTTCATTCATCAAGTCGCGCAGTCCCGGGTTGCAGTGGGACAGCCAGCGCCGTTGGGTGACGCCGTTGGTCTTGTTGTTGATTTTGTTCGGCCAGATGCGATCAAAATCGGCGAACAATCCGCTCTTGAGCAAATCGGTGTGCAGCTGTGCGACGCCGTTGACCGAAAAGCTGCCGACGATCGACAGGTACGCCATTCGAATGTGCGGCGTGTGGCCTTCTTCGACTAGCGAGACACGTTTCAGCAAATCGGGCTCGTTGGGGAATTTCTTGGCCACCTCGGCGAGGAAACGCTCGTTGATTTCAAAAATGATTTCCAGGACACGCGGCAGCAACTGTCCGAACAGGCTGACCGACCAGCGCTCGAGCGCTTCGGGCAACAGGGTGTGATTGGTGTAGGCCATGCACTGCGTCGTGATCGCCCAAGCCTGGTCCCATTCCAATTCATGTTCATCCATCAGCAGCCGCATCAACTCGGGGACGGCGCAGGCGGGGTGCGTGTCATTGAGTTGGAAGCAGTTCTTTTGACCGAACTCGCTGAAATCCTCGCCGTGCCGCTCGACCCAGTTGGCCAAGACGTCTTGCAGGCTGGCCGAGACCAGGAAGTACTGTTGTTTCAGACGCAGCTCTTTTCCGTTCTCGCTGGCGTCGTTGGGATACAGCACCATCGAGATTTGTTCGGCATTGTTTTTTTGCGCGACCGATTCGGGATAACTGCCGGCGTTGAACTCATTCAGATCAAACGCGTCGGTCGCCGTCGCCTTCCAGAGGCGGAGTGTATTGACGGTGCCGTTTCGGAAACCGGGGATGGGCATGTCGTAGGGGATCGCCAAGATGTCATGCGATTCCACCCAGCGGCTGTGTGGTTTTCCCTGTTCGTCGACGTAGCGTTCGGTTCGGCCGTACAATCGGATCCGTTTGGTGTCCTCGGGTCGCTCGATCTCCCAGGGGTTTCCGTCGCGCAGCCAGTGGTCGGGGGCTTCGACTTGGCGGCCGTTTTCGATCAGCTGATGGAACATCCCGTATTCATAGCGAATCCCGTATCCGGAGACCGGCAGCTGCAGATTGGCGCAGCTATCGAGAAAACAGGCCGCGAGCCGTCCGAGACCGCCGTTGCCCAACCCGGCATCGTGTTCCTTGTCGATGACCTCTTCCAATTCGACGCCGAAACGATGCAACGCTTTACGCATCGCCTCGTCCAGGTCCATGTTTTGGATCGCGTTGTTGAGCGACCGTCCGAGCAGAAACTCGAGTGACAAATAGTTGACGTGGCGCGTGTCACTGGCCGCGAGCAATTCGCGGGTGCGGCGCCAGTCGCGGCTGATGCGATCTCGGATCGTGATGGCCGCCGCGCGATAGCAATAACCGGGATCTGAGTCGATGTCGTCACGTCCCAGAGTGAACAGCAGGTGTCGGCGCAACTCGTGTGAGAGCGAGCCGAGGAGCACATCGTCGGTTTCGGGGGACGGTGAGACAGCAGAATCAAGGGTTTTTTGCATCGGTAGAATCGAGGGGCTATTGGGAACCGAGTCAAGTTTCAGAGGGACAAGGGCACGCTCGAGCACCTTGTCATAAGGTGCAAACGGTCGAGAAACAAGCGGGAGGTCTGTCAGGTCGCACAGCGGCGAAATGACCGCCCTCACATGGAGAAAGGGGGGCGTGCGGTCAGTCGCCTCGTCCGAGGACGAGACGCAATCATCTTTCCTAATCGGCAAGGTCGCCGCGGGTCGCGAGGCAAAGCGACGGGATTCTGCCTTCGCCACACGCCACAAGCCGCATCATCGGTCCTACGCCCGCAATCGCTACACGCGACACGTTCGGTCGCCCTGTCGGCCGAAGCGGCAATCGGGGGGGCTGCGAGACCGCTTGGTCAATCACGCTGCCCGGCCGGGACCGTGGCTTCCAAAGCGACACGGCCCCGAAGCGGGGCGCGGGGGGCGTGTGTGTTGCCACGATCCCGGCGGTGTCGTAGCAGTGGAGGCCCGTCCGTTGTCCCGCATTCTGGTTGAATTGCCCGGACCGAATGGGCCGCTACCTCAGGGGCAAGACAAGTTTTTCAGCCACCTCTATCCAAGGCGATCAATCCATGAAGCAAAATCGACGAACCGTACTCGCCACTGCCGCCAGCGCCGCGGTCGCGTTGGCCGCTGCGCCAGAGCGTGTGTTTGGCACCGCGCCATACGGATTCGTCAAACAGCAACGCACGCTCAGGGTCTTGGGCACGCACGTGACGCTTCAGCAGCCCATCCGCGAGCAAGCGGAAAAGGATTTGGGGATCAAACTGCACTTCCAGCCGGGGGGCAGCGCCTCGGTCCTGCATCAGGCATCGACGCGTCCGGAGTCGTTCGATCTGTACGAACAGTGGTCCAACAGTATCCGCGTGCTCTGGCAAGCCGGCTCGATCCAGCCCCTGGATCTCTCGCGGCTGGAGTATTGGGACGAGATCAACAGTCTGACGAAGACGGGAAAGCTGACACCTTACGGACGAATCGGCGCCGGCGACGCCCCCAACAAACTGCTGTACGTTCAACGCGATGGATCGTTGGCGGCCCAAGAAACCAAACAGATCAGCTTTCTGCCCTACGTCCACAATGTCGACTCCTTCGCCTATGACGCGTCGGTGGTCCCACGTGGCGTGGCGTACAAGACGGAAAGTTGGAGTTGGTTGTTGGATCCTCGTTGGGCCGGCCGTGTCGCGTTGTGCAACGAGCCGACGATCGGGCTGTTTGACATCGCCTTGGCGGCCCAATCCAAGGGGCTGATCGAATTCGACGACATCGGCAACCTTTCCAAAGCGGAGATCACCGCGCTGTTTCGAATCCTGGTCGACCTGCGCCGCCAGGGACACTTTCGTGGCGTTTGGAATAGCGTGCCCCGCTCGGTCGAACTGATGCGTGGCGGCGAAGCGGTGATCGAAAGCATGTTCTCGCCCGGCGTCTCTGCCCTCCGCGCCGAGCACATCGATTGCGTTTACGCGGCACCCAAGGAAGGCTATCGAGCATGGCACGGCGTGATGTGCCTGTCCGCAGCCGCTTCGTCCACCGCAAAAGACGCGGCGTACGAGTACATGAATTGGTGGCTGTCCGGTTGGCCGGGTGCGTTCATCGCGCGGCAGGGCTACTACATCTCCAATCCCCAGCGGTCCCGTCGCGAAATGACCGCGCCGGAGTGGGACTATTGGTACGCCGGCAAACCCGCCACCTCTGATCTGAAGGGCACCGACGGACGCGTCGTCGTTCGCCGTGGCGAAGCCCGCACCGGGGGATCCTACGAACGACGTTTCAGCAATGTCGCCGTCTGGAACACCGTGATGAAAAACTATGAATCCACGTTGAGCGCTTGGAACGAGTTTCTGACCGCGAACTAAAGCCCACCTACGTCACTTTCGACACCCTTTCGAGAATGTTTCAGCTGTCGCTAAAACGAAAGATCTATCTCGGCTTCGGCATCATCTTGATGCTGGTGTTCGGCAATGCGCTGGCGGTCTATATCGGATCCAAACGGATCACGAACGAAACCAACCGGATGAGCGAGGTCGAAGCGGTCAACGCCGTCGTGCTCGGCTTGGATCGCGATGTTCAAGAGCTGCGGTTGCGGGCCGACCGCTTTGTCTTTTCCGGCCGTCAATCACAGTCCGACGCCGCCAAGGAGATCTTTGAGCGGCTCCGCGCTAACATCGAAACGGCAACGAAGCAGCAGACGGATCCCGAATTGGTGACGCTGTTCGAACAGATCAACTCACGCGTGACGGAGTACGCAGAACATTTTGATTCCGTCATCGTCGAACGAAAAATCCGGCAAGACCTGGTCGAACAGCAGTTGCCGGCATTGGCCAAACGGATCGAAGATTGCACGTCGCGATTGTCCGATCAGTTGCCCGGACTCGGGGTCGATGATCAAAACCGTTTGGCATTGGTGCGGTCCCAATCCGCCTTTTCCCGAGCGGAAAAGTTTCTGTTGAAGTATTTCGAAAATCCCGACGGTGAATTGGTCGCCGCGTCGATCGAAGCGATCAACAACGCCGTCTCTCAACTCGATCAAATTCAAGTTGACGGGGGACAAGTCGAAGAGATCATTCAGGCGATTCGGGACTATGAAGGCGTCGGACTGCGGGCCGTGCAAGCGACACGCAGTTATCTGTTTCTTCGCAACGTGGTCATCGCCGGTGAGGAGTCGGAGGTGTCGTACTATTCGGCGCAACTGCGTTCTCAAGCCGAAGCTCGCCGTGAGTTCATCGCCTCGCAGTTGGCGGCCACCACGTATCGTGTCCGGCTACTCTCCTTGGGCATCGTCGTGACCGCCGTCGGATTGTCGTTGTTGATCGCTACCCGATTGGCGCTGCTGATCGTCACTCCCATTTCCGATCTGACCAAGACGTTCGAGCGACTGTCCAGTGGTGAGGTGTTGGCAGATGTGCCGGGGACCGAAAGGACCGACGAGATCGGAAAAATGGCCACGGCGGCCCGCATCTTTAGTGACCAAAACCTGCGGACCCGAGAACTGTTGCAGCAGTCCCAGGCACTCGGACGTGAACTCCGTGAAAAAGCCTCGCAGCTGCAGGCGACCAACGAAGAACTCGACAGCTTTGCCTACGTGGCCTCGCACGACTTGCGTTCACCGCTGCGCGGGATCAAACACCTGGCCCAGTGGATCGAAGAGGATGTTCGCGACGACCTGTCCAGTGACGGCGAAGTCTATCTGGACAATCTGAAAGTCAGGGTCGGCAAACTGGAAGTCCTGCTGGAGGACCTGTTAGATTTTTCACGCGTCGGCAGAATCAATCCGCCTTCAGAAATCGTCGAAGTTCGATCGGTGCTTGAAAACATTGTCGACATGGTCAGCAATCCGCAATCGATTGAAGTCAAGTGGCCGGATGATCTGCCGGTGTTCGAAACCGTTCGACCGCCGCTCGAACAGGTGTTCATGAATCTGGTCGGCAACGCGATCAAGCACAACGACAAGGGCGCCCAGGGCTGCGTCGAGGTGACGTGGGCAGACGGCGACCATCAGTTTCGATTCTCCGTCCGCGACAACGGCCCCGGAATCGAAGCGACCAACTTCGATCGTATCTTTCAGATGTATCAGCGAGTCGGCAATCCCACGGTGGAAGGCAGCGGAATGGGGCTGGCGATCGTCAAGAAGCAAGTCGAATACTTCGGCGGCACGATTGAAGTGGAATCAGAACTCGGCCGCGGAACCACCTTTCATTTTTCCTGGCCTCGCGAGCTAGCGGCAACGTCCCCTGAAGCCTTCTGTGGAGCATCGATATGAGCAATGGCACGCCGACAATTTTGGTCGTCGAAGACGACTTCGTCGATCTGGAAATCATCCGACGGGGAGTGGCAAAACGTGGTTTGCAGGCCGACATCCTTAACGCGACCGATGGCGCCGCGGCGCTCCAGTTGTTGCGTTCGGACCGCTTGACGCCGGAGCAACGCGGTCAGCTGGTCGTGTTGCTGGACATCAACATGCCGGGAATGAACGGGCATCAGTTTCTGGACGAAATCCGAGCCGACGAAACGCTTCGCCATACTGTCATTTTCATCCTCACCACCTCGGATCACCCGCGCGACGTGACGCGGGCCTACGAACGGAATGTTGCCGGATACTTTGTGAAGTCGAACCTGGGGGGGCTGTTGGAAACGCTCTCCTCGTATCTCAATCACGTCAAATTTCCTCCCGTGGCAATGTTACAAACCAGCTGATTGTCGGTGTTCCTTCAACTCAGCTGAACAAACCTGCATCCCGCGCCCCGGCGATCTACGTATTAATTGAAGCAATCGCAAGCCTCGGTCACCCCTGCCGGCATCCCTCCCAAAACGTGCCATCGGTGATTCGCACACCCGGCCTGTCCTGATTGCCCTCCACTGGCTCCCGCCCCTCCAATCCCCCACCTGGAGAACCACAATGTCAAGCCTGATCAGCAAGCCATCCCGACCACGCAAACGCCCCTTACAACAGGCAGTGCAAGCCCGCTTGGCCAAGCGGAAAGCGAACGGGAATGACGGAGGGTGGAGCGATCCGTCCAAGGCGACTCGGACACCACGGATCCTGTGCATCGACGATGACCCCGAGATTTGTCGCACGTTGGAAATGCGTCTGAGTGACTACCAGGCGGAAGTCCTGGTCGCCTATTTCGGAACGCAAGGGTTTTGGGAAGCGATCACCGATCATCCCGATCTGATTCTGATGGATGTCTCGATGCCCAGTGGAGACGGACGCTTTGTGTTGGAATCATTGCGAAACAACCAGGCGACCGAGGGGATTCCCGTGATTGTTTTGACGGGCATGCGTGACCCCGATTTGCAAGCTGAGATGCTGGCGTTGGGGGCAGACAGCTTTCTCAATAAACCGATTCATTTCGATGTGTTGCTCAGTGAAATGCAATCCTTCGTCGAACTATCAAAACGCACCGAGTAGCCCGCCGCGTCTTGGTGAACTGCCACGCCGTCGCGAACCGCTCGGACGCGACGGAAACGGGGTGGGGCCGGAAACGCACAACCGCGAACGAGAGAGTCATGGTAATCGCAGAACAAAAGACGCAGTTAAGAATCCTATTGATCGAAGATGATTGCGTTGATGGCGAGTCAGTCACGCGATCGCTGAACAAGGCGTTTCCCAATTGCGGCGTCCGGCGTGTGCGATGCTTGGGGGATGCAACCTCCGCGGTTGCTGCGTCTGAATTTGATGTGGTGCTCGCCGATTTGTCGCTGCCGGACAGCCGTGGACTGGAGTCCGTCGTCACCATGGTGCAGGCCTGTCCCCAAAACCCTTTGATCGTTCTGACCGGGCACGCCGACGACGAGCTCTCGATCACGGCGATCGCCGAAGGGGCACAAGATTATCTGGTCAAGGGACGCATCAGCCCGGAATTGCTGCAGCGTTCGATTCGTTATGCCATTCAACGGCATGCGATGTTGCGACACAACGACCATCTCTTGGAAACACTGCGCCAGCGTGATCTGCTGCTGCAAAACAAGAATCAGAAACTCGAAAAGGCCTGTAAGACGGCACAGAAGTTCGTCGACAATGTTTCGCACGAGTTCCGCACACCTCTGACGGTGATCATGGAATATGCCTCGCTGCTTGCCGATGGCATCGCCGGGCCGGTCAGCGAAGAGCAGGCAAAGTTGCTCGGGGTGATCGACGATCGGGCCAGCGATCTGAACAACATGGTCGACGACATGCTGGACGTCAGCAAGTTGGAATCGGGCTTGCTGGGGGCGTCGCGTTCACCGTGCACCGTGGCCGACATCATTGATCATGTGCTGCCGGCGATCCGACGCAAAGCGATCGTTCGCGAGGTTCATCTGGATGTTGAAATTGATGAGAACTTGCCGGACGTGTTTTGTGACCCCGCCAAGGTCGGTCGGGTCATCGTCAATCTGGCCATCAACGCGATCAAGTTCACTCGCAATCCCGGCCGCGTTTGTATTTCCGCGCGACAGCATGGTGAAAACGACATCTCCATCGCCGTCTCGGACAACGGCGTCGGCATTCCCGCAGACCGTCAACGCGAGATCTTTCAGCGGTTTGCACAGGTCAAGACGGAGATCCGCGACAGCACCAAGGGGTTTGGATTGGGGTTGAACATCGCTCAGGAGTTGGTGGATCTGAATTTCGGCAAGATGGATGTCGAAAGCACCGAAGGCGAGGGCAGTTCCTTCAGTTTTACGCTGCCGATCAACTGCCCCGTTGAAGTCACGCGGCGCTTCACCAGCCGTCTGGCGGCGGGACAAGAAGGGACCGGCGAGGTTTCCGCGATCGCGATCGCGATCGAAGACGACACCAACGAATCGGTGATGCGTGACGTCGAACGCTTCCTGGTTCACCTGTTGCGACAAAACGATTTGATCTTCGCACTGCCCAATCGGCAATGGTTGCTGTTGGTGTCCGTGCCCTCCATCGCGATGGACGATTTTCTGACGCGATTGAACAAGGAACGTGTGCAGATCAACCGCAATCGTCCGCGTGGCCCGCTGCCCGAATTTCAAGTCCGAGTCGAAGGCACCTGGAACGTCGCAGAGCGGGCAGAGGACATCGTTCAGATGGTCGATCAACAACTCGGTGAAGAGAATTACTGTGTCGCATGACTCCAAGATTGTAGTGATTGATGATGATCGGGGAATCGTTCTCGGTGTGCAGATGCGTTTGGCGCACGCGGGATACGAGGTGCACGTCGCCTACGACGGTGCCGAAGGGCTGGAACTGATCCGGTCGGAGAACCCCGATCTGGTGTTGCTCGATGTGCAGATGCCAAACCTGGACGGGTTGGCGGTGTTGAAGACGCTTCAGGATGACCCCGACACCGTCACGCCGCCGGTGATCATGCTGTCGGCCAGCCTGCAGGATCGGCAGACAGCCCTCGATGCCGGTGCCCACTACTTCTTGACCAAGCCCTATCGCAGCAGCGATCTGTTGGACGCCGTGACGTCCGTGTTCAGCGTGCCGGCCGGAACGGGCTGAGACCATGAGCAACCGCCCCTTTTTATCTGTCCAAGGTCCTCGGGCTTTCGACACACCAGCCGACCGATGGAGAATCAAATGAGTCAGAAACAAATCCTAATCGCCGATGACGATCAAGACCTGCTGGAACTACTCAGCGTCCGTTGCAAACAATTGGGCTTGGATGTGATCACGTCCGGCGACGCCATGGATGCACTGGCCAACGCCGACTACTACGCGCCGCAGATCGCGCTGTTGGATGTTCGCATGCCGGGAGGAAACGGCGTCAGCGTTTCGGAGATGATGGCCACAGACGAACGCTTGAGCCAAACGTCGGTGATTGTGATGACCGGTGATCCGAATGAAAAGATTCAGCAGCGTTGTCACGAAATGCGGGCACATCTGGTCAAGAAGGACCAACAGATCTGGACTCGGCTGGAACCCCTCTTGAAATCGTTACTGGAAGAAGAGACCGAGCACCACGCGACACCATTGGTTGCGTTTTCCGACGCCCAACAGACACCCGAGGCCGAGGACAATCAATCGCTGTTGTCGATGCTGGAGGATTGGGGATGGCTGGATGACGATTCACAGCCGACTGCTAGCGACGAAGAAGCGGTCGCCGGTGGCACGCCCTGGGTGTTGGCGATCGACGATGACCCCGATTTTTCGATCGGGCTGCAAAAGCGATTGCTCAGCGTCGGCGTGCAATTGGTGCGGGCCTATCGGGGCATGGACGGCTATCGCAGCGCCTTTCAAAGCCGCCCCGAAGCGATCTTGCTGGACTATCAAATGCCGGACGGAAATGGCGAGTACATCCTGCGTCGTTTGAAGGAATCTTCGGCCACCGACTCGGTACCCGTCATCGTGGTGACCGGTATGCGTGACGCGTCGCTGAAGCGTCGAATGCTCGCCGGCGGAGCAAGCGACTTTCTGACCAAACCGGTTTCCTGGGGCCAATTGAAGCGGTCACTGGTTCAATACACCGACCTCGACCTTCGCACACGCATCGTCCCCGAGGCAATGGCCTGCTCGGCCGAGTAGCGGGCGATCCATCGCCCCGCGGAGTTAGTCTCAGTGGGTGCGGAGCCGCGGAAACCCTCCCCTCGCTGCGCTCGACCCTCCCAGGGGCATTGGAATTTACACATCTTTTGCATGTCAGATCTGTTCGGAGTGGATGGCTTCGGCCAACGGCCGTTTACATCCATAGCCTTGGGAATCGCCCAAGGTCCGCTTTGGGCAAAAAGGGACTGTGTAGATACCAACGCCCGGGGCGACAGTGACGAAAATCCTTTAGGATCAGCGACTTAAAAAACTGCACGACCTCCAAACGGGAGGGGGCCTGCTTAACTTGATGCGTATGCCCGCCGGATTCTATGCGATCGCTCTGCCGGCGACGCGCTGGCCTCGTATTTGGGATTCACGCCCCGTGGTCGTCGATCAATCGATCGTTGCCGTTGATCGATCGTCTTGCACGATCTGTTGATACGCCGCATCGATTTCCTTGATGGGACTTTGCAAGCTCCAGATGCCGCGGGTTTGGATGCCGATGTCAAAGGCCGGATTGGCAGCACGCACTTCGGTCAATCGTGCGATGTCATCGGTTGCCTTCTTCAAGCGTGCGTCGACATTGGGGAAAATCGAACTGGTCGCCAGCCACCACTGTGCATCGGAGGCTTGAATGAGCAGTTCGTGGTTTTCGGTCAGGAAGGTCAACAACAGTTCGCTGTCGCGTTTTTCCGCCGGCGTGCATTGATCGTTCAGGTGGAACGAGAGAAGTTGGACGTACTGCATCGGTGCGGATTGCAGTTCCAGCCAACGCGGAAAGATCTGACCGCTGCCCACGACCGGAAGGCTGAACCAGAAAATCGATCCCATGCCGGGTTCGGATTCGACGTGCAGTTCGCCGAGATTGAGTCGGCAGAAACGGGCGGCGATGGACAAGCCCAGTCCCAACAGTTTGTCATCGGGATCAGTCGTCAGCCCCGGTCTGGCGAAGCGGGCGGCGAGTTGATCACGCTGTCGGGGTTGGATGCCGATCCCATCGTCGTTGACCCCGATTCGAATGTGTTGATCGGGTTCATCGTAACGAACCCAAATCCGTACGTTCCCCGAATCGCTGCAGGCATTGATGGCGTTGACGGCCAGGCAGACCAGGACACGACAGACCTTTTGGCCGTCGCAGTACGCGATCGGGGTTTCGATTTGCGATTGAATTTCCAAATTCACGTTCCGCATCGCGGCTCGTTGCTCAATCGTTTCACGAACCGAGTCAATGATCTCTCGGACGTCACAGGGCCGGCGACAGATGTCGAGCAATCCCGAATCGAGTTTGCTCGAATCGAGCAAGTCATCCAATTTGTTGTTCACGTCGTCGGCTCGAATCAATGCTTTTTCCAACATTGCGGCCTGTTCCAGATTGATCCGGCCGGCCAATCCCTCGCGGACGATCGAGACGTGTTCTTTGATGACGGTCAATGGATTGCGGATGTCGTGCGAGGCTTTGGCCAAGAATTCGTGCGCCGTTTGGTGCATTCGTTCCAATTTCCGGTTGTCCTGCTCCCTCAATTCGGCTTGTTCGCGCAGCAGCCGATGGCTGGCTTGCAGTTCCTCGGTGACCCGGCTCATTTCATTGATAGACTGTTGCCGCTGGACGGCATGTTCGATCGCTTTACGTGTCCAGCTGCTGTTGGCGAGGCCTTTGGGCAGAAAGTCTTGTGCACCGGCATGAAGGATTTCCCACTCGACCGCTTCATCGTCTAGCCCGGTCAGGACCAGAATCGGGACATCATCACACTTCGCTTTCAATCGCGTGACGGTTTCCAGGCCACTTGAGTCGGGCAGGCTCAGGTCGGTCAGAATGACGTCAAAGTAGCGGAGGTCCAGTTCTTGAAGGGCTGCGCCCAGCGATGTCGCATGTGAGAGCGAGATTCGCTTTCGTCCGTGACGCAAGTTTTTCGAGACTTGCAAGAAATCGAGATCATTGTCCTCGACGACAAGCACGCTGAGCACCGAGTCTGAATCCGCCGCGGAGGGGTGCGGCGAATTCGACATCTTTCCCAAGGGCACGACGGGTTCCACCCTGTCAAAGGGGGGACGGTCGGGCAGCTGAGGGGAATGCGAATTGATCATGCAGCGGTCTTGGTCGAATGAATGGATGGGCCAAAGACGGGGAAGGATCAGCTGGCCGCGTGTTCGATTGCCGCCGTGCATCAAGGCGATGAACGCTGCTCATGGAGGAGTCTGTCCATCTCAAAACTGTAAGCCTCAAACAACAGGGTGCAAAACGAAACCGCGGATGCTATTTTAGCTTCTCGTAATATTAGACTTTCACAGATGGCTGTTTCCCCTCAGCTGCGGGTTTGTCCTCGTCACTCTGGGGTACATTCAGTCTCGCCCCCTGTCCTACCAAGGCTCCCCTGAGATGAGTGTTTGTAAACGATCGAAATGTGCGGGCGAAAAGATCCCGGTTGAAACGTCGTCTCGGTTCGCCCGGGCGGCAGTTTCGCTCAGGCTGGTGGTCGCGTTTGTGTCGGTTACCTTGGTCGGACTCACATCGGCGTTTGCCCAAGACGCGACCGTGGTGGCCGAGCAGAGTGTCAAACCCGGGATCAACGATGAGTTTGTCGACCCCGAGTTAGATGTCAGTAAATGGATGGGGCGATTCGAAGTCGAAAGCCGCGAAGTCTATGCGGGGCGTCAGGATGTGTTGGAGGCTTGCGACATCAAACCGGGGCAAAGCGTCGCCGACATTGGTGCCGGTACCGGTTTCTACAGCCGTCTGTTCGCCGACGCCGTGGGGAAAAATGGCTGGGTCTTTTCCGTCGACATCTCACCTCGTTTCCTGGAACACATCAATACGAAGGCGCGCGAAGACAACGTGCACAATCTGACCGGTGTGCTCTGCTCGGACCGTTCGGTCAATCTGCCACCGAACTCGATTGATGTCGCGTTCATCTGTGACACCTACCATCACTTTGAGTATCCGCATCTGACGGTGGAGTCGATTTACAAAGCGATCAAGCCGGGCGGGGCCTTGATCGTCATCGACTTTGATCGGATTCCCGGAAAGTCGCGAGAATTCATCCTCGGTCATGTCCGCGCCGGCAAGGACGTGTTTCGCAGCGAGATCGAAAAGGGCGGATTCGAATTTGTCGATGAAGTCCAGGTGCCGGCATTCGAGGAAAACTATCTGTTGCGTTTTCGCAAGCCGGCGGCATCCTGAACCGAGATCGTTATCGCAAGAATTCCAACAGTCCCAACGAATTCAGATTTGCGGTGACGGCATAGGTGTATTGTAACAGCGTCTGTGAGTTCTCCAGACGCAGCACCGCATCGGGAAAGTCGGTGGCTTGAATTTCGCCGATATTCGATTCGACCGAAAGCATCAAATCATCGACGCGGAACTCCATCGTCTGCATCGTTTGCAACGAAGTCGACTGCTCGCCCATCACGCTGAACACTTTACTGGCCGCTTGGTCCAGTTCTGTCAGACGCCGGTTGAGTGCTTTGCCGTACTCGGCCGAACTCAGCTCCCTGCTGTTGCGAAGGTCCGCGGCGGTGGCGTGAAGGATTTGGAACAGATTGGACGTTCCGGGGAATTCCAGTGAATCGTCGCCGGTCGACCGGATGTTGCTCGAGTCGATGGTGACGAATCGCCCGCTATCGACGTCGGAAACGAGTTGGCTGGAACTGAAGTCGATGGGAATGGTCGATGCACCGTCGTCGACGCTCAAGGTTCCGGTCGATGTGATATCGACGGTCCCGTTGAAACCGGCCGCGATGCTGGTGGTGTCCAAATAGACCTCTTGGCCGTAAAAGCCTGGTACGCGCAAGTTCGTTTCCGTATTGGAAAACGGAACCGGTTCGGCTCCATTGAGGGAGATGGTTCCGGCCGAACCGTCGCCGGATGTATCGACGATCGTCAGTTGATGCGCGCCGGCCGGGCCGAGGATGGTATCGCCTGCCGCGGAGTTGGTTCCGGCGAGCACGCCGGAGCCGCCCGCATAGCTGGTGCTGTCGTGCTGGACTCGCAACGTCGCTCGGCCGATCAGCGTGTCGGTCCCGCCACCATGTTTCGCTCCAGTGGTTCCAACCAGTACGGTCGATTCGCGCCCGGCGCCTCCGAAGATCTTGGACCCGTCATAGTAGGTGTCGATCGAGATCGAGTCACCGATGTGGGTTTGGCTGCGTTGCCGGGAGCCTTGGTAGCTGACTTCCAAAATGCCATTTTCGCGCAGCGGTTCACCGAACGAGAACGGAGGCTGATTGGATCGCGTGCCCCCGTACAGGAAGTTCTCGTTGAACTTGGCCAGTCCGATTTGTTTCGCTTGGGCCAGCAGCGCGTCGATTTCGGTGGCCAGCGCGTTGCGCTCGTCGGAATCGAGTGCTTGGATCCCTTGCTGCACCAGATTCTTGGACAGCGTGATCAATTCGCTGACGTCTTGAAATTGGGAGACACTGGCGTTGAGCGTCGAGGTTGCCCGGCCGATGACGGTCTTGTCGGCTTGCAATTCGACATAGCGGGTTTCCAGCGATCGAACTTGTCGATAGGCGACCGGTTCTTCCGACGGCAGTTCGAACTGCAACCCCGATGTGATCTGCCGCTGGGCGGTCAGCAATCGCGAGCTGTGCAACGAGGTGAAATGGATCGCATTGCGCGTAAACGTTTGCGAGGTGACTCGAGCATCCATCGGATTAGCCTATGATTCTAAACAGTTCGGTGAGCATTTCGTCGGTCGCCTGAATGATTCGGACGGCCGCCTCATACGACTTTTGATATTCCTGCAAATAGACCAATTCTTCGTTCAGATCGACGCCTGATTTCGCGTCTCTCTCGGTTTCCAGCCGCAATTGAAACGTGGTCAAACTGGTGCTCAACGCGGTGTTGGAATTGATCTCGAAACCGATCTCGGTCCCCATTTCACTGGCGAACTGTCCGATCGTGCGACCACCGGGCATCAACGCGGTGTCATCAATGGCGATGAAGTGAGCGAGATTGCTGGTGTCGGCGGCTTCGCCGGATCGGCCCGTCGCGATTCGGTCGGGATTGGTGGCGACGGACGCGTCGACTCGGATCGAGTGGGCATCGGTTCCGCTGAAGAAGGCGTTGATGCCCAGCGCGGCCAGGATTCCCGTCTGATCCGGTTCACCCGTCAAACGCGTCGAGAATTCATCGCCATCGTTCATCGTGCCGGCGCTGAAGGCGATTTCGACACCGTCGTCGAGTTCGATCGCCGAACCCGCCTCGTATCCGTCGCCGACATTCACGCGAGTCAGCAACGCACCGCTGGACGAATAGATGTTGGCGAACAGCGATGCGGCGCTACCCACTTGTCCGGTGCCCTCGATCTGGACCGTCAACGTTTCGTTGGTGTCGGCGGTGTAGGTGCCCGAGACGGTCGCGACGCTGGTGCCGGTAAACAGCGACAGGTCGGGATTGGTTTCTACGCCGCCGGCGAAATTGAATTCCAGGTCCGCACCCGTCGTGATTTGAAACTGGTTGCTGACCGCCCGGATCGATGCGGTGATGCCCAAGATTCCGGTCAATTGCGACGCCACGTCCTCGAGCGTGTCCACGTCGGGATCGATGGAAATGACGTGGGTTTGTCGATCTCCGTTGGCATCGATCACGGACAGGGTGAGTTCGCCGGCGGTCAAGTCCCCCTCAGGGAACACTTCGGACAAGGGCACATCGGTGTCCGAGACGTTGACATTGCCGACCAGGTTGGTGAATGATCCCGCACTGCCGATCCCCGTCGAATGAACGGTGTTGACGCTCTGGATCAATTGACCCGCGATTTGGTCCAGCTTTTCCTCGAAGGCCGGGATGATCTCGTTGTAGGCTTCCACCAGCGCCGAGAGCCGACCGGTTTCAACCGACAAGGGCCGATCGGAATCGTCCAAGTAGACTTCCAACTGTTCGCCCGCTTCGACGACAGACAATGAACTCGGGTGGCTGCCCTGTTCGATGCTGTGGTGTCCGATGGTCAGATGCAACTGTCCGCCGGGTTGTTCGTTGCGAGAAATGCCGACGACTTCCGCAATCCGGTTCAGCACGGCGTCGCGCTGGTCTAATTCATTGTTCCGCTCGATATCCTGTGCGGAGAACTTAAAAATCTCGAAGCTGACGTCTCTCAATTCTTGCAGGTCACCGTTGAGCAATTCGATTTCGTTTTCGATTTGTAGCCGAACATTGTTCTTCAGTTCGGTCAACTGTTGCGCCGCATCTCGCAGACCGCCGGACAACTGTTTGCCGGTTTCCAGCAAGGCCGATCGTTGAGCGGGCTCGTTCGGGGACGCCGACAAATTCGTGAACTCGGCGAAGAACTGATCGAGTTGTCGTCCGACCGAATTGTCGCCGGTCAACAGTGCCGACTCGATCTTTCGCTCGATGGTCAACAACTGTTCGACGTCGTTGGAATCGGAAATGACGCTGGTCAAGGACGATTCGGTGACCTGATCGCGGATGCGAGTGATCCCTGAGATCGTGACGCCGTTGCCGACACGAAAGCCGCCGGTGTAATTCGGCGGAGTCGATTCCATCGAAAGCCGTCGCCGGTGGTACCCATCGGTGTTGGCGTTGGAAATATTGTTGGAGACCACCTCCAAAGCGAATTGGCTGGTTCGCAGGGCGGACAGGCCGATTGAAAAATTGGGCATCGTTAGCAGTTCCTTCCGATGATTTTTTCTGTGGGGAGCTTGAACGCCAGGCCATCGGCTTGGTAGCTGGCTTCGTCGACGTCGCATTGCAACACACCGAGCAGATAACGACGATGAAACTCGGTGGAATAAAAGATGACCACCTGATTGGCTGTCAGCCGTTGCTGGGCGGCAACGAGCCGATCGTGAAGGCGGCGACGGTTGGCATCGAGCCGCTCGGATTCCGCGACCGGCAGTTCAGCCAGAATTGTCTTGATCGACGACAGGCTATCGTCGGTTTCGCTCGACGCTTCAGACGCCTCAAGCTGCTCGGTCGCTTTTGCACCGACGTAGCGGCTGAGGATCTGACGTGATTTGCGGCTGTCGGCTTGACAGTGTTGCAGCCTCTCCAGCAGCGGGGAGAGCTGTTGCAGGTCCGATTGTTTGGGACCGTAGATCCCCGAGTTGTCCAGCAGAGCGGCCATTTCATCGTTGAGTGCGTCGAGCGCGTCGGCAACGCCCGATTCCAATTGCAACTGCCGCTCGACGAGGACGCCCAGTCGTTCCGTTTGTTGATTCATCGTTGAGTCACCGAATGTAAAGGATGTCCAGAAGGGTGTTCGAGCCAAGGTCAATGGACCATGGCGACGCAGGGTGGTGCGAAAGGTGGTGTTAGGCGGAGAACGAGACGCCGGATGATTGCTCTTGCCCGCCGTCGGCTTGTGTTTTGGAGTACTGCTCGACTAACAGATCGCTGACGCCGATCGCGTTGGACTGGGCGAGGTGCTGGCCGATAAACAGGTCAAACATGCCGCCGAAGGAGTCGCTTCCGTCGCCCCCGAAGAGGCCGTCTTCGAGTGAGTTTCGCATCTCTTTCATCAGCATCGACAGAAAGACACTTTCAAACTCGGTGCCCAATTCCTTGATCTGCTCCAGGGACGGATCGCCGCCCTTGGCCGCCGCCGCGATCTGACTGGGCAATCCCACGCTGATGTTGTTTCCGATGGATTCCATAGCATCTCTCTCCTGCGATTTATTCGATGACCAACTCGGCCTTCAGGGCGCCTTGATTGCGTAACGTCGTCATGATGCTGATCAGGGTGGTGGGTGAAACGGCCAATGAATTCAAGGCCGTCGCCAAGTCGCCGACCGTCATGCCCCCGGGCAAGACGTTGTAGCGTCCGCCGGATTCAAACAAATCGATTCCGGTTCGCGGTAGGACGACGGTGTCGCCTCCGGCCAGCGGGTTGGGCTGAGATGCGATCGGCGTTTCGGTGGTGGCGATGACGATGTTTTCGCTGGCGAACAGGACCGGCGCGATCTTGACATTGTGGCCCAGCACGATCGACCCGGTTTTTTGGTTGATCACCACGCGGGCCGGCGTGTCCGGTTCGACACGCAAGTTGCCGATCGTCGAGATAAACTCGGTGACGCTGTTGGCAAACGTTGATGGAATAAAGACTTGAACGGTCCCCGAATCAAGCGCCCGGGCGCGGCCGGGGAAAATTCGATTGAGCGCATTGCCGATCGCGGTTGCCGTCGAATAGGACTTGTTCCGCAACACCAGACGCAGACTTCCGTTGTCGACGATCGTTCCGCAGGGGACCGCGCGTTCGACGATGGCTTCACAAACCCCGACCGTCGGATGATTCTTCTGCACGTTGGCCCCCGCACCTTCGGCCGAGATGCCGCCGCCGATGATCGCACCCTGGGCGATCGCATAAATCTCATCATCGATTCCACGCAACGCCGTTTGATTGAGTGTGCCCCCACGCAGACTCGATGCATCGTCGGCGACCGAAACCGTCACCAGAATCGTCTCGCCGGGCCGTGCGTAGGCGGGGATCTTTCCCGACACCATCACTGCCGAAATGTTCTTGGTATCGACTTGTCCGACTCGCACCCCGCGACGCAAGTAATAGTTGGCCAGCATCTGCCGCGTCTGTTGCGACTTGCCCCCCGTTCCGCTCAACCCGAACACCAAGCCTTCACCGGAAACATGGTTGACACGGTCGCCTTCGACGAACGCAATGTCCTTGATCCGAACACTGGGGTCTTGCCGCAACGGGGCCAGCGGTGTCAGAGTCGAACCCGGTCCGGGCGTCGTCGCGGGCGGTGGCGGCAACGGTTCCTGTAGGACCTGGGCACGCGCCACCACACCGCCGTTGCTGATCAACAGCGCGGCCAGGCAGAGCGTGGAACACGCGAGTCGTGAATGCTTTGAAGGAGTCTGCATGAATTGGGTTGCGACCGCGAGAATTAAAATGGCCAGAAACGATTGAAGCGGCGGCTGAGCCAACCTTGACTGGTGTAGGCCTGTTCGGTGCCCTCGGCATCAAGCGTCAAACGCAGGTCGGCCACCAGGTACGACGGAACGGTGTTGCCGGGCAAAATGTCGTACTGTCGTACGATTCCGGTCAGCTTTAGATCCCGAGCGTCGCCCTGGACCGAGATCTTTCGTGTTCCCTCGATGACCAGATTCCCATTGGGTAAGACATCGACCACCATGACACTGAATCGGTCGGTAATCTGTCGTTCGCTGCGGAATTCGGCATCGCCGGTGAACGCGCGCTGATTGGCCGTGTTAGTACCCAACTCCGCACTGCCGCTGCCGGCGCCGATCGTACCGCCGAGGCCGTAGTCGAATCCTTGCGTGGATGAGGAGTTGCCCGTCTTGTCCATCGACCGCTCATCGCGGTTTTCGACGTCCGTGCTTTCGGCGATCAGAATGGACAACGTGTCGCCGCGGTTGCGGGCGGCGTAGTCACGATACTGGTCGATCTGATTATTGCTGCGTCGCTCGAACAGGCTCTGTCCCAGCGACGGTTGTGTGGTCGCAGCGATCGCCAACAGGACGAGCGCCGGTTTGATGAACGCGACAATGACTGACGACGGGATCAATTGGCGTAGCGGGTGATGGTCATGGTGCATCGTTATCGCCTCCGTGGGGTCGAAGAAACGGTTGCCAGATTGGGGCCGATGATGGAGGCGTTGAAACGCCGGTTGGTCTGTGGGTTTAGAATCTCGATCGTTTCACCGATCTGTCCCGCTTCCATCGCTCGGGCATTCTTGAGACGGATCTCGCCCTGGCCGACGCTGATCACGACGTCGACCAAGTCGTTTCGCTTGACGGTTTGGAAATTGCCCGACCGAGTGTTTTGAAAATGGTTGGTCAACAGGATCGAATTGCTGGCGATGTAGCGGCTGGCGGTCCGTCCGACGGCGTTGTCGGGATTGGCATAGTCGGCACTTTGAGTGATCGAACGCTCGACCAGACGGAACATGTCGGGCTTCAGCACGGTGCCCTGAGCGATCGGCTGGCTGGCGATTGCGACGGTCATGGTCAGGCTGACCTGAGCGTCAAAGGAATGCGAGTATTGGTTCCCGTCCGAGTCAATGATGGCGACGGCCAGCCTGGTGCGGCCGATCGGAAACTCATTGCGTGGGACCAGCTCCACGGCAAACTCGCCGGCGGAGAGCTTTTGTTCTAACGTTGCCAATTGGGGTGTTTGTGTCAGACGAATGTCGACCCGTTCGGCGGCGACGGCGAATTGTTCGCCGAGTTCTGATTCGAGCAACCGTTCCAATTTGCTGCGCAGCTTTGCCGGCGAGGAGCGTCGGGCCGACACCGTGGACGGCCCGATGATGTTAAACGAATCACGCTCGTACCCGGCCAACAACAGACGCATCTCGACTTGCCGTCGAGTGATCGAACAATCGTCTTGGTCACGCAGCGATTCCAAGTCGAGTTGCTCGATCTCGCGTCGCTGTGACGGTGTGGCATGGAGAACGTTGGCAATGTCGCCGACGCGAACGGTCGTGTCGGCGACCGGTGCAGAGGTCTGGTGCAGCGCAACGACCACGTCGCCGGCCGACGAGGCGTCCGGCGGGGTGAAGATCAGAAAACTGATCAGCAGCATTGCGTATCGAACCGATTTCATCATCGTTACCGAACCAGGTCACTTGCGGAGGAGAGCATTTCATCGCCGGCACGGATCGCCCGCGAGTTGATCTCGTAGGCCCGTTGGGCGGTGATCAGCGAGACCAGCTCCGAAACGACCTCGACGTTGGATCCTTCGATGAATCGCTGTCGGATCTGGCCGTTGCCCTGTTGTCCGGGTTGTCCGAGAATCTCGGCGCCCGAGGCCGCGGTTTCCATGTACAGATTGCTTCCCAGGTTCTGCAGGCCGGCGGGGTTGGTGAACCGGGCGAGTTGAATGGTGGGGCCGACGGTCGAGACCCCGTCGATCTGGTAGCTGACCACGCCGGTCGACGAAATCGACAGGTTGGTCGCTTGCTGGGGAATCGTGATTTGCGGATCCAACAGGAATCCATCGCCGGTGACCATCTGGCCCTGGTCATTGAGCGTAAAGTTACCGTCGCGGGTGTAGGCGATCGTGTTGCCTTGGGTGACTTTGAAAAACCCGTCGCCTTCGATCGCCATGTGGGTATCGATTCCCGTTTCGGTGGGTGTTCCCTGGGCGAACAGGCTGGTGGTGCCGACGGCCCGCACCCCGCTGCCGATCTGCAGCCCGATCGGCTTGATCTCGCCGTTGGCCGAGGCGGCACCGGGCGGCGTCTTGGTGTCGTACAACAAGTCGGCGAAATTGATGTGCTTCTTTTTGAAGCCGGTTGTGTTGACGTTGGCCAAGTTGTTGGCCGTGTTGTCGATCATCAACTCCTGGGCGCGCATGCCGGTGGCGCTGGAATAGAATGCTTTTAACATGGAATACCTATGCGGTTCTCAAGCGGGTTATGATCGGATGTATTCTTTGAGCGAATCCGAGAGAGTTCGCGTGGCTTTCTCGACCGCCTCGTGTTGTCGCGTGTTGACGATCAGCGCAATCAGCTCCGAAACCGGCTGAACGTTGGAAAGTTCGTGGCCGAATTGCGTGATCTTGACCGGGGCATCGCTTTCGACCGAATTGGGGCCGGGGGTGAACCCGAGGGCACCGACGGGAATCAGTGTTCCGTTGTTTTCGTAAGCGACCGCTTGAATCCGGCCGACTTCCCGGTCGCCGGCCGAAACCGTGCCGTCGGATGAAATCGTGATCTCACGGTCCGAGACATCGCGGTCGATGGTGATCGGGCCGTTTTCACCGCGGATGGGAACCCCCTCTTCATTGACCAGCGCGTTGCTCACGGGGTCGCGGAACAGTCTGCCGTTGCGCGTCAGGTAGGGTTGGCCGCCGTTTTCGTAGACGAAAAAACCGTCGCCGGCGATCGAGATGTCCAGCGGTCGCTCCGTCGGGGTGATCCGTCCCGGGGTGAAATCCGACGTCAACGCTTCGACTTCGGGGCCCAGATCCAAGGTGGTGTTCGGTGATGTCTCTTCGAATCGCTGTTTGATTGCCGGTTGAACGCGTCGGTGTCCGCTCGAATTGGCGTGCATCAGGTTGCTGCTGATCAGCTCCTGTTGCTTCGCCAATGTCTGCATCGCGGCGGCGCCGCTGTAGAGTCCGTTGATCATTCGACCTTCCTATCCATGGAGCGATCGCGGCGGGTCAGGGGACACGGAGACCAACAGCGATCGTAGGTATTGGTTATGTCGAATATCCGGCGTCTGGCGGTGAGATTATTGGGCCGGCTTGGGCAAGAACGCACGAGGGATAACCCACATTTCCCGGCCGGAGGCGTCATCCCGATGCCCACGCGGGCGGCAGGGGGCGTCGGCCGACCCGCCCGATCAGGCTCGGCTGCGCTTGTGGGGGTTAACCCTCATCGGGTACTGAAAGACAGGTCCCGACTGAATTCCGTCACCCGGGCCGGACGATAAGCTGTAACGACACGGAAAGATAAACCGGTCACGCAAAGATGGCGGGTGACCGGCCAGCGTCGGTCTCGGCCGCAGCGGCCCGAGCGCCTCATCACGCGTCGATCGGGTGGATCGCCGTGTGACCCATTCCCTTCCAACACCTCAACGATTCATGGCAGACGACAACGAGTCCGGAGCGGACGACAAAAAGAAATCCGGCATGCTCTCCAAGCTTGTGATCTGGGGTGCCGTGTTCGTGATGGGCGCCGGTACCGGCGTGGCGGTGCCGATGTTCGTGCTGCCTTCGGATCCCAAGTCGGCTCATCGCAGCCCGGTGGACGAAGACCGCATGGATATCCCCGAGCCGGATGAAAAGCTCGCGTTCGTGGACTTTGACGAGGTCGTGGTCAATTTGAACGATGACCGCTATTCGCGCTACCTGACCTGCACGTTCTCGCTGCAAATCGCGGCCTCGCAACAGGAAGCGATCACCAAGTTGGTGGAGGACAAGAACGTTGTCCTGAAGAACTGGCTGATCGCACACTTGCGTGACAAAAAGCTGGAAGACGTCCGCGGGAAACTCGGGCACAACCTGCTGCGACGTGAAATCCATGACAAATTCAACGCGATGCTGTTCACCGACGGCATCGAGCGAATTCAAGATGTCCTTTTCCAGGATTTCAAGGTTCAATGACCGTGCGTCCGTTCGATTTTCGTGACATTGCTGCCCTGGATGACACTGCCGTTGCCATTCGAACTTGGATTTCGAAGTCAACGTCCTTCTTCTCGGACTATTGGGTCGAGGCGACCGGATTCAGTGCCAAATTGGATCTGGGCGCGATCACGACCGAATCGTACGACAAGATCCTCAGTGAAATCCCGCGGCACGACCTGTGTTGCGTCGCTGAGATCAAGGATCGACTGCCTTCGGTCTGGTACACCTCCGGCGATCAGTTTCGCATCATCCTGTCCGATTTGCTGTGCCTGCCCCCCGAGGACGAGGGCAGTGACCGGGACCTCAGTGCCATCGAAACCGATCTGTCCAATTACTTCATCAACCGGGTCGCTGAATCGATCAGCCGCGGCTGGATGGGCCAGGGCGAATTGGAGATCTCAGTGACGGATCTGGAAAAAGACGCCCGAAAGTTGCGTCTTTTCCGCGGCAAAGATCTGGTCACCAAGGTCTGCATCGAGATCGAATGCAAGGGCGGCACGGCGACATTGAATTGGTTGTTGCCGAAGCAGAAATTGCCGGCGTTGCTCGACGAAACGGTCGACAATCGGGCCGGCGCGGAACCCGCCAAGCCATCCAAGGAATTGATCGGTCAGCTGCCCCTGGACGTCGTCACGATGCTGGGGTCGGCCAAGATCCCGATGTCCGATCTGGCCAAGTTAAAACCCGGCGAATTGATCATTTTGGATCAACGCATCGACGAACCGATGGTGTCCCACGTCGATGGCGAACCGGCATTCCAATGCTGGGCCGGACGGTTGGGCAACAAACAAGCCGTTCAAGTTTCAAAGTGTTTGAACAAGTAAGACGAAGGAATTGATTCATGGCTGAGACCAAGACCGAAACGCCCGTTTCCGACGAGCCGCAAGCGACGTCCGAGGACGCCCAGGGCCAAACGTCCGAAAAGCAAGCCGATGACTCGATTCCAGAGTTTGAAGCGCTCAAACCGAACCCGCCGCAACCCTCCAAAGACCTCGATTTCTCCCGCTTCGGGGGAGTCCACGTCACCCTGGCTGCCGAGTTGGGACGCACCCAATTAACGATTCAAGAATTAATCGGGCTGGCGGAAGGGTCGGTGGTTGAATTAAACCGGGCCATCAGCGCGCCGGTCGAGTTGGTTGCTCAGGGTGTTCCCATGGGTAACGGCGAGGTAGTCGTGATTGACAATCAATTCGCGATTCGAATCAAGCAAATCTATCCCTCTTAGCTCAAATGAATCGGCATTCACATGGACGTCAACATGCCTTTCCGCTTCACCCAAAAATCGATGTGCGTTTTTTACGCACTCCTGATTTCATCGTCACTCGCGACGGTCGCGCACGGTCAACGCTACGCCGAACCTGAATCTCGCTCTTCGCGCCAACTCGGCGGAATGGTCGACCAGCTCTCGCGCGGCGAGTCGACGGTCAGCATTCGCCGCGGGGTGCTCTCGGGCGATATCGGTTCGGTCGACCGGGATGGTCGATCCGACATTCCGGTGAGTCCGCTGCGGCCGTCGGGCAACCGTCTCGACGGCGGCGCCGAACAGGTCGTCGCGCTGCGTCCGCAACCGATGTCGGTGCGACAAGCCAGTTTCGAATCGAATGATCACCTCAACGACCTGTATTCCGGGCAACAACACGAACTGCAGTCGCGGCAGAGTCTTGATCGGCTCAATGCCCAAGATCACTATCAATCCTTCATCGAACGTGAAAACGCCGCACCGGAAGCGGAGCAGGCCGATGCGACGGAGATGATCAGCCGGATCGGAATCAACCTGGTCTTTGTGCTCGCCCTGGCCGTCGGCGGGATCTTGTTCGTCCGCCAGATTCAAAAAGGCAAACAGGGTGGTCGCCAAGACACTCCGGCCGATTTGGCCGGGTTGAAGATCGATCAGGTGTTGCAGGTCACCCGTGGCGTCAGTCTGTACCTGGTCGATTCGATGGCCAGCAAGATTCTGGTCGCCGTCGACGGCGGGGGCATCAAATCGGTCAGCGTGCTGCCGTCACGATTCGAGGACGCACTGGAGGAACCGGAAGCCTTTGGCCGGCAGAAAGAATCGGAAGCCGCCCGGGCCGGTGGAAACGTTGCCAGCCGCCAGGCTTCGCGTCGCAGTGTCAACAAGACCTCGTCGTCAGAGATCGATGAGAATCTGATCCGGCTACTTTTGACGAAGTCGAAAGAAGCCGCCTGATCCAACCGAGGACTGAAATGGATTTCGCCTTGATCGCCCAGACAACCGCCGAAGCAGCCAGCGATCCGTCGCAGCTGTTTTCGGATCTTGCGCCGCCGTTGCAGGTGGCCGTGTTGCTCGGTGCGCTCAGCTTTGCCACCGCAATGCTGGTCAGTGTCACGGCGTTCACGCGAATCATCATTGTGTTGTCCTTCGTGCGGCGGGCGCTCTCCACGCAAGAGATTCCGCCGAATCAGGTGATGATGGGATTGAGTCTGTTTCTGACGCTGTTCGTGATGGCCCCGACGTTTGAAAAAATTCATGCCAACGCGGTGATCCCGCTGTTGGAGGCACAGGAAGCGGCCGGTCCGGATGAAGAGCCGACGTTCGGGTTTGTCGACGCCTGGAAGATCGCGTCGGAAGAGCTGAAGGTGTTCATGTTGCGGAACACGCGGACGAACGATCTGGGGTTGTTTTTTGAACTGTCCGAGACGCCGCCCCCGTCGCAGCGGATGGACACGCCGCTGAAGATCGCCGTGCCGGCGTTTATCATCAGCGAACTGAAAACCGCGTTCATCATGGGGTTTTGTATCTACATCCCGTTTCTACTGATCGATCTGGTCATCTCAACGATCTTGATGGCGTTGGGGATGATGATGATGCCTCCGGTGGTTGTTTCGACGCCCTGCAAGTTGCTTTTGTTCGTGCTCGTTGACGGCTGGCAATTGATTTCAAAAGCACTGGTCGCAAGTTTTGCCTAGGGGCGGGTGGCGTACAAATCGATGAAAGACACCGATTCGAATTTCGGATTTCTGCAGCGGAGTGAGCTTTGGCTTTCGGCCTCGTTCCTCGCGATGCTGGTCGTCCTGATCATCCCGCTGCCGACGTTCTTGTTGGACATGTTTTTGGCCTGCAACATCGCCGCGGCGATCCTGTTGCTGTTGGTCACCCTGGGCGCGAAAAAGCCCCTCGATATCGCATCCTTTCCGTCGCTGTTGTTGTTGCTGACGCTGTTCCGGTTGTCGTTGAACGTTGCGACGACGCGTTTGATCCTGCTCGATGCCAATGCCGGCAAGATCGTGTTGACGTTCGGTGACTTTGTCGTCGGCGGAAATCTGGTTGTCGGCGTGGTGATCTTTTTGATCTTGGTCACGATTCAGTTCATCGTGATCACCAAGGGGGCGACGCGGATCTCCGAGGTCAACGCCAGGTTCACACTCGATGCGATGCCCGGAAAGCAGATGGCCATCGATGCCGAACTCAATAGCGGTGCGATCGACGAGAAAGAGGCTCGTGATCGACGCAAGGGGTTGACCCAGGAGGCGGAATTTTACGGTGCCATGGACGGTGCCAGTAAGTACGTCCGCGGTGATGCGATCGCCGGGTTGATCATCATGATCGTCAACATTCTCGGCGGCGTGGTGCTGGGCGTCAGCGACGGCCAAGCGATCACCGACGCGCTACAAATCTATTCGATTTTGACAATCGGTGACGGACTGGTGTCTCAGATCCCGGCACTGATCATCGCCACCAGCGCGGGCATCCTGGTCACCAAGTCGGCGTCCGAGTCCAACCTCGGTGACGAAATCAACAGTCAAGTGTCCGGGGCGTATCGGTCCTTGTACCTGGGCCCGATGATCCTGATGTTGATCGCGTTCACACCGGGGTTTCCAAAGTTCCCCTTCATGCTGCTCGCCGGTGCGGTGTTCGCGTTTGTCTTTTTTGCCAAACAACGCGAGACGGCCAAAACCGAGGAAGCGGAGAAAGAGCCGGAAGTCGTCGCGGCGACCGAGACACCCGAAGAGAAGGGGCTGCAGAAATTTGTCCAACCCGAACGAATCATCATCGAAATCGGCGCCGGTTTGATCGCGCTTGCCGAACCGAAGCGTGGCAAGGGCATCGCCGAACGGATTTCGACGTTGCGTGAAGACGTGGCGATCGAGCACGGGTTCTGGGTGCCGGCGGCGCGGATCCGCGACAACTTGCAAATCGGTGTCAACGAATATCGCTTTCTGATTTGCGGGCGTGAGATCGCGCGGGGACAGGTGTTTGTCAACGACTATCTGGCGATCAATCCAGGCAGCATCAATGCGGAACTGGAGGGTGAGCCAATCCGGGACCCCGCGTTCGACTTGCCGGCCAAATGGATTCCGGAATCGCAGCGCCGTCGGGCTGAGGTTTTAGGGTTTACCGTCGTCGACGCGCCGACTGTGTTGATCACGCACCTGAGTGAATGCTTACGGAAGCATGCTCACGAGCTTTTGAGCCGACAAGACCTTCAATCCATGCTAGAGAAACTCAAGGAGATCGCGCCGACGACGGTCGAGGAAATCAAACCGGATACGGTGCGGCCGGCCACCCTGCATCAAGTGCTGTTGAATCTGCTCCGCGAACGCATCTCCATCACCGCCTTGGAAAAAATCGTTGAATCGGCGGTTCAGTTCGGTCCCCAAATCAAAGACCCCGTTCAGTTGACCGAAAAGATAAGAGGCGGTATCGGGCACATCATCTGTGACCGGTTCCGTGACAGCAACGGAAACGTG
The DNA here is from genome assembly GCA_007753675.1 of Stieleria magnilauensis. GTDB lineage: Bacteria > Planctomycetota > Planctomycetia > Pirellulales > Pirellulaceae > Stieleria > Stieleria magnilauensis. The sequence goes on from CP036432.1 coordinate 611,417, forward strand.
AGGGTCATCATCCTGGAGCCGCGATTGGAACACTATTTCCGAGAACACCTCAATGGCGACGCGATCGTGTTGCGCCCCGATCAGCTGGAACGCTTGATCATGGAGCTGCAAGCGAAATGGGAAGCGTCGCGATTGAAGAACCAGATTTCGACCGTGTTGGTGGATTCGTCGGTTCGCTTCCCGCTGCACCGAACGATCTTCCGGTCGTTGCCGGAAATCAGCGTGGTCGCTTACAGCGAGGTCCCCTCCGACATGCGGATCGAGTCGGTCGGGATGATCCGTTACGAAGACGTTTTGGGCGAGGGCGAGAATCCCTCACCCGACCCGTTCGTGCTCGGGCTGCACGGCAAAGACGGCAATCAAGAAGGACGTAAATGAGCGGAAAGTCAACTACTCGGCGTGCATCGTTCCGGCGTCAAAAGGCGTTTCCGGTGGGGACGTTGATAGCCCTGTTGACCGCGGTCGTGGTGACCTTGGTTGGCGTCATCCTGGGGCTGGAATCGTCCACCATTCTGATGCGTGCCATCGTGTCCTCGGTCCTGGTCGGATCGGTTGTCTCGATCGGTGTTGGTGTGATTCGACTCGCTGACGCGGACTACAAGGACTGAGCAGCTTTGTTATGAAAGCGACGATCGAAACAACCTACAAACCGTCCACACAGACCGACCGCGATCGGCTGGTGCTGGATAACATCGACTACGTCGGACGGATCCTCAGCACGATGACGTTCTTTAGCAGGAACGACGATCATCGGGAAAACCTCCACTCCGCCGGAATCCTGGGGCTGGTCCAAGCCGCCGCCAGCTTTGATGCCGAGCAGGGCGTCGCGTTTCGAACGTTCGCCTATCCACGGATCCGTGGCGCGATCGTCGATGAATTGCGCAAACAGTCGCCGGTTTCCCCCCGCATGATGCGGCACGTCGGCAAGATCAAGAAACTGTGCGAGACGCTCGAACCGCCGATCACCCCCGAACAACTCGCCGAACGCTCCAGCCTGCCGATCGATGTCGTACTGGAATGTCTCGAAGCGATGCGCTTCATCAAGCCTGACGACTGGAATGATCTTTCTGATGTAGTTCACAAAACTTGGCGGACCAGTATCGATTCTCCGGAAGATCTGGCCGAAAAAGAAGAAATCGGACAACTGCTTGCAGAATTGATTGAGCAATTGCCAGAGAAGGAACGCCTGGTGATGACGCTGTACTACAGCGAGGAATTGAACCTGGCGGAAATCGGGGCCGCGATGGGTTTGTCCGAATCGCGCACCTCACGCCTGTTGGCCGCAGCGAGATTCAGACTCAAGGAGGCAATTCGATGGAAGACCAGCTAGCAACCGTGTTGAAAGAACGCACCACCAAGGTCGGCGGACCACGCGTCCGGGTCGGGCCGACCAAACACTGCAATGCCGAACCGGAAGTTCGTGTGATCAAAGACGGAAATCGTATCGAATCGATCGTCATCGCTTGCCCCTGTGGGGAAGAGATCACGGTGATTTGCGGCTATGACGAGACAGCGAGTACGTGATTAACACCCGCAGCAACGACCGACAGCGTGGACGGCACGCGACGACCCGGTGCGACCACGGCACCGCCGAGTGTGCCTGCGCGGGTGCCTGCGCGCGACGCCGGTCTCTGATCGCCGTCTCGTTGCTGCTATTGACCCTCGCAGCCGGATCGACCGCGATGGCGCAAGAGCGGCATCACAGTCGCCGTGAACAAAATCCCAATTCGGCGCTGCGGAAATTGGATCTGCTGCAACAAAGTGTCAAACAAAAGCTGAAAAACGCGTTGGGCGTCAAGCCGCAGAACGCGTCAGACGATGACGCATCGGCAAGCGGTGCCAATGAGATGACGGGGGCTGACGACCGCCAAGGCCAGAACCACGGTCCCCACTCCGGCAACGATGCAGCGCAATCCGGAAACGCCGCTCGACCACAGTACCACCCCAAGTGGACTCCGCAGCCGACCCGTCCGACCACGACGGAAAGTCATCCCCGTTGGGTGCCGCCGACCAACCAGCCCGCCGACGGCAACCGCGGTGTCGCCGCGGAGAACCGTTGGCAGCCCGAGCAGTACAGCCAAGAACAGTACTTTCAAGAGCAGTACGCCCAGCAACAATACAACCAGCAACAGTACCCGCACGAGCAATACGCACCAGCGCAATACGCACCAGCGCAATACGCACCAGAGCAATACGCACCAGAGCAATACGCCAGCCCGAACCCGATGCGGGCGGCCGAGTCGGCCGAGCAGCATGCCGTCGGGCCTGCGGCGTACAACCAGATTCAACGGCCCTTGCCGCCACCGATCGCCGAACTGGCGACGGGCGAGATCCCGCATCCGACGGGACAACAGGGAAGCGGACCGGCCCGCCGATGGGACGGACAGGACGCATACGGTCAGGGAACTTACGGTCCACAGCAAGGTTATCCGGATCCACGAGCATCCAATCGCTCCGGCATGAACTATCGCGGCGAGCCATCGCGGCTGGCAAACGGCTCGGTCAACACCAACGCGCCCCTGGCGCGAGGCACTGTGCTGGGCGACAACCAGATCACGGCGACACAGCATGCGCTCCGATTGATCGAAGAAAACGGTGACCTGAAAGCCAAGTTGGCGATGCTGGACGCCGAAAACAAACGGCTCAAGGAAAAACTCGACCAGACGGAAACGTTGCTGGGGCGTTCGACCAAGGCCGTGGAAGGGGCGTATGAGGAGATCGAGGCGACGCGGCAGATCAATCGTGAACTGCAAACGAAGTTGAACGACGCGGAGCAAAAATACAACCGCTATCTGATGGAAACCGATCGGATGCTGCAATCGATCCGCGACGAATTGGACGATGTGTTGGTGCGTGAAATTTCGGCGAACGGGACTTAGTGTCGTGCATACCTTTAGATTTCGATTGCTCGCCACGACCTTGATCTTGGCTTGGTCCATCCAGTGGTCGCCGGCCGGTCCGCCTCGCTGGTGGACGCGCTGCAAGGGAGATTGTGGTGCGACGTGCCATTGCCAGGACGCAACCGATTCAGCGAGAAAACCGGCGGCGCCCCAGTGCCCTCCACAGCCGGTGCGAACGTCACCGCTGTTGGGACAATTGAAGCCGAATCGCGTGTTGATCGTCGCGCCCTTGGACGGCCAGGATCGCCTGAAAGAGCAGATGGCATTGATGCAAACCTTGGCCGGCGCGCTGCGGGCAAAAGCCGGCGTCGACGTCGTTGAAAGTCCGCGGCGGGTCTGCGAAGCCTGTTTTCCGATTCACAGCGGTCGATTTGACGAACGCAAGCTGGTCGAACTCGGCAATCAACACTTCGTCGATACGGTGCTGTACTGCAACATCGAGTCGATCGATGCGTACAGTCCGATGCGGTTGGAGATTCAATTCCTCGCCATCAATGTCGCCCAATCCGTGGCGATCGTCTCGGGATCCCATTCGTTTGATCTGGCCGATCCGGCGATGAGGGAATGCTTTTTCGCGGCGATGAACGCCGACCCCGCCGTTGACACGACCCTGAAGAACTCGCCGACGCGGCTGATCGACTTCGGGGCCACGCGGGTGGCCGCCGCCCTGGCACGAACCTGGAAGTAGCCGCAAGCGAAAAGTGGCGTAAGCTTCCAGCTTGCGATTCGGGAAGCTTCCAGCTTCCCCCCCTCTCCAAGACCGCGATTCACGCAGCGAGCCCGGTAGGCTCACGCCAAAGGGTTGATAAAATCGATCAACCGTCGGCGAGTTCCGCGACCCCAACGCCAGGAATAACGGAGCATCAGGCCTTGTGAACGAACCCGCCCCCACTCATGGAAACGCACCGGTCCGCCACGGTGAAGAGTGGGCCAATGCGCTGACGCATGGGTTGGCGGCACTGATGTCACTGGTGCTGGGAACATGGCTGGTGCTTGAGGCGTTGCCTGACCGGCCCGGGTTGGCGTTGGCCTGTGCGGCGTACATCGCATCGGTGTTTGCGACGTTTTCGTTTTCAACGTTGTCCCACGCGATTCTGCAGCAGCCGCTGTTGGACACGCTGCGGGCTTGGGACCAGGCGATGATCTACGCGATGATCTCGGGGACCTACACGCCGATTGTGTTTCGCTACGCGCCCGACGCGGTCCGTACGCCGTTGTTGACGGCGATCTGGGTGGCGGCGTTCGTCGGCATCGCTGGCAAGTTGCTGATGCGTCATCGCGTCAACAACGTGGCGACCGTCAGCTACCTTTTACTCGGCTGGCTGCCGGCGATTCCGTTGTATGGCAAGGTGCCATCGGGGCTCGGCTGGGGGATGTTACTCGGCGGCGTGTTGTACACCCTGGGCGTGATTGTGCTGCTGAATGATTCCAAGTTCAAATACCTACACGTCGTCTGGCACCTGTTCGTCATCTCCGCCGCCCTGTGTCACTTCCTGGCGATTCAGTGGTACGTGGTGCGTTAGCGTGGGCTGCTAAAAGTTCGGGGTTGACGGCTTTTTCCTTTGCGCAGGTTTCATTCCTGAAATGCCTGGCACCCGTTTCCCCGTTGCAGGACACGGAGCAAGATATTGAAAATTGCAAAATGAAAACTTCCAATTGCAAATTTTCAATTTTCAATTTTCAATTTTCAGTCTTCCGTCCGTCCAGGTTCCTCACGACCCATCCTTTCTCGGCTAAAGCGAGGCGGAGCGATGACGGAAATCGAAAAGGAAGTGAAGTCGCGTAAACCGAACAGAGTGTCAACACCAACGTTTTAGCGGCCAAGCGTTAGCGTGCAGACGCAAAACCGCATTGGGGCTTCAGTGATGCCCGGAGACATTGTGTTTGGCGCGAGCCTTCGGGCCCCCTGCAGAGGAAACGACGCTTCGCTTCGCGGTCTTGGGTTTTCGCTTCGGGGGGCTGATTCGGTGGCGATTCATTCACCCGCCAACTCCGGAAACACACTCTCGTCTAGCTCGGCGCGTTTGAGGATCGATTTCAATCGAATCTGGAAGTCGCTTTTGTAATTGGCGACTTGCTGTTCGGAGAGATCCAGTTGTTCGGCGACTTGCTTGTTGCCCCAACCGCGGACGATCAACAGTTCGATGGCCTGCAGCTTGATCCAATTGCCGGACTGTTTCCAGCGATCGATTTGTTCTTGCATGGCATCGCGGATCGCCTGTTCCTCGATCCGTTTTCGTTCGACGCTGCGGGCGATCGAGCTGGCGACGCGTGCGCTTCCTTTCAGTTCAAAGTCACCGGCGGAACTGGATCGGCCATGCAATTGCAGTGCGGGGCGTCGGCCTTCGCGTCTCAGGTGGTCGGTCAGTTTGTAGGCGCAGATCGAAAACAGGTAACTTTCCAGCGGTCGGCCGCCGTCGTAGTTGGGCAAACTGATCAGAAACCCGACGAAGGCTTCTTGGACGATGTCTTCGGCGGCGGCGGAATCACGGATGCGGCTGCGGGTGTACGCCAGCAACCGGCCTTCGTAACGATCGATCAGGGACTGCCAGGCACCGGAATCGCCGTCGCGGATTTGGGCGACCAGGAGTTCGTCCGCGGAGGGGCCGTCGGAATCGGCGGGAACATTCATGCAACACCGTCGGTCGGTTGGAGGTTTTCGATGACACGTTTGACGTTTTCGACCGCTTTTTCACCGGCCCGTCGCCCCGCTTCGATCAACGGATCAACGGCGTGGAAATCTTCGATTCGGAACGCGCTGGTCTGGGGGATAATGATCAGGTCGCTTTCTTCGCGGTGCAGGGCGCTGGAATGTCGACGCGAGATGTCCATCGTGCGTAGCAACGTTGACAGATAACTTGGCCGGCGCAGTTTTCCGCTCCGGTCTTTGGCGTAGTCGGTCGTCAGTGTCGATCCGACATCGATCGAGACCACGTGGTCACAACCTTCGCTTCGCAACACCGACGCGGGCACGTTCATCAGCACGCCGCCGTCGACCAGCATTTGCCCGTCGTGAATGATCGGCCGACCGAACACGGGATGGTTGATGCTCTGCAACACTGCCTGAACCAAATCACCGGACCTGCGGATCTGCTGTTCACCGCTGATCAGGTCCAGCGTCGTGATCGCCAACGGCAAACTGGCTTGCTCGAAGGTCAGGTGATCGAGGTAGCGTCGCAGTTTGGTTTCGAAACGTCCGCCGCGAAAACTGTGCAGCAAGAACATGCGTCGCAACGACGGGCGACCGGCCAGATACTTCGGTGGAATCATCTCTTTGCGGAAAAAGTCGCCGATGTCCACTGGAGTGAACCCCGCACCGTAGGCCGAGGCCACGATCGCGCCGGCGCTGGTTCCGGCGATCGAATCGAAAACGACGTTGTGTTGCTGCAAGATTTCCAGGACGCCGATGTGCGCGATCCCCCGTGCACCCCCTCCCCCGAGCGCAAGCCCGATCCGTTTGCCGATCAACGATCGATACAGCCGGGTGACCGACGCCGGAACGAATTCGGCTTCGCGGTCTTCGCCACGATACCCACAACGCACCGCCTCCGCGTCAGAAAAATCCATGTCCGGTCGCGGCCACGAATCGGCCAAGAACATCAATGCCACCATCGCGCGACGATGCAGCGGGATGGATTTCAACAGAGATGCGGCATGATCCGAAAGCCCCTGACGGGCATCGGCGGCAAACACCACGCGATTGGATTCACGCACCGCGGCGTCGGTCGCTTGCCGGCCCCAAGCGACCGTCACCGCCAACGCCTGTTTGCTGCGACCGGCGATCGTGCAGCCGAGGTCGGCAACCGAGACACAGATCGCGTCACGATCGAAGGATTCGCACGCAAAGGGCAACTCATCGTCACTGACCAACAGCGGTTGAACCAACGGGTGGTCCCCGCGCAGCTGCGCGATCAGTTGCTCCGCCAGCGGCCAGCCACTGGGATGGTCGATGATAATCGCCAGGGAATGCACGCCGCGATGGGTCTGTCGCGGCGACGAAGCGGCGGAATTCATCTTGGACAACCGCTTGGTCAACGAACGGCTGAGGTTCTCCAGCAGTTGCGGATAGCTTTTCACCAGACGGCGGTAGTCCTCTCCGCTCAGCACGAGTGTTTCGACATAGGTGACCGCGGTGACCGTGGCGGTCCGCGGTCCGCCGGAAATCACCGACGATTCGCCGAAGTGATCGCCCGCACCCATCATCCCCAGGGTGCGTTCAGCGACGGCCGGTCCGTCGCCCGTCCACACCCGCACCTTGCCTGCGGTGATCAGAAACAATTCGTCGCCAACGTCGCCGATCTCGACGATGGTCGCTCCGGCATCAAAAGAACGCGGCTGAAAGGCCGACAGCACGTTCTCCAGCCCGTCGTTGCTGAGCCCCATCAACAGCGATCGGGTTACTGATTGTTCGCGATCCATCCCGAAATTACCCAGCGAAAAAAGGTTGTCATCAGACGATACCCTACCTGACGGGGGCTGCTGTCGCCAACGCGATTGCCGAATTCATCTGCAGCGACGATGGTCGTGCATTCGTCCGAGGTAATCCTCCCAAAAGACATTGGCGGCGACACCTCGAAAGTCACCCTCCCTGGCAGGGAGGGTCGAGCGAAGCGAGGAGAGGGGCGATCGGTTCCTGGTTCCCAGGCTCCTGCCTGGGGACACACTGACAGGGTGCCCGCCTCCTGACGGTCAACGGCGCGCGCCGCCAAGGATGGCAAGCAGGATGCTGACCCCACGACGAAACCTCGACACGTATGCTTTCCTCGTCGCGTCAGGTCTGGGATCATATGCGAGTTCGAAAGCTGAACTCCTACCTTTCCCCCCGAACGCGAATGACTACCGAATTTAAGCTTGCCGGCGGCGACAAGATTCCCGCTGTCGGCCTGGGCCTTTGGAAAATCGATCAAGAATCGACGGCCGAAACCGTTTTCCGAGCCATCGAAATCGGCTACCGCCACATCGATGCGGCCTGCGACTACGGCAATGAATACCAGGCGGGCGACGGGATTCGAAAGGCGATCGATGAGGGTTTGGTCAAACGCGAAGACCTGTGGATCACCAGCAAGCTTTGGAACACCTACCATCGCGCCCAAGACGTTCCCGTTGCGCTCGAAAAAACGCTGTCGGATCTGGGGTTGGACTACGTTGACCTGTACCACATTCACTTTCCGATTTCGCTCGCCTACGTGCCGATCGAAAAACGCTATCCGCCGGGATGGTTCCACGATCCCGACGCCGAGCATCCGCAGATGGAAGAGATGCCGGTGCCGATTTTGGAAACCTGGCAAGCGATGATCGAGTGTCAGAAATCGGGTTTGATCCGCCACCTCGGTGTCTGCAACTTTGGCGTTTCATTGATCCGCGACTTGATGGCGTCCTCGTCGGTCAAGCCATCGGTTCTTCAAGTCGAACTGCATCCCTATCTGACGCAGGAAAAGCTGCTTCGATTCTGTGCCCAGCACGACATCCACGTGACGGGATTCTCACCGCTGGGCGCGCAGTCCTACTTTGCCATCGGGATGGCCGAAGAAGGCGAGGGGGTGATCGATCGCGAAGAGACCAAGGCGATCGCGGCGGAAGTCGGAAAAACACCCGCCCAGGTTGTCCTTCGCTGGGGGATTCAACGGGGGACGTCGATCGTTCCCAAAACCTCACGCGTCGAGCGACTGAAAGAGAATCTGGAACTGTTCGATTTCGAATTGACCGACCAGCAGATGAACACGCTTGCGTCGCTGAACCAAAATCGTCGCTTCAACGACCCCGGCGATTTCGGCGAAAAGGCGTTCAACACCTTCTTCCCGATCTACGAATAGTGCCTTTCGCATAGGCCGTAGTGGACGAGGCGACGAGTCCTTACCTTTCGCATAGGCCGTAGTGGACGAGGCGACGAGTCCTTGCCTATCGAATAGGCCGTAGTGGACGAGGCGACGAGTCCTTGCCTATCGAATAGGCCGTAGTGGACGAGGCGACGAGTCCTTTCCAATAAGCTCGCGCCCATCTAAATCGCACTACGTCGCAACCCGCTGCTGGTAGACCACCAAGCCATGCAGGGCGTGGTACAGCACGCCGCACTCCAGATCGACGTCGCGGCATTGATGCAACACGTCGCACAGTTTGCGAACGCTGCGGACGACCCAGTCCGATTGCAACGTTTCGCGATCCGCAGCGGTCGCCAGAAACTCCAGCACGTGTCCGGTCGTGCCCAGCGTCTCGCCCAAGTCATTGCACCAACCCGTGCGATGCAGGTAGGACGTGCTGTACGAGCCGTCCGGGTTCTGGTTGACGCGGGCCATTTCGATCGATGCGTCCAGATGCTCCTTGGCATCGGCCCAAACGCCCGTGATCGGATTCCCCTCGCCGATGCGATTGCGCATCGCGGTGGCGATTCCGATCAACCGGTGCGTCCCGCCGCACACGCTGTTGGACAGATCGTGTTCGACTTCCAGCTCCAACAACAACTCGGTGCTGTAGGTGTTGCCGTCACGGGCGGTCCAGCGGTGGTCGGTCGCTCGGTAGTAGGACAATGGAATCAGCGTCCAACTGAATTCTGCTTCATAGTTCAGTGGGATATCCAGCTCGGCTTGTCGCACCCAGTCGTCGACCGACAACGTGCGATCTTCGACCACCCAAGAAGCATCGACGGGCAGCCCCGTTTGCGCGACGACGGCCAGCCATTGGTCGCGGTGGCCTTGGCCGACCTTGGTCGACGGTTCCAAGTCGACTCGGATGCCGAATCGTTCGTCGCCGCCGCCTGGATCGCTGGCTAGATCGCCGCCTGGATCGCTGAGGGGATCGCCGATCATCGGCCGAAATCCGTCACAGGTTCCGCCTTTGCGAAAATACGTCAACGCCCGCTGGCGGCCGCTCGGCGTGTCGATTTCAAAGTCGTCGCCATAAGCCAGGATGCCATGGAAGATCTGCCAGGCTCCGTTGACCATCGTCGACAGTCCCCGTCGCTGTTTTTCTTGTCGCAACGTTTCCGCGACCAGCGTTTCGACCGGCAACGACGAAGCCTCCGCCGTCGGCACCGCCTCCGGCAACGATTCGGGGATCGACAGCGGGCAACCGGTCGTGATCAGCGCCGAGGCGGCCAGAGTCGACAGTGCGGCGCGACGATTGATCGGACGCGGCGGTGGAGTGTTCTTCATGGTGGACAGAGTGTGATCGATTCAAATTCGGCAATCCGCCGGACGCGACGTCGAGTTCTGCTCCCCGGCAAACTGCAGTGGAAGCCCTCGAGCGAAGGTGCAAACTACTCGGCTGATTGGAACAGTAAAGCCCCACCGACCGCAATCGGGTAGCGGTGAGCGGGAAACGGGGCGATTCGCGGTTTCCTGCCGGACGGCGCTGAAATGATCTGCCGGAAGCCTCTACCACGGGTAAGAAACGTCCCACAACGGGTCAAATCCGGGGCGGAAGTCCGCTGACCGCCCACCTGCGACTAAATTGACGCGAATTGGGACTCGTCGATTTTTGACAACGCGCGTAGACTTAAATAGAGCCGCGGTCGGCCACCGACCGCCCATTCCATTCGACAAACGTCTTTTGTTTCCCCCCCAGACCATGCCCAACGAACAAGACATCTACGAAGAACACGTCTTGGACCACTACGAGGATCCTTACCACCGAGGCGAGCTGGTGACGGCCACCCATGCGGATGAAGGAAAAAATCCGCTCTGCGGTGATGTGGTCCAGGTGATGCTGCGTTTAGGGCGTGACGGAAAGATCGAAGAGGCCTGGTTTGACGGCGAGGGCTGCGTGATCAGCCAAGCGTCGGCGTCGATGTTGATCGAAGCGATCGAAGGAAAAACGGTGGAAGAGGCCAAGGAGTTCACGGCCAATCAGATGCTGGAACTGTTCGGCCCGCAATTGACTCCCAACCGCCAGAAGTGCTGTTTGTTGTCGTGGCGTGTGTTGCAATCGGCACTGCACGCCCCGCTCGAAGACGCCGACGATGATGACGCCGGGCCCAGCTTTGGTGGGCCAAGTTTAAGTGAAGAGAGCTGAAGATGCCGCTTGACCCCCTTTCGATCCGCGCCGATTTTCCGATCTTGAAGCGGCAATCCTCCAGCGGCGCGCCGCTGGCGTTTCTCGACAATGCCGCCAGTGCCCAGCGTCCACAAGTCGTGATCGATGCGATCAGCGATTGTTACCAGCGTTATTACGCCAACGTGCATCGCGGCATCCACACGCTCAGCGAAGAATCAACCGCGGCCTACGAGGCGGCACGAGAAACGACGCGCCAATTCGTCGGGGCGCGGTCGCAGTCGGAAATCGTGTTCGCCGCCGGAACGACTGCCGCGATCAACACCGTCGCCCATTCCTGGGGCGGCAACCATCTGTCGGCCGGTGACGTCGTGTTGCTGACGATCGCCGAGCATCACGCCAACATCGTGCCCTGGCACCAGCTGGCCGAGCGGACGGGTTGCCGCGTCGAATTCCTTCCGCTCGGTGAAGATTTCACCATCGACGATGCGGTCGTCCAGGACAAACTTCAGACACTGCAGCCGAAACTGTTTTCGTTTGCTTCTTCCAGCAACGTCTTGGGCACCAACTTTCCCGTCGCCCGTTGGACCAGCATGGCTCATGCCGCCGGTGCGACGGTGCTCGTCGATGCCGCCCAGGGGGCTCCCCACCAAGCGATCGACGTGCAGCAATGGGACGCCGACTTCGTCGTCTTTAGCGGTCACAAGATCTGTGGCCCGACCGGGATCGGCGTGCTGTATGGCAAAGAAGCTCTGTTGGACGCGATGCCGCCGTTTCTCGGCGGTGGCGGCATGATCGATCGCGTCACGACCGAAGGGTTCAGCCCGACGGGATTGCCGGAAAAATTTGAGGCGGGAACGCCGCCGATCACCGAAGCGATCGGGTTGGCCGCCGCGATGCGTTACCTGCAATCGGTGGGACTGGAGGCGATCGAGGCTCACGAGCACCTGCTTTGTCAGGCCGCCGACACGGCGCTGCGAAACATCGAAGGCGTGGAGATCCTGGGACCGACGCCCGACAAGAAGGGCGGCATCGTCAGCTTCACGCTCGATGGCGTTCACGCGCATGACATCGCCCAGTGGCTCGATACCCGCGGTGTTGCGGTCCGGGCGGGGCATCATTGTGCGATGCCGTTGCACGAATCACTCGGCAAATCCGCCTCGGCCCGCGCCAGTTTTTATCTGTACAACACGCTGGAAGAAGTGGACCGACTGGTCGAGGCGGTCAAAGAAACGCGTGACAAATTCGCCCGTGGCGGCCGACGCCGACGAAGGCGAAGCCAGTCGCCGGCGTGAGCCGATCTCATCGTTCTCGCTCGGCGCAACATGGAATCACGCCGCCGCCGCTTTCGGCTTCGTCATCAACGAGACCACGATCAGCGTGATAAACGCCAGCGGAATCGTGACGATGCCCGGTTGGCTGAACGGGGCGTAGGCCAGTTCCGGATCCCAGCCATACACGCTCTTGTACGTGTCGCTGGACAACAGGATCCAACCGAGTGAGCTGATCATGCCGACCAGCACACTGGCCACGATGCCTTCCTTGGTGGTCGCTTTCCAGAACAGCAGCATCACCAGGGCGGGCAAGTTGGCGCTGGCGGCGACGCTGAAGGCCCAGCCGACCAGGTAGCCGACGTTCATTTCCTTGAACAAGATCCCCAGCACGATCGCGATCGCGCCGACGACGACCGCGGCGATCTTTGCGACACGCACCTTCTTGGCTTCGGACAATTGCATGCCGACCACGCCGACCAGAATGTCGTGGGCGACCGCGCCACTGCTGGCCAGGATCAATCCGCTGACGGTCCCCAGCACGGTGGTGAACGCGATCGCAGAAATGATCGCGAACAACCAGGTGCTGATGCTGCGTGCCAGCAACGGAGCGGCCATGTTGCTGTCGGTCAAATCCATCGAGCCGCTGGTCATCGCGCCGAGTCCCAGGTACAGCGTCAGCACGTAGAAAAAACCGATGCTGGCGATCCCGACGATCGTACTCTTACGGGCCGCCGCGCCGTCTTTGACGGTGTAGTAGCGGATCAGGATGTGGGGCAGTGATGCGGTGCCGCAAAACAAGGCCAGCATCAGCGAAAGAAAGTTCAGCTTGCCGCCGGGCTCGTCGCTTCGAATGCCGGCGAACTTGGGGTGTTCGCCGGGGCGAAGGACTTCGTTGCCGGGCGTCAGTTTTTGAAAGTAGACCGTCGATTTGGTTTCATCGTCATGCTCGACCGTCATGTTACGCCATAGCACGACTTCGCTTTCACCGAGCGTGTTGAAGAAACTGACCGGACCCAGCGGCCCCGTCTCCGATTGGCCGTCGGGCAATTTGGTGAGTGTGCCGACGGGCTTGAGTTCCTTTTGTGTCGCGTCGCGGCCCAACGGCGCGCCGTCGATCATCGCTCCGTCGGACGTCCGCCGGATCGCTTGTGCTTGCCGCAAAACGACCTGGTCTTCGCCCGCCGGTTGGACGTGAAAAACGTCAAAGCCGACATCATCGCTGCGCGAGAAACGGACCAGGTCGTCGTGTTCCTGCCAACCATCGGTGGCCGGTAAAACGCTGCGCCCGGCGATCTCGGATTGGTTCAAGTCGGCCACCGGAATCGGACCGATCGATTCAAAGGCATCGGGCTGGGCCACGAAGCCGCGGCCGAGCAGCAACACGACCAGGACGGCGCTGAACACGACCAGCAGCGACCCTTTGAGAAACTGCACCCAGGTCGTCGACACCATGCCTGCGGTGACGACGATCGTGATCACCACGATCCCGACCAGCACGACGCCCACCCAGTGCGGGAAACCCAGTAGCGGTTGGATCAGCGATCCGGCGCCGACCATTTGGGGAATCAGATAAAACACGCTGACCACCAGCGTGCTCGCTCCGGCGGCCGCCTTGATGCCACGTGAGTCAAATTTCGCATCCAACGCGTCGGCAAACGTGAATCGCCCCAGCCGTTTCATCGGTTCGGCGATCACGAACAACGCCACGATCCAGCCGGCCAGAAAACCGATCGAATACAAGAACCCGTCGTAGCCGTAGGAGGCGATCATCCCGCAGATGCCCAGGAAGGACGCTGCGGACAAATAATCGCCGGCAAACGCGATCCCATTGACCGCCCACGGGATCTGACCATGCGCGGCGAAATAGCCCGCCGACGATTTCGCTTTTCGTCCCAAGAAAAAACTCAGGCCGACCGTCGCACCGACAAACGTAAAAAAAACAAAAACGGCAATCCAGGAAGGGTCGTAAATCACGCCAGGTCCCCCTGCGGTTCGTCGCCGGTCGTCGCGGCTGGCGATGCCGAACCGTTCGAGGATTTATCCAGCGGTTCCGACTTGCAAAGCATTCCATACAGCAATGCCATCACCAAGGCGCCGACGATCAAGCCGAAGCCATACACGATGGCCAAGTTCAATCCGGCCAGAACGGGACGCTCCATCACGTCCGCCGCAAACGCGCTGAGTAACACGAAACCCAGGTACAGCACCAAGTAAACAGCGAACAGCCAGAGCCCCAGGCGGGCGTTGGAGCGTTGTGTGTCCGTAAGCGACGACATCGAGACCTCGGGAAAAAAATATCAATTCACGACCAGCGGCGAAGTATAGAGCAACTCACCCCGCCAATGTGTCCCGAGCGAACGTTTTGAGTTTCAGGTTTCAGGTTTCAGGTTCTTCGTCTTGAATTGATATCCCACATTTGCCTGTCACCCATTTTCTTGTCTGGTTCTTTCCTTTCCAACGTCCATTCTTCTGCCCGCTCCCAACTCAAACCCTGATGTCGACTTGCAGACCGTCGTAGGCCATGTCGATTCCCTCGGGCAGCCAGTCGCAGGTTTTGTGGTAGTCGAGTTGATGGCCGGTGTGGGTCAGCAGCGTGCGTTCGGCACCCACCGCGCGGGCCACATCGATGGCTTCCTGCAAATTAAAATGAGTCGGATGGGGCTCCATCCGAAGGGCGCCGACGACGAGGGTTTTCACGCCCTGGAGTCGTTCCAGGGAGGTCGGCGGGATGAAGTTGGTGTCGGTGCAGTAGGCGAAATCCCCGATGCGAAATCCGAGCACCTTGAAATGCGGGCCGTGCTTCATCGGGATCGGAATGAATGTCGTCCCCAAGACGTCAAACGGCGCCTCGTCGATGCGAGTGAACTCCAGCTTCGGAGTCGCTCCCGGGTGCGTGTCTTCTCGATCGGCGAAGGCGTAGGCGTAGGCCCGGCGGATGTTCGATTCGACCGTCTCGTTACAGAACAACGGAACCGCATGGCCGAGCCGAAACGGGATCAAACGCAGGTCGTCGAGTCCGAAAATATGGTCGGCGTGCTCGTGGGTGTAGACGACCGCGTGGACCAGCCGGATCCGTTCGCGGATCAGCTGGACCCTCAGATCCGGAGGGGTGTCGATCAGCACCGTGCCACCGGGCAGCCGGACCGTGATCGCGCAGCGGGTTCGATTGTTCCGCGGATCGCTGCTTTGACAAACCTCGCAATCGCATCCGATCGCCGGGACGCCGACGCTGGTCCCGGTACCCAGGAAGGTGACCAGGCCTTGGTGGGGACCGCTGGATTCGGGGACAAACGGCATGGATGCGGATCAAATCGGGGGCGGATCGGGCGGGGGACAACAGACAGCGAGCCGGCATCCTACGACAGCGGTGATGACGATGCGAGAGGCGGGAAACGCCGCGATGCCGTTCAAATCGGCTGGTCGACGCCCCCGCGGTGAGGCCGGCAGCGGGCCGGTCGGTGGCTGTATCCGACGTCTGTTCAGGCTCCGGTTTGCTCGCAACGCCTGTTTGGGCTTGCAGAGATCGTCCGCCCTGACATACTTACCCGCTTCGCCGTAAACGTATCGGCGTGCCAAACGCACCCCAAATGAGAATTTTGGTGGCGTTTGAGGGAACAAAACACAAGAAATTAACGACGTCAGGGTGATCCGCAATGGCGGAAGTGGTACAGGTCCAGAAACGTGATGGCAGCCTAGGAACGGCAGCGTCACGCCGGTTACGAAAGACGGGCTCCGTCCCGGCCGTTTTGTACGGGCACAAGCAAGAGAACCAGCATCTCGCGATCTCGCAAAAGACAGTCGAGTCGATCTTGCGACATCACAGCAGGATCGTCGAGCTGCAAGGCGATGTGGTCGAGACCGCGATGGTCAGCGATCTGCAATTCGATCCGCTGGGGATCGAGGTGTTGCACATCGACCTGCAGCGAGTCGACATGAACGAAAAGGTCACCGTGACGGTGCCGATTCGATTCAAAGGCGAGCCGATCGGTGGCAAGCAAGGCGGGATCGTGATCGAAAACGCTCACGAGGTCGAGGTCGAGTGCCCCGTGGTGGCGATCCCCGACTTTGTCGAATTGAACGTCACTAGCGTCGGCTTGGGCGAACACCGCTCGGCGTCGGACGTCAAGCTGCCGGAAAATGTCGTCTTGGTCACCCCCGGCGAAACCGTGGTTTACCACGTCGAAAAAGTGAAGGGTGAGGAAGTCGACGAGACCGAGGAAGAGGGCGAAGAAGCGTAGTCTGCGGACTCAGCGACAAGGCCAACCGGTCTTGGCCCTTCGACAGTGCGATGAAGCTAATCGTTGGACTGGGGAACCCCGGTCGAAAATACGAACAGACTCGACACAATGTCGGTTTCATCGTGGCCGAAAAGGTTGCCGTCCTGACCCGCGCCGGAACGCCGAAGATTAAATTCGAAGGCGAACTGGCAGAGTCTTCGATCGGCGGGGAGAAAGTCGTGATTCTTTGTCCCCACACGTACATGAATGCGAGTGGACAAAGTGTCCGCAAAGCGTTCGACTTTTATAAGTTGGAGTTGAGCGATATCCTGGTCGTCTGTGATGATTTGAATCTCGACAGCGGCCGGTTAAGGATCAGGCCATCGGGCAGTGCCGGTGGCCAAAACGGGATAAAGGATATCATCCGGCATCTCGGTTCGGAGTCGTTTCCGCGGCTTCGCGTCGGCATCGGACGGCCTCCGGCAGGTTGGACGGTGACCGATTATGTCTTGGGGAAATTCTCCAAGAGCGAAAGCGAGACATTCGAAGCGGCGACAACCCGCGCGGCACACGCCGTGATCAGCTTTGTCACCGATGGAGTGGATCGCACGATGAGTCAGTTCAACGGTGACCCGGCGGCTGACTCGAAACCGAAACAAAACAAAAAGTCCGATCGGTCCCAAAGCGATCCGCGATCCGTCGGCCAGCAGCAACCCTAATTCAAGTCATCGTCCCCGTTTCATAGCACCGCCTGCCCGATCGCGTTTCGCAATTCGGGCCGGAGCCAACCGTAGCAAGTAGAAAAGTAGAACAGTCGTGGCCAAAAACACTTACGAAACACTCTGCATCCTCGACAGCAACCACTACGCCCGCGACCCCGGCGGAGTGAGCAAGCAAATCGAAGATCTGATCACCGAAGCCGGCGGAAAAGTCGAAGTCAATCGTTTGTGGATGGAGCAAAAGCTCGCCTATCCGATCGACGGTCACCAAAAGGGCACCTACTGGTTGACCTACTTCGAAATGGAAGGCAGCGAAGTTCCCAAGCTGGATCGTGCTTTCCACCTGTGCGAGCCCGTGCTGCGTCAAATGACCCTGAAACTGGATCCCCGATTGGTCGAGCCGATCCTGGCCAACGCCCGCGGTGCGACGCCCGTCGTCAGCAAGGACGCCGCCGCCGAAGCCGACGATTCCGGCGAAGCGAGCACCGACAGCGACAGCGACTCGGATTCCTGATCGAGCTTTCCTGAGCGGGCTTTCCCAATCGGGGCCTCCCCTGTCAGGCGGTTGGTCCCTGGCCAGTGGCCGCGGTTTGCCTACAATGAATCCCACGGCGACGCAGCCGTTTGACCTCCTTTCACTTTCCCAGCAACTCACAGGACAACGATGGCCAGCTACAACCGCGTCATTCTGGTTGGGAATTTGACGCGTGATATCGAATTGCGTTACATCCCCAGCGGTCAAGCCGTTTCGGACGTGACCGTCGCGGTGAACGATCGCCGCAAGACCGCCAACGGTGAATGGGTCGATGAACCCACGTTTGTCGATGTCACCTTGTGGGGACGAAACGCCGAAGTGGCCAGCGAATTCCTGTCCAAGGGATCGCCGGTGCTGATCGAAGGCCGCTTGAAACTCGATCGCTGGGAAACCGACGGTCAGAAACGAAGCAAGTTGCGTGTGATCTGCGAAAAAATGCAGATGCTCGGCGGGCGTTCCGGCGGATCCGAACAACGCGGCGACCAACGTCCTGCCCAACGGTCCGGCGGACAGACCGCTGAAAACCAAGTCAGCTACGATGCGCAATCCGTGGAAGACTATTCCGCCGATTCGGGGGCACGCGATGCCCAGCCGACCGGGAAGGGTGCCGGTTACGAAGACCCCAATATTCCGTTTTAAACAAAACAACAGTATCGTAGACGTCCCCGGGCATTGACGCCCCGGTTCGTCCTCTTTTGTCAACAACCATCCACTTAAACAATCGCCAGAGCACAACGATGTCACGCAACGGCCGAACCATTAAACGACCCTACAAACGATTGCCCAAAGGCGAACACGGTGGGATCCAGCTCCTGTTGATTCACAACGTCGAACACCTCGGCAAGCAAGGCGACATTGTCGAAGTCAAAGCCGGCTACGCACGCAACTACCTGTTGCCCCACGGCATGGCGACGATCGCGACCGATCACCACAAGCGAATGGTCGAAAAGCACCGCGAAAAATTGCGTGCGATCGAACTGGA
Organism: Stieleria magnilauensis; assembly: GCA_007753675.1. Classification (GTDB taxonomy): domain Bacteria; phylum Planctomycetota; class Planctomycetia; order Pirellulales; family Pirellulaceae; genus Stieleria; species Stieleria magnilauensis. Next base: position 630,030 of record CP036432.1, read on the forward strand.
AAAACTCAAGAGCTACCGCGATCTGGCGGACGAACTCGGCAAGCAATCGATCACGATCGAAGCCAACGCCAACGACGAAGGCCACCTGTACGGCAGCGTCGGACCGCACGAGATCACCGCGGCACTCAAAGAAGCCGGCTTCAGCCTGGCCAACGACCAGATCCGCTTGGACGGTCCGCTGCGTGAACTCGGTCTGTACACCGTTCGCGTCTACTTGCACAGCGAAGTCGAAGCGAGCCTGAAGGTTTGGGTCGTGCCCACCGCCGCCGAAGACGCCGCGGTTTCCTGATCCCAGCCGCAGCGAGACGAAGGTCGCCAAGGCCTTCGTCCGACGGCACCCAACCATCGCCGCCCACACCCGGCGGCCGATGCCACGACGTAGATTCCTCAATCGGGGCTGTGGCGGAACTGGCAGACGCGCTGGATTTAGGTTCCAGTTTCTTCGGAAGTGCAGGTTCGACTCCTGTCAGCCCTATCGTGACTCAAATCGATTGAACGCGACCCTGAGGCGGTGCCGTGGTCACCAGCACGTGGCGTTAGCCAGTGACGCGTGTCTGTCGTCGATCCAACCTCTTCACGCGACGCTCGCTCACGCTTCCCGCTGGTATTCAAACGCTGCTATCACACGCACCCACCCCGGATACCCCGGTGCCTCAAGTTGCGTCGGAACTGCCTATCAGCAAAAATGCCGCGAGTGTTTTCACCGCGCGATGCGTACACGGTGGCGACCCGTCGTAATTGACTGACGAAACTTGTCTCGTCTTCCACGGCCTCTCTGAGACAACACGATCCTGCGATGCGTCCACCTGGCGGAGAACTGACGTTTTACACGGCGCTGGGGATGCTTTACGGAATTGGCGCAACAATCGCGGGATTTGTGTTTGCGTTGCCAGGCTACTTTGCCTTTGCCGCCGTCATTGGCCTGCCATCGCTCGGCGTCTGGTTCGAGCAGCGATGGGCTGGCCTGTTGCTTGCTGTCGTTATCGCACTTTCCATTCCTCTCGCGTTGATGGCGTTGGTTTTTCTCGATGTCACGCTGGCCGAACGCGCAGTGCGGGTACTTCGGATTGTCATCGGCTGCCACTTCGCGTTTGTGGCGTATCAGTGGTCCCAAGATGACTAGCCGTCTCGCGCGAGCGTACGGGCGCCCCTCAATGGAACGAGGGCGAGATCAACGCGACGCGAAGCAGCGTGGCATCACGCACCGTGATCATCCCGCTCCGTCTGGCCTCACGAGACGCCTTGATCACCGCCCGCCGAAACCCATCCGACGCCTCCGTCTCGATCAAGCCCTCCGCCGCATCAAACGGCATTGCCCCCGCCGCCGGCGCTACAAGCGCCGGGGTTCGAGTCCGCGAAACCACCTGCGGCGATGGTGTAGCAAACACCACCGGAGCCGCGGCCACGGGAACCGATTCGCCGACAACCCACGGCGACGTTTCCGTCAATTGCGCCGCCGGGGTGCTCGCACAATTCGACCCGGTACAAACGTTCCGTTCCACCTGCCGAGAAACAGACGAGTTACGAAATAGCAGCCGCCTGATCGGCCCATCGGGGAAACCGACGGCACCGAAGACGACAACGACAAGCAGGACACCGCAGAGAGCCCGACGCATAATGTTGGCCTGAAGATTCAAAGAGAGAGAGGCTTACCAAAGTCACATCTCCCGAATCCTACAAAACCCACCCCGCCCCCTACGCGTCAGCACGCGGAGAGCGATTTTGTTGGAAATAGGGCACAAGCCAAGGTATCGTGGAGCAGCCGTCTATGGAGCAAATGCCAGGAAACTGGGACGCCCCAGAAATGCTCCGGAGTCGGCCACCGGAGCGCTGGTGGCGGTGCGGCGGAAACGCGCGCCGTTCTCGGGCAGCGAATGCATTTGGCGACACCCACAACTGCGCGAGGATGGTCCAACCGAAGCGGTGAACGAACGTTCGAGACTGCCTTCGGTTTCAGATGGAGTACAAAATTGCAGCTCCAATCCGTGGCCTGCCTACTCTACACTGGCTCCCTTCTCCCCCTGCAATGAAAGCGAGTCGTGCTCGCTTTCATTGCAGGGGGAGAAGCACTGTCATGGCCGAACTTGATTTAGCTCGCATTGGCGAGGTGCGCGCGAACGCCTAGCGGCATTACCTTACGGTAACTTTTTTTAGTCTTAAAGTCCAATGGCTTGTCGGCTTGCTGAGCACGTCTCAGTCAGCATGAATGGTTCAGTCTCGCCACCCTGGTAGATATCCGAAGCTTAGGAGCCTCACACTGTCTTATCCGGCGTTTGAACCGCTGACAGAGCATCACACTTCTTCCACGGGCTTGTTGACTGCAGCTTCGAGAAGCCGCGTCTGCCCTCGGGCTGTAGACGATGTTATCAGTGTGCAAGTGAAAGCACGACAAGTCAACGCGGGCCCTAAGCTTCGGACGAGTTTGATTCTACCTTAGATGCCTGACGAACTCCAAGTCGAACCAGAAGAGGAATGAGCAGATCGCCGATCGATACGGCTCCGCGGCGTTTTTTATTTGCCAGCTTGGCGAAGGGTTTTGCTTCTTCGCTATAGACCGACTTGGGAAGCCACTTGAGAGCTTCATTCATATCAGCAACCGTTTGATCAAGCGGCGTGCCGTGTTCGATATAAAACTTCCATAGCTTTTTCAGCAGGCACTCCCGGTCGACGTGCTTACCTCGCCACACTTGGCGTCCGCTGACGATCTGGAAAACCATTCGGTTAGCTCGGTTAGCCATTCGACACTGGCGATCGAGCGTGCAGATATCTTTGCTCTTCCACAAAGCAGCCAAGCCACGGTAGTACGGATGGCATTTGATCAAGTTCTTTGCAACGAGAATGCAAGCGGAACGCAGTCGACGATTGCAGTTTTTGGCGACGGAACCGCTTCGGTCAATTTCATCACTTTGGTATCGAGCAGGGTAAAGCCCGGCGCGTCCGTTGATCGCAATGGCAGTTGCATAGTGCTCGATCGGTCCAGCTTCGCCCGCATACTCACCTGCGGAAACAACGTTGATCCCAGTGACAGAGAGAAGCAATATATATGGCGTTTTCACGAGAAAATGCGCCGTTTCTTGTTCAATCTGGCTGATCTGTTCGTTGAGCAATTCGCGTATCTCATTTAGCTGTTTCCATTGCTTGGTCAACAACGGGTACAACGGATCGGGTTGAACTGCCTGAGCACTCCACGCAAAGATCTTGTCGAGTGTTGTTTTTTGAACTCGAGTCTTGTTCTTGCGAAGGTACTTTGCCATGCCGGTTTGCTTCGCTTTTTTGATCGCCTCGTCAGACGGGAATTGTTTCGCGATGATCATCGCAATCGATCCGTTGAAGAGTTTGTCATCATCCCAAAGATCCGCGTAGCCAGGCATGGATTGATGCAATAACGCTCGCAACTGTACTTGCACCCGTGCGCGTTGCTTGACCAAATTGCGACGCTGCCGACAAAGACGTTGCAGTGACAGGTGGGTTTCATCAACGGGCAAGATCGCCAATCCGTATCCGTTGATGGCGGCGTGAAAAATCGCTTCGAGATCGTTAGGGTCAGTCTTATTGTTGGGGTGAAGCGTCTCTCGATAGTGCGAAGACGCGAAGGGGTGAACCGTCCTTGTGTCGTACCCCGCTTTGCGAAACGCTTGCTGCACGGGTTTGTGGTAGACACCGGTCATCTCGACGGCGACAATGGAGTCGAGGATCCCTTCGGCTTGACAAGCTGCATCAACGAGTTGGACCATTGCTGCGAGAGCGCCAGCACTGTGCTCGACCGAAGTTGGTTCGACAATGACACGACCAAAGAAGTCACAGAGCATCCAGATCGACCGTCGCTTGGCACAGTCCACCGAAACGATACCGAATTTCTGAGGGCCTGCCTGTTGGACTCGTTCCTGGATGACACCGGATGGCTTTCCGATGTAGCGTCGCTTGGTAGCCTTGCAGGCGGATTTTCGACTAGATTTTTTCGTAACGGCCATTTGAGTTCTCTACAAATTGGAAGTGTTGAAAAGTTCTTCCAATTGAGCACTCGAATGGTCTTTGTCTAGATTTTTCACGATCTAGGGGCATACCAGGGTTGGGGATGAGGGGGCAAGCAGACGGCACCAACGAATCTTAGGGAAGCATGAATCGAAGACCTCGACGGGACCCAGAGGCAACTTCGTTCGCCCGCGAACAACGGGTTCGCGCGAACGAGTTTGCTCAGGATGTTTGGCAGATGTTGCGCAATCGTCGTTGTCGCAATCAGAAATTGCGGCGCGAACACCCAATTGCACCGTACACCGTTGACTTCTGTTGCGTGAACTTGAAGTTGATCGTTGAGGTCGATGGCAAGCAACATCAGACGGATGAAGGCCGCCAGTATGATCATCGCCGCGACCAGTTCTTGGCCGATCAAGGGTACCGAGTCGTGCGGATCCCGGGCTACGAGGTCGTGCGTAATCCGACTGCGGTGCGGCACCAGATCGAACAGGCAATTGATGCACGTCTGTAGTACATTGCCCCCTCATCCCCGGCCCTGGTATGCCCCTAGATCGTGAAAAATCTAGACAAAGACCATTCGAGTGCTCAATTGGAAGAACTTTTCAACACTTCCAATTTGTAGAGAACTCAAATGGCCGTTACGAAAAAATCTAGTCGAAAATCCGCCTGCAAGGCTACCAAGCGACGCTACATCGGAAAGCCATCCGGTGTCATCCAGGAACGAGTCCAACAGGCAGGCCCTCAGAAATTCGGTATCGTTTCGGTGGACTGTGCCAAGCGACGGTCGATCTGGATGCTCTGTGACTTCTTTGGTCGTGTCATTGTCGAACCAACTTCGGTCGAGCACAGTGCTGGCGCTCTCGCAGCAATGGTCCAACTCGTTGATGCAGCTTGTCAAGCCGAAGGGATCCTCGACTCCATTGTCGCCGTCGAGATGACCGGTGTCTACCACAAACCCGTGCAGCAAGCGTTTCGCAAAGCGGGGTACGACACAAGGACGGTTCACCCCTTCGCGTCTTCGCACTATCGAGAGACGCTTCACCCCAACAATAAGACTGACCCTAACGATCTCGAAGCGATTTTTCACGCCGCCATCAACGGATACGGATTGGCGATCTTGCCCGTTGATGAAACCCACCTGTCACTGCAACGTCTTTGTCGGCAGCGTCGCAATTTGGTCAAGCAACGCGCACGGGTGCAAGTACAGTTGCGAGCGTTATTGCATCAATCCATGCCTGGCTACGCGGATCTTTGGGATGATGACAAACTCTTCAACGGATCGATTGCGATGATCATCGCGAAACAATTCCCGTCTGACGAGGCGATCAAAAAAGCGAAGCAAACCGGCATGGCAAAGTACCTTCGCAAGAACAAGACTCGAGTTCAAAAAACAACACTCGACAAGATCTTTGCGTGGAGTGCTCAGGCAGTTCAACCCGATCCGTTGTACCCGTTGTTGACCAAGCAATGGAAACAGCTAAATGAGATACGCGAATTGCTCAACGAACAGATCAGCCAGATTGAACAAGAAACGGCGCATTTTCTCGTGAAAACGCCATATATATTGCTTCTCTCTGTCACTGGGATCAACGTTGTTTCCGCAGGTGAGTATGCGGGCGAAGCTGGACCGATCGAGCACTATGCAACTGCCATTGCGATCAACGGACGCGCCGGGCTTTACCCTGCTCGATACCAAAGTGATGAAATTGACCGAAGCGGTTCCGTCGCCAAAAACTGCAATCGTCGACTGCGTTCCGCTTGCATTCTCGTTGCAAAGAACTTGATCAAATGCCATCCGTACTACCGTGGCTTGGCTGCTTTGTGGAAGAGCAAAGATATCTGCACGCTCGATCGCCAGTGTCGAATGGCTAACCGAGCTAACCGAATGGTTTTCCAGATCGTCAGCGGACGCCAAGTGTGGCGAGGTAAGCACGTCGACCGGGAGTGCCTGCTGAAAAAGCTATGGAAGTTTTATATCGAACACGGCACGCCGCTTGATCAAACGGTTGCTGATATGAATGAAGCTCTCAAGTGGCTTCCCAAGTCGGTCTATAGCGAAGAAGCAAAACCCTTCGCCAAGCTGGCAAATAAAAAACGCCGCGGAGCCGTATCGATCGGCGATCTGCTCATTCCTCTTCTGGTTCGACTTGGAGTTCGTCAGGCATCTAAGGTAGAATCAAACTCGTCCGAAGCTTAGGGCCCGCGTTGACTTGTCGTGCTTTCACTTGCACACTGATAACATCGTCTACAGCCCGAGGGCAGACGCGGCTTCTCGAAGCTGCAGTCAACAAGCCCGTGGAAGAAGTGTGATGCTCTGTCAGCGGTTCAAACGCCGGATAAGACAGTGTGAGGCTCCTAAGCTTCGGATATCTACCAGGGTGGCGAGACTGAACCATTCATGCTGACTGAGACGTGCTCAGCAAGCCGACAAGCCATTGGACTTTAAGACTAAAAAAAGTTACCGTAAGGTAATGCCGCTAGGCGTTCGCGCGCACCTCGCCAATGCGAGCTAAATCAAGTTCGGCCATGACAGTGCTTCTCCCCCACGACGAGAGCGAGCACCACTCGCTCTCGTCGTGGGGGAGAAGGGAGCCATAATAAAGGAGTGCGATCACACCGAACAGAGAAAACGCGATTTCTTCGCGTTGGCGGTTGCATCGACTTCTCGCAGCTAGCGATTTCACCGACGCGCCGAATCACTGACGGAGATCGACACGCGGTTGCATCGAACGGAGCGTTTCACCGCGTGCTGCGGTGGCCGACGCCGGTTGATTGCAGATTTGTTTCAGTTTCAACGCCTGCGTGCACGTCTGCCAGGTTGTGCCTGCGACGGTGCATTTCACATCGACGCGGACTTTCCGTGATTGCGTAGTCGCCTTCGGTCATAGATATACTCCCACAATCAAGGACCCTTCCGACGAAAAGCAATGAACCTTTGCCGTTGTTTCTGGCTTTCGCCTCAGAAGGGGTGAGAACCAATAGGCGACATCGCGTTTGAGGTAGCCGAGTTGGTGATGTGCTGAATCATAGACTGCGACAGCGTGCGGATCGTGTTCGTTGGTTGGCTCTCGAACGAGCACAATCGGGGCCCCTGTGCGGAGCTTGCGGATGTAGGACTCGCGATTCCCGACGAAATCACCTACGACTCGAAACGTGTACCTGGGATCTGCACCCGATTGCTGGATCCTTTGTGACTGCTTGGGAACGGTCGCGCCGGCATCGACAGTGGCGGTCTTTGGAATGAATGCCGCCGATGGCATCACGCCAAGCACCGGTTCACCGCTGCATGCATGTTCGGCAATCAGTGCGAATCTCGCTGGTGCCTCGGAATCCATCGGCATTTTGACAAAGACACTTTTCCCAGAGGAGCGGTTGAACAAGACGCCGTCGGTGTATCGGGTGACGCGCTGCACCGATGACAACGTGAACTTCTTCGACTGGAGCGCACCGACCATCGAAACTTGTTTTGTGGTCAGGTAGGCAATACCAGATCCGATTTCTTTCAGGTAGTTGTCACCTCCCAGCGGAATGCCAGCTGGCCGCTTCAGCGTCACAACCTCGTGCCAGTGGACCTTGGATTGGGCCAAGAGTTCCTCCTTTGCTCCCATCTTGAACGGAGCTGAACCGGAATCTTGCGGCACAAAGTTCCCAGAATCCAATTCATAGGCCAAGCGACACACCGAGATTCGAAGTTCGTCCTCCTTTGCAAACTCCAGTTCAACGCCTAGCGATATCGCCAATTGGCTTAACTGTTGCTCTTCCCTCGGTTCCAGAATTCCGTCTTCCAGGGCTTCTTCAAACACCTCTCTGATAAGCTGTTTGCTTTGAGACGCAATAGTCTCCTGCACCTCGTCTTCGGGAATCCCCGCTGCCAATGCAAAGTTTTCGATCGCCTGTCGATGTTGCGATGAAATGCGGCCGGATTCAATCGCGGACCGAATCCCGCGTTTCAGCTTCGCACGGTTTTCTTGATCCGCCTTTTGCCGACGGATCTGCGCGTTCGCCCTTCGCTTCCTTTCGGCGTCACGTTGGTTGATTCTTTCGCTTACGACGACGAGTTTCAATTTGGAGACATCGACCCATTTTCCCTTGGTCAACTCGGGGCTCTTCACTTCATCGCCCGCAGCAATGTGCCCCTTTTTCACCATCTCGAGAAACTCAATGTCCGAGATTGGCCCAACATCCTCACGACCGCGGAGAAGCCGCATTCTTTGATAGAACCAGGAGCTCGACAAAGCGTCATCAACGACTTTGCTTTTGTTATCGACCAGCACAACAGGCTTTTCGCACTTCGGGCACTTGCCGCGACGCCCTTGTTGGGCCGCCTGATACCGAATCGCCTTTTCGCAATACGAGCAGATAAAGACCAGCATTTCCTCTGACATCGACGGATCCATCCTCGTTATTCCTGACCAAGCTTGATCATTAGCTTTTCTGCCTCCAAGACATCCGACGACTCGATTTGCGGGTGATCTTCGAGGTCGGCAATTGTCCTTGAGACCCGCGCGAGTCGGTCTGAAGTCCTGGTGGTCACGGAACTTTCTTCCAGTACCCTCTTGTATTCGGAGAATCCGTCTTCGGAAAACTCACAGTAATCCGCGACTGCACCACCTGGGATCGCCGCATTGCAGCTGATCGAAGTGTTTGCGAATCGTTTGGTTTGCTTGTCGCGAGCCGCTTGCACGATTGCCCGCAACCGCTTGGATTCACCCTCTTTCGTTTTGGCGAAACGCTCATCTGTCGTGAGGGGGCGCATCGCGACTTGCAAATCAATTCGGTCGAGTAGCGGCCCACTGATCTTTTGTTGGTACTTGTCGACTTCTTTGGCCGCACAGGTGCATCGTTCGCTGCCCGCGTATCCGCACGGGCAAGGGTTCATTGCGGCGACAAGTGTGAATTGGGCAGGGAATTCGAGGCTTGCTTGAACTCGAGTGATCTGAACGACTCCCGACTCAAGTGGTTGCCGCAGCGCTTCCAGGGTGCGGCGAGAGAATTCCGGAAGCTCGTCCAAGAATAGAACGCCATGATGCGCGAGCGTGATTTCGCCAGGACGAGGGACGCCAGAACCTCCACCGACCAGCGCGGGCATGGAGACGCTGTGGTGCACGTTTCGAATCGGTCGTCGCGTCACCGCATTGCCGTCGTCACCCAGCAAGCCGACCGCTGAATAGATCCGTGTCAGTTCAACCATTTCGGATTCCCGCAATCGGGGCAGGATACCGGGGATCGCTGACGCGAGCAGCGATTTCCCTTCGCCCGGCGGCCCGATCAGAAGCAAATTGTGCCCGCCGGCCGCTGAGATGACAGCTGCCCGTTTGGCTTCCTCTTGGCCACGGATCTTCCCGAAGTCGACGGGCCTAACCCCATCGAAAAACAAAGAGCCCCGAATTCTAGCATGGGGATTTGGGCGAATAAATCAGAGTGGTCCTTGTTGCCTGCCTGGGGCCACCAGAGTGAGTAGGTCGTTGGATTGGTACGTCACGAAACATAACGATGTTGTTTTAAAGGGCGTCGAACGAAACATGCACTATCCTCCAACCAAAACCGCTGGTCGTTCAAGCTGCTAAGGAGAATATCGCCGCGACCTTAGGAGTTGTGCCCTGTTTCGGACCTATTTCCGATGCACCAGAAACGCGATTTTGGTGGCGGATCATCGTTCCCGAAATACCGGAGGGCTCGCGCCCTACCGCTAAAAAAATGAGGTGTTAGCGGCAGGGCGCAAGCCCTCCGGTCCCTCATCGTTCCCGAAATACCGGAGGGCTCGCGCCCTACCGCTAAAAAATGAGGTGTTAGCGGCAGGGCGGAAGCCCTCCGGTCCCTCATCGTTCCCGAAACACCGGAGGGCTCGCGACCTGCCGCTCGCAGATCGGTATCCGCTTGACCGGATGGGCCGACCCTCGCTGCGAGTTGTCTTGTTCAGCTCCGTTGTGATTGCCGGCGTGCAGGTGCCACGATCTGGCTCATCGAGACGTGGGGCGATTGGTGATCCAGAGCGATTGGTAGGGTGCCACATTCAGCACTGCGTTTTGATCGTCGAAGCGGGTTCCTGAAATGGCGTCGTGCCAGGCGTCCATCGCGATCAGATTTAGATCGGATAGTCGTAGTTCCTGCACCGAATCGGTCATGTTGTGCACGCAGAACACGCTTTGGCTGCGGTCGGTGCTCTGGCGCCAAAACGCAAAGAACGGTTCGTGCAGCTGCAGGGTGAACTGCGTCGCGTTTGGGTGGAACGGTAGCATCTGACGACGTAAATCGATGCGGCGGATCAGTTCGTGGAACACCTGATGGTGCACCGACCCTTTGTCGCTCAGTTTCCGTTGCAGGTCCTGCCAATTCCATTTGTGGCGATTGATGCTGCGGTTGTGCTTGGTCGCGTCCACGCCGGCTTGATCGTTGGGGGTGGCCAGCAAGCTGTGAATGTAGAAGGCGGGGATGCCTTCGAGTGCCATCATCACGGTTTGCGAGCACAAGAAGCGTTCCACCTGCCAAGGGTCTTCACCTTTAACCGTTCCCCGCAACGCATCAAACAGCGCCACATTTAGTTCGTAAACGCGTTCGCCGCCGTCGGGCGTGCGGCGGGTCGACACGTGGCCGCCGAAGCGTCGCACGGTTTCCACCAGTTGCAATTGTTCTTCGTCGGACAACAAGCCTTCGGCCGGCCGCATGCCGATGCCGTCGTGCGAGGCGGTGAAGTTCAGGTAGGTGCAGCCCACCGGCGCCGGAGGCATCGTCATCATCCAACGCTTTAGGTATTCCGTTTTTCCGGTCAACAACGCGTGCACCAGCAGCGGCGCCAGGCTGAAGTTGTAGATCACGTGGGCTTCGTTGCGGTTGCCGAAGTACGTCAGGTTTTCGTGGTTGGGGACGTTGGTTTCGGTGATCAGCAAGGTTCCCGGCGCGAAGAAATCGGTGACCGTGCGGATCAGCTTGACGACTTCGTGCGTCTGAGGCAGGTGCATGCATGTGGTGCCCGGTTCCTTCCACAGAAACCCGACCGCGTCGAGCCGAAAGATACTGACGCCGTGCTCCAAGTACAGCCGGATGATTTTGAGAAACTCCATCAGCACTTGAGGATTGCGGAAATCCAGGTCGACTTGATCGTGGCTGAAGGTGCACCAGACGTGTTTCAGGCCGGCGGACGTTTCGGTCGGTCGCAGCAGTGACGATGCACGGGGGCGGACGACTTCGGAGAGATCGTCACCGGCGTTGGCTTCCATGATGTAGGAGGCACCGGGCTCGATCCCCTTGCGGTAATTCTCAAACCATTGACTTTCAGAAGACACATGGTTGATGACGATGTCGGCCATCAATCGATAATCATCGGCGATCTGCGAGATCTCCGACCAATCGCCCAGCTTGGGATTGACTTGGGTGTAATCGATGACGGCAAACCCGTCGTCGGAGCTGAACGGGCAAAACGGCAGCACGTGGACGGCCGAGATGGAGTCTTTGACGTGCTGTTTGAGAAACGCGTGCAGCGTTTCCAGCGGAACCGCGTTGCCATCGACGATCGAATCGCCGTAGGTGATCAACAGGCAATCTTCTTGCGACCACAATTGGTGAAGCGGCAGTGGGCGTTGTTCTTCGAGATGGTCGAAGATCGCGATGACCTCGTCGGCCAGTCGCTCGGCATTGGAGTCGGGGTAGAGGAAACCGAGGTGTTGAGCAAGTTGCGCGCGAACGGGCGAGTCGTCAGTGTCCGTTGAAGCCATGGAATCGATTGCTTGTAGCGGGATAATCGAGGTTAGAGAGAATCGTTTCAGGCATTGTCTGCCTCCACCGCGCCCAGAATCTGGTCATAGATGTCTGGCACCGCGCTGGTCACACGGGACCAGTTGTGAATGAAGGGGCTTTCGTCTGGACGATTGAGGAATTCGTCTCCCGCCGCAACGATGACACGGCTGAATAATTCAACCGTGGTTTCCTCTCGGTGTCGATCCAGGTTCAGCCCACTCATCACGGCGTCGTTGTGGTAATGGTCCACGACGTCGAGCGCTGTACGGTAGTAACAGGCTTTCAAAGTTCGCAGCATGCTGTTGCTGATCACGAATCCTTGAACGGCCAGTTTTCGAATGAAGGCTTTGCAGATATCGGTCGCCATGCGATGCAACCCGCTCGTGCGATCGTCTTCGGAAACCGGTTGATGTTTGTGATCGTAGGCGTCGGCGATGTCCACCTGACAGATCCGATTCAAGTTGCAATTGCGGTACATTTCCGACAGGGTGCCGATTTCCAGTCCCCAGTCGCTGGGGATCCGCAACGAAGTCACGATTTCGGAACGCATCGAAAACTCACCCGAAAGCGCGTAGCGAAAGCTTCCCATGTAGTCGAGATACTCGACGCGACCGAGCACGGTCTTGAGGGCTCGGATCAACGGAACGACCAGCAACCGAAAGACGCGGCCGTTGAGTTTGCCGTTGGCGGCGCGATAGTAATAGCCTTTACAGAACTGGTAATGGAACGACGGATGGGCCAGCGGGTACAGCAGTCGCGCGGGTATCGAACGATCGTAAGTCAGGATGTCACAGTCGTGCAGCGCGATCGCTTTGGATTGTCCCGATGCCAGGAAGTACCCCAGGCAATACCAGACGTTTCGCCCCTTGCCCGGGTCCATCGGCGCCAGCCCTTCGGCTTGCAGGGCGGCATCGACGTGTCGCAGTCGTGTGCCGTCATTCCAGAGCACGACATGGTTTTGCGGCAGTTTGTCGAAGAATCGTTTGGCGGCGTGGAATTGTTGTTCGTTGGCTCGATCGAGCCCGATGATGATTTCGCTCAGGTACGGAATCTTTGCCAAAGCCTCGACGATTGGTCCCATCGCCGGGCCTTCCAGTTCCGAGTACAGGCACGGCAACAGCAACGCCATCGGAGTCTCAGCGGAAAACTGCACCAATTCTGACTCAAGCTCGTCAGTGGAGCGATTTCGCAGGTTGTGAAGTGTTCCGATAATTCCGTTCTGCGAAAAGTCCGCCATGGTGTTCGCCTAAATCAGTGAAGGGGAGATTGGGAGGGAGGAGTCGCGTCGCGTTCCAGCCGTGTTAGCAGTTGCGAAACGGCTTCGGCCCAGCCGGCGGCTCCTTGCGCGGTGGCAACGATCCCCCGGCCGGCGGCCACGTGGACTCCCAGTCCGGAAGGAGTCGGGATGCCGATCGGCACATCGGCCAAATCCAGCATGCTCTGGTCGATCGGACTGTCACCGATCGCTGCGAGAATCGGTGGACCGGTGCGGTGCGACGATGGATCGGAGTGCGCCTCTTGATCGGAGTGTGACAGACGCTGTGCGACAGTCTGCATCGCCCGCCCCTTGCTGGTCTGGCCGGCGACGTGCCAAAAACGACCACCGCGGGTCAGGGTGAGCTGGTGATCACGCAACGCTTGTTCGAACTTGGCTCGCTGCTCGTCGCTGTCGTCCCAAAGCAGCGGCTCGGTTCCTTGACGCGCCAACGCCATGCGGGCGCTGTCTTCGGGCAATTGGGTTTCCGCAGCGACGCCGGCGAGCCCCAAGTCGGCAAACGAGCGGAAGCGATACTGGTGCTTCAGCGACTTCAGCACCTCCAGAATGTGATCTCGCGACGCACCGATGATTTCAACGTCGCCGGGCGTTGGGCCGGTTTCGCCGCCCCAGCAGATCACGGAGCCGTTTTCGGAGATAAACGGATAGTCGGCCAACCCCAGTTGCCGGGCCAGTTGGCTCATCTCCGGCACCGTCTTGCTGGAATTCATGACCACGGGGATCTGGCGATCTCGCAACGTTTGCAACGTCGCTGCCGCCGGGGACCAGTCGTAGTCGTGCTTGTTGAGCAAGCATCCATCGAGGTCCGTAAACAGAATCAGCGGTGACGCGGTTGGCAGCATGACGCCAAGTTTATGGAATCAGCGATGCCGTCGCCACCGCGTCTGCGGGCCGGGCGGGTTCGCTGACCTCGTGGAACGCTAAGGGGAAAGTTGTCCTTGCTGTGGCGGGAATCCGCCATCGTAAAAAAATCTCTGGCGGGTTTCGTGGCGACGTTTTGATCTACCAAGAGATCCCTTTCCGGAGCGGCGGACCGGTCGGGGAAACAGAAGATCGCTGCACCTTGGACGCACGCGATCCTGTTTTATTGACGCCAAATTGACGCCGAATCAGTTGGGCTATGTCGATCTACCATGTCATCGATTGTCGGAGAATTGAACGTGCCGCCGGCAGCGGATGTGTTGTCGCAATCATCAACTGGGACGATGGGCGATCCATCCTCGTCCGCCAGACGCTCGACGAGGACGGCGTCTATTCCTGGGACCGAATCATGATGTACGGCATTCGCTCGACCGATACGCTTGATTCGTTGATGCCGACCATCGATCGTTTCTTCGACAGCAGTGACGTGAATCGCCGGATGATGGTTTCTTCGGCACAGCTCAGGCATGAGCTGATTGTCGCGACCGGTCATCTGACGGGCTGAAGCTCGATCCAGCCAACTCGCTGTTGCCCCGACGGGCGACGTCAGGGTTTGATCCCATGCTTGGCCAAGACGTCCAGCAGCGGAATCTTGTAGGCTTTTCCGTCCGGGGCAAACACGGCGGGGCTACGCGGTGTCGTGAAGGCCTCCTTGATCATTCGATTCCACTTGTCCTGGCCCGTCGCGCTTTCCCCGTGGTCGGACTCGGTCGGCAAGTCGTACTTGTCCATCAACTTCTTTTCCACTCCGTTATACTTCGTGAGAATCGGGCGAACGTCGTTATTTAACTCCGCCTGGTTTTTGTAGGTATTCCCTTTCAGCTGCATCAAATCGATGAACAGGTCGCGGGCCAGCAAGGCGACAATGTCGTAGTGTCCCTGTTCGTGTTTCAAGATCTGGTCGGGCGTGCGATTCTTCTTCTGATTGATCTCGTCCATCTTCTTCCAGCTCTTCGATGCATTGAACGTGACCGTCACGTTGATGTTGTCGTGGACCAGTGACGAGAGCAGGATGTTCGGAACGGAAAACGAAGTGCTCGTGAACGCGAGGTGGTGGCTGCCGGCGTCTGGCGTGCCAACGAAATCGGACCACCTGAGAGTCTTGAAAAGGCCGGTAAGCTTTGACGGCATCGGAGTGTCTCCAATAGAGGGTTGCGGGTCGCGAATGCGACCGTCGCAGCTACGATTATCGTTCCGGCGGCAAAATAGTTGTGCGGAAAAGAGGACGGAAATTTCTGCCCAGGTCAGTCCGTCTGATCAGCCGGCCAGTCGGTCACTGCGTCGGCAGCCTGGTGCAGCAGCCGGTCGATCGCCGATCCCAGATGCGACGCAGAGGGGCTGACCCGGGCATTGAGCAACGCGATCAAGTTCTTGCCGTCATGGCGGCGGATCATGATCGTGGCGGTGCCGTCCAGCGAACCGGTGTGCCAGTGGTTTACCTTGCCGGGCCCCACCGTTCGGTTGCTCCATCCCAGCGAATAGTAACGCGACTTTTCCTTTCCGTCCGCATCGTTCCCCGCCAGTCCCGGCGGGCGCCGATCCATCCACTCGATCGATTCTCGGCTCAAGATCGGGCACTGGTCCGGATCGTCAAACGCGGCGGCAAACTTCGCCAAGTCGGACGCCGATGCGATCCATCCGCCATGTGAATCCATCGCCTGCAAATACCAAGCGCCGTAAGGCCACGGCACTTCTTCGCCGCGATCCGATGCGAACACCGACTTGCCGGTGCCGGGCTGATAGTACCGCACTTCGTTCTCAGCCCGCCCTTCCAGTCGCGTCGCCCCGATCCGCATGGACGTCACGCCGAGCGGAGCCAAAACGTGCTGTTGAACGTAGGCTTCGTAGCCCTGGTTGGTTAGCGTTTCGATCACCCGGCCCAGCAAGCAATAACCGAAATTAGAGTAGGCGTATCGCTGTCCGGGATCGAAGTCGAGCGGCTGGGACAGCATCGCTTTGATGACCGTTTGCTGATCCGCCGGTGGCTCCGTTCCGACTTGATCGGCGAACCCAGTGGATCGAAACATGGCGTCAAAGGACACATCGCGGTCCCAGCCGCCGCGATGTTCCAACAGATGGCGAATCGTGATCTCGCGCAGCCGCTCGTCGAATTCCTCCGTCGACGCGATGTCCGATTCAAAGTCCAGCACGTCAAAGACCTTGTCATCGAGCGTCACTTTTCCCTGCTCGATCAGTTGCAACACGGCGACGGCGGTGATCGGTTTCGACAAACTGGCGATTCGAAACAGACTGTCCGGTTGGACTGGCTGCTGCTGGGCGATGTCGGCGTAGCCGTAGCCTCGGGCAAAGACGACCTTGCCGCGATCGGTCACGGCGATCGAAGCTCCGGGGACGCGGTGCTCGGTCATGAAGTCACGCATCATTCGATCGTAGCTGGCGAACCGTTCGTCCGCCTCGCCTGACGCAACATTCGCCGGTGCCGCGGACGGGCGATACCCCGGTCCTCGCAGGAAGATCTTGCCGTCATCGATGCCGACATCCGCCTGGTACCACGGTGTTCCCGATCCGTCGACGATCTTGCCGTTCTTGATGACGATGTCGAATTCTGGTTCGTCGGCGCCGCCGACGGACAGCGTCGCGACGAAAAGTGCTGTGAACAGAGCCAATGATCGGGACATTCCGTTCGCCCATTCTCTCGGTGGCGGGTGGATTTCAAATGACAGATGACCGGGGCAGGTCAAGACGCCCTACTGGAAGACCAGCGTGCCGAACTTCTTGAACTCGTGAAAGCTTTCACCGACCCGGGCCCAATCCCATTGCGTGGTTTTTTGGCGGTCGTAATCGACGCGATAGAAGTTTGCCCGCCAACGGGTCCCCGGCTTCGGCGGCAGATTTCGTAGCGGCTTGAGCAACGCGTAGGGGATGAAGACCTCGGCGCGCCAGCCGGTGACAGTGGCCATCGACTCGTTTTTTCCGCCGCTGGCTGAAACGGCTTTCTGGATCTTTCGATCGCCCTCGTAGTGCCACGGTCGCCAGCCCAGAAAACGGCCGTCCAGGTTGGGAATCAATATCGGAAGCTCAAAGCCGAGCGGGGAGATTTCATACTCGAAATAAACCGGATCCTCTTCGTGGGGCCAAAAGAAACACTCGTAGACGTCTTCGTTCCAGAGGTCCATAAAGTCTTCGTTCATCGTTGCGGTCAGCGTCTGGTCGCTGCCGTCAAACAGCACGTAGACTCCGGTTGCGGAGTACAGCATTTTGATCCGCGACGTGTAGTCATGGCTTCCCTCCGCGCGACGGTTCAGGCTCACCCAGTCGGCCGAATCCCAAGCCGCCGCGTCGCCTTTGCCGTTGACGGTGAAGTCGTCACAGCGGTTGACGTTCATCGTTGGCGCCGGTTCGTCGGCGCGTGATGGGGGAGGCACCAGAACATGCAGCGCGGCGATCACGAGTAGCCAAATAGCTGGTGTGCAGGCGTTTCTATTCTTGAGGGTCATGCTGATTTCCGAAACAGGGACTGGAGTTTGTAAGTATCGATGAACGTTGTGTGTGACGTCCCCTGGTCGGCATTGTACGCGAAACGGATTCCGCAGCGCTGCAGCGCAACTCGGGACACCTCGCGACCCCGTAGGCGACAAGTGAAGGAGCGACCCTTCTTGAGAGGGGCGCTTACACCGAGTGGAGGGGCGTTGGTCGTCGCGGAGTGATCTTCCCCCTTGTTTCCGGGTCCAGCCAGGGAACACGCTGCCCATGGAGGCTCCTGCCTCCCGACCGCCTTCGACGTGTGGCGAGCGGTCACACCGGCCTCGCGTTCAAAGGTGGGGGACGGGACGTGAAAAGTATTGCTGATGCATCTTGCTCCCCTTGTCGCCATGGGAACACTCACCGACGCCAACCACGTCGCGGTTTCACGCCAGCCAAACCCCGGGGTGCGCTTCGCGACCCCGGGCTGTGTTGTGGCACCGCTCTGCGGTGTGGCGCCGATCGGCGCGAAGCGTATCAGTACTGTAGATTCCAGCGAGGGCAATCAATTGATATTGACCGGATAGAGCGCACTCCTCGTTGCTTTTCAAGCAATAGCGATTTGCGTTTACAGCAAAGAAATTGGTCAGCAATTCCTTTCACGTCCCGAGCCTTGGAACGAGTCCATTCCAACCGGATCTGACACGCAACAGAGGTGCAGACACCAACGCCCGCTGCAGTTGCGTCGCCGAAACCCACTACGCAATGATGTCTTGGACGACTTTACCGTGGACATCGGTCAGTCGAAAATCGCGGCCGGCGTAGCGGTAGGTCAGCCGTTCATGATCGAATCCCAGCAGGTGCAAGATGGTGGCATGCAGATCATGGACATGCACTCGGTCCTCGACCGCCTGGAAACCGAACTCATCGGTCGCGCCGTGCACGTGACCTCCTTTCACTCCGCCACCGGCCAACCACATCGTGAACCCATAATGATTGTGATCGCGACCACTGTTGGTTCCGGCATTGGCGCCCGGCTTGGGCAGTTCGACCGTCGGCGTGCGTCCGAATTCGCCGCCCCAGACCACCAGAGTGTCGTCCAACAACGAGCGCTGCTTTAGATCTTTCAACAAGGCGCCGATCGCTTGAGAACACTCGCCGGCGAGTCGACGATGGTTGTCTTCGATCTTGTCGTGACTATCCCAGGGCTGTCCCGCGCCGTGCCAGAGCTGGATGTACCGCACGCCCCGTTCGACCAATCGTCGGGCGATCAAGATCTGCCTGGCCTGGATCGAATCACCATACATGTCGCGAATGGATTGGGGTTCGCTGCTGATGTCAAACGCATCGGTCGCCTCGATCTGCATCCGGTAGGCAAGCTCGAAACTTTGCACGCGTGATTCCAACTCGGCATCCTGCTGGCGAGCCTGTTGGTGACGCTCGTTCAGCTTTTGCAGCAGGTCCAGTTGCCGACGCTGTTCGTCGCGGGGCAGGCCGGCCGCATTGCGGATGTTCGCGAGCAGTTTTTCGATTTCCTGGTGTTTGCTGTCGATGTACGTCGCCTGATACGCACCGGGAAGAAATCCGGCTTGCCAGTTTTCGGCACCCTTGATCGGATAACCGCTGGGGCACATTGAGATGAAGCCCGGCAAGTTTTGGTTTTCGCTGCCCAGTCCGTACGTGACCCACGATCCGACCGAGGGACGCACCAACTGGCCGTTGCCGCAGTTCATCAGCATCAACGAGGGTTCATGATTGGGCACGTCGGCGTGCATGGATCGCACCACGCAAACCTCGTCGATCATCTCGCCCACGTGCGAAAACAACTCGCTGACTTCGATCCCGCTTTCGCCGTACTTTTTGAACTTGAATGGCGATCGATAGGCGGCCCCGGTTTCACGTTCGGTGCGCAGATTCAACGGAATTGATTTGCCGTGGTACTCCTCGAGCGCCGGCTTGGGATCAAACGTGTCGACTTGCGACGGACCACCGTTGAGGAACAAGTGAATCACCGCTTTGGCTTTTGGTGCAAAGTGCGGCGTCTTGGGAGCCATCGGGTTTGTCGCATTCGCAGCGTGCAACAGGCTGGACGTGTCGTCGGCCATGACGCCCGCCAAGGCAAGCGATCCGAGACCGATCCCGCTGCGACGCAGAAAGTCGCGGCGGGTGTGGGGCAGTTGGTTCAGTTGGGAAATGAAATCGGACATCGTGTGATCCAAATTGGAATTCGCTTCCAGGCTGGTGGCTTAATCGACAAACGCAAATTCATTGCTCAGCAGCAAGACTTGCGCGAGTTGAACCCAGGGATCCAACGTGGCGGCCGATTCAGGTGTGACAAACTCAATCGCTACGTCTAATTCGGCCGGGGCCGGGTCGCGTGCGAGGGCCAGATGATACAGCTGCTTGATCCGCTCGGCCGCTGCTTTGTTTGAGGCGTCATCGCCACCGCCGGCTGGCGGGGATTCGGGTTCGCTGCGAGCCGCCAACGCTTTGGCCTGCTCGATGACGAATCCGGAATTCATCAGGTAGAGCGCCTGCTGGGGAACGGTTGTTTTGGCGCGTTTGGCTTGACTGGCATCGGGGCTGGGAAGGTCGAAACTGGCCAGCAGACCGGGCAGATCTTCGCGATCGATGTAGGCGTACAGGGCGCGTCGCGTGGCGTCCTGGTGGATCATGACGGAACGACCGCCCACCGATTCGTCCAATCGTCCGGCGACCGCCAACAAACGATCACGCAGTGGTTCGAATTCCATCCGCCGTCGTGGCATGTGCCATAGCAGTCGGTTTTCGGGATCGGTCTCGATCGCGTCTGGGCGTGTGTGGCTGGATTGTTGCCAGGTTGCTGAGAGCATGATGCGACGTTGCAGCCGTTTGATGGACCAGCCATCGGCGATCAGCTCTGCGGCGAGGTGGTCGAGCAGTTCCGGGTGTGTCGGAAGTTCACCGCGAATCCCAAAGTCGCTTGGCGTGCGAACCAGGCCTTCGCCGAATTGGTGTTGCCAGACGCGGTTGACAATTACCCGAGCGGTCAACGGATTCTCGGGATCGGCAATCGCTTGGGCCAATTCCAGTCGACCGCTGCCGTGTTGAAAGGGTTTGCCGCCATCGACGTGCGACAAGACCTGTAGAAATCGTCGTGGGACGCGGTCGCCCCGATTGCCGGGCACACCGCGTCGAAAGATCACCGGTTCGACCGGATTGGACTTGTCCACCATCACCATGCCACGCCCCGGTGCGCCCGGATGTGTGACGCTGACTCCGTTGACGCCGTTGAGCAACTGGTTGTATTTGCCACGTTCGGCCTGATCCAAATGCGCGATCGCTTGGCCGGTATCCAGGGTCGTCGGTGCGTTGGCGGACCACAGCACCTGTCGCAACGTTTCGTCATCGGCGTCGGGCATCTGTTCCAGACTCTCGTCTTTCTTGCGGGCTTCAAGCCACCGTCCGTAAACCGCTTCCAATTGATCGCCCACGACTTGCGCGGCATCCGGCAAGGATTTCGGCTGGGCCTCTCGCAACGCCTTCAACAACCGCTCGGGCACCGCCGGCTTGGCTTGTTGGTAGACCGCTGCTGCTTCGTTGGCGAATGTTTCGGGCGGCAGCGCGGCCAACTGGCGAAGCAGTTCCCAGACGGGCAGCGACGACTCGGACGGTTTAAGCAAGTAATCTTGCCAGCGTCGGACCGCCGGCAAACGCAACGCCCCTCGCTTCCCTTGGGGCTGTACCTTGCCTTTGCTGTACTGGGGCAGTGACTTGGCGATGTAAACCAGATAATCGGCGACGCGTGAACGCAACTCGTTTTCGATTCCCTGGCGGCGTTCTTCGACCCACTGGTCGACTTCTTGTTGTTTTTCGGCTTTGGCTTTGAGGAAAGCGTCGTATTGCGGCGAGGGTTCGGGATCGCCCAACAACGGCAGCATTGCAGGTTCTTCCGAGCTGGCAAACACGCCGTAGAGTGAGTAGTAGTCGGCCGTCGGGATCGCATCGTACTTGTGGTCGTGGCATCGGGCACAGGCGACGCTCATGCCGAGGAACCCACGGGTGACCACGTCGATTTGGTCGTCAATGATGTCGTGTTGACGGTTCATGAATCGCCGACCGACGGTCAAGAACCCCATCGCGGCCAGCGCGCTGCGTGCGTCATCGGCCAAGTTTAATTGGTCGGCGGCAAGCTGCTCGATCACGAATTGGTCAAAGGGCTTGTCGCTGTTGAAGGCATCGATCACATAATCGCGATAGGTGAACGCATACGGGTAACGCGTTTCCATGTTTCCGGCCAAGTAGCCTTTCGTGTCTCCGTAGCGGGCGATGTCCAACCAGTGCCGCGCCCAGCGTTCTCCGTAGTGTGGATTGTCCAACAGACGGTCGACGAGCCGGGCAAAGGCGTCGGGCTGCTCATCGGCGACGAACGCCTCGACCTGTTCATAGGTCGGCGGCAATCCCAGCAGCGTGTGGTAGGCCCGATGAATCAGCGTGCGGCGATCGGCTCGCGGGTTCGGCGCCAGCCCGCCCTCGGCCAACCGAGCCAGCACGAATCGGTCGATCGTCGTCATGCCGTCGCCACCAAACGCGTCCAGCTGCTCTTGCCCCACACGCGTCGCCAGCTCCGCAATCGTCGGTGGGTCGGTGGGTGAAATCGGTTGGTAGGACCAATGCGATTGACGTTGCGCCTCGAGGTGCTCTTGCGGCGATAGATTGACGGTCGGTTGTGTCTCCGTCGCTTCCTCCGGCCAATACGCTCCCCTGCGAACCCATTCGGAAAGAACATGAATCGCTTCCTCGGGCAACTTGCTGTCCGGCGGCATTTGCAAGTCGTTGTCTTGATAGCCGATCGCACGAATCAGTCGACTCGCGTTGACATCGCCCGGAACCACAACCGGTCCGCTGCCGCCGCCTCGCTTGAAATGGTCGTGGCGATCGAGTCGCAATTCACCCGACTGATCATCCGGCCCGTGGCACTCGACACAGTGCTGCACCAATAGAGGACGCACCTCGTTCTCAAAGTACTTCTCTTGTTCGGCTGAGGTTGCGGTCTTGTCTTGGGGGGTGGCGGTAGAAACGCCGAAGGGCGCGGTGACAAACAACAACACGACGGCCAGCGGTCTGGCGGCAAGAAACCGGCGACGAGGAGACACGGCAGGCATCGTTTCTCGGGGGACCCAAGGGGAAAGGCGGGAAAACACGGTGGAAAACCGGGAGGCTTTCACGCGGGTTTCGATTGGGGGGAAGGCGGGCGGGTTCTATTCTACGCGACAATGCGGGTCAGAGCGAGTCTTGATCGTCGCGGAAGCCGCCAACGGTTTGTCGTTTGTATCGGCCGTTTGACACCAAATGGGGTAGTTATTGTTAGCGTCAGGCCGCGAGCCGCCCTGCCCCGCCTCACCGACCACGCAGGTCGGAAAGTTTTCGCGTTTGTTCGATCACTGAATCTCCCTCGATGTCGCGGATCTCGAAGCTCAGCGTCGGATCGGCTGATTCCCAATCGATCGTCAGTAGGCCGTAGTTCTCTTGATGGTACGTCGACTTGCTGACGCGAAAGACGTTGTCGGTGGGAGTGCCCCGCGGGTGCAACTGGTTCAGACTGCTGCACGTGATGTCGTAGATCGGATATGGCGTCTTCTCGACCAATGCCGACACCTCGGACCAATGACGGTCGCCGCTGATGAAGACGACTCCGTTAGCATTGGTGTCGCGGATCAAATTCAACATGCGTTCTCGCTCCAGCGGCAGATTCGCCCAGCATTCCTGGCCCGCGTCCTGGGCGACGAATTGAATGCTGGAAACGATCAGACGTACCTCGGCGGGCCGGCGCAGTTGTTCATCAAGCCACCGCCACTGGGAGTCACCGAGCATCGTCTTTTGGGTATCTGCATCAGGGTAATAAGGACCGCCGACACGTCGTTCGCCCTTCTTCAACGGAGACCGAAAGAATCGCGTGTCCAGCATGATGACTTGCAACCGTTTCCCTTCCGGCCCGAAGATTCTCGCGTCATAGATGCCCGGCCGTTGGCGGAGCGGCGAGTTGGCCGGGACGTTCCAAAAGTCGAGGAATTCCCGCTGTGATGCCTCGCGTTGGGGATAGTCGGCGCCTCCATCGTTGACACCAAAATCGTGATCGTCCCAAGTGGCCATGACCGTGCAAGTATCGACCAGCGATGCAAAACCGGGGTTGTCCGACAATGTCTGGTACTTGTTCCGCATCACCGTCATGTCATCGGTGTCGGCATAGATGTTGTCGCCGGTGAACAGCAGCAGCTGAGCTCGCTCGGCGGCCATGGCGGAAAAGATCGGCGTGGGTTGATCCTGTTTGATGCAGGAACCAAACACGACCCGCGTGACTGCCGAGGAGTGGATTGGATCCGCAGCAAGGGCGGACGCCGCCGCAGGTATCAAGAGCGAGGCGGCGAGAAGGAGGGTTTTTAACATGATGGGGGAGGAACGGTGGGGGCAAGACGATGGGGGCAAGACGATGGGGGCAAGACGATGGGGGCAAAACGATGGAAGGCAGTAGGAGGGAAGGCAGAATGATACGGGGCAGAATAATGGGGCGGCAGGTGGATGGGGTGGCAGGTGGATGGGGCGGTCGATCGCTGACGTTGGGAGGGGGAATGCCGCGGGGGAAGAGTTTAATAACCCAATGCGATGCCGTCCTTGCGAGCTTCGGTGGCTCCATGCAAGACGTTGTGTTGCCAATCAATGAGAATTCCTTGGTATCCACCATAGCTGCTTCGTTCACGCGAAACGCTATGCCCCTTCGCTTCCAACTCTGCCACCGCCTCGTCGGTGATTCCTGATTCGACATGCAGCACTCCGGCTCCTTCGGCTGGCGTTCCCGTCGGGCGGGCACTTCCGACGTGTCGCACGCGGGCGGCGTCACCGGCGGCTTGAACGTTCATCCCGAAGTCGATCAAGTTGACGAGGAGTTGGACGTGCCCCTGCGGTTGCATGTCACCGCCCATCACGCCGAAACAGAAATAGGGTCGATCGTCTCGCGTCACCATGGCCGGAATGATCGTGTGAAACGGACGCTTGCCAGGTTCAAGTCGATTCAAATGGTCCTCGTCGAGTGCGAACAGGGCGCCGCGATTTTGCATTGCAAATCCCAGGTCACCGACGGTCATCTGGCTGCCGAACCCGTAATAGATGCTTTGGATCAACGAACAGCAATTCCGATCCTTGTCGACCACCGTCAGATAGACGGTATCGCCGGAGATCAATTTCGGATCGCCGGCGGGAACATCCGCGAGCGATCGGTTGGGATTGATTCGAGCCGCTTGCCGGCGGCCGTATTGCTTGGAGATCAGTTGATCGACCGGGACATCGGCAAAGTCCATGTCGGCATAGAATTTGGCTCGATCGGCGAAGGCAAGTTTTTTGGCTTCGGTCAACCAGTGCAGGTATTCGGGGTGTCCCGGGGAATACTTGGAGAGGTCGACGGTTTCCAGAACGTTCAGCATTTGCAATGCCGCGATGCCTTGACCGTTGGGCGGTAACTCCCAAACACGATAGCCCCGGTAGTCGGTCGAAACCGGATCGACCCACTCGGCGCTATGGTCACGCAAATCGGCTTCGTCAAGAAAGCCTTCGTTGCGTTTGCTGAACGCGGCAATCTCATCGGCGACTTCACCACGGTAAAACGCATTGCCGTGTGTGTCGGCAAGTTTCTGATACGTCGCTGCTAGATTCGGATTGCGGAAGATTTCACCGGCCTTCGGCGCACGCTTTCCATCGATCAAATAGGTCGCGGCGCTGTCGGGGTACTTGAGCAGGGATTCGACCGAATTCGCCCAACCGCCGGCGATGATTTCCGTGACCGGAAAACCCGCTCGAGCCGTTTCGATGCTTGGCGCGAGCAAACGGGATAGATCCCGCGTCCCGAACCGTGATCGCAATGCTTGCCAGCCGCTGACACAGCCCGGCACGCTCCACGACAACGGACCTTCGATGGGGATTTCGTCCAGCCCGCGATCGACGAAGACCTGCCGGTTGATGCGTTTGGGGCTACGACCGCTGGCGTTGAGTCCATAAAGTTGTTTCGTCTTGGCATCCCAGACAATTGCGAACAGATCACCGCCGATCCCACAGCTCATCGGCTCCACTACGCCCAGCATCGCGTTGGCCGCGATCGCGGCGTCGACGGCGTTTCCGCCTTCACGCAAAACATCCAGTCCGGCCTGGCTCGCCAACGGATGACTGGTCGCCACCATGCCGTGCTTGGCAACCGTTTCGCTGCGGCTTTGGTGCGCAAAACCGTGTGGACGATCGTATCCGCCGATCTCGGAACTCGCGTTTGAATCACCCGGCGTTTCCGCTCCGGCTACCACGGCGAACATTGTGACCGCTGAGACAGTGATCAGAAATCGAATGCAAATGGAGTGGGAGCGCATCGTGCAGACTCGACAGATGGGATGGGGTTCGGTGGGACTATCATAACCGGTTCTCGGTGAAGGACGTGGTGCTTGGAGGCGGCGAAACGAGGCAGTGTCAAACGATCGGTGCAGAATGCGGGGAGGCAGAATGATGCGGGGCAGAATAATGGGGGGCAAAACGATGGGGGCAAAACGATAAGAGGAAGAAGATGCGTGAGGCATCCGTGGGTCAGCTGTGCCATCCGTGGGTTTTCCTTTTTTTCGACGGGTGACCACCGATTGAGACGTCCGTGCGGTGCGTTGCCCGTCGCTGCAAGAGGGCGATACACTGGGCTCGACACACTTCAATTCACAACGAGAGAAACAAATGGTCAAGATGACTTTGCGAATGATGATGCTGGCGATGATCATCGTCGGGCTGCGTGATCACAGCAACGCGGAACAGCTTCCGCCCGCCGGTCCGTACGTGTTCGGTTACACCGATCAACTCAGCTACGTTCCCGGCGATACGGTTGCGTTTCACCTCTCGTCCAATCAGCCAACGGTCGATTTGACGATTTCTCGGGTCGGTGCACAAACCGAACAAGTCCATCAGGAAGTCGGCGTGGCCTGTGCGGCCCATCCCATTGCTGATCGGGCGTCGTCGGATGGTTGTGACTGGCCGGTTGCCTGGACGATGCCGATCCCCAGTGACTGGAAGAGTGGCTACTACGAGGTCACGGTGAAGGCCGGTGGAGATGCCGGCGCGCAAGGCTCATTGTTCTTCGTCGTCCGCGCCGGCGATTCGCAGCCGAAATCAAACATCTTGCTGCAACTGTCAACGAATACCTACAACGCGTACACAAACTGGGGCGGACACAGCCTATACAGCTACCACGACCGCGACGGTTTGCAGGGCCATCAGGTTTCGTTCGATCGCCCGATCGGTTCACAATTCGGTAAGTGGGAATTGCCGTTCGTGCGTTGGGCGGAAACGAATGGGTATTCGATCGACTACGCGGTCAACAGCGATTTGGAGTTTCACCCCGAGATCCTGGCCGATTACCGGCTGGTCTTGAGCGTCGGGCACGACGAATATTGGTCTTCACCGATGCGCGATCATCTGGAGCGTTTTATCCGTGAGGGCGGTAATGTTGCGTTCTTCAGTGGCAATACCTGTTGTTGGCAGGTGCGCAGCGGAAACAACGGGCGAACGTTGACCTCATGGAAACAGACGCCCAACATGGACCCGTTGTATCGCACGGGCGACCATCGTTTGCTAAGCACGGCGTGGAGCCACCACCTGGTCGGACGACCCGAAAATGAATTGACCGGAGTTGGTTTCTTGTGGGGCGGCTACCATCGCAGTCACGGCCAGTTCATGGAGGGTTCGGGCGCGTTTACCGTCCATCGCCCCGATCATTGGTTGTTCCAGGGAACAGGATTGAAACAAGGCGATGCGTTCGGTGGAAAGGACAGTATCGTCGGCTACGAGTGTGACGGATGCGAAATGAAGTGGATCGACGGAGTTCCCGTTCCCACACACAACGACGGGACGCCCAAGACGTTCCAAATCCTGGGGACCTGCGAAGCGCGATGGGCACCGGGCGACAGCTATTGGTACGATCGGTTTCCGACCGATCGAGTGGGTGCGGCTGTCTTGGGATCGTACACGTCCGCCGGCGGTGGCACGGTGGTGACGACCGGCACAACCGATTGGGCGCACGGGTTGCGCGGCGGCGACGCCGCGGTGATTCAGATCACGAAGAACATTTTGGATCGATTGTCGCAGTAGCGTGCGTTACGTGAAGACCATGCGTGTCGGCATTTCAGCGGGACGCGTAAGCGAGCGGCGCGTAGTGTGTTTCGGTCACGCGCCACTGGCTGACGCCACGTGCTGGCAGTGTGTGTCGGCATTTCAGCGGGACGCGTAAGCGAGCGGCGCGTGGTGTGTTTCGGTCACGCGCCACTGGCTAACGCCACGTGCTGACGCCACTGGCTGACGCCACGTGCTGGCGCCACATGTCGGCAGCTTCCCTCACGTGATCAAGAGTGAATCGACGCACAGGACGTGCTTTTCGTCGTTGGGATCCAATAGGACGCGCACCGGAGCGTTTTGGTCGGCGAGCGATTTCGCCCGCTCGATCCCTGAATAAACATTGGCGGTCGTTTTCCGCGTCTGCCCGCCGATGTCGTAGCTGATGTGCAGCACGTAGCGACGTCGACTGTTGATTTCTGTGTTGGTCCGCTCGACACGCTCAATCCTGCCCGTTTGGACGGTGCCTTGGCGAAGCAGCCGATGTTTCCGCTTGCCGTGCCGAATCGACAAGAACAACATCAAGCCACCGGCAAGCAAGAACATTGCGGCGAAGGGAATGGCGAAGAGACGGTCGTTCCCTTGCAGCACCAAAAAAATTAAGACAGGGACGACAACACCGGCGACAGAAAACACGACTCCCATCGCAATCAGCATCTTCACATCTGGAATCACTTGGCGTTGCATCCCGGCGGGGATGTCGAGTCGCGGGACCGGTTGGGCAAGGAACTGTTGGACTTCGTCGCTGGACAACGCGATCCGATCGAGTTCCTTGCGGAGAATCCGCCCGGCGATTCCGCCCATGTTTTCCGCGGCCGCATAGGCGTCTTGAACCTGGGCTTCACGATTGATTTCGGGGTGCCGGTCAAGTTCCTTTTCGCCCGCTTGCAACAGCCGAAAGATCTCGACCGAGGTGTTCAGGAATTCATCCAATTCCTCGCTCTTGCAGACGTGCCCCTGCTGGAAGACGGCGATGCAACTCCGGTTACCACGCGCGCTCCAGCCGGCGTGTCGGGAAAAGTATTCACGCAGCTCTGGTGTGAACAGGATGCGGACCGCCTTTTCATTCCAAGCATGGAGCATGTAGTCGGCGGAGAATTTTGGCGAGTCGTTGAAGTTGACATCGTTCATCGCCCCGATGGCTGAAAAGACCATTCCGGCGATCCCCTTCCAATGTGGGAACAGCGCGAATTGGGGGACATTGATGTCCTCGTCCAGCACGGTCACCGTCTGACGGACGCGCTTTGACGACTGGGAATCGGAACCGGAAGTCCGATAACTGATCTCCGCGAGAATGAGCTTCACGCCGTCCAGTTCGCGAGACTCCCGATGTTTGACAGCGACGTTTTCGCAAAACAACTCTGAAAGCGCTTCGGCCAGCGATTCGGCGTGTCGATTCATTGGGACTTTGAAGGACTGGGAAACGAAAGGAGCGACTCCGGAACCTGTTCGGGCCATGGTCCGCTGATTCTAACGTTTCTGATCCGCGCCGATGTCTGTTCGCGGTTGTGGAAGAAACCGAACACCATGTCGCCGACTTGCGTTTGTGGTTCTTGGTCAAACACCGATTCACCGTTCAGCATGATTTCGAGTCGGGTTCCCCGGCGTGTCAATTCCACTCGGTTCCATTGCGAGTCCTTTAACGGCAACGCCTTGGGTTCTGCACCGGGCAGGGGGACTTCGAACCCTTTGGGAATCGTCCATGCCGTGTGTGGGGCGCTCATCCAATGCAGATGCAAAGCTGTCGGCCGCATCATGTAGGCAATCCGCCCGATCGTGGGGTGGGCTTCCGTTTTTCCTGCTTCATAGAAAAAATCATAGGAGATCGTTTCTCCATCACCGAGTGGACGTTCATAGTGGATGCTGTTCTGTCCATTGAAGCTTTGTGGCAGGACCTTACCGCTTTGCAATTCGCCGTTTTGGACCGTCCAGGCAAGATCAGCAATCCGGTCCGGTTTGGGTGCCGATCGATAACGTTGGGGAGCATTTCCATCTTTGTCCTGTTGATCCAGATTCACGTCAGCGGTTGGCAGTTTGGCGCCGAAATACTGTCCCGACCAACCCCGAAGCGTGTCGTCGGGAATCAGGTCCACGTGACGAGGAATTTGGGGGTCTCCGGTGATCTTGATGTTTCGGACGGAGGTGCGTTTATCCCCGGCCAGCATCATCGCGATCCAGGGGGAATGGTTTTTCCGGGGCTCACGGTAGATCAACGTGTCGTTGACGTGATAGCTGAGCGATTCGTCATCCAGCGTCACGCTGCAACGATTGAATTCGTTTTGTTTGGTTGCGTCGGAGTAGAAACGCACCCAGTCGTTGCTGTTTTGCGATTTCACATAGACACTCTTGTTGTGTGCCAGCGCGGCGAACTGAAGCCCGTCAAACACCAGTTCCGATTCTCTCCATCCGCCGTCTCGTGTTTCGACCTCAATGGTGAAATTGCCTTGTAGCGGATAACGGAACCACAGAAAGTCGCTGCCAAAGCCACACACATGATGGACTTGATTCTGGCCGTCCGACACCCAGATCGGCGGCGTTTTTCCTTCCGAAAAATCTTTGGCGCTGGCGTGCGTCGCACGAAGCCAGTGCGCCAGGTCATCGGCCGAACGCAGGGGCGACGTCTCCGCCCAGCCTCGCGCGTGTTCATAGCGCGCCACCCACGGCATCAAGTAGCCGCGTGATTGTGTGTGCGTGTGACCGATCAGGGCCTTTGTCACCTTCTGGGAGAACTCCTTGTGTGTCGGGTCGGCCGCCAAGATTGATGCGAGTTGAAGTTCCGCCAGCGGTGCCTGTGATGCCGGCGTTCCTTCACCCGGCTGAATCGAATCCAGATGCGTCGTGATATCGAACAGGAGGTTCGGTTCGACGGGTTGCTTCATCGCAGCCAGACAGATTGCCATCGCCGTGTGTGCTCCGGCACGCCCGTCCGATTGTGCTTTTTGCAATCGTTTCAAAAGATCATCTTTCGCATCGATCTCCATCGCCAGTCGAGCAAGCGAGTAGTAGTTCGTCGCGATCGGGAGCGACAGATCAGGAACGGGCGGAAACGGCGGGTAATAACCACCGACCGACGGGGGAATCCAGGTCGGCAACGGTTCACGTCGGGTCAGCGTCCGGATCGAATTTAGCGGGCCATCGCCCTGGAAGGTCCAATCGGCCAGGATCTGGTAGGCCGCATTGCGATCCGGAAGGGCTTGAATGGACTCCAATGCCCAGCAACCGACCCAGTCATTATCACGGTCGAAGCCTTGGGCGAAGCCGCTTTGACGCATCGCCAGGTACGTCAACGCTTGATCGAGTCGTCCTTTGGGCAGCAACAACTGGGCGACTTTTTCCAATTGGCTCAAACGTCGCGTGACGCGGCTGCTGATTCCGCTATAGCGGTCGTTGTCGTGCTCGGTCAATTCAAGGTAGCTGTTGATCGATGCGGCGACATACTCTTGCTTCATTCCATGATCCAGCGCCTGTTTGGCCAGGTGCAAAGACAACGTATCAAACGGTTCGATGTTGGCGTATCGCTGGGACGGCCGGTTTTGGTCGATCAGTGCCAGCCCCAACTCGATCGCACGCTCGCGGCAGTGTGAGTCCTGCAGTGCCATCAGCAACGATTGGATGACCAATTCTTTAGGGAGCGTGTTGAGTGCCGTGGTGTCAACGGCTTCGTATCGTGGCAGTGCTGCTTCGCTCCGTTTGTCATGCAGCAGAACCAGCCCGGCCAAAAGATGCGTTTCGGTATCATCGCCGGGCAGCAACGCCATCAGTTTGTCCGTGCGTTTTGACCAGCTTGCCCGGCGTGCCAATCGATCAAAAACGCTATGGATGACGATTCGATCATCCGCCTTGATCGACACCGGTGTGCACAACGTTCGCTTTCGAGAGCCGGGTTTTCCGAGCGTCAACTCAACGAGTGGGTCGAAAACGAAGTTGGTGTACAGCTTGTTGACCCGCCAGGCTTCATCGAGATCCAAGATGCGTTGTGCCAGTCGGACTTCGTCTGGATCGAGATCGTTGGTTGAAGAATTCGACGAGGTGGTTTGTCGAGGGCGAGCGCTGCCGAGCAACTGTCCCAAAGAGCTTGCCGAGGTGTCTTCCGATTCATCAATCTCGATCGGGCCGGCGGGTGCCGTCACGGCCGTGGCGAATGCGGATGCCGAGATCTCGGGCATGGCGGCTTCGATCGCCGCGTGTGATAGATCCAACAACATCCATTGGCTTGCTGCCAATCCAATCGCCCGTTGCCACAACCGCTGCGCGGTTTCCTGGTCACTTCGCGCGAGTGCCTGTTTGCCCAACGCGGCGATGAAACAGGTTTGTTCGACTTGACTGGCGCCCGGAATGGAATCGAGATCCAACTCCGTAATCTTCTTTCGTGTCGAAATCGTATCCTCGTCGTCAGAGGTTTCGCGGTCGGCTCGCAGCATCAGAGCCATCAGCAACCGCCCCCGTAGGCGATGATTCGTCACCTCGGGGACGTCGGGTGAGTCGCCGGTCCAGCGGTCGATCAGATCATGCAGCGGATGTTGGCGTCCGGCGACATGAGAGACGATGGCGTGGGCGGCGGCGGCGGTATCATCGAGTGGACGCTTCTCGACGAGCGTTTTCATTTGATCGGCCAACTCATTGAGCGAATCCGCGTTCTTCGGATCATCCGCCGCATCCTCCAGCATTTCGATCCACAGCGATGACACCGCGAGTTCGGTAAACGGTTGATCGCCCAGCGTGATCGCAAAATCAACGGCGTTGAGGCCGTCGGTGGTTTCGTTGACCATCGACTTGACGGTTGCCAACCCGCCCAGTTCTCGAACCTGTTCTAGCAAGGCATTTTGCTTCTTTTCAAATTCCTCCTCGCGCCCCGATTGGTAGCGGCCGGATTTCGCGAACAGGGATTTGTCGAATTCGCGAGCGACCCGAAGGGCGTCGGTGGGATAGTCGATTTTCGATAAGAAATCCATCATGGACAGCGTCGATTGGATCTTCTGATAGGCTTCGTACTCGGGGTTGCCGTACTGTTGGCCCGGGGTGCTTTTTGCATTCTCGATCGCTTCGAGCGCCAGTTCACGCGCCCGTGCGTTGTTGCCGATGTCTGCCATGAAATTGCAGATCCGACCCTTCAAGGAATATTTAAAGTCGCGGTTGTTGCGATCGGTCGTGTTTTCCAAAGCGTACTCATAGATCCGTTCGGCCAGCGGCTGCATCGGCGGGTGGCTATCGATCAAGCTGCCGACCAGCCAGAGGACATCGTGCGTCGGTAGGGGATTCAGCTTTTTCTGGACCAGGGGTTCGAGCAATTCGTTGGCTTCGTCGTATTCTTTGTTCGTCGTCAACACCAGCGCGAGCCAAACCTTGCCTTCGAGCCAATCTTCATTCTCTTGCAGCTTGGTCCTCAAAAGCTGCTCGACGGCTTCGACATTTTCCTGGTCTTGAGAGACATGGCGGACAAAGTAGGTCGTCACATTATTGTGCCGGCCGTCACTGCTGGTGGAATAGCCGTTGAAAAGCGTGCCCCATGAATTTCCGTTACCGGACGCATCGATCATGTAACGCGCCGTTCGCATCACGAGATCCCGGTCGGTCAAAATCTTGCTGGCCGACCCCATGATGTTGCTCATCGAGTACATCGAATTGGTGGACGTCGCTGGAATATCGAGCATGGCTGAAAAAAGCGCGCGAGCCTTGTCGACACCATTCGACTCGCGAATCAAATCTCCGCAGATTTCCGAGACACGATGGTCGGTAAACTTCTGCACGCCGACTTCGATCATCAAATCGGCCAGATCACCGAGTCGTTGTTGGGCATCGAAAGGGCGTTTGATTTCGTAAAAGTTTTGGTTGAAGGAATCTTGTTTGCGTCGCAAAAGCTTCAAATAGGCGTCGCAGGCTTCGTCCATTTTGCCGGCCGCCACCAGTTGCTCGGCGGTTGACTCCAGGGCTCGCGCGCTGTTGACGTCGGTCAGTTCCATGTCGCCGAGCAGCTCCTGCGATTTTGCCGTTTTGCCGGCGGCGACGTACAGTTCGGCCAGCTCGGATCGGATCCGTTGACTCTTGGGGGCCTTTTCGAGTTTTTCTTCGGTCGCCGTGATCAGCGACGTCAATCGTCCCGTCGTCGAGAGCGTTTGCAGGGCGTTTCGACGTCTGACTTGATTGGTCGTCGTGTACCGGTTGCCGGTGCGGCGTGAGGGGGCACTGCGACGCAACAACTCCATCGCCACCTCGGCGGCTTGATCGTTTTCGCCTTGCGCGACGAAGTAGGTCATCAACGATTGCAACTGGTCGGTATTGCTGCCGCCGCGGCTGCGCAGGCGACGGACCAGATCAGAGGCGAGCTGGCGCATGTCCAGTTTTCGCATCAGTTTGGCCAGTTCAATCTGTGCGTCGGTATTGAGTCGAACGCCGAACAATCGCCGCGCCGCCATTTGCGCCCTGTCGCGGTCGCCGATCGCGGCGGCTAATCGTGCCGCGGCGAATTCGCGAACGGCCATCGTGTTCTGGTCATAGACGGTCAACGCATCAATTGCATCGAGAGCCTCGCGTTTGCGGTCTTGTCGCAGCAGCAAATCGGCGGACATCAGACGCAATTCGGGTTCCATCTGGGGCAACTGGGAGGTTGCCAAACGGTTCGCCTGTTCCAATTGATCGATCGCTTCGTCGACACGTTTTTCCCAATACAGCACCGATGCCGTGGCGACGTGACGGTGGATCGCTTCGAGCGGAGACTCGGACGCGTCGATGCCCGCTCGCAGTGAGTCGATCCACTCGTCGATGTGATCGTCCATGCGCTCCCAGACGCTGTGTTGGGCGAACACGAATTGATCGTCCGGACCGAGCCCGGTCGGTGGGAATTCAATACTGATTTGGACATAGCGACCCGCCACCACACGCCCCTGATTCCTGGGGCCACCAATTCCCGTCAATCGAATCGCGCGTCGTTGCAGAGGCTTGGCCGCTTGCTCCTTGAGCACTTCGTCCATTAGGGAAAAGACACGTTGGCGATAGGTTGCATCGCTGGGACCTTTGGACAATCCATCCTCGACGCGTTTGTCGGCGGTGAACAACGAGAGCAATTGAGCCACGGGCGCGTACCCGTAGGACCGTTGGATCTCTTGTCGACGTTCCATCGCTTTTTGCAGCAGCGGCCAGAGTTGTTCATCGGTGCCGTAGGTCGACGTGTGTTGGATCGCCGCGACCAAGCCGTCCGAGTCAGCGTTTTCGATAACCGTTTTGAGATGTTGTTGAAAGTATTGATCCGCGTCGTCCTCTCTGCCCGCGATCCGAAGTTCGGAACCATAAATCATCTGCCACGACACGCCACGGCCATACTGGTCGGCGAGGGACTCGTCCGGTGAATCCGCTTTCGATTTCAGCCAATCCATCCGGTCATCAGCGAGTGTTTGTAATTCGATGTCGCTCCGTTGGGCGTAGCTCATGCGATTGATGAACAGACTGGCCAGCTGCGACATCCCGATCTCTTGGTCGACTTCGGCCAAACGCCAGATCGGCGTCCACTCGGTGGGATTTTGGGGACTCATAAACGAGGTTTGCTGGACCGATGCCGCGATGGTGGCGGTTTCGTACCAGGTCCAAACTTGATCGGTCGTTGCATCGCCGGCCATCGCGGTTTTTTCAAGCGTTGCGAGGTGGTCCTTGATGGCCGACCCTTGGGTGGCCATGTGTTTCAGTTGGCAATAGCGTGCCATCAATTTTGCGTGGCCGAAATCCATCGGTTGGGGCAGCGACATCGTCGATTGGTAACCGTATCGATCATCAACGATCTGATAGAACTGATACATGTTCTGAAGTCGCCCGACTTGAATCGACGGTCGGGTGTAGGTCTGGCCTGTGCCGGTTCGCACCGTCCGCTCGTACGGTTTTCCGCCGTCGGGCAGCGTGGTGTCATCGAGGTCCATGGCGATCAAGCGGTCGGCGGTCTGTGCGGCGGTCTCCCATTCACCTTCGTCGGCTTGCAGCACCATCAGCCGGAACCGAGTTTCCCAGTCGTCATTTTGCCGATCGAGAATCTGGGTGGCGAGCTTGATCGCCGTTTCGATTTCGCCGGCCGCGTAGAGACGATTGATGTTGCGCGCCAGTTGCGTGGGATCCGAGCTGGTCTCGGTCATGCGAAACCACAACGTCTGTGCTTCGTCGACTTCGCCGATATCGATCAGCAGCGACGCGAGTCGGGCTTCGTTCTTGCGATCGGGGGCTAAACGCGTCAGTTGCCGTTGCAGTGCGACCGCCTGGTCGTACTCGCCGGCTTGTTCGGCCAGTGACACCAAGCGTTCCAACAGCAACGTGTCGCGACCGTCTTCGGCCAGCAGTCCTTCGAGGGCCTGGCGTGCCAGTCCCAGGTCGCCTGCTTGTTGGTGTGCCGTCGAGATCAGGTCGATCGTGGTGCGTCGATCGCCGGACTCCCGCCCGCGTATTTCCAGCCGGGTGATCAATTGATCCAGCCGATTGGTCCGCAGGTACAGATCGGTCAGCGTGGTAACGATGTTGCGTCGATCATCGAGGTCGTCGGCGCTGTCCAGCATCTTCCAATACAGCTCGATCGCCTGATCGGTCTTGAAATCCTCGGCCAGTTGGCTGGCGAGCATTTGTTGAGCCTCGTTGCTGCGTGGATTCAGCCGCGCGCAGCGTCGCAGCGTGTCCAGACGTTGATCGACCCGTCCGATCTTGCCGCACAAGTCGGCATAGAACCGATAGGCTTCGATGGAACCCGATGAGGCCGCCAACAACTCTTTGCCGACGGCGACGGCTTGGTCGGTTTCACCGACTCGCAAATGCAGCGAAGAGAGTTTCTGCAGGTGTCCGTTGCGAAATTTCGAATCGGTTTCGGCCAGCAAGCGACGCTTTTCGATCGCCAAGGGAAGCCGCCCGGAGTCCTCGTACATTCGCGCCGCGATTTCCAACGCATCGATCGAGTTGGGGGCGCGATCGAGTGCGTTTTCAATCGCTTCAAGCGCCTCGGGGATTTTTCCGGCGGCGTTGAACAGGATGGCCAGACGTCGCCAAGCGTCACTGTCACTGCCTTCGGCCTCGGCTTCGGCGCGGGCTTGCTCGATCCGCTGCTCCAGTTTGCCCGAGGCTTGATAGGTCTTCAACTCGGCGGCGAACACCCGCTCGCGTTCGTCAACATTTTCGGTCGCAGCGGCGGCCAAGGCGATTTGTCCCAATGCCGCATCGTATTGTTCGGCATCACGCAGCCATTCAGAATACCGCAGGCGATCTTCAATCGTGGGGTCCAACGCACAGGCTTCGGACATCACCTTCAAGGCTTCGGTCGGTTTGTCAAATTGGTGGTAAACCTCAGCCAATCGGATCAAATTGTTTTGATTGCGGAGCTCACCTTCGACCAGCGACCGCCAAACCTCCATCGCTTCGTCTTCGCGTTTGAGCCCGTGCAGGTATTCGCCGAGATACTCTTTGTATTGCGGTTGGCTGGGGGCGAGCGTGATGGCGGCTTGGTACTGCGCGATGGCGTCATCGACCAATTCTGCGCCACGCAACAGATCGGCGACCTGGGACTGAACAACGGCATCGTCAGAGCGGGATTTCGCCAATCGTTTCCAAACGTCGGCGGCCGCTTTTGTGCGAGCTTGTTTGGGTTGTTTGCGGTTTTCGATCAGGATTTGGCCCCACCGCACGAAGTGATCCGGGTTGTTCGGTTCCAACTTGATCAGCGTTTCGTATTGTTGGGCCGCATCGACGTAGTTTTCTGCGGCGACGTGAGCGTTGATCAATGCCAATCGTGGCGCGGGATCGCTGGGCGCGAGTTCGATCGCTTTTTCGAACCAGGACAAGGCTTCGGGGCCACGGCCTTGGATCGACAGCGTTCGTGCGAGCCGAATGACCGCACCCAGATCTTCGGGATGGTCGTCGACCCACGTTTGGTAATACTCCGCCAGACCGGCATAGTCACCGCTGGACAGGAACGTGGCTTCGATTCGACGGCGAGCTTCGTCGTACAGGTAGCTGCCCGGACGAAGTTTCCCGAGCAGCGTTTCGAATTG
The DNA here is from genome assembly GCA_007753675.1 of Stieleria magnilauensis. Taxonomy (GTDB): domain Bacteria; phylum Planctomycetota; class Planctomycetia; order Pirellulales; family Pirellulaceae; genus Stieleria; species Stieleria magnilauensis. The sequence goes on from CP036432.1 coordinate 667,530, forward strand.
GCCGATCGCGGTCGCGCGGTCACCTGATTGGGCGCGAAGATCGGCGGCGCGCATCGCAAACACGATTTTGTCATTCGGCGTGCGGGCGTCTTTCGCCAGGGCGTCATACCGTGCCAGCGCACCTTGCACGTCGCCTTCTTCGATCATCACACGGGCGATCCGTTGTCGAACGCCATCGTCGCCCGGAAAACTTTCCTCCAGTTGCGTCCAGATCCGCAACGCATCGTCCGTTTTTCCGGCGCGTTGGTACAAGCGACCGAGTTGACCGGCGAACTTCAGATGGTCTTGTCGGGACGGTTTCAAATCGATCGCCCGCTGCATCGCTGCGGTCGCCTCGTCCGTGCGACCGACCATCAACAGGGCTTGTCCGTGGTAGTAGGCGGCCAGCGGGTTGTCGGGCAATTTTGCTTCCGCTGCAGCCAAAGCTTCGATCGCAGCGGCGTCTTCGCTGCGTTGCAGTTGCAGCAACCCCGCGACCATCCAGTGACGGCCGGACTCATCCTCGTCGGTCGCGGCTTCGGCCTTGTCGGTCAAGCGGTCAATCAACTCGCCGATGTCACCGACGCCGATGTGGTACCCGAACACGCGGTCCAGCGCGGTTCCCGTGTTGGGCCGTCGCAACAACACTTCCAAGAACTTTTCCGCGGTGATCCGTTCACGCTGTTCTTCCGCCGAAAGTGCGGGCTCTTGGGCGGGGCACTGGACCGTGAAACAGGCACCGGACAAGAGCAATACCAAGCAGAGGACGGTGTGCTTCCATTGCCCGCCGCTCCTGGCGACGAGGTGTTTGACAGCGTTGGCTGTAAGGCAAAGCATCCGATAGGTCTCCTGGCTCAATGAGATCGTGGGTCGTCGCCGTTCTGGGAACCACCTTGTAGAGCTACAGGCTATCACAGACCGAGGGCCGGAATGGGGCAGCGGGAATTGAAACGACAAGAAAATCGGGGGCAAGAGAATCCAAGGCGGGAAAAGAAAAAACGCCGCGAGCCCGATGCCGCTAAATCGGGATCAATGGAGATCCCTGGATGCGGGGGCGAATCGGTTGATATCAAATCCGATCCGTCATCGGATTAAATCAACGTGCCGCATGCGCGTCGCATCGGTGCAACGCTATACTGGATTCTGGACGCACGCGTCACGCTAACTCATAGCCACTTTTCTTCGCATTCCGGTTGTCGCGGAGCTATTCCGTTTGTCGAACTCCTTCGAAGACTCCTCGACGCGTTCTTATCGTGAAGATGAGTTTATCATCTCGGATGAACTGCAGGCTTTGCTCGATCGCTGGGAAGCGATGGTGGCCGAGGGGATCGACGTCACGACCGAGCAATTGTGTGACGGTGACCATCATCTCACACAGCAATTGCGGGACTACGTCGCTTGGCTGGAGGTGTCTTCTCGCTTTGAACGTCCTGCTGCGGCACCCGTACCCGAATCGATCGGCCGCTACAAGATTCTGTCGGAAACCTCCCGTGGCGTGTACTCGGTGGTTTATCAGGCCGAGCAGCGGTTTCCGGCGCGGAAGGTCGCACTCAAGCTGCTGCACGACATCACCGCTCGACCGAGAATCAAATCGCGATTTCAATTGGAAGTCGAAATGCTGGGGACGCTTCGCCACCCCAACATCGCCAAGATTTTTGACGCCGGTGTCGCGGAGGTGTTTGGCGCACCGCGGCTGTACTTTACGATGGAATGGGTCGAGGGGACGGATGTCCTGCGTTTCGTTCAGTCCAAACAGATGACGTCGGATTGGTCGCACCATGACACCATCGCACTTTGTCTGAAGTATTGTGAAGCCTTGTCAGAAGCCCATGCCGAAGGGATTGTGCATCGGGACTTAAAGCCGTCCAATCTGTTGGTCACCCATGACGGTGTTCCAAAATTAATCGATTTCGGATTGGCACGTCTGCGTCGAGACAATGCGGACGAACGTGGCCACGAGTCGACGACCGAGGCTTGGATCGGGACTCGCAGCTACATGAGTCCCGAGCAGTTCAATGCGCAGCCGTCACAGATCGATGCTCGGACCGATGTTTACGGTTTCGCCGTCGTGCTCTATCAACTTTTATCGGGGCAGCTTCCCTACCCGATCGCCAAGAAGTCGATGTGGGAGACGGCGCAGGTCGTCAAAAGTGAGGCGCCCCTGCCGATCGGCCGTCTCGACCGTCGCTTCCGCGGCGATCTTGAGCTGATTCTCGAGACCGCGTTGGCGAAAGAGCCGGCGGAGCGTTACGCCTCGATCGATGCGTTCGCCGGCGACTTGCGAAACTACCTGGAAGGCAAACCGATTTTGGCCCGGCGTCAGAGCGCCGGCGACGCGTTGTGGAAGTGGTGTTTGCGTCACCGCAGGGCGGCTTCGTTGTCAGTCATCGCGTTGGCGTTGTTGGTCACGTTGGCCGTCACCGCCGGCGTCGCCGCCAGCGTTGCCAACCAACGGGCTCGTGACGTCCGCCAAGCGAATCTGATTCTCGAAGCAAACAAAAAGGCTTTGGAGCGGGCGAACGGGCGTATATCCGATTCCGTTGTCCAGCTTCGACGCACCGCATTGAATCAGACGTTGTTGCGACTGGGGGCGATGTCCCAGCGCGAACCCGACCATGTTGCCGAACAGTTGGCCGACGAAACGATCTGTCCTCCAGATCTTCGTGGCTTTGTTTGGGGGCTGCTGTACGATTCGACGGCCAATGCGATTTCAGGATGGAACGCCGACGACCGAGGGTTGTTGGACGTGGCCATCTCCGATGACGCTTCATGGTTGGTGACCAGCGGGCCGTCGGGCGTCTGTGCCTGGGAAACGACGACGGGTAAGCGGATCGCATCGATCTCAGGACAAATCGAGTCGCCGGCGGTTCGCTTGGCGCTGGATCGTGACACCCGCAGCGTGCTGTTCACTCGGCGCGACGGCAAAGCGGTCTGGTTTGATGTCGATTCCAATCAAACGCAAGTGCTGGAACCATCGTCAACGCATCGAGTGACTGCCCTGGCGACCGTTTCGGGATCAGACGCCTACTTGGTTGGCGATGAAACCGGGCGGTTGGCTTCTTTCAATCGTTTGGGTGGCGAGCAAATCTGGGAACGTCAACTCGATGAATCAGCGATCATCGGCTTGACGGTTGCCGAGGATGGTGATCGGGTCGGCGCGGTGTCGCAGTCCGGTGTGCTGACCATCTGTGACTTGCATCGTGGTGAGCCGATCGAACGTCAACACGCGATCCTGTCCGAAAAGCAGACCGAGCCGTTCTTTCGCGGGCGATACTCGTCCGATTTGCGACTGGCCAGCCTCAGCCGTCGTCTCCACAGCGTCGGCATTTGGGACCTCGCCGCGGACCAGCCGTATCGGATGTGGAGCGATCAGATTTTTCTTCCCGATCTGGACTTCGTCGGAAACGCATCGGGGGCTCCGCGGCCGAGGTTTGTGCAGGCCGGACGCGGGCGTGTCGATCTATGGGGCAGCGACGAAAAACTCGTCACGATCTATCGAAGTGATCGCGCCGGCAGAGTTGGCAACCGCGTGGCGGTGTCCGATCAGCGGCAGCGTGTGGATCTGGAACCATTTACCGTGGATGCCTCGCTGGACGGTGGCAAGGTGGCGATCGGACTGCGGGGAGGAGGGGTTCTGGTTGCGTCGGTCACCCCACCGAAGCTCTACCGAACCTGGACGTCGCTGGGAAGCGTGGTGAGACGACTGGCGTTTTCGCCTGACGGAATGCTGCTGGCGACCTATAGCCCCAACGGAAGGATCGGGATCTATGAAACGGATTCGGGAAACCTGCAGCGACAATGGGACACCGGCACCAAGGAAACCTGTCAACTCATGTTCGCCGGATCGGGCGGCTGTTTGATCACCCGGCAACGAGGACGCAATGTCAAGGTTTGGGATGTCGGCAACGGTCGGCAAATCGATTCCCCCAATACTCCCGGCGGTACGCGAGAGGTCATGCTGGATGAAGACCGATTGCTACTCGGATTCAGCGACGGCAAACCGCTCTGGCAACCATTGGTGCAAACCGACGGAATACTGCGTCTGGAACCTTCCGACGTCAACGTCGAATCGAGACTCTTCCTTTCGGTCAAAGACCGTGCGTCTGGATTGATCGCCACTGCCGACGAAAACAACCTGATCACGCTGTGGCGGGAATCGGAACTTGGCCATTGTGAACGGTTGGCACAACGGCAACTGGCCGACCTGAAGACGATGAAATTCCAGCCCGGCGGCAAGGCGTTGGTCACCGGCACGCTGGCCGGAATGATCTCCGTTTGGTCGATTCCCGAGTTGCAGGAAGTGACGCGTCGTCAACCCAATCCCTCCCAGTTGGGCGAAATCGATTTCGCCCCCGATGGGAAGGTGATGGCGAGCGGCCACTTCGACGGCGAAGTGTTGTTTTGGGACACCGAAACGTGGGAGAACCAATTGGTCGTGCAAACCGACGTCGCACCCATTCGCGATCTGCAGTTCTCACCGACCGGAGATCGACTCGCCGTCGGTGGCAAGGGAGATCACCTCGTGCTGTTTGACGCAGGTTCACTCGCGGCCGAAGAACTGCTCTTCCGACGGTAGGGCGACAAATTCCCAACTGGCCGGGAAAAAGCGAACGATCTCACCCGGGCGGTAGCCTTCCAACAGCAGGCCGCACTGAAGCTGAATCTGCACGCCGCAACAGCCCGGCACCACCGGGACCTGATTTGTTTTCAGGATGTTGCCGCCCTTGCGATCGTTGAGCGGCTCGTAGGTCATCAGCGTCGAGCGGGCGACGGCGAGCGTCCCTTTCGGTTTCTCGTCATCTTTCGCACCGCCGGAGGTTGGCCAACCCAGCGGCTCGGGCACGATGTCATCCAAGCTTTCCAGCAGGCTAATGTCGATGCCATCGAAAAACGTCACGGTGACGGTCGAAGCCTCGTCATCCACCGCGTCGACCCATCCCGGGATGCCGCGTTGGCGAATGTGGTCGTGATGACGCCGTCGCTGGCGGTCGCGCGCCAACTCGCGACTCTCCGGGTCCAACCAGATGTGAAACACACGGCCTGGGCCGTACAGGGTGGCCCAGGTGAGGTTCATTTGCACCTGCTGACCGGGTTGAATGCTTGCCAGCGTGCCGAATCCATGTCCCTGGTAGACCACCGTGCTCTCAAGCAGACCGAACCGCTTGGCATTGTCTTCCGGTTGACCGTCGACCAATAGCGTTGCCGTCAGTTGCATCGTCTGGTGGTCGACGTCCTCCACTCTCCAGACCTGATTTCGCCGGGTGTGGAAACTGAAGTCATCCTCGATTCGAGTGCATTGCCGAAAGTTCGCTTCCGGAGAAATTCGTTGGTGACGCCTGGCAATCGGCGGACGCTTGTCATCCGGATCGGTCGGGTAACACCAGGTATGAAGATGGGTGCCCAGGGGAATGTCCTGTAGCGCCGCGGGCTGGCCGTTGTATTCGATCGAACCGTAGGGCAACATCGTCAGCAACAGCGGCAGATCTTGGACTCCGGCGCCCTGTGAATCATCTCGATCCACGCGAAGGTGTAGCTCGCGTTCGGCGTGATCGACCCAGATCAGCTCTCCTTTGATGCAATGCGCCGAACCTTCGGGCGGAAACTCGCCCTTGACCGGCTGATACCACGGCAGGCTCTTGTCCTGGTTTTCATCGGTGCGGAATCGGATGGCCGCATCACCCGCCAACGCGGCCGTTGAAACCGCCAACGCAACGACCGCCGCAAACAGCAACTCAATCGTCCGCACAAACCTCATGCCACGATCTCCGAGATCGTGCCCAGGCTATCCTGAAACTGATCCACTTCGACGTCCACACGGTGCAACATCGTCAGGAACAGATTGCTGAGGAGCGCCTTGCTGTCGACCGGCCGACCGCAGATCTTGTAGTGGGCGCCGGCGTCAGCGACGTTGTATTGACCGATGACGGGCAGGTTGAAGTCGAGGTGCTGGCCGTGTTTCCAACCGAGCTTGCGTCCGCCGGCCAGGATTGTGGGCAGGTTGGCGTTGCCGTGGCTGTGGCCGTACGACATGCCGCTGCCCCAGAGCACCTGCGTGGTGTCCAACAACGTGCCGTCGCCGTCTTGGTGAGATTTCAACTGGTCCAGGAAATAGCTCAATTGCTCGACGAGAAACGTGTCGGTCTGCGTGAGTCGACGTAGTTGTTCGGGGTCGCCGTTGTGATGCGACAAACCGTGCCGGGTCTGCGAGATCCCGATGTCGGGAATCGCACCACCATTGGATTCACTGCAGATCATGCAGGTGATGACGCGTGTCATGTCGGTTCGCAGCACCAACACCATCAGGTCAAAGAAGATTCGGTGGTACTCTTGGACCCGGCTGATGTCCAGCTTGGCGGTAAAGCGGTTTGCGGCGTCGCTCGGCAGTCCGGGGCGGGGGACGTCCAGCCAGGCATCGGCCCGATCGGTGCGGATTTCCACCTGGCGAACGGCGGTCAAGTACTCGTCCAGTTTGCTGCGATCGGCTGAGCCCATTTTCTGGTTCACCCGCCGGGCGTCGTCCATGACCGCATCAAGAATACTGCCGCGCCGATTCAGTCGCCGGCGAACGACGTCCTTGCCACCTTGTTCCCCCACGAACAGGCGTTCAAAAACCGTCTTGACGTTGCGATCGGCCGGCAGCTGAATGCCGTCGCGTGACCAGGCCAGTGAGTGGCCTTCGATTGCGAGTTCAAGGGAAGGGAATCGAGTCGACGCGCCTTGCACTTCGGCCATCAACTGGTCGACCGAAACGGTGTTGCGAAACGATCCGCCGCTGGACGGAACGTCGGCACCGGTGAGCCACACTTTGTCACAGTTGTGATGTTTCCCCAGCACCATCGGATGGTGCAGGCCACTGATCGGTGTGACATCTTGACGATGTCGTTGGAGCGAGGCGAGCGGCGAGGTGAATTCGAAATCCGCGCCGGCCTTTTCAATCTGCCAGGTCAGCGTGTTGACGCCGTTGGGGATGTAAAGAAAGACACTGCGTTTGGGTTCGGTCGCCGCCGGCAGACCTGCACCGTCCGCCATGCAATCAAGCAGCGGTAGACCGATGCTGGCACCGATTCCCCGCAGCACGTGGCGGCGGTCGAGACGCCAGTTTTTCGTCTGGATGTTCATAGAGTCTTTCTATCGTTGTTGAAAGAGATCGGAGAGTACGAACGCCTCAAGGATCGCTCGTACCTGGTAGTCCTTTTCACGGCTGATCTCGGCGATCGCACTTAATCTCTCGCGATCGTCAATCGTCATCGTGCGTCGCATGCCGTAGATGGCCAGTTTTTCGATGAAGGTTCGGTTGAACGCATCCAGGTCTGCCAGCAACAGTTGCTGAAACTCTTTTGCGTTGGCAAACGTCCGGCCGTCAGGCAATTCGCCACTGGCATCGACGGTCGGATCCTCGCCGGTTCCTTCGACCTTTTCGTGCGTGCGCCACTGTCCGATGGCATTGTAGTGATCGAATGCCAGCCCGAGTGGATCGATTTTTTGGTGGCACGAGGCGCAATTCGGATCGCGCTTGTGGGCCTCCAATTTCATTCGCAACGTCGCCTTGGGGGCGTCCGTCGGAGTCGGCTCAATCGGGTCGACATTGGCCGGAGGAGGCGGAGGTTCTTTGCCCAGAAAAACTTCCGACAGCCACGCGCCACGATGCACCGGACGGTGCCGCGAGCCGTCCGAAGTCAGCGACAGAACCGACGCGTGCGTCAACAGGCCGCCCCGATGATTCTGCGGTTGCAGCGCGACGCGTTGAAAGCGATCGTCGACCACGCCGGGAATGCCATAGAACCGAGCCAGCCGCGGATTGAGCATCGTCCAGTCGGAATCGATGAACTCGCGCAGCGTCAGGTCGTGCCGCAACACTTCGGTAAAAAATGCCTGACTCTCGCCGACCATGCTTTGTTCCAAGTAGTCGTCGTAGTTCGGGTAGAGGTTTCTGTCCGGCGGGAACATTCCCACCTTGCGCAGGTTCAGCCACTGGGACGAGAACGAACGCATGAATCGCTCGGCACGCGGATCGGCAAGCATGCGGTTGAACTGCTCCTGTAAGACCGCTCGATCGCTGAGTTGGCGATTCTCGGCCAAAGCAAACAGTTCGTCATCCGGCATCGTGCTCCAAAGCAAGTAGGACAGCCGCGTTGCCAGTTCCCAGTCGTTCAATTCGTTCCGTTCTGCCTCTTCGTCTCCCTCGGCGATGAACAGAAAACTTTTGGAAGAGAGGATTGCCACCATGCCTGTTTTGACGGCATTGCGAAACGACTCGCCGGCTTCCAACTCGCCGCGGACGATTTCGAGATAGGTTTCCAGTTCCCTGTCGTAGAGCGGCCGCCGGAAGGCACGACGCGCGAACCGGGAGAGGCTTTCGCTGACGGTGTCCAGCGATGTCTCGGTTGCCAAATACTCGTCGCGGCGCCGTTGCTCCTGCTTCGTCACCATCGGACCGCGCATGGTGATCGAATCGATGATCAGGATCGGATACCGCGGGCTTCCGTCCTGGTTGGTGATCTTCATCTGCCAGGGCGCGCGGCGATGCTTGGTCGTGATGAACGGAATCCCGCTTGTCGCGTTGGTCCGCGGATGATTCGGGACCTTATTCGCGTTCGTCACGTAGATCTTCGGCGGGCGGCCCGGCGGATTCGAAAAATGAGCCTGAAACGTCACAGTGACCGGATCGTCTTCCGGCGCGATGATGTCTCGTTCAAACAACACGCGATCGAGATCGGGCTCGGTCACCTTCATCCGCGGCGCAATGCCCTGGTCCGGTTTCAATCCGCTGACGGTGTAGCTGATCTCATACACACCGGGGCCGGGAAACTTCAGGTCAGGCGATCGCCATGGATTGGAATAGCGATAGATCTGGCCCGATGTCGTCAGTGGGGCTCTTACCTTGTCCAGCATACCTTCCGCTTTGAGTCGCTGGAAATGATGGTGGGTCTCCTTGATCTCCATCGCCCGCTTGCCGGCTTCGCGGTACTCGATCGGCTCGTCCGGATATGCTTCATCCAAGATCACTTCGGCCGCTTTGATGTATTTCTCGATATGCGATGGCGAGAGCGTCAGGACCGAACCGATCCGCTCAAATCCGTGCCATTGGGGATCTTCAAAAAGTCCGCCGGGATCGCTCGCGTCGTATTCCACCCCGATCAGATCGCGAACGGTGTACACGTATTCTTCGCGTGTGAGCCGCCGATAGGAAACTCGCTCGCGCTTCGCCAGACGCGCCGACTCACCTTCCTTCATCCGCGCCGCGATCCACTCGACGATATCGGCTCGCTGATCCGCGGTCGGTTGTTCGGCGGCATCGTCCGGAGGCATCTCGCCTGACTTGATCCGCTCCATGATCTCGACCCACCGCGGCGTGTCTTCGAAACCGACTTTCGGCGACAGATTGTCGACCCGGAAATCGCCGCTAGCGGCCTGCCGGTCATGGCATTCGATGCAGTGCGTTTCGATGAAGCCGCCGACGGTCGCATCGAGTTCCTTCGGGTCGAATTCCTTGGCATCGACTTCGTCGTCGCCCTGCGCTGCGGCGAGCGAACAACATGCAATCAGCCAGGCTGCAACAATCTGCTTCATGATAGGAAACTATGGATACACGATTCATGGCATATACATTTGTTTCGTCAAAGAACCTTGCCTGGTGTCACGAGACGTGACCAATCCGTCGACGGTTTGAAAGTATATCTATTTCCTCGCTTTCGAGGGGCGAGCTTTCTGCTTCTTAGATACAAATGAAACAGCTGCCAGAAAGAACCCAATTGATTTATCATTGGGCACACAGAGTGGGCAGAAAGTTCACTGCCAGACACAAGCGATTGCCGGTCGGACAGCGACCGGACGAGTGCGGGTTCAGCGCACCGTGATTAGATCGCGAGACCCGCCAAGCGTTCAGCGGGCAGGCGTACCGTCAGGATCGATGTCGACCAGGCAACGGCGACTCACACTGCATCGCTGTTTGATGCCTGAGATCTGCAGCGTCCAACGGGCGCGATTTGCTCTCTCTATTTTTAAGTCGCGGGTCAGCGTGCCAAGGTGGACGGAGTGTCATTGCCGTTGGTGGACGCGGTGCGAACCGGGGTGTCGTTGAGACTGTAGGTCGTCGACGCGGGGATGACTTCGGATTCCGACGCGAGCATCGGGGAAGCGGTTTCGCTTGGCTCATCACTCGGCGGTTCGATCGCCGCGTGGGCGATCGATGCTCCGGCGCTCAAGTCGGTGACGGCGTACTGTGACGGGACGTTGCCCTTGACGGTCTTGGGCAATTTGAACATCGATCCTGTCGCCCCGTCGACGGTCAATCCCGCGACTCCGCCCAATAGAATGTTGCCGGCGATCCAGGGATCCACGCCCGCTTTGATCTCGTGTTTCTCCGTCGCCGCCTCGCGCCCGGAATAGACGACCGAGTACTTGGCCGGCCAGAATGGAAACGCCTTGGCATCGAGGGTGACTTGCTGAGGCGTGATGCCTTGCTGAATCACTCGATTCTTGCGGTCATGCACGGAAAAGAACGTGGGCGCGGCCGGATTGTCGATCGTCACCGCGTAACGTTTTTCGCTTAAAACGGTCGCGCATCCACTGGAGGCCACCAACGTGCAAAGCAACAACCCGCAATCAAAGCAACGGGAGGCGTTCGCCCGTCGTGGCTGATCCAAAATCATTGTCATGAGAAACCCGCGTGAAACCGACTCCTGTTGAAAATTCCACCCACATTCTTGGGTGGATCCGAATTAGCACAAGCTTGTCGCATGCGTCAATCGCGATGCGCAAGAACAGCGCGGTGTGAAAAGTTTTCACACCGGGGCTTCGCGCCGATCCCTTACACTGTTCGGCTATCACGCGTGGTCGGCCTGACGCCTGGCCACGTCATCATTCGTTTTCAACCCTTCCCTCGATCTGTTGAACCCATGTCAGAACGTATCATTTTGCGGACCGGAGAGTCACTCGTCGCCGGCGGACCACCCTTTACCGCCGCGGAACCCGAAGTCGTCATCGGCGAGTTGGATGGCCCGGTGGGAACCGCGTTGGCAACGCTCACCGGCGATCAAACCAAGGGGCACACCAAGGTCTTTGCCATCCTGAATACAGATATCCAAGTTCGCCCGGTCACGTTGTGCGTCAGCAAGGTCACTGTCAAAGACAATCGCTACACCAATATTCTGATGGGGACGGTGCAAGCCGCGATCGCCAACGGCGTTTTGGATGCGGTGCGTGCCGGCGACATCCCCAAAGAGAAATGCAATGACCTGGGGATCATCTGCAGCGTCTGGTTGAACCCCGGTGTCGCGACCGCGGACAAGCTGGACCACAAAGCCCTGTTCGACATCCATCGCAAGGCCATGGCCCAGGCGATCCACAAAGCGATGGCCTGTGAACCTTCCATCGACTGGTTGCTCGAAAACCAGGACAAGATCACCCACAAGTATTACCAAATGGGATTGGACGGAAAAATCTAAGCCGCCGGTGGGGCCGTCTGAACGTGGCCGGTGGAGAGCAGCGACACCAGGCGGGATAGCAGAAAAATAGTGGGCAGGAAAATCGGCGGGGAGACGGCAAGACAGGAAAATAGGTGACAAGAAAATCGGTGGCTTGGGTAGGTGGCGTAAGCTTCCAGCTTGCGGTGCTGGGATCGCAAGCTGGAAGCTTACGCCACCTTATAAGACCGCCATTCATTCTATTGGCGGTCCGTCGAGCGCTGCTTGCTGAAAATCTTGCGCGAGTCGGGTGAGCAGTTCATCCAGTGGCGTTTCTTCGTCTTGGATCTCTCCGTCGATCGGGCCCGGTCCGATGTCTTTGACCAGGACTCCCTGGCCCTCTCCGTTGATGACGAACAATTCATCACCGTGCAGCCCGTCATCAGCGACAAAGAACAGCCGATCACCGACGGCGACAAACTGTTGAGCACCTGATGCCGGGGGTTGTGGGTTGAGATCCCGCAGAAGTGACGTTTCCAACAGCGCCGCAGCCAAGAGGTGCCGCTTTTCCAACGTCTCGATTCGAAGCCTTCTTCGACCCGAATGCCTGTGCCCCCATGTTTGACATTTCATCGCGAATTCTCGTGAAGCAAATTCTTGTCAATGGTCTGGGTGGGACCATTCTACCATACTGGTGGTGCTGTTGCGGAATTTGATTGATGCGGATCGGTTTGCCGGCGTGTGATCGCCATGTGTGTCTGTAACCTTCAGTGTCGAAACGGGTTGCGTCACGGCATTTAAAGAGGAACGGGCATGCGTCACATCACCGCATTGATTTCGCAATATCGATGACGTCAACCGGCCAGTCAGCAACCGGGGGGCGACGGTGTGTCCAGTGCGTCACCCGATCCGCCAGCTTGCTTTCTCGCCGTTGGCAGCGAACAATTGCGGGACAGATTCTCCGGGCGTGTCGCATCGACTGCCGACACGACATCGGGTTCCCCTCAAGACAAACGGTTTGGAGAAGACAGATGAAGGCCTTGATTGTCGGTTTGGCGCTGTTGGCGTCGGCGACGTTTGTTTCCAATGCCCAAGCGCAGTACGTGGGGATCGACATCTACACGCCGCGCTACGCCGTCCCGGTCGCTCGTCCCGTGTACGTGCCACCGGTGGTGTACCCCGCACCGATTGTCGTCCGCAGGCCCGTGGTTGCGCCGGTTGCACCGCTTCCACCGGTGGTCGTGCCGCGACCACGTTATCGGTTTTACACGCCGTACGGAGGTTCAGAGGTGAGAGTGCCAGGTCGACCGGTGGCAAACACCCTGCGCGCGATCATTCGCTGATCGATTGCGTCCGTGACTTGTTCTGCCGACAGATACAAGTGCTCCGTCAACTTTGAGATTTATGGTGCCGCGGAAAAGGGGTCAGGTACCAAAAATGCGAAGCACCCGTTGGGCCATTTGGTTTTTGCTACCTGACCCCTTTTCCGCTCTGTCAGCGCAGCCGGATGCGAACCGTTGTCCCCTCGCGGTGGAGGGTTGTCGTGACCGTTTCTGACAAGTCGCCGTAGCGGGCGGTGATCTGGTAGTCACCCAAGAAACCGCGTGTTCGGGTTTGTCCTTGCGCGTCGGTTGTCAGCGACTCGTCGGTCCACCACCGACTGGCGACCAGATCGACAAACACCTTGCCCGCCGGCTTCAGCGTCCAGTCTTCTCGCCACAGCGCGGCGGCGGGTTTCCAGTGCATCTTTTCCCAAAAGCCCCACTGGACGATCGCTTCCATGTTCGGATGGCTGAACGAAGCAATCAGGACGTCGCGGAAATAGTCCGCTTGCAATGCGTCATCGTCACCCGCATCGACATCGAATTCACTCAACTGCAGACGTGGCGCGATCTCGGCAAACTCGTCATAGACTTTCAACAGTTCTTCCGGCGGCGTCAACGTGGTCAGACCAAAGTGCCCCATGAATCCGACGATGTCGGGCGATTGGTTTTGCTCGTTCAAGTAGCGAATGATTTTTTTGTAAGGCTCGCGTTTGTAGCCATCGGGTAACACTTTCCCCTCATTGATCGCGTGCGATGCATCCGGAGCCAAGCGACGAGCTTCGGCCAGAATCTCGGCGTAGATTTTGGGTCCGCCGTATTCCATTTCGTAGGTGTGCTTGCCCCAGCCGATGATGTGGTTGATCGTGTCCCATTCGTTCACGTACTTGCTGGTTGCCGGAAGCACGTCAGCCATGTGGTTCCATAACCATTTGCGGTGACCTTCGGGGTTCCCGACAAACTGCTTTTCAACGCTATTGAAATCCATCGGCGCCCAGCCGATGTAGTGCCCGCGAGCGGCGATGTTGTTTTCGCGCAACCATGGCAGCGTTCGGTCCATCAGGATCGTTTTCCTGCGCTGCCAGACGGGATGGTTACTTTGCAGGCTCTGCCAGTTGTGGGGGCGAAGTTCCGATTCAAAGGTGACGCGGTCAAAGTACTTCTTGACCACCTGACGATACTGCTGAGCCTCGTCCCAGCTGACGACGATCTGCTTCTTGGGGTTGATCGGGAAGTCGCTTCGCGGAGCACCGAGAACTTCGGCGTTGACGGCGCTGCCGAATCCGAACGCATGTTTCTGCATCGCAACCGTTACCCGGGCGCCCGTGACCGGGCGGCCCTGCGCATCGACGACTTCGATCGTCAGATCACCTTTGCGGATGGTTTCGATGCGAGCCAGAGCGGCCTTGCGCCACGCCGCGTCTTTCTCGCGACCGGCATACATGACTGTCGTCTTGGGCAGCGTCGCGATGTCGCGATCGGTTCCATAATTGACAAGTCGCAGGTCCGCGATCTCCACGATCGTGCCCGCCTCGCCCATGTCGAACTGAACGACGTCGCTGGCAGGGTTGATGTCGCGTCCCGCGACGAATGAGCGAACCTGTTGATTCCACTCGCGATAGGCGGACAGCGTGTTCGCGTAAACTGCCGCGTCCGATTCGTCCGTGATTGAATAATAGATGTTGTTCGGTTGCCCGCCTGCGTTCGGCCGTCGGACCCAGAACGAAACGAGCACAACGTCTCCCTTTTTGATCGCTTGCGTGATCGGAATCTGAACACGCATGTTTGCCGGGTCGCTAAACCGCTGGTCCGATTCGATTCGGTACGAATGCTGGAACGGCATGTCACCGACTTCCGTCCACGTTGCGTCCGCCGTCACGTGATGAGATCGAAACTTCACTTCTTGCGTCGGACCAAATGACAGTACCTCCCGACCTCCCTCCGGTGGCGCGACAGCGTGTGGGGCCTGGGCGAGGTCGTCGTTGTTCAACACGAATTGATGGGTGCCGGGTTGCAGTTCAACCAGTAGCGTTCCGTTGGCCTTTTTTACGGAATCGTTGCGGAGCGGTGTTCCGTTCAGCGAGACACTTCCGATGCGATCGGTCGGCAAAATGGCGGTCGCGGTTGCGTTCGGCGGAACGATGGCGTCGATGACGAGGCCCGTTTTGGTGCGCGCCCATCCGCTCTTGGCGATGCCATAGGGTGTGTCCAACTCGGCGGCGGCCGACGAGAGCGGTTCGCCGATCAGCGGTCTGACGAAGAAGTGTTGGTAGCCTGGATGCGCCGGGTCCGGAGAGAGTCCCGCGACTCGCTCGTACATGAATTGACCGATCGCACCGTAGGCGTAATGGTTGAACGAGTTCATGCTCGCATCGCCGAATCCGTCGGCGTGGCTGTAGCTGTTCCAACGCTCCCACATCGTCGTGGCACCCTGATTGATCGAGTAGAACCACGAAGGATAGCTTTGTTTGAACAACAACTCGTAGCAAATGTCGCCGTGCCCGAGTGCGTCGAAAACAGGGGCCAACAGCGGCGTGCCGAGAAACCCGGTTTGAAGATGACGTCCGGCTTCCTCGTACTTCTTCAACAGAACGGATTCGACGTTTTCTCGTTGATCCGCGTCGATCAGGTCGTAACCGAGTCCCATCAGGCACGCGGTTTGCGTGTCCGCACCGGGACGCGGCTTGCCATCCGGAAAGTATCGAGCGGTGAACGCCGCGCGGATGTCGGCGTGCAGTTGTTTGTATCGCGCAGCATCCTCGGTCTCGGCCAACGCGGTAGCCGTCCAGGACAAAATCCGTGCGTCGCGACCGAAATACGCGGTGGCGATCAAGTCTTGAGCGGTGTCTCCCTTGCGATCGGATTTCGCATACGGCTGCAACCAATCGCCGAATCCGGTCAGGGTTGGGATCAGATCATTGGACCGACGCTCATAGACGCTCACCCAATTTTTCATCGCGTCATAGTTGTCTCTCAGAATCCTGATGTCACCGGTTCGTTCGTAGATCTCCCAAGGGGCGGTCACAATCACATCCGCCCAGCCGGGGCTCGAATAGCCGAAGTTGGTTGCGGGGACAGTATGTGGAATCTCGCCCTCTTCATTCTGTGCGTCTCGAACGCTTTGCAGCCAGCGAGCCCAGAACGAATGGACGTCCTTGTTAAAGAACGAGGTTGGCAAGAAGACTTGTGCGTCGCCGGTCCAACCCAAACGTTCGTCGCGCTGTGGGCAATCGGTGGGGATGTCAACGAAGTTGCTGATTTGTCCCCAGCGGATATTGCTTTGCAATTGGTTCAGTTTGGCATGCGACGACGTGAACCGCCCCTTGTCTCGGAAGTCCGTGTGGATCACGTTCGCGATCACTGACTCGGTAGTCAGTTTCTCTCCAGCGGACAGGCCGCTCAGTTCCAGATAGCGATATCCGAAGAAAGTCAACGTGGGTTGATAAGTGACTGTACCGCTTTCGGCAGCGACATAGGTGGCCTGTGATCGCGCGGTGCGGTAGTTTTCGGTGTACAGCGTGCCGTCGGGCTGCAGCATTTCGGCAAAACGGATCTGGACGGTTTCGCCTTGCTTGACGGGCATTGTGATGGTGGGAATGCCAACCTGGTTTTGTCCGAAGTCGAAGACGTACTTTCCCGGTTCAGGCTGTGTCAGCTTGACCGCTTGAAGTCGGTCCATCACTCGAACCGGCGGCAGACGTTTCGGGACGACTCGGGGGCCGTTGCTGAGCGGAGTTGATTTGACCGGCATCCAATCGGCGTCGGCGTCACCGGGTTGCGTCCATCGACCCAAATGTTGCGACGCGTCGTAGTCCTCGCCGTGATAGAATCCCGCCGCTCGAATCGGGCCTTGGTCGGTTGCTCGCCATCGCTGATCCGACACAATGCGTTCGACACGTCCGTCGGCGTAGGTCAGTTCCAACTGCGCGAGCAATTTCGGCGTCAAACCCATTAATTCGGTGCGTTTGCGCAGCAGCAAATTTCCCGCATACCAGCCTTCGCCAAGCGTCGCACCGATCACGTTGCTGCCGACATTGACCAAATCGGTCACGTCGTACGTCAACGATTCGACGCGTTCGGAATACACCGTGTACCCGGGCGAGAGCAGATCGGTATCGACTCGCTTGCCGTTGATGCGGAATTCATAGATACCCAGTGCCGATGCATAGAGCCGAGCTTTGACGATTTCGCCTGGAGCATCGAACGCTCGTCGCAGGTAGGTCGCCGGCTGCGCGGTGATCGCCGGATACGGATCGAACGCGCGGTTCTCGGGCAATTCGATTTGTTTGCGGACGCCGTTGATCTCGTAGTCGACCCACAAGGTTTTGGCGTCGCCCGGTGCCGGATCGCCGCCCAAGCGTGCTGGGACGACACGAATCGGAGTCGATCCTCGCTGGATCGCCCGCCGAATGTTCTCGGTTACGTTCTTGGTTTTCGCGTCACCCGCCGTGCGATTGCCAAACTCGGCCTTCAGGATGTTGACCTCGTCGGGCTGACGTTTTCCGCGATCCAACTCGATCCACTTGGCATCCCAGTCGTCATGACCAAGCAGGCCCATTTCGATCGACGCTTCTTCGCTCCATTCGGATTCGCGAGCCTGATCGTCCCAAAACTTCACTCGCCATGTAATTTGCTGACGGGACTCGAGCGCCGGGCCTGCGTACGGCACCCACACCGAGTGACCCGAAGCCACTTTGCCGGAATCCCAGATCGGATCGGCGGTTGCGCCAGACTCGGATCGCTGGTGCACGACGATTTGGTACGCCGTTTGTGCGTTGACGTCCGCCGCGACCGGCAGCTTCCACGAGAACACAGGCGAAGGATTGTGGAAGCCGATGGGATCGACAACGTTCTCGTCGACACGGAGCGAATGGGGTTGTGGTTTAGCCGCGTCACCGAGGGTTGAGCCAAGTACTAACGACCACACCACCAGCGCGAAGCGTAACGAAGTGTAGCTTTGCATGTCCGTGTCCACTATTGCATGTCCGCTTCCATCGCCTTGTCGTATTCTTCATCGGTCATGCCGGGCATCGCAACTTCTTCTTCTACGGCGGGAGGAGCCTCGACGACGGTATTTTCCCCACCGCGTCCGCAACCACTGATCGTAAGGAGTGCGAAGCAGGTCATTGCCAGGAAAAGAAAAGAGAGATTTTTCATCAGACGGATCTTTCGGGATGGAAGGAAGGGACGGGGTCTCGAATCGTCGCCACCGCGGCGGTTGAACAGGAAGCGGTGGCGTGTCGCGTGACTCGCAACACGGTTCAATCTTCTGATCGCACCATTCTGATCGCACCAAGCTTCCAGCCCTATTGGCCGATCGGCCAATAGCATGGGGATCGTTACCCGCTAATTTTAACGCTCCTGCACAGGTCTTCTGTGCGGTTCTCTCTTCCCTTTTTTCCCATTCTATTCTCGGAGCCCCCCATGAAACGTCGAGAATCGGCGGCAGCCGGATTCACTCTGGTGGAACTGCTTGTCGTCATCGCCATCATTGGCATCCTTGTTGGACTTCTCTTGCCTGCCGTCCAGGCCGCCAGAGAGGCCGCCCGCCGGATGAGTTGCAGCAACAATTTCAAGCAACTCGGAATCGCCCTGCACAACTACCATGCGGCATTCAAGCAAATGCCCCAACATGGCAGCGGAACCGGGATCGGGCTTCAGAACAACCGTTGGTGGCGAACTGGCAATGATTCCAGTCACGAAGCGTTAAGCCCGTTGGTTGCGATGACTCCCTTTTTCGAGCAGCAAGCGTTGTGGAGTCAGATTTCCAACCCGGATCCCAAGACCGTCACGGGCGCACCGCCGCCAGCGACGACCGGACTGACGAACCCGCCGCGTTGGCCCGCCATGGGACCCAATCCGCGAAACTTTTCAGCCAACCCGGGTTACATTCCCTGGGCCACCGAAATCCCGACCCTTCGATGTCCCAGTGACCCCGGCATCGGCTTGCCGGCTTTGGGCCGCACCAATTACGCCTCGTGCATGGGCGACTCTCCCTCACAGTGGATCAGCAACTACAAACGCGGCGACCTGACTCCCAACAGTTCGGGTGCCGTGCAGAACTTCAATTCGGTCTCTCGCGGTGTCTTCATGATGCGCAAAGTGGCCAAGTTCCGCGACGTTCTCGATGGCCTGTCCAACACCATCGCGATGGGTGAGATCATCACGGACTTGGGTAACCGCGATATCCGTGCGGCCGCCTCTTGGGTCCGGCGAGGCGGACAGTGGGTCAACAACAATCCGTCGTACTGTGCCGATGCAAACGAGATCGATCCGGATCGGCCAAAATTCTGGTGCAACGGCGGGCCCGATTGCACCACCCCGGTCGAACTCGCCCACAACAACCGTTCCTCGCGCGGTGCCAACTGGGCCAACTTGCGAGCCCACTGCACGCAAGTCTTCACCGTGCTTCCGCCCAACAGCGAAGTTTGTGTCGGCCAGTGGATCGACAACTCCGGAACGATGCCGATGAGCAGCAACCACCAAGGTGGAGCCCATGTCCTGATGTGCGATGGTGCGGTCGTGTTCATGACGGATTCGGTCGAGGCCGGGGATCGTCACGCCGGTGCCGTTCGCCGAGGCCAAACCGGACCGCGGAGTCCCGGACAAGTGAGCCCCTATGGTTTGTGGGGGGCTCTGGGAACCAAGGCGTCCGGCGAAACGATTGAAGAGCAATTGAATCAATAGTTCGGTTGCCATCGATCGAGAAACAACGACAACCTCGCCCCGTCCTGGTGGCGAGGTTTTGACTGCGCTAACGCAAAACCTGTTAAGCTAACGGGATCGCCCAAACATAGGACGGCTTCATCCTGCCGATCATGCACCTGAAAGCGTGGCCGTGACAAATCCAATCGCAACCTTTGTCGGCCTACTCTACCTTGGGCTACTCCCTGTTGGGCTCTGTCTTTGGGGATTCAGCGTCGCGGCTGCCGATGAGCCCTCGGTGAGCAGGATCGCGGATTTGATGGCGACACCGCGTGATCAGGCGATTCAACGACGGCCGATTCGAATCCGAGGAACGGTTTCGTTGATCGGTGACGGGATTACCAGCGCCCCACGGAAAGTCAAAGCGTCGCAGAGCTTTTGCGTCGAGGATTCCACCGCCGGAATTTGGGTCCGTTCCGGACATGCCATTCGTGAGGGCGTGCTCCTCGACAGCGACCGTGTTTTGCCCGAGCTGGATTATGGGGTCGATGTCGAGCTGGATGGGTACCTCGATCGCGGCGCGTTTGCCCCCGTGATCTTGCCCACCCGAATCACGATCCTGGGCACAAGCAAGCTTCCCGCCGCCTCCCGTGCCTTCAACACACGGTTTCTCAATGGCGCCGATGAACTTCGGCGTGTCACCGTCAATGGCGTCGTGCAGAATATCTCCACGGAATCGTCCAACTGGTGGTCACTGCGTGTCGAAACCGGCGTCGGGCACTTCGTGACCAGGGTTCCCAAAGATGAACCGTACTCGTCTTCGCGATTGCTCGATGCCGAAGTTGATCTGACGGGGATCGCGGCCGTGTGTTGGAATTGGCGATCGGAATTCGTTTGTCCCCGGCTGATCATTGCCCACCGAGAGGACATCCGGATTCTTCAACCGGCCAGTGATCCGTTTGCCGCCGAACGAGTCTCGATCGAAAATCTGGATGGGTACACACCATCGGGACGCCCGCGTCATCGCCGTCGCATCGAGGGCACCGTCACGTACTACGACGGAGACTTGTTACTGTACGTGCAGGAAAACGGAATCGGGATCCAGGTGCGGCTCAACGACCCCCTCTCGATCGAGCTCGGAGACCGCGTCGAGGTATCCGGTTTTATCGATACGTCGCGTTATCTGGCCGGGCTGCGCGGTGCCGTGGTGCGTCGAATCGGGCGACGTGACGATCCCGTTGCGGCTCCATTGACGATCTCCCAAATCATCGAAGACCATCAGGGATTCAGCCAAGGTCAACCCACGACGCCGAGGAGTTGTGATGGTCAACTGATTCAGTTGACAGGCCGGCTACTCGATTTTCAAGTCGGATCCGCGACCGAGCAACACCGCTTGCAAATCGATTGCGGTGACTCGGTCACGACCGCGTTCCTTTCCGGCGACATGAGACCGCTGACGCCGGGAACCGAATTAAAAGCGACCGGCATTGCCAAGCTCGTTTTTTCCGCTCCGGTTGCGACCGCCAGTCTGGCGAAACCGGACCGTGTCGATCTGCTTCTGCGAGATCACAATGACCTCTTGATCCTCAGCACTCCGTCGTGGTGGACCCCTCGCCGAACGTTTAATGCGCTACTTGTCTTAGCGGGATTCGCACTCTCGGCATCCGTTTGGGCGTTTACGATGCGACGAACCTTGGCTCAACGAACCGACCAGCTCGCACGCGAAATGCGCAACCGTCGTGATGTCGCACTCGAGTTCCAAGCGGCGATTCAAGAACGAACCCGACTCGCCGCCAACTTGCACGACACCCTGCTGCAAACCTTGGCGGGGATCGCCTATCAACTCGAGGCTTGTGGCCAGCCCGGAACGAAACCCTTTCGAGACCATTTGGAAACGGCCAGCCGCATGATTCAGCACGGCCAGGAAGATCTGCGAAACACCGTGTGGGCGCTGCATTGTCTGCCGCAAACCGAAGGATCGTTTGTCGATTCGGTCAAGCAGATGACCCGCAGACTGGTCCAGGGACACGACACGACGATCAACATCCAGAGTGCAGAGAGTTTTCCGGTCTTGGCGGATTTTATCGCGGGGAACTTGCTGCTGGTCATCCAGGAGGCCGTACACAATGCGATCAAACATGCCCGCGCCGAACGCATCGAAGTTGAACTCAGCGGTTCCCCCGACCAAGATCACGTTTCGGTTATCGTGCGAGACCACGGAATCGGTTTTGACCTCAACACGCGCAAGACGTCCAGCGACGGACATTTCGGTATGGAGGGAATGGAGCAACGGATCGAGCGTCTTGGCGGTACCCTGGCGATCGAAAGCCAACGCGGCGTTGGCACGACCATCCATGCGGACATCCCGTTGCGGGAGTTCGACCCGAAGATCGCGTGACGCCACGCGTTGAGTCCCAAAGAGGAGCACCCTCGTTTTTCGAGTGACACCGCCATGGCTGAATCTGTTCCGTCGCGACCTCTTCGTTTGCTTCTCGTCGATGATCATGCCGTGATGCGAGCCGGATTGGCGAACATGCTCAACGCGCGTGAGGAATTCGACGTCGTTGCCGAAGCGGACAGTGGGGAATCCGCCTTGGTCCTCCACCAACAGCATGATCCGGATGTCACGCTGCTGGATATCGCGATGCCGGGAATGGGCGGGTTGGAGTGTCTGCGCCGGCTGAAACAACAGTCTCCCGACGCGAGCGTGTTGATGCTCAGTTCCTCCGAACTGGAACACGACATGCATCACGCGATCGATTTGGGGGCTGATGGTTACATCACAAAAACCGCCATGCCGCCGGAATTGGTTGCGTCGATTCTGGCAGTCGGTCGTGGCGAGTTGTGTATCAGCGAAGAAGTCTCACGACGGATCAAGAGTTATTCGGCCACACCGCAGTTAACCTCTCGCGAAATCGAGGTGCTGGGGTTGCTTCGCAAAGGAATGAGCAATCCCGATATCGGCTTGATTTTGGGCATCAAGCCGCGCACCGCAAAAGCTCACGTGGCGGCGATCCTGCTCAAACTCGCCGCTCAGGACCGCGCCGAAGCGGTCGCGAGAGGGTTTGAATTGGGATTGCTGCGACCCTGATCGACGAATGGGATCAAATGGGACAGACTCCCAGCCCGTCATCCCAGCTATTGATCAGCCGGTACGTTTAATTCCGGCGTGGCACCCACGTCTCGGGCGCGTCGAGCATCAGCGGTTCATGGAACACGGTCAAATCATCGCCCTGTTGTTTGATCCAGGCGTTGAGTTCGGCTTGCAGTTCCAGCTGAACATCACGCACCTGTTCACGACCGGCCAAGTTGTTTTGCTCGTGGGGATCTTGCTGCAAATCAAATAATTCGTATTCGGGACGGCCGTGGTGTCGAGCAACCACCTCGGCAGCCCGCGAGTTCGTCTTGGCCGCCTCGGTCCACTCTTTGAAGTAGTCGCCCGAGGTTTCGCGGAGCAGCAGATCGATGTGGGTGGTGAACGCGAACTCGGGATGCGGATTCCAAATCAGTTTGTATCGATCGGTGCGAATCGCGCGACTCAGATAGACATTCATCATCCGGTCGCCGCTGTGCGTCGTGAAGATGCGTTTGAGATGTGAATCCGTGTCCCCACGAAGGACCGCCGCGAACGAACGTCCGTCGAGATCGTCGGGGATGGCTCCACCGGCGATGTCAATCAGCGTCGGGAAGATGTCGATCCAGCTGACCATCGCGTCCGTTCGGATTCCCTTTTGGATCTTGCCCGGACGAGTGACGATCAACGGCACGCGGATGCCTTCGTCGTACAGCGTCCATTTGCCGAAGGGGAATTGGGCTCCATGGTCACTGGAGAACACAAACAGTTTGTCTTCCGCCATGTGCTCGTCGGTCAATGCCCGGACTTCGCCCAGGTAGGCATCCAGATCTTTGACTTCCTGCAAGTAACGCGACCGCTGGACTCGCGTTTGCGGGGTGTCCAACAGCTTCGGTGGCAACGTCATCGAGACCGGATCGACGGTTGATTCAAACGGCCAGGGCACGTGCGGGTTGGAAACACCCACGAACAGTGCCAGTGGTCTCGGGTCGTTGCGATTGACAAGAAATTTCTTTACCGTTTTGCGCAGCTCGGGAATGTCTTTCTTCAGCTCGATGGTGTCGAACCCGTAGTTCTTCGCACTCTTTGAATGGGCGACCTTTCCGAACGCTGCCGTCTGGTATCCGAGTTGACCAAGCAGCCGTGGCAGACGGACCGTCCCCTCATGCGGATACGTGTGATTTTCTTCGGCACCATTCCTGGCCGGCATCAAGCCGGTGAGCAAAGCGGCTCGACTGGGGGCACACGCCGGACTCGCCACGAACGCGCGATCGAAGGTCATTCCATCGGCGGCCAAAGCATCGATCGCCGGCGTCTTGATGTTCGTCCCGCCGTAGATCGGCAGGTCGAGTGCGGAAAGATCGTCTGCCAAATAGACCACGATGTCCGGCAGACGATGCTCCGCCGCAAACGAGTGGACGCAAAAAGCGACAGCGGTCAGACAACAAGCCAGAATTCGACGCGACATTGTGATCCTTCTCTTGACGTTTACTTCACTTCGAAACGGACGGATCCCGTGACTTCTCCATCGACATGCCATCGGTCGCCGCGTTTGGTCGCGGCCACTGCCGTTCCGTCAGCGAAGACGCCGGTGGAGCCATCGGGGGCTGGTAGTTCTACCACGGCTGACATGCCATCGGGCAAGGACAACGACAGATTGAAGGCCTCTCCGTTCGTCCAGTCAATTTTAATCGGCCCCCGCGGCGTCGGGACCTTGCCGCGGGCCGATTCTATATCAGCTGGGCAGGGTCGAATCGTGGCGGTGGTCCAGCCTGGGGTTCGCGGCTGCGCTCCGAGCACGTGTCGCGGCAGCAGATTCGCCGGCGCGGCGCCCCATGCGTGGTTCCAATCCTGGTTGGGTTTGTATTTCATCTCCCAAGCTTCCCAGGTGATCGTGGTGCCGCTGTCGGCCATGTGTTTCCAACTGCGATCGCCGTCGGCCAGGATCAGGTCCAGCGCCTTTTGACTGGCATCCGCTGAAAACAGTGCATCCATGAAGTACTGCGCCGCATACACGCTGCACTGCATCTTCTTTTGCTTCAACCACGACAGCACACCGTCGCGTTTTTCATCAGGGACCAGGCCGAACGCCAGGGGAAAGAAGTTGGCGTGGACGCTGCTGTGGTCCGTCTCAATGCCATCGCGGTATATGCCGGCGTCTTGATCGAACAGTTTGTCCTGAAACGACGCGCGAGCCAATTTGATTCGAGACTCAAAGGCATCGGCGTCAGCCTCGTTGCCGATCGCATTGGCCATTTCCGCCATCTGCTCCATCGCTTTGATGTGAAAGGCGTTGACGACGGTGTTGATCTCGGTGAACACAAACCCGTCTCGCTCTTGCTTCGGCCAGTCGACGATGTCGTGTCGATTCTGATCCGCTTCATCGCTGCGAACCAAGCCGTCTTCACCGCTGCGGTGAATCAACGTCTTCGCCTTCAACGATTCGTAGCGCTGTTTCAACCACTCGGTGTCGCCGTTGTGCATCCATTCGGCATGCGCCATGAACACCATGTGCGGTGCCCATTCGCTCGGCCAAGTGCCGTTTTCCATCAGCCAGTCGAACGTCCGCGCGGCCATCTTGACGTCGTCGTCGGTCGTGTAATGACTCAATTGGTTCAAATAGGCGTCGGCCTCGTAGGGAATGCGTTCACGGTCGCCGTCGACGTACACGCCGGCAAACGTGGTGGCCTTGATGCTGTATTTGCACAGGTCCCAAATGCGGTTGAGGGTTTCGTTGGAACACTCGAACGCACTTGCATCGTCGTTCCACGTTGCCGAGTATGCGGCTCGTCGGCGAACGAGATCGAACGGATAGTCCGGGCCAACCCCTTCGATCTCCACCCAGCGAAACGGCATCACGGGTTGCCACTGCGGTGGTGTCAAAACCGCTGGCGGGTTCGCGTAGATCAATCCGGATTGCTGCACATTGCGGGGGTCCACCGGAGCCGGCACGACCCAGGTGCCGAGCTGCTGGCCAAGACGAATGGGTGTCATTCCATATCGAACGGTTCCCGGCGGAGTCTGGTCAATCCGGCCGTCCTTCAATTTTTCGCCGAAATGCACGTTCGCCGTACCGCGGCCCGAGGGAACCGGCATGGCGATGTTTCCGAAAGCCACGGTGCCAAAATCGATCTGTGTGACCGTCTCGCTGATTCGTTTGATGGAAAGAGGCTGCTGCTCTGTTAACGCCACATGCTGCTGGGCGGGAATTTCGGGCAACTCTTTGATGAACAGATTGCGAAAACGATACGTCTGTCCTTTTTCACCGTGATGTTGGATCCCGATGTAGCCGCTCGCGTCGGTGGCATCGCGAAAGCGAACGGTTTCCACCCCATTGACTTCGATTCGAATCACATCGTCGACACAGGTGATTTCGTAGCGATTCCATCCGTTGCGATTGAGCGCATCGCGGACGCGAGGCGTTGCAAAAAACTGTTGTGATTCTTCGGCGTGTGCGAGGAACTGATCCTTTGATCGCCCTTTGGTGCTCGGCCAAATCCATCCGCGTCGGGCTTCATCGTACAGGCCTCCCGACCAGCGCCGGTCCGAACCGTCGCACTCGGCCTGGTAGCCATAAACTTTTTTGGCGGCATCCTCATCGACATGAGCACGAAACATCACGCCCGAGTTCGCCGGTCCCTCAGGCAGATGAATCTCAACACTGACACGAAAGTCCGAATACTTCTTTTCGGTGACCAGAAAAAACTTCTTGTCCGCCAGCAGATGAATCTCACCGTCGACCACTTTCGCTTCGCCGTACGGGTAAGGATTTCGCCATCCGGTCAGATCCGTCCCATTGAACAGCGGGGTGTACCCGCGGCTGACCATCGCTGCGTAGCCCGATTCGCCGCTCACGACGGCGGGCTTTTGAATCGACGCGGCAGGGGGATCCGACGCGGGACAAGCCGAAGCGGTGAGAAGGGCAACGAGCCCTGACATCATCAGACCAGGTCGTGAAAACATGTCGACAGCCTTGGGGAAGTGTTTCAGGATGAGAGCAATGTGCGGTTCACTGGTTGGGCGTCTTGCTTTTGCGCCCGGTTCGCGGCTGCCTCCGATTCGTCGTCGGCGGCGCCACGTCTCGTTTCCCGTCGACGTACCAGTCAAAGTATTTCGCCGCCTGACTGCTCATGGCGGCGGACTGCATGGCCCAGATGCCGGGTGGAGACTGTGTTGCGGCCCACGCTTTCAAGTCGGCGTGAAGCGATGCCGCCAGCTCAGGAGAACGCGTCATGAGGTCGTTGGTCTCTTCGAAATCCTTCTCCAAATCGAAGAGATACTCCCGGTCATCACAGCGAAGGTATTTGATGTTTCCTTTTCGGATCGCCGACTGGCCCAGCCAGCGCCAATACAAGGCATCGTGCGGGCTGCCTTGCTTTTGGCCTGTCAGGAAAGGGATCAGGTTGACGCCGTCGAGGATCGGATCCTCGGGCAATCCGGCCAACGAGCAAGCGGTCGCGCCAACGTCGAGTGTGATCACGGGATGCGAATAGACCTGACCCGCGGGAATCGTCCCTTTCCAGTTCACCACAAACGGAACCCGGATGCCGCCTTCGGTCAGCATCCCCTTTTCACCATTCATGGGATCATTCAATGAACCATCCCAACCGGGACCTCCGCCCGGTGCGTCGAGCTTGTGGATTTTCAGCGGTGCGCCGTTGTCGCTGATGACGAAGATCAGGGTGTCTTCTTCGAGTTCGTGTTTGCGAAGCGTTGCAACGATTCGGCCAACGCCGTCGTCAATGGACGAAATCATCGCCAGTGCCTGCCGTCGACGCTCCGGCATTTCGCCGGGAAAGCGGTCGAGGTATTGTTGTGGTGCGTCGAGCGGCACGTGTGGTGCCCGGCAAGCGAGATAGAAGAAGAAGGGCTGGTCGTGAAAGCGATCGATGAACGTGCAAGCAAACTGTGAAATCATATCGATGTGGTAGCCGCCACCCTTTTGCTCCTCGGGCCCGACGTCTTCGCCGTCCAAGTTCATGTTCCAATGACCCGCCCCGTTGCTGTTTTTATGAAACGCTTTGTCGAATCCGTGTGCCGCAATCGCATCTGCTTTGCTCGGCCCCAGGTGCCATTTGCCGGCCATGCCGGTGGCGTAACCCGCCTGCTTGAGACGCTCGGGAATGGTTTCCAGTTCGGCAAAACGCTTCATGGTCGCTGCGTCTTGGAATTGTGGATTCGACTCCAGGCCCCACTTTGTCTGGTATTGGCCGCTGAGCAGTCCTCCGCGTGAGGGAACACACTGCGGGGCGGTGCAGTAGCCATCGGTCATCCGGACTCCGCCCGCGGCAAGCTTGTCGATGTTGGGCGTCCTGACATCGTCGAAAACACCCTGACAGCTCAGGTCGGCGTAGCCATGGTCGTCGGTGTAGATGACGATGACGTTCGGCTTCCGATCATGGTTGTCGCTGCGGGACGAAACGGGAGGCGATTTCGGTGTCTGGAATCGGTAGTGCGTTGTCCCGTTCTGGCCGACCAATCGAATCTCGGAGAATTCAATCTTGCCCGGACCTCGCGATGGATCGATCCGCACGGCCAGCAATGGGTTCGTCACCGTGAATGCGATGGCATACTCATGCGGCTGGCCGTCGTGTTGAACGTCAAAGAATTCACTTCGGTCGGCTTTGAACGGGCCGGCACCCTGTTCCTGCCAAAAAATCTGCCCCTTGCCGGACGAATTCGAAGTCATTGTCAGATGCAACGTGAAGGACGATGCGTCGATTGCCTCGGGGAAGGCGTGACTGAAGAACGGGTCGCCGCCGGTACTCTGGACGACGAGCCCATTGTTGGAAGTCGACAGGGTGCAGGTGCCGCCGGGTTGCCACCCCGCGACAGGCTTACCGGACGGTCTTGCGTTGGATTTCTTCACAGCGTTGGCGCCACCCTTTAGACTTGCCTTGCCCTCTTGAGTCACGTCGTATTTTGACGGATCAAATGTAGGATTGGGCAACGGGCGAACCGCCTTGGTTTCAACGAGGTGCTGCTCGATCAGTCGATCCAGTTGTTCCACACGCTCTGGAAACTTGCTTGCGAGATTGTTTTGTTCGCCGATGTCATCGCTCAGATTGAACAGGTTGTAACGATGCTTTCCGTCTTCACCAGCGTGGAAAAGGCGAATCAGTTTCCAATCGCCTTGATGGACACTGACCGCCGGCGGCAGCCAATCGGGGACGCCGGGTGCGTGCGGAAAGTAGGTGAAGATCGCGCCACGATCCAGTGCTTTCCCCTGCAGTGCCGGGACAATGCTGACTCCGTCAAACTCCTGATTCGGCTGAGCGTCGACCGAAAGCATTTCCAGCAGCGTCGGATAAAAGTCGCTGCTTTGGATGATTTCATCGCTTCGTGAACCGGCTTTGATCGATCCCGGTTGCACCACGATCGCTGGACCCCGCACACCCCCTTCGTACATGGTCGCTTTGCCGCCGCGGAGTGGCGCATTGCTGGTCGCAGTGCCTCCGTCGACGAGGTTGTACATGTTTCCGCCGTTGTCGGACGCGAAGATGATGATCGTGTTTTCCGCAATCCCCAGCCGGTCAAGCGTGTCTAGCAGAGTCCCCACGGCGTCGTCCATGCTCTCGATCATGGCCGCATAGGTCGGACTCCGCTGTGGATCGTTCGGATCGATTTTCTTGCGGTATTCGTCGATCAGTTTTTGCTTTGCATCGAACGGAGCATGGACGCTGAACATCCAGTAGTTCAGGAAGAACGGTTCGTCTTGGTGTTGTTCCAAAAAGGCGACCGCTTCTTTGGCCATGCGGTCTTCAAGGTGCTCGTCCGGGATGTCCGGATCGTGATCGAAGTCCTTGAACTTCCACGGAGCCACGTAACTGCCTGCCGGTCCAGGGCCGGGATGGTGGGGAACGTCGACATCGAACCCGTGTTCCAACGGCGAGTAGGGCTCTGGACCAAGGTGCCACTTGCCGAAGTGCCCCGTCGTATAGCCGTTGTCTCGGAACATTTCGGCCAGCGTGTAGTACTTCGTGTCCAACCGCGAGACCGACTCGGGAAGCGTGGCTGGTCGATTCGGCGGTCCACTGGTCGCCTGATTCGGCTCCAGAATCACCTTCGGCAGGTGGCATACCGGTGCGGTGATTCCGTGCCGTGCGGGACTCAGCCCGGTCAAGACGCTGGCCCGCGTCGGTGAACACAGCGGGCTGGACGAATAAGCTCGAGTGAATGTCATGCCTCGCTGCGCCAGTCGCTCGATATTCGGCGTTTTGTACAGCTTGGTCGTGCCATAAAGCGTCGTGTCACTCCAGCCGAGGTCGTCGGCAAGAATAAACACAACGTTCGGCTTTGATCCTGCGTTCTGTCCCCAAACGCTTTGGCTTGTCGCCACGACAAGCAGCAACGGGCAAATGAAAGCTTTGAGAAAACCGGATTGTTGAAACAGGATCATGGATGGCTCGTTAGCGGTGCGTGGTTTGAGCTATTCGGCGAGTCGGTAGACCGCGATGGATTCAATCATCATTTCGCCGACGTTGGCATACTTGTCATAGGTTGCAAACGGATCGAAGCGAATCTTTCCGACCGGTTCACCGTCGGTGATGGTAAACAAGTACGCGTTCACCTGTTCTGTTTCGCGGAGCGTTCGCTTGCTCTGCTTGTGTCCCACAAATCCTCGGCCCGGTGTGGCCCAGAAAAACTGACTGGTGGCTCCCTTGGCGGGCATCGCACGCAATTCGATCACCAGCTTTCCGGTGGCGGGTTGATCCAGACGCACGGCCATCTGCGAATCCTCGCCTGTCGCTACCAGGTACGCCTTGCCATTTCGCTGCTGGATCTCGACGCTCTTTCGATCGAACCATTTGGCGACGTCCGCCGGATCCGTGAAGTCCCACGAGGCAAGCTTCTTCGCGTCGGCGAGATCAACTCCATCGGGATTGATGGCGTTGTCTTTGGGCTCGGATGTTTTTAACGCACGGGTGGCGGGTGCGAGGCCGCTGCTGGCGACAAACGTGTAGCTTCCCGATTGAATGGACAGGACGGCTACATTGGGTTCCGTGCGAACGAGTTTGATGTGTGGATTTTCCGCCAAAGACTTGCCGCTTTCCGTAATGCTCGCCGAATCACCGGTCGGCAGATAAACGGTCGCGGTGGTGTTCGCGGGAATCGATACCTGCAGATGAAACGCATCACCATCGACTTTCCAATCGCTGCGGATCGTGCCACGAATCGAATCGTATGATGCACGGACCCAATCGATCGGTTCGTGCATCGCGTTGCTTCCCGGTGACGGCGGAGTCGGCCGGACGATGATCTTTTTGAAACCGGGGCCGTCCGACTGAATGCCGGCCAAGGTGGCGAACATCCATTCGCAAACCGCTCCGAACGCATAGTGCGAGAAGGAATTCATCGCCGCGTTGTGACGGCCGAACGCGTCTTCTTTGGTGTAGCTATCCCAGCGTTCCCAAATGGTCGTCGCACCATTTGCAATCTCGTAACCCCAAGAAGGGAACTCGCGTGACTGCAACAGGAACGTGGCCAGGTCATGTTGTCCGGACGCCGAAAGAACGGGCAACAAGGGACGGGTGCCCAAGAAACCCGTTGCCATGTGGTTCCCATTTTCGCTCAGCATTTCCGCAAGATGTCGTCCGGTCGATGCGCGTTGATGTTCTGGCACAAGGTCGGCGAACAAGGCCAGGGCCTGAGCGGTTTGCGTGTTGACGTTGATGCTGCCGTCGTCGTTGACGTACTTCGCCTGGAAGGCGGCTTTCGTCTTTTCAAACTGAGCGTGGTACTGGCTCGCTTCTGATGTTCTTCCCGTGGCTTCCGCCATCTCGAACATCATCTTGGCGGAAATCGCGTAGTAAATCGTGTCGATATAGTCGAGCGGTGTTTCGGCACCCTGGGCGAGCCAATCGCCCCAGGCATTGCCGTGATTGATGCCAAGATCGCCGACGCTGGTTTGCTTACGCCAACGCATGAAACGCGTCATCGGTTCCCAACAATCATCGATCACTCGCGTGTCGCCGTAGAACTGCCAGATCGTCCACGGACAGATGACCCCCGCATCGGCCCAGGCCGTGCCGAAGTCCCAGCCATGCTGGAACGGAAACGGGGCGTAGCCGGGGAACGCACCGCTGGGCCGCTGCGATTCCATCAACTCACGCAACCACTTCGTATAAAACGCACCGATGTCCGCATTGTATGCCGCCGTCGCAACGTAAGCCTGCGCGTCACCGGTCCAACCCATCCGCTCGTCACGCTGCGGACAGTCCGTCGGCAGATCCAAAAAATTGGAACGTTGAGTCCAAACGACGTTCTTGAAAAGCTGATTGACCATTGGGTCACTGCACTCAAACTCGCTGGTCAACGGCGTATCGCTGTGCAGCACCAACCCGGTGACGGTATCCAGCGTTGCTTCACCGGGAAAGTTGGCGACTTCGACGAACTGAAACCCATGAAAGGTAAACCGTGGGACGTAGATTTCGCCATCGAGATCTCCGTTGCAGGTGTAGAAGTCTGTCGCCCGGGCTTTCCGCAGGTTCGCTGTCATCAGCCGACCATCCGGATGCAGCATCTCTCCGTAACGAATCTGAATCCGCTGTCCCGATTGGCCTTTGACTTTCAGACGGATGGTGCCGGCGAAATTCTGTCCTAGGTCGAACACAAATGTCCCCGGCTCACGCTGCGTGACGCTTTTCGCCGGGATCTCTTCGGTCACCCGAACGGGAACACCGGGAAAGGCTTCCAGTTTCGGACGTTTGAACCCGAGGTCCCGTTCTTCACCCAAATTCTTCACGCCTTCGCCCGGCTTCGTCGGATTGCGACGCTGATAGAACGTTGCCACTTGGCTGCCGTTGTCTTTCGCAAGGATGGCCGACTGCCAGGCACTGTCATCAAACCCGTCGCTCGCCCAGGCATCCATCTCCTTTCGAGCGTCATAGGCTTCTCCCATCAGCAAGTCGGCTTGCTGGATCGGTCCATCCCCTGTGACTTTCCAGCTCGCATCGGTCGCGACAATTTGGCTCGTCCCGTCGGTGTATTCGATCTCCAGTTGCGACATCAACGAGGGCGTTTTTCCGTAGATTGCCCGGCCGGTCTTCTCCGTTCCCATCCCAGTCAGTAGGCCGAAACCGACATAGCCGCTGTACCAACCATCGGCGACCCACGCACCGATCGCGTTGTCGCCGGGGCGAATCAAGTCGGTGACGTCGTACGTGTTGTAATAAGCACGTTGTCGGTAGTCGGTCCAGCCGGGCGCAAACAGAGCATCGCCGACGCGGGTTCCGTTGAGATGCAGTTCGTAGATGCCTAGTGCCGTGGCGTAAACCGTCGCCCGCTTGACTTGCTTGGCCGCGGAAAACGCTTTGCGATACTGCCTTGCCGCAGGCAGATGAAGCTCGTCGACGTTCTTTTGGATCGGGGAATCGTCGCGAAAACTGATGTATTGGGCGGACCAATCTGAATCGTCCAACAAGGCCATCGACCAGGAAGCTACTTGGCTGGTCGTGGCAGTGGACTCGTCGTTGCCCCAAACGTGCACCTTCCAATAACACTGCTGACGGCTTTCAAGCGGTTGCCCTGCATACTCAACGAAGAGTGTCTGATCGGAAACCACCTTTCCCGAATCCCAGAGGTCGCCAATGTCGCCCGCGAGGTTTTCCGGGGTGGTCGACACGATGACACGGAACGCTGACTGTGACTGACCACGACGCTTCGATGTCACTTGCCAACTCAGACGCGGCTTCGTGATGTCGATCCCCACCGGGTTTTCGACGTATTCACATCGCAGGTGCACGGCTTCGATCGCGCTGACTGGAGTTGCCAAGCAAACGGCGACAAGCAACGAGGCGGTGGCAGTTGCAAAAGACTTCAACGGGCTACCAATGAGTGAAGGTGGTGGAGGGATAGATTTCGATCAGTCAGTCGCGCGCATTCGCGGTTGTCGACCGATCCCTAGATCTCGACTTCGGTGGCGTCGACCGGCAATTTTCGGCTCATCCACAGGGGCGTGGAAATGAACCATCCGATGGTGCCAGCCAGCGCAGCCCACTTCACGGCATCGAGTTCGATCGCGCCGACGAAATACAACAAGCAGGGGACGACAACGAGACTGAGGGTGATCAGCGAGATGACTTTGGCGATTTTGTTCATGTCAAAACTCTATGACGGATTAAGAGGATACGGTTGCCGATGATTCACTCGATGCTTTCTGCGTGAACTTGCTGAGCACGATGAACAGAATTCCGCAAGCGATCCAGCATGGAATGACCGCGTAGGCAGCAAACACGCCCTGTTGGAAAATCAGATACAGCCCCACCACGACGGGAAGCAGCCACGCAATCAACACGGCAAAGTTAATTGGCGTTCCGCTGCGGGTGGCGTACTCGTTTTGCAGGCCAAACTTCTTCATCAGATAAAAATCGACGAAGATCACCGCGCCCATCGGACCGAGAACGGTTCCGTAGGTCCCGACGAAATCGAGCAACTGGGCCGACAGATTCGGAAAGGCTCCCGCGATGGTGGCAACGGCGCCGGCCACCAAGGTCATCGCCGTCCGAGAACTCTTCGGCAAGATGCCTTGAAAAGCGAGTCCGGCACGATAGATCGTCGGATTGGCGGTCGTCCAGCCGGCGATCACCACGCAAATAATCCCCGCCCAGCCGAGCGATTGAAACGCCAGCAGCCCGGGATTTGCGGTGACCTTGCCGTCGGTCCCGAGTGCCAAGCTCGGTTGAAGTTTGATCAGTGCGGCCAGCAGCAACGCGGCCGAGATCCAAGCCATGTAGTGGCCGAGGAACATTCCGATCGCAGGTGCCCAGCCGGACGCTTTGCTCCTGGCGAACCGGAAAATGGAAAGATCCGCCATCCCGAAGTGCATCGCCCCGTTACACAACCAGGCGAACACCACGATCTGCCAGAATCCAAACGTTTGCGGGCCGTTCTTCTCCTGGACAAACGCGATCGCATCCGACCAAAATTTTCCTTCCGAAAGTGCGGCCACGCTGGTTGCATCCATCTGTGCCAGCGACACGATCCCGCAAGCGGCAAACACGGCAATCATCCACGGGGCGGCAATGTTGGCGACCCGAGCCACCCGCTCGTAACCCCCCGCCGCAACCACCGCAATGACGACGCCGACAATCGCGACCAGCGCCGTGAACGACGGGTTGCTCAAGCCGAACATGTTCGATGGAACGTCAAAGGTGATGCCGAAGGGGACGCCGACGGCGGATGCAGAAACCGTGACCATCGCACCGGCAAGAAAACAAAACAGCAAGCCGTTGACCAAATTGTAGAACTTGACCAACGAACCGCCGGCGATGCGTTCGAGTTGATAATACAACGTCATCCGCTTCGACATCGCGATCGGCACGACGAGGAATCGCCACGTCAAGACCGCCAGGATGTTGCCCAGTAGCAGTCCGAGAATCAGATCGGACAAACTTGCACCGGCCGCCAGAAACAGCGGTCCAATCATGAACTCCGTTCCCGCCGCGTGCTCGCCTGCATACATCCCCCAAAACTTGCCGCTGCCCAGTAACGCCGAATCCGGCACTGGTTCACGTTCAAATTCTCCGCCCGAATTTGAAGTTTGTTCGCTCATGGAATTTCCTGGATAGTGCTTTCTTAAATTGCGTGATTTCGGGTTGCTTTGATCGACCGGAAGCGCGGTTCAGTAACCGTTGGTGTCGAGCCCTGAGGCGATTCCGTGTCGCTGCGACGCAGCGACAAAGAGCGGCTGAAGCCTGCACACCAACGGTTGCTGAGTCCCTGTTTATCCCGCAACCGATTCATCGCTACGATGAGACGTGACTGCGGATTCGTAGTGCCGAACCTTTTCAAGCCACTCCGCACCAACGGGAACGCCCATTGATTCGCAGTAGTGGTCCCAAACGGCTCCCAACGGCATCGTCTTTTGTTCTTCCATCAATGCCAACCGAGCGGTCAAGTCGCCGTCTCGCTCAAGTTGTTGAAGCGTCTCGGTGGGCTCAAGCAGGGCCGCAAGCAGGGCTTTCAGTGCGTTCCGCGTCCCGATGGTCCAAGCGGCGACACGATTGATACTGGCATCAAAAAAATCTAACCCGATGTGGACTCGATCCAGATAGTCGCCGCGCACGATTTCCTGCATGATCGCCTGCAATTCATCGCTGTAGGTGACGACATGATCACTGTCCCATCGCACGCCTCGACTGACGTGCAGCAACAACTCGGGGACGTACATCAACGCCGACGAAATTTTGTCCGAGATCACCTCGGTGGGATGAAAGTGGCCGGCGTCCAAACACAGCACTTTGTCCCGCGACATCGCATAACCCATGTAGAACTCGTGCGAACCGACGACGTAGCTCTCACTGCCGATGCCGAACAGCTTGCATTCGACCGCGTCCAACGTCTGGTCTCGCGGTAGGTCTTCGGCGAACACTTCATCGAGGGAAGCGGCCAACCGTTCCCGCGGCGCTTTGCGGCTTGCGGGGGTATCTTTGAAACCGTCGGGTACCCAGAAATTGTTGACGCATGGGCCGCCCTGTGCTGCACCCATTGCCGCTGCGATCTTACGGCAGGCGATGCCATGATCGATCCAAAACTGTCGAATCCCGGCATCCGGATGCGACAGCGTGAAACCGTCGGATGCGTTGGGATGCGAGAAGTAGCTTGGGTTGAAGTCGAGCTTGATGCCGCGGTCGTTCGTCCAATCGATCCAGCCTTGGAAGTGTTCGACGTCGATTTCATCACGATCCACGGGACCGCTGAACTCACCGTAGATGGCGTGCAAATTCAGTCGGTGCTTTCCGGGGATCAAGGAGTAGGCGAGTTCAAGATCGCTACGCAACTCATCGGCGGTTCGGGCGCGTCCGGGATAGTTACCGGTGACGGCGAGCCCGTCGCCGAGCGTTCCGGCGTCCGCTTCAAAACCGGCGACGTCATCACCTTGCCAGCAATGAACCGAAATCGAGATTTCGGAGAGCCGTTGGAGTGCATTTCGCACATCAACGCCGAACGCTTGATAACGCTCTGACGCCAACTCAAATGCCGCAGCAACCTTGGTCGCATTGCTCATGATTTTGTCCTTATTTGGTCCTTTGGGGCCCGATTTATCCGACAGCATGTACTTGGATCAGCCCCAGCATACACTCTGGGAAAACCCCAAACCTTGACGATCGACCCGCAGACTAGCACAATCGTCCCAGCGTGGGTTTTTTGTCCCCGCAGGCAGGATGCCGTTGACCATCGACTCAATCGACAGGCCGCATGTGCCTTTCCGCCTGCCATGAAAGTGCTGAAAAAACAGGACTGGTTTCACGCCGACGGGTTTCCGATCGTCGTCGAGCGGCGCGATCCCCAGCAGCCGTTCGGACTGCACTGCCACGAGTTTTCGGAGATCGTGATCATCACCGGAGGGACGGGCGTGCACATCACCGGCGAAGATTCTTACGAATTGAAAGCGGGCGATACGTTCGTGATCGGGGGCGAGCGTCCGCACGACTACTTGAACATGGATCGGTTGAGTCTGATCAATATTCTGTTCGACCCGACCGATCTACCCATGTCTCTCGGCGACCTGCAGTCCCTTTCCGGTTACCACGCGCTGTTCACGCTGGAGCCTGCATCGCGACAGCGTCACCAGTTTACCAGTCGCTTGCAGCTCAACCCGGCCGAGATTGCCGAATCACTTCGCCTGGTCGACAAACTGGACAACGAACTCGCCGCACGGCAGCCTGGATTTGAAGTGATGGCGATTGCCGCAATGTTGGAACTGATCACGTTCCTTTCCCGTTGCTACCGTCAAACACGAAATCCGACCAGCAAAACGCTCATTCGCGTCGGCGAAACAATTGCCCACATGAGACGCAACGTCGCTCAGGCGATCTCGCTCGAAGAACTCGTGGCCATCTCCGGAATGTCGCGGACCAACTACATGCGGATGTTCGAAGCCGCGATGGGCACCTCCCCAATCAAATATCTGATTGAACTGCGGATCGAAGAGGCCGGGCGGCTGTTGCGAAGCACCGACCAAACCATCACCGAGATCGCGTTCGACGTCGGATTCTCCGACAGCAACTATTTCAGTCGGCAGTTCCGCAAGGTGCATGGTCAATCTCCACGCGAGTACCGAAAACGCCATCGCTAAACACCACTCGCGACGTTGGCCCGCCCGTTACGCTAGAATGCATTCAGAGGAATCCAAAGATCGGCGTGTCGCATAGGAACCGGGAGAACGAAACGGATGAGTGAGATCAAGGTGAGCGTCGTGTGTTGTGACGACAGCGCAGCGAAACGATCAAAGATTGTGGAAACGACAGTCGATACATCGTGGTTGTCCGACCGCTTGATAGAATCGGCGGAGCAAGAAGTTGCGTCAGGCGAAGCGCGAGGGTTGCACAACGGCGCGATCCATCCCGAGCACGGCGCGGTGACGTATTTGCAGGAGGTCAAAGAAGGCGGGTTCTCGGTCTTCGTGGGCGACCCGGAGAATCTACAAGAAACGTTTTTCGGTGTCGGTTCGTTCGTGGCGTTTATCGATTCGGAAGGACCTGGTCACGCTTCCAAGGTCGGCCCAGACGGAGTCAAACGGACATTCCGATTGCTGAAGGGGCACGTTGAAACCTGAGTGGAAACGATGTGATGAGCCAAACTGCCGAATCGTCTGCCCCCAAACAATTGTTGTGGTGCCTGATCTTTGTCGGGGGGTGGTTGGCGATTTCCGGATTGGCCTCGTTCGCGGTGCAATACAGAGCATCCAAGTGGCCGACGGTGGAAGGTTCGATTCGCCGCGCCGAAGTGGTCCCCGAAAATGACTATTACTTTGTTCGGTTGGAATACGAATTCACCGTCGACGGCGCCCAGTACACCAGTGACGACGTCTATTTGTATTCTGGCATCGGCGGCCTCTCCGTTTCCAGCGAAACGATGGGTGCGGAAACGCAAGCATCCGCCGAGAGAATCCGGCAGAGTTATCCGGTCGGCAAGCCGGTGAAGGTTTACTACCAGCCCCAAAATCCCAGCCGATCGGCTTTGGTGATCGAAACGACCGGGATGCTCGTGATCGGCGTGTTCGGATTGATCCTTGCGACGATCGCCATTTTGCCGCTCAAGTTTCCCAAGCTGTTTCAATCAACACGCGAGCGAATCGACAGTGACGATCGGGATCGGTGGGATAGGATTCCCGTCACCTACACCGCCGCAGTGTTCGAGCAACTTCAACAGGAATTTGCCGACCAGGAAAAGACGACGGCGTTCCATCCGGGAACGATCCTGGATTCACCGGAGATTGAACTCGTCCACTGGCAACCCGGCCAGCGAGTGGAGTTCAAGCGTAGCGATGGCGGACTGCTCTCGCGCAAGCCCGCCTACCTGGTGTGCATCGATTGGCAACAGCAAACGCTGGTCGTTGGCAATGAGGGCGAAACCGAGTCGTTTCCGTTCTCCGAGATCAACGAACTGCGTCTCGGTGGGCTTTGTGAAAAGCGCAGCACCGGTGGCAAGAATTCACAAAGCTACGAAGTTTGGGACGTTTGGATTGATGTGATCGTCGGTTCCAGGCGGATTCGATTGGTCAGCCAGGGTGGTTGTCGTGATCCCGATCGGGCGTTTTGCCAAGCCTTGCGGCCGGCGG
Organism: Stieleria magnilauensis; assembly: GCA_007753675.1. Lineage (GTDB taxonomy): Bacteria > Planctomycetota > Planctomycetia > Pirellulales > Pirellulaceae > Stieleria > Stieleria magnilauensis. The sequence continues at coordinate 706,518 of CP036432.1, forward strand.
CGCCACTGGCGGTCAGCATGGGCCGTCAACTGCGTTGGGTGGGATTCGATGACCATGAGTCCTATCGACCGCCCCGATTCGTCTCCGGCATTGAGATCGACGAGCTTCGCCACGATGCGGTGCAAGCATCGCTTCCCAGCGACGAAACTCGCGATGCGGAATCCAGCGGCGAGGAAACGCCGACGGGTAGCCGTCCGGCGGTGGCACAACAGGAGTGGAAACCGCTATCGAAACCGCCGAAGACCAAGATCTCGATGCAGCGTTCGGATGACTTTCTTCACATCGCGTTGCCGCGACTGTCTCGATCGTCTGACCTTCAGGGTTTCGGCGTGGCCGTGGTGGTGGGCGGATTTGCCGCGATGATTTCTCCGGCCGTATTTCGCGATCCCGAACCGGGCCCGCGAATCTTCGTTGGCATTTTGTATCTGATTCCCTTGACCGTGCTGATCCATGCGATCACCCGATGGGCGCAAACTGGGACGATCGACGTGACAGGCAATCGACTGACCGTCACTGCGCGGGGGCTGTTGCGATCCAAACGCCGTCAGTGGTCGATCGGTGATCTCTTGACCGTCAGTGTCGTTCCCTGCGGCAAAGAGCAAGATGGATTGCCGATCGAAGAATTGGCTGTCATTTCCGTCGATGGGACGTATCAGCGTTACTTCAAGCGATACGCCAATCGTGAACTCGCATGGATCGCTGGATCTATCCGTCAGTTTCTCTCCTTTCCCGAACCGCCCGCGATCACGCAGTCCGATCCCGACAAAGCTGTGCTGGAAATCTCTCGCGGCTTGGTTCAATCGCAGCAGAAGGTGATGGAAGACGCACTAGAGGAAATGAAACGCCAGGCCTGCCGTGTGCACGAAGGACTTGAGCAGCGCGATGCGATCCTTCGAACCGATGAAGTCGAAACGGTGATGCCGCAAATCGCCGATGAGATTGTCGAACGAATGGAGCGCGCTTCGCATTCTCGTACCGACGCCGTTCGCGCCGAGTTCGGTCTGATCGATTTTGAAGTTTGGAATCCGGGGAACCTGATTCGGTACCGAAACACCACGTTGGATCCGAAACAGAATTTCATGAATTCGCTGATCAGCGGTCTCGGGTACGGTATCGTTTTCCTGTTCGTCGTTCCCTTTGCAATTCCGATTCTGGGCGCGATCCTGGTGATCCCGATCGATCTGATGGGATCAAAACGTTGGCATTTTGTGGTCACCGATTTGATGGCTTTCGGCGGCGGGCTGCTGTACTGGATCGTCACGCTGATCCTGTTGACTGTCGCCTGGACGTATCTGAAATTAGCGGCCGCATTCGCGCCACGAGAAATCGAATTGGATTGGAAACAACGACGCTTGACGATTCGAGATTCGCGCGGCCAACAGAGCTACAGTTTTCAAGAAATCCGACGGCTGAATCTGCGAGAGGCCCGACGTCCAGACGCAAAGCAAAAGCACTCAATGTTTCGCCTGGAAGCACAGTTGCCCGGACGCTCCGTGATCTTGTTGGAGGCCGATGAAGCGGATGAGATCGCCGGGTTGGCCGAAACCGAGATGCCATCACAACAGCGCGTTCGCCTGTTGGCGGAAGAGCTTGCGCCGCACCTGGGCGTCGCGGTCGATCTGGCAGAACCGGTGACCGACCGCTTCAATGTCGTCGGCTATCCCGGCGAGGCACATCTGACGGATATGGTTCGTCTGTGGCGAATTGTCGACGGGCGAACAAAACTCAGACTCTTCCTGGCACTCGCGGCGATTCTTTTCTATTGGATCTTTCGCATCGTGCAACGCTATCAGGCGAATGCGGACGTCGGTTGACCCCGACGGCTGCCACTCGTTCTCGCCCACAATACCGCTAAATCGACATTGATGGGCGCCGCTCGCGCTGGCGCGAACCGGCTGATATCAATTGATGATCAGCCGTTTGGCGCGAGCTTCGTCTACTCACCTTTCAGCTGTGAAATCAGATAGTCGCTGGTCGTTTCGTGCTGCACGTTTTCCGATCCCGGGTAGACCAACTCACACTCGACGCCGACGTTGCGACAGTGCTGTTGCAATTGCACCCCGAAGTTCGCGGTGTGCGTGGGGTCCTTGGCGGGTTTGCCCATCGACGGCGGACCGGTGTAGAGCAAGTGCACCGGCGGGTCGTCCTCGCTGACCAACGCATACGGCGAATACTCGGCGATCCAAGGCAAGATCGAGTCACGCTTGGCGAGGAATTCGTCGAACTGTGAAATCTTCTTTTCCGCATCGCCGGTGAATCCAAACGCGTGGCCACCGTAGCGGCTGTTGGGAGTCCACGTTTTCATCTGCAGCGGGTCGAGTGTGGTTTGTGCTCCACGAACGGCCGCGCAGGTCAGTCGCGTCGATTGGCGTGCGATCGGATCGTCGCTGGACGGATCGGCCATGTCGGGATGGAATGCCAGCCACAAACTGGAGCATGCCCCGGCGGAACCGCCGGACGCGGCGATGCGCTGGGGATCGATGTTCCACGCTTCCGCCTTGCTGCGGACAAACTGCAGCGCGCGGGCGGCATCATGAAGGGGGCCCTTGACCGGCGGCACCACGCCGTCGGCCGTCGCTTCGGGAATGAATCGATACTCCACCGAGACGACGGAGATGCCGGCGTCGAGCATCTCGGGCAGCATCTCCACCAGGCCACTCATCCGACCTCCGGCCATCCAGCCGCCGCCGTGGATGAAGAACAACAACGGTGTCGGAGCGTCGGATTCCGCTTTCCAGAAATGCAACTTCTGTTTGTGATGGGGGCCGTAGGCGACGTCAAACTCGGTGGGGTTGGGCAGCAGCGGACGGGTCGCCAAGTATCGTTCCGCTTCCTGTTCGTTGATTTCACGAACAAAAATGTTTCGCCAGCGAATTTCGCCTCCATGGGTCTGCAACATGATCGGACCGGTCGACGGCAACGGTAACGCGCGGTCCCAATAGTTTTCCATCACCGCACCGTCGACGACCAGGCGATTGTTCAGCCAGACCCAGGTGCGGTCGCCGATCTGACGAATCTTAAACTGATTCCATTGTCCGAAGGGCCGATCGGCTTTCACCATCGGGTCGCGGCCCAAGGTCTTGGGGTTGTTATTGAACAGGCCTCCCGAACCGAGGTGCGGGCGGCGGGTGGGGCGCTTCGGATCGAAGACCTGGTTGGAATCCCAGATTTGGACCTGGGGTGTCCCCCGCAGATAGATGCCGCTGTCCGCTGACGGAACCGTTTTGTATTCCAGCAACAGTTCAATGTCGCCAAACTCCTGGTCCGTCGTGGCGTAGGCTCCATGGCCGTCGTTGACCAGTTCACCGTTTTCCACCTGCCAGTGGTCGGCGAACTCACGCTGCTGTTCGGCAAGTTTCGCTTCCTTTTTTTCGCCCGTCAGTTTCGCCACTTGGTGGGGGTTCAAACCATGCCAGCCGGACAAATCGACGCCGTTGAAGATCGCCCGAAAACCTTCCGGCGGCTGCGGTTCGGCAGCCGTGGCGACCGAGGGGAACGGGATCAGTTGCAGAAACACAAACAGGGCGAAACATCGCGCAGCGACACGAGACATGGTGAGCTCTCTGGAGGGGATGGGGTGGGAAGACCAAGATTGTAACTCGAACGCGGACTCACGACTTGGTCATGGCGCCACCGGCGGACTTTCTGTCTTTTGCAGCGGAGGTGTTTGCGGAGCGGTACGCGCGGGCCGGTTTCGGGGCGAAAGCATCTCGAAAGTCCCCGGGAGCTCGCGGGATTCCGCTATAAAATGCTTCACAGCGCTGGGAACAGGCCCTCGCGCGGACCGTTTCGTCGTTATCGATTCGATGGTACGTACGCAGTGGATTGATCAATCATGCCGACACCCCCACCCGATGCCAACGATGACCCGTTTGATTTGGCACGCTTTGTCTCCGCACAGCGTGACTGCTACGAACAGGCACTGTCCGAACTCAGACGTGGTCAAAAACGCAGTCACTGGATGTGGTTCGTTTTCCCGCAGCTGCGTGGATTGGGATTCAGTTCGACGGCACAGTTCTACGGGATCAGCGGCATCGACGAAGCCCGCGCCTACCTGTCCGATCCCCTGTTAGGGGATCGGCTGATCGAATGCTGCCAAGCGATGCTCTCGGTACGTGATCGCACGGCGACGGAGATTTTGGGACAACCCGATGATTTGAAGCTGTGTTCCTGTGCGACCTTGTTCGGGTCGGTTGCCGGGGAAGACTCGGTATTCCAACAAGTCCTCGAGCGGTATTTTGATGGAAAGGCTGACCCACGCACGATGCAGTTATTGCGCACAACGGGAGACCGCTAAGTGAAGCGTCGGATCCTCCAGTTGGGGCCCGTAGGCCCCGCGCCAAACGGCTGATTATCGTTTGACATCAGCCGGTTCGCGCCAGCGCGAGCGGCCTCGCCGTTGACGCTTGACCTAGCGGTATCGAGGCAAAGCGTGAAGCCAATCCATCACGGCTTACTGTTCGGTGCGACTGCGGCTCCAAATTGATAGTCTGCGGCCCCGATGAAGCTGCCATCGGAAATCAAAATCGTGTTGGCGTCGCCTTGGCGATCGGTGTCCTGAATGTCATGCCCCAGCTTGCGAAGTTGTTCGACCAACGCGGCATACTCGGGATCGTCGGCGCCCATGAATCGGACGCGATTGGGAAACCATTCGTGATCGGTGCGGGGCGCGTCGACAGCCTCGCGCGCGGTCATTCCGAATTCCAAGACATTCAACGTGACGCAGAACACGGTGTTGATAATCGTCCGGCCACCGGGGCTGCCGGTGATCAGGTACGGCTGTCCGTTCTTCAGCACAATGGTCGGCGTCATGGAACTGAGCATTCGTTTTCGCGGACGAACTTCGTTGGCAGCCGTTCCGATCGAGCCTTTCGTATCGGTCACTCCCGGACGGCGGTTGAAGTCACCCATTTCGTTGTTCAGCAGAAAACCCGCCCCGCGGACGACGATCCCGCTGCCGTAGCTGGCTTCCAACGTGTAGGTGTTGCTGACCGCCATGCCGTGACGATCGATCACGGAAAAGTGCGTGGTTTCAAGACTCTCGTCCGGCTCGGTCAGCGGCGGCCCCAACAGACGACTGGGTGTGGCTCGGTCCAAGTCGATGGTGCTGGCCATGTATTTGGCGAAATCGGCACTGGCAAGGTGCTTGGGGATTTCGACAAAGTCGGGATCACCCAAATACATCGCGCGATTGGCGTACGCCCGCCGCATCGCTTCGATCATCACGTGGTTGGTCTTCACCGACCATCGCCCGGAGCGGCGGAGGTCAAAGTTCGCGGCGATCCCCAGCATCTGTGTCAACGTGATCCCACCGCTACTCGGCGGCGGAGGGCACAGCACTTCGTAACCCCGGAACCGGCATCGGATCGGCTGTCGCACCCGGGCCCGGTAGCGCAACAGATCCTCGGTCGAAATCAATCCGCCACCGGTTTTCATTTCCGCCGCGATCAAGTCGGCCGTCTCTCCGGCATAAAACCCATTGGGGCCGTCTTCAGCGATCCGCTGCAGCGTCGCGGCGAGGTCGGAAAGCACGAGTCGGTCACCGGCGGCCCAATCGGTCCCGTCGGGTTTGCCATAAACGCGGCGGAACTCATCGTTGGTGCTGCGCCCCAATTCTCGGTTCAGCTCTGCGGCCAAGCCGGCGTGGATCTCAAATCCGTCACGGGCCAGCGTGACCGCGGGCGTGACGAGAGACGACCAGGCGAGCGAACCATACAGTTCGTGAGCCAACTTCATCCCGCGGACCGTTCCGGGCACTCCGACGTACGGATGGGTGTGCGTGTCGTTGTTGTCGACAAACATCTCGCGGTGGGCCGCAAGCGGTGCTTTCTCACGATAATCGATCATCAACGGCGGGCTGCCGTCGCCCGGGTGAACCAGCATGAACCCACCGCCGCCGAGATTGCCGGCAGATGGATGCGTCACGGCGAGGGCGAAGGCGGTCGCGATCGCCGAATCGACCGCCGTGCCGCCCTGCTCCAAAATCTCCGCACCGACCGCCGCCGCGTCGGGCGATACCGCGACCACCATCCCATCGCGGCTCTCCGCATCGCGACGCGATTGCCCCAGCGCCCGAGAACCTTCAACGGCGAAACCGACGATAACAATCAACAATCCGAACCGGCAAACTCGCTGCACGTCTCCACCTCTCCAAAGTACTTCCGTCATGGACCGTCGCTAAACTATAACCGCACAACGGGCGGTCTGGCGATTTAATCGATCTTCCCAGTTCGACGCGATGGTCCCAGACCACGACTGCCGTTTGATCGCACCCTTTCCAAGGAAGTTCATTGGTCACCATTTTCACGCTTGTTATGGGATTGGTCGTCCTGACGATCGGGGCGGAACTGTTGGTGCGCGGCGCATCGAAGTTGGCACTTGCGGTGGGGCTCTCACCGCTCGTCGTCGGCTTGACCGTGGTCGCAATCGGCACCAGTGCGCCGGAGTTGGTCGTCAGTCTGCAATCCACGTTGCGTGGACAGCCTGATGTGGCGATGGGAAACGTTTTGGGCAGCAATATCTTCAACGTGCTGTTCATCCTGGGTGTCTCGGCCCTGATCATCCCGTTGCGAGTCTCTCAGCAATTGATACGGTTTGACGTGCCGTTGATGGTCGGTCTGTCCGTGCTGGTGATGGTCTTTTCCCTGGATGGGCGGATCGGGCGAGTCGATGGAGCGTTGCTCGTCGCGGGGCTGATCGGGTACGAGGCATGGGCCGTGATCAAAAGCCGAAAGGAACAGGCCGGGATCACGGCTCAATACGAAGCCGAATATGGAACAGAGCCGGCTGGAAATTCCTCAGGGCGGCTGCTGGTGAGCGTGTTGGTGCTGATCGCCGGACTCGTGCTGCTGGTCTTGGGCGCGCGATGGTTCGTAGACGCGGCGGTGCTCTTGGCCAGACAATTCGGCGTCTCCGAGCTGGTGATCGGGCTGACGATTGTGGCCGCGGGGACCTCGCTTCCCGAGGTGGCGACGTCGATCGTGGCCGCGATGCGTGGCGAACGCGACATCGCGGTGGGGAACGTCGTCGGCAGCAACCTGTTCAACATCATGGGCGTGCTGGGGATTTCTTCACTCGTCTCCACCCAGGGCGTTGCGGTTTCAAACACCGCGATTGAGTTGGATCTGCCCGTCATGGTGGCGGTCGCGGTCGCCTGCCTGCCGATCTTCTTTACCGGCCACCTGATCGCCCGCTGGGAAGGCGGTCTGTTTCTTGCGTATTACGTCGCCTACACGGCGTACCTGGTCACCGCGGCAACCGTGCCCGCCGTCAATCGCACCTTGTCGATCGTCATGATCGGGTTCGTCATTCCGCTGACAGTCATCACGCTGGCGGTCGCGGTCGTCCGGTATCGACGCGCGTCTAGCGAGACCGATGCCGACGCGGAAACTCACGGCGGATGAGTTTGTCGGTCGATTGTTGTCGTTTTGTCACACAATCGCCGCGTAGTTGTTTCCGCCATCGCTTGACGTGTAAACTAATTGCCGCAATCCATCACGACCCGCGAGAGGCAATCATGACAAGCGGCCGGTTACAGCGAGAGTTGAAAAAGAAAAAACCGTTTTCGTCACCCGAGCAGGAGGCGTTGCTGAACCTGTTGCGGACCAATGACCAGCTCCAGAATCGCTTTGGTCGGCTGTTCCGTCAGTTCGGGTTAACGGCATCGCAGTACAATGTGCTGCGCATTCTGCGGGGTGAAGGCAAGCCGATGCCGTGTTTGGAAATCGCCGAGCGGATGATTCAAGTGGTTCCGGCGATCACGGGATTGATCGATCGGCTCGAAAAACAGAACATGGTCAGTCGACGTCGCAGCACCGAAGACCGCCGTGTCGTGTTTATCGAGATCACCAAGAAGGCGCGTGCGGTGCTCAAGAAAATGGATGGCCCGGTCAGTGATCTGCACAGGCAATTGATGGGGCACCTGACACGCTCAGAACTCAAGGAACTGAGCCGATTGTTGGAAAAGGCTCGTGGGTGAATCCGTCGTCGCCGGTCGCGTTCAGTCTTCGCCGAACACGGATCCGAACGAATCGAAGTCCAATGCGGTGGTCAGCGACGATTCCATGTACCGGCGGCGTGCCTGTTCCAATAATTCCTCTGGATCGATTGGTATGTCTGCGTCGACACCATAAACCTCCAGTTCCAGCTGAACTTCGTCGCGACACGCCAAGGCCAATTCAATGAATTCGTCGATCGTAAGATTGAATCGGTCTTTTAGCCAACCGTGGCAGTTCGCGATCGATTCGTCCCCGGCATACCAAAGTGCGTCGGAGACGAGCGTGCCGCCGTGGACGATCACCGTGAGAGGATCGTCGAGTTCCGCGTTGCGATGGTTTCCAACGGCATCGCAAATCACGTCGGGAAACTGCCATTGGGACAACACGCGTGCCCCGATGTTGACATGATCGGTGCCGTATTGTTGTCTTTCTAAATGAAACAGACGTTCTCTCGAGGTGCTCCGGTACAGCGACAGGTACTTTTCGCCTTCGACCTGTGCAAACACCAGCGTGCCTAGATGACTGAGCAGCCCTGTCGTGTAGGCATCGTTGTGATCCACGCCGCCCAGTTGGACGGCAAGTCGACGGGCGGCCGCCGCGGTCGTCAACGCCTGTCGCCAAAAGTCGTTGTAGAGCTCACGGGCTGCACCGGTGGAAAACGCATTGGCAATGCTGAAGGTCATCGCGATCAAGCGAATGCTCCGTTCGCCCAACAGCGATACGGCTTGGCGCAGGTTGGTTACCGATGTTTCCAACCCGTAGCGAGAGGAGTTGACGACATGTAACACGCGGCTGGACATCGCCGGATCGGCCCGGATGCAATCGACGATCTCGTGCAGACCGAAGTCATCGTTTTTGGTCAACTGCAACAGCGATTGCGCTACTTCGGGGGGCGAATGAAGCAGGTCAGGGTGGTCAATCAACGCCTCGATGCGTTTGATCGTGCTCGAACCGGGGATGGTCTGGCGAGTCATGGCAACGTTTTCCAAAATTTTCTCCAGGTACTGTCATCGATGATCACATCAACCCGCATCTGGCGGGACGCGTATGAAAACGTAGTTCAGGACTGTCCGCCACGATCGAAGGAAGTACGGTAATGCCGTGGAACGCGGGACCAGATGGGGAAAACCCTCGGCATCTGACGAACACGCCGCTTCGTCAGAACCACCATCCCCCGACCGGAGTGCTGGCCAAATAACTTGCAATCGGGGGGAGCTACGTGTTCTACTTGTCACGCGATCGGGGATTTAGCCGTCGCATCAGCCATCGAACGGCCGATCCAGCCGTGTCGCCCCGTGTTGCGTGACGCTGGCGGTTTGCTCCCGGGGCGACGCGATCACCGACGGTCGCCCTGGGAATGCCTTCTGCGTGATTTCGCAGTAAACACGCTTCAATCGACCTGGGACCTTCGGCACAACTTCGGACTTCAAGGATTATATCAATGAGTATAAAAACGGTCGCCGCTGATCCGTTGGGATTCATCATCGCATCGATCTTGACAACCACGCTCAGCTTTACCGCCGTGACCGCTGAGGCCAACGATGCGTCCAGGGTGCCCGACTGGATCCGCGGCAGCAGCGACACGCTGGAAATGCGGCTCCGCGGCAAAATCCACGACAAAGACGGCCAATCGGTCCAAGCCGCGACGGTGCGGATCAGCATCAAGTATAACGCTCAGGTGTTGGAGAGCTTGACACCCGATGTCAAAGACGGCGGCTTTGAAGTCTGGTTGCCGGTGAACAAACACCGTTGGTATAGCATCGTCATTGATGCGACTTGCCAGGACGGAAGCCGAGCCCACGAGATGATCGTTCGAAATCAATTGCGGGAGCGCGTGCTCAACGGCGTGACGCTGCAAGCCGAACGTCCCAGTCGTACGGTGACGTTCACGCTGCAACACGCCGGCAAACGCGTCGCGAAAGCCAACGTGCGGGTGAGGCTCGACAGCGGAGTCGAATTGTCCGCGGTCGCCGACGACGACGGTGTTGCCGAATTCACTCTGTTGTCGCACGAAACCATTTCGGCCGTGACCGCCTGGTCGCAGAACGAACGGATCGGCGGATACCAGTTTTCACGCAAACCAATGCGTGATCCCACGGCGGACAGTCATACGATTGATCTGTTCCAGTGCAGACCGTGTCCGATCGTTGTCACAGACATCGACGGGCAGCCGCTCTCGGGCGTTCAGCTCGAGCTCAACGTCGCAACCGCACCGCCGGAATACAACTTCATCGGGACTCCCGATGACGTCCACCTGGTCACCGACGATCAGGGCGTTGCCGTCTATCCGTACTTCCCGCAGATTGACGCTCCCTACACGTACGTTGATCTTCACGACGAAGACTGGCGTCGCGTCGAAGGCACCTTTGAGGATGATCGATTTGTATTGACGGTGAAGAAGTCCGTCGATCGAGCAACCGTCAACGGACGTGTTTCCGGGGACGACGTCTTCCCGGGTGGCTTCGACGTCCGGCTCGGCACGTTTCAAGCCGAAGAGGAGGGGCGGCTCGAATACGTTTATGCGATGACCGATCCGGATGGAAGTTTCTCTGTCGACGCGTTGCCCGACGCTACGTATTGCGTCTTCGTCAACGACGAACAATGGGTCACGCCAACGATCGATTTGATCCCCTCTCAATCGGATTCGCAAAAACAAAACGCCCTCGCGTTGAACTTGATCAAGGGAATCCCGGTGCGCGTTCGATTAACCGCTGGACGCGATGCGACACCCATGCAAGACGTACGAGTGCTCTTCCGGTCCCGGCATCAGTTCTCGTGGCAAGAGAACGGCGAAAAGCGTTCAGGAAGCCTTGGACCAAACTCGGACGGCAGCACCGATGACGAGGGAATGGTTCGAATGTTCGTGCCGCCGGGCGAATTGGAAGTGAACGCCATGTCAAGCGACTGGCGGGCGAACCAGGAAATCGTCGTGAAGCCCGATGCGCCGAACGAAATCCATCTTCATCGAGAACTGGACAAAGCGGTCGCGGTTCGTGGGACGATCGTCCCGTGGAGCGATGCCGTTGAGCTGAAAGACGCGAGCGTTCAAATCGGAGCGATCGACGGACAATCCGGTGACGGGTTTTCCGTCAAGACCGATAGCGACGGCAGATTCGAATTCGAAACGAAGGCCACCAAACTGGCTGCCGTTGCATTTTCAGACGACAAACAGTTTGCCGGATCGGTTGTCATCAAAGATCTCGAGCAACCGGTTCAGATCCAACTCTATCCGACGAAATCGTTTCGCGGCCAGATACTCGACGGCCAAGGTCAACCGGTTGTGAGTCATCCGGTCCGCGCTTCGATACGAGTCTCCGACGGCTCGGTATTCGGCAGCGGTTTTCCGACCACGTTTTTTCCGACCACGTTTTTTCTGCCCTCGATTGAGCGTGTCACCGATCAACAGGGACGCTATCGCTTCGATGCATTGCCGTGCAAGACAGAGATTTTGGTCAGCACCGATCCGCTCGACCATGCCCCCAATCAATTTCGATCGATTGACACCATCTATCTGTTGCCCGATGACGAGCGCGAGGAGGTCGTCACACGGTTGGGTGCGACAGAATCGGCCACCGAGCAAAAGACAATGGCCGAGCGTTTTCAAATCACCCAGCGGGACTGTCGACTGGGCAACTTTCGTCAAATGGTGATTCTCGCGGACCATGACGACCCCACCGTGAAAGCGTTCATCGATGACGCTTTGTTGGACTATTCACGGCAGCAAAAGATCACCAGCTTCATGCAACTGCATGTCACCCCGGACGACTTGGATGATCCCCGAAATCGAAAATTTGCCGAGCAAATGAAGTGGCCGTCCGTTTCCGAGGGTGCCGTTTTTGTTTGCGTCTACGATGTCAATGGAAAAGAACTCGCACGGTCCTTGTTCGATGCCGGTGATGACCAGTCCGTATCGGCCGCCGACGAAATGATCGAACAACATGCGCCGGATCAGCAAGATGCGAAATTGAAGTGGGACAAGGCATTCAAATCGGCGAGTGAAACCGACCGCCGCGTGTGGATCCGCACCGGACAGCGTTACTGTGGCCCGTGCTTCCGTCTCAGTCGCTGGATCGATGATCACCGTGAAGTGCTCGAAAAAGACTTCGTCTTGGTCAAAATCGATGACGTGCGAGACCGACACGGATCCGAAGTGGCGGCATTGTTGACGCTGGGCCGACGGGTCGGAGTCCCGTTCCACGCCATCTTTGATGCCGAAGGAGAACGGATCACTGACAGCTATGGGCCGATCGGCAACATCGGGTTCATGTCAGGCGTCGAAGGAAAACGACATTTCGGTGAGATGTTGCAGGCAGCCTGCCGCAACATCACGCCGGACGAAATCCAGACCTTGATCCAAAGTCTCGACGACTGACTTTCGCGATTCGTCTCCATCGTTTGACCAACCCATCTTTTGACCAACCCATCTTTTGACCAATCCATTTTTTGACCAATCCATTTTTTGACCAATCCATTTTTTGACCAATCCATTTTTTGACCAATCCATTTTTTGACCAATCCATTTTTTGACCAATCCATTTTTTGACCAATCCATTTTTTGACCAATCCATTTTTTGACCAATCCATTTTTTGACCAATCCATTTTTTGACCATTCCATCTTTTGACCATTCCATCTTTTGACCATTCCATTTTTGCAGCGGTCTTGCTCGCAGCGGGTCGGTTGACGTTTGCCCCAAACATCAACCGACCGAGTTCAAAAGCGACCGCCGCCCGGTCTTCCCAAGAAGACGGGCGGCGGTGGATGGGTGAGCGTGTGGCCGGCGGCCTCAGCTTGGGGATTCGACCAATTCAAAGTCGACGTGGTTTTCACCGGCGACGACTTCGATGGTCGATGGTTCCAACGTGACTTCGCCGGTCGGTCTGCCTTTCCCCTTGGGACGAACCAGTCCCGGGTCGCCCGGTTTGGCCTTGGCGATTTCGAAACGGATGCGGTGTTTTCCGGGAATCGCACCGGGCACGTTGGGCAGGTAGTACGCGGTGTATCGTCCCTGTTCATCGGTCAGGGCCAGCGAAGGCCGTCCGCCACCGCTGGGGACAAATTCGATACTGCCGTTCTTGATGGGTTCTCCGTCCATCGTCAAGACACCGGTGACTTGACCGAGCTTGGGCGAGGAGTCGCATCCGGTCTGCAGGACAGCCAGGACCAGGATGGCGGCCGCCCAGCGGAGCGGCCGGTGAAAGGTCGAATGATAGGTCATCGTCGTTCTCTGTGTGGTAGTGAGTAAAGTCCGTTCAGTCATTGTTTGCGTTGACTATTGCACCCAATCCTGGTCGAACACATAGCGGTCCGAGCGACCACACAGTGCGGTGAAGATGTTGTCAAAGTCGATGCTGTCGGTGATGAAGCGAACCGAGCCGTCGCCCATCGTGAACTGCACGCCACCGACGTGTTGCGAACGGAATCCGTTATGCAGGGTGTGTTCCATGTTCTGAGTCCAGTTTCCCGAGAACAGGCTGTTGTTGGGGTATCGCGGCACGGTGACATTGGCGGTCTTGCCGTGGAAGGCACCCCAGGCATAGTGCATCGGACGGGCTGCCCAGAAGCCTCCCGGTCCACGCCCGGGACGTGAGTCTTCTTGAGTGCCGTCAAAGTGCTGGAGCCATGCACCGTGCTCGCCGACGGCGATCGTGTTGCTCAATCCATCCAAGACGCTCGAGAATCGACGCTCTCGGAAACGGTTGTTCAACATCGACAGGAAGCCGTCGTCTTGCAACCATCCCCAGGACCAGGTCGCGGTATTGGCGTAGTAGCGGTCCCAGGAGAAGACATTGGAACCCGGGGGGTTGTAGTAACCGACCGATGCGACGTAATCGGGGATTTGGACTTCGTAGGTGTCCGGTGCATCCGGATCAAAGTCGCGGGTCGCCTGGCTGGTTTCCTGAATGCGGAATCGCTCCAGGGCGCTGGAGGGGCAGTTGTAGGTCGGGACGTTGGTTCGCGACATCAGCTCCCAGTTTCGGTTGGGAATGACGGAGTCTTCGCTGAAGTCGGTGCCTTCAAAGATGATCGCATCGGCCGCAGACGACTGCTCCAATTGCGGCAGAATCACCGTCATCCAGGAAACGCCCGAGTGGGGACGTCCCGTCGACGGCAGGTCGGTTCGCAGACCATGGTTGGCCGGCATCTGACGAAACGTGTCGTGGTAGTTATGGATCGCCAACCCGATCTGCTTCATGTTATTAGAGCATTGCATCCGCCGTGCTGCTTCGCGAGCGGCTTGCACTGCGGGGAGCAACAGACCGACCATGACGCCAATGATGGCGATCACGACCAACAACTCGACCAGTGTGAAAGCGGAACGTTTGTGAGTGAGATTTCTCATCGCTTGAAAGTTTGCATTGTGAAGGAGGCAGGATTCGAGTGAGCCGGTAAGCAACGTGCTAATTGACTCTTCGATGACTTCCCCACTAGGCAAACGACATACCGGTGGCGCGAATTCGACGTGCCCAATTCTGGCTTTCATCAGCGGTGCGGGTGAATTGAACAGCAATGACCTGCAAGGTGAAATGTTCGCCCTTATCAACTTGAGTCTTATTGGAAAATTCGCCAATGGTGATCGCCCTTGGCCGGCATGTCGCATCTTCAAAACTATGCATTGCCTTGATCGTGAGCACACACAATTAGCACCCGGCCCTCTTCTGGTGTGTAGCCAGTGTGTACCGTAGCAGGAGCTTGGTGACAGTCGACACGAGACGTGTCGATCCCCACGACTGATCACCGAGATGGCAACACTCGATGCTTGCAATCACGCGCCATCTATCGCAATTATCACCAACCCTTGCGGCACCATCACAGACAAGCTGCACGTTCCGCATCACGGGGTATGCGCGTTCGGTTGTTGCACATCATCGATCGCGCACAAGTCGACGGTCATGAGGTGTCGATGCATCACAACGGACGTCGGAAGTTACGTAAATGGTTGACATGACTAATATTTCTACAAAAAGGGGTTGGGCGGACTCGCCGGCTGATCGAAAGGAGGCTAGGGGAGAAAGGGGGCCATCGGGACAACGGGGGGCCATCTCTGTCAGGAATTGATTCGATCTCCCGAGGCGATCGTCGTCGCCGAACGGTTGTCCGCCGCACGCTGCTGCCGGGACGGGTGGACAATGCGACCGTCTCGGGAGGTAGAATGTGGGTTTTGAGGCGAGACCACTGAATCAGTGTCCTCTTCCGTCGGTTGGCTTTCGGTCAAGGGCTCCGTTTTTGGAGATTTTTTGATCGTTTGGTGTGACAGGAACCCGACCGCTGTGTTTGGCTGGTAGGAGAAATCGATGTTGCAAGGTCCGGAAACACGAGCGTCACTGATCGGCAAGCTGAACCAACCGGCTTCGGAAGAGGTTTGGATGGAGTTTGTCAGCCTCTACCGACCGCTCGTGGTTCGGGTGGCGTTGGGCAAAGGCCTGCAGCACGCCGACGCGGAAGATTTGGCCCAAGACGTGTTTGCCGCGGTGCGACGGTCTCTGGAAACCTTCGAAACACGTGGCCGGGGTTCGTTTCGAGCTTGGTTGTTCCGCATCACCCGCAACCTGGTCGTCAATCAGCTGACACGCCCCAAGGGGCCGGTGGGGTCGGGCGATAGCCAGACGAACCGGTGGTTGATGCAACAACCGGATCGGCAGAGCGAGACAGCCACCTTGTTCGATCACGAACTCCGTCGTCAGCAATTCCATGTAGCGGCGGACAGGGTGCGTTCAAAATGCGAACCCGCCACGTGGCGAGCGTTTTGGATGACGGCCGTCGAAGGCCAATCGATCTCCACTGTCGCGGCATCGCTCGGCAAGGCCGAAGGCGCCGTGCGGATGGCAAAGTGCCGTGTGTTTGCGCGTTTGCAACAAGAGGCTCAATCAATTTCCAGCCTGTGGGAGACCGAAGAATGATTGCACGCATTGGCGACGACCAAAACCAGCGCGATCGATCTCACTACGACCGTGAAACGCTCGATGACTTTCTGCACGATCGTCTCGCCGCACGCACCGAAGCAGTCACCCGACACATCGAGTCGTGCGAGGATTGTCAGTGCGTGGTCGAGGGCATGGCCGAAGAAAACCTGAGCTGGCGAGACCTCGCTGCGATGTTTTCCGAACCATCGGGCGCTTTCGTCAAGGGCTGTGCAGCTTCCCCGCACCGCTCCGCAACCGACGATGCTGGCGAGGACGAGCACGGGCGGCAAGCCGGCGCCGCGTCGTTTCTCGAACCGTCCCGTGATCCCGATTCGATTGGACGCTTTGCACGCTACGAGATCCAACAAGTTCTTGGCCGTGGCGGCATGGGGATCGTGATGCGAGCGTTTGATACGTCGCTGGGGCGTCATTGTGCCGTGAAAGTCTTGGCACCCGAGTTGGCCTGTTCCGCCGCCGCGCGGCAACGTTTTTCTCGCGAAGCCAAGAGTGCCGCCGCGGTCGTCCATCCGCACGTTGTTCCGATTCAAACGGTCGATGTACACGATGGACTTCCGTACTTGGTCATGCCCGTCGTGGACGGCCCGAGTTTGCAACAGCGGGTGCAACACGATGGCCCCTTGTCACCGATCGAAACCGTCCGAATCGCGGCACAGATCGCCGACGGCCTTTCCGCAGCCCACCAGCAGGGGTTGGTCCATCGCGACATCAAGCCGGCAAACATCTTGTTGGAAAACAGTGTCGAACGCGTCCAAATCACCGACTTCGGTTTGGCCCGAGCGGTGGACGACGCCAGCATGACACGCAGCGGCGTGATCGCGGGCACGCCGCAATACATGTCGCCCGAACAAGCTCACGGAGATGCGATCGACCACCGCAGCGATCTGTTCTCACTCGGCAGCGTCATGTACTTCATGCTCACCGGACGCAGCCCGTTTCGTGCGGAAACAACAATGGGGGTGCTCAATCGGATCGGCAATGACGATCCGCGATCGCTGCGTGAAATCAACGCCGACGTTCCCGCGTGGCTTGACGCAATCGTGATGCGGCTGCTCAGCAAGAGCCCCGAGCATCGCTACCAAACTGCATCGCAGGTCGTTCGGTTATTGAATCGCTGGCAGGCCCATCTGTTGGACCCGACGGGAACCGAAGCCCCGGAGGTTCAACCCACCCGAAAACCTCGGCCAAGTGCCTCAGCCAACGGTCGCAAAACCGGCAAACCCTTGCGATGGATCGTTGCCGCGGGATTGTTCTGCTTTCTCCTGTGGGCGGCAACCATCATCATCTTGCAGACCGAGCAAGGCACGTTGCGTATCGAAAGTAACGCGGATGCGAATCTACCGATTGTCATCCGGAAAGGTGACGAAGTCGTCGAGCAGATGAGGGTCAGCCGAGCAGGAAAAACGATCGAGATCAAAACGGGCGTGTACGTCGTCGAAATTGCCGGCGACGTCGATGGTTTCGAGATCCAAAATGATTCGGTCGTCATCAGACGTGGTGCAACGCAAGTGGCCACGATTGTCGAAACAAAGTCCGCCGGCAATGACCGGAGTGACGCGAAGCCGCAGTCGGCCGACCAAGCCGTGCCTCCCAAACTCGCGCCG
Source organism: Stieleria magnilauensis (assembly GCA_007753675.1). Taxonomy (GTDB): domain Bacteria; phylum Planctomycetota; class Planctomycetia; order Pirellulales; family Pirellulaceae; genus Stieleria; species Stieleria magnilauensis. Next base: position 724,040 of record CP036432.1, read on the forward strand.
TACACACGGATGGAGTTTCGAGAACAACAGGTCGTTGTCACGGTGGGATCCGAACACTACGAACTGCTGAAGATCGACCACCTCGCGATCGAAGACCTGGTTAAACAAACAAAGCAGGCGTTTGGTCAGAACTGGAAGAAACGATTAAGTGAGGATTTGGTAGAGGTCTTAGGGAAGCTTGGCCATGTCCCCAGTGAGTCTGTGCTTCTAAAGCTTCGCAAACTTGATTCGGGGGAAGTCGTTTCGATCGATGCACCGCTGACCAAAGCGAATCGCAATGCACTCTATCGAGACAACAAGCACAACCAACCGGAGGAGGCCAGTGTTGCCGACTACTACCAGAAGGTTCTATCGGGAAAAACGTCTGTTAAAGCGGATGGCGTGCCGCTCGCTGACTTCCTGACGCAGCTTTCCGAACAGCACCGGATTCCAATCCTCTTGGACCGAAATGATTTGAAGCGAGCCGGCATCACCACGAATACGAGAGTCAGCATCGAAATGACGAACGTGAGTCTTCGGATGGTGCTGAACATCGCCCTTGCAAAAGTCGGCTGCAAATACGAAGTGAAAGACGAGGTTCTGCGCGTCTTTGCAGCATCGACGCAGTAGCGCCCTCACGCCGAACGGTCAATGCGTCCACGCGTGCGTGAGCGCTGCGACGCAGAGCGACTCGGATAGGTAAGGACGTGGCCGCTATTCCAAGTCACCGATCAACATCAGTGACGATGCATACCACGTGTGGTTTTTATATTTGTCGGGTTTGCCATCGAAATCGGACCGGTTGCGTTCGAACAGTATCTCCCGTTTGTCGAGCTGCTGCGGTGTCAATTCAATGGTAACGCTGTGCCGCCCGGGAGAGAGTTCCGAACCGATCCGTAGCGTCGCCATGCGATGATACGTGCAATAGCCATCGATACGGTTGCGAGTGACTTCGTTGTCGTCTAACCGAACGCGGAGTTGGCCGCCATCGGGACCGACCAGATCAAAAATTGCGGCGTTGGTTCCTTCGAATGTAAATGTCAACGTCGCCCCCGGTTCTTCTGCTTGATAAAGCTCGGGCATGTTGCGTTGAAATCGTTTGGCCAGCGCATGATCTGCCGGAAGCTTGGTCCAGTTCCCGGTCAGCATCTCGGGCTCGATGGCCACCATTTTGGCGCGTTCCCAATTGTCATCGCGAAGCGGTGTCGGCAAGGGATGGGGTTGGGGGGCATCGCTGGCCGCGGCGAATTTTGGCCAGCATCGCGCGATCGCTTCGGTATAAAGCCGATGCCCGGTTTCGACGTGGGGGTGTACGCCGTCGGTTGAAAAGACCATCGGCTCTGCAGCGATGTCTTTCGGTTTGGGAGCTTTGAAAACTAGCTTTCCCGCCGACTCCATTCGGGCGACTTCGACGCCGAAATGAATCGAGGGAATCGAGTAGTGATCGGCCAGGTCTTCCATGGCGCTGGCTGCGCGAGGCATCTTGCCGGACTGTAGGTCCGACAGCATGGCTTGAGTGAGCGTGTAGACAAAGCAAATGTCGGTCTCCGGATTGACCGCCCAGGTTTGACGGACGATGCCTTCCATCGACTGATGGATACGCTCCGGTGCCGCTCCGCCATCGTTGACCGCAAATTCCACGAACAACAAATCCGGATCGTGCTGCAGCGCATCTCGCTGCAGGCGAAACACGCCCAGGTCGGATCCCGTGCCACCGATCGCCGCATGGATCTCGTTCACGGTCGCATCGGGGTATTGCTGCTGAAGCCACTCTTGCGATTGGACACGCCAACCCGGCGCGGCGGTGATGCTGCCACCAAGATACGCCACACGAACCGTCTCGCCGGCCCGGACTTTGGCGATAAAGTTCGGCAGTCCCTGACGAGGGTGGCACTCTACCGCATCGCGAAGCGGAAATTCAGCGCGAACCTGAACGACGGCGGACATCAGGATGGTTGTGACACAAAAGATGCGATTCAATGGGGGCATGGCAGTGGCGAAAAAAGGTTGAAATCAATTCCTAGTGGAGCTTCTGGAACGCTGTTTTTCTATCATCCCGAAACGCACGCGTTTGGCGAGTCATTCATTCAAGACCATCGCACCGCAAGATGAGTGCGAATGTTCTTGAAGGGCGGGTTCTTGAAGGGCGGGTTCTTGAAGGCGGGGATATTCGAGACGTCGGCATCACTTGCCGTGTCGAAGCATCATTCGTGATCGAAGCCATGGTATGTTGTAACACTATTTTACTACGAACACAGATAGGAGGTCCTGTATGTATCGCGTCATTCTCTATTGTGTCGCCTCACTGGCGCTCGCCGCTTGCGCGTTTTTTTCGAATCCGCTCGGCGCCGACGACGCGACCAATGATCGAGAGCAGGAACGGAAGGTGCGTCTGGAATACCTGACGCAACAAGCGAAGGAGTTTAAGATGTCGCCTGCCAAGGAGCAGAACGTGCTGCTTTCGATCGAGGAGCGTCCCGTTTTGAGGTACACCAACCCTGTTCGCAACTTTTTCACCGATGGCGTCGTGTTTCTTTGGAGACACGATTCAGAACCGGCCGTCCTCGGGGCGTTGTCCGTGCGTGGAAATGGAAACGTGTTTTGTGAATTCGCATCGCTGACAGCCACGCCCTTGCATTGCGATCTCGGGCTGCAGCGATCTTGGACGCCCGAAAAAAACACTCAGGTCGATGTGCCCTTGAAGGTTCAGATACCGGTCTCCGATGACGAGAGACGCCAAAAGCTTGTGATGCGTCAGCTGATTCGGCGTTTCTCGGTGCGGATGTATGAAGTCGAAAAACCAGATCAGAAAAAGGAGTTGCGTCTATTGACCAATCCGTTGGTCCAATGGTCGGATTCAGCCGGCAAATCGTCGGCGATGTGTTTCGGATTTGCCGAGACCAATGACCCCGAGGCCTTGGTCCTGCTTCGCTACACGCCAACGTCGACCTCAGGGAACGGGGCGTGGACTTACACGCTCGCGCGAATGACGTCGCGGCCGTTGGTTTTCGAATTGGATCGAAAAACGATTCATGAGGTCAAAGCCTATTGGCAGAATCCCCAATCGGTCAAAGACGATTACCTGGAACGGGCATTCGGAGAATATCCGACGAATTGAAGCGCAACATAAACGGGGCCGGCGCATCGCCGGAGGGTGTGTCGCATCTTCGGATTCCCGATCCCATCACAGAAGGTAGCCGGCGGTCGAGCGGAGTGAAAAACATCATGAGACAGAGCATGCGAAATCCACAGTTTTTTCGGTCAGTCTTTTTGGCCGGCCGTCTTGCATCCCAAGGACTGGAAAAAACGTTTCAGATCCGCTGGACGCTTCTGCTCCTCTTCAATTGGCTGCTTCTACCGCAGGCCGCGTTGCACGCCGCTGATCGCGTTGCTGACCGGACCGCAGATTCGCCTGCTGTGCAACGCGGTGAAACATGTTTTAGCGGAAGGGCGCGAGCCCTCCGGTGTTTTGGCAAAGACGACGAACCGGAGGGCTCACGCCCTGCCGCTACAACCTTCGTCAACACAGGGGGGGAATGCTTCACAGCGTCGCCTGATGTGGTCGTTTACGGGGCCACGCCTGCCGGCATTGCCGCCGCGCTGAATGCCGCAGAATCAGACCGCAGTGTCTGGCTGATCGAACCCACCGGACGGATCGGTGGCATGACGACACATGGTCTATCGCATTCGGATTTTCACAGCTTCGAAGCGCTCAACGGACCGTTTCTCCAGTTCAGCCAGCGGGTCTTGCAGCACTACCGGGAAACGTATGGCAACGAATCGGAGCAGGCCGACGACAGCTGGCAGGGCACCCACGGTGAGCCTTCGGTCAACCTGCGGATCTTTGAAAACATGCTCGCCGAAATGCCGACCCTCACGGTCCTGACGAATCATCGTCTGGTCCAAGTGGAGGTCGAAGACTCGGCCGTGACGACGCTGCACTTTGCGGTGCCGGGATCACCGCAAACCACGGTCAATCCAAAGATCGTGATTGATGCGACTTACGAAGGCGATCTGCTCGCTGCGGCGAATGTTCCGTACCGCGTGGGGCGGGAGGCTCGGTCGGAGTACGGTGAATCGCTCGCGCCGGAAACCGCCGATGACCAGTTACAGGGCTACAACTACCGCCTGTGCATGACGCAGAACGAATCGAACCGCGTGCCGATTCCTGTCCCAGAGAATTACAACCGCGAAGACTACGCGGCGATTGTTCCGCTGGTGACGGCCGGCGAGTTTGATGCCGCCTTCGGATATCCCGGTCGGCGTTTCATTCTGAAGGCGCACCTGCCGGTGATGCCCAACGGCAAACGCGACATCAACGACGTTTCCAAGGGACTCGTCCGGCTCTCGCTGCCGGGGCACAATCGCGGCTATCCCGAAGCCGACGTCGCTACCCGACGGCGGATCGAAAAAAAACACCTCGACTGGCAGCTCGGGCTGATGCACTTCGTCCAGACCGATCCCGCACTACCAGATGCCTTTCGCGAAGCGGCGATGACGTGGGGGCTGTGTCGCGATGAGTTTGCCGACAGCGGCCACATCCCGTCGCAGATTTATGTTCGGGAAGCTCGCCGAATGGTCGGCCAGTACGTCTATGCCGAAGCAGACACGCAATACGCGCCGGACGACGCCCGTGCCCGCTTGCATCCCGACGCGATCGCCATTGGAGAATACAGCCACAACTGCCACGGCACTGACCACGAAGGACCGCTGATCGGCGGGCGGCATACGGGCGAGTTCTACAAAGGCGTCGCGCCGTATCAGATTCCCTACGGAGTGCTGGTACCGAAGACGATGCGGAATCTGCTCGTTCCGACAGCCTGCAGCGCCAGTCACGTCGGCTTCTGCGCGCTTCGTCTGGAACCGATCTGGATGTCGCTCGGCGGTGCCGCCGGTTTCGCTGCCGACATGGCATTAGACAAAAACGTCAGCGTGCAGGAAGTCGACGTCGAAGCGTTGAAACGGCGTGTCTGGTCGCGCGGCGGTGCCACGATCCACGTCAGCGATGTGCGACCCGGTCACCCGGATTTCATCGCCGTGCAATGGTGGGGCAGCCTCGGCGGACTCCACGGCATCGAGCCTGCTCCGGCTAAACCAGGCGCCCGCGGCAAACACATTGTCAGTCAGTATTACAAAGCGTATCCCGGACACGCCGCAAGGCTCGACCAGCCACTCGACGAGGAACTGGCTACGCGCTGGAATCGCTTGGCTCACCAGCACGGCTTCTCCGTTCCCGCCGCCGGCACCACCCGCGGCGACTGGATCCGAGCCGTGTTCGCGGCTGCGAATGAAGTGGCTGATGGCACCAAATGAGTGCGACTGACCGGGATGGCAGAAAAATGGGAGTGCCGGGAGACGAAACGACAAGAAAATGGGTGGCAAGAAAATGAAACACTCGCAACAGTTTTCAATGGGGCGACTGAATCACACACGGCCGCGGACCAGCTACTTACCCTCCAGATCTCCCCTGCTGTATTTTCTTGTCACCCATTTTCTTGTCGCCATTTCCCCCTCAGCCCCATCCCGTTTTCCTGCTCCCCATTTTTCTGCTATCTAGAAAAGCGTCGCCACCGAGTAAACCTTTCCTTAAGCGATGACGTCGTGAACAATTTGCCCGTAAAGGTCGGTCAGACGGTAGTCGCGGCCGGCGTATCGGTACGTCAAGCGTTCGTGATCGAAGCCCAGCAGGTGCAGCATCGTGGCGTGTAGGTCATGCACCGAAACGGGGTTCTCGACGGCTTTGAAGCCGAACTCATCGGTCGCACCGTAGATCGTCCCACCCTTGATGCCTCCCCCCGCCATCCACAGCGAGAAACCCCAATGGTTGTGATCGCGTCCCTGGCTGGCACCCGATCCGTTTTGTCCCATTTCCACCGACGGCGTGCGTCCGAATTCGCCACTGCACAGGATCAACGTCTTGCTGAGCAGGCCGCGTTGCTTGAGGTCTTTGATCAGGCCGGCGATCCCTTGATCACACTGGTTCGCGACGGTGCGGTGGGCGCCTTTGATATTGCTATGACTGTCCCATGGCTGGCCCGCACCGTGCCAAACCTGTACGTATCGCACGCCGCGTTCAACCAAACGCCGAGCCAGCAACAGTTGGCGATTTTGAATCCCTTCTCCATACAGTTTTAAAATGTGTTCCGGTTCCTGATTGGTATCGAACGCGTCGGTGGCTTCCATCTGCATTCGGTATGCCAGATCAAAGGACTGAATCCGCGCTTCCAGATCCGCTTCATCTGGACGGCTGGCCAGGTGCCTGGCATTGAGTGCCTGCAAGACGTCCAGCTGAGCCAGTTGATCTGATCGGCTGATTCGCTCGTTACGAATATGACGAATCAGCTTGGTCGGATCGGTCTGAGCCGTATCGACCAGAGTACCTTGGTAGCTGCCGGGCAGAAACGCAGATTGCCAGTTGCCGGCACCGGCGACCGGCAAGCCGCCCGGACACAAGGCGACAAATCCAGGCAGGTTCTTGTTCTCGCTGCCCATCCCCCAGGTCAACCACGATCCGAAACTGGGACGCACCAAACGGGAATGGCCGGTGTTCATCAACATCAGCATCATCTCGTGGCTGGGCAATTCGGCGTACATCGAACGAATCACCGCCAATTCGTCAGCGCACTCGGCCACACGCGGAAACAGGTCACTGATCGGCATCCCACATTCACCGTGCTGTTTGAACTCAAACGGCGAGGGCAGAGCGACTCCCGTCTTGCGTTCGGTCTGCAGGTTATCAAACGGCAACATCTGACCGGCTCGACGGGTCAGTTCCGGTTTCGGGTCGAAGGTATCCACCTGCGACATGCCGCCGTTGAGAAAGATGTGAATCACATGCTCGGCGCGAGCCGGAAAGTGGCTTGCGGTCTCGGCCGTTGCCGACTGACCGGCCAGCAGATCAGCCAGCGCCAGCGATCCGACTCCCAAGCCACAGCGCTGGAGAAACTGCCGGCGAGGCGAGAGGAAGGAGTTGTCCATGATGATCTTGCTCGTGTAAGGATCCCTGCGGGACCGATGAGTCATCGAATCGGCAGGCCGGTCAATCCAGGAAAAGAAACTCATTGGAGGCCAACATGGCATGCGCGAGTTGAGCCCATCGTTCGGTTTCGGTTACGTCGTCATCAGACGTCGCGTCGTCGGGCTGGGGACGCGTGACAAAGGTGATCGCCAAATCGCGTTCTTCTGGATCGGGTTGGCGTAAATAGATCCGCTGGTACAACCATTCCACTCGGTCTTCATTGGTCGCGGCCGCATCGACAGCCAGCTTGGCCACCGCCGCAGCCCGGTCTTGAATGAAGGACGAATTCAGTGCGTACAGCGTTTGCTGGGGTACCAGCGTGTCGGGACGTTTGACCGTGCACGACGTCGGGTCCGCACCGTCAAAGGTGCTGGACAGGCTCGAAATGATGTCGCGATTGATGAACGCGTAAACGCTGCGGCGGGGGATCACCGGCTCGGCTTCCAGATCGAACGGTCGACCGCCCATGGTCGTCGTGTCCAGCTCGCCCGAAACAGCCAGCAACGCGTCCCGCATCGATTCCATTTCCAAACGCTTGCGCGGCATCCGCCACAGCAAGCGGTTCTCCGCATCGCGCCGGCGCGCTTCTGTGTTCTCGACCGAAGCCTGCTGATAGACGTCCGACAGCATGATCCGGCGGTGCATTTTCTTGATCGACCAACCGTCCTCGGCAAACGCCGTGGCCAAGTGATCGAGTAGCTGCGGATGCGTGGGCGGTGTTCCGCGGGTCCCCAGGTCATCGGGCGTACGGACCAGACCCAAGCCGAAATGGTGCCGCCAAATCCAGTTTACGATGACACGCCGGGTCAGCGGGTTTTCAGGGTCGACGATGGCTTCGGCCAGACCACGCCGGCGCTGTCCATCGGTAAAGGGCGTCGGGTTGTGGGGAGCGACCGCGGTCAGAAATCGAGCTTCCACCCGCTCGCCACGGCTGGTCGGATTGCCACGCAGGAACACGCGGGTTTCGGGCGGCGTTTCGAATTCGGCCAGCACCATCCCGCGCGGCGGCGAACCGGGCGAATTCAGATGCAGATTGTGGATCGTGCCACGCTTGCCGGACAGCTTATCCGACACTGTGCGGTTGAGCAGTTTGGCGGCGAGCTTGTCCGGCACGTCGGTCGGGGTGCCGGTCTCGTACAAATGCCGCCGCAGCTGTTGATTGATGGAGCTATTGATTTCAGCGTGTCGCGGATCTTCATCCGTGATCAGATCCCCGGTCGGCGTCGCTTCCAAGGACGCCTCGTGCAGCGCCGTCAACCAGCCGAGGTGCACGTCTGCAAAGAGTTTGCCGTAGACGTCGGCCAGTTCGATCAGCGATGCCGGCTTGGATTCCTCGATCGCGTTGAGGACGCGCGGATTCCATTTCGGAGCCTCCACACTCATGTTGTGCAGATCTTTAAACTTCGCCGGATCGCCGTTCTCCGCTTTCAGCGTTTGCACCAGTTGTTCGCACGCCGTTTGGAACTGGTCCGCCGGGGTCTCCTGCAGACGGACCCACGCAAAGAACACCGGATCCTGTTCGCTGAGCGTGTGCAAATAGATTCGCCAACGATTAAGAACATCGGGACGCACATCGTCGGTGCGGTACGACAGGAACGCCGCCGAGAGATCCTGTTCGGGCACGCCCTTCGCCAACTCGGTCAAGTACAACCCGACTTGGCTGCGCAAGCGATTTCGCATCACTTCCATCTGATCACGAGCCATGTCGCGATAGATCGTCTGTCGTTTCTCCAGTTGGAGTTGGTAATCACGCAGCGGATCTGTCGGCGGTGGTTCGCCCAGCACCGGCAGTTCGCCCGGCGACTCGCTGGCGGCCAGGGTTGCGTACAGGGCGTAGTAATCGGTGGTGGGGATTTCGTCGAACTTGTGGTCGTGGCAGCGGGCGCAGGCGACGGTCACCCCCATCAATCCCCGCGTGACCACGTCGATCTGGTCGTCGATCAAATCATGCACGCTACGAAACTGCATGCCCACCGTCAAAAATCCCAACGCCGCCAGGGCCGGGTCGTTGGCTGGCAGATCCAGTTGATCGGCGGCCAGCTGTTGCAGGATGAATTCGTCGTAGGGCAAGTCTTCGTTGAACGCGCTGATCACATAATCGCGATAGGTGTACGAAAACGGAAATCGGGTGAAGCCGATCGCTGAACCGCCGTGGGTGTCGGCATAGCGGGCGATGTCCAACCAATGACGGCCCCAGCGTTCTCCGTAACGGTGCGACTGGAGCAATCGATCGATGACCTTGCCGAAAGCCTCCTCGTCGGGGGCGGCGTCGTTGACGAACGCGTCGACCTCGGCGGGCGAGGGAGGCAGGCCGATCAAGTCAAACGTGGCGCGCCGAATCAGCCGCCGGCGGTCCAGTCGCGGAGCAAGCGTCAGCCCGTTCTTCTCCAGAGCCGCGACGATAAAGCGATCGATCTCGGTGGAAGCGGCGCCGTTGGGCTTGGGAACCGAAGGGTTGCGAATCGGTTGATAGGACCAATGCCCCTCAAACCTTGCGCCCTGATCGATCCAACGACGCAGGATCTCGATCTCTCGTGCCGTGGGCCGCTTTTGCATTTCCGGGGGCGGCATCCGCATCTCCGGATCCTCGCTCGTCAACCGCACGATCAGTTCGCTGGCATCGGGGTCGCCCGGCACGATCGCTGCCGTCGTACTGTCGTCGGCAATATCCAACCGCAAATCGGCTTGGCGGTGCTGTTCGTCCGGACCATGGCACTGGACACAGTACTCCGCCAGAATCGGTCGAACGTCGCCGCTGAAGCTGATCTCGTCCGCTGCGGCCGACGATCCGAGCAGCCTGAGTGCCAAGCACGACGCAATCGCAATCCAGATCACCGTGCGGCCGATCGGAGCGTGGCAAGTTGTCATCGATTGCCTCATCTTCTTTCAATGCGAGAAACGGCCGGGGCGAGCCCTGCATCGTTTTCGCCGAACGAGGAATTTGGGTGGGAGGGAGAGCATCTGTCGGCGAGTACGCCGCGCGATCGGTTAACGTTTCTCGGCGGAAAGGTCCAACGGCGACTGCGGCCAATGCAAGACGACGGATTCAGCATTCTCCAAGCTGGGGTGGGATCGTTAGTTTACCACCGTTTTCCGCCGCCTGCACGCAACAAGGCGTTGGTCGGCGGGCGGAAGCGAGTTTGGCGGATATCGCCCCCAAGATCCGGGCTGCGTTTGACGACGTGTTAGCGGCAGGGCGCAAGCCCTCCGGTCCCTCATCGTTCCCGAAACACCGGAGGGCTCGCGCCCTACCGCTAAAATCGAAACTGGTCGCTGCGTTTGACGAGGTGTTAGCGGCAGGGCGCAAGCCTGGACCGCTAAAACGTTGGTGTTGACACTCTGTTCGGTTTACGCGACTTCGCTTCCTTTTGATTTCGTCACCGCCCGGCCTCGCTTCAGCCGAGACAGGATGGGTCGTGAGGAACCTGGACGGACGGAAGATTGCAAATTGAAAAATGCAAATTTGCAATTGGAAGTTTTCATTTTGAAATTTTCAATCTCTTGCTCCGTGTCCTTCAACGGGGAAACGGGGGCCAGGCATTTCAGGAATGAAACCTGCGCAAAGGAAGATCGCAACTTGGTGCCATCGGCTGTCTTAGTTTCTGTCAATGGCGAGTGATGGCTCGTCGGGAATTTTTTTTGGTTTTGCATCTTTGGCTCTGGTTGGTGAGATTCAGCTCAGGGTGGTATTGAGGGGGGGTGACGCTCGTTCGGGACTCAACGAAATGGGCCGCCCCATTCCGCATCGCCGTCACATCGGCCTCATCTGCTTGCGCAGGCCAATGTGACGGCGACGCGAAAGGGGCTCACCAAACGTCTTGTTGTATGAAGGGGATGAGTGACTTCAGATGCGACACGTATGCATGTGGGACTTTGCCATGTCGGACCGATGCCAGTGTTGCCCCAGAGGCCTACCCCGCAGGCGCGAGAGTGGATTCACGCCAAGGCGTTCCTTCGCGCACCATGACATTCAGCGTTACCAAGAGCTTTCGCATCACCGCCACGATCGCCACCTTCGGCGGCTTGCCTTTGGCCAGCAGGCGTTGGTAGAACGCTTTCATGATCGAATTGTGTCGCGTGGCAACCAAAGCGGCCATGTAAAGCACTTTGCGGACCAGGGAGCGACCGGCAAACGTGCTGCGTTTGCCTTCCTTTTGGCCGCTATCACGGACGATCGGCGCGACGCCAACGAGCTTGGCAATTTGGCCGCGGTTGAGCGAGCCTAGTTCGGGGAGCTCGGCCAGAAACATCGCGACCGTTGCGGTGCCGACACCGGGGCACGAAGCGAGTAGCGCTGCTCGCTCAGACAGGGGTTGGCTGGCATCGATCAGCGCGGCAATTTTCTTCTCAATCCCCGCGATTTGCCGTTTATAGAAGTCCAACGCTTCCTGGATGACTTCACGCACTTCCTCGTCGCGGGCTTGGGCAAGGCGGTTCCGTTCGGCCGACTGTTGCGAGAGAATTTGATCACGTCGATGCACCAGCGCCTTGAGCTTGCGTTGTTCGGGAGAAGGTTTCTCACGCAACTTTGGCGTGACGACCTCACCAAACCGGGCGATCATTCTGGCGTCGATCGGATCGTTCTTTTCGATCAGTCCGATCCCTTTGGCGAACGATCGCACCTGCGCGGGGTTGCACACGCAACAATCCGTGTCGGCTTCGTGCAAAGCGTCCACCAGATTGCTTTCGTAGCCTCCGGTGGCTTCCATCACCACGATTGTCTTGGCACGCTTGCGGCGGAGAAGTTTGATCCACGCGTTGATTGCTTCCGGTGTGTTATCGATCGTTTGATGTACTTTTGCCACCGAATCGAAGAGATCAAGTTTGCGGCTTGCGACGTCAACCCCAATGAATCTTTTGTAAACTGTCGTCATCGTTTGGTCCCTGGATAGTAGTGCGAGCTCACACTGGGCCTGTCCAAAACTTTGTGTCACCGGTTCAGTTGTTTAGTATCGGTGGCTCGGCGGCAGGCGGTCCTCAAAGAGGATTGCAAAGTGGTTGAGTGCTTGCTTCCAATACTTGATCGGGCGGGTCCAGCGTTTGGATGCCTCCATGATCGCCATATAGATCAACTTGGTTGCTGAGTCCTGGCTCGGGTAGATCTTGCGGTTCTTAGTAAACTTGCGAATCGTGCTGTTGACCGACTCGATTGCGTTGGTCGTGTAGATCACCTTACGAATCTCGGGCGGGAAGTCAAACAGTGTGATGATGTCCGTCCACTTATTTCGCCACTGCCGCGAGATCGTCGGATACTTCTTGTCCCATTTCTCCGAGAACCGCTCCAGTTCGCTTTCAGCCTCTTCGGTTGTCGATGCGCGGTAGATTGATTTTAGATCACCTGCGACTGCCTTGCTGTCTTCATGCGAGACGTAGCGAAGGGCGGCGCGAACCAGGTGCACCAAGCAAAGCTGAATTCGAGCTTGTGGAAAGGCGGCTCGAATGGCTTCGGGGAACCCGGCAAGGCCGTCGACACAGCATACGAAGATGTCGGAAAGTCCGCGGTTTTTCAGGTCGGTTAAGCAGTTCAACCAGAATTTCGCCCCCTCGGTTTCAGCGATCCAGAGGCCCAAGAGCTCTTTCTTACCATCCAGATTGATTCCCAAAGCAACGTAAATCGTGTGGGGGCTGACCTTGGCCGATGCACCCCGAACGTTGACGACGATCCCATCGAAATAGACGATCGGACACACCGGATCGAGACGCCTCGACTGCCAAGTCTTTAGCTCGGCTTCCAGGTCCTCGGTGACGCTAGCGATCAGCGTTGGTGAAACATCCACGCCGTAGAGGTCTTTGACGATCTGCTGGATGTCGCGGGTGGTCAATCCTTTTGCGTAGAGGGCCAGGATTTTGTCATCGAATCCATCAATGCGACGCCGGTGCTTTTCAATGATCTTCGGCTCAAACGTCGAGTCTCGATCCCGAGGTGTTTCGATCTCCAGTTCCCCAAAGTCACCCTTGAGCTTCTTTGAAGAATGTCCGTTGCGACAGTTGTTTCGTTTTTCTTTGGAAGGCGTGCTGCCGGAGGCCGGTTCGGATTGTTCTTGATCGAGATGGTGATCGAGTTCGGAGTTGAGCATCGTTTCGATGCCCGACTTCATCATTGTTTTGACCAATGCATTCAATTCACCGATGCTCGAAGCATTGCGAGCAAATTCAGCAGCAAGTTGTTCGACTTGCTCTTTCGTCTTGGAATCCATGGGAAGGGGCTCCTGCAGGAGAAGGTGTTTGGGTCAGCTTACAGTTATTGCTGGCAAACACAAAATTCCTGACAGGCCCTCACACTTGTCGGTGGCTCCCTCGGCTGTTCGGGCTGAGAACGAAACGGACCGGCGATCTAGATGGCACACGACATCGGGTGTCTACCCACAACGATCTACCGAGTCCGCGTGCCTGCCGGCAGCTAACCGGCAGGCACTTTTCGAATCATGGCTCACGCGTAAGCCCAGCTTGAAAACGAATTCAATCGTGGACAGCGAGGTCGAGCCGCCGTTTCCAAGACACTACCCACCAGTGGCACGATGTTTTCCATCAGCTAGCCGCCGAGAGAGATCGTTCGCTGGGTTGCCCTTCGTCCGCGTCGTCGTTCGATTCCGCAAGGAACCAGCCTTTCGTTTTGAGACAGAACTTCACGAGCGCCAACATCAACGGCACTTCGATCAACACGCCCACGACGGTTGCGAGCGCCGCGCCGGACGACAGCCCGTACAACATCGTTGCCGTCGCGATTGCCACTTCAAAGTGGTTCGAAGCTCCGATCATCGCTGTCGGGGCAGCGGATTCGTAGGTGAACCCCATCGCTTTGCTCGCTGCGTAGCCGAGTGCAAAGATCACCAACGTCTGAATCGTCAACGGAATCGCGATCCAAAGAATCGTCAGTGGGTTCTCAACGATCGTTTCGCCTTTGAATGAAAACAACAGCACCAGCGTTGCCAGAAGAGCGGTGATGGTGACGGGCGTCAGGAAATGCAAGAACTTGTCACGAAACCACACGTCTCCCTTGGTCGCGATCAACCATTTGCGTGACAGGTAGCCGGCGACCAACGGCAACGCAACATACACGCCGATCGACAACAACAACGCTTGCCACGGGACGGGAAGCTGGCCGACCCCCAGCAAGAATCCACCCAAGACTCCGTACAGAACAAGCATCGTCAGCGAATTGATCGCGACCATCACGAGTGTGTGTCCGTCGTTACCTTTGGCCAAAAATCCCCACACCAAGACCATCGCGGTACACGGTGCGATGCCGAGCAAGATGCAGCCGGCCAGGTAGCTTCGCCACAGCGGAACTTGCAGCATCTTCAGGCCTTCGACCAAGACGACCTCGCCGGCCCCGTAGGTCGCTCCGACCTCAAGATTGCTGCCCAAGGGAGCCTTCACGTAATCGACCGCATCGGGGCCGATAAATCCAAGAAACAGCGTCCCGAGAAAGAAACTTGCGATGGCGTACATCGTGAACGGCTTGACGGCCCAGTTGATAAACAGCGTCAATCCAACCGGACCCATCGACTTACCGGCTTTGACCACTTCGCCGAAGTCGATCTTGACCATGATCGGGTACATCATGAAGAACAGGCAGATGGCGATCGGGATCGAGATCACCGGAGCATCGTCGACGTAGATGGCCATGCCATCGAGCGACCTGGCGATTCCGGGAGCGACTTTGCCCAACGCAATCCCCGCAACGATGCAAAGTCCTACCCAGACGGTCAGGTAACGCTCAAAGAATCCGATCCCCTTCTCATCTGCGGGGCACGTGTCGGTTTGGTTCATTTCCGTGTCTTCCATGGCGTGAATGCATATCGTCCATCGCCGCTAAACGATATGCCTGAGCAAAAAAAAGCGGTCACAATCCGGCCATCAGCGTCTCGTCGTCCGTCGAATCAGCCTTGAGCTTCTCCGGCGGCAAATCGCGGGGTTTGTTGATGCGTCGCCTGGCCATCCCGTTCCTTTTATCGTCTATCTACGATATGCGATTGATTGGAACCGGTCAATGCGGCGTTTTGTCCACGAGCAAAAAGGGGTCAGGCCTCTTAGATGGAGAGTCAAGGGGGCGGGGCGTTGAAACGACGGCACCAGGCCCCGGTTTCATGTCTGTCGGCGGGCGATTGTTGTGAACGCTGGGCCGAGAGAACATGCGCCGCAATGCTTGGCGGTCTATGATTCTGCGGATTCACCCATCTCCTGAATGATCGGATGCGTGTTTTGGATCGCAATGCACGCACCAATCGTTTCGCCAATCTTTCGACTGGCTTTCGAGCCATGGCTCACGCCGTAGATTGCCAGCAGGGAACGGGCACGTGTCATTGCCACGTACAGGCTGTTCTCCAAGATTTTGCCTTCGGGGGCGACATAGTGGTCCACGCATGGGATCACAACGACTTCAGATTCGTAACCCTTGAATGAATGCGGAGTGGTGGCAACGAGGGTGTTGGGCTGCCTCTCGAACGAACGATTCTTCTGAAACGAGAGTTCGACACCGATGGCAGCGAGCGCCGGTGCAAGGTTCGATTGCAAGACATCCTGAACCCGACCGTTGTAGAGGATGCAGATATCGGTCGGCGAAATCCCATCGTTCTGGATCAAGTACTTCAGGTGACCGGCGATCGAAGCCATTTCTTGCCTTCGGTTGTCAAAACGGTGGTAGATCGGTTTGGGGCCGTCGATCTGGTTGTACCGCACTCGTAACCAGTCTTCGCCGCCACGATCTGTTTTCTCCAGCAGCCCGAGCTGAAGCAGTTCTCGCTGATCCTGTCGCTTGCGTGATTCCGACAGCCGGCTCAGCACGTTGACGGCAAGTTCGGTGATCGGCGTGGTCGAGCGAAAACTCTCGCGCATGATCGTGGAGCGACCGCGCATGTCGAGACCGAACTCTGACCACTTCGGAGTCTTCGTGTTGTAAACGTTTTGTGCGTTGTCGTAGAAGATGTGTGCGGAACGACTGTTGGCGTCTTCGTCGTCCGCTCGCTCGACGATGGACAACAGCAACCGCAACGTTGCCGGTCCCATGTCTTGGGCTTCATCTATGAACAACGCCGAGCAACGGGGCAGCAATTCATCGATGTCTTGGCGATTGAGGAACTCTTCGGCTGCACGGTCGTAGTCAAAACCGATGGATTCGATTGACATCTGAACGCTCGGCAGCATCCCAGCCAGAACGTCTTTCACATGAAGCAGCGAAACTTTGTCCCAAGGGAAATCTGATTGACCGAACAGGTCGTCTTCATTCAGGCTGGTCCACGCCGATTCAATCGATTCCCGCAACAGCTTTTGCAAGCTTCGGTTGGCGTAGACAGCCCAGATGCGGGCATCCTTCTGATCTTGCAAACGCTTCGCCGTCTTGGCGAGCCAATTGCAAAGAACAATCGACTTTCCGCTGCCCGCTACCCCACGAACCAATCGGGGCTTTCCATCGAGTTCGAGATTGGTCAGCCGTTGCTGTTCCTGGGAGAGAATTGGCTTCATTCCCTTGCGATCAAAGAACTGATCGCCCATGCGACAGGAAGACGTTTCTTTATACTTCGCCTTTTGCTCTGCCGCAATCGATGCCCCGAATCTTTCGGTTTGACCTCGCTCGCGTTGCGCAGGCTCTCGCCAGACCAAACGCTCGTCGTCTGTCGCGAGGAACGATGCGGTCAATTCTTTCTTCAACGGACGAAGATACGGTTCCTCCATCTCGCTGCGACTCGCGAGGACAATCACCGCCTCTCTTGCGCGACTAAGTGCGACGTTGACAAGCCTCTTCCACTCTGGAATTTGCCACGTCCCGCTTCCCGCATTGACCGTGTCAAAGATGACGATGTCCGCTTCCGATCCCTGTTGACTATGGACGGTTGAGGCTTCCCAACTCGTCATTTCCCAGCCGGCGAGAAGCTTCCCGACCTCCTGTGCCTGGGCCTTGAAGGGCGAGATGAATACGCCGTGCGCTGACCGAACACCTGCGTCCGAAAACAGCTTTTGCAGCACCGATGGCGTCACTCCACGAACCCAACTTCGGTTGCCCGGTCCGCGTGCGGCGCGAATGGAGGCAAGACTCGCATCCTCTTCATCAAGGACGTACCAAATGGCTCTCGACCGATCGGCGATAAATGGCGAAAGCGTAGACTTCTCTTTGGCTCGCGTTGGTGCCGTCGTCAACACGCCGTCGTATTGGTAGCTCGAGACGACCCTGCAAACGTCAGAGTGCATGCGATATTGTTCGGAAAGTAGGTGAACCGCTTTGGGAATGTTTTCCGTGTCGTCGAGATGGCTCAATCCGCTGCTGGCCAACCACGTTTGCTGACGAGTTGGTAGAATTCGGGAGATTCGACTGATTGGAGCGAGTTGTTTGGGATCCCCGACTAACACGGTTCGTCGAGCAGCCAGCAGCGACAGCGCTGCAACCGCCGCCCTCGAGATCAATCCGGCTTCGTCAATGAAAATCGTGGTGAATGGTGCTTCGCCGTCTTCAATCATCTTGCGGATGGACAGGTCCTTCAAATAGCTCATCGCTTTGAAAGCGGTGGCGACAACCACTCGTCGCTCGGCATCCACGAAGATGCGGTTGCTTTGGTCGTTACCGGACGTTCGTAGTTTGCCGATCTGTTTTCGTGTGAGAGCTTTGTCTTCCGACGATTCAAGCAGTTGCAGTTGCTGGGCCAGTTCATCGATCTGTGACAAGACTTCCGACTCGGTCCCCCTGAGCATCGGATCGAGTCCCTTGTCAACGAACATCTGGTACGACGCCCCCTTCCCGATTCTCTGCAGCGTGTCAGCATCGAGTTCATCAGGACAGAAATCCTTTGCCGCTTCGCCGATCGAGATCGCGACAGCATCCGTTGCCCGATTGGTCGTCGATACCACCAGAACTCGCTCGCTCTCGTCTTGCATGACCCTGGCGATCTGCTGCCCAGTCGTCCAGGTCTTGCCGGTGCCGGGCGGTCCCCAGAGAACGTTCCAGGAGTGCTGCCACCAATCACGCAACTGCGGAAGGCCGAACTCACATGGCTGAGCCACTCGGGGATGCACACCGCCCTGGCTGGCGATCAATCTCGCTGGAAGTTGCTTCCGAACGTCTTCGAATTCATCTCCGCAGTAAATGGAATCCAGGACCGACAGGAACTCAAACGGCCGAACGAAGAACGGTCCCGCTGTCGGCGTCGTTTCAGGATCATCAAGGCTGATGAACAGGCAGCCATTTCGCTCGTCCACTTCGACGATCTCACCAGACCAGACAATGGCGTCTTCGTAATCGGCTTCTTCATAGAACCGATCCGAATAGCTTTCGTCGTCATCGAGTGACTTCGGGCGAAACGCTTGCGCCCCTTCCCATGTCCAATCGAATTCGACCGACGCGCCGACATGAACGACGTACAGAGTTCCTCGATCTTTCTCAGCGAAGATGCTGACTCGGTGGCAGTTCAGGCGTTTCCACCGCGACCCGTCTCGATACTCTTGACGAACCGCGGCAGCCGCATCCTTGAGTTGCTGATCGTGACCCTCGGTCAAACCAAGCCGAGACTCGAAGCGAGCAGATTGAAATTCAGCGAAGGGAGTGGAGGCGTCTTCATCGTCGACACCGCCGATTTCGTCGTCCATGATCCGGGTTACCTTTTACCGCCAACTTGCTGGAGTCGCCGAACTGTTTCGTCGAAGTTCATGACGCTTTCTCCTTGCATCTCCACTCAGCACACTGCTTTGGTCTATTGTCAGACCACGTTATTCTACCTCGTCCCTTGCCCTGCCGGCGACCTGAAGCGTGACAAGAAAGGGCGAAACTTTCGTGAAGCAAGGGAAAAGGGGTCAGGCCTCTTAGATGGAGAGGCAAGCGGGCGGGGTGTTGGAACGGAACATCAGACTTCGGTCGCATGTCTGTCGGCGGGCGTTTGACGTGAACGCGGGCCGAGTGAACTTGCGCCGCAGTGTGTGGCTGTCTTACGCTGCCGATGGTCTGGCCGATCGAGGCTGACGAGACCCACCAAGTCTATTCTGTCGACAGATACACCGCAGAGCGGTGCCACAACACAGCCCGGGGTCGCGAAGCGCACCCCGGGGCACGGTCGATTGAGGACCGGAGCCCCATCGGGGCTCAACAGACGAGGCGTGCTGGCACAATCTTCTCAGCGGTGTCGTGTGCCATTTCTTTGTGATGGACGGCGTTCTCCCGCCTGCAATTGTCGACTGCGTTTTCAGCAAGGAGAGTGGTCAAAAGATTGAGTGGTCAGAAAATGTAGGCGACCGAGGAAAGGTTGCTGCGCGGTGACTTCATTTTTTGACCCATCAATTTTTGGGCCCCCAGCCCATCTGCCCTTCTCCATCTGCCTGCGGACTGGGACAACTCTAAGAAAATGCTTGCTGAGAGGACGGATCGTTGCGAATGGTGGGTGGGCTAAAATATCTTGCATTTCACAGCTAACATCTGACGGCTGCCAATACTTCCTCGCCTGATCAAAATCATCGACGAATGACTCGCCATCCCACATCAGGTTGCTCCGCAGATTGAGGATGACGAATCGAACTGATGGCAGTTCGCCAACTGCTTGTGCCCATAAAAGCATGATTGCTGCTATGGAGACGCCGAGAATTCGAGTGGCTTCAACTGTCGCTGGAGGTTCAGGAAAGATTCGCGTAAGGTAATGAAGTTGTCGAGCAGAACGTTGTGTGTGGCGACGCACAAAACCTTGGAGAAATGATGGCGAACCGAGTTTTTATTGCCACCAGTTTGGACGGATTTATCTCGGATCGGGATGGAGCGTTGGACTGGCTCCACTCCGTTCCGAATCCTGACAATCTCGATTTTGGCTACACCGCATTCATGGAACAGATCGATGCGATTGTCATGGGACGCAAGACGTTCGAGACCGTTTGCGGGTTCGATTGTGACTGGCCGTACACGAAGCCGGTCTTCGTGCTCAGCAAATCATTGACATCGTTGCCTGAGGGATACGAGGGAAAGGCAGAACTGATTGCCGGTTCTTTGGGCAATGTCATCGCCACTCTCCACCAGAAAAAGCGTCACGAACTCTACATCGACGGAGGAGCGACGATTCAGAGCTTCCTGAAGGACGACTTGATCGATGAAATGATCATCACTGCTCTTCCTATCCTGCTTGGTGGCGGGGCGCGTCTGTTTGGAGAATTGCCCGATTCGCTTAAGTTTGAACACGTCCAGACAGAAGTGCTGTTGAACTCGATGGTGCAGAATCGCTATCGCAGAAGACGGTGAGCCCTTTCCTGTTCACTTGACCCTCTGGTATTCCGCGCTCGGGCAAAAGGGGGCAGGTCTCTTAGATGGAGGAGCAAGCAAGCGAGCGGGGTGTTGGAATGACGACATCAGACTTCGGTCTTATGTCTGTCGGAGGACGATTGACGTGAACGCCGGGCCGGGTGAACTTGCGCCGCAGTGTGTGGCTGTCTTGCGCTGCTGATGGTCTGGCCGATCGAGATGACGAGACCCACCAAAAAGTTATTCTGTCGACAGATACACCGCAGAGCGGTGCCACAGCACAGCCCGGGGTCGCGAAGCGCACCCCGGGGCACGGTCGATTGAGGAAGCGGAGCCCCATCGGGGCTCAACAGACGACGCGTGCTGCCACAATCCTCTCAGCGGTGTCGTGTGCCATTTCTTTGTGATGGATGGCGTTCTCCGGCCTTCAATTGTCGACGGCGTTTTCAGCAAGGAGAATGGTCAAAGGATTGGGTGGTCAAAAAATGTCGGCGAACGACGAGACGTGGCTGCACAGAGACTTCATTTCTTGACCCATCAATTTTTTGACCTCTAGCCCATTTGCCTCATGTCCATCCGTATGCGGATTGGGACAGTTGCAAGAAAATGCTTGTTGAGGGGACGGGGAGTTGCGCATCGTTGGTGGGCTACACCTTCCATCCGCGTCCGGTCAGAATCGGCGTCGCGACCTCGTGGGGCGTTTTCTCGTCCAAGGAAAGCAGTCGTGCTGTTTCTCCGGCATTCATGCAATCCGGAATGCAGCAAGCGGAAAAGTAGCCCACGGATGGCAGCGCGAACCCACGGATCGTCCTGCTGATTACTATCCGTGGGTTCGCGCTGCCATCCGTGGGTTCATTCTCATACCTCCCCAATGGTCTACAGGGAAGCTGCATTCGCGAATCGCTTCTGATCGCTGGGAATTGAATGCAAGCGATGCAATCAATCCATGTCCCCGAGATTTCGTCTGACAATGCACATGTCGGGTTTGCGGTCAGGGCGCGCGCTGTCGCCAGCGAGCGCAAACGTTTTGTGGGTGGCGCCAGAACGATGTCCACCCCGCCGGGTTGTCAAATCACACCCACGACGCAATCCGCGAACGCTCCGATCTGGCGGCAACCACTGAGAATCGACTGGAAATGAGGGGCGAGGTCCGCGCCGGCAACGCGTCTGCCCCACGATGGCAAGCAAAAAGAAACGCAATGGTCGGGAGACGTGACATGGAGGCGACTTCAACTCGATTCGTCTTCAATGACTTCTTCACGGCGTCAATTCTATCGGAGCAAGCAAAGCCGGGATAGAATTGGTGATCAAACGCCGGAGACCACGATGCCAGTTTCACGCCGAGAGTTTTGCGCAGCAGTTGGGACGATTCTCACCGCTGCCAGCTCAAACTTGTTCGCTGACAATCAGCAGGCCAAGCCGCTTCGAGTGATCGCCTACAACATCTTCAAGCTCACAGGCTGGCCAAGCCAGCGTAAATCGGCGCAGCAAGCTGTCGCCAACGGCCAGATGGCAAAGCGTTTGGCGATGGAACTGGCTCTGCACGATCCCGACATCATCAACTTCTCAGAATCCCCAAATGAAGAGCTGACCCAAGAAGTTGCTGAACTTTTGGGGATGAATCACATTCGTTTTCCCAGTGGCGGAAATTGGCCGGGAACACTGCTGAGTAAATTCAAGATCATCGAATCTCAGAACGCTCCTCTGAAAGGCGAGAGACCGAAGGAGATATTTACCCGGCATTGGGGGCGAGCCACAGTTGAAATGCCGGCCGACGAACCGCTCATCGTGCATTCGGCACATCTCTTCCCAACCGCCGATCCTACGGTTCGGCTGAGAGAGATTCGAGCGATGATCGAATCGATGAAGCCAGATCTCGATGCTGGGAAGTCGATGCTATTGATCGGCGATCTGAATCATGGCCCCGGCACTGATGAATTCAAGCTTTGGATGGACGCCGGTTGGATGGATACGTTCGCCAAGGTTGGTAAAGGCGATGGTTTCACCATCAGGTCTGATATTCCCCAATGGCGAATCGACTACGTCTTTGCTGCCGGGCCGATTGCCGAGCGAGTCGTTGAATCGAGGCCGCTGTTCGAGGGAGCTTTTCGGCTGAACCTTGACGAGGATGGATCGTTCGCCTTGAGCGACCACTTGCCGCAGTTGGCTGTCTTTCGATAAAAGAAAAAGGGATCAGGCCTCCTAGGTGGAGAGGCAAGTAATCATGCTGTTTCTCCGGCATTCATGCAATCCCAATGCAGCAATCGGTGGGTTCATTCTCTTGTCTCCCCAATGCCCCGCTCCGTTTACCCATTGTGTCAGGATTCGTGCTATTCGTGTGATTCGTGGACAACTCCGTTGCTCCCCACGACCGGGACCAACCGACCATCGTGAACGCAGCCTTCCGGTTGGATAACCTGTCACGGTCATCGGATCGATTTGCTCAAGCGATGGAGGTCGCTCCAGTCTAGCTTGCCTGGCCGAATGAATTCGTCGGTTGCCCGCTGATGAGGGACCATTGCGACGAACCGTTACCGCAATAAAAAACCACGTCTTGCGACAGCAAAACGTGGTTTTTGAGTACACCCCAGAGGTGTTCAACAATCGGCTGAGGCACGGGGAAAACGGGCACCGGGCGAAAATGTGGTGTCACCTGTGGTGTCACCTGTGGTGTCATTGTCTGAGTTAGTGGCGATCTGGAAAAGTCTGGATGATGACGCACGGGCCACACTGTTGGCGGTTGCACGTGACTTTGAATGACCGGTCGGTTGCCAACCGTCGGTTTTCGGGCAACCGTGGGCGGAGTCAGTCAAGAAAGCGGCAGCGGCACGAAAAGCAAACACTAAACCGCCTACATCTTGTTGAAGTTGTGAATTGGAGAGTTTCCATCGTACTAGCGAACCTTGCGTTCCCAAAATGCTAGGAATATCATCAACTTAGGTTGCATAGGCGTTCTGGCCATTTTTCGCGCAGACCAACAACATTGAATCTTCAACTTGAGCTATTCATGACCGACGAATCAGACAGCAGCGACTCGCAAGGCGACGCTGCACGGGCCAAAAAAGCCACAAAGAAAAAGACGGCCACAAAGAAAAAGACGGCCGCGAGGAAGAAGACGGCCGCGAGGAAGAAGACCGCCACGAAGAAGACAACCAAGAAGAAATCCACTCGCGTCGAAAGACCTTATCCAAGGGTCGAGCTCCAGGAGGCGGTCAAGGTGCCTCTTGCTATTCGGCAAAAGAATGGCGGCAACCCATGGTCCCCAGAATTGATCGCATCGGCTGTGGGATGTGCTAAGGGAAACCCGCTCTATTACCTTACAGCTGCATCACGTGCCTTTGGCCTCACGGAGGGGACGCGTGATTCGGACTCGATCTCGTTGACTGACCTTGGCCGCAGACTTGCTTATGCCGCATCCCCCGAAGAAGAGCAACAAACAAGACGCGACGCGTTTTATAAGATCGAAATTTTCAGGAAAGTTATCGAGCATTACGACGGTAGCGAACTACCGGAAATGAAGTATCTTCAAAACACGCTTGAAGACAACTTTGGCTTGGACCCTTCGATTCACGAAGAATTCGCAGATCTGTTTCGTAAAAACTGTGAATACGTCGGAATCACGGAGGGCTCTATTGAAAGCCCCAGTGAACAGAATGGGAAAACACAGCAGTCATCAAATGTTCGTGTGACGGGTGTTGCAGGTGCCGATTTCGTGACGGTCGCCGAGCCAGAAGAAGACACCGGACTGATGTGTTTCGTGGCAATGCCTTTCAGCGAACGGTATGACGAACACCCAAAGGGATTCTTCAGCGAAGTCTTGAAGCAGATCATCGCCCCCGCTGGACGGAAAGCTGGATTTCGCGTGGTCACAGCAAGGAAGCAAGGAAGCGATGTCATTCACGCGACAATTGTGAATGGCCTATTGGACGCGGATTTGGTTGTCGTTGATTTGACGGAACACAATCCCAACGTACTTTTCGAACTTGGCATGCGAATGGCTGACGATAAACCAGTTGCGTTGATCCGAGCGACAGGGACGAAACCAATCTTCGATGTTGACAACATGCTGAGGGTTGAGCAATACAGTCCGTGCCTTTGGCCATCCACCGTTGAAATCGACATGCCCAAGGTCGCAGACCACATTCGCGGAGCATGGGACCATCGCGATAATGAGCAGTCGTATATGAAGATTCTTCGGAACAAACGGGAAACTAAGTAGTGCGTGGGCTTCGTCGGGTTGGTTTCGGGATTTGGGACTGAGCAGACACCGCACGGCTTACCGGAATCCCCGTTCCACCGTCGCCAAGATACCGGCAACCGGCACGGTGATACTTGGTTCCCGACGCGGTCACGCAAACAGTTGCGTCTGTGTCCCGCGTCGTCGGCTCGCTAGTCGGTAACGCGGTTTCGATCCGTTGCCCGTTTCGGTAATCCCACTGGGCAACGCGTCGGGCATCTTGCCATAGTCCGCGATTCGCCGCCCGTGCTTCATGTTGTGCGGTCGCTAGCTCCGCGTCTTGGTTGTATTTCACGTAATGCCACGCGAGACCAGACGCGACAAGTTCACGGTTTAGCCAAACGTCGCCCACGTAAAGGTGGGCAAGTGTTCGCCCATAGCGATCGGTTCCCGAATCAACCACGCGGACGGAAGCGTTAGCGGTCGCAGTGGCTAGCCACTGCATAGCGTGATCACCAACTGTTGGGCTTTTTCCGGTGCGTCGATTCCCACTAGCCGGATTTTCAATTCCGATCAATCGGACGCGGATCATTTGACTGTGTCCCCATCCATCACATGGGCAACCGTGCCGACGGTTCCCGGCAGCAATAGCGGTTGTTGCGTCGGTGTTGGGCGGTGGCAACCGATCAAGAGCAAAAGGCGAAGGGCGATGACGCGGAACATTAAGTCGGGCGGGCTGCGTGTCGGCGTAAGCGGTCATTCTACCCGCTACGACGGTCATTGATTGTTCGGTAAGATTGGTACCTGAAAACCTGAAAACCCAATACCTAGCTTGAGGGCAATTAGTTGACCATCTCGGACCAGACCTACGAAATTGAAAAAGGCCCACCCGCTATCGATTTCCGAACTTACAAGGAAAATTTATTAGTTGAATATCGTGCTTTGCTTGACTCAGCGGAACATGAGAATGAGCTACAGGACTTTCTCGAAAGGCATCCGTCGCTCGTCCCCGGTGCATTTACGCCTGGAAATCAGTCCGGACACTCACCACGAAACAACGCACTTTTTTCGCAACCGAAACTTCCCGGATTTGGTGGTAAGGTTCCTGACTTTCTATGGCTCTCAGGACATAGCAGCTGCGACTACGCCGCCTTGATTGAAATCGAATGCCCCACAAAGAAGCTTTTCACCAACGACGGGCAGCAGCGGGCAGAATTTAGTCAAGCATACAACCAGATCAAGGATTGGCGAATTTGGTTTGAGACAAGTGCGAACAAGCAAATCTTTTTCGATCACTATGGGCTATCAGGAAGATATCGTTTTTCCCGAGCCTTCGACCTTCACTTCATCTTGATTTATGGACGACGAAGCGAGTTCCAAGACAACCCTTCACTGTCGATAAAAAGAAACTCACTTATGAGCGGCCGAAACGAAGAGTTGATTAGTTTCGATAGGCTAATGCCTCACGATTGGCTCGAATCAGCGACCACAGTTGTGAACAAGGGGATGGCAGAGCTTGAGGTCAAGTTCGTTCCCGAAACGTTTTTAATTCATCCGTGGGATATTCGATACCAATTGGAGATGAAAGGACTGGCGGACGCGATTCAAGGTAATCCAAGAATTGACGCCAGTCGCCGTGAGTTCCTATTGCGTCGGCTTGTCTATTGGCGGGAGTGGAAAGAGCGAACCAAGGACTCATCTCCAATCATGAAACTTTCTGACTTTGAGTAAGCTTCACAATCCGACCATTCCGCGACTGGATAGGGCACCCCGCAACACCGCTACCTTCGCTGCACATCACCGCACCGAAATAACCGAGCACCCTGCTACCACCCTCCCGACCCGGCTTCCCCGACACACCGACATAACCACTACGGTACGCCACCGCCCCGCCGCGTTGCTGATCGGATGCCCGGTAGCCTGTCGCCAACGTATCGTGACAGGTGGGCCGATCCCGTCGGCCATCGCCGCGACACACGATACAGCACTGATCACCACATCGACACGGACACCCACGGTCAACGCTTACCGTTGCCCGCGACTACACGCCCCGCGTGCGATTCCCATAGCGTGGTAGGCGTTGCGTCCAGTGACGACGCAACGCGTCGTCTCGTCAAAACATGGGATGATAGAAACTTTTGACTGCCAGACTTTGAACCGTTGACAACCGGAAAGCTACCCGGTGAACGCTTCCAAAATCTCGTCATCGTACAGGCCCGATTCTACTTCCATGCGAGCGAGTAAATCGAGCGTATCGGTGCATCGGCCCAGGTCACTACGTTGGCAGTAGTCGTCACCGAAATCACACTCCAAAACGGTGACGTCGTCAACGCGGTTAATTTCATCCGGTGAGCCGGGATACCCGCTACCGTCATCGTAGTAGCGGTAGGCGGGCTCTCCGGGCGTCACGTCAACGCATACGTCGACAAGCAGGAAAACGGATTCGGTTTCAATGGCAACGGTGTGGTTGTGGAACATGGTGCGAACCTCAAACAGTTTCGAGCAAGTGGTACAGCTCATCGGTCAGAATCACGGACGGTGAGTGGTCGCGTGCGATGACGAAGCACTGACGAGCTGGGAAGTGCTGACGGCGGAGATACCAGTAGATGGACAGGCGAAACGGGCGAAGCATCGGACGGACTCAAGAGGTGAAAAACGGGACAGTCGACAGCCCCCATGCCGTCACTAAACTATAGTCCGTGACGTCTCCCGAGCCGGGAAAATGAGCCAACATTCCGAGCACCCGGCGACCCCGCCTACGGTGGGTGGAGTCGTGCCGGTCGTAGCGGTCACACCGGTTATCGGGCCCTCGCATTCGGCACATCCCGCACAGGCCGGAGAACCGAAACCCCGCTTCCGAGTGGCGGCGTCCGTGCCCCGCCGCCGCTATTAGGCCGATCGTCCAATATGTGACACCCCATTGATTTGCCGCGTGTGTCGTCCCTTTTAAGCGATTCCCGGCGTCCCACTTGCCGAGGCTCTGCCGACCGGCGTGCTATGCTTCCAAGATGAAGAAACCGACAACCATTGACGAGCTATTGAAGCTGACCGCCGCCGAGCGGAAACGTCTCGGCGTCACGCTCACGGCTTCCGGCTTGGCACTGCTCAAGTCATTGAGCGTATGCCCGTCATGTGACCGCCGCGTGGCCGCCATCCAGAAAGCAAAAGCAGAGGGCAGGCTTGGCCCCAAGTCGACGCGGACGGATGCCAAGACAAGTGAGAAGGCACGCAAGCTAAGGGCCAAGGGTTTGTCATATCGAGCCATCGCAGCCGAGCTGTCAATCAGCAGGCAGACGGCGTTTCGCCATTGCCAACCGGATGCGGGGACGTCGCGGTGAACCGCCAAAAGGCAGCCAGATTCCAGCAGCCAAGGCCGCCACTGTGGCCGCCCCACAACGCCGACGCATCAAGGAAAGAGACCGCACCCTAGAGGAAAAGGGTTCAGATCCGAAGCTAGCACGCCTAGGGCGTGTAGTATTCCCTAGCAATCTGGCGGAATTTTGGGTACGTGAATCCGAAGGCAAAGACTGGGTAATGGCTTCGGCTAACTTTTCGACTTCAAATCCGGTGAATCGGGTACCTGTTTTGACCCTCCGGTATATCAGCGGGCGTCCGTGCCCACGGCCAACGTCAACAAGACGTTGACATCGCACGCTCTTGGATTGGGCAGGAGATACCTTTGATTCCAGTGATTGCTTCCTCCAGGGTCCAGCCTCTTTCGAGGCGGCCGGAAAATGTTCTCGGATTCGTGCCTTCCGGCTTGAACGCAATCCTTGGGATCTCACCGAGAACACCGAGATCAAACCACGCCGTGTCTCGGCGGTTGCGCTGCTGCTCTTCGTTGGTTGCCCATGAGCAATTGCCCGGCTCGTAGTCACCGTTCACGTCGATCCGGTCAATCGTGTGCCCATCTGGCCGGGTTCCCATGTCCTGGAGGAAGTTTTCAAAACTGTCCCAACGCTCGCACACGGCGATTCCGCGTTTGCCATAGCTAGGGTAATTCTCGTGGCTGGGATTGTTGCAACGTTCACGCATCGAACGCCACGAGTTGTGTGTTGGCGTACGATTCTCGGCTTTCCAGTCTTGAGCGGCTGCACGACTGCATTCCTTGCACACGTACTGCAAGCCGTCTAGGGTCGCTCGATTCCGGTAGAACCCAGACAGCTCTTTCGATTCACCGCATTTCGTACAAACTTTCATCATTCAATCTCCAGCAAAGAGGACAGAGAACGCCGACGCCCCGTCTTTGCCACCGGGACGTCGGCTAGCCTCTCGGATCAGGAGAGGATTCGAAAAGGGCGAACCGAGTACCCTGCCGAGGCTCGGTTCGCCGACGGTTGCCAGCATGAGACGGCAGTCGTCATCCGAATTCCAAAGGCGTGTGAGGTTCCTTTAGCATTCGGTGGTTGCATTGCGTTACGGTGGCAATGAGCACCGCTAGGCTTTCACCCCCTCCGTTTGGAGTGCGGCACCACGGATATCACCACATCCGGATTCAATGCTCTTAAAGTGCGTGATTCCGGCGATAGTTCGAGTCCACCACGGAGTATTCAACGCGGTCCAGCAGACCGCGTGTTGTTTCTGCCGAACCACATCCCACGGGATAGCACTATGATTCGGCATGGTGCCCGGTAATGTTCGCGACCGGGCACCGGCTATGCTCAGTTAGATGACGAACCGAAGATGGCTTCCAACGGCGGCACACCGCGTTCAACCTTCTTTGCGAGTGCGGTTTGGCTTTGGCACGTGAGCCGGGCCCAACGGCCACAGGTCATCCGGACGTTGCCGACTTGGAGATAGTGTCGCTTACCGTCACGCATCTTTGGAACACCGAAGACCACGTGGTGGGACGGTAGGTTCGTCTTCGCGTAGCGTGCCTGGACTTCGTTCGGCTTCTGACGGAATTGGGTACACCACTTTGACATCGGCAAGGTCAGTTGGCCGATCGTAATTTCTGGATCTTTCATTTCGCTTCTGCCTTTGCTTGGCAAGTGCTCGTGCCTGCTTGCGTCGTGCGTGCATAGTTTTGGTTTCCTTTGACGATGGCCTCGTCCGTCCAACCCATACTCATCCGTTCATACAGGCGGCGATATGGCTGGTTCGTGGTTCGAGCCCATTCAGACAACGGTTTGGTCTCACCGTCTACGGTGAGGAAGTAAGGAGGGATTCTCACCGTGCCAACCTCTTTGAACGATCCAGCCCCAGTTGCTTGCGTACCGCATCGCGGTTCTCGATGTACTCCGCAGTGCTCATCGCGGTGACGTCGTACTCTTGAGGTGCGTTGGCTTCGGCCAAGGCTTCGGCGACTGCCTTTTTAACTTGGGCGTCGGTGTCCGAAACCTGCCCACGGAGAGAGGCGTTTTCCTCACGGAGCAATTGAATGTGTTGGTCGTGTGTTAGCTCTTGGCCGACCGGTACGTCGTGTGCGTTTTCACTCATATCTATTTCCCGAATGGGTTCGTTTGGGGGTTGCCTTCCTACCTTTAATACGTGTCAAAGTTGGTCGAACCGGATCGACAAAATCGGGGATCGGAGGATTTTGTTGAAAATAAACTGTCCGGACTGGACGCTTGGTTTGCTGGGCGGTGTTGAAGTCAAATTGATCGCAACGGTGGCGAAAAAATAACGGCAAGTGGAGTCCGACTGCTACCTATTGGCACGGGAGCTGCGGCGAGGAAGTCTCATATTGAGACGACCGGTCGACGTCGACCCCTTCCACAGAGGGGGTCTCCAGGGACGCGAAACGTTCCCCAGAGTTTGAGAAAGATTTTGTTCCATATCGTGTTTTAGCCCGCAAAAAGCGGGACGAAAACTTTCTCTCCCACTGACGGGGACATGGATGTCCCCGGGGTGAGAAAGATTTGTCCTGCTGGCCGAATCTGGGGTGTGGGAGCCTGGGAAAGACTGAGAAAGTTGAGAAAGACGTCGCCAGTCATCGTCAAGAACCTGCCTCCAACGTCAGGCCCTCGCGGAGCGATCCAACGCTGATCCTGGTCAATGCTCACAGGCCATCCGACTCACCAAGCCGCACCCTCACAACAGTCACATGGCGGTTTCTCTTATAAGCAACTAGCCATTTCGCGAATTCTTGTTTTTCGCTACCCCTTCTATACTCTTTTTTCCTGATTGTTGTTTTGAAATAATCATCCGGAAAAAGATTGTATAAGAGAGGTAGTGAAAATTCGAAAACCGTGAAATGGCTAGTTGCTTATAAGAGAAACCGCAGAGTGAGTGTTTTTGAGGGTCCGGCCGATCTTGGCGTAGCGTCTTTCTTGAAAAAGTCAACAGCAAAAGCTTGACTTTTTCAAATTTTGGTGTATACTTAAGTAGAGCCAACCGATGGACTTCGACAACAACGGCTCGGTGGGACTTGTGGCGGCGGCAACGATCACAGGGCCCCAACCTCATTGACGATGATCGTCGCGAACTAACATTTCGAGATTACTGACTCACGTTTTCTGTAGCGTGTGAGTCGGCGAGCCAGCTCCAGACCTAGGAGCTGGGTGTGTGTAGCTCCAAAACTCTGTTTTGTTGAGCTGCCATGAAAGTCAAAACTGTAATCAAGAATCTGAAAGCCCATCGCAAGTGGGCACTCTCCCAGTCACAAGACACCGCAACCGAGAAGACCGCCGACAACGCGGAAGACGTTCTCGGTGGCGTGTTGGACCTTCTCGACTACCTTCCTCCCGATCTATTTGACCTGGATGCGTGGCTTGATCGAAAGATCCGAGGACGCGAGGCAGCACGGAAGCACCTGGACCGTATCCGCGTCAACTTCTACCGAGGCCAAGGAAAAAAGGCATTCGTCGGCCTGCTCGACGTCGTGATTGAAGTCTTGTCGTCTGCCGCCCCCTTCCTCGACGACGTGAACGTCGGCTGCCTGCCGGTCGCCGTCCGAGTCCCCGACTTCGGAGGCATCGGAGTCCAGAAGATGACCGCCATCCGCCATCCTAGCGAGATCAACGTCGCCGCCCTGGACCTCGGAATCGGTGACCATCAGAAAAACCTAGAACAGACCCTCATCGAGGAAGATGACCAATCATACCAGGACCGTGTTCTAGGTATGTCGGCCCCTCAAAAACACGGTGTTCTAGGTGTCGCTAGGGGGCAGGTTTCGGTTTTAGACCAACCCAAGACCTGTCGCGATTGTGACGAATCGCTGCCTCGATCCGAATTCTACAGCCACCCGTCCACCCGTGATCGGCTACAGCCGGAGTGCAAGGCTTGCACGAAGCAGCGTCAGTACGCTCGACGCAACGGGGGTGCAGTATGACCAGCACCCTCATCAAATCAAATCCGCCGGTGGTAGCTCCCGGTGGTTCGCTCGCTGGCGATAGTGCCGCTATCGCCTCCGAGCCTCTTACACAGCGTTCACTGGCTCGACTGCCCGTCACGGAGCCAGAGCCTCGATTCGTGCTTGTGACGTCCAAGACGATTGAAGAGAGACAGACGAAGCCGGGCATCGGGATGCAACACAAGCAAGCAAGCGGACGCCTTAATGTTTTCCACGTTCAACGTGGACGTGTCCGACTGATCGATTGGGATGGGCAGTTGTACCCGATCGACACCCTTGAATTTCTTGAAACCCTCGGCGACGAGCTGTCAGCCGAGACCGAAGCACTTCTTTGTATGAGACAACAACTATGAGACGCATCCAAAAACTGATTGAAACACACATCTACAACCGGCCATCGCCACCACGTGAAGGTGAGACGATCCCGACAGGACCAACACACCTTGATTGGAATCGAATCTCAGTCATTGAACAGGCGTTGCTGATTCAGGCAAACGGGGATGCCGAAGAATTGCTTCAACGTTACCGACGCCACTTGCAACGGAGGGCGGGACGTTGAGATACGGACAATCAATCTATTTTCTGACAACAGCCGATGGTGTCAAGGTTCGAAGCTACCAACCAACGATGTTGGAACGCTACGAACTTGAACAGGCAGGCGGTCAACTTGTCGTGTACGTGGCTAAACTCAAGAACCGTGCGGCACGTCTTATTGTTCAAGATAGAGACGGTGAGATTGATCGCATTCACGCGGGCGAATTCTTGGCCAAATATGGCGACAAGATCGGACCCAAGTATCGGAAGATCATCGGGGGATTGCTATGCGATACTTGATCACCAACGAAACGACCGTTCTCTACGACGCACAATCTCGACCGGGGCCAACTCGATGGCGACAAGCGGAAGAATCGGGGGAGCTAGTCATTCGTTTGACGAAGGGCCCCATCGTCCAAGACGTGGACCGAGACGGCAACACGGTTCGGTTCAACCCGTTCGAATTTTTCAAGACGTATGGAGACCAACTAAGCCGAGAGACACGGAGGTACTTTCAGTGTTTCTGATCGACGACTCATTCTTCGACAAAGTGGCGGACCGGGTTCTGCAAACAATCCGTCCCGAACTATACTTAGTGACGCGCCCCGAACTCGTGGACGCCGACACGCTAGCCCGTTTGCTCTCAGTAAGCAGACCAACAGTTGACCGGCTACGCCGAGACGGCGTCATCCCCAGTATCCCCATCGGCCCGAGGTGCCGACGGTTCAACACCAGCAAAGTTATCGCAGCATTAGAGAGACATCATGGCATCATTGAGTAAAGAAACAGGCAGGAAAGGCTACCGACTTCAAGGCTATTTGAATGGTGAACGGTTCAGCCTGTACCTGCCGGGGACCAACAAACGCCGAGCCGAAAAGATTCGGTTCCACGTTGACGAGTTGTGTCGAAGCATTCACGCAGGCGACCGCCCCGACCCGGCTACCTCCAAGTGGCTGCGTGAGATTGACAGTCGCTTCCATGATAAGTTGGTCCAGAAGGGATTGGCCGAGCCTCGGACGCCTCCGATGGCTCGCCTGCTTGGGCCATTTATCGACGCGTACATTGCAACGCGTACGGATCTCGCCCCGCGTTCATTGACTAACTACAAGCAGACGCGACGAATGCTTGTTGACTACTTCGGTGAGGATTGCAAGTTGACGTCGATCACGGTTGCCCAAGCGGAAGAGTGGGCACGGCAAATGACCGTTGAGTTGAAACTTGCCGAAGCCACAACGTCCAAGCACCGCAAACGGGCCAAGCAGTATTTCAACTACGCGGTTAAGGCTCGGATTCTCGATTCCAATCCGTTCGACGGAATGAAGGGCGGGAAGGAATCAAATCCGACCCGTTACCACTTCGTCGATGAAAAGACAACACAACGTGTTGTCGAATCGCTTGACGGCGATATGGAGGCCGCGTTTGTCTTGGCTCGGTATGCTGGAATGCGTTGTCCTAGCGAAGTGACACGGCTCCGATGGAGTGACATTCTTTGGGATGAAGGCAAAATCCGCATCGGCTCCACGAAGACGGGTCTTCGGTTCTGCCCACTGTTTGCAGAAGTGCGAGAGGCTCTTGAGCCTCTCGCGATGGAACGAGAGCAAGACTTGATCCACAATACCAGAATCGTTCGCGGTTACGCTGTCGGTGCGAACCTGGGGACCCAACTTCGTCGCGAGCTGGAGCGAATGGGAATCAAGCCGTGGGATCGGTTGTGGCAGAATTTGCGGTCCACGAGGCGGACCGAATTGCAAGAGAGGTTTCCATCGCACGTGTGCGATGAATGGATGGGGCAATCAACCGCCGTCGCTCACGAATCGTACCTGCAAGTTACCGCCGACCATTGGGAGCGGGCTTGTGGTGTTACTCGTGGTGTGAGCAGTGCCAATCATGGGGGAAAAGAGCAACATTCCCCACTCGGCAAACTCGCTAATTCCCGGCCCAAGCATGTTGCAAGGGCAAACCTAGTACACCCCAGAGGATTCGAACCTCTAACCTTCGGTTCCGTAGACCGATGCTCTATCCAGTTGAGCTAGGGGTGCGGGGTTGAGACGGGGAAGTTTAGCGAACCGAAAATGTTTTGCAAGGCCGACTCTGCCTAGAGTTTCCGTGGTCTGGGAAGGTTCGCGGGGGCGGGCCGGGATTTTCGCTGCTTGCCGTAACATCAGGCCAATTGTTTCTTTTCGGCCCACCCCTACGGTTTCTCACCACATCCATCGCTCCTCCCTCGCTTTGGGGCGTCCTGCTGGTAATCGAGCGGGTTCGGCGTCCCCGGCGATCGCTGCGTTTTGCAGTGATTCCACACCAGTGCTCGGGCGGGATCAGTGCTCGGGCGGGATGCCAATCGGTGGTGGGGCGAATCGGTGGTTTTTGGGGCGATGTCGTGGGAAGGGGTGGGTGGCAACACGGTGGCAGCCGGTTGGAGTATCATTTTTCGATGGCGGTTTCTCCTTCATTGAGAATGATTCTGAATCGGGCGATGCAATGCGAATCCACAAACGGCGGAGTTTCTGGACAAGGAACGTTGATCGACTGTCGGTCGCGATCACGACGCTGTTGATCGTGGCCAATACCACGGGCTGCCTGCCGGAAGCTCCGCCGCTGGACGGCATGCTTTCGTTTCGCGAGGCCAACGAGTTGCTCTTCGAGGAGCATGCCAACCACGGCGCGATCTACAACATCGACCATACCTGGAACGGCAAGCCGTTTCAGGCCGAGTGGCGTTTGGCGAACTACTTGAAAAAGAGCGCCCAGCTGCAAATCAAGCCTCCGACCGACACGTTTGACGAAGTCGACCTCTGCATGGCGTTGGAAACGGCACTCGCCGATGAGTCGTCCAACCCGTGGCACAACGTCGCTGACGACGCGATCCTGCGCGGGTTCCGCCACGCCTTGCAGAATGACGACACGCACATCGCGGCAGCCTATTGCCCCGACGCACCCTACGACATCACGGTCAAGGTCAAGAACAACGGGTCGGAGTGGTTTTGCGAAGTGAAGGTCCAAAACCTGATCGACCCCAAAAAGCTGGAAGAAGCGCAGAAGTACGCCCAGGAGCAACTCGACCGACTTGAGAAACAACATGCTCACGATTAAGTGCCCCAAGTGCGCGACGCTGATGAAGCTGCAGCAGCAGGCGGTCGCCGTGAAAGTCAAATGCCCCAAGTGCCAGACGGTGCTGAAAGTGCCCGGCAAGGAAGCGGCGTCGAAGCCGTCCGGGCAGGCGGCCAATCCGACGGCAAAGCCCGCGGCAAAAACCGCGGGAAGCAAACCGGCACGCAAGCAGCCGGCGGGCAAGCAAGCAGTCGCCAAAGCGGCGGCGCAGCGGAAGCCGGCTGCGAAGAAGGTCACCGCGCCGGCTGCGGACGAGTCGCCGTTTGTCGACGACAATCCCTTCGCCGACCTGCCCAGCGGCGGCTTTGACACCGCGGGTGCCGCGACGGCAGGCGCGGATCCACTGGCTGCGGATCCACTGGCAGCGGACCCCTTTGCGGCCGACCCGTTTGCCGAAGCCCCGGCCTCGGCGGGTTCGCCGTCGGGCGGTTTTGATTTCGGCAACCTGGACCTGCCCGCGGCCGCACCTGCGGCGGGCGGGTTTCCCGTGGGCGGGCTTCCGGCGGGCGGGCTTCCGGCGGGCGGGCTTCCGGCGGGCGGTGGATCCGCGTTTCCCGCCGCCAACGGAGCGTTGGCGGCCGCGGCGCCCGCTGCGGCGCAGCCGACGTCCAAATCAGCCACCGGCTCCTCGGGGGCTCGATCCAAGGGGGCGGTCAATAAGAAACTGTTGTGGATCGGGATCGGTTCGGGCGCCGTCGTCGTCTTGGGGCTGGTGATCGGCCTGACCGTGTTGGCGGTCAAATCGAAAGGTTCGAAGCAGGCCAAGTCGAGTTCGGCGAGTTCGTCAGGGGCGGTCGAGGTTCCGGCGGGTTACCAAGCCGGCTCGGTCAGCGGTGTCTCGTTCGTGGTCCCGGAAGGCAAGTCTGTTGAAAAGCCGCCGACATCGATCGAGGCTCAGGTCTTCGAAAGCGCCGCGACCGGCGCGACGTTTTTCGTCGGAGTTGATACGTACGAGTATCTGAACCCCAGTCAGATGCAATTGTCGTTGCGCGCCGGACGGATGATCATGTCGGATGTGTATGGAGGCGAAAGCGTCGAGCGCGACGGGCATTCCGGCACCAAGGGCAACAGCAGCGGCGGGATGACGCTGACCGACATGGCGGTCGAGTATTACCTGGTCGGTGATCAAGTCATCTTGATCGGATGCGGCATGCCACGGGTGGAGTGGACCGAGGAAGACTTGGAGGAAGGTCGACTGCCCGAACCGAGCGAAGAGGAGAAGGCGAAGATGGAAGCGTTTGAAGAAGAGAAGACGACCTTTTTTTCGTCGGTGCGGATTTGAGCGAAGAGTCGCTCTCGAAACGTTCCGGTCAACCGAAGGCATCGTTGGGCCGTGTGCTGTCGGCAGCTTCGCAAAACGGGACCGCAAGGGTCTGCTTGTTGATTAGGTGTTTTCGACGGTGGAACGATCGCATGATTTGATGTGGCAGAATGATACGGGGCAGAATCATGTTCTGACCGCTCAGGTCGCGGAATCAATATGATTCTGCCATCCCATCATTCTGCCATCCCCGTCTCGCCACGGCCATCGTCTGTCGACGGCAGCGACGCAAGAAGGAACGCGAAGCGTCCGCTTGTTTTTGAAGGTGACCTCTGGGAGAACGCCCCATAGCGCAAAGTGAACCGACGTTCGTTCGGGTTAGGGCCCGTAGGCCCCGCGCCAAACGGCTGATTTTTGTTTGAGATCAGCTGGTTCGTGTCAGCGTTCTTCCCCATTGATGTTAACTTGGCGGTATCAGAATCGAGCCGCCGCGAGAGGTTCGCTTGATGACTCCAAGGGCCCACAGGCGGCCCAGGCTTGGTCCGTCTTACTCGTCCAGGATCATCAGTTCGACGGAACGGAAGTCACAGGGGTGGCTTTCCGATTGCAACGAGATCGTGCCTTGGTCGAGCAGGTTGCCGCCTTGTTTGTCTGCCAGCATTGCCGCGTGCGGGTCGCGATCATCCAGTTGTGGCTGGGTGTATTCGAGCACCGTCTCGCCTTCGATGATGTGTCGGACCAGTTTGGAGCCGCGGACTTCGACTTCGGCGGTCACCCATTGTTCGCCGTGGTACGTTTTGGAGCTGGACGAGGTGCAGTGGGGCAGGAACAGTTTTCCGTTCATGACCACATTGGTGCCCGGGGTGCAGAGATTCAACGTCGTCCGTTCGTCTTTGCCGTTGCCTCCCAGCAGTTGGACTTCGATGGACGTCGGAAAGTCTTGATCGATCGTCATCATCTTCGGGTCTTCGCCGTGTAGCATCAGGCCGCTATTGCGGGTCGCCCAGCCGGGGCCGCCCTTGACTTGGTCGCCGACAAAGCGATAGACGACGCGCAGTCGGTAGTGCGAAAACGGCTTGTTGTAAAACAGGTGCCCGAAGCGTTCGTCGAAAGTTTTGTAGGCCGATTCGTCATAACGAACCTTCAGCAGCCCGTCTTCGACGCGAAACGTGTTGCCATAGTTTTCGCCCAGCGCGTGATGGCGAATCTTGGGAGTCCAGCCGTCCAGGTTTTTGCCGTTGAACAGTTGAATCCATTCGGACTTGCCGTCTGTGTCTCTCGCCGGTTCGTCACCGCGGACGCTGGGGGCGACACCGAAGCAGGCGAGGGCGAGGACAAAGGCGAATCGATAGGTTGAGAGAGTTTTCATCGTGTCGGTCAAGGGAGTGGTTGGTCGTTTTCGCCGGGTGCCTCGTGGCGGCGGCGCCCGAATAGTATAGAGTCATTGATCGGGTTTGTCGGCGAGTGTTTCAGAATCATAGGGGTCGGCGAATGCACCGAAGCCGCCGAGCCCCCCGTCGACTTCCAGGTCGGTCGCGGTGACGAAGGAGGCTTGATGGCTGGCGAGCCAGAGGACGGCGGCGGCGACTTCGCTGCTTTTTCCGATCCGTCCGATGGGGTGTCGATTGGCGAGTGCCTCCCCGCCGCCCTGTTCCTCCAGGGTGGCTCGGACCAGGGGCGTGTCGATGGCGCCGGGCGAGACCGAGACGACTCGAATGCCCTGGCGCGCGTATTCGATCCCCCATTGTCGTGTTTGCATGACGTTGGCCGCTTTGATCGGTCCATAGGTCCCGACCTGGCGGGCCGTCCGATGGGCCTGGCCGCTGGCGAGGTTGACGATCACCCCGGAACGCTGCTCGAGCATGACCGGCAGCACGTGCTTGGCCATGAAGTGGTACCCGGACAGATTGACGGCCAGCATGCGTTGCCAGGTTTCGCTGTCCAATTGGTGGACCGGCGCGTACGAGGATTTCGGTTGAATCGCGGCGTTGTTGACCAGCACATCGATCCCGCCATGTTGTTCGACGGCGTGTCGGGCGACCATCCGGCAATTGGCTTCGTCCGAGACATCGCAGCGGACGAAGTCGATCGCGGCAGGCAGATCGGCGGGCGGCTGATGGATGTCTGCACAAACCACGCGGGCGCCTGATTCGGCGAAGGCGTCAACGATCGCGCGTCCGATTCCGCTGCACCCGCCGGTGACCAGCACCACACGCCCCTGATTGTCGTAGCGAACCGATCCTGCGGGGCGCTGGCTGGCGGGACGCTGGCTGGCGGGACGCTGGCTGGCGGGACGCTGGGGATTCATGAGAGCGAGTGTTCCTGCGGTGGTGCGTCGGTTTGGGGGCTGTCGTTGGACAGCGGCAGGGTGATGTAGAACGTGGACCCGTCGGAGGAGGAATCGTAAGAGAGTTTTCCACCGTGGGTTTCGACGATGGATTTGCTGATGGCCAGCCCCATGCCGATCCCTTCCTGTTTGGTGGTGTAAAAGGCGTCAAACACTTTTGCCTGTTGTGCCGGTGCGATCCCCGAGCCGTTGTCGCGGACGGAGACGCGGGCGTGTTCATCACCGACGGCGACGTTGATGGCGATCGTCGGATGATCTCGACCGCGGGTCGCATCGCAGGCATTTTGCAGCAAGTTGACCAAAACCTGTCGCAGCTGGACGGGGTTGCCGAAGACCGTGAGGGGCGCGTCGGAATGGGCGCAGACGAATTCGGCGAATTGGTTATGGGGATTGCATTGGACCAGGTTGACCGAGTCGCGAACGATCTGGTTCAGGTCGATCCATTGCTGGTCACCATGGCCGCGTTTGGCAAAGCTGCGCAGCCCGCGAATGATCTGTCCGCAGTTTTCGGTTTGGTTGCAGATCGTTTCCAGCCAGGATTCGACGGGGACGGAATGTTCGCAGTTGTCGTTGGCGATTGCGACTTTGGCGGCGACGGCAAAGTTGGCGATCGCGGCGAGTGGTTGGTTGATTTCGTGGGCGATCCCGGCGACCATTTCACCGAGGGTGGTCAGTCGAGAGACGTGCTCGAGCTGGATTTCCATGTCCCGAAGTTGTTGCTCGGACACTTTCTGGTGGGTGACGTCAAACATCGCCCCGCGGAGCATGGTGGGATTGCCGTCGGCATCAACGACCAGGTGTGTGACGATGTGCAGCCAGACGATGCGGCCGTCGGACGCAACGACTCGCAGTTCCACGTCACCGTCGCGGGCGCTGTCCGCTCCAGCGGCACAGGCGGCGCAAAACGCTTCGTAGCGTGATCGGTCTTCTTGTGCAATCCGTTCGTCCCAAAACGTCGGTTCATCGATCCAGCGTTGAACGGGGAATCCCAAGATCGCTTCGGCCTGTTGGCTGACGAAGCTGAAGCGGTGTTGGGGCAGACGGCATTCCCAGACGATCGCTTTGACGTCATCGAGAAGCTCGCGAAACTTTTGTTCGGAGTGGGAGAGTGCTTCAGAGAGCAGGTCCTTGACCGCGCGGTGCACCCAGTGGATCAACTCGGCAGGATCGTAGGATTTTTCGACGTAGGCAAAGGCACCTAAATTGACGGCGTCCTTGGCGGAGTGAAACGAGCCATATCCGGTGTGGATGATCACTCGCATCGCGGGTTGAAGCTGCTGGATCTGCCGCAACAAATCGATGCCGTCGTGTCCGTGTAGCTGCAAATCAAGGATCGCGACGGCAAACACTTGATTGCCAGATTGCTGCAGCGCTTCTTCGTAGGACTGGCAGGTGAACACCTGAAACCCTTCGCTTTCGAAGATGTCGCGCAGCGTCAACAACTGGTTGGGCTCGTCGTCGACGATCAGCAGATTCGATTGTGCGGTGGCCGCATTACTCACGATCGTTTCCTAAACTCTTTTGCAAACGCACGAGGGGGGACGGTCCACGCGAACACGTCTGGCCGGACATCGCGCGCCATAGAGCGACTGCTTCGGCGATCATGACGCGCGGCTTGTAGATCGGTGGCATCTTCGGTTCAGTGAGTCTGGGACGGGGTTGAGTTTGAGCTGGCCGGTACGGAGGGGAGACAGATTTGAAACTCCGTCCCCTCGGATGCACCGTCGGCGACCCGGATCGTTCCGCCGTGTTGTTCGACAATTTGTTTGCAAATGGCAAGGCCCAAACCGGTTCCGGAGGATTTTGTCGTGAACAACACGTCGAAGACCGAGCCGCGGTCTGGCAATGGAATGCCGGGACCGGAATCGCGAACGACAATGACATCGCGATCATCGGCCCGCCGCGCTGTGATTTGGATCTGTCCGCCTGACACCAGTAACGCATCCATCGAATTATTGAGCAGGTTTTGAAGCACCTGAACGAAATGATCTTCGTCAACGAAACACTCGAAGGTGTCAGGACTACAATGTACCTGAAGATCGATATTCTGTGGCAGCTTCGATCTGGAAAGTACCCGCTCGACCAGATCCGAAAGTCGGGTCGGTTTGCGATCCATTTTTCTGCGACGCGTGATGTCCAGCAATTCGTCGATGAATTCGTTGCACGTCGCGATCTCATGATTCATCAAATCCAGATACTGCGTCTTTTTTTGTTGGTCAATTTGGGGGCTGCGTTTGAGGTAATAGATGGCATTGCTGATCGCGCCCAAGGGGTTTCGTATCTCGTGAGCGACCTGTGCCGACACCTGGCCGATCGCTGCCAGACGCGTTTTGACGACCAGTTCTTTTTTGGCTTCATTGAGTTCCGCTTCGACCCGTTCGTGATGGCGGCGTTGCAATTCTTGGACTTGAATGTGTTCCAAGACACGTCCGACCTGTTCGCCGACGCTGCGGGCCATCAACAGCATCACTTCGTCGGCTTGGATCGTGTGTTCACTAAAAAATTCTAGAATCGCCACCACCTGTCCGTCGATCACGATCGGGAATCCGAGGGCACTGCGAAGCCCATGGGAGTCGCACAATGATTTGCGGATGAAGTTTGGATCTTGGTGGATATTCACGATCCAAGCCGGTTGGCCGGTTTCCCAGATTTGGCCGGGCAAGCAGTTCCCGGTCACAAAAAATGTGTTTTCACAGGCTTGGCGAAAACTTTCCAAACGTGCGGGATTGGAAAAGTGCCAGATGTCAGCCGAGACCAGTCGTGACGGTTCGGATGGGGACGGCCAATACACGTGTCCGACGCTCCAGTCGGTCATCTGGCAAACAATTTTGACGCATTTCTCCAACGCTTCACGGTACGTCGAGGTGTCTTCGGACATCGTCACGGCGCGATACAGCAACTCGGCTTGAATCGCACGCTGGGCCAGTTTCCGTTCCATTTCGTCGCGACGGTTGACGGCGCGTTTGGCGAACACCAGCACGGTGACGATCGCTGCAAGTCCCAGCCCGGAAAGGCTGATGACGGATGCCAGGAACAATCGCGAATCCTCCAGGCTTTGCATCAAGCGAGTGTCGTCGCGAAACGCGTGAGCGTGCAGTCGATCGAGTTGAATGCAACGAATCCCGATTCTCTCCAAGGCGTCCGATTGCAAAAGCGGAGACGCTTGCGGGCTCTCGTCGGCTTCATTCAACGCGCCAACAGCTTCGGCCAGACGCTGCGTGGTGGCTTCAAATTGGGGCTCGTTGAACTGGTGTTGGATCCGCCGGATCCTGCTCAGGCGTTGATTGATGATGTAGGCCGAACGACTCGTCTCCCGACGCACGTCCTCGGCGAGGATGGGATCGGAGGGATCGAGCAAGGCCTGGTAACGATGTTGCCGAATCAGACTCAATTCGGATTGGATTTTCGAAAGCGAGAGACGCGTGGCCGAGTGATAGTCGATCGAGTTTCGACTCAGTCGATTGACCGCAATGCGTCGCTGGATCAGGGTTCCGGCGATCGCCCAACTGACGAGGATCGTGATCACGACCAGCAAAACGATGTAAGTGAAGATCGACCGCGACGATTCTTGGCGGGCGACGCGAACACGATTCATCGTGGTTCTCCTGACGGGGCGATTTCGTCGACAATGCTTTGCAACACATCAAAATCGTCCGGGTGGACGGGGACGAAGTACTTGGCCAACAGCTGATCTAAGACAGCAGCGTTTGCGGGGTCGGCCTCGGACAAGTTTAAAAACGCGTCGCGGAGTTCTGTTCGAACCGTCGCAGGCAGATCGGATTGGCACGCCCAGACGTAATCCACATAGGGCGGCGTTTCTTGCAGGACGCGAATTGCGTTTCGGCTGATCCGTTTCGAGGCGAACATCGATTCGGTGATCGGGCCGTTGGCGACGCCCAGATCGACCTCCTCGTCTCGAACCGCGATGGCCGTCGCATCATGGGCGCCGGTGTAAATGACCGATTCAAAAAACGTTTCCGGGTCGATGCCTGCTTCCCGCATGAAGTATCGGGGCATCAGGTGCCCGGAGGTGGAAAGACGCGAGCCGAAGGCAAATCGACGGCCGCGAAAATCGCCCAACGACGTTGCCGATTCGTCTGCCCGGGTCAGGTAATAGCTGGTGAAACGCAGGTCGCGGTCGCGTGAAACCAATGGGACGGCGTGATGCGATCGGTTCAGTTTGACAAAGGTGTAACCGCCCAGCCACGCCAATTCGACGTCGCCGGCTTCGAAGGCGGCCTGCAATTCCTCGTACGATCCATGCAGCACCAACTGACATGACAAATCGGTGCTGTCTTCCAGGTAAGCCACCAGCGGCAAGTACCGTTGTTCCAGCATGCTGCGGCTTTCATCGGGCAACACGCCGATGCGAATCACTCGGACCGTCGGCGCAGTCGGTGTCGGAGCAGAACATCCGATCAACAGGACGACGACAGGCAGGAGCACGGCGAGGCCGCACACACGCCCCGTGGATAGGCACTGTTTTGCCATTGATATCTTTGCCTTTGACATCAACATCCTCCGGTCCTTCGGGCATCAGGTTCTTGGGTGGTGGATGGCAATCAACCGCCGGCTTGTTTTAATGACTCCATCACGTCTGTCCAGTCGAGTGATCGGGCGTAATCAAGCGCCGTCCAGCCGCGATCGCATGTTGCATGGACATTGGCGTTGTTCTCCAGCAGGACGTTCACCGATTTGACCCTTCCGAACAGGGAGACCATGTGCAGCAAGGTTCGGCCGCCGTCAAACACTTCGTGGACGGAGGCGGGGTCGGCCGCGATCTGTTGGGCGAGAACCGTCGCGATCGCGTCTTCGAACGCCTCGCTGGTTTCGGGAATGTTGACCGATTCCGGTGGCGGAAAATCCAATTCCCAAGCTTCGTCGTGACGCTGACGCTCGACCGCGTCCATTCGCGAACGGATCACTTGCACGGTGAATCCGCCGTAGACCACTCCGTTGATCACGCACAGCCAATCGTCTAATTGGGGCAGCGGAATTTCGACGTCGTCACCCTCGGTGACCGAACGCAGTTTGTTTGGCGCGTTGAGCAGCACGCCGGTGACATGGATGCCGTCAAAATCAACCTGCTCGATCCACATGTGTTCCAGGTCAGAATCGGGATCGGAAAAGTCGTCGCAAAAGGGGACCTTGACGCAGGACAGCTCGCATGCCGGGACGATGCGGTTGAAGTCCTGGCTGACACAATTGAAGAATCGTCGAAACGATTCTCGCGCCGCTTTCGATGCGCGGAGCATCTGTGGATCATTGCCGAGGTGGTAGGTGACAGGATTGGAGTGGTTCATATTGCGTTTCCGTCATCCGTGTTGTTCGTCGGCCTACCACATTGTAACGGTTCGGACGGCCCCAAATTGTTGATGCCCGCGCGAATTGCAGTTAGAGTGGCAAAGCCGAGATCGAAGGGGTGCGGGGAAACTGCGCCCAGCCACGCGATCGTCCGCACCGTTTGGTGAGAGATTTGTTGGGGGAAAAGCTTTGCAATTGCCGCCGCTGGAAAGGAA
The DNA here is from genome assembly GCA_007753675.1 of Stieleria magnilauensis. Lineage (GTDB taxonomy): Bacteria > Planctomycetota > Planctomycetia > Pirellulales > Pirellulaceae > Stieleria > Stieleria magnilauensis. Next base: position 768,484 of record CP036432.1, read on the forward strand.
CACGATCGAGATGAATCAATACTTCTTGCGACGTCTCTGCTGTGTCGTTGCCCTGTTTGTTGTTTCACCGCTCGGTGTTGTTCCGCCGCTCGCAGTGTATGCCGAGCCGGTGCTGTATTTGGCCGACGGCAATTCGTCCAGTCTGTGGACGGTCAATACGACGACTGGAAATGCGACCCGCGTCGGAAGCTTGGGCCTGACGCCCAGTTTGATCGGGCTGGCTTACGATTCGGTCGACGGCAACCTGTTGATGACCAGCAGCAACGGTGTCAACAGTCAACTCTTTCGGTTGGACCAATCGACCGGTCAGGCCAGCCTGGTCGGAGACACCGGTTTCCAAGCCATCTCAGGTTTGGCGTTTGATCCCAATTCACAGGTGCTCTACGGCGGAAGCGGCGCGACAGATTCGTTGTTCACCATTGACCGCACCACCGGCGCAGCCACGCCGGTCGGGGCCTACGGAGTAAATGTGGGCGGGCATGGATTGGGATACGACAACCAGAATCAACAGCTATGGATGACTGACGGGTTTTTGGACACGCTTTACTCGGTCAACACCAGTACGGGAGCCGCCACCGAGATCGGCAGCACCGGTTTAACCAGTGTCGCGGCGCTGGCGTTTCACTCGGGCGAAAATCGACTTTACGGCATCAACACCAATGACGACACGCTGGTTCGACTCAACACGTCGACGGGGATGGGGGAAGTCGTCGGCGACCTGGGCTTTGACGCTTTTAATGTGGGGCTGGCGTTCCGTCCGGCAGCGATCCCCGAGCCTTCTTCCTGGATTCTGCTTTTGCTGATAACTTGCGTTCTGGTCATGCGGACACGGCGGCGGCGTGGATCGTTCGCCCAGTGTCTGACGTTTCCCTAGGCTAAAGATCACCATCGATGCGCGCCGTTTGTTTTCAATCCGTGAAAGACGTTTCCGTGCAAAGCATTCCGGATGCGAAACTGGAAACGGTGACCGATGCGGTGGTGGAAGTCGAATTGGCCGGGCTGTGCGGCAGTGATTTGCATCCGTATTTCGGTCGCGAGGTCGGCTTGGATCGCGGCACGGTGATGGGGCACGAATTCGTCGGCCGCGTGGTCGAAGTGGGTGACGCGGTGCGGGGGATTGCGATCGGAGATCGTGTCTTCAGTCCGTTCACGACGAATTGCGGAACGTGCTTTTATTGCCGGCGTGGATTGTCGTCACGCTGCCCCAGCGGGCAACTGTTCGGATGGCGTCAGAATTCGGTCGGGCTGCACGGCGGCCAGGCTCAGCGGGTCCGGGTGCCGCTGGCCGATGGCACATTGATGAACGTCCCCGAGGGATTGCATGGCGAGGCGGCGTTGTTGCTCGGCGACAATTTGAGCACCGGCTACTTCGGTGCGTCGATGGCCATCGATCCGCAGTCCGTCGACGATGAGGTGTTCGCGATCGTCGGCTGTGGAACGGTCGGGTTGCTGGCGATCGATTGTGCGCGGCGATTGGGAGCACGGAACCTGTTCGCGATCGACCCCAATACAGCACGTTTGCAAATCGCCGAACAACTCGGTGCGACCGTGTTTGAAAACGCCGACGATGCGGTGTCAGCGGTGCATGCGGCGACCGATGGACGCGGGGCCGACGGTGTGATGGAGTTTGTCGGTTTGCCCGAGGCCCAGAGATTGGCGTACCGGTTGATCCGGCCGGGAGGACGCATGTCGGTGATCGGCTGTCATTGCACGCCGAACTTTGCCTTCAGTCCGGCCCAAGCGTACGACAAAAATTTGACCTATCGCACCGGACGGTGTCCGGCACGAAGCTACATGGATGTCTTGCCGGACCTGTTGTTGAACGAGCCGATGGATCTGTCGTGGTGTTTTACCCACCGGTTCGGGCTGGAAGACGCTGAAGAAGCCTATCAGACGTTTGCCGGTGGAAAAGACGGATGCGTGAAGGCGGTCTTGGAGTTCTGTTGACCGGTCGGTGTTTCCGCGGCGCTAGGACTGACATTCATCGGACAGCGGATGGCCGTCCGCGCTGATCAGGCGATCCAGGCGAATGGTCGTCCCGTCGTCGAGCTTCACCCATTCCTGTTTGTGTTTGGAATAAACATCGACCACCACCGCCGCGATCTGTTGCTCGTGGTCATCGTCGTCTCGGTAACGGATTGTGGTCGGCGTTTTGCGCATCGCCAGGATTTCGAGTCGGTCGTAGAAGGCACAGCTGATCGGAGTGTAGGGTTCGTCCATTGTTTCGTTTCGATCGGAGGCGTGTGACTCGGGCACGTCACGTTGCGCGGGGCCCGTTGCCATTGGATATACTAGCCGATCCACAGCAAACCAAGGACGACGCTGGGACGACCACGACGAATCCTTCCCCACAGAAAGGCGGTTCGGGACATGCACGAGGAACCCAACACAAAGTCTTCACCCAGCGGACTCACGCGGCGGGGGGCGATCGCATCGACTTTAGCGGCCGGTGTCGTGCCCTCGGCGCTGGCCACCCGGGCCTATGCCGCGGGATCAGATCGCATCAAGATCGGATTGATCGGCTGCGGGGGCCGTGGCACCGGTGCGGCCGCCCATTCCCTGTCCACCGGACGCGAGGCGGTACTGTGGGCGATGGCGGACGCGTTTCCGGACCGCTTGCGGATCAGTCACAGCTCGCTGATGCGTGGGAAAGCTGGCAAGTCAAACATCGAACAAGGCAGCGGTTTTGGGAACGCCATCGATGTCCCACCGGAACGTCAATACGTCGGCTTGGATGCCTACCGCCGAATCATTGAGTCCGATGTCGATCTGGTCATCTTGACCGGGCCTCCCGGCTATCGACCCCTGCATTTCGAAGCAGCGGTCAATGCGGGAAAACACGTGTTCATGGAAAAGCCGCTGGCCAGCGACGCCCACGGCGTGCGACGGATTTTGGCGTCGGGCGAAAAAGCCCGGCAAGCGAACCTGAAAGTCGGCGTGGGGCTGCAACGGCACCATCAAGACATTTATCTGGAGGCGATGAAGCGGATTCATGGCGGTGAGATCGGACGAATCGTTTCGATGCGTTGCTTTTGGAACACCGGCTTTCCCGCCAAAACGGCGTTGCCGCGCGAAGACTTGACCGAGCTGCAGTATCAGGTTCGTAACTGGTATTTCTTTGACTGGTTGAGCGGCGATCACATTTGTGAGCAGCACATCCATAATCTGGATGTCTGTAACTGGGCGTTCGGTGATCACCCGGTACGGGCCGAAGGAATGGGCGGGCGTCAAGTCCGCACCGGCAAGCAGTATGGCAACATCTTTGACCACCATGCGGTCAACTACGAATACGCCGACGGAACGATTTTGCACAGCTACTGTCGCCAGATCCCCGGCTGCAGCAAGTTGGTCGCCGAACAGATCGTCGGTACCCAAGGCGTCGCAGAATTGAGCACCACGCGGTGCGCGCTCTCCAGCGGTGACAAAACGATTTGGGAATCACCGCGCAGACGCGGCAAGGATTACCAAAGTCCCTATCAAGTCGAGTGGAACGCGCTGATGAAAGCGGTCGTCGAAGACACGCCGCATCACGAAGTCGACTACAGCGCCAGCAGCACGATGACGGCGATCTTGGGTCGGCTGGCCACGTATTCCGGCAAGACCGTTGAATGGGACGATGCGATGGCCAGTGAAAAGGTTTTGACGACCGACGCGGAATCTTGGGACGCACCCGCGCCAATCCGTCCGTTGGACGACGGGTCTTACGCGATCGCAGTTCCTGGTCAAACAAAGGTGCTGTAATGGATCGACGACAGTTTGCAAGCGCAACGTTGGCCGCCACGCTCGCGCCGACGCTGGTTGGACGGCAGGCGGTCGCCGCAGAACGGTCGCAGCGGTTCACGTTAAACTACGCACCGCATTTCGGAATGTTCGCCCGTTCCGCCGGTGACGATCCGCTGGATCAACTGCGATATGCGGCCGATCAGGGTTTCCGCGCCTGGGAGGACAATCCGATGAAGGACCGTCCGGTCGAGCAACAATCGGCGATCGCCAAGGAAATGGAGCGGCTGGAGATGAAGATGGGCGTCATCTCGGCACTCAAGGGCATCTGGAACGCCGTCAATTTTTCCGGAGACAACCAGACGGCCCGCGACGAGATTGTGAACACGATGCGGGGGATCGTCGACGTGGCTCGACGCGTCAACGCAACGTACTTGACCGTCGTGCCAGGATTGGTCGATCCCAAACTTCCGAGGGACTATCAGATGGCCAATTGCATCGATCTGTTGAAACGGTGCTGCGATGTGGTGGAACCGCACGGCTTGGTGATGGTGTTGGAACCACTCAATCGCAAGACCAACCATCCGGGCGTCCTGCTACACAGCTCTCCGCAAGCCTATTTGATCTGCAAAGCCGTCGGCCGTGACTCCTGCAAAATCTTGTTCGACATCTACCACCAACAGATCACCGAAGGAAACTTGATTCCCAATATCGACCGCTGCTGGGACGAGATCGCGTACTTTCAATGCGGTGATAATCCGGGGCGACGTGAACCCGGCACGGGCGAGATCAATTACCGCACTGTGTTCGCGCATCTGCACCGCCGCGGCTATGCCGGCATCATGGGCATGGAGCACCAGAACGCCGGCAAGGGGATTGAAGGCGAAGCGGCGGTGATCAAGGCTTACCGCGACGTTGATCCTGAACCTGTCGCGTAGGCTTGTCGCTTGCGATTTAAGGAACGGGGCTGGCTTGCGCCAGGGGGGACGCAAGCTGGAAGCTTACGCCACTTGGTGGGCTACTGCGTCGGACGGACGTAGACTCGCAATCGTTTCTTGGGGTAGGTGCCGGCGTTGGCCGTGAAGGTCCAGTCGCGGTGCTCGCCGGTGCTATTGCCGATGCCCAGATCGGCGTTGCCGGCGGCACTCCAGTGGTTGATGGCAAAGACAGTTTGCCGTTCACCAAAGTTGTGCACCTGCATCGATCCGTAACCCGCCGTTGGGGGCGAAGGTTCGTCGCCGAAGTCATACTGGGTGCCGGATGCGTTTTGGACGCCTGCCTTGTTGCCCGGCCCGTAATTGCTGGGCCAGAATTCGAGATTGCCGGTGGTGATCGAGCGGCCTTCGGTTACGGTTTCGACCGACGAAAACACATCCATCGCTTCGACGGGTTGCTGAAATCGGGCGCCCGAGGCAGCCGTCGGGATCCCAATCATTTTCGGATCGTCGGTGAACGCCTTCATCGAGACAAACACGACCTGGTCGTTGCCGCCCCCCGAGCCGAGTTCCAGCAAGTAGCCGATTCGATCGAACGCGGAAACGTTTTCGCTCTGGTCCACGTCGTACTCAATGCGCTCGTTCAGCTTGTTCAGATCGAGGTCATAAACCAGTTGGTACTCGCGATCGATCGCCAGCGTGCTGACAAAATCGGGCTCTTCGCCACCGCGGAACGCCCCGACCGGCAATCCGGTGCCACCGGTCAAGTTGGGCTCGGCCAGTTTGTGCCACGCGAATCGAAACGCGACCGGTTTCTCGACTTCGTCAGACGAGAGGATCACGGCGTCTCCGTCGATAGTTGCGACGGCCGGTTGGTAACCGCCGGACCCGACTCCGATCACTTCGAAATAGCTTGGCGGTTGCCCATCACGCGTCTTCAAGCCGCCTCCGGTATTGCGGAACGTGATCTTCAACCGGTCGTCCAGGATTTCCAGTGAATCCATTTCGGGACTGTTGGCGACCAGGTCTTCTTGACCGTAGTCGTTTTTCAAGGCGAGCAGGGCCAATCGGTCGCCGACGTCTTGTTTGTTTGGCGGGTGGATGTTGCCGAGAGTGGCGATGTCGTTGATCACGACCATGCCGGTGTTGGGCACTTGTTCGACCGCGGCCTGTGCCTCCCAAAACCGCGGCAGAATGGTGGGGTCTTCATTGCCGTACTGGAAGGGAGCGATCTGGACGTAGTAGAACGGGAAATCACCTTGCCCCCACAGGGTTCGCCAGCCGCCGATCAAGGCCTTTTTCTTTTCGAAGTACAACATGCCTTCGCCGTGGTTCGATTCACCTTGATACCAGATGGCACCGCGGATCGGAAAACCGACCAACGCGTGGATCATGCCGTTGTAGAGCATCGTCGGGTCTTGGTGGCTTTGAAACGGCACCAGACCGGTCGGGAAAGCGGGGCTTGGCTGGACGGCGATTCCCGATTTCATCGCTTCGGTGGCCGTCGCGATCCACGCTTCGGTTGCCTTGACGTGGTTGGCCAACGTCGCCTGATAGGATTCTGACCCGGGAGTTCGTTGAACGACGGACTGGTAGATGTCGCTCAACGCGTCGACTTGGCCAAACCCGATCGGCGGTGTCCAGGGATCGACGCGCGTGCCGCCCCAAGACGAATTGACCAATCCGATCGGCACGTCCAAGTCTTGGTGCAGCCGTCGCGCCATGAAGTATCCGCAGGCGGTGAAACTACCCGCGGTCTCCGGCGAACAAACTTGCCACGGGGCGCTGACATCCTCGAGCGGTGTGGTGGACGGTTTGCGAGGGATCTTGATGTGTCGGATCATGGGATACGTCGCCGCCGCAATTTCGGCTTTAGCATTCGCACTTGCTGCGACCGACCATTCCATGTTGGATTGTCCCGAACACAGCCAGACTTCGCCGATCAGAACGTCCTTCACTTCGATCGTGTTGTTTCCCGTGACGGTCAGGGAATGGGCTTGGTGGCTGGCTTTCATGGCGGGCAATTCGACCTGCCAACGTCCATCATCGTTGGGCGTCGCGGTGACTTTTTGTCCTGCCAAAGCGACTTCAACGGACTCTCCGACGTCGGCCCAGCCCCACAGGCGAATCGGTGTCTGTTGTTGAAGCACCATGTGGTCGCCGATGAAGCCTGGCAAACGCACGTCGGCCCTCAGCGGTGAGCACGACATCCCACCCAGTAATGCCAACACGATGACTTTCAACCCGGCCAATTTCTTCATCCGACTTTCCTTTCGCGATAAACCGTCAATCAAAACTACAGCCGCGGATTCTACTTGATCGGCCGGCGCGTTGGCGGCTTGTGGATGGAATCGCGTTCGAAATCAGCCGGTTGGCGTCGGCGTAAGCGGGCTGCTCGTTGATGTTGACTCGATACCATAGGCCCAATGCCACTTACTTTGGCGGTAAACGGGGGGCTTTTGTTAGCGGCAGGGCGCGAGCCCTCCGATCTGTCACGTCGGATACCGGACGGCTCGCGCCGTTCCGCTACCTCCCTCAGTGCCAAGGTAAGCGGCAGGGCGCGAGCCCTCCGATCTTTCACGTCGGATACCGGACGGCTCGCGCCGTTCCGCTACCTCCCTCAGTGCCAAGGTAAGCGGCAGGGCGCGAGCCCTCCGGTCTTTCACGCCGGATACCGGACGGCTCGCGCCGTTCCGCTAACGCATTCAGTGCCAAGGTAAGCGGCATTGACCATAGGCCGTCAGGCCTGGGGCAATGCGGTGGCGAGCGTGAAGGTAAAGACGGCGCCATGTTCGGGACCGTCCTTCGCTTGAAGCGTCCCACCGTGTGCTTTGGCGATGGTGGTGCCGATGGCCAGTCCCAAGCCGAGCGCCTTGTTTTTGGTGGAGCAAAAGGCTTCGAAAATGGGGATGCCGTCGGGCAGACCGGGGCCGTTGTCGGCCACCGTCACGGCGACGCGGTCCGCTTGCGAAATCGCAGAAACGCGCACCAGCGGATCACCGTGCGATTCTTCCAAGACGGCGTCAAAGGCATTTTTTAACAGATTGACGAGGACTTGTTGAATTTGAACCGAATCGGCCTCGACCGATGGCAGTTGTGGGGCCGGAGTGTACTCGACGCGGATGCCGGCGACTTGGGCATCGTGTTTGGTCAGCATCAGCGCCGTCTTGATGATTTCATCTAGATCGCAGGTGGTCTTGTGAATCGGTTCACGTGACACGAAACTTCGCAGCCGCAACAAAATTTCACCGGCGTATTGGGCGGTGGAGGTGATTCGGTCCAGCCATTGATGGAGGCGATCGCGGTCGACCTCTCCTTCGGCCGCGACGAGATTGCCACAGGCTTTGCCGAAGTTTTGAATCGCATAGAGCGGTTGATTCAACTCGTGGGCCAGACCTCCGACCATTTCACCCATGGTGGAAACGCGAGCGACGTGGGCTAATTCGGATTCCAACCTCTTGAGCGATTCTTCGGCGCGTTTCTTTTCGGTCACGTCGGTGACGCTGCCACGGATGATCGTCCGGCCATTTTCTTCGAGTGACAGGAGACGGATTTCGCACGGAATCTCTGCTCCTTCGGCATCACGATGTGTCCATTCAAAGATCGGCGTTTCGCCGGCGCACGCTCTCGAGATGACTTCGCGACTTTTATCCGCAGACGGCTGACCATCGGGCTGGATTTCGGGACTGATCTCGAGCGGTCCCATCTGGAGCAACTGTTCGGCGGAGTACTTGTAGAGTTCTTCCGCCGCCTGGTTCACCATGACGAAGCGTCCGGTCTGGGTGTCCAATAAGACGACGGCTTCGGGTGCGTGCTCGATCATCCGGCGAAATCGTTCTTCGCTTTGGACCAGCGATCGCTCGACGCGTTTGATTTCACTGATGTCCTGGGCCAAGCCGATCGTGCCGATGATGGTTCCGTTGGGATCACGTAGCGGTTCGACGTAGACTTGGAACACGCGACCGGACCATTCGATCTCTGCAGAACCGGAGGCGCCTTGGAGCGCTTCGAAATGGATCGCGATCGGGCCAAAGCTCTCGTCATCGGTCTGGAAGTACTCGAATAAGCTGTGCCCGACAAATTGATTGGGCTTTTGCCCCATATTTTTCAGCCCCGCACCGGTGGAGTGCGTGAAGCGAAGTTGGAGATCGGTGGTCCATAAGACGGTCGGCATCTGTTCGGTCAGAATGCGCAAACGCATCTTGCTGGCATGCTGTGCCGCTTCGTTGATGGAACGTTCGATCTCGATCGCCGTGCGGTCGCCGAACAACGCGATCATCTCCCGAACGTCCGCGCGGTCCTCCATCGGCTTGTCGTCCAACACCGCCAGAATGCCCAAGACCTCACCGGTTGAACTGACCAGCGGTGTGCCGAGGTAGCTTTCCGCCTGAAACCGGGTCAAGGTGATGTCGTTGGGAAACCGTTGTTGAAGATGTTCGCAACAGAATTCCATCGAATGGTTGACCACGTTGGCCGCCGGTGTTCCCGCCAGATCGAATTCAAAATCGTCCTCCAGCTGGCCCTCGGACCAAAACGCGATGGTCCGCGCCCGCTGCGGGGAGTCCTTGTCGATGCGTGCGATGAACACGTAACGGAAGCCGAGCGATTCGGAGATGTATCGGACGAGCGCTTGGTTAAATGCCAAGCCGGTCGAACGGGCCGTGCCGACCGTGATCATCCGCATTGCGTTTTGAATGTGCAGCATGTGGCTTTCGACGCGCACACGCTCGGTCACGTCATGGGGCAGCGAAATCACAGCGGTGATTTGCCCCTTTTCGTTTCGACGGACGGCGTTGAACCATTCGCAATTGAGAACGGTTCCGTCTTTTCGGACATTACGGTTGGAGCATCGGTTGAAGTCGAAGTTTCGTTCCAGCAAGTCTCGGACGGACTGTTCAACTAGGGGGATGTCTTGTTCATGCACGAATGAGAATTCGTCCCAACGCTTGCCCAGAACCTCGTCGGATTTCCAACCAAAGATTAGTTCCGCCTGCGGTGTCCAACGGCGGATGGCACCGTGTGCGTCCCATTCGATCAAGGCGACGTCGGCATGCCCGTGCAAGTCGGCATGTCGAGGATGGTCCGAGGCGATGAAATACGATTCTGCCGAGTCCGTGTCGGCGTGTGCGGGATTCTCCTCGTACTCGGACGATTCTGAATCGTCCAACGTTGCGAGTTTCGCCCGTATTTCCGCGAGTTGTGCCAGCAATTCAGCGCGAGTCTCATCGACTCTGGGCATCTCCCGTCTCCCGTCGTTACATGATCCCGTCGTCTTCCGCTCCTGACGTACCGCGTGCCTCTGGCGAACGTCGTCCGAATCAGTTTACAGGTTTTGTCCACGAACGGGGTGTCCGTGCATGACGCTGGGGCGTTTGACATCGCGCCGGTTGAACAGGCTTTGGAGTGACTCGCTGTGCAACGTGCCGCGAGGTTCGCCCCGGCTTTTCCGCACTTTTGGTTTCAATCGGCGTTATCTCGCCATGTCGCAGCACCCCGACGCGAACGGACCAGTTAAAATCGTCCGCTCATCCCAATGGGCCGTTGAAATGATGGTCCTGTCCATTCCCCCGCCCCCATCTCCTCCAACGGTCTTTCCATGCTTCATCGCTTTCTCCGGAATCTCGGTTTGGTCGTCGCCGTCTTTGTCGGTGGAATCGCGCTCGCCGATGAGCGTCCCAACATCCTGTGGCTGACGTGTGAAGACAACAACGTCAATTGGGTCGGCTGTTACGGCAACCCACACGCCGACACTCCCAACATCGATGCCCTGGCGGCCGAGGGATTCCAGTACATGCATTGCTATGCCAATGCCCCTGTTTGTGCCCCCTCACGCAGCACCTGGATCACCGGTGTCCATGCGATTTCGATGGGGACGCATCCGATGCGCAGTCGTTATCCGATTCCGCACGACCGAATCCGGTACTACCCCGACCTGCTGAAGGACGCGGGATACTTCGTCGGCAACGAAAAGAAAACCGACTACAACATCGGCGGTCGAGACGACAAGAGTGCCTGGGACACCGACAAAGCGAATTGGGATCAGCTCAAGCAGCAGCAACCATTTTTCATGGTCATCAATAGCACCAAGTCCCATGAGTCCAAGGCATTCGGCGATGTCAACCAAACTGAACACGATCCCAAGAACGTTCGGCTGGCAAAGTACCATCCCGATATTCCAGACATTCGCAAAAACTATGCGCACTATCATGACCAGATGAAAAAGATGGACGCCGACATCGGTCTCGCACTGCAGCAATTGGAGCAAGCCGGTTTGGCCGAGAACACGATCGTGATCCACAATTCCGACCACGGCGGAGTGATCGCCCGCAGCAAACGTTTTCTGTTCAACAGCGGCACACACTGTCCGTTGATCATTCGCATCCCCGAAAAATTCAAACACCTGCGTCCCGCCGAACCGGGCACCAAAATTGACGATCTGGTCAGCTTCATCGACATGACCAAGACCTGGCTGGATGTATGCGGTGCTGAGAAACCCGATTACTTGCAAGGCAAGGTGTTCTTGGGGCCGAACAAGGAGTCACGCGACTACCACGTCAGTTTTCGGACGCGGATGGACGAACGCTGTGACAATGTCCGTGCGATCCGCGACCGCAGGTTCTTGTACATCCGCAACTACATGCCCTACGCACCGTGGGGGCAGCACCTCAATTACCTGTGGATCATGCGGGCGACTCAGGCGTGGGAGGAACATCACAAGGCCGGCAAGACCGATTCCGTGACCGGCCGGTTCTTCGGACCCAAGCCGATGGAAGAGCTTTATGACACGTCGGTGGATCCGGACAACGTCAACAACTTGATCGACGACCCCCGCTACGCCGCCGACATCAAACGATTGAGCCAGGCACTCGACCGTTGGCAACTCGATCACTTTGATGCCGGCTTGTTGCCCGAAAGCGAAGTGGTCCGGCGAAGCGAAGCGAGCGGCAAAACGATCTTTGAGATGGTGCGAACCCCGTCACTGTACGATGTGCCCGCGTTGCAACAGGCGTCCGCTCGAGCGTTGTCACAAGATCCCGAGAACATCGATCGACTGTACGAGGACCTGCGTGCGAAAGATTCCGGCGTGCGTTACTGGGGCATTGTGGGCTGTTTTCTGCTGCAAGAATCGACCCCGTTGGACATCAACGAAGTCCGTCAGGCGATTCAGGATGAATCCCATCATGTGCGTGCAATGGCGGCCTGGATTCTGTATCGGGCAGGCGATCGAGCGGCCGCGCAACAGTGCTGGAACCAGTTGTTGCAAGAAAGTTCCTACGCCTCGCTGAAGGTGTTCAACATCATCGATTGGATCGGAGACGGGATCGAGCCTTATGCCGAGTCGATGAAACAGTGCAACTTTGATCACGGGGGCTACGTCGGCCGGATGAAGGAGTACATGGGGGTTGCCGAGAAACCCGAAAAGAAGAAACGGGCCAAGTAATTTGGGCGCCGTACCGACGGCCTGCATGACCTTGATCGTGGCGGAACAAATCGGTTGTTGGGCCTCGGGTGTTCCGAAAACCGATGTGGGATTAGATTCCAGACTGTCAATTCGGATTCGGCAGGCGGGAAACCGATTTCATTTGTTTCGCAACGGACACGAGCCATTCAGATAGGGCTGTTCTTATGAGTGCCGGTTTCTACCGCAGGGTGTTGACAAGGTGGGTGATGATCGTGGCGGTCGGGATCGCCGCTCCTTTCTGCGTGTGCGGTCAGGACAGCGCAGACCGTCTCGCCAAACCGAACGTGTTGTTCATTGCCGTGGACGATTTGCGGCCTGAACTGGGGTGTTATGGTGAAACGGCGGTTCATTCGCCGCACATCGACGCGCTCGCCCAATCCGGCGTCTTGTTCGAGCGTGCGTATTGCCAGCTCGCCGTCTGCAATCCGTCGCGGGTGAGCATCATGACGGGGCTGCGTCCCGATACGACCAAGGTTTGGGACTTGGTGACGCGTTTCCGCAGCACGATCCCCGATGCGGTCACCTTGCCCCAGCATCTGATCCGACACGGTTACTATGCCGCGTCGTTCGGCAAGATTTTTCACAACCCTTGGCCGGACAATCAATCGTGGAGTCAGCCGCATCGATGGCCGGAAAAACGCACGTTGTGGTCAGCCGAAGCGAAGGCCCGGCAGGCTCAGTACAAAGAGAAGATGCGCGCCGAGGGGCGACCGGAACGGCGGATCGCTCGGATTCGGCCCCAGGCGACCGAAGTCGTCGACATCGACGACCATCTGCACATCGACGGCGCGATCGCGAAACAGGCGTTCGAGGCGATGGAACGACTTTCAAAAACCGATCAACCTTTTTTTCTTGCCGCCGGTTTCGTGCGGCCACACCTGCCGTTCGTGGTCCCACGCAAGTACTGGGATCTGTACGATCGCGAATCGATCGCCTTGGCCAAGAATGCGTTTCTGCCCAAGCAATCGCCCGGATTTGCGATGAACACGATGTACGAGCTGCGAGACTACATCGATTTCGATCAGACGCCATCGCCCGATCAAGGACCGCTCGATGAAGCACAGCAGCGGCGGCTGAAACACGGTTATTACGCCTCAGTCAGCTTCATCGACAGCTTGATCGGCGAATTGCTGGGGCGTCTGGACGCGTTGGGGTTGGCTGACAAGACCATCGTGGTGCTCTGGAGCGATCATGGATGGAAGCTGGGCGAACACAACAGTTGGTGCAAGCAGACGAATTATGAAATCGATGCCCGCGTTCCCCTGATCATTCGCAAACCCGGTGCAGCGGGCAACGGCAAGGCGACATCGGCGCTTGTTGAATTGGTCGATCTTTATCCGACGCTTTGTGAATTGACCGGGCTGCCGGTTCCGTCACAGCTCGAAGGTGAGAGTCTTGCCCCGTTGTTGGCCGATCCGAATCAGTCATGGGAACGGCCGGCGTTCAATCAGTTTCGACGTCAGGTCGATGGCGAGCCGGCGATGGGGTACGCGATGCGGACCGATCGCTACCGGTACATCGAGTGGCAGAATCGACGGACGGGCAAAGTCGTGGCGACGGAACTGTACGATCACCATCACGATCCCGGTGAGAATTCGAACGTTGCCGGGGCGGTCGAACATGAATCGTTGCTCGGCGAGCTTCACCGTCAAATGTGGGCGACGCTCCCACCGCCTCCGAAATACAGCGTGCAACCCAAACCGCGACCGGAGATCGTTGTTCGCAATGATCGCGACGAGCCGCTGACGATGCGTTCGCGGCAGAAGCGGGATGCCGATTGGATCCGAAACAACGATCCGCGAGCCGCCGTGCCGGGTTACGTGTCGCGCGCCGTCGAGGGCTGGCCGGTTCGGATCCGCGAGCAATTGTTGCAAACACAAGCCGAAGCCACCGAGCGCGCCCTCGAACTGCTTGCCGAACAATTGCGGACAGTCAAACGATTGATTCCGCAGCCCGCGGTCGAACGGCTGATCGATGTCCCGATCTGGTTTTCGCCGAAGTACGAAGGGTTTGGTCCGTCCGGAGAGTATCATCCGGGGGCCGATTGGTTAGCAAAACAAGGGCGACATCCGAAGCTGCACCGCTGTGTCGAATTCACGAACATCCCGATTTTTGAACGTGAAGTCGAGCGGATGCCGGTGCTGGTGATTCACGAACTCGCCCACGCCTATCACGATCAAGTGCTGGGATTCGACCACAGCGAAGTGCGAACGTTGTACGAAATCGCCAAAAACAACGGCAGCTACGATGCCGTGTTGCGGGGCAACGGCAAGACCGAGAAAGCGTACGCGATGTCCAACGAGCGCGAGTACTTTGCCGAGACCTCCGAAGCGTACTTTGGTCGCAATGATTTTTATCCCTTCGACCGAGCCGAGCTGGAAACGCATGATCCCAGAATGGTGAAGCTGTTGGAAAAATTGTGGCAGGATCGCAGCGAGCCGTGATGGTCATCATCCCCGATGCTAGGTAACGTCGTAAACGGCGTCGGTGTGCCCCAGCAGCACAGTTGGCTCCACGGCGCCGCTGTGGTCACGGCCGAAAAGGCCAAAGCCGACGACAAAGAGGCACAACGCCATGATTCGCGGTCTGTCACGTCGATCGAGCATGGTGATTCCTCCACGCAACGCGAAGCGGCATTATCGGAGTGAGAGAGGCGTTCAGCCCAATACCGCGAAATAAGCATCGTTTCCACAGGTGAGGGCCCGTAGGCTTGCGCCAAACGGCTGAGATTCGTTTGACATCAGCCGTTTCGCGCCAGCGCGAGCGGCCCCTTCATTGATGTTGACTTCGCGCAATTGGCGTCCAACCTGTCACCTGGGTATCGATGCGTCTGGCGTGGAATTTGCACCCGGGAAACGAAGCGAGACGCAGTGACACATGGTCACGCTCGTCCGCTGACGACGCTGAAGTGCGGGCACACCTGCGTCTTCCAAACCAACCCGCAGGATGCGACACCGCAAAGGGAGTTTTGACGTTGAGCAGCACCTTGAACAAGCGAGAGTATGGCCGTGGGAGCGATTGGCAACACGACGGTCACGACCAGTTGGTATAGCCGTGAAGGCAGCCCGAATCCGCTGGGTGTGGTTTGGTTGAAAGAAGAACGCGCGTTCAATTTCGCCCTGTATTCCAACCATGCCACCGGTGTGTCGCTACTGTTTTTCAAAGCGGATCAACTGGCCCAGCCCTGTCGACGGATCGATCTGGATTATTTGGTGAACAAGTCGGGGCGGATCTGGCATTGCCGTGTGCCGGAGTCCGATTTGGCCGGTGCGGTGTACTACGGCTATCAGGTACAAGGCCCGCATGACGGTCGCAAGTACGACCTTCACGCGTTTGACGAGCAGAAGTTGCTGATCGATCCCTACGCGACCGAAATCTATTTTCCCGAGACCTTTGATCGTCTGGCGGCGATCCGGCCGGGATCCAACGTCGGCAAAGCGCCCCTGGGCGTCCTGCCCAGCGTCAAAGAGCCGGAGGCGTATCCCTGGAAAAGCGATCGCGTTCGGTTCCATGAGCATGACCTGGTGATTTATGAATTGCACGTCCGCGGATTCACACGCAACCGCAATAGCGGAGTCGACGCATCGCGACGGGGGAGCTATTTGGGCGCGATCGACAAGATTCCGTATTTGCTCGAACTGGGAATCACGGCCGTCGAATTGATGCCGGTGTTTCAGTTTGATCCGCAAGAAGACAACTACTGGGGCTACATGCCCCTGAACTTCTTCGCCCCGCACTCCCAGTATGCCAGTCAACAACGCAACGCGGCCCGCGAGTTTCGCCAGATGGTCAGCGCGTTTCATCAAGCGGGCATCGAAGTGATCTTGGATGTCGTGTTCAATCATACGACCGAAGGCGACGAGCACGGTCCCTGCTACAGCTTCAAAGGAATCGACAATAGCAGTTACTACATCACCAGCGGCGATCCGGAACATCCCTTCGCGAATTTTTCAGGCACTGGCAATACGCTTCACACCAAGAATCGTCACTGTGTCCGGATGATCTTGGACAGTATGCGAAGCTGGGTCAATCAGTACCACGTCGATGGATTTCGATTCGACCTCGCCTCGGTCTTCAATCGCCGTGGTGACGGTTCGGTCTCGTCCAGCCAGTCGCGATTGGTCGCCGCCATTCGCGCCGACCCGGTGTTGGGGAAAGTGCGATTGATCGCCGAACCGTGGGACGCTGCCGGGCTGAATCAACTCGGCCGCGGGTTTCCGGGAAAACGCTGGTTTCAATGGAATGGTTTGTTTCGCGATGACGTTCGCCGCTTCGTCAAAGGCGACCCGGGGTTGTTGCCCAACATGATTCGCCGGTTGTACGGCAGCGATGATCTGTTTCCCGACTCGCTTCACGAAGCGTGCCATCCGTACCAGAGCGTTAACTACGTCAATTCGCACGACGGGTTCACGCTCTATGACCAAGTCTCCTACAACCAGCGACACAACTGGATCAACGGGGAACAGAACCGTGACGGGCACCGTGAGAACAACAGTTGGAATTGTGGAGTCGAAGGCGATGCCGGTGCGACCGATGAAATCATGAAGCTGAGGGTGCAGCAGGCAAAGAATTTTTGTTGCCTGTTGATGCTTTCCAACGGTACCCCAATGTTTCGCGCCGGCGACGAATTCTTACAGACCCAACACGGCAACAACAATCCATTCAACCAAGACAACCAATTCAGCTGGCTCGACTGGGACCGGCTCAAGGAGCACGCATCGTTTCATCGCTTCTTTCGACTGATGATCGCGTTTCGCAAGTCACACCCGACGATCGCGCGGAGTCGGTTTTGGCGCGACGACGTCCGCTGGTACGGAACGGGGCCGGACGTCGACTGGTCCAGTGAATCGCGACAGTTCGCCTATTATCTGCGAGGTGAATCGCAGTACGATGTCGATCTGTACGTGATGGTCAATGTCGACTGGCACCCGCATACGTTTTCGATCCAAGACTACGACGCATCCGATTGGGAAATCGCCGTCGACACCGCTGCCCAGTCGCCCGACGACATCCATGAAGCCGGGCACGGCCCGCACGTCAGGTCGTCACAATTTCGGGTCGCCGCGCGCTCCGTCGTTGTGCTCGTGTCGTGTCCACCGGCACGCCGGGACAAGGCGGAACCGGTCCCCGAAGGCCCTCCATTGAAACCTCGTTAGCAACGAGCGGAAAGCAGGGGGCGATTTTCGAATTCGAAGCGAAACTCGAAAACGTGTCGACGCTCGATGCGGAGTGAAAACTGCCGAAGTTGGTCCAACTTTTGCGATTTGTGAACGGTCGCCCCTCGCGAGCGGTCGATTTAAGCTCGCAAGCGTTAGCAGGGGGCCACGCGGCGTCTCTAGCTCATGCGTCAGGCTGAAAATATCTCACTGGATTAGGAACATCGACTCAATCGACAGTCCGCTCACATCGGTCATTGAAATCCGACCAACATCCGGTGTCGGCCGCCGGAGTATGAAGAACAGAATCCCGAATCCCGCGTCTGATCTTGCTAAGGCATCCTGCAATGATGATCAGAAGAATCGAGACGATGAAGACTTGAGATGATGGCTAATTCGGTCTTGAAGAATACAGTGTCAGATTATCTGTCATGTCTCCAGTTCGTCGACTTCAACCTTTGATGCTTCAATCTCACTCGCCAATAGATCGACCTCCGCTTCCATGTCGTTGTACAGTTCGATTTCTTGGCCCAGCGATTCGACGGCAACGGTCAGGTGATACTTGGCTTCGTCCAACGGGCTGACGCTGTGTCCTTGATGGCCGACGACGGCGATGCAGAAAGACGCGGGCAGTTGGTCGGCCGGCATCTTGCACCAGTCTTTTTGAAGTGTTCCCGCGGTGCGATTGCTGGCGGTGAGTTTGCCGGTTCCTGCGTGTTCCCCAACGACCCAATCGAATCGCTCACGGTCAGTGGACACGCTTCCGCTTGCTTCCTTGACCAACCTTGCGGCAAATTCATCGGCGGACTCGCCCGCGTAGTTGGTCCGCCAATCCAGCCAAACGGACAGATAGCCGCGGCGATCACGCCGGGTTCGCCGTGAAGCGGCCGAATAGGAAAGGCATACTTCAATCATAACTTCACCAGCGTTGCCCGGCTTGCGAAGTCGATCGGGAATGTTGACTTGGTAAACGTCGACTTGCTTCGCTTTGATATTTTGCAGTTCCGGCGTGATCATCGTGACGCGGAAGTCGGTGTTCTGCGTTGCACGATCGTGGTCTGGCAAGCCGTATCCCAAGTGACGAACTGCTTCAATTTGTTCTTGTCGCGATCCGAAGAATGCCCAGTCTGGCCAACGAGCCGACAGAGCAATCAACGCTCGATAGAGCAGCGTCGATTCTTTGGGGAAGGCCGCCTGCAATTGAGCAGCTAATCGAGTCACTTTCGGGGCGGCGAATGATGTTCCCACTTGATCACGATCGGTCGACGGCCCCGCCGTGTGCAGATTGCATCGCACGAGGTCAGGGTAGACCGACTTGGCGATCGGATTATTCGAGATATCGTTGCTGGGGTTGCGAACAAAGTCGCCACCGAATTCCACGACATCAGGCTTCACCACACCAAATATCCCTCGCCCTGTTCGAGAAAACGCCGAGGGACGCTGAGGAGCATCGGCGAAACTGTTCCAGGTGGATGATCGATACACGTCGCGTGATATTGAACCGACTGTCAGAGCTTGCAAGCTCTGGCCGGGGTTCGCAACGCGGCACGAATCCATCAGCAGATAGCTTGGATAGTCGCGTCCGGCCGCCAAATGCTGTTTGATCCCCAAACGCATTCGCCCCGTTGCATCGGGATGGATGTTGCCGACGCTTTGAATGAACAGCACATCATGCCGATCCGACAACGCATCAATCTTGGCTGCCCATGCCGACATGTGACGCAACCGGCAAACACTCGGGCTGCAAATCGACTGGTTGTAGATCCTCGTGCCACGATGCCCGTAGCGAAAGTGATCGACGATCTCGCTGAGCATGTCGTAAATGGCTCGGTCGTCGGGTAGCTCATTTTGCTTGTTCAGCACTCGGGCGTTTTGAATCCAAAACTCGGCTTGATGGGTTCCAGTGCTAGGGATGTTATCGCCAAACAGGACGACGCCGGCGATGCGTGTTCCGTGCCCCGATGGTGTCACGTAGTCGGCGACGTCAGCGGGAAAATTCCCGAAAAAGCAACGGGATTCGGATGAGTCGACGGCCGCCTTGAGGAGCCGATGGTTTTCTTGTATTCCGCTATCAACTACGCATATCGCGACCGCGTCTGATGGCGGCGGAGAAATGACAACCGGGCTGGTCGATCCAGTTGATGTCGACGACGGTGACACGGGAAGCTCTGCTACTTCCGCTTCTTCGACATCAAATAGATAGGGATAGTTGAAAACGAAGTCACGCAGCCCGATACCGGGAAGTCGAATGCGTGCGGTGAATTCATCCGGTACGTCTGTATCCGGTTCTTTGGTGCTGGGGTCGATGTAGCCGTCATAGGCTTCAACAAATCTCTCGATCTGCCCAATGCGTTCTGTTCGCACCTCGTCCCATCGGTCATACGCTTTCATTCGTTCCGAACGATGACGTGCTTGGTAGGTCTCTTCGGTTTCCTTCTTTCCCATCGGCGTCAAACGCGGTTCGTACCCGCCATTGCAGGCGATCCCGGCATTGATCCAAATCGGTTCATCGTCGTCGATCTCGCCCCATCGGTCGTACAACTCAGATGACAGGATCTGCCTAAGTCGCTCGTCACCCGAACTGGCAGACACGTCATAGATGCGTGCCGCGACACCGCCGCCACGTTCCAATCGACTGAATAAGTCGACTACTTCGTTAAATGTTGTCACGTCAACATCGTGCGAAGCGACGATGACAAATCCGTCTTCTTCCTGGCAAACGATCTCGAAATCCAACCGACGTCGGATCTCGTCCAGATCCAGGTTGTCGGGATCAAGTTGCAGCAGGATTGGCTTTCCGGCTGGCAATGCTGGTGCTGTTTCGGGGCGTTCTTCTTCGCCCTTTGCCCAGATCGCACGCATTTCGTCAACTGAGCGAGCTAACGCTACGGCATGTGTTTTGTGGTTTGCCCGGAGTTCTTTTTCACGTTCGGGCGTGTAATCACGCTGGTGATGATCGGGAGTTTGATATGAACCTCTGGTTCGCTTGACCAGCTGAATATGCGGAAAATCCGTCTCGAGCATAACTTCGAAAGTTAAAGAGAGTCGATTGCGTTGTCCGCCAACGCTTGTTCGAGGTCACTCTTTTCGATCCTTGATCGCTCATCGAGGATCGCAAGCTTTGCGGCGTCACGGGATAGCTTCACAACCTTTGCGGCAGAAGCTCCCACCATGGTTGATGCCAAGTCTACCCAATTGATCTTGGGATCGACATCCATCGAGCTGAGAGTTTGACGGAGCAGTCGCTCAATTTCGTCTTCGCTCGGCGGTGGAACTTCGAATGCTTCGTCAAACCGCCGGAAGATGGCGGCGTCCAATTTGTCAGCCACGTTCGTCGTCGCAACGAACAACCCAGGAGATTCGTATTCATCCAAGAGCAGAAGCATCGTGTTAACAATCCGCGATGCCTCGCCGATGTCGTTGGTTTGATGTCGAGAACGGGCGACGAAATCACATTCGTCCAACAGAAGCACGCACGGGTTTGCGGCACTGGCATCGAATACGTTTCTTAGGTTTGACGACGATTCCCCAAAATAGGATGACACAAGCGAATCAAACCGCACCTTCATCAGCGGCAACCCAAGGTTCCAGGCCAGCCGTTTCGCCCCGAGCGTTTTTCCGCATCCGGGCGGGCCGTACAGTAAAATCTTCTTCCGCGGCACCATTCCGTGCTTCGCCAAACGATGTCGAGCAGCATATTCCTTTTCGATTCGAGCGAACCGCGATTCGACTTCCGGGGGCAACACCATATGGTGCTCGAGTTGATCCCTCGGAATGATGGTTGCAAGCGGATCGCGGTAGCGTCTGCTACGTGGCAGTTCGGTTAGGCTTCCGATGTCTTGTGAGGTTTCATCGGGATCGTCGCTGCCTTCACGACGAACGGCCGTCTCTGATTTCAGAAGTCCGTCCAATTCCTCCGCAAGACGCGTATGTCCGACACGCTTCTCGTCACGCACGATTTGGAACGCGATGCGGTCCAGATCGTCGTTGCTTCGCGCGGCGATGGCTCGAATTAGCTTGCGAAGGGTTTGGGATTTCATGGTGAACGGCTTTCAGCTTAGCTCCATCTGCGATTGAAATGACCACGGCATCTCTTGGAGATACCGGAATTGCGCCAGCCACCGCAATGAAAGCTGGGCAAGTTGGGCAGACGTCCTGCAAGGAATGAACCGCACGCAGCCGAAAATATCGGCCGGTCGCGGAAGTTCGCCGCCACTGTCAGTTTAATCGTTGGACAACCCGGTTGGGGAGTCGGCGGGAGTGTGTCGTCGCTACGATTGCGATCCGATAAGTGTTTTCCCAGCCTTTCGCTGTCTCGCCCAATTGGGGGCGATGGCGATTTGACGAGTGCTTTGTATGTGGTAGGCGAGGACGGGGACGCTCGCGGGCAGGAGGTCGAAGTGAGATTGGGGAGTCTTTGCTGGGGTCAGACGCGAGCTTTGGGCTTTCGTTCCACGCTACTCCGGCGGCCGACTTCGGAGCAGGCTTGTTTTTCGAACACCGAAGAGAGTTTCGGGCGCTCCAAACTGGCAGTCGGTTGCATCGACCGCGGAGTTTTGGACGCGGCAGTCACCGACGCTTGGGAAACGGTGCGGAAAATGACAACTTTGTCAATTCTTACGGCTGGTTTGACGAATACCTGCGTAAATGTTCGCACCGTCGAGTGGCTTTGAGATTTGCAGAGTTTCGCTTTTGAACGTAGCAGAAGACGCCAAGACTTTCGCAGCGTGGGCGCTCTCTGGCGTTTGCTTGCTGCGCTAACGCCGTCTCTCCCAGTGGGAGAGAATCTCAATTGGTTGCCAATAGCTGCCGTTGTACAATCGATGTCCCCAGCAATGGCAGCGAGCGCGTACTCGCTCGTGGTGAGAGCATCGCGCACGACTGCGGAGTTAATCGTCTGCCAACAGCCAGTTGTAATTCCAGACCGGATTGCCGCATTCGACGCAGGTTTCCCCGTTGTCCAAGACCGAACCTTGGCAGCTGCCACAATCCAAGATGCCCGGCAGCAAGAACGCTTGCCGGTCGCGTTGTTTGGCCGCGTGCGGGGTCGAACCAAAGGCGATCGCGACGACGATCCGAACCGCCGCGGGCATCAGTTGATAGAGCACCAACGGGGATTTGCGGGCTTCCGGATAGACCTTTTCCAGGCAACTTGCGAAATGCCGCCGCCGGCCATCTTCGTCCTGTTCCACGTACTGACCAACCCGCTCGGTAATCGGGCCGTTGCAGTAGCTGCCGCCCAGTCGCAACTCGCCAAGCCAACCGCGGATCCAGTCGCCATCGGTGGCAAAGCCAGAGCCGGCGGCAAATTCGGCGGCCTCGACGATCTGCCAAATGTCGATTTCGGCTTTGGCGTTGTATTCGCTTTGATCAAGCGACAGCGGGATGCACATCGAGTCCATCCCGAAATAACGTTCCACGTCGAGATGAATCCGCTGAAACACCAGGTCGCGAACGGTGTTCATTCCGACCGAAAGACTTTCGACGATCTGAATGCCCCGCCCCGACCCCACGACCTGATCCAAGACCGCCGCGGATTGAAGATGCCTGGATGAATGATGTGCACTGGACACGATCGCGAATCTCCCCTGTGTTGACCGTACTACTGGTAGTATAGCGGTCCAGCCAATACACGGTGCGATGGCCTCAAAGAATGTCCAAGTTCGGGGATTCTTTCCGCCGAAGCATTGGGTGCCGTTGATCCACAGAAGGCTTTCGATCCCAAACGCGAAACGCGGGTCCGATCGCGAAGTGGTGGTTCGGTCGGCGGCCTAGTCGATCGGCCGAACGACCACGCGTTCAAAGCAGATGTTGACTTCGTGCGCGGGACCTCGGCCGTAGGTCTCGGCCGAGCGGTTCCAGGCGTAAAAGCCAAGACGTGGTTGGAATCGCAGCAATGTTTGTTCGCCGATTCGGATCCACGCCCGTTCGTCTTTCTTCTCCGTGGGAGCATAGACCTCGGCGGTGTACTTGCGACCCCTTTTGGTGATCTTGAAAACCAGCGTGACTTGCTTGCCACGAACATGGGAAAGCCATTGACGTGTCCCCGTCCGTTCGTCTCCCAGCACCTTATCGAATTGCAGTTGTGGGTCGTAGTTGTATCCGCCGCCCCCGAAGGCGGCATGGCCCAGGAACAACGCCGATCGATGATCCTGGAACAAGGCGATCCCGACATCACTGTTTTGGTTGGTCAGCCTGGTGGTCGCTTGAACTTCGATTTCGTAGTTTCCTTTCGGTAACTCACGATTGAGCAAGACGAGGTTTTTCAGTGGATCGGATTCGTCTCCGGGAATCCCGTATTGAGAAACAATATTCAGCCCTCGATTGAGTCCCATGTGCATTTTAGACGGATCAAGGATGACGAAGTCGTTTTCGAAGGCGGCGGTGTTGTCGAACACGGTGAAAAAAGCTGCGTCCTCGGGCTGTGTATCAGAAACAGTCCGCTTGAGCACGTTTTCGTGAACCATGAAATGATCAAACGTCGCTGTCGCCTCAGGCCTGTTCTCCCAACCGTTGGCGGCGATCAAAGCGGGATGGGCAGATTCGAAACCTGGGGCCGCTTGGAGCCCCACTTCACGCCACTCCACCTTGCCAGTTTTCGGATCGGCGATTTTCACAAACCCGGTGAAGACGAGTCCCCGCTTGACGATCTTGAGTGTCATTTGGTCCGCGTCCGAAGCGGTGCCGGTTGCGAGCGACGAAGACACACTGGCGACATGATCCCCAAGAATCTTGCACATCGTGAACTTGCGTTCGATGTTGTTTCCGTAAGGGTGGGCGGAATAGGCCAGTTCGATGACATGGTGATCGTCTGCCCTCAATTGCAACGCCGCCCCTTGGCCGAGTGAAGAGATTGCCAGATCCAAGTCGACCGAGACTTCGTAATCATTGGCGACAATCGGGGCGGTCCGTTGGACGACGTTTTTGGTCTTGTCGGTGTCATGCCAGTCGCCGAGATGGGGACTGTTGTTCTCATCGTCGCTATGCTGTGACACGATCAACAATTCGCCGTCGACCGCCGCGTAGCGTTCGAAATCCGGGCGGATGACCGTCCACTCGTCGCCCAAAGCGTCCGAATCGAATCGGTCGACGACAAGCTCTCTTCGTTCCAATTCCTCAACGACCGTCGTCCGCAGTGCCGTGTGGACCATCTCCGGTAACGCTTTCCGCAATTCCGAGGCATCCCGCGCCAACACATATTCGCCCCCGCCGGCTGACGCGATCGAACGCAGTTGCATTTCCTGTTGGCGATCCACGTCGAAACCCACCACGTGGATTTTGATATTGAATCCAGCTTCGCGGAGCATTTTGGCAACCTCAACCGGATCGCCACCACATGTTTCATTGCCATCGGTGACCACGATGACCGACTTTTGCGTTTCGCGTTGACGCGCCAACAGAACGTCTCGCCCCAGCAACAGCGAGTTTGCGATCGGCGTCGCTCCGAGCGGCTGCAGTGCCGCAATCGTCAATTGATATTCGGCTTCGACAAAGGGAGCAATCGGCAGACGTAATTCGATGTCTTGGCACGCTCCGGCCTGGCGCGACGTCGTTCGGTGTCCGAACAGCATCACACCGACGTTGTGATCCCGCAGGGAGGCGGGCAAACCCAGCAGTGCCGATTTGGCGGCATCGATTCGCGAGACTCCGTCCGGAGTCGACTCTTGCATGCTGCCGGAGGAATCGACGATCACCAGGATGTCTGCGGCCCGGGCGCTGGCAATCGGCAGCACGACGATCAGCGTCAAGGCCAGACGCAACAGTTGGTTTTTCATGACTTGGACTCGTGGGTCAAAAACGGTGCGGATCGGGTCAAAAATCCCGTGTTCGTTAGCAATACCGAATGCCGCTTCTGATCCTGCGCCGATTCTCAATAACTTTTTCTGCGGTTTTTGGGATTGAAGTGCGCAGGCCCGACTCAGGTTCTCGGTAGCAAGGGTGAGTCGACTCGATCACGTGTGTGACGATCCAATCCCCTGCCACCGAAAACGAAGGTACGACGATGCCAACGCCTAAACCTGCACCCAAGAAGAAGCCGCCAAAGCCGGTCCCCGCGACGAAAGCGACGGCTGCCAAAAAAATAAAGGCCCTGGTTCTGGACGCTAAAAAAGTGGACGAACTGCTGTCTGCGGCCGCGAGCGCCTACGCGATGAACAGCGTCCTGACCATCAGAACCGCAAAAGATGAAGGAATCCTTTGGGGAGCTCTCGATTTTTGGTGTGGTTCCAAGCCAAAGTCACAGACCCAAACTCACGTCGACGTGAACCTTTACCGGACACGACGGAAAGAGGCATTGAAGATCTACTCGCGACGTTTTTTCGAAAAAATGGAAGAAGGCTCCGATGCGGTGTTGTCCTACCTGCGCACCAAGCAACTCGAAATCTTGATCAATCGAAAAGGGATTGCGATGAAGCGAAAACTGGCCAATGCGGTCAACGATGATGTCATCCGTCAATTGAATCTGACCATCAACGCAACCTACGGCGTCCAGACCGCGACCAGTGTTCTGTTTGTCTTCGTTTCCGGAGGAGCGGGACTGACAATCTTGGGGTCGATCGGTGCCGGCATCACGTATTCGGTCGCATGCAGTGTGGCCAAAACGGTCGCCGAGGGAAAAGGTGCCAAGCTGGTTGCATTGTCGATGGTCCCTGCCATGGCATTGGCATCGGCATCTGGAGTCGCCAGTGAAAGTGCCCTGAAAACGTTTGGGAAGGACATCAGCGATGAATTCCTTCAAGCATCCAAGACCGCTCACGAGCGGGCAGCCGAGCGACTCCGCCGCATCCAACGATCTCGCCTGCGAACCGAGCGACAAGGCGCGCTCAACCGTGCCCGGGCCAATGTCGCCAATACCAAGAGCACGCTTCGCAACGTCAAAGTCGCCCGCGCCGGCGCCAAAGGCCTCGCCTCCGCAGTGGGTATACTGTTTATGTTGCCGGAGATCGAGACCGCGCTCAAATTCGATCATGCCCAGCAGCAAGAGTTGCCCCCGTCCAAACGACGACCCGATTTGATCGGCCACGCGAAGCGACTGGCGGGACGCAAATAGAAGGGGCGCAGATAGAGCGAGAACATGAGCAGCGAACCATGAGCAGCGAACCATGAGCAGCGACCGGCCGATTGATTCGACTGCGGATGCGGCATCTCGCTCGGCCGGCGAGTCGTCTGGCGATGGTGAAGCTTCGATCCCTGACCATTTTTTTACTCCAGACCCCAATAGGCGGCCCGGGCCCGATCACGATGACGGAAAGGTCCCCGAACGAATTGGTGACTACGAAGTCATCGGTACGCTCGGCAAGGGCGGGATGGGGATCGTTTATCTGGCGCGTCAAAAGGCGGCCGGACGAACCGTTGCGCTGAAGGTTATCCGACCCGAACACCTTGCCGGAATGACGGCCGAACAGCGCGAACGGGCGTTGACGCGGTTCCGTACCGAAGCCCAAGCGGCGGCACGGTTGGATCACGAGAACATGGTGACGCTGTATGACGTCGGTGAATCCGATGGTCAACAGTTTCTATCGATGCGATACGTGGAAGGAAGAAGTCTCGCGGAAATCCTGCGGTTCGGACCGATCGACAATCAACCTGCGGCCAGTTACATCCGCCAGGTGTGTCGGGCGGTGGGCGAAGCCCATCAGCAGGGCATCTTGCATCGGGATCTGAAGCCTCAGAACATTCTGATTGATGCGAAATCGGATCGTGCGCTGGTGACTGATTTCGGGCTGGCAAAACTGATCGAACAGGAGGACGGGCTGACACGTGATGGCGATGTGATGGGCACGCCACAATACATGTCGCCGGAGCAGGCCCGAGATTCTGCCAGCGTCACCGTCAGGTCCGATGTCTACGCGATCGGCGCGACGCTTTATCACATGCTCACCGCAAGGCCCGTTTTTCAGGCCGCGACGGTGTGGGAGACCCTCCGCCAAGTGATGGATCGCCAGCCGGTTGCACCGAGGCGGTTGAATCCTGCGATCGACTTGGATCTTGATACGATCTGCTTGAAGTGTCTGGAAAAGGACCCGGATCGTCGTTATCCCAGCGCCGGCGCGGTGGCGGACGAACTGGATCGCTACCTGTCCGGAGTTCCGATTCGCGCCCGCCCGATCAGCGGACTGGGCCGATTGATGCGTTGGAGCCGGCGCAATCGGTTGATCGCCGCGAGCGCGGCAACGGCGTTGGCCTGTCTCGTGCTTGCGTTTGTTGCCGTCACGGTCTCGTTGGTGCAGACCCGTTCGGCGTTCAAACGTTCGGAAGAGAGTTTCAAACAGGCGCTCGATGCTGTCAACGACTTCTTCAACACCGTCAGTGAAGAAACGCTGCTCGACCAGCCCGGGCTGAAGCCCCTGCGACATGACTTGATGCGTCAAGCTCTGGAGTACTACAAACGTTTTCTGGTGCAACGGGCTGACGACCCGACGATCGCCGACCTGATGGGCGTGACGCATTACCGTGTCGGATTAATCACCGCAGAGATTGAGTCCCACGAAGCCGCACTGGAACACTTCGATCGGGCGATCGAAATTCAGCGTCGGAGGGTGGATGAACGACCCGACACCGAAAGCAACGTGCGCGAACTTGCCAATTCCTTCAACGCCAGGGGCGACAGTCTGTTTCACCTTGGTCGCTTGGAATCATCGCTGAATTCCTTTCGCCAATCAAAAAAACTGCGCCAGCGACTCGTCCGCCTCCAGCCCGACGACATCGAATATCGACGACTGTTGGCCAATACCGACATGAATCTCGGCATTGTGTTCAAACGCAGCGGGAATCTCATTGCGGCCTTCGCAGCGTTAGGAGATGCGACTGATTTGCGTGAGCAGTTGTCCATGGAACATCCAGAGGATCCCCGCATCTTGCGTGATGTTGCCAAGGGATACTACGCACTCGGTGGCATCTATGCCCAACACGGCAAGCTCGATTTGGCTCGCTCGAACTATGATCGCGCGGTCGAATCGTTTTCACAACTCGTGCGGTTGCAACCGGCCATCGATGACCATTATTTGCTCAGCGGTAGCTATTTCGCGCGGGCCGGGCTGCAGGAATCTTCCGCGGCGATCGATGATTATCGTCGCGCGATGCTCGAGTTAGGGCCGATCGCTGCGATCAATCCGAACGTCGACAAGTACCAACTGATGCTTGTCAATTGCGGCGCCGAAATCGCCTACCGCTACGAGCAATTGTCAGCGTTGGAGGATGCGATCACGGCACTGCAGACGGCACGCGACACGGCGCTCGATTTGGCACGACGCGACGATCGTTACGCCAGTGAAGTCGCCCGTGTGTTGCTGGAACTGGCGCGACTGGAAACGCACGGGCAACCCGAAACGGCCCTGTGGACTCGCTACCAACGGCACGCCGCGGACGCGTTGGTTGAATTGCCACAGTCTGCGACGCTGACGCAGTTGAAGACGGAAATCGATGCACGAATCGATTCGCTGGCAAATTAGACCGCAACGCTGTGAAGCATTTTTTAGCGGTAGGGCGCGAGCCCTCCGGTGTTTCGGCAACGATGAGGGACCGGAGGGCTTGCGCCCAATGCCGCTAACACCTCGTCACACGCGGTGAATCAATGCTTCACAGCGTTGATTAGACCGGTTGAGCCGGATATGACGGTCGTGGCACCTGAGTTGGTTCGAGATCAAGTTGTGTGGGCACGTTTGTCAGCATTCTAAAAAGAATCGTTGCAGTCGTCCCGATAACGTTATGGAAGAGATCTAGCTCCTATGGAAGGGAATCGCCATGCACGGATTGGGGACCAAATGTGTGATCGCCGGACTGTGCGTCTGCATGTCCGTCGAAACATTATTCGCGGCGCAACCGCCCGGCCAACCGGAATCGTCCCCCGCCCGCAGCGTCGGCGGCGATCAAGGCGACTCGATTTCACCGGGCTCCCCTGCGACACCGGGGCCCCCTGCGACACCGGGGCCACAGGATCCGGCGCTGCCGCAAGCCGACGCCGATCCGGCGGCGGCGGTGCAATCGCAAACCAGCCCGCCCACACCGGCACCCACCGTCACGCCGCAAGCCGCGTCGCCGTTTGCCTCGTTCGCCCCGACGACTCAGCCCACCAGCATGTTGGATTCTCTGCTGGGGCAATCACGTGCGCTGTCGCGTGGACCGCTGAATCGGTTCGCCAGAACACCGGAGTTCTTTGGTGACAACTTTGTCGGTGGGGACTCCATCGTCGACACCGGTACGTCGATCATCCGGAACGATGTTCCCTTGGCGGCGTCCAGTCGTCGCGCGAAAATTGCGGACCACAACAAGGCTTACCCCGTCGATCGGGCGTTCGTCAATTATCATCACTTTTCCGCCGCACAGAATGTTCAGCGCGAGGGGGCACGGTTGGACGAAAATGCGGTCGATCGATTCACCGTCGGATTTGAAAAGACCTACGATCGCGGACGCGCTTCGGTGGAATTCCGGTTGCCGTTTGCCGAACGATTCACCATCGATGATCCCGACTATCGCCTGGTGGGCGGAAACGTTGGCAACCTGGCGATCATCTTCAAACGATTGATCCATCAGACGCAAACTCGAGCCGTCGCAGTCGGTATCGGATTTGACACGCCGACCGGATCCGACGTGCGTGGTCAACTGCCACTTCGAGACATCGATTTCACCGTCAGCAACAACTCGATTCACCTGTTGCCCTACATCGGAGTCGTGGGCGCGCCGGGAGACCTGTTCTATCACATGTCGTTTCAGCTGGATGTGCCGATCAACGGGAACTCCATCGAAACGGACACGGCAGGTCTGATCGAACGGGGCGAATTGGATGAAACTTCCTATTTCTATTTTGATCTTTCCGCAGGATATTGGTTCTTTCGAGACCATTGCCGACGTCAACCGACATGTAGCCTGACGGGACTGGCAGGCGTCGTCGAGTATCACTTAAACAGCACCCTGGGCGAGGGGGACTTCGTCACACTTGGAAGCGGATTTGCGTCTTTCGGTACCCCGGAAGATCTGGGGGTTTCCAACGTCACCATCGGATTGCATGCGGAATTCGATTACCATACAAAGCTGCGTGTTGGCGGTGCTTTTCCGCTTTCCGAAGAACCCGAGCGATTCTTCGACGGCGAGTTCATGTTGGCGTTGATTCGCCATTTTTGACCGCGTCGCGGTAGCGCGTGCTAAAAGGTTGGCGAGTGGTTCGATGGCCGATGATTCCTTCCGCGATCCGAACTGCTTCCCGACGACGCGCTGGTCCATTGTCCGTCGCGCCGGCGATCGGTTCGATGCCGACCAATCGGCGGCACTTCAAGAACTGCTCACGCGATACTGGTCCGCTCTGAAGACCCATCTCGTCAAGTCGCGTCAGATCCAATCGAGTGACGCAGACGATCTGGTGCAGGGCTTCATCGAGCACAAGATTCTGGAACGCAATCTGCTCTCGGTCGCGGAGCCGTCGCGCGGTCGTTTTCGCAGCCTGTTGGTGCACTCGCTCGATAATTACGCCAAGAATCAACTCGAAAAACGACGAGCCAAAAAGCGTTCGGCCGATCACGCCCTACCGATGCCCGGAAACGACCTCGGCGTCGCCTCGACACCAGACACACGCGCCGACCATGCCTTTGATGTCCAGTGGGCTCGGACAGTCCTCGCCGACGCCTCTGACCGGATGCAGCAAGAATGTCTCGGTAGCAACCGCGAAACGTTGTGGTTGGTTTTTCATGGACGAATCCTGGCACCGATCTACGAGGGTGCCGAACCCATCAGCTATTCCGCACTCGTCAATCGGTTTGCGTTTCGTTCTCCGGCACAAGCGTCCAATGCCTTGATGACCGGAAAGCGAATGTTCGCCCGCTCGTTGCGTTTGGTGATCAGCCAATACGTTCATGACGAACACGAGATCGAGCAGGAGCTGGCGGAGCTCCAGGACATCGTGTCGCAACCGTAAAGCTGCGTCTTTGCGACCTGACGGCTCGCTTCAACGCCTACGGCCTCGCATCGACAGCCCAATGGACGAACTCATGGAACCCGATCCGGAAACGCTTTCGAAACTGTTTCAACTCGATTCTCATGCCAAACTCTGGCGTCGTGACGAGTACGCTGCGATTTTTCATCACCAATTGCAGGTGAGCCTAGCGGATCTGACCGGTGCGGAGGATCGGGCGGATCAGCCGAACGAACCGGCGTCGATTTCGATCGAGGAATTGCTGGCAGCGGAGCATCCGCCGACACACGCACTGGTCAGCCTCAAACAATTCGCAAAGCTGGGTGGTTCGAGGTCCGATGGCGTGTTGCCGAAACCCGTTTCTGCGGTGATCTACTTGCTGGCCATTGCCAAAGCCCTCCAGTCGACGGGGACACGCATCACGGAGATGGATGACGTCTCCTTGAAAGAGAAACTGACTTGGGCGGCGGGCCAACCTTGGCTCGATGATCGCTACCGCTCGCCGCTTCGATCGGTCGCAGAGAAACTGAGCTGAGGTTGCCTATGTGAGTTGGGGGCGAGCGAAATGTTTGGCGGTCAACGCACAGGCTACTGAGCATCAATCACCGCGTGGGCCGTTCGATCGCCGACGACGAAGTAACCGAGCGGGTTTTCGTCCTTGTCGGTGATCAACCACACGGCTCCGGGACGCGATTGCTGGGGCTTACGCCAACCGGATTCCAGTGTCCCGAACGACTTCCGTTTGCCGTCGCGATCGATCCAGAACACTTTCACCGGTTGGTCGCGACGATTGGTGAAGATGACGTCGAAACGGTTGCCATCGGGTTTGGATGCTGGCACAGTTGAGTCCGTCGCCGGATGCCACGCAAGCTTCGGCAGCGCCGCGTCACTGGGTGCGACAAACGAGGCAAATTCCGTTGGTGCGAGCGCTCGCATCCCGTCGATCCGTGACGCGTGTTGGGGATCTTTGGCAAGATTCGTCCACTCGTATCGGTCGGCGTCGGTGTCGTACAACTCGTGGTCGCCGTTGTCGTACTGGACCAATCGCCAGCGACGACCGCTCAGGCCGTAGTTGCCGGGCCGATTTAGGTGGGTGATTGAGACGTGCGGCCACTCGGTTTGTGCGTTTTCCAGCAGCGGAACAAGCGATGGCGCGTCGTTGGATTCTTTCGGTGGCAACCCGGACAATTGCGCGAGCGTTGGATACAGACTGAGCAAGTTCACCGGAGCGTCGCAGATGGTGTTCGCTTTCGTGCCGGCGGGTAAACCTGGCGTCCCCGGCGGAACACGGACAATCAACGGGACGCGGGTGCAAGCTCGCCACGCCGTGTACTTTTGCCAATGCTGCTTTTCACCCAAATGCCAACCGTGGTCGCTCCACAGCACGACGATCGTGTTGTCTCGGTTGGGTCCGCGGCTGAGCGCATCGATCACCCGCCCGACCATCTCGTCGGCAAACGAAATCGATGCGAGATAGCCCTGCACCGCTTGCTTCCATTGGTCGTGTTTCAGGATGTGTTCAAAGTATCGATTGGGTCCGCGCTTCTTTCCCGCCGGTGGCAAGTCGTCCAAGTCGTCGGCGCGGTAGCCCGGCGGCAGCTCAATGCTGTCCAGGGGAAAGCGATCGAAGTATTTCTTGGGGACGAACCAGGGCTCATGCGGGCGATAGATTCCGCACGCCAGGAAGAACGGTTGGTCATGTTGTTTACCCAGTTGCTCGCCAATCCACTGCGATACCAAGTAGTCACCACCGAATTCCTGGTCCGAAACATCCAGCGGTCCCCAGTCGGTTTCTCGGTACTGCCAGGGGCCGCCGACGGGCAGGCTGACGGGGCGTTTATCGGGGTACAGTGTGCGAGGAAACGGGTCTTCGGTTTCCTTGGGCGGGAAATACTGATCCCATGATTGTTGATCGATGAAATAGTGCAGCAGCTTTCCGGATCCGGCAGACCAATAGCCGTGTCGGGAAAAGTACTTGGGCAGCAATTCGGCATCGGGCAACAACTCTCGCATCTTTTGTCCGTTGTCGTACAGCCCTGAGACGTGCGGCGAGATCCCGGTCATGATGGCGGTTCGCGACGGATTGCAAGCCGGCGCGGGGCAGTGGGCGTTGGTGAACAAGACACCGCTTGCGGCCAGCCGGTCGATGTTTGGCGTTTTCGATTGCGGGTGCCCGTCCATGCATCCGATCCAGTCGTTCAGATCATCGACAGCGATGAACAGAACGTTCGGCGGGGAAGCGACACTGCGGGTGGGGACAGCTGCGACGACGATGGCGACAAGCGAGAGTGTCGTGATCAAAAAGCGATGCATCATGGTTTCGTTGGTCCAGTTGAGTGACATCAACTCGTTGGCTCGTCCGCTGTGCCTGTCCGCAGCATCAGTGTAGCGGGGGCGTTGTCGCCGCGGATCGCTCGGGACCACGTTTCCGCTCGACATACGCAACGAGAGGATTCAAAGCTGGCAGAAGACCAGCCCCATAAAATACCCAGACCCGGGCATGTTAAAACACGCCCGGGTAACTGGGGTCTTCTGGCCCAGGCAAGAGCCGAGAAGTTTCAATAGATCACAACAGTGTCGTTACAGCGGTCTCACGCCGTTTCGAAGCCGTTGTAAGCAGCCATGCCGTGCTCGCTGATGTCCAATCCGAGGGTTTCTTCTTCCAGGCTGACTCGGACACCGAGGGTGACTTTGAGCAGACCGAAGGCGATTGCGGAGAAGGCGAAGGCAAACCCGCCGATGGCCAAGGTGCCGATCAACTGGGTCACGACGCTGTGGCTTGAATCGAGGGAGAAGATTCCGACTGCGACGGTGCCCCAGATGCCGCACACACCGTGAACGGAAATCGCACCGACCGGATCGTCGATCTTGATCTTGTCGAATCCGAGGATCGCGACGACCACCAACAGTCCGGCGATGGCACCGATCACGATCGAGGATCCTTCGCCGACGGTGTCCGCACCGGCCGTGATTCCGACCAGACCAGCCAGAATGCCGTTGAGTGCCATCGACACGTCGGGCTTCTTCAACA
This sequence comes from Stieleria magnilauensis, assembly GCA_007753675.1. Taxonomy (GTDB): domain Bacteria; phylum Planctomycetota; class Planctomycetia; order Pirellulales; family Pirellulaceae; genus Stieleria; species Stieleria magnilauensis. Next base: position 802,691 of record CP036432.1, read on the forward strand.
ACACGTAGGAGGCGACGATCGAGGTGATGGCACCCGATGCGGCCGCAAGGCTGGTCGTGACGAAGACGTACGAGACGGCTTTGGGGTCAGCCGAAAGGGCCGAGCCGCCGTTGAATCCGAACCATCCGAGCCACAACAAGAACACACCGATGACGGCCAAAGGCATGCTGTGACCGACGATCGGCTTGATGCCGCTCTCGGTGTACTTGCCGGTACGCGGGCCGAGGATCAGAACACAGGCCAAGGCTGCGAAGCCACCGAAGGCGTGCACGATGCTGGATCCGGCGAAGTCGTAGAAGCCCATTTGATCCAACCAGCCGCCGCCCCACTTCCAGCTACCGATGATCGGGTAGGCGAAGCCGACCAACAGGGTCGAAAAGAGCATGAAGACGGGAAGTTTGACACGTTCGGCAACCGCACCGGAAACGATCGTAGCAGCGGTCGCCGCGAACATCGCTTGGAAGATGAAGTCACCCCACCAGGTGTAACCGGCGTTGTAGTCCGCGGTCGTCATGCTGACGTCGTTGAGCGATTGCCCGAACCAGCTGCCCATCGCGAAGTAGCCATTGAAGTCGCCGGGGTACATCGCGTTGAAGCCCCACGCGGCGTACAGCAGGATACCCGTGCAAACGATCCAGACGTTTTTGAAGATGATGTTGACGGCGTTCTTCTTTTGCGTCAGACCGGCTTCCAGCGTGGTGAAGCCGAGGTGCATGATGAACACCAGGGCGGCGGAGATGCAAATCCACAAGTTGTTGACCGCGAAGACGGCATAGCCATCCGAAGCGACGTACTCTTCTGAGGAATAGGCGCTCTCTGCAGCGACTTCTTCGGCTTGAGCCAACACCTCGGGAGTGAACGCGGCTCCCAGGCATAACGCCCCGGCAAAAAACAGACCCGTGAGCAATGGTGCTCGCATAAACTTAGACATTCGATTCCAAACCTTCTCGAAATTAGGAAATTTGCTGAGCGGTCCCGGGGGATCGGGGACTCTCACTCACTTGTTCAGCCAGGGATCAGACCGAGACGCCAGAAACTCCTACCTGGGCCATCTTTCACGATGCTCAAGAGTCGAAAGCGTTCTCAATTCTGTGGCATGCACATCGGAGGCACCGAGTTGGCAAGTGGCGGACCAATGTTCAAAGTGTTGGTCTGTTCAGCAGCGCAAACGGTTTGCTGGCAAGCACTTAAAAAAATCTGAAAAAGACAGAAGATCATTCAAGTGGCCCGGCGTCGCGTTGCCGTGCTTAGTCCGTGTGCAGATGGCCCGGCCGGTGCCAGTTATGTGAGCACGTGTCGTGAGGTCTGATACTGGCTCCCGAGCGGGGCATCACTGGCGATTGGGGTGACGCCGCCGGTGCCTGTCTGGCCTGTTGATTGAGTGAGCCGTGACACGTGAGCGGCCGGGCCCAGCACAATACCCGACGCCTTACGGCCAATGCCGCTCAATCGACGTTGAGGGGCGCCGCTCGCGCTGACGCGAACCGGCTGATGTCAAACGATCATCAGCCGTTTGGCGCGGGGCCTACGGGCCTTGCCCTGGTCTAACCCTTGTCGATCTAGCGGTATTGGGCTCGCGCCCTACCGCTAAAAAATGCTTCACAGCGTTGCCCGGACGGGGTCGCGGCGAATCAATCCGCCGGCGGTGCGTCGATCCGTAGACGTGCACTCGTTTTTTGGCGATGATCCGGCAGCCACATCGCGCGCCGCAGTGGAGCGATCCCCGTATAATGCCCCCCACTGGAAAGTTCTTTTCCACTAATCGGAGGTCGCTTTCACGGTTCGGACGGCTTCCCTTGTCGTCGCTCATCCAAAGCCGAACCTTCATCACATCTATCAATTCGCATGATCGGATCACTCTGTTGTTTAAGTCTGGCGTTGATCGCCGAAGTCGAACCCGCCATGGAAGGCGGCGAGGCGGGAGGCGGCGGTCGGACGCTGCTGTTTCTGACGATTGCAGTCTTTCTGATCATTTTGAACGGCTTTTTTGTGGCGGCGGAATTCGCGCTCGTCAAAGTGCGGGTCTCACGGATCGAGCAGCTCGCCCGTGAAGGCAAACTGTTCGCCGGCACCGCCCGATGGCTTGCCGAGCGTTTGGACGAATCGCTTTCGGCATGCCAACTCGGGATCACGATGGCCTCCCTGGCACTCGGCTGGGTCGGTGAACCGGCGTTTTCCAAATTGGTCGAGCCGTTGCTGGGGTGGGTGGGGGTGACCGATGAAGCCGTCGTGAAGGTGATCGGATTTGCGATCGCGTTTTCGGTGATCACCGGGCTGCACCTGGTGACCGGCGAGCAGTTCCCCAAGATCTTTGCCATCCGCCGCCCTGAACAGGTGTTGTTGTGGTGTGCGATTCCGCTCAAGTTCTTCTACGTCATCCTGTATCCGTTTCTCACCATTCTGAACATCGTCACGACGTATCTGTTGAAACTGGTGGGCATCCGGGGAGCGTCGGATCACGAATCGGTCAGTACGGAAGACGAGATCCGTGCGTTGCTGACCGAGGCGCATGTCCATGGCAATCTGACGCGTAGCGAACACCGTTTGATCAACAACGTCTTTGAGTTCGACGATCTGATCGTGCGGCGCGTGATGCTGCCCCGCGGCGACGTCATTTTTTTCGATGTCAACGAACCGATTTCGGTGCTCCGCGAATTGGTTCGGACGACCATGCACACTCGTTACCCGGTCTGTGACCGATCGTTGGACAAGGTGTTGGGCGTGGTGCACATCAAGGACTTGTTGACCGTTCCCGAAGCGGATTCGGACTTCGATGTCAGGACCATCATTCGTCCGCCTAAGAAGGTCCATGAGACGATGCCGATCAGCAAGGTGCTGAGACATTTTCAGGCGACGCATCAGCTGATGGCGTTTGTGATTGACGAATATGGCACAATCACCGGGATGGTGACGCTGGAAAATGTGCTCGAACGGATCGTCGGTGAAGTCGACGATGAGTTTGATAACGCTGATCCGAATATTGTTCCCGAAGGAAAGGGCGAATTTGTCGTCAACGGCACAACGCCGATCGACGAAGTGCGACGCCGACTGGCCATCCCGCTCAACGAATCCGACGAGGCGGACACGATCAGTGGCATGCTGATGGACTTTCAACAAAAGATTCTGGCCCAGGGAGACCGCATCGAGTTGGACGGGGCGGTCGCGGAGGTGCTGGAGATGAAGAACGATAGCGCCACCAAAATTCGTTTCCGTCTGGCGAGCCCGGAATGATCGATTCAGCGACCGAGGGGGGAGGTGGAAAAAACTTTTCCGCTGGTTGAAAGGGATTTCCCAGTCGCCTGCCTTGCATCGTCCCTGGGCCAACGAATTCCCGGTCCAAACCAGTTTATCAACGCGATGGCATGCGTTGTGCTCTGTATCACCGTCGGATGTAAGCGGTGCAGTCTCCGCACATCGATCTGATCGGCGCTGTTGTTGATCGGTCGATCGTGCTGAATCCCGCACGATGTCAGCACGAAGACGGCAACCGACCGGGGGAGGTGTGGGATGAGCGACCAGATTTGGCAAGTTCAGCGAGGCGAAGGCCCGTTGGTTGCGACTGCGGTCCACGACGGACACGCGATGCGCGACGATGTCTTGTCGCACGTCAAACTCGATGATCTGGGTCGGCTCCGAGAAGAAGACCCCTTCACCGGACATTGGACGAAGTGTGCACCCACTCGGGTCGTCGGATTGCGGTCACGGTTCGAAGTCGATTTGAACCGTCCACGCGATAAAGCTGTCTATCGGACCCCCGAGGATGCGTGGGGGTTGACGGTTTGGAACGACAATCCGGCCGATGAAATGTTTGCAAAATCATTGGACGAGTACGACGCGTTTTATGCCGCGATGCAAGAAATGCTGAGCGGAATCGTGGCGGAGCAGGGACAATTCATCCTCTACGATCTGCACACCTACAACCACCGACGTGCCGGGCCGGCCGGGCCGGCCGCCGATCCGCTGGAAAATCCCCAGGTCAACATCGGCACGGGAACGATGGACCGCCGACGTTGGGGACATGTGGTGGACGCGTTGATCGAAGGGTTGCGCGAGTTCGATTTTCCCGGCGGCAAGCTTGATGTTCGGGAGAATGTCAAGTTTCGAGGCGGCAACTGGCCGCGCTGGATTCACGAAACCTTTCCGACCACCGGCGTCGCGATCGCGATCGAATTCAAAAAATTCTTCATGGACGAGTGGACCGGCCAGCCGGATCCCGCCGCCGTCGACGCGATTTCCGATGCCCTTCAATACTCGGTGCCCTTTGTCATGGACGCCTTCAACCACCCGCGGCTTGTCTAAAGTGATGACCACCACCACGCACGGAAAACGAACGAATGCCAAGGCCGACAAGAACCGCGTACCGGAATCGTTGATCGCGGCGGTTTGCGATCGATTGTCGCGGAACGAACGCGTGCGTCGGACGTTGCCGCACAAGGGGCGTCTGCACATCGACCGACAAGTTCCGTTCCTGTGTGTTTATCGCCAGCCGCCGGAGTACGATGATGCCGGGACCGAGCAGCTGGTGCGGGGCGAGGCCTCCTATCTGATCGGATCGGGAGCGGCAGAGTTTCATGACAGCCTGTCGAGGCTGGTTGGGACGGTCGTCAAGACACTGTCGGCCGAGTTTGGGGCGTTTCTGATCGTCGAAATCTGGTCATCGCCCGATGGTGGCAAGGCCAACGATCCGGCTGTGCCGTCGGTGCTGCCGACCTTCACGATTCAAGCACCCGGAACCGCGAAACTGGACAACACCGTCGAGTCGCTTCGCAAACGGCTTCAGAAAATGAAGATTCTGAAGCACGGGGTGGAGGTTCAAGTGGTTCGCGGCGGCACGATCTGTCCGCCCGGAATGAAGCCGCTGATCGATTCGCCGCATGCGCGTGAAATGAACTGCTGGAAGATCGGTTTGATGGTCCCGCCGGTGTTCCGCAAAGCCAACACCTCCGTCGAGTTTCCGCTCTTGATGGGCCAGTTGCGCCGGAGTCTCAGTCATGCGCTTCGACACGCCTATTTTGAGTTTGCTTGTGACCGGACGACACATAGCCCCGACCACTTTCATACGCTCGGTCGCAAAGCGGTGGTCAAAGCGGTCTGGGACATCGACCGACAACTCGCCGAGGTCAGCAACCAATTCGATTATTTGGTTCAGTTGACGCCCGTCAATCCGACCAGTGCGTGGAAGGAATTCGAAGCCGGGCAGTGCAGGCATCCGCCCGAGTTTCACTATCGGCCGCTGCCGATCGATCCCGCGCTGCTGAAACGTCAGCTCTATAAGATTCCGATCGAACGCGTCGAAGATCCCTCGTTGCAGCGAATCTTTGAAGAAAAGCAGGAAGAGCTGGATCTGAAGCTCACCATGTTGCGGGATCGCGACACGCCGCGATTCAAGCACCTCAGTATGGCGCTGTTCGGCGGAGTCAACGATGCCGTGCTCCGCGTCGCCAAGGAGTTGTTGACGACGGTGCCGGCAAAGGCTTCCTCGAGCAAGGCGAACCTGTTTTCGGCCAAACAGTTTGCCGCGTGTGTCCAGAAGGAGATCGACCACTACCGTGACGCCTGTCCAGACTTCAAAGCCAAAGTTGTGATTTCGGATGATGCTAGCGGTCTGATCGTCTCTCGCGGCAAGCTGATGGTGAATTCCGATTTGACGCTCGCCGAGGATCGAGTGGCGGCCTTGCTGGCACACGAAGTCGGAACGCACCTGGTGACCTATTACAACGGGCGATTGCAACCGTTTCAACAACTCTATTCGGGGCTGGCCGGATATGAAGAGTTACAGGAAGGTCTGGCTGTGTTGTCAGAGTATTTGGTCGGCGGATTGACGAATTCGCGAATGCGGCAGTTGGGCGCCCGCGTCGTCGCGGTTCGTCAAATGGTCGACGGTGCGTCCTTCGTCGAGAATTTCCATTCGATCCATGAAGAGTACGGTTTGAGTAAACGAGCGGCGTACAACGTCGTGATGCGGGTCTACCGTGGCGGCGGATTGACGAAGGATTGCGTGTACCTTCGCGGGCTGGTCGCGATTTTGAAATACGTACAAAAAGGCGGCGACTTGAACCCGCTGTTGGTTGGGAAAATGGCGGTCAAGCACATTCCGATCATCAAAGAATTGCAGTATCGCGGTGTGCTCGGCAAGGCACCGATCACGCCTCGGTTCATGCAAGACCCGGTCGCGATTGCGCGGCTGGCAAAGCTACGCGGCGGCACAGGCTCTGTCGTGGATTTGGTGTCGGACCTCAAGACAACTGGACGTGTCGGATGAGATTGGGAATCGTGGTGAACGTGATGGGAAGCGAAGAGGCCGGTGCGACGACGTATCGTTTAGCCGCCGAGGCGACCAGTCTGGGGCATGAGGTCTGGATCGTCAGCACGGGGAATTTGTCCTACGACGCCGACGACACGATCGGCGCGTTCGCCCGCATGGTGCCGCCGGGAAAATACAGTTCAGAAAAATACCTGACGGTGCTCAAGGGACCCAAGGCGATCAACGAGTGGATCACGGTCGACGATCTGGATGTGCTGCTGTTGCGGAGCAATCCATCGGTCCAGCGCGCCTGGGCTCAATCCGCCGGAATTCACTTCGGTCGACTTGCGATGCGACGCGGCGTGATCGTGTTGAATGATCCCAACGGATTGTCCAAGGCGATGAACAAGTTGTATTTGCAAACATTCCCCGAACCGGTTCGCCCAAGAACGTTGGTCACCCGTAGTCTGAGTCGCGTGACGAAGTTTTTGGACGAAGAAAAAACGATCATTCTGAAGCCGTTGCAGGGTTCCGGCGGGACGGGCGTTTTCATCGCTCGGAGCGATGAAAACCATAACATGGAAGACATCTTTGAATCGGTCAGCCGCGACGGTTACGTGATCGCCCAGCAGTACTTGCCGGCTGCCGCGGAAGGTGACACACGTTTGTTTTTGATGAACGGACTTCCGATGCGTCACAAGGGAAAATACGCCGCGTTCCGCCGTGTTCGCACCGGTGATGACATTCGCAGCAACATTCACGCCGGCGGTCGGCTCCGCAAGGCCGTTGTCAACGACACGATGTTCGAGCTGGCCGAAATGGTTCGTCCGCGACTGGTCGAGGACGGCATGTTCTTGGTCGGGCTGGACATCGTGGGCGACAAGCTGATGGAAATCAACGTGTTCTCTCCGGGCGGTCTGGGCAGTGCCCACAAGTTCGAGAAAGTCAACTTCACTCACGCGGTGCTCGACGCTCTGGAAAGAAAAGTCGACTACATGCGTTATTACCGGCGCAACTTTAGCAACGTTGAACTGGCCACTCTTTAATGCTTATTTACTACTCTCGTGAACGAAAGGCGGATCGATGAAAATTGGATTTGTAGTCAACGATGTTTTGACCGAAGAGGCGGGCTATTCGACCACGCGTTTGGGCTGTGAAGCCGTCAATCAGGGCCACGAGGTGTTTGTCATCGGTGTGGGGGATTTCGCCTACGATCCGGACGAATCGATCCGCGCCCGGGCCCGCAGCGTGCCGCAAAAGAAGTACGGCAACCACGAAGCGTATCTAAAAGATTTGCAGGGCCAAAAGTCCGTCAAGACACGCATCACGGTGGATGATCTGGACGTATTGATGCTTCGCAACGTGCCTTCGGATGACTATCTCAAACGCCCCTGGGCATCCTCCTCGGCGGCGGAATTCGGTCGTGTGGCGATGCGGCACGGCGTGATCGTGGTGAACGATCCGAACGGGTTATCCAAGGCCTCGACCAAGATGTACTTTCAGCTGTTCCCCGAGGAAGTGCGTCCGCGAACACTGATCACCCGTGACCGAGACGAGATCAAGGAGTTCGCAAAGTCCGAAGGCCGCTGCGTGCTCAAGCCGTTGCAGGGTTCGGGCGGTGCCAGTGTGTTTCTGGTGACCGAAAGTGACATTCCGAACTTGAACCAGATGATCGACGCGGTCAGCCGGGACGGATTTGTGATCGCGCAGGAGTATTTGCCGGCGGCAGCCGATGGCGACATGCGGTTGTTCATCATGAACGGCCGGCCGCTGCAAGTGAAAGGGAAATACGCCGCGTTCCGACGTGTTCGCAGCGGCGGGGACATGCGCAGCAACATCCACGCCGGCGGCAAGCTTGCGGCGGCTGAGATCGGTGAATTGGAACTAAAGATCGCCGAGATCGTGCGTCCCAAACTGGTCCAAGACGGGATGTTCTTGGTCGGCTTGGACATCGTCGGCGACAAACTGATGGAAATCAACGTGTTCAGCCCCGGTGGGTTGGGCAGCGCCCAGAAGTTCACGAAAATAAATTTCAACAAATACGTGATCGCGGCGCTGGAACGCAAAGTGAACTACATGCAGTACTACGGACGAAACTTTGACAACGTCGACATGTGCACGCTGTAATGTCGCAGTCAGAGAGAGTGCAGTCAGAGCGAGTGCCGTCTGACGTCTGCGAAGACCACGAAGCGATCTCCGATTCCGTCATCGACGGGATCTGTGCGCGGTTGGCCGAGGACAAGCGGATTCGCCAGCGGTTGCCCGGCGGCGGGATACTGCAGATGGACCGGCTGTTGCCGTTTCTGTGTGTTTATCGCCGCAACCCTCGACGACGCGACGAGGGGACGGCGCGGCTGGTGATGTCCGAGGCGTCGTTCCTGTGCGCCCCCGGGACGGCTCCCGTACGGGCCGGGCTAAAACGTCTGGTCCTCCGGATTGCAGAAACCGCAATCGAGCGTCTCGGTTCGTTTTTGATCCTCGAAGTCTGGGCCGGCGAAGATCGTCCGGAGTACGATCCGTCGACGGGCGAGATCGAGTTGCCGCGTCCGGAGTTTCAATTGTTGACGCGGCGTCCGCATCGACCCGAAGGCACGGTGGCGACGTTGCAGTTTGCATTGCAGCAGATCAGTCTGCATCGCAAGAAGGCCGCCGTGCAAGTCAACATGCACGCTCAGAATCATCCGCCCGGGATGACGTCGTTGATTCGCGAAGCGATCGAAACCAAGATCGGATGCCATGTCTTGGGGTTGCAGGTCCGACCGGTCTATCGCGATCCGGAATCCGGAGAAGTCTACGATCGCGTGGCGACAACGTTTGTTCGCGATGTTTCTCATTCACTGAAAAAGGGCTTCTTTGCGTTCGCGCTCAATCGAACAGAGGTTCGACCGGAGCATTATTTTTCACTCGGCGTCAGTCGATTGTCCAAGCAAGTGCTGGTGATCGATCGCCAGTTGGCCGACCTGAGCCGACAATTCAAGTTCCTGTTGTTGGTCACGCCGATCAATGCCGAGCGGGCCTGGGACAAGTTTTCGGAATCAGGGTTCCGCAAAACCCCGGCCTTTCAGTACCGACCGTTGGATGTTGACCCGCTGCTGCTGAAGCGGCGGTTGATGAAGATCCCGACCGAGCGGGTGACCGATCCGACGTTGTCGTATGTGCTCCGGCAAGCCCAGTCAGAGTTGGATCGACAGATTTCGATGCTCGCCGATATCGGGACCCATCGTTTTTTGCCGGGCAGTTTGCAAGTCTTTGAGGGCGTCAAACCGAAACTTCGTGAGCTGTCCCTCGGGATCCTGCAAACGTTGTCCAATCGCGACTCCGCGTCCAGGGAGTTGCCGATGCTCGACGCAACCGCATTTGCTCAACTGGCGAATGCCGAAATCCAATACTATCGGTCTCAATCGCCCGCGTTTCTCGCCCAGGCCAGCGTCCGCGACGACATGTTTTCGGGGTTGATGGTGGCCGGCGCGGAACTGTTGATCGGCCGCGAAACTCGGATCGCGGAACGACGCGCCGACGCGCTGCTGCAACATGAAGTCGGAACGCATTTGGTCACCTATTTCAACGGCGCGACTCAGCCCCTGCGATTGCTGCAGGTCGGCTTGTCGGGTTATGACGCGTTGCAAGAGGGACTGGCGGTGCTGTCGGAGTACCTGGTCGGCGGGTTGAGCGAGGCGCGGTTGAGAACGCTGGCTGCGCGCGTGATCGCCGTCGACGGTATGATACGGGGCGAGACGTTCGTCAGTGTCTTTGAGCAGCTCGTCGACGGGTTCGGATTCGAGCCGCGGACGGCCTACACGATCACCATGCGAGTGTTTCGTGGCGGCGGATTGACCAAGGACGCGTTGTACCTGCAGGGCTTAGTCGAAATCTTGGACTATTTGGGCGGTGGTGGTGAAGTCGAACCGCTGTTGATCGGCAAGATCGCAGTCGAACATGTACCGGTCGTCCGCGAGTTGCTGTTTCGAGGCATCCTGCGGCCGGCTGCGCTGAGACCCAAGTACCTTGATTCGCCGGAGGCGCAAACGCGACTCGGCGGCATCCATTCCCGAACCACAGTCCTTGATCTTCTCGACAACGAAAAGGGTAGATAATGCGAATCGGCTTCCTCGTTAACGACGTCACCACCGAAGCGGGCAATTTTACGACCAGTCGGTTGGGCCAGTCGGCGGTCAATCTTGGACATGAAGTTTGGGTGATGGGAGTGGGCGATTTGGCCTACGACCCCGACGGCATGATTCGCGCCCGGGCCAGTTCGGTTCCCAAGCAACGGTATAGCAACTCGGACACCTACACGGCGGACCTGCAAGGCAAGAAGGCCGTTCGCAAACGCGTCACCGTCGACGAGCTGGACGTGTTGATGCTACGCAACGTTCCCTCGGACGACTATTTGTCGCGACCTTGGGCGGCAACCACGGCCAGCGAATTTGCCCGGACCGCGATGCGTCACGGGGTGATCGTGTTGAGCGATCCGACGGGTTTGTCGCAAGCATCGAGCAAGATGTATTTTCAATTGTTTCCCGAAGAGGTGCGGCCGAAAACGCTGATCACCCGTGACCGCGAAGACATCAAACAGTTCGCCAAGGAAGAGGGAAAGATCGTCATCAAACCGCTGCAGGGTTCCGGCGGCGCGAGTGTTTTCTTGGTGCGTCCCGAAGACATCCCCAACCTGAACCAGATGATCGATGCGGTTAGCCGAGACGGTTTTGTGATTGCCCAGGAGTTCCTGCCCGCGGCCGAACAGGGGGACACCCGATTGTTCGTGATGAATGGTCGACCGCTCCGCGTGAAAGGCAAGTACGCTGCGTTTCGACGCGTCCGCAGTGGTGGCGACATGCGAAGTAACATTCATGCCGGGGGCCAGAAGGCGGCCGCCGAAATCGACCACACCGCGCTTCGGATCGCGGAGATTGTGCGTCCCAAGTTGGTTCAAGACGGCATGTTCCTGGTCGGTTTGGACATCGTCGGTGACAAATTGATGGAAATCAACGTGTTCAGCCCCGGCGGGCTGGGCAGCGCCCAACAGTTCGAAAAAGTGAACTTTTCGGCGCACGTGATTGAGGCGATCGAACGAAAAGTGCACTACATGCAGTACTACGGACGGAACTTCGACAACGTCGAAATGTGTACGTTGTAAGTACGCGGCTGTTGCACGCGGTGCTTGTTTTTCCGCTCCTCTGTCCGAATGGGCACGCTGTCGTTGCGTTCACAGTAGAATAGTGGCAGCGTCGTTTCGTTCCTTCGGTGACTTCCGCTGCTTGCGGGCGTTTGCGCCCCGATCGAGGTCAATGTGGCGAAGAACATCCTCGTCTTCGAGATTGATGAGCGTCAACTTGGCGTATCGGCCGATTTGGTGGTCGAAGTCGTCCGCGCGGTGACGCCTCTGTCGCTGCCGCGGGTCCCCGAAACCGTGATGGGGATCATCAATCTTCGCGGCGAGGTGGTTCCGGTGCTGGACACCCGCAAGTGCCTGCGATTGGCGGCGATGCCGGTTCGCCATACCGATCACCTGGTGATCATTCGCGACGGCGCCTTGTGCTATGCCTTGCATGCCGATCGTGCGGTCGATCTCGCGATGCTGCAGTCCGATGCGACGGACGGAGCGGAGGATGATTCCGAGCCGACCGGGCAGCTGGCCAAGACCACGCTCGGGTTTGTCCAATTGCTCAATCCCTGGGACTTGTTGAGTGCCGACGACCGGGCGGAATTGGCGTCCATCGTTTCGTCCGCGCCGGCGAGGGAGGCGAAAGGCTGATGAGTGGTGCGGAAAACGAGTCCGAGTTTCGAGACCTGTTGGATTGGTTGACGAAACACACCGGGCTCAAGTTCCGCGAAGACCAACATCGGCACACGATGACGACGCTTCGGCGACTGATGAAGATGGATTGCGTTGAGGGCTTTACGGAGTTTCGTCGCCGTTTGGAAAGGAATCCCCAGTTGCTCTCCGACGCGATCGATCAATTGACCGTCGGTGAAACGTATTTTTTTCGCGAGCACCAACACTTCGAATTCATCCGCCAGGAGGTCATTCCTGATTTCCGTACGCGTTCGGGACATCACGAGCCGATTCGCGCTTGGTCGGCGGGATGTGCGACGGGCGAAGAGGCCTATTCCTTGGCGATCGTGTTCACGCAAGAACACGTCTCGTCAACGATTTTGGCCACGGACCTTTCCTCCGCCGCGATCGAAAAGGCGCAGCGAGCGGTGTTTCGTCCCTGGTCGTTTCGTGGTCAAGCCTCCGATGCGGTCCGCCCCTTCGTGACCGAGTCCGGGGATCAGTTCACCCTGTCGCAACGCATCAAGAGACGCGTTCAATTTCAGCGGTTGAATTTAGCGGCCAACACGTATCCTTCTTCGGCCAACGGAACCTGCAACATGGATCTGATTCTGTGTCGCAATGTGCTGATTTATTTCGGGGCCGAGACGGTTCGTGAGATCAGTCGTCGCTTGTTCAAGTCCCTATCGCCCGGCGGATGGTTGATCACGGCGTCGGGCGATCCACGGCTGGTCGAACATGCCGACTATGAGGTCGTTGCCTGCGATCACGGTGTGTTCTATCGCCGTCCCCTGGATGCCGAATCGGCGGCGAAAACGGCGGCCAGCGGGCGATCGCGTTCCAGCCCCTTGACGGACTTCGATGCCCGCCAGCGGTCGACCGAACGGGCGTCCGAAAGACTGACTGCTCGAACACTGACTGCTCGGACACTGCTTGCCAAGCCACCCTTTCCTGCGCCCGCGGACCCTGTGACGAAACACCTTGCCTCGGTCACGAGCTTCAACGCCGGCGACGATTTCGGGGAGACGCGTTCGGCGCGGGAACGGGCGGACGATTCCGATGCGTGCCTGGCACAGATTAAATTGGTCGCTGCGACGGATCCGGACCGGGCGCTTGAAATCTGTCGCACGGCCACGGTGCGGCATCCGTTGGTGGAAGAGCTGCATTATCTCCATGGAGTCTTACTGGCCGATGCGGATCAGCCGCTGATGGCACTCGAATCGATACGAAAGGCGATTTTTCTTAACCGATCTTCGGTGATGTCGCATTTTCTATTTGCGTCCATCCAGCGCCGGCAGGGACAATATGTCTCAGCACGCAAACACTTTCGTCGGGTTTGTGAACTGTGCGCCCTCGGGAATCCGAACGATGTGTTGCCGATGTCCAACGGCGAGACGGTAGCCGATATCGCCGTCGCGGCGCAGTCACAACTGTCACGAATCGAATCGAGGCGAGATCCATGATGATCAACGAAGGATCGCCCAGGGAATCATTCGACTGGCAAGGCATCAAGCAGCGTCTATCGCGTGCACAAGAGTCGCTCCGCAGCGCGGAAAACCTGTCCGACGCGCAGATCAAGTCGCTGATGGCCGAACGGTCGCGGCAACTCGCTCGTGTTCCCGAGCGCGTGATCGATACGAGTGAGTTGATTGAAGTGGTTCGCTTTCGTCTCGGCAGCGAAGAAGCGGCAATCGAAACGCGATTCGTGCTGGCGCTGATGCAACCGCAGTCGATCACGCCGATTCCCGATACCGATGACTTTTTCTTGGGGCTGACGAATCTGCGTGGCGAGATCACGGCCATCATCGACTTGGGATGTTTCCTGGGGCTTTCCGGCCAAACCCAACGCGATTCCCAGGTGCTGGTTCTGGGGACGGAAAAACCCGAGTGTGCGATTCTGGTGGACGAACTGGAGCACGTGACCACGATCCGCAAACAAGATATCCGTGAACCGAGCGGCGGATTGGGAAGTGTCGTCGATCTGTTGGTCGGCTGCACCGCCGATGCGGTCATGATTTTAGACGGCGACGCGTTGCTTCGATGCGACCGAATTTACATTGATCAGAACGATCAACCTTGATTGACCATCCCCCTTCGATCGAGCATCCCGGCATGAGTTGGTCCGAACGATTTCAATCGATCTCCTTGCGTTGGCAGTTTAGCGCGTTGACGGCGATTGCGATTGTCATCTCGATGGCTGCGATGGGACGGATCGCATTCAACCGCAGTCGCGACGTCGTGACGGACATGACGTTGGACAAGATGCGGGCGGAAACCGACGCGGTCGCCAATCAGATCATGAGCGTCGTCGACCAGACCCGAGCGGACACGCTGACCATCCCCACGTTTCCACCGATCCCCGGAATCGTCAGGTGCTGGGAAAACGAGATCAACCCCGGGAAAGATCCGGTCCAAGTCGGATCGACCACCGAACTTTGGATCACCCGGCTGGGGCAAATCGTTTCGGCGCAAATGGCGTTTTATCCCGAGCGGATCCGCTGCGCGGTGTATGACGCCGACGGCGAAGGCGTGATGGCGGTGGAGAAGCAGGGAACGTCATCGGTGCTGATCACCGAAGGGATCGCGGCGATCGCCACGGAAGGGTATTTCTTGTCGGCGGCCGGTCTGAAGCAGGGGCAGGTACACATTTCGCCGATGATCCAAGACCGGTTGGGGAAGGTGGCCGTTCACTTCTGCACGCCCTTTTTTTCTGCCGGCGCCGGCCGCGACGGGCAGACGCTCAAGGGCATCTTTATCATCACCGTCGATGGGCGTCGACTACTGGAAAGTGCGGTCGCGTTTAACCCGTCACGAATGGACAGCGACCGGGAATTCGAGAGCCTGAAAATCGAAATTGCTGACGAGTCGATGCAGTTTCTGTACTCCAGTGGTGCCGACGCATTTGCACTGTTCAGCCCGTCGATTTTCACTGAGGTCCGCCCCGTCCGCGCCGAACGTCTGGCGCGTCGCAATACCGCGGGAGCCTATGATCGGGACTTGGACACGTACGCCGAATTCGTCTTGGCTGCGGAGCGACCCGACGGCCGCGGGATGGTGGCGACCTATCGACGGATGTTCTACAACGCACCGGAAGACACGAGCCGATTCTGGTTCGTGGCCTTGAGCGAGTACAGCGAGACGTCACTGGCGAGCGTCAATGAATTGGCAACGACCTATGTGGTGATCGGATCGATCGTTACCCTCGCCGCCTTGCTGCTGGTGTTCTTTATCGCCAGAAAACTGACCGCTTCGCTGTCGGACCTGTTGGCATCGGCGGACCAAATCGCCGCCGGCAATTTGGAAACTGAAATCGCCGTCTCGCACGGGATGGGGGAGGCGGGAAAGCTGGAGTCGTCATTCCGCTCGATGACGGGAAAGCTGAACGCGATGATTCGCGAGGCTTCCGATCAACAGGCCCGAACCAAGGCGCTCTTCAATGCGACGGCCGACGGTCTGGTGACAATCGACTCTTCAGGAATCGTCACGTCGTTCAACTTGGCCGCCGAAACCTTGTTCGGCTATCGAGCCGATGAGGTGATCGGAAACAACGTTTCGATGTTAACGCCCTCACCGCATCGCGAACAACATGACGGTTATCTGCGTCGCTACTTCGCCACCGGCGAGGCCCGAATCATCGGACATGACCGTGAACTCGATGCGGTCCGCAAAGACGGATCGACGTTCGCGATCTCGCTGCGCGTCTCGGAATTGAAACGCCACGACGAAACGGTCTTCATCGGGCTGATCCAAGACATCACCGCACGCAAGCAGGCCGAAGCCGAACGCGTGAAACTGTTCCAGGCCATTCAGAATGCCGTGCATCGATTGGCCGTGGCCACGCAGCAGATCCTCGCGACCACCAGTCAGCAGTCCGCCGGGACACAGGAGCAAGCGGCAACGGTGGCCCAGGTCGTGGCGACCGCTGATGAGATTGCGCAGTCCGCGGCACAAGCCGCGTTGCGGGCCGATGACGTCGCCAAGTCCGCTCGGCATACCGATGAAATCGGCAACGTCGGGCTCCGCGCTATCGAAGATTCGGTCCAAGCGATGGACAAGGTCAAGCTGCAGGTCGAGTCGATCGCCGACAGCATGTTGTCGCTGGCCGAACGCGCCACCGCGATCGGTGAAATCACCGCGACGGTCAGTGAAATCGCCGAGCAAACCAACGTTCTGGCACTCAACGCCTCGGTCGAAGCGTCTCGCGCCGGAGAACACGGAAAGGGGTTCGCGGTTGTCGCCGCCGAAGTCAAGTCGTTGGCGCAAGAATCCAAGCGGGCCACCGCCCAGGTCCGTGTGATCCTGAGCGAAATCCAACAAGCCACCAATGCCGCTGTCCTGTCCACCGAACAGGGAACGCGTACGGTGCACGATGCCAATGAAGTCATCGGCCAAGCCGGCGGCACCATTCATTCGCTGGCGACGACGTTGGCCGAGTCCGCGCAAACGGCGTCACAAATATCCGCGACCGCCAATCAACAGGCCGCTGCCGTGGGACAGCTGAATCACGGGATCCGCAACATTGATACGGTCACCAAACAGAGTGTCGAAGCGATCGGGCATATCGAAGATGCTGCCCGAAACCTGGCCTCGCTGAGTGACGAATTAGCGTCACTGACCGACCGCTAAACCCATGGGAAATCGACCCGATGAACCGTGATCAACTCGTACAGCAACTGATGGCCACGTTCCTGGATGAACTGCACGTGCATGTCAGTAGCCTGGGGCGAGATCTGTTGGCGTTGGAGAACAACCTTTCCGCCGACGAAAGGGCCGAGGCCTGGACGTCGATTTTTCGCGCCGCCCACAGTCTCAAGGGGGCGTCGGCGGTGGTTCACGTCGATCCGATCCATGTCGCCTGCCACCGGCTGGAAGACATTTTCGAGCACTATCGCGACTCTGGTCAGACGCTGTCTCAAGAAACGACATCGATTTTGTTGAAGGTCGTCGACGCGATTGAAGAGATCGGCATGCGAATTCGTGCCGAGCAAGGGATCGAAGGCGCGCCGTTGACCGACATGTTGCCTCAGTTGGAGCGATTGGCCGACCAAGTCACCGGCAAAGACGCGGCTACGGCTGACGTCGACACCGCAAGCGAAGCGGCGGAGGACGCGGGGGTTGCAGAATCGGTCGACGAAGACGACGAAGCGTTCGACGACGATGACGATTTTGAGTTTGACGAAAGTCCGCCGAGTTGCGAGGTGGAGCCGCAGGAAACCGAACGCGAAGCCGCACCCAAAATGCCCCCCATCAACGCGGCATTGCTTCCCGTCTTCCTGGAAGAACTCGAAGACCGCTGTGCGAGTCTCAGCCGGGATGCGATTGCGATGGAAAGCGTGACGGATCCTGACGAACGGGTCGAACTGTTGACGAGTTTGTTCCGTTCGGCACACAGTTTGAAAGGGGCCGCCGGCGTGGTCAAACTCGCGCCGGTCCAAGCCCTGTGCCATCGATTGGAAGATGAATTGGAATCGATCCGCGCGGGGACAACGGAATACTCCACACGCACGGCAACCGCGATGCTCGAAGCGGTCGATGTGATTCGCGACTCGGGAAATCAGCTCAAATCGGGCCGCGAGTTGGATCTGGGCGAGATCGAATCACGGACATCAAGAATCGACGAATTGCTGTCGGGATCGGAGGAGCCGGCGGCGGCCGCTGAGCGTTCGCGGCCTGAAGCCGATGACGTCGAAACCGAGTCGGCCCCGCTCAATCCTGCCGCGCCCAAGCAGGTGGCGGAGGCACCGCCGGCGGCGGTCGCGGTCCAGCCCCAAGCCGAGGTCGCTTCGGGGGCAAAGACCGAGGGAAAGATGCCGCCGACAAAGCGAGTGAAATCCGACCCGGGCGCATCGATTCGAGTTCCCGCGGAGAAGCTCGATGCATTGCTCTCGCACAGCGGCGAACTGCTCGTGGCCCGTGGTCGGTTGGCATTTCGCGCCAAGGACGCCGCGGCGGTGCGTGACTTGGCCGCGGAACTGCGGGGAACCTGGCGTGAGAACGAACAGGCGATGCGTGATTTGGGCGAGCGGACGTTCGACGATCGCGACATCGCCAATCCGCGGCGGATTGCTGCGGTGATCGAGCACACCGCCAGTCGATTGACCGCACTTTCGTCGCGACTGGACGCGCTGGCCAGTGCGATCGAATCGGATAACCGTCTGCTTCAACAAACCTGTGGCCTGTTGGATGACGAAGTCTACAACGTGCGAATGTTGCCGTTTTCGGATGCCTGCGGAGGGCTGCAACGGGCCGTGCGTGACATCGCGACCGGTGGCAATAAGAAGATCGAGTTGAAAATTGTCGGTGCCGAGGTGGAAGTCGATCGGTCGGTGTTGGAGGGGCTGAAGGATCCGCTTTTGCACCTGGTCCGAAATTCCGCCGATCACGGAGTCGAGTCTCCGTCGCAGCGTCAGGGAGCGGGCAAACCGGAGCGGGCAACCATTACGGTTTCGGCGGAACTGCGTGGGGGCCAGGTTCAGGTGCGGGTCGAAGACGACGGCGGCGGACTGGATCTGCGACGCATTTGCGAGATCGCGCGAAAACGAGACATCGAGGTTCCCGACGATCCGCGAGAACAAGCTCGCTTGATCTTTGCCCCAGGGTTCTCGACCGCGAAACTGATCACCGACATTTCCGGTCGCGGCGTCGGTTTGGATGTCGTGCAAAGCCAAGTGGAATCCTTGCACGGATCGGTCGATGTGTCGTTCAAGCCCGGTCGGGGAACCCGGTTCACGTTGAACGTTCCGCTGACGTTGACCACGATTCGTTCGATGATGGTCAAGGTCGCCGACCAGACGTACGCGATTCCCACCTCGGCGATTCAGCGTTTGGTGCGTTTCGGCCCCAACGACCTCCGCTCCTCGGCCGGCCGTGATTCTCTGCTTCTTGGTGAGGCTCCGATGGTGGTCGCGTCGCTGGCCCAGACGTTGCGATTGCCCTCGAAGGGATTGTTGGCGGGGAATGCCACCAAGGGGCTTGCCATCGTGTTGCAGGTCGCCGACCAGTCCGTCGCGGTGGTCGTGGACGAGGTCTTGTCTGAGCAAGAGGTGTTGGTCAAGAATCTTGGATCGCGGGTACGTCGGCTGCGGCATTTTTCTGGCTGCACGTTGCTGCCGACGGGCAAGATTGCGTTGGTCATCAACGCGGCCAACGTGGTTCGGACCGCACTGGGGCTGAAGCTGGATCAGTTGGCGGCATCGCGGACGTCGATGAGCTCGGGCAAACAAAGTGTCGCCGGGCCGGATACCCATGGCAGAACGCTGCTGTTGGCCGAAGACTCGGTCACGACACGGGTGCTGTTGCGCAATATCCTGGAATCGGCCGGCTATGAGGTCACGACGGCCGCCGATGGGCAACAAGCGTGGGAGCTGATCCAGGAAAAACCGTTTGACATTCTCGTCACCGATGTCGATATGCCGAGGATGGACGGATTCGAATTGACCGCGGCGCTGCGCGGTCTGGAATCGGCGGCGGATTTGCCGGTCGTGCTGGTCACCGCACGCGGCTCCGATGCCGACAAACAGCGGGGCGTTCAGGCCGGCGCGAACGCCTACATCGTGAAAGGAAATTTCGAGCAACAGCATCTGCTCGAAACCGTCGCCCAACTTATTTAGGAAGCCGCAGAGCATGCCGAGGGTCTTGATCGTCGATGACTCACCGACGGCGCGTGAGGTTCTGGCAACCATTTTGGGATCCGATCCGGACCTGGAGGTGGTCGGTTTTGCCAGGAACGGACGCGAAGGGGTCGCGCAGGTCAAAAAGTTGAAACCCGATGTGGTCACGATGGATTTGAACATGCCGGTCATGGACGGCTTTGCCGCAACCCGTGAAATCATGATCGAGGAACCCACGCCGATTGTGATCATTTCCGGGGCCGGTCGAGCCGCCGAAGTCGAGACGGCGATGGAGACGCTGCGAGCGGGAGCGGTCAACCTGTTGCTCAAACCGGTCGGACCGGCATCCCCGGAATACGACGCCCGTGCAAAGGAAGTGGTCCGAGTCGTCAAAGCCATGGCAGGTGTCTTTGTCATTCGGCGGCGACGACATCTGATGCCCAAACAGTCCGATCAGGTCCATGCGGTGTCTCCACCGGACTATCTGACCAAACCACACCGGATCCGCGTGATTGCGATCGCCGCTTCGACCGGTGGGCCGCCCGCGCTGGTTAAAATTCTCGGCGCGCTACCGACCGATATCTCGGTTCCGGTACTGATTGTCCAGCATATCGCCGACGGATTCATGGACGGTTTTGCGAACTGGTTGGACGAGGTCATCCCGCTGGACGTGAAGATTGCCAAGGATCATGAGCCCTTGTTGCCGGCGACGGTTTACTTTGCGCCCCAGGATCGACATCTCGGCGTCAGTCAATCACGCATTCGACTCTCCGACGCGGCTCCGATCGGCGGCTTCCGTCCCGCCGGAACGCATCTGTTCGAGACCGTCGCCGAGGCGTTCGGCTGCGATGCGGTGGGCGTGATCTTGACCGGGATGGGCAACGATGGTGTCGAGGGGCTGATGAAAATTCACAACGCCGGCGGCGTGACGATCGCTCAGGACGAAGCTTCGTGCGTGGTGTTCGGGATGCCGCGTGCCGCCATCGAAGCCGGTGCGGTCGATTCGGTTCTTCCCCTCGATGCGATCGGCCCACGTCTGGACCAATTGGTCGTCAACCGCCCTTCCGGCAATTGACGGCGATCGAGGTGGTCATCGATGATGGGCGCAGGATTTGTTACAATCACCAAATCGCGACACGCGGCCGGTCAGACGCCTATGCTGAACTCCAACGTCAACTTTGGTATGACACGATGACGCCAGAGCAACGCGACGAAACGATCGAAGCGCTCTTTTCAGAAGCGGTCCGGCTTGATCGCCGCAGTCAGATCGAATTACTTGAATCGTCCAGTCTGCCCGAGGACATCCGCCGCGAAATCGAAGTGCTTCTGGACGCCGAACGGCGGTTGGAGTCGGGCGAAACACAAGTCCTGGTGAGCGACCAGGAACACGGATCCGAGCTTCAGGCGTTCTCCATTTTTGATCGCACGTTGGCTGGCCTGACGATCAACGACCATCAGGAAACCCCGTCGACGGGGACGGCGGAATCGGTGGAATCGGCGGCCGAGCCGAGCACGATCGGCAAGTTCCGGATGCTGCAGTTGCTCGGTATCGGTGGCTATGGGCAGGTTTGGAAAGCCTACGACACGGTTCTGGATCGTTTCGTTGCGCTCAAGATCCCGCGTGATGACGTCAGTTATCGATTCAATCGAAAGATGGTTGAACGCGAGGCGCGGGCCGCGGCGCAATTCCAGCACCCGAACATCGTCACCATTCACGAAGTGCATTTTTACGGCGACCGAGCGCTGATTGCGAGTGAATTGATCGAAGGTGTGACGCTGTCCAAATTGATCATCGCATCATCTCTGACGGTCAAGCAGGTCGCGGAAATGTGTGCCAAGTTGGCCGATGCCATCCATTATGCGCATTGCCGGGGCGTGATTCACCGCGATTTGAAACCGTCCAACATCCTGATCGATCAGGACGGCGAACCCCACGTCACCGATTTCGGCTTGGCCAAGCGGGAACTGGCCCATGCGACACTTTCGGCCCACGGCAGCGTGTTGGGCACGCCGACCTACATGCCGCCCGAACAGGCACGCGGTGATTCGCATATCGCCGACGCTCGCAGCGATATTTATTCTCTGGGAGTGATTCTGTTTCAGATGTTGACGTCTGAATTGCCATTTCGCGGCGACCGCCAAGCCGTGATTCAGAAGGTGATCTATGTCGACCCTCCCAGTCCCCGATCGTTGCGGCCCGCGATCCCACGAGATCTGGAAACGATCTGTCTGAAGTGTCTGCAAAAATCTCCCGCACGGCGTTATCAGAGTGCCAAAGACTTGGCGACCGATCTCGAACTCTGGTTGCAGAAAAAGCCGATCCACGCGCGGCCGGTCACGCGGGTGGAGCGGGCGATGCGGCTGTGCGCACGCTACCCCGTGGTTTCGTCGCTGGCGACCGCGATCGCCGTGCTGATTGTGGTCAGTCTGGTCGCGATCACCAGTCTGTGGATCCGCGCCAATCACAACCAAAAGACGGCATTGCGTCACCTGGAACGCCGAACCGCAAACTTTGACAAGACCATCGAAGCGGTGGAAGTGATGCTGAGCCGTGTGATCGAGCGCGAGGAGCCCGAGTTCATCCCCATCCAACAAGAGCTGCTTCACGAGGCGTTGAAACTCTACGAACAGCTCGTCGACACCAACGGTGATGATGCCGACAGCCTGATCGAAAACGGGCGCATCCGGACTCGCATGGGATACTTGCATGAGTCGTTGGAGAACCCGGCCGCTGCGCTGGCGGCGTTTCAGTCGGCGATCGAACAGTTTGAAACCGCGCTGGCCGGCTCGAGCGATGTGCGAACCAGTGAAGAGTTGGCCGAAAGCTACCGTAGTGTCGCCCGAACGATTCTACAGATGTCCGTCGACGGAGACCCTCAGTGGGACGTGTGTGAAGACGCCATTGAACGCGCGATCGAAATTGACAGCGCGGCACCCCCGGTGGAGCGCGGACGGCGTTTTGGGTTGGCAAAATCGCACAACTTGCGGGCGCGGATGTACGTTGCAAAAGACGAACCCGAACGTGCCGAACAAGAATACCTGCGGGCAATCGAGCTACTCGGCGCGGTGAGCGAGAATCGCCCCGATTCGGTGGTGGTGACGTTGTCGCTTATTTGGAATCGACATCAATTGGCCGACATGCTTCTGCGGCATGGTGACTTCGAAAAATCACGACAGATTCACGAGGATCTGTTGAAGCAACGCCTGGCGCTGCAACGTGTTGCTTCCGACGCGTATCGTTTTCATCCTTCGACGGTCGTTCAGTTTCCATCGCCCAATCAGACGTTTTCGTTGCGTCGTGATTTGGCGGCTAGCCACCGCTCGTTGGGGCAGATCTACGAAGCGGAGAATGACGATGTCGCTGCTGCGGCGCATTTCCGCGCGGCGGCGGGGTTCATCGATGAAGTCGTTCGTGACTACCCCCATCGCCGCGGCCACCGGGATGCCAAGGGGGGAATTCATACGCGGTGCGCCCAAATCCTGATGCGATTGGGAAAACGCGACGAGGCCCTCGAACACTTTGACATCGGATTGAAAAGCTGGAATCAAGCGGACCCGGTCACGCTGGACAAGAACCGGCTCAAAAACTTTGCATCCCAGCATGCAGTGGCAGGTGCGCTGGCCAAGACCATCAACAACAACGAATCCGCTATCCTTCATTTCATTGCCGCACAGGAGTTCTATCACCAGCTCAGCCGGATCGTCCCGGCGGAGCCTTCGGTGATCTTGGCGAACATCCGTGTTTCCCTCGATCTGGCTGAACTCCGACGTCAAAGCGGGGACGAGCGTGCCGCCGAGGAGTTGATTCAACAAGCGACCGAGTTGACCGAGGTGATGCGAAACATCGACGAACCGACTCGGGAGTTACAGAATGCTCTTCAAAGCGCCGAACGGTTGCTGCAGCGGCATTCGGCGGGACGCATCTGAGCGCCTTCAAAACAAAAAATGCAGGAGACCCTGTGCAATTTTTTGGGGTTTCGCATCACAACGCGGCAGCGAGTTTCCGTTAATCTATGGGTCGACGTCATTTCTTCCTCCGAGAGTGTGTAGCATGAGCAAGAAAAAACAGCGCCGGGCGTTACGACAGACCATGCAGCCGTTGGTGGAATTGTCGGATCGACTGGCCACCACTCGGCTTCAATCGGCACGGATCCGCGTCCGGCGAGCCGAGCTTCAGCTCAAACGCGAACGCGTCCGGACGATCGCGGACGAACGATCCGTTCTTAGCACCGCAGAATTCACCGCACGCATCAACCGCTTGGCGGATCGTTTACGCGAGAACCGGCGACGCATCGGGCGGATCCGCCAGGCGCGACAACGCGAAGTGGGCATCCTGCTCGGAGCCGATTTCAGCTACCTGGAGATTACCAAGCACAACGAAGACTTTTCACTTTACACGGGGTATTTTGGTGGCAATGACTGAAGACGGCGGAATGAGTTTCCAAGACGGAACGATCATGTTGGTTGCCGATGCGGCCCCGTTTTCGACGCGAGATGTGTGGGAGGGCTATCTGGAAGGACTGACCGAGGCGGGGGCGAACGTGTTGCCCTATCCGACGTTTTCCATCCTGGAATTGCTCAGCCCCAATTTGCTCGGCAGTGATCTGATCGGCAAAGCGATGGACATTCGAAATGGCGTCCACGCGGTCGTCTTCATCAGCGGGATGTACTTTCGGGAGACGCGCAGCTGGGTCGTCGAATCGCTGACCCGACGCGGCATGCCGACCATTTTGATCGCTACGGACGATCCTTATGAAGACATCGGAATGCGAGATTGCTATTCGACGCGGTTTACAAACGAGTTGTCCTGTGCCAATGGCCAAGCGGCCTATCTACCGACGGCGACGTTGTTTCCGCCGGCCTTGGACGACGATCCGTGGGTGCGGGATCTCGTCTTCGTCGGCACCGTTTTCGAAGATCGCTGGGAATGGATCCGGCAAATTGCGATGTACTGCGAACTGAACGAACATCGCTTTGATATTTTTGGGCATTTCCCGACGATGCGTGATGGGCTCCAGGATCTGGAGTACGTGCGAGTCATTCCCGGCACCGTGTCTGCCGAACAGAAGTGGAGTCTGTACAGCCAAAGCAGACTGGTGCTGAATATTTTTCGCGATGCGGGAGAGAAGCGACCACAGTCGGCAAGCCCGAGGGTGTACGAGGTCGCCGGGTTGGGACGGCCCGCCTTGATCAGCAACCGCCGCGACGAGGTGGAGCAAATTTTCGGCGATGCGATCTACCTGTTTGATGACATCGAAAGCTTTGGGGAAGTGTTCGAAGAGGCGATCGAGTCGGATGCGGAGAGGCAGCAGAAAGTCCGGCAAGCCCAGGAAATTGTGTTGCAGGGGCATCTCTATCAACATCGCGCCTCGACGCTTTTGGGCGAAATTCAAAAGCTATTGACGGACTGAGGATCGAACGGAAAACAAGTCGCCGAACTTGCCTGTGGGATAGGTTTTCACGGAATCGTTCCAGTACGCGACAGGCAGGAAGCCTCTCCCACTCGGTTTACACGTCGTATCCGGCTTGTTGCAGCAGTTCGCCAAAGACTTCGTCGCAAAGCACACGCAACTTTTGCGGCAGATCAGTTTTCCATCGTCCCACCGAAGCGCGCTCGTCGGCCGTTGTCCGATGAAAGTCCAAGTCTTGGCAGATCAGCCGGTGTGCTTCGATGACGCCCGCGACGGTGGCCGAGTCGCTGTCGATCTGCAGATAGTCGAAGATCCGCGTCAACGTGGATTCTGGTTCCAGCACCAGGTCTTCGTATCGCACGCACAAACAATGTTCTTTGCGAGCTTCGGCGACTGCTAACAGTCGGGCAATGTCGTGCCGTTTCATGCGGATGAATTCCGCGTCACTTTCCACGTTCTCTCGACCAAACGTAGCAAAGCCGCGTTTGTGGTTGAACGCGATCATCGAACAGACCATGTCGCGAAAATCGCGAATCAAGATGATTTCCTTGGCGTTTGGGTACAGTTCGCGGGCGATCCATTGAAGGTGGCACGGAAGTGACTTTTCGGCAAAGTACGTGACGCCGGTCGATTTGTGATTGATCGCAGCGATTTCGCCGTACAGTTCGTCAATATTCTGCAGCGCAAATTCAGCGGTACGGTTGATGTAGGCGTTACCGAACCAGTCGCCCAGGGTCGGCCGATTAGAGATGACTTCGCTGTTAAACGGGCACGGCGGTAGAACGCTAAGGTCGGATTCGAACGTGTTCTTTCCGAATGATGGTTCGGCAAGAATTTTCAACATGTGAAACCAATACCCGGCCGGACGAGCTTCAAACGGGTATTGGGCGTCGAGCACGATCGATGGGTGCTGCGCAAGCGTCTGCATGGCCCGCGTGGTTCCTGTTCTGGCGAGCGACGTGATCGTGAGCGGAGAAAGCTTGGGGGCGTAGGCGGGTCGCAGGGGATCTCGCTCGCCGCGAATCGCGGCGCAAGGCACGCGTCGACCGTTTTGCAAGACCGCGAACACGTCGATTTGAAACTGTGGCGGCAGTCCCAACGTTCCGAAACTGCAACGGAAACCGCACGTCGACGCACCTCGAACGTCCGCGTGTCGGCTCGCCGCGGTCTCGTTGTGAAGTGTGACGGGGATGGTTTTCCAAGGGACCCCGCCATGCATCAACTGAAGACGGCGAACCTTGCCACGTCGGGCCAACGCCCAACCGTCCAGACGTATGCTATTGGAATCGATCTCCTTTTCGGGGCTCGGCTCATGCAGTTCAAAGCCGTACAGGATGTCGTCCAGATTCTCGTGGTAGTCCACGTCAATGCGATGAATCGTCAAACTGGCTTCTCCAACAGGTCTTCAACCGAGCGATTCGATGACGGAAAGCCCTGCCCGAATGTCGCGGCGGTTGGTGTACAGCCCGAACGAGAATCGCATGCAGGGGTTCTTGTAGGGACTGGCACTCGCAATCACGCCGTTGCGAGACAGTTCGGTTTCGAGTTCGTTGGGATCCCAACCGTTGACGTTGAAACAAACGATTCCAGAGGACAGGTCTTGCGACATCGGAGTCAGCAATTCGACGTGCGGCATCTCGGCGAGTTTCCGTTTGCAAAACTGTGCCAAACGGTGGATCCGATGCTGGATGCGTTGTTTGCCGATGGCGAGCTGGAAATCGAAGGTATCGGCGAGTGCCCAGCGGTATTCATAGCTATGGTAGCCGCCCGGTGTCATCCGTCGCCCGATGGCGGCGGAATCGACGAGCCCCTTGCGCCAACATTCGATACGTTCCGCTCCGAATGGCGGAATCGTGGGGCGAACGCGTTTCCAGCCCGCTTCGCTGCCCCAGATGATGCCGGTTCCACGTGGACCGCACAGGGTTTTGTGGCAGCCGGCGATGAAAAAGTCGCAACTTCCCTCCTGGAGGTTGAAATCTTCAACGCCCAACGCGTGGACGCCATCGACGACCAACAGAATCTTTTGCTCGGCGGCGCGGTCCTGGTTCAGATGGGTGATGCGCTGAGCGATCGTGGACAGCGGCAGCTTGACACCCGTTGATGAATGCACCCACGTGACCACGACCACGCGAGTGGCATCGCTGACACCGGAAAGCAATTGGTTGACCATCACGTCCGCACTGGCGTCCATGGGCGCATGGTGATCATAAAGTGCTTTTTCGAACCGCTTGGCTCGGGAGCGATCCAACGCGTAGCGGATCGATGCATCTGACGAATAATGCCCATGCTCGCTTTGAAGGATCTCGTCGTTTTCGTCAAGATCTAAACTGGTCAGTACCAGTCCCAGCCCCATCGTCGTGCTGTCGGTCAGCGCGATCTGATTCGGCGAGCAGCCGAAATACGATGCCGCTCGGCAAAGAACGCGCACATCATTGATTTCCAAATCGTCGTGTGCCCGTTTCGGGTTGCGATCCAGGATTCTTCGATACCTGGACAGGGCGCGACGCACCGGGCGGGGATGCGAGGCAAACAGCATCGGGGCGAGGTGAACGAGATGGGGCGCGAGTCGAAATTGGCGACGCACTTCGGGCCACGAGTAGGGCCGGTCGGAAGGGTTGCCTCGTTTGGAATTCATCTGCGTCTCCACACCGTACTTGTTGAAAGGTACGCCCGAAGCAGAGAATATACTTCAAATCACCGCCTCTGATTGCCTCGTCGTCGAACTGTCTCGCCCTCCAAACCAACTCAACGCCCGTGACACGCGATCTGCTCTTGACCGTCAGCATCGGCGAAGACGAAGTCGCGAAGCACACGATTCCTCGGATGCGTCGCTATGCCGAGACGCATCAGGCGGCGTTTCGTGTGATGACGCAAAGCCAGACGTATCGTCGCCCCGTGTTCGCTTATTGGGAAGCGCTAGTCGAATTGTGCGACTCTGATTATGACCGGATTGCGATCCTGGACAGCGATATCCTTGTGCGACGGGGGGCGCCGAGTCTGTTTGAGGTCCCGTTTTCCGAGATCGCGATGAAGCCGTCCGGTTGGGTGGCGCCACGTTTCTTGCAACGCATTCACGATCAAATTGCTGACGATTTCACGATTCGGGACATGTACAACAGCGGCGTGATCCTGATCACACGCGATTACGTGAGAACGATCGCCGATTCGATTCAATCGCTCGGGACCCGCGTCGAAGAAACGCGTTTTGCCGACCAGGTTTACTTTTGCATGATGGTCAAGCGAACCGGTGTGACCCCAACGCCCTTGTCGTGGCGTTGGAATCAGCATGATCAAGTGCCCAACTTCCGCGCCGAACTGGCCCACTTCCTGCACTTTCGTGGTCCCGACAAACTGCCTCGCGTCGAGCAGTTCTTGCAGAAAAATCGTAATGACCAGTGGGGAGCGGCTTTGTCCTGAATGACGTCGTTGACGCTGCAGTTTTCAAATCCTCGACGAGGGTTCCGAACGCAAAAAACGGCAGACGCACGTTGTGCGTCTGCCGTTGGCGTTTACCGATCAGAACGGATCACTGGACTTCGAAGTCGTAGCTGTCACCCTCGCTGCCGTTGTAGTCCATGAATCGGTTTCCGCTGATCAGCGTGTAGCGTCGCGAGCCAGGGGTGCGTTGGTAGACGATTCGTCCGAAGTGGTCGGCACCGTCGCCGCCGTACATTTCGTCACGGATTCCGTCGCCGTAGTCACTCATGTCGTCATTCCCGTCGCCGCCCATCAGGATGTCAAAATCTCGTCCGCCAGCCAGGTCATCGTTTCCGCCGCCGCCGAGCAAGATATCTTCGCCGTAGCCGCCACGTGCGGTGCTGTCGATGTCGGTTTGGTTATCGAAATTGTCGTCGTGGTTTCCGCCATCAAAGTAGATGTAGAAAAACTCGGGAAAATCGAGCGCGAGGTCCTTCGCGGTCAGTGTGTCGTCCCCGTTCCAGCCGCGAAAGATGACATACAGTCGGGTGTATGGGCCGGCCACGGCTTCGAATTCATACTCTTGGCCATTGAGTTCCACTTCGACTCGACCAGATTCGATCGCATCGTCATCTTCGTCGTCCCGAAACTTGATTTCGCACTCGTCATTGGCCGAAGTGCCGTCAATCATGACGACGCGAGTCGGGCCGTCGTCAAAGGCGAACACGCCTGCATTGGCAACGCCACAAAATCCTGCCAGAGCGAGGCAAAAGGTCAGTTTTCTTAACATGGTTCGAGTTCCCGTGACTGAAGTGAGCTGGTGAAGGGTCCGTTGATAGGACTCCAAGCGGACAGCAGCGGGAAATGTGTCAAACGATTGCGCCAAGTTGCTGACGTTTTTTTCAGATCGGGCACCCGTTTCGCGTCAGATGCCGGCCGCGACCTGCGCTGCCCTGCCCTGACGTCTACAAATCGTTTTTCTACAACGCGAACATTGATGATCGGAGCGAGGGCAGATACGATTGATCGTGAAGGACGTTTTGTGCACTCGCTTTGGACGCTTTCCCATGCCAGAAAAGGCCGCTTACCAATCGCCTTCACGCAGTTACGTCAAGGCGGAGAGTCGTCGCGATGCGGTCCGGCGGATGATTCGCCCCGATCCCTTGCTGGCATCTCTGTACGTCGACGGGGAAAACAAGGACGGAAAAGAGGGCTGGGTCAACGCCATCCGGGATCAATCGGGGGCGGTGTACCGGTTGTTGTTTTATATCGACAAGCTGCAGGTCGCTCCAGAGTTTTCCGATCTGGAGATGTACGAGGTGCTCTACGGCGCCGTGACCGAGCACCAGGAATTGAATTATCCGCGCGCCTTGTTCACGACCACCGGCGCGATCAACCTGATGCGAGACGGCATTCCCGGGCGGCAGTTCGTCCAGGCGGTCAAACGCGGGATCCTTCAAATCGTTCCGTACACCTTGGGCAGAGACATCAAGACCGCTCATCTGCGCGAAAACGGATACGCTTACCTGTGTATCTATGACCGCGATGGGCAGGGGATCCGTGTTCTGAACCTACTGGACTACTTGATGGTGTATGACCATCGGGCGGGCGAAGAGATCCAAGTGCACCAGGAAGAAGAATTGGTGATCGGTGACACGCGTTTCGTCCGTCCGTTTTTGCTGAAGTACGCTCAGGGCACGAAGGCGGAGGTGCTGGACACCGCCAGCGTGGCCGAGAGAACGCTCAGGTCAAAAGGGGCGTTCTAGCCTGTCGGCCTGTTGTGCTCGTTTCCCCGGCAAGGCTCGGCAATCGGCCCAGTGCGATCCCGATCAAGGCAAAGAAGACCACGGATTCGGATCGCACCGGACCCATGAACGAAACACACAACAGCGACCAGCCGAAGTACCAAATGGCGACCACAGCAAGTGTGGTGGCCAAGTTTTGCATCGAACGATCGCCTTGGACCAAGCGGCTGAATTTGACGACCAGATTGCCGATCGCCACGAGGAAAAACAGCAGACCGATGACACCGGTCGACACCAGGATTTGAAGGTAGATGTTATGCGCCGTGTGATTGGTTTTCAGCGACCAGACTTCAAGCCTTCCCTCTTCGCTGGTGATGAAGTAGCCGTGCCCGATCCACTTGGATTTCGTGTATTCCCGCCAAACCTTCGTCCACATTTCTTCACGGCCCGACACCTTGGTCAATTGCCGGGCGGATTGCCCACGCGTGATGTACTGAACGGTCGGACTCCTGGAATCGAGGACCGAGCCGAACGACGGATCGACCAGTACGATCACCAGCAGCAGCACCGCGAACAGGCTGATCGTCGCGGCACGAACCAGGTTGCTGGCGTAGAAAAACAACACCATGCCGACCGTCAACGCAGCCATCAACAGCGCCATCCGGCTACTGGCATAGAACAAGACCGTCCCGTGAACCACGCCGCCGATCAGCGCCCCCCGCAGCGCCCACCTGTATTTTCCGACAAACAGGCAGAGCACGCAGATCAACAAGCCGATGGATGCGTTGGCACCTGCCGCCGTCGGGTGAACTATTCCGGAGTTGCCGCCCATCATCAGGCCTCGATCCAATCCAGAAAGATCGGGAACGAAAAGTTGGATGGCGATCACAAAGATGCTGAACGCAAGCAACATTTGTCCGAGCATGCGCAACAGTGCTTCGGTGCGGTCTTGCCGGGTTGCCACCAACGCGATCAGCGACGCCAGCACCAGCAGACTCGCCAACCCACCGGCTTGCCAGAGCGAAATCGCCGGCCGCGGCGTCCACAGAACACTTAAAATCGCCCAGGCGAAATACAGGTAGAACGGATACAGGGGGCGCAACACCCATCGCGTCTTTGCATCGGGGAGCCGGGCGAGGATCGCAGCCGAGCCGGCAAAAAAGACGACCAGCAAGATCAGCAGCTTGACCATCACAAGCGGATCAAGCGAAGCGAACGTGGACGGTTCCAGACGACTCGGGATCGTGAACGTCAGGATCGGTAATGCCCAAACCCCGAACGTCGTGATGCGTTGCAAGTAAGCGTCGGATCGAAACATGACTTCCCAGGGGGACGTTGATCAACGTGGACGCGTAGCCACGGGAGATTCAGCCTCGGTTTCGCGCCTGACGACTTCCGCTTGGTCGATCCGGATCGGTACCGACGGACTGACGTGATCCGGCGGCTCGGCCAAGTCAGACGATGATTCCTCCCACAACGCCGCCGATTCAGGACCGAGCGATTGGGGCGCCGGGTCGATCGGCAGGTACGACCGAAAATCCAGCAAGACGGGAACACCCATCGCCAAGCCGAACGCGGCGATCAAGCCGGCCATCGCACATAGCGGCTTGTTCGGCGAGACAGGCCGTTCCTCCAGCGTCGCCGGCTGGGACACGTTGATACTGGTGATCCGGTGTGATTCCAATTCCTCGTTCAACCGCGCCTGTTCGAGCATCACCGAATGCAGCTTGTAACGTTCCTCCAGAACCGAGGCGTCGCGTTGCAGTTTGGATAGCCGCTGTTCGTGTTCGTTCAGCGAATTGATTTCGGTGAGCAGGTAGTCCCGTTGTTCTTGCAGTTTCTTCCTGCGTTCCAGAAGCGACTTTTCCGAAGCCAGGTCAACAATCTGGCTGGCGAACAGTTGTTGGTGCGTCGGGTTGATCACCTCCCGAGACTCCGTCAGTTCCGACTCTTGAGCGTCAACGATCTCGCGAGCTTTCTCGAGTTGTTCGCGAATCGAAGTCAGCTTGGGATGGCCCGTTTTGAATTTCGCAGCATACTCGTTTTCAAGCACTTCCAACTGGAACAGGGTCGTCCTCATGTCGTTGTGCGACTTCCGTTCAAGTCCGCTGGTTTGTTCCGTCACGGTGCGAGCGACCGAGTTTGCCAACAGGTCGGCATAGGTTTCCGCACGCATCCCGAACTCGACCAGATCCGCTTCGACTTTAAAGAGTTCGCTGGAAACCTTTTCAAGCTGTGTTTCCAAAAGGGTTTGGCGACCATCGAGAGTGGCAAATCCGGCCGCGTTCTTGGCGTCTCGGATTTTGCTTTGAACCTCATCAAGTTGCTGCTTCAGCTCCGTGTCCTGTTCCAGAAAGAAAGCGTAGGTGCCGCGGGTGCGATTGACTTGCGCGTGGTGAGCCAAATAGGCATCGACCCAAGTGGAGACGATCGTCTGAGCAACCTGAGGGTTCTTTGACTCGAACTCAACCTTGACGAGACTCGATTTCTCTGACGCCGAAATATCAATCGAGTTTTCCAACGCCCGGATCGCTCGCTCTTCGGAACTGATCGGATCAATGTTGCTGACCCAGGTCTTTAACGAGCCGATCCATGTTGCGAGACGATTTTTCGATGGTTCTTCAGAGGCACCGTCGGCACTGGGAAGTTTTTCGTCAAGGATCAAGTCGGGGCCAAGACGCTCGACCACATCCTGGATGATCGTCCGACTGTGCATCACGTCCAACGTCGTTTCGACTTCGTCTTCGCGAGTCTTGACCGGGGCGTCGGGGTTCCCGACGACCGACATCGTGGGGTCCAACGTTGCGCTTTCGTAGCCGACGCGCAACAGCAGCTTGGAAACGGAACGGTACTGCCGCGGGGCGTACAACACCACAGCCACCGCAATGGCAATGACAGTCACGAAGGAAAACGCGGCGGCAAACCAGTGACGTCTAAGCGAAGCCCGCCACATTAAGAAGGAGTTCATAGAATTCGTACAACGATTTGAACTGGGGGACGTGAACTGGGGAGTGACCGATGGGCGAAGACAGACTCGATGCTAATTTCGAGTCGGGACAACGACCCCGCAACGGTTTGGTTCAGGGGCAGAAACAAGCGTCCGGGGTGCGTTTTTGAGATTATGAACGGTTATCCGGTCCCACGTCGACGCCCCCCGGACAGCCCCCGGCGCAAAGAGTGCAAGATGATTGGCGACCGACGGATTTCACTCAAGTTGGTTAGACACTTGGGTTTTAGGGCAGCTGCGACGTCAGACGGAGAGGTTTTGGCAGGCTGCGTCGCCGGAAAGGAAGCCGCATCTGGCACAGCCAGACCGCCGGCGCTTCGCGATCCCTGCCTGCAGCGGGCGGAATCATCGTGTGTCATCCACCCGAATCGCAGCGTGTGCTGGGCGCCGCTCGGTCGATCTGGATGTGGCGGGTTCGGGGTTCGGACGCTCGCGCCCAATACCGCTAAATCGAGAAGCAAAAGTTAAACGCCATGGCTCCCCTCTCCCCCGATTCCTGACGAGCCTAAGCGAGTTAGGAATTGGGGGAGAGGGGCTGGGGGTGAGGGGGATCTATTCTGTGCGCAGTCGCTGGATTACGGCAACGATGCGCTCTCGAAACCCGGTTAGATCTGGCGGTATGTCATACGCTGGAATGCGAATTGCATCAAATCGACTCAGGAGAAATCAGTGGTCTACCGCCCATCGAATGCTCACGATGAAACTTTCCTCCGGCGCAACCACAATTGCGTCGCTATCAGCTAAACCGCGTTTTCAAATTCATTCGATCGGCCGCGCTGATCACGAGCAAACCCCTTGGCCTTGTGATTGCGTTTTTGTTGGGTCTTGCGGATTCCCCCTTACCCCCTGCCCCTCTCCCCCAAACAAGCCTCTACCCGTCGCAACGTTTTCGCTCACTAAAAATCAGTTGGCGGGCATGATGAATCCGCATTGACCAAGAGGCTTGTTCGGGGGAGAGGGGAGCCATGTTTGGGTAAGTCACTTCTTGATTGAGCGGTAGTGGGATCGCGCCCTACCGCTAACAAACAGCACCCCGTTTGGTGTCAATGGAGTTGGCATTGGGCTCACGACGATCGCACCAAAATTAGGCTGCAAACAGGAGTTTTTCGAGAAAGTCAGTGTTCCAGCCAGCGATTTTGCGTTTCCGCTTGAGACTCTTCTTCCGAGTGTCCCGCTTGAGGAGCGTTGTGACAAACCGGCGAGCAAAGCTCATGTTCGACGTCGCGTTTTTGGTTCGGAGCCGACTGGAGTCTTCATGAAACACCACATCGAGAACCCAGTGCATGCTCTCAATCCCCCAATGCTTACGCGCGCAATTTGAAAATTCACGCACCCTTGCCGGTCGGCTTGATATGTAATACCGGACATCGCTTGATTGCTTGTCGCCACGAGTGGTGCATGTATTCGCTTGGCAAATACTTTTGGCTCCCTTCCATTGGTCGGTCAGTTCGCGGAGCGCTTCGGGAATCGGACAAGTCGCATAGAAGCGTTCTTCGTCTCGCCCGGCCTGCTTTCCAAGCGTGGTGATGGTTCGAACACCGTGGTCTTTGAGCCCTTCGTTGTGGGCCATCTCAAAGTAGTCAGCGATGGCGGCGCAAAGCTTGGGATGGTTGTCCTTGACGGCGAACACATAGTCGCCACCTTCTTCGATGATCTTTTCAGCAATCGACTTTTGGCATCCCATGGCATCGAGCGTCACGATCGAATTGCGCACGTCGATCAGATCGAGCAATTCGGGAATCGCCGTGATTTCGTTGGACTTGGAGTCGACCTCGGTTTGTCCGAGCGTGACACTATGCTCGGTGGCCCAGGCACTGACGATGTGAATCGCGTTGGATTTTTCCGCATCGGTGTAGGACCCTCGCACCGTCTTGCCATCGATCGCCACGTGGATGGGACCTGTGTGATTTTTGGAATCGCAATCGGAAGATGCATGGGCAAGTTCACAAAGGTGCGAGTGCCACTGCAGAAGCGCATTTTGAAACTCCGCGGGCTTTATCAACGACAGCACTCGCGTGATGGTGTCGTGAGAAGGGATTCCAGCTTCAAAGTCAGCGAACTTGGAGAGCCAGTCGAGTTTCTCTCCACCGAAGCTTTCGATCTCATCGGGACCATCCGCGCCTGCGATGACCGCCGCGACAACCAAGAATAGAATCGAGTTGAGCGGATGGATCGTCCGTCCGGCAACTCGCGGGTCGCTGACCTGATCAAAACACTCGTGAAACACGTCAATTTGGGAAGCCATTGCCATCTCCATACCAGGGCAGTGAAAAACCAGTCCGGCTGAATTTATTAGCAGAGGGGTTCACCAAGGCAAGACATCAACGAATACTGAAACCAGATTTTGGTGCGATCGTCGTGGCATTGGGCTGACGGCCGTCGACTGATCGTTGGCGGATCACTCGCGAGGCAACCCTTTGCGCAAAAAAAAGAAGGGATGCAGCGTGAACGCTGCATCCCTTCCGGTAAGGATCGTAACGATGGGGCTCAACTATTGATTGAGCGATTCTTGGATCGTTTCTTTTGAAGCCTTGGTTCCCAGGGCTCCCCACAAACCGTACGGGCTTTGCTTGCCAGCACCTCGGGTTCCGAAGTTCGGATCGTTGTTGCTGTAGGGGACTTGGTTTTGATCGCCGGATTCAATCGAATCGGTGATGAACACGACCGCTCCGTCGGCCATCAGGATGTGTGCACCGCCTTGGTGCAGACTGGATGCCGATCCATAGCCAAAGTCGCCGTGTCCGCGGTAGACGCTGTAGCTATTTGGGGGACGAATCGTATTGAACATCGAGAACTGGGGACGGGCATCGGGCCAGCGACGACCACGACCGTGGTTGGCGGACTCGTCCAAACCTGGGCGACCGTTGATCACGCTATCGTCCCAGTATTGCGGGCGATCGGGGTCGACGAACTGTTCCCAGTGGTTCGGTGGCAAGGCCATGTTGCTGGTGTTGTCCTGATAGGGGACCGACGCGACCAATCGTTCGCGGGCGTCGACCATGTTTTCGCCAGCAGCGATAGTGTTGGACAGGCCATCAAGGATGTCGCGGAACTTGGTGAAGTGGTGGTTGCGGAAAACCCCTCGTGCCCAGCGGGCTTGGGCTTCGTCACCCCAGGTGCCGTCGGTTCCGGGAACACCGTTCCAGTTGATTCCGGCGTGGTGGCCTTCAAAGTAGGCGTCGCCCTGGCATGCCGAGTAGTTCGTGAATGCGACCCGTGCCGGGGTGCTTTGGGTCGGGTCACTCGGGCAGCGGAAACCGGGAACCTGAGTCAACCAAGGTTGGTAGTTCTCGTTCCACGGCACGGGGCCCATCGCGGGATAGGGGGCGTCATTGGCCGGTATCACCCCGGGGCGAATCGAGCCGTCACGGTTCTTGTTAAACGGATTGGAAATTTGGTCCCACAATCCCTGCTGCTCAATGAACGGCAGGACTCCGACCATCCAGCTCAAGCAAAACCGGTTGTCAAAATTGTCATTGTTACGCGGGTGATCATAGGTGCCTGTCGCGTTCATCGGCAGGTTCTTGTACGCCGAGTGGTAGTTGTGCAACGCCAAGCCGATCTGCTTGAAATTGTTGCTGCAACTCATCCGCCGCGCTGCTTCACGTGCAGCTTGGACGGCGGGCAAAAGTAGACCCACCAAAATACCAATGATGGCGATAACTACCAAAAGCTCAACGAGTGTAAAACCACTTCGTTGAGGGGATCGATTCTTCATTTGCATCTCCGAAGACAGTTCGCTTCAATTAAGAAAAGGTTCATTTCACACAGGGAGCATCCACTTGACGCTCCCGGGATTTCGGTCAATCCAGCGATTGAAACCGAGTATAGTTTCGGACCCCGATTCTCGGCAGTCCTTCTCACATTAGTAAACGCCAGAAAGCCTCGAAAGAATCGCTGGAATCTTAAATATTTTCATAAAGGCAGTTTTTATAAACCGCTTCCATTCATTCGCTGCGTTTTGCAAGGCGGATGGCTGCAAAACGCAAGTTCCAAGGTAGGGGTTGTTGATCACAAAGGTGCTAGGGCAATTCGGCGCAGTAACCCGGGTTCAACATCCGCTCGTTGCCAATCAGGGGACGCGACGTCGTGCTTTCGTCCTGTAGCCCCGGCGGGCTATTACTCTCTGGCGGACTGGTCACCTGTCGTCGCACACCCTCCCGAAGGCTCACGCTATCAAGGCCAGCGATCCCAAGGCCAACGTTTCGGAGGCCAAGACTTCGCGCCTGTAACCGACCGCCCCACGTCGCTGCGCTCAGAACGCTGCTCTCAGAACGCTGCTCTCGGGATGCACGGTCAGTGGTAAGGAGGGATTCTCCCGCTCGCTCGCTGTCGATCGACCGGCACCGGTAACCGACACACCTGGGGCTCAGAAGACTTCCACTTGGTCTCACCGACCTGAGAATGCCAGCCCTTCTTTGAACGTCAGCGGGCCGGTTGGAAGAAACCCGAAAGCGTCAGCCAGGGGCCACCCCCGCTTACGCCTTACGTCGCCGTGTTGATTCGGCAGATCGTTTGAATCAAATAGGCTCGACGGCGGCAGGTTGATCGAAGGTCGAGGGACACATCCGGCGTGCACAATCGCACGCCAACTTTTCAATTCTCAAATTCAGCTCGCGTCGCTCTCTGGGTGGGGCACTTTAGTGTTAGGAGCGCAACGAGAAAGGTTTCCTATTTCTTTTTAAAGTTCTCGAGTTCTTGTTTCCGCATCATTTCCCCATAATCTTCGGCTTCTTGGATTTCCTCTTGGGTCTGTGCGGAGGTTTCTTCAAACGCCGCCTCACCACCGCCGGTACCACATCCAGGTACTGCACAGAGGAAACAAGCCAGAGCCATCAAAGACAGAAGTTTGCGAGCCATGTGAATCTCGTGGGTAAGAATTCCTAATTTGACCGGTTTCTAGAGCGGAGATGTTATCCTTAAGTTGCTTAAAATCAAGTGGCTCGCCACCGTGGCGCAAGTTCCGTAAACCGGTGATCGTTGACCCGTGTCGCTACCCCGATCGCACCGAGTGCCACACCGCAATCAAACAGCAGCTCTCTTATTAACCGCATGATGACTCGCCAACCCCGCAACCGTTTCATGTTCCGACTCGGTTGGCGCTGTTCCGCTGGTTGTCCTACGCGCTACCGTCGCAGCCGGTACATCCGTTTGACGCCCAACGTGGGTGTCCGGCTGCTCGTTCTGTTAGGGATCCTGTTCTGGATGCCCGGCTGCGGCAAACCTGAGGCATCGCCGATCGATGCAAGCGCCGCGCCGCGATCTAGCCAAACGGGGCAGGCCGATGAAGCAGATGGTCAGGATCAAACCCAGCAAGACTACTTCGCACGCGCGGCGAACGCACTCGCGCGGGGCGACATTGCCGATGCCGAGGCTTCGATTCGCAAACACCTGCTGCTTCACCCGGACGATGCCCGGGCGATCGAGTTGGCCGGTGACGTCGCCTCGCGGCAGGGAGATCGGGAAGTCGCGATCGAGAGGTATCAGGCGTCGTTGAGTTCGGACGAGTCGCCCAACGAGGCGCTGCTGGACAAGTTGACTCATGCCTTGGTTTCCGCCGGTCGGCCTTTCGATGCGATCGACGCCTTAAAAACCTTCGTCGATCGATTCCCCAATCGTCCCCAGCCGCGATTTGACCTGGTCGGTCTGGCGACGATGGTCGGGCAAACCCCCGCGGCCCTGCCGTCGCTGCAGTGGCTGGCCCAACACGGTCAAGGCGATCCGGAATCGTTGCAGGTGCTTGCCGATCCTGCGCGGGTGGAACCTGACGGCGAGATGTGTCAGTCGATGCTGCAGCGATCGGGTGATGATCTGCGTCCGCAGTATTGCCTCGCCCGCCTGGACGCGATGAAGTCGAATTGGCAGTCGGTGGCCGACCGTTTGAGACCGGTGCTGGAACGCCACGCTGATTTTGCACCGGCGCAGGCGCTCTATGGGCGAGCGCTGATGGAATTGAATCAATACGACTCGATCCTGGATTGGCAGCAGCAGCTTCCCGCCGGTATCGAAACGTTGCCCGAGTACTGGTTGGTTGCCGGTGAATGGGCCGAGCGAGAGCGGCAGCACGAGCAGGCAGCGCGGGCCTACTGGCAGGCCATCCGGCTGAGTCCCCACGCCTTGCCTTCGGCTCTCAACGGTCTGTTCCAGAACCTGACCCTGATCGGTCGATCCGAGGACGCCGACGTGGTTGCCGATCGGATCACCAAACTGGCTGCCCTGCGCGATGCGCTGAAGACGCATTTGGAGCGTAGCGGACGTTCGCAACGAGCTGCCATGCAGGTGGCCGATGGGATGCTGGCACTCGGCCGGGTCTGGGAAGCCGAGGGCTGGGCACGACTCGCGACGACGTTGCCGGAAGAACGTCTGCCGGATCTTCGCGATCGCTACCTGGCGATCCGCTCCGAGTTGACGGCCACGACGCCGTGGGTGTTGCCGGAGAGGGAACTGGATCGACAGATCGATCTGAGCGATTTGCCGACGATCGCCTGGAAACTGACTCAGCCCCGATCGAGTGCCGCGGAAGTGAGTTTTCAGCGACCGTTGATGTTCGAAGATCAGGCCGAGCAACGGGGCTTGATCCACACCTGCGAGATTGCCCCGGAAGCGATCCAAGAAGGGCACTGGATCTATCAAAGTGTCGGCGGTGGTGTCGGGGTGATCGATTTTGATCTGGACGGTTGGCCCGACGTGGCCGCGGCAATGTTAGACGGCAAGCCCCTCGCATCGGACTCCTCGTCCAATCGGCTGTTCCGAAATCAAGGAACCGGATTCGTCTCGGTGGAGCGTCACGCTGGCTATCACGACACCGGGTTTTCCCAGGGGATCACCGTTGGCGATTTCAACGACGATGGCTTCCCCGACATCTTTGATTCCAATTACGGCCAGAACCGGCTGTTTCGAAACAACGGTGACGGGACGTTTGACGAAATCGCGATCGCCGCGGGGCTGACCGATCAGTCCTGGACGACGTCGGCTGTGATTGCCGATCTGGACGCCGACGGCATTGCCGATGTGTTTGCGACCAACTACTGTGCCGGCCGAGGACCGCTGGAACGACCGTGCCGCAATGCCGACGGCTTTTCGACGTGTCCCCCGTTGCTGTTCGAAGCCGAGCGGGACCGTGTTTGGAAAGGCCGAGGAGACGGTTCGTTTAGTGACGTTTCGGATCAATGGATCCAGACGCAGACGCCAGGACGCGGACTCGGTCTGGTCGTGGGGCAGTTTGACGAGCGCCGCGGGCTGGACGTTTATGTCGCCAATGACATGACGGCCAATCACCTCTGGTCGCCCGAGCGGACCGACGGGCGTTTCCAAATGGTCGATTTGGCCGCCACCCGGGGCGTCGGGTTCAGCGGGGATGCGACGTCACAGGCATCGATGGGAATCGCCGCCGCCGATCCGGACGGCGACGGAGACATCGATTTCTTTCTCACCCACTTTGCCGACGATCACAACACGTACTACGAACAGGTCTCACCGGGTTTCTGGGCCGACCGTTCGTTCCAGGTCGGGCTCGGTCAGCCGTCGATGAAACTGCTGGGATTCGGAACCGAATGGGTGGATTTTGATAACAACGGATCACTCGAACTGATGGTCACCAACGGGCATGTCGATGACGTCCATCGCACCGACGTGCAGTACAAAATGCCTCCGCAGACCTTTCGTCGTCTGCCGTCGGGGCGTTGGGAAGAATTGAGCCTGGACGGGATGGGGGGCTATTTCTCCCAGCCACACTTGGGCCGCGCCCTGGCAACCATTGATGTCGACCGGGACGGGCGAACCGACGTGGCGATCACGCATCTGTACGAGCCCGTCTCCCTGTTGGTCAATCGGACCGAAAACGCGGGGCAGTCGATCGGGCTGATCTTGAAATCCACGCGAACGCAACGCGATGCCATCGGCACGGTGGTCACGGCGACCGTGGGCACGCGAGCGCTAACCCAGCAGCTGACCGCCGGTGACGGCTACATGTGTACCAATCAACGTCGAATTTCGGTCGCGTTGGGCGAGCAGGACAGCGCCGAAAACGTCACAATACAGTGGCCCTCCGGAACGATACAATCCTTCGGAGTGCTGAAGGGAGGCTACGATTACGTCCTGGTCGAAGGGGCTGAAGACGCATTTCAATTGCAGGGTCATCGTTGAATATCTATCGCACACGCTACCTGGTGAAGGTCGTTGCCGTCGGTTTCGTCGCCGTCGGCTTTTCGGTGATCGGCTGTGGCGGCGGTTCCGACGAACAACGGGCCGCGGAACTGCTGCAAAGCCAGCGGAGGCGCGAGCGGGCGATTGACGCGGCTCCAAAAACAGATCGCCAGCGGATCGAAAAGGCGGAGCGATTCTTCGGGAAACGCAATTTCGCCGGGGCCCGCGACGAGCTTCGCCCGCTGTTGATGTCGGACCAGGTTCCTTCGGAGGCGTTGCTGCTGTACGCCAAATGTGAAGCCGAAGCCGGTGATCCGGTCGCCGCCTGTGAGCTGCTGCGGTCCATTCCGCCGTCAGACCTGACCGCCTTTGTCGATGCGGCCTTGCTGGCAGCCGACTTGTACCTGGACCTGGGCCAATACGCCGAGGCGGAGGCGAGCCTGGAGCAGGTCATTGAATTGAACGCGACCATGGACGCGCCCCGCATCAATGCCGTCTATCACCGACTTACGGCGCTGTTGAACAACCAAGGCCGACGCATCGATGCGGCCAAGTACTTGCGTCGGCTGGCGCGTTCCGGCGATATCACCGAGAAGGAACTGTTCGCCATGAACACCTATGGAGAAGCCTTCATCGACGTCTCCATGCCCAAACCGAGCTTCCACGGAGCGTTGCCCCCGGCGGCTTTGGCCGAAGCCAAACGGCTCCGCAGAGAAGGGGAGCTGGAACAAGCCAGGGTTCTGATCGAACAACTCAGTCAACGGTTCCCGCAGTCGACGCCGATCGCCGCCTTTCGCTGTCGGATTTATGCCGACCTGAAACTCGACACCATGCTGGATGCTTACCTGCAATCGCTTCCGCCGGGCATCCAGCGCGAACCGGAGTATTGGTACGCGCTCGGGACGCGGATGCAAAGTCTGAATCGTCATCCGGAAGCGGTTCGATGTTTTGTTGAAGCCGTCCGCCTGGATGAAACGGACCGGTTTTCGTTCCTTGCGTTGGCTCGGTCTCTCCAAACGCTCGGCAAAGCAACCGAGGCCGAATGTGCCAGTCGGCGTTTTTCGCTGTTGCATGAGGCCGCAATAATCACCAGCAAGATCGGTGGCGAGCCCGGCACGGTTGCGGAACTGAGCCGACTTTCAGAAATCCTGGATGCGTTGAATCGGCCTTGGGAAGCGATCGCCTGGCGACAGGTGTCCTTGAAAACGCATGGCGGAAGCGACGAGTGGAGCCGGCGTGTCAGCGAGCAACGGAACGCTTTGGAGAACAGTGAGCAAGCGGCAAGTGATCCGACTGCGGATCAAGACCATTTCGCCAGTTGTGGCATCGCGCCGGAGGACTGGCCGCTACCGCCCGCCTCGGCGATCGCAGCGGACGATTCGAGGGATCGGAGCGGGGATGCGATTGACGAATCACGTGTCACCGAAATCAAATTGAACAACGTCGCGGCCGAAGTCGGCTTGTTTTTTCAATACGACAGTGGCGATGATCCTGCCGACAACACCCAGCTCTTGCATCAGCTGACCGGCGGAGGAATCGGCGTCATCGACTTTGATTTGGATGGCTCGCCCGACATCTATTTCACCCAAGGTGGTGGCGATGCGTTCGACGCAGGTGGTTCCGAGCCGAATCAGTTGTTTCGTAACTTGCCGACCGGGGCGTGGGTTTCCGTGGCGACGGACGCCGGAACGGCAGACTTGGGTTACGGTCAGGGAGTCGCCGTGGCCGACATCAACCAAGACGGGTTTCCGGATATGATTTTGGCCAACATCGGCCCGAACGTGGTTTACCAAAACAACGGTGACGGAACTTTTCGGCGTCAGCCGATGGCGGCACCGGACGCCCGCGGGGATTGGACGTCATCGATCGCGTGTGGCGACTTGAGCGGCGATCATTTGCCGGAAATCGTTGAGATCAATTACATCGACGACCCGACCGCGCTGACGATCGGTTGCACGCCCGAGAAAGACGCCTGTAACCCCAGCGTGTTTCGTCCCGCAATCGATCGTGCCTGGCAAATTCGTCCCGATGGTCAGATCCTGCGGTGGGATGGCTTTGTCGCAATGGACGAAAAACCCAACTATGGATTCGCCGCGGTGATCGCGAATTTTGACGACCGCAACGGAAACGATCTATTTATCGCCAACGACACCGAGTTCAACCATTTTTGGCTGTCGCATCGAGATTCCCAGTCGGCCCCGGTCACGCTGCGGGAAAGTGCACAGATCACCGGATGTGCGTTCGGGTTGCTCGGCCAACGGCAAGGTTGCATGGGAATCGCCGCGGGTGATTTCGACCGCAACGGCTTGCTGGATCTGCACATCACCAATTTTTGGAACCAAGCGGCGGACCTGTACAGCCAGGAAATCCCGGGTGTGTTCACCAACGTCAACGCGAAACGCGGAATGTACGAAGACACCCGTATGACGGTCGGATGGGGCACGCAAGCGATCGACTTTGATCGCAACGGTTGGCTCGATTTGCCCGTGCTCAACGGAAACGTGACCGACCACCGTCACCGTGGGCGTGCCTATCAGATGCAGCCCCAGTTCTTTCGCGGCGACGCTGACGGGTTTGAATTGAAGAACCCGGCCGACCGCTATTGGTCGACCCCCGCCCTCGGCCGCACCATGGCCGTCTTGGATTTCAACCGAGACTTGAAGCCCGACTTGGTGACGAACCACTTGGACGCGCCTGCGGCATTGTTGGAGAATCAGACCGCCACCGAAAATGCCCTGCAATTGGAGTTGATCGGGACGTCCAGCGAGCGAGACGCGATCGGTGCCAAGGTCACCCTCACGATCGGTGATCAAAGCTGGGTGGGCTGGATGGTCGGTGGGGATGGGTTGTTGTGCAGCAACGAGCCGATGATCGATTTCGGAATCGGACCACACGAATCCATCGAGCAGATCGTGATTGATTGGCCATCGGGCCGCAGCCAACGATTCAGCGACGTCGAAGCGAACCATCGCTACTTAGTCATTGAAGGGGAATCGGGGCTGTATCGCCGTTGAACGGACCCCAGATCAACGCTTCTCCAGCCCCTCGGTGCCCTGGATAGCCAGATAACGGGTGTTGGTGTTGACGTTCTCGAACGTCTCGGTGCGACCGTCGGGCCAGCGGATTTCTACCTGATCGACGGACTCAACCGCACCGACCCCGAAGTGCACCACCGCTTCGTTGCTGCACATGTAACCGTCGCCGCCGGTTTGCCAGCCACTCCAGCGG
Organism: Stieleria magnilauensis; assembly: GCA_007753675.1. Taxonomy (GTDB): domain Bacteria; phylum Planctomycetota; class Planctomycetia; order Pirellulales; family Pirellulaceae; genus Stieleria; species Stieleria magnilauensis. Next base: position 847,274 of record CP036432.1, read on the forward strand.
TCTTGGCCGGCTCGGATCCGCACCTCGGCACCGATCGCATCGCGTTCGCAATCCACCCCGATCAATTCGAATTGAATCCAGTGCTGCGACTCGGAGACGTTTTGCAACAGCGCGACGGGCAGGTCCAAATGATTGGCAACCAGATCCATCTGTCCGTCGCGATTCCAATCCAGCGTCGCCAACGTGCGTCCGAGCTGTTGCTGTTTCCAGTATTGGCCCGCGGTGGATCGGTCCTGCAGCTGAAAACCTTGTTGGCTGCCGTGGAACAGTTGGGGAATCATCTGAAACGGAATGCCTTCGTCCCGGGCATCGAACACGTGTCCGTTCAAGACGGCCAGGTCAAGCCAACCGTCGTTGTCGAAATCGGCCGCCTGCGTTCCAAACCCGAGCACGGAAAAGGACGGATCGTGCAGTCCGTACCGCAGCGATTCGTCAAAGAAGAATCCTGGCTCATTTTGTGTGAACAGATTCACCGACTCGTTATGGAAATTGGTGACGTGCAAGTCGAGTTGTCCGTCGCGATCGAAATCGCCCGACGCCACACCCATGCATGCCTGGCTATCACCGCCCTTGCCGATGCTGCAGCCCCGCACAGCGGCCGATTCGACGATCGAGAATCGGTCGTCGCTGGCTGCGGCCGGTGTGGAACTGACCCAGAAATGATTGAGATCGCCATCGTTGGCGACGAAAAAATCGTTGCCCAGCTTTCCGTCAAAATTTGCGATGACCAATCCGAAGCCGAGTTTCGGGTTGGATCGCATCTCGGCGGCCTGGGACCACGGGGCAAATTGCCCGTTCGGACGCAGTTTCAGAATGCGGTCCGAGGCGGAATTGAAGCGTTGCGGTTGGCATGGCAAGTGGTCGTCCGTGCAACGGACCGTGTACGCCAGCGGATCGTCGATGTAATTGATCTCGATGATGTCGGGGAGCGCATCGCCGCTCAGATCGGCCAGGCCGATGCATGAGGTCCAGTTGGCGGCGCTGTCCAACAGCGTGCCGCTCGCATCACGATACGTGCCGTCGCCCTGATTGATGTAGACAACGTTGGGGCCGATGTTGGCAACCAGCAGATCGGGAAATCCGTCTTGGTTCACATCACCGACGCAGACACCTTGGCCGAAGTGGCGGTCGCCCACCGCGGCTTGCTCGGTGACTTCGCCGAAGCCACCTTCGGCCACAAAACGAAACAGCTGGTTTGGCATGGACGAACCCGGTTCGACCGGAGTGCCACCGGACTGCGCCATGTAGAGATCACAGCGGCCGTCCAAGTCGTAATCGAGCACCGCCAGTCCGCCTCCGTTGACTTCGTACGGGTAAAACTCACTTCCATCGGTGGCGAACCCACCCACATAACGTGCTTCGAGTTTCAATTCGGGTGCGACGTCGACGAAACGTAGTCCCTGATCGGCCGATGGTGTCGGATCGGCGGGCGTGGTGGGTTTGCGACTGTCCAGCTCCGGTAACGGCCATTGTTGGATGTCGAATCCGAGCAGACGTGTCAGCTGTGCCGTTCCGATCTGCGTTTCGTTGGCGCCACGTTCCCAGGCGAGAATGGCTTGATGCCGTTGGTTCAATTCAGGCACACGCTCGGACATGGCCCCGGACAGTTGAGCCTCCCGCATCAGCCAGGCACAGGATTCCCAGGGGCGAGCGAGTTCCCCAAGCCGCTGGGAAATCCACAGCGATTGTTCGGCGTCCGCCTCCTTGGCGATGCGAAAGATCCGATCGAGCACCGCAAGCCGTTGACGTAATTCGGGGATCCGTGATGACTGGCCGACCGAGACCAAGGATTGAATCATCGAACGCAATGATTCACGATCGGTGGGGTCGCGTCGAAGGGCCTCGCCGAACGCCCGAATCGCTTCCTCGTGACGATCTTGCAAAGCCATCCAGCTGCCGATCGCACTCCAGTATTCGGGTTGTTCCTGCGTCCCTGCGGGAACGTTTTTGGCCCATTCGGCCAACGCCTCTTGTCGACCGGTTTCGGCAAGGATTCGCCCGTGCAGTGCTGCCGCGGCGGCACTGTCGGGGAACGCCTGCCGAATCCGCTGCATCAGCGCCAACACTTCGCTCGCCTCGGCGTTGATCCGCGTGTACAGCTCACGGGCCTCGCCCAGCGAGAACAGGGTGACGGCGTTGTCTTTGACAAAGTCGGCAAACGAGACCAGGTAAAAGGGCCCCTGAAGGTCGATCAAACTGAGCGTCTCGTTGGGCTGCACCGACCGAAGCCGGATCAATTGGCGGACGTGTCGACTGGCTTCGAAACGCCGGCCTTGTGCATTGAGCAATTGAGCGAGCATGCGATGGACATCGACGTTGTTTGGGTCCAATGCTTCCGCACGCCGCAAATTCGTTTCCGCCGCCGCAAAGTCGCCGCAGCGCAGATTCCAATCAAAGGCACGGATCAGGATCTGGGAGCCCCGCGCCGTATCAATTTCGGCAACGGTTGCTGCCAGATCGGCGGCCTGGCAAAATTCGCCGCGCTGGTTGTACAGTTCGATCGCCAGACTCAACGCATCGACATTTTTGGGAGACCGAATCAGGACCTGCTGGATGAGTTCGAGGGCTTGATCGGTTTGTCCCTGCTGCATCAACGCAAACGCCGATTCCAATCGAGACGTATCATCGTCGCCCGACTGCGTGGGGGCCGTTTCCGGAGGTGACGTTGCACGTTCCCCCGTGCCGCAACCGGCGCAAGCCAACACGACGGACAGGCCGAACAGCCAGGTCAGGGACATAGAATGCGTACGGGGCATCGATCGATTCATGTTCATCGTTACGGCACTCATCGAACGATCGTTCGACCCGTGATCCGCCGGGCAGCGGCGTTCTGACGTTCGATCGGCCATGGTCGCCACTTCAAAAGCGGCGCTCGAGTGTCTCGACCGGACGCAGGTTGTTTTCAAGGGTGTCGTGCCAATCGTCGTCGTACAGATTGGCATTTTGATCGGTTAGCGGAAAAGAAGGCAGCCAGACATCGGGTTCAAAGCGACTCAATGTTTCCAACGTTTTCCGGTAGTCCACCACTCGGTCGGCCGCTGCATTGAGTTCGGTCAGCAAGTCACTCATTTGCGGCTGCAGGTCGCCCATCGTCTTACGTCCGTTGAGCCGGTTCTTCCAGACCAGGGACAGGTTTCGCGGTGCCGCGGGAGTCAGCAAGACCGTCTTGCCGTCTGTCGAATAAGAATAGCATAGCCCAATGGGTAACTCCGTCACCTCGACGGGTAGTGGCATCGCTGCGTCCGCATCCGCCGGCGTTTTGACGACATACCCCTCGGCTCTCAGTGAATCAGCCACCGATCGCGGCGCAAAAACAACCGTGTTTTTTGCGACGGAGGCCAGTCCGGAACGGGCCTCCGGCAAATCAGACGTCAGCAAGATCGCCGCAGGCGTCGTGTGGGTCACGCCCAGCGATTCAAGTTGCGTCCTCAGGAATTCGAACAATCCTTCTCCGCCGGAAGCGTTGACCACGAACAATTGCTCTTCGCGAAGCAAACCGTACACGGCGGTGCCATCCAGGTCTCCCAGGTAATACAGACCGGGTTCAATCTGTTTGGCGCTGCCATCGAGAAAATCGGCGCCATCGCGCCGATGCCGATCGGCGATCGCTTGCAGTTCAGTACGCGCGGGCTCCAACAGCCCTTTCCAGGTGGCTGGATCCAGCCGAATCGATTGCAATCGTTTTTGTTGCCGGGGGTGACCGGTCAGCAGCAAGTCGGGGGGCGGGCGCTGCAGCAGGCGATCGACGGTGGCCACAAACGCGTCGGCGTCGCCGCGATACTTGGGTGAAAGCTTGGCGGCGTAGGTCGCAGGGCCAAAATCAATCGACGAGATGACGTCGCCGCAGAACAGGATTTCTTGACCGTCCTTGTTGAGCAGATAACACGTACTGCCCGGTGTATGGCCGGGGGTGGCGATGGCTTCGATCGTGACGCCGCCTAATTCGATCGTGTCACCGTCCCGCAGTTCGACGTCGACAGGGATCGGATCGCCCGAGTAGGGGATTTTGGGGAACACCGAATACAGCGCCGGCAGGTCCGCGTTGCGCAGAACTTCGCAATCGTCTTTGCCCGCAGCGACGGTCGCGCCCGACATCTCGCGGATCTTGTTGACGCCGAACACGTGGTCGTAATGGGCGTGGGTGATCAACACATAGCGCACATCGTCCAGCCGCAAACCAACCGACAGCAACGATTCACGCACTCCGCGCGCCTGTTCGTCGCCGCCCGAGTCAATCAGGATGATGCCGTCGTCGGTTTCGATGGCGTGCACGGCGCTGGGGCTGATTTCCCCGAGCACGTGGACGCCTGGGGCGACGGTCAGAGTTTGGCCCCCCAGCCATTGCGTCGGGTATTGCGTCTTCGAATCGCTGTTCTTTTCCACCGCGGGAACCAGCGTTTCCATCGGTTTGCCCGGCGGAGGCGGTGAGGACGGAGAGCAGCCGGTGGAGGCGATGGTGATGGCCAGGACAACGGGCGCGAACACGAGCTTTGCGACGGTCATCGAAATCGATGCCGGGGCTGCGAGGTCGTCACTTCGTGGTTTCGCCGTCTTCGACAATGGTCAGCTTTTGATTCGATTGAATGGGACCTTCGACCGTCTGCACGATTCCCGAAGGCCAGGTGACGGTGATTTGATCGGCCTGCGTCGCGTCCCCCAAGCCGACATACATCGGCATTCGGCTTTGCGCCAGGTAGCCCGATTTTCCGTCATGGACCGCGATCAGGTTTTTATCCGACAATTGGACATCCACCAAGCAACCGAGCCCATCGCGGTTGGACTGTTTTCCGATTAATTCTACCTGCAGGTAGTTGATGTCGTGTTTGTCGGTCAGATTGTTGGTCAGGACCATCGGGGAGCCGCCGAAATCGTTGGTCACGATGTCCAAATCGCCATCGTTTTCGAGGTCAAACACGACGGAGCTGCGCGACCCGATGGCCGCCCAGATTTGCAGTTTGCCGCTGCGGCCATCACAAAGTCGGTGCCCCGCGTCGGCTCCGTCGCAATCCAGTGTCATCCACAGATGGGCCGTCCCCTTGGCTCGTGGTTCGATACCCAAGATGAATTCACTGTCCAAGAATCGTTTTCCGTGATCGTTCAAGAGCACGGAATTGATGCCGTAGCGGAAATCGTAACTCATGCTTGCCGTCACAAAGACGTCTTCGAACCCGTCGGCATTCAGGTCGGCCACGCTGATGCCCCAAGGCCAGTAGTTTTCCGCGCCGATTTCGTCGGACACTTCGGTGTAAGCGTCTGATTCGCTCTTCAAATAGAACGCATTTCCGAGGATGTGATTGCCATCGGTGCCCAGCATCGAAACCGGCAGGTTCCGAGTCATCTTCTTCTTTTCTTCTTCGGGGGCCACATTATGGACCATGTCGGTGTGCATGTCTGTGACGTAAAGGTCCAGCTTTTGGTCTCGATTGAAATCAAACACCTTGACACCCATCGAGCCCCAGGCGGTGGCGGGAAACAATTCCCGGCTCTTGTTGACAAAGCCTTTTCCTTGCTGGTTTTCGAAATACTGGTCGTGCCCCTGCATGCTGAGCAGGTAGATGTCGGGCCAACCGTCGTCATTGCCGTCGATCGGTGTCGCGTCCCCGGACCAAGAGACATCTTTGAATCCGACTTGATCGTTCACGTTTTCAAACCGTGCGCCGCCCAAGTTGCGGAACAGGATGTTGGGTTCGGCACGGGCCGGGAACAGGTGGCTGGTAAAGGCGGCTTTGTGTGACAGGTAGTAACCGCCTGAACCGCGCTCTTCGGTTGTGAACTTTCCGAAGTTGGTCAGCAGAAGGTCCAGCAAGCCGTCACGGTCATAGTCGAAGAACACCGCAGCGGAGGAGTGTGCGACGTGGTCGAGCCCCGAACGCTCGGAAACGTCTTCGAATTTTCCCGTTCCATCGTTGAGGAACAATCGATTGGCGGCACGTATGCGGGTGACATAAAGGTCCGCGTCTCCGTCGTTGTCCACGTCGGCGAACGACGCCCCACTCGACACCTCGTCCGCGACGGCAACACCGGCCGACTCGGTGATGTTCTCGAATTTCCCGCCACCCAGGTTGCGATACAGTTCGTTGCTTCCCAATTGGCAGACAAAATAGATGTCCAGCAGCCCGTCCTGGTCGACGTCGGCGACCGCCACCGCGGTGCCGTGATCATAATGGGCCGATTTGAAGTCGCGTTTGACGTCCTCGACGACCTTGTCGCTGAACGTGATGCCGCTGGACGACAGGTCGTCGGTGAATTGGAAATCGCAGGTCACTTCGTAGCCGGATGCCAGCGCCCGTTGGGCTTCGGCCCGCGGTTGCAGCCATGCCGGATCGCGGATATCGCGTGGGACGGAAATTTCGGGCATGCGTTCCAGTCGACTGGGGTCTCGTTGGTCCAGCAACGCGCTGATGTCGTCGCGAAGTTTCTGGTTCGCTTCCGGTGACAGGCCTTCGTAGTAACCGCGGATTTTTGAATCTTGGTCGACCAGGACAAACAGCGAACTGTGGGTGATCAGATTGGTCGCGTCCCGGCCGGATTGGACGTCCAGTTTGAACCCGTCTTTACTCAAATCCCAGAGGGTCGCACGGTCGCCGGTCAGAAAGTGCCAGTGCTGGAAATCGGCGTCGGCTCTTGTGCCGTATTCGGCCAGCACCTCGGGCGTATCGAACTCCGGGTCGACGGTGAACGAAACCAGTTCGACCTGGCCCAGTTCATCAGCCCGATGCAGGGTCTGCTGTAATTCGCTGAACGCGGCCGTTTGGTACGGACACGTCGCCCCGCAACGGGTGAAAATAAAGGTGGCGACCCAGACCTTGCCGTCCAGATCGCTGCGTTCGAACGATTTGCCGTGCTGGTTGGTCAGGGTGAAGGCGGGAATTTCATTAAAAACGCGCAGCCCCTGATCGACGGCGGTGCGCCGCGTGCGGTTCACATCGGTTTCGGTGGAAATTTCTGGCGTCGCCCGAGGACCACATCCAGCGAGAGCGACCACGCTCGAAATCACCAGGAAAACCAAGGGATTTCGGTGCGACTGGCGGGGAAATATCATTGAGTTGGGTTGGTTGGCGATGGTGCAGGAGAAAGTTCTCGGACGAGGCGTTTAAATTCTGCCGTACGTTGAACCACAAATTCGCCAATTAGTTCCGAATGGTCGTACCCACACATCTGACTTCCCAACAAAGAGTGCACGCCCGACTCTCCCGTCTCAAAACGAGCTTCGAAATCGAGTTCCGGGGCGGCGACCTCGTACAGTCCCACCTCCGGGATTTCGACCAGATAAACGAAATCCCGACTCGTCAGGCTCAGCCGAACCTCGGTGTTGGCTGGTGCATAGAAATTCCGCGTTCCCAGTCGGTCGTCGGCCGTACCCAATTTGGAATCGGCACCGGGATAGTGAAAGTAAAGTCGATAGTTCGATGCGACAACCTGGACGTCTAAGTGCTCGATCGGTTCGTCGCGCTTGAGGCACAGCGCAACCCCGATCGTGACACTCACGGCGATCAAACCGGCCCCTGCCAACCGTCCGAAGTGAACGTTTCTATAAATCCGACTCACGCGGCGTGATGCTTCAGTGGAAATGGGAGTGACGTTGTTCGGATCATTCTCACAGAGAGCGGCTGAAGGACTCACCCGCCTCGCTGATCCGCTCAGCAAAAAACGATCCACAAATGCCCCGATGCCTTCAGGTGTTATGTTCGCCAAAACGCAAAAATGATCAAGGCGCCATCGCTTCGTTGGGGCGACGTCCACGCCGGGAAACGATCCTCGTCCGGTTCAACCCATCACCTGTCGTTCGGCGCGCCGTTCCGGTTGCTTTCCCCATCCATTCCGTATGAGACGACCAAAGTGGGGGATAGCATGCAAGGTACGGCTGTCCCGACCAACCGACGCGATCAACGAAACTGTCTCATGTGCTTCCCATTCGCTTCCGGGCCGATCGGCCCCGGTTTGTTTCCGCTCGTCTTGTTGTGCAGTTCCACGTTCCTTACGGGAGACCTCATTGCCGGAGAACCGGTTCCCCGGCAATTCCGTGTCTGGACCAGTCCGGACGGCCGCGTGAGCGATGAACTGGCGATCGTGAACTACGACGACAAAAGCCGCATCGTCACGTTCGTTGATCAGACGGGGAAACGTTTGCGGACCGAACTGACACGGCTTTCTGTCGCGGACCAGCACCACATCCTCGCCGACCACGCTCTGACCGACCACGCTCTGACCAACCATGCCCAAACCAACGCGGTGTTGGTCAATACGACCGCCCCGCAAGATCAACAGGAGTTGATGGATGATCAGACGATCGGAAAATTGGGGCTACCCCAAAATGATCAGGTGGTTTACGCCAAGCCACGCCAGTCTTCTGCAGCACCGGTCCAAATCATCACGATGAAGACGGTCACCAAAGAGGTGCAAGTGCCGCAGGTGCAGGAGTACACCGTACTCGTCCCTGAATTGCAGACCACGACGGTGATGGCACCGGTCCAACAGCGCGTCCGCTGTGTCGAGAGCTATGGGTTGTTCCACAAACGCCGTCGCATCGTCTATCGGACCCGAACGGTATTGCGCCCCGTTACCCGTACGCAGACCGTCATGCGGACCGAGACTCGGTCGCGAACGGTGATGCGTAGCGAGACACGCACCGTGGACCTTCCGGTCATCAGAGCGGTCCAATCGCTCAAGGAATCGGGAGGAGAAACCAGACGCGAAGAAGGCATCGAGGTGCCGGCCCCGTTGTCGGCCGGAGCGATCTCGAGCGAGGTCGTTAAGGTGTTCGAGCAAGTCATCAAAGAATTGGTTCCGCCTCCATCCGCTGAATCCTTCAATCCCCGCGGAGTGGACGCGTCGATCGTCGACTACGAGCAGTCCGCCCCGTCGCAGGGGATACGGTACATGATGCGAGTCGAAATCAACCAAATCAATCCTCGGGAAATTGCGCTCGAAACCGGGGTGCTGGATGTGAACAATGCTTCCAAGAGCAAAGAAAGAAACGACCAACTCTTTCAGACTCTCCATGGTCGGCTGACGAACTGATCGATGTCAGAGCAGCCCCCTAGCGTTACCGCCGCGATCGGCCAGTTGTTCAGGTCGATCCGATCGAAGTGGAAAGGCCCACCGGACTACGGGGAGGTCTACCGCCGCGAGCAAGTGGAACCAACAGAGCATTTGCAACAGATCGCCGACAAGTTTGCCGACCGGGGACGTCGGCTCGGTCGTCGCGCCGGCTGGATGCTGGCGTTCAGCCTGCTGTTTATCGTCGGTGGCATCGCCGTCTTTCTCGTGCCCACCGAGTTTACCGACGCGGTTGCTGCCGAACGCGAAGTCGACGAGGCGAGTGAAGTCAAAAGCGGGATCTTGACGCAGGAGGCCGAGGCGGAGGTGGCGTACCTGCGCGGACGCGACTTGTACAACCTGTACGGGATCTTTCACGAACTGGACATGACATTAGGCAACTACCAGCCGGGAGCCGATCTGGCCGGAAGTCCCTTCTATGGCCCGCGAATTCAGTGGGCCCGCGACGCCAGTCGAGAATTGTCAGCATCCGAGCCGACTGACAAGAGGTATCCTTTCGATTCGTTCCAGTATCACCACATTGAGGGAACGACGGCGACCAAGGTTCCCGCCGACGTGTTTCGGCTGGCCGGTCAACAGATGCGGACAAGCGGAATCGATCTCCCCTTTTTGACCATCTCGCTGGAACAGCTGAGTTTGGCGATCGGCGGCGAGGATGAGGAACAGGCTGTTCGAACGTTGCAGCGAGAATTGTTGGCGTTGAGGCCGCTGTACGAGGATGCCAAACGGGAAATGGATCGAATGTTCGTGCAGTTGGACGACGAAGCCAAAAACCGCTTGGCCACGACGGAGCAGTTATTGGAAGCCGAGAAACGGATCTCCGACGCGCTTCTGGAAGTCAATCAAACACAGTCTGACTGGGCAAATCAACCTTGGGTGACCCTGCTGGCCGTCCGGGGTGGCGTGGTCGTGCTGCTGCTCTATCTGACGACGGTGCTGTTGGCGAGTTATCGCTACACGCAAACGTTGTCGGCCTACTATCTCGCCAGGGCAGACGCCTTGCAATTGCTCTCGCACCAAGTCGACGATCGTTTGATCGACGCCGAAGAGCTTCAAGTTCTTCTGCCGCTGCTTTCACCGGACAGCTATCGAATCGACCAACCGCCGGCGCCGTATGAATCGATCGGCCAAGCCGTCGCAGGCAATCGTTGAAACGCTCGTCGGCTCGCGTCCAAGACCGTAAACATGAATCACCACGTCTGGTGCGAGCTGCTCTCAACGAACGTAATTCATTTGGCCTGTTCTGCCCATTGGCGGTCTTCGGCGTGCAGCTTGTTCAGGCTCACTTCGAATTGATCCCCGTTGGGTTTTAGCAAGATAACTCGGTCGTGTCGGGTCGCGATCCATTTGGCAACGGTGGTGTGTTTTCCGTCGGCACTTCGCCAGGTCCGATACTCTGTCGGCGCGTCTTCGATTGACTGGGGAATCCCGTTAGCCGTGAATGCCGCCCACAAATGGGGCATTGACGGCAGCCCTTGTTCTTCGAGCCGCCGGATCGTAGCCAGTTGGGCAAATCGCAGTGACGATGCGGGGCTCTTGCCATCGGATAGCTGGTCAAAGAAGTCCTTCATCAAGCCGGCAGTGATCTGGTCGGGGATGGACCACAACGTCGCCACGACCGTCTTTGCTCCTGCAAGACGAAACGCATGACTCAATCCTGCAACGCCCTCTCCGCTGCTGGTGTTGCCGACGGCGGTCTGACAAGCGCTCAAGACGACGAGTTCGGTCCCGCGAAAATCACAATCCAAGATTTCCAGCCCCGTCAAAATGCCATCGCCCTGTCCACCGAATGCGGTATTGGCATTTGCGAACGCCAGCCCGCATGTCGCCATGGGATGTTGTTCGTGTCGATATTCCGAGAATCCGTGGGTGCTGAACACGGCGATCTGGGGGCGGTTGGCGGTTTTCACGACCGACTCTTCCGCATTGGCCTCGACGAAGACTTGGGGGGCGGCTCCTGACAGGGTTCGCAGATAGGGCAACACCGCTTGCGCTTCCTTGGCGGTTCCCGGCAGCGGCGAAAAGGCGGTGCCAGCCGAGTCGCCGTTGGCATTCTTGCCATAGTCGGGGTTGGCAACCATCACCGGTGCAGAAATCGAATTGACCGGTTCGGTTGACAACAGATCGCGTCCGCTGAGCAGGTACTGAATCTCGTGGTCATCGATCACCCGCTTGCCATTGGGTTTCGTCAGTGCAACGAAAGGGATTCTCCACAATTGATGATCGGGCGAGACGAGCCACTTTGGTGTGGTCATGACGTCGTCGGGCAGCGAATGCAAAACCTGAGTCGACAACGCGCGGAGGTATTGGTTGATCGCAACAATAAAGTTTTGGGGGATCATTTGTCCGTTCAGGCAGGCATGGAATTCGATCAGCGTTCGCGCCAATTTGTCCCAGTCCTCACAGACCACTTCCAATCGGATGTCGCCGCGACCGGCCGGCGGGATGACCCAAACCAGGACCTGCATCCCCCGTTGCTTCGGACCAACCGAGTTCAACCCGTGGTCGATTGAACTGTCCAGTTTGGTGCGCACGCCGGCGACCGCGCATTCCAGCAAGACCGTGTCGTCAGGGATCCGTTCACGTACGTTCGTCAAGTCGCTCCACGGGTTTTGGCGACGTTCGGTCCATCCCGTCGAACCCAGTTTCCAGGACAACTCCGATTCGCGATTCCGGAGCGTTTCGAGTCGGTCTTGAAGATCCATCGCCGTGGACGATGACGTGAGCCCGAGGGTCGGATTCTGGAGGGCGGACAACGTGAGCGATGAGATCTGTTCTCGGACTTCGGAGAGTTGCTCGGCGATTACACGGACCTGGGGATCTTGCGTCGACGCCACCATGCGATGTCGCTCGGCGAGGGCGCGCGTCGAGGCACCCTTGGCGTTCAAAACCCAACCGGCCGATAACTCGACGGCGCGGGGGACGGACTTCAGTCGCACCGCCATCTCCAAGGCGTCGTGAAACGCGGGTTGGAATCGCTGCCGCAAAAACTCTGCCTGCTCGGTCTCCGACAACAACGGCAACGTTCGCGCGACGTAATCCCGAAAGGCTCGCTGGCTCTCATCCATCCCGGCGAGAGCCAGCTCAAATTTCCCCAATCGCTCGAATAGAAGAGCGAGCTGCGCCGCCGCCTGGGCGGTGTCGGGATGCTGCGGCCCCAGTAATCGTTTGGACTGTTTGTATTGTTCCACCAGGGCCGGTTCGAGAGTGTCCCACTGATCGGTCTTGCGGACATCGGCGGCCAGTTCCTTGAGGAGGTCCTGTGTCGTACGGTTCAAAGCACCGTGTTGCTCGTTCGATTGTTTCCATGCCTGGAATTGCCACTGGAGGGCGGCTTGGGGATTCTGAGCATCCGCAACGAGCCGCGCCAGCTGGCGGTATTCGTAGGGGTCAATCACCTTTTCTTTGGACAGTTGGTGGTCGAGGTAGCGTCGATACGTTGCCACTGCGTCGTCGTATTGCCCGACCGCGTTTTGCGTTTCGGCAATTTGTCGCAACAGGTACGTCCAACCGTCACCGAATCGATTGTCCGATTCGGCCATCTGGATCGCCCGCTGCAAAAGTGCCAATGCCCGCTCGTTGTTTCCCAGTACGTTTCGATACGCCAGCCCGCAGTTTCGGATCAGGTTTTGATGTCGGATTGGAGCACGTTGCAGTCGCCGGTTGCCAGCCGCCAACAGGTCTTCGATCGCCTTCTCTGCCTCCTTGACTTTGCCCTGGTCTTTCAGTTCACGAGCTTTGGATTCGATTCCTCGGATCTCTTCCAGAAACAACTCCTCACGTGTCTTCGGCTTGGAGGCGACTTTCGGTTCAACGGGTTCGTGACGATGTTCCAGTGCGGGATCAAAGTCAACGAGCAACGAATCGGTCGACTCACCCAATTTCCAGACCTGTGACAGGCGGCCTTGCTCCAGCCGAACGAGCAGGTACCGTCGGTCCGGCGAGAGCGAAAGGTGGTTGACAAAGAAATACGGATTGCGACGGATTCTGTCGTTGACTTCGGCGGAGGGACACCCCCCGGTGATGTGTTGGTGCCGGCTGCTTAAAACTCAATGGATGGAACTGAGCTGGCCGTGGTTCGGATGAAGACGTCGCTGGCGAGCAAATCGTACAGGCCCAGTGTTCCACCGAGCGCTGTCTGACACCGTTCGATCTGCATGATCCCGTCCTCATCATCTTGCGTCCTTGAGGCAAGCGAGTGTTGTGTGCCGCCGTTGGCAGGCTCGTCGTCTGCCGACGGCCTTTTCCGAGCATCACGATCCGCCGTTCGCTAAGCTCTGTAGCGGGGAACGCGATCGCGGAGGTCACGGGGCGTATCAACGTTTTGGCCGATACCTTTGACGACGGCGAGGTTCTGCAGGAGGGAACGCTGATCGCTCAGATCGATCCGCGAGACAACCAATCGGCGCTTGACGCTGCGAAAGCCGATCTTCAATCCCAGCGGGAACAACTCGAGGAGATCAGCCGATCGATGTCGAATGTCGCAGACTTGATCGCGTTGCGTGAAGAGCAAGTTGCGATCGCGAAATCGGAGCTAGACCGTCTGCGAGAACTGTCCGATCGCAACAACGGATCGCGATCCGAGCTTGAACGTGCCGCGTCGTCCCATTTGGAAAGCAAGACTGCGCTGCAGAATCTGCAAAACGAGTTGCGACTTGATCGTCGGCCACTGGTTGCTGGGCATCAATATTTCGATGCTGAGCATGATCGGACTGGTTTCACTTGCCGGAATTTTGGTCAATGACTCGATCGTGATGGTCGAGTTCATCAAATTACGACTGTCCGAGGGAATGATTCCCATCGAAGCCTTTTCGCAGGCGGGACGAGATCGGTTTCGTGCCGTCGTGCTCACGACCGCAACAACCTGCATGGGGCTAATGCCGATGCTGTTGGAAACAAGTATGCAAGCGACCGTGTTCAAAGGACTGGTCGTCGCGATCGTCTTCGGCGAGCTGTTCAGCACGACGATGATCCTGATCTTGATTCCGTGCAGCTACAGCGTCTTAGGTCAGGCCGGACTGCTGGCAACCAACGATGTGAATGCAGACGCCGTATCGGTTACCGGGTGATCCATCAATTCGATTGGTTTCCGGTCCGCTGCAGTTCCGACCGGCGGTGCACCAACCAGCCCAGAACGAGCAACTCGTTCAAGGGACGCGGTGAACCACCGATCAAAACGTCTCAATGGTACGTCGGACGCGGAGACCGCGTCCGCTGTACCCGGCGCGCGATTACTCGTCCTCTGCGCCCGCTCCCGGTTCCGGTTGCGCATCCAACTCTTCCATGCTGATGTCCAATTCAGGATTTTCGGCAAGGAAGGCTTCGATCTCATTCGAGTTGGTTGAGACCGTTGGAGCCTTTTCGCTGCATCCGAAAATGCAGCAGGCACACACTAGAACCGAGAGGAGTTTGATGGTTGATGACATGGTTGAAATCATTCTCATTGGGAAGTGGTAAGTGGTTTGCGATAGAACAGCGTGGATCACGGGAAGTCTGTGAGGACTTCACCTGAGGCTCGTGTTCCGAGTGCTCCCCACAGACCGTAAGGGCTCTCGATGCCGGGCGTAGAATCGGGATCGGTGTGTTGCGCATGGACCCCCACTTGGCCTCGGCTGACATCTCCCGCTTCGATGGAATCGGTCACGAAGGTGACCGAACCGTCGCCCATCAAGACGTGGCACCCGCCTTGGTGGCGGCTGCTCGGTGGGGCGACGACGATCGACACGGCATTGGAATTGCCACACAATTCGGAGTTGGGCGGCAAAATCGTCAGCACTTGCGTGTACAGCGGCAGCAGCGACGACCACTTGAACCCGCGTTTTTCTTCCGCGCTTCCGGACAATCGGTTGGGGGCAGGCGTGCTCGACCAGAATCGTGGACGGTCCGGGTCAAGACTTTGTCGACAGTGGATGTTGCCGCCCATGTTCAGAATGTTGATGGAGGAATCGAGCAGATGGGTTCTGGAATCCCGATCGCCGAGGTCCGTCGCGATCTCGCCCATGAAGATCGTGTTGGAAAGTCCGTCCAGGATGTCTCGGAATTTGGAATCGAGTTGAACGGCGAACGCGCCCCGCTGTGACGCCTGAACGCGCGAATACATCGGCGGCGTTCCACCAGACTGCCGGATTCCGGTCAATCGGTTCAACGCGCCACCGAATCCGGTGTCGCAAGAGTCACCCGTGCACATTGCGTAGTTCGTGCGTCCGGATGCGGGAAGTCCCACGCCCGGATCACTCGGGCATCGCAGCGTCGGAATTTCGGTCAACCATGGATCGTAGTTGCCCTGCGACAAATGGGCCGACAGCGGCATGCCTGGCCACGGACCCATCGGGTTATACGTCTTTGTGTTTCCAGAGGAGTCAACGGTTTGGAATGGGTTTCTGATCTGATCCCAAAGTCCTTGTTGTTCGAAGAAGGCGGTTAATCCGACCAGTGCGGACAACTCAATTCGGTTGTTGCCGCGAACATCGCTCGCCGCACGCCCGGCGTGAGGACCCTTGGTTCCTCCTCCATGCGGAGGCAGCTGCTTGTATGCCGAGTGGTAGTTATGAATGGCCAGTCCGATTTGTCGGAAGTTGTTGCTGCAACTCATTCGCCGCGCCGCTTCTCGAGCGGCTTGAACAGCGGGAAGCAACAAACCGACAAGGATGCCAATGATGGCGATTACCACCAATAACTCGACAAGTGTGAAACCACGTTTCAGTGTTCTGACCTTCATGCGGGTCCTCTCCTCTCTCACTCCGTTTTGGAGTGAAAGCTCTTTGGGAAATAGATAAAAAACAAGATGCAACCGGCGAGCTACTGTGAAAAGGGATCGAAAAACTCTGCCCGCGGGAACCGCCTACCCGAGCAGTTGAGGGGTCTCTCGATCGCATATGAGCTAGCCGGGGGAAGACTAATCAGAGGGTGATTCATCAAGCAAGCAGTAAGCTGCCACCCCCAATGCAGCGAAATACCAGTAAGGCGAATCTGTTACCGCTACAGATTGTTACCGGCTCGGAATCACAACCCGTTGACAAGAAAATTATCGACTTTTCATTTTGCGCATGGAGGACCGTCAAAGCGTTCAACAAAAGTGTCCAGCAATCAGCGTGCTTTCCGTGTCGTAATTCATTTGCAGGTTGTCGCAAAACCCGATCGGCGATCTCTATCGAGTGATGATCGTGACAGGGTGATCGATCACCCAACGGCCGATCGCTGACGCCAATGGAAAAGCAGCCAGCGAACGACGTGGGTCGCGCGCTGGCTGTTTGCATTCGCTGGAATCGTTGACGTTGAAGCCGTCGGCGGTCTAACTTTCGATCGCCTTCTTTGCATCCTTGTCCACCTTTGCGACTTCGGCCTTGGCAGCCTGCTTGGCATCCTTCCCTTCCGCCTTCGCCTGTTGTTTGGCGTCTTCCGCCACCGTCTCGGCATCGGCTTTCAGTTGCTCAGGGTGCAACCCTTCTTCCTTGGCGGCGTCTCGGATCGACTCGGATGCCTTCTCAACGACGCGCGTTGCACGTTCGGCGAGGCTATCCCCGGTCAATCCTTGCGACTGGGCAGATTGCTTGGCGGCTTCCACCGTGTTTTCGACGGCTTCCTGACCACGATTGATCGCCCGTTCGGCTTGTTGTTGAGCCTCTCGCATCATCGCATCGGATTGCTCGCCCATCCACTCGTCTTCGCGACGGGTTCGTGGAATCAGGGCGCCGGTGATCGCGCCGAGTGCAAGGACTCCCAGTCCCAGTGCCAAGGGCGTCTCATCATGGGCGCGTTGCACCCGGCGGGCGGTTTTGTCGTACACCTGCGCGAGCTGGTCTCCGGTTTGGGAGGTTGCGTTGGAGAGTTGACGACCGGACCGTCGGCCGACACGTCGCGTGGCGCGAGCCGCATCGCGTGCAGCGGCTCGGCTACGCAGGTAGGCACGGCGGGATGCTTCGCTGGTGGATGACGTCGCCGATGAAACTGCTTCGCCTACTGACGATGCGGCCGATTTAGCGCCGTCGACAACTGATGAGGCAGCGGAGCTGACCGCGTTGCCGGTGCTCTTGGCCGCGTCCGAGGCAGACTCGGCAGCGGACGAGACACCCGATTTCGTTGATTCCCACGAGGAGGATAGCGTGTCACCGGCTTTCGAAGCGGCTGAGGAAACCTGATTGCCTGCCTTTCCTAGCATGCCCTGAGACTCCTCCTCGTCGTCGAAGCTTTCCGGGACAATGATCTCCGCCTGGTGTTGACCGACATCGTAGCGTGTGTCGAGCAACAAGTCGTCCTCGGTGTAGAACGGCCGATCGTCCGAGTCGATCATGTCGAGATCATCCTCGACGTACAGGTTACGTTGACGCGACGATGAAATGTGGTCCTGGTCCGACGCGTCCCGCCGGCTACCGAATGCCAACCACGCCAATCCTGCACCGACCAGGGTTGCACCGATTGGGTTCTCGCTGACCTGTCGAGTGAGATTACTGGCAAAGTCACTGGCGGCATCGCTGGCGCGTTTAGCGGTATCGCGCGTCTGCGGGCTGCGAAAGATGGAGATCACGTCATCGAGGAGATGTCGCGGATTCAGTCGTTCGCCGAGTTCGTCGAGCGTTTCATCCATTGCTCCACGTGTTTGATCGATCCGTCGTTTGATTTCACCGCTATCGCGATGCTCAAGATCGTCGGTCGGGGGCACGCGGTTGACGTGAGTCTTGTTGTCGTAGTGACCATTCTTGTTCACTTGGTTTTGGCTTGTAGCCATTGCTTATCCTCCTTCAAAGATTGTTTCGTTCGTTCGGGCACCGGCGAGAAGTTGGCCAGTGTCTCTTTTGCTTTGGCAAACATGGCCAAACCGATTCCGCCGACAACGAGTCCGACGATCAATGGAGCGATCCACAGGGCGTGAACCGGAAGTCCCGCCAACCCGATCGCGACGTACAAGCCGTACGAGACGGCGAGCAACAGAAAAATGAGACCGAGGTGGGCAACGGCGCCTCCGACGATCAGCAGGGCCGAGTTTCGTCCGACCACACTTGCCTTCTCGCTCATTTCAGTCTTTGCGAGCGCGACTTCCTCGCGAACCAATGCGACCGACTCGTCGCGCAGTTCTTTGATCAAATCGCTCAGCGAACGAGGGTCGTTGGTTTCGGAATCAGCCACACGGTTCTTTCCGTTGGTTTGGTATCCGGTACTCATGACGTGGGTCCTCCCTGTGGATCGAACGTGGTATGCCCGTGAATACCGACCGACGACTGGGGCCGGGTCGGTCGGGGATGGTTCGAGGGGGCATGGCCGAACGCGGCAGGTGGTCGATTGTCGTGATGCGACAGATCGTGGGAATCGACATGCCGCGGGCGGGCGGGTTTGGATGCCTTTAGAAAACGCATTGCGGCCAGGCCGGCCACAAAGAGACCGCCGTAGACGATCTCGGGCCGCCGTCGCGCGAAGTCTTGAACGTCTTCGACGATCTCACCAATGTCCTTTGACTCGAGTGATTGACGACATCGGTCCAGTTGTTCGGCTGCCGCGTCGACGTAACTCGCGATCGAGTCGTGTTGCTCTTCATGCAACTTTCCGGACGCCTTGCGAATCGCTCCGCTGAAGACACCGATCTCTTCGGCAAGCCGAGCTTTCTTCTCGCGAGCATACTGAGCACCGGATTGTTTCGCTTGCTCAGCGGCCTCGTTCGCCTTCTGCCTGGCCGCCTCGGCGACCTCAGCAGCTTGCCGCTTGAGTTCCTCCTGCTTGGCCGATGCGGCCTGCTTTGCGGTGGCGGAAACTTCTGACGCCTTTTGTTTGGCGTAGTCCGCGCCCTGGTGTTCTTGTTGGGGTGACGCGTTATCAGGTACGACCGTCGCATCCGGATTTCTGTGGGTCACGCCTTTGGTGGTTTGAATCATTCTCAAACTCCTTCGTGCGAGTAGTGGGCTAGATGCATGAAGAAGTCGCAAGTGGTGTGCCAATGCTTCTGTGAGAGGCGTTGTGTCGCGATCTGGACGGGGACACCGCAATTGGTGAGGGACGATCGTTCAACGTGGTCGACGTGGTGCAGGGAGGATCCGAACCCAAGCGACGTTCGCAACGGTGCCGATTGAACAGTGCAATGAAGAAGACCGCGAGGAGTCATACCCATCCATCGTCTTGACAAGTGTGCGGCCGTGGAAGCAACAAAAAACAGCCGGCAAAATTGCCGGCTGTTGAATCGTTGTCGTCCTGCCTCGGCGGAGATCCGCGGCAAGGTATGTGTTTATTGACTCAAGCGTCGATCGGATTTACTCGATTTCGGTGACGACCTCTTCGTCATCCATTTCTTCGAGGTTGTCTGCACGGCGTTCACCGGCATCTTCCACGCGGTCTGCAATGGTCTCGCCGCGATCTTCGAGTTCTTCGGCTCGTTCGTCAGCAGATTCTTCCAGAGCCGGACGTGCCGATTCGTACCGGTCTTCGACGTTTTCAGCCGCAGCGTCATACGTGTCGCGAACCTCCGCGGCGACGTCTTGTGAATGGTCCCGCACCTGTTCGGCTCGCTCGTCATAGACGGAGTCGTCACAGCCGACGAACGTCAATCCGATCGCAACGGTCAGCATTGTCATTAAGGTTTTCATCGTCTTTCCTGTTGGGAATCGAGTTTTAAAGTCGCCGGCATTTCGGTACGTTCCGAGTGACAGCGTTGGGTTCGAGTCGGCAGGGATCGTCGCAAGCGGTGTGCCAAACGGCGATACCACTTCAAGGCCATCGGTCGATTGGTTCGATAGCGGTCACGATGACGGAAGTCGCACCGTCGTTGCGTCGGATTTGAACACAGCCGTTCCGCAGACCCCGTGCTTCATCGATCGGTCTGCCAGGTTTTAGCGATCGGATGACGACGATCAAAGTCATTGATCAAGCTCTCGATCATCCACTGACATTGCGTCAACTCTGAGCGAGTGCATCGCGACAAGGTGTTCGAGACACCACGCGGCACATCGTTTGCATTCTCTGAGTGGACGCAGCGAGACTCCCGTCGGCATCCGAAGCCCGACGATCAAGCCGATCCATGACGATGAGGGAACACGATGAGTCTGATACCGAAAAAGCACCGATCGTCGAAGCCATCGCTGCCTCTCGTCAGACTGGCTGCCAATGGAGCGAAATGGGATCCGATGGGGACGGTCCATTGAAAGACGGCCAACCACAAGATCGGGCAGGGCAGTCATGGTTGCCCCGTTATGAGGTCAGTTCCAATCGCTATCAGTTGGGGTGGGCGTCAGACCCCACTCGCCATTCACCGTGGGTCATCTGCATCGCAGTCATCCTGGTCTTGGGCGCAATCTATTTTGCGAGCAGCCTGTTGGTGCCGTTGACGATTTCAGTGGTCGCCTATCTGACGCTGCGCCCCGGGGTGGTACGTTTGTGTCGAATCGGATTGAGCCAGACGGTTGCGTCTGTGATGGTGATTCTGGTGTTCTTTTCAGTCGTCGCCTTGGCGGCAATTCTGCTGTACACGCCACTTCAAACTTGGCTCGCCGATGCACCCGAGAGCGTCACCAGACTGCGTGAAAAATTTGACCAGGTTGCCGAGCCCCTGACGACGGTGGATCGGGCGGAAGAGCAACTCGACACGGCGACGTCGGGATTACGGCGAGACGCTACCGAAGTCACCGTCTCGGTGGAGAAGCCCAGCATTGTGGACCCGGAATACCTGATCAACAAAACCGGCCACGTGCTGGCCTTTGTTGCCGCAATCGGTGTGCTGACGTTCTTTATGTTGTGCAACGGCGATGACGTTCTCAACCGTGTATTGATGGTGTTGCGGGACCAAGAAAAACGCGATCGGGTGTTAGAAACGGTTGGCGAGATTCAAGAAAGCGTCGGGCGTTACCTCGGTCAGATCACGCTGATCAACCTTGGGTTAGGGCTCGCCGTTACCCTGGTGATGTGGATCGTTGGAATGCCCACGCCGTATCTGTGGGGCGCGATGGCAACATTGTTCAACTTTGTCCCGTACCTCGGTCCGATAGCGGGCACCTTGGTCGTTTTCGTTGCAGCCGGGACGGCTTTTGACACCTCTTCACGCGCCGCGTTGATGGCCGCAAGTTTTTGGATCACGACGGCGGTCGAAGGTCAGTTTGTGACTCCAGCGATCTTGGGCAAGTCACTCAAGGTTGGCTCGTTGGTGGTCTTGGTCGCCGTGGCGTTTTGGGGATTCATGTGGGGCATACCGGGGATTTTCTTGTCGGTTCCATTGCTGATCGTGACGCGCCAGGTCTGCGTCAGTTTTACCGTGACCTACCCGCTCGCGGTCGTCTTAGGCGAAGACCCGTGTTTGCCCGGACAGCCGTGTGAGCCGCTGAAGGAAGACGAGCCGATTGCCGAAGCGGTCTAGGCAACACGGTGTCGACGGCAACGGGCACCGATCAATGCATAGAGATCCGACGCGAAGAGCCGCGGATACACCAACGGTGATGCGTTGAGACGAAACAGACATTCACTAAAAAAGCCGGATCGGCATGGTGATTGCGTGGGTGTCGCGCCACGCTGATGAGCGATCGGGTCGCTCATTATTTTTCTTCCCTCGTTAACGTAGGACATTACCATGCCCGTAAACGTCCGTGGCATCGCGTCTGCGATCGCCTGCACTCTCGCCGTGATCATTCCATCCGCCCTGGGAACCGCTTTCGCCCAGCAGTCCGTTCGAACCGGAGATGGACTGCTGACGATCAAAGCCGACATGCCTGAGAAAGCTCGAATCGGCGAAGAGTTCACTTATGAAGTCGAAGTTATCAACAGTTCCGATCACGTCGTTCTGCACGACATCAAGCTGCAGCAACGCAAAGCGAAAGGCCTGACCATTGAATCGGTTTCGATGAAAGGCGAATCAGAACAACAGCAACGCCAAGACTCGCAAGACCGCAGCAAGAGCGGGAAAGCCACTAAGAAGAAATCGTCCGGTGACAAGGATTCGTCAAAAGCGAACGACAACCCCGGCAAGCAGTCGAAAGCCTCGAAGGATCAGATGGCGATTTCAACGCTACAACCCGGTGACAGCCGCGTTTTCGTCGTTACCGCCACTGCCGACGAAGAAGGCGAACTGCGTAGCTGCCTCGAAATCGCCAGCTACACGCCGGCCCTGTGCTTGACGTCCCAGGTCGTCAAGCCGGAACTCGAGCTGACCAAGACGGCTCCCAAGGAAGCCAACCGGTGCGAAGTGATCGAGCTGACTTACGAAGTGAAAAACGGTGGAAGCGGCGACCTCGGCAAGCTGACCGTGACCGATTCTCTCGGCGAAGGGTTGGCAACGATCGATGGGAACAACGAACTCTCGTTCCCGGTCGATGGGTTGGCAGCCGGCGAAACCCGCCAATTTGTCGCTCGCGTTTACGCCCAAAAATCGGGCGAATTCAGCAGCCGCGCAGTCGCCAAGGCTGACAACAGTGAGTTGCAAAGCCGCAGTAAGAAGACGACGACCAAAGTCATTGCCGCGGATCTCGACACTCGCGTGACCGGGCCCTCGCGTCTTTACGGAAACGGTTTGGCGACGTTCACTGCGACGATTACCAACACCGGTAATGTTGCTGCCGAATCGGTCGATGTGACCGTCAAATGGCCATCGGCAGCCAACTTGGTGGATCTTGATGACTTTCGATTGAAGAAAAATTCGGCAAAAGACAAGTCGTCGAGTCAAAACAAAAACCAAGGGCAGCCCACGTTGGCGAAGAAACAAGACTCGCAACCGCAGAAAAAGGACAAGAATCAGAAACAGTCCGACAGCGAAACGATGCAGATGCAGAGCGAGTCCTTTGTGATCGATCGTCTCGAGGCCGGCCAGACGGCAGAATTCACCTACGCGGTGCGGACTGACAACCTGGACGAATTGCCCACGGAAGTGCAAGCCAGCTATGTCTGCAGCATCGACTCAGTCGAAGATCAAGCCAAAGCGGCAGCTAAGACCACCGCAACGGCGATGGCGACGGTAACCGTCGTGCGTCTTCCTGCACTGCAGATCGCCGTGATCGATGACGAAGACCCGGTAAAAAATGGATCCAAGGTCCAATACCTGATCACGGTTTGGAACGAAGGCGAAGCGCCCGACCAGGACGTTCAGTTGACTGCCAAGCTGCCCGGTAACTTGAAGTTTCATTCGGCCGATGGACCGACGGACGCCAAGAACGAAGGCGACACGATCACGTTTGATCCCATCAAGACGATGCAACCAGGCGATCGCGTCGAATACATCGTGACGGCGAAACCCACCGGTACGGGGAACGCGCGATTTGAAGCGACACTGCAAAGTCAATCGCTCAAAAGCAAAGTCACCAGCGAGGAGCCCACTCGACTGTTCGACACCGCGAGCAACTGATTCGTCGCGGACTTGAGATCTCGTCAACCTCGCTGGACAACCCGGCGAGGTTTTTTTTGTCTCCGCTCCTCCGCGGTGATCGCCGGCAGCGACTACTTTGCCATTGAGTGAGAAAGCGGAAAGGCGCGAGCGCAAGACCGCTAAATCGACAAGGTTTTGACCAACACAGGGCCCGTAGGCCCCGCGCCAAACGGCTGATATTCGTTTGACATCAGCCGGTTCGCGCCAGCGCGAGCGGCCCCCATCAATGTCGATTGAGCGGTATGGGGCGCGAGCGGGCTGTCGATCTAAGCCCGCACACCTTAGCAAGCGCCCACGCGGCGATCCTCGCTGACCCGTCGGGCCGACATTATGGTGTTGATGTCAGGACATCGATTCAATCGACAGGGTCCGAGCCGTCCGGTTGCGGCTCGAAAACAACTCGAAAGACGGGAGGGCTCGCGGCTAACACCACTAGGTCAAGTTCAATCAGCACGCCGCTCGCGCTGACGCAAACCGGCCGTTAGCAAACGATGATCAGAAGTTCGGCGCCAGCCTGCGAGCGTCTGTGCGTTTCCTTCACGGTTGAGGCCCGTGCACTCCGGCTCATCCCTCGGGTGATCCGATGAGATGACGACTGAGCCCACGGATGGCAGGGTGCTAATCATCCGTGGGTTCGCGCGGCTATCCGCGGGTTTTCTTCTCGACAGTTTGCCCAGTGAAATCGGCGGAGTCCTTCGTCCCGATGCCGCAGTGAGATCAGGAAGACGATGCTTCGCTGGGGCGTTGCAGCTTTTCGACGACCCGCACGGCGTCGGCTTCGGGCCGGATGCCGCTACCGTAGGTGACAGCGTACACCTGTGTCGCTTCGGCTCCCAACAGGACGATGATTGCGGTGTAGTAGACCCACACCAAAAGCACGGCAATGGAGGCCGCAGCGGATCCCAGTTGAGCGCCCGGTTCGCTGTAATTGAAATAGATCTGCATGGCGAATCGCCCCACCAGAAACAACGCGGTCGTGATCGCCGCTCCGACGAAGACGTCTTTCCAACGCACGATCGCATCGGGCATGTATTTGAAAATCGCGGCGAACATCACGAACACGACCAGTGCCTGAACGACGAAGTTGACAACTTCTCCCATCGTTCCGGAGACGCCGATCATCTCGCTAAAACCTTGCAGGACCGAAGAGATCACCAGTGAGACGAGCAGCAGAAAGCCCAGTCCGATGATCATGCCCAACGACAGGATGCGTTTGCTGATCATGTCTTTCCAACCGGCTTGCTCCGGGTCGGGTTTGACTTCCCATACCTGGTTGAGCGAGGCCTGCAGCGCCGCGACGACTCCCGTTGCACCGACGATGATTCCGGCGAAGCTGAGGAGTGTTTTCCACCATTTTCCGCTCGCGTTTTCGTTGTTCTCGAGGATCGTTCCGATCTCTTCGGTCGCAGCCGGATTACCGATCATTTCGGAAGCCTGGCTCTGAAGGATGGCTTGAGCCTTCTGCTCGGCTGCTTCGCTGTCGTACATGACGGACAGTCCGAACGTGAGGATCGTCAGCAGCAAGTACAGCAAGGGCGGCAGCGCAAAGGCGGTGTAGTAGGCCAGTGCCGCAGCCAACGTGGTGCAGCGGTCTTTGGAAAAATCGGCGAAGGTTTTCTTTAGAAAGTCCATCGTTGCTCATTCGCTTGCGGGAATCGGTTGACCGATTCGCAAGGGAGCAATCATCGTGCCAGCGGGCAAACCGCGTCGGGCGGTTCGGATGGCTGGTCGCTCAGAGATCGCCCTGGTCGCAATCGCTCCAAAACAGGGCGGATCACCATCCAAAAGGGCGGGGCCGGCACGTCTTGGTACCCTTACTAGACCCACGACTGGTCGCGGCGCTGAACAGATTGACGGCCTTCGTCCGTCGGATCCCAAGCCAGTACAACGTAGGCAGGCCACGGATTGGAGACCGCTCTTTCGTACTCCGTGAGACACCGAAGGCAGGTTCGAACGTTCGTTCGCCACGCCGGGCGGACCAGCCTCCTGTCGTTTTTTGGTTCGCGAATTCGACAGATCGAAGAGAATCGCGGATTGCGGCCGGAGATGCTTCTGGTGTAACGCCGGCGAGCGCGCCGTCCGCAGGTGGGCAGGGAGACCTGTTGTGCTCATGCCGGCGCGGTATAGTTGTCCGCATGCAAGCGGAACAGCCAGTACCATTTCCTCGGACAAGCGAAACAAGCCTCGATGCCGGACTTGTCGATCAGCAGGTTGCTGTGCAACGATCTGGTCCGCGCAGGCTGTTGCCGATCATTCTTTTCGTCGCCACCTTCCTCAGTACGTACCTGGCAGGCGGTCTGGCTTTTTCCCTGGCCCTGATGTCTATCTTATTGGCCCACGAGTTGGGGCATTATCTTCAGGCTCGACGGTTTGGTGTGCCGGCCAGCCTGCCTCTGTTTATTCCCATGCCGATCAGTCCCATCGGCACGATGGGGGCCGTCATCCTGATGGCTCCCGGCATGGGGAATCGACGAACACTGTTTGACATTGCGATTACCGGACCGCTCGCCGGGCTGGTGCCCGCCTTGCTGTTCTGCGTTCTCGGGCTGCAATGGTCAGAGGTCGTGGTGATTACCGACAACCAGGTGGGACTGATGTTGGGCGAGCCACTCTTGTTCAAGCTGCTGGTCTACCTCACGTTTGGTCCTTTGGCAGAGGGACAGGACGTGATCCTGCACCCGGTCGCCTTTGCCGGCTGGGTTGGCATCTTGATCACGGCATTGAATCTTTTTCCGATCGGACAGCTGGACGGCGGACATGTTCTATACGCTCTGTTGCGTCGGCGGGCCCACATGTTGGCCAAAGGTCTGCTGTTGGCTGCCGCGGTGGCTGTCGTCTTCTGGGGCTACTGGGGTTGGACGCTGATGCTGATCTTGTTGGTGTGGATGGGGCCCGTGCATCCTCCAACCGCAGACGATAGTGTATCGTTGGGGACTCAAAGGAGCCTTCTGGGTTGGGGCAGCTTGTTGTTTGTGCCGTTGGGATTTACTCCCCTGCCTTTCTACCTGCCAACGTGATCAGAGTCTTTCATCGTTGTGGGCAGGGACATCATGACCAAGCATGCTAATGGGCAACGCTTCGGATCCGCAGCTTGCCGTCCCTGGATACCGTCCTCATGTCGCCGTTGAACAGACTCAGGAGCGAGATCCGGAATTCGGTTTGCGATAAGATTTTCGCAGAAAACGGCGCGGTGAAGTGCTCGCGATTATTCCTCGCGGCGGAATCTTCGAGTCCAACGGTGTCCCCATCTTTTTCCAAACATGGAAACGATGGTGACGCGGAAAAAAAAAGGGACTCACGTCGGTGCCCGCGCAAGTCCCGTTGATGTCTTTGAGAAGAAGTTCAAGAAACTGGCGATAGAGAAACACGGCAGGGTAGACAACGGTGTCGACGTAGGAGTCGCCGTCAACTGCGGAATCGACAAATGTATCTGCCGCCGACTTGTAACTCTTTGCGAAAAACATTCTCGCTAAGAGCCAACGCGACCTTGCAAATGGCCCGCCAAACGCTGGGTCAATGCAACAAGCGTCAAGACCGGGTTGGCTGCTGGAATGAAGGGCCATGCCGACGGGTCGGCACAGTAAAGATTGTCGTACTGTTCAAACTTAAGGTCGGTGTCGACGACTCCCGTCGCGTCGCCACTGGCTCGGAGCGTCCCTCCGGCGTGATGCACCGTTCCTTCATTGCCGTATCCCATTCCTTCGCTCGCTGTAAACGGAACGTCTAGCGAATCCAGAATCGCG
The DNA here is from genome assembly GCA_007753675.1 of Stieleria magnilauensis. Taxonomy (GTDB): domain Bacteria; phylum Planctomycetota; class Planctomycetia; order Pirellulales; family Pirellulaceae; genus Stieleria; species Stieleria magnilauensis. The sequence goes on from CP036432.1 coordinate 874,400, forward strand.
TTTCGCGTAAGGCGTGCCGAATCGAAATGAGGCCTGCCAGTTTCATTGCGTTTCACTTTGACCCTTAACTTATGGCCGATACCACGCGACTGGACAAAGTTCTCGTCGTCTAAATGGCTGGCAAAGACGAACTTTAGTTCGATCACGGACGGTCGCGGTTCGGGCAACAAGTCTGTATCCGATTGCCTGAGATGCCAAAACGCTGGATTGATTAGGACTTCGACGTTAAACGGATGGTTATCGAACGTCGCATCGTCTCGATACAGAAACACCTTGGCATGTTTGTCACTACCCGAAAACGGGTTGTTACCGGGAATCGTGTATTGAGCAGAAAAGAAAGCGGGGTGATCGGTCAGTCCGACCCCTACTTTATTGTTCGGATCGTTGAGTCCACTATTAAGCACGATCTTGGCGCTTTCTAGCGATCCGGCTGCCAAGACCACATACTTCCCCCTGTAACTACGCGTCTGATTTCCCAACAGGTCTTGGCACACGACGCGGGAAACTTGATCGCCATCGGTTTCCAAATGAGTCACGAGATGGCCGCTGTTGATCGTCAAATTTTGACGGCCTGCCCTACCTGGAAAGCTGAGCGAGGAAAGCAGGACGTCGGCAGTGGAGTAAACGCCGGTCGAACTTTCCAAGATGTTTCCAACCGCCCCAGTGTCATCAACAAATGGCTGATGTCGCGAGCGTGGTACATCCTCGACAGTCCAACTGTCTAGATCGGAACCTAGCTTGGCGACGACTTGGTCTTGAAAAGGGCCCAGTTTTGACCGCTTGCGAAGCAATCTTTCCGCCGATTCATACCCATCGCTCGACGTCAGATAGTCGCTGATCGGTTCGGGCCAAAACTGAAGTTCCCAGTCATGCATCCTTGGAATGAGCCCAGACCAGTACACGGAACGCCCGCCTAAATTCAGATGCACACCTGGAAGAAAATCCGAGCCAGGTTCATTATGAAAGTGCCCCACGGCGTGATGCGTCGCAACGCGCGTCCAATCGCCGGGCAGATTCGTCATGTGCGTCGGCAATCTTAGACCGCCTGCTTCCAAAACCAGCGTCTTGACCCCATTATCCGAAAGAGCATCGGCCAACGAACCGCCGCCGACCCCCGATCCGATGACGATCACATCGTAAAGCTGATCCTGCGTATTCCGAGGCACTGACTCTTGGGCAGCCTTGGTCCGCTCCAACCAAAAATTGTCATAGCCGTGCAGGAACCGATTTGGTCCTACCTCGAAATCGACATTCGATTCGTCAAACTGATGGTCGATGTTGGTCGCGACCGTCAGGTCCGCTCCCAGCATCCAGTGTTCGCCATCGAGTACAAACTTGAACGACATCGTTGCCGGTAGCGACGGGATTTCAAAGAAAAAGTCCCAAGCTCCGTTGCGATAAGTGCCAAACGTGTCAGCGGTCCAGCCGTCAGCCGAACCACGAATCGTCACAACGTGGTTGGGAGCAAACCGGTCAGTAACGAAGCGAATCCGACGGAGCCCCATAGGAGCGGCCACCAAAGACGCCGCACGAACGCCGGCATTTTCAGCCGCCGGTCGCTCGCCAACAAACTCTCGTCCGGAACCACTGTGATAATTGAACTCGTTCATGGCTTCTCCTATCCCGTTCAGTCATCCAGATGAGTTGGAACCTTAGCCAACCAATAGCGACGCCCATTCGAGGCGGATTGAATAGCTGGATTTCACTTCAAACCGCCTCGTAATTCCTTGACAACACGGAATCTGATCAGTCGAGCTATTCAGCATCAAGAATTGGAAGTCCCGGTCTCGTCGGCCAAACACGTTTTCGTATGTCACGTCAGGGTTCTAGTGACGCTGCATTTAGGATTGATCATGGGGGTGATGCGATCTGTTTCAACGCATCAATCGATGGACAAAAGAAATAGCCTCCGCCGGTTGCAATGACCCAGTCCCTCCGTGTCGAGCTCACTGCTTGCGTACCCGATAAACTATTGAAAACGCAAAACCGCTCGCGACTCGTTTCAGCCCCATTCTGACCGAGGATCATGTCGTGACCTTCATTGTTTCCAGGCTCCGGATTTACCGTTGAGTTGACCCAACGAATCATGAGTTGCTCGAACTGATCGCGAATGCTCGTCTGATAGCACAAGAACAACAACCCGCGATCGGTTTCGTCTGGAGCATGGTCGTAGGTCGGACCAAAGGGGATACCACGCCGCAGGATTCTCATTTTCATGGTATTGGTTTCTGCGCCCAAATCCGTCGGTCTGTCACGTGGATTGACTTTGCGAATGTGCGCATGAAAAGGACAAACAATGCCGCTTGGGTCTCCTGATGTGCCCGGAACCGTCTCACCGCTCGACATTTGAATGGGCGGAGTATCGCTGCCGAATCCGAAGTAGTTGATGCGATCTTCGGCAGCACTTTGGTCAGGAGGACCGTCAGAGGACTGTTGCACTGGAGTTCCGTCAGGCCATCGCCCGACGATGCTGGCTCGGAAAAGCTCCGCGTCGAAATGCGAAAAGTCAGGATGCGAAGCAAGGCTCGAGGCCATTCGTTCCGTTTCCTCTCGAAAAAGCTTGACGTCTTGCTTGAGCCGCCGAAAAACAAGAAAGGAACCGTTGTTCAATACGCCGTCCGCGTTCGTCACTGGACTAGGATCGCGAAAGTGGTTGGGGCTTTGCCGTGGATATCCGAACACAAATTCACCTGGCCAAATCAGTGGTGATCCCGGTGTCGCCCACTCCGGACCCGACGGTGCGTTTTGCACGCGTCGCTTAACTAAATAGTCATGTGTTCCAGCTGAAACGCGGCCACGCATTGCCGGTTGAGAGACGCCATCGCGGAACCCAAAGTGTTCTTCATCATTTTCCAGTCGATTCCCTTCCTCATCATAAACCACTTCATGCGAACCGCGCTGGACGATTTCGATTAATCCCGCGACACCCTCAGCAAGTGTGTTCTCATCGGAAGATCCGACGATCAATAACAAATCGACTTCATTGTCCGGTCCACCGACTAGCCAATTGTCCTTGTGGCCCTCATCGGCGGGGTCACGATGGTCGCCCAGCGTAAAGCTTCTTCGGTGAAGACCGAGCCGGAACGAACGATCAGCGTTGTTGGCAGCATCACCAAAGAAGGCCTCCATCAGACGGTTCCCAAGGCCCATGTTGACCCACAAAGGGTGCGACTGTAACGCACGAAAACTTGCGATTCCAAAGTTATAACTCGCCCTCGCACGCTCCAATCGCGCTTCGTGGAACTGCAATGCTTCCTGCATCGTCGTCACGTGTGGAAGCAGCTCGTCAACTAGCGCGCGAGCTCCGTCCGTCCCCGCTGCTCGAATCGCAATCAGATGTTGAAACGGAAACCGAAAACCGGGTGCGATATTCGCTTGGATTTGCTCGGTATCGAGTTGTGGCTCGGTCATGTCGGATTCTGCCGAAGTTCTCGCATTGTGTCCTACCGCGTGTACGGACTGGTGACGTTTTTCAGGTCGGGAAGAGGTGCGTCGCGATCTTCCAGTGATCGAGCTGCCAGCATTCCACCTTCTTCGTCGATTGGTGGACAGGGAGCGTTAATGTTTGTGATCTGCTGTAGCTGTTGAAGCGTCGAATGCGTGCAGCAGTGAGCCACGCAGGACATCGCGTTGGGAATCGCACTCGCGTCAAACGCTTTTCCAAAAATGACGATCGAAATGAACTCGGCAATTTGGGATCCGAATCGAAGCGACTCCCCGCCCACCGTGACTTGACTGAGCGAACCGCCATCCGGAAGCGAAAACTCCGCGCGAAGGATTTGCTTCTTGCTCTGGTCTCCACGGATCACTTTCCAGCAATCATCGAACGAGATGCCGGCTGGAAACTCGAACGGCGTCGCGTCAAGACTATGAATATAAAGTCCGACTGGATCATTGATCGTGACAAACTTCTTGTCGCGAACAAGTCCGTTGACAGCGGCTCCGATCGTTGGATCACTTGACCGGTCCGGTCCGCCGTATCCCGCACAACAAATCAGCTCACCCGGCGCGACGACAGGACCTGTATCGTTTTCGCGCAACACGCTTGCATCCGCCGCCAAAAAGACTTCCGCGGACAGCGAGTTCGCGGGGTGCGTTAGGTGAATGATGCCGTCGGTCGTGTTCCATTTGTTGTACGGATTGTATTTTCCGTTTTCATTTATCGCATTGCCATTCGCATCAGGGGTGAAGATGTCTTCACCAAAAAACAGGTCACCCATCGCGACCGGCTGGCCGGTCAAGCCTTGATAGAGCGACAACAACAGATTGGGATCGTTTTCAGCGATGAATCGCCAATATTCGGGGTTCTCACAAGTGAAGACGACCTTTAAAAGTTCGCCTGTGTCGTCGCGAAAGGAATGCCATTCGCAGTACTCGTCTTGATCGCGAAAAACGATGTCTTCGGCCGGGACGAATCCGCCGGGCACCTGGCGATAGTAGCCAGCGCGTCGGCCGGTGAGATCGGCATTGACTCTTTCTTCCACAACTCGCCAGCGTTCTTCGACATCGGCAACGACCTGCGTGTACTTACGTGGAAACCCGCTCCACGGTATCTCGGCATCGGCGCCATCGGCACCTTCGGGCGTATCGATCAGATTGAACAGCCGCACGTCGGCCATCGGTACACCGAGCCTTTCGACGAGCCGCGACTCCGCCGATCGAAACCAACCGTGGACGACTTCGCTCCAAAGTGCCTTTTGCGCTTCGTTTAGGTCATCGACATTCGCTGGGGGAGCGTATTGGAACGTTTCGTTGGCATCATCGAGAGAGTCAATCCAGTCTTCGACGTACTGGATCTCATCACTGCTCAATGGTGGTTGGTTCAGCGGCATTTGCGGTATGCCGGGTAGAGTTCCCTTGAGCACTTTTACGAGAGCCGATCGCGCGCCTCGATCCTCACCGGGTGAGGCGATCAGCGAATGCCCATAAATGGGCGGAAGTGCCAAAAACTCGTTTTCGGGGAGCAACCAAAATCTCGCGTGCCCACCATGATTGGGAAAGCTCACTCCAGACGCGGATTCCAAAATTTGTTGCACACCCGCATAGGTTGGCGTCGAGTCGGCCCCCGCGAGACCCAACGCCGCATGCGCAATTCGTGAACGAATCGCATCAAACGCCACTGGCGCAGGAGCACGAAACCGATGTTTCGCAAACGCCCAATCGAGTTGTTCAAACGAGAGCGTCATCCACGTTTGACGCAGCACCTCCAAGCGATCTTCTGAGAGCCCCGGATTGTTGGGGCTATCGTTTTCGGGATCGGCTTCCGTTTGGATCGCCCACGACATTGCCATGCAGCGATCGATGTGCAACCAACGATCCGCGGAATCGCCCAGCAAGCTCGCGGCGCGGATGAATCCGTGCCAGCGCTGCCATCCCACCCAGTTATCAGGCGTACCGTCCATCATGTGAACGAGGCGTCCTGGAGGCCACGACGATCGCACCAAAATCTGGTTTCAGTATTCGTCGAAGCCTTGCCTCAGTGAACCCCTCTGCCAATAAATTCAGCCAGACTGGTTTTTCACTGCCCTGTTATGGAGATGGCAATGGCTTCCCAAATCGATGTGTTTCACGAGTGTTTTGATCAGGTCGGCGACCCGCGAGTCGCAGGCCGGACAATCCATCCACTTAACTCGATTCTGTTTTTGGTTGTCTCGGCGGTCATCGCAGGCGCGGACGGACCTGATGAGATCGAAAGCTTCGGTGGTGAGAAACTGGATTGGCTATCCAAATTCGCCGACTTTGATGCCGGCATTCCGTCTCACGATACCATCACGCGAGTGTTGTCCCTGATCAAACCAGCCGAGTTTCAGAAGGCGCTGCTTCAATGGCACGCTCATCTCTGCGAGATTAATTGGGATCACGCCAGCAAGGACGACAATCGTCCCGTTCACGTTGCGATCGATGGCAAGACGGTGCGCGGATCCTATACCGATGCGGAGAAATCTGATGCGATTCATATCGTCAGTGCCTGGGCGACCGCAAATGGTGTCACGCTTGGGCAAACCGAGGTCGACTCAAAGTCCAACGAAATCACGGCAATTCCCGAATTGCTCGATCTAATCGACTTACGCAATTCGATCGTGACGCTCGATGCCATGGGATGCCAAAAGTCGATTGCTGAAAAGATCGTCGAGGGAGGTGGCGACTATCTGTTCGCTGTCAAAGACAACCATCCCAAGCTCTGTGCTGCCATCGCCGATCACTTTGAGATGGCCCATAACGATGGGCTCACAGCCCACGGTGTTCGGGCAATGACGACCACAGGAAAGCAGGCCGCGCGTGAAGAGGAACGCTTCTATGCGACCTGCCCAATTCCAAAAGCACTTCGCGAACTGACCGACCAGTGGAAAGGAGCAAAAAGTATCTGCCAAGCGAATACTTGCACGACTCGTGGTGACCGGCAATCAAGCGATGTTCGCTACTACATTTCGAGCCGACCGGCGCGGGTGCATGAATTCTCAAATTGTGCTCGTAGCCATTGGAGTATAGAGAGCATGCACTGGGTCCTCGATGTCGTGTTTCATGAGGACTCCAGTCGGCTCCGAACCAAGAACGCGACATCGAACATGAGCTTTGCTCGTCGGTTTGTGACGACGCTTCTCAAGCGAGACACTCGGAAGAAGAGCCTCAGGCGGAAGCGAAAAATCGCTGGCTGGAACAGCGAATTCCTCGAGAAACTCCTGTTTGCAGCCTAATTTTGGTGCGATCGTCGTGTCCTGGAGGCCGGGGCGACCGATCGTCAAATAAGATCCCTTGTCCGAAATCTTCAAACGCCCGACGGATCTCATCGTCACTTTTCAAATGACGGTCGATGATCTGCAGTTGGATCGCGGCTAGATCCAGCAAACCTCGTCTACCCGCGTCGACGATCGTCTCGAACGGCGTCGGATGACTCGGATCGGAAAACGACGTCCGCAGAAAGTCCGGTAGCGAGTCCAAGCCCCAATTTTGTGCAAAGTACCCGCGTTGAAACGCATCCGCGATCACCCGAGTCCGCTGCCAAAGCGTTTGATTGTCAAAGTCGTACCAGAATTCACGACCAACTTGTTGTGTGTACATAACGATGCTCTTGACTCATAAGAAACGATGCTGGGATTCAAGCTTCGCGGGTAAGGACTCGATCGCTACTTCAATCGAAGAAGGGAGCTTTCCGACTGATTACCACAGGTTAGTCGCAGAATGAAGTAGCCGGGGCGCACACGGTTACCATGACTGTCCTCCAAATTCCAAGCGACCGTCGTAGAATCACATGCGATGTTTTCGATAGTGATAACTTCGTCCCCGAATCGATCCCAGATTCGTAGTGTGGCTGTCTGGTTTGGGGCAGGGCTTGTCACTGGAATGTGGATTGATTCTCCTTGAGCGGCTCGAGATAATACCGCGGCTGGCATGACACGGCGACTGCTCGTAAACGCTCTAGCTGCGGCACGAGATGTATCGATGGCTTCGTACTTGTAAACAGTGACGCCGGAAGAATAACCCACGGTCACTGGATTCCCAAAGAACCGAAATCGGTTAATCGCTCGTCCAATCTCATTTGCATCACGCCAAGTCTTGCCGCCGTCTGTCGTTGCGCTGCTGGACTGCCGTTCAAAGTCACGGTCACCCCAACCGCCGACCCAACCGACGTTTTCGTCGATGAATCCAACACCTTCTAGGTTGGCGTTTTGCTGAGGATCATTGATAGGAAGTCGTTCCCAGGTCTCACCACCATCGGTCGTTTTTAGAATCGCGCCGACATCAAAGGCTTCAAGGGAAACAAATCCGATTTGTTCGTCTATGAATTGAATCTTCCAACCCCACTCGCCTTTGACCAAGTCATCTGCAATGGAAGCTAGCTTGTTCTCCCAGGTCGCTCCTCCGTCAGTCGTCTTGAGTACAACAGGAAACGAATTGCCCCGAACTTGCGGTTCGCTGGGATCGATCTTGCCGCCAACAACCCACCCAATGTTTTCGTCAATGAAAAAGCAGTCGATTAACATGTCAGACCAGGCTTCCATGTTGATCGCTGTCCAATTGGCACCTCCATTAGTGGTCTTGTAAACGCCAGTGGGTCGATTCGGAAAGTTCGTCCCCGATGCGTAGACAACGTCTTTGTTGACAACGGATATTCCACAGATTGCTGAAGGCTGATTTCCTGGCAAATTGGTTGCTTCTGCCCAGTTCGCTCCTCCATCAGTCGTATGAAACAAACGTTTTCCAGCCGTCAGGGTTCCAGCCCAACCCGTTTTGTCATCGACAAACCCAAGGCAGCGGAAGTAGACAGTGGGGTCGCTCAATTGTTCGCCCCATGAATCGCCACCGTCACTCGTAAAAATGATTTTGCCGTTGCTATTGGCCGCCCAACCACGCTGTGGATCAACAAACCAAATGTCATCGGTTCTTGAACTAGCATCGGGCGCGTTCGTTCGCCGCCATGCCATTTTGGGTCGTTCCTCGACTGCGTCTTCTGGACAACCATCGTCGATCCACTGCTGAATAAACTCGATGCCCACTTCAGGCACTGGATCGAATCCAGCGGGCATTCGACTGAACCGAGCTCCGGAAGGTGGATTGGGCAAGTCAGCTCCAAACGGAGCCTCGCCTCTCAAGGCCTTTATCAGGTTGGAACCCGCACCATTGTTGAGGTCAATCAACTCCAACCCGCGCACACTAAGCCCAACGAATTCGTCGCGAGTCTTGTTCCTCCAAAACGCTCCATGAACGCCAATCGTCTCACCGGGTCCACCAATCGATTCGTCAAGGATCTCGATAACGCGATCAAACCGAGTGCTGACTGGTTCGGGCACCGCAGACACATACTCGAAACTTGGTGTCAAGTGATAGGCCTCATCAGGCGCGAGTTCGATGTTCAGCAACGAGTCGGGGCTGATACGCTTTGCGACCACTGCGTTGGCATCTCGATCAAGTTGCCTCATCGTGCTGATTGCGGTGAAGATTCCAGTCGGATTACCGTTGAACGCAGAGTCAAGTTCTCGCAACATTCGAGAATAGGTCGAGTTGAACGCACTCAGAAGTCCATGCTCTTCAGAGTTCGACCGGAGATCATGGAGTTTCAGGTTGGCAACCAACGGATATACTTGCTCGGGGTCGTATCCGATCCTCCGACCTGAATACGAAAACCCATCGGTGTTTGTCAGGTCTGGCCGTAATCGACGACCGTGGTAGATCGCCGCGAACTTATAGAAATGCGCGTAATCTTCCGCTTGACGCGTGTTTGGATCGATGGGCGACTCGGCGGTTCCTTCGCCCTGCTCGACAATCACGTCGACCGCACGAAGTGCCGTCTCCAAACTGTTGACAACATCAGGAACTTGTGCAGCATCTATGAATCTTCCAAAAGCCTGATGTACCGAAACTTGGTGAGCAAGGGCCCCCGTGAATATCTCGCTTCCGAAATGATTCAGAGCTTGCTTAATGGCGGAGTAAAACTCACCAATCGTTGAGAACGAAAAGGTTGGTGCTACCAAAGAAGCAGCCCGCTCCAGCACTGGAAACTCGCGCGGTTGTTCCGGCTCTTCAATCTCCATGAAGACGTTAATCAGCAGTTGCTTGGAAAAACGCTCAAGCGGAACGATCAACTCGTTGTCCGGATCGGTCGATCCCACACCAAGCGGAAGCTTCGATGGATAGTTTGGAACAAACTCCGGAAAGTCGATTCTTGGGCTGCCTCCGATCGCGTTGAGGATGTTGGCCGCGAGCGTCATGTGTAGCATTTCCTCAATCGCGACTTCCCGTAAGCTGTCTTTGATTTCGGAATTCAATGAACCGCGCAAAGAATAGTGAGCCACCAAGTACGGCGGAATCGTTGCATGCTCTAACTCAATCGCTTTCTGCAAGAACGTTCGTAAATCATCGACACTGCTGATATTGCCTAGTTCAAGATGTAGCATCCTAAGTTTCCGGTACTTGGTAGAGTCACACTGGTGTCACGCATCGCTATTCCAGTCGCGTGCTAACCTTCAGTGGCTGCACGGGAACCATAAAACCGTGGAATGACCATGTTTCCAGCTTCATGGTACGGCGGGAACAAACGGATCGGGGTGCCGTTGATGTCGGCCAAGGCTCCGGACCAAACTGCCTGATAGAGTCGTTTCAAATCATTCCTATCGTCTTCCGTTAGTTCACTAAGGCTTCCATAGTTCATAATCGAAAACGCGCGATGGTTACCAAATATCTCACTAGGCCATGCTTGTTCGCTAACTTGGGCAAAGAAATGTCGTAATCCAAAGACATGTCCGAGTTCGTGAATGAACGTATCAACTTGTTCTTTCCGCGACTGCTCAAGCGCGAGCGGGTAAACGTGAAAATCATGTCTACCGGAATCCGGAAAAAATGCACTTGCAAGCGTGCAACCAGACGGCGTGCAACGGTCTTTGGCATTGACGATGACGCGAAAATCGTAAGAGTCGCGCTCTTCACGCAACTTGATGGGCGCAGCGTCCCCCCACGCCTCCATCGCTTCTGTCATCAGCTCACGCACAGTCCGTTTGACCGACGATGGATCAGGGTGATCTGAGATTGCCACGTCATCGAACCACCACCGCAATGTCGTACCGTAACGCCATAGCGGTACGAATCCTTCTGACGCGTCCAAGAGGATTGAACTTGGGCTAACATCATCTGCCGTCGGGAACCCCCGTGCGTCTGTCGAACAGATTGTATTCTTTCCTATCTGATGAACTTTGCGTTGAGAGCGCCGACTTTTGGAGGCGCCCTGATCTTCGCTGTCCACCCTACCGATGTCATTCACTAGCCCAGAGTCGTCCAGTTGTTTTATCAAGTATTGGAGAAGATCCTTCAGGTCCGATTCATTTTTCTTATTGGCCATGTTTTGCTCCATTGCGTAAGTTTTGCGGATCGTAAAAAACGAGGTTCATCATGCGCGTGACGATGCGCGTGACGAAAGCTTCTTCCATCGGATTGCTATGGGAAGCCAGTTGTCGAGGAGCCACCAACGGACTCAGCACTTTCTGTTGTCGTAACGACTAGTCAGTTCAAGTTGAGATTGTGTGGCCATACATGGTGTCGTCATAAGCTTGGCACGGCTTCATCTCCTCCAAAGAAGAATTCGGTTGCGGATTTCATGCTCGGTTGACGCGCATCTTCGGATGCGGCCATCGAAGCTCGGGCTCGGGGTTCTGGAGGAGGGAATAGCAAGTGCACGACTTGCTTCATGGTGTCGACGTCGAATCCTTGTTGCGGTTTCGCCCAAGGCTGATCGTGCTCGACCCAGTTCTCGCTTTGGAACCAAGGCAGGCCGCCGACGTCGGTTCGTTGGACTTCACCGGGATGAGCTGCTTCGTGGGCTGCAAACCAGTCTTCGATTCGATCGTCGACCCAACCGTGTAGTCGCCAGAAGACCGGGTTCACGTGCGATGAATAGAAGTCGCCGAGGAAGTCGTTGCTCGAATTCGCCCAACGGCTGTCGATGTCGCCCACGCTTCGACCCAGTGGCACTTTCGTTCCATCGGGAAGTCGTGGAATCGAGGCCCACCGCATGTGCATGTCGTTGTGAATCGAGTACTCCAACAACGCACCAAGTTGTCCCAGCGTCAGACGTGCCAGCCGTTCGGGATTCTTGAATTCGCGATCCCACCACTGCATCCGCGACCAGAAATATTCATCACTCTTGAGCGCTCGGATGCGACGTTCCAGATGAGGCAAACCGGGCCATTGCCATGCAGGCGGAACAACAAACCCATCAGGGTTGCCAGGCGCCGGGAGCGTCGGGTTCGCTTGTGTGAAATCAGGCTCTGCGCGCACGGCACCCGGCTGAGCAGGACTCGGCCAATGGCGAATCGGCACTAGACCTGCACGGTGCATCATGTGCCGAACGTGCGAGATCATCTCGCGGTGCATGTAAAGAAAGTCGATTCCTGATCCATTGTTGACTGCGATCTGGCCGTTCTCGATTCCCAGTCGCGGCGGTTCCCAATGGAGTGCGCGAATTTGCTGGCGGGTCTCATCTGAAACTTCAGGCGACAACCAAAATTGTCGAAGCGAATGCCAAAGCAAATGATGCAAGCGATGTTTCTCGCCCGCCAACATTCGGATCACAGGCGCGGGCAGCGGGATGACGTCTCTCGGCTCTGGAAACTCTTTGGCTACGGCTACGAAAGACGCAACGACCCCCGCCGGTGCATTTCCATGTGGAACACTACGGATGACCGTCCCCACAATCGCGGGAACTTGATCGACTCCTTCCGGCCATTCGGGTGCGAGATAACCCACGTAGTCGTAGACCCAATCCTCTGCACTCGTGCCAGCGACACCAATGCCACGCAAACGAATGCGATGAGGCGATCCGTGCTCAATCCTGCCAACCATTTCCAGTCGGGCATCATCAACTTCGGGTGGATCGCTACGGAAAGCGAGCTGGCCTCGGACATTATCGTGTCCGACAACCGGATCAAAAACCAACTCGGCCTGACCAAATAGCAAGCGTTCGGCCAGCGACTGCGTGGCAACAACTTGTGCTTGAATGTTACGAAAACTGCGATAGACCCACGCACCAGTCAATATGTTGTTCACGATCCACCGTCCCCGCGCGAAGTACTTTCAAGCAAGCATTCACATTCTGCACTTTCAACAAAGAACATGCTACGGAAGGCTGTGGGAATCGTTGGTGAATGAAATCTCCCATCCTAACCGTCTTAGTAACCTGCTCCGATGTCTAGCTCGGAAGGCAAGAGCCGAAGTGTGTCGTAGTTGTTGACACCGTCGGATTTGAAGATGTTTTCGAGTTCGTCGAGCTTTCCCTTCATGCGATCATGCGCGGCTCGATACTTCTGATTGACGCCCGGGTCTTGCAAGTCATCGAAGACGTTCTTGTAATCGGTTTTCAAAAGTGTGTAGCGAACTCGGGAGGTCGCCATGGCGACACAGGCAAGGGATCGCCAATCGTCGAGACCGTAGGGACCTCCGTCTTTGGGGACTTGCACTTTGTTGATGCGCGGGTCGAGTGCCAAGCGAACGCCAGATGTCCCGTAGACTTCGTGGCGGATAATCAAATGGTGCATCATGTCGGCAATGAATCTCGCCAAACCCTGTCGCGTCCGCAGTTCGCCAAATCGCGCTGGCATTGGTTCACGAAAAGTCGCGGACAGGTTGGCGTAAAGCATCTGCACGCACTCGTCGGCGGCAACTGCGCCGTCGCTGGCATAGGCGGCGTCTACAAGATCAGTGGCATATTTCAGCCAGATTGCGGCGTAGCGTTTTTCCCAGACAAGACTTGACCGAGGCAAGACGTCTTCGAGAGCTTGTCCGGCGCGTCCGGTCAACAGAATCCTTTCGCGGAGATCAAAATTTTCGTCGCCTGCCAGCGCGTACTCGCCAAAGCGATCATTCAAATGACGCATCAAGGATACATTGGTGGTAGCGAAAATCTGCGGAAACACAGCTTTGTCTTCCAACAAGTTTTGCGTCGTCAGCTCTTCGGCCAATTCATGTGCAAACAAGTGTGGATACAGCGCCAATCGAACCGGATGAAACCACTGCTGCTTGGCATCAAACGAGTTGAATAGGGCGACCTCGACCAAATTCAAGCCCATGTGAATTTCAACAAGGTGCTTTCCGCTGACCACATAGAAATAGACGGACGCCAAAATCATGTCCTCAGCGTGACGAAATCTTGCATCGGTCGGATCAACCGCCAGCTCGACGTCCGAATGTGGGGCGACGACGTGTGTTAGGTTCATACAGCGTTCCGCGTCATCGATCACAAAGTAGGCCATGCCTCCGTAGGACTCGTAGTCCGATTTGGTTGCATACTTTTCCAGTCGTGACAGGTCCATCACGAAAGCTTGCCGACCGTCACGATTTATTGGCTGAATAAAAGTACCTGCGATTCCATATTCAACCAGGAATGCCAGTAGCTGCCCATTCTTATAAGCTTCGATCGCCGTTTGTGGCGTCGGCTGAAATCCAGGGCCGCGCACGCCCGACTCGATCGAAAACCATCCGAGCCTGGGCAAATAGACTCGTTGCAAAAATTGGTTCGGCCAATGGTCATGACCATCCGTCCACGGCTGCATTCTTGGCTTCAGTCTTAGCGGCACATCGATATTGGCAATCGGAAAGACCCGATTGACAAGACTGGCCGTCGCGAACGCGAACTTCACTAGTCGCGCAAGAAAACCGAACGCATGAACTTTTAGCGTTAGGGCTTCATCAAGGCACGGCACACTGACCGGGTGCGTCAGGTTGCGTGGATGCGCAATGTAGTACGGGAGCAGTCCGAGCGGTTTCAATTCGTCTTCGCGTCCGTCGTACAGTTTCCCAAGACGATCCGGACGCTTGATTCGCATGCCTCCGGCAATGAACAAATAGAAGTAAGGCCAAGTCCAGCCTGAGACGAGCGAACGAAATATGGCCCAAGTTTGTGGAAGGAGATAGAAAGCCAGTCCCATACCGATGGGAACGGAAACCAGCAATCGCAGCCCGATCCCTGTTTCGATTTTGTGCGGCGAAGCCTCGGATTCGCGCTGAAATCCGAAGTAGAGCAGGACGACGACCGCCGTCGCCACGAGGTGAAAAATCGTACTTCGCCGAGGCGTTTCCGAACCGATGACTGTTGTGGCGAATAGACCCAACGCTGCGATCGAGAGTGTGACACGCACCCAAATTCCACCCAGCAGCCCATCGGATGCAAACACGAGCGTGAGCAATACCAACAAACCAATTGCCAGAATCGCAGCCGCGATGTATTGCGGTCCCCGAAACAAGAATACGACCAGAAGGAATCCGGTGACGACGCCCACCAACGCCGTCACCCAGCCGGCGTGACCGAAAGCACCGAGCGTCAGCAGTCCGTATGCGAGGTAAACCGACCCGAACACGGCAGCCAGATTGCCAAGACGAATCGCCTGAAGGACACGACCCATCGCAGTCCCCAATAATTGGTAAGGCGCGGCGCGAAGCAGCAGCCAAGTCTCGTAGAGAAACCCAAGTCCACTGCCAAATGCCGTGAACCAAAACGGAGCGACTGCCCAGCGTGGCAGAAGGGGCAGATAGGCAATCGCCAACACCGAAGCAACAAAAAATACCAGCAAGCTCGCCGCCGAAAAAAACGAATCGGTGACACCAAAGTTTGGTGGCACCGGCAGCGTGAACTTTTCCGTTCCCGGCGGCGTGATCTGAGTATTCGCTTGCACGGCTATAGGCTCGGTCGAACGGAGTTACAGGTTGTCTTGGATGAACTTCACAGATTCTTTGAGCGATTCTTGTCGAGCGGTTTTATTGTCAGAATCGGGTCCCTGAAATCCATGATTGGCACCTGTATGGTAGATCGTTACTGCAGACGCTCCCTCGGCAAGCAGGTCAGCCTTGATAGGCGTCGCGTTGAGATTAATAGGAACCAATCGATCTGATTTTCCATGATGGATCATGACTTTGAGCGATGGATTCGCAGAACCTCCCAGGCCTTTCAAGGGCGTCAGTTCTCCGAGGTCCACATTGGGTGGAAATCGATAAGGTGAAAAATACTCAATCAAGACATTCACCGAGTCGCGAATTCGCAAACCGAGAAATCCACCTAGTGAAAATCCAATGAACCCCACCTTGGAATCGTCAATGCCGGGCAACGCTTTCGCTGCAGTGACGGCATCCCGAAGCACCTGCTCCCACTGCTGATGTCTGGGAAGAATCTGCGAAAAGACAGCCGCCGAACTGCCATGCGGAGTCGGCGGATCTAGCTCGAAGTAGTCTGGAATCAAGGCGAGAACTCCGGCGTTGGCGAGCGCCTTTGCATGACGCTCAATTTCAGGCTTCCACTCTGGAGTCAGTCCATCACTGCCATAGGCAATTACGACGGCACGGTCATAGGTTGTTGCGGGCACTTCGGCCGTCCAAGAAATGTTCTCGATTGCTGAGCCAGTACCTGTGGGGAAAGTCGCGGGTATCATTCGTTTTTCCTTCTAGTGTGCATTGACGCCAACGAAGACGAGACATGCGTCTTGTGCGGGACGATCGCCCGATGCTGAACGAGGTATCTGAACAGTTGCTCGGCATCGTGTCGTGAAGTTTGCCGAGACCAAACGGATATCAATTCCTTGCCACTACGAGATCCGTCGACGTGTCGTGTGAACTCAGTGATGGGTGTCCCGCCGAAGCGTGTGATGGGCTCTTGCTGTTCAAGACACATGCCCACTTCCGAAACGATCTTGTCATTGGCAAGTGCTGCGCACTCACGAAATGAGACACGCCCTCCGATCCATAGCTTCTCGGAGAAGTCAAGTGATGGTTCTAAATCAGGTTGAGAGCCGGCGTCTTTTCTTGTCTCTCGACTCAGCCAAAAACTCGTTGGACACACCTTTGCATGATCGGAATACAGTCGACCGGTATTTCGCTTGTGCAGGTCGGCACTTCGATACACCTGTTTTGTGTAGAAATCTTGTGCTAATCGAGCATTTCCGCCAGCATGAATCGTGTTGACAACGGCAGCGGCTTGGAAGCCGCTTACCATGGCGCAGTGCAGTCCCTGAGACGAAAGCGGATCGTAGGAAATTGCTGATGAGCCCACCTTGATCCAGTCATCGCCAACGACTTGATTCGACCGGCTTGCGTTGACCAGGCAGGCGACCGGCTTTGCAATGGGAGCGTCACAAAGACGAGAAGCAAACTTGCACTCTACCAAGTTGGCGAAATAGTGCTGTGCCAAGTCGCGTTTGTTACGTGATCCTCGTTTCAGTGGGTCGACAAAAGCAGCAAACATCATTTTTCGCTGCCCGGCCGGGGCAAGCCAACACCAAGAGTTTTTCGTGGCTTCGATAAACGTCGTTGCACCCGGCGCATCTACGCGGTGCGTACCGATGAGTGCGATCGTGCGTGGTCGGATTAGCGTCCGCCCGTGCCCAAGCAAGTCGCGTGCTCCAGTCGCGTCGACTAGAAAGCGAGTGTGATGATCAACGGTGGTTCGCTCCGTATCCACAGTCAGGATCCAGCCACCTCGTTCACCGGCCTTCTGAGGGCGAACCTTGCGAACACGCGCCAACTCAGAAACAACAGCTCCCTGAGATTTCGCAAAACGCAAAAGGGCGGCATCGAACTGCCCACGATCAACTTGAATCGCCGTAACGTGACGTTCGTGGGTTTCATTGGCCCATCGAATGGTCGCTCCGGTAGTCTCCTGGATGATGGACTCCTCGATACCCTCCGTCATTTCGATGAAACGGAGGAACCGATGGCCTTGCCAAGTCAACGATTCTGCGCGATGGCGTTTTTTCAATCCAGTAGCGTCAAACACGGTCGTACGAAAGCCGAGTCCAGACAGTCTGGCAGCCGCGATAGACCCGGCTGGTCCTCCGCCAATGATCGCTACGTCCGAATCGAACCGCATCAGTCCGCTACCCCGAAGTACCAGGGCGAATGAGCGCTCAGTTTGGCATAGGCGTCCAGGCAGTATGCAAGCCAGCCACGAATGAACTCACAAGCGGACCTCCCGCGGTGGATTACTTCGTGATGGCAGCCACCACCACACAAATACCTCGCCCAGCAACTCCTGCACGGTTCTTGCATGTGAACATGCCGATTCGAGGTCCATTGGGTACGTGCGGTTTCGCTAACGCCACTTTGAAGATCACCCATCCAACGCTCATCGTCGTTAACGAATCGATGGCAGGCGTAGTAATCACCTTCGGCACCCACGCCGACGTAGCTGTCTCCCGCTCCGCAGGGTAACGCACGCTGGGAGCCTCGATGTATCTCCTGCATTGCATTGACGATATTCAGAAACGGATACCGTCGTCGTGCCGCAACGGCTCGCTGGAATTCGTCGCCACACTCGATCATTTGCCGCAGCATCCGCTTCAACGACCGGTTGTTCATTTCGCCGTTTCCAGTGGGCGAACTGAGCAGCGGAGAAACCCCGACGCTATGAAATCCTCGGTCAATCATGTTTTGAAGGAACTCGACCAGTGAACCACTGCTAGGAGTTACCGTCGAACGCACAGACACCTGCATCCGACGTTGCTGTCGAAGCAATGGCCGGACTCGATCCATCAGCCGATTGAATGTGCCGTTGCCCTGTTTGTCGGGGCGGGCATGGTCATGTTCGCTGGGCAATCCATCGACACTGAGTGTGACGGCGAAGCCATGTTCCTCGAAGAAATCCCCGTCTTCAGGTGTGAGCAGCGTACCGTTCGTTGTGATCGAAAAACCGACATCAACATGGTGATCCGTAGCGAACTTTACGGCGTGTTGCGTCGCAGACTTCAGCACACGACGATTCATCAATGGCTCGCCGCCCATGAACGCAATGTTCACTCGATTGCCTGTTCCGACATCACGAATCAATCGTTCGATCGCGCCGATCGCGACTTCCTCCGACATGCTTCGTTGTGGTTGCCCGAATCCACCCTGTTCGGCATAGCAATACGAGCAGGCGAGATTGCATTTTTGAGAAACCGCCAACGAAATGGCGGATACGGGATTTGGGACGGGTTTGTCGGCGACAGGCTTCAAACGGCATCCAAGCGATTTCAGCGCCGCACGCATTGCTTGCTCGTCATCTTTGCAGTCTGACAGCATGGCGTAAGTCTTTTCGTCCGTACGAAACAATTGACTGCCCTGAACAACGAAAGCGTATTTACCTGCGTCAGAATCAAACAGAAACGCTTCAGAGAGACCCCGACTAATTCGTGCTACTTCGTCCTGAGCGGTTGCAACTGGGCCGTCGATGATAGGCAAAGAGATGTTCACGACTGATCGTTTCCCCCGATGATGAACTTCAAGTGTTCTTCCCAAGCTTGATATAGGTCCTCGTAAGAAATTTGGTCTGCGGCTCCGATGCGATCCCAAGTGACTTGATTGTCGGTTAACGCTTTGTTGGCATCGGTACGATCCTTCAACATCCAATTGTGCCCCTTGGTGCCGCCGCCATCTGGTTCGGCATTCACAAAATCGGGACGACTGGCGGCCCAGTAGTAGCAACCGCATTCGCGGTAGTCGGCTTGCCAAGGTGAACAAAGCCCTTGGGTCAACGTTCCGGCCGGGATGACCGCCGGATCCAACTGCCCGTCCTTGAAGAAATCGCGTATCGTCAAATCGGCGGAAATCGGTGCGGCGCCTTCGGTGACGAAACGACATCGCACCGTATTGCCGGAATGCTGCTGGACGATTCGGGCAAGCGCATTCGTCCATTCCAGGTTGTTGTCTCCAAGCACTCTCTGGTTGCCCGCCGGATCTGGACCTACGACGTCGACTTGCATCGCATCGCCATCGACATCCAATATCCGCATTGCCGGCTCCACGCCTTGTGCAGCGATGGCGGGATCGTTGACGTCGATCACGTAGTTGAAGGCCTCGTGGACTTCGATACCGACGAAAACGTTTTTCCAAATGACGCGAAAGTCAAATTCAAGTCCAGGGAAACAATTGGAGATCGATGTGATCGGATGGGCGCTCGGCGGATTTCCTCGTCCGCGATACAACGATTGGGCAGTCAGGTTGGTTGGTTGTAACGATGGCATCGAGCGTCCTCTGTTGCGGCTTTAGACAATTGGATCGTCATCGAGTGGTAACGAGTTGATCCACGCCTCGACGATTGGAACTTCCAGGGCTTGATCGAATCCAAAAAACATTGGGTGTGCGGAATTCGTGATGAGGCTTAAGAACGCGGAATTGGCGGGATCTTGAGGCCGAATCAGTGGCTCGCCCTCTAGTTCAGGGATGATGTCTCGTACGACGGTTTCGGTTTGTAGATAGCGAAGCAAGGCCGGCGGATCGGCAAAGAGCGATGCGAGAGAACCACCACCGTCGGTTTGAATACCAAGGTGACGATTCGCAAATGCAGCCTTGCTCTCAATCAACGCGATCATTGCTTGCTCGGGTGTCACCGGATCGGGCGATGATTCCAATTCATCGATCGCAAGTTGAATCTGGTTTAGCAATCGACGCGTGAGCGCCAGATAGCGTCCATCGCTGCCCCGCATCATTGCCGGCATCTTCTGGCGACCCGCATCGGTCAGATCGCCAACCTCGTCATATTCTCTCAGCCGTTGTTGCATGGCAATCAAGGATGATCGGGCTGCCGCACGGTTGGCCGGTGTGTCGTTGTCCTCCAATCGATCGAGGCTGCTGAGGACAGCTTGGTGAAAACCGACCACCGCTGCGTAGCGCGCTCGTGCCGGAGGACGAAAAATCGGTTCGCCGAGGCGCCCGGCACCGCGATCATGGTTTGGCATTCCCCGCTCGTTCAACGCGTCCGTATTCATCAATCGAATCGACTCCACCGTGCGTCGAATCAGCTCGCGCGACTCCGCTACAGCGTTTGCCGCATTCCCCGGTTGCGGACCAAGTAGTATTTGCTGCGCGTCGTCAGTAACGCTTCGCAGTGGCAAACTGTCCGGTGCGAAATCAGGTGGTCCCGAGGAAACGCGGGCGGTTGAAACAAACTCCCGTTCACCCACGGTGACAATGGCTTCGACGATCGCGTCACACGTGTCATCGAGATAGCCCGCGCTATTCCCAGCCGCATCGCGGGCATAGATCCCGCCAGGGAACGTGAACAAGGGGGTACCCGGCGCACCATCACGGTGACCGACCCAATTTCCGCGAGTCGAATCGTAGACATCGTCAACCGTGTTCGGATCGTCTGCGTTGGGACCAAATACACTCCCCACCGCTGGTGTGAAACGAAGACGCAGTTCTGGAAACTCGTCCGTGGGGCGAATGAACTGAACACTGCCCAGCGGAATCGATTTTTCGATTCCAGGTTTGAAGTTGCTGCAGCGCCCGACAAGTTCACGCGAATCGTGGTCCTGAATCTCGCCCGTATCCGCTTGGACCTTGTCATCATCGTCGCCAGTCCGGCGCCATGCTTTCAGGTTCGCCGCACGGACTCGCCACTTCACTTGCCCGCCAAGTTCTCTCAGTTTTGAAATTGACAGCGGCTCGTAGTCACCATCCTGCTGCAACTGTGCCCATATTTCTAAAAACGGGCAGACAGGGCGAATTCGGCCATCGTCTTTGAAGCGGACTTCATTCGGCGTCCGAACCTCCGTGATCGTTCCCGTCGCTCGATCAACGACCAAAGTTTCTGCGCCGCGAATCGTACGGCGACCATCATCGTCAAGTTCGAAATCGTAGTTATCTAACGGTTCCGTTGCCGAACCAAGTCGCGCGATTGCAATCGGAGGAAAGATCCGTATCGCGTGTAACGTGTCATCATCACTTGTTTGTCTTAGGAACTCAGCAACGGTTTCTTTTCGAACCTCATCCCTGGTTTCTAAGCGATCCAGATATTCGATTTCGTCTGAGTTGAGACCGAGTTCTCGTAGCGATGCAATGATCTTGGCGCTATTCTCAATGGAATCTCGGTGCAAACGCCAACGGTTATCCTCTTCGTCGGGGATTGCTAGTGTGTACGGAAGCTCGAACGGCAATCCGGCTCGCGCTTCGTCTTCTTCATCGCCGAGAGGTCGCTGGACAATCAGACGATTGATCGGGAGCAACTCATGCATTTCGTCAAAGGTCCAATCGACGAGTTCATCGTGGCCGACGATGCTGTCGCTGTCTTCCGCTGACGGGATCGAAAGAGAATGAAGCAAATGCGCAAGCAACATGCGGTAGCGTCCATTTGCCAACTGGGCAAATCCTCGGCTTACCGGATGAGTGATTCGCCCTCGGTCAAAATCATCCGCTCCCGACTCCACATCAACGCCGTCATCGGACTGTGGAGCAAGGGTGGTGTTGGGATGTGTGGGAACATGACGAGTCGCTCGCCAAGCATCCGGTTCCGGGAAGGCTTCGTAGATGTCGAAGAAACGGCGAAAATGAGAGACCGGATCGTCAGCATCATTGATCGGCGATGACATGCCCTCGCCTTGTTCCCCGATGTCGTTGATTGCCGCGACCGCATCATCACGGTTGCGGATCGAACGGATGATCAACCCCTCTCCGCTACCCGGCACTGATTCCTCGTATCCTTGTCCCCAATTGTCTGCCGTTCCTTGAAACGTTTCGCTACTTGGCTGGAACGTCGAACGGGGTAGCGTCGCGGCCAATTCTGACAGTCTGGCGAACAGAACACCGACATGATTTAATTCCAGGTCGTCCGGCGAAACGCGTCTGGCACGCTGTACCACGTCGGCGTAGGCCGGGTCGGTTTCCAAGTTCGACGGCATTTCGGCGAAGACGTATTTCGACAATGAATCTCGGGAGAGTGGTTCAAGCTGGAACGGAAACGGATACAGCCCACTGCGAAACGGCATGTCTTCGCGTTCTAGGTTGAGCGGGCCGCCGACGGAACGCAATAAATTTTGAACCGTCAACAAATGCCCCATTTCTTCCATCGCGATCATGCGCAAATGACCGCTCCAAAGTCCTACGAGTCGCTGTTGCTCAGGGTCAGCAAAATCGCTGACTGGCCGCAACGAAAACCAGGCGTAGAGGTATTGAACCATCAATGCGTGTTCGATTTCTGCCGCGGTGTGCAGCAAGAAGATGAACTCGTCTCGATCGCTCAAGGGAGGGTCATGCCCGATGGCCCGACTGGCCGCTGCCGCAGCGAGCGGACCGGCTCCGAGAGCCATGAAATCGACCGATGCAGGTCGCGAAAACCGCAAATGACGCGTGCGTCGTGTCGCCATGTTGAGAACCCCAAATGTGATTTAGATGATCGACTTCAGTTCATTGGCGATGTTGCATCGTTCGGGCTCCAAACATTCACCACGTTTCAATTCTGGCAAGCTCAGCTTTTTGCCGGCGTATTTGACTTGGCCTGCCTGGATCTCAATCGGCTTGCCTCCGAAGCTGTTGAACCGGATACAATAATCTTCGGTGTACGTTGCGCTCTTCCGATAAAGCATGTCGACGGCGACTCGTTGGCCCAGCAATACACTTTGCGTGTAATCGCTTCGCCAATGGACGCCGGCCATGTTGCGACCGATCGCGATGTTGGCGGCTAGCTTGTTGAGCTCTAGCTCAACAGTCATCTTTCCGCTGTGCGCGTCCATCCCTTGATACGGCACAAGGTGTTGCCCATCGGCGGTTGCCTCGACAGGACCGATGAATTGGACGGTTCCGTCAAAGAATGCCTTCAACACGGTGACGCAAGCGCCGGCGACCGTCGCGTGTCCGGCTCCGTAGGATGGATGCGTTGGCGATCCTTCGGGAAAAGCCATGGGGAGCAAAGCGCTTGGATCGTGATCGCGATGTCGGCTTCGCCCTTTTCCACGTGAAGCTGTGAGACGATCCAATGCGCAGCTGGCGCGAAGGATGCGTTCGACTTCGATGTCAAACGCTTCGTAGGGCACGGGAACACCATCGACGATCGCGCGATGAACCAATCCGGAGTATGCCTCGGGACGAAGTCGTAAATGGGTCCATTTTTGTCGCCATACCGCTTTGAGTGCGCGAGTCGCGACTTCGGTGACTTGGGAAAGAACTTGCGGTCCACCGAATGTGCCAAACCCATCTTGGTCGGGATATTTCGGTGAGCCGCGGTCGGCCGACTTCAAGTAAGCTTCGTTGTCGTGTGGCCTTTGGTCCTGTCCAGTCCCCATCACGGAGCATCCTGGACCGTACGGATTGCCGGGATTGGTTGGGTAGCCACTACCAAGCAAGATCAACGCAGCGTTCAAGTAGGCTTCGTAAAGAGCGTCGTAGTGGACGTAAGTCGCCAAATCCCGCATCGTCGATAGATATCGCCGCTGGGACGGATCGTGCTGACCAACCAAGTTTTGATTGGGGTTTCGTCGCTCTCCGTCTTGGACATGCAGCCACTCGGACCATTCCGTCATGTAGTCAATGCCGGATGCGGCATGGATGCAGCGTTGAGGAATTCGTAATGTTCCGTACGGGATTTCGTGAAGCAGAAACTGAGAAAGATACGGGCCAATACTCTCCGATATGCCGGCGGTTTGGTCAGCGAAACGTGCCAGTTCACCACCACGAAACAGGCTCTTCGATGTGATCGGAATCACCTCGAAGCCGGCGTTCGTAGGATTTTCGTTGGGGGCGTCACGATTGATGAACAGCGGCAGGGTGCTAAGTTCCTCGGCGGCGGCGGCCACCAGCGGATGATCGTCCCACTGGGCAAACGGCACGTCACGCAACAACGCCATCCAGTACAGCTCGATCATCTCCGCCGCTTCTTCTTGGCTGTTCAAATCCGGCGGCTCTGGAATGACGTAACAGCAAGGATCGGTGACTTCTGTGTCGAGGGCCCAACCGGATTGAGGATTAACGAACCGACGCAAAGAATCACACGTCTTGCTACGAAGCTGAAAACCTCGTTTCGCAACTTGTCCTGGATCCGCGTTCAGCTTCTTAAGCTGATCGACAAATAGTTGAAACTGGGACGCATTCACTTCACCCGTCGTCGGATCGTGGTCGAGTCCTTTTGAAAACCGCGCCATGGGGCTTTCTGCTGCAACAGTCAATCTCGTTTCAAAAATGTTTCGGCAGTCCTTCGTGGATGCCTTCCGCGTCGTTGTCTTGGTCCGACTATTAGCCGAGGATTTCCGTTCTCCTGTTGACTTGCGCGTTGCCTTTTTCTTCGCCATACCAACGATTTCCGTGATGCAGTTTGTTCGAGACCAATATTCATGCTGTTACACATAGGATTGTGTCCCATGCCTGCCTTGGGACTACGGAAGCCGATAGGAACGGCAGTTAACTGTATTGACACAGCGGCTGCCGCCTGGAGTAACGGCTCGACTGAATCCAGCAAGTCTCCAGGGATCAGTCACCAGAAATGACGAGCAAGTTGACTGTTAACGAAGTCAACTGGTCACATTGCCTCCCCACAATTTGCCAATCAAATATGCACAACGATCTCTGCCGTATCGCGTGTCATCCGGCCAACAACAGGCCGGTATGCCTTCAGAAGCGAAAACTGCGTTTATGGTTTCGGAGTAACCGCGACTGTCCAGCAATCAGCGAAAAGTCCAGGATCTAACGCTGCTGCGGGAAGCCATCCGTTCCCATTGTCTCCCCATTCGCTTCCCCAGGATGTGCGGACCAAGACAGCTCCTTGGTTTCGGCCATAGCAATGAGAGTTGTAGCCAATCTTCGTTACTGATCTGCTTCGACTTGTTATACGGAGGAAAGAACCGGAAGTAGTGAAAGCTGGCTACCGGCTTAGCCGATTGGTAGACAAACGCGTGAGGTTCTTCATTGACATAGGCAGGCTCGTAGGGCCATATTTCTTCAGACGGGACGCTGAAGTGCTGAAGCGCTTTTCCGTTTGTGTCGTGTCGCTCCCACACAACGCCTTCGCCTGTTCCGTCTCCACGAAAGTGCATTAGCTCGTTGACCTGTTTTCGGTTGAGGCACTTGATAGTGTCTGCCAATCGACGCTTCGCATCCTGTTCCGGCTGCGGTGGAAGCGGATCGTCAATTCGTTCGGGCCAGCCTTCTTCCTCAAACGCACACAACACAGCCTCCTGATTTGCCGCTGGCCATTTAAAGCGTTTCACAATCTGACCGTCGATTTGAAGCCTCCGTGAATCAGCGTTCCATTCCGGCATTGGCAACGGCAAGGGCGAGTTGGTAACTCCTCGCCCATTGTTGCCCGGCGATGCCGCATGTCCGTTGTTCGAGGGATCGCATCGCGATTGTGCCGCTTTTACGCCCGCTTTCGTGAGAACGAAGCAAGTTCGGCGAGAAGTATGTCTCGTATTCAGAAGGTGAAAAAATTGTTCGTTAACATTCGTATTTTGTTCTGCCTGATCGCGGCATTGGTCTGCGTGACATTCGCGACGGGTCAGGGCAGCTTCGACGAGGAGCGAGAACGGTTCCAGAGGCGGATAACGAATCGACAAGCTCAAGAAGCATTGAAACTTGAGTCACCCGGCCTGACCGGCATGATCGATTTGGCGAAGCGTGCGAAGCAACGGATTCTGGATGTAGGTCTGCAGGTCGGCGTTGGAGAGGGCACCGAGGTAACGCTTGGCACCAAGCAGGCGGATGAGATGATTTTCATGCGTCTTCATCGTGTTGATGCTGTTCTGCTCCAGGCTGCCTGCGGGAATGGCGTCGAAGAATTCCTTCAGTAGTTCATCGAGCCGGCAGTCCCGAACCACGGTCTTGCCATTCTTCTTGCCGTCGCTGAGCAGGAAAGTCGGGATGTCGACGCCGGTGGGGAGGTCGATGCGGCCGGATTCGATCAGGCTGATCGTGTCCTCAAGACGGACCTTCTTTGAGTTCGCCTTCCGGCGTTCGGTGGTTTTGAGGGAGCGGCGGAACGTCCGGCCTGCGAAACGGAAACCGATGTAGAAATGGCCGGAGGGATTCTGTTGAAGCCAAGCCATGGTGGCACCTCCATTGGGTGCGTTGATTTTTGGGTCGATTGATTGGGGAAACAATCAACGCCGAATCAACGTGAATCCAACGGTGCTACCAGTTTGCTACCACCCGCCCATGTGTGGGCCTTCGATTCAAGAGACGGGGTTTCGAAAAACCCCGCAAAAACCAAGTGCGGATGAGAGGATTTGAACCTCCACCCCCTTATCGAGGACTAGAACCTGAATCTAGCGCGTCTGCCAG
This sequence comes from Stieleria magnilauensis, assembly GCA_007753675.1. GTDB lineage: Bacteria > Planctomycetota > Planctomycetia > Pirellulales > Pirellulaceae > Stieleria > Stieleria magnilauensis. The sequence goes on from CP036432.1 coordinate 900,890, forward strand.
TTCCGCCACATCCGCTTGGTTGACTGTGAAGAGTGGTCTCGGTCGGCCGAGGTTCACTTTTCCAGGGCCGGTAGATTATCGAGTGACGCCGGAGTGTGCAAGCCGTGTGTAGGGCTCTCCGCGACTGTTTTCCGATCACGGGAAAATGTAGCGGATCCAGTTGCGCAGACCCTGGCCGGGGACGTACGCGACCGGCTGGCCCCAGAGCCCTTGGCCGACTTGGACCATGTAGTTTTCTTGCCCTAACGTGATCAGCGAACGCGCCGGCGCGGCCGATGTGGGCACCGCCAGCGGCTGGGCGGTGGTGGGCGGATAAACCGTCGTGGGCGGAACCGTCGCCGCCGAAGGGATCTCCGCCGGTAGCATGCCGGGGGCTTGGGTGATCGGGCCGCAGGCCGACGACGAGTACGACGTCGGGATGACTTGCCCGCAGCCGCCGGCAAAGGCGCTGGCCGCCATGTAAGTACTCGGGGGCGTGATCAGGCGGCAGTTGTCCGCCCTGGCAAACGCATTGGTTTCCAAGGAGGGCTGTGGGATTTGATCCAGGTCTGACGGCGATGGAGCATAGGAGTTGTTCGGCGACGGCAAGGCACGTGGCGGAGCTGCGGCTTCGGGAAACGGAGTCGAGTTCGGAATCGCGGTGCTTGCGCCCGGCTGGGGCAATCCCGCGTTGGGCGCCTCGCCGGGAAGTGACATCCCCGAGTCCGCTAGCGGCGGCGCATCGAAACCGGATTGCATCCAGACCGTTTGTCGCACGGGGGCTTGGTTGGCAGACACCTGCCGAACCGACGCCGGGGCGGCTGGGACGGTCTGATTCTGCTGCCAATAAGCGGTCTCGTTGCGAACTGTCGTGGGCCGAGGCTCGGTGGCGCGCATTGCAACGTTGGTCGCGGCCGAGGCTGATTGTTGATTCTGGAATCGGTCCACGGCGCTCGCGGATCCGATCGGCCGCAAGCGAGTCATGGCCGAGCCGGATTGGGCTTGGCTGACCCCGTGATCGAGGAGAGCGAAGCAAGTGGCTGCGAAAACGATTTTGATGAGGGGGCGCGACATGGGACCATCGATGAGAAGGGGTGTTCAAAACCCGAAAACTGAACTGTTGGTAGTTGCTATGGGGCAGGCAATGCAAGATCGGTGCCAAAGCGGCGTCGCTGGGGACGTCTCGTGAAACATCGCCACGGAACGGCTCGCGCGATTGCCGATGGGCCTGGTTAAGCGTGAACACGGCGCGTGTTCCAGAGCCGAAGCCTCGCCGTGAAACTCGCGATGCCCGATGATCGAGTGTTGAAGATTTTACAAGGGATTGAAAAAACGGGTCGCGCAGACACCGACGATCGCTCAGTCAAACCCGACCGACCCTCTCCTCGCTTCGCTCGACCCTCCCTGCCAGGGAGGGTGACTTTAGATGCGACGACGCGTGTGCCCTCTGGTCGTTTTTTGACGAACGAGTGCCTTGGTGGCGAGCTAACAGGGTGTGGGATCGGGTTCCAGGCTCGTCGATGCGGAGGTGACAGTCTGCGAGCGTCTCCCACTCCAATGCATCCAACACTCTTATTCCGCCCGCTGTTTAGACCGCCAGCGGGACCATCGGCATGGCGAGGTCGGTCGAAGGGCAGATGACATCGTCGCTGACCTGCGACCAGTCTTCTTTGTGCGAGAGCATGACGAGCTTGTCATTGCCGCGGATTTCGTCGCACATCTTCGGATTCTTGATGACTTCGCCGCCGGCGCGTTTGACGGCAACCACGACCGTCGCCCCATCGCCGCTGGTTTCCAGGTCATGAATCGTCGCGCCGACGAAGATGGATTCTTCGTGAATATCGACTTCGACCATCCGCACCCCGAACACGTCGAGGTCTTGGTTGAGTCGATTGAACGCTTGCTTGTTCTCCACGATCGATTCGACCGTCGGGCAGGCGATTTGGTGGGCGATTCGGGTCGCCCCGATCATCGTCGGCGACACCACGCCATCGGCACCGCTGCGAATCAGTTTCCGTTCGGTCGATGGGCACTCGCAGCGGGCGATGATTTGGATGTTCTCGCACAGCTCACGGGCAGTCAGCGTCACAAACACGTTGTCGGCATCGTCCGGCAAAACGGTTGCCAGCACCGAGGCACGCTCGATTCCGGCCTGTAACAGGACGTCTTCTTGAGACGCGTCACCGGCGATCACCAAGGTCCCGTGCCGTTCGGCTTCGCTCAGCCGCTCGCTATCGCGATCGATCACGACAAACTTCACGCCCAAATGGGCGAGTTCGTGGATCAGGTTGCGGCCGACTCGACCGTAGCCGCACACGATCGCGTGCCCTGACAACGACTTGATTTCCTGGCACATGCGTCTGGCTCCTAGGGCCCGTTGGATTTCCCCCTCGGCGATCATCTGCACGAACCCGCCGAGGACATAGATGGCGGAACTGCACCCCGAAATGATGACCGCCAACGTAAACAATTTCAGCCGAGGATCCTCGACCGGATTCACCTCTCCGTAGCCCACCCCAAAGATCGTGATGACCACCATGTAAAGCGAATCGATGTACGACCATCCCGCCAGGACGTACCCGATGATCGCGATCAAGCAGGTGGCGACCAGCACGGTCAGACCAACTCGCATTTTGTGAATGGAGGTCGATCCGTTCATCGCATTGTGTTTCTCACCATCGATCCGCGATGCTCCGGTTTGCGTGTTAATTGCCTACCCGACTGTTGGTGTCTCGTAGCCCCCGAGCAAGTTCGGTGGGGGAACAACCTCAGGGGGGCCGTAGCCGGGCCAGTGTTGTTACGCCGAAAAGTCTTGGCGGTTTGGGGATTGAATCGGCCGGATCGTGAAAGCGTGCGCAGTCAACGGGCCGGGCGGGGCTCTGTTGACTTGGCCCGCCGACGTCGGCGGCGTATTTTTTGACTCTTCCAGTGAAGGCCCAGACGATGTCGGCACGCGTTTCTCATAGCCTGATCGACCCGATCATTTCACCGAAGTTACAGTCGCTGTACCCTCACCTGCGGATCCCCAGCGGGTTTCCGCCGGAAGGGATCGTCTTGATGGGGCATTTGTCGGCGATCGTCGGCGCCGTCGGGCTCGCGTTTTCAACGACCTATTGGTGGGCCGGCATCGTCGGTGCGGCGGGAATCGTCGGCAACCATTTGGCTGACTGTGTCGATGGCACGCACGCTCGACGGACCGGCCAGTGTCGCAACGGAGGTGAGTTGCTCGATCATTTCACCGATCCGCTTTCCTTTGCCTACTATCTGATCGGAATCGGAGTCGCCTGCGGACGATTGGATTTGGCCATCGTGGCGGTCGTTTGCCTGTTCGCGATCGCCGTGTTGACGAACATCAAGGCAAAGTTGGTGGGCGAGTTCACGCTGTCCCGATTCGGGCCGACCGAGTTCAAGACGCTGTTGAGCTTGATCGGGATTTCCACGGCGGCGTTGTTTTGGCTGCCGCAATCCATCGTCACGCCGGGGCAGTTCCTGCTGTTTACCTACGCCGCGTTGATCGTTGCCGGACTGGTCCAGTTGCCGATTCAGCTGATCCGATCGGTCAAGGAGGTCAATCAAAACGGCGCCGCGGCGGATACGACCGAGTGGCAATTGAAGTAGCTCGGTGGCGTTACGCTTTGGCGGCCAGTTGCAGCGCCAGATCTTTGGCGCCTTTGAGGTCCAGTTTGCCGGTGCCGAGCAACGGGATTTGCTCGACTTCGTAGAACGAGTCGCGCGACGGGATGAAGAGATTCGGCAGGCCGGCGGTTTTCAGGTCGGCCAAAATCTCGTCGACATTTTTGTGCAGCGGGCGGTGCAGCACGATCAGGCGTTCGCCTTTCTTGCTGTCGGGGACGGCGGTGACACAGAGCGTCACTGCATTTTCGTCGTCCGTTCCTTTACCATCGTCGGCTGAGTCGGCAGACGGTTCGCTTGACGGCGACTGGTGAATCGACTTGGCGATTTCCTCTTCGACCTTGAGGTGCGGGACCATTTCGCCTCCGATCTTGGAGAACCGGCTCAGTCGACCGGTGATGTGGATGAAACCTTGGTCGTCGATGTGGGCGATGTCGCCGGTGTTGTACCAGCCCGATTGGATCACTTTTTCGGTCAGCTCTTTTTGGCCGGCGTAACCCGTCATGACATTGGGGCCGGCGATCATTAGCATGCCGTCGATCCCCGCCGCTTGTTCGTCGCCCGAATCCTGGGAGACCACTTTCGCGCAGACACCCGGCAGGGGGCGGCCGACGGAACCTTCGATACGATCGAGTTGGTAAGCAGCCGGTGAACGACTCGGGGGGATGTTGACCGAGACCAGTGGGCTCAATTCCGTCGTCCCGTAGCCTTCGACCGGTCGGAGTCCGAAGGTCTGTTCAAAGGAGTCAAACAGGTCCGCCGGCATCTTCTCGGCGCCGACAATGCAGGTGTCCAGGGTCTTGAATTGCTCCGGTTTAACGCGTCGGATGTAGCTTCGCAAGAACGTCGGCGTGGCAAGCAGAACCGTCCCGCCGTACTTTTCGGCCAGCTTGCCGATCTGTCGCGAGTCGAGCGGATTGAAGTGATACACGCCGCAGGGCCCCAGGACCTGGGTCGCCCAGAGCGTGACGCTGTATCCGAATGAATGGAAAAACGGCAGGATGCCCAGCACGACGTCTTCGTCATTGAGACGAATGGCTTTCTTGATCGCATCGACGTTGTGGCTGATATTGGCTTGGCTGAGCATTACGCCCTTGGGCATGCCGGTCGAACCGCTGGTGAAGATCACCGTCATCAAGTCATCGCTTTTGACACGGTGCAGTCCCAGCATGCGTCGCAGCAGTCCCCTCGGGATCACGTTGGCCTGAATGAACGCGATGACTTTGTCCGCCGTCGTGATTTTGTCGCGGATCGATTCCAGGGTCACGGTGTCGGAGTCGATCTTGATGTCCACTTTGCTCAGGAAGCGTTCGCTCGTGAGCACATGACGAATGTCGATTTCCTTGATGCAGTGATTGATGACTTCGCTGGAGACGGTGTAGTTCAGGTTGGCCGAAACGCGGCGATCGAGCGCCAACGCGACGTTGACAACCACCGCACCGGCGCTGGGCGGCAAGAACACTCCGATGTTGGTCTCGTCCTTTGCAAAGACCTCCCGCGCCAGCACACGCCGCAGCGCGAAGGCGCGCGTGAGGGCTTCGCGGCCGCCCAATTCGGTCCCCATCGAATCGGCGATTTGGAGCCGTTTTCCACGACGTCGCCAAGCCCGGATCACTTCGCCGGCCAGTACGGGGAACTCATGTCGATGGTCGGTTTGGGCCTTGGCGTTGAGCTGATTGACTTGAGAGCGGACCAGTTCGATCAGTGTGTCGTTGGGGAGCGGTTTGCCGATGTAGAGTGTCAATCGACGACGAAACTTGTCGGGCCATTTGAAGAAGAATTTTCCGCCGCTGTAGCTGAAAACGCTGCCCCACATGCCGTCCAGGTAAACCGGAACCACGGGGGCGTCATGGCCCTGCAGAATCTTGCCCATGCCCGGCTTGAACGCTTGCAGTTGCCCGGTCCGGGTGATCGTGCCTTCGGGAAAGATGCCGACGACGTCGCCGGCTTTGAGCGCCTCGCGAGCCGCCTTGAGCGCCCGCATGATCGATTTCGGGTTGGCGACCATCAAGATCGTGTCAAAGGCGGCGGCGATCCACTTGGCGAACGCCGAGCCGAAATTGGAGCCGTCGACGACGAAGCGAACGTTGCGGGGCATCATCCACAAGATCACGATGCCATCGATCCAAGAGACGTGATTGCTGACGATCAGGTAGCCGCCCGAAGCCGGCAGGTTCTCCCGACCGATCACGCGTTTGCGGTAAAACAGCGCCAGCATCGGGCGGAAGATGGCGCGGACGAACAAGCGAGGCAGGAAAACTGCCATCGCGGAAAGCAATAACAGGGAAACGATGATGATTCCCAAGACGTACCAACCACCCATGCGTTGCGTTCCCTGTCTGTTGGTTCTTGTCCGTTGGATCTTTTCTGTGAATCAGAAAGCTCGTCGCTGCGAGAACGCTCCATCTGCGTCAACCCAAGAGAATAGGCGATGGAGCCAGTCCCAGGCAACCGCACCCTCACCGCCGGCGTCCGGTCTCGGCGTGAAGCCGCCTGGAAAGACCGCAGCGCTCGCGCCCGTGCTGCTCACAATCGCTGAAATACTGAGGACCGTGTTAGCGGAACGGCGCGAGCGGCCTGTCGGTTTAGTGTATCCACAAAACGAGGGGAGGTGGCTTAGTAGGCATCGTCACGATGTTTGCTATTCTTGGCGGATCGTCGTCGCGATTCACTTCTCACGCAGGGAGGCTTGCCCAGTGAGCCAGAGACAACCCAAGACCAGCTATTGGCAGGAAGCTCCTACACCACGCGGGCAACTGGTCCTCATTCCCACCGCCCTGGAGGAACTCATCCCTCAGGATCATCCCGTTCGCTTGGTCGACGAGATTCTCGATCAGATGGACTGGACTGATTGGGAGGCGGCCTACAACGGCGGATTCGGTCAGCCGCCGATCCATCCCAGCGTAATGGCAAAGATCCTGCTGTTTGCCATGATTCGGCGAATCCGATCCAGCCGGAACATTGAATACGAACTCAAGCATTCGATCGATTTTATCTGGCTTAGCAGCGGTCGCCGCATCGATCACAGCACGATCAGCGACTTCCGCCGAAACAATAGTGATGCAGTCAAAGGCATCTTCAAACAAATGGTCAAGCTGGCGATCAACCTGGGGATCGCCAATCTCTCGGAACTGTGCATCGACGGCACACGCATCCTGGCTGACGCCAACAAATACAAGACTTGGACGGCCAAACGATTAGCCAAAGCACTCGAAGAACTTGACGCGCAAATTGATGAGGCCCTGGAAACCTTCGAAGTCAACGACGCATGCGACGAAGATCTCATCGGCCAGGACGTTTCGGCGGACCGCCTCCCCGCCGCCGTCGCCAACTTGAAGTCACGCCGCTCACAACTGGCCGCTCATCTGGAGACGGTCAATGCGATGGACGAAGTCCGCAGGAAAAATGGGACGAAGGGCCCCGCCCAGTTACCCAAGACTGACACGGACAGTCGCATTCTTCCCAATAAGGAGGGTGGTTACGCAGCCAACTTTACTCCGATGGCGACGACCGAAACGCAGAGCGGCCTGATCGTTGCGGCGGACGTCTTGATCGGCAACGTCGAACACCACGAATTTGCCACCATCGTCGACTGTGTGGCCAACGACTTTGGAATTGACATTAAGCGAGTCATGGCTGACTCGGCTTACACGACGGGCAAAAACCTCACTGCGGCTGAGGAAAAACAGATCGAACTGATTGGCCCGCTTGCCGAAACCAATCGCGAGAACAACCCTGCCGAGCGTTCGGATTTGACTGAGCCCGTTGCCGCCGATCAGATTGATCAGTTGCCGGTTAATCCACAAACCAAACGATTTGACAAAGCAGCGTTTGTGTACGACGAAGCGAACGACTGCTATTACTGCCCGGCAGGCAAAGTGCTTTCACATCGGACGACCGAGAACACGACGCATGGCGACGGCTCTCCGGTGCAGCGAAAGGTTTACACCTGTTTTGAATGCGAGGGCTGCACGCTGGCTGGGCGTTGTCGCAAGAACGTGAAGCCAAAAGACGAGGCAAGCAGCAGCGAGGCATCGTCCCAGGAGTCCAGCGAAGCGACCTCGTCGGACAAGCGAGCGGGCAAGCGACGTGGTCGCAAGCCTGGCCCGCCACGTGGTCGCGAGACGATGCATGATGAGCATGAAGGAGCGCGACGTCGGCAGCGTGCGCGAATGGAAACGCCTGCAGCCAAAGAGGCTTACTCTCGTCGTCAGCATTTCGGTGAAACGCCTTTCGCCGTGATCAAGAGCACGCTTGATATGCGGCGATTCCTGCTTCGAGGTATCGCAGGTGTGAATCAAGAATGGCGCTGGGCGGCGACCGGATTCAATCTGAAGAAAATCATGAGTTACTTGGCGAAGCTGCGCGCCGCCGCGGCGACACAATCGCTCGGAACAGCAAACTAGGGGAGATAGGGGGCATTTCGAACGAAATCCGCCACAAGCGAACGCCACGATCCCGTCAACACGCTTACCAACGACTCTGGATGCCCCGCATAGCACCATAAAAGCCTCGTCCGGAACCAAAATCGAATCAACCGTCCCCAGGAACTAAATCGACAGGCCGCGAGCCGTCCGGTGACGCTAGGACCGGAGGGCTCGCGCCCTGCCGCTCACAGAACGGCTCCGTTTCCTTCGGCTCACTCAATCCATCCTGCCGTCGACGAATTCCGCAACGACAAAACGAGAGCGTCGCCAGCCGACTAGCGAATCGCCTTGTCCGGCAGCGCGGTTCCGATGCCGGCGTCCAGCGGCATGGTGTCGTTGCTCGGATCAAGTCCGACGGCTTTCATCGCCCGCAACAACCGCTGCTCCATTTCGGCGATCGTCGACTGGTGTGCGGGGTCGTTGACCAGATTGGTCGATTCAGCCGGGTCGTTCTGCATGTCATACAACTCGGCCATGTGGCGATCCGGAGACCCGTCGCCGTGTGGATAGCGGATGTACTTGTAGCGGTCTCCCCGCACCGAGCGTACGTTGGGCGTGTAGGGGAATTGTTTTTCGTAGTTGTAGTGATACAGCCATTCGGTCCGCCAGCCACTATCGTCTCTGGAGACCAGCGGTTTGATCGAACTGCCGTGAATGTTGGTCAGCTGGGTGGCACCGGCGGCGTCCAAGATCGTCGGCGCGACGTCGGTCGTCAGGACCTGTTGTTTGATCCGCACCGGCCCGGATTGCTTGGTCCAGCGGGGGTAGCGGATGATCATCGGCACACGGGCGCTGGCTTCGTGAGCCGTCCGTTTATCGACCATGCCGTGTTCCCCTTCGAGCAATCCGTTGTCGCCCATGAAGATGAACATGGTGTTGTCGAATTGCCCGGCCGCCTTCAAATGATCGACCAACCGGCCGACACTGTCGTCGACCGACAGAATCGTTCCCCAGTACGCCCGGACCATGCGGGCGAAATCAACGACGCCGCTGGCTTTGTCGTTGGGGAATTCTTTACGCCAGTCGAAGATCGGCCCATAGATGCCGTGCCAGGTCGAGAGTCGCTGGGTGATCCACTTCGGTTTGTCATCCAGCTTGAACGATGAGTGCGGGTAGTTGACTTCGACGTCGTCAAAGACGTGCTCGTATTTCGGTTCCGGGAAATAGAAACTGTGCGGCGCTTTCTGACCGATCATCAACATGAACGGCTTGGAGGCGTCGTCGGCGCGATGTTTGTCGATCCAATCGATCGACATGTCGGTCACCACCGTGGTGTAGTAACCCGGCACGACGCGGCTTCCGGTTCCGTTGATGTTAAATTCCGTATCGAAGTAGCTGCCTTGGCCTTTGTGGGTGACGAAGTAGTTGAATCCGGGGCGGGGCTCGTCGTTTTTTTCACCCATGTGCCACTTGCCGATGTACGCGGTCTGGTAGCCGGCCTCCTGCAGCCGACGCGGGAAGCTGTCCAGCTCGGCGGGGTAGTCAGTGAAGTTGTTGGTGACCCCGTGGGCATGGGCGTAAAGTCCGCTCAGGATGGTGGCGCGACTGGGAGAGCACAAGCTGGTCGTGCAGAACATGTTCTCGAAATAAATGCCCTCGGCGGCCAAGCGATCGATGTTCGGCGTTTTCAGGTGGGGATGGCCGGCGCAGGACAGCGCGTTCCAGCGAATGTCATCGCACAGCACGACGACGACGTTGGGGCGTTCTTGCGCGAAGGAAGAGAGCGTCAGCAAGCACAGCAAGCTACAAGCGAGGAATGGTCGCATGGCGGAAATACTGGGGCGAGGTGGGGAATCAAGGTTGAGTTGACAGCGGTGCAGTTTAGCAGCTTCTGTTCCGGCTTTGGAGATCTGGCCCTTTTTAAGTCGTTGATCATCAAGAGGTTTCGTCACTCTCCCCCTGGGAGAGTCGAGCGTAGCGAGACATCTGAGCTCTGAGCAAGTGGCTTGTTTTCGGATTTCAGGAATTTTCGAGGTAGGGGACGATACCGGGTAATCGGCGTTTGAGAGTTTCAATGTATCGACCACAGTCGAACGGGATGCGGGTCTGCCAGACGCGGTAGAGAATCCGGATCCAACTACGTGCGAGCTTGCGTAGCACCGCGTGGTGTTTCATTCCTTGGGCTCGTAACATTTGGTAGCGAGCTTTGGTCCACGGACACCATGTCCGGGCTGCGGCTGCAAACTCATGAAAGGTTTGGCGAAGGTATTTCGGGCAGGCATAGCGCCGTTGAACATGACGCTGCTTTCCGCTTTGACTGGAATTGCCCACGAAAAGTTGACAGTGGATTGGCAGATGTCAGACTTCTCTGACAGGAGAACCGATTCATGGACAAGCGTCGAAAATTCAGCCGAGAATTCAAACTGGCCGCCGTCAAGAAAGTGATGGAACAAGGACTGTCGTATACCGTTGTCGCCCGAGACCTTGGCGTTGGCGATAACCTGATCCGCAATTGGAAGAAGTCTTTCGAGGAAGATGGGACTCTCGCAGACGGGGTCGCTGGTAATCAGTCGGTTGAAGCTGAACTCAAACGACTGCGTGAAGAGAACCGGCAGCTCAAAATGGAGCGAGACATTTTAAAAAAAGCGACGGCGTTCTTTGCGAAAGAAAGCAACTGAGGCTGCAGTTTATCGGCGAACATCGCGATCGATGGCCGATCGCGGTCCTCTGTCGAGTCCTGGAAGTGACGCGTGCGGCATACTACCGGTTTGTCGCCCGTGATCCTAGCGAAACCAAAGTCAAAGAAATGCAGGTCACTCAGGCCATCCACGAAATCCGGTTGGGGAATCACTTCGATTCCTACGGAAGTCCGCGGATGCATCGTGAGGTCATTAAGCAAGGCATCCAGTGCTGCCGAAACACCGTAGCCAAATACATGCAGAAGGCCGGAATCCAGGCGAATCGGCGGACTAAGTTCCGAATATCGACAACCGATTCCAATCACGATCAGCCGATCGCCCCCAATCGACTCAACCAAGATTTCTCGACAGAAGACATCAATCAAGTCTGGCTTACCGACATCACCTACATCCCTACAAAAGAAGGATTCACCTACCTGTGCGCGTTTGTCGACCTGCATTCACGAAAGATCATCGGATGGAAAACCAGTCGTAAGATCGATTCCGAGCTGGTGATTGAATCGCTCGATCAAGCGATTGCGTTTCGTTCCCCAAGTGCGGGGTTGATCGTCCACAGCGATCGCGGTTCTCAGTATGCGAGCGCAGCGTTTCGACGCCGGTTGGCCGAACGTGAACTTGTTCAGAGCATGAGTCGCCGCGGGAACTGCTACGACAACGCACCGATGGAATCTTTCTTCAAGAGCTACAAGACCGAGGAAGTCCAAGAAGTCTACGGCACCCATGAACACGCCACACGCGGCGTGTCAGATTACATCGAACAATTTTACAACCCTCGCCGCTTGCACTCGTCACTGGACTACCGAAGTCCAATCGACTTTGAGCAAGCGATTACCAGAACGTCACTCGTTGGTGAAACCTGATCCATCAGGGCTCGCTATTTACCTTCCCGTTAAGATCGGTCCACTGTCAACTTTTCGTGGGCAATTCCAGACGCGTGATGGGTGCGATTCCGCTAAAGGAAGCCAGTTCATCGGCATCGGACCAGCGATCACGCTGCGAACCGAACGCACACAGAAGTCGAGGCGCAAGTGCTGGGCCGGCTCCTCGGAGCGAGGAGAACAGGTGGGCATCGCCGTGAGCCTTGAACGACTCGCTAATCTGTTGGTCGAACTGCTCAATCGTTTTGATGGATCCTTCGATTTGCTGAGCCAAATGCTTAACCGTCATGGACATGGGAGTGATCAGGGCAGAGTCATCGCAGAGCAACGGCGAGCTACGAATGGCATCGAGGGCTTCTTTTTGCCGCTCCTCATTTCGGACTCCGTGTTCTCGCAGAACCCGAACAATCAACCGACGATCAGCACGACGGAGTTGCCTGGGATCAGGCCACCGCTTGAGTACAGCCAGTAGCAAATCCAGCTGGTGGGATTTGCCGAACAGCTCCAAAACTACAGGAAAATACTGTTTAAGTACGCTGATAAGCTGCTGACGCAGTTTTGTTTGGCTGCCTACGATGAAGCGTCTTTGCTCGCAAAGCCGGTTCAGCAATCGCGTCTGCTCATCATCAGGCAGCCATGCCTTAAGGGTCTCGATTCGTTCGCGAAGAAGCCTGGCCAGATACATCGCGTCGGTAGGATCACTTTTGCCATCGCCACCCGGATAGCTTTCTCGATAGCGAGAGAGTTGTTTAGGGTTAATCGGGTAGAGAACGATGTTCTGACGGAACATCAAGGCATGGATCAGGGGGCCCTTGGACTGTTCGAGCATGATCGCGATTTTCCCGCCCTTGGCTTTCTCAGTCATCTTGGCGATCCATTGGTTGATCGCTTCGGGGGTGTGGGGCAGTTCCATCGCCGATTCTCTGCCTTGAGAATCAATGATGTGGCAGTCATGTTTCTGATCAGCCCAATCGATTCCAACAAAAAGCGCGATGGATTGGTTGAGTGTGGGTGAATTGTCGTTCATGCTGTAGTCTCACCGAGTTGAAAGGCTTGTGTGATTGGTAGTCCAGCCTCACCCACTTCGGAAACCTTATAGAGAGCCCGCTAAGCTACATCTGAGTGATCCGTTTTGGGATGAAGCGAGCGGTGTGCTCGGAAGTCTCGCTAAGCCGTCATGCGGCTGGGGAGGGGATCCGTAGCACTCCGCTGGCTACCGCTTCAAATAATAATCAGCGCGGCGTTGAGAATCCGCCATGCCAAAGCTGCGCTGCGGAAAGGGCTGCGCGATGGCAAGGACGCTCAACGCCGAACACTGAGGAGATGCTATAAGGAGAGGGTTTTCGTTGCCGATGGGAACGCGACCCTGACCGGCGAAGTGAACACCGCGATTCGCCGTTCGATCTCCCCTCGCTTCGCTCGACCCTCACTGCCAGGGAGGGTGGGGGCGGTGTTTCGATGCCCGCGCGATGGGTTGATTCCGGCGCAGTGGAAAGTCGGCCGATGCGATATAGTTGGGCAATCAGAGTCCTGTCCCGTTTATCCGTGAACCTTTCCATGCGCATCCGAATGCTTTCGGGCGAATCAGCCAACACTGTTTTTGCCGTTTTGCTGTCCGTCGTCTTCGTGCTGTCCGGGTGCTCCCGAGACGACGTTGAATCCACCTCGCCCGATGCGCCCGCCGCCGCGACGGGCGAGGGCGATGAGGAATTGATTCGCAGTGCCGCCGACATGGCGGCCGATGGCGAAGAACCCGATGTCGGATCCGAAGCGTTTTCTCAACAGACCACGCCGCTGCCGGAGACGGTAGCAGAGCGTCGCGACTTGGCCGGCCGGCGGACGACGCCCAGCGGTTCGACCGCTCCCAGTCCGCCCGATTCGCCATCGGAATCACCGCGTGGGTTCGAATTGGCCGAGACGACCGCGATCCCTGCGGGAATTCCCGAGATGATCGACGCCGCCGGAGCCGTCGCCGCCCAACGTGAACTTCGCGACGACCTGACCGCCGACCAACTGATGACGTACCTGGAAGAGTCCGACCGCGACATGGAGATGCTCGCCCGCGGCCGCGACCAGCTGCAAGACCCGAATCAGGCCAACGAGCTGATGCGGCAGTTGGCGAACAGCAAGCTGCAAGCCTCCGTCCGTCTGCAAGCACACGCCGATGCTACCGAAAAGCAACGCACCGCGGGCTTGCGGGGCCAGCTCCAAGCCCTCTCGCACCTTTCGGCGATGGGTGACCTGAGTTCGGCCAAGGCGCTCGAAGCACTCGCGCGCGAGAATCTGTCGTCGCCGGTACCCACGATCGCCGGCGACAGCCGGATCGTGCTGATCGGATTCGCGATCGACGGGCTGAGGGCTGGACGCGAATCGGCGGCCCAGGAAATCGTCTCGTTGATTGAAGGGATGACGGCCCGCCGCACCGCTGACATTCCGGCGGTCTTGATGATGGCCGAAGCCAGGCAGGTGCTGGCCAATTACGGCTTGATCGACGAATCAGCCCGGGTCCGCGAAAAGATCCTGGCGTTGTACGGCAACTCGCCCGACAAGATGATCGCACAAGTCGCCGCCGATGCCGCCGGGACCGCCAAGTATGACTCCGCCAGACGCCTGCTCGGGGAAATTCTTGCCAACGACAACGTGGCGTTGGCGCGATGGACCGAAGCCGTGACGGAATTGGTTCGCGAAGCCCCCGAGATGAACACGGTGGAATTCTTGGGAACGTCGGCGCTGCAGCTCGAAGCGGCCCAGCGCGAAGCGTTTGTCGAAGAAACGTTTCGTATTCTGGCCGAAGGCTTTGCCGATACCGACTCCGCCACGGCCAATGAAATCGAAACGGCTCGGATGGCGATGGAAGCACGCCGGGACGTCATCGGGACCTCGTTCGACGCGTTGGCCAACCTGCCAACACTCGACGGCAACGGCATCTCATCAATCAGCGTCAAGGGCAAGGTCGTGTTGATGCCGTTCTGGGCCGTGACGATTCCGCAATCGTTGCAGATCGTCCCGATGCTCAAAGAAATCCAATCGCGACATCCCGATCAAATCGCCATCGTGGGAATGAATCTCGATTCAGAACAGGCGCCGCTGGGCGAGTTCTTGGCGCAAAACGATCTCGGTTTTCCCAGCTTTCGAAGCGTTTCTTCATCCAACGGCGACCAGGGGAATCCGATCGCCACCAAGTTTGGCTTGGTCTCGTTGCCGTTCGTTGCGATCTTCAATCAAAACGGCAAGGTCGCGGCGTTAGACTTCACCGGGATGCAGCTCGAGACGACCGTTGAGCAACTCGTTCAATCCGCGGACGATGCATCGAACGCCGAATGATTTGAAGTGGCAGAATCATACAGGGCAGAATAATGTTCTGACCGCTCAGATCACGGATCCAGAATCATTCTGCCACCTCATCATTCTGCCACCTCATCATTCTGTCACCTCATCATTCTGCCCACCTGATCATTCTGCCCACCTGACATGTCGCACAACCTTCAACAAAACCCCTCGGCCGATCCCGCCTTATTGCTGCGGTATCGGGATCGCCAATACGCGCCCGAAATGCTGGCCGTCGCCATCGGCAAGCTGAATTTGTTCTCCTGGATCAATGCGCGGGGATCAGCCACGACCGAATCCATCGAGCAGCATTTCTCGCTCGCGGCGCGGCCCTTGGATGTGCTGCTGACGCTTTGTCGTGCCGGCGGGTTGATTCGCACCGCATCCGGCCGACACGAATTGACGGCGCTCGGACGCGAGCATCTTGTCGATCATTCGCCATGGTTCTTGGGGCCGTATTACGCGCCGATCCTGGATTCACCGATCGCCCAGGGTTGCTTGCAAGTTTTGCAGCATGATCGCCCGGCCAATTGGCAGGCCAGCGAAGACGGCAACGACTGGCACGCCTCGATGATGGACGAGGACTTTGCCAAGGGGTTCACGGATCTGATGAACTGTCGCGGCACGGCGATGGGGCAAGTGCTCGCGGACAAGACGGGACCGTTTCTCGCCGGTTGCAAACAGGTGTTGGACGTCGGCGGCGGATCAGGGATTTACTCTTCAACCCTGGTCGCCAAGCACGACCACTTGCGAGCGACCGTGCTGGAACAAGCTCCCGTCGATCGGCTGACTCGCGACGAGATTCTCCGTCATGGGCTGCAAGATCGAATCGACGTGGTCCAGGGCAACATGTTCACCGATCCTTGGCCCAGCGGCGCCGATTGCGTCTTGCTGTCCAATGTGTTGCACGACTGGGACTTTCCCGAGATCCGAACGCTGATCCAGAAGGCCTCGGCTGCGTTGCCTTCGGGAGGCCGCCTGATCATCCATGAAGCGTTTCTCGACGATGACAAAGCCGGTCCGCTGCCGGTTGCGGAGTATTCTGTGTTGTTGGTCAACATCACACGCGGCAGGTGTTATTGTCCGGCCGAATACGGGGCGATCCTCGCAGATTTCGGATTCGACGTCGGCCCCTATCAAGACACCATCGCTGACCGCGGATTCATCACCGCCATCAAGCACTAGTGCTTCAGCCCGTCGTAGAGACGAATTCCGGAACGGGAGCTGGCGGATAGTGGAACCGGCCATATCGTTTGGGCCCGACGTTGACGATCTGGCCGTCCATCGTCCCCTGGATCTCGGCCAGAACCCGTCGCGCCAAGCGGACGACATCGTGTGTCTCGCTTTCGTCGAATTCGACAATGATCGTGTCACGCTGCTCTGCTTCTTGCACGACCACTTCCAAGTGTTCGGTCAGCATCTCG
This sequence comes from Stieleria magnilauensis, assembly GCA_007753675.1. Taxonomy (GTDB): domain Bacteria; phylum Planctomycetota; class Planctomycetia; order Pirellulales; family Pirellulaceae; genus Stieleria; species Stieleria magnilauensis. Next base: position 917,197 of record CP036432.1, read on the forward strand.
GTCGGGTCACTCGATGACGAGCGCTGGAACAGACACTTTGCCGAAGGCCGGTTCTGTTTGACGCCGGAATTGGCTGAAACCGTGATGACGGGAAGCCCCGTCCCGAGCACGCTGATCAATCCGCATTCGACGATGTCGGCGTCGTTGTTGTATTCCAGGTCCGTCACGACCATGTTCTGACAGCCGAGTTGAATGGCTGCCGCCGCGATCCCGATCTCACGCTGCCATTGCAGCGGATCGGCGCGATTGAAGCCGGCGTCGGCCAACGCTTCGGCTTTTTGTTTCAGCTCGCCACTGAGCGGCAACGTGCCAGAGGGAACCAGCGGGGGATCTTTGTACTCGATTTCTTGGATCACCGGTTCCATCGAACAGGCCTGGTTCCATGACATCCGCACGGGTTTCTTTTTGGGCTGCACTTCGACGCTTGCGCTGAGCGCTCGCGTGGTGATTTGCAGCGGCACCGCCAGGATTCCTCCCAGTCCGACGAACAGCGTCGCGAATCCGAAGGCGTGAAAGATGGGGTTCCCGTCGGTGGCGCCGAAGTGTCCCATCGGAACCAGCAGATAGACGCCGTAGCCCATCAGAAACGCGCCGAGGGCGATGTACGTCAGGCGAGTCGTCCAACTACCGCGGCCATACCGCATCGGGTATCCGATCAAGCTCAACAGCGACGGCAGCGGTGCGTACCAACAACACCAGATACCCGGGCCACCGCTGCCGCACAGAATCAGTCCCAACGCCAATGCAAAACCGGCCGTTAGAAACAGGTTGCGGGCCAGTCCCAGATCCGGAGTCCCGTCGATCGGCACGATGGTGTAAGTGACCTCGCCGTCTTCGAGGGGGCCCTGAATTTCATTGCCGCTGCAGAACGCGATGAAATCGGCGATCATCTGGTTCACGCCGTAGGTGCTGACCATTCCGGTCACCGCTCCGGTCTCCTCGACCTGGCGGAAGGCCTCGTCCAAGTAGTGCTCACCCTCGGCAATGAACACCCGCGGCTCGACGTCCGTCTCGTGACCGCCGAGCGGGATGACTTGCGCCGGCCCCAGATCCATCGTGTCGATGTCGTCGGCCCGGAAGGGATCCTCCATCATCGCTTCCAGGTCGTCTTCGTCCAGCAGATCATCCCGCTCGACGAAGGGGTCGATCACTGTAACGTTGACCAGACGGAGGTGTGGGTTGTCGCCGTAGCCCTCGGTCACCAACGTGTGCCAGTCCATCTCGACCGGCTCACCCTGCATCACCGATGCCTTGTGGAATTCATGAACCGCCCCGGTCATCCCGGCGACCAGGCCGGCGCTGGCGAGCAAGGCGCCGAAGATAATGCGAAGCGGACGAGGCGGGGTGGAGGAGTTGTACGGGTTGTAGCTCATCGGAAGCATTCACCGGCAGCGGAATCAAGCGGAAAGGTCGATCGAGTGGCGGGGGCACAGGGGGAGCCTAGCTCGAAAAACCTACCGGAGGGGCAGATCCGAGGCGAAACGACCGCGGCTGCGTGCGGGGATTTGCGACAGGCAAGATGCCGGGTGCGCTGACTGCGGACGAGTGCCTGCGGACGAGTGCCTGCGGACCACTGACTGCATGTCTCTGGATTCTGACCACAGAGCCACCAGGGACCGACCGATTCAGACGTCGGTCACCGCATGAGAAGCGGATGGGGTGGGATTCGAACCCACGGTAGAGTTTCCCCTACGCTAGTTTTCAAGACTAGAGCCTTCGACCACTCGGCCACCCATCCGGCTTGCGTTGATGAGCCTCGGCCACCTTGCAGGGCCGAAAGCACTCGCCACCCACCCGATGAAGGCATCGGCGGCGATCGCGAGCAGTCTACATCGTCACACGTTAGTCGTGAAGTCCAGCCAACCTTTCCTGAAAAATGGCAGCAAGTCGCCGGCGGTCCGGCGAACCACGCACCGCCGGAACCGTGAGGAACGGTTCGAAACGCCCCCAAAAGACAACGCAGGAAAGCATTTTTGGCGGCTAGCCGCGATCTCTCCGGTTAAAAAAGTGAAGCAGGCGGCATTCGTCCGCGTCAGATGACAATCCGATCTGTAGGCACGAGCAGACAGGATCCGTTCTAATCCAGTTTTCCGGTGGCGGTTGTGAGGCCGGCACTGTTCCGGTAGCGGATCGAGCCCCGAAATCCCACAGAGAAACAGCACGCGATGAAGTACCTACCGATTGCAATGACGCTACTTCTGCTTTGCGCTTGCACGCCGCAATCCGGTGGCGACTACGACGCGACCTACCAGCAGCAACTTGCCGACTACGATCGGCAAACAGAACAGACGCAGCAACAGTTGGAGCAATCCCAAAAGCAACTCGATCAAACTCAGAAACAGCAAGACGAAACGGCGCGTCAATTAACGCGTTCGAAAGAACAGGCTGATCGCTACAACGCACTGCTCGACCGCTGGGAAGAACAAGCCGACCGGCACGACAAGGTTCTCGATACGCTCGAGCGGATTCTGTCACGGGAGAATGCCGGTGAGACGAGCGCCGATGAATAGCCCCACTGACCGATGAGGCGATTCCGTTTCTAGCACCGCGTCACACCGCAGAGCGGTGCCACAACGAAGCCCGGGGTCGCGGAACGCACCCCATAGGCATCAAGTTAAGAAGGAACCCTCCCGTGTGCGGGAGGGTCGAGCGCAGCGAGACATCTGAGCTCTGAGCAAGTGGCTTGTTTTCGGATTTCAGGAATTTTCGAGGTAGGGGACGATACCGGGTAATCGGCGTTTGAGAGTTTCAATGTATCGACCACAGTCGAACGGGATGCGGGTCTGCCAGACGCGGTAGAGAATCCGGATCCAACTACGTGCGAGCTTGCGTAGCACCGCGTGGTGTTTCATTCCTTGGGCTCGTAACATTTGGTAGCGAGCTTTGGTCCACGGACACCATGTCCGGGCTGCGGCTGCAAACTCATGAAAGGTTTGGCGAAGGTATTTCGGGCAGGCATAGCGCCGTTGAACATGACGCTGCTTTCCGCTTTGACGCGTGATGGGTGCGATTCCGCTAAAGGAAGCCAGTTCATCGGCATCGGACCAGCGATCACGCTGCGAACCGAACGCACACAGAAGTCGAGGCGCAAGTGCTGGGCCGGCTCCTCGGAGCGAGGAGAACAGGTGGGCATCGCCGTGAGCCTTGAACGACTCGCTAATCTGTTGGTCGAACTGCTCAATCGTTTTGATGGATCCTTCGATTTGCTGAGCCAAATGCTTAACCGTCATGGACATGGGAGTGATCAGGGCAGAGTCATCGCAGAGCAACGGCGAGCTACGAATGGCATCGAGGGCTTCTTTTTGCCGCTCCTCATTTCGGACTCCGTGTTCTCGCAGAACCCGAACAATCAACCGACGATCAGCACGACGGAGTTGCCTGGGATCAGGCCACCGCTTGAGTACAGCCAGTAGCAAATCCAGCTGGTGGGATTTGCCGAACAGCTCCAAAACTACAGGAAAATACTGTTTAAGTACGCTGATAAGCTGCTGACGCAGTTTTGTTTGGCTGCCTACGATGAAGCGTCTTTGCTCGCAAAGCCGGTTCAGCAATCGCGTCTGCTCATCATCAGGCAGCCATGCCTTAAGGGTCTCGATTCGTTCGCGAAGAAGCCTGGCCAGATACATCGCGTCGGTAGGATCACTTTTGCCATCGCCACCCGGATAGCTTTCTCGATAGCGAGAGAGTTGTTTAGGGTTAATCGGGTAGAGAACGATGTTCTGACGGAACATCAAGGCATGGATCAGGGGGCCCTTGGACTGTTCGAGCATGATCGCGATTTTCCCGCCCTTGGCTTTCTCAGTCATCTTGGCGATCCATTGGTTGATCGCTTCGGGGGTGTGGGGCAGTTCCATCGCCGATTCTCTGCCTTGAGAATCAATGATGTGGCAGTCATGTTTCTGATCAGCCCAATCGATTCCAACAAAAAGCGCGATGGATTGGTTGAGTGTGGGTGAATTGTCGTTCATGCTGTAGTCTCACCGAGTTGAAAGGCTTGTGTGATTGGTAGTCCAGCCTCACCCACTTCGGAAACCTTATAGAGAGCCCGCTAAGCTACATCTGAGTGATCCGTTTTGGGATGAAGCGAGCGGTGTGCTCGGAAGTCTCGCTAAGCCGTCATGCGGCTGGGGAGGGGATCCGTAGCACTCCGCTGGCTACCGCTTCAAATAATAATCAGCGCGGCGTTGAGAATCCGCCATGCCAAAGCTGCGCTGCGGAAAGGGCTGCGCGATGGCAAGGACGCTCAACGCCGAACACTGAGGAGATGCTATAAGGGGAGGGATTCCGCGGCCCCGCACCCACCGATGCCAACAACGACGCCAAAGCACCCTCCCCGCGTCGTCGCAAACTCCTCTGCGTCCCTCCCAAACGGCATCGGTATCTACACAAGTCGCTTTTTGCCCAAAGGGCATGCATATCCATAGCCTGGGGCAAGCAAACCGAGCATTTGCGAGGGTTGCGCCGCCCCAGGAACCTCATCGCAATGAGGTTCAATTTGGCCAACGGCCATGCACAACATTCGCGTTTGACGAGGCAGTTGTGTATGGCCGTTGGCCAATCCCTCTCGTTCTCGTTTGCGGACCTTGGGCGATGCCCAAGGCTATGGATGTAAACGGCCGTTGGCCGAAGCCATCCACTCACAACAGATCTGTCATGCAAAAGATGTGTAGATACCAATGCCCCAAGGAAGGGTGACTTCACCTCAATGGCGAACCGACGGCTTAACTTGATGCGTATGGGGGGGCGCGGAACGCACCCCGGGTTGTGGCTGCAGCAACTCGCCGTGCGTGAGTTCTCCGGCGTGGGACGCAAGGGCATTCCGTCCTTCCGTCGGGGATCGATCGTCGACCGGTCGCTATGCCGCTTTGGGAATCTGACCTTGCTGGTCGGAATCCTGATCGTTGGATTCGTTTTCGGCCGCTGGCATCGGGATGCTGATCGGGCCCGAATCGGTCGCGGAGCATTCGTCTTGGTCTTCCAACGCAGGTTCTTCCGAAACAGCGTCTTGCAAGACAGCGTCTTCCAGGACAGGGGCGTTGGCGACGATTTGCTCGCCTTGGAACGACGCCACCAAGGCGCCGCCGGCACCGTGGATTTTCAGTTCGTCGGGTTCCATGAACCAGGTCGCTCGAAACGTTTCGCCTTGGGCGGTCGCATGGAAGGTGCGTCCGGCGTAGAAGCCGTCCCGAATCAAAATGGACTCGGACACGATTTTCGCGTCGGTCTCGTCCTCGTGATCCGGCTGCGATTGGATTTCCTGCGTCATTTGCTCCTGCGACGCTTCCGCCGATTCAGTCGCGGTTTGGCAGGGGCGCGGCATCACATTGGCGGCCAGCCAGTGTTGTAGATGGGCTCGCACGGTCGCCAAACGTTGGGAATTGGTCATTCGTCGGGTCTGTCGAAAAAACGCGTCAGTGGAGCAGGGATCCCTGGGACGGACGAGGCATTCCGGGGGGGAAGTCCCGTGGGAAATTATCGGCCGCCGGTGTATCGTTCATCGGCGTTTCGTTGTGTCCGATCCGCAATTTGCTGGACCGAATCGCACTGAAACCCTAAATCGCCCATTTTGCCAGCCATTTGAGAATTTGCCGCAGGGAGCGCGTCGACCGGACGCGAAACGGATGCGTATTCTGCTTGATGAGAACCAGTTACAGGCCGGAGTCGAACGACTGGCCATGGAAATCGATCGGTTTTACGGGGCGCAGCGGCCGCTGACGGTGATCGCGGTGATGACGGGCAGTCTGGTCCTGTTTGCCGATCTGATTCGTCGCCTGTCGATGCCGCAACGAGTTGGCGTGATCCAGGCGTCGAGTTATCGTGGGGGGACCGAGTCGGGAAAACTGGAGGTCAACGCGAACATGCTGATCGACGTCAAAGATCGCGAGGTGCTGTTGGTCGATGACATTTTCGACACCGGACGAACGTTGGATCGGTTGTCGGGGATGATCAAGGACCTCGGCGCAAAATCGACCAAGACGGCGGTGTTGTTGCACAAGCATCGCGAGCATGCCGTGTCGCTGCGTCCCGACTTTGTGGCGTTTGAAATCCCCGATGAATTTGTGGTCGGCTACGGATTGGATTACTTGGACATGTACCGCAACCTGCCCTATCTGGCGGTCTTGGAGACGCACGAGATCGAAGCGACGGAGCACAAATCGAAACAGTGAGTGGTTTGGAACGCCCCGTCCGTGTTCTGTTGATCGGTCGACACTTTTGGCCGCACGGGTCGATCGATTCGGCCGGCCATCTGATGGAACTTGCCACCGGCTTGCGGCTGGCGGGGATTCAGGTGTCGGTCGTGACGCCGAAATATGCCGGCTCCTGGGCCGAAAGGTTTTCGTTTCGCGAATGCCAGGTGTATCGCCCGATTCGCATGTTTCGAACCGGTTGGACCGCCCGGGGTGACCGCACGGCATCACGCTACATTCGCTACCTCCGTGACTGGATCGAATCCGATCCGACCGCGTGCGACATCGTCTACTGCGACGCCGGTCGTGAAGAAGCGATCGCGGCGGTCGAAGCCGCTCAGGCGATCGGTGTTCCCTCGGTGGTTCGGCTTTCCGGACACGGCGACATCAGCGATTTCGAATTCTTCAAACACAGTCGCATCGGAAAGCGTTGTCGATCGGCCGTGATGGACGCCGCTGCCGTCGTTCTAGACAGCGCCTCGGCCCATCGCCGCTGGCTGGCCGAAGGCGGCGACAAAACACGGACTCATCGCATTGCCCATGGGGTCGGTCCGACAAAAGAGCAGGGGTTGTCGAGTCTTAAAAATCTTCGCCGGGCGATGTCGCGGATCAACGGCGATCTGTTCGTCCCCGACGCCTGCTCGGTCGTGTTGTCGGTCGAACGACTGGATCGAAGTTCGGGCATCATGACACTGGTGAAATCGGCGTACCTACTTTCTAATCACATCTCAGGATTGCAGTTTTGGTTGATCGGCGATGGCCCGCTGCGTGAAACGATCTACTCGCGACTGAAAAGCGACGGGTTGCGACAATCGATGGCGATGCCGGGCTCGTTCGGATCACCCGACGATGTCTATTCCGCAGCCGACTTGATGGTCCACGTCGGCGACCAGGGCTTTGAGCATCAAGTCCCGACCGCGATCGCGGCCGGGTTGCCGCTGGTGCTGGCCAATACCGAAACGGCGCGCGAGTTTTTTGGCGTCGGCGAGTCCGATGTCCGGCGGCGGATCATCGAGCGTCGAGCCGATGCACTCCAAGCCGACTCAGAAGCCCTCGACGGGGCGCCCGAGCAAGCCGGGGCCTTGGTCTGGTGGTTCGATCCGGCTCGCCCCAAGACCCTGCGTTTCGCGATCGAGCAGATCGTCGGCAATCTGGAACAGGCTCGCCGACGCGCCCAGCAGACGCGCCGGATCATGCAACGGACCCGATCACGTAGCGACTCCATCGAGCGCTATGTCACTCTCTTTCGCCAACTCGCCGCCGGATCGCTCCCGAACCCTTCGCAATCGACGTCGATGGAAAACGCGCAATGAAACTTCGAATCGCGCTGATCATTCCGACGATGGACCGAGGCGGTGCCGAAAAACAGCTTGCCTTGTTGGCTGAAAATCTGCCGCGCGACGCATTCGACGTGCGTGTCTTCCTGTTGACACGCGACGGTCCGAGAAGCGAATCGCTGAGGCAAGCTGGGATCCCGGTCACCGTGATCGGCAAGCGTTTCAAGGCGGATCCGACGGCGTTGTTTCGGCTGCGACGGGCGTTGTCGTATTGGTCGCCCGACCTGGTGCACACCTGGTTGTTTGCCGCCAACAGCTTCGGCCGCGCCGCGGCGCTGTTGGCCAAGGTTCCGGTGATTGTCGCCAGTGAACGTTGCGTCGACCCCTGGAAAACCTGGTGGCATTTTCGGATCGATCGGTTTCTGGCACGACGCTCGGCTGCGATCACGACCAACAGTTCCGGGGTTCAGGAATTTTATACGCGTCATGGCATCGCCTCCGATCTGTTTCATGTCATCCCCAATGGCATTCCACCTCGGACGGTGACGCCGATCTCGCGTTCGCAAGCTTTTGAGCGGCTCGGCGTCTCGGTGGAGCGAAAGTTGGTGTTGGCGGTCGGCCGCCTGTGGCCGCAAAAGCGTTATCGCGATTTGATCTGGGCGGCCGAACTGCTCGCTTGCACGCGTGACGACACCACGTTGGTCGTGATCGGTGACGGTCCCCAAAAAGCTGAGCTGCTGCGTTTTCGCGACTCCGTCACCATCCCCGAACATGTTCGTTTCGCCGGCGCGCGGGATGATGTGGCCGAACTGCTGCCTCATGCGGATTTGTTTTGGATCGGCAGCGAGTATGAAGGCCAGAGCAACGCGGTGATCGAAGCCATGCAGGCCGGGATCCCGGTGATCGCTTCGGACATTCCCGGCAATCGAGATTTGATCCTCGACGATCAAACCGGACGATTGGTTCCGCTGGGAGACCGCGCCGCGCTGGCCCGCGAATCACTGGATTTGTTCGAGCACCCCGAAGTCGCCGATCGGCTGGGGACCGCCGCCAGGGAGCGGATCAAGGACGCGTTTTCGGTCGAAAAAATGGTCCAGCGTCACGCCCAGCTGTACCGAGATCTGGTCTCGCGATGATAGTGACGGGAGGCATTCTTTTCGGAAAGACACGCGTTGCCTGGCGAATTGACGGCAAATTCTGATAAGCCATTCCGTTCGTAACGATCAAGCCAAGGCCGGAGTGACGAAATTGATTTGAAACCGCGGTTTTGCTTCAGTTGCAAGTTGAGTGGCGGCAAAGGACAGATACCATCAGGGCATCGTTGGACGACTCGGTCAGCCAAACGGTGGCCCTCCGGGGTTGCCAGCGGACCGGTCGACCGATCCTTTGCACCAGCCTAGCTGCCTCCCCCCCTGCCAACCGGTTTAGATGGACATGCGAGAAACCCGCCGACAAACGATCGACGAAGTCGAATTAATGTTGGCCAACGCGCGGCTTCGGGATGAGCTGGAGCCGTACCGTGACGAGTCGATCGAATCGTCGATCAACCGAATGTCGCTGCAAGCCGAGAACGAATACTTGGCGTCGATGTTGGCCTGGGAACGTGCACCGGCCCTGCCGATCTCCGACTGGTTTTCTCCGCCGCTTCACTTGCTGCCGCCCGATGCCTTGGGGGACTCGCAACTGTCGCATCGACTGAAGAAGACGATTCAAAAGTTGTACAGCAAGAACATCGTGTTGCGGTGCACCGATCACCTTTGCGACCGAGAACTGTACACGATCATCTATCGCGATATCCTGCCCTGTTGCGAAAAGAAAGTCGACGTCCCGGGCAAGGCCCTGGAGTGGATGTGCGTCGAAGATACCGAGACTTGGTTGCGTTTCTATGCCACGCCCGTCGAACGACGCCGTTATCAGGAAGAGTTTGACTGCGAGCTGCCGCCCTCGGAAACGCCCAAGCACAGTCGGCAACTGCCCGGCAATTAGGCGGCCACTTTTCGCAAGCTGGAAGCTTACGCCACTTTGTTGCGCGCGAGACTCGGTAGGCGGGTGAGCACTCTGCCCGCCCCGGCGACCGCACGCCACAGCCACCCCGCGTTGCGGTAGCGCCACATGCATGCCAGCGCGGCGATGCCGTCCTTCCATGTGATTTTCTTGCCCTCCTCATAACTGCGGTACAGGTACCCGGTGGGCACTTCGGCGATCGCGATCCCGCGTTCGGCAATCTTGCCGGTGATTTCGGGTTCGAATCCGAAGCGGCATTCTTTGATCCGGATCGATCGCACCAATTCGCCTCGAAACGCTTTGTGACAGGTTTCCATGTCCGTCAGTCGCTGGCCGGTCATGCAATTGCTGATCGCGGTCAGAGCCCAATTGCCCAGCCGATGAAACAGCGACGGATCATCGCTCTGTTCGAGATAGCGCGAGCCGTACACGACTTCGGCCTCACCTTGTTGAATCGGCGCGATCACGTCCAACAGGTCGATCGGATCGTACTCGGTATCGGCGTCCTGAATCGCGACGATTTCGCCACGACTGTGTCGCATGCCCATCCGGACGGCGGAGCCCTTGCCGTGATTGCGGCCGCGTAACAGGATCGTTCGATCGGCCCGCGATGGCAGCGCCGCCAGCCACTGAGCCGTCCCGTCGGTGCTGGCATCATCGACCACGACCGTCTGTGTTCCCTCGGGCATCACCTCGTCGATGCGGTCCAAGATCTTTGGCAGAGTTTGTCGTTCGTTGAACACGGGAATGATCACGCTCAGACCGAACGCGCTGTTGCGTTCGTCTCCGATGGCCCGGCACGCATGTTCAACCTCCGTCAGCGTCTGTTCGACTCGGCCGATCACGTCGGAGGGACCTTGTGGCGGGGAGGGCAGCGTGTTCCGATGATCGACGCCTGTGGCGGCCGATTGCGAGAACGTGGGATTCGACGGTTGACTCATGGAGTACGTAGTGTGCTCAAAAAGGTGTTTGGTTGAAAAAAGCGTGCGGCGCAATCGTCCCATTGGCCTGTTTTGCTTGACCAACCGCGGCGATCACTTACCAGCAATCTGCCGATTGGTCCGTTTGGTCGGATCATCCGGCTGTTTCGCAGAACTCTCGCCGCCTCGCCTCCTCCGTCGCGTCGAGCGGTTGAAATTGGTACGCTTTACGGACCGATTCGCCTCCCCTCCGACTCCCGGCATCTTCACCCACGCATGTCCATCGAACCGATCTACTTGCTGATCGCCTTGCTTCCGCTGGTTGCGTATCTGTTGTTGCTGGGGATGATTCGTCTCAGCGGTCGGGTGTTGATCACGACGGGAGGACGGGATATCGCGGCGCTCGGGTTCTCGGTCGTCGGTTTGGTGGCCATCGGTCCGGGGGAACTTTTTTTTCCCAAGGCGGCGGCCGGCGTGTTTGGCGGCTGGGTGTGGCTTGCCCTGGCGACGTTTTACGGCCTGATCATCTCTCTGTTTGCGCTGACCGCACGCCCGCGATTGGTCGTGTACGGGCGGACGCCGGAGCAGATGTTGTCGCCGTTACTCGAAGCCGCGTTGGAACTCGATTCCGAGGCGACGTGTGATCGAGAGACGCTTCAGGTGTTCCTGCCCCAGCTCCGCGTCCACTTGCGAGCGGCGGGGCATCAAGCGATCGATTCGACGTCGATTGAATCGTTCGAACCGATCGCGACGAGTGTGTTTTGGGAAAAACTATTGGGGCACTTGAGAGACAAAGCGGAAGTGACGTCGCCTCCGGCCCCGCGGCGTGGCGGCACGATGATCGTCGTCGCGCTGACGCTGGGATTGTTTGTCGTTTGGCGAGCCATCGCGGAACGACAGCAAGTCGTCGAAGGTTTCCGCGAATGGCTGTGGCGCTAACGGCGGATGTTAGCGGAACGGCGCGAGCCGTCCGGTCTCGCTTCAAAAACACCTTGAACAACCGGAGGGCTCGCGCCCTACCGCTAACAAGCATCACTCCGTTAGGTGTCAAAGGAGAGCGGCAGCGAACCGAGTATCCCGGAGGGATGCCAGCGAGTAGCCGGAGGTCAGCGAAGCGCCGCCTCCGGGAAGCACGTCCCACAATCCCCTCGACCCCGGACGGGGTCGCAGCGAATCAATACGCCGGCGGTGCGGCAGTCTGCGTTCGTAAACGAGTCGATCGGTGAGCTTGAGCGTGCGGGCTGGCCGGGTCCGAGGGCGCCGACGTCATTTGCTTCGACACCCTTCGGGGTCGCGTCTGACGTGGGACCGGATGTCCGGAGGTGTCGCTTCGCTCACCTCCGGCTACTGGCTTGGACCCCGTCGGGGTCATGCCGTGCGCCCAAAACCGCTCAAGCGACAAGGTTTTGACAAACGCAGGGCCCGTAGGCTCGCGCCAAACGGCTGATCCTCGTTTGCTATCAGGCCGGCTCGCGCCAGCGCGAGCGGCGGCGCTAAATCTCGATCGAGCGGCATCGGCCGCGAACCCTCCGGTCTTCGTGTCACCGGACGGTTCAGCCGTGCTACATCCGCACGCCGACGCTCAGCAGGATGTTGGCGTAGCGTTGCTGATCGGCCGTTTGGATCGTCAGCACGTGGTCTTCGGTGCTGACCGCTTTATAAAAATCCCATTTCTCGATCGGTTCCAACTCCAGATCCAGGCCTTCGGATTTGATCGTCGCCCGGTAGTCGTCCCAGACCGGTGGATCGCCGTCCAAGGCGTAGGGGCCTTCAGTTTCCGTCTTCATCGTCTGGATGGCTTCGACCGGAATCGCCGACAAGACGGCTTCGAGAACCTGATTGCAGGTCGGGACGCCGGGCATAAGGTTCAAACTGACCAGTTCGGCGCGGGGGCCCCGTTTACTCGCTGCGGGGTAGTTCCCGTCGGCAATCAGGATCGTGCTGTGGTGTCCCGAGGCAGCCAGGATGGAGGAGATCTGGGGGTGAATCAGTTTGTGGCGTAACATAGTGTGATGCGGTTGAGGAACAAACGGAATTTTACGGACTTCTTGAACGGGCCGACCCGACGTGTGGCGACGACGACTCAAACTGGGAACTTACTTTCGAATCGGCGTCTACGTCCACTGGTCGTTCGCCCTTTTGGTCGCCTACGTCGCCTATGCAGGATACCAGGACGGTGTGATCGGCACGGTTTTCGGAGTCACGTTGTTGTTGGGCATGTTCTTGTGCGTGACATTGCATGAATACGGCCACGCGTTGATGGCCCGTCGTTTCGGGATCGAAACGTTGGACATCACGCTGTTTCCCATCGGCGGCGTCGCCCGTTTGATGAAGATCCCACGCATTCCATGGCAAGAGTTTCTCGTTGCGGTCGCCGGTCCGGCGGTCAACATCGTGATTCTGTTGATCTTGGGAACCGTTTTGTTGCTCGTGCCCGGACTAGACCTGCCCTCACTGGGCGAAGTTTTGACGGAGGTCGAAGCAGGCGATCGGGTCATCGAAGTGCTCAATTCACCAACACCGTTGGGTTACCTGATGTCGATGATGTTGGTCAATACGGCGCTGGTTTTGTTCAACATGATCCCGGCGTTTCCGATGGACGGCGGGCGTGTGCTGCGAAGTGTCTTGGCGATGGGGATTGAATATCGCCGCGCGACACGGATTGCGTCTTACATCGGCGTCCTGTGCGCGGTCGTGATGGGCGGGTTGGCGCTGCACCACGGTGCCGTGACCGCGGGGCTGATCGCGGTGTTTATCTGTTACGCGGGCTTGAGCGAAGCGCGACAAGTCGAGGTGATTGAGCCGCTTCGTGATCTGACGGTCAACGACGCGATGATCCATCAGCCACCCCGGTTGCTGATGGACATGGAACTCGATGAGTTGCTTCCGTCGCTGCGGTCGTGCCCGACGACCGCGGTTCCGGTGGTCGGCCAGGACGAATTTGTCGTCGGCATCCTGTCGCTCCAAGACGTCACCGAAGCCGTGGAGCGCGGTGCCGATCCCCGCACCACCGTCGGGCAATTGGCTCGTTTTGACGCGCCGGTGCTGTCTCCGGATGAATCGTTGGAATCCGTCGTCACACGGCCCTTGGAAGGCTGCCGCCAATTCGCCGTTGCCGACGCCAGCGGTCGCTTGATCGGTCTGCTGGATCTGGACACCCTCCGCGTCCGAGCGGGGCTGGCGGCGCAGGGCTGACGCCGCCAATGCGAATCGGGATCTGCAAGTGTTAGCGGAACGGCGCGAGCCGTCCGGTGGCGGCCTGGAAAACACTCGAAAAGACCGGAGGGCTCGCGCCCTGCCGCTAACAATCAACGCTCTGTCTGGTGTCAAAGGAGAGCGCCAGCGAAGCGGGTATCCCGGAGGGATTTCAGCGAGTAGCCGGAGGTCAGCGCAGCGTCACCTCCGGGAAGTATATCAGCCGCCTCGCGCCAGCGTGCGGGCTCCTGCGTGAACTCGATTCACCCGGCCTCGCCGGCGCCATGGCCGCCCCGGATGCGATGACGGCAGGCGGCCGACCGGCGCGAGTTCGTAAGTTTTCCGCTTTCTCGGCAACCCCGCGCCCCTCCGGCGGTCTGAAAATGCCCTACGCTAACGAGTCGGTTTAGGAATCGCATGACTCTTGCTGGGCATGACCGCTGTGGAAGAAGTACTGACAGATCTCGCCAATCGAATGTTCGTCGGTCCGGTATGGCCGGCGTCGATTCTGGTTTGCCTGATGGTGATGTACACGTTGGTGGCCTTGATCGGGCTGATCGAACTGGATTTGGATGCGCCCGACATTGACCTGGACGCCGACATGTCGATGGACATGGACGTGGACGTGGGGACGCCGGACCTGGAGGCGGTCGATTTCGACGTCGCCGGCGGGGATGCGGACATCGGACACGCGGGCGGTTTCGACTTCCTGGGCGGGTTTGCGGCCACGACGGTCCGCTGGTCCAACTTCGGACGCGTGCCCTTGGTGATTTGGTTCGGGGCATTCACCGTCCTGTTCTGGATGGTGTCTTACGGCTTGTGGCACGGTTTCGACGCCTCGCGATACCAACCGGTCTGGCTGCCGTCGATCTTGTTGGGCGTGCGAAATTTTGTCATCGCTGTCGTGGCGACCAAATTCATCACCCAACCGGTCGTCGGCAAATTCACGCCCGAACCGGGTTACGACAAGGACCGGCTGATCGGGGCGACCTGCGAAATTTCGTCAATCCAGGCTTCCCCCACGTTCGGGCAAGCTAAGTTTCGGACGAATGCCGCTCCGCTTTTGCTAAATGTCCGCACAACGGGGGCTGAGATTCCGAAAGGGACGGAAGTGCGGATTCTAGAGTTTGACCCAACCAAACGGATTTACACCGTTACTGAACTTGAACCGGAGAACGAATCGTGATGACTTGGAGTATTCTTGCGACGCCGCTGCTGGCCGAAGGCCTGCTGACGAGTGTCCTGATCGGTGTCGGGATTCTCTTTGCGGTGCTGCTCGGCATCGTCGCGACGATCAAAAAATGTTACATGGTGGTCGGCCCGGACCAAGCCATCGTCAAGACCGGGATGGGCAAGATGGACGTCGTCACCGGCAACGGCATGCTGATCGTCCCCGTGATCCATCGCTACGAGCTGATGGACCTGTCGCTGAAGAGCTTTGAAATCAGTCGGCAGGGCAGCGAGGGGCTGATCTGTAAAGACAACATTCGCGCGGACATCAAAGTCGCCTTCTTCATCCGCGTCGACAGCAGCGAAGAAGAGATGAAGGAAGTCGCCGCGTCGATCGGGGCACGTCGCTGTTCGGAACTCGAAACACTGCGTGAACTGTTTGATGCCAAGTTCTCCGAAGCGCTCAAGACGGTCGGCAAGCAGTTTGATTTTGTCGAACTGTACGACGAACGCGACAAGTTCAAAGACGAAATACTGAAAGTCATCGGCACCGACCTGAACGGTTACCGGCTCGACGACGCGGCGATCGACTATCTGGAACAAACGCCGCTGGAACTCCTTTCGCCCAACAACATTCTGGACGCCGAAGGGATCAAAAAGATCACCGAATTGACCGCCGCGGAAAAGGTCAAGGAAAACCAATTCACCCGCGACAAAGAAAAGACGCTCAAAAAGCAGGACGTCGAAGCCGAGGAAACCATCCTCGCGCTCGAGCGACAGCGTGTCGAAGCGGTCGAAAAACAGAAACGCGAAATCGCCGAAATCACCGCCCGCGAACAGGCTTCGGCCCGCAAAGTCGAAGAAGAACAGCGACTGGAATCCGAGCGTGCGCGAATCGCGACCGAAGAAGAATTGGGCGTCGCAACGGAAAACAAGGACCGCCAAATCCTCGTCGCCCAGCGGAACAAAGAGAAAACCGACGCCGTCGAACTGGAACGTGTCAATCGTGACCGTGACTTGGAAGCCACCGAGCGATTGCGAGTCGTCGGGGTTGCCGAAGTCGAAAAGGAAAAAGCGATCGAAACCGAAAAGCGGAACATTCAAGAAGTCATCCGCGAACGCGTCGCCGTCGAACGAGCCGTCGTCGAAGAACAGGAACGCATCAAGGACACCGAAGAAATCGCCAAAGCCGAACGGGCCAAAAAGGTTCAAATCACGGCTGCGGAAATGAAGGCCGAGGAAGAGCTGATTCGCCAAACGAAGCTGGCCCAAGCGGAAAAGGAATCCAGCGAGTTGTTGGCGGAGAAAATTCGCATCGAAGCGGAAGCCAAACGCGACGCGGCGGAAAAAGAAACCGCGGCAACGAAAATGCTCGCCGAAGCCGAATCCGCTCAAGCCGCCGCGACGGGACTTGCCGAAGCACGTGTGCGAGAAGCCAAAGCCGCGAGTTTGGAAAAAGAAGGCTTCGCCGAAGCGACGGTCTTGGAAAAGAAAGCCGTCGCCGAAGCCAAGGGCATCGAAGCCAAAGCCGCTGCGGTCGAAAAGCAGGGCATGGCCGAAGCCAGCGTGGAACTGGAAAAGTACCGCAGCGAGGCAGTCGGTATCACCGAGAAAGCCGAAGCGATGAAGATCTTCGACAGCGTCGGAAAGGAGCACGAGGAATTCAAACTCAAGCTCAGCAAGGAAAAGGATGTCGAAATCGCCGCGATCGATGCCCAGCGTGGCATCGCCGAAAGCCAAGCCGGCGTCGTCAGCGAAGCGCTCAAGGCCGCTCGCATCGACATCGTCGGTGGCGACGGCGAGTTCTTCGATCAGATCACCTCGGCCGTCAAGGGCGGCAAGGCGATCGACCGATTCGTCTACAACAGCCGCGTCGCGACGGACATCAAGGACACGTTCTTCGACGGCAACGCGGAATACTTTCGCGACCAGCTGACCAAGATGATCGGCCAGTTCAACTTGGACACCGACGGCGTGAAGGACCTGTCGATCGCCGCCCTGATCGCCAAAATGATGGGATTGGCCGATACCGACGACATGCGGTCACAACTGACCAGCCTGCTCGGCATGGCCGGAACCGCCAACATCGCGGACCAGAAAGCGAGCCGTCTGCTGGCCACCCCCTCCGGCAACGGTAAAAATTTGAAAGGCGGTTTAGCGTAACTCGGCCAGGACTCGGCGGCATGTCCAACGGCCTGCCGCCGAGCTTCGATTTCATCCCGCTCAACCACGGGTGGGATTGAAACCTCCGATTACCTCGCCAAGCGTCCCGGGGGTTCGTCCCCGGGCATTTTGATTCCGTCGCCTGCTTTTCAAACCCACCCTTCGGGAGCCAACCCATGCCCGACTCCCAACTCGCCGCCGGCACCTATGAAGTTCTACGCAACCGCTTGCGGGATGCCGCAGACAACCTGCGCGAGCGTCTTGCCAAGCTGAGCGAGTCGCGTGCGGAGGTGTTCGGCAACATCGAGACCAAGCTGATCTCGACCGAACGCGTCACGACCGAGCACAATTGCGTACCCCGCGATCTGGTCTCCATCGGCGACGAGTTCTTGTTCGGTTACAACGTGCAGTTCGGCTTGAAGACGGAGATCGAACTTTCGGACGTCTTTTCGGCCTATCGATTCGAGGACAACCAATTCCACGAAGCCTCCCTGGATCTGATCGGCGACTCGCGTTTCCACAACGATTTCAGCGAACTGTACCGGTTCTACAAAGACACGCGTTTTTCGCGGTTCTATCGCTCCGGCCCGATGCTGCACATGGTGTTTCAGGTCGGCAAAACGACCCGAGATATCAAGTCGTTTAAATGGCGGGTCTCGCCCGATGCCATCCAATACATCGACAACCGTAGCGATCACGAGGTCAAAGAACCCGCACAGCACGAATTCCGCTGGACTCGCACCACCCGCGACCAGCACCACTATGGCGAGCATCCACACATCTCGATCGAAGATTTAGTGTTTGTGGAAACCGTCGGCGGCGACCTGACGATCAAGGTCGAAAACAACACCAGCAGCGGCGAAGGGATCTATTGCGAACCGGTCGACAACTCGGACCAAACCCTCGATGACGCGGAAATCTATTACGCGATCCTGGGCAATCTGGTGCTGCTGAAAATGAAGCCCTACCAGGAAGACCAATTCCGGTACCTGGTTTACAACAGCAAGATCCAGCAAGTCATCCGACTGGACGAAATCGCCGCGGCGTGCGTCATGTTGCCGGGTGATCAAGGTTTGATTTTTCCCGGCGGCTATTATCTGCAGACCGGAGAATTCAAACGCTTCGAAACCGGGCTCAGCGACATGCGTTACCAACGCACCGTCGCCGCATCCAACGGCGAAGACTACTTGTACCTGTTCTACGCGCCGATCTCGGGCACCTATGTCCAACTGCGTTACAACCTGATCAAGCAGACGGTTGATACGCCGCTGATCTGTCACGGACAAACGTTCTTCGAACGCGGCGAGATGGTTTGTTTTCGCGGCCAAGAAGAAGCTCAAAAGCACCATGCCGTCCAAATCTGGCAGACACCGTTCACCGGCCCCAACTTTGTCCCCGAAAACCAAACCGACTCGTTGCTGTTCAAAATCGGCAACAAAGAGATTGTTCGGGGGATGGCCGAGTGCAGCGAATTGCTGCAGTTGATCGACAAGGACGATAGCTACGAAGGCCTGTATCTGGACCTGAACAAGAAGTCGTCCGACATCCTGGACAGCTACTTCTGGATCGACAAGGCGGAAACGGAAAACCTCGCCGAGCCGTTGCAGAAAATCCGCGAGGCGTCCAACGCAGCCGTCGAAGAATTCGACAAAGTCGTCCGCGCCCGCCGCGAAACCAACGCGCGAACCAAGGAGGTGTCGACGGCGATCGAGGACTTGATCAAGAAGATCGAACGCAGTCGTTTCGAGTCGATCGATGATTTCGTCAAATCGTTGGCCGAACTGCGAACCCAGCGTGGACACGCCCTGGGACTGAAAGAACTGCGATACGTCGACTTGGAGGTCGTCGAGGCACTCGAGTCCACCACGGCCGAACGCAGCGAACGACTCAGCCGCCGATGTGTTGATTTCTTGCTCACCCCGGGGGCACTCGATCCCTACATCAAACGCATCGCCGGAGCGAACGAACGCGTCTCCGAAGTCGCCACCGTCGCAGAGTCCAAATCGCTGGGCGAAGAAATCGACGCCGCCGCATCGCAATTGGAATTGTTGACCGAGACAGTCAGCAACCTGCGGATCGAGGATGCGACCAAACGCACCGAGATCATCGACGCGATCGGCGATGTGTTTGCTTCGGTCAATCGCGTACGCAGTGCGCTCAAGGCACGCACCACCGAGTTGGTCGGCGTCGAAGGTCGCGCCGAGTTTGCATCGCAGTTGAAATTGCTCGAGCAAACCACGTCCGGCTACTTGGACGTTTGCGACAGCCCCGAACGCTGTGACGAATACCTGACCAAGGTCATGGTGCAACTGGAAGAACTGGAAGGCAAGTTCGCCGAGTTCGACGATTTTATCGAGCAGCTGGCCGTCCGCCGCGAAGAGGTTTATGCGGCGTTCGAGTCGCGAAAGGTCCAGTTGGTCGAAAAACGCAACCGCCGCGCCGAATCGCTTTCGTCGGCAGCCGATCGGATTCTCAAAGGCATCGACAATCGCGTGCGATCGATGGAATCGGCCGACGACATTGCGGCCTACTTCGCCGGCGACCTGATGGTCGAAAAGGTTCGCGACATCATCGACCAGTTGCAGGCCCTGGACGATGCCGTGCGGGTCGGCGATCTGCAAAGCCGGATGAAGACGATCCGCGAAGATTCGGTTCGCCAATTGAAGGATCGACAGGATCTGTACGAAGACGGCGGCGACATCATTCGCCTGGGGAAACAAAAGTTCGCCGTCAACACGCAGCCGCTGGATCTGACCACGGTCCTTCGCAAGGATGCGATGTGTTTGCATTTGACCGGGACCCAGTATTTCTCGCCGCTGGAAGACCCGGCTCTGTCCGACGCCAAGGATCTGTGGAATCAGGAGCTAATCAGCGAAAATCGCCACGTTTACCGAGGCGAGTTTCTGGCCGTGGACTTGTTCCAAAACCGTCATGCGCTCCATGGCACGTTGACTGCAGAGAAAGTCGATGCCGCCTGGGTTCAATCACGAATCGGCGGACGCTTCGATCAGGGATACGCCAAAGGCGTTCACGATCACGATGCCGCAAGTATTCTGAAAGCCCTGCTGGAGATCGATGCGAACATCGAACTGCTCTCGCATCCGCCCAGCGTTCGGGCCGCCAGCCTGCTCTGGTTTGGCAAACTGTTGGTGGGGAAGACGCGGAAGGAAATGACCGACTGGATCGGAGGGTTCGCCAAGCTGGCCAAAGCCTATCCGAATGCCGAACCGGCGGTTGAATTCCGCCAACGATTGGCCGAGTTGGCAGAGGAAGACGCCCAGTACTGGGACCCGCTGTTCGATCACAACGTCACTGCCGAGGCGATCGCAAATTACCTCTTCGATCAACTCGTGGACAGCTCACGGAAGAACGTCTGCAGTGCTCGCGCCGCGGGGCTCTTTCAAGCGTTCACCGATTCGGTGCCCGAAGTCGATCGGCAAAAATTGCTCGAAACCGCGATGAAGAGCAACGAAAGTGATCCGGTGCGTGCGTTCGTCCTGGCACGCAACTGGGCCAAAGCGTTCTTGGCCAATCACTCCGGCGGCGATGAGGTGGATCCGGCGCACTACTACTTGGACGAATTAGCGTGGATCATCCTCTCCGGTGGCGTGTCGAGTCTAAGGGTCGCCGAGGTGGCGGTTGCAAAATCGTTGACCGGATTGGTCGGGAACCATGATCGGATCCAAGGCGGTTCGATGGTGGTCCACTATCATGAATTGCTGCGACGCGTCGGACGCTACATGTTGGATGTGGTGCCGCGTTACCGAAAACTGAACGAGACCAAATCCAAACTCGTCGACGTGGCCCGCGAGGACATGCGGCTCGATGAGTTCAAACCACGTGTGCTGACCAGCTTCGTGCGAAACCGATTGTTGGACGAGGTTTATTTGCCGCTGATCGGCGACAACCTGGCCAAACAGATGGGGGCCGCCGGCGAGAACAAGCGGACCGATCGCATGGGGCTGTTGTTGCTGATCTCTCCGCCGGGCTACGGAAAGACGACGTTGATGGAATACATCGCCAATCGACTCGGCCTGGTCTTTATGAAGATCAACGGACCGGCGATCGGGCATCAAGTCACCTCGCTCGACCCCGCCGAGGCGCCCAACGCCGCCGCGAAAGAAGAAGTCGAACGGTTGAATCTGGCGCTGGAAATGGGCGACAACGTGATGTTGTACCTGGACGACATCCAGCATACGCATCCCGAGTTCTTGCAGAAATTTATCTCGCTATGCGATGCAACGCGAAAGATCGAAGGGGTCAGCAACGGCAAAACGAGAACCTACGATCTGCGTGGCCGACGCGTTTCGGTCGTGATGGCCGGCAACCCCTACACCGAAAGCGGCGACCGATTCCAGATTCCCGACATGCTGTCCAACCGCGCCGACGTCTACAACCTCGGCGAGATCATCGGGGAGTCGGCGGATGCGTTTGAAATGAGCTACCTGGAAAACTGCTTGACCAGCAACCCGACGCTCGCGCCGTTGTCATCGGCTTCGCCCGACGATGCCCGCGCCATCATCCGGGGCGCCGAACGCGACACGATGGAAGGCATCGAACTGCAGGGCAATTTTTCACCGGACCAAGTCCGCGACATGTACGAAGTGATGCGGAAGCTGTTACAGGTCCGCGACGTCGTGCTGCGTGTCAACCGGGCGTACATCCGCAGCGCCGCCCAGGCCGACGCCTACCGCACCGAGCCGCCGTTCAAGCTGCAGGGCAGTTATCGAAACATGAATCGCATGGCGGAAAAAGTCGCCAGCGTGATGAACGCCAAAGAATTGCAATCGCTGATCGTCAGCAGCTACGAACAGGACGCCCAGACGCTGACGACCGACAACGAAGCCAACGTGCTGAAGTTCAAAGAGCTGATGGGGATCCTGACCCCCGAAGAAAAGGAGCGTTGGGACAGCATCAAGTATGCCTTCGTCGAAAGCGTCCGCATGCAGGGGCTCGACAGCGAAGACCAGGCGGGGCAACTGATGCGGCAGTTGGCATCGATGCGCGACGGTTTAGAATCGATTCGGCAGGTGATTTCAAGAGCGATTGCGGTCGGCGGCGACGGCACCGAAGAGCGGATGGACGCCCGCATCGATGCGTTGCGACACAGCATGACCGCCTCGGCCGATCAGGTCGCGGCATGCTTGAAATCGACCGGCGAGCAACTGCAACGCATCAGCGAGCATCAAGCCACCGCCCAGCCACCGGACCAGAAGGTCTACGTGCAGCACAAGGTCCCGCGCGTGCTGGCGGATCTGATCAAAGGTCAATTCCACTTGATGCAAGAATGGCTGCGACCGATCTTGAACGAATCGATCGACAACGGGCGAGACCTGGAGCGATTGAAAACCCAGCTCGATGCGATGCAGGCCAACTACCGAGAGATCGAATCGACATTTGATGCCGCATCGGGTGACGAGACGACCTGAGGCTCCCGCCCGCACAACCCTCCCAACCGACAAACTGTCCCACAGACGCTCTGCTTACCCCTGGCGAAGTGGGCAAACAGTCAGGCAAACAGTCAGGCAAAATGGTAAAGCTGGCGCGGCGTTCTTGAGCCAAAACACTGGTTTTTCCGCTCTTTTTTTGGCATTTGGCTAACGAACTGCGTAACCTTAACCGGTGGCTCTGCCGACAGGCCGCCCAGCGTTCGTTTGATCGCGTTCCATGTTTTAGTTGCTTCAGAAGGTCCCCTCGCGATGTATCGCCAGTTCCCCTGCAGTCTGTTCGCTCGCAATCTGGTTCTCGCCGGTTCCGCCATTTGTCTATGGAGCGGTGGGGCGGGTGCTCAAGACTTTTGCTATCCCCAGGCCTACCGACTCCAGCCGACGACCACCTACGAGCAGCAGACGGTCCAGCGGATGCGGCCGGTGTACCGCACCGAGATGGTCGAAGAACAAGTCAAATCGTTCCGGCCGGTCGTCCGCACCCGCACCGAAGTGCGTGAAGTGACCGTCCCCGTCAATACCGTCGAAACGTCCTACAAAGAAGAGCGTTTCACCGTGTGGAAGCCGGTCACCGAGACCAGCTACCGAGACGAAACCTACACCGAGACCGAATACGTCACCGAGACCTCCGAGCGCGAAGAGCAATACACGACGTATCGCCCCGTGACCGAAACCAAGATGTACCAACAGCAGTACACGGTCCAGCGTCCCGTGACCGAAACCAGCTTTTACGAGCAGCAATACACCGTTCAACGGCCGGTCGTTGAAACGCAAATGCAGACGCAGCAGTACACGACGTTGCGTCCCCAAACGACGATGGTCAACCAAACCGTCGACGCCGGCGGTTATGTCCCCCAAACCACGGTCACCCCTGGTTCGGTGGGTTACGGATTGCAGTACCAACGGGGATTGTACGCCACCCCAGGCCCGCTCGGATTGTTCGCTCGCGTCCACGGCGGCTATGTCGCCAAGCCGGTCGTCACCCCGCCGACGGCGCAAACACAATACGTCTACCGGCCCAACTACATCCAACAGCAGGTCGCGCAAACGTCCTACATGCCCGTTACCGAGCAGGTTCAAGTGCCGGTCCAGGTCCAGCGGATGCAAAGCGAAATCGTCACCCAGAAAGTCCCCGTCCAGACCACGCGGATGCAGACCGAAGTGGTCACCCAAAACGTTCCCGTCCAGTCGACGCGGATGGTGCCGACGACGATGGTTCGCAAGGTTCCCTACGTCGTCCAGCGGCCGGTCACCAAGACCATGACCCGCAAGGTGCCCGTGACGCAGCAACGCTGGATCACCGAAGAACAGGTGCGAAAGGTTCCGGTGCAAACGAGCAAGATTCGCTACGAGACGAAAAAGGTGCCGCAGACCGTTCAGTACACCGAGTATGAAGAGGTCATTCAAACGGTCCGTCGTCCGGTGACCCGTCAAGTTTACGAACCCTACACCGAGACCGTCGTCGTGCCACGCCAAACCGTGATGCGGGTGCCGATGTCCTACTACGATCCCTTCGGCAGCGCCATCACCCACGGCTACTCGTCGTTCTCCGAAACGAGCAGTTCCTCCTCGACGATCAGTCAGCCGTCCACCGACAGCCAGATGAGTTTGAAGCCGGCCGAAACCTTCGACGCCGCACCGAAGACGGGGCTGAAGAGCATCGAGACGGGCGAGCTTGAACCCGCCGCGGACGAACGGGACACGATCGAGCTGAATCGTCCCGAAATCGAGGGGGAGAGCGACTTGCCTGCTCCTACAAATGGCGGTGCCTCCATGATGGATGCGGGCTGGAAGATCCAGTGGAACCCACCGCTATCGCGAAGCATCTAATCCACTTCCTTGCCTACGCTTGTGACGGGTGGACGTAGGGCTTGCGGTAGGGGCGTTTCAGCTTGGACGTCGCTTCGTCGTCACCGACGATCGTGTGCGTCGTGGGGTCGAATTCCAGCGACCGCCCCAGTTCCATCGACACATTCGCCATGATGCAGGACGCACTGGAAATGTGACCTTGTTCGATATCAGCGATCGGCTTGGACCGTTGATCGATCGCGTCCAAAAAGTCTCGCATGTGTCCGCGGATTGCCGAAGCGACATGCAATTCCAGACGCCAATCTTTCTGGTCGGCGATGTCCGTGGGATACTTGTCGGTTTCGATCAGCTTTTCACCGGTCAACTTTTGGCCGCCGCCGCGGGGCGTGAACTCGTATTTGTGAACGTCCAATTTTAATGTTCCCCGATCACCGTAGATGATTCCGGCCCATGGCCATTCCGGATCGGGTGCGTTGCCCCAACTGCGATGCATCCAATTGATGTCCAGCTCGTCGAATTCATAGCGAGCCGATTGGGTGTCCGAAATGTTTGCCTTGGAATCGTGGTCGACGTAAATACCGCCGCTGCTGCTGATCCGTTTGGGCCAGCCCAGACCGAGCTGCCAACGCACCATGTCCAGCATGTGAACGCACATGTCACCGACGATGCCGTTGCCATACTCCATGAACGCACGCCAAGATCGCGGATGCACCAATTCGTTGTAGGGACGCATCGGTGCCGGTCCTGTCCAGGTTTCGTAATCCAGGTACTCCGGCGGCGCGGTGTCCGGCGGATTCTTTCTCGCTCGCATGTGGTAGTAACAACAGACTTCCGCGTGCGCGACATCGCCGAGCAGTCCCGCGTCGACGACACGCTGTTTCGCCTCGATCAAATGCGGCGTGCTTCTGCGTTGCGTGCCGACTTGGACCACTCGGTCGTTGGCCCGCGCCGCGTCCAACATCGCTTTGCTCTCCAGCACGTCGACGCCCGTCGGTTTTTGGACGTAGACGTCGGCGCCCGACTGGACCGCCGCGATCATGGGTAAGGCATGCCAGTGATCGGGCGTGGCCACCAGGACAATGTCCAAGTCTTTTTCGGCCAGCATCTCGGTGTACTGGCCGTAGGTGCGAGGCCGTTGTTTGGAAACCTGCCGTGTCGCGAACAAGTCCGCGGCTTCGTTGAGCATGTTCGAATCGACGTCGCATAACGAAACGACTTCCACCGGTTCAATGTTCAGCAATTGCAGCAAGTCGCACTTTCCGTACCAGCCACATCCGATCAAGCCGACGCGACGTTTCGTGTCACCCGCCGCGGCATAGGCGTGGCGTGTGGCGGCTGCGGATGCAGCCAGTGCGGATCCGGCGAGAAATTTCCGGCGATCCATGTTGCGATGTCCATGAATGAGAAGAGGAGGGACAGATCGTTCCAGTATCGCCTGTGCGTCGACGACAAGCAACCAAGGAGAGCGTGGGAGAGGCTTCCAGCCTGTCAATTCGGCTTCGACAGGCTGGAAGCCATCCCACCACTGACTCACCGACCGCGTGATAAATCATTGTCGCGAACTTCGGCCAGTTTCTGTGCCAGCGTCGATCGCATCCTCGCCGCAACGTCTTGGTAATCCGGTTCATCGATCAGATTTCGATACCCCTGGGGGTCGACGTGGGTATCAAATAACTCCATGCCACCGGATGCGTCTTCCTTGTATTGAATGAACGCAAATCGATCCTCGCGAACCAAGAAACCTTTCCGCATCGGTGCGACGCTGAAGGCGAATTCGCGAACCTGGTGTTCGGGATCCTCCAACATCATCGAGATGTCTTTGCCTTGCACATGCTCCGGGATCGGCAACCCGCACAGGGACGCCACGGTCGGGTACAGGTCCAACAGTTCGACAAAGCTGTGGCAGACCGCGGGCTTCTTTCCGGGCACGCGGATGATCAGTGGCACGCCCGCCGATTCGTCTCGCAGTGAAACCTTGGCCCAAAAATCGTGTTCGCCCAAGTGGTAGCCGTGGTCGCTGGTGAAGATCACGATCGTGTTGTCTTCTTGGCCGGACGACTTGAGCGCGTCGAGCACCTTGCCGACCTGAGCGTCCATGTAGGCGACCGACGCATAGTAGCCCCCGACGGCTTTCTTTTGCCGCCGCACATCCATCTTCATGTTTTGGCTGGTTTTGTAATTGATGCCGGCCTTGGGGATGTCGTCCCAGTCGCCGTCGATCTTGGGCGGCAGTTCCAATTTGCTGTACGGCTTGTAAGGCGGGAAGTAAGACGCCGGCGCGACGAAGGGCACGTGGGGGCGCACAAATCCGACGCCTAACCAAAACGGTTCTTCACGCGCCTGTGCGATCAACTCACAGGCCTTTGCCGCCGTCTTGCCGTCGCTGTGAATGTCATCACCGCCGTCGGCTTCGACCACGACGAACGTGTTTCCGCCGACCACGGGTTTCTTGCCATCGGGATTGCCTTCCAACGTCTCGCCATCGCCGGCGGCACGCCACTCCGGCCCAGGACTGTTGAACCGCTCGGTCCATGACAAAACGTCGTCGGCTCCGTTGTAGTCACGCCCCGGTCCGTGATCTTCGACCCCACCGGGAACCCCCATGTGAAAGATCTTGCTGACCCGCGCGGCATAATAGCCGTTGTTCTTGAAATGCTGAGACCAGGTCGCGCGGTCGCCGATCTGGGGTCGCGGATTCTTGTATCCCAACACCCCCGTTGCGTGCGGATAGAACCCCGACATGAATGAGGCACGCGACGGACCGCAATAGGTCCCTTGGCAATAAGCCCGCGTGAATCGGGTTCCGCTGGCGGCCAATGCGTCGATGTTGGGAGTCTGGCAGACCGTGTTTCCGTAGCACGATAACGCGGTGTACGTCAGGTCATCCGAAATGATGAACAACACGTTCATCCGATCGCCGCGGGATTCGGCGCTGGCGTTCGGGTGGATTGACAGTGCCAGCAGCAAACACGCGGTGGCGGAGAAGAACAGTTGTTTCATCGCGGATGCATCTCAACGGGCGGGATGGTTCAAGGTAGCGCAGGTCCTACAAGATACACGATGGGTTGGGGACACCGTGTCGGTGTGGCTCGCGATGTCGCTGGTAAGATTGACTCATTCGAGAATTAAGTATGCGACGGAGTTCGCCGGCGAGGGACGCCGATTTAATTTCTGACGGATATGGCACCCTTCTCCCCCACAAATCGTTAACAAGCTTGCTTGTCGATTTGTGGGGGAGAAGCACTGTCATGGCCGAACTTGATTTAGCTCGCATTGGCGAGGTGCGCGCGAACGCCTAGCGGCATTACCTTACGGTAACTTTTTTTAGTCTTAAAGTCCAATGGCTTGTCGGCTTGCTGAGCACGTCTCAGTCAGCATGAATGGTTCAGTCTCGCCACCCTGGTAGATATCCGAAGCTTAGGAGCCTCACACTGTCTTATCCGGCGTTTGAACCGCTGACAGAGCATCACACTTCTTCCACGGGCTTGTTGACTGCAGCTTCGAGAAGCCGCGTCTGCCCTCGGGCTGTAGACGATGTTATCAGTGTGCAAGTGAAAGCACGACAAGTCAACGCGGGCCCTAAGCTTCGGACGAGTTTGATTCTACCTTAGATGCCTGACGAACTCCAAGTCGAACCAGAAGAGGAATGAGCAGATCGCCGATCGATACGGCTCCGCGGCGTTTTTTATTTGCCAGCTTGGCGAAGGGTTTTGCTTCTTCGCTATAGACCGACTTGGGAAGCCACTTGAGAGCTTCATTCATATCAGCAACCGTTTGATCAAGCGGCGTGCCGTGTTCGATATAAAACTTCCATAGCTTTTTCAGCAGGCACTCCCGGTCGACGTGCTTACCTCGCCACACTTGGCGTCCGCTGACGATCTGGAAAACCATTCGGTTAGCTCGGTTAGCCATTCGACACTGGCGATCGAGCGTGCAGATATCTTTGCTCTTCCACAAAGCAGCCAAGCCACGGTAGTACGGATGGCATTTGATCAAGTTCTTTGCAACGAGAATGCAAGCGGAACGCAGTCGACGATTGCAGTTTTTGGCGACGGAACCGCTTCGGTCAATTTCATCACTTTGGTATCGAGCAGGGTAAAGCCCGGCGCGTCCGTTGATCGCAATGGCAGTTGCATAGTGCTCGATCGGTCCAGCTTCGCCCGCATACTCACCTGCGGAAACAACGTTGATCCCAGTGACAGAGAGAAGCAATATATATGGCGTTTTCACGAGAAAATGCGCCGTTTCTTGTTCAATCTGGCTGATCTGTTCGTTGAGCAATTCGCGTATCTCATTTAGCTGTTTCCATTGCTTGGTCAACAACGGGTACAACGGATCGGGTTGAACTGCCTGAGCACTCCACGCAAAGATCTTGTCGAGTGTTGTTTTTTGAACTCGAGTCTTGTTCTTGCGAAGGTACTTTGCCATGCCGGTTTGCTTCGCTTTTTTGATCGCCTCGTCAGACGGGAATTGTTTCGCGATGATCATCGCAATCGATCCGTTGAAGAGTTTGTCATCATCCCAAAGATCCGCGTAGCCAGGCATGGATTGATGCAATAACGCTCGCAACTGTACTTGCACCCGTGCGCGTTGCTTGACCAAATTGCGACGCTGCCGACAAAGACGTTGCAGTGACAGGTGGGTTTCATCAACGGGCAAGATCGCCAATCCGTATCCGTTGATGGCGGCGTGAAAAATCGCTTCGAGATCGTTAGGGTCAGTCTTATTGTTGGGGTGAAGCGTCTCTCGATAGTGCGAAGACGCGAAGGGGTGAACCGTCCTTGTGTCGTACCCCGCTTTGCGAAACGCTTGCTGCACGGGTTTGTGGTAGACACCGGTCATCTCGACGGCGACAATGGAGTCGAGGATCCCTTCGGCTTGACAAGCTGCATCAACGAGTTGGACCATTGCTGCGAGAGCGCCAGCACTGTGCTCGACCGAAGTTGGTTCGACAATGACACGACCAAAGAAGTCACAGAGCATCCAGATCGACCGTCGCTTGGCACAGTCCACCGAAACGATACCGAATTTCTGAGGGCCTGCCTGTTGGACTCGTTCCTGGATGACACCGGATGGCTTTCCGATGTAGCGTCGCTTGGTAGCCTTGCAGGCGGATTTTCGACTAGATTTTTTCGTAACGGCCATTTGAGTTCTCTACAAATTGGAAGTGTTGAAAAGTTCTTCCAATTGAGCACTCGAATGGTCTTTGTCTAGATTTTTCACGATCTAGGGGCATACCAGGGCTGGGGATGAGGGGGCTGGGGATCGATTTTGTAGCCATCTCACCGGGCGCAGAACATACGGTTGGGCGGTTGTACTTGATACCATTGCGGCCCCTATGTGTTGCCCCTCACCCCCAGCCCCTCTCCCCAAAAAACGCTCGACGCTTCGCGTGTTTGGCATTTTTTGGGGAGAGGGGAGGCAGTGAATTTTAGAGAGATCCGGCAGTAATAAAATCCACATCCAAAAACGGCGTGAATGGCAAGCAGGATGCTTACTCCACTTGCAAGGCGGGGCCTTGGAGCGACGTGCATCCGCGTGACGGCCGTTGTAGAATACGTCCCCCCGCCGTTTCCCTTCCCCACCCTCGCCGGCATGCTTCCGATGCAGAATCACAGCCTCACGCTTTCCTCTCGCAGTCTTCTGTGGGTCGCGATTTCGATTGTTACCGCTCTTGGCCACCTTGATCTGTCTGCCGCAGACGACCATGTGCTGCACCAGTTCGAACGAAAGCAATTGACCGGAATTTACTTCTCCGAAGGCGTCTCCGCGGGAGACATCAACGGTGACGGCGTCAAGGATGTTGTTTATGGACCCTATTGGTTCGAGGGACCGGATTACGAATCGAAGCACGAGATCTATCCGCCGGTTCCGCAAGACATGAACCGCTATGCGGACAACTTTTTCTCGTGGATCGATGACTTCAACGACGACGGGTGGAATGACATCTTCGTCGTGGGATTCCCAGGCACGCCGGCGTACGTTTACGAAAATCCCCAGCAGGCGGGACTCGATGCCCACTGGAAAAAGCACCAAGTGTTTGACTGGGTGTCCAACGAGTCGCCCGAATTGATCAACTTGCTCGGCGATGAACGGCCTGAACTGGTCTGTACGCGGGACGGCTTTTTCGGTTTCGCCACCATCGATCCCGACGACCCGTTGGGAACATGGCAGTTTCATGCCATTTCGCCGCGGATGGCCGCGCCACGGTTTGGGCACGGACTGGGAATCGGCGACGTCAACAGTGACGACCGGTTGGACATCATCCATGCCAACGGATGGTTCGAACAACCAGAAACCGACCCGTTGACCTCGCGTTGGATGCATCACGAAGCGAAGCTTTGCGGCGGCAGCGGCGGCGCGGAGATGTACGCCTATGATGTCGACGGCGACGGGGACAACGACATCATCACCAGCGACTCGGCGCACAACTTTGGATTGTCTTGGTTTGAACAGATCGTCGACGGCGAACAGCGCACGTTCAAACAGCATCTGATCATGGGGGCGCACCCGTCGGAAAACAAATACGGGGTTCTGTTCAGCGAGCCCCATTCGGTTGAACTGGCCGATCTCGACGGCGATGGATTGAAAGACATCGTGACGGGAAAGACGTATTGGTCGCACCACAAACAAAGCCCGATGTGGGATGCCGGTGCGGTGGTCTACTGGTTTCGCCTCGTTCGCGGCAAAGACGGAGTCGACTGGGTTCCCTACCAAGCCGATGGTGAAGCCGGGATTGGACGCCAAATCGTGGTCAACGATCTAGACGACGACGGCAATCCGGACATCATCGTCGGCGGCATGAAGGGCGCCCATGTGTTGAGCCATTCGCGCCAATCGGTCAGCGAAGCGGACTGGATGGCTGCCCAACCCCAACCGTACACCGGCCCCGAGCCGCCCAGCGCCGACAACGCCAACGCACGACGCGGCCCGAAGTCCAAAATCGATCCCAAGACCGCGCGAGCTGTCGGTGCGATCGAAGGCGAATCGCTGAAGTTCCGTACGACCGGTGGAGTGGCGCGTGCCCAGGACATGTCGAATTTCCAAGCCGACACGTGGAGCGGCAAGTCTCAACTGTGGTGGACCGATGCCAGACCGGGAGACACGTTGACGATCCAGTTGCCACCGGCAACGGGAGTGATTGACTTGGATGTGGTGCTGACCTGTGCCGTGGACTACGGCATCGTCCAGCTGTCTCTGGACGATCAACCCCTGGGTGACCCCATCGACCTTTTCGATCGCCAAGTGGTCACCACCGGCGTGCTGTCGTTTCCGAAACTGTCGTTAAAAGGAAGCAAGCACACGTTGGGCGTCAAAATCGTCGGCGCCAATCCGAACGCCAAAAAATCGTACATGTTCGCACTCGACTACCTGCGAATCAAGAAATCCGATGGCAGCTACGTGGCCGGGCCGGCACCGCGCAACGCCGTGGCCGCAAACGAAGCGGCAAACGTCAGGATTCGTCCCCAAGACATCAACGGACGTGTGCTCAATCTGGGGTTTGAAACCGGAACGCTGGACGATTGGACCGCCACCGGTGATGCGTTCGAAGGCCAACCGGTCAAGGGAGACACCGTCAATGCACGTCGCAAAGACATGCAGAGCAATCATGACGGCCAATACTGGATCGGCGGCTACGAAAAATTTGGGGACGAGCCACAGGGAAGATTGACCTCCGCACCGTTTGTCGTCTCTCAACCCTACGCATCATTTTTGTCCAACGGAGGCGACCACGAATCGACGAGAGTAGAATTGCTCCGCAAAGACAGCGGCAACGTTTTCTTTCAGAGCAACGGAACCAACAGCGAAACGATGCAACGCGTCATCGTGGACCTGCGAGCCCATGTCGGCAAAGAGGTCGTCGTGCGGCTGGTCGACCAATCTCAAGACGGATGGGGGCACGTCAATTTTGACGATTTCCGCTTGCACGAGAAACCGCCCGCGCGCCCCACACCCGCCATGGTGGTGCTGACTGCGGACGAGTATCCGCACGCCGGGTTGGAAGCCCAACAGGCCGCCGATGCCATGCAAGTCCCCGACGGGTTTCGCGTCGCTGTCGGTGCCGCCGAACCTGACGTCCAACAACCGATCGCAATGGCGTTGGATGACCGCGGCCGTGTCTGGATCGCCGAAGCCTATGAATATCCGATCCGAGCCGAAGGCGACGTCGGACGGGACCGCATCTTGATCTTCGAAGACACCGACGGCGACGGATCGTTGGACAGCCGAAAGGTTTTTGCCGAAGGACTCAATTTGGTTAGCGGACTGGAAGTCGGCTTCGGCGGTGTGTGGGTCGGCGCAGCACCGTACCTGATGTTCATTCCCGACAAAGACGGTGACGACGTCCCCGATGCCGAGCCTCAGATTCTGTTGGACGGATGGGGCTATCAAGACACCCACGAAACCCTCAACGCATTTATCTGGGGGCCCGATGGTTGGTTGTACGGTTGCCACGGCGTGTTCACCCATTCAAGAGTCGGCAAACCGGGAACACCGGACGAGCAACGCACGCCGATCAATTGTGGCGTTTGGCGGTATCACCCCACACGCCACGAATTCGAAGTCTTTGCCCATGGGACCAGCAACCCGTGGGGCGTGGATTTCAATGATCACGGGCAAGCGTTCATCACGGCCTGTGTGATCCCGCACCTGTACCACATCATCGATGGCGCTCGCTATCAGCGACAAGGCGGACAGCACTTCAACTCGCACACCTATCGCGACATCGTCACCATCGCCGATCACCTGCACTACCTCGGCGCGACGCCGCACGGCGGAAACAGCAAATCCGATTCCGCCGGTGGAGGCCACGCGCATGCGGGGGCAATGATTTATCTGGGCGATCGTTGGCCGGCCGAGTATCGCGGTCAACTAATGATGAACAACATTCACGGGCAACGACTGAACGTCGATCTTCTGGAGCCCGCCGGATCCGGTTATGTCGGACGACACGGTCCCGATTTTCTGTTGACCGGCGACCAGGCCTCACAAATCCTGAACTTGCGTTACGGACCCGATGGCAACGCCTGGATGATCGACTGGTACGACATGCAAGCCTGTCACCGCCGCGAATCCACCCTGCATGACCGCAGCAACGGACGGATCTACAAGATCAGCTACGGCGACGTCGGGGCCGCGGCGCCGTCGATCGATTTTGCGACGGCAACGGATTTGCAGTTGGCCGAATGCGTGCTGCATCAGAATGATTGGTACGTCCGCCACAGTCGACGCGTCTTGCAGGAGCGTGCCGCGGAGCGCCCGATCGCATCCGACGCCCTGATGCGGCTGCGGCAGATCGCTGAAACCCACGACGACGACACGCGTCGGTTGCGGGCCGCATGGGCACTGCATGTCACGGGAAGTTTGAACTCAGACCTGATGCGACAGCTGATGGCGGATCAAAGCCCCTATGTACGCGGCTGGGCGATCCAGTTGGCGATGGAATCGACGGACGCCGCAATCTCGGCTGCGTTGTTGCAACGGTTCGTCACAATGGCCGACCGCGATCCGTCGCCGATCGTGCGTTTGTACCTCGCTTCGGCAGCACAGAAACTGCCCTTGGATTCACGTTGGGACTTGCTCGACTCATTGACGTCGCATGCCGAAGATGCCCGCGATCACAATCTGCCGCTGATGTATTGGTATGCCGCCGAACCGTTGGCCGATCTTGATCCGGCGCGAGCGATCGCGTTGGCGATGTCAGCCGGCGAGCGAATCCCGCTGCTGCGAGAGTTCATGTTGCGTCGAATCGGCGAAGGCGGCAACGACTCGCTCGCCGTCCTCGTCGATGGCCTCGGCCAAGCCACCGACGCCGCGATGCAACTGACGTACATCAACGCGATCCGATCGTCGTTGGAAGGGCGACGACAGGTCGACGCGCCGCCGCAATGGGGTTCGGTTGCCGAACGATTGTTGGCCAGCGAAAACGATGACGTCCGGTTACAGGCCGTCGCCTTGGGCGTCACGTTTGGTGACCAGAAAGCACTCGCCGCGATGCGGGCCCAAGTCGTCGACCCGTCCGCACCGCTTCCATCGCGACAAGTCGCCCTGCGGTCCTTGCTCGATCTCGACGATCCCGACTTGGTACCGACCTTGGTCGGGTTGTTGAAAGTCGACTCGCCGCTGCGTGAAACGGCGATCCGTGGGATGGCGCAGTATGACGACGCCGCGATCGCACCGGCCCTGCTGGCCGTGTACGAACAACTCAGCCCGGGCGAAAAGCGTTCGGCCCTGGCAACGCTTTGTTCCCGGGTGAAGCCGGGGATCGCCTTGCTGGAGGCGATCGAAGCCGAACAAATTCCCGGCACGGACTTGACCGCCGATCTGGTGCGTCAGTTACAGTTCTTGAGCAACAAGAAGATCGACGCGATGCTGGACAGTGTTTGGGGAGTTGCCCGCGAATCGGCGGCCGACAAACTGGCGATGATCGAAGAGTACAAACAATTGGTCGCGTCGACCGACCACCCGCCGGCGGACCTGGAACTCGGCCGAGCGGTGTTCGCCAAGACCTGCATGAAGTGTCACGTGCTGTACGGCGTCGGGTTCAAGGTCGGCCCCGACTTGACGGGATCGAACCGATCCAACTTGGAATATTTGTTGTCCAACATCGTCGATCCCAGTGCCGTGATGGCCAAGGAATACGTCCCCACGGTTGTCCTGGTCGACGACGGGCGCGTGGTCAACGGACTGATCAAAGCCGAAGACAAGTTTTCGCTGACAATCCAGACGTCCGATGCCGTCGTCGTGATCCCCAAAGAGGAAATCGAACAGCGGGCAACGGCAGACAAGTCGATGATGCCCGACGATCAGTTGAAACAATTTTCGCCGCACGAAGTCCGTTCGCTGATCGCTTACCTGCGTGGAAAACAACAAGTGCCGATGCGAGCGACCGAAGAAAACGCCGCCGCGTTCTTCAACGGGACCGATCTCTCGCTCTGGCGCGGCGATCCGGCGCTGTGGTCGGTTGAAAACGGCGAACTCGTCGGACGCACCGATGGTTTGCAACGCAACGAATGGATCGTCAGCGACCTGGCGGCGTCAGATTTTCGCTTGACCGTCGAAGTCAAACTGGTCGACAACGCCGGAAACAGCGGCATTCAATTTCGCAGTCACGCCGAAGACGGCGAGGTTTCCGGTTACCAGGCTGACATCGGTCAGGGATGGTGGGGCAAGCTGTACGAAGAACACGGCCGCAAACTGTTGTGGGATCAGTCGGGCGAGCAACACGTCCGGCCCGGCGACTGGAACAAATACGAAGTCCTTGCCCAGGGGCATCACATCCAAACGCGTATCAACGATCAACTCTGTGTCGACTTGCATGATCCCGACGGCGCTGAAAGCGGCATCATCGCTTTTCAACTGCACAGCGGCGGCAAAACCGAAGTGCGCTTTCGAAACATGAAGCTAGAGATTTTGGAGCCGGAACAGGACGAGTAAGGCTTCGTTCAGCATCACGTTTTCGTCGAAGCGGTGGCGGAAGCCGCCCGGGGTTGGTCGACGGAATCAGCCCGCTTACTTGCCGTCTTGATTCGCAGGGGATGCGCAAGCTGGAAGCGTACGCCACTTGGGCAGGCTCTGGTCGTGAAACGATTGCTGTGAAACTGGGTGGCTGGGCGGTGGTTTTCGTTATTTTGACTTCGCGAAACCCAGCTTGGCCATCTTTTCCCGACCACGCCCATCGTGCAATTCGCGTAACCGGCAATCTTTCACAGGATTCGCCAGAAACCAGCTTCCGATTGTGCCGCGTCACATTTTGCAAATGAACTCACGCGGGTGATTTGCCGATCACCATAGACGGGCACGTAGCGAAACGCGTGTGCGACACAGAACGCCATCGAAACACAAACCGCAATGGAATGCGACGGTGAAAACGAATAATCTCATTTGGATTTCGGTGGCAGCGTTAGCCATTTCCACCGCATCCACGACTCAGGCACAAGTCCCTGAAGCCCCCGTACCGACCATTTGGCGGTTCATCGGAATTCCTCAGGGCATCCAAAAGATCCGCGACGTCACCGTGAACCGGCGTGGGAACTTTCCCGGCCTGGAGCGAAAGCCGCCGCTGAAGCGAATCGGTGACCCGGCAAACCTTGAATCCCCCAACCCGGCGATCAAAGCCGCTGCGGAGATCAAGCAGGCCGAGGACTTGAAAGCTCAAAAGATCAAGGCGATCAAGTTCCTGGCCAAGATGGGTTGTGGGTGCTACGACAAGGAAGGGAAGATCACCGACGCCCTGCTCGCGGCGATGGACGACTGCACGCCAGACGTGCGATTGGCGGCAATGGACGCCATCGAAACGGCTGCCAACGGCGAAGGTTGCAGCAAATGCGGATCGACGTCCTGCTGTAGCGAGAAAGTCACGAAACGTCTGAGCGAAATCGCCTACGAACGCGACGACAGTGGGTGCTACTTGGAACCCAATGCGGACGTGCGAGCGGCTGCGGCCAAGGCACTCTTTGTGTGCTGCCCGAATCGTGCAACCGGCCCGATCGAAGAAGACATTCCCGAAGAGTTGATGCCTCCGCCCGTCGTGCCCGATCCGATCTCCGGCGAAGGAGCCGCGGACCCCGAAGGCATCCAGGGCGAGGGTGCTCCAGAGGTGGACGTCGATGTTGATGTCGATGTTGATGTGAATGGGGCGGGCGAAGTCGACGACAGCGAGGCGGGTTCGGCAAGCGACGCCACGAGCGTGGACGCCACCACCGCCGACAGCCTGAAGCTGTTTCAAGCGGCGAAGGTGGAACAAAGCGACGTCGAAGTCGGGCAAGTCAAGATGATTGGAGGCATGGCGATTCAGCCGGTCACGATCTCGCCCGTCACCGCAACGTTGAACGTCCAAGACGACCAGCCCCAATCGAGCCAGTCGATTTCGCAGCCGGTCTCGCTGTCCCTGAGCGACGACTCGGCCAAATCGGACGCCTCAACCAAGCAGACGCTGCCCAAGCCGATCGCACTTCCGATTCAAAACGCCCCGCCGGTTGACACTGCCGAAGCGGTCGAAACGCCCCAAGCCCGCTCGGCTCATCGTGTCACAGCCCAACGGGTCACGCCTCAGCCGGTCCAACGGAAAAACGCGGTCGCGACGGTCGTTCGTGTCGATCAACGGACCGGACGCGTGATCTTGCGGAGCGGCCAGGAAATGCGTCCCGGAGCTTCCGTCACCGTCTATCACCAGTACTTGACCGGCGAGCGACTGGTGGCACACCTGCTGATCAACAGCGTCAACGGCAACCAGTCGATCGCCACGGTCACGGACCCGACGAGTCTGGACAAGATTCACTCCGGCGACCGAGCCGTCTGCTTCTAAGCAGCAACCAACGATCGCGAACCCTTCGAAGCGTCAGCGAACTCGCTGACGCTTTTTTGGGAAAAGGGGTCAGGCCTCTTTTTTGCGTTTATAGAAAAGAGTCCTGACCCCTTTTGCTGGAAACACTCACGATTGAGCGGCATTGGGCCTGACCCCTTTCGCTAACTCACCCGAAATCAAACGTCGTTTGTTTCATCGGGGCGAAGGTGGCGAGTGTTGGGGCGTCGGCCAAATTGATCGGGGTTGTTGCGGCTGCAACCCAAGCGCGGAAGTCATTGGCCGGGGCGGGCGGCACGATCACCTCGACTTCGGACAGCGATTTTGGCAAGCCTTGGCAAAGCGACTTCGCCAACCGCTTGGCTCCGTTTTTCCCCGCCTCGTCGTTGTCGGCGATGATCGTCAACCGGCTCGGTAGATGGCGATGGATGTAACGGTCGACAAAAAACGTCGACGCGCTGCAACTGGCTCGTCCAATCACCCACAGCCCCAACCCGATCGCGGCGGCCGTGTCCGACGCACCTTCGGTGATGAACAGCGTCGTCGAGTCCGCGTTGGACGTTGCGTTTGTCTTCCTGCGGCGGGCGACAAAGATCCCACTTTGGCTGCCTCGCCGCGACCACTTCGCGCGGCACTGGTCGGTCCAGGGCAACCCGCTGATCCGGACGCCGATCACCGCGTGGGCTTCATTGCGCATCGGCCAGGTGGAACCTTGTCCGTCGGCGGTCAACCCGACCCGCAGCGCCCGCAAAGCGTTTTCGTTGACGGACAGTTGTTCGGCCAGTCGGCGACGTGTTTGTCGATCGATCCGGCGGTAGGCGTCACGTGCGAATTGGGTGTGCGCGTCAATGACGTGTTGGGGCAGATCGGTACGAAAGGACGACGTGAAGGTCGACGCGTGCTGCCCAGCAAGATGACTCGCCCGACTGCCGCCGCCCGGCTGCGACGGCGAATGGTCGCCACGCTCGGGCGCGACGCCGACCGCATCGGCTAAGAACGACAGCGATTCGGCGAACGAACAACCCAGCCACCAACGGAGCGTCGCAATCCCGTCGCTTGGCGGAATTGCGCAGCCGCGGGTAAAGCAGTGACGGCAATGGACGGCCCCGCGTTGCTGCAAATCCGGAAACGCCGCGAACCGGTCGCGTCCGCCGCACTTGGGGCAGGGGCGGTTGCGACCGTCAAGCACCTGGGCAGGAATGCCGGCGGAGATCAGGATCTCTGCCCAACGTCCCGCGGCGGCTCGACGGAGTTCATCCAGATTGTAAAACGGCATTTCAGCGATGATCGGACGGAGTTCAGCTGACGAGGGATCAACGTCGGATAGGCTTCCAGTCTGTCGATCCCCAGCGGAACAGGCTGGCTGCCCTTTCCATTGTCCATCGACAAGTGACGAGCCGAGGCAGCGGAGTTCCGGCCACGTCGGATCGACCCACGCCCCGCTGCATCGACTGGCTCCGGATGTGACGGTCGTTCCACCGTGCCTCCTATCTTCAATCGCGGCGCGGCTTGTTACACTTCGTCCATGAGCGAAATTGATTTTTATGATTATGAATTGCCCCGCGAACTGATCGCCCAGGAACCCCTGACGACCCGCAGTGACGCCAGGCTGATGTTGGTCAATCGGGCCAGCGGCGAGATCGAGCACCACCATGTGCGTGATTTACCAGACCTGTTGCGCAGCGAAGACACCTTGGTGCTCAATGACAGTCGCGTGATCCCGGCCCGAATGGTCGGATTCCGCACGCGAACGCAGGGTCGTTGGCAGGGCTTGTTTTTGCGAGAAGACTCGGGGTCGGGCATTTGGGAGGTGCTGACGAAAACGCGCGGCAAACTGGTTCCCGGCGAGACGATCACGATTGAAGATCGCAACGGCTTGCCCGGCATGCGGCTGGAGGTGGTCGCGCGGACCGAGCACGGGCACCTGCTCGTGTTGCCTCGCCCGCCGGCCGATCGTCTGGCCGCTGCCAACGACGAAGAAAATCAATTGTCGGAATCCTCCAGTGCCGATCAGTGGCTGAATCGTTACGGCCGCGTGCCGCTGCCGCCCTACATTCGCGACGGGCACATGGTCGATGCGGACGTCTCGAACTATCAGACGGTGTTTGCCAAAACCCCCGGCAGCGTGGCGGCACCGACCGCGGGATTGCATTTCACGCCCAGCCTGCTCGGTCAGATCACCGACGGGGGAACGGAAACGGCATCGGTGACGCTGCACGTCGGACTGGGGACGTTTCGTCCGATCAGCAGCGAGACGTTGGAGGAGCACGAGATGCACACCGAATGGGGGCAGATCACGGAGGAAAACGCCGAATTGATCGTCGAGCGTCGGGCCGCGGGAGGTCGCTGCGTGGCCGTCGGCACGACCAGCGTCCGGGTGCTCGAAAGCGCCGCAGCCGACTTGCCGGGCGATCTGCGGGCCTGGACGTCAACGACCGATCTGTTCATCCGGCCGCCCTATCCATTTCAAATCGTCGACACGCTGATGACCAATTTCCATCTGCCCAAGAGCACCTTGCTGGTGTTGGTCAGCGCCTTTGCCTCGCGGGAATTGATTCTCGAAGCCTACGCCAAAGCGATCGAAAACGAATATCGCTTCTTCAGCTATGGGGATGCGATGCTGATCGTGTAGCCCGTGCGCCGATCAGCAGCAGCACGATCGCGGGAATCATCGCAAACCCCGCCCAGGCGTGAATCGACATCAGGGAGTGCATTTGGTGCGTCGATGGAATCGGCAACATGCACAGAAAGACCGTGACGATGGTGATCAGCCCGGTCGCCACCGTCGCTAAATAGCCCAGATTCTGAAATCTCGATGTCGGCCGTTTGGCGACAAAGTACCGCAGGAAAAACAGGGCAAAAATGGGTAATCCCATCACCAGGACCCCGCTGGCCATCATGTGGGCCAGCAGCATTTGGCCGCCCAGTGTTTTGCCCCCGAGCGACGGCAACGAGGTCACCGTGAGCACCGCGACGACAAGGACGAGAGCCAAAAGCAGCAGCCGGTCGATCCAGACAAACATGATCGGGTAGATTCTTCGCGGTAAAAAGGGATCCGGTAACGGCCCCGATTCTACGCTCTCGGCAGCCCCCCGGGGACCGGGCCAGTGGCCTAAGCTCCCAGCTTGCGACCTAGTGGCCTAAGCTTCCAGCTTGCGAACCAGTGGCGTAAGCTTCCAGCTTGCGATCCCCTGACGCAGCCTCGCTGCGTGCGATCCCCCACAGCCTCGCTGAGCGATCCCACACAGCCTCCCAACTCACGATCCGATCCCGCCGCCACCCCAGCCGCCTCACGTGACACGGTTGATCCCCCACGACTCCGACGCCACCCCTTTTTTCCGGGACAGAAACGTCGCACGAGCGTGACGATCCGAAGCGGCACCGACACGTCGTCGCCCGCTCGGACCCCCGAACATTCTGGTCGCCGGATCGCTCATTGACAATTCAGAGCTTTCAGCCGACAGTGAAGGCTTCGATTTCAGCATTCCTACGCTTCCCCCACCCCACTTATGACCGATGCCGACACGTCCGCCCCGCGGACCTTGCTAGACAAAATCTGGGACCAACACGTCGTCCACCAACCGGAATCCGGACCGGCGATTTTGTACATCGATCTGCACCTGGTTCACGAAGTCACCAGCCCCCAGGCCTTTGAAGGGCTGCGGATCAACGGGCGTCAAGTGCGTCGGCCGGAGCGAACGCTCGCCACGCCGGACCACAATGTCCCGACCAGCGACCGATCACTGCCCATCGCCGACCCGATCAGCCGCAAACAGATCGAAACG
The DNA here is from genome assembly GCA_007753675.1 of Stieleria magnilauensis. GTDB lineage: Bacteria > Planctomycetota > Planctomycetia > Pirellulales > Pirellulaceae > Stieleria > Stieleria magnilauensis. The sequence continues at coordinate 958,458 of CP036432.1, forward strand.
CTGCGGAACAACTGTGCCGAATTCGGCGTCCAGCTGTTCGACATCGGCGACGTCCGCCAAGGCATCGTCCACGTCATCGGCCCCGAAAACGGCTACACTCAACCCGGCATGACGATCGTCTGTGGCGACAGCCACACCGCCACCCACGGTGCGTTCGGCGCCCTCGCCTTTGGGATCGGGACCAGCGAAGTCGAGCACGTCTTGGCGACGCAAACCTTGCTGCAATTCAAACCGAAAACGTTTGAACTGCGCGTCGACGGCGAATTGCCCAAGGGCGTGACGGCCAAGGACATGATCTTGTACTTGATCGGCAAGATCGGAACCGCCGGCGGCACCGGTTATGTGCTCGAATACACCGGCGACTGTGTGCGAAATCTGACGATGGAAGAGCGCATGACGGTCTGCAACATGTCGATCGAGGCGGGGGCACGGGCCGGGATGATCGCACCCGACCAAACCACCTTCGATTACTTGAAAGGGTTGCCCGAAGCACCGGCCGATTTCGATGCCGCCGTCGCCCGCTGGAAACAACTCTCCACCGACGCCGGAGCGAGCTATGACAAGTCGCTTCACTTCAACGGTGCCGACATCCAGCCCCAAGTCACCTGGGGCACCAACCCCGGCCAAGTGATCAGTGTCAAAGACAAGACACCCGATCCGGCTGACTTCTCCGATCCGACCGATCAGAAAACCACCCGCGACGCGCTCAGCTACATGGGGCTTCAAGCGAGCACTGCGATGGAGGAGGTCGCGATCGATCGCGTCTTCATCGGTTCCTGCACCAACGCACGCATCGAAGACCTGCGGGCGGCCGCCGAAGTCATCAAGGGGTACCACGTCAGCGACAAAGTCAACGCGATGGTGGTCCCGGGCAGCGGTAAAGTGAAAGTGCATGCCGAACGCGAAGGCCTGGACAAGATCTTCCGCGAAGCCGGGTTCGATTGGCGGGAAGCCGGTTGCAGCATGTGTTTGGCCATGAACCCCGACAAATTGGCGCCGGGCGAACGCTGTGCCAGCACCAGCAATCGAAACTTCGAAGGCCGGCAAGGCAAGGGCGGACGAACGCACCTGGTCAGCCCCGCGATGGCCGCCGCCGCAGCCATCCAAGGACACTTCGTCGATATCCGCGAGTGGGACTACAAGTCCTGAAAAACTTGCCGAACGAGACGTGGAATCGGCTTCCAGCCTGTCATCCCCTGACACGACCCACCTGCAAGCCGATCTCACCGCCGAGCTCCGAAGCGACTTCAACCAAACAACTTTCTTCAATCAACCATGCAAAGCTTTACCAAACACACCGGCATCGTCGCGACGATGGATCGTGCCAACGTGGACACCGATCAAATCATCCCCAAGCAGTTTCTCAAACGGATCGAACGAACCGGATTCGGGCAATTCCTGTTCTACGACTGGCGTTTTCTCGAAGACGGCGAAACGCCCAACCCGGAATTTGAACTGAACCAGCCCGCCGTCAAAGGCGCCTCGATCCTGGTCGCCCGTCGTAATTTCGGCAGCGGATCGAGCCGCGAACACGCCGTCTGGGCGCTCGACGATTATGGGTTCCGCAGCGTGATTGCCCCTTCGTTCGCCGACATTTTCTTCAACAACTGTTTCAAAAACGGCGTGCTGCCGATCACGTTGGCCGAGTCCGATATCGATCATCTGTTCGAAACCGCGAAAGCCAAGGGGACGTACGAATTGACCGTCGATCTGGAGAATCAAGTCGTCAAAGACGGCGAAGGTTGGGAGCGGTCGTTCGAAGTCGACGCCAGCCGCCGCGACAAGATGCTGCAAGGCTTGGACGATATCGGACAAACCCTCAAGTTCGAAGACAAAATCTCCCAGTACGAAGCCGCCCGAACCTGGTAGGGCATGCTGACCATGCCATCACGGATCGTAGGGCATGCTGACCATGCCACCCTGAATCGTGGGGCATGCTGTGCATGCCGTTGCGGATCGTGATCGTCAACCCGCGCCACGTGTTCTGCACCACGACGGTAGCGCAGCGTTGTCAGGCGATCTTCAGCGTTACGGTCGAGTTCTCGTGCGGTTGGGAACTCCGACGCTCACCGCCGCGTCGCCAGAAACACCGCGACGCCGCTCCAAACGAACGCGAACCCGACGAGCGTGTAGGTCGACATCGGTTCGCCGAAGTAAAACGCGCCGACCATGAACTGCAACGTCGGCCCGATGAACTGCAGGACGCCGATCAACGTCAGTGGAATGCGTTGTGCCGCGGCGGAGAAAAACGCCAGCGGAACCAAGGTTAGGAATCCACCGATGATCAACATCCAGTCCAGCATCGGGTCGCCGCGGCCAAAGTCACCGGCGCCGCCTTGGTACAAGAACGCCAAATAGACCAGTGTCGGCGACAACAGCACGAGCGTTTCCAAGAACAAGCCGTTCATCGGATCCAATCGAGCTTTCTTTTTGACCAACGCATATCCGGCAAACGAACCGGCCATCAGCAACGAAACCCACGGGAACTGGCCCGCGGCGACGGTCATCACCAAGACGCCGACTCCGGCCAGGCCCACCGCGCCCCAACGCGGGGCCGACAACCGCTCACCAAGCACGACGACGCCAAGCAACACGTTAAAAAGCGGGCTGATGTAATAGCCCAGCGATGAAAGCAGCACTTGCTCATTGGTCACCGCGTACAGAAACGCCCCCCAATTGATCGCGATCAGAAACGCGGCGGCAGAGTAGATCGCCCACGTTTGTCGCCGCCGAAGTGACTCCAACAACGCCGCCCGAACGATCCGGCTGCTGAGCCGAAATCGAATCACAGCGATCACCATCGAAAACACAAACGCCCAGACGATCCGGTGGCTGACCAACTCCAGCGCCGACGTCCCGCGCAGCAGGTTCCAGAAGATCGGAAACAGGCCCCAAATCACATTGGCGGCGACCGCACAGAAAAATCCCAGACGGGTGGAAGCGGACATGCGGTGATTTGGAAACCCTTGGCAAGCTGCCGTAAAATGGTGAAGGAGAGGATCTCGACAAATCCCTCAACTGGAACAGGGTATAATTCGGGTCCGGAACCGTTGTCATTCTTAGAATGTCTGGGGGCAGACCCGCCACTGGCACTCGCCAGATCAACGCCCGCTAAACCGCAGCCCACTGAAGCCCAGCCCACTGAAGCCCAGCCTACTAAAGCCCAGCCCACCGAACCCGAGCCCCCCATGCGGATATTGGATTTCGTCAAACCCAAGGAACTGTCGCGCGTCGCGCGATTGCAAATCCTGGCGCGGGAGATTGTCGAAGGCTACTGCAGTGGACGACACCGTTCACCCCACAAAGGGTTCAGTGTCGAATTTAAGGAGCACCGACAATATGTCCAAGGCGACGAGCTGAAGAATATCGATTGGAAGGTCTTCGGCAAGAGCGATCGTTTGTACATCCGCCAGTACGAAGAAGAAACCAACCTAAGGTGCCACTTATTGGTCGACCAGAGCGGTTCGATGGCCTACAAGGGGACTCGCAGCGTCGACGGTTTGACCAAGCACGAATACGCCACCCGCCTCGCCGCCGCATTCGCCTACTTCATGTTGGGCCAGCAAGACCCCGTCGCGCTGGTGACGTTTGACAACGATCTGCGGCAACAGGTCCCGCTGCGAAGCCGCCCCTCTCACCTGCAACCGATCCTGTCGGCATTGGTGGCGGACCAATCACGACGCGACACGGACCTGGGCGGCGTGTTTCGCAAGATCGTTCCCAAAGTCGGACGGCGCGGATTGATCGTGATCATTTCCGATTCGATGGGCGACGCCGAATCGATTTCACGATCCCTGGCTCAGTTTCGAGCCAACAAACACGAGATCATCTTCTTTCAAATCTTAGACCCTGACGAAGTGGAGTTTCCGTTTTCGGGACGCATTCAGTTCCGTGATTTGGAACATGCCCTCGACGAACAGACTGTTGATGCCGCGTCGATCCGAGATGCCTATCAGGACCGGCTGGCCCAACACAACGAAGCCTTACGCGAAGCCAGTCGACGGAGCCGCGTCGATCTGATTCCGATCACTACGGACCAACCCTTTGTCGACGTCTTGCATGAGTATGTCGCGGCGAGGAGACGCGCGGTCCGATGAGTCTTCTCAACGCAGCGTTGGCGTTTGGCGCGTTCGCCTTCACGATCCCGCTGATCATCCATCTGTTCTTTCGCAGCCGGTTCAAAACCGTGGACTGGGGCGCGATGTACTTGCTCGAAAGCGTCGTGCGTGTCAATCGCCGTCGCATGCAGGTGACCAATCTGCTGTTGTTGTTGCTGCGTTGTGCGATCCCGGTGCTGTTGGCGTTCTGTCTGGCTCGGCCCGTTTGGACGGGGCTTCGCGCACTCGCCGGCGATGCTCCGAAAACACTGGTCATCGCGATCGATGATTCGCGCAGCATGTCCTTGACGCCGCCGGGCGAACCGTCGCGGATCGAAGTCGCCAAACAAGAACTTCGAACCGTGCTGGCGGATCTGACGCGACGCGATGAAGTGATGTTGGTCCGCGGATCGCGGTTGGGCGCTGTACCGTCCAAGATGGGTGTTTCCGATGCGTTGGCCGGCTTGCGAAAAATCGATGCCCAAGGTAACGCCGTGTCGATCGGTCAACTGGTCGATGCGGCCATCGCCGCCGCCGACGAAGGCTCGCATCCCAGACGCCAGATCCTGGTCGTGTCCGATTTTCAAGCCGGCGCGGTCGATACCGCAACTCTGGAAGCCGCCCGGCGCATCGCCGAAACGAACAAGATCGAAGCGGAATCCGATCGCGGCAATCGACTTGTCATCGACATGTTGGACGTGGGCACTCACTGGGACGACCTGGCCAACGTTTCGGTCGATGCGGTGACCATCGATTCGCCCGTGATCGTCAGCGAACGTTCGGGAGTCTACACGGCGACACTACGCAATGCGTCTGATCTGCCCGCCAACGATTTGCGATTGATCTGGTCGATCGACGGAAAACCGTTGGAACCGCGAGTGGTTTCGATCGACGCGAAATCAACATCGACCAATCGGCTGACCCATACCATCGATCAGGCTGGGATCCATGAAGTCGCTGCGACGATCGATCGTGGTGACGTACTGGTCGACGACAATACGCGCAGTGTGGCCGTTGAGGTGATCAATGAGGTCAACGTGTTGTTGGTCGACGGACGGCCCGGCAATGAACCGCTCAGCGGACAAGCCGACTTTTTGGCCATCGCGCTGAGTCCCTTTGCCTTCGGCGGTGATGACCGTCCCGATCCGGTCCGCGCCGCCGTCGTAACGCCGAGACGGTTGGAATCCGCACTCGATGAAAATCCGACTCGCGTCATCGTGCTTTGCGGCGTCGGACAACTTTCCGATTCGGCCAAGCAACGGGTGGCGACCTTTGTCGATCAAGGCGGGGCGCTGGTCGTGTTCGACGGACCGAGTTTGCGTCCAGAGCTTTACAACCAGGTTTGGCGAAACCAGGACGCCGTGCTGTCATTCCCCGCGTCGCTCGGCGACGTCGTCGGAAACCCCGAGGTTGACAGCGGTGCCGCCGAAGAAACGTTTGCCATCGATCAGCCGACGTCCCTGTACCAACCCTGGAAGATCCTGGCCCGCGGAAGCGACAACCCGATGTCGGCCGTCAACTTGTCGGCCTACCGTGCATTCACGATCGACGACGCGGACGAAAACGCTTCGACCGATCGGATTGTGTTGCTGCGAACCACCGGTGGAGCGCCGCTGGCGGTGATGGATGCCGTCGGCGATGGGACGGTCGTGCAGTTTGCGATCTCGGGAAATGCCGCCTGGACCAACCTGCCGCTGCGGCCCGTTTTCCTACCGCTGATTCAACAACTGGTATTGGATCTGGCCGGCAAACGGAGCGACGCCATGATTCAAGTGGGGCAACCGATCGTGATCAGCCCGAATGATTGGCCTGTTCCCAAGACGGAATGGGGCGCCGAAACCCGTGCCCGTTTCGCCGCACGCACGCCGCGAGGACAATTTGAACTCGAGACGCCTGACGCGGGCGAACCCGTGCGTCTGACGGCGACTTATTCCCCCGGCGTTTACACGATTCAAAAACGGTTGACCGACCTTGCCGATCCGGAAAAATCTGAAACCATGGAAACCCTGCGGATCGCGACGGTCGACGCGTCCGAGTCGATGTTGGTCGATGTCAGCCAAGAACGTCAACAAACGTTGGCGAACATTCTGAACGCACAGGTGTTCGAAAACGCCGTGTTGCTTCAAGACGCCGACCGTTCGCGTTCCTTCGGACGTGAAATCTGGCGGGTGCTTTTGGTGGCGCTGTTGATCGCGTTGGTCGCCGAGTTGTGGCTGCAGCAAAACCTGGTCGCCCGACGGAAAATCACGGGAGGCACTTCGTGATGGTTTCTCCCTTCGCATCGATCCGCTTCGCCGGCGATTTGCCGGCTTGGTTCGTCGGAATCCTTGCGCTGTTGGCGGTCACCGGTGTCGTCGTGCTCTATGCGCGAGAATCACGCTCGATTCGAACACCGTATCAGTACTTGCTGCCGGCGCTACGCGGCACCGCCGTCGCACTGGTCGTGTTCATCTTGGCCGGACCGGTTTGGCACCGTCGACAGGTGATCGGAACCCTCGGGCGGGTCGTGTTCGCGGTCGATACCTCGCGCAGCATGTCGCTGACCGACAGCCAATCGGAGACCACGGCGGACAATCGTTTGCAACGCGCGACGGCATCGCTGCTTGGCAACGCGACTGAGCCGGGTTGGCTGGAGCAGATCCAGAAGACTCATGCGATCGATGTCATCGCCTTCAGCAGCTCCGATCCCGTCTCGATCTGGTCCTCCGATGACCAGACGGAACTGCCGACGGCCTTGGACTGGGCAGCCGACGGCCCGGCGACCAACCTGTCACGTCCGCTTCAATCGATCCTTTCGACGATCAACTTAGACGCCGCAGCCGGTAAATCTTCAGCCGATGATTCCTCAGCCGGTGACACCGCCGCTCTGTCGTCCGACGGCTCGATTGATTCGGTCCGCCGTGCCGCGATCGTGTTGATGACCGACGGCCGCGACACCGAGACGGTAAAACGATTGGAACGGTCACCACCCTCGGTCGCCAAACAGCTTGCCAGCGGCGGAACGACGGTCAACACGCTGGGGTTCGGTTCGGTGGACGAACCGCCCGATGTCGGAATTGTCGAAGTCATCCGGCCGGAAACCGTCGCCGCCGAAGGCAAGTTGGCCGGTCAAGTGATTGTCAAGCAGTTCGGCCGACAAGGCGAACCGGTTTTGGTGCGGATTGAATCAGACGGAGAAACCGTTTGGCAAAAGTCGATCAGCATTTCGAACACCGGGCAACAGGCCGTGCCGTTTGAAATCGACGTTGGCCAGATCGTTCAATCGCTCCGTTCACGATCGCCGCGCGGCATCAATCGAACCAACGAAGTTTTGCGTCTGGTCGCGACCGTCGAATCCGGCGGTCCCGATTACTCGGCGGACAATAACTTGTCGCACTTCCGTGTGGCGGCGTCGACGCGTAATCGTCGGCTGTTGATCGTCGACGGATCCAGCCGCTGGGAAACGCGGTACTTGAAAAACCTGTTCGTCCGCGACCCCGCGTGGCAGGCCGACGTGGTCTTGTTCGGCCCCGGGACGTCCAGTCCCAAACTTCAACGTGGTAGCGCTCCGGGGCAATTTCCCGCGACCGCAGAGGAGATGGCGCAGTACGATGCCGTTTTGTTGGGTGAAATCGATTCTTCGCAATTCACGACCGGCGACCGAGGTCTGCTGTCCCGCTTCGTCGCCAGCGGCGGTGGTCTGGTGATTATCGACGGTCGGTTCGGAAAACTCCGCGCGTTGGCCGCGACCGAATTCGGGGAATTGATGCCGGTTCGATATCGAGGAAGCTCCACCTTGCCGCCGCCCAGCCGATTGCAGGCGACACCGGCCGGGCTGGAGCAACCCGCGCTCGGCTTGATCGATCAAACCGACCAATTGGATTCGTTTTGGCGTTCCCTGCCGGCTCCCAAGTGGAGTGCGGATGTCGAATTGAGCGAAGGGGCGGAGGCTTGGGGCGAAGCGGTATCGGACAACGGCACCCGCACACCGTGGCTGGCCACGCGAATGTACGGGGCCGGACGCGTGTTCTATTTCGCCTCCGATCAAACCTGGCGCTGGCGCTACAAAGTTGCCGATCGATTTCACGCCCGGTTTTGGAACCAGTTGGTCGTCGCGGCGATGGAACCGCCGTTTTCCGCCAGTGACCAGTACGTTTCCATCGGCACCGACAAGGTCGAATACCGGGGCGGGGAATCGGTCGCAGTCCGCGCACGCTTACGTGACGTGCGTGGCAATCCCGTCGCGGATGCTACCGTCGATGCGCTCGTCATGCGCGACGGCAACAAGATCGCCACGGTGCCATTGAGTGTCGACAACCCCAACCGCGGCACCTATGTCGGCCAGGTGCCGCCGTTACCCGGCGGTGAGTATTCGATCCGAATTCGCGCCAGCGGGTTTGATGAATCCGCGCTGCTGGCATCGACGCCGATTTGGGTCACCGAAGACGATCACGCCGAAATGCAGCGGATGAGTCTGGATGAAGACGCGTTGCGTCAGATCGCGTCGGCCGGCGACGGAACGTACATCCATGAATCCGACGCCGAACGGATGCTGGAATTACTCAAACCGCTCTCCAGCGGCACCGTCATCGAAACCGACACGGTGCTTTGGCAATCGTATCTGTGGTTTTGGTTGATCATCGCGTTGCTGACCATCGAATGGTGGTGTCGCAAACGAGCCGGATTGGTCTAACGGACAGGAAACAGAAATGGCAACAGTACGCGAACACTCGAGAGCCCGAACGGGTCTGGATCCGATCACCACGCGGACGCTGGCCGCGTTCCGTCGACGGCGCGGAATGTTGCTGGCCGCCCGCGCGATCGGCGTCGGACTGCTGGTGTTCATCTCGCTGGCGTTATTGCTGGCGACTTTGGATTACCTGTTCTTTTTCAGCGACGCCGTGCGCTGGACACTCAGCATCGGGATCTACGTGGCAACCGCAGCGGCGATGTGGCTGACGGGGTTGTCGTCGTTCGCCGCCCGCGACGAGCTGGAAATTGCCCGTCACGTCGAAAGTGTCGCGCCGAACTTGCGCGAAAACCTGGTCGCCGCCGTCGAATTGGCCGATCCCGATTCCGCCAACGGATCAGCTTATTTTCGACGCCTGTTGCAAAGTCGCGTGGCCCGCCGGATCGCGAAAGTTGATGTGGGCCAGGTGCTGCCGTTGCGTTTGGTTCGCCGCTGGGTGCTCAGTGGATCCACGGTCGCGCTGTTTTGCATCGCGTTGATGTTTATCCCCTCGGCACAATTCGGCCGTCGCTTCGCCCGCGCCGCACTTCCCGGGTTCGCCATCGAACGAGCGTCTCGGACGAAAGTCACCATCCTGGAACCGTCTCCGATGTCGGGCTACGTCGCCGAACGGGACGCGGTGGGCGTGATCGTGCGCGTCGACGGGGCCGAAGCGGACGATGTGATGCTGCACTGGCGCAGTGCCGACGGGACCTCCGGCGAGTCACTGATGACGCCGCGGATGGACGCGTCCGCGTTTCGGCCCGGTGACTCATCCGACGCGACGACCGCCTCTAGCGGTCCAGATGCATCCGATAGTGTTGCGAGCGACGACGCACCCGGCGGACGATTTGCGGCCAATTTGTCCGTCGGTTCGGTGCCGATCCAATATCGCATCACGGCCGGTGACGCGATCACACTTTGGCACGAACTGACGCCTTTGCCCCGACCACGCGTCGTTCGCTATGAAAAACGCTATCGCTTGCCGACCTACGCCCGACTCGATGATCGCACCGCCGATGAAGAACACGGGGACTTGAAAGCGCTACAGGGTACGACGGCTGAGGTGACGGTGACGTTTGACCAACCCGTCGAAAACCCCGTCGTCCGATTCGGTGTCCGCGGCGCTCGCAGCGAGATGGAACCCGTCGACGAATCCTCGACCAAGTTTCTGACTCGGATTTCCATCAAAACTTCCGGTCAATATCAAGTCGATGCGACCAGCGTCCGCAGCGGACTGGATAACCCGTTCAGCCCGACCAACATGATCACCCCGGTCTTGGACACGCCCCCAATTGTCCGTTGGTCCAATGAAACCAAACCCAGCCAAATGGTGTCGTCCTTAGACGTCGTCGAGATGGCTGCTTATGCCGCCGACGATCTGCCGCTGGAACGTGTCATCCAAGAAGTCCGTGTCAACGAACGGCGATTCGAATCGTATGCGTTACCGATCGAAGCGGAAAATCGAAAATTGGATCTCAATTGGTCCTGGGACATGATGCACCGCTTGGGCGAAAACTCGCGAACACCACAGCTTTCCGCGGGTGATCTTGTTCGAACACGACTCGTCGCCATCGACCGCCGCGGGGCACGAACCGAATCGACGCTGATCGAGTTTCTGATCGCCGGGGATGGCTTTGACGCCGATCGCCACCAGTTTCTGCAACCGTTCGCCCAGCAAGTCGACCGCATCATGAAGTGGTCCCAGCAATCCAAGCAGCTCGCGGAGGATCTGCAGGATATCGGCAACTCAGGAGACTTCGAAGGCTTGGAAGAGATCGACACCAAGTGGAAACCGTTGCAGCAGGAATCGGTCGCGTTGGTCAAGAGTCTGTCTGAAACGCTGACTGCGACTCAAAATACCGCTAGCGCGTCGATGACCGAATTGGTCGGCAGAGCCATCATCGACGTCGAGACACGGCTGGATGGCCAGATCAAACAGATGCAATGGCTTTCCGAAAACCAGGCAGACGTGTGGAGCAAGGAGCACGAAAAGAATCGCCAAGCCGTCGGCCGCGAGGCAAACCAGACGGCCTACCAATGCGACCGGTTGGGTGAGTTTGCCCAGGCACGGTTCGCGCTCGCCCTGTCTGCGTCTCTGTATTCCGACGTCAGCATGCTGCGTGAGAGCGTCAACCGCTTGGTCGACGAAATGCCCCGGCAGCGTCTACCCCGCTACCTGACCCTGGTGGCTGGTCAATTGGCTGAAATCGATCGGCTGATCGCACAATACGAGTCGCTGTTATCCCCACAACATTCGCAACATCTTTCCGGTGAATCCTGGATGCGTTGGTCCCAGCGTTGGAACCTGCAAATTGAAACCCTGCTGGAAGACCAGGCGCGTCGCGATCAAGTCTACGCCGTGTTGAAATCATTACGCGATGAAGTCAAGGACAAACCCCAACACGTGGTCTATTCCGCGACCCACGATACCGTGTTGCGTTGGGGGCGTGACCTTCGCAAAGAAATGGGTTATCTGTCGGACCTGACGCGACGTTTGTTCGACGCCGGACGAGAATGGCAAGCGGCTCAGAAAGCGACCCAAGGCGATCGCAATGCCGACGATGCGGTCAAAAACGGATTGGCGGTCCAGTGGGGACAACTCAAATGGCAGACCGAACGAAATCGGTTGATGGTGGGTGCGGCAGGCCAAGAGAAACTCAATCGCGCCAAATCCAAAGTCGATTTGAAGTATGCCGCCGATCAAAACCTGTTCGTCCGCGCGATCAAGAACGTCACCGAAAACGGTTACCAAGACTACGAAGACGAACCGGCCGATCGGGTCCTGAACTCCATCGCCGCTGCGATCAGTACGCTCCAGGCGGCCAGTGACATCGCCGCGGCGCGTGAAGACTGGCTGGCGATCCGCGAAGGCGAGAACCAAAGCGATACCGCGCCGCTGCGAAAGATCTATCATCCGATTTGGTTCAAGTTGCAAGACATCCGAATCGAATTGGGCGTCCGCTACCTGCGACAGTCGCAAGTCGACTGGGAGACGGTATTGCGGCCGATCGACGAGACACGCCACAACGATGATCACACCCAGGCCAACAATCGAATCGATCCCCGACGTTGGAACCTGGACCGCTTTGCCTCGGCCGGCAAACCGCTCGAATCGCTCGCGCGTGACCTGCAAACCGGACTGGTGGGCCTGTCAGAAAAAACGGAACAGGCGCGAGACGTGCTGCGCCGCTACGTGTTGACGCTTTCCGAACAGGCGCGCGAAGCCGCCGAAAAAGCTGAACAGGCCAAACAAGAAACCGACCAACGGCCCGATGCGAGTGAAGAATCGGCCGAGGAGGTCCAGCCGCGACAAGAAGAAGCGATCGAGAAAGCGACCGAGACCATCGGGGCACTGATCGACCAAGCCAACACGACCGACATCATCGATGACCAGCAGCGGGAAATCGCTCGTGACGCCGACGCCGCCGCGGAATTGATCGCCGAAGCGGTCCAGAAGACCAAGGACGCGCTCAAAGAAGCCGAGACGGCCCAGTCCGATCAACAACGTGACGAGGCGCTCGAATCGGCGGAACAAAAGCTCGGTGAACTCTCCGAGCGACTCGAACAAACCGCCGACCACTTCGAAAAAATCGAAAACGGTGACGACATCGCGGAGTCGCGAGAACAATTGCGTCAAGCGGAAGCACAATTGAAAGCCGCCGAAGAACTGGAGCAGCGATACGACAGCGCCAGCGAGATGGCCGATGCCGCCAAACAAGACCCACGCGAACTGTTGCGACAACTCGAAGAGGAACTGCAACGCAATGAACCGATGCAAAACGCGCTCAGCGAGATCGCCGAGAAAATCGTCGGTGAGGTCGCCGAGAACCTCAAACAGGCCGCCAAAGATGAAGACGAATTGCAACGTCGACTGGAATCCGACGACGACGCCTTCGCCGAACAAAAGCGTCAAAAACAACTGATGCTCGACGAGTTTATCGGGCGGGCAAAAACCTTGCGCGACCGGACGCTTGCCACCGCATCCAAAACGGCCGGCTGGGGCGATGATCCGAAAACACGTGAATCGATCGAACAAACTCGCCAAAAACTAAACGATTCGATCAACCAAGCCGAACAGGTCTCACGCAGCAAACCCACCCTCAGCGAACTGCAATCGGCAACGCGCCAGATGCAACAGGATGTCAAACAGGCCGCCGAAGAAACCCGGCAAGCCGCCGGGCAATTGGCCCAACAGGCGGAAAAGGATCTGCACGGTGACAAACAAAAACGCAACACCGCCGCGGAGTCGATGCAGCGCAACGAGAACCAATTGCGCAATGACGAGCTTCGCGCACTCGACCAACAGCGAAAGAAATGGGCTTCGACTGAAAAAGACGCCGGCCGACGGGTCCGCGAAAATGAACAGAAAAAGCGCAGTGCCGAAAACGCGCTCAACCGAGAGCAAGACAAGCTGAAGAAAAATCCCGACAACGACTGGCACAAGCGAGAGGTGGAGAAACAACAGGACTTGATCGCTGAGGCGTCGCGGGCGATCGAGCAGTCGCGCCAAACCAAAGACCTTGCAACCGAACGCGGCAAGGAGGCTGTCAAACGCGCCAACGAAATCAATCAAACCAAAGTCGCGCCGCTGGACAAAGCCAACCCGGCTGCACAACTGGGTGAAAAAGTGGCTAACAACGCGGCAGAACGGCTTCAGCAACTCGCTCAAGAACTCGGTCAGCTTGCCGACGATTCCGACATCGCTCCGGATCTCCGCGCCACCTCCGAGTCGGCCGAAAGCCTGGCCAAACAGCAGGGGTTGGTCCAAGACAATGTGCAAACCGCCACCGATGACCTGGCCCGCGCGTCCCGCCATGAAGCCCGTTTGGAAAACGATCGCGCGGCCGAACAACTCGCCCAGGCATCACGGCAAACCGAGCAGCTCGCTGGGCAGGCCGCCAAGCAAGCCGGCGAACAGCTGGAACAAACCGCCGACGAAAGTAACAACGCCGCCGCTGCCGCCGAGGCGCTGCACGATGCGAAGGAAAAAATCGCCGCTCAAGCCGAAGCGGTCCAGTCGATGCTCGGTCAATCCCAGACGCCCGACGGTCAGTCCAGCCAACCGCCAGGTGAATCGGGGGATTCGGACCGTCCGGCGCCGAGCCAATCGGCCAGCGCCGACGCGACCCAATCGCCCAGCCAGCAACCCAGCCAGCAACCCAGCCAGCCGTCCAGCCCAACCCCCTCGGGGACTGCATCCGAGTCCGGCCAACAACCTTCCTCGGGGCAGCAAGCCGCACAGTCCGGCCAACCTTCCAGCAGCCAACCCTCCAGCAGCCAACCCTCCGGCAACCAGCCCTCTGCCCGGCAAATGGCTCAGACACTTGATGAACTGGATCGTTCCCTCGCCGCTCAAGCATCTCAGTCTGTTCAACAGCCGTCCGACTCCCAACCGGCATCGGGCCAACCGTCCGAAGGCGACCAGGGACAGCCGGCCAGCGGACAAAGTGGTAACGAACCCGGCGGTCAACCGTCCAACGATCCCAACGTAGACGGTCGCCCCGGTTCCGGCCAGCCGCCGCAGAACGCCGTCGAAGCCTCGCCGACGCTCGCCCAGATGCTCGAAGCCCAAATGCAGCAGGCTGCCCGCGAACGATTAAAAAGTCTGCAACAGGCACAAGCCGGCGAGCAACCCGGCGAACCGTCCAACTCCGATGCCTCGTCGCCGAACCCGGTTTCCGAATCCGGCGAAGGCGACATGCCGGACGGCCCCGACGAGATCGATTTGATCCAGGGTGCGATCGCCGACGGTGATTGGGGCGACCTGCGTCGACGCGGAGTCGATGACGCCGCACAAGGCCGATCGATTCAAATTCCGCCGGGCTACTCTCGTGAGATCAAAGCCTATTTCAAAGCGCTCTCCAAACGAGCCGCGGAGTCGAAATGATGCCACGGAACCGCAAAACCGAATTCAATGTTGCGTCGGCGATTGACGTGTCGACCTCCCCTTGCTGCGATCGCCCCTTCTTTCGGACAAAGTCGGGGGAAATGGGAGCCATGATGAGACGTCTAAGAACCAGTGCCAGCGAGAAGGGTGAAGTCGTAGATTGCCCAGACGCCGGCGCGAACCGGCTGATCCCCGCCGACCATCAGCCGGCTAGCGCAAGCCGACGGGACCACGATCCATCAACGCCGTTGCCCCGTCTCCGTCGCCGCGACCTGTTCGCGCTCGCCGGCGCACTGACCGGGCTGTTGGCAACCCCGGCATGGTCCGATGAGCCACCGTCGATCGACAACCTGTACGTCGACGATGAATTGGACCAAGCCTGTGACCGCGCGATCGAGTTTCTGCTGCGCAACCAACGTTCCACCGGGGCGATCACCGACCGCGGTCACGAACTTGCGCTCACTTCGCTGGCGATCATGGCGCTGGCGGCGATCGGCACCGAACCGGCCGAGCCCACGCGACGCGGGCGCGCCATGCGTGCCGCACTCGACTTCGTGCTCAGACCGGACCACCAAAACGATTCCGGATACTTCGGTGCCTATGACGGTTCGCGGATGTATGGCCACGGGATCGTCACGTTGATGTTGACCGAAATGCTGGGCATGGGCGCGACGCCGAAACAGAACGAGCTGATTCACGAACGGCTCGAACGTGCCCTGCGATTGATCCTTTCTTCCCAAGCGGTCCGGAAAGAACGAAAACTCGAAGGCGGATGGAGGTACTCACCCCAATCGCGCGACAGTGACCTGTCCGTGTCGATCTGGCAACTGATGGCCTTGCGCTCGGCCAAGAACGACCAGATGAACGTGCCCGCCGAAGCGATCGACAAAGCCCTCGACTACCTGCGCAATTCCTTCACCGGACGACGCACCGCGACCGGGGTCGGCGAAGGCGGTTTCAGTTACACGCCGGGGCAATCACGCCCCTCGTTTACGATGACGGCAGCCGGATTGCTGGCGATGCAAGTCTGTGGACAATACGACGCTCCCGAAGTGGCCGCGGCGGCGGATTGGTTGTTCAGCCATCGCCCCAAGACCAACGAACGTTACCTGTTTTACGGACTGTATTACTACGCCCAAGGCATGCACCAGGTCGGCGGCAAGTACGCCGACGAATCCGGCCGCGTCGTCTCCTCGTTGTTGTTGCCGCGACAACGTAGCGACGGATCGTGGATGTCGCCCGGCGGCGAAGAACGCAACGTCGGTTTGGTCTACTCCACTTCGCTGGCGTTGCTTTCCCTTTCCGTGCGCTACCATTACTTGCCGATCTATCAACGATGACCGAAATCCATACTGACGGCCCCGAGTCGATCGGTGACGTCCAGCCACTCGATTTCCTGGTTGTCGCCCCACACCCCGATGATGCCGAGATCGGTATGGGCGGAACGATCGCCAAAATGATCCGCCAAGGCATGCGGGTCGGGATCTTGGATCTGACCACCGGGGAACCGACGCCGCACGGAAGCGAAACCATTCGCCGCGCCGAGACGATCCGTGCAACCGAAATCCTGAGCGTCACGTGGCGCGGCAATGCGGGGCTGGTCAACCGCGAATTGCAACACACGCTCGAAGCGAGAAAGCGGATCGCCAGCTACTTTCGGATGCTGCGTCCGCGTTGGGTGTTCGCGCCGTATTTTCATGACGCCCATCCCGATCATGTCGTTGCCACCGAGTTGATCGAAGCGGCCCGGTTTTGGGCCAAGCTCAGCAAGACCGACATGCCGGGAGAACGGTTTCATCCCGAGCGAACGTTTTATTACTTCTGCATTCACCTGCGTCTGGCCGTCCAACCCAGTTGGATCGTGGACATCAGCGACACGATGGAACAAAAACTCGAGTCAATCCGCGCCTACGAAAGCCAGTTCGTCGTCGGCCGCCCGACCGACCCGCCGACGATGCTCGACCGAATCGAAACCGACGGAGCCTACTTCGGCAACCTGATCGCCCGCCGCTACGGAGAACCCTTCGCCACCAAAGAGCCTTTGGCGCTGACATCACTGAGAGATGTGTTTTAGCTTTTAGCTTTTAGCTTTTAGCTTTTAGCTTTTAGCTTTTAGATTTTAGATTTTAGATTTTAGATTTTAGATTTTAGATTTTAGATTTTAGATTTTAGATTTTAGATTTTAGATTTTAGATTTTAGATTTTAGATTTTAGATTTTAGATTTTAGATTTTAGATTTTAGATTTTAGATTTTAGATTTTATATTTGCTGACTCTAACGTTTTCCATGTTTGTTCGCGATGAAGCCCGGAGGGCTGGCACAATGCTTGCCGGTGGCGTCAGCCACCGGAATGGAAAGACCTCGATCACGGAGGCCTGAAAGGCCGGCACAATCGGTCTCATGAACCGCGGTTCTGCTAAAAGCTGGGGAATTGTGCCGGCCCGCTGGGCCTCAAAGACTCCTTGAAATCATCTCCGGTGGCTCACGCCCAATGCCACCTACTTTGTGGTCATTCGGGTGGTATATCATCGGGCTGCTGTTTTTTTCTTCGAAGTGACTTCTGGAATTTCGTTGTCTTTTGGCGCCGCGGGTGGGCTATGCGTGGGTAGCTGCGAGGCAATTTTCGATTGGGAAGTTTGCGGCCCGCTGCGCTCACCAAAGCGCCGTGATAAGCCAGCCTCCATTCCTCCAGGGTCGTAAGCTTTTCACGTAGCAGATGATGCTTGAACGTCGTCCAAACTCCCGTGAAGCTGAGCTCGCGAGGGTCAACTCGAATCAATTTCGCTGCTTGTTTGCGTAGCTGAGCGACAAGATTATAAGCGATGATCGATCCCATTAGCTCCTTCATCACCGTGTCGACACTCTTGGCGCGAATGTTTTCTGTGTCCATCGTCACTTTGACATCGCGGATATCGAACTCCACATCGTAGCGACGAACGTACAGGGCAGCGGCCGAGTGAGCGTCCGTCTCAAGGCTCGTCACGATCTCCAGCGTGTCTCCATTTTCAAGTTCAATTTGGTGGAGAAAGACTTCGATAGACGTGTCTTTACTAAGATCGAGATTGGTTCGGCGGTCCTTCGGTGTCGGCCGCCAAATCAAGTGAAACGTCTTGTACCCGTCCCCTTGGTCGACCAACGTAGCCGACTTGCGGTACGACCTGAATCGCTGTTTGGTCAGCCGCAGCACGAAGTCTTGATGATGTAATTGGCAGTGGTGGGCGACATTAAAAATCCCAAAACCGCTATCAGCCAGAACGATCGAGCGTTTCGGGAGTCGTTCAATAATCGGCTTGGCTTGCTCAAGTTCACTTTTGTTGTCCGCTCCGTACATCGGATCGACTTGCGGCAACAACGCGCACCCGGTCTGCATTTCATTTGCGACCAGCAATCTCGCAATAGGCCAAACCGTCTCTCCGTGTTGGTTGGACGCCGGCGGGAACGCTTTCTGAAGTGCTTCGGTCGGAGGAAGCGTGATCGTCGTCCCATCGATAATGAATACACGTCGATCGAGAAAGGCTTTGGGAGCGCGGGAAGCAAGGTGATCGCAGATTCGATGGGAAAACTCTTCCACGACAGCGAGCGGAATCCTTTTTCTGGCGGCGTTGTAGGCCGAATTGTTTTCGGAAAGGCGATTCTCTTGAACCCTTCGATTGTCAGGCAAAATATCCGTATGATTTTTGAGCAAATCTGCGACGGCATCGGTTAGTGAGATGCCTCCTTCGAGCCGTTGTAAAACGAGTAGCCAGAGGGTCGGGGCCTGCGTATAGACCATCCGCGCGTTGGCACAATCGTGATCTTCAAAGACCCGTTGTAGTTTGGGTAATTCAAGAAGCTCAGCCAGCAACGCTTTGGCTTTGCCAAAGCGAGACTCTTCATCGGCACCGAGTGTCGTCGGGTCGACCATGGCGATTCCCAGTCAGAAAGGCAGTAAGTGTAAACTTACCTGCCAGGCGCAAAAATCGTGCCAAAACCGGGTTTTTGGGACCGCGCCACCCGATAGGGTCCAGAATAGGTGGCATTGGGCGTCAGCCACCGGAATGGAAAGACCTCGATCACGGAGGCCTGAAAGGCCGGCACAATCGGTCTCATGAGCTGCGGGTATTGCTAAAAGCTGGGGAACTGTGTCGGCCCGCTGGGCCTCAGAGACTCCTTGAAATCATCTCCGGTGGCTCACGCCCAATGCCACCTACTTTGTGGTCATTCGGGTGGTATATCATCGGGCTGCTGTTTTTTTCTTCGAAGTGACTTCTGGAATTTCGTTGTCTTTTGGCGCCGCGGGTGGGCTATGCGTGGGTAGCTGCGAGGCAATTTTCGATTGGGAAGTTTGCGGCCCGCTGCGCTCACCAAAGCGCCGTGATAAGCCAGCCTCCATTCCTCCAGGGTCGTAAGCTTTTCACGTAGCAGATGATGCTTGAACGTCGTCCAAACTCCCGTGAAGCTGAGCTCGCGAGGGTCAACTCGAATCAATTTCGCTGCTTGTTTGCGTAGCTGAGCGACAAGATTATAAGCGATGATCGATCCCATTAGCTCCTTCATCACCGTGTCGACACTCTTGGCGCGAATGTTTTCTGTGTCCATCGTCACTTTGACATCGCGGATATCGAACTCCACATCGTAGCGACGAACGTACAGGGCAGCGGCCGAGTGAGCGTCCGTCTCAAGGCTCGTCACGATCTCCAGCGTGTCTCCATTTTCAAGTTCAATTTGGTGGAGAAAGACTTCGATAGACGTGTCTTTACTAAGATCGAGATTGGTTCGGCGGTCCTTCGGTGTCGGCCGCCAAATCAAGTGAAACGTCTTGTACCCGTCCCCTTGGTCGACCAACGTAGCCGACTTGCGGTACGACCTGAATCGCTGTTTGGTCAGCCGCAGCACGAAGTCTTGATGATGTAATTGGCAGTGGTGGGCGACATTAAAAATCCCAAAACCGCTATCAGCCAGAACGATCGAGCGTTTCGGGA
The DNA here is from genome assembly GCA_007753675.1 of Stieleria magnilauensis. GTDB lineage: Bacteria > Planctomycetota > Planctomycetia > Pirellulales > Pirellulaceae > Stieleria > Stieleria magnilauensis. The sequence goes on from CP036432.1 coordinate 978,114, forward strand.
GTCGTTCAATAATCGGCTTGGCTTGCTCAAGTTCACTTTTGTTGTCCGCTCCGTACATCGGATCGACTTGCGGCAACAACGCGCACCCGGTCTGCATTTCATTTGCGACCAGCAATCTCGCAATAGGCCAAACCGTCTCTCCGTGTTGGTTGGACGCCGGCGGGAACGCTTTCTGAAGTGCTTCGGTCGGAGGAAGCGTGATCGTCGTCCCATCGATAATGAATACACGTCGATCGAGAAAGGCTTTGGGAGCGCGGGAAGCAAGGTGATCGCAGATTCGATGGGAAAACTCTTCCACGACAGCGAGCGGAATCCTTTTTCTGGCGGCGTTGTAGGCCGAATTGTTTTCGGAAAGGCGATTCTCTTGAACCCTTCGATTGTCAGGCAAAATATCCGTATGATTTTTGAGCAAATCTGCGACGGCATCGGTTAGTGAGATGCCTCCTTCGAGCCGTTGTAAAACGAGTAGCCAGAGGGTCGGGGCCTGCGTATAGACCATCCGCGCGTTGGCACAATCGTGATCTTCAAAGACCCGTTGTAGTTTGGGTAATTCAAGAAGCTCAGCCAGCAACGCTTTGGCTTTGCCAAAGCGAGACTCTTCATCGGCACCGAGTGTCGTCGGGTCGACCATGGCGATTCCCAGTCAGAAAGGCAGTAAGTGTAAACTTACCTGCCAGGCGCAAAAATCGTGCCAAAACCGGGTTTTTGGGACCGCGCCACCCGATAGGGTCCAGAATAGGTGGCATTGGGCTCACGCCACCGGCATCCACTCTGCCGGCCCTCCGGGCCTGAAGGACTTCGCCTATACGTCAAAATCCGGTACATAGCAAAACGTCAGAGTCAGGAAACCTGAAAGGGCAATTGGGATTCTATCCGATCCGACCGAGGAAGCCGTCGCGTTATCTCGCCGGTCAGTTTCCCGGTGGGTTCCTTTGCATGACGTCCATTTCGATCGCTCGATAAATGTCCGATGGAATCAGCGTGTGTAGCGGCACTTCGTGGATCGTCCCGGATGCGTGTTTCAGTCGAATCGTATTCTGGTCTACGATTTCGATGAATTCTGCCGTCAGTTGGGCGCCACTCGTGTTATCGGTCCAGACCGACGTTTGCATCGATGCACGGTTGGACGATCGAGACCTCGGAGTCACCTGCGGAAATTGCACATCGATTCTCTCCGCGGATGCCGTCGTCCCCAGCGCGCCCCACAAACCGTACGGGCTGGGCATTCCAGGCGGCGTGTAGCCAGGCTCGAGGCCCACCCCGGCCTTGGCCGAGTCTCCCGCGTCAATGTTGTCGGTGATAAAGATCACCGATCCGTCGCCGATCAAAACGTGAACGCCGTCAGCATGCAAACTGGACGCCGAAACAATCGGTTCGTCTATCCCATGTTCCGAGGTGCAGGAGGGCGAATTCGGCGGGAGGACGGTTTGGAACCCGGTGTAAACTGGCCGGCCGTCGGCCCAGCAGCTGCCCCGTCCAAACTCCCAAAATTGCTTTGTGTCAGCTTCTGCCGCGCGCAAGCATTCTGCCGGGGCTTTGCTTAAACCGCGGACGTCGCGAATGATCTCGCTCACCCCGGGATCGCGTTTTTGACTCGACACGACTTCGGAATAAAGAATCGTATTCGACAATCCGTCAAGAAAGTCGCGGAACTTCAGTGGCTGGCTGGTCATGAACGCACCGCGGTTGGCGGCGCGCCGACTCCGCGATTCATTCGCATCGGGCCGACCTTGAACCACCTTGCCTTGCAGGACCGTTCCGTCACCGTAACTGGCAACATAGTTGGCGGTCACACCCATCGCGGTGATTGGAAGCTGCAGTGAACGGATCACTTTGGTTGACTCGGCTTGATCGCCGGGATGCGCCTCGGGACATCGATAAATGTCGGGACCCTGTCCCCAAGGTTCATAGGTCGCGGGATCGAACAAGGGGATCGGTCCCATCGGCGGGAATGCCACTCCGGTCCGCTTGTTTTCATAAGGATTGGCTACTTGCTCCCAAAGTCTCTGCTGCTCACAAAACGGAAGGACACCGACCAGCGGTCCCAACAAGCCTTGGTTGCTCTTGGCCGGATCGTCGTTTCCAGTGGTTCCACCGGTACCGGCGGGAAGTTGTTTGTAGGCGGAATAGTAGTTGTGAAACGCGAGCCCGATCGTCCTGAGGTTGCTGGAACAGGCCGAAGAACGCGCTTGCACACGCTGCTTGAGAATCGTTCGCGGAACGAGCCACGCAGCCAAGGCCACACAGACGATGACGCCGAGCAGATCGGCAAGGCTGGCGGAACGGTTTTTCATGGGGTTTCCAAAGAAAGCGGGCGACAACGCAAATAAGGGTAGAAAATGACCGACATCTTTCGAAAGGACGTCGTTTGAATCAGTGGCGGAGTTGATCGTATCGGAAGTCGCCAACAGACGATTGTCATTGACCTGGATGTTGACTTGCCCACTTTCGGCAAATCCGATCGCGTCATCAAATCCCTGAATCAGGATGCCTCGTTTCTGGAAGACGAATGCGCTGGCAATTCCCATTTCTTGAACGCTCATTTGTGACGCATCGACAAACTGTGTGAGAAAAGCGCCGAACTCTTTTCTTTCTAACAGCCCGACCGCGTCGCGCAGTTGATCCAACAGTTGATCCAACAGTTGATCGCGGGCCTGCACCTTCTCCGCCACCAAGGACTGCACAATCCAATAGGCATCCTCGCCGATCAGGTCAGAAAGCGTCAGGTATTTCAGGTCTCCCTTCTCATTGACCAGAACGACGTCGCCTTTCTTCGCACAGGACACGAGCCAACCGTTCATCTTGCCCCTGTTTCCGGAGGCGGTCCAGGTTCGGATCGGTTTCTTGCGAATCGCGTCGAGTTGTTCTGCGGGGATCGGACGACGAGGTTCGGTGATCCCGTCGGCACGTTTCCTGACGTCGATCGTCACCGATTCTTTGTTCGCTCTGGTTCCCAATGCGCCCCACAGGCCGTAGGGGCTTTTGGATCCCGGCGGAGTCAATGCCCGGCTTGGCCGGTTGTCGCCGAGTCCGACGCTCGGATGGCTCGGGTCACCCGCGTCGATGGTGTTGGCCACGAAACGCACCGCGCCATCGCAAAAGAGAGTGTGTGTGCCAGGGCCGTGGTAGCTGGACGCCGACATCACCGCGGTCTGATCACCCCGCTCGGAAGTCGCCGACGGCGAACCGGGCGGCAAAATGGTTTGAAACCCGGTTGAGCGCAATAGTCCGTCACACCAGCGTGCTTCCCGCCCGGCCGGCCAAAACTGTTTGCCGCCTTGAGCCTTGATGACCAAGGAAGGATCGAACGGCAATCCGGCAACATTCTTTGCCACACGCAATCCTGCGACTTTTGACTCCGCGAGCATCAAGGTGTTGGAAAGACCGTCCAGCACGTCTCGAAACTTGTACTCCTGTTGTTTTCCGAAAACGCCGCGGTGGGTCGCTCTGGCGAGCATCGCCGAACGAGAGTCATTTGGGTTCGGCCAATCGTCGCGACCGTAGAATACTTTTTCGACTCCGTCGCCGTAATTCATCACGTAGCTGGATGCGAGTGTGTCAGTCTGTGCCTGACGATCGTCCGGACAAACCAATCTCTTCGGACGCAATGACCATGGCGTGTAGACCTGTTCGTCGAACCAAGGAACGGGGCCCATCGCAGCAAAAGTGTCGGAACCACTTCGAAGAGGATTCGAAATCATTTCCCAAAGTTTCTGCTCCTCCATGAAGGGAGCGATCGCGACGAAAGCACTCAGCCGACCGGCATTGCCGTGCTTCGGTCGATCGACACCTCCGGAATCGGTTCCACCGGAGCCGACCGGCAATTGCTTGTAGGCGGAGTGATAATTGTGAACCGCTAAACCGATTTGCTTGAGATTGTTTTCACAGCTACTGTGCCGCGACGCTCCACGTTGGCGGGCGATTCCCATCGACAACAGCGACAGCATCAAAACGCAAACCACGAACACGGCGATGACGTCGACGGAATTCCAATTGCGTTTCACTGCTTGTCCCTCAGCTAGGTGGATGATTTCATTCGGCACCAGCTTACACGCTTCAATGACGCTCGTGGGCGGCTGAAGCCTGCACACCAGCGCCGTTGGTATTTAGTCTTGAGGCAATTTCCCGTCGCTGCGATGCAGCGATCGTGGGCGGCTGGATTTTTTGACCACCCCATTTTTTGACCCTGGTCTCGTCGTGCTCACTTCTCCACAGTCCTGCTCTTGTTGCTCACCATCATATCGAGATGGTCGCTTTGACGAGGACCGTTCCGAGCTACACGTCTCGATCGAACCCCATGTCAGAAGCCGTCCGATTCGTTTATGCGATGAGACGCGTTGATTGCCCGGAGTGATGAAGTAAAAAGCCTTTCCCTTTTTTGGCTTCAATTGTTCGACTCAAAATCAAAACGCCTGCAATCACCGGATATGCTTTTTGTTATTCGAATTCGACGGCGGGTCGTTTTTCCATCGATGACGCTCTCGATCTCGGCATCACCGGCTTGCAGCGGACTTGCCGTTCGCAACAAGGCGAAGTCGGGACCAAGTTGCCCTAGCTCATAGCTCCGATCACCCACATGCAAACGCAATTCGACCTGGGCACTAAAGACAACACTCGGAGTCATCGTGTTAGTTCCTGATGATGTGGAAAAACGGTTGGCTCACTACGTCGAGACCCGAAATGGCGAAGTCGTTTGCCCGCTGGGCGTTGGGACTCAGGGTACCGTGTTCGCGATCCGGGTTCTATCCCATCCGACCGAGATGGCCGTTAAGTTGCATCGCCGTGACGTAGCCTATCGACGCGAATTGGCGGTGTTTCTTCGGCTCCAAGAGCTTGAAGTCAGCGAGGTGCGTGGGCATGAAGTGCCACAACTGATCGGCTTCGACGACGAGCTGCTGGCCATCGAGATGACGATCGTTAGCCCGCCATTTTGCCTGGACTTTGGCGGGGCCTACTTGGACCAGCCACCGGATTACACCCCCGAAGTCTGGCGGGATTGGCGGGAACAGAAAAGTGAAGACTTCGAAGACGACTGGCCGGCCGTCCTAGAAATTCTCGGAGAATTCGAGTCCTTCGGGATCTACATCGCCGACGTCAACCCGGGAAATATCCGCTTCCAAAACAATACCTAAATCCGCGGAGGCGTGACGCATGTGAGCGACGATGATCTGGTGAAGCTGCAATGAGGCCGTGTGAGGTGGATCGTGGGGAGGGCGCCTGAAGGCTGGACACCAACGTTTGCTGGATTCGTTTGTGTGATTGGTTGATGGCGCGGGGCTTGGTTGTTGTCATCGTTCTGCCCCGAATTATTTTGCCTTTTGTTCTCACCTGTTCAGCGAGGTGGTGATTGCCGATTCATTTGGCAGGATTGGTTGCGCTTTGGAGATTGGTCAAAAAATTGAGTGGTCAAAAAATGTTGTGGTGGTGGGGGGCGGTGGTTTTGGTGGGCGATCCTTTGGATCGTGGGGAGGGCGCCTGAAGGCTGGACACCAACGGTTGCTGGATCCGTTGATGGCGGCCGTCTTGGTTCTTGTCATCGTTCTGCCCCGAATTGTTCTGCCATTCGTTCTCACCTGTTCAGCGAGGTGGTGATTGACGATTCGCTTGGCAGGATTGGTTGCGCTTTGGAGATTGGTCAAAAGATTGAGTGGTCAAAAAATGTGGTTGTGGCGGTGGGTGGTGGTTTTGGGGGCGATCCTTTGGATCGTGGGGAGGGCGCCTGAAGGCTGGACACCAACGGTGGCTGGATTCGTTGATGGCGGCCATCTTGGTTCTTGTCATCGTTCTGCCCCGAATTATTTTGCCTTTTGTTCTCACCTGTTCAGCGAGGTGGTGATTGCCGATTCATTTGGCAGGATTGGTTGTGCTTTGGAGATTGGTCAAAAGATTGAGTGGTCAAAAAATGTGGTTGTGGGGGTGGGCGGTGGTTTTGGGGGGCGATCCTTTGGATCGTGTGGAGGGCGCCTGAAGGCTGGACACCAACGTTTGCTGGATGCGTTGATGGCGGCCGTCTTGGTTCTTGTCATCGTTCTGCCCCGTATTGTTCTGCCATTCGTTCTCACCTGTTCAGCGAGGTGGTGATTGCCGATTCATTTGGCAGGATTGGTTGTGCTTTGGAGATTGGTCAAAAGATTGAGTGGTCAAAAAATGTGGTTGTGGCGGTGGGTGGTGGTTTTGGGGGGCGATCCTTTGGATCGTGGGGAGGGCGCCTGAAGGCTGGACACCAACGTTTGCTGGATTCGTTGATGGCGTGCGGCTTGATTCTTGTCATCATTCTGCCCCGTATTGTTTTGCCATCTCTTCTCCGCGCCACTGGCTGACGCTGCGTGCTGGGGCCACTGGCTGACGCCGCGTGCTGGGGGCGCTGGCTGACGCGGCGTGGTGGGCGGTTGCAGACACCGTTGGGGATGTGACGACTACAATGATCCGAATGCTTTTGGGGCCGGCGGAGTTGTTGAAGCTGGCCGGCGGGTTTGTGACACTTGTGGGATGACATGCGATGCGACAATTAGGGTTGGTTTGTGGATTGGTGATTGGACTGTTGATGGGGACTTCGGTGCGAGCCGAGGTCACGATCACACCGGACGTCGTTTATGGCCACAAGTCGGGATTGGCGATGACGATGGACGTGTTCACTTCGACCGAAAACGCCAATGGGGCGGGTGTCATGTTCATGGTCAGCGGCGGTTGGTATTCCCGCTGGCAGCCGCCCGAGCAGATGCAGGGCCGGTTCAAGCCGTTGACCGACAAGGGCTTCACCGTCTTTGCCGTCCGCCATGGCAGCAGCCCCAAATTTTCGATCCCCGAAGCGGTTTCGGACGTTCGTCGTAGCGTCCGGTTCGTTCGCCTGAACGCGGATCGGTTCAAGATCGACCCGCAACGGCTCGGCGTCTTCGGCTACAGCGCCGGCGGGCATCTGTCCCTGATGTTGGGGACGGCGTCGGATGATGGCGATCCGGCGGCCAGCGACCCGGTCGAGCGGGTTTCCAATCGCGTCGCCGCGGTCGTCGCCTTTGTCGCGCCGACCGATCTGCGGATCATGGTCAAAGACGCGCCCGATCGGCTGGACGCTTACGCGAGATTTCCCGCCTTGGATCTCGATCTGAAGCTTGCCGAAGAGGATTCGCCGCTGGTTCATGTGACCCCGGACGATCCACCGACGCTGTTGATCGCCGGGGACAAGGATGATCTGGTACCGATCGAGCACAGTCGAACCATCCATGCCGCCTTTGAGAAGGCGAACGTCATGAGTCGGCTGATCGAAGTCGCCGGCGCCGGCCACGGGTTCCGCGATGAAGACGCTCGTCGGTCGACCGAATCGATGGTGGAATGGTTTCAATTGCAACTCGCTCCGTAAAACGCCAACCCGTTCAACCAACGTCACAACCAAGGGGCGGCCTTGGCGTCCAGCACTGCACGCGGTCCGCGGCCAGCGGCTACAATCAGGTGTGAAAGCATGAAGTCAACGGCCCACAGCTCCTCCCCTGGTTGCCTCCATCATGAGCGGTCCTCGTTCAAGTCCGGTTGACGCAGAACAGCGAACGGCCGAACTGGTCGGGACCCTTTGGACCATTCTGATTGTCAGTCTGGCCGTTCATCTGTTGACGTTGATTGCGGCGCGATGGCAGTTCGCGGATCTGAGCTGGCCACACGAGCCCTTTCATTCGACCGTTGAGATGGCCGGCGCGATCGTGGCCTTGGGGGTCGCATGGATGTTGCTGTCGTTGGAACGGCTGCAATCGGGCACCAGCTACAACACGTGGATCGCGTCGGCGTTGGTCGGGATGGGCGTTCTGGATGGGCTGCACGCGATGGTCTATGTGGGCACGACGTTTGTTTGGCTGCACAGTCTGGCGACGGTCACCGGCGGGCTGCTGTTTGTGATGGTCTGGTTGCCGCGTGAATGGAAACGGTGGGCGCAGTGGTGGCCTTGGGCGGTGTTGGTCGTGTCGCTCGCGGTCGGCATCGGTTCGATACTGCTGGGGGAGCGGCTGCCGAAGATGACCGAGGGCAGTCAATTCACGCCGCTGGCACAGCAAATGAACATCGGCGGCGGGCTGTTGATGTTCGCCGCGACGGTTCGGATGGTATTGACGTACCGCAGCACCGGCAACCAGGACGACCTGCTGTTCTGCCTGCACTGCGCGCTCTTTGGCGCCGCGGCGATCATGTTCCAACAATCCAAGCTTTGGGATTTGCCGTGGTGGGGATGGCACTTTTTGCGGTTGGTCGCCTACGGCGTCGCCCTCTGGTTCGTGATCAAAACGGATGATCGCACGGCGCGTGCCTTGCAACGCCGGGCGGCCGATCAAGCCCGCGTGGAGGCGTTGAAGGAGAATGCGGAGCAGCTTGAACAAACCAATGCGATGTTGCGCCGCGAGCAGTTCTTGATCAATTCATTGCTCAGCACGATTCCCGATGCCGTTTTCTTCAAGGATCGCCAAGGCCGAATTCTGCGTGCCAACCAGGCGATGGCACGTGATGCGGGATTTGAGCACCCCGATGAATTGATCGGCAAGACGGATCAACAGATCTGGTCGGGCGAGTTGCACACCGAAACCGCCATTGACGAACAGAAGATCATGGAGACGGGGGAACCCATCGTCAACAAGGAAGAAATGCCGGTGCGTGATGGAGGCCCACCGCGTTGGGTGCTGGTCACCAAGATGCCGCTGTACGATGAAGACGGACAGATCACGGGGCTCTTCGGGGTCGCCCGCGACATCACAAAGATTAAGTTGCAGGAACTGCAGCGGGAGCGGCAGGCGGAGGCATTGGCGCGGGCGAAGGAGGCACTGGAGCGGAGCAATGCCGACCTGCAACAGTTCGCCTACGTCGCGTCACATGACTTGCAAGAGCCGCTCCGCGCCGTGGCCGGGCATTGCCAACTGCTGGAAATGGCGTTGGCCGATCAAGCCGATGAGCGCGTCCAGAAGTTTCTCGGCCACGCGGTCGACGGTGCAAAACGGATGCAGCAGTTGATCAACAATTTGTTGGACTATTCCCGGGTGCAATCCCGCGGCCGAGAAATGGTCGCGGTGGACATGCACGGCGTGGTGGACGACGCCCTGAAAAACCTCGCCGTCGCGATTGAAGAGCACGACGCGGTGATCGACGTCGATGAGTTGCCCAGTATCAAGGGGGATCGGGACCAGCTGATTCAATTGTTCCAAAATCTGATCGGCAACGCGATTAAATTCTGCGGCGAGAACGCGCCGCAAATCAAGATCGCGGCCGAGCGTGAGTCGGACCTGTGGCGTTTTTCGGTCCGCGACAACGGAATCGGCCTGGAGAGCGAATATCAAGACAGGATCTTTGTCATTTTTCAACGGCTGCACGGACGAACCCGTTATCCTGGTACGGGGTTGGGACTCGCCATCGCCAAGCGAATCGTCGAGCGTCACAGTGGACGAATCTGGGTGGAGTCCGAACCGGGCTCGGGCAGCACCTTCTTTTTCACTCTATTGCCGGCATAAACCATGACTCCGCCAGACGACTCACTCGATGCGAAACGAAAGATTGAAGTGTTGTTGGTCGAAGACAGTCCCAGTGACGCGATGCTGACGATCGAGGCGTTGCGTGAAGGTTGTGTGACGGAACGGTTACATCATGTGGAAGATGGCGTCGAGGCATTGGCTTATCTACGCCGTGAAGGCAAGTATTCCGACGTGCGCCGCCCCGACGTCGTCTTGTTGGACCTGAACATGCCGCGTAAAAATGGCCACGAAGTCCTCAAGGAGATTCGCGCCGATGACGCCTTGCAGTTTCTGCCCGTCATCGTGTTGACCACCTCCGACGACGAGCGTGATGTGTTGGAAGCCTATGGCGAAAACGCCAATTGCTACATCACCAAACCGGTCGATCTGAACGCTTTCGTTCGTGCGATGCGATCACTGGGGGATTTCTGGTTGAAATGGGTCACCCTGCCGCCACGTACGGTTTAGACCCTCTCGTTTTGAATCATTGCCACCAGAGAGTTGCCCCGATGCCACTGCGGCTTACCATCTTGTTCAGCGCCGTGATCGCGCTGTTGCCCCCCGCTCGCGCACAAGGTCCTGCCAATACACAGGCCCCTGCACACACACAGGCCCCTGCACACACACAGGCCCCTGCACACACACAGGGTCCTGCGCACATCGAGAGCTTCGACGGCAGGGGGAGTCTGCCGACGGGCTGGTCGGTGGTTTCGGGCGACTGGGAACAGGCCGATGGAGTGCTGCTGGCGAGGTCGATGGAATCGGACAGTTACATCACGTTCGGTGACCCGTCCTGGAAGAATTATGAAGTCGAAGCCACGGTGACGTTTTTGAAAGTCCGTGACCCGGCGCGTTGGGTTTCGCTGCTGGTGCGGGCTTCTGAGGACGGACAGACGCCGTGGTCCCAGGTGCCGGTTCGGTTTGATGCGACGCAAAAGAACGGTGTGGAGTTTGCCGTCCGGACGACTCCGCGTCAGTGGAGCGTTCGCCAGACGGCTGCGGCGTCGAAGTCCAGCGAGTTGAACCGGCCTCGAAAGCTGAAAGCGATCGTCCGCCAATCGTACGTGGAAGTCCACTTGGATGGGAAACAGGTCTTGAGCAGCCATTATTGTGTCGACCGAGATCGCGGCTGTGTGGGGCTGGGCGTGAGCGGTTGCATCGCTTCGTTTGACGACGTTTCGGTGCGTCGATTGTCCGAGGACGGCAGCGATGTCTCTAGGGCTGTGAGGGCTTGTGAGACGGTTGCCCATCGAGGTTATTCAGCCGTCGCACCGGAGAACACGTTGGTCGCGATCAGCGAGGCGATCCAGGTTGGCGCCAGCGGCTGCGAATTTGATGTCTACCGCTGCGGCGATGGGACGGTCGTCTTGATGCACGACAAGACCGTCGATCGCACCACCGACGGTACGGGACGTGTCACCGAACTCAGTCTCGATCATCTCCGCCAACTCGATGCAGGGTCATGGAAAGATACCCGTTTTGCCGGGGAGCGGGTGCCGACGCTCAAGGAGGCACTGCGGCGGCTCCGCGGTACAAGCTGTCAACCCGTGATCGAAATCAAGATGGAAGGGATTTCTCAACAGGTGATCGACGACGTCCGCGCGTTGGACATGGTCGATCAAGTCGCGGTGATCGCATTCAGCCAACAGGTGGTGCGGGAGATCCGTGAATTGGAACCGAGACTCACCTGTGCCTGGCTGTTTGGCGATGCCATCGAAGGCACACCGGCCGAACAAGCCGATTGGTTAAAAAGGCGTGCCGATCAATGCAACGCAACGATCTTGGATTTGAACTACAAAATCCTTTCACCGGCTCTGGTCGCCGAGCTGAAACAACGCGGCTTGGCGGTGTGGACCTGGACCGTGAACGAGGCCGCGGTGATGCGTGCGTTGCGTCGCTGGGGCGTGGACAGCATCACGACCGATCGGCCGGATCTGTTGACGGCGGCTGTTGAACCGTGACGCCCAGGTGATGAAACAGAAACGCGCAGGTATCGACCACCTGTTCGATCTTCTGTGACAGACCGGAATCGCCGCCGTGTCCGGCGTTGGCACTGGTCCGCAACAGCACCGGCAGACCCGATGTGGACGCCGCTTGCAGACGTGCCGTCATCTTGCGGGATTGCATCGGATCGACACGCGGGTCGTTGGCGCCGGTAAAGAAGATGACCGCCGGGTAGTTCGTTCCATCGGTGACGTTGTGAAACGGTGAATAGGCCCGCATGGCTTTGAAATGGTCGGGGTTTTGGACCGTGCCGAATTCGGGAATGTTAAACGATCCGTTGGGCGACAATTCGACACGCAGCATGTCGTAGATGCCGACCGAGGACACCACGGCTTTGGCCAGATCGGGATGCTGCGTCAGGGTGGCGCCCATCAGCAAACCGCCGTTGGAACCGCCCATGATCGCCAGCTGGTCCGATGTCGTGTAGCCATTGTCGATCAAGAAGCGAGCTGCCGCGTAGAAGTCGTCAAAAACGTTTTGTTTGTTGGTCAGGTTTCCGTCCAAATGCCAGGCTTCGCCATATTCACCGCCGCCGCGAAGGTTGGCGACGACATAGGTGACGCCATTCTCCAAGAGCACTTTGTTGCTGGCGTTGAAACGCGGCGTCAAATTGATGCCGTAGCCTCCGTAGCCGTACAGCACCAGTGGGCCGGGGCCTTCGGCCGACGCGGGACGCATGATGTTGACCGGTACCTTCGTGCCGTCTTTGGAGACGGCAAACTGGCGGGTCACGCGGACGTCGCTCATGTCCACCGGAGACTCGCTGGATAGCGGTGTTTTGATGGTCGTTTCGTCGGATGCGTCGTAATGAAACCAGAGCGTCGGATCGACGTAGGAGCTGTTGTAAAACAAGATGTCATCACCGCTGAGCGGCTCGAGCCCGCCGACGCTGGAGATCGGCAATTGCTTGGGTTTGGCCAGGGCGTTCCTGTCGCGATCAAAGACACGAATTTCCGAAGGGCCGCCGAGTTGGTAGGTGACGTAGATCCGGTCCTCGGTCGCGACCAGACTGGGCGGTGCGCGATAGAAACTGGTCACGATCGTGTCCTCGCTCTCGGGGATCAGCGGTTCGATCAACGCACCTTTGGTTGTCAGCGTTGAAATCCGAACGATCTTGCCGCGCGGTGCGTCTTCGCGGGTGATGGCAAGGATGTCCCCGCTGGGCTCGAACGTCGCCTGGACCAATTTGTCCCCGAAGCGACTGAATTGCATCCAGCGCCCGTCGGCCCGTCGCACGTAATGCGCAAACTCACCGCCATCACCGTTTTGGACATTGCACAGAACGCGACCGGTCTGGTGGTGAACTTCGACTTCGATCTCTGCGATTCTTGGAAAGTCGGTTCCCAATTCGAAGCGATCGTCAGCGCTGTCGGTGCCGAGCTGATGGAAATAGAGTTGCTGATAGAAATTCAGATCGACCTCGGCGCGCTCACCCGGGCGCGGGTGCCGGGTGTAATAAAAACCTTTGCCGTCGGGCGCCCAAGCGAGGTCGCCACCTGCTGTTCCTGAATTGACGCGTGGGACGGTTTCGAAGACTTTTTCGCCGCTGTTGCAGTCAAAGACCGACACGTCGCCGACTTCGCTTCCGCCGCTGGACAACGAGATCGCGACGAGTGATCCGTCGGGTGACGGTTCGAACCAATCCACCGAGGTTGTCCCTTCGGTATCGACCACGTTGGGATCAAACAGCACGCGAGCGTTGTCCAGGTCGCCAAGTGAATCGAAGCTGATCAAGAACGGCTGCTCTTTGGGAGGCTGACTCTTCATCGCAAAGTATCGACCGGCGGCGAAGCGAACGCCGCTGTAGGAATCATGTTGCGCGGTCATGATCTCGGTCACGCGTTTGCGAATCGCATCGACGCCGGGCAGTCCGTCCAGATACTCCCGCGCGTGCGCGTTCTGGTCTTCGCTCCAGCGTTTGACTTCTGCGTCGTTCCAGTCTTCTAGCCAGCGATAGTTGTCGACGACGTCGACGCCATGGTAGGTGTCAACGGTCGGTGAGGTGCGGGTTGCCGGCGGCTGTGCCGGTAGGGGATGGGACGACAAAACGGTGATCACTCCGGCAAACAGAACTTTCAGTCGAGGGTGACGGTGGGGCATGTGGCGCTCGCGTGCTTGGTTCGGGATCGATTGTTGGTGGACGGTAACGTGGAGGTCGCGGAGGCGTTCGGCGGTTGAAATTGAGGGGGGCCCGGACGCTGGCGCGAACCGGCTGATATCAATTGATGATCAGCCGTTTGGCGCCAGCCTACGGGCCCTGCGCTGGTCAAAACCTTGTCGATTGAGCGGTATTGGGCTCGCGCCAAACGGTTGATTCGACGGACCAGCGCGTGAGCGAGGTCCACGACAGCCGTTTGTTAATGTATCGATTTGTGTCAAAAGGTGCTGCCTGGTCGAGGACGGGGCCCCAGACCGCTCCGTGGCGGCACGCAATTTCGCACTCGACCGTCCAAGGAGACCCGTCAAACGCGGAGATTGTGACAGATCGGCCTCGGTTTGTTGGTTTGCGGTCGGCGGTGCTGTGTGCGGACTTCGTCAGCCGTGGGCGGAAAATCGTCGTTAGTGTTCGGGCGTATCTAGTAGCGAATACCGCAGAAGGACTGCTATACTTACGTACTTAGGAACGAGTGGACGGGAAAGGACCATGGTCGCTTAAGGCCAGGCACGCTTGCCCACTCGATCTTAAGCTCGTCTGCGATTCTGGGGCATCGCACTGCTCAATAACATGCACGGATCGCCAGCGATGATTGGTCCGAATCAAGACCGTTCGACCTTCGTCCCCATCCACCGAAATCTGTCGGATCGGTTGGCAAAGACAGCGTGCAGCATCTCGGACAAACTGCAATTGTCCCTACAGCGACTCGAAGCGACCGGCGCGTTTGATTCCGGTCAAATGCGATTGATCGAGGAAGAGTTTGCCGGGGTGTGGGGTTCGGAGGATTCGTTTCACCACATTTCGTTGCTGCAGCCCGGTGATCAGATCGAACACTTTGTGATCGATCAACTGTTGGGGTGTGGTGGCGAAGCGCATGTGTTTCGGGCTCACGAAGCGGGCACGGGCAAAGTCTTCGCGATCAAAGTGCTGCATAACGCGCGGACGAGCGAGCGGTTTCATCGCGAAATGAAGATGGTGCAGCAGGTGGCGCACCCCAATATCGTCACCGCGTATGAGGTCGGCGAAATTCACGGCATGCCTTACATCGCGATGGAATTGATGCAAGGTCCTGATCTCAATGCCATGGTTGCCGACAGCGGACCGATGGATTGGCGGCGATCCTCGGCGTACATCTTGCAAGTCGTCCGCGCGCTGGCACATGCGCATTGCCGCGAACTGGTCCACCGAGACATCAAGCCGGGCAACATCATTCTCAATGGCAACGATCAAGTCAAACTGGTCGACTTGGGGTTGGCGTCGATGCGAATCGGATCGTTAGAAGAAGAGACGCAGTCGTTCAATTTGACGCGAGAAACGCAAATCGCCGGAACGTTGCCGTACATGGCACCCGAGCAGGCCAAGTCGCTTTCCAGGGCCGATGTCCGCTCGGACATCTATAGCCTGGGCGCCACCTGGTTCTACCTGCTGACCGGGAAGATTCGTGTCCGCGGCAAGACGTTTTCGCGGCAATACCGGAATCTCGTTTCCAAGCGGCGGTTTCGCGAGATCCCCTCTGACTGTCTGCCGCCGAATCTGTTCCAGATCTATTCCAAGATGGTCGCATACGATCGACGTCAACGCTACCAAAGTTGTTTGGCGTTGGAACAAGACTTGGGGAAGGCATTGGAGGATTTAGGGCAGAACGTCACTTCACAACAGCTCAGTGTGTTGATCGTCGAAGACAGCCAATCGGACATGTTGTTGGCGGTCGAATTGCTCAAGATGGCCAATGACAGTTTGATGATTCATCAGGCAACTTGTTTGTCCGACGGCATCGAAATCCAAGCCGAGCATTCGGTCGATCTGGTCTTCCTGGATCTGACGTTGCCCGACAGCGCGGGGGTCGCGACGGTGGAGCGTTTCCGCAGCGAGCACAGCGAGGTGCCGATCGTGGTGCTGACGGGACTTTCCGACGAACAGGTCGCCGAGGCCTGTGTGAATGCGGGGGCGACTGACTTCATTTCCAAAGATGAGTTGACCGCCCACCAGCTCGAACGCGTGATCTTCGTCACCTTCTCCCGACACGCCGCGATGGAGAATTGAATCCGCGCCGCGAGGTCTCAGCGAATCGATTCGCCGCGGGGGTCGACTCACGGTGTTAGCGGAACGGCGCGAGGCGTCCGGTATTGGCGTTGAAAGACCGGAGGGCTCGCGCCCTGCCGCTAACAAGAAACACTCACGGTGTTAGCGGAACGGCGCGAGCGGCCTGTCGGTTTAGTGTATCCACAAAACGAGGGGAGGTGGCTTAGTAGGCATCGTCACGATGTTTGCTATTCTTGGCGGATCGTCGTCGCGATTCACTTCTCACGCAGGGAGGCTTGCCCAGTGAGCCAGAGACAACCCAAGACCAGCTATTGGCAGGAAGCTCCTACACCACGCGGGCAACTGGTCCTCATTCCCACCGCCCTGGAGGAACTCATCCCTCAGGATCATCCCGTTCGCTTGGTCGACGAGATTCTCGATCAGATGGACTGGACTGATTGGGAGGCGGCCTACAACGGCGGATTCGGTCAGCCGCCGATCCATCCCAGCGTAATGGCAAAGATCCTGCTGTTTGCCATGATTCGGCGAATCCGATCCAGCCGGAACATTGAATACGAACTCAAGCATTCGATCGATTTTATCTGGCTTAGCAGCGGTCGCCGCATCGATCACAGCACGATCAGCGACTTCCGCCGAAACAATAGTGATGCAGTCAAAGGCATCTTCAAACAAATGGTCAAGCTGGCGATCAACCTGGGGATCGCCAATCTCTCGGAACTGTGCATCGACGGCACACGCATCCTGGCTGACGCCAACAAATACAAGACTTGGACGGCCAAACGATTAGCCAAAGCACTCGAAGAACTTGACGCGCAAATTGATGAGGCCCTGGAAACCTTCGAAGTCAACGACGCATGCGACGAAGATCTCATCGGCCAGGACGTTTCGGCGGACCGCCTCCCCGCCGCCGTCGCCAACTTGAAGTCACGCCGCTCACAACTGGCCGCTCATCTGGAGACGGTCAATGCGATGGACGAAGTCCGCAGGAAAAATGGGACGAAGGGCCCCGCCCAGTTACCCAAGACTGACACGGACAGTCGCATTCTTCCCAATAAGGAGGGTGGTTACGCAGCCAACTTTACTCCGATGGCGACGACCGAAACGCAGAGCGGCCTGATCGTTGCGGCGGACGTCTTGATCGGCAACGTCGAACACCACGAATTTGCCACCATCGTCGACTGTGTGGCCAACGACTTTGGAATTGACATTAAGCGAGTCATGGCTGACTCGGCTTACACGACGGGCAAAAACCTCACTGCGGCTGAGGAAAAACAGATCGAACTGATTGGCCCGCTTGCCGAAACCAATCGCGAGAACAACCCTGCCGAGCGTTCGGATTTGACTGAGCCCGTTGCCGCCGATCAGATTGATCAGTTGCCGGTTACTCCACAAACCAAACGATTTGACAAAGCAGCGTTTGTGTACGACGAAGCGAACGACTGCTATTACTGCCCGGCAGGCAAAGTGCTTTCACATCGGACGACCGAGAACACGACGCATGGCGACGGCTCTCCGGTGCAGCGAAAGGTTTACACCTGTTTTGAATGCGAGGGCTGCACGCTGGCTGGGCGTTGTCGCAAGAACGTGAAGCCAAAAGACGAGGCAAGCAGCAGCGAGGCATCGTCCCAGGAGTCCAGCGAAGCGACCTCGTCGGACAAGCGAGCGGGCAAGCGACGTGGTCGCAAGCCTGGCCCGCCACGTGGTCGCGAGACGATGCATGATGAGCATGAAGGAGCGCGACGTCGGCAGCGTGCGCGAATGGAAACGCCTGCAGCCAAAGAGGCTTACTCTCGTCGTCAGCATTTCGGTGAAACGCCTTTCGCCGTGATCAAGAGCACGCTTGATATGCGGCGATTCCTGCTTCGAGGTATCGCAGGTGTGAATCAAGAATGGCGCTGGGCGGCGACCGGATTCAATCTGAAGAAAATCATGAGTTACTTGGCGAAGCTGCGCGCCGCCGCGGCGACACAATCGCTCGGAACAGCAAACTAGGGGAGATAGGGGGCATTTCGAACGAAATCCGCCACAAGCGAACGCCACGATCCCGTCAACACGCTTACCAACGACTCTGGATGCCCCGCATAGCACCATAAAAGCCTCGTCCGGAACCAAAATCGAATCAACCGTCCCCAGGAACTAAATCGACAGGCCGCGAGGCGTCCGGTACTAGCGTTGATAGACCGGAGGGCTTGCGCCCTGCCGCTAACCAGAAACACTCACGGTGTTTGGAATTGCCCACGAAAAGTTGACAGTGGATTGGCAGATGTCAGACTTCTCTGACAGGAGAACCGATTCATGGACAAGCGTCGAAAATTCAGCCGAGAATTCAAACTGGCCGCCGTCAAGAAAGTGATGGAACAAGGACTGTCGTATACCGTTGTCGCCCGAGACCTTGGCGTTGGCGATAACCTGATCCGCAATTGGAAGAAGTCTTTCGAGGAAGATGGGACTCTCGCAGACGGGGTCGCTGGTAATCAGTCGGTTGAAGCTGAACTCAAACGACTGCGTGAAGAGAACCGGCAGCTCAAAATGGAGCGAGACATTTTAAAAAAAGCGACGGCGTTCTTTGCGAAAGAAAGCAACTGAGGCTGCAGTTTATCGGCGAACATCGCGATCGATGGCCGATCGCGGTCCTCTGTCGAGTCCTGGAAGTGACGCGTGCGGCATACTACCGGTTTGTCGCCCGTGATCCTAGCGAAACCAAAGTCAAAGAAATGCAGGTCACTCAGGCCATCCACGAAATCCGGTTGGGGAATCACTTCGATTCCTACGGAAGTCCGCGGATGCATCGTGAGGTCATTAAGCAAGGCATCCAGTGCTGCCGAAACACCGTAGCCAAATACATGCAGAA
Source organism: Stieleria magnilauensis (assembly GCA_007753675.1). GTDB lineage: Bacteria > Planctomycetota > Planctomycetia > Pirellulales > Pirellulaceae > Stieleria > Stieleria magnilauensis. The sequence goes on from CP036432.1 coordinate 996,643, forward strand.
GGCCGGAATCCAGGCGAATCGGCGGACTAAGTTCCGAATATCGACAACCGATTCCAATCACGATCAGCCGATCGCCCCCAATCGACTCAACCAAGATTTCTCGACAGAAGACATCAATCAAGTCTGGCTTACCGACATCACCTACATCCCTACAAAAGAAGGATTCACCTACCTGTGCGCGTTTGTCGACCTGCATTCACGAAAGATCATCGGATGGAAAACCAGTCGTAAGATCGATTCCGAGCTGGTGATTGAATCGCTCGATCAAGCGATTGCGTTTCGTTCCCCAAGTGCGGGGTTGATCGTCCACAGCGATCGCGGTTCTCAGTATGCGAGCGCAGCGTTTCGACGCCGGTTGGCCGAACGTGAACTTGTTCAGAGCATGAGTCGCCGCGGGAACTGCTACGACAACGCACCGATGGAATCTTTCTTCAAGAGCTACAAGACCGAGGAAGTCCAAGAAGTCTACGGCACCCATGAACACGCCACACGCGGCGTGTCAGATTACATCGAACAATTTTACAACCCTCGCCGCTTGCACTCGTCACTGGACTACCGAAGTCCAATCGACTTTGAGCAAGCGATTACCAGAACGTCACTCGTTGGTGAAACCTGATCCATCAGGGCTCGCTATTTACCTTCCCGTTAAGATCGGTCCACTGTCAACTTTTCGTGGGCAATTCCAGTTAGCGGAACGGCGCGAGGCGTCCGGTATTGGCGTTGAAAGACCGGAGGGCTCGCGCCCTGCCGCTAACAAGAAACACTCACGGTGTTAGCGGAACGGCGCGAGGCGTCCGGTATTAGCGTTGATAGACCGGAGGGCTTGCGCCCTGCCGCTAACAGGAAACACTCACGGTGTTAGCGGAACGGCGCGAGGCGTCCGGTATTAGCGTTGAAAGACCGGAGGGCTTGCGCCCTGCCGCTAACAGGAAACACTCACGGTGTTAGCGGAACGGCGCGAGGCGTCCGGTATTAGCGTTGAAAGACCGGAGGGCTCGCGCCCTGCCGCTAACAGGAAACACTCACGGTGTTAGCGGAACGGCGCGAGGCGTCCGGTATCAGCGTTGAAAGACCGGAGGGCTCGCGCCCTGCCGCTAACCAGAAACACTCACGGTGTTAGCGGAACGGCGCGAGCCGTCCGGTATTAGCGATGATAGACCGGAGGGCTTGCGCCCTGCCGCTAAAAAATGCTTCACAGCGTTGCCTGGTCGGGTTCGCAGCGAATCGATTCTGGTCAGCGCATCGATGGCGGTAGCGAGTCGGCCAGGGGGCTCAAGTAGAGCGGGCTCGCTTGGTGCCGTGCGGGGTCGGGACGCAGCAGATCGGCGGCGGCTTCCAGCAAGTCGCGTCGACTGATCTGGCCGACCAGTTTGCCTCCGCTGACGATCGGAACCCGTCGGTAGGGCGAGTTCAAGAACAGCTGAGCGATTTGCAGGATGTCCGCGTTGGGGCCCAGCGTGAGCGCCGCGGTGTCGGCAAACTCGCCGACCTCGTGGTCCTTGGCCGACTCGGCGATGGAGCCTGATGCACCGTTGCGGCGGACGCGATCAGCGACCTCCAGGGCGATGCGATGTTGGGCGCGCAGCACGTCACGTCGGCTGACCTGACCGGCGAGCTTTTCACCGTGGAGAATCGGCAGTCGGCGATACGGCGTTTCTTCGAACTTTCGCGCGACGTCATGCAGGCAATCGTTTTCGTCGATGATTCGATTGCGATCCAGGTTCATGTAGGAACCCACATTGGTGCCCGGCACCTGGTCGTAGAGCGCCGCGACCAACACTCGCATCGCCGTCTTCTCGGAGAAGATCCCTAAGAAATTTCCCTTGGCGTCGACGACCGGTGCACCGGATATGCGTTTGCTGAGAATGTGATCGATCGAACGAAAGACGTCGTCATCTTGTGAAAGCGTGATCAAATCACGTTTCATGAACTCGCGGACCTTGGGCGCGCTGATCCCCAGTTCGATCGCGGCGGCCACCGAACCGCTGAGCGCCTTCATGCAGGCCTTTTCGCTGAACACGCCGACGTACTGGTTTTGATCGTCCACGACCGGCGCACCGGAGATGTTGTCGCGCAACAGTCGGGCCACACCGTCAAGCACTTTGGTGTGCGGGGAGAGCGTCACCAATTTGCGACGCATGAAATCCTGAGCCACTTTCACTTCGTTCATTTCAAGCCTCTCGCAGATTAGATAAGTTTGTAAAAAGTCCTCGATCGTCGGGTTGGTAACCGCCCTTTCCGATCCCAAACCCCTTCCTCGCGCCGTGGCTCCTGTTCAATCGAATGACGGGGCGAAATGACGCGCCATCAGCCGCCGAGCAGTTCATCCGCTGCACGCCCCCTGCATTAACTATAACGAACTCACCGGCAAGTTGCGACATTCTGTCCACTGGACAGGTAATTTTTGTTACAGCGAGCGAAAGCAGCGAAACGTGGTCGTCGCAGGGCGGCTTGTTGACTCCGGCGGGTGACCGTCAATGGTCGGCGGGTGTTCGTCAATCGACTGGGCGCCTACGGGCCGAGCATGGCCCGGCGACCGGCTCGTGTCTCTTGGGGGCATGGGCACCGTTTCTGCCGCTGCGCCACTTGCGATCGAATCGCCTGCAGCCGAATCGCCCGCAACCGAATCGGTGTGGGTTTTGGTATACAGTTCCGACTGGGCGAGTGGCGCGTGCGACTCGTCAACCGATTTCGATTCCAATTTTGAAGAATGACTGATGCGACATCACTGTACGAGTTTGGTTTTGGCTCTCCTGCTGGGCGCCCTGTCGGCAGCCGGCGGAGTGTCGGTTTCGGCGGCCGACGTTTACGAATACGACGGAGTGCACTCCTCGGTCAGTTTCAAGGCTCGGCACTTGGACATCAGTTGGATCCATGGCCGATTCAATGATGTCTCCGGCACGTTTTCGTTGGACCGCGACGATCCGTCGAAGTCGACGTTTTCATTGACGATCAAAGCCGATAGCATCGACACGGCCAACAAGGCCCGCGACGAACACCTGCGTCAGCCCGACTACTTTGACACCAAGCAGTTTCCGACGATCGAGTTCCGCAGTACGAGCGTCAAGCCGATCGACGGTGGTTACGAAGTGACCGGCGACTTCACGATGCACGGAACAACCAACAAGATCACGCTCGTGCTGATGGGCGGCAAGGAACACGATTTCAAGAAGGTCAAACGCGTCGCGTTCTCCACCGAGCTTGCGCTCAAACGAAGCGATTACGGGTTCGACAAGCGGGCCATCGGTCCGATCGGCGACACGGCGTTGATCATGATCGATTGCGAAGGCGTTCGCGAGTAACGGATGCCGGATCCGCTGCTGTATGTCCAGGCGACCGCGTCCGCTGCGGTCGCCGCCGCCGCGATCGTCGTGGTGCTGCTTTGGCTGCGCCGGTCACCGACGGTCGCTTGGCTGAACGCGGCATGTGGCATCGCGGTCGCTGCCGGATTGTTGGTGGGGCTGCGGGTCGAAGACCTGCACGTCGCGGTGCCGCCGTCCAGCGGCCTGGATCGGTTGTTGCTGGTCGTCCTTCCCGCGGCGCTGTTGATCGAAGGGATCGCCGCGTTGCCGGCGGTCGCAAATCGGTTCGCGTGGGGGTTGCGGATCGGTTTGATCTTGCTGACCCCACGCATCCTGCTGCACGGTTCGGTGTACGTGAGCGATCCCGAGTCATGGACCGCCTGGCAAGCCGCGATCTCGTTCGGCGTCTGCTGGGCGATGTTGGCAAGCTGCTGGGGGCTGATGTTCGCATTGGGGAGTCGACGCCCTGGGATTTCGATCCCACTGAGTCTGGGGTTGGCCATTGGATCGGCCGCTGCGACGGTGATGATGGCGGGTTACTTAAAAGGCGGTGAGGCGGCGATGCCGATGGTCGCCGCGTTGCTGGGGACCGCGACGGTGGTCTGGGTGATGGCCGGCGGCCGACGTGGGGCGTCCGGCGAAGCGCCGTCTGGGGTGCCGCCGGTATTGATTGCCGTCGGCGTGACCGGCTTGTTCGGCGTGTTGTTCATCGGCCACTTTTTCGGACGCGTCTCTGGCGGCCGCGCCGTGGCGATCTGTCTGGCGCCCCTGCTGTGCTGGGTGACGGAGATCACGCCACTGAAACACCAACGGCCTTGGATCGTCGGGGCGATTCGTTTGTGCCTGGTTGCGGTCCCGCTGGTCATCACGCTGACGTTGGCCAAACGTGATTTCGACCGCGATCTGGCCCCGCTGGTCGTGATGGAACTGGGAAAAAAAATCGGTCCAATGGCGTGGGGGCCGTTTCTGTTGGAGGGGGATTGGTTCTTCGCAAACCCCGCCGAGCGGGCTGTCGATCGAAGCCCGAACGCCTGAGCAAGGGGCCGGGCGGTGCCACTCGCATGCCCGTCGGGCTGACAGAGCGGCGTTGGATTGCTGGCGATCCACTCAATGGTTAGCCGCCTCGCGGCGTCCTGAGAGCCGGAAAAGGACGCTGATTTCCCGCTCTGATCTTTTTTCGCTACACCTCTTGCAAAAAAGATCTCGGCTTCGCAGAATACTTGTCGAGAACAATTCTCATTAGCGTTAGTGCCGCGATCGGCACGGCAGTCCTACCTTTCACCCGCACAACCGGACCGTCCACCCAGGGACGGAACAGATCCGAGGAGATACTCCATCATGCCTGCCCAGCCCCGTTTGATGTCGCTGCGTTGTATGTCGTTGCGTTGCAGGTCGCTGTCGACCACCAGCCGGCCAAGACGAAACGCCTTCACCTTGGTGGAGTTGCTGGTCGTGATCGCGATCATCGGTATTCTGGTCGGATTGTTGTTGCCGGCCGTTCAGGCGGCTCGCGAAGCGGCGCGACGCATGAGTTGCACCAACAACATGAAGCAGATGATTTTGGCGGTTCACAACTATGAATCGGCCACCAAACGCTTGCCCCCGGCGTGGACGCGACCGGCGATGACCGGCGACGGCTGGTCGACGCAAGCGAGAATTTTGCCCTACGTCGAAAACGTCGCCTTGGCATCGGCGATCAATTTCGGTGCCGGTTATGGGGCGGCCCGGATCACGGTGGACGGCGAGTCGATCAAGGTTTCCAGTTTTCGCGTTCCGGTTTACTTGTGCCCCAGCGACATCAACGACTTTGAACGCAACGATGACGACGGCAACCCGTATCACTATCCACTCAGCTACGGCTACAACGCCGGGCCGTGGTTTGTGTTCAACCCCAACACGAACGAAACCGGTCCCGGATCGTTTGTCGCCGGGCGTGCGTCGCGATTCCGCGATGTGTTGGATGGGCTGAGCAACACGCTCGGGTTCGGTGAGGTCAAAGCCAGGACGCCGTACTACCGTGACGTGGAAATCGAAGGGACGATCCCGACGCCGCTGGAACCCACCGAAATCTGCGCCCTGGGCGGCAGCTTTAAGACCGACACCGGCCACACCGAATGGGTCGACGGTCGCGTTCACCAATCGGGATTCACCACCACGTTTTCACCCAACCGCAAAGTGATTTGCGAGGTCAGTGGTCGTGAGTTTGACGTCGACTTCACGAACATCCGCGAGGGCAAGGACACGACCGCGCTGACTCAGGCGGCCGTGACCAGCCGCAGCTACCACCAGGGCGGTGTGAACGTCACGATGATGGACGGCTCAGTGCGATTCATCACCGATTCGATCAATTTGGACCTCTGGCGGAATCTTTCCACGCGAGCCGGCGGCGAAACCGTGACCGTGCCGGAGTAGCAGGCTGAAAACCGCCGCTCGGTCAACGTTTCGATTCAGGTTGCGTTTGTCGAGCGGAAAAAGGTCAGGCGATCGCTTGCGGAACGAGGGAGCGATTAGTGGGCCCACGGATGGCAGCGCGAACCCACGGATTTTTTGCACCTCGTCATCCGTGGGTTCCTCTACCCCGAAATTAAATGTGGCCCGAGCACTTTTCGGCGAAGTGCCTTGCAATTGATTCGCCGGTCGGTTGTTGGATCACGCCGCGCTCGGTGATGATCGCAGTGACCAGATCGGCGGGCGTGACGTCGAAGGCGGGGTTGAGCACCTTGGCCGCGTCGGGAACGATGCCGACCCCGTGCGGTGCGGCGACTTCATCGCGACCACGCTGCTCGATCGGGATGTCATCGCCGCAATCGAGTTCTAGATCGAACGTGTTGGTCGGGGCGGCGACGTAGAACGGCAGCCCATGATGTCGGGCCAGCACGGCGACGGGGTAGGTTCCGATCTTGTTGGCCACGTCGCCCCGCGCGGTGATCCGATCGGCGCCGACGATGACGGCTTGGATCACGCCTTGTCGCATCAAGGAACCCGACATCGAATCGGTGATCACGGTGACGTCGACGCCGGCTTGCGACAGTTCCCACGCGGTCAACCGTCCGCCTTGCAGCAACGGGCGCGTTTCGTCGGCGAGGACTTTGGGCGCCTGTCCGGTCTGGTGCAAGTGATAGATCGGCGCCAGCGCCGTCCCCCAGGTCGATGTGGCCAGTCCGCCGGCGTTGCAGTGGGTCAGCACCGTGTCGATTCCGGATAGCAGTGGCGCCCCGTTGCGTCCGATCGCGTGGCACATCTGGCGGTCTTCGTCGTTGATCCGTTTTGCTTCGGCGACCAAGGCGTCTTTGAGGTTTTCCACTGACGTCGATTCAACGACGCCGCGCATCCGGTCCAGGGCCCAGAACAAATTCACCGCGGTCGGGCGGCTGGTGGCCAGGTATTCGATCGCGTGGATGTAGCGCGATCGCGGGTCCGATTCGGATTCGTCATTCGACTCACGGTCGTCCGGATCGTCGGCAGCCAGGCAGACCCCATAGGCGGCGGCGATGCCGATCGCGGGGGCACCGCGGACGACCAGTCGACGGATCGCGTCGTGGGTTTGTTCGACCGTGGTGCAGACCAGTTCGGCTAATTCGCCGGGCAGTTTGGTTTGGTCGATCAGGATCAGTTTGTGGTTTTCGAACCGGAGCGTTTCAGGGGCGGTCATAGAAGGGACGAGAGGATGGAGTCGGTTGCCGGGGGCGCAGCGGTTGCCAGTTCGCAGCTGTTACTGGGGTTCACCCGGGGACGGATACATTCAACAATGTAGACCATCCGTCCTCGGCGGCGAACACGTCGTGCCCCGGATCTACGGACCTCCTGATGAGACTGATTCTTTGATCGCATTTTGGATAACGCTACCGATCGAATTGCGATTGGTGTTGCTTGCCCTGCTGGGGCTCGCGATCGGTGTGCTTGCCAATTGGGCGATTTATCGGTTGGCCTGGGACGCTCGTTTGATCGGGCCTTGGGTGCCGGCTGACGAAACGGCTCCGCCCCGCAAGATGTCGGATCGCATTCCGATCCTCGGTTGGCTGGGGTTGCGTCGCGAAGCATCGATTCACGGCAGCGGGTTTTGGATCCGTCCGATGTTGATCGAGCTGGCGATGGCGATCGGGATTCCGCTGTATTACTGGTTCGTCACGCAAACGGGACTGTTGCTGCCGCCGGCGGATCGTGTGCCGGTAGTGATCGCGGGGGTTCAGCCTTGGATGACGATCGTGTTTGTGTCGCACCTGATCATGATCTCGTTGATGGTCGCGGCGACGTTTATCGATTTCGACGAGCAGACGATCCCCGACGAGATCACGATTCCGGGCACGTTGATTGCTCTGGTTGTGGCCTGTGTGACGATGACCGATTCCTTTCTGCCGGCGCTGGATTTGAACGGCGTGTTGGTTCCGATCGCGTTTTATTTGCCGGCGCCGGCGGAGGCTCCGAAGTGGACCGGTCCGACGGGCTGGTGGACGGGTGTGGGGATTTGGACGATGTGGTGTTTTGCGTTGTCCAATCGTCGATTGATTCTGCGTCGCGGGCCGCTCAAAGCGTTCGAATATTTCTTTGCCTCGCTGGTCCGCAACAAGCCCTACAACCCGTGGAAAGCCCTGTTGGCGATGTGGTTGATCGGTGCGGTGGGCGTTCGAATCGTCTTCGGCATCGGCGGAGACGCTTGGATCGGGTTGTTGACGGCGTTGATCGGACTGGGCGTCGGCGGCGGCGTGGTGTGGGCCATCCGGATCGTCGGCAGTCTGGCGATGCGTCGCGAGGCGATGGGGTTTGGCGACGTCACGCTAATGGCGATGATCGGCGCGTTCATCGGCTGGCAAGGCGCCGTGATGTCGTTCTTCCTGGCCCCGATTGCCGCGATCGCCATCGTTCTGGTCTATTTCATCATCACCCGCAACTCGGAAATCCCGTTCGGCCCGTATCTGTGCGCCGGAACGCTGTTGTCGATTTTCGGGTGGGATCGGCTCGTCAACGGGTGGTTCCTTGGCAATCTGGCGATCTTGGGGCCATTTATGCTTTGGTTGTTTGTTGCCCTGACGGGTATCATGGGAGTGATGCTTTACTTTTGGCGAGTCTTGAAGGAGACGATGTTCGGTGAATAACAATTTGAAGAATCGCGGTCGTTACAACGGATCAACGCGCATGGCTTCGGCCGGCGGTGGCGGGCTGATCGGCGGTCTGCTGTTGGCGTTTGCGTGCGGCTGCGTCGACGCGCCGTTAGCCTCCCAGTCCGTCGCCAGCGATCCGTCAGAGCCGGTGGTCTTGGTCGGCGATTCGTCTCCGGCAGAGAGCACGACCGAGTCGGCTGACCCAACCGCGAAGGAATCAGGCGACGAAACATCGTCCAACGAGAATGCCCCCGAATCGGAAAAAACAACCGTGACAGAGTCCAGCGAAAAACCGGCACCGAAGCAGAAATTGCAGTTCGTCGACGAGTACAACGCGCTTGATCGAAATGCGGCCTTTGTGATTTTGGACAAGGGCACCGAGCGGCCGGGGCTGGGCGGTTACACGATGACGAAGGACCCCGGCACGTACATCTGTCGCCAGTGCAATGCCCAGCTGTATCGCAGCGACGACAAATTTGAAAGCCATTGCGGCTGGCCGAGTTTTGATGACGAGATCAAGGGCGCCGTGCGGCGCGAAACCGATGCCGATGGCTATCGGACCGAGATCTTGTGCGCCAACTGCGGCGGGCACCTCGGCCACGTTTTCGAGGGCGAACAGCTCACCGCAAAGAACACCCGGCACTGCGTCAACTCCATCTCAATGAAGTTCATCCCAGACGGCAAAGAGCTGCCGGCCAAGCTGGTGATCAAGGACGAGAAAGCGAAAGAGAAGCAGGGCGAGGAGCCGGCAGAAAAATAGGGGATGCGGAAGCAGGTAGACAAGAAAATGGGTGACAGGAACATTTTCTTGTCATCGATTTTCTTGTCTGATTTCCCCGCTGTGCCTTGATTAACCGTTTTCCCGTGTTGCGGTGCGACGGTTTCGACAGCGCAGATTGGTGTTCCGTTTTTCGTCTTCCGTCATCAGAGACCAGCGGGCGATTTCGTCGAGCGTGCGGAAGCACCCCAGGCAGTTCTGTGAGGCGTCGATTGCGCAGCGGTCGATGCAGGGCGAGTCAGAGGTGACCGGGGACGAAGGATCGGGCGACTGGTTTTCAGCGTTCATGCGCAGAGTGTACCCCGTCGATCGTCAACATGCGGCGGGGTTGACGTTCGATCTTCACGTCGGTCGGCGGTGCGACGGGCGCCCCAATCGCGGTCATCTGGGGCCCAAACCAGAGGAAACGACGTTTAACTGAACGTTACCTGACCCCTTTTCCGATCTGACCCCGTCTCCATCTCGTCTGCTAGAATCCTCTCATCGGGGGGGCAGACCTCAGGTTGCGGATTGACCACCGATTGATCGTACGCATCGTCCACGCCATCAGGAGATCGAGATGAAAAAGCGTTTCGACACCAAAGTGTGGTTGCGATGGTTCGCCGGACGCAACGAAGTGTTGATGTTTTCGCTGGCGCTGATCTACCTGGTCTGTCTGGCGGTCCTGGTGGTGATTTGGGTCGATCTTCCCGGGCTTCAGGAACGTGCCGCGCAAGTGATCGACGCGAAGAGTTTAGAGGCGGCCGAGATGGCGGTGGTGGCGCCGTACGGGTTGGAAGGAGCGGTGTTGTTGGTGATGCTGGGGATTTGGTGTGTCGTGGCCGGGGAAGCGATCGTGCACTGGGTGACACGCCCCTGGGACCGCGAGCACTTGCGGCACCATCTGCACAGCGGGCTGTTTTGCATCTGTCCGGCGCTTCGGATGTGTGCCCGAAGCCCCGAAATGCACGGACGGATTTGGTTGCCCGGACTGGGGTGGCGTCGCGGCGGCCGCCGATTGCAACGCCAACTGGAACGCCATTTCAGCGTTCCGATGATGGTCGTCGCGTTGCTGATCATGCCGATCTTGATCATCGAATTCTTTCTCAAAGATCAAGTCGCCGCGTACCGTTGGTTGCGCATCCTGCTGCACGGCGGGACCGGAGTGATTTGGTTCGCGTTCGCGGCCGAATTCATCCTGATGGTGTCGATCGCCGAGAAGAAGCTGGAGTATTGCAAAGAGCACTGGATTGATTTGGCGATCATCCTGCTGCCGCTGGTTTCGTTTCTGCGGACCTTGAGTTTGGCCAAGGCGACTCGTCTGGCCGATGTGATGCGGATCCAGCAACTGTCAAACCTGGCACGCGCGTATCGATTGCGGGGCACGGCGATCAAGGCGTTGCGTGTGTTGATCCTGTTCGACTTGACCGAACGCATCTTGCGGGTCAGTGATGAGCGGCGATTGGAGAAGCTGGAGACGCAGCTTGCCGAGATGGAGAAGCATTCCCGTTTGCTGCGTCAACGCATCGCCAAGTTGAAACTAAAATGCATCGAGCAAGAGGAGATGTCGCCGGGGATGCCGATGGCTGAGATCCCGATTTGTGCGGTCTGTAACGTCGCGTCCTTGCAGCCCTGTCGTTGCGTGGCGGGTCAAGATTCGATGGCTTCGGCGGGCACCGGCGGGGACCAGAATCGGCGTACGATTTGACGGGCGGCGAGGTACAGGCCGACGGCGGTCAAAATGCCCAGCACGTCGGCCAGGGCATCAAAAACGTCGGGGTGCCGGCCCGGCGAGAACGCTTGCGTCAGCTCGTCGATGCTGGCGTACGCCGCCAAAACGATGATCACCCCCAAAAAACGCCGCGCCGACCGGCGTCGATCGTTGCCGGGGGACTGGGTGACGTAGCAGCACAGGATCGCCAGGCCGAAGTAGCCGCCAAAGTGCTTCACCTTGTCATTGAGCTGGGGGCCGACATCGATCCCGGCCGGCCAGTGGGTTCCCAGAAAAAGTGCGATCCAATAGAGCGCCAGAGCGATGACGCCAAGGCGAAAGCCGAGTATGGTGATGCCGGTGATTGGACGCATTGGATTGGTTGGATTGTCGGCCCGCTGGTAGGGGCCGGATGTCGTCTGGTCGAACAGAAACTGAATCGTGAAGCGAATAGATCTCTAGGCAAGAGGACACCAACGTGCAGCGTCTCCATCGAATCCTCACCCGCGGCCAAGCGATGTTTGCCGCCCTGGTCGCTGCGGCGGTTGTAGCAACCGTGACGCCCTCCCAGCAAGCCACAGCTCAGCATGCTTCAACAGAGCATGCTTCAACAGAGCATGCTTCAACAGAGCATGCTTCAACAGAGCATGCTTCAACAGAGCAACCTGTAACAGAGCAGGCCGAATCGGCGAGTCAGGCTGCGGCTACTGCGGGCGAGAGTTCCGAAAACTCTGCCGCACAAAACGGGACCGCGGCCAAAAACTCCGCCGACAAATCCGAAAAGACTCCTTGGATTTCGCTCGCGGGCCACTGGAAGGCCTGTCAGTTTGGTGGGGAAGGCGACGTGATCATCAAGGACGACGTGATCAAGATGGAGCACGGCGACCCGCTGACCGGTGTGGTTTGGACGGGCCCGTTTGACGGTGACTCGCCCAAAACGGGGGCGGACGATTCGAAATCGAAAGACGCAAAGCCGCTGCCGCGAGACAACTATGAACTCCGTTGGGAATGTCGACGCGATTCGGGCTATGACTTTCTCTGCGCCTTCACGTTCCCCGTCGCCGACCAGTACGTCAGTCTGGTGATGGGCGGATGGGGCGGCGGGATCACCGGAATCAGCAGCATCGACGGGCGCGACGCCAGCGACAACGAAACCACGATGTTCATGAGCTATGAAGACAAAAAGTGGTACAGCGCCCGGGTGCGAGTGGAGACCACGAAGATCACGGCCTGGGTCGACGGCACGGAACTGTTCAGTCACCCGCGAAAGGACCACGAGTTTGACATCCGGTTTGAAATGGATCCCTGCACGCCGATGGGGATTGCGAACTTTGAGTGTGATTCGCAAATCCGCAACATCCAATTGCGGCGGCTGCACGCGTCTGAAATCACGGCGGCAAAGTAGGTCCGCCGGAGATGCAACAGCAGCAGATCGACGAGCACTTCATGGGCCGCGCCCTCGAGCTGGCCTATCAAGCGGTGGAGATGGACGAGGTGCCGGTCGGGGCGATCGTCATCCGTGATCACCAGATCATCGCAGCGGCGTCCAACCAGCGGCAGATGCTGAAGGACCCCACGGCGCATGCGGAGATGATTGCCATCACGCAAGCGGCCGCGGCGATCGGCGATTGGCGGCTGGAGAACACGACGCTGTACGTGACGTTGGAGCCCTGTCCGATGTGTGCCGGCGCGATTCTACAGGCCCGGATTCCGCGTGTGGTGTTCGGTGCCAGCGACGGCAAGGCCGGCGCGGTGACCAGCCTGTTCCGCTTGCTCAGCGACGATCGGCTGAATCATCAGGCGGAGGTCGTCGCGGGGGTCAAGGCGGAGCCGTGCGGACAAATCTTGACCGATTTTTTCGCTAGCAAACGAGCGATGGGGAAAAAGTGACGCTGGGAAACTGTGCCGGTATTCAAGATTCTCGGACTTTTGCGACTTCTCGCGATAATCAGACTAAGCCCTGGCGTTCCACCTGTCCGATAAGACCGTCACGACCGAATCTTTGTGTCAAGAGACAAAAGAAAATCGGTCAATGCACCCCAACGCGGGCCGCGGATGGAATCTGCAGGCAGATTCCGGCGGCCACTACGGACGACTTCTAATAGACGGTGGAACAGCGATGTCGGTACGGAAGCTGACGGCTAGAATTTTTGGATCCCTTGTACTGCTCTGTGGTATGGCTTCGGCCCAGGCTCAGGAGCACGTCCCCGTGGCGGATCCGCTTCAGTTCGATCCCGACTTCCGTTGGTTCGAGCCGATCTACGACATGGACTTGGCGGATATGAAGCCAAAGAAGCGAGCCAATACGGGCTGGTTCGCCACCTACGACCGCTTGAATCTTTATGGTTCGCGGCCTGAACTGGAAAACAATTCTCAAGGACTCGAGTCCGGAATGGACAGTGGCTGGGGCCACCGTTACGAGATCGGGTTCATGTTGCCCGACGCGGACAAAGGCTGGTTGTTCAGCTGGGTCGACAATGACGTCGGTGAGTTCTTCAGCGTCCGCAAGGAACGCGGTAATCGCTTCAATACGGACGAACTCGGCGGTACGGCGACCAATCCCGCCCCTCCGTTCGGATTCGAAGCCATTCCCGGCATCAGCAACAATCGCGGATTCAATTATCGATTCGTCGATGAAAAGCGAAGCGAGAACGTGATCGACTTCGATAGCTATGAACTGAGCAAGACGTGGCGGTTGGAGCCCTACCACTACGGCGGGATTCTGGAGCCGATGGTCGGATTCCGTTGGTTCCGAATCGAAGACACCAACGTCCGTCAAAACTTCATCAGCTCGAACGATCCCGATCAGATCGCAGACGGCGTCGCCGGGCGTCCCAACCTGGTCACGACTTACGGTGCCGCGTCGGAGCTGATGACGACGGATCAAGCATTCACCGAGAACGAAGCGATTACCGGACAGATCGGATTCCGATACTTCAAGTTCTTTGATCGGTTTACCTTTGCGACCGACTTCAAGGTCTTCTCGGGGGCGAACTTCCAGAGCAGCTTCAACAACCGACACACCGAAGCGGTGGTCTATAGTGGAACCGATACCATTGCCGAAGGTGACACGGTCACTCGAATCTTGTACGAGGAAACCGACCGCGACTACACTCGCAACGAAGAGTTCTTCCTCGGGTTTGATGTTCGCGGCGAACTCGGCTACCAGTTGTCCCGTGCGGTCACGGTGCGAGCCGGTTTCCAACTGATCGACGTCGCTCGTGGTTTGTGGCGGGGCGGGGATCTGGACAACTCCGTCCTGCGAGGCGGCGACAACGATCAAGACTACTTGATGGTCGGTGGTACCTTCGGGATCACACTGAACCGCTAGTCGAACGTCGTCCGACGAGTCTGGCTCAACCACCGAAAGCCAAAACCAGAAAAGCCGCGGCGGAATCATTCCGTCGCGGCTTTCTTTGGTTGGTGCGACAACGGTGGTCGCGATTTTTGGGAGAGGTGATCAAGCTTTCTCGGCCAACTCTCGCAATTCCTCTAACTCCTGGCTCAATCGGTGCCGCAGCGGGCTTTCCGGCCGGAGTTCTTCGTCCAGGAGATCTTCTGCTTCATCAAAAACGTTTTCCCCACGCTTGGGGTCGCTAATCAACTTGCGGAACATCTCTTCAACGGTGGCTTCAGTAAGCAAAACGATAACCTCGAGGGGTCATCCGAGCGGCAGAACGTGATTGCGTGTTTGTCCCGATCAAACACTCACTGCATCAATCGCGCGCCCTCAGACGGACAATCGATTCTAAATTCAGTGCAGCCTTCCGCAAGGTCTCGGATCCCATTCGAACCAGAATTCGAGCTGGAAACGTCAAAAACGCCATGAATCATCGATACCATTTTTCCAGGCGACTTTCGGACACTCCCAATGAATGAGCGAGTTGAAGGCCCCAGTTTCGAGCGGTCTGTCTGAAAACGCCGCGTTTTTTCCATCGCCGCGCGTCGATGTGAACCATGCCATCAACCAGCATTGGCCAAGATTGTCGTCGTAATGCCTTGGACAACGCGACGTCTTCCATCAACGGAACCGCCGGAAATCCTCCCACGCGGTCGTACAGCGTTCGCGTCACAAACAGCGCTTGATCTCCGAACGGCATGCCTCGCCAACGGATGCGGTTGGCATTGCCCCACTCCAGCAACCTGTACACCAGTCCGGGTTCCTCAATTTGCTGCTTGAGTCCCCCCCAGCACGCGTGCGGTTGGGCCGCAGCATCGATGCGTTCACACAACGTTTGGAAACAACCGTCACCCAATCGATTGTCCGCGTGTAGAAACAACAGGACGCTTCCTGTCGCGGCGTGGGCTCCCGCGCGGAGTTGGTTTCCGCGGCCGCGTGGGGCGGTGAGGACGATGGCTCGTCGGGCTCGTGCGAGTTCGGGGGTCGGGTCGCTACTGCCGCCGTCGCACACGATGACTTCGCCGGCGTCGTTGTTCCAGGCCGATTCGATTGCCGCTTCGATTCGTTCGGCTTCGTTGAGCGCCGGGATGATCACCGAAACCTGTTGCGGCGTCATACCGTTTCAACTTCGCGCAGTCTGACGTAGGCGATCGGTCCGAGCACCAGAAAGGGCATCCATGCGGCGACCGCGGGCGAGAGCAGGTAACCCCCGCCGCCCATCGCGCTGCCGGCGGTCTTGAGTGCGAAAAACAGCATCACCGTTCCGATGGCCGTGCCGATCATCATGAACAGATTGCGGCCGCGACGATTGACCACCAGCGGCAGCCCGAGCAAGAACAACGAAAAGTCCAACGGCACCCTCATGATCCGCTCGTGCAACAGCACGCGCGTCGCCATCGAATTATGGACCGCGGGATTGCGCAACCGTTCCAGCAGTTGCTTGCTGCTGCACAGCCGGGTGGAGGACTGGTCGGTTTGCAGGATTTCCGCATTGACCGGGGTGGCAACGAAGCATTCACCCGAAGCGATCCAGGGTTGATCGTGGGCCGTCATCAGTATCAGACGTCCGTCACGTCCCGCCGAGGGGATGTGGTCGATCGCCGGCGGGGTGAAGACGTTTTGCATCAAGTAGCCCTCGTCGTGGTTCTCGTCGGCCGGCAACCAGCGCGCCGAGACCGAGACGATGGCTTCGCCGAAACCCGGGTAATCAACATCGAGTCGGAAATTGGGCTGATAGATTTCTTTGCTGCGAGGCCGGATCGATTGGCCTTCGAGCAAAATCCCGCTGATCTTGTCGTAGCTGGGCAAGATCGGTTGGGGGGCGTCGCCGGAAAGATCTTTGCTCTTCATCGACAACGCATCGCGCATCGTCGGCAACAGCATTTCGCGGCTGCCCAGCTGGACCAACACAATGGCCAATGCGGCGAAAACCATCGAACGGAAAATGCGTCCGTGTGACACGCCGGCGGCCAGCGTCGCGGTCAGTTCGCCGGTTCGACGAAGCCATCCGACGACGAACAACAGCGACATCAAGGCGATGATCGCGCCGGTCCAGTCGAACAGCAGCAACATGTAGGGGCCGTAGTAGTACCACATCACGCGGGAAATCCCGACGCCGCGTGACTCGGCCAATTCCACCAGGTCGTTCATGTTCTGGAAGGCATGGAAAACGACAAAGATTCCAGACAGCGAGGCGAAACAGACCAGAAACGTCCGGAAGAACAGCCCCAGAATGTAACGATCGATTTGCGTCACGGCGGATCGGACTCAGTTGGATGGAAACGTGTTGCCTGCCACACTGAGGAACCATCTGGCTCCGGTAGATCTGGCCCCGATGCGTCAGGGGACAGGGGGCCGTTCCGACCACTCGGGATGATGCCCTGGAGGATCCTCAGCGATCGCGCAAGCATCCCACCGGGTCGGCGGCCGACGCAAGATCGAATCGAAACGCTATCGCTGCTCGCGATAAGTCGACCAGCTCAAGTAGATCAGAACGCCGCCCAAGATCGCAAAGGTGAGGTCCATCATCAGACTCGCACCACCCAAAATCGCCAAGCTGGTTTGGCCAGACAGTAAGGCAACCGCGTCTAAAACGAACAGGCTGACGACCAAGATCGACGCGACAAGGCTAAAAAGACAGAGTGCCTTGGGCATCAATTGAACCTCGGGACGAATGTGAAATGAGTGAAGGGCCAGACGTAACGCTCGTATCGCGGCCGGGAAAGGGCCGCAGTATAGTTGCCCGAGCACATGTTTCCCAAGCCTACGCTATATCGCTAGTTTACCGAGAGCCACTCTGGCCCCGGATTGGGACAATTTTTCGGTAAATTCCGTTTAGAAGGGCGATTCGACGATCCAAAATCATGCCAAGCACGCCATCTCCGCCAGATTTTGACCCCCAGATTCGCTCCGACCCGTGGGGCTGGTGGCGAAAAAAAATGCCGATCACGGAAAAATGGGCCTATTTGGACCACGCCGCCGTCGGCCCGCTTTCGATGCCCGCTGCCGCGGCGCTGCGGAACTATGCCGACGAAGCCGAACGCGAGGGCGATACCGTGTGGCCCACTTGGGCGGGTCGAGTGGAAACGCTGCGTCACGCCTTCGCCGAGCTGTTGCACGCCGAGACGGACGAAGTCTGCTTTGTCCCCAACACGTCGGCGGGGATTAATTTGGTCGCCGAAGGATTCCCATGGCAGAGCGGCGATTCGGTCGTGATTCCCGACGGCGAGTTTCCCAGCAATCTGTACCCCTGGCAAAACCAGGCCTCGCGGGGCGTCGAGGTGCGGATCGTGCCGCGTCGCGACGGACGTGTCGAGCCGGAGGACTTGTTTGAACACGTCGATGAATCAACCCGCATGATTTCCCTGTCGTGGGTCGGCTATGCCAGCGGTTTTCGCGCCGATTTGGAAGCGATCATCCAGCGGGCCCACGCCCAGGGCGTCCTGGTTTTTCTCGATGCGATCCAGGGGCTGGGGGTGTTTGATTTGGATCTGCAGAAGATCGACGTCGATTTTTTGGCCGCCGATGGTCACAAGTGGCTGCTGGGTCCGGAAGGTTATGGCGTGGCGGTGATTCGGAAACGTCATTTGGAGCGTCTGCGTTGCTGTAGCGTCGGTTGGAACAGTGTGCGGAACACGTTCAATTACGCCGAACCGAAATTGGATCTTCGCCGCACCGCGGCGCGGTTCGAGCCGGGGTCGGCCAACATGTCGGCCGCGGCCGCGCTGGGAGCGAGCGTGGCGATGTTCAATATGATTCGCCAGACGCATGGGCCCAACGCGATCGGCGACCGTGTGCTGGCGTTGGCAACTGAATTGGATGACCGGTTGCGCGCCGTCGGTCTGCCGACCCAAATTCCCAGCAAGCGTCAGCACCGTTCAGGGATCGTGACGTTTGGGGTGCCTGGGCAAGATCCCGCGGCGGTTCGCAACCGGGCAATCGAGCAAGGCTGTGTCGTCAGCTGTCGTGGGGGCGGCATCCGGGCCGGCGTTCATGCTTACAATGACAGTTCGGACCTGGAGCGGCTCGTTGATGCGGTTGCGTCGACGTAGCGCTTTGGCACCACTGGATTGGATCCGACGAGCGATCGAACCCTTTTCCCCCGAATCACGCATGAATGAAAACAACGAGCGGCGGATCGCTGTTTACACCGGATCCTTTGACCCGATCACGTTGGGGCATCTTCACATCATCCATCGAGCGAGTCGCTTGTTTGAAAGCTTGGTCATCGGGATCGGCATCAACGCCGAAAAGGGATCCCTGTTCTCGCCGGAACAACGCAGCGAGTTGGTGCAGACGGTGACCCATGACATCGAAAACGTCCGGGTTGAAATCTTTGACGGGCTGGCGGTCGACTTCGTCCGCTCGCTCGGCTCGCGACTGATGGTGCGTGGGATTCGCCCAATGACCGATATCGCCGGCGAATTCACGATGATGATGGCCAATCGGCAATTGGACGAAGACGTCGAGACCGTGTTTCTGATGGCCGACGAGCGGTTCTCGCACGTCAGCAGTTCACTGTTGAAACAGATCGCCAGCGTCAGCGAGGACGACGAGCAATTGGCAAAGTTCGTCCCCCGAGCCATCATCGCGCCGTTGCGAGCGCAAATGCGGGGCTAACCCAATGCGGGGCTAACCCAGGATGTCGTCGCGGAGTCGGGTGAGCAGGTCGATCGCGCCGCCGATTTCCTGCTTTTGTCGGACGGGATCTTCGGGGATTTCTCGCTCGATCGTCAGCGGACCTTCGTAGCCGATCTCGTGCAGCGTTTCGAGGTACTTCCGCATGTCGACGTCGCCTTTTCCCAGCGGCACTTCGCAGCCCCAGGTTTCACCCGGTTGGTCGCTCCAGGTGGCGTCTTTGCAGTGGATGCTGCGGACGTGTTTGGCGAGCATTCGGAGCGCTTCGATCGGTTCGCCGGTGCCGTAGAGGATCATGTTGGCGGGATCAAAGTTGATTTTCAGATTATCGCAGCCGACCGCGGCGATGAACTCCAGCAAGCCTTCGGCGGTCTCTTGCCCGGTTTCCAGATGCAGGAATTGATCGTTGCCGGCGCAGTGTTCGCAAAGCTCCGCGGTGACCTTGACGATCTCGGCGTATTGCGGATCGGAGCTGTCGTGGGGGATGAATCCCAGGTGCAGCGCGACGGCGTCGCAGCCGAGCCATTTGGCGAAATCGGCGATGTCACGCATTTCGGCCAAGCGACTTTGGCGAGTTTCAGCGGGCACCAGGCCGATCGTTTTGACGACCGTGGGGATGTCGGCATAGCTTTCGCCCTCGAATCCGCCAAACACCGCCGTACAACGCACGTTCATTTCATCGAGCTGTTGCTTGAGTTCTTCCGCCGTCGCCCGGTCACGCTTGGTGGGCTGCGGTGCGTGCAGTTGGATGGTGGGAAGTCCCAGTTCTTTGATGACGTCCCATTTGACGCCGAGTCCGGCGTCGACCGAAGCGAACACACCGATGGGCCAAGATTCCATTTGTTTGAGATCCGTAAGAGTTGTGAAGCGTGATTGAATGGTTGAGATCACCCACGGTGATCGAAGCGAGGTCGGCGAAACGTCAAACGACGTAATTGCGGAGAAAGTTATACGACTGTTTCAGCGCCCGCAAACAGTCCTCGTCGGATCGTTCGTAGGCGCGGTCTTCGACTTCCACGCAAACGGGGCCGTCGTAGCCCGTGTCCGTCAACGCGGCAAAGAACTGTCCCCAGTCGACGTCGCCCATCCCCGGCAATTTCGGCGAATGCCACTCGTTGGGGTTTGCCAGAACGCCGACCCGGTCCAGCCTGGACCGATCGACGCGGACGTCCTTGGCATGGACGTGAAAGAGTTTATCGGCGAATTCTGCTAGCGGTGCAAGGTAATCGACATGCTGAAAGACCAGGTGCGAGGGATCGTAGTTGAGCCCGAAGTGGTCGCTGGGAATGTCGTCAAACATCCGCTGCCAGATGGCGGGCGAATGGGCCAGGTTTTTGCCCGCCGGCCATTCGTCGTCGGTGAAATACATCGGGCAATTCTCGATCCCCACCCGCACGTCATGCTGTTCGGCCAATTCGATGATCGGTCTCCAGGTCTCCAGAAAACGCGGCCAATTGTCGTCGACATTCTTGGTCCAATCGCGACCGATGAACGTATTCATCGTGCCGATGCCCAGCCGGCGGGCCGCCACGATCACCGCCCGAATGTGCTCGACGGCCAATTCGGCTTCGTTGTGATCGGGGGACAACGCGTTGGGGTAATAGCCCAGCCCGCTGATCGTGACCCCGCTGTCTTGTTGCAGGGTCGCGATGGATTCGACCGTTGCGTCGTCGAGCGAGTGGACATCGATGTGGGTGATGCCTGCATAGCGCCGCGTCGCCTTGCCCAGCGGCCAGCACATCACTTCCACACAGTCGTAACCGATCTCGGCGGCGGTCTGAAACACCTGCTGCAAATTCGCTTCGGGAAGAATCGCGGTGACGTAACCGAGTTGCATGGCTGATCTACTCGTCGAGTTTGGTGTCGGGGACGGTTTCGCCTTCCCCGTTCCAATTGGGGGCACGATACCGGGTGGTGGGCGGACGGACGGTTGTCTTGTTCGTCAGCAACCGCAATTGGTCGCCCGCGAACAGTTTGGGAACCAGTTGTTCGCCACGTCGCAGCCGATACAAGATACAGCCTTTGCGTTGAACGTAGTACATGCCCCAGACCGTCGCGACGAATCGTTCACGCTCCAGCCCCACGCCTTTCGTCTCGACTTGATCGCCGATTTCAAACTCTTCGATGCGGATCGACAACCACATCGCCGGTCGCAATCGAAACCGGAGCCGTCCATAGACGTAGTGGTAATAAACGCCGTCGAACGAAACCCGTTTGAGCACCCGCGGGCTGGGGATCAATTGAGTCGCGATCGGCGTGTCGTCAGGATGGATGAACCCTTGGCCATTCTCCGGCCATCTCAAGAAACATCCATAATCGGGTAGCTGCGGCCATTGCATGGGAGGGCAAAACTTCACAAAGCGGAAATGGGCGTCCACGCGAGGGGCATAAGTGTACAGGATGCAACAGTCTAACCGAATCAACCGGACCTGCTGTCCGCAGCGACAGTATTTACACGCTCGTCGCGCAGTGAGAACGCAGTTGACATCACGTTGCCGCGACCGGGTGGGTACAATCGGGCGGGTACAATCGGATACGTTCGGCGTTCATACGACAATCTTTTCTCTCTACTTCGCTCCGTTGGACCGACCCGTTTTTCTTTATGACAGACAGCAAGACGCAACCACCGGTCGGAATCGACCTGGGCACTACCTTTTCGGCGGTCGCATTCCTGGACGGTGACGGCCGGCCCGAAACGATCCGCAATTCCGAGGGCGACCTGACCACACCCAGCGCCGTGTTCTTTGACCAGAAACGCCCGATCGTGGGGATCGAAGCGGTCGAGGCCGGGCTGTTGGAGCCTGATCGTTTGGCCCAGTTCGCCAAGCGGAATGTCGGCGAGCAATTTTATGAAAAAGCGATCCGCGGCAAGCATTTGCCGGCCGAAGTCATCCAAGCCTTGGTGCTGCGGAAATTAAAAACCGATGCAGAATTGAAACTCGGTCGAATCAGCGAAGCGGTCATCACCGTCCCGGCGTTCTTCAATGAACCCTGCCGCAAGGCGACCCAGGATGCCGGGCGGCTGGCCGGATTGAAGGTGCTGGACATCATCAATGAACCGACCGCTGCGGCGATCACCTACGGTGTTCAGCAGGGTTTTTTGGGCGCCGGAGTTGCCAACGAGCGGCGCGAGACGGTTTTGGTGTACGACCTCGGTGGGGGCACCTTCGACGTCACGGTGATGGAGATCGAAAAAGGAAATTTCAATACCATCGCAACTGCCGGTGACGTTTACCTTGGCGGCATCGATTGGGACAGCCGACTTGTCGACCTGATCGCCGAAGCGTTCCTTGCCAAACACGGAATCGATCCTCGAGACGATCCCCAGGCTGAACAGGAATTGCTGCGCAAGGCCAACCAGACCAAGCACGCGCTGACCCAACGCGAAGCGGTCACCGTTGCGTTTGCCAATGACGGGCGGCGCTTGCGCACCGAGATCACGCAAGAACAGTTTTCCGAGCGCTGCGTCGACTTGGTCGAGCGGACGATCATGACCGTTCATTTGGTGCTCGACGACGCCGGCATCGATTGGCCGGATCTGACGCGTTTGATTTTGGTCGGCGGCTCGACGCGAATGCCGATGATCCGCGACGAACTGCAGCAACTCAGCGGCATGGAACTCGATCGCTCGCTTTCACCCGACGAAGCGGTCAGCCACGGCGCGGCGTTGTACGCGGGCATGTTGTCCGCCGGGGCTAATGATAAGACCGGCATCTCCGTCAGCAACGTCAACTCGCACGATCTGGGCGTCTTGGCGCTCGACCCCAAATCGAACAAACCGCGACGCAAGATCATGATCCCGCGCAATAGCAAGTTGCCGGCGCGGAAGATGGTGCGGTTTCGAACTCACGTCAACAACCAACCGAATGTCAAAATTCAAATCGTCGAGGGCGGCGATAAACGCGGCATCAATGCGACGCCGATCGGCAAGTGCGTCGTCGCCGACTTGCCCAAGGGAACACCCAAGGGGACCAATGTCGAAGTGCGATTCGATTACCGCGCCGACGGCCGGCTGACCGTTCATGCGTCGCTGCCCGAGATCGATCGCAAAATCACGATGACCCTCAATCGGGCTGCCGGATTGTCGGACGACGAAATCGCCGCCTGGAGGCGTCGTTTGGACGACGGCCTCAGCGACGCCATGTTGGCCAGCCTGGCCGAACACGGTGACGACGCATCCGCCTTGTTCTCGGCCGACAACTTGACCAGCGAAGACGCCGATGCGTTGCCCGATGAGAGTTCCATTGACCCGTCCGAGGCTGCCGCGGCGGATCAAGTCAGGACAGCTCAGGTTCAAGGGTTTGCCGCCTTGCAGCACGTTGAACCGGAACCCGCCCCATCGAAAACGCCAGTGGTCGCTTCCAAGGCCGCCGCCATTTTGGGCGTGTCTCAACCGCCACTTTCCCCGGCGCCGGTCGAACCGGCCGGCCAGGACGCCGTGCGTGAATCCAACCCCGCCTACGCCGCAAGTCCGGTCGCGTCTGAAAAAGCCGTCCCAACCGAACGCGCTGCGGCCAAAGCGGTGTCAAGCAACGACGCGGCGATCAAGATCGAGACCAACGACCCCGCCGGCGGACCGAAACTGTCCGTCGCCGATGCCCAGAAATTAGCCGTCGCGGCCGGGGCGGCCGCGCCCACCGTCTCCGAAAAACCGAAGTTGGCACTGGACCCTAAGGACGCGGCGCCGCAGGTCAAAGCCGACGCCAACGATTTGGCCATGCTGGCGGCTTTGGGCGGCGAGTCAAAATCACCCCGCAAGGCTGATGTGCCGTTGATCGTCACCGACGCCGCGGCCGGCAAAGGTCGGGCGAAACCGCCGGCAAAACAGGCCGCGGAACCGCAGGACGCGGCCAAGCCGAAAAAGGTCGGGGGCTTGTTCGGTCGCAAGCGAAAGTGATCTGACAATTCTTTTACATTGTTTTGAGACGATCCAGACCATTGAATCGCGGAATGATCGTTTACTAGGATAGCTGCGGCGCGCCATTGGTTCTGAGCCAATGGCGCGGATCGGTGTGTCGGCGATTTCTGTGATCGCCCCCGGAGACGCAGCTGGCGAATGACCACCTGAAAAAGGGAATCGAAACGATGTCTGCGACTCATTGGAAAAACGCGCCCGTCCTGTTGGCGATCGGGCTGGCTCTGGCGGCAATGCTCGGCAGCGGATCGAACACGTTGCGGGCCGAACAGTTGTCCTTGGACGTCGGGGTGTCCAATCCGACGATGCTGGCTGGGGAAAAGCAGATCAATCACATCCGCATTTCCCTGACCGGATTTGACGTTCCGCAAAACAAAAAACGCCCGCCGGTCAACACGGCGATTGTGATCGACCAAAGTGGATCGATGGGCGGACAAAAGATCGTTCAAGCCCGCGAGGCGGCGATCGCGGCGGTCCGTCGATTGCGAGATGACGACATCGTCTCAATCGTGCTGTACTCCGATTCCGCGACCGTACTGGTGCCGGCCACCAAAGCCACCGATCGCGAATCGATCATCCAAAAAATCCGCTCGGTCAACGCCGGCGGAAGCACCGCCCTGTTTGCCGGCGTCAGCAAAGGGGCCGCGGAAGTCCGAAAGTTCCTCGACAGCGATTCGGTCAATCGTGTGATCTTACTCTCCGACGGCCAAGCCAACGTGGGGCCGAAAAGCCCGCGTGAGTTGGAGCGTTTGGGGGCCTCGCTGGTCAAAGAAGGGATCAGCGTCAGCACGCTCGGACTCGGACTCGGTTACAACGAAGACCTGATGAGTCGATTGGCGTCGGCCGGCAGCGGCAACCACATGTTTGTCGAACAAGCCGATGATCTGGTCGCGGTCTTTCAAAAAGAGTTCAACGACTTGATGAGCGTGGTGGCCAGCGATTTCAAAATCCACGCGAAAATCGGCGAAGGCATTCGTCCCGTCCGCGTGCTCAACAACAAAGCGGACATCAGCGGACAAGACATCTACATTCCGCTGGCCCAACTGTACGCCCGCCAACAACGCTACTTTGTGATCGAAGTCGAAGTCGACGCCGGGCAAGCGGGCAGCAAACGGCCGCTCGCCTCGGTCACCGTCCAATACCAGAACATGCTCAGCCAGACGACCGACACGTTGACCAGCAGCATCGAAGTGCGGTTCACCGACGACAAAGAAGCGGTGGCCAGAGAATGCGATCACGAAACCGCTGCGTACTGCGCGATCCAACTGGCCAACGAAAAGAACGTCCAAGCCACGGCTCTGCGTGACGCCGGGCGTATCAAGGAGGCCAAGGAGCTGCTGCTGGGCAATAGCGTGCAGTTGCAAAAACTGGATCAACTCTACGGCGCCCAACTCGGCGTCGAACTATCCAGAGAGCTGAAACGCAATGCCAAGCTGAATGAGGATCAATCGGTGATCATCGAAAGTCCGGCAGAATGGAATTACTCGCGAAAGGCGATGCGATACGAGCAAAGCAAGAACGCGGCGCAGCAGCAGATGCGTGTGAAAACACCACCTCCGGCGGACAAAAACTGAGTCCCAAGGGACGTCGATTGTATTACTGACGAATGACTCGCCGTACCGCGTTGTGGGAACGACTCGCGAGCGGCAACCGCTCCTGCGGCCCGCACGCCAGCGGCGTGCCACATCAAAGCTTGGGGTCGCGCCCGCGCACCCCAAGTTCCGGTCGCCAACAGGCCGCCAACCCCAACGGGGTTGAACAGAGCAACACGGTTCGCCCGATTCACGCCGCGGTTTGCGCACCCCGGATTGTGCCGCGCCGTTCGTTGAACCCCGCTGGGGTTCCCCTGTCCTCTGCGCCCCCACCCGGAGTGCGCTTCGCGACTCCGGGCTTTGTTGTGGCACCGCTCTGCGGTGTGCACCGCAGAGCGGTGCTTGCCCAAAAGTCGCTCAGTAATACAATCGACGTCCCAGCGGGACCGGATGGGGCCAGATTCGGCGTGCCGTCAGGCTGTGCCTGACGACGCTGGCATGCACAGCATGCTCGACGCCATCTGGCATGCACCGCATGCTCGACGCCATCTGGCATGCACAGCATGCCCTACGCCATTTGGCATGCACAGCATGCCCTACGCCGCTTTGCGCAGGTTTTATTCCTGAAATGCCTGGCATCCGTTTCCCCTGTGCAGGACGCCGAGCAAGAGATTGAAAATTGCAAATTGAACACTTCCAATTGCAAATTTGCATTTTTCATTTTGCAGTTTTCATTTTTCAATTTTCAATTTGCAATCTTCCTTCTGTCCAGTTTCCTCACGACCCATCCTGTCTCGGCTGAAGCGAGGCCGAGCGGTGACGAAATCAAAAGGAAGCGAAGTCACGTAAACCGAACAGAGTGTCAACACCAACGTTTTAGCGGCCAAACGCAAGCCCTCCGGTTCCTCATCGTGACCGAAACACCGGAGGGCTCGCGCCCTTCCGCTAACAATTGCTTCATTGCGTTGCACGACGGGGGACCGTCTTGGCCGCGACGCGGGCCGGTTTGCGGTTGAGAGCCGGTCGATACAATGAACGGAATTCAAAAACAGGTGCCGCCCCATGCCGCGTCGATTGTTTCTCGCACTGATCCTACTGGTCGCCGCACCGATGGTGCTGTTGGGGTGGATGAGTGCCAATGCAATCAAGGCCAGCCAAGTGGCGGCGAAAGAGAATTTGGCCACGCTGCTTTCGTCCCAGCTGTATGATGCCGACCGCCGGATCGTTCAACTGTTTGACGGCTATGCGTTGCGGTTGAACGAACAGCTCGACGAATCGCCATCGGTCTTTGAAGCGTTGCGGCGGATGCGCCGCGAGGTCCCGATCGTCCGCCAGGGCATTGTCGTCGATCCATCCGGGACGATGGTCTTTCCCAGACCCAGCGATTCAGTCGGCATCGATGCCACCGAGGTCGCCGCGGCGCTGCCCGGGATGGTCGACGCGCGTCCGTTGCCGAACGCAAATTCGGATTCCCAATCGTCCGGCGCCAAGATCGCGTCCAAGGGGACCTTCACCGAATCGGCCTGGCAACAATGGTACATGGCTGACGGCGCGCAAGTGGTTTATTGGCGAACCCGCGATGACGGATCGACCGTCGGCGTGTTGCTGGAACGGAGCCGTTGGATTGCGGATTTGATCGCCGCCTTGCCCGATCATCGCGGCCGCTTGATGGCGCCCTCGTCGTTGCGACCGACCGAGGGAGGATCCAAGGTTGAACTCGCCGAACTCGCGGCGACCCCGATCGGCAGCCTGACCTTGGTCGATGAGGCAAAGCGGTTGGTCTATCGATGGGGCGAAGTGGATGAGTTTTCTCTGCCACCGCTGGTCACGTCGCCGCTCTCGCCGCCGTTGGCCAGTTGGCAGTTCAGGCTGCACGTCGATCAGTCGCTGATCCCGTCGTCCAGCGCGTTTCCCACGTATCTGTCGTCGGCAGGCATCGCGCTGCTGCTGCTGTCGGTCGGTTTTTATGTCCTGACATCGGTGCAACGACAGGTCAGCGAGGCCAAGAGCCGCGTCAATTTTGCCGGCCAGGTGTCGCACGAATTGCGGACGCCGTTGACCAACATCCGGCTCTACACGGAACTGGCCGAGTCAGACTTGAAACGCATCACCAACAGTGATGCGAGCGAATCGCTTGCTAGACGACTGGAAGTGATTGACCATGAAAGCCGGCGTTTGCAACGCCTGGTCAGCGGCGTGTTGGAAATGATTCGCCCCAGCGGAAAGCCGATCGGGGTGCGACGCGAACCGACGGACATCGGTGAGTTGATTGGCGGGATTGCGGAACAGTTCACGCCCAGTTTCAAAGCGGCGGGGCTGACGTTGCAGACCGTGTGCCGGTGTCGGGATCAGGTTTCGGTCGACGGCGACGTGGTTGAAATGGTCTTGGTGAATCTGCTCAGCAATGTCGAAAAATACGTCCCCCGCGGCGGGCAATGCGTCATCGAGTGTGATCTGTTGGACGATGCTTCGGCTTCGACGCGAACGTTGCGGGTGGTGGTCAGCGACGACGGGCCGGGCATCGCCACGGCCCATCAAGAAAAAATCTTTCGTCCCTTCCAGCGCGTCGACGATTCGATTCATGCCCCCAGCGGAACCGGCATCGGTCTGACGATCGCGCGGCGGGCCGCAGTCCGCCACGGCGGTGCCCTGGTGCTGTCCTCGGAACCTCGCCTTGGCGGCGCGACCTTTACGTTAACCTTACCGATCGGTGATTGAATGACACATCACATCTTGATTGCCGAAGATGACGCGAACACCCGTGCCGCGTTGGCTGAAGTGCTGCGGAACGAAGGTTACCATGTCACCGAAGCCGCGGACGGACGGCATGCCAAGGACCTGTTCGATGCGTCGCCGCCCGACATCGCTTGCCTCGATGTGATGATGCCGGGACTCAGCGGCTTTGACGTTTGCAAGTACTTTCGCCAACAGTCTCCGACGATGCCGATCCTGTTCATCACGGCCAAGGCGGAAGAGATCGACAAAGTCATCGGACTGGAACTCGGCGGCGATGACTACATTGTCAAACCGTTCGGGACCAAAGAAGTGATCGCGCGAATTCGAGCGGTCGCCCGTCGCAGCCTGTCCGAATCCCCCGAGACACGGGTGACGTTTTCCGACGAGCCTTTTTCGATGGGTGGACTGGAGGTGTTTCCGAAAGAGCTTCGGGCCCGCCGCGGCGACGACGCCGTCTCGCTGACCCGGCGCGAAGTCCTGATCCTGCAGACCCTGGCCGCCCGACCGGGTGAAGTCGTCAAGCGGGCCGACTTGTTCCGATCTGCGTGGGAGGATGATCATGTCCCCAACAGCCGGACCATCGACCAGACGATCAGCCAGCTGCGAAAGCGAATCGAGATCGATCCCAAGCATCCTGAAATCGTTCAAACCGTCTACGGCGTCGGCTACCGCTACGAGTGCACCGTGGGGTAAGCATCCTGCTTGCCTCCCCTGAGAAGCAACGCTTCTGCGTCAAGCACCGGAAGACGCAAGCTGGAAGCGTACGCCACGTGGGGGCAGATTGGTGTAGAATTGGCGGCGTCGTTTTGAGTGCTTCCTCCCTTGTTCTGTCCACGTGATCATGACCAACCGCCGTCAATTTCTCCAATTTGCGTCTGCCTCCGCCGCCTCGCTCTCCATGGCTCCGCTGTTCGCCGCCGAGGCGGGCGAAGCTCCGTTTAAAATTTCACTGGCCGAGTGGTCGTTGCACCGCACCCTGCGCGATTCGAGCAAGGGTCTGACGAACCTGGATTTCCCCCGCGTCACCAAGGAAGAATTCGGGATCGATGCGGTCGAATACGTCAACCAATTCTTCAAAGACAAAGCCGAAGACCAAAAATACCTGACCGAGCTGAAGACCCGTTGCGATGATCTGGGCGTCAAGAGTCTGTTGATCATGTGCGACGGCGAAGGAAACTTGGGCGACCCCGACGACGCCAAACGCACCAAGGCCGTCGAGAATCATTACCGTTGGGTCGACGCCGCCAAGTTCTTGGGATGCCACTCCATCCGCGTTAACGCCAGCAGCTCCGGCAGTTACGAAGAACAGATGAAATTGGCCGCCGACGGACTGCGTCGTTTGAGCGAGTATGCCAAGCCCCAGGGACTGAACGTGATCGTCGAAAACCACGGCGGTCTCAGCAGCAACGGCGCCTGGCTGGCCGGGACGATCGCCAAAACGGAAATGGACAACTGTGGCACGCTCCCCGATTTCGGCAATTTCTACCTGTCGCGAGGGAAAGAGCCGAAGATGTACGATCGCTACAAGGGCGTCGAAGAATTGATGCCGTATGCCAAAGCGGTCAGCGCCAAATCGCACGACTTCGACGAAGACGGCAATGAAGTCCACACCGACTACTTCAAGATGATGGAAATCGTGCTGCGACACGGTTACCACGGCTACGTCGGCATCGAATACGAAGGCGGCAAGGTCTCCGAGTACGAAGGCATCAAACTGACCAAGGCGCTGTTGCAACGCGTCGCCGAGAAACTGGCCAAGGGTTAGTCGACGTTGGGGGTAAGAATGAAGGCACACAAGGAGAGGGGGAGACAAGGAGAGTGGGAGAGGGGGGCGATGGATTGGAGCATGACCATCGTATGCCCAGGTGTCACCCCATCATTCTGTCTTCCCATCATTGTGTCTTCCCTGTCTGGTTTCGTCACAATGCATCCGGTCTATCGTTGGGGGACAAATCCCAATGAAGTTAAAAACCGGATCGACTTGGCCAGGGTGTCTTCATAGGCGTCGCCCTTGTTGAAAAAACCATGCGTGGCACCTTCGTAGAGGTGCAATTCGTTTCGCACGCCCAGCTTGTCGAGTTTGGCTTTGAACGCCTCGCCGGTTGCCACGGGAATCAGCTTGTCCTTGGTTCCCAAGTAGACGATCGTCGGCGGAGTGTCTTTGCTGAGGTTGTGCAGCGGCGAGATCTCTTTCCAGTACGCTTCAACGCGGTCGTAACCGTATCCGTCCGGTCCGTTGTCGTAGACGGGATTGAACAGGACCAACGCGTCGGGACGGCAGCTGACCGTCGTGTCATCGGCCGGATCGTCAAAGGCGGTCACCGTTGCCGTCGCAGCGGCCACATGCCCGCCGGCGGATCCGCCACCGGCGGCGATTCGATTCGGATCGATTCCGTAGCGAGACGCGTTCTGTCGGGCCCAGCGCATCGCGGACTTGCCATCGGCGACACACGTCTTCGGTGGCGTCCCGTGCGACTTCTTGACGCGATATTCGGCGCACATCGCAACCATTCCACGGTCCGCCAGTGCACGGCTTTGCCCGTAAAATTGGCTCGGGGTACCGCCGTTCCATCCGCCACCGAAAAAGAACACGATCGCCGCACGCGGTTCAGCCGAATCCGACGGGGCGGGTTTGAACACGTGCATCGACAATTCGACATCGCCAACGGTCTTGTAGACGACCTTTTCATCGGGTTCGGGTTTAGCGTCGGCGGCAAACGCGAGCGGCGAAGCCAGCAAGGCCAACGTACAGACGGTGATCCAGGGGCGAAGATTCATGTTCGGACAGCGAATGGTGGAGGAAAGGATTGGACAAACCGAGACGGCTTTTCATCATACACCGAATCACCAGGCGCTCTCGCCAAAGTCGATCCGGCATGTCAATCTATACCAGCCAACACGCGGCCCCAGCCAGTGCCGCTGCTTGGGTACTGACGGTGGTAGCGGAACGGCGCGAGCCGTCCGGTATCAGCGTGAAAGACCGGAGGGCTCGCGCCCTTCCGCTTACAAGCCCTGACGGTGGTAGCGGAACGGCGCGAGCCGTCCGGTATCGGCTTGAAAGACCGGAGGGCTCGCGCCCTTCCGCTTACAAGCCCTGACGGTGGTAGCGGAACGGCGCGAGCGGCCTGTCGATTTAGTTCCTGGGGACGGTTGATTCGATTTTGGTTCCGGACGAGGCTTTTATGGTGCTATGCGGGGCATCCAGAGTCGTTGGTAAGCGTGTTGACGGGATCGTGGCGTTCGCTTGTGGCGGATTTCGTTCGAAATGCCCCCTATCTCCCCTAGTTTGCTGTTCCGAGCGATTGTGTCGCCGCGGCGGCGCGCAGCTTCGCCAAGTAACTCATGATTTTCTTCAGATTGAATCCGGTCGCCGCCCAGCGCCATTCTTGATTCACACCTGCGATACCTCGAAGCAGGAATCGCCGCATATCAAGCGTGCTCTTGATCACGGCGAAAGGCGTTTCACCGAAATGCTGACGACGAGAGTAAGCCTCTTTGGCTGCAGGCGTTTCCATTCGCGCACGCTGCCGACGTCGCGCTCCTTCATGCTCATCATGCATCGTCTCGCGACCACGTGGCGGGCCAGGCTTGCGACCACGTCGCTTGCCCGCTCGCTTGTCCGACGAGGTCGCTTCGCTGGACTCCTGGGACGATGCCTCGCTGCTGCTTGCCTCGTCTTTTGGCTTCACGTTCTTGCGACAACGCCCAGCCAGCGTGCAGCCCTCGCATTCAAAACAGGTGTAAACCTTTCGCTGCACCGGAGAGCCGTCGCCATGCGTCGTGTTCTCGGTCGTCCGATGTGAAAGCACTTTGCCTGCCGGGCAGTAATAGCAGTCGTTCGCTTCGTCGTACACAAACGCTGCTTTGTCAAATCGTTTGGTTTGTGGATTAACCGGCAACTGATCAATCTGATCGGCGGCAACGGGCTCAGTCAAATCCGAACGCTCGGCAGGGTTGTTCTCGCGATTGGTTTCGGCAAGCGGGCCAATCAGTTCGATCTGTTTTTCCTCAGCCGCAGTGAGGTTTTTGCCCGTCGTGTAAGCCGAGTCAGCCATGACTCGCTTAATGTCAATTCCAAAGTCGTTGGCCACACAGTCGACGATGGTGGCAAATTCGTGGTGTTCGACGTTGCCGATCAAGACGTCCGCCGCAACGATCAGGCCGCTCTGCGTTTCGGTCGTCGCCATCGGAGTAAAGTTGGCTGCGTAACCACCCTCCTTATTGGGAAGAATGCGACTGTCCGTGTCAGTCTTGGGTAACTGGGCGGGGCCCTTCGTCCCATTTTTCCTGCGGACTTCGTCCATCGCATTGACCGTCTCCAGATGAGCGGCCAGTTGTGAGCGGCGTGACTTCAAGTTGGCGACGGCGGCGGGGAGGCGGTCCGCCGAAACGTCCTGGCCGATGAGATCTTCGTCGCATGCGTCGTTGACTTCGAAGGTTTCCAGGGCCTCATCAATTTGCGCGTCAAGTTCTTCGAGTGCTTTGGCTAATCGTTTGGCCGTCCAAGTCTTGTATTTGTTGGCGTCAGCCAGGATGCGTGTGCCGTCGATGCACAGTTCCGAGAGATTGGCGATCCCCAGGTTGATCGCCAGCTTGACCATTTGTTTGAAGATGCCTTTGACTGCATCACTATTGTTTCGGCGGAAGTCGCTGATCGTGCTGTGATCGATGCGGCGACCGCTGCTAAGCCAGATAAAATCGATCGAATGCTTGAGTTCGTATTCAATGTTCCGGCTGGATCGGATTCGCCGAATCATGGCAAACAGCAGGATCTTTGCCATTACGCTGGGATGGATCGGCGGCTGACCGAATCCGCCGTTGTAGGCCGCCTCCCAATCAGTCCAGTCCATCTGATCGAGAATCTCGTCGACCAAGCGAACGGGATGATCCTGAGGGATGAGTTCCTCCAGGGCGGTGGGAATGAGGACCAGTTGCCCGCGTGGTGTAGGAGCTTCCTGCCAATAGCTGGTCTTGGGTTGTCTCTGGCTCACTGGGCAAGCCTCCCTGCGTGAGAAGTGAATCGCGACGACGATCCGCCAAGAATAGCAAACATCGTGACGATGCCTACTAAGCCACCTCCCCTCGTTTTGTGGATACACTAAACCGACAGGCCGCGAGCCGTCCGGTATCAGCTTGAAAGGCCGGAGGGCTCGCGTCCTTCCGCTTACAAGCCCTGACGGTGGTAGCGGAACGGCGCGAGCGGCCTGTCGATTTAGTTCCTGGGGACGGTTGATTCGATTTTGGTTCCGGACGAGGCTTTTATGGTGCTATGCGGGGCATCCAGAGTCGTTGGTAAGCGTGTTGACGGGATCGTGGCGTTCGCTTGTGGCGGATTTCGTTCGAAATGCCCCCTATCTCCCCTAGTTTGCTGTTCCGAGCGATTGTGTCGCCGCGGCGGCGCGCAGCTTCGCCAAGTAACTCATGATTTTCTTCAGATTGAATCCGGTCGCCGCCCAGCGCCATTCTTGATTCACACCTGCGATACCTCGAAGCAGGAATCGCCGCATATCAAGCGTGCTCTTGATCACGGCGAAAGGCGTTTCACCGAAATGCTGACGACGAGAGTAAGCCTCTTTGGCTGCAGGCGTTTCCATTCGCGCACGCTGCCGACGTCGCGCTCCTTCATGCTCATCATGCATCGTCTCGCGACCACGTGGCGGGCCAGGCTTGCGACCACGTCGCTTGCCCGCTCGCTTGTCCGACGAGGTCGCTTCGCTGGACTCCTGGGACGATGCCTCGCTGCTGCTTGCCTCGTCTTTTGGCTTCACGTTCTTGCGACAACGCCCAGCCAGCGTGCAGCCCTCGCATTCAAAACAGGTGTAAACCTTTCGCTGCACCGGAGAGCCGTCGCCATGCGTCGTGTTCTCGGTCGTCCGATGTGAAAGCACTTTGCCTGCCGGGCAGTAATAGCAGTCGTTCGCTTCGTCGTACACAAACGCTGCTTTGTCAAATCGTTTGGTTTGTGGATTAACCGGCAACTGATCAATCTGATCGGCGGCAACGGGCTCAGTCAAATCCGAACGCTCGGCAGGGTTGTTCTCGCGATTGGTTTCGGCAAGCGGGCCAATCAGTTCGATCTGTTTTTCCTCAGCCGCAGTGAGGTTTTTGCCCGTCGTGTAAGCCGAGTCAGCCATGACTCGCTTAATGTCAATTCCAAAGTCGTTGGCCACACAGTCGACGATGGTGGCAAATTCGTGGTGTTCGACGTTGCCGATCAAGACGTCCGCCGCAACGATCAGGCCGCTCTGCGTTTCGGTCGTCGCCATCGGAGTAAAGTTGGCTGCGTAACCACCCTCCTTATTGGGAAGAATGCGACTGTCCGTGTCAGTCTTGGGTAACTGGGCGGGGCCCTTCGTCCCATTTTTCCTGCGGACTTCGTCCATCGCATTGACCGTCTCCAGATGAGCGGCCAGTTGTGAGCGGCGTGACTTCAAGTTGGCGACGGCGGCGGGGAGGCGGTCCGCCGAAACGTCCTGGCCGATGAGATCTTCGTCGCATGCGTCGTTGACTTCGAAGGTTTCCAGGGCCTCATCAATTTGCGCGTCAAGTTCTTCGAGTGCTTTGGCTAATCGTTTGGCCGTCCAAGTCTTGTATTTGTTGGCGTCAGCCAGGATGCGTGTGCCGTCGATGCACAGTTCCGAGAGATTGGCGATCCCCAGGTTGATCGCCAGCTTGACCATTTGTTTGAAGATGCCTTTGACTGCATCACTATTGTTTCGGCGGAAGTCGCTGATCGTGCTGTGATCGATGCGGCGACCGCTGCTAAGCCAGATAAAATCGATCGAATGCTTGAGTTCGTATTCAATGTTCCGGCTGGATCGGATTCGCCGAATCATGGCAAACAGCAGGATCTTTGCCATTACGCTGGGATGGATCGGCGGCTGACCGAATCCGCCGTTGTAGGCCGCCTCCCAATCAGTCCAGTCCATCTGATCGAGGATCTCGTCGACCAAGCGAACGGGATGATCCTGAGGGATGAGTTCCTCCAGGGCGGTGGGAATGAGGACCAGTTGCCCGCGTGGTGTAGGAGCTTCCTGCCAATAGCTGGTCTTGGGTTGTCTCTGGCTCACTGGGCAAGCCTCCCTGCGTGAGAAGTGAATCGCGACGACGATCCGCCAAGAATAGCAAACATCGTGACGATGCCTACTAAGCCACGTCCCCTCGTTTTGTGGATACACTAAACCGACAGGCCGCGAGCCGTCCGGTATCAGCTTGAAAGACCGGAGGGCTCGCGCCCTGCCGCTAACAAGCCCTCCCGTTTGTTGTCAAAGTGGATGGCACGCCCCACGCCCACATCCCCCTCCTCGTCTCCCACACTCCGTCCATGGATGAAATCGTCTATCACGACCGTTACCGCGACGAGTCATGCGTCGAAAAAGTCTACGGCGACAAGGCGCTTCGTTGGACGTATGGGACGTGGGGCGGAAAACTCGCCCTGGCCGCGATGGTGAAACGGGCTTGGTTTTCCCGCTGGTACGGCTGGCGGATGGACCAACCGACAACCCGCGAGAAAATCAAACCCTTCATCGCGGAGTTTGGACTCGACGCGAGTGAGTTTGCCCGCAACCCGGACGAATTCGCCAACTTCAACGAGTTCTTCTTTCGCAAGCTGAACCCGTCGGCCAGACCGATCGATCCCGATCCCTCGACCCTCGTCTTCCCCGCCGACGGACGACACCTCTGCGTGCCCGATCTGTCACGTTGCGAGGGGTTGTTCGTCAAGGGCCAGATGTTCGATTTGGCGACGCTGCTGCGTGATCCCGAACTGACGCGTCGGTATTCCCAGGGAAGCTTGCTGCTGTCTCGGCTATGCCCGGTCGACTATCACCGTTTTCACTTTCCCGCCGCCGGACGCCCCGGACTGGCACGCTTGATCAACGGACCGCTCTACTCGGTCAATCCGATCGCGTTGTGTCAAAACATTCACATCCTGGCGACCAACAAACGTGAGATCACGATTCTAGAAACCGAAACGCTCGGTAACGTCTTGCTGTTGGAGATCGGTGCTACCTGCGTCGGCGGAATCTGCCAGACCTATCGCCCGGGCGACCCGGTTTCCAAAGGGGATGAAAAGGGCTATTTCCGATTCGGCGGTTCATCGACGATCGTCATTTTCGAGCCCGGTCGCATCATGTTTGATGACGATTTACAGCAACACTCCGCCGACCAGCGTGAGCTGTACGCCCGAATGGGTGATTCGATGGGCAAAATCGTCTGACGCCTCGAAAGGAATACCCACCGATGGCAGCGCGAACCCACGGATGACAGCGCGCTCCAATCCGTGGGTTCGCGCTACTATCTGTGGGTTCGCGCTGCTATCCGTGGGCTCAATGGTCATTGCAACACTCTACAAGTGGCAGGCGGTCCCTCTTCCGCTCGCCAAAATCCAACCCGAAGATTCAACGCTGACACAGCGCAAGGTCAGCGTTGGCGGGAACTTGACGCGCGACAAAGGAGTTACAATACCGGACCGCAAGGAGGTCCCTGCTGTGAGTTCTTCCCCACCTGCCAAGAGTCTTTCAATGATTCGCCTGCTATCGTCCTGTTGCATTGCCCTGATTCTGACCGTTGCGACCACGGCATCTGGCCAGGAAGCAACGGCACCGAAAAAAACGGCCCCCACGCCGCCGCCCGTGATCGACCCGATCAATGCGGCCATGCAAACCTTCGTCGAGCAAGGGAAAATCTCCGGCGCGGTGACCTTGGTCGGCCACCGCGGCAAGATCGTGCATTTGGGTGCGGTCGGGTTGGCCGACATCGAAATACAAAAGGAGATGCGTCCGTTCACGATGTTTTCGATCGCTTCGATGACCAAGCCGATCACCGCGACCGCAATCATGATCTTGCAGGACGAAGGCAAGCTCAGTGTGGACGACAAGGTCAGCAAGTACATCCCGGCCTACAAGGATCTGAAGCTGAAAGACGGGTCGGCACCGAGCCGTGAGATCACGATCCGCGACGCCATCACGCACACCTCGGGACTGGCCGGTGATCAACTGTTCGATGGATCACTCGCAGAGGCGGTCGACCAACTGGCCGAGCGACCGCTGGCGTTTGAGCCCGGCACGAAGTGGCAGTACAGTCCGGGGTTGAACGTCGCCGGACGGATCGTTGAAATCGTCTCGGGTCAGTCGTTTCAAGCATTCCTGCAAGAGCGAATCTTTGAACCCGGCACGATGACGTCCACCACGTTCTTTCCTGACGAGAAACAACAGCGTCGCATCGCAACGTTGTATGGCCCGGGTGAAGAGGGACAGTCGCTGCAGGCGGTTGCCAATCGCATTTCGAATCCGGCCGAGGTGAAAGCGCCCAATCCGTCGGGCGGTCTGTTTGCAACTGCTCGCGACATGTTCCGGTTCTATCAAATGGTGTTGAACCAAGGGAAATTCCGCAAGCAGCAGGTCGTCTCCGAAGACGCGGTGACGCAGATGACGTCACCGCAGACCGGCGATTTGGAAACCGGGTTCACGCCCGGCAATTGCTGGGGGTTGGGCTGGTGCATCGTCCGCGAACCACAAGGCGTGACCGAAATGTTGTCTCCGGGAACGTTCGGACATGGCGGGGCATTTGGAACCCAAGGCTGGGTCGATCCCAAGACACAAACCATTTACGTGTTGATGATTCAGCGGACCAAAATGGGCAACAGCGATGGGTCGGACATTCGCAAGGCGTTCCAACAGGCGGCCAGCGAATCGCTGGGGCTGTAGGTCCGCGGTGATTCGGCATTAAAAAAAGGCGGCTCTGCGTGGATCACGCAAAGCCGCCTTTTTAGTGGTGAAGCGGAACGCTTGTTAACGCGGCTAGAGCGCCGGAGTGGTGTAGGGTTCGACGTCGCCAACCATGTGGAAGTGGTTGTGGTCGATGTAGACGACTTCGACGGCTTCTTGATCGTGCAGCGTGTGCGGCACGGGGTAGCCGATCGTGGTCTTCTCTTCGAAGTAGATCGTGCACTTGTAGTGTGCGTGGTGCAGTTGGGCGGGGCCGATCAGCGGATAGAATCGAGGCGGATCGACGTAATCGGCGATCTTCTCTTTGATGATCCGCACGTCGTTGCGTTGCTTTTCATACAGCAACGGAATGCCGCCTTGGACGGGACGTGCACTTTCGAGTGCATGCATCACTTCGTCGTCACTGGGGGGATCGAGTGCGACCGGGGCGCCACCAGAGGTGGTCGGGCCGAGGATCGGCACCTTGTCGTAACGCTCTTTCTTCCAGAAATCCTCTTCCGCCTTATGTTGATAATAAGGACTCACCGGGATCGGAAATCCCAAGAATCCGAGGTTGTAGTTCGTGCCGACGCCCCAGCAACCCGTCGTCCCGACGGCGACACACGCCATCGTAACCAGGGTGACTTTGCGTGCGAGAGACGAAAGGGCATGGCTGCCTTTCGTGGCCGATTCCAGACGGTCTGCCTGGGCGGCGTGTTTTGTTTGACTGTTCGTCGTGTTGGTCATCCGAGCAACCTTCCCTGGTGTTCGATAACAAGACCGCGCGTCGGAGCACGGTTAGGTTCCGCTTGTACAGACAGTTATCGTGTGAACTTATACGGATCTTGCGGGTAATTCAGGAGTTTTAGCGAATCGCCGAGCTGCCGGCTGTTTCACGACAGCGGATGTTCCACACCAAGCCGCTCGTGCTTTGTCAGATGGAAAAGCGACCTGCCCAAAAATGGCTCGCTTCTCTCCCCGATCTGTTGGAGTTGCGTTGGCCGAGCGGATCAGAGGGCAGGCTGTCACTTGCGGAACGAAGAAACGATGACTGGGCCCAGCGATCGCAGCGCGAACCCACGGATTTCTCGCACCCTGTCATCGGTGGGTTCGCGCTGCCATCGGTGGGTATTGTTTTCGATTGTTACCCCGGGTGAACGTGCTGGAGTGCTTTGTCACGATTGAATCGGAGGGTTGACGCCGCAGCGGAAGCCGCCAACGCTGTCTGCGGATCGCCATCGGAGCCATCGTGTTTTCTGTTCGCGTTTCAATAAAAAAAGCCGCGAGGGACAAATGAGTCCCTCGCGGCAGCGATTTCCAGAACTGTGGCTGGAGTCACCTTCGCCTACCGAGTTCGCCTTAGCGATCGGTGAAGTCCAGGAACCACCATCCGTCATCCCATTCCAGTGACACCTTACGCCATCCCATCGGGACTTGAGGGTAAGGATAGAAGGGACCGATGTAGGGCCACGCCGAGGGGCTGTACTGCTGAGGGTAAGTCAGGGCAGCATAGTTCGGGTAGGATGCGTAACCTGGCCAAGCGTAGTTGGGCAGATTGGGAGCGTCGTAGCGTGGGGCTCCGACGCCGGCACCATGATTCATCGCAACAGGAGTGCCTTGCATCGGCATCCCCATCGCGGGGGAACCCATGACCGGAGTCGCGGCTTGGGCGACCGGAACGGGCTGATTCATGTGGTAGGGCGACGCCATCGCGGGCACTTGGTCCACGTTGACTGGCGCCATCCGATTGCTTGCCAGTTGAGCTGGCACGCCGGTGGGGCGGCTGAGTGCCGGTGCGGGCTGACCGATCACGGTGATCGCTTGGTCGATCCCTTGAACACCGGGTGCGGATTCAGCAATGCTGATGATCCGTTGGCGTTGCTCGACCGATCCGGCTCGGCCTTCGATCGAGACGATTCCATCAAGGCATTTGACATCGACGCCAAATCCCTTCAATCGTCCGTCTTTTTGGGCGGCACTGAGAGCCTGGACGACGCCGGCAACGACTTGTTGGTCGCTCAATCCGGCGGGTGCAGCCAGCTCGACCGCGGCCGTGGTTTGAACTTGTCCGGGGGCGATTTCCAAAGCAGCAACGCTTTGGGGTGCGTCCGCGATGATCGGCTCAAACGCCACTTCAGGTTTGGTTTCGGCGGGTTGCTGCAGACCGGCCGTCAGCATGTTGCGGAGCGACTGATCGCTCGTTGCAGCTGCCGGCTCAACCGGTTGCGGCTCCGTCGCCTTCTCTGCTGCTTTCGCAGCCTTGACGGCGACTTCGTCGACGACCTTTTCGATCCCTTCAACGCCTTCGGCCGCTGACAGGACGAGCTGCTTTTGTTCGCTCTCGCTGACACTGCCGCGGAACAGGACGACGCCCTGGTCTACTTTCATGTCAAGCGTAAAGTCTTTGAGGGCACCGGAGTCACGGCTGCCCTTCAAACGGGTCATGATTTCTTCGGCAATCTCTCTGTCGCCGCCAAAGGCCGAAGCGGGGCCCAACGCGGTGATCGCAGCGATCGCCAATCCTAGATACTTTCGTCGCATGGGAAATGCCTCCTACAGTTCCAAATCGCTCCGGCCGGTGACGTTGCAAGAGCCGCCCGCGACGTTCGCGGGACTCTTTATCACGGGTGGCACAACGCCTACGGAAAATCCGTGTGGGACCGGTGTTGCTGTAGATTTCGGCGGTTCCGCCTGCTATCAGGTAGGTTTTTTCGGATTTTGCCGTCGAATCAAGCGTGCGAAGCCGTAAAGATTACCTAGCTTGCCGCAGAGGTCACCGAATCAATCGCCGATCGCAGCTCGGCAACAAATTTGGCGACCGCATCGCGTGCCTCGGCGGCGTCGGCATGCTCTGCAATCCGTCGGACAATCGCCGAACCGACGATCAGCCCATCGGCGACCGGAGCCAGCTTGGCCGCGATTTCCGTGCCGCTGATCCCGAATCCGATGCAAATCGGCAGCTCCGTCTGGCCCCGCAACCAGCTCACGCTCTCCAATAGATCCGCCGGAAGCTCATTTCGCTCGCCCGTGATTCCGGTCACCGACACATAGTACAGAAAGCCGGACGAGGAATTCGCGATTTCAATCTGACGCTGCCGCGGCGTCGTCGGCGTGACCAGTTGAATCAGACTGAAATCTTCGTCACGACAGATCTGTGACAGTTCGCCGGCCTCCTCGACCAACAGATCCGGCACGATGGCGCCGGCGTACCCCGCCGCTTTGGCCCGTTGGACGTATTCCCGCAGCCCCACCCGAAAAATAATCGCGTAGCTGACCATCGTCACCAGCGGCATGCCCAGCCCGGTGGCCTTGTCCTTGCCCAATTGAAAGGCGTCCTGCAACCGGAATTTGTGATCGAGCGCCCGCTGATAGGAGGCTTGGATCACCGGGCCGTCGGCAATCGGATCGCTGTACGGAATCCCGATCTCGCATAAATCCGCACCCGCGGCGGCCAAACCGTCCAAAATGGTCCCGGTCGCCTCGATGCTCGGATCACCCGCCGTGATAAATGGCATCAATGCCTTTCGTTGTTCGGATTTCAAACGGCTAAAGAGGTCGTCGATGGCGGACATTTCGAGGCGTCAACGGGATGGATAGGAAAATGGAATGGCAGAGAGTGTGGAAAGGGTACTCAAAACAACGGGCGCGGTTTAGACCCCCGAGCCAATCTGACCGGCCGCCACTTCGGATTCGATCGCCGCAGCCAACATCAACATCTGCAGCAATTGGCCCAGAG
This sequence comes from Stieleria magnilauensis, assembly GCA_007753675.1. Classification (GTDB taxonomy): domain Bacteria; phylum Planctomycetota; class Planctomycetia; order Pirellulales; family Pirellulaceae; genus Stieleria; species Stieleria magnilauensis. The sequence continues at coordinate 1,038,176 of CP036432.1, forward strand.
AATGGGTGTCGATCACCGGCAGGCGGATCAGATTCTGCCGTACACCTAACGTCTCAAGCTGTCGCCGGATCACGGGCAGCTCATCGCGGTGCAACTGCGGCAGGGCCGACGAATCATCCAAACCGGTGACCGAACCGGCCGGCGCGATGGGAAGCGGATCGGTACGAATGGCGTCGACGACGACATGGTTGCAAACGATCGAATCACCCGTCCGATGCCCGTGTTCGAGTTGCCCCAGCAAGTCGCTCCGGGCAAAATCCGTTGCCAAATCAATGGGCTCTCGGTCCCCCCGAGGTTCGCACCGGTGCAACGTTTGTCGCCACCGGTCCAGCCCAGCGAGACTGCGTGCCCACCAGGCAAACACCCGTGACGGCTCGATCGATGACGTCAAACCGTCCGGTCCGACCAGGCCGTTAGCGGCCAAAAAACGCAAGACGAGATTCGTCTCGAATGGGTCGCTGCGAAAGTTCGCGTTGACCGCCGCGGCCCCGACGAGCAGTTGGATGCAATCGAGTCCCAGAAACGCCGATGGCAGCAATCCCAACGGAGCGAACACACCCAACCCGCCGGTTAGGTTGCTCGACACTTGCAGCCGTTCGCCGCAGCCGGGGGAACACTTTAAAATCTCGGCGGCAAATCCGGCGTCTCCGATCGGCGTGACCAGACGCGACCTCAGCGCCGAATCAAGCTCCTCGCCGGCGATCCTGTTTCGGTGCAGCAGATGCTGAAGCACTGGACGATCATGGACCGGTTCCGCGTTACCGGCGGCGATCAACGCCCACCTAGTTTCCGCGGCGCTGTCGCCGTATCCGCCGACGGCCAACCGGTTGAGCAGCGATTGCAGCTGATCATTATCCAGCTCGTCGTCGACAAAGTAGATCCGCGGTTTGCTGCCGCGGGCCGCTCGATCGAGTTCATTGTGATATGGATCGCAGCACGCCTGGAACAACGCTTCGCCGCCGGCAACATCGCCGAAGGATCCGACGACGACCAATGCGTCAATGAAATCGTGCGTCTGGTTGGCAATTCGAAAGACATGCCCCAGTTCACTCGCCTCGCGATACTTCTCATACGCCAACAACTGTTGTTCCGGCAACGAAAAGAACGTCTGCGTTTCGGGCAATCGCGGTGTCAGCGCTTCGGCGTCATCGAAATCGATGGCCTGCGAGTCGACAAACGTGTCGCGGACGCGTTGCAGTGCGGCGATCAACGGCCCAGATGGCGTTTCTTGGTCGGTTTCGAATCGCAGCAGCGGCATTGGCGGGAGGGTTTACAAAAGCAACAACAAAAAGAAAACGCCATCGAAGGTAAAGGCCTCCGATGGCGTGAATGTCGTTCTTTTGCACGATCAATGCAATGAGCGATCGATCAGAATTGCGCCAGCAACTCGTCGAGTGCACGCAATGACTCTTCGTCGTCGCTATCCGAACCCGAATCGGACGACGTGCCGTTCAGGGCGGAAGCGGCTCGAAGCTGGTCAGCGGCGAGCAGATCCAAATCCGACGTCGCCGGTCGTGCCGCGGCGGAACTGGACGCTGCGATGTTTGCCGAGGACTCAGCCGAAGCGGCAAGTGTGGCGCCGTCCCAATCGCCCGTCAAAGGCGTCCATCCGGCATCACCAGCGGGACCGAATGCGAACAGGTAGTCGGACGCACCGGACCGGAACGTGTCGATCAAGTGGAAGATCGAATCGTCGGGCTGATACAGACCGATTGTGTCGATCTTGTCGCCGTTCCAGTCACCCACCAAGGGCGTCCAACCCACGTTGCCCGAGGCGCCGAAGGCCACATAGATATCCGATGCACCGCCGGCGAACGAGTTGGACAGGTGGAAGAGCGACAAGTCGGGCTGATACAAACCGATCGTATCGGTTCCATCTCCGTTCCAGTCACCGGCCAGCGGTGTCCAGCCGGCGTCACCGGACGGTCCGAAGAAGGCGTAGATGTCGGACGAACCCGATCCGAAGGAATTCTTCAGGTGGAACAGAGAGATGTCGGGTTGATAAAGCCCGATCGTGTCAACGCCGTCCCCGTCCCAGTCGCCAGCCAGCGGGATCCATCCGGCATTCCCGGACGGGCCAAAGGCGAACAGTTGATCCGACGTACCTTGGCCCAGCGAGTTGACCAGGTGGAACATCGAGGTGGAGGGTTGATACAGACCCACGGTGTCGGTTCCATCGCCGTCCCAGTCGCCGGCCAGTGGAATCCACCCGGCGTCATTGTCCGGTCCGAAGAGGGTGTAGTCGACCGAAGCGCCCGTGGCCAATTCACTGTTCAGATGGAACAGTGAAATGTCGCCCTGGTACAAGCCGACCGTGTCCATCTTGACCAGATCGTTCGCCGAAACGATGACGCCCGCGTCGATGTTGATCAGGTTGGTTTCGCTGCTAAAGTCCAGCACTGCCGTGGCACCCGTATTCGGGTCGATGTCGCTATCGATCGAAACGTCGCCGCCGACCATCAAGGGGGAGAATTGGTCGAGGGAATCCAGCCCGTCGATGCGTACCCGGTAATCACCGCCGCTCAGGTTGTAGAAGGAGTAATGCCCATTGGCATCAACTTCCATCGACGCGACTTCGGTGTCACCATCGAGCAGCACAGCCGTTACGCCGGTCAGTGCGACATCGCCGTCTTCACGCACCCCATCGCCATCGACATCGACGAACACGCGGCCGGAGACACTTTGCTGGCTCGGATCAGGGAAGTCCGCCGAAACAACGTTGGTTTGGGTGAAGGAGGTTTGGAACGACTCATCAAACGCACTGCCCGAGACGTTACCGCTGACGTCCACCGACAACGTGCCGCTCAATTCGCCGCTGGCGAAGTCCAACGCGGAGTTCAAAATCGCGTTGAATTCTGCGTTCGTCACCGTAATGCCGCCCACGGTTGCCGAGAACGTTCCATTGATGTGATTGGGCGAGATGCTGTTGATCTGCAGCGTCATCGGGTTCGAATCGGACACGACTTCGATGTCGCCCGATTCCGCCGACGCTTCGAAGGTGCCGTCAACGTTTTGGCCATTGACCTGTCCATCCAAGCCACCGTTGCTGGTGATGGTGACGTTGGTCAGGCTGATGTCGCTGGCGTCATCCAGTTTCGGATCCAGAATGGTGACATCGAATCGCAGCACCACGTCACCGTCGACTTCCAGTCCGTTGGAAAGGTCCGAGAATGGGATCGTGACATCGATAGGGATCAATCCGCTGCGGGCGTTATAGTCCACCGCGGCACGAACGCCGGCATCGATATTGAGCAGGTTGGTGTTGCTGGAAAAGTCCAGCGATGCGGTCGTCCCGGTCGTGGGATCGATGTTGCTATCCAGCGTGCCGTCGGCGCCGACCATCACCGGCGAAAATTCTTGCTCGGCTCCCAAGCCGTCGATGCGGATTTTGAAATCACCGCTGCCGAGGTTGTAGAACGAATAGAATCCGTCGGCGTCGACGTTGACCGAGTCGATTTCCGTGTTACCGTCGAGCAACACCGCCGTCACATCGTCGACGGCGAGGTCGGTTTCGCTGCGGACTCCATCACCGTCGGCATCCAGGAAGACACGGCCCGAAACACTCTTCAAACTCGGGTCGGGGAAATCCGCCGTCACGACGTTGGACTGTGAAATCGTGACTTCAAAGCTCTCGTCGATCGCACTGCCGGACACGTTACCGGAAAGGTTGATGTCCAAGGTGCCGTTGAGCCCACCGCTGCTCAGGTCCAGATCCGAATCTAAAATCGCCTGGATGATACCGGCCTGCCAAGCTTCGCTTCCGATCGTCGCGTCGATGGAACCACCGAGATGGTCAGGAGCCACGCTGTTGACTTGCAGAATCGAGGCGCCGCCACTGGCAAGGATTTCCAAGGCGTCGTTGTTGGCCGAGGCGGAGTAACTTCCTGAAACGTTTTCGTTGTTGACTTGCCCGCTCAGCTGAGCGTTGCTGGTCACTTCGAAGTTCGTCAGATTCACATCATCTGGAGAATCCAGATGCGGATCAAGCACGACGGCGTTGAATTTGATCACCGCGTCGCCATCGATGTTCAGCCCGTTGGAGCTATCCTGGATCGGGATCGTGGCGTTGACCGGGATCAAGCCCGCCGCCAACAGGTTTCGCTTTTCAAGACTTTCTATCCGGTTGAATCTACGTTTCATTTTTGGGTTCCTCGGTGCTTTTCATCGTGGGGGGAGGTGGCGATCGGAGAGCGACGCGGAAAGACGGAGTCAGTCGCCGTGCGCTGGTCGATTGCCGACAGTCGCCGACTCCATCAACGGAGCCGGTCTTGAAGGATTTGGATGATTCAGCAATTGGCTGCTTCAGCCGACCGAGGCCCGAACGCAAGTGATGTGCCAGAAGAGGGACTTGAGCTTTGCGTCCGCCGCGGAACACCCGCGGGGTGCCGTCCGCGGATGTCCGGAATATCACGGTAAAACCAGCTGTGCCGGCAACGTTTTCGGTTCTCTGAAAATTCTTCCGGTCAGAAAATTCCATGGTCAGAAAAATCATTCATGCGACTGACCCGATCCCCGACGGAAGTGTTGCGATGGCCGATTCTGGATCAACGTGTTTCGTCGCTGACCGCCCTGAAGCCGTTCCAGCCGGGAATCGAATTCCCTCTCGAAGAAGCGATCGACAGGGCATGGATTGATGCCTGGCCCACTTTGGAGGACGCCCCGTCTGGGCTAACATTCTCCTTATTCGCTGCCGAGAATCGCCGGCAGGTTGGCAACCCAGCCCCTTTAGATCCACGCCTTATCGACTCCAGAACCATGACCGAAGTCCGCCGAAAACCCGTCGTTTTGATTGTTCGTGATGGATGGGGCGAGAACCCGTACCCCGAGTGGGACAAAGCCAATGCCGTCGTTCAGGGTAAAATTCCTGTCTCCGACTCGCTGATGGAAACCTATCCCAACGTGTTGATCAAGACATCCGGCGAAGACGTCGGGCTGCCCGCCGGCGTGATGGGCAACAGCGAAGTCGGCCACCAAAACATCGGTGCCGGACGGATCGTGGATCAAGAAGTGATGCGAATCACCCGTTCGATCCGCGAAGGCGAATTCTTCAAGAACGACGTGCTGCTGGGGACGCTCGAGCACATCCGCAAGACCGGCGGCGAACTGCACATTTTGGGGCTGATGTCCGACGGTCGCGTCCACAGCGATTTGGATCACGCACTGGCCGTCGTCGACATGTACAAAGACAGCGGGCTGCCGGCGGATCGGTTGGTCGTGCATGCGATCACCGACGGTCGCGACACCTCGCCCAACGGTGGCTTGGGCTACGTGCAAAAAGTCCAAGACAAACTCGATGCCGCCGGTGTGGGCCGTGTCGGAACCGTCGTCGGCCGCTTCTATGCAATGGACCGCGACCTGCGATGGGATCGCGTCCAAAAAGCCTACGATGCCTTGACCAAGGGGGCTCAGCGCACCGCCACGTCGGCCCAAGAGGCGATCCAGGCGTACTACGACAACCCCACCGAATCGAGTCGCAGCGGGGATGAGTTCATCGAAGCGACGTCGATCGTGCCCGATGGCGGTTCGGCCGCCACCATCGGCGACGGAGACGCGGTGGTGTTCATCAACTATCGCGGTGACCGAACCCGCGAAATCACCAAAGCGTTTGTGTACGACGACCAACAATGGGCGGACATTCCCGGCGGTGGTTTTGATCGCGGTGCCAAGATCAACGATCTGTACTACGCCACCATGACGGGGTACGAAACCGGATTGCCCGTCGAAGTCATTTTCGAAAAGCCTCCCAAGATGCCCAACATCCTTGGCCAGTACGTCAGCGAGAAAGGGCTCAATCAGTTCCGCTGTGCCGAGACGGAAAAGTACCCCCACGTCACGTTCTTCTTCAACGATTACCGCGACACCCCGTTCCCCGGCCAAAACCAGGAAATGGCTCAATCGCCTCGCGACGTCTCGACCTATGACCAGAAACCCGAGATGTCGGCGGCGGAGGTCACCCAATACGTACTCGATGAAATCAAGTCCGGCCGCAGTGAACTGATCATCGTCAATTTTGCCAACGGTGACATGGTCGGTCACACCGGAGTCTTAGCCGCGGCGGTCAAAGCCGTGGAAACGGTCGACGCGTGTGTCGGAAAGCTCGTCGATGCGACCTTGGACGCCGGCGGATCGCTGGTGATCACCGCCGACCACGGTAACTGCGAACAGATGATCAACCCGGAAACCGGCGGACCGCACACGGCGCACACCACCTACGATGTTCCGCTGATCGTCGTCGAGCCTGGGTTGGAAGGAAAAACATTGCGGCAGGGCGGCCGACTGGCCGACATCGCGCCGACGGTCCTGGCCTTGATGGGGCTGGAAAAGCCGGCCGAAATGACGGGCGAAAGCCTGATCGACCTGTCGTGATCTCGATTCGGAATCCGCAGGGGCGGCGCGCCACCGGTGACAATTTCGCTCGCCCCTGCTAATTTTTCCTTCGCGTTGTCGCCTGTTCTTTTGCCCGCCGATCCGCCAACCCCGCCCCTGAAACGACCATGAGTGATTCTGCATCGAGCATCGTTTACACATTCACCGACGAAGCTCCCGCGCTTGCCACGCTGTCTTGGCTGCCGATCGTCCAAGCGTTTGCCGCAAAGGCTGGCGTGGCGGTTGAGACCAAAGACATCTCGTTGGCGGGCCGCATTCTGGCAAATTTCCCAGAGTCGCTCAGCACCTCGCAACAGCGTGAAGACGCGCTGACCTTGCTCGGCGAACTGGCCAAAACGCCAGCAGCCAACATCATCAAATTGCCCAACATCAGCGCCTCGATTCCGCAACTGACCGCGGCGATCGCCGAATTGCAGGCCGGCGGTTTCGACATTCCCGATTACCCCAGCGATCCCAAGACGGATGCCGAGCAGGAGATTCGTGCCCGTTACGCCAAGGTGCTCGGCAGTGCGGTCAATCCCGTGCTCCGCGAAGGCAACTCAGATCGCCGGGTGGCAACCGCGGTCAAAAACTACGCCAAAGCCCATCCGCACTCGATGGGCGAGTGGTCCTCCGACTCGCCGTCGCACGTCGCCCACATGACCGAAGGCGATTTCTACGGTAGCGAAAAATCAGCGATACTCCAGAACGCCGGTGCTTTGAAAATCGAGTTGGTCGCCGCTGACGGAACACGCACCCCGCTGCGTTCGCCCGTGCCCGTCGACGCCGGCGAAATTGTCGATGCCTCGGTCATGTCCATCAAACAGCTGCGTGCGTTCTATCAGGACCAAATCGCCGACGCGCGAAAGTCCGGAATCCTGCTGTCGTTGCACCTCAAAGCAACGATGATGAAGGTCTCCGATCCGATCCTGTTCGGTCACGCCGTCAACGTCTACTTCGCAGACGTGTTTAAAAAGCATGCCGACACCTTCGCCGAACTGGGCGTCAATCCCAACAACGGCGTCGGGGGCCTGGAGGCTAAGCTGGCGGGGCTGCCCGAAACGAAAGCCGATGAGATCCGCAAGGACATCCAAGCGGCTTACGAAAACGGACCCTCGCTGGCGATGGTCGATTCCGACCGTGGGATCACAAACTTGCACGTGCCCAGCGATGTGATCATTGACGCGTCGATGCCGGCGGCCATTCGCAGCTCGGGGATGATGTGGGGACCGGACGGAAAACTGCATCCCACCAAAGCACTGATCCCCGATCGCTGTTACGCGGGCGTCTATCAAACCGTGATCGAGTTCTGCAAACAGAACGGCGCGTTTGACGTGACCACGATGGGTTCGGTCAGCAACGTCGGACTGATGGCGAAAAAGGCAGAAGAGTACGGCTCCCACGACAAGACCTTCGAAATCCCCGCCGACGGGACGGTCGTGGTGACCGACGACTCGGGGGCGGTGATTTTTGAGCACGCTGTCGAAGCCGGCGACATTTGGCGGATGTGCCAAACCAAAGACGTGGCGGTTCGAGATTGGGTCGGCCTGGGCGTCCAACGGGCGCGGCTGACCGGAAACCCCGCCATCTTCTGGCTCGATGACCAACGCGGTCACGACGCCAACCTGATCAAAAAGGTCAATGAGTATCTGGCCGATCACGATACCGACGGCTTGGACGTCCAGATCATGAACACCGTCGACGCGACCCGACATGCTTGTCAACGTGCACGCGATGGTCAGGACACCATCGCGGTGACGGGCAACGTGCTGCGGGACTACTTGACCGACTTGTTCCCGATCCTGGAACTCGGTACCAGCGCCAAGATGCTTTCGATCGTTCCGCTGTTGGCCGGCGGAGGCTTGTTTGAAACCGGCGCTGGTGGTTCGGCCCCCAAGCACGTCCAGCAATTCGTCTCCGAAGGTCACCTGCGATGGGATTCGCTCGGCGAGTTCTTGGCGTTGGCCGTTTCGCTGGAAGACCTGGGGCGTAAAGCGGGTGACGAAAAGATTGCCGTCTTGGCCGAAACGCTCGATGCCGCGACCGATCAGTTTCTGGTCGAAGACAAATCGCCCAAACGCAAGGTCGGCGAGCTGGATACCCGTGGCAGTCATTTCTACATGGCGCTGTACTGGGCCGAAGCCTTGGCCGCGCAAACGAAAGACGCCGAGCTTGCCGCCGCCTTCACGCCGGTCGCCAAGACACTGCGTGAAAACGAAGCCAAGGTGGTCGACGAACTCGGCGCGGCACAAGGCCAGCCGGTCGACCTGGGAGGCTACTACCAGCCGGACTGCGAAAAGGCCACCGCCGCGATGCGCCCCAGCACCACCCTCAACGAAGCGATCGCAAGTTTAGCGTGAGCCGTTTGATCTCCCGCGCACCGTCAGCCGTTTGGCGTGAGCCTACGGGCGCGCCGAGCGCGTGACCTTGCACGATGCCCGAACGCTAGCGCGAATCGGCTGATACCCCGCGCACCATCAGCCGATCGGCGCGAGCCTACGGGCGCTCTTTGGTCGCTGGGATGACCCCGGCGGGGTCAAAGCGAGTAGCCGGAGGTGAGCGGAGCGACACCTCCGGACGTCCCGCCCCGCGCCTGACGCGACCCCGAAGGGCGTCGGTGGGAATTCCGCGACGGCCTTCCCGGAGGTGTCGCTGCGCTGACCTCCGGCTACTGGCTGGAATCCCTCCGGGATACCGGATTCGCTGGCGCGAATCGGTTGGCGTAAAACGCGGTCGTACTGTTAGCGGTTGGGCGCGAGCCTTCCGGTCTGCCAACGCTGACACCGGACGGCTCGCGCCGTTCCGCTGACACACGCGGCTATTCGTCGCGATCCCTCACTGCTCGCGAACTTCCGCCGCTGACAAAAAAAGATCGTCGTCTCGATCCAGCTCGCGGAACGACTCGATCGGACCGAGGAATTCGTTTTCCGACACATCGCCGTCTCGATTGGCGTCCATGTGAATCGCCCAACTCGGCCGTTCGTCGGACTCCTCGGTAACGCGGCGGCTGAACTGAAATCGTGCGTCGTCTTGATCCGGTTCGCCACGGCAGAACTGGATCATCAGGGTATCGGGGATGTCGCTGGCCGAGAGCGCGACGTTTTCCGTGGCCAAGGCTCTCAATCGCGCAGATGCCGATTGAATTTCGCGCGTGGAGAGGAATTGATCATGATCCAGATCCAACCAGGCAAAGACACCGTCGGGATGTTCGGCCGCCCTGCCGCGGACTTGAAAATTCCAGATCGATTGTTTTTGCTGCAACGCCTGATTGATCTCCAGAAAACTCAGCTTGCCGTCGCCGTTCTGGTCCAATGATTCCAGCGGAAATTGATCCTTTGCACCGTCGGGGATTTCACTTTCATCAATCGCGCCGTCCTTGTTGGCATCGAGCTGAACGAACACTTGGCGTGGAATTCGGTTCTGTGTCGTCGGCATGTCCAGTGCAACGGCACCCACTTGGAACGCCTGTCCCGCGATCCAACAGAAACCCGGGTGATGTTCGATCCGGACGTCGTCGCCAACCGCTGCGTGCGCCTGTGTCTCCACGGTCGATGCCGACGGATCGGAGCTGTCGAACCGGACGGCGAGCGTCAATGCCGGGGCAAGTGTCAGGATTGACTCCGCCTCCGCCTCCGAGATCCAATGGTCCCGATCGGCGTCAATTGATTTCACCGGGTTGGATGGATGCAGAACGGGATCCTCTTTCAGCATCCCGCCCATGGTGTAAGACAGATTCGACCAATTGACGTAACCGGAGAGATCCATTGCGACATCGCCTTGACGGTTGGATCGATGACGCCGCCAGGCATCGGTTTCGTTTTCACGCAGTCGCGTCAACTCGGCAAAGTCGATGCAGTGATCAGAATTGAGATCGATCTCCCGCAGTAACGATTCGCTGGCCTGTTGGATCTCGGTCGGATCGAGTTTTCGGTCTTGGTTTCGGTCGATGGCTGCATACAGCGGCGAAGCCGAACGGTTGGCCCATCGAAATGCGTCGGTCCCGAACAGGCGAAACGCTTGCGAAACATTGGAATCACGAAAGAGGAACCGAACCAACTCTTGCTCGTCGACCCGTTTGTCTTTGTTGCGGTCGTAGCGTTTGATGAGTGCTTGTTGTTGAGACTCGACGCGTGAGGCGGTTTGCCCGAAGGTAGCGGGGTCGCCCGCGACGTGTTCCAGTAGCTGATCCCAGCCAATCGCATCCTCATCGGACTTTTTCAACGTCGCCCGCACGGAAGCAAGTTTCTCCGCAAACGCGTCGTCAAGCGGTTGGTCGTCGACCCACACGTCCAAGTCGACCAACAAGGGGCCTTTCGACGTCGGCAGCCATAGACGGTAGGCGGCTCGAGGTTCTTCGGTTGAATCGGGCTTGTCAGCTGAATCGGATGCCACTTCAACAGCCGAACCTTCGCCCATCGCGGCATCGAGCTGTTTTACAACGTCCGCACTGATGTCTGCGCCGGCGTCTGCTCCGGCAACTGCCTCGTTTTCCGCTGGAGCAGGATCCGCGGCGACGGGATTAGACTTGACCGCGTCGTCGTCTTGCTCGCGTTCGGTTTCGGACGTTAGCGACGCATCAGGGGACGGGACGATGGCAGGCTCAACGGTTTCTTCCACCGTCCCATCGGGCGTGGTGATCGTCTGGGACGGCGATCGTTTTGGCCCACGATCGCATCCGGCCAGTGCGATCGCCGCTGTCATTGCGGTCGGGATCAGAAACGATCGACGCATCAGCGTTGCGAGACCGCTCCGGCGTTGTCCTGTTCGTGGGATCACAACAACACCTGATCGATCGGGTTGCCTTCGGCGATCGCGATCGGTCGGCCGCCTTCGGCAATGTTTTCGCTTTTCGGGTCCACACCCAACGCTTTGCAGAGCGTCGCAAGCAGGTCTTGCTGATCGATCTTTCCGTCAATCACTTCCATACCGTCAGCGCTGGTGGCGCCGAAGGCCTGTCCGCCGGCGACGCCTCCGCCGGCCAGCACGCAGGAGAACGCTTGGGGGAAATGGTCTCGTCCGCCGTTGGAATTGATCACGGGCGTGCGTCCGAACTCGCCCGCCCACAGGATCGTCGTTTTTTCAAGCAACCCGCGATCGGAAAGTTCCGTCATCAACGTCGCCCAGCCAGCGTCCAGCTGTTCACTCAGCCGTTGAACCTGTTCAAAATTGTTCGCATGCGTGTCCCAGCCCAGCCCATCGCCCAACGTGACTTCGACCAGCGGAACACCGCGTTCAATCAACCGCCTGGCCATCAAACAGCCTTGCCCAAACGTGCCACGTCCGTAGGCTTCGCGCACCGTGTCCGATTCGGCAGACAGATCGAAGGCGTCTTTGGCGTCGCTGCCCAACATGTCGATCGCCGACCGATACACCGTGTCTTGGGCGATGATGTTGGGGGCGTTTCGCGTCTTCAAGTACGACGCCTGCATCGACTCCCAAAGCGTCAACCGGCGTTCAAAACGTTCCGAGTCGACGAATCCATGTGGCTGTAAATGATCGACACGAAACTGGGCGAAGTTGTTCGCCGCCGGTGGCCCTGAAACACTAACAGAGGTTGCGGCGAATTTGGGACCCAAAAAACCGGGACTCTGCGAGCCGCGGGCGAAGGGTCCCGGCGCGACCGTGACGTAGTGGGGCAGCTTGGAATCGGGGTTCCTCAATGATTTCGAAAGCGAGCAGCCGATCGCCGCGTAGCGGACCGGGCCACCGGCGATGTGACCGGTGCGCATCACCGTGGTGCCGCGCTGGTGGTCGCCTTCCTTGGTCGCCATGCCACGCAGGATCGCCAGTTGATCGGCCTGTTTGGCCAGTTGGGGAAGGTGTTCGCTGAACCGCAGTCCCGGTACGGCCGTCGCGATCTCTTTGAAGGAGCCGCCGTTCTTGTGCTTCGGCTTCATGTCGAACGTGTCGAGCTGGCTGGGACCGCCCGACATCCAAAGCAACACGCAGTGGCGCTGATCGTTTTCCGTCGCCTCACTGGCGACCGCGGCGATCGATTGCAGTAGCTGACTCATCCCGATCGTCCCGCCGATGGAAACGGCGCCGGCGATCGTCTGACGGCGATTGAATGCGGGGGATTGGAACATTTCGATCTCGATGTCGGGTGTGCGGTCTCGTTCCCAAGCGGAACCCGCGAATCAGGGGAACATTGCCCCGCGCTGCCTCTCCTACGGACAAACAAAACACTCGGCGGTGTTGAGCAAGATCCAAGTCAGATCACTCAGCCGCGCCGAGGAAGACGGGGAGGATGGTTCGGCGGACGCTTCGTTTAGGTAAGCCAGAAACTGTTGCAGTTCGGTCTCGCTGGGCGGTCGAGACAGACAGGCCAGGAATAGGGTTTCAATTCGATCGGAATCCGAAAAGAACGGTGCTTCCATCGACGCGATCAGACCGCTTTGTTCTTTCGCGGTCGCGACCAGCATCTCCGGGCCGTTCATCATGCCCAGCACCTGAACGACGCCGTGCGGATAGTCACTCGGCGCAGCCTCGGGGGCTTTCATGCGGCGAAGGAATTCGTCACGAACCGCTTGTTCGGCTTGCGGCGAATCCACCGCTGCATTGAACCGCCCAAGCAACACGTTTTGATGAAGACTGTCGAAGTACTGGGACGCCGAAAGGGTTTTGACATTCATCGCGGCGAAAGCATCCGCCCTTGGTTGCTGGCCTTCGCTGATCGCGCTGGTCCGATGATAGACCTTCGTGCGGGTCAGCATGCGATAAAGCTCACGCAAGTCAAAGCGGTGTTCCACCAAGTAGTCGGCCAGGTACTGCAGCAATTCGGGATGGCTGGGCGGATTGCTGGAATCCATCGCGTCGACCGGATCGACAAGCCCACGTCCGAACAGATGCGCCCAAACGCGGTTGGCCGCGGCGCGTGCGAAGTAGGGGTTGTTGCGCGAGGCCAGCCAGATGGTCAGTTGACGCCGTCGAAAGTCTGTCGGATCGGCTTCCGGTGGCGAAGTCGCGCCCGGATACCGCGGCGCCATGACTCGATCGGAATCGGGGAACATCACTTCCGCACCCGATCGATCTTCGATCGCTTGGCCGCCACCGCGCAGATTCGTCTCGCTCAATTGCAGCTGCGCAAAGAACGCGGCGAACGACCAAAAATCATCTTGCGTCCATCGGGCAAAGGGGTGGTCGTGGCACTGGGCGCATTCCAGTTGAACGCCCATGAACAATCTGGATGTCGCCGCAGCCAGTTTCACCGGTTCCAAGTTCCGCGACGTGTAAAAAATCGCCGGCCCCTGATCACTCTTCCCGCCGGCGGTCAAGAATCCGCCGACCAGATGATCATACGGCGTGTTGTTGAGGAACTGTTTTCGTAACCAAGCGTGCAGGGCCGCCGCATCAACCTGGCGGTCGTCAGACGTTTCCGCCGGAAGCAAAAATTCATTCCAGCGATGGGCCATGTGGGTCGCAAACCGAGACGAGCTCAGCAGCGATTCGATCAACTGTTCCCGTTTGTCGATCGACGGGTCCGCCAGAAAACGTCGCAGTTGCCAAACCGGCGGGGCGACGCCGGCAAGGTCCAGCCAGGCACGTCGACAGAACTCGGCATCGCCGCTTCGCGGGCTAGGGCGTGTCGCCGTTTCCTGCCAAGATTCGCTCAGGTACTGATCCACACGATCCGATGGCGACGCAAATCGATCTCCCGTCGTTTCGCCACAACGGGCGACGCTTCCGATGGAAACGATGAGGGCGAGAACGCAGTGAATGCAAACAATTCGCATCATGAGGCCAATGGAGAAGTGAGGCATTGCTATTGTGTTATACCACTTGTCATGGCGCCACGCACGGAGATTCAGACTCAGCAGAATCAGGCTCAGGGATCCAGGCACCTCAATCAGAACGAAAGAATTCGGGCGGTTTGACGCCGCTGACTCGTAGCCGGGGCGCCGAGACGTTAACATTGGCGTGACGCGGAACAAACTTTTGAGATTGAGCAGTAGCGGATGATCCCAACGACCCTGAGTGCGGCCAGAATTAAACAGGTGGTCGGCGTTCTTGTGATGTGCGGTTTGATGGCCTTGCCTCCGGTTTTCTCGACCGGTGTGCTGGCCCAGGAGGATGTGTCCGAAAGCACAGTCGGGTCGCCCGCAAGCGACCCCCAAGCGAAGGAGCCTGCGGGTGTTGCCGTCACGGTCATGCCGTCTGGCGTCCAGCGGTTTGCCAGCGGCGGATGGGCGTCACTAGCTGTCGTGGGAGTCAATCACACCGATCAGGATGTCGAAGAGGTCGTATCGGTCTTTGTGGGAGATGATCCCAACCTTCAATTTTCGACTCGGTTTTGGCTCCCCGCGCGAAGTAAACGCCAATCCTGGTTGCCGCTTGCGATTCCGCCGAGCGAGCGGATCGACGGCAATCGTGTCGACCTGTCGATGATTCGCATTGCCGAGTCGGAGGGAGAAGAGTCGTTTACCGAGAACGTGAATCAGATGCCCGTGTCGGTGCGGTCGTTGATGTTGGCCGACAACGAGATCAACACGGGGCTGTTTGCCGGTCCACTTGATCTTGAAGGGGAGACGCGACGTGAAGCTACTCGGGAGCGATTGAACGCTGTCCTGAACGCGGGGCGTGATTCGGTCACCATGAATCCGAGTGATCTGCCGATCGTCAGTTTCTTGTCCAATTTTTTGCCACCGACCTATGGTGCATTGGACGAACTGGATCAAGTTGTGATCGCCGGCGACCAATTGCAGTACGATTCCGATGGAGTCGTCGCGATCCGGCGTTGGATCCGCCGCGGTGGTAGGGCTTGGATCATGTTGGATCTGACCAGCCAGTCTCTCGTCAACGATCTTCTTGGTGACGACGCGGACTTTACCGTGATCGATCGCACCGAATTGAACGAGTTTGAATTGCAGACCACCGATCCGGTCAGGGGAACGGCCGGTTCGACCGAAAGTTGGTCGTCGGAAACTCCAGTCGCAATGCTGCGGGTGTTGACACAGGCCGACGACGTCATCTGCCGGATCGACGGCTGGCCGGTCGCGTTTCGCAAACGTGTCGGTGATGGCGACGTCCTGTTCACAGCGTTGGGCGCCGATGGCTGGATTCATTCCGACCAAAAAGTGATGGCCGGCTTGAACCAACTGGCGCGAGAATTTTTTGAACCCAAGAACCAACCGCAGGATCTGGTCGCCGCGATGAAACCGATCGTCGATGACCAGATCGGCTATCAGATTCCCAGCCGTTCAACGGCCGCCTTCGTGCTGGGCGTCAACGCGTTGGTGATCTTGATCGGCGGAGTCTGGTGGGCCCGCCAACGACGACTCGAACGCATGGCGTTTCTAGTTCCCGTCTCGGCTATCGTGACCACGCTGATCATGTTGGCGATCGGTTCCTCACATGCCACCGCAATCCCCTCGACGGTCGCCACCAGCCAAGTCGTCCAGGTTCAGCCGGCCACCGGCGAAGCCGATGTGTCCACGATCCGCGCCGTCTACAGCCAACAAAGCGGTGACTTGGGGTTGGTGTCCAATCACCAGGTGATGACGATGCCGCTGGAGAACACGGGGGCGTCGCAAACACACCGAGTCAGTTTAGAAGACGACGGCACCAGCCGCTGGCTCGGTCCAGGGCAACCGCCTGGCGTCGTCCGACATCTAGTGTCCGATTCATCCACCACGCTCCAACAGCCGATCCGCGTGCGTGGCACGTTTGATGGCCAGGGTTTTCGAGGAACACTCTCCGGGCTCGACCCCCAAACCTGTCAGGATGGACTGATCGTCGCGTCGCCGGGGCCGATCACCGCGGTGACGATCGACGCGGATGCTTCCGCGGGGCAAGTCATCGCGGCAGCCTCCGATCGGCTTCCGCCCGGTCAGTTCATCCCCGGTTCCATTTTGACCGACCAGCAGCGGATGCGTCAGGACTTCTATGACGCGGTGCTCACCTCCTCCGAAGGTCATTCGCTCGGCCAGGGACCGTCGCTGTTGGTATGGACCGATCCTTTCGAACTCGGCGTCCAGTTCGACAACCGTTTCGATCAACGCGGGGCGGCGTTGGTGTCCATTCCCATTCAATTAGAACGACCCGCTGGCGGCGTCGAATTTCGAATCCCGTCCAGTTTCATCCGAACCGACGCTTTCTGGGGAGCCCAAGGGCGAACGACGCTGTTTAGTCCGCGCACCGGAATGTGGCTTGCCGAGATGACGAAGGCGGCCGAGGCGCAGTTGCTGTTTCGTTTCCCCGATGTCGTCGCACCGATGACGCTGCAACAAGTCAATGTGACGATGAAGATCAACGCGCCGTCGCGCACGTTTTTCGTCAACGCACTTGTCGATGATCAGCCCACCCGAGTCTTTCAGCTGGACAACGCCACCGGGGTGATAACGTTCACAATCGACCGTAGGGATGCGCTGCGTTTGCATGCCGACGGCGGGCTGTATTTGGCGTTCGGCGTCACCGAATCGTTCGAGGCGACGGAGCGAAAGGCCAACGCGTCGGACTCGGGCGAAGCGGGCGATCAAGTGGTCGACAACGCGACTTGGCAAATCGACTACGTTCATCTCGATGCAGTGGCGCAGATCAACACCAGCGACCTTCCCCCTCTTGACGAAGCTTCCGACACAGGCAAACCGTGAGCGATCAACAACCCATCATTGAAACCGTGGATCTGACCAAGCGGTATGATGAATTCACCGCCTTGGATTCCCTCTCGATCACCGTCCACAGCGGCCAGATCTTGGGGTTCATTGGACCCAACGGTGCCGGCAAAACGACCACCATCCGAATCCTGGTCGGGCTGCTCAAGCCGACCAGTGGCACGGCCCGAATTGCCGGTGCGGACTGTCTGACCGAATCGCGAAAGATCAAACGGCTGGTCGGCTACATGCCCGATGATTTCGGCAAGTACAGCAACATGCGGGTCGGTGAGTATTTGGATTTCTTCGGCGCCGCCTACGGGATCGGACGACGCAAGCGGATCGTACGCATTGATGAAGTGCTGGAGATCGCCGGCGCGACATACATGAAAGACCTGTTCGTCGATGCACTCAGTCGCGGGATGCAGCAACGCGTGGCAATCGCCCGAACCTTGATGCACGATCCCCAAGTGATGATCTTGGACGAACCGGCCAACGGGCTTGATCCACAAGCACGGATCGACATGCGAACGATGTTGTTGCGGCTGGCGGACATGGGAAAAACATTGATCGTCACCAGCCACATCCTGCCCGAGCTGGCGCGGGTGTGTGACATCGTGGCGATGATCACCAAAGGGCGGCTGCGGGCGTTCGGGACGCTGGACGAAATCATGCGTGATATCCAGCAACGACGCACCTTCGAAATTCAATTGGTCGACCACGACCAAGTCGATCGTGTGGTCGCGTTGGTCGAGTCGTGGTCCCGCGAGATGAACCACGAATCCGAGGTGACCGGGGCGACGACCGAGACGATGGTTCGTTTTACCACCGGATTGAACGACCGGGAAATCACGCCGTTGTTGACCCATCTGGTGGGGTCTGGCGAAGCGATCGCCCAGTTTCGCGAAGTGCCGACCGATCTGGAGGATGCCTTTTTGTCGGTCGCCAGCGGAAGTCACGGCGGCGATGCCCCGCAGACTCAGCCGGCAACGCAAGAGGCGGCTTCATGAGTTCGGCATTCAATCCCGTCGTGCAACGCGAGTTTTTCGGAATCGTCCGCTCGCCCAAAGCATTCGCAACGCTGTTGGCGCTGACAATCACGTTTTCGATTGCCGTGCTGATGCGCTGGCCGACTGATGCCACCGTCGACTTGAGCGGTGTGCAGTCGATCCAGGTGTTTCGTGTGTTCGGTTACGGCTTGTTGGCAGGCGTCGTTTTTTTGGTGCCCGCGTTTCCGGCGACCTCGATCGTCAATGAAAAGAACGCCGGCACGTTGGCCCTGTTGTTGAATTCGCCGCTCAGCCCGCTGTCGATCTATTTCGGCAAGCTCGCCGGCGTGTTGTTGTTCGCCCTGCTGGTCTTGCTGGCCAGTTTGCCGGGCGCTGCGGCCTGCTACGCGATGGGAGGCATCGACCTGAAGAGCGGGCTGGGGCTGTTTTACTTCGTGCTGTTGTTGTTGGTGTTTCAATACGCTACGTTGGGGATGTTGATCAG
The DNA here is from genome assembly GCA_007753675.1 of Stieleria magnilauensis. GTDB lineage: Bacteria > Planctomycetota > Planctomycetia > Pirellulales > Pirellulaceae > Stieleria > Stieleria magnilauensis. The sequence goes on from CP036432.1 coordinate 1,056,625, forward strand.
CAGCTATGTGCAATCGACCGACGCCGGAGTAAGGCTGACTTATTCGGTCATCTTCGCGCTGTTCTTTCTGACGCTGATCCCGAATGCGTTTTTTCCCGGCGGATCCGGAGTGATGGGAACCGTCGCCCAGTGGGTGCGCTACCTTTCCCCCGTGCCGGTGGTGATGCAGATCATGGGACAGGGCGGATTGGGTTCCAAGGGACTGATCACCTCACCCGGCAACATGCAGTTCATTCTGTTCACGCTGGTCAGCAGCCTGGTCTTTGCCGCGGTCACGATTTCCAGATTGAACTATCGGATTTTCGACCAGTCACGGGCACAAGGCGTGATCACCGATGACCGTGGATTGGTCGCCCGCTTGCTTCGACGTTTCCTGTTTATTGTCGACCCCCAACGACGCAAGCCTGGCATCCCGTGGTACCTGAACCCGGTCATGGTCAAGGAGTTTCGTTGCCGTCGCTTCGGCCGATCTCAATGGCTGTTTCGATTGGTCGCGCTCTGTGCCGTCGTCTCCATGGTGCTGACCTTTGCCGCTGCCACGAGTGTGACGAGTTGGGGCACCGAAACCATCGGCGGGTTGATGGTGATTTTGCAAGTCATCCTGATCGTCGTGATGACTCCCAGCCTGACCTCGGGGCTGATCAGCGGCGAACGTGACGGCGGTGGTTGGGAATTGCTGCGTCTGACACCCCTGTCGTCGCTAAAAATCGTCCGCGGAAAATTGCTCAGCGTGCTCTGGACGCTGTTGTTGGTGTTGATGGCGACGCTGCCGGGGTACTTGGTGATGATCTACATTCAGCCCCAGATGTGGTACCAGGTGAACTTGGTGCTGGTCTGTCTGGCATGGACGGTGGTGTACACGGTGGCGGTCAGCGCCGCGGTCGGCAGTCTGTTTCGAACCACGGCCGTCGCGACCACCGTCACCTACGTCGTCGTGATGTCTCTGTTCGTGATTCCGCTGTTGGTCTGGCTCGGACGCGGCGCCCCGTTCGGATTCGAAATGGTGCAACGCGTGTTGCTGATCAACCCGGTTGGCGCGGCACTCAGCGTGATCGAAACGCCCGGTTTTGAGCATTACAACCTGCTGCCCGCCGCGTGGTACGTCGCCGGTGGCTTTTCGGCCCTCATGTTCTTGGTCTTTGGTTTAAAAGTATGGCGTCTCACTCGTCCCGTCTAATGGTTGCGGTTTGGATTGCCGTTGCCCTCGCGTCGCTTCCCGTGTGCGGCATCCCCTCAGGGGCTGCCGATCCGGCGGCCGCCGCGTCATCAATCCTGGACGTCGATGACGTGATGGAGACGGACCCTGCGTTTGCCTATCGGGAATCGCTGCTGGTAATCTCCAACGATGCGATACCGCTTTGGTTGGAAGCGCTGTCCCGGCCCAACGCCCAATTGCAACGTGTCACGATCGACACGATTGCTATCGCACACCGCCGTGGAATGGAAGGCATTGACGTCGCTTTGCCGGCACTGGTCGAATTGGCCGGGCAGAGCGAACTGGACGCCTCGGTCAGACGAGCGGCGGTTCGTGCATTGATCGCAATGGACGCCCGCGATCAGTCGCCGCTGTTGGCGATGTTGGCTGAGAAATACGGGATCGCCATTTCCTCGCTCGTCGAACCCGCGTTGGTGAAATGGAAGTCGCCCGAAATGTCTCAGCAGTGGCTGACGCGGCTCAGCGGCAGCGGGGCGCGGCGGCAATCCCTGTTGATTGCGATCCAAGGCGTGGGCGCCCTGGAACTGCACGACGCATCCAAACCGCTTCGTCGCTATCTCCGAGATGTGTCCTTGCCCGGTGGAATCCGATTGGCCGCGGCGCGGTCGCTCGGACAACTGTCCGCCTCGGGGCTTGAGCCGCTGGCTGCCGAGTTGATCGATGGCGCGCAGGATGACGGCGATGTCGTCGCGGACCTGTTGGCCATTGCACTGTTGAGCCGACACACCGACCCGGCGACGATCCAGTTGCTGCAATCGCTGATGGGCCGCAGCAGTACCGCGGTCCAATCCGAAGCGTTACAACGGCTTTATGAAATCGATCCCAAGCTCGTGCTCGATTTCACCGAGCAGGCGATCACCAGTCCAGACGTCAATGTCCGTTGCACGATTGCGCTGGCGCTGATCGACAGCAAACAGGTGCCTCACATCGCGTCCCTCGCCACGCTGCTCGATGATGTCAATCCAAGTCTACGCCGGCAAGTGGCAGCGGCGTTGTTTGAACTGGCCCAGCTTCCGCCGCTTCGCGATGAAGTCATCTCGCAAGCGTCTGGGATTCTCGATCAAGACTCCTGGCGTGGCTGCCAGCAAGCGGCCCGCGTGCTGGTCAGTTTGGACTACAAGCCCGCCGGGGATCGACTCGTTGATCTATTGCGACATCCACGCGGCGAAGTGATGGTGACGGCCGGTTGGGGGCTCCGTCGATTAGGGCAAAAACAACACCTGCCGGCAATGCTGGGACGCGCCACCGAAATCCATCAGCAGTTTCGACAGGGAAAACTCAATGCGGGCTCACCCGGCGCGGTCGATCTGATGTCCCAGCTCTTCCAGGCCTTTGGACAGATGCAATACCGCGAAGCCGACGGGCTGGTCCGAGCCTACGTGCCGCGCAGTTTTTCACTCGGCGAGCGGGCGCGGACCGCCGCATCGTGGAGCGTCGGGTTTCTGTACCCCGACGAGGCCCCCGACGATCTGGTCAACATGCTGCTCTCGCGACTCAATGATGTCGAATCGCTGGAACCGGAGTACGGGACCGTGCGAGCGATGTGTGCGCAAAGTCTGGGGCGGATGAAGGCGAAAGCTGCCGTGCCGGATTTGCGACGGTTCGCCACCGACTTTGGCAGCCAAGTCAGTTTCTCCTGTCACTGGGCGATCGAGCAGATCACCGGACAGTCCTCGCCGCCGACCGTCTCACCGATCATCAACGACTACGAAGACTGGTTCCTGAAACCGGTGTCCGCCGACGAGTGAAACGGTGCAAAACGGGGCAAAACGATGACGGGCAAAACGATGGGGGAGGCAGAATGATGGGGGAGGCAGAATGATGGGGGAGGCAGAATGATGGGGGCATAGGCACCAAGTTAAGAATTAACCCGCCCTGGTAGGGAGGTGCGAGCGCAGCGAGGGGCATGCGCATCAATTTAGGAAGTCGCCCTCCCGTGTGAAGGTCGCGCAGTTTTTAAAGGCGCTGATCATAAAGGGCTTTCGTCACTCTCCCCCTGGGAGGGTCGAGCGAAGCGAGACATCTGAGCTCTGAGCAAGTGGCTTGTTTTCGGATTTCAGGAATTTTCGAGGTAGGGGACGATACCGGGTAATCGGCGTTTGAGAGTTTCAATGTATCGACCACAGTCGAACGGGATGCGGGTCTGCCAGACGCGGTAGAGAATCCGGATCCAACTACGTGCGAGCTTGCGTAGCACCGCGTGGTGTTTCATTCCTTGGGCTCGTAACATTTGGTAGCGAGCTTTGGTCCACGGACACCATGTCCGGGCTGCGGCTGCAAACTCATGAAAGGTTTGGCGAAGGTATTTCGGGCAGGCATAGCGCCGTTGAACATGACGCTGCTTTCCGCTTTGACGCGTGATGGGTGCGATTCCGCTAAAGGAAGCCAGTTCATCGGCATCGGACCAGCGATCACGCTGCGAACCGAACGCACACAGAAGTCGAGGCGCAAGTGCTGGGCCGGCTCCTCGGAGCGAGGAGAACAGGTGGGCATCGCCGTGAGCCTTGAACGACTCGCTAATCTGTTGGTCGAACTGCTCAATCGTTTTGATGGATCCTTCGATTTGCTGAGCCAAATGCTTAACCGTCATGGACATGGGAGTGATCAGGGCAGAGTCATCGCAGAGCAACGGCGAGCTACGAATGGCATCGAGGGCTTCTTTTTGCCGCTCCTCATTTCGGACTCCGTGTTCTCGCAGAACCCGAACAATCAACCGACGATCAGCACGACGGAGTTGCCTGGGATCAGGCCACCGCTTGAGTACAGCCAGTAGCAAATCCAGCTGGTGGGATTTGCCGAACAGCTCCAAAACTACAGGAAAATACTGTTTAAGTACGCTGATAAGCTGCTGACGCAGTTTTGTTTGGCTGCCTACGATGAAGCGTCTTTGCTCGCAAAGCCGGTTCAGCAATCGCGTCTGCTCATCATCAGGCAGCCATGCCTTAAGGGTCTCGATTCGTTCGCGAAGAAGCCTGGCCAGATACATCGCGTCGGTAGGATCACTTTTGCCATCGCCACCCGGATAGCTTTCTCGATAGCGAGAGAGTTGTTTAGGGTTAATCGGGTAGAGAACGATGTTCTGACGGAACATCAAGGCATGGATCAGGGGGCCCTTGGACTGTTCGAGCATGATCGCGATTTTCCCGCCCTTGGCTTTCTCAGTCATCTTGGCGATCCATTGGTTGATCGCTTCGGGGGTGTGGGGCAGTTCCATCGCCGATTCTCTGCCTTGAGAATCAATGATGTGGCAGTCATGTTTCTGATCAGCCCAATCGATTCCAACAAAAAGCGCGATGGATTGGTTGAGTGTGGGTGAATTGTCGTTCATGCTGTAGTCTCACCGAGTTGAAAGGCTTGTGTGATTGGTAGTCCAGCCTCACCCACTTCGGAAACCTTATAGAGAGCCCGCTAAGCTACATCTGAGTGATCCGTTTTGGGATGAAGCGAGCGGTGTGCTCGGAAGTCTCGCTAAGCCGTCATGCGGCTGGGGAGGGGATCCGTAGCACTCCGCTGGCTACCGCTTCAAATAATAATCAGCGCGGCGTTGAGAATCCGCCATGCCAAAGCTGCGCTGCGGAAAGGGCTGCGCGATGGCAAGGACGCTCAACGCCGAACACTGAGGAGATGCTATAAGGGGAGGGTTGCGCGGCCGGGCACCCACCAATGCCACCAATGACGCAAAACCTCCCTCCCAGTGTCGTCGCACACTCCTCCGCGACCCTCCCTGGAAGGGCATTGGTATCTACACATTTGTGCGTGTCAGATCTGTTCTGAGTGGATGGTTTCGGCCAACGGCCGTTCACATCCAAAGCCTTGGGCATCGCCCAAGGTCCGCAAACGAGAACGAGAGTGATTGGCCAACGGCCATACACAAAGGCCTCGTCAAACGCGAAGGTTGTGCATGGCCGTTGGCCAAATCTAAACTCATTGCGATCAGGTTCCTGGGGCAACGCCTGCCTACCTCGTTGAGCTGTGTCACCGTGAAAGTTCGTCAAACCAGTGCGAGTCGGCTTGCACCCTTGGCCAGGTCCAGACAAATGATCAGCTTGCCATCGGCACGGGCAAAGGTGCCGCTTTTTAACCGTGAAACCGAGGCAACTTCTGTCAACAAGATCGGCTTGCCCGCGTGCGTCAGCGCGGGAGCCTGGGTGATTGACGTGGCGTCCACCGAGATCGTGAAATCTTTGCACGCCAGCGGGGCTTCGATAGCGATCGTGCCAGCGTCGTGTCGTGTCAGCACCGTCAGTTTCTTTGCCGCCCAATAACGCGCAATTTCACTGACCTTCATCCATAACGTCTCGTTGCCGAATCGTGACGCCAGCGATTCGACCACGCGTTTGAACGCCTCAAATCCCGTCTTGGTCCCGTTGCAATACATGCCCGGCCAATGGCACAGCATCACGGCCGGCTGGCCGCGCTCGATCAAGTCCACCATCCGCCCCGACGTGGCATCGGCGCTGCAGTACAGATCCGGCTGCGACACCTTGCTGCCTTCCCAGCTGCCGAACCAGTCACCCGTCCCCGCCGGCACGTTCATCGTCAGGTTGGAAAGAACCTTGTCGCCGTCAAATTCCAGCTGGGGTTCGGTCGATTCATCACCGGTTTTGACGTACTTGAAATAGTGCGGCAACTCGCTGCCGTAAACATCACGGACCGCTTGGCCGGCCGCGACGGACAGCTTGTCTTTCACGCGGTTTCCAAATCCACCCGGTGTGGTGATGCCGTCGCAGTGCAAGCCGCAATTCTTCAAGATGCGAAGCGCATAAGCCAGGTATTCGGTCAAGTGATCGGTGCTGATGTCGGTTTGTGGATAGCTATTCTCCATCGTCCCCGCGTTGACTTCGGCCATCGGTCGGCCGGTCTTCAGATCGATCACCCGAGTGTGGGTGATCATCTCGGGATGGATGTCCCAGTTGGGCATCATCAGATCACGTACGAGCGCCAAGCTCTGGTCCAAGTCCTGTCGCGACCATCCAGGCAGCGTCCGGTCCAGCCAGCCGACACAGGCGGGATAGGGAACGATGCTGTATTTTCCTTTGACATCGTGCTGAGCGCACCATTCGCCAAACTCGCGGACAAACTGGTCGGGAATTTCACGCGGCCAGTCACGCCACGGCTGTTTGTAGACGTCGCGTTCAGGCCACGCATGGGCGAATTGCGGCATGCAAAAATGGCCCATGTTCACCAGGCAAGTCGAATCATCAATGATGAAGGACAGCGGCACCCGTGCCCGCGGATGGAGCACCTCGATGGTTGCCGAGTTCGGTGACGTGTCCTCAGCGACGGATACGCCAGACGAAGACAACGCGGCCATGCCGCCAAGGGATGCGGCCGTCAATCGGATCGCATCACGTCGGTTGATGATCATCGGCTAGCCTTTAAGCCTCGTGTGTGTCGGTCAGAGCACTAGAAACGGCGTCAGTATAGCGTGCGGCGCGCCGGCGAGGGAAAACCCTTGCTCGCGCCGCATCGGGTTGCACCTGTTGTGCGGAACACGCTTCTTCCCCCGTGTTTCTTCATGATTTCCAGCATCCTGCCGAGAGCGTTTGCATCGTTTGCTCGAACGGCAATCCGCTCAATCACAGTTTGACCTGTAGGACGATGATTCCACCATCCGACAACAGAAATGCGTCTAGAGAGACTCATCCCAGCTGTTCCATTGGCCTGCGTATCGCGAATGTCAGTCACAAAGACCACGCATCGGATCGATCGAAAGGTCGTCCAAGATGACGTGCTGCACGTCGGGGCGCCGAATGTAGGTGACCGCGCCTACTTCAATCAACTCGTCGACCAGATGTTCGAGCGGCGATGGTTTACCAACGACGGTTGCGTGGTCAAAGAGTTGGAAGCGAAATTGCGTTCCTATTTGGGCGTTAAACACTGTTTCGCCGTTTGCAACGCGACCAACGGTCTGCAGTTGGCCTATCGCGCGCTGAATCTGACCGGCGAAGTCATTGTGCCATCGTTCACCTTCGTCGCGACAGCCCATGCGGCACAGTGGTGCGGGCTGACACCCGTCTTCGCAGACGTCGATCGCGACCATCATACGATTTGTCCGCACAGCATCGAGTCGTTGATCACTGAGGAAACCAGTGCGATCGTCGGCGTGCATCTATGGGGAAACCCCTGCGACACCCAGGCGATCGAGGACTTGGCTCGCAAGCACGGTTTAGCGGTCGTCTACGATGCGGCGCATGCGTTTGCCTGTTCGAAAGACGATCAGATGGTTGGCAACTTTGGTGACTGCGAAGTGTTCAGCTTCCACGCCACCAAGTTCTTCAACACGTTCGAAGGCGGAGCGATCACGACCAACAGCGACGCGCTGGCGGAGCGACTGGCGTTGATCAAAAATTTCGGGTTTGCCGGAATGGACACCGTCGTCGACTTGGGCACGAATGCAAAAATGCCCGAAATTTGCGCCGCCATGGGATTGTCGCTGTTGCCGTGCCTGGATCAGCTTCTGGAAAGGAACCGACACAATCACCAGCTCTACCGTGCGCACTTGGACGGGATTCCCGGGTTGCGGCTGTTGACGTACGACCACCTTCAACAGAGCAATTGGCAATATGTGGTCATCGAAATCGACGAGAGTCGCTTTCGCGCCAGCAGAGACGGATTGGTGGCTCAGTTGCACGCGCAACAGATCCGCGCCCGTCGATACTTTTATCCCGGCTGCCATCGGATGGAGCCCTATCGGTCGATGGCTCGCAATCAAAACTTGACGCTACCCCACACCGAGACGCTTTGCAATCGCGTGGTCTGTCTGCCGACCGGTTCGGCAATTGACGAATCAGACATCGAACGAGTCTGTCGGGTGATCCGCGGATATTAAGGTCCAGCCTTCTCGCACCCCTCTTCATTTGGAATTAGGTCACGATGGCACGCAGCAAACCCAAAAGCCCGAAACGACGAAGGCCGCGACCGCGCCCGCCGCAGCGTCCCGTTACCGACACGCAAGCACTCGCGGCGAAAATTGACACCGCGTTAACGCTGCAGAAAGCGGGGAATCTGGAACAGGCCAAGCAATTGTATTGCGAAGTGCTGAGCGTGGATCCAAACCACTCCGATGCCTGGCATCTGCTCGGCATGACGCTCTACTCCGCAGCGGCCTATCCGAGTGCGCTGGAGTGTTTGGAAAAGGCGCATGGGCTGCTGGGGGATAACCCGGAACTGATGGGCCATCTGGCGCTGGTGTATCACGCGCTCGGAGACCTCCAGCGGGCTCGGCAAATGCTCAGCCAGCTCGTGTCAGTTGATCCAAACAATGCCGACACACGCAACAACTTCGGAGTCTTCTTGCTGGAGCTCGGGCAATTGGAACAAGCCGAGGAGCAGTTTCAGCATGCACTTCGGATCAATCCGGGTTCCGAACAGGCCTCGATGAATCTGGCAAACTGTTGGGTCCGGCAGAATCGTCTTCACGACGCCGAACAGATCTATGATGACCTGGTGCGACGCAACGGAGACAACCTCGACGTCCTGGGCAATCTCGGTGAATGCTACCGCCGCCAGTGTAAATGGGAGCAGTCACTGGAGTTGCTTCAGCGTGTGGTGCGGGCCCGTCCCGGTGACGTGGTTTCCAAATTGACGCTCGCGCGGACGCTGGTGAATCTGGGGCGGCTTGACGAGGCGGCCGAGCGTTTGGAACAGCTCATTGCGGAGTTTCCCCACTATCCCAAGGCGCACCATTATTTGGGGACTGTGTCGCTCACTTTGGGCGACGTCGCGAAAGCGGAGTCGGAGATTCAGTTGGCCTTGCAGCTCGACCCGGCGGACGCGCACGCACTCTGCTCGCTGGGGTTCGTCTATATCGAAACCGACCGGCGTCGTGAAGCGGCCGAATGCTTCGCCGAAGCTGTCAAGCTCGATGCCCGCATGAGTGGCGCGCATGGCTGTTTGCTGTATTTGATGAGCGGCGATCCCGACATCGACCCAAAGCAACTGTTCGAAGAACACGTCCGCTGGGGCGAGGTGCATGGAAACGTCCAGCCGCTTCAGCGACACCTCAACGTGCGTGATCCGAACCGCAAGCTGAGGATCGGTTACGCGTCGGCAGACTTTCGCGAGCACGCCGTCACGGCGTTCTTCGAGCCGCTGTTGAGTCTTCGCGACCGATCAAAGTTCGAAGTCTATTGTTATTACGAGTCCGGTGTGGAAGACCACGTGACCGGGCAATTGAAGTCGCTCTCGGATCATTGGCGCGTAACACTCGGTTACTCGGACCAGCAGGTGGCGCAGCAGATTCTGGATGATCAGATCGATATCATGGTGGATCTGGCCGGACACACGTCGGGGAATCGGTTGCCGGCGCTGGCCTATAAACCGGCGCCGATCCAGATCTCCTGGCTCGGTTATCCCAACACCACGGGATTGAAGGCGATCGACTATTGCCTGACCTGTGACGTGCAAAATCCCGTCGGCGAGCCCACGTTGCACACCGAGGAACTGATTCGGATTCCCGGTGGGTCGTTTTGTTTTGCACCGCCCCAAAACGCTCCCGAATTGTCATCCTTGCCTGCCCGCCGCAACGGCTATGTGACGTTCGGATCGCTGCACCGACCGTTCAAGATTTCCTCCTCGACGCACGATTTGTGGGCGGCTGCCTTGAAGGCCTGTCCCGATGTAAGGTTACTCGCGTTCAACACGCGGTTCAACGACTCGTTGAAGCGGGAATTGATCAGCGCGTTGGTTCAACGTGGTATCGATGAAAGTCGAATCGAAGTCCGCAGCACCTATCGCGGCGAGTCGTATTTAGAAACGTATCACGAGATCGATCTCGGGCTCGACACGACTCCGTGGGCAGGCGGGACGACGACGATGGAGGCCTTGTGGATGGGGATCCCGGTCGTCGGCTTTTATGGTGCCAACCGACCCTCGCGGGGCACCGCGGGGATCGTTCACCACCTCGGCAAGCCGGAGTGGATTGCCAAGTCGATCGACGATTATGCGTCCTCCGTTGGCCGACTCGCCGGCGACCTCGACGAGCTGGAACGTCTGCGAGGTACGCTGCGCGAGACGACGCGGCGCACGATCGCAGACCAACAGCGTTTCGTCACCGAGCTTGAGAAAGCGTATCGCCAAGCCTGGAAACGCTGGTGCGACCAACAGCTCGCACCCGCAATCACGTCGGCCATCCCCACCATCGAAACGGCCGCACCCAACGTCTCTGGCGATGTCTGCTCCTAACACCTCAGCGTTACGTTAATGGCAACTTAACGATCATTCCCCGGGGACCGACCCCGCTCCAGACCAATCGCAATCCTCCTACCCCAAAATCTTCCTACCTCTAATCATCCTACCCCTAATCTTCCTACCCCTAATCTTTCTGCCCCTAATCTTTCTGCCCCTAATCTTTCTGCCCCTAATCTTTCTGCCCCTCTTCAAGTAGGTCACGCTGTGCGTGACAATACTCTAAAATCATTCTGCCCCGAAATATTCTGCCATCCAGCTCGCCATCTTCATCCCCGCCGACGCGACCGTCCGCACTACTGATGGATCAAACGTCTGAAGAACCCCTGACCGCGAGGCCGGCGCAGCATGGCAATCACGGACGCCCTGATCCTGTTGAGCACTCCGTCTGCACCACTGGGAATGGCGGTTGTGCACTCACCGGAGAACGATTCGTCAGGGGAAAGGGGTGGGACGTCGATCTCCGCCTGACCGCGGAGACCAGTCTCATCACTCGCCAATGGTTCCGTTTGCGGAGCGTGTAAATCACCACCCTGGGCAGGCCCTGCGAGCTGGGGGCCGCCCCCTTCCGACGCTGCGTTTGTCTTTTCCGCGTTCCGCAACTCCTGCAAACGATCGAGTGGACTGACGACGTCCTTCTCGGCGTCGTTCAAACAATGCAGATAGATCATGGTTGTCTTGACGTCCTTGTGCCCCAGCAGTTCCTGGACTTGGCGGATGTCCGTATTGTCCTGCAACAAATGCGTTGCGAAACTGTGGCGGAACGCATGCGATGTGATTCGCTTCAGAATCCCGGCACGCTCGACCGCTGGCTTCAATCGAGACGGAAAGGTGCCCTCATGCATGTGATGACGGTGCATTCGACCGCTACGCGGGTTCTTGGATCGTTGACGAGAGGCGAACAGAAATTGCCATCGCAGCTCCTTGTGCGCGTTGGGATACTTGCGATCGATCGCGCGAGGCAAGTACACCGAAGCGGCACCCTCATCGAGGTCGCGCTCGTGCAGCGATTTTCGCCAAGCCAATTGCCGGCGTAATCCATCCACCGCAGTGTCCGGCAGCGGCACCCGCCGATCTTTCTTGCCCTTGGAATCGCAGACGATGATCAACTTCTGGTCGAAATCCAAATCCTTCACACGCAAGCTCAAGCATTCACTCAGCCGTAACCCGGCACCGTACATCAGCTGCGCCATCAGCAAATAGACTCCGTCAAGTTGCTCCAACAACACTGCAACTTCTCGGTGGCTCATCACCACCGGTGTTCAGACGCATTGTGCGACGCATCTGCTGAATCACCGGGGGCTCCGTGGCGTCGATCTGCCCGACAATTTCGTTCATTTCGGGGCCCGATAGCTCTGCCTGACGCTCCGAACTCGCCTTGTAACGCAATTGCGCCACGATCCGGTCCAGTCGCTCACCGCCATCCCGGTGAAAACGTTTCTGATAGTCCCAGAGCGCCTCAGCGATTTTCAATCTCTTCCAAGCCGGCGTGCCATTCTTCTTGCGGTCTATTAGGAATTCGATCACATCGGATTGACGAAATTGCCAACCCGCATTGGCTCCCGCACCATGAAACTTGGCAAGCTTTTTGTGCCAAATCAACGCCCAGTCGGGCTTGCCAGACTGCTGCATCCCACCGCCATTCTGCGTCGCCATCGGCCCATTCCCCCTCTGCGAAACCGGTTGGTAAGCCCGCTGTAGACAGTTTTTCGCTACGGAGGGGGTGGGTCAACCCTATCGGGTTGCAATTCTGACGAAAAACTGGATAATTCTGTGACAACTTATCGCCGACCCGCGGATAAGGCCGTCAAAAACTTATCCACCCGAGGATAAGGCGGCAGATAAGCCCCCCACCGCGGGCGACCAGGTAATAAACAAGTTCCTCGTCAGTAGCGAGACAACTCCAGACGTCGATCTGATTTGACGGATTTACTGGGCTGATTGCATGAGTGTCACGCTCTTTCGCCCAACGGAATATGCGTTGAGCTTTGGGCATCGGACGGTTTCGGTCGATTGATCGATGCCGCACGTTTGGATCGATTGCTTTGGATCGTCACGGCCTCTCGGCTGATGCAAATCGGAGACTTGGTCCGCGCCGCGAAGGACCTGCGTGCAGTTCCGATGAAACGCACATCAGCCTCTCCACGTGCCACCATGCCTGTTCTCTTTTCGTGTCATTTGTGTTTTTCGTGGTGAACCACCGCTAAATTGGTCCGCCAAATTCACGCCGCTCGTTTCGCAGACAAAGATTTGCGTCGTCTGTTTCGCCGCGGTATCCTCTTGCATCGGTCGCATCCAACGCTGCCGCCGAGCAATCGACGAGATCCGAGGAACAAAGCCGTGCACCTGAGCACTCGATCGCGTCTGTTTTGAGCTCAAATTTGTCCGCTCGTGCCAGGTGACGGCGGCCGTTCTGCCTATTAGTTCACCCAATGGGATCAACATTCCTTTACATCGCTGATGACGCAATGTATCCCTGCGGCGGAACCGAATGCCACCATTGTGAACGCCAAAACGTACCGATATTCACGTATTTCGGTCACATTGTGGACGCAAAACTCGCGAAGAATCCGCAACTCGCAGAAGACGAACCTGACATCGACGAACTTTGCGCGGATTGCATCTTGTCGGGCAACGTTCGCAAACATCTGATCGATGAGATCACAGCGACAATCAACCGTTTCGCCTACGACAAAACCGCCGCAACCGAGGCCTACCATAGATTCCCCGATATCCCGCTGTTTATGCAGTATCGAGACTGGCCGATCTGCTGCGGCGATTGGTGCGAATTCATGGGTTGTCCGTCAGCCTACGAAGAATCAAAGAGGATTCCGAACATACATGCTTACTGGGAGCGTGGCCCAGTCGCATGGAAATCTGAATTCGACCTAATGCCGGAGTCTTTACGGGAGGTTAGCTTGTTCAGGTGTCAGGAATGTTGGAGAATGTGGTTCACATGGCAGTTCACGTGAGGCAGAACCAAGCAATGCACCCGAGTCGCGAAGTCGGGCGTTTGGCAATTGAGAATTGCTCGTCGCGACCGGGTGATTGCGGACGTTCACGCTGCTAACCGACGCCTGACAGCAACGGCCCACCTCTTCTCTGTGTCCCTTCGTAGCCTCGGTGGTTGTTCATTCTCCACGGCTTGACTGGTGCGTTCAAAGGACGCCCACCGGAGTTGATCAGACGTCCATTTCCTAAGATTCGCATTTGATGTCATCGTTCGATAGGTACGCTGACGTACTTGCTGGAAGGACCTCACGCAAAGTCGCCAAGCCGCAAAGATCTGAACCCACTCCTTCGCGGCTTAGCGTCTTTGTGTGATTCTTGACTCTCTTGATGCGCGCTCGACTCGGTTGAACGAGACAAACCGACGCCTGTCGATTCCAACGCTGACAACCCACGCCTGACGTGCCGGCCGCAAAATGGGATTTTCGATTTCCCACTGCGTTTCAAATTGAGTACATTGGCAAAGAGCGGCGATGGCGAGGGCCGTCGTCGTGGCCGGTCGCGTGAACCATGTGTTCCTGAAAGAGTTTAGGCCTTTCGATTGATTTTCCATGCTTTTTCAACTTGATCGTGAGTGCGGATTCACGATAGGGGCGACAGCACCATCTTGGTGCCTTCGTTGTGGTTCGACTGACAGATGTTGTTGACGCTTTGAACGTCGATGGTTGGATCTGATTTCGGGCAGTTGCGGGTCGTTCTTTTCAGAGCCCTCAGCGTTGAAGACCCAGCGACCGCACCCCATACATTCCTTCGTGGGTCCCATCAATGCGTTTGCAATGATGCCTTGGCACGATCGGCCAAGCACAGATTTTTCGATGCGATCCGCCCACCGCAATCCAAGGCTCCTAATCAGTGCAACGTTCGACTATCAGGCTGTGAAGTGAATCACAACGAGGTCGGATCTACACATGGTTCCGGGCGAATTGGATAGGGTGAGCAACTCGGGTCCACAAGACTTGTCACGGTTGTGTCAAGCAGCAGAGGCCGAGCCGATGCCATCTCTGTTTCAAAGCTTCATGAGGCAAATTCGTGAGGGTGATGTATGAGTTGGGTTGTGAATTAGATTTAAGCTGCACGCTTGTTTCTTGTCTTCAATTGACTTTTACGGCGAGCGATCATGGCGTCGCGGCATTCGGTGTAGGATTGTTTCTCAACGAGCATGTTCCGGATGATCACCGACATCCGTCGCATTACCGCGGTCCGTGCGATACGACTTCCACGACGTGCACGAATCGGCTTGTACCACTGCTTCATGACAGGGTCGCGACGCAACACGTGTTGCGTGACTTGAGCGAGCAACCAACGCGCCATCGTGCTCCCCGTCTTGGTGATATGTCCGCGTCGCCCTTTGGCGTCCCCGCTGTCGCGAACACCGGGAGTCAATCCCCAGTAGTTTGCAAGGCTCTTGCCACGTGGGAAGCGTTTTGCATCACCGATACGACTGGCCAATGCCAGCGCGGAGTAGTATCCACATCCGGGGATGGTGCGAAGCAATTCGACTTCTTCGATTCCCTGACCACGAGATACAATGGTTTCTTCGAGTGACTTCATTCGCGTCGTTAAGCGTTCGAATTCCCCGAGGTGATAGTCCATTTCAGTTCGATCCCACGAAGGTAGTTTGACCGTTTTTAGCCAGGCGATGGCCTTCAACGTCGGGAAGGTTTTGGTCGGCATAGACCACTGCAGGTTGTGACGTCTGAGGATGTGTTTGATTTGATTGGTCGCACGGGTTCGCTGCCTCCCGGCTTGTTGCCGCAGTAAAGTGATGCGTTGGTTCTCGGCATCAATTGGAGAGGCGGCAATGACCTGTCGAACACCTCGAATCGGAATCCGATTGGCGATGCGCTCGCGATTGATCCACAGCAGTTCGCTGAGTGCGTGAGCGTCGCGGCGGTCTGTTTTTACTTTGGGCTTCTTCTCTGGTTGGATCAGAATGACTTCGGTGCATCCGAAGTTTGGCAGGGCCAGGAGCAGCCAATCGTTGAATCCACAGACTTCGACAATCGCGAAATATCCATCTGCTTCGGCCCTGGATTTCAGTCCGTTAAAGAACTCCTCGAATCGTTTGGGCTCCGTGCTGACTTGGCGATTGAGGATGACGTTTCCGTCGGATCCACGAAGTGAAAGAGTGAGTTGCTTTGCGTGTTGATCGATTCCGAGGTACAACATGGGTTCGGTTCTCCGAGAGGGACTTTGTATCAATTTGGGCTCGTGGGCTTAGCTCCCGATCACCCGACTCCCAGCATCTCGGAGAGCCGTTTTTTTGAACACCCAACTCTTTCATCGAAATCGGTGCACCGCAGTCGGCGAGTCAAGTTTGTTTTTGAGTTCCGGTCGATCGCGCCGACGCGGTGACCACCGCCGTTATGTCGCTTCAGTGTTCGCGTGAGCACGATTTGCGAATTTACAACTACGATCAAAAGGAGTTCCCGATGGGGAATCGACAATTTACATCGGAAGAAGCAAAAACGATCGGCGACCAACTTGGCGTCGATTGGAACAAGATCCCAATCGACGAGTTTCGCATGGGTTTATCCGTCGAACTGGAGCATGGTGCAAATGCCGCTGAAACGAATCTTACCGATGATGATTTGATCGCAACCGGAAAGATCGCGTTAGCACACCTCAAAGAATTCGCAGATTACTATACGCGCCTCGGAAAAATGGAAGCGGAGGCCGACGACTACTGGTCCAAGAAAAAGTAATTCCAAACCAACAGACTGCAAAAACCCAAATGTCTCCCCCTGGTCGTGCTGGACGTCATGTCCAGGCCAACCTGAAAGAACGCATTGTCTCCCCACAAAGAACTTCATCGCACCGATCGCATCGGCTGGCTACGCGCCGCCGTATTGGGCGCTAACGACGGCATCGTTTCAACGGCCAGCTTGGTTGTTGGCGTTGCTGCGGCTGACGCGACACACAACAACATCATGATCGCTGGCGTTGCTGGTCTGGTCGCTGGTGCCATGTCGATGGCCGCAGGTGAATATGTTTCCGTTAGTTCTCAAGCTGACACGGAAAACGCCGACCTTGCCCGTGAGCGAAACGAACTTGCCACCGATGGCGATGCGGAGCTTATTGAACTTACCGCAATCTATGTCCAACGCGGATTGGACGAATCGCTTGCGATTCAGGTTGCCGAACAGCTCACGAAACATGATGCAATCGGCGCACACGCACGCGATGAATTGGGCATCTCCGAGACAATGAGCGCACGTCCCGTTCAGGCGGCGTTTGCATCCGCCGCCATGTTCTCTGTTGGCGCGGCGCTTCCGCTTGCCACCGCGTTTTTACTTCCTGAAAAACGTATCCCGATCATTGTTTCCGTTACTTCACTGTTCTTTCTTGCGTTGCTTGGCGGCGTTTCCGCTCGCGCGGGCGGTGCTCCGATTGCAAAGGCTGTTGCACGCGTGACATTTTGGGGCGCACTGGCAATGGCAGCAACGGCCGGGATTGGTGCTATTTTCGGGGTTGCAGCATGATGGATACACCAACGACAATCACAGTCGCGACATAACCAGTAAGGATTTGACTTCGCGAGCTTGCGAGCCGAAGTTCAAGTCCTCTGTTCAAGAAGCCCGATAACGCTCGCTCGGCCGCCTAAATCTCTCTTGGATTTTGCTTCGATGGCCCGGGCTCGTTCAAGACGTATCTGCCAGGTGCGATGCTCTTCGGCGGTTGCCATGCTGGTCTCGATACGGTGAGCCGGCGGCAGCGGATGTGCGTTTTGCCTGCCAAGGTGCGCTTCGGCACCACGTCTGCGCGAATTTGAACGCGATCAGCGCAGAGCGTCTCTGTTCGCCTCCCCGATGACGTTTGATTTTGTGTCTCCGATTTCCGTTGAACGTTCAATTGGCTCTCCTTTGAAACGCCGCCGGTGGAGGTCCACGAGGAAGTGGCATCGGGTCGAAGCTGACCGTCACCACACGCAGGTCACCACCACAGTGGGCACAGCGAGGCTCGCTGACGAGACGTTCCGGTTGTGGAGCATGCCCGCTGGCCAACCAGTACACCCAGCCCAGATGCATCCACACAAGGAGTTGCAGTTCATCCAGGCGGATCGCCGAATTGCTGCTCATCCAGCCATAGTGCCGCACTTTCTGGAATCCGCTGGGGAGAATGTGCTGCGCGAATCCCTCGACGAACTTGACACCTTTAACGTTCCGCTCGATCGTCCGCTTGGCCTTTGTGGGCGTGACGGTGTACGAGACCGAACTGTCGGTGACCGAGACGATCCGTTTGTCGCTGATCGCGACTCGATGGATGTAGGGCGCGAGGTAACGCAATGAGCCCCACGCATTTCCGACCGCTTCGATGTCCACCACGAAGTTCTTCTTCCACGCTTCGCGCGGCACCGAATCGTAAAGTCCACAGCGGCGAAGCTCGTCAGCCAACTTCGCTTTGTAGACCCGAACCAGGGTGCCGTGGCGAAACAGGAAGCCTTGCGGTGTGCTCTGCCAGCCGATCGCCGCGCCCTCCTCATCGACCTTCACTCCACCGCCGGGGATGATGTAGTGAATGTGCGGATGATAGACGAGCGGATCTCGCCCCCAAGTGTGCAGAACGCCGAAGTAACCGAGCTTGCATCCTTTCAGTGCTTTGGTTGCGGCACCGACGTCCCGAATGCTCTGTGCCGAAGCATCAAAGAGCGAACGATAGCCTTCACGTTGGTTCGCGCGCAGCACCAAGCCGACTTCACGGGGAACCGTGAAGGTGACGAAGAAGTGATGAACCGGTAGCAACCGCTTCTGATGCTTCTCGATCCAACGTTGCGACTTCTCGTGACCACAGGTGGCGCAGTGACGATTTCCGCAGCTCCGTCCCGTCCAATGCGTTTGGCCGCAGCCGTCGCATCGATACAGGACTCCGCCAAGGGCACCGGTTCGGCAAAACGGCAACAACGAGATCACGCGTGCAACCTGATACAGTGACTCGGGGAGCGGGTCGGGAAGCTTGGCGAGGTATGCCGGTCCATGCTTGGCGATGGCTTCGGCCAGCGTGGACACGTTTCGGCGACCGGTTTACTTCAGTCGTGCGGGACAGCCGAGCGCATCGGGATCATCGTCGTCCCCCGGCAACTTTCCGAACAGTCCGTCGATCGCTCCCCGCGCATTGGCCTCCGCATCTTCGGTCAGATGTAGATAAACGAGGGTCGTCTGCAGCGAGGAGTGCCCCATGTATTTCTGGATGACCTTCAGCCCAACTCCGGCTTCGAGCAGATGCGTTGCGTAAGCATGTCGCAACGTGTGGATCGTGATTTTCTTGCCGAAGTTGAGCTTCTTGGCGATCTGCTTCATCGCACCTTGGACGGTGGTTTCCGACATCGGACGCTCGGCCTTGCTCTTGCCATGGATGTCGAAGCAGTACCCGGGCGAAACGGCGGGGAAGATCCACGTGTCGTGATGATGGGTCAGCCAATAGGCACGCAGCAACTTCAGAGTTGATTCTGGCAGCGGGACGTAACGATCCTTTGCCCCTTTGCCGCGGTGGATGTGGGCAAAGCCGCGTTGGCTTTGCAGATCCGTCGTCTGCAGATGAAGCGCTTCGTTCAGCCTTAAGCCCATCGAATAAGCGGTCCAGAAATACGCGTAAATCCGCAAGGTGTTCGCCTGACCGATCAACTCGTGGGTTTGGCTGATGGTCAGGACTTCCGGCAGTGCGGTGATGTTTTGCAGTTTGAGCATGGAAAAGATGTCCCAGTCTCGCTTGCAGGTGCGGGTAAAAAAGAACTTCACTCCCGAGAGGGCACACGCAGTGAACCGTAGGCGAAACCTCGGTCGTTCTTGAGGTGCAAGAAGAATTGGCGAACATGGTTCTCAGTGACTTGGTCGGGGGAGCACTTGGCGAAATCGGAGAGTTGCCGGATGGCACGGATGTATCCGTCGTGTGTCCGCTTGGCCATCCCGGAGAGTTGCAGGTCTTCGCTGAGTTTTTGACGAAGATCCTCGGGAAAGTAGGCCCCCAGAGCAGCAGACTTTTGCGAATTGCGGCGACGATTGTTAGACTTGGACATCGAAAGTTCCTTGTGGAAGGAGTGTGTGAAGCGGTTCACCGTGAACCGCTCCTTCCATCAAGGTCTCATACCCACCAAAATCCCGCCGCGAAGCGGCTTACTTGAACAATCGGATGCACGACGAGTCGCCGAGTAGTGGTTTTTGAAGTGGAGGATCGCTCGCGGCGACCGCGTGATCCGTTACGTTCCTCGTAGGAAGCGAGACAACTCCAAACGTCGATCAGTGGTGATGGATTTACTGGGCCGATTGATCGAGTGTCGTGCATTTTCGGTCAACGCAATCCGCGTTGAGCTTTCGATGTCGGACCGTTTCGATCGATTGATCGATGCCGCACGCTTGGGCCGAATGGCTTTGGATCGTCACGGCTCATTGGCTGACGCGAATGGGAGACTTGGTGCGCGCCGCGAAGGACCCGTGTGCGGTTCCGGTGGAACGCACATCAAACTCTCCACGTGCCACCATGCCCGTTCTCTTTTCGTGTCATTTGTGTTTTTCGTGGTGAACCACCGCTAAATTGGTCCGCCAAATTCACGCCGCTCGTTTCGCAGACAAAGATTTGCGTCGACTGTTTCACCGCGGTATCCTCTTGCATCGGTCGCATCCAACGCTGCCGCCGAGTAATCGACGAGATCCGAGGAACCAAGCCGTGCACCTGAGCACTCGATCGAATCTGTTTTGAGTTCAAATTTGTCCGCTCGTGCCAGGTGACGGCGGACGTTCTGTCGTCACTTACTGCGACGTCATTTCCGAGGGTTTTGTTTTTTGCCAAGTGTCAAGTTTAGCCTTCGAACGCTGCTCATCCTTGTCGCGGTGCTCGCTGTTGCAACGCAAATTTGGATGAATCTGGAGTACAATAAACGTTGGCAGAGGACTCGAGCAGACCTTCGAGTTTGGGCCACCAACGTGGGTGTTGGTGAAAAACGACGTTCATCGCATTTCACTTGTAGATTTGCCACTCAGTCAACACCATCGGCAACTTTCTCCGTTTCGACTTTTAGGTTACGGAAAGCGAAGGATGGTAGTTGGATACAAAGTACGGGGCCAACTCACCCTACTCGAATTTTTGTTGTTCCACCAGGAAAATGGGTCGATAGCGTAGAGGACGTCATCGAGACATGGGACCAGTTCCGATCGCACTAACTCGTCCTGAACACGTCAACAGCAAAACACTGACAGAACCATGAAATGCACGGCAGGACGGGAGTCGCGATTCTTGGACTGCTTGCAAGTCTTTCGCCCGTCCACCGTGATTTCTACCGTTCTGACACAAACAAACACTGTTTCGATTTTTAACTCTTTGGAGGGATTCGTAATGTATCGCTTTATTGCTTGTTCAATCGTTTTTCTATTGGCAGTTTCGTCAAACGCCGCCGAACCACCGAGTCGCCACCAGGACGAGCTTTGCGAGATCAAACACCTGCTGTCCGATCTCACCCGTCGTGTTGCCAATCTTGAAAATTCGATTTTGAATCAACAGACGAGTGCGGACGTTTCGATTCACTTCGATCTACTCCGTATTCCGTACAGTTCTGATGACGAACGCGAACTAGCACGAACCCAAATTTCGGCCAAGGGGCGCGACACTTACTTCGCGGGACATTTCTCGACAGATGCTGGATGGCGCAATATTTTGGTTGATGATTCTTGCGACATCGAATCAGGTGTGGTTCGAACTGCAGCCCTCTCGCTAAAGACCGGGTTAATGAGTGAGATTCTTGACGACGGCAAGGCGTTGTACATCGTGCATGTGACCAATCGGACTCACTAGGGACGGTCAGAACCAGCGGATGCACGTGAGCCGCCGAATTGACTTTATTGAAGTGGTCAGTCGATCGCGGCGGCCACGTGATCCGTATCGTTACGTGAAAGAATTGGAATATCGACCGATTCAACGAAGCATAGACAAGTTCCCGAGACGCAAGCCGTCACGCCCACTGAAGTTCTCAATCGCTCGTTTGCTATTCGCTACTGCAGGCGTCGCGATGGTGATTGCAACGATGCGGACCGTAGTCGCTCGCACGGGCTTGGACGCCCCATACGCGAGCATTGTTGGTTTCGCATTCGCCGGCGCATTTCTACTGGCATCGCTACGAGGCGACTGGGATCAACTAGGTGCTGCCTGTATACTCTTGTTTCCGACATTGCTCGCAGCCGCGTTTGTCCCGGTCGCGATCCCGTTCATCTTGGTTTCCGTCTTCGAGTTTGGGTTCGTAGGTGCATTCATCGAGAATCGTAGACGCAAAAAATCACCCGGCGCAAAGAAGACGAGAATCACGTAACCATGCCGTGCACCGAAGGACGGCTTGCGCGGTTTTTGGAGTGGAAAATCAATCGTCCGTCCTCGGTGACGGCTGCCGTTCTGCCATTGAAGATGCATGAAACTGTTCGCTGATTTGACAGCTGACGACATTCGCAACCACCCCGTGTGGGAATTCTGCAATGACGTTGAATCCAAATTCGGCGACGCAACTGTCATCCGACCGGTGAATGACGTACCGGTTTCCGACCTTGGCAATCGCGTGGTTGGGACGACACTGCAATTTGCAAATGGTGACTCCGTTGTTGGCATACTGAGTAACATCGACCTTAACGATCACACGCAAACAGAGCATTTCGTTGCACTGACCTTGTACCGTGATGACGGCAAGCTGTTCCATTTGGCCCGGTACCATGACTTCAACATCGACACTCACGGCCCAAACGAATGCGCTGCTTTCTTCGGCCTCGGCATCGCGGACGTCTTTCCAATCACCTACGATATCGGCTCTGTAGCGATCGGTGTTCCGGCTTCAATTCGTCGCGAGATACACGCTCAGCCGAAGCGACGTCTCGATGACGACGAGTTGATGCGGATGGCTGTTTCTGGCTGATGCGACCGAAGAAGGCAGAACCATCCGATGCAACCGAGCGGCGAAGTCGGACGTTTTAAAGTGGATGATCAACCGTCGCCGCCGGCTGATCGGTAACGACTATGAAGTCCGACATATGCAAGTGGCGGGTGCCACAATTTTTGGATTTTTAATTCGACATGGTCAGTGGTTCCTTGGGAGTGTCTTCGTTGGTGAGCGTTGAGGGAGTGGCCGCCTCGCGGTGATTCGTCGTGACGTTTCGACAAGGATGTTGATTAAACGACTATTCGAGGTGTGAACGCAATTGAACTTCTCGTAGATCCGCACTCGGCGGACTGCGTTCCCTCAGTGGTCCTTACACGGTTCAACCATCATTGATCGGTGGTGTGATTCCGCGCTGGATGCAGCTTGCCTGGAGGCTTCTTTGACTGGAGGCGTCATTGAGCAGCAAGCTACCTTCCGTCGGTGTGGCACATTCTTTAGGGCGACGTGTCTGAACCCTCTGCCGATTCGCTGCAGCGAATGGCTCCTATTGCGAAGGTCCAGTGTCAGCTTGTCTCGGTACTCACACACTCGGGTAGGTCTTCTCCTTGATCGATCGTCTCGGCGAGTCTCGCGGGGGCTCCCCGTCGGCTCGTGATTGGTCTTTGTGGTTGTTGGTGGAACGGGACGTGGTGGGTTTGAAAGCGAGGAGGTCCGATTCGTTACGCCGGCATCAAGTTGCCAGTCAGCCGGTACTGGTTGTCCTCGTCGCTCGGTGATTGATAAAGCGAGCAGGGCTGATTCGTTACGCCGATGTCAAACGCATCAGTCACGCGATACTAGCTTTCCTGCTCGCCGTGGCTTGGAACGCGACTTCGTCGCTGACTTGACGGGAGTGGACTTTTTCTTCGGTTTGGTCGCTTGTGGCGTCGCCTTTTCAGTTCGGCTTGAAGGGTTCGATGACGGACGCGTCTTCTTGTTCGTTGGCTTGGCCTTAGAGGTTTGTTTCGCATCTTTGGCTTGACGGGCCTCACGGCGCAGTCGGGCTTTACGTTGGTCGCTGTTCTCCTTGGGTTTCATGTTGAGCAGGGACTCCTTCAGCTTGTCTGGCATTTCGCCATACGACTCGGTGACCTCGACCATCCGTTTCGGTTCCCAGTCCTTTTCGTCACGCAGCATCGCCCAAGCGATCACGGCGATCTTGCGTGCCAGTGCGATTCCGGCCTTCTTTTTGCGGGTCTTTTGTTTGCCGCAGATTCGTTCGTAGATGCCTTTGGCCCATGGATTGTATCGCAGCGATGCCCACGCACACTCGACAAGGATGGTTCTTGCCAGCGGGTTGCCGCGTTTGGTGATCCGGCCGTTGCGATCGGTCTCGCCGGATTGATACTGACGTGGCACGAGCCCGAAGTAGGCGGACACTTGGCGTCCATTTTTGAATCGATGGGGGGCGTCGATACAGGCGACGAGGATCTCTGCGGTCCGCGGTCCGACACCTGGAATCGTGCGCAGGCGCTTGATGCGTTCATCGTTCTTGCCGAGTTCTTCGAGCCTCTTGACGATCGTGTCGAGTTGCTCGGTCAGTGAGTCGAGGATGGTCAACTCGATGTCGAGCTGGCCTTTCCAGAGTTCATCGGGAGTGCAGTCTTGGATCCCTTTGCGGAACGAATCGATGCGTTTTCGTCCGGTGTGCCAGGCCTTGTCTCCTTTGTCGATTTCGATCCCATGGTTGACGAACCACGCGCGAATGGTGTTCTTGGTTTTGTTGATTCGGCCGTCGAGCGTCTTTCGATACTTGACCAGTGATCGGAATTCTCGGTGCTCGGGCGAAGGCATGTGGACGGACTTGAGTTCCCCCATGGCAGCCATACGGGCCAGCTTCAAGGCGTCGTCCTTGTCGGTCTTTCGTTTGACGTTTGCCCAACGCCAGGCTTCTTCATTGGTCGAACAGACGAGTGTGTTTCGCTCGAAGGACTGCGCCAGATCGTTGATCCATCCGGAAGGCCCGCAAGATTCCATGACGACCAGATCGGCCAGCCGGCCTTCGTTTTGGAAGACACTCTGCAGGTGTTCGCGTTTGGTAGGCGTCGTGAGGAACGTTTTCTTTCGAGTTTTTGAATCGTAAACGCAACAAACAGAGTTGAATTTGCCGAGATCAAGGGCGAGAATTTTCATGGTTACTGTGTCCTTGGTTTTGGTGGGTGGAGCGAATGTGACTGGCAGTCGCAAGCTGCCAGAATCACGGGTCCGAGTCGCCAGTTTACAAACAAATGACTCCCGCCCACCAAGCCTCGGACTTACATGGATTCTTTCGCCGAATGGAATTGCTTGGCCGAATCCGCTTCATCGCATGCCGCACAACGAAGAACTCGTCGCCTTTTCGATCTATATTGTTTTTAGCGGGTTGGCCGTTCCGCTGGTCGCAAAACTGAACGTTGCGTATCCCAATGCTTCAGCGATACTTCTCGTCTTAATCGCCACGCCAATGCCTTTCTGGGTTGCAGCAATCCGATACAACATTCACGAGAGGTTGTTTTCCGCGTTGAGATGGCACTTGATGGCATTGGTCGCCGGAGTGCTGATCGCGATCCTCGGCATTGCATTACTGGCACTTTGCAACCACGTGGTCTAAACACTGCGTCCGTGATCAACCAGTTCTTGATTGCATGCGACGGCATGAATTAAGATTGATGTCATCGGGTGGACTGATCGACACGACAAGTCTCGGCGAACCAAGGGGTACCACTGAAATCATGACTCCGCTCGACGTCTCAACGATACTTGGCAACAAAACTCGTCCGTGGTTTCACGTTTGCCAATTGAGCATTGGCCGACAGGCCGCAGCAGAATTCTTCGATGTCGATGCCGTTGCTGCAGACGAACCCGGATTAGGTGATGGCGACTATTGGGCCGTCAAATTTGACTGCGGACTCAAACTTGCATTCGAGTTTTTTCACTGGAGCAAAGGTGGATCGGTGTTTGCGGACCTTCCCTGCTCCCAGCATGCTCGCCGCCATTTACGTCACTGGGACTCTGAACTCGTTGACGTACCTCGTGACATGCAAGAGCCTGATCGTGGCGCGATGATCGAGCGGTTCGCCGGCGAAATGCCAGAGCTGCTTGAACTTGATGCCTTTCAAGTTTGGCGACAGGGTGACGATGGCAATCAGGTGAAGATTGGTATGCCGACAACCAAGCGCGACGCAGATTGTTGGGTCGCGGAATTTGAATCACACCACCACAAACAGATATACTGGGCATCCCGGTGCGTCAGCGCTTCAACGTGACGCATAAGAGGGCAGAACAATGCCGTGCCCACGGAGCACGGCTTGCAAGGTTTCGCAAATGGAAAGTGGTCTCTCCATGCCCGGTGACGGCTGCCGTTCTGGCAAGATGAGTGCTGCACTGAATCCCTACGCTCCGCCACAAACCTTGAGCACCGACCTCCGGTCGTTTGGCTCACGGTATCGCGTCGATAATTCCAGAACTACGATTCGTGAGTTCCAGAACTTATCCGGCAGACCAATCATAGGAGCAATCGTCTGGTTAGCAGCGCGAGCCGGATTGACAGAGCTCAATGGACAGATAATTGACGGCCCCAAGGCATTAGCTGAGGACCAATGCGAAGTTGATGATCTCCACGATCCTGTTCGCAGTCACCTGCTATCAGTCTGCGATTCTGCCCGGACGCTTGGTTTTCATTCGCCCGTTTACTCAGTGTCAAACTCAACGGGTGTTGAGGTTCACGGCGGAGCCATACGGATGTTGCATGACACCGGACGATCGTTTCTTCAGATACTCGCTTCCGCCTCGGGCACATTAATGCAAGGCTACGAGATAATCGTGTCTGCAAAATCAACACCTGCATCCGTGTTTTCGACTACAAACGGCCCACCGAACTACAATTTGTCTGATGGGGTAACAGCGCGCCGGCATCTGGGGGCAACGCTGAATGAGTTGCTCGACTACCACAACGAAATGACCGACCAAATCAACGACCTGATGATGTTTCGGTCATTTGTGGACGCTGGGGCAGTCATGGACCACCTTTCGACGTTATACTATCGTGACAAAATCGCCCGTGGGATATTCGTGGAAGAGCCAGAACCATGACAATCGGGATAGGGGTCCGGATCGCTCCGGAACCCCTCCCACACCACCGGACATGCGGGTCCGCATCCGGCGGTTGAGCACGAGTTTCAAATCTTCGCGTTGCCGCGAAGACTTGGGGCCATTGAATCACGACCAGCGCCGCAACTGGTTGACCGCCATACGGCGATTTGTCTCCGAAGAGACAACAGCACGAGCTACCCACGATACGTACTTGCTCGTTCCCTTCGGGACTTCGCCGGCCACAAGGGTCCGCTACGATGCCCTCTGCTGACTTCCAGTCGGCACCGAGTCACTTTCGAATGCACGGCCCTGGCTTTCGGGCAAGCCCTACTCCCAGGTACGCCAACTGGATCTCCCCAGATAAGAACGCGATCTGTCCCTGCCCAAGCTCCCCATTTACCTACGCCCAGAGCTTTTTCAAGGCATCCGCCTGGCTTCCGGTTCGGCTTCGCGGTCAGCAGCCAGCTGGAACGCTTTGGGTCGCTCTGCGACGGGCCTGGAGTCGTCGGCCTCGTATGAGGTTTCTGTTCGTAACAACCGCAGGTCTTGGCGAGCATGTGGTCAACGGCGTGATTCAGGTTGACACTTACGCACACATTCCTAGGCTTCCTCTCCACGGTCTGTTGCTTCGCCGCAGTTGCCCTCGCCTCGTACTGTCTTTCGTTAGAGATTCATTTGGTATACTGACTCCAAGAAAGTAACCGGAACTAAGTACAGGGGACTTGCACCCCACAAGATCACGCTCATGCTGGACGTACTGCACCGGAGAACGCGAGCTGGGCGGATTGAAGTTGAGAATCTTTCGCGCGTTCCCGGTGACGCGTGCCGTTATTTGGCAGAGAAACGATTGGACCACACATTGCCGCAATCTGATTGGGAGGCCGACATTCGGGCAGAGTTCCCAGATTGGCAAACAGATGCTGCCGTTGAACGGTGGCCTGCTATCAAGGAATCACTCCACGTAGGACAATCCGTGACTGGCAACGTCATATCACGCGCACCATTCGGTGTATGGCTCGACATTTCCGTCAAACAACCGGCGCTTCTGCTGGTCGTGAATGTGGACGGTGCAAACAAGAAAGGTATATCATTTGCCGACTATCCGCAGATCGGAATTGAACTGACGGCACGGATCAATGCTCTTGGTGACAAGGGCGAAATTGGACTCACTCAACAAAATCCAGACAGGATGATCGAGGGCGAGGAAGCCAAATAACCAAGCCGTGAACTGGCGCACTCATTCACGCGGCAACTGAATTCAAAGCCTTCCGTTCGTGCCCGGTTACGGCAGGCGTTCGTCCGCTCAAGTGCCTACATTGAATGACCGTCGAATCGAATTTCCGTCAATACTTGACTGATGCGGGGGTGCGATGGTCCCTACTCGATTCCGCTGCTGCGATCGACGCCGAGCGGAGGTGGCGAGACGTTTATGGTCAGACGTTTGTTGAGCGTTCGCGTGTGAAGACCGGGGCGAAGGCGGACAATGAATATCGGATGGAACTAAGTGCCGCGTACCTAATCGTGCCCTTCACGTCCGGTGTCAACGGACTTCCCGTTCATGTGCTGCATCGCCGCCTCAGCGCGTACGAATGCAACGGCCCACTTGTCGACTTTTCCAGTTTCCACGATGTAGAACTGTTTGTATCGCCTTTCGACTACGAATGGACGATGGTGTACACTCACGAGGATCACGCATGCGGCGGCCCTTACTTCCATCGCCGAGAATGGATCAACGCGGACGAACCAGGCGATGCACCCAAGTCGCGGAGTCGGCGTTTTTGACAGTTGAAAATCTTTCGCCGCGACTGGGTGATCGCGGTCGTTCACGCCGCTGACCGACGCCTGACGGCAGTGCCGATTTCTCTTTCGTGTGTTTGGCGTGTTTCGTGGTTCCCTCTTCTGCGATGTTCTCAGCATCGTCCAAAACCTGAAATTCAGGCAGCGACTGGTGCGCTCGAAGTGCGCGCAACGGATTTCATCAGACCTCCGTTTCCTGGGATTCGCTTCTGATGTCATCGTTCGACAGGTACGCGGTCGACTGGGCCGAACGAAAAGAACCGATGGCTGAAATGGTGACCTCTCAGTGTTTGCCGAGTCCAACGGAATCGATGGATCGTCTTTGGTTGGTTGGGCGATGTGTCTTAGGCCCGGAGGGCCGATAGAGTATTTGCCGGTGGTGTCAGCCACCGGGGATGGATTCCATACAACGCTCAAGGCCCAGCGGGCCGACACAGTAATCGGGGTTTGAGCGTTCCCGGGCGGCTAAGAGAACAATTGTGTCGGCCCTTCAGGCCTTTGTACTTCATTGCCCTAAAAACCGGTGGCTGACACCACCGGCAAACACTGTGCCAGCCCTCCGGGCTTCATCGTACCTGTCCAGCGAAAACAAGTCTGAGCCAGACACCTCGAATTTCCATCGGCGATTCCAATCGAGTACATTGGCCCCCAGCGATGATGGTTCAAACTGTCGTCGTGGCCGGACGCGTGAACCAAGTGGTGCACCGCAGTCGGCGAGTCAAGTTTGTTTTGAGTTCCGGTCCATCGCGCCGACGCGGTGACCACAGGACGTTCCCCGACCGAATGGCAGTATTGAATACGCTTCATGCTTTGGCCCATTGTCCTACCGTTTCAAATAACGGGCGTTGCTTTCCTGCTTGCGGTCGTACTTCTGACTGCCACGCGAACGCCACGGAAATGGACTCGCATCAACACACTGCTGATTTCGTCCATCGCGGCGATCGTTCTTTTCATACCCTCGTGTACTGGTGTCATGTTCGTCGCGGACTCCATCCGCTTCGGGCACTTCCATTACGACTCGTTTGACGCAATCCCCGACTTTCGATCGCAACGCTACTTGCCTCGCGCCGCATCGAACATTGAGATGCACAAGCACGCCAATGGCTACAGAGCACGGTACGACATATCCGCCACCGACTTTAAGGCCTATCTCGACGGATTGTGGACGCAATACGGTGAGCATTCCGCCGTCGAGCGTGGTGGTTTCATGGAGGAGGGGCAAACGGTGTCACCTGAGCTATTCAACCATGCATTTGACGGACTAAACTGGTCGTGTCCCGCGACTGCTATCGTCTATTACAGTCCATCCGAGGGTGATGGCGGTGGCGCAACGTACTACTTCGATGCTGACGCTGGCCTAATGTTTCAACGAACGGGGTTCTGGTGATCTGCATGGAGAGGCGGGGAACCACCCCGTGCACCGGAGCCGGGCTTGCGGGCGTTTTGGCAATGGTTGACTTTACACTCCCGGCCCCGTGACGGGCACCGTTCTGTGGAAACAACATCGAAGTTTAAGAGGCGAGTTGATTGTCTGACGTGCCGCATTTATTGATCGTCGGTGGACCGAACGGATCCGGCAAGACAACGGTCGCGATGCGATACTCAGCGTTTCTGTCTGTGCCCTACATTGGAGCCGATGCAATCGCGGTGTCGATCTGTCCCGCGGACCCCGCATCTGCAAGGATTGCTGCAGGACGACAGTTCAGTCGAAGTGTAGGAGAATTCCTTGCAAGTGGAACATCCTTTGTTGCTGAATCGACATTATCAGGACGATCCCTTCGCAGGAATCTGATCAAGGCAGGGCAACGCGGCTTTGAGATCACGATCGCATTTGTTTTTGTCGACTCGGAAGACGTTTGCGTCGCCCGAGTGGCGGAGCGAGTTCGCAAAGGCGGACACGATGTTCCGGAAAATGATATTCGACGCCGTTTTGGTCGAAGTATCAATAACTTCTGGACAGTCTATCGAGGATTGGCTGACAATTGGGTTGTATTGTACAATGGAGGTGGTCGCATTCAGGATGTTTCAGCAGGGTCACGTTCCCATCTGACGATTCGCGACTCAACGCTCCACTCCCTTTTTATGACCTCGGTGCAATCGCAAGATGATTAGACGGGCCAAGCTAACTGCCAAGACATACGCTACCGTTGACGAGCTCATCCGACTCGGAGGAATTGCCGTCGAGGACGCCCAGGATGAAAGCAGACGTTTAGGCGTACCCAACGTCTACTCGATCAACGGTCGACTGTACTACGAAACGCCATCTGGTGAACTGTCGTCGGAAGACCCGTACAGGGAGAAACAGTCAGCCACAGAACCAAGGGATGCAACTGAGCGGCGGAGTTAAGGTTCTTTGTGAGATGATGTCACCCGCCGCCGCCAGTTGATCCCGGTCGTTCACGCTGCTGACCGACGCCTGACGGCAGTGCCGATTTCTCTTTCGTGTGTTCAGCGTGTTTCGTGGTTCCCTCTCCTGCGATGTTCTCAGCATCGTCCAAAACCGGAAATTCAGGCTGCGATTGGTGCGCTCGAAGTGCGCCCCTCGGATTTAGTTCGACCTCTGTTTCCTAGGGTTCGCTCCTGATGTCACGGTTCGATAGGAGCGCTGGCGCGCTTGCTGGAAGAGCCTCACGCAAAGTCGCCAAGCCGCAAAGATTTGAACCCGCTACTTTGCGGCTTCGCGTCTTTGCGTGATTCTTATCTTTCTTGGTGCACGGTCGTCTCGGCCGAACGAGGCAAACCGACGCCTGTCGATACCAACGCTGACAACCGACGCCTGACGCATTGGCTGCTGATTGGGAGACGCGATTTCCCTCGGTGATTTCAATCGTGTACATTGGCAACCAGCGATGACGGCTCAAGCTGTCGTGGTGGCCGATCCGCGTGAACCAAGTGGTGCACCGCAGTCGGCGAGTCGAGTTTGTATTTGAGTTCCGGTCCATCGCGCCGACGCGGTGACCACCGCCGTTCGCCCGTCTATCGAATGAAAGCATTCACACCGAAGTCAACGGCTTACCTGAGAGCAGGGCAATACTGGAGCCTTCCGCTAAAACGCGGCCTCTATGGTTGTGGTGTTGTGCTTTCACGTGTTGAACGCGAAGGAAAACCAGACACTAGAATGTTCCTAGCCGGACTGCTTGAGTGGATCAGCGATTCGCAACCGACAGACGAAGCAATTGTGAATAGGCCAATCGCCTCAAGACACTTTGCGCACATCAAGATGATTCAAATGACGGGTGGCCAACTTATTGGCGAGCTTACTCCTTGGTGGGAAATCGATAATCTTGGTTCATTTAGCGACGACATACCGACGGCGGGATACAATGTTTTTACCATCCTTGCCCAAAAGCAAGCCGATGCGAAGTAATGCTTAGGGGCGAACCATGCGATGAACCGAAGTCACGGAGTCGTCGTTTTTGACAATGGAAAATCTTTCGCCGCGACTGGGTGATCGCGGTCGTTCGTCCAAACTAGCTTCACGGAGCCTGGAGTCGCAGTGTTGCCCGACGCTCATCAAGATACTTCTCGATTGCGTTGTGACCGCGTTGCGTTTGATTGACTACAAGTGACAGATTTTGCGGGTATGGCGCGATCTCTGCGGGTCCGCCATTTGTGTCCCAGGAGTTTTGTTCAACAGATTGCTGGATGCTTTGAATCAGCTTCCCAAAGTCTGCAATCGATTCTGGTCCGTCTGCCAACACCAAATCGGAAACGCGATAGTGCCGCTTGACCAGCTTGGCGTTCTGTGATTCCGCCCAACCATTGTCGTATCCTTTCGCGTAGCCTTCACTGCCGCCCCGTTCTTTTCCCAATTTGAATGCACCAAATCCGACTGCGAGCAAAAGTATCGCGAAGAGCATAGCTTTCAACCCAAATTTCGCTCTGGGATGAATTGGGACCTTGATGTGAAACTCAAACGCATCCATCTTAATGCACCCTGTGTTTTCGATCTCAACTTGCAACCTGCACATCCTATGGCATCATCCGCTCAGTGGACAACAGGCTGTCTGAGTGGACGGACGAACCAGCGAATGCACATGAGCGACGGAATCAGCTTTGTCCTTGAGTTTAGAACGTATGCCGTCACCATGTGATTCGTATCGTTCACGCTGCTAGGCGACGCCTGACACGCTAGTCACTACGATTCGTGTCATTCGAGTGATTCGTGGACAAATCTCTTCTCCGCCGATTTCGTGAATGTCCAACGCCTGACATCCCGACTGCGATTGGTGCGCTCGAATTACGCCCACCAGATTGCATCAGACCTCTGTTTCCTGTGATTCGCTCATGACGTCACGGTTTGAAGTGTACGCCGATGTAGCTGCTGGAAAGACCTCACGCAAAGTCGCCAAGCCGCAAAGATTTGAACCCGCTCCTTTGCGGCTTCGCGACTTTGCGTGATTCTTATAACTCTTGGTGCGCGGTCGCCTCGGCCGAACGAGGCAAACCGACGCCTGTCGATCCCCACGCTGACGACCGACGCCTGACATCCCGACCGGAAAATGGGGGCCTCGATTTCCCGTGGCGTTTCGGATTGAGTACATTGACAAAGTCCGCCGATGGCTGTGCTGTCGTCGTGGCCGGACGCGCAAGCCATCCGCTCGCACACGCCGTCACAAAGTTGGCGTCAATTGAAGACACATGCTCGCTCGCGGTGCCTCGCTAAACGGTGGACGTTGAAATCAATCGCATTGCTTTCCGCTTTGACGGTTGGCGTGCGGTCACGGTGGGGCGGCGTTGCGTGGGACTCCGGGTCGGAAGGCTGACGCCAGCTTCTTGAATCCTCTGGCCGCAGGTCGTCAGCGTTTTGGTGCGGTCGCCGTCTTGATCTCTTCTGGACCGTTGAGTGATTCGCAGGCGTATGGCTCCCCCGTCACTCGCGTCGTGTGGTCCGCGGTGTTTGTCTTTTAGTGAAAGACCAAACCGACCGAACGCACGACGCGATGATCCTTGGGAGTCGAGCGGCATTGGAGGTTGGAGGTGCACCTGTTAGATCCGAACGTACTGTGTCGGCCTTCCAGGCCTGCGCGGAAGTTGCATCGGGGACCGGGCCCTGACGGGCCCGGCAGTCACTCTGTCAGCCCGCTGGGCTTTTTTATCGTAGGGTGACGCTGCGCTGACCTCCGGCTACTCGCTGTGATCCCTCCGGGATGTCGATTTGCTTGCTCTGGCAAGTGAATAAGAAAACGCGGCGGTGCGGGAGGCGGAGCCGGTTCCGCCTCCCGCCACCCAACTCGATTTTGCCTGGGACAAAAACGCTGGCACGCATTGGCAGGATCCGTTCTAATCGAGTCCGATCACGGGCCCAAGGGAAGGCCGACAAAGTTATGGCGTCGATCTATCCCTGTTCCTTCGCATGCGTGGATAGATCGCAAACGTTCTGTCTACAACTGGCACATCGTGAGGTCCAAAATGATGCGTCCCGGTTTCGTTTGTTTGCTGGCCTTCACCATGGCCGCGGCCATTGCTACCGAGTTACCCGCTCAGGTCCCCACACCGGAGTCGAGCGCGCGTGAACAGTTCAACCAAGTGTTCGTCAAAGTCATCGTGCCCATCACCCCTCACACTCCTAAGCAGGACGGCCCCGTCGTTGAGTCTTGGGTTGCAGAGCAGCTCAAACAACTGGGCGAGTCCGAATACTTTGCTGTCACGAACTGGGTGCCTGTTTGTGACGGGCTACTTGCGGACGATCTCGTAGACAATCGCGTTCGTCTTCACGGCAAACTCCCCTTTTGCCCTGTTGGCGGAGACATTCCTGAACGGGAAAACGGTCGCTTGTTGGTTCGCGTTGGAGGCTTTACGCCAGGCGGTGGCGAAGCGAACATCAGGCTACCGGATGAACCAGGTAGTCGAGCCGTTGGGCCCGTGCGGTTGCTTGTTGGGAAAGAAGGAAAGCGGATGAAGATCGAAGAAGGGCTCCCATATGTGGCAGTCATCATTGCGCCGCCACCTCTGGAGAGAGTCACGTTACGCGGCGATGCCAAATAGGCAGATCAAGGTGATAAACCGGAGCCGCCGATCACGCGAATTCTGAAATCATCGTTGTTTGGCGGCGGCCCGATTACCGCCGGTGTCTCTGCGACTCAATCGATTGTTGTCATGAATGTGGATCAGCTTGCAGCCGAGCAACTTAAAGACTTTGACCGGCAACGTCCCGGTAGTTCTTTCGCGAATCCCGAAGTTTTCCTTTCTGTTGAACAGTCTTACGCGTTGCAGTTCCAGGTAGCAGGGCTTCGCGAGCAGCGCGGTGAACAAGTGGCTGGCTACAAGATCGGCTGCATCAGTCGCACGATGCAAAACCAACTCGGTCTCGACAGTCCGGTTTTCGGTCACGTTTGGCAGTCAGAACTGCACGCGTCTGGTGGCACGCTCCACGCGACGAGGTTTGATGGGTTAGCGATCGAAGGTGAGTTCGCAGTCCGATTGGCCGACGACGTGCCGTCTGCTCAATGGTTGCGGCGGAATGCCGAGGTCCTCGCGGCAGGCTTCGTTGTCATCGAGCTTCACAACTATGTCTTCCGTGGATTACCCGATCGACGTGCGGCCGAATTGATTGCCAACAATGCGATTCACGCTGGAGTTGTGCTTCCCGTCGAGGAGACGCCGCTTGAGAACGCCGAAGCTCTCTCCTCTGCAACCGTTCGAGTCTTGCGTAACGGCGAGCTTCTCGGAGAGGCTGCGGGAAGTGAGCTTGAGGGCGGCCCGCTGGCCAGTGTGGTCAGCCTGGCAGAACACCTCGAGAAATACGGCCGCCGATTGCGTCGCGGCCAAGTCGTCCTGACCGGCTCCCCATTGCCACTTTGGCGCGTGGCGGTCGGGGACGTTATCGAAGTACAATGTGACCCGTTTGGCAAGACGGCGAGGGTGCGCGTTGACGATTAGAAACGCTGAGCCATTGCGTGAACAGTAGCGGCGAAGGCGTCGCGTACGCGTATTTGCCGGGAGGATTGCCGCAAAAGTTGTCGTCTGTTTCGTTTCAACCATGAACCAGGAGTTGTAGTGCGGGAACTGAAACGAAGGGTGATTGGGCTATGCCTTGTCCCCGTCCTATTGGCTGTGCTCGATGGATCCGTGACACTGATTGGTCAGCCGGTGGGTTACTGGGGCGGAGATTATTCACAAGCTCTCGAAGGTACCCCAGCATTTCGGATTCTTCTTAGACAAGGCCCTGCAGTGTTCATGGCAGGGTTAGCAATCTATATGTCAGCATTTGTTGGCATGATTGTGATGCTGCCGCGAACACTAGCCCTCGCTATTTGCCTTCAATTCACCCTCGGTCACACGATTGGCGCGTTTTCGTGGATCAACCGCTTTCCGCACACTCGAATGTTGCCCTTCGTCATC
The DNA here is from genome assembly GCA_007753675.1 of Stieleria magnilauensis. Classification (GTDB taxonomy): domain Bacteria; phylum Planctomycetota; class Planctomycetia; order Pirellulales; family Pirellulaceae; genus Stieleria; species Stieleria magnilauensis. The sequence continues at coordinate 1,092,138 of CP036432.1, forward strand.
AACTCGGTCGCTGCACTCAGTCTAGCGTTAGGCATTCATTGGGTGTGGACGTCCCCACTGCAGGAAGACACCTTGTTGGTTTCAAGTTTGCCAACGGTCACTCGCTGGGCACTCGTTGCGACGCTGTGTTTCATCACGATTCTGTTCATGCTTCCGTGGGAGTGAGTCGACCTGAGGCCCAGGTGCTAGCTGCACCGCACTTTTGATCCGCCGTAGAACGATGTGTTGCACACGGAGCGGCGGGGGGCGGCGCTACTGAAATCAAACTCGTTGAACTTAATCGAATTGCTTTACGCTTAGACGATTGACGTGCGGTGCCGATGGTGCGGCGTTGCGTGTGGGTTCCGGGCGTCAGGCTGGCGCCCGCTTCTTTGATTCTCTGGCCGCAGGTCATCAGCGTTTTGATACAGTCGCCGTCTTGATCTCTTGTGGCCCATCGTGTGATCCGCAGGCGCATGACTCCCCCGTCAATTGCGTCGTGTGGTCGGAGAGTGACGACGCTCGATTGAGCGGGATTGAATTTTCGGGGGCAGATTGCGGTGGCTTGCCGGCAAACGCTGCGGCGTTGAGCTAAAATTCGGCCATCAGCGTTCGATAGGCGGCGAAGTGAGACGTGGAAGTGAGTCGGCGGAGACGATGAATCAGCATGCACGTACGATCCGGTTGCGATCGCGCGATCGGGTGCACCCGCGACGGCGTCGACTCCGCGGCGAGGTTTTGGAACGCCGAGATTTGTTGGCCAGCGACTTCGGTGACGCGCCGGCACCCTACCCGACCACGTTGGCAGCCGATGGGGCCCGACACATCGCGACCGGCCCAACGCTCGGGTTCTTTCGTGACACCGAAGCGGACGGAGTTCCGTCCGTCGTCGCGCAGTCGGACGGGCCTGATGAAGACGGGGTCACGATCGGAAGCCTACGCGTCGGCCAAGTCGGGGCATCGCTGATCGTCAACGTTCAAGGTGGTCCGGCGAAGCTCGATGGCTGGATCGACTTCAACCGCAACGGCCGGTGGGACGGCGGATCGGAAAAGATCGCCTCCTCCATATCGCTGGTGAGTGGTTTCAGTACCTTGAATTTTGATGTGCCCATCGATGCCAAACCGGGGTTGTCGTTCGCCCGCTTTCGATTGTCCACAGTGGGAGGGCTCGGCGTGATCGGCGAAGCGGCCGATGGTGAGGTAGAAGACTATCCGCTGACGATCGGCGGGCTTGCCGCGACAGATGCGGTGTTGCCGCACGAGTTGATTGGAGTGGCAGGAACGCCGGAAATTGCAGCGTTCACAACGTCTGACATGGACGGTGATGGTGACGTGGATTTGATTGCAACGTCCCCCGCGACGAACCAGTTGCTGTACTTCGAAAATGACGGGGGGGAGCAATTTGAGCAGCACGTGATCGACCAGGTCAACGCGACCGAGATTGTTGTCAGTGACCTGGACCGGGACGGTGACACGGACATTGTCATCGCACAGGGCGCGGGCGACCGAGTCGTTTCCTGGTATGAGAATACTTCCCCTGGAGTTTTTGTGGCTCGTTCGATCAACATCAGATTCTCATCATTCGGGGTGACCACGTTAGACGTTGGCGACATTGATGGAGACGGCGATATCGACATCGCGTTCGGGGTACCTCGCGACGATAGCGTGTATTGGTTTGCCAACCGGGGTGACATGAACTTTGACTTCCGATCGACGAGCACGTTTGGTTTCATTGCGGACACGCCCCGCGACCTGACCCTCGTCGACTTTGAAGGCGACGGAGACCTGGACATTTTTGTCTCTGACGAAACGGCAAACGATTCCACGGGAATTGTCTACTTTGAAAACCTGGGGGCGTTAGGCTTTGGGATCGACAGCGTGGGCGGGGTTGCCAATCGTACGTTTGTGTCGTTCGACGTTTCCGACATCGATGGCGATGGTGATCTTGATCTGCTGACGGGAGCATCGACCGGGACGATCGAATGGTTCGAGAATCGCGGGACCGGCGTTTGGTTCAATGGCGGAACGATTCGATCGGCGGGCAATCCGGTCGGCACCGTCCAAACCGGTGACCTGGACGGTGACGGTGACTTCGATGTGGCGGCGACACTTGTTGATGACGATCAAGTCGTTTGGTATCGCAACGATGGGGCTGAGAACTTTACCGAAGTGTTGGTGCGGTCGATCGATGCACCGAATCCAATCGCCATCGTCGACCTGGATCAGGACGGTGATCTGGACGTTGTGACTGCGGCCGCGGGAGACGACGGCTTCGTTTGGCATCGCAACATCAACGCGCCCGATTTTGGAGATGCCCCGGCGCCTTATCCGACGTTGCTCGCTGACCGCGGTGCCTACCACGTGGCGACGGGACCCAGACTGGGAGCGACCCGCGATGTCGAAACCGATGGGATGCCGTCGCCAAACGCCGACGGCGACGGGCCCGATGAGGACGGCGTTTTATTCGGCGATATCGAACCCGGGCAAATGGCCGGATTCAATATCGATCTACAAAACGCATCAAGCGGGAAAGTCACCGCCTGGATCGACTGGGATGACGACGGGATTTGGGAAACTGATGAGAGAATTCGTACCGGTGCCGACGTGATCCCTGGTCTGCAAACGTTGAATTACAACGTTCCCGCGGACGTCCAACCGGGCCGGCGCATGGCCCGAGTCCGACTCGCATCAGAGACCATCACCGACCCCACCGGCTACGCCGCCGACGGTGAAGTGGAGGACTTCCAGATTGCGATCGGCGGGGACGTCGAGGTCGTTCTGCCTGATTCGCTATCCAGCGACGTGTATGTGGAACTCAGCGGTAGCGACCTGCAGGTGGTCAGCTCTACCTTGCCGACGCAGATTTTCTCGTCGACTCCTTTGGCTACGACCCGCTCGTTGTCGATTCGAATGGGGGCCTTCGACAACGGAACCTATCGTAGTCGCGTCGTCGTTGATTTCCGTGACGGCTTCTTTTCCCTTCCCGGTGGGATTCTGATCGAAGGGCAATGGGTGAACGGGATACCGCAAAGCCGCCAAAATGTTGAAATCATCGGCACGGGAGCCACCAACGCAGTCTACAGGACGGAGAATCTACCGCTGGGCAACGGTCGGTTCGAAGTCGAGCAGGGTGGGATTCCGTCCGTGATTCGCTTGAAGGAGATCAACGATGTTCGCATCAATCAGATGGTACAGATCACGATTGATGGTGATCTGGAGCTTCGATTCAATGAGCTGTATCTCGATGCGGATGACCCCATCAAATTGGGGCCGGTGACCAAGTTCACTGGAGGGCAGCTCGATACCCTCCATTCCACCAGTCCGATCGTGTTCGGCAGAGATTTGATCGTAGATGTCGTCTACCGTGGCGGAATCAAGGTAGGAGCCTTTGCAGATCTCTTCTTCGCCCCGAGCTATAGCGGAGACTTTTCGTCGAGGACGTACCAGGACCATCCTCTCGGGACCGAATGGGGAATTCGAACGGACGAAGCGTTTTTCTATACGCTGCAATTGTTCGACGTCGCCCAAGTTGGTGGAGTCGTCTTGAACAACCGTCCCGATGACACTCAACGATCCACCGTGACCGAGGTCAACGTTGAAATCGAAGGTTACGTTGAGGTCGATCCGGGGGCATTTCAAGTCAGAAAGCGTGGCACCGGTGGTGGAACCGTCGATCACAGCGTGACGGTTGCGACGGTCCAAGGAAATACGGTCGCCACCCTTGCGTTCAGCGGAGCGATGACGCGTGGCGCGAATCATGCGTTGGTCGACGGCAACTATGACTTGACGATCGATCCCACGAAAGTCCGTCGCCGTCGCAGCACCGTCATCCTCGATGGAGACGGTGATCAACTTTCGGGCGGAACGTTTGAATTTGGGGTCGCAGAAACAGACGGGTTCTTTGCACTCTACGGAGATAGCGACGGCGACCGCGACGTCGACGGCCAAGACTATGGCCGTTTCGGATTGACGTTTTTGAAATCGGAGAACGACCCGTTATTTAATTCCGCTTTCGACAGCGACGGCGACGGAGATGTCGACGGTCAAGACTACGGCCGTTTCGGTCAACGATTCCTGACGACACTGGCATTTGATTGAACTCCCCTACGCCGTCGCTCGACTCGCTCAATCAACAGGCCCCGATTAGGCGATCGATTCGAAGGTGTCGGTTTCGGGGAGCGCGGGGATGGTGCCTTGACGTTCCATCTCGTTGGCTTGGTCGGCGATTTGGGCAAAGCCATCGCGAATTTGACCGAGGAGCTTCTTGCCGGTTGCGTAGTCCTTGGCGTCGAACTGGACCATCACGAAATGCAGCAGACGCGCGATGTTGAAGGCGACTTCGTCTTCGTCGGGTTTGAGTCCCGCGTGAATCGTCATGATGGTTTTTCGCAGCGCCAACTCGTGCTTGCAATACAGCGTTTGGTCGCCCGCTTCGGCGGCAATTTCGCAGGATTCGATTTCGCCGATCGCACGATCGTAAAGCATCAGCAATAAGTCGACGCGTGTCCAACCACGTTTGATACTCGTTCGTTGGTAGGTCTTGAGCAGATTCATTCACTATCCCCTGTGCACAAATGCCGTGTGAAGTTGCCGTATGGAGTGTTACTTTTTGTTGTTGCTGAAGTTACCCAGCGACGTTAATTGGGTTGAAATGAAGTTCCCGGTGGTCTGCAGTTCGTTGATGATGCTTTCCAGCGCCGTGAATTCTGCGATCAGGTATTCACGTTTGGATTCGGTCAGTTTTTCGACCTGTTCGATGGACTTGTCGATCGACGCGATTCTGGATTCGAAGGTTTCGTTGACTGTCTTGAGCAGTCCGGTTTCGGCATCCAAGACGCTGCGGATGTAGTCGTTGAGGCGACCGGTGATGCCTTGCGTCACCGTGAGTTCGGCCTCGCTACCGGAGTTGATCTGGGCGGCCGTGAGGGTGACTTCGACCCGCAAGTCGGCGGTGTTTTCGTTGTCGGGATCGCCGGTGAGTATTCGTCCGGTTCCTTTGGCGATTTCTTCGACGCCATTGACCAGAAAGCGACCGGCAACGTTTTGGCCGGCATCGTTTTCGCTGCCGGTAAATCCGAGGATCGAGGCTGCGGTGCCGTTCAGGCTGGAGATGTTGGCGGCGGAACCGTAAGCCTCGGTCGTGATACTGAGTCGGTTGTCACTGCCGACACTGACATCGACTTGATGGACGCCGAGGGTGGAGGAACTGTTGATGACCGATTCGAGGTGGGCGGCCAATTCGCTGGTGGTGTAGGTTCCGGGATTCAGTGTCAGGGTTTCGCTGACGATACTGTCGACGGTGATTTCAAAACTGTTGTTGGTTCCATCGACCACGATGCTTGCTGCGGCGGCGTTGGTGGCGGTGACCAATGCCTGCTCGGCGGCTTGTGTGATGTCGACTTCGTAGGGCGTTTGAGACGGCTCGGTTCGTCCGGTGCCGCCGAGGAATCGGACACCGGAGCTGGTGGAGACGCCATTGAGTCCGAACAGATTTCGGATGTCTTTGACGTCGATACCTTCCAGTTCGCCTTTGAGGGCCTGGTCCAGTTTTGCAGAATCGATGGCCAGTTTCCCCTGCAGGTCCAGATCGACACCGATTTCACTGAGCCGCGCGACGGCGGAATCGGGCACCGTTTCGGAGACGATGGTCAGCAATTTGTTCTTGATGGTGCTGGCCGACCGATCGCCCAGCAGTGGGTTACCGACTTCGGTATCGGGGTTGTATTGCGATTGAGTGTCGATGAATTCGATGATCGTGTTGAAGTTATCGACGAATCCTTGCACTGCTTCCTTGGCCGATTCGGTATCGGCTTCGATATTGATGTTGATCACACCGCCGGGATCGGCCTTGTTGAGTTCCAGGGCGACGTTTTCGATCAGGCCATCGACGGTATTGGAGTCGTATTCGGCCGAGATCGCCCCGATACCCGAGCCGAGTTTGACGATCGCGTTGAGCGGGGGTTGAACGGCGGGGCCTGAAAAATCGGGCAGCACACCGCTCAGCGGATCTTGCGCGCTGTTGACGGTGATGGAATTCACTGCACCGGTGCGTTTTGAAGACAGCAGGATGCGGTGGGAACCGGCAGCTTGGTCGAACACGATGCTCGCATTGATGTCTTCGACTTGCTCATTGATCGTGTTGACGAAGCCTTTGAGCGTATTGTTGCTGGCGTTGATATTGATCGTCTGTTCGGCTCGGTCGCCGACTTTGAACGTGATATCGCCGCTGGCGATTTGATCGGTGGTCGAGGAGAAGCCTTGCGAGGCGACCTGGTGGGCGGTGGCGAGTTGCTCGACGCTGATTTGGTAATTGGAGGCGATCGCACCGCTGCCGGGCGTCGCGGTGACGACGTCTTCGTTGGTGCTGGAGGCAACCCGGGCGTCAAAGACCGAGTTGGTGGCTCGGTTGAGACGCGTCAACGAGGACTGAAGCGTGACTAGTTGCGCCTCGATGCCTTTAAACGAAGTCTGCTTGGTGGCGACCTCGGCTTTGCGCGAGTTGAACGTATCGATTTGTTGTTGCTGGAACCCGAGCAGGCTATCGATGATGCCGCTGGTGTCAAATCCAGAAACGATCCCGTCAATGGTGAACATCGTCAATTAACTCGTGGCGAAGTATTGCCGCGTGGGCATTTCGAGCGTCAGGAAGCGGGCTCTCACGCTGCGGGTCGCGTCGGAACATGGCAGCCCAAGAGCGCAGCACCCTGACGGGTTTCAGTCATCCAAGTTGATCACGTCGCGAGTCCGTTCTGGTCTCACCCCAGATTGCTCCATCGGAAACCTAGATCGCTTGCATCGTGATGTTCACGCAAAAGTTTGAACCGACGGTAAACCCCCACGCCTAATCCGAAGGACGGCTAAGGTTTCACTTTGCTTAAAAAAGATCAGCGTACCCACCGCGGTCGCGCCGCCGATTTGATCAGGCGGCGGGAGCGCGGAGAGTACGCTGACGCGGGCCGCCGAGAGTGGAAAGGGTGGATTTCCAAACTCGGCGGTGAGTCTCAGTCTGGTCTGTCTTACTGAAGCAGTGACAGAACCGATTGCGACGTTTGGTTGGCACTGGAGAGCACCGAAGTTCCTGCTTGCACCAAGATTTGATTGTTGGTGAATTTGGAGATTTCTTCGGCGAAGTCCGTGTCACGAATGACCGATTCGGCGTTGACGGTGTTTTCCAGAGTCGATCGCATGTTGTTGGCGATCGATTCGAGCGTGTTGGACTGGAACGCACCCAGTTCGCCTCGCATGTTCGACAGCTCGTCGATCGATGCGTCGATCACCTTCAACGCGTCTTGAGCGTTGTCGAAGGAGGTGACGTCGATTTCGTTCAAGCTGTTGAACTTCGATCCGGTCACTGCAACGCCCATGGCGTCGGCGTTGACCGATTGGATCGAGATTTGAGCGGTCTGGTTTTGGTTGGCACCGATTTGGAAGACCAGGGCGTTGTTCTGGATCGAAACGTTGCCCTGAGCACCGGTTTCGGTCAGAACGGCGTTGGTGGCCAATTCGCCGATGCGGACGACCGTGCCTTTGGACGAACCGGAAACGCTGGTCAGGGTGTTGCCCTTACCGGAAGCGGCAACGCCGTCGATGGTACCGGCGATGTTGGCACCTTGGTCGGTATCGAGGGTCGTACCGAAACCGGACGACGTACCCGCAGCAGCGGTATCGGAAACGACTTCGATTTCTGCTTCGGAGCCGAATTCGATCGATCGCAGACGGGTTCCGCCGGAGATGTCTTCGGCGACGACGCCGGTTTGGTCGGTGAATTCGTTGATTCGAGCGACCACGCCGGCTCGGCTCAGGCCCGAGTTCAGGGTGATGCTGACGCCGTTGACCGAAAGGACTTCGTCGGCGGCCAGGTTGCCGGTTTGCGAGGTCCCTGCGGTGATGTTGGCTCGTTCACCTTGGCCGGTGATGGCGACGGCGTAGGTTCCGTCGCTGGTGTTGCTTCCGCCCTTGAGGAACGTGACATCGGTGTCGGAAGTGGTACCGGTGACACCGGCGGTTCCGTCGAGCAACGTTTTCTCGCCGAACTGGGTGTTGGCGGCGATCCGGTTGATCGTGTCCAAGGCGTTGTCGATTTCCGCCTGGTTGGCGGCGAAGGCGTCGGCGTCGTTGACGCCAGAGTTTGCCGAATCGAGTGCCAGCGAACGGACCTTGATCAGGATGCTGTTGATCTCGTTCAGAGCGCCTTCAGCGGTTTGGACGACGGCGACAGCCTTTTCGGTGTTGTCGATGGCGGTTCGAAGACCGGCGATTTGAGCACGTTGTTTCTCCGAAATCACGAGAGCAGCAGGACCGTCTGCACCCCGGTTGACTTTGAAACCCGTCGACAGTCGTTCGATCGACTTGTTCAACGCGTTCGAAGATCGGTTCAAATTGTTGCGGGCATTCAGAGCGCCGACGTTGTTGGTTATTGTTAAGCTCATTTCTCTTGCTAACTCTGGATTAGGGATTCAAAGAAACGTCCGTGACAATGAGTGCATCCGTGGCTCTTGCGTGTGAAGGAGGACCCCCCGCAAGATTACAAGTCGAGAATTGACCTGGCCGTATCGACCGCAGCCTCTTTGGTCAGGTATTCGCCGCTTTGTATTTTCAGTTTGACTGCTTCCACCACGGACTCTCGCACATCAGCTGACTGCTTGAGGACCTGTGATAAATCGCGGATCGAATCAAGTTGAATCGGGGTCGAGGGCGCCGAAGACTGAGCCGCCGAAGCCTGGGTCGGCGATGACGTCTCACTCTGCTGTGCCGTCGACTGGGAATCGAGCCGCTTGTATTGAGCGGGCTGCGAATTTCCAATTGGGTTGATTCTCATTTTTCTCTCTCCGCAATGGGTGACTGAAATGGGTTGTCGAGAGGCCGGTGGCGAACTTGCGTATAAATTCTTCAAGCCGCAAAGCTTTTTTAGTCGATACAGTCGTAGCGAATGAAGGGACAATAGCGCATGTCCGGAATGCGCCAAATCCATCGCTTTTCCAAGCCCCATCCGATTGATGCGGGCGACGTCTCATGCAGGATGCAACACGGTGTTTCGAGCGGAAGTCTTGTGGATTTCAGTGTTTCTGGCGATCGGTGCGGTCGGCGGGCTGGTCTACAATTGGCCCTCGGAGCCGGAGGTGGACGTCGAGTCGCCGGTTGTCGTTGAGCCGTCCCCGGCCGTCGAGGTTGCCGCCGACTCCGCTGCCGAACCGGCCGCGAGCGAAGAATCGGGAGCTGTGAAACCTGCATTGGGGGTGAACCCTCAGGCAGCGCTGGCGGATCCCGATGCGGTCTCGGGGATCTGGAATGACTCCGGTCCGTCGTCGCAGCGTAGCCAGCCGATCGACTTCGGCGTGCTCGAGTTGGGCGATCGCCTATTGCTCGGCGGGAATTCGATCGGTGCCGTCAAGCACTACAGCAAGCTCTGGCAGCAAGCCAATCTGCCGGTCGACTGTGCCGTTCTGATCCGGCTGGGTTTGGCGTCGGAGTTGGCGGGATTGCATCAGCAAGCCGAAAAGCATTACCACAGTGCCATCCGTGTTGCGAAGAAGGGCTCGGCACAGCAATTGGTCAGTCTGTTGGGGTTGGCCCGGCTTTGGGAACGCGAAGGTCAGTTGGGTGAAGCGATCTCGCTGTTGGGTGAGTTGTTTCTGGTCTACTCGCATGAGGGCTACCCGGTGATCATTCGGGAGTCGATTCATCAGCAATTGGCCGACTGCCTGCAGCGGCGACTGCTCGCCAGTCAAGTCGTTATCGAGGCGCTGCGAAAAGAGCCGATGGAGTACCATTGGTCCCCGGTGATGGTGGAGCCGATTCTTGAGCTGGCTGATTTCAAGTCGCCGACCGACCCGCCGGCAAATCCTGCGTCAGGGTTGAAGCTGCTGCAGGACTATGACGGTGGCGTCTCGCTGATGCTGGTGCAGGCTCATATGGAAGGCATCTCGGTGTTGGAGCTGATTTCAGAGTTGCAGCGACTGTCTGGGTTGCAGGTCATTGTGACCGAGCAGGCCAAGTCGTCGCTGGTCGGGCGTCTGGCGGATGTTGATTCGCCCGTGATGCCCGTCTCGATGTTGTTGGATCACGTGCTGGAGCCGATGGCGTTGGCTTGGAGTCAATCCGAAGGCGTGTTGACGATCATGGCACGCGATGAGTTGACGTCCAAGGATCTGGCTTCGTTCGACTTAGCCCGTGCGCAGCGAATCTTGCGGCAGGTTCAGTTAAGCCTCAACAAGGAGGAAGGGCTGGGGCATGCCAGCGGTGTCGAGCGTACCGCCGCGGCGATCATGAACGAGGGCAACAACGCTCGTCTGTCTGGCGGCTGGGATGTTGCGGTGGAAAAATACCGTTCGGCCCGAGATGTTGGTCCGGCTGATGAACTCAGTGCCAAGCTGTATTTCAACGAGGCATCGCTCTCGCTTGTTCGTGGCGAGAAACTTAACGCCTTGCATTCGAGTTACATGGCGCTCGATCAAACCTTGTCGGCGGAGCTTCAGGCTCAGGTCTATTCAATGATCGCGGACTTGGAGTTGGAATTTGGTCAGTTGGAGAAATCGATCACGGCGGCGTCACGTGGATTGCGGCGGGCCGACGACCCGGCAGTGTTCGCACGAGCCGCGATGACGCTTGCGAAGGCGTATTTGTTGACGGGAGATCCGTATTCTGCGAATGCCGTGCTGTTTGAAGCGTCGCCTAGCTTGAGCGGCGGGGCATTGGAGCGGCTGGCGAGTGTGTTTTCCTCGTTCGCGAGGTTTCAGCATGTCGGGCCAACGCTCGGGTTGCAGGATGAAGGGCAACGCGTGGTGTTGGCCCTGGCGGCGCTGCAGCCGGACGATGTCGTTTCGTATGCTGATGCGTTGGTCGTTTCCAAGGCCTATTCGGCGGTCGGTTTGCGATCCAATGCCATCGATCGCTTGAACGAGGCATTGGACATCGCCCCGGCTGGTTATTGGAACGAGCGGATTCGGTTGCAACTTGCAGAGATGTACTATGCTTCGCAGGCGTTAGACAAAGCGAACGAGACGATTGAGTCGTTCGGGACGGTTTCTGCAACGCTGTTGCCCAGGGTGTTGTACCTGCACGCGTCGATTCAATTGGAATTAGGGAATCTGGAGCAAAGTGAAGCGATCTGTCGGCGTCTGTTGAGCATGGACATCGATCAGGAGATTCAGTCCAGTGCGCTGGAAAAGCTCGGTCAAACGCTGCAGCGATCGGGTGACCACTACGCTGCCGCCTTGTGCTTTGCGGGGCTGTTGCCCAAGTCCGAAGGGGCGGCGTCAGAGGCTGGCGGTGAAACGGCGGTGTCGCCATGAAAGTTCGAACACAACCCTCAGAAGGCTGCGTCACGTTGATTGCAAGAGTATTCGGTAAGCGTCTGTTGGTGTTTCCGCTGGTCGCGTTGTGGGGGCTGGCGGGGCCGGTGTGTGGTCAAGCGACCGAACGGGACGCGCCGTCGCTGCGTTCGATGATGACCGGTAATTCTGCAAGTAACCAAAACGTGCAAGATCGTCTCGATGCCCTGATCAAGACCACGCAGGAGGCCCGGTTGGAACGTCAATCGGCAGGCGATCCAGCGTCCCAGCCAGAGACGCAGCCGGCGTCCCAATCGGGGCGGCCGAGTGCTTGGGTTCCTGGCGGCGGCTCTGTCGATGGTGACGGGGCGGCCGATGGCACGGAGGCTGGGTCATCGGCGGGGCGGTCAACCAGAAGTCTGTCTGAGATTCGCGAACGCATTCGGATTCTTCAGCGGCTTCGTCGTGACCGAATGATGGCCGCGCCGACCGGGCAAGCGTCCGGGATCCCTGGGGGGACCGCAGCGCCCACGCTGTCCGTGCCCAGCGGCGACGTGATTCAAGCGGATCCGGTTGGTCGTCCCGGGGCGGCAGCAGACTCTGGCTCGGCGCTGTCGTCCATCGACGACAGCTTGAACAATGCGGCTCCGGTAAGCGATGCCGCTGAAGAACCTGCGCCCGAAGCCGACAGGCCCGCTGAGCGGATTCTGCCCAATCCGGTCAATGCCATGGCGCTCGGCGAAAGCCTCTACCGTACCGGAAATTATGAATCGGCACTCAAGGCGTTTCGCTCTGTATCGGTCGATGCGCTTTCCCAGTCCGACCGCACCTGGCTGGATCTGCTGATCGCGCTGTGCCAACGTAAACTCGGCGAATTTGAGAAAGCTCAGGGAACGCTGCGGGAGATCGCCAATGAAGAATCGACGGATTATCCCGTCAAAGCAGCCAAGTGGTGGCTTAAGTATGCAGAGGCTGCGGATGGAACACAGGTGAAATTCAATCGCGTGTCAACAGAATTCGATGCCCTCCTGGAAAGGTCAGAAACCTATGTTAGCCCATGAAGAACAGACGCTGATCGACTACACCATCAAGCTCAAGCAGCAGTACCAGTCTCTCAGTGAGATCGTCGATGCGATTGAACGCGAGCCCGGACGTGGTGTCGAGGCGATCAACGAGCAGATGAAGCAAATCAAGCAGACCGAGGATCTGCTGCGACCGCTCCGCGAGCGTTATCAAGAGGAACATGAGCACGCCAGCGGGCAGATCAAGGCCTTGACGGACGAGACCATCGACGTGGTCAAATCGTTGATGCCGAAATTGGCCGGCCTGGAGAAAGCGTCGGTCGACTCACTGCGACGGCTGTTTCCAAAAATTCAAGGAAGTGTACGCGCGGTGCAAATGCAAAACGCCTATCGGGGGAACCATCACGCCTGACGCGACCTTCGGGATTCGCATCCGTGCGTCTTTAGGATGATTATCACTCAATCACCAAAAATCAAACAGCTGATCAAGTTTGCTCAGCGAGCGGGGCGTTCGAGTGCCCCGGTGTTGCTGACCGGTGAAAGCGGTACCGGCAAGGAGCTGTTTGCCGAACTGATCCATCAATCCAGTCCCAGGTCGTCCAAGGCCATGGTGACGGTCAACTGCGCCGCGCTTCCAGAGAATCTGCTCGAAAGCGAACTCTTTGGGCATGAGAAGGGCGCTTTCTCCGGCGCCGTCGCGGCGCGGCAAGGACGGTTCGAGTTGGCCAACGACGGCACACTGATGCTCGATGAAGTCAGCGAAATTCCGATCGCGTCTCAGGCGAAATTGCTGCGTGTTTTGGAATCGAAGCGATTCGAACGCGTCGGCAATAGCACGCCGATTGACCACGATGTACGAATCGTCGCGGCATCCAACAGAGACCTTCAACACGAAATCGACGAAGGCAATTTTCGGCTGGACCTGTTCCACCGAATCAATGTGATTGAAATTGTGATTCCGCCACTGCGTGAGAGGATCGGTGACATTCCGCCGTTGGCGATGCATTTCATCGGGCAATTCAAACACGAGGGCGAAGTCGAAATCGAAGGTTTGGATGCGCCTGCGATGAAGGCGCTGGCCCGTCATGATTGGCCGGGAAATGTTCGCGAGCTACGCAATGTGATTCACCGGGCTTGCGTGTTGTCGGACGGTCCGAGAATCAGCGTCGAGCATCTGGGGCTGCCCGAGACCGCTGAGTCCGTGGACCGGCGGAGCGGCCACAGCGCTCACGCCGGCGTCGCAGACCGTACAGCAGACCGCGAATCGGACCGTGCAGCAGATGGCGAGGATCAACCGGAGCCGCTGCCGGAGCGTTGGCTGCATACGCATTTGGAAGAGGTCGAACGGCAGATCATTACCGCTGCGATTGATCGCTTCGGCAATCGGCGTTTGGTTGCGGAAAAATTGGGAGTCTCGCCGCGAACGCTGACCAATAAAATCAAGCGATACCGCGAAAGTCCGGGCGAGGGTCGCAAGGCAGCCTGAGTGCTCTGTCCAGATGAAGTTGCGGTTGCGTTTGTCGCGCGGAAAAGGGGTCAGGTACCAAAAACCAAATGGCCCATTGGGTGCTTCGCATTTTTGGTACCCGACCCCTTTTCCGCGGCACCCTAAATCAAATAGCTGACGGAGCACTGAGGAAACAATTGCCTCTGGCGATGCAGGATTTTCCGCGCCGATGACTTGAGGAAATTTCAGAAATGACGGTTGATCATTCTGCGTAAATGACCCGCCGATAAGCAAGCTATTTTGAGCCTCTGATGAGTTTGGCACAGCGTTTGCCAAGTGTTCCGCTGACGTGTCTGCGGACTGAAACTCACTTCGAGGAAAAAATGGCAAACCTCATTTTCGATTTCCCTTGCACGACGTCTTGCTCCGATAAGCTGCCGTCGTCTCAATCGAAGGGCAAGTCGGCAGATGCAGCCGGAGCGGCTGAGTCGTTTGAGTCAGTTGTGAAGAAGCTTCTGGCAAGCGATGATCCCGACGCCCAAGCGGAGGCGTCAGCAGTTGCGACGGCCAATGCCGCGGCATCCACCACTGAATTTGTCGTCGCTCAGGCAACTGGCAGCGATGGCGAGACTTCAGAGCGGCCGGACACCGATTGGGAATCGGCAAGCTTGGTGGTCGACGCGATGCCGCAAGATGATGCAGGCGACGCGAGCGACGTCAGCACGCAAGGTGATGCGATGGCGATCCCAGTCGATCCGTTGCTGTCGCCGCATTTCGGGCTGACCGATGGTTTGTCGTCCGTCCTTCGTGACGACGCGAATCATGGCGACGTCGATGCGGTCTCCACAGCAGATGCCGACGCTGCAATGGAAGCTGAGGTGATGGAAGCTGAGGTGTTGGAAGCTGACGCCGAGGGATTTGCCGATCTTGGGGCCGAGGGGCTGCTGGTCGACGGCACCGAACCGGTGAATGGTGCGGATGCTTCCGATGACGATGCTTCCGATACCGATACCGATGCTTCCGATGCCGAGCTTTCCTCGGACGCTCGAAGCGATGCAACGGTTTTCGACGCGGTCAGCAACGCGGACGTTCAGCCTGCGGAGACTCACGCTGCCGAAACCAAAACACCGCTGGACGACCGCGGTAACGCAAACCAACGCGAACGTGCCGAGAAAGCCCATCTGCCCGATGAGTTCGCGTCATCGAAGGACGATCAGGCGAACTCGCAAGCAGGGGCTGTGCCGTCACAGGTTGATCGGGTTGGTAATGCAACGGCCGAGGCAGGAAATGGCGAGCGCCAGGACGACCGATGGGAGTCAGCAAAGCTCGCGGATGATGCAGCGGCGATCTTCGGGACTGCCGAGGGACTGCAAGTGCAAGCCGTTGTCGGAGCTGACTCGGTCGATGGAGTCGAGGGGCTGAGTGAATCCAGCGGACCGGTTTCCGGAGTCGCGACGCTGCAGCAAGCCGCCGAGTCACCTGGAGTCGCCGAATCACCCGAATCCGCCGAGTCAAATTCTCGGGTGGCAGATCGTTTCGACAGCGAAGTCACATCGAACGAACGAGACCGGGCGAACGATGTTGATGCGGCCGCCGACGACACCGTCACTGAACAGCTTGCCGGGCAAAATGCTCAACCACAAATCGCATCGGGGTTGGCGTCCGACTCGGCCGGTGAAACCGCCCATGAAAATGCTCCCGCCATGGGAGCAATCCAACCGGTGTCGAAAGAGTCGGCCGACGACTCGGAATCGCTGGACAGTCAAGATGCCGGCGAGCTGTTTGTCGATTCAGAAGTGCTTGAGTCGGTGTCGATCGATACGCAAAGCCAAACCGAACTTGATGGGCAACCGTCTTCTCGCGGTGATTCGTTTGACGCGATGGTTTCGGGTGAACCGATCGATGTGACCCCGGACCTGAGCGAACAGCCCTCGGTCGTGCCGATCGAGTCTCCGTTCAATGCGGCGGCCGAAATGGTTGTCGACCAGGAGATCCTGGAGACACTTTCGTTGGAAGAATTCATTTCGCAGTCACCGGCATCACCGGAAGCGGTCAAAAAGTCGGCTGAAGTGATCAGCGATGCGATGCGATCGAGTCTGCAGCTTGAAGGACAGACCGTCCGTGTCGAAATTCATCCGGCCGAACTGGGAACATTGAAGATTCAGGTCACGCAGTCCGATCAAGCGATCGAAACACAGATCATCGCAACCGAATTCGTCACCAGCGAGTTATTGACCAGTCATCGCGACCAGTTGATGGAGGCCCTCTCGGATCTCGGATTCGAAACATCCGACATCAACATTTCATACGACGATCAATCGTCGACAGAATCGGATGGTCGTCAACCGACCGCCGAACATCGCTACCAATCAAAACCAGAAACAACGCAGACGCAGGGGAGCCGAGCATCGGTTTCCGGCGGCGGCGTCAACATCGTGGCATAAGGAGAGACAGATGGAAGGAATCACCTCGCAATCCGCTTCAATCGACTACTTTCAGTTGTTGACCGTTCAACTTCAGCACCAGGATCCGGTGGATCCCGTTGATCAGGAAGGTTTGATCAATGACTTGACGCAGTTTTCCATTTTGGAAGGGATCGAAAACCTCAATGCGTCATTCAACCAATACATGCAGCTGCAGGAACTGACGCAGGGTGTCAACCTGATCGGCAAGTCCGTCGACTACCTCGATGAAGCATCGGGTTCGATCAAATCCGGTGTCGCGACCGACGTCTTCAATATCGATGACTCCATCCAGGTACTCGTCGATGGTCAGACCGTTTCCCTGGATCAAATCGCACGCGTGGCCGAGGCCGCGTAACAACCGGGACGGCTACCAAACCGGGAGGTCGAACCTCCCGCTGAACTCTCTCCCTTTTTCTCTCTTTCATTTCATTTCCATCCAAACATCTACCATCTTTAGGGGCAACCTATGTCTAGATCTTTGATGACCGGCATCACCGGACTTCGCACCCATCAACAAAAACTTGACGTCGTCGCCAATAACCTGGCCAACATGAACACGGTGGGGTTCAAATCTCAATCGGCCGTGTTCAGCGACTTGATGTACAACGTCGCTCGGGGAGCGTCGGCGGCCACCGAAGACAGCGGCGGCATCAATCCGCAAGCGATCGGAACGGGGGTGCAGACTGCACAGATCACGCGAAGCTTTACTCAGGGGACGTTGGAATCGACCTCGCAAATCTTTGACTTTGCGATTCAGGGCGAAGGCTTTTTTACGTTAGCTGGTCAGTCCAACGACAACGTCTACTCGCGTGCGGGAGCCTTCTCGCTGGATTCAAACGGTCGCTTGGTCGACCCGGCGACCGGATTTTTGGTGCAGCGAATGGGGGATGTCGGCGAAGGGGCCGACGGCGGTGTCGCGTTCCAAGACATCGGCGAAAGCTACATCAACGTTCCGATCGGCGCGCCGATCGCCGGCGAAGCAAGCAGCATGGTGAACTTCACCGGCAACCTGCCGTCAAGTTCTTCGCCGCCGGTTGCCGAAGTGCTGCAGTCCTTCACTGGATTCTCCACGTCGTCCGGAGTGGCCGATGGAACCACATTGCTGAACGATTTGACCATCAACACGACGGACTATGTCGCCGGTGACGTGATTGAGATCTCCGGGACGAATCCCGACGGGACGCCCTTTTCCGCGAACTTGAACGCGGAGACCGCTACGCTTCAAGATCTCGTCGACTCGCTCAACGGTGCGTTGACCGGCGCGACGGCTGCTCTGGCCGCCGACGGTACGCTTTCGGTCACTTCGGACACGACCGGCGAGGGGTTTCTCAGTCTGTTGCTTCGCGATGCGTCGGGCAACGTGGGCGGATCAAGTTTCTCTGCCAACTCGATGTTTCTCAGCACCCAGGGCAGCAACGGTGACACGTTTGAGTTGTCCATGGAAGTGTTTGACGTTCGAGGCGAAAGCCACCGGATCAATTTTGACTTTTTGAAAGAGTCCGCGAATACCTGGTCGGTCACCGCCGACATTCGTGCCGAATCGGGGGTGTTGATCGACAACTCCGTACTGAATCTGACGTTCAACGAGGACGGCAGCTATGGTTTGGCTGGGCTGACCGGGGTGGGCGACGCGAACATCGAGATCCAATTCAATGGAATCACCGCACCGCAAGAGATCGCGTTGGATTTCTCCGGACTGAGCCATCTCGCGACGGATTTTTCGATCACTCAGATGCAAGACGGTATCCCACCGGGGTCGCTGACGTCTGTCGCGGTCTCGACAACCGGCGAGCTGACGGGCTTGGCTTCCAACGGACGGGCGATTCCGCTTGCCCAACTCGCGATCGCCACGTTCAGCAATCCCAACGCACTCGACGCCGTGGGCAGCAACTATTTCAAGCAGTCGATGAGCAGCGGAGAAGCATCGCTGGGAAGCGGAATGTCCGGTAACCGAGGACAGATCATGGGAGGCCAGCTTGAGCGTTCCAATGTGGATATCGCCCAAGAGTTCACCCAATTGATCGTCGCCCAGCGTGGTTTCTCGGCCAACGCACGGACGATTACCGTGTCGGACGAAATGCTGGAAGAGCTGACCAACATCATCCGGTAACGTGAGCGTGCTTAGGCAGGCTTCGGTTTGACACCATGGGTACGTCGATGACGCCAAGGGGCATTGAGCCTCTTGGCGTTTTTCGTTTCAACGGCTGCGTTTGCCGAGGTGTTAGCGGCAGGACGCAAGGCCTCCGGTTCCTCATCGTTACCCGAACACCGGAGGGCTCGCGCCCTGCCGCTAATAGTGCTTCACAGAACACCGGAGGGCTCGCGCCCTGCCGCTAATAGTGCTTCGCGGAACACCGGAGGGCTCGCGCCCTGCCGCTAATAGTGCTTCGCAGCGTTGCCTATTGGGTCCTTGTCCGCAGCTTACATGATGCCGCCGTGAGTCCGGATCGGAGTCAGGTGACTGGGCGAATCAAGGAACCAGAATCGTTCCCACTCGTCGATCACCGACCGCATGTCTTCGGAGGTGTAGAGCAACTGCTGGACGCGGCGTTCAGGACGCGGCGAATAGATCGGAAGAAAGCATCCGACGGAGCTGCTGACGCAGACGGCCAGCATGGTGAGTTGGAACAAGCGACGCATAGGACGTTCCTCCGTGAACGTTTTCAGTTGGGCCACGACCCCTGTGACGATCGATTAATCTTCGTCCCAGCGACCGGTAATCTTGTTGGACGGCGTGGTATCGGTTGGGGAAACCTGGGCACCGGCGTTCGCTTCGTCAACGTCACCTGACAGCTCGTCATGGTGAACGTCGAGTTCTGCGTCCTGAACCCTGACCTCCATGTACTTACCAGGCTTGAAGGTAACGACGTACTTTTCCGGTACGATCACCTCGTCGCCTGTCCGGGGATTGCGCGCACGGCGTGCAGCCCTCGGCTTGACTTCAAAGACGCCAAAATTCCTCAGCTCGATTCGACCCTCGCGGACAAGCGTCTCGATAATCGAATCAAAGGTCTTTTGGACGATCTTCTTCGTCTGTTGTTGCGTTAGGCCTACTTCGTCAGAAATCGTTCGGACGATGTCTTTCTTGGTCACTCCCGACTCCTGCTGGCTCTCCGCCGACCCAAAATACGCTTGAGGGCGAATGATGTAACCCTTTGCAAGCTTTCAACTTAAAGGCCGAAGCATAGGGATGCCGGAGTCGGTCGTCAAGCCAACGCCCCCATGTGATCGGGGGCGGATTTCTGGCAAAGCAGACCGCTCTTGGTATGAATGTCGGCATCTTCGCACCGGATTCTTGAAGCATTCCGCATAACCGGAAAAATTGTTGCGACTGGAGCGTCGTCGGGGCCGGTTGCCTGGCTGCCGTCGCCGGACGGCGGAGCATCCACGCTCTGGCGGGCGTGGATGCGGCAGCTGTTTGAGGATGAAAACTGCGGTTCCCATTGATGGCGGGAAGGTACCGGTGCGTTTTCGGTAGAGAGCGGGGGGGCGGGCGGTCAGGCAAACCGACATCAACATTTTCCCCCGACGATTCGCCCCTCGCCGTTGATGCCGCCGGCGAGCGGCAGCGAATGTGGTCGACGTCGCAGCAGTTACCGCAGAGCGCTATACAGGCTACGCTTGCTGGCTTTGGGGATGGCAATCGGTGTCGGCTGGACGTCAAACGGGATCATGGCGACATGATTCGCTGCGACGCCTTGGCGACCGGGAACACGTTTGGCGTGTGCCGCATTGAGGGCGCTGTATTGTTGCATCAGCCGACGAATTTCCGGCTCATACTGAAATCCACCGCCGGGCAATTCACGACCGAGTGATTCAAAGCTGCCGATGGTGACGACGGAGCGATCGCGGTCGTGGTACTGGTAGGCTTCCTCGCCCTGCTTGCGAAGTTCTTTGACCATCTTGTCCGCTTGACGGGCGAATTTGGCCATCCGCTCTTCGCTCGGCTTGAATTTGTCCTGGTTCTTGGCGCCAAGAATCGTTCCACAGGCGTTGAAGGTTCGGACCACGACGGTGAACTTGCCATCGGCTTCCAACAGGTTGTGGTCGGTGCCTTCGTTGAGTTGTTTGACGAATGAATCGACTTCGGGTTGTTGAAAGAACCCTTCGGGCAGCAGCGGATTTCGGGTGACGAAGGCGGCGGCCATTGGGTTGCGACCGCGGCCTTTACGTGATTTGAACAATTGCTCGCCGAACGCCTTGATCATCGACGCGGGAGATTCGGTGTTGTATTCGGCGGCGACATCGTCGGGATCGCGGAACACATCGAGGTCTGCCGATTTGAGGCGTTCAAGGTCCCGGTCGATGCTTTCGTGGTTGACCGAGTCGTATTCGCCGACCAAGACGGCATACGCCTGGTATTGGTGGGGGTTCGCATAGCGGGCCCGTCGGCCGGTCGCGTTGTCTTCGCCGGCGGTGCCGGTGAAATTGAATTCTTCTTTGTAGATGAACGCGGGCAATCGAAGCTCACTGCGGATTTCGACAGCGGTTCGTTGGGCACGGTCTTTGGCGTCTTCACCCACAAAAGTCGTTGCGAGCAACAGCCAGGGTCCATCCTCTTCGGTCAGCACGAACGAGTCCGCTTCGTCGATCGGTTTTGATTTTCCGAACAGCCGCAACAAGCTCGGTGGGGCAGCCTGGGCTGGGGCGGCGGACAGCCCGGTGACAACGGCGGCGGTGCAAAACGCGGCAAACGAACGTCGGGAGGGACGCATCATCGGTTGGTTTCCCTGGATTATCGAGTCGATAGATCGTCAACTCGTCCCTAGGTAACAAATCCGATGTCGGGGGCGAAAGAGAGTTTTGGCGGGAGAGGTGCATCACGCGCCGGTCGCTGACGCTTCCCGCTGGAAACACGTCGCCGCGTCCGGTTCGGGCTACAGCTTCGGCACGGGGCGTTTGGGTGCTTTTTGGAGCATCCGTTTTTGATCGTCGCTGGCCGGCCGCGGGGGATTGTTGTTGTTGCCCGGGTTGCGTCGTGGCGGCGGCGACAGATCGGTAAAATCTTCGGTCCATGTCCATCCGATCGGCACTTCCAGCTCCTTCTTGGCGAGCAATTCCCACGGTGTTCCGGGGTGCTCCTTGACGACGGTCTCGAGCAGCATTTTGGCCGTTTCGGCTTCGCGTTTCCATTTGCTGCCGACGGTCACTTCGTCGCTCGGCTCGAGAATCCAGGTGTTGTTCTTTTCTTTTTCGAACGACATGCCCAATTTCGCTTTGGCCAACATGGCATTGTACGTTTCGGTGCGGACTTTCTGGGCCAGGACGCGTCCCATGGCGAGATCGAAGCCGGCGCGCCAACGCGGACTCTCTTCGGACTCTCGGTACTTCATGCCCGGTTCCAGCGTCATCGCCATCCGTGCCAGGGGCTGCTCGAGTCGCGCTGCGTCTTGCTGTGCGCGGGTCAAGTCGCCCGACAGTCGGGCTTGGTCGGTTCCGATGAAACGCAGTCTTGGGCGGCTGATGCCGGTGACCGGTTTGAGTTGGGCCGCGGTGACCAGGGCGGTGCGCAAGGGGCTCGATTTGACTTTGGCGACGTAATCGCGCGGCGACAAATAGTCGGGGCGATAGCGAGACATCGCGGCCGGGTCAAAGAAGTACTCCATGTCCGAAGCGTACGCGGCCACGTCACGCTTGTTGACTCGGCGAGAAACGTTGCGATTGGGGTGGACGTTGAAGTAGATCCCACCGGTTTCATAGCTCAGACGCGTCAACGCGTAGGGGCCGAAGCCGCTGTCGATCGTCGGCTCTTCTTCGAAGTTGGCGGTGAACGGCAATTGGACGCGCTCGGGCAAAAACGACTCGGGGCCTTGGTCGACCGATGCCCATTGCGGGGATTGGTCGTACTTGGGATCGGGATCGATGTACTTGACCAACGTTTCGCGGCGTCCGAAGGGAGCCGGGACGCCGATGATGTGAACCGGCATACCGTATTTGCGGCAAATCTCGATCGTGTCTTCGACCTGCTGTTCGTCATCGCCACGTTCGTCGGTGACGACGATCAACAGCACGTTCCGCTGCGGTTCGTTGCCGCCGCGGCTGACGCGCAGCGACTTGTACTGTTCGGCGGCGCTTTTGACGGCGGTGAAGACGCGTTCCATGCCGGATGCGTCGGTTTCGATGTTGTCGACGATCTGTTTGATTTCGTCGACGTCTTCGGTAGGCGTCTCGGTGTAGAGCGTGATTTTTTCGCCGAACCCGATGACGGAATTGAGCAATTGGGCGTCGTGGTTCATGCCGCGTCGACGTTGCGCGGCCAGCTCTTTCTCGTCCTTGGCTTTGGCGTCAGCGATAATGCCCAACTCGTCATAGATCCGGTCGAATCGGTCGCGGATCTCTCTTCGTTGGCGGTGCAGCGATCCGCTTTGGTCGAACAGCCAGACGACCAACGTCGGACGCTCTTCCATCGATTGCAGAATTTCGAAGGTGAGACGATCGACGGCACCGGCCGCGCCGCTGGCGCCTTCGCCGACGGTGCCTTTGCGGTCGGTCAGGCGGTCCATGGGGGCCATCGGTTGGGAAAATATTCGATTGACTTCGATGTCGCCCAAATCGCTTTTTTCAAGTTCGACGGGACTGGGGATCTCGGCGATTTCCGCGAACATTTCAGCCGACGCGTCCGCCATCTCGGCCTCGGCGGTGCTGTTGGCGCCGATCGCGATCTCCGGCATTTCGCTGAACACCACCTCTTCCACCAGCGGTTCGGATTCGGTTTCCACCGGGGGTGAAACGATCACGACCGCTTCTTCGTCTTTAAAAACGGCGCTGGGCGCGATCGCCAACGAGACGATGATCAAGATATGCACGGCCATGCTGCCAATCAGCGCCGCGGACTCGTCCGTCTGCAGAACCGGTTCTTCTTCCAGCTCCTCCTCGTCCCAGGCATCGACCTCTTCCAGATCCTGATCCCCCAGACCCTGATCCTCCAGATCGACAGCGTCGACGGGACGCTCCGGAAACTCGGCCGAATCGGTGCTGGGAAATTCAGTGGTACTCATGCTAACATCCGATCCTGGAAAACTTGCAGAGAGGGGGTGAGCGAAGCACCGCAAAAGCGGGCCTGGCGAACGGGGAAAGCCTTGCCGTCGTGATCGCTGCCTAGACAGTGTCGCTGAGCTTTCACAAACTTTCAACGTAGAAACGACTTTGAGACCACCTGTTCACCTGAACTCTATTTAAACGAACGCTGATCTCGCACACTTTGTACCCAAAACGACCCTGGTGGGGGGGCAGAGTGTGCAATGCCCGGGATCGCTGGAAACGCCGGCTACGATAGGAATATTTGTGACGCAACGATTGATCGCGATCGGAGACATCCATGGTTGTCGCACCGCCCTGGAAACAGTGTTGGATGCGATTGATCCGACCGGCGAGGACATCATCGTCACGCTGGGCGACTACATCGATCGGGGACCGGATTCTCGCGGGGTGATCGACACCCTGATTCGACTCGCCGATCGTTCGCAGTTGGTCGGCGTGCTGGGCAACCACGAAGAAATGATGTTGGAGGTCCTGCATCACGGCGGATCGCACCACGCCTGGTTGAAATATGGCGGCGTGGAGACCTTGGAAAGCTATGGCTTCGACGGCGATCTTGATTTCTTGCCGCCTGAACACCAACAGTTTCTCGATTCGCTCGGCGATTTTTATGTCTCCGGTGACTTCTTCTTCACCCATGCCGCCTACGATCCCGAGTTGCCGTTGGAAGAGCAAGCGATCGAAATGCTGCGTTGGTATTCGCTGACCAATGGCATTCCGCCCCAACATCAAAGCGGCAAGACCGCGGTGGTCGGACACACCGCCAATCGAGACGGAGAGATTCTCGACTCGGGCCACCTGATTTGCTTGGACACCTATTGCTATGGCGGCGGTTGGTTGACGGCGATGGACGTCAACACCCGGCAGGTTTGGCAGGCGAATGAAAAGGGTGAGCTGCGGCAGTAAGCACGGCCGCAGGAAGTGCTACCGACGACGACGCTGAAGGACCACGCCGCAGCTGGCGAGCATCAGCATCGTTGCCGCAGCGGGTTCCGGAATGGCGACCGCGCCCACCGTCACGACGCCCGGGGTGAAGCTGAAATCGATCTCGTCACCGGAGGCTTGTGCGAAGAATGATTCCGGACGGACGCTCACGCCATATTGGTCACCCGCAGTTGCCGCCGCCGATGACCCGCCGAGAAGATGTGCAAGGTCAACGCTCGCCAGCAGGTGTCCGCCGGTGACCGACGTGTTCGAAAAATCCGCGGTGCCGTCACTGACAATGATTTCGACGGGCGATGAGACAAGCGTCGCATCGAATCCGTTGATAACGGAATCACTGTTGCCCACAAAGATGTAGTCGGCGTTCTGAAGAAACGTTTCCGATTGTGGATCGACGAAAACCAATGAACTGCCCGGAGCGGCGCTCAGCGGTGTGATCTGCAGAATCAACTCAAATTCAGCCAAATTCTGCGGCGGTGCGTCGCTGGCGATCCCAATATCCAACAACAGGTTGCCGCCCGGATCGACCGTTCCGCTGCCGACGGAGATTTCAAAATCGGCCTTCGCCGGGGCGACCGACAACAACAACGCGGTCGAAACGGCAATCAGTAGTCGGGCAATCGCGTTGGACTTGGGCATCAGTCGTGGTCCGAGAAGAGCGTGTGGGATCGCCCGGTGCGACGGGAGAATCACGGGAGTGTTCACCCAGTAGAATAGTTAGAAACCGAACCGGGATCGAACACTTTCCCGACCCGTCCCGATTTTTGCACCGTTGCCCCCGTTGTGATCGCGTTGATCTTTCGTCCCAATCACAATGTCAATGAACCCAGCCATGACCCGACCGACGCGGATTGGAAACAGCTACGCATGACTTCAACCCTGACCCCCCGCCGGCCGGTCGCTTTCCCCCCGGGGTTCGTCCCACGAACATCGTTTCGCCACATCGCGATCGCATCGATCTTGTCCCTGGCGGTGCTGGGGTTTGTCGAAGCGGTTCAGGCGGGGATGAGTAGCGAAAATGTGGTGGTGGTGGTCAACGGTGATTCGATGGTCTCGCGGACCGTCGCCAACTATTACATCGATGCACGCAAGATCCCGACGAAGAACGTGGTCGTGCTGAGCGACGTCCCGAGCGGCCTTCATGTCGAATTGGAGGCGTTTCGCGATCAGATTCTCAAACCGCTGTTGGCCGAGATTGATGCGCGGGGGATCTCGCCCGTCGCCCGTGTGATCGCCTATTCGGCGGGCTTTCCCACCGCCGTCAAGATCTCGTCGCATTGCGACAAGCTCACCGATCCGACGGCGAAAAAGTACCAGTTGCCGGTCGCTTCGATCACGGGCCTGACCTATTTCTATCGCTACGTCTTGGCCGACGATCCCGGATACCTGAGTTTTGCGTCCAACCTGTATGCGCGGGGAAAATTCGAGCGGCACTTTCTGAACCCGTTTGCGGGAGAAAAAAAGTCCGAGTTTGAAGCAGCCATGAAACTGCTCAAGGAAGAAAAGTACGCCGAATCGGCAGCCATTTGGAGGAAGCTGCACGAGGGGCACCCGAAGACGATGCCGGCGCTGGCGCTTCGCGCCGCCGAGGCGTATTCACTCGATGGGCAAGCCGAACCGGCGGTCGAGATGATTCGTGCGGCACTCAAAGCCGGCTGGCGATCATCCAGTTATCTGACCGAGACGCCGGCACTGGAAAAACATCTCGACGACCCACTGATTCAAAAAGCCCTGCCGTATCTTGATGACAGTCCGATCGCTTGGCAGGGACCGCAAGCGTTTTCGTCCAGCGTGGGGTGGACGTTGACCGGCAGCCCGGTGGAAATCAAAGACGGTGGGATCCCCTATTTGTGCGCGTGTTCGTTGGCCGTCGTGCATCCAAATGGTTCCACCCTCAGCGATGCCGTTCGGATTCTGTTGCGCGCCGGCAAGGGCGATCGAACGTTTCCCCGAGGTCGCTTTGCGTTCAGCACGACCGGAGACGTTCGATCAAAAACCAGGTTTCCGGGCGTCGCCGACACGATCGTCTATCTGCAAGAAAACGGATTCGAAACCGAAGTGTTCAATGCCGTCGTTCCCTTCAAAGAAGGAGCGATCGTTGGTCTGATGCTCGGCACCTCGACGGCCGATGTGATGGGAAAGCCATGGATCCTGGTGCGGGGGTCGATTGCCGAGAACTTGACCAGTTACGGCGGGGCATTCGATATCGGATCCCAAACCAAGTTGACGGCGTTCCTCAGTGCCGGCGCCGCGATGTCGAGCGGTGCGGTCGCCGAGCCCTTTTCGCTGCAGTACAAGTTTCCCACACCGATGCTTTATGGGTACTACGCCCGGGGACTTTCGGCGATCGAGTCCTTTTATCAATCCGTTGCGTCACCCTATCAATTGCTGATCGTGGGCGATCCGCTCGCGCAACCGTTCGCAAAAGCGCCCGATGAACTGGTGGAAGCACGCTTCGTCACCGACGGCAGAAGGCGGATGAAAATCTCACGTCGTTCGCTGCGATTAAAAGTCCCCAAGTCGCGACCCGCTTCGTTGGAACTGTCCATCGATGATCGGATGTTTCAAGTCGTTCCGCTGACCGGTGCCGTGGAGGTCCAAACCGTCGACATCAATTGGCCCGAAGGCACGTCCGGAATCTATGACGTCCGTGCAACACTAACCGGGCTCGATCGTACCGAACCTCGCGTCACGTTTGTGTCGCAAGTCGACGTTCAAGGCGATCGCCCCGCGCCGACGGCCACCGTCACCAAGGCACGCCAACAGGCCGACGGGTTCGGCAATGACGGCAGCAACGCGACAGCGATCGACGTCAGCCTGCAATGTCCCGGTGCCGACCGAATCGAACTCCATCATCTCGGTCAAAGCGTCGCGAACGTGGAGGGCGACGAGGGCACGGTGACAGTGGAAACCAAGGCTCTCGGTGGTGGCCCCTTGCGGTTTCGTCCGATCGCGTTTTTCGGCGAAACGAAAGTCCGTGGCAAAACGCTGATCGATCAGGTCGACGCGCTCAAATAGTTCTCCACCGCTTTTCGAATCTCCGCCTGCACTTCCTCAGGCGAACGCGCGGCGTCGATCACGGCAGTGAATGGACTCGCTCGGGGCAGCTCGGTCAGAAACGATTGGCGGACCGACTCCATGTATTCCGCCCCACGAGATTCCATCCGGTCGGTGGGCCCTTCGATCCGACGCAACGCTTGTTCAGCCGGCATGTCCAGCAACAGCGTCAAATCGGGGTGGACCCCCCCGTTGGCCAGCTCTCCCATTTGCCAGAGCAAGTCCGGGGAAACCCCCGTCGGGCCATCACTGACACTTTGGTAGACCACGTTGGCCAACAAAAAACGATCGCTAATCACGCTTTTTCCGGCGGCGAGCGTCGGTCGAATGGTCGTTTCAACCATTTCACAGCGGCTGGCCATGAACAGCATCGCCTCGGTTCGTCGATGCATGGTCAGCTGGCTTTCGAGCAACAGTGCTCGTAAGCGTTGACCGATTTCCGAACTTCCAGGGTCGCGTGTCGTCAGGAACTCCATGCCGAGTTCACCCAGGAGACGCTCCAGCCCATGGATTTGCGTGGATTTACCGACGCCGTCGATCCCGTCGATGGCGATGAAATGACCTGTTTTGGGGGGCATTGAGACTTATTTTGAAACGTAAAAAAGGGAATCAATCAACGGTGCGATTCGACTGGATGGAGCCGATTTTCGGTAGGGGAAGTCGGCTGATGTTGCTGAAATGCGGCGTTCTGCCACCTCCGGCGACTCTGTGAATGCCTAACAAGAGTGGTTTTGGGTTTTTAAGCTTGATTAATGTGCTCAGAAGGGGTAAGTTCTTCCCCTTGCAGCCCTAGTCAAAGGATGTCTCTCTTTAGGAATGGCTGATGAGTACTAACAGTCTTGTTCGCTTCACACGGTCTTGTCCTACGTGTGGCCGGCGAATTCAGATCCGTGGCTCGTTGCTCGGTCGAGTCGTCGCCTGCCGTCATTGCAATGCGGAGTTTGTGGCGTCGGCATCGGATGACGCAACCGGCAGTATTGATGACGCGCAGCGGTTGATGGATCGAGTGGAATCGGTGCTGTCGCGAAGTCAGCCGCCAATGATCGACACCCCTACTTCGACCACCACGCCCGCCTCGACGACCACGCCCGCCAGCTGAGGCGCAACGGGACCTTGAGCTGTTCCTCGTCGTGGTGGCGTGCATTACGAGGGCAAATCTCGCGCTTTGTAGCACAATACTGCAAAGTGAAGCGTCGTTTCTTCCAGTCCGGGCCCGTAGGCTCGCGCCAAACGGCTGATCATGGTTTGACATCAGCCGGTTCGTGCCAGCGTCCGGGCCTTCCCATTTGGCTGATTGGCCGTTTAGCCCGCTGGCTGATTGATCGAGTGCCCGCCAGGCTGGACACTCGCTGACCAAGTGGTTGTCATTAAACCGGCGATGGGCGAGCCGACGTGCGACCGGACGGGGGATCACGTGGCTGGTTGCGCATTGGCCCTCTTTTTGCTCCTGGACTTTGTTCGGGCATCTGCCGCGAACTATGGAGCTTGGCAATGGGCAAGGCTGAACGTTTAGAGAGACGATTAGAAAGACGACTCGGAGCAATGGCGCCTGCTTCGCAAGCCATGACTGCCGAAGAGACCCAAGTCGTCGACGACGAAGAGGCATCGGGCGTTCGCGTTGATCGGCCGCTTGTGCCGGCGATGACCGCTGCGGAAACATGGAATCCAAGCGAGCTGTTTCAGGTCAAATGTTTCACCGCCCGTTCGCTTCAAGATTATGAAGCAGCTTTTCGGACGTTGCACGACAGTTACGTTCGCGCTGGGCTTTGTGATCCGACTGCGAGCGGGATGCGTGTCTTGCCGTTTCACCTGTGGCGAGAGACACAGGTCTTTTCCGGGCGGGCGGATCACAGACGCGTCGCAACCCTTTCGTTGGTGTTAGATGAAAACAATCGACTGCCGATGGAGGAAGTCTTTGAGGAAGAAGTTCAGCGAGAGCGCGAGAGACACGAATTGACCGCTGAGCTTTCTTCGTTCGCCGTTGCACCTGATTTTTCCCAGCCCCGGACGGAGCATCTGGTTGCCATGACGGCTGCCGCCGTGCAGTTTGCGCGTTGGCAGGGCGTCGACGATCTGTTGGCGACGGTGCACCCGAAACATGTCCGTATCTATCGCCGCATCATGGGATTTCAGCAAATCGGAGAGGTCGCGCCGCACGGAGGAGTGATGGGGCGACCAGCGGTCCCGATCGCAGCACCGGTCAACGACATCCAAGCCGTTCATCCACGGTTCTTGCAATGGTACTTTGGCAATCGGATTCTGAAGGAACAGGTTCGTCGGAGTTATCTGTCCGAGCAGGGCTATCGGTATTTTCGACCGTTTGCCATTGGTGCCGAGGATGGTCGGTACCGCCGTCCACGTTGATCAGTGCGTCCGCCTGGCCAGTCACTGTTCGACCAAGTGTTGTTCACGTGTAGTGGGCGACCATCTCTCGCACCGATTCGGCGACCGTCTCGCGGAACTCGGCCGGCTCGATGACCTCCGCATCCGCACCCAGGGAGAGGACTTTGGGCAGGATCTCCCGCGGGTGAGCGGCCGGGACGGTCAGCATGGTCTGGTCGTCGCCCAGGTCTTCCAGCGATTGTTCCGGATGCCAGGGGTCTTCGCGAAGGTAGGCGGCACTCCGTTTTCCCAAGCGAATTTTGACCAGCGTCGTGGAATCACCCGAGAAGATTCCGATGCTGCTGCCCAGGTACTTCGACAAGTCGATCTGTGGATCAGGCTTGAAGTATTCGTCCAGCAGCGTGGCATGATGAAATCGATCCAGTTTCCAATTCCGTAAACGCTGGCGGTTCTCCGCTTGATCGGTCGTTGTCGTGCCCGGGACCGCTGCCACGATGTAGATGCTGCTCTGATAGACGGCCAAGCCGTAGGGTTCAATTTTTCGAGTCGACACCGGTTTGCCGATCGATTCGTATTCGATTTCGACGAGTCGATGCTCCAGGATCGCGCGGTTGATCGTTTTCAGCATCCCTTCTTGGCGTTCGTAGGATTTGCTGGGCGAGCCGAAGACGTGCAGCGCGGCACGGTACCGCGCGTAGTGATCGAAGACGCCGTTGGGCACCGCTTCTTGGACTTTATTCCAGAAGGTCTCGATGCCACGCCAGTATTGGGTGCCCATCAGCGGATAGAGCAGTTCGCGTCCGATCGACAGGGCGATCAATTCGGTCGCCGAAATGCCGATCTCGTGGACATCGGTGGTGTTTTGGCCCAATTTGAACACGCGTCCACGTTGGACGGTTTCCGATTGGATGTCAAAGCCCGCGGCCTGCAGTGCTTCTAGATCGCGGCGGACCGTCCGCTCGTGCAGTTTGGTCA
Source organism: Stieleria magnilauensis (assembly GCA_007753675.1). GTDB lineage: Bacteria > Planctomycetota > Planctomycetia > Pirellulales > Pirellulaceae > Stieleria > Stieleria magnilauensis. The sequence goes on from CP036432.1 coordinate 1,122,676, forward strand.
GACCCAAGTCCGCGACCAAATCGCCTCGCAGTTCTTCCAGGGTGCGACCGAAACGCGACAATTCGAGCAGTTGGAGCAACTTGTGCTGGCGAATGAGTTGTTCATTGCGTGCCATTTGGGATTCGTCTCCTTACGAGTCGCGACCAAAAGAGAACACGAGTTGTGCCGCTCGTGAAGCCCCGGCGTCGAGTCGGGGTGGCCGGATTCTACGCGTCACCTCGGCTGCGGAGCAGTGGTGTGCCACTGGATGGACCAAAAATCGATCCCATTTCTCGCGTCGCTCCCACCGCCCGGGGTCTGTCCCCGCAGTGTACATTCCGTACACTACGGGGTCTGTCCCCATGCGGAAATTGTGTACACCTCGGGGGCTGTCCCCATGCACCTCGGGGTCTGTCCCCATGCGGGAAATGTGTACACCCCGGGGTCTGTCCCCGGGTGGGGAATGGGACGGATGGGACGAATAGGACTTATGCGTCTTATGGGTCCCCTGGGTCCTATGTCGCTGCGGGGCTTTGGGTTTTGCCTGGTCACTTGTGCACACCTGGGGTCTGTCCCCGGGTGGGATGGGGTCTGTCCCCATGCGGGAATTGTGTACACCGCGGGGTCTGTCCCCGGGTGGGGAATGTGCACCGTGGGGTCTGTCCCCATTCGGGAATTGTGTACACCGCGGGGTCTGTCCCCGGGTGGGGAATGGGACGGATGGGGCGAATAGGACCTATGCGTCGTATTGGTCCACTGGGTCCCATTCTCGTGGCGCTTGGGGTCTGTCCCTGGGCTGGGGCGTGGGACCGGGACCGCTTGGGGCGTGTTCCTGGGGAAGCGGGCACGGGGATTTCGCGAGCGTCGGGGATGTTCCCAAACTCAGGTGATTGCATCATCATGCGGGTTCAGACATTTCGCTCTTTTAACTTTGCCAACCCATGCCTCTCGATCCAGATTTTGAGACCGCCCTGAAGAACCATGCCGTCGAACTCGACGGCAACGTCGCTGCTCGATTGCAGGCTTATGCGGAGGCGATGTGGAGCTGGAACGAAAAACTGAATTTGACCCGTCACACGACGTGGGACCTGTTTGTCGGCCGTGACTTGCGAGATTGCCTGCAATTGGCACCCATCCTCGATCCGGGCGAGGAAGTCTTGGATCTGGGCAGTGGCAATGGCGTGCCGGGGATCCCACTGGCGATCCTGCGACCGGACATCGATGTCTCTCTGGCCGAATCGGTTGCCAAGCGAGCCAGCGTGCTGGGCGAATTGATTGCCGACCTGGATCTGCCGGTACCGGTCTATTCGGCGCGGGGCGAGGACCTGTTGGAGGACTTCCGCTTCAGCAGCCTGGTCTGCCGCGCCGTGGGAAGCATCTCGAAACTCTGCCGCTGGATCGAGCCCCATTGGAGCAACGTCGACCGCATGCTGCTGATCAAAGGCCCGAAATGGATCGAGGAACGTGGCGAAGCCCGGCATCAGGGCTTGATGGGCAATTTGCAGTTGCGCAAGGTCGCGTCTTACCCGCTCGGCGACGAGACCGATGAAGAGCAAGGCGCCATCGTCCAGATTTGGCCGAAGGGACGCGAGCTGTCAATGAAAATCAGCTGACGGGCAAAGCTGATGGGCAATGCGACGGGCGGGCGACCACGCCCACGTCCAGGGCTGGATCATTCTTTCTCCGCTGGTCGTTGATCAGCCCGTTTGATGGGAGGCCCTCAAACGTAGTTGGGCGTCGGCGGACGGTAGTCGCCCAGGTCGATCGACTTGAACCAATCGATCGTTTGCCGCAATCCATCGGCGAGCTTGATCTTGGGTTCCCAGCCGAGTTCTTGCTTGGCCAGCGAAATATCCGGCCGCCGACGGGTCGGATCGTCTGCCGGAAGCGGTTTTTGAACCAATTTGCTCGCCGACCCGGAAATCTCGATCACCTGTTCGGCCAATTCGCGAATCGTGAATTCGTCCGGATTGCCGATGTTGACCGGTCCGACAAAATCATCGTGATTCATCATCGCGATGATCGCGTTGACCAGGTCGTCACGAAAACAAAACGAACGAGTTTGAGAGCCGTCGCCGAAGATCGTGATGTCTTCGCCGGCCAAGGCTTGACGAATGAAGTTTGAAACGACGCGTCCGTCAAAGGGGTGCATCCGGGGGCCGTAGGTGTTGAAAATCCGCACGATGCGGACGTCAACGCCGTTGCTGCGGTGGTAATCCATGAACAGCGTTTCGGCCGCCCGTTTGCCTTCGTCATAACAGGCGCGAATCCCGATCGGGTTGACGCTGCCGCGATAGGATTCCACCTGCGGATGGACTTCGGGGTCGCCGTAGACTTCGCTGGTACTGGCTTGCAAGATTCGTGCGCCACAGCGTTTGGCGATGCCCAGCATGTTGATCGCCCCCATCACGCTGGTTTTCATCGTCTTGATCGGGTTGTACTGGTAATGCCCGGGGGCGGCCGGGCAGGCCATGTTGTAGATCTGGTCGACTTCCAAAAACACCGGCAGGGTGATGTCGTGACGGATCAGCTCAAAATTGGGCAAGTCGAGCAAGTGGGCGACGTTGGTCTTCTGGCTGGTAAAAAAATTGTCCAAACAGATGACATCGTGGCCCTGCTGGACCAGACGTTCGCACAGGTAGGAGCCCAAGAATCCGGCACCGCCGGTGACAAGAATGCGTTGAATCATGTGTCGGATGGGTAAGTCGTTGAGAATCACTCGCCCGTCCACTTGCTCGGTGAGCGAGTGAACGGTTGAATCGGCCGCCGCACTTGGACGGACATCGTATCGAAACCTGCGTCTCGGCACGACCGCGATCGCGGCAGTTTCGCTGCGATCGCGGTGCTACGTCAAAATGGAAGGCTTCTTGACCCGGAAAATGCGACCTGATCTTCCATTACGGGTCGATCAGTCGGTTGTCGATCAACCGCGTCGCGCCGACTTTGGCTGCGATCAGCGCGACGGCTCGGTCGTCGAGCTGCCGGATCGGTTGCAAGGTTTGCGCATCGACGAGTTTGGCGTAGTCGATGGAGTCGACGCCCTGTTCAGGTCCGTCGGCCAACAACGTCGCCTGCATGATGCGTTCGATTGTGGCGGCATCGCGTTGCCCGTCGTGGACCGCGTGCTCGGCGGCATCAAGCGCCGCGAACAGCCGCAGCGCCCGGATTCGTTGTTCGGCGTTCAGGTAACGATTACGGCTGCTCATGGCCAGTCCATCGGTTTCGCGCACGGTCGGACAGGCAACAATCTCAATGGGAACATTCAGATCTCGGACCATCGCCCGGATCACACACAGTTGCTGATAGTCTTTCTGGCCAAAAAATGCGTGCGTGGTCGGAAGGATGTGAAACAGTTTCAGCACGACCGTGGCGACGCCTTGAAAGTGCGTCGGTCGGAACTCGCCTTCGAGGGATTGGGCGACACTGGGCGGCTGGACCGACGTGCTGAATCCGGGCGGGTAGATGTCGTCCGATTCAGGGACAAAGACGGCGGAGACACCTTCGCGGCGCAGCCCTTCCAGGTCGGCATCGATCGTTCGCGGATAACGGCTCAGGTCTTCGTGGGGCGCGAACTGGGTCGGGTTGACGAAAATCGTGGTGACGGTGTGGTCGCACTGGCCGACGCTGGTGCGTGCCAAAGAAAGATGGCCTTCATGCAACGCCCCCATCGTCGGCACCAAGCCGACCGATGCATCGCGACGGCGCCATTGCCAAACAAGCTCGGTGGCCTGTTTGGTCGTTCTTAGAATCTGCATTTCGCTCGTCGGTTAAGGCATGCTCGAGGTCGCTTCGGCAAGCACATGCTCTGCGACAAAGATCGGCAACGGCGGCGAGAAGGTGACGGCGACGGCGATCGCGTCACTGGGGCGAGAATCGATTTCGATCATCTCGCCGTCTTCGGTCTCAAGCCGCAATTGAGCGTAATAGGTTTGATTGCTCAAGTCGCTGATCACGACGCTATGGATCGAAGCGCCGAGCGCCTCGGCCGTTCGCACGACCAAGTCGTGGGTCAGCGGTCGGGGCGGTTGATAGCCGTCTTCTTTGACACGTCGGTCGATGTTGGTCGCTTCGAAAATGCCGATCAAGATGGGGAACTCACGCTCCCCATCGATCTCGCGCAAATAGATGACTTGGCTTTCGGTCAGCTCGGAAATGATGATCCGAGCAAGTTGCATTTGAACCGGCATCGCGGCGGACCAGAATGGGACTGGAAATCAAAAAACGTTACGCTGGTTCCAAGTTTACCACCGATCGCGGCCACCGACACGATGCGACGGCGTGCTATTTTTCCAGACGGAACATCGTGACACCCAGCGGCGGCATGTTGACAAGGATGCTGTCGGGGCGTCCGTGGTGGCCGTCGCCGGTCGATTTCGAGCCGGGATAGTTGCCGACGTTCGATCCGCCGTAGCGTTCGCTGTCGCTGTTGAAAATCTCTTTCCAAAAACCGCTCTTGGGCACGCCGACTCGGTAGTTCGACCGCACCACCGGTGTGAAATTGCAGCAGATCAAGATCGGCTCGGTCCCCGGCAGGCCCTTACGCAGGAACACCAACGTGCTTTCCTGCCAATTCATGCAGTCGACCCATTCGAAACCGTCGCCGGTGAAATCCAATTGGTGCAACGCCGGGTTTTCGATCACCAGTTTGTTCAGATCCGAAACCAGATCCTGCACGCCGCGATGAGATTCGAAATCCAACAGCAACCAATCGGGGCCATCGTCGTGGTTCCATTCGTTCCACTGAGCCAATTCGCCGCCCATGAACAACAGCTTCTTGCCGGGGTGTGTCCACATGTAGGAATAGAGCAACCGCAGGTTGGCAAATTTCTGCCACACGTCGCCAGGCATCTGGCTGATCAGTGAGCCTTTGCCGTGAACAACTTCATCGTGCGAGAGCGGCAGCATGAAGTTTTCGGTGAAGGCATAGATCATGCTGAAAGTCAGATCATTTTGATGATGCCCGCGGTGAATGGGTTCCTTCTGCATGTACGTCAGCGTGTCGTTCATCCATCCCATGTTCCACTTGTAGGTGAAACCGAGTCCGCCGTCATAGACAGGTCGTGAAACGCCCGGCCACGCCGTCGACTCTTCGGCGATCGTCACCGCACCGGGATGGTGTTCGTGAACGGCCACGTTGAACTCGCGGAGAAAATCAATCGCTTCCAAATTTTCGCGACCGCCGTACTGGTTCGGAATCCAGCCGCCGTCTTCGCGGCTGTAATCCAGGTACAGCATTGAAGCGACCGCGTCGACTCGCAGGCCGTCGATGTGGTATTTCTCCAACCAGAAGATCGCGTTGGCGACCAGGAAGTTGCGGACTTCGTTGCGACCGAAGTTGAAGATCATCGTGCCCCAGTCCGGGTGTTCACCCTGGCGTGGGTCTTCGTGTTCGTACAGCGCCGAGCCATCGAAGCGCCGCAGCCCGTGCGCGTCTTTGGGGAAGTGGGCCGGAACCCAGTCGACCAACACGCCGACATCATGTTGGTGCAGGTAATCGACGAAGTACATGAAGTCTTCGGGGCTGCCGTGCCGACTGGTGGGGGCGAAGTAGCCGACCGTCTGGTAGCCCCACGAACCGGTGAAGGGGTGCTCGGTGACGGGCAGCAATTCGACGTGGGTGAAATTCATCCGGTGGCAATAATCGACCAGACGATGCGCCAAGTCACGATAGTCCAGCCAGCCGTGCGTGCGGCCGGGGCCTTTTTGCCAGCTCCCCAAGTGGCACTCGTAGACGTTCATCGGGGCGTGCATCGGATCGGTTGCCGCACGCCGCTCCATCCACGCATCGTCGTTCCACTGGTGCTTGTCCAAATCCGTGATGATCGATGCGGTCAACGGGGGCAGCTCGGCGGCGAACCCGACCGGGTCTGTCTTGTCGATCCATTGACCGTGCTGGTCCAGAATTCGGAATTTATATTTCTGACCCGCCTTGGCACCCGGGATGAACAATTCCCAGATCCCGACGGACATGTCCAGCTTGGCGACGTGACCGCGTCCGTCCCAGCCGTTGAAATCACCGACCACCTGGACGATTCGGGCGTTGGGCGCCCAGACGGCGAAATTGACGCCATCGATGTCGTCGACGGTACGCAGTTGGGCGCCGAGTGCTTCGAAGAGCCGATAGAATTTGCCTTCGCCGAGCAGGTAACGATCGAAATCGGTCAGAATCGATGGCACCGCGTAGGGATCGTTCGTCTCGATGAGTTTGCCAGTTTTGTCAGCCATTTGAATTCGATAACTTGAGTGCGTCGAGGGTGTCACCTCATCATTATGCCCGATCGAGGTCGCGTCGACCGTGCCTGAGCAGATTGCCTCAAAAAACCCCGCTGGATGCAGTTTACGCATCGGTCGACGCTTTCCGGTGGGCTGATCGACGATCCAAGCGGCCTGGGCATCCGGCAAAAAACTGCGGACGGCCGTCGCTTTCGTGCCGCGGTAGTCGACCGTGTGCGGGCCGAGGATTGACGAAGGATTCTCCAAATGACCGTCAACGAGTCGTCCGAGATCGGTGAGGGAAATCTGTGTGTGCATGTCGAAAAACGATGGGTCCAAAAGGGGCAAATTTGACAAGCGACTCGCAAAATCCATTGCGGAGCCGGGATTGAATGACTGCGGAGCCGGGATTGAATGACTGCGGAGCCGGGATTGAATGACTGCGGAGCCGGGATTGAATGACTGTGGAGCCGGTGAAACCGGCAAACCGCCAGGGGTGCGAACTGCCAACGAGGCACGCCGCGGCGATGGTCGGGAGCGGGATGTCCCGGTTTATTCCGATTCCAGGTCTTCGGCGGTAAACCGTCCGCGGCGGCGGAGGCTGGATGGTGTCGGGGGGGCGGCCGCGTCGCCGTTGATCAGCCGACGCAACCGTCGGCTGGGGGCCGGAACGCTGCTGCGAACGTTGTGTTGTGATGCGTTGGACGCTGTGTTTGGGAGGTTGCCCAGACGTGACTGGCTTGCCGGTGGGTCGATGCGGTAGTGGGATGGATCGGCCGGCGAGGGCTGCCGCGGCAGTCGCACCGAAGCCGAGCGGGTGGTCGGATCGAGATCAGCGTCTTGGCCGAGATCAGCGTCCTGACCGAGAGCGTGGTGCCCGTGGCTGACCAGGCAGGAACTGACCAGGCAGGCTTGCACGCGATGAATCGCCAGGGTGCGATCGATCCGGCGCCACAGGTCGGCGTGCTGCACATCGATCCGACGGCCAAAGTGTTCCCAGCGAAAGTTGTTTTGGCGCCAGCGGGGCAGCGAGTTGGAGAGCGAACGAATCAGGTAGCGATTGTTGCTCAACAGCGTCACCGCGCTGGGGCCTTCGAGTGATTCCAGTCCCCGGACGGCAGCCAACAACGTCAGCCGATTGAGGTCGCCGAGTTCTTGGTCTTCGGCATCTAAAATCAATTCCCCGTCGGCCGCTTCGAGTGTGAATCGCCACCGTCCATCGGTGAGCGATCGCGAGTAGGCTTCGCAAACGAGCAGGTAATCCGTTTCAATTGCTGAGTTCTGGTGGGAGGGGAGTCCAGAGGAGGGCACGGCAATTGGTGGATTATGGAGGGCTCGGTTTTGCGTCATCAGCGAAGGGCCGACGGGGTCCATTGGGAATGACAGCTTCACGGCACGCAGCTCCATTGACGATGCTTCGGGAAGAAAACAGACTCGCGTGACATCAGCGAGTGACTTGGCATCCGGGCCGCCTGACCAGTGATCCATTCCATTGAGTGCGACGACGAGAGTTGCCCGCAGGATTGGGAGGGGCAGGCACTCTCGTCGTGCAAGAGTGGACTCGTCAAACTTTGCCGCGTCGCCAAAGTTTGTCCAGTAGATTTTGCTTGCGCCGATTGAAGGCCGCTGTCAGGACGCTACCATTCGCTACAATCGGTGCCCTTTACGGCTCGACCCGTCTTCGCGCCGGCCTGTTGATGGAGTCGGTTTTTCGAATGCACGCGATCAGGTCAGTCACGATGCGTCAGCGAGGGACGCCGCGTGGCCCCTTGCTCACGCGTGCGGGCTTGGATCAACTGGCCGGCGCGCCTCCCGCACCACCGCATCGCCAAGTTCATTTCTGTTTCCAATCATCATGCCGAGCAACACTCAACGCCCCTGGTACCACGACGGTTTGCGGTTCGAATGCACGCAGTGCGGAGCGTGTTGCAGTGGCGATCCGGGCTACGTCTGGGTCGAACAAAACGAGATCGATGCGATGGCCGAAGCGATGAGTTTGTCGGTCGACGAATTTGAATCTCAATTCGTCCGCCGCGTCGGTGCGCAAAAGAGTTTGCGTGAGTATCCCGACGGCGATTGCATCTTGTTGGATCCCCAGCAGCGGACGTGCTTGGTTTACCAGGCACGCCCGATTCAGTGCCGGACCTGGCCGTTCTGGGATTCAACGATCGAGACCAAGAAAGCATGGCGGGAGACGTGCGAGGAGTGTCCCGGCGCCGGCAAAGGCAAGCTGTACACGTTCGATGAAATCGAAGTGCAGCGAAAGCAGAAGAGTGTCTAAACCTGCCACTGGCAGATTTGTATGGCGTCGGCGGCCAGATTGCCATCGAGCAAGGGCGACACTTCACCGCTACGAATCGATTCGGCCGCCGCGTCGAGTTCCTTGACGAAGCTGGAGATCGGATCGCCGCCGCCCAGATCAGGTCGTTCGACGCGTCCGTCTTGATGAAGAATCACCAGCGGGATGGTCGCCGTGGTTTCGTCGGCATAGGCGGCGAACTCAAACTGAATCGTTGCCCGTTCGAAGGAGACTTCGTAGCCGTGGGTGAAGCCCCGCGCCGGAGAATCGATGACGCCGCCGCCGGCCGAAACCGGTCGCCCGTCGGGATAGCGGAACAGCGTTTCGTAAAACTTCGGCACCGAGTCTTTGCGTATGCAACTGCTTTCCACCGAGTCCGGCATCCCGAACAAGACGCGAATCAAATGGGCGTCATGGACGTGCAGATCGATCAGCGGCCCGCCGACACTGGTCGGATCGTAGAAATCCGGAATCCAATCCGGCGGTGAGATCGTGCGTTTGAATCGTCCCGCGATCGGCCGTCCGAAGCGACCATCCTGTGCGGCGTCGACCAACAGCCCGAACTCGGGCATGAACGGCAACACGTGGGCGACCATCACGTCGCCGGGGCCGCCGAGTTCCGCCAACCGCCGCGCATCGTCGGCGGTCAAAGCCAACGGTTTCTCGCACAGCACTTTTTTTCCGGCGGCGATCGATTTTTCGATCGCTTCGGCGTGCAAACTTGGCGGCAAACAGATGTCAATCAAATCGATCGAATCATCGGCCAACATCGCGTCGAGTGATTCGTACACGTTCATGCCGGAAACATCGATTTGCTCGCCGGGAGGGCCAAAGTTACCCTTGATCCCCGTCCAATCGCCGCCACGTTTTGCTTCGTTTCGACTGCAGAAAGCCACCAAGTCAGCTTGATCACTTCGCTGGTAAGCCAGATAGTGGATCCAGCCCATGAACCCGACGCCGACGATTCCCGCACGCATACGCTCTGTTGTCCTATTCAAAGTAAGTTTTCGGGCCATTGTAGCTCGTCGTCTCCAACGAGTCAGTCGCCCGCAGCCGCCGAGGGATCCGTTGGAACCGCCGAGTGATCAAGACGAACAAGTGACCAGGCCGATGCGTGAAAACCTATCATTGATTCCGTTTCGCTTCTACAGTTTTAAAATGAAACATTCCAACGCACCGACGAATCGGCTCGGCTTGATCGCCATCCTTTGCCTCAGTCTATCAGCCGGAGGGGTCGGATTGGGGCAGGCCCCCGAAGCGGGGCCGTGGCCGCAATGGCGCGGCCCGACGTCGGACAATCACGCCTCGGGCGATGTGTCGTTGCCGCGTCATTGGGACTTGCGGACGGGGGAAGGCGTCGCCTGGAAAACCAAATTACCCGGCCGCGGGCATTCGACGCCTATTTTTGTTTCCGACGCGATTTTTTTGACCACGGCGGATGAGGACGCCGGCACGCAATCGGTCGTAGAACTCGACGCGCGATCCGGAAAGCTGCGTCAAGAGATCGTGTTGCACCGCGGCACGCTCCCGCCTCGCATCCATCCCAACAACTCGCACGCCTCTCCGTCGATGGCCTATGACGGCGAGCGCTTGTTCGCATCGTTCCACACCGACGATGCGATTGTGGTGACGGCGCTGTCGACCGATGGCAGCCAGCTTTGGCAGACCCGCGTCTGTGAGTTCAAACCGTCCAGTTTTCAATTCGGGTACGGCGCTAGTCCCATCATCGAAGACAACGTGGTGATCGTGGCGGCCGAGTATGACGGCAAGGACAGCGGGATTTACGCGCTGGATCGCACCAGCGGCAAGCAAGTGTGGAAAATTGCCCGGCCGCAGAACTTGAACTTTGCGTCTCCGATCGTGACGACCATCGCGGGATCGCGGCAGTTGTTGATCGCCGGGGCGGAGACGTTTTCGGCCTACGATCCGTTGAAAGGACGCTTGATCTGGCAGGTCCCGACGACGACCGAAGCGATCTGTGGGACGGTGGTCTGGGACGATCGTCACGTCATGGTCAGCGGCGGCAATCCGGACGCGGGGACCTGGTGCGTCGCCGCCGATGGAACGGAGAGGCTGATGTGGAGCAATCGTGTGATGTGCTACGAACAGTCCCTGTTGGCGATCAAAAACTACCTGTTCGCCGTCGCGGACAATGGTGTCGCCTACTGTTGGCGGACACACGATGGCAAAGAAATGTGGAAGATGCGTTTGTTCGGTGGCGGAATCAGCGCGTCACCACTGCTTGCCGATGGACACGTCGTCGTGGCAACTCAACGCGGCGAAGTGTTTCTGTACTCGGCGTTCCCGGATCGCTTTGAATCCGTTGCCAAAATCCAGACCGGTGACTCCATCTTCGCCACCCCGGTTGCCATCGAAAACCGTCTTTATGTGCGAACCGGCATCAACGAATCCGGTCGTCGTCAGGAATACCTGATCGCCATCGGCCCGTAGTCACTCGGCTAGCGGCCGGCTGACCGAAGTGGCGTCCGCTTCCAGCTTGCGTCAACGACCGTCAGGTCACGCCGTGCGTGACAGGCTTGCTAAACTAAAACACACGACGCTTCTCCATCATTTCCTGGTTTTCAAACGACTCATGAAATTCCTTTGTTTTAGCGATCTGCACCGCAATACCGAAGCGGCGCGAAATCTGGTTCGGCTTGCCGATGAAGTAGACGTCGTGATCGGCGCCGGAGATTTTGCCAATCGTCACGAAGGTCTCGCCGACACGCTGGAGATTCTGGCGGAGATCGAGAAGCCGTCGATTCTGGTGCCGGGCAACGGGGAGACCGTGGAAGAACTTCGCAGTGCCACCGAGGACTGGAAGTCGGCTACCGTGTTGCACGGAGAAGGATGCGAGATTGGTGGCGTCCCGTACTGGGGCGTCGGGGGCGGGATTCCCGTGACACCGTTCGGCGATTGGTCGTATGACTTTGACGAAACGCAGGCGAGTGAGTTGCTCAGCGGTTGCGACGAGGGAGGCGTGTTGGTGGTGCACTCGCCGCCGCTTGACACGGTCGATCGCGACAGTGGTCGCAGGGTCCGGGGCAGCCAATCGATCCGCGATTGCGTGTTGGCCAAGCGTCCGCGATTGGTGGTCTGTGGTCACATCCACGATGACTGGGGAAAGCAGGTCAAGCTCGAGGAAAGCCTGGTGCTCAACGCCGGTCCGCGGGGCGTGGTCGTCGAAATCGACTTCGACTGACACCGCGGCAGTGGATTCATTGCCATTTGAATGGGCAGAATCATCTTGCCAAGGCCGCCTTCTGGCGACGGCAGCTGCGCAACCGTTTTTTTTCTGTCGGCACTATTGCCAGAAGCTGTCCGTCGTGGACCGGTGCGGCAGCGACTCGATCGGTTTCGGTTGCGGGGGCGCTGCCGCAGGTTTAGCCGGGGTGTGTTGCGGTGGTTGGACGACCGCTGACCAGATGGCGACCGGGGCCTTCCGTTCGACCGGCGTCGGTACGGCACTGATCGGCGCGGGGGAAACCGGCACGGGGGAAACCGGCACGGCGATGGGCGGAAGTTGTTGTTGGGGTACGTAGGTCGCGGGTGCCCGATGGTACTGGGTCGCGCTCGGCAGGCGGCGGTGATAGCTGGACCCGCGCGAGGGTTGGGAACGCTGGCGGCTGAAGTTTGCGTTTTTGTTGCTCGTGTAAAACGCGCCCATCCGCTTGTTCATGGGTTTGGCCCAGCCCCATCCGCTGTTGCCCCCGGCCGATGCATCGCCAGTGGCCAACAGGCCGGATCCGAGGACGGTGAGAGCGACAAGCAGTGCAAAAGGTTGGGGGCGGTTCACGGTGTTGACCCTTTCAGATTCGGGATGGGATGGAAATCACGCGGGAGACGTTTACCAAGCGGCACCATCAAGACGATGTTACGGCGTCGGCGCCGAGAAAGAAAATAAAATTCTCAACGAGTCTCTCGAGCGGTCAGAACCCTTCCCCGGAGCATCATTCTGCCACCGATGATTCTGCCAAACGCTTGCCTGAATCACGCGGCACGTTAGGATAGTGTGAACCGAGGAGGTGATTTTGTGTCACTTCCGACGCATCGATACTCGCCGGCGAGTCGCAGAGTTTGCGGTCCGTCGCGGGCACCGACCAGTCAGGGGGGCGACTTGGATTCGACCGGATGATTGGAAGCGTATGGTCGCGTGTCGTGGTTGATCAGTTGGCCACGTAAAAAGCTGATCACAATTTTTAATTGCAGATGAAAATCTCCAATTGGCTGCCTAATTACAGGCTGCCCGGACTGATGGGGGCTGCCAGAGTCGCCTGAAAGTCCGTCACAATTCTGGATCGCCCGCCGTCCTGCTCGAGACGCGGCGGGTTAAACAAGATTCGAGCTAGCGAGCCACGTAGTTTGTCCAGCAACGCCGTGGTAAGCGAAGCGAGTTTCGGCTCATAACCGCAGGACTACACACGTAGACGCCGTCGTGGACGCATCGCGGGACGAGGGTTCAATTCCCTCCGCCTCCATCACAAGCCGATTTGCGAGAGATCGCAAATCGGCTTTTTTTCGTCGATTCGATGCTGCTGGCCCAATCGTCCGCGACTTTTAATTGCGCGGTTTTGGGTTGCCGTGCGTTGAGGCTATGAACCAAGTTGCAACCAGGACGGACGAAGGATCATCACCAATCCGAGCACCAGAATGACGGCCCCGCTGAGCAGTTTTAGCCACCTCCCCTCACGCTCTTGCAGTTTGCGGTGCGAAAGCGTCACGACGACCACTGCGACCAGCAGCGTATCGTCCAGCATGTAGGCCAGGATATACAGCGATAGAAACGCGTAGTTCTTCCAGGCGGGGTAGTCCTGGATCGTCAGCACTTGAGTGTACAGAGCCGGCAGCCCGGCCGTGCACAACAGTTCGATCATGTTGACGATCACCGCCAAGACCACCGCGCCGGTCAAGGCCACCGTCAAATACTTGGCGCTGACGATCTCGCGGACGCGTCGGTACAACCCCGGTTTGCTCGATTCGGGAATCGAAAACGAAAGACCTTTTTTGAACGCAAAAAAGTCTTTGACGTTGATCACGCCGATGAACAGCGCCAGGAATCCTAACGCAAGTTGCACCGGTCTGGCGATTCCGATCAACAGGAAAATGTTCAGCCAGGCCGCCATGAATGCGAAGTAGGCCAGTCCGCTGATGAAGACGAACGTCCCTGCGATCAGCAGGATCTTGCGGCGGTCTTTGATGTTGACCAACACCGAAAGCAAAAACACCAACACCCACATGGCGCAGGGGTTGAATCCGTCCACCAGCCCGATCGCCAAAGTGAACAAGGGCATGCCTAGCTTCGAAGCGCTGACCGGACCCAGCATCGGAACATCGATCGTATCGCTCGTGACCACTTCTATCGGCGTTTCGCTTTCGCCGGACTGCGACGGCGTGGCTTCCTCGGGAAGCTCCAACAAATCCATCGGGATCTCGACGGCGTCATCCTCCTGCTGCGTCGCTTGAGCAACCAGCAGTGCCATCGGCAAGACAGTGGCGTAAGCTTCCAGCTTGCGATCGGTGTCGCCGGCAAGTTGGAAGCTTGCGCCACTTGTTCGCCGACGGCTCAAGGGTTCTGGCCGTTCCATCCCGGACACGTCCCTGATCAATTGCTCCAGTTGGGCGCCCGTGCTTTCGTCGCCCTGGTAACCGATCAAGATGCGTCTGGCAAAGTCAATTGTCGGCAACCCCGGCGGGCTGCCGGCTTTGCGACACAGCGTTTCCCACTCTGTCCTGGCCGTCGCGGATCGATCGACATCATGGATCACGAAACGAATCGCCGGCCACCGTTGTTGCAGGGTCGGCAGAAACGCTTTCAGTTTGCCGCACTTGGGGCAAGTCGTTCGAGTGTAGAGGTTGGCGGTGAAAAGCTGTTCGATCTCCGGGCCGGTTCGCCTGGCATCGTCGAATCCAAAATACATCCTGTCGCAGGCGTAAAATGCCGGCAGCAACGGTTTCTCTCGGCCCGCTTGTTTGGACAGTTCGTACAGGCGAATCAGTTGTGTTTTGTCATGCAGCACATCATGAAGACGAATGTCCAGCCCGTTGATTCGCTGCTTCAATTGATCGCAATACTCCTGAACCGCATCGGCGGATTCGCGATCGCTGCGGACAAACACATCGAGGCGAATTTGATACGTTGCTTGATCGGGCGGAGGGTCGTCGGCGCGTATCCAGGTCAGCGATGCGGACGACCAGAACAGACAGCTCAGTAGCGCAATTCGGAAAGCCATGGTTGATCGGCCCATGATGCGTGTTGGAAATCGGTAGCCCCTCTCCACACACACTCTCGGTGCACGACGCATACCAATGGCGTGCTTCCAATCGTCACAGGCTCAGGCTGACTCTTCAGCTTTAGCGCGAAGGTTGGCGACCGAGTAACGTCGCGTCGGTTTGGAATACAGCGTTCGCTGCGCGTACTCGTCGTCGGGCTGTTTGCACCGCTGAATGAACTCTACAAACTGTTCGACAAACAGGTCGACCTGCTTCCAATTGGTGAACTCATAATCAAAACGCGTGTCGGTCGGACCGCCCCCTTTCTTGACGACCAACTGCACCAGTTTGCGTTTCAGCCAGTTGTACTTGGAATAGGTCAACGCGCCGGCGAAATGCGTCGTCAACAAGGGGTTCCAATCCGTCTCGTGCAAATAGGCTTCGGTGATCTTTCGAATCTCATCCTGTTCACTTTCGTCGTTGCTGAGGATGCCCAGGCTGACCGAAAAAAACGCCGACGGCATTTCGTGCAGGATGTCGCGAAACTGTTTGAGATACTCCGCCAGACGGACGTCGTAGTGGGAGTAGTGAATCGGGGAGCCGACGATGACCGCGTCGTAGGCATCCAGCGCGATCGGCCGATTGGGACCGACTGCAATGTTGTGCCGGTCCGATGCAATGCCTTGCGCGGCTAATCGTTCGGAGATGCGACGGGCGATTTTTTCGGTTTGGCCTTCGTCAGTCGCAAAGAGAATCAAAGTCCGCATTCAACCTGTCCTTGCCGGAGCGTTGAGACGTTAAAGCATCGCGGTGAGCGTTCCGGACACCGTTTTTGCGAAGATCAACAGCGACATGATGGCGATCACGATCACCGATATCCAAAAAACCTTTTCGTGCGGAGAGTCCTTCCAATCGATTCGACTCATCGTTCTGCCTTGGGTTTTAAAGACCAGCGTGCTCGGTTCCACGCTTTTCGAACGCTTTGACACGACGCTAGGAATTTGCAGAATGCATCTTCTGTGCCAAGTCCGCCGTGTCGCGATTGACCGTCACATCGTGCAACATTGTCGCGCGTTTGTCGCGGATTGGCCATTTTCGCACACTCCGTCCACGAGGCCGTTCGATTGCTTTGGATCCTGATTGTCGCGCAGTTTCTGCTCGCCGCGGTGCTCGTTTTGTCCGCCCGCTGGTCGCCGCTGCCCGTCGTGACCTTGATGATCGCCGCGCCGGGGATCGGCTTGGCGGTTTGGGCGTGGGCGAAAGTGGGATGGCGGAAAATTCGAATCCACCCGGCGGCGACCGAGCAGACAGAGTTGCTCACTGACGGGCCGTACGCAATCGTGCGTCACCCGATGTACGCGGGATTGCTGTGGTTTACCGCTGCGTTGCTGTTGACCCCGCTGGTGTGGTGGCGGGTGGTCAGTTGGGTCGCGCTGCTCGTCGTCCTGTACGCCAAATCTGCGCACGAGGAGCAATCGATGCGCGAGCGGTTTGACGGCTACCAGGCCTACCAGAACAGGGTGGGGCGTCTGTTTCCGGTGCGCCGGTAACCGGATGAACCATTCTTGGTCGCGACGCCTGGCGTGATCGCCGCCGCGGTTAGCGTCCGATCAGCGGTGGTGTCGCGCCCAACGGCACGAAGTCTGCTGGTGTATAATCAAGCCGACCCGACGGTGTTTTCTGGTGACGATCCTAGGACCACGGAACTGCAGGCGGTGTGTCATGGATAATGCGGAGTCTCCATCCTCAAATTCGTCCCTTTCGTCCGTCGACGATCCTGCCGAGCGGCGACGCGTCGGGTTGGACGAAAACAGGCGGATCGCAAATCATCTCGGCGAGATCGCCAGTTTGCTGGAATCGCAACACGCCAGCGAATTCCGTGTGTCGGCCTACCGCAAGGCGGCCGGCACGTTGTTGAACCTTCAAACCCCCGTGCGATGGATTGACCAGAAGCATGGGATCGAGGGCTTGATTCGAATCGAGACGGTCGGGCAATCGATCGCGAGTCTGATCGACCAGTATTTGAGAACCGGTCGAGTCCCGCTGCTGGATCGGTTGCGTGGTGAGGCGACCGCGGAAAGGATCTTTACGACATTGCCCACGATCGGTCCCGAACTGGCCCATCGAATCTATGACGCGCTGCACGTGGAAACACTTCCCGAACTGTACAACGCGGCGATCCACGGCAAACTCGGTCAGGTCCCCGGGATTGGGCGGAAACGGGCCGCCGCGATTCAAGAGGTGCTGGCTGAACGATTGCGGCGAAACCCCAGTCCGATGACGCCCTTGTATCCGCAGACAGATCGTTCGATTCCGGTTGCCGAGATCTTGGACGTCGACGCCGAGTACCGTCGCAAAGCAGAACAGGACAAACTGCCCAAGGTCGCGCCCACCAAATTCAATCCCGGCGGTGTCGCCTGGTTGCCGATCTTGCACACCCAGCGTGACGACCGCCACTACACCGCCTTGTATTCCAACTCGGCACGCGCGCATGAATTGAACACGACGAAGGATTGGGTGGTGATCTACCGTGACGACGACCAACAGCACGGCCGCTGGACGGTGATCACGTCCCAGTTCGGGAAACTACACGGATGCCGAATCATTCGAGGCCGCGAAGACGAATGCCGCGACATCTATCTGAGGTCCCAGCAACGAAACCAGTAGCGTCCAAAGCCGTGCTTCAGTGGTTAATAATATGGCACGAAGGGCGTCGGCACGTAGATCTCCACTTCGTAATGCTGTTGCAAGAACGTGACCAGATCCGCCAATTGCGTCACCGTCATTTCGTCATTGTACGACCGCATCTTGGAAACCTCGCCCTCTTGGATCTCGTCGGATTTGTAACCGAGCGCGAAGCGGTGGGACGGGTTGATGATGGACGTCACGAGGTCTCCGTAGGTCACCACGTATCCCTTTTTGCCACCCAGGGCGACCGTCGTCACGTCTTCGGACACGCTGGCGTCCAACTCCACTCCGTCCACCGTGTGACACCCGTTGCACTGCAACGCCACAAACGTCGCCTTACCACGTTCGGCATCGCCTTCGGGCAACGTGAACCCCCAGCCGGACTTTGGATTCGGCGTGCATCCAACTAGCGCCGACAAAAAAAGCACGCCCAACGCAGTTTTGAATGACTTGATCATCGATCGATTTCGATTGGGGAAAGACCTCGAACCGTAACAGACCAAGCACAATCGCAAGCGTTGTGCCAACCGTGATGTCGTGCTTTCTGACGCAGCGTTTGGCCGGTGACGCACACTTCGCGAAATGGTGTGCGTTACCGCTCAGTACGCTTTGGCCAGATCGGTCAAAGCGATGGACGGAAAATGAGTGGGACCCGACGTTTGTTTTCCGTTGGTTACTAAATGACCAACGTCATGCCCAGCACCAGACTCTCTTGCACCACATCCCGATCGCTAACGGTTGTGATGTCGATCAGCGGGGCAAAGCCCGAACTGCGGACGTATTCAGCCGACACGCTGCAATAGCCGTTCAGGTGGCGGAAATAGCCGATCACCAACTGGCGATTGAATTCAAATTCTGAGCCGTCGGAGCCCTGGTCACCCGCACTCCAGCTGACACTGACGTACTGCGGGCAGGTGTCCCGATCGATCCAATAGGCGGCTTCGGTTCGATAGGCGCTGACCAATGTTCCGGTGACCGGCCAGGGATGGGTGGTCGAAACAAATTCTCCCGCCAAGGACAATCGGCCCTTGTCGATACGGCCGTTGACGTTCCATCCGCTGTTGTAATCGGACCCGAATTGGTTCGACTCCAAATGCTCGGCACTGAAACCGTCATAGATGGTTCCGAGTAGGAATCCGACGCCCAGTTGGACCGAGTGTGTGGAGGAGTCTCCGGTATGCCAAGTCGCGTTGGCCGCCAGGTTGTTCAGTTTGCCGCGCTCGGGCGAATCATTCAGACGGATTCCGCGGCCACCGTTGATTGCCGCCGCGGTCAGGTCCCAGCGTTGATCGTGGTATCCGATGCCGACGCCTTCTGCCAACGCGGCGAAATAGTGCCAAGTGACGGCCTGGGTGAACGGGCTGAGCGTGCTGAAATCGCCAAAGCCGACATTTTTCTTGCCGAGATAGAAGTAGAACGGCGAAACGTCCAGATCACCGATCAAAGCGTACGCCTGTCTGACTTGCAGGCTGCCCTGTTTGAAATCACCGAAGCTGAAGACGTCGGAAAACAATAGTTCTCCGTGGACGCTGACCGTGGGCGCGACATACGCGGTCGCGTGCGCGTTGGCTTGCAGCATCCGCGCGTCGGTGGCTGTTTTGCCGCTGAAATCCGTCGGAAATCGGCCCAGGTAAGGAAACTTGTTTTCTGTGTTGGTCGTCGCCGCCAGAAACGAAAGCCGTGCCTGGCCGCCGACAACCACGGCGGGCGACGTCGATCCGAATTGCCGGCGGTGATGCAGCAGATGCCGTTCTTTGTCCGTCTGTCGGTTCTGGAAATCGAGCATCTGCTGGGTCAATCTGCCGTTGAGCCGCAACCAGTGCCGAGACGCGGATCGCTCAGCGGTCGACCATCGCTGGCTGACCGGTGCGCTGACCGGTGCGATTTCCGGTGCGATTTCCGGTGCGCTGACCGGTGCGATTTCCGTCACCGGATCCAACTCGACGTCCGCCTCCCAGTCCGCTGGTTCTGCACCACCGTGCGTAGGAGCGGGCTGCGCGATCGCACACGTCGCGGTCAAAAACGGCCCGGTCAAAAACGAGACCGCGATCCACAACAGCATGAAACGACCGGTGGTGGCAGCGCCGCAACAGCGGGGCAGGCTTTTCACCTCGCTGTCGGCTGGTTGATGCCGGCCGAACGATCCGTGTCGATTCCCCATCGGCTTATCCGCTATAAAAAGGCGTGTCCATTTTCGGCTCGATCGCAATAACGCCGTCAATCACATGCGTGCCCGACGCGTATCGAATGAATCGGTTGGGACGACTTTGCAGGTTAGGATACTTTTCCGGCCGGCAGCATTTCTCAATCAAAACGCGGCCTTTGACACAGACTATGAGCGCAACAAAGGTCCAGACCGATAAAACCAGCGTGTTTCACGCCATCGACATCGCCAAGATCTATCAGATGGGCGAAGTGCAAGTGCACGCGCTGCGCGGGGTCAGCCTTGAGCTTTACGAAGGCGAATTCGTCGTGCTGCTGGGGGCATCGGGCAGCGGAAAGTCGACGCTGCTGAACATCCTGGGCGGTTTGGACTCGCCCACGTCAGGAACGGTTCATTACCTGGATCACGAACTGACCGCCAGTGATGCCTCCGAGCTGACGCGTTATCGCCGCGACAACGTCGGTTTCGTGTTTCAGTTTTACAACCTGATTCCCAGTTTGACGGCTCGTGAAAACGTTGAATTGATCACCGAGATCGCCACGTCGCCGATGGACGCAATGGATGCGTTGGATCTGGTGGGATTAAAGCCCCGCGCCGACCACTTTCCCGCTCAGCTTTCCGGGGGAGAGCAGCAGCGCGTCGCGATTGCTCGGGCGATCGCGAAGAATCCGAACGTGTTGCTGTGCGACGAACCGACCGGCGCGTTGGACGTGCAAACGGGGATCGTGGTGTTGCAAGCGATCGGGCAGATCAATCGACAGTTGGGGACCACCACCGCGGTCATCACACACAACGCGGAGATCGCCAAAATGGCCGACCGGGTGATCCTGTTGTCCGACGGTCACATCGCCGGCATCGAAACCAACTCGACCAAGGTCGCGGCGCAGGACCTGAGGTGGTGAGCGATGCGAAAGCTGGACCGCAAGCTGCTCCGAGACCTGTATCAATTACGTGGGCAAGCGGCGGCGATCGTGTTGGTCATTGCCGCCGGCGTCGCCACTTTTGTGATGTCGATGTGCGCCTATCGTTCGTTGACGGCGACCAAGGACGCGTTCTACCGCGACTATCGGTTTGCGGACGTCTTTACCTCAACACACCGGGCTCCCGACGCGCTGTTGCCGCGACTGCGCGACATCGAGGGAGTCGCGGCTATTGAAACCCGCTTGGTCTACGACGTCCTGTTGGATGTGGTCGGCATGTCCGAGCCGGCCACCGCTCGATTGATCAGCGTGCCCGACCGCGGCCAAAGCGAGCTGAATCAAGTTTACATCCGCCGTGGTCGCATGATCGAGCCGTTGCAAAGTGGCGAAGTCGTGGTTTCGGAGGTGTTTGCCGCGGCGCACGGATTTGTGCCCGGTGACCAGGTGCGTGCGATCATCAATGGCAAGACCCAATCGATGAAGATCGTCGGGATCGCGTTGTCGCCGGAATACGTCATCCAAGTTCAACCGGGCAGCGTTTTGCCGGACGACAAACGGTTCGGCATCTTCTGGATCGGCCGCCGGGACTTGGAAGCCGCCTTCGACATGACCGGCGCCTTCAACAGCGTTACCGTCCGTTTGGCACTCGGTCACGAGACGGCACGCGTGATCGATGAACTGGATCGCTTGCTCAAACCCTATGGCAGCGTCGGCGCGTACGACCGTGACGAGCAATTGTCGCACCGGTATTTGTCCGACGAATTGTCACAGCTTCGCGGCATGGCGGTGATGGCACCGGCGATCTTTTTGGGCGTTGCCGCGTTTCTGCTCAACATCGCAGTCTCTCGAATCATCACCCAGCAACGCGAACAAATCGCCGCGCTCAAGGCCTTCGGGTATTCCGATTTCGAAGTCGGCGCCCATTACCTGAACCTGGTGTTCGTGATCAGCGTGGGCGGTAGCATTGCCGGTTCGTTGATCGGGTTTTGGATGGGGGCCAATATGATGGGAATGTATGAGGAGTTTTACAAGTTTCCGGCTTTGACGTTTCTGATCAATTGGCCTGCCGTCGCCGCCGCATTTTTGATGACCAGTGCTGCCGCGGTGGTGGGGACGTTTCTGTCGGTACGATCAGCCGTCACATTGCCGCCGGCCGAAGCGATGCGGCCCGAGGCGCCGCCGAGCTACCGAACGTCTTGGTTTGAGCGTGTGGTTCCCAAGCGGTTTTTGGCACCGGAAATGCGGATGGTCGTCCGTAACTTGACTCGGCGACCGGTCCGTGCGGCACTTTCGGTCGTCGGAATTGCCATGGCCGTCGCGGTGATGGTGCTCGGCAATTTTTCCCTCGACGCGATGAACTACATGATGGAGTTTCAATTTCGTCTGGCCCAGCGTCAGGACCTGACCGTCACCTTCGTGGAACCGGCGACCGAATCGGTGATGTACGAAGTGCAAAACCTGGACGGGGTCTTGGAGAGTGAAACGATGCGGAGTGTCGCCACCCGCATTCGATTCCAGAATCGTTCGCGTCGGATCGGCATCATGGGGCTGCTGCCCGATCCCCAACTGTATCGATTGTTGGATGCCGATGAACGCGAAGTGCGAGTGCCCGAATTCGGGATCATGCTCAACAGCAAACTCTCGGAGGTCTTGGGGGCCTCGATCGGTGACGAAGTGATCGTCGAGGTCTTGGAAGGCAAGCGTCCGACGTTGACGATGGAGGTTTCGGCGATCGTGGAAGAATACGCGGGAATCAACGCGTACATGAACAAACGCCGCCTTCACGAGGTCCTGTTGGAATCCAACGTTGCTTCGGGGGCGTTTTTGAAAGTCGATCCGAATCGCATCGATGCGGTGTTCGCCGAACTGGAAGAACGCCCGGGGGTGGGCAGTGTCACGATCAAGGACGCCATGATGCAAAGTTTTGAACAAACCGTCGCCGAGAACATCTTGGTCATGCGGTCCTTCATCGTGATGTTCGCCGCGGTGATCGCGATCGGCGTGGTCTACAACACCGCCAAGATTTCGTTGTCCGAACGGCAGCGTGACTTGGCGACGATGCGTGTCATGGGGTTTACCAATCGTGAGGTATCCACCGTGCTATTGGGAGAGATCATCATTTTTACCGTGTTGGCGATCCCGCTCGGTTGCGTGATCGGGTACGGTTTGGCGGCGGTGATGACGGCGGGGTTGGACACCGACAACTACCGGATTCCGTTGGTGGTCAGCCGAAACACGTTGCTGTTGGCTTCGTCGGTGGTCGTGGTGGCGACGATCCTTTCGGCGCTGCTGGTGCAACGACGCGTGAAACGTTTGGATCTGATCAGCGTGCTAAAAACAAGGGACTAGTGGTGCGATTTTCGCTAAAGACATTGCTGTGGGGAATCCTGGTGATCTCGCTCGTCATGGTCGCCGTCGCTGCGCTGTTCCCCAAACCCGTTGCGGTCCGAGCAACCCCGGTCACGGTCGGGCCGCTACGGGTGTCGGTGGTCGAAGACGGTAAGACCCGGATTCGAGAAAAGTACACCGTGTCCGCGCCGGTTTCGGGCCGTTTGTCACGCATCGAACTCCGCGAAGGCGATTACATCAGTGTGGATCGCTTGCTGGCGGTGATTCTGCCCAGTGACCCCGCGTTGCTGGACCAACGTTCGTTGGCCGAGACCCATGCCCGGGTTCAAGCCGCCGAGGCCGCCGTGCTGCGAGCCGATTCCAGGGAGCAACAGGCCAGGATCGATTTCGGCTTGAGCCAAACAAAATTCGATCGTGCCAAACGTCTGCTGCCCCAACGTGGCATTTCGCAGGACGAATATGACATCGCCGAATCGCAAATGCTGGCGGACAAACAAGCGATCGAAACCGCGTCCTTCGAATCGGAAATCTCACGATTTGAACTCAAGATGGCCAAGGCGGCTCTGAATCAATTTGAACAAGACGACGACGAGGTCCAAGTCGCTCCCTTTGAAATCTTTTCTCCCATCGACGGTCGAGTGCTGCGGGTGATGGAAAAAAGTTCCACGGTGGTCAACGTCGGAACACCGTTGATCGAACTGGGCGATCCACGCAACCTGGAAATGGAGATCGACGTGTTGTCGACCGACGCGGTCAAAATTCGAACCGGCGCGGACGTCACGATCGAGCACTGGGGTGGGGAATCTCCGCTCAAGGGCAGCGTGCGCGTGGTGGAACCCGGGGCGTTTACCAAGATTTCATCGCTCGGCGTCGAAGAGCAACGCGTCAACGTGATCGCCGATTTCAACGAACCGCCCCAGCGAATCGCTTCGCTGGGAGACGGCTATCGAGTCGAGGCTCGGATCACCATCAACCAGCTCGACAAGGCCCTGTTGATCCCCAACAACGCCCTGTTTCGCTACGAGCAACAATGGCATGTTCTGGTGGTGCAAAACGGCGCCGCCGAACTGCGGAAGGTCGAGATCGGCATCCAAAACGAATCACAAGCCCAAGTCGTTTCGGGATTGGTCGAGGGGGAACGCGTGATCGAATACCCCAGTGACCAGCTCAACCCGGGTACGCCGGTCACCGTGCTGAAGGATTAATACTCCGCCCAGATCTGAAGGCGGGTTTCGTTTTTCGAGCGGAAAACGGGGCAGGCTGTAACGTGTGGAGCGACGAAACGACCACCGAGCCCACCGATGGCAACGCGGCCCCACGGAATTTTTGAACACTATCATCGCTGGGGCCGCCCTGCCATCGGTGGGTAACAATTTCGATGGTTTCTTGGACTTGCGGCCCTGGGACGCGGTAGAATTTGGATTCAACTTTTCAGTTGTCGCGCCCGATGCAATGTCCGCCCACGCCTGCTCAACAGGTCCGCTTCACGGCGACCGAAGCGTTCGACGCGATGAGTTCACTTACGTCTTTTCGAGAACCGGTCACTGGGGAAGTCAACATGGCAACGACAAGTATGCTTGGCAACGCGACGCCGAAGCCTGTGTCACGGGTGAGACCGTCGAAGGTCGATCCACGGACAGCTCAACCGTTTACCTTGGATCAGGAACTGGAGCCGTTCGGAACCTGGGCCGGCGATCCGATTCTTGTGCCGCCCAAAGACGCGAGCAAGGAAATGGCCGAGACGATGCTTCGTCAATCGGGCATCTTGACGTCCAAAGAGAAAAGCTGGGAATCGGTCGTCGAAGAACATCGCGGCCAATTCACGCAAGTCCGAGAGCTGGAACTGACCAAGGCTTCGATCCGGCTGCCCCAAAGCAAGTTGTTCTTCACCGTCACTCAGCAGGACCACTTTGACAAGATCACCGATCCGATCCCCGCTTGTGTGCAGACCCGCCTGGACGAATTCCTTGCTGGGCCCGGCAAGCGACGCGGCGTCAAAGTCTATTACCTCAAGCCGCTCTGCATTGAAGTCGATCACGAACTGATCTTCACTTCCCGCGAAGGCCTGATGTCCGCTATCACCAAGGTTCAGGAGGAAGTGTTTACCGAATACCGTCGCATGTATCTGTTCCGACGTCCTCGGCACACGCTCGGAAAAATGGCTCACGCAACCATGGCCATGCCGCGAGCGATCGCAAATCGGGCGATCCAGCGGCGTCAGAAAGCGATCGATGCCTATCAGGCCAAGCTGGAATTTCAGCGTCGTCGAATCGCGTTGCGGGCGGCCAAAACCTTTGAGAAAAATCGCACGACCGGGTGCTCGTTCGATGAGATGTTGGAGCTGACCAACCCGCTGCAACGTCACGACGTGATCGAGCAGTACGGCGTGGAGAACGAACTCTCGCGCGCCAAACGCGATCAGTTGATTCGTATGGCGGCGGGCCAGATCCCCTGGTTCGTCGCGTTCACACTCGGGATGTCGTACTTGGTTTCGGTCGGCATCACCATCGGTACGTCCTTGTCGCCGCCGGTCATGGTTTGCGACCCCGCGTTCGTCGCGGAGTTCCCCGGATCGAACGGGCAAGTGCTCAAGATCGGCCACTTCGATGAAGTCGCGGGTGTGACCCACGTCGAAATCTGATCCAGTTGCTTTAGCGATGATCCCGTTGTGTCGAGTCGTCCAGCCCTCGCCGACGACTGGTTAGAATGGTGGGACGGCGACAGGGCGTTGCGCTGTCGCCGGATTGTTCCGACACACAGTTCTGACACACTGCCCATTTCGTCGAAGACACTGGAAGCTCCCATGGCCACACGATTCATCTTCAATCCACCCGTCGATGCCGCTGAGTTCGACGAAAAGGTCGCGTTGCAGCAACACCCCGAGCACCGCATCTCCATCAAAAGCGGCAGCACAGTCGTCGATGAACTCACCGTCGAAACGGATTCGGAGACCGAGATCCTGAATCTGCAACAGGAGTTGGCCAAACTGTTCGGAACCGTGACTGTCCAACGCGGTGTCCATTTGCTTTAGCACGACCGCTTTGAGGCGTGTTCGCGTTTTCTGTATGGCCGCCTCCTTTGGTCGCTGGCCTCCCCCTCTCTCCATGGCACCTTCGCTGCGGACGACGGTCTCTACACAGCCAAAGCAACCCTCCCTGGCAGCATTGGTATCCACGAATCTTTTGCATGTCAAATCAGTTCTGTTTGGATGGTTTCGGCCAACTGCCGTTTACATCCATCGACTTGGGCATCGCCCAAGATCTGCAAACGAAAACCAGAGGGATTGGCCAACGGCCATATACAAATGCCTCGTCAAACGCGAGGGTTGTGCATGGCCGTTGGCCAAATTGAACCTCGTTGCGATGAGGTTCCTGGGGCGGCGCAACCTTCGCAAATGCTCGGTTTGCTTGCCCCAGGCTAGGGATATGCATGCCCTTTGGGCAAAAAGCGACTTGTGCAGATACCAATGCCCTGGCAGAGAGAGTCGAGCGCAGCGAGGGGAGGGTCGATGGTCATCTTAGGCAGCGTTTGCGCGGATTGGCGTTCGTAGACTCGCGCCAAACGGCTGATCATCGATTGATGTCAGCCGGTTTGCGCCAGCGCGAGCGACCTCCTCATTCGTGTTGGTTTAGCGGTATCGGGAACCTGCCGCGTCGGGCTGTCGCGCCGGCAGGGTGCCGCCTCCAAATGAGGATCACTTCTACACCTTAGCGAGCTACCTTTCTTGCCCAACGCTCAGGTGAACTCGGTGGTGACACTTGATTTCCGATTGCTGCGGAGTGATTCGATCTCGGGCTTGATCAGGGAGATCACTGACCACTCACTGTAGGGTCCGTCTCGTTCTTTTGGTTATTCATCATGCCACCCTGATCGACGCTTGGGTGGGCAACCTTTCGCCCGGAATGGTGTTCTATAAGCTAAAGGACATATCGATGATAAAGAGAGGAGAGGTTGGGTTTATGGTTGTAGCAACACGCATTAGAAACACCGCTAGGAGCCGTGGCCGCATCTAAAGACGGCCGGGGCAATAATTCGCAACCTCATCCCTTGACAATAATTTCGAATGAGCAAGCATGTAGGATCCCACCCTTATGCAAGCACTTCGTCCAGCGGTCTCATCGGTGCCGTCACTCGCCCACCCAAAAGAAGCGTGTTGAAAGATCCGGATGCGCGCAATGTGAAGTTCTTTAATTGCGCGTGAAATCAACGAAACTTATTGGCCGCAACGTAAGTTAAAAAGACTTGTATTTCTGAACTACCTTTTCACTTTTACATCGAGACCCTTCAATGAAGCGTTCCGCTCGCCCGAGCAACGGTTTTACACTTGTTGAGCTTTTGGTTGTTATCGCCATTATCGGTATCCTCGTCGGTCTATTGCTTCCCGCCGTCCAGGCAGCTCGAGAAGCCGCCCGACGAATGAGTTGCAGCAATAACTTCAAGCAATTGGGGTTGGCCGTCCATAACTATCACAGCGCCTACAAACAGCTTCCTATCCATGGCGTAGGCACCGGCAGCACCGACGGAGGCAGCGCCCCCTTCGGTGTCGTCACCGCTACCACCAACTGGTGGACGAACTATGGCGATGCCAACGCGTGGCGGTTGAGTGCCCTGGTCGGTTTGACTCCATTCATGGAGCAGCAAGCGATTTGGGACGAGATTTCAAACCCCAGCTACATCAACGCGATTGATCCGACCAACCGACTGAGCGTTCCTTGGCCCGCGATGGGGCCAACCGTGCAGTTCATCCAATACCGTCCCTGGGTCACCGAGATCCCGATGCTGCGTTGCCCCAGCGATCCCGGCGTCGGTCTGCCCGCTCAAGGGCGAACCAACTACGCCGCCTGCCTGGGCGATTCGATGGAATGGTCGGTTCGCGGCCCGAAGCAGCACCAAGCGTCGACCGGAGAGGTCGTCGCCAACTCGAGTTGGGCCATGCGTTCGCTGGCCGCCGACCGCGGAGTGTTTGTGCCTCACAAAGACTCCAAGTTTCGCGACATCCTGGACGGCTTGTCCAATACGGTAGCCTTCGGTGAAATCCTCACCGACCTCGGCGACCGCGATGCACGGGGAACCCAAAGCATCAACGGTAACCCGCCCAATGAAATTCGTTTGAACCCCAGCTATTGCGTCGACAACAATCAGCTCGATCCCGATCGACCGGGATATTGGGCACCGGCGACGCCGACGGAGAATGCAAACAATGGACGTGGGTTCAAATGGGCCGACTTCCGACCGAACTTCAGCGGTTGTCATACGATTTTCCCTCCCAACGCACCTATCGGCGGCGGCAACAACTCCGGGCAAACCGGCATGTTTCCTCCGTCTAGCCGCCACCAAGGTGGGGCGCATGTTCTGTTGGCCGATGGTGCGGTGATCTTCATCACCGACTCGATCGAATCAGGCGACTTGCACCAAGAAATGGTTTGGCAGTCCCCCGTCAACGGTGTCTCCGTCCCAGGCTCGAAGAGCCCCTATGGACTTTGGGGAGCACTCGGCACGCGAGCCTCTCGCGAAACGATTCAAGAACAATTGAATCAATAGTCTGGTGAATCGCTAGCCCGCCGCAGCGTTGGCTTTGGCGGGCACCGAATCCGATAACATAAAAAAACTCTCGGCCCCGCAGCGGGCCGAGAGTTTTTTCGTTGTTGGTCACCGCACCAAAAGGCGATGTTGCAAAACGCGGTGCGGCACCGCTGCAAGCGGCGCACTCGCTGAGATCGCTCGATGTTATTTCGTGGCTTTGTCGGCGTTCTTCATCTCGCCGGCCAGCGCCGATTGCTCGGCGGCTTCGGTTGCCAAGTACTCGTCAATTGCAGATTGGTCGGCATCGGAGACGGCATCGGGCGTTGGTGAGGAGCACCCGGCCAGACATAAGGCCAGCAGACCTAGCGATAGCGTTTTTGCGAACGGCTTCATTCATATATCCTTGTAAAGACGATAAGTGTCATGGGACAGGCCAGAATTATAACTGTCCAGTCATTTTAGCATAGCTGGCATTTTAGCTTCGTCTCGAACAAACAACGCCGTGTTCCGCTGTCGGGGCAAGCAGTCCGCAAGCGATTAGGTGGCGATACGAATGCCTCGAAACCAAGCCGCCAGCCACGGCGCGACGAACAGAACGGAAATCCCGATCGGCATCAGTCCACCCTGCTGCAGGTTGTAATCGGCGGAAAGTTGTTGCCACGAGAGGCCGGCCACAAACCGGCCGAAAAGCAGTTCAAATGCCAGCGTCAGCACCAACCACATCACGCCCGCCTGCAGCAGGTCCCTGCGGCGTGTCGGACCGATCCAGCGGATCGACAACGTGGCGATTGCGAACAGGATTGCCGAGCCGGTGAAAACGCCGAGCTGGTTCGAACGAAACTGGCCGACCAGAGGGACCAGGGTCAGGGCTCTGGTGATTCCATGAGCGATTTCGGCGACGATCATGACCAGCCAGATCGCGATGATGCGTGCGGTGAGCTTCACGGCGTTTTTTCCTCAAGCAACGGGCGACTTCAGCACGTTCGGTGTGTGCCTGGTGGGGCGATCGGACCGGCCTCAGCGGCGTAGCTCAATCCCCAGGCTCTTGATTCGCGACGCAAGTGTGGTCGGTTTCATGCCGAGCAATTCTGCAGCGCCACCGGCTCCAGACACCTTACCCTTGGTTTGTGACAGGGCGCGGCGAATGTTGTTGGTTTCCAGTTCACGCAGTTCAGCGACCGTCATCACGCGTTCGTCCTCGGCGGGCCCGGTCGCGTCGTCGGTCGCGCCGGGGCCGCTGGCGGAAGGTCGGTCGCTTGCGGATCGACCGGGGGCAAGCTGGAATCGTAACCGTCCGGCTTTGGCTGTGATCATGGCGCGTTCGAGGACGTGCTGGAATTCGCGAACGTTGCCGGGCCAATCGTAACGTTGTAACTCATGCACGTTTGCCTTGGTCAGCCGGGGTGTCGGACGGCCGAGCTTGCGGGCGAGCTGTGTGAGAAGGTGTTCGGCGAGCAGCGGAATGTCTTCCTTGCGTTGGCAAAGCGGTGGCAACTCGATCGGAAAGACACTGAGGCGATAGTAGAGATCAGCGCGGAATCGTCCGGCATCGCTTTCCGCTTTCAAGTCGCGATTGGTCGCCGCGATGATCCGCACGTTGACGCGGCGTGTACGCTCTTCGCCGACACGTTCCAGCTCTGATTCTTGAAGCACTCGCAATAGCTTGCTCTGCAGATCAAGTGGGATTTCACCGATCTCATCCAGGAACAACGTACCCCCGTCGGCCAATTCGAAACGTCCGATCCGATCACGCACCGCGCCGGTAAAGCTGCCTTTGGTGTGGCCGAAAAATTCACTGTCATACAGTTCACGCGGGATCGCGGCACAGTTGACTTTGATCAGCGGTCGATCGTTGCGTGTCGAACGCCGATGGATTTCGCGGGCGACCAGTTCCTTGCCGGTGCCGCTTTGGCCGGTGACCAAAACCGTTGAATCGGTCGGTGCGACAAGCTCAATCTGCTCGGCGACTTTTCGCAGCGCCGCACTTTGGCCGACCATGTCACCGAACGCATTTCTCGTCCGCACTTCCTCTTGCAGATAGTCGTTCTCCATTTCCAAGCGGCGGCGCAGCGATTCGATCTCTTCCCACGCCGACGCATTGGCAAGCGATGCCGCTGCGTGGTTGGCGATCGAACGCAGCCAGTCCAGGTCGTCGTCGTTGATCGTGCTGCGACTAAACACGGCCAGCACCCCGAGCACTTTACCGCGGTACACCAACGGTTGGCCACCGAAACCGCGAATGCCTTCCGCTTCGGCCCAATCGGGGTGGACCAGCCAATCGGGCTTGCCGGCCAGATTGCCGACTTCCAATGGTTCGCCTGTCGCCGCGATCCGGCCCACTTTGCGGACTCCGATCGGGAACCGTCGAAAGGCGCCGTCGGTTCGCGACAGGTCACGCTGCGGGTCCACTAACGACGCACCGCCGCTGGCTACCAAATGAAGACACCTGGTTTGGTCGGGGCACTCTTGCCGCAGCGGACACGTTTCGCAGCCCGCTCCCGGACGAATCAGCCAGATCCTCACCAAGGCCACCGCCGGCGACGCGGCAATGTGATCGACGATCAGCTTCAGCGCATCGTTGACCTGCAGCCGTTGGGCCATCTCCAGCAGCAGCGTCTTGGGCTGTTCAATCAGGGGGGGCTTGTCATTGAGCATCTGCGAAACATAAGCGAAAATTCGTGAGAGGCAACCGAGATTTCGGGGATCTACGAGATGTCGGTACTTGGCAGATTCTCGTGTGCGTTCCGTAAAACGTGTGTGCGTAGGCACTTGCGGTTTTTTTAGCGGCTTTGGTCCGGGGCTTGCGATAGGGAATCGCAATGAGCAGTGACTTCCACTGCTTGCCGTTCAAAACCCCTTTGTATGAGGACAGTAGCGATGACCCGAATCAGCCCCATCAACCCTGCAACCGCAACCGGCACCGCCCGAGAATTGCTCAATGGCGTCGAGTCCAAGTTGGGCATGATCCCGAACATGATGTCCACGATGGCCAACTCACCGGCCGTCTTGGACGCGTACCTGAAATTCAGCGGCGCGCTCGCCGCAGGCGGACTGTCGGCCAAAGATCGCGAGCGAATCGCGTTGGCTGTCGGGCAAGCCAATCGATGTGACTATTGCCTGAGCGCTCACACGGCGATCGGCAAGATGGTCGGGCTGACGGCCGAGCAGATCCGCGATGCCCGGTCGGCGGCCGACGCCGATGCAAAGTCCGACGCGATCGTGAAGTTTGCGGCACAGTTGGTTGAAAAACGCGGTTTGGTTTCCGACGACGAAGTCGCGGCGGCCCGTCGTGCAGGGCTGGGGGACGGCGAGATCGTCGAAGTCGTGGCCAACACGGCGCTGAACCTGTTGACCAACTACTTCAACCACGTCGCGGAAACGGACAACGATTTCCCGCCTGCCGAGCCGATCGACTCAGCTTCGTCCTGTGGCTGCCACAGCGACACGTGCAGCGTGGCCTGATTAACGCCACGAGCCGATCACCGTATTGACCATCTTTTTGAAAGGAGGATGACAGCATGCCAAAGCCAACCGACATACGACCGCCGTTCACTCGCGAAACGGCGGCGCAAAAGGTCCGGGCCGCCGAGGATGCATGGAACACGCGCGACCCAGAACGTGTTTCATTGGCCTATTCCGTTAACAGTCAGTGGCGAAACCGTGACACGTTCGTCCAAGGGCGTCCGCAGATCGTCGAGTTCTTGTTGGGAAAGTGGGACAGGGAGCAGGAGTACCGTTTGGTCAAACAATTGTGGGCATTCACCGATAACCGGATCGCGGTTCGGTTTCAGTATGAATACCACGACGAAACGGGAAACTGGTTTCGTGCTTACGGCAACGAGAACTGGGAATTCGATGATGACGGTTTGATGCGACGCCGCGAAGCCAGCATCAATGACGACGCGATCGACGAATCGGATCGCAAGTTCCACTGGCCCCTTGGGGTTCGCCCTGCGGATCATCCCGGCTTGGGAGAGTGCGTGAAGTAGGCGAGGCGTGATCGGAAAGTCGGCCGCCCCAGACGGCGGCCGACTTGTCGCGAACGCGGGTCAGACTCCCACCACCTCGCGCCAGGTTTTGGCCATCAGTTGGTGCCCGAGTGGGGTGGGGTGGACGCCATCGCCGGCCAGCATTTTGGGCTCGGTTCCTTCGGCGACTGCATCGTCGAACATGCTTTGGAAGGGCACCCAGATTGCTCCGGCGTTCTTGGCGACGTCTTTGGCATACTCGCGGCGGACGGCGAATTCAGGGAACCACTTGTCGCGGTTTTCCTTGACCGTGCCGCTCATCAAAACAAACGGCTCGCAGATCACGAAGGTGGTCGTCGGAAGTGCGTTTCGCGTGCGTTCCAGCAACGCGGCAAATCCGTCGCGATAGGTTTCCGAAGTTCCGTCGTAACGGCCGTTGAGCTTGTGCCAGATGTCGTTGACTCCGATCAGGATGCTGAGGATTTTGGGTTCAATTTCGAGACAGTCTTTCTCCCAGCGGCGGTCCAGGTCGGGAACCTTGTTTCCGGAAATGCCCCGATTGTGGATTTGCAGGTTGAGATCCGGGTAATCGTGATGCAGCGATTCGGCGATGAAATTGGGATAACCGCGTCCGAGTCCCTCGTTGGCAACGGGCGATTTTTTGTTTCGCCCGGCATCGGTGATCGAATCACCTTGGAACAGGATCACGTCGTCCTTGGACAAGGTAGTCTTCTCCGCAGCAAGAAGCTCGGGCTGGTTGAGGCAGGCAACGGTGCCCGCCGAGGCGGCGACGGACAAAAAGGTGCGACGTTTCATCTAGGATCTTGCCAAAAGGGGGTGAGTGTAAAAACAGAGCCGAGCGGGTGTGTGCCATGGTATCACGCCAACGCCACCCGACCGTGCCGCAAAGTTTAATCGATCGCGCCCCCGGCATCATCTCGCCTCCGCCGCCGCATCCCCTCCCAAATGGTGCCACCCGCCTTGATTGTTCAGCGCGTTCAAGGCGCGGCGGCTTGTTCGAGGTAGCCGGCGATCACCGATTCAAGAGTGCGGTTGGCTTCAGGCTCTTCTCGTGACATAGGGGCTGCCTGCCTGGATGGAGAACGGATGCTGTTCCGATACCCTCTTTTTCTATCAGTTCCGTGCGCCCCGATCCACTATTGGAGGGGTGGCCTCGATGGTTGGACTGGCATTGATGGGCGATCATTCAAGCTCCTGATCGCTTGCCATCTCGCTGCGCGCGTTTTTCGTGGCGTGGCGCTCGGTCATCGCCGCACGCGAGTGACCGACCAACGCCTGGGTGGGCTCGACAACCAACGTATCGGCAATCGCTGTGCCGGCACGTCGACCCGTTGCTCAGCGACAGCGTGTATCCAGATCCGGACGGTGGAGATCGTCTTGGTTGGTACACCGCGTTCAGGCCTGCGTAATGTGCAAGAATCTTGGGCGAGTCATGTGGTCCAAGATCGATGGCGGTGCAAGCGGTTCTGAAGACAGACTGCCAGCGGATATGACACCGGCGGGCGGAGACTTTGCCGTTGGGGGCTAGCCATCGGCTGGGGCTCCCGTTTTGAATCCGTGCCAGTCCGCTACGACGGAGATGCAGTACAGATTCCAGATTGAACCGGGGCCGCAGACTAAAGAGGTGGTCACGCTCAGGGGCGTTCCGGCCGGGGTATCACGGCATTTTAAGATAGCGACGCGGACGGGACTCGAACCCGCAACCTCCGGATCGACAGTCCGGGGCTCTAACCAATTGAGCTACCGCGCCGAAGTTTGGTTCGCAAAATGTTGCGTGCCATCCTTCGTGGATGCGGGATTATATCGATGGTCGATCCCGCCGCAAGACCATGCTTCGGCTCATTTGCATATCTTTCTTTAACGTTCTGGGTCGGATTGTTTTGGCTGGTCGCATTTTGCCTAAAAAACCGCGTTCGTGACCCTTCGGATTTCTGCACAGCGGTCAGATTTTGTCTTTCGATGCTTGGTGGAGACCTAGCATTTTTACGGTGGATTGCGTGCCGAGTCGCGAAAATCCACGCCTTGTTTTCGATTGCCCGTTCACTCGCCCCAAAATCGTCGCCATGTTTTTTAGCGTTCACCCGCCCGTTCTGGCCTCCGTCAGCGACTTGATCCGAGATGTCGGCAACGAATTGACCACGTATTCGAGCCAAATGACCACCACGCACTGGGGAATTGTCGCCGGATGCGCCGTCGCTTTCGGCTTTTTGTGCTTGAAAGGCAGCGGTGTAAACCGATAACAGCTTGGCGACGTAGAATCACGAGAGATCTAGAATCATTTGTTGGGACCGACCGTTGACCGGTCCGGTCGGCCCACCACCCGGCGAGCCCTCTTCGCACGGAGAACTGGAAATGCCACTTTTTGAAATAGAAACTAATTCCCACATCATCATCACCTGGGCAGAGAACGAAGATGCCGCTCGTGATGTGGTCCATGACGCCTATCCCCACGATGAGGTTGTCCGGCTGACCAAACGTCCTCGCGACACGTGGGTGATCAGTAAGGGCGCGTTGGGATTGACCAACACCACGCTGGATCCGTGCATGGTCGCCCGCGAATGTCTGAATCGATCGGCCGGTGACAAGGTCAATGCGATTCGTTTGTACCGGATGGAAACCGGCAGCGACCTCGATCAGGCTCGCAAAATGATCGAATCGAACATGGTCATGGGCTGGTAGCGAAAGCCAAGCCACCAAGGCGTCGGGCATTCTCCGACGCCACCTGCGCAGCAAGTTCCGCTGCTTGGCGTATTTCTTGCCCTCGTGCGTAGCCGTGCAGGAACGCGCCGTGAAAAGTGTCACCGCAACCCGTCGTATCGACCGCCAATTCTGGTGAAACCGCCGACTGGTGAAAACTCGCTCTGTCTCGCGTGACCCAATCACTTCCCGCCGGTCCGTCGGTGACCGCGACGATCTCGCAATCGAGTTCCTCCATCAGTGATTCAGCCAACTCTATTGCAGGGAGGCGGCGCAGGGAGTCGGCCGGCAATCGGACATGCGCTTCGGCAAACTGCCGCGCCAGAATCGCGAAATCAGCGGCGCGGAGCATCGGCAGAATCTCCGCGCGATAGCGATACGCCCCACCGTCGAACGAGATCTTGACTCCACACTCTTTGGCGACGCGAATCGCCCGCAAGCAAATCTCGCCGTGCCGTCCATTGAAATGCAGGATCTTGGATTGCGAAATGAGCTGCTCGATTTGCGGCGTCCACTGCAACCGTTCACACGCTGAGCCGGGCGAAAAGACGATCGTCCGCTCGGCGGATCGTCGTTCGGACCAGATCGACGCGGCCGAACTGGTCAACCCCGCGTGACGGGCGACCGCTTGCGTGTCGATGCCCTCGGCGCCGAGCGTCTGGTGAATTCGAATTCCCGCCGGGTCATCGCCGAGAGAATCAATCAGCGCGGTTTTAGAACCCAGTCGTGCCGCGGTCGCCATCGCGACGGTGATCCCACCCCCGATGCCTTCGACGTGCCGCTCGGCCTGAACGACCGAACCGGGTTGCGGCAGCGAATCGACCAGCATCAGGCTGTCCCAAACGGAGACGCCGATACCGACGATGTCAATTCGGTGACTCATCCTTGATCGATCATTTCTTTCGCACCACTGGCGACCGAGGCCGACGCGGCCAAACACATTGCCACCGACCAACGTCCGTCTTGGGCGGTGCAATGCAGCGGGCGACCGGTCTGAATCGCCTCGGCGACGCGGACGATCTGGTCTTCCAATTCGAACAGCTCTCCGGTCGGCTTTTCGATCGGCACGTCGACCACTTCGTTGCCGTCGAAGGCGCGTAACTTGAACGTCGGGTGTCGGGTCCGATCCATCGCCCCGCTCCAGGACGCCCACAGCGCGCCTTTGCTGCCGGTGACCTTGGCGGTTTGGTGGTGTTCGAACGCGCTAAGCGTTTGTGAGACGACGGCGTAGGCGTCGCCGGCAAAGTGCATGATCGCACTGAAGTTGTCTTGCAACTCGGGACGCTCCGGATCTCGAGAATTGGCCGTCGCGTAAACCGACTGGGGGATGCCCGCCGATTCCAGGTACCAGCGTGCAAGATCGAAGAAGTGGATCGGTTCTTCCAGGATCCAGTTTCCGACCCGATTGATGTCGTAACGCCAACCGCCGGCGCCTTGACGATACGGGTTTCTGGACAGTTCGACCAGACAATATTGCGGCGTGCCGATGAACCCGTCTTCGATCATCTCCTTGACCTTGCCCCACATCGACGACAATCGCAGCTCGTGACCGACGCACAGCAATCGATCGTGTTTTTCAGCTGATGCGATCATTGAGTCGCATTGGTCCAGGTCGATGCCCATCGGTTTTTCGAGCAACAGATGCTTGCCCGACTGGAGCACCGCCGTGGCGACTTCGTGGTGCAGATAGCTGGGGACGACGACGTCAATCACGTCCAAGTCGTCGCGTGCGAGCAGGGCGTGATAGTCGGTCGTGACGAAGGCGTCGGGATACGCTTGCGACGCGTCGGAGGCCGTCGCCTGACTGTGCGCGGCGATCCCGATCAGCTCGGCGTTGTGTGCTTTGGTGATCGCATCGGCATGGTGTTTTCCCCAGGCGCCGAATCCGATCAATCCATATCGAACCAAATTCATCGTGTGTTTGAAAAAGTGAGGAAGGGCATTGGAAGTAAGAAGACTCACGCGGCAAAAGGTTTGTGGAGGCCGAACAGTCAGACGGAATCAATTTCGTAGCCGGAGCGATACGCCCGCGACATCAACCCGTGTGCTTCATCGTCGCTTACAACACGTTCCGATTCGGCATCCCATTGAACGGTGCGGCCCAACCGCAAGGCCAGATTGGCGAGGTGGCAGGTCGTCAACACGCGGTGGTGCGTCGCGATATCGGAAATCGGCACGTCACGCGTCTTCAAGCAGTCGACGAAGTCTTGCATGTGCGACGTCGGTTGCCTACCTCGATACAACTTCGTGATCGCATCGTCGTCGAGTGGTTGATCTTTCAACGCGTCGACCGGGATGCCTTCCAGCGTCCCCCGATTGACGAAGAAGCGTCCGCGGTCCCCTTCAAAGGTGATTCCATTCCGCGTCGAGTCGATCAGCATTTCGATGCCGCCGGGAAAGTTGCACGTCACCGAAAACTCGATGGGGGTGTTGTACATGTCACTTCGGGTCGGCATGCCGCCCCGCAGCGGCTGGTTCATCGTGGCGGTCCCGCCGACCGAAACCGGTCCACCATTTTCTTGGCCGATGGCCCATTGTGCGATGTCGACATGATGGGCTCCCCAGTCGCACAGCTGCCCGCCGGCGTATTCGAACCACCACCGAAACGTGCGATGGGTCCGCTGGGGAATGTACTCGGTCAGCGGTGCGGGACCGAGCCAGCGTTCCCACTGGAGCGTCGTCGGTGGCGTGGCGGTGGCGAACGGGCCACCCTTCCATCCCGGGCCCAGTCCGATATGGATGCGTCGGAGATTGCCGACGCGGCCGTCGCGAACCATCGCGATCGCTTTCAAAAAACGTTGGTCGTATTCGGTCCGTTGCTGCGTGCCGACCTGGAACACTCGGCCGGTCTCTTGTGCGACCTTGCGCAGCCACTGGCCTTCTTGGATCGTCACAGCGACGGGTTTTTCGCAGTACACGTCTTTGCCCGCCCGCATCGCTTCGATGGCAATTTTGGCGTGCCAGTGATCCGGGGTGGCGATCAACACTGCTTCGATCGATGGGTTATCCAGGACGCGGCGGTAGTCGTCCACAATCGTCGCTTTGCCGCCGCAGATTTTTTGGTTCGCAAAGTCGGCGGCGACCGAATCGAGTTCGCAGATCACGGGGATGTCGGCCAGTGAAGCGGCTTGGGTGCCGATCGCAATGCCGCGGCCTTGTCGTTTGGTTTCCGGTTGCCAGCCGGCGCCGATCAGTCCGAACACCGGCCGATCGTTTTTGGCCGCAATCGTGGTGTCCGTTTGATAGGCAACGGTGGTGGCCGCGATGCCGGACGCACAGCGTGCCAGAAAAATTCGCCTGGTCGTTGACATGGTGGTGCTCTGGGGAGGGAGATGCGAGTCGCAAGCTGACGCCACGGTCACAGTGTAACACCAGCTGGTCGTCATCGGGTAAGCTGTTGATTCGTGCGGCTTGAATGCTGTCCCGCCCTCCCTCCTTCCTTCATTGCACCGGTATTCATGACTCCCCTTCAAGGTATGCGTGACGCTGCGGTTCCCGGTCAGCGAAACGAGAATGACTCGTTGTTTCCATTGGCGATGACCTGTGACGAAGGCGCGGTGACGCTGGATCAATTCATCGATTGGGTGTCCGAAAGTCGTGAAGACTTGTTGGCGCTTTCCAGTCAGCACGGCGCGGTGGCGTTTCGCGGGTTTCCAACCCCGACGGTGGACGAGTTCGATGCCTTCATTCAGGCGCTCCATCTCGAAAATTTTCCGTATGCAAAGTCGCTGTCCAACGCGGTCCGCATCAACCGGACGCCGCGGGTGTTTTCCGCCAACGAAGCCCCGCCGGAGGTGAAGATTTTTTTTCACCACGAGATGGCTCAAACGCCGCTGTATCCCAAGTACATTCTGTTTTACTGTGAGACCGCGCCGGAATCCGGCGGTGCGACGCCGTTGTGCCGAAGCGATATTCTGTTTGCGAAACTGGCCGAGCAGTGTCCGGAGTTTGCGGCCAAGTGTGAATCGACCGGATTGCGTTACACCAACGTGATGCCTGGAGTTGACGACGCAAAATCTGGGATGGGACGAAGCTGGCACAGCACGCTGGGGGTGGAAACCAAGGCGGAAGCGGAGGCTCGACTCGGCGAGTTGGGTTACCGCTTTGAATGGTTGGCCGACGATTGCTTGAAAGCGACGACGCCGCAATTGCCCGCCGTCATGGAAGTTTCACCGGGGCAGAAAACGTTCTTCAATCAGTTGATCGCGGCCTATTGCGGTTGGAAGGATGAACGCAACGACCCGTCGGACGCGATCCGGCATGGCGACGGTACGAAGCTCGATCCGGACGCCGTCAACGTGGCCGTTCAGCTCTCCGAAGAACTCACCTATGACCATCAGTGGCAGGCCGGAGACATCGTGTTGCTGGACAACACGGTGGCGATGCACGCGCGGCGTCCTTTCCAGGGAACTCGCAAGGTGTTGGCGTCATTGGCGGAAATGCGAACGCATGCCTTTGACGCAGTGGGTTAACCGAAATGGATGACGAAAAACGGAATCCCGAGGAGCCGTCGGTCGATCGTCCGGGCGAACCGGTTGTGTTGGACCCCGGCGAGAATTCATCGGGTCGCTGGTACGATGGAGTAACGCGTTACCAGTGGCTGATTCTGATCATCGCCTGCGCGGGTTGGGTCTTCGACGTTTATGAAGGCCAAATCTTTAACATCACTCGCAGCGACATGTTGCTGGAAGTGTTGGATGGTGACGAAGCGGCGGCCAAGGCGTGGGGCGACAATTTTTTGGCCATCTTCCTGGCCGGTGGGACGATCGGCGGGCTGTTGTTCGGATCGCTGGCCGACCGATGGGGCAGACGCCCGATCATGATCGCGACGATCCTGATGTACTCTGTCTTTTCAGGATTGACCTATTTCGCCAACGACATTTACGTGATCGGAGTGTTGCGTTTTCTCGTCGCACTCGGGATCGGCGGTGAATGGGCGGTCGCGGCAAGCTTGGTGGCGGAGGTGTTTCCCAAGAAAGCGCGCGCCCAGGCGGCGGGGATTTTTCATGCTTCCAGCATCTTGGGAACGTGGCTGGCAGCGCTGTCGGGGATTCTGGTCGGCAGCCACTGGCGCTATGCCTACCTGCTGGGGGTGCTGCCCGCGCTGCTGATCGTTTGGGTGCGGGCGAGCGTGAAAGAACCCGAGCGTTGGCAGGCGATTCGGAACAGCGAGGTGGGGCAGAAGTCCGGCAGTTTTCGCGATCTGCTGTTGAACCCGAAATGGAACGGTTTGGCGTTTCGTGGGATGTTGTTGGCCGCGGTCGGATTGGGAACGTTTTGGTCGGTGACGGTTGCGGGCCAGGACCTCGTCAGAGCGTTGTTGTTGTCGCTCGGCAGCGATCCCGAAGCCGCCGGGGCGAAGAGCAAGTTTGCCTATGGCATCGTGCAAGCGGCCGGCGGAGGTGCGGGCTTGCTGGCGTTTGGTCCGCTGTGCGCCCGTTTCGGCCGCAAGCCGACGTTTATCGCCTATCACATTTTGGCTTTGTTGATCGTGCCCGTTGTGTGTTTTCTGCCGCAAACGTACACACAGATGCTGTTCATCCTGCCCGTGTTCGGGTTCCTGACGTTGGGGATGCACTCGGGTTATGCGATCTATTTTCCGGAACTGTTTCCGACACACATTCGCGCGACCGGAGCGAGTTTCTGTTTTAACGGGGGACGTCTGTTGGCGGTCCCGGTGCTGTTCTTTTCCGGCTGGCTGAAAGGGCGTGAAGATATCTCGCTTCAGCACGCCGTCTGGTGGTTGTCGTCGTTGTTCTTGGTGGGCATCGTGGTGATGTTGACACTGCCGGAAACCAAGCAGCGAGACCTGGTCGAGAACTGATGTTTTCTGGCGACCTGACCGTTTTCTTGTACATCGGCGTGATCGCATTGGCGGCGGGATTTGTCCACAGCGCGATCGGGTTCGGGTTCGGAATCGTCGCGGTGACACTGTTGCCGTTGGTCGTCGAAGTTCGCCAATCGCACGTGGTCATTTCAACGGCCAGTGTTCCGGTGTTGATGATGGCCGCGTGGGCGTATCGCGACGGGGCTGATTGGTCTGCGCTGTGGCGCGCGTTGGTCGGTGCGGCGATCTGCATGCCGTTGGGGTTGTTGGCGTTCGAGTGGGTCTCGCCGGACTGGTTGATCCGGGGAACGGGGTTGGCGATTCTGGCGATGGTGGGGATCAGTTTTCGGAATCGGCGTCGGGCAAAGATGGACATGAAATCGAGCGGCGGATCGTCATGGTTTGCCGGCGCGTTGGGTGGTTTTTTGGCCGGTGCCGTCACGATCGCGGGGCCGCCCGTCGCCGCGTACGCGTTGTCACAGCCCTGGGAACAGGCCCGATTCAAAGCGTTCTTGAATCAGTTCTTGTTCGCGGTGTCGCTCTACAAAGTCACGGGGCTCGCGGTGCGTGGGTTTATTGATCAAGAAACGCTGGTGCAATCGGCGGCGCTTGCGCCGATGGCGATCATCGGCATCCAAGTCGGCGCGATTTTCAGCCGTCGACTTTCGACGCAGCGGTTCCACGTCTTTGTCGCGATCGCGTTGGTGGCGGTGGCGATCTATTTCGTCGTCAGAGGGGCCGGCGAATAACGTTCTGGTCCACTAGTGAATCCAACCCAGGTAATCGCGAAGGATGGACCAGCGGGGCTCGTTTTCGCCGTTGGTTTTGCCCAGCACCCAGTGGTCGTAATAGTCTTGGGCGGTGCCGTCTTTCTGACGCAAACCGACCCAATACTCCAGGAAGTCGCGCATCTGGGCGTCTCGATTTCCCACGGCATAAAACAGCGGCAAGCTGGCCTGCAGTTCCGTCGGGATGATGACTTCGAATCGGGGGTACATCAACGTAAACGCCGCGCCGCTCTCGGCGCTGATCAGTAGGGCATCCAGGTCGGGATGATTGCCGATGAAGAAATCTCGATTGTCGGCGATCTCGACGAGCGTGGCATCGGGGAGCGCGGTTTTGATTCGGTTGACGAAACCGCGGCTGACGTCAACGAATCCGATCCGCAAGTCATCCAGGGCCGAGATGCGTTTGAGCGTTCGGAAATCGTTGGACCGAAAGTCGCGGGTGACCAATGCCAAGTTGACGTCCATGTAACTTTCTGTGTGCGCCATCGCTTGGGCGCGTTCCAGCGTTCCCACCAGTCCGGACATGACGATGTCGAAGTGGTCGGCGTTGAGTTGCGCGACCAGCGTGTCCCGATCAAATCGCACCAGTTCCAAGGTGACGCCCAGGTCGCGGGCGAGAGAGTGGGCCATTTCCACGTCATAGCCGACCAGCGTTCTGCGATGATTGAAGTAGGCGAAGGGCAGTTTGTCTTCGTTGTAACCGACGCGGATGGCACCGCGGCGGCGGATCCGTCGGAGCAGAGATTCTCCGTCGCGAAGGGGTTCTGGATTTGGATGGGGCTGTTTGATGACGATGTTTTCGACCGGCTGTTCGAGTAACTGCATCCGCTCGATGACGTCGTATTTGTTGTCGGCCATCGAGATCACTCGATACAAAACCAGTCGCACGCCGACCAGAATGATGATCCCGAAAACGCAGACCACCAACGCGTATTTGGCCAATCCCCAAAACTGAAAACGCAGCAAACGGTTGAAACCGAAGATCGAGATCAATGTCAACACGCACAGGTGCATCGCTCCGACGGCATCACCGAGACGTTCGCCATAGACGCCGGAGACCAGGAACAGCTGGAACATGTCATGCGGCAATTGCATTTGGTCCAGCAGGAACGGGATGGCGACGATCGGCCCACCGAAGAATGAAAACAACCCCGAAAAGAGAAAGCCCGGGTACTCAGACGCCTTGATCGGGGCGCCCAGGAACCATGCCGCGAACGGAATGAACAGCATGCTCAACAGTTTGCCGACATGGGGAAACGGATAGGCGGTTCCGTAGAGCAGATCGATCGTCGGCGATTCATCTTTTCCGTCGATCTTGACCTGTGTTTCAAAAAGCCGTTCGGTGTTTTCGATCAGCATGGGCAGCACGATGATCAGCTTTCCGGTGGCAAAGGCGGTCAACATCGGCTCTTTGACGACGAACAAAACTTGTCGATAGGTCAACGGGGTCAATGTCGTCACCAGCAACGGAAGCACGACGAAACCCAGAAAGACGGCACCGGCGGTGTAGGCCACCAAATACGCCTGAAGCCGTCCGACTTCGGCCAGTGAGACGGTCCCCGCGGTGCTTGCGGCAATCGCGAAGATTCCGACTGGTGCCAACCGCGTGATGAACTTGCTGATCCGCAGCAACACGTCGGCGGCGACATCGAGTTGGCTTAAGACGATCGTGCGATTGCGTGATTTGGACAACGCCAACCCGCAACAGATGCCGAACAGCACGACGGCCGGTACCTGGTTGTTCGAAAGCGACTCAAAAATGTTTGCAGGGATGAAGTAGGAAAGGACGTTGAGCGGCTCGGGGCTTTCGATCAGCGCGGTGCTGAAGAACGATCCCGCACTCCATTCGGGAAACGACGTGGGCATCACCCAAACCACAGCCAAGCAACTCGCCCACAGGCCCAACAGGACCGTCCCGCCGATCAGGGCCAACCGACGGCTACTACGCAGCCTGAGTCGACCCAGGCTGACGACCAGCGTGACCAAGATGTAGGGCAGCACGGTCATCCGCAACAGTCCCACAAAGGCCTCGCCGATGATCGCCAGCGGTGCGCACAGCTCGCCGGCGAACAGGCCACCGAAAATGCCCAAGGCCAGTGCGATCAAGATTTGCGTCGACAGGTCCACGCGGCGGACGAACCGCGCGTAGTATCCCTGGACCGATGGTCGCGTTGAATCGGTCGGATTCGACTGCTCCGGCATGACATCTCAAAAAGGCAGAACGGTGGCGTTGCTCCGGCGACGCACCGCGATGGATCGACGCGATTCTCTGGTGAATCGTCTGACGATCGTTATAGCGAAAGAATGGAAGTCCCGTTCACCCCGCATCGGGATTGCCAGCACGTGATCCCAGCACGTGGCGTGAGCCAGTGGCGCGTGAGGGTTGTGCGTTGTGGGTACGCGCCGGTCGCTAACGCTTCCCGCTGGGTGCCGGTCGCTGACGCGTCCCGCTGGGGTGCCGGTCGCTGACGCGTCCCGCTGGGGTGTTAGGTTCCGTCGGATGCTGGGGTTGGGGGGGGAGTGGCCGCGGTGTCGTCGCTGCGGCGGCGGTTTTGTTCGGCCAAGCGGGCTCGATCTTCGGCGCGACGGTTCTGGCCTTCCAGATGATCGGTCCAGCGCCGGCGTCCGTGTGACTGAGTCGGGCCTGGGGCGATCAAGAAAACAGCTCCGAGTCCGAAGATCAATCCGGCCATCATCGATCCAAACGTCATCGTCGTCGTGCCCGGTCCCAGCGGTTTGTCGGAGACTTGTGGTGGCCCGAGTTCGGCAACCAGGTTGGTCGACAGCGCTGCCGATCGACTGGCCCGGGCATCGACGAGTCGTTGTTCTGCTTCGGCCAATTGTTCTGATCGCTGTCGGAGTTCGGAATCGATCTCGGCGTACGTGGTCCGCGCTTCGGCCAGCATTTGCAGTTTGTCGGAGAGGTTGTTGACCTTTTCCGAGAGCTTTTTGACTTGGGTGACCTGCAATTCCAGCATCGGCTGCATGGAAGCGATCACCGACAAGGTTTCCTGGATGATGCGTTCACGGATCTCTCGTTCGGTCGCGATCGCGGCTTTGCGTTTCGGGTTCTCCAACGTGTAGACGCCGGACAGTTGACTGGCCCGCAGTTGGGCGTCGATCAATCCATCTTTCAATCGCTGCAACGACGGTTGGCTGTTGAGTAGATCGCCTCCGCTGATCAATAACTTGGTCGGGTCTTTCGAGCCGGCAACGAGCAACGCATGCAGTGACTGGAGCT
Source organism: Stieleria magnilauensis (assembly GCA_007753675.1). GTDB lineage: Bacteria > Planctomycetota > Planctomycetia > Pirellulales > Pirellulaceae > Stieleria > Stieleria magnilauensis. The sequence continues at coordinate 1,167,563 of CP036432.1, forward strand.
TTTCAAGTTCCAATTCGGCCAGTTGCAACTGTTCTTTGGTGGCCACCAGTGAACGCCGGTAGCTGCTGTCGCCGCCGTAGGTGTCGTTCAGATTGCGCAGCTCGCCAAGGTCGGCGCCAAATTGGACTTCGATTTCTTGCATCCGCGAAGACACTTCGTCGAGATTCTGTTTCGCCAGGTCGCGGGCATGGGTCAGTTCGACGATCACGCTATCGGCGCGAACGCGTCGGACATCGCGCAAGTGTTTCGTCAGGGAGTCGAACATGGCGTGACAAAACTGGATGGCGCGCTCGGGGTCTTCCGCTTTGACTTCCAGATAGACGACTTCGGTGTTGCCGAAATCGGCGCCTTGCGGAGCCAAGAGATTGACGGACGATCGGATTGTTCCATTGACCTTGGAGAGCGACGGCCAGTCCTCGTCCAATCGCCGATCGGGCGGACCGATCTCGCGCAATGCCGCCGCCACGACTTCGCGGTTTTGGGCCATTTCAAGAATGGTTTCCTGTGCCGCTTTGAGTTCCGTTTGGCTGGCGAAGCGGCCGAGTCGGTCGACCGCACGCGTCGCTTCGTCACGCACCACCAGTGGCTGGCGGGCGGAATAGACGTCCGAGGTGAAGAAGGAATAGGAAACGCCGATCAGGCCAAAGACCAGAACGGCTCCGATCCAAAGAGGCGCGAAGAGCACCAGGACGTTCCGAATGTGTTTCCAGGGGATCGGCGCAGCAGACATGGCATGCTTCAGAAGGGTAAGTGGAAATCTCTCCCAACCCTACGAGCGCCTTAATTCGGCGCGATCGCGATGTCTGTTTCAGTGACCGCAGTCCGGCCAGATGGATGCGGCCGGTAAAGATTGTGCGGGAAATGACGATTAGGGATCACCGAGGGTGATCCCTTGTCCCGCCCTTGTCCCGACTAGGCGACTGGAGTCGGCTCGTAGGGGATGTCTTCGATCAAGTCCATCGGCAGCGGTTTGACTTCTACGCCCGCTGCGGTGCAGATCGCGTCGATCGCTTCTTGAGCTTCCTTGACGGTGTTTTCACGCGTTTGGCCCTTGTAGCGGGTCGGCGACGCGGAGGGGCTGATCGGACCTTCGAATCCGGTCGCGATCAAGTGCTTGACGACATTGACGTGGTTCAATCCGCCTTCGACGGCCGGCAGCACGCAATCCAAGCGGGTGGCTTTGGACGGATCGGCGTCGTCGGCCAGCGTTCCCAAGCGGACCGCAACGATGCTGGATCCGGGGATTTCGCTCAGTTGGTCCATGCCGCCGTCACCGACTGCCCAGTCCCAGGTGTCGATGATGTAGCCGACGTTCGGGTTGGAGACGGCTTTGACGATGGCGATCAGGCCTTCGACGTTGCGGACGAAATCAAACTCTTTCGATTCACGAAGCACTTTGCTCGCGTTAAACCCAACACCCAGCTGAATCCCTTTGGCCGACAGCACGTCGGCGACCTGCGACAGGCGGTTTTGTTGGGTGGTGAAGTATTCGTGGTAGGGCAAGCGGTCGGTGGCAGCGGGCAAATTGATGTAGGCCCGTTTGGCTTCCAGGTCAGCAGCCAGTTCGGTCAGCGGATGCAGTGCCCCGACTTGACTGGTGAACGCGTCATCGTCGGCATCCAAGTTGATTTCCAATTGGAAGCCCCCGATTTGCTCCAGACGTCCCATCCCTTCGCCCATCGCGGCTTTGAGAAACTTTGCCGCGTCATCGGCCGTGGTCCGTTGCGAGCGACGCAGGATCTCGTACATGTCGATGTCCATCGACGCAAAGCCGTAAGTCAGTGCGAGTTCGATCAGTTCGCTTTGGCGTCCGTTAATTCCAAGAGACTTGGGCGAGAAATTCTTGAGCATTCGTGATCCTGTCAGTGGTTTGCCAAGACGTCTTTCCCCGGGGCCAGCGACGCGTCGGCATAAAGGACGCCGAAAGGGTGGTCACCGTAGGGGGTCTGGCTGCCTGTGAAAAAGGGTGGTGAAAGTGATTGGTTTGCGACTTTGGCGGCGTAGTATCGCAGAATCACCCCAAATCAGCCAAGGGGCGTTTCACCAGCTAATTGACGAGAATTTCAGCGATCGTTCGGAAACAGGCCACTGACGAGGCGTTCACGGCCCGCGTTTTGCAAAGGACGGAAATTGGGGCCGAATTCCGCCGAAAACCATTCAAACTCGGACGATAATCTGCTTTAATAGCACGATATCGGGCCGTTGAGGTTCGATCCCCACCCCCAAACGCGTAGTGAAATTACCCACCTTACTACGCCCCACATCCGATTTCAGAACCTGTCGCGGTTCGACCTGCCCTGTCCGGCCACGACGTGGGCAGGCCGCGATTGCGATGGGCAGGTTTGCTCGAATCTACACTCTCGCGAAGAATCAACAATGATTTGATTCAACCCCAGCGAGATGGATCTGGAATCGGATCCCCCACCACAGTTCCGCGTCACTTTATGAACAGCTTTCCAGCGTTTGACGCCGCACGGCTCCCCGCCGCGCCGCTTGCCCCGACAGGGCGACTCCGGTTGCTCGGAGCGATCGGTGTGGTCTTGCTGTCCCTGGGGATCGCTTGGCACCAACCGGTGGCAGCCGAATCGCCGGTTGACGATCAGACACGAGCGACATTGACACGGGGCCAACAAATCTACGCCCAGCAATGCTTGTCCTGTCATGGAGAAGGCGGTCGTGGAGAGACGGACGGATACGCTGATCCGCTGGTCGGTGACGCTTCGATCGGCGAGTTGGCAGAAATCATTTCGGACACGATGCCCGAGGAAGACCCCGAGCTGTGTACCGGCGATGACGCGAAAGCCGTCGCGGAGTTCATCTACGAATCGTTTTATGGCGAAGCGGCACAGCTGAGAAACCGCCCCGCCAGACAGCAGTTTTCACGGCTCACCGGCACGCAACTGCAACAGAGTTTGGCGGACCTTTATCAACACTTCTTTGGCGCACCGTTCCGTGTCAAGGAACGTGGGCTGAGTGCGTCTTATTTCAACAGCGGGCGTTGGGACAAAAAGCACCTGAAGGTCGAGCGTGTTGATCCGGTGCTGGATTTCGACTTCGGCCACGACCCGCCGGTAGAAGGTGTGACGCCGGAAGAGTTCTACGTTCATTGGTCCGGTTCACTGCAAGTCGAGCATACCGGACGCTACGAAATCGTGGTGCACTCGACGTGTTCGATGAAGGTTCGTTTCGGGCATCACGAACATGTGTTGATCGACAATCATGTCCAGTCTGAAGGGCGAACCGAATTCCGTCGGACGTTGAACTTGATCGGTGGGCGTCAGTACGCGATCCAAATCGACTTCACGCAACGCAAACGGAAGACCGAACAACCACCGGCGAAGTTCTCCTTGCGATGGGTGCCGCCGGGAGGAACGGAAACGGTCATCCCGAACGAGTACTTGTTGCCGTCGACGTTGCCGAGCGGATTCGCGCTGCAAACCAAATTGCCGCCCGATGATCGCAGTTACGGCTACGATCGTGGAACGCGTGTGGATCGTCAGTGGGAAGATGCGATCACGTCGGCGGCGTTGGAGTTTGGCGACGCCGCGGTCAAAGAATTGTGGCCTCAGTACAAGCGACAGCACCGCAAGGATTCGGATGAAAACCGCGGCCGGCTGCGAGGATTTCTGACGGAGTTGGCGTCGGTCGCATTTCGTGGTCCCATCGATGATGAAACCAAACGGCTTTACGTCGACGATCAAGTGGACGCGGTCGAAGATGATCAGATGGCGATCGCGCGGGCTTGTTTGATGATCATCAAATCACCGCGGTTCTTGTATCCCACGTTGGACCACCAGGCACCGATCAGCCGGCGTGTTGCGACGCGCTTGGCGTTGACGCTGTTTGATTCGCTGCCCTCGGACGCTTGGCTGCAAGACCAGGCCGGTAAGGACAGCTTTGCCATCGATCCCAAGTCAGATCAAAAGAAGGTCGAACAGCGGATCCGTCAGGCAGCGCTGCGAATGTCGGAGGATCCGCGACTGCACGGGAAAGCGATGGAGATGTTCTTTGATTGGCTGGATGTCGATCCGGCGGCGGAAATCTCCAAGGACCCCGAAAAGTTTGCCGGTTTCGACACCCACCTGCTGCTCGACTTGCGGCGGTCCCTGGAATCGACGATCAGCGACGTGCTCTGGTCCGAATCAAGCGACTATCGACAGCTGTTTCTGCGTGATTGGAATTGGACCAACGAGCGGCTCGGTGCGTTTTATGGCGAGGGTTGGATGCCAGCGTCAGAGAGTACCGGCCACCAACTCGTGCGCAGCAAACCGGCCGCGGGCAAAACGTTTGGTGTGTTGACGCATCCGTTGGTCATGGGCCACTTGAGCTATTACGACACGACATCGCCGATTCACCGCGGCGTGTTTCTGATTCGGCGTGTGCTGGGACGAACGCTCCGACCGCCCAACGAGGCGTTTACGCCGATCGATCCCGAACTGCACCCTGACCTGACGACGCGACAGCGGGTCGAACTTCAGACCGGCGAAGCGAAATGCCAAGTCTGTCACCAGAAGATCAACGCGCTCGGTTTTCCGCTTGAAAACTATGACGCCGTGGGACGCTATCGTGCGACCGAAAAAGGCAAGCCGATCGATGCTTCCGGCGGCTATGTGACGCGTGACGGCCAACAGGTCGAGTTTGCCTCGCCCGAGGATTTGGCCCGGTTTCTGGCCGAGAATGACGACGCCCACCGGGCATTCGTCGAACGGGTTTTCGAACATTTTGCAAAACAACCGCTCGCCGCTTACGGTGAAGAGGTTGCCAATGACTTGGTGAGACGATTTCGTGAGAGCGATTTTCACCTCCGCCACCTGATTGTCGAAATCGCGGTCGTGGTTGCGACAGACGAGTTCAATAAGGAGAACTTCAATGAATCGACGTGAGTTTCTTGCGCAGTTGGGTGTCAGTTCAGCCGCGGCAAGCCTGCTGATGGGGCTGCCGAGTCTTGCATTTGGGGCCGAAGCGTCGGCGCGACGGCGGCGATTGGTGTTCGTGTTCAGCCCCAACGGTGTGATCCCGAAACACTTTTGGCCTGACAGCACCGGTAAGGATTATGACCTGAAACGTATCCTGGCGCCGCTGGGCGAATTCAAGGATCAAATGCTGACCGTCAAAGGGATTTGCAACCAGATCCAAGGTGACGGTGACGGCCACATGCGTGGGATCGGATGCCTGTTGACGGGCATTGAATTGTTCCCAGGAGACATCCAGGGCGGAAGTGATACGCCCGCGGGTTGGTCGATGGGGATCTCCGTCGATCAACACATCAAGAATCGATTGCAAGCCGATCCCGCAACGCGAACTCGTTTCGGTTCGTTGGAGTTTGGGGTGATGGTCCCCGACCGCGCCGACACCTGGACGCGGATGTCCTACGCCGGGGCAAACCAACCGGTCGCTCCGATCAGCGACCCCTATCAGATGTTCGACAAGCTGTATGGTCAAACCAAGAATCGCCAAATGCTCGCCAGCGTGTTGGACGACTTGGCCGGTGACTTCAAACGCGTCAGCCAGTCGCTCAGCAGCGAAGACCGCCAACTGTTGGACCTGCATTTGGATTTGGTTCGCAGCGTCGAAAAGGATCTGAAGACCGAGTTTGCCGCAGCGACCAAAAACGATGGTGCCGGACATGCCGTCCCCAAACTGCCTCCGAATATCGAAGAGCAGAACGACAACATGCCCGAAATCACGCAGATGCAGACGGAGTTGTTGGTCAACAGTTTCGTCGCGGATTTTGCCCGCGTGGCAAGTTTTCAAATCACCAACAGCGTCGGTCAGCCGCGCATGAAGTGGTTGGACATCAACGAAGGTCACCATGGACTTTCGCATGAACCGGACAGCAACGAAGAAGCCTACGAGAAGCTGATTCGCATCAACACCTGGTATGCCGAACAGGTGGCGTACATGGCCAAGCGAATGAAAGAAACGCCGGACCCGTCGGGCCATGGATCATTGTTGGACAACACCACGATTGTCTGGACCAATGAGCTGGGCAAAGGAAACTCGCACACCCGCAATGACATTCCCTTCGTGATGGTCGGCGGCGGATTGGATTTTCAATTCGGCCAGGCCTACGACTTCGGTAAAGTCGCGCACAACCGATTGCTGCTTAGCTTCTTGGAAGGGATGGGAATGCCCGAGACGACGTTCGGCAATCCCGACTTCTGTGGCGACGGAGCACTGACCGGTTTGATGGCGTAGGGGCCATTGTTGCGTCGCTGCCGTCGCCAGGGCGGCCTGTTGATTGTAGCCCGCACGCGTTAGCAAGGGGCCACGCGGCACCCCTCGCTCGTGCGTCGCGCCCGGCATCATGGCGTTGATTTCGGAACATCGATTCAATCGATAGTCCGAGACGACCGAACGTCCCCGTTCGAGCATCCGGCGTTTGGTTGTTACGCGACGCCCGAGGTGCAGCAAGTAGCTCGAATTCCGTTTCCGACGTCTGAAAGTGGCGGCTGACCGACATTTTCCCACGCGAACACGGCGATTTGTGACGATCGGGTGGGGAGTGGCGGCGGATTCCCTAAGAGAAGCGGGAAAGATCGACAGTTTCCACTCGACGGGGAAACATTCTGGCATTAACCTCTTCTACAGCGGTGACGACAAGTCGACACCGTTAGCGTTCAGGTGGTTTTGCCCCAACCTCCTGGACGCGTTTTTTTTGCGCCGACGGCAAGGTCTCGCCAGATTCCGTGTCAAACCCGGCATCACGCACCGGGCGGCTGGAGCGATTTGATGTACCACGTCACCTTGGCGCTGCTCTGGTGAGCGACCAGGGCGTCGAACAACGCGTTCGCGGCATCGCGGCGAAGCGGGTTCAGATCGGCGACGTTTTCGTAGGGAATCTGTTCGACTTGCTTTTCGTGCACCAGAACCAGGTGGAAGCCGAGCGGGCTGCGGACGGGCTTTGACACCGCATCGGTTTCGGTTTCGCGAATCGCGTCCATGACCGCTGCCGGCAGGTCCCCGGGCTTGGACACCCATCCGATTCCGCCGCCTTGTTTGGCCGTCGCGCCTTCGCTCTGGCTGATCGCCAGTTCTGCGAATCGTTTCTTCAATTTGTCCGGCGAGCCAGATTCGGATTGGAGCTGCGAAGCGATCGTCTGGATCCGCTGTTCGGCGATGGCTTCGGCATCCGGGATCTCTTTGTCCACTTCAATGAACAGATGCGAAACGTTCCATCGCGCGGACGAATAGTTTTCTGAATGAAGCTCGTAGAAGCGTTTCAAGTTGGCGTCGGTCATCTTGCTCTTTAGATAGCGGCGCCACGCGGAATCCCAGTCACGTGCGTTTCGAACGGAGCGTTCGTCGGTTCGCCGTTGGGCGCAATACTCGTCGAGGTTGGATCGTTTGCGGCGCAGGTCATCCAAGAACTCTTCCCAATCGCGGTCCAATAACGCTTGCAGATTGGCACCGCCCTGCTGACGCAGTGACTTCATGGCCAGATGCTGCCGCACGAGCAACGCGGATGACGCTCGCTGGACGTCCAGGCTCACCTGCGAAAGGTCGTTCGCTTTCAGTTTCGAGGTGAGCAAAAAATGCAGTTCGCCGAGGAACACGGGTTCGCCGTCAATCGAAGCGATCGGATCGGTGGGCCGCAGCGCTGGTGGTTCAGCGAGCAGCGTGGAAGGCAGAACGAGCAGCGTGGTAGGCAGAACGAGCAGCGCGATTAGAGCGCCGTCAATCCACCGTGCGGTGTGTGGTTGGCGGTCGACGAATGAGGACGAAGGCTGGGAACGGGCGATCATGGCAGCACGATGTCTTGCAAGACGAAGTCGACTTCGTTGCGAACAACGGAGGTCGGGGATTCATAAATGAGTTTGGCACCCTCGAGTTTGTCGATCTCGAACAGGTAGCCCATGCCGACGCCGGATTCGGTTTGTCGGTACAGTTCGTAACCTAGATTCTCTACCCGATTCCCGGCGGCGTCACGAACGTACACCGGGTTTTGAAAGATCCATTGGCGGTGGCTTTCCAGGGCTCGGTCGGCGTCTTTGAGTTCGACCGAGAATCGAATCTCGTAGAGTGCTCCGTTGCGTTGGACGCGTTCGAGCGTGACCGTCATGGCGTCAACGTTTTGGTTGCTGCCGACTTCGGTCAACGGCAGTTCAAACGTGTGACGTTTGCCGGGCAACAGGGATTGGATGGTTCCGCGAAGCGATTCGATCCGGGTCGGGCTTTCGGTGGGCAGTTCCAGCGGCAGATAAAATTCGCTGAACGCCAATTCGCTGTTGGCAGCGATGTCGATGGTGTTTTCGGTCGTTTGGGGTTTCAGTGATTGACCGTCATCGAGTTTGCCGGAGAGTTGTGCGACGGGGATGGTCAACCCGATCGGTGTCAGCCCCGGTTGCCAGGTGATTTCCATGGACAGGTTCAAACCGCTTTGCCCGGGTTGGTTGAACACGCGGCGGGCGCTGACCGCGGTCGGTTCGATGCGATACACACCGCTGTAGGCCGCCGAGTCGACGCGCGATTGGCGGGTCTCCTGACGCGGAACCAGTTGCAAGGTTTCGCGGTCGCCGGCGTAGTGGTTGATGTCCAAGTTGGTTTGGTCCAACACCAGATCGACGGCATGCCAGAACGAGAGCGGTGCGTTGGACGATTGAACGGGCAACGACTCGTCGGCGGAGTGTTCGAATTCGATTTCGCTTTCACGGCTGATCACTTCCAGTGCCTCGCCGAGCGTCGTGACATCGCCCAAGCGGATTCGAATCGCCTTGGACTGTGTTTTCGCTTTCAGCGTCATCAGTGCCGCTTTGACGCGTGAGAGTCGTTCGCTGGCTTCGATCGAGAACTCGGGGCGCGACTCAGGCAGATACGGCAACGCGTCGGCACCGGCCTCGATCAAAGCTTTTTCGGCGGCACTGCGATCACTCGCCTTGCGGGCGTCCAACTGATCGACCCATTCCAGCACGTCGGTCTTGGAAACCGGTGGCGTGTCCTCGAGAGGTTCGGCCTGTTGGCCACGGGCATTCGGTCCGGCAATCAAACCGATTAGAAGTGCTGCGATCAGCGGGGCTGGGCCGCGGCGACGGGGCGTCGTCCGCAGAATCGTTTCGACCGTTCGATTCATCTCGTCTCCACAAATGTATCCGATCACGAATGAACAAGTTTTTGAGCTAGGTTTGGATTGCATCATGTTACCAGAGCTTCCCGTGAGGTTACGCCGACCCGGTGAATTCGGCAACGAAAACGGTTGGATTTGCCATTTTCGAACTCCTGTTACCGATCCCGGAACCGGCGGGACGCTTGTCATCACTCGCCCCACACCCGCTTGAGTCACGCAACCACGATGAATCAAACCATCACGCGACGTGAAGTCTCCTCGTTGTCCTTTCCCGCGTCCCTTTCGGCAATTCGAACGCGCTGCTCGGCAATTCGATCGCAAAACTCGGTGAAACGCTTCGTCGCCGTGACGCTTCTACAGGTGCTGATTGCCGGCGGGATGTTGTCGGCCGGCCGATGCAGCGGCGGGGCGCCGGGGTTGATCGAATTCACTTTGGGCAGCAATTCACTGTTGGGGATCCCGATCATGGACTTTCCCTCGGAACTGATCGTGTTGGCTCGCGACGGGCAGTTGCACACGTTGACGGGCAAAGCGAAAGAGACGATTCGCGCGTTGGATGCATCGTATCAGCCTGCGACGTTGATGGAGATGAAGGTTGATCTTCAAAAGGAATTCGGCCGCGACTTTGAAGTCATCAGCACGCAGCATTTTCTGGTTGTCCAGCCGCGGGGGCGCGGCGAGCGCTGGCCGCAACTGTTCGAGCGATCGCACCGTGCCTTCGTCGCCTACATGTCGCGACGCGGCGTCAAGATCCGCCGGGGACGATTCCCGATGGTGGCCGTCGTGATGCCCGATTCGGCGGCCATGTATGCCGAGTTGCAGCGGATGAACGTGGACGTCAAACGGGTCGCCGGAATCTATGCCCGAGAGAGCAACCGTGTGATCACGCACGACGGCGGGCATCTGCGATTCATCGCCGACACCGTTCGGCACGAGGCCGCGCACCAGTCTGCCTACAACTACAACGTGCATAGCCGCGTCGTGATCACACCCCGCTGGGTGACCGAAGGCGTCGGGCAAATGTTTGAACCCGAAGCGATGGTGCGGGGCCAGTCCGGGCTGCACACGCGAGACCGCGTCAATCAATCCAGTCTGGAGCAAATCAAAATCCGATATGACGGGGGGCGTTCGCCGGAGTTTGCCGAAGCGGTCCGCGATCTGGTCGGCGCCAACGAGATGTTTAACAACCCCGCGACGACCGCTGACGCCTACGCCGTTGCCTGGGCGATGATGTTCTATTTGGCTGAGCGTGAGCCGGAGCAGTTTACCGCGGTGCTCTCGGGAACCGCATCCCGGGGGACCTACCAGCCGTACGATCGATTCGCCCGACTGAATGACTTTGAGCGTTGGGTGGGAACGGACATCGATCAATTTGCGAAAAAAGTGTCTTGGTTTCTCAAGTCGCTTTAGCCAGGATGTTTCAAAACAATGGCCGAGGGCGTAAACTAGCGCGTTAGGTCGCAGTTCGCGTCCGCCCTGAAACCGCCCGCCTGGGACTCTGCACTGATGATGACGCCGCGATATCTGGTCCCTTTTGACACGCGTCACGCGGTCCACAGGTTCACGGATGTCTTGATCATCGGCGGCGGGCTTGCCGGATTGCGCGCCGCCAATGCCGTCGATTCTCACCTGCGGGTCTTGGTGGTCACCAAAGATGTACTGCGAGAATCCAACAGCACCTACGCCCAGGGCGGGATCGCCGGTGTGCTGGATCCCGACGATCGCTTTGAAAATCATATCCGCGACACGCTGGTCGCCGGTGCAAACCTGTGCGACGTCGACGTCGTCAACATGGTCATTCGCGAGGGGCCCGGACGGATCGAAGAGCTGGTCCGCTGGGGCACGCAATTTGACCTGGAAGAAGGCGTGTTGGAACTCGGTCGCGAGGGCGGCCATTCTCATGAGCGCATCGTTCACGCCCAAGGCGACGCGACCGGGGCGGAGATCATGCGGGCGGTGATTCAGCGGACGCGGTCCCTGAAAAACGTTCGCATCTTGGAAAACACCTTCACCATCGACTTGCTCACGCACGGCGGACAATGCCGTGGCGCGATCGTTTCCGAAGACGGCGGACCACCGATGATGGTCTGGGCCAAAGAAACGATCCTGTGCACCGGCGGTGCCGGCCAGATTTTTCGTGAGTCGACCAATCCCGCCGTGGCGACCGCCGATGGTTCGTCGTTAGCCTATCGCGCGGGTGTTCAACTGAGCGACATGGAATTCATGCAGTTCCACCCCACGGTGTTGTACATCGCCGGTTCCTCGCGGTCGTTGATCACCGAAGCGATCCGCGGCGAAGGCGCCCATCTGGTTGATTCCAACGGGCACCGATTCATGCCCGACTACGACGAGCGGGCCGAGTTGGCACCCCGAGACGTCGTCAGCCAATCGATCATTCGGCAGATGCAGGTGACGTCACATCCCTGTGTTTACTTGGACCTTTCGCACCTGGATGCCAAGCACGTCGTGGCGCGGTTTCCCGGGATCGCCGAACTCTGTGCCAAGTTCGGACTGGACCTCGCCAGTGATCGCATTCCGGTTCGACCGGGTGCGCACTACATGCTCGGCGGTGTGACGGTGGACCGGCAGGGACGTACCAGTTTGCCGGGGCTGTGGGCGGCCGGTGAAGTGACCAGCAGTGGCTTGCATGGCGCGAATCGATTGGCCAGCAACAGTCTGCTCGAAGGGTTGGTCTATGGTGCGGCCGCCGGCGGGGCCGCGTCGCGGTCGGCCAGCGAAGGCGATCATGAGATGCGGGCGATGCAGATTCGCCAGTCCGCCACGTCGCCCACCGAATCGTTCGACATCGATGATGTTCGCATCTCGCTGAAGAGTTTGATGGGACGATTGGTCGGAGTCGAACGCGATGCCGAGGGGTTGCAAAAAGCCGCCGACACGATTCGTTCTTACGCCGCGTACGCGATGAATCATCAATTCGAAGATGAAGCCGGCTGGGAACTGCAAAACCTGTTGACCACCGCCGCGATCATGGTTTCCTCGGCCATGGTGCGAACGGAATCGCGGGGCGTCCATTTTCGAAGCGATCATCCCGCGCAAAACGATGAACAATGGCGCCGCCATCTGACCGTCCAAATCAACGTGGACGGCGGTTACCCCCAACGCGGCGCCTTGCTCGAGCCGGAACCGGTGACGAACAGTCGCTGAGTGTGGGTAGGAAGATTTTGGGGTAGGAAGATTGGCGAAATCGAAGGGATGGTGCATTGCATTATTTTCTTACCCTCGAAATCTTCTTACCTGTTTTTCGTAACGGCTAAGCAAGCGAGGGGGCCGAACGCGTACGCGAATCAACTGACGTCAGTTGTGTTTTCCTGCCTATTCGCTGCATTTTCGTCGCGGGGCGATCACAGAATCGATTCGGCAGAGATCGAGCGATGATTGGATTCGCGATGTTGCGCGAGCGAGGCAGGGCTCCGGGACCGGTGTAAGACTCTGCTCTGGACCGAGTAATAGAGTGTGGTAACTGATTCCACATCCGTACTCGTTTTCCATTGGCAACACCAACTGATGTCCCATTCGCCGAACTTGATGCAACCGTTTGATCTGCGTGGCCTGTCGCTGGCCAATCGCGTGGTGCTGGCACCGATGACCCGTGCGCGGTCGGGCGGTGACCGTGTCCCCAACGCTTTGATGGCTGAGTACTACTGGCAACGCGCAACCGCGGGATTGGTGATCACCGAAGCGACGGTGGTTTCAAAGCAGGGGATTGGATGGGTGGATTCGCCGGGAATCTACACCGATGAAATGACCGAGGGCTGGCGATCGGTCACCGAGAGTGTTCATGAGGCGGGTGGCAAGATTTTCATGCAACTGTGGCATTGTGGCCGCGCCTCGCACAGCAGTTTCCACGACGGCGAGCCTCCGGTGGCACCTTCGGCCATCAAGATCGACGGCGACACCATCCACACGCCGCGGGGGAAAGAACCCTACGAGGTGCCGCGCGCGTTGACGACCGAAGAGATTCCCGGCATCGTTGCCGACTATCGCGCCGCCGCGGAACGCGCCAAACAAGCGGGCTTTGATGGGGTCGAAGTGCACTCGGCCAACGGTTATTTGCTCGATACGTTCCTACAATCCAAAGCGAATCATCGTGACGATCGGTACGGGGGCAGCATCGAGAACCGCTATCGGATTCTCGGTGAAGTCGTCGAAGCGGTTTCCGAAGTGTTTGGCTCGCAGCGCGTCGGCGTCCGCTTGTCGCCCAACGGTGCGTTCAATGCCATGGGGTCGCCGGACTATCGCCAGCAATTCACGTTCGTCGCCCAAAGTCTTGATCGGTTGGATTTGGCCTACCTGCACGTCATGGACGGACTGGCATTCGGGTTCCATGAGCTTGGCGACCCGATGACGCTGGGCGAATTCCGCGAGGTCTTTCGTGGACCATTGATGGGAAACTGCGGGTACACGCAAGCGACCGCTGAACAGGCGATTGAATCGGGAGCGGCAGACCTGATCTCATTCGGTCGGCCGTACATCAGCAATCCGGATCTGGTGCGCCGTTTTGATGAAGGATTGGAGTTGGCACCGGAGGCGGACATGGGCGATTGGTACCAGCCCAACGGCGAGAAAGGTTACACCGATTTTCCGTCGTATCAGACGGTTTGATCGGCTGCTGCTAGCGGCATCGTGACCGCTTACAGCGTCATCGTGACCGTGGTCGGGCCGCCGGGGGCGGACTCGACCGTCACGGTTTTTCCGACCAGTCGGGCACGGCCTTTCATGGAGCGAATCCCAAACCGGTTGGGATCGATTTCGGCCGGGTCAAAGCCTGTACCGTCGTCGGCGATCACCAAGCGATCGGGCTGGCAGCGGATCGAAACGGTTTTTGCGTTGCCGTGACGCGTCGCGTTTCGTAGCGCCTCGATCAAAACGCGATAAGCGGTGGTCGCCTGGTCGCGGTTCCAGTTTGAATCGCAGACCGGGCTTGCCGGATCGACGTCCCAAACCACCTGGCAATCCGAGCCACCGATTCGGTTGGCGGTGTCTTTCGCCGCGGCCAGCCAGGACAACTGATCGAGTTCGGGCGGATAGATCTGAGTCAGCAGATTTCGCGCAAGGGCCAAGGCTTGCTGGAGCCAATCGTCGGATTTGGCGATGCGATCCAAAAGCGGCGCCAGCTCGCCGGCCGCAGTGGTTGGATCGTCAGCCGAACGCAACGCGGCCTGCAGATTTGCCGACGCGGCAAACATCAACGGGATCAACAGGTCATGCACATCATGACCGATCTGTGAGCGTTCCAGATCAATGATTTGGGCGGCGGTCAGTTCGGAGGATTGCGAATGAGAATCTTCCGCGTCACCGTTTCCCGTCACGCCGGCGGGGCTCAACCGAACCAACCTTTCTTTTCAAAGCTGGCGATCGCCTTGTCTTCGCTGCCCTGGATGTCGAACAGTTTGTTCAACTTCGTGATTTTGAAGACTTCCAAGACGTTCGGCGAGACTTCACAGAACTTCAGTGCAACGCCCTGGGCTTTGCATCCTTTGTTCAGCATCACCAACTTGGTGATCATGGCCGATGACATGAATGAGACGCCACGAAAGTTCAGCAACAACTTTTTGTGGATTGCCTGGGGAACGGCGTCTTGCAGCTCACGGCCGACTTGCTCGATCCGTTGGCTGTCGAGAATCTTGCTGTCCATGAATCCGACAACCAAGATTTCGCCGTTGTTTTCCGTTGTGGTGGCGGACATTGCGAGTGGTTCTGAGAGGGGAGTGACAAGCGGAAGCTGGATGGGCTGTCGCGAAAACTCGCCCCATCCAGCCGCTGTAGGTTAGCAGCGTCGGGCGCCGGTCGCAATTCTCCGGCCGACAAACGGGATCGGAGAGGCCAAAATTAGTGGGCGGACTTTCGGAACACACCCGTGGCGTTGACCATCACGGTGTTGACGGCTGGGTTGTATTGCGCCATTCCGGTGACGTAAACGACGTCGCCCTTTTCCAAGGCCAGCGTTTGGCGGGCATCGCCTTCCAAAATGCCGCCGTCTGGTCCCTTGAACTGGACGATCGCCCGCGGGGCGTTTTCCAGTTTGCGCTTGCAAAACGGGCAGTTGTCGGCGTGCTCGGGGTCACCCTCACCGTGTCCTTCGTCGGGCAGCTGGGAGATCATGAAGGCCAATTGTCCCGGCTGGAACGGATCGGCCGCACCGGCGTCAATGCGGCCGCCCAGGACGACCGAGACCTCGTCGCTGCCCGCTTCTTTGATCTCCGTCGGCGTGGAGACTTCGCCATCGGGCATTTCGGTCAAGACGAAGGAAACGTCCTGTGTGGGTGTCGGGCCGAGGCTGGTCGAGGACGCGTTTTCGAAGCTCGAATCGGAGCTGCCGCTACAGCCGGCGAGTGTCCAGCAGGTCAGCAGCAAGGCGGTGCCGCAGAGGAATCTGGCCATCAGTTCGCGTCCTTTTTCAGCGTTTCAATTGCTTCGTCGATCGACTTGCTGACGTCGTCGTAGCTCTTGCCCTTGGCGTTGCTCTCTTCGCTGCCGTGCAGGCCTTGATCGACGGCGGTGAAATCATCCAACAGTGAATCAACTGCCGCAGCCGCCGCCGTTTTCTGCTCGGAGTCGTCCATGGTTTGGATAAAGTTCTCGGTCGCAATCAGGACTGCGCCGATGTGGTGCAGCGGACCGTGAGCGGCATCGGTATCGCCGGCGGCGAATTCGTCGCGGATCGTGTCACGCAGTGATTCGATCTCTGTGACCGCTTCGGACAGCGACTTGAAGTCATGGCTGTGCGCTTCGGCGTGATCGTCGTCATGGTCGTGCCCCTCGTGGTCGTCATGGTCGTGATCGCCGTGCTCGTCATGGTCATGGCCGTCGTGGTCATGATCACCGTCATCGTGGCTGTGGTCGTGATCCGCATCGGACGCCTCCGTCACCGTCGTGGTCGATTTGTCTTGGCAACCCGGCAGGACTGCAAAACCAAACGCGGCGAGAAATCCCAAGGTTAGCGAGAACGATTTGGACGTCATCGAATTGGTATCCAGAAAGTGTAGACGGGGGAAAGGCCGGCGGCGGTGCTGCGCCCGCGGTCCGGGGGGCCAATACATTATCACGTTCTACGTCGATTTGGCCAATCGGTTCGCCGGAGGGGTTGAGACGGGGGGCGAGTTGCGTGGGTCACGCTGTGCGTGACGTTCGGCTCAGGCATCCGGCATGCACAGCATGCCGCGCGTGGCATCTGGCATGCACAGCATGCCAGATGCGTGTCATCCGGCATGCACAGCATGCCCTACGTATTTTATCTCCCCCCCCTCCTTGTCTCCTTGTTTGTCCTATTTCCGGCTGTTTCGTCGGCGATCGGACTCTTTGAGCAGGATTTTTCGCAGACGGATGCTTTCCGGGGTGACTTCCACCAACTCGTCGTCTTCGATGTATTCCAGCGCCGCTTCCAGCGACATGTCGCGTGGCGGTTTCAGGATGACGTTTTCGTCGCTTCCTGAGGCCCGCATGTTGGTCAGCTTTTTTTCGCGACAGGGATTCACGTTCATGTCGTTGTCGCGTGCGTTTTCGCCCACGATCATGCCTTCGTACGTTTCCACGCCGGGACCGACGAACAGGTCACTGCGGTCCTGTAGGGCGAACAGTGCGAAGGGCATCGTTTTCCCCGAAACCATCGAGATCAAAACGCCGTTGGCGCGGCGGGGGACTTCGGGTTCGACGGGGCGATAGCTATCGAAGCGGTGGTGAATCTGTGCGGTGCCACGCGTCGCGTTGAGCAGCCGGGTTCGCAATCCGATCAGACCGCGTGAGGGGATCGTGAATCGGAGCAAGCTGTAATCGCCGCGTTGTTTCATTTCCTCCAGCGTCCCACGGCGCAGCCCGACCAGTTCCATCACGGGGCCCATCGCGTCGGTGGGCACTTCGACCCGCAGCGACTCGAACGGTTCGTGGGGTTTGCCATCGATGTCGCGATTGATGACGCGTGGTTTCCCGACGCTCAGTTCGAATCCTTCGCGCCGCATCGTTTCGATCAAGATCGCCAAATGGAGCACGCCACGTCCCTTGACCGCATAGGACTCGGTCCCGGGGATCAATTCGACGCGGAGGGCGACGTTGCGTTCGAGTTCTTTTTCCAGCCGAGCCTTGATCTGACGCGTGGTGACGTATTTGCCTTCCCGGCCCGCCATCGGAGACGAGTTGACGGCGAACACCATTTCGAGGGTGGGTTCATCGACGGCCGGCCGATCGAACGGGTTATTTGCGTCGACTGCGCAAACCGTGTCCCCGATTTCGACGTTGTCGAAGCCTTCGATTGCCACGATATCCCCGGCACTGGCGACTTCGGTTTTCGCCCGTCCGAGATTATTGAACACGTACAGCCCCGCAATCTTCTGTTTGACCGGCCCTCCTTTTTGGTGCAGGTCAATCGTCTGGCCGGCGCGAATCTGGCCCGATTGAATTCGGCCAACGGCGATCCGTCCGACGTACTCACTCCAATCAAGCGTCGTCACCAGCATCCGCAGCGGGGCTTCGGCGTCGATTTCGGGACCCGGCAAATGATCGACCAACAGATCCAGCAGTGGCCGCATGTCGTTGTTGGGCTGGTCGGGGTCCGTGGTCGCAAATCCCTCTCTGGCGCTGGCATAGACATAGGCGACCGAATCGAGTTGGTGCTCACCACCGAGGTCGGCCAACAATTCGAGTGCTTCATCGAGCGCCTCGTGCGATCGCGCATCGGGGCGGTCGATCTTGTTGACCACGATGATCGGTTTGACCCCCGCCGCCAGTGCTTTTTCCAAGACATACCGCGTCTGTGGCATCGGGCCTTCGGCCGCGTCGACCAACACCAGGCAGCCGTCAGCCATCGTCATCACCCGTTCGACTTCACCGCCAAAATCCGCGTGCCCCGGCGTGTCGATCAGATTGATCTTCACGTCGCGGTAGGGAATCGCAATGTTTTTCGAAAGAATCGTGATCCCACGTTCTCGCTCCAAGTCATTCGAATCCAGGATGCAATCGCCCTTGAGTTCCGCGTCGCGGAACTGACCGCTTTGCCGAAGCAAACAATCAACGAGCGTGGTTTTTCCGTGGTCAACGTGGGCGATGATGACAACGTTTCGAATATCGGTGCGGCGATCAGCCAAAGTGGAGTTGGTCACGAAAAACGCTTGCAGGGTAATGGAGAGACTTCGAAGGGACTCAGCGGGCCGTTGACGTGGCACCGATGTGGGGAGGGGGTGTCGAGTTGTTTCGCAACGAAAATCGGTAGGAAATGAGGATTCGCGCCAACCGTTTGAGTCACAGAAACGAAAAGGAATTTTCCTTGTCGGACAGATAGTGAATACGCTTGGGCGATTTCTCGCTAGACCTTTCCTGCCGTGCGGGTGTCAGCTTCGCTAGCCGCTCGCACAGGCGTTCCGTTGGCCCTAAGGGTTTTGGGAGCGTCCGTCTCCGGTCTGCAGATCGGTGTACCGTTGCGAGTTATGGTCAGCTATGTAATATTCCCTGGCCAAGGAACTTGCCGTTTTCGTTTGCCCACCGACGTGGGCATTTGCTCGCTGCTCGCTTGTGAAAAAAATCACAAAGTGCCCCGTGTCTGCTTGATCCTCCGGCGCCTGATTCCGTCCCCGCGTTTGTTTTCGTTCCCGCGTTCAGTCCAGCGTTCAACCGTTTTTCGAAGCCTATGATCACGATCAAAGAAGGATTGGATCTTCCGATCCTCGGCACGCCCGCTCAGCACATCGAAGTCGCCAAGCCGGTCACGCAAGTGGCGTTGGTCGGGGACGATTACATCGGCATGAAGCCCACGATGTTGGTGGCCCCGGGCGACAAGGTGAAATTGGGTCAGCCGTTGTTTACCGACAAGAAAACCGAAGGCGTGACGTACACGTCGCCGGCGGCGGGAACGGTTGCGGACGTGATTCGCGGTGAAAAGCGGAAGTTTGAGGCCGTGGTCATCGACGTCGATCCTTCGCCGGGCGAATCGGACAGCGTCATTTTTGACGTCGGCGACGTCAATGCGATGGATGCGGCGGCGTTGACGGAGTTGCTGACCACCAGCGGGCTGTGGACGGCCTTGCGGACGCGTCCGTTTGGCAAGGTTCCTGCCCCGGGCACGAAACCGAGTTCCATTTTTGTCCAGGCGATCGACACCAATCCGCTTGCCGCCTGCCCGGCCACGGCGATGGCCGACCGCAAGGATCAATTCATTTTGGGGCTCACCGCGATCACGAAGCTGACCGACGGCACCGTTCACGTCTGCAAGGCTCCCGGATCAGCGATCCCGGGCGGCGCGGTCGATGGCGTCACGGTCACCGAGTTCGGCGGCCCCCACCCGGCCGGATTGGTCGGAACCCATATCCACGAACTCGATCCAGTCGGTCCGACCAAGACGGTGTGGTACCTGGGTTATCAGGACGTGATGGCGATCGGCGCCCTCCTGACGACCGGCAAGTTGGACGTGCGACGTGTGATTTCGCTCGCCGGTCCCGTGATCGGCAAGCCGCGTCTGTTGGAAACCCGCATCGGAGCCGACATCAGCCATTTGGTCGAGGGCGAGTACGATGCCAGCATCAAGGTCCGCCGGATTTCCGGATCGGTACTTTGCGGACGCACCGCCAGTGCCCCGCACAACTTCTTGGGACGCTACCACACCCAGATCTCGGTGATCCAGGAAGGTGACGAGCGAGAGTTTCTCGGCTGGCAGAAACCGGGCTTTGACAAGTTCAGCACGACCCGCGTGTTCGCGTCGACGATGTTGCCGAACCAGAAGTTTGCCTTCACGACCAGCACCGGCGGCAGCGAGCGGGCGATGGTTCCCTTGGGGACTTACGAGAGAGTGATGCCGCTGGATATCTTGCCGACGCAATTGCTTCGCGCGTTGATCGTCCGCGACACCGACCAGGCGCAGCAATTAGGCGCTCTGGAGCTGGAAGAAGAAGACTTGGCGTTATGCACCTTCGTCTGTCCCGGAAAATATGAATATGGCTCGTTGCTTCGCGAGAATTTGATCACGATCGAGCGCGAAGGCTGATCCGAACCGTTCACAGACACCTAGCGGACGCGGCGGGGAGCTGCCGAGCCGTTCCATTTACTCAGAAAAAACCGTTATTGGGCAAGACTGACCAATGAAAGCACTCCGCGCTGCTCTGGACAAAGTCCATCCGCTGTTTGACAAGGGCGGACCGCTGCAGATCGCGTATCCGGTGTACGAATCGATTGACACGTTTCTGTACACGCCGGGCGAAATCACTCACGGGCAAACGCACGTGCGTGACAATATCGATCTGAAGCGAATGATGATCACCGTTGTGATGGCTCTCGTGCCAGCGACGCTGTTTGGAATGTGGAACGTCGGCTATCAGGCGAACACCACCATTCAGCGTGCCGCAGAGGCCGGCGAGAAGTATGTCGGTGATTGGCATTACACGATTCACAACGCCATGGGTTTCACCAATGACCCGGGCAGTATCGCCGACTGCATGATGCTCGGGGCGATCTTTTTCATCCCGATGTACTTCGTTTGCATGTTCGTCGGCGGTCACATCGAAATGGTCTTCAGTGTCCTGCGCGGGCACGAGATCAACGAAGGCTTCCTCGTCACCGGGTTGCTGTTTCCGCTCACCCTGCCGGCCTCGATTCCCCTCTGGCAAGTGGCCGTCGGGATCGCTTTCGGCGTGATCGTGGCCAAGGAGGTGTTCGGGGGAACCGGACGAAACTTCTTGAACGTGGCCCTGACCAGTCGAGCGTTCCTGTACTTTGCACACGCCGGCCAGATCAGCGGCGACAAAGTTTGGACGGCGGTCGACGGTTTCAGCGGTGCGACCGCGCTGGGGCAGATGGCCGTCGCGACGCCCGATCCGGGCGGCGAAACCAACGCGGCCTTGGCCTCGCTTGAATCAGTCAATTATTCACTCGGTGCGGCCGATCCGGTGACCTGGACGGAGCCGATCACGTGGACCAGTGCGTTCCTGGGTACGGTTCAGGGATGCGTGGGCGAGACGAGTGTGTTGATGTGCCTGATCGGTGCGGCGATTCTGATTGGGACCGGGATCGGTTCCTGGAAGATCATGGCCGGTGTGCTGGGCGGTGTCGCCGCGACGTCGTTGTTGCTCAACGGTGTCACCACGGGTAGCAACCCGATGATGAGCGTCCCGTTCTACTGGCACTTCGTCGTCGGCGGTCTGGCGTTCGGGCTGGTGTTCATGGCCACCGACCCTGTCAGTGCTTCGATGACGGAGAAGGGCAAGTGGATCTACGGCGCGCTGATCGGTTTCATGACCGTCTTGATTCGATGCATCAACCCGGCGTTTCCCGAAGGCATCATGTTGGCCATTTTGTTCGGCAACGTGTTCGCGCCGCTGATCGATTACTTCGTTGTTTCCGCAAACGTTCGCCGGAGGATGGCACGCTATGTCACAACGTGATTCAACTGTTAACACCCTGCTGACGGCGACCATCCTGTGCGTCGTCTGCTCGCTGGTCGTCAGCGTTGCCGCTGTCGGACTCAAGGGCAAGCAGGAAGAAAATAAGATGCTCGATCGCCAGAAGAACATTCTGGATGCCGCTGGGCTGTCGATCGGCGAATACGGTAAACCGGCCAGCGAGCTTTCCAAGGCGCAGATCGAAGAGCTGTACGCCTGGGTCAGCGAAGAGCTGGTCGATTTGGAAACCGGCCAGATCGTCAAGGACATGGATCCCGCCGATTACGACCCGCGCGAAGCGGCGGACAAGGTCGACACGAGCACCGAGATCGGCGAAGTGCCGTACGATCCAGGTGTCAGTCGCCGCGAGAAGGTGGCGAAAGTTTACTTCGTCACCAAGCCCGGCACCGATGGCTTTCAACAAGTCGTGTTGCCGGTCTACGGTAAGGGCCTGTGGTCGACGCTTTACGGATACCTGGCACTTAAGGGCGACCTGGAAACGATCCAAGGGTTGACGTTTTACGAACACGCCGAGACGCCCGGATTGGGTGGCGAAGTCGACAACCCGGCGTGGAAGGCTCAATGGGAAGACCAGAAGCTGTACGACGAAAACGGGCAGCCGGCCGCCTTGGTCTACAAAGGCACCGCGCCTCCGGGAAACCCTTACGCGGTCGATGGATTGTCCGGAGCGACCATTACCAGCCGGGGCGTGACGAATCTGTTGCGTTACTGGGCCAGCGAGGATGGATACGGACCATTCTTGTCACAACTGAAGAACGGCAAGTCGAAGACATCGGGGTCCTGAGAGATGGCTGAAAGAACTACAAAATCTGTGATCGTCGATCCGCTGGTCGACAACAACCCGATCGCCTTGCAAATCCTCGGGATCTGTAGTGCGTTGGCGGTGACGACCAAGATGGAAACATCGATCGTGATGGCCGTTGCCGTGATCGCCGTGACGGCGTTCAGCAACCTGGCCGTCAGTGCGATCCGCTCCTACATCCCCAGCAGCATCCGGATCATCGTCCAGATGACCGTGATCGCCTCGCTGGTGATCGTCGTCGACCAATTCCTGAAAGCTTACTTCTTCGACATCAGCAAGCAGCTTTCGGTGTTCGTCGGCTTGATCATCACCAACTGTATTGTGATGGGTCGCGCCGAAGGATTTGCGATGAAGAACGGCCCTTGGCTGAGCTTCTGGGACGGGATCGGCAACGGACTCGGCTATGGCCTGGTGTTGTTGTTCGTCGCGTTCTTCCGCGAACTGTTCGGCAGCGGAACCTTGATGGGCTACGTCATCCTGCCGCTGGACCGCAACGGCGGCTGGTACAACCCCAACAACTTGATGCTGTTGCCACCGAGTGCTTTTTTCTTGATCGGCTTCCTGATTTGGTTGATCCGAGCATACAAACCGGAACAAATCGAAGAGTCCTGAGGATAGAACCATGTCAGAAATCATCGAAACCCATCTCAGCATCCTGCTGAAAGCCGTCTTCGTCGAAAACCTCGCGTTGGCGTTTTTCCTCGGGATGTGCACGTTCCTTGCGATCAGCAAGAACGTCAAAACGGCGATCGGGCTCGGCATCGCCGTGATCGTGATCGAAGCGATCACGGTGCCGGCCAACCAGTTCATTTACGCCTGGTTCCTCAAGAAAGGGGCTTTGACGTGGGCGGAGGGATTCCTTCCTGTTTCGCCCGGTTACTTCGCGACCGTTGACCTGACCTTCCTCGGGTTCATCAGTTACATCGGCGTGATCGCCGCCATGGTTCAAATCCTGGAAATGTTCTTGGACAAGTTTTTCCCCGCGCTTTACAACACGCTGGGGATCTTCCTGCCGCTGATCACGGTGAACTGTGCCATCTTGGGTGCGTCGCTGTTCATGCAAGAACGCAACTATTCGTTCGCCGAGTCGTGCACCTACGGCTTGGGCTGCGGGATCGGTTGGGCGCTCGCCATCGCGGCGCTGGCCGGCATTCGAGAAAAGATGAAATACAGTGATGTCCCCCCGCCGCTTCGCGGTTTAGGAATCACGTTCATCACCGTCGGGCTGATGGCGCTCGCATTCATGTCGTTTAGCGGAATCCAGCTCTAACGCGGCTGTTGTCCGTTCAGCGAAAGCAACTTTGACCAGACGATACTCAGAAACCTCAAATCAAATCGATCCGATATGGGCACCGTAATCCTTGGCATCGCAATGTTCACCCTGGTCGTGGTGGCGTTGGTGGTCTTGATCTTAGGCGCGAAAGCGCAACTTGTTGCGTCAGGCCCCGTAAAGATCATGATCAATGACCAAAAAGAGATCGAAGTACCCGCCGGCGGAAAGCTGTTGGGCGCCCTCGCCGATGCCGGCGTGTTCGTCTCCAGTGCCTGCGGCGGCGGCGGAACCTGTGCCCAGTGCAAGGTCAAGGTTCACGAGGGCGGCGGCGAAATCCTGGCGACCGAAAAAGACCACATCTCCAAGAAAGCGGCTCGCGAAGGCGAACGTCTCTCTTGCCAAGTGGCCGTCAAACAGGACATGAACGTCGAAGTTCCCGCCGAAGCGTTCGACACCAAAAAATGGGATTGCACGGTCCGTAGCAACCACAACGTGGCCACCTTCATCAAAGAGTTCGTGCTGGAACTGCCCGAAGGCGAAGACGTCAATTTCAAGGCCGGTGGTTACATTCAAATCGAATGCCCGCCGCACGTCGTCAACTACAAAGACTACGATATCGAAGAAGAGTACCACGAAGACTGGGACAAGTACGACATCTGGCGATTCGTGTCGAAGGTCGATGAGCCGGTGATTCGTGCCTACTCGATGGCGAACTATCCGGGCGAAAAAGGCATCATCATGCTGAACGTTCGCGTCGCCACCCCGCCGCCGAGAAATCCGGAACTGCCGCCGGGGAAAATGAGTAGCTGGATCTTCAGCCTGAAGCCCGGTGACAAAGCCACCATCAGCGGTCCCTACGGAGAATTCTTCATCAAGGACACCGACGCCGAGATGGTCTACATCGGCGGTGGTGCCGGGATGGCTCCGCTGCGGAGTCACATCTTTGAACTGTTCAAACGGCAAAAGACGGATCGCAAGGTCAGCTACTGGTACGGGGGCCGAAGTCTGCGTGAATTGTTCTACATCGATCACTTCCGCGACATCGAAAAGGACTTCCCGAATTTCAAGTTCAACATCGCTCTTTCCGATCCCTTGCCCGAAGACAACTGGGACGGCTATCAAGGGTTCATCCACCAGGTGCTGCTGGACAACTACCTGAGCAAGCATCCGGCTCCCGAAGACATCGAGTACTACATCTGTGGACCGCCGATGATGAACCAGGCCGTGTTCCGCATGCTGGACGATTTGGGTGTCGAACCGGAAAATATCGCCTACGATGACTTCGGCGGCTGATCTCGATTGAGACGATGGAGTCGGCACGGTCCATTCCCCAACGATCGGTAACAACCATGATGATCCAACAAACGCGACGAGCATTGCTGCTGGTCGCGTTTCTTTTGTTTCCCCTGACAGGTTTCAGCACGTCCCCGGCGAGCGCCCAGGACGAATCGGCTCCGCGAACCATTCGCGAGTACCGCGGCAAGACGATGGGCACGTCGTACATGGTCAAAGTCGCCGGTGCGGGGGCGCTGGACGACCAGACGCTGCGGTTCGCCATCGATGCCGAACTGAGACGCGTCAACGACCAGATGTCGACCTATTTGAAATCGTCGGAGATCAGCAAATTCAATCAGTCGACGAGCACCGACTGGTTTGACGTCAGCATCGAATTCGCCCAAGTCGTCGCGGCGGCTCAATCGATCGCCGAGAAGACGGACGGCGCGTTTGACATCACGGTTGCGCCGTTGGTCAATGCATGGAACTTTGGTCCCACGGAACGTTCGTCGGCGGTTCCCGACCCGGACACGATCAAATCACTGATGGCGACGGTCGGCTACAAGAAGTTGGAAGTTCGAACCGATCCCCCCAGCGTGCGAAAGCTGATTCCCGAGCTGCAGATCGATCTCTCGTCGATCGCCAAGGGGCACGGTGTCGATCGAGTGGTCGACAAACTGGACGAACTCGGCGCGCACGACGTGTTTGTCGAAATCGGTGGCGAGGTGCGGACCAGCGGCGACAAGCCCGGCGGCGCCTGGAAGGTCGGTATCCAATTGCCCGATGCCGCCAAGGACACCGTGATGATCGCCCATCCGATGTTGCGGAATGAACCGGCCGGCAACGCGATGGCGACGTCGGGAGACTACCGCAACGTGTATGTCGTCGACGGCAAACGGTATTCGCACACCATCGATCCGCGGACCGGTTCCCCCGTGGAACACGACCTCGCATCGGTGACCGTCATCGCCAAGAGCTGCATGGAGGCCGATGGCTGGGCGACCGCCCTGAATGTGCTGGGACCGGAACCTGCCTTGGCGATCGCGACACAAAACGACCTTCATGCCTTGCTCGTCTCGCGCAGCGGGGCGAAGGAGTATCAAATGGTGGGCACCGGAATTTTGGCTCAGTACGCCCAGGCGGCGCCCGATGCGGCGGAAACCACCAGTTGGTTGGCGGCACTGGTACCGATCGCCATCCTGACCTTCGGCGTGTTTTCCATTCTGCTGTTCGCGATGGCGATCGGAGTCGTTTTCGGTCGGCGATCGATCAGCGGTTCCTGCGGCGGATTGGCCAACAAGACCAACGAAGACGGCAGCACCAGTTGCTCCCTGTGCAGCAATCCCTCCGACGCCTGCAAGGAACTGCGTGAAAAGATGGACTCCAAGCAATCCACGATGTAGCGACAAGTGGCGTAAGCTTCCAGCTTGCGTCGTCGGAATCGCAAGCTGGAAGCTTACGCCACTCTTTCGAACCGGATTCTTCTTCCCGTCTGTCGCTCGTCGTCCGCCGCACCTTGGTTATCGGGTAGGCGGTAGTGGACGAGGCGACGAGTCCTTGCCTTTCGGGTAGTGGACGAGGCGACGAGTCCTTGCCTTTCGGGTAGGCGGTAGTGGACGAGGCGACGAGTCCTCTGTAGTTGGCATCTCGGCACGGACTCGTCGCCTTGTCCACGACCCGAAATCAACGCAATGTTGCCAGACGCGAAGTGTGAGCGAGGGACGCCGCGCGGCGCCTTGCTAACGCGTGCGGGCTTCAATCGACAGGCCGCTAACGCAACAGCTGCCACAACCGCTGGTCCAGCAACGATTCGGCGACCAACATCGCGCCGCTAAAATCCTGCTCGCGCGTGTGTTCGTTGGGGATCGCAACGACGTTTGCGCCCGCGGCGACGCCCGCCGCGCAGCCGTTGCCGCTGTCTTCGAGCACCAGCATCTGTTGCGGCTGAAGCTGAAAGTTTTCGGCCGCGGTCAGGTACATCTCGGGGTGCGGTTTGCCTTGGCGGACGTCGTCGCCGGTCAACACAAAGGTGAGTGATTGCCGCCAGTGCAGTTCGGCGAAGATCACGTCCACCCACTTTCGGCGACTGCTAGTGGTCAATGCAAACGGGACGCCACTGCGTTGAAGGTGATCGATCCACTCTTCCAATCCCGGCATTGGCCGCAGCAGGCCCGGCAACAGTTCCCCGTACAATTGGTCCGATTCGGCCAGCAATTCCTCCGCGGAATCGTCCAGTGCGTGGTAATCGATCATTTGTTGGACGGCTGCCGTACCGATCCGCCCCATCATCCGTGCCTGCAGGGCCGCACTGTAGCGGTGTCCGCGACGTTGTAAAATCGTGTCGCCGACTTGCCAATAAATTCGTTCGGTATCGAACAGCAATCCGTCCATGTCCAGGGCGACTCCCGCCACCGCGGGAATCGGCTCGCTATCATCTCGCTGGGGGATCGGTTCAAATACTCGGTGTGGCGGTGTCGCCATTTCTGTCCCTTTTCGCTTTTGCGCAATTGCCGTGTCTGGATCGGTCGACCGAATTCTTACCAACTGGTCCATCGACGGAACAGGCCCGCTGACGCGTGGGATCAGCGAAGTCAGTACGTCGGGGTGGATCGATGAAGACGCGGCGCATTGGTCGATCGAACCCTTTTTGCCGATCGAAACGCAGACCTTGGTCGAATACCTGAGCAACCGGGTGGAGAAATCCGCCGGACTGGATCCAGCGGGACGCGAGGCCTTTCAATCCGCGGTCCAACAGATCAGTGAGCACGTGGCGGCGAAGACGTCGCAGTACCATGCGCAATTTTCGGATCGGTACCACGCGGTGGATCCGGACAGCGATTGCAAGATCCCGATTGATCTGCAAAGCGAGCAGGTCGTCGACCACTCCCAGCGGCTGATGGCGTTGTGTGATCAAATCTTAGCCGATGCCGCCTACCAGAAGCTGAGCCAAGAGGAGATCGAGAAATGCGTCGGGGTTTCGAGTCATTGGGGTGTCCCGATGAGTGCGAATTTCGGCCTCTTTCAACAACTGGCCGTCTATGCTCGAGGGGACATCATCGGGCGGCGATGCAAACGGCGTCTGCAAAATCTGTATCGCATGGAGATGGTCGATGTTGCCATCTATCAACGGCTCGTCGTGCTCTTTCAACTGGCCGAAGACCACGAACGCGGCGAGATGCTGGCCGCCGGACAGTTCCATCTGCGGATCTTTAAAAACATTCCCAAACAGGACGTGGACATGTTGTTGCCGGGCACGCAAGTTCGGCTCAGCAAACTGGATCGCGTCAAGGTGATCGCGCCCAGCCTGGGTGGATGGCTATTGTCACTGCAAAAGATCTCGCGGTTCGTGTTGGTGACACTTGCGTTGGCCGCGTACTACTCCACCGCCCTGGTCATCGGTTTAATCCTCGCCGGGATCGGCTATTGTGTCAAAAGCTTTTTCAGCTACTTCCAAACCAAGAACCGTTATCTGTTGGATCTGACACGGAACCTCTACTTCCAAAAGCTGGATACCAACGCCGGCGCCGCGTTTCAAATCATTCAACAAGCCGGCCGCCAATCGACCAACGAAGCCTCGCTGGCGTACTATGCGCTGGCGACCGAACCCGAACCGGTCAGCCGGCGCAGACTGAGACGCAAGTGCGAGCGATTGATCCGCGAGGCGATCGAAGTCGAAATTGATTTCCGGGTCGACCGGGCGCTCGAAACACTCTTGCAACTCGGTCTGGTAACAGAAGCCGTCGACAACAAGCTAAGCCTTGCCGCCGCGCCGAGCCGGGAGGGGGAAGGTGGGGTGGCAGAATGATACGGGGCAGAATGATGGCGTAGCAAAACGATGGGGGCAGAACGATGGGGGCAGAACGATGGGAAGGCGGAATGATGGGAAGGCGGAATGATGGGAAGGCGGAATGATGGGAAGGCGGAATGATGGGAAGGCGGAATGATGGGAAGGCGGAATGATGGGAAGGCGGAATGATGGGAAGGCAGAATGATGGGAAGGCAGAATGATGGGAAGGCAGAATGATCAGGCAAATACATCGATCCCCCCTTTCTCCATCATTCTGCCATCCCCTTTTCATTGTTTTGCCCCCATCGTTTTGCCCATTCGCTCGGCATGAGGAAGAAAGAATAAGCGGCAATGCGACCACAATCAGCGGTCCCTTCCGCCCGCCCCTTACTGCCCGCTCCCAAATCCGATCGGTCGATTGGCGCGCCGATGCTCATTGGCAAGCGACTCTTGAGCCGACCCGCGGTAGACGGCATTGAATTCGTACCGGTCGTCGTAGGCGGACCAAGGATGCAGGGATTGATAATGGGTTTCCCCTGGGGACATCGGCCGGCTGCTAATGCCGTCACCTGCGGCCGAAAACATCTCCACCGCGCACCCAATTTCCTCAAACTCCGCGCGGACCTCTTCCCCGCGATGGACGCCCCAGAATTGAATCATCCAGTTGCCGCCCATGTCAGCCGTGACAGAGGCACTGTCGATTCGATCTCCATCGGAGCCGTAAAGTGTTGCGATGATCCTGGCCCCCGGACGCGCGGTACCCGAAAAAATCGGGTCTGTGGCCAGATCGGGCACCACTTGGCTGAGCAATCGATTGGTGAACACCGACGATTCACTTTCGTACCGTCGGGCAACATCAAACGGGTTGCTGAAGTTGTTGAAACCGTCAAACGTAAAGTACGTCAGCGACGTCGGCGTTGGATCGTTGAAGCCGCCGGTGTCGCCCGGTGCGTTGGGGTTGTGACTGCCCGGATCGCTGCCAGAGTCCGACCAATCGGTCACACGACGAATCGTTTGGTTGGATTGATTCAACACGGGACGGCCCGCCGCATCGACGGGCATGCCCGCCGCCATCGCCTGATTGACCAAGTCCACGTTGGCTTGACCGGGTATCGGTTTGACGCGCACCACCAGTTGCACCAAGATCTGCTCGCCCGGCGCCAGACGCCCGCTGCTGCCGTCAAACATGTTTTGTGACGGGGCGTCAGCGTATCCGGGCTGCAGGTTCGGATCGACCGTTGCGGAACTTGCAATGATGGTGGGCTCGGTGACCACGGAGTCAAAGTTGTCTCCAAATTGGGATTGGACATCGTCGAGCAGTTCGATGTTTTGCAAATAAACCGTGCCGGTGTTTTCGACCATGATTTGGATCGTCACCAGCGATGACATCCCAACCCGTTGCACGTGCGTGACGCGTTTGGCGACGCCGATTTCCACGAATTCCAACGACACCGGATCGTCGGGGTCATTGTCATCGTCGCTATGGTCATCGGGGTTGGCCGGATTACCATCGACGTTGGTCGGATCGGTGGGGTCGTCCGATCGGTCCCAGACCATTTGACCCGTCGCCGGATCCTTCGCCGCGACGAGGGCTTGGGTTTCGAAATCGCCATTGGCGTCATCGCGGACCGAATCGAGCCTGCGACCAGGACCATCGGGATCGACTTCGATCGTGAGCCGGATCACCAGGAACTGGCCGGAATCCAATCGCCCCGATTCAGCGGCGTCGATCAGCGACGTCCCGGTTCCCTGCCCGGAGTATTCGGCATTCAATTTCGGAACGTCGCTGGCATCACCGTCTACCACGGACGGTGCCGAGACGATTCCGACAAAGGCGCCGCCCAGATGGTCTCGCAGGTCCTCCACCAACACCAGCTCCTCGAGGGGAGTCGAGCCGTTGTTGTCGATGCGGATTTGATAGGTCACGTCGTAGTTGCCCGACACCCCGCTAGCCGACGGGATGGGCGATCCGATGATCTGCTTGGTCAGGCTAAGCATTGGAATCCGGTGGATGTTCGGATCGTCGGGCTCATTGTCGGCAATCGGATCCAGTTCAACATTCGTCGGACGATCCGGGTCATCACTCAAGTCGACGGCGGTTAACCCAGAAACCTCGCCGACACCGCTCGCCTGGGCTTGAGCGATCATGGAGCCATTGTCGACCGAGATGCCTGGTGCGTCTGGATCGACTTCCACCGTGAATCGAATCGTCACGGATTCGCCTTGCAGCATGCGATTGAAGACGCCGGCAGAGTTGTCGACGATCGAGGGATTGATCGAGGTCCCGTCGTAGGCGGTGTTTAACGTCAGGGGGCGGTCTGCTGTCGTGTGGATCACCGCCGGCGGGACTACCACGTCGATGAATCCGTTCCCGAACAGGGTCGAGAAATCTTCGTCGATCGCGATCCGTGTCAATGGATCATTGCCGGTGCTGGTGATCGTCAACTCGTAGGTGATGTCAACATTGCCGGTGGCTCCCGACGCGGCCGGCGTGGTTGCGACGGTTGCTTGGGTGAGCTCCACCAACGGATGGGTGATCGTGGATGTATCGCGGGCGTCTGCCACGTAATCGTCTTGCCCGGTGTGGCCGCCATCGCCGTCGCGTTCGCTGTTGTCTCCGCTGAAAACACTGTCCGGCAACGACGTCCAATGGACGACCGCATCATTCTGGACCGTGTTGGTGATCGCGGCCAGATTGTCGGTGACGCGGACGTCGTACCGGATCGTGGCGGTTTGTCCGACAGGAAGCGAGTCCAGTCGTAACGCCACTGACCCCGAATCGGAGCCGTCAAATTCCACGCCCGCTCCCGTGACCGTCACCCCCAGCAACTCCATTCCGGCGGGAAGTGTGTCCAAAAAGCTGAGGTCGTGAGCGGTCGCATTGCTGCCAGCGTTGTGGCTGATCGTCGTCGTGTAGCGGATCACTTGATTCAGGGAAGGCGTGTGATCGCTGACGGTGACGGCAAGAGCGAGCTGAGGTTCGTGGACGGTGACAGAACCGGCTGACACCGGCGGGGTGGTTTTCAGCGTCCCACGGTGGTTGTAGGTCAGCGTCGCCGATTCGTCCAAGATCGTTGCGCCCGAGACGGGGTGGGATGCGTTGGACGGAACATTGGAAACGCGCGCCGTGTAGGTCAGCACGATCGATTCGGTGACGCCGTTGTCGGTGTCGAAATTGGTGACGTCGCCCAAGTCGAACGTCAACGTTTGGGCGCCGGTTCGGCCGTCACCGGAGATCGCTGGCGAAAACGTCGCGGTGGTCCAGGTGAGGCCGGCGGAGTGGATGACCGAATCGAGCGAAACAAACTCTAGTCCCAAATCCATTGTGTCCGAGATCACGAGTGCCTTGGCGTCACCCTCGGGCAGCGTGACTACCAACTGATACGTCACCGATTCTCCGATCACGGCATCATTGAATCCATTGTCGAGACCATTGATGCTGGTGCCGAGCGGTGACTTGGAAAAGCCAATCGGATTCACGCTGAAAGTGGTCCCATCGGTCGCCGCGTAGTTGTTCAAGGGGGCCGATCCACTGGTCGGAAAACCGTCCACGCCGGTCCGCTCCGTGGGGGCGTCTCCGTTCAAACTGGACCAGGCGATGGCCGCGTTGCTGGAATGAAGGTCACCCGGCATGACATCGGCACCGATCGTGCCGATGACCGCGATGGTCAACGATTCCGTCAACGCGATATCGATCGTTTGCCCGGCTTCGAGTTGCAATCGGTTTCCGGCCAGCAGTTCAAATGCGGCAGTCAAATCGCCCAGGACACTGTGCGTGACAGTGTACGACGTGATGTCCATGTCCGTCGGCAGCGATGCGGAGTAGGTCGTGTCGAAGGCGTCGGCCTGGCTGTCCGGTGTGTGGCGGATCGTCGAAGTGTAGGTGACCGCATCCAAGGCATCGCCGGTCGATGTGCTGACCGACTGAATGACTTGCAAGCTCGGCTCGATGACCGTCACGTCCGTGGCACTGCTAACGGCCGTCGCATCCGAGACGCCACCACGAATCCAAACAAACTGCACGTCATTGCTGAGGGTCTCGGACTGTTGATTGACCGACGCATTGACGACTCGGGCCGTGTAGACAATTTCCAACGACTCGATCTTGGAATTGTCAGCGTCGCGATTGATGATTTGTCCAAAATCGAATGTCAGTTCCTGTCCGACGACAGAGGGATGGTGCGCTGCGAGCGGGCCGATCGGAACACCATCGCTGGTGATGATGTTGGTCGCGGCACCGCCGCTGGTTACCGCGAGACTGTCGACGGAGACGAATTCCAGCCCCGGATCCAACGTGTCGATGATTCGCGCGTCGTCGATCGTCGACTCCGGAATCTGAACGCGGATCCGGTATTGGACCAGTTCTCCGATGACGGCTTCCGTCGTCGAGTTCCCGGCGTCGGTGATACTGGTTCCCACCAGTTCCTTGGTCGTGACCGGGCGAATGATGCGCAGATCCTTCGCGCGGGTGGCGCGATAATCGTTGACGCCCCCATCCCCGGTGCGTTCGACTGCGGTCGCCCCGTCCATGCTGGTCCAGCGGGCGTCAGCATTGCCGGTCAAGGTTTGCGCGGGGGTGACCGATTGGCTGACGAAGCCGGTCACTCTTAGTGTCAACGTTTCGCCCTTGCGAAGATCAAATCCCTCCGCCGCGATGGTGGTGACCGAATTGGTGCTCGGCGACAGATGGAACAGCGAGGACAGATCGCCGGCGCTGGAATGAATCGCCGAAACCAGCGAGACGTGTTGCAGCTCGCTGGGCAAGACCTCCGAGAGGATGACGTCAAACGCATCGGTGTCACTGGAAGCGGAGTGGCGAACGACCAAATCCAGCGTCACGCGATCACCGGCGTCGACGTGGTTCGGCGAGGCCACATAGACCAATTCTAAATCAGGTTCGATCACGGTGACGTCGGCCACAGCGCTGGCGGTCGATCGGGCCACACCATTGAGGTCCCATGTCACCCTGGCGGCATTGGAGAGCACTGTGCCGTCGTGGTCGCCTTGGTTTCCGGCGGTGTTGTCGGTGCGTACGGTGTAACGGATCGTGATCGTTTCTGGTGCCGCATCGTTGGGAGCGTTGATCAAATTTCCAAAATCGAATCGAACCTGTTGTCCACTGATCTGCGGCGTGACCGGACCGGAAGCATCTGACACGATTGCGTCATCGACGGTCACGGCATCCAGACTTTCAAACACCAACCCGGGTTCCAGCGTGTCGATCACGACCGCGCGGTGCATGGTGGTTTCGGGAATGGTCACCACCAACTCATAAGTTGCACGCTCGCCGATCACGGTTTCCGCCAGCCCGTTGTTGGCGTCGACGATACTGGTCGAGACGAGCGATTTGGTGACGGTCGGTGAGAACACGGTCAGCAGCGCCGATGCGTTGTCGAAATGGTGATTCACGCCGCCGGCGCCGGTTCGTTCGCCCGTTCCGCTGCCCGAGCCACCGGGCACATGGCTGCCGGTCGGGTTTCCGACGGTCCCCGATGCCGGCAAGCTGGTGTAGGTCAGATGCGCGGGTGTGATGAGAGCTTCACCCGGTTGTACGGACGGTTCGAGCGTTGCGTCGAAGGTCACTGTCACGCGACCGCCGCTGGGGATCTGGGCCAACGCGATGTTGACCTGATTGCCGGTCGAGTGGTCGGTGATGGTTCCGAATCCACCGCTGTTTTGGACTCGGATCGTGCCGGTGTGCAGGGTGTATTGGTCGGGCAACAGGCTGGTCAGTCGAGCTTCAAAGGCGTCCGAGGTGCTAACATTGTTGTCGTTGCTGAAATTGATGGTGAATGTCACCCTGTCTCCGGCGTCCGCGTTGGGTTGAGAAACACGGATCGCCAAGTCGTCGATCGTCGGTTCGACGACGCGCGTATTGGCTTGATTGCTGGTTCGCAGAGTTTGCCGCCCGGGCTGATCCGTTGGGTTGATAGAAAGTTGAAAATCATTGCGCAGCAGCGTGTTCTTTTGTGCCGAGGCGTGATTGAGCACCAGAGCATTGAACTCGATCACGATGAATTCGGCGTTCGCATCGTTGTCTCGATTGACGATGGTGCCGAGCTTGAACTGGGGATCGGTGCCGTTGTTGTAGGAATCGATGTCAGTGTTCAGACTACTTGTTGAACCGACATTGACATCCGGAAGTGCGAATGTCGGTGAGATGACGGTGCCGCCGAAAGAGTTTGCGGCGCCGCCGAGGCCGACCGGCAGCCTGGCCGATCCGTTTGCCGAGGAAATGCCGGCGTCGGAAAGGAAGGCCAACGTGGCCGTGCCATCATCGAGGTACCGCATTCCGCTCCGCAGACGATCGCGGATCACCAGATCCGGTAATGTGCCTTCGGGGATTTCGACAACCAGCTGATAGCGTATGACTTCGCCGATTGCGACACGCTCGCTGCCGCTGGTAAACCGGGTGTGCGCCTCGCTGGTTGCCAGGATCGAAAGGTAGGTCGCGACGTTTTGGACCGTGATTGTTGCATCGTCGGCGAGCGACCCCGCCGGCAGGCTGTCCGCGTGATTCGCTCCACCGTCGATCGCACCGTAGGCGATGATCTCGGCAGAGGTTTGGTAAGTCTGGTTGATCTCCACGTCCTCACTGAGCTGAAGATCGTAGGTGATGATGATCACGTTGGATCCGCTGCTGCCCCCGTCGGCTTGTTTTTGGATCGCCCCCTCCGCGGCCGATGGGTCCGTGATCTCGATGCCGGTGGTAAACAGATCGCCGGTGAAGTGCAGCGCCGTGCCATCACCACGATGGACTTGCAAATTCAGCCCCGACGCGGCGATTGCGAATTGGGGCAGCAAAGCGTCGACAATGGTCAAGTTGAAGCCGTCGGCGCCGCCCGAGTTTTCGATCGCAATCGCGACTTTCACGCGATCCCCCGCATCGACGTCGCGAAGATTGGCATCGATCGGATGGACGGCCAGATCAGCACCGGTGATCCGACCGGTAAAAGGGATTGCCGTGTCGCCGGGCGACGCGAACGCCGTCGGGGCCGGGGTGGCAGTGAATCTGGGGCTGGTGCCATCGGTCGACACCATCCCCTTGCTGATCGTTAATTCGGGCGCCGCGGCGAGGTTTTGGGTGATCGTGTTCGACGAGCGGACTTCCGTCGTAGTCAATTGATACGTTGCGATCGCCTGGTTGGTCAGTAACAACCCGTCGTCAAACCGCATGTCCTGCGCGGTGACGGTGAACAGGATTTCGATGGTTTCCGCGTCACTATTGATGACATCAAAATTTCCAAAGTTGAAATGGACGCTGTTGGAGTCACCATCGACCGCCAGCGTCGGAGGGTCGGTGCTCGCTGCGACCTGGTTCAACGTGTGAGACGGACCGTAGCTGAACATGCCCGCAGGCGGCGGTGTGGCGGAAGGGCCACCGCCTGCGAACGCGGTGACTTCGGTGGCCTTGTAGATGGGCAGCGGCAGGAAATCGGTCAGGATCAAATTTTCGAAGTCGGCGGTAGGCATCGAAAACGCGAGTCGGTACGTGATCGATTGCCCGGCCATGATCGGGTCGTTTCGCTTGTCCGTGTCTCCATCGATGGCGTAGACGGATTTGCTGATCGTCGGGCCGACGATCGCGACGCTGGTCCCGCTGGAATCGGATTCGAACTGTGTGTCGTTGACTCCGTCGCGCACGCGACCGGTCACCGTGACCGAACTGGCCAACGGATCACCGGCATCGACCGATCGGTCCCCCGACAGGAAGTACGTCGTGAAGTCTTCTTCAATGACGGTCCGGAAACGGATTTCCACCGTCGTGCCGCCGTCTGAAACCGCATCGTCAAAGAGGTCGCCCGTCAGGATGCCATCGCTGATCACCGACGCGAGGTCGAAGCGAACTTCGGTCGCTCCGGTTCCGGAGGTGTGCTTGGTGACGGAGTGTTGTGTTGGAGAGAACGTCCCACTGGTAACGAGGCCTTGCTCGCGTATCACAAAGTGCGGCTGGAAGGAATCGTCCCACAATTGACCGTCGCTCAAAGTGTCTTGAACGACTAGGTCGGCGAACTCGAAATAGTCCGAGACTTGAAAGTGCATGACGTATTCCAGCGTGTCGCCGGGAGTCGCACCGCGTGCTCCGGTGTCGTGGACGATGGAGACGGACTGTTGAATCGACAACGATTGTTGCGAAATGGCGGTATCGGTGGAATTGTCGTTGTCGGTCATCGGAGCTGATTGATAGACCCCGGTGACCACCGCATCATTCACGGCGATCGTGTCGTCGCCGCTTGCAGCATCAAGGACCGGATTGCCGTCGGCATCGGTGCGGTCGATCCAGGCGTGATAGCTGATCACCGCGT
Source organism: Stieleria magnilauensis (assembly GCA_007753675.1). Taxonomy (GTDB): domain Bacteria; phylum Planctomycetota; class Planctomycetia; order Pirellulales; family Pirellulaceae; genus Stieleria; species Stieleria magnilauensis. The sequence goes on from CP036432.1 coordinate 1,204,468, forward strand.
CGAGCCCGCCGGATCCGGTCAGGTTGCCCAGATCGACTGTGAGCCGGTTTCCGGGCGGGTTTTGCGGGGATCCAGCGATGGGCTCCGTCGTCGAATAACCGCCCGCCGTGATGACCTGAAGCGATCCGGGGACATAGACGTACGAGTGAGGCAGTATGTCTTCCACCAGAACCTGTTCGACCGTTTCGCCCTCGGCCAGTTTTAACGTCAACGTGTAGGTGATGGGGAAGTTTGGGCCCGTGCTCCGCTCCGCCTCGGCGGCGTCGCTGGTTTTCACCAAATGCAACACCGTCGGCGTGACAGACCCTGTCACCGCCGTGCCCAGAATCGGTGGATCGGTCATTCGGTTGTCGAGCGGATCGTTGCCCAGTGCAAAGAAACCGACCGCAGACAGATCCAGCGGCGTGCCGACGGACGCTCCGTCTGCCTTACTAAGCGTTGCGGTCAAAAGAACGGTGGCATCGGGCTGTTCGGGGACAAAGCTTCCAAACGGCAATTGATACACCAGCAAGGTGTCGCCGGCAGTGCCGGATACCGTTTGTCCCGTCACCGGATGCAGGATGGGATTGCCGCTATCGTCGATAAGATCTCCATTGACATCGAATCTGCCTGCCACGGTCGGGGTCAGTGTCCCGCCGAAGATCGTGGCGTGGTTGATGCGAATTCCTTGCGGTACGTGCAGATCAAAGTAGGGCGCGAATCCGGCGTCCGAGGGTGTCGTGGACGTGTTGTCGAAGCTGACGGCGAATTGAAACCCTTCGTTGAGAAACGCTTCTGATGGCAGTTGAAGGGAGACGTTTGGTGTCGGAGCCGTCGCCGGGGCCAGTTTGCCAAGCCATTGTGTTTGCGTCGTGTCACCCCAGAGTGACTTTGTGTCGAGCTGTCCCCGATGGATCTCTCGTTCCCCGTCGCCGCCGTCATCGCGAGTTCCGGGGGTGTCATCGGAGTTGGCTTGCTGGGCGCGGGCGTTGGCATTCGAAATCGTCTGGATTTCCGGCGCTCGTTCGTCTGGGCGATCTGGATTGGCGATCCCGGTGTCGTCCGGTGTCGCATCGAGTGCGACGAAATCTGCGACGTCGGCATCGAATAGCAGGCGTTCTTCAAGCTGTTCGGACAGACGCCGTCGAAGCGGCTTTTGGGAGAGATTCATGGGCGTCATCGTTCAACGGCTCCGTGCAGCCGACGAACGTTGGGGAGGCGCCGGCTGCCGAGTGGTTCGGGGGGAGATCGACATTCACGGTGGGCGTTTGTGTGAGACATGCGCGGTCACCGGATACCGATTTCTGTTGATAACGGCTGGGGGCAAACCCTCAGTGGAGTGAAACCTGCGGGTTTGCCCTCGCGATTAGCCAAGGACTGACAATCAGGGGATCCGTGACGTCTGTAGCGATCGGGTGACGTCAGGGCGTTGCCTCGAAAGATTTACTTCTTGACAGACGAGCCGCTACCGTTAAGCTTAAGGAATTAAGCGTAAGGCACTAGTCTTCCGTCTCAGCATATTTTTCGCGTAGTGGACGAGGCGACGAGTCCTTTGCCAATATGCCGACTGCAGAGGACTCGTCGCCTCGTCCACTACCCGAGAACCAAGCAGTGGACTCGTCGCCTCGTCCACTACCCGAAACGCAAGGTGACAAGGAGCCTAGGAGAACCGGATGTCTGAGCAACTGCCTACCGATCGTGAACTGCAAATCCTCGGCGTCCTCTGGGCGCGCGGTGAGTGCACCGTGCGCGAGGTGTACGAGGAATTGCGTGGGCAGGGCGAAGCGTTGGCTCAAAACACCGTGCAAGCCTTCCTGCGGTTGATGACCGAAAAAAAGCTGGTCACCTATCGGCAACAGGGGCGGGCATTCGTTTACCAAGCGGCTGTCGCTGAGAAACGCACCCGCGGTCGATTGGTATCGTCGCTGGTGCAACGCGCGTTTGACGGAGCGGTCGACGCGCTGGTGCAGAGCGCTTTCGACGCCAAGCCGCCCAGTGAAGCAGAGTTGCAACGACTTGAGGAATTGTTGAAGCAACATCGAGCCGGCAAAAAGAAATCCCGCTGACGATCGTAGCGAGAGTTGGTTTCACGACACGTCCACATCCATCGAGATTGATTATGTCTGACTTCTCTTTTGAATGGCTCGATTCCGTTTGGATCAGTTCGGCGGTCGTGTTGTTTTTCTGCTGGCTAGGCAGTTTGGCACAGCGCAGCCCGCAGCGACGCCAGCGGTGGTGCGAGGGAGGGATCGCGTTGTCGCTGTTGGCGGTGGGCTTGGTTTTTGTTCCGATTCCACGTCCTGTCGTTTTTGAAACAACAAGGCAACTGCAAACGATCCGGTCGTCGACGATCATCGAAGCATCGCCAACCCTAGTGACAGCACAGAGTCAGGTCGATCCGCCGGCGATCGACGACTCGGTTGCAGCCGTATCCGCCGCGCCCCGTTCTGTGCGGCCGGTGTCAAGCATGCGTTCGTCGATTCGATGGCGAGGGTTGTTGACAGACGCTTATCTGGCCGGCGCCGGACTCTGTGTGCTTTTCTTATTGATCGGGCGATTGCGGCTGCATTGGATCGAATCGGCGGCGCGGCCGGAGTGTTCCAGCGAGGTCGCCCCGCGTGTTCGTCTGCTGGTCAGTCCACGAGCGAGTCGACCGTTCTGCTGTGGAATCGTTCGGCCACGGATCGTTTTGCCGCCGCTGGTCGCCGACAGTGAGCACCGCCGGCATGTTCTTCGGCATGAGGCGATCCATCTTCAACGAGGCGATGCCTTTACGCGCGCCATGATGAACTTCGCGATTCCGGTGTTGTATATCAATCCGTTTTATTGGTTGCTGAGACGATCGGCGATCATGGCTTCGGAACACGTGGCCGATGCGATGGCGTCAAAGTCGACATCGGTCGATGCCTATTCCACCGGAATGATTGATTTGGCGCGATCGCTCCATGCCACTCCTTCGGTCTTGTCGGTTGTGGGCGCATGGACCAGCCAAACCTCGCTCACAAAACGGCTTCACTGGTTGTTGCAACACCGCCGTCAATCGCGTCGGTGCACTGCGCGATGGTCTTGCATGAGCGGCTGTCTGGCGGCCGGATTGTTAGGCGTGGTGACGTTTCTATTTGGCTGCGCGCCGGAGGCGGCGCGAACGGGTGAAGTTGAGCGCGTCGGTGATTCGATCGCCGGCAGCATCTGGTCGATGACACCCGATTTGCCTGGCAGTGCCGGTCGGATCAGCGATTGCGACGTGAAAGTGGTTCGCGGACAGGTGATGGACGACGGGATGCCGGTCGGGGACGCCGAGGTCTGGGCGGTCGGTTACGGACGGATCGGCGGACGCGAAAAAGTCGTGACGGATCAGGACGGGCGTTTTCAACTCACGCTGCCGATCGATCCGCGAATGGCAATCCGTTCGTGGAACCTTTCCGTGTTCAAAGGCGATCGATTTGGGCGATCGGGAAAGGTGTCCCAAGACGGCGACGTCACCATCAGCCTGCAATCGGGGCATGCGGCGGAATTCGAGGTTCGGGATCGATCATCCGGTGATTTGATTTCCGGTGCGCGCCTGTTCTTGACGGATGGTCGTATCGTCGATGCGGCGGACGGTCGTTGCCGGATCGGCGGCCTGCCAAAAGGGCTCACTCGTCTGGTCGTGGTTGCACCGGGATTTGCCCGTCGAGCGATCGAGGTTGATCTCTACTCCGGAGACCAAGAGCGTCTGGTGGTCAAGCTGGACACGGGCGGTCGAATTCATGGGCGGATCCTTGATCGAGCCGGCCAACCCGTTGCGGGCAACCCCGTCGGTTTACTGATCGGCCACCAAAGCCTGCAGCCGGCCATGCAGCAACTCACCGACAACGATGGGGACTACTCCATCGACGGCATGCCGATCGATCGCCCCGTGCGCATCAGTACCTATTCCCACAAGACCGCGGGTGGGGCTTCGTGGGAGACCCACACGGTGTCGATCGGTACGGCGAAAATCGCGGAAGTCGACTTTTCCGTCGATGGTGATCACGCGGCACCGCCCGAAACGGACTCGCCCGGAATTCGCGCGCTCTCGTCCGACGACCCGGATCCCGGCCGAGGGGCGATACGTGGCCGCGTGTTGCTGCCCGACGGAGAACCGGCGACGGAATTTGAACTGTCGTTCCAGTGGCCGCGTGATTGGCAGCCGGGTGAAGAGATTATCAGCGGTGGTCCGGTTGGAAACGCGTGCTTGTTCACTCCCGCCGATGGCCGTTTTGAGTTCACGGGGCTGAAAAAAGGCGGGACGTACCGACTCGTCGCCGCCGCGCCGGGATACCAAGACGCCGTTATGTCCCGAGCAGATGCGGTGGCGCTCGCGGAGCTGGAATCAGCCGCCTTGATCAATTTGCAACTGAAGCCGGCGAGCGATGCAGTCATCACGGTAATCGATCAGGCGGCGCAACCCATTGCAGGAGCGGATGTCTGGTTGGTGCCCGAAGACCCAAATCGTCCGCTCGATGCGCACCCGCTTGTCCGTCGGCGTCTGCATGGCAAATCGGATGCGGACGGGAACGTTCAATTCTCGGCGATCCCATTTGCCGACGGAGTCTTGATTGTTGAAAAGGATGGCAAGGGGACCGAGCAACTCGCATGGAACGGAACGAACACGTCCGTCACCCTGTCGAGTCCGGCCGACCTGAAGGTCCAGCTCTCACGCCCAGGCAGTAGTGCCGAACCTGTGTATGTCTTTCTGCAACGCGTCGGAAGCAACTGTCTGAGCGCCCAGACGGCGAAATCCGGTGAGACGGAGGTGGTGTTTGAAAACATCACCTCGGCCGAGTACATGGTTTCCATCGAGTCGAACGATTACCTGCTGAGCGACGGTACCTGGGAACAGGAGATCGGTAAGGTGGAACCCGGCAGCATGAAAGTGGTCAAATTGAAGTTGAAACCGCGTGGAAAATAGGTCTTGGCCGGAGGAACTGTGATGCGGGGAGGTGGCAAAACGATGGTGGCAGGAGGGTGGGAGGAGAGATGGCAGAATGATACGGGGCAGAATGATGAAGAGCAGGATACGTGGCGTATCCTGCTCAGGCTTGATCGCTGAGCATCATTCTGCCAACCATCATTCTGCCAACCATCGTCTTGTCAGCGGGCGACGTGGAGATAGCGACCGCCAGGGCTATTGGGCTTGGCGGTTGATCGGTTCGTCGACGACGATGGATTTCGGGAAATCCGCCGCCTCATGGCCTCCACGATCATCCCAGCGTTTGTTTTGGCTGTTGCCTTTGGGCTGGTTCATCGGGATGTCCATTCCGCCGGCGTCTCCGAGCATCGCGTACAATTTGTTTTCCATCTCTTTGGCCACCGACTTGTAGTCTGGGTCATTGATCAGGTTTTTGGTTTCACCCGGGTCGGTCGTCAGGTCATACAGTTCGTCGACGTCCCAAAGGCCGTAATAGGTGATGTACTTGAAGCGATCGCCCCGCAGTGCGAATTGCGTCGGTGACTGCGGAAAGTTTTTCTCCCAGTAATAGACGTACAAGAAGTAGTCGCGCCACGGGGAATCGGGTTTGTTGGGAATGTCCAGGAAACTTTCGCCATCCATGTACGAGGGCGTCTGCAGGCCGGCGGCGTGAAGGATGGTGGGTCCGACATCGATGTTCCCGATCACGTTTTCGATGACTTTGGCGCCTTCAAACAGATTCGGGCATTGCATCATCATTGGGACGCGGATCGACGCTTCGTAGGAAACGCGTTTGTCGATCAAGCCGTGTTCGCCCCACATGAACCCGTTGTCGCCCATGTAGATGACCAGGGTGTCGTCGTGCACGCCCATGTCTTTGAGTTGTTGCATCACGCGGCCGACACTGTCGTCAACGGCCAAGATCGATTCGCAATAACGGCGATACAGGTAATCCAAGCCTTTATCGCTGTGGTAAGAGAAATCGATTCCGTGCCAGCTGTTGCGTTGGTCGCGGACCCAGCGCGGGGCATCGTTTTCTGCCTTGATGTTCTCACCGCGGGGCAGGAAGCTGAGGTCGGCGTCGGCGTAGCGCCCTTGGTGTCGCTCGGCGGGCGTGAAGTTGGCGTGGACGGCCTTGTGCGACAGATACAAAAAGAACGGTTCGTCACCATCGCGTTGCTTCAACCAGTCGACGGCATAGTCGGTCAATTCGTCGGTGATGTAGCCTTCTTGTTTGACGCGTTTGCCATTCACGTTGAGCGTGTACTTCGGGCCGGGCGGAAGATAATTGCCTTGGCCGCGAAAGCTGATCCAATGGTTGAAGCCGGGCCGCGGATCATCATGGTCGCCGCCCATGTGCCATTTTCCGATGAACGCCGTTTCATAGCCCGCACGCTGCAGATACTGTGGAAAGAACAGCGTCCCGTCCGGGACCAGGCGATTGTTGTCGATCACACGGTGCTTGTGGGTGTACAGTCCCGTCAAGATGGAGGCTCGACTCGGCGAACACAAGCTGGTCGTGACGAAGGCGTTCTTCAGGTGCGCACCGTTGGCGGCCATCGCGTCCAGGTGCGGGGTTTCCAGAAACGGATGCCCGGCAAATCCCATCGCGTCGAAGCGATGATCGTCGGTCAAAATAAAGACGACGTTGCGCGGTTTGACACCTTCGCGCTGGGGCGTCGCGGGAAGTTCCGCTGACCGTGCTTCAGGGTGCAACAAAAACAGAAACGCCAGCGCGGTGGAAAACGCCGGCGTGAGAAGACGCGTCTGGATGAACATCTTGGGGGTGGGCTCCGAATTCGGCGGGATTAGACAATCGAGAGCCCCGTAGTCTAAACCGAAAGTGGCGTCAGCTTCTAGCTTGCGTTTCGGAGATTCTGGCCGCTGGCTGCTAAAGCAGCCTGGAACGCAAGCTGGAAGCTTACGCCACTGCCAGTTGTGGCTAGCGGGTTGGTCGGGTGGCGATGCGTTGGCCTTTGGGACGCAGCACGTAGACCTTCGGATCGTCGACCACAAACGTCGTGCTCCAACGCTGTCCGTCATCGGCGCTGCAAACGTTGTAGAAAAACGTTCGGAAGCGTTCGGCGCGATAACCGTATGGGAACTGGCTGGTGATGTAGTCGTCTTCGGTCAAGTCATCGACTCCGGGCGAAGCGTAATAGTGCACCATTCCGTCGGGGGTGACACTCATGCCCAGAGTCCACCAGCCGGTCGTCGTGATTTGGGGGCCGCGGAAATCACCGCCGCGTTGGTTGCCGCGGACACGCAGGTACGCGTAATCGTGGTCCTTGCGGGTGGTGGACTTGCTTTCGAATTCCACGAACATCCCGGGCCAGTAGACTTCGTTGCCCATTTCCTGGGTGGTGCGTTTGAAGATCCCGACGCCGACTTCTTTGTCGACCATCGCGGTGGTTTCCAACGCCAGTCGGAATCCGAAATGCGGTCCGCTGCGGTTTTCCCAGCTCTCCACCGGCGGAAGATAGACTCGCGTCGTCACGCTGGGGACTTCGGCGATGTCGATCCGTCGTTTCAGGCGGTATTGGACGTTTGCGACGAAGTCGTCTTGGTGCATGGTGCCGCTGGGCCGGCCGGGAATGCCGGTGAACTTGCTTCGCATCAACAACGCTCCGGTGCTGCCGGGGATTCCGCCCGGTGGAGTCGCTACCCGTTTGACTTCGTCGGGATGCCCGCGTTTGATGCCTTCGTACCAGCGACCGTTGGTGCTACGCCCCATCGGGCCGCGTTGATTTTCGTCGATGTCCTCGGTGCTCTTGGGGTTCCGCGGCACATAACCCCAATTGGGGTCTTCGAAGTCGTCCGAGACGCCAACGATTTCACTGCCGGTGCCGGGGACGACAGGCCGCTGGGCGTTGACGTCGGTTCCTGAATTCGCCAGGCCTGCGAACAAGGTGACAGCGAGGCCTCGGCCGCACCATTTCGAAACGGCGGCGAAGGTTTCCTTGAGCGAGTTTGTCATCGCTTTTTCCGTTGGTTTGGATCAAATCATCAGCATGAAACAACGGAGATCGGCTATCGCTGGGCGGGATGCAATGAAACGCACCCGCGCATGCGGTTGGACGATGGCCTTCCCCCTTGTCAAGATTGATCGGCAACCAATTGGAAGATCTGTAACGGTTTTCCCGATTTCACCGGTGACGCGGGGCGATCCGCGCAAAGCTTGCTCGGCGTTCTGTGGTGGGCTAGGCTGGCGGAATTCAATTCAAAACCTGGATCGAGACCTCGATGCGTTTGACATTCATGCTCCTTTTGGCCTGCGGTTTCAGTTCCCTCGCAAAGGCCAAAACGATCTCGGAGGCGGAGCTGGAGTTCTTTGAGGCGAAGATTCGGCCGGTGTTGGTCGAGCATTGTTATCCGTGCCACAACTCCGTCGACTCGTCCGAGGGGGGATTGGTAATGGATCACCGTGACGCGGTGCTGCGTGGCGGTGACGAAGGTGCGGTCGTCGTCGCAGGCGATCCGGGCGCAAGTCGTCTGATCAAGATCCTGCGTCACGAAATCGAGGGCCTGGAGATGCCCGAAGGTGGGCCCAAGCTGGACGAATCCATCGTTCGTGATTTTGAAAAATGGATTCGCATCGGGTTGCCCGATCCCCGCGACAAACCGCCGACCGACGAGGAGCTTCAAGCGTCCCGGTCGTGGGCCGAAAAGTTGGAGCGGCGAAAGCAGTGGTGGAGCTTCCGACCCATCGTTTCCAATGATCCGCCCGCCGACCGAAACGATTCGCCCCATCCGATCGACCGCTTTATCAACCGTGAACTGGAAAGTAGCGGGTTGCAGGCGTCTCCTGCCGCCGATGGTGCGACCCTGGTTCGCCGCTTGTATGTGACGTTGACTGGCCTGCCGCCGTCAGCCGATCAGGCAACGAGCTGGACACGGCGGATCGACGATGCGCCGGATCGTCAGGCGGCCGTCGAAGAACTGATCGACCAGCTGTTGGAGAGTGATCAATTTGGTCCGCGGTGGGCGCGACATTGGATGGATTGGATTCGTTACGCCGAGTCCCACGGCAGCGAAGGCGATCCGCGGATTCAAAACGCCTGGCACTATCGCGACTATCTGATTCGCGCGCTCAACGCAGATGTTCCCTATGACCAACTGCTGCGGGAACACGTCGCCGGCGACCTGTTGCCTGAACCGAGAATCAATCCGCAGCTAGGGATCAACGAGTCGATCGTCGGGACGGCACATTGGCGGATGGTGTTTCATGGATTCGCGCCCACCGACGCTTTGGATGAAAAGGTTCGATTCATCGACGATCAAATCAATGTCTTTAGCAAAGCATTTTTGGGGCTGACGGTTTCTTGCGCCCGTTGTCACGATCACAAGTTTGATGCGATCAGCCAGGCCGATTACTACGCGTTGTTCGGTGTCTTGGCTTCGTGCAGACCAGGACGGCAGGTGATCGACCTACCGTCCAAACAAGAACTTCACCGCGAGACGCTGGCGGAACTGAAAACGCAGATCCGCGAATCGGTCGCGTCACAGTGGCTGGTCGAATCCAACGTCGCCACGGAGCGATTGTTGAATTCAGATTCGAAACCCGGCAAGTCGGTCGGCTTGGTCAACGTCTTGCAGGGGCTGCGTCAAAAGGTCTCCGATGGAACACCCTTTCAGGCGGCCTGGACCGAGACGGTGGAGTCTCAATTGAATCATCATAAGATGTATGACGAGTTCTTTACAAACTCGGCAAGCGCGCACTGGGGTCTGGGAGACGATGGTGCACGGTCCCGTTGGTATTCGTCTGGCTTGGGACTGGAGGGAGATACAGCCGCGGGGCAGTTTTCGATGGACGTAAATGGCGAGGCGGTTTTGTCTGGCATCTACCCGGCAGGCGTCTACACGCACGGGCTTTCGTCGAAGCATCCCGGGCGGCTGACGTCACCCGATTTTTATTTGAAAGACGGCCAGGCGATCTGTGCCGAGGTGATCGGCGCAGGCGACGCCAGCATTCGTTACGTGGTACAGGACTATCCGCGCAGCGGGACCGTCTACCCGGTCACTCGACTCAACGGCGACTGGAAACTGGAGCGGTTCGATCTGTCGTACTGGAGTGGCGACGCGGTTCATTTGGAGTTGGCGACCGCGATGGACGCGCCCTTGTTGACGTCCGACAAGCCGCGGTCGTGGTTCGGCGTGCGGCGAGTCGTCGTGACGGACAACGATCGCGAAGTTCCCAAGCCGGCATCGGAAGCGTTCTTGGCGTTGATCGAGTCTGATCAGGCCGCGGGTGCCGCCGATGCAACCGAGGTCGTTGTGCCAGCCGATTGGTCGGAACTGGAGTCGTTGTTGCTTGCGTCGATTCGACGTGCCGTGGTGGATTGGAAATCGGGCTCGATGACAGACGCACAAGCGATCCTGCTGGACGATTGCATGCGGACCGGTACATTGCCCAATGCGTTGGGTCGGCTTCCCGAGTTGAAAGCGCTGGTGGACCGATACCGAAAACTTGAAAATGAGATCCCCGTTCCGACACGTGTTCCCGGTTTAGAGGAATCTGAGGGAGTCGACCAGCCGCTGATGGTCCGCGGGAATCACAAGCAACTGGCGGAGCCGGTGCCGAGACGATTTCTCGAAGTGATCGATGACCGCGCGTATCAATCGCCGATCAGCGGACGTGCGGAGTTGGCCGAGGATTTGTTGCGGGACGACAATCCGCTGACTCGGCGTGTGATCGTCAATCGCATTTGGCACCATCTGTTCGGCAAAGGGATTGTCTCCACGCCGGACAATTTTGGACGTCTAGGAAATCCGCCCTCGCATCCCGAGTTGCTCGATTGGCTGGCGATTCGGTTCGCCAAGGACGGATGGTCGATCAAGAAATTGATTCGGCTCGTCGTGACTTCGGAAACCTGGCAACGCTCATCGTTGCCGCTGCCGGGCGTCGAGAAAGCGGACCCGGAGAATGTGCTGCTGGCTCGAGCGAACGTACGGCGGTTGGAGGCCGAAGCGATTCGGGACGCATTGTTGAGTGTCTCGGGGCGATTGGACGACCGACAGTTTGGCCCGCCCGTCGGGGCCGCTGCGCCGCGCCGGAGCATTTATGTTCGGGTGATCCGCAATGATTTGGACCCCTTCCTACGCGCCTTTGATTTTCCCGAACCGTTCAGCAGCGTCGGCCGGCGGGACGTGACCAATGTTCCCGCTCAGTCGCTGGCGATGATGAATGATTCCCAGATCGCCGGCGTCGCCAATGATTGGGCAAGTCGAGCCCTGGCGGAGGCAGCGTCCGATGGCGACCGCAACGGTATCGTTCGCATGTTCCTTGAAGCGTTCGGTCGGCAACCGTCGGATCAGGAAATCGCCCAATCGGAAACGTTCTTGGACGAGATGCGTTTGGTCGTTGCCGAGCGGACACGACAGCGAGCCGAGTTGCAACTGCAGATCAACCAAGTCGAATCGGCGATCGGCGCCCGGTGGCAGATGGCCCGCGAGCGTCTTGACGACCAAGCCGAATCCGGCGGCCAGCAGTCAACGGTCGAAGTGCCTTCGCCGATCGGCCGTTGGGACTTCACGACGGGGCTGAACGATCAAGTCGGTAGTGCGAACGTGACGCTGAAGAATGGTGCGCGGCAAACCGAACAGGGGTTGATCGTGACCGGTGGCGGCTATGCCTTGACCGATCCGATCGACGTCCCGCTGTCACAGAAGACGTTGGAGGTTTGGGTGAAGCTGAATGATCTGAACCAGCGCGGCGGCGGTGCGATGACACTGCAATCGAAAAATGGCGTGTTGTTTGACGCGATCGTGTTCGCCGAGCGAGATCGCCGGCAGTGGCTCGCCGGCAGCAACAGCTTCCAGCGCACCGAACCGTTTGGCGGCCCCGAGGAGTCGTCGGCCGATCGCCAACCGGTGCAGATTGCGATCAGCTATGATGCGGACGGCCAGATCGTCGGTTATCGCAACGGTCAGCCTTATGGGAAGTCGTATCGCAGTCGTGGGCCACTGGCGTTTGACCCGGGCGAGTCCATCGTCGGGTTCGGGATCCGGCATCTGCCCGCGGGCGGAAATCGCTTGCTATCCGGCACGATCCTGCAGGCGAGGCTTTATGACCGTGCGTTGACGGCGGAACAGATCGCGGCATCGGCGTCGAATTCGGCATCCTTCGTTTCCGAAGAAGTCCTGCTGAAACAACTGACCGAAGCCGAACGAAATGCGATGCAACGGGATCGCGCATCGCTGGAAGAATTGAACCGTCAATGGAAGTCGATTCCCGAATCCAAGCTCAGCGAGACGGGGCAGGCCTGGTCCGAGTTGGCTCGCGCGTTACTGTCGTTCCAGGAGTTTCTTTATGTTCGCTGATCATCGACCACACCCGCCGCTGCCAATGCGTCGCTCACGCAGACTGTTTCTGGAACGCTGTTCGACCGGATTCGGTGCCGCGGCGCTGACGGCGATGATGCAGTGCAACGGATGGGGAAACTCGGGCGGGGCGGCGCCGGAAGCGGTCTTGCCCGATGACGCGGCGCTGCGAACGTTTCATCACCCGCCCAAAGTCAAGCATGTGATTTTTTGTTACATGTCCGGCGGCGTTTCGCACGTCGATTCGTTTGATCCAAAACCTAAACTGGAAGCGTTGCACGGACAGCCGATGCCGGTTCAGGTGGAACGGACTCAGTTCAATCGTAACGGCAACGTGATGGCCAGCCCGTTCACGTTCAAACCGTCCGGCGAGTCGGGGTTGCCGATCAGCGACATGTTTCCCGAAATTGCGTCGGTGGCGGATGAGTTGGCTGTGGTTCGTTCGATGACGACACCGGTCAACGAGCACGCGCAGGGTAACTTTGTGATGCATTCGGGGTTTCCCTTCATGGGGCATCCCAGCGCGGGGGCGTGGTGCTCGTACGGACTGGGCAGCGAGAACGAGAACCTGCCCGGTTTTGTCGTCTTGCAGAGCGGCAACGCGGTCGTGCCGCACGGCGGATTGAGTCTGTTCAGCAGCGGGTTTCTACCGGCACAACATCAGGGATCGGTCTTGAAAGCGGACCAGGCCGAAGCGATCCGCAATGTGCGTGCGCGAGGCTTGCGTGATGATCAACGGCGGCGCATGGAATTTGCGAAATCGTTCGACCAACAGTTTTTGAATCAAGCCGGGGGCGACCCACAAGTTGAAGCGGCGATTGAGAACTATGAAACGGCGTTTCGGATGCAGACGTCCGTGCCGGAGCTGTGTGACATCTCTGACGAAAGCGAGTCGACGCGACGCCAATACGGGTTGGATTCCAGCGATCAAGAGAAAGCGGCGTATGCGCGTCAGTGTTTGCTGGCTCGACGGTTGGTCGAGCGCGGTGTCCGGTTCATCGAACTGAGTTGTTTGACGAAAGGGATCGGTGCCGGTGGAGCGGCCAACCCATGGGATCAACACGGTGATCTGGAGAAAGGACACCGGGCGATGGGATTTCAAGTCGACCAGCCGATCGCTGCGTTGATCAAAGATCTGCGGGCCCGAGGGTTGCTCGATGAGACGTTGATCGTGTGGGCGGGGGAATTCGGCCGGACGCCGTTTTCGCAAGGCAGCAACGGGCGGGACCACAATCCGCAAGGGTTCAGCGTTTGGCTGGCCGGCGGCGGGATCAAGGGCGGCACGTGGTACGGTGCAACCGATGAATTGGGCTACCACGCGATCGAGAACAAGTGCACGGTCTATGACCTCTGGGCGACGGTGCTGCACCTGCTAGGCGTCGATCATGAGAAACTGACCTTCCGTTACAGCGGACGCGACATGCGGCTAACCGATGTCCATGGCAACGTCTTGACGGGCATCCTCAGCTAAGTAGTGGAAGCACTAATTGCCGAACGTGCTTTGGATCAGCACCAGCATCTCGCCTTGGTTGTCGGTCGGGTCGACGTCGAACATCCGTAGGAACAAACGTCCGGAAGCATCGGCGACAAAGTCGCCACCGTGTTTGACCACAAACGGCTTGGCGGTTTCCAGTTCGCTGGGCGATGATGCGATCACGCCGATCAGCGTCCCCAGTTTGATTCGCGAGTCGCGTGGTCTCATCTTTTCAGGGATCTCAATTCCCTCCGGTCCGGTTTCCAACACCACTCTCCACGTGCCTTTGACTTCGACGTGAACCGGCATGCCCTTGATCAGCTGCGCCCCAGAATCTTGCCAGCCTCCGGTTGCCTCGACTTTGATCACCTTGCGATCCTTCATCGATTGCATCTGCAGCATCCGCTTCACGCCCGCGTCGGCTTCGGGGTATTTGGGGACCAGACGCGCCATCGCCTCGAAGACTTCGCGAGCCTTGTCGTATTGTTTTTTACGTTCGTATTCCCCGGCCAGTTTTTCCGCTTTGACGATGAACTCTTTGTGCAGCGAAAGCAATTCAGGGTCGCTGGGGAGATCCGGCTGATTCTTCGCGGCATCCTTCACCGCCTGGTCCATCCGCCGCTGCATCTGCTGTTGCTGCTGCTGGAATCGTTTCAGATTCGCATTTTGGGCGAGAGCGGTCTGCCGGCAGTCATTGGCCAGGCAAACGGCGAGGACGACGAGGAGCAACGGGAGTCGATTCATGGTGTGAATGAGATTGTGTGACGGCGTCTTGCTGGGTCGGTACACGTTGATTCTAGAACGGGCAAAAAGGGGATTTGTCATTCGAAAACGGGGGAACTCCGCAAAAATCGTGACGGAGGTGCCCAGCATTCTTGGCAGGAAGAGTTGGTCAAAAAATGGGTTGGTCAAAAAATGTCGGGGGTGGCGGGAAGGCCTGCAGGGTGACAGCATTTTTTGACCAACAAATTTTTTGACCTTCTCTCTTTTCCCCGGCGACACGGTGCAGGTGACGGCTGATGGAATGGTCGGACGCAGGCAGACGGTGAGTGGAAAGTACAGTATCGTCGAGAAACGGCGAAACCTCGCGGAAAAATGCGACCTTTGAGCGGTGCTAGACGCTTTCAGGACGGGCGGTGCGGGGTGTTGCAGAGCCGGTGGTGCGCTTATAACGTTCGCGTTTCTGGTCTCCCTTCACCGTCTCTCCAGCGAAAAACCCCTCCGATGCCACGCGTTCAACCGTTTCGTGCCGTTCGCCCCACCGCGGAAAAAGCCGCCCAGGTCGCCAGCGTTCCTTACGATGTCGTCAATCGTGACGAAGCGGCAGCGTTGGCCGATGGAAACCCGGACTCGTTCTTGCATGTGGTTCGCCCGGATATTGATCTGCCGCCGGAAACCGATCCCTACGCGGATGAAATTTACGCCAAGGCCGCCGAGAACCTGCAGCGTTTGATCCGCGACGGGGTCCTCAAACAAGACGCCGAGCCGAGCGTTTTTCTGTATCGCCAGATCATGAACGGCAAGAGCCAAGTCGGTGTCGTGTGCTGCTGTCACGTGGAGGATTACGAGAACAACTTGATCCTGAAGCACGAATTCACGCGACCGGCCAAAGAAGACGACCGGACCCGTCACGTGATGACGCTCAACGCCCACGCCGGCCCGGTCTTTCTGACCTATCGGGATGATCCCGACTTGAACGGGTTGGTCGATGCCGCGATCCGAGAAACCCCACTGTACGACTTTATGGCCGACGATGGCGTCCAACACACCGTTTGGCGTGTCGCAAAAAGTGCCGCCTACGTCGCGTCCCTGACCGCGGTGCCGGAATTCTATGTCGCCGACGGGCACCACCGGGCGGCCAGTGCCTGGCGCGCCGGGAAAGCTCGACGTGAAGCCAATCCCGATCATAACGGAACCGAAGAGTACAACTGGTTTTTGACGGTGTTGTTCCCGGCGTCTCAATTGAACATTCTGGCGTACAACCGAATCATCAAAGATCTCAATGGCCAAACACCCGATCAGATTCGCGAGCGATTGAGCGGCGTCGGCAAGCTGGAAGAAACCAGCGATCCGGTTCCAGACCGCGCGGGAACGTTTTGCATTTACCTGGATGGGAAATGGTGGCGGCTGCGGGTTCCGGCCGATTCGATTGATCATCACGATGCGATCAACAGCCTGGATGTCGCGATTTTGGAGCAGCGGGTGATTCGCCCGATCTTCGGAATCGAAGATGTTCGCACCGATCCGCGCATTGACTTTGTCGGCGGGATCCGCGGGACGAAGGAACTGGAGAAACGGGTCGACTCGGGCGAGTGGGCGATTGCCGTTTCGATGTTCCCGACATCGATCGAGCAATTGATGGCGGTTTCCGATGCCGGAGAAGTGATGCCGCCCAAGAGCACCTGGTTCGAGCCGAAGTTGCGAAGCGGATTGCTGACGCACCTGTTGGACTGAACCCGTTGATAGCGGCAGGGCGCGAGCCCTCCGGTCTTTCGTGCCGCCGAGCGGCGGCACCGGACGGCTCGCGCCGTTCCGCTAACACTCGCTTGTGGCACCTTACGGCTCGCGCCGTTCCGCTAATCGCGGGGACCGAACGGATCGCGGCGGTTCACCGAATGTTTTAGAGTCCGATCCGCGCCAGAAATTCGGACTCGGTCAGGATTTCTAATTCTGCTCGACCGGTCAGGTCATCGACTTGCTGTCGATCGACATCGGACGATCCGAGCACCACGCAATTGGTCGATGCGTCGATGTCGACTTGGTGAACGCCGCCGCTGCGACGGGCCAAGTCAATCGCTTGTTCATTGCTGATGACCTGAAGCCGGCCGACGAAGACGATCTGTTTGCCACGCAGCGGCTGAATGAATTCCGCCCGGATCGACAGCCGCTGCAAGTCGATGGCGGATTCGGTCGATGTCAGTGATCGTGTCGTCGCGTCCGCGTAGCCGGCTTGCGACTCACCAACGATGGCGGCTTCGTCGAACGGGTTCATCGGAAGCGGCAACAGTTGGCTGCCGCCACGCCGTAGCGTCCGCTTGGGAAGTCCCTTGTCGGTTTTTCGTTTGGACGCCGACTTGCGCGGGTTGCCCTTCTTTGACGCGTGGCTGACGCCCCAGGGGCCCGCTTTGCCACGCTCGATGCGGAGTTTCTGTTCCAGGTCTTCGATCGACTCGGCGGCTCGGGCGATTCCCGCCGCCAACAAGACTTTGGCGCACGCCCGCGAGTCTTCCAGTGCGTCGTGATGTTTGAATTCGACGCCCAGCCAATCCGAGAGCGGCTTGAGCCCGAAGCGTCGGCGGTCGGGCCAGGTTTGACGTGCGATCAGTCGCGTGCAGGAGAACCGCAGATCGGGGATGTCGCACTGGTGCCGCTGCAGGCACCCGATCAAGACGCCGATGTCAAACGGGGCATTGTGGGCAATCAGGCAGTCGTCGGCCAGGAACGCTGCAATCTCGCCCCACAACTCGCCGAAGGTCGGTTCGTGTTGGACGTCTGCCGGGGAGATGCCGTGGATGCGAATGTTGCCCGGTGAAAAAAAGAACGGGTCCGGGCGGATCATCCACATCTTTTCCCGAACCATCTGGCCGTCGCGCACGACGACCGCGGCGAGTTGACAGGCGCTGTCGCGACGTCGGTTCGCCGTTTCGAAATCGATCGCCGTAAAATTTGCCAGGAACGTCATGGCGAAAGTTTACGGGCCGACGCCACGATTCCCAAGTGGCGTAAGCTTCCAGCTTGCGATTCTCTTTTTTCCAGGCTCCGCCTGGGAGCATCACGGTCGTGGAGGCTGCCACCATCGGAACGAGGTGGACGCCAGGGTGGGAACCCTGCGAAGCGGCAAGCAGGAATGCTTACCCCACGAGTATTCCGCCACACCTTGGTTTTCGGGTAGGCGGTAGTGGACGAGGCGACGAGTCCTTGCCAATCTTCCGGCTACAGAGGACTCGTCGCCTCGTCCACTACCCGAAAATTGAGCTGCGATAGTCGACTAGCCGGCCATGCGGGAGATGCGGTTGCCGGGTTGGGCGATTTCGCTGGCGCTGGGGTGGTAGCGGTACTGCATCAGGTAGGCGTCTTCGACGGTGTCGTCGTAGAAGTCGCGGAGCACGCTGATGGCCCGGAACCCGAGATTCTTGAAGAACAGCTGGGCGTCCAAGTTCGTTTCTCGGACTTCCAGCATGATGCGATTGCGGCGCTCGTGCGACAGTTTTCCGAACAGCTTGCTGCACATCGAGTTTCCGACGCCGTGGCGGCGTTGGTCGGGATGGACGGCGAAATTCAGAATGTGCAGTCGGTTCTTGTGCAGTTCGTAGATCATGAAGCCGACGATTTCGTCGTCTTTCTCAGCGACCATGCCGATGCAATTGCGTTGTCGCAGGCAACGGATGAAATCCTCCTCGGTCCAGGCAAATTCGAAACAGCTCTGTTCGATTGCGAGGACGGACGGCATGTCGCGACGAATCATCC
This sequence comes from Stieleria magnilauensis, assembly GCA_007753675.1. Taxonomy (GTDB): domain Bacteria; phylum Planctomycetota; class Planctomycetia; order Pirellulales; family Pirellulaceae; genus Stieleria; species Stieleria magnilauensis. The sequence continues at coordinate 1,222,641 of CP036432.1, forward strand.
AGCGGATGTGCACGCAGACCGGAGTTTCTTTGGCTTGTTTCACTTCTGGGCTCCTTTCCAGCGAGACGAAACCCGGCCGGTGTCACCGGTCCGGTAATTCGAAAAATGCGTCAACAAAACCAGCAAATCGTCTCGATCATCGCGTCGTTTGCCGTGTGCGGGGAAAATAGCAAACGACCCGGCCCGAACCAAGACAGATTGTGAAGTCTTTCGAATTGGCGCGTTTAATTCTCTCACTGCATGTGTTCCGGGACGCGTGTGCCCCGCCCCGACCGGATCCGCAAGACGTTGCGAATCAATCATCGAGGGCGCTGCGTCCTTCCCATTGAATAATTAGATTCAAACGGTTCTGTCGGGGGGACGCTACCGAAAAGACAGCAATCTGGGGAAAATTTTCTGGCTAACTCAACTCAGCTTGCCAAAGCCCTAAAGCCGGGTTCTGGATGTAGTAGAATTCGCTGCCGTCGACGTCGGTGTGCCAGCCGTCGGTCAACGTGCCGACGTTGTAACGGTTCATCAACGCGTTGATGTCGCCGGGCGTGTATCCGACCGACGAGATCTCTTGCGAAGTGAGCTTTCCAGCCGCATAGACGACTTCAAAACGGTTTTCATGGGAGCCATGAACCAGGTGTGCCGCGGCCGATGGGTTGGCGGCCAAGTCTTCGTTTTCGGCGACCAACTGCACGATCTCTTTTTTGGTGCGGTAGCCGTACTTGCGAATCAGCCGATCAATCTCGCCATCTTCTCCAAACTCTTCCACCGCCGGGCCCAGGATGGTCAGCCGTCCGCCGGTCGCGATCGCCAATCGAGTCCGGTAGATCGCCTTGTTCCCCAGCCAGGTGCTTTTGAATTCCGACGGATCCAGGTAGGCGACGACGTGTTGGGGAGGCTTTTCCAGGTGCGTGATGTTGACTTGGTAGGCGAGCTCGGCGGCTTTGAAGAACGTTTCGTGATCATCGCCGATGTACAGACCACGCGTGTGCAGCGTTCCGTCGCGCATTTGCTGGATCACGGTCAAGGCGTAGACGATCGGCATGCCCTTGCAAAACTCGTCTTGGGCGTAGTTGAGGATCTGCCGCAGAGGCGTGTTCGCCCGTCCCAGTGTTTGTTCGATGCCGTAGACCGCGCTCAAGTAGTGGCTCTCGTTGATCCCCTCGACGCCACCGGTTCCGACAAAGACGTTTTTGTTGTAGTTGGCCATCCCGATGACTTCATGCGGCACGACTTGGCCGATCGAAAAGATCAGATCGTGGCCGCCGTCACGGAGCAATTTGTTGACTTGGGCTTTCCACGGTTTGTCATACACCCCACCGGTGACGTCAGAAACATACGACGCCGGTACCGTGCCCAAGGTGACCACGTCATCGCGCCAGCGGTGGGGGCGAAACAGATCCAGCGGCACACCGGGGAACATGTGCGACAGTTGCTCGGGCTTCATCGCGCTATGGGTGCCCAGTGCCGGCATGATGTCCGCGACGCGTTCGCCCAGCATCTCGTGGCACAGCGCCGTGATTTCACCGGCGCGGCTGAACAGTCGTGTGTGGTCGGGCGGCAACAACAACGCTTTTTCGGGCAGCCCGATCTTGGCGAAGGTTTCTTCGAGCGCGCGACGCAAGTCGTCCGATGTGAGTGAAGTCGATTCGCTGCCGGTTTCAAAATAGGTCGTCATGGTCCGTGGTCCGGTGTCATTCTTCCTGGCTGCCGTGGCAATCGCGGGGGATCATCCGCCCGGGGCCGTCGCTGCCGTAATGGATTTGAAGCGCAGATTCGAAATCGTCGCGCGTTTTAATTTTGACAAACGCCTGGCGAACCGATTCATAGTCCGGGTGCGATTGGCTGTATTTAATGGCGAATTTTCTCATCAACAAGGGGGCCCGCCCCGCGCCATAGGTTTGCTCACAGAGCGTAAAGTGTTCGCGCATCACATCGGCTTGCTGGTACAGCGACGGCGGGTCGGGCAGCGGTTGTCCGCCGGCCAACGCGCGGGCTTGTTGGAAAATCCAGGGGTTGCCGATCGCGCCGCGGGCAACCGTGACGCCGTCGATTCCCGTTTGGTCGATCATCCGCAGGCAGTCTTCGGCGGAGAACAGATCGCCGCTGCCGAGAATCTGCATCGATCGGCCGACGTGTGATTTCACTTCGCTTAAAAACTGCCAACGACTGGGTCCGACATAACGCTGGACGACGGTTCGGCCGTGGACGGTGGCGGCGGCCAAACCGGCGTCCAAGGCACCGTCCAAGATTTCGAAGAACGCATCGCGGGATTGTTGTGTGTCGTCGATGCCGCGACGCATCTTGACGGTGACCGGGATGTGATGCGGAACGATGTCGCGGGTCCGCTGCAAGATTTCGATCGCGACCTTCGGCTGTGACAGATGAAAACCGCCCCGGCATCGTCCCAAAACCTTTTTCACCGGACAGCCGAAATTGACGTCGATGATGTCGAACCCGGCTTCGACCAACTTGAGCGCCCCGAGCGAAAACTGCTCCGGTTCGGCGCCCATCAATTGTCCGCCGACGGGGTGTTCGTCGGGATGAATGTCCAAGAAGTGTTTCGTCTTTTGTCGTTTACCCAGCGCCAACAAGAACTGGTCCAGCATCACTTCACAGACGCTGTAGCTGGCGCCATGTCGTCGCGCGATCACACGCATGGGCAGGTCGCTGTAACCACTCAATGCCGCTTGCACGACCGGGAAACCGATCCGAACGTTGCCGATGTTCAGGTCAGGGTATCGACCGGGGGCCGCCGTTTCAGAGGTGTCCATGGGGGCGGATGCGACAGAACGCGACCGCCCGCCGGATGCGACCTGTCGATCGCCGACGCCAACGGTGCCCCCATTCAATTCCCCAAGCGGACCCGTCATGATGTGGTGTTACCTGAGCTTGCCGTCGATTGATTTCGTTGCATTGTCTCGCATTGTCTCTGTTTTTCCCGTCGTTAAAACCGCCTATCCCATCGACCATGAAGATCGAAACCGCACCGTTTGGAACCGCCGACGACCAACCGATCACCCGCTACACGCTCATCAATTCGAGCGGCCACCGAGTCAGCGTGATGAATTTCGGCGCCACGCTGCTGGACGTCGAAGTGCCCGATCGCGACGGAAAGCTGGCCAATGTCAATCTGTGTTTTGATTCCCTGGATCGCTATGTCGCCGGGCATCCGTACTTTGGCAGCAGTGTCGGTCGGTTCTGCAATCGCATCGGCAACGCGAAGTTCACGATCGACGACACTGAGTATGCTCTGGTCGTCAATCATGGAAAACACCAACTGCACGGCGGGATCAAGAATTTTTCCTACCAGGTTTGGACGGCGGAGACACTGGAGCAGGACGGATCGGTCGGCGTGCGGTTCCGCCTGACCAGCCCCGATGGGGACAACGGCTTCCCCGGCAACGTCAATGTGACCGCCGAGTACAGCTGGAACGACGCCGACGAGCTGAAAATCGTCTATTCGGCGACCACCGACAAGCCGACGCACGTCAATTTGACCAACCACAGCTATTGGAATCTGCGCGGTGCGGGGACGGGGACCGCCAAAGACCATGTGGCGACGATCCAGGCGGATCAGTTCTTGGACGTCGACGAGGACTTGATCCCGACCGGTAAGTACAACGACGTGCAGGGGACGCCACTGGATTTCCGCACGCCGACCCCGCTGGGCGACCGCCTCGACCAGCTCCCCGCGACCAAGGGTTATGACCACTGCTACGTCGTGCGTGGCGAGACGGGCCAGTTACGAAAAGCGGCCTTGGTGGCCGATCCCGAGTCGGGGCGGACGTTGGAGATTGAAACGACACAGCCCGGGATCCAACTCTACACGGCCAATCATCTCGGCGGCGGACCCGAAAACGCGGGCAACGGATCGCACGACGCGTTCTGTCTGGAGACTCAGCATTACCCCGACGCGCCCAACAAGCCGAACTTTCCCAGCACGCTGCTGCGACCGGGGGACAAGATTTCTGAAACGACGGTGCATCGTTTCGGCGTCAATTAGTATTCCGTCTCAGCTAGATTTTCGGGTAGTGGACGAGGCGACGAGTCCTCTGCAGTCGGCATATTGGCAAGGACTCGTCGCCTCGTCCACTACCGCCTACCTGACCCCTTTTCCGCTTGCGGGCGACGACCAGCGCCGCTCACAGTTCTTTCAACCGCACGTTGCGATAGTAGACCTCCAGCGGCGGCCCGCTGTGGACCTGCAGCCCGATCACGCCCTCGCGTTCGATCTCGGGATCTTGCTCGGTGTAGTCCACCGTTTGGACGCCGTTCAAAAAGATCTGGATCCGGTCGCCGCGGGCGATGATTTTCAGCGTGTTCCACTGGCCGCGTTTGACCGTCTTCATCGCCAACTCAGGCGATTCGGCCAAAAACTTTCGTCGTCTGGATTCATCGTACAACGCCCCCCAACAGGTGCCGTTGGGCATGAATCCGATGTCGGCCTGATAGCCGATGACTTCGGTATCATTCGGGATGCGTTTGGTGCGGAATTGCACTCCGGCGTTATTGCCTTGACCGACCAGTTTCGCGTCGACGGTCAATTCAAAATCGCGATAGGTCTTGTCGGTACACAAAAACTGGTTGGCGGGTATTTTTTCCGTCGCACTGCCGGCAACGATCGCACCGTCCTGGACGCGGAACCATTGGGTGTCACCGTTCCATCCGTCGAGGGTTTGTCCGTCGAACAAGGGAACCTCATCGCCCGGGGAGGTGTCAGCGGCTGGCGAGCAGGCGGCGGGTACCAGGCAGGCGGCCAGCAAGACCAGGCACGACCATCCGGACAGCAGGGTTGGACGCGGGAAGTTGGGCATGGCGGGGAATCCGATGGCGGGAATCGCCGAAAGTCCGGCGGATTGTGAAACGGGCAGCGATCATGATAATAGCCGTCAGAGCTCCCGTGCGATGAACTGCCTCGGTTTTTTGCCCCCACCGCAAGCTGGAAGCTTACGCCACGTCTTCATCCCCCTTTCCCCAAACACCGTTACCGATGTCCCAGCTGAACAAATACTCGAGCAAAATCACGCAGCCGAAAAGTCAGGGTGCCTCCCAAGCGATGCTCTACGCGACGGGATTGACCCGCGAAGACATGGACAAGCCCCAGGTCGGGATCGCGAGTGTTTGGTACGAGGGCAACAGCTGCAACATGCACTTGCTGGACTTGGCCGCCGAGGTCAAGCAGGGCGTGGAAGCGGCGGGCATGGTTGGGATGCGTTTCAACACCATCGGTGTCAGCGACGGGATCTCGATGGGCACCGATGGGATGAGCTACTCCCTGCAAAGCCGCGATCTGATTGCCGATTCGATTGAAACCATCATGGCGGCCCAGTGGTACGATGGGCTGATCGCGCTTCCCGGCTGTGACAAGAACATGCCGGGTTGTCTGATCGCGATGGGACGCTTGAATCGTCCGGCCATCATGGTTTACGGCGGCACGATCAAACCCGGGTTCCGCAACGGAGAAAAACTGGACATCGTCAGCGCCTTTCAGTGTTACGGCCAGTTCATCGCCGGCCAGATCACCGACGACGAGCGTCAAGAGATCGTCGAGAAGAGTTGTCCGGGCGCGGGAGCCTGTGGTGGCATGTACACGGCCAACACGATGGCCACCGCGATCGAAGCGTTGGGCATGTCGCTTCCCTATTCCGCCAGTGCTCCGGCGGAAGATCAACAGAAAAAAGACGAGTGCCGATTGGCCGGCGAAGCGATGTTGGAGTTGTTGAAGAAGGACATCAAGCCGCGCGACATCATGACGCGCGCCGCATTCGAAAACGCAATGGTCACCGTGATGGCACTCGGCGGCAGCACCAACGCCGTGTTGCATTTGATCGCGATGGCACGCAGCGTTGACGTTCCGCTTTCGATCGATGACTTCCAATCGGTTAGCGATCGGATTCCCTACCTGGCCGACCTGAAACCGAGTGGAAAGTTCGTCCAAGAAGACTTGCATTCGATCGGTGGGACGCCGGCGGTGATGAAGTACCTGCTCGAAAAAGGACTGATGGACGGTTCGTGTCTGACCGTGACCGGCAAGACGCTGGCCGAAAACGTCGAAGGTCTACCCGGACTAAAAGAAGGGCAAAAGATCGTCAGCACGGTTGAAAAACCGATCAAACCCAGCGGCCACATTCGAATTCTCAAAGGCAGTTTGGCGCCCGAGGGCGCGGTGGCAAAAATCACCGGGAAGGAAGGATTGAAATTCACCGGCCCGGCCCGTTGCTTTGACAGCGAAGAAGCAATGTTGGCGGCGCTGGAGCAGAAGCAGATCCAGAAAGGCGACGTCGTCGTCATCCGGTACGAAGGCCCGCAAGGTGGTCCCGGAATGCCGGAGATGTTGACGCCGACCAGTGCGATCATGGGAGCCGGTTTGGGATCCGACGTCGCGATGATCACCGACGGTCGATTCAGCGGCGGGAGCCACGGGTTCATCGTCGGGCACGTCACCCCCGAAGCGCAGCTCGGTGGCCCGATCGGATTGCTCCAGGACGGTGACCAAATCACCATCGACGCGGAAACCAATTCGCTGGATGTGTCGCTGTCGGCCGAAGAAATCGCATCGCGGAAATCGGCGTGGAAAGCCCCGGCGCTCAAGGCGAATCGCGGGACGCTGTACAAGTACATCAAGACCGTCAAATCGGCCAGCGAAGGTTGCGTGACCGACGAGTAGGATGGCGTGATCAGAAAGCGTTACAATGAAGCTTGATGATTCCCCCCCTCGATTCCCTCCTTGCTCAAAATGCGACTCATGAAAATCCGTTGTTTAGCCGCGTTATTTCTTGGTCTGCTAACGCTCTCTTGCCAAGCTGACGATTCCGGCGGCGGACAAGCCGTCGATTCCGAATCGCTTTGGATCACCTCGATTACCGCTGCCGGTGACGGAAGTTTTGTCGCCGGCACGGCAACCGGATTGCTGTTACGCCCCGGATCGGTCGCAAGGTTCCAAGCCGACGCGCCCGGCCAACTGGAGCAGCTTTACGAGCATCCCGCGGCCGTGTGGACGGTGGCGACCACGTCCGATGGCAAGAAGATCGCCAGCGCGGACTACAAGGGCAACTTGGTCGTCTACGATGTCGACGCCAAAACGCCAACGACCCACGAGGGGGCCTTTGAACGATGGTGCCAAAAAATCCTCGTTTCACCCGATGACCAGATGATCGTCGCGGGGAACGAATCGGGGAAACTGTTTGCCTGGAGCATCGCTGACGCCAAGGTGTCCAAATCAGTGGAGCTCAGTCAGGCGTCAATCACGTCGCTGGCGTTTTCTCCCAACAAGACCCAGCTGGCCGCCACCGATGGTGAAGGAAAAGTCCATCTGCTGAAATGGCCCGAGCTGGAAAGCACCGGGGCCGTGGCGGTGGGTGAAGAGACCGCATGGTGTGTGGCGTATGAAAGCGATGCGTCGCTGATCGTCGGTTCGGCCGATCGCAATCTGTACCGTGTCGAAGCCAAACCGGATGCGAAACCGGAATCGATCGCCAAGGGCACGGACTGGATCACCCGAATCGCCGTCTCGGACGCCGGCCAGATCGCGGCATCTGAAGTCAGTGGCAAAATCCACTTCGCGTCCGGAGGCAGCGTGTCGACGATCGGTGCCGAAAGCGGTGTTTGGGCGCTCTGTTTTCGGGGGGCTGGGCAATTGCTCGTCGGCACCCGCAAGAACGGCATCGTCACCGCCGGGCAACGTTGGGCGTGGCAACCCGCCGTCGCGAAAACGGCCGAGGCCAAAGAATGACGAGTCCGGATCTGCCGGAACGTGTGACGGAATCGGAACCGCCCAAACCGAAAAAAAACTGGGAATATGTCGCCCGGTTCGGCTCCATGCGAATTCTCGGCGTGCTCAGTGCGCGGGAGAGTTTTCGCTATAACGATCAGGTGGTCGCGCGGACCGAACGCGGGACCGAGATCGCCACGGTGCTCTGTGAAGCGACGCCCAACGCGCTGGATTCGATGAACGAACCGACGGCGGGAAAGATCGTCCGGCGGCTTTCCGAGGACGACCGCAAGCAGTGGGAACACATCCAGGGGCAGACCCGCGATGATCTGGCGATCTGTCAACGCTGCGTCGACGCGCGGGCGTTGAAAATGGACCTGGTGGACGTGGAACGGCTGCTCGGCGGAGAACGGATCGTCGTCTACTACGTCGCCGAGGGGCGGGTCGATTTTCGCCAGTTGGTCCGCGATCTGGCCGGCGAGTTCCAGACCCGGATCGAAATGCGGCAGATCGGCGTCCGCGACGAGGCAAAGCTGCTGGCCGATTATGGCGATTGCGGACAACCGCTGTGCTGTGCGACGTTTTTGAGCAAGATGCCGCCGGTCTCGATGAAGATGGCTAAACTGCAACGATCGACCCTGGATCCGACAAAAATCTCTGGGCGATGCGGGCGACTAAAATGTTGTTTACGCTATGAGTTTGAGACCTATGAGGCGCTGGCGGCCGAGCTGCCGCCGATCGGTGCGGAGATTTTGACCCGAGAAGGCAACGCTTCGGTCTTGGCTCACGACATTCTTTCGCAACAATTGATGGTGCGGACGGAGGACAAACGGAGGATACTGTTAAGTGTCGACCAAGTCGTTCGCGTGACCAAGGCTCCGCCGCCAGCCAAACCCCGCCGCAGCGGGCGCCAAGGCGGCACCCGAGACGCTTGACGGTTGGTCGAGGACGACGGTGTGATGAATCTGATAAAATCGAATCAAGATAGACCGCGACATGAGCAATGAATTGACCAACTCGCCCCTCCAAGCGATGCGAAAATTGTTGAAGGAGGACGCGCGGTACAAGTACGAGGCTTATCAGTTCATCCGAGAAGCCCTGCAGTTTGCCCACGAGCATCTGCCCGAGCTGACCGAAGCCGCCGTCTCGGCGGAATCGATGTCCAAAGGGCGGCCCAAACACATCACCGGCCAGCAACTCTGTGAAGCCTGTCGTCGATACGCCATCGACCAATACGGCTACCTGGGCAGCATGGTCTTGGGGTCGTGGGGAATCAAATCGACCAGCGACTTCGGTGAAATCGTCTACAATCTGATTCGCATCGAGCAGATGCGAAAGAGCGAGTCGGATCGTCGTGAAGACTTTGACGACGTTTACCCCTTCGACGGCGCGTTCGAACCCGAGTTCTCGTTGTCGAAAGTCGTTGACGATCTGGAATGCTAAGCACGCATTCGGTCGCCAAAGTGGGGTCAGCCTCGTGATTGCCATTGCATCCGGCAGCCGTTGTGAAACATAAGCAAGCTGGAAGCTTCTACCACCATGCCATCCATGATCTCACCCGCCCAGCTTTGCGTGATGCGCGTTGCATGCTGCTTGATGGTCGCGTTCACGTTGAGTGGAACCCTGACGCTTCATCCGGACTGCGTCGCACAAGACGCCGCCGTTGAAGAGAGTTCGCCGTCGGCAAACGAGACCTCTCAAGCGGCTGACGAAAAACCCAAGGAGCAGGCACGCAAAAGTTATCTGGGACGTGTCGTTGCTAAACCGATGAGCCATCTCGGCGCGTCCTGGTTGGTGCGACCGGAACGCGACGAAGAAGAAAGTGCTTCCGAATCGTTTCAGAAACTCGAACTCAAGCCGGGAATGGTGCTTTGCGATCTCGGCTGCGGCAACGGTTATTGGACGCTGCCGATGGCTAGAAAGGTCGGGCCGGAAGGAGCCGTCTATGCCGTCGACATCCAGCCGGAGATGTTGCAGAAACTCCGTCAACGCGCCGATCAATTCGGCCTGAAAAACATTCGCCCGGTGTTGGGAACGATCGACAATCCGAAGTTGCCGGAGAACACCATCGACTTGCTGTTGATGGTCGATGTCTACCACGAGTTTTCGCACCCGCAATCCATGCTCTGGGAGATTCGGCGTTCCTTGACGCCTACCGGAGTCGTGGCGTTGCTGGAGTACCGAAAAGAGGATCCGACGGTTCCGATCAAGCTGCTGCACAAGATGTCGAAGCGTCAGATCATGAAGGAATACCACGCCAACGGGTTCAAGCTGGTGCGTGAATACAACGAATTGCCGTGGCAACATCTAATGTTTTTCGCCCGCGACGACAGCCCACTCGAAGTGATCGAACCGGAGCCGACCGAACAGGTGCTCAAACGCATCGGCCCCGCGCGAGAGCGGTAATCGCGCTGCTGTCCAGCCTTCAGACGCTACGTTGGTGTCCAGCCTTTAGGCGCATCTGCAACGCCGCAGGCGTTCCGCGTGTCAGGCGTTCTGCCCACGCCCCGCACCAAAACGTCAACATTCATGCAGCCGCCGCCCGGACGCTGGCGCGAACCGGCTGATGTCAAACGATGATCAGCCGTTTGGCGCGAGCCTACGGCCTCCAATCCGAGGAAACGACGCGTCACTTCGCGGTGTCGGCTAACGCCCAAACACCAACGCGTTCCCGCTACAACACATTCGTTTTGATCGCCGATCCGTCGGGACGCGTCAATCGGAATTGGAATTGCCAATCTTGTGCCCAGGGTTCGGTTTGGGCGTTCTGCATGACTTTGATCATCACCGTGTTTTCGCCATCGACCAACTCGCAGTCTTCGACATATTGGTCGATGCGGGTTCCCGAGTGATAGACTTCGTTGCTGGACACGAGTTTGCCGTTGATCCAAACTTTGTTGGCGGTGATGCAGCCGATGCGAATCTGTGCCGGCATCGGCGTTGCTTCGCCGTCGACGGTGAAGGTGGCAAACAGGTAAGCGGCGGCATCTTTCTCGTTGGACAGCGGTCCGTTCAGATCGACCATGCCCAGGTTGTCATCGCTTTCAATTTGTTGCCACGTGACGGTTCGTTTCTTTCCTGTTTCCGGTTTGGGTTCGCCGGCGGCATCTCGGGCGATCGGCGATCCCGATTCGAGGTAACGGTTTTCGGGAACGTAGGCCGTGTCGAAGTGTTCGCTGTCGGTGTTGTCGAAGGGGCCGATCAGCCACCAGCGACGCATCATGCCCAGTTCTTCGGCGAGGTCAATGTTGACGTCCAGGTCGGCCAGGAGCTTGGCCGTTTTTTCTAGCTGTTTGGGGCTTCGGCCATGGGCGATCACTTGGCGAAAGACCTGCTTGGCCTGATCGGGTTGCGTCGACATCAGCTCCGCGCCCGCCTGGATCAACGATTCGATCTTCAGGTAACGGATCGGCAGCGAGGGGTCGGTTTCGGCATCGGCCAGCAATTCGGACGTCAGCCCCTGGTCGTGTTGGGTCAACAGCTGGTACGCGACGTAGCGAGCGTCGGCGTTCTTGGAGCGATCGGCAAAGAACCCCAGCAACGCGTCTTTGGGAAAGGGCCCATTGTCACTGACATCGGCCGCGATCGCCCGCAGCCAGTTTTTCCCGCGTTTGGAGGCGTTGTCAAAACCCTCCAGAACATCGGTGACTTGAGAACTGGGCAGCGACTGAAGCTGGTGGGCGGCTGCCGACGCGTCTTGGTCGAGTGCCACCGAGCCGTCGGTCTTGGCAATCGCTTGAAGCGACTGTTCCAAGTCGGGCTGGGCTGAAAACGCCGCTGGAATGAACCACATCATCGCCAGCGCGATTCCCACGAGAGGTCTCACGCCCGCGCGGGACGCGAACCAACGGGAGCGTAAGCGGCAGCCGGGATGACTAGGAAATAGACAAAACGTTCGAGTCATGTTCATCGATCAAGTGAGTCCGGTTGGGGCGGGCGAGATTGGCAGCATGATAGCCGAATCGGACACCGCCCGTCGAACACCTCGATCGGGAACGTCGCTTAGAGCAGGTCTTCTTTTTCCAGGATTTCTCGATACTGATCACGTTCGCGGCGGGTCGCTTCGAGGTCGAAGACGAGATACTTCATGTCCAACCGAAGTTGCGACAGGGCCTCTTGGACGAGGTTCAGGATGCGACGCCGACGGGTGCTGCAATCGATCGCTCGTGAAAGCGCCGGCGCGACAGTGTCTCGGTAGCGTGCGGGGAGGGCGTCGATCGCTGCAGTCAGCTCACGCAATTCTTGAGGAACTTCGTCGCCAACTTGTTTGTTCGATCCGATCGTCGTCTTTTGCATGCGCCAGGGCTCCGGAGAGAGATACGTTGAAGGGTTGCTTTGATTGCCGTCCATTGCACTCGCGATGCCGAATCCAGCCAGCACAGCCGAGGTTTCTGCGTAAGGTGTGTTGCGGCAATGGTTTAGGGTGATCGCAGTTTTTGCGTTGTCAAAAGGAAACGGTGAAAAAAAACAACACCGTTTCGGCTTGGCTTGGCACCCTAAATCTTGATACACAAACGTCTTACGTAGTAAGCGACGGGTTGCGACGGGATGTGGAGTTTTCTCTACATCGTCGCGTCAACCGCACACTTTGTTACACGAGTCACCGGCAGGCTATCAGTGGTTGCTCCGATAGCGACGTCCCCGTCGTCCTGCTGATTGTTTGGGCAACGCAGATTTGGGTCAACAATTGAAGTTCAAATACCGAGTGCCGCGTCCGAAAGTGTTGTCAGTCGTTCGGGCTCGGCAAAGCTTGCCGTCGGGTGAACGTTCCGGGATCGCACCGCAGGGCCGAAGGCCGGGTGGTGCGGAGCGCGCAAAGAGCGAAAAAGACGCATCCGTGCCCCCGGTCGGATCGCCTCGGCAGCCATCCCTCGCTGCCATCTTGATCGCCGTGCTTGTCACCGTTTTCGGGCTCCTGGACGACTCGGCCGCGCGAGCCGATCTGTTCGATTCGCTGGATGCCTATCCGCCCCGCTGGCACCTGGACACTTCCGATTGCGACGCGCGCGTGATCGATCACAAGAACCTCGCCGGTGGCGGAGTTGATGGTGGCGGTTGCGAGTCGCTGACGTTTCAAGCCGGCGTCGGCAGCGAGTCGATCTTGATCTATCCGATCGAACCGGTTCGCGCGTTCAATGATCTGGTGGCCAACGTTTCGATCATGAGTGCCCGCAAGGGCGCACGGGTCGGCTTCCGCGTTCGGTTTCCGTTCGTCCGAGATCCACAGACCAGACGCCCCGTCGCGGCGATCATCTATGGCGCGACCTATGAGCATCCTGGCAAATTTCAATCGCTTGGGATCGGCAATGTGGAGCGCGAGCTGCGAATCAAAATTGCAAAGCTGCGCTCGGTCCACGGAAGTGATGCGAACGTCAAGAATCCCTACATCGATGGGATTGCGATCAACGCCTACAGCGGTCCGGGGACGACGACGTTGCGGATCGACCAAGTGTCCGTTCGCGGAATGATTCCGGTGGGAGATCACGGCCGTGTGGAGATGGTGCCGCCGAGTCGTGAAACCGAGACCGTGGACGCCCCCGGCGAAAACGCTTCGCTGCAAGTACCGCGATTGTTGCAGATGCGACGCCCAGCCGCTTCGCCAGAACGTTCCGGTCAAAACGTTGTGGTGTCGGCGTTTCCACAGGACAACGTGATTCGCATCCTGGAACATCGTGGAGAACCTCTCGACTGGGTTCGCTCGTTGGGTTTCGATGCGGTCTTGTTGTCGCGTCCTCCGACCGCGGATCTTTTGCGTGACGCGATCCAGTCGCAATTGCTCGTTTACGCACCGCCGCCGGTGGCGCCCGATCCGACGATCGCCGCGTTGCTCGATCCCGTGATGGCGTGGTACCTCGGCGGGGGCGTCGCGCTGGACAACTCTCGTGTTTCACAAACCGATCAAACCGTTCGGCGTCTGCGACTATTCCCCGAGACCTGGCAACGCCCGATCGTGATTGCGCCGGTCGAACGTTGGGCGGGTTACGCGTCGGTCGCTGATGCGATCGTTTCCGATGCGGCGCTCCGCAGTCGGGGATTGTTGGCCGCGGAGCAGACGCTGCTGTACCAGGATCGTCGCGCCCGAATCGGCAGTGGCACCGAAGTGGCTGTTGCGATCGAATCATCGCCACCGAAAAAGTTGGCGGAGATGAATCGATCGATCAGTGCTGCGATCGGGGCGCCCCCGGGAGGCAACTTTCGCTGGCATTCGATGTTCACTCAAGTCGTTCAATCGCTCGAACAATCACCGCGCGCGATCGTGTTTCGGTCACACGAGTCGCTCGTCTCCGGATCGGTGTTCGCTCATCAGCGATCGATGGCGCTCAGCTATGTCAATCGATTTGTAGCCATGATGGGGCCGTGGATCGCCTCGTCACGCCCGTCTGCGGCCTATCGAATTCAGGGCGCCGCCTATCGCTGCGGCCGACTGGACGCCGACGGAGACCAGTTCTTGCTGTTGACGTCTGACCAGTCGGTTCGCGATCAGGTGCTGGCGGGTGATGGCCGCGCCGTCGAGATCTTGTTGCCGCCGGAGATGGTCCATCGCACCGCGTGGCGTTTGACCAATTTTTCGGCCCAGCGGATCGACATCGCCCCGACACCCACCGGTGCCCGGATCGAAATCGTTTCACCGGATGTCGCGGAAGTCATCGTGATCAGTGCCGATTCGTCGCTGGGCGCCCGGCTTAACCAATCCGCGCGACGCTTTGCCGCCAGGGCAGCGTCGGATCGGTGGCAGTTGTGCGTCGATCAGGTCCGTCAGATTCGTCAAGACTGGGATCATGCCGTCAGCTCCGGCGCGACCGAGGCGATCATGCCGGTCGATTTGCTGACCGCGGCGCGTCGAACGCTCGATGACGCCGAGGCTGTTTTTCGTGCCGGCGACGCCGAAGCCACGTTGCGACTGTCGCGCCGCGCCGACGCCTGGTCGGTTCGATCCAGTCTGCAGCTTTCCCAGGCACTGCTGTCGGGAACCCTGCCATCGTTTTCGCCACGGCACGTCAGCAGCCCGCCGCTCGATGAAGGGCGTCCGACGTTGCAAACGGCGTGGCAGCCCCTGATGGGAGACGAGGGCTGGAGCGAGAGCTTGATCGCGACAGGCGGCCTGGACCAGCCGGAGGTCTTGTCGTCCGGTGGTTGGACGTTTGGACAGCGAAAACTGGTTCGGGCGCAGTCGGACGCCCGCTGGATGTCCCGTGGATTCTTCAGCGGCCAAGGTGCGATCGCTCTGTCCGCCGCCGCGACGGTCGGTGAGTCACTCGGCGGCGGCTATGAAGGCACGATCGCGATTCTCTCCAGCCCCACGGTCAGGATTCAGCCCAACCAGGCCGTTCGTGTCGATGCAATGATTCGTACGATCGGGTTCGGTGCGCCGCATCAGGGGATTCTGGTCTATGACAATTTAGGCGGCCAAGAGATGGGGATCTTGGTTCGCGGCGCCACCGACTGGACTCCGATTCGTCTGTACCGGCAAAGCACTGGCGAGACGGAGGTGCGGGTGATGTTTGAGGTGATCGGCGATGGAGAAGCCGTGGTCGACGAAGTCGGAATTCGTGTCTGGGATCCCGCCCCGTTGCCTGCACTCCCCTTGCGAAGTATCACTCCCTAGCTCCGGCACGTTCGCATTTTGTTTACGCTGTTGGCAATCACTCCTACCCACGCAAGATAAAAATCCCGAGCCGTCAAGCATGCCAACGACCATCAATGGAATTGGGACCCAGTACTACGGCCGAAAGAACCCGCGCGTTTATGGCGGTATCTGTGAATCATGCCAGCGACACGTGACGCTGACTGACTACGAGACCGGTTATTACGTCGTTGTGTTGTTCATTCCGGTCATCCCGCTGGGGAAGAAACAGATCATCGGGGAATGTTCGGCTTGTCGGCGGCACCGTGTGATGCCGCTCAAAGAATGGGAGCGGATCAAAGAGGAGAACTTGGAGAACGGGTTGGCCAGCTTGGCGGACAACATGGACGACCCGTCGAAGGCGCTCGAGTTGCTGCAGAGCATGACGGTCTTCAATCAGCTTGACGAAGCGATGGAGCTTGCCGCGGCAACCGCCAAGCAGCATGCCAAGGACTTTGACACCCTGATCGACATCGGATCGTGGTATGAACGCCAAGGACAGACGGAGCTGTCGAATCGATGTTTCGACCAGGCGATCGCGTTGGACCCCGCGCATCCGACCAGCAAACGGATCCAAGGCGTCGACGCACTTCAGTCGGGCAACCCGAACGAGGCTGCGAAACACTTCGAGCCGCTGCGCAAGTCGGCCGACTTCTACGACCCGTCCTTGTTCTACATGTTGGCCGGCGCGTATCAAGCCAAGGAAATGCACGAAGAAGCGCTGGAAGAGTTCAAGGATCTGTTGGTCCGAATCCCCGAGTTCGGCAAAGACAAGGAATTCCGCAAAGCCGTCAAAAAATCTGAAAAGGCGATCGGAAGCCCCACCTCAATCCTGCCCAAGAAAGGGCTGTTCGGTTGATTTCGCTGTGAACAGGAGTGAAGCCGAAGCTCCCGTTCGTCAATGAACGAGACACTCAACGCCTGCGAGAGCTGGCCACGTTTGGCTGCAGAGCAGCGAGACGGAACGGCTAAAGCCCCATACCGCGAAGTAAACATCGATGAGGGGCCCGGACGCTGGCGCGAACCGGCTGATATCAAACGAATATCAGCCGTTTGGCGCGAGCCTACGGGCCCTCACCTTAGGAACCGACGCTTGACTTAACGGTATTGGGCTAAAGCCTGGACGCCAGCGCGAGCAGCCTGTCGAACGGTTTTCAGGGCATTCTGCTATTGCGTGCGTCTGGTTTAGTCCGTTGGCGAATCGGCCGCAAAGACGTGGAAGTACAACTGTCGGTAAACGAGGGAGTTGACCCAGTTGCGCAGAGCATACCCACAGTGCTTCAGATTTTCCTCGCTATAGTTGTTCGACTCGCCGCCGCTGGGATGGACGCCGTCATTCGAAATGATCGTTCCATTCCATGACTTCCCCGGGCGAACTCGCAAGCACTCGGCATGGAAATCGGCCAAAGGGACTTGCTTTTCACGGGCAACCACTCGGATAATCTTGTTCGCGTGTTCGACAGGCTCGTCGTGGCCGCGTCGCGGAGGAATGGTGTTTAAAATCGGTACGCAGTGGACCGCGATGCATCGATCCACGACTTCCTCTAGACCCGCGCGGTACCCTTCCGGAACTCGCCCACCGGAAATGTCATTCGTGCCAACCATGATGATCGCTGCTTCTGGTTTTTGCTGTTCCAGCACGTTGTTCATCGTCCCCAGAATCTCTGCGTATCCCCAGCCAATATAGGGTAGGTCGGCACGCGGTGCAGACCGCAAGTTCGGACGTGGCCGATGGCACCAATCCTGCCGCTCTGGAGCGGCTATAATCAGTGCCCCTGCAATCTGATCCTACCTCCCATAGCGTGAGTCACCGTGATGTCAAACCGAAGAACCGTCTTGAAGGCTGCCGGCCTGGCCGCTGTTTCTCAAATCGCCTTGGGAACCGCCATGCGGCCGGCGCCGGCCAGTGCCGCCGCCAGCGAACGTATTCGTTTGGGGGTGATCGGGATCGGGCCGCGCTGCCGGTATGTGTTGGGTGGGATGCTGAAACATGCCGACGTGCAGTGCGTGACGATTGCCGATGTCCAAGCCTCGCGTCGCGAGCAAGGGAAACAGTTGGTCGATCAGCAGTACGGTGACGCGAACTGCGAAACGGTGATCGATTTTCGGCGTGTGCTCGATCGCAAGGACATCGATGCGGTCCTGATCGCGACCGGCGATCGTTGGCACGCCACCGCGTCGATGTTGGCCGCCGAAGCCGGCAAAGATGTTTACAGTGAAAAGCCATGTGGGATCACGATCGATCTGTGCCGCCGACTCTCCGAGACCATTCGCCGAACCGGACGTGTCTTTCAAGCCGGGACGCAACGCCGCACGGTCGCAAACTTTGCCCAGGCCGTCGAGCTGGCTCACACGGGAAAACTCGGCAAGCTTCAGAAACTGCATGCCACGGTTTACATCCCAGAGATCAACACGACGTGGTTGCCGGGACAACCGACGCCGGATCCCAAGGTGTGCGACTGGAACATGTGGCTCGGCCCGGCGCCGTGGCGACCCTTTCATCAAGACTACGTGAACGGTCGTTGGCGCGGTTACGTTGATTTTGATTCGGGCGCGCGGTTGCTGGACTGGGGCGCCCATACCGTGGACCTGTGTCAGTGGGCCAACCAATCCGATGACACGATTCCCGTGGAGTACTCGCCGGATGAAACAGGCATCACGGCGCGCTATGAGAGCGGTGTGGAATTGAGAATCCATTTCCTGGAAACGCCGTTCGGGGAGCGTCCCGGTTGGGTGCAATCGTTGGGCACCTGTCCGGTTCGTTTCGAAGGTACCGAGGGCTCGGTCGAAGTCGGCGATAGCGGCGGCATCGTGATCAAGCCTGAATCGATCGGCAGAGGGTTGCCGCAATTGCCGAAGAAGGAATCCGGACTGGATGTGGAGGCTCATTCGAGGAATTTCTTGGACTGCATCAAGTCACGTGAGTTGCCCAACGCCAACCACATCGTCATGCGTCGATCGCACACCGCATCCCACGCCGCCGCGTTGTGCTGGCTGCTGCAGCGGAAGTTGCGGATGGATCCGTCGACGGAGACGTTCATTGGCGATGACGAGGCAAACCGATTGCGGTTCCGCCCCGAGCGGGATTGGGCGTAGGTCCGCCTGCACTTGGGCATCGCCCAAGGTCTTCAAACGAGAACGAGAACGAGAGGGATTGGCCAACGGCAATAAACAAATGCCTCGTCAAACGCGAAAGTTGTGCATGGCCGTTGGCCAAATTGAACCTCATTGCGATCAGGTTCCTGGGGCGGCGCAACCCTCGCAAATGCTCGGTTTGCTTGCCCCAGGCTAGGGATATGCATGCCCTTTGGGCAAAAAGCGACTTGTGTAGATACAAATGCTGCCAGCGAGGGTGACGGCGAAAACGGAACGACCGGCGGGGGGACGGGTTCCGTATCCTGCAGACGATTGGGGAATGCTTTAAACTGCTGGGGGTACGTCCAGCGAACGCCGGGCTGACCATCTGCCCTGCCCCATCCTGCCTGCCCTGCCCCCTCTTTCGACTTACCCCGATGCTTTTCAGGTTTAAAATGCTTCGCTCTCGATCTTCGATCTGTTGTGTCGCCGTCGTCGCACTCGCGTTGAACTCTGGCGTGGTCGATGCCGACGATTGGCTCGGATTTCGCGGCGACGGTCGCTCGTTTGCGCCCGATGCGAAAACCCCTGCCGAGTTTGATGCCGAATCCGGCAAAAACATTGCGTGGAGGGTGGCGACGACGGGGCGTGGAATTGGCGGCCCACTGGTCATCGGAGATCAAGTGATCGTGACGGGGTGCGGGGGGGAAGACGAACGAGATCTGTATGTCGAATCTTATTCGGTCGCTGATGGAACGTTGCAGTGGTCACGCCCGATGCGTGCCACGGGCCGACCGTTCACGCACCCGACCAGCTCCAACGCGTCCCCCACGCCGGCGAGCGACGGCGAGCGGATCTTTGCATTGTTCAGCAGCTGCGATCTGGTCTGTTATGACTTGCAGGGGCATTTGGTGTGGTATCGGGCACTGGCAATCGACCGTCCCAAGACGGGCAATGACATCAGCATGAGCAGTTCACCGGTTGTCGTTGGCGGCGTGGTCGTCGTGCAGCTCGAGAACCAAGGCGACTCATTTGCGGCGGGGATTGACGCCGAGTCCGGCGAGATCTTGTGGTCCAACGCGCGAAACGCGTCGTCCAACTGGTCGTCGCCGCAGCCGGTTCAAACCGAGGACGGCATCACAGCTGTCGCGATGCACAACGGCCGGGGAGTGGAATTGGTGGATGTCAAAACCGGCGAGGTGCTCAAACGCTTTGACGTCTCCGGCGATGGAACCGCGTCGAGTACGTTTGCCTCGCCCTACATCATCGTTCCCGGGCAATCCACGACAGCGATCCGGTTGAGCGCGGCGGAGACCGTGGGTGAAGATGCCGTGGCGACGATCCAGTGGCAGAGTAACAAGCTTCGCCCGCAACGCTGCAGCCCGGTCGCATCGAACGATCGAATCTACATGGGACGCGGGAGCACCTTGATGGCCGGTTCGATCAGCGACGGATCGATTCTCTGGCAAGCGCGGCTCGGTAAGTTGAGTAACGTTTGGGCCACGCCGGTGATGACGGCGACGGGGATTTACATCGTCGGTTCGGATGGAAAAGTGATCGTCGTGGAGGATCAGGGCGACAAGGGCGAAGTGATCGGGGAGTCGGAGCTGGGCGAGTCGGTGTTGGCCAGCCCGGCGGTCAGCGGCGACGCACTGTACTTTCGCAGCGAACGCGGATTGATCAAAGTCGCCGGCTGAGCGGCAGAGATCCTGATCGCGATGGCGACGGAGAAGACGCGGACGATCGCAAGTTGGACGCCTGCGCCACTAGGCGGTCATCGATTTGCGATAGTACTTACGTCCGGCTTGGTCGGGCGCGAAGGTGCGATCGAGTTCGGCGGGATTTTTTTTGAACCAGGAAGCAACCGTGCCGAGCGTGTAGGGGAACGGGCCGTGGCCGCGGTCGGCGGCACTTTCCAAGGTGGCTTTCCAACTGTTGATGATCGGCTTGATCGCTTGATAGCCGTCTCTACCGATCGGTGTGGCCGCGACGGCGCTGACTTCGCCGCAATGAATCAGGTACCAGCTGTGGCAACCGTCATAGCCGGGGACCGCATACACAAAGCTGAACTTGCGGCGCGCGTTTGCCAACATGGTCAGTTTGCGGTGCACGTAGCGAAGCGATTTGAGCGTCTGGTACGCCCTGCCGGCGAGTTCGTATTGTCGATTGGCCGAAGCGGATTCCATTTGATCCTGGAGCGCGATCAACGGTTCATCGTTGAATCCATCCAGAAAGCTTTCCGCCGCGTTGACTTGACTGGCGTATTCGCTACGCGTGCAGGCGGCCGCACAGGGACCCAGGCAGGTGTTCAATTCCAATCGCAGGCAGCCGGGGCGATGATCGATTTGGAACAGTGAAAGCTGTTCGGCAAATTCGAACGTTTGTTGTTGGCTGCAATCGCGCAATCGAAACACTTTGTTGAGCGCGTCGACGGCGTTGGCCATTCGTTTGGCACCAAAGAACGGTCCCTGCAGTGCGATGTAGTCTTTGGGGATTTTGGGCGAAAGGAAGAACTGTGGTGCCGGGGCGCGTCCCAGGCACAGGTAGACCGGCCGTTGACGTTTGGGGACGCCCTGGACGTTCCACCGCGGCGTGAATTGGCGAATCAGCTGTTGCTCGCGCAACAAGGCTGCAAACTCACTCGGTTGCGTCTCCCATTGAATCGCGCGGGTGTTTTCGATGATCCGTCCGCCCTTCTCTTCTTCATTGGCGGCACTGAAATAGCTGAGCAGTCGATTTCGCAGCGACTTGCTCTTGCCGACGTAGATCAGGTCCCCGGAACGATCGAGCATTCCGTAGACACCCGGCACCCTGGGGCAGGATTGGCGGATTTGGCGGTTCAGCTTTTCTTTGGTCGTGGCCCCGACGGCTTCAACCGGGCGAGCGACGCGGGGATTGAAGGGATCGATCCCGAATCCAAATTCGTCGTGATTTGGCGATAGCACGTCCACTTCGAACCCTTCCCTGAGATTTCTTCACCCGCGATCAATCGGAGCATTATGACCGATAATGGGGCGGATTGAAAATCGCAGTTTCCGGCAGGGCGTTTGGGGTGGGTTGCTGGCAAAGATTGGGCGGGGGGGACCGGTTGCTGACGCGTCCCGATAGGCGGTATTTCGGCACGTGGCGTGAGCTAGTGGCGGGTGTGGATGGCTGACGGGGCTATCCCACCGGGGTCTCGTTTTCGTGCTGGTGCTCGATGAGTTCCGATTGGGTGGTGCGGCACAGCTCAAGCAATTCGTTGGTGTCGCGCAGCAGGTCGAGCCAGGAGATTTCTTGTTCGCTGGCTCGCTGGCGGATGCGATCAGCGGCTTTCGCGATCGATTCGATGTCACAGCGACGGGCGTACATTCCCAAACGTTCCGCCAGCGTTTGCATCCCCTCGGTGTCTTGGCTGTCGATGGCCGCGGCGAGGCGTTCGACTTGAAATCCGATTTGGATTGCGGCTTCGCTGTTGACCGTCGCATCGGGCTCGGGTTTGCTGGTGATGACGCTGGCGAAGTGCTCGACCAATTCGGGATCGAACTGAGACCCGGCGTAGCGTCGCAGTTCCTCGATGGCAACTTGATGCGAGCAACCGTCGCGGTAGACGCGGTCGGAAATCATCGAGTCATAGCTGTCACAGATCGACAGAATGCGAGCCCCGATCGGGATTTCCACGCCGACCGGCAGATTTCGGAAGCGACCGGAGCCGTCAAAATGCGCTTGTCGAAACTGGACGGTTTCGGTCAGCTCTTGGCACTCGAACGCGGTTTCGATCAGTTCAACGCCGATGCGATCATGCCAGGCGATCAATTCCATTTCGTCGGGGCTGAGTTTTCCGCGTTTGAGCAAGATTTCATCGGAGACACCGACTTTGCCGATGTCGTGAAGCAACGCGGCGATCTCCAGAACGTATTGGCTGGCCGAGTCCATGTACTGTTTGGAGACGCGGGAACAGAGGTCCGCCACACGGCGGCTGTGTTCTGCGGTGGCGGCGTCGCGGTAGGAAAGCGATGCGATCAGTGCGGTGACCGCCTGGTAGGGGATTTCGGCGCGCTCCCGCGATTCGGTTTCTTCGCCATCCATTTGCGACAGTTCCGGGCTGTAGGGAATCACGCAGTTGCGTCCGCCCCGTTTGGCCGCGTACAGGCAAACATCGGCTTGATTGATCAGTTCCTGGGGATCGGACGCGTTGAAGCGTGTTTCCGACACGCCGACGCTGGCGGTCAAGCGAAGTTGAGCGGGTTCCTTGAAGGTGATTTGCTCGATCGACGCCCTGGTTTGTTCGGCCAAGTCGAGTGCATCCTCAAAATCAATGCCCGGCAACAGGACACAGAATTCTTCACCACCGTAGCGGCAAACCAGCCCGTGGTCGCCGTGGGTTTCTCGGAGCACCCGAGACACTTCGCGCAAGACGTCATCGCCGACACCGTGCCCGTAGGTATCATTGACGCGTTTGAAGTGGTCGTTGTCGAACATGATGCACGAAAGCGGCTTCTGTTCCGCGGCAGCCATCTTCCACAAGTGGCCGAACCGTTCGAAAAAGGCGCGACGGTTCAGGCAGCCGGTCAGTGCATCGGTGGTCGCCAGGATTTCCAGTTCCCGGTTTTTCTCTTCGATCTCATCGCGACTTTCACGCAGCATCGTCAGCATCGCTTCGAGCTGTTTGCGATGTTCTTCGATGTGGGTCACGTCACGGAAGGTCGCCAAGGCCCCTCGTCGAGCGTTTCCGCCACCGATCGGAGCTGCATTGACCGAGAAAATGCGTTCGGCGCCGTCGTCGACTTTTAGATGCAGAATCTGTTCGGTGATTGTGGCGGACTCATCGATCGCGGTCATCCAAGGGAAATCGTTCTTGGATTGGTCGTGCTCAAACGTCCAAGGCAACTCGTTGGCACGCGATTCCACCAACAACTCGGTCGGCACGTCGACGGTTTCGGCGAACGCGCGGTTGGCCAGCACGATCTTGGCTTTTTCGTCCAGGACCAACAGGCCTTCGGCGAGCGTGTCGAGGGCTTGGCGAACACGTTCGGGCACGACTTGGGTGGTGCTGAACACCCTCATCACTTTGCCCACGAACAGCGTGTAACCGAACACGCCGGTGATGCAGTAAAACGCCAACAAACGCATCAGAGGGTGTTCGGCGATCGCGCCGAAGGTCGATTGGTCGGGGGCTCGAAAGCAAAACTCGACCTCGCCCCACTCGCGTCGGTTCAGAGTGATCGGAACGGTGATCGCATCGATTCCCCGGCTGTCGCTGGCCACCTGGCGCCATAGATCGTCGTGGTGGCCGGCATTGACCTTCAAGTCCCCGTGCTTGCTGCGAACCCCAATGGAAAGCAGGTCGGCGTCGCGATCGACGAGGGTTTCGGCCGTCGCACGCAGGTCCACCCACTGTTGTTTTCGAACGTGGGCAGCCGCGTTGACCGCGACGGCTTCGCTGAGTCGCCGCCGTGACGCACTTTCAATCTTCGTCACATCAGGCATTAGCCCGAACCAGTGACTAGCCAAAATCAGGCTAGCACCGAGGCAGACCAACGCAATTGCGAGGCGAATCGATTGGAGATAGACCCTACCCAAGATGCAGCTTTCAGCGAAAACGAGATGATGTGGTCGGCTTGGGGTGTCGTCACCCCGGTAGTGAGCCAAGTTTTGCTTGCGCCTATGGGCATGGGGGCGCGGAATCGCCAGCAAGTCATACGGCACACGAAAAGAAAACGGGATCGCGCCGCGATGGGAGGTTGTACCGATCGTGACGGCCGGCGAGCGTCTGACGCCGCCACGGATGGCGCTGGGCGTCTAGTTCTCAGGGGCGGGGCGAGTGTGCCTTCCCGGCGAGCTCCGATGCTGGCAATTGGCAAACCTTGACGGCTGTGACGATTGTCCTCCGCGGGGCTGCCGTGAACACGCCAATTCAGCGTGGCGGATCGATCCGATTGATCGTTGCGACCGATCCCTGAGGTTGCGTACCCCTGCAAACCGCAGGGGAATGCGTTTTCGTGAAGGACTGACTCGAGAATTTGATGCCACGGATGGGATTCGATCTGCATAAGCTCTTCGCGCTTGTCATGGTGTTCGCCATGACGATGGTGCAAGGTGTGTATGCCGAACGCCCCACGGGCAGCCAAGCAGTGGGGATTCCGCAGGCGAATGCGTCTTCGACGGCCCCTTCCATGCCCGCGGTGGGGAGCTTGCCGAAACGGTTGCCCCCCGCACCAATGCCGCGTCTGCCTGATCCGACGCTCGCCGGGGAAGCGGCGCCGATGCAGTGGTGGACCGATCGGGTCAGCCAACAAGTGCTCGATCGTGATCGCTGGGTTCGCTTTGACCTTGAAACCATCCTGCTGGATACCCTCGCCCACAGCCCCCGCATCTTGAGCGTTGGGTATGAAGCGAGTTCTACGTTCCAACGGATTGTTCAGCAGGACGCCGAATTCGACTCGACGATCCTGTTGAGTGGCAACCTCGGGGCGACCAATGACCCCGTGGGGAATACCCTCACGACCGGTGGGGCAGACCGATTGCGTGAAAAGTCGCTGAACTTCAGCGGCGGCGTGCGAAAGAAAACGCGGACCGGGACCGAGTTGGAATGGAACCAGGAAATCGGTTTCTTGGATAGCAACAGCTCCTTCTTTGTGCCGCGAGACCAGGGGAACGCCCGGCTGAGTCTCAGTTTGACCAAGCCGCTGTTGTCACGCGGCGGGCGCTATTACAACGAGCGTTTGGTCACTCAGGCTCGGATCGAAAGCCGTGTCGCGTGGCAAGACATGCGTGGTGCGGTCGAGCAACGCATCGCCGATGTCATCGCCGCTTATTGGAAATTGTACGAGGCACGCGCCCAGCTGACCCAGCAGCGTGAATTACTCGCCCGCAGCCGCAACATTGAACGGTTGTTGGTCAGCCGCAAAGATTTCGACGCCGCCTTGATCGAGATCACCAAGGCCAAGCAGCGGGTGGCGCGTCGCGCCGACCAGGTCATCGACCTGGAAGCCGATCTGAAGAAGCAACAGGCACGGCTGGCCGCCCTGGTGGGCAGTGAAGCGATAATCGGAGCGGACAGCGATTTGGAGCTGATTCCGATGGCAGGTCCGTTGATCGACGGAGTGCGGTGGAATCTGCGTGATGCCGTCGCACAGGCCCTGCAAAACCGTCCCGAGGTTCGCGCCGCGACATATGACGTTGAACTCTCCGCGTTGGAATTGCGGGTCGCCCGGGCAGAGCTGGAACCGCAGCTCAACTGGGTCTTTAACGGATACCTGTCCCAGCTCAACGGCGCCAGCAAGGTCGCCAGATCGTTCGGCGAACAGTTTGACAATGCCCCCGGCATCTCGACGGGACTGGAGTTCGAGCTTCCCCGGGGGCGACGGGCGTTTCGGGCTCAGCACCGTGAAGCCCTGTTGAGGGCGCGGGAGCGATCCCAGCGGTTGCGCGAAGTGATCCAGCAAACCCAGTTCGACGTCGAAACCGCACTGATTGATCTGGAACGTTTTGAAAAACAACTGATCAGCAAACGCAACGTGTTGTCGACCGCGGTGACCGAAGAAAACATCTTGACGGTCCAGTGGCGGATCATCGGTGGCGATGACTCTCGCGTCGGCATCAAGCTGGAGAACCTGCTCGACGCACAGCAACGTCGGACCGATGCGGAAAAGGATTTGGTGAAGGTGGAATCGGCGTACATGATCGCGCTGGTTCAACTGCAACGCGCGATGGGAACGCTGTTGATCAACGAGGGAGTTCGCCCCGTGCAATCGGAATGTTCCGGTGAGATCAACTTTTTGCACGACGACTATCAAGCCACGGTGATTGCGCCGTCCGTCGAAGCCGGCGATGAAACTCAGGCGGAGCCGGAATCACCCCAATCGAGTCCGCTTGATCTGTCTGGGTTGAACGGATCGCAGCGTGCCGCATCCAGTCTCGAGCTGACCCCGACGCGGATCCCTTTCACACAGGCTGCCGCGGCGCCGAGCCCGTCGACGAGCCCGTCGGCGGCCGCGGTGACCGAGAGCCCGAGCCGCGACGATCGCGAATCGGCCGAACCCGGACCGCGGAACGTCGCGGTGCCGCGACGCATCGGTCGACCGACAGCGACTCCGGCGTCCACGCCAACCCAGCAGCCACCGCAACTACCTCAACCGCAATTACAACCAATGCCACGCGCCGATTGGCGAACACCATCGGCGGGTTGGACGCAATAGCGACGACCGCGTCACCCACACGGCGCCCCGGGCGTATCAATACCGTCAACCTTTCAAAGACACCACCGAATCGCATGACCGTCATGAAGTTCACACAAAACCATTCAAAACGAAAGCGATCGAAGCGGCTCCCGATCACGGCGACGGTTGTGTGCTCGTTGCTCAGTTGCGGGCTGGTGATTGTCTCCGCGACCGTGATCGCTCAGGACAACGCCGGTTATTCACAAACCTCTCGTTCCTCGCAAGGTTTCCGGGGCGGTTCGGTCACGATCGATTACGAAGGTTTCACCATTCCCAAGTTTGACATTCTTGTCGCCGCGACGGAGATCGGGCGTTTGGAAGAGGTGAATGTCAAAATTGGAGATCGCGTTACCAAGGGGCAGATCGTTGCCAAATTGGAAGACGGATTGCAAGTCGAAGCGGTGGCGACGGCTCGCTGGCGGGCTCAGATGCATGGTGAAACCGACGCCGCCAAGGCCGAAACGGCGCTGATGAAACTGCGGTTCGAGCAACTGCAATCGTTGGCCGATCAAGACATTGCCCGCCCCGACGAATTGAAACGAGCCTACGCAGACTGGGAGATTGCGAAATCCCGAGAACTAAACGCGGTGGAACAAGACCAGCTTCGAAAACTGGAACTGTCACGCTACGAACTGCAATTGCGGCGACGGAAGGTGCTCGCGCCGATGGATGGAGTGGTCGCCGAACTTTTTCATGCCCCCGGCGAGTACATCACGCCGGCAGACCCGGCCGTGATTCGGCTGGTCGTGCTCGATCAAATCTACGGGGTGTTCAACGTCCCGGTCGAAGAAATCGGCATGATTCAACAGGGCGATCAAGTTCAGGTGTTCATGGTCAGCGCGTCCAAAAGCGTGCGTGGGGAAGTCGCGTCGATGGCACCCGACATTGACGGGGAAAGCGGCACGATCATGGTCAAGGTGTTGTTGGACAACCAGACCGGTGAGCTCCGCGCCGGCGACCGATGCCGGATGAGACCTGCACGGAACCAGACGGCGCAGCAGAAGCGGATCCAATTGCCGGTGACGCGGCGTATCGGTGCAAACGTCCCCTCCGATGTTCCCACCAGCCCGTATGGAGTGTCGCGAACCCGATGAGCGCCAGGCCCCCTATGCTCACCGATGGGTCGGGAAAGACGGCCCCCAACGCACCAGCGTCAGTATCGCCGGATAGCGATGCTGCGCGTCGGGACGCGACACGGGCAGAGTCTGGTTCGTCGGCGGATTGGGCCAAGACGGTGACACTGATCGAAGTGGTCGCGGAGGTCAGCGATCAATCCGAGGCGGTGATGGCATTGGTGCAATGCATCGCCAAGCAATTTCCCGCCAGCAGCGTGCGCTGTGGCATCGGGACGACACGACTGCGCCGGTTCTATGAATCCCGGCTGGGTTGGCTGGGGCCCGCAAGTGAACTTTATCAACACGCAGCCGAAAGCTGGGATGAAGAAGCGTCGCCGGTTCCGACCCGACCCGCCGTCCCAACGGAACTTGCAGCGAAGAACCCACAAAGAGACAGCGACGCGATTCGCTTGAACCTGGATGACGACGTCGGGTTAGGGCGTTGCGTGTTGTGGATCGAGGGTGGGCCGGTGACGGCTGCCGACCGAACTTGGTTGCGACGTGCGTTGCCGGCGCTGCGGGCGATCATTTGGACTCGCAGCGGCGGCGTGGCGGCACAATTGTCGCGATGGCTGGCCCAAAGCGGTTTGAGTACACGGATTTGTGTGGGGTTGGCCGGCTTGGCCGTGCTGCTGCTGGCGATTTGGCCGGTTTCCTATCGCGTTCGTTGCACCACGCTTGTCCGCCCCAAACATTCGCGAATCGTCTCGGCGCCGTTTGACGCGACCTTGTTGTCGACCCACGTGCAACCCGGCGACGCCGTCCAGCGAGGTGATGTCTTGATCTCACTCGATGGTCGTCCGCTCCGCTTGGAACTGGAGACCGTGGAAGCTCAGATCGGACAGGTGCTAAAGGAACGCGACGTCGCGATGGTCGGCGGTCGGGTCGCCGAATCCCAGCAGGCCAAGTTAAAGATCCGAGAGTTAAACCGACAGCGTGACCTGCTGCTGAGTCGATTGGATCGCCTCAACGTGATCAGCCCGATCGATGGCGTCATCGTATTGGGTGATCTGAACCGATCCATCGGCGCTCCATTGGAAACGGGGCAAGCGGTATTGGAGATCGCGCCCCTGAATGAAATGTTGATCGAACTGGAGATCCCCGAGTATGAGATCAGCTATGTCGACAAGGGGACGTTGGCTCGCATCCGGTTGACAGCCGCGGAAGGCGACCCGATTGAACAACCGATTGACGCGGTCTACCCCAGCGCCGAGCTGCGCGATGATCAAAATGTGTTCGTCGCGCACATCAATGTCGACAACCGCGCCGGCACACTGCGTCCGGGAATGCGCGGCGATGCGATCGCGTATGGTCCCGTTCGGCCCTGGCTCTGGTCGATGGTCCGTTCGGGCTGGGAGAAGACCTTGTGGTGGATCGGGTACTGAGACATTTCTATGGACGATCAATCCAGCCATTCGCCCCCCGACGGAGCCACGATTGACCCGTTGTCGGTCATCGTTAAAGTCGATCCGGCGGTGGAATTCTCATCGCGCGGCCAACGCACGCAAACCGTTTACGTTGCCAACGATCGACGAACCGGAAAATTTTATCGTTTCGGCACGCGCGAATATCATGCCGTGACGTTGATGGATGGTGAGCGCACACTCGGCGAAATCTACCGCCAACTTCAGCATGACGGTTTGTTGTGGTCCGAAGTTGACGTGATCGCGTTCGCCAAGGAGTTGACGCAACACCGGTTGGCGGTGGTCGTCACCGCTGCCGACGACGCTCGCGCAACCGGTGAAACGCCGGATCCGCCACCCGGAGTATCCGAGACGGAACCCGGCGCTGCATCGGCCGGAGCCGCGGCAGCCAAGACTGCATCGACACCACCAAAGCGGTGGTTCGGTGTGACGCTGCGGCTGCTCGGCGGGTTGCTGACGCAGCGTTTTCCCCTTGCCGACGGAGACCGGATCGCCGCGAAACTGCTGCCCGGCTTTGGGTTTCTGTTCGGCGTTCCCGCGATGATCGTCTGGGCGGTGCTGGTGGGGGCTGGAGTCGGCGTGGTGTGGTCCAACGCCGACGCCTTCTCCGCCGAGGTGCGACGCGTCTTTGACCAACAATTGTGGTTGGTCCTGGCGGTCTTGTGGTGCGTGTTGAAAGTCGTTCACGAATGTGGACATGCGGTGTGTGCGAAATACCACGGTGTTCGCGTCGGACGGATGGGGATCATGTTTTTCCTGTTCGCACCACTGGCCTATGTGGACGTGACCGACGCATGGAAACTGGTGCGACGCCGTGATCGAGTGCAAATCGCCTTGGCCGGCGTCTACGTGGAACTCGCCATCGGAGCCGCCGCCGCGTTGCTTTGGTGGTTCTGTCCTGTCGGATTCACCAAACATCTCGCCGCACAGGTCTTCTTGGTCGCGGGGCCGGCGACGATTCTGGTCAATGCCAATCCGCTGCTACGGTTGGACGGCTACTATGTGTTAAGCGACTTGTTGGAAATCCCCAATCTTCGTGCACACGGGCGGGCACGATTGGGGGCGATGGTCGAGGCCTTGTTGTTTCGCATCCGGATGCCCGAGAGTCCCTTGGCCGGTTGGCGTAAAGACTTCGCCGCCTTTCATGCATTGTGCTCGGTGGTGTTTCAAATTGTCTGGATGTCGGGTTTGGTGTTTGCCATTGCGACGTGGGCCAAAGGTTTCGGAATCGTGATCGCGATCGTGGCCGCGACGATGTGGGGCGTGTTACCTCTATTGCGATGGATGTTCAAGATTTGGACACTCGAGCCACGCAACCGTTGGGGATTAAATTTCTATCAACGGCGTCTGCTTGGTATTTGTACCCTCGTCTGTCTCGGCGTTCAGTATGCGTCGGTGCAGAGTTCGCCGTTGGCGCGTCGCGTGCCGGTGGTGGTGCAGTTCCAAGACGAACAAATCGCGCGGGCCCCCGTGGATGCGTTCGTCGCGTCCGTCTTTGTACGGTGTGGCGATCGCGTCGAACGAGGAACCTTATTGTTGGAACTGGATCAGCCGGAACTGGTGCTGCAGCGCGATCAGCTGATGGATCAGCGTGACGTCGAGTTGGCCAAGGCGATCCAGCACCGTCAGCGCAGCGAGCTTGCCCTTTCCGAAGTTGCACAGCAGAACGCTGAAAGTTTGGACCGCCGGCTCGCCGAGATTGACCAACAGATCGACAGCATGCGTATCTTGGCGACCCGCAGCGGTAAGATCACCACACCGGCGACGAACCAGCTGCTAGGGCGTTACGTCAAACAGGGCGAAGAACTGCTGCGGGTTTCCGATCCCCAGGAAAAAGAAGTCTTGGCGATCGTCGCCGAAGACACTCTAGAAGCTTACAAGAAGGCGTCCTCGTCCAAGCAAGTCGCTTCGATCCGTCTACGGGGCGGCGTTTCAATCACAGCACCGCTACAGGATTTACAACCTTCCGCCAGCCGGAACCTGCCGCACCCCGCCTTGGCGGCGACGGCGGGAGGTCCATTGGCGGTGCAGATGCTACAGCAATCGGAGTCCAACGAGTTGGTTCATCCCCAGTTGCGTTCCGTGTTGCCCTTGGATCCGTTGACTAGTCTGGCGGTACAATCGGGGCAAATCGGGCGTCTCACCATCCCGGATGATCGCAGTCTGGTCTCGCGGATCTGGGATCACCTGCAGTCGCGTTAGCAATGAACTGTCCAACTCGCCGGCAGGCGAAATGACTGAGTGTTCACTATCATTAACGAATGTGTTCTCGGCGCTGGCCCGGTTGGCCTGCCTGGCGGTCCTGCTGGTGACCGCGGCGACCCTGTTCGCCCGTTGGTTCTGGGTATCGGACCTGCTCGCCAATCTGCGGACCCAACAATTGATCGCCATTGCGGTTGTGATCGCGCTGTCCGCGATCGTCAGGCAGTCTCGCTTGGTGTGGATCGCCGCGGTCTGTTTCATGGTGCACTTCGCTGCCATGTTTGCTCAATGGATTCCCGACCCGATGCCCGCGGCGGGCGTTGAGCCATCGCTGCGCGTGATGACCATGAATGTGTTGACCAGCAACCGGTCGTATCAGCGGGTGTTGGACGAGATCCGCGAGGTCGATCCGGACGTGGTCGCGATTCTAGAACTCAATCGCGGACTGGACGATTTCTTGACGGACCAATTGAGTCCCCGATACCCGCACGCCGTGACGCGTCCCCAAGATCACGGAAATTTTGGAATCGGCGTCTACAGCAAACTGCAATTCGCTCGTTCCGAGGCGTTCGAATTGAACGAGAACATCAAATCGATCGAGGTCGAGTGTCTGGGGTGTCGATTGATCGCGACGCATCCCTTGCCGCCGATGGGCGCTGGTCGGTTTCGTTCGCGCAATGAACACTTGCAGTTGCTTGCGGAACGAATCCAGCGAACGCAAAAACGCGCCCCTGAGCAGCCGATCGTCGTGATGGGCGATTTGAACGTGACGCCCTGGTCACCGCATTTCGGCGCATTCGGTCGACGCTCGGGGCTGCGGCGGGCCAAGCAAGGGCTCGCCGTCACGCCGACCTGGTACGCCGGCGGTTCCAGTTTTCCGATGGGGCTGGTCCTGGATCACATCTTGATCAGCCGGTCGCTCGAATGTGCAAGCTATCGCGTCGGACCGCACATCGGTTCGGATCACCGCAGCGTCAGTGTCGATCTGAGGCGATTGCCTGCTGGGCAGGCGACACGGTAGCGAAGGTCGCGCGATCGGTGTTCGCGACTTATTTTGCGGCGTCGCCGATAACGCCATGTTTGTGACGTACGATTTCACCTTCGACCAGATAGATCGTTTCCTCGGCCAGGTTTTCAGCCAGATCGCCGATGCGTTCGAGGTGTCGCGAGGCGCTGAAGCAATGAAACGCCGGTTCGATCAGCGACGGGTCGGCTTTGATCAACTCCTGTAGATGTTCAATGATCTGGCGGTTATGTTGATCGACCAGGTCATCCATCTTGATGACTTCGACCGCCATCTTCGCATCGTTGGTGACGAACGCATCAAGGGAACGCCGGACCATACGAATGGTGGCATCGACCATTTCGGTCATCTGTTCCGGGACGGTAAACATCGGAAACGCCGACATGGCTTTGGCACGTTCGGCGATGTTGCACGCCGTATCGGCCATGCGTTCCAGTTCTCCGTTGACCTTGACCACCGTGATCAGCCAACGCAGATCGCCCGCCATGGGTTGGTGAAGCGCCAGCAGTTTCAGGCACTCCTCTTCGATTTGTACATCGGTGATGTCAACGCCCTCATCGCTTTCGACGACGCGATCGGCGAAATCCGTTCGGCGTTCGACGAGCGCGCGAACCGCCATTTGGATCATCTGCTCGACGACCGTGAACTGGTTGACCAACTGCTCGCGAAGACTTTCCAGTTCGCGATGGAGGTGTTTTGACATCAAGGTTCTTATCCAAATTTGCCACGGACGTAGTCGTCGGTCTGTTTCTGCTGTGGCCGGGTGAACAGTTGCTCGGTGGGACCGGCTTCAATCAATTTGCCTTCGAAAAAGAACGCCGTTTTATCACTGCAGCGAGAGGCTTGCTGCATATTGTGTGTCACGATCACGATCGTGTACTGGGTTCTCAGTTCAAAGATCAGGTCTTCGATCGCCAACGTACTGGATGGATCCAGTGCGCTACAAGGTTCGTCCATCAAAAGCACTTCCGGCCCCACGGCGATCGCCCGGGCGATGCACAATCGTTGTTGCTGTCCACCGGACAGACCGAGTGCCGGTCCATGCAGCCGATCTTTGACTTCGTCCCAGACCGCGGCTTTTTGCAAGGACCATTCGACCAGTTCGTCCAGTTCGGACTTGGACGTTTTCATGTGCAGTCGCGGACCGAAGGCGACATTGTCATAAATGCTTTTGGGAAACGGATTCGGTTTTTGAAACACGATTCCGACTTTTCGGCGGAGCCCGACGACATCCAATCCGGGGTCCAGGACGTTGATTTCGGCGTGGTCATTAGACGCGTCACCGCTGATCGCAAGCCGCCCCTTGGCACGCGCGCCGGGGACGACATCGTTCATCCGATTGATCCATTTGAGCAGCGTGCTTTTGCCGCAACCGCTGGGACCGATGAACGCGGTCACCTTGTGCTTGGGGATTTCCAGTGACAGGTCGTGGATCGCTTGGAAATCGCCATACCAAGCATTCAGCTTTTCGATGTGAATCAGCGTTTGATCGGGGAGTGCATCGGAATTCTCCTCCGACTCGATCGCTGGCGTTACGCTTGACATGACTTCGCGGGGTTCAAGATTGAGCTTTTTGGACGTGATGACGAATATAGATCGCCGTCGAGTTCAAGAGAAGTAAGATGACCAGCAGGACGATGATGGCGGCGGCAGAAAGTTCCTTGAACTCGTCCTGTTGGCGTCCGGCCCAGTTAAAAATCAGCACCGGCATCGTCACCGCGTCGTCCATCAGGTGTTTGGGACCGCTGCTCTTGGCCACCGCGGCACCCATCACGACCAGAATCGGTGCGGCCTCGCCGATGGCCCGTCCCATCGCCAGAATCGAGCCGGTCATGATGCCGGGTAACGCGGCCGGCAAACAGACATCACGGACGGTCTGCCAGGTCGTTGCCCCCAGGCCCATCGATGCTTCACGCAGCGATGACGGCACCCCGCGGAGCGATTCCTGGGACGAAATGATGATGATCGGCAGAATCACCAGCGCGAGCGTCAGCCCCCCGGATAAAAAGCTTTTGTCGAACGGGAGCCGAAAGTAATACCAGTTTCGCTCGGTGATCGTCCCCCCGATGGCGCCGGCCCGAACCGTTTGACGCCGAATCGCAGGGTCGGAGGGCTTGGGAGTCCCCGGCGTCCAAATCGAGATCTTGATCGGATTGCCATCCGGATCGACGGCTTGGAATGGCTCGTCAAACGTGGTCTGACGCTTGGTGGGATCCGATTGCGGCACAAACACGACGTGTCCCGGTTCCAACGTCAGGACCTGGTAAAAGTGCTTGTATCCCATGATCTCCATGCCCGCCGACTCGTTGACGCGAATCTGGCCGAACACGTTGAACATGTAAACGAACACGGTCAGCCCCAGCAGCCCGTAGACGATCGATGGCACGCCGGCGAGATTGGAGATGTTCAGTTGCACGAATCCATGGATCCACCGCAACAACTTGTTCGTCGGTTGAAACTCTTCCAAAAAGACAGCCGTTCCCACGCCCAGCGGCAATGCGACGACTGCACAGGTGCCACAGACGAACAGCGAACCGAGGATGGCGGGCCACATCCCGCTTCGCTCGATCTCCAATTCGCTGTGGGCCCGCGTCAACAGATCGGTGGACAACCGAGACTGGCCTTGGCTCCAAATTGAAACCATCAAGACGATCAAGATGACCACACTGATCAACGCGATCGCGACACAGAGAAAATAGAACCACAGGCTGAGCCGCTTACGCCGTTTTGCGTTGTCGGTCAAAAATTTTGCGTCCTGGTTGACGATCGCGTCAGGGATGGAGCTCATTGGTACGACTCCTTGAAGCGTCGGCGGATGATTTGGCCGCCCAGGGTCATGAGAAACGTGATCGCGAAAAGCGTCACCGCGACCGCGTAAAGACTGTAGTACTGCACGGTCCCGTATTCACTTTCGCTCTTGATCATCTCCACGATGAACCCGGTCATGGTCTGAGCCTGTTGCGTCGGGTCGAGGGTCATCGTGGGCAGGGTTCCGGCGGCCAATGCGACCACCATGGTTTCACCGATCGCTCGACTGAAGGCGAGTAGGAACGCCGAGATGATGCCGCTGAGCGCCGCGGGGACAACCACTTTGACAGACGTTTCAAACGGGGTGCAACCGAGTCCGTAGGCGCCTTCCCGCAAGCTGCGAGGCACCGCACGCATCGCGTCCTCGGACAGGCTGCACACCATCGGCAGACAGAGGATGCCGACCGCGATCCCCGCGCCGGTTGCATTGAAGGTCGAGAACGCGCCGTCGCTGATCAATTGAAGCGACGGGCTGATGACAAGAATCGCGAAGTAGCCGAGCACGACGGTGGGCACCCCGGCGATGATTTCCAAGGTCGGCTTGAGCCAGGATCGGATTCTCGCCGATGCGAACTCGCTCAGGTAGATCGCGGTGATCAACCCCAGCGGCAACGCGATGATCATCGCGATCAGCGTCACACGGAACGTTCCACTGAGCAGCGGCAGGATGCCAAACTTGGCCTGTGCCAAGTCCTTGCTCTGCAATGCGGTCCACTCGGTGTCGGTGAGAAACCCCGACATCGTGACCGCTTCGCTGCGAAAGAAGCCGGCACTTTGCGTGATCAGCATGTAAATGATGCCGACCGTGATCAGCACGGTTGCCGTGGCGCACAACGCCAGCGAAATCACGATCAGACGTTCCGAGAAAGCACCCGAGCGGGTCGACCGAAACTCGCGATTTTGAAGCGCTTTAGGTAGCGGCATCAGTTCACCCTCTGTTTCGGTTGGCGGAAGAGTCGAACGATGCGGTGTTGTTTTCGACCACGGGTTGTCATCGCTATTGTCGAGACAAAGGACCGCGTCACCACGGGGCTGACGCGGCCAAAACGTCTCTCGTTCTACTTGATCAAGTTTTCCGGCTGATAGATGTCAGCGACCGCACCACTTCGCGAATTGCCTTCGGCATCGATGTAGTGGGTTCCGGCATTCTCTTCGTCCAAGTTTTTCATGCCACGCTGCATGATCTCGTCGGGCAAGCGGACGTAGCCGACGCGTTCACATAGACTCGGCGCGTTTTCTAGGAAGTACGACACAAAGGTAGCAACTTCGGCGCGGGGCAACGAGGCGGTGCTGACGTAGATAAACAACGGGCGGCTGAACGGTGCGTACGCTCCGCTGGCGATGTTTTCCGGCGTCGGCAAGTAGGCTTTCTCGTCCTTGGGGTTGACGATCTTTGCGGCCTTCAGCTTGTCTTTGCTCTCTTCGTAATAGGCCACCCCGAAGAATCCGATCGCGTAAGGGTTTCCGGCGACACCGTTGACCAGGACGTTGTCGTCTTCGCTCAAATTCATGTCGTTTCGAAGCGCGTCCTCGGATTTTCCGATCACGACTTCGCGGAAATAGTCATACGTCCCGCTACCGGTTCCCGGGGCAAAGATCTCGATGGTCTCGTTTGGCCAACTGGGGTCCACATCGCTCCACTTCTTGGCCGCGTCGGGGCCGACAAAGATTTTCTTCAGCTGATCGACCGTCAGGGTATCGACCCAATCATTTTTGGGGTGGATCACGATCGTCAGTCCGTCATAGGCGACGGGGATCTCGATGAATGCGACGCCGTTTTCTTTGCAGGCTTCGAATTCGCCCGGTTTGATCGGACGCGAAGCGTCGGAAATGTCGGTCTCTTTGTCTTGGAACAGTTTGAATCCGTTGCCAGTGCCTTTCCCGTCGACGCTGACCGTGACGTCGGGATACAGCTTGGCGAATTCCTCTTTGACCGCGTTGGCGATCGGTTGCACCGTACTGCTGCCGTTGATTTTGATCGTGCCGGTCAGGTTGGACGCGGCGACCGCGCCGCTCGATTCGGTCGTCGACGTTTCCGTCTTGCTGCCGCATCCGACCATTCCGACCAGCAGACTCGATACTAACGCAAAACAGCCGATCGCTCGTTTCCGATTCAGGGGCATCGGGCGAGAAGTGATTTGGAGGAACATCCCAGCAAAACTCCGCTAAAGATTGGGGGGGAACCCGTGTCGCGATTCAAAAGCCCGCCGATCCCTGAGGGAGCGACAGAGCGTGCCCCGAAGTGGGCCATGCGCGGAAAGATAGCAGCGACTGTCGGAATTGACGACCGTCTAGCGGACGCTACCCGTGTGAAGATTAGATGAACATCGACCACGCCAGACGAATTCCCCAGGAATCGTCGAGTCACGCTCCGTTTTCTACCTGAATGGCGGGCACAAAACGGTCGATTTTCCACACTTTTCTCGTCGCATGTTCACCGCTATTCGGCAATTCATGCCCATCGGAGCAGGGAGGACACTGACGGGCCCCCTATTCGGCGGACTCGCGGACTTTCTCCAGAATCTCCAACAGCACCGAATCGGTTTCGATGCCCTCGGCTTGGGCTTCGAAGTTCAGCAGGACACGGTGTCGCATCGTCGGCAAATAGACGCGGCGAATGTCTTCGAAACTGACGTTGTAACGTCCGGCCAGGATGGCGCGGACTTTCGACGCAAGCGCCAGCGTTTGGGCTCCCCGCGGACTGGCGCCCCAACGCACGTATTGATTGGTGGCATCGACCGAATGGGCGCCGTCGGGATGGGTGGCCAGTGTCAGGCGGACCAGGTAGTCGCGGATTGGAGGCGTCAGTACGACGTCGCGCACCATGGTTTGCATCCCGCGGATCTCGGCCCCATCCATCACCTTATCGATCTGCGGTTTTTCGCCCCGCGTGGTTCGTTCGACGATCGTGTTGAGATCGTCACGGCTGCTGTAGCCGACGACCAACTTGAACAGGAACCGGTCCAGTTGTGCTTCCGGCAGCGGATAGGTGCCTTCTTGTTCGATCGGGTTCTGGGTCGCCAAGACGAAGAACGGTTGTTCCAGTTCGTATCGTGCCCCGGCGGCCGTGACCGTGCCTTCCTGCATCGTTTCCAGCATCGCGGACTGCGTCTTGGGCGTCGCGCGGTTGATTTCGTCGGCGAGCAGAATCTGGGTGAAGACCGGTCCGCGTTGAAATTGAAACTGACGTCGACCGTCTTCGGATTCGACGATCATGTTGGTTCCCAAAATATCTGCCGGCATCAAGTCCGGGGTGAATTGGATTCGATTGAAATCCAAATCCAACACTTCGGACAACGTTCGCACCAGCATCGTTTTGCCCAGCCCCGGCACACCTTCGAGCAAGCAGTGGCCGCCACACAGCATCGCCGTCAACACACCCTGGACGATGTCGTCATGCCCCACGATGACGCGGCCGATCATTTCACGAACTTGTTCATAACGCTCGCGAAAGTGGTCGGCTTTCGCTTGGGTCGATTCGTCAGCGCTGGTCATAAATCACTCAAGAGGAGAAAAACGTTGGTGGAGTCGTCGCCCGGTCGCGTCAACGGTCCCGGGCGCGTCAGTGGAGCAGTCTAACGAATTCAGCGCGGGTGTGTCCGGCTCCAGCCGCCGTTGACTTGAATCGTCTGTCCGTTGCAAAACGTGTTGTCCGGATCGGCGACGAAACACACCGCCCGGGCCACGTCTTCGGGCGTCCCCCAGCGATTCATCAACGATTGCCGCCGAGCCCGGCCGTCCCAGTACGAATCCGTTGTTTCGCCCCACGCTGTTTTGATCCAACCGGGGGCGACCGTGTTGACTCGAATGGTCGGGCCGACCTCTTGCGCGACGCTGTTGGCAAACGCCATCACCGCGGCTTTGACCGGACCGAACATTTGTCCGGCGTCGCCTTCCATGCCCAGGGGCGCTTGGTCCCAACCGATAAACGTCATCGACGGCGGCTGCGCTTCGCTGCCGGAAATGTCTTGACGCCAGCGCCGGATCACTTGGCGGCTCAGATCGATCGTCGCCAGGACATCGGTTTCGATCAGCCGCCGCAGTTTCTCGGCGAACGATTCGTTTTCGAACTCGCCGGTCAGGACGTCTGCACCAGCGTTGTTGACCCAAGTGGTCGGCGGGCCGAGAAAGTCCCAGCTCTCGTCGACCAACCGTTGCCGCTGCTGCGATTGGCAGATGTCGGCTTGAACCAGACAGGTCGTCGCGCCGAGCGCTTGGACCGCAGCGGCCGTTTCTTCTGCGCCGCGCTGGTTCTTGCGGAAATGAATCACCAATTTTGCTGCGGCGGTTTCACGGTCGGCCGAGCGTGCCTCAGAGCGGTGCGATCCGTGTTGTCGCGCCAGTCCGATCGCGATCTGACGACCGATCCCCGAGGAAGCACCGGTCACGACAGCTCGGAAGGGGCACACTTGCATGATTTGGGCGGATCGGACCGGGGATGCTCGAATCGCTTCGATAGGCAAAATTGACGGCGGTGACAGCCCTGTGGAGGGGGTTTGTTCACTGGGCCGTCGGAAGCTAAAAAGTCGCAGTGGCAATTGCTGCCCCTGTCTGTCCGCCACAATGGACGCCAGGACCACGTATTAACGCCAGGCCCTTGTCGTCGCAAGCCCCCGGCGGCTACCCTTTTGGGGCTGCACAAATGCCATAAACTCTTCAAATTGGATCAACGGTGGCCTTCGAGTTACCGTAACGCTTCGGTTGTTGTGAAGAATCAATATCACCCGCCTGGATTACCATCGGAGTGAACATTGTGCGTTTGAGACGCCGAAGAGTGGAACGACCCGCCGAATGATTCGGTCGCTGACTTGAAACGGTCAGCGCGACCGCTGATTCGATTTGTGAACTTGCCTTCAGGGAACTTGCTTGTATGAACGACTCGAAGATGATCGCCCAGGATGAAGTGAAGAAGCAACTTGGCGAACTTGAGCGGAACGCTGAAGTCGACATTGATGCTTCAGAAACGAAGGAGTGGCTTTCGTCGCTCGAATATGTGCTTAAGAGCAAAGGTCATGACCGAGTTCGTTTTCTGCTCGAAAAACTCCGTGACCGCGCCGCCGAGCAAGGCGTCCAAGCGGCCGCCGACACGACCACGCCGTATCTGAACACCATTCCGGTCCATGACGAGCCGGCCTATCCGGGCAACCGTGATTTGGAACGACGCATCAAATCGATCATCCGCTGGAACGCGATGGCGATGGTCGTCGGAGGCAACAAGCGCGGCGGGGGAATCGGCGGTCACATCAGTACCTTTGCCTCCAGCGCGACGCTCTACGAAGTCGCCTTCAATCACTTTTTCAAAGGCCGCGGCGAAGACGGATACAGCGGTGATTCGGTTTACTTCCAAGGCCACGCGTCACCGGGGATGTACTCTCGAGCCTTCCTGGAAGGCCGATTGGGCAAAGAAAAACTGATCAATTTTCGACGCGAACTGGAACCCGAAGGCGGGCTGAGCAGCTACCCGCACCCCTGGTTGATGCCCGATTTTTGGGAGTACCCGACGGTCTCCATGGGGCTGGGACCGATCATGGCGATCTACCAGGCCCGATTCAATGAATACCTGCGCGATCGCGGGATCAAAGACACCAGCGGTCAAAAGGTCTGGGCGTTCCTCGGTGACGGTGAATGCGACGAACCGGAAACACTCGGCGCGATCGGATTGGCCTCGCGAGAAAAGCTGGACAACCTGATCTTCGTCATCAATTGCAATCTGCAACGATTGGACGGACCGGTCCGCGGAAACGGAAAGATCATTCAAGAATTGGAATCGATCTTCCGCGGTGCCGGCTGGAACGTGATCAAAGTCATCTGGGGCGGCGAGTGGGACGAACTGCTCGCCCGCGACACCACCGGATTGCTGGTCAAGCGGATGGGCGAGGTCGTCGATGGTCAGTACCAGAAGTACACCGGGATGCCGGGCAGCTACATTCGCGAACACTTCTTCGGCAAGTACCCCGAACTGCTCAAGCTGGTCGAAAACTACAGCGACGAAAAGCTGGAAAAGATGCGACGCGGCGGGCACGATCCCGAGAAAGTCAATGCGGCCTATCAAAAAGCCGTCAGCCTGCAGAACGGCAAGCCGACCGTCGTGTTGGCCAAGACGATCAAGGGCTATGGTTTGGGCGAAGCCGGCGAAGGTCGCAACGTCGCCCACAACCAGAAAAAACTGAACGAAGCCGAGTTGCTGGAATTCCGATCACGGTTCGGGATTCCGATCAGCGACGATGAAGTCGTCAACACGCCGTTCTACAAGCCGCCGGAAAACAGCCACGAAATCAAGTACCTGCACGAGCGGCGCAAGGCCTTGGGCGGCTACCTGCCCTCTCGCCCGACCGAGCATCCGACGCTGGAAGTTCCGTCGCTGGCCGACATGCAGAAAACGATCAAGCGGCTGGAAAACAAAAGCATCAGCACGACGTTCGCCGTGGTTCAAACGCTGATCGCCCTGTGCCGCGACAAGAAGATTGGCAAATTCATGGTGCCGATCGTTCCGGATGAATCGCGGACGTTTGGGATGGAAGGGATGTTCACCCAATTCGGGATCTACGCCCACGCCGGGCAGCTGTACGAACCGATCGATTCGGCGATTCTGCAGAAATACAAAGAGGCCCAAGACGGCCAGATCTTGGAAGAAGGCATCACCGAGGCGGGGTCGATGGCCAGCTTCAATGCCGCCGGAACCGCCTACAGCTGTCACGGCGTCAACATGATTCCGTTCTTCATCTACTACAGCATGTTCGGTTTCCAACGCATCGGTGACCTGATCTGGGCCGCCGCCGACATGCGAGCCAAGGGATTCCTGGTCGGCGGAACGGCTGGCCGAACCACGCTCAACGGCGAAGGCCTGCAGCACCAGGACGGGCACAGCTTGCTCAACGCGATCGCCTTCCCGACCGTGCGGTCCTACGATCCCGCGTTCGCCTACGAAGCGGTCGTGATCATCCAGGAAGGCTTGCAGAAGATGTACGCCGAGGGTGAGCAGTGCATCTATTACCTGATGAGCGAGAACGAAGAGTACACGCATCCGGAAATGCCCGAAGGATGCGAAGAAGGAATCGTCAAAGGCATTTACAAATACCGCAGCCGAGACGTCGACAAGGCGAAAGCTCGTGTTCAGTTGTTCGGCAGCGGAGCGATTCTCAATAGCGTGCTTGCCGCACAAGAGTTACTGGCCGAAAAATATGGCGTTGCCAGCGACGTTTGGAGTGTGACCAGCTACACGCAACTCCGGCGCGATGCCGCCGCGTGTGACCGCTGGAACATGTTGCACCCCACCGAGACTCCGAAAAAGAGCTACCTGGAAGAGGTGCTCGATGGAGTCGAAGGCCCGTTCATCTCGGCCAGCGACTACGTTCGTGCCTTGGGCGAGCAACTGACGCCTTGGATCCCCGGCGACTACTTTGTCTTGGGGACCGACGGCATGGGCCGTAGCGAAACCCGCGAAGCGCTGCGTCGCCACTTTGAAGTCGACAAAGAATCGATCACGATCGCGACGCTCAGCCGACTTTCCAAGGCCGGCGTCTTTTCACCGAACGACGTCAAACAGGCGATCGATGACCTCGGCTATGACGCAGACAAGCCCGACCCGTATTATGCTTAGTTGATCGTTTTTGATCTGAATTTATCCTTCGACCGAGCGAGGGCACGATGCCTTCGCGCTAGATCTCTCCTATCGCTGATAATCCATCTATGGCTACTGAAGTTACCCTTCCCGATCTTGGTGACGGCATCGAATCCGGTGACGTATTAGAAGTGTTCGTCTCGGTCGGAGACGTGATCTCCGAAGGCCAAGACATCGTTGAAATGGAGACGGACAAGGCGACCGTCCCGGTCCCTTCGTCGGTCAGCGGAAAGGTTTCAAAGATCGCGGTCAGCGAAGGGGACACGGTGCCGATCGGTGGCGTGTTGATCGAAGTCGAAGCCGAATCGGGCGCCGCGGCACCGGCCGCCGAACCCGCTCCGGAAACCCCCAAGGCGGAAGCACCCCAAGCAGAACCGCCCAAGGCTGAAACGCCCGAACCACCGGCCCCGGTCGCGTCGACGCCCGCTCCTGCCGCGGCGACTCCCGCTCCCGCTCCCGCAGCACCGCCGGCCCAAGCTGCCGCCCCCGCACCTGCTGCTGCACCCGCTGCGTCGGCTGCGGCACCGGTCGAGCCGGCCGATTCCGATGGCGAAGGCGGCGTGATTCCGGCCGGTCCGGCGGTCCGTCGCTTTGCACGCGAAGTCGGCGTCGATTTGGCGCGGGTGACGGGAACCGGCGAGGGCGGACGCATCACGCGTGACGACGTGTTGGCGGCCGTTCGTGCCGCCAGCCAATCGGCGGGCCAAGCCGCCGCCAGCCAGGCTGCCGCTGCACCACCCGCCGCCACCCCTGCGGCGCCCGCCGCCGCCGCCGCGGAACCTGCGGCCGCCTTGGGGTCCGACCGACCCGGCACGCCGGCGATGGATGACTTCGGCTCGATTCACGTCGAACGAATGAGCAAGATTCGTAAGACGATCAGTAAACAGATGCACGCCAGCTGGTCGAACGTTCCCCGGGTGACCAATTTCGATGACGCCGACATCACCGAACTGGAACATCTTCGCCAAACCAGCAAGGACGACTACGCCAAGCAAGGTTTGAAATTGACGACGATGCCGTTTTTGATCAAAGCGGTTGCGACGGCCCTGAAGCATCACCCGGCGATCAACGCGACGATCGATCAAGAAAACGAGCAGTTGATCTACAAAGACTACGTCAACATCGGCATCGCCGTGGATACCGACCGTGGCTTGGTCGTCCCGGTGATGAAGGATGCCGACCGGATGAGTGTTCCCGGTGTGACGCGGACACTGGCCGAAATGGCCGGCAAAGTGCGCAGCGGGCAATTTGCCGTCAACGACCTCCGCGGCGG
The DNA here is from genome assembly GCA_007753675.1 of Stieleria magnilauensis. GTDB lineage: Bacteria > Planctomycetota > Planctomycetia > Pirellulales > Pirellulaceae > Stieleria > Stieleria magnilauensis. The sequence goes on from CP036432.1 coordinate 1,266,713, forward strand.
ATCGTTTACGATCAGTAACTTGGGTGCGATCGGCGGGCAGTATTCCACGCCGATCATCAACATCCCGGAAGTCGCGATTCTGCTGGTCGGCCGCAGCCGCAAGCTGCCCGTCGTGATGCCCGACGATTCGATCCAGCCGAGATTGATGATGCCGCTTTCGCTTTCCTACGACCATCGCCTGGTCGACGGCGGCACCGCAGCACGGTTCCTCAATGATGTGATCGGCCTGTTGGAAGCGCCCAGCCGTCTGCTGCTGGCATTCTGATCTCCATTTTCGATCCCGTTGGTGACATTGGGGGAACGAGAGTTCCCTAGTGGTTTAATGCTTCATCCACCCTGCCCAAGACGATGGGGCGGGCATCGGACGCTGCGGGGTTTTGCGAGCCGTGCCGACTAGAGCGGCAGCGGCCAGCGCGAAACTGCGGTTTCCGGCAGGATGTTGACCGGTGATTGAGCACGTCTGATAGACTATTCTGTTCTAAGGTCGTGTCGTGGCGCCGTCGGGCTTCTCTGTGTGCGCCCTGAGGCGTCGTTTGCCCACCACTATCCCATCAAGTTTCCAGCTTTTCTTTCGGAGATTGTCGTTGATGACCAACGTGTATGGCCCGCTCCAGGTACTTGGGCTCCCCAGCCGATCCAGTGTTGTTGTCAAGGCCGCGATGTTGATCGTCACGGTCCTGTTTTGCGTCTCGGGGCCGGTTGGAATGGCGGTGGCTCAAGACGAGGCAATGGATGAATTCGCCGACATCGCCGGTCCCGGCGAAGAGGCTGCGGCGCCGGCCGCTGATCCCGCCGGCGGCGGAGGCGTCATCGGGGATGGAGCCGCGCCCGGAGGCGGAGGCGGAGGCGGGGATACAGCGCCGCCCCCATCGGATTCGCTGCTGACCTGGGTGCTCGATTCACTCGGCTACACGTATTTGATCATCTTCCTGCTGCTGTCGGTCACACTGGTTTCGCTGTTTGTGATGAACATGCTGGCCGCCCGCCGCGAGACGCTGTGCCCAAATGAACTGATCGAAAGCTTTGAAGAGAAACTCAACGCGAAACAGTTTCAGGAAGCCTACGACATGGCTCGCACCGACGAATCGGTCCTCGGCCAAGTGCTCTCTGCCGGCCTGGCCAAGATCTCCCGGGGCTACAACAAAGCGATCGAAGGGATGCAGGAAGTCGGTGAAGAAGAGAGCATGAAGCTCGAGCACCGATTGAGCTACATGGCACTGATCGGAAACCTGAGCCCGATGATCGGCCTGTTCGGGACAGTTCAAGGGATGATCGCATCGTTCCGCGTGATTGCCACCAGCCCGCAAACACCCAAACCGGCCCAGCTTGCCGAAGGGATTTCGACCGCGTTGTTCACCACCCTGGTCGGCTTGGCCGTCGCCATCCCCGCCATCGCGGCCTACAACATCTTGCGAAACCGGGTCGCGCGGTTGCTGTTGGAAGTCGGGGTGCAAAGCGAAAACTTGATGAGCCGTTTTGAAGACATTCAACCCGGAGGCGGCGCGCAGTGAAGGTCAAGTCCAAGAAGCCGAACCTGGCCGAAGGCGATTTGACTCCGATGATTGACATGACGTTTCAGTTGATCGCGTTCTTCATGGTGCTGATCAACTTTTCGCAAACCGAGTCAAACGAACGGGTCGTGTTGCCCAGCAGCCAATTGGTCAAGCCGCCGGAAAAGCCGCTGGAGTTTCCGATCATCTTGCACGTCGCCAAAGACGGCGAGATCATTCTTGGCGGCGACAGCTACACCACCGAAACGCTCAGCACCGGACTGCGCCGTGAACTGGCCGTCTTGAGAGCCGAAAAGAAATCACCCAAGGACGCCAACGTGATCATACGTGGTCACCAAGACGTCGCGGCCGGCCAGGTTCAAGAGATCATCCGCGTCGCTCAAGATCAGCAACTTGAGCAATTCGCGCTGCGCGCCAAGGAGGATCGATCATGAGAATGCGGCATGAGGTCGAGCACGAAAAGAACGAGTTGAACATGACCAGCATGATCGACATCGTGTTTCTGCTGCTCGTGTTCTTTGTGATGACGTTCAAAATCGTCGAAATGGAAGGCGACTTCACCGTCCGGATGCCCTTGGCCGGTGACAGCAATGCCACCTCCGACGTCACGGACCTGCCACTGAAACTGCGTCTGCGGGCCGACAATGATGGAAAATTGACATCGATGTCGCTCAACGAAATCAATCTCGGCACCGATTTCACCAAGCTCCGCGCCAACGTGATCGGCTTGGTCGGAACCGACGAACCGGCCGAAGATGCCGATGGCCCCGAGATCGAAATCGATACCGATTACAACCTTCGCTATGCCTACGTGATCCAAGCGATCACGTCGGTCAGTGGCTACCGAGACGACACCGATCAAGTCGTCAAATTGATCGAAAAAATCAAGTTCGCCAAGCCGCGACGCTAAGCAACGATCGGGCGTGACACGTTCGCGACGAGTGTCTGGCCCGCATTGCATTGCCGTCGGACGCGGGTTTAGATCGACAATCGGAGTCGTGAGAGAGTGGGTGTACAGTGTGGATCGCTGCTGGTGGCGAGCAGCGAGTCCGCCCGATCCATCAACTCCGATTCGTCTTTGCTGCTGCCGGTGGTGTCGATGGCCCGGAAATCACCGTGGCAATGTCCGCAAGTCATGCTTTTTCCGAGGCAGTGGATGGGGATCAAGCTTTTGCGTCCACAGATCGGACACGTCTTGCAGAACTTCAGTTGAGGCATGCGATCACTCCGTTGTTTTAAAAACACCGCTGAACGAGACGCCGCGGGAATTCGCAAAGCGTCGGACAGCGCAAACCCGAGACAAAAAACGAGACACGCAGGGTGACGGACGAGTTCGGTCCATCACTTGGGGACGATCACTCGCAAGCGGTTCTCGACCGGCGCTGTGGCGTCGACCTTTCGTACAATTTCCTGTGCCAATTGTTTCAGGTAATACGATGTCACTCGCCCTGACAGCACGATTCGCCCGTCGCAGTAGTCACATGCGACGTTGGCGAGTTGGGTATGACCACTTTCGCCGAGCGTCCGCAACAAGATCTGTTCAAGCTCTTCTGGTTGCGTTTGTTTGAAGTCACTCTCTAGCACCGTTGGTTTCTGCTCCTTCATAAGTGGCGCGCATAACATCATCATCTCCTTGCGTGAATGAGTCGTTACCGCAGCGAAGCCGATTCGACAGCAAAGCCGGTCATGCTGTTGGGCGAAACGGTTGCCCGTTTTGCTACGGCCAGTTGATGAACTCTCCAGGGACTACAATTTCCCAAGGTGCCCGGATCATCAGGCGCAAGAATCTTTCTTTGATGAGAGAATCACGATTGGTCGCCAACCGCGATTGGGCCGATTCTAGAGTATGCCCAGTCGCCGTCAACTGAAGAGACTTTCACTATCGTCGAATTCAACCCAGAACAAGTGACGTTCTAGCAAAGCGCATGGTAGCGGAACGGCGCAAGCCGTCCGGTGACGCCGCAAAGCGGCGCGCCGGACCGGAGGGCTTGCGCCCTGCCGCTAACAGGGGAACGAAGCCATGGTAGCGGAACGGCGCGAGCCGTCCGGTGCCGCCGCACGGCGGCGCGCCGGACCGGAGGGCTCGCGCCCTGCCGCTAACAGGGAAACGAAGCGCATGGTAGCGGAACGGCGCGAGCCGTCCGGTGACGCCGCAAAGCGGCGCGCCGGACCGGAGGGCTCGCGCCCTACCGCTAACAGGGGAACGAAGCGCATGGTAGCGGAACGGCGCAAGCCGTCCGGTGCCGCCGCACGGCGGCGCGCCGGACCGGAGGGCTCGCGCCCTGCCGCTAACAGGGGAACGAAGCGCATGGTAGCGGAACGGCGCAAGCGGCCTGTCGGTTTAGTGTATCCACAAAACGAGGGGAGGTGGCTTAGTAGGCATCGTCACGATGTTTGCTATTCTTGGCGGATCGTCGTCGCGATTCACTTCTCACGCAGGGAGGCTTGCCCAGTGAGCCAGAGACAACCCAAGACCAGCTATTGGCAGGAAGCTCCTACACCACGCGGGCAACTGGTCCTCATTCCCACCGCCCTGGAGGAACTCATCCCTCAGGATCATCCCGTTCGCTTGGTCGACGAGATTCTCGATCAGATGGACTGGACTGATTGGGAGGCGGCCTACAACGGCGGATTCGGTCAGCCGCCGATCCATCCCAGCGTAATGGCAAAGATCCTGCTGTTTGCCATGATTCGGCGAATCCGATCCAGCCGGAACATTGAATACGAACTCAAGCATTCGATCGATTTTATCTGGCTTAGCAGCGGTCGCCGCATCGATCACAGCACGATCAGCGACTTCCGCCGAAACAATAGTGATGCAGTCAAAGGCATCTTCAAACAAATGGTCAAGCTGGCGATCAACCTGGGGATCGCCAATCTCTCGGAACTGTGCATCGACGGCACACGCATCCTGGCTGACGCCAACAAATACAAGACTTGGACGGCCAAACGATTAGCCAAAGCACTCGAAGAACTTGACGCGCAAATTGATGAGGCCCTGGAAACCTTCGAAGTCAACGACGCATGCGACGAAGATCTCATCGGCCAGGACGTTTCGGCGGACCGCCTCCCCGCCGCCGTCGCCAACTTGAAGTCACGCCGCTCACAACTGGCCGCTCATCTGGAGACGGTCAATGCGATGGACGAAGTCCGCAGGAAAAATGGGACGAAGGGCCCCGCCCAGTTACCCAAGACTGACACGGACAGTCGCATTCTTCCCAATAAGGAGGGTGGTTACGCAGCCAACTTTACTCCGATGGCGACGACCGAAACGCAGAGCGGCCTGATCGTTGCGGCGGACGTCTTGATCGGCAACGTCGAACACCACGAATTTGCCACCATCGTCGACTGTGTGGCCAACGACTTTGGAATTGACATTAAGCGAGTCATGGCTGACTCGGCTTACACGACGGGCAAAAACCTCACTGCGGCTGAGGAAAAACAGATCGAACTGATTGGCCCGCTTGCCGAAACCAATCGCGAGAACAACCCTGCCGAGCGTTCGGATTTGACTGAGCCCGTTGCCGCCGATCAGATTGATCAGTTGCCGGTTAATCCACAAACCAAACGATTTGACAAAGCAGCGTTTGTGTACGACGAAGCGAACGACTGCTATTACTGCCCGGCAGGCAAAGTGCTTTCACATCGGACGACCGAGAACACGACGCATGGCGACGGCTCTCCGGTGCAGCGAAAGGTTTACACCTGTTTTGAATGCGAGGGCTGCACGCTGGCTGGGCGTTGTCGCAAGAACGTGAAGCCAAAAGACGAGGCAAGCAGCAGCGAGGCATCGTCCCAGGAGTCCAGCGAAGCGACCTCGTCGGACAAGCGAGCGGGCAAGCGACGTGGTCGCAAGCCTGGCCCGCCACGTGGTCGCGAGACGATGCATGATGAGCATGAAGGAGCGCGACGTCGGCAGCGTGCGCGAATGGAAACGCCTGCAGCCAAAGAGGCTTACTCTCGTCGTCAGCATTTCGGTGAAACGCCTTTCGCCGTGATCAAGAGCACGCTTGATATGCGGCGATTCCTGCTTCGAGGTATCGCAGGTGTGAATCAAGAATGGCGCTGGGCGGCGACCGGATTCAATCTGAAGAAAATCATGAGTTACTTGGCGAAGCTGCGCGCCGCCGCGGCGACACAATCGCTCGGAACAGCAAACTAGGGGAGATAGGGGGCATTTCGAACGAAATCCGCCACAAGCGAACGCCACGATCCCGTCAACACGCTTACCAACGACTCTGGATGCCCCGCATAGCACCATAAAAGCCTCGTCCGGAACCAAAATCGAATCAACCGTCCCCAGGAACTAAATCGACAGGCCGCAAGCCGTCCGGTGCCGCCGCACGGCGGCGCGGGAGACCGGAGGGCTCGCGCCCTGCCGCTAACAGGGAAACGAAGCGCATGGTAGCGGAACGGCGCAAGCCGTCCGGTGCCGCCGCACGGCGGCGCGCCGGACCGCAGGGCTCGCGCCCTGCCGCTAACAACACACCCACGTTTTGCCTCACAGCCGCTAAAATGAATACCGGTCGACTCGCAACTAACTTCGACAAATGCATGGAGTTTCAACCATGAAAGACGATCCGATCGCGTTCTTCATCACTTGGACCTGCTATGGAACATGGATGCCGGGTGATGAACGTGGCTGGACAAAGTGGCATCGAGGTGATCACGTCCCACAACCTCGGCTGGCAGATTGGTGCCGTGACCAAATGATTGAATCGGCCATTGAACTCGATGCCGAGCAGCGAAGGAGTGTTGAGTCCGTTGTCGCAGAGCATTGCGTAAAACGCAAATGGATCCTTCACGCAGTGAATTGTCGATCAAACCATTGCCATGTTGTTGTGTCGGCAGCGAATTGCGACGGCGAACTCGTGCGAGATCAGCTAAAATCTTGGGGAAAACGACGGTTGAAGGAGCGGGAGCAGAAACTGGGTGAAACAGGAAATTACCTTCGAGAACATTGGTGGACACGAAAGGGAAGCGTGAAATTTCTGTTCGATGAAGACTCGCTCGCAGCAGCAATCGAGTACACGTTGGAAGCCCAAGACGCAGGTGGCTCGAAAGCGAGTTTTTTGTAACGCGAAGCGGATCGTAGCGGTACGCCGCGAGCCGTCCGGTGCCGCCACAGGGCTTCGCGCCAGACCGGAAGGCTCGCGCCCTGCCGCTAACAACCGATCGGAGTGTCATGGTAGCGGAACGGCGCGAGCCGTCCGGTGCCGCCACAGGGCGTCGCGCCAGACCGGAGGGCTCGCGCCCTGCCGCTAACAAGGGAACGAAGCCATGGTAGCGGAACAGCGCAAGCCGTCCGGTGCCGCCACAGGGCTTCGCGCCAGACCGGAGGGCTCGCGCCCTGCCGCTAACAACCGATCGGAGTGTCATGGTAGCGGAACGGCGCGAGCCGTCCGGTGACGCCGCAGGGCGGCGCGCCAGACCGGAGGGCTTGCGCCCTGCCGCTAACAACCGAGCGGAATGTCATGGTAGCGGAACGGCGCGAGCCGTCCGGTGCCGCCACAGGGCTTCGCGCCAGACCGGAGGGCTCGCGCCCTGCCGCTAACAACCGATCGGAGTGTCATGGTAGCGGAACGGCGCGAGCCGTCCGGTGCCGCCGCAAAGCGTCGCGCCAGACCGGAGGGCTCGCGCCCTGCCGCTAACAACCGATCGGAGTGTCATGGTAGCGGAACGGCGCGAGCCGTCCGGTGCCGCCACAGGGCGGCGCGCCAGATCGGAGGGCTCGCGCCCTGCCGCTAACAACCGAGCCGAACGTCTTGCCAAACCGTGTGCTCGTGCGGCACCCCATCACGAATTCGCTTCGGTCTTTTTCGGTAACACCCAGTCGGGGCGGATGAAGTGACAGGTGTATCCGCCTGGATTGCGCAGCAGGTAGTCTTGGTGTTCCGGTTCGGCTTCCCAGAAGTCACCGGCGGGTTCGACTTCTGTAACGACTTCGCCCGGCCAAATCCCCGACGCGTTGACTTCTTGGATCGTTTCCAAGGCCGTGCGTTGTTGTTCGTCGTTGGTAAAGTAAATCGCGGAGCGATAAGACATGCCGCGGTCGTTGCCCTGCCGGTTCACCGTGGTCGGGTCATGGACCTGGAAAAAAAATTCCAATAGCTTTCGAAAACTCGTTTCGCTGGGGTCGAAAACCACTTCGATTGCTTCGGCGTGTGTGCCGTGGTTTCGGTAGGTGGCGTTGTCGACGTCCCCGCCGGTGTAGCCGCATCGCGTCGACACGACACCGGGTTGTTTGCGAAACAGATCTTCCATGCCCCAAAAGCATCCGCCTGCTAAAACCGCTCGTTCTGTCATCGTCATGGCTCCCTTTTTCGTGGACGACAATACTCGTCCGATTGATCACATCTCTGTCTCGGCATCGGTCCTGACGCCGAGGGCATCGCCTATGCATCGATTATATCGGGCCAGAACAGTGCACATGGGACCAAAATCGGGTATTGGAGAACCGCTATCGGGTGGTAAAATCAGGGAATGAATACTCCCGCCTCCCCGTGCGTCCGCATGGGTTTGCTGCTGGCATTGAGCCTGGCAGCCGCTGCCAGCCTGATCGCCGCCGATCCCAACCTTCCGACTGACGCTCCGCATGCCGCGCGAACCGAATTCGTTCAGCAGTACTGCGTGGATTGTCACGATGGGTACACGCAAGAAGGCGATCTGAATCTGGCCGAACTGGAGTTCCAACCCGCCGACGCGTCCAATCTGCGACGCTGGGTGACGATTTTTGACCGGGTTCAATCCGGCGAAATGCCTCCCCAAGACGCAGAGGTTCCCGACCAACAGCCGCGGGAAGATTTTTTGGCCGCCATCGCCGCGCCGATTCATCAAACGCTACAGCAACAAACGCGGACGCTCGGACGGGTGCGTTCGCGGCGGCTGAATCGAACCGAATACGAAAACACGATGCAAGACCTGCTCGGCATCGATATTCCGCTGCAAGAGTTTCTCCCTGAGGACACGTATCACGACGGTTTTGCCACTGTTGCTCAGACGCAACAGATCTCACTTCATTTGATGGAGAAGTACCTCGACGCCGCCGACGCATCGCTCGACGAAGCATTTCGCCGTGCCTTGGACGGGGATGCGAAGCCGTTCCGCCACACCTTCACCAGTGCGGAACTGGGGCGTCAAGTCGGACAACGTGACCCTTGGCATGTCGGCGACAAAACGATTGCCTGGTCGGCCACCCTGATCTACCACGGACGTGTTCCGGAAACGGAAGTCCGCCGCACCGGATGGTATCGCATCACGCTTCATGATGCTCACGCGGTGAACATCCAACCGGGCGAAGGCGTCTGGTGCACGGTCCGAACCGGCGTCGGCTTTGCCCACGCGCCGATGATGTTCTTGGCCGGTATCTTTCGTGCCGATGAACAGCCCCGCGACCAAACTTTCGAGGCGTGGATCCGCAAAGGGCATCTGATCGAGGCACGCCCCTCGGACCATACGGTCGAACGCGTGCGTGGCACGGGGCTGAACAATTACCGAGGGAGCGCTCGCGACAAACGCCCACTGCCCAAGGTACCGGGACTAGCGTATTCATCAATCACGATGGAATCGATTCACAAGGCACCACCGCGCGAACAGGTCGCCCAATTATTGTTCAGTGAGACAACGATCGATCAGAACCTGTCGCGTGACGAGATCGCCGCGTTGATGAAGCGGTTCGCGACGCGGGCCTTTCGCCGTCCGCTGACCGATCAAGCGCTCTTGCCCTACTTGGCGTTGGTCGACGAGGACTTGGCGGCGGGGATCGGGCCGCGGGAAGCACTGAAACGCGGCTACCGCACGATCCTTTGTTCGCCCCGTTTCCTGTTTCTCACCGAAACACCCGGCGAACTCGATGACCATGCGGTTGCGTCGCGATTGAGTTTTTTCTTGTGGTCGACGATGCCCGACCAGACGCTGATGGCGGCGGCCGATGCCGGTGAATTGACCCAACCGGAAACTCGTCGTCATCATGTCCAACGCATGCTCAACGACGACCGTGCCGAGGCCTTGGTCGACGCGTTGGCCGATCAGTGGCTGAACCTTCGCGAGATCGATTTCACGTCGCCCGACGCGGGACTGTATCCCGAATTTGACGAGACGCTTCAGCAGTCGATGATCGACGAGACCCACGCGTTTCTGGCAACATTAATTCGCGACGATCTGCCGGCGGCAAACATCGTCGATTCCGATTTCGCGATGTTGAACGAACGATTGGCGAAACATTACGATATTCCAGGGGTTCATCATCAGAATGTCCAGACAGTGTCGTTGGCCCCCGAACACCATCGCGGCGGATTGATCACTCAAGGCTCGATATTGAAAGTCACCGCCAACGGCACCACCACCTCACCGGTGGTCCGCGGCGCGTTCATCAATGAACGCATCCTCGGCGTCGAAATCCCTCCGCCACCGGACAACGTCCCGGCGATCGAGCCCGACATCCGCGGCGCGGTCTCGATCCGTGATCAACTCGCCAAGCACAGCGATCAAACGTCCTGCGCGGCCTGCCACATCAAGATCGATCCGCCGGGCTTCGCACTGGAAAACTACGATGTGATCGGTGGTTGGAGGACGCGGTATCGTAACTCCAAAGCCGCCCGGAAAGGATTGCCGGTCGATCCGCATCACCAAACCGCCAAGGGCGAAGCGTTCGAGGACATCGAGCAATTCAAGCAAATTGTGTTGCGAGACCCCGAGCAGATCGCGCGAAACTTCACGCATCAGTTGGTCACCTATTCGACCGGTGCGCCGGTTTCCTTTAGCGACCGACGGGTGATCGAAGCCATTCTTGATCAGACCCAACCCCAACGCTACGGCATCCGCTCGCTGATCCAAGCGGTCGTCGACAGCCCGATCTTTCTCACCAAGTAGGCCCGTCATGAAGTTCACCAATACAAAACTCGATCGACGCACGGTGCTGCGAGGCTCGGGGCTGGCCGTCGGGTTGCCGTTTCTCGACGCGATGGTGCCGGCGATCGCGAGTGCCGCCGAAACCGAAGCCCCTCGACGCTTTGTCAGCTTCAGCCTCGGCCTCGGCTTGCACGGTCCGAACCTGTTCCCGAAACAGTCCGGTTTCAACTACACGCCGTCACCCTACCTGGCGGAGATCGCGGACATTCTGCCCGAGATGACGGTGTGCTCGGGCGTGTCTCACCCGCAGGTCGCCGGCGGACACCGCGCCGAAGGAACGATCCTGACCGCTGCACCGCTGAGTCGATCGGATGCGAACTTTCGCAATTCGGTGTCGCTGGATCAATTGATGGCCAAGCACTTGGGAGACCAAACACGGTTCCCCTCATTGGTGCTCAACGCCTCGGGGGACAATTCGAGTCCTTCGTATACTGAAAACGGCGCGATGATTCCGCCGGAAATGTCGCCGTTGCGGTTGTTCGAGCAACTGTTTGTCGCCGACGCCCCGGCGGTTCGCAAACGAGATTCGGCGCGGATGCGACACGGTCGCCGGGTCATGGATCTGGTCGCCGAAGAAGCGAAGTCGTTGCAACGGACGCTGGGAGCCGGTGATCGCGACAAATTGGACAACTACTTTACGGCTGTCAACGAGTTGGAGAAACGACTCGCCGCCAATCAGGCTTGGATCAATCGCCCGAAACCACAAGTCAGCAAACCCGAATCGCTTGCCCAATCGGTTTCTGACGGGATCGAAAAACAGCGGGCGATGTTCGACGTGATGGCGTTGGCGCTGCAAACCGATTCCACGCGTTTCATGACATTGCACTTGGGCAATGGCGGCAAAGTCGAACTCGACGGGGTCACCGAGGCGCACCACGCGCTCAGCCACCACGGCCAGGACGAGGAAAAGCTGCGGCAGCTCGCGATTCTCGAAAACGCGCTGCTCGCCGAGTGGGCCGATTTCGTTCGAAAGCTCAAGACGGTCCAGGAATCGTCCGGCACGCTGCTGGATCAGACGATGGTGTTGTTGACATCCAACCTGGGCAACGCATCCAGTCACGACAACAAGAACATGCCCGTGCTGTTTGCCGGCGGCGGGTTCAAGCACGGCCAGCACCTGGCGTTCGACACCAAGAACAATTACCCCCTGCCCAATCTGTATCTGTCCGCGTTGCACCGATTGGGATTGCACCACGACCGTTTCTCGACCAGCACCAGCACGATGACGGGACTGGAACTGGCCTAAAGGGCCGGTTGATCGAATCGAGACTCCGCAATCAACGCGATGTTCCTCTTGAAGTAGGGCATGCTGTGCATGCCGGTCGCCTGAATCGGCGGGAATCCTAGCGAATCGCCGATGACGGGCCCCGTCTCGGCTGACGGTCGCCTCCGACAGTGAATATGATGTGCGTCCCTCCGCATCCCACCTTCACGCTTCACTGATTCACACGCAATGAAGAAACCCGCCCCTTTCAGTCTGATCGTCGCCGAGTCGCTATGAAAGCAGAGACACTCACACGACGCAGACCCATCGTTGCTCGGTCTTGGTGGCCGTTTGTATTCGCGATTGCAATTGTCATCCCCGGCGTCGCACGAACCGAGGAACAAACGCCCGAGACGTCAGACGCGGATTCGATCGCCGCACCGATGGTCAGCGGTTTTGATCGATTCGCGCGGTATGATGAACTCTCCCCGACGCTGGCCGGGTCGCTGATGATCAGCGAATTGAGCTGTGTCAGCTGCCACGCTTCGGACGATCCTTGGCTGCAACCCAAACGCGGTCCGCGGCTGACCGGTGCCGGTAATCGGCTGCAACCCCAGTGGCTGAAACAGTATCTGGCCGATCCCGCGGCGATGAAACCTGAAACGACGATGCCCCACGTGTTGTCGCAGCTTCCGGAATCGGAACGCGGCGAAGCGATCGACGCGCTGGTGGCATTCTTGGGTTCCCAACAACAACCGTTTGCCGTGATCAAAGCCGGTGGTGCCTTGCCGGTGGTCCACGAGTTTTGGAAACGGGGCGACGCCGATCGCGGCAATAAACTGTATCACACGGTCGGTTGTGTGGCTTGCCATGACCCCGACCCGAATTACGAAACGGTCGAATCGAAACCGTCGGCGATCGACGAGCTGATCGAACAACTCGATCCCGAAGAAATCGCCGACCTGGGCTTGGCCAGCGAGGCACGGCGAGTGGATTCGGTGCCGCACGGTAATCTGGTCAGTAAGTACTCGCAGCGCTCGTTGACGATGATGCTGCTGGACCCGACCAAGACGCGCCCCAGTGCGCGGATGCCCTCGTTGCGACTCTCACCGCTCGAAGCCGCGGACATCGCCGCCCATCTGCTTCGGGACCAAACGGCGAAACAGATCGACATGCAGCCCAACAGTGCGCCGCAAACGATGGTGGAAAAAGGACGGGGGCTGTTCGTCGCCCTGCGCTGTGCGTCGTGCCATGATGCATCTGACGCATTGACTGGAGAATCGTCCGGTGCGTTGACCGTTGCGGCGGCAAAGCCCCTGTCGCAGCTGAATGCCGACGCCGGATCAAGTTGCATCGAGAACCCCGACGGCGAGATACCCCGATATGCGTTGGACAACGAACAACGCCGTGCAATCCTCGCGCGTCTGACTGACGGAGGATCGGAAAATCGCACCGCCGCCGATGAGGTGGATTTCCGGATGCTGCAACTGAATTGTTATGGCTGTCATCGTCGCGACGAACGGGGTGGAGTCGGACGGTTTCGCAAGGCCTACTTCGAAACCGTCGGCCACGTGGACTTGGGTGACGAAGGTCGGTTGCCGCCGACGCTGGGCGGAGTGGGCCGGAAATTGCTTCCCAAAGCGCTGGCGGCCGTCTTCCATCCCAAGACAGGCCCCCACCGTCCCTTCATGGCCGCCCGCATGCCGTCTTACTCCGCGGACACGGTTGATCCGCTGGTCCGTGGATTTCAAGAGGCCGATCGAGTGGACCAATCTGACGCGGTTGACATTCTGCCGCCGCAAAAGGAGATGGCTGATGCTGGACGCGACCTGGTCAACACGGGCTGTGTCGGTTGCCATGCTTTCCGCGGCGAGAGTTTGCCCGGTGTCGTCGGGATCGATTTGGCGGGGACCACCAACCGCATCGATTCAAAGTGGTTCTATGAATTTGTGCTCAATCCCAGCGCGGTCAAAAAGCGGACACGTATGCCCACGTTTTTCCCAGACGGAAAGAGCAATCGGCCGGAGTTGCTCGACGGCAATGTGCGGCACCAGATCTCTGCGATCTGGGCCTATTTGAAAAACATGGATAGGGAACCACTGCCGGAAAAGATTGAGACGGTGCGTTCGGCTAACTACGAACTCGCACCCAGCGGCAAACCGATCGTGCTGCGGACGTTCATGGAACAAGCGGGAACGCACGCCATCGCGGTCGGTTTTCCGCAAGGCGTCCATTTTGCATTCGATGCCGAGCAGATGCGGTTGGCAATCGGATGGAAGCAGCGTTTCCTGGACGCCCGTGGCACTTGGTTCGAACGTTTCACCCCGCCGGCGGATCCGTTGGGCGACGCCCAGATCGCAATGCCGGCCGGTCCCGTGGTGATCGCTGATGAAAACGGCGGTGAACACGAGGGTGAAAATGCCGGCTACCGATTCCGCGGCTATCGGCTGGATGCTGCCGGCGTACCGACGTTTTTGTACGACATCGCTGGCTGGTCGATCGAAGACCGCATCGAGGCAACGGAGTCCGGAACGCTCAAGCGTTCAGTGACAGCCAGACGCGCACCGTCAGTTCGCGGCGATACCTCAGACCAGAAACTACACCTGCTCGCTCATGCGGCCGAGCGACTGAAACCGCAAGGCGAGTTCGCCGTTTCCGATCAACAAGGTTTGACCGTCACCCTGACGGAGGCTCTGGCGCGAACGGGTTCGTTGCGTCGGTCCGGTGACAGCGACCAGTGGCTGATCCCCTTGGACTCGCAAAACAGGAACACCGCCATTTTGGAGTATCGTTGGTGATTCGAATTTTGATCTTGGCGTTGACGACGCTCACGTTTCCGCTGTCGATGGCGCGGGGCGGTGAAGAAGAATATTATCGGCTGATAGATGTATCGGTTGCCAAAGCGGCGACGGACTCGCGATCCAAGAACTGGAAACCCGCGCCCGATGGGTTGGCATTGGAAGTCGGTGGGCTGGCGCTCCTGGATGATTCGCGGCTGGCCGTGGCGATTCGAAAAGGCGAGGTTTGGATCTTAGACGGTGTCTATGACGACCCGCCCAACAACGTGTCGTTCAAACGATTCGCCACCGCGCTGCACGAACCACTCGGGCTGCTCTATCACAAGGGCGACTTGTACACGGCCCAGCGAAGCGAGTTGACGCGGCTTCGCGACGTCGATGGAGACGACGTGGCGGATGAGTATCTGACCGCCGCAAAAGGTTGGGGTGTGACCGGACACTATCACGAATATGCCTACGGCCCCAAAATGGACGGCGATGGCAATTTGTGGATCACACTGAACATCGGTTTGGGACTCAAAGACGATCAGCTCAAACGCATCGTGCCCAACGCCGCACTGGGGTATCGACAAGGCCGGTGGCGCGGCTGGGGCATGAAGCTGACCCCGGCTGGTGAGTTGGTGCCGGTTTGTGCCGGGATGCGATCACCATCCGGATTGGGGGCCAATGCCGCGGGCGACATGTTCTATACCGATCAGCAAGGCAATTGGGTGGCCACCAATTCGCTGCACCACATGCGTCCGGGCGCCTTTTTTCATCACGCCGAAGCGCTCGCGTCGATGAACGAGCCGGGATCGACGATCGACGGCGTCGAGAAGGTGCCCAGTGGTCTGCCGCTGCCAAAGGCGTTGCAGCAATTCAAACAACTTCGTCCGCCCGCGGTTTGGTTCCCCTACAAAAAAATGGGGCAGTCGGCGACCGACATCATGCTGGACCAAAGCGGTGGAAAATTCGGGCCGTTTGCCGGTCAACTATTTGTCGGCGAATTCACGCAGGCGGGCATCAACCGTGTGTTCCTGGAAAAGGTCGATGGCGAGTACCAGGGCGCTTGTTTTCCCTTTCGGCTCGGGTTCGCGTCCGCGGTCCTGCGGATGATCCAAGGGAGTGATGGCAGCGTGTTTGTGGGGTTGACCAATCGAGGATGGAGCAGCTTGGGACGCGCCAGTTACGGATTGCAGCGTCTGGTCTGGACGGGAAAGACGCCGTTTGAAATCAAGGAGATGCGCGCCCAACCGGATGGATTCGAACTCACCTTCACCCAACCGGTCGATCCGGAGTCGGCCGGCGACGTCGATTCCTATCGCATGCTCAGTTACACCTACCTGTACCACGCAACTTATGGCAGTGACGAGATTCAAACCAAAACACCGAGCATTGTAGCGGCCGAGGTTTCGGAAGATCGCAAACGTGTACGTCTAAGTGTCGACGGGTTGCGTCCCCACTTCGTTCACGAGCTGAACGCCGACGGCGTCCGCAACGAATCGGGGCAACCGCTGCTGCATCCCGAAGCGTACTACACGTTGAATCGAATCCCGGCGAGAGAGTGAAATCGCCGGCGCTCGTCTTCACTAACGAACGAAGTTTAGATCATCGTAGCGGAACGGCGCGAGCCGTCCGGTGCCGCCGCAGAGCGTCGCGGCAGACCGGAGGGCTTGCGCCCTGCCGCTATCAATGGAACGAAACGCATCGTAGCGGAACGGCGCGAGCCGTCCGGTGCCGCCGCAGAGCGTCGCGGCAGACCGGAGGGCTTGCACCCTGCCGCTAACAACCAGGCGAAGCGCATCGTAGCGGAACGGCGCGAGCCGTCCGGTGATGCCGCTGGGCGTCGCGGCAGACCGGAGGGCTTGCGCCCTGCCGCTAACAACCGGGCGAAGCGCATCGTAGCGGAACGGCGCGAGCCGTCCGGTGATGCTGTCTATCGCTCGTCGGGGCTCATCTCTTCTTTTTCGGCATGTTTGCCGGACCATCGTCGACTGCCGATCGCGAGCAGGCTGGCGATGATGGCGGCGCCGGGGTAAGCGATTCCGGAAATGCGAATCGGATGCGTGTCAACGTTCGTCTGGACACGAGGTGGTTGCTCGCTGGCGATGGAGTCGGCGAATTCACTCGCGATGACGGCCAGGATGGCGCCACGGATCTCGCTTGCCGGGTCGGGACTGAGATGCGTCTCCACGCCCGCGATCAAGCCGACGCTGCGATGCATGCCGACGGTCGCGTCCAAGACGACGTCGACCACCGACGCGTGGATGTCGAGCATCACCGACGGCAGATCATGTTCAAAAACGATGCCTTCGATCAATCCGGTTGACTCGCCAAACCACTCATCCATCGCGTGATCGTAGACCGACCGTTCCTGATTCGGACGATCATCATTTCCTCCCTCAGCGACTTCACGAAGTCGTTCCAAGGCATCACCGCCAAGTTCCCATCGCTCGTCGTCGGTTGAGTCATCGGCATGGTCATTCGATGCCTGGAAATGATGATGCCACAACGGAAGGGTTTCCACGGTGACGGTGAGATCTGATTCGCGATCGACCGCAATCGGCTCCACCACTTCCTCCACCAACGACTCGCCAAAAATGGCTTCTCTCGCCGCCGTGGTTTCCGAGATCTGATTGACGGGGACGGTGTCGCTCGCGATTGCTTGAGCTTGCTCACGGTCTCTGGAAACCGGTTTGACGACTTCGTTTTGGGTTGCGACGCCGGTCGATGACGGTGCGGAAACCGGCGTTTCGGTCGAAGTCGCGATCGGCGTCTCCGTCCCGGTCGCGTCGAGCACGCCGCCATGGTGCGACGTGGTGCTGCCGCCCCTGTCGCTGTTGGTTGAACCCGATTGAGTTGAACCCGATTGAGACGACGAGGGGACAACGATCAGGCTAATGGTCGTCGACGGCGTGGATCCCCGCGGCTGGAGAAACGCCTGACGCTGTGCCTGGGCCAAACCCTGCGCGTCAGGAAACGGTCCACGGATCGATGGGCCGCTTTCACGGATCGAGGCATGTCGATCGCCCATCAGTCGATTCGATTGCGTGCGTTGCGAATGACTGTCGTGATGCGACGCTCCGGCAACGATTGCGGCTCGATCGCCAGCGCCGCCGCGATCGCCACCATCGCCGCGATCAAACACCGTGGCCTCGCGGGGTGTGACCTGGAACAGGATTCCAGCCGCCAGCATGCAACGAGATTCCAATCGTTCCAACAACAGTGCGCGGGACTCTTCTGGATTGCTCATGATGCTGCCCTCCCAAGGTCCACGGTCGCTACGGCGACCGTTCGGTAGTTGCGTTGATGTTTTTTCAGGTAGTCTTGGAAACGCGCCACTTCGGGGGCCAACCGGACCGCGGTGGATTGCCGCTCGATGGCTTCGTGATAGGCTTGGGCGGCGGCCTTGCGATCACCGAGCTGTTGGTGCAGAAAACCGAGGTTGTTCAACACACCACCGAGCATGCTTTGCGTCTCGGCATCATCGCGAAACCGTTCCGCGAGCGGACGTCCGAGGGAGAGTGCCTGGTCAAAGGCGGCGAGTGCGGCGGTCCGTTGATCGGATTTGGACAGCGCCAGACCTAGGTGGTTGTAGCTGAGCACCAAGTCGCGACGATACGTTGCTTGTTCGGGCCATCGGGTGAGCAATTCGTTGCCGATTTCGATGGCTCGATTGAACGTGTCGATCGCCGCGGCGTTTCGCTGTGCTGCCGATTGAGCCGCCCCGAGCGTGTTGAGCGTGACAATCGTCTGCGTCGCCAGTTTCGCGTTTCCACGATCGGCCTGGAGGGCATCGAGCTGTCCCGCGAGTGCTTCCCGCGCGTACACCACCGCACGCTCCGGTGACGTCGTGGTCAGCAAGCCGCTGAGATTGGTTCGGACCGTGGCGAGCTGTTGTTGACTCTCCGAGCTTGTCGGCTGACCGTTCTCTGTAAGAAGACGGATCGCTTCCAGATAGGTTTCTTCGGCTTTTTCTTTGGCTTCGGTTTGGTTCAGCAGCAAGCCCAAGTTGTTCAGACTGGTCGCCAAGGCCAGCCTGGCGGTTTGATATTGCTCGCTGGCCGCTCGCCGCACAATGCGTTTTTGTGTCACGATGGCGCGGGCGAAGAATCGCGCGGCGTCTTCGAGCTTGCCGCCGCGGACATATGCCTGGGCCAGGTTGTTTTGACTGGTTGACCAGTCGAGCAAGGTCGCATCGCTCGCCGTCGGCTGGGCGGCAAGCTGGGCGTAAAGCGATTCGCTGCGGGCGAGGGACTCGATCGCCTTGTCGTTTTCGCCGAGTTCGGACTGCAAGGAACCCGTCTTTCCCAGCGTCACCGCCAGGTCTTCGCGCAGTTGCGGATCATCTTGGGCTTCCGCGGCAAATCGCTGGTAGTAATCCAACGTAACAACTAAGAACTGACGTCTGACGGAGTCCGCGGCGGGGATATCGGAGAGCTGTTCGGCCACCTGTGCACCGAGTCGGTCGAGGACATCACGGGCGAGCGCCTCGCCACGCGTGGCGCGCAGGGCGCTGTCATCGGAGGCCTGTTTGGCGGCAGCCAGCTTCGCCGTCGCGATCGCTGATCCCAGGAAACCCAGCATGACGACCAATGCCCCGGTCATCACCACGTTGCGATGTTTGGCGGCCAGACGAGCAATGTGGTCGGCGATCGAGGGAGGCCGCGCGACGGTGGGGCGGCCCTCTAAAACGCGACTCAAGTCGCTGGCAAAGTCTTCGGCCGTGTCGTAACGATCTTCGCGACGTTTCGACATCGCTTTGGCGATCACGGTTTCCAAATCGCGCGGCAGATCCGGTCGCAGACTGCGCAGCGGTGTGACGCTGTCTTGGTCGATCTGTCGCAGAATCGTCGGGGCATCGTCGGCATCGTGAGCCGGACGCAGGGTCAGCATCTCGTACAGGGTCGCCGCGAGCGAGTAAATGTCGGCCCGCCCGTCGATCAACGCCGACTCGCCGCGCGCCTGTTCGGGACTCATGTAACGCATCGTGCCGATGACATCGCCCGATCGCGTCAGCGTCACGTCGGATTGGCAGCGGGCGAGTCCGAAATCAGTGATCCAGATTTTCCCAGATTTGTCCAGCATCAGGTTGGACGGTTTGACGTCGCGATGGACCACCCCGTTCTCATGCGCGACGTGCAATGCCCCCGCGATGTCGATCGCCCAGCGTATGGTTTGCGACGTGCGGGCTTCGATCCGATGCGTTGCTTCATGGCGGGCCGATGTCACTTTCACGTCGATCGACTCTCCGTCGATGTACTGCATCGCATAATAATGAACGCCCCGCTCGCTGCCGACGCTGTAGATCGGCACGATATTGGGATGCTGAAGCAAGCCTGCCGCGTGGGCTTCATTTTTGAATCGAGCGATTTGCCGAGCGTCGAGTAATGATGCGAGCGGCAACAGTTTGATCGCGACCCGGCGGTCAAGCGATTTTTGACTGGCTTCGTAAACGATCCCCATTCCGCCGCGTCCGATTTCACGTTGGATCGTGAAATCTCCCAGCGTCATTTTGCGATGCTGCTCAGGCGAATCGGTGCGACTCGGATCTTGGAAACCGGGGGACACGCCATACAACGCGTCGAGCTTTTCCAAGTACGCGGCAAAGACGTCGGCGAGATCTGGGTTCGCCTGGTTGACTTGACTGACATCCATGCGTTCGCCGTTTTCGAGCGCGAGCAAGTATTGATCGAGCAGCTCGGTCAAACGCGTCTGCTGATCTTCGGTTAACCCTTGTAGCATCGAGGGCTGCGAACCCGTGGCGTCGATGTCGGATTGATTCAGTGCCACCATCAATGCATCGCCCCGGTTGTTTTAAAACTTTCCAACGCCCGCAACCAAAGCATCCGAACGGCGCCGCACTTGCGATCCATCCGCTGGGCAATCTCGTCGAACGAGAGACCTTGCAAGACGCGGAGCACAATGACCTCGCGATAATGAGGTTTCAGCTTGCTGAGTTGGTCGGCCAGGATCACCGCGCTTTCGCGGGCCTGCAGCGGAGAACTGGGCGAAGGACCGCCGGCGGGTAACATCCCGGCCAGGTTACACGCAGAGTTTTCCAACTGATTGTTGACCACTTCCAACGACACTTCGCGGCGGATGTCACGCTTTTCGACTTTGATGTGACGTTTGAAACTGCGATGAAGCGTGTGGATCAAGATCGTCCGCAACCAGCACAACAATTCGCCTTGGCTGGTCCCCCGAAAATCGGCAAAGTCCTGATGGGCTGCCAACATCGCTTCTTGAACGATGTCAGAAGGATTCAATCGACGACGCAATCGGCGGTCCAGTTGGGTGCTGGCCAGGATGGTCAAATAGTTGGCATACCATTGCAGCAGCTGGCCGAGTGCATCACGGTCACCATTGCGGGCACTGGCGAGCAATTCGGGAAAACCGGCCTCGTCGCCCGGGTCTGCGGGGGGAGCGGAATCAACCGAATAGATTGGGCTGGGGGAGTCGGTGGTGACCATGTTGCGGACTTCAGCAGGAGAGAAGAAAGAGGGGCGGAAAAGCAGCCGAGCGGGGAGAGGATTTCACCGTTTTGCTGCCCGCTGTTAAGTCAGTTGCGACGAGAGACGTGAATCCGCCGCGCTTTTGAACATTTTTTTCAAAAGATTGTTCTCCGTCACTTTGCTCACCGAAACGATCGACGGGCTCGGAATTGACCGCCGCGGGTTCGCCCCAGCGAAGCAAAAAACGCATCCGATGGCACGTGATGGCGATGTCGTGGACGCGTCATCTCGCCCGATTCACTTGCCAGATCGCGGAATGCCTGCAGCTCTTCAAACGACACGCCGCCGTCGTCGTCGACGTCTGCGGCCGAAATCTTCCGCCACCGCCGCTCGCCGAGTTCGGTCTCGGTCAGCAGCCCGTTTCCATCGCTGTCTTTTTCGTTGAACGCTTCCAATTGGAACGCCAGCAATGCCGAATCGATTTCGTCCAGGGTGATGAGCCCATCGCCGTTGCGATCGGCATTCAGCGTCGTCAGTTTGTTCCAAAGCCGCTCGGACACTTCCGCTTCCGAAAGCGCGCCGTCTTCGTCGGCATCAAAACGGGCGACGAAGACTTCGGTTTCTGCTCCGAACAGGCTTGCAGGGAAACGCCGGACGAGATGATGACCGTGATCGGTTTCGTCTGTGTCGTCCGCGCCGTCATCGGTCTGGTCCACCAGGCCCCCGTCGTCGATTGGGTCGGTGCTTTCGTCTGCGTCATCGCTGGCGTCCACCTCATCCATTTCCTCGACCTCGCTGCTGTCATCCAGTTCGTTGTCCATTTCCTGTTCGTCACCCTCCTCCAGTTCGCCGCTTTCCTCCAGCGTTTCGGTGTCCTCCGATTCGGCGTCGGCGGTGATCGAATCGAGGGTTTCCGAATTGCCGTTGTGGAGCGCGTTGATGACCGTCAAAGCATCGAGAGCCGTGATCGCATTGTCGCCGTTGACATCACACAAGCCGACGGTTTCAACTTCCGACACGTCCGTCAGTCCGCTGGACGTCGCCCGATCGAGTTGGTTGATGACCATCAACGCATCCAACGGTGTTGTCGTGTTGTCTCCATTGACGTCGGTCGGATTGGTGTAGTTAAAGTCCACTTGCTCGGCATCCAGTCGACCACCGAACGGATGCCAGCGTCCGCCGCGTCGCCATCGACTCGGCGGGAACGGGTAGTCGTCGCTGTCCCCGCTGTCGGTGTCAACGTTGCCGGTCGGGGTTTCGTCCATCGGTTCATCGGTCGTCGATTCATTGCTTGTGTCGATGTCAACATCGGACGTGTCAACGACGTCGGTCGTGTCGGTGCTGGCGGCGTACAGTTCTTGGATCGCGGCAACATCGACACTGCTCAGGCTGGTGAACGATTGACTGGGCGAAACAAACGGGGCCAACACGCTGGCGGCCGAATCGGTGTGATCGAGTCCCAGAGAGTGACCGATTTCGTGAACGGCGACCCAAACCAGATCAAAGGCGTTGTTCCCCAGTGCGTTTCCCACCTCCCAAACTTCAGACACGTCAAATTGAATGTCGCCGGCAATTCGGGCCGGATTCACGTCGTCGGGAAAGTACGCTTGGGCCAAGGTGCCTGCCGTGCCATCGATGTTGACAAAGGAAATGTCGATGGAATCTCGCAAACCGAGTTGGTCGGTGGGTGTGAAGGTGATGTCCGCAACACTGGACCAGACGTCGAGTGCCGCTTCGATGGCCGCCGTGGTTTCGGCTGGCGAGAGTGAACTTGGTGATCCGTTGATGGTGTAAGTCAGTTCGGCGCTTCCCAATCCGACACCGTCCCAACCAAAACTGGCTGCCAGGACACGTCGCGTTTCGAGGGGCTGGATGGACAGACGACGCTTTCTTTTTTTGGGGTGTTTCATGAGCGGTTTTGAAAAGTCGATTCGTAGCGGCGGTCGGAAGTCGTGATGAATGGGAAAGCTCATCAGCGGCTGCGTGCCGACACGATCGTTCCCGATAGACAGGGGACTTTTTCGACCGGCGATGTCACAATCGACGCCAAAACTCTGGGTGGCGTGTTGATTTCGCCGCGAGTTCCACTTGCGGACAAGTGCTCCAGTCACACGCATCACTCTTCGAAATCGTTTTCGGGATCGTACAGGGGCATGTGGCGGTAGTAGACTTCCAGGCAGTACACGGAAAAACAGGTCGTATACAGACGACCGGCATGGCGTCCCCAGGCGTCATTTTGAGGCGACCAACTGCCTCGTTCGCGGCCATGCAACACTTGCCGCGCCGGCAGATCGACTTTCAGTTTGTCGTTCCATTCCGTCCAATGCCGCCCACCGTAGTGATGCAGGGCTTGGGTCGCGTAGTACCAGTAGTAGACATCCGGCTGGCGAAAACTGATCGGATGGTTGATTGCCAACGTTCCCAATCCTTGTGCCATCCCGGGCATGTTGCGATGCCATCCCAAGTATTGTCGACAAAGGAGTCCTTCGGCGGTCATTGACGGCGAGGCCACGTCGCCGACGGTGTAGGCGTAACCGACGGCGTAGTAGTCATTTTCACGTCCGGCACGCACCGAATCGAGGTACCGCTGGACGTTGGGCCAAATGGAATCGTCGACCTCCAACCCCCCGGCCTCGCCGCTTTTCAGCCCCATGACAAACCAACCGGTCACCGAAGTATCGCTGTCGATCCGTGGTTGGTAGCGCCAACCGCCTTGAGGCGACTGGGCGCGGACCGCGAAGTCACAGGAGCGTTGGGCATAGGGACGAATCCATGAATCGCCGGTCATCGCGTACAGTTCGCACAACGCGATCATCGCTTGCGCTTGCGCGTACATTTTTTCATGCGGCGCCGACTGGACCGCCATGAAGCCTTGACGGTCTTGCTGCTTGACCAACCAACGCACCGCCCGCGCCAACTCCTTCCGATACGGTCCGCTGTGATGCGTGCTGCCGGACCCCATGAATGCGATCATCGCCATTGCGGTGGCGCTCACCTTGTTCTCTGATCGGGCGCCATCGCTGTACGGACCAAGAAGACTCCAGCTTCCGTCACCGAGTTGTTGTCGTTTCAGCCACTGCAATCCCAGCTTCACCGCGTCTTCGGTCGCCTGCGTCCCCCCGGATCGTTTTAGAAGCTCTTGTTTCATTGCCCCGCTGCGCCCGCCAAACATGTTCTTGGGAGACGGTGGCAATTTGACGACCGATGCCTCGACCAACCCTTCGCCTCGTTCCAAGACCGGTTCCAGAGAAACCAGTTCAACGGACGCGTCAAAATCGAGCGGATCGATGTCTAGTTCTGATTCGTTTGGCGTTTCCGTCGGCAGATCCTCCCATTGAATCGGTTCGATCGAGAACTCAGCGAATTCCGGCGTCTCCGCAGACTCTCCCTGGGTGATCGTCAGCACCATGTCGCCAATTTGCCCCGAAGAAGTGCTGATCAACGCCAGCAACAACAACAACAGCAGGTGGACGAACAAGCTAAACAGCCAAGCCGGCATTTCTTCCAGTTGGCGTTTGAGGGTTCGATAATGAAAACGACCCTCCAATTGCTCCAGGTCCTCGTCCGTCGGCGCCGCGTCGTGGATCGTCGGAGCCACCGGCTTGGTGACGTGGGGCTTGTCGCGCCGC
Organism: Stieleria magnilauensis; assembly: GCA_007753675.1. GTDB lineage: Bacteria > Planctomycetota > Planctomycetia > Pirellulales > Pirellulaceae > Stieleria > Stieleria magnilauensis. The sequence continues at coordinate 1,291,199 of CP036432.1, forward strand.
CAACGATCACGCAAGGACGGAGTCCGAGGCCGCGCCACCGGCGGCATGATGACGGCGGGGGGCAGGTTGGGCGTGCCGAAAGTCGATTGAGAGGAGGCGTGCATGGGAGGGAAACGAAGAAGAGAGTTGGGGTGGAAAAGCCGCGTCAAAACCAAGGATCGGGAAAGGCTTCCTGTCCGCCTATCTTTCAGCCGGTCAACGCGGCGTCGACGGACCGAAAGCCTCTCCCACCCAAGTGACGCTTGCTAGTTCGTGACCAACGAAACCAGCGAGTACCGGTCGGCCGTGTCACCGCCAGTTTCGTTCTCACGTTTCTCCACAAGCCTTGCGATCCGTTCGGCGCGTGCAGCCCGCTTGGCCTCCGCCCGCGCCAGCCGCATCGGTCGGACACGCTCTTCATATGCGATTCGAGCCGCGCGTTGGCGTTGGGCGTTTTGATAACCCATCGCGTAGATTTGGTTTTGAACCTGTGCCGAGTATTGTTGAGCCATCAGTCCCAACGATTGTGGATAATTCGACGCCAGGACGTTGGACGAGTACGGAAGGCTGGTGTTCAACTGAGTCGCGCTGCCGGTCGGCATTCCACCGCCCCTGCCTCCCCCGCCGCTGCATTGGGCGACGACTTGGTCGGACGAACACATCGCCACTGATACCAACCCCGCGACCAAGATTCCCATTGTTTGTTTGCCAATCACGACTACACCTCCGCGTGCACTGAATTGAGAAAAGAGTGGAGCCGCTGTCCGGCTCACTGATTCAGTAGGGAATGTGAGTCGAGATTCGTCACAGAGAATTTTGCTTGAGGCGTTCTGATTGAGGTTAACTTGGTGGTGCTGGTTTTTGGCGGATGAGTGATACGCCGCCTAAAGGCGGCGTGTGGGAGCGCCTAAAGGCTGGACACCAACGGTTGCCGGATTGCGCGTCACGAAACACCAACGAGCCCGTCAATTGAACGCGCGGGGCAAAGGGGCGCGACAGCAGTCTACTCTTCGATCGGCGGGCGTTCTTGCCCACGTCCTTCGGGTCCACGTCCTCCCGGACCGCGTCCTTCTGGTCCATGCCCTCCCGGACCACGCCCTTCGGGACCACGTGCGTCAGGTCCACGTCCTTCGGGACCACGTGCGTCAGGTCCACGTCCTTCGGGTCCACGTCCTTCAGGTCCACGTCCTTCGGGTCCACGTCCTTCGGGTCCACGTCCTTCGGGTCCACGTCCTTCGGGTCCACGTCCTTCGGGACCGCGTCCTTCGGGGCCGCGTCCTTCAGGTCTACGTCCTTCGGGACCACGTGCGTCAGGTCCACGTCCATCGGGTCCACGTCCTTCGGGGCCGCGTCCTTCGGGGCCGCGTCCTTCGGGGCCGCGTCCTTCGGGGCCGCGTCCTTCGGGGCCGCGTCCTTCGGGGCCGCGTCCTTCGGGACCACGTCCTTCGGGACCACGTGCGTCAGGTCCACGTCCTTCAGGGCCGCGTCCTTCAGGGCCGCGTCCTTCGGGTCCACGCCCTTCGGGTTCACGTCCTTCAGGGCCACGCGTGTCGCGGCCGCGTCCGTCGGGTCGAGGACCGTCGGGTCCGCGTGCATCCGGTCCACGCCCTTCGGGACCTCGTGCGCCGGCGTCAGGTCCGGCGGGGCCGCCGCTGCGCCGTCGAGCATCGGGGGCTCGCCGCAGTCGCTGGCGTTGATCGGCCGTCAAAATCTCTGCCAACCGGCGATCCACTTTCGCTTGCAACTTCGCGATCGCTTCGCGTTGGACCTCCGATAAATCGAGTTGCGAGTGAAGCATCATTGGCAGGATCTGCCCGACCGGCGGTGCCCCGTGCCGTTCCGGGCCCCCATGCGTGTCGGCTCGGTGAGGCGGTTGATGCTGGGGACCGTCCCCTCGATGATCTCGTGAGGGAACGCGACGGTCCGAGTCAGCGGGCGGCTGAGCGGGTGGCTGGGCGAGCGCGGAACCGGCGAGCAGGACTGCGGAGCCGGCGAAGAGTGTAGCAAGACGGGTTTTCATAAACGTTTCCGGTGTGAAAGGGGAGCGGGCGGCGAAGGCGTGTCCCGAGGAATTGAATACGCGTTCGCTCAACTGCAATGATCGGTCAACCTCATGTGCTTGACCGGACCCCATGTGCCCGGTCGCTTAGAACACCAGTTGCGAGACCTCGGACGAAACCGTCGCCAAAAACAAATTTATTTTAGCCTTGACCGGTCAGTTCCGCGTTTTGCTCCTCTTTCAAGAGTGGGTAAGCATCATGCCTGCCGTCTTAAATCGCAGGGCAGTCGAGCAATTTCACTGGGCTAATTCACTGGGCTAACAAACAAAACAAGACCCACCGATGGCAGCGCGAACCCACGGATGACAGGGTGCAGAAAATCCGTGGGTTCGCGCTGCCATCCGTGGGCCAAGTAATCGTTTCATCGTTCCGCGGCACCCTGAATCTAAAAGCTGACGGAGCGCTACTGCCGGAAGGGTTTTCCAACCAACATGTTCCACGTTTGACGTTGTGTCGGGGTCAAGATCTTCAAAATCTCGTTGACGGTGTTTTCGGTTGCCGCCTGGTGGGCCGGATCGCGTGGGGGACCGCCACCGAAGTCATGCATCGGTGGCCCTTTGCCGCGGCCGAATCGGTCACCGCGCCGATCCTCCGGCGGTTGACCCTTGTTGAATCGGTTCGGCGGTCCAAAATCGAATCCGCCCGGCGGCGGGCCGCGGCGACCGTCCTCCCGACGGCGCGGCGGTTGACCATCACGCGGCGGTCCGTCCCTGCGGTCGGGGCGTGTCTGTTCGATGATCCGATTGATCTCCGAACGTTGCTGCCGCGTCAATTCCAGCGCCGCGACGATTTCCGATGTTTTAAAGGTGAACGGCAATCGCCGCTGTCGGGCGATCTGCCGCAACCGCGTCAGCTGTGCGTCGGACAATTGTTGCGAGACGAACGCATCGAATTCTTGAAACAGCAGCGTCATGTCTGCACTCTCGTTGCTCAATCCACCCGGATTCTGGTTCAGCAGCGAACGCCGCTCGGACTCCAACACCGCGATGGCGACTTCTAGATTGGCCGCCGTCGTTTGATCAATCGACAATTCTTCTTGCACGGCGGGGTCGGCCAGTTGCATCAGCGGAGAAACATTCTCAAGCACACGCAATTCCTGAACCATCGTTTCGACGCGTGATGAGGTGGCTGCCAGTTCACTTTTCAGTGCCGGATCGTCCGATCGCAAGTCGAGGAAATCGCGGTAGAATTCGAGCGAGGTTTCCAAAAAGCTGCGTCGAAGGTCTTGCAGGTCTCCGCGGTAGGCGAGTTCGCTTTCGCTGAGATCGCTGAACGTGTCGACGGCCGATCGCGCTTGTTGGAAACTCTGTTCGGCCAGTCGGCGTTGCTCGGTTTCCCGGTCGAGTGCTTGCTGCGTCGCGCGGTGTTCTCGCCAAACCATTAGCGTGGTGATCAACAGTGCCAGCGTGGCGATGACCAACATTCCGACCGCTGCGGCAACCAGTCCGCTGTTACGTCGACGCCATTTCGTCAATCGTTCCAGCATCGTCGGCGGCTTGGCCTTGATCGGCTTGTCGTCCAGCCAGCATTGCAAATCGTCTGCAAATTCCTGCATCGTCGCGTAGCGTTCGGCGGGCAACTTGGCGATCGATTTGCGAACAATGTTGTCCAGTTCGGGCGGGATGTCGGGGGCAATCGACGCCGGCGAGGGTGGTTCGACTTCGACGACCCGATTCAACAATTCGCGAAAGCCGTCCCCTTCGATCGCCGGCCGCAGCGTCAGCAATTCATAAAGCGTCACGCCCAACGAATAGACGTCGGTGCGGTGATCCAAGATCGTGCGTTGACCGGAAGCCTGTTCCGGTGACGCATACCGCAAGGTTCCCATCGGATCGCCGGTACGCGTCAGGTTGCTGGGGTCGGATTCAATCTGGGCCAGCCCAAAATCGGTCACCCAGACTTTGCCGGCGCTGTCGATCAGCAGGTTGCTGGGTTTGATGTCACGATGGATCACGCCGTACTGGTGGGCGTGCTGGATGGCGATCGCCGCTTCATAGGTCATCCGGACGGCCGATTCGAAGTATCGGCGGCGACCGGACTGGTTATCGCCGGACGCGAACGTCGCAGAGAGTTGTGGGATCGTCGAAGACCGAAGTGGTTGTGCGGTGTCCCGACTGCCACCGGGCTTGGCGTCACGCATTTCATGGATCACGTCGGCCAACGTGTGCCCTTCGATCAACTGCATGGCGTAATAGTGCAGCCCCCGATCGCTGCCGACTGCGTAGACCGGAACGATGTTCGTATGGTGCAGCGCCGCCGCGGCGTGGGCTTCGTTGCGAAAACGTTGCAGCCGAACTTCGTCCAAGCCGCTGGCAAACGGCAACACCTTCAGCGCCACGCGACGCCCGAGCGACAGTTGAATCGCATCGTAAACCACCCCCATGCCTCCGCGCCCGAGTTCACCGACGATCTGAAAGTCGCCGATCGGCTTGGCCGTGAACTCTGCGTCGGGCGAGACCACTCCGAGCGGTTTCGCCGGCGCGGGGCCGGCCCGATGCACCAGCGCCAATCCTTCCAGCGAGGGACGAAGCTCTGCGGCGATCTCGGCGTGCTCGGCCAAGTAGACGTCGATCGGCGGCGCTTTGTCTGCATCCAGCAAACGCATGTAGTCTTTCACCGCCGAAACCACGCGGTCGTCTTCGGTTTCATCCTTTGTTGTCACCGTCAAACGTCTCCCATTGTGGTCTTCAGTTTCGCGAGCCCCCGCACCCACAATTTTTCGACACTGTCGACACTGCGTCCCATCGACTTGGCCACCTCCGCAAACGGCAGCCCGTCGACGTGTCGCAGCACAATTACCTGTCGATAATCCTCCGGCAGCGATTCGAGTGCCTCGGCGAGTTGCAAAAACGCTTCGTTGCGGGCGAAGTGTTGACTCGGCGACGTGATCTCGGCGGCAATGCGTGACTGCAGAAACCCCGAGGCACTGGCCAAACTGGCGTTCAGATTTTGCTCCAACCGCGGATCTCGCTTCTGTGTCCCCAGAAACTTTCGGACATGCATTGCCAGCAGATTTGACAAGATGCCACGCAGCCAGCCGGCAAATTCTTCCGCCGACTCGCCCTGAAAGTCAGCGATGTTGCCGTGCGCGGCCAAGCAAACCTCTTGCGCGATGTCCGACGGGTCGGCTTTGCCTTGCAGGTGATGGTGCAGTCCGGTTCGCGCCAAAAACACCAGGTATTTTCGGTAGTGGTTGAGCAACTCACCGAGCGCGTCGCTGTCGCCGGCCTGTGCCGCTGCGATCAATCGGGTCGTGCGTTGCTGTGGTGCATCGAGCTTGATGCGGTCGTCGTTGGTCAAAGGTCCGCTCGGTCGATCATGGAAACGTTTCAAAAAGATCAGTTGCGGTCACAAGCCAAAACCGTCACCGAAAAGGACGATTTTAGCAAGATGACGACGTGTTCTTAGGACTCCGATGCATCGACCGGCGGATTGCGGTTAAAATGGTTCTGCCCCCCCTCGGCGACTTCGCTTGATTCCCCACCATACGCCGGCAGCGAGAAGAATAAGACGTGCGACAATCGTCCGGTAGGAAACCGATGCAGAAAATGCTTCTTCGAATCGCTCTGATCCTCCTTCCATCCGTCCAGACCCTGGCGTCGGAAGTGGATTTTGTGCGCGACGTGCAGCCGATTTTCCAGAAGCATTGTGTGTCCTGTCATGGCGCGGAGAACCAGAAGAGCGGGTTGCGGTTGGACATCAAGTCCGAAGCGTTCAAGGGCGGCGATGGCTGGGGACCGAGCCTGATCGCGGGGCAGGCGGACGAGAGCCCGGTGATCGAGTTGGTCACCAGCGAAGACGAAGATTCTCGGATGCCTCCGGAAGGCGAACCGCTTTCGGATACCGAGATCCAAACGCTGACGCGATGGGTCGACGAGGGTGCTTCCTGGCCGGACGGTGTCGATCTGGCGAAACTCGAAGACCGACTGGATCACTGGTCGTTTCATCCGATGACGTCGCCGCCGATCCCCGATGTCGAACACGTTCGTTGGCCGCGCGGCGCGATCGATCGATTTGTGCTGGCACGATTGGAACAACAGGGCCTGACGCCCGCCGTCGAGGCGGACGCGGTAACCTGGCTGCGCCGCGTCACGTTTGACTTGACCGGACTTCCCCCGACGCGGCAGGAAGTGGACGCGTTTTTGGAACAGGTCCGACGAGGTGATGCCGCCTACACAGCCGTCGTCGACCGCTTGCTCAAATCCCCCCGTTACGGCGAACGTTGGGCGCAACACTGGTTGGACGTCGTGCGTTATGCCGACACCCATGGATTCGAAGTCAACACCGAACGGCCCAATGCATGGCCCTATCGCGACTACGTCATTGCCGCGATGAATGCCGACACTCCTTACGATCGTTTCATCAAGGAACAAATCGTGGGCGATGCCTTGGGTGCCGACGCCGCAACGGGGTTCCTGATCACCGCGTCGGTCCTGTTGCCCGGCCAGATCGGCAAAGACGCTCCCTCGATTCGGCTGGCACGTCAGGATTCGCTCGATGAGATCGTCAATAACGTTTCACAGACCTTTCTCGGTCTGAGCGTCGGTTGTGCGCGATGCCACGATCACAAATTCGATCCCATCTCGGCGAAAGACTACTACAGCATGCAAGCGTTTGTCGCCGGTGTCGAGTACGCCGATCGCGAGATGCGTTCGCCCGAATCCGACGCACTGAAGCAACAAGCAATAAGCTTTCGCCAGCGCGTTTCCGAAATCGACGAACAACTGCTCCAGTTCGTCCCGCTGGCGCATCCACGCGTCGATCACGATCTGGAAGCGTACTCCACCAACGCAGCTGAAAACACGGAATCGTTCGAACCGCTGTCGGCCAAGTATGTTCGGTTTACGATTCATGACGCCAACCTGCACCCGAGTCTCGGGTTGATCGAACCGTGCGTGGACGAGTTTCAGATTTTCACCGACGGCGCTCAACCACAAAACGTTGCCCTCGCCTCGCATGGAACCAAGGTCACCGCGTCGGGCAGCAGAGCGTCGGCGAATCATCAACTCGAACACGTCAACGACGGTCAATTCGGGAACGCCAGGAGCTGGATGTCAGATCAGAAGGGCCGCGGCTGGTTGATGTTTGAACTTCCCGAGGCCACTCGAATCAACAAGATCGTCTGGAGCCGCGATCGCAGGGGGCAGTACACCGACCGGCTCGCCACCGCCTACACCTTGGAAGCCGGACCGTCGATCGAGGCCATGACGACGTTGAAGCACGTTCCGCCACAACGGGCCGCCGTCTCCCCGTCGATCAACGTGGATCGGTTCTCGCCGGTGCGAGCCAAGCGTTTGCGTTTTACCGTGCTGGCGACCAACAATCTTGAACCGTGCATCGACGAACTGGAAGTGTTCAATGTTGCCGGCGAAAACATTGCCTTGGCAACCGCCGGCACCAAACTCACGACCTCCGGCGATACGCTTGTCGCGGACCGTCACGAGCCAGGGTTCATCAACGACGGCCGCTATGGAAACTCACGCAGTTGGATGTCCGCTCAAACCGGTGCCGGCTGGGTGGAATTGGAGTTTGCCGAAGCACAGGAAATTGTGCGAGTCGCGTGGAGTCGCGATCGTTTGGGAGAGTTCCAAGACCGATTGGCGACAGAGTACCGCATTGAAACATCGGTCGATAAAGATTGGCAACTGGTGGCCGATTCCAGCGACCGTCGTGCCCCAGACGCCGACATGCCAAAAAACCGGCAGTTCTCCACGGTGGGTTTGAATGCCGAAGACGCGCAGCAGGCGACGCGTTTGATGAAAGAGAAACAAACGCTGGAAGCCAAGATTAAGTCTGCCGAACAAGGAAAACTGGCGTTCGCGGGCAAGTTCCGAAAACCCGACGCCATCCACCGACTCAATCGAGGCGATCCCGAACAACCGCGTGAGCCGGTGGTCCCCGCCGTGCTGACCGCTCTCGGAGAATTGACGTTGCCGGCGGAGACGGCTGAACAACAACGCCGCCGAGCATTGGCGGAGTGGATCGCCAGCCCCGAGAACCGTCTCACGGCACGTGTCATGGTCAATCGGATCTGGCAATGGCACTTTGGCACCGGGCTGGTCGACACGCCGAACGACTTTGGCCGCAACGGGGCTGAGCCATCGCACCCCCAGTTGTTGGATTGGTTGGCCCAGGAGTTCATTCGATCGGGTTGGTCGATCAAACACATGCATCGTCTGATCACCTTGTCGGCAACCTACCGCCAGTCCACGCAACATGACGCGTCGGCCGCGGCAAAGGATGCCGACGCGCGACTGTTATGGCGTTACCCGTTGCGACGACTGGAGGCGGAAGCGATCCGCGATAGCATGCTCGCCGCCAGCGGTCAGTTGAACCTGACGATGGGAGGCCGTGGATTCAACTTATTCAACAAACGCGGTGGGTTGTCCGGATTCACGCCCGTTGAATCCTTTACCGGTGATGGCCTGCGTCGAATGATCTATGCCCACAAGGTGCGACGTGAGCGTGACGCCATTTTCGGAGCCTTTGATTGTCCCGACGCGGGGCAAAGCACGGCGCGACGGATCGAATCCACGACGCCGGTCCAGGCACTCAATTTGCTCAACAGTCGCTTCACCATCGAACAAGCCGTTGCGTTTGCCGACCGATTGCAAACCGAAGCAGGCGATGATCTCCGTCGACAAATCCGACTCGCTTACCAGATCGGGTTCAACCGCGAACCGAATCCCGATGAATTGGCCGACGTGCTGCCGGTCGTCCGCGAGTATGGATTGCAGACGCTTTGCCGAGCGATGTTCAACAGCAATGAGTTTTTGTTTTTTCCGTAGTACTCTGGCCACGAGATGAAACCACTTTCCAACATCGGACGCCAATTCCTTAGCCGCCGCGGGTTCCTGACCAACGCCGCGACCGGCCTGGGATCGATCGCGCTGCTCGATCTCCTTTCCCAGGACCGTTTGCTGGCTGCTCAACCGGCGATCGATCCGGCGCGTCCCTTCGCGCCGCGTGAAAGTCATTTCCCGGGCAAAGCAAAGCGTGTGGTGGTGATTTTTTGTGCCGGAGCGGTCAGCCAGTTGGAAACCTGGGACTACAAACCGGAACTGATCAAGTTGGACGGTCAGCCGCTCAAGGATGGCCCGGCGGTGACGTTTCAGGGACCGGCCGGAAACCTGGCCCGACCGCAATACAAGTTTCGTCAACGCGGGGAAACGGGAAAGTGGGTCAGCGACATGATTCCGCACTTGGCGGAATTGACCGATGACATCGCCTTCATTCATTCGCTGACCAGCAACAGCAACACGCATGGGCCGGCGGAAAATTTTCTGTCCACCGGTACGCCGCTTGATGGTTTCCCCAGCCTCGGGTCTTGGGCCAGTTACGCTTTGGGCAGCGAAAACCAAGACTTGCCGGCCTACGTGGCCATCCCCGATCCCCGCGGTGTGCCGCAAAATGGATCCAACAATTGGGGACCGGGTTTTCTGCCGGCGGCCTTCCAAGGCACACCACTCAGCTCCAAAGAACCGATTCGTCATCTCCGTCCGCCGATCGTCTCCAGCGACGAAGACCACGCAACGCGGTCGTTGCTGCAGCGGATGAACGCACGGCATATGGATCAACATCCCGCCGACAACAAATTGGCAGCCCGGATCGCCAGCTACGAACTGGCCGCGCGGATGCAATTGAGCGTTCCCGAAATCACCGCGCTGGATTCCGAACCGGCCCACGTTCTGAAGAGCTATGGGGCGGACGACGAATCGAACCCGATTCGCGCCGCGTTCGCCCGCAACTGTATCCTCGCCAGGCGGTTGATCGAAAGCGGCGTTCGATTCGTCCAACTGTTCAATGGTGCTTATGCCAGCGGCGGGGAACTGAATTGGGACGGGCACAATAAACTGAAAGAACAATACGACAAACACGCTGCCATCCTCGACCAACCGACCGCCGCATTGATTAAAGACATGAAGTCCCGCGGTTTACTGGAAGACACGTTGGTGGTTTGGTGCACCGAATTCGGTCGCATGCCGTTTTTCCAGAAAGGCGCCAAAGGCCGCGATCACAACCCCGACGGTTTCACCTGCTGGATGACCGGTGCAGGTGTCAAACCGGGGGTCAGCCATGGGGTCACCGATGAACTGGGACAGAAAGCGGTCCAGGACGTTCATCCGCTGTACGACTTCAACGCCACGATCCTGCATCTGTTAGGGCTCGATCACGAGCGTTTGACGTTCGAACACAACGGCATTCAACGCCGCCTGACGAACGTCGAAGGCCACGTGATCCGAGAGATCTTGGCGTAGCCGATTCGACGTTTACGTTGATGATCGTTCTGCATGCAATCGTTTGACGCTGCCAGAGACAGTATCAGATTACTTTTTCCCGCGGGTTCGCGTGACACCGGTCCGACGGCGTGTGCGGCGCAGAGAAAGGACACAGCCAGCGAGTCCGAGCATCACTAGGCCACCGGGTTCGGGGACGGCCGTGATGTTCAACACGCCAACCCCAAGCCCTTCACCGAGCCGAAAGTCAAATCCGCCCGAACCGGAGGTCATCCAGTTGTCGATAATCGGATTGCCCCGGCTGTCGGTAAAGGACCCATCGCCGGGAATGTCGAACAGACGCACATACTGAATGTTGTTCAGATCGAGCAGCCCGCCGCTGACGAGCGGATCGGTGCTCAGATCATCAAGGTCGAATGGAGTGCCGAAACCGGCGGCGTGTTTGCCGGCAAGGTTGTAAACATTGGTGACATCGAAGGGAGAAAAATTGTTTCCGAAACCACCCGGCAATGGCCCCGTGTTCAGACTGACGCTGGGGAAACGAGCGAAATCGGTGCCATTGGTTGAGACATCGACGTACGCGAATTCTGCAAAGAGCCCCGGCGTACCGGCGGCATTTTTGCCGAACAAGAACCCATTTTCGAACACGGCAAAATCGTGGCCGGCTCCATTGCTGATTCCGGTAGCAAACTGAACCGTCAAGTAGCCCGGGGAAACTCCCGCCGCGATCTCCGTCGCATCCAGATCGCCGAGGCTATTGAACCCGCCGGTTTGATTGATCGACGTGCTACCACGCGGCCCAAACATCGTCCGCGTCGAATCGATCACGTCGGCCCAGCCGACGAATCTCTCGTCGTCTGCCGCGATCCCGCCGTCGATCGCATGGCTGGTGTCGTTCGGGCCCGAATAGATTTCGGCAAACAGCGTCGATGGGGTCGATGCAAACAAGACGGCACAGGACATGATCAAGGGGCGAAACATGCCAGGAAACTCCTTTGTGAATCCATTCCAAAACGCAACCGTCGTTCGAAAACGCGTCCCCGCACTCGCATCCAGGGGTCGCCATCAACGACTGACGAGGACACGGGCGTAAACGACCGCTGTAGAGAGACGAACGCAAAGTGGAATGGCAGGTTGAATACAATCCAGTGCGAGAATCAACCGCGCACTGCAACGTTCGCCTCAATCCAGGAAGGCACCAAAACGTCTTCGCGAGGTAGGTCTTCTGACTCACCACCTTTTCCGATCGCTCACTGCCTTCTCGTTCGCATTGATTGCGAACAATGGCTGTTTTCAAGAGAGAAGCGATGGATGCGATCCAAACGGAATCGCGGGTGGCACACAGCGGCCGGACCGTCCCGGAATTTCACCGGAGTTCCCTGTTCACTCGCCCGGCTGAGACCGGGCGAGTCACCTCGAACGCGTCGTAGGATAGAAAAAGTTTTGCTTCTGTCAACACGCGCCGCTTAGTGATCATGTCCTTCGTGATCATGCCCTTCATGATCATGCGTCACGTTTCCGGTATACGACTTGCCTTTGATTTCGATCGTCACCGCACCTTCGGCACCGGCATCGAGCCATTGATCCAGCCTTTCATCGGCCGAAGTAAAACGCGACGATTGTTCCGGCGGATCGTTCGTGTCGGGATTGGCCGACAAATCAAACGAAGCGACTTGGCCATCGTGCTTCAGACTGACCACCAGTTTGTCGGCCGCGATGGGAACCGGCTTCGTTGCTGAAGAGTCCAGGACGTACATCGAGGTCCCATCGGCGCCATGGACCAACTCTGCATGAAACGCTTCTTTGCCGAGTTCAACGAGTTCGCCCCCATGCGGACCGTGCTCGGGGTGCCCGTGGTCATCGTGCGTGTCGGTCGACGCGTGGGATCCGGTGTCGGGGTCTCCGGTCGCTGAAGTCGGTGGGTTTGTCGAGGAATTGCATCCGGTCAACAAGACGGCCAATGCGACAACGGAAAAGCAAGTGAAAGTGGTTTTCATCGCGTTCTCTCAAGTGGTGAGGGGGGATTCATTATCGGTGGATGTCGCCACGACGTGTGACGATCTGTCTTTCAAAGTTTGGCGTCCGGCACCGACCCCGATGGTCCAGAACAGCGCCGGGCGGACAAAGAATTCCGCCAGCGTGCTGGTCAGCAACCCGCCGACAATCACGGTGGCGATCGGGTACAGGATCTCTTTTCCGGGTTCTCCGGCGGCCAACGCCAACGGCAGCAACCCGATTCCGCTGGTCAGCGCCGTCATCAACACCGGCGCCATCCGTTCCTGACCGGCTCGCCTGACCATCTCTCGCGTCCAAGATTCGCCTTCGTGCTCGACCAGATGTAGGTAATGGTTCAGCAATAGAATCCCATTGCGACTGGCGATCCCACACAACGAAATAAAACCGACCATCGCAGCGACGGTCAGGTTTTGTTCGGTCAGGACCAGCGCGGCGACGGCTCCGATGAACGCGGTCGGCAAGGCAACCAGGACCTGCAACGAGAAGTTCACGTTGCCGAACAGCGTGTACAGCACCAAAAACATGCCGACCAACGCGACGACCGACAGCACGGCCAGTCGGCGGGAAGCGGACTGCTGACTCTCAAACTGGCCGCCGTATTCGATGAAGTAGCCCGGCTCCAACTCCATTGTGGCCAGTTCGGTCTTGATGTCGTTGACGACATCGACGACACCTCGCTGGGACACGTTGGCTTGCAAGACGATCCGTCGACGGACCTGTTCGCGTTTGATCATGTTGGGACCGCCACTCTCGTAGATTCGCGCGACCGATTCCAACGGCACCACCCCGCCGTCGGGCAACGGAATGACCAGCCGCTTCAATTTCGAGACGTCTTCGCGAAATGGTTCGTCCAGTCGAACGAGCAGATCAAACGTGCGTTGACCGAGCAGGACCTGACTGACGACTTCACCGTTCATCGCGGTCTGAACGATTTCCATCACGTGAGCCGGGCGTAGACCGTTTTGCGTCAACGCCCTGCGGTTGAGTTCAATCCGCAGTTGCGGGATATTGGTTTGCTGTTCGATCAAGACATCCGCCAGCCCCTCCACTCGAGCAATGCGCTGCTTCATCTCTTCGGCTTTGTTTCTCAAGACGTCTAAGTCGTCGCCGTAGAGTTTGATCCCGATCTGGGCCTTGACCCCAGAAATCATGTGGCTGATCAAGTGGGCGAGCGGTTGTTCGGTGCTGGAAACGACGCCGGGGATCTCATCCATGGCGTGTCGAATTTCGTTGATCGTGTCTTCGCGATCCGCATCGTCGTCGATTTCCAAAAACAGCTCGGTGACGTTGACGCCTTCGGCATGTTCATCCAACTCCGCTCGCCCGGTGCGGCGGGCGATCGATTTGACGTTGTCGATTTCCATCAGTCGTTGTTGAACGCGCTGGCCGATCTTGTTGCTGGTGGCTAGCGACGTACCGGGGGCGAGCAACGCGTTGACTTGCACCGAACCTTCATTAAACGGTGGCAGGAAATCACGTTCCAATTGAGACGCTGCGACCAGCGCAAAGGCGACCAGCACGGCGGCAATGCCCAGCACCGGGCCAGCCATTCGCGTGCTCATGTTGATTGCAAATCCTGCGATGCCCTTGAGCCCCTCCAGCAACCGACCTTCCTCGGCGGTTTCTCCACCGAGCCATATTTCCAGCGTCTCGATCACGATCCAGATGACCGGCGTCAATCCGATCGTCCACCAGAGCGGATCACCGGGCAAGCCGATCGGTAGAGCCAGCAGATGAATCACTCTGGGCAGCACCCAATAAACGACGAGAGCCGCGATACCCAGCGACAAAACCGACAACACCCATCGCCACACCCGCCGACCGACCAGTAGCAACGAGGCCAAGACCGGGGTGACGGTCAACGAGACGGCCAGGGAGACAATCAATGAAACGACGTATCCCATTGCCAACGGCACAAACAACTTGCCTTCCATGCCTTCGAGCGCGAACAACGGAATGAAGACCAGGACGACGATTGCCGTTCCGTACACGACGCTGCTGCGGACTTCGATGCTGGCTTCGTAGACCACTCTCAAGATCGGGCGTGGATTGGCCGCGTTGCGATTCTCTTTCAGTCGCCGAAAGATGTTTTCGACATCGACGATCGCATCGTCAACCAATTCACCAATCGCGACAGCCAACCCGCCCAGCGTCATCGTATTGATCGACAATCCGAACGCGGCGAAGACGCAAGCGGTGGCGATGATGGACAGCGGGATGGCCGTCAGGGTGATGAAGGTGGTGCGAAAATTTAGAAGAAACAAGAACAGGATGACCAACACCAGCACGCCGCCGTCGGCCAGCGCCTCGACGACGTTGTCGATCGCTCGGTCGATGAACGATCGCTGTGAATAGACGTTGGCAATGCGGATGTCATCCGGCAGCGCGATCTTCAGTTCTTCCAACGCTTGCTCAATCGCCTGGTCGACCGCGCGGGTATCGCTTCCGGGTTGTTTGTTGATCGTCAGCACCACGGCCGGGCCGCCTTCGACGTTTTCGCTTTCGTCGCGTGTGTAGGCAGACGAATCGCCGCGCATTTCCTGAACGCCCTTGACCACACGGGCAACGTCGCCGAGCGTGATCGCCCGACCTTCGCGAAGCGTGATTGCGATTTCCCGCAACTCGTCCAAACTGGTGATTCGCCCCAAACCCCGGACGAGCAATTCATTGGCACCGCGTTCATCCAGATAGCCACCGGTCGCATTCAGGTTCGATTCGGCCACCGCGGTATGCACATCGTGCATCGTCAGGTCAAACGAACGCAGTGCGTCGGGGTCGACCAGGACCTGGTACTGCATCCGGCCGCCGCCCATCGTGAACACTTGCGACACACCGGGGATCGTCAACAGCCGTTGGCGGACGACCCAGTCGGCCAAGGTTCGCACTTCCATCGGCGGCGTCTGTCCTCCTTCACTCCACATCCCGTACATCAGGATCTGTCCCATGATGGACGAAATCGGCGCCAGGGTCGGCTTGACACCGTCGGGCAACTGATCGGTGGCAAGCTGCAGCCGTTCGGTGACCACCTGTCGATCGTTGTAGATGTCGGTGTTCCAGTCGAATTCGACGTAGATGACTGACAGGCCGATGCCGCTGCTGCTACGGACGGCTTCGACACCGCTGGCCCCGTTGAATGCGGTTTCCAGCGGAAACGTGATCAACGCTTCGACTTCTTCGGGCGCCATGCCCGGGGCTTCGGTGATGACCACCACCCGCGGGCGATTCAAGTTGGGGAAGACGTCGATCGGCAATCGCGTGGTTTGATAGCCGCCGACAAGCAGTAAGACCGCGGCAACGGCCAGCACGATCAGCCGGTTGTTGAGCGAGAAGGAGATGATTTTGTCTAACATGGTCGCAGAGCGGTCGAATTCCGGTTCCGGAGCAGGGGGTTCGGTGGCGGGTGAGGGGGCTTTCGCTCGACGATCAGTGGTTGTGACCGGCGTGGGGATCAATCGCCCCGCCGGACCGGTTCTTCATGGCCATCTGCAATTGATGGGCGCCGCTCACGGCGATCACCTGCCCCGGCCAGACTTGCCCGTCATTGTGGATCGCGACGTTGATCGAATCGCGGGCGATGACCGAAACGGGGATACGATCGAAGTGGTCGCCGTTTTCGACGAACAAATAGCGTTCGGCACCTTCCTCGGCGACGGCGTCCTTGGGAACGACGATCGCATTTTCGACTTGCGAAACCGGCAGACGAACCGTTAATCGTTGGCCCGGTTTGTACTGCCAACTGATGTAGCGTTTGTTGCCACTTTGTTCCGTCCGTTCCACCTTGTTGGTCAGCGAGACATAGAACGGCAGCGCACGTGATCGGCGATCGACTTCGGTGCCGATGTAGACCACTTTCAGTCCGTCGATCAGCTCCGGCCCTTCGCCGGACGATTCGATGATGGCTTGAACGTCGGCGCCGGTATCGGCCGCTTTCCGCAACGCCTTTCCGTCGCGTTGGAATGCCTGGCCTTCGATCAACACCTGACTGAAATCAGACAGCTGAGCCAATTCGTCGCCCGCACTGACCGATTCGCCGCGGCGAGCGAGCAACTCGGTCACCAGGAACTCCGCCTCCACATGACGGTGTTCTTCCGTCGGCAGCGGCGGTTGAAGCATCGATGCGTATCGCTCCGTCGAGGATTCGGAGAGACGGTCGTTGGCGTGACCGAGCGATTCATGGTGCAACGAATCGTCTTCATGAATCAGCGGAGCGTACACCGTGATCTCGCGAATCAACACCCGCGATCGTTCGATCTGCATGATCTGTTCTTCGGTCAAACCGTGCAGCAACATCGCCTGCCGCGCGGCCCGTACACCCGCCATCAACTTGTCTCGCTCGTACTGACGGGCCAACAGCGTTTTGCCGGCGATCGCACCCGATGATGCGACCGACGACAGGCGATCGATCTCGCGCTGTTCGACATCCAATTCGCCCAGTTTCGTCAGAAACGTCTCCTGGGTGTTGACCAAGTCTTGGTGCGTCAATCGCAGCGTGAACAGCGGCGCGCCACTTTTGACCAGTTCGCCACGCGAAACCAAAATCGAATTCAGCACGCCAGTCAGCGGGCTCGTTACCGCAATGTGCGTGCGTCCCGGCCACTGGGTCACCACACCGGGGACTTCCATGTATTGCGTGTATCGCCGTACTTCCACCGTCGCCGTTCGCAGCCCCATGTTGGCCCGAGCCTGTTTGCTGAGTGCAACCGACTCGGCTTGCGAATGTCCGTCGTGGTCATGGTCTTCGTGCAGGTCATGGTCTGATTCGGTATCCGCCGTCACGGGATCGGCCCCGGTGAACCGAGACAACGGATTCGTGCCGACAGCGATGCCAACAGCGATCGTCACTAAGACGGCGACGAGGGTGATCGACGCACCGCGCAATCGCGCTAGCCACGGGTGAGGCGTAGGCATGGTTTGGGTTCCATAGAATGGGCTCGCACATGCGCAATCAACGCATGACGCGGATCATCAATCCGATGCGTGATCGCGATCGATGAAAGTGCAAGAAAGATTTGACAACGGCGAAGCGATTCGCGCGGTCAAATCTGCCACGAGCAATGCAGGGCGCAGCGGGATAGAGAGTCGTCCGGGACGACGCCGGATCGGACGCGTTCAACGTACAAGCGACCGCGTGACGATCGAGCCGACGACGCGTCTGTATCGGCCGCAGCGAACACCACCTCAGCGAAGTCGACCGAGAACGTGAATCCGCTGGAAACGATGAAGCTGCATTGGACCACCGAGCAACACGGCGAACCATCATGCGGGCAGGGTATCTGCGGACACTGTGTTTGCTGACAACCGTCGTCGAAACTCGCCACCATCGTTTCCACCGCAGCACGCTGCTGCATGGCTGTAAAGGATTTTTTAGCGGTAGGGCGCGAGCACTCCGGTGTTTCGGTAACGATGAGGAACCGGACGGCTTGCGCCCTGCCGCTAACACCTCGTGAAACACGGGAAACAAATCCTTCACAGCGTTGCCGCTGCTGGTCGATCGCGTCACGATCGGTGCCAACATGACTGTGGCAGTCGTGACCGTCACACGTTTCCGTTGACTCGATCTGTTGGTGCGCCCCGTGGACGTGCTTCGCATCGGCGCAAGCGTGATGAAGCGTGCACCCGAAAATCGAGTGCAGCAACATCGCTGCGGCGGTGAAAAGTCTGTACGTGGCGTTCACGCGAGGAATCCCTGTGGTGGATGGCTAAACTTGTTATCGACGATCCGATCATTCTGGTAAAGTCATTTTTGCGGCCTGACGGATCTCGGAAGTCGCTGACGACTTTTCGATCGAAGCCCGCACCGGAAAGCGGGGGGCGGCTCACGCCCCTCGCCCGAGGCCGTTGTTTGATGCCTGCAGCCCGGAAACCGCCGAAATCAGCTCCGATGGTGGATCAAGCTGCACAGGGAGTGCCGGAAACCGAAAAATTGCCTGACAACTTCGCGCAATCGGCGCCGATCCAGCCGTTTGACCGAGTGTGGAGGCGGCTGGGAAAGCGCCCAAGGCCGCTAAATCGACAAGGTTTTGCCCGGCGCAGGGCCTGTAGGCCTCGCACCAAACGGCTGATCATCAATTGACATCAGCCGGTTCGCGCCAGCGTCCGGGCGCCCCTTAATGTCGATTTAGCATCGAGCGGGAAATAAGAGTCGCATGGTCGTGGATCGCTCCGCCGATCCAGCGTAGGATCGCGAAGCGATCGCAGAAACTCACTAATCGCCCGTTGCTTGGCGGTTTACCAGGCGCCTGCCAGGAAATCAATTTGATTACAACGTGTGATCAACCGTGTGGCGCCTTTTGGCGAGACGCTGAGCGAGCCGATCGACGGGGCTGCCACCGGCTTGGTTCCCACGCGACGCACAGGCGACCACGGTAGACGTCATCGCTCGGCCAGTTGCCGCCTCACCCCATTCCCGCTCGGACCCCCACAAGATGGAACTTCTCGATCGATACCTTGCCGACGTGTCCAGCATCCTGCCGTTGCTCGGCACCATCGCCGTCGTGCTGGTCGGGTTGGTGCTGGTCGATCGAATCCTGAAACGACGATGGGAAGACAAACCAGACGCGCAGTTTCGTTTTCAACTGATCATGCTGTTGTTGACGTTTGCCGGCTTGTTGTTGATCATCCTTGCCCTGCCGGTGACGGTCGAAACGCGTGGTCAATTGCTCAGTCTGATCGGCATCTTGCTCAGTGCCGCGATCGCTCTTTCCTCGGCGACCTTTATCGGCAACATCATGGCCGGGATCATGTTGAAGGCCGTCAAAAGTGCCCGCCCTGGCGACTTCATCACGGTCGCCGACTTGACCGGCCGGATCACCGAGATGGGGCTGCTGCACACCGAAGTCCAAACGGAATTGCGCGACCTTGTCACGGTGCCCAACCTGTACATGGTCACGCACCCGATGCGGGTCGTGCGTGCTTCAGGCACGATCATCACGACTGACATTTCATTGGGCTACGATGTCCCCCGACAAGACGTGTTTCGAATCCTGTCCGAAGCGGCCGCCGACGCGGGACTCAAAGACGGTTTCGTTCAAATCCGCGGGCTCGGCGATTATTCGATCACCTATCGTGTGGCCGGGTTACTCGAAGATGTCAAAGGCCTGATCTCGTCGCGCTCTCGTCTCAATGAAGCGGCACTGGACGCCTTGCACGCGGCCGACATCGAGATCGTTTCGCCGTCGTTCATGAACACCCGCGCCATTCCCGAAGATAAACGGTTCATTCCTCACCCGACGCTCAGGGTGGTTGCCCAACAGTCGGGGCACACGCCTTCGGCAGAAGACGTCGCGTTTGACAAAGCAGAAGAGGCTGCGACGATCGAGCAACTCCGCGCGTCGATCCAGCTGACCGAAGCGGAAATCCTTGCACGCAAGAACGATAACACCGATGCCCCTGGGCCCTCGGTTGAACAGCTGACCGCGCGAAAAGAACGTCTACTGGAACAACTCCACGCTGCCGAAGAGGGGCTGAAGGATTGATCGAGCCGACGGTTTTACATTCTGGCCAATAACACCAAAATACAACTTCCGTCGTCGATCACGTTAATGCCAGCCTCACGGGCGGACGCGCTGGCCTGTTCGTCTTCGGCACCCGGCTGCATCCAAATGTGTTGCACTCCGGCGGCAATCGCGTCCGCCACAACCTTGCGGGTGACGGCCGGCGGGGTGATGATCGAAAGGGCCTCGGGCACCAGCGGCAGATCAGCGATCGACGGAAACGCCTGATGCCCTTCAATCTCTTCCTGGGCAGGATTCAGCGGATACGCTTCCCGCCCGGACGCTAACAGCGCCCGGAACACCTTGTTGCCATACTTCTCCCGGCGTGTGGAAGCCCCCGCAACGGCGTAGGTTTTTGATGCGAGAAATTGTTGAAGATTGCTCATGGCGTAGCGATTGAAATTCAAAGGACAACAAAAAACGGGATGGGGCACCACGCACCTCGAATCGACACGGGTGCCGAACGTTGACCAAGCCGTGTGGCGATGCGCGAATGATCGACATAAAGAATTTACCGCGCCAACGCGGGGGCGTGACCGTGCAGAAGAATGTCCAGACGCCAGAATGATCCGCCCAAAAATCCTTGAACCCTTGTTGGCTACGCTGTGAAGCATTTATTCCGTGCGTTTCGCAAGTTGTTAGCGGCAGGGCGCAAGCCCTCCGGTGCCTCATCGTTACCGAACACCGGAGGGCTCGCGCCCTACCGCTAAAAAATACTTCACAGCGTTACCTTGTGGTCAGAACTGCTTCGCCGTTTCATACGGGCGTCTCTGCCCCCATCTACGGACTGTCCGATTCGTCTGAACTGTAATTTATTTCACGAATCAACGTTTTTCTAGAAAGGTATTCACCTGCGCTCGGGTTATTACCCGTTGAAGACCCGCGTGGCGACTGCCCGGGGCTTTGTCCAAATCATGACGTATTCGAGCTCTGCCAAAAATCGATGGGGAATCCAACGAGACCATGTTGAATTTGAATCACGAGAAAACAATATCCGCAGGTTTACTGGCACTGCGAGTCGGCATCGGCTGTTTCATGTTGGTTCATGGGCTGGCAAAGCTGAACGGTTTCAGCACGATGGCCGACAGTTTTCCAGATCCGATCGGCATCGGAAGCACGTTGAGCCTGGTGATGGCGATCGGCGCCGAAGTCGGTTGCTCGCTGCTGTTGATCGTCGGGTTGGCCACCCGATTGGCGTCGCTGCCGTTGGCGTTCACGATGATCGTTGCGCTGTTTGTCGTTCATGCGGCGGATCCGTGGAAGGTCAAAGAATTGGCTGCGGTGTATCTGCTGGTTTATGTGTCTTTGGCGCTGACCGGGCCAGGTTTGTTTTCGGTCGACCATGCCTTGTTCGGGCGGAAAACGTCAGCATCACTTACTTCTGAGGAAACGGCGTGAAGACGATGATTCGTGGAAC
This sequence comes from Stieleria magnilauensis, assembly GCA_007753675.1. Lineage (GTDB taxonomy): Bacteria > Planctomycetota > Planctomycetia > Pirellulales > Pirellulaceae > Stieleria > Stieleria magnilauensis. The sequence goes on from CP036432.1 coordinate 1,312,401, forward strand.
AGTACTCGGTTCCACCGTGTGTGCCGGTGCGCTGCTGTTGTTGTCAACCGGCTGCAATCAAGCCCCCTCGGGCCCGCCGCAGATGCCGGTTCCGTCGGTCACGGTCGCCAAACCAGTTGTCAAGCAAATCGTCGAATGGGACGCCTACACCGGCCGTTTGGAAGCGGTCGATTTGGTGGAGGTGCGGGCCCGTGTCGGCGGTTATTTGCAATCGGTGCATTTCGATGAAGGACAGGTCGTCAACGAAGGAGACCTGTTGTTCGTCATCGATCCCCGACCCTTCGAAGCGGAATTGAATGCCGCCAAGGCAACCCTACAACAGGCGCAATCGGGTTTGAAACAAGCGATGGCGGTGCGCGATGAAGCCAAGGCGCGGGCGTTGCAATCCGACGCACAACTCAACCTCGCCGATCTGCGTTACAAACGCGCCAAGGTGTTGAACCAACAAAGTGCTTCCTCCCAAGAGGAAGTCGACGAGCGAGAAGCAGAATTCTTGCAGGCCAAAGCCGACATCGAAGGCGCAAAAGCGGCCGTCAGTTCCGCCGAAGCCGCGATCGCGACCGCCCACGCTCAAATCGAATTGGCCAAAGCGGGCGTTGAAACCGCGGAATTGAACCTTCAATACACGCGTATCCGAGCCCCGGTAACCGGGCGGATCAGCCGTCAGGCCGTCACCGAAGGCAACTTGATCGCCGGCGGGACGAACACGTCCTCTCTGCTGACCACGATCACCTCGATGCAACCGATCTACTGCGTGTTTGACGCCAGCGAACAAGACGTGTTGAAGTATATGCGGTTGGCAAAATCCGGGGAACGCGAAAGTTCCCGCGTGGTCAAAAACCCGGCCTTCATCGGATTGGTCGACGAAGACGGATTTCCACACCGCGGACACATGGACTTTGTCGACAATCGATTCGATATCGATACGGCCAGCATGCGTGCCCGATGCGTGTTCCCCAATGACGATCAACTCTTGCTGCCCGGCATGTTCGCCCGCGTGCGTATCCCCGGCAGCGCTTCTCGCCAAGCCGTCTTGATCCCCGACTCGGCCATCGGAACCGACCAATCGTCGCAATACGTGTACGTCGTGGTCGATGAAACGATCCAGCGCCGCTCCATCAAACCGGGGCCGATCGTTGATGGATTAAGGGTCATTCGCGAAGGGCTTCAAGGTGATGAAACCTTGGTGATCGAAGGCTTGCTGCAATCCCGGCCGGATCAAAAGGTCCAGACGGTGGAAGGAACGATCGAAGTCGTCGAAGACGGGTTGCCGGATGATTACGAACCGGTTCCCGAAAGCGAATGGATTTCTCCCGTCCCCGATCCGCTGCCAGAAACTCCATCGCCAGCAACCACGTGGCGTCAGCTTCCCGCTCGCGAGTCCACCCAACTGGCGCACGGTTCATCCACTTCAAACGCCGTTAGCGGGGAACGACTGTCATGAAATTTCCCCACTTCTTTATCGAACGCCCGATCTTTGCGGCCGTGCTGTCGTTCTTGATCGTGCTGGTCGGCGGCATCGTTTATTTTTCGCTGCCCGTTTCACAGTATCCCAGCGTCGCACCGCCCACCGTTTTGGTGCGAGCGTCCTACCCCGGTGCCACACCGCAGGTCATCGCCGACACGGTTGCCACACCGATCGAACAAGAGATGAACGGTGTGGACGACATGTTGTACATGGAATCGTCGTCCAGTTCCGACGGCACCATGCAGCTGACCGTCACCTTCAAGCTCGGAACGGATTTGGACGACGCTCAGGTGCTGGTGCAAAACCGTGTGGCGATCGCCGAATCACGCTTGCCCGAGCAAGTCCGCCAGATCGGCGTCACGACGACCAAGCAGATCCCCGACATGTTGATGGTCGTCCACCTCAACTCGCCTGACAACAGCCGGGACCAACTCTACATCAGTAACTACGCGTTTCTGCGGGTCCGCGACGCGCTGATGCGACTCGACGGCGTCGGTGAAATCCGAATCGCCGGCGGGAACGAATACGCGATGCGCGTGTGGCTGGACATCCAAAAGATGACCCACGTCGATTTGACGGCCGGTGAAGTGGTCGAGGCGATCCGCAGCCAGAATGTGCAAGTCGCCGCCGGAGTCATCGGACAACCGCCGATCGATGATGCGGGTGATTTTCAATTGAACGTCACCACCCAAGGCCGCTTGATCCGCGAGGAAGAATTTGGCGAGATCATTGTTAAACGCGGCACCGATGGCCGTGTCACACGCCTTCGCGACGTCGCACGGATCGAATTGGGTGCCCAAGACTATTCGCGTCTGAGCTATTTGGACGGAAAATCCGCCATCGCCGTGCTCGTCTACCAGCGACCAGGCACCAACGCGGTCGACACGGCTGCCCAAGTCAAGCAGACGATGGAGGCGATGAGCAAGGAGTTTCCGGAAGGGATCGGTTACAAGATCGCTTACAACCCGACCGATTATGTCGAAGAGTCGATCAGCGAGGTGTTTCAAACGCTGTTCATCACCACGTTGTTTGTGGTGTTGACCGTGTTTCTGTTTTTGCACGGCTGGCGGCCCACGATCATTCCCGTGATCGCTATTCCGATTTCGTTGATCGGGACGTTCGCCATCATGCAGTTCCTCGGCGTGACCTTGAACACGTTGTCGTTGTTCGGATTGGTGTTGGCCATCGGGATCGTGGTCGACGATGCGATTGTGGTGGTCGAAAACGTCGAACGCCTGATTGCCGAGGGGCTGACGGCGCGCGAAGCGACGCACAAGGCCATGGACGAAGTCGGTTCGGCGTTGATCGCCACCACGCTGGTGTTGATTGCCGTGTTCGTACCGACCGTCTTCGTGCCAGGGATCAGCGGCCAGTTCTACCAACAGTTCGCGCTGACCATTTCCATCTCGACGGCGATTTCGACCTTCGTCTCGTTGACGCTTAGCCCCGCATTGTGCGCGATCTTGCTGAGACCCAAAGACGCACCGAAAAATCGCATCGGCCGCGTGGTCGATCTCCTGTTCGGCTGGTTCTTTCGGCTGTTCAATCGGACGTTTGACTTTTCCAGCAACGTTTACGCCGGCATCATCGGCCGACTGGTCAAAAAGAGCGGCATTGCGATGGTCCTTTACGGCGTGCTGCTCGTGTTCACAGGGCTCAGTTTTGGTCTGGTGCCCACCGGATTTATCCCCGAACAAGACCAAGGCTACGTGATTGTTGCCATCAACCTGCCCGACGGCGCGTCGCTCTCACGCACCGATGCCGTGGTGCGCCGCGTCGCAGAAATCGGCAAAGGCATCGACGGCGTCAAGCATGCCGTCGGAATCGCCGGCCTGTCCGGGGCAACGTTCACGATTAAACCGAACGCGGCGGTGACGTTTTTGCCCCTGCAAGATGCAAAGGAACGCGCCGAACGCGGGCGAAGTGTCCAGGCGATCGTCGCCGACATGCGACGCGGTGTCTCCGAAATCAACGAGGCTCAGATTTTGATCATTCCGCCACCCCCGATCCGCGGCATCGGACGCGGTGGTGGTTTTAAGATGTATGTCCAGGATCGCAGCGGAGCCGGAATCGATGCGCTCAATCAAGTCACCGGAACCATGCTGGCCAAGGCAAACGCCCAGCCCGGCGTGACGCAGGTGTTCACCAATTTGCGGGCGAATGTGCCGCAGGTGTACGCGGACGTCGATCGAACCAAGGCTCAGATGCTGGACGTTCCGGTCAACAACGTGTTTGACGCGTTGCAGATTTATCTGGGGTCGATGTACGTCAACGATTTTAACTTTCTGGGGCGAACCTATCGTGTGACCGCGCAAGCGGAACCGGAGTTCCGTGATGACGCCAGCGACATCGTCAAGATTCGCACCCGCAGTGCCCGCGGGGCGAGCGTTTCGCTCGGTTCAGTCGTCGATGTCCAACAAACCGCCGGACCCGATCGATTGGTGCGTTTTAATCTGTTTCCATCGGCCGACCTCAACGGCACGACGGTACCGGGATTCAGCACCGGCCAATCACTCGCGACCATGGAATCGCTGGCGGAACAAAACCTGCCTGCCGGTTTTGGTTACGAATGGACCGAGATGGCGTTTCAAGAAAAGCAGGCCGGCAACACGATCGTCTTCCTGTTTCCGTTGGCCGTGCTGTTTGTCTTCTTGGCATTGGCGGCCCAATACGAGAGCTGGTTGTTGCCGCTGGCGATCATCTTGATCGTGCCGCTGTGCTTGTTGTTCGCACTGATCGGAGTCTGGTTCCGAGACATGGACAACAACGTGCTGACCCAAATCGGATTCATCGTCTTGATCGGATTGGCATGCAAGAACGCGATTCTGATTGTCGAATTTGCCAAAGCGGAGGAGGACGCCGGGAAGAATCGTTTTGACGCCGCGGTGGCCGCCTGCCGTTTGCGACTGCGCCCCATCTTGATGACCGCATTTTCGTTCATCTTGGGCGTGGTGCCGCTGTTGGTGGCAACGGGAGCGGGTTTCGAAATGCGGCGGGTGTTGGGAACCGCCGTGTTCAGCGGCATGCTCGGCGTGACTCTGTGCGGGTTGTTCCTGACGCCGGTGTTCTATGTCTTGCTGCGACGGTTCGCACAAAAGAGGCAAACCGCTGCGACAGTCACACCGCAGCCCCATGAACAAGCCGAACCCGAGCCACCGAGTGATGAGGCGGAGCTGTTGGCCGAAGGCGCGACGTCGGCGTAATGCGGCAGTCGACCGCATCGCCGAATCTTAGCGAAAGAAACGGTGTGTTCGCGGCTTGTCGATTGAAACCCGCAGGCATTAGCAGGGGGCCACGCGGGGTCTCTCGCTGACGCGTTCGGGCCGGCACCATCGCGTTGCCCGTCAGCGATTCAGCTCGCTCGGACCGTCAGGGGCGGGGAATTGACCGATAACGATTTCCCCGATTGAATCGGCCGCTCGTTGTCGCTACCTTCAAGTAATAGGTAGTGACGATGGGAAACCACAACCAGGGAAGTGACGTGTCGAATCGAATGACCGAGGACCAAGCGGAAAAAATCTCCCGACAGATCAAGCTATTGATCTTTCTGTTGGTCGTCGTGCCGATCGTGCTGATCGTCATTTTTGTTGAGTTTCGACTGCGTTCGATCGCCGGCAGCATTCCCTATCAAACGCCCAGCCTGCGCGACGAAGCTCGCATGGAAGTCGACGTGTTGCCCTGGCATCCGGTCCAAGGACAACGGCTTTATGTGCCTGCCTATTCGCACGTTTATCACCAAAAGGGTGAGCCGTATCCGCTTACGGTGACGCTGAATATCCGTAACACCGATACGGCCAATGAGATCGCCATCACGTCGGCACGATACTTCGATACCGCCGGCAAGGAACTACGCTCCTTACTAAGCAAACCGCTCCGTCTGGGACCACTCGCGGCGACGGAGTTCGTGATCGCCCGCGATGACAAATCGGGCGGTGCCGGCGCCAGTTTCATCGTCGAGTGGCAGGCCGGGACGAAAGTCACCCAGCCGGTCGTCGAAACGGTGATGGTCGACACCACCAACACCCAAGGCCTCTCCTTCATCGCCCCGGCGGTCATCCTCAGCGAAGGCGTCCATTCCTCCGACGACGCCGAATGAAGATTTGAAGTGGCGGAATGATACGGGGCAGAATGATGTCCTGACCGCTCAGATGGCGGAGCCAGAATCATTCTGCCACCCCCATCATTCTGCCTTCTTATCGTTTTGCCCCCATCGTTTTGCCCCCCTCCCGCCGAAACCGTCATCCCTCTTCAATCGCCGATCTCAATCCGGTCGATCTGTGTGAACTTTCCGATCTCCATGTCCGCACCGCCGACCATCAACAACGCACCATCGCCGGTCGGCAACATGCGGTGAAAGAATCGAGCGCGTTCACTTTTGGCGATCGTCTCCCAACGCTGTCCGTCGCTGGAGAGTCGATGCAACAATCCGTCCATCGTGCTGACGTAGAGGGTTTCTCCGGCCGCAAAGGACGCCGCCCCGAATCCCATCATGCCGCGTCCGGGCAACGAAGGTGCCAGACTCCACGATTCCTCTTGCGGATCAAACACGTCCACGCGTGTGGTCGGCTTGCCATCAGAATTCATGCCGCCGATGACATAAAGTTTGCCGTCGTGAGCGGCGACGCTGATCGCCCGTCGCTTGAACGGCGGCGTGGCCACGGGGTGCCATGTTGCCGCAGGATCGCTGAGATCCAACGACCACGCGGTTTGATGCCATTGGCTCTCGGTGCTCTTGCCATCCAGCTTCCAACCACCGAACACGTACACGCGATCGCCGAGGACCGCGGCGTCCAGCGACGAACGGGCTTCGGGAAGCGCCGGCAGATCCGTCCAAGCGTTCGATTCGGGATCGTAGCTGGCGACGGAGGCTTGCGAACGCAGGTCCTGCGCTTGGCCAAGTTCGTTGACGGCAGTGAATCCGCCGATCCGAATCAATCGGTTCTGATACGCGACGAGCGCCAACCCTTGCAGCGACGGTCCGCCGGGCAATGATTTCCATTGCCCCGATTTGCCCGCCGACAGATCCAGGCTCCAGAACCGATCGGATTGCTCCTCGGTCGAGTACGAATGGGCGTCGCCGGTGTGGCCGCCGTAGACATAAAGCGTCTCGTCGGCGATCGCCGCGCCGAAACTGGTCAGTTCCTCGGGCAGGTCGGGCAACCCGGCGGGACCGATCGAGACGCTGTTGTCCGTTTCCATGATCGGTCGTTGAGGTTCGCGTTGGGGTCGGGGTTTCGGTTCGGATGAAGACGACTTGCCGGGAATTCGAAAGGTCGCCGTCAAGTAATCGGTCGTGCTGCCGTATTGCTTTCCATCGAGCGTTCCACTCGCTTGCTCGTCGGTCACCCCCACCACGATCGCATTCAATCCTGGTTCCACGACTTGCTTTTTAAACACCACGATCCCCGCGATGTCCGTCTCACCTGACGCTTCTTCGTGGCCGTCCTCGCAATATAGCTTCACTTGCAGACCTTCCGCCGGCTTGCCGTCTCGCAACACCGTTACCTGAACGCCTCCGCCAGTCGATGCTGTCACGATCGACTGCAACGATGCGTCCGGTCGTGGTTCGTCCGGCCAATCACTGGGATCTGCGTGGGGCAAGTGTTCGACGTGATAGGTCAACTTCGTGTCATGATACAGCCCATAGGTCACGCTGCCAGCAATCTCACGCGTCGGATCGACTGGATTTTTGCTGCGAAGCCCGATCAACGACGCGTTTTCAATCGCCGACGTCGCGATAGCCGTCTCGCCGCTGGAAAGCTCGATCCCGGCGATCGGGCCGGGCAGGTGGTAGGTCCGGTCCGCCGGTGATTCGCCGAACCACAACACGGCATGGCCTTCATCATCGGTTGCCAACCAAGGCATATGCCCCCGGACGGTGGACGTGGTAAGCAAGCAGACTGCGACCGCGACTTGAAACGGTAGGAAAGATTTCATTTTGATTTCAGAGGTGTTTGATTTACTAAAGTGGGAAAGGCGCCAAAATTGTCAATTCCAACGAAACGGTCTGTTAGCCGATGCTGCAATTCATGCGCCCAATCATCATTTCAAAAACTCGACCACAAACGCCAACGCGTTCGGCTGATCGGGCTTCAATTCGCACGTCAGTTGGCTCTCCGCATCGAACGATGGATCGATCACCGAGTCAGCCGGCGGCAACGACGCGGCTTGCTCGCTGGGCAATTTGGCGAGCAATTCGGCAGGGATCATCGCCACGCGAACGCGGTACGTCCCGCCGTGCAGGCCGGCGCTGGCGGGCACCTGGAACCGTCCGTCAAACACCGGCGCCGATGCATTCGGCCCCGTCGTTTGTCGCATCGGTTCCAGCGTGATGACGGCCCCCGACAGAGGTTCGCCGGAAACGTGCACCGTTCCGGTGGCCGTGACGTTCGGTTGCGACGGAGTGGTGCATCCGGTGGTCAGTAGCATCATGGCAAGAACCGACGTTGCGGCGAACGGCAATCGATCGGCACCGTTGATCTTGCGATCCGACATCGTCAACCTGTTCATCACCACGGTGCCCTGTCCACGACTTCGCCATCGTTGCGATTGGTCAATCGATGCAATGTCACCGCATCGACCGATTCGGTCAAATATCGCACGCTGCCGTCGCTCAACACAAACTGAACGCCGGCCGCATGGGGACCGCGAAACGATTCGTAGGATGGGATGTCGAACAGCGAGATCTGGTTGGCGTTGAAACTGCCGAACGTCGAGGCGCTGGAATGATACGGATAACTGATCGCCCATTTGCCCGCACTCTGACCGCCGGATCCTGGATAGGGGAATGGCAACGAGGACGTCTCACGAACCTGGACGCCAAACTCGCCGGCCAGCAGCGTGTTCGAAGTTCCATCGGCGTTGGAGATGTCATCGACGTCCACCCAGGACATCCACGACGAGGCTTCGGGGATTCCCGCCCTGACCCGCTCGCTTTGGAACACGTTCATCGCATCGACGATCGCACCGTTGTGAAGTTGGTTGCGATACTTTTTTGTTCCGGTGGAAATCGCATAGCTTGAATACCCGTTGGGCGTTCCGCCGCTGTCGGGCAACGACATCGACGGGCACAAATACACTTCCGGTGTCTGCTTGGCCGGTTCCTCGTTCTCCGGTGCCCAAGCATCAGCGTTCAGATCAAATCGGCCGAACAACGCGTCTTGTTCGACGAATGGCAAAACGGAAACGAACGCCGTCAGCCCGGCGCGGTGGATCGGCCGTCGACTCGACCCACCGACGCGAATCCCCAACGCACTCGGCGGCAGTGCTCCGTGAACATTGTCATAGTTGTGCATCGCCAACCCGATCTGCTTTAAATTGTTGCTGCACGACATCCGCCGCGCCGCTTCGCGTGCCGCTTGCACACCGGGCAACAGCAGACCGACCAGGATCCCGATGATCGCGATCACGACCAGCAGTTCGACCAACGTGAACGCATGGCGCGCGGTTCGCGGCAATCGTCGGGGGGAACGGCCAACCGACGGACGCGCGCTTTGAAGTCCCACCCGGCGTCGGCGCCGCAGCACCAGCCCGCCGGCGACGATTCCCAACAACGCCACGCTACCCGGCTCCGGCACCGCTGATGGCGTGATGAAGGGCGTGTTTTGGGTGAACGTGTCGACTCGAAATTGATCCAGCGACATGCTGGTGGATTGGGCGTTGAAGTCGAACCGATACTCCGGCTGCGACGAGTCCAAATCCCACAGGGCGAGGTAGCTGACGCCTTCGCCGCCAAAGGTTCCACCCAACGAAGTACGCGCGGTTTCGATCATGAAACTCGGTGCGATCGTGCCGGCGGTGGCCGCGGAGGCACTCAGCAAGATCGATGAGTAGTCCAGCTCGGATCCCAACGTTTCAAACTGCGCCACGATCCGCGTGAATCCGCCGCCGGAGGTTCCCGATCGGACCGTCGCGTACGCTTGGGTCAAGAAACTGGAACTGTCCCCAGGACCGAACAGACCGCCGTACGCGTTGCCGCTGGAGGCCAAGGACTGGTTGGATTCGAAGGTCAGCGAACTGGCCGGTCCGCCATCACCAAAACTCTCGTTCGCGGCCGGCGACGTCCCCGCAGGCAGGAATCCGGGTGTCGACCCGCCCGGGAAATCGTCGAAGCGGTCCCAGAACGCAAAGGTGCTGTCCGCGGCCGATTGGGACCACGTGAACACCTCGCCGTTGACATCCGGTACCGAATCGCCGGGAGTGAAGATGGCTGCGGATGCAACCGGCGCGGTGGCGATCGGACCACAGCCGATGGCAACCGCCAAGAAAATAAACTGACACCAACGCACAGCATTGACCTCTCGATGCAAGTAGAAAAATCGCCCACGCGTCGCCCAGTGCGACGGGGGATCGAAGCTTCGTTCTTGCTCGCTGGGTCGTTCAGCGACTGCGGTGCGAATTCGTCGATTCAGACGGCCGATCGCGGCGTCGCTTTGCCTGGCTAGCTACCTTTGAAAGCTATTGAGAACAGGTCTCAACAAAAACGGAAGATAGCCGCTGAGAGATCGTTTTGAAAGCCCACCTCTGGCTGTGAATCTCGCCGCGTCTTTGGGGTGGCTACGATTGGAGCGGGAAAATACGGATCAAAAAGTTTTCACAACGAATGTTGACAAAATTACCGAAAGCGGGTTTCTTATTGAGATCCACTCGCAAGATGCTGTTTTTGTGGTGAGTCTCCCCCCAATTCGGCCTGCCCATGTCTTCCAATCCCAGCGACGATCCGACCGCCAATCTGTCGGAAATGGCGGGAATGAATCTCGACAATTCGCTCCGCAAGATCGTGCGTTTTTTAGATCTCTCGCGTTGCGGAGACGAGGTTTGGATTGAATACCAAGGCAAGCTCTACCGCCTGCAAAGCACCCGCCAAGGCAAGCTCGTCCTGACGAAGTGACTGGCGAACGGCGCCACGTTGCCGTAGTGGACGAGGCGACGAGTCCCACCAACCACGAATGGTGCCATCGGCTGTCTTAGTTTCTGTCAATGGCGAGTGATGGCTCGTCGGGAATTTTTTTTGGTTTTGCATCTTTGGCTCTGGTTGGTGAGATTCAGCTCAGGGTGGTATTGAGGGGGGCTGACGCTCGTTCGGGACTCAACGAAATGGGCCGCCCCATTCCGCATCGCCGTCACATCGGCCTCATCTGCTTGCGCAGGCCAATGTGACGGCGACGCGAAAGGGGCTCACCAAACGTCTTGTTGTATGAAGGGGATGAGTGACTTCAGATGCGACACGTATGCATGTGGGACTTTGCCATGTCGGACCGATGCCAGTGTTGCCCCAGAGGCCTACCCCGCAGGCGCGAGAGTGGATTCACGCCAAGGCGTTCCTTCGCGCACCATGACATTCAGCGTTACCAAGAGCTTTCGCATCACCGCCACGATCGCCACCTTCGGCGGCTTGCCTTTGGCCAGCAGGCGTTGGTAGAACGCTTTCATGATCGAATTGTGTCGCGTGGCAACCAAAGCGGCCATGTAAAGCACTTTGCGGACCAGGGAGCGACCGGCAAACGTGCTGCGTTTGCCTTCCTTTTGGCCGCTATCACGGACGATCGGCGCGACGCCAACGAGCTTGGCAATTTGGCCGCGGTTGAGCGAGCCTAGTTCGGGGAGCTCGGCCAGAAACATCGCGACCGTTGCGGTGCCGACACCGGGGCACGAAGCGAGTAGCGCTGCTCGCTCAGACAGGGGTTGGCTGGCATCGATCAGCGCGGCAATTTTCTTCTCAATCCCCGCGATTTGCCGTTTATAGAAGTCCAACGCTTCCTGGATGACTTCACGCACTTCCTCGTCGCGGGCTTGGGCAAGGCGGTTCCGTTCGGCCGACTGTTGCGAGAGAATTTGATCACGTCGATGCACCAGCGCCTTGAGCTTGCGTTGTTCGGGAGAAGGTTTCTCACGCAACTTTGGCGTGACGACCTCACCAAACCGGGCGATCATTCTGGCGTCGATCGGATCGTTCTTTTCGATCAGTCCGATCCCTTTGGCGAACGATCGCACCTGCGCGGGGTTGCACACGCAACAATCCGTGTCGGCTTCGTGCAAAGCGTCCACCAGATTGCTTTCGTAGCCTCCGGTGGCTTCCATCACCACGATTGTCTTGGCACGCTTGCGGCGGAGAAGTTTGATCCACGCGTTGATTGCTTCCGGTGTGTTATCGATCGTTTGATGTACTTTTGCCACCGAATCGAAGAGATCAAGTTTGCGGCTTGCGACGTCAACCCCAATGAATCTTTTGTAAACTGTCGTCATCGTTTGGTCCCTGGATAGTAGTGCGAGCTCACACTTGTCGGTGGCTCCCTCGGCTGTTCGGGCTGAGAACGAAACGGACCGGCGATCTAGATGGCACACGACATCGGGTGTCTACCCACAACGATCTACCGAGTCCGCGTGCCTGCCGGCAGCTAACCGGCAGGCACTTTTCGAATCATGGCTCACGCGTAAGCCCAGCTTGAAAACGAATTCAATCGTGGACAGCGAGGTCGAGCCGCCGTTTCCAAGACACTACCCACCAACGGCGTGAGCGATTCTGACAGGCTGATTTGCTATCGCACGATCTGCCTGTCGTCGGTTGCGTGTTTGGTGGGTGGCACCAAGTTGTAGGTGGCGCGGGTTTGGTAGTCGGCGTCGAAATACGCCTACGGCGTTTATGAAGTCACGACGTGGGACTCGTCGCCTCGTCCACTACGGCGATACGTGTGCGCTGGACTCGTCGCCTCGTCCACTACGGCGATACGTGTGCGTGGGACTCGTCGCCTCGTCCACTACGGCGATACGTGTGCGCTGGACTCGTCGCCTCGTCCACTACGGTGATACCTGTGCGTGGGACTCGTCGCCTCGTCCACTACGGTGATACCTATGCGTGGGACTCGTCGCCTCGTCCACTACGGTGAAAGGGAGCGGACTGCTTGTCGTTGCCCGCTGGGTTGGTGCGTGGCCCCAAGGTTCGCCCAAGTTGCATCAGTGATCGGGAAGACGCCGGGGGCGAAGTCGATCGGCACGGAACAATTCCGCGGTTCGATGTGATTCAGCTTCCAGTCCAGACGTCGCCAGAATGACAGGCCGCGGGCCCAGCGGTCGATGGCCGACCGAATTTCAACGGCCGCCGGCGCGTCGCGGTCTTTCAAGTCCCCCAACACGTCGAGCGCTCCGCTGGGCAAGTTGCCTAGCAGTAACGCGGTGGCGTAATTGATCAGCAACACATCGTCGGCGTCACCGCGGACGATGGTCGTACCGGGGCTGAGCGCCAGGCCACGGAAGATCTGGATGGCTTCATCGAATTTTGCCGTGCGCATCGCGCACACACCTAAACAACTTCGATAGAGGTGGTTGGGGGGAAGCGTGCGTAACGAGTGGTAGGCAGCTGCGTAGTTGCCACTACGGATCTGGTTGAAAACGGACCTCGGAAGGTCGCCGCCGTCGGGGCGGGTGGCGGCGGAGTCAGGTTGATGGGCAGCACCGACGGCTGCGGTGATGGCACGCGAGAGAGTTTTGGGTTTGGACATTGCGATCTCCAGGCAGATCGGTTGCGCGGTTCAAGCCGGCAGCCGAATCTGAGACGGGTTTAGTTTGCAGAAAAAATCAACAACAACGAGAAATCGTCCTCGTCTAAATCTGCAAACGGACCCCGAGCGAGGTGAGAGACAATCGTCCGCGCCAAGCCTCGCCGGATCGCAAACGCGAATCGTTTCCGCGCGGCAATCGGTCAAAACCACGAAGCGGATCGAAGGCACATGCCGCATTCGGTTGCCCCGGCTTGGAGCCCTCTCGATCGAATTGGCCGATCGATTCACCCGGCAACGCGGCCTGATCCAGAACGCTTCCAACCAGACGCGCCTGTCGGTCTTCCCGGTCGAAACGGGCGGCGCAAGGCGAAGCAAAGAGGCCGAAACCGAAACCGACGAAGCACGCCCAGACTAGCGTCTGGCGTAAGTCGAAAGCACGGCTGAGTCGGCGCGATGTCATGTTCGAGCGTACTAAGAACGGATGAATTCCGGTTTCATCATCACACGTCCGAATTGCCAGTCAAGGGGCGCGCCTCATCTGTCATGGGAAATATGAAAGTTCGCCGTAGTGGACGGGGCAAGGAGTCCCGGTGATTGGTGATGATAGGGGACTCGTCGCCTCGTCCACTACGGCGGGATCGAGCCTAGTACATGTCGTAGTCGCCGCCGTGGCCTTTCTTGCCGAACTTGCTTTCGTCTTTCGGCTTTTCAGCGATCAGGGCGTCGCTGGTCAACAGCAACGTCGAGACGCTGGAGGCATTTTCGAGTGCGGTCCGGACCACTTTGGTGGGGTCGATAACGCCGGATTCGACCAGGTCTTCGTAGGTGTTGGTGGCAGCGTTGTAGCCATAATTGCCGTCTTCGGCAGCCACTTTCTCACAAACCAGCGAACCATCTTGACCGGCGTTTTCGGCGATCCAGGTGGCCGGTGCGCGACAGGCTTTGAGCACGATGTTGTAGCCCGTCCGTTGGTCATCGGACAATTTGGATGCGTCGCAGCGGCTGGCCGCGCGCACCAAGGCCACGCCGCCGCCGGGCAGGATGCCTTCTTCGACCGCCGCGCGGGTAGCCGACAAGGCGTCTTCGAAACGCATTTTCTTTTCCTTGACCTCGGCTTCGGTTGCGCCGCCGACGCTGATCTTGGCAACGCCACCGACCAGTTTCGCTTTTCGCTCTTGCAGCTTCTCGCGATCATAGTCGCTGGTCGATTTTTCGTGCTCCGTTTCGATCTGCTTGATCCGGGCCTTGATGTCGTCGGTCTTTCCGGCGCCTTCGATGATCGTCGTGTTGTCTTTGTCGATGATGACTTTCTTGGCACGTCCGAGATCGGCCAGTTCGATGTTTTCGAGTTTGACACCGAGACTTTCGAAGAACGCTTTGCCGCCGGTCAGGATCGCCATGTCTTCCATCATGGCCTTGCGGCGGTCACCGTATCCGGGAGCCTTCACCGCCGCAGCGACAAAGGTTCCGCGCAAGCGGTTGACCACCAGGGTAGCCAGCGCTTCACCTTCGACGTCTTCGGCGATGATCAACAACGCCTTGCCGGTCTTGGCCACCTTTTCCAGCAACGGCACGAAGTCGCGCAGATTGCTGATCTTCTTTTCATGAATCAGGATGTACGGTTCTTCGAGCACGCACTCCATCGTTTCCGGTGAAGTCACGAAGTAGGGCGACAGATAGCCCTTGTCGAATTGCATCCCTTCGACCCACTTGACCTCTGTTTCCAGACTCTTGCCTTCGTCGATCGTGACCACGCCGTCTTTCCCGACCTTTTCCATCGCATCGGCAACGACTTGACCGATCTTGGCGTCTTGGTTGCCGCTGATCCGAGCGACTTGCTCCATCTCTTTGCGGCCTTTGACGGTGGTCGACATCGACTTGAGGTGACCGACAATGTCTTCGACGGCTTGCTCGATCCCCTGTTTCATCGCGATCGGATTGGTGCCGGCGACGACGGCCCGCAGCCCTTCATTGAAGATCGCTTCGGCCAACACCGTTGCGGTGGTCGTGCCGTCGCCCGCCACGTCGTTGGTCTTCGAAGCGACTTCGCGCACCATCCGCGCCCCCATGTTTTCATAGGGGTCATCCAGTTCGATTTCTTTGGCCACCGTCACGCCGTCGCGGGTCACGATCGGCGATCCGTAGCTCTTCTGAATGATCACGTTGTGTCCGCCGGGCCCGAGGGTGCTGCGGACGGTTTTGGCCAACTTGTGAACCCCGCGACGCATCGCCTCGCGGGCATCTTGTTCAAAGGCAATGATTTTTGACATATCGAATCGTCCCCCACTTAGTTCTCGATGACGGCCAGGATGTCGCTTTCTTTGACGATCGTGTACTTGATGTCGTCGACGTCAAATTCGTCGCCGCCATATTTGTTTAGCAACACGTAATCGCCGGGACTGACCGACAGCGGGTGAACGGTGCCGTTGTCGTCGCGTCTGCCGGGGCCGACCGCGA
The DNA here is from genome assembly GCA_007753675.1 of Stieleria magnilauensis. Classification (GTDB taxonomy): domain Bacteria; phylum Planctomycetota; class Planctomycetia; order Pirellulales; family Pirellulaceae; genus Stieleria; species Stieleria magnilauensis. The sequence continues at coordinate 1,327,824 of CP036432.1, forward strand.
TCACGCGAGCGCGGTTGACTTTCTCTTTGGCGGAATCCGGTAGCACGATCCCGCCAGACGTCTTTTCGTCGGCTTCGTCACGTTGGCAGACGACGCGATCGGCAAGCGGTTTGAGTTTCAGATTGGTGGTCGATTCTGACTTTGTAGCAGTCGCCATGAAATGTCCTCCATCTTTCCTTGGACATTGCACAACAGTGTGGCCCTGCCGCTCCGGAGCCACCGTCAATTTGGCACAACGCCAGCGGCGGCGGACGCTATAGCAACCGCTGTACCAATGCTGAAACCCCTTCCCGTTGTAGCCCGGCCTTCGTGTCCTAGATGGGTTTGGATTCGTACGGGTTTGGCAGCGCCGCCAGCACGTCGGACGCTTCGGCGAACGACTTGTACGGGCCGCCCTCGACCAGGACGCCGCCGGATTGCGTGGCGACCGATTCCGGAGTCGAACCCGCGGGGACTTCGGCAATCGTGAACCCGTCGTCGACTTCGATGATGATGAAACCAATCATTTCGTGTCTCCTTCGGTTGGGGGGCGGTTGTCAGATTCCCTCTGCCGCACAGAGTTTCCGTGTCGGCAGTTCAAGCGAGTTCCCCTGCAAATCTCGATACCAAACCATCCTTGATCTCTCCATCCGCTCGAAAAATCACCTGGATCACAAGGTGCGCATCCCTCGGCGGTGTCGCCCTGAAGCGGGTGCCAGCACGGCGTTGAGATTCACTGTTGACGAATTCTACTAAGCTCCGATCCGCCTCCGATCCGATTGGATGTCTGCTGTCGTGATGCGGTGACACGGAAACGACAAAATGGCATCGGAGCACGACAAGTCGGCCGCATGGCCCGTAACATGCTGTACAATGTGGTGTCAGACTTTTGTCGCAATGCGGAGGTCAATTCGATGGATATTTTGGGTCACGTTCTGACGCGGACCAGCCAGTGGATTGAGCACTGGTATGTAGCGTTTACCACGTTCGACAGCGATTTACTCGATCGAGACGAATGGGTCGAGTTCGTGGGCGGACCGCTCGACGGCTACCGACATCTCGTCGACCCCGCCAAGATCTACCATCTGCCGCCTTCGTTGGTGTTGCCCATTAGCGCATCGCGAATTGCCCGTTTTTTCGACATGGACGAGAGCGAATCGGTTGAACCGACGGATCTGCCGAGCAGTTACGCCTTGTACGACCTGGTGGCGTGCGGCGACCGATGGTGCTATCGGTTCAGCCAAGAAGAGGCTTGAGCGTGACGACGAGCCCAGGCCGCTTGCGTGGCGACGCCGGTCGGACTGCTTGATTGGCACGCTGGATGCATACTCTGCGGCATGAACGTTTCCCGTCGATCAAACGGAGGAACCTTTCATGCCCGCTACATTGGATCAACCACGACACAGAACCCACCGGTCTTCATCAACCGAGCGAACGCGGCGGCCGCGCCGAAGTGAGCGTCGTCCCCGCGAGAACGATGCCCGCCAGCCGCGGCGACACGCGATCAAACCGACATGGGATCGATCGAATCGACCCGACGCTGCGGCGGTTGCAACCGGGGCACCCGCAACGTCAACCCGACCGACGTCGCGACGACGCAAATCCAGGTTGGGGAAATTCTTCAGCGGTTTCACCCTTGAAAAGTCGTTCACGATCCTGTCGTTTCTCGTCGCCAGTGGGCTGATCGTTCTCTGCTCGCTCGACCTGGCGTTCGCCTGGCCCTGGATGCACGCCAGCTTACTGTTCGATTGGACTTACCTGGGTGTGGGCCTTGCCATGTTGTGGCTGACCTGGGACGTCTTCAACGATCAATCGCGTTGACCGTCGAAAAACGTTGACTCCTGCCGAAGGTCCGCTGGCGTGCAATCAAGACTTGCCAAGCGGATGGGCAACCAGAATCAGCTGATTGGCACAAACGTTGCATCCGGCAGAGTCAACACGCGACAGCTCAGACGCTGTTGGCACACTTCACGTCAAAACCATTCAGGGGACGAAACATGTTGGTGCTTTCACGGAAAGAGAACGAGCGAATTCAAATTGGTGATAAAATTGTGCTAACCATCACGGCGATCAAGGGAAACCGCGTTTCAGTCGGCATTGATGCCCCCAAAGAGGTCGCCATTCGAAGGAGCGAACTCGGTCTGAGTGGAGCATGTGAGCCGAGGACGCGGCCGTCCGATTCCCGCCGCCGCCACGTGGCATGAGACATTTTGTCGTGTTGCGACCGCGACAAAATGGCATCTAACGACAATCTGTCCAACACCTCGGCCCGAAACGCCAGGCCGAGGTGAACGGTCGGAATCGATGTGAGCCGTCGGAATCACTGGGCGACCGCTTGATGCTCCATCACCATCGCTTCGATCGCATTGAATTGGTCGTCCTCTCGGACCTCTTCAAGGAGTGCGTCGTCGTACCACATGTGTTCGCTATGGCCGGCACCGCTGAGGAAGCCGATCCACTGGGCCGCCGTCGGAGTGAAGTTGGTTTCGCCGGGAATGATCATGAAATCGCCACCATTGTCAAACGGGAAGATCGTGATCGTTCGGCCGATGTGTTGGTAGTAAACCCATCCGGTGAGAAAGTTGATTCCGATTTGTTCCTTTTCCGGAAACGTCGTCGCCGGATCGCCGCTGACGACAAACCGTGTCGTGACCTGTTGCAGACTCCAATCGTCGGCCCCCTTGTCGTAACAGAACGCTGCAAAGTTTTCGTCGCCGACTTTGGGTGATCCGAACGTCATCAATCCATCGACGGGAATCTCGTCGGAATAGTGCAGCCGTGTCGCGGCCAACGTGGCCCGAGCCGCACCGAGGCTGTGACCGGTCAACCAAACCTTCTTTCCGCTGGCATGCGCGTCCAAGGCGCGAGCGAGCACCCAGGGGTAAACCGAATCGACACTGTCCCAAAACCCGAGGTGCACGAAGAATTTTTTGTTGTTGATTTCGATCGGCCAGGGATCATCGTTCAAGTCGGTCGTGGCATCGACGTAGGGATTGATGTTGTTGGTCCCTTCGCTGCTGGTGCCGCGGAAGGCGATCACAAGGGTATCGCCGATGGTGAACGCCGCCGCTTCGGTTCCGGTGTCGTCGTTCATGATGACGTCAATGTTGCCCTCTTCGATGCCCTGCGGATCAAGTCGGTCGATCAAGTCTTCTTCAAAGGCGGCTTCGCTGGTCGCGTCGCTGTAAACGGTCATGCTCAATTGTGCCAGCAAGTAGGCGTTGAGCATCGCCTTGCTGCCATCGGCGGGGTCAAAATGATCGTAGAGCGATTGAGGCTCCTGTTCTGGTTCCGGCGAATCCGACGGCAACGCCAGCGTTCCTCCACCGCTGGTCTTGGTCGGTACTTCGACCGGCTTGGTGTGGACTTCGCCGGTGACGGGATCGATCCAGATTTGTTGGTCGACCGTCGCCAAACTCTCGGCGGTGCGGGACACCACGGGGGCAGTTTTCGTCGCGACCTTGGTGTCGTCTCGAAATTCAGCAGCGGTGGCGAAGGTTCCGAACAGGGCAAACAAGGAAAATGCGGTGGCGAATCGGCAGAGCATCTCAGATCTCGGCAAGTGGTTGGAAGGGTCTGTTCCCACACGCTCCGGTGTGGTTCTGCCTAGCCAAGCGGAGCAACGGGTGAACTGTTACATCCCGTGGCCTACAATGTCTGGCATCTGGACCCCACCATCGAAGGAGAACCGATGAAAATAAATCCATGGACAACGCCCCTGACCACCTTCATCGCGACGCTGCTGCTGACCGCAGGAGCGTCTGCTTGGGCGAAAGAACCCCTGACCGAGGGCGAGCAGGATCCGGTCATGTTGGATCTGGATCCCTACCTGATCGACGCCTTGTACGGCAGCGATCCGAAGGGACAAACCGGACGATTCGGCGCAGAAGGCGGGTTGGCGGATCTGTTGAGCGAACCCGAGTTCGTCAACTTGGTCGAAAAGCACGACCTGAAACTGTTCAACGGGCCCATGCTCGGCGACCTCAAGCCGACGTCGGCGAAGTTCTGGGTTCGCACCGCGGGGCCGGCGCGGGTTCAAATCAGCGTCGGGGCGCAGTCGTCCGACACGGTTCAGACCGCCGCCGAAGATGACTTCACGGCCGTCATGACGGTGACGGGATTGCAACCCTTCACCGACTACGCCTACACGGTCAACATCGATGGCCGCACGATCCAATCCCCGACGTTCAAATTCCGGACGGCACCGGACAAGGGGCAAGACGTTGACTTCCACGTGACGTTCGGCTCGGGATCACGTTACGTCCCGCCGAATGAATTCGCCTGGCACAACATGGCCAAATCGAGACCCTTGGCCTACTTGGGTCTCGGTGACAACGTTTATATCGATGTCGTCAATCGCCGCGGAGCGCAACGGTTGTTCTATTACCGTCGATGCCTTAGCCCGGCCTACCGCGAACTGATCGCAGGCGTTGGCATGTACGCCGTTTGGGACGACCACGACATGGCGATGAATGATTCCTCCGGCGGGGCCGGTTTGGACGCGGCTTGGAAACGCCCCAATTGGAAGGTCTTTGCCCAGAACTGGAACAATCCACATTACGGCGGTGGTCGCGAAATGCCAGGCACGTGGCATTCATTCTCACTCGGAGACGTCGACTTTTTCATGACCGACGGACGTTTCTACCGCGACAAAGGGGACCGAACCATGTTGGGGCCGGACCAGAAACAATGGCTGCTCGATGGATTGGCCAATGCGAAAGGCAAGTTCAAAGTCATCGCGTCGGGAACGATGTGGTCCGACGGTGCCGATAAAGACGGCAAGGATTCATGGGCCGGTACCTGGGCGCGGGCCGAACGCGACGAGATCTTTGACTTGATCAATGACCGCAAGATCGATGGCGTGATTCTGATTTCCGGAGACCGTCACCGTTCGGACATCTGGAAAATTGAACGTCCGCGAGGCTATCCGCTGTATGAGTTTGTGTCCGCAAAAGTGACGAATCAACACACACACCAAACCTTCCCCAACGCCGTCTGGTCTTACAATCAAGGCAACTTTTGGGGGCAACTTCACTTCGACCTGCGCCCGGATGATCCCGTGATGACGTTCAAATGCGTCGACAACAGTGGAAAAGCGGTCAAGGAATTCCCGCTGAAACTGAGTCAGCTGAGTCACGATTGAAACGCGACATCGCGTCAGATCATTCAGAGGTCGTCAAGCAAATGGCGCTGCGACACCAAGCCTGGGAACAGACCTTGGCGCCACTCGGCGAGATTCCCAAGGTGCGCGCCGATCGGCCGATCATCCCAACCGGTCACGGCTGGGCGACGGCGGAGTGATGCTGTTCGTCCCACGATGTGAACCAAGGGGATGGAACACGATCCATTGGTCCGTTATTCCGCAATCAGCGAAAGCAGCAATTGCGGATGGTCGGTGTAGATCCGTTCGACGCCGAGCTCGAGTAGGCGTTTCATCGTCTCCGGATCGTTAACGGTCCAGGCACCGACACTGATCCCGGCCGCCTTGATTTTTTGCACCTTCTCCGCCGTGACGCCTTCGTGATGGAGCACCAATGCTTCAAAGCCGTGTCGCTGTGCGATCGTAATGTCCTGGTCGATGTCCGTTTCCTTGCCGCGATCCCAGAACACGGGGATCGTCGGGTCAAGTTGTTTCACCTCGGTCATGTAATCGAGGTTTCCATCATTGAACCCGACCCATCGCTCGGCGTTCATCTCTTTGATCAACGCCACCGCGTCTGCGACACAATCCATCTTGGGCTGGATCGAAACCCGAGTCCGGTCCTGCGTCATGACCCGCTGCAACACCTCTTTCAACAACGGAATCCGCTCGACCGGGCATTCCTCGACACTCTTGCCGTTCCGCCGCCGAAAATCAGTGGCCACGTCAATTTTCGAAAGCTGCTGATAAGTGGATTCAGCGACGACGCGATCTTGGTCGCCGACACGTTTGGTGGTCGGGTCATGAATGACAACGAGCTGTCCGTCTCGGGTGCGTAGGATGTCCAACTCGATCCAGTCGGCGCCGACATCGATTCCGCTTTCCAATGCCGGCATCGTATTCTCAGGATAGCTTCCTGAATTGCCTCGATGAGCGGTAGCGCCGTTGCGGAGAAACGAGGCCGCCTGTCCAACGATCTCGTCGCGTTTCTTTTGAAACAGTTCCAGCCAACCCAACGTCAGTGCCTCGGGGATCGTCTTGGCCGGGCGAATTTCATCCGGCGTCTTTCCCCAGTAGAATCCGATCCAGCCCGTCGCGTAGGGCCGAGATTGATCGATGAACTGTTCCAGTTCGTCGGCGCCACACTTCAACGTGAAGGTCTCTTCGATGACGACGGGCTTACCGACCGCTGCAAATCCCTTGACCGTCTCGATCGCCTCGGCCAGCTTGCCGGATTCTGGGTAGATGTGCATGGCGATGAAGTCCAGTTCGTCGGCGATCGCTTCGGGAACAAATCCCGAAGTCATCCCCGGGCGGTCCAGACTCCACGGCACCAGGCCGACGGTGACCAAGTGCTGTTTATCGTGCTTGCGGATCGCTGAGACTAATTTGCGGATCCAATCTCGTGCCACATCAGGACGATTTCGACTGTTTCGATCCAGAGTGATGAACTGCACAAAGTGCTTGCCGCCGAAACCCGGTCCCAGCCAGTCGTCGCGTCGCTGGTCGCCTCCGGGCACGACCGGTTCGTTCATCAGGTCGTAGCAAAAGATCGCGGGGCTTGTCGCACAGGTTTTGGCAACCGCTTCCCAGAACACCGCTTGCGCCGCCCAACGGTCCTCTTCGCTGAGCGTGTCATACCAGGCGGGCACGTCCTGTTTGTGGTAGCAGCCCAGCCCGGTCAGATCGAGGTACAGTTCGGTTTGCTCGGCCAGTTGAACCAGACGGGCGAGTTGGTCGAGTGAATGTTGCCGCGGCTCGGTCGGGCTTTCCATGAACCGTCCGAACTGGAGATGGATGCGAACCACGTTCGCGCCCAGCGCTTTCATCTCACCAAATGCGGCTTCCACGGTGGGCCATTGGTCGTCCCAATAGTCTTCGAGCAGTTTGCCGTCGCCTTCGTGGTCGTAATTGAAGCCCCACGGTATAAACGGCGTCCCGGATTCCGCACGGATAAACTTCTGCCCGTCGTCGCTGACCCGGATCCACTGGAGTTCAGCGGCAGCGAGTTGGCTCGTGAGAACAAGCAGTGGCAGTAGTGCTCGGTAAATCATCTGCATCAGTCGGTGGCGAACAGTTGGGATTGGATGTCCGCGAACGCCTTGAATTCCAACGCGTTCCCACTGGGATCCTCGAAGAACATGGTGTGCTGTTCGCCCGGCTGACCCTTGAATCGGACGTGGGGCTCGATGATGAACTCGTCCACTAAGCTGGCGACACGCTCCGCGAATGGCTTCCACACGTCGACCTCCAGCACCACGCCGAAATGTGGCACCGGCACCGCATGGTCATCGACCGGGTTATGATGCTTGGCCACCCGACCATTTTGTCCCAAGGCAGGATTGAGATGCGTGACCAACTGATGGCCGAACAGATTGAAGTCGATCCATGCCGAGTCGCTTCGCCCCTCGGCCAGTCCCATCTTGACCCCATAAAAGTCACGCGCTTCGTCGACGTCGCGGACTTGGATGGCCAGATGAAAAGGTGTCAGCATCGGAGTGCTCCATCGTCGGGTTTGGTGCTTCTCAAGCCATGATAGCGAGTCTATCGGTCGTATTGGGCGATGGAAGTAAATTGAAGTGAAGATGCACCGCGCGCTGGTGTCCAGGCTTCAGCCGCCCGTCTTGCTGCTTCGCAGCGCGTGGGGATGCGCCTGAAGGCTGGACACCAACGAGTGCTGGTGTCCAGGCTTCATCCGCCCCGTCTTGCTGCTTCGCAGCGTGTGGGGATGCGCCTGAAGGCTGGACACCAACGAGTGCTGGTGTGCAGGCTTCAGCCGCCCGTCTTGCTGCTTCGCAGCGCGTGGGGATGCGCCTGAAGGCTGGACACCAACGAGTGCTGGTGTGCAGGCTTCAGCCGCCCCGTCTTGCTGCTTCGCAGCGCGTGGGGATGCGCCTGAAGGCTGGACACCAACGAGTGCTGGTGTGCAGGCTTCAGCCGCCCCGTCTTGCTACTTCGCAGCGCGTGGGGATGCGCCTGAAGGCTGGACACCAACGAGTGCTGGTGTGCAGGCTTCAGCCGCCCGTCTTGCTGCTTCGCAGCGCGTGGGGATGCGCCTGAAGCCTGGACACCAACGAGTGCTGGTGTGCAAGGCTTCATCCGCCCCGTCTTGCTGCTTCGCAGCGCGTGGGGATGCGCCTGAAGCCTGGACACCAACGGTTGCGGTTACAACGTGTATTGATAACCGAACACGGCGTTGAATCCCGCACCGTCCACTCCGCTGCCGAGCACGCGATAGTACTTGTCGGTGAGATTCTCCAGCGACAACGAGACTTGGTGCTGATTGGCCGTTCCGAAGGAGCGCCCCATGCGGACATTCAACGTCGCGTATCCGGGGGTGCCGCCGGCGATGAACCGAACATCGCTCAAGTTTGATTCGCTGTAGCGATCGGCGCGATCGACCATCCAGGTATAGACATCGACGTAGGATCGGCGACACGGTTCGGTCAGTCGCACTCCCAAGGTTCCTTGCATCGGCGGGATCCGCGAAATCGGATCATCGTTGCTCGTGATCGTGCCGTAGGTGTAGTAGAAGTTTCCATACAGGGCCAGGTTGCGGGTGAGCAGGTATTCGCTGGCCAATTCGGTTCCATGGATGTATGCTTCTTGATTGGTCAGGAAACGTGAGCCGCCGATCGTTTCGCGGTTGATGAAACTGTCGAAATCCGTCCAAAACTCGGTCAGTTGGAGTCGTAATCGGTCGTCATTGAACTTCAACCCGACCTCATACGTCTTGCTGTGTTCGGGTTCGACGTCCAGATTGCCGACCAGCGGCGTCGATTGGTTATTTTGCAGGAACGTTTTGTTGGCCGTCAGATCGTCGATCGTCGGCGCCCGAAAACCTTCGTAGTAGCCGCCGACCAGACGCACTTCATCGGTCAACTTGTACCCCAATCCGACGCTCGCGATCCAGTCTTGATAAGACCGTTCAAAGTAGGTCGGGCCGATTGTGTCAAAGTTCGGCGTGGCCGACACGTTGATGTTCTCATACCGCAGCGACGTCGTGGCATCGAGCCGATCGGTCAACGCCACGTGCCACGATGCGTAGACGCCAACCCGATCGGCTTCGGAGTCATTGGGATATTGCGGATCGGTGACAGACGGCGTCGCACCGGGCGAGTTCGGGTTGTTGATTTCTACGCGTTCGGCATCAATCGACTCGCTGTAGTAATCGGTTCCGTATGTCAGCTTGCCGTAGTCGTGCATGTCTTTGACGAACGAAAGCGTCGTCCCCCATCCCCAATCATCGAACTCGCCGATTTCACGACGCGTTACGACGGCGGCCGGGTCGTTGCCGGAATAGCGATCGACGACGGACGCTTCTTTGGTTCGCATTCCCGAGAGCGTGACGGAATACAGGTCCGCGAGAACGGCATCCTCTGGCAGCAAGCCTTCCAAACGCCCGTACAACAAGTCGCGTTGCTGCGGATCGAAGACGGTCGGTCGCTGCGTCGGCACGCTTCCGTCGCTGGCCGGGCCGAGTACAAACGGCAAGTAGCGATCGCTGCGTTTCAAGTCCTCTTGTTCGAAGTGCTGCATTGCGACGGTCAACAGGTGATTCTCCGTCAGCATGCGTTGCAGTTTCAAGTCTCCGGCGTACTGTTGGTAGTCGGTGCCAGGTTGTCGCCCCAGGTCGCCACCGCGATCGAGCCGACCGACGTCCAAGTACGATACGCCTCCGGTGAATCCCGTCGCCCCATACCAGCCGCTGAATCCGGTTCGCGTGTACGATGAGGCTTCGGCGGTGCTGTAGAATTGGCTGAAGTGGGGACTCGCATAGTCGCCGCGCAACGGATCGGCGCTGCGTGTGACGACATTGATCACGCCGCCGATGGCATCGCTGCCCCAGAGTGCTGATTCGGCGCCCCGGATGACTTCAATGCGATCGATCGAACCGGGGTCGATCGTTGCCGCGTACTGGTTCGGTCCCGGACGCAAAATGCTGGTGTTCATCCGGATGCCGTCGACCAAAATCAGAATCTGTTGCCCGGTCAGGCCACGGATGAACGGCGACAGTTGCCCGTTGCCGGTTTGTTGCAACATCACGCCGACCTCGTTCTGCAACGCTCGATAGACCGTCGATGCTTGTCGACGGTCGAGTTCGTCGCGGTCGACGATGGTTCCCAGACGAGGCGTTTCGAACAGATCACTCTCGCTGCGGAAGACGCTATTGAGTCCGGTCGGGTTGCTCATCGTGCCGCCGAACAGCTGCTCGCTGAGCGAAGGGAACGAAGCATTCTGAGACGCAGCGCTCGGTTGCGGCGTCGGATCGATCGCGCCAGTTGTCGAATCCTGCCCGGTAAATGGCGTTTCGATGCCAGAGGTTTCGATGTCAGATTGCCCAACCGGCGGGGCCTGATCGGTCGCCGGTGGCCGCACCTCGATTTCTGGCAGCGTGGGTTCTTGGCCCGACAAACGCGTCTGCCACAGGCCGATCCCGAGAGCGGGAACGAGCGCCAATGCAATAATGGTTTGGTGTTTCACGATGTAGTACATCCATCTCAGAACGAAAATGCTCCCGTGGCGACAATGCTAGGTCGGCATTTCCGTTCAAACTGATCCATAGGTTGTCATCGGCGTATTCGATTCAATCGCTTTCGGGGTGGCCGAGGGTGCCGTCAAAGTCAACGCGACGCGAACGATGCGGACCGGTTAGGCAGAACATGACGATGGAAAGTCCGCCGGCGCCGGTGGGAAATCCGCCAGCGGTGCCCGCGTCTGCGGTCAAACCGACACGCGCCGAGCCACGAAAACCGGCCGTTTCCGACCGGATTTGGCATCAAGACGCTCAGAAACACGCGCCGGATCCGGATTGGCATGTGATCTGCAAAAGGAAATTGGGATGCAGCAATCCCATGACGAACCCGACGACCGTATGGCCGACCCGCCGGCAGAGCACGGTCCCACCCCATCACCGAACGCGTCTCCGTTGATCATCGCCTCCCAAGATCTGTTTCGTGGCCGCGCCGAGATCTGGATCGAGCATGGCGAGTTGATGTACCGCCTTCGACGAACTTCGGCGGGAAAGTTATACTTGTGCAAATGAGTTTTCCCGTTCGCTCCACACTGATCTCCCTGTTCCTTCATGCGATCGGTGCTGCAGTGTTGTGCGTGGTTCCGATGGCGGCAACCGAGCGATTCAGGTCTGCGGGACAACAACAGGTCGTCGCGATCGAATTGAGCGTTGCCAGCCCGACTGCCCTCGATTTTCCTGCACAGATTCTTCCACTGCCGACGATCCAACCGCTCGCGGCCTGGGAACAGTCGCCTCCGGATCGATCAGAAGACACGGCGAAAGCTTCGCCAATTGTAACCAGCAGGACCAGTCGGCTTCCCCCTCCCCCGGACTTCCCCGAGTTTCGTTCGCAAGCCGACGCGGCGTTTGAGCGTCAAGCCATCGAAGCGGCGACGTTGCCCACGATTGAAACGGTGGTACCGGCACGTCCGCCCCGCCGATTGGTTCGAGACGTCACGCCGCCGGCGATCGATGCGATTCCGATTCCCCAACCGGTCGGATTGTCACCCGAGACACCCGTCGATTTCTCGTCCAATCCGCCGCCGCAGTACCCACTCGATGCGGCCCGCAACCGACTCGAAGGCACGGTGTTGTTGCGGTTGCAAGTGGACACCGATGGCAAAGTCACCGAAGTCGAGATCATCGAATCAAGCGGCCATGGTTCGCTCGATCAAGCGGCCGTCGAGGCGGTGAGACGATGGAAAGGCCAACCGGCCCGACGCTTCGGCCGCGCGATCGCTTCGGAAGAGGTCTTGCCGGTGCGGTTCCGGTTGTGAGCATCCGGCATCGGTATCGACGTCACGCGATGTCGTCGGTTTTATGCTGCCCGTGCTTTGGCTCAAATCAATGTTTGTGAGTTCTGCTAGCCCTTGAACTAGCTGTGACAAAGTACTAGGGACCGAGTCACGGACCGGGTGGCCGAACTTCGAGACCTGCGTAAATGGGGGCTTGAAAACCGAGTTGGTTTTGCTGTGCGGCGGCTGCCGAAACTTCACTTGCGTCGAGATCAAAGCTCGCCACTGCGAACCATTTCAGCGCCGGCGTCTCGCATTTCTGCAAGGGCGCGTTCGCTGTCACCGGGTTGCATTTCGACGCCGCGACAGCCATCAACGACTAAAGTCACGCGAAAGCCTTCGCTGATCGCATCCAACACCGTGGCTCGAACGCAGTAATCGGTAGCCAATCCCATTGCGATCACGTGCTCAATGCCGTGACGACGCAAGTCGTCCGCCAGGCCAGTCGAATGCTGGTGTCCGTTGTCATAGAACGCGCTGTAACTATCAATCAGCCGTTGCGTTCCCTTGCGAACCACGTGATCAATCCGATCCTGATCCAACGCTGAGACAAACTCCGCACCGTGTGTGTGTTCGATACAGTGATCCGGCCAAGCAACTTGCGGAATTCCCTCCAGCAAGAACTGATCTCCGATGGCCAGTCCGGCATGTTGGCTGGCGAAACTCTGGTGATCGGCGGGGTGCCAGTCCTGCGTCGCAACCACCCAAGAAAATTTGGGGATCAACGTGTTGGCCACTTCGATCACCTCCAATCCGCCCGGTACCTCCAGTGCTCCGCCTTGGACAAAATCATTCTGCAGATCAACCAGCAACAATGCCCTGTGATCTCTTGTGGTGGTGTTAGATTTCAAAGTTCACTCCCTGTTTGACCATCTCGCGATAACGTTTCTGATTGAATCGGTACAACCGTGCGGCTCGATGCGCCACATCGGTCTCCACCTCATCAAGCTCTTCAAGCACATCCATGCCCAGGATCTTTTTCCGGAAGTTTCGTTTGTCGAGTGAGCGGTCCAAAATGATCTCATAAAGTCGCTGCAACTGCCTCAACGTAAACTTTCTCGGCAGCAGTTCAAAACCGATCGGTTCGTATCGCACCTTGTTTTGAAGCCGTTGGTAGGCGGCGTTCAAAATGCGGTCGTGGTCGAACGCGAGCCGTGGAACATCGTGCACGCCAAACCATGCCGCATCGCGGGCGTCCGTCGCCGCGACGACACGGTGATCCGAAAGCCTGACCAGTGCATAGTACGCAACTGTGACCACGCGTTCGCGCGGATCGCGATCCACATCACCGTACGTGTAAAGCTGTTCCAGAAAGACTTTTTCGAGCCCCGTTTCTTCTCTTAGCTCTCGTTTGGCGGAATCGTCCAGCGATTCGTCGACATGGACGAAACCACCCGGCAGTGCCCATTTTCCTCGATAGGGTTCCAATTCACGTCGAATCAGCAAGACCTTTAAGTCGGGTTCATCGAGTCCAAAGACGACGCAGTCCACGGTCAACGCGGGCCTCGGGAACTCGTACGTCGACGTCATGCCTCATCCCCCGCCTTGCTGCGTTGCCTGGATTCGAGCACCATTTCAGCCTTCAAGTCATGCAGGGCTTCTTCAAGTCCGACACGATAGCGGTGGGGATGATCAAGCCGCAGAATCGTGCGATCGAATTGCTGTAACTGTGCGAGCGCACGGTTGCGAATCTCGTCCAGTGGGATCGATCGGCCGACAAAGTCGCCTCGCCGGATCATCGGCTTGAGCAAGTCTTCGAACGCAACCGTCGCGTCAAACTGACTTCGATGGGTGGGATCCTGGAAATCGACCGCGACGCATGTTTCCGGCAACGGATGAAGTTCGTTGTAAATCATGTCGGCGATTGCCATTCCATCGCCGCCCACGTAGCGACGCACTTGTTGGATCCCTGGCGTCGATGTCTTGATCAATTGCTCAGAGACTTTAATGCGCGGCTGCCATTGCTCGGATTCGTCTTTGATCGCGCCGAGTTTGTAGACGCCGCCCAGGGCGGGTTGCTCGTAAGCGGTGACCAACTTGGTACCGACGCCCCAGACCGTGATCGCAGCGCCTTGAAACTTTAGGCTTTGAATCAACCGTTCGTCCAAGTCATTGCTGGCGACAATCACTGCATCCGGGAATCCGGCCGCATTGAGAATCTTTCGAGCCTCGATGCTCAACCATGCCAAGTCCCCGGAATCCAGGCGGATCCCGACCATCCGATGGCCCGCATCGCGAAGCCGCTGCCCTACTTCGACCGCATGGCGAACACCCTGTAGCGTGTCGTACGTGTCCACCAGAAACACGCAGTTGTTCGGCATCGCGTCGGCGTAGGCGGCAAAGGATTCCGGTTCGCTGTCGAATGACATCACCCAGCTGTGCGCGTGGGTCCCCTTGACTGGAATCCCGAACCGCTTGCCGGCCAACACATTCGATGTTGCGGCGCAACCGCCGATGTATGCCGCGCGACTGGCCGCCAGACCACCATCGATTCCCTGGGCCCGCCGCAACCCGAATTCCAGCACGGCGTCGCCCTGGGCCGCCATCACCACGCGAGATGCTTTGGTTGCGATCAACGACTGGAAATTGATCATGTTCAACATCGCCGTCTCGATCAACTGACATTGCAAGATCGGCCCGCAAACCCTCAGCAGCGGTTCGTGCGGAAAAACAACCGTGCCTTCCGGGATCGCATCCAGATCCAACGTCAGTTCGAGTTCGGCGAGGTACTGTAAGAAGTCCGCGTCGAAAAGGGGCCGACCGTCATTGCCGAGTATCGTTGCCAGGTACGCGATGTCTTCGGTTTCAAATCGAAACGAGCGCAAAAACTCCAGCACCGGTTCCAGACCGGCGGCAATCGCATACCCGCCCTGAAACGGGCTTTTGCGGAAGAACAGATGAAACGCGGCGGACTGCTCCGCTTTACCGCATTTCCAATAGCCATAGGCCATCGTCAGTTCGTACAAGTCGGTCAGCAACGCCAGCGAATTCGATGATGCGTTCATTTTCCTTTGTCCTCTTAGTGTTAAGTATACACTAAGAGGGCAAGGAAGTCACGCCTTTTTGACGAATTCGGATTTCAGTGACATCGCACCGATCCCATCGACCTTGCAATCGATGTCGTGATCGCCGTCGACGATCCGGATGTTCTTGACTTTGGTGCCACCCTTGACGACGCCGCCCCTCGCTCACGCGGCGTGCCTTGCGTCATTGCGTAGACTTCGGAACATCGATTCAATCGACAGGGCGTTACGGCACCGGTGAAGGGGATGAAAACGAACGGAGACTCGTTTAAGGAATCAATCACGTCGAAGTGACTAGCGTGAATCTTTTCTCGAGAGCATCTTTGCGAGTTCCAGTAAGTCGCTGACAACGTAGTCGGGCTTGGGTACGTTCGGATACAGCGTCTTTCCGGGGCGTTTGACGAACGCGGTCTGCAAGCCAACGTTTTGGGCTCCCGCCAAATCCCACGCGTGTGCGGCAACCATCAGGACTTCTTCCGGCTTGACACCTAGATCGTCCAGGACCATCTGGTAGGTGGCTGGGTGCGGCTTGAACTTTTTGACGCTGTCGACGCTATAGCGCTTCTCAAAGAACTCTGTCAGTCCGGCGTTTTTGAATTGGGTTTCAACCCCGATGGACGATGAATTGGTCAAACTGACAATTTGAAAACCCTTGGCCTTGAGTGCCTTCAGTCCTTCCACGACGTCCGGGTGAGGCGGCAGAGAACGCAGCGGTGTGACGATGGATTGCTTCGCTTCGTCGACATCCAGCGTGATGCCTTGTGTTTCTGCAACCATCATCAACGCCGCCGTTCCGATTTCACCGAAGCTGTGGTATTGGTCGCTGAGCGTTTCCACCAGCGAGTAGTGAAGCATCGTGGAGAACCAAAGCGGCAACAGGTCTTCGCGTCCGCCGAGTGCTTGTCCGACCGACGTCTTCAGCGGATCAAGACTGAGCAGCGTTTCATTGACGTCGAAGATGATGACTTTTGGTGCCGGCATAGCGTGCTTTGACGGTTCAGCGTGTTGGGCCGTTGGTTTGCCCTCGTGTGCACTGGCCGCAGCGGTAAACAGTGCCGCCAAGAACGAGGTGAGTGCAAGGGCAGTGGTGATGCGATTCATCGCGTCTTTCCTGTTGGGGCAAAACTTTTCAAAGGCCATCGACTTCGACGACGGGTCAACTCGCCGGTTGAGCTTCCGCGCTCCACTCGTTTTTTGCGAAAGGCTTGTCCAGTGGCGTCTCGGCCACGTGGTTGGTGTAGTTGGACAGCACCTTGAACGCTGTTCCGACAATCACGTCAAAGACCGTTTGTTTGGTGTATCCAGCCGCCAACAACGCGTCGATCTCGCTGTCGTCGACCCAGCCACGCTTGACGTTGACCGTCTCGGCAAAGACGCGTAGGGCTTCCAGTTTCGGATCGGCAATCGGAGTGCCATCTCGAAGCGACTGGATCACATCGTCGGGCACGTTCAACCCTTGCATGATCGTCGTGTGCGCGGCCATGCAATAGATGCAACCGTTCAGCCGATTGTTGGTCATTGCAATGATCTGTCGCTCGGTGTGGGACAGGTTGGTCTTGGTGTCGAAAATTTCCGCGACCGATCGGTAGGCCTCCAGAAGCGCCGGAGATTCCGCCATGACGGCGTGCAGATTGGGCACAAATCCGTATGTCTTTTTACTCTTTTCCAGAAGTGGCTTGCTTTCGCCGGCGGTTTCGATCGTGTGAATCGTGAAGTCTGCCATCGTGATTCCTCGTTTTGAGTTGACCATTCGTACCGTTTTGGAAGTCGTGATGTGTTGTGAATGGTTTCTCGGCTTTTCCGTCCGCCACCGCGATCACGACAATGGCAATCAACCGCTTCGCTTGGCGAACAATCCGCGGCAGAGACGGTCTGCGTACTCACCTCTTATGCCTTATCACAGGAGCATGCTTTCCGTGACTGCGATCATTCCGATCGCATCTCGACTGGTTCTGCGTCCCACTGGGGTGCAGTTTCAACGTGAGAGGCAACCAATCACAGTGGACGTTGGGGCCGACCGTTGGCACGGTTTCCAGGATCATCGCCGGCGCGGTCGGGCCCGCGCGGCGGTCCGGAGTTCTTTAGTTGCTCTTCTTGTTCGTCATTCAGGATTGCGGCGAGACGCTTGTCGACGTCGGCTTGCAACGCGGTCAGTTGTCGCGTTTGTTTGTCGTTCAGGTTCAGCGAGTGCGCGATCGGTTCGGGTAAAACTTGGCCGGGTTGTGGCGGCGGGCCTTGAGGGCCACCGTCTTGCGGTAGTGGGTTGAGGGCTTGCTGGTTTTCGCGACCAAAGTTGCCGCCCTGTGGAGGCGGCCCCCCGCGTCCGAACTGATTGTTGCGACTTTGGCTTTGCAACACCGCCGTCAGTTCCGCTCTCGTCACGCATCCGTCTCGGTTGGCGTCCGCTTGGGTGAACAGCTGGATGATCATTTCCGTTGGGGGGCCGCCGCCTCCACGCATGCCGCCAGGACCGCCGCGTCCAGGTGGTTGAGCGAACAGGATGCTTGGACTTGACGCGATGCCGACGAGGACGGCGACTTGGAAGAGACGATTCATGGTTGAATTCCACAGAGAGTGTGAGTGACGAGTCAAGGATTAGCGGATGGCGTTTGCCAGACAACCGTGCCGAACGGTAATGCGCCATTGGTCGACGCCGAGGGCCACGCTTTGCAAAGATTTTTGCGAATCAACAAAACGCTGCAGAAACTCGCGGTGGAAGCCCCGCACCTCGAACGGCTCGTCGAGCTTCGTTATTTCACGGGGCTGACGATCGGGGGAAACCGCCGAAGTCCTCGGCGTTTCTCCACGAACCACGAAATGAAATGGGGCCGATGCCAGAGCTTGCCTGCAGCGGGAAATGTGCGGATAGGGAGCATCAGCGATCCAAACTGTGACATTTGTGACGAAGAAACGCACTTAAGAAGTGAGCCACCAGCGATCGCGAGTCGGCGTGAAGCGGTGGCGATGATCTTCTCTCACTTCGTCTGAATGAAAAACGCACAGGTGGTCCCATGGCACGCTTCTGGAATCGCTGGATAGGACGCCAAACTCTTTCTCGTCGCAAGCATCGCATGAAGCGAAAGACGATGCGACGACGAGCTCAACCCGAGAACCTGGAGACTCGCCAGCTGCTTGCGGCGAACCTCTTTCACAACGCGGCTCTGCCCGAAGACGTCAACGAGGACGGCGTGGTCTCGTCCCTCGATGCCCTGACCATCATCAACCAGATGAGTCGCCAGGCGGCCAACGGTCAAGCTCAGGACGCTGACGGCGGCGTCGATCAACAACGCGGGCGAGGACTGATGACCGACGTGAACAACGACGGCCGTGATTCCGCACTCGACGCGCTGATGGTGATCAACCGGCTCAGTCGTGAACAAGGACCGTTCGGTGGATCGTCGCAGTCTCCCGGAGATAACCGAGGCCAACCAGACGATCCTCCCACCACGGAAGCCCCCGCAACCGACGACTCGACCGATGAGGACCCGATCGCTGCGGAGCAACAGTCGGACGCCGTGCTGTTTTGGAATGATCTCTTTGGCGAAGTATTGGTCGATAACACGGAAAACCAAAACCCCGGCTACGCGTCGCGCTCCAACGCCATTTTGAATTTGGCCATTTTTGATTCGGTCGCAATCGCATCGGGCAATTCCGACGGAACGTTCTATGACTACGACAGCACCTTGACGAGCACGACGGGCGACGTTTCCGCGGAGGTCGCCGCAACGGCTGCGGCTTACACCGCGCTGAGTGGCCTGTACCCGGACCAACAAGCAGAGCTCGATGCAGCCCTGGAGGACTGGATCGCGGCCCAGGATTCGCAAGTCGATCTTGCCGACAGCTTCGCGCTCGGTGAAGACGTGGCCAACCAAATCTTGGCGCTCCGCGTCGACGACGGTTCGGATGTGGTCGGCGAGTACACCTACACCGACGAAGCCGGATACTTCCAACCGGACCCGTACAGCCCAAACGTTCCGGCTTGGGGACCGAATTGGGGTGACGTGGACACTTTCTCCATTTCATCCGTTGACGAGTTCTCCCCCGACTCCCCGCCTGATCTGACCAGCGAAGAGTATGCGGAGTCCTACAACGAAGTGTTGGCGTTGGGTTCGGTCGATAGCACGGAGCGGACTGCCGAGCAAACCGAAATCGGTCTCTTCTGGGCCTATGACCGCGAAGGGCTCGGCACACCGTTTGGGCTGTTCACTGACGTACTGGAAAGCGTCGCGACTCAACAGGACAATACCTTCGAAGAAAACGTCGCGCTATTTGCTCAAGCCTCCGTCGCCATGGCGGACGCTGCGATCGTCGCTTGGGAGACAAAATTCAGCGAAGAGTTTTGGCGGCCGGTCACTGCGATCCAACAAGGCGATCGCGATGGGAACGAGCTGACCGAAGGCGATGAGGATTGGACGCCGTTGGGAGGCCCCGACGGTGACGGAGACATCGTCGGATTCACGCCCCAGTTCCCGACGTACATCTCCGGCCACGCGACCTTCGGTGGTGCCCTGTTCGGGACGCTGCAAGATTTCTATGGAACCGATGAGATCTCGTTCGAAGTGACGTCCAGAGAGTTGGAGATTCTGTTGGAGGATCCCGAGTTGCAGGAGGCGTACGGTTTGGACCTCGACGACGCGACGCGTCAATTCGATTCGTTCAGCGAGGCGATGGCAGAAAACGGGCGCAGTCGAGTCTACTTGGGCATCCACTTCGACTTCGATGACCTTGTCGGCCAAGAGGTGGGACAAGCGATTGCCGCCTCCGTCGCCGCTGACTTCGCGGCACTCAACGAATCCTCCGGCGCATCTGACGGTTCGGATGCATCGGACGCCTCGGATTCATCGTTCTCGATCAGCGGGACGGTCGTCGCCGCCCCCGAATTCGATGACTTCACGGCGATTTCCCGCGAGGTCAGCGACACGGACTTGAGCCTGCTGGCGCAAGATCAAGTGAATCAACGTGGCAATCAGCGGTTGGACCAGGCACGCGGTCAAACCGGTGGTGATCGACAAACGGAGAAGAACGAGGGCGTGGAAGGCGTGACCGTGGAGTTGCTCGACAGCGCCGGAGACCTGGTGGCACAAACCACCACCGACAACCGTGGGCGATACACGTTTGACGCGATCAGCGATGCGGGAACCTACCAAGTTCAGATCGCTTCGACCGACTTGTGGATCGTCCTCGGCGAGGATTCGCATGAAGTCGAACTGACCGACGTCGACAACTTGATTATGCGGATCAACTTCCAGGTGCAATTGGCCTGACCCGGGATTCAGCCTTGGCGTTGGACGCTTTCCGCCCGACGAACACCCCAGTTTTCCGTCCAGATGCGGATTTAGGGTTAGGTTTGTCGAGCGGAAAGGGGGAGCAGACTGTCACTTGCAGAACGATGCAATGAATAATGAGCCCACGGATGGCAGTGCGAGCCCGCGAATTTTTTGCCCCCTGTCATCCGTGGGTTCGCGATGCTATCGGTGGGCATTCTTTTCTTGGGCGACTGTCGATCGAACGACCTCGGGCGGAATCACGCCAGGGTAAACACAGACGCCGCAACGTGCACTTCTCGCGTCGGGGGGCGGGAATCCATCGTTTTCTTCTGAAAGGAGCGGTTTGCCGCTTCCACGTGGAGGCGGATGCGGTGAAACTCAACCGTCTATCGCGTGCCCGATCCGGTCATCGCGGACGCATACCGAGAGACGCTGCCCCAGAGTTTGCCGTTGATGTTTGACAGGATGAGCGAGACAACGATCCTCGCTACAAGTTGCGCTTGGACGCGTCGGTTCGGGATCGATCTGATCACGCTGCTTTGCTGCATCGCGACGCCGGCAGTTGCGGTTTCGCAAGAACGATTGGTCGATCACTTTCCCCAAGCGGCCGAGTCGGGCTGCATGGCGTGTCATGGGGAAATCGAGCCGATTCGCGAAATCGGTTCCGAAATGCTGAACCAAATCATGGCCCGCGGGAAAGAACTGGGTGATCCGGCCGGTTGTGTTGTTTGCCACAACGGCGATCCCACCGAGACCAAGGATAAAGCGATTGCGCACGGCGGCGACAACTTCTTTCCCGATCCTGGCAGCCCCTGGGTGAACGAAGAGACTTGCGGCCAATGCCACATGGAACAAGTCGAGATTCAGTGGAAAAGTCTGATGATGACCGAGGCGGGCAAGATCCAGGGAACGTGCTGGTCCTTCGGAGCGCTGACCGGTTACGAGCACAAGTTCGGCAATTACGCGGTGGAAAACCCCGCAGACCCCGGCGCGAGGCTCGGCACGGACGCCTATCGCGACTACATGGAACGGTTGCGAAAGCTGGAACCCAACGTGTTTGTCGATCGGCATGAACCCTTGCCCGACGCCGTGGGGTTCGACGAATTGGACAAGCTGAATGACAACCCGGAACTCGCCGCGTTTACCTACATTCGTCAGGAATGCAACCGCTGTCACCATGCCGTGAAAGGGCGATCTCGGCGAGGCGATTTTCGCGGCATGGGGTGCTCGTCATGCCATATCCCTTACAGCAATGAAGGCTACTACGAGGGAAACGACCGATCGATCCCGACCGATGAGCCGACGCATCCGCTGACCCATCAAATTCAGGGAACGCGTGAAGCGACCGTCACCGTGCATGGAACGAGTTACCACGGCTTGGCGGTTGAAACATGCACGACGTGCCACAATCGCGGCAAACGCGTGGGAGTCTCTTTTCAAGGGTTGATGGAAACGCCGTATACGTCTCCGTTCAGCGAAACGGGAGCCGGGACGCCGGACTTGCACTCCAAGCACTACATCGCCATGGAGCAAGACATTCACTACCAGATCGGCATGAAGTGCCAGGATTGCCACACATCGATCGACGTGCACGGCGACGGTTTTCTCAATCCAACGACTTTAGCGGCCGTGCAAATCGAATGCTCCGATTGCCACGGAACGCCCGACAAGTTCCCCTGGGAACTGCCGCTCGGTTACATGGATGAATTCGACATGTCACCGGCCGATGGCGATCCGCGTGGCGTCACCGATGAACAGCTTCCGCACACCTGGGCCGGCTATCAGCACGACAAGAAGGACGGGTATTTGCTGACCGCCCGCGGCAACCCCTACGAAAACACGGTGCGTGACGGCGACGAAGTGATTGTCTACACCGCCGAAGGCAAAGACCTGCGACTCAAACCATTGAAGAAGCTGGTGGCAGAAAAGCAAATCAGCACGCGAGGGTTGGTCGCGATGCAGGGTGTCGCCAAGCATTTGGACCGGATGGAATGCTACACCTGTCATGCAAGTTGGACGCCGCAGTGTTACGGGTGTCATGTTAAGGTCGACTACAGTCAGAAGGATCGTTGCCCGGAATGCAATGAGTCACAGACCGGGTTCGATTGGGTGGCCGCCGGTCGCAAACACATGCAACCGGAGTTCCGAACGACGGACGGAGAAGAGCAGTTCCAGACGGTGATTCCCGGCAAAGTCACCGAGAGTCGCAGTTACCTGCGGTGGGAGGAACCGATGATGGGAATCAACGGCGAAGGGCGTGTGACGCCGTTGGCACCAGGCTGCCAGCCATCGGTCACCATCATCGGCCCCGACGGCAAGACGATCCTGCAGAATCATATCTTCAAAACGCCGCCCGGTACCGAAGGCAGTGGAGAAAGTGGCCAATTGGCGATCGACATGAGCCCCACCCAGCCGCACACGATGACCAAGAATGCGCGCAGTTGTGAATCATGCCATGCGTCGGACAAAGCCGTAGGCCTGGGAATTCCCGGGACACGTCCGTGGAATGAATCACATTTCGCAGATCTCGAAACGACCGACGGAACGGTACTCTCCGAACGCGCCAGGCCCCAACAACCCGCGATCGAAAACCTGGATCATGATTGGTCGCAGATCGTTGACCGTGACGGAAACCAACTCGCCACCGTGGGCCACCACTGGAAACTCTCGCGAGCGCTGAACAAAGACGAGATCGAACACATCCAGCGTGAAGGTACCTGTATCGCCTGTCATCAGGAGATTCCCGCCAACTCAGCCGCCATCAACCTACTGCATCATGTCGCAAAGTACACCGGACAGCTTCCCGAAACCAACGACCAGCACGCGGCGCTGATCCACAAAATCGTGCTCCTGTCCGCTTGGGTGCAAGTCACGGGGGTCGGTGGAGGATTGCTGGTGGGACTGGCCGGCGTCACCTGGTGGCGACGGAAACGTCGTGCTGCAACCCGCTGATCACGCGCACCGGATGCCATTGAAGTTAACGATCGTTTCAGCGGGCTAGAGCCCATAGGCTCGCGTCAAACGGCTGATAGTCCTTTGAGATCAGCCGGTTCGCGCCAGCGTCCGGGCCTCCCCATTGATGTTGACGTAGCGGTAGCCTGCGAGCCCTGCGGTGTTTCGGGAACGATGAGGGACCCGAGGGCTTGCGCCCTGCCGCTAACACCTCGTCAAACGCCGGGAATCAATGCGTCATAGCGTTGCCCAAAGGGCGTCGAAGCAAATCGCGCCAGTGCCCTCGGACCCCGTCTACCGCCCCACCTGAACAAGTCTCCCGATCAACTCATTTTCCGCACGCTGCTAAATCGATGTTTGCAGGTAATCATCGATGGTTCGTGCGAACGATTGTAGAATCGGCTCCAGTTTCTCCAGCCGGTTGACGGCGCGGTCGAGGTTGCCCGCTTTGGCGTCGGTTTCCAAGGATTGAGTCAGTTCGCAAGCCTCGGCGCCACCAGACGACGCCGAGGGGGCGACGATTCCGGCAATGGACAACGAAGGATTCGACACACTCATCGGACGTTACCGCCAAGGCGATTCGCCGAATCTGTACGACGATGTCATCGGTGAGGTCGAACAACGGCTGGTCGAGCACGTCTTGCAGGCCACCGAAGGTGATAAAGTCGAAGCAGCTCGGCGGCTTGGGATCAATCCAGCGTTGCTGCGAAGTCGCGCGGCGTTGAAGCTGCTTGACCTTGAAACCTTGCATGACAACGGACACGCCACACCATTGATCCGACCGAACATGACGCTCGCGGAAATCGAATCCGAAGCCATCCGCCGAGCGATTGACCAGACCAACGGATGCCGCAAACAAGCCGCGAAACTGCTGGGCGTCAGCACGCGAACGATGCAACGACGCGTCAAGGAACTAGGGATCTAGGGATGAAGAAGGATCGCTGCACTGGAACAGAGGCCTACCACTATTGTTAGCGGCAGGGCGCAAGCCCTTCGGTCCCTCATCGTTCCCGAAACACCGGAGGGCTCGCGTCCTAACGCTAGAAGATGCTTCACAGCGTTGCCCGGAGGGGGCAAAGCCAGTAGCCGGAGGTGACCGCAGCGCTTAGGTTTGACCACATCTTTTTGTTTGCCAGCGGATGTGTCGAGTTGGCGCGGCTGTGAAACCAATTGTTGATCTTTGTAAATGAGTCAAGCTTGGTAAGGTTGATCTGGTAATTTGGCGATGCCTGGAGTTTTTTCCCTGTGGGAACCGTGGCGTGGAACACACGCTGCGATTGATTCGCGACGGCGGGTTGAGATGGTTGCTGGTGACGGAATGGCTACCAGCACTCGTATCACGGAAGGCCCCCCATGGTTTTGCCCCTGCAAACATTTGGACAAGTCAACTTTGCCAACGCTCAACTCGGCGACAAACGTAGAACAAATCGTCTCGTACAACTTGCTGACTCAATGGCTCGACGACCAAGTGGAACATTGCCACAGAAATTCAATAGCCCCAAAGACCTCAGGGCTTTCTACCGGTTGATGGACCGTGACCAGGTGACGCATGAGGCAATTCTCGCATCTCATCGTGAGGCAACCTGGCACAAGATCAAGCAAATCAGAGGCCCAGTCCTGATTCTTCATGATGCCACCGAGCTGGATTTTACCAATCACAAGTCACTTTCCGATGACATGGGCCAAATTGGCAACGGCAATCGCCGTGGGTACATCGCGCAAAACAGCTTGGCCGTGAACCCGAAAACACGGCAAGTAATTGGATTGTGCAATCAGGTTTTGCACCATCGGGAGGATGCTCCCAAAGACGAACTGACCGCTCAGAAACGCAAGCGTGAATCACGAGAGAGTCGATTGTGGTTGCGCGGTGCCGATCCACTGGCTAACAGCGAGAAACTCGTTGATGTTTGTGATCGAGGAGCTGACACGTTCGAGTTCCTCGAACATGAATTGGCCAGCGGCCGTAGGTTCGTCATTCGTGCCTCTCATAATCGGGCGATCATTCCTGGACATGGCGATCAAGGCAGTAGCGATCAAGCCTGTTACCTTCGCAACTATGCTGCCAGCCTTCCGCCAGCAGGACACTGGACGTTATCGGTAACGAGCAAAGTCGACAAGAAAGTACGGGTTCGCAAAGGCAAAAAGAAATCAGCCAATCGACGGGCTCGTGAGGCGAAGATGGCTGTCTCATTTGCCCCGGTTCAAATCAAACCACCCGCGAAGAAACTAGGAGAACACGGCAACGATCCGCTTGCCGTCTGGGTTGTTCGAGTCTGGGAAGAAGATCCGCCCGCCGGAGAAGAGCGTCTGGAATGGTTTTTGATTACAAACCAACCCGTACTTGATTTTGAAGATGCCTATCAGGTTGTCGGTTGGTACGAATGTCGCTGGATCATTGAAGAGTATCACAAAGGGATGAAAACAGGATGTAGCATTGAGAGCCCGCAATTCACTAGCGAAGAACGTTTGCAGCCAGCGATCGCTTTGATTTCAGTGGTGGCGTTGACTCTGCTGCAAATGCGTGATGCCAGTCGTCGTTGGGACGCAAAGAAACGCAAAGCGACCGAAGTTATCTGCAGCGACTACGTGAGTGTGCTGAGCGCTTGGCGACATGGCCAAATCAAACCCGACTGGTCAATTCACGATTTCTACTATGCACTGGCGAGACTCGGCGGTCATCAGAACCGCAAATCCGATCACCCACCGGGATGGCAAACGATTTGGCGAGGCTGGAACGACCTCCAAGCGATGCTCTGCGGCGTTGACGCAATGAAGATTGTAAAAAGATGTGGTCAAACCTAAGCCGCAGCGACACCACCGGACAGAGTCGCGGATATTGTTATCGTCGTATGACTACGCCAGCTTGGCTCCGTCGGGAACCGATTGGTCGGGAACCGCCAGGATGACCGATCCGTCGTCGCGATAGAATCCGACGATCAGAAACTCTGACATGAACGTTCCGATCTGCTTCGGGGGAAGATTCACTACGCCGATGACTTGTCGGCCGATCAGTTCCGCCTTGGTGTAATGGACCGTGATCTGGGCGCTCGTCCGCTTGGTGCCTAACTCTGGGCCGAAGTCGACCGTCACCTTGTATGCAGGCTTGCGTGCCTTCGGAAGGTCTTCGACGGCGGTGACCGTGCCCGCTCGCATGTCGAGGTTTTCGAACGCCTGCCACGCGGTGACGCCGGTTTGCATTCCCAATTCCGCCAGGCACAGCGCGATCACCTCGTCGACTCGCCGCTCCCGCGTCTCCGCCTTCTTTGCCGTCGACACTCGCAGACATTGAGCACGACGCTTGCCAGCGGTCCAGCTTTCCCACACCGACATCGCCGCCTCGTTCGCTTCGAGCGCGAACTGCAACTCCGTCGGCACGACAACCGCTTCAGGATCGGCGATGTCGAAACGGACGTGAGCCATCTCACCCGGCGAAATCCCGCACTCTTTTTGCAACTTCTTCGACACCATGAAACACCATTTGCCCTTGTTCGGCATCAACCCGCACTCGATGCGAATCCCGTTGATCTCGCCGTCGATCCGCAATCGCTTCGATTTGCCGAAGTCCAACTGCGAAGCAATGCGGTTTGGTAAATAGACGAGCGTGTCGGTGATCTTGACGTCGAAATGGTAGCGATAGTCACTCATGGTGTCGAAATCCGAGGCAACCGATAAAAACTTTCGAGACGGACGAACGGTTTAGTCAACATCCAGGATGCGCTCACGGCGGAACGGGTTCAAGAATTCTCGCTACAAACCGGAACGCGCAAGGCCCCACGGTGGTTCTCGGTCCCGTCTCGCCGATTTCTCAACTGAAACACGCAGCATCGCTCCCAAAATCGGGTTGGCATGCTTCTTGTATCACGTTCCAACGCTCGGGTGCCGTGATCACCCGTTGAATGACGAATCCGTCAGATTGCCTGACACGCTCCCAGCCGAGGAGCGCCCTCAATGGTTTCGTGGCTTCGAAGAAACCAATTCGCTGCCGGGAAATCGACCAGATTGGTCGCGCGAACGTCACCACGAGCGCAACCGTTTGTCTTGTTCACGATGAAATTTTACACAGTTTGTGGCATGCAACCGCAGTTATCCGGCACGTAAGACGGTCCACAGCCGACACGACGAGGAGAATCCTTCCATGAAGATGGGATCACGTGGCGTTTCGCGTCCGATGGCGGAGTCAAAAATGCGTGAAGCAAACGATGACGACACAAAAGCCGGCGGCTCTCACGAACACCACATGTCCGGCGACGACCGATTTTCGATGCTGGAAATGCATCACAAGCAGACATTGTGGGTCTATTGGACGCTGCCCCTGCTCGGCGTCTGGTTAATCACCGCTCCCTTCAACTTTGGATACCTCAACCAATCGTTGTGGGTCGATCCCAGTGGCGGTCGCGGCCCTTGGTTTGCTGAGGAATCAACGCCCGAGTTGCGTGAGCTGCGCGCCTGGTTGATGACGTACAGCGACGTGATCAGCGGCGTCTTGTTGCTGATCTTTGGCTATCGGACGCTCAAGCCGAATCGACCTTACAGCCTCTGGGTATGCTGCTTTGTCGGCGTTTGGTTAACCGTCGCCCCGATCGCGTTTTGGGCTCCCACGGCGGCTGCCTACGCCAACGATTCATTGATCGGAATCCTGGTCATGGCGTTGACCATTTTGATTCCGGGGATGCCGAACATGATCATGTTCATGCAGCACGGCCCGGCACAGCCACCGGGATGGAGCTACAACCCATCGAGTTGGCCTCAGCGATGGATCATGATTGTGACCGGGTTTCTAGGCTTTATCGTCTCGCGCTACCTGGCAATGTTTCAACTGGGATACATCGACTATGTGTGGGATCCGTTTTTTGGTTTCGCCAACAATACCGAAAAGGTGCTGAACTCACAGATGTCGCACATGTGGCCCGTTTCCGATGGAGGCCTGGGCGCGATGTCCTACACCTTTGAGTTCATGATGGGGTACATGGGCAGTCCCTCTCGCTGGCGGACGATGCCCTGGATGGTCGCCTTCTTTGGGGTTCTCGTCATTCCACTCGGGCTGACACACATTTTCTTGGTCATTTCACAGCCGGTCATCGTTCACGCATGGTGTGCGATGTGTTTGCTGGCGGCGTTGATCATGTTGCCGATGATCCCGCTGGAGGTTGATGAAGTGATTGCGATGTTTCAACACGTCCGGCAAGCAAAGCGGCGAGGCGATCGAGGTGGATCGTTCTGGGCGATCTTCTGGAAGGGTGGCAAAGTCGACGGTTGCACAGACGATGAGCGATCCCCAACGATGATCGCGTTTCCTGACAAACCGGTCCGACTTTTCAAAGCATCCATCTGGGGAATGAGCTTCCCCTGGACGTTGGTGACCTGTTCGGTGTTGGGAGTGGTCACGATGTTCCTACCGACATGGTTTGGGATCGACATCAAGACCACCGCAGCCGACATCGGACATCTCAGCGGAGCGCTGATCGTCACCGTTTCAATCGTCTGCATGGGCGAGGTGATCCGTTTGGGCCGGTACTTGAACGTCGCCTTGGCGATGGCACTTGCCGTCGGCCCGTGGCTGCTCGGAGACTCGCCAACTGGGTATGCGATGACCGCTACGATCATTGGCATAGCCGTTGCAGTCCTGTCGATACCGCGCGGACGGATTGAACAGACCTACGGAAGCTGGGATCGATTCATTCGATGACCGAAACTTTCGGCAGTACGCGCGTCCTTCGTATGGCCAGAAATACATAGCCTGCGATTGATGGTTGAGTTGTAGTGTGACGCCGCATTTCAGGGGACGGCGGCGACACCAATTGTTTTTGTCCCCATTGAGGAAGAAAAAATGACGTCACGAAAGTACCAAAACTGCATTGAAGCCTGTCTTGATTGTGCCCAAGCTTGTGAGCATTGCGCCGACGCTTGCCTGGGTGAAAGCGACGTGCAGAAGATGGCGGATTGCATTCGCACCGACCGTGACTGCGCCACCATGTGCTGGACCGCGGTTGCGTTGATGAGCCGCGAATCGAATTTCAGTGCACAAACCTGCCAGTTGCTCGCGGAACTTTGCGAAGCGTGCGCAAGTGAATGCGAAAGACATGACATGCAACATTGTCAGGATTGCGCCACGGCGTGTCGCAAGTGTGCCGCCGAATGCCGCGAGATGGCAGGCGTTGGGGCCTAGCGGGCTCCATCGGTCGGCGGAGCAACCAACTTCCGTACTAGGTGTGGTGTTAGCGGTAGGGCGAGAGCCCTCCGGTTTGTCAAACACCGGAGGGCTACCGCCCTACCGCTAGAGAATGCTTTACTGCGCTGCCCGCCTGAATGGTTCTGGCGTGTCGGTTACCGTTTCGGTGGTGTTCGCTTCACTTCACACCGAAACAGCGGTCGCTCTGTCGACGTCAATTTCCGATCAACTGAGAAATGACTAACCCGCCGATCGTGATCGATAAGGCAAGCGCGATGCCGGCCACCAAACCGTCTTTGGCCAACAAGGCGATCGCGAAAGCCGCAATCGCAGCTCCCGCAATGTTGGCGCTAAAGGGAATAAATTCGAGAACCGGCGTTGTCATGGCAATCAAGATGCACGCGACGGCGATCAAGGATGCTCCGGCGTGGTCGATGAGCCACTGGTACCGTGCTTTGGTCAGCCGATCCATCCAGCGGGCTGGAGTGCGAACCCACGAGATCATCGTCCTGGCACGCTCCGCGGTCACTTTCATCCGCTCGATCCAGGACGGAACCCAAAGATGCTCGCGGTGCATGACGATCTGAACACCGACAATGATGACAAGTAGCCCCAGTATCACGGGCACTCCCGGAATGTCTGCCGGTCCAGGCACCACCATGATCAATCCGATCAATAGCAAAATGGGCGTGAACGATTGCTGGCCCAGAACGTCCAGCACCGCACCAAACGTTAACGGATCGTGCTGATCTGCCGCGTCATGGAGCTCGTCCAAAATGTTTTCAGTAGGGTGCGCTGGCGAATCGGACATGGCAACCAATGAATCTCTCAATCGATCGATAGGGGGACGTTCGAACGAATCAAGTCCAAGACGAGGTGCCTGCGGAAGGTTCCAGAGGCAAGACGCATTCTTAGGTAGTGCTAAGCAGATGCACTCGTTGCAAACCCGATGCCAATTCGTTCGTCTTTGATTCGAAAGTTGAACTGCCTTTCACGAACTGTGCTTGGTCAGCACTCGATGAAGGCAGGGAGTGCCGGCACGTGCAATCGAAGTCTGTTTAGCTGGATCCGTCGGTGTCATCCAACATGCGAAGGATCTCCGTGAGCCCCATGCTTCGGTTGACGGGTGACTTGCGAAGCGTGGCAATGAGAATGTCGCGAAAGACAGGTGAGACGCGCTGGATGGCGGATGCGTCAAACTCCTGATCCGAGAGCGTCTGGGAAAGCACACCCTCGATCCCGTGCCCCGCATTCGGTGGCCTGCCGAACAGAAACCAGTGCAGCAGCCCGCCAATGGCATAGATGTCCGTCTTGGTGCTGATCGAACCGAATGCGGGGGCAATTTGTTCGGGAGCCGCGAATCCCAATGTACCACCAAGAATGGGCAACACCGATTTCGTGGACGCCTGAGAAAATCCAAAGTCGGTGATGGTGATTCGATCCTCCGCGTCGCAAAGAATGTTGCTTGGTGTCAGGTCACCGTGAACGAGTTCGGCCCGATGCACCGCTTGAAGAGCTGCGCAAATTTGCTTCAGCCAGCCGATGAACCGCGACGTGTTGACACCGTCGACCTGTTGCAGCGATTTTCCGTCAATCCACTCGCTGATGATGTACGGACCACCGGGAGGAGATTCACCGTAGCCGAGATAACGGATGACGCCGGGATGATCGATTTGGGATGCGAGATTGATCTCTCGCAGGAACGTCTGCCGAGCGTCTTCGTTCTGCCAGAACGCTTTGCGAAGGAATTTGACCGCGACGGTCCGATCATCGGATTGCAGGCGTGCCCGATAGACTTTTCCGAAGCCGCCACTGCCGATCAGTTTTCCGAGGACGAACTCGTGGTAGCCCACGCGAGGCAGCTTTGGAGGGCCGGTTGCCGTGTGTTGCGTTGGCACCACGCCCATGTGTTCGTGGCTGAGTCTTTCCCGAATTCGCGACAGCCGGCGACGCACGGTTCGCTCGTCGATCCCATACGCATCCGCGATCTCTCGTTGAGTCTGGTCCGCTAGCACCCCCTCGACGACCACGAGCAGTTCTTGCGGAAGCTCGCTCCGCAGTATGGCGAGAAAGGCGTTTGCTTCCTCTTCGGCCGTGGGAATCCGGTCGGTACTTGGTTGGGGTGGCACATCGTCCAGCGAAACTCGGGTCTGACCACCACCACGCTTGGCTGCGGACACTTTCTCAATCGACCGTGCCATTTTTCGGCGAGCGAACGAGGCCAGTAGCCTCCAGAGGGAGACACAGCCGCTGACCTGGATGCGACTGTGCTTTGCGGCATCAAAAAAACTGCCCATCGCGGACTGGACGACCTCGCTCGGATCAATTTCGGATCGGTACCGACGATTCAAGCGGCTGGCCACCAATGCGACCAACCGCATGGCGTAGCGATCGAACAGGACTTCGGCGGCTCGCTCGTCGCCGTATTTCCACTCGCGCAGCAGCCACCCGTCCGGTCTGTCGTTGATTGACTCAACAAACTCGGATTCTTTTTCGTGGATGCTGTCCGGTTCCAAAATCGTTTTCTCACTTCCTAGGTAACACGGCGATCGTCCGCCGTGAATTCTATCTTAGGAGACACGAAAATGACGATGGTGGTTACCCAGCCCTGCATCGGGTGCAAAGACAAAGCTTGCTTGTCGGTTTGCCCGGTGGAGTGCTTTCATGAAGACGAATCGATGGTCTACATCGACCCCGACGAATGCACCGAATGCAGTGCCTGCGTCGCCGAATGCCCAACCGAAGCTATTTTCCATGAAGACGATGTGCCAGAGCAGTGGAAGAACTTCATCCAACTCGGACGCACCAAGTCGGCTGAGTGCCCGCCGGCGCATCCGTAGAAAAGTACCGCGCAAGTCGGTCAAAGCGCTCGTGAAGCAGGCATCAATCTTGTCGACATCCGGCATGCCCGACGAGTCTCCGAGACCACTAATGCTGCCGCTTCCAAAGTAGGTTTCCCGGTTTCCGCCGGGAGGCCGATCCGCTTGTCGCTATGCGTCCACAACCGGGGTCGACGACCAGTATCCAAGACCCGCTTGATGTTTGGCGTCAGCTGCGCTGCCGCCTCGGTAATCAGCTGCATCGAAATCGGTGCTTCGATCGTCGACAGCGAGTTCGACCGGTCATTGCATCGACGTCTGCAGCGGACGGTGTAGCGCTACCGAGAGCGGTATTCGCTTGGCGACAACTGCATGATCTTCCGAAAACTGCGACTGAAATGCGCGTGATCGTAGAAGCCACATTCGTGGGCAATCTCGGAAACCGTTTTGTCCGATTCTAAGAGCATCCGCGCGGCGTGCTCCACGCGGATCCGTACCAGGTATTGTCTCGGCGAAGAGCCAAAGCCGCGGCGAAACCGTCGCTCGAAGTGACTGACCGACAGCCCCGCCATCTCGGCAAGCTGGTCCGTCGAGAGCCGGTCGGCAAAGTTCTGATGCAGGTGCGTGATGACCTTGGCGAACGCATCCACCGTCCCCGACGGTGTCTGAATCCGTTCGATCTGACGCGAAAAACCTGCCACGCCGATCACCCGATTGCGTTGATCCCGTAGAGGGATCTTGCTGGTCATCACCAGCCTCGGCGACCCCGCATCCTCAGGAGCACTTTCGACGCGGTCCACAATCGGCTCGCCGGATTCCATCACCGCCGCGTCATCGGCCCTGTATTCGTCGGCACGTGACTTGGGAAAAAAGTCGTAATCCGTCCGGCCGATGGCCTCTGCTTCCGACGCCACGCCGCAGTACTCACAGCCGCGGCGGTTGAGCGCGATGAAGCGTCCGCGGCGGTCTTTGACAAAGAAGGACAAGCCGGGAAGAAAGTCAAACAACAAGAAGACTTGGCTATCCGGCCACAAACGGCCAAGAAACCGTTCACGCAGATCGGTATTTTCCATGCATGGATTTTACACAAGAAAGATTCTTCCGTGCAAGACAATCCAAATGCTTTTGCACACAATGACAAGCATGAAACACACTTTCACCCAAATCCTGCTGCTCGCCGCGGTCTCGTTTGCTGCCGGCGGATTGCCCGCTGCTGACCTCGATTTCAATCGGGATATCCGACCGATCCTGTCGGACAAGTGCTATTTCTGTCACGGGCCGGACGACGAAAACCGCGAAGCGGGGCTTCGTTTTGA
This sequence comes from Stieleria magnilauensis, assembly GCA_007753675.1. Taxonomy (GTDB): domain Bacteria; phylum Planctomycetota; class Planctomycetia; order Pirellulales; family Pirellulaceae; genus Stieleria; species Stieleria magnilauensis. The sequence goes on from CP036432.1 coordinate 1,361,299, forward strand.
CATCCGCGAGGAGGCGATCGACGCCATCGAGGCCGGTGAACTGGTCGATCGCATTGACAGCGATGACCCTGACATGATCATGCCGCCTCCACGAGCGAAACTGCCGCTCACTGAAAAAGAAAAGCGGCTGCTTGAGCAATGGGTCGAGCAAGGTGCTCCCTACGCGGGGCACTGGGCGTTTGAGAAATTGCCTCTGGCGGTCGATGTTCCGCGCGGCGGCGATTCCGATTGGCCACGAGAGACGCTTGACCGATTCGTGCTTGCGAAGCTGAATGAACAGGGGCTCTCGCCAAGCGACGAAGCGGACCCTGCCCGCTGGCTTCGCCGTGTCACGCTCGACCTGACGGGATTGCCTCCCACGCTCGAGCAGATCCGGTCTTTTGACGAGTCGCTGCGCGCCGACCCGCAACACGCTTATCAGGACGTCGTCGATCGCCTGCTGGCTTCCACTGCGTTCGGAGAGCAGATGGCGGTCGCTTGGCTCGACGCCGCCCGCTATGCCGACTCCTATGGCTATCAATCTGACAAGCTCAATACCCAGTGGCCCTACCGCGACTGGGTCGTCGACGCGTTCAACGACAACTTGCCATACGACCAGTTTTTGACCTGGCAGCTTGCCGGCGACCTGCTGGAAAACCCGACACGCGAGCAACGGGTCGCGACGGCATTCAACCGCATCCATCGGCTCAACAACGAAGGTGGAGCCGTGTTCGAAGAATGGCGTTTGGAAAACGTCGCCGATCGCGTGCACACGTTCGGAACCGCCGTCCTCGGCTTGACGATGGAATGTTGTCGCTGCCACGATCACAAATATGACCCGATCCCGATGCGAGACTATTACTCGCTTTCGGCTTACTTCAATTCGATCGACGAAAGTGGCGTGTACGATCGCACGGAAAAAGTCCCGTGTCCGTCGCTGCTGCTGCCTACCGCGGACCAGGAGGCGGCATTGCAGGACGCCAAGCAGAGGATCCTGGAAGCCGAAAAAGAATCTGCGAAACAGCTTGCCGAAGCGAAAAAGCGTTATCAACAATGGGCACCGGAGCCGGGAACGCCGCTCGAAATCCCCGATCTGCGAATCGCGTTAGCGTTTGATCAAGATTTCGACAACTCGATCAAGGAGATCTACCATCCGTCCGAATCGGATCGCAGTTGGACGCAGATGCCAAGCCTGGTGGCTGTCGAGGATTCGCCGGTCGAGCGTCTGGAGAATTCAATCGCGGCGGATGCTCGGGACGGTGACACACCGCCAACTCGACGTGCGCTTCAGCTCGATGGGGAACGCGGGGTCACCGTACACGGAATCGAACCGTTTGATCGCTGGCTGCCGATGTCGGTCGTGGTGACGTTCCGAGAAACGGTGCGGTCACCCCAGCGTAGCCTGATTGCCCATCACACACGCGGCACTGATTGCGGGTACAACGGCTGGGACTTGACGATCGAAGACGGGCACCTTGAATCTCGCATGGCTCGGGTTTGGCCTGGCAACGCGATCAGTGTGCGGACGACCGAGCCCATTGCTGTGGACAGGTGGCATCAAGTGACGGCGACCTACGATGGTTCGTCACGTGCTGCCGGCTTGAAGCTCTATCTCAACGGAGAGGAATTGGAGTCGCAAATTGTCCGCGATCGCTTGAAGAAGCGTTGTAACGTCAAGGTCGATCATGGCGGCGAATTCGTCGTGGGGCAACGGTTTCGCGCCCGAGGCTTGGCCGGCGGGCTGATTGACGATGTCCGCGTGTACGACCGCGAATTGACAACCGTCGAGTTGAAGACGCTGGCGTTCGGTCAACAACCGTTCGACGCCGACAAGCCTGGCTTCAGCTACTACGCTTCCGCGATCGACGAAAAGGTTCGTGCCGCGATGTCCGAGTTGACAGAAGCGCGCAAGGCCTTTGTGATGGCCGAAGAAGTGATGGACGAGATCCCGATCATGGAAGAATCCGAGACGCCGAGATTCGCACACGTTTTGGCACGCGGTGAATACGATGCGCCGAAAAACAGCGACACGCTCGTCAACCGCCAAACACTGTCCGGGATTGAAATTGCCATGCCCGAAGACGCGCCGAACAATCGCCTCGGTCTGGCACGCTGGGTGACCGACCCGCAACATCCGCTGACTGCGCGTGTTGCCGTCAACCGTTTCTGGGGAAACTTCTTCACGTCGCCCCTGGTTCGCACCCCCGAAAATTTCGGCTCCCAAGGCGATTTGCCGACACACCCCGAGTTGCTCGATTGGCTTTCGCGTGACTTTGTCGACAGCGGTTGGGACGTCAAACGATTATGCAAGTCGATCGTGCTGTCATCGACCTATCGACAGGACTCATCGGCCACACCCGACAGGCTCGCGGCCGACCCCGACAACCAGTGGCTCTCGCGCGGCCCGGCCCACCGATTGGGCGCCGAACAGATCCGCGACTTGGCACTTGCGGCGTCCGGGTTACTCGATCGCGAACTGGGCGGGCCGCCGGTTTCGCCCTACCAACCGGGCGACGATCTGTGGAAAGAATCCAACGGCATGTCGCCTCCCTATCAGCAATCGGTCGGCAAGGCTTTGTACCGACGGTCACTGTACTCCGTTTGGAAACGCACCGCTCCGCTGCCCAACATGATGGCGTTCGACACGACGACGCGAGAGGTCTGCACGGTGGAACGCTCACGAACGAATACCCCGTTGCAGGCGCTGGTGTTGCTCAACGACGTGCAGTTTATCGAAGCGTCCAGGGTGCTCGCAGCCGATCTCGCCGAGCAGCCGACTGGCGAACAACTTGAAAACGCATTTCTGCGGCTGACCGGCCGGACACCTGATCAGGTGGAGCGACAGAGACTCGGCGAACTGCTCGCCGATGAAGAAGCTTACTATGCCGCGCATCCCGATGCCGCGGAAAAACTGTTGGAGCTCGGCGATGCGGAGCTCAATCCCGATGTTGACGTCGCCAAACTTGCCGCACTCACCAACGTTTGCCAGGCCATTCTGAATCTCGACGCCACGATCTGGAAACGTTAACAATCTTCAAGATCATGCGTCCTTCACCACATTCTTTCAGACCGATTCCCATGAATCAGCCATCATTTGCGTTCAATCGCCGGCACTTTTTCAGGACCAGTTCAACCGGTGTGGGCGTCGCGGCACTCGCCAGCCTGCTGGGCACGTCAGGCGGAGCGTCAGCGCAAGCGGCGAGCGGAGGATTGTCCGCCGGGACACACTTCGCGCCAAAGGCCAAACGGATCATTTACTTGTTCCAATCCGGCGGCCCTGCCCAGCAGGACCTGTTTGACTACAAGCCGCTGCTCAACGAAATGAATGGTCAAGAGATTCCTCCGGCGGTACGCGGCGAGCAACGGCTGACCGGCATGTCCGTCAACCAATCGTCTCTACCGCTGGCTGGCTCCGCATTCAAATTTGCGCAGCACGGCGAGTCGGGGGCGTGGTTGAGTGAATTGCTGCCGCACCATCGCGACATTGTGGACGATGTCTGCTTCATCAAGTCGATGCACACCGAAGCGATCAACCACGACCCGGCGATCACGATGTTCCAAACCGGATCGCAAATCGCGGGACGACCGTCGTTGGGTGCGTGGCTGTCGTACGGACTGGGAAGCGAAAACGAAGACCTGCCGGCATTCATCGTGCTGGTTTCGGCGGGCCAGGGAGGCCAGCCGTTGTACGCAAGATTGTGGGGCAACGGATTTCTGGATTCCAAGTACCAAGGTGTGCAGTTTCGCGGCGGCAGCGACCCCGTCCTGTATCTCTCTAATCCAGAAGGCATCCCCGCGTCGCGTCGCCGCGCTCAGTTGGATGCCATCAACGGGCTCAATCAACATCAGTTTGCCAAAGAGCTCGATCCAGAGATTGAATCGCGAATTGCGCAGTACGAAATGGCTTACCGGATGCAAACCTCGGTGCCGGACGCGGCTGACTTTTCCGACGAACCCGAGTCGACCTTCCAGCTGTACGGGAACGACGCCAAGACGCCGGGCACGTTTGCGGCCAACTGTTTGCTGGCCCGACGACTGGCCCAGCGGGACGTCCGGTTCATCCAGCTTTACCATCAGGGCTGGGATCAGCACTCGAACCTGCCGAAACAAATCAAGGGTCAGGCTGCTGAAACCGATCAAGCCTCAGCGGCGTTGGTGAAGGACCTCAAGCGACTGGGACTGCTCGACGACACGCTCGTCATTTGGGGCGGTGAGTTTGGCCGCACGTCTTACACCCAAGGCGTTTTAACCACGGACAACTACGGCCGCGACCATCACCCGCGTTGCTTTACCACGTGGATGGCCGGCGGAGGCATCAAGCCCGGCATGACCTACGGAGAGACCGACGAGTTCGGATACAACATCATCCGCGATGGCGTGCATGTTCACGACTTCAACGCGACGATCCTGCACCTGATGGGAATCGACCACGAACGTCTGACCTTCAAGTACCAGGGCCGCCGATTCCGTCTGACCGATGTCCACGGCGAAGTCTTGCATGACGTCCTGGCCTAATTTCCGACCATGCGTGCCTGACGGTGCGAGCGATTACGATGCAGGCGGCGATCGCCAATGGAAGAAATCAATCAGGTGTTCCGTATAGAGTTGTATCCATTCGACCAACTCCGGATCCAAGAACGGCTAAGCGTGCTGTTTGGAAAATCGCTGGAGACCATCGTCAAACACGCTCTGCGTGAGACCGTCTTCGACAAAAATGCTTGTCACGCCGAGACCGGAGACTTCATGGATGTTCCTCATCTCATCATCGAAAAACAGCATTCGATCGTACTCCACTTCCGTTGTCGTGCGAAGGGATTCGAAGTGCTTCAGCTTGGATGACGGGTAGATCTCGGAGTACGCAAAGCGATGTGTCGCTTCCAAGAGCTGTAGCAGCTCCCTTGCCCAGCTTGGTTGCTCCGTTCTGGATGCCACGGCGGTGACAATCTGCCTCTTATCACAGAAATCGAGCACCTGCATGACATCAGAATATAAACGCACCTGCCTGCCGCCGCGATCGACGAGTCGCCCGTGCTGCATCCGGAATGGAGGCGAGAGGCAGTCACACCACGTCCCGCCACAATCCCAGAGGGTGAAGTCAAGGTCGAAGACGATTAGCGCGGGTAAAATCACGGTCGTGAATCTTGTAGGTTCGGTCGCCTAAAAACAGAAAATCGCATCAGTTTGCCCCGTCAGCACCTTCAACGGTTTCAAACGTGTCGGATCCAATTCTCATGTGCCACTGCATTTCTCGGCGCAAACGCTTAAGCTTGATGGTTGAAAACAGACTCTCACCGAAACGCGAGGAACTCAACTGAGATGAACGTCATTGTAGATTTGTGTGTCGTCCCGATGGGAGTGGGGGTCTCGGTCAGCAAGTACGTCGCAGAGTGCCAGAAGGTCTTGCAGGAAGCAGGATTGGAGCACCAGCTGCACGCATACGGCACGAACATCGCGGGTGACTGGGACGAGGTGTTCGCGGCGATCAAACGCTGCCATGAACGTGTTCATGCCCTCGGCGCGCCGCGAATCACCACCACCATCAAAGTCGGCACCCGTACCGACCGCGAGCAATCGATGCAGGAAAAGATCGACAGCGTGACGGACAAGAAGTCATAACGGCCGTCCGGAGGGCGTGCTCTTGGGCAGTCCTCCGCACGGTCGCCCGAAGCTTCTCCCGTGCTGCTCTGTCCTTTGGTACCTGCGATCGTTCACACGGACCAAAGGGTTATTCTGGGCGATTCACGGCGAAGTACTCATTTTAACTTCTCGACTTCGGCCAGAATCGTCTTCGTATCCAATCGCTGACGATAATTCGTGTCGCTATGCGCGAAGACGACCTTGCCGTTCTGATCAATGATGTAAACGGCCGGTACCGGGAGTGCATGATGATCGCGACCCGATGCCTTTTCCAAGTCGATTCCGAAGCCCTTGTATCTTGTCAGCGTTTTTGCATCGACCGTGAAGGCGAGGCCGAATGCCTTTGCAGCGTTTACGTCGGCGTCTGAAAGAATGGGAAACGGGATCGAATTCTTTGTCACGTTTTCCGTCGAGTTCTTGGGACTATCAGGACTGATTGCCACCAGATTCACGCCATGCTCTTTGAGCTGCGGGTAGATCTTGATCAAGTCCTGCGTGTGCCTGGTGCAGAACGGGCACCACCCGCCTCGGAAGAAAACGAGCACGGCGGGCCCGTCTTGATGGAGCGACTGAAGTGATACCGCGTTTCCCGCCGCATCCGCGACCGTGACATCGGGAATGGAGCTGCCTACTTCCAGCGGCTTGGTGCCGTCGGGCGCTGATGCAATGATTCGATCTTGACCGATGCCGCTGGTGGCAAGCAGGCAGGAAGCAACGCAGGTGAAAAGCGTTGTTCGATAGTTGGCGATTGGCATTTTTTATTCGTCTGAAAGAGGGTCTGAAATCCACGCAGTGGAATGGTCATTGTACGGGCGACGGATTCGGTGATGCTGGCAAACCTCCAGAAACGATAGACTGACTCATCAATTTTCGGAGGCGGATCACGGTTCGCTCAATCCCCAATCGAAATCGAGAGACGAGTTGGAGAACGAATTCGCGATCACGGCATCGTAGGAGTCTCCGTTTGTTCGTCGAGGCAACTGAAACGAACCGCTTCCGTAGCGTCATTCGCTATTCAATGGCCATCGGATTGGACGTTCCGCCAAAGAGTCGCATCCGCAGCATGACCCGTCTGCTGATCACACGCCCGTTTGCGATTACTCATGCTTGGCTCCTTCGTGACACACGTTAAAGCAGCGGTGTAGTGCGACGCCGCTATGATTCATTCCTGCATGCTAAAATCTCCAATCGGCGTTCGCAATTCGTGAGTGTGTCCATTGAAGAATCCGCACAACAAGCAGAGGGAAGACGGTGCCGAGACCAAGCAAAATTGAACCCGTACTGATACGTCCCGAAGACTGGCTGAAGAACTCCAGCCCACCTCTTGGGTCGCAAGAGGGGCGTCATTTTGGCGTCGATTGCGTCGTCATCCGCTACAGCACCGACGTGATCGGTGAGGGACCCAATCTACATGTACATCCGTACGACGAGATATTTCATATTCTGGAGGGACGCGCCCTCTTTACCGTGGGCGAGCGACAATTCGAAGCGGCGGCTGGTTCGCTTGTGATTGGTCCGGCGAACGTGCCGCACGCCTACAAGAATCTAGGCCCCGGTCGCTTGGACTCGGTCGACTTTCACTTGAGCCCAGAATGGATCCAATACGACCTGCCTCGCGATGACGAGTCGCTGAGCGCGCCGACGCTTTCGTAGGTGCGGGGCGATGCAAACACAGACGCTCCCTTCAGGCTTCGATCAGGCGGACGACCCGTTTCCCGGCCGTGTGCCCCACTTCCAGCGCGAGCAACGCGTCAACGACCGAATCCAATGTATGCACTTCCGACAAAACCGGCCGGAGTTCTTTGTTGTTCACCATCTCGCAGAGCACTTCAAGGTCTTTGCGAGTCGGGACCGAGAGGTATCGGCACAGTCGCTGCTTGGTGAACGGCGAAAGGACCAGCGGCTTGAGCAATCGAGCCCAGAAACGCAATCCGGCCGCACCGGTGCCGCTGTTGCAAATCAACGTTCCGGTCGGCTTCAGGACGCGACGGACTTCGGACAGATCGCGGTTCTCGACATTGTCCAAGATGCAGTCGTATTGAAGCCTGGACTCGGTGAAATCGTCCTTCTTGTAATCGACGACATGGTCGGCACCGAGCGACTCGATGAGCGCTACATTTGAACTGCTGCAAACACCGGTCACTTCGACGCCAAACATTTTGGCGATTTGCACCGCAAAACTCCCGATGCCGCCCGAAGCTCCATTGATCAGCAACGATTGGCCGGCCTGCAGTTTGGCGACATCCCGCAGCGCATGCAGTGCCGCCAGCGCGGACGTCGGCAGGGCAGCGGCTTCGACAAAGGACAAGCCCTCAGGTTTCGCAGCCAGTTTCTCCGCGGACACCGAGACATACTCGGCGCAGCTCCCCGGACAGTAACCAAACACCTCGTCGCCGACGTCAATACCGACAACTGCGTCGCCAACCTCTTCGACCACTCCGGCAAAGTCGTAGCCTGGAATGCCTGTGGTCGGCCGAAGCCAGCCCGATTCCATGCGGACAACAAAGGGCTTGCCACGAACAGTGAAGCAGTCACCGACGTGTAGGCCCGCCGCGTGCACGCGCACCAGAACGTTTGCATCTTTGATTGCCGGAGTGGGGACCTCGCCCACTCGTAAATTTTCCGGCGGACCGTAACCATTCGCGAAAACTGCTTTCATGTCGAGCCTACTTGGGTGTGAGCCACAAAGTCATGACGGTCGTGCCCCGTTTAATCGCCATCGGCGAAACGGCCTGTCGATTTAATCGATGTTCACAAATAAACAGGCCGAAAAGCCGCCGGGCGGATGGCTTGCAGGCTAACACTTGCCGTGACTTTCAAACTCCAACTCCATCCGCTTGATGCTGGGCGCATCGTAAACCACCAGTTCAATGCGTTGACTTCCCTGTTGAAGGCTCCACTTACCCGGGAGGATCTGCCTGCATTCGAAATCGTCCGACCAAAGTAGGCGACGGCCGCAGGGCAGTACCAGGCCTCTCTCATAGACCGAAATCTTTGGAAACCAAAACCAGGCTGCAGCCATCCCGGCGGCCATTGCGAGAAAAACGGCAATCACAAACCGATACCCCCAGATAAAGTTGCCTGTCGGGATGCGTCCCGAGCCACGTACGAAAATGGTGCCGGTGGTTTCCAAATTCCACAACCCCATCAGCCCCAGCACCAACATGATGGTTCCCGCAACACACAACCCCCATTTAAAGATGGGGGCGGGCGTCGACCATTTCAGGGGACCTAAATCCATCGCACACTCCTCGCCAAACACACTGGTTCTTCGTTCGTCGGATCAACCAAAACAGATTTGTAACAAAGCGGTGGCACGAAAACGACGGATCGCCGTACACGCCGTCAGAGAAAAACGCGTCACGTCCTTAATCTTCAAGATTCATTCGCTTGCTTGTTCAGTCACGACTGTCTGTTGACGTTCCGCGATCAGATTCATGGCGTGCTCTTCGCCCCATTGCTTGAGTAACTGCAGGACTGGCTCAAGCGATTTGCCTTCTTTGGTCAGCTCGTATTCGACTCGCGGCGGCACTTCGGCATAGACGATCCGGTTAACCAAGCCACTGGCTTCGAGTTCGCGAAGTTGCTTGGTCAACATCCGCTGTGTGACGCAACCGATTTTCCGCTTGAGTTCACTGAAACGAAGCCGGCCATCGAGCAAATAGAAAAGAACGATGCCTTTCCACTTGCCGCCAATCAACTCCAACGTCGCTTCGACCGGACAGGCGGGTAGCACGTAGCTGGTGTGCCGGGTTTTGTTAATAGTATCCATTTTGTGCCTACCTGTCTGAAATGTGCGTACTTGTTTGCGTGAGGCGTACCCGTATTATGCACCCGGACAAAGCTTTGAGTAGTGGACGAGGCGACGAGTCCCTGGTTTCGTGAATCGCGGGGGACTCGTCGCCTCGTCCACTACCAGCTGAGCCTGAATGGACTCGTCGCCTCGTCCACTACCAAACCTGTTTCCCTCACCCCTTACAGAGAAGATAAACACGATGAAAGCGATGCTCATCCATGCCTATGGCGAAGACGCGACCTTTGAAGCTGCGGAGGTTGAGAAACCCGACGTGAAGGCCGGCCACGTGCTGGTCAAGATCGCCGCTTCGAGCGTGAACACGGTCGACACGATGATACGCAGCATGGGAAAGGACTTGCCTTTGTCCCCCGACACGCCCGCCATTCTCGGGATGGATTTTGCCGGAACGGTTGAGGCAGTCGGCGACGGAGTGACGGACTACTCCGTCGGCGATGAGGTCTATGGCTGTGCCGGCGGGTTGGCTGACTTGCCCGGCGCGTTGGCCGAGTACATGGTCGCCGACAGCCATTTGATTGCCCACAAACCCAAGAACCTGTCGATGCGAGAAGCCGCCGCATTGCCGCTGGTCGCGATCACGGCCTACGAAGGCTTGGTTCGCGCGGGCATCAAACCGGGCCAAAAAGTTCTCGTGCATGGTGGCTCGGGCGGCGTTGGCCACGTCGCGCTGCAACTGGCCAAGCACTGGGGCGCCGACGTCTACTCAACCGGTGGCGGCGAGAAACAGCTGGCGCTAATTGAGCGACTGGGTGCGACCGGAATCAATTACAAGACTGAGACGGTTGAGCAATACGTTGCCAAGCACACCGGCGGGGCGGGGTTTGATCTGGTATTCGACTCGGTCGGCGGTGCAAACCTGACGAACTCGTTTGAAGCGGCAGCACTGAACGGTCAAGTCGCGACGACCGTCTCGATGTGCGAGCTGGATTTGACTCCGGCCCACTTCAAGGGGCTGTCGTTGCACGTCGTGTTCATGCTGATTCCGATGCTGCACGATTTTAAACGAGAACAACACGCCGAAATCCTCCGCGACTTGGCTCAGATCTGTGAGTCCGGTGGGCTCAAGCCTGTACTGGATGAAGAACCGTTTTCGCTCGAACAAGTCGGACAAGCCTACGCTCGCTTGCAGAGCGGAAAAGCGATGGGCAAAGTCGTCGTCGAAAACTAATCACCAAAGAACGTCGACGGAATCATTGACGCGGTAGTGGACGAGGCGACGAGTCCCGTAGTTTCAAACGGTCAAGGAGGACTCGTCGCCTCGTCCACTACCAGCTGAGACTGAATGGACTCGTCGCCTCGTCCACTACCAGCTGAGACTGAATGGACTCGTCGCCTCGTCCACTACCAGCTGAGACTGAATGGACTCGTCGCCTCGTCCACGATGGGAAAGGAATTCAGTGCACTGCATATCTGCTGAGAAACATTTCAACCGTGTGCGCGACGATCTGATTTCGTTTGCGGCCTGAGGGCGGGGGCTCGCCGTGGACAATGATCGGCCAGAACGCGAAGGTGCGCAGCAAGCCGACGAATTGCATCGCTGCGAACTCTGCGTCGGCTTCGAGAAGGCAACCGGATGCCTGCGCCTGCTTCATCCATGTCGTCACTCTCCTGATAAAAAAGCGTTGATCGACCTGTTGGCCAGCATCCGGTTCGCCCAGCACACGCGACAATCCGGCTCGGGAAAGAGCCTGAACGTCCTCCGACGTGAAGAAGTCGATTTCGGTCTGCGCAAGTTCCGTCAATTGCTCGACGAGGCCTCGCGAAGCGTCGAACTCGCACTCCGGAAGTCGCTCGACGCGAAACTTCAACTCCTCGACAATCGCATCAAACAGGGCTTCCTTGCTGTCGAAGTGGTTGTACAGGGTTCGCTTACTGACCGATGCGGCGTCAGCGATGCCATTCATGCTGGCGGCGAAATAGCCGTACTGTTGAAACGCCTCCACCGCGGCTTGCACGATCGACGCTCGCTTGCGATCCGTCAGTCGGTCCCGCGGCTCTTTTTCGCGACTTACACTCTGGGGTTTACTTTTTCCGGGCATGAGATAAAGTGTACCGCGCGGTTTACTTTTTGCAAGTCATGGCGTGGCCTCTTTCACTTGACAAGTTATGCATCTTCGAGAACACGGCGTCGGCTTTATCGTCTTTGTATGCGGTCTGACCATCACCGGTTGTGCCCCGCAACAGGACGATCCCGTCCCCACTGAAAAGCCTCCCAAGCCGGTCACAATCGCTACCTTGCGGCAAACTTCTCCGACAAATTCCCAATTCATGACGGGGTCGGTTGTGCCTTGGAAATCGGAGCAGATCGGGTTTGAGGTGGCCGGACGCGTCGCCGAAGTCATCGAGCCGAACGAATTTGTTTCGCCACAAATCGGTGGCCAGACCGATGACCGGCGACCAGGTCCGACTCCGCTGGCCCGTCTCGATGATGAAGCGTTGAAAATTGCCGTCGAGTCGGCCTACGCCAGCGTCGAAGTCGCGAAACTGAACCGTGATGCGAATCTTGTCACGATTGAGCAGCAGTTGCCCGCACAGATCGAATCGGCAAAGGCCGAGGCCGACCTCGCCGACATCGAGCTGTCCCGCGCGTTAGAGCTTTCGAAACAGAATGCCGTTTCACTCTCGGAACTTGACGCCACTCAAACCAATGCATCGACGACGAAATCTCGCCTTGCCAGTTCCCGGGCCGAGTTGGCTCAGGCGAAAGCTTGCCAGCTGGCACTCGAAGCTCAAATCCTGCAGGCCCAACAGCAACTCTCCGAAGCCCAGCGCAGCCTCCGAAACGCCGTGCTCTACAGCCCGTTTCCCGGGCTGGTTTCACAGATTCACGCCGTCCCCGGCACGTATGTCAAAGAAGGCGATCCGGTGGTGACGGTACAGATGATGGATCCGATGACCATTGAGTTTGAGGTGACAGCCCGCGACTCTCGCCGCTACCGTCGCGGTGACATGTTGTCGGTCCAAGTGACCGATGGCAGCGGAACGTCTCGCCAGCTTAGCGGTATGGTGTACCGGGTCGATACGGTGGCTGACCCGGCGGCGCGAACTTTTACCGTGACGCTGCATGTGCGCAACGAGATCGACGACTCCGCATACCAGTCACCGGACACTGACGAGCCGATCGCATGGACGGATCAGATTACACCGTTGAACATCGGGCCCATGATTACGGGCGACCGCCGACAGCTTGTCGTTCGCGAAGCGGTTCATACGATCGGCGGCCAAACGTTTGTCTGGAAGGTCACCAATCGTCGTTGGGGAACTCCCTCGCCACCGGGCGATCGTCTGCTTTCGGTGACAAAAGTCCCCGTGCGAATCACCAGCGACGTGATTCCCTATCTGGGGCGGTGGAAATTCGTCGCGATCGAGTTCACCGACCCGAATCAGGAGTTGGACGTTGATCATGATCTAATTACCGGCAAACTTTTTTTCAAGGCGAGAGAGTCAGAGCCGTCTATCGCCGCGGCAAGCGAACGTCCCGATCTGGAAACGTGGCGCGGTTCCCGGGTGATGCTTGACGAGCAACGCTGGCTGTTGCGATCCGGCGACGTTGCGCAAATCTCACTAACGACCGACGAACCGACCGATGGGTTCTATGTCCCGATGAAGGCTGTCCGGGAAGAACAGGGGCAGACCTTTGTCCACGTGCTCGATGGCACTGAGAGCCAAGCGAATGCGCGGCGAGTGTTTGTCGGCGTCGCCGAAGGGGAATCGGTCCTCGGTGAAACGGTTCTGCTTCGAATCTCATCGATTTCGAGGCAACAGTTGCGTGAGGGAATGCAAGTCATTGTCGAGGGCACGCACTACCTCAACGACGGTGACCGTGTGCTGGTTTTCCCGCTCGGGGGCGCCCAGCAATGAGAGGTCTTCCCGAGTTCGCAGTGCGTCGCCCGACGATCACGATCACGCTGGTGTTGTTGCTGGTCGCTTGGGGCAGCGTCAGCTTCATCACCATGCCGCGCCGCGAAGACCCCGAATTCACGCTCAAGATCGCCGTCGTGACCACTCGGTGGCAAGGTGCATCGGCAGAGCAGATTGAAAAACTGGTGACCGATCCGCTGGAAGATGCGATCGACGGATTGGAAGAAGTCCGGTTGATTCGATCGACATCCAGCAGCGAACAATCCGTCATTTTCGTCGAACTCGAAGACAATGTGCCGGGCGCGAGGGTGGACGACGCTTGGGATCGCGTCCGCGCCCGGATTCGCAACGTGCCAATGCCTGACCAAAGCATTTCGCCGTTTCTGTTCGATGAATTTGCCGATACCAGTGTTTTGCTGTACGCCGTCCACCAACGGCCGCTCGACGGCGACTCGGCCGTTGATCCGAAGTACGCTTACTCGCCGCGGCAACTGGATCTGTTCTCCGAACGCATTCGTGATTCGCTTCGGCTTCTGCCGGGCGTCTCGCAAGTCGGTCGGTACGGAGTCCAGGAAGAAGCAATTTACATCGAGACCGACGAAGGGAACTGGTCAACGCTGGAGCTGACGACCGCTCAAATCGAATCCCTCGCAAAGTCGCAAAACATCGTCGCGCCGGGCGGAAGGATCGACGGCGAAGACGGTCGTTTTTTTGTCAAGCCCAGCGGTGATGTCAGCGCGGTGGAAGCGTTTGACTCGTTGGTCGTCGGTGTCGTGGCGTCCGGTGATGAATCGGGCGATGCAGGTTTCAATCAAGTTCAACTCAAAAACATGGGGTTAAACGTTCGTCGTGGCTACAGCGACCCGCCCCAACGCATTTGCCGCTACGGAACACCCCAGTTCGAGACGCCCGCCATCATTCTTGCGGTCTCCATGAAATCGGGCGCAAACATCATTGACATTTGCGACCGTTCCAAAGAAAGCGTCGCCCAGCTGCAAAGCACGGGGGTGTTGCCGCCCGATTTGTCGGTGTCCATCATTTCTGATCAGTCGGACAGTGTGAAGCATCGAATTCGCGAGGTTGGCGTCAACATCGTCCAGGCGATTCTGGTGGTTGTTGTCCTGGTGTACTTGGTTGTCGGCTTTCGCACGGCCGCCGTCATGGCGGCCAACATCCCGTTCGTTGTCATCTCGTCGCTGGCGATCATCACGCTTTTCGATGTGCAACTGGAACAGATGTCGTTGGCATCAATGATTATTTCGCTCGGATTGTTGGTCGACAATGCAGTCCAGGTGTGCGACCAGAGTCGTACAAACCAGATCGCCGGGATGAGCCCGCGTGATGCCTCCGTTGCGGGCGCAAAAATGCTTGGTCCGTCGATGCTGAGCGGCACCGCGACAACGGTTGCCGCTTTTGTCCCGATGTTGATTGCGATGGACGGTGCCAATCGTGAATTCATCTACAGCCTGCCAATCACGCTGTCCGTCATGCTGGCTGTCAGTTGGGTTCTGGCGATGACTTTCTGTGTCATCCTCGCCGCGTGGTTCATACGGCCGCCCCAAGATCCGACTCGTCCAACCGCGCCGCTGCCCTGGTTGATGGGAAAACTCGGAACCGCGTGGCGCAAGCTTGGCCGAAAGAAGGACGCAGCCGCAGCTTCGCAATCCGCGACCCAACATGGCGGTTTCTATCGAATCTACGCCAACGCGGTGAGTTGGGCACTACGTCATCGCTTGGTCACCATTCTCGCCTCGATCGGAATGATTGTGCTTGCGACCCAGCTTCCGGTTTCGAGCGAGTTCTTTCCACTTACTCAGCGCGACCAATTTGCCGTTGAAATCTATTTGCCCGAGTCCGCTTCGATTGAACAAACCAACGGCGTCGCTCGCCAAGTCGAAGAGATGATCCGTGCGCTCAGCCCGCATGTCGATGCCGAAGGAAGGTCACACCAGCGTTTGCTCAATATGCGAACCATCGTCGGCGGAGGTGGATCGCGCTGGTACCTCGCATGGGAACCGGAGACCCAGAAGCCAAACTACGCCGAAATCCTGATCCATACGACCAAGGGAGAATTGACCCACGACTTTGCCGAGCAATTGCGTGCCGTTGCGAGGCAGGGAGATGAATCGTTAGGGCTGTCACCGATCACCGGCGCTCGAGTGGTGCCTGTCGAACTGGCGCTCGGCCCGCCCGCAGATCCCGTCGTGTTGCGGGTCATGGGGAACGGGCTCGCCGACGCCGACGAACTCAGACGGATTGCGAATCGCGTCAAGTCGATCGTGGACGCCGAGCCTGAGACTTGGGACGTCAACGATTCGTGGGGCGTCTCCGGCCAGCAGTTGTTCGTCGCTGTGGATTCCGATCGGGCGAGCCTTTCGGGGATTCGCAACGCGGAAGTCGCGTCAACGCTTGACGCCTACTATTCCGGAAAGCTGCTGACGATGTATCGCGAGGGTGACCGGCAAATCCCCGTTTACTTTCGGTTGAATCCCGAAAGCCGGCGGTCGCTTGGTACCGTGAACAGCTCCCACATCGAAACCCGCGTCGGCAAGGTTTCACTGGCAGCCATCGCGAACGTCGAACCGCAATGGCGTTTGGAAACCATTGATCGACGCAATGGAAATCGAACGATCGAAGTCAGATCGCGGATCAACTACGGGGCGTCCGGCAACGACATCACGACGCGAGTCTTCAACTCCGCGCCAATGAGAGAGTTGAAAGCCGAGTTGCCTCCCGGATTTCGCATCGAGATCGGCGGCGCGCTTGAAGAGTCGATGAAAGCCCAGTGGAAAATGTTTCGTTCATTTGGCATGTCATTCATCGCAATCATCTTGTTGTTGATTTTTCAGTTCAACAGTCTTGCCCGTACGTCGATCATCATCGTGACGTTGCCGCTTGCGCTCGTGGGAGCACTGTTCGGCCTCTGGGTGACAGACAATGCGTTCGGATTCATGCCCCAACTTGGCGTGCTGGCGCTGTTCGGAATCGTCTTGAATTCGGCAATTTTGTTTGTCGAGTTTGCTGACATCGTCATGAAGGAAAAAACGTCCGGAACCGACCAGCCATTGACGCGCCAAGCCTATCACGAAGCGATCGTCGACGCCGCTCGACAGCGGCTGATGCCGATCTTTTTGACGACCGCGACGACCGTGGGCGGACTCGTTCCTCTCGCCCTCGACGGTGGGCCGCTGTGGCAAGGTCTGGCATGGCTGCTCATCTTTGGCTTGACCTTCGCCACAGTACTGACGCTCTTCGTCGTCCCGGTCCTCTATTCCTTCCTGTCGCCGGCGTCTCGTCATTGAGTCGGCTAACGTAGTGGACGAGGCGACGAGTCCTGCGGCATAACCAAAAACCAACGTAGTGGACGAGGCGACGAGTCCCCGGCCAAAGACCAAAACCAACGTAGTGGACGAGGCGACGAGTCCTGCAGCAAAACCAAAAACCAACGTAGTGGACGAGGCGACGAGTCCTGCGGCAAAACCCAAAAACTAACGTAGTGGACGAGGCGACGAGTCCCCGGCAAAACCCAAAAACTAACGTAGTGGACGAGGCGACGAGTCCTGCAGCTTCATCCGGACATTCAGGACTCGTCGCCTCGTCCACGACGATTACGCCACCAATTGATAAGTCGTTTCTAAGGAGCTTGTAAGATGATCGCCACAAAAAACTTTGGACCAAAGGGCTGGACACCGGAGCGGCTCGGTTCCCTCGTTGGCAAGACTTACGTCGTCACCGGTGCCAACGCAGGCGCCGGATTTGAGGCGACGCGGGTGTTCCTGTCCAAAGGTGCATCCGTCGTGATGATGAACCGCAGTGCCGAAAAGTCAGCCGCCGCCATCGCGAATCTGAAGCAGGAATTTGGTAGTGATGCGGACGTGAGGTTCGTGCGCATGGACCTGGCGGTGTTAGATTCCGTGCGGGCGGCGGCGGAGGAGGTATTGGAGAAGGTCTCCCAACTCGACGGGCTCCTCTGCAATGCCGCCATTGCGCAGGTGGCCAACCAGGAGATCACCGTGGATGGCTTTGAAAGCCAGCTCGGTGTGAACCACTTCGGTCATTTCCTCCTTTGTGGTTTGCTCTTCGATCGGATCGAAGCGTCGGCGGGACGCATCGTGGTCGTCGGTAGCAACGCATACAAAATGGGGCTCAAGAGGATTCAGTTCGAAGACCTCAACTTTGACAAGAATTACACCGCCTGGAATTCCTACGCCCAGAGCAAACTGGCGCAGATGATGTTCGCCTACGAATTGCAGCGTCGTGTCGAATCTGCTGGAAAGAACGTTACGGTCCAGGTTTGTCATCCCGGTGCGTCGCGAACCAATCTGTTGAAGGACACGGCCAGTACCTTCAACAAGATTGTCTGGTCCATACTCTCTCGTATCGTCGCACAATCCGCCGAAAAGGGATCCTGGCCGGAAGTGATGTGCGCAACGGAACAGGAAGTTGCCTCCGAAAAGCTCTACGGCCCTACAAAACGAGCAGAGATGGTCGGTCCTATCGACGAGTGCCCGTTGGACGAGTGCGCCTTGGATCGGGAAGCTGCTACCAAGCTTTGGACACTATCCGAGCAGAAGACTTCATTAACTTGGTCACCGTAGCCTCTCTCCACATCCTGCCGGATCACCGGTTCATCCATTTCGTTCGATCTTCCCTCGAAAACTTCTCAATCGAGTAACGCAGCATCGTTCGCGGCATCGTCTTGGCATGTTTTTTCAAGAACGTTTCCAATCGAGGCTGATCGCGTTGGCCCATTTCGCGTAGCATCCATCCGATCGCCTTCGCCGTACCCACCGGGCACAGCTTTAAAAAATCCAGGCAAAAATGCCGCCTTCTCTTCGCGAGCCACCTCACGAAGCGATGATAGTACCTGCTTCGCCGTCATCTTACCCGTCATTGGTTCAAAGCTCTTGCGATTGAACAACGACGAAACATCCGTCAGGTGTGACGTCGGTCAATTGCTCCTTTATTCTACCGTCAACCCCGTTAGCCAAACCGCCCCCATTCGTGTGTTCGGTCGGAAAGGTGCACTCAAAAATCAAGGCCTCAACGGGCGAACCAGCGATAATCATTCCCACGGATAGCAGCGCGAACCCACGGATGACAGGGTGCAAACATCCGTGGGTTCGCGCTGCTATCGGTGGGCTCAGAAATCGTTTCATCGTTCCGCAAGTGACAGCCTGACCTTTTTCTCTTACTGCCCCGTTTTTCCCCTGCCGCCTGGCGAATCTCCATCGCGGGTTGCTAAGCGAGGATCTCTGCATCGGGCAGTCCCGTCCGCAGCGTGTCCACACCTTGCGGTGTGAGCTGCGTGTCTGCGACGTCAAGGTAGTTCAGCGTCATGCCAACGAGGGTGGAAACCGATGCGTCGGTCACTTGCGTCCCGCACAGGTTAAGTCGTGTGAGTTGAGGGAGCTGAGCAATCATCTCGATCGCACGATCGGAAACGTCAGTCTTCCAGAAACTGATTCCCTCGAGGTTGGTAAGCGACAGTAACGCTTCAACGTCATCGTCGGTGATTTCCAGCTGGTTGAAGTTGACATCGACGATGTCCTCGTTCGGGATCTTTTTCCAGCTGCGAAAAGGTTCACCGAGGAATGTGAAGCGAACCCCTCGGTCCGCCAGGTCGATCAAAGCGGCGTCCATCAAATCTGTCTCCGTCCTGAAACGTCGGAAAGTAGGGACCACCAAGACGCGACCGCGCCGTCGGCGAGCACTGCTCGGCTAGCAGACTGCAATCCCCATGCCAGTCTCCGCGGAAGGATCTTTCCCGCTTCCGGACGGACCATACGTGCAACCGCAAGGCCGCTTTCGGAACACGTAACGGTTACGGTCGTAACCGCTGTTCTTCATGCCCAGTGGTTGCAACGATCACGTGCGCGTCCTGTGTGAAGCAGGCGTGATGGACCGGCGAGCGCCGAACATGCTAAACTCGCCGATTGGGAAGCTTAGCCTTGCCCGACTATGGGTGCCTTGCAATCACTCGCATTCACGGTTTCGCGTCAGAAGGGCATCCTTTTCATGACGGCTACGACTGTGACAGGTTGGGGCCTGCATTGGAAGCAAAGTTGTCACTCACCTGACTGATGCCTGGGGGTTTCATGAAACAGATTCAACTGCACTGGCGGCGGATGGCACGTCACGGAACCATCGCCATCGGCGTGTGGATGTTCGCACTGGTCACGCCCGCCGTCGGACAAAAGCTGGACATCGCGAAAGAGCGCGTCATTCAAAGCGGGCGTCCTGATGGGCGACATGTGAGCACACGGGGATTCCAGCTGCATCTGCTCCGTAATGCCAAACCTAAACTTGCGTTCAACCCGGAATTCACCTCTGAGGAACTCGAACAGTGGCGGGCACAGGTGCGCGCCAAACTGCTGGAATTGATGAATTTCCCCGAACCGGTTCCTCAACCTGCGCCGCGCAAGCTTTGGTCCCAGGGGCGCAAAGGTTATGTGCTTGAGAAATGGGAACTCTATCCCGAGCCCGGCAGCGTGGTGCCCTTTCTCGTGCTGATCCCGGACAACGCCACGCCTGAGAATCCCGTGCCCGCGATCATGTGCCTGCCGGGTTCATCCGGCACCAAAGAGAATCTGGCCGGCGAGCCGCCGCTGGTGGCGGCATTCGAGCCGGACGATCGCAATCATGACGGCTGGCTTCACGCGGAGCGCAATCAGCAGGCCGTGCAATTCGCCAGAGCCGGGTTCGTCGCGGTGGCGGTCGACCATCCAGGAAACGGCGAACTCTCCGACCTGGCGATGCATCGTGGCAGCACCATGGACGATCGCAGCACACTTTCCCGCTACCTCATCGACATGGGCCGCAATTACATTGCCCTCTCCGTGTTTCAAAAACGCCAGATCCTGAACTGGCTGCGCACTCAGCCGCGCGTCGATGGCGCACGCGTTGCCGTGAGTGGTCATTCACTCGGAACAGAGCCTCTGCTGGTGCTGGCTGTGCTCGACCCGAAAATTCAGGGCATCGTGTGGAATGACTACCTCGCCGCCACGATCGAACGGGCGAAAGTAAGCAGCATGCCCAATCAACGCGGCATCAGGCCGACGGCAAACTGGCTGGGACACTGCATTCCGGGCCTATGGGAGTGGTTCGATTACCCTGATTTGGTCGCCGCCTTTGCGCCGCGTCCACTGATCGTGACCGAAGGCGGGCCGACTCATTCGTTGAACCTTGTGCGCAAGGCTTATCAAATCGCCGGGGCTGCGGAAAACGTTTCGATCCACTACTATCCGCAATACAGTGATCCGGGTGATCGGCGAGATGATAAGCCGATCCCAGAGGGCCTGAGCGCGACCGAGTGGTTGGAGCATGCCAACGTGAACGCGGCCCATCATTACTTCAAAGCGTACCTGGCAATTCCATGGCTGACTCGCCATTTCCAACTGCCTGATCCCGGCGAAGTCTATCCGCCAGCGCCGCCTGAGGCCGTGCAAAAGCTGCGAAAGTGAGAGAAAGAATCGGCCCGGCGACAAAGTAGGCTGCCGCCGGCGCTTGGCAATGAGTGCGTTTAAATGGATCAGGAGCCTTTTCGGCAGACTGGGGTGTCTTGCCTTGCCCAGTCTACCTTTACGGCTCCTGACCCCTTTTTCTCCTAGCCTGGGCGAACCAGCGATAA
This sequence comes from Stieleria magnilauensis, assembly GCA_007753675.1. GTDB lineage: Bacteria > Planctomycetota > Planctomycetia > Pirellulales > Pirellulaceae > Stieleria > Stieleria magnilauensis. The sequence continues at coordinate 1,382,220 of CP036432.1, forward strand.
TCATTCCCACGGATAGCAGCGCGAACCCACGGATGACAGGGTGCAAACATCCGTGGGTTCGCGGTGCTATCGGTGGGCTCAGTAATCGTTTCATCGTTCCGCAACTGACAGCCTGACCTTTTTCTTTTACTGCCCCTGCCCCTGCCCCGTTTTTCCCCTGCCGCCTGGCGAATCTCCATCGCGGGTTGTTAAGCGAGGATCTCTGCATCGGGCAGTCCCGCGCGTAGCGCTTCAACGCCTTGTGGTGTGAGCCGCGTGTCTGCGACGTCAACGTAGTTCAATGCCATGCCGACGAGGGTGGAAACCGATGCGTCGGTAACTCGCGTTCCACACAGGTTGAGTCGCGTGAGTTGAGGGAGCTGAGCAATCAGCTCGATCGCGCGATCGGAAACGTTGGTCCTCCAAAAACTGATTCCCTCGAGGTTGGTAAGCGACAGTAACGCTTCAACGTCTTCGTCGGTGATTTCCAGCTGGTTGAAGTTGACATCCACGATGTCCTCGTTCGGGATCTTTTTCCAGCTTCGAAAAGGTTCACCGAGGAATGTGAAGCGAACCCCTCGGTCCGCCAGGTCGATCAAAGCGGCGTCCATCAAATCTGTCTCCGTCCTGAACCGTCGAAATAACTAGCTCCTCGACAAGCGAACGCCCTCGTCGGTGAGCACTTCACCGCATGCAGACCGCAACTCCCATGCCAGTCCTTGCTCAGGGAATCCATTTGATGCGAAACCAATCCAACGCAAACCGGTCACGGAAGAAGTTAAACTCCGCGCGGTTTAACTTGTTGTCGTTTACGCTGGCATGGTTCGACAGCGAAAGTTCCTTGTGTGCTATCATCGCAGGCTCTGCAGTACGCGGGTCGAGTGATGTCGTCGGGACGACCTAATGTCCATCAGCAGGGAAACATCCAATTGAATCAACTGAAAATATGGCTGTCCGTTGCCCTGTTTATGTTAGCGATCGCCGCCCGCGAAACGGTGTTCGCGGACCAGCCGAACGTCTTGTGGATCTTGACGGACGACCATCGTTACGATTCGATCCGCGCGTTTAACAAGATGCTACATGGCAGGGAAATGAGCGGGTTGGGTTATGTGGAATCGCCCCATACGGATCGGTTGGCGAAGATGGGGACCACGTTCATCAATGCCTATTGCCAGGCTCAAGGCTGTGCACCTTCGCGGGCTTCCATGCACTACGGCCGCTACCCGTTTCGCTCGGGAATCTACGAGTTCGAGTACCACAACAATAACGCGGAACATTGCCGACCTACGCTTCCCGAAAGCATGGCCGAACTCGGGTACCAAACGACACACTTTGGCAAGCTAGGCGTGCGCGTCAAAACCATCATGGGAGACGGCAAGTGGGCGGCGCAGCACCCTATCTACCAACAAAGTTTCTACTTCAAGGACCTTGCCAAGGACGGGCTGTGCGCTTGGGGCAAAGGCTGGACGACACAGATCAACGATGTGAAGTTCGAGAAACCGTTTCAGAACCTTGAATTCTTCGTCACGCCGGAAGGTGAGTTCGAATACTGCTCGCTGGAACTTGAAAAACTCATGCCTCAGTTTGCGGGCACCGCAGCACGCACAATGGAGAAGTATGACCTGCTGCGGCACTACAACCCCCAAAAGGGAAAGCACATCGATAGCGGCATGATCCTGGCCGGTGTCAGTTCTCGCGAAGCCGGAAAGACTCGCGACGGATACTATGCCTCGATCTTCGTCGATTTTCTGAGGAACAAAAATCGCAAGTTCAAGGTCGGCTCAAGGGACTATGTCGGCGTCGACACATCAAAGCCGCTCTATTGCCATATCGGTTTTGATTTTCCTCACACGCCGGTCCTGCCGCCGGCTGATTTTCGCGAGCGTTTCCAGCAACACACCTACAAAGTCCCTTCATTGGACGACAAGGAAATGGAAACGATGCCCAAGCAGCTGAAACAGCAAGTGCGACATGGCTATTCCGATCACTTCACCGACGCGGAGAAGCAAGCCATGGTGCAGGACTACTACGCGTTCTGTGCCTACGGCGACACGTTGGTCGGCCAGGCGGCGGATGCCTTCATCCAGTACAGCGAATCGCAACAGCAAGCCTGGACGATCGTCTATGTGTGTGGTGACCATGGCTGGAAACTGAACGACCACGGCTCGGTCTCGAAGTTCACGCCCTGGGATGTTGATAGCCACAATCCCATCATCGTGGTTTCTTCGGACAAGCAAGCTTTTCCGGCAAACAAGGTCGTCACGGACTTCACCGAGTTCGTGGACATCGCACCGACGATTCTGGCGGCGGGCGGGGCCAGGCTTGATGACAGACAATATGAATATCTTGACGGCACGGACATGGCCGAAATGGTTTCCGGCAGGGTCCCGGCGCGTGATTACGTCATCGGCGAAAGTCATGCGGTGATCGGTCCGCGCGCCTTCATTCGAACCAAAAACTACGTGTTCTCGATGCAAACGCGGCCCGACAAGAATCGTGGTAAGAACATGGAATGGGCGTTAAACGCATCGTACGAGGAACTCGATCCAGCCTTGTATCACATGCCTTCGGATCCGGGGGAATTGAAAAACCTTGCGTTCAGCCCGGAACATCAGCAAGTTGCCACGGTGATGAAGGATAAACTAATGAAGATTGTCTTAGGGGACAACCGTGTGGAAGTGGATTGGGGCGACAACAAGGCGTTGGGAACCACCGTTTATCGCAGCAACTTCGCTCCCGGTGCCCACGACAGACAGTTGGTCCTGCCAAGATAGCAACGGATGGTTAATTTCTGTGGTAGTGGACGAGGCGACGAGTCCCCAGCCGCAGGACTCGTCGCCTCGTCCACTACAGCTATGGATGGGTAGCAGGACTCGTCGCCTCGTCCACTACAGCTATGGATGGGTAGCTGGGACTCGTCGCCTCGTCCACTACAAATATTGATGGGTAGCTGGACTCGTCGCCTCGTCCACTACAGATATGGATGGGTAGCTGGGACTCGTCGCCTCGTCCACTACAGATATGGATGGGTAGCTGGACTCGTCGCCTCGTCCACTACAGCTATGGATGCCGATTGGACCTGGGGTAGCTGACGATCCGCGGGGAGACGGGGACTGATTCCCTCGCTCTTCGCTGCTTGTGTCGCTGCGCGATGCACAGAAAGGGTGAGTTGGGGTGTCTTGCCTCTCATGGAATTGGAATTCTGCCTCTGGTGAGATAAATTCAATTCGCAGTTTTTATTCCTTCAGCGTTTCCCTGATTTCGCGCATGTCGACGTAAGAATGCGACTGAGATGAAACGAAGTTGCCTTCGCCGGGATCGTCCAGATAGTTCGGCAGGTGCCAGACCTGCTTTCCGTTGTGCTTTAGCCATAGTTCTTGAAACGCCAGTGAGCCCGGCGCGTACCTCCACGACAATGAACCGTCCCTCGAGTGGCATTCGATCAGGAGCGTGAGTTCCGGATCGGTCCCCAATTGGTTGGTGAACAAGAACAGGCACCCGTCGATGACCGAAGAGTTCGCTTGGGACAGCTGCGCCGCGTCGAGTCGAAACACGGCCTTCGGTTGTAGCTTTAGGGGATGAACCTTGCCCGTCTGTGCCGATCGCGTCTCAGCGGTGAACTGCTTTGCCAGGCCGCGCATTTGGAGATCGCGTCGACGGCGAGCCAGCGGATCTTGCCCGGTCGGTGGGATCGGTGCCTGCGAAATCGATCGCAGCTTGACTCCGGGGGGCGACCACATCTGCCCCCATTTCATCGGGCTTAGGAAAGGCATCGGCGGCGTTTCGATCAGAGCTTGAAACTCTTGATAGACCTCCCGGCCTTCTCCCAACGGCTGCGACAGAACGCCGCCGGCAACAACGGCCCGGCCTTCATAGGTCCAGACATAGACATCGCCGGAATTGGGTGCCGACGTGTTCCGCAACGCTTGGTAATCCAGCCCGGTCCAGGTGAACACAGGTTCTTCGAGCTTCAGGCGTTTCTGTCCGGCCGGGTCTAGGCTAAAAACAAATGACTTTGCACGATGCCGATAGAATTGTTTAAGCGTTTCGTAATCTTCCTCCACATCCTGGGCGTTCAAGCTCGAAATGACTACGAAGGTCAACAAGAGAGTGGCGATTCGCATGGTCCTTGCCCCGAAGTATGTTCCGCAGTTCCTATAGACGGATTGTCTTTGACGTTCCATTCTCCATGAAACTGGGTGTGAAAACAATCATCGGACCAGCAAAACCCACGTGAATTCGACAATTTCGAGTGCGCTGGTCTAGCTTCTCGAGGTCCAGACCACGGTGATTCACAGCTCGGTCGGGTCGGTCTTGTTTCAAGCGGACCGCGATTGCCAAGATCAGCGATCGACACTGGGTCAGATCCGCGGGCCAGTCTCTATACGTTACACGAATGCGAATCGACTAAAAGTCGTTTTCGAAGACGACTTCGTTGAGTGGGAGTTGGCCAGGCTTCGGCCACGCGTCCTTGGTGCCTTTGCCGATCGCGAGCCAACGATGCCGGGAACGCCTACGGAAAATGTGGAGCGAGCTGAATCGCTCAGTTGGTACGCCGGAGAACCAGGCTTGACGCCCCGTTCAAAACGCTGGGGGATTGATTCCCTTGGCTTTTAGGTCGGCAAGGTATTTGTCGGGTTCAGCGACTAGCTTTTTGGCGCAGCCGGGGCAGCAGATATAGACGGCTTTGCCGTTGACGTTCACCTTGCCAGGAACGCCCATCCCGCCGAGTGGTTCGTCCATCACAGGGCAAGTCTTCTGGGCGGCGATCGCGGCGGCGTCGGCGAGCGTTGATTTAAAAACGCCTTCGCGGACTTGTTCGCCCTTGGCAGTGTAATACTTGGTGAGGTACTGGTCGGGTGAGGCTTCGACTTTCTTGGTGCAGCCAGCACAGCAGACGAAGAGCGATTTATCACCAATCGTGATCTTGGGTGGTTTGCCCATCGAGCCGAGAGGTTGGCCGCTGACGGGGCAGGTGGCTTGAAGGCTAATGAGCAGTTCGTCTGAGAGCTTGCCGCTGGCGAGTTTTCCCATGGCGTGGAAGACTAGCGGCTCGCTGCCGATGTTTGTGATCTGGACGTTCATGTGCAGTTGTCGGTCGACCACTTTAGATAGGTCCACGCCGACACCGATGGCAAGGTTCTTGAGCGTCTTGAGTTCGTAGGTGTATTCCTTGTCGCTTTCGCCGACTCGCAGTTTCAGTGTTCCTGTGGCATCCGGCGGTGCGATGGGTTGATCGTTCTGGCCAAGGATCATGAACATGATGCCTTTCTCGGCGATCACCGTTTCGATTCGGCGGTCGCCAACGGTTTGCACGGTGCCTCCATGTGGGCCAGTTGCCTCGGCGGCGTGGCTGTGGCCAGCGTGGTCGTGTGCCGCATGGTCATGCCCGGCATGGGCGTCCTGTGCGGTCAAGAGTTGGGGCGACATTAGCAGCGTGGCTACGACGATTGCGGTAAGGATACGAAGTTTCATCGAGATCGGCCTTGGAGAGTAGTGATGGCGTTGGGCGGCGAGCGCAGGATTATTTGTTGAGTTTCGCTAGGTACTTGTCTGGGTCGGCGAGTAGTTTGTCTTTGCAGCCGTCGCAGCAAATCCAGACCGAAGTTCCGTTCACGTCGACCTTTTCAGGTGCTCCCATCGTCCCCAGCATCTCGCCGCTGACTGGGCACATGTGCTGGGCCATCGCGGACTTGTAGTCCTCTGGCGAAAGCTCTTTTAGGCCCGGCATCATCTTGGCCATCGGAGAATCGGCATCGGCATGGTCGCCGTGTTCGTGATCGGCGTGGTCGCCATGGTCATGGTCGGCATGGTCGTCAGCGGTGTCGCTAGCGGGAGTCGCGGGTTGTATCACAGGGTCGGATTCGGGCGAGTTACACCCGTAAATGCCGAGAATGAGCATCCCGCCGAGCAGGAAAGGGATGAATTTCGTGAGTCGCATGGGATATTGCCTTCGCGGATGAGGAGGGCGGATTTTTCGATTGACGTGCATTTGGATGCTTAGGCGGTCGATTTCTTCACACGGCGCGAAAAGAATTCTGCTAATTCACCTGAATGGGTGAAGAATCGCTCACTTCGGGCATCCAAAACACATCAGCAGAACCATCTCCCAGAGAATTAGTGGGTCATGTCAACCAACGATTGCAAAACCGTGCAGCCATACCTGTCGGCTTATCACGACGGCGAGCTTTCGGCTGGACAAGCGGCAACTGTGGCACAACACGTGGAGGCATGCGACTCGTGTGCATCAGAGCTTCAAGCGTTCGTGTCACTCGGGTCGGCTTTTTTGCAGGCTCCTCTCCCCGCCAAACCAGCGGATCTTTGGCAGCGGATTGAGCGCGAGCTTCCAACGTCCGCTGGATCGCTGACACTATCGCGACGGTTCAGCATTTGGGTTCGCGAGTCGCCCTATGGTGCGGGACTGGTGTCGATGGCTGCGTCCGTGTTGGTGTTGCTGGGTGCGGGACTCTGGTACGGAGGAGGAAGAGGGGGAGATAGGGAGATGGGGAGTGGGGGAGCGATGGCGATGCATTCGCACGAAGGCGAAGACGGCATGTCGGCCGAGCACATGGTCGAATTCGCCGGCGTGATGGATGACTATTTGCAGAAGCTGCCAAGCGATCCGGATGGAGCGGAACAGATGCTGCTGACGAAGTACGACGGTGAGAAAGTCGACGCAGAGGGAGCAGTGAAGTTGGTCGGTTATCGACCGATCGTCTCCGGCGGATTGCCAGAGGGCTATTCGTTGGCGTCGACCAGCGTGTTGAAGATGCCTTGCTGCACCTGCGTGAAAGCGGTTTGCAAACGGGATGACGGTTCAACGCTGGTTCTGTTTGAACACGACGACGAAGAAACGGCTTGGTTCGGCGATCGCCGCCAGAGCATGGCAACCTGCGGCGACAAGGACTGCTGTCTCGTTGATCTCGATTCCAGCATCGCGGCGACTTGGAAGCAGGGCTCGCGGAGCGTCACCGCCGTCGGCGTTCGAGACCAAGACGAAGTGGCGAAGCTCGTGACCTGGTTGAACAAATCCTAGAGCGAACTCATGAACGAATTCTTCAAACAACACCGCGGAAAGCTCTGGATTGCACAAGCGGTGGCGTTTGTGCTGCTAGGTGTCTTCGTCGCATCTTGGTTTAACGGAGGCTCGGGCGGGTCGAAAGTCTCCGAGACTTCCGCAACAGCGAACTTGGAGGCAATGCAAAGCAAGCCTTCAATTTGGACTTGTTCGATGCACCCGCAAATACGTCGCGACGGTCCGGGCAGTTGTCCAATCTGTGGCATGGACTTGGTGCCAGTCAAGGAATCGGCCGGGGGCGTTCGCACGGTTTCGATCAGCCCTGAAATCAAGAGCCTGATGAACGTGCAGGTCAGTCCAGTGCGGCGACAGTACGTCACAGCCGACGTTCGCATGGTTGGCAAGGTCGAATACGACGAAACTCGTCTTGCCCACATCACCGCTTGGGTGCCCGGTCGATTGGAACGCATGTTCGTCGATTTCACTGGCGTCGAAGTCAACAAGGGCGATCACATGGTCCAGATCTACAGCGAGGCACTCTACACCGCGCAGGAAGAACTGCTGGCGGTGACCAAACGCGATCGGCCGCAGAGTTCCTCTCGTTTTATCGAACCGCTCGATCTTGCCGAGTCCGCTCGCGAGAAGTTGCGTTTACTCGGTTTGACGACGGAGCAGATTCAAACAATCGAAGAGCGCGGTAAGTCATCCGAAACAGTCACGATCTATTCGCCTGTCGGCGGTGTGGTGGTTGCGAAGAACAAGCAAGAAGGCGACCGCGTCCAAACCGGCGACCGCATCTACACGGTCGCCGATCTGAATCACCTGTGGGTTCAAATGGATGCGTATGAATCGGACCTGGCTTGGTTGCGATACGGGCAAGACGTCGAGTTCACGACTGAAGCCTATCCTGGCGAAGTTTTCCGCGGCCGAATCGCGTTCATTGACCCAGTGCTAAACGAAGACACACGGACGGTGAAAGTTCGTGTCAATGTGTCGAATGGTGATGGCCGATTGAAGCCGGAGATGTTTGTGCGAGCGGTCGTCAAGTCGAACGTCGCTTCGGGTGGCCGAGTGCTCGACGCATCGTTGGCGGGGAAGTGGATCAGTCCGATGCACCCGGAAATCATCAAAGACCAGCCGGGCGATTGTGACATTTGCGGCATGCCGTTGGTGCGGGCGGAATCGCTTGGTTACGTCACGGCGGAGCCAACGAGTGCCGCGAAACCATTGGTCGTACCGGCGTCGGCCGTGTTGCTAACCGGAACGCGAGCGATTGTGTACGTGCAGATTCCCGACGCCGACAAGCCGACTTACGAAGGTCGCGAGATTGTGATCGGTCCGCGCGCCGGCGACTTCTACCTAGTGAAGTCGGGGCTCGAAGAAGGCGACTTGGTCGTGACCAACGGCAACTTCAAGCTCGACAGTGCGCTTCAGATTTCCGCAAAACCTTCGATGATGACACCACAAGGTGGTGGCGGCGGTGGACACAATCACGGAGGTATGGAAACGCCAAAGGCAGACGAAGGCGTCAAGATGGGTGCGGGTCCGATGGACTTGGTGCCAGCGGTGCGTGATCCGATGCAAGGCATTGTTGAGCAATATAAGACAATTCAAGCAAAGATCGAAGCGGCGAATCTTGCGGAGATTCGCGGAAGCTACGACCAATTAGGTGAAGCTGTCAAAGCGGTGCCGGTGGACTTGATCGGTCCTCAAATGCGACCGCAGTGGTTGGAGGTCGCGATGCTATTGCGGAACGATGTCACCGAAGGCCGCGAGGTAAATTCCATGCGTGAAGCCGATCGGGTGTTCGCGGTGACTCGCCAGCACGTCGATCAAATGAAGGCTCAGTTTTCATTGCCGTTGTCACACGACGAAATGCAGATGCCATCCATGACGAACATGGCCGCTCCGCCAGAAGTCGTCGAGCAACTCAGTGGTTTTGTCGCTCCCTATTTGCAACTTAGTCAAGCACTCGCGGCAGACGATTTGGATGCCGCGAAGCGAGCGGTCGAGCCGTTGCATCAGCGATTGGCTTCATTGCTGCCAATCGTCTCCGAAGACAAATCGGTCGAAATGTGGAGCAAAGAGAAACGCGACTTGTCAGAGATCATTGCAAGATTGCAGAAGGCGAACGACCTCGCCGCCTTGCGTAGCGGGTTCGCGTTGCTGTCCGAACAGATGTTGAGCCTCGAGCGGATGTTCGGCCTACCGACTGACGAAACGCTTTATGAGCTTCATTGCCCGATGGCCTTTGAGGGTCGCGGTGCCTCTTGGATTCAATCCGATGATGCCGTTCGCAATCCCTACTATGGCGCTTCGATGCTGAAGTGTGCGGATCGAGTGGAGGAGTTGGGAAGCAAGGAGACAAGGAGAGCGGGAGACTAGGAGACATCCCCTTCCCCGTGTCTCCCCCTCTCCGTGTCTCCCAGCTAAATCATGCCCGACTCTCAACCCTCAACTATCGACTCTCAACTAGACGGAGCGAAGCGTAGTCTTCTCGGCCGGCTGATTTGGTTCTGCTTGACCAACAAGCTAGTTGTGTTGTTGCTGGTCATCGCGACGCTTGGTTGGGGCGTCATGGTCGCTCCGTTCGACTGGGACACCGGAGGATTACCCCGTGATCCGGTCCCCGTCGATGCGATCCCTGACATTGGCGAGAACCAGCAGATCGTGTTCACGCAGTGGATGGGGCGCAGCCCGCAGGACGTGGAGGACCAAATCGGTTATCCGCTGACGGTCGCGCTGCTAGGCATTCCCGAAGTCAAGACGATCCGCAGCTATTCGATGTTCGGCTTTTCGTCGATCTACATCATCTTTGGCGAAGAAGCTGACTTCTATTGGTCCCGAACGCGGGTGCTGGAAAAACTGAATAGTTTGCCGGCCGGCACGCTGCCTGATGGTGTGCAGCCGACACTGGGACCAGACGCGACAGCACTCGGGCAGATTTATCTTTATACGCTCGAAGGCCGCGATCCTGATGGAAACCCGACGGGCGGTTGGGATTTGCGAGAACTGCGTACGATCCAGGATTACTACGTTCGTTATTCGTTGACGTCGGCCGAAGGCATCAGTGAAGTGGCATCGATTGGCGGCTACGTTCAGGAGTACCAAATCGATGTTGATCCCGATGCGATGCGGGCCGCTGGCGTGACGTTGGCCAATGTGTTCGAGTCCATTCGGATGACGAATGTTGACGTGGGTGCTCGGACGATTGAACTGAATAAGGCCGAATACGTTATCCGTGGTTTGGGCTTCATCGAGAATATCGAAGACATCGAGAAGACCGTCGTGAAGGTGACGGACAACGTTCCGATCACGGTCGCCGACGTGGCCGACGTGTCACTTGGGCCAGCGCTGCGGCGTGGTGCGTTGGACAAAGCCGGTGCCGAAGCCGTCGGCGGCGTCGCGGTCGTGCGTTACGGTTACAACCCACTAGCAGCGATCAAAAACATCAAGCAACGCATCAAAGAAGTCTCACCGGGTCTGCCCACAAAGGTGCTTGTCAATTACACGAAGACGTCGGCCGACGAAGTTGACTTGTACGCCGATCGCCATGGTCTGGAACCGATCACCGGAGCAACGGCGAGCAGCGATGCTTGGGTGAAACATCTTCGTGGCATGCCTCAAGAACAGTGGCCGACATGGATCACGACCAGTCAAGTCGCGGTCGTTCCGTTCTATGATCGCACCGGTTTGATCTACGAGACGTTGGGTACGTTGAACACGGCGCTCTTTGAGGAAATCCTCGTCACGATCATTGTGATTTTGGTGATGGTCATCCATTTGCGCAGCTCGTTCCTCATTAGCGCGTTGCTGCCGCTGGCCGTATTGATGTGCTTCATCGCCATGAAGACCTTCGGTGTGGATGCCAATATCGTCGCCCTGTCAGGCATCGCAATTGCAATCGGGACCATGGTCGACATGGGGATCATTCTCACCGAGAACATTCTCAAATATCTCGACGAAGCCGCACCGGAAGACGACAAGTTGACGGTGATTTTCAAGGCGTCTCACGAAGTCGCCGGTGCGGTGCTGACCGCCGTGACGACGACTGTGGTCAGTTTTTTGCCCGTGTTCACGATGATCGGAGCGGAAGGAAAGCTGTTTCGGCCGTTGGCGTTCACCAAGACGTTTGCACTCGCCGCATCAGTGATTGTCGCGTTGACCATCATTCCGCCTGCGGCCCACATCCTGATGGGTGGGCGTATTGAATCGAAGAGCTTGCGTCGCGGAGCCTGGTTCGCGTTGCTGATCCTGGGTATTGCCGCGTCAATGCTAGTGACATGGTGGGTCGGAGCTATTTTGATCGTGCTGTCGGCGTACAAACTGAATGAGGAAAGGATTCCCGCGCGTTATCACCGTTTTGGGCCGTACGCAGCCAGTGCACTTGCGGCGTTGGTCGTCGGCGTGTTGCTGACTCAGGAGTGGTTGCCGCTGGGGCCACAGAAAGGTTTGCTGTTGAACTTGCTGTTCGTCGGCGGATTGATTGGTGGCATCCTCGGGTTCTTCACCGTCTTTCAACGATTCTTGTACGAACCGATCCTACGTTGGTGCTTGAACCACAAGCTAGCGTTTCTTTGCTTGCCAACGGCGATCCTGCTTTTCGGCGGATCGGCTTGGTTGGGCTTCGACAAGGTATTCGGTTTCGTCCCCAAATCACTCTCGATGATTGGAGTGTCTGAAACGACCGTTCGTCAATCCGGTCCTTGGAAAGCAGCAACCGACGTGTTACCGGGACTCGGCAAAGAGTTCATGCCGCCGCTTGATGAAGGCTCGTTTCTCTACATGCCGACGACGATGCCGCATGCGTCGATCGGCGAAGCGATGGATGTTTTGCAGATGCAGAATCAACTGTTGGTGTCGATTCCCGAAGTCGAATCAGTGGTCGGCAAGATCGGTCGCGCCGACACCCCACTCGATCCTGCCCCCGTGTCGATGATCGAAACCTACATCACCTACAAATCCGAATACAAATCGGACGAAGACGGTCATCGGCTAAACTTCCGCTACGACGAGGAAGCCGACGAGTTCGTCCGTGATGAAGATGGTGAGCTGATTCTCGATCCCGCTGGCCGACCGTTCCGCCAATGGCGTGACGAGATTCGTACGCCGGATGATATCTGGCAAGCAATCACCGCGGCGGCTGAAATCCCAGGCACGACATCGGCACCCAAGCTGCAACCGATCGCAGCTCGGATCGTGATGCTGCAAAGTGGAATGCGTGCACCGATGGGGATGAAGGTCAAAGGCCCGGACCTGGAAACGATCGAGCGAGTTGCCTTGGAATTGGAATCGCTACTGAAGCAAGTTCCGACCGTTCAATCATCCGCCGTCATCGCCGACCGAATCGTCGGCAAGCCGTACTTGGAGATCGACATCGACCGTGATGCGATCAAGCGATACGGGTTGCACATCCGAAGCGTACAGGATGTGATCGAAATCGCGATCGGTGGCCGGCAAATCACAACGACGGTCGAAGGTCGCGAGCGGTTTCCTGTCCGCGTGCGTTACGCCCGAGAGTTGCGTGACGACCTCGAATCGCTCGAACGGATTCTCGTTCCAACGCCAGCGGGCGCACAAATCCCGCTCGGCCATCTGGCCGACATTCGCTACACCCGCGGCCCGCAGGTCATCAAGAGCGAAGACACGTTTTTGCTCGGTTATGTGCTGTTCGACAAGAAACCCGGCGAAGCGGAAGTCGACGTGGTCGAGGATGCTCAAGCATTTCTGCAATCGAAGATTGACTCGGGCGAGTTCACGCTGCCGGCCGGTGTGACGTACACGTTCGCGGGCAACTACGAGAACCAAATCCGATCGCAGAAGACATTGTCGATTGTGTTACCGCTAGCCCTCGGAATCATCTTTCTGATTCTGTACATGCAGTTCAAATCCGCCATCACGACATCGCTCGTTTTCAGTGGGATTCTGATCGCGTGGGCGGGCGGCTTCATCATGCTGTGGTTGTACGGCACCGATTGGTTCCTCGACTTCAGTTTGTTTGGCACGAACATGCGAGAGCTGTTTCAAGTCAAGGCAATCAACCTCAGCGTCGCCGTGTGGGTCGGCTTTCTCGCCCTGTTCGGCATCGCCAGCGACGACGGTGTCGTGATTGCGTCCTACCTCGACGAAAGCTTCCGCAAAGATCGCATCGCAAACGCCGAGCACGCTCGCGAAGCCACCGTGACCGCCGGCATGCGCCGCGTTCGACCGTGTTTGATGACCACGGCAACCACACTGCTAGCACTCATCCCCGTCCTCACCTCCACCGGCCGAGGCAGTGACATCATGGTGCCGATGGCGATCCCCAGCTTCGGCGGCATGACGATCGAGATCATGACGATGCTGGTCGTGCCTGTGTTGTACTGCAGTGCGATGGAGTGGAAGTTGAAGCTAGGAATCAAGGACGAACGATTCGCCGAGAATGCATAGAATCGCACGGCATCAACTTCTTGTAGAATAGCCAACTCACTTTCTTTGCCAAGCTCATGGGAAAAACATGCCTTACTTCCATCTGACACCAACGCTCCGGGTTTTCGCATTTCTGTGCCTGTTCGCTGGCGGTGAAATCATCGATGCAGCCGATCCCATTGTCCTCGTATCGGAAAGTGCGGTCCCAGGACTCCGGCAACCGCAAGCGTCGGTCAGCAACACTGGGAGTATCGTTGTCACGTTTGGAGCAGGCGATGTCGTCTACTTTTGTAAATCGGCAGATCAAGGCCGGTCGTTCACTACGCCAGCGAAGGTTGGGCACGTTCCAAAATTGGCGTTGGGAATGAGACGCGGACCTCGAATCGTTGCGATTGACGATCTCGTTGTCATCACTGCGATTAGCCACAAAACCGGCAACGTGCTAGCTTGGCGTTCACTCGACGGCGGCGCGTCCTGGAGCGACTCTGCGGACGTGAACGATGAAGTCAGATCGGCTCGCGAGGGACTTCACGACCTAGCGGCTGGCCCTGGCGGACTGCTTTTCTGCACATGGCTCGATTTGCGTAACGGTCGAACGCAAGTCTACGGCGCGAGATCGGAAGACCGCGGCAAGACTTGGGAGAAGAACGTTCATGTTTACACTTCGCCGTCGGGCACCGTATGTGAGTGTTGCCATCCTTCGGTGGTGACTGATCAGAGCGGTAACGTTCATGTCCTGTGGCGTAACCTGATAGATGGCAACCGTGATATGTACGTCACTACATCCGAAGATGGTGGCCAGAGTTTCGGTCGTGCTGAAAAGCTCGGCGTTGCCAGTTGGCAATTAAACGCATGCCCGATGGATGGCGGCGATATCGCCGTTGATTCCGACGGCGAGTTGCGAACTGTTTGGCGTCACGATCGAAGCATCTATTCGGCTGAGCTTGGTTTGAAGCAGGAGAAGTTCCTCGGACGTGGCGAACAGCCTTCGATCGCGGCTACGCTTGATGGATGCTACATCTCATGGGTCGATCGTCGTGGCGGTGATCTGCGCCTGATGCAGCCGGACTCCGCCACCCCCATAACCGTGGAAACAAAGGCATCCGATCCAGTACTTGCGGCTTCGTTTTCAGGCAATGGCCCAATCGTCTTGATCTGGGAGTCGAAACAGGATGATGTCTCATCGATCCGATTGGCGATTGTCCGCGAATGACGCCGGCCGACGCGACGTTATTGATCGCGAAACTTGTTAGATTTCCATCAACCAAGCTCGGGAAAGCGAAGTTGGTAAGGCCTCGCTGGCCCCCAGGTCACCCAGTGCATTCTGGTAATCCTATAGCAAATTTATGGACGGACCGTTAAAATAATCGCATGGACCGACTCCTTTCATTGCTGATGATACCCTTTCTCGTGCTGGGGCAAGCTTCTCCCCATTCGCACGCGGGGACTGGTATTGCGGAACCAGACGGACATTCTTTGCGTCCGCACGTGCATTTGCATGGAAATGAGCACTCGCATGACGGCCACGATGACCATGCTGACGAGGGCGAATCAGCGTCGGCTAACGGATCACTCACGTCCGCAGCAGGACACGATTCTGATGCCGTTTACTTGGCAGCTTGTGATCAGTTGTTGACGCGAGTGTCTGGGGCGTTCGAAGTTGATGATCACTCGACCGATTGGGTCGCAGCTTCGTCTCCGATCGTCGTTGACACTCGGTTTTCAGTCCGCAGCAGTGATCCGCCGGATCGCTATCGGGCTCTGCCAATCTATCTCCTTACAGCCGCTCTACGGCTGTAATGGACGCACATCACCGGTACTCGGCGTTCTAGACGCTGTGTTTTTGTATCAGTGATCTTCTCAAGGTGAATTTCAATTTGAGGCTTCTCGGTCGCTTGCGCCTGCGCGATGGGCCGATGCTGCGCCTGCGTCGTTGTGTGGCCTTCTTTAATGGGACTGTTTAGATGAATCGTTTGGTTTCGATTGCCAGATCGCTAGTGGGTCCAGCGATTGTGGTCGCCGTGTTGTTTGGGGGATGGGTGTTCCGCAGGCAGTTGTTTCTGCAGCAGGAAACAACCGTCGTGTCGGAGGATAAGTCGTCGAGAGAGTCTGAGGAAAGGCAGGACATGCTCGAAATCAGCGAACAGGCTCGGAAGAATCTGTCACTGGTATCAAAGGCTGCACGGCCTCAATCTTATTGGCGGACGGTCGTCATTCCAGGAAAAGTCGATGACCGACCAGGGCTGTCCGATCGGGGCGTCACGTCACCGGCAGTGGGTGTCGTTACCGCGATCCACGCTTTTCCGGGCGACACAATGCGACCAGGCGAACCGCTGTTTTCGCTGCGTCTGTTCAGCGAGTACTTGCAGGCCACACAGACTCAGTTGTTTAAAGCGCGGCAGGAAACTGCGATCGTCCAAGCCGAGATTGATCGCTTGTCTGGAGCAGTTAACACAGGTGCCGTTTCTCGATCCAAGATGATCGAATTGCGAAGCGAGATTAGTCGACAAAGCACACTGATCCAAGCCGCTCGCCAGGAATTGTTGACGCGAGGTCTAACGCCTGAGCAAGTGCAACAGATTGAATCAGGAACATTTGTTTCCACCGTCGACGTAGTCGCTCCGCCAGTGAGAGATCTTGATGCGTTCACGAATCGCAAGGCCCCTCAGGAGACTCAGCAGGTCAGCTTCGAAAACGAACTGGCTCAGGACGAACCGATTGCATACGAGGTTCAAGAGTTGGCCGTCGAACTGGGACAACAGGTTCAAGCGGGCCAGTTGCTGGCGAACTTGTCGAATCACCAGATGCTTTATGTCGTCGGTCACGCATTCAAGCGTGAGGCGACATTTCTGGAACACGCTGCACAGGAGAAGCGGCCGATCGAGATCGAGTTCGCCGAGGATGCGACAGGCAACTGGCCGAACTTGCAACAGACGTTCAATATTCGTCACCTGTCGAATTCCATTGACGCGAACAGCCGGACGTTCGACTTCTTTGTTCCACTGACAAACCAATCTCGATCGTACGGCGACAATGGCAAGGTCTTTCTCGTTTGGCGTTTTCGCCCTGGCCAGCGGGCTCGTATCCATGTCCCTGTGGAGGAATTCGCCGACGTATTCGTGCTGCCCGCCGATGCGGTCGTGCGAGAGGGGCCGGAAGCTTACGTGTTCCGGCAAAACGGCGATCTGTTCAAACAGATTCCCGTTCATGTACTGCACGAAGATCGACGTTCGGTAGTGATCGCCAACGATGGCAGCATCACCTCCGGAACTTACTTGGCACAAAACGCTGCCGCTTCGCTCAATCGAGTGCTGAAGTCACAGTCTGCGAGTGGGCGGCAACCTGGCGTCCACGTCCATGCAGACGGCACCGTTCACGCGGCCCATTAAGGAAACATGAACATGCTTGATGCTGTCATCAAAGTTTCGCTCCGATACCGCATGCTGGTCGTCGTTGTCAGCCTGTTCGTGCTGGTCTACGGATCGTACCTGGCAACTCAGATGTCAATCGACGTTTTTCCCGACCTCGACCGCCCTCGTGTGGTCATCATCACCGAAGCTCCAGGACTTGCTACCGAAGAAGTGGAGACGCTGGTGACACAGCCGATCGAGATTGCGCTGATGGGGGCTAATGGCGTCCAGGCGGTTCGCAGTCAATCGACAGCGGGATTGAACGTGATTTATATCGAGTTCGACTGGTCAACGGAAATCCGCGCCGCTCGCCAAACAGTTCAAGAAAGACTGGCCACGCTGGAGGGTATTTTTCCGGATGGGATTCGTCCGCAGATGACGCCACCGTCTTCGATCATGGGGCAGATCCTTGTCGCAGGGATCTACCGGCAAAACGGCCCCGACGGTGGGCGGCTGACTCAGGTCGGCAACACCGACATGATGGCCGAAATGGTCATTGGCACAAACGATAACCAAACGTTTCAGATCAGTGTCTGGACGCCGGGTGAACGGCATGACTTTTCGACCTGGAAGAAAGTTCAGCCACAGGACATTCAGTGGGATGCTGATCCCAACACCAATCCACAGACATCCCGAATTCCCGTCGGAACGGCCGAGATCAAACTCAACGGCAAGTCACACGATGCACATTTCTACAGCGAAGCCAAACAACAGCTTGAACTGCGGACGGTTGCTGACTGGATCATCCGGCCACGACTGTTGAAAGTCACCGGGGTCGCGGAAGTGTTCATGCAGGGCGGAGATCGCAAGCAGTACCAAATCCTGATCGATCCGACCGCGCTGCTCGAATATGGCGTCACCGTTCAAGAGGTCGAACAGGCGCTTCGAGCCAGCAACATCAACACCAGTGGAGGCTTCGCCGTCACGGGCGAGACCGAGCGACCGATTCGGGTTCTTGGTCGCTTGGGACCGGAATCGTGGGTTGTGATCGAAGACTTGAAGAAAGTCCCCGTCGGTAACCATCCCAAACGAGCTGTCTTGCTGGGACAAGTCGCACGCGTCACCGAAGGTCCGCAATTCAAGCGTGGCGATGGTAGCGTCGATGGTCGCCCAGGAATCGTGTTCACGACTGTCAAACAACCACACGTTGACACACGCGATCTGAGTGATGCGGTCGCAGAGGCATTTGTCGAAGTCGAGGCATCTTTGCCTGCGGACATCGTCGTCAACTCGGAACTGTTTCGGTTAAGAAACTTCATCGACCGGGGAATCTTCAACGTTGCCGAGGCGCTCGTCATCGGTGCGGTACTGGTCATCATTGTGCTGTTTCTATTCCTATTGAACTTTCGCACGACATTCATCACGCTCACCGCGATCCCACTTTCGCTCGTCCTAACAACACTTACTTTCCGATTGATGGGATGGATCAGTGGAACTGAGTTGTCCATCAACGTCATGACGCTCGGTGGAATCGCCGTGGCAATGGGCGAACTCGTCGACGACGCGATCGTAGATGTCGAGAACATTTTCCGCCGACTGAAGCAGAACAACCAGTTGCCGGTCGAAGAGCAGAAGTCGCCGATCGTCGTTACATTCAAGGCAAGTAAAGAGATTCGTAGCTCGATCGTATTTGGAACGGCGGTCGTCATCCTTTCCTTCATGCCGCTATTCGCATTGTCAGGCGTCGAAGGTCGGTTGTTCACTCCGCTGGGCTTCGCCTACATCGTGTCAATTTTGTCGTCCTTTGTTGTATCGATGACTGTCACGCCAGTCCTTTCCTACTATCTATTGCCGAACTCGCGTGCAACGCATCACGAAGGCGACGGGTTTCTACTGCACGGCTTGAAAGCGGTTGTGACTCATTTGATCCGCCTCAGCATGGCACTGCCGCGAACGCTGCTGATTCTGACATGGCTCGCCGTTGCTCTGGCCGCTTGGCAGATGTCGATGTTGGGTCGAAACTTTTTGCCGCCCTTCGATGAAGGCAGCATCCAAGTGAACGTGACACTGCCACCGGGATCGTCGCTGGATGCTTCGAACCAAGTATCAGGGGCGATTGACTCCGTCTTTGAGTCAATGCAAAAGACAGCGAGGAACCCCGATGGCGAAATACTGCACTTCGTTCGTCGAACCGGTCGAGCGGAAATGGACGAACATGCTTCGCCGGTCAATTTCGGTGAATACATTCTCAGCATGAATCCTGAGTCGCCGATCGACCGAGAAGAAATCCTGGCCCGTCTCCGCGAGAAAATTAGCAATGAAGCACCCGGAGTGGACATCGAAGTGGAACAACCGCTTGCGCATTTAATCAGCCACATGATCTCGGGCGTTTACGCTCAGATTGCGATCAAGATTTATGGCGATGATCTCGATACCTTGCAGCGAGTCGCCGAACAAGTAAAAGGGACCATCCAGGAGGTGCCCGGCATCACGCCGCCCGTTGTAGAGCCAATCCAAGAGACGGACGAATTGCACATTGCTCTCCGCGCTGACGACTTGGCTTTGCATGGACTGTCTCGTGAGTATGTTGCAGACGTTTTGCAAACGGCGTTACAGGGTGAAGTCGTCTCTCAAGTCCTGGAAGGCCAACGCCGATTCGATCTGCTAGTGCGATTGGAGGAAGAGTATCGCACCGACTACGCGAACCTTGATCGACTTCGCATCGACTTGCCCGATCGTCAGGGACAACCAGATCGTGGACAAATCGAACTGCGCGACGTCGCAGATTTGGGTGTCGGCACCGGTCCAAATTCGATTAATCGTGAGAATGCCCGTCGTCGGATCGTCATTCGCTGCAACACCGAAGGCCGCGACTTGGCTGGTGCCGTGAACGAGATCAAGAGTCGTCTTGGCAGCCACGTCGAGATCCCAGTGGGCTATTTCATTGAATTCGGAGGGCAGTTCGAAAGCCAACAACGTGCGACGCAATTGATCATCGTCCTTGCTGGGATCTCGGTGATTGGGATGTTCGTCATACTCTTGGTGCTGTTTCCGTCGATTCGGATTGTTTTGCAGATTCTGAACGCCCTCCCCACTGCGTTCATAGGTGGCGTAATGGCGCTTGTCATGACGCAGCAAAGTCTCACCGTTGCAAGTCTCGTCGGCTTCATCTCACTTGGAGGCATCGCGGTTCGCAACGGCATTTTGTTGGTCACTCACTACTTCCACCTGATGAAGGAGGAAGGAGAAGAATTTACGCAAGAGATGGTTTTGCGTGGGAGCCTTGAGCGTCTCGCGCCTGTCTTAATGACCGCGCTGACTGCCGGCATCGGACTGATACCGCTCGTGCTGGGTGGTCAAGAGCCGGGACGCGAAATTCTGTATCCGGTTGCCACGGTCATCCTAGGTGGACTGACGACATCGACCTTCTGCGAATTTCTGATCCACCCCGGATTATTTTGGAAATTTAGCGGCAAGGATGCGGCACGGTTCGCAAGGCTCGAAGCAGAGGAGGACGAGCTGATGTGAACCAAAAACAACAATAAGACGCGATCGTCGTGACGCAATCGCATCGCCGAACCCTACAACTCAAATGTTAAATTTACACCCTCGAAGGTCTACAAAATGAAAGTCCTCTCAATCACAAGTGTTCTTCTGGTTTGCCTGATCAGTTTTGTCGGTTGTAAACAGGAATCTGCTTCGACCACACCCCTGCCGAAAGACCATGGGAACGACCATGTCGATGGCGAAGAATACACTGACCATAGCGTTCTCGGTCACGGCCATGGTGCAGGGCCTCATGATGGCGTAATCGTGGACTGGGGCGGAGGTAAATATCATGTGGAATTTATCGTCGATCACGAGAAACAAGCAGGCACGGTCTACATCTTTGGTGCAGATGAGAAGACGCCGAATCCGATTGATGCGACAGAGATTGAGATGAGCATCACCGATCCGGTCATGCAGCTGACGCTCAAAGCGGCACCTCAAGACAATGATCCTGCCGGCAAGGCATCTCGGTTCATCGGTACCCACGAAAAGCTGGGTGTCGTCCAAGAATACGCAGGTACGATCACGGGCGTTATCGACGGCACTCCCTATTCAGGCGACTTCGCGGAAGAAGCACACGGACATGAGTGATTGTCGCGATCAGCATTCTCGGGATTAACATGGGCTGAAACAAGGACCATGACACCGTCGCAATCAGCGAAGTCACGGACGACAAGGATGCGAGAATCGTTGTCTATTGTGCCGTCGGCGGACGCGCGGAAAAGGCGAAAGCGAAGCTTGAAGAACTCGGCATTACCAACGTCGAAAACGGTGGCGGTTTCGACGACGTGAAGGATCGCTTTCAGTAAACCTGGACGTACAGCGCCGCAATTCGGCATAAACCAATGAACCCGCAAGGAGCAATCACGCTGTAGGACTCTTACTGGAAGGGTTTCATTCGCAGGATGACTTCCTGAAAATTCTGAGCGTTGGAGTGAAAACGAGGGATTCCATCCACAGCTTCCGCGGAAGAGCTGAAAAATCGGAACGCTATCGCGACGCCATGCTCTCGGATTTCTCAGCCTCCAAATCCGCGATTAGCTTTTTCATCTCGGCGATTTCCTTCTTTTGTGTCTCGATGATCTCGTCGGCCAATTCGCGGACTCGGGGATCGCTGATCTTGGCCCTCTCGCTCGTCAAGATCGCGATCGAATGGTGCGGAATCATCGCCTTCATCCACGACACATCCTCAACGGTCTTTTGACTTCGGACAAGGTAAAGAGATGCTGCGAAAACGGCGACGCTGCTAACGAAGATTGCGACATTGGTCTTCGTGCTTTTGTACATCCCCAGCATGAACGACAGCATGATCATCGCCATCGTCGCGCCCATCACGAGTGCCATGTAGAAGCGAGTCTCGCTCCAGTAGACGTGATCGAAGGCATAGGTGTTCAGATACATCAACAACAGCATGACCGCGGTCGATGTTGCGATCATTGCTCCAAACAGACGGTAATTTGACACTTTTGATTCTCCCTGACTTATTGTGAGTTGAGTGACAAACACGTTGGCAAATACGGTGCCAAGGTATTTCGATGACAAGGAAAATTCGATTACCTCCGCGAAACTGCGATGGAGTGTTCGATGCGCGATCGCGATGGTCAAAATGCGTCCCGTGCCACAGCGGGAAAAGACTCCTGGTACCCCCTGCGGGTATCTGTACAATCTGGCAAATGGAGCTTCCGAATGATTGCAGTGCGAACGAGATGGTCGACGGCGCAACGGTCCATGCCGCTGCCGCCGGAGATCGTTCTGCGCTTCAGGCTATCTACGAAGTGACATCGGATCGCGTGTTCCGCTTAATGGTACGGATGGTCGGTCAGCAGGATGCAGATGACCTGACTCAGCAGACCTTTGTTCGCGCATTCACAAAGCTTGACCAGTTCAGCGGCGACTCCAAATTCGAGACTTGGCTGTACCGTTTGGCCACGAACGAGGCCTTGCAGCATCTGCGACGCGAAAAGCATCGACGGACGAAAGAACTCAAGGTCGACCCAGCGATGGATGCTACCGACCAGGTCGAGCAAGACGAGCGAGTCGCGATGGTTCGCAAAGCTCTCGCTCAACTCGATCCGGAGCAAAGGGCAATCTTCACGCTCAAAGAAGAAAGCGGCTTGTCGTACCAAGAGATCGCCCAGACCCTAGGCATCCCCGAAGGTACGGTTGGATCGCGGCTCAACCGGGTGCGGCGGGGATTGCGAAAGTTGGTCGAAGATCGTGACGAGTAGCGCGCGTCGTGCCCCACGCCAATTCAATAGGGACAGCCGACCGTGCGATCCAATTGAGCGATGGTTCCGGCCAGTGTGGCGTCGATGCGGGCGAGCTGTGTCTCGAACATCAATAGCTCGCGGTAGGTTTCGATCAACGTGAAGAAGTCCGAGCGTTTGCCTCGGTAGTCGGCGATCGACAGCTTGAGTGTGTCTTCGGTACGCGGAATGATCCGATCTTCGTAGATGTCACGCTGTTCCACCAAAGCATCGGCTTGAACGATCAAGCGACGGATTTTTCCGTAAAGCTCGTCTCGTTCCGCTTCCAGGCGTCGAGTCGTGCTACTTCGACGATGAGCTGCTTCACGGATTCCGGCGTTGATCTTCTCCCTCCAGATCGGCAATGTCGTTCCGAAGCTTACACTGAGTTGATCGCGTCCGTTGGCCACTGGACTAAGAACGTCGTGGTTGTCGCTGACCAATCCCCAATTCAATCCGACACTGAAGTCCGGATACTGCTGCAAGCAAGCCAAGCGTTCTTTGTCGCGATCACGTTGGATTTCCCAGGCCAGGCCGCGTAGCTTCGGGTTGCACTGTTCAGCCAACGCGATCAGTTCTTCAATTTGCCGTGAAGTATCGGTGATACCGAGTTCCTCCATCGTTTCGGGAAGTATTCCGACGGGTTGCTGTAGCAGAGTAGCGAGGTCGGCTTGGGCAACCAGCTTTTGCTTAGCAAGCGAGACGAGCTGGTCGTCAAGCCGATCGGTTTCGAGTTGTGCACGCAACACGTCCTGTTGTGACCCACCGCTGCGGTAGCGTGCTTCGGCAACATCGGTCAAGTCGGCAACAAGGTCTTTGGTTTCCTCGATGATCGAAATTGCTCGAGTTGCGAACCAGACTTCGTAGTAGGCGAGGCGAACGGACTCAGCAATCTCGCGAGCAATCGCGTCGACTTCCGCTTGAGCAATCTGAACCTCGCGGCTGGCGATGACGGCTTTGGTTTTCAGCTTGTCGGGAAACGGCACCATCTGGTTGACCGACATCTGGTTGGCGACGCGGCCGGCTGCGGTTTGAATGGCGTTGTCGTGCAAGGGCCAGAAGGTGTTGTTGAATGTCGGGTCGGGTAAAGCTTTAGCTTGCGGGATCACATTGGTCGCTGCAGCAACACGTTGCTGGGCAGCGAGGATTTTTGGGTGCCGCGCGAGTGCGGTGCTGACGAAATACTCGACGGGCTGGCCAGTGGGGACGCTAGGAGAGGGGGCGATAAGGAGAGGGGGAGACAAGGAATCAACCACGTTCTCTTTGTCTTGCTCACTCCTTGTCTCCTGGTCTAGCGTGTCTCGCTCCACTGCCTGGCTTCCCCTCTCGCGAACTTCCTTGGGGGGATCGAGTTGCAGGAAGTCCCCGATACTTCGTTTGCCCTCCTCCGTGGGGGGCTGTGCGAAGACCGCGGGCGCCGCGATGACTGCCTCGTCGTTGTAGCCGGCGGGCTGAATGGCCCCTGTTTTCGGTTCGCAAAGGACTTGCTGCCAATCGACATCGCTGGTTGCGACCGATGTCGGGTTCGACTTGGCGGGCGCAGTGGTGGCTTGTGCTACTTGAACACGACGCTGGGAGGCACAACCGGACACCGCTGCGGCAACGAATGTCGCTAGCAATAGGCGCTTCGCTTGGTTTGTTCGGGGGCTCAAAGAATACCGATCCATGGCGTCCAGGTCCTGATGAGCTATATTTGAGGGGTCAAAGTTTGCCTAAACGGCTAATTCCTATTGAACTCTTCGGCCAAATTTCCGATACAGTTCGTATACCGTGTATGGGTATCCTTTTCGGAAGGTCACAGTGAGTCACTCCCCCCTAATTCGCATCGCCGTTCATCTTTGTCTGATCGCTGCAATGGTGATTCAGCCGATGGCGTTGGTTGCTGCGCAGGGAGCTTGTGCTCAGGGTCAGTGCTGCCAGAGCAAAACGATTTGCCACGCTTGCAAATGCTGTGAAGTGAAAACGGACAGTGATTTGTGCGGCTGCTGTCGTGGCAATGAAAAACGCGCCGGCAGTTGCTGCACGAAGAATTCCGAACGGTCTAGGCGCGATGAGTTGTTCGGAGAAATCTCCGATGTCGTGCCAGTGCCCCCAAAATCCGACGACGAAGAAGCGATTCAAGACCAAGTCGTCTTACCATTATGCATGTGCAGCATTCGATCGGAGCCGATGGCACCGGCACCTCATCGCGTCCCTGTTCCACAGGTTCGTGAATTGGTCGTGATCGCTTATGTGGATCACGTCACTTCAGACGCTGGACTTTCCATTCGTCCAGATCAACTGAGTTTACGGCTGCCGATCGGCGACCACTCACGGCATTTCTCTCAGCGATTTCTTTGCATCTGGCGCATCTAGCGTCGTCATGTTAGGAGAGCTGCGCGCTCGTCGCTCTTCGATTTCAAATTGGCTTTCACCCGAATGATGCTGCGCGCTCATTTCGTATGGTGCCTATCCAGATGCAATCCCTACGCGATCCGATTCGCGTCACCAAACAATGAACCGGCCACAGCCAGGAGGCGATGACTGATTGACGATGCGATTCCCCAAGTCGCATCATCGGCCAGTTACCTCTTGAGTTGGTGTCTGTGGATGGAACCACACACGCATGAAGAAAAACGATACGAGAACTGTCATGAATCAGGACGAACCAATCAAACCGGATGAAGCCGAGGCCGATGGCGAGATCAGCAACGTGGATGCGGATGCGCCAACTGATAGCGCGTCAGTGGAAGCTGTGCTCGAAGACGCACCTACGCCAGTCGAAGCTCAATCGAGCGCTACTCTAAGTGGTGGAGGGATGAAGTGGCTCATGCGCACGGGCGTGCAAGGCGCAACTGTCGTCATCGTCGCCGGCCTCGTGTTTTTCTTGCTCGGTGTCGCACAACGAACGAAGTGGTTGACTGCTGACGGATTCTCGGGCGGTCGTGGCGGAGCGGTGGAGGAAGCCGGCGGTGGCGAAGAAAAACGGTACATCTGTCCGATGATGTGCACGCCGCCTTCGACGGAGCCAGGACGATGTCCGGTTTGTGCGATGGAATTGGTCGAAGCGACTGGCGGTGGAGGTGGTGATGGCATCTCGGTCACGATTGAACCCTCGGCTCGTCGACTGGTTGGCATTCAAACCGCCATGTCTAAGATGGGCGAAGTCAACCGAACGATTCGCACCATCGGCTCGATCGACTTCGACGAAAGCCAACTGTCGACGATCAGTGCGTATTTCGACGGTCGCCTAGAAAAGATGTACGCGAACTATGCCGGTGTGAAGGTCAATGAAGGTGACGACCTTGCATTGATTTACAGTCCGCAGCTCTATACGGCCCAAACCGAGTTCATCGCCAGTATGAACCGTGACGGAAAGATTGGGCGATTTCAAATTGCTGGCGGCGATCTCAATAAGATGGCTCGCGAGAATTTGGCTGAGCTTGGAATGACGCAAAGTCAGATCGACGAGTTGGGGACGTCGGGCAAGCCGAAGTCACGCATCCGCATCAAATCGCCGCAAAGTGGAACGGTCATTGAAAAGTCTGCCGTTGAGGGCGACTACGTCAAAACGGGACAAAAGCTCTATCGAGTCGCTGATCTCAGTAGCGTCTGGTTGATGCTTGATCTGTTCCCCGATGACGCATCGGCAGTTCGATTCGGCCAGCAAGTCGAAGCCGAGATTCAGTCGATGCCCGGCGAGGTGTTTACCGGGCGCGTCGCTTTCATTGACCCGACGGTAAACCCGATGACTCGAACCGTTCGCGTCCGGGTTGAGATCATGAATTTCGATGGGAAGCTGCGGCCGGGCGACTACGCCACCGCTCGTGTCACCGTGCCCGCGATTCCAATGGATCAGGTTTACGACCCGGCGCTTGCGAACAAGTTTATCAGCCCGATGCACCCGCAAGTCATCCGCGACGAGCCGGGCAAGTGCCCGCTGTGCGACATGGATTTGGTGCCAACGTCGCAACTTGGTTTTGCTTCGCAGCCGTTGCCGATGCAGCAAGTCGTTACCGTTCCGCGTGACGCTGTGTTGCTGGCAGGCGAGAATAGCGTGATCTATGTCGAAACCGAACCAGGACGATTTGAGATTCGCCGCATCACGGTCGGCCCGATGAATCGCAAGGAAGCGGTGATTGTCGAAGGTTTGTCCGCCGGCGAGACAGTGGCAACTGGCGGCAATTTTCTCATCGACTCGCAAATGCAGCTTGCCGGCAACCCATCGTTGATGGACCCGACGAAAGCACCAAGCTATTCGCCGGGACCGCTCGAGCTACCTCAAACGAATCCGGTCATGTTGGCGACCGACGCGGGAATGCAGTTTGATCGCACCTACGACGCTTACTTTGAAATCCAGTGCGCGATGGCGGCGGATCAGACTCCACCCCCGGTCGCGCTGAATACGCTGATCGAAGGACTCCGCGAACTGGAAATGTCGGCGGAAGTTCCCGATGAGGCTCAACGCAGGTTCGCGACCGCTCGCCGCGCGGCGTCTCGCCTGGATGGATCGTTGGAAACCGCTCGCGAAGCCTATCGCGGCGTTAGCCACGCGATGTTGCGAGCGGCGACGGTTGCTCGCGGTCCGAAGACGGCAGTGAAGCTAACGCATTACTACTGCCCCATGGTTCCCGGCGGCGGAGGCGACTGGATGCAACCCGGCGGCGAATTGCAGAACCCGTATTGGGGCAGCGAGATGCTGACGTGCGGCGAGGTCGTCAGGGAGATGGGGAGACAAGGAGACACGGAGAGCGGGAGAGTTGGCGTGATTCAATCTGGGTGGGATGGAGGTGATCTGAAATGAGTGATCGTGTCTATAGCCATCGCGATTTGATCGTGTATCAGAAGTCGTTTGCAGCAGGGAAACGGATCTTTGAGTTGTCGACATCGTTTCTCCTTGTCTAAAAAGCCGGAGGCTCCCGATGCTTAACCTAATCATTCGCTTTTGCGTCAAAGAACCTTGGCTGGTCGTACTACTGACGATCGGCTTGAGCGTTGCCGGCTGGGTCAGCTTCAAGTCCATCCCAATCGACGCAATTCCGAACATTGGCGAAAACCAAGTCATCGTATTGACGCCTTGGCCGGGTCGCTCGCCGAAGGACATCGAAGACCAGGTCACCTATCCGCTCAGCGTTTCGTTACTGGCAGTGCCGGGTGCCGAATCGGTGCGTGGCAAGAGCATGTTCGGCTACAGCTTTGTGCAGGTCACGTTCAAAGACGAAATCGACTTCTATTGGGCACGAAGCCGAGTGTCCGAGCAACTTGGCAGTGCGGCGTCACAGTTGCCCGATGGCGTTGTGCCACAACTTGGGCCAGACGCGACGGGACTCGGGCAGGTCTACTACTACACATTGCAGCCACCCGATGAAGGCATGGGGCTAGCAGAACTTCGCAGCATGCAAGACTTCGTCGTGAAGTACGAATTGCAGGCGGTTGAGGGCGTCAGCGAGGTTGCTTCGATCGGGGGGTACGTTCGCCAGTATCAGATCGAAGTTGACCCGGATAAGCTGCGATTCCACAACGTGTCGCTGGATAAATTGGCGATGGCGATCGAAGAATCGAACCTCGACGTCGGTGCAAAGACCGTCGAGACGACTGGAATGGAGTTCATCGTCCGCAGTAAGGGTTTCCTCGGCTCGGGCGGTGACAAGGATAAAGCGGTCGAGGACATTGAGGACACCGTCATCATGCAGCGTGACGGAGTTCCCGTTCGTGTCCGCGACATTGCCAATGTGCAGATTGGGCCGGACTTTCGTCGCGGTGCGTTGGACTACAACGGTGCCGAGGCTGTCGGCGGCGTGGTCGTCATGCGATACGGCGAAAACCCGCGCGTCGTGATCGACCGAGTCAAAGAGAAAATTGCCGCGATTACGCCATCGCTGCAGGGTGTGACCATTCACGGCGTCTACGATCGCAGCGGCTTAATTGATGAGACGATGGCCACGCTGACGCATGCGTTGCGCGACGAAATCATCATCACTGCGATCGTCATTCTGCTGTTCCTACTGCACATTCGTAGCAGTTTCGTCGTCGCGATCTGTTTGCCTGCTGCTGTGCTGATGTCGTTCATCGCGATGCAGGTCGTTGGCGTCGGTGCGAACATCATGTCGCTGGCGGGAATCGCAATCGCAATTGGAACGATGGTCGACATGGCGATCATCGTTTCGGAAAATGTCTACCAGCATTTGGCAGAATGGGAGCGAGAAAGACAAGGAGACAAGGAAATTGATGGCTCCGTGTCTCCTCGTCTCTCACACTCTTTGTCTAGAAAGCGAAGCGAAGTCGTCTACGATGCAACGGTCGAAGTCGCACCCGCCGTTGTGACTGCCGTCGCAACAACGATCGTCAGTTTTTTGCCGGTCTTCTTCTTGACCGGTCGCGACTACAAACTGTTTTCGCCGCTGGCTTATACCAAGACATTTGCGATTGCTGCAGCGATGATCGCTGCCGTCACGATCGTTCCGGCTTTGTGCCGTCTGATGCTGCGAAGCTCGGTGCGTCGCAAGAGCACAGCTTTGCTTGCAGGGATTTCGTTGGCCGGGCTACTCGGCATGGCTTCGCATTTCCTTTGGGGGTCGAGACTTGCGGAACGCTTTGGCCTGGATACTTGGATTGTGACCGCGACCGCAGCCATGATTGGCCTCATTGGTGGCTGGCAGTTGATGCGAGAACGAATTCGTCCAATCGAGGAAATCCCGTCCAGCCGCTTTGTTCGCTGGATTTATGCGGCGCGACTACGGCATGCTCTGAATCATAAAGCGTTCGCCTTGTCGTTTCCGCTCGTCCTGTTCATCATCGGCGTGGGAGCCTACGTCGGCATGCCAACCATCCTTCGTCCCGTCGAGAAGGCGGCAAACCTGTTCGGTGCCGAACTGAATGATTTTCCCGGTTACGTTGACGCCAAGCACGTCTTCACTGGCTTGCAAAGTGACGACTGGATCGCGTTGGACGAGGGAAGCTGGTTCTACATGCCGACGCTGTATCCGGCGGCCAGTTTTTCGCAGGCAATGCAGGTGCTGCAGACCCAGGATGTGCTGATCGGTCAAATTCCTGAAGTGAAGGATGTGCTGGGCAAGATCGGTCGCGTCGAATCGGCACTCGATCCCGCGCCTGCGGCGATGGTCGAAACTTATGTGATGCTGAAACCGGAAAGCCAATGGCGTGAAGGCGTCACCGCTCGTGACGTTTGGGACGAAATTAATCGAGTCGCAACGCTGCCCGGTGTCACGCCCGCCTCGGCACTGCAACCGATCGAAGGCCGTGTCGTGATGTTGCAGTCCGGTATCAAGGCTCCGATGGCCATCCGTGTTTACGGCGACAATTTGGAGACGCTCGCCGACGCCGCAATGGATGTCGCGGCCGAGTTGAAGAAATCACCGCTGATCAATGCAGGCACGGTGAATCCCGATATTGTGCTTGGTAAGCCTTATGTCGAGTTCACGGTCGATCGCGAGGCCGCATCGCGTTACGGAATGAGTTCGTCGATGGTGAACCAAGTCATCGAAACGGCGCTCGGCGGAATGAATTTAGTCAAGACGGTCGAAGGCCGAGAACGTTATCCCGTGCGGCTTCGATACAACCGCGACCTTCGCGAACAGATCGACGGCCTAAAACGTTTGCCAGTCGTCACGCACTCAGGTGCGGTCGTACCGTTGGAAGAACTCGCGGAACTGGATACGACGTGGGGGCCAGGCGCAATCAACAGCGAAAACGGGCGACTGGTCGCGCATGTTTCATTCATGACCAATGGTAGCAAGGGTGACCTGGAATCGGTCTCCGCAATTGAAGAGCAACTACGCACCGCACAATCCCTGCCGCCCTCGGACCGAAATCGGCTGTCACTGCCAGCCGGCTATTCCCTCGAAGCCGTCGGGAGCTTCCGAAACCAGATCGAAGCGAACCTTCGTTTGATGTGGATTATCCCCCTGGTCATCTGCATCAACTTGCTGCTGATCTACATGGAGTTTCGCAACTTCTCAATCTCGCTTGCCGTGTTTTCAGGCATCCCGGTCGCATTTGCCGGCGGCATGATCGCCGTCGCGACAATGGGCGTGGAACTCAACACGGCGGTCTGGGTCGGCTTTATTGCGTTGTTCGGCCTAGCCGTCGACGACGGCGTGGTGATGGCGACCTACATTCACCAGTTGTTGAAGAAACGCAAAGTCGGATCGGTTGACGATCTCCGCAACACGGTTTACGAAGCCGGCCTCAAACGGATTCGCCCCTGCATGATGACGACCGTGACGACGCTGGCGGCGCTCGTCCCAGTGTTGGTTGCAACCGGCCGTGGTGCCGACGTGGCACGAGCGATGGCGATCCCGGTATTCGGTGGAATGCTAGCCGAACCGTTCACGTCGTTCATTGTGCCGACGCTGTATTGCGGCTATCTGGAACTGCGAATGCGATTCGGTTTTCGAGACGAGCTTTGGGACGGAACTGACGCAATGCCAGAGGAGGAGCTGATGAAGGCGGCATAAAATCTTTTGATTGCTCGTGAAGAAAACTTCGACTCGAGCATCCAACTAACCAACCTCACCAAGAACGACGGATCCAACGGATGGCGTCCAGACTTTACCAACGGAGTTCACTTATGAAACAAGCACTTATCCTCACCGCATGCTCGGTTGCATTTTCCGCATCGAGCGTCTTCGGTCAAACGATTCAACTACAGCACGATCATGCCGGCCACAACCACCCGATGACCGGCAGAACGCAGGCTCGTGAAGTTGCCCAGGCGGGGCCGCATGGCGGCAGCTTAAAACAAACCGGCAACCTGCAAATCGAAACGATGGTTTCCCAAGGCGGGTTGAAAATGTTTATCTACGATCGCGCTGGCCAACCGGTCTCGGTCGACCGTGGACGCGGTGCCGTCTCTGTCCGAGTCGAAGGCAACGCGAAACGCTATCGCTATGACTTGCTGCCCGATGGCAAAGGCGCATTGACCGCTCCCGTGAACTTGTCGCAACTCGCTGGCCGGCAAATCGACGTCGACATTCAATTGGTCGGCATTACTGCCAGCACTGTGAGCTTCAACGAAGTCGCCACGGTTCCCGCCAGCGAGCAACAACTGGCTGCCGCCGCGATCGCACGCCAGAAGATTTGTCCTGTTAGCGGTAAACCGCTTGGCAGTATGGGGGATCCGCTTGCTGTCGATGTGAATGGCCAGAAGCTCTACGTCTGCTGTGCGGGCTGCGTGAACGCAGTTGAATCAGACCCAACAAAGTACGCCGCCGGTCGACCGCAAATCACCGTTACCACGGCGACACAAGCCGACGCGGCTGGGATCGCTGCCCAGAGGGTTTGCCCGGTGATGGATGAGCCACTTGGTAGCATGGGCACGCCGATCAAGGTCATGGTTAGCGACAAACCAATCTATCTTTGCTGCAAAGGCTGCATCAAAAAGATTCAAGCCGAGCCGGCGAAGTATCTTGCGATGGTTTATGGCTCCGCGCAGACGAATCCCCCGACTGTATCGGCCGTTCCGGCAGGAATTGAACAGGTTCGTGAGGGCATCTTCAAAGTGGTCGCGGCCGACGCACCTTTCATTGCAGCACAGAAGAAGTGCCCCGTGATGGACGAACCGCTCGATGCGATGGGTGGACCTTACAAAGTGAACGCGGCCGGCAAAGCGATCTACATCTGTTGCCCCGGTTGCGCAAAGAAGATTACCGCCGAACCGCAAAAGTGGTTGGCCGTTTTGAAGTCACAAGGAGTCGAAGTTCCCGTAATTCGCTAATCAACTCAGGAGCGAGATTGCAAGTTGGATCCTCGCTTCCCCTCTGACTCACGCGGGGGCGGTGTCGCGTCTGATTCACGCAAGTGATGGCGTCACCACGCCGCCCCTGCCTTTTTTATTTCAACTCACGACAAGGACGTCGTCATGGAATCTCAATGGAAATCCTGCACCACTGTTGCGCTCATTTACACCCTCTCAGTGTCGGCCGGATGCCAATCGCTGCCAGCAACAAGACGGCAAACATCTGGATCAACAACGAGCGACGCGTTGCTCCCACAACGGCTGAACGTTTCTCAGATATGTAGACAGTACCCGCTGGTCCGGTGAACGCCCCGACAACTAGCAAGCCGTTGGCTTTGGTGTCGGTGTCGATTGATTCAGCTGCGGAGCGCATGGCAGAGAGTATTTCGTCGGAAGCATGCCCATGCGAGATCGCTTGGTACGCCAGCCCTCGCCAATCCGCAGGCGGTAGTCAACGAGAAGAAACGAAACGACAAACCCGAAGAGAATCGCGTTGACGAGGACAATCAGTTGCCGGCTGATCGGTAGCTGAGTCCATCGGTGTTTAAATGTGTCCATCATGGCACCTTAAAGAGAAAAGCCGGGCGAGTTTTCAAGCTCGCCCGGCTGACAGGACTCGAACGGGATCAGAAGCGATTAGCTGCGCCCGGCAGGTTCGACTTCCGTGGAATTTGACGATCCTTTGCCGAAGCACGCAGCGGCAACGCTGCAGCAGTACGCTCGCTTTGCACAACAGGTCGGTTGGCCTGCGGTGCTGGCGACATCGGCGTTCGCGGCTTTCGTTTCAGCGTGCTTTCCGCAGCATCGTGCGTTCACCGAGCAGCAATACGCCCGCTTGACGCAGCAGGTGGGTTGAGAAGTTGTACTCGACACTTCGTCCGTGGTCGCTTTGCCTTCAGCATGTTTGTCACAGCATGGCGCTTGAACCGCGCAGCAGGACGCATGCTTGGCACAACACGTCGGCTCGCCCGAGGCGCTGGCGTCAACATTGCCGGGGACGAACGAAACGGCGAACAAAACAGCAGAGAATACGGTCGCTAACATTTTGGAAACTCCAGGATTGATGGCGCAGCCGACATCGACATGCACCGATGGGGAAACAGATACATCTTCATTTTTGGATTGGGTCTGGCTTCGCAAAATCGAAGCAGGATCAACCGCTAAATCTGAAGACGAACGTTCCAATCAACCAATGAGTGGGGGCGGACAGTAGAAACTGACCGGCCGAGAGCGACCGAGTCGGTGTTCCAAGTGATCCGCGAAAGGTCGGTGCGATTCAAACCGCGAGGCGTCAGATCGTCGCCAGACGTTCGCGGCGGCAGCCAAACCTTCGTGTCGCAGGACGCCATTGCAGGGCATTCGTGCGACGGCTCGCCGTCACAACAACTGTGCCCAACCGGCAGCGACTGGCAGCATAGATGAGGGCAAGGTTTTGCTGCGTGTGATCCCGCCCGAGCGGCCGGCGAAGACGCCAACAATACCGCGATCACTGCAAAAGCAGAAAAAAATCGAGCGGCAGAGTTGGTGTGGCGGCGGTTCATGACAGGCATTTCCAAGAGCGTTCAAAGGATCCGCACGAAGGAATCTCTTCTTTGATGCTCTTTGGATGCACGGCCCCGACGTTTCTTCACGACTTCGCAAAAAGATTCTAGATTACCCCCTTCCCCATTTCTGATGACCGAAGACATAAGTTCTGCGGCAAGAACGATTCCGAGCGAATGCGGTTCTCTGAGACGACTTAGTGTCGATGAGTGCAGATTAGTGTTCCCAATTTCCCAGATCGTGCGTCGCCGATGATCTCCAAACCGTGTTGGAACAATTCTCGAGGATCAACTCGGAGTTACAGGGCTAACCGCACCAATGCTGTGAATGCAGAGCTTGAGCTTGCCACTGTGAATTTACTGAGAGTGCGAGCAAAGTGCGTCGTAGTGGTCGATCACATACTCAACCTTTTGAACAGTGCTGGGCGTTTGTTGCCCTTCGGCGTCGGACGGGACGTTCGCTAGACGGCTCGCAGGGTTGGATCGTTCTGGAATTGCCCACGAAAAGTTGACAGTGGATTGGCAGATGTCAGACTTCTCTGACAGGAGAACCGATTCATGGACAAGCGTCGAAAATTCAGCCGAGAATTCAAACTGGCCGCCGTCAAGAAAGTGATGGAACAAGGACTGTCGTATACCGTTGTCGCCCGAGACCTTGGCGTTGGCGATAACCTGATCCGCAATTGGAAGAAGTCTTTCGAGGAAGATGGGACTCTCGCAGACGGGGTCGCTGGTAATCAGTCGGTTGAAGCTGAACTCAAACGACTGCGTGAAGAGAACCGGCAGCTCAAAATGGAGCGAGACATTTTAAAAAAAGCGACGGCGTTCTTTGCGAAAGAAAGCAACTGAGGCTGCAGTTTATCGGCGAACATCGCGATCGATGGCCGATCGCGGTCCTCTGTCGAGTCCTGGAAGTGACGCGTGCGGCATACTACCGGTTTGTCGCCCGTGATCCTAGCGAAACCAAAGTCAAAGAAATGCAGGTCACTCAGGCCATCCACGAAATCCGGTTGGAGAATCACTTCGATTCCTACGGAAGTCCGCGGATGCATCGTGAGGTCATTAAGCAAGGCATCCAGTGCTGCCGAAACACCGTAGCCAAATACATGCAGAAGGCCGGAATCCAGGCGAATCGGCGGACTAAGTTCCGAATATCGACAACCGATTCCAATCACGATCAGCCGATCGCCCCCAATCGACTCAACCAAGATTTCTCGACAGAAGACATCAATCAAGTCTGGCTTACCGACATCACCTACATCCCTACAAAAGAAGGATTCACCTACCTGTGCGCGTTTGTCGACCTGCATTCACGAAAGATCATCGGATGGAAAACCAGTCGTAAGATCGATTCCGAGCTGGTGATTGAATCGCTCGATCAAGCGATCGCGTTTCGTTCCCCAAGTGCGGGGTTGATCGTCCACAGCGATCGCGGTTCTCAGTATGCGAGCGCAGCGTTTCGACGCCGGTTGGCCGAACGTGAACTTGTTCAGAGCATGAGTCGCCGCGGGAACTGCTACGACAACGCACCGATGGAATCTTTCTTCAAGAGCTACAAGACCGAGGAAGTCCAAGAAGTCTACGGCACCCATGAACACGCCACACGCGGCGTGTCAGAATACATCGAACAATTTTACAACCCTCGCCGCTTGCACTCGTCACTGGACTACCGAAGTCCAATCGACTTTGAGCAAGCGATTACCAGAACGTCACTCGTTGGTGAAACCTGATCCATCAGGGCTCGCTATTTACCTTCCCGTTAAGATCGGTCCACTGTCAACTTTTCGTGGGCAATTCCATTCCCAATCGAAGCCGAAAGCATTGTTGCCAGCAGAAGCGTCGTTCACATCCGGTCAATGAAAACAACCCGACCGAGCTTCCAAGCTCGGCCGGGCTGTTGTAGCTTCAGCGTGGGAAGGACTACCCCGACGTGTAATAGATGGGTTGCGGAGATGAGCTGTCAGCTTCCAATGAGTTGAGGAATTCCTCCAATTCGCCCTCTTGAATCACGACGTCACCCTCGCTTGGGGTCTCATCGGCGGTGTAATCGAAATGGCTTGTGTAATAGTTTGCACTTGAGTACGAGTAGTAAGACGTCGAGTTGTGGTATGTCAGAGGCGAGCACTCGACGAAAATGTGGGCCTGTCCAAAACTTTGTGTCACCGGTTCAGTTGTTTAGTATCGGTGGCTCGGCGGTAGGCGGTCCTCAAAGAGGATTGCAAAGTGGTTGAGTGCTTGCTTCCAATACTTGATCGGGCGGGTCCAGCGTTTGGATGCCTCCATGATCGCCATATAGATCAACTTGGTTGCTGAGTCCTGGCTCGGGTAGATCTTGCGGTTCTTAGTAAACTTGCGAATCGTGCTGTTGACCGACTCGATTGCGTTGGTCGTGTAGATCACCTTACGAATCTCGGGCGGGAAGTCAAACAGTGTGATGATGTCCGTCCACTTATTTCGCCACTGCCGCGAGATCGTCGGATACTTCTTGTCCCATTTCTCCGAGAACCGCTCCAGTTCGCTTTCAGCCTCTTCGGTTGTCGATGCGCGGTAGATTGATTTTAGATCACCTGCGACTGCCTTGCTGTCTTCATGCGAGACGTAGCGAAGGGCGGCGCGAACCAGGTGCACCAAGCAAAGCTGAATTCGAGCTTGTGGAAAGGCGGCTCGAATGGCTTCGGGGAACCCGGCAAGGCCGTCGACACAGCATACGAAGATGTCGGAAAGTCCGCGGTTTTTCAGGTCGGTTAAGCAGTTCAACCAGAATTTCGCCCCCTCGGTTTCAGCGATCCAGAGGCCCAAGAGCTCTTTCTTACCATCCAGATTGATTCCCAAAGCAACGTAAATCGTGTGGGGGCTGACCTTGGCCGATGCACCCCGAACGTTGACGACGATCCCATCGAAATAGACGATCGGACACACCGGATCGAGACGCCTCGACTGCCAAGTCTTTAGCTCGGCTTCCAGGTCCTCGGTGACGCTAGCGATCAGCGTTGGTGAAACATCCACGCCGTAGAGGTCTTTGACGATCTGCTGGATGTCGCGGGTGGTCAATCCTTTTGCGTAGAGGGCCAGGATTTTGTCATCGAATCCATCAATGCGACGCCGGTGCTTTTCAATGATCTTCGGCTCAAACGTCGAGTCTCGATCCCGAGGTGTTTCGATCTCCAGTTCCCCAAAGTCACCCTTGAGCTTCTTTGAAGAATGTCCGTTGCGACAGTTGTTTCGTTTTTCTTTGGAAGGCGTGCTGCCGGAGGCCGGTTCGGATTGTTCTTGATCGAGATGGTGATCGAGTTCGGAGTTGAGCATCGTTTCGATGCCCGACTTCATCATTGTTTTGACCAATGCATTCAATTCACCGATGCTCGAAGCATTGCGAGCAAATTCAGCAGCAAGTTGTTCGACTTGCTCTTTCGTCTTGGTATCCATGGGAAGGGGCTCCTGCAGGAGAAAGTGTTTGGGTCAGCTTACAGTTATTGCTGGCAAACACAAAATTCCTGACAGGCCCAAAATGTCGGCACCAGCGTTGCCCTCTAAGAGGTCAAAACGTTGATCCATTCCGCCGATGAGAATGTCGTCTCCAGTTCCGCCGGAAAGGATGTCCGCGCCGTCCCCGCCATTAAGCTCGCAGTCGATGTCGAACCAGCCGAAAAGCCAGTTGTAGTACGCCATTTGGCTGACATTCCAAAAACGAAAATCGTCGTCTCCGCCACCACCATGGAAGATGATTCGCGAAACTTGTTCCGGGCCGAACCAGCGAACATCCTGTGTTCCGATCGCTGAAGTTACTTCAACACGCAATAGTCCATTGCTGCCCGTGTAGACGATGCATTCGTCGTCGAAATCGGTTCCCCAAATCTGAAATGTCCCAGTCGCCCAGTCGAACTCCGACGATGGTGATAGTGGATTGGCTTCAGCCGAGCCATCCGACGTTTCGGATTCATTGGCCGTCATTGCCGTAGCCGACGTATAGGAGCCGGTGTAACCCGTCCCGCTGACGCTTGCTGTGGGGCTGTAATAGTACAACGACTGCGCGTGGGCGGTTGTGGCCAGAGTGAAAGTAGCGATTGCCGCTAAAAAAATTGTTTTGAGCATGGTTCTTCGTCACTGAGCAAAGGGTTGTGTTTGTGAGTACCCCTTTCCAAGCGGAGCCATTCAAACATTGTTACATACATTTGGGATTAGAAGGCAGAAATGATGTCCGTTTCGCCAACGAGCCGCTTTACAGACAAGCGGAGGGCGAGGGAGTCAAACCCTCGCCGAAAAAGGCCCCCTTCCCAATCTAGGATTCTTTTCAGGATTCGCTTCTGGTGCAAACAGCCAGTGCGTTTAGATCTTGGCGGCACGCGGATTGCTGATCGACGAAGGCAGCTTGTAATTGGCTTGCTAGGTCATCAGAATCGCCGATCGACTGCGAAATCTCGATCGCCAGTCGCGGATCGGGATCGTCGTGCGTCGAGTGACAGATGACGAATTGCCGTTTGGTCTCCTCTAGCATCTGCATGCTGGCGTGCCAAAGCCGATCGACGGGCTCTACGCTCGCGGCGGGCTTGTGCCCATCGACCTGTCGCGCCGCTCGCATCATCGAAGAAACCTCCAAACAGAATCTCAGCATGCGGCTCATGGCGTACCGCGGTTCGCCGAACCGAAAGTAATGCAGTACCGGATAGAAATGATGCGATTCCAACAACTCCGCCATGTTCGACGACAGCGTGGGAAGGTCCTGGTTGACCAAGGAAGGAACGCTGAAACCCACGATTGATGACTTTCGTGATCGGGCCAACCGTTGCCCGTGGATGGAGAACTGCCATGAAGGTTTCCCAGACTCCAAGGCAAGTCAACAGAAACCCGCCAGCAGTCAGGAACCAATTCATCACGCTAATGCTTCACTCGCCGTACTTCCGAAAAACAGTCATTAGCTCTTCGATCTTCTCGTCGCGGTCCTTGGCATCCTCGCTCTTGATTGCATCGCTAACGCAGGTTCGGATGTGCTGTTCCAGAATAATCTGACCGACTTTGTTCAATGCCCCGGTCGCGGCGGACAACTGCATCAGAATATCGACGCAGTACTCCTCGTCCTCGATCATACGACCAACTGCTTCGACTTGTCCGATGACGCGTCGAAGTCGGTTGTTGAGCTTCTTTTTCCCGTCGTCTGAGAGCATTGGT
Organism: Stieleria magnilauensis; assembly: GCA_007753675.1. Lineage (GTDB taxonomy): Bacteria > Planctomycetota > Planctomycetia > Pirellulales > Pirellulaceae > Stieleria > Stieleria magnilauensis. The sequence continues at coordinate 1,421,213 of CP036432.1, forward strand.
GAGAACGTTGGAGAGGCGGATATCACAGAATCTCGGATTTTACCCTCAAAACGTCTCCTTGGTTAGTCCGCTTCACATCATCATCTTGGGCGCGGCTTCATAAGCGTGGAGATCACCGAATCGGCGAACGATTTCAGCAAATACCGCACCTTTTTCAACGGGCTGGTCGCTGTTCATCACCAACTCATACAGGTCGTCCGGCAGGACCCGGAGTACCGTCATCAATCCCTTCACGCTCATCGGGTAGCTGGCCCGCATTCCGCGAACTTCTTTTCGGCTCCAAATCGCCTTCATGAAGTCATCGGACATCTCCATGCCCATCATCTTCTGGGGATAGCCCGGACTTGAACAACAATGATCGCACTGAAAAATACTCCTGATCCGAACAGCATCCTTTGGAATACTCGTTAGATCGGCAGGATACCTGAGTGGGGTATATAAAAACCAAACTCTCAGGCCACTTATCGTGCAAAGCTCGGCTTGAGCGGGAGAATAGGAAAGCTCGCAATTGCCCCGCCCATTACGCAAGCTTCGCAGCCCGCAATCTCAACGCATTGGGCATCGCTTGGCGGTTACAACCTATCGCTGCTCGCACCCGAGATCCAAGAGGGGTTGCTGTACCTGCCTTGCGAGATAACGGGGCGTTCCAAAATTCACGAATGGAACCTGCGTCCGATCACCAGGCAACTGCCTTGGGAACGCCAACGAGAAATGTGGTCGAATCTGCTCGCTACAGGACAAGCATCGCATTCGAGTTCAGCGAACGACTGTTAGATGTGTCCAATCAGCGATTCAGTCATTGCTTTCTTTTCCTGCCACAAGAAAAGCGTCTTACACTGTAATTCACTGCTGCAAATACACACTGCCGCGCGACGGTGAGCCATCATTCGCCGGGACACTTCTACAATCGCATACAATTGCATACGAATTTCGTGTAGTCACGTGACCGATACTCAACGTTCAATTGAGTAGCATCCGTGGCTCACTACGTCGCCTCGGAGCGTTGAAAAACCAAACAGGAAATCCGTTGCATGTGGAAATTTGGATTGCAGTTCGCGCTGACCGTGCTGTGTTGCATGCCGTGTTGTTCGGCTGAGACAACGCCTCGCAGCCATCTTGGCGATCGTGTCGAATCGTTCACGTTGGACAATTGCCATGGAAAATCCGTGTCTCTGGATGATTTCGCCAATGCACTGCGTGCTCAGCGGACGCCGGAAGTCTTTCTGCTGGCCCATGAACGCGTTGTCCGATATCACGGTCGCATTGACGACCAGTATGGCGTTGGGTACTCGAAACAACGTGAGTTGATCTCTGCTTGGGTTGAAAACGGAATGCCCGAGGGCGACGCCGGTGACTTGCCGGAGCAACCGGAATTCGCCGAGGGCTGGCAGATTCAGAAGCCGCATCAGGTCATCGCAATGCGAGACAGGCCATTCTCCGTTCCGGCTGAAGGCGTCGTCGATTACAAGCGTTTCGTCGTTGATCCTCAGTGGGATAAGGACAAGTACATCGTGGAATCGGAAGCTCGGCCGGACAAGCGCTGCGTCGTGCATCACATCTTGGTATACGTTATCCCGCCGGGTGAGAAACGTCGTGATCTTCGCCAGACACTTGCAGGGTATGCTCCGGGAAGTCCGGCGCTGCAACTCAAAGATGGAATTGCGATCGAGGTTGAAGCAGGTAGCAAGCTGCTGTTCGAGATGCATTACACGCCCAATGGAACACCCACAGATGATCTGAGCTATGTTGGCTTTCGCTTCGCAAAGAAGGAAGACGTGCGGAAACGTCTGCGTAGGCGACTCGCCGCGAATCACAAGTTTGAGATTCCAGCGGGAGCGGCGAACCATGCGGTGAGAGCTACTTATGTATCGCGACAGGAGGAGAACCTCCTCAGCATGTCACCGCACATGCACTTGCGAGGCAAATCGATCCGCTATGACATCCGCTTTCCGGATGGGCGTGAAGACACGTTACTGAACGTTCCCAATGACGACTTCAAATGGCAACTCAAGTACATACTCGAGGAACCGCTCACGTTGCCAAGGGGAACGCGGATCGAATGCACGGCCGTGTTCGAAAATAGTGAGTACAATCTCGCCAATCCCAATCCTTCAAAGCCGGAACGCTGGGGCGACCAGAGTTTTGAAAAAATGATGATCGGATTCATGGACACCGTACCTGTGAAGGATGAGTTTTAGTGAGAGCACCAACGCCACTCCTGCTCTTGATCGTCTCGTTGGCCTTCGGCACGACAATATTGTCGGCCAATGACTTCACCCGTTTTCGTGGAGCTGACGCGACGGGCGTTGCCAACGATCATCCGAAACTTCCTGATCATTGGAGCAAGACAGAGAACGTTGCTTGGGTGGCCGACGTACCAGGACAGGGTTGGGGGAGCCCGATCATCGTTGGTGATCGCGTGTTTGTATCCTCCGTCGTTGCAGAGGAAGAGAACATCAAGCCAAAGGGAGGCCTATATCTTGGCCAAGGCGTGCGCGACCCTGCGAAGGGCATCTTTACCGCGTCGCCTTGGGCTTACAACGGGAAGTTATTTTGCTTGAGTGAGGATGGTTTGACCTACGTCATCAAGGCCGGCCCGGAATTCGAGATTCTGAACACAAATCCGCTGGATGAACTCTGCATCGCGACTCCAAGCGTTGTTGGTGACAAGCTGCTCGTCCGAACGCAGACGAAGGTCTATTGCGTCACACAAGGTGCCAAGTTGGCCGCAGTTGAGTCCAATGACGAATCAGCGATCGTTCAGACGCGGCTCGGTCCGGTGGCTGGTACTGCGTCGCGAGACGATTCGATCGAAGTGTTCAAAGGCATACCGTATGCTGCGCCACCGGTCGGCCATCTGCGATGGCGACCGCCTCAACCTGCGGCCAAGTGGTCGGATGTCAGAAAGTGTGACAAGTTCGCTGCGAGATCGCTGCAGACGAACAATCGACCGAATCAGTCAGAGGATTGTTTGTACCTGAACGTTTGGACGGCGCGCGAACGAGTCAGAGAGAAACGTCCCGTGATGGTTTGGATTCACGGAGGCGGGTTCACTCAGGGCTCGGGACATCAGCCCGGTTATGACGGTACGCAGTTGGCCAAGCGCGGAGTTGTCGCGGTCACGATCAACTATCGATTAGGCGCGTTGGGCTTCATGACTCATCCGGCGCTTTCGGCGGAGTCTCCGCGCGGTTCGTCGGGCAACTACGCTATTCTGGATCAGATCGCGGCGTTGGAATGGGTTCGCGACAACATCGCTAACTTTGGCGGCGATCCCGAGAACGTAACGATCTTCGGCGAGTCGGCAGGCGGCACCAGCATCTATCTCCTCACGGCAACGCCGTTGTCGAAGGGGTTGTTTCATCGAGCCATCTTGCAAAGCCCTTGGCTTGATCCCGTCATCTTTCGAGATCTGAAAGATGAAAACGCGAACGGTCCGCCAGCCGAGTTCGATGGTGAAGAGCAAGCTCGGAAGTTGCTGGGCAGCGATGCTGGTAATGGCGACGCCGAAGGTGATGCTGTGCTTGCGAAGCTGCGAGCGATCCCGGCGAGCGAAGTGCTCGGCAAAGTCAAGCAGCGCTGGCCAATAGCAACGGACGGCTGGGTCTTCCCCAAGCCTCCGCATCAAATCTATGCTGACGGCGAACAGCATGACATTCCCGTCATCGTCGGCACGAACCGCGACGAAGGAACCATGTTCGCACCCCGAAAAGCGTTTGGCGGAACGTTGGAAACGTACAAGCAGGCCATGGTCGAACGATTTGGCGAGCATGGAGACCAAGTCGCGGACTTTTATGCACCTAAGTCCCAAGACGATCTTTGGAAAGTAGCCGTCCAGCAGATCACGGACGTCTGGTTTATTCAGCCCTCTCGCGAGTTTGCTCGTGCGATGGACAAGCAAGACACCGACGTCTGGATGTACCACTTCACCAAACCCGTTTGGGGCTGGATGGGCGCGGCACACGCCGCCGAGATCGGATACGTTTTCGGAAATCTGGAAGAACCGAAACCGGACGACGCGGAATTGTCCCGTGCCTTCATGGATTACTGGGTGCAGTTCGCAAAGACTGGCAATCCAAACGTCGAAGGCAACCCTGAATGGCCGCGATATACGACCGCCGAGGACCGTCATCTTGTGATGGACAAAGCGATCGATGTCGACTCTGGCCTGCGAAGTGAAGCTTGTAACCTACTTAACGACATGCGGCGAGAACGACGGAATCAGGCTGTGCCACAACATGAATTCCGCAAAGACTGATTCATGGCACAATTGCACAAATTGTTGAACAAGTTAGCTGCCAAATGGGTTATTTTGGTGGCCGCTGTTTTCGCTAGCTCATCGTTGCTTTCAGCGCAGGAGCAACCTCCTCAATCGCTTGAAAAGAAGATGCAGCGATTTCAACAGCGTGCCGAGCGTTGGCATCGCGCCGGCGAGATCATGCGAGAATTCCATCCTCTGATGAAAGAGGGAGAGTTCGATCGCGCCGAGGCGATGCTTGACCGGGCACTCAGCATTCTCGAAAGCGGAACCGACCCGCAAGCAGCAGAACGACTTCGCAAGTTTCGACGGCAAACGGATGAGACACACTACATCATTCTGCCAGTCCCGGAAGCCGGGCATCTGCATGGCGGAAACCTCGAAGCCTTTGAGCAAGGAATCCTGCGAACCAAGCGGCAACTCGGTTCGGTCGCCGATCCCACGAGACATAATTGGGGCTTCCACCTGATGTTGCCTGCTTGGCGTTTTGACCCTGAACACCTTTTCAGCCCAAACGCCAGCCCGCAAGTCATAGCGCGTTCTGTAGAGGGAGCAATCGAAGTCGCTTTGCGCCACGATGTCGCTGTCTATATCACTGTAGAAAATCTTGAATGGGACAACCGGCCTGACCTCTGGAACTTCAACGATGAAGAAGAGCCGGGCTATGATCCGGCCAATGCAAAGAATGTCGAATGGATGGACTGGAACGGCACGCCGCATCCGCATCGCTATCGCGACTGGGGCCGCCCCGAACAGATGCCGCCAGTGATCTGTTACAACAGTCTCGCTGTCGAGCGCGAAGTGTCGCGTCTGGCCGAACAGGTCATCGGCCCAGCCATCGCAGCGGGACTGAAGAAGCTTGCTGATACCAATAAACAGCACCTTTTCGCAGGAGTGACCGTTGGCGCAGAGCCAGCGTTGCCGAACTACTCCGTCATAGACAAAGTCAATCCGCGGATTGCCGAGAAGATGGAACGTGACGGCGTTCCGCGCCGTCGTCTCGGCTACAACGCATTGACAAACCTTGGCTACGGCAGAGACAACCCGCCTGCGGACTTCGCTGCTACGCTGGCCAAGGTGAATCAGGACTACATCTCGCTGTGGGCGCGAAACCTTGCCAAGGGCGGCGTCCCATCGAACAAAATGTACAGCCACGTGGCGGCGGGAGCAGGAGTTGTCGGTTCGCCCGGAGTGGAATTCACGAACGCCCCTATTTCGATCGCGTTTGCCGAATCCTGTCGTCCCGGCTGGACAACCTATCCGGTTGGACCGTTGCAGCATGACTTTGGCGTGCTTTATGAAGCACTCGCCGCGCATAACAATCCGCCGTGGGCCAGCACAGAAGCAACACCCAGTGGCATCGGGCCGGGAGGCACTTCAATGCGCGAGTACCTTCAGCGGCACTTCGATTTTGGAGCGACGGTCGTGGTGTTCAACACGGGCGCGACCGATCCGGAGTTCGCCCGGCGACTGCACCGTGAGGTTTGGGGCGAGGACGCACTTCACGCCTATCAGGAATTTCTAGCACGCGATGAGTGATCATGACGAAGAAAATGCCGCGGCTATTCTGTGCCGCCGATACACAGTATTCCTCAGAGCAACAGCGCTGCATCCGCAGCAACAGCCCCCGCTTCCTTTGGGATGCCCGAAGTTGAAACAGCAATCGAACTCAGCGACGTTAGCTCGCCCAATCCATAATCGACGACGTACTATCAATAGCGATTGAAATGCAGGGCACGATCAAAACCGGCACGATCCGAGAAGAGCGATTTACTGTTGCGGATCAGCATTTGATCGATTTAGCAAATGACGGGATGCCCAAAATCCTCTGCACACCGTGGCTGATCTGGTTTCTGGAGCATGCGGCGCGCAACGCCATGCTCCCACTGCTTTCCCCGGGCGAAAGTACTGTCGGCGTTGTTATTAATGTCGAACACACCGCGGCGACTCCTGGCCGAGAAGCGTGCTCTGTAGCCAGCGAACGATGGTCTGTGTGACCACTTCCGGTGCGTCTTGTTGAACGAAGTGGTCAGCGTTTGGAACGGTGACCAAAGTAAGTGGCTTTTCGAGATAATTCCAAGTTCCGCTGAGCCCGTCGGCCAACAGGGCTGTGTCTCTGAGTCCGTGGATCATCAGCACGGGACATTTTACCTTGGGGAAATCGGTTTGCTGCTTGTACGGCTCCCGAGGATAGTTGGCCTTGTAGTAGTTCAGCATGCCGTCAAACGATGAACGTTCGAAGGCTTCGATGTAATTCCCGCGCGCCTCAGCGTCCTTGACCCAAAACGTCAGTCCTTCGGCTGTTAGCTTTGATGCTGCATCGGCCTGTTGAAAGCCCCGTGCGTACGCAGAGGCGTTCTGCTGCGCTGGATTGTTGGCAAGTTCGCGCGTCAGACAGGCGGGATGCGGAAGATTGAGAACGACGAGACGCTCTGTCATTTCAGGGTGCTGCATGGCGAACGACCACGCGATCATCCCGCCCCAATCATGCCCAATCACAGTCGCCCCGGTCTGTCCAAAGTGCTTGATAACGGCCTCCACGTCGCCAACCAGCTCGGGCAACGCGTAATTGTCGACGCCTTCCGGTTTGTCGCTTTTGTTGAAGCCTCGCAGATCGATTGCGACCACTTGATGATTCTTTGCAATCTCCGGCATCTGCTTTCGCCATGTGTACCAGTAGTCGGGAAAGCCGTGCAGCATCACAACCAGCGGGCCTTCACCAGCGGTGACGTAATGAATCCTGACGCCGTCATTGTCGGCGAATCCGTGCTCGCCCAGATCGTTTGCTCTTGTGTTCGCCGTGCCCGCAAACACACCGAGGAACGTGAAAGCGAAGAAAATTAGGTTGGGAGTATTCATTGGCATGACTCTGTACGGCGGAAAAAGCGACATCACCAGGGGAATTGTCGCATCCTCAGTGCAAATGACAAACCGCCTCTACAATGCAATACAAAACGAGACCAATTCGATGTCGATGAAAACGAATCGAATGCTGATACTGCTACGAACCATCTTCGTAAAGGAAGCCGCCGAGGCTTTCGGCTGCGGCAACGCGGAAACTCTTGGCAAATTCCGCTACGGAAACAACAGGAACATAAATTAGCAACAGCATGTCCGCCACCAAACTTACCCCCGAGTCTCGTCGTCACGATCTGGATGCTCTGCGTGCTGTGGCGATGTTGCTTGGCATTGGACTGCATGCCGCGATCTCGTTCATTCCGGGCGATGGGTTCTGGGCCGTGAAGGACACTCAGACGAATGAGTTCTTTGGCTTGTTGATGGCGTCGATTCATGGCTTTCGGATGCCGTTGTTCTTTCTGATCAGCGGATTCTTCACGATGATGCTCTTTCGTAAGCGAGGTCTGCGATCGCTGCTGGGGCATCGCTTCAAGCGGATTTTTCTGCCAATGGTGCTGGCACTCTTCACCATCATTCCCACGGTCTGGGCGGTTTCGTTCTATGTGGGATTGAAAATCAAATCAAAAACTGCCGGGCCAGTATCTGCGGAGCAGATTGACATTCATCTGGCCGCGGCGCTTGGGAAAACCGATCGCCTTGCCGGGTTGCTCGACGAAGGTGTTGATGTCGACTCTCGCAATCACGATGGCGTGACACCCTTGATGGTGGCGGCGTTGTTTGGCCGACCCGAGGCGGCAGAGTTACTGATTGATCGAGGTGCCGACTCGACAATCAAGGGAAACAAAGGCGAAACAGTTCGCGACCTGTTGAAAGTCGATCAGGGGACGACTCAGTGGATTGGCGGGATGATAGGCGTCGAAGTCGACTCCTCAGCGATGGACGAGGGTCGACATGAGATTGCAGCCATCCTTCCGTCGCGGGCAATCGGAACGATCGCTGCCAAGTCGGAAACGCCAGTAAGCAGAGAACAACCAATGGCTGCTGCGGTCGGATTGATTGCCGCTGGACTGTACTTCCCCCTCTTTGGGCACCTGTGGTTCTTGTGGTTTCTATGCTGGCTGGTGGTCGGATTCGCCGTTTGCATCAGTGTCGGTCGAGCCGTAAGTATTCCAAGAGCGCCGACATGGTTTACGCTTTCGCCGGTCAGTCTGCTGTGGCTCGTACCGCTAACCATGATCCCTCAATCCTTCATGGGACTCCAGGGGCAGGCATTTGGTCCTGACACGTCGATCGGTTTGATTCCGATGCCTGCCGTTCTTGCGTACTACGCAATCTTCTTTGCGTTCGGGGCGTTGTACTTTGACGCACGTGACGACGAGGGAAAGCTGGGAAGCCGATGGGCGATCACGCTTCCGTTCGCCGCTTTGGTGCTGCTTCCCATTGGATTGGCAACAAGTCAAATGTCCGAAGGCATAGGGCGATCGGTGTCGGTCTTCGTGCAGGCAACGTTCGTCTGGCTTGTATCGTTTGGGATGATGGGCATTTTTCGACGCTACCTGTCATCCGAAAGCAAGGCGATGCGATACCTTTCCGATTCATCCTACTGGCTATACCTCGCCCACATTCCACTGGTCATCTGGTTGCAATACGTGGTTCGCGATTATGACGTGTCGCCGCTGCTGAAGTTTCCGATTGTCTGTGTGGTCGCCGGCGTGATGCTGCTCGCCAGCTATCATTGGTTCGTTCGATTCACGCCAATCGGCACCTTGCTCAACGGCAAACGCTCGCGAAAGCCGCGCGAAGTCATCGTGGAGGCAGAACTGGGCGAAGATGACCAACGAACGCCCGATCCCGCGACGCTCCGTCTCTCCGGCGGTAGAATGGCCTCATGAGCTGCCAAACACACATCGTCAGAGCAACGCTGGTTGGACTTCTATTCGCGCAGGTTTCGAGAGCAGACACGATCGATCCCGCGATCACTGCACTGGTCGAGACGTCCTGCATCGCGTGCCACGATTCATCAACCGAAACGTCGTTAGACTTTGAATCAGTTGGCGGATTGGCTGATCCCGAGGCATTCCGAATGTGGGTCAAAGTGTTCGATCGCATACAAGGCGGCACAATGCCTCCGGAGTCCGAAGAACGACCAGACCCTGCGGTGTTGAAATCGGCCACCGGAACGCTCGAAGCTCGACTGCGAAAGTTCAGTCGATCTGGTCAGGATACGGCTGGTCGCGTCCCTGCTCGCCGATTGACCAAACGGGAATACGGATACACATTGCAGGACTTGCTGGACATCGAAGGCGATGTCACAAACCACCTTCCCGATGAAGTTGAATCGGGAAGCTTCGACACGGTTGGCAGCACGCAACGGTTGTCGGCGATTCACATGGACGGCCTTCTGCGCGCCGCCGATGACGCTCTCGGACTTGCCATTTCACTCGGTCCGAATCCGTATCATGAGCAGACATTCGATCTTGAGAACAATGCATTCCTGAACGATTTCCACGAGAAACCGTTGGAACTGGGTGGCAATATCTCGCGCCGTTTGGATGAAGGCGTGGCTCTGTTTCGAGACGTCGACTATCTGATCCAATCTGGCATTCTTGGATTGCAGGTGAATGCGCCGGGCACTTATCGAATCAAAGCCACGCTGGAGGCGTTCCAATCGAAACAGCCGGTGACCTACAAGATCATCGTCAAGCAACCCAGCGGCGGTGCGACGATTGTAAGGCTGGGCGACTTGCTGCCGGATAACCCGGAAGCAATCGAAGTCAACGCGTATCTGAATCCGGGCGACAACTTTTATGTGACTCTTGAGAGTGACGATTCCGTTTTTATCGGCTTGGCGACGCAGGGCGCGAAAAACTACACGGGTTCGGGCTTGGCGATTCGATCGCTCGGCGTGGCCGGACCGATTCAACAGCAATGGCCACCAAAGAGTACACGTGAGCTGCTTGTTGGTGTGGAACTCGTGACGAATGAGCAAAACGGCTCCACGATAGTCGAACTTTCAAAACCACGGATCGAACACGTCCGTGAAATCGTCGACGAGTTTGCCGAGCGAGCGTTTCGGCGTCCGGTCGATGCTGCGGAATTGGAGTCATTCGTCGACTTGGCGCTACCCGGAATCGAAGAGGGGCTGTCGTTTGATGAAGTCATTCGAGTGCCCTTGAGGTCTGTGTTGTGTTCGCCACAGTTTCTGATGCATTCCGGTCAGCCCGGTCAGCTGGATCCCCACTCGCTGGCCAGTCGGTTGTCGTACTTTCTGTGGAAGAGTCTTCCGGATGACGAACTGCTCGACGCCGCAAGACGCGGCAAACTGACGGAAGCCACCGAACTGTCGCGGCAAGTCGAACGAATGCTGGCCGACGACCGGTCACAACGATTCGTCAACGATTTCATTGGCCAATGGCTTCGTCTCGACAGAGTCAACGCGACGTCGCCGGATGAGAAGCTCTATCCCGAATTCGACGAACCACTCGGCGACGCGATTCCTCAAGAGACGCGGTCGTTCTTTACTACATTGATCCGAGAAAACGCTTCGCTCACCCACTTGATCGACGCCGACTATACCTTCGTTAATCGTCGGTTGGCCCAGCATTACGGGATGCAAGGCATCGAGGGGCAGCATTTCCGCAAGGTAAAGCTCGCAGAAGGAAGCCCGCGCGGCGGCGTTCTGACTCAGGCTGCGATCCTGAAGACAACAGCCAACGGAACGGTCACTTCACCAGTGACTCGCGGGAACTTTGTGCTTACCAGCCTCTTGGGTACGCCACCATCGCCGCCTCCGCCGGGCGTTGGCTCAATCGAGCCTGACACTCGTGGCAAGACAACGATCCGCGAGATCCTAAGAGCTCATCGCGACAACGCGTCCTGCAATACCTGTCACCGGATGATCGACCCGCCGGGATTCGCTCTGGAGTCGTTCGATCCAATCGGAGGACTGCGAACCCACTACCGTGCCAATGGTGCGGGCGAGGGTTTCTTTGCAAAAGTTTCGCAGGCGACGTATCACAATGGGCCACGTGTCGACTCTAGTAGCGTGACGGCCGACGGTCGTGAGTTCTCCGGCATCAAAGAGTTCAAAAACCTGCTGATGGAGCAAAAGGAACAGGTCGCCAGAAACGTCGTTTCGCAGTTGATCGTCTATTCAACTGGCGGTGAAATCGAATTCGCCGATCGAGATGTCATTGATGAAATCCTCAAGAACACGGAAAAGGGCAACTATCCGATGCGTGACCTGATTCACGCTGTTGTCCACAGCAGACTGTTTCGTGAAAAATAGAAATGGCATAAAAGAATGAACAACGCACTCCATCGCCGCACATTCTTGCGAGCTTCCGGCATCTCGCTTGCGCTTCCACTCTTGGAGTCGATGACGCCCGCGTTTGCGTCGAAACAGGACGCGCCACCGAAGCGGCTCGTCTTCGTATGCACATCGCTTGGGCTTCACCCGCCGAAACTTTGGCCCAAAACGACTGGAAAAGGCTACGAATCAACTCCATATCTTGACTTGCTGAAAAATCATCGTGACGACTTCACCCTTTTCAGCGGGCTCTCGCACGAAGATCAAACCGGCAGACAACCGCACGACAGCGAAATGACATGGCTGACCGCAGCACGCAAACCGGGGATGGCGGGATTTCGCAATACCGTTTCCATCGATCAGGTTGCGGCAAAGCACTTCGGTTACACCACTCGCTTTCCGTCGGTGACGCTTGGAACTGCGAAAGCTCAAAGCCAGTCGTACACAAGCGGTGGCGTTATGATTCCGGCTGAAACGTCTCCGGCGAGCGTCTTTGCGAAAATGTTCTTGGAAGGCAAGCCAAGCGAAGTAAAGGCTCAGCAACGGAGGCTTCGTGAAGGCCGCAGTATCTTGGATCAGCTCGGCAGCGAAACGAAGAAGTTGCGAAGCGAAGCCAGTGCTTCGGACAATCACCTGCTCGATGACTACTTTCATTCTGTGCGTCAGGCTGAAACAAAGATCACCGCTGTTCAAGGATGGATGGATAAAACGAAACCGGTTGTCGACGTGAATCCACCGCAGGACATCGCCGACCCGGCCGACCTGATCGGGCGGACTCAGTTGCTGATGGACCTCGTGCCATTGATTGTCCAAACCGACACTTCGCGAGTCATCACGGTGATGGTTCAGGATCACTACGTCGTGCCGAAGGTCGAAGGCGTTTCCGGCAATCACCACAACTTGTCCCACCACGGACAAGATCCCTCAAAGATTGATCAACTTGCCAAGATCGAAGCTGGCATCGTCGGCTGCTTCGGTAGTTTGCTGGAGCAAATCAAGCGGCCCGCCGAATCGGGAACTCGTTTGCTCGACAACACATCGATCGTTTTCGGCAGCAACCTTGGCAACGCCAACGCACATGAAGCCAAGAACTTGCCGATCTTCGTGGCGGGTGGCGGCTACGATCACGGACAGTATGTTGACTTGCGAAGAGACCACGATCTTCCTCTGTGCAACCTTTTCGTGCGATTGCTGCAAGATACTGGAATCGAGTCGGTCCGGTTTGGGCAAAGCACAGGCACATTGACTTGGAGCTGAACCGATCTGGCCAATTACGCAAATCGAGCAGCTCGATACACGATCGCGTTCTTTGTATTTACGATGCTCGCTACCAGTTGGATTGAATTCCCTTCGCTACTATTTCAAGTCGTGTATTCCGCGATCGCGACGACATCATCGCAGGAGGCGAAGAGAACTTTGAACAGACGATCGCTGAAGTTCGATCTCGTTTCGCCTATCCCGTTAATGTCGTCGACAGATCGGATCGGTCGACATCACCGAAGTTGGCTGCGCGTATCGATCAAGGCGAGGCAGTTCTCTACTTCGACAGAATGCTCCTGGCGATTCCCGATTCGCAGTGGCTGGTAGAACTCGGCCCGCTCCCGCAGTTCGCTGGTCCGACTCAAAGGGACGTACTGGTCGGTCTCGACTCGTCATACGCGGTTCAACGGCTCCGTACAATCCGCAACAAAGCAATACAGGTTTCTCACTGAGCGCAAGTCGATTCTCCTCTAGGATCAAGGTGCGTCGCTGGACTACGCGGCGCTGCCATCAACGAGGAGAGAAACGATGAAGATGCGATCACAAATTCAAATCTTTGCCTGTACTGCCCGCGCAGTAGGCGTAGTCGCCGCTGGAACGCTGTTCTGGTCAAGCCAAGTCAGCAAAGCTAGCAGAATGCTGAAAGACAAACCACTCAGCGTCACGTCTTGCGATCTTGTGGACTGTGTTTGTGTCCTGACGAATGATGACGACAAGCCGATTCCGTTGCACGTCGGTGGATTGGACATCGAGAACCAAATGGTGTTTCTCCTCGGCGACAAGCGTCTACGTAGGACCGAACGCGTGAGGTGGTTTGGCTGCGATTCCATGGCTGTATAATCGAACTCCTACAGTACTTTGCCAGCGTTACGAGCGGACACTTGGCTAGCGAGGACATCACAATGAACAGATCAACCTATCTTCTTGTCGTTGTCGGTATTGCACTTTGGTTTGTCGTCGGATCGATGTTCTCTCCGAGCGGCGCAGAGCTAGCGTCGGCAGAGAAGACGACAGCCGAAGCCGCGCCGCGAGAGCCGCTGGCTGTTGGGCATCCGACGTTTGCTAGTCCGCATGCATCGCCAATCGCAATCAGCGGCAACTTCGTCTTCGTCGTGAACACGCCTGCCGACACGGTCGACGTGATCGACGCGGAGAAGCGGAAGGTTCACACTCAAATCAGCGTTGGCGTTGATCCGGTTGGCATCGCAGTACGACCGGATGGCAAAGAAGTTTGGGTGTCGAATCATGTTTCCGATTCGGTCAGCGTGATTGACAACGATCCCGAGAGCCCAACCTATTTGCACGTCATCGCAACGATTCAGGAGTTCGATCTGAAGACGAAGGCCACGGCGTTCGATGAGCCGGTGGGAATTGCATTCGCCGGGAACGAGAAAGCGTACGTTGCCCTTTCCTCCGAGAATCAAATTGCTGTCGTCAACGTTTCATCACGGAAGATCACCAAGCGGCTGCGGATTCCGGCGCAGGACCCGCGAGCGATTGCTGTTCGAGGCGATCGTTTGTACGTCGTTCCCTTCGAGTCTAACAACAAGACACAACTGTCGGGCGGATCGCGTGACGACATTGACGGCCAACAGGTGACTTTTGACGCCTGGCAGCATTCGATCGCGGTCAACAACGTGCTGTCGCTGGGGCACGTCACCGATATCGTCAAACATCCCGACGTGCCCGATCGGGACCTGTTTGTCTTTGACACCAAAACGGACAAGCTTGTCGAATCAGTCGATACACTCGGCACACTGCTGTACGGAATCACGGTTGATTCCAAAGGCAACGTCTTTGTCGCTCAAACCGACGCCCGCAACGATGCCAACGGTCGTGCGGGTACGAAGAAACACGGCATGAAGGAAATGGAGAACCGTGCGTTCCTGAACCAGATCACGAGAGTCAGCTTCACCGAAGGGTCGCCAGAAGAGCCGCAACGAATTGACCTCGAACCATTGCCGCCGGGGCATCCTGAAAAGGGCATGGCTCTCGCGACACCTTTCGCCATTCAAGTCAGTGCCGACGACACAACACTTGTCGCCACAGCCGCCGGCTCGGACAAGCTCTTTACGGTCGATGCCGAAAGCGGAGAAGTGCTCGGTCGCATTCCTGTCGGATCCGTCCCGCGAGGCATCGCGTTACGGAACGCGGACGATGGCAAAGCCACTCAGGCTTGGGTCTACAACGCGGTGGCGAACACGGTTTCGGTGATCGACGTTTCCGATGCAGCGAAGCCACAAGTCGCCGGTTTTGTGAAGCTCGACGATCCAACCCACAAACAGGTCAAACTCGGACGCACTTGGTTCAACGACGCCGATGCGTCCTCGACCGGGACGTTCTCGTGCGAAAGCTGCCACCCCGACAGCAACACCGACCAATTGCTGTGGGTGCTGCAAACGCCAGTCGTGACCGGCGGCAACCAAATCATGCCCCGATCAACGATGCCAGTTCGTGGCTTGCGGGACACGGCCCCGTTCCATTGGGACGGTGTTCTCGGCGATCCTTATGGCGGAAACAACAGTGCGAATATCTACTCATCGGTCGATCCGGTTGCAGACGAGGACGATCAAATCACGGGCACGCGACATCTTGTCGACGTCAGCATGGCTGAAATCCTGAAGGCTCAAGGCGATGGCACGGTCAACGACGAAGGCAAGCCCGGTGGATTCACGGCAGCAGAGCGAGACGACTTGGCAACCTATTTGTTGAGCATACCGTTCCCTCCCGCACAACGACGTGCCTTTGACAATGTGCTTACTGACCGCGCGAAGGAAGGCTACAAGTTGTTCCATATCGACGGTGATCTCGACCCGTCGCGAACAACACCCAATGTCTGCGGCGACTGTCACCGCATGCCGCATCTCGTCAGCACAAACACTCCAGGCACGGGAATGGAAGCACCCACTTGGCGCGGCGCTTACGACCGCTTCCTCATCCTGCCTCAAGGACGACTCAACATCATCGAATTTCCCTTCTATCGCGACGTGGCCCATCGCGGACAGTCCGAAGAAGAAATCTGGCGTTTCTCATGGGGCGGTCGTCGCCGCTTCAATCCTGTCTGGAACATGGTGCTTGAAGGCAGTACGGGCTTCTCCGGTTCATTTGCTCGACAGATCACGCTTTCCAAGGCGACAGTTGACGATGTACTCACTGCCCAACTTCTCGACGCGCTGGAACTTTCGTCCCGCGAAGGTGGAGTCGTGCTCGAAGTCGACGGCGTCTTCATCAATGACAGCGAATCGAAGTCGATTTCCTTACAGTTCGATGATGAACACGCTGGCGGTTCCTACGTTGCCAAACCGGAAGTGTCCAGCAAACGTCGCCGCCGTTCATCCAGTCGAGACCGCGCCGTGTATGCGCGTGAGGAACTCGTCTCGTTTGCGAAGGAGGGCAAGTTCGTCGGGACCTTCACCGGTCGGCACGGCGCGCTGGCCGATGTCGAACACCCGCAACCCGCATTGTGGACACTTGGCCCGATCGAACAACAGCGAGGCCATCAGGAGTTTCCGATACTGCACAAAGGCAAGCGAAACATGTCGATCAGCGGTCGCAACTTCGACGAACACGCTGGCGTTTACGTCGACGGACGTCGTGTGGAGGGAAGCGTTACATACGGCGATGACAATGAAAATGAAGAAGTGATTGTGGAACTGGCAAGCTTGCCGGAAAACGGTTTACACATGCTTCAGGTTCAGAACGAGAACGGCATGTTCAGCAATGACTTCATCTTCCACGTCACGGCCGATGCGGACGCCGCAGCCAAGCTGAAACGCACTTTCGACGAAGCACAGGTCGACCGCAGCGCCGTGTTGTCGGAAGCGATCACAAGTGGCGATGTCGACAAAGTGAACGAAGCTCTCGATCGAGCACAGGCAGGTTTCGGCAGTTCGCCACGCGTCAACGTTCGCGATGCAAGTGGCTCAACACCACTCAGCGCCGCTGCACTGCTTGGCAACATTGAGATCGTGAAACTACTCCTCGAACGTGGGGCCAACGTCGCAGCGACCAATCGGGACGGCACTACACCTCTGCACGTTGCCGCATTCATGTGCCACACCGAAGTCGTGGAGTTGCTTCTCGAAAACGGTGCCTCTCCCGGGCGCGAGAACAACCGCGGAGACAGCGCCATTGACTCAGTTTCCGGCCAGTGGAGCGAAGGGCTCGCAAGCTTCTACTCCGGTATCGGCCGTGCCGTCGGCGTGGAGGTTGATCTTGACCGAATCCAAGAGCAACGACCAAAGATCGCCAAGTTGCTGCGTGAACACGCAGAGCAATAGTAAGCGCGTCGAGTAGCGGGACTCGCCAGTCGTTACGTCGTTCATTTCGATCTTCGCGAGTCGATGACCGAGGTGGATGTTGAAATCGTCTACCAGGCTGCGTTGGAAAAACCCACGGAGGTGAAGCCTCGAATCATTAGCGACAACCAACCCAATCGTCGTTAGGCGGCGGAAATCATCACCAACAAGTTTGCCGACCATTTGCCACTGTATCGAAGTGAAGACATCTTCGCCCGCGCAGGCATGATGATCCCTAGAAACACACAGTTTGGGATGCTTGTGAACATCGCGGCACTCGTCGCACCGCTGATCGCCTTGATGAAATCGCGAATCGTTTCGGGCCGCGTTCTGGGCGTCGATGACACGTCGGTGCGGCTGCAAGATCTTGCCTTGCCCGGCAAGATTCGAACGGCTCGCTTCTGGTTGTATCCTGGCCGCGAAGACCATCCGTACAACGTGTTCGACTTTACCGAGAGTCGTGGGCGCGACGGTCCGGCGGGATTCTTGAAAGATTTTCACGGCCACGCGGTGGTCGACGCTTATCGCCAGCTTCAGGGGTCTTCTGGCCGTAGGTTACCAGCGATGAGACCGCGACAGAAAGCGTTTTGATCTCTCGTGGCCCGTGGTGGATCGATAGACGCCTGACTCCCTCGCGACAGCGATGCGTGATCCAGTGGGACTTTCTCTTAGCAAAAGACCGAATCCCTTGACCGCACTTCGCGCCGCCCCTTGGGAGTCGAGCGGAAGTAGAGCTCAGAGACAGCCCAGTGAGATCAAAACGCAGCATCAGTTGCAGCGCCGATGAATTGCGTGCTAGAGACGCGGGAAGCGGACGCCACGGAATTGGTGGGGCGACGATTGGCCGTCGGCCCCGACAGCAAGGCCACCCTGGGCAGATAGAACGCTTACCATGCAGCCGCCTCAGGAATCGAACGCAGCGAAGTAGATGATGATTGGACGCTTCCCCGAGATATGATCGAAGGTCGTGTTCTTGATTGAATGAAAAATGGCGGCGTATCCTGTTGGAATCATCACACCCCAACGGCCCAACACGGGCACAAGGACAGGCCATGAATAAGACTAAAACAGACCGACGTGCGGTACCTGTGGACGAACAGCTCGATCCCGAAGTGATTTCTTTCCGAGCTCAGTTCGATCAGAAAAGCCCGCTGGATGAAATTGTCCGAGAAGGAGCCAGGCGAATGCTGAGTCAACGCTCGATGCGGAAGTCGATGCTTTCGTCGCCATGCATGAGGACCGTCGCGACGAGCGTGGCCGGAGGCAAGTCGTCAAAAACGGAAGCCTGCCGGAACGAGAAATCCTGACCGGTGCCGGGGCGATCCCAGTCACACAAGGCCGTGTACGCGACAAACATCCCTATCCTGAACAGTGTGTGGCGTTCACGCCAAGTGTATTACCAGCGTACCTGCGAAAGACGATGTTCAAGCTCGCACAGTCTGCTTCAAAGAAATGGAGACGATTGAACTGTCACGAAAAGATCACGTTCGTCATCGAAGGACGGTCCTTCAAAGACGGAATCATGCAGGAAGAAATTGCCGCCTGATCTTTTTTCAGAACACAACAATTGACAATAACTCGTTGATTGTCGATGAATCTTCTGTTCCTCGTGGCACTGAGAATGCGACAAACTTCGATCGCGTTGATTTGCGTGTTCTTCATCGTCGCCGGTGTGAATCACTTCGTTAAGCCGGGCGTGTACTTGAAGATCATGCCAGAGTATCTGCCTTGGCCATTGGCTTTGGTTCACGTGTCGGGGTTCTTTGAAGTGCTTGGCGGCGTTGGTTTGGCGGTGCCACGACTGCGGCGAGCGGCTGGAATTGGATTGATCGCGCTGCTCTTTGCCGTCTTCCCAGCGAACGTGGACATGCTGATGAACGCGGACCAGTTCCCGGCTATCCCGGTTTGGGCGCTGGTTGCACGGCTGCCACTGCAAGGCGTGCTGATCGCTTGGGTTTGGTGGACAGCCGTGAAATCGCGATGAGGTTCGCTTCTTCCAGCGATTCTCAGCGTCTCCAAATCACATGACCTGTCTGAAGACGTTTGGACTCCGTTTCGGTGGGTCGCTACAAACTTGGTGAGAGGAAACATCGCGATTTACAGAGCCAAACGATGTACTCAACTGGATCGAACGGGAGGTCGCTATGGCTCCTAACCCAAACTGGCTAAGAAACGGAGAACGTAAGAATCCTGTCCCAGAGACCGAAATCCGGCAGCGGGCGTCGGAAAGAGTGTTCTCGGATGTCTGAGACGACAGAGAAACCGCCGCGTCGATCGTTGACGCAAGTGGTTGCGGGATAACGGGATAAAACGAAAAAAGCCGACGTGGAGCACACGTCGGCTTTTCGTTTACCGTAGGGTCGGAACGTGTCCCAACCTTTCAGAGAAGTTGTGGGCTTCAAGTGGCAATCAAGCAAAGACGCCTTTTGGCCTTCTGGGTCATCTGTTTTGGCGTGATTACCCGCGAAATTCTCTGGAATTCGTTCTGGTTTGCTGCGCACCGTGGCTCTTGGGCTCGTCTTTACCCACGTTTCCAGATCGTTTTGTGAAACGTGGTGCGTTGGATGTGAGCGTATTTCCGTGCTCAGTCAATCCGTGAAACTGGAGTGTATTTGACACGTTATAGGCGACCGCGATGTTTTCGGTAGGCACGGGATGGATTGCCTGTTCAGTTGGTCGCCGGATCAGGAAGTGTCAACGCGGCCATCGAATCATTTGAACGGAATTTTGCAATGCTGGTCGTTGGTAATGAAAAATGGGTCGAAGACCAGTTCTCGACATGTGAACTCAAGCACAAGAAACGAACCCAGCGACTGCAGTTGGTCGCGGCCAATATGCTCGCGTCTCCAGAAGCATCGTTGCCAAGTCAAAATCCCCAATGGAAGGACCTCAAGGCGGCCTACCGACTCTTTGATCGGCCCGAAGTAACGCACAAGGCTGTTTGTGAGCCTCACTGGAAAAAGACTCGTCAAACGAAACCCGGCCGATAGGCGATGATCGTAACGACAGCGGTGCTTATGAAGGGCCGATAAGCTGGGAACCGCCGTGGAGCGGACCGTATTCCCGGCATAGCGGAAACTGATTGTCCTCGAGGACTCCTGCCTTCCTAGAATTGCGTTGACATCGGTGGTTATGCACCGAACTGATCCGACTGTGAGATTGCTCACAATGCCTGAATCCAATTCTGGTAAGATAAACGTCAACTATTTACGTTTGCTTGGAACCGAATGGAACAATCCGAATTGACCGAAGCCGACCAGAGCCGTGATCCGTCGGCCTGGGTTGATGCGTATGGCGACGCCCTTTTTCGCTATGCCCTTTCGCGGCTGCGCAATCCGGAATCTGCTGAGGAAGTGGTGCAGCAGACGTTTTTGGCTGGATTGCAGCATCAACACCAGTTTTCCGGTGCGGGATCACAGCAAGGTTGGCTGATGGGGATCCTGAAACGCAAGATCATCGACTTTGTCCGGCAGCGAAACCGTTCAGCCCAGTCGGAGTCACAGACTGACGCATTGGATACACGCGATCCACTGGACTCGTTTTTTGATCGTAGCGGGAAGTGGAAACAGAACGTCCGCGAAACGCTGCTTGAGCCACTTGATTCAGTTGATCGGCAGGAATTTTGGCCGGTTTTTCAAGCGTGCTTGAAATCTCTGCCTGAGCGGCAGTCTAACGTGTTTATGCTTCGAGAAATGGAGGATCTAGAAACGGGCGAAATTTGTAAGGAATTGGAGATCAGTGCGTCTAATTTGTGGGTGCTGCTGCATCGTGCACGTCTCCGTCTCGCCAACTGCATTAAACTACGTTGGCTTCAAGAAAAAGCATAACCGGACTACGCCGTCATGTTGTCTTGCAGAGAAATTACCAAACTCGTTTCTGAGTCGCTCGATCATCCCTTGCCTCTAAGCAAGCGGGTTTCGGTTTGGATGCATCTGAGCATGTGTCGGCTTTGCTCTGCGTTTCGCCGTGATCAGGTTGTGCTCAAGGAGCGAATTTCTGATGAGGTCGAGCATGCTTCCAATGAAGAAATGCCCGAAGGGGTGAAGTTGTCCGCCGCCGCGAAGCAAAGAATTGCGAAAGCAATTGACTCGCAGGCTTAAGACGCAACGAACCTTCTTATTGCCCGCATTTCCGTTGGCGGATATTCGGACGCCATCGCCATTCCGATCATATCGGTTGTCGGAACCAACCGTATCCGCGGTGTCTTGTGCGTTGACTCACGCGGCCATTGACGAAAGCTGCCATGCACGCGGACTCTCGTTTCTCATCACCAGGAAGATCTCACTTGAACGTCAGCATCGTTTTGAAAAGTCGAGTTCAGTTGACAGGCCGTGTTGGCGTTGAGCTTTTGACGTTAGCAAGAGGTGTGGCGAAGCTCGCGTTTATCGGCGCAGAGTTGCTTGGGGCAAGCAACGAAGGTCTGTGTCATGTGCGGTGCAGCGGTCGCTGTTATTGGTGGTTCCCCGAAGGTGGCCCACGATTGCTGGTCGCTCAACTTGGCCTTGGACAGGAGTTTGAGATTGGTGGTGCGTTTCGCGGCGTGATCGAGTCCCTTAACCAGCGTAGCGTAGGCTTGCGGGTGCTTGAATCGCATTCCACACGCAGCATCAGCAATTGAGGTGGTGACCTGATTCCGGGCGCGCTTGGGGCTTAGAATGGCCGACCAAGGAGATCCCCAGAATGAGCAAGAAGCCTCTTAAAGACAACAGCAAATCACGACGTCAGTATTCCGATCCATTTAAGCGGGACGCGGTACAGATGCTGCTCGACGGGCACACGGCGACCTCGATAGTCGACCGGCTCGGTTTATCAGGCACCAATTTGCTATACCGTTGGAAACGAGAGCAGCTTCGGCAAAGCGGCCCAGTTGCCTCGTCGCTTGACAATCGGGTGAAGGAATTGGAGGTCGAGCTGCGGCGAGTTGAGCGAGAGCGTGACATCTTAAAAAAAGCATTGTCTATTTTCAGCCGAAGCGACTGATTGATCGGTTTGTCGCCGCAGCAGAAGTCATTGACTCGACGAACGTATCGGCCAGCGAGGTTTGTAACGCTCTATCACTTTCGCGAAGTTCGTTCTACGGATTTCAACAGGTGAGTCGACGTGACGAGCCGACTCGGACCGAGGAGCTTTCACCCATGATTATCGACATTTTCTGGAAGCATCGGCGACGTTACGGCGCTCGGCGAATCGTCAGTGAATTGGCCGATCGCGGCATCGTCGTCTGCCGAAGGACGGTGGCGGAAGCGATGAAATTACAGGGATTGAGGGCAATTCAGCCCAAATCCTTCAAACCAAAAACAACCGAAAGTCGACATCGATTGGGATACAGTCCGAATTTGCTGTTGGATCCATTCGAACTCAACACCATCAACAGGCTTTGGGTCGCAGACATCACCTATATCCCCATCGCGGGTCGAAGGTTTGCCTACCTGTCGATGGTGATGGACCGATTCTCACGACGAATCATCGGGTGGAAATTGGATGTGACGATGACTGAACAACTTGTCATTGATGGCTTGAAGGATGCGATCAGGAGTCGGCAACCTGGTCGAGACCTAATCCATCACAGCGATCGCGGCGGCCAGTACGCTGGCAATCGGTTTCGTCAGATATTGAAGCGTTCTTCGATCCGACAGAGCATGAGCCGTGCCGGCGACTGTTACGACAACGCATTCATGGAAAGTTGTTTCGGAACGATCAAGACCGAGCTGGAGATAACCGAATACGAGACTGTGACTGAAGGAGAACGTAAGTTGGGAGGTTACTTCGGCTACTACAACCGAGATCGAAAGCACTCGAGTCTTGGCTACCAGACACCTACACAATTTGAATCCACTCACCCAGGTCAAAAATAAGACTTCGGCGCGCCCGGAATCAGGTCACCACCTCAAATCACCACACCCTCACGGTAAGAGCATGGGCGCTTTTAATCAACTTTATTTGTGTAAGGAATCGCACGTTCGGGCGTCTACCGGGGAACTTTGCGAGCATCAGGGCACGACGTGTGCCCTAATTCGCGGAGTCAACTCGGCGGAGAGGGAACCAGCGTGCCTCAGCAAATCTGGCATCTAAAGAATAACGAACTGTTCACCAAACTGAACCCAGACCAGTTGGCGCACCTCGAATCGCGTTGTCGGTCTCGTTCGTTTGCCGCGCACAGTCCGGTCTATTTGCCGAGCCAATCAGCGGACAGCGTATTCTTGCTTGCTAGCGGGCTGGTCAAGGTCTGCAACCTGACCAACGACGGCAAGCAGTCCATTTTGGCGTTTGTTGAACCGGGCGAGCTGTTCGGTGAGTTGGCAATTTTTGAATCGGAACAGCGGGACGAGTACGTCGAAGCTGTTGAGAAGTCGACGGTGGTGATGATTCCGGCTAGTGAGCTTCAGGAACTGATGGCTGCAAACCACGACGTCTCAATCGCACTAACGAAGATGATCGGACTGCGGCGGCATCGTGTCGAACGACGATTGAAGAATCTGCTTTTTCTTTCCAATCGAGACCGGTTGGTTCACTTGCTGCTTGACCTAGCGGAGCAGTTTGGCATTTGCGATTCCGAAGGGATACATCTGCGGATCAAATTGGCTCATCAGGAAATCGCTAACCTGATGGGAAGTACGCGTGAAACGGTGACGATACTGCTCGGGCAATTGAAATCCGAGGGGATGGTCGACGTTGGCCGGCAACGGATTGTCTTGATTCAAGCGGAGCAACTAGCGATATCAGTACACCGGAAAGCGCCAAGCCTGAACTCGTAGCCTAGGCTTCCAGCTTGGGTGCTGTATTCCCAGGCTGGAAGCCTAGGCTACGTCGGCGCATCAACCCATACTTCGCGATTGTATAGAGAATCTTGTACCCTGCCTTGATCGTGCCACTAACGGTGCCGCTGATCTTGCTGGTGCCAACTCTTGTTCGATACGGAACAGGGATTTCCAGGAAACGCAGTCCAAGCCTTGCCGCTTTGATCTGCATCTCGATCGTCCATCCAAAGTTCTCATCTTGCATTTGCAGTTCGCAAAGTCGACTGTAGTTGATCGCTCGAAAAGGCCCCAAATCGGTGTAGCGAACGCCGAAGAACCATCGCATCAGAAAGCACGCGAGCTTGTTTCCAAACACACTTTGAGGAGGCATTGCTCCCGGCTCGCGCTCGCCAAGCAAGCGTGAACCGAGAACGAAGTCTGCGGTTCCCGTTGCAAGCGGGCCGACCAAGAGGGGTAGTAGATCAGAATGATCGCTGTAGTCGGCGTCGACGAACGCAACTACTTTGGGCGCCGCTTGTCCCTCATTGATCAGCTCACGCAGCTTCGCTAACCCACGCAGGCAGGCAATTCCGTATCCTCGCTGCGACTCCGGAACAACGATCGCACCTGCTTCCTCTGCCACGGAAGCCGTGTCGTCCGTGCAACCATTGTCGACCACGATGACTCCGGCGACACAGGGCAAATCACGCAAGACGAGGCCGATAGACTTTTCTTCGTTGAGTGCCGGAATGACAACCCAGACCGATTCTCGAAGATAGCCATCGACGTCGGTCATCTTTTCAGCTTCGGACAAGTGGACCGGTTGTGTTTCATTGGACATCTCTTCATCGTCGCATGAATGCAGCTTTGCTTCTGTGAGGTCAATCACATTCGTGGGCGGAATTCTTTGGCCGAACCGTATGCAGTCTCACGAAGTTGAGCGTTGCTGTTGGACGATTTGAGTCGCAAGGATCAATTGCAAGCTTTGTGAGGAATCGTCACGTCCTTCAGCTGACTAGCTTTCAATTTTCCAATTCGGTTTCGCAACTTACGGCGGAAAGAGTCAGTCAATCGCAATTGCTCAGACATCAACATTCGTAACCCACACCCTCCATCGACTGAACCATAAGGTCATCCAAATGAAACTCACTTCCCTTGCCACCCTCGCAGTGTTGCCATTTGCATTCGTGTTGCTTGCCGGTTGCACGGACGGTGGCGCAATGGCATTTCGCAAGACTTCATCAAGCGAGATGGATGCTCTGCTATCTGAATCGCTTGTGACGCAGGAATCATACGCAAATGCACCGGAGGTGCTTCCGCGAAAGGAAACACTCGTCAGCACCGCCTCTGCAAGCATTTCACAACAATCATCGCTTGTTATCCTTGCACCAGGCGAAGACTTGATGGCAAAAGTCAACAACGCACGCGGACCAGTGCTGCTCGATTTCTACGCCGACTGGTGCGGTCCCTGCAAAATACAGGGGAAAATTCTCCACGACATGGAGCAGGAAGCGGAAAAACACGGAACGCTGATGATCAAAATCAACATTGATGACCACCCGCAGATCGCTGAACAACTACAAGTGGAAGGAATCCCGACGCTGATGATGGTCAAGAACGGTCGAGTTGTGAATCGACAGTCTGGTATCGCCGATAAACGCAAATTGACAAAGTGGATGCAGTAGTCATTTGACGTCGATTGTGGTTTCACATTCGACACCGTCGATCAGATGTTGACGAAGCAGTTCGATTGCCACCTGTTTCATGAAGTATGTTGGGACTCTACCGCACACGCACAAACGATTCTTCTGACACTGGCACGTCAGCGATCTTACCGGGCCGTAAGCGCAGCTTGTGATGGCCGTTCGTATCCGCTGTGCCGCACAAAGGGCTTGCTCTGAAGGTAGCAGGATGGGCTGAATCTCTGGCGATTCAAGGCTGTTTTCAATGCTCACAGGGATCTCAAAGGTTTGAATTTGCTGTTGTTTGAACCATAGTTTCTTGAGTTGAGCTTTTTATGTGTCGTTGTACTGCGTGAACCCGTAGAGCAAATCCTGCAGAAATCTCGTTCAAGTATTGTCCACCGATTCACGAGTGCGACATGATGTTACGCAACTGTTTTGAGTGGGCCGTTTTTGACGTCGCTCTCTGGTCCCAGTTGGGAGCCAATCTCAGCCCAAACTTCCTCGCGGTGGATGCCGATCGTATCCGCTGCAGCGATGCCCAGCCGAACGCGGTTACCGTCAATTCTCAATACTTCAAGCGTAGCGACCTCGCCGCCGAAACTGACAACAACCCGTTGACCCTGTTTTCTTGACAAGACAAGCATTCTTCAATCTCCGTATTGGATATGACTGCGTCGACCACACACCGTCGTGGTCATGTCTTATCAATCTACGTTCGACGCCAGCAGAGTTCTGTGCGTTTGAAAACCGTTTGGCGAATTGCCGATAAGATTTTCGTCCACCATTGGCATTTCGGCTTTTTTCATCGCTTCCATTTTCTCTTGGCAAACCGGACACTGCTGAAGGTGAGAAGTAAATGCCAGTTGTTGGTCGGGTGTCAATTGTCCCATCGCAAACTGCTGCATGGACGCTTGGACTTCGCTGCACGTCACGCCACCGAAGTTGAACTCCCGAAGCTGTTCTTGGTGCGCCGGTGAATTGCCTGATCCACCGAAGTTCCAAACGCCCAGTCCTAGCATTGCCATCACAACGATTGGAGCGCCAATGCGAACGACGGACTTACGTCGACGGTCGGCATTAAGGCGACTCCGCAAATCGCCTATGGTTCCTGGCGTGCATTCCTCCCAACCTGCATCGAACTCAGAATCTTCGCGGACCATATCTTGGCGGACCATGAACTCGTTCCTCTATTACAGTGGAAGTGGAAGAATGCAACCCGCGGGGCACTTGATCATCTCGGTTGATTGCATGTCTCTATCCTCGCCTCGAACCTGCCAAGCGTCTGTGTTGAATCTCACACGGCCTGGTTTTTCTTTGCTGATCGACGATTCTGTAAGGAAATCGCGATTCTTGCGTCGTCATGGTGTAACAGCAAGACCGTAGCTCCCGTGCTGCTTGTTCCGGGCACGATTCTGAATCTGGCGCCCGGTGCGATGTTCCCGCTGATCGTGTGAATCACGACAAAATTCCTAGCTCGCGCCAAAGCACAGAGGGCGGTCGCAAATCCATCGATTTGGCTTGTTCCATTCCGTAGGATCACGCAATTCATAAAGCTAACGTATGAACTCACCCATTGAAATTCTCAAACAGACAACCAAAAGTCTTGCCACGAGCAACTGGATTCGACTCGCCTGCAACCCGTCCGTCGTCAGACGCGGAATGGTGTATAGCTTGGTCGTTGGAACCCTGTTGGCCATCATCAATCAAGGTGATGTGATCATGCAGGGAAGTCTGACTTGGTGGCACGGCTTGAAGATTGCTCTGACGTACCTCGTTCCCTACGCCGTCTCGACGCTTTCGAGTGTCGGAGCGATGCAAACTTCTGTAAGGAGTTGACCACTACGGCGTCTCCTCAAGTACCTAGGGGAGCGACGAGCGTTGCTTCCAGTCAACACGAAACCTCAGTCAGTATGCCCATCATGGAAATCGCGAACAACCAACCCGCAGAACGCTCGACCGCCAACAAACGTCGCACCATGATCTTTGTCAGTGTTTCCCTATTGCTGGTCACTGCGGCAGCCTTCGCCTGGTTCAATGTGGGGGCAATCGAGCGTTCGTTGATAGGCTTGTTCGGACCACCTCAAGTCGAGCTACGCGAAGCGTATTCCGCCAACGCCGCTGGACCAACCATGGACCATTCGTCATTTGACTCGCTGCTCAAGAAGCATGTCGACGACGATGGCTGGGTTGACTACGAAGGGCTGGAAGGGGAGGAATCGAAACTTGACAGATACCTCCAGTCTGTGGCCGCCGCACCGTTTGATGAAATGGGGCGAGACGAAAAGCTGGCTTTACTCATCAATGGCTACAACGCATCGACGTTGAAGTTGATCCTCGATCAAATGCCAATCGACTCGATCCAAGACATCTCCGAAGCGGATCGCTGGGACGCAGTACGATGGAATATCGGCGGCAACCAGTGGAGCTTGAACCAGATTGAACACGAACAAATCCGACCCAAGTTCGCCGAGCCTCGTGTGCATTTCGCGTTGGTTTGCGCCGCCATCGGTTGTCCGCCGCTGCGAAACGAAGCCTATAACGCGACTCGTGTCAACGATCAACTCCAAGACCAAACCGAGTACGTCCATGAGCATTCGACGTGGTTTGCGTTTGATCCAGATTCAGGAAAGTTGCAACTGACCAAGCTCTACAGTTGGTACGGCGGCGACTTTGAACAAGCTGCTGGAAGCGTATCCACCTTCGCTGCAAGATATTCACCGGCACTGAAGCAGGCGATCGAATCCGGAGTCGCTTCGTCACCCTCATGGTTGCCATACGACTGGAACCTGAACAGTCTGAAAAACAAGCAACGACGCTAGGCAGTGCGAAATGATTGGGCCATCTGTGTCGATCAGTTCCACTTGCGGTTGGTCGCGTCCGGTTCTGTTTCGCGAGACGAGTTCCCCGTAGGGGAATTCGCACTGCGGCTGCTTGTAGAGCGTTTTCAAATACGAGTTGGTACATCATTCTCGAACTTGTTTTCGCGAATTTGAGCAGTGATTCAGCATCTTTCTGTAAGGAGTTGGGGCTTCCTGCGTCATCTTCGACAGACGCTCACTTCGGAACGAGTGGAGTGGAGCGATCTGGGCAGTCGATATTCACAACTTCGGAAAACCAATGACCACTGAGATTGAACAGCCACCCAAGAACAAGAAGTCCGGGATGGCGAAGAAAGCTGGCGTCTTTCTGGTTGTCGCCGCGATCATTCTGGTTGCTTACACGCAGTTCGGTGACCTGTTAAGCCTTCAGAATCTGGCGAATCAGGAAGCTCAGTTACGTGGGTTCCAAGCCGATCACCCCGTCCTGGTCTACGGAGCCGCTTTCTTGGTCTATGTCGTCGTCACCGGGCTGTCGCTGCCTGGTGCAGCCGTGCTGACACTTGTTTACGGATGGTACTTCGGGCTACTGCGGGGCGTTGTGCTGGTCAGTTTCGCATCAACCGCCGGCGCGACGATGGCGTTTTTGCTCAGCCGATTCTTGTTTCGCGACGCCATTCGAAAGCGGTTTGGCGATCGTCTGCATAGCTTCAACCAATCGTTGGAAAAGGAAGGCCCGTTCTTTTTGTTCACGATGCGGCTGATTCCGGCAGTGCCGTTCTTTGTTATCAACGCGGTAATGGGGCTGACTCCGATTCGCACCCGAACATTCTGGTGGGTCAGCCAATTGGGCATGCTTGCCGGTACCGCTGTTTACGTCTACGCAGGATCAAGCGTTCCCGATCTGCAAACGCTTGCTGACAAAGGCATTGGCGCAGTCTTTACTCCAAGTCAACTCACGCAAATTGTGATCGCCTTTGTGTTACTCGGTGTCTTCCCGCTGATCGTGCGATTCGCGATGAAATTCATCCGCCGCGCAAAAGCACAGTCACCAGTCCAAAACCCCTCGGTATAGCATGCTTCATTCCGTCGGATCACTCACCGTAAGCGTTCTATCTGCCCAGGGTGGCCTTGGTGGCGGGGGAAGCTGCCGACTGTCTAGCGACAATTGGTTTTCCCGGTTACCGACAATTAGCTTTCCCGGGTTGAGGCGATCTCATGTTGGCTTGTTTTCGGCCAGCGACAATTAGAATTCCCGGATTTTGGGATTCGGGTCATCATCGTAACTCCTTGTTTCCACGGAGATTGCGATGGTCACGGACGGACAAGTTAAAGAACTGCGGCGGTTGCTAGCATCAGGCAAGTCGCTGGCCGCCTCGTCAAGGATGACTGAAATGGATGAGAAAACAGCAAGGCATTATCGAGACGACGACCGGCTCCCTTCGGAGTGCAAGAAGCCGCGGACGTACCGAACTCGAATCGACCCGTTCGCCGGAGTCTGGGACGAGGTGCAACGCAAACTCGAGGCCGAACCTCGACTCCAAGCGAAGACCCTTTTCCAGTGGCTGCAAGATTGCTATCCCGGCCTCTATCCGGACTCGACTCGCA
Organism: Stieleria magnilauensis; assembly: GCA_007753675.1. Taxonomy (GTDB): domain Bacteria; phylum Planctomycetota; class Planctomycetia; order Pirellulales; family Pirellulaceae; genus Stieleria; species Stieleria magnilauensis. Next base: position 1,451,043 of record CP036432.1, read on the forward strand.
GAACTTTCGAACGGCGTGTGAGGAAGTGGCGCAGCATGCATGGCCCCGGAAAACCGGTCATGTTTCCACAAGAGCATCACCCTGCTCGCCTTGCCGCGAGTGACTTCACCGTCATGAACGAACTTCATGTCACGATTGCGGGAGTGTCTTTTGAGCACATGCTGTACCACTGCGTGTTGACCTACTCCAACGTCGAGTCCGTCACGCTCTGCTTCTCCGAATCATTCGAGGCACTCAGCGAAGGCATCCAGAATGCGTTCTGGGAATTCGGTGGCGTCCCCGAGCGTCATCGCACCGACAGCCTCAGCGCCGCGGTCAACAACCATTCATCACGCAAGGAACTCACGGCGCGGTATGCGGCATTGATGGATCATTACAGAGTCGAACCGGAGCGGATCAACGTTCGTTGCGCCAACGATAACGGTGATGTCGAATCGTCTCACGGTCATCTCAAGAACCGAATCGACCAAGCACTGCTGCTACGCGGCAGCCGCGACTTCGCCAGCCGCAAAGCCTACATGGACTTCGTGCGAGCTCTGATCACGCGAAGCAACCTCGCTCGCAAGGACCGTTTCGAAATCGAACAGTCGCATTTGAGCCGACTTCCCGATCACAGGCTCGATACCGATGACATCCAGCGGGGGCTCACCGTTGACAGTAGCAGTACGATCAAGGTGAAGAAGAATGTCTACTCCGTCCCCAGTCGTCTGATCAAGCACAAGGTCGACGTGAGGATCAGTGCCGAATGGATCGATGTAACGCACCACGGCATTGAAGTGCAGCGGATGCCTCGACTGATCGGTGTCGGCGGTTCGGCGATTAATTATCGCCACGTGATCGATTCACTGGTCCGCAAACCGGGGGCATTTGAGAACTACAAGTATCGGCAAGACATGTTCCCGACGAGTCACTTTCGGATCGCGTATGACATGTTGTGTGATGCTCACAGCGGGAAGGTTGCGGTGCGAAACTACCTGCAGCTCCTGCAAATCGCGGCTCGCGAGAGCCAAGACGCAGTGCAGGATGCGCTGCGTCACCAAATCCAATCGGGGCAATCCATTGATGTCGAGCTTATTCGGCAGATGGTGCGCGAAGCGATCGAAATCAAGCCGGCGACCGACATCGACGTCGATCCGCCCGACTTGAACGACTTTGATGTATTACTTCACACGTTCGACAAGGAGAGTCCAAACGATGAACCGCCCTACTACCACCAGCAAGCGTCAAACAAAGGCGACCCAATCCCCATCAAAGCGGACCTGCAAGACGACCCCGCCAGAGACGGCGCAAGTCGACAGCGGCCCGATGGAGGAACGCCTGACCGAGCAGTTCCGCAGCTTGCGACTGCCGATGTTTCGCGACCAGTTTCAATCGTCGGCCGACCGCGCGGCAGCGGAGGACCTGAGCCATGTCGAGTACCTGGCGGAACTGACGGACCTGGAATGCCAGGCCCGCCACGAGAGTCGGATCAAGCGTCTAATGACGAATTCCCGACTTCCGTTGGGCAAGACCTGGGAGACATTCAAGTTCGATCGTTTGCCGTTGTCGGTGACGCGGCAACTGGAAAGTCTTCGGGAAGGATCGTTCTTGGACCGTCGGGAGAACGTCCTGATTTTTGGGCGGCCCGGTGCCGGGAAAAGTCATGCGCTTTGTGCACTTGCGAATCAACTCGTGCAGCAAGGCCGAAGCATGTTGCTGACGACTTGCAGCCTGCTGGTGCAACAGTTGCTGATCGCCAAACGGGATCTTCGGTTGCAGAAGTTCATCAAGAAGCTGTCACGCTACGAAGGTCTACTGATCGACGACTTGGGTTACGTGCAACAGGATCGAGAGGAGATGGAGGTGCTGTTCACGCTGTTGGCGGAACGCTACGAACGGGGCAGCGTGTTGTTGACGAGCAACCTGGCGTTCAGCAAGTGGGACCAAATTTTCAAAGATGCGATGACGACGGCCGCGGCGATCGACCGATTGGTTCACCACAGCGTGATCATCGAGTTGAACGTGCCGAGCTATCGCGTGGAGACCGCCAGGCAAACCAAATCAGCTGGACAATCACGAAAGGGTTCGAAACAAAAATCGACTTCGTGATCGGGAATTCTAGTTGTCGCTAAAGCGGAGAACCAATTGTCGCCGAACAGCCGACGGCCAATCGTCGCCCCGTCAATTCGGTAGCCGCCGCTTCCCATGTCTCCAGCACGCAGTTCATCGGCGCTGCCACTGATGCTGCGTTTTGATCTCACTGGGGTGTCTCTGAGCTCTACTTCCGCTCGACTCCCAAGGGGCGGCGCGAAGTGCGGTCGAGGGATTCGGTCTTTTACTAAAAGAAAAACCCACTGGATCACGCATCGCACGCCACGAGGGAGTCAGGCGTCTATCGATCCACCACGGGCCACGAGAGATCAAAACGCTTTCGCGGTCTCATCGCTGGTAACCCACGGCCAGAAGATCCCTGAAGCTGGCGATAGCCTTGCTCGCCATCACGTCTGATTTCGGGTGCGCCCTAACGGAAGCGACCTGATGCATTTCACCACATCATGTCCAGGTCCCCGTCGCCGGTTTGCTGGGCGTACTCAAGGTGGTCGCACAGGTCAGCGACCGCTTCAACATCGGTACCCGCTTTGCCTTTGACGCACGAGTGGCTCAGGTCGCCGATGAGCCACTGCAGCTCTACCCGAGTCATTCCCACTCGGCGAATCGCTTGACCCTTCGGCCAACGACGCAGCGACGCTTCCAAGCGGCCTGAGACGTAGCCGTACTTCAGGATCAAGTCGCGATGTTCGCGCGTCAGTTGGATTCGCTCGGTCAGGTTCGCCACCACGCCACCCTCGCCTCGCGGCGACGCACTCGACGTTGCTGTGTGGTCAAGCGTCGCGCCTTCTGCTCGGCGTCGCGGTACGGACGGATCGACTCAGGGTGTTCCTTGCGCCACACGTCTGGAAGTAGGCGTTCGTAATCTGTGCTGCCACTTGCCAACTGACGGAGGCAATCGTCTACGTAGGCCCAAACATCCAGGTGATGCCGGGCCGCCGAAGACACCAGGCTATACATCGTCGCCGCCACTCGGCCTCCTCGGTTGGACCCAACGAACAACCAGTTCTTTCGACCGATCGTCAAGCGGCGAAGTTCGTTTTCAGTCGCGTTGTTGTCAATCGGAATCGCGCCGTCGCCAAGGAACACCGACAACTCATCCCACTGGTTCAACGCATAACGCACTGCCTTGCCGATCGAGCTCTTCGGAAGGACTCGCCGATCACCGTTCATCTGCAGCAACCAGTCATGCAGATCGTTCATGATCGGCACTGACTCGTTCTGACGCAGTTCCAGACGCTCGGCCGGCGAAGCTTCTCGGGCGCGATCCTCAACCTTGTACAGGCCACGGTAAAACGCCAGTGCCCGCGCAGCGGCGACCGGGTCGTTCGGCTTGGCTTCGACGAACTTTCGACGTGCGTGCGCATTGCAGCACGCGGCAAAGATTTGATCCTGTGCTCCCAGATAGACTCCGTCGTTGACTCCATAAGCATCGACCACCGCGTGGCCGTGAAAATCACGAAGGAATTTTGCCGGGCCGTCGCGCCCTCGGCTTTCCGTGAAGTCGAACACGTTATACGGATGATCCTCACGGCCTCGATACAGCCAGAATCGTGCAGTCCGCATCTTGCCCGGCAAGCTGGGGTCCTGCAGCCGAACCGACGTATCATCCACACCCAGCCCGTCGCCCGAAACGATTCGCGACTTCATCAGTTCCACCAACACACCGGCCATTGCCGCGATGTTCGCCAGCATTCCAAACTGCGTGTTACGAGGGATCAGCATCCCGGCGCGGGCGAAGATGTCTTCTCCGCGATAGAGCGGTAGATGATCGGCGAACTTGTTGACGATCAGTTGCGTGTAAACACCGAAGCCATAATCGCTGCCGGGGATCGGAGTTGTCATTCCGCAGGGCTCCTCACCGGCGGGCACCTGAGCGATCGATTCTTTGCACTTGCAGCACGCGCGTTTGTGGCGATGGATCTCCCAAATGAAAAACTCTGCCGGAATGAAATCCAGTCGATTGCTGATGTCGGTGCCCACAATCGGCATCTCGTCACCACAGCAAGGACAGATTCGCTGTTCGGCCGGAACGTCTGCCTCAATGACCTTGCGTTTGAGATGGTCCGGTAGCTTCTCGGACTTCTTCTTGCGACGACGCCGGCGTGGCTGGCTTTCTTCATCGCCTTCAGCATCGTCAACCTCGACTTGCTGCTCACCTAAGTCGAACAGATGCAACTGCGAGTCATCTTCGACGTGCCGCTCGGAGGATCTGCCGAACAACTTGCGGCGATAGAGGTTCAATTCTTCGCGGAGTTGTTCGTTGGCTTTCTGCAGTCGCTCAACCGTTTCGATCAGCTCCGCGTTGAGCCTCAACACGCTCTGCAAGTCGTCTTTGTTTTCCGAAGCAGCCATGCAGTTGTTATCGCCATCGAAACAAAAAACGCAAGGCTCTATTGGGCCTTGCGTTGATCCTTTTCAAAAAGACTTGCTCGACTAACTCACGCCGCTTCGGGAAGGTCGATCGAGTAGCGTTTGCGTCGTTGCGAACCTTCGATCTGCACACCGCGGAGCATCATAACCAGGCCGGCCGAGTCGATCTCGAAGCTGCCATGCTCTGCGGAAACAATCTTTTCGAAGCTTCCACTTTCGAGTCGCTTGATTCAGACATCAGGATATCCCTGTTTTGGTTCCATAAAAGAAGTTGGCGAGAATGAATTCGAAGTGCTTATGAATCAGGATCGGACGGTCGGTCTTTCGGCGTGACCAAGACTGGATGATTTTTGGCGATGTACGACCCATGCAGCTTCTTGAGTTTCCGAAGTCTGCGCAGTTCTTCTCGATCGGCCCAGACAATCCAGTGCTTCCCTGTGGGCGTCCGCCGCGAGTGAACCCAGCCTTGCCTGGCCCAGTAGTGGACCTTCTGCTGAATGACGCCAAGCTTGTCAGCCAGATCTGGAATCCACCATTCATCTTTGCCGAGCATGCCATCGCGAAACAATTCTCCACGTAGGTTCAAACGCCGTATCAAGTCTCCCACATTTTGCGTCGTGAACTTCCCGCGCCTGCGAGCTGTGCGAAATCCTTCTTCATTAAGTTGAGCTGCAATCTCTCGATGGTGAAGCCCTTGCCGGTGAAGTTCCTCAATTCGTTTGCAGAGCTGTTCGTAGTCACTTAGTTGTGAGTATGATCCAACCGCTTTGCAGATCGCATGTTGACTCCGAAAACCACCTTGCCAGAGAATGGTTACATCAACATTTTCAGTGCCATCCTCGATCGTCAAGATGACTTGATCGACGAGACAGCGAATGATGATTTTGCGATGTTCGTTCGTTGTGCTTTCCGCCCTCCAGACTTCAGGGACAGATGATGACAGAGACTTGATCCGCAGTTTCTCTTGATCGCTGAGTTGAATTGGAGAAGTCGACTTGAACCGCTCGTAGTCATCCTCAATGTTTTGAAGGTCGATCAGTAGGGCCTCCCAGTCTGACTCCAAAGTCCGTGCGACAAGTCGATTCTCGGGTTCGACAGCTTCATATCGACGTCTTGCCCGATCGCATTCTTGCTGAGCGCGTTCGATCTTCAAGTTCCACTGTCGATGTAGATGTTGTCTCTCGATTTCGATTTCTTTCGTCGCTGCTTCGCTCAGTTCGATCGCTGCGGGCGCAACAGCTCGAAGCACTTGTGATGAAACAAGCTCGTCGATCCACTTCGCAGCGAGGCGACCACAGTATCCTTCAAGAGTCTGGTTTCGCACGAACTCATCGCAGCAATACGACGGCAATTTATCGGTCTTATAAGACGTGATCATTTGCCTGTGACAACGTCCGCATCTCACCAACCCAGCAAGCAACGCGTCCCCACGCCTCGGAATTCCCTTGCTTTTCCGCGTCGAACGATTTTCTTGAAGCTTCGCTTGGTTAGCGAGATATTGGTCCCACGTGATATACGCGGGCATTCTGTCTCTGAGGCAGACGCCCATGTCTTCCGGCGATAAGAACCAACCCTTCTCATTGAGATTGTCGACGTTCCGATGCATCTTGCAATTGCGTCGCATTGCGTAGCCATAGGCACCGGCATAGATGGGGTGCTTCAAAATGTTGAGCACGCGAGCTGATGTTGGCAAACGAAACTCAAGTTCGCCTCGACGGGGCCCCTTGTGGAGGCGAAATCCCATTTTTAATTGATTATCGGCAAGATATCGAAATACGCCGTAAGCCGAACCCGTTTCTTCAAACTTCTCGAAAACAAGTTCAACCATCGATCGAGCTTGTTCATCAGGGTCTTTCACAACTTCGCCACCAGACAATTTGACGTATCCGATTGGCACTGAAAGAATCAGTTCGCCGCGCGCAGCTTTATTCTGCACACCACGTGTCAGCCGGTTCTTGATAGTCACCAATTCGAACTCGCTCATCGCACCCTTCATTCCCAGGAGGAGCCGATCGTTTGAATCGAGAGGATCGTAAATACTGTCTTCATCTCCAAGCAGCGCACCAAACACCCCGCAGACTTCGATGAGATGATGCCAGTCTTTACAAGACCGCGATAGGCGACTGAGTTCCAGCCCCAACACGATTCCAACATGCTTGAGGGAAACTTCCGTCATCAGTCGTTGAAACCCAGGTCGATTATCCGCCGAGCTGCCACTGATCCCTTGGTCGTCGTCAATGACGAGGATTCTCTCTTGAGCCCACCCGAGTTGTTCGGCGCGATTAACTAGGCCGTATTGACGCTCACGCGATTCCCGGTTTTCGACAACTTGGCGCTGCGTGGACTGTCGAACGTAGACAACTGCAAGTTTGCAGAGATGTCGATCTTGCACCTTTGAAGAAAACTTTCCAAGCAGCGACACACTCTGCTTGTCATCGTTGTAATCGCAAATTGCTGTGGTCTTAATCGCGTTCATGATCGGCCTCCTTTTCCGGTAGAGCCGCTAACGCGTTGTCCACGATTTGCACGAGTGCCCGTGCTGCCTTTCTCTTCTGTTCGTCTGGAAGAGCTTCCCAAAGCTCCGTCAGACGCAATGTTGTTTGCGGCCGCCGGGCTGCTGTGGTGGGCGCGCTGTCCCCCTTTTTTGTTTTGCTGGCATTTCGTTCCTCCGTGTTCTTCTGGAAAGGTCTTTTCGATCCATGTCGCAAGCTGAAGTAGCGAAAACGCTGAAACTATTGGTTCTTGCGACTTTTGTAAAGACTTTGAAACGGGGGTGTTCTGGCTCGTGGGCCTTAGACCAGAGAGCCAAGCCATCGCAGTCCCACATCAGAATCTTGACATAGTCGCGCCGGCGGTTGAAAAAGACGAACAGATGACCGGAGAACAAGTCGACCTGGAAATGCTCTTTGACGAGCCCGGACAAGCCATTGAAACTCTTCCTCATATCGGTCGCCTCGGTGTAGACAAAGATCCGCGTGGTGGGTGCAAGTGCGATCACGATGCCACCTCGCTGAGAGCTTCGACGATGTTCTTAATCAGCCTGCGTTGCTGCTCGTCGGTGGCGTTCCCGTCGAGGCAAGCAACAGCCCCGCCAGGCAATTCAATCTTCAGGTCGTTCAGCTGCGACGCTTCCATCGCGTTGGGCTGAAGCTCAACCGCGACGAAGGAGGCCGGTCGATCGCCGGGGCCCGTTGGGCGATCGGGAACGGAGGATCGCAACTTCCGTCGCCACTGATAGAAGGAGGCGACCGAATAGCCTTCGCGATCACAAAAATCTGCGACGGTCAGACCGGATTGGGCGAACCGTTCAATGCGGTCACGCCACTGCTGTGCGAGCTGCGGATTGGGGAACTGCGGCATGGGTTTCTCCTGAAAGTGGAAAGAAACCCCTCACGCTAACCAAACGGTCAACATGGGCAGATAGAACGCTTACCTCTCCCATAGAAACTCTCAAACAGTCAGCCAAAATCGAAGGCACAGCGTCCATGACATCCGAACTTGTCCAGCTTCAAACAAACGACGAACACAATCAGCAACTTGAAGCGAACGTGCACCCACCCCAGTGGACTAATCCAACGCCAACGCGTCCCTACCACTTGGTCGTGATCGGAGCTGGCACGGCTGGTCTGGTCACAGCCGCCGGTGCAGCGGGACTGGGGGCACGCGTTGCGTTGATCGAACGCGATTTGATGGGCGGCGATTGCCTGAACGTTGGTTGCGTTCCTTCAAAAGGAATCATTAGTGCGGCGCGAGTCGCAGCGGGCGCGAAAGACGCCAGCGAATTCGGTATTGACGTGCCAGAGGTCAACGTCGATTTCGCCGCCGTGATGCAGCGAATGAGAAAGCTGCGTGCTGGGATAAGTCACAACGACTCAGCTAGTCGGTTCCGTGATCTCGGCGTCGATGTCTTCTTTGGCCAAGCCAGTTTTATCGATTCCAGCACGATCGACGTCGATGGCACCGAACTCCGTTTCAAAAAGGCGGTCATCGCCAGCGGTGCTCGGGCAGCCGCGCCTCCCATTACGGGCCTGAACGAAGTTGAATATCTGACCAACGAGTCGGTGTTCTCGTTAACAGAATTGCCACGTCGGTTGGGGATCATTGGAGCGGGGCCAATCGGCTGTGAACTGGCGCAATCGTTCGCCCAACTCGGCTCGGAGGTTTTTCTGGTCGAATCGGAGCACGGCATCATGCCACGCGAGGATCGAGAAGCCGCCGAAATTGTCCAAAAGGAGATGGTACGAAACGGAGTGAAATTGCTTTGCTGCGGTCGTAACCTCGTCATCAAGAACGAAGGTGGAATTCGTCTGACTGTCGAGTCTCATGGAAAAAGCTACGACGAACCGATTGACCAACTTCTGGTCGCCGTCGGTAGAGCGCCGAACGTTGAAAACTTGAACTTGGAAGCAGTGGGCGTTGATTTCGACAAAAAGGGCGTCAAGGTCAACGATAACTTGCAGACCACGAATCCGAGAATCTACGCGGCTGGCGACGTCTGCTCGAAGTACCAATTCACGCATGCGGCCGACTTCATGGCTCGCATCGTCATCCAGAATGCTCTCTTTGCGGTCGGACCGTTCGGCAAGAAAAAGGCCAGCGACTTGGTGATTCCATGGGCGACTTATACGTCCCCCGAAATCGCTCATGTTGGCATGTACGAAATCGAAGCCGAGGAAGCAGGAATCGAAGTCGATACTTACGTCCAACACTTTAGCGACATCGACCGAGCCATTTTAGAAGGTCAAGACGACGGTTTCGTGAAAGTTCACACCAAGAAAGGGACAGACCAGATCGTCGGCGCGACCATTGTTGCCGAGAACGCGGGTGACATGATTTCCGAAATCACGGTCGCTTTGACGGGAGGGCTGGGACTCGGCAAGATTGGCAGTGCCATTCACCCCTATCCAACTCAAGCCGAAGCGATCCGTAAGCTCGGCGACCAGTTCAGCCGCACGAAGCTAACGCCGCTGAACAAGAAAATTCTCGGCCTACTGCAACGAGTGAATGTCGGAAGCTAATACGCAGTCCTGAAGAAGCGTGTAGTGTTCCAAATCGGTGAACGCTCGCTCACTGAAACCCTCTATCAATGTCTCCGTACCAAGGAAAGTGACCATGCCGCGACTCAACGTAGTTACCCCGAACCAAGCAACCGGACCTCTCAAAGAGACCTACGACAGCGTCACGAAAAAGATGGGCAAGGTCGTGAATATCTTTCAGGGGATGGCCAATAGCCCGGCTGCTTTGAATGCCTATCTTTCGATGTCGGCCGCGTTGGCCGAAGGCGAGCTTTCTCCACAGGACCGCGAACTCGTGTACTTGGCCGTGAGCGAGAGTAACGGCTGCAACTATTGCGTTTCGGCTCACACGATGATCGCCACCACGCAAGCCGGTTTATCGGAAAGCGATACGTTGGCGGCCCGGCGTTTTGAATCGACCGACAACAAGCGTGCAGCGTTGCTGGAATTTGTCAGCAAGGTCATCGCGACCAAGGGATTTGTCTCGGATGAGGATCTGGTCAAGGTCCGAGATGCGGGATACACCGATGGTCAGATTGCAGAGGCAATCGGCTACATCGGCTTGGCGACTTTCTCGAACCTGTTCAATCACGTCCACGACACACCGCTTGATTTCCCACCTGCCAATAAATTGTCGTAACACAATCATGTCGCGTTTTCAGATTCTATCTTTGGCCGGAGGCGGCATTCGCGGTGCTTTCATCACATCGTTTTTGAATGACCTCGAACAAAAACTTGGTCGCCCAATCGCCGAATCGTTTGATTTAATCGCGGGCACTTCGACAGGCGGAATCATCGCGGCTGGATTGGCGATGGGGCTCCCGGCCTCGAAGATGCACGATTTCTATGTGCGACACGGCGCGGGCATCTTCTCAGCGAGACCGCCCTATCGTGGTAAAGGGCTGATGCGATTCCTTTTCCCTTCAGCCAACTGGGTATTCAAGCGCAAGACCGGTAGCGGACTCGACGCGGCATTTCGTGCTCGGTATTGCCCGCATGCATTGCAAGAAGCATTCGACGAAGGGTTCGGCGAATCAACGTTGAAGTCGGTCGAGTTCACACGCCTTGTTATTCCCTCAGTCAATCTAACCAAAGGTGAACCACATGTCTTTCGCTCACGGCATCTGCCCAAGGGTGTGCGAGACCAAGATTTCAAGATATCGGATGTGGTCATTGCAGCGACTGCAGCTCCTACCTATTTTCCACACCGACAAATCGGGGAATGTAGCTATGTGGATGGGGGTGTCTGGGCAGCCGATCCAAGCATGCTCGCTGTAGCAGAGGCAATGCGAATTCAGCAATTCGGTGAATGCGAAATAGACGGGACATGCTTCAGCACCGACGACGTCCATCTACTTTCCGTTGGCACAGGATTGGCGGAGTATTCATTGACGCCTCCTGGCTCGGATGCTGGCACACTGTTTTGGGCGACGCGTATCGCTGATTTAATGGGCATGGCGCAGGTTCAAGGGATTCATCTACCTTTGAGATTTTTGCTCGGCGATCGCTATCGGCATATCAATTTTAGGATGCAGGAAAAATTTGGACTCGCCGATGTCCAGCACATCCCCGAACTTTTTCGCCTCGGTTCAGTACGGGCTGTCGAAGCTTTTGACACGATTAACGATGAATTCTTCCAGCACAAACGGGTTCAATTCGAGCCGTTCACCACTACCGACGGAGAAATTGAATTGGATGAGTTTGGGTTTCATTAGACAAAACATCGCTCAAACTCTTACGTCGATTCAATGTTAGATCTTGATCTACATCCGACGATCAACACAACGAACCACGGCGCGAACTCGATCCAGGTGATGACGAAGTCAAAGAAGGCGACTCCCGTATATCGTGTTCCTAGCACCGCCGTCGTTGGAAAATGGTAGTCCAGCCAAAACCGCAGATAGTAAATGAGGACGAGGCCACTGACGGCGAGCCATGCGCGGCCTCTGGCAAACGGCAACAGTGGCAAAGCCCAGGTCCAATACCACGGATTCAATGTCGGGCAGAGCAGCCAAAACCACGCGATCGTCAGGAATGCGGCTTCAGAAAAACTCGCAGAATCCTTTGCTGCGGTCCGCCAAGCGAGAGTGATTGCGAGGACAAAGAAGATGAACGCAGTCGTGGCACGCGCGATCATGAACGGGGTTTCGCCAGGATCAATGTCCAAACGAGCAGAAATTGAATCTACCATCGTTTCGCGAACCGACTCGGGAATCACGGTGAACCAGGCGGTTTCATGGGGACCGCGCTGTGCGGTCGGCTTTATGTTCTCGATGAGGAGGAGGAATAGAAAATCATTCATTTCCCAACGTCGAAGGAAAGTTACCACGCCGAGACTGGGATCATGAATTTGCTCTTGATGCGAATCCGATCTTTCCCCAGGAACCATCGCCGATATTAAAACCGCGGTCGTCACAGCGAATGCCAATGCCGGAGCGAGGGTCAAACGCCAGCCCAACTTTTTCGCGAGGGAGAAAAAGACGAGCGGGGCGAGGATGATGGGGTAGAGCTTCGCACCGACCGCCAATGCGAGCACAAAACCGGCCAGCACGGCGAAGCCTAACGTCGTCTTAGCCTGGCTGCTCTTGTCATTAATGCTACGGACGACCATGTACAAACCGAGTGTGGTCAAGAACACCGCGATCGCGTCCAGGTGTCCACTGTTTGCAACCTCTTTCATGAGCAGTGGACACCACGCATAAATCACGCAAAGGCCGATGGGTTTCGCACACCGGCGAAGGAGGCCAATCACGACGAACAGCGTCGCGATGTCCAGCCCGATGAACCACGCCTTCATGATGAACACTCGCGTCAACACTGACGACGATGATGGCGTTGTGAGATTGGCTGCTGCAAATACGGCTTGACTGGTAGGCGGATAGATCGTCGGTAGCTCGGGAAAATGCACCCGATTCAAAATTTCTGCGAGTGCTGGATCATCGTCTCGCATCTTGGCCAGCGTCAGTAAATCTTTATCACCGTTTGACGCTAGCTCGGCAGAATTCACTTGCCCTGGACTGTAACGAAACGGACTCACGCCGGCGGTGCTGACGGCTCCGTCCCAAACGTAGCGATAGATATCGACCTCCTGGATGGGCAGCGAGAACAGCATCACCACGCGGAACACGATCGCAGATCCGATCACCAGTTTCAGCATCCGCGCACTATGTCGCGTCCGCCATGCGATCCGAATCGCACCCAAGTAGCACGCGAACGCGACTGCAAATAGGCCCAGGACTGCGATGATGGGCCGGTCCGTCGTCACGCTGTCAAAGTCGAACCGCCAGCTCAATACCGCGATGATTCCGTAGACGCAAATAGACAGACCAGCAAGTACCGCCAGCAAGCCAACACTGGCGTCTGCGTTTGGCTCGTTCTTTTCCGCTTGCGTCGACTCGTCCGCCACATTCGTGCTCTGCGTTAGTGCCTGATGAATGGCTCGCAGCGTAGCAAAACGCTTCCCCATTGTCTGTAAGCGATCTCACATCAGCGGCATGAAGGAGCGGTGAGAATGCGTGAAATCCATGAAATGTACGGGATTTGCAATGAGCGTTAGCAACAACACAGACCCAGGAGTCTTGTCGTGCCGACAAGCTTCAAACCGATGCCTCGCTCAACTCCCTTACGGTCATAGATGCGCTCCGATGAAAACGAAACTGATGCTGCTTCTAATCGGCTGTATTCTTCTCACCGGCTGCCACTCGATCGGTCACCGCAGCCAGTCAGACGCCTTGTCGTACCGCGATGCAAAGACAGAAATCCAGGTTGAACGTGGTCGCCCCAACGCGGTCATTGACGGACTTGGATGGGTCGTCGGGACGCCGACGAAGTTGGCACTCTGGGATCGACGCGCTGATAATCATGACGTTTCGCCGCAAACGGAGACCGCACTTGTTCAATACATGGAACGAAACGGGCTAGACGGAAGCATGGTGCGGATCAACCAATACGATCCGTGGGGCGAATGGGAGCGTCTGACCTCCAACAAGCGTATCCATCCGGGTTGGCGTTACACGGTGGGCACGTACAACCATCTGAAGTACACGCTGCTGCCGGGGCGGGTTTTCGGTGGTGATTGGTACAACCCGTTTACGGATTCCACGCACGTCTATTCTGACATCGCACCATTAGCCATTTCACGCGCTGCTTATGCAAAAGATATTCGGGCACAGAAGCAACCTGGAACGTACGCAGCGATCCAAGAGCTACCGCTGGTCAACATGGTCCACACGACCCGTGCAACCAGCGACGCTCTCAAGTACGCCGCTCAACATGGAACCGCACAGGAGCAAGCGGAAGCGAAACGAATTCTATCACCAGACTACGGAAGTAACTGGGGTGGCCAGATCGCTTCGTTTGTTCCCTTCGGTGCACCTCTGGGTCGTCTCGCCGGCGCGGCTGTCGGTCATGCCACCAATCGACTCAGCAGACGAGGCGGCTCAGATGACTCGCAGTCGTTAGACGAGACCAGTTGCGATACTGCTGACGTCGACTGGAATCCTAGCAATCTGAATGATTGATCCTCCATGAGAATCCCGTGTCTTCGCCTTGTCATTCGTTCGGGATGGAGCCGGAACCGAATTGACCCTTCTTGCTGGCTGGTTTGGGTGCGAGCGATCCGGCGGCGGCTTGTGAGTTGAGTGACCAATCGTAGTCGAGAAACGCGACCGACGTTTCGTTGCGAGACGCTCGAAGGATCGCTTGCTTGATCGCATCGTCCTGGACTCGAGCGGCCAGCCATGGCAGATAGCCTCCAACTTGATCCCAGTCACTGCCGTACCAGTCCAACAGCGGACTCAGCTTGAGTGTGTCGCTGGTCGCGTCATACGTCACGTATTTTGGTTGGTTTGCAAACTGAATACTCTGGTCCTCCAATTGTTTCGCTAAACGCGTCCCAGCATAGGCTTCGGACCGGATCGCCGGACAGCTTTTTGCAGCGCAAACCAAGGCCACGTGAATACGAGGTTCACGAAATCGTTTTCGGATCAACTCGTGCTCGATCTGGTTAAGGCTGAGCGTTTCGCCGTGCAGGATGTGTTCTTTCAGATCAAAGAATTCAGCACCTTCGACCTTGTATTTCATCACCGAATCACGAATCTCATGAGTGATGACGCCATTGATGACGAACGCATTGTAGGCATTGCACAACAGTGCCAATTGATCCGCCGACGTGGTCAACTTGCCGGGGTCTGATTCGGAAAGCTGTCGCAGGTAGGTGCGAAAGAGGTGGTCGCGAGCGATCCCGTCGTAGTCCACCAACCCGTTCTCCACGTGCGTCTTAAGTAAGTAATCCCACAACGCATGGTCGACCCCCGATGCATCGGGATGTGGCGTCGGCTTGGTCGTCAACTGCACCTCACGGAAAGCTTTGGCTGCGACGACAATCGGCACGGAGAACGAAACGATCGCCAACCAGAAGAAGGGGCCGTAATAGGAAACGCTTTTCTTATTCATCGGTTTTTTACCTGCAATTAGCTTCTGTGTGTTGTGGCTTCGCGTCGTCAGGCAACATTGCGTTTTCGAGGCTTGACTAATGGTGGGTCGATTATGGGAAGCGATGGTGATGCTTTTTGTTTCGCGACAGGCAAGTCGCCAAGGTGCAAAATCTCCATCGGGCAGCGGACGATGCATTCATTGCAGCCGACGCAGGGCGAATCTTTCAAAGTGATCGGCTCGCCTTTCAACGCACTCGATTTGATGTCGATGCCCATCTGGCAGTACTGATTGCAAACGTTGCAGTCAATGCACTTACCTTTCTCGGGAGTGATTTTGAACTGCGACCAGCGTCCCCAAAAGTTCATCCAGAACGCCAGTGGACACCACATCCGGCACCACACTCGCTGCCCCAGGAACGGATACATGCCGATCGCGACCGCACCGGCGAGTGCTGATCCAACCCACAAATTGTATTGGCCCAGCGGTCCCTCAAACCCGTAGAGATCGGCGATTGTTGCAACGGTCGCTAATGCGATAAAGATGAAGCCCATTCGCTCCATCTTGCGTGGCGTATCGCCCTTCGGTCCACGATGACGAAAACCATTCCCGACCGTTTCTGCAAGCGCTCCGCACGAGCAAATGTACGAACAGTAAATCTTCCCCCAGCGAATCGTCACCAGTGGAATCACGATGAAAGTCAGCACAGCAGCCCAAACGACACCGACGACCGCGACCGTGTGCCACCAAGCGGGATCGCCAGGCCCAACCGCTGGATCAACTTTGAAAGCGCCCATGTTCAATGGCCAGGCATTCAGCGATCGAGTGAGCAGCGGTGTCCACGGATTGCGACCAATGAACACGGCTAGGAAAGTCGGAATCCCCCACCACAAAGTCCACTGCGTCGCGATGATCGTCAGGTTCCGACGCCAGACCAGTCGGTGATTTGCCTTGATGGCCCAGTACAAACCGAAGCCCGCGATCGCGGAGAAGTAAAGCAGATAATAGAGCCCATACGCGTTACTGAAGTACTTCGGGACAACGTGATACAACCAAGTAAAGCCTGGCACGAAATAGGGCCCTTCGCCTGCTGCGGATGGATCGAGTGTGAGGACGCTCGGTGCAACCAGCGATCCCGCATAGAGCAAGCCACCAACGATCAGCATGAAGGTGGAGTGCGGTATGCTGAACAACGCAGCATGCCCACGCGCTTGCATGTTTCCATTGATAAGATTCAACGCCAGCAGACTGAGCCAAGCGATTGGCAGGACCGTTCCCGCCAGAAACGCGGCAAATCCCAATTGTGTCGACCCGATGAGCGACTCCAGTCCAGGCAGCAACAGCTTGCCGTCGCCCGCCGCATCAGGGTGCAGCACGAAGTTCTTTGAGTAGAAGTAGACGAAAACGCCGACGAGCAAACCGACGACCGATAACGCGAGTCGCTTGGCGGTCCAAACGCCGTCAAGTTCCAGTCCCATGTCCATCAGGAAATCGACCGGCGGCAAGGTTCCGATTTGCACGATTACATGATCGTTATCCAGCGTGTGCGTTTGCCCATCGACGTCGATGTCAACTTCGTCGTCGCGCACCGCTTTGAGATTACTCTTGTAGAGGATGTTGAGCTGACCGTCGCGCTCGGCCTGTTCGATCAACAGGCGGTTTTCTTCCTTGGCGCGAAACAAGTCATCGCCGCGATAAGAAAGAGTGACGCGATTGTGCGGCATCAACAGCAGTGCCGCTTCGATCGCCGAGTTGCCACCGCCGACGACCATGATGTTTGCATCGTGGTAGTCTTCGGGAGTGTGCAGGCGGTAAGTCACTTTTTGAGCGCTGTCGGCACCAGGGCACTCCAGTAGTCGTGCCTGTCCTTGCCGACCAACGGCGACCAGCACTTGCTGTGTCGGGAACGATTTTCCCGATTTCGTCTCGACCTCGAACCGCCGTTCGCCAACTTTTCGTACGCGGTCAACTTCCGTGTCTTCCTTGATGTGCAACTTCTTCTCAGCAACCAAGCGATTGACGCGTGCGAGGAATTCGTCCTTGTCCAAGTCTTCGTCGAACTCGAGTTTGCTTTCATTGCGCACGAACTGCGGTTCGGCATAGACTTTCTTACCGGGCGGAAAGCTGCGGACCGTGCTGGCAACTTTGTTTCGCTCCAGAACGACGTACTTGAGCCCCCGCTCTTGCGCTTCCATCGCGGCGGACAATCCCGCCGGCCCAGCGCCAATGATGACGAGGGCAAGCCGACCATCATCCGAGGTGGAGTCCTCATCGAATTTCATCTTCGCGATGACGCTGGCGCCCTGATTCGCGGCCACCTTCACCAGGGGTAGCCCCGTGACATCGCCGATGACATAGATGCCTTTCACGCTGGACTCGTAACGGCCATTGACGATCGGCAGGATTTCCTGCGGCGGGACCGTGGCAAAATAGGTCGTCTTCTTACGGTCCGATTTCAATGCGTTTGCAGACATCGTACCTCCCTGTACGAGCAAAATGATTTCGCCTTCTCAGCGTAATTCGAGCCAGAACATTCGCAAAACTCAGGCGTAGTGTCTGTGAGTTGGCTTACAGAGTGTCAAAATAGAGTCAGGGAGTGGCTTGAAAATGGACCCCAGTTCCCTTTTGCATCGCGCACTAGCCGCGATGCAATCCTGCAACCACATCACAGCAGTCGCTCTTCTTTTGCTGTTCGCACTGTTGCAACGCCGACTTCAGGACACGCCGAACGTGGCGAAGGTCTTTTAATCGACGTTCCGTATCGGTAAGTCGATCTTCAATCAGCCCACGAACGTTTCCACAGGTCGGCGTCCCGCCAGAGTCATCCAGAAGCAGTGCCTTCACGTCATCGAGCGTGAACCCAGTCGCTTGTGCCGCTCGGATGAATTTCAGCTTTTTAAGTGATTCGTCACTATAGAGCCGGTAGTTCCCCTGACTACGTTCTTCGGGTTCGACGAGACCGACCCGTTCGTAGTATCGAATGGTCGACGTTGGAATTCCTGCTGATTTCGCCAGTTGGCTGATGGTGAATTGACCGCTCATAACTCGCCTGTCGAAAGAAACCATGAAATGGACTTGACCTTACACCTGGGTGCAAGGTCGATAATAGAGGAAAGACAACCGTATTACACGGGATGCAAAGTAAGGAATTGCGATGAGTAATCAATCGAACACTCAAAATCGAGTCGAGTGTCCAGCCTGCGGCAAGAAGGCGAAGCGAGTCGCAACGGCTACGCTGCGAGCGTTGCTACAAGACGAGTTCGCTGGCGAGTTTGCGGCCGATGACCACTCCAGTTGTAGTTCCGCTGGTCGCGGCGATGGTGGGTGTTCACCGTTGACCAAGGACAGCGACTGGCGGTTTTGCGATTCGCAGAATTGCGACGTCGTCTACTTCGCTGAAATCGATGAACGGGCATTTACGAAGGACCATTTGCGTGTCGATGTCGGAGTCAAAGAAACGACTGGTGAGCGGCCCCTGTGTTACTGCTTTGGTCACTCCGTCGCGAGCATCAAAGAAGAGCTTCGCTCAGAAGGCGAAAGCAACGCCACAGAAGACATTCTGGCGAAAATGAAGAACCCTGGGTGCCAATGCGAGACTAAGAACCCATCCGGCTCGTGCTGTTTGGGAAGCGTCCGAAAAGGAATCAAGACTGCAAAAGGAGAACTTGAAATAGATGCTACAGATACGATAAAGACACTTGCGAAGCCATCAGGCAGCAAAGGCGAGAAAATTGCCAAGGTTGGAACGCTCGTCTCGGCGATCATGGCTTCCGCTTGCTGTTGGTTGCCGCTGGTCTTGCTGGCCGTCGGTGTCTCTGGGGCGGGGATTGCAGCAACGTTGGAAGCATACCGCCCGCTATTCATGGTTATTACGTTCGGCTTCCTTGCTGCTGCGTTCTATTACACCTACCGACCGAAGAAAACGAGCGAGACCGCTGAGGGGCACGGTTGCTGTGCTACAGATCCAGCCAGCGGTGAAGCATGCTCTGCGACAGCCACTGGCCGTTTCAACATGATGACCATGAATAAGGTCATGCTGTGGGGCGTGACCGCCATGGCGGTTTTGTTCCTGTTCTTTCCAAGCTACGTTGGAGTGTTTCTCGGCGGTGACGGGAAGACGGTGACGGACAACATGAATCGCGCGGTCATTAACGTGGAAGGCATGACATGTGAAGGCTGCTCAGCCATTGTTGCCAAGGCAATTCGGACGGTGCCGGGCGTGTTGGCAGTCGACGTCAACTATGAAAAAGGTGAAGCCATCGTCGGCACCGAAATCTGCTGCCCCGTCCCAAAAGAGCAGATTTTCGCATCGCTCCGGGACGCGGGATACACTAGCCATTAACGATTTGATGGAGATTGCACGTAACGCGGTGACTGAAGTAACAAAGCCAGCACGTTGTCGGTGAAAACGGGGTCGCTCGTTAGTTTGCGGTGGCTGGTGTGCAGGAACATGACACTAGTCCAGTGGATCGGTGAAGCTGGGCGTGTCGAGACGGCCTCGACGGGCTGATCGCTCATCAGGGCGCTGTGCCGCGTGGTCGTGTCATCACCAGGCACGCTTTTCGCTACTTCCAGCTTGCCGGTTTGAGTGTCGACGGACATTACCGCTGGCGTTGCAATCGCGTCGCCAGCGTACAGATGCAGCGTCACTCCAGGTGGCGGCGCGGCCGGGATGTCGAGTGCTTGATGCAATTGCTTGGCTTTGAGCAAGCACTTGCGCTGATGGTCCAGTGCAATGCACTCGCGTGATTCACGCTCCGCAACATCCGGCAACAACTCTTGCAAAACGGCGTCTTGGTCCGGATCGGCCAGTCCCCATTTCATCTGTCGCCACAACTCGGGATCGTAAAAGTCATAGGCTTGGTCTGGATCTTGGGCATCGACGAGCGTCTGATGACGCGGACGCGGCAGCATCTGGTAAATCGACGGCATCGTCCCCAACGCGGCCGGTGGATAGTAAGGAAGCACTCGCGATAGCTGATGTCCGTTGACCAAGTCCCGAATCGCGAATACCGAGCCGGCATTTGGCGTTCCGATCATCACGAGTCGCTCAACGCTGGCCGCGCCCGCCCAATCCAACGCAGGAAGTGAACCGTCTTCGGGCAACTGCTGCGAACCGTATCGCAAGTAATAACGTGAGAGCAGTCCGCCGAGTGAATGCGCCACAATGTCAAACTTGATCTCTGCGTCGGTGATTCCGTACCGGCTTGCGTACTCGCGGCGAATGTACTCTCGTTTTTCGGCAATGAATTTGTCAAGCAACGCTGCGTTCTCTGCGACGTCGCGCCGCCAGTCGTAGTCGAATTGGAAACAGGTGAAGTGCTCTTCTCCGTAATTGAATTCATCTGCCCTGGGGTGTGACGAATCGCGATACCCACCCACGCCGAGGGTTTGAAGTATCTGGTTGTAGGCTTGTAGCTCGACCGGAATCCCGAACACACTCAGTTCCAAGTAAGCCAGGGTCCCGTCGCTGCGAACGCGATCTCGCAATTGTGAAAGCGGAACACCTTGGCGCATTGGCAGCGATACGGCTGGAAGATCGTCCGATTGCCGCCGTCGAAAACGAATTTTGTCGTACTTTCCCCAAACGGTCTTGCCGGTCTCATCATCGACCAGTCGCGACCCCAACACTCCTGGAATCACGATCACGGGATTGCGTTCATAGTCAGGCCGCTGGGCCAGCGGGTTGTAGATCGCAGCGAGCGACGCGTTGGGTTTTTGAGCCACACAACCTGGTGCGAACACAACCATTGCAAGCACGGGCATCAACAGCCTGCTCGCACGAAGGGAATATTGCACAACGGTGTCGGCAAATCGGTGTGCAGTCATACGCTCGGACGATCGCCCGTTCACCACGAAGAGTCGTAGAAACCATGCGGAGATTCCTAATAACAGAAGCGGCCACAGGGCAGCCAGCATGCCCGTTTGCGATACTTGTCCCGCTTCGGGAACCAGCGTGCCCACGCGAACGAGCAGATAGGTTGCAGGCAACATCCCGACCTGGCTAATCAGCCAAAACTGCTTGATTGACAATCGAGAATGTCCTGCCAGCACGTTGACGGCAAAGAACGGCATCACCGGTGTTAGCCGCAGGAGTAGTAGTTCCCATTTCCCGAGCCCCGAGTTCCCAAGCCACCATTTCCCAGGTCCTGGACATATCGACTGGCACTCATCGTTTTGATGATGCTGCACATTACAAAACATATAACGGCGACTTGCAGAGAAAGCGATCGTGGCTCCGGCTGTGCTCGCGAAACTGGCGACGATGGTTCCCGGTCCAAGTCCGAAAAAGGGACCGGCTAGAACCGTCAGCAACACCGCGCCAGGGATCGCAAGTCCGGCCATGATGACATAGACGCAGCTATAAACCGCCAGTCGGATCAACAGATGAGATTCGGCTGCATTGGAAACGACCAGATGCAACGGGTCACGAGCGAACCAAGCAGCGATGGCGATCACTACCCAGACAGCGCGAAGTGTATTGTCTTTCTTCCTGATGCAAATCATCGAGGTCATCCTTGACCAAATGAAGTGTAAGTTTGGCGGAACGTTGGTTCGCCGGAGATCTAACAAACGCCGCTCAACACCTTTGCGTCTTCACGCCTTTGCGTGAGGTTTTTCAGCCTCCGGAAGGGCTCAAGCAAAGGCGCAAAGCTCGTGGAGGCATTGCCGCATATTAGCGACGTGCCGTTCGAGCGGATGCCTGATCATTCAATCCCCAGTCGTAATCAAGATGGGAGACGGAAACCGAGTTCGCGATCGCTGCATCGTAAGCTTCGCGTGAGGGCAGGTAGGGTGCAATTGTGCGGAGCTGGGCGGCTTGGTCGCTACCAAAATCTTCGCCAAACCAGTCAAGGATCGATGAGAGCTGGAACTTGCGTCCGACTGCGTCATATCGAAAGTTGCCAGGGTTCGCAAAGAAGACTTTTGTGTTGGTGGTCAGCTGCGCATCCAGTTTCTCGGCCGTATAGGCCTCGTTCAACAGCCGCGGACAACTGCGAGAGGCACAAACGATGGCGAAGTGAATTCGCGGCTCGCCCATTTTTCGCAACACTTCATGTTCCATCTGATTGAGCGAAAACGGCTGTCCGCCAACCGTCAACAACAGGTCGTCCCAAATGTTGTAGCCAATCAGTTTCGCGGTGTGATTGCGAATACTGGTCGTGGGATACTCACGGAGAATTCCATGTACGGTTACCGCGTTGTAGGCGTTGATCCAAAACGCCAGTTTCGCTGCCTGCGTCGCCTGCGCACTGGGGTTTGCTGACGAAAGGTGTCCCAAAAATGCTTCAAGTGCCTGTACGTCCGTAGCGGACTTTTTCCACCCCGCGTAATTGACGTTTCCGTTTTCATCCACGTACCGTTTTAGCAAGGCGCCCCAATTGCACGGGTCGATCTGGTCCATCGAAACTTGCTGGTTCGCAGGTACACTGGCACCAACGGTAACCTTTGGGCCGGCCAAACACGGGTTCATCGAAAGCAGCGTGAGGACACCAGTGGCCAACGCGAACATGATGTAAGTGGCAAAAAATTTTCTCATTGGGAGTGTCCGTTCGTTCATTGAGGCAACTGGAAAGAATGGATTCCGTTACGCCATTCGCTATTCAATGGCCATCGGAATGCATGTTCCGCCCAAGAGTCGCACCCGCAGACTGACGTGTCTGTGAGACACAATACAATTGCTGGTGAAATAGCGAGTTACTCCATTGCCAGCAGGCATTTCGCCGATTGAACTAGAGCTGATCTGGAATCGTGTCCGTCATGAATTCGTCCGGTGCGAACGGAACCAACTCGGGGACTTGGCACGAAGCCGCGTCACAGGAATCGCACGATTCCGCAGTCTGAAATTCGTTGTCGCCGCGCGACACCAAGTTCTTGAAGGGCTTCAGTGCGGGGGACGCGATCGAGTAAGCACGATAGGGAATTGCGGCGAGTTTCACGCCGACGGTTGGGCATTGGTCGTTGAGAGACCAGTCGTAACCAAGGTACCTGAACTTCCAATCGCAATGCTGCGACAACCATTGCCGATCTCGCTGCGGAAGATAAGCCAACACCGTCGAAACGACTTCACGATCAGTTTGGCCGAAGTCGTCTCTGTACCATTCCAAGATCGGCGACATCCGAACCGTTCGCGTGATCCGCGATATGTGAAATCTTGAATGGCTGGAGAAGAACTCACGAGCGTTATCGTCGAGTTGCCAGTGAAGCGCGTCCGCGGTGTAGGCTCGATTGCGCAGCCGAGGACACCCGCGAGCCGCACAAACGAGAGCAAAGTGTATGCGGGGATCTCCCAGCGGACGCAACACATCGTTTTCGATCCCGTTGAGCGAGCGGTAGCTTTCTCCGTCCCAAAACTGCAGGTCATCAAAAATCGCAAACTGCGTCCGCTTGCCGTCGATCCGCTGAATGCTGGCGACAGGGTATTCATACAAAATGCCCCAGATGGTCATCGCGTTGTACGCGTTGATATAGAACGCCATTTTGGCTTCTCGCCGCGACGGAAGTCCAGCATCAACCTGTGACAGCCCATGAAGGTACGCTTCCAATGCTTGCACATCGCAGCACTGGTTCCGCCATTGGCTGTAGCAAACCAACCCATTGCAATCAACGTAACGGCGAAGCAACGCGTCAAGCGGAGCATGAGAGACGTCCTCAAACGACAGGTGGCTTGCCGAGGGACCTCCGAAACGCGGCTGCGTCTGGGCGAAAGCGTTATTCCAGCATGCAAGCTGCAAGATTGAAGTGGCGAGAAAAAAAATGGCCATACGAACAGATTTGTTCTTTCGCGATTGAGTCATACTCATTTTCTTTGTCTTCATCCTTGAGCACTGGTGGGGCGACTGCATGTTTCCTCGGACTGAAAATGCATCGGTGGTGTGAGGCGACACACACAACGAAAAACCAAGCTCAAACCGAGACTTGACGATTCCGGGGAGATGGCTTGGGATAGATAGGGTGCCTCACTCGCAACACGTCGTTGGCGTGTTGGACAACACCAACTGTGAGTCACTTCACAGATCAAAAGCTCCGTTTTCTGTAAAACAATTGCCGCTCCTGTGTGTAGGCTCACACTGCAAACGGACTTGCCTAGCCGATAGGAACAAGACAGGAATTCTCGTTCCAAGCTAACCAGTGCTAAACTTTCGTAAGGAAGCCCCTCAATGTCTCGTAAATTACTCACCAGTGCGTCTGTTGTCGGCATTGCTACGTTTGGATGCTTGCTGCTTGCCGGATGCCGCCAGCCCGGAGGCTGTCACAACGGTAGCTGCTCGGCTCCTTCGGCAGGATACAGTTCACCCGCCTACTCTGCGTCACCTTCGTATTCTCAACCCGCATATCAAGGTTCTGCCTCGAGCAATTCGATGCCTTCGACTTCTTATTCCGCCCCAACGCAAAGCTACACAGCTCCTCCGCAGAGTTACTCTGCTCCGGGCGGGTCTGGGACGCGTTCTGCGCCATCTGGCGGTTCGGGCACGCGTTAAGCCATCCAGGAAGCGACAAGATGAAACGATTTAAGAGACATCGATATGGCTGGCTGATAGGTGTAGCTGCCTGCGCGTCCGTATACGCATTTGGTTTCGCCGTGCGGTCGCTACTTTTGCCCCAAGAAACGGCCGTCACGGCGGAGCCCTTTTCAACGGACGCGGACGTTGACCTGATCTACAGCCAGCACGAGCCGGTCGGTTGGGTGTTCGGTCGGGTGATCGGTTTTCAAGGCGCAGACAAGCCCATGCTCCCGCAGCGATCGTACCCGCCGATGAATGATGCACCATTGGCCTGGCCCGCGAAACGCTAGAATCGCATTGCCTTGTGTTTTGGCGACGCAAAGTGACTACGAAAAACTTTTCTTGAATTCTGTAAGGTTCTTGTAGGTCTACCGTCTTCCCTTGCGAACTGCCTCGCGTTTCTCAGTGCGGCGAACGCAACTCGCATCCGAAAGGAAGTCGGTCCTATGAAAATAGCCTTGTCCAGCGATCAACACGTCGCCGAGTCTTCGGTCTACCAGCGTTACGCCGCTGCCGCCCAAGCAGTCGAACCGGCGCTTTGCTGCCCGGTCGAATACTCGACCGACTTGCTGAAGGTGATCCCACAAGAAATCATCGAACGGGATTATGGATGCGGCGACCCCACACCCTACGTTCGCTCGGGCGAAACGGTGCTGGATTTGGGCAGCGGCGGAGGCAAGTTGTGCTACATCGCTGCCCAGGTCGTCGGTCCCGACGGACGGGTGATCGGTGTCGATTGCAACCGTGAAATGCTAGGACTCGCTCGTAAGCACGCGCCAGCCGTGGCCGAGCAACTTGGCTACGCAAACGTCGATTTCCGATACGGCCTGATTCAGGACTTGGCGCTTGACCTGGATCAACTTGCGGGCGAATTGTCAGAACACCCTGTGAATGATCCGGCAGGCTATCTTGCTCTTCGACACACCGAGGAACGCCTGCGTCGCGAGCAACCACTTGTCTCTGACGATTCAGTCGACTGCGTTTTGTCGAACTGCGTTCTGAATCTGGTGCGGCAGCAAGACCGCCGACAATTGTTCGCGGAAATCTTCCGAGTCTTGCGTCGCGGCGGCCGTGCTGCGATCAGCGATATTGTGAGTGACGAGAGTGTCCCGGAGCGCCTGCAACAAGACCCGGAGCTTTGGTCTGGATGTATCACCGGCGCGTTTCGCGAAGATGAGTTTCTAAAAGCATTCGAGGACGCAGGCTTTCATGGAATCGAGATTGTCAAACGACAAGCTGAGCCATGGCGGACTGTCGAGGGAATTGAATTCCGCAGCGTGACGGTCGTGGCCCACAAGGGTAAGCAAGGTCCTTGCTTGGAACGCGGGCAAGCGGTGTCGTACCGCGGCCCATTCAAGAAAGTCCAGGATGACGACGGTCACACGTATTATCGGGGCGAGCGGATGGCGGTTTGCGACAAGACGTTCAAGCTGCTTCAGCAAGAACCGTACACAAACATGTTTGACGCGATTGAGCCCCGCAAAGTCGTGCCGTTGGAAGATGCAGAGCCGTTCGATTGCCGGCGCAGTGCACGACGGCATCCGCGTGAAACGAAAGGACTCGAATATCACGCGACCACCGGAGCGACGGATGGCTGCAATGACGAAGGTCCGTGCTGTTAGGCCGTAGCCGACTCAGCTTTTCAGCGTCCCAGGTTTCTCAACGATTCACAGAGACGCTGGCTCATGCAATATTCCTCGACATAAGCAACAACATGCAATTATCACTCCTAAGAAAAAAAAGCGAACTTGCCAACGCAGCCATGCAGCGAGAAATCCTTGAAGGAGAAGCGAAGCCGCGACAGCCGTACTTCGACGAAAAGCTACGATCAAGCGGTCTGTCAAATCTTCGTGCAACTGCCATCGAAGTACTGCAGATCAACGTCGGTAAGCTGTGCAATCAAACTTGCACTCATTGCCACGTGGACGCCGGGCCAGACCGTCGCGAAAGCATGTCGCGAGAAACGGCTGAGCAGATCATCGCCGTCCTAGCGAACAACGACATACCGACGCTGGACATCACCGGTGGTGCACCGGAGATGAATCCCAATTTCCGCTGGCTTGTCGAGCAAGCTCATAAGCTTGGGCGCAGAGTGATTGACCGCTGCAACCTAACGATCTTGATGGCCAATGGATTCAAGGACTTACCCGAGTTTCTTGCCAAGCATGATGTCGAAGTCGTCGCCTCTTTGCCGTGCTACATGGAAGAGAACTGCGATAGCCAACGCGGCGACGGCGTTTTCAAGCGTTCGATCGACGCGCTTCGTCGACTCAATGCACTGGGCTACGGGCATCCGGGTTCAGGGCGAAAGTTGACTCTCGTTTACAACCCGACCGGAATCTCGCTGCCACCTTCGCAAGACAAACTCGAATCGACGTTCCGTGACGAGCTGAAATCGCGATACGACATTGTCTTTTCGGAACTGCACACCATCACCAACCTTCCAATCAGCCGGTTCCTTGATGATCTGCTTCGCAACGACCAACTCGATGAGTACATGCAGAAGCTGATCGACAGCTTCAATCCGGTCACGGTCGATGGCGTCATGTGTCGCACGATGATCTCCGTCGATTGGCAAGGAAACTTGTTCGATTGCGATTTCAATCAGATGTTGCACATGGGACTGCCTGCGGAACTCCCGCAACATATTTCGGATTTCGATCCCGCGAGACTTGGCGACCGCGTGATTCAAACCGGCCGACATTGCTTCGGCTGCACGGCCGGGTGCGGATCGAGCTGCCAGGGCGCGGTCGTAAAGATCGGAGCAGCATAATGATCGTCCTACTTGCTCTTATTGCCGGCATCTTGCTGGCGTACGCCAACGGTGCGAACGACAACTTCAAAGGCGTCGCCACACTGTACGGCAGTGACACAACGACGTACCGCCGAGCCCTCGTGTGGGCGACGGTAACCACTGCGGCAGGTTCGCTGACGGCCGTTTGGCTCGCTCGCGAACTACTAGAACGATTCTCTGGCAAAGGAATCGTGCCGGACGCACTCGTGGCTCAGAATGAATTCGGTGTTGCAGTCGCGTTGGCTGCAGGCGCGACGGTGATGCTTGCTAGCCGCCTGGGGTTTCCAATTTCTACGACTCACGCTCTGGTGGGGGCGATGGTCGGAGCGGCGGGTGCCTCATCGTTTGCCGTCGATTGGCATGTTCTGTCATCCAAGCTGATGGCACCGCTATTGCTGAGTCCACTGATTGCGATCCTCGTTACGGCAGTCCTTTATCAGATGTTTCGTCGAACCCGGATTGCGATGGGGATTACGAAAGAAACATGTCTTTGCAGCGGTCGCGAAGTCGTCGAAGTTGTTCCGTTGGGATCGGGCGCGATGGCAATGACGCGTGCTGAGGAGCTTTCGATCACGTTGGGGACCAACGTCAGCTGCCGAGATCATTATGCCGGTAACCTTGTGGGGATCGACGCTCGTCAGTCGCTCGATACCATGCATTTTCTTTCCGCCGGAATGGTGAGTTTCGCGCGTGGCTTGAATGACACGCCAAAGATCGCCGCGCTGCTATTGATTGTTCCAGCCCTCAATTCGCTCACCGCGTCAGTAGTCTGCGGATTGGCGATTGCCATTGGTGGCTGGTTCGGTGCGAAGAAGATCGCCGAGAAGCTGAGTCACGGCATCACTGAAATGAACGCCGGCCAGGGTTTCTCCGCGAACCTCGTCACGTCGGTCTTGGTCGTGTTCGCGAGCCGCTGGGGGTTGCCCGTATCGACTACTCATGTTTCCTGCGGCGCACTGTTTGGAATCGGAAGTGCGACAGGTCAAGCGAACTGGAAGTCGATCGGTCAGATCTTGCTCGCATGGGTCACGACCCTACCCGCTGCTGCAGCAATCGCCTGGTTCGTTTTTAGCGTGTTAACGTAGCCTTGTCCACACGCGACTATTCACGAAGCGACACGATGAAGCCACCAAACAATCGCGTCATCGTGTTCTCGAGGTATCCCGAACCAGGTGTGACGAAAACTCGCATGATTCCGGCGTTGGGGCCAGAACGCGCCGCACAACTTCAGCAGGCACTCACGAAGCGCACCCTCGCTGTCGTGAATAGCTTCGGTGCAGACCATCCTTGTGACTTGGAAGTACGGTTCGCTGGAGGCGAGTCTTCGCGAATGAGTTGTATGTTTGGAGCGGGCCTAACGTATCGTTCGCAGAACGGCGGCGACTTGGGCCAGCGATTGACCGATGCCTTTGCGACCGCGTTCAATGAGGGGGCAACGCGAGTCGTGGTGATGGGGTCGGATTGCCCAGAAATCGACTCGGCGACTCTCGACGAAGCAATCAACGCTTTGTCACACGCCGATGTGGTTCTGGGGCCAGCGATCGACGGTGGCTATTACTTGATTGGACTGAAAGCGAATCAGCCTGACCTCTTTCAAGAGATCGACTGGGGGAGCGAAAGCGTATCACGACAAACCGCCCGGAAGGCAAAGCAGTCGCGATGCATAGTTCATCGTTTGCAAACACTTTCTGACGTCGACTATCCAGAGGACTTGGTCGTTTGTCGGCGTTTTCCCGAAACATTCGACAACGTGCTTCCCCAGACTCGTGAGGGTGTGTTGTCGGTGATTGTGCCGACGCTGAATGAAGAGCGATGTATCGAACGGACGCTTAGACGAATCGCTGGACTTCCCAATGTCGAAGTCATTGTCGCGGACGGCGGCAGCGAGGATTCGACGATCGACATCGCGCGACGGATGGGTGTTACGGTCGTCATCAGCAATCCAGGGCGTGGACGCCAGATGAATGCTGGTGCTGCGGTGGCCAGCGGTGATGTACTGCTGTTTCTGCACGCGGACACCCAACTTCCGGACTCGTTTCATCATCACGTTCGGGCGACACTCGAACAAGACGCAATCGCGGGCGCCTTCTCGTTGCGAATCGACGGCGACCGTTTGGGGTTGCGATGGATTGAGCACGGCGTGAACTTCAGGTCGCGTTTCCTCGGGCGACCTTACGGAGACCAGGGGTTGTTTGTGTCCGCAAATCGGTTTTTCAAGCTGGGTGGTTTTCCGAACTGGCCGCTAATGGAAGACGTCGAGCTATGCCGCCGCTTGCGGAAGCACGGAACCATCTCGCTGGCCGAAGCCGCCGTCACAACTTCCGCCCGCCGGTGGTTGCATTTGGGAATCCTGAAAACCACGCTCATCAACCAACTTTGCATCGCCAGCTTTAACCTTGGTGTCTCGCCAGCGAAACTCGATCAGTGGTATCGGTCGCGGCGTTAGGTTTCGTAAGTTTTGAAACCATTGGTTGGGCAATGCGGAGGACTACGTCAGCGACTCGCAATCTCGGTTTCAGGTCGAAACGCATACCACGCAAACCAAAACGAATTCATCCACCGAAGTCCAGCCTCCGACTTGACGACTCGGATCGTTTGATCGTCGGCGTCGAAGGCCACGGTGAATTTTCTACCGCCGAGCGACTTTTCGATTTGCATCGACTTCCCTCCGAACGCGGAAATGGGAATCGCCAATGCGCTGGCATCGTCCCAAACTCCCAGCACACTTTCCTTCAAGGGCAACGCGTTGCTGATTGGCTTTACCGGAAACATGAGATTGGGCTGTTTGAAATAGCGTGTGTACGGACTGCCTTGGTAGTTTCGCCGGTGACCGGTTTCCGATGAGACCACGGTTGTGTTTGGATGGCGTTTTCGCCAGCCAGCCCACGTGGAAAGTTCCATCGGCAAAACGGTCAACTTCATTCTGGCAGCGGGGCCAGAAACGCCTTCGCCTTTCACCTGCGACCAGAGACTTTCCGTATCGGATCGGTCGTACATCAGTACGTTGCTGTTGTAGAGTAAGCCCGAGACGCCGAATTCCCGTTCTCCCAGCGGAGTCCGACGATCAAAGACGACTGCGGAGTCACACAGCGGACAATAGGTCACTGCGATCGGTAGCTCGCCGATGCGATCGTTGATGATTTCGTGGTAATTCAAAATGGCAAGTGGATAGGCACGCGATTCACGACCGGACACGACGCCAATCACTCGATCGCTGGCTCGCAAGTAAGTCGCTTCTGCGGCCGAAATCATCCTCGGATTGGAAAGTGAAGGAATACCGTCTTTGGGAGGGCCACCGGAGCGAATCTCTTGGACGGGAATCGTTGCCTGCCTCAAGTCAAACCCGCTACCTCCTAGTCCTCGATGCTGCACCGGCTGGGCAATTAGCTGATCGCCGTGAAAACGATCAACATGACGCTGTAACGACCATGTCACTGCGATCGCCAGCGGTGTGAAAAGCAGTAGACTGCGGATAAGTCCAGACTGAATACTCATTTCGGATTGACTCCCTTTCGACTGATCGACGTGTTAGTGACTTTGACACTTGTGTGAGATGCCTCACGGACGTACCGAACCGATGCAAGTGATACTTGGTCTCGGTAAAAGAACTTTTCCCTGTCCAGCGATGGAAACCACAATGTTCAAAAACATGCGATTGACACTTTTGGCGATGATTTTTTGCGTTCCGTTGCTCGGATGCTCATCGAGCAGCTCACCTGAATCACCCGACTCTTCGCCTGCGGCCAACACCGACGCACAGGCCGACGATTCAACGAATGCACCTTCCCAAGGATCAGGCACGTCGAACTAGGCTCGTTACCGATGGCGAAACAACCGATGTCGGGTGTGGCAGTGCGTCTTGGTGTATGTCGCTGGAGCAGCTTGATAGTAGCTTTGGTGGTACTTCGTCGTCGGTTGGTACTGCGTCGTTGGTTGGTACAGGGGAGTGTAGCTCGGGTGCGACATTGACGACGAATAACTAACCGTCGGGCTGGCGGAGACGCTGCCGCCACAGTTACCTGACGCGCATCCGGAGCCGACTGCGATTGGTGCCGATTGAACTGGGGCAACCGACTGAGGGGCGAATGACTGCGTGGGGGCGGGCGACATGCGAGGTGCTGGAGGTGCAGACATTGCCGGTGCAGAGTATCCGCCGCCGCGTGATCCGCTTTGTGCTTGCGCATCACCGCAGAGTGAGCTGACCAAAAACACGAACACAACGCTTGCACAACTCTTCGTAGCAGATTTCATCTATCGAGCCTATTCATCGAGTGAGGAAGGGAAGCCGTGCTCCCGGTAAATTCAACGCCTGCATTCTGGCCTGGCACGATTGGCGAGGTTGTGAGTGGCCTCACAGACGAGAAAACTTTTCGTGGCGAAATTTATTGGTGTAAGGAAACCACTCGCACTGCGTCTTCCTTCTGAAGATAGAAAACCAATCCATCACTCGAACTTTCAAAGAGAGAAACGATGAACCGCCTCCTTTCCCAAGCACACCTGTTGATCACCCGCCGCTTTGCGATTGGCGCGACCACACTCCTGTTCGGCTCGCTCCTCACAACCGCCGCTAATGCTCAATCGGGCACACGAACCACTCCATCCGCTAGACCCCCAGCTGCTCAGGCAGGGAGCGGCACCAAAACCAACGCCGGCGCAGTGGGACTGCAAGGCTATTGTCCTGTTTGCATCATCGACATGAAAAAGTGGGTCAAGGGCGATGCGCAGTACTCAGCACAATACGATGGCAAGACTTACCTGTTCCCTGGC
Source organism: Stieleria magnilauensis (assembly GCA_007753675.1). GTDB lineage: Bacteria > Planctomycetota > Planctomycetia > Pirellulales > Pirellulaceae > Stieleria > Stieleria magnilauensis. Next base: position 1,483,019 of record CP036432.1, read on the forward strand.
GAAGAACAGAAACAAATGTTTTTGAAAGACCCCACGAAGTACACACCCATTCTTGGTGGCGACTGCATCGTCGCCTTGGTGGAGATGGGAAAACGAGTCCCTGGCAGTCTTCAATTTGCGGCATTGCACGAAGACCATCTGTATCTGTTCTCGAACGAGAAAGCGAAGAGTATGTTTCAAGCCAACAAGGAGAAATATGCTCACGCCGACATCGCACTTGGCGGCAAGTGCACGGTTTGTCGGGTCGAAATGAACAAAGACGTTGACGGCGTCGCCGAGTTCACCAGCCTCTACAAAGGAATGCGATACTTGTTCCCAGGCCAAGAACAACAACAGATGTTTAATCAGAACCCGAGCAAGTACGAAGTAACCAAGTAGAGATCGATTGAATCCACTCTGGTGGTTTCAAGATCGCAGCTTTTCTCTGTTTCTCTGTTTCGCATTACCCAGCGTACTCGGCGGTTCTCTGCCGAGACCACCGAATAAGGGGGTAGCAGAAACACACGTTTCAAAAAACCAAGTGTTTTGCTGTATCAAACCCTTTTCACGTAGTGACCGTCTGAGAGGTCGCTACGTTCGTTAACCCAGAGCGGTAGAGAAACGAAGAAACAAAGAAAACCGGCCAAGAGACGCCAAATCACCGCCGATCCCATAACCCAGGTAATGACGGGGCCAAAGAAACGAAGAACGCGACGTGGCGGTGGTGAATTCGCAAACACCGCGAAATACGGGGCAAAAACGAAAAAAGGCCGGCATGGAAACCATGCCGACCTTTCGTTCACATCAGGGTCGGAAACGCGTTTGATCGTTCCGAGAAGTTGCGGGAGCCGGATTCGAACCGACGACCTCGAGGTTATGAGCCTCGCGAGCTACCGGGCTGCTCCATCCCGCACCGAAGTTATCGTCGATCGCTTCTCTCGCGCCTAGCCGTTTCGATTCGAAAGTGAAAAATTCTTGCAGATGAAATCGTTACCGCCGGAACTGCCGGCGCGCAGCAAACGTTGGTCGCGCCGACAGACGCAAACGGAGAGGTCGTCGGTGACGATCAATCGCTCACGCGCCGGTCGCTCACGCTTCCCGCTGGGGTGTCAGCACGTGGCGTCAGCTAGTGGCGCGTGGAAACCCTCCCCTCGCTGCGCTCGACCCCATAGGCATCAAGTTAAGGAATATTCGAGCAAGTTGGGATCGCGGAGCAATTCCGCAGTTCCCGGCTTTTTCCGCCTTTTTGTTCGCTTGCAGATCGGTAGGACTCGGTTTCGGATTTTTGCGAGATATTCGCAAAGTCTTGAATGCGATACGAGGCAACTGGCCAATTCATCCATCCAATTTGCAAGCCGCTTAGCTATCTTTGCGAAGCTTAGCGATGAATTCTCGAACCAGCCCGCCAGTATGACCAACCACTGCTGGAGAAGTGCACCACAGAGGCGGACCCAAAACCGGGCCATCGAAATGGTGTCCGTGCGCCCATCCATCAGATCGATCTGGCAGTACGTTTTCCATCGCTTGAAGAGCAATTCAATTTGCCAGCGGCTGCGGTACAAAACGATCGCCTCTTGGACGCTCAATTGCTCTACTGCAAGATTGGTGGCTAAAAAGTTCCAGTCGCAAGCCGCCAAGCGGTCCTGACTCGGTGTACGGCCCTTCTTTTTCGCCCGTTTGCGAACTTCCCTGCGACGTTTCGCGGCGATTGCCTTGGGGATTCGCCATGCGATCAATCGGCAGTCCAGCGGAGTGCCTTGGCCGACTGTGACGTCGCAGTCGATCAGTGAGTCATTTTGTCGGCTCAGCCAAGCAACTAGCCCTTCGGAGTGATCGTCCACCTTGATTTTCACGTTGTAAAGCAATCGCGTCAGGAAAAAGGCTCCCCACGCTGCATAACACGAAAGGACGGCGGATGAGAAATAGCCGAGGTCAGCGATTCGAAGTGAGCCTTTCTGGAGTGGCACGACTTGACGGTTTGTTGCCTGATCGGGCGACTTCCCTGGTTCGAGTTGAATGCACTGCAACTCCCCATTGGCCAGGTCAAGTTCGGTTTGAAGCTTCACTGCAGCGGTATTGTGCTCCCCTACACCGCCACAACCTGCAAATTCTGCTGCCAAACTCGGCGGCAAGCTGATCACCGAACTGTCGATCAGCTTGACCGACGTAAATCGTTCCAAAAGCGGGGCGAGCTTCGACTCGGAGTGCATGACCTGCATACTCATCTTGGCAAACAGCGAACGAAAGAAGGCGACCAATTGATCGCTATATCGTTGCTCAACGGCCTGGGGAGAAATCGTCAGCCCCACAGAAGCAGCCATGCTGGCAATGTCCTCCTCGTTGGCGGTCGGTTTGGCTAGCATGGCCAAAATGAACGACTTCGCGAGCGTTGAGGCATCAAACTTTCGTCGTCGTTTGATGACCTTGGATTCGGCGGCAGATTGCTCGGCAAGTTCTCCGAAACTGGTCTGTAACAAAGTGGCCAATCGATCTATGGTCTTCACGGCGGAAACTCCTTCTTCCGAGGTTGTGGTGATAACTACCTCATGAAGGTTTTTCCGCTTTTTTTCTACCTCAATTCCTTAACTTGGTGCGTATGCCCCTCGCTGCGCTCGACCCTCCCGCACACGGGAGGGTGACGTCCGTAACAGGACGCTGCCGACGTGCAAGGACGTTTACTGAAAGACTTCGACGGGCAACGTGAAAACTTTTCCGTCGCCGATTCGTCCGCTCCGCGCCGCCGTGACGACTTTCTCTAACGTCTCTTCGTAACGTGAGTCGTCGACCCACAGCGTGATTTCGACTTTCGGCAGAAACGCTTCGGAGAATTCTGTTTCTTGATACTCGTCCAAGTAACTCTTTTGGCGACCGTACCCTTTGACTTCGCTGACCGTGAGGGCTTCCAACGGGGCTCGCTTGAGCGTTTCCAAGACCCGTTCGGCCAGGTGGGGGCGAACGACGGCGATGATCTGTCTCACGTGATTCCCCATTGGCTTTTTTTCGTCGCGATGTATTCCACGAGTGTACCCGCTCGGATCGCTTCTCGCGCACCCCGCATCACTTTCTGGTAATACGTCAAGTTGTGCAACGACAAGAGTGTCGGGCCTAACATTTCACCGGCGATGAAAAGATGCCGCAAGTAGCCGCGACTGTGACGCGTGCAGGTCAGACAGTCACACGATTCGTCTAAAGGTGACGTGTCGGTTTTATGCTTTGCGTTGCGAATTTTGATCGGTCCGGTGTCGGTAAAGGCGAACCCGTTGCGGCCGTTGCGTGTCGGCATCACGCAATCGAACAGGTCGATCCCCCGAACGATGCTTTCCAGCAGGTCGATCGGGCGGCCGACGCCCATCAAGTAGCGGGGCTTGTCGGCCGGCAACTCCGGCGTGGTCGCCGCGGTGATGCGATACATCTCATCGGGGGTCTCGCCGACGCTGAGTCCTCCGACCGCGTAGCCTTCAAAATTCATCGCCGCCAACTCGCGGGCACACTGCACCCGCAGCTCGACGTCCAGACCGCCTTGGACGATTGCAAATTTCGCCTGGTCGCCGCGGCTGGCGTATTCCAGGCAACGTTTGGCCCAACGAATCGACCGTTCCATCGCCTGTTGCACGTCGTCTCGCTCGGCCGGCAGTGCGACGACGTGATCCAACACCATCGCGACGTCGCTACCGAGCGATTCTTGAATCTCGATCGAATGCTCGGGCGTCAAATCAATCAGCGCCCCGTCGATGTGGCTGCGAAAGACGACGCTGTGTTCGGAGATCTTGTTGATGCCTTTTAAACTGAAGACTTGAAACCCGCCGCTATCGGTCAGGATCGGGCCTTCCCAGCCTGACATGGCGTGCAACCCGCCGAGGGCGCGAACGGTTTCATGCCCGGGACGCAGCCCCAGATGATAGGTATTGCCGAGAATCATGTGCGCCCCGGTGGACGCGACATGGTCGATCGTCAGCCCCTTGACGGTGCCCTGTGTCCCGACCGGCATGAACCCTGGCGTTTCCACCGGTCCGTGTGGCGTGGTGAACGTCCCGCGCCGTGCACCGGTCGCCGTGTCGGTTTGGTGTAGATCGAAGCGGAAGGTCATGTATTGTTAGTTCCGAGTTCCATGTTCCAAGTTCCATGTTTTGGATTGAAGACCAAGAACTGGAAAGAACAAAGCCAGCCTTACCGAAGGCTGGCTTTGTAGATTTTCTATCGTGCAGTCGTGATCAATCGCCACGCAGTTTCAGTCCGAGGTCGGTCAGCTTCTCGCGGACTTCGGTCAGGCTGGTGACACCGAAGTTCTTGCACTCGAGCAGCTCGTCGCCGGTCTTGCGGAGCAACTCGCCGATCGAGTTGAGCTGCAACCGTGCCATGCACTTGCGGGCGCGAACGGAGAGGTTCAGATCGGAGATCGGTCGCTCCAGCATCGCTTGTTCGTCGGGCGACAAGTGGCTGGTATCGACCGGCGGCTCGGGAGCTTTTTTCTCATGGGCGAATTGTCCGAGCTTGAGTCCCTTGCTGACCAACATCTCGCGGATTTCGATCAGGCTGGTTTCGCCAAAGTTCTTGCTCGACAGCAGTTCGGACTCGCTGGTGCGGGTCAAATCGCCGATCGTTTCGATGCCCATCTTGGACAGACAGTTACGGCTTCGAACGCTCAATTCGAAATTGGCGACCGGCATGTTCAGCGTTTGGGCCAAGCGATCGTTGCGACGCTGCATTTCTTCGTCGTACAGCATGTTGCCGTTGGCCGACGCGTCCTTCATGTACAACCGCGTGCGTTCGTCATCGGGGTGTGCGTCCAAGATTCGCTTGTAGCACATCTGTGCCTTGTCGAACTCATTGCGATCTTCGTAGATCAGGCCGAGGTTGATCAGGGCACCGACACCGGTCGGAAAGGCTTTGGCCGCACGCTCGTACAAACGCAGCGCTTCTTCGTCATTGCCCATGCGGTCATTTTCCCAAGCCAACCCGAATAGGGCACCGGCATGGTTTTCGTCGGTTTGGACGGCACGCTGGTACAACGTGATCGCTTCGTCGCGGCGTCCGCCGACACCGGCGACGGTCGCGGCACGTTGGTACATGTATTCGGCGGTTTGTTCGGCCGGTCCGAAAATGTCATCGAGCAGCAACATCGCTTTCTCGATGCGGCCGCTGTAACGATGTGATTCGGCGATAAAAATCTTGCACTGATCTTCGTTGTAGCCGGCCCGTTGGGCTTGTTCGTAGGTCTCGATCGCGGCATCGAAATCCTTGAGTTCGAACAGCGAGCGGGCGCAGTAGAACAGAGCCGTCGCGCTGCCATCGGCGGCGCGAAGGGTTTGCAGGGCTTCGGCGAAATGGCCCAGTAAGAACTGGCAGACGCCCATCTTTGTCTTGCCGGCCGGCGTCAGCGCCGGATCATCTTCCATTTCATTGACCGCGTCTCGAAGCTCGGCGAAATGGCCGTAGTTTTCCGCGATCATTTGCCGAATCTCGGCGACATCATTCGGTCCGAACGAATTGTTCGACAGAATGAGTTCTTTCAAGTCGACGACGTCCAGTTCGACTTCATTCATCGAGTTCAGTTCTCCTGCCCGCGGCTGCGAGCGATTGTTGTGTTGGTCCGCCGGTCCAGAAACATTGGCTGCCGCAACAGCCACGCGTACAAGCTGTCTGGCCGACTTTTTGGGCCTGGGCGGCGACGGGAGCTCGCCCAGCATTAAAATTTTTAGCGAAAAAAATATTTTTTGTCGAGTCGTGGCACGCCGATCGCTCGTGAAAAAGCTCGCTAGAACGACGTTTTTTAACCATTAACCGGAAAAAGATCGAAAAAACTTGGAAGAATTTGCTTGGATTTCCTGACTGTAACGTTTTCTATTTACCAAATTTTGCCGGTTAGGCGACGTCCTTCAGGCCGGAGGGCCGGCAGAGTGGATGCCGGTGGCGTGAGCCACCGGAGATGATTCCAAGGAGTCTCTGAGGCCCAGCGGGCCGACACAATTCCCCAGCTTTTCCAATGCCCTCAGCTTATGAGACCGATTGTGCCGGCCTTTCAGGCCTCCGTGATCGAGGTCTTTCCATTCCGGTGGCTGACGCCACCGGCAAGCATTGTGCCAGCCCTCCGGGCTTCCTCGCGAACAAACATAGAAAACGTTAGAGTCAGCAACTTTTGAATTCCTGCAGGGAACGAGGCGAGGAATCCTGAGTTTCGGCGCGCAACCGAACTCGCCACGTCGTCCCGACACTAAAAGAAATCTGTCTCGCAGACACGGCGGGCCATCGGATGAACCCTCGCGGGTTTGCGGTGTCCGTAAAGGGGGCAGATTTCACAGACCACCGTGCAGTGAGAGAATTTCGTTACAGGTTGGCGATCGCGAGGCCGAATAACGTAGTTGTGCCGAGGGTTCTTGGTAGAAATCTTGCAGCAGCCCGATGGGCCCTGGTCGACCAGGCTTTGGTTTTGTAATTTGCACGCATCAGACGTTGATTGCCACGCCCGTGGCGGATTCGTCGATCGAAACACGCCGACGTAGCTCAGCTGGTAGAGCAATTCATTCGTAATGAATAGGTCAGGGGTTCGAATCTCCTCGTCGGCTCTTCTTAAGTCGTGTATTCGCTGTTGAAGCGGACGTATTCGACGGTCAGATCACTGGCCCAGTGGATGGCGGTTCCCGGCCCATCGCCAACGAACAGGTCCAAGTCGACTTCTTTCTTCGCCTTGATCGCTTTGCTGACCTCGGCGGCATCAAAATCGGTCGGGACGCCGTTGTGATAGATTTCTGTCCCGGCGAGTTTGAGTGACGTTTGTTGGGGATGGATTTTGGCATCGGCATAACCGGCCGCCGAGACGATGCGTCCCCAGTTCGGATCGCCGCCGGAGATCGCCGTTTTCACTAGCGGGCTGGCACCGATGGTCCGCGCGATCGTGGCGGCGCTGGCATCGTTGTCGGCACCGACGACGCGGATTTTCATCACGTGCGTGGCGCCTTCACCATCGGCGACCAATTGTCGCGCCAAGCGACAGGCCAAATCGGTCAACGCACGGATGAAGTCTTTCTCATTGGAATCGCCGATGCGGACGCCGCTGGCGCCACTGGAAAGCAACAGCAGCGTGTCATTGGTGCTGGTGTGTCCATCGACACTGACGCAGTTGAAACTTTTCGACGCGACTTCGCGAAGGATCCGTTGAGATTGCTGGGGGTCTAACTGGGCGTCGGTCATCACGACGGCAAGCATGGTGGCCAGATTGGGCGAGATCATGCCGGCACCCTTGGCCATCGCGGCGATCCGAATCGTTTGTTCGCCGAGTTGGACTTCGCGACACTCCGCTTTGCGTTCCTTGTCGGTTGTCAAAATGGCGTCCGCCGCCGCAGTGAAGTCGTCGATGTCGCGACCGAGTTTTGAAACCGAGTTCTTGATGCCTGCGTTGACGCGGTCCATCGGCATCTTCTTTCCGATGATCCCGGTGCTCATCACCAGCACCTCGGCTTCGGAGGCGGAGATGGCGTCTGCGACACTGCGGCACATCTCCGCGGCGTCCAACGCGCCTTGCCGCCCGGTGCAGGCGTTTGCGTTGCCGCTGTTGGTGACGACGGCGCGGATCCGTTTGGAGGGTGTCAAGCTGCGGCAGATTTCGACGGGCGCAGCGACCACTTGGTTCTGCGTGTAAACGCCGGACGCGACCAAACGGTCGTCCCCAACGATCAGCGACAGGTCTGGTTTTCCGCTGGGCTTGATTCCACAGGCGACGCCGGCAAATTGGAATCCGGCGGGAAGTTCAGATGAGGTCATGGACAAGCTTGCGAATTGGGGGGCAGGAGCAGTGAAAAGAAAGATTGCAGTGCGGTAGCGGAAGACGCCCGGGCGATCGAGAATGGTGGGCGAGGTCCGGCAGTTAGATTCTAAGGTTTGACCGACTCACACAATAGACCGATCGAATTTCCACTATTAGGTTCAGAGTCTGTCCTTGAAACACCAGCCTTCCCTGACCGAATTGATCGACTTGCCGGGCCAGATGGCGACGCCGACTGCGAATCCAGCGCCCACGGCCGCTGCTGCCGAGACCGGGCAACGTCCGCCCGTGGTGGTGTGCGACGGATTGTCCAAACACTACGGCAGCTTTCGGGCGTTGGTCGATTGCAATCTGGAAGTGCTTCAAGGTGACATTTTCGGGCTGCTGGGGCCAAACGGCGCGGGCAAAACGACGCTGATTCGATCTTTATTGGGCTACTTGAACAGCAGCGGCGGACGGGCGACCGTTTGCGGGGCGGACCCCCAAACCGATCCGGTCGCGGTGCGGCAAAACGTTTCCTATTTGCCCGGCGACGCGCGGTTGCCCCGGCACCTGCGGGGCGATGGCGTGTTGCGGTTTTTCGCGGACATTCATCCCCGCGGCGATCTGTCGCGCAGCCGGGCGATCGCCGAAGCGCTGGAACTGGACACGCGGCGCCATGTTTCGATGATGTCGACCGGCATGCGGCAAAAGTTGGCGCTGGCGGTCGTGCTCGCGCCGGCGACGCCCCTGTTGATTCTCGACGAACCGACAGCCAACTTGGACCCGACGGTTCGCGGAACGGTCATGGAATTGGTTTCCCAGGCCCATCGTGACGGCCGCACGGTGATTTTTTCGTCGCACGTGCTCAGCGAGATCGAAGACACATGCAATCGCGTGGCGTTTTTGCGCGGCGGCCATTTGGTGCTGGAGTTGCAGATGGCGGATCTGTTCCAGCGGCATCGCATCTGGGCGGATTTGCCAACAGGAACCGCCTTGGATCGCTCGGCCACGCAGGCCAGTCTCCCCGAATCCTTTCGCGATCACATCAGCATCACCGAAGTCGAGTCGATCGCCAGTGACGGCGCGGTGTCCGTCCGTATCGACACCGCCGGCGACCTGGCCCCGATGCTGCCCTGGATCAGTTCGCTGGGACTGCATCGGATGCGAATCGAACCGCTGGGGCTGCGTTCGGTCTACGACTCGGTGCATCACGACACCTTGGAAGACCCACGCGACCATGAAGTGCCGCCCGACGGCGACGTCAACGAACACATCGGCGGTGGGGTGGCAGGATGATCAACCGAATTCTTTTGCGCAGTTACATCAAACAGGCAGCGTTGCTGTTTGTCTCGCTGGGCCTGGCCTTGTTCGCGTTCGCCTGGGTTCGCGTCTGGGTCGTCAGCTTGTTGGACATGGGGCAATTTCAAAACATCCTCGAACAGCTGCGCGGTTTTGAAAAGCTTTCGCCGATCAGTTTTGATTCGCTGTTCACCTACCAAGGTCGCGTCGGTCTGACGTACGATGAGCCGATCATCATTCTGTGCACGGTGATCTGGTGCCTTTCGCGCGGCAGCGATGTCGTCAGCGGGGAACTGGGCCGCGGGACGATGGAAATGCTGCTGGCGCAACCGATCAGCCGGGCCCAATTGATGTGGTCCCACGCGACCGTTGCGGTCGGCGGGCTGGCGTTGCTGTGTGGACTGGTGTGGTTCGGAATTTTTGTCGGGGTGTCGGTGACGACGGTGGACGAGACGGTTCCGCCGCCGAGCGTGGATGTGCCGCTGTTCGGATGGACCATCCCGCTGCAGATCAGCGAACCGCAAGTCGAGTCGTTTCCGCTTTCCGAGCGCGTCGACTCGCGAGCCTATGCGGCACCGACGTTCAGCCTGTTCGCGTTCGGCTTTTTCCTGCTGGGACTGTCCAGTTTCTTTAGCAGCATCGACCGTTACCGGTGGCGAACGATCGGAATGGTGATGGCGATCTATGTCGTGCAATTGGTGATGTTCGGCCTGGGCAAGGCGGCCGAGTCGCTGAACTGGTTGCAGGGCATGTCGTTTTTTAATTGCTACCGCCCCCAGAAACTGGCCGCGTTGGTCGCCGAAGACGGCCTGTCGGCGCCGTGGGATTGGTCCACGCCGATGCCCGACGGGATGCTGCCGCCGTTGATCTACCCAATGATCCTGATCGTGCTCGGTGGCATCTGCTATCTGCTCGCTGCAAGACAATTTGTTAAGCGAGATTTGCCGGCTCCGTTGTAGGGAGGTGTTAGCAGTTAGCTTTTAGCGGTTAGCATCGAGCTTGAAAAATTAGGTGGCTGCTGTCGCCGGTCGGCGGGCTGGGCGGGGGTGGCAGAATGATGGTGGCAGAATGATGGTGGCAGAATGATGGTGGCAGAATGATGGTGGCAGAACGATGGGGGCAGAAGAGATTTGGCATCGCGATCGGAGCGGATAGATGATTTTTCTGCCCCGTCTGTCTCTGGCACTTCTGATCATTTTCATTGCGACCTCGATGTTGCGTCGGTCGCTTTGCGTTTCGCTTGAACCCCGGACGGTTCATCCGAGTTAAACTGATGCGATGGGAGATCCACATGCATCGTCGGGCCCGGGGGCCGGTTTGTCACTGATCGCTGCGGTCGCCGCAGTGTTGCTGCTGGGGCTTGCGTTCGGCGGTTCGTTGTGGGTGCTTGCTGCGATCGTCGCAGCGGCGGTGATCTTCATCAATCGTTTTTTGGCGTTGACCTGGACCCAATGCTCGATCGCCACCCGCGAAGGCGGCGACGCAGAACTCAAGATCGGAGATTCGCTGAAGGTCAAGGTTTCGGTCACCAACACCAGCAAGGTCCCGGTGTTTTGGTTGCTGGTCGAAGATTTGATTCCTCGCTGGGCAACGATTCACACGCCACCGACGCTTGACGTTCAGGGCGACCGAATCAAGGTCCTGTTGATGTGGCCCGGACAGACACGGCATCTGGACTACACGATTCAGTGCAATCGTCGCGGCTATTTTCAGATCGGCCCCACGGTGCTGGAAACCGGTGACCTGATGGGTCTGTACCGCCGTTACCGGCTTGGAACCCATCCCCAATATTTGACGGTACTGCCCAAGACGGTGGAATTGGATGATTATGAAATCGCGTCACGTCGGCCGATGGGGGAAATCCGCATGCGTGACAACGTGATGGAAGATCCCACTCGATTGCGCGGCATTCGTCGTTGGGAACCCGGCGACCCGATGCGACGCGTCCATTGGTCGGCGACGGCACGCACCGGTGTCTTGCACAGCAAAGTGTACGAGCCGACGTCGATCGCGGGTGCGACGTTGGTGCTGGACATGCACACCGAGACCAACCCGACCCAGCATGAGCCGATTCGAACCGACCTGGCGATCACCGCCGCATTTTCGATCGCCAGTTCACTGCACGATCAATCGCAACCGTTCGGGTTCATCACCAACGGACGCGACGCCGCCGACCGAATCCGCACCGACGGTTGGATCGGCGACCACCGTGTCCGTGACCAAGCCAAGCAATCCGCAACGATGCTCGACAAAAATGATCGGTTGCGGCCCGTCGTTCTGGACGCGTCGCGGGGCGCGGTGCACCTGCAACAGTTGCGAACCACGCTGGCGCGATTGGAACGCAGCGATGGAATGACGCTTGCCGAACTGCTCAATGAGACGGAATCACGGATCAGCAACGAGACGACGCTGATTGCGATCTTGCAACAGGCGACTCCGGACGCGTTGTCGACCCTGATCGGATTTGCCCGCCGTGGGAAAGCGGTCGCGGCGATCATCAACACGCTGGACATCAACGACTACAGCGCGCTCGCCGGTCCCTTGATCGCCGCCAATATCCCCACGTTTCATTTGGCCGATGAGCAATCGATCCGCAGTCTGTGTCGAGAAGTGAATCTGCGGACGGCGTGAGGTGCTGGCGCATCGAGCGCTCTGTGTTGTGCGTTGCCCCGGTAGGGGATCGTGGGCTCAATGGCGCGATCCGCGGCGGACAAACGGCGTCTGTTTTGTTAGCGGCAGGGCGCGAGCCCTCCGGTCTTGAAGTTAACTTCAACCCGAAACCGGACGGCTCGCGCCGTTCCGCTAACATCGTCGGGATCTTAGGTGACTCAACCTCGTTCACCAGTACTCTACTTCTCGAACCACTTCTTGATGGTGTGGATCGTGGTGGCTCGTCCGGCGCGGGCGATGGAGGTGGTGAGCGGGATTTCTTTGGGGCAAACGGCGACGCAGTTTTGTGCATTGCCGCAGGCTTGGATTCCGCCGGGTGCGGTCAGTGCATCCAACCGCTCGCCCGCGATCGACTTGCCGGTCGGGTGATTGTTGAACAGCATCGCTTGAGAAATCGCGTGGGGACCGACGAACGCTTTGTCCCAGGCTTTCTCTTCGCGCTTCTTGAACTCTTCCTCCGTCTCGTCCTTTTTCCGCTCCAGTTCAATCTTGTTGTACTGTGGGCAGGCATCGACACAGCAACCGCAGCTCATGCATTGGCTGAGCGGGTAGTTCTGTTCTTGGGTGGCACGGAGCTGTCGCTCGCCGGGCCCCATGTTGTAATAGCTGTCGACGGGGACCCAAGCCTTGACCTTTTCGAGTGCCTTGAACAACCGCCGGCGGTCGACCATCAAGTCGCGCAGCACGGGGAACTTGCTCATCGGTTCCAAGACGATTTCGTCGGCGTTGTCTTTGAGCAGTTGATCGACCAGCGCACTACAGCTCTGCCGGACGCGTCCGTTGATTTGCATGGTGCAAGCGCCGCAGACCTCTTCCAGACAGCCACAATCCCAGACGACCGGTGTCACCTTCTTGCCGTCTGACGTCTTGCTGAGCGCTGCGATTCGCTGAAGAACCGAGATCACATTCAACTCCGGCTCGTAGTCGATCTTGAACAATTGCCAATACGGCTCTTGACCAGGACCATCTTGTCGCTTGACGCGGACGTTGATGAACTGGGGGCGATTCGCGGCGGGATCCAGGGCAATCATGCGTTGACCTATGAAATTGTCGAAAGTTGAATGTTCGTTGGATGGTCTGTTTTGATCTCGGTCGTCTGACCGAAAACTCGCTTGGGACAAACGAGCAGCGATGTCTTACGAGGAAGCCATTTGGGGCTGCTGATTTTTCGTCTCGGCCCGCTCTTTCCACACCTCTTCGATGATATCGGCACCGACAAGCCCATACAGTCGCGGGCGTGGCGGTTGCAGCGACGTGTCCACGTCTTCGTAGCTGAACTGTGGTTGCATCGAAGCGTTGTCGTAATCGGCGATCGTGCTTTTTAAGTATTTGTCGTTGTTCTTTTCGAACGCGTCGCACCACTCCTCGGCCTGCTTCCGCCGCGCGGCCGGGTCTTCCGCAGTCAGCGAAGGCTTTTGGAAGTCCGGTTTAAAGTGGGCACCGCGGCATTCGTCACGCCGCAGCGCGCCGCCGAGAATTGATTTGGCGATCGGGAACATGTCTTGGAGTGATTTGGCAAAGATTACATTCTGGTTGGACCAGCTGCCGGTGTCGGACAAGTTGACTTTCATCGCGCGGTCGTGCAATTCGTTCACTTTTTCGATTGCATCGGTCAATTGGTCGTTGCGTCGCACCACGGTCGCGGCCCGCGTCATGATGTCGCCCAGTTCCTGGTGAATCAGGTACGGGTTCTCATCACTGCCGGGGTTGCCGGTCAACAGCGAGTCGTGACGTTCTTGTTGTTTGCTGACGGCACCGGACAGCGTGGCGGCGTCGATGTCGGCATGCCCGCCGGATTGATTGTCGATGTAATTGACGATCGATGGTCCGGTAAACAAACCGGTAAAGATGCAAGATAATAACGAGTTGGCGCCCAATCGGTTTGCACCGTGGTAGTGGTAATCACATTCACCGATGGCGTAGAGCCCTTCGATATTGGTCATGTGATTGGCCGGTGCGCCGGCTTCCAGGCCTCCGTCGGCACTCTTGACGTAATCGGCCCACAATCCGCCCATGCTGTAGTGGACCGCGGGGAAGATTCGCATCGGTTCGATCCGCGGATCGACGCCCTGGAATTTCTCGTAGATTTCGAGGATCCCGCCGAGCTTTCGATCCAATTCCGCTTTGGGAATGTGGGTCAAATCCAAGTAAACGCACATCCGTTCGGTGTCGACGCTGAGTCCGTCGTTGACGCAGATGTCAAAAATCTCGCGAGTCGCGATGTCGCGAGGCACCAGGTTACCGTATTCGGGATACCGTTCTTCGAGGAAGTAGTAGCGGTCGCTGGCGGGGATGTCGCGCGGGGCCCGTGAGTCATGCGGCTTGCGGGGGACCCAGACGCGTCCGCCTTCGCCGCGGGCCGATTCGCTCATCAAACGCAGCTTGTCGCTACCGGGAATCGCCGTCGGGTGGACTTGGATGAACTCGCCGTTGGCGTATTTTGCGCCGGCTTGGAAACAGCGACTGGCGGCGCTGCCGGTGCAGAACACGCTCATCGTGCTGCGACCGTACACCAGGCCACAACCGCCGGTGGCGACGACGGCGGCATCGGCGGGAAAGGCTCGAATTTCCATCGACACCATGTCTTGCGCGACGACGCCGCGGCAACGTCCGGTCTCGTCTTGGATCGGCCCCAAGAAGTCCCAGAATTCAAACTTGCGGATCAGGCCTTCCGATTCGCGGCGACGGACTTGTTCGTCCAGTGCGTAGAGCAGCTGTTGCCCCGTCGTCGCTCCGGCAAAGGCGGTTCGTTTGTAGAGCGTGCCGCCGAAACGACGTCGGTCCAAGAAACCTTCGCCGGTGCGGTTGAACGGAACTCCCAAGCGGTCCATCAGTTCGATGACCTTGGGCGCCCAGTAAGCCATCTCTTTGACGGGTGGTTGGTGATTGAGAAAGTCACCGCCGTAGACCGTGTCGTCAAAGTGTTTCCATTCGTTGTCGCCCAGCTGACGAGTTTGGTCGTTGCAACTGTTGATACCGCCTTGGGCACAAACGCTGTGGGACCGCTTGACGGGGGTCAGACTGAGTAGGTCGACGGCGACGCCCAGTTCCGCCAATTTCATCGCCGAGGCGAGACCAGCAAGACCACCACCGACGACGACCACACGTTGATTTGACATAGTGACTGAGGATGAAAGAGTTGAGTGTGTTGATTCGAATGGAATTGCGTAAACGGGCCAGAGTCGATCAGCGTCAGGACGCCGGCTCCGTCGTTCCTGTGGATGCTTGTTCGCCGTCAGATGCGTCCACGGACTCCTCAGCCGCCGCTCGACCGCGCAAGTCACGCTTGTGTTCGTTCTCCAGAACGGTTCCGGACACGACGCCCGCCTCGTACATGCGGTCTTCGATCGCACGCATCTTTGCGACGTCGTCTTTGCTCGGGAAAACGGCTCCGGCCCAGGCTGCCAGCGAGATAACCGTCAAAACCACGCCCAGCGCCACACAGACCTTGGTCGCTCGCGCCTGAGCTTGGGGTGAAATCCAAAGCCCCCAGGTGATCCCGGCGGTCCACAGTCCGTTGATAAAGTGGTAGACGCAGGCCAGGACACCGACCAAGTAGATCGCCGGCCAGATGATTCCATAACCAAGATTCATCGCATCGACCAACGAGCTGCCCGCGTTGTAGGGACTGAATTGACCGAATCCCACTTTGTAGATCGCGTTCATCCAGCCTTCGGCGTGAATCCCGCCGTGCAGGTGCATGACGTGCAGGAACAGGTACACCAGGGCGATGAATCCGGTCCAACGTTGCCAGGTGTAGCGTTTGTTGCTGGTGAATTGGTACTGGCTGCTGTTGCTGCGGCCTGTCTTGGCGATCCAGATCCCGAGACCGGCGTGGAACAGCAAAGGAAGGAAAATCCCGCCCCATTCGATCAGCGGCAGCAGTGGACCGGGGCTGTGGATCAAGAAGACGGCACGCTGAAAAATCTCGACACTTCCCAGCAGGCTTGCGTTCGTTGTCAGGTGAACGCACATGTAAAGACCCAGCGGCACAATTCCCGTCAACGAGTGAAGTCGGCGGATCGCAAATTCATGCTTGGTGAAAAACGACGGCTCGCTGTTTGAATCGGAGTTGGAGTCGGACACGTGACTTCTTGACCGGTGCGTTGGGAGGAAATCGAAGGCGACGCATGGTGCAGGCGCCACGGTAAGATACCGCAGTCTGCCATCGGCCGCGCGGCCCTGCGAATTTTGTTAAGGTTCTTCACGGCATACTGTAGGCTGCATCGGCCCACACGCCTAGATCGACGGATTGACGCAGACAGACTCTCGAAATTTGCGTCCGACGCGCAATCCGCACACTCAGAATCCGCACACCAAGAAGTTGTTGATGAGCATCTGGTTGATCGTTGCCCTAGCGGTTGTCGTGGTCTTGGTCAGCATTCTCGTGTTTCGGCTGCACGCGTTTTTGACGTTATTATTGGCCGGATTGCTGGTCGCGGGTTTGACCACACCGGAATCGCTTCAGCAGTACGCCGACGCAGAGGTTGCCGCGAAGGAGTGGACGCCGGAAGCGGCCGTGTCATTTACGCACAGCAGTGCGGCCGCACGTGTGACGTCGGCGTTCGGTTCGACGGCCGGAAAAATTGGGATTTTAATTGCGTTGGCCAGCGTGATCGGCGGATGCTTGTCGGAATCCGGCGCGGCCCGAACGATCGTCGCGCGGATGTTGATGTGGGTCGGCCCGAAACGTTCCCCCGAAGCGTTGGCGGTGAGCTCGTTCATCATCGGAATCCCAGTCTTCTTCGACACGGTGTTCTACCTGATGATTCCCTTGGCGCGATCGTTGCGCCGCGTCGTCGGTCGCGATTACGTGCTGTTTATCTTGGCGATCCTGGCCGGCGGTTCGATCGCGCACTCGCTGGTCCCTCCCACTCCAGGGCCGCTGCAGGTCGCCGAAATCTTGAACGTCGACGTCGGCGTGATGCTGGGAGTCGGGCTGGTCGTGGGCAGCATGAGTAGCGTGTTGTCCCTGGCGTCGGCGCGACTGATCAATCGCTTCGTCGATGTTCCACTTCGCGAGATCGCTGGGGAGTCGGTGCCGGAAGAGGAGTCAGATGAGTCACAATCGGGTACAGGAGAAACCGATGCAATGGAGTCAGGAAGCTCGCCCGACCCGCACGACCGCGGCCGTTCACCGGGATTCCTCGAGTCGCTGCTTCCGATCGTGATCCCCGTCATCTTGATCACGATCGGCAGTGTGTTGGCGTACCTGTTGAAGTCGGACGCGGTGGAGCCGAGCGGGTTGACGGACGTGTTGAAGCTGGTCGGTGACAAGAACATTGCGATCGCGATCGGGCTGGCGTTCGGCATGACGTTGATTCGGTACATCGATGCGGACCAACGCAAGTCGCTGGTCAGCCGCTCGTTGGCTTCGGCGGGGAACATCATTTTGATCACCGCAGCCGGCGGCGCATTCGGTGCGATGTTGCGACAGGCGGGGATCGCAACGGCGGTGGGATCGCTGGTCGACGCCAACGCCGGACTGATGTTGTTGCCACTGGCCTTTTGCGTGACCACGGCGATCCGAACGCTGCAAGGTTCTGCCACCGTTGCCATGATTACCTCGGCGGGCGTTCTGCAAGGATTTGCGTTTTCGGCGGACCTGCCCTTCCACCCGGTCTATCTGGCGATGGCGATCGGGGCGGGCAGCAAACCGGTGTCCTGGATGACCGACAGCGCGTTTTGGGTGATCACCCGGATGAGCGGGATGACGGAAGCCGAAGGGCTGAAGGTGATCTCGCCGATGAGCATCGCGACCGGTCTGTCGGCACTGATCGTTTGCCTGTTGATGGCGTGGCTGTTCCCGGGGGTGGGGTGAGCCGGTGGCTAGTGCGCTGGCTACGTAAATCAAAACGTTTTCGGAGCGCTAGTCGTCTATCGCAGCTCAATTTTCGGGTAGCGGACGAGGCGACGAGTTCTCTGTAGTCGGCAGATTGGCAAGGACTCGTCGCCTCGTCCACTACCGCCTACCCAAAAACCAAGGTGCGGCGGAGCACTTGTGGTCGATAGGCCGCACGCACCCACTCGTCGAAAATACCAATCGCCGCTAACCTATGGGAGTTTTTGAACTCTACCCAACCCTTTCCGCACTTTTGGGCAACTCGCCTCCATATCCCCATGACCCGAATCGCAAAACTTGCGCTCGAAGACGGCACGGTTTACACCGGAGAAGGCTTCGGGGCCGACGGCGAAATCAACGGCGAAGTCGTTTTCAATACCTCCATGACGGGCTATCAGGAAATCCTGACAGACCCCAGTTATCACGGCCAAATCGTAACGATGACGTATCCCGAGATCGGGAACTACGGCGTCAACTCGATCGACATCGAGCACGAGAAGCCGTCGCTGTCGGGGTTCATTGTCCGCGAAGAGAGCCGAATCTACAGTAACTATCGTGCCGAAGGCGGCTTGTCGGCGTACCTGCAACAGCACGGCATCGTCGGCTTGGCCGGGATCGACACCCGGGCCCTGGTGCGGCGGATCCGCGAGCAGGGTGCCATGCGAGGCATTTTATCCAGCACAGATCTGGACGACGCGTCGCTGGTCGAAAAAGCGAAAAACAGCCCTGGTTTGGTCGGCCGCGACTTGGTTCGCGAAGTGATGCCCACACAGTCGCGGCAGTGGGATCACCGTCTCGATGACTGGACCGAAACCGAAATCGCTCGACGGGGTAACCCCGCCGGCGCGGGGAACACCAAGGTCGTCTGCATGGACTTTGGGATGAAGTGGAACATTCCGCGTCACTTCATCTCACGCGGAAACCTGGTCACGGTCGTCCCAGGCGACACCAGCGCCGATGAGATTTTGAAGCTCCAGCCGGATGGCGTTTTCTTGTCCAACGGCCCCGGTGACCCCGAGCCGCTGGACTATGCCCAGAAAACCATTGCCGCACTGATCGGAAAAACGCCGATCTTCGGGATCTGCCTGGGGCACCAACTGTTGTCGCTGGCTTGTGGCGCGAAGACCTTCAAGTTGAAGTTCGGTCACCGAGGGGCGAACCAACCGGTGCTGGATCTGCAAACCGGCAAAGTCGAAATCACGACGCAGAATCACGGCTTCGCCGTCGAAGAAGAGTCGCTGCCGGACTGCCTGGAGATCACCCACCGCAACTTGAACGACGACACGATTGCCGGCGTTCGGCATCGCGAATCGAAAGCCTTCGGTGTCCAACATCACCCCGAGGCCTCATCGGGGCCGCATGACAGCCACTACCTGTTCGATCGATTCCAAAGCGTGATCGCCAAGTAGTTTCGACGCGGCGTAAGCTTCCAGCTTGCGTCTCAGGCCCCACGCAAGCTGGAAGCTTACGCCACTTTGGTGCTTCTAGCGGACGGGCTCTTGCTTGAGAAACTCGTTGACCGAGCGATTGACTTCGTCGTCCTCGGATTTGGGAAACGGAGAGAACAGGTTGCTGAAAAAGCCGCCCTGTTGTTTTGCCGCGGGTGCCGGTGCCGTTTGGCTGTCCTGACGGAATCCGGCGGGGATCAATCGCATCGGATTGAGCGTGTCCTTGGTGCGCAGCCAGCTCTTTTTGGCGGTCATGGAGACCTCGTCCACCAAGCTGTCTTTCTTGGTGATCACACGCTCCTTTTCGTCTTTGGACGGCAGAAACGTGGACATGGTCGGCATTTTCAGCTTGGGCATCTGCCAATTCATCGGGTTCAGTCCGCTCATCATCCGGGTCAACGGGTTGCCGGGTAATGGAGGGTCCGTGGCAGAGTCCTGGGCGGACGCGTCGGTGAGCGAAGCGAGCATCATCGCTGCAACGAGTGCGCAGGGCAGGGCAAGTGATCGAGTCTTCATCGCAGTGAATCGTCTCCCGTGGGCGAAGCATGGCGAGTTAAATGTGTGATGCGGCCTTTCGGCTCGTGGCCCGCGTATCGCAAGATTTAGCTGTACAGGGCAAGACCAGTTTTCCAGACGCAGCCCCAATCTTCAAAGTGCACGCCTTGGATCGCAAAAGTCACCCGCGGTTTGCCGATGATTGCCCGACGGGGCGAAAATCCGCGAACCGGACTTGTGAACCCTTTCGGCTCGGCGATAGCATCGCAGCGGTCCGGCTTGCCGTTTCCACACCGGCACCCTGGCGTCTGATCCAGACGATTGTTTTTTCGCCTTTTGCTTGGATGTTTCGTTCCGATTCGAGGATGGCCTGCCGCTCATGATGATTATCGCACGAAGGTACGGCCAACTCGGAAACCGGTTGTTTCTTTACGCGCACTTGATTGCGGCGGCTCGGCACTATGGCGTCGAACTGCGTAATCCCTGCTTTGCCGAGTATGCGGCGTTGTTCCCCAGCACACGCGACGATCTTTGGTGTCGCTACGCAACACACCTGAGTGGACGATCCAACGACACCGGATCCGGCCGGGCGCCATCGCAAACGGTTCGCCTCGGGTTGATGCACGGCATTCAGGCGATGGCCAAAACGATGAACGCGGTCGGGATGCGTGACTATCCGGCCAAGGTGATTCGATTGCGATCGGGCCAGGAGTGTGATTTGGAAGGCGACCAATTTCGCAGCGCCGTTGAATCCGGCCGCACGCTGTTGTTGCAGGGCTGGCTGTTTCGCAGCCCGCGACTTCTGCAGAACCATTGGTCGCACATTCGCGATTTTTTTGCCGTTTCCGCGGACGATCAAAACGCGATCGGTTCGACGATGCAACAGGCGCGTCGTGCGAGTGACGTTGTCGTCGGCGTCCACATTCGCCGCGGCGACTATGCCGAATTCCAAGGCGGGCGATATTATTTCGACGACCGTTTGTATGCGAACTGGATGCGCAGCGTGTGCGACCAGTTGCCCGGCCGCACGGTGCAGTTTTTGGTTTGCAGCCACGAACGACTGAACCCCCAGCACTTTGCCGGACTGAACATCACCCCCGGCCCCGGAACCGCATTGCGGGACATGTACGCGTTGGCAGAAACGGACTGGATGATGGGGCCGCCGAGCACGTTTACCGCGTGGGCGGCGTTTGTCGGGCGCAAACCGCGCGTCGAGCTGCAGTCGTGTGAGCAGACGGTTGTCGTTCCCAATCCATTTGCCGAGCCGGCGGCCGCTTAGTGAACCCTACTTACCAAGGTTTGGGATGACACCCGATTCCCCGCAGTGGCCGCACGACTTGCCCCGCGTTTTGTTGATCGGAGCGGGTGTGGTCGGACGAGCGATCGCCGATGCCCATGCGGTACGCAACGTTACGTTCTGCCTGGCAGACCAAAGTGCTGAGGCGATCCGAGCCGCAGCGATTGCCTTTGACGAAGCGGGACTTGCGACGCGTGAGTGTTCGCTGCCAGCCGGATCGCTGCACGCCATCACGGTCGGCGACCCGAATTCGAGTGATGAGACGAATGCGCCGATCGTGATCGAATCGATCGTCGAACGCAGTGATGCGAAACAAGACGTGTTTGAAATGCTGCAAAACGACCTGGGGGAATCGGCGGTGCTCTGCAGCAACACGTCCACCCTGTTGATCGACGAGATCGCCGGCCAGCGGTTACGTTCGGCCGGCCGGGTCTGTGGCATGCACTTTTTCATGCCCGTCCATGCCCGGGCGGCGGTCGAAGTCGTGACGGGAAAACGCAGCGACGACGATGCGATCCAAGCGGTCGTGGATCACGCGGCGCGGCTGGGCAAGCGCGCGATACGGTGCCAGGACGGTCCCGGATTCATCGTCAACCGGATGCTTTCGCCCTATCTGAACCAAGCATTGTTGCTGCTGTGCCGTGGTGCGACCGAGCGCCAGATCGAGCGAGCGGCGTTGGCCTACGGCATGCCGATGTCCCCACTGGAGTTGATCGACTGGATCGGGGCGCCCACGATGTACCATGCGGGCAAAGCGTTCACCAGCGCGTTCCCGCAGCGGATCGATCCGTCGCCCATGGTCCCGGCTTTGCTCAAACGCAAACGACTCGGACGCGGATCCGGTGGCGGATTGTTTGACTACGACCGCGGCAGGCGCAGTGAGCAGTTGTCCGCCCCGGCACAAGAGCTGATTGAAACCTATCGCACCGACCGCCGCGAGTTCAGCGACGGAGAGGTGTTGCTGTTGTTGACGATTCCGATGTGGATTGAAGCGAACTGCTTGCTGAAAGAAGGCATCGCTGATTCGATGGACACCGTGGATTTGGCGATGGCAGGCGGGCTGGGATTCACCAGCGATGCAAACTGGTCCGAATTTTTCGCCGAACTCGGCACCGACCAAATCGACAGCGCCATCAGCCGATGGCAAGCCGAGTTCAAATCCATGCGAAACCAAGTGGCGTAAGCTTCCAGCTTGCGATCCCAACTGATGCTCAATACCGCTGAATTAACATCAACGAGGGGCCCGGACGCTGGCGCGAGCCGGCTGATGTCAATCGACGATCAGCCGTTTGGCGCGAGCCGACGGGCGTCAACCCAAGGAAACCACGTTCCATTCCGGCGATCGCCCCCAAGATGCTTCCCCCGCAGAACCAACCAACGATCGATTCGGTCTTCGTTTACGGCACACTCAAACGCGGTCAATGTCGCGAGAGCTGCTGGCCCGTCGCGCCGCAAAACGTGGTCGCGGGCTGGATTCGCGGAACATTGTACGGACGCGCGGACTATCCGGCGTTGATGCCGGGCGACCATCAGGTGGTCGGCGAACGGTGGAGGTTTGCCCCCCTGTCGATGCCGCGGGTGCTGTCGGTGCTGGACGAGGTCGAGGGGACCGATGGCAATTCGCCGAGCGATCTGTACCACCGCCATGTGGTTGACGTGTTCGGAGAAAACGACGAGTTGGTCGGGGCGGCGTATACGTATTTTTATCACCGCGACCCGCAGGCGGACGGGTTTTCCCGGGTGCCAATCGCGGGCGGAATGCAACGCTGGCCGACGGATTGACGGTGGAATGCGTCGGGAACGCCCCCCGCATCCACGCGACCGCGGTTGACGGCACGCTTCGATCAGCGGCTGTGGATACCAATTCGCGACCGATCAGTTACAATTGGTGGCTCAAAGTTTCCCGCCATTTTTTCCCACCTGCCGAATCGGCCCGAGGCACGCGCGAATGCACCATCCTGCTGAAAAACCAAGTACCGACCGACGATCCTTTCTGAAAAACGGGGCCACGGTCGGTGCCGCGGCGAGCGTCGGCATGACGCTACCCGGACGCGCCAAGGCTGCCGCCGGTGCTAACGAACGCCTACGCATCGGGTTCATCGGCCCCGGCGGACGCGGTTTCGGCGCCCACGTGAAAACACTCTGCGATCTGCACAAGGAAGGCCGCAAGATCGACCTGGTCGGCGTCGCCGAGGTGTACGAGACGCAGCGTGACATGGTCGCCGATTACATCAAGGACAAAACCGGTACCGATCCGGGACGGTACGTCGATTACAACGACATGATCGCCAAGGAAAACCTGGACGCCGTTTGCATCGGGACGCCCGACCACTGGCACCACAAACAGATCATCGATTCGCTCGCCGCAGGACTGAACGTCTACTGCGAAAAACCGATGACCAAGACGGTCGAAGAAGCGTTCAACGTCGAGAACAAGTGGCGCGCCTCGGGCAAGGTCATGCAGGTCGGCGTGCAGTCGACCAGTCTGCCGGTTTGGAATGAAATCCGGGCGTTGCTTCAAGACGGAAAACTCGGCAAGGTGCTCGGATTCCAGACCGAATACTTCCGCAACAGCAACGTCGGTCAATGGCGTTATTACAAGCTGGTTGCCGACATGAACCCGAAGAAGATTGATTGGCAGCGCTGGCTGGGCACCAACGAAGACCTCGCCCCGGAGATGCCGTTTGACCGTGCGGTTTACAAGCAGTGGCGACGGTTCTGGCCCTTCGGAAGCGGCATGTTCACCGACTTGTTCGTTCACCGCACCACGTCGATGTTGAAGGCGACGGGACTTCGGATCCCCGGACGCGTGGTCGGCGCCGGCGGAATCTTCATGGAGTACGACGGCCGCGATGTGCCCGACGTTGCTACCGTCGCGGCGGACTTCAACGAAGGCGTGCAAGGATTGATCACCGCGACGATGTGCAATCAAGAGTCGCGCGTGAATCAATTGATTCGTGGTCACTACGGCACCTTCGAACTCGGCAACGGCGAAGGGTTTGACGGGTTCGATTTCGTCCCCGAGCGACGCCAAGTCACTTCGCAGGGCGATTCCGCGAAGCGGACATTCGAGAACGAGCGAATCTCGACTGAGCCGGTCAAGAACACGACCAAGGCACACTTCGCGAACTTCCTGGATGCCTGTGAAGCCGGCGAGCCGGAACTGTGCAACAACCCGCCAGACCTGGGTGCCGCGGCGATGGCCGTGGTGAACTTGGGGGCACAAAGTTATCGTAAAGGCGAGGTCTACTTCGTCGATTCCGAGAACCGCGACATCAGCACCAAAGACCCGGGCTGGGCGGCGAAATGGGAAGCCAAATCGAAGGCTCGCGAGTTGCCCAATCACATCGCGGGTTGGAAGGCCGGCGATTTCGGCAGCAAGCTTGACGAGCCGGAATACATGAATCTGGCCGGACCCTGGACCGACGGCAAAGACCCCGCCGGTTCCTGATCGGGGGCCGGAAAACGCGAACCACGCAGGTGGTTCGCGGGTCTTCTCGGTCAGCCTTAGACGTTTTCCCAGGTTCAGCCTGGGAAAACGGTCCCACGCGTTGCCTCGTCCGCGGTGGCTGGACAAAACAGACCCCTTGGGGACAGAATGCGTCTTCGGTCTGTTGATTCAATCGATGTTTTGCAATCAACACGTGGATCTTAGCCCGACGCGCGAGCGAGGGGCGCCACGCCGCCCCGTGCTGACGCATGCGGGCTTGGATCAACAGGCCGCCTTGCCGGTTTTCTGTCCCGTTACCCCTCTCCGCCCTGCGATCGCGATGGCCTCTCTGACAACGCCCACCTTTTCTACCAGTCGCCATCAGATCGGGGGACTATCCGTCGCGGAACTGGCAAAACAGTATGGAACGCCGCTCTACGTTTATGACCTGAACGTAATCGAGCAGCGGATTGCGGACTTGAGTCAATTCGACGTGATCCGTTATGCCCAAAAGGCGTGTGGGAACATCGCTATTCTGGATCGCATGCGGCGGCGTGATGTGGTCGTCGACGCGGTCAGTTGCGGTGAAATTCAGCGTGCGTTGGCTGCGGGGTATTTGCCCCAGGACCATCAAATCGTTTACACGGCCGATATTTTTGACGCCGCCGCTTTGGATTTGGTCGTCGAGCACAAGTTGCACGTCAATTGCGGATCGCCCGACATGATTTCGCAACTGGGCGAACGTCTTCCGGGTGCTGATGTGACACTGCGGATCAATCCCGGATTCGGCCACGGCCACAGCCAGAAAACGAACACCGGTGGCGAGCAGAGCAAGCACGGAATCTGGCATACCCAGATCGACGATTGCCTGCGCCGGGCCGACCAACACGGCGTCACCGTGACCGGGCTCCACATGCACATCGGGTCGGGGACCGACCTGGAGCACCTCAGCGAGGTCTGTGAAGCGATGGAGCGGGTGGCGATGGAGGTCGGCAGGACGATCACGACGATCAGCGCCGGTGGCGGTTTGCCCGTGCCGTACAGCGAATCGGAATCGTATGTCGATTTAGACAAGTACTTTCAACTTTGGGACGCCACCCGTAACCGACTGAGCGAATCGTTCGGTCATCCGGTGACGTTGGAGATCGAACCGGGGCGTTATCTTTCAGCCGAATCGGGATTCTTGATCGCCGAAGTCCGCAGCGTGAAAAAGGTCGGCGAAAATCTGTTTGTGTTGCTCGATGCCGGGTTCAACGATCTGGCACGGCCGGTCATGTATGGCGCCCACCATCCAATTTCGGTTTGCTCCAGCGACGGCGCCGCGGTCGACGATCGCGACAAGGTCCAAGCCGTCATCGGCGGACCGCTATGCGAGTCGGGCGATATTTTCACCCAGCGCGAAGGCGGATATGTCGACAGTCGGGAACTGCCGATGTGTCGTGTCGGCGACTTTGTCATCCTGGAAAATGCGGGCGCCTACGGGTTTGTCATGGCCAGTAATTACAACAGCAAGACCCGCGCCGCCGAGGTGTTGATCGAACAGGGGCAAGCCAAATTGATTCGCAAACGAGAGACGTTTGAGGATCTGATCCGCTGCGAGATGATTCCGGAGTGAGAGCAGCAGTGCGATTCGGATTGCGGGCACTACTGCTTGTCACCACCATGACCGCACTCTGGATCGCGTTGATTCAACTGGTGCGTCCGCTGGCGTTTCTGTTGTTCGCCCTCGCCGCATTTCAGGCCCTGACGCTGCCCGTGGTGTTCGTGTTGATCGGATTGACATCGCGGCAAAAGGGCACCGTGTTGGACGTCCAATCCAATGCGACGTTCATGGCGCTGTTGACCGCATGGAAGTTCAGCGTGCTGTTTTGCGGCGCGTTTTATTTCGCCGCGTTGTTGCAAGAGTTGGCGGGGTGAGCAACACGCGCCACTGGCTAACCGGCCTGTTGATTTTCTGCTCACGATTGCGATTTTGAGCGTGTCCCCCCCTGCCCCCCGTTCCCTCAAGACACAGCGTCCCCCCGGTTATTATTCGAGGGTCGGCTGGCTGGAGGAAACGGGCGGGATGAAAAAAACGATCGTTTAACGTCGCTGTGGCGGATCTGGGCCGCTGGCCTGGAGCGATAGCAATCGTTCGAGGTTGAACGCGCTGACCAACCACAGCCACTCGTTTCGCACACGCTGCAGACCACGGCTGAAGAATTGCCTCGCCCCGTACTTGGCCTTGATCACTGCGAAGGGGCGTTCGCCGGGAGAACGACGACGAGCGTACTTGGCTTGTGATTCGGATGTCTTCATCTTCTCAGCATGATTGCGACGCTTCGATTCATGCTCGCCGTGACTGACCCCACGAGTCTTGGACTTCGCGCCAAGACATCGAGACGCAAGCGGGCAACCTTGACACGACTCCGTAGAGCTCTGGTAACGGTAAAAGATTCGACGACGACCGTTCTCCATTTGGCTCGTTTGGTGCTGATAGGCAAGTTTCTCGCCGGCAGGACACCAATAGCAGTTCTCGTCAGTGTCGTAGATAAATGCGTTCTTGTTGAATCGCTTTATCTTCTTGCCGTCGCGCTTCGTCGTCGAGGTGGGCAGGCGATCCCAGTCCGCTTCGGGCACAGGCTGACGCGGGTCTTGGCGGTCTGCCGGGTTGTCTTTGCAGCCCAGCTTGATCGGAGAATAAAAGTCGATCCCCAGCTCTTCGCAACGGGCGAGATTCTCGCCAGTGCTCATCATGCCGTCGGCCAACAATTCACCAGGAACCTTGTCCAGGCCGAACGATTCTTTCACGTCCTGGACCGCCGAAATCATGTGCTTGTCTTCATCGGTATGAGGAATCACATCGGCGGAGACAGCCAGGCCGCTGTCGATATCAACGGCCAGGTGCGGGGTGTAATTCGGGGCAAAGCCTCCATCTTTGTTCGGGGTGAGACGAGATTCTGGGTCGACGATCGGCAGTCGCTTAGGTTCCTTGTCTAGCTTTTCCAGTTCTGCGATCGCCGCGTCGACCTTTCCCTGACGCTGCTGCACCTCGGCCAATTCTTCGCTCAACTGAAGTCCATTGTGGTTTCCCAGGCGTTCGCTTTCGCTAGCGTCAGCCTGAGCCGCTTGTTCCTCTAGCTCGACAAATCGTTGTTGAAGCTCGTCCTTCGCTTGGCGAAGTTCTTCCGGCGAACGTGAGCCGGAACGGCGATTGTTCGCTCTGATTCGTGTGCCATCAAAACCGAGGGACTCCAGCGGCAAATGCCCGAGTTCGCGAGCGACCAAGCCGACTTGGACGAACAGGCTCTTAAGTGCTGCAGAGTTCTTCTGCCGGAATTTGCAAATGGTGGTGTGGTCGATATGAAGACCTTCGACAAGCCAACGAAAATCATTTCGAACCCACAAAGCCTCTTCGACAGCCCGCGAAGATAAAATGCGATTCATGATTCCGTACAGCACGGCACCTGCAA
Source organism: Stieleria magnilauensis (assembly GCA_007753675.1). Classification (GTDB taxonomy): domain Bacteria; phylum Planctomycetota; class Planctomycetia; order Pirellulales; family Pirellulaceae; genus Stieleria; species Stieleria magnilauensis. The sequence continues at coordinate 1,510,672 of CP036432.1, forward strand.
TCACGCGGGGATGAAGCGGCGGTTGTCCCTTGGTGAGATCGTAAGCGGCCTCCCAATCGGTCCAGTCGAGGCGTCGCAGAATGTCATCGAGCAATCGGACTCGATGGTCTTGCGGGATCACCTCATCGAGTTTTTCAGGAAATAGAACCAGCTGGTCTCGACCCAGCGGTGGTGTAGCAAAACCTGCCATGAAAAAAAGCCTCCGTGCCCCCCATCATAGCGCCAAATCCCACAACTGAAACCGCAGAAAATCAACAGGCCGTAACGCCACGTGCTGAGATGTCAGCGGGACGCGTCAGCGAGCGTCGCGTGACATCCGAAAGACGCCTAGGTCCTTCTTGCCTCGAAATGTCGCGTTGAACTGATGCGGCGTGACGGTGGCCGTCATGCGGTATTCGCCCAACAGCGGCAATCGCGTCGACGAATGAAAGCGATTGGACGTGCCTGGGACGCGTTGCAATTTTGCCGGATAGACAAATGGAATGACTTTGGCAAACCGTCCGGCAAACAGGGCTCGGTAGGTGTTGGCATCGACGGCGCGGATTCTGGCGCGAAGCGGACCTTGATGCCCCGTCGACGAAGACGACCAGCTGCCGACCCAGCGCCCCGTCGGACTAGCCGCCGGGAGCGTCGTCGCGGTCAGGGAAAACACAACCAACAACAGGGTGAATATTCGCGCGGGCATGCGTGGACCTTCAAGGCAGTAGTGGCAAGACGATGGGGGGCACGACGAAGGGAAGCTAGGCCATGCGTCGCGGACTAGAAATCCCGATCGGGCAACGTGGCCACCATCCTAATTCGACGGCATGACGAGGTGTAGCCACGCCGCGGCCACGATCGCTCAAATACTGACGGCGTGACAGAGATCCGGTTCGCTCTGGACCTTGTCGTAGCGGAACTCGTGTTCGATTCCTGCCATGGAAGTCCCGATTGTGAACCAGAAACAGGTGCCATCCTGATAACTCGGGTCGATCCAGATTCTGCCGCCGTGGGTTTCGACAATTTTTCGTGCGATCGTCAGACCGGCTCCGGAACCTCCGCCATAGGCATCGGCGGCGTGCAACCGGCGGAAAATCGTAAACACCTCCGGACGCATCCGCTCGGGGATGCCGATTCCATTGTCGGCGATGAAGAAAGCAGTCACCGCTTCGTCATCCGGTCCGATCGGCTTGGTCTGAAATCCGACCTCCACTGTTTTCGATTCGTTGTCGTTGTACTTGATGCCGTTGGAGATCAGGTTTTGGAACAACTCATTGAGCAGCACTGGCGCTCCGTTGGCCGATGGCAGCTGCATGCTTTGGATCGACACTTTGCCCGACGCGAACAAGGCAAACAGGTTTTCCTTGACGTGACCGACCACCTCGTTCAGGTCGACCGACTGCAGGCGATCGACCACGCTGCCGACTCGGGCGTAGTGCAACATTTGATCGATCATGGTTTGAGCGCGATCGGTCAGCCGCCGAATCAGTTCCAGTTTCTCTTTCGCCGCATCGTCCAACTGGTCGCCGTAATCTTCGACAAAGAACTCCGTCAAGGAACCGATCCCGCGAATCGGTTGCTTCAGATCGTGTGATGCGGCGTAGGCGAATTCTTGCAGCGCTTCGTTGGATTGTTCCAATTCCGAGCGATACGTTTCCAATTGGTTGGTTCGGCCACGCAACTCGATCAGCGACGTCGTCTGGCGACCGAGTGCTTTGAGTGACAGGAGCTGTTCGGGGGACAGTTCGCGGGGGATCGAATCGATCACGCAAAGGGTTCCCAGGGCGACTCCATCGGGCGTTACCAACGGCGATCCGGCGTAGAAGCGAATGTGCGGTGCTCCGGTGACCAGCGGATTGTCCAGGAATCTCGGATCTTGCGTCGCGTCACGGACGGCCAGCACCTCGTCTTGATTCAAGATCGCGTGGGCGCAAAAAGCCGCGGAGCGATCGGTCTGGCCGACATCTACTCCGACCCGCGCCTTGAACCATTGGCGATCGGCATCGACCAAACTGACCAATGCAATCGGCGTTCGGCAAATCCGGGAGGCAATGCCGACGATGTCGTCATACTCTTGCTCGGGCAACGAGTCGAGAATCTGGTAGTCGGCCAGAGTTTGCAACCGAACCGATTCATTTGCTGGAAGTGGCGCCGCAGGCATGGGAATTCCGGGTGTGTCACCGAACGACGAACGGCGGTCGATGAGGCCGGTGTCGGTGACGAATTACAAATGGGATAGAACTGCCCAAGCCTAGCTTTCTCTGTTGCATTGAAATCATGTTGGCGGGTTTTCGCCCCATCTCGGCCACTGACGCCCTTGCTACCCGGACGGATCAACCGGGTTGGAAGGGGGATGAGGCGGAGGTGAGTCGGCCGGTCGGCGGCGTGTCCGAAAACCCGCCAGCCATTTGGTTTTTCGGGTAGGCGGTAGTGGACAAGGCGACGAGTCTTTGCCAATCTGCCGACGACGGAGGACTCGTCGCCTCGTCCACTACCACAAAATTGAGCTTCGGTAGACCACTAGTGCCCGAGGAAGCTCTCGTCGACCAGGGGCAGGTCTTCGAGGGTCTCGAGCCCGAACAGGGTGAGGAAACGCTCGGTGGGGTAGTAGTGCGGGACTTTCCGTCCGCCCTCGGCAGGTGCTTGGCGTTTCATTTCCAGCAGTCGGCGGCGGACGAGTTGATTGAGCAGCGCGCCGCTGTCTTTTCCACGTTGATCTTGGACGGTCTGGGCGGTCACCCCCGGCTGGTAGGCGACCAGCGACAACACTTCGACGGCGGCTTGGCTGAGACGCGCTTCGCGAACCTTGCCGAGAAACGAATGGCGGACTTTTTCGACCGCGGGGGCAATCGTCATCCGATAGCCACCGTCTTCGTCTCCGATGATGCGCAACGCTTGTTCGGCTGACTTGTAGGACTGGTTGAGCGTGTCAATCATCTCGGTCACCTCCTCTTCGGTGACCCCGCGCATCAGCGACGCCAGGCGGGCGGCGGTGAAGGATTGATTGTCCGGATGCCCGACGAACAGGGCGGCTTCGATGATGCCTTCGGGATGGACGGTTTCGTCTTCAGCGGCCGAGTTCTCCGTCGACGCACCCGGCGCTGGTTCGTCGTCACTGTCGCTGCTCGGCGCAGCTTCCGGCACCGCAAACGTCTCCGGATCATGCGCCGCGGCGGCGCGCGCGTAGGCCGCTCCGATATCATCGAGCGAAAACTCGCCAAAATCAGCATCGTCCTCCAAGTACGATTCGGAATTCGACTCGTCGGGGGAGTTTGATTCTGCCGAGGGGTGTTCGTCGTCGTTCATTGCGGGACGCTCCTAATTGCGGTCTCGAACCCAGGCGACGAATCGACCGATCTGTTCGTGTGCGAGCAGAGATTCGACGGTGTTGTGATGGCAGCGACGGGGAATCAGGTGGTGCTCGGTCGTCCCACGCCGGGTGACGCGACCACACAAGGCACAGGGTTTTGGAGTGGCGCGGGACTTCGCCGCGTTGGCATTTGACCGATTCATCTTCGCATCGCACTTGCGGTTTGTCATTTTTATCGACTTTCCCAGATCAACGCGACATGTTAGCCCGGCGGATCAGCGAAGCACGCCGCGCGGCCCCTCGCCGACACGTTCGGGCTAGAAACCAATGCCGCTCAACCGACAAGGTTTTGACCAGCGCAGGGCCCGCAGGCTCGCGCCCAATGCCACCTACTTTGTGGTCATTCGGGTGGTATATCATCGGGCTGCTGTTTTTTTCTTCGAAGTGACTTCTGGAATTTCGTTGTCTTTTGGCGCCGCGGGTGGGCTATGCGTGGGTAGCTGCGAGGCAATTTTCGATTGGGAAGTTTGCGGCCCGCTGCGCTCACCAAAGCGCCGTGATAAGCCAGCCTCCATTCCTCCAGGGTCGTAAGCTTTTCACGTAGCAGATGATGCTTGAACGTCGTCCAAACTCCCGTGAAGCTGAGCTCGCGAGGGTCAACTCGAATCAATTTCGCTGCTTGTTTGCGTAGCTGAGCGACAAGATTATAAGCGATGATCGATCCCATTAGCTCCTTCATCACCGTGTCGACACTCTTGGCGCGAATGTTTTCTGTGTCCATCGTCACTTTGACATCGCGGATATCGAACTCCACATCGTAGCGACGAACGTACAGGGCAGCGGCCGAGTGAGCGTCCGTCTCAAGGCTCGTCACGATCTCCAGCGTGTCTCCATTTTCAAGTTCAATTTGGTGGAGAAAGACTTCGATAGACGTGTCTTTACTAAGATCGAGATTGGTTCGGCGGTCCTTCGGTGTCGGCCGCCAAATCAAGTGAAACGTCTTGTACCCGTCCCCTTGGTCGACCAACGTAGCCGACTTGCGGTACGACCTGAATCGCTGTTTGGTCAGCCGCAGCACGAAGTCTTGATGATGTAATTGGCAGTGGTGGGCGACATTAAAAATCCCAAAACCGCTATCAGCCAGAACGATCGAGCGTTTCGGGAGTCGTTCAATAATCGGCTTGGCTTGCTCAAGTTCACTTTTGTTGTCCGCTCCGTACATCGGATCGACTTGCGGCAACAACGCGCACCCGGTCTGCATTTCATTTGCGACCAGCAATCTCGCAATAGGCCAAACCGTCTCTCCGTGTTGGTTGGACGCCGGCGGGAACGCTTTCTGAAGTGCTTCGGTCGGAGGAAGCGTGATCGTCGTCCCATCGATAATGAATACACGTCGATCGAGAAAGGCTTTGGGAGCGCGGGAAGCAAGGTGATCGCAGATTCGATGGGAAAACTCTTCCACGACAGCGAGCGGAATCCTTTTTCTGGCGGCGTTGTAGGCCGAATTGTTTTCGGAAAGGCGATTCTCTTGAACCCTTCGATTGTCAGGCAAAATATCCGTATGATTTTTGAGCAAATCTGCGACGGCATCGGTTAGTGAGATGCCTCCTTCGAGCCGTTGTAAAACGAGTAGCCAGAGGGTCGGGGCCTGCGTATAGACCATCCGCGCGTTGGCACAATCGTGATCTTCAAAGACCCGTTGTAGTTTGGGTAATTCAAGAAGCTCAGCCAGCAACGCTTTGGCTTTGCCAAAGCGAGACTCTTCATCGGCACCGAGTGTCGTCGGGTCGACCATGGCGATTCCCAGTCAGAAAGGCAGTAAGTGTAAACTTACCTGCCAGGCGCAAAAATCGTGCCAAAACCGGGTTTTTGGGACCGCGCCACCCGATAGGGTCCAGAATAGGTGGCATTGGGCTCGCGCCAAACGGCTAATCATCGATGGATATCAGCCGGTTCGCGCCAGCGCGAGCGGCGGCCCTCGATGTCGATTGAGCGGTATTGGGCTAGAAACGACAAACCGCTTGCGGGAGTGATCAGCGGCGAAACTCATTTTTGGCGGTCTGGTCCGATTGGGCAATCCTCGACGGCAAAGTCACGCGGCCCCCAGGCGACTTTACCGCAATACCTTCGTGTCCGAGAGTCGCTATGATAGCGGGCAAGTTGATTTCTGATTCGCACTTTTTTTGAAGTCGTCGCCGATGTCCAAAGCAGTTCGCCTTGATGTGATGATGTTTCTGCAGTTTTTTGTCTGGGGGGCGTTCTTCGTCCCGATGACGAGTTACTTGCAGCAGATTTTTGCCGGTGAGGAGAACCTCAATACGATCATCGGTGACGTCTATTCGACTCAAACATGGGCGGCGATCTTTGCTCCGATCATCGTCGGGTTTGTCGCCGACCGGTTGTTCAACAAAGAGATCATCAACGGAGTGCTGCAGATTGCCGGCGCCGCGATGCTTTGGTGGTGCAGCACGATCGTCGACTCACCGACCCAATTTTACTGGGTCATGATGGCGTTTTTCTTGTGCTACATGCCGACCTTGGCGCTGGTCAATGCGATCACGTTCCAGAACGTGGATTCGATTGAAAACGATTTTCCTAAAATCAGGTTGTGGGGCACGATCGGCTGGATCGTTTCGGGGTTGGTGGTTTCACAATCCATGTTCGGGCTATTCCCGATCCCGGTGCTTCCCGGAGTGGAAGACGCCGGCAGCACGAATTTGCCGTTGCGTCTCTCGGCGGTCGTCGGCCTGATTTACGGGATCTATTGTTTCACGCTCCCCAAGTCACCGCCGCAGGGACGTGACAATCCGGTCAGCATCGGCAAAGTCTTGGGATTGGATGCGGTTCGACTGTTCCGCAATCCCAGCTATCTGGTCTTTGCGGTCTGCTCGTTTCTGATTTGCATTCCGTTGGCGTTCTACTACGCCCGGACGTATGACTTCGTCGAAAAGATGGCGTTCGGCAGCGACAGTGCGGGGGTGATGGCACTCGGTCAAGTGAGTGAAATTTTCTTCATGGCACTGGTCCCGTTCTTCCTGGCCCGCTTGGGCGTCAAGTGGATGTTGCTGGTGGGGATGTTGGCATGGGCCTTACGTTACGCACTGTTCGGATTGATGCCCAGCAACTCAGCGATGTTGGTCCTGGGGATCGTCTTGCACGGGATCTGCTACGACTTTTTCTTTGTGACCGGGCAACTCTACACCGATCGCATCGCACCGAAGGAAATTCGGACCAGCGCGCAGGCGTTGCTGGGATTGTTGACGTACGGCGCCGGGATGCTGGTCGGGAACCTGATACACGGTCCCTGGGGCGATTACATCCATCTGGACCCGACCACCTCGGAAGGCTGGGCGGCGGGGGCGGCCGAGTTTTGGCTGATGCCCGCGGGATTGGCGCTCGGCGTGTCGGTGCTGTTCTTTGCCACGTTCTGGGACAAGTCCAGTGCGGCCAAGGGAAATAACGCGGTCGCCGCGGACAGTACGACGGCTTAGCGGACAAATCCCGGTTTTCTGGTGTTGCCTATCCTACGCAAGACGGTGGTTGATCTGATATCTTTCCCGAAATTTGGAAACGATCTCGCTCTCTACCGGAAAACGACGTGCCACGACGCGACGACATCAAAAAAATTCTGCTGATCGGCAGCGGGCCGATCATCATCGGCCAGGCCTGTGAATTCGACTATTCCGGCACCCAGGCGTGTAAAGCCCTCCGCGAAGAGGGATACGAAGTGGTGCTGGTCAACAGTAACCCGGCGACGATCATGACCGACCCGGCCACGGCGGATTCGACCTACATCGAACCGCTGACCTGGCAAATGGTCGAAAAAGTGATCGAAAAAGAACGCCCGGACGCCTTGCTGCCCACCCTGGGAGGTCAAACCGGCCTGAACGTTGCCATGGACCTGGACGCCAACGGCGTGCTGGAAAAATACGGCGTCGAAATGATCGCCGCCGACGCCAAGGTGATCGCCAAGGCCGAGGAACGCGACCAGTTCAAAGAGGCGATGGAAAAGATCGGCCTGGACGTCTGCCGCGGCCATGTGGTGCACAACATCGAACAAGCCCGCGCGGCGATGGAAGACGTCGGCTTGCCGGCCGTCGTCCGCCCCAGTTTCACCATGGGCGGCAGCGGCAGCGCGATCGCCTACAACAAAGACGATTTCGATGCCCTGGTCAAAAGCGGCCTCGACCAATCGCCGGTCACGGAAGTCCTGATCGAAGAATCGATCATCGGCTGGAAAGAGTACGAGATGGAGGTGATGCGCGACAAAGACGACAACGTCGTGATCATCTGCAGCATCGAGAACTTTGACGCGATGGGCGTTCATACCGGCGACTCGATCACCGTCGCCCCGGCCCAAACACTCAGCGACAAAGAATACCAACGGATGCGCGACGCCTCGTTGGCCGTGATCCGCGAAATCGGAGTCGAAACCGGCGGCAGCAACATTCAATTCGCGATCGAACCGTCGACCGGACGAATGATCGTGATCGAAATGAACCCCCGCGTCAGCCGCTCCAGTGCCCTGGCCAGTAAGGCCACTGGATTTCCGATCGCAAAGATCGCCGCCAAACTTGCCGTCGGATACCGACTCTGGGAATTGCCCAACGACATCACCAAAAAAACCAAGGCCTGCTTCGAACCGACGATCGATTATGTCGTCACCAAGATTCCGCGGTTCGCCTTCGAAAAGTTCCCCGAAGCCGACGCGACGCTGATGACGCAAATGAAAAGCGTCGGCGAAACGATGGCGATCGGACGCACGTTCCGCGAATCGTTGCAGAAAGCGATGCGTGGATTGGAAGTCGGCGCCTTCGGACTCGGTAGCGACAACCGCGATCTCTGGGGTACCGAAGACCGACCCGACCTGGACACCATCCGCGCCAAGCTTGGCACCCCCAATGCCGATCGAATCTTCTACTTGCGCTACGCCATCAAGGCGGGCATCTCGATCGAGGAAGTGCATTCGCTGACGCACATCGATCCCTGGTTCCTGGACCACCTTTCGGAAATCATTGAACACGAAGAGGAGATTCGCAAACTCGGATCGCTCGAGGCGATGGACCGAGAGCGGATGTGGAACGCCAAACGCGACGGTTTTTCCGACCGACAAATCGCCCACATGCTGTCCTCGACCGAATTGAAGGTCCGTCAACATCGTTTGGTTTTGGGCATTCGACCGGTCTTCAAAAGCGTCGATACCTGCGCCGCCGAATTCGAAGCCTACACGCCGTACTACTACAGCACCTACGAGATCGAAGACGAATTGCCGCCCAAGGCGGATCAAAAACGCGTCGTGATCTTGGGCGGCGGGCCGAACCGGATCGGGCAAGGGATCGAATTCGACTATTGCTGTTGCCACGCCAGTTTCGCGCTGCGTGAAATCGGTTACGAATCGATCATGGTCAACAGCAATCCCGAGACGGTCAGTACGGACTATGACACCTCGGACATCCTGTTCTTTGAACCGCTGACGATCGAAGATGTGTTGAACATCTGCGACGCGACCCAACCCGACGGCGTGATCGTTCAGTTCGGCGGACAAACGCCACTGAATCTGGCTCGAGGACTGCAAGAGGCCGGTGTCCCGATCATCGGCACCAGCGTCGACACGATCGAAGCCGCCGAGGACCGCGAGCGTTTCCAACAGCTGATCAACGACTTGCAATTGCGGCAGCCGCCCAGCGGCATCGCCCGCAACATGGAAGAGGCCCGAAGGGAAGTCAAACGCATCGGCTATCCGGCGTTGGTCCGTCCCAGTTTCGTACTGGGCGGTCGCGCGATGGAGATCTGCTACGACAAGGCACAATTCGAACGCTACGTCGCCGAAGCATTCATCGTCGCCGACGGACAACCGGTGTTGATCGACCGTTTCTTGGAAGACGCCACGGAAGTCGATGTCGACGCGATCTGCGACGGCGACGACGCCGTCATCATGGGAATCATGGAGCACATCGAAGAAGCCGGGGTGCACAGCGGTGACTCGGCCTGTGCCATCCCGCCGTTTTCGATTCCTCAAGAAGTGCTGGCCGAACTGCGTGAAGCGACGATCAAGTTGGCCAAATCATTGCATGTCGTCGGGCTGATGAACATTCAATTCGCCATCAAGAACGAAGAGGATGGGCCCAAGGTGTATATCTTGGAAGTCAATCCGCGGGCGAGTCGGACGGTGCCGTTTGTCGCCAAAGCCACCGGGGTCCCGGTCGCCAACTTGGCCACCAAGGTGATGACGGGAATGAAGCTGGCCGAACTGGGGATCACCCAAGAACCGATCCCCAAGCATGTGTCGATCAAAGAAAGCGTTTTCCCGTTCCGCAAATTTGCCGGCGTCGACATCGTGTTGGGCCCGGAAATGCGGAGCACCGGGGAAGTGATGGGGATCAGTGAAAAGTTCCCGCTGGCATTCGCCAAAAGCCAGCTCGCTGCCGGGGTGACATTGCCCACCGAAGGCAAGATCTTTGTCAGTCTGAGTTCACGACACAAAGGTTCTGCGGTCAGCTTGGGCAAGGACTTGCGTGCCTTAGGATTTGAAATCCTGGCGACCAGTGGAACCGCGGCGCGTCTGGAAGCCGAAGGAGTTCCGGTAACGCGAATCAAAAAGCTGGCCGAGGGGCAACCGAACTTGATCGACTATCTGAAGAACGAAGATGTCGCGTTGATCATGAACACGCCCAACGGCAAAGGGGCGCGGACGGATGAAGGACGCATTCGTGCCGCGGCCGTGCAACAAGGAGTGCCGTGTATCACGACGATCGCCGCCGCCGAAGCGGCCGTGCGTGCAATGCAAGCCCTGGGAGAGGACGTGATGACCGTTCAATCACTCCAAGAACGCTACGCGGAGTAATCGATCCCGATGTCTGATTCTCAATCGCTCAAAAAGTCAACTGGCAAACCGGATTACGACCCGTCGACGTTTCGTTTGCTGGTCGTTGATAACGAAGCGGCACATGCGCGAGCGATGACGGAGAGTCTGGAGAAGGTCGGCTACAAGTGCACCGTCGCAACCAGCGGCCCCGAAGCGGCGACGTTGATCGAGCGTGACACGTTTGACATCATCATCACCGACATGGTGATGAACGACGTCGACGGGATGAAGCTGTTGAAACTGGCCGGGCAACGGCTGCCCGACGCGGAAGTGGTGATGGTGACCGGTCACGCGACGGTCCCCATCGCCGTCGAAGCGATGCAGCAGGGCGCGTTCAACTTCCTCGAGAAACCGATCACGCCGAGCCGGCTGCGTGCGATCGTCGAAAAAGCCGTCGGCGCGGTTAGCTTACGCCGCCAGAACACCGAACTGATGTCGCGATTGGACGAGCGATTCGGGTTCGAAGGCATCATCTACACCAGCAAGAAGATGCAGCAGGTGATCGATCGGCTGCGTCGAATCGCGGCGACCGACGCGACGGTTTTGATCACCGGCGAAAATGGGACCGGCAAAGAAATTGTCGCCCAGGCCGTTCATCAAAACAGCCCGCGGCGAAACAAGCCGATCGTGGCGATCAACACCGGGGCGATCGCAGAGAACCTGGTCGAGAGCGAATTGTTCGGACACGTCAAAGGCGCCTTCACCGGTGCCGATGCCGACCGCATCGGTGCGTTCGAATATGCCAACGGCGGCACGTTGTTCCTGGACGAAGTCGGTGACATGCCGATGAGCACGCAGATTAAATTGCTGCGAGTCTTGGAAGAAAGCAAAATCACTCGCGTCGGCGACAATAAAGCGATCAAGGTCAACGTCCGATTGATCTCGGCCACCAATCGCCCGTTGGAAGCGATGATCGACGCCGGCACCTTCCGAAGCGATCTTTACTTTCGTTTAAAAGTCGTCACCGTCGAATTGCCGGCGCTGCGGGAACGCCGCGAAGACGTGATCCCGTTGATGGATCATTTCCGCAAGATGTTCTTGCGCCGTCACGACAAACCCGCGGCGCACTTCACACCCGCGGTCACCAAACGTTTTTTCGCTTACGATTGGCCCGGCAACGTGCGCGAGTTGCGCAACTTTGTGGAAATGATGGTCGTGCTGGACACCGATGGCAAACTGGATGTCGAAGACCTGCCGCCTGAATTGGTCGACGACGAAGCTGGTGAAAACGCGGTCGAAGAAATCGCGTTGCCAACGATCAGCACCGACGCCGATTCGAATCTGATCGGCCAACCGCTCAGCGTGATCGAACGCTGGGCGATCGAGAAGACGCTTCAATTGACCAACGACAACCGCGAAGAAGCCGCCAAGATTCTCGGTATCGGCGCCCGAACGCTCTATCGACGGTTGGACCAGTACAAAAAAGAAAGCGACGAAGAAGGCGGTGAGTCCGGCGACCACGCCTCGGACGACGACGTTTAGCAACGGGCGATGAAGGAGTGTCGTGGATCGCTCCGTGATCCACGACAATGCGACTCTTATTTCCCGTTCGTTGCTGTCGTCGACAACGCGTCCAGAATCGCCTGCTTGCTGGGGTGGCCATCGGCCAGTTCCCGCAACTGCTTTCGTGTCAAGGTTTGGCGGCCCGGCAGACTGAATTCGGCGAATTCGTCCACCGCGATCACGTAGCTCACGTCGCCCAAGCGATCGGCCTCCACAACCTGCCACGGCGACTGCGGATTCTCTCGCATTTGCGGCGGGCGCACGTACTTGGCGTCTAGCTTGACCATCCGGACACCGAGGGTGGCCCACAATCGAGTGGTATTGACGACGGGGTCATACAAGACCGGTACGGACACGCGAGTATCGACGGCAAGGTCGCGATGGGCGAGATCGGCCAACCATGCTTCGGCGGCACTGTAGGCGGCATCGACATCGACGGCTTCCTCGTCACTGAGTTCGGGCGCCAACCCGATGTCTTCACAAGCCAACAGATAGAAACCGTAAAACACCTGCTTCATCGACGGCAGTTCGGTTTGCAGATCGCTTTCCCGTTGGCCGTCTTCACGCCAGCCGTGAAGCTGCCCCAGATCGGCGTCGCCGTTGACCTGCAGGAAAGATTCAAGAAAGGCGTAACTGCGTGCGGTGCGCAGGTAAAACGTCGCACAGGGTTCGACCCGCAACCGCGGCCGGATCTTGCGTGGTGGTACCGCCGCGGTAGCCTCAATCCGTCCAAGTTGTCTCGCGTGCGTTTCGCGTCGTTTGGTGATCATCGCCTGAAAGGCTTGAATCAATCGACGCTTGTACTTCGCCGTCAGCAGCAGCTTTTGGCTTTCCTTGCCACGCGTCGGTAACAGCATCGTTTCCAACGCATGGATCTGGTGATCGTACCAACCGCTGTCTTGACGCGGTGTCAGGTCCACGTCTCCCGAGCGAATTTGCCGAATCAGCTCCACCATCAAATTCGTCTGTGCCGCCGTGCCGGTGGAGAAGAGCCGGTTGAACAATTCCGATTCACGGCTGGTCGACGCCGGCAGCACGCTGACCACCGGAAGCAGCACGTTGTGCTGTCGCGCCAGGTCCGCCAACTCCGCATCGGCTCCGATCAACTGGTCCAGGTTCAATCCATCTGCTGGGTTGGTCAACTTGGAATAAAAGTCGATCAATTCCAGGTAGTCCCGACGCAGCGTTTCATCGGACGCGAGAACATCAGCGATCTCCCGCGGTATCGCGACATTGGCATGTTCAAAGCCGTGTTGCAAGAAACGAAAGAACTTCCAAACCCGTCGCAAGTCGTCGTTCCAAGTGTAGAACGAGATGGGTTTCGAACGTGACGGATCCGCTTGAAACTCTTCGAGCCAATTCTCCGTAGCGGCTTGCTGGTGTGCGTCCAACTGGACCGGTCGGTCGGCCAACTGCAGCGCCGCGGCGAGAAACCCACGGGCCTGACTGTCCGGCGGCAATGCAGAGAACAACGCTTCGACAAAATCCACCGCCGATGGAGAAAAGCCAGCATCACCGCGAAAGCAGGCCAGGTCCAATGCCGCGTACAGTCCGTCATCGAATTGTTTTGCGAATCCATCGAGCATGTTGGCACTCGGCAGCACCATCAGCCCGCTGCTTTCGGATTCCCGGATCGCATCGGCGTAGGTCGCGTACAGCCGCAACATCGCGGTGTCTCGGTCCGGCCGGATGTCGGGACAGTCCAATTGAATGACGGCCGCGCTGTGGTTGATCTGCCAACCCTCGTAGTCTCGGCGATCGACCCGTTGCGGGTCAAAGTCGGGACGCAGGTCTTCCAACCGATCATCCACGAGCGTCAAATCGTCCAGCGGATCAGGGCTGGGGTGGACGTCCGTGTGCTCGATCGTGACATAGAATGCGTTTCGCCACGCCCCGTAAGCGATGACTGCTCCGACTGTGATCAACGCCAAAACGACCAGCGAAATGGACGGCTTGCTCATCGCTCTTCTCCAAGGATTGCGAACATTCAAAATGGAATGGTGTGGGCCCATTCATCGGTATGACGAACAGCTCACCCATTCGGATTTCGAAATCCCGGAGGTTTTTTGACCCTTTGCAGGAGTTGCAGAGTTTGATGGAACCCGATGCGCACTTCCGCTGAAGCCCAGAGGACTCGCGCAGCGCACGCCAGTGGCGTCACGCCCGATCAAACCGAGGTTGATACCGATAGCGGAACGGCGGGCCGGACCGGAGGGCTTGCGCCCTGCCGCTACTACGTTGATGGGCCGCGTCCGTTTCAGGACCCCGACATCAGCCGGCTGACGTCGACACCTTTCTTACGCAACTGTTGTGCGATTTCCTCTGCCGCGGTCGTCGCGTCGGCCTTGATGGCCGGGATCGCTTTGGCATCGAGGGCCAATTTCAGCCCCGCGACGCTCGGATGCAATTTCAAGACGTCCAACACAAGCTTTTGTTCATCGATCCGGCTCGCAACCTCCAACGCCTGTTTGCACATCTCGGCACGGTCGCGCTCCGGCATCGAAAACTTCCTTGCCAGTCCGATGTAGCCACGCAGCGCACGAACCTGATACTTCTCCGCCGGCGCGGTCGTGGACAGGTCTAACAAGACCGGTGCGGCGTCCAAGTTGTTCCACTTGCCCAACAGACGGCTGGCGGTGTCTTGCAATTCTGGATCAGAACTCTTGGCCGACGTGGCGAGCGTCTGCAATGCGGTCGTGCCACCGACATCGCTGAGTATTTCAAGCAAGACCGTTTTCGTGGTTGCCGGTGCGCGACTGATTGCCGAAGCGAGTTCCGCCGCACAGGCTTCACGATCGGGCATGCGGACGCTTGCCGATTTCAGAGCTTGGCGGGCAATCGCTGCATCTTCCGCACGTTTCGGAGCAACCACTTGCTCGATCAACAAAGAAACTTTCTCCAGGCGGACGGTTTCCCCCAGTGCGATCAGGGCCGCGCCGCGGACAGCGGAATCTGAATGATCGAGCGCGCGGACCAGATCGGGAACCGCATCGATGCGTCGGCTGCCGACCAGATCGATCAGCAGCGGATAGCTGTCTCCCGTTGCGTCGGGCAGCATCGCAACAATTTTCGCGTCGACGCCTTCACCAGGTAGTTCGGCCAGCGTGTCCTTGGCCGCTTGGGCAAGCTCTGCGTCTTGGTCCAATGCAATCGTCAACAACGGCGAAAGAACAGAAACGTCCCCCACGCGTTTGAGCGCATCGATCGCCGACTCTCGGACTTGTTTGTCACCGGTTTGTGCGGCCTGCAATACAGCATCCAGCACGACCGTTTCGGATCGATCTGCCATCGCCTGGACGATCAACGCGGCCCGCTGCGGTGTCGCTCGTGTCAACTCCTCCGCCAGGGCTTGGTCCACTTCGCCGCCGGGAAACTCCCGCGCCGTGCCCAGCGCAAGCTGAAATAGTTTTTTGTCGTCGGACCGAAACGTCTCCATCAACAACGCGATCCCGTCTTCGTTACGGGACAAGATGGCACCACGGGTGGCTTCGACGATCCGTTGCATCGGCAGTTCGGCCTTGCGGATCTCGTCATAGATCTCCGTCGCCGCACCCGACTTGTCGTCACCGTGCAGCCGTTCGGCACACAGCAAGTAGCCTTCAGCGACAGCATTACGGACATCGCCGGATGCGGTTTGCAGGGCTTGCTGAAGCAATTGGGTTGCGGCGTCATTGCCGATCCGCCCTAATGCCACGGCCGCGGCCGAAGCGACTTCGGGATCGGTGTCCTGTAGACGTGCGCCCAATATCTCGACCGCACCGGCGTCCTGACGGACACCGATCGAGTTGATCGTGCCGACAAGGAGTCTGCCGTCGAGCGTCTGAGTGGCCAACCGCAAGGCTTCGTCAGCATCATCGCCCGGAATCACCTCCAACGCGATACGGGACCACGAGGACAATTGTGGATCGGAAAGCAGCTTGGCCAATTCAGGAACCGCGGCGTTTGATCCATGGATTGCCAGCTTTTTGCAGACAATCGCCTTTTCGCCGCCCGGTGCATCGGAGCGGAGGACGGCGAGCAATTCGGCTTCCGTTTCGGCGGCTGAGATCGGAACGGCCGCGACGGACAGGATGGCAAGCGTCGCGATGGACGCAACGAACAACGTCAAGCTGCGAAGGTAAGGTCGAGTCGTATGCATGGGAGGGTGCTTGGAGCGATGGGGATGAGTGTGAACGAAACAATCACAGGCCGTCAGCCTGGTTCACGAGGGCACTACAGCCGCCACGGTTCGCGAAGCGCCTCGGAGCGCATTCGATTGGCTTGCTCGTCGTTGATGAATTCGTGCGTGGCGTTGTCGTAATTGACTTGGCGATCCAAATACAGCGCGATGTTTGCTGCGTGACACGCGATGTGCGCGTTGCAGGCCGCATCGGCGTTCCCCTTGGGCTGCCGCCGCGTCTTGACACAATCCAGGAAATCGCGGACGTGGAACGTCGCCGGGTAGCCGCCGATTTCGGCGACCTCTCGACCGGCAAGCAATTCTGGAGAACTCAACACCATCTTTCCACTGTCACCGGCTTCGACCCAGCCCGTTTCGCCTTCGAAGCGTACCGGGCAAGACCCCAGCGGGATCCAGCCTTTTTCGCGAAAGATCAACTCGGTGCCGTTCTCGTAGCGGGCTACCAACTCACCGTCTTTCGGCGGGTCGTATTGAACAGGTGGTGGGCAATCATCGACGGCCCACTGACAGAGGTCGACACAGTGTGATCCCCATTCCAACACGCCCCCGCCGGAGAAGGCACCGACGAAGCCGCCGCCTTTTTCAAAATTAAAACCGTCCAACAACTTTTTGTTGAAGGGGCGCCAGGCGGCCGGCCCCAGGTACATGTCCCAGTCGACGACTTCCGGATCGGGTTCCGGCTCCGGTCCCAACCAGCCACTCATCAAAGCATTCATTCCCATCGGGTGGGCGTAGACTTTGGTCAGTTTGCCGAGCTTGCCGGTACGCGCCAACTCACAGGCGAATGCGAAGTGTGGCAGATTGCGGCGTTGCGTTCCGGCTTGGAACACGCGTCCGGTGCGGCGCATCGTTTCGGCCAGGATCAAACTCTGCGCGATGTTCTTCGTCACGGGCTTTTCGCAATACATGTCCTTGCCCGCTTTGGCAGCCGTCATCGCCGCGGTCGAATGCCAGTTCGGTCCGGTGGCGATCAACACCGCATCGATGTCGCTGCGGTCGAGCAGATCACGAAAGTCACGATAGGTCTCGCACTTCTGATTCCCGTAGTGGTCATCGACGATCTTTTTGACTTCGCCACGACGTTTCTGTTTGACGTCACAGACCGCGACAAACTGCACGTCTTTCTGCGGCAGAAAACAACTCAGATCGTAGCCTCCCCGACGGCCGATCCCGATTCCGCCCACGACAACGCGTTCGCTGGGCGGGACCGCCCCGTCCAACCCCAGCGCTGAACTGGGGATGATCGTCGGTGCCGCGATTGCAGCGCCGGCCGTCGCCGCGGCAGTCTTCAAGAAACCTCGGCGAGGCGTTTGGGTGGGAGACTTCACTTGCTTATTCGACATGACCTACCTTCCTGATCGTGTGGATCGTTCAACCGCAGGGACCGCTGATCGCTGGGAGATTGCATTTCCCATGCCGTCAGCATAGCCGTGTCGCGACGGCCATTCCACAGATGGACCAGAATTGTGGTTGCAAACGGATCGCTTTTCCGAACCGCTTCATCAGCAGTGCGAAAGTCGCACGCATGGCGCGCTCAATCACGCACGTCGTCGCATTTGTGATCACGGGCGTCACGCTAATTGGCGACACGATAAAGGAGCGGGGAAAGTCGATCGTTGCACTACTCGACTGCCGCAACGTCTGTCGTCCTGAACCACCGTTAGCGATACGGAACATCAGCCACCAGCACCGCCTCGACGCCGCAGGGCAGTTGTTTCACGATTCGTCCGTTCGGATCGATGACGCAGGTGATGCCAGTGGACGAACAGCGGAGAAACCACGTTCGATTTTCGACGGCGCGTAGGCGTGCTAGTCGCAGATGCTGCTGCAGGGTGGTTGGGCTGGTGAAGGCCGACGCGTTGATCAAGCCGATCAACACGTCCGCACCCGATCGAACATTCGCCGACGCGATCGCCGGGTCGGTGTCTTCATAGCAGACGGTCACGCCGATCTTGACTCCCGTAGACAGCTGCAACGGAGCATAATCTACGCCCGGAATCAAATCGGTGTCGACGGCCAGCCACTCGCGAAACCAAGGAACCAAACGTTCCAACGGGACATACTCGCCGATCGGCATCAAGGTCCGTTTGGACGTGCGACCGACGATCTGTTTCTCGGAATTGATCAGGAAGGCACAGTTTCGATAAGGCCCGCGATCACGCCCCCCTTCATCGTACGTTTTTCCTCCGGCCAATAAATGCGAGCGATTGTTGGAGTAGGGATCGAGCGCGGGGTTGGGGGCTTCGGAAAGCTCCGTCGTTCGTTGTTCATCGCGAAAGTCTTGCAGCGAAGAGTGATAGATCCCGAGCGCCGACTCGGGCCAAACGAACAGATCAACCGGACCTTCAACGGAATCGGACAATTCACGCAGACGCTCGATGGCTCCCACCACGGTCGGATCCACCTGCACGATCGCGACTCGCAGTCGAGCGCCGGTGGTTTGCATCGCCGCGATCCGATGCTCGCGAACCACGCCCCAAATCAAACACGCGGCCACCATACCGCTTGCCGCGGCCAACGACCTCCAGCGAGGCGCTGCCGATGCGGCCATTCGGTCGGGCCAAATCAAAACCGATCCGTAAACAACCGTGACGTTGAACAGCATCACCAAGGCGGCGACGGCCGAGGTCCCAGCCACCTCGGCCAGCTGGATGACCGGAGGATAGTCCAAATAGGTGTGCGCGATCGACCAGGCAAACACCTTCGGCCAAAACCGCTCCGCCAGAATCCAGATCGGAACGAGCAGAAAGATCCAGTTTGGTCCGCGCCGCCAGAGTGTCGACGCGGCGACTCCGAATCCATAGAACGGCAGCGCCTCCCAAACGAGAAACAGCAGGAAACCGACGATCGAACCGAACACGCCCAGATGGGTCGTTTCGTAGATCGTTCGTCCGGCCCAGTGAAAGGCGATCAACAAATGGATCAAGCCGCTGAGCCCGGTGACACGGCCGGCTGCCTTGCGATGTCGCACGATCGCCATCCGAATCAAGATCACCCAGCCGAGCGAATTGAGTGGACCGGCCAGCGGGACCAGCCAGGCGACTGCCATCAGCAACGCCGACAGCAGGATCAGAAAGGGGGAGGAAACGAGCGAGCTGGACATGGAATGCAGCGAAAAACGGGGCTTGCGGGACGGTTTTTTATTCCATCCCGCCAGCCCCACGACGCTTGGGTTGTGCAACTAGAGGTTGATCTGCGTCCGTTTGCCTTTGGCGACAGACACCGTCGTGACGGTGAATGCGGAAACGTTCACAGACGTCGTTCCCGGAGCAACCAGTGTCGTCGCGACCGTGTGCGAACCCGTTCTCAGGTTCTTGAACTCCGTCGATTCGCCGGGGTTGAGAATCTTGCCACCCCGGGCCGTAAACTCGCGCGCGGTGGTCGCCGCCTGGAGCGAGGCGCTGGGGTCGACCGCGACCAGACCGATTCGAGTCGATGAGGTATTCGTAAACCGAATGGAACCGTTCGACTTGCTACTGCCGCCTGCTTCCGCGACCGAACCGAGTGCAGCGACCAGTGCCATCGTCAAAACAACATGCTTAAACATTGGGGGAATTTCTCTCTGAATGAAAAAGTTGAACTGTCTCGGACACACGAAAAACGCAATGGGATGTCTTTCAAGATCTCCTTGCAAGTGAGTTAATCAATCGCCGGTATCACTTCACGACCGTTACGAGAACACAATGCACCGATCAGTGACGTGTCCATCGACTCCGTCAAAAAGTGCACCGAACCGTCGGCAAAGACGACTTGCGCCCCGGCAGGATGACGGCTGAAGATTTCGCCACTGGCGTCGACATTGATGCCACCGTTGTCATGAGATATCGCGTTGCGGCCGTCAGCCCAAAGACCGTGTTCAGCAGGCATGCGATCGACAACTTCTGCGATCAGCATCGTTTGGCTGGTCCCATCGACGATCTCAGTTAGCCGTATCGGCGACCGTCGCTGGGGCGAGGACCCGATCAACACGCCGTTGTTGATATCCAGTCCAGTCAGGGAACGCCCGCTGGCAAGTGCGCTTCCCATCACGCCCGCATAATCCGTGTCCCCAGGGAAATCCCAGACGGACGAGGGACAGCGCAAAACCGGCAACACGGTCTCGGACAATTGCTGATTTCGAGCCGGATCATTCCATGCTTTTTTCCGGTCCCACTGTACAGCCAGTTCGGACCGTTCCAGTTGACCAAGCACCGCGGAGGCCCACGATTGGTTTCTGCCTTCGCCGCGATCGTTTCCAAACGGCAGGCTGCCGGAAAGGTCATGGAACAGTTGCAACGCCAACGCTTGCTGGCGCAGATGATTCGAACACGTGACACGCCGTGACTGTTCACGCGCCGCTTGCACTCCAGATGACAGCAATGCCACCAGGATGCCCATGACGGCGATGACCACGACCAGTTCGATCAACGTAAATGCACGGCGTGAGCGAATCGTTGACGGTTGTCCTTGCAGCGTGCCGATCCGGTGCATGCGTCGCATCGCAGATTAAAGGGAGGGAGGGAGGAAGGGAGATCAACCGCCCAAATCCGACCGACGATTCTATAACACCGTTCGCCTGACCGGATCGGGATCTTGTTTCGTGCGATGATCATATCGATCGCGTTGAGATCTCCAAGACGCAGAATAGGAACGGTAGAGGAACGGTTTACCGCCGGTCGGATTTCCAATAACGTGGCACGGCGCCCCTTGTGGCGGAACACGGCCCCCGCGATAATTCGACGTTGGGCTGCCTACCATGCGTCACTCACGACCGTTTCTGGCCCACCTTCAAGAAGGCGTCCGCGATGACATTGTTGGATCATACTTCTTACCGCATCCGTGCCAACCGACTACGAACACTGCGTGCCGAAGTCGGTTTGAGCCAAACGGCACTCGCCGCAGTGGCCGGCTACTCCTCACGCTTGATTCGCAAAGCGGAATCCGTCGGACGATTGTCCGGTGCAGCGATCGAGGACATCGTCCAAGCACTTCGGGAACGGGGAGCCGACGTCCAAACCGGCGACCTGTTGTTTGATGAACTGCTCACCTGCAAACGGTTCATGGAATCCTTCGAAAAACATGCCGCTGCAGTGCTTCATCATTGCACTGAGTTGCTCGCCGATAACTTTACGTTTCGATCGGCGGGGAACTTCTGCCATCCGCTGTTCGTCGCAGAAACGGGCAAGGAAGGATTTCAAGTCTGGCTGGATCGCTTCTTCGGCCTCTTTACCCGAGACCCAGGACATCCATTGTCACCACGGTATTTGGTGGCCGATCACGGGGTCACCGCCAGATTCGACGAGATCCTCATCCGGTGCGGTCAAACCAGCCCTCGCATTTGGGTGAATTTCCACTTCGAAATCCGCGGCGGATTGATCCATCGACTTGAGAACCAATACGACACGCAGGCGATGATCGATTTCTTGAATGACGATTTCCTGAAAGACAGTGCAACGCAATTGCGTCAACCCTTGCGGCACATCGTGCATGAATCAATCATTCGGGTCGACCAAATTCTTCCAGTCCGGATAGATGGGGCGTGATTCGGTGTCCCGGCTGCCGCGGCCGACCGGCGCCGGTGGGCATTGCTCGATCACACCGACGAGCTGCTGCCGAACCTGTCCTACCCGCGGCGCCAAGTTGCTCTGGCCAAGGTCCTTCGATTCGGTTAAGTCGACGGGGACGTTGTAGAAACGCCCGTCACGGTACAGTTTAAAATCCTGGGTGCGAACGAACTGCCCCGGCGTCTTATTCCAATACGGTTGGTAGTGACACAGCACCCACTGCCGCGGATTGCCTTTGTCGCCTTGAAGCTGCGGCAAGAAACTGCGTCCATCGATCGGATCTTCGCGGCCGAGATCGATTCCGGCTGCGGCGGCCAGGGTCGGATAGAGGTCGGTGAACTCGATCAGATCATCGAGCACCAACCCCGGCGGTGTCGTTCCCTTCCACGAGGCGACCATCGGAACATGGGTCCCCATGTCGGTCATCCCGCCCTTGCCACCCTTGATGATTTGACCGTTCCATCGTGAACTGATCGAGGTGTTGGTTCCGTTGTCGGCGGTGAAGAGGATGATCGTGTTTTCAAGCTGGTTGAGTGCGCGGACCTGATCGACGATTCGACCGACAATCTTGTCCATGTACTCGACCATGGCGACAAAGTTTTCCTTTCGTGCCGCTTTGTCTTTGGGCGGTTTGTTGGCAGCTTGGGTTCGCGGGTCATCACCGATCGTATCGGGTGTTTTGACGAACGGGTCATGCACCAGCATCATCGGGTAGTAGACAAAAAATGGATCCCGCTGGTTCTCACGCATGAAGTCGCAGATGAAATCACACAGCAAATCCGGTCCATACTTTCCCAAGTTCTCGTCAACGCTTTGCATCCGGCCGTTGCGTTCCAGCGGAGGACTCCAGAAGCGTTCGCCTCCGCCCTGATTGATTTGCTTTCCCGTGGTGACCTGCCACAGATACGACTCGTCAAAGCCTGCTTTTTGGGGGCGGGTCGGATCGTCATGACCCGGAAGTTTGTTGTACAAACCGTTGAGTTGCCATTTCCCCGCGATCGCTGTCTTGTAGCCGGCGGACTTCATCAAGTGCCCCAACGTCTTTTCGTTCGGGTCCAGATAGCCGAAGTGCGTGTAGTTGCGAAAGTTGTATTTGCCCGTCATCAGCTTGACGCGACTGGGCGTACAAATCGGTGTGGAGTAACAATGAGTAAAACGGACTCCATCGGCGGCCAGGGCATCGATGTGCGGTGTAGAATAATCTTCGGCTCCATAGCAGCTGAACGCTTCCCAACTGACGTCATCGGCCATGATCAAGATCACGTTCGGCTTTTCGCCGACTCGACGGGCCGATGCTTCATCCGCCACACTGGCGTTGGAGAGGCCCATCAAGGCCAGAATGCCCAGGGCGGAAACAATTGATTTCATGGCAGGTCTTTGATCGATTCGGGGATTCACGAGACGCAGACGGTACGCCTACCAACTTAACTGCCGCGGAGGGCCGAGTCACGTCAACGACGAGGCAGTGGGAAATCTTGACACAAACGGTGCAAAGATCGACGTGGAAAGCACGCGGTGCCATCGGTTCACCGCAGCGTCGCTGTGGCCGGGGCGCGCCCGGTTTCTTGAGCCTTGATGCCTACAGAGCGTGCAGATCGTCGACGTTGAAGGACTTGCCATGAAACCCATTCCAATCCCACATGCCGAAACCGCGTCAAATCGGGACTGGATCGGTCGACTGATCGAGGTCATCTGGCAGTCGGGCCGGGCGATCTTCCTCATCTCGCTGGGATCCGTCTTGGGTGTGATCGTGTTCTCGCAACTCGGCGTCATCGCTTGGTTGATCGGATCTTTTACCTCCCTGCCGACCAAGCAAATTGCGGACGTCCTGCCCGCCGCGGGTTGGTTCGTTGGATTCCTGGTCGGTTTGGTTCAGAGCGTCTCGTCGTTCAAGAAGTCGATCAGGGCAGCGGACGAAGATAAGACTTCCGAACAGGATGACGATCGCGACGACGATGACGCGGCCGACCCCGAATCGTCACTCGGCTCAGCAGGCCCCGAGCCACTCGCCGACCCAATCGGATTGAAGGCGAAATCAATTCGAACGTTGCGTGCAGGCGGGATCGGGCTCTTGCTGGGGCTGATGCTGGGAATGTTCTTGTCCCTGTATTTGATCATCGTCAGCACCGCCGGCATCTTGTCTCCGTTGGCCCCTGCAAGTTGGCGAGACGGATTTCGCATGCAGGCGGCGGACCACCAAGGAGACGATTCGCGGTCCCGGCGACTGCGACAACCCGACCGCGACAACGGAATCAGCTCGGGAGCCGAATTCTGGCATCCGGTTTACGGATCGATTCTCAAGTGGACGGTCCCCAGTTTCGCGATTGCGGGATGCGTGTTTTGCATCGTTGCGAAAGAGGAAAAGCCCGAGTGAGGATTGAATGTCCTGCCCGCCCCGATTGCCCGCTTATGAAGGGGCGGCAATCACGTGGGACTGAACGACGGATCCTTGACCGAGGTGTTCGTCAAAGATCCTGTCGATGATCTCCGGCGTGCAGTCACCGTACCAGATTCCATCGGGCAGCACGCCGACAATCGGACCTCCCTTGCAGACGCCGATGCAGCCCGCCTTGATCCGCAAGACAACGGATTGGCCGGCCTTGCGCCGCAGCTTGCAGCAGTGCTTGATGTGCCGCCACGTTTCCTCCATCGCCTTGCCCCCGCAGCACTTGGCGGTCTTGCGATCCATGCACACGACCAGCGTGTACTCGACCTGGTGCAGGCGAAGTTTCGTTGCTTTCTTACGGGCGGAGCTTAAATTCATTCGTCACGATTCACGACGGGATTCGAAACCCCCGGATCGTTGACTTCCGGTGAGGACACGGTCCCGGGGATCGGCTCTTCCTCCGACTTCATCTTCTGCTGGATCGATTCGCCGATCAGGTCCGTGATCTGTTGCTCATCGAGTTCCTCTTCTTCCATCAGAGCGCGGGTGATCTTTTCCAGATCTTCGCGGTGCTCGCGCAACAGTTGCTCGGCGCGTTGGTCGGCTTCCATCAGGATCCGCGAGACTTCTTCGTCGATCAATTCTTGCGTGTGTTCGCTGAATTGTCGCGACTGATGCATCTCACGTCCCAAGAACGGATCTTCGTCGCTGGTCTTGTAGCAGACCGGACCGAGCTTCGGGCTCATGCCCCAATGCGTGACCATTCGGCGAGCGATGCTGGTGGCGCGTTCCAGGTCGTTTTCCGCCCCGACGGTCGGTTCGTCATAGACGATCTTTTCCGCAGCCCGTCCGCCCAACAGAACGATCAGCTGGTGTTCCAGCTCTTTCTTGCTGACGTTCAAGCGATCTTCGTTGGGGACATACTGCGTGACGCCTAGAGCGCGACCGCGTGGAACGATGGTGACCTTGTGCACGGTGTGTGCACCGTCCAGATGCCAGGCGGTCAGCGTGTGTCCGGCTTCGTGATAAGCGGTTTTCTCTTTCTCGATCCCACGGAGCACTTCTTCGCGTTTGGCCCCCATCAGGATCTTGTCGCGGGCGTAATCGAAATCGTTCATGTCGACTTCTTTCTTGTCATGGCGGGCGGCCCACAGCGCCGCTTCATTGACCATGTTTTGAATATCAGCGCCCGTCAATCCGATGGTTCCCGCGGCCAAGCGATCCAGTTTGACATCATCGGCCAGCGGGACATCGCGAACATGGACCTTAAAGATCTCTTCGCGGCCTTTCATCGTGGGCCGATTGACTGCGACGTGACGGTCGAAGCGACCGGGACGCAACAGGGCGGGGTCCAAGACATCGGGCCGGTTGGTGGCTGCCACGACGATCACGGCTTGGCTGGGCGTGAACCCGTCCATCTCACCGAGGATCTGGTTCAGCGTTTGTTCACGTTCATCGTGTCCGCCGCCCAAGCCGGCACCGCGCTGGCGTCCGACCGCATCGATTTCGTCGATGAAGATGATCGCGGGGCTGTTCTGTTTCGCGGTTTGGAACAAGTCGCGAACCCGACTGGCCCCGACGCCGACGAACATCTGGATGAACTCGCTACCGTTGACGGAGTAAAACGGCACCTCCGCTTCACCGGCAACCGCGCGAGCCAACAAGGTCTTTCCGGTTCCGGGCGGTCCATTGAGCAGGACGCCCTTGGGAACGCGTCCCCCGAGCTTTTGGAACTTGTCGGGTGTTTTCAGATAATCGACGATCTCTTGCAGGTCCGCCTTGACGCCTTGCAAGCCAGCGACGTCGTCAAACGTGACGGTTTTCTCGTTGGCTTCGAAACGTTTCGCCGGGCTCTTTCCAAACCCGGACAAAAACCCGCCGCCCATGATGTCGTTGCGTGTGCGACGAATCATCATGAAGACGAACAGGAACACCGCCAGCGGCAGCCCGATAAAGATCAACAGATTGACCAGTTCACGCGTGTTGTCCGGCGGCTGGAAATCATACGGAATGTCCGCCTCGATCAGCGCACTTTCGATCCGCGACGACGATTGCGGATCGAGCGAGATGTTGAAATAGAACTTTTTCTTCAGCTTGACCGGCTTTCCGTTGTCATCCTTTTCAACCGTCTCGATGCCATCTTTGATGACCGGAGGTGCCTCGGGTTCGTTTTTGAACGTCCCGACGACGGTCTGCTCGCCGATGCTGACCTGCTCAATGTTTTTCTTGGCCAGTTGGTCGCGGAAAAAGCTGGCCGTGATCTTGGATCCGGGGTCTTCGGTTCGCCAGAAAAGGATGGCGAATCCGATCGCCAGCACCACCGCGATCAGCAATCCGTTATTGCGACGCGGGGGAGGTGCGTTGACGTCTGTCTCTTCGCGACGATTTTCCATAGTGGTATTTCGATCGAAAGTTGCTCGCCTTGGCGAGGCAGTGATATTTGAGAGGAAGGGGCGATGGTGATTGTGATTGCCAAGTCCGATTGGCAAACGCCCCGTGACAGCTTGCCCGACAGCAGCAGTGGTGAGCAAAACCGGTGCCACACGCCGAAACCAACACTGAAACTATGCGTCGGTATGATAAATCGGTGTCAAAGCATTCCCCAAAACTCGGCTCGGGGAGTCGACCCGGCGGGCTACAATCCGCAAGGGCCTAGCCGGATGGGGTCTGATTGTACCAATTTGCGCGAAAATGGAATGCGGGTGCTCAGGACTGCCAACTTGGCGACACGCTCCGGCCCCGCGCCGCGGCAGCTTGGAGATGACAGGCAATCTGGCGACGATTCAGCTTACGAATCTGGCAAACCTCCTCCATCGTGAATCCGTCGCTGAACAGACGCCAAGTCCAGTACGCGTCGCGTTCACCGATCGACTCGTCCACGGCAGCCGGTGGATCGGCGGCCAGCGGATCAGGAGCAAAATCCGCAACACCCGAATCGGCTCCCAGCACCGGCGGCTCCTGCACAGGCTCCTCCACCGGCAGCTCGGCGAGGCCCACGCTCGACTCGCCCCCCGGCGGTCCGGGAACGTCACCCTCCGCGGTCGCGGTTTCCGGGATATCCGCCTCCGTCAGGCAACCGCGGATGATCTCCAGAATGTCGTAACCATGCTGCTCCATCGTTGCCGGCCCGATTCCCGAGACGGCTTCCAGTTCGCTGCTGCTTTGCGGACGAATTTCGGCCAGCCGGTCGATCGTCGAGTTCGTCAGGACCCGATAGGCGGGGATTCCCAGTGCCGCGGACGCCCGGCGTCGCCAGCGTTTGAGCGCCTCGCCGATCTCATCGGCCAGTTTCTTTTCGGGGCTGGTCAGGTCATCGAGGGTGATGTGGATGCCGGCCTGCGATTCCATTTGGGCTTCGTCCAGGGAATGGTCGTCCGGTGCAGAGGGCGATTGCGCATCCGATTTGGCGACGTCGGTCGATTCGATGTGCCGTGCCGCCGCGGCCAGCCCCCGGGCGAGCGCCTTGGACAACGTGAACGAGGCCGGCAACGGCGTCTTCAGGTGCATCACGGACTTGCCGAAGTCGCTGATTTCGATCGTCGGACGACGTTGGTCGACTTCACGTTGCTCGATCATCCCGTGCTCGATCATCGCATCGATGATCTTGCTCAATTGAGCCTGTTTCATCGACGACAACATCCCGTAGGTGCTCAATCGTTGAAGCTTCCATTGGGTGATGCGTTTGTTTTGTGATCCGCACAGCATCTGAGCGACCAAGTTCTTTCCGAAACGACCGTGCATGCGGGTCACGCCGCTGAGGATGACGCGCAACCCACACAGCAACGCATTGGCGTCGGATTCGGTCAGACCGTCCGTGACCGCGCTGCTCGCATTTTTGCCATCGTCGACGTCACAGCGATCACACTTTCCACAATTCTTGCTTTCCGGATCGCCGAAATAATCCAAGATCACGCGTTGGCGGCAGCCGCCGGTACGAGCGAACCCGATGACGGCTTCTAGTTTTTCATATTCGTTGGCTTTTCGCCGGGCGAGTTCTTCGAAATCGATCTCCAGGTTTTCGAAGGGGACGTCGCGCTGGACGAAATGGACGGCGCGTCCGCGGAACGGTGGCACGTAGTCAAACGCGTTCAATCGACTCAGTTCACGCAACGTCCGCATCAATTGGTCGCGATCGACGTCGGCCAGTTCCATCAATCGGTTGGGCCGCACGTAGACGTCGTCGTTCCGGCGTCGACCGACAACTTTCTCAATCGCGGTCATCACCCGGCGACGCAGTTTTGCTTCTTTCGGCAGGAAATCCAGCAACGTCGGGGCATCGCTGTCGATCCGAACGAGCAGCTGGTTTTGGCTGCTGTCGAGTCGCCGTAGCACGCCGGCTTTGGCGAGCAGTGTTTCGGCGGTCCCGATCGCTTCGGAACTGTCCCCGTCGATCGCATCACGGACTTGATCGAGCGTCAACTCGATCGGATCCTCCGGCCGCGAGAGCAAGTACTGGTAGACCTTGTTGACGATCGCTTTGGAGGGGTAACGATTCTCGATGAAAAACTCTTGGATGTAGCGATCGTGATAGGAGAAAAACAGGCGGCAATCGCTCTCCAATCCGTCGCGTCCGGCGCGGCCGGCTTCCTGGTAATAGGCCTCCAACGTTCCCGGCATGTTGTAATGGGCGACAAACCGGATGTCGGACTTGTCGATCCCCATGCCAAAGGCGTTGGTGGCAACGATCGCCGCCAACTCGCCAGACATGAACTTTTCCTGCACGATGCGGCGTTTCTCCGACTCCATGCCGCCGTGATAGATGCCGATCGGGCGGCGTGTCTTTTCCGGCAACCATTCGCCGATCGCTTCGCACGTTTTTCGCGTCGCGGCATAGACGATTCCGGCGCCGTCTTGCCGTTTGACGAATTCGACCAACTGGTCTTCTTTTTCCACGTCCGTTTTGCTCTGAGACACCCCGAAATGGAGATTGGTGCGGGCAAACCCTGTCACAAAAACTTTGGGGGATTGCAGATCCAACAGAGAACAAACGTCCTCACGCACCATCGGTGTCGCGGTAGCGGTCAGCGCGATCGTTTGCAGACCACCCAGGTACTGCGAGCGGACTTTGCCCAGTCGGGAGTAGTCGGGGCGAAAATCGTGTCCCCATTCGCTCACGCAGTGGGCTTCATCGACGGCCAGCAAGGTGACTTGGCAGCGTTGCAAGGTTTCCAGAAATCGACCGTTGCGAAGCCGTTCCGGCGCGACATAAACCATTTCCAGTTCGCCGCGGGCCATCGATTCCATCACGTCCTCTTGTTCGCGGAGGCTGAGCGTGGAATTGATCAGCCGGGCGGCGATTCCCAGTTGCCGCAGCGTGTCGACCTGGTCCTTCATCAACGCGATCAGCGGCGAAACAACGATCGTTGTGCCGGGACGAGCCAGGCTGGGCAGCTGGTAGCAGAGGCTTTTCCCACCGCCGGTCGGCATCACGCACATCACGTCTTCGCCGCTGGCGACGGCTTCGATCACCTCGCGCTGACCGGGCCGAAATTCGCTCAGGCCGAACCGAGAGAGCAGCGAATCGTAATCGGTGGCAGTGGCATTCATGAATCAGTCCGTTTGAGAAGGCATGTGCGGTCAAAAGTATACGGATTTCCCATGCATTGGCGATCCGCGACCCGCCCATCGCGACCGGCGAGCCCTGACCGGCTGGCCTGACTAGCTGGCCCCACCCTGACAACAGCCGATAGCAGTCTGGACCAACCTCGTCTATACTCGATCGTTTCTGCCGCCGTGACCTGATTCAACCGAGCCTGCACTTCGCCATGCCGCACGCCATGCTCTGTGCCCGACCGCATTCGAGGCGTTTCCGATCTGTCACCCCCCTATTTTTTCGTCTCGTCGTGCTGATCCTCGCCGGCATGGTCTGGGGCCAGGGACTTTGCGGCCTAGGACGCAGTCACGCCGATGAGCCGGTTTTTACCGATGATTTCGAGTCGGGGACGACGCGTTGGGAAATGCTCGACCCGAAGACCTGGAAACACAGCACGCACGACGGCTCCAAGACGATCGAAATCACCGACCGCAGCAGCGAGTACAAGCCGCCGGTTCGCAGCCCGCTGCATGTCGCACTGATCAAGGACCTGGAACTGGGCAGCTTCGAAATCCACTTTCGGGTCAAAAGTACCAAAGACACCGGAAACCATCGCGATTGCTGCGTGTTTTTCAATTATCGCGACGACCAGCACTTTTATTACGTGCACCTGGGGGCCCGACCCGACCCGCACAGCGGCCAGATCATGATCGTCAACGAAGCACCGCGTCGGGCACTGACCAACAACACCCGCGAAACGCCTTGGGACGACCAATGGCACCAGGTCAAATTGGTGCGTGATGTCGAATCCGGCCGAATCGCGATCTTTTTCGATGACATGGCTCAACCGCAGATGGAGGTATTTGACAAGACGTTCACCAACGGACGAATCGGCCTCGGATCGTTTGACGACTTAAACGCCTTCGATGATGTTGTCGTCTTCACGAAGTAGCCGCGGCAGACGCCGCCCCAATCTCTTCTTTCCAACGGCTCGGTTGGACTTCACACCAATACAAGGACTCTGCAGCGGATGAGCGATTACGGAATGTTCAGCGATGATTTTTATCTCAACATGAACTTGGCGACCGAAATGGATCTGCCGCAAAATCGCGAGTCCGTGCTGCACTATTTCGAACAGGTCAGACGTCGTTACCCCCAGATGCTGAACTTCTATTCCCGCGAGAAGTCAGAATTTGTGCTCGAAGAGGAAAAGGAAAAGGGTTCCTACCGCTGGGTTTCCATCGAACCCCGTCGGCTCAACAGCGGTTCGGTGAACCCCGAATCGTTGGAGGCCGCGATTGACCAACACCGCAGCATCTTGGAACTGGTTCCCTATGAGCTTTCCATCACGCCACTGGATTGCGAGGCGTTGAGTGTGATGCTGGGATTCGATTTCAACTATCGCGGGAACCACAACGAGATTTTGAACCAGGCGATCGGAATCGCGCCGGCGTTGGAACGCTTTACCACGCTGCCCTACGGCAAAGTACTCTCCAACGAACCGTCGCTGCAATTCGCGCTCGATGAAGAATGCCGGACGCAGTGCCGAATCAGTTTCGAATCCCGGACCACGGCCTATCAAGTGCGGACGGGCGAGTACAGCGAAGATCAACTGAGCGTCTACCTGACCGTGCGCCGATACGACAGCCTGGGACCGGATGAATCGTTTGACAAAGAATTCATGCGGCTGTCCTCCCTGTGCCGCGATCTGGTCGACGAGTATCTCGTCAGCGCCGTCTTAAGACCCTTGCAAGAAGCGATCTCGCTGCACTGATCGCATCAGAACTGAAAGTACACGAACGGCGTAAATCCTCGTGGCGCGTACAAGACCAGGCACCAGATCATCACCGTCGTCGCAATCGGGGTGTACCAGCGGTCGGCACGCAACCGCATCGCGATTCTCAGACGCGTCGTCCAGGCGGCATGTTCCAGCACCATGATCCCGATCGCTGCGATCGCCAACGGCGGATACCAATTGATTCCCGGTGACTGAAACAGCAACTGCCGCGTGATCGACGCAACGTGGTCCAATGACGTGCTGCGAAACAGCACCCAGCCGAAAACGACCACCAAGAACGTCGACAGCCTTCCCAGCCACACGGCCTTGCGCACGTCATACCGGCGGTGGAGTTCGCGTTCGCAGACCAGCGCCGCGCCGTGCCAGAAGCCCCACAGCACGAACGTCCATGCCGCCCCGTGCCACAGGCCGCCCAGCACCATCGTGATGATCAGATTGACGTTGGTTCGAATTGGCCCCCTGCGACTGCCGCCCAGCGGAATGTAAAGATAGTCGCGCAGCCAACGTGAAAGCGTCATGTGCCAGCGATGCCAAAAATCCGCCACGCTGGTCGCCAAGTAAGGGTGTCGAAAGTTTTTGGGAAAACGATAACCAAGCATCTTCGCGACACCGATCGCGATGTCGGTGTAGCCGGAAAAGTCATAGTAGATCTGCCCGGCGTACCCGATCACGGCCAGCCACACGGTCAGGCCGCCATACAATTGCGGGGCGGCGAACACGACGTCGACCACTTCGCCCAATCGATCCGCCAACAACACTTTTTTGATCAGTCCGCAAAGCGCCAGTTGAAACCCGCCGAAAAAACGTAGCGCTGACCAGTTCGGCCGCCGCGCTAGCTGTGGCAATAACTCGCTGGCGCGAACGATCGGCCCGGCGACCAACTGGGGAAAGAACGCGACATACAACGCGAAATCGAGTAGCGAATCGGTCGGCCGGATTTTTCCGCGATAGACGTCAATCGTGTAGCTGAGCGTCTGGAAGGTGTAAAACGAGATGCCGACCGGCAAGATGATGTTCAACGTGCTCGCGTTGAGACCGGCCGATTCGATCAACGGTGTCGCGGACTCGATAAAGAAATTGAAGTACTTGAAAAATCCGAGGACACCCAAGTTCACGCCAAGGCTGACGCCCAACCAAGCCTGCTTGGCCCGAGACGATGCTGCATGCGAAATCCGTCGGGCCACGAAATAGTCCACCGCTGTGGATAACAACAACAGACCACAAAAACGGTAGTCCCAATACGAATAGAAGTAGTAGCTGGCCGCCAGCAGGATCAGATTGCGCGTCACTCGTGTGCGACAACGCCAAACGGCCAATAGGATCAATCCCAGAAAGATCAGAAACTCGATCTGCGTGAACTGCATCGTGGATCAGTCCTTCGCCGGATCGTCGTTTTGGGCTTGCCCGGACGCCCCGAACCGATCGGAAAACGCCAACAGTTGTTCCGCAATGATCCGGTTTCCCGTCGCGTTGTAGTGCCCCACCCCGAATTGGCCGTTGTGAAATCCTCGCGGCCAATCGCCCCCGCGGGCAGCAGCAACCATCGCGTCTCGCGCATCGAGCACGTAAAACCCATGCCCGGAACACAATTGGCGGAAACGGTCGAACACATGCTGATCCGGGTCATTGAAGATAGTTTCACCGTCGGTGATGGCGGGGATCAAGGGTGCGTAAACGAAGATGCACGGCGCGTCGCATTGCCCGCGCAGCCGTTCCAACTGGCCAGACAAACGCTTTGCCAACGACGTCAGTGTCTGATTCGATGTCCCCGATCGGCTTGAAACTGTTGGCGACTCGACCGGTCCGGGACGAAACCTGAGTCGACGCCGTGTCGTTCCGTCACCGGTCGTCAGGATGTTGCGAACGGTTTGGATCAGGAAGGCGGGAAACGTCGCACTGATTTTGGACTGTGATGGATCCAGCTCCTCCTTGGCATCAGCGATTTCAGCTGTCCAGTCGGACCACTCGACGATCAGAAAGACGTGGGCGTCAACCGTGAACGCATCGTTGTCACGTAGCGTTGCGATCTGTGCGATCCAGTCGTTGCAGTCGTCGCCGCTGCGCGCGAACGGATAAACGTGGATCTGATTCGACGACAGCCTCGCCACCTGGGCCGCGATCTTTTCGCGATCCTCCACACAAACCCCTTCGGCCTGAGAATCTCCCCAGAGTGCCAAACGCAGTCCGCCGAGTTCCTCGTGTTCCAGGGTCACCCTCCCCGGCATTCCCATCGGTCCGATCTGCGTCGTCGCGTATCCTTCGCTGCGCCAACGGTAATCCGATCCCGGTTGCAGCACCGCGACTCCCCGCGTCGGGTCTTCGATGCGCGGCACGTAACTGCGAACGAACCACGGCGAAGTGACGGCCACCAGAGCGGTCCCGAGCAGCATTCCGACAATCCATCGACGCAGCATCAATCGGCCGCGACAGGAGGAGGCGGCAAAGTCGTTCCAGTGCCAGAAGATCGGTCGGGCGGCGCGTTTGGACGCATGGCGGAGGAAGATCGAGTAAGAAGTCGGACGGCAAGTGATGCTATAGGATACCCACATCGGAACAACAACGCAGGTCCCAAGCCACGCGCCACTGGCTGACGCCACGTGCCGGAATCCCGGCGGGACGCGTGGTTGGGCGGCGCATGGGGTAATCCCCGAGCCACGAGCCACCGGCTAACGCCACGTGCCGGCATCTCGTCCGGAAGCGTGAGTGGGCGCCGCGATTGGTGTATGATCTGGGCAAACGACGATTTGCATGGGTCAACGAAACGGTTCGTGGCAAGATCGTCGGGGCCGACCGCTCTTCGTGAGTCCTTTGGATGATCATCCCCTACAGCACCGACGCGCCTCTCTATCACCTGCCTTGGGTCACGGGAGGTTTGATCGTCACGAACATCGTCGTGTTTTTTGCGACCACGTTCCAGGTCTTCATCGGCAATTGGGAACCGGAACAAATTGATTGGTTGTTGATCCAGTTCAACCAAATCAATCCGCTGCAATGGCTGACTGGCAATTTCATGCACTTTGACCCATTTCACCTGATGGGCAACATGTTCTTCCTGTTCTGCTTTGGCTTGGTGGTGGAAGGCAAAGTCGGAAATCGTCGCTTCTTGGGGATCTACCTGGCGACCTGTCTGTTGATCGGCGCGGTGGTGCAGATCCCAATGTTTTTTCTGGGCGGCGAAGAAGCCGCCGGCGGTGCGTCGGGTGTGATTTCGACCCTGATGGTGATCGCGCTGATTTGGGCCCCGGAAAACGAAATCAGTGTCTTCTACTTCTTCTTCCCGTTCGTGGGGACCGCCGAACCACGCATCGTCACGATCTGTGTGTTCTTCATCGGCATGGATGTCCTCTCCGTCGTGTTTAGCGGTTTTGCGATGTCGGGCGCGATGGGACACGTGATCGGTGCCCTGATGGGATTCCCGATCGGAATCTACTTTCTGAAAACCGACGAGGTTGATTGTGAAGGCTGGGATGCGATCTCCCGCAACGAGTGGTTGCAACAATACCCATTGCTGTACGGCGAAAAGCAGCGACAACGTGATCGCGACAAGCACGACGAAATAGAAAACCCGGTCGAAAAGGCGTTGCAGGTGACCGGCGGCGATGTCTCGAAAAGTCAATACATCGGTCTCGCGTCGACCAAGTGGAAACCCAAAACCAAATCACCCTCCCCTGCCGTGCCGGCGACTGCGACCCCACGAAAGTCTCGCAAAAAGAAACGCCGGACATCCGAAGTGTCGCCGGAGCGTGTGGCCGAGAAATGTCAGGCCCATCCCGAATTCAATCGCTTGGCCTACGTGCTCCGTCAGAGTCTGCAATCAAACAATTTGCCGGCGGCACAACAAGCGTTCTTGCGATTGGACACGCTTAAAATCGGCGCGGGTTTGGCCGAGACGACGTTGATGCGATACGCATCGGATCTGTGCGCGCAACGCCAATGGGTCAATGCGATTCGTCCGCTCGCCCTCGCGGTGGAAAAACAAGGCGCGCTGGCCGACGATGCGTGTCTGCGTCTGGCACAGATCCAACTGCGAGTGCTACAACGCCGCGACCACGCCATAGCAACGTTGGAGAAGATTGTGGTACCCGAAGGCGAATCGATCGACGCAGAAAAGAAAGAGCGATTGCGTAAACGCGACGAATTGCTCAGCCTGGCACGCGGCGGGTGAACCGGTTGAGTTCAAACGATGGTCTGCCGTTTGGCGCGAGCCTCACTTTCCCAAGAGTTCGGTCATGCGGTGCGTGACATTCGGCATGCACAGCATGCCCTTCCCGTCTTGGCATGCACAGCATGCCCTACACCCGGCTGCGTTACAGCGCGGCTTTGAACTGTTTCAACTGACGGAGCATCGGGGGTGAGAACGGGTCAAGCTTGATCGCTTGTTCCTGCGTGATCACCGCTTCTTCGATCCGGCCGAGCGCAAAGTAGCAACGGGCACAGGTATCCAGCCGCGCGGCGCGGTACATCAGATCTTCCGAATCGAGGAACTCCAACGAATCCAGACTGCACTTCAACGCACGTTCGTAATCGCCTTCGGTGTTGGCGACCAACCACGCGTATTGATTGTACGCTTCGCCCAGTTCCGCCTTGTAGTCTTCCGGCTTGATGATCTTTTTGCGGGACTCGATCCGAGAGATGCGCTGCTGCAGTGCATCGCGATTCTGGACAATTTGTTTGATCACCGATGGCTTCCAATCGGGGTCGCCGGGATCATCCAAACGATACATCCGAATCAGGATATCGATGTTGTCGTTGTCAAATCGATAGGCCAGTTGCAGCTTGCTTTTGACCTCGTTCAACGTCGCCCGATCGTCACCGTTTTTTTCCAGCAACGCGAGACCGCTTTCGTATTCGTAAAGGCTGCGGATCCGACTCAGGCTGATTTGCCATCGCGACATTCGCGATTGATAAAGGCGATCTTTCTTGGCCCGATCGGCGATCGGAAACAACACCGTCGCGGCGTCTTCGTGCCGCAGCTGTTCGCTGAACATCCGCGCCAATTCCTGACGCGCGCTGACGCCGACGATTGATTCGATATCGCAATGCTTGATGATTTCTCGATTTTCGCGTTCGGCCCATTCGAATCGCCCTCGCGAACGCAGCAACAACGCGGCTTGATAATGGGCATACGCGATCTCTTGCAGCTGGTGGTCGGTGATCGCGTTTTCGTCCGCTTTCGGTTTTTCCGCCTCACCGGGTTCGGCAGCATCACTCGCGGCGACTTCGGGCAGGGGGTTGATCTGCAGCGCGTCCGCGGCGAGTTCCTCTGCCAACTCGCTCTGGCCGATCTCGTCATAGGCTTGCGCGGCCGAATACAGCAACTCGGCGTTTTCGCCAAAAGCGTGTTGATGCCGTTCGTAGAGTGCGACCACGATCGGGAACAGTCCTTGGCGAATCGACCACCCGGCATGCTCGGACAGATCGCGAGTCGCCGGGGCGATCAGATCGATGTGCTCCATCACTAGCGACAACGCCGCCTCGCGTGCGTCTTCGGCCAGGGCCCGCGTTGCCAGCACGCGAATCATCTGCATCACCGACGCCGATGTGACGTCGGGGCTGACCCCCGCATCGACCTGCCTGCGCTGCTGGCGGACGAGTTCTTCCCAGCGTTCGGGCGAATAACTTCCCGCCTGCAGATCCTTTGCGTAGGCCAGCAACCACTGTGACGAATCGCGTGGGTTGTCTCCGATCACCGCTTCGATCCGCTCGGCCAAGCGACGTCGGCTGACCTTTTCGCGGCCGAGCGGCTGCTTCAGGACCAACATCGCCGCGCGACGACTGAGCGGGACGCTGGGATCGAATCGTGCCAGCCTCGCCAACGCCTCGACCCCCATTTGGTCACGCAAACGCCCCAGCAGCTCAATGCGTCCCAGTCGATCGGCTTCGCTTTGGGCGCCATATTCGCTGAGGATCTCTTGGACTTCTTTCGGATCGGAGTCTTTCGACCAGCTGACTTGTAGGCTGCTGATCAGATAGCGGGCGGCCGACAAGATCTCGCTGTCGTCGTGGTTTTGAGCCTCGCGAAGGGCATCAAACGCCTCTAGCCCGTACATCTTCAGCTGATTCCGGGCCCGCATTCGGGTGGCATAGCTGTCGCTGCCGAGTTTTTCGATCAGCTCTTGGATCAACTGGTCGGTCGTTTTGGCTTTGTCATCGGCCGGACTGTCACCGTCAGCTGCCCGAGCGACGCCGATTGAGCCTTGGCAAAGCCCCCCGACGAGCAAAAGGGCGGCGCACCAGGTCCAGACGAGGCGTGGAGCGTGTTGCAGAGGTTGGAGCATCTTTCCGACGGCCGACGAGGAATTTCAGTTTGATTGACCGCTCGTATTCTATCGATTCGACCAAAATTGTGCAGCTGGAATGCCCGCCCGCCTGCCCCGGCGATCTAAAATCCGCCTCGCAATGCGGGTCGATCACGCCTTTTTGTCGCTCGACTTGCTGTCTCGCGCACAAATCTGCGAGACGGCACGAGTTCCCAGCCAAGAATCGCCCGATGCAATCGAAGTTCCCAGCGAGCGATAAACCAGCTAATATCCCTGCATGGAACGGCCTTTTGCCAGAGTTTTCTCCCCCTTTCAAGTTGATCCGCAGCGACGAATGACGCGAAAATCGAAGAATTCGAACGACACTGGCAAAGCCGCCAAAAAAACACCCTCGCGTGCCGAGTCGGCTGCGTCGTCGGATGACCGGACACCGGAACAACGATTCGGCGACTCGATCCGCACCTCCGCCCAGCGGGAAACTGTTGAGGCGTTTGTGGTCGCGTTCGTATTGGCGCTGCTGTTTCGCGCGTTTGTCGCCGAAGCTTTTGTGATCCCGACCGGCTCGATGGCGCCGACGCTGATGGGGGCTCACAAGGATATCGATTGCCAACAGTGCGATCATCGTTTCCAAATCGGTGCCAGCAAAGAACGCCGGGGGCCGTACCAAGACGACACGGTTGTGGGTGGTATTTGTCCCAATTGCCGCTACATCAATAACCTGGATCTGGCCGAGAACAGCAACGCGACCACCTTCAACGGCGACCGGATCCTGGTCAGTAAATTCGCCTACACGCTTAGCGAGCCCGAACGCTGGGACGTGATCGTGTTCAAGTTCCCGGGGAACCCGAAACAGAACTACATCAAACGGCTCGTCGGGCTGCCCAATGAAACGATCAGTGTCTTTCATGGCGATGTCTACGCGGCACCGACCGATGAACCGACGTCGGATGTCATCCTCCGCAAACCGGCCGACAAACTGTTGGCGATGCGGCACCACGTCTATGACACCGACCAGCAGTCGGACTTGCTGATCAAGTCCGGCTACCCCAGCCGAATCCAACCATGGCGAGAAAACACCTCGGCCCCGCCCGAGGACTCTTGGACGATCGATCGCAGCCAAGACGGTTTGGTCGCCTCGGTCGAGCCCAAGAACGAAACCGAGACCCACTGGTTGCGTTACTTCCACCGCTGGCCGACCGACACGCAATGGAACACCGCCGCCAAGGGTGGGCCGCTCAATACGGTTGCCCCCTACAGCAGCCGACTGATCACCGACTTCTACGCCTATGACTGCTACATCACGGTCCCCAGTCGCGATGTCTATGAAACAACACCCTCCAACGCACGATGGGCCGGTAAGCCGCCATGGAATCCCGATTACAAGTCGGGTGGTCCGTTGGCACAATTCGGCGGCGATGCCCGCTTCGGCGAACGCGGTATTGCCGATGACGGCTTGCACTGGGTCGGTGACCTGATTGTCGAATCCGAGGTGACGGCGTCGAGTCAATGCAAGGAATTGACGTTGGAATTAATCGAGGCCGGGATTCAGTACCAATGCCGCATCGATCTGACAAACGGCAACGCCAAACTCGTCATCTTAGACGGTGACCAATCGCTGCAGTTTACCGGCACCGATGGCAAACAAGCGGCTTCGGTGCAAGGAGCCAGCGGGGCGCGGGCCGGCGAAACGTTTTTGGTCCGATTCAGCAACTGTGATGACCAACTGTTGCTGTGGGTGGACGACGCGTTGGTCGAATTTGACGGCCCGACTACGTTCGACGCCCGAGCTTTTCATGGCGACGACGAAGCGTATCCGCGATACCAAGCGGGCGTCCATCCGATGGACGCCGCGCCGGTCGGCATCGCGGTGCGTGGCGGGGCAGCAACGGTTGACCGAGTCAAAATTGATCGCGACAAGTATTACGTCGCCACCGACAACAGCTCGTTCGGCATCTTTGACTACGACATGAACGAGCTTTACCGACTCGCACAGCAAAACGTCAGCTTTCGAGACATCCAAGACGTGATGGCGCGTCCTGAACTGTGGGAACAATTTCCCGTCTGGCAAACACGCCGCAAGGTGACGTTTCGCTTAGAAGAAAATCAATTCTTTCCGATGGGCGACAATAGCCCCGAAAGTCTGGACGCGCGCTGTTGGGCTGGAACCAAACTGGGTGCCCGACTGCCCGACCGTTTCCGCGATCAAGCCTACGCGTTCGCTGATGCGTCCTACGTCCCACGCGATTTGCTGGTCGGCAAAGCACTGATGGTGTTTTGGCCCCACCCCTGGAATTCACCCGTCCCCTTCACTCCCAATTTCGACCGCTTCCGATTCATACGTTAGTGCCGGCATTGGCACTCCTACTGGCACCGGCCGGTCATCAATCATTCTCGAAACGGATTTCAAGTGCGATGAGTATCGATCACGACGAGCCCACGACGGTTCTGGAAGCTATCGATTTGCAAAAGACCTACGGCAGACGCCGCGTCGTTGACGGAGTCAATTTGCACGTCGGCAAGGCGGAGATCGTCGGATTGTTGGGCCCCAACGGAGCCGGCAAGTCGACCAGTTTCCGGATGATCTGCGGAATGATCCAACCCGATCGCGGCCGAGTTTATCTGGACGGACGCGATGTCACCGATTGGCCGATGTTTCGCCGCGCCCGTGATGGACACATGGGCTATCTGCCCCAAGAACCCAGCGTGTTCAAGAAGCTGACGGTGGAACAAAACATCTCGGCGTTGTTGGAACTGCTCGGGATGGACCGCAAGCAACGCAAAATCCGAACCCAAGAATTGCTCGAAGAGTTCAACATCACCCATATCCGCAAGAGTCGGGCGGCGGGATTAAGCGGCGGGGAACGACGCCGGCTGGAGATCGCTCGGTGCCTGGTTTCGGATCCCAAGATCGTGATGTTGGACGAGCCGTTTGCGGGGATCGACCCGGTCACGGTGCAATCGATCCAGG
The DNA here is from genome assembly GCA_007753675.1 of Stieleria magnilauensis. GTDB lineage: Bacteria > Planctomycetota > Planctomycetia > Pirellulales > Pirellulaceae > Stieleria > Stieleria magnilauensis. The sequence continues at coordinate 1,550,997 of CP036432.1, forward strand.
GCGTGATCAAGCAACTGCGTGATTCGGGAATCAGCGTTTTGATTACCGATCATGCGGCTCGCGAAATCTTGGGCACGGTGGACCGCTGCTACGTGATCTACCAAGGTCAAGTTTTGATCGACGGGACGCCCGAGGAAGTGAAACGACACCCCAAGGTCCGCGAAGAGTACTTAGGGGACATGGACGGGGCCGAGCGTATGGCCGAGGCGATCGACCCGCTGCCCGCAAACGCGCCCACAAACGCCCCCACCGCCGTCGCCGCAGCCCCCGCGAACGTCCATCCGGCTCAAGAAAAGTCCCCCGTGCCACCACCACACTTCCGTCAAAAACGTGCCCTGCGGCGACGCACGAATGTTTCGGATGTGTAGGTGCAGCGTCGCAGCATTCTTTTCGCCAGCTATTTGGCAAGAGATGGCAATTGAGATGCCGGGCGACCGAGCTTCATTTCTCTCAGTTCATCGTCAATGAGAGGAGCCGCAAACGTCACGCAATAACTTCGGTCATCGTTCAGCTGTAGCTCAGTTGCGGGCAACCACGACTCAGCTGCCTTGCCATGTCGACGAGACGGAAAGAAAACCATATCCAGCTTGGTGATTACCGATTGTGACTTTGAGTAGTACACACACGCATAGGTGTGATTGTTGTCAATCGTCACAACCAGATTTCCTTCATCAGGATTTCCTTTGGCAAAGGCGAATCCGCCCTCTCCAAATTTAACTTGCCGGTCGGAGAGGGCCTTCTTTGAATCAGCGAGAGATTGCCCGATGAACAGCTTGGCCGGAGCGCCCGTTGTCGCTGTTTTTTGGGTGGTGTGTTGCGAGTAGCCTACACAGCAAATCGCAGAAAAAAGACAGACGGTGGCAAGCATCGAGATTCGCATAGGAAACTCCTATTGGCGAGCGATTCAATTCGAATAATCTGCTCTTGGTACGTCAACTCAGGCACTACATCTTTATAAAACGGGTGCCGGATCGACCTGTTCTGGCAGTACTTTGCCCGGCGGTTCGATTGGTTCACCGACAACTTCCGGTGGTTGTTCCACTTCATCTGATTCACAACCGATCGTCATCGGAATCAATCCCATCACTACGGCCAGAATGCGTGTTGTACTCATAGAGTGGTCCTCAGGTTGACCGGTAAAAGGACTCGATTAGAACGGATTTTGGCAGAGGGTGCATGGCAGACCGCCTACAGAGACTCGCCAACCATCTCATTCTGATTGCGTGTTCCCAACGCTCCCCAGAGCCCGAAGGGGCTTGGGCTGCCGGGAGTCAGGTGGCCATGTCCATCGAGCGTCACGGTGCCTTTCATTTCACCCGACTCAATCGAATCGGTCAGGAACACGACGGAACCATCGCCCATTGCGACGTGGCCGCCGCCTTGGTGACGACTGCTCATCGATAACGTTCCGATCGTTGTTGAGTCGCCGCCGAAACAGAGTTGCGTATTGGGCGGCAGGACGGTGTTGAACCCGGTCATCAACGGCATCGCGTCTGCCCAACGATAACCTCTTCCCTGGCCGCGAATCGACGACAGCTGAACCGCGCCGCGTGCATCCCAAAACCGTGGACGCTCTGGATCGATCTGGCTGCGACAGAGTTGCACATCGTCTAACACGCCACCGGTCCATCCGTTTTCCACCGACGGAACCGTTCGAATGTCCTTGTCGCCAAGGTCGGTTGCGATCTCACCCAGCATGATCGTCGTGGACAGACCGTCGGTGACGTCGTCAAAGGAGGTGATCATCCGGGGAACAAACATCCCGCGTCCGGTCGCCTGCATCTGTGCCTCCCCGCTGGGCGACCACTTCGAATCCTGATAACGCCACAATCCTTCATCCAACCCTTCGATCGCGTCACCCAGGCACGCCGCATAATTGGTCCGCCCCAACGCGGGTGATCCGATGCCCGGATCCGACGGACAACGATACGTCGGGACCTCATGATCCCAGGGTTCATAGGATCCCATTGACGGAACCGGTCCCATGCTCGGATAGCGATGTTCCGGCTCGTTAAAGTCGTCGTCGTCCATCGACATGTCATAGAAGTCATCTTGCTCGGCGAGTAAGTCTCCCGCAGGCGGTGGTCCGGTCCATTCGCTACTGATGGTTTTCCACAGCGGCGTGCTGCCGAGAAACGGCGTGATGGACACCAGGAAACTCAGACGAAACTGATTGGTCGCTGCCGGATCATTGGTGTTGTTGAACGTCCCGGTCCCGTGTGGCGGAAGGATCGTGAACGCATCGTGATACTGGGCTACACCCAACGCCACCTGTTTCAAGTTATTGCTACAACTCATCCGACGAGCCGCTTCGCGTGATGCTTGGACCGCGGGCAACAACAGTCCCACCAAAATTCCGATCACACCAACAACAACGAGCAACTCCAGCAACGTGAATCCGTTATCATACCGGCGGTGGTTCATGGTCTATTCCAGTGGGTTGAAAACCATAGCTTAGCAATCTCCCGCATCACGCGTGCTCCGTGACGCGAGCTTTTTGGAATTCGGAATGCAGGTTTCTTTCTCACGATCGCGACGATCATCCACCGACCCTGAATTCGCAATCGCGATGGTCAACGAATGTTTGACCGCCGCGTTGGCTCGTGGCGCGAGTGACGTGCACCTTCAACCGCGATCGGGGCGCTGGGAGGTCTCGTTTCGGCTCAACGGCGTCCTGCAACCGTTTGATTCCTATGACTCTAGCGAGCAAAGCGATCCGGTTGCCCGCTTGATGGCGTTGTCGGGATTGCCGTCCTATCGCGGTGGCGTTCCACAGGAAGGGCCGCTTCGTTGGCGAGACGCGGGCGGAACAGAATACGAAATGCGGCTGGGCATTTTCCCGACGGTGCACGGCAATCGCGCCGCGATCCGAATCATCAGTGACCGCGAATCGATTCGTCACTTGGATCAGCTCGGCTTTGATGCTCCAACAGAAAAACAACTGCGATCGGTGTGTGATTCACGTGACGGATGGCTTCTCGTCGCCGGCCCCGCCGGCAGCGGAAAGACCACGACGCTCTACGCCTGTCTCCGCTACATCGCCGGCAGCGGGTTTCAGCGCAGCGTTTTGACGATCGAGGATCCGATCGAGTCGGTGATCGATTCGATCAGCCAAAGTCAATTGCAGCCGACCAGCGGCATGACGCTGGCGTCGGCGCTTCGCGCGGCGGTTCGCCAGGACGCCGAGGTGTTGCTGGTCAGCGAGATCCGCGACGTTGAGACCGCCGAAGCTGTTTTGGCGGCGTCGATGACCGGCCATTTGTGTTTTTCGTCTATCCATGCCAGCTCAATCGGCGTGACGCTGCGTCGATTGGTGCAAATGAAGTTGCCCAGTTACGCGATCCAAAGCGGACTGCGCGGCATCTTGTGCCAACGTTTGGTGCGGCGACTCTGCTCGCCGTGTTCGTCCGAATCAAACTCAGCCCCGAATCCGAATTGCCAGGGGTGTCACGGTACGGGATACCAAGGACGCATCCCGATCTCGCAACTTCTCGCCTTCGACGGATCGTCGGCCGGCCAAGCAGTATTCGACGGGTTGGTCGAAGGCCGATCCGCGATTGAAATCGACGCGATCGCCGCACGCGCAGGGATCGATTCGTTGCACGACCAGGCGGCGCGATTGATCGACCAAGGCGTGACGGATGCAAACGAAGTGTTTCGTGTGCTGGGGCGACGACCATGATGTCAGCGGACACACCGAAGATCAACTTGGACGACGACTCGCTGGTGATGCTACTGAACGAGGTGTCGGCGATGGCGGCGTCGGGTCGTCCCTTGATTGCGGGGCTGGCCGATTTGGATGACGCATCGATGGGAAAAATCGGTTGGGCGGCCAGGGCGGTGCGATCCAAGATCGACCGGGGGCAATCGGCGTCAGAGTCGATTGCGTCGTTGTCACGTGCTTATCAGGCGCCGCTGCGAGTTGCGATGGAAGTCATGGCACGGACCGGGTCCACTGTGCCGATTGACGAGGCCGGACGGTTGATTCGCCAAGCCAATGAGTCGCGACGTCGGATCCGTTTCGCGTCGATCAATCCGGTGCTGAACGTCATCGTATCCGCGGCGATTCTGTTTTTCGTGATGCCCTGGATCCTCGTGTCGCTCTCCGAGTCGCAATTGATTCGACCAGCGTTCGCGCCGTCAGTCACGGAAATCTGCCAGGCCTTTGCCCAAGACTTTTTACTGGCCGCCATCGCGACCCTGGTCGTCGTCGGATTGTTTTCGCTGGTGTTGTATTGGGGATTTTCCCGTTCCATCAACGGCGGTTCGGTGTATCGCGATCACGCCACGTTCTGTCGCTGGTTGGCGATCCAGGTCAGTCCGCCCGACCGACCGGATGCGACGAATGCCGGTGACTTGGAACTGGGCCGGTTGCTCCAGTCGTCCGCCGAAGTCGTCGGTCCCACGTTCACCGCATCGTGGGCCGGCGTGATCGAGAACATTCGCGGCGGAATGACATCGGAATCCTCGTTGGCGATCCCTCCCGACACGCCCGATCCGGTCGGTCGCTGTGTTGCGGATTTGGTCAGCGGAAACCGCCCAGCGGAGAGCATTGCGTTGGATCTGCAACGATTGAGCGACCTCTACACGCAACAGTCTCACCGCAACCAAGTGTGGTGGACCGAAATGCTGCCGCGTCTGGTGACATGGATGTTGATGATCGGAATGATGGTGATTTTGGTGCAGGCCATTGTGAAGCCGCTGTTGGACGTCGTCGGCGAGGTGGTTCAGTGAATCAACCGCAAATCGACGTGGAAAACAGCATTGCCGCGACCGCCGAACTCGAACTCTGGCAATCGATACGTGAAGACACGCGGCGCCGACTGACTCGCGTGGTTTCGATCGGGGTTTTGTATCTGCTGACCGCCCTGGCGGTCGGCGTGTACTTGATTCTGACCATGGCCGAAGTCGCCAGTGACACCGTGGTGTTGCGTTCCTGGAGACCGGAGATGATGGACGTGACTTGGATGAAGGTGACGGCGTTGGGCTACGTCGTCGCTGCGGTCCTCGCGATCCTCGGCTACCTCGTCATCCTGATGATGATCCTGCAACGTCTCCCGCCGCTGTTGTCAACCGTCGCCGGGTCGATGCCATGGATCGGATCGACCATGCGGATGGTCGCGATGGGCGAGTTTTGTCAATCGATCTATCAATCGTTGCTGCGCTCACAGACCTACGGGAACGCGCTGCAGCAGGCTTCGGAGACGGTTCATCATGCCGGGCTGCGGCGCTGGTCGGCAATTTCATCCAAACGCATCGAGCTCGGCCATCCGCTGTCGATGGTTCTGCAATCGTCACCGATCCAAGAACAACCGTTGTCCGCGGTGGCCGCCCTGTCCACCGTAGGGCTTGCGTCCACCGAAGGGCTTGCCGCCGATCAAGCGACCGAGCAAGCCGTTCAGATCTGGCATCGCGCGACGTCGGAGTGTCACGTTTTGGCTCAATCGCGGCTTGATCGCACGGCCGCATTCGTGTCGGTCAGTTTTCTGTTGGCGTCCGTCTTCATCGCCTTTTTCGCACTGCTGTTGATGGGAGTGTCGATGCAGACGCAGATACGGGGGTTGATCTATTGACCGATTCGATCCTTCAACTGTTCGTCGCGATTGTGGTTCCGGCTGTTTTGGCGGCGACCCTGCGCGCGGTTAATCGAACATTGCTGCGGCGTCCGGCGATAACAATGCCGGTGTTGTTGATCGCGTTTCTGGACGTGATGGAATGGGTGATGTGGGTGATATGCTTGTTGGCGGTGTGCGCCGCGGCACCGCATCCGGTGACCTTGTTGTTGGTCGCACTGTTTGTCGTGTCCATCGCAGCGGCGAGCCGGATGCGTTATCGTGAGGAGCAGCGTTCGCTCAACCGATGGCTGCGGATGGCCGCCGACAGCGGCGTCGCTCTGCCCGCGTTGCTCGACCACCTGGCCAACGGATGTCGCAGCCGAATCGCTCGCCAAGCCAAACGTTGTGTCAGACGCCTGTATCGGGGCGAAGCGATCGCCGACGCCGCCCGTCGCGCAGGACTTCCATTGGATGCCGATACCGTGGCTGCGATTCTGATTCCCGGGCACGATGTTTCGTCCGACGAAGAATCGTTGCAACTGAATTTGATTCGTGATCCGGTCGCACCCGTTGAACACCAAAACGAAGCGTCGCGTTCCATGACGCTGGCCGCCCAACAGTTCACTTACGTCATCGTCACGGTGCTGCTCGCTTGGTTGTTCGGTATGATCATCCGATCGGTGCTGATCCCGCTGATCGCGGAACTTTATGATTCAATGCCGTTCGCACGCATTCGTGCCAACGCCGCGCTCGAAACCGCTGCCTGGGTTGGAAACATCGTCGTGGGCTTGCTGCTGGTTTGGTTGTTGCTCGCTGGAATCGTTCGCTGGTTGCCGCATTGGATAGCGCGCTGCGTCCCTTGGTTTGGTAAGAAGGCGATCGATCAGTGGCGCTGTGAAATCCTTCGGGCACTGCAGCGCGGAATGCGTGCCGGACAAGCCGAGACACAGATTCTGCGGTGTGCGGCTGAATCCACGCGCGTCCGTTGGATTCGTTCGCGTTGCCGATCGGCTCTCCGTTTACTCGATGCCGGCACTCCATTGGCCTTCGCGATGCGTGGCGGCAAAATTGTCTCCGCCCGTGAGCAAGTTTGGTTGACCTGCGCAGCGAACAACGGAAACTTGCCCGCTGCGATCACGAAATTGGTCAGCGATGTGGGACGCCGCCAATCGCATCGCTGGAAAATCCGCATGGCGTGGTTCGTCCCGCTTGGGACGGTACTGGTCGGCGGCTTCGTGCTGTCCCACACGATCTTTTTGTTTCTATTTTTGTATGGCCTGATCGGAGGGATGGCCGGCTGATCTCCAGTTCCTTCCGGCCGTGACAGAACAAGTGCGACGAGACGAATGACCATCCAACCGCCCCCCGCGTGAATAAGAGTTTGAACTCCATGACTCGTTCCCATCGACAGAACCATCGACGCCGACATGGTTACATGTTGTTCGAGATGTTGGTCGCCATGGCGTTTATGGCGGCCGCGACTGGGATTGCGCTCAGAACACATCAAGCCCGGATGGACTACGATCGCGATTCATTGGATCGATTGCGTCGACAGTTGGTGATCGAGAATCTGGCCGAGCAGTTGGCGAGTGTCCCCTATTCGCAGATTTCGACCACGGCCTCTGAGTTGCAATCCGATTCGGACGCGGAAGTCAGCGTCGAACCGTTCGAAACCGAATCCAAACAAGGAGTTCACCTGACGATCAAGATGGAGACCGGCGGTCGTCTATTGCGACATCACCTGTGGCGACTGGAGCCGACGTCATGAACCGAATCAAGACGTCGCTGACGCATCCACGCCCCAGGGTGGGACGTGCCGGAACGGCCGGGGGGTTCACGCTGGTCGAGTTACTGCTGGTGCTCACCTTGACCGCCTCTCTCTTGGGCGGCGTGATCAGCTTGGTGTCGATCGCGCGGCGAAGCAGCCTGGAAGCGACCCAAAACCAATTTCACCGACAAGAGATCCGCCGTTTTGCCGACGATATTCGCCGCGACGTGCGGCATTCCGCACGCAGCGTCGTGAAAGACGGCGAACTGGAGTTGACCACCGCGACTTCGGATCGAACCATTACCTATCAGATCGACAATGAATCGCTGGTCCAGCGACGGCTGGTCGAATCAAACGATTCGGCTCCGTCGGTCGACCGCTACGCGTTCGGCAAGGACGCCAAAGTGGACGTTCAGTGGCTGGAAGAAATCCGAGCCGTCCGGTGGACGATCACATCAACGCAGCGTCCCCAGCAACCGATTGAAATCCTCGCTTCGGAAAGGTCAACACGAGAATGAATCGTCGCTCGTTATGCATCAGACGCTTCGGGTCCATTGGGTTGATCCTGGTGTTGATTTTGGCCTTGCTGGTCGGCACGTTCGCCGTGTCGACGACGCGTCATGCGTCGAATGAACGTCACCACACGCTGCATCACCAGTCGATCATGGTCCTTGAATCGGCGATCGAGGCGGTCGAACAGTCCGATCCTGACCCTGGCTCAACGCTGCGACTGCCCCTGGACCAGAACTCGAACCGATGGATCCTGGTGGAATCCGTCGATGGTCCCGATACGAAACGTCAGTACCAGGCCACGCTCTACCACAACGATCAACCCGGCCTGTCCATCCAGCGACTTGCAAGGAGCGACTCATGAGCTGCCCGAACGAGACGACAATCTCCCCGATTTTTTTTGAACCTCCAATTGATTTGCCAGCGATGTCTACACCCCGTCGAGCGTTCACGTTGGTCGAATTATTGGTCGTGATCGCGATCATCGGAATTCTGGTGGGACTGGCCGCGCCCGCGTTGCAATCGATGCGGGAATCGTCGCGCCGGTCACTGTGCCAATCGCGGTTGGTGCCGATCGGGATGGCGCTGCAAAGCTATCACGATCGCTGGCAACAGTTTCCCGTCGGCACGATTGCCGATTCAGGGCCGGTGCAAAGTGAACCGGTGGGGAATCATCACAATTGGCTGGGACGTTTGCTCGATTTGCTCGACCAGCCGGTGGTCGCAGCTCAGATCGATCGCTCCGTCAGCATCTACGACGATACGAACGCGGCGGTCTTGAAGCTCGAGTATCCGGGCGTGAAATGCCCGTCCGCCGGTCGCTATCCCCCCAATGCCAGTTGCTATGTGGGCTTGCATCATCCGACGGAGAAGGCGATCGACGAAACCGACCACGGCGCCTTTGTTTTGAACGTGCCGATCAGCCGGGATGACATCAGTGACGGCATGTCCAACACTGCATTCGTTTCCGAAAAGCTGCTCCGCGACGACGACCTGGGCTGGCTCAGCGGCACCCGTGCGACACTCCGCAACGTGGGGAATGGAATCCAGATCAACGAAGATCCGTCCGCGTCGTTGGCCCCTTTGGAGGTCGGATCGATCGGCAGCCATCATCCCGCCGGCGTCCACGTGCTGTTCGGATCTGGTGAAATCCGCTTCCAGACCGATCAGACCGATCAGCGTGTCTTGGAACAGATGGTCGATCGCCGTGACGGCGGTCTGCCGCTGCACTTTCAATCGATGGAAGAACAACGGCGCCAGAGTGTCGAGTGACTTTCATTTGGGCATGCCAAGTGAACGCGAAAAAATGTTGGCCGGCGAGCGCTACGATCCAAACGATCCAGAGCTGGCAGAAGCCCGCCTGACGGCCCGGATGCGATGTCATACGCTCAACCAGGCGTCGCCACGTGACGAAGCCTTGCGACGCAGCATCTTGCGAAAACTGTTCGCCAGCGGTGGCGATTCCGTTTGGCTGGAACCGCCGTTTCGTTGTGACTATGGCACGAACATCCATCTCGGCGAAAAGGTGTACTTCAATTTCGATTGCGTGATTCTGGATGTTTGCGACGTCCGCTTGGGTGACTTCGTTTTCATCGGCCCCGGCGTCCACATCTACACGGCCACCCATCCCCTGGAAGCGGTGCCCCGCCGAACCGAGGAGTTTGGCAAACCCGTCACGATCGGAAGTGATGTCTGGATTGGCGGCAAGGCGATCGTCTGCCCTGGGGTGACGATTGGTGACCGCAGTGTCATCGCTGCCGGCAGCGTGGTGACGATAGACGTGCCGCCCGGCGTCGTCGTTGCTGGGAACCCGGCCAAGGTGATCCGCACGATCGACTGAAACTCAATCAGAAGGACGGCCTTGACTGACGAACGGCCGCCGCACTTTGCCCGTGAGCCCCTGTTGTCTCGCTGTCGTCGTTCCGCAGCTTGAGTACAGCGGCGGGGGCGGTGCTTGCCTGCCGTCTACATTGAACGGGTAAGCAAAGTTCAATACGTTGGAGTGGAAGCGGATGAAACGGTCAATGATTTATGTCACGGGATTCGTCGCAGTCGCCTTGATCGGCGCGTTCGCCGTGGCATTGACGACCCGAGCGGGGTACGAGTCGGCTGAATACAAGGTCATCGAGACTGACGGATCGATTGAAATTCGCGAGTATCCGGACCTGATGCTGGCCGCCACCGATTCGAAAATGGATTCGCAAGGCCGTGATGGAAGCTTTATGCGGTTGTTTCAATACATCAGCGGAGCCAACGAGGCGGAGCAGAAAATCGCGATGACAACGCCTGTGTTTATGGAGGGTGAAATCGGCGAGTCGGACGTTTCGATGGGGTTCGTGATGCCGAAGGAGGTCGCCGCCGAGGGCGCACCCAATCCGAAGGGTGAAGGCGTCAAGCTGCGTGAACGCAAGGGCGGACGATTCGCGGTGATTCGCTTTTCCGGTCGATTGGACTCCAAGCTTGCCAAGGAACAGGAATCGAAGCTTCGTGACTGGATGGAGTCCCGCGGTCTTGAAGGCGAAGACTCGGCAGAAGCGGCCGGCTACGATCCACCGTTCACGCCGGCGGCACTGCGACGCAACGAGATCTTGATTCGGCTGGTGTCCAGCGAGGAGTGATCACTGAAACTGCGATCCCCGTGACAGTTGATAGCCGCGTTGAAATTCTTCACCGGTCATCTCGCGTTTACCGGCCGGACAGAGGGTGTCGATTCGCAACGGGCCGTCGCCGGTCATCACCACCAACTCCTTGCTGCCGGTCAGTTGCCCGGGCTGCAACTCGTCGGTCGGCTCGTCAACCGGGGTGACCTTTAGGATGGTCAATCGCAGCGGCGGCTTGTTCTCGCGGACCTTGATCGTCGTGAACGCGATCGGCCAAGGTTGCATGCCACGCACCAGACAATCGATCTCTCGGCGGCTTCGTCGCCAGTCGACTTGTGCTTCCTGTTTGCTCAATCGCGGCGCTTTGGTAGCCAGCGCCGGGTCTTGGATTTCACCGATCGTCGACTCACCGTCCCAACGCGAAAGTTCGTCGATGCTTTGCATCACCAGCTCGACGCCGAGTTGCGAAAGTCGCTCTTCGAGTTGCCCGGCCGTTTCCTGGTCGGAGATGGCGGTACGACGAGTGGCCACGATGGGTCCGCCATCCAACTTGGGCGTCATATGGATCACGCTGACGCCGGTTTCGCGATCACCGTTGAGCAGCGCTCGCTGGACCGGGGCGGCACCTCGGTAGGCGGGCAACAGCGATCCGTGCAAATTAATTCCGCCCAACTTCGCCACCGCCAACGCGTCGGGTTTCAGGATTTGGCCGTAGTCACAAACGACCAACAGATCGGGCTGGAGGGATTTGAGTTGCGCGATCGCCTCGGCGTCGTTGATACTGACCGGATCCAGAATCGGTAGCTCATGCTGCGAGGCCCAGGTTCGCACGGGAGCCGGCGGAGGTCCCTTGCGGCTCTTGGTCGGCGGTTCGGGTTTGGTGACGACGGCCAGCAGCGTGTGATCGGAACGACGAATGGCTTCGAACGAGGGAACGGCAAAGGGACCGGTTCCCATGGTGATGATACGCACGGTGATGCTCTCTTTCAGAAAACGCTGATTCGACTCAGCAGTATTTATTCGTCCATTCGGCCAACCGTGCGACCAACTGGTCATCCGGCGGAATCGATCCGGTCGCCTGTTTGGAGCGAAAATCGGTTTCCAACTCGTCGATGCCGGCTTCCAGTTCCTGCGCCGCGTGTTCGCCCATGCGATCGAAAAACAGGGTCCCGTCCAGGTGATCGATTTCGTGCAAGAAAACGCGAGCCAGAAAACCTTCCAGCGTGGTTTCGATGGGATTGCCTTTCAGGTCGTACGCGCTGATGCGGATCGATTTGGGGCGAATCACGTCTCCGGTCAGTCCCGGCAGTGACAGGCACCCCTCTTCGCCCACTTCGCTGCCCTTCGGCCGACTGACTTCGGGGTTGACGACCACGAACTCTTCGCCACTGCCTTTTTCGCCGGTGGGATTTGCGACAAATAGTCTCAGCGGCAGATCGACTTGGTTTGCCGCCAGCCCCACACCGCGGGCCTCGTACATCAAATCCAGCATCTCGTCAGCAATTTTTCGCAATCCGGCGTCAACACGCTTGATCGGCTTGCTGACATAGCGAAGTGTGGGATGCGGGTAGTAGATGATTTCGAGCGACATGACAGGCCACAAGGAAGCGATGGCAAGGTAAATCGGGTTGGATCGCAGTGATCGAGCGTTTCGGCGACGGCTGCTGCCACTAAGATGACCGATTCGCGGAGGTTTGTCAGTCGGGCTTAGCCGGTATCCCTGGCCCCCTCTCGACATTTTGCCGTCCTTCGGCCACGATCCTGACAATCCATCGCAACTCCATTTGCGATGGAAGACGCAGTGCTGACGGTAGCCGCTCTCGTGCTGGCAAGTTCGTGTCAGGTGCCGTCACGGCCGACCTGGAAACCTCGCTGGTCCGAGGACTTCGTCAATCGCGTCCCCCCCGTCCCACGATCCGCCGACCGCTGTTTTCTGCCCATGGACTATTCGCCGAACCAAGCTGCCGCCGAAATCTGGGATGGGCTGCGATCTGCCCCACTGGCCCGTGTCCAGTTGCATCGCATTGCCGAAGCGACCGTGTTGGATTTTGGTGTGGAATCGCCGGGCTCGATTCGAGCCGGCGTACTGTTGGCGCGAGCCTGTATGGGCGGACTCGGTCAGGTTTCGGTCGTCCCCTGCGACCGAGCCAGCTACGGCGTTGCCAACGCCGTCTTTGTCGAAACCGACGCGCCCCGCGTCGGCTGCTTGGGCTGCCAATACGCGGGCTGGCCGGTCCAGTCCGACGACTACTTCGCGATGGGCAGTGGTCCGATGCGATTGTTGCGGGGCAAGGAAAAGATGCTGATCCAACAGGAGCTCGGCGACGAGGGATCTGATTCAGCCTGCGGCATTTTGGAGTCCGACAAACTGCCCACGGTCTCTGCGATTGAAATGATTGCCGGGGATTGTGGCGTGGCACCAAAGTCGGTGACCGTCGGGGTGGCGTCGAGTACATCGATCGCCGGTTCGATCCAAATTGTCGCCCGCAGCGTCGAAACGGCGATGCACAAACTGGACGATCTGGAATTCGACGTTCGATCGGTGATTTCGGCGACCGGCTCGGCTCCGTTGCCGCCACCGGCTGAGCGTGGCAAGATGATCGCGGGGATCGGTCGGACCAACGACGCGATGCTCTACGGCGCCACGGTTTCGTTGTGGGTCGATTGCCCCGACGAGTCGATCGAAGCGATTCTGGACAAAATCCCCAGTTCGGCGTCGCCAGACCATGGCCGACCCTTTGCCGAGATCTTCGCCCAATACAATCACGATTTCTACGCGGTCGACCCGTCGCTGTTCAGCCCGGCAGTCGTCTCGATTCATAATCTCCGCACCGGGCGGACCTTCACCTCCGGACGAATCGTGACGGAGATCTTGCGAGAGTCCTTCGGCACATGAGCGGTTCGCCGGTCGCGTCGCGACGCCTGTTGATGCTCGGCCCGGACAGTGGATGGCACGCCGAACGACTTCGCGAAGCGGCATGTCGGCATGGCCATCGCTTGGAGATCGCGCCGTGGGAATCGATCGCCGCACGCGTCGGTGATGATCAAGCGCCGGTTTCCCTGCTTTCGGACCGACAGCAGCTTTCCGACTTCGACGCGATCCTGACGCGAACGATGCCAGCCGGCTCGATGGAACAGATCACCTTTCGTCTGGCGGCGCTGCACGCGATCGCCGACCGCGTGACGCCACATCGCACCGCCATCGTGAATCCGCCGCGTGCGCTGGAGTGGTCGATCGACAAATTTGCGTGTTTGGCAAGGTTGGCCGGTGCCGGATTGCCGACCCCCTCGACACGTGTCGTACAATCACGCCGTGAAGCAATGCAGGCGTTTGAAGAATTGGGCGGTGACTGTGTGGTCAAGCCGATCTTCGGAGGCGAAGGCCGCGGCGTGATGAGGATCCGTGACGCCCAGCTTGCTTGGACCAGCTTCTCCACTCTCGAACAGTTGGGCGCAGTGCTTCAAATTCAATCCTTCATCTCGCCGGGCGGCCGCGACACGCGTTTGCTGGTCATCGGCGAGCAGGTGTTTGGCATGCGTCGACACAACGAGAACTGCTTTCGATCCAATGTTTCCGCAGGCGCGAGATGCCAGCGGATCGAAGTGGACGGGTGTTTGAAAGCGACGGCCAAACGAATCACCCGGTTGTTCGGGCTGGTCTTCGCTTCGGTCGACCTGATCGATAACGATCACGGGCCACCACTGTTTCTGGAAGTCAACGCGATCCCAGGCTGGAAAGGGGCCCAAAGCGTGATCGACGAATCGATCGCCGAACACGTCATCACCGCACTGGTGGCTGAATCCGAAAGAGTGACAACATGAGCACAGAAGTTCGCGACGGAAACGTCGCCTCGCGGCTTCGCATCATCGCTTCGTTGACCCCCGGAGCGATCGCGATTGCCGAACCGAGCGGACCGCCGGCCGAGGACGGGCCCCGAAACTATGCCTTGACGACGTTTCAGAATCTCGACGAGCGCACTGATTTGATCGCGCGGGGGTTGGTCGCCTGGGGGATTCGTCCGGGAATGCGGTTGGCGATGTTGGTGCCCTTCGGAGGTCAGTTCATCGAACTGGTCTTTGCGCTGTTGAAAGCCGGCGTGATCGTGGTGTTGATCGATCCCGGGATCGGGCGCAAACACCTGGTGCAATGCTTGTCCGACGCCCGGCCTGACGGATTTGTGGGGATTCCCAAAGCGCAGGCGATCCGCACGTTGCTTCGACACCGTTTTCCCTCGGCCAGCTGGAACGTGACGGTGGGCAGACGTTATTTCTGGGGCGGCAAAACGCTTGACCAGATCATCCAACTGGGCCGTGATGCTACATTCGATACCAATTCGGACTCGCGAAAGACGCTGGAGTTACCGATCATCAATCGGCCCGATCCGGCAGCGATCATTTTCACGACCGGCAGCACCGGGCCACCCAAGGGTGTCTTGTATAGCCACGGAACGTTCCATGCGCAAATCGATCGCATCCGCGAACGTTATGACATCCACCGCGGTTCGCGCGATCTGGCGTGTTTTCCACTGTTCGGATTGTTCGATGCCGTGATGGGCGTGACCACCGTCATTCCCGACATGGATCCGACCCGACCGGCCGACGTCAATCCGCGACGCCTGATCGAAGCCGCCGAGCAATGGGAAATCGACCAGGCATTCGGTTCGCCCGCACTTTGGAACACCGTCGTGCGGTGGTGTAACGACCACGGCGTCCAACGTCCCTTCCCCACCCTGCGTCGCGTGCTCTCGGCCGGCGCCCCCGTCCCCGCGTCGACGATGGCCAAGCTGCGTGATTTGATCGCCGAAGAAGGCGAAATTTTTACGCCCTACGGCGCGACCGAAGCACTGCCGATCGCATCGATCGAATCACGCGAGGTGATCGCCGAAACCGGACCGGCGGCGACCAAGGGCAAGGGCGTTTGCGTCGGCACTCGTTTTCAAGGCGTCCAGTGGAAGGTGATCGAGATCGATGACGGTCCCATCGAGACGATCGAACAGACCAAGGCATTGCCAACCCAAAAGATTGGCGAACTGATGGTCACCGGCCCCATGGTGACGCGCAAGTATGTCGTCCGCAGCGATCAAAATTCGATGCACAAAGTCATCGACGGCGACACCGTCTGGCATCGTATGGGTGACGTCGGCTACCTCGACTCACGAGATCGGTTTTGGTTCTGTGGCCGCAAAGCCCATCGCGTGCGTGGCAGCAACCGAACCTGGTTCACCGTCCCCTGCGAAGCGATCTTCAATGCCCACCCGCATGTCTATCGCTCCGCGCTCGTCGGACGCGGTGAGCCGGGAAACCAAACGCCCGTGATGTTGATCGAACCGATCGGTGAACATTGGCCGCAGTCCGAGCAGGAATCTGGACGACTGGTAGCGGAACTGTTGGATCTGGCCGCAAGAAACCCGATCACGCGAACGATCCAAGAAGTGATCATCCGCGACGAACCGTTGCCGGTCGATATCCGACACAACAGCAAGATCTTTCGCGAAAAACTCGCCGCGGAACTTCGCTGAATCAGGGGTTGGGGGAAATGTCTTTGACCGCCGCCCCGGACTCATCTTGGAAGGATGGACATTAAGCGTTTTAGGAGGCCCCGCATCCGAGCTGCCCCGACTCGGATGCGAGTTAAATCCCCTCCAGCTGAATTCGCGAAAACGGTCGCTTGGAACCGCACTCTTCCGGCAAGATCAGCAGCCGATGCCCCTTGCGTATGTGCCCCTGCGTCACACCCGGCCCTCTCATGATACAGCCTGACGGCAATAATGTAAATTGAGAACCCGCTAAAGCCCCGCAAAGGCGGCGACTGGCCTGCTAAAGAACGGCACCCGACCTCCCATCCAGGTGGGTATCGTCGCGGAACGAGACGCTTGGTCGCGACACGCGCCGACGGCGGGTCGATCTCAAGGCCACTTAACTAAGTCAACGTCCATGAGGAGGCCCGGACGCTGGCGCGAACCGGCTGATCTCAAACGATGACTAGCCGTTTGGCGCGAGCCTACGGGCCTTGCGCTGGTCAAAACCTAGCCGATTTAGCGGTATTGGGCGCGAGCCTACGGGCAACTCGTGGAAACGACGCTTCACTCAGTGGTATTGGCCTTAAGCCTGCCCCCTGAGAAAAGACAGCCCTTCAATCTTAATGCCGCTGCGGCCCGAAAACCGATCGGGCGGCCAAGGCGTCGCTGTGGCGGAGCAAGTAAGCGGTTCTGGAATTCGGATCGACGCAGAGTTCTTTCAACGTCGTCTCGCTCAGGCTTGCCAGTCCGCGGAAACGTTGATGGCGGTGAACGATGTTCTTTTCATCCAGCACCGTACGAATCCGCTGCAGGTGGTCTTCGCTGTAGGCATGCAGGGCGTCGCCGTATCCGCGAGCGCGGATTTCGAACAACGGTGATTTGACCAGCGAGACGCGGTTGGCGTCCAACAGCGGCCGCAAATAAACGTCAAAGAACATCAGCATCAGCGCACCGCAGTGGATTCCGTCCGCGTCGGGGTCAAACAAGAACAGGATGCGATCGTACCGCAACTCCGCTAGATCTTCGGCGTGCCAGCCCGTCCCCAATGCATCGATCAGTGCGGCGTACCATTGATTTTTCCGCACCGACGCATCGGACGCTTTCGTCGCGTTCATCGGTTTCCCTTGCATCGGCAACACGGCCTGATACCGCTGGTCACGCACACGCGCGACCGCCTTGGACGCCGAATCACCTTCGACGATGAACAACTCGCGATAGGGTTGTTCGGTCGGTGAGCAATCGATGAGTTTGGTTTTTTGAGTGATGAACGTCATGTCAGGCACTATCCCCATCCGGCCGACACGTTTGGTCAGTCGATCATACGCTTTAAGAGTCCGTCGTAGGCGTCGATGCGGCGGTCGCGCAAGAACGGCCAATGCGTCCGCACGACGTCGATTTCGCCCAGGTTACAATCGGCGCACAAGACATGGTTGCCGGACTGAGCGGCTTGGGAGACAACTTCACCACGGGGAGAGGCCACAAAGGACGATCCCCAGAATTCGACTTGGCCTTCCCTGCCGACACGGTTGGGCGCCCCCAGCCAAATTCCGTTGGCGATCGCATGGGCCCGCATCGACGTTTGCCAAGCGTCCAGTTGCCCCGCACCGAATTCCTCCTTTTCGCCGTCGATCCATCCGATCGCAGTCGGGTAGAACAGTATTTCTGCGCCGGCCAGGGCAAACAAACGAGCCGCTTCGGGGAACCACTGGTCCCAGCAAACCCCGACGCCGAGCTTGGCGTAGCGGGTTTGAATGGTACGGAATCCCATGTCGCCGGGCGTGAAGTAGAATTTTTCGTAATACAGCGGATCGTCGGGGATGTGCATCTTTCGGTACGTTCCCGCCAGGCTGCCGTCCGCGTCGACGACGACCGCGGTGTTGTGATAGACGCCGGCGGCGCGCTTCTCAAAAATCGGCGCGACGATCACCATTTCGTGCCGCTTGGCCAGGTCTTGCATGCGACGCACCGACGGCCCGTCGAGGGTCTCGGCGTAGTCGAAATTACAATGATCCTCGGACTGGCAAGGATAGGGGGTTGCAAAAAGCTCTTGAAGGCAGAGGATCTGGACCGATTCGGAAGCCGCCTCGTCGACCCGTTTTTCAACTTCGTCGAGCGTTGCGTCGCGTGAGCCGGCGTACGACATCTGCAACAATCCGATTCGCACATTTCGATTGATCACGGTTTCGTTCATTTCAGGCAAGGGAAAGGCATAGCATTGGAAATCGTCTTCGTTTCGGGAACCGGAACGGAAGTCGGAAAGACTTACGTTGCCCAACAGCTTGCGGTTGCGAAACGCAGCGCCGGTGTTCGCGTAGGAGTCTACAAACCCGTGGCGAGTGGTTGTATCCGGCAACCCCGCAATTCGGAGACGAATTCTGCAACTCCGGTCGCCCCGCTCGTCTCCAGCGACGCCGTTGCGCTCTGGGAAGCCGCCGGCCGCCCCCTGAATCTAGACGCGGTTTGCCCCCAGCGCTTCGAAGCCTCGGTCGCACCGGACGAGGCGGCCAGACGGTCGGGGCAACGGGTCGACGTCGACCAGTTGACGCGCGGCGCTGATCGTTGGCGCGATCACTGCGACACGTTGATCATCGAAGGTGCCGGCGGGCTGTTGAGCCCCATCGCCGACGACCTGTTGAACATCGATCTGTTTGGACAGTTTCAAGACGCCGAACTCTATTTGGTCGCGGCCAATCGGTTGGGGGTCATTCACGAAGTGGTCGCGACCTGTCGCGCGGCCGCGTTGTCCCAGGTCAGTGTCAGCCGGTTGTACCTGTCGGCAACCGGACCCACGGCGGACGAATCCAGCCCATCCAACGCCGAACAAATCCGCCGCTGGTTGCCGGAACTGGACGTCCGCGAAGTCGGCTGGGGACAAGTCGATTGGAGCCGGGGGCTCCTCTAGCGATCCGGCGCCCAGCGACCCACAGCGCTGTCCACGCGACGAAAAGTCGGATAGTCGATCAAGCAACGCTCGGTGTATGAGTGTCCGACGGTACGATTGATCAGCCGTTTGGCGCGAGCCTACGGGCACAAACGAGCGGAAACGACGCTTCGCTTAGCGGTGTTGGCCTGCGGTCGACAAACTGCCAATCGTTTCGGCCGGCATGGTAAACTACCGCGAATCGATTTCCGCTTTCTACTTGCCCTACAGTTAAGAACATGCGCTACCCGTCACCGCTGCTATTGCCAGCTTTGCTCGTTTCGGTCGTGCTCTCCGCCGGAGCTTGCTCGGCAGAAGAATTTAAATCGATTTTTGACGGTCGAACCCTGGACGGTTGGAAGGCGCTCGACATGAGTTACTGGTCGGTGCGGGATGGCGCGATCACGGGCCAGTCGACGCCCGAGCACCCCTGCACCTCGAATCAGTTTTTGGTCTGGCAGGGCGGCGACGTCAGCGATTTCGAAGTCAAGCTCAAGTTCCGGGTGACCGGCAACGGATGCAATTCGGGAGTCCAGTTCCGCAGCAAAATCAGACCTGACGGTCTGGCGGTCGGATACCAGGCGGACATCTACCAGAGCGGGCCATACCTGGGAGGCGTTTGCGACGAAATGCATTCGCGGAAAGGCCCCGAGTTGTTGACCGGCAACGGCCAGCGGACCGTGATCGATGCTTCCGGCAAACGGACGGCGACCGACTTGGGCACCAAAGCGACCATGAAACCGTCAGGCGAGTGGAATGACTACCACATCACCGCCAAGGGCCGACACATCACGCTCCGCATCAATGGCGAACTCTGTTCCGAATTGATCGACGAAGAAGAAGGACACTCCGATTTAGAAGGAATCCTGGGGTTACAACTGCGTTCCGGTCAGCCGATGACGGTGCAGTTCAAGGACATTTTTCTCAAGCAGTTGTCGGACTAACAAACTACGTCCCAGCACGGTAGGTCGGCACGGGACGTCCGGGGCGAAAACTTTCGACCGACCTCACCTCAGCCTCAGCAGCGAACTCGGCGGCCAAGGCATCGACAGCGCTGGCGACGGATTCCTGCAGCGCGTCGGGCCCCAGACTGACACGGGCGTTGATGATCAGCGTCAACGCTATGCCCTCAGCTTGTGAAGCGACCGACAGCGTCGTCGCAGTGTCGCTGCTGACCAGATTGGCAACGCCGACCGCATCGCCGGAGGAACAGAAAACCTTTAAATGTGCCGGTTCGGCATCGCGCGCTTCCAGACGCGTTCGAATCAAGTCGACAATCCGCATGACGACGCCATCGATCGGCATCGGATCGCTGCAGGTCAAGGAAACGGTCGCATTGAGCCAACCCAACTCCGCTTCCCCTTCGGCGTAGACGTCATAATCCACGTCCATCAACTGCTCTCGCGCCGCCGCGTCACCGGCCAGTGACTGGCAAACCGCCTCCAAGTTTTCGCCGGTCTTGGCTGAAAGAAAAATCACCGGCCGACCGGGATACTGCTCTTCGACACAGTCCCGCAACAGGGTTTGCTGCTGGGGAGTCAATTCATCGATGCGGTTGATCAAAATCAACTCGGACTCTTCGAGTTGCTTGCGAAAGATGTACTCCGCCTTTTCCGAAAAACCTCGTCCCTGGCCACCGGTCAAAATCTTTAGCCCGTGACTCGGTTTCAAAATCACCGCGTACGGACTGTGAACAAATTTCTCACCGAGTTGCTCCATCATCGGGATCGCAATCGTGGCGATCAGGTCGGTGCAACTGCCAACGGGTTCGGCGAGGATGATGTCGGGCCGCTGATGGGTTTCAAAGGCTTCGATGGCGTCGGTCAAGCCATGGAAATTGCAACAAAAACACGACCCAGCCACTTCGTTGACATTCAAACCTTGGCTGCGCAGCAACTCCGTGTCGACCAATCCGGCGGCCTGGTCATTGGTCACCACACAGACGTGTTTTCCCTGAGCCTGGTAATGCCGCGCCAAGCCGGAGATCAAGGTGGTTTTGCCGGCGCCGAGGAAGCCGCCGATCATGATAAACCGAATGGGAGACGTCATCGTCGCTGTCGCTGGGTACGAAGGGTTTTGCCGAGGGCCAAACATGTCACGGCTGGTGTTCACGCCCCAACATTCTGATGAACGTTAGAATGTCCGTCAAGCGACGCCGATTCCCGGTGTGCAACGCTGTGAAGCATTGATTCCCTGCGTTTGACGAGGTGTTAGCGGCAGGGCGCAAGCCCTCCGGTCTCTCATCGTTCCCGAAACACCGGAGGGCTCGCGCCCTACCGCTAAAAAATGCTTCACAGCGTTGCCCGGTGTCGTGGTTCAGTCCGCCGGCGACTGGCCGACATCCAAACGGCAGCAGCCGAAATCGAGCACGCGATTGCGTTTGCGTCGACCCGCGTCGAGAAACTGGTTGTTGAGGGAATAGTAGATGTACTTGCCGTCGCGGCGGGTCTGGACGATGTCCGCGTGGTAAAGCACCCTGAGATGGTGCGAAACAACGCCGATCTCTTGGTCCAACAGCTCGGCGAGATCGGAAACGCTCAATGCTCCGACTTGCAGCGCCCGCACGATGCGAATTCGGAGCGGATCGCCGACCGCTTTCAGGTAAGCCGCGCAACGTGTTTCTTCATCGGCGTTTGCTTGCGACACGATTCGTCGATCTCCCGAAGGCCTGCGAAGAAACGAGCGGACGTAAGCGGTGTAAGCTGACAGCTGACGGATTCGCAAGCTGGAAGCGTACGCCACTTGTTGAGGGTCTGGTCAAACGGTGCCGAGGAGCAATGCGACACCGACGGCGCAGGCAATCGTGCCGGTCCCACGCACCCAGGTTGATCGAGACCTTGTCTGGTTGAATGCAGTTCCGATTCCCATGCCGACCAGATGCAGTACGGTGGTGCCCAGGATCATGCCGGCGAGGTATGGCATCGAGACATCGCCCGCGCCCCATCCGGCGCCGTGGGCAAACCCGTGCAAGCCGCCGCAGAGGGTCACAATGGCTGGCAACATCGCGTGGTGAAATCGACGGACCAAGCAGACTCCCAACGCGATCAGGGCGATCGCGAGTCCAAGGTCCAGCCGGAAAATCGGTCCGATTGCCTGCCCGGCCACGCTCGCGACTGCCATCGCCCCACAAAACAACGCCGGAAGCATCCAGCGACGACGCAGCCCGCTTTGCGTCGCCATCACCCCGACCAACACCATCGCCATCAGGTGATCGATTCCGGTCCAAGGGTGCGCGATCCCGGTTTCAACGGCGCCGCTGAAGTCATGCGAGTGGCCGGGATGTGCGTTGGCGGTCGAGACGGCCACGAACAAGCTGATCAAAGCCAAGATGCGAAGCATCATAAAAGTTCATCCCGTAAATGGTGAAGCGTTTGAAATCGTTGCGATCGGGCAACAGTCTCCGAACACAGAAGATATCACGGCGAGAGAGGGGTTCAATGGCCCATTGTATCACGCTCGCCAGCGTCGCCCTGCCAGAGTTCATCTTCCAGACCGAAACGCATCTTCAGTTCCAGGTAGCCGCAATAGAGTGTCGGCACGATGAACGACGTGAAGGGCTCGACCAACATGCCGCCAAAAACGGGAATGGCCATCGCGCGGGCCACATCGGCGCCGCGTCCATCGGCGATCATGACGGGAATCAACGCCGCCAGAGTCGTGACCGTGGTCATCACGCAGGGGCGAATCCGTTTGAGCCCTGCTTCGTAAACCGTGTCGCGGATCTCCTGGACGCTTGTGATCCGGCGTTTTTGGAGCAATTGATGGACGTAGGTTGCCATCACCACCCCGTCGTCCACGGCCAACCCGAACAGCGCGATGAAGCCGACCCAAACGGCGGTGTTGAGTTCGACTTGCATCCACGCGACCAAGATCATCCCACCGGCAAAGGCGACAGGGATACCGGAAAAGACCGCCAGAGAAATCGGCAGGTTCCGGAACTGCACATAGATCAGCAAAAGATTGATCCCCATCACGACGGGGATGATCCACATCAATCGGCGATTGGCTTCGATCTGGTTGCGGAAACTGCCGACGGCTTCGAGCGAGTATCCGGTGGGCAGCGAAAGTCGATTGGGGTTGGATTCCGGCAACGTCTGGGCTTGTCGCAGCTGTTCTTCAATGGCCGCAACCGACTCCAGATCCCCAACGCTACCGTTGGTCATGAAGGCCACGTGCGCGATCAGACGTCCGTTCTCACTGTTGATCGCACCTGGGCCCCAGGTGGTTTCCAAACTGGCAAGTTCTTCCAGCGGAACGACGGCACCGCTTTGCGTGACCACCGGTAAACGGCTCAGTCCGTCAATACGTTCCCGCAAGTCACGGTTGTAGCGCAGTCGAACGGGATAACGTTCGCGGCCTTCGACGGTCTTGATTAAGTTCATCCCGCCCAGTGCCGTCTCAATCACTTCGTTCACCATGGACGCGTTCATGCCGTATCGCGACGCGGCTTCGCGATTGACGCTGAATTCGACGTAAGGCTTGCCGAGCACGATATCTGGATTGACGGTTCCGGAATTGACATACGGGGATTTTTTGAGTTGTGCGGATACAGCGATCGCGGCCGTCGCCAGGGTCTGCAGGTCGTCGCCGTAGATGCGGATGGCCATCGGAGCTTTGATGCCTGATTGCAGCATCACCACGCGGCCTTCGATCGGTTGCAGAGCCGATGCGGGTGTGACGCCGGGCAGCGTGGCGACCCGATTGATCTCTTCCCAAATCTGGCGAGCGGTCACTCCCTCGCGCCACTCCGATTCGGGTTTCAGCATCACGTACGTTTCGACCATCGCGGCCGGTGCGGGGTCGAGTGCCGATTCCGCCCGCCCGATCTTGCCGAGCACATCCTTGACCTCGGGGATCTGGCCGATCAACACGTCCTGCGTTTGCAACACCTGCATCGCCTGCGAAAAGCTGGCTGCCGGGTACAGCGTCGGCATGTAGAACCAACTGCCTTCATCGAGGGCGATCCAATCGTCGCTTTGCAGCCCCGTAAACAGATGCTTGGCGTCGACATAGCCTGGCACGGCGTTCAAATCGACGCCGAGAGAGGCGGCGGCGCGTTCGACCGGCCGCATCACCGTCGGAAGTCCGACGTAGGCACCGACACCGAAAACCAACACCGCACTTTGAACGGCGCCGAACCGTCGGAGCGCCTTCAACGAGCGGGACATCCATGTCGCAGCGACGCGCGCCAGAACGTAGACGGTCCAACGTCTGGCGGCGTCAGCGACTCTCAGGGGATCGCCTACTACTGTGGCGAGTCGGTTGCGTCTTCGGCATGCTCATGACCGGCGTTGTCATCGTCGGCGGCATGATCGTGACCGGCATGCGCATCAACCTTCGCGAACTTTTCGGCTTTCACATCCTCGTCGAGTGCCGCCCATTTCTCGGGGCAGCCTTCACAGCAAAAACCGATCGTCTTGCCCTCGTACTCCGCCGTCAGTTCGGCGGTCGGCTTGCCGCCCATGATGGGGCACTTCGTGTTCGCGAAGTTGACTGCGGTGGCCTCGACCGGATCCGAAATCGCGGGGTCAGCAGCCGGGTCGGAGGCGGTTGGAGTCGTCTCACCGCATCCGGTGATCGCAGCGACAAGAAGCAACAGTAACAGGGAAGAACCAATAAAAAAGCGCATCGTCAATCTCTCTGGTGGCGACGGAATCTGTCCGTCAGAATCAAAATGGAAATCAGCACGGTTGGTCACAGTGGGCGCGCGCCCTGTCAAAACCGGCTAAATCCGCCACACACAGAGGATGCGTTGAGAGAAATCGGCGCGACTGCCGGGCGTGGCATCGACCAAACGCGGACGGACGATCGGCGAAACGTCCTCGGGCAAGACGAATTCCAACGAAGCAAGTCGCAAGGACAGATCACGAACGGCCGAGTCGGACGTGCTGGTTCGATCCATCGGAGGGGCCGAGACACGGCACGTGCATCGGCGGTTGACCGCCCGGTAATCGGTCGCGTCTCGACTGGCTTTCAGATCGATCAAGCATCCTCGCGACGAACCGACCGATTTGCTGGACAGTTTGTCATGCCCCACAGCCGGACGACCTTCCGTCCCGTCGCCGCGATCGGGGCAACAGCAGCAACGCTGCTCTTGTTGGGCAACGTCACAGCATCCACCCCCCCCGCACGTTGGCTCTTGCTCGCAAACATTTCCCGAACAGGTTCCCATCAGCGCCAACGCCGATACCGGCTGCATCGTCGTCATGACGACCAGGCAAACGGTGAGGGCAGTGCGGGTTATTCGGCGGTGCATGGGGGACGGGAGTAGCAAAGAAGCGTGATTGATGCCAAGTCATTGTCACCGCATGCCGAAACAAAGTTCAAGGCGATTCTTTCGTCACGACTGGCACGATGGGGACAAAACGCATGATCACAACGCAACAACGCAGACGGGTCTTCAAGGTGAAATCGGCCCGTCCATTGCTGCTGGCCAGCCTGATCGCAGTCACAGGTTGTCGCGGCGGGCTGACCAAGGTCGAGCGATTCGATGACACCTTTGACAGTCATCCAACAATCCAAACACAGCCGCCCGAATCGCAGCGGTTGGCCGGCCACCCCAGCGACGAATCCGAGGTGGTGCCGGCGGACGTCCATCTGGTGGCATTCCAAGACGGTGAAGAGCCGGCCGACCTGACTGCCCCGGCCGACCAGCAGGACATTGTGACGCTCGATTCGTTGATTGCCAACGCATTGGCCACACACCCGTCGATCGCCGCCGCCCGTCAAAAGGTCGCCGCGGCTCAACATCGCGTTCCCCAAGCGACCGCATTGGAAGACCCAATGCTCGGCAACACGTTCTGGCCGATTCACGACCAAGCCTTGCAAACCGCTGGCGGCCGTGTCGGACATCAATTCGCGCTGACGCAAAAGCTGCCCTGACCGGCCAAGCTGAGTGCGCGCGGCGCGGTCGCGATTCGCGAAATCCAAATCGCAAATGCCGAGATCGCACAGACCGAACTGGAAATCACCGAAGCGGTTCGATTGGCCTATTACGAATTGTGGTTGGCCAGTGAACTGATCCGAATTGTGGACGAAAACACCGAACGCGTCGAAGATTTGATCGCCGTCTCCGAAGCCCGTTATCGAACCGGCGGCAGCCAGCAAGATGTCTTGCGTGCGGAAATCGAAGGAGACCGCTTGGAAGATCAACGGATCGCGCTGCGTCGCCAACAGGAACAAGCCCGTGCCGACCTGGGAGCGTTGGTTCGTCAGCCGTTGCACTACATGCCCACAACCGTTGATCAGCTCAATCTGGACGAGGCCAAACCAGAACTGGATCTACTGGTCGCCCAAGCCGAACAACGCAATCCGATGTTGCAGGGGCTGGCAGCGGAGATTGCCCGTGACCGCGCGAAAGAATCGCTGGCGTGTCTGCAGCAATATCCCGACTTTCAACTCGGTCTGGGCTATTCCATCATCAACGACAACCACGACGTGTTAAGCCGTGTTGCCAATGGCCACGACAACATCAACTTCACCGTCGGCGTGACACTTCCGATCTGGCGAGACAAGATCAACGCGGGGATTCGCGAAGCGGCCCACCAGCGCAGCAGCACCGCACTTCGTTTGGATGCCGAGCGTGATCGCGTTCGTGGCACACTGCGCCGTCAGGTCGCTGCCGCCGACGCTGCAATCGAGCAATTGGAACTGTTCCGCGATCGCCTGATCCCACGCACCGAGCAAACACTGCAGATCGCGACGGCCGACTACCAAGGCAAGAAAGCTGACTTTACAGACCTGATCGCCACCTATCGCGAATTGCTTTCCTTGCAAGTCCAAGTCGCCCGCGCCCAAGCCAATCTGGCCAGCACGCTGGCGCAGATCGAACGCATCGCAGGCGAGTGATCTTTGTCACCCTGCGATTCGGGTAGGCGGTAGTGGACGAGGCGACGAGTCCTTGCCAGTACCGTAGGTCAGGCTGTGCCTGACGGCGGCATGGCATGCACAGCATGCCCTACGCGCTTACCGCTGACCGATGATGGCAGCGTCACTACGAGGCAGGACGACTGCGTCCCTGCTCGATCAGGTCATCAAGCTGCTTCTTCAGTCGCTCGGCGACGTCCGGGTGCTGTTCGATCACGTTGGACGTTTCGGCGGGATCGTTGTCCAAATTGAACAGTTGAAAGGGCGGCACGCTAGTGTTGGCCAACTGGGTCTCAACCACGACGTTGCGAGCCGTTTTTTTACCATAGCGATGCAGTTTCCATTGGCCGGCCCGCATGCCGTAGGTGCCGGCGGCGCCGTTGTCCTGTTGAACCAGATGGTCGCGGCCTTGCGCTCCGTCTCTTCCGAGCAGCGCGTCGATGACATTAAAACTGTCCAAGAAAAAATCGTTCGGCAGCGACTGTTCGGTCAGCGCCGCCAGACTTGCCGCCAAGTCGATTGTGCAAACGACTTCATCGCTGACACCGGGTTTGATGCGACCTTTCCAACGCGTGATAAACGGCGTGCGCGTCCCACCTTCGTAGACGCTGTATTTGCCACCTGAATACTGACCGGCGGCGCGGTGATCACCGATCTTTTCGATCGCACCGTCCTTGTAGCCGTCGTCCAGCACCGGGCCGTTGTCGCTGCAGAACACGACCAACGTGTTTTCGGCCAGATTCAATCGGTCCAACGTCTTCATGACTTCGCCGACACACCAGTCGAGTTCGATGATCGCATCGCCGCGGAACCCGAGTGATGTTTTGCCTTGAAATCGTTCGTGCGGCATCCGTGGTACGTGAATGTCGTGTGACGAGAAGAACAGAAAGAACGGTTCGTCCTGATGTTGCTCGATGAATTCAACCGACTTTTCCACCCACTTGTCGGCCAGGTCTTCGTCGCGGAAACGCGCGGCGTGTCCACCGGTGTAGAAACCGATTCGGCTGATGCCATTATGGATCGTCGAGTTGTGCCCGTGCGACCAATCCATTTTCAGCGTGTCGCGATGCGTCAGCCCGGTGGGATGATCGGGACTAGGTTTTGTGCGTCCCACCCACAACGGGTCGGCGGGATCCAGATTGGGAACCCGATGATCGTGGACATACACCTGCGGCACACGATCGTTGGTCGTCGGCAACAAGAAACAGGTGTCAAAGCCGATTTCCAGCGGCCCCGGTTTTAACTGGCCATTCCAATCCGGCCCGTCTTCTCCACCGAGTCCGAGGTGCCATTTGCCGATCACCGCCGTGGCGTAGCCGGCGCGCTGCAACAGAGACGCAACCGTGTCGGTTCCCGGTTTGATGATCGCCGGTGCGTTGGGCGGTGCAATGCCCGTACGTTCACCGCGAAACGCATAGGTGCCGGTCAATAACGAATAGCGTGTCGGCGTGCACGTCGACGCGGAGCAGTAGCCACTGGTAAACCGCAGTCCTTCGGCACTCAACCGGTCAATGTTCGGTGTCGTCAACGATGTCGCGCCATAACACGAAACATCACCGTAGCCGAGATCGTCCGCCATGATCACGATTACATTGGGTTTTTCCGCGACCGCCGGCTGGATGAATCCGGTGGGGATGACAACGACCATCAGCATCGTCAACAGCGGCAACAACTTGATTCGCATTGTGGTACTCGTGGGAGGATGAGTCATGGATGAGCTTCCATTTCGCGGAAGTCCTTCGCTGGGGACTTCACTGGCCATCAGTAACCGGCGTCTTGTTCGGCCTGATGAAACCGCCGCCCCCAAAGTGGCGTGAGGAGTGACCATCTTGGAGGATGTAACAGTGTACCCAATCATCACGCCGGCTGTCGGGGACGGTGCAAATTCCGCATGTGAAAAACCGGCGGCATAACCTCAGCGTTTGTCTGTTTCACTCGTTGCGGTCCGTTGGTCCACGGCACGATCTTGGCAATGCGCCAAAAAACCACGTGAAACGCTGTAACAGTTGTCCCCGCCAATCCGTGTCTAGAGGAACCGGCGAAGGATCGCCGGCCGTGATCTGTTGAAGCGCCACCCATAGGACCCCTCAGTTGATGTTGCCGAGCCACACTCTCGTCACTGCATTGCTGGACCGCCTGTACCTGCCGCTCTGGACCGCCAGAGAAATGCAATTGGATGCCGATGCGGGCCTGGACGTGCCCGCTGGACTGGTTTGCATGTACGTCATCACCCACGGCAGCGCATGGCTCAAGCTGCCTGACGATGATCAACCTCCGACACGCTTGACCGATGGAGACCATGTCATATTGACCCGCAGTCAGCCCCATCAAGTCGTCGCCCAACCGACGAGTTCCAGTCGTCCCATCGCGGATTGGCTGGAGCGGCCGTTACTGATGACAAACTTGCGCTTCGTGGCATCGAAATTCAACAACCCGACATTGGATTGATGAATCGAATCGCCCGATGAAGCGGCGTAGTTGGTGCGTCCCTGAGCCGGAAAACCGACCCCAGGATCGGACGGGCAACGCAGCGTCGGAATCTCCGTCAGCCACGGCGCATACATCGCCGTATTGTGATTCCCCAGCCCCATATTGGGGACCGGCCCCATCGAATTGTAAACGTCATTGGTCGTCGTCGGATCGCCGTCGGCATCGAGCGGATTTCGAATCTGGTCCCAGAGCGCCTGCTGCTCCATGAACGTCGTCAATCCGACAAAGATGCTCAACTGCATCGCGTTGTTGCTGGTTGCCGGAACCGCGTTGCTGGTGTTCGTTGCCGAATCCGTGCCACCCATCAACATGGGAAGCTGTTTGTAAGCCGAATGGTAATTGTGAAGTGCTAAACCGATTTGCTTGAAATTATTGCTGCAACTCATTCGTCGTGCCGCTTCACGAGCCGCCTGGACCGCCGGCAGCAGCAAGCCAACCATGATGCCAATGATGGCAATCACGACCAAGAGTTCGACAAGTGCGAATCCAGATTGCTTTCGTGTCATTTGTTCACTTCCATAAGAGAATAGAGGGTTGGGGCAGTCGCTCATTCCGCTTCAATTTCTGGCGGCTCGGCGTTCGCGATCTCGGGGTTGTCGGCCAAGAAGTCACTCAGCTCACCGGCAGTGGGTGCCCCCTCCGGTTTA
The DNA here is from genome assembly GCA_007753675.1 of Stieleria magnilauensis. GTDB lineage: Bacteria > Planctomycetota > Planctomycetia > Pirellulales > Pirellulaceae > Stieleria > Stieleria magnilauensis. The sequence continues at coordinate 1,580,872 of CP036432.1, forward strand.
CCGCAACCACTGACAAAAGAAAGACAGACGAGCAAGGTCAGAAGACCGCCCCATGCTTGGATAAACTTCACGCGATTTCGCCTCGATCGAAGGAGCTATTTGGGACCAGTCCATTAAAGGACCGAAACCCAAAAAAGTGCTTCGAGAGTTTGTCCAGATCGCTGTCGAAATTGTCCACCGGATCGGAAAGAGTCCGATCGGTCGAATGCCGCAAGGCAATGAAGAAGTGTCGCTATCGCGGTTCAATCAACTCCGGTCGGCACGTCCCTGGCGGCTCAGCCACTGAGACTTTCCGATGCCGTGCATCTTGCCGGATTCATCTTCCTTGGCCGTCACGCCCAACACGATGTCAAAGTTCACGGAAAGCTCGCCGAGTTTTGAGTTTTGAAGCGGCGCGAAGTCTGCCAACACGGTTTCGCGAGACTTGGGATCGATCCCTTGGAACAGTCGATCACGGGCGTTGCCCGGATGTCCTTTCACGTACAACTGCGTGGTGAGAATCCGCTCTCCTCCCTGGCTGATCCCGAAATGGATGTGCGGGGTTCGCCCCGGATAGGGGACAGGCTTGATTGTACGGAAGTAGTAGTGGCCCTTGGAATCGGTCAGGAATCGGCCATACCCTTGAAAGTTCGTGTCTTGGTTTTCCCGATTCGTCTTGTCACCGGTGTGGATGTACACCGCGTTATGGTCAACCTGCCAAATTTCGACGAACGCGTTGCGGACCGGATTGCCTTTGCTATCCAAAACGCGACCGCTCAGGTGTGTGATCTCACCAACGGCCGGGGTGATCGAGTCGTTGATCACCAGCAGATCGTTGTCGGTATCAAGCGGCATCTTGTTGGGATAAAACGGGCCTTCGGTTTGAGGCGGCGTCTCGATCAGCTCCGCGAACAAACCTGGCGTGGTCAGCGCCGTAGCTCCCAACGCCATACCGCCTTGAAGAATTCCACGCCGCCGCCACATCGCTGCACTTTCATTCATGACCATTCCCTTCTTCTGCGCAAGTTGGATCCCACAGGATTTCGATTCGAATAAAGACGCCTGCAATGAAACGTCCTTGACCGCGCCAAGTTCCGCCGAAAGTCAGACTTTCGGCAATGGCTTGATTATACAGGACACCCGTCGGTCCCGCGTCGTTCCGCGAAGACCATCGGCGAACTCTGTGGTGAATCGGCCGTGTCGAATCGCACGGGGCGACGCCGCTTCGAATCGTTACTGCGGATCAGGCAACTCACAGATATTCCGCAGCAGTCGCAGCATCGCGGCGATGCTGGTTTTCTCAGCCGTTTCCGATGCGGTGTGATACGATGTGGTGGGCAGTTGCAACGTCGTTCCGCGGACCACGCCATCGGTTGCGGCGATGATGCGTCCCAATTCCGTGCGGCCGATCGAGAGTGGCTTTTCACGCTCCAAGTTCAACAGTTCGACGTAGCGATCTTTGAAGCGATGACGAATCTTCAACCGATCGCAGATCGCGACCAGTTTATCGGTCAGTGGTTCGTCGAAGGTCGCCATCGAGTCTCGATTGCGGAGCACGACGTCCTGCTTGGCGACTTCGTCTAAAGTTGGGAAGGGACTGGTGTCCAACACAATCAGTCGATCGGTGCGAAGATCATGTCGTTGAAACCACTCCACGGCAAACCGCCAACTGCGTCCGGCTTCTTCACCGGCGGTGAACAACGCCGTCCCCTTGAACCCCGAGCGGATCAACTCGATCAGCATCGCGACGGAAACCACATTGTCCAGCTGTGCCGAGACAAAGTTTTGATCGACACGCAATCGATCGAGAAACGAAACGGGAAAGCCGGGTTGCAAAAATTCCAATCCGTCGAGTTCAAAGATCAAGTTGCGTCGTCGCGGGCAAACGTAAGAACGCGTGATCTGACCTTGGCCGCAATAGGTTCCGGCGTAGGGCGTGTGAGCCTGGACACGCTGGCCATCAAAACGCCCGGCGATCAACTCCATGAACTGTTCCGATACTGAGTCGCCCGTCAATTCACCGCGGTTGCCCGCGATGAACGCGGCGTACTGAAACTCATTCGGCCCGGTGCACAGCAGTCCGTGTCGGTCGATGTGCGCCGACAAATAGACGCTGTCCGGCTCGCAGCCTTGGGCCACCAACAGCCCGTGATAGCGATCCACCTTGACCGGATACTCTTCAAGTTCCCGGCGCAGAACACGAAAAAACGCATCTTCCACGCCGACGACCGACGGTTCTCTGACCAAGGCCCGAAGCAGATGCAGGAATTCGTCGATGTTGGCAGAGGTCTCTTTCACCGAAGCTCCCTAGTCGATGGCCCGTGTTAATCCGCACTGGAATGGTTGACCGGTCAATGATAGAGACTACGTCGATGGTAGCGGAAGGGCGCGAGGGCAATACCGTTAACAACGGGCACCGGAGGGCTTGCGCCCTGCCGCTAACACCTCGTCAAACGCAGGGAATAAATGCTTCACAGCGTTGCCCGGCCGGGATCGCAGCGAATCCATCCGCCGGCGGTGCCGCAGTCTGCGTTCGTAAAGGAGTTGATTGGTGAGCTTGAGCGTGCGGGCTGGCCGGGTCCGAGGGCGCCGACGTCATTTGCATCGACACCTTTAGATCGAACCGCTTGCGTTGTCCTGCGTTCCGTCCTCTTCGCCAGTCTGATCTGGCAAACTGGCCAGCACCGGGGTGTCCAACGACGCGGAACCGGGTCGGACGGCAACGGTTCGCACTCCCATTTCGTCCGAATCCACAATCAGCCGCGGCACCCGCAACAGCAGCCCCAACGCTATTAAACGCCCAAGCGATGAGAGCCCGAACAAGACCAGATAACCATGGAAACTCAGGTCAAAATGGAACAGCACTGCGCCGCCCAGCAGCGCCCCAATCACCCACGCGGTTGTATTGAGCAGGTTGTAAATCGTCAGCACACTGGTACGTTCTTCGACCGCAATCGATTCAAAAAACAGCAGGAAAAAAGCGAGTTCATAGGCGGCCCAAAACATGCCGCTGGCCGCTTGAGCAAACACCAGCCAAGCGTAGTTTTGCGAGACGACCCAACAGGCGCTGATCGGCACAATGCCGATGCTGCCGATCCAAAGCAGATTCTTGGCACCGGTCCGGCTGGCCACTCGCCCCCAAATCGACAAGGAAACGACTTTCGCCAAAAACGCGATCGAAAACAGCCCCGTCAACTCTCCGTAGGAGAACTCAAGCTTGTTCAACATGAACGGCGTAAAAAACGGCCCCGACATTTGCACCGCGGCCTGAATGGCAAACAAATAGACCAGCAACTTTCCGCCGCTGCTCTCACGCAAATGATGAAAGACACGTTTCCAGGGGATCGCGCGCATTCCCGGTGGCAAGGGAACCGGCTCGCTCTGTTTGAGCAGCATCCAGGCCGAGACCAGCCGGCATCCCCCCGCAACGCCAAACAAAACGGTGAACGCGACCAGCCGTAAATCCAGTGCCGTGAACCATTGCAGCAACACGCCGCCGATCAGGAACCCGGCGAACACGCATCCCTGGGAGACTCGGGTGCGATTGGCAAAATAACGCGCCCGGATCGGCCGGGGGACAATCGTACCGATCCAGGTGTTCCAGGCCGGCCCGGTCGCCAATCCGGTTCCCCAGTAGACCGACACCACCAGGATCAACGTCACTGAATCAATCGTCCCGATCCACGCGGCGATGACCAGTGGCAAGAACGTCAAGGCTTGAAGAAACGCGCAAATGACGACCCAGCGTTTGTGCGACTGCAAAACACGGATCGCCGCGGGGGACGTCAACTGCATCAGCCCCCCGGCGATCAACGGCAAACTGCTGACCATTCCTGCGGCCATTTCGCCCAAGCCGATCGCCAACGCGAACGCGGCAATGTAGGTCTCGCCGAACCCCACCATGCCGCCAAATGCCGCACCGTCAATCATGCTGGCACTCAAGTCACCGCGCAGGCGGCGCCTTTCGAGAGTTCCGTTCTCCGGCAGCGCTGTCAAACCATTCTCCGCGGTAGTCGTGCGTTCCGAACGTATCGTGTGGTGGGGCGTTGGTCGTTCGCTGTGCGACGTTATAGAGATCGTTTCCAGATCATCAACCCAGGTCCAATAAACAGATGTCGTTGGACAAACCGCGAACAGCGCATCGGGTCGCCAGCGGTGGGCTCTGGATCAACATGGCCACTCGAAACGTACGACGACGTCTCCCGGTTTTTCCGTTATTGATCGCGGCCAGCCTGGTCGTGGGATGGTTCATTCCGTCGTTTTATGATTGGACCGGTTCCGACCAAAGTCGGCCTTCGCCACTGATCGGACAGTTCGCCATCGGAATGCTCGTTTCGGTATCGATTCTTTCTTTGGCGCTTCCGTGGATGCCATCGCCATCGCTGCAGCACGCCAAAGATCCGGCGGCCCCCATGCGATTCACGATTCGAACCGTACTGATCGCCACGGCCATCGTCGCCATGCTGTTGGCGGCCGTCGCGAAGTTTCCGTTGGTCACCAGCGGCGGCCTCTACGCCATCGTCTGGTGCCGGGTGGTTTGGTCGATGATGAAATGTCGGCAATCTCGTTTGCCGACCGCGGCGATCTTGGCGTGTTTGTACTTGCCGTTCGTGTGGATTGCGTCCTGGAATGGGCTGTCCGGAATCCTGGAGGCCCTGCTGGGGATCGCATTGGGCTTACCCGCGTTCTTCATCACCCTGTTCGCCGGACGGTTGAGCGGACAGTACATCCAGGAACTCACGTGGCTGTCGATGCTTTTCACCGCAATCGAGTTGGCAATCGGGCTCTGGGTCGTCCGACTCGGTCCCAAAGTCACGGTCGCCTACTGTCTGTGGGTGCTGGTGATTTCCATCTTCGGATCGTTTGTGCTCAATGCGATGGTGAGGATGTAGTGTTCCGTCAGCGATTCGAATGAAGGTGCCGCGGAAAAGGGGTCAGGTACCAAAAATGCGAAGCACCCGATGGGCCATTTGTTTTTTGGTACCTGACCCCTTTTCCGCTCGACGGCCCCCCTGTGCGGCGATTGTAACCGAAACCGCCGATGCATCTTGACCGCAGCGCGGCTGCGATGAGAATCGATTATCCTGGCGCTGATCCACCGCGGTTGTCACCGTCGCAGCCGCCCATTTTCCATTCACCAGCCGTTCGAGAACCGAAGTGTCGCGAAACTTGATTGAACAAACGCTCGTCCAGGGGACCCTCGTCTGCCTGTTTGCCGTCAGCGGATTTGCCGACGGCGGCAACATTGATCCCTCCCAAGCAGCTTGGTACGCCAAATACAAGAGCCAGCAGAACGCCCCCAAACCGGAAGAAATGCTGCTGAACACCGATCCGGAGCCGGATTTGACCGAAGGCTTTCGCGATCTGTTCAACGGCAACGATCTGACAGGATGGTCACCCAAAGGCGGGACTTGCAAATTCGAAGCCAAAGACGGCGTCCTGGTGGGAACCGTCGTGCCCGGATCGCCGAGCACGTACTTGAGCACCGACAAGACCGATTTCAAAGACTTTGTTTTCACCTGCGAGATGAAATGGGAAGTCGACGGCAACTCGGGCGTCATGTTCCGGGCCCAGACCAAACCCGGAAAAAACGGTGAGACGGTGTTCGGCCCACAAGCCGAGATGGAAGGGATCAGCGGAGACCGATTCTGGAACGGCGGCATCTACGGCCAAAGTTGCGGCGGTTACTTCTATCCCGTCTGGTTGACCGAACACAAACAGGCCCGCGCCGCCCTGGATCGCGAGGGTTGGAACCGGTTGACGATCTCCGCCAAAGGCAACGTGATCAAAACGTGGGTCAACGGAGTCCCGGTCGCGCACTGGATCGACGACGGAACCTACGCACAGGGTTTCTTTGGTTTGCAGATCCACAAGGGCGCCAAAGGCATCGTGCACTGGAAAGGCATTCGCGTCAAAGAGCTGTAATCGGCAACATCGATTGCAGTTTACCTGCCACCAGTATTCCGCCGCACCTTGGTTTTCGGGTAGGCGGTAGTGGACGAGGCGACGAGTCCTTGCCAATATGCCGACTACAGAGGACTCGTCGCCTCGTCCACTACCAGAAAATTGAGGGCCCTGCACTGCTGACGGGCGACTGGCCGATAGGTACTGGCCGCTGGCGTGTTTCTCCACGTTCTGTTCAAGGCGATTGCGCGGCCCGCTGCTGCTCGCCCAAACGGTCGAACTCGGCTTCGGCTTCACTCGGCCGCATCGAGCGAAGCTCGCCGAACGTCGCCGGCAGTTCGGTCTGTTGCCACCACTGGTCAAACGGAACCCGCCACGGTTCTGCCGGCAACGGCCCTGGGTCTTGCATCACCCAGTCGTCCGAAAACCAGCCCCGATCGACCTGAGTCAAATCAACCGTCGGGTCGACCAGCGGTCGGGCGGGGCGTCCGTTGAGTGAGACGAGATGCAAGGCATAAACCTTGCACTCCGGCTGGCCCATCTGGGCGGCGAGGGATTGCAGATGCAGCGCCGCCTGGCGGACCAGTTCAGGATCGCGCGGTGCGCGGAGGATTTGGTTCGGCGTCATCACGATCTTGGCCGGCACGATCAAATAGTCGTCCTCGGTTTGCATCCTAAACCACAGCAAACAGTCTTTGTGACGCAGCATCATCCGCCAAGCAAACCGCTGGCCCCGCTCATTCCAGCTCGGATTGCCGGGTAACACCCAAGGTCGAATCGGCAGCAGCAGCTGAATCACGACGTAAACAACCGCCAGCCGGATTGCGACGCGGTGAGCGCCCGAAACGGGACGGTCCGGCTGAGCGGTTTCGACGCTGCTGCCGCCCCCGCTGCTTCCCAGCACACCCCGGAAACGCTGCAGCACCTGGGGGACAAACGAAACCGGAAAGAACACGTACAGCGTCGCCAACATGAACCACGGAAAGACGCCGATTCTAAAGATGGTGGCATTGGTCAGGTGGAACACCAACGCGGCCACCACCGCCAGCGGGCGTGTCTTGTTCCACATCAACGCCGGGACAATCGATAAATCAAATAGCAAACCTCCCCAAGCCATCACAAACGCCGCTCCGGGCAGTTGGAACAGCGTTCCGATCACCGGTGTGTCGAGCCGCGCATGGACGAACAGGTCTGCCGGTTGGCCGGCCAGCCAATCGGAATCGAGCTTGGCGATTCCGCCGAACACATACGGAAGCCCGAGCTGAAATCGAACCAGCCACCACTGCCACAGACGCATGCCGGCATCGCCGGCGTCCCGCCGGAATAGCAGACGGTCCAGCGAGAGCACGCGACCACAAGGCAGAAAACAGCACAGCAGCGCGGTGCAGGCCAGCAGGTAGTCGTGGTTGTTGTAGATCTGGCGTTCGACCAACAACACATACGTCATCGTGGCGGCCAGGACGGCGGCGCTGAATCGGGTCAGAAACCCCAGCGCGAATGCGATCGCCGCGCCGCGTGCGATCTGAAAATGCCACCAGATCCCATTGCCCGGCCAAAGATTCACCCACTCGAACCCAGCGTACTTGAACAACACCGTGGGCTGGACGAACAGAATCCGCCAGCGGTCATCGGCCAGATAGTCGGTCGCCCAAAACCAAAAGGTCACGCCGAGGATCAAACGCAAAACGGCCAGCGGACTTGCATCCACCGGCCGCATTCCATCGAGTTCACGAAGCGGTTGAATCGACATGGCAGGACGTCAAAAGCGCTCGTCTCTTGCCGGATTCCTAGTTGAGCAGCGCGTCCATATCCGCAGGCACGGTTGCCGCCGGTGGTGCCGCCGGAGCCGGCTCGGCGTCGGCAGGTGGTTCGCTGCCGGCGGGTGCTTCGGCGTCCGCGGCCGGATCGAGGGGATTACCGAAACGGAAAACGGGAGCGTTGGTCGAGGCCCGTTTCGAAACCGATTTCCCCTCGGCAAGTGCCTCCAGCGTTGCGACCTGTTCTTGCAGCGCGGTGACATATTTCTTGCGGGTGTCCAGCGTGCTGTCATTCAACTGGCCGGTCACTTCGAACAGTGACGTCAGCCATTGCTTGGTCGCGGCGAGGGCGTCGGCGGGGGCCGAAGCCATCAAGCCACCGGTCGCTTGGATCGATTCAACATCTTCGACGACTTTTCCTTGACCGGTGACGCCCAACAACACTTGCTGCAGGACGTGATTGAGTTTTTTCCGGCTCGCGACAATCTCGGCGGGCTGAGGTTTGGCAGCCAATGGACGCATGCCCATGCCCATCATGCTCATCCCCATCATCTCATCCATGCCTTCCATTTCTCCCATGCCCATGTCCATGTCCATGTCCATCTCCATTTCCATTCCGTACATGTCATCCATCTCCATCATCGATTCACCTCGCATGCCGGGGACAGCGGGCACCTTCTCGTTGGGATCTTTGGTCTCCTTCAAGAAGCTCTCCGGGGCGGCAGGTTGACGGACGCCTTGAGTGGTCGTGGTTTTGTCCAATTTGGCCAACCGCGCCAGTTCGGCTTGGTAGGCAGCTAAAACGCGTTTGGACCATTGCTTCAACACCTCTTGGGTTTCCACGTCGCCTTCGGGCATCTTGCCGGGAAGCCGGGCGATGGCGGCGGCGGAATGAAGCGCGATCAGATTCGGTTTGTCTTCGTTGGTGCTGATGCTGACGAATTGCTTGCCCAAGGATGCGTCGGTGCTCATCTGTGTCAGAATGCTCACCGCGTACCGCTGTAAGAACGCATGTGCCAATTCGTCGCGCCCGGTGGGCGGATCTGACTCAAGCAACTGAGTCATCGACTGGGTCAACTGGTCTTTGACCCCCACAAGTGTCGGATCGTTGGATGGCGAGTAGCGGACGTACCGTTCGATGCCCTGCAGCGCCGCGGCGCGGACGCCGTCGGGGTTGTTGGCATCGTCGTAAATCGTTTTCAGATCCGTCAACACGAACGAGTAGGGCCGCGGGACCCCGCCGCGTTGTGCCGGGGGACGCGCCAGTCTGGCGATGAATTGAATCGCATTGATCCGCGCCGCGGGCTGGTAATTCCCCATCGCGACGGGCTTGAGCCCGCCGTAGAGCCACCTCATCACGTTGCCGGCACCGGGCGTCTGAGACCGAACCGCGCTGTCCATCACCGCGCGAACGTGTCCCATCACGTCATTGATTTGATGCGTGGCATCGGGCTGCGTGATCTTGGCCGGTACGTACTGCTGGAAGTACCGCTGCACGACCGCCAATTTATTCTGCGAAAAACCGCTCAGATCGCGTGACGTCGCATAGGTTCTCGCTTCCCGTTGAACGGTCGCCAAATTGTCGTCGATCAGCGGTTCGACATCGAGCACATCGTACTTGGCCGCTTGGCCCGACGCGGTCGCTGCGACGATCCCGGCGGCGGCCAACGCGACGAACAATGCCAAAGCACGAATCCCTAGCTGTTTTCGACGCAATTCGGTCTGCGGAACCGACGCCGCGACCGCTCGAGATGGGTCAGGGTTGATGGTGGCACGTTGAGTTCGTGTCATGACGAATCCGTTGTTATGTGTTGAGCAGACGGTTGAGCAGACGGAGGCAGAAGAGAGAAAAAAGGTCGCGAGTCGATGGGCATCCGGCCGAAGGCGAGTCTGCTTTTACTCCGCGACGCATCATTATCCTATGGTTAAACGAAGCTCGTCAAACAAAATTAGAGAGCAATTGCACCATCGGATGCCAAATTTGGCGAATTTCACGGTTGCCGCCCAAAATGCAGTACCCCCTGCTCGATTTGAACGAGCGTTTCCAGGCGGAAAGCCTGACGTCCTAGGCCAAACTAGACGAAGGGGGCCAAGGCGAGTCGCTCACTATAGTTGTTGCGAAAGATCTTGCCATCGGAGGTTGACGAACCCCCGTCTGCCGAGGTAATTGCGTGCCATATCGCACCGGGTGCACCAAAAAACTTCACTTTGCCGTATTCCGCCCCATTAATTGGCGCGCACTGTGCGGTTACTCTTCGTTAAACTGTAGCTTCGGTGGAGAAAGCGACGATGGTGATGTGGGACAGAGGGAGGAAAAACGACACACGCTGCCAAGTTCATGAGAGGCTCTCTCCCCAACTCTTTTCTTTTTTCGAAGGTGGCGATCGAGATGTCAACTCAATGGTTTTATATGGCGAGCGGCTGGATCCGAAAGGCTCGGCGCATCGGCCCCATCTCTGAAGCCGACCTGCTGAACCGAATCGACAAGGGACAAATTGATCCGTCGACACTTGTTCAGAGTAGCAAGACACGCAACAAGTGGATTCCAATGAATAAAGTCGGCCCGGCGATGGAACATTGGCGACGCAGCCATCCGGAGGACTCCGGCAAGAAAGCGGCTCAGTAACGTTTGCGTCCCCCGGCCAGGCGGTAGTGGACGAGGCGACGAGTCCGTGCCAGCGGCTACGCGGTAGTGGACGAGGCGACGAGTCCGTGCCAGCGGCTACGCGGTAGTAAACGAGGCGACGAGTCCGTGCCAGCGGCTAGGCGGTAGTGGACGAGGCGACGAGTCCGTGCCAATATGCCGACTGCAGAGGACTCGTCGCCTCGTCCACTACCGGAACATTGAGCAGAGGACTCGTCGCCTCGTCCACTACCGGAAAATTGAATCCCGCTCCAATCTTGAATTCTGACGAAGGACTCTCGCGGTCCAGGTCATCACAGAGTTTCAATCCCTTGGCCAGTCGTCCCCAACCCGCAGACTATGCCGCCATCGGCGTCGGACCGGTGCTGATCTTCTTGATGATCAGTAGCCTGGCAAACTTCTTCGTCTCGCTGCTCTACGATGGCAACTTCTCCGATCGTATTTTCTATCTGATCCTGATGTACACGATGGGCTCGGTCGCGCTGGCCCGAATGGTTATCGAAGAGAGCCGAGCCTATTCGGCGGGCTACGCCATGGCCCTGGGCGCGGCCATGGTGTTTGTCATGACCGGCTTTGTCGGGTCGATGTTCTTCTCAATCGGGCTGGTCATCCTGATCGGTTACCTCGCCGACCGCATCGTCCACGACTGCACCGTGATCGATGAATCGGTCGACGCCAGCGGCGAAGGGCTGATCGATCGCGGGTTGGACGAGGCGAGTGGCTTGTCTCGCCGAATCGCTGCGGACAACCATGACGAGCAGGCACCCGTGTCGGAGAAAGAAAGACGGCGTCGGAAATCACACCAACCCGGACGCACCGTGTTTCTGCTCGCGCTGGCGGCGTTGCCCCTGTTCGGGATCGGCCAGTTCATGCTGCAGAACAGTCCACAAGTCTGGGCGCGAGCACAGTTGATGCTGGGGCTGTATCTGTTTTCAAGTCTCTCGCTCTTGGTGACCACCAGCTTTCTGAATCTCCGTCGCTACCTGCGACAACGCGACGTGGACATGCCCGGCGATGTCACGGTGGCCTGGCTCGCCGGCGGAGTCGCCTTGATCGCGGCACTGTTGATGCTGGCGTTCCTGGCCCCCATGCCCGGTGCGGCGATCGCTAATTTTGAACTACCCAAATTCTTGAAGTCGGACCCTAAGACCGCCAGCAGCGCGGGTTGGGGCAAGGAAGCCGCGGAAAAATCGGACAACCAATCCGATGCCGAAACGAATCACGATCGCGCGCCGGGACAAAAAGATCAGAAGGGAGCCGGCGTCAATCAAAACCGCCCCGGAGGCAAGTCAGACGGCGAGAAATCCGGCCAACAACAATCCGGCCAACAGCAATCCGGCCAACAGCAATCCGGCCAACAACAATCCGGCCAACAGCAATCTGGACAACAGCAATCTGGACAACAGCAATCTGGACAACAGCAATCTGGACAACAGCAATCTGGACAACAGCAATCTGGACAACAGCAATCTGGACAACAGCAATCTGGACAACAGCAATCTGGACAACAGCAATCGTCTGATTCCGACGCTCAGAAACAGTCACGATCAGCCGAATCGACCGATCGTGGCAAGCAACGAAGTGAATCGGACGGGTCACAAGCTTCATCGAAGAACGACTCGTCGCGGCGCGAAGACTCCGAGCAGTCTTCCAACGAGTCAGCGTCCAGTGAGCCCGCACCGAAGCAAGAAAATCGGTCGGAAGATCCACAGCCCGACGGGCAAACGGAATCCGAAGAATCAGAATCCGCGGCCGAGCGAGGAGATGCGGCGGAGACATCCAGCTCGTCGTCCAGCAGTTCGATGCCGTCGCTGCCTGATGTGCTGCCCGCCGTCAGCGGTCTGTTTCGATTGCTGTTGATACTCGGGCTGTTGGCGATCGTTGCGTTCTATCTCTATCAAATGCGGGAACGGTTGGCGTTATGGTGGCAGTCGTTGTTCGGCCGCGAACGCGACGCAACCGGATTGGCGGACGCGATCGGCCCGGAAAAACTTCGCGACGCCCCTCGGCGACCATTTGCTTCGTTCCGAAATCCGATCGGTCATGAAACCGATCCTCGGCGTGTGGTGGTGATGACCTGCCAGGCATTTGAAGCCTGGTCCCGTGAACGCGGGTTTGAGCGCAACCGTGACGAAACGTTCTCCGAGTTTGGTTTACGATTGAGGCAGGCGACGAAGCAGCGGCATGATGCGCGGGCACTGTTTGCACCGGTCGAATCCGCGACGGGCCGATTGACTGCAGCGTACGACCGGATCGTTTACGGCCGCGGCCAGGCGAGGCAAGGCGATCTCGATGCCGCCAAGGTACTGTGGAAACACATGACCAACGCCACGATCCACGAGATGGCCGGCGCGTGAAGCCCAATGCCGCCAAGTTAATATCAATGATGGGACCCGCACGCTGGCGCGCACCGGCTGACGCCAAACGAATATCAGCCGTTTGGCGCGAGCCTGCGGGCCCCAGCACAAGGAACGAACGCCTAACCGATTGACATCATCTTCCTACCTCCAAAATTTCCCGACCCATCCACCCAGCCACCGTGCCCCGTCAATTCGGTGAGAATCAGGGCAAGGATGGCAGAATGATACGGGGCAGAATGATGGGGTGGCGTAAGCTGGCACTGACCGGCTGATCCCACGAAGACCCTCGCTGGACGGCGCGACTTTTTTCAAGAATCATCGTGAATCCCCATTCAAACGCAGCGACCTTCGCCTGCAGGTGGATCTCTGGCGTTTTCCACGCTCTGGCGAACGTAGCTACGACCGTGTGAAGCATTCAATTTGAAGCATGTCACTTGCATCGCCAGTTGGCGAATCTGTGCATCGGGAATCCTCTCCGGCGCACCAATCGCGTACACTAGTCACGGTTCGGACGGGGCCGCCCCCGACTCGTCTCCCCTGCCACTTTCCCACGTCGATTTTTCGAATGCCGCGTTCCGCGTTTTTCCTATTCGCCTTGCTCACCGTCCCGCTGATCGTCGGCTGTGAAGGCTGCACGACGACCCCGACGGCCGACCCCAACGCCCAAGAAGAGAATGCACCGCAGGAGGCCTATTCGACTCGCTCGGCGATCGTGTTCCCATCGGACCAAAGCGAGTCGATCGGCGCGGTCAAACCGGGGCACTGGATGACGGCGGAGCAGTCGATCCGCAGCAACAAGGCTGACACACGCGGAGAACTGTCCAGTCGATCGGAGGTGATTCTGCGCGACATCAACATGGAACGCACCGGGACGATCGAAAGCCTGCATTCGGTTCGTCCGGTCGTGTTGCCCAAGGGCCAGATGCGCGGATTTGATTTCCGTTTCCGATGCCCGACTCCCAATTCCATCGACATTCGACGCATCAACCTGTCCAGCCGTTTCGTCCCTCGCAGCGGCGGCATCTTGGATACCGGTGGTCAACCATTCAACGTGATGCGCGGCAGCGAGTATTTTTTCGTCGTTTTGACCGAGCGTCCCGAGCGATTCACGCGTCTGCAAACGGCCAATTGGACACGATCGTTTGAATCGGAGATCCAAGACCCGACCGGACACAGCAACTATCGCGTGGTGGTGCCGGATGCAAGCGACTTGCTGCCGTTGCCGGAAACGATGTTGGATTGGTCCAGCACCGCCGTGGTGCTTTGGGACGACCTGTCCGAAGACGCGTTGACGCCGCAGCAACACACCGCGCTGGCCGACTGGATTCGCTTCGGCGGTCGTTTGATCGTCAACGGGCCGGCGGCCGGCGACGCCATCGCCAACACCTCACTGTCCGACGTGTTGCCGCTGGTCCCGACCAGCAATATCGAACTGGATGGCAACGCGGCGGCGGAGTTGTTGACCAAGAACTCCGTGGCGACGGATCGATCGTTACAAAAACAAATCGAACTGGTTCGCTCTCAGATCAGCCACATCGCCGTCGACGGGCGTCTCGATCCCGACGCATCAGCCATCGACAAGACGGCGTCACTCGTTTTGGAACGACGCATCGGTCGCGGCACCGTCATCCAACCGCGGTTCGATTTGACCGACAACTGGATCGAAGCATGGGACTCGTACGACAGCTTCGTCAACAGCGTGATTCTGAATCGTCCCCCGCGGGAATACGTCGAACCCAGTTTCGGCGACGTCAGCCAAGAAGAATTGGCCGAACAAGGATACAACCCCACCGAACTGCGATTGTTTTTCCAAGGAACCACGCTCCGCAGCGACGCCGCGGTGAACTCCAGATTCCGCATCACCACCCGCGACAGTCTGCTCGCCGGCACCGACGACGAGGAGAAAAAGAAGAACAGTCCCTTCGACGCGTTTTCCAGGGTGGACGCAGTGACGGGCATTTCCGCCTGGAACGATTCCAGCGACGCGATCACGATGCTGCAACAAAAGCTAACCAGCGAAGCGGGGATCGAGATTCCGGGTTCCGCCCTGGTGATTCGATCGCTTGCGATCTATTTGATCGTGTTGGTGCCGATCAACTATCTCGTTTTTCGCTTGATGAATCGGTTGGAGTACGCTTGGTTTGCGGTCCCGTTGATCGCCGTGATCGGTGCGGCGTTTGCCGCCCGGCAAGCACAGCTGGATATCGGCTTTGCCCGCAGCACGACGGAACTTGCGATCCTGGAAGGACACGCCGGATACCCCCGCGCGCATTTGACCCGCATGATCGGCATCTACAATTCACTGTCCAGCCGCTACGAGTTGCAATTTCGCACGGTCGACGGCATCGCAGTCCCGCTGGACAACGAGCCGGATCCGAACACCGACATCCGACCGCTCATCCGCACCTCGTTCGAAGAAGGCCCATCGCTGGCTGATTTTGCCGTCAACAGTAACCGAATGCGTTACGTCCACAGCGAAGAGATGGTGGACCTGGGCGGCGCGATCGAATTCGACGGCGACAACACCTTGACCAGCGAAGCCGACATCGAGTTTTCAGACACGCTCGTGGTGCGAAAGAATGATCAAGGAGACACGGAAATCGCCGTGGTCGGGACCTTGAATCGCGGGGAGACCAAGACGGTTGAGTTTAACACGACCGAGCGTTCAATGGTCGCCAACGATTTGCCGATGCAAGCCGACGACCTGATGAGACGATTGGCGGCGACCGATTCCGTTCCCAACGGGACGATCCGCTTGATCGCACGAATCGATGGTGCGCTCGATGGACTCGAAATCTCGCCCGCGGCGAGCCAGCAATCGGCGCAGACCATCGCCATCATTCACCTGAAACATGCCGATCTGCCCGAACCGGTCGCCGACAAGAACCTTGTCAGTGACTTTCGCCGTGTAAACCGCATCGAGACCACGACACCGGAATCGGAAGATTCGAAACCGGATTCGGAAGCAACCGACACGACCGACAACAAGACGCCGCCGACGGAGAGCGAGTGAGATGATAACGTTGACAGGATTCGGAAAGGACTATGGAGACTTCACCGCGGTGCAGGAGTTGGATCTTCATATTGAAGCCGGGGAGACGTTCGGATTCATCGGCCCCAACGGTGCAGGCAAAAGTACGACGATTCGATTTTTGGCCACGCTGTTACGGGCCACACGCGGTCGCGGTGAAGTCGCCGGATGTGACGTCATGGCCGATCCGGTCGGCGTTCGTCAAGCCGTCGGCTACATGCCCGACAACTTCGGCGTGTACGACGGCATGCGAGTCTGGGAGTTTTTGGATTTCTTTGCCGTCGCCTACCGGATCGGACGCAAGGACAGAAAACAGATCATCGACAACGTCCTGGAACTGTTGGATCTGACGCACAAACGCGACGATTTTGTCAACGGATTGTCTCGCGGCATGAAACAACGACTGTGTCTGGCCAAAACCCTGGTGCACGACCCGCCGGTCTTGATTCTGGATGAACCGGCCAGCGGCCTGGATCCCCGAGCGCGCGTCGAAGTGAAAGAGTTGCTCAAAGAATTGCGCCGCATGGGCAAAACGATTCTGATCAGCAGCCACATCCTGACCGAACTGGCGGATTGTTGCACTTCGATCGGCATCATCGAACGGGGACAACTGTTGATGAGCGGTCCGATCGAAACGGTCTATCGGCAGATCCGACGAAACCGGCACGTCGAGATTCAGTTCGTGTCCGGTGAAGAGGCCGGGCTGTCGATCTTGCGCAGCAGCCCTGCCTTGCGATCGATCGAACAAGAACCGACCTGCATCGTCGCCGAACTAGAAACCGACGACGAAGGCTTGGCGACGCTGATGGAGACGATGATCGCCGAAGGAGTTCGCTTGCGTTCGTTCAATGATCGCGCCCCGACCTTGGAAGATGTCTTCATGACCGTGACCAAGGGCCTGGTGACGTGATCCGATGTCTTGCGTCGGTAGCCTTGGTCGTTGCCGTCATTCTGGGATCGACCTGGCCGACGCTGTTGGGAAAACGCATCGCCTTTCGCGACGTCAACCATTTTTACTTGCCGCTGTATGATTACGTGGCCGAGCGGACGGCCACTGAGTGGCTTCCGTTCTGGAACCCGCTCGATCACACCGGCATGCCCCTGATCGGTGAGACGTCGACGGCGGTCTTGTACCCGCTGCGATGGCTCGTGTATGCGTTTCCGCTGGCCAGCGATCGGCTGTCCAACGAATCCTTGATGAGCATCTATTTGATCGTTCATCTGTTGTTGGCCTCCGCCGCCGCGGCCTGGCTGGCCAAGTCGATCGGCTGCCGGCCGTTAGGGGTGTTCGTGGCGGCAATCGTTTATCCGCTCTCGGGCAGCGTTTTCTCGCTGTGTTGCAACCCTCCATTCTTGGTCGGTGCGGCGTGGATTCCGTTCGCCCTGGGCGCCTGCCTGCCGACGATAACCTTGGCGGGCGGATCTCGTTCGACGCGCCGGCGGATTGTGATCGCCGCCACCGCTCTGGCCATGATGGTGCTCGGCGGCGATCCCCAGTCGGCACTGCACTGCGTGATGACCGCCGGTGCGATTTCGCTGTTCCACGCCAGGAGTCAATTTCGACAAGCCCGTGATCAAGGCCGGACGTGGTGGCAAAGCGAGTGCGTCCGCACCGTCGTCGTCAGCGTGAGCGGCTGCGCGTTGGCCGTCGGGATCAGCTCGATCCAAATCGCGGCGTCGTTGGATTGGAGTCGCCAAAGTGTTCGCGCGGCGCGTGTTGCCCAACGCAGCGAGGTCTACGAGTTTTCGCTCGCCCCTTGGCACGCCATCGAAACCGTCTCGCCACGTCCCTTCGGCAATCTGTTTCCCATCCATCGGCGGATCGCCAACGTGATCCCGGGCGAAGGACGGATGTGGACGCCGTCACTCTACGCGGGTTTGATCGTGGGGTTCGCACTGCTTTGCCGTCTGGTCCGACCGCGAAGCTATCTTGCCGAACCTTGGCTGGCCGTCTCGCTGGTCAGCTTGGCGATTTGTTTCGGACATTTCGGACTGGTCTGGTGGCTGCAACAGATCCCCGGTGTGCTCGAGCATAGCGACAGCGCGATCGGGGGACCGTTTTGGATGCTCTGTCAGTGGATTCCCGGCTACAGTTCGTTTCGCTATCCGGTCAAATGGTTACCGATCTTCGCCATCGCCAGTTCCATGGTCGCGGCGCAGTGGATTTCGTCCCAGCGTGACAGACGTGAATTGCCTTTGGCGTTGATGCTGCTGGTTGGTTTTGTCGCTGGCGGCGTGTCGGCGCACTTGGCCAGCGAGCAATGGGAACGCTGGCTACCGCTCGACCCCGACAGGCTTCCGATCGATGAATATTGGGGACCGCTGGACGTGGCCGGCAGCCTGACGTTGATACGTGCGTCGTGTTGGTGGACGGTCGCGGTGTTGTGTGTGCTGGTCGGATTGCGTCGGTTTACCGAGTGGCAAGATCGGCGCCGGCCCGCAATTTGGATCGGCAGTGCATGGGTCGCCTTGATCGCGCTGGATGCGATCGTCAACACGTCGACCTTGTTGCCCCGAGTGGACGTTTGGCGGGAACGACAGTTGGCACACCAGGCAAGTCCGGCTCCGATCCCGCGGACACGCACCTTACGCACGCAAGCCGGGATGTGGCCGCAGCGATGGCGGACCACCGGATCCATCGATCGCCCGCTGGAAGTCGCCGCAAGCGAACGGATTGCCTGGTTCGGACGTTGGCACCTGATTCATCGACAGGCGGTGTTCAACAGCATGGTCAGTATCAAGAGCCGCAGCTACGGAGAGTTCTGGTGGTCGTGCAACCACCACCTGCAGAGTCTCGATCGCGAACAACGCTCGGCGTTTTGGAAGGCGATCCGTCAGTGGCTGGCGATCGGAGCGGTCTCGCACGTCGACGGCCACTCGGCCACCGCCGCCGATGGAATGACATTGGTCTCGGTGGAACGCCGGATGACCGAACCGGTCCGCGACGTCCGCGTTTTCACCGATTGGTTGCCGGAAAAACCGTTGCGTGAATTGGTACCAGAAATCGGCCTTCGCCGCGGACTGCCGTTGCCCCACCTCGCGGCGGCTCCACCGTCGTCCCGCTCGGCCGCTGCAGCCCCGGCTGGTTCCAGCACACGATCGGCTGAACGATCCGCCGGGCGATCGGCACGCGTCGAACGCGCGGCCGACGGAACGATCGTCGTCCGCTGCGACATCGACTGCGTACTAGAACGATGTGTCTATCAAGACGGCAATTGGCAGGCCCGGCTGGACTCCGTCACCGGTGATTCCTCCCGATCGCTGCCGGTTTTCCGCAGCAGCCACTTGAATCAGGCGGTGGTCATCCCACCAGGAAATTGGCGTGTGGCGTTTGAGTATCGGCCGTGGTGGAAAGCGCCGACGCTCGTCGTGGCGACTTCAGCAGCCATTTTGCTGGCGATTTTGGTCTTTTTGCCGAACCAATTCGGCAAGGCGACGGTCCGGGGAATTGTGTTTTTCCTGATCCGCGGTAGGCTGCTGCGCTCGTTTCGACCCTACACTCGTTAAAAATTCAACACCCCAGGGACTCCCTATGACCCAGCGTCGTGGATCTGATTTCGCCGGACTATCGGTCGCCATCATCACGCCCTTTGCCAACGGCGGAGTGGACTACGACCGGTTGAAACAGCAGATCGAATTCCAAATCGAAGCGGGCACGCGTTGCATCGTTCCCGTTGGGACGACCGGCGAATCGCCGACGTTGACGCACGACGAGCATGAGCGCGTGATCGCGGAGACGATTCAGTGCGTCGCCGGACGCGCGAAAGTGATGGCCGGTACAGGCAGCAACAGCACCGCCGAAGCACTGCGTTTGACGAAACGGGCCGCGGACGAAGGTGCCGATGCGACGCTGCAGGTCGCACCCTATTACAACAAGCCGACCCAAGAAGGCTTGTACCAGCACTTCAAAGCGGTTGCCGAAGCCGTCGACATTCCGGTCTGTGTCTACAACATCCCCGGCCGCACCGGAAAAGAAATCGACGTGTCGACCATCCAGCGATTGGCCGAACTGCCGGGCATCACGATGGTCAAGGAAGCAACGGGCAAACTGGATCAGTGCTCGGCGATCGTCGGCACGACCGATTTGACCGTGCTCTCCGGCGACGACTCGCTGACGTTGCCGATGATGAGTGTCGGAGCTGAAGGCGTGGTGTCGGTCGTCGGCAACCTGGTTCCCGGCGACATGATCAAATTGGTCCGGGCGGCCAGCAGCGGCGATTATGAACTCGCTCGCAAAATGCATCATCAGTTGTTCGCCCTGTGCAGCAACATGCTGGGGCTGGCCACCAACCCGATTCCGGTCAAGGCCGCGATGCGGATGGTCGGACGCGACACGGGAGAATTGCGTTTGCCGATGACTCCCCTGGACGAAGCGGCCGAAAGCCAGTTGCAGCAAACCATTCTCGCCTACGGTCTGGCGAGCGCCGCAGCGGTTTGATTCGGCTGGGCGACGTTTCCGTCGCGATCAGCGAATGCCTGGACGCCGGCGTGATCCGGCGGGCGTCCGACGACGTTATTCTTTCACGCGGAATCGCGTGACGGGACCTTGGACGGCGGTCAGCGATTCGATCTCCGCGGTCGCCAACTTCGCCGCACCCTCGGTCGCTTCGTGCGTCATGATCACCAGCGGCACCAGTTCCAGGTCCCCGCCGGCGGCTTCGGTCTCGTGCTGGATCACCGAGGCGATCGAGATCGCATGCTTGGCCAAGACGTTGGCGATGGCCGCCAGCGTCCCGGGATGATTGGCGACATGCAGCCTCAGGTAGAACCGCCCTCGCAACGTTTCGGCGTCGCGGAGGATGGCGCGGGGAGGATTGTCGCTGGAGAAATATTCCAGCGTCTGAAAGGTCAGCTTCGTTCGACCGACCGCGGTGTCGATCAAATCGGCCACGACAGCGGACGCCGTCGGCATTTGGCCGGCTCCCAGCCCATGGAAGAACACGGGGCCGACGGCATCACCGATCGCGCGAATCGCATTGAACGCGTTTCGCACTTCGGCCAGCGGCGTCCCGATCTTCAACAGCGTCGGCGAAACCGACAGTTCCAAGCCGTCGTCGGTCAGATTGGCGACGGCCAGTAATTTGATTCGATAGCCCAGTTCCCGCGCGTAGCGCAGATCCACCGGATCCAACCCGTCGATGCCGACTTTGGGGATGTCATTCCAGTCGACGGCGGCGCCGAACGCCAGGTGTGCCAAAATCGCCAGCTTTTGCGCCGCGTCCGTCCCGTCGACGTCCATCGTCGGATCCGCTTCGGCGTACCCGAGTTCCTGCGCCGTTTTGACGACTTCCGCATAGTTGGAACCGAACTCGTCCATCTGGCTGACGATGAAGTTGCTGGTCCCGTTCAGGATCCCTTCGAGCGATTGCAGCTGGTTGGCCGACAGGCACTGGCTGATGTTGGCGATGATCGGGATGCCGCCTGCCACAGACGCTTCGAATGCGATGCTGCGTCCCAATTGTCGGGCGCGATCGAACAGTTCCGGACCGTGCTCGGCCAGCAGGGCCTTGTTCGCGGTGACGATGTCTTTGCCCGATTCCAGCAACCGCAGCATGATCGATCGAGCGGGTTCGAGCCCGCCGATCAGTTGCGCCACGACGGTGATTTCCGGATCGTCGACGACTTCATCGATCGAATCGGTCAACACACCTTCGGGCAGATCGATCCGTGCAGCGGCTTTGGCAAGGTCTCTGGCGACCGCCTTGCGCAACCACAACGTTCGACCGGCATGACGCGCCGTGCGGTCTCCATGATCAAGCAACAGACGCGCAACACCGCTACCAACAGTTCCCAGGCCAACAATGGCAATGTTTGTCTTTTCCATGACGCCAGATGTTACCCGCCCGACCGCGTTTCAACGAGACCCGGCACTAGCGATGCATGTTGATGAATTGCCAGCCAGAAATCTTCCAGTTCGGCCCGTAGGGACGACACCAGCGACACTGCGCCAACATTTTGATCGGCCCACCCTTAAGCGACTCAATCGTCAGCACCGCCGTGGACCGCTCGGGGATCTCGTTTTGCGTGATCAGCCCAATGCCGGCGGCAGAAACGTTTCGCGAAAATGCCATGATTTCTTGCTGAGCCCCTCGGATCAGCAACGCCACGGGCCGGACCAGATGCTCGCGGTGCGACGAACGGTTCTCGATGCGATCGTAAAACGCGTCTTCCTCGAGAAGATCCCGAATGGCGTTCTCGACGTCCATGTTCGGTGCGGTACCGGAAAGACGCAACATTGTGGGCAGACTCCTGCACGTTCTGTGGGTGACGCGTGGTTTCTTGCGTCGGCAAGGGGATTCCAGGGATGTTGATCGGGTGCGGGTTCGGGTCAGGCAGACTATGCCGACACCGAAGCTTCCCGTTAACTTCAACCTTGCCGGGCGTTCTGCCCGCGTGCAAATGGATTTCCGCACGAATGCTCAAGAAATCGCCCGGGATGCCATGACCAATTCGATCGGCCCCTTCACCCTGCCACGATCTGGTCACCGACCACCCCCCTAATTGGAATAGTGAACAGCGAGCCCAAGCGTCCAGCGCAACCCACCGTGCGAGCGTTACAGCGACCGCAGATAGTCCGCGCTTTGCTGAATGCTTTTGACCGGGTGCGGCGAGTGGTCTTGCTCGACGTGGCAGTGTGACACGCCGGCATCCGCGGCGGCGGCCAGGATCGGTTCCATCGGGATCACGCCGTTGCCCAGTTCCTTGAACGCTTCCTTGGGGATGCCGTCGTATTGCGGCGGCGTGACGGATCGATCCAGGTCCTTGAGGTGCAACTGCGTCACGCGTCCGGAGAGTTTGCGAATCAGATCCGCGGCATCCAATCCACCGACGGCGACCCAGAAGACGTCAATTTCAAACTTCATGTCCTCTGAAAACTGTTCGACAAAAACGTCATAACCACACTTGCCGCCCTCGAGCGGTTTGAATTCAAAGGCGTGATTGTGGTAGGCCAATTGAATCCCCGCGCGTTTCGCTTTCTCGGCTGCCACGTTGCACCGCTCTGCGACCTGCTTGTACTGGTCCAACGAACCACGCAGTTCGGCGCCCAGGTACGGGACCACGACGTGGGTCAGTCCCAGGTCGTTGGCTTTGTCGAGCAGCTCTTCAAACGGCTGAACGCCTTTCTGGTCAGGCTTTAGGATTCCGTCGGTGTTGATGTGCGACGAATGGACCGCCATCCCATTGGCTTTGGCTTCGCGAATCATGTCGTCCGCGCCGGGGAACCCATACGGTTCGACTTGCTTGTACCCCGCCTCGGCAACTGCTTTCAACGTGCCCGCGACGTCCTTGCCGATTTCGTTCCGCAGCGTGTAGAGCTGGATGCCGATCTCGTTGCGATACTTGTTGTCCGATTCCAGGGCGCTGAGCCACTTGGATTGAGCCAGGGCGGCGGTCAGCGCTGCACCGGTCGCAATGAATTGACGTCGTTTCATGGTTGTGATGGTGTGTGGGGGAACGAAAAGCAAAGGAGATCGATGAACAATCGTGGGGCGTGTAGGCATTCCCCACGCGATCAGCCGGCTCGCGCACGCGTTCGGGCCCCGTGCGTGAACGCGCGAGGCCCGTGAGCTACCGCCAACCGGCTGATTACCGGTCGGGCGTATCGATGGGAAACCGCGGCGTCAACCGACTTGCATCGCCGTTCCCATCGTAACCCCTGGCGCGGGCAAATTGCTCTCGCCTTGCAGAAAAAGATCGATCGCGCGAGCGGCACCCCGCCCCTCGTTGATCGCCCACACAACCAGACTCTGGCCGCGGCGACAGTCCCCGGCGGCAAAGACCTTGTCGATGTTCGTCGCAAACTGGCCGTGTTCCGCCTTGAAATTGCTCCGCGGATCGGTCTCCATCCCCAGCGATTCGGGGACGTACTGTTCCGGCCCCAAGAATCCCATCGACAGCAGGATCAATTGGGCAGGCCACTGTTTTTCGGACCCTTCGACCTCGGCCATCTGCCATTTTCCCGACGCGTCTTTGGTCCATTCCACTTCGACGGTCTTGATGCCCGCAAGCTCGCCGGCGTCATCGACGACGAATTCCTTGCTGAGGATCTGGTACTCACGAGGATCGCGGCCGAACTTGGCTTCGGCTTCTTCGTGTCCGTAATCGACACGGAAGATGCGAGGCCATTCCGGCCACGGATTATCCGAGGCACGCTCTTGCGGCGGTTTGGGCAGCAGTTCGAAATTGACCAGGCTGCGGCAACCGTGTCGCAAACTGGTCGCAATGCAGTCGGTTCCGGTGTCACCACCCCCGATCACGATCACGTCTTTGCCTTCGGCGCTAATGAAGCCGTCGCCGAGCGTTTCTCCGTGCACGCTTTGCCGCGTGTTGGCGGTCAGAAACTCCATCGCAAAATGAACGCCCTTGGCGTCCCGGTTTGGGATCGGCAGGTCGCGCGGTTTCGTGGCGCCACACGCCAACAGAACGGCATCGTTGTCGTTGACCAACTCCTTGGGGTCGACGTCGACGCCGACGTTCACGCCGGTCACGAACTTGATCCCTTCGGCACTCATCTTGTCCACGCGGCGCTGGACCGCTTCTTTGGAAAGCTTCATGTTCGGAATGCCGTATTGCAGCAATCCGCCGATGCGATTGGCCCGTTCGTAAACGGTCACGCTGTGACCGGCTTTGTTCAACTGATCCGCCGCGGTCAAACCGGCCGGGCCGCTGCCGACAATCGCAACCGATTTACCGGTCCGGCTTTCCGGCGGTTCGGGCACGATCCAGCCCTCTTCCCAAGCCCGGTCGACGATCGCGTTCTCGATGTTCTTGATCGTCACCGGCGGGTGATTGATCCCCAACACACAGGATCCCTCGCACGGCGCCGGACACGTGCGTCCGGTGAACTCGGGAAAGTTGTTGGTCTTGTGCAACCGCTCGATCGCTTCCTTCCAACGGTTGTTGTAGACCAAGTCGTTCCATTCGGGAATCAAGTTATCGATCGGACACCCCGTGCCGGACTGACAAAACGGGACGCCGCAATCCATGCAACGGGCGCCTTGTTCGCGGAGATGATCGATTTTGTGTTCGGTGTAGATTTCGTCGTAATCGTTCAGCCGAACGACCGGCAATCGCCACGGTACTTTTTTACGATCAAACTCTTTGAATCCGGTTGGCTTTCCCATCAGTCTGCTCTTGGTCTTACGTTTTGGATGTATTGGAAATAAAGTTGTTGCGGCAAGCTGGGGACGCTTGCGGATTGGGCTGGCAAGCTGGAAGCTTGCGTGCTTACTCGTAGGCAAGCTGGAAGCTTACCCCACGGGGGCTGCTTGTTCTTTCTGTGCCAGCAGCACGCGTTTGTAGTCCACGGGCATGACTTTGACGCACTGTGACATGAACGTGTCCCAATCCTCGAGTGCTTCGGCGGCGACTTCGCTACCGGTGTACTGCTTGTGCCGAGTGATCAACTCTTTGATTTCGGCTTCCTCGTCCGAATCGTCGATCCGCTCCAGTTCGACCAATGCCAGGTTGCACTTGATATTGAAATCACCGCTGCGATCCCAGACGTAGGCGATCCCGCCGGACATTCCGGCGGCAAAGTTCCGTCCGGTTTCGCCGAGGATCACGACGCGACCGCCCGTCATGTATTCACAACCATGATCGCCGACGCCTTCGACGACGGTCTTGGCACCGCTATTTCGCACACAGAACCGCTCAGCCGCACGACCGCGGAAAAACGCTTCTCCGCCGGTCGCCCCGTACAAGCACACGTTGCCGACCAAGATGTTGTCTTGCGACTTGAAACTGCTCTGCTTGGGCGGATAGACGATGATGCGACCACCGCTGAGCCCCTTGCCGACGTAATCGTTGGCGTCGCCTTCCAGATCGATGGTGATGCCGTGGGCCAAGAAGGCCCCCAAACTTTGACCCGCCGATCCGGTCAATTGAAGTCGAATGGTGTCGTCGGGCAGCCCCATTTGGCCGTAGACCTTGGCGACCTCGTTGCTGAGGATCGTTCCCACGGTCCGGTTGATATTGATGATCGGTGATTCGATCACAATCGGCTCTTTGGTTTCGATCGACTTGCGTGCCTGGTCCAACAACACCGTCATGTCCAATGATTTTTCCAAACCGTGATCTTGGGTCTGGCTGCAAATCACTTGAACGTCCGGGTGCGGCTTGGTGGCGACTCGCAAAATCGCGGTCAAATCCAAACCGTCCGCCTTCCAGTGTTTGATCGCGTCGTCGGTGTGCAACACGTCGCTGCGACCGACCATTTCATCGATCGTTCGGAAACCGAGTTCGGCCATCAGGCGACGCGTTTCTTCGGCCACCATGAACAGGTAGTTGACGACATGCTCCGGCTTGCCGGTGAACTTCTCACGCAGGTAGGGATCTTGAGTCGCGATCCCGACCGGGCAGGTGTTCAGATGGCACTTCCGCATCATGATGCAACCGAGCGTGATCAGCGGCGCGGTCGAAAAGCCGAACTCTTCGGCCCCGAGCAATGCGGCGATCACGACGTCGCGTCCGGTCTTGAGTCCACCGTCGGTCTGCAACACCACGCGGCTACGCAGATTGTTCAACACCAGCACCTGGTGCGTCTCGGCAATCCCCAACTCCCACGGCAAACCGGCATGTTTGATACTGGTCAACGGCGACGCCCCGGTCCCGCCGGTGTCACCGGAAATCAGAATGTGATCGGCGAACGCCTTGGCAACACCACTGGCGATCACACCGACGCCGACTTCGGAAACCAGTTTGACGCTGATCCGGGCGGCACGATTCGCGTTCTTCAAATCGTGAATCAACTGCGCCAGGTCTTCGATCGAGTAGATGTCGTGGTGCGGCGGAGGACTGATCAGGCCCACACCCGGCGTGCTGTAACGAATTCGGGCGATGTTGTCATCGACCTTCTTCCCCGGCAGCTCACCGCCTTCACCTGGCTTGGCACCCTGCGAAATCTTGATCTGAATCTCGTCGGCATTGGTCAAGTATTCGATCGTGACGCCGAAGCGGCCCGAGGCGACTTGTTTGATCGCCGAACGTTTGGAATCGCCGTTTTCGAGCGGTTGGAATCGCAACGGGTCTTCACCGCCTTCGCCGGTGTTGCTTTTCCCGCCCAGACGGTTCATCGCGATCGCCAACGTCTCGTGCGATTCGGCACTGATGCTGCCGAAGCTCATCGCGCCGGTGCAGAACCGTTTGACGATTTCCGACGCCGGTTGAACCTCTTCCAACGGGATCGAGTTTCCGGTTTCCTTGAACCGCAGCAACCCGCGAAGGGTGCAGCGGGAGCGGTTGTCGGAATTAATTTTGTCAGCGAACTTCCAGTACGCGTCTTCGTTGTTGTTCCGCGCGGCGATCTGCAAGTCGGCGATCGAATCGGGCGACCAAGCGTGCTTTTCACCTTCGGCCCGCCAATGGTACTCGCCCAGGTTGGGCAGGGTCGGCAAGTTATCGCTCTTGCGTTTGGGATACCCCAACGCGTGGCGACGGAGCGTTTCTTCGGCGATCACGTCAAAGGAAACGCCCTGAATTCGGCTGGCCGTTCCGACGAAGCACTTGGCGATCACTTCGTCCTTCAATCCCAGGGCTTCAAAGATCTGGGCACCCTTGTAGCTTTGCAGCGTGCTGATCCCCATCTTGGCCATCACCTTGAGCATGCCCTTGGCGACGCCCTTTCGATAGCTGGCGACAATCTTGTCATCATCCAGCGACGGATCCATCAACGCGTCGCGGCGTGCTTGCCAAAGGGCTTCAAAGGCCAGGTAGGGATTGATCGCATCGGCACCGTAACCGATCAACAGGCAGTGGTGGTGGACCTCGCGAGCCTCGCCCGTTTCGACGACCAACCCGATTCGCGTCCGCTTGGCCTGTTTGACCAGGTGATGGTGGACCGCTCCGGTTGCCAACAGGGCGCTGACCGGAACACGGTTGGGTCCGATCTTGCGGTCCGAAAGCACCACCAATTCAATCCCGTCGTCGGCCGCCGATTCGGCCTCGGCCGAGATTCGGTCCAGCGTTGCTTGCAGCCCCGCCTTGCCTTCGCTGCGGTCGAACGTGATGTCGATCACGCGACTTTGCCAGCCCTCGTGGTTGATGTGGGACAGCGCGGCGAGTTCCTCGTTGGTCAGAATCGGGTGCTCGACCAACAAACGGTGGCAGTGCGCCGGCGTCGCGTCCAACAGGTTTTGCTCGGGCCCGATGTAGCATTCCAGCGACATGATCACCTCTTCGCGAATCGAATCGATCGCCGGGTTGGTGACTTGCGCGAACAGTTGCTTGAAATAGTCATAGATCATGCGGGGCTTGTCCGACAGACACGCCAGCGCGCTGTCGTTGCCCATCGAACCGACCGGGTCACGCAGGTCTCGGACCAGCGGACGCAACATGAAATTCATCGTTTCGCTGGTGTACCCGAATGCCTGCATGCGGTGCAGTAGCGTGTCGCTGTCAAACCCGTGCGGTTCCGCTTCCGGATGCAGGTCCGACAGACGGATACGTTCTTGACGGAGCCAGTCGCCATAAGGCATCGCTTTGGCGAAATTGGTTTTCAGCTCCTCGTCGGGAATCAGTCGCCCCTGTTCAAAATCGATCAGGAACATTTTGCCCGGTTGCAAACGGCCCTTCTCTTTGACGATGGCCGGATCGACCGGCAACACACCGACCTCGCTGGCCATGATCACGCGGTCGTCGTGGGTGACGTAGTAGCGACTGGGACGCAAACCGTTTCGGTCAAGCGTCGCGCCGATGTACTTGCCGTCGGTAAACGCGATCGATGCCGGGCCGTCCCAGGGTTCCATCATGCACGAGAAATACTCGTAGAACGCCCGCTTGTCTTCGCTCATCGAGTCGTGTTTCTGCCAGGCTTCGGGAACCATCATCATGATGGCTTCCTGCAACGTGCGCCCGTTCATCAACAGGAACTCGAGCACGTTGTCGAACGTTCCCGAATCGCTGCAATCGGGCTCGACGACGGGAAACAGTTTTTGCAACTCCTCGCCGAACAACTTGCTTTCGGCGGTCCCCTGACGCGCCTTCATCCAGTTGCTGTTGCCACGCAGCGTGTTGATCTCGCCGTTGTGGCTCATGAATCGCAACGGCTGGGCGCGGTCCCAGCTGGGGAACGTGTTGGTCGAAAATCGACTGTGGACCATCGCCAGGTGCGTTTCGAAATCCGGGTCGCGGAGATCGGGGAAGTACGGCAACAGCTGCGCCGGCGTCAGCATCCCCTTGTAGATGATCACCTTGGTGCTGAGCGAGCAAATGTAGAACATCAGCGCCTGCTTGAGCGTCTTGCTGCCGCGCAACAGGTGGCTGGCACGCTTGCGAATCATGTACAGCTCACGCTCGAACGCTTCGCCCTTGAGTCCATCGGCGGCACCGACAAACAACTGTTCGATCACAGGTTCGGCGGCACGTGCGGTGGGACCGACATCAGCGAAATCGGTCGCCTGGTGCACGTCGCGCCAGCCGTAGAACACCTGACCGCGATCGGCGATCAGCTTTTCAATCGTCTGCTTGCACTCGGCCCGCTCGGCGTCGTCCTGGGGCAGGAAGACCAGCCCGGCACTGAATCGCCCCGGCTCGGGCAAGTCGACGCCCAAGTCTTCCTTGGCCACCTTGGCAAGAAACTTGTGCGGCAGCCCACACATCATGCCGCAGCCGTCACCGGTGTTCGGTTCGCAACCGCAGGCACCACGGTGATCCATCGCGCGGAGGATCTCGTCGGCGTCGAGCACGTTTTGATGGCTGGGAACACCCTTGATGTGAGCGATGAACCCGACCCCACACGCATCTTTCTCGTGCTCAGGGTCGTACAACCCTTGCTTTTTGGGCAGGTGAAACAGTGGATCACGCATCTCGATTTCTTTCGTTGATGTCATCGGAGTGAAGGCTTCAGTTTCGTGTGTGGGGATGATTCGCCTCTGCCGATGCGAACCGTGGTCTTGATTGGTGTGTGATTTAAAAAGGGTTGTCGCAGCGTGCTAAGCGACGACGGAGGTACCGGGGACGATCGGCGGCCCCTGCGATTGCGACTTATGCCGACCGCGTCCGCCGGGTTTGTCTCGGTCGGGTTCCAAGGGGCGGCCCAACAACAGCGATCCGAATTCGTAACCGGCGGCACTCGGCCGGCCCGAACGCCGGAACACGATCCCAAGGGGACGGACCATCCGTAACGCACGACAGGCCACCACTCGCAACGCACCGGTCGCGGTTTCCCGCCGCACCGCCGCCTCGGGCAGAAACCCCGCGCCGTCATTGGCCTGGATCGCACGCACGATCGAATCGGCGTTGTCAAATTCGTTTCGAAAATCCACCCGGATCCCGGATCGTTTCAGCGTCGCGTCGATCATCCGGCGCAACTCCAGGCTGCGGTCGAATCCGATCATCTCGATGCCATCCAGATCCGACAACTCCGCTTCGTTGCGGCGAGCCAACGGATGCCCGGAGGCACAAACCAGTCGTACCGGTTCCTTCTGCCACGGCACCACGACGAGTTGCTTGTTCGTCTTGGGAAAACTGATCAGCCCGATCTCCGCATCGCCGTTGAGCACGTTTCGGATCACGGCCTCGTTTTGACCGTAACCGATTCGCACATCGACATCCGGATACAAACGACCGAACTCCTCGATCGCTTCGGGCATGTAACTCAGTCCCACCGAATAGATCGCCGCGACATGCAACGGTCCGGTCAAGCCGCGCCCGGCCGTGATCACGCGCTCTTCTAAACGGTGATACTCCGCCAAAATCTCTCGCAGTCCGCAGTGATAGTTGGCCCCCGCGGCGGTCAGCGACAACGGTCGTGTCGAACGATCGATCAGTTGAACGCCGAGTGCTTCTTCGAGATGTTGGATCGCTTGACTGGCCGCACTCTGCGTCACGCCACGAGCGTCCGCAGCTTTGGAAAAGCTACGCAGCTGGGCGACGTCACAGAAAATCTCAAGCGTTCGTAGTTGCAATCGTGATCCAGTATTAGATGGCCTAATGCTGCCAGCCGAGACACTTCGGACTTGCTAATGCGAAGGTAAACAGGCTTGAAACCGTCGTCAAGCCACGGAAGCCGGCGTCCACCATCAGGGCACCTAAGGCGACTTGATCCGCCACTATCTGCCCAGAATGTTGATATCATTCGGGGGGATCGAGTGCGGCACTCGTATTTCGCGGCACAGAACATGCCGGAGCCCGCCGCCAATCCGTGCCGAAACGAGCTGCCATGAGCCGCCATGAGCCGCCATGGTTCCATCACGCATCGCGCACCGGTAGATCGAATCCAAAGGTCCGCGCGGGATCCGGATACGACGCCCGATCCCTGCGATGCTCAATCACCGCGATCACCGCGATGCTCAATCACCGCTGGGCCTGAATCGCTGGGGAAGCGTGAACGAGTAGATCACGATCAGTGACCCTACGCTCAACACCAACCACGGAAACCACTCTTTGGGCTGCCAGGTGATCGTGGTCTGTCCGGCGATCGTGGAGGGACTGAAAAACTCTTTGGCGCTCGAACCGCGATCGGAGTAGATGTTCGCGCTGTCGATCACCAGCGATTCGAAACCGACGATGATCGCCATGATGCCCAGCGCAATAAAAAATGCACGCCACATCGGAAGGTGTCTCCGGAAAAGGTGGTCAGGGGGTTGCCGAACGATCGCCTGCGGGAAATCCCCCGCAAGGATCGGCTCCGGCGATTGGTGCCTAACAAGTCCATCGTCCAACGCAATGCTTGCAAATCAGCGGGAGCAACCCAGACGCTAGGAACGTCACGTCCGCGCTAAGACGTATCCTGACCTAAGCTTTCGTAGAGTCATTTCTACGGACCACGCATGCCGGACGGATCAAGATGATAGCGACAACGCTTGGGTCATCGACAAAACACGAATCACTGAATCGATCGGAAATCGCGACGCAACCGGATGATCCTCGCCGCGTGACAGCATGGCCGCCATGACATGCTGGTCAAACTTGGACGGGCACGCGGCGCCGTCGGACCGATGACTTATGGTCGATTCCGATTCCCGCTGGGCATCGTCTAGTTGGCGTCCAGCCTTCAGGCCAATACTGCTTATCACCCTGCGTTTCCGGTAGGCGGTAGTGGACGAGGCGACGAGTCCTCTGCCAATATGCCGACTGCAGGGGACTCGTCGCCTCGTCCACTACCCAAACATTGAGCAGGGGACTCGTCGCCTCGTCCACTACCCAAGCATTGAGCAGGGGACTCGTCGCCTCGTCCACTACCCAAGAATTTACGTTATTCACCCCCAGGCCCTTTCTCGGTATCCGACGCATCCGCTTCGCCGTACAGCTTTGCCAGCTCCAAGAGAATGGGAAGCGCCTCGTTGCGAAGCTGTTCTGGATCAACATCGCTGAGCCGGTCGCGGAGATCACGGAGTTTCGATTCCAGCTCGTCGCGCAAGGCAAGCTGTTCGTCGGTCAGCCTAACGCCGCCATCGCTGATCGGAATACTGAACCGGCTCGCCAATTCCCCGTCGACGTTGGCACCGCCCTTCGACGTGGCTTTGCCCAGCACCAGCGCCGCCGACGATCCCTTTCGGTCATCGTTGTCGTCCAGCAATGCGTGCTCGGTCGCCAAGCGGCCTTGTTCTTTGTAAAACCGATCCACATCGACCGCGGCCTTCAAAAACGCTTCGCGAACACTCACCGAATCATCGTGATCCAAATCGGCGTCCGCGGCACTGAAGGCGGCGGCAAAGTATTCGCCGAACCGGGCAAAGTTCTGTTCCGATCCGCTCTTGGTGGCCGTCACGATGACACGATTGCGGCTCGACAACCGGTTCACGAACGGACCGCTGGACGAGGTGCAGTTGGCGATCACGAGCGGCCGCCCGATCGGATCGAGCCAGGTGTTGAGTTCTTTCGCGTTCACATCAGGGCCGACCAAATTGAAGTCGGCCGAGGCACCGTCCCACGTTCCGTGACCGATCAAGATCAACCAGAGCGGCCGGACGCTGTCAGCCGACGCGGACCGCTTTAACGCGGCTTGAAGTTGGTCGCGGTCGGGAGTTTCGCGGTCATCTCCCGCCGGCCCGATTAGTTGCATCGTGAGCCCGGCCCGCTGACAGGTCGCTTTCCACGTCTCGGACCACTGCCCGAACGCCTCGCCGAACTCGTCGGTCCCTGGTGCACCGACGACGACAATCACGTCGACCGGTTTCGCCGCGTCGTCGGCCCGGGCGACCGCCCCCACCACAACCAACAGCAACCAAAGTGGCGTAAGCTTCCAGCTTGCGATCCCCGGCCAAGGATTGGCCGCATGGCAAGCTGGAAGCGTACCCCACTGTTTTGAAACGATGCTCATGCGAGGCCTCTCCATCGACGCAGTCCCCATTCTCCGCACAGACAGCCGAGCGCCAACGCGATCACCCACCCGCGGTGCCAAAGCGGGAACACCCAGGTTTCCATCACGGGGACTTTCTCGGACTTCAGCCGCCGTGACAATAGATTCAAATCTTTTTCCGCGATGACGTCGCCACCACTTTGCTCGGCAATCCGCTGCAACAACGCTTGGTTGACAGCCAGCGTGTCGAATTCCCGCCCGGCGATTTGACGGGTCCAACCGACTGTGGGCGTGCCGACCAGCTCACCGTCTTCGGCGCGAACTTCCGCGGTCGCCGTGTACTGTCCGGGTTGGTCGTCATAGTAAGCCACCGAATACGCCCCCGGGATTTCTCCGATCGGTTTGGCGTCCAACGTCAGCGCGTCGCCTCCGGGGCGAATCACGTTGACGGTGATCGTGGGGTTTTCCAACGGTAAAAATGCCTCGTCGCGGGCATCGACACGAAGCACCATCGAGTCGTCGTTGTCTGGTCCGGGCGCGACCGACAATTCGGCGCGACGCGGAACGTCACCGACCAGCCATCGCGTAATTTGCCGCCAAGCCTGGGCGGAGTCATCGGGGTTTTGTGGATCGGGTTGCATCGACCATCGCCAGAGGTCCCCAACGGTGACCGCACCAACTTTGCCCCGACCGAACCGTTGGACCGCGATCGCGGGTTGAGCCTGACCGTCGCTACCGCTGACCGTCGCCAGCTGATAGGCACCGGGTTTCAAGCTGCCGACGACATTGACCGAGTCGAACCGCGGCATCGTACGCAACCGCTTCGTTTCCGCGTCGGCCGTTTTACGCAGCCGCATCCAAGGTTGCAACATCCCTTCACGGGTCAGCTTCATCGAGTACTCGGCCGGCAAACCGATATCGGTTCGGCTGACGTAAACCGGTGAAAGGTCGCCCAGGAACGAATCACCAAATGCTCGTCCGCGAAACATCTCTTGGCCGCCCAGCATCAACAACCCACCGCCACGTGAGGAAACGAATCGGCGAACCATTTCCAGTTGATCTTGCGAAAAGAACTCCGCTTCGATGTCATCGAGGATCAACGCGTCAAATCCGAACAGTTCCTCTTCGACCTTGGGGAACCCCGACGCGAGTTCTTCGGTTTCCTTGACACCGATGCGAATCATCACCGGCTCGTCGTACTGCTCGGCGGTTTCTTCGGCGTCGTCACCGAGTCCTTGAAACAGCGGGTTGGTGCTGGAAACTTCCTTGTCTCGGAAGCTGAACTTGGGCTCCTTGTTGGCCATCCGAATCAGACCGGTCAACTCAACTTCGGCGTCTTCTGAAATCGCGCGTCGCAGAAACTTAAATTCCCAGTTCGGCCGACCGGCGACGTAGAGCACACGGTATGGCCCGCCCTTTCGATCAACCGCGATCAAACGGGTGTTGTTGACCAGCGTGGTTTCCGAGGATGGCGTGTCCATCAATTGGTCCAGCTTGTCGAATGCCGCTCGATCGGCTTCTCGGAACAAATCGACGCGATAGAACCTCAGTCCGACGTCGGCGGGGCGAAACTGAAACGACACGCTGAATGTCTTTTCGTCCGACCGCAGCGGCACCGTTTTCTCTTCAACCACCGATTGCAGCGCGACGTCGGTCAATCTGGCGATGGCTTGCCCGGGGAACGACCCGTCGATCGCGAATTGTACCGCCAAGGTAACGGGCGAGATTTCAAAATTGGTCTGCCGCACCGTCGTGCTGGTGATTCGCAAATCATTCAGCCCCGTCGTACGGCTGGGGATCACGGGATAAACCGGAAACTTCAGCGCCGGCAATTCCTCGAGTTCCTCCGCGACGCCCGGAACATTGCCGTCGGTCATCAGAAGCACACCGGCGACGGGACGTCCTTCCAGCCGCCGCGAAAGTTCGCCGAGGTTTTCCACCAACCGGCTGCCCGTCCCTCCGCGACGCAAATCAACGACTTCACTGGCGCTGGACAATCGCTTGTCGAATCCATAAATCCGCGTTTCGAACAATTGGGCCATCGACGAAAACACCGGCGAATCAGCTGACATGTCGGATTCAATTCGATCACGCCACGATTCGGTCGACCGCCCGATCTTCAGCTCCATGCTGCCACTGGTATCGACGACGATCGGCAGCAAATTCGCCCGCGGACGCGGACGCTCGCCGCGCTGCATCGGTTGCAGCAGGCAAACGGCCAGCAGCGCGATCGCAATCAGTTTCAACGTGACGCCCAGCCAGGCCGTCCGTACCCGACGGCCACCGCTGGTCGAATAGTTCCACAACACTAGGAACGTCAACACCGTCCCAATGATGATCGCGGGGACCGTCCACTGGGGCGAACCGATGACCAGCTCGGCAAAGACGACAGGAAACGAATCGAAGACCATGCTCACCTCGGCGACTCCATCGAACCCGTCTCAACATCCGCACTGCCAAGGTTCTCGTAGTAGCGGCGCACGGCATCGGTGAACTGAGCAGGCACCGGATCGCGGTCGATCGGAACCAGTTCATTCTTTGAAGCCGTGCGTCGAAGCAATTCGGCGCGGACTTCTTGCTTTAACTCTCGCAGCGGCTCGGCCACCAAGTCTTCGACCAGCTCCCACTTCGGAGCCTCGCCGTGTCGTTTCATTTCGGTTCGCATTTGACGGACACGGTCACGGATACTGTTCGCCCGGGCCCGCAGGTCCGGATCACCGACCATCTCTTCGACGTCCCGCATTTGGTCTGACCAGGCGCGGAAGTCACCGGTCAGAGGACCGATCGGTCCACCGCCCTCGCTGGGTGATTCGGCGGCAAAACGGCCCCCGGCCGAATCCTGCTGAGATTGTGGCGCATCGGACGACTGCTGCGGTCCGCCACGCAGTCCAGGCTGCTGACGTTGTCCTTGCTGCTGTCCTTGTTGTTGACCTTGCTGTTGGCCCTGCTGCTGACCTTGCTGCTGACCTTGCTGCTGGCCTTGTTGCTGGCCTTGCTGCTGGCCTTGCTGCTGTCCTTGCTGCTGGCCTTGCTGCTGGCCTTGCTGCTGTCCTTGCTGCTGTCCTTGCTGCTGTCCTTGCTGCTGGCCTTGTTGCTGGCCTTGTTGCTGACCTTGCTGCTGACCTTGCTGCTGGCCTTGTTGCTGACCTTGCTGCTGGCCTTGCTGCTGGCCTTGTTGCTGGCCTTGTTGTTGACCTTGCTGCTGGCCTTGCTGCTGGCCTTGTTGCTGACCTTGCTGCTGACCTTGCTGCTGACCTTGCTGCTGACCTTGCTGCTGACCTTGCTGCTGGCCTTGCTGCTGGCCTTGTTGCTGGCCTTGTTGCTGGCCTTGTTGTTGACCTTGTTGCTGGCCTTGTTGCTGGTCGCCCGGCGTTTCGGGAGCCTCCCGTTGCAGTTCTTGCTCGACGCCTCGGGTGAGTTGTTCGAGCTGTTGGGCGGCGCGTCGCAGCCCTTCGGTGGAATCGCCGAGCACCGCGTCGGCGGCTTCGTCGATGCTTTTTTGCAGTTGCTCAATTCCCTTGGCAGCTTCCTGCTCAAATTGTTCAGCTTGCGGCATAAAGCCTCGTCGGACCAATTCGGCGGCGTTCTGTAGTTGCTGTTCGGTTTGAGACCGACGCGCCTGACGGAAACCGTCGTACAGTTTTTCCGCCAGTAACGGCTCGGCTTCGTCGGCTTCCCGCACCGTCTGCTCCATTTTGTCGACCAGATCGCGGAAACGTTCAGCCTGGTCTTCCAACTGCTTCGGCGCGGCGTCGGTTTGTTCGTCACCGCGGAGCCCTGGAGAGGCCTTTTCCACTTGCTCTCGCATCGAACGTCCGATTTTCTCTTGTTCGTTTTTCAGCTCGGTCGCTTCCCGCTGCATCTCGCGAACGGTCTCATCAAACGCGCCGGCGGCACGTTGACGGAACTCCTCTTGCAGCTCATCGAGTTGGCGTTCGGCGCGGCGTCCGGCGGCGAGTGCGGCTGAGGCATCGTTTTCCTCGGTCGCCTTGCTCGCCTGCTGCAGGTCTTCACGCGACTCTTGCAGTTGGTCGGCTTGCTCGCTCATCCGCTCGCTGTTCTCTGGCGAACGCATGCGAGATTCCAATTCATCGGACATGCGAAGCAATTCCTGCTGCTGCTCCCGCAACCGTTTCAGCTGTCGGCGAATCTCTTCCGCCTCTTCTTCGTTCTCGGCCTGTTCCAGTGCCGACTGCAGCTTCGCCAACTCCTCGGTCAGATCTTCGGTGCGTTTGGCCAGCTCGCGAAGCCGGCTGAGAACCTGGCGATCTTCCGCGGCGGCCTGCTGCTCGGCCGTTTGCTGCTGGGCCTGTTGCTGCGTTTCGTAACGGTTCTCGTCGTCTTCCAGTTCCAATTCATCGAGCTGCTGCTGTCGACTCTGGCCGCCTCCGCCGCCTTGGCTTTGTTGTTGCTGTCTCTGTTGCCGCGAGACCTCAAACTCACGCGAACGCAACTTCAGCAGATTCGAAAAACTTCGTTGTGCCGACGATCGGGCTTCGGGAAGATCCGTGGCGGCAAGGTTTTTCACGGTCTCGTTCATCGCTTCGTATGCCCGCAAACCAATTTCCTTGGATTTTGCGTCGGTTAACTTCTCCGCCATCTCTTCAAACTGGGCGATCGCCTCGGTTTGGGAGTCACTGATGGTTTGGATGTCTTCCGGCGCTGGTTTGGTGCCGGCCATCTCGAGTCGAATTTGATTCCAAATTGCGGTGATGATTTGTTTTTGAAGTTTCGCCAACTCTTCGGCTTGCTGCTGTTGACCGGACGGTTGGCCGGGTTGGGACGGCGGCGGCGACGCGCCTTCACGAAAGATCTCTTCGAACGGGCGCACATCGGCAAAGAACAGATCGCTCTCAGTACGACGCGGTTTTCCATCCGGCCCGATGTCTTCAGCCCAAAAATAGTATGAAACCAGGTCGTCCGGTTTCGCCTGCAACGATTCAAAATCCAGTGTGTGATCGATGCTCGAATCAACGTTGCGAGCCAGGTTTTCGGCAAGCTCGACGGTCACTTCGGGTTCATCTTCGATCCGGTACGTGATCCCCGAATTCGAAATCCCATAGTCGTCACGAACGCTTGCACGCAGCGGCAGTTCTTGCAGCGCCGAGACGGTCACGTCGCGAGCCTTTTCGAGCTTCAATTTGGGCGGCTTGTTCGGCAGCACCTTGATCGACAATTCAGGCGGATACTTGTTCTCGCGCTCTTCGTCGTCAATCAATTTCAACAGATAGGTTTCCGATTGATCCGCCGTGACGGTGGCAACATAGGCGGCATAACGCTGCGTCGGATCATCGGTTTTGGGGTCGACGATCCGGGTCGCGGGCGAACAATCGATTACCTCGCCGCCTTTCGTCGTCAGCGTGCATGAGACGACGGGTTTGTTGAGCAGCAATCGCCACGTCACCTGGGTTCCCTGGACCACGCTGACCTTGACGGTGTCTTCGACGGTGCGTGACTTCATCTGCGTGTACTCAGGAAACTCCAGCACGGCGTCGCTACGTCGCAACTCGGGAAACTCAAACACGTCGACCGAATACGTTTGGCTGTTCCATCGCGGCGATTCGATTCGATAAGACAGCGGTTGATCGACGCGAGACAGAAAACCGCCGACGATCGGATCGCTCAAGTTGCGTTTCATCAAGACCTCCGATAACCGGCCATCGACGAACTCCGTGATCAGCGTCGCGGTCTCGGGTGCCGAGACGCTGAATTCGGCGGTCACGACCAGACTGGTGCCGCGTTCGATCGACACGTCACCGGGCAACACCGTCACGTCCTGTTGCGTTTCTGATTGGGACATCAGCGAGGTCGACAACAACGACGCGTCGGGATCCTGCCGGAAATCGATCATGGAAACGCCGATCGCAGCGGCCAGCGCACCGGCGCCACACAGTCGCGAGGCCCACAACGACAAGGTCGACACCACGGTCTGCCAATCATGGGACCGGAAATGGTCGTGTGTTTCGCCGATCAGATGCTGTCCGAGGGGGCCGGAAGTCTGTTCGTCATCCAGGTAAGCCGCCGTCAAAAGCCGTTCGCCCAACCCCGGAAACGCGGTTTCGATCTTCGAAACCGTCGCTTGCACGCCCCCGGCCAATCGGCTCGCCAGAACCCACGACGCAACCACCGCGATCACCAACACCGAAACGATCAACGTCCATGTGGTGGCATCGTCGATTTGCCCGGACAATTGCGCCCCGCGAAACATCAACGCGAACAACATCGCGATGATCGCAAACACCGCCAACAACGTCCAAAAGTGTCTTGATCGGACACGTCCGGAAACATGCTTCATCTCACGACGAATGCGTTCGAGTTGACGTTCCGCCATGCCGAGTTTGGAATCGAATCGAAGATCGTTTCCGGTGGTGGGGGTGTCGCTCATCGTTTCGTCACCTGGGACGGAGTTCGCGGTTTTGGAGAAGAAATGATGTCTGAAACGAATCGCACGGGCATCAGCAACCGTTGGTGTCTAGCCTTTAGGCGACTTGCGGTCGCTGCGTCACAGCGACCGTGGGCGGCTAAAGCCTGCACACCAACACTCGAGCCGATGCGATCGGCGTTTGAAACCTTTTGCCACATTGTTGCTGGATGAAACATCATGCTGCTGCCTGTTGACGGGTGGAGTCTTTGGCGGCGAGCAGTGTTTCCGCCGCGATGAATCCGAGCGTGGCCAAGATCAACCACTGCCACCAGCCTTGTCGTGCTTCCAATTCGATGTCGCGCAGTGCCCGCTCAGCGGTTTGCTCCTGCTGTCGCGCCAGCGGCGACGAGACGACGGCACCGAACTGGACGATCCGATCCTGGTCGAACGACGTCGTCACACTTTCCGTTGGATCCAAGTTGACCGCGTACGTTTCTCCATCGACCTCGACAAACCCCGGTTCGGTCGCGATCGCATCGTCGCCGAGTGATTCACCGACGATCAGTGATTCCGGGGCGAGCTGCATGTTTCGCCCCAACATGCCCAGCAGGACCGGGACAAACTTGGTCGACAACGCCAACTGGCTTTCCGAAGGTTGCCAGCCACTCGTCAAGACCCAAACCTTACCAGCGGGAAGATCCGGATCGTCGTTGGCGACATCTCGTCGGATCAACAGCGGCGAACCGTCGTCCAACTTCAGCGTCACGCTGGGCATTTCACTGAGCCCGTCAAGCCGCCGGTGCTGCCAAATTCGAATGTTGCTGAAATCGTTCACCCCGGGATCCGAAAGCGGAGCGATCAGCGCGGACTTAAAATCGACCGAAGCGATCAAGCGGTAGTCTTCCGTTTGCGTTTCACCGATCGCCAGTTCGGGAGATTGCAGCAAGCTCGCCAGCGCGGCAACCGTGGCGTCGTCGACGGCGCGATCGAGCACCACCAGAACACGTCCGCCCGATGCCAGGTATTGCTCGATGGTCTCGAGGCCGGACTCCAGTACCGCCGAAGCATTCATGATCAGCAGCGGAGTCGTCACCGGATCCAAGCCTTCGCTCCAATCGTCCTCGGTCCGCCGCTTCAACGTGACCTCGCGCGTGGGGTCGGACCAGGGCACCTGGTTGGCATAGAACGAGAGGGTTTCACGAACCGACGATTCCGAGTCGGATTCGGCCGAAGGCTCGCTGGGACGCGAGGCGTTGCGCGATGCTTCGACGAAGCGAACTTCTTGCTCGATGCGTTTGGGGCGAATGAAATGGAACGTGTTGTCAAAACTGTCGCGGTCTCCCGAAACGGTCAATGTCGCCGTCCGCACCGGGTCGCCGGCTTCACCGGATTCGGGCAACTTGACCGAAAAGAAACGCGTTTGCCCCGGTGGCACTTGGATCACTGCGGCATCCTCGTCCTGGTTTTCGAAGCGCAGTCGGAACGTGGACGTCTCGCCATCGTCGGTTTGCGCCACCTGGACACGAACGACATCAGCTGCCGCCTCTCGAATGGCTTCATCGGTGTCGGCTGCTGGCATCTGTGGCATCACCCGCAAGCTGACGTTTCCGCGAGTGGTGGCGATCAGCGATTCCATGTCCAGCCATACACGACTGGGCCACTCATATCCTTGCAGCGTTTCGATTTCCGCGCCGGACTGCAGATCGCTCAACAGCACGATGCGGGTTTCGATCGTCGCGCTGGCATTTGGATTGTTCGGCGTGGACGACGCATTCTCCGTTTCCCCGAGTTCCAGCAGCGCTGCCTGATCGGCGGCGTAGCGGATGGCTTTGCCGACATCGGTCGATTCCCATGTCGGTGACAATTGATCGATCGCGTCCCGTGCGGCACTCTTGCGGGTCTCTGCGACCAACCGAGTGGATTCCTCCAGCGACAACATCGTTCGCGGTACCGAATCAAAGGCAATCACCGAAAACAAGGTCTCGTCGTCTGCCTGCTCCAAAATCTGTTTCGCCTTTTTGGTCGCCTGGTCCCACAAGCCGGCGCGTTTCATGCTCGCACTCTGGTCGATCAACACGATCACCGCCTGTTTGACGCCTTCTACCGAATCGGATTCCGACAGCGGCAGAAACGGTCTGGCGAAAGCGAAGGCGAGCAGCAAGATCGCCGCACATCGCAACAACAACAGCGGCCAATTCTCCAGTCGGCTGCGGCGTGTCAATCGCGGCGGCGTCGAATCGAGAAACATCAGCGAACTGAATTCGACTTCGCCCTTGGGTTGTCGCCGGATCAAGTGAAACAGGATCGGCCCGGCAACAGCCAAAGCGCCCAGAAAGTACAGCGGTGCCAAAAAACTCATCGTCGCACTCCCTCGCTGATCGACCGGTGCCCCGACTTGCCGAGTCGGTTCCTGGCGTGGATCAAACTCGACAGCGCCAGATCAAGCGGTTTGTCGGTGATCAGTTCATAGAACCCCACGCCCGTCGATTCACAAATCGATTCGATTTCACGGCGATGTTGCTCGAATCGCTCAGCGTAGTTGGCTTTCGCCGCGGCCGGGTCGACGTAGATCTGTCGGCCGGTTTCGACGTCAGTCACCATCGCCGGATCCTTGATCCCCAACTCAAGTTCCCCCGGATCGATCATCCGCAACAACACGACTTCGTGGCCGCGTGCGCGAAGCGCCGCCAATTGCGTCTTCAGCATGCCCGGCGGGGCCAGCAGATCGCTCATCAAAATCACCAGCCCGCGACGCGGCACCAACGAAGTCACTTGGCGAAGCGGGGCTTCGATGTCGGTGCCCTTGCCGACCGCCGGACGGGACAGTTCGACCAGAATCTGATGAAATTGTTTGGCACCGAGTTTCGCCGGCAGAAAATCACCGAGTTCCGCATCGAACGTCAACACACCAACCGCGTCGTGTTGCATGGTCAAGAAATAGGCCAGTGTCGCGGCGACCGTACGGGCATATTCCATCTTGCTGTACTCGATCGATCCATAGCCCATCGAACGGCTTTGATCGACGACCAGGTAGCAACGCCGGTTGGTCTCGTCTTCGAATTTCTTGATGAAGTAACGATCGCTCCGCGCGTAGAGCTTCCAATCGAGGTTGCGCAAGTCATCACCGGGCACGTAAGCGCGGTATTCACTGAACTCGATCGAACTGCCGTGGGTCGGACTGCGGTGCAAGCCGGAGAAAAAGCCTTCGACCACCGTCTTGGCGCGCAGTTTCAAACTCTTGATCCGCATCAGTGCCGCGGGGTCGACACCGGCGCGATCATTCGCATTCGAATTCGATCCGGCGGAAGGCGGTCCGGCAGTGTTTCGTCGCACGGGGGGCGCCCCGGCATTCGCGGCGGCGCTCATGGCTTGGGAATCGTCTCCAACAGCTTGTCGATGATTTGCTCGATCGTGACCCCTTCGGCTTCGGCCTTGTAGGTCGGCAACACGCGGTGACGCAGCGTCGGATGCGCCAGCGCGACGATGTCGTCGGTTTGGACATGGGCGCGGCCCATCAACAACGCGCGAGCCTTGGCGCCCAGCACCAGGGTTTGCGAGGCGCGTGTGCCGGCACCCCAGCCGACCCATTCGTTGACAAAGTCCGGCGAGCCGTCGCGATTGGGACGGGTGGTTTGAGCGATCTTGACGGCGTATTCGGCGATCGGCGTCGCGATCGGGACGTCGCGGACGGTTTGTTGAAACTGCAACACGTCTTCACCGGAGAACAGCGGATTGATCGGCTCGGGTTTCGACGCAGTGGTCCGCAACACCACCGACAACTCGTCCTCAGGTGGCAGGTAATCGATTTTGACGTTGAACAGAAACCGATCGAGTTGGGCTTCCGGCAGCGGGTAGGTGCCTTCC
Source organism: Stieleria magnilauensis (assembly GCA_007753675.1). Taxonomy (GTDB): domain Bacteria; phylum Planctomycetota; class Planctomycetia; order Pirellulales; family Pirellulaceae; genus Stieleria; species Stieleria magnilauensis. Next base: position 1,624,017 of record CP036432.1, read on the forward strand.
ATTTCGATCGGGTTTTGCGTCGCCAAGACGAAGAACGGTTCGGGCAATTCGTAACGCGTGCCGGCCGCCGTCACCTGGTGTTCTTGCATCGCTTCGAGCATCGCCGCTTGGGTCTTGGGCGGCGTTCGGTTGATCTCATCGGCCAAGATCACGTTGGCAAACACCGGCCCTTTGACAAACGTCAAACCACGATGCCCGTCCTTCGTTTCCTCCAAAATCTCGGTCCCGACGATATCGACCGGCATCAGGTCGGGCGTGAACTGGATGCGGCTGAACTGAAGGTGAAACACCTGGGCGACGCTGCGGACCAGCAAGGTTTTCGCCAACCCGGGAGGCCCGGTGATCAAGCAGTGGCCGCCGGCAAGCAGACTGATCAGCAACTGTTCGATGACGTCGTGCTGCCCGACGATGGTTTTGGAAAGTTCGCCGACGATTTTTTCGCGGGCCTCTTGGATCTGCTCGACCACGTTGGTGTCAGTGACTGTCATTGGCTAGTTGCTAGGTGGGTCCGAACAATGAAAGGCGTCCCGATGCGGGAAGCCGCTGATGAAGTGGTGAAAGGCAAAACGGAAATAGCACTCGTACAAGCGATTCGCTGGGCGGGGTATAACGGGCAGCGGTTTAGTGAGTCATGGCGTAGGTGACGATGTTGATGCCCATCGGGTAGGCCTTTTTGACCGAAAACTCACGAAAGTACTCTTCGTCTTCACCTTCGCGTTCCCAACCGTCACCCAGATCCGTGTTGTGGCAAATGAAGACCATGATCCGATCCTTGTCGTCGACGATCGCGCGATAGTGCGGCACGCTGTTGTCGCTGCCGTCGCGGGTGTCTTCCCAAGTGACCGATCCCCAAGCCCGGCCGATGGCTGGGACTTGCGGCTTTTCTTTCATGTCGTAAACGTTGTGAAAGATCTCGTGGTCCAGCGGGACTTCGAAAGGCTTGCGATCGGGAAAGACTCGTTCGAGTTCGAACGCCAAGTTTTCGTACTGGGTGTCGCCCCAGAAATCGTCCACCATCAGAAAGCCGCCGTTGAAACAATACTTGCGAAGCGCCACCACCTCGGCTTCACTGAACACCAACCCGCCGGGTTCGATCAGGTACAGGAACGGATAGTCCGACAGGTTTTCGTCGGTCAGATTCACGATCACGGGATCCGGATTAACTTTGATCGTCGTCAGTTGCTGCAGCCGCAACGAGAAATTCAGGTCACTGTCGGGGTAATCCGTTCGCCAGCCGCCGCCGCCCCGTCCGCGACCGTAATACGAGTCGTAGTACACCCGGGCAAAGGTGAAGGTGTCGCCCGGGAATTGCCGATCGACCTCCCACTGCGGAACGCCACGACGGTCTTCTTCGATGCTGCGAAAGCGACGTCCCCACTGGGCCAATGCGATGCCGGCCGCACCGACGACCAACATCACCGTCAGCATCACGAAGGTCTTGGATCGTTGGCGCATCATTCGACGACACTCTCCGCAGCAGGAATCTCGGACGGTTTGGCTTCGCCCGCAGGCGAAGGATCAGGCGAATCGGCCGCGTCTTGCTCAGTCGCGTCGGGCTTCTCATCCGCCGTTTTCTCGTCCGCGGCAGGCTCCTTCTCCGACCGAGCTTGCTCCGCCGGCGTCGGCTGTTGCTGCAGCGCGAGCAGCAAATGGTGGGCATCGCGATACCGCGGCGCGATCAACAAGGCGTCGATCAGGTGCTCGGTTGCCGCGTCGATCTCGCCGGCGGCGGCCAGCGACTCAGCCATTTGAAACTCCAGACCGGCCACGTCCACCGGATCCATCGCTTGCAGCGCACGCAGCGATTCGATCGCTTTCTCGCTTTGATCCAGCTCACGACACGCCGTCACCAGCGATTGATGCACGTCCAGCGCGAACGGCTGAATCTCAAGTGCATGGACGGCAGACTGCAGCACCGACGACCAGTCGTTTTGCGATTTCTCCATTTCAATGAAACGCTGCAAACTCGGTAAAGCATCGGAAGAAACGGAAAAAAGCTGTTTCAAAACCTCACGCTCTTTCTCTACCTCTCCCAGTTCGCGGTAACAGACCGCAAGCGATTCCAGCACGCCTTCCGATTCGCCCGTCGCGGCCTTTTTCTCCACCAAAAACGCAAGGTGCCCCGCCGCGTCGGCGTATTGCTTCCTCGCCAGCGCCGCCCGTGCCATCGTCATGCGGGCCCAATAGTTGTTGGGGTTCTCCTCGGCCCACTTCAAAACTTCTGCCGGGTCGACGTCTTCATTTCCTGGTTCATCGGGCGACTGGCGCCGCGTGAACTCCAGCCCGCTGCCAAAATCAGTGGCCAACTTGCGCGAATATTCAGCAAAGCCGGTTTCGATCCGCTCCATCGGCGCGATGTTTTTCGCCAACGCTTCGTTGATCGGAATGCCTTCGGCAAGCGATTCGAGCGTCGCGTTCAACGCTTCCGCACCGTACTGGTCGACCAGGTAACGGACGACCAACGATGATTCGTAGTACGCGAATTGCAGGTGGGTTGGTGAGGGCGGATTGAGGAATGCACCGCTCAATTGGGACACCGGGGTGAAGTCGTCGCCCAGGATCATCTCTCGATAACGGGCGGTCATCGACTGTCCCCATCGGGGGTCCCGCTCAAGCTCTTCATAGACAGAGATCCCTTCGCTCAACCATCGCGGCATTCGGTTTTTGGTTTTGGTCAGCGTGATCACATGGCAAAATTCGTGCCACAGCACGCTTTTCCAGTTCGACGGCCGCGGCCCTTGCGACGCCGGGCTGTTGGCCGTGATCACGCGTCCGAAGCACACCCCCAGAAACCCCTCGCCGCCGGGAAGCCCGAAGGTACGGATCGCGAAATCGCTTTGCTTGGGAAAGATCTCCACGATCACGGGGCGTGTCAGTTCCAATTGGTACTTTTCGCAAAGCACCTGCTTGGCTTCGGACAACAGCTCCGCGACCGCATTGCCATAGACCTGGCGTTCACGCGGATCCATTCGAATCAGGATCTCTCCCGGTTCGTGGTGTTCCTCAAAGCCCAACTCGCTGACCGGGTCGTCGACGACACGCGGCGCTCCCTTGGCCTCGCTGGCACGGATCGTTTCGAACCCGTCGATGCGATCTTTCAGTGTCATCAAGTTGTAGGCGACGACGTTGTACGGATCTTCGGTGTTGACCTGTTCGGCGAGTTTCCAGCCGACGTCATCATCGCCCAGACGCAACAGATCTTGCGCCAACTGGAACGTGGCCGGGATGTGCGAGGGATCAAACGTCAACGCCAATCGCTGATAGTGGGCCCCCTCGGCGAAACGGTACTTGTCGGACAATTTGCGTCCGATCAGATGATCCACTTCGGGGTTGGTCGGCCACCACTGCAGTGCCTGTTCACGAAACGCTTTCTCTTTGTCGTAGTCGCCGTCCAGGTGGGCGAGCACGGCCTTGAGCGCGAACGCAGCAGGGCTCTTGGGATTCGTTTTCAGCATCCGCTCGATCGTCGCCTCCGCTCCGGCGTAGTCTTCGCGATCAATCTCCTTTTCCGCTTTCAGGATCAACGCCGGTTCATAGACCGGATTGAGCCGCAGCGATTGGACGAGTGCCACTTGAGCTTGTTGCGGGTTGGACGTCTGCAACGCGACGGCACGCAAGTAATCCAGCCGAGCGTCTTCGAGGTCGCGTTGCTGAGCTTTTGCGACCGTTTCGGCGGCGACGGCAAAATCACCTTTGCTGATCGCCAGCTCGGCGGTGGCGATCAACGCTTCGAGATTGGTGGGATCTGTCTCGAGCACGCGGTCGTAAAAATTTTTGAGAATGATCCGTGCGTCGATCCCATTGTCGGAAAAAAAACGTCCCGCGGCGATCAGCGTATCGGACGTCGCATACTTCAACTGGCCGGTTTGCAAGTAGCGCTGAATCATCGCCGCTTCACTGGCAGCGCGATCAGGCAGGTCGTTGAAGTGGGTGACATCGATTCCCAGCACACGGAGCGGCAAACTGGTCGGATAGCGGCCGATCGCGGCGTCGTAGGTTTCCAACGCCGGTTCGTATTGCCCGGTCGCCAGTTGGCATCGAATCAGCAGTTCCGACCAGCGGCGATTCCAAATCCCCCGGTCGACTTCGGCCTTGGCGATTTCTTCCGCCTCGTCAATTTTCCCCGACAGAAACAACGCTTCGGCTTCGGAGTAATTGGCCGCCAACGCGGCATGGCACGGTAGAAGCAACACCAACAAGGCGAATGTGGCGGCCCGCAACCGGCCGGCGGCGATGATGGAATGATGTTTCGGTTGCCCGCCTTGAGTCCGATCCGCCGCGATACTGGACACTTGGGTGATGTGTCGACAAACACGATGACTGTGACAACTCGGGACGGCGCGGTGCGGCAGCACAACGCGAAAGGCAGACGGTCGAAACACGGCGGTGGGCACCATTGGGCGGGTCGGTTCAATCGCACAACCTACGATTGTAGCGGAACGGACCAGGGCAAGGGTCGATCGAGACAGTTCGGGCGCGTTCCTATATCCGGCGCGTAGTCCGGCTGGTATCCTGTAGCGGTTCAGTAAGCGTGGCACCTTTTGATTGTGGGAACGGAATGGATAACTCGGTCGAGTCAGCAGGGAACGACGGGGCGGCGATGGGCGAGCTTTCGGCAGCCGACGCGGCACGTCTTCACGATGCCAAAAAACAGATCAGCCAGGAACTTGGCAAAGTCATTGTCGGACAGCAGGAAGTCATCGAAGAGATCATGATCGGGCTGTTCAGTCGCGGTCACGTTCTGCTCGAAGGCGTCCCCGGGCTGGCCAAAACATTGATGATCAGCACACTGGCACAGACGATGGACCTGGCGTTTTCTCGCGTCCAGTTCACCCCCGACCTGATGCCAGCCGACGTCACCGGAACGGAGATCATCGAAGAGGACCGTTCAACCGGGCACCGCGGGTTTCGGTTCATGGAAGGCCCGTTGTTCGCCAACATCATCCTGGCCGACGAAATCAACCGCACGCCGCCCAAGACCCAAGCGTCGCTGTTGGAAGCGATGCAGGAACGGCAGGTCACGGTCGGACGAACCCGCCACCCGCTGCCCAATCCGTTCTTTGTGCTGGCCACGCAGAACCCGATCGAACAGGAAGGCACCTACCCGTTGCCCGAAGCGCAACAGGACCGCTTCATGTTCAAGGTGTATGTCGAATACCCCTCATTTGACGAGGAGTTCGAAGTCGCGCGGCGAACCACCGGCATGGAAACCGGCGACGTCCAAGCGGTGCTCAACGCCGAAGAGATCATCCGTTTGCAAGACTTGGTGCGACGGGTTCCGGTCAGCGATCACGTGGTGCGTTACGCGTTATCGTTGGTCCGCCAAACCCGCGTCGGCGACGACGGCGTGCCGGATTTCGTCAACGACCTGGTCGGTTGGGGAGCCGGTCCGCGGGCCGTCCAGTTTCTGATCCTCGGCGGCAAGGCCCGGGCACTGTTGGAAGGTCGTTTTCATGTCTCGATCGACGACATCCAACAACTGGCCAAACCCGTCCTCCGTCACCGCATGGTGGTCAATTTTGCCGCCGAAAGTGACGGGGTGACCAGTGACAATGTGATCGATCGCATCGTAGCGGCGACACCGACGACCGAAGACGAGCTTTCGCGTGATGCCCGATTCCAAAAAATATTTGCGTCCTGAAGTCACGCAGCGAATCCGTCGAATGGAATTGACGGCGCGTCGTGTGGTCGAAGGATTCCTGTCGGGCATGCACCGCAGCCCCTACTTCGGCCAGTCGATCGAATTCCTGCAGCACCGCCAATACAACACCGGTGACGAGCTTCGTCATATCGATTGGAAGGTGTACGCGCGGCAGGATCGCTTGCACATCAAACAGTACGAAGAAGAAACGAACTTGCGGTTGACGCTGCTGGTCGATCGCAGCGCCAGCATGTCGTACGGCGAAGGCGAAACGAACAAGTTCGATTACTCCGCGTCCATCGCCGCTTCGCTGGCTTATTTGGCTCTGCGCCAGAAAGACGCCTGCGGAGTGATCACGTTTGACACCGAAGTCCGTGACATCGTGCCGGCCAAAAGCAATCAGCAACAACTGGCGCGAATCTTGTCGATGTTGGATCAGGTCGGGGCCGACGGCCGAACCGATTTGGTCCGCGTCGCTAAACAGGTCGGCCAGGCGATCCCCCGTCGTGGGCTGGTGCTGATCGTTTCAGACCTGTTGGGAATCGACTCGCTGGTCGAAGGGATGCGGGTGCTCCGTTCGCGGGGACACGACGTCGCCTTGTTCCACGTTTTGCATGACGACGAAATCGAATTCCCTTTCAACGGTGCGACGCGGTTCGAAGGGCTCGAAAGCGACGACATGCTCAATTGCAATCCCCGCGCGCTGCGACAGGGTTACGTCGAGGCGCTCGATCAATTCTTGAACGCAACACGTAAAGCGTGTGGTCGGCTTTCGATCGACTACATCCAAGTCCGGACCAGCGACCCACTGGATGCACTGCTGGCACGATTCCTGTCGCACCGCACCTCGCTTCCCAAGCTACGCCGGTAAGGAGGCCGCGAACCATGTTCTTGTATCCCGCTCTGCTGGCCGGCTTTGCCTTCGTCGCCGTTCCGTTGTTGGTCCATCTGATCAACATGCTGCGTCACCGCCGACGACGGTGGGCGGCGATGGATTTCTTGCTGGCCAGTTATCGAAAACAAAAAAAGTGGCTGCGGCTGCGGCAATTGTTGCTGCTGTTGACCCGCCTGGCCGTCGCCGCGGTGTTGGTCATGATGCTGTGCGGATGGACCGGCGGCCGTCAAATCCTGGGCGCCCTGGGTGGGCAAACGACGCACCACATCATCATCCTGGACGACAGCTATTCGATGGGAGACGTCAGCGGGGGCGGTGAAGCGACCTCGTATGATCGGGCCCTGCAGGCGTTGCAGCAGCTGACACAACGGTTGGTCAACGACGAGGGCAATCATCAAATCACGGTGATGCGTGCCAGCCGCGCCGCCCTGGCCGTTCAGGGTGGCAGCGATTCCGGCGACGTCGCCGCGGACCTGTCCAGCCAAACCGTCCTGGGCGACAGCAGTCTGATCGCACGCGTGATGGCGACCGCGGTGTCACCGATCCGAACCGATCTGGTCCCGGCGCTGGACCTGGCCGGCGAATTGGCCGCCGCAACCTCGGCGGACAACCAGTACGTTTACATCGCCAGCGACTTTCGTGCCCGCGACTGGGGATCGACCGAGCGGCTGGCCGAAGCGATGCGCAAGTTTTCCAGTGACGATTTAAAGGTCCGCATGATCGACTGTGCCAATCGTCCCGAGCGAAATTTGGCCGTCACCGATCTCGCGCCCGTCCAAGACGTCTGGGTCGCCGGTGTTCCCGTCGTCGTCCGCGCGACGATCAAGAATTACAGCGGCCGCGAAGTCAAGAACGTCACGTTGGCCTGCCGCGTCATTCGTTATGGGGACGAGGTTCAATCGGTCGATCCGTCGCGCCGCGTCAGCGGTGTCGTCGATTCGTTGCCCGGGTTGGTCATCGAGTCGCTGGCCGCCGGTGCCGAAATCACCAAATCGTTTCAAGTCTTCATCGCCGAAACCGGGACCCATGCGATCGAAGTGGAACTGCCCTCGGATGCGTTGGCCGCCGACAACCAGCGAACCTGCACGCTGCCGCTGAGCGATGTCGAACGCGTATTGGTGATCGATTCGGATGTCGACGAAGCCGGCGCGTACACTGTCGCTGCCGTGCTCGATCCCGGCAGCCAAGTTCGTATCGGTGCCCAGCCGGACATCAAACCGCCGGCGTTTCTGCGCAGCGCGACGATGGAGATGTTGGCACCTTACCGCGCGATCTATTTGATGGATTTGCCGCAGATCAACGAAACCACCGCGACGGCATTACAGCAATACGTCGAAGCGGGCGGCGGGATCGCCTGGTTCCTCGGAGACGCCGTCGAGGCGAGCGACTACAACCGCATCTTGCTGACTCAAGATCGACGCCTGTTGCCCGCACCGCTGCAAACGATTGAAGCGTTGCCCGTCGGCGGGTCGACCCAAACGGGCGATGTTCTATTCGGCGACAACGACACCTTCCTGGATCCGCTACGCAGCGCCGGGGATGCTTCGCTGTCGATGATCGGCGTCGCCAAGGGCTGGACGCTTGCCGATGACGCAGACGCGACGGGAGAGCCCCGGCGGTATCGCAAGGTGTTGGTCCGCCGCGACGGCGTTCCCCTGGTCACCGAACACACCTCCGGCGCAGGAACCGTCGTCACCGTGCTCAGCAGCCTCGCCCCGGACTGGACCAACTGGCCCGGCGACCCGACGTTTGTACCGTTCATGTTGCTGTCCAACGCGCGGCTTTGGAGCGGCGCCAGCGCGTCAACGTCCCACTCAGTCACCGAACCGCTTCGCAAAACCCTTTCCACCCGATCCTATTTTCCGGAAATGAAATTGGTGACTCCCGCCCAGTCCCCGCCCCGCGTGGTGATGGAAATCATCGGCACCGAAGCGGAAGCGGACACCGTCCGTGTGTCGCTCGATCCGGTCGAACGCTTGATCGCCAGTGAATCCAACGTCGACGAACTGCTGCGTCCCGGGTTGTTCGAGTGGGGACTTTTGAAAGCCGATGGCGGCGGCGAGGTCATCCCGTCGGCCAGCACGATCGTCGGGGGTGAGGGTGACTTGGAACGCGCCGACGCCGCCGAGATTCGTCGCGCCCTGTTGCCGATCGACGTGCAATTTGTATCCAGCGAAGATTGGCGGCAACAGAATCAGTTCGCCGGCAGTTCCACCCTCGGGCTGATGCTGTTGGCGCTGCTCGGGTTGCTGTTGGCGGCCGAACAGGCATTGGCCTATTGGGCCAGCTATCACACTCGGGCAGCCGTTTCGACCGGCGGCACGCTGGCAGCGGACGATCCGCGTGGCGGTTCAAAGCGTCACGAATTTGGTTTGGCGGCGGGAGGGCGATCGGCGTGAACGAAACACTAGAACAGTCCACCGAAAGCAGCGTGGCGCTGGAGAGCACCGTTTATGAATTCGCCCGCGCCGCTTCGATCGAAGGCTGGTGGTGGTGGGCGTTGTTGTTGATCTCGACCGCGGTGGTGATTTTTGGCTGCGCGCGGTTTTACCGGCGCGACACCGCGGAACTCTCCCGTTCGGTCAGCATCACTCTGATCTTTTTGCGGCTGGCGATGATCGTCGCCCTGCTGTTTTTCTTCTTTGACCTGCAACGCCGCACTCAACGAGAGATCTTGCGACCGAGCGAAGTCGTGGTGCTGGTCGACACCAGCCAAAGTATGTCGCTGGCCCAGTCGGACTCGATCGGCAGTGAGAGTCGCGCCAAACGCGCCGCCGAACTGCTGGCTGACAACGAATTGGTTGAACGTCTCGGCGAGCAACACCGCGTCAGTGTGTACAGCTTCGGCGACGCCGCCGAACCCCTGTTGTTGCAATCCGGTGGCGGAACCGAAAGGGATGCCGAGCCCGAGCAAGACGACGCGGTCCAGCCGGCAACGTCCAGCCGCCAACCTTCACCGGTCGCCATCACCGGTCTGATCTTGCTCGGCGTCGCACTCGCGCTGTCGCTCGCCTCGCTGTTGGTCGGCGGCTTGTCGGCCCCCACGTCGGATTCGCAGTCCGGCGGTGGACGCGAAGGCCTGGGCTGGTTGCTGGGCGTGACCGCGGTGACGATGTGCGTCGGCTTCTTGTTGTGTGGCTGGGCGTACAGCAGCGCCACGTCGCGATCGTTCGCGTCGCTTGTCGGGTTGGCCGACGATGCGCCCGAAGCAACCGACGGAGAAGAATCCAGCGAGCCAACGGATCCGGCTCAGCAACCGATCAAGGTGCTCAACTGGGAAGACGCCGTCGCGGCATCGGCATCGCAAAGCCGGATCGGTGATGCGATCACCAACGTGTTGGCCAGCCACGACCCCACGACGCTGGCCGGCATCGTGGTGATGACCGATGGGCAAAACAACGGGGGCAGCAACGTGGCCTCGGCGATGGCCCTGGCCAAACGCAGCGAGGTCTCGGTGTACCCGGTCGGACTCGGCAGCAGCAAGCCTCCGACGAACGTCCGCGTGGTCGACCTCGATGCCCCCAAACGCGTTTATCCGAACGACAAATTCGCCGTCTCAGCCGTGCTTCAAGGGACCGGCGGCGACGCCTTGGACATCGAAGTCCAGCTGCTCGACGGTTTGGACGCGACCACCGCCGACGGCGGAGCCTCCAATGCGCTGCCGACCGAAGTGATCGATTCACAATCGGTCAAATTGAACGGCGACGGCTCCCTGGTCGGCATCAAGTTCGAACTCGAGCCCCAATCGGTCGGGCGACGACGACTGGCGATCCGCATTCTGCCGGTCGAGAAGGATCAAAACCAAAAGGATGACGTCAGCGACGCGCGTTACGAAGTCGTCGCGCGTAAGCTACGCGTGCTCACGATCGCCGGTGGTCCGACCCGCGAATACCGCTTCGTCCGGAACCTGCTGCACCGAGAAAAATCAATTCGCTTGGACACCTGGCTGCAAACCGGTCAACCGGGAATGAGCCAGGACGCCGATCAATTGTTGACCGAGTTTCCCGGCACCCCGGCGGAGCTGTTCGAGTATGACGCGATCGCGATGTTTGATCCCGATTGGACTCAAATCCCCGCGGCCTCGATCGAGTTGCTCGATCGCTGGCTGGCATCACAATCGGGAGGCTTGATCATCGTCGGCGGACCGGTCTATCACCCCCGTTGGCTGCGTCTGCGGACCGATCCGCGCGTCGCCCGCATCGCCAGTTTCTTCCCCGTCACCTTTTCCAGTCGAGGCTTGATGATGGGGTCGGGTCGCGAAGGGGGCGAGACGGCTTGGCCGCTGGAATTCACACCCGAAGCGAGGCGCGCCGAGTTCCTGTGGGTGACCGATGAACCGGCGACCAGCTTCGAAGCCTGGGATTCGTTCGGCGGCGTCTATGATTACGTCGGCGTCAAAGCGGCCAAACCGATCGCCAAGGTTTACGCCTACTTCTCCGACCCGACGACGCGGATCTCGGATTCGTTGCCCGTTTACATGGCCAGCCAATTCTATGGCGCCGGCCGCGTGTTCTTTCAAGGCAGCGGCGAGATGTGGCGGATGCGCCGCGAAAGCGATGCGTACTTTGACAACTACTACACCAAACTAATCCGCTGGGTCAGCGAAGGACGGTTGTTGCGCGACAGCAACCGCGGCTTGCTGTTGGTCGATTCGCCCCGGGCAATGGTCGGTGACACCATCACGGTCCGTGCGGTGTTGACCGACGAGCAGTTCGAACCGCTGACCGTGCCGGAGGTCAAGGCAAAACTGATCACGCCCAAGGGCGTCGAAGATGTTCGGCTGACGCCCGTCGAAGGCGAATCGCGACCGGGAATCTACAGCGGCCGATTTGTCGTTCGCACCGACGGCAATCACGAGTTGCGCCTGACACTCGGTGACGCGCTCGGTGAAGAAGTCTTTCGCCAAAACGTGCAGGTGCGGTTGCCGACGGTCGAACTGGAACGCCCCCGCCGCAACGACGAAGACCTGGCGGGCTTGGCCGAGACGACCGGCGGAGAATACTGGAAAGTCGAAGCCGACGCCGCTGGCGACTCGCTGATCGAAAACATCGTCGGCACCATCAGCCCCCAGCCCCAAACCACGATTCTTCCCGGAACCCCCGACGCGATTTTCACCGAACGCAGAAACGCGATGCTGTTGTGGCTGATCGCCAGTGTGCTGACAATGGAATGGGTCATCCGCAGACTACACAGATTGGCTTAACATGCTTGATCCCGAACTTCAATCGTTGCTTCAATCGCTTCGTGGGCGGATCCGCCGCTACGTGGTTTGGGACTCGGTGCTGGCCATCATCGCCGTCGTTCTGGTGGCGTTTTGGATTGGGCTGTTGATCGACTACGTGCCCGTCACACTCGGCGGCGCCGAAATGCCTCGCTCGGCACGGGGGATCCTGCTCGCCGCCGTCGGTTTTGCCGTGTTCGTGATCGTTGTCCGAATGCTGATCGATCGATTGAGCCGGCCGCTTCCCGACGACAGCTTGGCGTTGTTGGTCGAACGCCACCATCCGCAACTGGCCGGCCGATTGGTGACCGCCGTCCAGTTGTCGCGGCCCGGCCGAACGGGCGATTCGCACTCGCCCGACCTGTTGCGTCTGGTGCACCGCGAAGCGTCCGAGTCGGTGGACGAGGTGGATCCGGGGCGCGTGTTACGGATGCAACCGCTGATTCAGAAAGCCGCCCTGGCCGGCCCGCTGTTGCTGCTGGCGCTGATGTTTGCCGCCTACAGCCCGAGTGCGTTCGCCCGCGCGGCGGCCCGATTGACGCTGCTGTCCGACGCCCGTTGGCCGCGGCGGGCCAGATTGGAAATGGTCGGAGTCGACTTGCCGACCGTCACCGCGTCCAACATCCAAGATTCCGACCCGCAGCGAATTGAATTTGAAAATGGCGTGATGCGATTGCCCACCGGCAGCAGCGGCATCTTACGGATTCGCGCGGCCGCCGAGGACGCCGAAGTCCCCTCGGCATGTACCGTGTATTACGAAACCGATGACGGCACCCGTGGACAATCCAACATGCGTCGGGTGGGACGTCAGCGCGACGGCTACCAAGCGTTTGTGCTCGACGGGCCTCCGCTAAGCAACCTCGCGTCGTCATTTTCGTTTTCCATCCAAGGCCTCGATGATCGGTTGGTCGACTATCGGATCGAAGCCGCCGAGCCGCCGGCGATTTCGGCAATGAATGTCAAGATTCTTTACCCCGATTACCTTCGTGATTCCGCCACGTCCACCGCAACCGATGAATCCGAATACGATTTTGAAACTCCCTACCAAGCTGGTTTGCGGATCAGCGAAGGCAGCGGTGTGACGCTGGAAGCAGTTTCGAGTCTGCCGTTGGGTGATGTCGACGTGGTGCTGGAATCGGATGGGCAAGAAACCCGAGTGACCGACTTGGTGTACGCCGACGACCGCCAGTCCGTGCGGTTGAAGCTGGACACCTTCGACAATCCGACCGCGATTCGCATCGTTCCCTCCGACCCCGATGGTATCAGCGCCCAAGCGCCGTTCCGATACTTCTTGGGGGCGATTCTGGATGAACCTCCCAGCGTCTCGCTGGCGCTCAAGGGCATCCAATCCGCGGTCACACCGATCGCACGACTGCCGCTGGAATGTGTCGCCGAAGATGACTACGGCGTTGTGTCAGTGACCGCGTTCGTCGCCCAGAGTGCCTCAGCCAACCCTGGGGATGGCGAAGGCGGCGCGGCCCCGCCGGCACTGGCCGAACCGATCTCGCAACGGCTGGAATTGGACCGCGATGGGCAGGCAGGTGCCGTCATCGATCTTCGTGAACTGACCAATTCGGGGCAGATCCCCGCCTTGCAGCCCGGCAGCGCCATCAGCGTCTATGCCGAAGCACGCGACGGATACAACTTGGACGGAACCCACCTGACCACCAGCGAAATCTATCGCTTGCAAGTCGTCACGCCCGAGGAACTACTGACGCTGATGGAGCGACGGGAACTGGGCCTCCGCACCCGGCTCGAACAAACCGTCACCGAAACCCAGGGACTGCGCGAACAACTCGCTGGGTTCCGATCGGACCGGTTCGAGCTGTTGATGGAACGCCAGCAGGGGGAGTCGGAACAACAGACACGGCAACGCGAACTGCGAATCATCGGGCTGCGGGTCCAACAGAGTGGCTTGCAGACCAGCAAAACCGCCGAAGAACTAACCGGAATCGCCGAGTCGCTCGATGACCTGCTGTTGGAAATGGTCAACAATCGAGTTGACTCCAAAGATCGACAGGAAAGACTTGGCAGTGGCGTCCGTGACCCGCTGCGGAAGATCGTCGATGTCTCCATGGAGCAGCTCAAGCAGCAGATCCGAGCGATCGAAGGTTCCATCGAACAGCCCGAACAGGCACTCGAGCACACCGAGGCCGCGATCCAAACCGCCGACCAAGTGCTCTTGGAGTTAACGGCCGTTTTGGAGAAGATGCTCGACTTGGAAAGCTACAATGAACTGTTGGACCTGGTTCGCGGCCTGATCCAGGATCAAGAACAACTCAAAGAAGACACCCAGCAAGAACGTAAAAACCGTGTCAAAGACCTGTTTAAGTAACCAGCACTAAACTGCCGCAGACCTGGAAAACGATATGTGGGACAATGACTTGATGAATGAATCGAATCGCTCGGTCACAAGTCGAGCCGCCATGCGTCAATCCACTCCCTTCCGCTTCCTCGCGGCGGCTCTCTTCGTCCTCTCGGCCTCCCTCTGCGGGGCCGGCACCGCCACCGCCCAAGATTCCGCCGCCGACTCGGATCTGGTGCTCCGACAAGCCGGCGTCGCCGATCGCTACCAACGTCTCGAAGAACTGTTGCTGCGTCTGGCCGACGTCGAGGCCGCTGAAAACCCCGATCGCGCGGCGTTGCTGCGTCAGGCGGCCAAACAGTCCCGCGAAAAGTTCGTGCTGCAGCAACTCAGAAACGCCAGCGAAGCACTCCGAAACGAAAAATTCTCCGACGCCGTCAGCAATCAAGATTCCGCCAGTACCGGGCTGGCCGAGATCCTGAAACTGTTGACCAGCGAAGACCGGGCCAACCGGATTCGCGATGAAAAAGAACGGTTGTCGAAGATGATCAAGGATCTCAAACGCATCGAACGTTCGCAGCGAAGCACCCGTGCACGGACCGAAAATGGGGCGGAACTCGATCAACTCGAAAAAGAACAGGAGTCGATCGCCGATCGCGGGCAAGAGTTGAAAGACCAGCTCGCCGAAGAAAACGGCGAAGAAATGAAGGGCGGAGCCGAGGGAGGGGAATCTAAGGAAGGGGAAGCTAAGGAAGGGGAAGCCAAGGAAGGGGAAGCTAAGGAAGGGGAAGCCAAGGAAGGGGAAGCCAAGGAAGGGGAAGCCAAGGAAGGGGAAGCCAAGGAAGGGGAAGCCAAGGAAGTAGAAGCCAAGGAAGTAGAAGCCAAGGAAGTAGAAGCCAAGGAAGGAGAAGCCAAGGAAGGAGAAGCCAAGGAAGGGGAAGCCAAGGAAGGGGAAGCTAAGGAAGGAGAAGCCAAGGAAGGGAAAGAGCAATCTGGATCGGAGCAACAGGGACAACAGGGGGAGCAGGGCCAGCAAGGCGAGCAGGGACAACAAAGTCAGCAGCCACAATCGCCGCAGCAACAGGCCGAACAGAAGTTGCAGCAGGCGATCGAAAAGATGCGGCAAGCGGAGCAGGACTTGGAGCAGTCCAAGCGAGACGAAGCCGTCGAGGACCAGTTGGCGGCCGAAGAGAATCTGCGTCAGGCGATCGACGAACTCGAGCAAATCCTGCGTCAACTTCGGGAAGAAGAGATGCAGAGGGAACTTGCCCGGCTGGAAAGTCGTCTGAAGAAGATGGCTGCGATGCAATCAAAAGTGATCGACGACACGGCGGAACTGGCCGCGACGCCGAAATCGCAACGCAACCGGCAAACGGACCTGAAAGCGGGCGATTTGTCCTTTGACCAGAAGAAAATCACGGTCGAAGCGGATCGGGCGATGTTGCTGCTGCGGGAAGAGGGCTCCAGCGTGGCGTTCCCCGAAGTGGTGGCGCAAATCCGAGACGAAAGTGATCGAATTGCCCAGAGATTAGGCAAAACACAAATTGATGCCGTCACGCAAGGCATTCAACAAGATGTCCTCGCCGCCATCGAAGAAATGATTGGCGCTTTACAGCAGGCTCAACGGGACCTGGAAAAACAAAAACAACAGGGCCAATCCGCCCCCCAACAGGCCGGACAGCCCGGAGAACAGCCGCTCGTGGGCGCGATTTCCGAGCTGAAACTGATCCGAACGATGGAAACCAGGATCAAATCGACAACACAACGTTATGCCGGACTCCTACAATCGGATGAGACTTCGGCACAGGACGTGCTTCCTTTGCTAAAGAACTTGTCCGATCGCCAGGCTAGGCTGTACAAAATAACGCGTGACTTGGTGATGCAGCGCAATAAGTAAGCGACTCCAACACAGGCGGACCACTGTGATTCGTAATCGAACCTCTCAGAAGCGGCGGAGTTTTCTCTGTTCAGTCCCGTCTTACTGTTTCGTTTTCTTGCTCCTCGGGTCGACCGCCATGGCGGATCAGTCGCTGGAAAGTGAACAGAGTTGGAAGGCCCTCGACGGCGATCAGATGTCTGCCTTGCTGCGAGGTTCGCTTAACGATTTTGGCGCCCCACCGGCCGCCAGCGCGGAAGCATCCGAGCGGTTCCGGCAGCAATTGGAACAATCCGACCAGGACCCGATGGATGCCTTCATCGAAGCCGTTGCCGGTCTGACTGACGCGGTGGAACGGCTGGCGGATATCGCGGCCAAAGACCCACTCGCAGCCGCGGCAAGTATCGACCCCTCCGCCGCCGACTATGCGGAAATCGAATCGTTGCCCAAGCCGATCCGAATGACCGTGCGAACCTGGCTGGGCCGGCTGTTGGTCCGATCACGCCTGTATGACGAAGCACTGCCGGTGATCGCCGAAGTCGACGCGACCGAATCGATCGACCCCGCCAGCTCGCTGTTCTATCGCGGCGCCTGCTACCACGCATTGCTGATGAAACAAGAAGCGCTCACGGACCTGCGTACCTTGCTGGAAAACGAAGACGATTGTCCGGTCCGTTTTTCTCGCTTGGCCAAGCTGATGGTCGCCGACATCAAACCGCTCAAAGAGGATTCACTGGACGAGATCTCACGCTTGATGACCGACGTCACCCGCCGCTTGGACCTGGGGCGAAGCGACGAAAAGGTGTCCGGCCAAGAACAAAAGATCATCGACAAGCTGACTAAGTTGATCGACAAACTGGAAGAGCAACAACAGCAGCAGCAACAACAACAGCAACAGGGCGGAGGCAGTTCGGGGGGCGAGCCGAAGAACGGCCAAGAATCGCCCATGCAGGACAGCCAGATCGCCGGCGGCAGCGGCGACGGGAACGTCAAGAAGAAAAACCTGGGCGACGACGACGGCTGGGGGAACCTGCCGCCGGCCGAACGCAAGGAAGCCCTGCAAAAGATCAGCCGCGATCTGCCCACGCACTATCGCGACGCCATCGAAGCCTACTTCCGCAAACGAGCCACCGACGGCTGAGCGCCCGCGCCAGCGCAAGTTGGTGTCCAGCCTTCAGGCGTATCCTCACGCGCTGCGAAGCAGCAAGACGAGCGGCTAAAAGCCTGCACACCAGCGCAAGTTGGTGTCCAGCCTTCAGGCGCATCATCACGCGCTGCGAAGCAGCAAGACGAGCGGCTAAAGCCTGCACACCAGCGCAGGTTGGTGTCCAGCCTTCAGGCGCATCCCCATACGCTGCGAAGCAGCGAAACGAGCGGCTAAAGCCTGCACACCAGCGCAGGTTGGTGTCCAGCCTTTAGGCGCATCATCACGCGCTGCGAAGCAGCGAAACGAGCGGCTAAAGCCTGCACACCAGCGCAGGTTGGTGTCCAGCCTTCAGGCGCATCATCACGCGCTGCGAAGCAGCAAGACGGAGCGGCTAAAGCCTGCACACCAACGGTTGTTGGTGTCCAGCCTTCAGGCGCATCCCACTCGCTGCTCCGCAGCGAACCGAGCGGCAAAAGCCTGCACACCAGCAACGCTTCCATCAACCATTTTCCGTCGGCCGCAAAACCGGGAACAGGATCACATCGCGAATCGATTTCTGTCCGGTCAAGATCATCACCAGGCGATCGATTCCGATTCCCAGTCCTCCTGCCGGCGGCATCGCGTGACGCAACGCGCGGATGAAATCGTGGTCCATCTTGGCCATCGACTCTTCATCGTCCTGCCCTTCCAATTGCGTCTCGAACAGTTTTTGCTGCAGATCGGGATCGTTCAGTTCGGTGTAGGCGTTGGCCAGTTCCATTCCACTGATGAACAGCTCAAAGCGTTCGGCGATCTCGGGGTTGTCCCGCTTTCGTTTCGTCAGCGGACAGATACTGGCCGGGTAGTCGATCACAAAAATCGGCCCTTCCAGCGTGTCTTCGACTTTCTCTTCAAAGATCTCGTTGCGGACGACGTCCAGGTGCTTGTGTTCGGTGTCCAAGCCTAGCTTTTTGGCATACTCGATCACCGCCTTGTCATCGGTCTCGTCGATTCCGGTCGCCTCTTTGAACAACTCGGCATAGGTGGCCCGTTTGAACGGCGGCGTGAAATCGATCGTCTTGCCCGCGTATTCGCGTTGGTATCCGCCACCGATCACTTCGATGGCGTTACAGATCACGCGTTCGGTCAGATCCATCATCGACACGTAGTCCCCGTAGGCCTGGTAGACCTCCAGCATCGTGAATTCGGGGTTGTGCCGCGGGCTCAGTCCTTCGTTGCGATAGACACGCCCGAGTTCGTAGACCCGTTCCATGCCGCCGACCATCAGTCGTTTCAGGTGCAGCTCGAGTGCGATCCGCAGGGTCAGCCCCATGTCGAGGGCATTGTGGTGCGTTTCGAAGGGGCGCGCCGCGGCGCCGCCGGCCACGGTATGAAGCGTGGGGCCTTCGACCTCGCAAAAGCCATCCGCATCGAGGGTGGCGCGGATCGATTTGACGATTCGCGTGCGGTCCAAGAACGTTTCCATGGTGCCGTCGTTGAACGCCAGGTCGGCGTACCGCATCCGCTGCTTCAGATCGACGTTGGTCAGCCCGGCGTGCTTTTCCGGCGGCGGTTCCAGCATCTTGGTCTGGAACGTCAGCTTCTCGGCAAACACGGTCAGTTCACCGGTGTTGGTGCGTCCCAACCGTCCTTCGGCGGCAATCAGGTCCCCCAGATCGAACAACTTGGCGAGCGTGAAATCATCTTCGCCGACTTGTTTCTTGCCGATGAAGATCTGGATCGATCCGGTCCAATCCTTGATGTTCAAAAAGATCAGCTTGCCGGTCGGCCGGGCCAACATGATGCGGCCGGCGACGCGAACGGTGGGACCGATTTCTTCGCCCGGGCCGTTGTCCGATTTCCACTGGCGGTAATCGACGTCTTCGGATTCGACGTCCGGCAGTTCCAGAAGTTGGCCGTCTTTGGTTTGAAACTTGATTTCCGGGATTCGTTTGCGGCAATCGCCGATCAGCGTTCGGTCGTCGAAACGCGAGCCGTAAGGATCGATCCCCAGCGCTTCAATTTGTCGCAGTTTTTCGCGGCGTGCCACTCGCGGGTCGGTGGTGTCACCATCGTCGGGAGTGCCATTTCCGTTGCCGCCGTCTGGGTTCTGATTCATCTTGACTGCTGATTGGGTTGAAAACTGCCGCGGAAAACGACCGGCATTCCGGGCCTGGGGCCGAATTGTCGAACCGATCGCGTGTTTTGACAAGGCGAGCGCCGGTTTTGACAAGGCCAGCGTCTGGGAGCTGTCTTGACCCGGACCGCGGCGGTTGGTTATCAGACGTTTTGTTGTCGCCGGCGTCGTCGTGACGCCGGACCACGACGCGTTTCTCTCCCGCCACCGATCGAATCCGAGTCCCCCATGAGTCGTTTTCTCGCCTTCACCTTGTTCCTTGTCGTCGCCACCTGCTTTTCCGCCAACACCCAAGCGTCGGCGGCCGAAGTCGTCCATTTCCAGTGCAAGGAATGGAAAGCGAAACACATCCACGATGCCAAAAAAGCGACCGCGATCGCCGGAACGTTGAAAAAATTGGGTTGTGAAGTCAAGGAAGAACAGCACAACGGCCATCTGGATGTCAAATACCGCTGCGTCAAAGAGCGCACGCTGCCCGTCAAATCCCACGCCGAAGCCGTCAAATGGGAAAAGTGGTTCAAGGAATTCGGGTTCAAGGTCTACCACACCCACTAGTGCTTACGCCACTTGCCCCGAACCCGAAGTGTGATTTACACTTCTGTAGTGGACGGCAGGCCGTTTCGACGACGAAGCCGTTCTTGAGGAGGATAAGCGAATTGGCAAGCAGACTGATTCGAAATCAGTTGCCGCGCAAGCGGTTGCGGGTTCGAGTCCCGTGTCCTCCGCTGTGACCATCACACCCTCGAAAACACTCTGTTTTCGAGGGTGTTTTTGTTGGGTCGCACCCCACCCGGACGAACCTCGACGACCGGCGGCTCCCCCGCGCCGAAGGCCGGGGCAAATCACCTCCCGTCTCTCTCTGATTACCGGAAATGGCACCGGCAAAAGTGTCGGTGTGCGGGCTTCAGCCCACTGTCGCTGCTTCGCAGCGACCGGGGATCGCCTGAAGGCGAAAACACCAACGGTTGCTGAATCGCGTGTTGCTTTCGCTCGTGCCATGCGTGTCGCAAAACTTTTTCTGCATCTTGCTGTCGGGCAGTGGCGGAAAACGGCGGTTGCTGGATTGGAGGGGAGCTGGAACACAAAACTCCGCCGGCGTTTTCCAATAGACTCCGGTGCGTTCGCTTTGGGCGATCCATGGAGCTTTGTCGGCCCCGATTTGTAACTCATGTCCGCAGGAATGGTTCGAAGACGATGAATGTTCGCCAGAAAAAGCTTCCAATTGCGGCCCTGGAACGGATTGACGATCGGTGCACCGAATTTGAACGACGATGGCAGTCAGGCGATCCGCCGACCATCGAATCGGTCTTGGAAGGAGACGTGCGCGACGCGGAGTGCGACGTGCTGTTGGCTGAACTGGTTGTCCTGGAAATGGACTATCGGCGACGACGTGGTGAGGGGCCGACGAAGCAGGAATACCTGGACCGGTTTCCCGATCATGTCAACGCGATCAACGGCGCGCTGAAAGACGACGACAAGCGAGCCGGTGCCTTCGTGCCGCCCACCATCGCACGTCTGGCCGAACGGTTTCCCGCCCTGGAGATCATCGAACTTCTCGGTGCCGGAGGAATGGGAGCGGTCTACAAGGCGCGGCAAAAAGGGCTCGATCGCATGGTCGCGTTGAAAATCCTGCCGGAAGAATTTGCCCACGAAGCGAACTTTGCTCTCAGGTTCACCCGCGAAGCGCGCACGCTGGCGAAACTCAATCACCCCAACATCGTCTCGGTGTTCGAGTTTGGAAACGTCCAGGACACGCACTACTTCCTGATGGAGTTTGTCGACGGACCGACACTTCGCGACGTCGTCCGAGCCGGCCAATTGTCACCCGAACACGCCTTGGCGATCGTGCCGCATCTCTGCGACGCGCTGCAGTATGCTCACGACAAGGGTGTCATTCACCGCGACATCAAGCCCGAAAACATCCTGATGGCCGAGGACGGTTCGGTGAAGATCGCCGACTTCGGTTTGTCGCGGATACTGGGCAACGAAAACCAACAGACGATGCTCACGGGCACCCACCAGATCATGGGCACGCCGCGCTACATGGCTCCGGAACAACTGGAAGGCGCCCGCGGCGTTGACCATCGGGCCGACATCTATTCCCTGGGCGTTGTCTTTTATGAAATGCTGACCGGCGAGCTTCCGATCGGACGATTCGCCGCGCCGTCACAGAAGGCCCAGATCGACGTGCGGCTCGACGAGGTGGTTCTACGCACGCTTGAAAAGGAACCGCAACGGCGATACCAGCATGCCAGTCAAATCAAATCGGACATGCAAACCATCGCGTCGACGGGCAACCCCGCGCTCGCCCCCACCCTGGTTGCAGCCGAAGTCGCCGGCCAGACCGACACCCCCTCGGCCATCCAGCCGTCAACGGCAAGTCTGCATCACCAGGAAGTGGCCGCGCGATTGTTGTTGACCCGGCGCGACCTGATGGATCGCATCGGCACGTCGCTGCGTCCACTGTTTCGAGGACAACTCTTGCAAATCATCATTGGCGTGCTGATCATCGTCTTGGGGGCTCAATGCTGGGCGCGCAACATGGACGTCGCCCATCGAGTGATCTGTGGAATCATTCTGCACGTCTACGGGATCCTCGTGATCGCCGCGGCAGCAGCGGTCTGCACCAAAATCAATCGAATCGATTACTCGGAGCCCGTCGACCAGATCCGCGACCAACTGGAAGCCGTCAGAAACATCTATCTGAAAGTCGGCGCGGTGATCGGATTCCCCTGGTGGTTGATGTGGATCCCGGTCACCGTTGCGATCGGTTTTGATGCCGTCCTACATCCGAATTCACTGGTCCCGTCACTCATCATCGGAGTGATCGGAATCGTTGTCTCCTACTGGCTGTACTGGCGAGTCCAGCGATCGGACCGGCCGTCGGCGGAGGCATGGCGAAAACGCTTCGCCGGCAACAGCATCACTAATGCGTTTTTGGTTCTCACCGAGATCGAACACGCACAGATTCGGTAACGGCTCGATTGCCGACCGCCGGCGACACCAGAGGAACCTTCGATTCTGAATCGTGTCGCCGGGTTGAAGCTGGGCACCGGTTTATAGCCAAATACCGCTACGTTAAGCGTCGTTTCCTCTAGGGAAGGCCCGTAGGCTCGCGCCAAACGGCTAATAATCGTTTGACATCAGCCGGTTCGCGCCAGCGTCCGGGCCTTCACTTAGCGGTACCGGTTTAAAGCGGGTCGCTGTGATCCGTCACCACGTTGATCCTCTCAAGTCAACGTGTCTCGCTACCTTACTGTCGCAACCGCCAGAAAGCCCATCCATCCGTTCGCTCGTTTTAATCCTTCCGGCACCTGCATCAGGAGTTCAACATGAGTCCTACACTCGACACCGCCGTGATCACGGACCCGCTGGAGGACACTTCGGGATCTGCCGGTGCAGCCGCGGCGCCAACGACTGAGCCGACGATCAAACGGCGACACGACCTGGACGCACTGCGTGCGATCGCGATGTTGCTGGGGATCGTGCTTCACGCCGCACTCTCGTTCTCGCCGATTCCCTGGCCCGTGAAGGATTCGCAGACAGGCGAGTCTTACTCCGTACTGTTCGCCGTGCTCCACGGGTTTCGCATGCCGCTGTTTTTTATGTTGAGCGGTTTTTTTACGGCGATGTTGTGGCGCAAACGAGGACTCGGCGGATTGATCAAACAGCGACTCAAACGGATCGCCCTACCGCTTTTCCTCGGCTGCCTGACCATCGTGCCGAGCATGTGGGCGGTCAGTGCCTTCGTCAGCCGCCCGTCATCGACAGGAACGCAGAACGCGGCCGCCTGGGAAGCGGTTGTCGCCGGTGAGACCGACCGCGTTCGGGCAGCGATCGAGAACGACCAGTTGGGCGTCGACGCGGTCAGCCAAGATGGCGCGTCGCTGTTGACCGTCGCTGTGTTTCTCGGCCATACGGAAATGGTTGAAATGCTGCTGGATAAGGGAGCCGATGTCGACCAGCGAAACAGCGACCAGGGGACGGCGTTGCACAGCGCGGCGTTCATCGGCCGTGCGGAGGAGGCCGTCCTGCTGTTGCGTGCCGGAGCCGATGCGGACGCTTCGGACGCCAACGGACAAACGCCAAAGACCCTGCTCAAAACCGACTTCGGCACCACAAACTTTATCGCGACATCGTTTGGGCTTCCGCTGGACGAACAAACCTTGAAGGCCGGTCGAGCCGACATCGCAAAGCAATTCGGTGTGCGGGACTACCTCGGTTCTGGCAGCGGTACCGCGGCAGGTCCCGGTTGGGAAACGATCGAGTCGCTCTTGTTTCAGTTTCCGGTGTTCATGCATTTGTGGTTTCTGTGGTTCCTGTGTTGGTTGATCGCGGCGTTCTTGATTTACGCCCCCCTGGCCGATGCGTTAAAGCTTCGCAAGCTCCCGGCATGGCTGGTGTGTTCGCCGGTCAGTCTGCTGTGGCTGATTCCGCTAACGATGTTACCGCTGTCGTACATGAACCCTGTCAGCTTCGGCGCGGATCCATCCATTGGACTGCTTCCGCTTCCCAGCGTGCTCGCTTACTACGCCGTGTTCTTTTTCTTCGGGGCGCTGTACTGGGACATCGACGACACCGAGCATCGTCTCGGACGCGAGTGGGCGATCAGCTTGTCGGTCGCGCTGATCGTTGTCTTTCCGATCGGTCTGGATTGGGTGTCCGGGACGCTCGGAATCGTGCCGTCACTGCAAGATCCCACCCTGAATTCACTCGCCGCAATCATGCTGCAGGCCCTGTTTGCCTGGCTGATGATCTTCGGATCGATCGGGCTGTGTCGTCGCCTGATGTCTCAAGAGAGCCGTACCATGCGATACATATCCGATTCGTCGTACTGGCTGTATCTGGCTCACCTACCGCTGGTCCTGCTGGCTCAGTGGTTCGTCCGAGATTCGACGCTGCCCGCGTTTGTGAAGTTTTCCGGAATCACCATTGTGATTTCTGCGTTCCTGTTGCTGACCTACGAGTACGGTGTTCGCTATACGATCATCGGCCGAATCCTGAACGGGCCGCGAAAACGGGCCGCGTAGCGAGGTTCGCCCGCGTTGTTGCGGAGCCTCAGGTGGCAAATGTGCAGCGGGCTGGAAAGCTAGCGCCCCGCATTTTGGGCCTCCAACAGCCAGTCCGTCCGACTGGCCATCTCCCCGCGTGGCCGAATCTGGGTCACAATCACTGGTCTGGCAGACTAAGTTCCGCGGAGTGGCTCCCGCTGATTAGAGTGGCCCCCCGCTGATTTCTGCCCCCCGCCTCGCCCCCTTCCACCGATAGATTCACCCGAGATGCAGATTCCCTGTTTCAACAAGCAATGCTCAACACTCGTTTTCCTGCTCGCCTGCAACCTCGGTAGCGGCCTGTCATCAGCTCAAGATCCCGACCCGATTGCGACGCTTCAGGAAGAAGCCGTGCGAGCGAACCGTTCCGACTGGGGCCATTGGGGGCCCAACGGAGACGTTTATTCGAGCTGGAAGAATCACAGCAACCGGCTGATCCCCATCTACACGTTTGGCATCGATTTGAAATCGGTTGCGGGGGAGAACAGCGTGTATCGCGATCGTGCGGCGCTGGAGAAACTTTACGGCCAGGTTCCCGAACAAACCTTGAATCCCGAGGCGGAATACTTTGACCAGACCGATGTTTATCGGCTGCAAAAATCGGCGATCGAATCGGGCAAAAAGCGAATCATCTTGTTTATCTTTGACGGCATGGACTGGGACACCACGCGAGCCGCGGCGATCGCCAAGCAGGGCAAAGTCAGCTACGACAGCGGCCGCGGCCAGGGACTCGCCTTTCAAGACTACCGCGGCGCGAAGACGGACTTCGGATTCTTCGTCACCAGCCCGCACAACGATGGGACGAACATCAACGTCGACGACCAGATCGTCACCTCACCCGGCGGCAAGGTTCCCGGCGGTTACGATCCGGGCCTGTGTGGTGCGACTCCCTGGAGTCCGATTACCGACGCCGACTACCCGATCGGCAACAGCAAGCAGACCAAACACGCCTTCACCGACTCCGCCTCGTCGGCGACTTCGATGACATCGGGCATCAAAACCTACAACGCCGCGATCAACGTGGATCCCCTGGGACGCGAAGTCCTTCCGATCGCCAGAACGCTGCAACAAGAAAACGTGGCGATCGGTGTGGTCACCAGTGTTCCGATCAGTCACGCCACGCCCGCGTGCGCTTACGCGAGCAACGTGCATCGCAGTGACTATCAAGACCTGACACGAGACTTGATCGGACTTCCATCCAGCTACCATCCCGGCGGATTGTCGGGCGTCGACGTCCTGATCGGCGGCGGCTGGGGGACCGAAAAGGAAACCGATGGTGCGCAGGGAAAGAACTTTGTGCCCGGGAATCGATACATCACCAACGAAGATCTGGCCGCTATCGACGTGGCCAACGGAGGTCGGTATGTCGTGGCGCAGCGGACGCCGGGCAGGACGGGCACCGAAGTGTTGAACGATGCCGTCAGGCAAGTCAAAACCAGCGGCGATCGATTGTTCGGCTACTTTGGCGTCCAAGACGGGCACCTGCCGTTCCGCACCGCCGATGGAAACTACAACCCGGTGATCAGTTTCGGCAACCCCACACCGGAACCCGCCGAGGTGTACAGCGACGATGACATCAACGAAAATGTCCAGTTGCGTGAGATGGCGCTCGCGGCGCTTGACGTCCTCGATGCACGCTCGGATCGCTGGTGGTTGATGATCGAATCCGGTGACGTCGACTGGGCGAACCACTCCAACAACATCGACAACTCCATCGGCGCCGTCCACAGCGGTGACGATGCCTTCGCCGCCGTGGTCCAGTGGATCGAGCAACACGGCGGCTGGGACGAAACGGTGTTGATTTTGACCGCCGACCACGGACACTACTTTCAACTCGATCGGCCCGAAGCACTCATTCCTGGATCCAGAACCAGCCCCTGAGTTCGCCCTCGTTGAACCCGGTGGCACGATCGTCGGGGTACAGTTGGGCGAGCTTCTGCTTGATCTCGGGCAAAATTTGCTCCTCGGGACCGTGGCATAGCAAACACTGCGCCTGTAGCTTGATCGGCAACAGGGCTGCCGCAGAGTCATCGGACAGCACGGCGAAAACCGGTGTGTCGACCTTCTGCTCAACCAACGCTGCGGCCCACTCGGGAGGTTGATTGTTGGGGTTACGAAGCCGGACGCCCGTGCGGCCGATTTGCACCGCGTGTTCGGCCCCCACTTCGTCGGCAATCTTGGCCGCTTCCTGACTGCACACCCCGATCGCCCCCGCCGGGCCGGCATCCGCCATCGCTTCCATCAAACGTCCCGACAGACGCGTGAACAAGGCGTCCTTGGCGGCAAGCATTGCCGCTTTGCTTTCTTCGCTCGGCATCGCGCCCTCAACGATCGACCGGGACGGCTCGCTGGTGCGCGTCTGGTCCGTCACCGGCGCCGTCTTCGTCCCAGTGCATCCGGTGGCCGTGAACAGCAATAGCAATAGCGCTGATGTTGGATGGTGCGTCCGTTTCATGCTTGCGATCCCCTGCGAGTTGGATGGAGTGGAGACACCGGTACAGCCGGATCTCGACAGACCCCGTTGTATCGTCAGTTCGCGAGGTGTCAAGCATTTTAGCGAAGGCAATTTGCCGCAGACGAAGGGCGAGAGCGACGATTCAAGAATGCCTATAATGCCCGGGGTCCGAATCACGCGTTCCATCGCGCCCCACCCACACGGAGCAACGGCTGTGAGTAACAAGACATCCAGTGATCATCAGACTTCCGAGCGTGAAACTGTCACAGTGGCGCGGCGGCGATTGCTGCAAGCCGGTGCGGCGTCAATTGCCTACGGTGCGCTCGGTGCCAATGCGTTTGCGGCGGCCGACCGTCCGGTCAAACGCGTCGGGCTGATCGGCGCGGGCTGGTACGGCAAGAGTGACCTGTGGCGGTTGATTCAGGTGGCACCCGTGGAAGTCGTTTGCATCTGTGACGTCGACCAACGGATGCTTGATGAGGCGGTTCAGATCGCCAGCGAGCGTCAGTCGTCCGGTAAGAAACCGAAGACTTACGTCGACTACCGCCAGATGTTGAAAGAAAATCGGCTGGACATCGTCGTCATCGGCACGCCAGATCATTGGCACGCGTTGCAAGCTATCGCGGCGATGGAATCCGGTGCGGATGTTTACGTCCAAAAACCGATCAGTGTCGACGTATTGGAAGGCGAAGCGATGGTCGATGCGGCACGGCGGCTGAATCGTGTCGTCCAAGTCGGTACCCAACGCAAGAGCACCCCGCACCTGATCGATGTGAAGAAACAGGTCGTCGAAGCGGGGCTGTTGGGCAAGATCGGTCATGTCGAAATGTGCTGTTACTACCACATGCGGGCCAACGGCAATCCCGACGTGATGCCGGTGCCGGATCATCTGGATTACGAAATGTGGACCGGTCCGGCGCCGCTGAGACCCTATGACGGCTTACCCCACAAGCGATGGTGGCGAACCTTTACCGAATACGGCAATGGCATCACGGGCGACATGTGCGTCCATATGCTTGATACCGCCCGCTGGATGCTGGGGCTCGGATGGCCGAATCGCATCGCATCGACCGGCGGCATCCTGGTTCAAACCGACGGCAAGTCGAACATTGCCGACACGCAGAGCGCGACGTTTGAGTTCGATGACTTCAACGCGCAATGGACTCACCGGACCTGGGGCTCGCCGACCGATCCCGATTACCCGTGGGCGTTGTTCATCTACGGGGACAAGGGCACGTTGAAGGCCAGCACGATGCGGGCCGACTTCATCCCGCAAGACAAACGTGCCAAGCCGCTCCATTTCGATTGTTTCTTCGAACGCGAAAAGTACCCCGAAGACTTGACGGAGAAGGACATCGAACTGAACGCTGCACCGGCGACACGACTACACATGCTCGATTTCCTCGAGGCGATCGAAAACCGAAGCCGCCCAGTGGCCGACATCGAAGAAGGCCACATTTCGACGGCGAGCTGTATATTGGCAAATCTGTCCATGCGGCTCGGGGGGCGCCCGCTGGAATATGATCCGAAGCAACGCGTGATCATCGGCGATGAAGAAGCGACACAGTTGCTGAGGCGAGAGTATCGCGCCCCGTGGCAGCATCCGTTTAATGCTTGAAGATCGGTTAACGGCCAATACCGCAAACTGCATCCGCTATCTGTTAGCGGCACGGCGCGACCGCTCCGGTTGTTCGTTAGCGGCAGGGCGCGAGCCCTCCGGTTCTTTGTTAGCGGCAGGGCGCGAGCCCTCCGGTTCTTTGTTAGCGGCAGGGCGCGAGCCCTCCGGTTGATTGTTAGCGGCAGGGCGCGAGCCCTCCGGTTGTTCGTTAGCGGCAGGGCGGGAGCCCTCCGGTTCCTTGTTAGCGGTAGGGCGCGAGCCCTCCGGTCTTGCAAGCTGATACCAACATGCTGATGAATCATTTGCCAGCCCATCGGCCGGCCCACCAGCAGCATGCATCGGGTGCTCGATCACCGCTTCGGCGGAGCGTGGTTCTTGGGCAGCTCCGAGTAGCCGTTCTTGATAAAGAGCGAAACGACTTTGGCATGCTCCTGCAGCAGTTTGGCGACGTAGGCGTCCTCCGACGTCTCGCGGACCAGGACACCGTGCTCGGTGTGTTCCACATCCATCTTGATTTTCTTCGCGTTGGCGAAAATCTCGCGGAACAGAGGGTCCCGCATGCGGATCGGGTTGACGTTTTCCATCCGATCGTACATCGATTCGACGTGCTTCTGGATTCGTGCCGCCACGTCTTCGTCGTTCGATTCGGTCAGCGTTTCGATGCCGTTGGGCAGATTCTTGACACTGCGTCGGATCGCTTCTTTGTGTTCGATTAGAAAAAAGAAGTCTTCGTGATCGATAGCGTGCTGGGCATCATGACCGCGTCCCATCGCTGCCCCGCGTCCCATGCCGGGGCCGCCGCGCATCGCCATCCCTTTCCCGCCCGACGCTGTCTGTTTCGCGGCAGCTGCATCGATGTCGGTCTTCGCCGCGGCGCAGTCTTTGCATTGCTGCTTGCATTCGTCTTCGTTGCAGAAAGGACAAGCCTTGTCCTTGCAACAGGCGGCAGTCGGCTTGGCCGGTTCGTCGGTTGGCGTGTCGGTGTCAGTCAATGGTGCACCGGTCAAACCTGAGGCGAGCACGATCAAAACAGTCAAGGTCGCCGACAACAATACAAGTTTCTTCATTGAATTTTCCCTTTACGGTTCGCTCCGTGGACCGGAGCCACAGTGGATGGTTTCAACCAAGCGGTTGGCAAGCGGCGTGCCGTTCGAGATCAACTTTCCACGTCGCACCGGCCGGGACCACCGGAAATCAGCTTGAAACCGGGGAATTGGTGCTCGATGGGTGGGAATTCTTTGTCGCGCGTTTTTCGTTTGCAAGGGCCGGACGTCGATTCTGCAACGGACGCGACCGCCAACTGCGCAAAAATTGCAGGGTCAATCAAGCCGGCGCCTGCATTCATTGCAGGGGGTGATGTCATTCGCCACGGCGCGTTGCCGGTGGCCGCCCCCGTTTGACACACAACGACGTGCGAAATTGAGCTCATTGGCACAATTCCCAGTGCCGGTCGCGGTCGCGGCATTGGATTTGCTTTATCCCATGCATGAACAATCCAACCAACACAAAGGTGAGTGCCATGAAACGGTTACTACTTGGACTATCCGCAATCGCTGTCCTCGCGATGGTCCCACTGGATGTCAGTGCTCAACAGAGGAGAGGACGAAGTGCTGCCGGACAGGGCTCCGGGCAGGGCGCCAGACAGGGCCCCGGGCAGGGCCCCGGACAACGATCCGCTCAGCGACGCGGTTCTCAAGGGGCAATTCAGCAATCCAACCGAGGCCGACAACCACCGGGGTTGTATGCCACCAATGACAACTCGATCGATCTGCTCCGCTTGTGGGAAGAAGAAAAAATGGCGCGAGATGTTTACAACACGCTCGCGAAGACTTCGAGTCAGATGGTGTTCCGAAATATTGCACGCGCTGAATCCCAACACATGCAGTCTGTGGCCAGGTTGATCGGAGGCAGTGGGGCTGGGCTGCAGCGGTCCAGCAACACGCCCGGCGTCTTTGTGACGCCCGAATACCAACGGTTGTATCAGACTCTGATCGCCGAGGGCAGTCGCGGCACGCTGGACGCGCTGAAGGTCGGCGCCAAGATCGAAGAAATGGACATCGCCGATCTTCGCAAGCAGTTGGCCGCCACCAGTCATCCCCAAACCCGTCAGGTGTTGGAGCGATTGATGCAGGCGTCGCACAACCACCTTCGCGCGTTCGCATCCCAGATTGCATCGCAGGGGTCCACCTACACGGCACAATTCCTGACTCAGGCTGACTTCGACGCGATCGCCAATTCCAGCGGCAACGGCCAAGGACGCCAGGGTGCCGGAGGCAAGGGTCGCGGTCGCGGTGCGGGAGGCGGCCAGGGAAACGGCGGTCGCGGCAATGGCGGTCGCGGCCCCGCGTAGGACCAATGGCTGTCTCCGCAATCGGATGGCAGCGAGTCGCCGGCGATCGAGCGACGCCAGCACCGCCGGACCGGCGAGGGGCAACTGCCTACAATGATTTCCTTCCCCAACGCCAACACGAAAACGATGCAGCGCATGATCGCCAAACGAATCCCCAAGCCACGAATCGTTGGACTCGTGGTTTTGGTTGCATTGTGGGTGATGTTTGCACTCTGGCAGCGCGCCGAACATGTCCATCAATGTCGACTGATTCACGACACGCTGTCGTCCCAGGGTGATGCCTTGTCGACCGCCGTCAGCAATTCAATTCAATCGCATCGTTGGTTCAGCCCGTTTGTCCGGCAGCAGCTTCCCACGACGCTCGACACTCTCGCGCGATCGACGAACGTGCTTGCCATCGCGGTGATCGCAGGTGGCGACGCGGAACAGACGTACGTCTCGGGAGACGAAAGCCTGATCGCGTATCAGTTGCCCGCGGGAGAACATGTCGTCGATGACACGTTGCAGTTGGTCCGTGAGTTTGAGATGCAAAACGATCCGCCGATGCCGGGAGGATTCTCGGTGCCGATGGAACCGGCGGGGACGCAATCGTTTCGATCGGTTGTCGTTTTGGATCGGACGGAAACCATGTCCCAGTTGTACCTCGAAGCGCGAAGCCGGATTCTGATTTTCGTTTTGGGGACGTTGTTGCTTGTCGCCATCGGTGCGGTCTGGCAGTTCACGGTTCGGCTTGCCCAATCCGAAGGAAGGACGCGTTTGCTGACGGCCGAAACCAGGCATCTTCGTGAACTCGGGCAAGCGGCAGCGGGGCTTGCACACGAAACACGAAATCCCTTGGGTTTGATTCGTGGCTGGACACAGCGGTTGGTCGATGCGGGGTTGCCCGAAGCGGACCAGCAACAACAGGCCGAAGCGGTCATCGAAGAATGCGACCGCGTGACCGCGCGGATCAATCAATTCCTCGCCTTTGCCCGCCAAGCCGATCTGCAGATTGAAACGTTGGCGATCGAAGACCTGGTGACGGAATTACGCACGCTGCTTCAATCGGACCTGGATGCCAAGGGTTTAGTTTTGGAAACAGAGGGACTGCAAGGGCAAGCCATTCGCGCCGATCGAGATCAACTTCGCCAACTGTTGTTCAATCTATTGCAAAACGCCATCGGCTTTGCGCCCGAGCACAGCACGATTAGACTTTCGATGCAGCAGTCGTCCAACGGCGCCTTCCGAATCGAGGTCGCCGATCAGGGGCCTGGTGCCTGCGAGGAAATCGTCGACAGCCTGTTCGAACCTTACGTCACGCGGCGTCCCGGCGGTACAGGATTGGGGCTTTCGATCGTTCGGCGCATCGCGGTCGCTCATGACTGGGACGTGGGCTACAGGCCCGGTGACAAGCTCGGCAGCGTGTTTTGGATTGATGGCATTCGCAGCGCATCCCCCTTGCCAATTGGCGATCGATTTTCCTCCGTCAACCATTAACGGTTCCTGGCGAATACTGGACACATGAAACAAGCATCGCCAGCCCAACCCGTTTTGATGATCGTCGACGACGAACCGGCCCAGCGCGAGTTGATCGGTGGTTTTCTGCAGCGTCAAGGTTTGGAGATCATCGAGGCGTCGTCCGCCGAATCGATGCTCGAATCGTTGCAGCAACGTGCTCCGGACATGATCCTGTTGGATGTGCGACTGCCGAACATGAGCGGCATCGAAGCGCTTCCAGAGATTCGTCAGCGTTTACCGACCGTCCCCGTGGTCCTGATCACCGCCTTTGCCGATGTACGTCAGGCGGTTGAAGCGGTCAAACGCGGCGCCGACGACTATTTGTCCAAACCGATCGACTTGGAAGAACTGAAGGTCACTGTCTTCGATGCATTGGGGATGCGTTCGGTCGACGATTCCGCGGACAAGCCGACGCTGCCGCCCCTACCGGCGGAGTTTGTTTGTGAAAGCAGCGCGATGCGGGGCTTGATCGAGACGATCGCAGTCGTCGCGCCCTCGGACGCTCCGATCCTGATCCAAGGCCAAAGCGGTTCCGGTAAAGAATGGATCGCCAAGTTGATTCATCAGTGGAGCCATCGTGCGAAACAACCCATCGTAACGACCAATTGCGCCGGTCTGTCCGCCACCTTGGTCGAAAGCGAACTCTTCGGCCACGTCAAAGGGGCCTTCACCGGCGCGTCGGAAAACCGTTTGGGCATGTTTCGATCGGCGGGCGGCGGAAGCCTGTTTTTGGATGAAATTGGTGAGATGCCGTTGGAAATGCAACCCAAGCTGCTGCGCGCCTTGGAGACCCATCAGGTCACGCCGGTCGGCGCGGATCGACCGGTGGACGTTGACACGCGATTGATCGCCGCGACCAACCGCAACCTGCAAGACGAAGTGACCGAGGGGCGTTTTCGCGAGGACTTGTATTACCGGCTGAACGTGGTCGAATTGATTGTCCCGCCGCTTACCGATCGTCGCGAAGACATCATTCCGCTGGCCAAGCATTTCGCCAGCCAGTTCTCCAATCGGCAGGTGCGTTTTTCACCCCAAGCCTCGCGCGCCATGCTGGCACACACCTGGGTCGGCAACGTTCGTGAATTGAGGAACGCGATTCAACGCGCCTGTCTGCTTTGCCAAGGCGACGTGATCCTGCCCGAACATTTGCCCGCCCACGTCGCCGTCGATCAGCGTGCCGACTTACCCGATGCAGGGCGTCTGTCCCAAGTCGAGCGGGCGACGATTCTGGCGACGTTGGAGGAATGTGATGGGAATCGAACCCAAGCGGCAAAGGTTCTGGGGATCAGCCGCCGCGCGCTGATTTACAAGCTGCGTGATATGGACGAGGGTATCGAGCGGCCATGATCCGCCCCGCATGATATTGACGTGCGAGGCGCCGGCGAGTTACTCCCGTTGTCTCGGATGACGCTGAGACCGATTGGCAGACAAATTCGAGACCGCACGTAGGGACTTGGATTTGCGCTGGCCAAAACGACTCTTCAAGATTTTCCGCCGTACCGGATTGGGACTGGCTATCCTTGCGCTGGTGATACTGGTTTCACGCAACGATGTTTCACGCCGGGTCGCCGAGTCTGTCACTTCTTCGGTTCTGAAAACGGATGTCACCATTGACTCGGTTTTCATCGGATGGGGGCATGTCCAAGTCGCCGGGATCACTGTCTTTGATCCCGTGGCGAAACGAAGTCCACAGATCGAGGTCGGCCGGGTCGATCTCACGACATCGCTGCTGCAAGGCCTCCGAGACGGAGTTTGGCTCGATCATCTCGCCATCGATCACCCTCTGCTGAACGTGCAGTTCGACCCCGACGGCAATCTGCTGTCTCGGTTTCCGGCACCGGAGTCAGCTCCATCGGAAGGGAAACTCAAGATTCCGATCCGCTCCCTTACGGTCAGAGGGGCACAGGTCATGATTCATCAAGGAGATTCCCAAACGGCGGTGGTCGACGGGGCTGACCTAGCCGCCACCTTCGGCAAGTCGATCCTGATTGAAGGTCGCGTCGACAAGCTGATCGAAGGACGCGTCGATTTTGCGTCTCGGGTTGACGCTGTCACCTATCAAGGCACGACATCGTTGCGCGTCGAAGACTGCAGACTGGATAGCGAATCCCTACTCGGACGACTGCTGCCCGAACCGCTTCGCAGCCAACCCTTTTCGGGATCCGTCTCACTGGTCGCCAAAGCCCATCATCCCGCGAGCGTCAATGACTTGTTGCATCATCCGCTGCAAGTGAAACTGCAATTGCAAGACATTCGTCTCGCTGATTTCGAAACGTTGGTCAATGAAGTGACAGTCATTGCCAACAGCGATTCCGACGGAATCGCCATCGACATCGTCGGTGATCCCCTGGACGGCGATGCCGAGGTCCGGATCGACGTCTCGTCGCCGGTTCCGCCCTTGGTGGCGACGATCGAAACCGAGGTCTCGAACTGCCGCTTCACTTCGCTGATCCGAAAACTCTCCGGCGACATGCCGATGCAGGCGTCTGGATCGATGCGTGCGTCGACGCAGATCGATTGGGACGGTCGCCTCGCAACGTTCCATCACGCGATGCATGCCGTCGCGCATGACTTGGTCGCCGAAGACATTGAACTGGATGACGTTGTCTGTGACCTGCACTGTGACGGGTCCCTTCCCGTGGGGACTGCCGACGTCGACATGATCTCTCAATTGCGTGGCACTCTGGGTGCCACGATTCAGTCGGACGGTTTGAACCTTGCCCAAATCTCCGATCGCTTACAGATTCCTGATCTACAGGGGCGTATCGCGGCGAGCACCGACCTTCACCTTCCATTGGAAACACTGCTGGATCCCAACACACTGATTGCCAACGCCCGAGTCGACTTTCAAAACGTTTCCGGCCGTGGCGTTTACCTCGACAACACGCAGGGCCAAATGGAAGTCGGCGGCGGGAAAGCAACGGTGAAACTTTCAAAAGCGACGTTAAAAGACGCCGACGGCCGGCAACTTGCAGACATGTCAACCGTCGTGCGAGCAAATTTGCCGACCGATGAGGTTGTGATTGACGCGCAATTTGATCACACCAGCCTGCAACACATCGCGCATTTGTGCCAACTGGATGAAAACCAATTTCACGGTCAGATCATGGGGCAACTCGATGCAACATCCAGCATCACTTCGGTTGCCAAACCCGAGAGTTGGAAATCGACGGCATCGATACGACTGCGCGACTTAGTCATTGCCGGTGAACCCCTTCGCGACGCCGAGATCCGAGGCACGCTGGAGCAAGGAAATCTTGTTGTACCCCGGACTGAATTCAGCTGGCGAGAGAATCTGTGTCACGTGCAGGCCCTCGGGACGCTGAACAATCAACTGGTGATCGACGGAACGTTTGATGCGGGCCCGATCGAATTGGATGACGTCGCCGAATTGGCGACACGGCTATCTCACCAGCCGCTTCACCTCACCGGCAATGCGTCGTTGAGTGGCAAGATTCACGTCGATGCGATCGCAAAAACGTTTCACAGCACGGGCACCGCCATGCTGTCCGATGCGACCTATGCGGACGCGCAAATCGGATCGGCCGACTTGGATTGGAGCGTCGAATCGTCTGGTGTCACGCTGCGCACACAGTCAAATGATTTCCTGGGCGGAACCTACGCCTTGGATGCGCACCTCGCGGAACTGGATTGGACCCGAACCACGCTCGACTTGCGATTCAAAGAGATCCAATGTTTGAAAGGACCAGAATTGTTAGGGATCGACATTCCGGTCACGGGAACGATTGAAGGTGGATGTCGGTTGACATCGATCGGGGCGTTGAACGATTTGCGCGGCAACGGCTGGATACGAAGCCCCGGCGTTTCGATACACCAAGTTCCCGTGAGCCTCAATCAAGGTCGATTCACCATTGCCAATGGCGCGGCAGAACTCTCCGCCGAAGGCGAGAGTTTAAACGGCACCTACAACGTCAACGCCAAGTGTCGGCTGGACGAAACCCTTGCGTTTGCGAAACAGAAGAATCGCGACCTGCGTCGATTGCCGGTCATCGCCAAGGCCACGTTGACGGGACTTTCGATTAGTCAGTCCGTACGTTCGCTCGGCGCAAGCGGTGCGTTACAACCGTTGACCGGCGTCGTGCACGCAAGCTGTGTCCGAGACGAATCGACACAGGCCGAGGGGTTGATATGCACGGCATCCGCGACCGCAGAACATCTAAGCTGGCATGGAAAGTCGCTCACGGATCGATCTACCGCAACGGTTCGCCTTCATCCCGATCGCTTGGAGCTTTCGGGCATCGACGGACGACTCGCCGGTGGTCGAATCACCGGTCGGGGTGAAGTCGCCTTGGACGGCTCACAGCGAGGTTATTTTCAATTGGCCGTCGATCGCATCAACTTGCGTCAAGCGGCTGCACCACTGGGACGGTCCATCAAAGGGGTTACCGGAACGGCCAGCATGCAGGTCGACGGCCGGCTGGGGAGCGTCATCACCGGCCGCGCACAGATTTCGGCGAACCATCCCTCCGTTTCAAACTTGAACGTCCGCGCGGTGCGGTTTCCCGTCGACTGGTCGTTCACGCCCGCCACGCAGCGTTTCGGATGGCGATGCCGAGCCGGGGTGATCGATGCCGGCGCCGGCAAGATCAATGTTTCCACCGAAGGTGACTTCGCACGAACGCTCAACATGCGAATGACGGCCAAGCTAGATCACATCGACACCTCGAAAATGCTGCGCGGGGGTGCCACCGACCTGGGAATCATTGACGGGCGAGTCCATCTCAAAGCCAATCGCGCGCGTTCGCTCAATCAAATCAGCGGAACGTTTGACGTCAACCTGTCGAAAGTCGATTCGATGAACCTGCCGATTCTGGATCAATTGGGTGCCTTGATCAATCTCGCTCCCACGCTATCCACCGACCAAGACAACCAGGGGACGATCCAGGGTCGTCTGGCGGGCGGGCTGGTCCATTTGGATCGACTCGCAATCTCGCAAAGCAATGTCCAGGTCTTGATGGACGGGCAGGCCACGCTGGACGGACGGCTGGATTTTGACATCACCGCCGCGACCGGCCAAACCGGCCCGGCTGACGGGCTGGCTGCGTTGGCCAGTTCTCCCCTCTTGCTGGCCGCACCGGCGCCGGTCGCGTTGGTCTTGAAAGCCAACGAAGCGATGAAAGACCGCGTGGTGCATGTTCACGTGGGCGGCACCGCGACCCGCCCCGTCTTGCGGCTCCAGCCCGGGAAACAACTCGCTCAAGACACGCTTCGATTCTTTTTGAAAAACAGTTTTGGTTCGCAGGTCGCAGACGCTGTTGATACGTCGCGACGCGGCTTTCGATAGGAAGACAGGAAATATTACGATGCAGTCAGTACAAAAGAAACGCGGACGTCGATCCACGACAGCGACACTGGAGTTCCCGGTGACGGCTTGCATGTTCGTCGTCGTCGTGGCGGCGTTGCTCCCGGGTTGCCGCACGGCATCGTCGCTAGGGCTGCCGGTATCGGCCAATTCGAATCGGTTACTGCCCTACGCGTCACATCTGCGACAAAGCGTGGGCCACCGCCCCGATATTGCCACCGAATTGGCAAAACAGGCCTTGCCACCGCACCGTGTCGAAGCCGGCGACATCCTGGTCATCGAACCCAACGATTTCAATTCGCCGATTCGTTTGCAGAGCGATCAAACCGTTCCACAAGACGGCGTCATCGAGTTGGGCGAATACGGTCGCATTGCCGTGACCGGTTTGAACACCGAAGAGATTCAACAACTCGTTCAAGCACGCATCGCGGCCCGCGAAACGGTCCGGCGAAAAGGTCAGATCGGTTTGGCGACACACCGTCAGAACGCTGATTCGGCCGGCGAAAGCGTCCCGGATTACGGGATCACGGTGCGATTGGTCAATCTGGAGAACGCACAGTACTACGTGATGGGTGAAGTGAATGCGCCGGGTTCGTATCCGCTTGTCGGCGCCGAAACGGTGCTCGATGCCGTGATTGCAGCAGGCGGGCTTTCCGATCGCGCCAATGAGCACCAAGTCATCTTGACACGTCCCCAATTGGACGGCCAGCCACGTCAGATTTTGCCTGTTTGCTACAAACAAATTCTACAACTTGGCGATGTCTCGACCAACTATCAGCTACAACCCGGCGATCGCGTTTACGTTCCCAGTGTCACGCTGTGGGAAGACGTCAAACAGAGTCTGACATTCGGCAGCGACAAAAGCTGTCCGCACTGCCGAACTTACCAACGCTAGCTTCCTGCAGGAATGAGTTTCGAAGGTCACGCTGGGCGTGACGCCAGGCATGCGATCGACTGACTGCGGCACGGTTGCGAAATGCCGCCCAGGCTGTCGAACACACGTCACGCTCTTGCTAGACTAGTGCTCTATCGCAGCTTAATTTCCGGGTGGTGGACGAGGCAACGAGTCCTTGCCAATATGCCGACTACAGAGGACTCGTCGCCTCGTCCACTACCGCCTACCGGAAAACCAAGGTGCGGCGGAATACTAGTCTTAGTAGACGACGTCCGACTGCCGTCAAGGTTGGCGTCGCCTCTGGGGCCTGATCAACTGGAAACTGATGACCGCTGTAAATGATTCTGTCGCGTTGGGACTTGATTTTGGAACGGAGTCGGCGCGGGCAGTTCTCGTCGACCGCAATGGATGCGAATTGGCTGTCTGTGAGAGCCCATATCGTCACGGACAAATCACGCAAACCCTGCCGACCAGCGGCGCCGCGCTGCCGCAACACTTCGCGCTCCAAAACCCCGCCGATTGGATTGAGTCGGCCGCCAAAGCGACGACTGACGCGATCAAAACCTCGGGCATCGATGTGCGCCGTGTCGTTGGCATTGGAGTCGATTTCACCAGCTGCACCATGTTGCCGACCCAGTTGGATGGCAAACCGTTGTGCGAGTTGGAACGGTTTCGCGACACGCCTCTTGCTTGGCCGAAACTTTGGAAACATCACGGCGCGATCGAACAGACCGATCGCATGAACCGAATCGCCGAAGAACGCAACGAGGCGTTCATGGATCGTTACGGCGGAACCATCGGTTTGGAATGGTTCTTTCCCAAAATGCTGGAAACGATTGACAAGGCACCGGAGGTCGCCGACGCCGCCGAAGTTTGGCTGGAAGCCGGCGACTGGTTTGTCTGGCAACTGGTGGGCTGTGATGCGGCTGAATTGCCAAGGTCAACCTGCCAAGCCGGTTACAAAGCATTGTGGTCGGCCGAGACCGGGTACGCATCGGACGCTTACTTTGCGGCCGTGGACCCGGCCCTGGCGGCCGCGGCGCGCGACAAAATGCCCGGCCGAATGTTGTCGCCGGGCCAGTTCGCCGGAACGCTTTGTGAAGCCTTGGCCGATCGTCTCGGATTGCCCGCCGGCATCGCGGTTGCCGCTGCCACCATCGATGCCCATGCCGCGGTGCCCGGCGTCGGTGAAGCCGAACCGGGGACGCTGGTCATGGTGATGGGGACCAGCAGTTGTCACATGCTCAATGCCCGCGAAGGCAAACCAGTTGACGGGGTGGCGGGAATTGTCGACGGAGGCATTTTGCCCGGGATGTTCGGCTATGAAACCGGGCAAGCCGCCGTGGGTGATGCGTTCGCCTGGTTGTTGAAACTACTAAACCTGGACTCGTTTGAGCAACTCGCCAAAGACGCGATCGCGCTGCCAGCCGGTGCCGACGGCGTGATGTGCTTGGACTGGATGAACGGCTGTCGCACGCCGCTGATGGATGGAACCGTCAAAGGGTCCTTCAGCGGATTAACGCTGGCGACCACTCCGGCTCACATGTATCGAGCTCTTCTGGAAGCGTCTGCGTTCGGGGTACGCTGGATTGTCGATGTCCTTCGCGAAGGCGGAATCCCCGTCGATCGGTACGTCGCAAGCGGCGGATTGCCCCATCACA
Source organism: Stieleria magnilauensis (assembly GCA_007753675.1). GTDB lineage: Bacteria > Planctomycetota > Planctomycetia > Pirellulales > Pirellulaceae > Stieleria > Stieleria magnilauensis. Next base: position 1,664,068 of record CP036432.1, read on the forward strand.
ATCCCGCCGTCGTCCAAGTCTATGCCGATGTGCTGGGGAGCGAAATCGAGGTGCATCCGTCCCAACAAGGACCCGCGATCGGTGCGGCCGTGCTGGGCATGATCGCCGCAGGCAAATCCAAGAGCGGTTTCGCCAGCGTTGCCGATGCGGCACGCGCGATGGCAGCCGTGCCCGAATCCCAAAAGCAGATCGTCAAACCGAATTGCGATCACGAATCAAGCTATCGAGAACTGTATCAACGTTACCGGAAACTCGCCGATGTGATGCAGAACTTGTAGCGTGGCGTTTGCGGTGGCGGAGCAATGGATGGCAGAATGATGGGAGGCGGAACGATGGGAAGCATGAGGATCGTACGGTAGAATCATTTCAGGCAGGATGCACGGCTGCGGCGCGACGACGCGGACGACTCGGAATCAATCACGATGGGGATGAACATGCGATACGACTGTTCGGCCGACCGCCATTGGCGCACCCTGGGATGCATCGGCGTGGCAGTGGTTTTCGCCCTGCCGGCAGTGGCCGCCGAAGAACCCCTGCGCGGTGAAGCAAAGCGACCGACCACGATCACGCAGCTGATCGACGATTGGTTTTGGCCAGATCCCTACAGTCATCTCGGGCACGTCCGATCCAATGGTGCGGGCTGGGAATGGGTACGCATCGCCGCTGACGTCAAGGCCGGGACCGACGCCGGATTGTCGTCAGAACAAATCTCTGCGATCGCCGCGATCTATCGCCTGACCACCGCCAGTACTCCGCAAGGACCACTATCCGACCGACAGCAACACTGGCACCAGGCGGAGCTGGAGACGCGAAACCTACTCAGTGAAACCCAGCAGCATCGAGTCGACCAGTTGGTCATCCAACGTCGCGGATACCGAGCGTTTCTCGAATCGGATCTTGTCACGCGACTCGACCTGTCAACCGATCAAACGACAAGGATCCGAGACGCGATCGCCAAGCACACCAAGAGGATTGCCGAGAACACCCGCAGACTGACCGCCCAAAGCGATCGGGCCGCCGAAAGCGATCGGGCCGCCGACCAACCACGACGTGCGAGCGAACAAGCTGGATCGCATTTGGAGAAGGCGCGACGCGAAAAAATTCAACTCGGCTGGCTTTCGCATCAAAAGACGTGGAATGAGATTCGGGAGATTTTGTCGCCCGACCAAGTCAAGCTGTTCCGGAAGCTTCGTGGTGCGCGTCCCGGAAAACGCATCGCCAACACGCCCGACGCGGCGCCAGAATCAATGGCAAACGTCCAGCAAACTCCCGACGCCACCAGCGATCCGCCCGTGTCGCAGCTTGTCCATCCCAAGCGCGTTCGGACGGCTGAGGAACAGGCTGCCTTCAAAGCCATCAAGCAACAGCTCCAAGATCGTCTTCTGGAGGACCTCAATGCCCCCGAGAATCGTAGTCCTGATTCCGTCCTGCAAACGTCTTACGGTGATGAGCCGCCGGCCGAGGGGTCATCGCAAGCCTTGTTCCGTTCAATGGTCCCGCTGACGTACCGGGAATACATTCGGCGGCATCCCAAGCTGCATCAGCTCGAATTTGACCATCACGCTACCGTCTTTGTCTCCGAACAAACGCTCGCAGTACTGGACAATGCGTTGCCGATTTCGCTCGATGCGGCGATCGACCTGATGCTGAAAGCGCCCGTTCGACCCGCCAGACTGGCTGCGGAACTGATTCGGCAGCGACGCACGAAACTGTCGATGGAACAATGGATCCGCATCGTCAAAGGGTACGAATTTGTGCCTGCGATCCGCAAAGAGTATCCCATCGGGGTGCCCGTCGAGATCTGGGGAAACGGCGCGATCCCTTTCGGATTCCTGCTGTTCGATGATCCGACCGTCGCCGGCGTCGAGACCGAGACGCGTGCGCATCTGGATGGCAAACACGTAGCAACGATGCCCGGCAGCGGCTGGCGATCTAACTTGCCCGGAGTTTCACTCGGCGATGAGTCGCTGGGAGATCACACGATCGAGTACCAACTTGACTACACGTTCACCGTCACCGCGCAGCCAATCACCGGACAGCTCAGTTCTGGAAAGATTCCATTGACGATCGTTCCTGCTCAACCCGACCCACTGGCGGCCGCGATGTCCAATCAACTTCGCGAACTCGTCGTTTCTGGGATCCGAGCATTGCCGATCGCCCGGGGGAGAGAACGCGTGTATTCCCAGCCGACCGAAGCAGGAGGATTTCAACGTGTTGCAAAACTCCGGATTCCGTATCTGGAGCTGAAGCGTCCACTGCCGGTGGGATTGGCCATGGAAGTCGACGTCTATTTCGCGGATTCCGATCAACCCCACTCGCGACCCGTGTGGGTGGTCCCGGCTGGTGAAACCAGCCAATACGAAGTGGAAGGTATGATCGGTGACGCTCGCCTGGTGCAAATGCTCTCAGAGCGGGTCGATCAAGAGGGAATGGTTGATGCGCGAGTTGTTCTGACACCTTCCCGCAGCACCGCACTTTCGCACGCCCTGTTGAATTCGTATTACCCCGAATCGATCGAGGTGCACGCTCAGTGGCAACTGTTGTCGGTCGAATCCGATCAGCGATAGCGGAACAGCGCCACACGCATCGCTATCCAGCGAGTCTGGATTTGGCTTTGAATAAGATCGTCGAACGTGGTATCACTTTAGCTGGGCCGTCGCGCGACGGATGTCATGGGGCTTTGATCAAAGTATTGTTGGCGTAGCGGAAATGCGTACACTGGCGATCGGGGATATACATGGATGCTACCAGTCGCTGAAGCGATTGGAATCGGCCGCGAAGTTTACGCCGGACGATCAAATCATCACGCTCGGGGATTTCGTCGATCGAGGCCCTGATACACGCAGTGTGCTGGACTGGTTGATCGATCGCCAGGAACACGGTTTGGTTGCACTTCGTGGCAATCATGAAGTGATGATGCTGGCGGCAAGGAAGTCATTCAACCGGCATGTCGAATGGCGTGCCTGCGGCGGCGACGCGGTTCTGGCGTCGTACGGCATCGACCATGTCGAACAGATCCCCAAACGGCACTGGGAATTCCTGTCGACCAAGCTGAAGTCCTATCATGTCGGCAAGAACCATTTTTTCGTGCACGCCAACGCGTACCCCGAAATGGAATTGGACGAGCAACCGAGCCACATGCTCTATTGGGAATCGTCTGCCGAACGAGCCCCCCACCGATGCGGCCGCGTGATGGTTTGCGGGCACACGCCGCAACGCAGCGGCGCGCCGCTGGACATGGGACATGCCGTGTGTATCGATACGGCGGCGTGTAAAGGCGGTTGGCTCACCTGCCTGGACGTCGATGCCGGGTACTGCTGGCAAGCCAATGAACAGGGCGAGGAACGCAGTTTCTGGCTCGATCAAGGACCCTACGGCGCACAATTGGAACGCGCCTGAGCGATCGCGTTTGGCTGCTGAGACGGCGCCCACTCCCGCTCGTCGAGGTCATGCGGTTTTCAAGTCACCCTCCTGCCAGGAGGGGCGAGCGAAGCGAGGGGCATATGCATCAAGTTAAGAAGTAACCCTCCCGTGTGCGGGAGGGTCGAGCGCAGCGAGGGGAGGGTTTTCAGCGGCCCCGCACCCATCGATGCCAACAACGACGCCAGAGCCCCCTCCCCGCGTCATCGCAAACTCCTCCGCGACTCTCTCAGAGGACATCGATTGTATAAGCGACGGATTTGATCGTAGCGGAAGGCGCCAAGACTTTTGCAGCGTGAGCCCTCTCTGGCGTTTGCTTGCTGCGCAAACGCCGTCTCTCCCAGAGGGAGAGAATCTGAATTGGTTACCAAAATCTGCCGTAAGACCGCACGACCTCCGTCGCAGAAGGCTGACCTCATGAGCACTATTTGCCGTGGAACGCTTTCATTTCGCTGACCAAACGGGCGACCACCTCGGGATGCTGCTCGGCGATGTCATCCCGCTCGCCGAGATCGGCGTTCAGATTGAACAACAACGGTGTGTCGTACGTGGTGATGGGACGTCGGCGACGGGTCACCGGGTCGGTCGGCAGGCTGCTTGCGACGTGAATCTTGTAGCGGCCCGATCGGAATGCGTTTTGATGATAGGCCCATGTCTGTCGCGCACTCGGCTTGCCCTCAAGCAAGGTGGGGCTGAGATCAGTGGAGATGTACCCAGGCTTGTCGGACGGTTCGCTGCCGCCGGTGAGTGACGCGAACGTCGCGTACAGGTCCAAGTTCGCCCCGATATCGTCGATCGTGGCCGGCTTGATCGTTCCGGGCCAATAGAAAATCGTCGGAACCCGCTGGCCGCCTTCCCAAGTCGTCGCTTTCTCGCCACGCAACGGACCGGCGGTGCCGCCGTGCGGGCCGAAACAGGACCAGGGGCCGTTGTCACTGGTAAAGACGATCAGCGTTTCCTTCTCGATCCCCAAGCGACGAACCGTCTCGACGACTTGGCCGACCGACCAATCGATTTCTTCGACCACATCTCCGAACCGGCCCCCCGCACTTCGATTCTGAAATTCAGGTGAGGCAAAAATCGGCGCGTGCGGCATGTTGTGGGCCAGATACAGAAAGAAGCGATTGTCTTTCTGTTGCTCGATCCATTTCACCGCTTCTTCGGTGTAGCGGTGTGTGAGCAGTTCCTGGTTGACCGGATACTCGACCACCTCGCGGCCGCGAATCAGCGGGACCGGAAACGAGAATTTATCACAGTTGTCAAACACCTCGCGCGTCTGCTTCTTGCCCGGCGGGGGCGGCACGTCGTTGCTGCCCGGGGTGCCATAGTGATAGTCAAAACCACATTCCAAGGGATGCATCGAGTCAACGGTAAAGTCTTTGGGGTAACCTGCCAGGTGCCATTTGCCAAGAATGGCCGTCGCATAACCCTGCCGTTTGAGCATCGCCGGCATCAGGGCACTGCGATCATCGTTCAGCCCGTTTGCCTGGCGGGGAATGAACACGGGATGTCGGCCACTCATCAACCCTTTTCGGCTCGGCACACAGGTTGAACCGGAAGAATAAAAACTCGTCCAACGCTGGCCTTCGGCAGCAAGTCGATCAAGGTGAGGCGTCTTGTTCTTGGTGTTTCCGTAACACCCCAGATCACCGTAACCCATGTCGTCGACGAAGATCAAAACGATGTTGGGAGCCGCTGGGGCGGCGTCCAACGCGGATGAAAACAACCCGCTGACGGACAACAGCATTAAGCTCAGCAGGGCGAATCGATTGTGCATGGTTGCTGCAGCAATTGGAGGGGAAGAATGACGCTTGCGATAGGAGAACGAACGCGGGGGGGCAGCCATCGTACCCCATTGCCACCCGCGGTGCACGATTCGTTCGGTCGCATCCCACGCTAGCCATTGGCCAACAGCCGCAACAGCTCGTTGGCCGCGGCCGAGGCAAACGCTTTGTCGTTGATTTCACACTCGATTCGAACGACGGGCTTGCGGGTTTTTCCAATCGCTTCAAACAGAGCCGCATCGGCACCGGGATCGTGAAACGGCTGCCCTGGGGCACTGATCACACTGATCGCCCTGGTCGGAATCATCACAGTCACGTGGTCGCCGTAGCGGTCCACCTGTTCGGCGAGGGTGCGTCCGAGTCGCGCCGATTCCTCCGCCGTCGTTCTGACCAACGTGTTGTCGGGATTGTGTTCGTAGATCAGCCGCGACCGGTAGCGGTCCGGGACGGTGCTGCGCGGGCCAAAGTTGGCCATGTCCAAACATCCCGGCGCGATGACGGTCGGCAATCCCGCTTTCGCCGCCGCTTCCAACCGATTCGGCCCGGCGGACATGATGCCGCCCAGCAATTCATCGGCCAGCTCGGTCGTCGTGATGTCCAACACGCCGGCAACCATCCCGCTGGCGATCAGATCTTCCATGGCCCGTCCACCGATGCCGGTCGCATGAAACACTAACACCTCGTAGCCGGCATTCTCCAAAATCGGTTTTGCGATCTCGATGCACTTGGTGGTGTTGCCGAACATGCTGGCGACGATGATCGGTTTCGCCGCGTCCGACTCGACCTCCGCCTGGACCATGCCACAAATCGCGCCCGCGGCGCGCGTGAACACGAGTTGCGAAATACGATTCAGCCCCGCAACATCAACGACACTGGGCATCATCACAATGTCTTTGGTGCCGATGTAGGCAGACGTGTCACCGCTGGCGACGGTCGAGACCATCAGTTTGGGGAATCCGATCGGCAAGGCGCGCATCGCAGCGGTCGCGATCGAGGTGCCGCCGCCTCCGCCGAGCGATAACACGGCGTCGATCCGCCTTTCCGCCGCCAGGCTCGGCAACGCCGCCGCCGCGGCGCGCCCCATCAACGCCACACAAGCACCGCGGTCGCCGGCGATCGGTTTCAAGTCCGCGTCGACGCTCGCAAGCAACTCGTCGCGTGTGACATCGGGCGTGATGCGAGGCGGCTCGCCCGTCCCCACGTCGATGGTCAAAACCGCGAAACCCTGGTCACGAATTTTCTGGGCAACGAACTCCAGCTCGTCGCCTTTGGTGTCATACGTCCCGAGGACGGCGATCGTCTTCATCGCGAACGCACCGGAATCTGCTTGAACTCGCGCGTCAGTTTCAGCAACGATTGTTCAAAGGCCATGCGTTCCAAACTGCTCGCGCCGACGAAGCCGACCGCATCGGTGTGTTGGTTGATGTAGGCGGCGTCGTCGGGTCCACAAATCGGACCGCCGTGAGAAAGCAAGAAGATGTCGTCACGCACACTTTTTGCGGCATCACAAACCTCTTGCGTGCGCTTGGCAGCGTCTTCGATCGTACAGCTGGCATCGGTGACGCCGATGCTGCCGCCGATCGTGGTCCCGACGTGGGCAATGATTGCGTCGGCCCCCGCCTTGGCCATCGCCTCGGACTCTTCGGCCGTTGCGACATAAACGATGCTGAAAAGGTCCATCTGACGCGCCAAAGCGACCATTTCGACCTCATGGGAAAAACTCATCCCGGTTTCCTCCAACACCTGCCGAAAGTTTCCGTCGACGATGGCGTGGGTCGGAAAGTTATTGACGCCGGAAAAACCCATCTCTTTGACTTTGCCCAACCAATGCCACATCCGCCGTCGCGGGTCGGAGGCGTGGACACCGCAGATGACCGGCGTCTCTTTGACGATCGGCAACACCTCGTACTCGCCGATCTCCATCGCCACGGCATTAGCGTCACTGTAGGCCATCAAGCCGGCGGTGCTGCCATGGCCGGCCATTCGGAAACGGCCAGAGTTGTAAATGATGATCAGATCCGCGCCGCCCTGCTCGAGAAACTTGGCGCTGATGCCGATGCCGGCGCCCGCGGCGAGAATCGATTCGCCGCGATCAAGAGTCGCGCGCAATCGCGCCACCACCTCTTCGCGTGTGTACGGGTTTCCTGTTCCAGTCCACGGGTTTGGCATTGCAGAAGCTCGTTCAAAAGGGCGCCGAAATTCATCACGGTTGACCAGGTCCGACATGATAACGCAATCGGATCCGGTCATTCCAGCGATGGCGCGTCGGACCTGCGAAGCGAGTGGCGCCGCGCGGCCCCTTTGCTGACGCGTGCGGGCTTAAATCGAAAAACCGCAAACCTGGTCGCGTTCTACGAGCCGGCGGCGGTTTAACGTTCGTCGTAGATCTTCATCGGGAAATCGGGCTCGAACGTGCGGTCATTGATGAACGCCAGCTCGAGCCGCTTGACGATTTCCGGATGCGACTTGGCCAGATCGTTGGTTTCCGCCGGGTCGTCTGCGAGGTTGTAAAGTTCCCAATCGGCCGCTTGTTTTTGGTTGATGTTGCGACGAATCGCTTTCCAATCTCCATCTCGCACCGCAACGATTCCGCCGTATCCGTTGAAATTCCAAATCAAGGGTTTGCTGCGTTGCGTTTCATTTCCCTGGATCAAACCGACCAAGCTGACGCCGTCGAGTATTTGTTGCTCGGGAAGTTTGCCGCCGGCGATCTCGGCCAACGTGGGAAACCAGTCCGGGAAGTACGACGGGAAATCATTTTCACTGCCTTGGGCAACCTGCCCGGGCCAGCGGACCAGGCATGGGATGCGAATGCCGCCCTCGTAGCAGCTTCCTTTGTAACCCTTCAATCCGCCGTTGGAATTGAAGAACGTGCAGGCCGCTCCACCGACATGAAATTCGGGATTGCGGCTGCCGTGCGTCGGGCCGTTGTCAGAAGTGAAAATCACAACGGTGTTTTCGGTCAATCCGTGTTTGTCCAGTTGATCCAAGATGGTCCCAACGTGTTCATCCAAATCGGAGATCATCGCAGCGTACGCAGCCCTCGGCCGCGGGTGGGGCAGGTAACCGTTCTCGCCTCGATAGGGTCCGTGTTGGTCGTCCCATTCCGCCGGATACTTGTCGATCCATTCTTGGGGTGGTTGCATGGCGACGTGCGGTTCGACGAACGGGCAATACAAGAAGAACGGATTGTCTTTGTTCTTGTCCAGAAACTTGACGGCCTCCTGCAGGATCAAATCCGGTGCATACGTTTCCGCCCGATAGTCGTCCGCGACCACTTCTCCATCCGGTTTGCGGTCGTGGCCCGGAATCGGGTACTTGTTGATCAGAACTTCTTTTTCATCGCTATCGAGAAAGGGCGGGAAATAGCTGTGGGCGTTGCGTTGGCAGTTGTAACCGAAGTAGCGATCAAATCCCTGTTTGATCGGCGAACCGGTGGTGTTGGACGGCCCCAGTCCCCATTTGCCGAAGGCACCGGTCGCATAGCCGGCCTCTTGCAACACTTCGGCGATCGTGACGATCTGCTCGGTGATCGGAAATTGTCCGGGATAAATGCGCCCGTTGCCGGAATCACGGTTGGTCCGAATCTCGGCGTGCCCCAGATGCTGGCCGGTCATCAGGGTGCAACGCGCCGGAGCACAGACCGGCGCGCCCGTATAGTGTTGCAGGAACCTCATCCCGTCTTTCGCGAGCCGGTCAATGTTGGGTGTACGAATCTTTTCTTGGCCGTAGCATCCGAGTTCACCATAGCCGAGATCATCCGCCAATATAAAAACAATGTTGGGGGTTTTGGCCAGGCCAAATCGCGGGACACCCGCCGTCAGCACAACGGCGGTGATGAACAGTAAAAGACGCATAACAGGCATTTCCAGGGCGTTACTCAGCAGGGACGGTACGGATCGGCGGGACCCAAAACCAAGTTGCGGATTTGGACCGGTCGCATTGCAAGCAGTGTAACGGATCCACGGCGTGAATTGCTCTCGGGCGACTGTTCAATCGTCAAGATCATCCGAGGACGTCACGGCCATTGCGTCAGCGAATCAGTTCTCGATCATGCCGCCAGGCACAGTGATTCCTACATGCTAAGGTTTCCTCGGCCCCCCCTTTTCTCGCCAGTGCCGAATCATGCCCACCGTTGCATCCCCTTCCTCCACGCCCTCCGGCGCTTCCAGGACTCAGCCGCCCGCACGACGGTCGGCCGAGACACCGAAAGACAAACTGTCGGAAACTTCGTCAAATGACGATGACCGCTACGAGCCTCGCTTTCAAGTGATCGGCGGGCAAGATGTTCGCGACATTCAATGCCGGCTTTTGGTTCCTGCTCCGCTGGGAGGCGACGATCAAATTCCCTGTCAGATTGTGGATCTGAACTCCAGCGGTTGCGCGATTCGCTATCGGCAAACCCGGTCGCTGTTCAAGTCAACGACGTTGGAAATTCGTAACCTCGCGGGACACGACACCTTACAGATGCTCGCGCGGGTTTGCTGGTCTCGTCAATCCGGACTCGATCAATACGCCAGCGGTTTGTATTTTCGCCGTTCGCTCCCCGATGACTTCATTTCAGCTGGCATCCGCGCCGGGCAACTCAGTCGCCGAACGGCACAGCGAGAAACGGTCGACGTCGCAGTCACCATCCGGCAGTGCCAGCCCCAAAACCGCAGCGAGGGTCGAATCGTTTCGACCAGTCGTAGCGGACTACAAGTCATCGGCTCGGATGAATTACTGGTCGGATCACGACTGATGCTGCAGCTCGATGATGGCAACGCCGTCGTCGGCACGAGCGTATGGAGCTCGCGACGAGGGACGCAGTATGCCTCCGGGATCGCGTTCACGCACGCCGGCAACGGGCGTCAGTTCCACAACGCCGTGCTCGAACAGGCGTAGCGGAAGCCGCCAACGGTTTGCCGACTTACTCGCCGCGGTTGATGATCTCGCCCATCAGATAACAGCGAAAACTGGCGACGAGCTGTTGGACCGCGTCGTTCAATTCACGTCGACGGCGATCGCGGTTTCGGATCGGCTTGAGTTCCAAATGGACTTTCGTGCTGCAACCCGGTGTCGCGTTTTCGGTCAGCAGTTCGTCTTTTTGTGCATCGCTAAGCGTCAGCACTGCGTGGAAGGAGATTTTGTGATCGATGCGACGGCGGCCGCCCGGACTGGATCCCGAGACGACTTTCAACGAAAGCTGGTTTTCGGCGACATTGACGATCTCGGCGTGGTGATCGGCGATGAAGCCGCGCAGTTTCTCGATCACCAGATCGACCGGGACGGGTGTCAAGATGTCGACCTTCGTCGCCACGGCTTCGTCGCCGCCGATCAACCAGTCGAACCAACCGACGCGGTGCGCGGGCTCGGCGACTTCGGACATTTTCCCCAAGCCCAGCTGAACGACTCGATTGCGGCCGTTGTCTTTCGCCTTCAGCAAGGCTCGGTCGGCTCGTGCCAACACGGTTTCCGCACTGTCGCCGGATTGATATTCGGTGACGCCGAAGCTGGCGGTGATGCATTCACCGCCGAGGGCTTCGATGGGTGTCGATTCAAGTGTTTGACGAACGACTTCAGCGCGTTTGGCGCCCGTGGCGTTGTCACACGCGTTGGCCAACAGCAGAAACTCTTCACCGCCGTAACGCGCCACCAAATCCCCTTCGCGACTCTGCGACCGCAGAACGTTGGCAAAGACCTTGAGTGCCTCGTCACCGGCCGGGTGGCCGAACGTATCGTTGATTCGTTTGAAATGGTCCAGATCGCAAATCACCAGCGCAAACGTTGGTCCGCCCGCGGCGGTGGCGGCGACCATCTCTTCCAGCGTGGTGTCGAAATGGGCGCGGTTGGCGACACGCGTGAGTCCGTCCAGTCGCGTTTGTTTGTGTAGCGTATCAAGTCGACGTTCCAAATGCTCGCGGTCGGACAGGTCGTGAACCACAATCACCGTCCCGTGAGACCCAGGGCGCTCGCCGTGTACGGGAGCGACTTCGACGTGCACCGAAACGGGATCGGTTCCAACGGCTTCGATGATCATCGCACGGCGTACTGATTCGCCCGTTCGAAAACACTCTTGCAACGGACAGATCGTTTCGTCATCGCGGTCGCGGTCGGTGTCACGCATCCGTAGTGCCGCGGCAGACCATTGTTTTCCGATAATCGCTTCGGCGGGTAGATCGGTTAGTCGCTCCATCGCAACGTTCCACTGCGAGACGTTTCCTTCGCCGTCGGTGAACGCGACGCCGTCTTTGAGTGTCGACAACAGGCGTTGATTGAAAAGTGTTTCGCGGCGGACGACCTCTTTGGTTCGATGGGACTTGCCGACCGCGGGGTTTGCAGTCCCGGTCCAGAACGCCTGAGAATCTTCGGGACGCAGTTGCTGGAGCCAGCGGTGGACCATCGATCCTTGCAGAATCTCCGGCCGGGATTCGAGCAGGCGGCTGAAATCGAGGACCAAATCTGGATCGAACTGGGTGCCGCTACCGCGAACGAGTTCGGCAATCGCGCGATCACGGCTCATCGCCGGCCGGTACACATGCTCGGTCGTCATCGCGTCAAAGGCATCGGCAATCGCCAACATCCGCGCGCCCAACGGCAGCGCCTCGCCCTGCGGTGTTTCGCCATCGCGTCGACTGTCGTACCAGAGGTTGCAGTAGCGAATGATGTCCAACAGATCAGGGTCCGTGGTACAGCCTTGCAGAATATCGCAGCCGAGATCAGGACAAGTGTCCATCACAAGCTGCTCGTCGACCGTCAGTTTCCCCGGCTTGCGCAAAATGCGATCGGGAATCCCGATCTTGCCGACGTCATGCAGCAGCGCCCCGACTTCGATTCGATCGCGAACGTCGTGATCGAGTCCCATTTGCTCGGCCCAACTGCTGCAAAACAACGCCACCCTCAATCCGTGTGCGGCGGTCGCCGGGTGCTTGGTCCGCAGCGCGTAGAACAACGAGGTCGCGATCCCCAATCGGACGACGGCCAAACGATTCTCGGCGTCTTTCTCAGGACGTTCCGCAGGGGATTCGCTGACGGCGTCCGAGGCGATCTGCAATTTCGCCAGCAGATTGGTGACGCAATTCGCCGCCCCCCGAGCAACCGTCGACGAATTCGGCACGCCCCTCGTGGCGGGAACGGCAGCGTTGAAGGTACTAGATTGGGGCTCGAAAGGGGTCTGAGGATGAGTCATTAGGCTCAAATGCGGAGGAGTGACGACGAGAATACCGGCTACTGGCAACCATAGGTCACGTCGGCCGCTCGGGGCGTCGAAAAGAGCGTGATTCTCCCTTGTCGCCTGACTGGTAGAACCGGGACAAGAGGCGCGACGCGCGCCCCCCGTGATGGCGGAGGTTTCCTTTCAAAGCTTGCGATTTGCTGTCACCCCACCTACCATAAAGGGGTCTGCTGGGCGAAGGGTGTCGCCGAAAAGAAGGCAGCAAGCACCGGCTATTGTGAAGCTTCTCTTTTGGTATCGGCACCGTGAGTCTCTCTGACATCGATCGAATCCTGCTACAACGCTGCATCGACGGAGCGCCGCGCGCCTGGCAGGATTTCGTGGAACGCTTTCTCGGATTGGTGATCCACGTCGCCAATCACACCGCCGAATCACGCGGCCTGACGCTCGACGAATCGACCCGAGACGACTTGGTCGCCGAAGTCTTTTTGGTCCTGTTGGCTTCGGACCGTGGGGTTTTGCGACGATTTCGCCGCGACAGTTCCCTGGCAACCTACCTGACCGTGATCGCACGTCGGGTGATCGCCCGAAGGTTGCATCAGGAAGGTTTCCGAACCCGGTTGTCGGTCACCGGTGCCGAACCGGCGATGAACGAGCCGACCGAACGGATCGAGAATCGCGAAGAAGTGGAACGTTTGATGAGCCGGCTTGATCCCGAGGAATCGAGTGTGGTCCGAATGTACCATCTGGAAGGGATGTCCTACCAAGAGATCAGTCAGGCGATCGGGCTGTCCGAGAACTCGATCGGGCCGATGCTCAGTCGAGCGCGACAAAAAATGCGCGAGGGTGCTTGAGGGTTGATGAACAAGTCAAAGGAAAATGCTCTGTCGTCGTGCGCTCGGCGGAGTTTTATCAAGGATAGCGGGCTGATGATCGCCGGGGGCGCCATCGGTGGCGCCGTCGCGGTCGGAAAAGCGGTTCAGGGCGGTAGCACTGCCCCAATCAAAATCGCGATCATCGGTTGCGGTCGCCGCGCCCGTGAACTCGCCGATGCCGTCTGGGCCATCGACGACGAAGCGGTGCAACTGGTCGGGCTGGCGGATTACTTTCATTCGCAAACGCAGTCGATGTACCGCAGTTTGAAAGGACGCTACACCGGCCAGATCGCAGCGGATTGTGTTCGTTCCGGCGGCGAAGATTGTCTCAGCCCGATCCTGGAGTCGGACGCCGACATCGTCTACGTGACCACACCACCGGTGGATCGCCCCGATTGTTTTCAACGCATCGTCGAAGCCGGCAAGCACGCCTTTCTGGAAAAGCCACTCGCCGCGGACGCCGCCGGCGTGCTCCAGACCATCGACACGGCGAAACAGGCCGAGGCCGCCGGATTGACCGTGCATGTCGGTTTTCAGCGACGCTATGACAACCGTTACCAAGACGTGATCCAACGCGTGCGCAACGGCGCCATCGGAACGCCCATCTTTGCCAGAGCGTTTTGCAATGCGGGATCCCTGCGGCCACCGGTCCACGCCCGCAACGAATCAGACGCCGAAATCCAACGCCGCAATTGGAATCATTATCAATGGACCGGAGGCGATTTCTTGATCGAGCAGCACGTCGCGGGGTTGGACGTGATCCGTTGGGCGCTCGACCAACCCGCCTTCGTCGCTCAAGGTCAGGGAGGGTGGGGCAGCTTCGACACCGCTGAACATCAATCACTGCCAACCGATCGATCGGGCGATGTATTTGATCATCATACCGTTGAATTTGAATTCGCCAGCGGCGCGGTGTTGCTGTCGCAATGTCGTCGAGTGGCCAAATCGTGGAACAATACCAGCGAACACGTCCACGGTACCTTGGGACGGGCCGAATTGTCCGCGGGCAAAATCTATTCCCTCGACGGCGAGGTCGTCTGGCAGTCCGATCAACCCTCGTCGCTCAAAGCGGCGACGGTCGCACAGCAACGAGCCTTCCTGCAATCGATTCGCCGCGGCACCGCGGAAAACCAGGTGGCGTCTGCGGCCGCCAGCACGCTGATGGCAATGCTGGGACACCAAGCGACGCGAACCGGCAAACGGATCCAGATGGTCAAATGGATCAACGAAGCCAAGTACCGCATGGGACAAGCCACGAACGCCTGAAGCGATTCACTGTGGCGGCATCGGTATTTCCAACGGTGACAAACGGCAGTGACTTGCTGACACGAACGAGGCTACGGTTGGCCCGCCGAATCATTGTTGGACTTGCGTCTGATCGTGACCGACACCACCTCCGGCAGCACCGACTCGATCTCCAGCGACTCGGGAATGTTCTTCAGGTGAGCTTCCGTCCGCCAATAGTTTCTTAACCGCCCCCCTTCTCGCTCGGTGTCCAACGAGACCGTTGCGGTCGTCGCGTCCAGCAGAGCGAATGCGGATTCGGTACCTGAGAGCGTCACTTCCGCATACGTCGGTTTCGGCTCTTCGATTTCCCAACCGTCGCGGAGGTTTCGAAATTCCACCGGCACGACAAGCGTGCGCTGGATCATTTCAGTCTCGAAGGCAAACATCAGCCACAGCAGCAACGCGCCGGCCACGGATAGAACCGGGACCGACACACGACGAAACCAACTGGGGCGGGCCATGTTGGCCGACTCGGCGCCCTGCAACGACCTGATCAACAACGGCACAAGACTTTCCGCTTCGACGCGTTGCAGTTCTCCATCCTTGGCAACGCTAATCGTGCCACGCTCTTCGGACACGACCAAGATCGTCGCGTCGGAGACTTCCGCCAACCCGACGGCAGCAGCATGTCGGGTGCCGCCTTCGGACAGCTTCGCCGCCTGTTGGGTCAATGGAAGATGCACGCCAAGTCGACTGATGCGCTCGCGCTCAATGATGATCGCACCATCGTGCCCCGGCGACTTGGGATGAAAAATACTCAACAACAATGGCTGACTTGCTTTCGCATCAACGTCCACGCCACCACGGAGGTGACGTTCCAAAGGCTGACGACCTGGTAGAACGATCAGCGCCCCGACGCGATGGTCAGCCATTTGACAAACCGCTTCCGCCAAGATCTCTGCCAGACCAAACGACTGCCGATCACCCGGGGCATCGGACCGCCAAAGGCCAGGCGACCACGTCCACGAAGTCAGCCGCTCGAAGCCGTGCCGGATGTCCTGTTGGAAAACAATCACCAATGCCAACAGAATGGCGACCGAGCCGTAGTGAAAGACCATTGTCACCAGATAAAGGTCCAACCACCGCGCGAGCAGGAAGATCATGGCGATCGTGGTGACGACCACGCCCAACGATCGAGACGCACGATCCCTGAGCCAAAACAGTATCAGGCAAAGCAGCACGCCAATGATGGCGACGTCCAGCAGATCAGTGAGTGAAAATGTCTGCCAAGCGTCGCGTACGATCTTCATCAGCTCGCCTCTCCAGGGTCCAACCGAAACAACACACAAACACGACCGCCCACAGTGCCCCGCAAACGCAGGAGTGTCGTGAATGGATCAGCCAGTTCCTTCGCGGCCACCTCAGCGCAAGGAGTGATACTGCGTCAAGTCACCGAGCCCTTCTGCAATTTCCATGCCGTAGAAACTAGCGAGCACACTGGTCGGTTTTCGCGCATCGGAATCAACCTTCCTCTGCAATCGACGAATTGACGATCTGAGTGCTTCTCCCTCCCAGCCGGATCATCGACTTCAGTCCCGAGCGAAGCAGTGAGCCGCGACGCTCAAGCGGCCAAAACATCCTTCAGCCCCCGATTCAATTTGCCACTTGTTCTCATTCCATCATTGCGCCCTCGAGAACACGTTGGCAACGAGCGGACGATGACGCTTCGGAACGACCAAACCTCGCGAATTCATGAAGATCACCCCGTTGGCGATACGGTTGGAACGCAAGTTGCCTGTGGCCTGTCGCTTGAATCGATGTTCCGACAAGGAACGCGACCAGCAGTATCGATACCGTTCATTGCTCACCCCTGGCGACGGTCCACGATAACAACTCGAAAATGGAAGGCCCTGCGGATGAGTGATGATCAACGGCAAATGCTCGGCCGGCTGAAGAACGACCTGTTCACCGCAGCCGTGATCGGCGTGGTGATTGCCCTCAGCGTCGGCATCTCGACCTTCGCGATGGGACACGTGGGCGATGGAGAGGCGCGGCGCCTACTCGAATCGGTGATCCCGACCAGTCGCTTGTTCTGCTCGAGCATCTTGACGGTTTCGGCCACCGTGCTGGCGTTGATGTTGACCATGATCGGATTGGGGCATAACGCCGATGCGGGTTTCTCCGACGCTCACTATCACCGGATCATCAAGATTGCACTCTACGACGCGATCCTCTTCGGGGGCGGCGCGATCGTGTTCGTTTTGCACTGCGTGCCGATCTACGAGTCAGACACGATTCCCGGCTGGTGGTATCCCACGATCTATTACGGAGTGCTCGTCACGCTCGCAATCCTGGCCGGCGGCGCCGTCGCGATCATCACGTTGCTCTACCTGGCCGTCAAAGATCTCATCGAAGTGATCGCATTGGGGAGAACGGATCACTGCCTCGCAATGTCGGTCTCAGACAGTGATGAACCAGACGGCGATCAACCAGACGGTAAAGCATCGGACGACGCTGAATAGCCTAGACCGCGACCGTTGGGTCTCTCCGAAACCATCGGGCAAGGGCTGAGAGACCTGGCTGAGGGATAGGGCGCACCGATGCATCCGGCGATCGACCAAGCTGGAGGATTCGAGACCAGACCCTGGCGTGAATCTGTTTGAAAATCGGTCGGCGCTTCGAAGCTGGATGGCTCTGCGACAGCGACGACCAGCTTGGCCCGTCGTTTGCATGGAAGGCTCAACCGCAAGTTGCTCTTTTGTCAACAATGACCGTCCGCAGGAGGATGACCCAGCATGTTCGTTCAAGAAACTGTGTTAACTGATGGCATCGCCCAGCTGTCTTATCTGCTCGGCGATACCGACACGGGCCGCGCTGCCGTGATCGATCCGCGAACCGACGTCGAGGTTTATGAACAGCTCGCGCGGAAGCATGGCTTGTCGATCACCCACATTTTCGAAACACACATTCACGCGGACTTTGTGTCGGGAAGCCGGTCATTAGCCCAGCGCGTCGGACGAGCAACAATCTATTTAAGCGGAGATCATGCGGACTATCAGTTTGATGGTGAGCCCGTCGTTGATGGAGATTCCTTCGACTTCGGTTCCTTTCATCTGACGGCACGCCATACGCCGGGGCACACGCCGGAGCATTTGACGTTTGAAATCGCTGAGAGCGACCACCGCGACACGCCGTGGGCCGTATTCACCGGCGATTCACTGTTCGTGGGTTCGGCCGGTCGGCCTGACTTGCTCGGGGAAGGCCAGACCGCGCAGCTGGCCGAAGCGTTGTATCACACCTTGTACGGCTATTTCTTGAAGTTGGATGACTTCGTAACGGTCTTCCCGGGCCACGGCGCCGGCTCGGCATGTGGAGCCGACATCGGCGATCGCCTGCAGAGCACGATCGGGTACGAGCGACGCACGAACGCATTCCTCAGTTATCCCGACCTGGAGTCGTTTTGCCAGTTTGTGGTCTCCGATGCCCCTCCGGTTCCATGGCACTACCCGAAATTGAAGAAGGTCAACGCGGCGGGACCGGAGATCATGGATCGTCTGCCAACCATCCCGGCACTTCCGCCAGACGACTTCCGTCGCGTCGCACGCGAACCCGGCGTCCACGTCGTGGACACCCGGTCCATGCTGGCCTTCGGCGGAGGTCACGTTCCCGGTGCGATCAACATCGGAGGGCGACCGGAGATGTCGGCGTGGGCGGGGCAAATGCTGGACCTGGACCAGCGTCTACTGTTGGTCGTCGAAAGCGAAGACGATCTCGATCGGATCCAGCGACTGCTCGTCCGTACCGGGCACTGTAATTTCGCGGGCTACCTGAGCGGCGGAATGAAGGCGTGGGAGATCGGCGGATTACCGCTGGAGACTCTGGAACAAATCCCTGTCCAGCGACTGCGTGAGTTGCAGGTCAGCGACGGCGATCTGACGATTTTGGATGTTCGCGCCCCCGACGAATGGGCGTCCGGTCACATTCCAGGTTCGAAACATCACTTCGTCGCCGACATGCGCGACCGCATCAATGGCTTGGACAAAAATGCACGGTACGCCACGTATTGTGCCAGCGGATATCGGGCCAGCATCGCCGCCAGCCTGATGAAGTCGCGTGGTTTCAGCGATGTCAGCAATGTTCCCGGAAGCTGGGGCGCTTGGAAGGCGGCCGGGTTCCCGAGTGAACAACCCGAAGGAGCGACGGCATGATCCTGCAAACGCGATTCCCTTCGCTGACAATGCTCGCCGAAGTCAATCCGCTCGAGTACTCCGGTCCCGCGTGGTCGCCCTACTTGGTCGGAGCGTTGATCGGCGTGCTGTCGATGTTGACGTTCTATTTTTCAAATAAACCCTTGGGCGCGTCGACAGCCTACGCGCGTGTGGCCGGCATGCTGGGCAATCTGGCAGCGCCACGTCACACGCAACGGCTGAAGTACTTCCAAGACAATCCGCCAAAAGTTGGCTGGGAAGTCATGCTGGTGCTCGGCGTGATCCTCGGTGCCTTCTTGGCGGCATGGAGCGGAAACGAATGGACCGGACGTCTGTTGCCGCTGATGTGGCAAGACCGCTTTGGAGCCGATAGCGGATTGCTTCGTGTCATCGTCGCGTTCGGCGGCGGCGTACTGATGGCGTTTGGTGCACGAATGGCCGGAGGCTGCACCAGCGGCCACGGGATCAGCGGCACGCTGCAATTGGCGGTCGGATCTTGGATCGCCGCCATCTGCTTTTTCATTGGCGGTATTGCGACCGCGATGCTGATGTATGCCGTTTAGGCGGCCAATCTTCCCCAGGAGCCCACCTCATGTCCACCACCACTGAAAAGCCAAGCGATACACCGGCGACCGATACAACGGCACACGACACCACAACACCACACGCCGAAAACGATCATAACAAGCAACCCAAGCCGCTGCCGGCGGCCCACCGTTCACTTGCGTTGGGCGTGCTCTTCGGCTTTGTCTTTGGCTTCCTGTTGCAAAAAGGCGGCGTCGCGAAGTTCCACGTCTTGATCGGACAATTGTTGTTAGAAGACTTCACCGTGGTGAAAGTCATGCTGTCCGCTGTCGTCGTGGGCATGTTGGGAATCCACGCCATGCACAGGGCCAAGATGGTGGAATTCCACATCAAGCCAACTCGACTGGCATCCAACGTGATCGGTGGCCTGCTCTTCGGATGCGGATTCGCGTTGTCGGCTTATTGCCCAGGCACGGGAGCCGCCGCGCTGGGGCAGGGAAACTTTGATGCGATCGCCATGGTGGTCGGGATGGTTGCCGGTTCCTACGTCTTTGCCGAGGCCTCAGGTTGGATCAGTCGTCACCTCGATCCGATCGGTGACAAGGGCAAGCTGACACTCTTCGACCTATTCCCGCAAAGCCGAACCGCCGTCACGCTCAGCAGTGCGTCGTTGTTGGTGATCGTGTTGATCGTCTTGGAACTGACGACCACGCGGTAATCATAGCGCACGCAGAGAGGCGTGTTAAATACGGTTGGGGGTGAAGCTGTCGGCACCGCCGGCCAGCGGCCTGTGGGTGTAATCGATGACCAGCCAGGAATCGTCGGGCTGTTTTTGAAACGTCAAAATCACGCGTCGCGGGACTCGAACGTTTCTCATCGTGCCCGACGACAGGCTGGCGGTGACGGAAGCGTCCAGATCGACGGTTGCCTCCAAGGGATAGCTGCCGGTGACGAACTTGATTTCGATGTTGCGAACCGTCAGACGATGGAATTCATAGTTGGGCAATTCATTCAACGCCCGCTGTCGCGTCGTGGAGTCCGCGACGTAGACCACCGCCGACTCGTGATCGTTTCGTTCGACCGCGTCAGCCGTCTCATAGATGGCTTCGAGGATCTTTTCTCGATCCGTGACGATGGCGTCCGCGGCATAGAACGCCGCGGGAATCAGCAGTGCAGTGCACAAGGTGGCGATGCCCAGCCGTTTATTGCCTGTCTGTAACCAGCCATAAAACAACCCCGCCACGACGATCCCGATCATGATCGAGATCAACAATGGGTTTTCAGCCAGGATCGTCCACATCGCATCGGCCCTCGGCGGCTAGGGATTATCGATCGCCCGCTTTGATCAGACGAATCAAATCTTCGGTGTCCATCTTCGCCGCGCGGTCGGTTCCATCCAACACACCGGCGACCAGTTCACGTTTGTCGGCGTGCATCTCCAGAATCTGTTCTTCGATCGTGCCGGACGCGACCAAACGATAAACCGTCACGGGACGTTCTTGCCCGATTCGATGCGCTCGGTCGGTGGCTTGATCTTCGACGGCCGGGTTCCACCAGGGGTCTAAGTGTATGACGTAATCAGCGGCGGTAAGGTTCAATCCCGTTCCGCCGGCTTTGAGCGAAATCAAGAACAACTCGCCCTCACCCTCCTGGAATGCATCCACGCGACGTTGCCGCTCTTTGGCCGGCGTCGCTCCGTCCAGGTACTGGTACTTGATGCCACGCTCATCGAGCAATTCGCGAATCAGCCCGAGGTGTTTGACGAATTGGCTAAAGATCAAGGCCCGGTGTTCTCCGTCGCGGAGTTCATCGACGAGCGAGTCCAGCAAGCTGAGCTTGGCGCTGCCCTTGTCCCACATCCGGTCGACCAACCGGGGGTGACAGGCCAATTGCCGCAGCTTGGTCAACCAGGCGAGTGTTCGCATCCGGTGTTCGCCCGGCTTCGCATCACCGCCGGACAATTCGGCCAGCGCCGCGACCCGCGCCTCGTCGTACATCGCGCGTTCTTCGCCGCTGAGGTGCGCCTGCAGCGTGATTTCGGTGCGCGGTGGCAATTCGCGGAGCACCTTTTCTTTGGTGCGTCGCAGAATAAAGGGGCGAACCAATCGTGCCAGCGACTGACGGCGTTCGGGATCTTTGTGGCGTTCGATCGGATCGGCAAAGCGGTTCCTGAATCGGTCCCACGAGCCGAGCAACCCGGGGCTGATCGTCCGCAACAGGCTCCACAATTCCCCGAGATGGTTTTCCAGCGGTGTACCTGAAAGGGCGATCCGCCAGTCCGCTTCGAGATCGCGGATGGCGCGGGAGGTCTTGGTTTGAGCATTCTTGATGAACTGCGCTTCGTCCAAAACCAGCGTGTTCCATTGTTTGGCGGCGAAACGCTTGGCGTCACGCTGGACCAATTGATAACTGACGATCACCAGGTCACCCGCCCCGGCCGCATCGATGACTTGTTGCCGATTGCCTTCGCGATACAAGACCGGATTGAGCTCGGGGGCGAACCGCTGCGTTTCACGAACCCAGTTCTCTCCGACACTGGTCGGCGCGACCACCAGCGTGGGACCGCCAGCTGCACGATCGACCAAAACACCGAGTGTTTGGACTGTTTTCCCCAGACCCATGTCGTCGGCCAAGATTCCGCCCACGCCCCAGCGGCTCAACCGGGCCAGCCAACGATAGCCATCCAACTGGTAATCACGGAAATCAACATCCAGCGACTCAGGCTTGGTCGGATGGTAGTCGGCCAACGAATCCAAGTTTTCGATCACTTGGGTCCAGCGTGCCGAGACCTCCAAGGTCACGTCGGTGCCCAGCAATTCTTGAACGGCCGGGACGGCGGCATCGGCGACTTTTAATGTTCCACGGTCGGCGACAAGTGTATCGCCGAGTTGCTCCAACCGCTTGCGAAACGCGTCGCTGATCTTTGCAAATTCACGATCACCGACGCGGACCAACGCGCGACGCTCGGTCACCGCGGTCAACAGATCTTCCAAATTGACTTCTTGCCCGGCGACCGAAATGGTTCCCGAAAGCCCGAACCAGTCTTTCGAATCGTCGATCTGAACACGGAGTGCGGACGGCGTGATTTCACCGCGCACGCGAATCGTTTCGCCTTCGGGCCAGATCATCCGAGGCGCCTCGTCACCGGCATCGTACAGCCGCGCCAACAGATCGAGCGCTTGCTCGTCGCTTTGGGCGACCCATCCATAAGGTTCTTCGGGAGCAAGGTGATTGATCTGGAACCGATGGATCACTTCACCCGCACGCTCGCGTTCGGCCTTGGTGTCGCGGACCAGGCGAATGGGTCCCTGGTCGGTGATTCCCGGGACGATGGCCGGTTCTTCACCCGGACGCATCATGTCTTGCAATCGGGAATCGAACATCGACAGACGGACGAACATGCCGGCACCACCGCGGGGCCGCAATTCCAAAACCATCTCGGCCTGGATCTCTTCGAGCGGGCCGGCGAGCTGGTCCGGCAAATCGACGCGGACGAGCGATCCGATTTGGCCGATCTTCATCGTCAATTGGTGCGCCGCGTCGTCGTCCACCAAGACTTCATGCAAGTCGCTTTTGAGCAAGTAAGAAATCAGACGAGTCGCCCGGCGATCGCGCAGCGCAGCGATGATCAGCCGATTGCCGTTGGTCTCGGCGATCAGCACGACCGGTTGGGCGGGATGCAAATTGCCCAGCACCAGTTCGCATTGATTGATATCGATGTCGATCCCGGGCACTTGCAAGGCGACGCGATAAAGCGTCTTTCGTTTGGCAGGATCGGACTCACGTTCGATCTGCGTTTCACCGGCCCGTTCTTCGTCATCCAAGGAGTCGATTTCGACGGGCTGTAGAGCGACGGAAATTTCACCGCGTGAGACTTCGATGGGCGTCGCCGAGGCGTCGTCCCAAGCGACATTGGGATGCCCCACCAACAGATCGACCGATTGGAACAGGTTGTAATACTCGCGGTTCATCTCCGAGCTTGGTTGCGACGTGAGCGCCGCAATCTGGCTGTCGACCGCTGTTCCTTCGCCGTCACGTCGAAGCAGATCAAACGCGGGAGTCTGACGCCCCTTGGACCAGCCCTTGGAGTTCTTTTTCAACCGCTGGACGAACGGATTGATGCTGACCGGGCCGTACAGTTGGTTGTTCGAAATCTTGATCCGCCATTGCACCCGCGTCGACGTGTCTTCTTCTTTTGCGTGCGCTTCGTCGGTCAGTTTCAGCAGTTGGCTGACCACGTCACGGCCGGCAGCGACGGTGTCGGTTTTCAAGTCGCTTAAGAACAGCAGCACCTCTTCGCTGTTGCGACGGGAGATCTGTTCGTGCACCCACCAGGCGACCGCCAGGGTGCAACTGCATCGGCCCCGTCCATTCATCCGCGATTCGGCGCGTTCGTATTCGGCACAGGCGCAGGTCACCGAAGCGCGAAGCGACAGGTCCAACGGCGACTCGATCGCGTCGCCGTCGTCCTCGTCCACGTCCGGTTCGATTTCCAAGTTCACCAGATAAGGAAGTTTTCGTCCGGGACGCATCCGAAACTCAAAGCACATCTTGCCGTCGCTTTGAGAAAATTTGGGCGTCTCGACTCGCAGCATCGCCGCCCGCTTGTCCAGCGATTGATCGTGATCGTCCACCAGCCGCGAAACGGCTTCGCCGAGCAACAATCCAAACGCTGCCGGCAAATTCTCCGTGATCAATTCCATACTCAAACTAGGTTCCTTTTTTCGATCTGCCGCTGTCCAGGCCGGTGATCTCTGTCCTGGCCGGTAATCTCTGCTGTGCGACTTTTAAAAACGTTGGCCAACCCGCTATTCTACCGCTAGGCTGCTCGGTTGCGATGCCAACCGCGGCCCGAATGCCGGTTCAGACCAAGATTCTTCATAAACTTTCAACGAGTGGAAACGAATGCCGAAATTAACTGTCGAGGG
Organism: Stieleria magnilauensis; assembly: GCA_007753675.1. GTDB lineage: Bacteria > Planctomycetota > Planctomycetia > Pirellulales > Pirellulaceae > Stieleria > Stieleria magnilauensis. The sequence goes on from CP036432.1 coordinate 1,688,188, forward strand.
TGTGGGTTCTTTTGAAGTCGCCGAGGGAAAACGATTGGTCCAAGCACTCGTCGAAGACGCGGGGACGGATCAATTACACGCTTGTGGGGGAATGGCAAGATGCACCACCTGTCGGGTCCAGTTCACCGACGGCGAACCCCCAAAAATGACGGCGGCAGAACGGGACACCCTCGCCGCGCGAGAAATCAGCGACGAGGGCGTTCGGCTTAGCTGTCAAATCCAGTGCGATCATGACATGAGTGTCAAATTGATCAGCCGTCTGGAAGGCAGCGGACGAAAGGACCAGGGATCGCCCGTTGCAGACACGATCCAGCCCGAACCGGTCTGGGTCGAGAAAGACGTCTAATACGTGCCCGCCGGGCGACGTTGGGTGCCGGCGAGCACTTTGATTAATCCCGCCCGGAGCTCCCTGACTTTCAACGGCAACGCCAACAGTTGCCGACGGGGACCGCGGCGGGCTTCCGAAATGATGCGTGCCTGACGTCGGTCCACCAACAGAATCGCAGGGATTTCGCTGGTGTGTTCATCGCTGGCGAATCTGTTGTAAGCCTCCAGCGCCAACGCCCCTAACTCCGCGGCGCTGAAAATCACACAGTCCGCCGGGGGGTCGTCGCCGGGTTCGAAACGCGACAACGCTCGATTGGGGTCCTGCGTGATCAGCACACGGTAGCCGCGCGACTTGAGCCGTTCGCGGATCGCATTCTGTAGCGCCGCCTTGGATTCGACCAACATCACCACGTAACCTTCGCCCTCATCGGTCGGCGCATCGTCATCGTCGTAATGCTCACCGGCACCGGGCGTTGCCCCGTCCGCACTCGATTTGCTCGGCCCCTTTTCCAGGATGTCCATCACCTTGCGGATCTCGGCCTGCAGCGCGGCGGACGATTGGATTCTCTGCTGCGGATTGAACTCCATCATCTTTCCGAGCAGCTGGGTGACGACCCCCGGGATGTCGGGAACGTACTGGCTGATCGGTTTGATTTCTTGAAACCGCGACACATTCAAACGGGCAAGCCGGTCGCGTGTTTCGGTCAGCGCGGGCTCACCGGCCAGCATGTGAAAGAGCATGTTGCCGGCGAAAAAGACGTCACTACGCGGGTCGTCCTTGCGGACTCCGGTGCCTCGCTCCAATGCGGCGTAGTCGATCGCCCGCGCGTTGGGGCAATCCGCGATCTCTTCGGGGTTTTTCCGATCGCTCAACGCCGCCAACCCGAAGTCCACCAATTTCGCTTTGCCGTCGGAAGAGATCAGCACGTTGGAAAGTTTCAAGTCACGGTGCGAGATCCCCATGCTGGCCGCATGGGCCAAGCCGGAAGCGACTTCGTGAATCAAACGCAGCGCCAGTTTGGGCGGCAGTTTTCCTCGCAGGCGGACGAGTTCTCGAAGCGTCTGACCTTCCACGAACTCCATCACCAGAAACGGATTCCGCGGATCCGCCACGACCTCGTGAATGCTGACGATGTTCGGATGCCGCAGCTTCAATCCCATGCTGCCTTCGCGGAGAAACTGTTCCATCTCCTTCGGCTCGTCGCGAAATCGCTTGCGAAGCACTTTGATGGCGAACACTTCGTCGCCCTTGCTGGCACGGTAGACGCGCGCAAACGTACCGGCACCGATCAGATACAGCACCTTGTAGTCGCCGTAAAAGTACCCGATACGGTCGCCGCGGAGAATTTTTTCGGTCTGCAGCGTCGTCACCAATCCGCGACGCTGCATCTGTTTGATCACAGAATCAAGCGTCAACTCCGTGCCACCGAGTTCCCCCATCGCGTGATCGACTTGGCGCCGCTCGGCGAGGCCAAGGTCTCCGATTCGGCGAGCAAATTCCTCTGGGGTCGGTTGTTCCATCGTTGCAAGAGATAAGAGAGCAGATTGGCGGGCATCGCAGATCGAAAAACCACTGATCGGACAGTCTACACCAACAAACGCCGAATCGTCTGCGTTGTCCTCCCCGGGTTCCCAAAATCGACCGCCGACGAAACGATTCTTCCCCACAAACGAGGGGACAACGGGGATGTAAGGGGCATTGTGGACCGCGCGCGGCCAGTTCGAGGGCAGCATGCCCGGCCAAAGATGGCAAAACATCCGAAACGGACGCGGTCCCCTCAGGGAACCCTCAGGCAGCGGAAGCCGGTGGCCCCTTTAGGCGGTAGTGGACGAGGCGACGAGTCCTCTGTAGTCAGATTGGCAAGGACTCGTCGCCTCGTCCACTACCCGAAAATTGAGCTACGTTAGACGATTAGCTGCGGGTCCAGCTACATCCGCTCGACGACTTCGATGCCCAGCAATTCCAAGGCTTGCTTGATCACACGGCCGGTCAGGACGACCAACGCCAGACGCGTGCTCTGAATGGCATCGGTCTCGGCGTTGAGCACGTGGCACTGATCATTGAACTTCGAAAATGCTTCGGCGGTCGAATAGACGTAATCGACCAAATGGTTGGGCCGGTAGTCTTCATAGACGTTCTGAAGCGCTTCCTGAAATTGCAACAATTGCAATCCCAGCGCCCGTTCGGCCGCATGCGTGAACGTGATGCCGGCGGCTTGGATTCGCTCGACCACGTCGGCTTCGGTCACCTCGTTTCGACGCAAAATGCTGGTCGTACGTGCGAAACTGTACTGGGCATAGGTCGAGGTGTTTCCCGACAGTGCGACCATCTTGGAGAGATTGAATTTGTAGTCGCTGGTTCGATCGTGCGACAGATCGGCGTATTTGATCGCTCCGATGCCGACGCGTTCGGACACCAAACGTTTCTCCTGGTCATCCATGGGAGGATTCAGTTTGACCAACCGATCGGGATTGCAGACGACTTGATAGGCGGCTTCGACTGCGTCATCCAACAGACTTTCCAAACCAATCAAGGTTCCGCTCCGCGTCTTCATCGGCCGCCCGTCCTCACCGAGCACGGTCCCAAAACTGACGTGTACCAGTTTGGCATCGATCAGTTTCGTCGCTTCGGCGACGGCGAACAGTTTTTCAAAGTGTTCACTCTGCCGAGCGTCAACGACGTACAACACCTCGTCCGGATTAAACGTTTCTTGGCGGTAGCGGAGGGTGGCCAGATCGGTGGTGGCATAGAGGTACGCACCGTCACTCTTCTGAATGATCATCGGCGCGTCGAACTGGTCCAAGAACACGCAGATCGCGCCGTCACTTTCGCTGGCCAAACCTCGCTGTTTGAGATCGTCGACGATTTCTCCGAGCATGGGGTGATAAAACGACTCGCCCAAGGTGTGATCGAAGGTCACGTTGAGCCGCGAGTAGATGCGGTTGATTTCATCTTTGCAGTGCGGCAGGAACTGTTCCCAGAGCGCGATGTTTTCCGGATCGTCGGCGTGCAGTTTCGACGTTTCATCCAAGACGGCTTTGCCGATGTCAGCGTGTGCTTCGGCGCGTTGTTTCATCACAGGATCCGCGTCGGTCGCCGCGATCGTCGCCCGAGCTGATTCCAAATTGGCTCGCGCCGACGCCACTTTTTTGGCCAGCGATTCGGCGGCCTTTCGTTTCTTCTTGGCCTCTTTTCCCTCGGCTCCTTCGGCTTCCTGTTGCGCCGCCGCGTGCAGATCCTCCAAACGCGCGATTTCGGCTTCGTACTTGGGCACGTTCTTGATCGCTTTGTGATAGCCCATCAGCTGATGCACGATGCGATACAGCTTGGCCAATTCCGGCACCGGGTCCTGGCGAACGACCTCGGGGTCACCGAAATGTTTGTAACCGTAGATGATGATGCCGAACTGCGTGCCCCAGTCACCGAGGTGATTGTCGGTGATCACCTCGTGGCCGAGAAACTGAAGTGTCTTGGCCAAACAGTTTCCGATCACGGTGGTGCGAATGTGCCCCACGTGCATCGGTTTGGCGACGTTGGGCGACGAGTAATCGATCAGGATTTTCTTGGGCGAGGCAACCGGGGTGACGCCGCAGCGGTCGTCGGCGAGCATCTCCGCCAGACGGTCCTGCAAGAAGCTGTCTTTGAGCTTGAGGTTGATGAATCCCGGGCCGGCGATCTCGGGCGTTTCGCAAATGTCATCGAGTTGCAGCTGCTCGATCAATTCCGCAGCCACCTGACGGGGATTGGAATCGGCGACCAATTTTCCGATCGGCATCGCGCAGTTGGCTTGGTAATCCCCGAACTTGGGGTTCCCCGCGGGCCGGATCATGGCGGCGTATCGATCCGGGTCATCGAGTTGCGACGCAAAGGAACATCGCGAGAGTGCGTCTGAAAAGCGACCGGTGAACAATGAAGGGAAGTGCATTGTGATTGCCAGAACGTGCCACGAGCGCGACTCAATCGCGGTTGCGGACCAGAAAGTAGGGAGGAAAGCGGAGGTCAGTCGGCCTGCTCGATACCCAGCTCAGAGAGTGGGATGGCAGTCCCGTCGGCCCAGAGAGATTCCAGGTCGTAGAACTCCCGCGTCTCTTCATCGAACAGGTGGACGACGACGCTGCCGTAGTCCAAGACGATCCAGCGGCTCTCGTCATAGCCTTCGATGCCGTCACGTTTTTCGCCCATGCCTTTTTCCAGCGCGTCGTCGATTTGCTCGCTGATGGCGTGCAATTGCCGTCGACTTTGGCCGGTCACCAGAACGAACAGGTCGAATTCCGCCGACTGTCCGCAAACGTCGATCACGACGACGTCTTTGCCGTTGTTATCCAAGGCCACGCGCGCCGCCATGGCTGCAATTTTGCGGCTTTCGGTGGTACCATGGGGTCGAATCGCCCGCGACGGAGCGACCATCGGGTTCTGAGAATCAGTAGGTTTGTGTTCGGTCATGGGGGAAAGTCTATCAGTTTTGTTTTTTCTGTCACGGGTCGGCGGAAACCGAGTCAACATTCCGCAGCAGGCGGCTACTACACTATGAGCTCGATCGCCCACCCGCCGGGATTGTTCCATTTGTCCCGGCGACACGTTACCCCACCTCAGGAACATTCCAATGACCGATTTCGACAATAATCAATCGACGTCCCGAGCCCAGGATTCCACGTCGTCGAGACGTCAATTCTTGAAAAAGGGTTCGGCCGTTTCAGCCGGAATCACCGGCGCCGCGATGTTGCCGCGTGCCGTGCGGGGAGCCGAGCCCAAAGATCAAGGCAGCAACGACGTGGTCCGAATCGGCATCGTCGGCCTGGGCGGTCGCGGAACCGGGGCGCTCAGCGACACGATGACCATCAACGAGCACATCAAACTGGTCGCTACGGCAGACGTCGATGCCAACAAACAACGTGTCCTGGGTCGGCTGCAAAAACAATTCGGCGACAAGGTGGCCGTACGCGACGACAAAAACTACGTCGGCATCGACGCCTACAAACGCATCCTGGACGACCCCGAAATCGACCTGGTCATCATGACCACCCCCCCGGGATTCCGCCCTCAATACGTGATGGAAGCCGTCGACGCAGGCAAGCACGTGTTCGCCGAAAAACCGTCCTGTGTCGATCCGGCCGGCTATCGAATCTGTCTGCAGGCCCACGACAAAGCGATCGCCAATAAAACCGCAATCGTCACCGGCACCCAGTACCGCCGCCAAACGAACTACGTCGAAGCGATTCGCAAGATCCACGAAGGCGCCATCGGTGACGTCATCAACATGACCGCCCGCTACTGCAGCACCGGCATCTGGCACAAGACACGCAAAGAAGGCATGTCGGATACCGAATACCAAATCTACAACTGGATGCACTTCATCTGGCTCTCCGGGGACCAGATCGCCGAACAGGCCGTGCACAACATCGATGTGATGAACTGGGTCATGCAGGGACCACCCGAATCGGCTTACGGAAGTGGCGGCCGATTCACCCGCCCCGAAGGCAGCGAGATGTGGGACAGCAACTCCATCGATTACGCCTATTCCGGTGACCGACAAGTCTCCTTCATGTGCCGACAAATCCCCGGATCGCAAAGCGATGTCAGCAACCAGATCTTCGGATCCGAGGGCACTGCAACGATCTACGGCAGCAACGGAGGCGCGTCGATCAAAGACCGTGACGGCAACGAAGTGTGGTCGATGAAAGGCGATATCCAGTCCGCCTACCGTCAAGAGCACAAAGACTTGGTCGATTCGATCCGTGCCGGTGACCCGATCGTCGAGCTCAAGGAAACGGCCACCAGCTCGATGACCGCCGTGCTCGGACGCGTCGCTGCGTACACCGGGCAAAAGGTGACCTGGGACTTCCTGACCAACGAGTCTCAGCTGGATCTGTTCCCCAACGATTTCGATTACAACGGCCCGCGTCCCGAGCCGTCGTTCGCCATCCCGGGCCAAACCAAACTGATCTAGCCGACGCCACCAGATCGAAGGCTCAGAATTTGACCAGCAACAACAGCGAATAGTAAACGTCGTTCGGCTTGGCACCTTGCGGCGTGCTGTCGTAGCGATCGGTCAACGCCAATTTCAACGACAGATTGTCGGTGTCGTCGAGCAGGATTTCCCAGGCGACGTCACTGACAACCCGGTAATCGGAAAAATCTTCCCAGGCCGGGAAGTAGTCCACCTTGGCTTTCATCTTGTTGTAGCGGTTGAGCTGGTATTCCCCTTCGGCACCAAACACCGCTTCCGGTTTCCAGTCGTCGTCCGGCGCGCCGATTTCTTTAGAAGCACCTGCACCGAAACGAGTGGCAAACATCGCGTCGTCGGTTCGGATGAAGTGGTAGCCCAGACCGCTGTTGAGATTCAGCCGCGAATCGAACGCTTTGAACTGGTCCCATTCGGCCCCAAACTTTCCAAACGCCGACCACTTGGAATCCTGGAAAAGCCGGTCGTAGTCCAGGTTCAACCGGCCGTTGTCTTCCGTCGTCAACCCGCGATTGGTCGCCTTGCGATAATCGAAATCGATCCCCAACGTGTAGCGTTCAGTCTTGCGTTTCATCTCCAAGCCGGTCTGCAGTGCCAGCGTCCGCGAGTTACCGCTGCTGCCATCGAGCCCGAGCTCGGCGTGGTTTTTCCAACCGCGGGTGACCCACCGCCAAGGGATTTCGTACCACGACGCGGTTTCTTCGGCCAACGGAGCCGATTCCACAGCCGCGCCCGTCGCGAGCGCCTGACCAATCGGTGTCGACGGATCGGCCGCCGGAGGAACGGGAAGGGCCGTGCCGGCCGGGGCGACCGGCAAATCGAGCTGCGCCGCCGCGGGCAAGGGCGGCATCGGCAGGCCTGGAGAAACGACCGCCGCCGTTGCGCCGGATAGGACTGTGCCCGAGTTGATTTGGTAAGCCGCCGGCTGGACATCCGCGATTGACCGTTCTGTCGGCCCGGGCTGTTCAATGCTGCCGGGCTGTTTCAGCGGTCCGGTCGCACCGGCGGGCAGCTGAGCGATCTCCGAAGTCGGGGGCGGAAAATGAAACGAAGGGCCCGCCTGTGCCTGCTCCTCGGGCTTCTTGCCAGAAAAGGTCGGTATGCCCAATTGCCATAGCGGCGTTTCGGCCATCGCAACACCCGACGGCAACGCTCCGCTGCAAATCAACCCGATCGCGAGAGCTGCAAGGCCTGTTCTCCCCAAACTCTTTGCGTTACGTGTCTTACCCATCTGAAGAATTCCCATGACGTCCAATCGCATCCAATGAATCGTTTTGCCCACCCACTCAATCGGGTTAACAAAGATTCAGCGGTGCTGTCAGGATCGATCTGGCCCGCAGCCGGGCAATCTTTCCGCTTTTCACAATCGGGGGCCTGAAACGGCGTCAAGCCGATGGCGCCAGACGCCGAGCGTGCCTGATCGGCTCCCCTCGCTCTGCTCGCCCCTCCCTGCCAGAAGGGTGACATCGGAAACTGCACTGCCTCGCTAGGCAGTCGGGACCGGGAGAGTTACGATTTGGGGATGAGCGAGAAACATTTCAGTGATCGAATGCGCCAGCTACGCAACCTCGTCGTGATGGCGATGGCCGACGGGACGATCGGCGAACGGGAGGTCGCGTTTGTCGCCGAACGTTGCCACGAACTCGGGTTGGGCGAAGCGGAATTGAACCGCGCGATCCGATACGGGTTGGGCGACGACGCGGCGTTGGAGCTGCCCCGCGACCCGGAAAGCCGCAAGGAGCTGATGATCGACTTGGTGCGAATGATGGCCGCCGACGGCGTTTTAGACGAGAGCGAAAAACGTCTCTTTGCGCTCGCCGCTGCCAAAATGGAGATGTCGACTGAGCAGCTCAATCAATTGCTTGACCAAACCCTGGAATAGTCGACGTGGCAAAGATTCTGATCACGTCGGGGCCGACCCGCCAGTATCTCGACCCGGTTCGCTACATCTCGAACGCGTCGAGCGGACGGATGGGTGCGGCGTTGGCCACCGCGGCGTTGCAACTGGGGCATGAAGTCGTCATCGTCTCGGGGCCGGTTCCCACCGTTTACCCGGCGGCCGCCCAAGTGATCCCGGTGGTCACGACCGACGAAATGCTGGCGGCCAGTCAAGAGTGGTTCGCCCGATGTGACGGCGCGATCGGCGCCGCGGCACCCTGTGACTACATGCCAAAAATTGTCGAGACGCAAAAGATCGCCAAGACCGGCGGGCCGCTGACGCTGCAACTGATCGAAACCCCCGACGTCGTCGCGACGCTGGGACAAACCAAACGTGACGATCAGTGGGTCGTCGGATTTGCACTGGAAACCAACGACCGCAGATTCCGTGCGACGGTCAAGCTGGAAAAGAAACACTGCGACATGATCATCAGCAATGGTCCCATTGCGATGGATTCCGATGTCAACGATGTCGAATTGCTGGACACCGCCGGCGAAGTCATCGCCCGCGTCGAAGGCACCAAACAGAAGGTGGCGGACGTTCTGATGACAGAAATCGATCGTCGATTGATTCACAAGACGCCTGCGACACCCTTGTAACCGAAGGCTTATGACTGCAACGCAAACCATGGATTTGTCGACCACCCTGGGCCGGATGACGCTGCCCAATCCGATCATGGTCGCCTCGGGAACCTTCGGCTACGCAAGGGAGATGGAGCACGTCGTCGATGTCTCTCGCCTGGGCGCAGTGCTGCCCAAGACGATCACGGCCGAACCACGGATCGGCAACGCGCCTTGGCGAACGGTCGAAACCTCCGCCGGATTGCTCAACGCGATCGGCTTGGACAACGATGGCGTCGATGCGTTCATCCAACACCACTTGCCCTACCTACAATCCTTGTCGACGCCGGTCGTCGTCAGCGTGGCCGGACGTACCCAAGACGAGTTTGTCACCCTGGCCCGACGGATCGGTGAATTCGGCGTCGCCGCGGTCGAGCTGAATCTGTCCTGTCCCAACGTCAGCGGTGGCGTCGACTTCGGTACCCACGCGACCAGTTGCCATGACGTCGTCGCCGCGGCGCGCGAGGCGTGCGCGGTCCCGATCCTGGCGAAACTGACGCCCAATGTGACGCGGATCGCAGACATCGCCAAGGCCGCCGCGGAAGCCGGTGCCGATGCCGTCTGCCTAATCAACACGGTGTTGGCCATGGCCATCGACTGGCGACGACAACGACCGATGCTGGGCAACGGAATGGGCGGCATGAGCGGTCCGGCGATCAAACCGATCGCGCTGCGTTGCGTCCACCAAGTCGCCTCAGCGGTCGACGTACCGATCATCGGAATCGGCGGCATCGCCACGATCGACGACGTCATGCAATTCCTCGTCGCCGGCGCCTCCGCCGTGCAAATCGGAACGGCCAATTATTATGACCCCACCGTGTCGACTCGACTGGTCGACCAATTGCCGACCGCCCTGGCCGAACTCGGCGCCGCCCGCGTGGCAGACGTCGTCGGCACGCTCAAGGTCTGAACCGGAAAAGGAAGCTCGGCGATGGCACTGTTGACGATTGCGGATGTATCCATCGGGTTCGCCGGTCCGCCCCTGCTGGACGGCGTCACCGCCCAGATCGAACCCGGCCAGCGGATCGGATTGTTGGGCCGCAACGGAGCCGGCAAGACAACCTTGCTGAAATTGCTCGCCGGTGAGCTCCAACCCGACCACGGTGAAATTCAACTCGGTGACAAGACGCGTGTGGCGCGATTGACCCAAGACGTGCCCGCACACCTGTCGGGCACCATCGCCGACGTCGTGCTGTCCGGCATCCCCACCGAAAAGATCGCCGACCCGACCACCCAATGGGAAGCCGAGCATGCCGTGGAGACGACGTTGTCACGCATGCAACTCGACGGTACGCTTCGATTCGAATCACTTTCCAGCGGCATGAAACGGCGCGTCCTGCTGGCCAAATCGATCGTGGCCCAACCCGATATCCTGCTGTTGGACGAACCGACCAACCATCTCGATATCGAATCCATTCTTTGGCTCGAAGACTTTCTCTCTCGCTGGGACAAGACCCTGGTCTTCATCACCCACGACCGTTCGTTCTTGCAACAATTGGCGACGCGGATCTGGGAAGTCGATCGTGGCCGGTTGTTCGACTGGTCTTGCGATTACCACACGTTCCTGACGCGTAAAGAACAAGCGTTGGAGGCCGAAGAGAAACAGAACGCACTGTTCGATAAACGTTTGGCCGAAGAGGAAGCTTGGATTCGCCAAGGCATCAAGGCTCGACGCACGCGAAACGAAGGCCGTGTTCGAGCCCTCAAAGCGATGCGCGTCGAACGCAGCAAACGACAAAACCGAGTCGGCAATGCGAAACTGGAAGTCCAAGATGCCCAACGCAGCGGTGTGCTGGTCGCCGAATTGACCGATGTCAGTTTCGCCTACGGTGATCACACCATCGTGGATCACTTTTCCACCGAACTGATGCGCGGCGACAAGATCGGGATCATCGGTCCCAACGGCGCCGGCAAGTCGACGTTGCTGAAGTTGCTGTTGGGCAAACTCAAACCCGACTCGGGAAAGGTCCGCCTGGGAACGAAGTTGGAGATCGCGTATTTCGATCAAATGCGTGACACCCTGGACCCGGAAAAAACCGTCCAGGAAAACGTCGGCGACGGCAGCGAACAATTGAAAGTCGGCGGCAAGACCAAACACGTGCTTGGCTATTTGCAGGATTACCTGTTCACGCCGGAACGGGCGCGGACCAAGGTCAAGTTTCTTTCCGGTGGCGAGTGCAATCGCGCCCTGTTGGCAAAGCTGATGACCAAACCCGCCAACGTGCTGGTGATGGATGAGCCGACCAACGACTTGGACGCTGAAACGCTGGAATTGCTCGAAGAGTTATTGGCCAACTACGAAGGCACCCTGTTGTTGGTCAGCCACGATCGGACGTTCTTGAACAACGTCGTGACCAGCACGATCGTCTTTGAAGACGACACGATTCGACAATACGTCGGTGGCTATGACGATTGGCGCGATGCCGTCGCCAGACGCCAGCAGTCGGCAGACGGCAATGGCGCCACCGCAAAGACCACTGCAACACCGCGCAAGAAAGAGACAGCCCAGCCTGACGCAAACTCGCCAACGGAACCGGCGAAACGAAAGCTGTCGTACAAAGAGAAGCGCGAGTTGGAAGCGTTGCCGGAAAAGATCGAAAGCCTGGAACAGCAGATCGCCGACCTGCATGCGGCCATGGCGGAACCGGAGTACTACCAAAGTGGTGGCGACACGATCGCCGCCGACGCCGCTCAATTGGCTACGGCCGAAAAAGAACTGGCGTCGGCCTACCTGCGATGGGAAGAGCTTGAAGAATAGCCGCCGTCGATTCTGATAAAGCGAATCGACGGCGACCGGTGGGCATCTTGCCCCGAGGGCCCATCCGTCGGTTGATGAATCTACAGATTCATCCATCTGGGGACAGAGGAATCACGGTACTGATTTCGAATTTTTCTTAACGTTTTTTGTTGCGCAATGGATTCGATGACATTGGCAATCTGCAAGTGGTCACATTGGTCGCGCAACACGCCATTCTCATTGCGGGGGACCACAATGGAGTATGTGATACCCACACGACACAAAGCAGTGGGGGAAGCGTTTTGCTTGCCAACACCGAACGGTGTTCTCGGTTAGCGGTAGGGCGCGAGCCCTCCGGTCTTTCAAAGCGTTCTCAACGCTCGCACCGGACGGCTCGCGCCGTTCCGCTACGACCTTCCGTTTCTGTTAGCGGTAGGGCGCAAGCCCTCCGGTCTTTCTTCCGTTTCGGTTAGCGGCAGGGCGCAAGCCCTCCGGTCTTTCAAGGTGATTGGAAACTCGCACCGGACGGCTCGCGCCGTTCCGCAATCAACAGCACGTCGCTGGTCCGAAGCAACGTTCCTTTTTCCAGATGCACATTCTTGGTGGCAATCGTGTATTCGACCAAGGCGGCGTAGTACCGTGACTGCGATTCGCTGACGCGCCGTTGGGCATCGAGCAGTTGATCAAAATTGATCGGCATGCCGGCCTGTTGAGACGCTTCCAACGCGGCCAGGGCATCGCTGGCGGCAAGGTATCGCTGGCGGTTGGTTTCGACTTGCGCATAAGCCCGATCACACTCGGCCACCATCGCCGTCAGGTCGTGAATGATTTGCCGCTGTTGTTCCGCCAAGACCGCCCGCTCCCGCGCCACCTGTAGTTTCGCGTGCCGAACCGCCAGGTGCCCCTGCCGAAATCCCACCGGTAGTTTTAATTCCAGACTGGCTTCGTATTCCTGCAGATCAAACGACGCCAGGTCTGAAATCGCGGAATCACTACCGCCCAGGTTCTTGTCGAGACCGCGAAGTCGATACAGCGTGACAAAATCCAACGACGGCATCAGAAAATTCTTGGCCGCCAACAGTTCCATTTCGCTTTGTTTGATCTTCAATCGCTGTTGCTGCAACTCACTGCGCAGCAAGACGGCTTCGGTAAAGATCGATTGCCAATCAAACTCGATCCTTGCGATCGATGGGTCATCGCTGGGACGAAGCAATGTACCGTCACTGATCGGCAACCCCAGGATCAGCCGTAGCCGTCGCTCGGCCGCCTGCACGCCGCCGACTCCCGCGAATGCGCCTCCGGTCGATGAGTTGCCGTTCTGAGTCCGCATGGAAGGCTTTCCGGCAACGGCATCTTGGTACTCGCTTCGAAACCGGTAGTACTGTTCCCGCGCCAGTGCTTCGGCCGCTCCCGATTGGCGATTACTCGATTTCTGAGCCTGATAGCTCTTCCACGTCTGTTCGCTACGCAGCATCGCGTCGCGTTTCGCATCGGCGTCTCGATAGGCAAAGTACAAATCCCAATACGCGTTGATCACGTTGCTGACGTAATCACGGACGCCTTGTTCGAACCTGGCCGACGTGATCTCACTGTTGACCTTGGCGATCAACACGCCGTTGTAAACTCCCGGCGCCGCGGCGGGTCCCGCGATGCGATTGAATTGCAGACCGCCGCCTTGCAGCAAAGGCTGCCGCGCTTCGGCATGCAACTGGGTTTGCCACGCGCTATCGGTCAGATTTCCCGTCGCATTGTTGGCATCGTAATCGGTCACGCTGCGCACCGAAAACTGTGCCCCCGTTGGCGTTCGCTTGCTCAACTGAAACACGTAGTCGTGCGTGTCTTGTTTGAACGCGTTGGCACCGCCACCGAAGAAACGGTTGTTGAATCGGCGGTCATTGTTCTGCCATTTCCCGAAGGCATAGAACTGCGCGTCGAAGGCACTGAGTGCCGCTTCGACACTCTCTTGCGGATCCAACCGCTGCAGAGATTCGCTGTATTCCGATTGCAACTGCCCGGGAGCCCGCAGCACGCCGGCTCCCAAGTCACGCAACACGCTGCGGTTTTCCAGCGCCATGGACAACGCGTCGCGAAGTGAAATCTCGCGCATCGGAGACGATTCAAGTTGCTCGGTCGATCGCAAGGTCACCGGTTCCGGAACCTGATCCACCGTCGCGACCACGGCGGCAGAGGGTGCTCCGATTTGACACAGCAAAGCATCGACACAATCGGTACGCTGGCCGATCGTCTCGGGCACGCTGTGATACAGATGGCAGCCGAAGTTGGGCAGCGCGACCAGCAACCCCAGCGCCACGCATGCCCAGCGCCGCACGCGCAGCCCAACCCGCTCAGACCGAATGGTGGCTGAGTGATGGTTGGCGTCGGATGGTATCGGTGGTTGCAGCAAGAGTGTGAATCAACAAAGGAACGGACCTGGACCCCAAAGTCGCGTCAATCCTCAAACTTTCTCTAGGCATCGCTTTCGTCAATTATCGAACACCCCGTCGAAATTCCTGAGCCGAAACCGTGTGTTTCGATTGATCGTGTCCGACTTTGGCGACCCGCATGAAGCAGCCGAGGCGTGAAACCGAGTTTCACGGCCGTTCGGTACTACGATCGCTAGAGTCATCGTGACCACCAAGGTTGGCTGATTCGAGAAGAATGCCCACCTGGCGTTCCGATGAAAGTCGTTGTGTACACCCTGGAAAACTCGGGACCTTGACCATGCCATCCCTCCGCTTGAAACTGACCGCCCTTCTCGCCGCTGCCGCCGTCGGACCGTACGTCGCGACGGAGACCGAGATGGGTCGCCGAACGATGTCCACGGTCGGCTCGCTTTTTGACGGCGCATCGTCCGCAGTCAACGAACTGTCGGGTCTGGCGCCCGGCATTTCGACGGACGAAGAAACCCGAACGAGCGGCTACGCCAACCACTCGCACTATGAAGTCGAAAAACTGCGACAAGTCCGTGCGGATCGCTATCGCTACGATTCCGAATTGGCGCGAAAGCTGGGCGCCATCCCGGAAGACCCGAACGCAGAACCCACACTCAGTGGTTATCAAGTCCGAGACCTGCGCGAAGTGATGCGATTCGATATCGGCCCCGAATGGGTCGTCAATCGATTCTCGCGCGTCAGCACGGTGTTGGCGGATATGAACTTGAAAGGCTTGCGTGTTCCGGTGGTGACTGGCATCAGGGCCGACGACGTGGCGGGAACACTGACGTTCTATTTCGACTATTCGGATCGATTGCAACGCCTAACCTTCCACGGATTCACCGGTGATCCGACGCGTTTTTCCGAAACCATGACGGGCTACTACGGCTTGCAACGCGAGCCGGCGTTGGAGGCGGGTGCGTTTACCAAACGTTGGAACGGACGGCCCGTGCATTTCATGCGTCTGACGCACGCACCGGTCGTCTACAGCGACGCAATCCACCAGAAGTACACCGTGTTCCTGGAACTGAACCAACCCGATTTGGCGTACGGGATCAGCAACGAAGCGCGCAAGATTGTGATTTCCGACCGCCAAACCGGTCGCTGGTAATCTATTGGCGCCTTCTTACTGGCCATCTGAGCCTGTCCGGTAGCCCCGTGCTCGTGCCGGGTCTTATGATGCGTCCACACTGATTCTCTAGCTACTCCCAGGGCATCGTTGCCGTGAATTCAGAACCCTCCGCAAATTCCGATGACGCTTCCCGTGATCGAGAAGCGCCGTCGTCGGCAGAGACCGCCGGCGTCCCAGCTGACGTTCAACCCGAGCCCGCTGCAGCCGCAGATGCGGCGTCTGTCGGGGCTGATTCACCGCCACGGACCGCCTTGGAAAAGTTACCTTCGATGGCGCGGATCACTTCGGTGATCATGTTGATCGCCGGAATCCTGGTGGTCGGGTTGCTGTTCTACAAGGTCATGGTGGGATTTTTCATTCCCCTGTTCATGGCCGCGGCACTGGTCGTCATCTTCCGTCCGTTCAACGAATGGATTCTGAAGAAACTCAAGGGCCGACGACGGACCGCGGCGGTTGCCACGACGTCGCTGATCCTGGCAATCGTGCTGATGCCGATCGTCTTGCTGCTGACCGTGGCCATCGGCCAATTGACCGGGTTGGTCAGCCGAACCGATCTGGACGATCTGAAAGCGGCGTTCGAGCGAGGCCGAACCCGCCTCGGCCTGGAACTTCAACATGCCGACCGCTTCCGCCGACTCGACGACCTGGCCGGAATGTTGGACCAGATCGACAAACCCGAATTGGTGCGAGCGCAGATCGCCGAATCGAAAGAGTTGATCACGTTTCTGGAAAAAGAAGTGGTCGGCGCCGCTCCGACGGGCGAATCCAGCGAAGTTGCCAAAGAGCGACTCAATGAGTTTGCCGATGTGGTCGAGCAATTGGAGACGGTCCAAGAAACAGAAGACCCGGCCGAACGTATCGCGACCGAAGAGCGTTTCCACCGTGGATCCGTCGTCGCATCGGCATCGATTCATGCTTGGATGAACGCCAAACTGGGCGGATCCTTTCGGAAGGAAGTCAAACTGTTGACCAATCCGAGTGAAAAAGACTTGGCCGAAGCGATTCGCGCGGCACGGGAGTACTTGCAACCACGATTCGTCAAACTGTCCGGGGTGACGGGAAAAGTCGTCGTGCAAATCGCGATCGGCATGTTGATCATGGTGATCTCGATCTACTTCTTCTTCGTCGACGGACCGGCGATGGTGCACACGCTGATGCGTCTCAGCCCCCTCGACGACGCGTACGAGTTGCGGCTGTTGGGCGAGTTTGAAAAGACCAGCCGCGCGGTCGTGCTGGCGAGTATCTTGAGCGCCATCGTGCAGGGACTGCTCGCCGCGATCGCGTTCTTCTTCTGCGGATTCGAATCCTTCATCTTGCTGTTCATGGTCACAACCGTGATGGCGCTGATTCCGTTTTTGGGCGCCGCATCGGTCTGGGTGCCCTGCGCCATCTACCTGGCGGCAGTCGACCAAAGCTACGGAGCGGCGATCTTCTTGGCCATCTACGGCGCCGCAGTCGTCTCGTCGATCGACAATGTGATCAAAGCCTATGTGCTGCACGGCCACTCGGAATTACACCCACTGGTCGCGCTGCTGAGCGTCCTGGGAGGCGTGCCGGTGTTCGGCCCGATCGGAATCCTGATCGGCCCCATGGTTGTCGTGTTCCTGCAAACCCTGCTCGAAATCCTTAACCACGAACTCGAACTCCGCGATGCCCACCCCGAGCAAGGCGCCGTCGCCTCGGAAGCGTAAGTTTAGCTGTTAGCTGTTAGATTTTCTTGTCTTCGATTCCCCATTTTCCTTCCGTCCCCATGCCCCTCAACGAATCCCAATTCGAATCCGTCTGCTCGACCGCTCGCCGAGCCGCGATCTTCCACTCCGCCGCAGATGCTTTGGAATGGGACGAGCGGACGGGGATGCCGATCGCAGCCGGTGAGTATCGCGCCGAGCAGGTCAGCACACTCCGTTCCTCGGCGCATCAACTGCGCACCGACGCCCAATACGGCGACGCATTGCAGCAGTTGCTCGAGCACAGCGGCGACTTGGATCCGCACTCTGATCAAGCCGCCACGATCCGCTCCCTGCACCGTGATTTTGTTCGCGACCAAAAACTTCCTCTCGATCTGGTCACCCGCTTGAGCGTTGCGACCGTGCGGGGACAACAGACCTGGGATGACGCCCGAAAACGCGATTCCTTCGCCGCCTTTCAGCCCGCGCTGACTGAGATCATCGCACTGAAGCGAGAAGCCGGTTCCCGCATGGCCGAAGGAACTTCACGCAGCGTCTATGAAGCGTTGCTGGACGAGTATGAACCGGACGCCAAGGTCAGCGAACTGAATCCCGTTTTCAGCGACGTGAAACAGCAGCTGAGCGAACTGATTGTTGCGGTGACCGACTCGCCCCAACAGCCGAATGTCGAGCCGCTTCAACGCAGTTATCCGATCGCGTCACAACGCGCCTTCAGTCGCGACGTGGCCGAGTGGGTCGGGTTCGATTTTTCCCGCGGCCGCTTGGATGAAACCAGCCATCCGTTTTGCACCACCTTGGGGCCAAATGACTGCCGCATACTGACACGCTACGAAGAACATTGGCTTCCCAGCGGTCTGTTCGGCACCTTGCACGAAGCCGGCCATGGCATGTACGAACAGGGTTTGCGAAACGACTGGTTCGGTTTGCCGCCGGGCAGCTATGTGTCGCTGGGCATCCACGAGTCCCAGTCACGTTTGTGGGAAAACCAGGTCGGACGAAGCCGTCCGTTTTGGGACTGGTTGTACCCGAAAGCTCAGCAGACGTTTGCGGCCGAACTGGGCGGAACCGATTTGACGGAAGTCTATTTCGCGATCAACCAGGTGCGTCCGAGCTTGATCCGTGTGGAGGCCGACGAGGCGACGTACAACCTGCACATTCTGATTCGATTCGAACTGGAACAGGCGTTGATCAACGAAGAACTCTCGATCAGCGATCTGCCGGATGCGTGGAATCAACAGTATCAGCAGTGTCTGGGCATCACGCCGCCTTCGGACGCCGATGGCGTGCTGCAGGATGTCCACTGGAGTGCGGGGCTGTTCGGGTACTTCCCGACGTACACGCTCGGGAACTTGGCCGCGGCGCAGTTGTTCGACGCCGCCGCGGAAACGTTGGGCGATCTCGACGGCATGATGTCCCGCGGAGAGTTTGCCCCGTTGCTGGAATGGTTGCGAGACAACGTCCACCGGCACGGTCGCAATTACAGCGGCAGCGAATTGATCACCGCCGCAACGGGCAAACCGCTCTCATCAGAACACCTGATGCGCTACCTGACAAACAAGCTGCGACCGTTGTACGGAATCTAAATCCGTCTTTCGTGCATCGCCGGACGCGCCGTGCAACCGTCCCAGCACGCGGCATCAGCCGGTGGCGCGTGCCCGGAACACCACTACGCCGGTCGCTGACCGGTTTGTCGATTTCATCAGCCGTTTGATATCAGCCGGTTCGCGCCAGCGTCTGGGCCCCCTCACTGATGTTAGCGAAGCGGAACTGGGTTGCGGCCCGTACGCTCGCGCGATACGGCTAATCCCACGTACGATCCGATTCGATCAACAGACCGTCACGCGTCCCGCTAGAAACCGTCGGGCAACGTTTTCACGTGCCCTTTCGATTGCGTCGCAACTGTCCGCAGGCGGCGTCGATTTCGTCGCCTTTGCGTTGCCGAAACATGACGTTGACGCCACCGGATTCAAGGATTTGTCGGAACTCCGCGATCGCTCGTTGACTGGGCGTCTGGTACGGCAACCCTTCGACCGGGTTGTACGGGATGACGTTCAGCAGCACCGTGCGATGTCGCAGCAGCTGTGCGAGTTCTCGCGCGTGTTCCGCACCGTCGTTGACGCCGCCCAGCAATACGTATTCGAACGTCAGCCGCCGCCCGCTGGCGGCGAAGTAGCGATCGGCCGCGGCCAGGACGGCGTCGATGCCGATCTTCTCGTTCACCGGAACAAGTTGGCTGCGCAGTTCTTCGTTCGGTGCGTGCAGACTGACGGCAAGGTTGTAGGGCACACGATTGTTTGCCAACCGATCGATCGCCGGCGGTAATCCCACGGTACTGATCGTGATCCGGCGGGGGCTGATCCCCAGTCCGTCGGCCGACTTCGCGGTCTCAAGCGCCCCGAGCACGCGATCCAGATTTGCCAGCGGTTCGCCCATGCCCATCATCACGATGTGACTCAACCGTTCCTCCGGTTCCAGCCGAGCCTGCAGTCGAAGCATCTGCTCGACGATTTCACCACGCGTCAAATTGCGATCGACCCCATCGAGCCCGCTGGCACAGAACACACAGCCCATTGCGCAACCGACCTGGCTGCTGACACAGATACTGCGGCGATTTCCATCGCGCAACAGCACGCATTCGACCTCTCCACCGTCGGCCAATCGCACCAGCAGTTTATCGGTGCCGTCGCGGCTGGTTTGCACCGCCGCCTCGTCGGATCGGTAAATCACAAACTCCGACGCCAACTGTTCGCGGAGCGTTTTGGGCAGGTCGCTCATTGAGTCGAAATCGCGCGCCCGCTTTTCATAGACCCAACCGAAAACCTGCTTGGCACGGAACTTGGGTTGGCCGTGCTCGACCAACCATTGCTGGAAATCGGCAAACGACAGATCCAGCAGGTGCGTGCGGCCGTCCCGCGCCGGGGGCTCGTTCGGGGTAGACTCGGTTTGGATGACGGGAAGATTCACGCAGACCAACAGACGGTAAAAGGAGGCGAGGCACTCGACATGCCGACGGATTGAACCCTACGCTAATGGGAAAGCCGGCTTTCTGGAACGCCCTCAATTTAACCGCAAGATGAAAGAAATCGTAGTCAACGAAGATGAAGCCCTGGCCCGGTACCTCGAATTAACCGCAATCAAGGGCGGTAGCGGCCATGAACGCGACGTTGCCGACCGCATCGCCGAGACCTTGATCCAGGCGGGATTGGACGAATCGGCGATCCAATTCGATGGCGCCGAGACTCGCACCCGAATGCCCGGCAATTGCGGCAACTTGATCGTTCATCTGCCGGGCAGCGGCAAGGGCCCCCGGACGATGCTTTCGGCACACATGGACACCGTCCCGATCTGTCTCGGCAGCGACCCAGTCGTCGAAGGGGACCGTGTTCACAGCCGCGGCGGAACCGGGCTGGGGGCGGACGACCGGGCCGGCTGCGCAGCGATCCTGACCGCCGCGATCGAACGACTGCGACTGGGACGGCCCGACCTCGATCCCGCCGTGATCGCCTTTTTCATTCAAGAGGAAATCGGACTGGAAGGGGCACGTCATCTCGACGCGTCGATGGTCGGTCCCGTGGACCGGGCATTCAATTTTGACGGCGGCGCGATCGAAAAGGTCACCATCGGTGCCATCGGCGGCGAGCGGATGGAAATCAGTCTGACCGGAATCCCCGCGCACGCCGGTGCCGCTCCGGAACAGGGAGCCAGCGCGATCGTGATGGCGGCCAAAGCGATCGCCGACCTGGAATCCGACGGCTGGCTCGGTCGAATCGAAAAAGAAGGCCGCAGCGGGACGGCGAACGTCGGCGTGATCCAGGGGGGCGACGCCACCAACGTGGTCACCCCGCTGGTGACCTTGCGGGCCGAAGCACGCAGCCATGATCCCGAGTTCCGATCACAAATTGTCGCCCAAATCCGTGCCGCGTTCGAAGCCGCAGCCGACTCGGTCACCAATGTCGCCGGTCTTTGCGGCAAATGCGATTTCAAGTCTCGCGTCGACTATGAAGCCTTCTGCCTGGACGACAACGATCCTTCCGTCGAAACCCTTGAACAGGCACTCCAAGCCATCGGCCGAGAGCCCTACCGCCAAGTCGCCGGCGGAGGACTGGATGCGAACTGGTTGAAAGAACACGGCATCCATGCCGTCACCGTCGGCTGCGGCCAAGAGAACATCCACACGGCCGACGAACAGTTGAACATTCCTGATTACCTGGCCGCTTGCCGAGTCGCGACCTTGTTGATCTGTCCCTCTGACGATTCATGAACGACGATCAACCGATCTGCCTGTGCTTTGGCGTTGCCAAACGGAAAGTCGTCCAGTTCATTCGGACCGAGCATCCGAAAACCGCGTCGCAACTTTCGGAGTGCTTTGGGGCCGGCACTGGCTGTGGTTGGTGCCGACCCTATTTGGAACAACTTTGGAAATCCGAGACGCCGGAATCGGAAGCGTTACCGGACGCAGATCAATACGCGATCGATCGGCAAAAGTACCGCGACGCGAAGTAGGGTGGAGCCCGTCGGCCCCGCGCGATGCGTCTGATCATCGCCTGATCATCGTTTGACATCAGCCGGTTCGCGCCAGCGTCCGGGCACCTCCGCTGAAGATTGGTGTCGTGGATCGCTCGGGACGTCGATTGTATTACTGACGAATTACTTGCCGTACCGCGTTGTGGGAACGACTCGCGAGAGGCAACCGCTCCTGCGGCCCGCACGCCAGCGGCGTGCCACATCAAAGCTTGGGGTCGCGCCCGCGCACCCCAAGTTCCGGTCGCCAAAAGGCCGCCAACCCCAACGGGGTTGAACAGAGCAACACGGTTCGCCCGATTCACGCCGCCGTTTGCGCACCCCGGATTGTGCCGCGCCGTTTGTTGAACCCCGCTGGGGTTCCCCTGTCCTCTGCGCCCCCACCCGGGGTGCGCTTCGCGACCCCGGGCTTTGTTGTGGCACCGCTCTGCGGTGTGCACCACAGTGCGGTGCTTAGCCCAAAAGTCGCTCAGTTATACAATCGATGTCCCCCGCGATCCTATGTCGGATCGGCGGAGCGATCCACGACAATGCGACTCTTCTTTCCCGCTCGTTGCTTAGGTCGTGAACGTTGAATCGACTCGCCGCGATGCCGATCCCACGGCTGGATCGATGGGCTTTATACTGCGGGTCTGCCGACTCATTCCTACCCGCCTGATCGTGACACCGATGCCCCTACCACAACTCCTTCGCAATTTGCCGTTCGTTCTTGGTGCATGCATCGCGCTGGCGTCCTGCACCGCCATCGCCGCCGAGGACCGACCCAACATCATTTACATCATGGTTGATGATTTGGGCTATGGCGATCTGGGAAGCTATGGCCAGAAAGAAATCCAAACGCCCCACTTGGATCAAATGGCCGCGGAAGGGATGCGATTCACGGACCACTACGCCGGCCACACGGTATGCCGTCCGTCGCGTTTGGTGCTTTGGACAGGTCAACATGTCGGCCACACGGGGCTGACCGGCAATCGTCCGTTCTCATTGACCGGTAAAGAACAAACGGTCGCAAAATTGCTGCAACAAGCCGGATACGCAACCGGGGGCGTCGGCAAATGGGCACTGGGTAACGTCAACGAGCCGGCGGAGATCGATAACGAAGGCCACCCCAATCGAAACGGATTCGATTATTGGTACGGCTACATGAACCAAAGCAACGCGCACAACTACTATCCGCCGTTTCTGTGGGAAAACGATCGGCAAGACTTTTTGCCCGGAAACGTTCTGATGGACGCCCCGGGCGCCCGCGGACGCGTCTCGAAAAAGAAAGAAACGTATTCGCACGACAAGTTGACCGACGCGGCGCTGGACTTCATCCAACGTAATTATCGCAGCCCTTTCCTGTTGCACATCCACTGGACCATTCCGCACGCGAACAACGAAGGCGGTCGCGTGTTGAAGGACGGCATGGAAGTCCCCGACTACGGCGTTTACGCGGACCGCCAGTGGCCGAACCCGGAAAAAGGGTTTGCTGCGATGATCACCCGCATGGACGCCGATGTCGGTCGCCTGTTCAAGTTGTTGACGGATCTTTCGATCGACGACAACACGCTCGTGATCTTCACGTCCGATAATGGCCCCCACCGAGAAGGCAATCACGATCACGAGTTCTTCGATTCCAACGGCCCGCTGAAAGGTTACAAACGGTCGATGCACGACGGCGGGATCCGCGTCCCGATGATCGCCCGCTGGCCCGGCAAGGTCGCTGCCGGAACTCAATCCGATTTGCCGTCGGCGTTTTGGGATTTTCTACCCACCGCGTGTGAGCTGGCGGGAATCGAAGCGCCCGATGGCATCGATGGCATCGATGGCATCGATGGCATCGATGGCATTTCGTATTTGCCGACGTTGATCGGTGAGACCGATTCCCAGCAGAAACACGACTACCTGTATTGGGCCAGCCAAGAGGGCGAAACGTCGATCGGTATCCGCTGCGGCCCCTGGAAATTGGTGCGTTACCGAAAGGATCGAGCCGGCAATGCGGATTGGCGATTGTATGACCTCCGCAGCGATCTCGGCGAAGTCAACGACATCGCTGCCGAGCACCCGGAGCAGGTCCAGGAGATCCTGTCGTTGGTCCAGCGCGATGGGTTGCCGCTGGAGACGAAAGCGAAACGTTGATGCCGTCCGTACTTGTTCCCAGGCAAGCATCTGGGAACACACGGTGATGGAAGCTCCCGGCCAATGCCACGAACGTTGGCGTCAAACGGGGGCTTTTGTTAGCGGCAGGGCGCGAGCCCTCCGGCCGCGCCATCGGCTTGTGGCTCCGCCAATCGAGCGCGCCACTTGAGCGTGCCGGCGGAGCCGGCGAGGGTGGCAAGCAGGATGCTTACCCCACGTCTCGCTTGTTACTTCGTTTCCAGCCGATTGATAAACTTGCCGGGGAAGTCCGATTCGCGAATCACCGTCAGCTTCTTTTTCTCGGGCTCGAAAATCACATATCTCGCCCGCGTCGGTGCGAGCAGGCTGATCGACATTTCGTCGTGCTCGCGAAGCACCACGGCCAGCTCCTCCGCAGACACACTGCGAAACGGATGATGCGACATCGCCGTTTCCAATTCATTCCAGCTCCGTTTAGCGAGCGGATTGCGACTGATGTTGGGCGGTGGCCAAGTGATGTCGCGGTCCAGATAGGTCGGCTTGATCGCCAACACCACGTACGAATTCTCCCGGCGAGACGAAAACCACCTCAAGATCTCGTCATGATCCTCCTTGTTGATTTCCAGCACCGCGGGGATTCCCCACGTCGTGTCCACCAGCGGATTTAGAATCGAACGCATCGGACGCCCGACGATGTACGGTGCCAACGAGTCACACCAATCCCGACGCGTTTCGCAGTGCTGTTCCAACACCAACAGTCGCACCAGATCGCTCGTATCGCTCAGCTCGAACCGCAGTCGCACGTCAAACAGGTAACTCGGATTCAGCGACGAAACGAAGCGTGCGTACTTCGATACCCAGGCATCATCGACGGCCAACGACTCGTCCCAGCTCATCGGTTCGGCCAAGCGTTCGAGTGTTTCCTGATAAACGCGTTGCACTCGTTTGTTTGCCCGATCCAAGACCGCTTTCCCAATGGCAGCGGGATCATCGGGATGCAGTTGCAGCAACGTCTTGTTTTCTTCGGCGTCCTCGATCATCTGAATCAGATCGTCCGGTTCGGGCACACCGACGCTGAAATGAAGCAGCCGGTACTGCCCGTCGCAGATCGCCGTGATCGCACGTGGCGGTAATGACCGGGCGACGTCTGCCGTCAAGTTGGCCGGCAATCCCGCCACGACACGCTGGGCGATGCAGCGATCCTTCAGGTCGGGGCGTTCGACGAACAGCTTCTGAAAGGACCGTCGAAAATTTGGGCCACACCAAACATCCGGTCCTCCGCCGAGACGACTTTTGTCGGCCTTGTCCAGCTTGGCCTTGGTCCATTGAAAAGGATCTTCGTCGGTGATCAGAAACACGATCAGCTTGGATTCAATCTCGCTGGCCGAGAGCCCCGAAAATGGCTCTCGAAACACCAAGCCATCGACTTTGTCGGCATCGTCGACCACTTCATCGGCGACGACCACCGAGACGCCGAGCAAGAACAAGCCGGCTGCCCAACGACAAATCGAATTCCACATGCAAGCACTCCGCGAGAGGGGTAGTGCCTACCAATGTAGCAGCTCACACGGGGCCATTGAGCGATCTCGATCGGTGTCCAAGAACACACCTCTCAAAGAGAGGCGACTAGCAGATTCGAACTGCTGTAGACGGATTTGCAATCCGCTGCCTAACCACTCGGCCAAGTCGCCTTCAACTGATGGAAAGATTAAGAAAACTTTCCCGAACCGTCAAGAACGCCCAAAACCGTCCAGTCTGCCTTTCGGGACTGACTCGGAGAATCGTTCTCGTCGTGAAGAGAGGTATCGGACGCTTCCCACGCTCTCTTGAGAGACATCGGGCGAATAAAAGAAGTTCGCCAGATTTGCGTCTTCTCTTTGCAACGCCCCCGTGTCGGTCGCGGCCCGGTCGCGGACGCTCCGATCCGGCAAAATTTTTTCCCGATTTTCTTGTCGGCGACCTTGGGATGGCGGGGTCATTTTGGTGAAGATCTCCGGTGCATTGTTGATGTTTCGCCAGAAATCGACCGCGATGGGTGCCGACGACGGTTTCCCTCACGCCGCACGGCCAGACCGCTACCATGCAGGTGCTTCAAGGATCTCAGATCCGACCGTAAGCTACCCCCCAAACACCACACGATTCCCAAACGTCCCCTCCCTGCTCAATAGATCGCAATGACCAAAAAGTGCACGACCCTCGGACTTGAACCCAGCTTCGGTTTCGGAGATCGAACCGGCCTCGCAACCCCCGGACACGTCGCCGCGATGAAACGTTGCGGAGAAGGAATCACGGCGATCTATCCCCAGCAATCGATTCGCGAGATGACGCGAACCAAGCGGACGCCCGAGGGTGTGATGGCCGACGCGATGCAAGCGGCCGAGGCGGCCGGATGGGACGGCCCGATCGGAGCCGATGCCGACCACTTGAAAGTCAATCAGGACGTCGACATCACCGCGGCAGCCGGGTTCACGTTCTTCACCATCGATCCCTCCGACGACGTCGACCAAAAAGCCGACGACTACGACGAAGCGACGCTCCGAGAAAAGTTTTCGTCCGCCCGCGACGCCGCCCCCTGGTTCGATTCGTACGTGGGCAAGTCGATCGAATTGCCCACCGGATCGACGATCCAACTGGACGAAGAAGCTTGCATGCGTGCGGCGGTCAAATACGGACCCGCGATCGCTCGCGCTCTCAAGCTGGGTGACTACATCCGACAAGTCAACGAGAAGGCCGGACAAGATTACGAAATCGAACTCTCCGTCGACGAAACCGACCAGCCGACCACCCTGCCGGAGCACTACATCATCGCCGATCAATGCCTCCAGGGCGGCATGAAGCTGGTCAGCTTGGCGCCGCGATTCATCGGCGACTTTGAAAAAGGCGTCGATTTTAAAGGCGACTTGGCGGCGCTCGAAGCTTCATTGGCCGATCACGCGGCGGTGGCGAATCTGCTGGGCCCTTACAAACTGAGCCTGCACTCCGGTAGCGACAAGGTGTCGATGTACGCCGCGTTGGCTCGCACCACCGCCGGAAAATTCCACGTCAAAACCGCCGGCACCAGCTACCTGGAAGCACTCCGCGTTGTCGCCCGCCACGATCCCGCTGCCTTCCGCGGTATCATCGATTTTTCACGCGATCGATACGAAACCGACAAAGCGACCTACCATGTCTCGGCAACACTCGCCGACGCCCCGACGACCGATCAAGCCGACGACCAAACGCTGGAAAGCGAATACCTGGAAATGTGGGCGGACGTCCCCGAAGGAAAAGGGTTCACCAAACCTGGACGCCAGATCCTGCACTGCACCTTCGGCTCCGTCCTGACCGACGCCAAGTGGGGTGCCGTCGTCCGCGATTGTCTCGTCGCGCACCCGGACACCTACTGCGACGTTCTCGACGATCACTTCGGACGGCACCTCGACGCCCTCCGCAGCGGAATGTAGGGCCCTGAGTAGGGGCAGTGCCCCCTGAACGATAGTGCGAACCGGCTGATGCCAATTGATGATCAGCCGTTTGGCGCGAGCTTACGGGCCCTGCGCTGGTCAAAACCTTGTCGATTGAGCGGCAGGGCGCAAGCCCTCCGGTCCGTCTACGCATCTTCGACGCTACCACTGGACGGCTCCCCCGCCGTTCCGCTAACAAAACGCTTCACAGCGTCGCCCGTCGCGGTCGAGTGATTGCCTCGATCGAGGCCTGGGCGGTTTGGGGCAAGTCAGCTACATCGCTTGCCTGCGTCATGATATTCTGTGGACCGCCCCAGCCATTGACGGCTTTCCCACCGCAGCCTATCCTTCCGCGCCGATCCCCCAATGAGCAACCCCTACGACGCTCCCAGCGAAGCATCGAAATCCGACATTGTTGAACAGCCCCGGGTGAGCACCTGGGAACAAATGAAGACCACCGAGGACTGGTGGGCGATTTGGTGCGCGGGATTGATTTTGATCGTTGCCTTTGTCGCCGTCTGGATTTCCGTCCCGGCAAACTTCTTCACCGCGATTGACCAAGGTGAATCGGTTTCGATCTCCAGTCCGCTGAAAAGTTGGTTGGCCAAGCCGGGGAAATGGACGCAAAACCCGGTCGACGCGTTCTACGTCGCCGGTGACGAAGGCAACAGTGCGACGATGACCTACCGGGGCGTGTTGGGTGCGTTTGTCATCATCGGCGTGTTGTTCACCGTGGCGATGACGATTCGAAAGAAGAACGCGATCGGGTTCATCAAAGCCTTTCCCGTCGTCTTCCTGTTGGCGACCGTCGCGTATGTCCTGGCCGGGCAGAGTGTGATCAAGGCGTACAATCTGGAATACGCGCTGTGGGCCTTGCTGGTGGGTCTGGTGATCAGTAACACCATCGGGACCCCGCACCGATGGCGGCCGGCGATCATGACCGAGTTTTTCATCAAAACCGGGTTGGTCCTGCTGGGTGCCGAAGTCTTGATGAGTCGCTTGATGGCGCTCGGGATCCCCGGAATCGGCGTGGCCTGGGTGGTGACACCGATCGTTTTGATCAGCACGTTCGTGTTCGGACAAAAGGTCTTAAAAATCCCGTCCAAGTCGTTGAACATGGTGATCAGTGCCGACATGTCGGTCTGCGGCGTTTCCGCGGCGATCGCGACCGCCGCGTCCTGCAAAGCGAAGAAAGAAGAACTCTCACTGGCGATCGGCCTGTCGCTTTCTTTCACCGTCGTGATGATGATTTTGCTGCCGTTGGCGATCAAGGCGATGGGGTTGCCCGACGACGTCGGCGGGGCGTGGCTGGGCGGAACGATCGACGCAACCGGTGCCGTCGCGGTCGCCGGAGCGACCCTCGGTGAAGAAGCCCTGGAAGTCGCGGCGACGGTCAAGATGATCCAAAACATCTTGATCGGGGTGACCGCGTTTTGCGTCGCCGCGTACTGGGTCGCCTACGTCGAAAAAGACAGCGACGCGGCCAAACCCGGCATCGGCGAGATTTGGTACCGATTCCCCAAATTTGTGCTCGGCTTCATCGGAGCGTCGATCCTGTTTTCGATCCTGCACGCCAACCTGGCCGGCGGAAACCTGATGATCGAAGCGATGATCGGTGGTTCGACGAAGACGCTCCGCGGTTGGTTCTTTTGCCTGGCGTTTGTCTGCATCGGCTTGGAAACCAATTTCAAACAATTGCTGCCCTACTTTCGTGGCGGCAAGCCGATGATTTTGTACGTCTGCGGCCAGTCGTTGAACCTGCTGCTGACGCTGATCATGGCCTACCTGATGTTCGGCGTGCTATTCGCGGAGTCAGGCCAATGAGTCATCGACGCATTCGGTTCTTAGCCGTGATCCTGGCCATGCTCGTCGTCTGGGGCGTCGTCTTGCCCCAGCTGGCGACGACACGAACCGTGCGCGAACGGACGCAGTGGTTGGAACAACACCAAATCGACCCGGCGGCGATGTACTACACCGAACTTCCGCTGATGGACCGCATTCTCGCCGACGAGTGATCGGAGCACCGCACGCCGATCACGACGCACCCCGACAGGCTTAGCCAAGCTGTGCCTGGACTGCGTGGAATCAGTCGCTGAGGCGAATTCATGTCGATGCGGAACCCCTTCCGCAGCGCTTGCCCAAAGGGCATCCACAACATAGCCTGGGGTCAGGGAACGAGCGCAGCGGAGTGACCGCCACCCCAGGAAAGGAAGCCCGAACCCTCGCCCTCCCGCTTTCGATCGGCCGGCGGCGAAGCCGCCGGCCGATCGAAAGCGGGAGGGTATTCGGTACGTCGACGGCATGCACAGCATGCCCTACGAAACTTGTTCCCAGGCCACCGCGTGGGAACGGGTTGATGCACCGCACGCCGCTACTCTTCTTCGCGGAGCTGGGCCAGGACGGTGAAGTCTTCCAGCGTGCTGGTGTCACCGGCGGCTTCGCGCCCGGCAGCGATGTCGCGGAGTAGACGTCGCATGATCTTGCCGCTCCGCGTCTTGGGAACCGACGCGGCGAAGCGAATGTCGTCCGGCTGGGCGAGTGCACCGATCTGCTTCCGCACGTGGTTCCGCAACTCCTGACGAAGCTCCTCACCGGGGTTCGGGTCCGTCACGGTGACGAAGGCCGCGATCGCTTCGCCTTTGAGTTCATCGGGGCGGCCGACGACGGCGGCTTCGGCGACCGAAGGGTGACTGACCAGGGCGCTTTCGACTTCGATCGTGCTCAACCGGTGGCCCGAGACGTTGATCACGTCGTCGATGCGGCCCATGATCCAGTAGTAGCCGTCCTTGTCGCGGCGGGCGTTGTCGCCGGTCAGGTATTCTCCTTTGAACGTGGCCCAGTAAGTACTCACAAACCGTTCCTCATCCCCCCAAATGCCGCGCAACATTCCCGGCCAAGGTTGTTCGATACACAACTTGCCGCCGTGCTCCTCGTCGACCGATTGACCGTTTTCATCCAAGATCACCGGAACCACCCCTGGCAGCGGTTTGGTGCAGGATCCGGGCTTGGTCGCCGTGATCCCCGGCAACGGACTCATCATGATGCCGCCGGTTTCGGTTTGCCACCACGTGTCGACGATCGGACATTTTTCGCCACCAATCTTCTTGTGGTACCACATCCAAGCTTCGGGATTGATCCCTTCACCGACGGTCCCCAGCAATCGCAAACTGGACAGATCGTGTTTGTCGACGTGTTCATCTCCCCATTTGATGAACGCTCGAATCGCCGTCGGCGCGGTGTACAAGATCGTGACCTTGTATTTTTCGATCAGCTCCCAAAAACGATCTTCCGCCGGATAGTTGGGAGCGCCTTCGTACATCAGGCAACTTGCGCCTGCGGCCAACGGTCCGTACACGATGTAACTGTGCCCGGTGATCCAGCCGCAATCCGCGGTGCACCAATAGATGTCATCGTCGCGATGGTCAAACACCCACTGGAACGTCCGTTTTGCCCACAAGTTGTAGCCGGCCGTGGTGTGACGAATGCCCTTGGGTTTTCCGGTGCTGCCGGACGTGTACAGAATGAAGAGCGTCGCTTCGCTGTCCATCGGCTCGGCCGGCAGGTCACCGCTCTGCTTGTCCACGACATCGTGCCACCACACGTCTCGGCCTTCCCGCATCGCGACTTCGTTACCGACCCGCTTCAACACCAAACAGGTCTGCACCGACGGCGACTTTTCGAGTGCCTCATCCACGGTTTCTTTCAGCGGCAACACTTTGCCACGTCGATACAGCCCATCAGAGGTGATGACCATCTTGGCTTGGGCGTCGTGATTGCGATCGGCGATCGATTCGGCGCTGAATCCGGCGAAGATGACCGAGTGGATGGCGCCGATTCGGGCACATGCCAACATCGCGATCGCCAGCTCAGGCGTCATCGGCATGTAAATGCTGATGATGTCGCCCGACTGAATCCCCAGTTCACGAAGTGCCGCTGCACATTTGCAAACCTCAGTCTTCAGTTCGTTGTACGTCAGCGTGCGGGTGTCGCCCGGTTCGCCTTCCCAAATGATGGCCGGTCGATCCCCCAATCCGAGTTCGATGTTGCGATCGAGACAGTTGTAACTGGCGTTGGTTTTTCCGTTGATGAACCATTCGGCATGCGGCGAATCCCACTTGCAGGTCTCGTCGAACGGTTCGAACCAGTGCAGGTGTTCCAGGGCTTCTTGACGCCAAAAACCGTCGCGATCGTCGCGCGCCCGCGCATAGAGTTCGTCATATTGTTCCGTCGTGCGAATCACCGCTTTTTGAGTGAATTCAGCAGGCGGGGGGAAGAGACGGCTTTCGTCGAGAACGTGGTCGATCTGGCCAGAAGAAGATTCAGACATCCAACGCGTATCCGAAAAAGGTAGGAAAGTGGAGAGACTGATAGTCTAACCAACGGAAAACCACACCACCACACGGCATTGGAAGGGCGAACTGTGCTCGTTTGCCGCTCGCTGCTACACTTCACCCATGGCCAAAAAGAAACGAAAATCCAACCAGTCACGCGTCAGCTTTCGAAAGCGACATCAGGGGCGCGTGCGCGACAGCGACTTGACGCGACAGTTCCACGTCGGCGATGCCGAATCACTCGCCGACGCGGTGAAAAACGAACGTGTCAGCGGAAAAGGCGACTTGACGCGCAAACGCACCGTCGTCGGCGTCCAAGCGGGTGCGCCGGCCTCCGCGGATGACCCCCAATCGCACGACTCGTTGCTGATCGGCGGCCGCGTGCTCCGCGCCCACGGACTCCGCAACACCGTTTTGGCCGACGACGGGCGGACGTTCGAATGTTCGATTCGCCAGGTCCTCAAATCGCTCAGCATCGACGGTCGCGGAACCGTCGTCGCAGGCGATCGCATTCAGTTTCGCGCCGAATCGGAAACGACCGGCATGATCGAATTCGTCGCGCCGCGTCACGGGATCATCAGCCGACAAAGTCGCGGCCAGCAACACATCATCGCCGCCAACGTGGACCATCTGCTGATCGTCACCAGCGCCGCCGAGCCGACGATCAAACCCGCCCTGATCGACCGATTTCTGCTGTCGGCCGAACAATGTGGTTTGAACCCCGTGGTCATCATTAACAAATGCGATCTCGTCGACCCTGCGTCGCTGCAGCCGATCCTGGGCGTGTACGCCTCGCTCGGCTATCGCGTGTTGTTGACCAGCGCCGATCGAGGAACCAACATCGACTATCTGAAAGAACTTCTAAGGGGAAAGCAGACGGCGCTCTCGGGACAAAGCGGCGTCGGCAAAAGCAGTCTGCTCAATGCCGTCGAGCCCGGGTTGGCGCTGTCCGTCTCGGAGGTCAGCAAAGACAACCAAAAAGGCCGACACACGACGACCACTTCCACACTGATCCCGCTGCAAGGCGAAAATGCCGGCTGGGTGTTCGACACGCCGGGCATTCGCCAATTTCAATTGTGGGACATCACCGCCGAAGAAGTCGCCGGGTTGATGCCCGACCTGCGGCCCCATGTCGGTGAATGTCGCTACGCAAACTGCTTGCACCTGAGCGAAGACGACTGCGGTGTCAAGAACGCCGTCGCCGACGGCCGCATCGACGCCCGGCGTTATGATTCGTATTGCCACCTGCTCGAAGACGACTTGCTGCTATAGACGCGTTAGACCGTCAACACGATCTTGCCGCCGACGTTTTCGGCTTCCTGGATGCGGTGCGCCTCGGCGGCTTCGGAAAGCCGAAGCGTCTGGGCGATGTTCGCTTTCAGCCGTCCGCTCGCCATCCAGCGATTCATCGCTTCGGCACAACGCTGCATCTCCAGCGGCGTCGCTTTGAACATCACGAACCCGTGCAGCGAGCACTCTTTGACGTAGAACGGGCCGACGGGGAATTCCGGTCTGGAATCGCGACCGGCCATCAACACCATCCGTCCCCGCGGAGCCATCAAATCGATCGCTTCGTCGAAGTCCGGCATGCGGCGCGTCTCCCAAAAGAGATTCACTCCCTTGGGCGCGATCTCCTTGACACGCTCGGCGATCGATTGCGACGAGTAATTGATCACGTGGTCGGCACCCAGCTCCATCGCGCGTTCACATTTAGCGTCCGAGCCGGCGGTCGTGATCACCGACGCGCCCGCCGCCTTGGCCATCTGCACTACCATCGCGCCCACGCCACCGGTTCCCCCGATGATGAACACGGTTTCCCCCGGTTCGATCGCCGCGCTGCGGAATAGCCCCAAGTGCGCCGTCACGCCGACCAACGCATTGGCGGCGGCGGTGGCAAAGTCGACCGAGTCGGGCAGCGGAAAACACCAATGGGCATCGACCGCGATCTGCTCGGCAAAGGTTCCCTGCCGGCCCAACAACCCTTGGTTGGTGCACCACACGCGATCTCCGACCGAAAACGATTCCACGCCTTCGCCAACGGACTCGACGACGCCCGCCGCATCGCAGCCGGGGATGAAGGGATCGGGCAGCTCGAACGCCACCAGACCGCTGCGCACATAGGTGTCGATCGGGTTGACCGAGACGGCATGGTTGCGAATCAGAATTTGTCCGGGACCGACTGTCGGGGGCTCCATGTCACCGAATTGGATGACATCCGGCGTTCCGGTTTGCTTGATGTAGGCTGCTTTCATGGTGGTGCCTCGATGTTGTGAAGTGAAAGATTCACCCGGCCTGACCCACGCCGGATGGGAGACGGCACTAGCGGTTTTCGTTTTTCCAATCAAAACCGTTCAGCTTTGCCAGCGCCAGGATCAACGACTGTGTACCGTCGCGCCGGTGCCCTTGTGCGGCCACGGCATGATAGAGCTGGTAACCGAGCGCCAGACCGGGCAGGGCAAGATTTCGCTTGGACGCTTCGTCGAGCGCGATTTTCATGTCCTTCAAAAAGTGCTCGACGAAGAACCCCGGATCAAAATCTCCGTTGATCATCCGCGGCGCCAAGTTCGACAGCGACCAGCTGCCTGCGGCGCCGGAGGAGACACTTTTCAGGACGGTCGGAATGTCCAACCCGACCTTGTGGGCATACAGCAACCCTTCGCAAATCGCAATCATCCCGCTGGCGATCAACGTTTGGTTGACCATCTTGGTGTGCTGCCCCGATCCCGGCCCGCCTTGGTAGACGATCGTCTTGCCCATCAGTTGAAATAGCGGGTCGATCCGCCGGACCGTCTCGGCATCTCCGCCGATCATGATCGACAGCGCCGCGTTGCGGGCTCCGAGATCGCCACCGCTGACGGGGGCATCGATCGCCTGAACCCCGATCGCCTTGGCCGCCTCGGCGATTTCGATCGCCAGACTCGGGTCGCTGGTCGTCATGTCCACCAACACCATCCCCTCGCGAGCCCCCTCCAGAACACCCCCCTCCCCGAGGATCACCTGCCGCACGTCGCTGGGAAAACCGACGATGGTGAACACGACATCGCTGTTTTCCGCGACCGCACGAGGTGAATCGACGGCCGTGGCGCCTTTGCCGACCAAGCCTTTCGTTTTCTCGGCCGTGCGATTGTAAACCGTCGCCTGGTATCCCGCGTCGATCAGATGGCCGCACATGCTGTGCCCCATCACTCCGGTGCCGATCCAACCGATCCTTGTTTTGCCGGGTTCAATAGCTGTCATTCTACGTGGTTGAGATGAGGAAACTTGAGGGAACGACGATGGGAGAGGCTTCGGCGCCGCCGGGTCAATCAAATTCCCATCGTATCGCGAGCGCCCGAGCGACAAGTAGAAACCCTACCGCGGCAATCATCAACACCGCTAGCTGTGGTAGCAATGCATCGACTGGCAGATCACGCCAAAAAACTTTGTCGTAGCCGTCCAGCGCCCACGCGTTGAAGGTCCAAAGCCCCAGTTCTCGCATCCGTTCGCTCATCACATAGCGGGGCACCATCGACCCGCCGAGCGCGCTCATCGTCAAAATCAAAATCACCGACAGCCCATTGAGCTGCCCGCGCGTCTTGCAAAGTGTCGCCAGGAACAAACCGAACGCCGCTGCGGCCGAACTGGTCACCAGCGTCATCATCACGAACCCGTCCAAGTGCCCCCGCAAGTCAATTCCGAAAACGTATTGTCCCCAGACGAACATCACACACACCTGCACGAATCCCAGTGCGGTGAGGTAGAACCATTTCCCCAACAATAGTTGATCCATCGTCAATTCAGTCGACAACAATCGATCCAACGTCGTGTTCTCGCGTTCTTCCAGCAACACACCGCCGCCGCCGGTGGCACCGAACAGCAAGAACATCACCGCGATGCCGGCGGCGTACATGCTGACCACCGGGTTCGCCTTGTCCTCTCCGATGACGTCCACGATCTGCACTAGTTCGGACGGGTCCAACGATTCCTCCGGAACGACAGACTGCTGTCGAACGAGTGGGTTGGACGTCGCCGTCGCCTCACCGGTGGGGGGACGGCGCACCATCGTCCGCCGCGCCCTGGCCGCTTGTCGCGTCTTGGCGATCACCAGTTCACGCCCCACCAACGCCGACACGACCTGACCGGCAACCTGGTCGGACGCGTCGGCAAGCAAATCCGATCGGATCGCTTCGCCCTGTCCCGGTTTGAGCACAATGGCGATGGTCACGTTGCCATGGCGAACCATGTCCGACGCGTCGTGAAGGCTTAAAGCTTCGTCTTGCGTATCATCGTTCATCAATCGCAGACCGGCGCTGTTGCGCAACGATTCGACGATCGCGGTGCTGTCTGGCGATTGAACCTCGTCGACAATCACAACCTTTACCTTCGGCGTGGTTCCGCTGCCGATCCCGTTTCCGAAGATCAACGCAAACACGCTGAAGAACGCAATCGGGACCACGAACGTCAACAGAAGTTCGATCCGATTGTGTAGCAGTCGCCGCAGACTGAGTTGCATGATCGTCCAAATCACGAGCGTTCTAGTCCCTCAGTTCGTTGCCGGTCAGATGCAGGAAGACGTGATGCAACGAAGGCACCTGTACCTCCATGTCAGACACCACGTAGCCACCGTGCCGGACCGCCTTTAAAAACGGTCCCAAATTGACGGTCACATCGTCGATCCGTGTTTCGATCAGGTCCCGACCGGCTTCACCGACGTGAACCGTCCGACGTTGACCGCCGTCGCCGGGCACCGTCACCGGCGCGGTCAGCGGGCGATCCACACGCACTCGAACCAGCCGTGAATGCCCGACGGTGCTCAACACCAATTCATCGATGGTCCCGTCGGCAATCACGCGGCCTTGATCCAAGATCACGATCCGATCGCTTCGCTGTTCCGCTTCGTCCAGATGGTGCGTCGTCAACAGAATCGAAGCCCCCTCGTCACTCAACTGATCCAGCATCGTAAAGATCCGTTCGCGACTTTGGGGATCGACGCCGACGGTCGGTTCATCCAACAAGATGATCTTGGGCTGGTGTAGCACGCCGCAAGCGAGGTTCACACGCCGCTTCATGCCTCCCGAGAAACCACCCACCAGGTCTCTGGCGCGGTCGGTCAATCCCGTCCACTGCAGCGCCCAGTCGATGCGTTTTTTCAGCTCACGGCGCGGCACGCCATGAAACTTACCAAACGCCATCAGGTTTTCACGCGTCGTCAGGTCTCCGTAAAGTGCCAGATCTTGCGGCACCAACCCGAGTGCCTGACGGGCTCCGATCGAGTCGATCGGGTGGCCGAACACCTTGATCGTCCCCTCGGTCGGTCGCGTTCGTCCGGCCAACGCACGGATCAGCGTCGTTTTCCCGGCGCCGTTGGGCCCGAGAAAAGCGAGGCATTCCCCGCGGCCGAGTTCGAAATCCACGCCACGCAACGCTTCGATCCGCCGGTAGTGCTTGCGCAGGTTGACGATTTCCAGGGCGGGAGATTCGGCGTAGATCACGGCATTGGAATCCGACCAGGATGGAAGAGCCTCTATCGAACGCCGAGTATGTCAAACCTTGCCGACCACGTCACCGCGAAAAGAGCCGAAAAGCAAACTCGCCCAGACCACCCAAATCACCTGCTCTATCACTCAGAACTGGCTTCGATGCCATCCTTCCTGCCGGCACAGGTATCGACGCCTCCTGAATCGCCCTCCTTGGCAGGGCGGCCGAGCGCAGCGAGGGGCATACGCATCAAGTTAAGAAGTAACCCTCCCGTCTGCGGGAGGGAGGGTCGAGCGCAGCGAGGGAGGGCGAGCCTTAGGTCTGCCGATCACTGAAGGAGCCACGAGAGATCAAAACGGCGACGTTCCTCCGCACGGAAGCGATGTCCTTATCCCGAAGGGATCACAGCGAGTAGCCGGAGGTCAGCGCAGCGCTTAGGTTTGACCACATCTTTTTGTTTGCCGGCGGATGTGTCGAGTTGGCGCGGCTGTGAAACCAATTGTTGATCTTTGTAAATGAGTCAAGCTTGGTAAGGTTGATCTGGTAATTTGGCGATGCCTGGAGTTTTTTCCCTGTGGGAACCGTGGCGTGGAACACACGCTGCGATTGATTCGCGACGGCGGGTTGAGATGGTTGCTGGTGACGGAATGGCTACCAGCACTCGTATCACGGAAGGCCCCCCA
The DNA here is from genome assembly GCA_007753675.1 of Stieleria magnilauensis. Taxonomy (GTDB): domain Bacteria; phylum Planctomycetota; class Planctomycetia; order Pirellulales; family Pirellulaceae; genus Stieleria; species Stieleria magnilauensis. The sequence goes on from CP036432.1 coordinate 1,725,561, forward strand.
TGGTTTTGCCCCTGCAGACATTTGGACAAGTCAACTTTGCCAACGCTCAACTCGGCGACAAACGTAGAACAAATCGTCTCGTACAACTCGCTGACTCGATGGCTCGACGACCAAGTGGAACATTGCCACAGAAATTCAATAGCCCCAAAGACCTCAGGGCTTTCTACCGGTTGATGGACCGTGACCAGGTGACGCATGAGGCAATTCTCGCATCTCATCGTGAGGCAACCTGTCTCAAGATCAAGCAAATCAGAGGCCCAGTCCTGATTCTTCATGATGCCACCGAGCTGGATTTTACCAATCACAAGTCACTTTCCGATGACATGGGCCAAATTGGCAACGGCAATCGCCGTGGGTACATCGCGCAAAACAGCTTGGCCGTGAACCCGAAAACACGGCAAGTAATTGGATTGTACAATCAGGTTTTGCACCATCGGGAGGATGCTCCCAAAGACGAACTGACCGCTCAGAAACGCAAGCGTGAATCACGAGAGAGTCGATTGTGGTTGCGCGGTGCCGATCCACTGGCTAACAGCGAGAAACTCGTTGATGTTTGTGATCGAGGAGCTGACACGTTCGAGTTCCTCGAACATGAATTGGCCAGCGGCCGTAGGTTCGTCATTCGTGCCTCTCATAATCGGGCGATCATTCCTGGACATGGCGATCAAGGCAGTAGCGATCAAGCCTGTTACCTTCGCAACTATGCTGCCAGCCTTCCGCCAGCAGGACACTGGACGTTATCGGTAACGAGCAAAGTCGACAAGAAAGTACGGGTTCGCAAAGGCAAAAAGAAATCAGCCAATCGACGGGCTCGTGAGGCGAAGATGGCTGTCTCATTTGCCCCGGTTCAAATCAAACCACCCGCGAAGAAACTAGGAGAACACGGCAACGATCCGCTTGCCGTCTGGGTTGTTCGAGTCTGGGAAGAAGATCCGCCCGCCGGAGAAGAGCGTCTGGAATGGTTTTTGATTACAAACCAACCCGTACTTGATTTTGAAGATGCCTATCAGGTTGTCGGTTGGTACGAATGTCGCTGGATCATTGAAGAGTATCACAAAGGGATGAAAACAGGATGTAGCATTGAGAGCCCGCAATTCACTAGCGAAGAACGTCTGCAGCCAGCGATCGCTTTGATTTCAGTGGTGGCGTTGACTCTGCTGCAAATGCGTGATGCCAGTCGTCGTTGGGACGCAAAGAAACGCAAAGCGACCGAAGTTATCTGCAGCGACTACGTGAGTGTGCTGAGCGCTTGGCGACATGGCCAAATCAAACCCGACTGGTCAATTCACGATTTCTTCTATGCACTGGCGAGACTCGGCGGTCATCAGAACCGCAAATCCGATCACCCACCGGGATGGCAAACGATTTGGCGAGGCTGGAACGACCTCCAAGCGATGCTCTGCGGCGTTGACGCAATGAAGATTGTAAAAAGATGTGGTCAAACCTAAGGCGCAGCGCCACCTCCGGACAACGCCCCCCGTTCCTCTGCCCGACCCCGAACGGGGTCGCAGCGAATTCCAGCCCCCGCCCGCACTGAGTTCGCCACTCTCCTCCAGCCCCTTTTCTAGAGTCACCTGCACGCAGCTCATCAGCGCCGCGGAGCAAACCGCGTTTTGATCTCATTGGTGCACTTCCAACATCCCAAGCCACTCGACTCCGCCGTCACTTGCGTCGTGTGTCCGCTCGGATTCGACTTTCAATCAAAGAAAAACACCCTCTGACCACACGACGCGAGTCACGGCGGAGTCATGCGGCAGCGGATCACACGAAGGGCCACGAGAGATCAAGACGACTGCCGCACCAAAACGCTGACGACCTGCGGCCAGAGGATTCAAGAAGCTGGCGCCAGCCTGACGCCCCGGAGTCCGCCGCAACGCCGCCCCACCGCGACCGCGCGTCAACCGTCGAAGCGGAATACTATTCGATTAAGTTCAACGGCACGCGTCACTGGGCCGGGGAGGTTGAGTTTCCATTTGAAAAAACGGCAAGATCGGCTCTGCGTGCACGCGATGGTTACCCGCCGTTCTTTTTCGCAGCCATTCTATACGCCACATTTACGTCCGCCTTGCCAGCTTTCAGCTGCGTACCGCTTGTCTCGAATCTTAAAGACTTTGGTGCATGAGCAAACAACTCTTTCAACCATTTCTTGTTATCGATCGTAATGAGTAGTGCATTGCCCTCGGAGCGGCAGTTCACCCGAACACCGTCAACGTAGGACGCGCCGCTACCATCCGCTTCAAGCGCTTAAACGTTGGCCTGACCCGTTGACAGCAATTCATCGAACGTCCCAGACTGCGGAAACGCGTCTGGATTGAAGTAGGAAAAGCCAAGCTGATACGTTGTGTCGCTGCCTTTCACGGTAACCATCCAGGAATACTCGCATTGATTCGCCGGACTCACGCCCCACTTCCATTCGCGTCCAATGTCTTCGATTGGAAACGTAAAAATACACTTGTCGGGTAGGACAGTTGCCGTTGGCAGTTTGGTTTCGGATTCGCCGTTTCATCGGCGGACGCTCAAGAGGGCGAGACCAGGATAAGAAACGAAAGAGCGATGATGCGATTCATTTTGGCACTGCCAAAAGTGATTTGGATCGGCAAACGGCGGCGATATGCGGACGGCGGCGAGTGACTCAACCACTGCAAGAACGGCGACCACCGCTGCTCCGTATCATCGCATGGTTCCCCGCTTGAATCGCAATTGTCATCGAGGTGCCGACTGGTAGTAGGCACGCCCAGAATCGCGATCATAGCCGACCCAGACACCGCCGCCATTGCCTTGTAGGTACCCGCAGTATAGACCGTCGCGAATCGTCACACCACGTTTCGCGATCGCCAATGCCAACGCTTCAATCTCAGCTCTGGTAGGGTTGGATGGTTCTTCAGGAAGTGTCGTGGAGAACGCTAAATATCGAGAAATTTGCACAGGCTTTGTGATTTCCGTCAGATCCCACCGCGACCATTCACGGAATTCACGTTCACTGATGTCGAATTCGTAAGCGGTGTTGAGGTATGAGCGGTAATACGAGACGTTTGTTGCAGCATCAGGAAGCCAGTCGACGCTTTGCAGCGACTCGCCGATCTCAACGTCAGTTAGACCGCGGTACGCGCCATAGACGAACCAGATCGCGAACGCGATGAACGCAACTATGAAAAAGCGTTTCTTCATCGAAAAACATTGATGTAGCGCCAGGCGATTGATTTCTGTCGCACAACGATTTGCGAACGATCCGCGCATCCGCAGGAACGCGGATCCATCGCCCGTCAGAACGATGTCGGCTTTCACTTGGGCCGGTGATGGGACTCGATTAGAACGCATCCTGGCTGTGCGTGCCAGCGTTTCAGTCCCAGGCGAACTCAAGTTGAACAGACTCGCTCCATTGCTTGTGCGTAGAACGCCGGTTCACGCAGCGTTACGCCAGCGGCGTGCCACATCAAAGCTTGGGGTCGCGTGAGCGCACCCCAAGATCTGGGAACCACCTCGTCGCCAACCCCGACGGGATTGAACAAAGCGGTTCGCCCACCCCGCTACGCCATTTGCGACGTCCAATCAACACGACGCCAATCCTCCACGCCAAAGCGATGTTCTTATCCCGAAGGGATTACAGCCATTAGCCGGAGGTCAGCGCAGCGCTACCTCCGGACAACGCCCCTTTCCTCACCACGCCCCCGGACGCGGTCGCAGCGAGTGTCCGCATCCCCATCACCGGAGTCAGCGACCCATGCAAAAGTGATCACCACCCCAGGATGCGCAAGCCCAGCGGGCAGACAGAGTGCTTGCCGGGCCCGTCAGGGCCCGGTTCGGAGACACCTTCGGCGCAGGCCTGGAAGGCCGACACAGTGCACAGCGGGTCGAGCCGCAGCGTGGACTCTGTCGCCCTTCCAGGGCTGTCGCAGCAAAGGAAGTTCCCAACCCGGCGGCTCACACCGCCGGCAGACACTCTACCGGCCCTCCGGGCCTCACCCAAGCACAACGCTTGCTGTGATCGCTGCCACGTTCTCCAAACCGACCGTTTCCAAACTCTCTTGCACGCAGTTCATCAGCGTTGTACTAGCACCGGCGTCTTGATCTCATTGGTGCACGTCCAACATCCAAAGCCGCTCGACTCCTCAGGACCGGCGCGTCGTGTGTTCGGTCGGATTCGTCTTTGAGTAAAAGCAAAACACCGTGGACCACACGACGCGAGTCACGGGGGAGTCATGCGGCAGCGGATCACACGAAGGGCCACGAGAGATCAAGACGACTGCCGCACCAAAACGCTGACGACCTGCGGCCAGAGGATTCAAGAAACTGGCGTCAGCGTTGCGGCCTGGAGTCCGCCGCAACGCCGCCCACCGTGACCACACGTCAACCGTTGCAGCGGAAAGCAATTCGATTAAGTTCAATGCTACGGATCACGCGGTCGCCGCGAGCGATCCTCCACTTCACTGACCACGACTCGGCGACTCGTCGTGCATCCGGTTGTTATCGCTCCGGTCGAATCTTCTGCCAATCCCGATAAATCGCATCCAGCATTTCGTCCCAACTATTCACGCTGACACCGGTTCGTAATTTGTCCAGGAATTCTAGTCGCGACGCGTCTACCGGAAAGTCCGGAAATTTCCAGTTCGCATTGCGTTCGTTCACCCGGCATTCAACGTTCTGCACTACGACTAAATCGAGAATTGGGAAGCGTTGCAGATCGCCGTTGGAAACTGAAGAAAGCGCGTCTTGTGGGATGCTGATCGACTGAAGCTGTGAGCTCTTAAATAGCGAGAACCCGGTGTTGGAATAACGTACAGTACCACCTCTCGATTCAATGGCCTTTAAAACATCACGCCGACGTGCGTCTTTGTATGCAAGGATAGCAAAGATTACTGCGCAGATGGAGAGATTTGCCAACATTGCTCGAAGCGAGAATCGCACTGCAAACAGTCGCTTGGTCAGATCAGTCAATGCACTTTCTCGCATGAACTAAAAGGATTAACGAGTCGGCGGCAAAAACCATTGCGATGGCCAAACCGACTCGACTCCGCCGATCCGTTACATCCGATGGTTCTGCAATCTCTCATGGTTCGGACACGGGAACGAGGAAGCCTTGTTGAAGTCTTCGTTCGAGGTTTAGCTCACGAATCGTTAGAGCATCGCACAATACGACGTCTACAATCTTTTCGTGACCATCCCGCTGGAATTGAATCGCGACAACATCACCTGGGCTTGTGTCTCGAATCACCGAAAGGAAGTGCTGCCCCGTCTCTGTCCGCTCTCCTTCAATCCCAATTAAATGGTCACCAACTTCTATTCCCGCGTCCCCAGCAGGACCATCCTCCAATACGCTGGTTAAGATCATCTCGTTGGGAGGCAATCCGAAAGTTACGCCGAGCACTCCATGACCTGGTAGCGTTCCTGTGTGAATCGCAACGACTCCACCGACAAATCGCGGCCGGTTGAAATAGCCGTAGGCAACATAGGTGATGAAAGCAATTGCTGACAGTGCGATAAAAATGGTGAAACTTCGGCTCATAGGGTCTTGTGCAGAACGGCCGGGGTCACCGCGTCGGCGCGATGGATCTGAACTCAAATACAAATTCGACTCGCCGACTGCGGTCCACCACTTGGTTCACGCGGATCGGCCACGACGACAGTTTGAGCCATCTTCGTTGGTTGCCAATGTACTCGATTGAAATCGCCTAGGGAAATCGAGTCTCCCAGTCAGCAGTCGGCGCGTCGGTCGTTAGCGTTGCGTCGACAGGCGTCGGTTCGACTCGCGCGGCCGAGTCGACAGCGCACCAAGAGAGAGAAGGATCACGCAAAGACGCCAAGCCGCAAAGGAGCGGGTTCAAGTCTTTGCGGCTTGGCGACTTTGCGTGAGACCGTTCCAGCAAGTACGTCAGCGCACCTGTCAAACCGTGACATCAGGAGCGAATCACAGGAAACAGAGGTCTGATGAAATCGGTGGGCGCGATTCGAGCGCACCAATCGCAGGCGGGACGTCAGGCGTTGGACATTCGGGGAACCAGCGGTGAAGAGATTGTCCACGAATAGCACGAATGACACGAATGGATTTGCTGCGGCGAAACTGGCGTTCGCTGGCAGCGTGAACAAATTGCGATCGATCCGCATATCCAAAGGCACGCAGATCCATCGTGCGGCAGAGCGTTGTCGGCCATTACGTGGGCGGGTGATGGGGACTCGATCAGAAGGCATCCCGGCAAGGGATGCCAGCGTCTTCGTTGCAGGCGAACTCGAGTTGGATGGCGGGAACAGCGTACGGCGGGCAGCCGTCGGGCGTTGGTCAGGATGCCAACAGAGGTCAGGTACGGACGCGGCATCAAGGCACGTCGCCCGGGCAGCCCCGCCTCCACATCGTCCGCTTCCCGAATCAACTGGCCGCAGTTCATCTGCGATGTGCTAGCAACGGCGTCTTGATCTCACGGGTGCACTTCCAACATCCAAAGCCGCTCGACTCCCGGGGATCGGCGCGTCGTGTGTCCGGTCGGATTCGTCTTTGAGTAAAAGAAAAACACCCTCAGACCACACGACGCAAGTGACGGGGGAGTCATGCGCCTGCGGATCATCATTCCGATGGGATGGTAACGAAGCATCTAGATTCATCATGAAGCATCTCTTTGAGGTTTTGATCGCATAGGGAGGCTTCAGGTTGAGCGATTTGCTACGCGTCTTGACTGCCGGATGAAAACTGTTGAAAGAACGCGACCAAAGACGCATCGCCCGTTCGCTCGGCCGCACTCAACGCCGAGAATCCTCTCGCATCCTTGTGCAAGACATCACCGCCCTGCTCGGCGATGAACTTCGCGATCTCCCAATGGCCGCTTCCGGCGGCGATCGTGAGCGCTGTAAATCCATCGCCGTCCGTAAAGTGGATGTTCGCTCCCCGTTCGACCAATAATTGAACAACCTCCAAGTGGTCCTGGTTTGCAGCCTTCATAAGGGGCGACAACTCCTTTGGCATGCCAGGGTGCGTGTTTTGATCGCCCCCTCGGTCGAGTAGCTCCCGTACTTGATCGAGTCGCCCACCGCGGGCCGCTTCTTGAAGCGCTTTGAAGTCTTCAAACGACGTGTTCATGCCTGCCACCGTTTCTTTCGCCGAACGATTAATCATTGGCGGGCCGACCGAGGTAAGAAAGCGATACTTCGTGGTTGGACTACGGAGCATCACAAACCACCCAATCTTACGGGTCTCCGATCAGCTGGTCAACCAAACGCTCGTGAACGGTGCAGAAGGTGTAGACGAGCGTGCAGGTCTGCTCGGAAGGTGGTGGACGATGTGAGGTGGGAACCTGATGCGGCGCGAGCCCTGCCCGTTGCGCGGGCCCCGTGTTGATCCCGTTGTAAGCGTCGCCGTGGATCTCGGGCCGCTTGCTGCACGACCAACGTGCACGCCTCAATGGTCAGGAGATTCGTTGGCAAACGAGGCCATCTTGGCTCGCCTATTCCGATGTCAATGCTCCCGACGCTTTTGACAGCTCCGACGAAATACGGTCAAACTCCGGAGCGCTCGCACCTAATACCGCTCAATCGACAAGGTTTTGACCAGAGCAGGGCCCGTAGGCTCGCGCCAAACGGCTGATCATCAATTGATATCAGCCGGTTCGCGCCAGCGCGAGCGGCGCCCCTCAATGTCGATTGAGCGGTATTGGGCTCGCGCCCTACCGCTAACAAGACGCGCCCCAATTGGTGCAAAGCAAGTGGCGTTGGGCGAGTCACCTCGGCTCTCGAACGCTTGTCGAGTTTCTCCACCCGACACCGCGCTGACATAAACCTACGGACACTCGGCCTCCCATCCTCTGGCAGGAATTCACGAGATTCCCATCTTTTCTCTGGTCTACTCCCCCCACCCCCGTTCAAATGAAGGGGTCGACTCGAACGATCCCCCACAAGGAGAACATCGCGATGCTCCGCAAACTTCTTCACTTCATGGCGGCTCTGTTGGTTGTTTCAAGCTTCGGGATCGGGACACCGGCGGTCGCCCAGGAGATGCGGGTGCGGGATCTGATCGTTCCGGACGGGGCGACCGAGTACAGCATGATGAAGCGACGCGGTGACGTGCGGTTTCAAATGCCCTCGGACTTCAAAACGGTCGGCAAGCACTACGCCCAGAAACTGACCGAACAAGGCTGGCGTAAATCGGCACGCGACAATCTACAAAGCAGTTTCTGGGTCCAGACCTTTGCCAAAAACAACATGACCCTGGTCGTCCGCGTGAGTGAAGAAGACAGTGGCAGCGCCGTGCGTTTGACTCCCACCGGAATGATGTGGGAAGAAGACGACCAACCGACGCCCAAAGAATTGCCGATCCCTGACGACGCCACCGACCTCGAATACAGCGACTTTTTCGAAACCGTCGAATTCAAGACCTCGTCCGACCTGAAAACCGTTCAAAAGTTCCTCGTTGAGGAACTTGAAAAACGCAACTGGACCAAGGACAAGACGACGATGGATTTCGACCACTACGTCAGCATGAATTTCTCACAGAAAAAGTCAACGCTGAAGGTCAACCTGACCGCCGAGGAGGACGGCTGCGAAGTCGAATTTCGAACCGAGGGCATGCAGTGGGACGGAATGAAGGAAGAGATCGCGCGGATGAAACAGGAAGCCAAGCAGGCGAAGCAAGCGGCAAAAGCGATCGCGGCCGAAACGGCAACGCAGGAGGACATGGTCGAATCATCGGTGGCACTACCATCACGCAAAGAAAAAGCGAAACAAGGCATCGCCCAAATGCCCAAACTTCCCAACAAGGGCACGATCGTGATGGATGGCACCACCTATGAACTGCCGCACGTGATCGCGTACGAAGTCTTTCAATATGACGAGTGGAGGACGAAGATTGTGGCAACTCCAAAAGCCGTCAAACAGGACACGCTTCTCGCGCGACTCCGCAAGACCGGCAGCGACGAAGACGACGAGGGCGGTCCCTCTTGGCCGCAGCCGCACTTGCTGGTCGTGTTGGATGAAGACGACCAACCGGGTCAGTTGAACCTGCAAGCCGGTGGAACGCCCGGACACGGATCCGGCGACGAACTTGTCGGCACCGCGCTGGTCGAAGACGGCCGCGCGCGCGGCACTGTCGCACTGAGGGAACCCGGCGACTTTTTCGACAAGGTCTACACCGCCGAAATCAGCTTCGACGTGCCCGTTTTGACTCGCCAGTCCACGCCCGTCAAACGGCTCGCCGATGCGCCCAAGCTGGCCAATTCCGGCAAGCTGGTCATGGGCAACAGGACCTACAACCTGTCCAACGTGGTGGCGTATCCCGTGATGTTCTTTGACGATCCGATGACGTCAATTGTCTTCTCGGAAAAACCGCTCAACATGACCAAGTTGACCGCGGCCTTGGGCAGACCCGCCGCAGACGATTACTTTGAATTCACGCCGCAAGTCAAATTGCTGGTCGACGCCGACGACAACGTCAGCTCCGTGTCGATCTGGGCTGACAACAATAGCGTCGGCAGCAACAGCGACCTGGACGACGCCATCGTGATCGAAGACGGACGTGCCCGCGGAACAGCGAAAATGACCAAGCCCGGTGAGTTCTTGGACACCAAGTACAGTTTCGACGTCAGCGTCGACGTCAACATCCTTGGCAAGAAGTCTTCCGCCTCCCAGAAACCGGTCGGCGGACTGCCCGCAGACAGCTACGACGCGTTGCCGGTGCCGCAGGGCCACGAGGGAATCCAAGCCGAAGGCAGCCCGTTCCGCAAAGTGATTCAGACGACCGTCGCCGCGGAACTGGGCGCCGTGGTGGATTTCTATCGCCGTCAGCTCGCGTCGGGACAATGGGGCAAATGGGACGCGGCGGCGCAGGACACCATGATCGATCGCCAGAGCGCCGAGCTGTCGTTTACCGGGCCCACCGGCGGACTGTTGGTGCAGCTGGTCGGCAAAGGGACGGAAACGGCGATCACGCTGGTGTCACGCGATGCCCAAGCCGCCAAGGCCGCCGGTTTATGGCCGGCACCGGGCAAGGCGCGATTGTTCCTCGCCAATGATACTGCCAGCCCAGTCGTGCTGACGATCAACCGACGCGACTACACCATCGCCGCGGGTGCGGGTGCCAGAGATCCCAAGACGGGGATCAACTGGGAAGTCGCCCCCGGGAATTACACCATCGAAATCAAACCGGCCAGCGGATCAGGGCAGTCGGAGAAGTTGAAAATCAAAGCAGGCACCACGACGGGCGTGATCGTCACGTCTTCGGGCGCATTCATGAAGGTGGATCTCTACTGAGGCTGCGGTTTGCTGGCAGGCAGGCATCCACGCGACCTGGCGAAATGGTAGGAAGATTTTGGAGGTAGGAATAATCTTCCTACCCTCTCCCGGCCTACATCCCCAGATTCCCCAAGTACTCCACGCCTTGCTGCAGTTCCGCGAGCGAGGAATCATCTCGCCCGACGATGCACGGCCCGCGAAAGCCGACGTCTTCCAAGGTGGCGAAGATTTGCGGGAAATCCGCGGTGCCTTCGCCGATCGGCACGTGAAGCCCCCGTCCGGCGGCCAAGTCGAGCACGCCGTCGGTCGCGCACACCACTTGAATTCGCTGGCGAAGCAGTTTGACGGCATCGAAGACACTGTGCCGGTTGACAATCAATCGGCCGGGATTGAGCGCGACGGCGACAAAACCGTCTTCGTCCTTGTCGAGCAGGTCGGCGAGGGTTTTGCCGGATTCCGCGCCGGTCTCGGCGGCCAAACAGGCGCCCACCTTGGCGCCGTGCCGGCCCAGATCGCTGAGCACCGCTTGCAGCGATTCATACCGGGGGTCCGTCTCATCGTCGGGAATGAATCCGATCGAATTGATCACCGTTCGCGACTTCAACTTGTACGCCAGAGCCATCGCCGCCTTGGTCGCTTCGATTCGGCGTTGCAGGTCCTGGGGGTTGTCGTATCCGCGTCGTGTTTGGAACCGCAGACTGGCGACCGACAAGTTGCGTTCGTCCAACATTTTTCTCAGATGCCGTAGACCGGTTTCGGAGAGCGATTCGGGATGAATCTCGCTGCGGGCATTGAGTTCCACCGATCGCATGCCCATTTGGGCGGCGACATCGAGCGCACGTTTCAGGGGCAATCCAAGCGAATCGACGCGGATCGCAAGGTTCAGTTCAGCCATGGGGTGTGGTTTTCAAGAAGGTTAGGAGGTCAAGTCAGCTCAACCTTACAACCACAACCTCGCAAGCGGAAGTCGTGGCTACCGAGGGGGCTGAAGTAGGGCATGCTGTGCATGCCGGTGGTCGCGCACGCCAACCGTCACACGCAGCGTGACCTACATTTCGTCCAACAACGCCTCCAGCGCCTCGTCAAACGCTTCCGGTTCGGCGGCTTGCTGGCGGGCGACCTCGTTGATCACGCGGAGCGCGTCCCTGGGGGTGATGAACCCGTCGCCGTTGACGTCGTAGAACGGTGGCGGACCGACGGTGTCGGTGATTTCAAACAGCTTGTTGGTCGAGCGATGGTAGACCGAGGCACGGGCCAATTCGTTCAACACCACCAACGCGTCCAGCGGCGACACGGACTTCACACCGTTTGTGATTTTGTCATCGACGTCAAACGGGTTGATCGGATTCTGCCAACCGTTGCTTGCTTCCAACAGGATGTTGCTGACCTGGACCTGGCTGTTGTCCTCCCCGAACCCGACCAGATCGAACATCAACGTCGCGACTTCACCGCTCGCTTCGGGCGGCAGGCTGATGACGACATCGATCGGCTTGGTCAAGTCACCGATTCGGCCGCTGCGACGAACCCCTTCGACGGTCACGCCGTCGGCAAAGTACACCGTCCCATTTGCCTGAATCGATAGCAACGCATCCCCGCCGGACAGTTTCCCCATTTCGCCCATCCACGACGTCGCCCCCACCGAATCCAACAGCGCGACCTCAAACACCTCCGGCGGATGCACAGCATTGCCATCGGCCACTCCGCCGACATCCATCGAGATCCCCGTCAGCGTAAACGAAATCGTATTGACCCCATTGGGAACGACAAACGTCTGCGACAGATCGCTGAGCATGCCGACGTCTTCGCTGAGGGTCACTGCGTTTTCGGCGACGGTAATGTCACCGATCGATTGCCAGGACGAACTTGCAAGAGGCTGAAGACCGACGTTCGGCATTGACTGCAGCGCCGACTCGATTTGATTTGTCAAAGTCACAAATCCGGTATGAGATGCGACGTGTTGTTCGACGTGCAGAAACGCTGGTGTGCTCTCAACATCCTTCAGCGAGGACGCAGATTCGCCATACTTAAGCAGACTGGAAAACACGTCAATGTCGACATCGGTCAACGACTTTCGTTGACCGATTGGGAGCGTCGCCGACATAAGTGAATCACCGTGGGCTTGCGGCGATAGCTCATTGCCATTTGGTGCGAGAAGGTAACTGCCCTGATTACCGACGAACACAAAACCGTTCTCATCAACCTCCAGCATGTCGTTGAAGGTTGTGTAGATCGATCCAAAGCCGAACGCGTGTCCGAGCTCATGCGAGATGACGGTGGTGAGATCATAGCGGGCATTGGACGGATCGGACATCAGATGGCCGTCGATAAACTCGGCATCGTCGCCGGGTGTTTCATCGATGAACCAACCGTGACCATCGGCATCTCGATCCAGCGCGATCTCAAACGACTGCGGATCCGTGTCGCTTTCGGGAAGCCAGAGACCGCGGCCAAGTTGACCGGAAGGTAGATCCTCCCAGATGAAGCGGATCCCGGAAAATGTGGTCTCGATCACCTCCTCGGGGAATACTCGCTCAAATCGCTCAGCAACCGTGCGGGCGTAGGCGGTCAGCCACTCGATTGTGTCGACGCTGAATGCGGTTGGAATCGCTACGGTCGGAGTAACGTTCCCCTGTGGCCCCTGCTCGCTCAACAGAAAGACGGAGCTTCCAAACTGAACTTCTGGGCCGAACAGTGTGTTTGGCGCTCCGAGCGTTGGGCCGCCATATTTGAAGGGCGCGGGACCAAACAAGACATCGGGATTTCCAATCACTGGACCACGATAATTCGGGGCGGCCGGCCCGAACAGTACCGCTCCTGGCCCGTTGTAGGACGTAGAGATGTTCCAGGCGGTGACATCGATTTGGGGACCGTTCATCGGTGGATGCACGGCGCGTTGCAAGTCCTCAAACGCTTGCGTGCCGAATGCCGGCGGCTTTTCGAATTTCGGGTTGAATACCGGACGCCCGTCACCGGAGAACTTGATGATTGGCGCAAAGGGATCGTAGTTTCCTTTGACGACCGCTTTCGAATCGACTAGTTCAATATGCGCATGCCAGGGGCCGGCTTCATCAGCGAATCCCTTGATCGTTCTACCGTGAAACCCGACCGGATTCGGATCGATGCGTATCCCCAGCGTATAGCCGGTGTCGCGGCCGAACCGGTCTCGGATCGCTTTCGTCAAAACATTGGTCGGGCCAAATGCGGATGCGGGACTACTCGGATCAGCCTGTGTGAGCGAATAGCCACGCTTCCGGAACATGGAGATTGCGGATTCGGGGGTGATACCAGGCAATGTATGGAAGCCAGCGACTTGCTGGATTTCGTTCTGAATCGCCAACGCTCTCATATTTGCCGCGGTATTCCCGCTACCGAATGATTCCGGCACGGAGATGGGAGTTGGCGATGTACTGGGCCTCCCTGCGCTGTCCACACCTACTCGCGGGGCACCCAGTGCGGGGGCACCAGCAGAAGGAGCCCCCGGCGATTTAATACCTTGAGTGCTGGCCCTTCGGTTGGCCGAGTACTGCATTGCTCGCTTCGCTGACTCGAACGCCTTGAGGCTCGGTACGACGGCGTTGTTACCACGCTGCAACTGACCCACAAATTCGTCAATCAACTCAAACTGAAGCCCTTTTTGGTGCGAATTGCGGATCGCGATGAACTCATTGCCCTTGTACCGAACCCGATCGATCGCAGTCACCGCGTGCCCACTTTTTGCGATCACCACTGGTTTCCGAGACATCAATGCTGATCGGAGATCGTCAGCATTGCGTATTCCAATCGTCGCCGCATCAGAAAGCCCAGCTTTCCGCATAGCATTCTGAATAAACTCCAACTGAGCAAAAGCGCCGGTGAGCGTCTTGCCGCCGACGACAACGCGATTCAAATGCTGGTAAGCCTGAGCTCTACCAGCCCGAAGAATGCCGAGAAGTTCGGATGCAAGCCCTGGGATGGGGAAGCTTGATACACCTGACAATGCAATTTGTGCAGTAGCAATCTGTGCCGAATCGTTGGTGAATTTAATTAATGACCCCTTGAGGTCATTGGCGGAGTCCCCGAGTGTATACGGCTTTGCAGACGAACGATTGGAGTTTCCATTCACCGCAGCACATAGAGCTTGGTTTGCACAGTTGGGAATGGAACCCTGAGTTGAAACATCGTCAGCGTGTTTTCGAACCTTGGTGCGCGAGCTATACAATTCGTTTGTCAGGAACTTACCGCGTTGGTTTTCGTACGCACTCTTGACGCCCTTAACCCAAAGGTCAGCGTCCATGAAGTGCACCTTATCCAACGCGACTTCGCCATAAATCTTTCTGAACGAATCCTTAACGACCTCATAACTCCACTTATAGCCCGGTTTTCTGTCACCCGCCTTAAATGCCGTGACTCCCTCTCGCTGGATAATATCATCAGCCAGCTTTCTGGTTGCGTCGTCGAACCAATTGCTTTTCCCATTGTTTCCGAGAGCGGGTTGCGAATTCGCCCCCAATGAATCGTCAATCGAATTGAGCAACGCATCCGGCCCCGGTCCGGGCTCGGCAGCAGGCCGACCAGAAACGGCCTCTTTCGCCAACGGTTCAGGTCGATTGACTTTTTGCCTGGAAACATTGGTTGACGTATTGCCTTTTACTTCCGTCGCATTGGACACAGGCGGCTTCGCGCGAGGATTTGTTCTGAGCGCTCGTAACCCCGGTTTGACCGGACCGATTGACATTCCGATTCCCACGACACCCGCCGCAATCTTTCGCGGGTCGCGAGACTCATAACCGCGACGAATGTCATTCGCTCCCGTCGCGATACCGAACGCGCTTCCGGCCAGGGCAAATCCGCCGATTGCACCAGCAGGGTTGAAACCGGTCGCAACAAACCCGATTCCGGCCCCGACAACGCTTGCACCTAATCCGAGTGCAAAAGGTGCTAAATCGGACAGATTCGCTTCACCATGGAAATAGCTCTCCCAATAGCTTCCGAAGGTGTAGTAGTCAAAGTTTCCGGCCTGGCTTCCCTCGCCGTAGTAATCCAGAAAAAAGCCGGTGATTCCGATGATGAACGGATCGAAGACCAACCCGACAAATTCAGTAACCACCGAAACTGCTGCCTCAGGCAAGTAAACGAAAGCTTGCGCAAACAGCATCGCATCGTTTACGATGAAATCTCTGCTGCCGCTGTACGGATTTGCCCACGGATGTGGCTGTTGATCGACCGCCAATCCGGTCGGGTCCGACATCGTCACTGGATTATTTAACGCGTACCGGTACCCGTTGATGTCACCATCGATCGGCCCCAAAGGATCATCACTAATGAAACGACCGGAGACCGGGTCCATGTACCGGGCTCGCACGTAGTAAAGCCCTGTCTGCTCATCGTACTCGCGACCGGCCAGGAGGAACCGGACTGAATGCTGCGAGTCGGTCTGTTCGAGGATTCGGCCGAAACTGTCGAGCGTTATGTGATTCGCCAGGCTACCATTATCGAACGCCACATCTCGGATCGTCATTGACTGATCCGGCAATAGCCACAAGACCTTTCCGTTCGTGTCGTCAACTGCCAATACTTGGTCAACCTGGGGCCCGAACAGATTCACCGCGTCCAGCGATACGTTTCCGCCATCAAAGGAACCGTACTCCAAGACGATGTTGATTCCCTCGTAGACAAACCATTGATCCTGGACGCCTGCCTCAGTTGAGGTCCGGTCGGTCCGGATCCTGATCCGTCGATCTAAGGCATCGTATTCAAATTCGGTGATCTGTCCAGGAGAACCGTCACCGGAAAACTCTCGGATCTGAACAAGCCGATTCCGGTGGTCGTAGTCGAGCATTGTACGCGCGCCGCCATCCACCGCTATGCGCTCGATCAGATTTCCCTCGGCATCGTAACTGTAGGTGAACCTGCCATCAGCCAACAGGCGACTGTGGTCTCCAAACTCGAGCACAAATCCCGCTACCGATTCTCGTTGCCCGTCCGCTCCATAAATGTAGGTCTCATTGGACGCAACATTGCTGGAGTAGGATACCGACTCAAGTTGACCGGAGTCGTCGTAGGAAAGTGTTTGCGAGTCGTAGGAATCCGATCGGTCTGTCAAACGCCCCGCCGTATCGAATGAGAAGGTGTACTGATTCAGCGTCCCGTTGCCGGAATGCGTCAGCGACCGCAGATAGCCACGAACATCGTACGCGTGTGTCGAAACCACCGGAGTAGCTCCCGGACTGCTAGACGAACGCGTCACGGACGAGGTCGCATCGAGACCGGACGCATATTCCCATAAGACGTTCTTGTTGGTCACTGCGTCGCCCGACTGGGTGACTCGCGATATCCGCCCCAGAGGATCGTTGTACTCGAAGTCGTGACGTACGACGGTTTCGGTTCCCACCAGAAACTCGCTGAAATGTTTGCGTCCCAAATCATCGTAGTCCACCGATAGCTCGATCTCGCCTTGCCCCGGTACAAACGATGTGGTTTCGCCCGCCACGCGCCGGAATCCATCGGCTGAGTAGGTTCGCCGGACATCGTTGTCGCCGGACCGGGCCAGGCTTAACTTTCCATCTTGCGTGTAGTCAAAGTGCAGCGTGTGGACAAGGCCCCCATCGCCATCCAACCACCGCTCTTCAATTGGTTGATTGTAGGTATTGAAATCCCGCTGAATGACTCGCCCCAGCCGATCTATTTGCTGCACGGCATTTCCCATTGGGTCATACGCGCGGATGCGGTCTCCGAAGACCGTGGATTCCTTCCAGGGACGCCCGTCAATATCGCGTTCGTAGCTGGTCGTCGCGCCGGCCCCATCCGCGATCGATTCGATGAAGTTTGAATCGCCATAGGAATAGGTTGTTGTTGATCCGTCCGCCCCGGTACGAGTACGTAATCTGCCCAGGGTGTCGTACGTCATGACAGTCGGTGCTGCCAGCCCCGGTTCGAGCACGGAAAGAACATTGCCTTCCGCGTCATGCGTGAATTGCGTCACGTTGTCGTCACCGTCTTTCTGCTGCAGCAAGTGGCCACGATCGTCATACTCATATCGCGTGATCACAGAACCGATTGACTGCGTCTCCAGCAGCCCTCGTTCGTTGTAAGTGTAGCTTCTGGGAACGCCGCCCAGATTAGCACGCTCTAGAACGCGTCCGAGAGCGTCGTACTGTGTCCGCTGAACGAGTACATTGTCCCCGCTGCGTTGTTCAACAAAGTCACCCAACGTATTGGTCCCGTAGGTCCAAGCGAACGTCTCCGGATTGGATGAATCCGCCCCCACCTCGCGCGTCGTGATCCGATCGATGGCGTCAAAGGTCTGTCGCGTGGTGTAGCCGGTAGCGTCGACCTGTTCACGAAGCCTTCCAGCCGTGTCGTACAAGAAAGTCTCGGTCACGGGCGTCAGTGTGCCACCCACCGTGGCCAAATACGACTGCGACTTCAAAAAGTCCATCGCATCGTACTCGTAGTCGATTCGATAATCATCACCGCCGGCCGGAATTTCATAGTCCAATTGCCCGGTCGGAGTGTATCGCCACTGATGCACTGCCGCATCAAACCCCTGCGTGTTAATCCCGGGGATTTCGGGAGTTCCCGTTGGCTTGTGCTCTTCGATCAGCCTGCCCAAGTTGTCGTGCACATACCGCGCGGTGAAAAACTCGCCCCGAGGATCAACGACCGATTCTAAACGTCCGAGCACGTCATACGTCATCCTAGTGACCCGCTCGTGCTCGCTTCCGGCAGCCTCCTTCACTTCAAGCGGTAATCCGAAGGCATCGACTTTCGTTTCGGTAACCAATCCACGACGATCTTGTGTGCGGATGACATTACCGACCTCATCGTAAGTCGTTTCCTGAAATGTTCCGAGCGGGTCGATCGACTTCACTAGTCGCCCCATGGCGTCGAACTCGCTCTGCCCGATCAGCGTTCCGTTGATGGTCGTCTGGACGACGGCATCTCCCTGCAGGTATTCGATGACCTCAATGTTGCCAACCGCATCCTCGGTTCTGGTCAAGCGGTCGAGATCGTCGTATTGATACCGCGTCGTGCCCAGGGGATCGGTGATCACCGCTCGATTGTCGAATCGGTCATAGTCCAACACCGTCACTCGGCCGAGGGGATCTGTACTTTTCACGAGACGACCGCGGCCGTCGTAGACATTTTCAGTCACGTCAGTCGGTCCGGTCAGGGCGTGCATCCGCAGCAGATTCCCTTCCGCGTCATATTCGAAGCTCTCGGTTCGGCCTCCTGGGCGATCGTCGCTGGGATAGGTGATCGTCGATAAATTGTTTTGCAGATCAAACGTCTGCGTGTGGGCAAACGATTCGCCCCGCGCGTCAATGACTTTCACGGGGTTGCCGACGATGTCAAATTCAAACCGCTCGATGTTTCGCAAGACTTCGTCAACTGTTCCACCGGCTCGATCAATCTTGACCGTGTTCCCCTGTGCATCGACGGTGAACAGCGTGGCAAATCTCTCCCCTCGCGGATCCACCAATTTGATCAAGTTCCCGTCACCATCGTACTCATATACCGTTGTGATTCGATCGCCGGGTAACTCAACGCTACCCGTCGGTTCGTCAACTTCTCGGACACGGTTCGCGCCATCATAGGTAGTCGACACGTTGTAATACGCGCCGCGCGGATCGAGTGTCTCAATGACGTTGCCGACGGCATCACGTAGATAGCCCGTCACGTTCCCTTCAGGATCTGTTTGGGAGTTAACGTATCCCAGAGCATCGTAAGTGATCTCGATCTTGTTAGGATTCCCCTGCTTGTCCACCAAGGGGCCGAGCGCCTGAGTGAGGTTTTCCTGCGCATCGTAACGCCGCTCAATCACGTGAGTTCCAACGCGTTCGAATCGAAGCTGATTGCGTTGATCGTACTCGTACCGGGTGGTCCGATCTGGTCCGAATTCGCCACCCGGCTCTCGCATCAATTTGAGATTGCCTGCATCATCGTATTCGTATTCGGTGCGGTAGCCCGCCGCATCGATCTGGAAGTTCAGCGAATTGCGGCCGTTGTAGTCAAGTATCGTGACAAATGGATCCCCCGATTCGCTAACACGCGGGTGAGTGATCATGATCGGATTGCCGGCGTCATCGTAATCCGTTATCGTGACCGCGTCGGGTCCGGGCTGAGCGAGAGTACCGGTGGGTTCGATCCGCTTGGTCTGGCGCCCCGCGGCATCATATTCGTAGCGAATATCATACTCTTCTCCGCGATTGTCCCCCGACCGAATCAAGTTTCCGGCCAGGTCGTATTCGGAGTGGAACTCTGCGACAGGCCCCGGATCTGCCTCCGTCCCGGTCGGCTCTTGAAGGAGTACCAATCGGTTTCCGGCATCGACCGTCATGCGACTTGTGTAAAAGTTGCCTCGCGGGTTGGTAAGCGACGTCAGATTGCCTACTTCGTCGTAACCCCGCGTTTCGACTAGCGTTTCAGCACCATAGACCAAATGCTGCGTTGACTCAGTGAGTCGATAATGGCTGTCGTAGTCGTAAACGATTTTGTACTCCGCACCACGACCATCCGCGTGTTCCAGCAAATTGCCAATCACGTCGTAACGGTAGGTCTCCACTACCGTTTCTTCGCCGCCAGCGCCGGCTTGTCGCTCCACACGTAGAACATGATTCAGTCCGTCGTAAGTGTACTTTGACTCGAAACCGCGTTTGTCAATGATCGTTCGGGGATTCCCGACAGCGTCGAAGTCTTGCCACCGTCGAATGTAGCCCTCCGCGTCGGTGGTTGATTCCATCCAACCCATCGCGTTGTAGGTATTTATGGTCGTGTGTGTTCCGGCGTCGGCATCGGCGGTACACGTAGAGAGACCAGCGCCCGGACCGATTTCCCGGATGACGTTGCCGACCGCATCGAGGTCCCAGCAAGTCGCCCCAACACCCGGCTCGCGCATCCCGATCTCTCTATCCAGTAAATCAAAGTAGTACTCCGTCGTATACTCTGGGTCACCATGGGAATTGCCGCGTGGGTCAGTCACCGCGATCTGATTCCCGACCTCATCGTACGAAAAGTAGGTGACGTGACCGAGCGGGTTCTTTAACGTCTCCAAGCGTGAGTCGGCGTCATACTTGTATTCTGTTTTCCAGTCAGGATTACGCGGATCACTTTCCGATTTTAGATTTCCAATCGCGTCGTAATCGTATTCGATCTCGTACGGCTTTGGATCGTCGGGCGTCCCGGACGGCCCCCGCTTTAGCCGCACCTGCCCAACCAAATCAACGTCGTAGGTGGTCGTGTAAAAATCGCCACGGGCATCGGTGAATGAGCGAAGATCGCCCATTGTGTCGTACTCAAGTTTCCGGACAAAGCTCAACCCGTCGTCACCTGTCGTCGTGATCGAGCTAATTTGGTGGAGAGCGTCATACGCAAAGACCGTCTCAAGCCCCAGCGGGTCGACCTCCGTTGTCATTCGCCCCGCTGCGTCGTAATCAGACGTTCGCTTCGCTCGTTCAGGCCTACCCGCAACCGTCGTATGCGAACGCGTGCGATTGAGACGATCAAATGTCACTTCGGTTCGGTATTCCTCGCCCCGCGGGTCGATGATTCGGATCGGATTACCAACGAGGTCATACTCGTATTTGTTCAGCTGACCGAGTGCATCGGTCATCGTTTTGATACGGCCATCGGCAAAATGCGTCCAACGAGTACGCCGCTCGAGTCCTTCCTCCCCATAGATCTCTTCCAGATTCTTGTAGTTGAAATTAGCGTCATATCCCATCACCAGAACTCTGCCTTCGGGCTCCTCCATCCGTATGAGATTCCCGACGGGATCGTACGTCATCGTGGTCGTTGTCAACTCATCGCCGTAGGTTGCCGACCGTGGGGAAATGACCTCGGTCACGTTGCCCGTCCCATCGTACTCGTAGCGTGTCACATGCCCCATCGGCGTGGTGATCTTCGTTTGCCGGTTTGCGGCATCGTATTCATAGCGAGTAAGAAACGCTTCGTCGTCGCGACCGGAACCGCGGGCATCGACCACACCAATGATGTTCCCGACTCCGTCAAAGATCGTATGCGTCACCCGATTCTCCGCGTCGGTCTTGGTGAGCACAGCGTCGAGCGTCCCGTAAACGAAGGAGGTGACACCGCCTCGCGCATCAAGAATTTCCCTGATCGTTCCGTCACCGTTGTATTCGTACCGTGTCTCAGCAATTCCCGCCTGAGTCCTAGTCTTGATCCGGTTGCGGGCATCGTGCGTGAAATCCGTTCGGAATTCGCTTTGAGTTCCGGCAGCGATGATCTCGGCGGTTCGGTTCGACGCCGCATCGTAATATTGTTTGTGCGAAGCCAGTTCCGGGTCGACCATCAAGGCAACCTGATCGAACAGGTTGTAATCATAGGTCGTTACTTGATTGCCACCATTTGTGTTATTTAGTTTGGTCTGCTTGATGACACGATCAGCAAGGTCGTACTCGAACAGTGTCGTATTTTGGCTTCCGGCACCGGGCCCCGCGATCTTTTTGACCCGCCCGATCTGATCGGGTGTGTAGGTGATCGCGGAACCGTCGGGCAATCGAGTCGCTGTTCGATGATGATTCGTATTGTATTTGTGCTGAGTTGCACGACCGAGTTCGTCGTATTCACGAATCAGCAACCCATGCTCGTTGAACACCCTGGCGGTCCAGAAACCACGCGGGTCGCGTTCCAATTGGTATTCGTAATTCACGCCGGTTGCAATCGGGTAGATGCCGACCGCATCCTGCGGCTCGTAGGCGTAAACCGTTTCGAGATCCAGAATCCCGGCAGCGTCCACTCGCTCTGCGGGACGGTCAAGAACATCGTACTCAAATGTTGTCAGGTGACTGTTGTAATCGTCAATGCTTCGCAGATTCCCCTCGGCGTCGTAGCGTCGGGTTTCGGTGTAGGACTTCCCGTCGAGAGGTTCGTCGTAACGGGTTTCGACCAACCGACTCATCACGTCGTAGCTGTAGCTGACGATGTCGCCGGCAGCATCGGTGATCTTTGTGATATCCCCCGTCTCGTCGGAGTACGAGTTCGTGCGCACGCCGTCCGCGTAGGTAATGGTGTCCAATCGACCGAGATTGTCATAGGCGAAGAAGATCTTGTTCCCTTTTCCGTCAGTCGTTGATTCGACAAGCCCGCCTGCGCCAAAGCTGAATTGATTCATGACGCTTGCGGGACTGCCTTCGGGAGGACTTGGATCAACGATTGTCTCGCTCGTTGCGTTGCCGTTGTCATCAAGCACATAGGTGAACGTGCGATCGACGGCATCCTTAAAGAACTCGAGCTGATTCGCTTTTTCGTAGTTATAGCGATACTCTTGAACGGCCCTCGGTCCGGTGAGGCCCTCCGGAAATCGAGTGATTTTGACGACATTATCAAAGATATCTCGTTCGTAGCAGGTAACGTTGCCGCCTGGGGAAATCTCGGCAATCACCACGCCGTTGTCCGCTGCTCGAAGCATCTGGCGATCGATCTCGCCCTCGCGACGGGTTCGAACAAGCGACCCAAATCCATCCATGGAAAACTCATGGACGCGACCGTCAAAGTCGGTGTACATGGCATCGGCCAGATACTGCGTACCCAAACCCTCACTCGGATCAGGATCGGTGACACCGCACCACATCGTCACTTGATCGATCGGACGAATAATCGAATCGGTGTTGGAAAGCTCGGTCAGTTCCGGAGCGTCTTCGATCAGCCGGAAATCCTTCGGCAATTCGGCGCCCAGAATCTGTGCCGGCGTCAGCGAGAACTCGCGGTCGTTCAATCCAGTACCGCTACGAATACGACCAAACGTGTCATAGCTGTACGTTTCTCGAAACGGCCCTGTGGTTTCGCCCGGGCCGTCTGGATCACCATTTCCACGTTTGTGGATCTGCGCGGTGAGCAGATTTTCGAACGGCCGCTCGGACGGATCGTCGAATGCGATGCGGGGTTTATATTCGAATGACCGGATCGTTCCATCGGGATCGATGATTTTCACCAGTCGATTCTCTTGGTATTCAAACCGAGTCCTGCGGCCAGCCGGGTCAACGATTTCCGAAACATGATCGCCGGCGTATCGGAATAGCGTTTCCAGTCCGACCGGATCAGTCATTTTCACGAGCTGTTCGCCGTCGAACTCGAACGTCGTGGTGTTTCCGTTTCGATCTTTCGTGGTTTCGAGTCGTCCTTCCTCGTCATACGTCTCGACCGTTCCGTTGAGCTTCCTTCGTGTGAAGGTCCCGTCTTCCAATTGACGCAACTCGGAATGGTCGGGCACCAACGGTGTGTAAGGTTGACCTTGCTCCTGCGGACTCAGGAAAATCTGTTCTGTTCCGCCACCGTCGACCAGCAGTACGCCGTCCGGTCCCGGGAACAACTGCATCCAGCCTTCCAATCCCCATCCTGCACCGAACGGACTTTCAATTCCATTGACCACCGCCAATGGTTCAGTCTGAGCGATCGACGTTCCCAATTGATATCCGTCGCTGACGCGTCTGAGAATGGACGCGTCGATCTTCAAATTGTAGAGCCCAGTCGGCGCGTCGGTGAAATCGATCGGGATCCCTGCTCCATAGCCATTTCCCTCGGTCGGCGGAGGGATTCGGAAGAGCGCTTCACCACCGGTTAGCCCCGATGCGACAAGTTCCTCGGAAACCTCCAAGTCGACTCCAGCCGGACGGATACGAATATCACCGCCGATCGCCGTCAATCCGACGCTCAACAAATCCTCTTCCCTGGCGTCGACAGAATCCAAATTGCTGATCTGAAAATACTGCAACGTTCGCGGTTCGGCTCTCAGCGAATCGTAGCGCAATCGAAGGGCGCGATCCTCGCCCTGCGAGTGATAGGGAACAAGCACATGACCTTCGTGCAGCGTTCCGGTGTGGACTTCCGCCTGGGCAAATTTCCCCGCTTCGACCGTAAGTGATTCGCCTGGGAACGCCTGCAAGTTGGGACGGTTGCCGTAGGGCGTGGGCGACAGTTGAATCAGCTTCCCTTCAATCTTTGGCTGCACCGAAACACCTCGCGGCAGAGCATCGACACGGAGCGGTGCAAAATCATTCGGGTCGGATCCATCGGGGCCGATTTGTGGAACGCCATAGCCCACGGTCCGCCGGCCTTCGATCTCCGTATCGAAGTACCGATAGTCCGCCGCAATCGCCAACGCTGGTTGCAAAGCATCGATCGGTACTGTCGAAAGCGGTCCTCGCAGAAGGCGGCTCAGCTCTTCCGTGTTTGCCGCCGATTCCTCAGTGAATTGGCTCCAGGCGGGAATCACGCCCGAGTCATAGGCAGATTCAATGGTTCCGATTGTTCCAACCAGGTCGTAGGCAAAGACCGAATCGATGGACTGGAACGGTGTAATAAAGACACCGGTCCCTAGCGATGCCGCGACGTCATCTGGGAAACCGGATTGAATCGGCCGTGTCGCCGCTACAATACGAGGTTGCGTCAGGTCTGTGGTAAAGTCACCCAGCGGATTGCGTATGATCCCGATCGTACCGCCCGCTCCCAAAGGCACCGAAACCGATTGAAAGCTACCGGGCGATTCCGGATTTTCCAGACGAGGGTTGTAAGCGAAGAACGGCGCAAGTCCGGGGTCTTTTTTGGAATCGCCGATTCGCTGCGCATTGTATCCGACAATGAGCGCGTATGACGGGTGCTCTCCGCTGATTCCATCTTCCTTGTTCTCAAGCTGCCGCTGGAAAGTATTCGCGGGCACAAACACGACACTCTGTGCATTGCTCACAGCGAACGCATGGGTATCTCGTCCCTCGACCAATCGCGGGATCTGTCCAAATTCCACGACCGAAACGTATTCATCGGCGAAGGTTGAAACGCCATCCACCGAAGTTTCTTTCCGCAAAACTCCAAGAGCCTGCGAATCGGCGACACGATCGGTCACCAGAATGACGTTCGGATCATCGGTCGCGGTCACATCGAATGGCGCTGGTCCGACCGGCGTCACCGACTCAGGAAGATTGGTGTCAAACTGAAGCAGCATCGGCGGCGGATCGGTGTCACGTTGGAATGAACGATCCTGCTCTCTTGGCTGTTCCCTGAGACTTGCAATCGAAATCGTTAGCAATGCACCTTTTTCACCAAACCGCTGACGGAACAGATCCGTCGCCGGCGCGGCAACGTGCAAAAAGTTGCCATCCGCACTGACGGCAAGTCCTCGAAGTCCCAGCCTGCCATACACGGCATCACCGACTTGGCCCGATCCGAATTGGATGGTGCCCCGAACACGATGGAAATACGGCGAGAATCGATCGACATCGACCACGTACACCGAACTGCGATGTAAGTCGCTGATGAAAAGAAATCGTCCCTGCGGGTCCATCGCCAGGTCGAACGGAGTCGCACCAGAAGGCAATTGGATTGCTTGAACTCCGTTTTTATCGGAGTCAAAATCGATTTCCTGCAAACTCACAGCATCAACGACAGCAAGTCGAGCGCTGCGTTGTAGCGTGACATAGAGTAGTGAACCGTCGGTCGAGGGCACAGACTTTCGTGGCGCTTCTTGCACGTCTTCCCGCTCGGAATCCCCCGTCCCCAAAGGTATTTCCGCGATCACTTCGGGCTGGCGTTTGACCGGCTCGCCGTTGCGTTCAAGCACATTGGACAAATCAATGACCGTGACGGTGTCCTCGGATCCTGAGAGACTGAATCCGTATCGCCCATCTCCCACCGGTGCGACCGGGTTGCTCGTAAACACCTGCCGCCCGAATTTACCGTCCAAAGGCAATTCCATTGGACGGCTGACCGTGATCGTAGTCCCGCCGATCATGGCGTTGGGCGGGATCGAAACAAACAACCGCTTCTTATCGATTTCGGAGCCTTCCTCATCGGGCTCATCCTCAAGCCGAAGGTCATCACCGCTGATCTGATAGTCCGCTTGCCCTAAGACGATTAGGTCTCCGTTGGTGTCAAAAAAGTCACGACCACCGACCTCAACGGTGACAAACAGATCCTCCAGTTTGCTACCCAGGTCCGAAGCTTCTCGATAGGGGTTCTCGGCCAGGAAATTACTGCCTACCAACTCGATTTGTGGACCGGTCACCACCGTGTCAGTCCCGAACGTGACCTTCGCTTCAAAAATTGAAGGAGCCGCAGGCCCAGAAACCACCGCCCGCGGTTTTAATGGGACCAACAGTCCTGCGGTCTCTCCCTCCGAAACAAGGACATCGGTTCGAGCGATCTGCGTGAGCCCGTCTTCCTCTGCGGACAAATAACCCATCCGATAGGGGAAATCCGGTATCGCCGGAACGAGGAAATCGAAGTCCAATCCTGGATACACGTAAAACGCATCGGAACCGCCGAAGTCACCCGTGGCATCCATTTGGACGATCGACTGGTAGCCTCGCGGCTTCGAAGCGTGGTTGCGATAGGCGAGTTCACGAAGATCGAGATCCGTGATCGCCGCGAGTAACCCGAGCAGCGATCCCGGTGAAGCTGCCATCAACGCTCCGCCGAGAGTCGGCTTGGGAACGACACCCCCATTGGCCCAACGACGACGGCTCGCACCGATGTTCGGCAACGAAGTTGTTCGCGCCATGCCATCGTCACCAACGACCATTGAGTCTACAAGTAACCAACTTTGGTCGATGGTGCCGTCAGCGTTCAGGAATTCGGCCGGCTGAAACAGGTACAGCGGATCGCCCAGCGAGGAGCCGGCAGGACTAGGAATCGCGACCGAAAGCGGCTGTTCCGCGTCCACACCGCCGGTGTCGATTCGCAAGCCAAACGAGGCATTCCATCCGAACGGGGCGTCGTAGGGAAAGTCTGCCAAGTCCACTTCTTCGACGTCGATTGAAACAGATTGTTCATAGGCTCCCGCCGGAATGCCAACTTCGATTCCCTGCGAAGCGACCAATCCGCCGTTAATATCAATGACTGAGCCTCCGGCCTGAACCGACGCGACTTTGATCGTCGTCACGAAGCTTCGACCGCGGGTGACTACGGTAACCTCCGTGGTTCCTTCTGAGACCGCTGTCAGTAGGCCAGAAGCGTCGATCGTTGCGATCGATGGGTCCGCCACAACGTATCGCGTTCCTTCGTCCGCCGCCAAATCGATCACGCCATCCGGTGTTACTTCTCGAACCTGATATTGCCGCGTCTGCGAGCTGGCCAAAACGTAACTTTCTGGGAACACCCGTACGATCCGGTCTTCCTTCACCCCGACCTCGATTGCCGTCGCGGCAAACAAGCCTCCCACACCGAGCACGATGTTTGTCGTCCCGACCTCACCCGCGATGATCAATCCCTGGTCCGTGACCGCCGCAACCGAAGCGTCGGCGGTCGTGTAATCGACCTCACTGGTCGGGACCAACTCACGTGTCCCATCGGCCAGCACGCCAAAGACATGCAGCCTAGATGTTGACCCCGGAGATAAAACCGGATCACGTCGAGATAGTTCCAAGCGTTCGTAGTCCACCGATCGAATTTCGATCGGAATATCAAGCAGATTACTCTCCAGCAATCCATCGTCGGCGACGAGCGATGCCGCGCCAGCCGTTTCGCTGGGAGCAATTTCGATCAATCCGGCTCCGAGCGATCTTATCATTCCATTGCCATTCCCGTCGCTGACAAACACCGGATCTCCCTCCGGATCAGTCACAAGTGTCGTTGCATCCACAACGAAAGGAGTCGCCCCCCGACTGTGTAGCGTAGTGGGTGTTCCGGTGGGAGCTCTATTGGCCACAAAACCAAACATGGCGCCCAGGCCAATGCGGTCGATAGCGTCGATGTCGCCGTCTCTGTCGGAGTCGGCTGTAAGACTGTAATTGGCGTCAACCGAGGTGCTACCGAAGGCGATCGCGAACGCCGTGCTGTCATCGCTGTCGACTCGGTCGTCGCCGTTGAGATCACCGACCAGATAGAGTGCGACGGTGTAGCTTTCGTTGGCCGTACCCGCCACATTCAACCGGTATGTTCCCGGCTCATTGATCGTGAACGTGTTGATCGTCCGCGTGCCGTCGACAACACTCGTGCCGGCGGTCAGCCCAACAATCTGGCCGACCGCACCATCCACATCGATTCCGATCGTGATTCCGCCGCTGGGACTGCTGCGCAATTCGCCTTCGGTGATCGTGAACGCGTAGGTGTCGGCATCGCTTCCGAGTGTGCCCGTGATCGGGGCGGCCAGTATTTGACGCGTGCCGCCCAGGTGCGGTTGGATCGTGGCGATCTGGTCCACCGCACCGTCGACGTCGTAGCTGATCGACTGGCCGGCGGTGGAACGGGGACTGATCGTGGTCAGTCTAGAGTTCGTGTCGTAGCCGTAGAACGTCCGGTCGCCCGTTGACACGTCGATCGCGACTGCCAATCGGCCGTCGTCGTCATAGCGATAAACAATCTGCTCGCCCGCCGGCCCCACCCATTCGCTGATTCGCCGATCGCTATCGCGCACGATCGTCAACCGCTCCCCGCTCGGTGCAACGATCCCGCTGTCGGTCACCCGCAGCGATGTGCTGCCATCGGCCGCCGTGATCCGCACCAGTGAAAACGAGGCCGACGCCGTTTTCGCAGCATAGGAAAACCGTTCGCCGCTGGGGGAGACAAGCGTGAAAACGGTGTCGCCGACAGGGACCAGCGAGGGGCTGTAGGGTAGGCCGCTGCCGACGACGTAGTAGCCCGAACCGGCTTTGCGCAGGTTGGCTCCAAAGCTTTCGAGCGTCCAATCGACTCCCGAATCGGCTTGCCAAGCCGGCGCGAAGGTGGCGACAGTGCCCGAGGACAGGGCTGCCGGCGCGAATTGGAATCCGACGCGTTGTCCATCCGGCAGTGTGAGGTAGATCCGCGCGTCGTCGGTCATCGCCGCAAACGCGTCGCCGGAATCGCCTCCCAAGTCAAGCGACAATTGCGGATCAAGCAACGGCAGCGTCCAGCGGGCGCCGAAGGCCGAATCCGCAGCGGCGATCGTCAACGAATCGTGGACCCGCGTGATCGGCAGGGTGATCCCGCCCAGCGTCACCGAAAGATCCGTCGCCGTTTCAAACAGCGCCCCGGACTTATCGCTGGAATTGATTTCGATGTCGTGATTGAAGGTCGACGACAAACCGCCGAAATCACTCGCGGTGACACGCAAGGTGTAAAACCCGTTGCGGAATTTTGCGGGATCGACTTCGACGTTCTGCGTGATGCTGGTCGTCCCCTGACCGATCAATCGCGCCGACCCGCCGCCTTTCGGAATCAATTCGATCCGATACTCGGCCAGTCCCGTGTCGGAGATATTGACGATCAGATCCCGTGTCTCGGTGAACACCGGCGGAGCGAGTTGCAGGACTTCGATTACCGGTGCGGCGAAGTCGCTCGGGTCGCGAACAAAAATCGGCTTGGTGATCGTCGTCGTTCGGCCTTCGACATCGGTCACCACCGCCGTTGCCGTGAATCGTCCGGGAGCGCTCGCGATGAAGGTTCCGCGTCCGAGTGCGTTGAGCGCAACCGGCGTGCCATCGATGGACAACGTCGTGCTGGAAAGTGCGACGTCGCTGTCGGCGATCGGTTCGATCGTGATCGGTTGCCCCGGCGTGGCAGGAAAACTGGGCGTGGTGATGACTTGCACCTTGGGACCGACCGGCTCCAGCGACGCCAGAATCGTCAGCGGACGGACCGTGGTTGACTCGCCATCGTCCGCCGTCAATCGCACCGTAAACGTGCCGGCTTGGAAGCTGGCCGCGGTCCAGCGGATCACGTCATCGGCGTCCAGCGTTGCACCGGCGGGTAAGTCACTGGCAGTCAACGTGATGGTGTCACCGTCGGGATCGGTCGCGCGGATTGGAATTTCCAGCAGGGTACCGATCTGGGCGTTGCGCAATTGCGGCGCGCTGATCACGGGATCACGATTCGTTCCCGACACAGTGACCAAGACGTCGATCGAATCCTTTGCCCCCGAGGGATCCGTCACGCTAAACGGGAACGTGTAGCTGCCGGCAGAATCAAAATCGACGTCCCAAATCACCGTTCGGCCGGCTGGATCAAAATTAAATCCGTTCGGTGCCACACCGTCAAAGCTGTAGATCAGGGTCTCGCCATCGGGATCGCCGGCCGAGAGCGTGAACACCAACTGATCGCCTTCACGGGTGAACAGTCGCGGCAACGTGCTGAGCGTCGGTGGCTGATTGGTGTTGGTCACGGTCACCACGACGTCTTCGCTGCGCGATCCGGCACCGTCGCTGGCGGTGATGCGAATCCGATAGGTTCCCGCCTGGGATTGATTGGGCGTCCAGCGGAATTGCCCGGATTGGCCGTCAAACGTCGCACCGCCTGGCAGTCTTCCCACGACGCCGCCGACAACCAGCCCCGCCTTGAAGAAGACTGGGTCATTGTCCGGATCGGTCGCCGCCGCGGTCAGCTGCAACGTCTGGCCTTCGGCGATCGTCTGTTGCCCGATCGGGTCCAGGTTCGGACGGACGTTGTTGTCGCGCACGTTCAACGTGATCGTTCGCGTGTCCGACAGCTTCAACGCCTCGTCACCGTTGCCGCTGTCGGTGACCGTAAACGAGATCGTATGTGATCCGATGGCTGCGGCGGTCGGTGTCCAACTGAACTTGTGCCGCCCGTACACGCCGGTATCGATCAATGATACACCGGCCGGCAGTCCGGTCGCGGTGACGGTCAACGCATCTTGATCGGCATCACTGATCAACAAGTCGATCGTGAACGCGGTATCAACCAACGCGACCGAGTCGAAGAACGGCGTGAACTTTGGTGGCTCGTTCGGGCTGGTGACCTGCAGCGTGAACTCGACCGTCGATTTCAGCGGCAGCGGCCCCGTGGTTTCGGTGGCGGTCACCGCGACCAGAATGTCATCACGATCACCGGGCTGTGGAGCGAGTGACAACAATCCGGTTCCGTCTCCGTTGTCGGTGAAGGTTGCAAAGTCCGGCAGTTGTGTCGCGCCACTAAAGGTGACTGCCAATGCCAGCGGCGCGCCTTCAAAGTCGCTGGCGGAAATCGGAATGTCAAGTGTCTGACCGACCGCCACGGACTGCGCCGCCACTTCGACGATTTGCGGTGGGAAGTTGGCGTCGGCGACGGTCAAGGACAGCGTCACGGTATCGGTCGTCGGCACGCCCGTCCCATCGCCATCGTCGGTGGCCTGGAACGTGATGTCGTATTGACCGGAATCATTAAAGCCCGGGGTCCACGTCAGCAACTGCGTGGTCTCGTCGTAGTTCGCCCCGGCGGGCAATCCCGTCACGACGTAATTGAGATCGGGAATGAAACTCTGGTAATCGACGAAGAAGTCTTGCGTATTGGCAGACGGCGTCACGGGAGCGACAGTGAATTCGGGGTCAAACGCCGCGACTCGCAACTGGAACGATTGGCCTTCGAAAATTTCAAAGGGATCAATCGCCGGGAATCGAACGGGCCCATTGAGATTATTGACCGTCAACACCGTTTGCGTTTGGGCGAGCACCTGACCGTCATCAACGTACAACGTCAATTCATAGACACCGTGTTGGTCGAATCCTGGGGTCCATTCAAAGATTCCGGTATTGGGATCCAGAAACGCTCCGGGCGGTAGGTTCGGCGAGAGGTACCGCAGTTGGTCGCCATCGGCATCGTCGCCGAACACGGTGAACGAGATTTGATCGCCTTCGTTGATCGTTCGCGACGCAATCGGTGCGATCGTCGGTGCGACGTTGTTGTTGGCGATGACGACTTGGAACGACACACTGGATTCGACGAAACCGTCGCTGGCGATCAAGGTCACGTCGTCATACACACCGGCTTGATTGCCGCCCGGCCGCCATCGCAGGGCTTGGCCGAAGGGGTCGAAGACGGCCCCGGGCGGCAAGTTGTCGGCGAAGTAGAACAGGTCGTCGCCGTCGGGATCAAAACCGCTGATGGGGACCTCGATCAAATCGCCTTCGGTGGCAAAGACATCGCCGATGGGTGCGACGACGGGCGCGCGGTTGGCGCCCGTCACATCCACGATCCAGGTCTGACGTTTATAGGCCCCCCGCGCATCGTAGGCTCGCAGCTCGAACTCGGCTTTCGGCGATGCGTCTCGGCCCGGTTTCCAATCGACGACCCCGGTGTTCGGATCAACGGTCGCACCTTTCGGCCCGCCGGCCAACACATACGTGATTGTCGCACCATCCGGGTCTTCGGCCTCCGCGGCGTACTGATACTGGGCGTCCGCGGCCGCCGCCAGAGCGGGTGAGGACGCAAAGTTCGGCAACTGGTTCGGCGGCAACGTGGCCAGGATCCGAGGGTTGAAATTCAGATCCAACAAGTTGGGGTTGGCGATGGTGACGGTGTGCCATTGGGAACTCGAATTGGCCCCGAGCACGGTTCCGTCCGCCATGACTTGATAGCCATTGGCGCCGGCCGGTTGATTGGCATTGTCAAAGAAGACGACGGAGTTATCGCCGAGGTTATCGAAGACCACATTGATCGGACCGGAGATATCGAAATCGGCCGAATTGGACACCATCACGTCAAACAACAACGTGCCATCGGCGCGGTTGAGGCGTGTGTTGGAATACGAGAGACGGGTCGAGATCGAGACGTCTTCGAACACGCGGAAGGTTGTGGTGAAGCCGCTGCCCCCGATCGGGATGCCCTGTTCGCTCTCCACCGTCGACGACACCGTCAGCTCATATTCAGCCGGCGCGAGTGTTTCGAACAGCAACTGTGACGAGCGTGTGGCTTTGTCGTAGCGGACCGCGCCGATGTTGACGCTTTCACCGGTCTCTTTGTTCTTGAGCGCGTAGTTGGCGGGATTGTTGCCGCCGACGGGACTGGAGACGTTGTTGGCCAAGGCGACATCAAACACCAATTCGGCGCGGTTCATCCCGTCGGCAATCCGCGTTTGGATCACACGCGGCGCCGCGACGGTGAAGAAGACGTCGACTTGGTCGCCCCGCGTGACCAGGAATCGACCGTCGCTAATCGGTTGGATGCCTTCGACACGTCCACGTCCGCCGGTTGCGATTTTGGTTTGGCGCAGTGACAACGGGTCGAGCACCGTGACGCTGCCTTCGGTTTCATGACCGACCAGCAGCGCGCCTTCAAGGATCGATCCCACCGGACCGAATGCGATCGACTCGGCGCGGCCGCTGACCGTGGCGACGCGTTCGGCGCGGCCGCGGAAATCAAACCGCAACACCTCGCCGCCCTCGGGCCAGGCCGTTCCATAGAGTGTCCCGTCGGCTGCGACCGCCAGCGAATCGACGCGGATATTGCTGAACGGAGTTAGCTTGCGTGTCGCCGTGTCGAATCGGCTGATCCCCCCGGTCGTGGAAACATACAGAGCCGTCTGGCCGGGAATCGCCGCGATCCCCAGCGCGATGCCCGCCCCGATCCGATCCAACACCGCGCCGGTATTGGGATCCAATTGCAACAGGCCCTCGCCACCGGTCGACGCCCACAGTTGTCCCGACGCATCGAACGCCAGTTCATAAATCGGCGTGGTCGTGGCGTACGCTTCCAGCTTGCGCAACCCGGCCGAGGGCGAGCTGGACGTTTGCCCCACTTTGTACAACTCGTTCCTGCCCGCTCCACCGGACAGATAAACCGATCCATCGGGTCCGACCGCCATTGCCAGCGCCCCGATCCCCGCACCGCTTTCACCGGGAATCGTCGCAAAACGTTCTGCCGCCAACGGGCGAATCACCCGAGTGAACTTGCTCGGTTGCGTCGCGCTGGTCCGCGAGGGGATTCCAAACGCGGCTTCTGCGAACACGCGATCGGCGACAGTCTCCGGGCGAACCTCCGCTTTGGGGATCACCACGGGCTGGATCACACTGACCGACGGAGCGCTGCCGAGATTGATTTCCGGTACCAGTCGCGGCACCCGCACACCTTGGGCGACGGGTTCGACGTTGCCGGCGTTGTCGATCGCGCGGACCAGGAACAACGGTTGCTCACCGGGATCGGCCTGGTAGAGATACGACGTCTGATCGGTCCGATACAACACGCTGCGGTACCGCGTGCCGCCGTCGCGAGAAACCAACAACGAATAGGCCGCGACACCGCTTCCGCCGGCGTCATCGGTGGCGGTCCAGGAGACTTCGAATTGATTTCCGCCGATTGCGGTCGTCGTGACAGTACTGGCCGGCGCGAAGGCATCCAGCGTTGCCAATGAAACTCGGCTATCAACCTCCGCCCCTCCGTCGATGATCGAGCGAGCCGTCATACGGATTTCGTCGCCGGTGGCCAACGGATCCGTATCCCCTGCGGCGACCACATTATTGGCTGCCGCCCAGAAACCGACGGTGACCTGCTCACCCGGCTGTAGCAGACCGATAGCGGGGTCCACCGGTGGCAACCCGTCGCGGCCGTCGATCGCGCGCAGCAAGTACGATGCGACGCGGGTGTTCGCATCAACGCCGGCGGTGACTTGCAACACGTAGCCGTCGGTTTCGGTGAGATCAAATTCGCCGACAAAGTTAGGACGCGCCGCCGGAAGCGAGATCGAGCGACCGCCCAGTTGGATGTCCGCGACTTGGAAACTGCGTTCGTCGAGTGGGTCATCGAGCGGAACCAGAATACGGATTTCCCTCGCCGCATCCACCGCATCGGTGTCATAGGTCGTACGGACGGTGTACGGCAGCGGCGTCGCAACCGGGACAAAGTTCTCGTCGCCGAATCCGGTCGGCCCGGTCAATGACGTCGAATCGCCGAGCTGATTGCCGAGATTGTCGAGGTTAAACGCGATTTCATCGGCGATCTCGCCCGATTCAAACAACGGCGGAGGACCGGCGCGAAGCGTGAACGTGACGAAGGATGTCGGACTGGAGAGTCCACGATCAAAATCTTCGAAATCGGCGACAATGCCACCCCCAGTCACGTCAGGCGTGTGGCCGTAGTAATCGCGGATCAACTCGATGAACGCAGACAGATTGTCACTCGCCGAAGCCAGCGACACGGCGGCGTCATCGACGACCCCTGCCCCCGTTTCTCCACCCAGCAATCCGCCGATGACAGTGAAGAAAGCGTTGATGTTTTCGGCTTTGCCGTCTGCGATCGGCGGCGTGTCTTCAGGCCGCAGCAAGCCGCTGTCGGCCAAAGCTTGCAGATAGAGACTTGTGAACGATTCGGCGTCGCCGGCGATCGACACGAGGGCAGAATGGGCCCGCCGCAAGAACAGATTCGTACTATCCTCGGCATTCTCGACATCAATCTGATCTGCCAGAATCGCACTGCGCAGTTTTGCAGCTTCGTCACGTTGGTAATCCAAGTACTCATCGGCCGTCATCGGCGTCGCCGCGGCTGCGACGTAGAAGTCAAAGCCCAGATCCTCCAACTCGAATGGACTGAGTTCTTTCAGGAAATCCGGATCCGTCTCCAAGATTTCTCGCAAGCCCGGATAGATTGTCACCGCCGAACCGACTTCGGTCACCCCTTGATTGGGCAAATCGATTGCGACGCCGCGTGCGGTCAGCACGCCGGATAGATTCAGTTCCGGAACGACGCTCGAAAAGTCGAAGGTGCTGATTGAGTCAAACAAGGGCGCAACGGTCGACGCATCACCCCGCAAACCACTCGCAAATTCGATCGCCGGCCCGGGGATCAGATCGGGGCGACGATTGGGCGCATTGGGGAACGCGTACTCCAGCAACGTATAAGGCGTGTCGACGTTGGCCAGATTTTGGACGGCAAATCCATAGCCGCCGGTCGCCCCGAGGTCGATCTGGCTGGGACCACCGACGCCGACGTTGACTTCCAACGCATCAGCCGACTCGACTTGGAATCGGTACGGATCGACGGCGAGTCGCCCATCGGGATGCAAAACTTGGATGTCGTACAAACCGTACGGTGCATCGCGAAGATCAAACACGGCGACGATCTTGGTGGCGTCGATTCTCGAAACCGAGACGGGCGCGAATTCCGCCAGCGTCGGACGAACCAAACGCACCGCCGCCTGTTGGGGAAACTCGGCTCCGCGAATCGTCACCGTCACGTAGCGATCGTCTCCGCCTGAATCCGGCGTCACATCGGTGATACCAAACGGAAGCCGGGTCGCGTTCATCGTGACCGGGTATTCCGATCGGCCGCGTGGATCGTTTTCTTCGACATCGATCCGAACTCCGCCGCGGGCGAGCACGAAATATCGCCCGCCGAGTGTTTCGGGAATGATCATTGACTGATCGGCCGACAGGT
This sequence comes from Stieleria magnilauensis, assembly GCA_007753675.1. Taxonomy (GTDB): domain Bacteria; phylum Planctomycetota; class Planctomycetia; order Pirellulales; family Pirellulaceae; genus Stieleria; species Stieleria magnilauensis. The sequence continues at coordinate 1,761,822 of CP036432.1, forward strand.
ATCCTTCGTAAGCGGCGTCAAAATCGAAAGGCGAAGGCAGTCGTTCGTGGGCGGCGTACAGTTCGTGCCGCCCGATACCGGTCGTACTGTCCAAGTCGACTCGGATGGTCTGGCCGGGCGAAACGTCCAACTGGAACAACCGACTGACGCCGACCGCCAACTGGTCTTCCAACGGGATGTCCAACCGCAGCAGCGGCACCGTGATGTTGACTTCGTCGGCCGATGCCGACGCGTTGTTGCGGTTGTTTTCGCCTTCGACGACGTCATCAAAAATGTCCGTGCGGACAATGATTCGATAACCGTCCGGCAGCACGACGGGGACTTCAAAATCCAGCGACGCGGAATAAGAGTCACCCGGTTGCAGCGTGCGAACCGAAGCGGATTCGACCCGCCCGAGGAAACGGTCACCGATGTCCCACTGGCTGTCGGCGGACAGATAAACGGCGTCGGCAATCCTTGCCTTGGCCTGCTCATCACCGCGGTTCTCGACGGTCCAAGAGACCGACAACACATCGCCGACGCTGCCCGATGTCGGTGCGGAAATGTCGATCACCTGCAAATCCGATGGCGGCGGTTGGACGATCAAAATCGGCGTCGCCGCGACGGTGATGTTGTTCGTTTCGTTGGTCTCGATGACTTCGCCGTCGGGCCGGTAGGCGTTAGGAAAGTCGGTCGCGACGATGATGAAATAATCGCCGGTGATCCCCCGCGGCAACCGCGCAGTCTCGGTAATCGTGCCGGTTTGTCCCGGGGCCAACGTTTCACCGCGCACAATCTGTTTGACGAAGTGGTCACTCGAGACATCGAGCAATCGGTCCCGCGACAGATAGACTCGATCGACGAACGGCACCTGCGAATCCGGGATCACGCCTCCGTCGTTCGTGTACGTGTAGGTAAACGTGAAATCGTTGCCGACCTCCACCACGTTGGATGACGGATTGGAGGGATTGACGAAATCGACCGAATCGATCACTAAATCCGGTGCCGGAACAAATTGCACGTCCAGCTGCACCGAGGTCTGGTTGTCGCCTTCGTCATTGAATTCCAAGACCTTGTTGGCCACGCCGCGAAGTCGCGGCCAGCCTTCGGCGATCGGATACGGCAACGAGTACAGCGCGGCACTTCGATCGGCGAAGGTGGCATCGGTTTGCGCGATCACGTGGAACTCGCCGCCGATGTTGTTCGGCAAACGCACCTGTAACGCCACTTCATAGCTCTCGCCGATACCCAGCACATTGTTCCGTCGGAACGTCCCCAGTTCGATGTCATACGCATCGGTCGACGTATCGGTCGACAGGAACACGCGATCGGTCCACTGGTCGACACGCGTCGCCCGAGTCCCTGAGTTGGTGACCGTGAACGAAACGTCCATCAGTGACCCACTGTCGGGACTGGTCGGAACGGCCGACAAATTGGAGATCACCAAATTGGGTTCGGCATACTCGATCGCGATGATCTGCGATGACGCAAAGTTGTCCGATTTGCGTCCGGCTTCCCACGTCTTGTCGACAAAATGTCGGGGCCAATCCGGGAAGCCACTTTTGCTGAACGCGGTCAAGACCGGTTTTCCACGGAACAGGCCAACGTTGGCAAACACGTGGGCGTACCAGTTACCGCTACTGCCCGGCGGCGACGACACGACCATGCTGGCGTTGTACGAACCATCCACCGCGATCGGACTGTTCAAGACTTTCGTCGGTGATCCGACCAAGATCGCTCGACTTGCATCAAACACAGGGTCTTTGGATAGATAAACGTATTGTTTGATCGATTGAGTGACCTCGTTGGTCGCGGAGTCACCGGCATTGCGAACGGTCCAAGCAACAGTAATCGGTTCACCGGATTTGCTGGTCGGTGTTGCGGTGACGTTCTCGACCAACAGGTCCGCGATCGCATCGACCACGGTGGCCTCGACCGAGCCGACATTGTTGTCGGTAAAGGGGCCTTCGTAGACTTGAACCAGGGTATTGGTTGGACCGGCAAGGATCGCCAACAACTCGCTACGTGAGAATTGTTTCAGATCCCCAATTTCAGTTTCCCCGATCGGTTTCCCCGTCGCCGCTTCGATTCGCTTCAGGACCGCCGCAACTTCCTCCAGAAACTTCGCTTCTTCGGTCAGCGCGATTCGTGGATCCACATTCGTCTGGACGAAAAAGTGGCTTCCCTTGGCCGACGGCGGCAGCGTGAATTCGACGTCGTGCCTGTAGTCGTCCCCCGGTTGCAGCCGACCGTCATGCGGAATCGCGAACACGAGTTGGTCACCGGAATCAAAAACAGCGTCTTCGGACAGATAGACGGCATCGGCCCAGGACTCACGGTCGGTCGCCACCGTCCCGATATTGTCGACGATCCAATTGAGTGACACCTTTTGTCCGCCCACGATCGGCTGATCCGTGGCGACGTTCAATTCACGCACACGCAAGTCTGACGGCGGCGTCAATAGAATATTGATCGGCGTGCTGGCATAATTGTTCCCGTCCAGATCGTTGGGCGCGTCGGGGTTCGTGTTCTCGGCAAACGACGCTTCGTAGACGCTGCGATAGCCATCGGCATAAACCGTCAAAAAATACTGACCGGTCAACCCCTTGGGAATTCGCACCGTGGTCTCGGCCTCATACGACTGGCCGACCTGCAGGACACCGCCATGACGGTAGGACCCGATGAATCGATCGCCGCGCGCCGAATTTGGACCGTCCAGTCCGAGCGTCAGCCACAGTTGATCCGTCCAGGCACCCGGATCGGTCACGCCCGCACCGCGGTTGGTGACCTTGTAACGCACCGTCAGCGAGGAATCATCGAACGCATCGCCGGGACCGGCAATGAAATCGGCGACCAAATCCGGCGGCGGAACGGGATTGGCATCGATCGCAATGGCTTGCGCATCGCGATTGTTTCCGTCGTTGGGAAATTCATCGACGGCGTTCTTCGCATCGGTTTCGACCAGCACGAACCAGTTGCCCGAGAGCGCGCGGGGAATCGAGAAAGTCGCGGAACTGCTGTACTCGGTCGCCTGTCCCGATGTTGTTCCGACGAACCCGAGCGCGGATCCATTTTGAAGTTCTCCCAGCAAGATCGCACCCGACGTGCTACTGGACGAAGACGACAGCCAGACACGATCGACCCAGCGACTGCCGGCCGAAGGCGTGTCGGCGGTACCGGCGTTGCGGACGGTGAACGTGACATCGATGGATGTCCCCGCGGTCACACCCGCCGGGTACTCGCTGGTCACGTCCACTCGTAAGTCGGGCCGTGGTCGGAAGTTCAATTGGAACGGATCGGAGAACGACGTGTTGTCCAACTCGGTCGCCTCGAGCACCCGGTTGGTGACATCGGTTTGGACAAACAGTCGAAACTGGCCGGTCGCACGCGGCAACGTCACCAGCTCGGTTCGCGCGACCGATTTGCCCGGTTCCAAGGGATCGGCGACGGCGAAGCGTCCCAATTCGAATGTCTGTGATCCGTCGGTCGATTGCAAATAGACGCGATCGGTCCAGCCGTTTTCGGTGGTGCCATTGGCGTCGATTGAATCATTCAGCACGGTCCAACTGATTTCGATCTGAGTGCCATCCTGGAAGCCGGCTGGGGAATTCGGAACGACAATGGAGCCGTCTTGGACGACCAAATTGGCCGTCGGCGGCACGAACAACACGTCGACTGCATCGCTGCGCCCCTGATTGCCTCCGCTCGCGTCGATGCCCGAATACAAGAATTCGTAGGGACCGCCGGTGCGAACAAACACGTAGTACTGGCCGTCCAAATCGCGCGGCAGATCAAACGCCTCCGTTCGCGTATACGTCCCACCGACCGCCAGCGCCCCGCCGTGGGTGCTGCTGCCGATCAATCGCAAGCCGCTGCCGTTTTCGTTCTTGCTGACGTAGATGTAGTCGATCCAAGTGTCGCGATCGGTCGTCGCGATGCCCCGGTTGCCGATCGTCCAATTGACTTCCAATGGCAATCCCGCGGTCGCCGATTGCCCACCGGTCACGGACACCGATTCGACAAACAAGTCGCTGTAGGGTGCGGTGGTGACATCGACGTTGTTTGTCGGTGAACCGACGTTGCTGGCGTGCCCGTCGAGTTCGTAGACGACATCGCCGACGTCTGTTTGAACGAACAAGGTGAACCGACCATTGGTCCGAGCGGCCAGGGGAATGATTTCTGTTCGCGTGTAGGACTGGCCGTCCGGAACGGCGCCGAAATGCTGAAAATCGCCCAGCACGATGTCGTCAGCGTCACCCAGAATGTCGTCGTTGGACAGGACGACGCGATCGGTCCAACTGGTTTGTCGCCCCGGTCCGGCACCGACGTTTTGGACGGTCCACGACACGGTTAAATCCACCGGGTCGCCGATCAACAAGTCCGGGGCGACCACTTCGCTGACCGTTAGATCCGCATAAGGGAATCCGGTGATGTCAAATTCCAGCGTCGCGATCCCCGTCGATTCTCCATCGCCCTCGTTGACCGTGTTGTCCGCATCGGGAACGACGATCAAATAGTTCGTACCGCTGACGCCATCGGGCAGCTTCACCGTCAGGCTGCTCTGAATTTCGCCGCCGACCGGCAGACCGCCCGCACTCGATTTCTGGCCCAAAGCGACATCGTCCGCGGACAGCGTCGAGTCGGCCGACAGATAGACGCGTTCGATCCACGGTGCTGCGGCGGTGGCATCGCCATTGTTTCGCGTCGTCCAGCTGACGGTCAGGTTTTCGCCGCTGGTGGGCGTGACGCCCGCGTCGATCGCGACGCCCATGGACACCAAATCGGGAAGCGGTGTCCGTGCCACGCCGACCTGCGTGTTGCTGGCCGAAATGTTATTGCCTTCCGCCGTCGGTTCGTCGACTCGATTGGTCGCATCGGTTTCGACAAGCACATAGTAGTTACCGACCGCGACGTGGGCGGGAATCACGGGACTGGCGGTCATCGTGTAGGACGCATCCGAAGCCAGACTTCCCGTGTGGGTGTAGCTGCCCAAGAAGGTGTCGTTGCCGCGCACGTTGTCGCTGCTCAAATAGAGCCGATCGGTCCAACTGTCGACCAACGTGGTCGCCGTGCCGTCGTTGCGCACCCGCCAAGTCACCTTCAGCGTGTCGCCGATGAACGCGGATGCTGGAATCGAAATCGCATCGACGATCAAGTCCGCCGGAGGGTCAGCTTCGGCGATCGTGATGGCTCTTGACAGCGTGTTGTTCATCTCGTCTTCTTCGAAAACCTGATTGCTGTGGTCGGTTCGAATGAAGACGTAATAATCACCGGCAATGCCGAACGGAATTGATGCTTCGATGGACGCGGTGTAGCTTACGCCCTGGACCAAGTCCACGTCATGAGTGACGCTGCCGAGGAATCGGTCGTCGCTGCCACCGTAAACGTTGTCCGCGGATAAGACGACGCGATCGGTCCATGGTTTCGCCGCAGTCGCACCGCCGCTGTTTTCGACGGTCCACTGAATCGTCACCGTGTCGCCGTTTTGAACTTCGCCGGGGATGGTCGCCGATGCGATTTCCAGATCGGGCGAGGCGAACATGACCGTTCCGCTGAACAGGTCCTCGATCGGTTCGCCAAAATTCCCGTCGCCATCCTGGTCCATCGGATTGCCGGCCAAGTCGGTGATTTGGGGACCGACCTGGAACGAATACGTGCCCTGCGCACTTTGGGTGCCGAACGAGACACGGACCTTGTTGACATCCATCGTGATGACCTGGCTGACCGGAATCGCTCCGCCGGGTCCGGAGAAATTCACGTCTTGGGGCGTGAAGCTGCCCGGCGTGATCGCTTCGTCAAACGTGAAGTCGATGAAGGCGTAGGGCTTGGTGACAAAGTCGGGCGTGTAGGCGGTGATGGTTGGTCCGGCGGCGTCGATCGTGAACGAAGCGTTGAAGACGTCCTGGACCGCTTCGCCGGCGATACCGTCGCGATCCTGGTCCATCGCCAGTCCGCCAAAATCGTCGATGTTGGGACCGATGGCGAAGCTGTACGTTCCGCCGGCGGACTGTGGGGGAAATGCCAGCGAGTAGGAACGGGGGCCGATCGGCTGGATCGACGTGATCGGGATCAATCCGCTGGGACCGCTGAAGACGACGTCGGCCGTCGTAAAACTATTCAGCCGAACGGGTTCGCTGAACGTGATCTCGGCGGTCTCGCTGCCCGGTCCGAGCGTACCGGTCGGTGAAAAGCTGGTGACATAGGGTCCGCCGCCGGCAACTTGCAGGGAGCCGACGTAACGGTCTTCCAGCTCGCCCGGTACGGCGTCGCCGTCGCCATCCATCCGATTTCCGGCCGGATCGGTGATGTCGGGGCCGATGAACAGTTGATAATTTCCGTCTTCGGTCGTCCGCTGGACGTTGACACGATACGTCGTCGCATCGACTTGCTCGATCGATGTCACGGTGACCACGCCGCCCGGCCCGATCACGCGGGCATCGGTGGTGGCAAAACTGTTGGGATCGATCGGGATGTTGAAGGTAACGGTGAAGTTTTCGAACGCGCCGTTGATGGACGTTGTCGGCGATTGGCTGACGACGCGCAGCGGATCTCGCGCGACCGTGATCCGGCTGATGTAGCGATCCTCGACCGGCTCGCCTCCGATGCCGTCGTTGTCTTGATCCTGCAAATTGCCCTGCAGATCGGTCGCCTTGGGATCGACCACCAACTGGTACTGGCCATCAGACGGTTGCGGCGAAAAACTGATTCGGAACGTCGTGTTCGATGGGTCGATCGGCTGGACGGACAGAATTTGAATGTCACTTGTCGGGGCAACCGGATTGGTTTTGACGGACAATCCGCCGGACGATCCCACCAACGCGAAGGTGCCGGCGTTGAACGTTGATATTTCGCCTTCGGCCGCGGCCAGTTCGAACCCCAATCCACCGGTCTGATTGAACATGACCAATCGAAGCGGGTAATCGCCCGCGGCGGGGAAATCGAAGACGTGCAGGTCCGTTGAGAGTCCTCGGAGCCCCGGGAATTCGCCGATCCGGCCACCAATGTCCAACCTGTAACCGTCGTCACTGCCGACCGAAAACGTCCACTTGCCCGCGGTCGGTATGGTGATCGTTGCGTTGGCGTCCAACACGATGTAATTGGTGTCGGTTCCCGATAGGGGCACCGATTGATCAGCGGCGTAGTTACCGACCGTCGAACCGTAATTGATCACAGACTCGTTGACGAATTGCTTGAATGCATGACGAGAGGAATCGTCGACGACCGTCAACGCTCCGCTGAGACCATTGAACGTATCGCTGGATTCGATCACCGCCACGCTAAAACCATCGATGAACGCGGCGGGGTCATGAGCATCCAAGGCAGCCAATGCCTCCGGATCGAACAACCGGACGTCATCGACCAAAAGCGAGTCCGGATCGATCGGCTCGTTGAAGGTGACGTCGATTGAGGAGAGAACCGTTCCGGTCGATCCCGAGGGAGACTGCCCCACGATCCGCGGGCCGAACGTGTCGATCAAGATGGATGTCTGGAAGACATCGTCAACCGGCTCGCCCGACACGCCGTCGGCGTCTTGGTCCATCAGTGTTCCGGCGGACCCCGCCACATCGGGCCCAATCGACGCGACGTAAGTTCCTGCGTTACTGAGGCGGCCCGAGAGCGTGACGACCGCCGAATACCGAGTCACGCTTTCGACCTGGACTGCAGAGACGGTCGACGGTCCCGAGATGCCAATGTCATCGGGTCCAAAGGTGGACATGTCGACGGGCCGATCAAACGTTACCAGGAATCGGTCTTGGGGGTTGAACGGATCGAGTGTTCCCGAGTCGCGCAAGGAAACGATCTTGTCATCGCTGACACTTCGTTCGACAATCGAGACCTCGTCGATCCGCCCATCGAAGAAACCGGCGTTGTTGAACGTTGAACTTCCCAACCGGACTCCAGAGGCCGACGGCACATAGGGCGTTGAGACAACAACGCTGTTGCGCAGCACACCGTCGGTATAGACGTGCAGCGTTCCGTCACGGAGAGTCGCCGCGACGTGCGTCCAAACGCCCTCCGACGCCGCGACGCCGCTGTCGAGGTGTTGGCCGTTACCATACAGCGCGATGTAGTTGCCATCACTGATCGAAATCGACCAATCGCGACTGGAGGACTGGCTGCCGGCCAGCCCCACCAACCCGGTCGCCGGAACGGTGTTCGGGTTGACCCAGGCAGCGACCGTCCAGTCGTCTGCCGGAGCCCAGGCGCCGAGATTGAAATAGTCGCCGTCGCCGTCGAGCAAGAACGAGGAACCACCCGTCCGCCCCGCGCCGTAGGTTGCGTCGCCTACGGGGGTTCCGTTGCGGGTGCCACTCGCGTCGAGCGCGTTGTTGGTGGCTTCGTAGCGATGATGAATCGGTTCGGTCGTCGGCGCCAGTTTTTCCATCGCAACGACGCGTGGCCCGATGGCTCGATTGGCCGGCGACGTCAAGAAATTGCTGTAGTCAACGTAGTCCGTCACTGGCTGACCGGCCGGGTTGTCGTTGACGATCCCGTCGAGTGCGGAGGGGTCATGCGGTCCTCCGGAACTGGCCCACCAGTTGTTTTGAAACAAAGCGAGTCCCGGATCCGTTCCGTCGTTTCGAACTGCGATCGTGTTGCCGATGAAATTGCTGTTGGAAACACTGGCGGATTGTCCATTGAGGACATAGACACCGAGATCGCCCGGACCATCGTTTGCGATCACATCCAAGTCGGTCGCGGTGAGTGTTCCATCGACCACGACGATCGCCGAACGGGCGGTATTGGCTGATGCGGTGGTCGAATCCAGTCGTCCCCCCGTGTACGTCACGTTCGCACCGCCCTCGATTCGCAGACCGCCACCGTAGGACGATTCGAGGTTGACGTTGGTCAGCGTCATGTCGGCAGAGACTTCGATCGCCTGCCTTTCACCAGCGAAAATCCCATTGCCGTCGGTGTCACCGGCATAGCGTACGACCACATTGGAAAGCACACTTCCCGCACCGTCGATGTAGATCGATTCCCAGAAACCTGGATAGGGGCTGCTGGCATCACCGTCGCCGGTCACATCGCCGCCGACGGTGTCGTCGCTGGCTGCGGTGAAGTAAATCGGCTCGGTCGGCGTTCCCGGGGCGCGCAATGCTCCGTCACGGGCCCAAACGTAGTTTGCTTTGTCGATCTTGATGACCGTCCCCGCAGCGATGTCGAGATTGGCGGGATTGGATTCCGCGTCGGCCCCCAGAACCAGATTGCCCGAAATAATGTGAATCGGTAGATCGCCATAATCCCAGACACGACTTTGCGTCAGTGTTCCCGCCTGAATCGCGATGCGATCGCCGCCGAGATTGTCTCGGCCGGTCAGATTGGTGACCTGGGGAGCGGCGTCGAGGTCAAAGTAGTAGGCCGCGCCGACGTTCTTGAACACGTCAACGTTCTCCAGCGTTGGTGTCGCTGCGAGGACGTTGATCCCGTTGGAGTAACCGTGGGAAACCGTGACGTTTGTCAGTCGGCTCTGGGTCTCCGGTGTGGTGCCCGCGTGTTCCAGTTCGATCGAACCGACCTGTCCGCTAAAAATCCCATTGCCATCGGTGTCGCCGGCGTAGCGAACCTGGACGTGTTCCAAGACGTTGGACGGTCCGTATAGGTAGAGCGATTCCCAAAAGCCGGGAAACGGAGTGCTTTTGTTCCGGTCGCCGTTGGAATCTCCGCCGACGGTGTCATCGGTGGCAGCGGTAAAGACGATCGGATCCTCCGCCGTACCGACCGCGTGGATCGTACCCTGACGCGATTCGAAGTACTGCGCATTGGGCATCTTGATCACCGTCCCGGCGGCGATCGTCAACGTGACCGGATTGCCTTGGGCGTCCGCACCGACGATCAAGTTGCTGGCGGTCAAGTGGATCGGCAGGTTGCCATAATCCCAGGTTCGATCTTCGGTCAACGTTCCGCCCTGGATCACAATCCGATCGCCGCCCAGATTGCCGCGTCCGCTCAACCCCGTCGTGTCGGGATCCGTATCGAGTTCAAAGTAGAACGGAACACCCAAGTTGTCTTCGGTGTGGATGTTCTGCAGGATCGGATCGCCGGCGCTGACGTTGATGCCGTTGGAGTAACCGTCGGAGATGCGAACATTGGTCAATCGCGTTTGCTTTGTCGGATCGTCACCGGCGTGCCGTAATTCAAAACCTCCGACTTGCCCACTGAAGATCCCATTCCCATCCGTGTCGCCGGCGTAACGAATTTCAACGTTCTCAAAGACATTGTTCGGGCCGTCCAAATAGATCGATTCCCAGTAGCCCGGGTAGGGTGCCGTCGCGTCACCGTCGCCTTCCGAATCGCCTCCGATCGAGTCGTCCGTGATGGCCGTGATGATGATCGGATCCGACGGCGTCCCGTTTGCGACAATCGTGCCTTCGTGAGACCACAGGTATTGCGCCTTTGACATTTTGATCACGGTGCCGGCCGCAACCGTCAACGTGACCGGATTGCTGGCCGCGTCTTTTCCGACAACGAAATCACCGGGTGCAACGTGCAGCGGAAGGTCACCGTAGTCCCAATTGCGGTCCTCGGTCAGCGTTCCACTTTGCAGCACGATCCGGTCACCGGCCGCGTTGTCATTACCGGTCAATTGGCGGGTCGATGGATTGGCGTCCAGATCAAAGTAGAACGGATAGCCGAGCGAATCCTCGACGTGCACGGTGTCCAGGTTCGGGGCACCGGCGCGGACGTTCACGCCGTTGGAATAACCACGCGAGATGCGGACATTGGTGAGCCGGTTCTGCAGATTCGGATCACGGCTGTCGTAGCGGACTTCGAACGAACCCGTCTGTCCGCTAAAGATGCCGTTGCCATCGGTGTCCCCTGCGTGGCGGACTTCGACGTTTTCAAAGACACTGCCCGGACTATCCAGATAGATCGATTCCCAATAACCGGGGAAGGCAGTGGTCGTCTCGCCGTCACCGTTGGAATCTCCCGCGATCGAATCGTCCGTCGCGGCGGTGAAGACGATCGGCTCGGCCGTCGTTCCTACTGCGTGGATCTTCCCCTGAGCCGCGTGGAGGTAACGCGCCTGCGGCACCTTGATAACGGTGCCGGGTGCAACCGAGAGTGTGACGGGTTGACTGTCACCGTCTTGCCCGACGACATAATCTCCACCGAAGATCGCAACGGGCAGCTCACCGTAATCCCAGGAACGGTTCTCGGTCAATGTTCCCGCTTGAACCGCGATGCGATCACCACCGGCGTTGCCGGTTCCGCCGATTCCCAACACGTCGGGATCGGCATCGATGTCGAAGTAGAACGGCACGCCGAGGGAATCGTTGACGGCGACGTTGTTCAAACTCGGGCTGCCGGCAAACACATTGACGCCGTTGGAGTAGCCGTGCGTGACCACGACATTGGAGAGCTGCGTTTGTTCGGCCGGTGCCGACGAGTCAAAGAATGTCTCGATCGAACCGGTTTGACCACTGAATGCCCCATCGCCGTCCGTGTCGCCCGCGTAACGGACTTCGACATGATCGAGCCGCGTGTTCGGTCCTCTCAGGTAAAGCGATTCCCAGTGTCCGGGATAGGGCACACCGTCGACGCCGGGTGTCAGGTCTTCACCGACGCTATCGTCCAAGGCACTGGTGAAGACGACGGGTTGTCCCGGCAAACCGACCGCCTCGATCGCGCCGTTTCCTGTCAGCCACTTTCCCTTTTCAAACTTGACCACCGTGTCGGGCTGGAGCGTTAATTTCGATCCCGCCGGGACGCTGACGTCGCCGGTCACATGGATCGTTCCTGACCAATCGTCGTCTCCGGCCAGCGTGCCCGAGACTTCGCGGGCGAGGAGCCGCCGTGCTTCAAGTGTTTCGAGATGACTGCGGCGGGTTGGGGACTTCTTCGTCTTCCGACTTCTTTTCGACCGGTGTGCTCCGGTCTTTTGCCACTGGAACATAGGAGGCTCGGCAAGGATGTTGAGGAGGCGGACGCAAGCCGCCTCAACACAACAGCTATTCGCCAGTCCCCCAGCAGGGATTTCTGCTCATTCTCCTCCCCAGGGTGGCGGAATACAACACTTGTCCACCAAGAAATGGCGACCTCTAAACGTTTCGCGAGACCGGTGGCCGGCTCTACTTCACGCCCAAATGTTGCTCGATCACGGATTTTGCCTGTTCGCCGCCCAAGCACTGGTGGGCGCGCCAGCCGCGCTCCGCCGCTGCTCGGACATTTTCCGGCTTGTCATCGATGAACAGAATCCGCTCGGGACGCACCCGCGCCGCTTTTTCGGCGGCCTCGTAAATCTTCATGTCCGGTTTCATCGACATCACTTCGCAGCTCAGAATTTTGACGTCATAGTCGATCTGCGAGACCGGCCAGGGTTGCTTTCGCACCCAACGCCAATGAGCAGGGCAGGTGTTGGACAACACGCCCACGCGACCGGCACTGCGGCGGGCAAGCTCCACGACCTGGACCATCGAATCGATGGGCGTGAACATGTCGCTGATCGCGTCCAGGACCAGATCTTGCGGCAACCGTTTGGCGTCTAAATCCAAGACTTGCCGCAGCGTCTGCGTGAACGAGCGGCTGGTGATCTGACCGCTCTCGTATTGATCTTGCAGTCCACTGTCATAGAGGACTTCGCGGGCCCTGTCGGTGGAGATCCCGGCCAGCTCAGAAAGATTGCGACAGGCGATCTCCGGGTCGAACGAAACCAGCACGTTGCCGAGATCAAAATAAACGAACTCAATTTGCATGATCTTCTTCGCTGTTCGCTCGGTCGCGGAAAATAAACTCGATGATCGCCGTCGGGTCTTTCAAGCTATGTGGGTGATGCCCGACTCCGGGTTTGTGGATGACTTCGATCGGTCCCCCCAAGTCGCGATACCGTTGTTCCAGGATCGCGGTGTTTTCATCCACCGGCACGACCACGTCGGCATCGCCGACGACGCACAGAATCGGAACATCTGCCGCCGCCAATGGTCCCAGTCCATCGATGGGATTGCAATGCGACTTGGTCGATTGCGGGTCCATCGCTTCCGCTTCGGTCAATCCATACGCGTTCAAACAACGTTTCCACTCGCCCGGGCTTCCCGCCCCCTTGCCTTTGCCGCCCGGCCAACTCTTGATGTCGCACACCGGTGCATCACCATAGATGCACTGAACCTTGTCGGGATTCGCTTTCGCCCAGTTGAAAATGATCAATCCGCCGCGGCTCATCCCTTCCAACACCGGCTTGGAATGGAATTGATAAGTCGTCGTCACGTGGGCGTAGAAGTCATCCCAAATCTGCACGGCCTGGGGCGCGCCGAACAAACCCGCCACATCCACGTAGGCAACGTGAAATCCACGTTTTAACAACGCGACGTCGACCTGAGGCTCGTGCCCGAAAAAGCGTGCCCGCCAAATCCACGGATTGCCTGGTGCGGGCGATTTCGGAGCCACGATGATGCACTTTCGGCCATTGTGTTGAAAGTCATACCGGGCAAAGGAATGGAAATCGGTCTGTTTCCCCGGCAGCTCGTCCGCTTGTACCGCGACAGCGCAACAAACCAGGGCGAGCACCAAGTGGGTTCGCATTAAAGCGTTCATATCACGGATGTCCGGGTGTCCAATGGCTTGCGACGAACGTGCAACGGAAAATTAAAGATCGCCGACGATGAGGACCTGCAGTTTACGGCAGCCGTGTGCCCCGAGCACCAACGACTGCTCGATGTCAGCGGTCTTGCTGGGGCCGGAGACGAAGACGCCGAATCGGGCCGAAAAGTTTTCAATCCGCTCGTAGGCCTGGTGCATGTTGGAAACGATTTGAGATCTCGGCACGACGATCGCAAGGTATTGGGCGATGAACAGCAGCACGCGATGCGGTAGGGTGTCTCCGTCGATCCAAATCGATCCGTTTTCCGCGACCATGAATTCACCGCGGGCGATCGTCCAGTCGACGGTTGACAAGTCGTGGGGATCTTCGATTTGCGTCGCGTCGATCGTCCCGGCGATGGATTCGGGCGCCAACGAAACGATGCGGGTTGCGGTGCGGAATACCTCGATCTCCTCCAGCTGCGCGCGGACGTCGGCTTGTGAATCGACTTGGTGTGCCTGACCGCCGACCATCGCCAGCATTTCGACAAACTTGTCGATCGGTTCATCGAATTGGATCACACGATCCACATCGACGTCCGGCAACGGCGGGATGTCGACATGTTTGGTGTTGATGCGATCCAGGATCCCCTGCCGCGCGTCGGTGTCGGCGAGTGTCGGTTTCATCATCTCGATTCTCAGTATTTCCGATGGCTCTCAGTGATTCCGATGGCTCTCAGTGGTTCCGATGGCGTCGATGCCATTGGTGAAAACTTTCTTTGGGAGGCTCGGGAAGCTCGCGTGCGATCGTCCAGACGTTCAAGCGATTGTGGGTGGCCCAACGCGGCAGCACCCGCAGCGCGAAGCGTCCGACTTTGCCGACCAGCCGAAACAGTGCGGGGAAGCGAAACAGATACGAGGCACAGCGCATCGAGAGCCGTTTGGAGAGCGGCAACAACTTTTTGCCGACCAGTTCCCCGCGCCACGCCAGCAATTGATGGTGCAGCGGTATTTTGACCGGGCAGACATCGCTGCACGATCCGCACAAGCTGCAGGCGTACGGAAGACTCTTGTAGGAATTCTGGTCACGGGTCGGCGACAGCACGCTTCCGATCGGGCCGGGCACGGTGGCGCGATAACTGTGCCCGCCGCTGCGTCGATAGACGGGGCAGGTGTTCATGCACGCGCCGCAGCGAATGCAATGCATCGCGGCGCGAAACGTTTCGCTCTCACGCAATCGGCTGCGGCCGTTGTCGACCAGCACGATATGGAGTTCGCTGTTTTCGTCGCGGGGGCCATTGAAGTGCGACGTGTAGCTGGTGATCGGTTGGCCGGTGGCCGAGCGAGCGAGCAAACGCGTGAACACGCCGAGATCGCGTTGTCTCGGCAACAGTTTTTCGATGCCCATACAGGCGATGTGCACCCGCGGCAGCGACGTTCCCAAATCCGCGTTGCCTTCGTTGGTGCAGACGACCAGTCCGCCGGTTTCGGCGATGGCAAAGTTGACGCCGGTGATGCCGATTTCGCCGGCGAGAAACTTGTCTCTCAAGTGCCCGCGTGCCGCTTCGGCCAAGTACTTCGGATCCGATGCCCCTTCGTCGGTCCCCAGGTGTTTGTGAAACGTATCGCCGACCTCTTCTTTTTTGATGTGAATGGCCGGCAACACGATGTGGCTGGGGGTTTCGCCACGCAGTTGGACAATCCGTTCTCCCAAGTCCGTGTCGACGACATCGATGCCATTGTCTTCCAAGTAGTGGTTCAACCCGCACTCTTCGGTCAACATCGATTTGCTTTTGACGATCCGTTTCGTCTTGTGGTCGCGAAGGATGCGGAGCACGATTTCGTTGTGATGGTCCGCGTCGCGCGCCCAATGGACGACCGCGCCGCGGGCGGTCGCGTTGCGTTCGAATTCTTGCAGGTAATGCGCCAGATTGGCGATCGTGTGCGTTTTGATTCCCGATGCGGTCTCGCGCAAGTATTCCCATTCGGGCAACGAGGCGGCTTGCTTGTCGCGTTTGCTGCGAACGAACCACAGGGCTTGGTCATGCCAGCGCGACCGGTTCGGGTCGTTGACGAATTCCTTGGCAGCGGCCGGATGCTGGACGATCGGGAGCATGGTAGCGGGTGGCTGAAGTGATTTTGGGAAAAGGTGTTGCGTAGTTGTTGGTCAGTCGCCAATCGGGTCACCGACTCACGCCGCGCCGAGCGGCCGCCCGGACAGGATTTGGGCGACGTGCATGACTTGAATCGGATTTTTTTCTCGGCGAATCAGGCCTTGCAGATGCATCAGACAACTCATGTCCGCCGACGCCAGCACCTCGCTGCCCTTGTCGCAGTGGTCGGCGATGCGGGCGCGGCCCATTTCGGCCGACACGTCCGCTTCATTGACCGCAAACGTGCCGCCGAAACCACAGCAATCGTCGGGACGATCCGGTTCGACCCACTCGATGCCTTCGACCAGATTCAACAGCTTGCGGACTTTGTTCTCACGCGGCGTCATCGATTCACTCGATTGGCCGAGCCTCAATTCGCGTAACCCGTGACAACTTTGGTGCAGCGAGACCCGGTGCGGGAATTTGACGTCCAGGTGGGTGACGCCGACGACATCGTGCAGGTACTCACACAATTCATAGGTTTTGGACGTGACGTGCTGAAATTTTGCGTCCTCGGGATCGAAATAGGCGGCGTAGTGATTGCGGACCATCGAGACGCACGATCCGGATGGACAGACCACGGCTTCGAAATCAGCGAACAGGTCGACCAGACGTCGGGCCACGGGCGCCGTGTCGGTCTCGCAGCCCGTGTTGGCCATCGGCTGGCCGCAACAGGTCTGGCCGTCAGGATACGCCACGTCGACCCCCAATCGTTCCAACAATTCAAGCGTCGCAATCGCCACGTCTGGATACAACTGATCGATGTAGCAGGGGACAAACAGTGCGACAGTCATGGATCAGTGGCGATCGAGAGGGAGGAACAGGGAGAGAAGACGGGTCAATGTGATCAGTATAGTAACCAAATGCGACCGGTTTGTTCAGCACGGTCCTGTGCGCGCCCCCCCAATTCCGCGGCCGACGTGACGATTCGGAGGCCGAATCCCACGTTCTTCGGAACAATCTGGGCGAACCCCTGGGAGGAAACGCGTTTCTGATCGACAATGGGGCGATCGTCAGTTCTTCCCCGGCGCAGTAACGGTTTGGCCAAAATGAGTGACACAGCCAGTCTCGATGATTCCAGTCTCGATGATTCTCCCAATATCGACGCACCCGCGATTGATGCGCCGACGACTGATCCCGTCCCCGCCCCGTTCGAGGTCAAGTTCGCCTCGCGCGTCGATCGCCTGCCCCCCTACATGTTTGGCCGCATCAACAACTCGCTGTACCAAAAACGGCGTGCCGGCGACGATGTGATCGACCTGGGGATGGGAAATCCCTCCGACCCGCCCGACCCGATCGTGATCCAAAAACTTCACGACGCGTCGTCGGATCCCGGCAACCACGGCTACAGTAAATCCAACGGCATCGCCAACTTGCGGCGGGAAGTCGCAGGAAAATACTATCGCAAGTACGGGGTGCGGCTGGACCCCGATTCCGAGATCATCTCCTGCCTGGGCAGCAAAGAAGGGTTCTCGCACATGTGCCTGGCCCTGATGGGCCCGGGTGACACCGCGATGATCCCGTCGCCCTATTTTCCCGTCCACATGTACGGCGTCATCTTGGCCTCGGGCAATGTCGTCGCCCTCGACGTGGCCGACCCGGACAAATTCTTGCGGAACGTGGCGTACACGTGCGAGAACATGATGCCGGCGCCCAAGGTCTTGATCGTCAATTACCCGCACAATCCCAGCTCGGCGGTGATCGAGCCCGACTTTTTTGTGGAAGTCGTGCGGCTGGCGAAAAAGTACGGGTTCATGGTCATCCACGACTTCGCCTACGCCGACGTCGCCTTCGACGGTTATGTCCCGCCGAGTTTCCTGGCCGCGGCCGGTGCCAAGGACGTCGGTGTGGAATTCACGACGATGAGCAAGGGTTACAACATGGCCGGCTGGCGGGTCGGATTCTGTGCCGGCAACGCGGACATGGTTCGCGGCTTGGGGACCATCAAGGGTTATTACGACTACGGGATGTTCCAGGCGATTCAGATCGCCGCGATCGTCGCGCTGCGAGAAACCGAAGCGAACGTCGAAAAGCAATCCGAAATCTACCAGGGTCGCCGCGACGTGCTGGTCAACGGTTTGCGTCGACTGGGCTGGAAAGTCGAACCGCCCAAGGCCGGCATGTTCGTCTGGGCGGAAGTCCCCGAGCCGTGGCGGAGCGCCATGAGCACGATGGATTTTGCGATGAAATTGCTCGAAGAAGGCAACGTCGCCGTCAGCCCCGGCAGCGGATTCGGCGCCGCCGGCGAAGGTTTCTTGCGGATGTCTCTGGTCGAAAACGAACACCGATTGCGCCAAGCCGTCCGACAGATCAGCAAATGCTTGGGGTAGGGCATGCTGTGCATGCCGGACACCCAAGTAGGGCATGCTGTGCATGCCGGACGTCCTCTGGTATTGCATCCCGAAGGGATTGCAGCGAGTAGCCGGAGGTCAGCGCAGCGAACACCGCCGGAGTAAAACCAGCGCCCTGCCACGCCCCCGAGGGGCAACGCTGTGAAGCATTGATTCCCTCCGTTTTACGAGGTGATAGCGGCAGGGCGCAAGCCCTCCGGTCCCTCATCGTTCCCGAAATACCGGAGGGCTCGCGCCCTGCCGCTAACAAGAAACACCTCGTTGCGTGTCAATGGAGAGCGCCAGCGAATCCACTATCCCGAAGGGATTGACATCACGCCACGACTCAGGTGTCGATCAAATCTTCGGGCGACAGAATCGGGACGGCGTTTTCTTCGGTCTCTTGTTTCTCGCGCCAAGGTTTTCCGGCACGGTACTGCTGCAGTTCCTCTTCGAGTTGTTGGAGCTGTTCGTGCTCTTGTGCCTTGCCGACTTCGACGGCCTTGCTGCTCCACTCGATCGCCTTTTCAAAGTTCCCCATCTCGGCATAGCCTGCCGCGAGCGTGCTGAGGATGTGGGGTTCCTTTCCGTCGGTCAGTTCGACCGCGCGCTCACCCAATTCGACCGAGCGGGCACCGTCGCGGACGCTGTCTTGGGGACTGGTGGCCAGGACCCAAGCGAGGTTGTTTAGGATTCCCGACAGGTCGTAGTTGGTGGAATCGTCTCCGGCGGCTTTGATCGCACGTTCGTAGTCCTCGATCGCTTTGTCGTGATCACCGACCGACAGATAGGCGTCGGCTCGTGAACGGAGGACGGAAACGTTGGTCGGATCGCGATCCAAGATCGACGACAGCACCTCGATCGCCTGACGCGGCCGCTCGTCTTGCAGGTACAGGTTGGCCAATTGCAGTTTGCGGCCGTCGTTGGTCGGATCGCGATCGATCAACGTTTTCATTTCGTTGATGGCGTCGGCCATGCGGCCTTCTTCGATTGCGATCAGGCAGCGGACGAAGATCGCCTGTTCGGCCGCGGCGACTCCGGGCGCGATCCGCTCGGCGGCCCGCAAGTCATCTTTGGCGGCTTGTAGATTTTTGCGTGCGACGGAGATCTCGGCGCGTTGCAGCAAGGAAATCGGATCTTGGGGTTGCATCGCGAGCGCCTTGTTCAGGTCCGCCAATGCCTCCTCTTCTTTCAGCTGCATCCGGTACAGGATCGCCCGCATGCGGTACAGCCCTTCGCTGGGTTTGGCTTCGAGTGCTTTGCTGAGCAATTCCAATGCATCGTCGACGCGGTCGAGATCGGCAAGCTTTTGCACGACGGTTTGCGCGACTTGCAAGTTGGTCGGGTCCTCGGCGAGCACCCGTTCCATGTCTTCGATCGCCCCGGCGACGTCTTGGTTTTGCAGCCGAACCGCCGCGCGAGCCTGCAACGCCTCGCGATTCTTGGGATCGTCCTTGATAGCGGCATCCAAATCGGCCAGACGCTTGTCTTCGTTTCCGGGTCCCCAAGTCAACGCGCGCAGCAAATACGCGGCGCTGCGTTCGACGGGATTGTCGGCCAACAGATCGATCGCGCTGGAGGTCGCTGCGGTGATGGCGTCTTTGTCGCCACCGGGCAGCATGTTCAGTCGAGCGACCAGAAGATGGGCTTCGACCAGTTCGGGGTCATTTTTCAGGGCGTCTTCGAGCGTCCGCAGGGCCTCGTCACGCAACTGGATGGCGCGGTTGCGATTGCCGGCGGTTTGCCCCATCGCGGCGATCAGCTGCTGACTTTTTTGCAACAGCACCGAGCCCAACATTTTTTTCGCGAACGACGCATTTTCACCGGAAAGTCCTTTCTTGATCGCCGTTTGCAGCAAACGTTCGACCGCCTCCAGTTCACGGGCGCTCTTGGCGTCGAATCGCAAGATCGCGGCCTCGTCCAGTTCGTCCTGTCCGGCATCGATGCCGTCGGCCGCATCGGCCGCGGGCTCCGTCTCGTCGGCGGCCTCGGCTTGAGGCGTCTCGGCTTGCGTGCCAGCGTCCGGCGAAGCGGACTCGCCCGTCTGCGGGGATTCCTCGGCCGCCTGTTGAGAAAACGCGGGGGAGGGAGCGAACAAGAGCGAGCCGCTCAGGCACAGCAAGGCGAGCAGCGTAAGGTGCTTGGAAGACGATCGTATCATCGGCGTAGGCTCGTGCGGGGTTGAGGTAAGACCCCTTCATTATGCCGTGCCGGCGAATCGATGCGTAGATGAGCTTGGCAAGAATCGCTCGATCAGGCCGACAATTCAGCCGACTCTCGCTTTTCCGCGGCCTCTGTCATCAGCTTCAATTCGTTTTCGAGTTCTTCGCAACGATTCTTCAAGCGGATGTGTTCTTCGTAGAATCGATTGAAATCCGTTGCCGTTTCCTGCCAAAAATCGCAGGGCCGGAATCGCAGCTTCATCGCCCGTCCGCCGTCGGCCAATTCATTCAAGATGCCGCGCAGGCGTAACATCGGGCCGGCGAAACGATGGCTGAGTTTGACGATGTCCCAGACGTACACCGGATACAACATCAACATAACGCACAACAGCGGTGCCTGGGCGCCGAACGACCGCGCGATCATCTGTCCGAACGTCTGGTTGCCGGGGGCGTAAATCAACTGCACGCCAATGCCGATCGCCAGCAATGCCAGGATGGTCAGCGACCAATGCATCGACATGCGGCGGATAATGGACCACTGGACCGGGGGATCGATCAGAAATCGGTTGCGTTGCGACATAAGTGAATTTCCGGTTCGCGGACGGTGCGACTGGCGTACGGAGGTGTGGTTTGGGGACAAGCTTACAATCGCTAGCTCGCGGTCTTTCCAGCGCTAGCTCGCGGTCTTCCCAACGCTAGCTCGCGGCAGGCGGCACCGCGCCGAAACGGGCACAATTCCACGTGAGGGATAGGGGCCATCGAAAACTTTGTCGCCGGAAAACTCAACGCAGCCCCGACAACCGAGTCAGACGGATCCGGTCCACCGCAATTTGCACGCTCCCGCTCGCTCGACGACCAGGAATCGCGAGGAATTTGCCGATTAATCGTCCTGTGAACTGCATTTCCGAAAACGGGATCGGCGTCGCTTCGTCGCCCGATTTTCACTTCGCGACCCTGTCACGGATGACGAGTCGGCTCATGCCAGGCAAATCAAATCAACAGCGACCCACGCCTCTCGATCCGCCCCGTCCGCGTCGAGTGACCCGACGAAAGCGTCTGGCAACCGCCGCGGCTGTGACGCTGGCGGCGCTGGGTCTGGCCGCGGCCGACCAGACGCTGCCCGAGGCCCACGCCGATCATCCCGCAACGATGCAGCGGCTGGGACGATTACTCGGCGTCGGTTGGGGCGATGGCTACCACGTCTGTCGCGACGGCGGATTTCGCCCCGGGGCCGATCTGCCGCCGCATGGCTATCCCGATCAATTCGGTCACGCCAGTTGTCGCGACGGCTGCGGCCAAATCTATCCGCCGGGCACCGGGCTGTCCCAAGTCCACAGCGGCCTGCCCCATCTGCTGACCGGTCTGCCGAGTCTGCCGGCCGTTTCGGGGCCCGTCGTCTACCCGAGCGGCGTCGCACCCTGCAACGACGAAGGATGCGACGCGTCAATTTTCCCGTCCGGCAATCCCCCGGCGTCGTGCGACGATGCGGGCTGCGATACCGCCCTGGACTCGCACGATTTCACCGCCACCGGCAATTCGGCCGACGACACGGGATTGGCCGACACTGGATCCGCCGACGCTGGCGCCCCGCCGACGGAGTCCGATGAGGCGATGGAGCTGCCCCAGGACTGGACGGTTGAACAAGACGTACCGATCGATGACGAACCAAGCGATGACAAAGCACTCGAAACGTCCGAGCCGCATGTCGTCGAACCGAATGGTATCGCCTCGCCGAGCGATCAATCGATGCCGTTCACCGTCACCGCGCCGAAGGTGAAACAACCACTGCTTGATTTTTCGGGTCCGAACCAGCTTCCGTTCGCCTCGGCCGACTCGGATCCCGCCGACGCCGGCGATCAGTTTGGCGGTGATCCACTCGACGTTGAGCCCGATTTGTTGAACGACGAAGCGATCGAACAACAACTGCCTCCGTCGGCCTATTTCCGTGGCGACGACGACCTGGGACTGGAGCATTCGGGCACCGCTGATCTGGTGGCGCCGCAAACGGAACTGCCGGAAACGGAGCTGCCAGTGCAACTGCCTTCGGTCCAGATGGAATCCCCACCTGCGGCGGACGCGCCGGAGGTCGAGGCGCCGACGGTCGACGCACCGGCAGTCACGGCACCGCCGATCCGCTCCAACCCGTTCCTCGGAACCGGCTTGCGATCGGCCCCGTCAACATCGCGGAACACGGTGCCGCGGGTGGCGACGTTGCCGCATGCCGCTCCCACACGCGACTGGAATCCGATTCACCAGCCCGACTGAACCGTCGGGAATCAGCCCTTGATGTCGGCAAACCCACGCAGCTCATACGGGATCTCGACATAATCGAGCACCCGACAGAGGCCGCGCAACGCGACGCCGAACCCGTCGGGGCCGCTGAATCCGCCGAACTGACCACCGCCTTTGACGTGCGGTTCCAGATCCAAGAACACGCCGTCGGCGCCACGCCGGGTCGCCCGCTCGTGCAGCTCGGGCAAGAAGTCTTTGAAATCGCGCAAGATCGCTTCGTGACCACAATCGCCGCGATCGGCGGGCACAAAGTTGTCCAAGCTGGCCTCGTCGACGTGTTCGACGCGGCCGGTGGGCGACGGATCGTGATAGTCTTTGATGTGCATCCATCCCATGCTGTCTTTCATCGCCACGTACTGGGCGAAGGTCTCATCGGCGGTGAAGCCCTGTGTGACGATGTTGGCACCGTCAAAGATCGTCAGCATCGCCGGATGGTTGACTTTCGCCGCGATGGCCTGCAGCAGCGTCCCGGTTTGCCCAACCAAATTGGCTTCGACTTCCAATCCGAACGTCAGTCCGCGTTTGTCACAGGCTTCGGCGATTTGCCCGAGCTGATCGGCCACCTGATCGATATGATCTTCCGGCGCCGTGCCTTTGGGATGATAGAACGCGAACCCGCGAATCAGTTTGGCACCGAAGGCTTCGGCGCGATCGCAGGCCGTTTGGACGTCTTCGGCCAAGTACTTTTCGAACGGGATGAACTTATTGGCGGTCCCGTCATCGACGTCCAACAGTTTGACCTTGCCGATCGGAGAGCCGATGCTGCTGACCTTCAGTCCATAATCGGACTGCATCTTGACCAGATGATTGATCTCGGCATCGCCCAACAACATCACGTTCTTGATGCCTTCGCCGGCGTCAACGAACCGGATGGAGTAGTAGCGCAACCCCAACGCGGCGAACGCCGAATATTGCTGGACGGCAAGTTTTTCGTTGGCGGCTTCGTCCGCGAAACCACTCAAAAGGACGGGAATTCTGTCAGTCATCTAATTTCAAGGATGGAGAGGGGGGAAAACGATCGGGGAATGGGATCAGGGTTCGCTCGGCCTAGGGCATTGGATACTGGACAATGATATTGCTGTGCAGGCCCCCGCGGGGCGTCCACTGGCTCTCCACCGTCGCACTTTTTGGCTGTACAACGGCGAGAAAGTCATCCATGATGCGGTTCGTCACGGCCTCGTAGAACATGCCTTCGTTCCGAAATCGCTGCAGATACATTTTCAAGCTCTTCAGTTCCACGCACAATTTGTCTGGAACGTACGTGAAAATGATCTTCCCATAGTCCGGCTGACCGGTCTTGGGGCACACCGAAGTGAACTCGGGGCAATGGTGCACGATGGTAAAGTTGCGCGACGTGTTGGGATTGTCGAACACTTCCAGGATGTCGCTAAAGTTCTCTGAATCACTCAACGCTGTTTTCTCCCTTGGGTAAATCACAATTTTCGCACGCACCGGCCGAATCCACCAGGGGACCGGGTCACGCCCAATTGCTGGTCAGTGAAACCTTTCTGAGCCGACAGGGCGAAGGCCGACTGACGGGGACGGAAAGCTTTTTCATCCGTACCAGCGGCTGCAACCTGCGCTGCTGGTTTTGTGACACCCCCTACGCGTCTTGGGACCCGTCGGGCGACCGCCAGTCGATCGAATCGCTGGTCGATGCCGCTCGGCAAAGCGGTGCCGAGCACGTCGTGCTGACCGGCGGCGAGCCCCTGTTGCCCGCCGCGGCGACGGAGCTGTCTCACGCGCTGATGGAGGCCGGGTTTCACCTGACGATCGAAACCGCCGGGACGATCGACAAACCGATCCCCTGTGACCTGCTTTCGCTCAGCCCAAAACTGGCCGACAGCACGCCCGACCCGCAGCAGCATCCGCGCTGGAGTCGTCTGCACGAGCAGCGCCGCATGCCACTGGACACGATGCGCAAACTGATCGACGCCGCGATCGCGTTTCAATTGAAATTCGTCGTCGGCGACGCGGCGCAATTCGACGAAGTTCAAGATGTTTCCCGAGGGCTGGAAGTGGACAACGACGACGTCTACATCATGCCGCAAGGTGTGACCAACGCCCAGATGGACGCCGCCGAGCGCTGGCTCCGCCCGCTGGCTGAATCAGCCGGCTACCAATATTGCGATCGCATGCAAATCCGCTGGTTCGGAAACCGTCGCGGGACGTGATCGCCGGGCAGGACGCATTGCCAATCCGTCCCGCATCGACTCGGTAGGTCACGCCGTGCGTGTCGAATCACACGCACAACACAAATTCCTCCCGCTGCGTCAATCAGACCGCATCGACGGAGGGGATTTCATAGCCCGGGTTGTTGGCGTCCTTGACCAACGCGTTGGCTTCGTCGGCCCGTTCGCCTTCGAAGCGTTCGGTCTGGGCGTTGAAGTTCAGCATCGGTCCGAGTTGGTAGCTCGCGTCACTGCCAGAGATCCCGACGCCGTCGGACATTACCTTGTGCAAACGGCCGAAGTGCTCGATCGCGTCTTGATTGCCGCCAAAATCGCTGGCCGTTTCGCTGAACGGGACTTCCGATCCCAAGCGGTAGGAGTTGTTCATGATGTGGCCGAGCACGCATCCGTAGTGGGCATCCATCACGTTGCCATTGGCCATCGACGGGTTACCGGCGCGGACGGCGGTGATGAAGGCATTCCAATTGCCACCCGGGGTGACGTCGCCGGGTTCGATCTTCAACGGTTCGGCCTTGGAGGCTCCCGGACGCAGGATCTGGTAATTGCCTTCGCCGGTGATCACGCTGCCGTCTTCGAGGTAGTACTCATTGAAGACCTGACGCTGGTAGCCTTTGTAGTTGACGTTGCGAACATTGAAGAACACCATTTGACCGTTCGGATACTCGGCCATCGCGAACATCGTGTTCGGGGTTTCTCCCTGATCGTCCCACTGAAAACGGCTTCCGATGGCCATCGTTCGCGTGGGGTGGGTCTGGTCGTCATCGATCGCCCAACGCGCGACATCCAGTTGGTGCGTGCCCTGGTTGTTCAAGTCTCCGTTGCCGGTTTCCCAGAACCAGTGCCAGTCGTAGGGGACATAGTTGGCGTGATAGTGGTCGATCACCGCGGGGCCTTTCCAGTGCTCCCAATTGAGATCCGCCGGCGGAGTGCTGATCGGCTCGTGACCGATGCCGCTACGCGGTTTACAACAGTAACCGTAGGCGATTTTCAACCGCGGCAGTTTGCCGGACTTCAAGGCTTCGTGCAGCCCCGCGACTCCGGCGTTGCTTCGTCGTTGGGTGCCGTGCTGGATCACGACGCCGTATTTTTTCTGGGCCGCGACGGCGACCCGACCTTCGGCGATGTCATGGCTCATCGGTTTTTCGACGTACACGTGTTTGCCGGCTTGGGCGCCCCAGATCGTCATCAGCGAGTGCCAATGGTTGGGGGTGGCAATCGAAATCGCATCCACGGTCGGGTCATCCAATGCCCGCCGAATGTCGTCGATTCCCTGAGTCGTCATCTTGCCCTTGACGCGTTTCTGGACACCGCTGATTCCTTTGGCCAGCGCCTTTTCCCACGGATCAGCGACGTAGGCCAGTTCCACGTTGGGCGTACCCAACCAACCACCGATGTGAGCTTGGCCGCGGCCATTGAGGCCTGCGACGGCGATCCGGACGCGGTCGTTGGCCCCTTCGATCGCACCACTGGCTTTGGTGCCGGTGATCAGAAAACTGCTGCCGGCTAAAAAACTGCCGCCGGCGACTGCAGACCCGGTTTTCTTCAAAAAGCTGCGGCGTGTATTGGCGTGAGTTGACTTCGGGCGGGGATTCGGGTTGCTCATGGCAAACAAGCCTTCTCGGTCTCGGGAGGGAATGATTGGCAGGGGGGGAGGACGGAGGCCGATAGACGGCCGACCGACATATTAACAGCTTCCGACAGGCCCAATGAGGGTTTTGGGGCACAATTTCGGAGGTAGACTGAATAGATCGGCGATGATCGTGTTGCGAGTGCAACGAATGGATCAACGTCGATGAGACTGTTTCCTCGACTGAGATCACCGAGATGACTGGTATCGTTCAACGAACTTCGACTGCGATTCGCTCTACCCTCCGCCGCATGCTTCCAACGGGAGTCGCGGTCGCCGGGCTGTTGTCCGTCCTGGTGGCCAGCGACGAAGCAAATGCACAATTCTTTCGAGGCTTTCGCGCTCGCGGCCCGGTGTTGGTCGGTCCGCCGATTTTGCCCACGCCCTACTACGGAAATGCCTGGGGGGCCTGGCCGCCGGCTCCGGTTGTCGTCGGGCCGCCGAGTCGTGTCCGTGTGCAGACCCCGTTCTTTTCGCTGAATATCGGACCCGGCTCGATCGTTCCGCCGCCCTATGCCGGTTATGACGATCGCTACGAATCGTATCGCCCCCGCTATGATTCACGTTACGATTCGCGCGATGACTCTGGCTATCGATCACCGTATCAACGCGGTTACATCGAGCCCCGTTCGCTCGTGCCCGAATACCGTTCGCCCGCGCCCGAATACCGTTCGCCCGCGCCTCAATACGGTTCGTCCGTGCCCCAATACGGTTCGTCGGGTAACTATCGACCGGGCAGCGGAGGCGGAATTCCTGACCTGACTTCACCGATCGAATTCTCGCTGCCCGAACTGCGTCAGGCCGCCGAAACGCTTTACCGCACCCTGGCAGCGCGTCCCGATGACGGCGAGGTGTGGTTGGAGTATCTGCAACCCGAACGCATCATCGCGGCGACCGAATCCGGTCAGCTCTCCGCATCGATGAGCGAATTGCATTCGCGGTTTCTGGGCGTGACAAAGAACCCCGACCTGGTGGTGATGACTCGAATCAACGGATTCCAACGCACCTTGCAACTGCTGGGAATGTGGATCGAGCTGGAAGGCGACGCATCGGCCACGGACGACTTTGTCGAGCCTAGCGAGGACACACAGACCTCACCGCCGCCGGACCCACAACCGGAAACCACTCAAGAGATCTTGCCGGCACCGCTCGGACAAGTCGATCTTTAGGCATGGCGGCCGATGAGAGGGCGGCCGAAGAAAGGGCGGCCGATGACACGAACTCAGCAAGCCTGTCGATCGCCTGTTTCATCCACTCGCTCCATGGCGGTGGTGCCGAACGTGTGATGGCAGGCTTGACGTCGCGTTTGGCCGAACGCGGGCATCGCGTCAGCTTGATCACGTTTGATGATGGAGCCTCTGATCGTCACGTGATCGCGCCGAGCGTCCAACGCGTGCCGCTCGCTCTGTCTGTCGACGCCAGGGGATTGTTGGCCAAGTTCCGTCAAGTTCGCGCGCGGCATCACGCCATCGCCGACGCCGTGGAACGACTTCGCCCCGACGTCGTGTTGTCGTTTTGTGATCGAACCAATCTGGACGTCTTGATGGCGACCGATCCATCAGGCCCACCGGTGGTGGTTTGCGAACGCAGCGATCCGGCGCGTCAATCACTCGGACCGTTCTGGAATGCGGTTCGTCGACACCAATACGGTCAAGCGGCAACCGTCGTCGCGTTGACCGAGACCTCGGCAAGCTACCTGCGTCCGTTTTCCAAGTCGGTTGCCGTGATTCCTTCCGCGGTCGACCGGCCTCCGCTGACCTCTGACCGCGAGCAAGCCGGTGCGCGAAAACGGATTGCCGGTGTCGGCAGACTGGAACCGGAAAAAGGTTTCGACCGCCTGTTGATCGCGTTTGCCCAGGCCACGTCCGACGATCCGAGCTGGCGGTTGGTGATCTACGGCGAAGGCACCCAACGTGACGCATTAATTGCCCAGGCCAAATCACTGGGAATCGACGACCGATTGGAATTGCCCGGCTGGGTGCGCCCGCTTGCCGAACCGCTCTCCCAGGCAACGCTGTTTTGTTTGCCCAGCCGGTATGAAGGATTCCCGTCGGCTCTGCTGGAGGCGATGTCGTTGGGCGTCCCTTCGTTGAGTGTCGATTGCGAAAGCGGCCCGCGAGTGATCATCGACCACGGCCGTGACGGCTGGTTGGTGGAATCATCCGTCGAAGGCCTGCGCGGCGGGATCGAGACACTCATCGCAGACGTCCGCCAACGCGAAGCACTCGGTCGGGCGGGAATGGGAATCGTTGATCAGTTCGGTTGGGACACAATGGTCGATCGCTACGAACAGCTGCTACGCGATGTGGTGCGAGAGCGTCCATCGACAAAACGTAGCTGACGTCGCCAGAAGGCGGCGTTGGCGAGACGAGGATGGCAGAATCATGGGGATGGCAGAATGATGGGGCAGCCGGACGATTCTGGCTCCGCGATCTGAGCGGTCAGAACATCATTTTGCCCCAAATCATTCTGCCACTTCAAATCGATCTGCGACGGCCATGCTCCGGCGAGCGTAGATACGGTCGTTTTCTGTTCGTCGCTACAGCAAGATCTCTTCGACCACCCGTGCCGGCTTCACGCCGGTCAGTTTTTGATCGAGCCCTTGGAACGGGAACACCATCTTGCGGTGATCGATCCCCAACAGATGCTGCATCGTCGCATGGAAATCACGCAGATGCACCGGCGACTCTGCGATCTGGTACCCCAGTTCGTCCGTCGCACCGAGCGTCATGCCTGGGCGAACCCCACCGCCGGCCATCCACAGGGTAAACGCATTGGGATTGTGATCTCGACCGTGGAACCGAGTCGCCTGGCCACCACGGTTTTCCGCCATCGATGTGCGACCGAATTCACCGCTCCAGACCACCAACGTGTCGTCCAACATGCCGCGGCGTTCCAGATCATTCAACAGCGCGGTCATCGGGCGATCGGTCTGCATGCACTTTTTCGACAGGCCTTTGCCCAGCGATTCACCTTCGTTGGTTCCGTGGGAGTCCCATCCCCAATCGAACAATTGAATGAAGCGGACCCCGCGTTCGGCCAACCGCCGCGCCAATAGACAATTGTTGGCGAAGGATTCTTTTCCGGGTTCGGTACCGTACTCCTCGTGCGTTTCTTTGGTTTCCTGACTGATGTCCATCGCATCGGGCACGGCCGTTTGCATGCGGAACGCGAGTTCATACTGCTTCATCCGCGTCAACGTTTCCGGGTCGCCGAAGGTTTCGTAGTTCATCTGGTTCAAACGATCCAGCGTGTCGAGCGCCAAGCGTCGATCGTCGCGTGAGACGCCGGTCGGGTTGGAAACATTCAACACCGGATCGCCCTTGGAACGGCACTGAACACCTTGATAAACCGAGGGCAGAAACCCGCTGCTCCACAACGCTTTTCCGACACGCGGTTGCCGTCCGCCGGACAACAGCACGATGAACCCGGGCAGATCTTCACTTTCCGATCCCAAGCCCCACGTCACCCAGGAACCGATCGAGGGGTACCCGACCCGCGACTGGCCGCAATGCACCATCAGCTGTGCCGGGCCGTGATTGAACTGGTCGGTCTGCATCGATTTAACGAAGCAAACTTTGTCGACGACCTTGGAAAAGTGTGGCAACCGATCCGACACCCACGCGCCCGAGTCGCCGTACTGTTGGAACGGGTAACGCGGCCCCAACATTTTTGGCGTGCCCTGGATGAAGGCGAACCGGTTGCCTTCCAGATACTCGGCGGGGCAGTCTTTTCCGTCGACCTCGTGCAGCGCCGGTTTGTAATCAAACAATTCCAATTGGCTCGGCGCGCCGATCATGTGCAAGAAGATCACGCGTTTGGCTTTCGCGGCAATCGCACCCAAACCACCAGCGCTGGGACTGGCCGACACCGCGCCGGCCTGGCTGGCCAACCATGCCGCCCCCAACCCAGTCGCGGACTGTTGCAGAAAATGTCGCCGTGTCTCGAATTGCAGACTCCGTGTGAACACCTCGCCGGCGAGTCGTTGTTCGATGCTACTCATTTCGTCAAAACCTCATCCAAGTTCAGCAAGACGCTCGCGACGGCGGTCATCGCCGCCTGCTGATTCGGCTCTTCGCCGTCGTGCTTTTGTAAAATTGAATCGTAAAGTTCTCTGATGGCCAGCGATTCCGCTTGCTTGGGCTGTCGACAGGTTGCCAATCGGAAACCGTAGCGAAGCTGTTGATCGACGTCGTCGTCTGCCGCGATCATGCGACCGGCCAATGCCTGAGACGCTTCGACGAACGTCGCGTCGTTGAGCGTCATCAACGCCTGGGTCGGCGTGTTGGAAGGCAATCGCCGCATTGAGCAAAACTCGCGCGACGGCGCGTCGAACGAGGCCATCATCGGATAGGGAATCGACCGTTTCGTGTACGTGTAAATCGTGCGTCGGTAGCGGTCCGGGTTGTTCGGGTCCACCGTCGCCCATTTGTCGCCACCTTGGAACGGTTTCCACACGCCGTCAGGCAGCGGCGGATGCACCGGCGGGCCAAATTGTTTTTCGCTCAACAGACCGGCGATGAACAACGCCTGATCACGAATCGTCTCGGCAGGCAAACGTCCCCGCGGGCCTCGGCTGAGCCACCGGTTGGCTGGATCGATTTCGTATCGCTCCGCGTCGACGGTTGCACTTTGACGATACGTGGAACTGAGCACCAATTCGCGCAACAACGTCTTCACACTCCATCCCATCTCGGTGCGGAATCGAACGGCCAGATCATCGAGCAACCGCGGATGCGTCGGGGGTGCCCCGGCGATCCCGAAGTCTTCTTGTGTTTCGACGATGCCGGTGCCGAACAGTTGCGCCCAAAAGCGATTGACGGCGACGCGTGCGGTCAGTGGGTTCTCGGGGCTGATCAGCCACTCGGCCATCTGTAACCGCGTCAACGAAGCGTCCGGTTCGACCGACGGCGTGGCCAAAAACGCTGGAATCGCCGGGTCAACGGGATCGGTTTTGGTGGTTTGATTGCCGCGATCAAACACACGCGACGGTCGGGCAAACTGCTGGGGCCGTTCGATCAAGATCGGCGTGTTGATCGAACGGATCGATGCCCGTTGGCGACGAAGCGCCGCGATCTGTTCGCGGGCCGCCACGCGTTGGGCGTCCGTCAGCCAGTCGGTAAACGCGCCGGATTGGCTGACCGCAATCCTGCCGCGATGGGCGATCAGTGGGAACGCCCCCAATTCGACATCATTGAACGCGATCTCCACATCCAGTCGGTCGCCCGGTTTGACCTGGACCGGCGGATTGGCCAGGAACGCGCCGGTGCGTGGGTGATGGATTCGAGAATACGGACCGAATCCGTGGTTGGACTTGGGGTTCAAACTTTCATTGGGTTGCAACAGCGGATCGGGTTCGTCGGAGATCACTTGCTCGAATTGAATCGCCGTTTCGGTCCCGTCCTGGGAAATCAGTTTGGCCGTTAGGTGCGAGACGATGAATCCCCATTCCGAATCGATCAGGGCTTGTTGCTCGTTCTTGGGAAATCCGGTGAACCGCAGGGCCGTGATTTGCGCGATCGATTCGTCGACCTTGCCGTTGATGTGCACCTTCGTCTTGGTTTGAACCGTTCCGGTCGTCTGATACTCCGCAACCCCATCGACGGTCGCGGCGATGACGCGTGTATTGTTGTTGGTGGACAATTCCAGATCGGAGATCGGTTTCCAGAGTTCGTCATCCTTGACCAATTCGCGAGCGCGTTGCCATTCGGTCAACCACAGCTGGTCGGCCTGTTCGTCCAATTGAAACGCTTCGTCGAATTGATCGTGATCGATGGGAACGGCCAGGGTCGGCAGATCGTTGCCCAGATCACTGTCGGCGGTGTTGTTGAAGAACGCCAGGAATTGATAGTACTCCTTGTGCTCGATCGGATCGTAAGGATGCGAGTGGCACTGGACGCAACCGAACGAGACGCCTTGCCATGCTTGCCACGTCGTGTTGACGCGGTCCATCACCGCTTCGGTGCGAAACGTCTCGTCATCCGTTCCGCCTTCTTCATTGGTTTGCGTGGTGCGATGACACGCGGTCGCAAGCAGATCGTCGAGCGTGCGATCGGGCAACAGATCACCGGCCAGTTGCCGGACCGTGAATTGGTCATACGGCATGTCCTCGTTGAACGCGCGGATCACC
Organism: Stieleria magnilauensis; assembly: GCA_007753675.1. GTDB lineage: Bacteria > Planctomycetota > Planctomycetia > Pirellulales > Pirellulaceae > Stieleria > Stieleria magnilauensis. The sequence goes on from CP036432.1 coordinate 1,794,205, forward strand.
CAGTCGCGGAATTGCCAGATCGTGCGGCGACCATCCAGCCCCAGACCTCTCGAATCGGCATAGCGGATGACGTCCAGCCAAACACTTGCCCAACGTTCGCCGAACGCGGGCGAGGCCAGCAGATCGTCGGCGGCAACCCGGTATGCGTCTTCGCCGTTGCGGCGGACGTCTGCTTGAAAGGCGTCGACTTGTGCGGGCGTCGGTGGCAAACCCGTCAAATCCAACGACGCCCTGCGCAACCATTCTTCCGGCTCAGCATCCACCTGGGGCGCAAGCGCATGCTGCCTGATCTTGTCCAGCACAAACGGATCGATGCGTGTCCGCGACCATGGATCGGATTCAAGCAAACGGGTCTCGGCGCGTTGTGGCTGGGTGAACGCCCAGTGTTTTCCCCATTGGCCGCCACCGTCGATCCAACGCTTCAGAATGTCGATCTCCGCCGCATTCAGTGAGCGACCGTGATCGCTCGGCGGCATGTGTTCTTCCTCGTCGGCAGGGAGCAACACCCGTTCCATCAAATACGAATCTTCGGAGCTGCCTGGATCGATCACCGCCAGCACGCTGTCGGCATAGACGAAACTCAGCCCTCCGGCTTGCTTGACGCCGCCATGACAGGCGACACAGTGCTGGTTGAAGATCGGCCGCACGTCACGATTAAAGTCCACCGGTGGCGAAATTGTGTTGTCTTCGGCGGGGGCATCCCCCCCCAGCACACAGCCAAACCAGAACCCGATGCCTGCAATCAATGTGAGTAAACGTATCACGTCGCTCCGCCAAAAATGAACCTTCAACTAACCCATGAATCTCCTTCGCAGTCTAACCGAACTCTGGATTGGGATCTAACCGCTCGGGTGATTAGGCACGTCGATAGACCGTTTCCACGGCCTTGGCTTCCGAACCGTCCGGGAAGACGTTGAAAGCCGTGATCGTCAGTTCCTGCGGGCCGCTTTTTTTGTATCGCGTTTTCCAGCCCCAGCGGGGTGCATCCTTGGCGACGTCGTACTCGCCGACAACCTCAAAACCACTCTCATTCGCCTCGCCCTGAGAGAACATGATCGCATCGCTCATGTGAAAACTGTCGATCCAGGCAACTTGGAATTGCTCCGTCACACCGTTTTGCGAGATCAACTCTTCGCCGCGGCGGGGTTTTCCTTGCATCGCGCCTTCGTAGGTGTGTCTGGCGAACGAACCTCCCAGGATCAACTGAAACTCCCCTCGGACCGCGGACTCGTCGGCCAACTCGTCGGGCTCGAACCAGGTCCGACAGGTGCCCCCCCACTTGCCGGAAAGCCACTCAAAGAACGCTGCTTTACTGACGTCGGTTTTACTGATGTCGCTCATGGTTTCACCCGATCAGGTCGCCGATCACGGTCCCGTCGCGATTGACTTGAACGGGACGACCGTCGGCAGTGTTTAATTCCAAATCACCATCGATACCGATCAAATGATAGAGCGTGCGGACCAGGTCGGCCGGACTGATCGGTCGCTCGGCCGGTCGTTCGCCGTGCGCGTCACTTTTGCCGATCACTTGCCCGCCGACGATTCCGCCGCCGGCCAGGGCGACGCTGAAGGCACCGGGCCAGTGATCGCGTCCTCCCCGCAGGTTCAACTTGGGAGTCCGACCGAATTCTCCCATCAGAATCACGAGTGTGGAGTCGAGCAGCCCGCGTTCGGCAAGATCGCTCAGCAGCGCTGAATAAGCTTGATCCAGCTTCGGAATCTTACCCGCCGTCCCACCGGTGAAGCCCTCTTTCAAACGCAAATAGATGTCTTCGTGCGTGTCCCACCCGCGGTCGGTCACGGTCACAAATTTCGCTCCCGCTTCGACCAAACGCCTGGCCATCAGGCAGCCGTGTCCGATCAGGTGCCGCCCGTAGCGATTGCGATCACGTTGTGATTCTTGTTGCAAATCAAACGCCGCGCGTGCCTGGGACGATTGCACCAAGCGAAACGCCTGGTCGAACGCCGAATCGGATTGCCCCGACTCGGCCAGACGCGTTTCGGTCTGCCGGGTGAGTTCGTCGACGGCGTTTCGAAATTCGCGGCGACGCGTCAAACGATCGGGGGTCATGCCGGCGGGCAACTCCAAATCTTGAACACGAAACTCCGGTCGGGAGGGGTCGCCTTGAACGATGAACGGCATCGTCGACTCGGGCAGGTAACCGCTGCCGATCATCCCATTGGGTTTCGCGATCGCGATGTTGGTGGGAATCGCGGTCTGGGACTGCGAAAGGTGTTTTTGGACCGATGGAATGCTCGGATAGGTCAGCGCCCGATTCGGTTTGTATCCGGTCAGCAAATAGTGACTGGCGAAATTGTGTTCGCCCAGCGGCGACGTCATCGATCGCACCAGCGCGACCTTGTCCATCAGTGCCGCGGTGCGAGGCAATTGTTCACAGACCTCGATGCCGTTGACGTTGGTCGGAATCGGCGCAAACGGACCGCGAATCTCCGCGGGTGCGTCGGGTTTCAAATCAAACAGGTCCAGATGACTCGGGCCGCCGTCGAGCCAAATCAGAATGCACGCCTGGGCTTTGGCCGAATCATCGATGTGTCGTGTGGCGTATGATTCGGCGCGGGCCTGTTTCGCCATCAACCAGTCGCTGACACCGATCCCCAGCGCCGACAATCCGCCCACGTGCAGCAACTCGCGGCGGTGAACTCCATCACAGCGTCGATTGGGATGACGATTTCTCATTGGATTGGTCGCTTGTACGTCAGCTAGTGATTGGTCAGGAAAGTTTCACTGGTCAGCAAGCCCCAGAACACGTCGGCAAAGAACCTCTGTCGCGCGGTCGGATCATGCCATTGCCCGTCGGATTCGGTTGCCAATTCCAATCGCGTTGTCCAATACCGACGTTCCGATGCGTTGGGCGGACGGGACAAGGTTTGTTTGTACAGCCGATCCATCAGTGTGAAGTCGTCCGGGTACAGCTGCAACCATTTCGTCAATCGTCCCTGCGAATCATCCAGACGCCGGTTCAACAGGTCGCCATTGAGAAAATGCAGGACCTTGGCGAGCGAACCGGCACTCAGGTCCGGCGTTTCACAAGCCGCTTCGCGGTCGCAGCGACCGAGAATGTCCAGCGTTTCCGACGCCATTCGGTTGTCGGTCAGCCGGATCGCATCGCGTTGATCGTCTTCACCGTACACGATGTCGACACCGGTGGCGTCCGCGATCGCCCCGGCAACTACCTCGGCTTCCAATCCGCGAGGAATGAAGTGCGAATAATAGACCGATTCGGATTCATTTCCCGGACGTGTTTGTGACGTTCGTCCATAAGCGTCGCTGTTACAGATCAGACGAATGATCCGGCGGAAGCGAAACCCTTCAGCGGTGAACTCGCCTGCCAACGCGTCGAGCAATTCGGGATGGCTGGCGGGATTGGTCGCGCGGATGTCATCGACCGGATCGATCAAACCGCGTCCCATCAGTTGCGCCCAAATTCGATTGACCGCGGCTCGGGCGAAGTACGGATTGGAAGGGGCGGTGACCCAGCGGGCAAATTCCCCCCGACCGTCCTCGTCCGTCGACAGATCTCGTGTGCCGGGAATCCGCGCCATCGCAGGTTGCCCGGTCACCGGATGAGTGACTTCACCACGCGTCGAGGTGCTGACGACACGCCCGCGTTTGAGTTTGGCAAAGATCGCGGCCAGCCCGTGATAGTCATCTTGGGTCCAGTGGTCCAGCGGATGATCGTGGCAGTTGGCACAGCGCAGGCGAACCCCCATGAACACCCGTGTCGCCAACTCGGCCAGCCCATCGGGGCCATTGCCCGAACGCAAGAAGTTGACGCTACCCTCGACATAACCGTCCCCGTTGGCCGTCAACATCGCCAACGCCGATGCATTCCACGGGCTGTCCTGACGAAACGAATCGGTCAACCAACCGTGATACGCTTGACTGCCTTCGGGCTGCAGCGACTTGCTATCGATGCCCAACAGATTGGCCCACTTCAGCGCCCAGTACGCCGCAAATTGATCGGTGTTCAACAAGCGGTCGATCAACCGTTTCCGTTTGTCGTCGGCTTGGTCTGCCACAAACGCATCCAGCTGGCCGACCGACGGCAGGTGTCCGGTCAGGTCCAGCCAGACCCGCCGCGCGAATTCATGATCGTCGGCCCGGGGTGACGCGGGAATCCGTAGCTGTCGCAGCTTCTGATCGATCCATCGGTCGACAACGGACTGCGCCCCACCGTCAGGCGACGACTCGAGTTCCTTCGTTCCCAGCGGGATGCCCAGGCGAATAGCGTGAACCCGATCCAGATACCGCGCGATGACGATGTGCTCTCCACGGCGATGGACCGTCAGACGGTTGGCATCGCGGTCGATGGAAACCGATTCGGAATCGTCCGACGTCAGCGTCGTGACATCGGTCACATCCTGCGTCGATCCATCATCGAACCGCGCGATGACCGACACGGTGACCGAGTCCTGCACATTTTCCAGCAAGACGTTGCTGGGCGTCACTCGAACGTCCGCCAATTGCCGCCGCTGCAAACGTTTGCCGCCCTGGGCGATCCATTGTTCCAGCAGCGCGTATACGGGTGACGCATCGTCAAACCGTTCCCCTCCGCCATGCTCCATCGTTTCCGTCGCTTTGCGCAGCAACAGGCTCTGCTGCGGTTGATACAAATTGACGCGACGACCTTCCAATTCCTGCACGATGGCCAACTGGTCGTCGGCCGCTCGGGAACCGAACAGCGACAGCTTGAACCCGCCACGCCCGATCGCGGCACCGTGACAGGCCCCCGCGTTGCAACCGTACCGCGTCAGGATGGGCACGACTTGGGTATCAAAATCGATCGCTTCGTTCGGTCTCTCGCCCCACGCCCACTGCGACGCACCGCCAGCGCAGAGAACAAACGCCATCATCGAAAACCGGAACATGCGTCGAACGGTGAAGACCAAAGAGATCGCCTCGGGGTAGCGGTTAAATTTCAGGTTTCAGGTTTCAGGTTTCAGGTTTCAGATTTCAGATTTCAGATTTCAGATTTCAGATTTCAGATTCAAAAGCTAAAAGCTAAAAGCTAAAAGCTAAAAGCTAACAGCTAACAGCTAACAGCTTCACCCCCGTGGACTTTCCACCACTGCTCATTCCCTGCTGGGGTTCGGGCGTCTTCGCATGTTCATCGCTCGCCCGGGATAAGCAATTTTCTGGAGTTCTTCCGCGGTCGGCGGCGTCTTTCCGAGCGCTTTGGCGAACTCGCCGGCGATCTTCACGCCGTCGGTCATCGACGGTTGGATCAACGCGAAGTTTGCCAGCACCTTGTTGTCTTTGGCCACCAAGACGGTCAACTCGACGTTGCGATTGAGTCCATACGCGCCGGGCCCTTCGCCGCCGTCGATCGAAATGCCGACAGGGACCTTCAAATTCAACGACGGCCGTGCCCGATTCAGGAACGCTTCGGCTTCCGCTTTGTCGTCGTTGAGCCAAACGATGGCAGAGTAAGAGGGAGGGTCTTTGAGCGAATGTGCATAGTTGGTCAATCCGCGGGCCAATCCCAATCCGGGGCGGGTCAGTTTGTGAACGAACACCAGCAGCGTCGGTTTGCCATCGGCGTCCGCGACCGCGTCGAATTCTTGGCCGGCGGCGTCATCGTAAACGCCCGACAACTTCAACGGCGTCAACTTCTCTCCGGGTTGCGGTCCGGAGAACACTGGATCCTCCCCGCGCGCCACTGGCGCCGATGAGACGCCGATGAAACCAATCGTCCACAGCGCCACAAGGACCAGCCCGGTCGGCCTGAAGCGACGTTTCTCAATCACAGACTGCATCACAGACATGGGGGTTTTCTCAACCAGAAGGGGGATCGGAAGGTTTCCGTTATACCCCAAGCCCACCGCAATCGCGACTTGATTCTTCAATCCGCAGCGATCGATTGACGATAGCTCTTCGGCGATACCCCGACTTGGGATTTGAACTGGCGATAGAACGTCGACAAGTCGTTGAAACCGCATTCGAACGCGACCGATGCGATCGACAGATTGGTTTGCGCCAATTGATGTTTGGCGTGGTTGATGGCCAGCCGACGGACATGGGTCAGCCAGGTGGACCCGGTGACCTCTTGAAACAGCTTGGTGAAGGCGCGGCGCGACAGGCCCAGCGACGCCGCGGCGGCATCGATCGTCGACGCCTCATAGAACTCCGTGGACAGTCGCGCCACGTAGTCTTCGATGATCGCGCGGTCGTTGCTGCGACGGCCCCGCGAAACATTCGCCCCCGCCGTGGATTGCCCCAACTGCATGACCCATTCGACGATTCGCAGTGCCGACGCGACCATCGAGATCGGACGTGTCAGATCACCGCTGACTTGATGGTGTCGCATCCGACGAAGCTGTGTTGCCACCCGATTGGAAAAGTGCGGATTTCCCGAGACCAAGCCGCGGCGCAAACGGGAAATCAGCCCGTCGTCGAACGCGAATAACGACGGATCGATGCAACAAACGTACAAACTGCTCGCCGCATCCGGGGCATCGGTGATCCGGTTGGCGGTCATCGGCGGAACGATCACCAAATCCCCCGACTCGAAATGGTGCACGCGATCCTGGAACTCCAGCACGCCGCGGCCACGCAGGACGTAGACCAGTTTTAGAAACGAGTGCTCACGCCATTCCATCGTGAACTGTGGCGAATGGTGGCTCTCCAACACCAGCACGCCCCACTCGGGAAGATTCTCGTGCAGCGCTCGATCGGTCAGTGTTTGCTTTGGCATTGCCACAATCTCATTGACATCGGTCACACCGGCAAGCGGGCATCCATCAACCAGCCACATGCCCGAAATGCCAAACGCGACGTGACCGATTTTCCAAGACAGCCCTGGAAGAATCGTCTATTCTCTTCCGATCAGACATCAATTTTGCCCGAAACGCAACTGGCCAGGAACATGAATCAAGTGGAACCGATTGACCCGATCAAGATGTTGAAACCGCGGCGAAAAATCACCGGCGTTTCGGCGATTCTGTTGCCGCTGTTGAGCGATCTTTCGGTCGACTGGCCGGGCTTTGACGCCCATGTCGAGCGGACGTTCGATGCCGGATTGGCCCCCGCGGTCAACATGGACACCGGCTACGGGAACTTGATCGACGATGCGACCCGCCAACAGGCGCTGGAGCGGACACAGTCGATCGCGGGGGGCCGCGATTATGTCGCCGGAGCCTTCGTCGCCGACCAGCCCGGCGCCCCCTTCAACGCCGACGCCTACCGAGTCGGGGTCGAGCAGATTCAATCGCTCGGCGGAACCCCGATCTTTTTCCAGTCCTATGGGCTGACACAGGGAAGTGACGATCAGATCGTCTCCCGCTACGAAACCCTGGCCGCGGCCTGCGATTCGTTTTACGCGTTCGAACTGGCTCCCGTGTTCGCACCCTTCGGCTGCATCTATTCCTTGGACGTCTACGAACGTCTGATGCAAATTCAAAATTGCACCGGTGCCAAACACTCGTCGCTCGATCGAGTCCTGGAGTGGCAACGCTTGCAACTCCGCGACAAGATCCGCCCGGAATTCAAGGTCATGACCGGCAACGACCTGGCGATCAACATGGTGATGTACGGAAGCGACTATCTGTTGGGACTCAGCACGTTTGCGCCCGATGCCTTCGCCGCCCGTGACGCCATGTGGGAAAACGGTGACGAGGCGTTCTACGAACTGAACGATTTGCTTCAGTACCTCGGCGCGTTTGCATTCCGCCCGCCAGTCCCCGCCTACAAGCACGATGCGGCCATGTTTTTAAAGCTGCGTGACCAAATCCAAACCGATCAAACCTATCCCGGCTCCCCGGCTCGGCCGGACAGCGACCGCGAGGTGCTCGGCCACATCGCCCGCGATCTGGAATCAATACTCGATCGCACCGGAAAGTCACTCGAAACGACCGCGTAGGGTGTGAACACAATTAATTTTGGAGTTGCGTTGATCGAGCGGAAAAGGGGTCAGGGCGGAAAAAACACCCACGGATGGCAGCGCGAACCCAAGGATGATAAGGCGCCAAAAATCCGTGGGTTCGCGCTGCCATCGGCGGGCTCAATGACCATTCAACGCAACCCTCGAATGAAACCTGAACAAAGCACTCGCCACAGCCTGGTTGCCGGACGCACCATTCACTTCTCTTCACCTCATTTACCCCACTGACGTCATTTTCCATGCCGACTTATCCACGCATCGCCAGCCTGAAGACGTTTGACGATTTCCAAACGCGGCTTCGCGAACTTGATTTGCAGCTCGCCGCCGATGAAGTCGTTGACTCCGGCGACACCTCACCGCTAGCGCAATCCGCCAAGGTCGGCGAGTTGACGATCGGGAACCGATTCTGCATCTTGCCGATGGAAGGTTGGGACGGCACAACGGATGGCAAGCCGACCGAACTGACCCGACGGCGTTGGAAGAACTTTGGCATCAGCGGCGCCAAACTGATGTGGGGCGGTGAAGCCGTTGCGGTTCGGCACGACGGCCGGGCCAACCCGAACCAATTGTGCCTGACCGAAAACAATCTTTCCGAAATCGGTGCGCTGCGTGAACTGTTGATCGCGGCGCACGCCGAACGGTTTGGCGACACCGATGATTTGGTCGTGGGGTTGCAACTGACCCACTCGGGACGGTTCGCCCGCCCGAACGAAAAAACGAAACCTGAACCACGCGCCGCCCAACGAAACCCGGCGCTCGATCCGCGACTGAACATCACCGATGATTCGGGCATCATGACCGATGATGAACTCAAGTCGCTGATCGATGATTTTGTCATCGCATCGGCCCGCGCCGACAAGCTCGGCTACCAGTTCGTCGACGTCAAACACTGTCACGGCTATCTCGGTCACGAGTTGCTCAGTGGTGTCGATCGGCCGGGCGAATTCGGCGGCAGTTTTGAAAACCGAACGCGGTTCTTGCGCGAGATTGTGGCGGGGATCCGCGCCGAAGCTCCTGAGCTGGAATTGGGCGTCCGGCTCAGCATCTTTGATTTCCTGCCCTATCGGAAATCCGATTCGGGCGTCGGCGAACCCGAGCCCGCCGGCGACCCGCGACTGGTCTTCGGGTCCAATTCACGCGGCGACGGTGTGGAATTGTCCGAACCGATTCAGTTTCTAGAATTGATGCAGTCGCTTGGAATGAAATTAATTTGCACGACCGCGGGCAGCCCCTACTACACACCGCACCTGCAACGCCCGGCCTTCTTTCCACCCAGCGACGGATACCAGCCGCCCGAAGACCCATTGATCGGGGTGGACCGTCAGATTGAGGCCACCGCCGAACTGAAGAAGCGGTTTCCGGAAATGTTCGTCGTCGGCTCGGGGTACACGTATCTGCAAGACTGGCTGCCCAACGTGGCGCAAGCCGTCATCCGCGACGGGCTGGCCGATTCCATCGGACTCGGCCGCATGGTGCTTTCTTATCCGGATCTTCCCGCCGATGTCCTCGCGGGCACCCAGCTGGCCAGGAAGAAGGTCTGCCGCACATTCAGCGACTGCACGACCGCACCGAGGAAAGGCATCATCAGCGGTTGTTACCCACTGGATCCGTACTACAAAAACCTGCCCCAGCGGAAAGAATTGCTCGAACTGAAGAAGGGGTAAAAACTTCTACTCCAGCATCCAATCGACGATGCGATTGGCAGCCTTTCCGTCTCCGTAAGGATTGTCGATCACCTTGGCTCCGCTGCTGCGTTTGGGCTCGGCCAGCAATTCGCTGGCCCGGCGGATGATCCGATCACGATCGGTTCCGACCAGTTCCGCCAGACCAGCCTCGACCGCTTCGGGGCGTTCGGTTTTCGTCCGCGTGACCAGCACCGCACTGCCCAGCGACGGTGCTTCCTCTTGAACACCACCGGAATCGGTGATCACCAACGTGGCGCGATCCATCAGCCAAACGAATTCAGGGTAGTCGGCTGGCGGTAGCAGATGGATGTTGTTTGAGTCCGCTAACAGTTCATGAACCGGGCCCATCACGTTCGGGTTCATGTGAACGGGATAGATAAATTCGGTCTCGGGATGACAGGCGGCCAAATGCGAGAGCGCGGCACAGATCTGCTGCAGTCCGCCGCCAAAGTTTTCGCGTCGGTGGCCGGTGACCAAGACAACGCGGTCGGCCAACGCCATCGGATACTTTTGCCGCCACCGGGCATCGTCGGCACGTTCTTTGGCGACGCTGTGCAACAAGGCATCAATGACCGTGTTGCCGGTGACTCTGATGGACGATTGCGGAACCCCTTCGGCCAGCAAGGCGGACTCGCTGCGCTTCGTCGGGGCACAGTGAAGGCTGGTGACGATCCCGGTCACGCGGCGGTTGAACTCTTCCGGCCACGGCGCCATCAAGTCCCCGGTTCGCAAGCCTGCTTCGACGTGCACGACCGGCAACCGATGGTAGAACGCGACGATCGCCGAGGCCATCACGGTGGTGGTGTCCCCCTGAACGACGATGCAATCGGGCTCGTGTTGCTGAACGACCCGATCGACCGCGTCCAGGCAGCGTGCCGTCAGACCACTGAGCGTTTGCCCGGGCTGCATCAATCCCAAGTCGATTTCCGGGGTGATCGAAAAATAGCCCAGGACCTGTGCCAGCATTTCGCGGTGCTGGCCGGTGCTGCAGACGATCGGAGCGATCTGGTTGGGACGCGACTGGCACTCCCGCACGACGGGAGCCAGTTTGATCGCCTCGGGACGAGTGCCGAAGACGATCAGCGGTCGCAAATGCGGCCCCTGGCGACGGGGGATGACTTGTGACGACTCGGAAGAATACGTGGACGGGGCGGTTTGAAGAGGCATTCGCAAGCGAGGATTCTCGGGAAGACGGCAGAAATACCTGATTGATCGGTGATCCGAAGCTCCATTGGCCCGGAATCCCCTTGGGAAACCGGAGGTACGCGGCTATACATATAGACCACGTCCGTCAACAGAACCGACCGAATTGAAATCGGCCGGCCAATTCGGGCATCAATCACAGCAGACAGCCCCTTTTACGAGGACAGCGGCAGGATACACACCGTCGGGAAAGTGCGAGCTACCGGTGAACCGCACCTGATCTGGATTTGCCGGATCTGGAATTGCCGGACAACGACTCGCTGGAGTACTCAATCGCTCTGCCAACACCACTTCCGAAGCTGACACGTGTTTGCATTGGAACAGTCGCATCGTGAAAGACCCATCGACCAGATTCTGGGTGGGTGCTTCGGGCATCGAGCGAGTTGATCGGACTCCTTTTCTGAGGGAAACCCTACATCCGTCACGCAGCGTGGGTTGGTTGACTGCTGGCCCCTCCAAAACAACTCATTATTAGACCGAATGTCAGACAATTGGAACCTTCTTGCCAAGCTTCTTGGCACCCCTGGTCCGCCCGCACCCCCCAAAGCATCCGAGACGCCGAAGAAAGCCGAATCGAAAGCCGAAAACGAGGACGAACGCCCATCGACGTCGGATTCCTCAGGATTTTCCGACCAACAGTCGAACGAACCGGCATCACGAGACATGCCCCCGGTCGCCGAGGCGGTTGCGGATGTGCCTGACGAATCCGATGTGGTGGACAACGACCCCTCCGCCGAAGACGTGTTGCAAGCACTGACGGCCGAAACCGCTTCGACCCAGCTTCCTGGATTCGGCACCCGCGCGAAGGACCCTCGGATCGACGAACTCGCCGCCGGCGGCCCCCCGGCCAAAGAAGAGCCCGTCGTCGAAGAATTGCTTCACGTCGAAGCCACCGTAAGCGAATCCGACCGGCTGTTTGCCGACTCTACGTCGCCCGATGCCTCTGTCACCGAACAAGAACCCGAGCAAACGCTTGAGCCGGAACCGGAGCCCGACAGCGGCGCCTGGTCCGAACTGGCTGGCGAACTGGGGATCGAAGCCACCGACGAACCCCCGCCCCACCGAGCCCCCATGCAAATCAAACCGGCTCGCAAAGAATCGGCATCGTCGAAATCGAAAAAATCCCCGCGAAGCTTCGGCGACGGCCTGGGAATCGACCTCGGCCCCGAACCTGAACCCGAAGTGATCGACGAGCCGAGCGACTTGGAAGACGAACCGCACGTCGCGCCCGCGCCAACGCGGACGTTCGATGATGATCCGGCGCCGGCGGCGAAACGCGAGTCCAGCACAAACAAGCCGGTCGACCCGCTGTCGTTCCGCTCCTTTTCCGACCTTGAGGAAGACCTCGACGACTCGGAACCGGAATCGGTCGAAGCAGTGGCCGCACCGACCCAAGAATCGCCCCGCCAGGATCGATCCCCCGCGCGTGAAGAGCGACCGCGACGCCGTCGTGACTTTGACGACCGCGACGAATCCGACGACGACGATCGGCCCTCGCCTGCGAGAGAACCACGTGGACGTGGCGAACGCAGCGATCGCGACAACCCTGAGCCCGGCCGCGACCGACAGGAAGACGAGGAAAGCCCGCGACGAAGGTCCGGACGCCGTGGGCGGCGGGGACAACGTCAGCGGATGAGCGAAGATGCGCTGGAACTGGAACCCAAGACCGCCGACGCCGTCGCCAGCCGCGACGACGATGACATCAGCAGCGACGACGGAGACGATTCACGCCGAAACGCTCCCAAACGCCGCGGGCGAGGCGGACAATCCCGCCGCCGAACGATCAGCCGCGATGAATTCGATCCCGCCGACGGCGAAGAATTCGAATTGGTCGACGATGGATTCGCAACGGGCGTCGAACTCGACGCCGACGATTCCGAAGACGAAACGGACGAAGAGTCCGGCACGCGACGCCGACGACGTGGCCGCCGCGGCCGCGGTGGCAGACGATCGCGAGGCGCCGGAACCGGCGAATCCGAAGAAGCCCGGCCGCAATCCCGCGGACGTGGCGACTCAGACCGCGACGATGCCGACCTGGACGACGATCTCGACGACGAACCGATCCCCTCGTCCGCCTTTGACGATGACCACGAAGACGACGAAGAAGTCGATGTGATTCGTCGCGGACGCCGACGACGCGGACGCCGAGGCGGACGCGGTCGATCGAGCCGAGAATCCGAACCGGCCGACCAAGACGATCGCCCCGCCGCGGACGACTTGGACGACGAGGACGTGCGACCACGACGCGGCTCGCGAAGCCGTCAGGATGAACCCGAATCGGAATCGCGTGGCGAGACCCCCACGCGACGCAAGGTCGTTCCGACGTGGCAAGAAGTCGTCAACGTGCTGGTCGACAATAATCTTGAAAACCACAAGAAGTCGCCGTCGGGCAAAGGCCGCGGACGCGGACGACGCCGCTAGCGGCCTGCCGTCTTGAAGCTTCTTGATAGCGGAAGGGCGCGAGCCCTCCGGTCTTCCAAGCCGACACCGGACGGCTCGCGCCGTTCCGCTAACACCTGAGTGCGTCGCACGCTGACACGCCCCCGACGGGGCCAAACGACGGCTTCATTCGGCACGCCGCTGGCGTGCGGGCCGCCTAAACCAGCCCGGCAAAACACAGCCCCAGCACCAACACGCCCGCCGGAATGCACCATCCGGCGAACCAGTGCAAGCGTTCTTGACGGCTCCATCCGATCAGCCACTTGAGCGCGAAGATCCCGACGCCGAACGCGACCAACGCGCCGATGGTCAACTCGACGATCGAGTGATCCATCGGCACTCCCTCTTGCACCTCGTCCACCAGGTCCTTGATCGCCAGCACGGTCGCACCGGAGATCGCGGGGATCGCCAACAAGAACGAGAACGTCACCGCATCGTCGGTTTTCAGCCCCAGCAACCGGCCGCCCAGAATCGTCGACCCGCTGCGGCTGATCCCGGGCAGGATGGCGAAGGCCTGGAAACAGCCGACCACGAACGCGCCCCAATACGAACCGTCCCGATAAGCGCGTTGGCGAGCGGGCAGCCTACCCAGCACAATCAGCATGACCCCGGTCACGATCAACATCGCGCCGGCCAGCATCGGGTTCTTCAGAATCCAACCGAATTGAGATTTGATCGTCAGCCCGACCACCACCGCCGGTATCGTTCCGACAACCAATAAAGGGATCACACGCCGGTCACTGGTCAGCAAATCTAAGATGCGACGCCAGAAAATCACCAGGATCGACCCGAGCGTCCCTGCGTGCAAGATAATCTCCAACGTCGGCGACTCGCTTTGGGCGTCACTGAGCATCGCCCCCAAAATCACGAGATGACCGGACGAGCTGATCGGAAGGAATTCGGCAATCCCTTGCACTATGGCCAGGATGATGGTCTCGATCACGCCACTAGTTCCATTTGATTACTCACGAGGCTTGGATACAGATGGAAAAGGGGTCAGGCCCCAAAAATGCGGAGCACCCTTGGGGCCATTTGGTTTTTGGGGCCTGACCCCTTTTCCGCCCCGTTCTTAGTGCCTGCTTACAAAACACTACCCGAAAACTCAAAGTTAACAAAGCGCTCAATCGACCGCTTCTCGCGGCGCACCATCCTGTTCAAACTGTTGCCGCAGTATTCATCGCCGCAGCGAACGAGGGAACCATCCATCATGTCACCGGACCACCAGAACGCTGACACAGAGTGCATCGATCCGAATGCGCGGCCTGTAACGAATCAACCGACTTCGGAAGTCTCCGCCACACCCGCCGCACCGGATGTTGCATCGCCGCTCGCGTCGAATTCCATTCGCTTGGACGTCATCAATCTGCTGCGTGGATTTTGTATGGGGGCAGCCAACATCGTGCCAGGGGTCAGCGGAGGAACCGTGGCGCTGGTGCTGGGACATTACCAACGCCTGATCGATGCGGTCAGCCGCGTCGATTCTCACTTGATCGGCCAAGTCCTCTCGCGTCGCTGGAAAGAAGCTTGGGAATACGTCGATGCCCGCTTTCTGGCTGCGATCGGCGCCGGGGTGGTGATCGGCAGCGTCGCGCTGGCGGGGCTGATCAATTGGCTGTTCGACCATCACATGCCGGAGACCTTTGCCGTCTTTTTCGGAATGATTCTGGCCAGCGTGCTGATCGTGCGACGGCAAGTCAAACGCTGGGGTCCGGCCAGCTTGGCCGCCTGCGTCTTCGGCATCGGCGTCGCGGTGCTCGTCGGACGACTCTCGCCCACCGACGGTGGAGACTCGTTGATCTACCTGTTCGGATCGGCCGCCATCGCGATCTGCGCGATGATCCTGCCCGGCATCAGCGGCGCGTTCATCCTGCTGTTGTTGGGCGTCTATCACCCGATCACAGGACTGATCAAAAACACGGTGAAGCTGAACATCGATTTCGATTCCATCCTCCAGCTCGGCGTGTTTGTGTTCGGCTGCCTGTTCGGGCTGCTCGCGTTCTCTCGCCTGTTGAGCTGGATGCTCGATCACCACCGCGACAAGACGATGGCGGTACTGGTTGGACTGATGATCGGCAGCGTGGAAAAGCTATGGCCGCTGCAGATCCCGACCGCCGAGACGGCCGGATTAAAAATGAAGGAGCGGATCATGCAGGTCGTCCCGCCAAGCGAATGGAACGGAAGCCTGATGCTACTGATCGCGTTGGTCGTTGGCGCCGCAGTGTTCGTCCTAGTCCTCGAACGCGTGGCCGAAAGCGACCTGATCAGCGACCATGAACCCGTCGATTGAAAATATCCGGGTCGAAAGGGTTTTCAACCTTGGGCATGCGCCGAGTCCGCGGCGCG
The DNA here is from genome assembly GCA_007753675.1 of Stieleria magnilauensis. GTDB lineage: Bacteria > Planctomycetota > Planctomycetia > Pirellulales > Pirellulaceae > Stieleria > Stieleria magnilauensis. The sequence goes on from CP036432.1 coordinate 1,809,776, forward strand.
GCTTCGGTCATCGGTGGCCCTGCATTCCAAACCGATTCCGTCTGGAGCGTCTCCGGCAATTCAGGAATGCCTGTTGCCGAAGCCGCCTGGCCGACTTGATCGATTGCGGCAAGCTGCGGCGGTGACGCCGGAACCAACGGTTCAGCACCAGCACTTTGCTCCATCGCCGCCTCCCATTGCGACGGCGAATGGGCGGAAGGAAGCTGAGCGAGCCAACGGTCCAAGTTGGACATCATGGCCGAACCCTGGCTGCCAAAGGTATGCCGTCGGCCACCATGTCCGTCGGAAGCTCGCAAACGGATCAGACTGTTGGCCGGGGCATTCAGGTCGACGTACTTCATCACGGCTTGCAGGTTGTCTCTGGCCACATCCTTCGGAGCCCATTTGGAGGTCAGTGCGGTGTGGATTTGAAACTCATGCGTGTTGCGGTCGTCGCGGGCGTGACAACTGGTGCAGCGATTCATCAGGATCGGCTGAATCCGTGACGTGAACTCATACACCAGTCGCTCAGGCAACCCACTCGACTCGGCGGCCGTCTCAGGTTCGACGTCCCTGCGATCGTCGGTCACGACGGTTTCGTGCGAGACCATTCGCAGGGCAGGAGTTTGCTGATCGTCAGCAGCCGGCGGTTTCGCGGGCTCGGATTGCTGTTTGAGCATCGCTGCGATCTGACGCAGCAACTGAATCGTTTGTGGATTCGACGGCTCCAGCGACCTGGCTTCCAAAACGTCTTGGGCAGCTTCTCGCACCAACCCATGTCGCAAACCCCAACGCACGTCCGCTTGAACGCGTTTCAAGTCACCTTCAAAGCGATTCTTGCGTCGGTATTCGTACAGTTCGCTTAGCGATCGCCCCACCGTTTCGACCTGAGCGCTCGGTAGATTGATTTTCGACTGGTCGCTGCGCGTGATGCAGACCGTCCCGCCGATCTTGGTGACCGCACCGACCAGGACGTTGCCGTTGCGAAGCAGGACACACGATTCTGTCTGCGGGGCAACCTGTGGCAACTCATCCGCCATCGCAGGCGGAAACGATGCCAGCGTGATCGCGATTGCGACGACGAGCCCGGCGAACGGGAGGGGTGTCAACAAGGAAAGGGAATTGTTCATTCGCTTGGGCTATCAAACTCCACCACCCGACGTCAAGAGCGACGTTTTTCGGGCGTCAGCGTCCCTCGTGCTGCGGCAGCATTGATTCTTCGGGCTGCGTTTGTCGAGCGGACAAGGAGGCAGGGTGTAGCTTGCGGATCGATGAACTGACCACTGAGCCCACGGATGGCAGCGCGAACCCACGGATATCTGCCCCCTGCCATCCGTGGGTTCGCGCTGCCATCGGTGGATCAAAATTTCGATGGTCAGCCCGGTAAAACTGCTGGAATTCTTCGGGCTGATTGACGTTCGGGTCAAAGACATAGCGGACGCCGCCAGGGCTTTCGGCGAACCAACATGGACGCCAAAGTCAGGAATTGCTATGACCGGCTCAATCACTTCCGTCGCCCGGTCCGCACAGCGTTTGCGTTCTCACTGTCCATGTCCACCCCCCCGCCCATGACACCGCGAATCCTGTTCCTGGACGACAACGTGCGCGACATCGGCGGCCACTATTTGGAACTGGCTAGCCTACTCGCCGACGGCGCGCGCCAGCTCGGCTATCAGCCCCGATTGGTCACCCATGCGTCGTTGCCGCAACGCAATCCACAACTCGTTGGTGATTCGCGACTAGAACATCTCGAGATCGAACCGCGATTCGAAGTCCGGCGGATGGAAAATTGGTCACTCGGTGTCGATGGCCCTTCGATGGTCCAGCGAGACTCTCGCGGGATCCCGATCGGAGGCTCGCTGTTCCGCCGGATCCGACAATCGGTGGACGATTTACTCTGTCGACCGTCGCGACGCCCGCGCGCGATGCTCGAAGCCTGGTCGTCCGTCTTCATCGATTCGATTCGACGCTTTGGTCCCCTGCCGCACGACCGAATCGTGATCAACACGGGCGGCGACTTTCAAATCTTGGCATTGGCCCACGCCATCCAAACACTGGAGCGAGAGGGCAAGCTCGCCCCGATGACCATCCACGTCCTCTTCCATTTCGCTGTGTTTGAATCCACCGTGACCGAACGCGCGATCGCATTTGGTCGCCAAGTCAACGCAGCGGTGGAGGCGATCAAGGGTCATCGGATTCATCTGCACGCGACCACCGAATCACTGTGTCAACAATTGGCGACCGTCGGTGTGAACGCGACCGCGATTCCGTACCCCACCCGTAACGAACACCTCGCGTCTACGTCGAGTTCGTCGACCGCCGGCACGAAGATCCTGTTGGCCGGGATGCCGCGAGCCGAAAAGGGCCGCGACCTGATTCGCGACTTGCTAGAATCGATCGAAACCCCTTACCTCCGCGCGGGCCGTTTCACTTGGTCGATGCAGCTTCCTGAAAAACGTTGGCAGCGGATGATCCCGCCGTCGCTGCAACCCGCCTGCATCTCGTTGGCGTCGGGCCAAGCGGATCCTGACACCAGCGCTGGCATGGAAATCCTGCGTGGAAACTTGACCAGCGAAGCTTACCACGGCTGGCTGGACACGGCCGGGATCGGATTGTTTCTGTACGACGCGGACCGTTACGTCGCGCGGTGCAGTGGCGTCTTGTTGGAAATGATGATCCGCGGCGTCCCCGTGATGGTCCCGGATGGTTGCTGGCTGGCCGATCAAGTTCGCGCCGCCGAACCGACCGGCGCAATCGGCTGGATTTATCAATCAGTCGACCAGATTCCTCAACTGCTGAGCACGGTGGACGAAACGTTGGCGGAGGTCACTGCAAACTGTCGGCAGCACGCAAAACACATCGCCGCGTACCACTCTGGAGAGAACACGTTGCTCAAAATGGGCATCGTCGATCATGCGTCATCGTCGGTTCGGTTGGCCGGATAGGATGGATCAAAGATGAAACTAAAACACTTGCTTCGTTATCCGTTTGACATTCGCCTGGCCGAGCAGCAACTCGCTTCGCCGGCGAAATCGGCATCGGAATCCTCTGCCGCCACCATCGGAATGGATCTCTACGCCGATCATTTGCTGTTTGACGGCGGGCGGCATTTGGCCTGCCTGGCGGCGTTGGCCGGCAAGATCGGTTCACCCGTCGTGCTGCGATGCAGCCGCGTGCTGTTGGCGGCGATCGCGCACAAACCCCATGGCGGTCGCTTTCTGGCGATGCCCCATGTCAATTGGATCGAACCGTCCCGTCCGTTTCCGCCGCACTCGCTGGTGCTGCTCGATGTCGACGGCGGTCGCGCTGATCGGGTCCTCAGCCGACAACGCACCGTCGCCATGCTGATCGGACGCGAGCCCGCCGCAAAAACATTGGTCATGCCCTATCCGATGCATCCGCAACAGATCCAGGATTCGATCGACGGTCGGTTCAACACGCTGCGGACCCAAATGAAAGCGGGCATCTTCTTCGCCGGAAATCAGAACCGCCGCTACGGTCGCGATTCGATGCACAGCGAGTTCGGGGTGCTGTCGCGTTTAGAAATCGTGTCGACGTTGTCCAAGACCTTCGATGTTCGGATCAGCGCGCGTGAGGCGGACGGGCGTGACGACCGGATCGTGCTTCGCGACAGTGCGGTTGACCCGATTCCGGCACAAGATTGGATGGCGACCTTGGCGTCACACCAATTCTTTCTGTGTTGCCCAGGCGCGTCGCAGCCGGTTTGCCACAATGCGATCGAGGCGATGTCGGTCGGCACCATCCCGATCATCGAATACGCCGACCGCTTCCATCCGGAACTGGTCGACGGCGTCAATGCGATTTGCTTCCGCGGCCGCAAAGGCTTGATCGCGGCGATCCGTCGGATCGATTCCATGCCACCGGAGAAACGAGCCCGTCTGTCCCGAAACGTGTGCCAGCACTACGACGAACACCTGGACGGCGCCCGGTTTTTGAAACGATTACGCGACGAGTTGAACACCGATTTTGTCGATCAGGTTTCGATGCCTTTTCACAATCGCAATTTCTTTTCCACAGCCTCGCCGCCCAGCGGTCGTGTTCCCTTGAGCCACTCCCGCGCTGCTTGACGGATCGCGAGTCAGCATCGAAGATTCGAACCAGACTTCATCAACGCGGAAAAGGGGTCAGGCCCCAAAAATGCGGAGCACCCTGCGGGCCATTTGGTTTTTGGGGCCTGACCCCTTTTCCGCTCGCAACGAGCCCCGTTCGATTCTTCCCTTTGCTGGCCCTTTCCTTCATGCGTGTTCTCGTTACCGGACCGGCCGGATTTCTGGGCGCCGAGATTGTCAATCAGTTGCTCGCCCGCGGCGACCAGGTCGTCGGTGTCTCACGCGGTGACTACCCCGATCTGGCCGACAAGGGTGTCGCGTATCATCGCGGCGACCTGTCCGATGCCGCCGTCACCGAGCGACTGATTCGCGACGTCGACGCAGTCGTCCACACCGCCGCCGTCGCCGGCGTCTGGGGCGCTTACGAAACGTTTTACCGCATCAACACGCAGGCCACGCTGAATGTGATCGACGCCTGTCGCCACAACGGCATCGGCAATCTGGTTTTCACCAGCAGCCCGAGCGTGACGTTTGCCGGTGACGACCAACGTGGTGTCGACGAATCGGTGCCCTATCCCGAACGCTGGCTGTGCGCGTACCCGCAAACCAAAGCGCTGGCCGAGCAAGCGGTTTTGCAGGCGCATCGGACCGGCGAGTTGAACACGTGCGCCCTGCGTCCGCATCTGATCTGGGGCGCGGGCGACCCCCATTTACTCGCGCGTGTGATCGACCGCGCCGCGGCGGGCAAATTAAAAATCGTCGGCGACGGCAAGAACCTGATCGACACCGTTCACGTGGTCAACGCCGCCGCCGCCCACCTGGATGCACTCGACGCGCTGCAGCAGCGTCCCGAGGTGGCGGGTGGACGAGCGTATTTCATCGCCCAGGATGAACCGGTCAACTGTTGGGATTGGATCGCACAAATTTGCCAAATCGGCTCGGTCGCAGCCCCATCCCGACGTGTCCCGTTCCGCGTCGCCTACGCCGTCGGGGCTGCTCTCGAGGCGGCGTATCGCGTGGCCGGCAGACAAACCGAACCGGTGATGACCCGCTTCGTGGCGGCCCAATTAGCCAAAGACCACTATTTCGATATTTCTGCGGCCAAGGAGCGTTTGGGGTACACCGTCCGCGTTTCGATGGACCAGGGCCTGCAAGAATTGCGGTCGGCGTGGCAAGACCAAACGACTTGATCAGGGGCATCCCCCTCGAACGACGGTAGCTGCGCCGGGCAAAGCGTGGTCCAATGGTCCAGACGTTCCAGACCCGAATCCTCCCCCACACCATGCAAGGCGCTCCCATGTCGACTAGCGACGTGCGAAACATTGATTCGCTTCAGCGGCTCCGCACCGGGGTGCTCTCGATGGCCGAGAGCTGGGAAAAAACGCTGCAGGAGATTCGAATCTCCATCCACCGGGCCGATCAGTATTTCGGCGACGAGGTGCCGAGGTATTGGCGTCATCAGACAGAGCTTGCCGAGCGTGAGCTGACCGAGGCGAAAGACAATCTACAGCAGAAGCAGTCGGCCGCGCGGGCCGGTGATCGCGTCAGCGCCCTGGAAGCTCAAAAGCGGGTGGCCGCTGCCAAAACCCGCCTGGACATGTGCCGCGATCGATACCGAACCGCCAAATCGTTGGCGATCGAGATTCGCCACCAATGCGACGAACTGCTCGGTCCACTAGCGGACATGACCGAACACAGCGACAATCTCCTGCCCGCCGCGGCGCTCAAGCTCGGCACGCTGCTGGAATGGCTGCATCGCTACGCCGACGCCGCCCAGTTGCCCGTGTCGCCCGATGAAGCGTTCGCGGCACCGACCGGCCCGCCTTCGGATCCTCCGCCGAATCCCCCCGCATCGGACACCCCGTGAAGCGATTCGTGGGATCGGATTTCCATCCGTCGATGCTGACACTCTTCAACGACTCCTACCGTCATTTCAATTCTGTCGATGTCTGAACCTGCCAGCCAAATCTTTGAAACCCTCCGCCATTGTGACTCCTCTCGATCGGAATTGCTCCAACAGCTCGCGGACTACTTCCGCCAAGAACAGTTGCCGATGGAGTTGTTCGAGGCCCGCAAGATGATCGTCCGCGACCGACTGGGGTTGCCGCTCTTGACCAGCGAAGACGAGCCGACGCGGTCCGAAGAGGTCGAGCGGCAATTGGAAGCGGGCCTGTTGGAAGCGTGCCGCGAATCGGGCGAGATGCTGATCCAAGCCGGACGCGTTTTCGAAGGCTGGACCTACCTGCGGCCGACCGGCGACAACGAGCTGATCCGGAATCTGATCGCGGAAGTCGAAATCACGGACGACAACTACGATGAAATGCAACGTGTGTTGTTGCACGAAGGCGTTGATGTGGGGCGGGGATTCCAAGCCGTTCTAGACCATCAAGGCACCTGCAACAGCATCACGCTGTTCGACCAAGCGATCGCCCAACGCAGCAAAGCGGACCGCCGCGCCGCCGGCGAACGATTGCTAGAACATTTTTACAACGAATTGATCACGCTGGTCCGCGACGATATCACCGCCCGCGATGCCGCCCCCGGCGAAGACGAATCGCTGTCCGACATGCTGGCCAGCAGGCCTTGGGTGATGAAAGACGGCGGCTATCACCTCGACACCACCCACCTGTCATCGACCGTGCGGATTGCGTCCACGCTGACGGACCCGAAACAGCTTCGCAAGGCCTGGGAATTGACACAATACGGACGCCAACTGCATCACCAGTTCCAATACCCCGGCGAAGAACCGTTCGTCGATTTCTATCCCGCCTACGCCGCGTTCTATTCGATCTTGCTGGGCGAAAACGTCGATGCCGGGTTGAAGCTGTTCGAACGAAAAGCGATCAACGTCGATTCGCAAGAACACGGTACCGCTGCGATCGAAACCTACATCGATCTGCTCGACCGCGTCGGACGCCCCCTGCAAGCGATCGAGTTTGCGATCCGCCACGTGCCCGAAGACGTGCCGTCGCAATCGATCGTGCCGCTGTTGATCGAATTCGCCGGTCACGCCGCCGAATCGGGCGACACCTCAGGCTATGACCTGATCATGGACTACTGTGCCGCCAAGCAAGACGCACTCGGGTTTGCCGTCGCCAAACACGCCACCCTGGCAAACAATACTTGATCCAGATCATTCGTTCTCGCGAATCAATCTCACGGCGTTTTCGGCGAACCGCTTTCCCAGCGTCTTGTAGCCTTGAACCAGCGTTGGATCGGTTGCCCGCCGAGCGCGTCCTGGACCACGATCACGTTGTCCTCTCCCAAGGCTTCTTTGACAGCCGGTGTGAAAGCTTCCTCCGGCCGATGCCCCTGCATGTTGGACTGCCCGGAGAGAATGAACAAATGCTTGCCGTCTGTTTCCGCGGCATGGGAGTGAGCACCAAAAAAGGCAACCAGCGGGAGCAGAACGGAAGCAGCAAGGCGCAATAAACTCATCGATGAAATTCCTGGTGAGAAAGTGTCTTGTCTTGCCAGCTGGCACGCGACAGTGTCACGTCAACAATTGTGCGAGCCCCAGCATGACGAAGAAGGTCCCGAAAACCCCCACGATGATAACCAACTTGACGGCGACCAAGGGCGACAGGAAAACCGCGGCCGCGACCAACAATGCTCCTGCCAAGACGACGCTCATTCCCCGCACGCGTTTTTTCCGAGTTTGATGCCTCAATGCGGTGTCAGCTAATTCGTCTGCATCGACATCACCCAGCCCGATCGCGCGAAGCTTCCTGACGATCGCTCCCTTGGCTGCTCCCGTCGCAGCAACTTGGCGGGCCAGTTCACGCCCGCGTGCTCGCTGCTCGGGACCGGCAGCATTTCGTCGCGGTGGGGAAAACGGATTGGTCGGCTCCATCACAACATTCAATTCAGGGGACTCGGCGTTCGGCTAGTAGTCTATGGCAGGTCAATTTTCGGGTAGCGGACGAGGCGACGAGTCCTCTGCGGTCGGCAGATTGGCAAGGACTCGTCGCCTCGTCCACGACCGCCTGCCCGAAAACCGAGGTGCATCGTTTTCTCAGGTTGGGGCCCGTAGGCTCGCGTCAAACGGCTGATCATCGTTCGACATCACCTGAGCAACCGTCGTCAAGTCAATCAAGCCGGGGTTACCGGATCGCCCTCGGTCACTAAACTCTACGCACTCGAAGACAACATAGCCGAAACTGTCGCCAATGAGCCAGCGTTCTCCAATGATTCTCCGTGGCCACCGCCGATGAAACCGGCCGAACTTCTAGCACGTCTGCGGGGCACCGCGCGTGGCGACACGATGATGTCGTTAATAGATCAGGTCGTGGTCAGCGGGACGCGTTTTGCGACCACCGTCATGGTCGGACGATTCGGCTCGGAATCCGAATTGGGCTATTATTCGCTGGCCTTCAGTGTGTTTGTGTTGCTGGTCAGTTTCCAGGAATCGTTGGTCTCGGTTCCGTACACCGTTTTTGTCAAACGGCTATCGGCGGACGACCAACGCAAATACGCCGCCAGCTCGCTCGGGCAGTCGATCGGTTTAAATGGGCTGGCGATGCTCGTCTTGGCGGCGACCTGTGTGATCGTCCAGGTGACCCGCCCGGCGACCGGTCTGCTCGGCTTGTTGTGGCTACTGGTGCTCTTGCTGCCGTTCTTGATGCTGCGTGAATTTGCGCGCCGCTTCGCCTTCGCCCACCTCCGTGTTGCGACGGCAATGGCATTGGATGTGGCGGTCAGCGTGCTTCAATTGGGCGGGCTTGCCATGCTGGCACTGCAAGACCAGATGGATGCGACCGGCGCCTACCTGGTCTCCGGAGGCGCCGCGGGGATCGCCGGTTTGGCTTGGCTGTTTTTTGTCCGATCCGATTTCCAATGGGACCGAACGCGACTGCGAACGGACTGGATCAAGAACAGCAGCTTCGGCAAATGGGTCGTCGGTGCGCATCTGACGTCCGTGCTGCACATGTACTTCGCCCACTGGTTGCTGGCCGCGATCATCAGCGAACGCGCGACCGGAATCTACGCGGCCTGCATGACCGTCGTGATGCTCGCCAATCCGTTCATCTTGGGGATGAGCAATGTGCTGTCGCCCAAAGCGGCCCATGCCTTCGCCGCCGGCGGTGCCGCGGCGGCAAACCGCTTGGTTTGGCGGTTTACGGCCGTGATGGTCACGGTCCTGTTGGTCTTTGCCGTGCTGGTGGGGGTGTTTGGAAACGCATTGATCGTCTGGATCTTTGACGAACAGTACGGCGGGCATGGCGTCGCCGTTGCGGTTCTGGGCTTCGGAACCGTCGCGTCGGGGGTCAGCTATGCGATCTCCAGCGGCCTGCGGGCGATCAATCGTCCCGCGGCAAATTTTTGGGCCGCCACGTGGGGCTTGGTCGCGACCGTCGCGATCTCGTCGGCACTGGTTCACTCGATGACCATTTTGGGCATGACGATCGGGTTGGTCAGCGGATTCTACGTCACGGCCATTTATCGCGTGTTGGCCTTCCGAGCCGCGATCAACGAATATGCAGCATCCTCGGAGTGACCGTTGATCTTGTTGTAGTGGTTATGACGCATCTGTGGTTTTACGCCGCGTCCCGAGTCCGCAGCCAGATCAAGCCTGCTAGCTGTCCGCGTCGCATCAACTATGCTGGGCAGCACGCCGCACCCCACGCCCCGAACAGTGCCAGAAGAACGATGGAGAACCCCGTCTTGCCCGCGGATCAAGAACCAGACGTTTCCGTTTTGATGACCGTCTACAACGGCATGCCGTATCTGGCCGAAGCCGTCGAGTCGATCCGCGCGCAAACCTATTCGCGGTGGAAGATGATCATCGTCGATGACGGTTCGACCGACGAATCCGGCGACTACCTCGATTCGCTCGACGACGACCGGATCACGGTCCTCCATCAAGACAATGCCGGCACCGCAGTCGCCTCCAACCATGGCCTGAAACTCTGTGACACGGAGTTTCTGGCACGCATGGACAGCGATGACATCTGTGACCCGACACGTTTGGAAAAACAAGTCGCCTTCTTGCGCGATCACCCCAGCGTCGGACTGGTCGGTTCACAGATCGTCCCCCGCGGCGCCCAGAAAGCCGGGCGAGTGATCCCGCTGGCGACCGATCATCAATCGATCTACAGCCAGCTCCGCAAGGGACAACACGCCATGTGCCATCCCACCATTCTGATGCGCACCGCGCTGCTCAAGGGCATCGGTGGCTATTGGAAACAGCATGGCATGTTCGACGCCTGGGACATGTTTTTGCGGATGGGCGAAGTCGGTGAACTGGCCAACCTGCCCGAACCGCTGCTGGAATACCGCATCCACACCGGAAGCATCAACGGCAAGCACATGCGAAAACTGCAGGCGAGTATTGAATTCGCCTGTGAGCTTGCCCGGCGGCGTGAAGAGAACCTGCCGGAGATCGCGTATGAAGATTATTTTGCTCAGCGCGAGCGCGCCGGGCTCGCGAATCGGCTCGCGAAACAAATCAATGTCTATGCGTTGCTGCAATACCGTTTGGCATCGATCGATCTACTCGGCGGACACCGTCTTCGCGGCTATGCCCGACTGGCCTGGTCCGGCCTCTGTTCCCCGGGTCGAAGCGTCAATCGTCTGCTAAGACAACTCAAACTCGCCTGACCACCCACCCCATCATTCTGCCCCGAATCATTCTGCCATCCCTCACCGCATCAACGCGCCGCTCCACCGTTCGGTCGATCGCCTCATCTTCTGAACCCCGTCACGACTACTGGGCCCACACCAGCAGCACCGTGACGAGCATCACGCCGTTGAACAGCACGGTCAGTCCGAAGACGATGCGAAAAGACTGTTTTCGGGTCTTGTGACGCAGTTTCTCTTGCGCGATCAGTGCCCCCGGCCAACCACCGATCATCGACAACAGATGCAGCGTGCTTTCCTGTGTTCGCCAGTTGCCGCGGCGAGCCGCTGATTTATCGATCGCGTAAACCAGATACGTGACCAGGCTGGCGGCCAAATAGAACCACAGCACCAGACGAGGCAATTGGGAGGTCCAGACCAACAGTCCGACGAGCACCAAGAACAGCCAAGCGGCGATCACCGGCAGTGAGGTTTTCGATCCCGTTTTGACGGCCACCCGCAACGCCCCCGACCTCACACCGGCGGGGCGGGAACTGCTCGTGCCGGGTGAAACGTCACTCCGCCGGCCGGGCTCACTCACCAGTCTGGCCTGGTCGGCACAAGGCCTGCCCTGGCGATCGGAGGACATTTCATAGGTCACCGACTGGCCGGCAGTGGGGCGAGACGTTCGGTTTTGAAACGCTTTGATGTGGACAAACACCTGGCGGCCGCCCTCGTGGGGCGTGATGAACCCGTAGCCCTTTTCATCGTCCCACCTGGCAATGACACCTTCCATTGACGTCGTCCTTGTTGCTCGACACTCGTTTTCGATCGCGACCCGCCGAGAGGCCTGCACGGGACTTGCCACTCGCCGGCGCGTCTGGCGTAACGCGTCCGGCCGCAACGCGTCCGGCCGTAACGCGACCGGCCGTATTGCATCCGGTCTGGGGCGGTCCGGTGTTGCGACGACCGACGCTTACCGAATTCCCACCGGGCGGCTGGCGACGCGTTGGTGTTCGGTCGTTTTGCCGATCGAAATGCCGACCCAACCGTCACGCAATTCGAACTGCGTGATCCCACTTTGCTCCGGCAAGCGTTCGGCCAACAACTCCGGCGACGTCAATGGCAAGGGCCGTGTCGGCGAGAGCACTTTGTTGAAAATCGCTCGAACAGGGAATCGCTGTCGCATCGACATGCCGGGGCCGCTGATGCTGAGATGACCGTCGCGAACCAAGGCGGCATTGAGCCCGTCGACCTGAGCCGTGTAGGCCGCTCGGACAATAAAATTTCTCAGCCGCACTCGATCGCCCTGCAAGCGGATGATTCGCATCGTGATCCAGACCTTGCCGTCTTCGATTTCCACCGTGATCGGTCGATGCTTGGCAAATTGAATCATGATGTCTTCGGGAAGATCATCCGGCAGAGGACGATCGCTCACACCGAGCACGTCAAAGCATTGCGTCAACACCTGATCGATCGGCAGCGCCTCATCCTGGGGGACCAATTGCTCCAGCGTGTTGTTGATCGCCGACTGATGCAATTGCACGCTGAACAGGTTGTCGCTGAGTGCCCGCGGCCGTGGCGTCATCGCGGCCAGTTGCCAATCCCCGGCCATGCGATAGCGTGCGATCAATCGTGACGAAGTCGAACTCATGTCGATCACGCGGGGTTCCAGCTGCAGCCGATTCAACGGACCGAGGATCGTTTCGCTGAACTTCGCCGTCGCCTGGTCGACCTTTTCCGTCACACTGCGGTCAATCTCGTCGCCGATCTGCGAGCGAATTCGGTTGCGGCCGATGCGGTCCGCCAACGAAGCTTTTTCGAAGTACTGGGTTTCGGCAATGCTCTGGACCAACGTTCCGACCAGGGGCCAAGAATCATAGGTCGTGTTGATTCCACGCAGTCGCGATCGGCCGCCGACGTTGACCGAGGGATCGCCGAGGAAGATATCGTCCGGTTTGATGGTGATCGGCGTGGCCGCGGTAAACGGATTCACGCTGGTTGTCTTGATCGCCGCCGGCCCGCTGCGTCCGACGCTGCGTGTGGACACATCACCGATCGTTTCCAACGTCATTTCCCACGTGGACGGCGACGGAATCAGCCGCAACCGCAGGTCGGTGCTGACGCGACTGACACCGGTCACTCGGCTGCCCAGCATGGTGGTTCGAAGCGGAACCTCGCGGGTGGGCAATTGCGGCATCAGATCACGCAACAGTTCTTCGCTGAGCGAAAAGCGGACGTTCGCGTTGCGGTAGTGCGTGTCCAGGTTGGCCGACAACTGCTGGGCCTGAGGATGATTGGCATGACCGAGTGCCTGCATCGACTGTGCGATCTCGGCGGTCACCAAGTCGATCGCGTTGGACTCCGCCCTTTCGATCTGGTGCAACAACGCCGAGTAATCGATCGCGCCGCTGGCCCAAGGCTTGATCGCGACGGCGACGTCATTGACCGCCGGGTCGGCGAGGAATCGCTGATGCGGTGCCGCCAAGTTCGGCCACGTCAAACGCGACAAGAACGTTTGGGCGACTTCACGGCGGGCGTTGTTATCGCCGGACTCAAACGCGTCGCGAACCGACTCCAGCAGCAGGAACTTCGACCAGCCTGCACCGTCACCGGTGACCACCAACCGGCTTTCCAATCGATCAATCGCGTCGGCGACCGACGGCACATCATCACCGACATGCTGCACCGCGGGGAAACTGCCCGAATTGATTTTGAAAATCGGTTCCCACACCGCCAAACGTCGTTCGATCGAATACGCCGCTTGTAGCCACGCCACACGGCGACTGCGCGAACGCAAGGATTCCGCTTCGACCGATGCAAACTGTTGCAACTGTTTCAGTTCGTCCAGCAAGGGCTCGACGTCGCGCTGACCGAGACGATTGGCTTGGTGAAGCTGACTCAGCAGATCACGAACCTGTTTGGACCATTGCAGCAATTCGTGGTGACCGATGGTTGAGATCGGCGTCGTCGCAGGATCAAGGTCAAAATCATCAGCCGGCAAGTCCGTGCGAATGACAATCGAATCAAGGATGTCCAATTGTTCGATCAATCGATGCGGGACGGGCCACGCGGCCGAACGCGGCTGGGTCAGTTTTCGAGTCGAACCGGAGTCCTCAGCATCGCTTTCCTTTTTCCGCGTGACCTCGGAAACCTCCGGCGGAGCCTGGGTGTCGGCTGAGCTGTCGATGTTGCCGGGCGTCGCAGCAGGCGTGACCGACTTCTCTTCGGCACCCAACAAATCCGTGGCGGGCTCGCCCGGAGTCGCTTCGATTTCAGTCCGCTCGGGCGCGAGATCGGCGACCGTCGCGGCGGGTGCTTCAAACGCCGAAGGCAAGGCGACGTCGTAGGTCGGACGTTCGGCCATGCGGGGCGTGGGGTCATCCAAACGCGCGTGCGGTTGTCCCTGTGACAGCGGTCGCTCATCGGCGAAGAACACATCGGGATCGATTCGAATCACCAGCTCGTCCGGCGACGCGACCTTTGGTTTATCCAGCTCGACCGAAACCTGGTGCTCGGCCGGCGGAGTCAGCTCCAAGATCGGCAGATCCCCGATGGACGCCCCGCCGGCGGCCGCATCGAAATCAGCCTCAAACCCGAAAATGTCGCTGTGGCTGTCCAGCGAGGGTGCCGGGATGCCAGTGATGCTCGGCTGCTGAAGCTCGAACGACGCATCGCTCCAGGATTCGATCTGTGACAACTCGGCCCAGGCATCCGCGACGGCTCCGCGGGCCGGTGAAGCGGTCGTCTGGGCGGCTGTTTTGACCGTCGACGCCATCTGACCGGATGACAGGCCTGCCGGGGTGGCACTGAGGCGGGGGGCGAGTGGCCGGGCCGTCGGCGGCAAGATCGTCCGGGCCATGCCGGAGGTTTTCCAAAGCGAGACGGCGCCGGAGACAATCATTTTTGCCCCGGGATCGGCCTGCATCCCCAGCCAGCTGAGTCCGGTCACGAAAATAGACGCTGTCAGCGGCCACATCACGAGGGAACGTTTCACATCCTTGCGCATCGAAAGACCATCGGTCAAAAGAGAAAAGCATACGGTTTCCATTTCCGCCTGGGCTGTGAATCGGCCAGATCACTTTGGCCGGTCCAGCGCGGTTGCCAAGTGCTGCGAAAACTCGCCAAACGCCATGACGGCTGTTTGCCCGTCGATTTACCCTAATCGGCAATTCTTGCCGTTTTTACTCATGTTGCCACGGCCCCACCCACGATGCCGGGTGTACGAAAACGCCCTGTCTCGCAAGACTATTGCCTCAAACCCAGATCCCGACCAGCACTGATTCGGGGCGGAAAAGCATGAATCCTTACGGAGTGGAGATGGCGAAGAAAAAGGCAAACGCGGCGTTCGAATACGTCGAGCCGATTGGCGATCGAGTGTTGGTCCGCAAGGACGAGCCCAAACGCGAAACCCGCGGGGGCATTGCGCTTCCCGATGCGGCCGAAATCCCGACGATCACCGGACGCATCGTGACCATCAGCGCCGTGGTCGAAAACGACGAAGAGCTGCCGCTGCGCCAATACGACAAGATCCTTTTCCATCCCAAGAACGCCGTGCCGGTCGACCTGGAACACGACAATCAGCTGTTTGTCGTCCCGGTCGAGGATATCGTTGCGGTGTTCCGTCGCAACAAACCCGAGGACGATTGACGCCGCTGCCGCCGGAGCAACACCCCTGCCCGGCGACGACGTGCCGGGGACGGGCCGCAAACATTTGAGAACATTTTCGCCGTCGGTGCAGTTACACTACTTGGATAAGTTACACTGGGGGGCGGGCGGTCATCCGCCGAGGATGTCGCTAGATCGAACTCACTCGCTGTAGGGGGAGGATCGGTCGCGACGGACGCCAAAGTCGCTGATGCCTTAGCCGAAACGATGCCTTCAGTCACCGATTTAATTAGCCGCAGCCAAGAGGGAACCGAAGGCGACACCGACCGTCTGTTCTCGGTGATGTATGACGACCTGCGCCGCTTGGCAGGCCGATTCCTGCAGAACGAACCGCTGCGCAACCGACTCAGCAGCTCGTCGCTGGTCCACCAGGCCTACATGCGGATGGTCGACCATTCCAGGATCAACTGGCAGGGCAAGACGCATTTCTTTGCGATCGGTGCCACCGTGATGCGACGCATCTTGGTCGATCACGCCCGCAAAGTCCAATCGTTGAAGCGGGGCGGAGGCTGGGAACGACGGCAATTGCACGACGATGTCACGTTTCAGCTCAATCGAGACGACGATGTCGTCGCCTTGGACGATCTGCTCGAACAGCTCGCCCAACTGAACCCCCGACAAGCCAAAATTGTCGAATTGCGGTTCTTCGGCGGCATGACGATGCGCGAGATCGCCGCGGAAATGAAATTGGGACTCCGCACGATCGAAAAGGAGTGGGCGATGAGCCGCGCCTGGATGCGACGCGAATTGCGACGTGACAGCGAGGAAGCCGAGGAAACCGAGTCGTCCGCCGAACAGGACACCGACTCCCCTGTTTCTCCTCCCGCGGCAACGGAACCCGAGACGACTTGATGAATGCGGAGCGTTACGCGCGGGTCCGTGAATTATTTCTAGCCGTCGACGACCTTCCCACCGACCAGCAACACGCGTTTCTGGTCTCGCAGTGTGGCGACGACCAGACGCTGATCGACGAAGTGATGTCCTTGCTGGACGAGCACGACCACGAATCGGCTCGGCTGGAAGGCAACTCGGCCAAGCAACCAGCGATTCCGCCCGCCTTGGCGGACTCATCGCCCCCCGAATCCTCCGCTCAAGGCACCGACGGTCATGCGGCGACGTCCAACGCGCCGTTCCTGCCTCCCGGCCAACGCGACTCGATCAGCGATGCGTCGACCTCCCCGTCCAATCCGGCGCCCGCGGCCAGTGGTCGCCAGCCGAAGCGTCAGACCTACAAGAGCGGTGTTCGAAAATCGAAGTCCGGATCGATCCCCGCCCCTTCCAAATCAGCGCAGGTCACCCAGCAAAGTTCTCAACGAACCCACGCCTCGCCGCGGTATCGGGACGAAGAGCCGCGGGCCCGGCGACATCCCTCGGCCGGCATCTGGCAGACACGGGCGACCAAACATCGGCGTTTCAATGCCGGCTGGTTATGGCTGGCCACCATCTTGCCGACCGCACTGATCGGATGGTGGACCTACACGCAAGTGGAATCGAGTCTACGTCAATCGACCGCGAACGAATTGGCCGGCGTGGCCGATGCCGTCCGGACCAGCGTCGATCAATTCCTCGACGATCAATCCCGTCTGACCGAATCGTGGACGCGTCACCGCGACCTGAGGGATGCGATCATTGCCCTGGTTCACACGAGCGAACAAGATGATTCGGTCGACGCGCTGCGTGAGGCCCCCAGCGCGAAACAAATCCGCGCGGCGCTTGTCGCCCAATCAAAACAACCCGATATCAAGTATGTCGTCTGGGATCGCACCGGAAAGGTCCTCGCCAGTTGGCTGGTCGACGGAGCCGACGTCGGGGGCAACGTCGCGCCGGACGGGGCGGCCAACCTGGCACGTGCGATGCGTGGTGAAACGGTGTCGTTCGGTCCCGAGATCTTGATCGCCGACGAGAGCGGCGTTGAACCCGATACGCGTTTGCCGGTGATGGCTGAGATCTTGCCGATTCATGATGACAAAGGGCGCGTCGTGGCCACGATCTTGATTCGGGGCTTTGGCATGTACGACGCCTTGGACCAGATCTTTCGCGAAGCTTCCAACGCGGGCGGGCTGGACGTGTATGCCGTCAATGCCAACGGCATGATGGTCACCAACAGTCCCCGCGCGCTCGACTGGCTGACGCTCGGCGCGTCCGACGACGATTCGGTGTCTTGCCAATTACGAGTCTCCGATCCGGGCACGTCCGCGGCGTCTGCGACTCTTCTGGCAAGCCAAATTCGACGCACGCAACCGCTGACCTATTCCGTCGCGGCGGCTTCGTCGGGACAATCCGGCTCGCAACTGGCCCCCTACCGCAATTACGCCGGCATGGACGTGGTGGGTGCATGGCGTTGGGTCAATCGATGGAACGTGGGCATTGTCGTCGAACGAACCGCACCCTCGGCGTTTGCGACCGCGCAAACCGTCTGGTTGGGATTCGTCGCGCTGGGAATCATCCTGACCTTCACCGCGCTGACCGCCGCCGGACGGATCGCCAGACGAACCGCCATGGCTCAGGCCGCCGTCCACCCGTTGAGCCGCTATGAGTTGATCACCGAGTTGGGCAGCGGCGGGATGGGCGTCGTCTATCGCGCCAAACATGGACAACTCGGTCGCGATACCGCATTGAAGGTACTGCGCGGTGACCGCGATAACTTGGAAGACCGGCTGCGGTTCGATCGCGAAGCCAAACTGGCCGCCTCGCTGAGCAATCCGCACACGGTCACGATCTATGACTACGGCCGGGGTGACGAAGGCGAAGCGTATTGCGTGATGGAATTCTTGAAGGGAATCACGTTGTACGACGTCGTGGCACGCAGCGGGTTTCAGCCCATCGGACGGGCGCTGTTTATTCTGCGCCAGGTATGCGACTCACTCGGCGAGGCTCATAAGTTGGGGCTGGTGCACCGAGACATCAAACCCCAAAACATCATGCTGTCCCTGGACGCCTCCGTCGGTGACTGGGCGGTCGTGTTCGATTTCGGTTTGGCCAAGCCGCTGCAACCCGACGCCGATTCCTACCAGACCGCGGAAACGATCTGGGCCGGCACCCCGATGTACATGGCGCCGGAACGCTATCGCGAACCGAACAACATCGATCCCCGTTCGGATATCTATTCCGTCGGATGCATCGCCTACTTTTTGCTGTCGGGACGTCCGCCCTTTATCGAGTGCGACCCGGAATCATTGTTTGCGTTGGTGCTGACCGAACAACCGATCAGCATCGGTGTGCATCGCGACCAAGACGTCCCCGAGCCGATCATCGCGTTGGTCAAAAAGTGCATGGCCAAGAGCGTCGAAGATCGCTTCTCGACGATCGACGAATTGGCCTTGGAATTGGATCGGCTGATCGCGTTGCATCCCTGGTCGGTCGAAGAAGCACGGTCGTGGTGGCGAATCCACGGAGCGGAAGTCGGCTAGCGCCTTGTCAACCGTTGAGACGTGTTGGTGTGCAGGCTTTAGCCGCCCATTTTCGCTGCGTAGCAGCGCCCCGGAATCGCCTAAAGGCTAGACACCAACGGTCGCTCAATCGCTTCCCCATCAGCGGAACGAAGCTCGGTACTTGCCGGGCGTGATCCCACGTTGCTTTCGAAACATCACGCTCAGATACTCCGCATGCTCGATGCCGCAACGCCGCGCGATCAAATCGAGCGGGAACGAGGTTTCGCGCAGCAAGCGTTCGGCCCGCTGGATCCGCGTGGCGACAATCATCTCGTGTGGCGTCTTGCCCAACATCGCCTTGAAACGCAATTCCAACGCGCGTCGCGTCATCGAGGTTGTGGCCACCACATCGCCGACCCGAATCCCCGAACACGCGTGGGCCAAAATGTAGCGCGCGGCGTTTTCAATCTCGGGATCGTCCACCGCGACGGTATCGGTCGAGCGTCGTGTGGAGATCCCGATCGGCGGCAACAGGGTCCCCGTCGCCGGAACAGATTGACCGTCCATCATCTTTTCCAACAACTCCGCCGCGACGTAACCTGCCTGCTCGGCATCCGGAATGACGCTGGTCAACGGCGGAGACGCCAGCCGGCACAACAGTGGATCGTCGTCGACGCCCAAGACGGCGATCGAATCGGGAACACGCCGTTCCGCTTCGTCACACAAATCCAAGATCCGCCGGGCCAACGAATCATACGCCGCCATCAGTCCGCAGGGACTCGGCAAGTCCCGGATCCAACGCAACAGCTTCGGCCGCTGACGCGCCCACGTCGAGCGCGCTGTTTCCGGCGGGATGTCAAACACCGAAACCTCCAACCCACGCGATTGCGCCGCAGCGACAAACGCATCGCGACGCCAACACGCCCAGTTGAACTCGACTTCTCCACAAAACGCCAACGCGCGCAATCCCCGTTCGTGGAAATGTTCGACCGCCAGATCTGCGATTTGCTGATCATCGGTTTCCAACCATGGAATGTCAGGCAGTCGCCGCGCCGCGCTCAGATCAATCGTCGGCAACCCGGTCGCTCGGACGGCCTGGGCGATCTTGTCCGTTTCGATCCGCGCCAAAATGCCATCGCCCGGATACCGGCGCAACCAACTCGGCGGATCCGCCCCACGATGCTGCTCCGGTAAATCAACCTTCCATCGGCCGAACTCTTCCTGGTATCGCAACACCCCGCGCAGCAGCCCTCGGGCATACTCGTTACTGGATTCGATCAAAAGCGCCACGCTTCGTTGTTGCATGTGAAATAGCTTAGCAATGATGCGCGATATTGCATTGATGGCATCACGATTTTTGCTAAGTTTGTCGCTTGCCCCGGTCAAACACCATTGTTTTGTTACTGCGGTTTCGCCTCCCTGCGCCACCGTCGATCCGGCACCGGCACTGCGATCCGTTTCCTCTCTCGCTACCCTTGGTAAAGGTTTCCCATGTCCAAACCTGTTCGCGTCGCAATGATTGGCCTCGGCTTTGGCGCCGAATTCATTCCGATCTATCAAGCCCATGCCGGCGCCGAAGTCGTCGCTATTTGCCGACGAAACGAAGTCGAATTGAACAAGGCGGCCGACCAATTTGGAATCGAGAAACGCTTCACCGACTACGCCGATCTGCTGGCCGACCCGGACATCGATTACGTCCACATCAACAGCCCGATTCCCGATCACGCCTGGATGTCGCTGCAGGCACTCGATGCGGGCAAGCATGTGATGTGCACGGTACCGATGGCGACGACGATCGACGAATGCCGTCAGATTGTTGAAAAGGTCAAGGAGACGGGGTTGAAGTACATGATGGCCGAGACGGTCGTCTACAGCCGCGAGTTCTTGTTCATCAAACAGATGTACGAGAGTGGCGAACTGGGAAAGATCCAACACCTGGCCGCATCGCACCCGCAAGACATGGACGGCTGGCCGAGTTACTGGGAAGAAATGATCCCGATGCATTACGCGACGCACGTCGTCAGCCCTTGCCTGGGTCTGACCAACGCACTGGCCGAATACGTCAGTTGTTTCGGGTCCGGCGAAGTCCGCGAGTCGATTGCGAAAAAGTCGGGAAATCGGTTCGCCGTCGAGAGCTGTCATCTCAAATTGAAGGACAGCGACCTTTCGGCGCACATCTGGCGTTTCCTGTATGACGTCGCCCGCCAATATCGCGAAAGCTTTGACGTTTATGGAACGAAGAAAAGTTTCGAGTGGACGCTGATCGAAAACGAACCACACGTCCTGCACACCGCGAAGAAACCAGAACCGGAGATCGCGGAAAAGATCGAAGTGCCCGACTTCGCCCATCTGCTGCCGGCCGAAATTCAGAAGTTCACGCTGCCATCGGAAATCCACGACGCCGGCCATTTGTCGTTCGTCCAGGGTGGCGGACATGGCGGATCACACCCGCACTTGGTTCACGAAATGGTCAGCGCGGTCAGCGAAGATCGCGATCCCTGGCCCAACGCCGTCACCAGCGCCAACTGGACCTGCGTCGGGTTGTGTGCTCACGAGTCGGCGACCAAGGGCGGCGAGATCGTCAAGTTGCCAGAATTCACGCTGCAATCGTGAACCACGCCCGTGAATGAATCGCCCCCCGATCCCGCCGGATGGCTGCCGCTGTTTCGACAGCGGGCCGCGGAATTGGGGTTCATCAACGCCGGGATCGCCCCGGCGGTTGATTCCGCAGGCTTTACCGATCTCGTCAAATGGATCGAGTCGGGTTACGCCGCCGGGATGCAGTACTTCGCCGACCGCTTGGACGCCTACCGCCATGCCGACGGCGTGATGGCGGGGACCAAGAGCATCATCGTGTTGGCGTATCCTTATCCGGCCGATGCCGACCGTTCAGCGGCGGACGGACAGGGATCGGTGGCGCGTTACGCCTGGCCCGGTGTCGACTACCACGACACCATCCATGCCAAACTCAAGCAACTCAAACGTCTGGTCGCCGAAGCCGCGCCGCAGGTTTCCAGCCGCGGTTGCATCGACACCGCACCGTTGCTGGAGCGCGAACTGGCGCAACTGGCCGGGCTAGGTTGGCGCGGCAAGAACACCTTGCTGCTCCATCGCCAACACGGCAGCTATTTCTTTCTGGCGTGTTTTTTGGTCGATGTCGAATTGCCCTATGACGCACCGCACCACACCAGTCATTGCGGCACCTGCACGGCGTGCCTGGACGCTTGCCCGACCGACGCCTTTCCCGCCCCCGGCGTGCTCGACGCCAGTCGCTGCATCAGCTACCTGACGATCGAACACCGCGGTGCGATCCCGATGGAGTTGCGAGAGGGAATCGGTTCATGGGTCTTTGGCTGCGACGTCTGCCAAGAGGTCTGCCCGTGGAATCGCAAGCCGGCGCGTCGAAGCGAAACGCCGGCGGAGCAACGGGTGCTCGATCGCATCGATCTCCAATCGCTGTTTGAAATCGACGAAGACACGTTTCGTGCCCAGTATCGCAAATCGCCGTTTTGGCGAACACGGTTGCGGGGCATGCGTCGAAACGCAGCCATCGTGCTGGGCAATCAAGGCAACCCCGATGCGCTGCCCGCTCTCAAGCGTGGAGCCGACGACGAAGACGAAGTCGTCGCGGAAGCCTGCCGCTGGGCGATCCAAAAGATCAGGCAGTCGCATCCCTAGATGCGGTGGATGACGGTTTGGGCGTGACGACGTCAAACGGTTTCGATGTACGGAAAACCGTTGGAGTCAGGAGGTTCTAATTCCGTTCCGATTCCAAGCACAACGGCAATACGTCAGCCAGCCGCTTGTATTGATCCAGACTGTTGTACGCCTGGGCCGAAATCCGCAGACAGGGTAGCGTCCCTTTAAGCAAGAAGATCGGCACCTCGATCGCGTGCTCATGGAAGATCCGACGCTGCAACCTGTTTGCGGATTCGCCGTCACCGACACGTTCGGCCGGCAAGGGAACCGACGCCAGACTGCCCAGCATGTCCGCCGGCGCGGGAGGGTCACAACCAAGTGCGTTCAGCAACGCGTCCCGCCCCGCCAGCACGAGCGCGTGATTGTCACGCATCAACTGCGCCAAACCGCCTTCTTTGAGACCACACAGAAACTCAATCGCCGTCGGCATGGAAAGAATCGGCGTCGGGTCGTACGTGCCCACCCAATTGAATTCTGCCAGGAACGGCGTCTTTCCAAGCCCCGGTGAATTCGCACCATGACTGATCGTGGTCGGATGGACTTCATGCTGCCAGTCGCGCCGCACGTACAGGAACCCCGATGTCTTGGGACCACACAACCACTTGTGATGATTGCCGGTATAGTAATCCGGATTCAAATCAGACAGATCGACGGGGACCATCCCCGGCGCATGCGCCCCATCGACCAACACCCGCACTCCGCGGCGATGTGCCAGTTCAATCAGTTCCTTGACGGGCAAGCCCAAGCCGGTCGGACTGGTGACATGATCGATCAACAACAACCGCGTCTTGGACGTCAGCGTCGCATCGATCGCCTCGATCACCTGCGCGTTTGACTCAATCGGAAACGGCAGCTCGGCGACCGACACCGTGGCGCCGCCAGGCTGTTTACCGCAGCGTTCGGCTGCGTACCGCGCGGCATTGTTGCAGGCGTTGTAGCCGTGGTTGGTGATCACCACTTCGCCGCCGGGGGAAAAGGGGAACGATCGCAGCACCGCGTTAACCCCATCGGTCGCATTCCGCACGAACGCCAAATCCCGGGGGTCGGCACCGACAAGACTGCCAATGCAATCACGGACCCGATCCAGTTTTGGCAACAACGAACGTTCCGGTCCCAGAAACTCAATCGGGTCGTATTCAAGCCGTTCGATCCACTCGCGCTGCGCCTCCATCACCACCCTCGGCGTCGCGCCAAAGGAGCCGTGGTTCAGGAAGTCGACGTCAGGGTTGAGACGCCAATGCGATCGAAATGGATTTGACACACTGTCCCCAATTCATCGGTCAGGCCCGCGCCGCAAGCCCAAAAGGTGTCCGACACGAATGGCACGGGCATAAGTGGAATCAACTAGATGTGGTGCGATTGCGTTCGTGCTAGCACAACGGGCAGTGATATCAAATCGCAATCGCACTTTGCGTGCCGTAAATGAATTGAAAACACAGCGAGCCTCCGGTGCAATGGAGTTATCAAGCACATCACTTCACTGGAGGGCTCACCGTGAACGATCAGTCTACCGATGCAGGCTTCGAAGTTCAAAGCAAATTGCGAAAAGCCTCATCACTCGTTTTGGACCTCCTTCTGCCTCAGGTTGAGGTGGCAAGGGTTTGCGCTGAACTGAAGCACAAATACCGCGATTGCCCCTACAACCCGATGATCACCGTTTGGTTGTTCATTTCACAGGTCCTTTCGGCAGACCACAGTTGCCAACAGGCCGTCACCCGCTTCAATGTGTACCGCGTCGCGAAGGGGTTGCTTCGCGTCAGCAGCGAAACAACATCGTATTGCAAGGCACGCGGCAGGCTTCCTGAGCAACTCTTCGAAAGGCTGCTTGCATGGACCGCGAAACGTTGCGAAGAGGCGACCGACCAAGCTTGGCTGTTTCAAGACCGGATTGTCGAAATGGTTGATGGCTGGACCTTGACGATGGCTGACACCGACGAGAACCAAGAAGAATACCCCCAAATGAAAAGTCAAAAGCCTGGCTGCGGTTTTCCGATCGCCAGGATGATTGGCTTGTTTTCCCTTGCGACAGGTGCAATTCAACGCACGGCAGTGGGGCCGTACCGAGGTAAACAGACTGGTGAGACAGCGCTACTGCGGACGTTTTTGGACTGCATTTTACCGGGGCGAATCTTGCTGGCTGACCGCTACTACGCAAACTTCTGGTTGCTTGCCATGGGGCCGATGCGAGGTATCGACTTGGTGGCCAGGGCGCACCAACTTCGCAAAATCGATTTTCGCCGTGGGCTCAAACTTGGCTACCTGGATCAGTTAGTCGCCTACCGCAAACCGCCACGTCCCAAGTGGATGAGCAAGAAAGAATACGATCAGTATCCTTGTTTGGTCATTGTCCGTCACCTGAAGTACAAGGTTGAGCAGCGAGGTTTTCGAACCAGGGAAATTACCCTGGCCACGACGTTGGTGGATGCCGAAATCTATGCCGCGGAAGATTTGGCCGAACTGTTTCGCAAGAGATGGCAGGTGGAGCTTCACATCCGAAGCCTGAAAACTCAAATGCAGATGGAGCACTTGCGATGCAAGAGCCCGCAAATGGTTCGCAAGGAAATCCACTGCCACATGATTGGATTCAATCTAGTCCGCGCTGCGATCATGGCATCTGCGTTGAAGTTCGGGCGATGTCCGACAAGGCTGAGCTTTACCGGCGCGATGCAGGCGATTGAAGAGCTTGCAGCATTTCTCCGACTCCGCTGCGGAAGCCCGGGCGAACAATTCGACAACCTGCTCGAAACGATCTCCGAACTGGTTGTCGGCAATCGACCAGGTCGCCAAGAAAAACGGGAACTCAAACGCAGGCAGAAAAACTACAAGCTCATGAAAACGAGACGCAACCCGAACCGAAACCGTTACGCCACAGCAGCTTAGGCTTATGCCCGTGCCATTCGTGTCCGACACCTTTTGGGCACTCAATGCGTTCTAGGCAATCCTGGGTGTCACCCGCAAGGTTAGGCGACTTCGTGAGATCCCTCTGCAACGCTTCGCCTTCGAAACATCCGTTAGCGGCGTCGGCGACCGAACGGATGCATGTGTGCGCTTTCGAGGCGGGTGTCACGCGTGTTACGCTATCGAGTTAAGATGGTGGATAGCTGAATGGTGATAAGACGCAGCTGTCCGTTTTACTTTTCACTGCATAGAAGGGGCGTTTTGTGTTTGTTGAGAAATCGAAACCAAACCGAGACAACGAGTCGGTCCGTGAGCAAACTGGGGGGACGCAGTCGGCGCGCGTGGATGCTGCGGTTGATCCGGCGGCGGACCTTCAGGACTTGGTTTCTTACCTCCGCCGGGACGCAGCGGACGATCCGATCCACTATCTGATCCGCAGCAATACGTCGGGTGACGGCGAATGACGGCTGCCCCCGAGTGAACAAAACCGCGAAAGATCCCCAAATTTTTTTTCCGACCGCCCCAAGAACTCCGTTTGGGTGCCGAACAGGAGAGCGAAACCCGAGCCGACCCAATGAAGGCTCCCTTCGAACGCCAATTTTTGGGGATCTAAGTCCATGTTAAAGAAAGCCATCGTCGCCGGCGGTGCCGTCGCACTTTTGTCAAGTTTGGCCGTCGGTGTTCCGCTGGCCAGTTACACCCGATGCGGAGTCAGCTGGCTTCGCGATTCTGCCAGCGACGCCGTCCCCCTGGAGTGGGAGCTGAAGCGGGCCCGTCAAATGATCACCGACTTGAAGCCCGAGATCACGGACAATGCCAAACGGATTGCCCGCGAAAAAATCGAAGTCGTCCGGTTGGAAAAACAGTTGAATGAAACCGAATCTCGGCTGGCCTCGGCCCGAAACGACATCGAACGATTGACCGGCGATCTGGAAGGCGGCAACGAGTACTTTACCTACGCCGGTCGCACCTACACTTCGGTGCAAGTCCAAGACGATTTGAAGAACCGCTTCAAGCGTTTCAAGACGCGCCGCGCGACGGCGGATAAACTGCAACAAATGCTGACCGCTCGTCAGGCGACGTTGACCGCCGCACAACATCGCATGGAAGAGATGCTGAGCGCGAAACGACAATTGGAAGTGGAAGTCGAGAACTTGCAAGCACGCTTGGGTGCACTGCGAGTGGCCCAGACGGCGAGTGAGCTGAGTTTGGATGACAGCCATCTGTCCCAAACCCGTCGACTGCTGGACGAAATCGAAACCCGTATCGACGTCGAAGAAGAAACGATGAGCGTGGATGCGGAATACTTTGGCGAAATCAACTTGGAAGAGTCCGGTGACGAAGACTTGTTGGACGACATCGCCAACTACTTCGACTCCGAGCCCAGCCAACCCAAGGCGCTCGTCTCCATTCAATTGGACTGAACGTCGCGCCTAGTTGCCGAAGTAGTCTGTTCGCCGAAATAGTCTGTTCACCGAAGTCGCTCGCAACCTTCGCTTCTCCTCTGCTCCTGTCCGATGAACGAAACGATTCGCCCAACGACCGACACTGCTCAAACGTCCGCGTGGCGTTTGTGGATCGATCGTTGCGGCGGATTCGCGTTGTTGGCCGGAGAGAGTGTCAGCGTCGGCGGCGCGCGACCGGATTCAACGACCGACATCCAGGTCCGCACCGATTGGCGGCGCTGCGAAGGGACCGTGGTTCGCCGCAACGGTGACTATTTCTGGTCCGCTGCAGACGATCAAGCGTTACAACGACAGGACGCCGGTGGGCAATTGCTGATTGCCAACAGCGTGTTTCCGATCTCGGGTTCGGCCACGCTCAGGCTGCATCAGCCCTCGCCGCTGTCGCGTTCCGCGATCCTGTCGCTGGATCCGCCCCATCGGTTTGACCAGCACGTCGATCAGGTTTTGTTGGTCGATCAAACCGTTTTGATCGGGCCGAGTGCCGGCGACCATATCCGTTGTACCGCCCTGGACACGACGGCGGTGCTGGTGTTTCGCGACGGGCGCTGGCAAGCGAAGTTAAAACCCGGCGCGACGACGGCCGGATTGTCGCGTCGAACCAATCGACCGCAACCGGTCGACCTCGTCCCGGGACGCCGCGTCTCGATCGGTGAACTCGACATGATGTTGGAAGAAGTATGAAGACTCTCGCCCCCGAAACACGCACACTCGTTGGCCGAGACATGACAGAACAACCGATCGAGTCGGTCGAGGTTGCCGGAACGCCACAGGGCATCGACAATCCCCATGCCGCTCCGACAGGCGGCGAAGCGGAGCCCACGCAGCGTCAGGGACGTAAAAGCAGAGCAGGACTTGCCGCGAAGTTCTTTCGATGCTGCCAACCGAAGTCCAAGGAGCAAGAGCGAAAATCGAGCCACCCCGAACCGCAATTTTCGGGTGACGGTTCCGTGAATGAGGATAGAATGCAACCTGCGTTCACCGAAACTTCGCTCGGATCGCCCCCCGAAACTCGACCGATGTCCTTTACCTATGCCCCCGGTTCTCAGCCGCTGCCGCCGTACACGATACGGCGTGGAGTCGGTGTGGGTGGATTCGGCGAAGTCTATTTTGCGGTCAGCCAGGCGGGCAAAGAAGTCGCACTCAAGCGGATCCAACGCAACCTGGAAATCGAGTTGCGTGGCGTCTCGCAATGTTTGAACCTGAAGCATCCGAATCTTGTTTCCCTGTACGACATTTGCCGGGACGCCGACGGTGGGTCTTGGGTGGTGATGGAGTACGTGGCGGGGGCGAACCTGCGTGAGATCCTCGATCGCAATCCGGACGGGTTGCCCGAGGCCGAGGCGCGGCGCTGGTTTGCCGGCATCGCTGCCGGCGTGGCCCATCTGCACAGTGCCGGTTTGGTGCACCGTGACTTGAAGCCCGGCAACATCTTTGATGACCTGGGGATCGTGAAGGTCGGTGATTATGGCTTGAGCAAATACATCTCGTCGTCACAGCGGGGCGGCCACACCGAGAGCGTGGGCACGTTTCACTACATGGCGCCGGAAATCGGCCGCGGCAAGTACGGTCGCGAAATCGACGTCTATGCACTGGGCATCATGCTCTACGAACTGTTGACCGGCCGCGTGCCCTTTGACGGCGAGAGCTGTCACGAAATCATCGTCAAACACCTCACCGCGCTGCCCGATCTGTCCGGTGTGACGTCGCCGTATCGGGAAACGATCCTGGCGGCCTTGGACAAGGACCCGGCGAAACGGCCGGCAACGATTGCCGACCTGGTTGCCCCGCTGGGACTTTCCCTTTCCGACGCCGCGGCGGTCCCCACCTTGGTCAGCGCGACCATTGGGGACGCCCCATCGCCGGCCGGCAAGCCGGGTTTACACAATCGGCTGCAGGGCAATGGGAAGGACGACGTGCGGCACGACGGCCGATCCGCCGAAGCCATCGATCCGGTGCTGGGACTGGAGTATTCCGATTCGGCGGCGGCGGCTCCGGCCTCGATCGACGAACCGCTGCTGCGAGCGATCCGCTCGTCAGCACATGATCTACGCTGCTGGTGGAAATCGCTCGAGCAATCGCCGCGGTCACGGTTTTGGATCGGCGCCTTCCTGGCATTTGTGCTGTTCATCAACACACATTGGTTGTTGCCGGCGCTTTCGATCTTGGGGGCGTTCTATGTGCCGTATTACATCATCCGACAAATGGTGCTGCATTCGAGTGAACAGCCCAGCTATGCCAAGGCGCATCGGATTGCATCCCAAGCCGGCCCGTCCAACAAAGCCAGGACCAGGCAAGAATGGCGCAGCGAGGTACGTCATCTGCTGCGAGCGAAGCATAACTTGGTGCGAATGGCAGAGCTGAACACGTCGTGGATCGCGTCGTCGTTGACGGTGTTGACGATGGCGGTTGCCGCCGGAGTGATCGGACTGCGCAGCGGCGATGTCAGCGCCGTCGACGTGGCACCGTACTTTTGGATGGGCTTGGTCGTGTTGGTCGGGGCGCAGGGCATCTTGGGACTGGGAAAACTTTGGGAACGCGACGACGGCGAAGGGCTGCCCAGGCGATTGGTGCTTGCGGGGGTCGGTGCCGGCGTCGGACTGTTCGCCTATGCGTTGAATGAATTTTTCCTGCTGTCGCTGGTTCCCGGCGGCAGCGAAATGCTGGGCTCTGAATTGCCGCAAGCGCTGTATCGTGAGGATTCGACGATTCGGGCGTCGGGCATGATGGCCCACTTCGCGTTGTTGTTCGGAGGCATCCGTTGGTGGAAGTCCGTGGATCCACTGCGGCGAACACGATTGAGTCTGTGGAGCGTGGCGGTCGTGTGTGTCGCGGCCTGGGGAGTGCATCAATTGATTCCGGTGCCGCAACCGGTGGGATTGCTCGTCGCCGGCGGGCTGGCGATGGCGACGCAAATGTCGGCCCCTTGGATCAACCCACGCATGTTCGCGGCCAACCCGTGGCCGAGACGCAAGCATCCGTCACCCCGTCTTCGGGAGGCTAACGCATGAAAACGCTCTTTCCCGCCGCGTCGGCCTGTTTCGTCGTCGCGTTTGTCGCATCGGTCGGACTTGCCGAATCGTCTCTCGAAGCCACGGCCGAACGCGCCGGCAAAAACATCTCCGAGCAGCCGCTATCCCTGTCGTCCGCATCGGCCGATCCGGTGTCGTCGGCCAAGCCGAAACAGACGGAACTGTCGGTCGCTCCGATGCACCATGTGACCTATCCCGAGGATCGGCCGTCGTGGATTGAAACCGAACCGGACCTGCAGTCACCGGTCCACCGGTGGGTCGTCACCACCAGCGGCGCCGAGACCATGGAACAGTGTGAAGCGGAATTGGAGGTGCTCAAGCCCGCCGCGGTGGCGCTGTACATCAAAGAAACGACCGGCTGGGTGTGTGACGATGCGGTCCTGGATGAGCGGTGGATCGAAGACGAACTCGTCGATCGACGGTACGTTGGCACGCTGCAAATGGGTGATCGCCAATTGCACGAGATCGCGGTCGAGCTGACGTTTGATGCCGACAGCCGAAAGCGCATCCGCAGGGCAATGAACAATTCGGTCGTCGGAGAACGGTTGCGGGCGATGGCAGGTCTGTTTGCGTTGGCGCTGGTCGGGCTGTGTTGCACCGGAGGCGTGCTGGGGGTGTTTAGCCGGCGCTACACGTCGTAGCGATTGGTCATCGCCGTCATTGGCACCATCACCGGGGCGAGAATCGCGGTTTTTGGTAGTCGGGCCGCTGCGGTGGGATAGCCGATCGCGCACGCCTGTCTACAATCTGCTGTAAGCTTTCCCTTTGGTGGTTCCCGGTGCCAGGCAGCAGAAACGATGATCATGACAGACGAAATTGCCCCCGTTTACAATGCCGCGACGATTGGAGCGGACAGCATCCTCCTGGTGGACGACACGTTGATTTTGCGTGATCGACTGGCGATGGCGATGCGGCAACGCGGGTTTCGCGTTCAAACCGCGGGAAGCTACGACGAAGCGGTTGAAGTCTTCCAGCACTCGCCCACCGATTTGGCCGTCTTGGATCTGAGAATGCCGGGCCGTTCAGGACTGGATTTGCTGCGAAAATTGTTGCAGATGAATCCGAATGCACGAATCATCATGCTATCTGGATTCGGCAGCATTCCCGCGTCGATCGATGCGGTCCGCGCCGGGGCGATCAATTTCCTCAGCAAGCCCGCCGATGCCGATGACATCTTGGCGGCGTTCGCCCGCGGCGACGAGCCGTCGGTCCCGACCGGCGAAGTCAGTTTCCCGGCGCCCTCGCTGGCCCGGAACGAATGGGAGCACATCCACCGCGTGCTGTCCGATTGCGGAGGCAACATCAGCGAAGCTGCCCGTCGGTTGGGAATCCACCGACGATCGCTGCAACGCAAACTGCGCAAACGAGCCCCCGAAGATCCGGCCAGTCCCGAAGTCGTCGAAGACGACGAACTGGAGTGAATCCGCCCGGGGTCTGTCCCCGCGAGCAATCTGCGACGAATAGGACCCATAGGACAAATGGGACCTATGCGTCCCCTCTGTCCCATTGGTCCCATTTCTGACTGCCAGATCGAGGTCTGTCCCCGGTGGTGTGACCGATCGGGGTCTGTCCCCGGTGGGGCGGGGCGCGTCGGGTTGAACACCTTTATCGCGAGGTGTGTGACGATTCGCGCAGGCTTGATCCGCAGGCGCCATCATTCTGGCTGCTCCATCTGATTTCATGCAGCGGACCGCTGGCGGCCGTTACAAGCTCAGAATGGCTGCGAACCTGGATGCGGCCGCGCGGGGGTCGGCTGGTTTGGCCCCGTTTTGACCGGCATAACCGTCAAAAGGTACATCAATTGCTGCAAAAGATTAAAATCTGGGCGACTTGCATAAACCTTGTTGGTGAGCAAAACTTCGCCAATCAGATTGATGTCGCCCCCCCTTACCTGCGGCACCGAACGAGACACCCCTAGAAGAAGGAAAACCAATGAAAGGTCTTCGAGTTTTTGCGGCTTGCACTGCGTTGTTGATCGGTTCACTTGCCGCCGTGAACGCGTCGGCTGGTTGCTGTGAGCCTGCACCGGCTCCTTGTTGCGAACCCGCACCGGTTTGCTGCCCACCGCCGCCGCCAGTTCCCGTGACGTTCTGCGTCGTCGATCCCGTGACGTGCTGCAAGTACCCCGTCACCGTCTGCGTTCCCTGCGAGTGCGCCGGTGAAATCCCTTGCTACGTCGGATGCCGCAAAGGACTTCTGGGTCGCAAGATCCTGACCTACAAGTTCCAGTGCTGCGGCGCGTGCGTCGACATCGTGATCACCAAGCACGGCCGCGTGATCGTCCGCGACTGAGGGATTCTGTGACCCGTTTGCTGGCATCAAAGCCCCGGTTTTGAGGCCGGGGTGACGTCAGCCAAATGGTGCTCTGAATCTTCTTGACGAACGCTTAAAGAACAGGTTCCACCGCTTTGGTCTCGCGATCAAAGCGGTAAACCTGTTTTTTTTGTGGGTCGGCGACATACAAGTACTGGTCGTCGGCCGTGATCCCGACTGGTCCACCCAAAGGATCGCCTTCGAACCACTTTTCGGTCGTCCCATCGGCACCGAACCGCCAGATCGCCTTGCCATAGCCGTCGGTGACAAACCCTCCGTCGCCGGTCCAGACCAGACCGTTGGGGAATGCGTAGGGGCGATCACCGACAACGGTTTCCGCAGTCTTCTTCTCCACGTCGATTTTCTGAATCGCTTCGGCGTCTGGCGTCACCGCCCAAAGATTCCCCTCGTCGTCCAATGACAATCCGCGGGCGTTGACTCGGGCGACCAATTCAGGCTTGCCACCTGCGATCGGTAGCCGAAACACCGCCCGCCTCTCCGCGTCACCGACATAGATCGTCTTGCCGCCGTCACCAACCACGATCGCCATTGGAATCCCCAAGTAGCCATTGTTCAGTGCCACCAGTTTGGCGCCGGGCTGCTTGGCATGATAGATCTCGCGGGTGGCCGAATCGCCGATTAAAATGCCACCGTCTGGATGGGGGGTCACGCACCAGGGCGCGTTCATCGGCTTGCGCAACAGCGGCGTCCCGGGGGTGAAAACCTTAAACCCCTCTCCATCCTGAATCCAAACACCCGGCAAGAATCGGTCCACGACCAGCAGCTTGCCGGCATCGATCGCGACCGCTCGCGGGTAATTGACCGTCGCCTTGTCCGAATCGATCGGCTCAGGGACTTCGATCTCCTTGCTCGCTGCGGCAGGTTCGCTGCTCGCCGCCCCAGGTTCGCTGCTCGCCGCGGCAGGTTCGGCGTCCTCTTGGGCCATCGCCGTTCGCATGGGGCTCGCCACCCCCAGCGGAATGACCAGCAAGGCGAACAGGGCGGAACGGTGGCAGGATATTCCGATTGCGCAAAGTTTTCTAATGATCACGATTGGGAGTGCCGAACATAAAACAAGAAATGTACCGAGAAGCGGTTTCGGATGTCGCAACGCCTCCCAGCGGAAAGATTTGGAACATGATAACGTCAAGCCACTCGATTACGCGGGTCTTGCCTGGTCGAAACACGTCGAGTCGTCGAAAAATGTCTGCAACCGGCCCTTTCCGCCACGTTTGGCAACACGCCGCCTGGCTTTTGCTGGTCATCGCCGCTTTGCTGGCGTGGGGAACTCCGACGATGGCCGGGGAACCGGTCGTGCGTGCGGCAGCCGACGTCTTTGAAAGCGAGCGGGTTGATCTTTCCGGTGTGAAACCGGTCAAACGCGCAGCACGCGACGTCGCCGTTGGTCACGCGGTCGAAACCGACGGGGTGGTGCGGCCGGTGTCGTATTACGAAGGCGAGATGGGTTACGGCCCCGCCGTCTTCGAATCGAGCTGCGGCTGCGAGACGGTTTGTGACTGCCCGGTGGGCGGCGTGATTATGGATCCCGGTTGTGGGATCGAAGCGTCTTGCGGGTTCGAGGCATCCTGCGGTGCGGAAACATGGATCGAGCCGGCATGTGGATGCGAGGGTGTCGGATGCGACGCCTGTTGCGACGGCTATGACCCGATGTGCGGATGCAACGCGTGTTGTGGCGGCATCGGAGGATTCATCGATTGCTTGTTTCCGCGACTGCGGATCCAGTGGGCTCAGCTGGACCTGTTTGCCGGCGTGGCCGGGCACACCGGACCGATGAATTTCGCCAACACCAGCTCGACGGGAACCGACCGTCGCGGAACGGGCAGCTTTGGATTCTACGAAGGGTTCAACAAAGGAACGGCGGTTCGTTTTTTCGGCGCCGACCTCGCCTGGCAATCCGGCGTTCGCTTTACCCAAAATAATCTTTCTGGAGCCGGATTCAGTGACGAGACGCGGGGCCAAGTCTTTTTGACCAGCGGCATCTTCCGCACCGTCGACTACGGTTTTCAGTACGGGTTGGTGTTGGACTATCTGTACGAAGACTGGTACTACCGCAGCGATCTCGTCCAGCTCCGCGGCGAACTCGGCTGGGTCAATCGCGGCTGCAATGTGTTCGGATTGAAATTCGCAGTCGGCATCGACGACGACACCGCGACCACCAGTGTTGTGGACAACAGCGGAACCGTCGTCCGCAATGACATCGCGATGGAAGCGATGACGCAGTA
Organism: Stieleria magnilauensis; assembly: GCA_007753675.1. Lineage (GTDB taxonomy): Bacteria > Planctomycetota > Planctomycetia > Pirellulales > Pirellulaceae > Stieleria > Stieleria magnilauensis. Next base: position 1,844,070 of record CP036432.1, read on the forward strand.
TCGATTGTTCTATCGCCAACGCCTGGCCCGCCTCGGTTCCTGTGAAGGTTTCGTCGGCTGGACCGACAATGACGACGGCTTGCTGGGCATGGAACTCGATCTACCGATTCACGGAAACCTGCTCTGGAACACCTCGGCGACGTATCTGATTCCCAATGAGGGAACCGGTAGCGGCGGCAACCAAGAGGAAGGCTGGAATCTGGCGATCGGATTCACCTACCGCCCAGGCGGACTGGGCGGACAATCACGCTACTCACGGCCGCTGCTGAAGGTCGCCGACAACGGAACCATGATGGTGGATCGGAAGTAATCCGATTGGCCGCTCCGGAGGTCTCTGGTTGGACGTCGTATGTTCTCTCTGATAACCTAAACGACGCGCCGGCGGCTTTTCGATCAGGCGATTTTGTTGTTTGTTTAAGCGGCTTGCTGCAGGACGACCGTGGTTAAAAAGAAATCGCCTTCCCAAAGCAAGCCAGCGCCGCCGCAAGCTGCTCCGCCACGCCCCAACCTTTCGGTCCGCCGGAAGGTCATCCTGAGCATCGTCGTCGTCGCGTCGTTCTTTTTGGTCGCCGAGGCGTTGCTGCGTGTTGCAGGGTATCGCGTGCCTCTGGGCGTGGAGCGAATGGAATTCACGTTTCCAATCGACGACTACAACACAAATTCCCCCCAGCCGTTCTTGGCTCGCGACGACACCCTTTTTTGGCGTCCGCGGCCCGGAGCGCTCGGACACAACAGCACGGGGTTTTACGGCCCCGAATTTTCTGCCGACAAACCAGACGGGGTGTTTCGCGTCGTCTGTCTCGGTGACTCCTGCACGCACTTCGGACCGATCACGTATCCCGACATGTTGCGTGCGTACCTGGACAAGGTCGCGCCGGGGAAGTTCGAGGTCATCAACGCCGGCGTCATCGGCTACACCTCCTTTCAAGGCAAACGGTTGTTAGAAACCGAAGCGATTGGATGGGAACCCGATTTGGTGACCGTGTATTTCGGCTGGAATGACCATTGGCTGGCGCGAGGGTTCCAGGACAAGGATCAACAATCGGGCGAATCAACCGTGGCCGACGGCTTGGGAAACGCACGCATCTTCCAGCTGATTCGAAGTTTCGTGAAGCGTCCCTCGGCGACCGCCGATTCGGGGATGCGAGTCGAGCCGGAGGATTATCGCGCCAACCTAAAAGAGATCGGCGCGATTTGCGAAGCCAACGGAATTCATTGTTGGTACCTGACCGCACCCCACGCGTTCGACATCGGTGTTCCGCCGTATCTGATCGAGTCGGGAGAAGCCAAGAATCTGGAAGACCTACTTGAGATTCATCGCAACTACAATCAGATCGTCAGAGACGTTGCCGACGCGCGGGGTGACACGCTGATCGATTTAGCGAAGGAGATCGACCCGATGAACAAGCTGGAGTTGTTCATCGATGATCACATTCATCTCTCGCAACAAGGCCGGCTGTTGGTCGCCAAGCGGCTTGCCGAGGAACTGCGCGCGTCAGGGATCTTGCAGGTTGATGACGCTGAGTAGTGGCGGTTAGATCAATCCCGCTCACTGAGGACAGGCTGAGGTGCCCGGACGCTGGCGCGAACCGGCTGATGTCCGTTGATGATCAGCCGTCTGGCGCGAGCCTACGGGCCCTGCGCTGGGCAACACCTCTTCGATTGAGCGGTAGGGCGCGAGCCCTTCGATCTTGCACCCTTTTTGTAAGCTGAAACCGGACGGCTCGCGCCGTTCCGCTAAAACCACCAGTGAAGCGTTACTTGTTAGCGGTAGGGCGCGAGCCCTCCGATCTTGCACGCTGTTTGTAAGCTGAAACCGGACGGCTCGCGCCGTTCCGCTAACACCACCAGTGAAGCGTTACTTGTTAGCGGTAGGGCGCGAGCCCTCCGGTCTTGCACGTGTTTGCAAGCCGAAACCGGACGGCTCGCGCCGTTCCGCTAACACCACCAGTGAAGCGTTACTTGTTAGCGGTAGGGCGCGAGCCCTCCGGTCTTGCACGTGTTTGCAAGCCGAAACCGGACGGCTCGCGCCGTTCCGCTAACACCACCAGTGCTACGACTCATCAATCGCGGGGGACTTCGATGCCTCGGATCATGGCCAGCAATTCTTCGTCGACGTCGCGTCCTTCGATTTCGGCTTCGGCGCTCAGCTGAACACGGTGCCGCAACGCCGGGATCGCCACTTCCACCACGTCATCGGGGATGGCGTAGTCGCGACCGCCGAATCCTGCCAGCGTGCGAGCGCATTGCATCAACGCCAACCCGGCGCGTGGCGAGGCACCGATGTGAAACGCCGGCCACGAGCGCGTCGCGCGAACGATTTTGTTGATGTAATCGACCAGTGCATCTTCGACGTTGACCGTTCCGCACAGCTGAATCATCTTCCGCACGGTCTCTGGGTCGGTGATCGTTCGCACCTCGTTTTCCAGCCGTTCATTCAGATTCACCTGCTTGCTGTGCAGTTTCAAGATCTCCGCTTCTTGGGCTTCGTTCGGGTAGTCGACCTTCAACTTGAACATGAACCGGTCCAGTTGAGCTTCCGGCAGGTTGTAGGTGCCTTCGCTTTCCAACGGGTTTTGCGTCGCCATGACCAGGAACGGTTGTGGAACGACGTGGCTGGTGCCGTCGATGGTGACGCGGTATTCCTGCATGATCTCCAGCAGCGCCGCGTGCGTCTTGGCGGGCGAGCGGTTGATTTCGTCGGCCAACAAGAGCTGAGTGAACACCGGCCCGGGGCGAAAGCGAAACTCGCTCTTTTGCATGTCGAACACGGGGGCGCCGGTGATATCCGAAGGCATCAGGTCGGCGGTGAATTGGATCCGGCCGAAATCACAGCCGAGTGCCCGTCCGAGTGTCCGGACGAACAGCGTCTTGCCTAGCCCGGGAACCGATTCGATCAGCACATGTCCGCCGGAGAACAGCGCCGTGAGTGTTCCGAGCACCAGTTCGTCCTGGCCGACGTACAATTTGGCAACTTCGGCCGAGACCGCTTGGTACAGCCTTTCGACCGGTTCGAATCGTTCGCTTTTGCCTTGAAACGCAACCGGATCCGTTGCCGCGGCAGCGGTCGCTGTCGAGGCCGTCGTGGAGGTCGTCGTGGAGGTCGTCGGCGCGTTCACGCTTGTGCCATGGGGTGCCAGCAGGTCGTCGGAACCTGATCCGGCTTGTGTGTTTCCAGGAGTCGGGTCAGTCAACGGTCAGCCTCGATCGGGTAGGTCGGAATCGTCTCGACGACGATCAGTAGATTCTGGATGGATTGTACTCGTGTCAACCGCCTTGGCTGTTTCGCCGGGCGGGTCACGGTGTGATTCACTGGATGTTTCGCCCGATGTTTCGCCGGGCGGGTCCGCGATCGGTTGTGGCGCCGTCACTTTCGGAGCCATCCGTTTCGGATCGGGAACGTGCAGGTGGAGCGCCGGGTCGGGGGCGTGAACGGGTTCTTCGATCACCCACGGTCCCGATGATTCATCTCGAACGTGTTTCATGTAGTCACTGATCCGACGCCGGGCGAATGTTTCGCCGCCGCGTCGCCGCATCAAGGTAGCCACAGCGGTCAAGTGGTCTCCGAAATGCGTCAAGACGCCGCGATCGACTCGCTTGGGCCGTCCAAAGATCGGCATCAACATCAAGCAAATGACAAAGCCCAAGATCGCGATGTGAAAGGTGACGAAGCTGAGCGGGAATTCGGTGAAAAATTCCGCTCCGGAAGCTCTGGGAACTTCGGTGCCGCGGTCGCTGATCGGCAAGGAGTACGATGCCGTCGCGAAACTCACTTGCGGCTGTGAGCCATCGGCCAATAACCGCTCTCGTGGATCCACCCGTTTGGACTGAATCAACGGCTCGAACGACGTGCGGATCAAACGCCCGGCGAGTGCCTGGTTTTCTGGTTTGGTCAATCCATAGTTGGTCAGCAAGGAACCGCCGGCGACCACCACGACTTGTGAGTTGCCCCAGGCTTTGCTGGTGAGGCGTGCAACGATGGCGTCACCGTCTTCGGACAACACGATGGGCTGGAACTCGGTTTTCGTGGACGTCGGTGTCACATTCTGTCCCATCGGCCAGACCGGCGCCCCCGGGCCGACCGGTTGAAACACGAAGGTTCCCTGCTGTGCCTTGTTTTTGCGATCATAGGCTTCCAGCACCCATTCGACGCGACGCGGATGCTCGGATTCGGCCAGATCACTCCATGCGTCATCGCGCGCGGCCTCGGAATCCGCCAACACCATTTGGGTCTGCTGCACCTTGGGCTGGATCGATAGCCAACCGTTGGACGGCAGCGCCGTTCGCAACAGTTGCCACTGGTGTTCTTTGATCAGGTTCTCGGCGTATCTCCTGCGATACTCCAGCCGTTGCTGCGGTGGCGCGAGTGGTCGGGCATCACGAAAAAACTCCGTTTCACTGCCGCTATCGGGCACCACATAAATCAGCGTCTTGTCGCCCATCCGCAACCATTGTTCCATCCACCGTGTCGTGTTGGCTTCGATTCCCGTCGGATGCGTCGGCGTCCAGACGATCACCGCGCTGCGTTTGGATCGGTTGGTCAAACGAGTCAAGTCGCGCGTCGCAAAACCGGCGTTGCCAAATGCGTTGCGCAACGTCGTGAATCCATTGACACTGCGTTTGGCCAAAATCCCGACGCTGGGGCCGTAGCTGGTCCGCAAACCGCTGTCACAGCCGACGAGTACCAACAGCAGCAGCACCGGGAGCATGATGCGTTTCATTTGCCCGCTCCGTACGCTTGGGTGGCCGATTCCAACATTTCGTTTTGCCGCCACAGTTGTTCAAACACGTGGGCGGAAATCTCGTGCCGACCGAAATAAGACTGCTCGAACGCGTCGGCAGTCGCCCGCAACCAAGTGGCGATGGTGTCGTCGTGGTTGCGGGTTTCGCGAACATAGCGCCCATTTGTCTTTCCGCGACTGAGCCGTAGCAGCCCGTTGCGATCCAACAACAAAAGCTGATGGCCGAGCATCAATATGATCGCCTGGTCGTAACGTCCTTCGTGCATCAAGCGTTGGCATTCGGTCCGAAGGTTCACATCCGTTCGCCGCAACTCGGGCGGCAAATGTTTGATGCGTTCCAGGGTCTGTTCATCGGGCAACCCCTTTGCTCGAGAGGCGGCGGCCGCTGACGTGCGATTTTCCATTCGCAATTCCGCTCGCGAGACGACGTAGACCGTGATGCCAACAATCCCCAGCACAATCACGGCCAACAGCACCCATCCAAACAGATTGCCCCACGTCAATGAGCTTCCGAACAAACCCGTTGACGGAGCGGCTCCGGTGGTCGCCGTATTGGACGACGGATCGGGCCGATCAATCTTTTTCGGTTTGGGCAACCAGCGGCTCTCGCGATGGACCGAGTCGTCTTGCCGGAGTTCCAGTTCGATGGGCACCAGTTTCCTGGATTCCGGATCGTACCAGGGCGTCGAATCGAGCGACTCGGTCACGCTTGAATCAACCTCGATCGTCGTGGACGATTTCGCAGCGTCGCCGGTTTGGACGAGTGTGATGGCGACGGGACGTTGTACGTTTGGCATCCGCCGGTGCGCGCCGGCGTCCGGGCCTGTCCCCAGATCCGCCCCAACCGATCGATTCAACGGTGCAACGCCGGCGTCGGCGACGTGCCCGGTCAGCGACGGTGGCACGATCAGTGCCAGAACGATCACTGTCAGGCCGACCAGGCAACGCTGTGAAGCGCTTATTCCCTGCGATTGACGAGGTGTTAGCGGCAGGGCGCAAGCCCTCCGGTCCCTCAGCGTTCCCGGACCACCGGACGGCTCGCGCCCTACCGCTAAAAATTGCTTCACAGGTGTTAGCGGAAGGGCGCAAGCCCTCCGGTCCCTCAGCGTTCCCGAACCACCGGAGGGCTCGCGCCCTACCGCTAAAAATTGCTTCACAGGTGTTAGCGGAAGGGCGCAAGCCCTCCGGTCCCTCAGCGTTCCCGAACCACCGGAGGGCTCGCGCCCTACCGCTAAAAATTGCTTCACAGGTGTTAGCGGAAGGGCGCAAGCCCTCCGGTCCCTCAGCGTTCCCGAACCACCGGAGGGCTCGCGCCCTACCGCTAAAAATTGCTTCACAGGTGTTAGCGGAAGGGCGCAAGCCCTCCGGTCCCTCAGCGTTCCCGGACCACCGGACGGCTCGCGCCCTACCGCTAAAAATTGCTTCACAGGTGTTAGCGGAAGGGCGCAAGCCCTCCGGTCCCTCAGCGTTCCCGAACCACCGGAGGGCTCGCGCCCTACCGCTAAAAATTGCTTCACAGGTGTTAGCGGCAGGGCGCAAGCCCTCCGGTCCCTCATCGTTCCCGAACCGCCGGAGGGCTCGCGCCCTACCGCTAAAAAATGCTTCACAGCGTTGCCAATCTGGATTCCCTGCCAGGATTCTGGCCGCCGGTCTCCTGGCGGCAAATGGCGCGAACCGCTGCGGGATGGTCGGCGAGAGACGCTGGGTCGAATCGGGATGCACTGAATCACGGCGATTCTCCGATTGCAGCGTTGTCGAGCGGGATCGGCGGCGGGACCGATTCGACCGGCCGCTGCGACGCCACTTTGGGGACGCCGGTTTCTTCGCCGAATTGACGCAGCGCCTCGGCCCGCACGGCCAGTTCGACGTCCCAGCCCTCCAGACGGATGCGTGTGTCCAGATAGGCGATCATCCGCACCACCACGCTCAACCCGCCGACCACCCAAAGGGCCAACGGATAAAGCACCAGCAGTGTCACCAGGCCAAAATTCCAATAACCGGTCGCGATCCCACGCACCCACACCAGACTATAAAACAGTCCGGCAAAGATGACGGTCAGCGTCATGGCGACCGCGATCCAGCGGCTGCCGACGTCACTACCGGCGGGCCGATGCAAGGCGCGTGCCCGGCGACCGAGCGTGATCTCGTTGGCATTCTTGCTTCGCAGCGGACACATCTCCAACAAAATCATCTCCGGCAGAAACGGCCGCCCGGCACGGACCACTAAGGCGACGAAAAAAATGATGATGGGCAGCGTGATGTCCAGGAACGTGTCGTAGGGCTGGAACAATCGCAACGCGACCAGGATCATCACCGGGATTGCCAACCGCCGAATCCCCAAACAATAGAACCAACGCCAGAATTGTTGCCGCGAGATCTTCAGCGCGCTGCGCCAACTGGGCTTTTGTTCGAACACCGCTTGGCCCAAGTAGATCGTCGTGACGACTCCCGCCGCCGGTGTCTGCAAAAATACCAGCAACGCCATCCAGGTGCCGTAGCGGATCAGTTCCCAAGTCGCCTCGGAATCATCCAAGCCATATTGGGCTTCGGTCAAGGGAATCCAAGACAGCAGCAGCGCGTTGGCAATCATCCAAGGCCAGGCACCCAACAAGAACCCGATCAACAGCATCGACGGGTAGCGGTGCAACAGCACGAGCGCCAGGTCGCCGATTTCCGTCAACGTTCGGACCCGGACGGCCACGTGGGTTTGATCAAGTTGCATCGCGGTCTCCATCGTCAGCGGAGACGCGCGAATCCACCAGATCGGCGTAGCGTGCCGTCCGCACCAACGATCCACGCTCGCTTTCGTTTCGGGGGAATCCGAGCACGACGAAATACAGCGTGATCATGCCGCTGGAAAAAATCGACCACGCCACCTTGATCAAATAGGGCGCCCCGCTGGGAGACAGAAACCCTTCGGTGAACGCTGCCAACACAAACATCGTCGCGCTGGCTGCCATGACCGGCACCGCGTCTCGTCCGGCTTGACGGACCGAGTCGACACGCGACAGCCCACGGGTGTAGAACAGCCCCATGCCCAATCGCAATCCCGCGCCGGCCGACAACGCGATCGCCGTGAGTTCAAAAGGACCATGCGCGGTCACAAATTCGAAGAAATGATCGGCCCCTTCGATCCCGTCGCGGGACATGTAACCGAAGGTCGCGCCCAGGACGATAGCGTTGTAGGCGAGTGTGACCAGACACGGAATCAACAGAATGCCATAGGCAAAACACTGCAGCCCGATCCCGGTGTTGTGGCGGATGTAGAACGCCGCCCGCGCGGTGTATTCTTCAGGACGCACCGCCAGCGGTTCCTTGAACGACTCCGCCGTCCCCTCCAACATCTTCGTGCCGCAGATCCGCTCGGCGAAACCTGGGAACTGTTCTTCACTGGCGCCCATCACCATCGAAAGCGCGAACAGTCCAAAGAAAACCAGCGTGGCGACGCGGACGCAGCCATCGTTGAAGATCCGTTGCGGGGCTTCCTGAAATAAGATGCGAATCCAACCGCCGGGGGCCGGGGTATGGGTGCGATAAAGCTGGTTGTGCGCGCGGGCGACTAACCGATGCAGGTAGGTGACGGTGTTAGGCGGTAGCTGGTAGGCATCGGCAAGTGCCAGGTCGGCGCAGGCCGCCCGATACAGCGAGGAAAACCGCGCCACGCCCGACGCCCCGCGGTGTTGGGGGCTGACCGAGTCCGTGCTGCCACGCAATTCCATCGCTTCGCACAAACGCTCCAGCTCCGTCCAATCGACGCGACGTTTTTCTAACAGCTTGGCGACATTCACTGGCCGTCCCCCGCAGTCCGAGGTGGCTCGCTTGTCGGTGCGGCGGGTGCCGGAGCGGTTGCAGGTGGCAGCGGAGAAGGTTTCGCCGCCACGCTCGACGACGCATTGCTCCAAACGTCCGGACGCTGCGTTGTCTGTCGACGCTGAAGCGGTTGCCGCTGTGCCGGTTTCCCCAGTTCATCCGGAATCGCGCTTTGCAACGGCTCGGCCAACCCCGACGGTTTGTCGGCATCTTTGGCCAGCGGGCTGTAGCCGGCCAACGGCCCCAGATCGGCCGGCTCGGTCATTGAATCGGCCAGAAACGTTTTGTAATAAAGCGCGTACAACAGCAAGTCGGGGTCAATGTCCTGGCGGAATTCAAAACGTTCGATCAGCGGGTCGGACAGGTTTCGCGCAACTTCGCGGCGCCGCGGTGGGGTCAAAAAATGTCGCCGTTCGACATACGTTGCCAGGGTCCGCGCCATCTTTCGTGTGACCAAGTAATCGCCAGGAACGTACGACGCCAGTGCCGGCACGCGTGCATCGTCGACTTTGGCGATCGGTAATTGCCATTTCCGCTCGTCCACCACGACCATCGTTCCGGCCGCCAAATCGCCCAGACGCTGCATCCGCTCGGTCATCATCATCGTGACCAGCCCGATGATGCCCGTGGGGATGAAGTAGATCGGCGGAACGTCGGGGTCCCAAGTATTGATCGCCGCGACGGGCGCGAGGTCCGCGACGCGGAGCAAATTGCGAAGCAACGCGCTGCGTGGCGAAACAGGGCGGCCATCGACCTCGATCACGCGGATGCCACAAAACCACTTCCCCACCGTGCGGCCGTTGAAATACGCCTCCCCGATCGTGCCGTAAAACCAATTGATCACAAAGATCAAGATCACGATGAAGGCAAAGGTCAGGGGGCCGTAAAACGTCGACAACGCGCTGAGCATGCCGCCGATGATCAATATCGCCAGCCCGACCCCCAAAATCACGCCCCAGCGGACCGCCAAATCAATCAAATACGCCGGCAAACGACGGAACGGCCCCGCCAATTGGTACTCAAAGGCGATGTTCTCCGGCGTGACCACGGCGATGGTCGTGTCGAGCGGTTGGACTGCAGCCATGCAAATGATTGAGAAGCGAAAATGGTCAACGGCGGTCCCCCGATTATCACCCCCCGAGGCCACAGGACGCAACCGTCGGGGATTTTTAAGTTTCAATTGGTGATCTCAAATCTTCTGACTCTAACGTTTTCTATGCACCGGATTTTGCCGGATAGGCGAAGTCCGGAAGGCCCGGAGGGCCGGCAGAGTGGATGCCGATGGCGTGAGCCACCGGACATCATTTCAAGGAGTCTCTGAGGCCCAGCGGGCCGACACAGTTCCCCATCTATTAGCAATACCCGCAGCTCATGAGACCGATTGTGCCGGCCTTTCAGGCCTCCGTGATCGAGGTCTTTCCATTCCGGTGGCTGACGCCCAATGCCACCTACTTTGTGGTCATTCGGGTGGTATATCATCGGGCTGCTGTTTTTTTCTTCGAAGTGACTTCTGGAATTTCGTTGTCTTTTGGCGCCGCGGGTGGGCTATGCGTGGGTAGCTGCGAGGCAATTTTCGATTGGGAAGTTTGCGGCCCGCTGCGCTCACCAAAGCGCCGTGATAAGCCAGCCTCCATTCCTCCAGGGTCGTAAGCTTTTCACGTAGCAGATGATGCTTGAACGTCGTCCAAACTCCCGTGAAGCTGAGCTCGCGAGGGTCAACTCGAATCAATTTCGCTGCTTGTTTGCGTAGCTGAGCGACAAGATTATAAGCGATGATCGATCCCATTAGCTCCTTCATCACCGTGTCGACACTCTTGGCGCGAATGTTTTCTGTGTCCATCGTCACTTTGACATCGCGGATATCGAACTCCACATCGTAGCGACGAACGTACAGGGCAGCGGCCGAGTGAGCGTCCGTCTCAAGGCTCGTCACGATCTCCAGCGTGTCTCCATTTTCAAGTTCAATTTGGTGGAGAAAGACTTCGATAGACGTGTCTTTACTAAGATCGAGATTGGTTCGGCGGTCCTTCGGTGTCGGCCGCCAAATCAAGTGAAACGTCTTGTACCCGTCCCCTTGGTCGACCAACGTAGCCGACTTGCGGTACGACCTGAATCGCTGTTTGGTCAGCCGCAGCACGAAGTCTTGATGATGTAATTGGCAGTGGTGGGCGACATTAAAAATCCCAAAACCGCTATCAGCCAGAACGATCGAGCGTTTCGGGAGTCGTTCAATAATCGGCTTGGCTTGCTCAAGTTCACTTTTGTTGTCCGCTCCGTACATCGGATCGACTTGCGGCAACAACGCGCACCCGGTCTGCATTTCATTTGCGACCAGCAATCTCGCAATAGGCCAAACCGTCTCTCCGTGTTGGTTGGACGCCGGCGGGAACGCTTTCTGAAGTGCTTCGGTCGGAGGAAGCGTGATCGTCGTCCCATCGATAATGAATACACGTCGATCGAGAAAGGCTTTGGGAGCGCGGGAAGCAAGGTGATCGCAGATTCGATGGGAAAACTCTTCCACGACAGCGAGCGGAATCCTTTTTCTGGCGGCGTTGTAGGCCGAATTGTTTTCGGAAAGGCGATTCTCTTGAACCCTTCGATTGTCAGGCAAAATATCCGTATGATTTTTGAGCAAATCTGCGACGGCATCGGTTAGTGAGATGCCTCCTTCGAGCCGTTGTAAAACGAGTAGCCAGAGGGTCGGGGCCTGCGTATAGACCATCCGCGCGTTGGCACAATCGTGATCTTCAAAGACCCGTTGTAGTTTGGGTAATTCAAGAAGCTCAGCCAGCAACGCTTTGGCTTTGCCAAAGCGAGACTCTTCATCGGCACCGAGTGTCGTCGGGTCGACCATGGCGATTCCCAGTCAGAAAGGCAGTAAGTGTAAACTTACCTGCCAGGCGCAAAAATCGTGCCAAAACCGGGTTTTTGGGACCGCGCCACCCGATAGGGTCCAGAATAGGTGGCATTGGGCTGACGCCACCGGCAAGCATTGTGCCAGCCCTCCGAGGCTTCACCGCGAACAAACATAGAAAACGCTAGAGTCTGAAACCTGAAACCTGAAACCTGAAACCTGAAACCTGAAACCTGAAACCTGAAACCTGAAACCTGAAACCCCAAAACCCCCGCCCGCTCCGGCTCTGCTAAACTTTCCGCCATGAATCAAGATCAAAGCGAAATCATTTCCCCTCCGACCTCGTTTGGGCGGATTCTATTGGCGGTAGGGCCGGGGCTGATCGTGGCCGGGTCGATCGTCGGAAGTGGCGAATTGATCGCCACGACCAAGACAGGAGCCGAGTCGGGATTCAGTTTGTTGTGGCTGATCGTGATCGGTTGCGTGATCAAGGTATTTGCGCAAATCGAATTCGGACGCTACGCATTGATCAGTGGCAAAACCACGCTGGTGGCGCTCGACGAAGTGCCGGGGCCGCGGATCAAGGGGCGTGGGAACTGGTTGGTGTGGTACTGGTTGATCATGTGGCTGGCCAGCATTTCGCAATTGGGCGGCATCGTCGGCGGCGTCGGTCAGGCGTTGTCGATCAGCGCCCCGCTGACGCAGCAAGGCGTCGCGTACAACCAGGCCGCCGACGCAGAGCAACTGGCCCGTTTCGACGCGTTTCGCGCCGCACATGATCGCGGCGAATCCGAATTCGAAGTCTCCACGCCGAACACCTGGGTCAGCTACGACGCCAGCTATCAACCGGCAACCCCGGGCGAACACCGACAGCCCCATGACACGGCGATCTGGGCCATCCTGATCTCGCTGATCACCAGCGTGATCTTGGTCGTGGGACGCTACAACCTGATTCAATCGTTTTCCACTGCGCTGGTGGCGTCGTTCACGCTGTTGGTCGTCGTCAACGTTTACTGGTTGCAAAGCGAAGCCGAATTCGCCTTTAGCGCCAAAGAGTTTCTTTCCGGGTTGATGTTTTCGTTCCCGGAAAAGACGGCGGGGGTCAGCCCGATTCGCACCGCGCTGGCGACATTCGGGATCATCGGTGTCGGTGCCGCCGAACTGATCACGTACCCGTATTGGTGTCTGGAAAAGGGCTACGGAAAATTCACCGGCAAGAACGATGGCAGCCAAGCGTGGAAGCAGCGTGCGGCCGGATGGATGCGGGTGATGCACGTCGATGCATGGGGGGCGATGCTGATCTACACCTTCGCCACCATCGCGTTCTACTTGCTAGGCGCCTCGGTCCTGCATCGGATCGGATTGAACCCCGAGAAAGGCGACATGGTGCGGACCTTGGCGGTGATGTTCCAGCCGGTTTTCTCGGAATGGGCCGCCACGGTGTTTTTGTTCGGTGCCCTGGCGGTGTTGTATTCGACGTTCTTTGTCGCCAACGCATCGCACGCGAGAACGTTTTCCGATGCGCTCCGCGTGATCGGCTTGATCGCCCACGACGAACAGACGCGAGACCGCTGGATCCGGATCCTCAGCGGCGTTTTCCCGATCCTCTGCGTGGTCATTTTCATCGCTTTTCCCGCGCCAGCCCAACTGGTTCTGATCAGCGGGATCGCCCAAGGCATCATGTTGCCGATGCTGGCCGCAGCGGCTTTGTTTTTCCGCTACAAACGCTCGGTCGAGGGTTTGGAACCGAACAAGCTCTGGGACACGTTCCTGTGGTTGTCCGCCGCGGCGATGCTGGTCACCGGCGCGTGGACCTTCTACGCCCAGTTCATCTAGTCGTCTATCGCAGCTCATTTTTCGGGTAGTGGACGAGGCGACGAGTCCTCTGTTGTCGGCATACTGGCAGAGGACTCGTCGCCTCGTCCACTACCGCCTACCGGAAAACCAAGGTGCGGCGGAAGACTAGAGATCACACGGAAATGAAGGGTCTATTCGTCCAGAAACACGTGATCGGGTTGAACGGACTTGTACCATTCACGCCATTTCCGTTGAGCCGTTCGGACCTCGGCATTGGTCGGCTCATCAGGCATACCAAAGCCTTCGAATTTTCGGCTGATAAAGCGTAGTCCGTCGCGTGCGTAGGAGCGGACAATTTGGTCGGGATCACTCAGTGCAAAGATCAACGCGGGGGCGACACGCAGCTCGTCGCTGGCTCCGAGCACCTTGGCCGAAACGCGTCGGGCCTGCCACGACCGGCTGCCGCGAAGCAGGCGAGAAAGTCGCTCGAGCTGTGCGGTTCGTTCCACCGGGTCGGTCGGCAGTTTCGCGTTGTCGATCATCGCTTTCCCGTCCAACTCGTCGGCATTGTCGCTTTCGAGCAGTTCCAGCATGTTGGACACCGATTCGGCCGGCACCGGAGAAACCGCTTGGCCGTTCTGCATCTTCGCACCGCTGACATCTTCACCGAACCCGAAACCACCGATCGTCGAGGCACTGGCTCCGGCACCGAGCGACTTTTTGGTGCTTCGGATCAGGAATAAGATCGCAAAGCAGGTGTTGCCCGGTCCGAAGATGTGTTGCGTTTCGCCCCAGCCACCCTCGGGCTTCTGCGACCGTCTCAGTTCACCCACGATTCGGTTGTACCAATCCGGTTCCGACTCGATCGGCAAACCCCGAGCGATGTCGAGGAAACTGCGATAACGTTCGGTGGTGTAGCAGGTGTAGTAGTAGTAACGGTCGTTGACGTGATTCGGCGTCGGGTTGGCTCTCAGCCAGTTCTCCATGCGGCCGATCGCCCCGAAGATGGCGTCTTTCTTGATCCGAGCGTTGTTGGCCTTGCGGGCCGTGTTTTCATCATTGCGCAGCACTTTGACCGCTTTGGGTAGCCCTACAATCCCCGCTTCCTCGGCCGTTTTGCTCGATCCCCACATGCCCATGACGTCACCGGCGATCAACAGCGTCGCCCCGGCGGCGAGCGACATGCCTTCGGTGATCCGTTCCTGCTGGATTAAGCGACCTCCGGAGGGAATCTCGCCCTGGTAAGGCCACGCGCCGCGGATATCTTGGACCTTGAAGAACCACTCCATCGTCAGTTGCAGGCGACTGTAGTCGACCTTGTATCCGAGTCGGTCGAGCGTCCACAGCGCCAAGATCACGTATTGGGTTTGCGACGTGTCGCCCTTCTTTTCTTGCGGATAGGTGTAGGATCCGTGATCGGGCTGGACCTCGTCAAAGTAACGCAGCAGCGTGGTGAGTTCTTTGCGATATAAGTCCGGATCGACTTCGCAAAACAGCAACGTCGACACCGCCGCGTGGTAGTTGGATTTAAATTCCTGGCTCCGAGAAACGATGCCGACAAACTTTTTCGCCTGTTCCAGCCCCTCTTGCACCACCGGATTGGTCGGATCGGGTGCCGCTTTCATGATCGTGTAAGCCGCCAGAACCAGCTCACCCTCGTCGGTAAACTTGGTCGATTCCAGGTATCCGATCGCCCGGCTCACCATTTGCTGCACCGCCGGATCTTCCGGCTTGATGGCCTGGGCGGTGGGGCTGACGACGAGTTGCAGGGAGACGGCCAACAAGCCGCCGAGGAGGACGAAACGATTCTGGCGTTGCATCAGAGAGACCATGCTGACGTCGAGGAAAAGGCTGTCGCGGGCCGCAAGAGAAGGGGCCGGCACTGGATCGGACAAGTATAGCACAACGGCTGGAAAGTGGCGATTATGGAGTTGTCCGTCCGCACGGCCTGGATCCCGCCGACAATATCAGCGAATTCACGCAAGTGGCCGATCCTACCGGAGGGATAATAGCGAGTAGCCAAAGGTAACCGCAGCGTCACCTCCGGGAACTGGCTGCAACCCCGTCCGGAAACGCGGTAATTGTTAGCGGTAGGGCGCGAGCCCTCCGGTACTTCGGGAACGATTGAGGGACCGGAGGGCTTGCGCCCTGCCGCTAACACCTCGTCAAACGCCGAAAACAAATGCTTCACAGCGTTGCCCGTCCCGGGGTAAGCCCACGATCGCGTGAACGATCACTCGCTCCAAACCGCCGCTCCTCACGGGGCAACCCCTCCCGTCCTTTCACAGCGGATAGCCGAGCTGCTGCAACGCCTCTTGATAACGTTCGTTGAACGCGGCGATCTGCTCGGCCGTCATTTCGTCTTTGTATCCCCCGCTGACGCCGCGGCGGACGAAGCGTTTTTCCGCGGGCCACAGTTTGTTGTCCCAGCCGAATCGCCGCTCACGATCCTGCATTCGATCGACTCGGGTAGAGTCGGCGATCGCGGCAAGTTCCGCCGTGCCCAGGTCCAATTGCATGAACGTCGCGATACGTCGCAATTGGTTCCCACAGTCAGTCTTCAAATCCTCGTAGCGGACCGTCAGAATCTCTGCGTCAAAGGGGTTCTGTTGCCAGGCGATCACGTGGCGATGCCATTGTCCCCAACGCATCTCCACCCGGCCGGCGATCATGTCGTCCAAATCGTCCGCCTCGCCGAGCGCTTCGTTGAAACTGCGATAGGAACACAGCACGTCACGTCCATCACGCACGATGTTCAACACCCGCTTGTAATCGGGGTGCGGAAGCGCGTGGGTCTTGAAGCACGTGATCGGCAAGAAACGTTTGTAAAACGCCTTGTAATGAATATCCGGGACGAGTTCCTGGACCAGCGAATCGGGCGCGTGGCTCGGGTCGAGCCGATACAGCATGGCGGCGACCATCAGCTGCAGCCACGTGTTTCCCGACTTGGGATAGCCGGCGATGAAGACGTCGGAATCCTGAAACAGGTCCGTCGGAATGAACGCATCGGCGTGTCTGGCCAAAGCGTCACGCTCGGCCGTCAAGGTCTCAATCTCGGCACGTAAGATTCGTCTTGCGATTCGCTTTAAGATGGTTTCGTCTCCCATTGGAAACAGGGCTGAAGCACTCCCGAACGCCGGGTGCGCTGCGCCCGGTCCAGTTCACTTTCATGAATCCTGAACTTCACCACCCCGGCTTGGTTGAATAGGTTTTCCACGTGTGGGATCCCGGCGTTGAGAGTCAGATAGTACCAGCCCGGACTGAGCAGGTGACCGGGGATCGTGCAGGTGCTGCAGTAGCGTCCCGGTAACCGGGGACCGCGACAGTCGGGGGCGTCCGAATCGTAGGCCTCCACCACCACCGGGCCTTCGCCGGACAGGATCTGGAATCCGACTCGCATCGGCGGCAACGGTTTGCCGACGGTGTACCGGATCGTGATTTGAAAGGCCTCGTCGGGCGAAATCACATTGGATTGGTCCGTCGCGTCGTACGATGGTTGTCCCTGACCGACGACGCTGACATGCTCAACGGCAAACGCCGCCGTCGGGTCGACGGTACCATGCCAATGCGCCCCGGTCTCCGCCCCGGCGTTGCGTTCAAAGTAATCGCGGATCGCGTCGGAAATCGGCGCCATCGTCACCAGTTCGCCTCGATCCAACACGACCCCTTGGCGACACAGCGACCGAACTGATCCCATGTTGTGGCTGACAAACAGAACGGTTTTCCCGCCACCGGCCGAAACCTCGCGCATGCGGCCGATGCAGCGGTTTTGGAACTCCGCATCCCCCACCGCCAGCACTTCGTCGACGACCAAGATCTCACAATCCAGGTGCGCCGCGACGGCAAAGCCCAAGCGAACGGTCATGCCGCTGCTGTAGCGTTTGACCGGCGTATCGATGTACTTTGCACAGCCGCTGAACTCGATGATTTCGTCCAGTCGCGACCGGATCTCGTGTCGCCGCATGCCCAACAGCGCGCCGTTCAAATAGATATTTTCTCGACCGGTCAGTTCCGGCTGAAATCCGGTGCCCACCTCCAGCAAACTTGCCACACGGCCCTTCGTTTTGATCCTACCGGACGTCGGCGCGGTGATCTTGGACAGCAGCTTGAGCAACGTCGACTTGCCGGCCCCGTTGCGCCCGATGATCCCCAGAATCTCGCCCCGTGGGACTTCGAAATCGATGTCTTTCAACGCCCAAACGTAGTCATTTCGTCGCTTGGCTCGGCGGCCGCCGGAGACGTTCCCCGATGTTTCGCCGCCGGCGCTGTCGCTTTGCACGTCATCGCTAGATCCATCGCCGAACCCGTCCGCAACCTCGCGATCGTTGATCGTCCCGACCAACGCAAACGGGTCCGGTCTGCCGAGCAAGCGAGCTACGAAACGATGCAAGTCATGCGAGAGCGTTCCGGTACCGACCTCTCCCAATCGGTAACGTTTTGAAACGGATTCAAATCGAATGGCTGCCGACACTAGACCGAGTCCATAAAGGTTCGTTCGACACGATTGAAAATCACCGTCGAAATCAGGAACGCAACGACCGCAAACGTCGCAGCATAGATCAAGCCGACGATCGACACCGTGCCCGAGCCCAAGAACCCGAGACGGGTCAGCTCGAAGACCGGTGCCAAGGGGTTCCAAGCCAGCACGCCGGAGATCCCTTCGGGGATCTGTGACATCGGGTAAATCACCGGCGTCGCATACATCAGCAACTGAACCCCGAACTGCAACAGAAAGATCAGATCGCGGTACTTGGTGGTCAATGCCGAAAACAGCATCCCGAAGGCAAGCCCCAGGGTCGCCATCACAAACACACTCAACGGCAACAGCAACGCCCATGCATTGGGTGTCACCTCACCGATCGCCACAAAGTAGACCAGCAACGCCAGAAACAATCCGAACTGGATCGCGAACCGAATCAGGTTCGACGTGACGATCGACAACGGGATCAACAACCGCGGAAAGTAGACTTTGCCGAACAACGCGGCGTTATCGCGAAACACGGTCGCGGTCTTGTTGAAGCATTCGGAAAAGTAGTTCCACAGCACCACGCCCGACATGTAAAACAAAATCTGCGGGATGCCGTCGGAGGAGAGCTTGGCAATTTTGCCGAACACCAACACGTAGACGAGCGTGGTAAAGATCGGCTGAATGAAAAACCACAGCGGCCCCAAGATGGTCTGTTTATAAAACGAGACGATGTCCCGATACGTAAACAGATACAGCAGGTCGCGGTACAACCAGACTTCACGCAATCGCAAGTTGAAGACCGCGGCGTTGGGCTCGAGAATTTCATCCCAATCCTCGGAACCTAAATCGGATTCAGTTTCGATTGCCATCAGGTCCGTTGTGCAGTTCAGGAGTGAAACACGATGCTGTTTCAGCGGTGGAC
Source organism: Stieleria magnilauensis (assembly GCA_007753675.1). Classification (GTDB taxonomy): domain Bacteria; phylum Planctomycetota; class Planctomycetia; order Pirellulales; family Pirellulaceae; genus Stieleria; species Stieleria magnilauensis. The sequence continues at coordinate 1,862,663 of CP036432.1, forward strand.
GCGACTCCCTTCGAAGTCGCGCGTGCCAGACCCGGTGAGTCGGTCACCAAAATCACTCGGCGACCTGTCGCGACCGCCGCAGGACGGCGCGCTCGTAATCGTCCACTCGTTTCGCGACGGTGAACTCCGCACTGACTCGGACATGCGCAGCCCGCCCCATAGTCTCTCGCAACGCCGCGTCCCCCGCAAGCCGATCGATTGCGGCCTGCCACTGCGACAAATCTCGCACCAAAAACCCTTCCCGTCCGTCTTCGATGAGGGTCTGATTGAAACCGACGTCCGACGCCACCGTCGGCAGCCCGCTGGCCATGAACTGAATCATCTTGGCGTTGCATTTATACGTCGACCATTCGTGGTCCTCGGGTAATGGCATGATTCCGACATCGAGCTGTCTCAGTTCCGCCGCGATGTCGCATCGATCGATGTCGATCCAGCGCAACAGGTCTTTCGTTCCCGCGTCCATGCTTTCGTGTGCCGCCCGCGCAGTAATGATATGAAACCTCAACGGTTTTTGTTCGGCGAGTTTCTCGATGGCCGGCAGGATTGCCTTGAGCAGCGCGACATTGCCCGCCGATCCGACCCAGCCGATCTTGACAGCCCCCGTCTCACCGGCGAGCGAACCCGCCGACGCGAGCTGCTCCGATTCCCACTTCGACGCGTAAACACGCTCATCCACGCACGTCGGAATGATCGAAAGCGACGGATTGTACGGTCGGATCCAATCCGCGATCGCCTGGTTTCCGGCAATCACGTGATCGCACATCGCCGCAATCCTCTTGATTTTCTCGGGAAACAACAGAAACACGGCGTCGTCGATGTCGTACACCAGCCGTCTGGCCACCCTCCGCAGTTCATGCTCCAGCACGTCATCGTCCGAGTGAAGGGCACCGGTTTCGAGGATCACACTGTCAAACGAACCGTTGGCGATGCTTCGAATTTGCCATCGACGAATCGCAACCTTCAGCGTTTGACTGACTCGCCATCCCAATAGCGGCCAATGCTCATAGCGGTTGGGGATGCACGGATAGAAACGAACGTGATGCCCGAGTTCTTCCAAACGGTTCAACAGGGGCGTGCGGAAAATGACCGAGGGGACCCCCGAACCACCATTGAAATACGCGATCCGAGCTGGTTCACTCATGGAGCGCCATCCCGCCAAAGTGATTCGTACGTGTCGACGAGCGTGGCGGCGGCGCGGTCCCACGAGAAGCGTTGCAGATTCGCTTGCATCGCCGCCGGACCGACCTGTTCCGGTCTTTCGACCGCCGCTTGAACCGCACGGGCAAGCCCCGCCGGATCATTCGCAGGATGAAAGATCGCAGCGTCACCGGCCACCTCGCGAAACACGCCGGTGTCACACAGCACCGGGATCGTGCCGTAAGATTGCGCTTCCAGAACAGGCAACCCAAATCCTTCTCCCAGACTTGGGAAAACAAAACAGGCTGATTTTCGGTAGCACTCGCCCAACCGATCGTCGCCCACCGCGCCGAGTGAAACGATTTTGTGGGCAACCCCGTGCGATCGGATGAAGGCCTGTTCCGCTGCGTCGAACGGTGCCCCGACGACAACCAACGGCAGATCATCAGGCCACTGGGGCGTTGCCAGCGCACGAACCACCGTCGGAAAGTTCTTGTACAAGTTCCGCCCGCCGACAAACAGACCATAGCGTGGCGGCAGCACATCGTCGCCGCTGTGAGGTGCCGCATCGAAATCGCCCGTGGACTCGGGGACGCTGGCCGGCGACGGGGTCAGTTGCCCACGGTGGTCGGCGGCCAAGTGCATCACGGTCACCCGCCCGCGCATCGCGGGAAAGTACCGGACCAACCGTTCGGCGGCATCGTGGGAGATCGTCAGCACGTGGTCGGACTGTTCCACGCACCGCTGTTTCATTTCGCGTTGCAGCGCGAAGTCTCCCATCCAGTAAAAGTCTTCCGAAAGCATGTCGTAAACGGTCGCCAGACGTTTCGGATGGTCAGACCCCACAGCCCTGCCGCGTGGATCCAGCGAGAAAAACGTCGGGTGCCAGATGTGATCGGGGAACCGGGAGCGCAGACGACCGTGCAACATCGGGCGGAGCATACGCCAGACGACGTGCCGCCTGGTGACCAACTCGGGGCCGCGAACAAAACGGGCCACGTCAACTCCGGCCGGAATGTCCTGCTGTGGTGAGGCACCCACCAACAGCGTGTAATCCACCTCGTTTGTCGTTCGCGAAATCAACTCATAGAACAGCCGCCAGACGCCGATTCGCCCGCGGCCTTCAAACACCGTGCCGTCGATCAGGACTTGAGGCTTAGCCATCGGCGGGTTCAATCGGCGGTGTGTTCTGATTCGCTCCGTCGCGGTCCCAGGACTGATGCAGCCGCTGCAAGGCGAGTTGATAATCGGATTGGCGGAGTGCTTCGCCGGCTTGCAGGGCCGCTTCGGTTTTCGACACCGTCACCAGACCCAATTTCGCTCTCAGCTTGTTGATAACCTGACGAATCGGCCCGGCGTCGCAAAACGGATCGCGCGTGATTGTCTCGCGTGTCAACAGATGATGCGCCACGCCGTCGGTGTACAGCGCGGCACCGAATTGATCCGCGACATATTGCAAAGACGGTTGCGTATAGAACGACACGTGTTGGCCCGTTTCAGGCAAAAAGTACCACCACTGATCCGCGGAAGTCGGCGTCGGATCGGGGACCAAGATCGTTGAAAACAGCAGCGACCTTCCCCGACCAAGCAAGTCGTCGAAGACCGTCATCGGATCCTCGAGGTGCTCAAAAACTTCCCAAGCCGTGATGCAATCGAACGTTTCGTCGGTGGGGGTGTCCGCCAAGTCCACCTCGAACCCCTTGGCAAACAGGCAGTCGCAATAGGCGTCGGTGTGTTGGAACGGGAACCCGCGATCGCGCATCATTCGAGTGAACACGCCATATCCGCCACCATAGTCGAGCAGACGTCGGCCGTCGGGACAAATTCGGCGCAACACCGCGCAGGCCAGTTCGACCTTCTCCGCATTGCGTTGCAACAAGCCGATGTCCAGATCCGCGATCACCTGCTGGTAGGCTTCGTCAAGCCAGTACGGCGGCTCGGTTTGAATGAACCCGGTCTGATCACAACGAGAGTAGACGACTTCGTATCGCCCCAAGACCTTCGCCGAGAATAACGGTGAACAGGGACCGCCAGTCAATCGACTTTTCGAGGGGCTCACTTTTTCGCTTTGATTTCCGCCGCCTCGGCTTCCAATCTGGCGATCTCGTCTTCCAGCTCTTTCAGCTCGCTCAAGTCATCGGCTTGCTGACGCGAGCCGGCCAATTGTTGCCGCAAACTGGTCAGTTTTTTGTTGATGACGTCCAGCCGTTTCTTCTGCTTTTTGTCCACGTAGATCCTGCTTTTCAAACCGAAGTTGCGAAAGGGTGACTCGGGGTCGATTCGTCAATCGAACCCCGAGTCCTCAATAGAACTTCACCGGCGGTCGGATCGCAAGACGCTTAGAACCCGAATCCGATCGAGATCCCGCTACGGCCGTAGCCGTAACCCGGATAACCGCCAAAGCGGACGCTCGGTCCGATGTAACCGCCATAACCCGGTCGGTAACCATAGCCCGGTCGATAGGACGAGTAGGGGCGGTACCCGGGGGCAATGTAGGGGGACACCGGAGCGCGATAGACGCCGGAGTAAACACGTGAGACGGCGACCGGGGCGCGGTAGGCGTAGCCCGAGCGGACCACCGGTCGGGCAACCGAGCGACGGTAATAACAGTCCCCTGCCTGACTGGTCGATTCTGAAACGGCCAGTGAGCCGACGCAAACCGCGGCGGCGAGTAGTAGTTTGTTCATGGGAACGCTGTTCCTTGGGATTGGGAGTGACCTGGCTGGGTGCCCACGGCGAACCCTTCGACAACGGGTAGCACCCGAATCGATGATTCCGCGTGCACATGACGGGCCAATATATCGTCGAAACGGGAAACCGCGACCATGGCGCCGGAGTCCGCACCTCCTAGACACCCTTGCTTTCCTAGACACCCTTCTCTCACGCCCCACCGCAGCCGACTTGACGCCATTCACGCTCGACGCCGCGTGACCGTGGTGTCAAAATGACGCCACCGGTGTCTCATTACCAGCCTTTCGCGCGGCCCTCGGCGTAGATCTGCGCGATGTCTTCTTCGCTGATGCCGTGAACCAACGCCATGTGCGTCACTTCGCGATCGACGACCGATCCGAGAGTTTTGTTGAGCGCTTGGCCGGCGGCTCCCCCGCTGGGAATCTTCTTGGACTTGCCGAACGAAGACGCGATCATCTGGGAGTAGTCGCGATAGATCTGTTGACGCGTCGATTCGGGCAGATTGACTTCGCGATAGTCCGTGTCGGAGGGCGTCTCGTCCAGGTTCAGATTTTCGACGACCGTGGCTTGCGTCCGGACCGGAAGCTTGGGTTTTTCAGGCTCCTCCTCGCCCCCGCCCGAAAACAGGACCAGCAGAATCAGTCCGACGACGGCCACGCCGGCGACTCCGCCGACGACCAGCCACTGCCCGATCCGGTCCTCCGAACGGCCGTCGTCTTCGTCGTCGACCGCGGCGGATTTGGAATCGGCCCCGCGTTGTGGCTTGGCCTGCCCCGCCCCGGCTGCGGCGATTGCAAACGTTTCGCCGCACGACGCGCATCGCGTCGACGCCATCGAAGCGGGGACATTCATCGCCGCGTTGCAGCGAGGGCAGCTCACACGTTTAATCGACATCGACGGTTCCTGCGTTAAAGATCTTTGCGAAGCATCATCCAGCGACGTTGCAGATCCATCACGATGCGTCGAACCGTTGGTGGTGGATCGACGTGTTCGCCCTTGAATGCTTCGGGGAAGAACAATCCAAAACCGTTCGGCTCGATGCGTCGTACGATCGCTTCGAGTTCGATTTCCGTTTTATTCATCGACAGCCGAGCGCGAAGTTCGTCGTTGATGTCCAGGGGGATCGTGCGGTCCTTGGGGACTTCGACGAACACCCCGGTCATGCTGATGTTGGTCGGCTTGGACTCGCAACGTTCTTTGCCGGAGATCAGGGTGACGCGCAGTCCGCTGTCTTCGATCACCGGAACGCGAAACGACTCCCTGCGGTTTTCTTCTTGTGTCTGTGTCTCGGTTTCTTCCGGCGGTGAGAGAAGGTGCACGAAATCAACGAGTCCCTTGACCGACTTGGGATCGAAGGAGACGGATTTATCGGGGTCTTCGCTGCTGGAGATCTTCAACGTTTCGCCGTCATAGAAAATCTCAATGTCGCGTAGGGTGATTTCTGCCATCAGATTTTCTGGGCGTCCTTTGCTAAGTCGTACAAGCGTCGAATCTCGTCCAAGTCGACATCGACGGGAGGGAATTTCGGATCCATCTCGCTCAACGTCTTGGCGACGATGGAGGAGATGGCGGCATCGCGAAACCATTTGTGGTCTGCGGGGATCACATACCAAGGGGCGTATTTGGTGCTGCAACGTTCAAATGCATCTTCATAAGCCCGACGGACGTCGTCCCATTGGCTGCGGGCCTCGTAATCGCCGGGGTTCAGTTTCCAGTGTTTGGCCGGGTTTTCCAAACGCTTTCGAAAGCGTTCTAGCTGTTCTTCGGGGCTGATGTGAAGGTAAAACTTGAGAATCCGCGTGCCGTTGGCGGCCAAATTGCGTTCAAAGTCGTTGATGATCTCGTAACGCGGGCGCCAAACGGACTCGGGAACCAGGTTTTGAACTCGGACCACCAGCACGTCTTCATAATGCGATCGGTTAAAGATCGCAACCTTGCCGCGTGCCGGGGTGCAGGAGTGGATCCGCCACAAAAAGTCATGCGCCAGTTCCACACTGCTGGGGACTTTGAACGGGTACGTTCGGCATCCCTGTGGATTCATCTTGCCCAGCACCTTGCGGATCACGCCATCCTTGCCGGCCGCATCGGGGGCCTGCAGAACGATCAACAGTGACTGCTTGGCCTCGACGTACATGCGGTACTGCAGCTCCTGGATCGTGGCGATGTTCTTTTCCGTCGCTGCGACCGCATCCGCCTTGTCCTCGAAGGGGCCTTTGGTTTTCGTTTCGCGTTTCTTCAGCGAAACCGATTCGGAGGGCTTGATGCGAAATTCTTTCTCAAAATCCATTGAGCGATCGTGGTGGCTGGAGGAGCATTGGGAAAAAATACGCTTTTTGGCGATTCTGTTCAATCATTCTAGCTCGCCTGCTTCTCGCTCGTCTCCCGAAACAACCCGGCAATCACGTCTTCCAGTGGCGGATCTTCCACCGCCACGTCTTCAATCGGATGGTCGGCCAGACAGCGTGACAAGACCCGCGGAACGTCCGCCCGGGCGACCTTCAGCCGCACTTTCGGCCACGTTTCGGACAACACCTCCCCGAACGCCCGCAAGTCCGGATGATGCTCTTCGGCGAATTGCAGCGTGATGATCTTGTAGCCGGAAAACTTGTCGACGATTCCCGACAGCGAACCGTCGTACTCGATCGTGCCGCGGGCGATCACCACCACCCGCTTGCACAACGCGGCGACGTCCTTCATGTAGTGGCTGGTCAGCAGGATCGTGATCTTGCGTTTTTCTTGGTAGTAACGCAGGAATTGCTGGATGTTGTGCTGGGCGATGACATCCAACCCGATCGTCGGTTCGTCCAAAAACAGCACGTCGGGACTGTGCAGCAAGGCCGCGATCAATTCCATCTTCATCCGCTCGCCCAGCGACAGCTCTCGCACCGGCTGGCTCAGCAACGAACCGACCTCCAACAAATCCGTCAGCTCATCCATCGTGCTGCGAAACTGATCTTCCGGAACCCCGTAAATCTGTTGCTGCAACCGGTAGGACTCCTGCGCCGGCAGATCCCACCACAGTTGGTTTTTTTGCCCCATCACCAGGGCGAATCGGCGGCGATAGGCGTTTTTTCGTTGCCAGGGCACATAGCCCATCACCGTCGCATCGCCGCTGGTCGGGTCGATCACGCCGGACAGCAATTTCAGCGTCGTCGTCTTGCCGGCTCCGTTGGGTCCCAGAAACGCCACAAACTCCCCCGCCTGGACGTCCAGGTCGATTCCGCGGACCGCATGAACCTCCTGGTATTCCCGGTGAAAGAGCCCCTTGAGACTCTCCCTCAGACCTTCGCCCTTGCGATAAACGCGATAGGACTTCGTCAGGTCTCGGACTTCAATGATCGACATGGCACTCGGGTGACGCTGGAGAAAAATGACAAGCGGCGGTATTGTAGTGGCGAGATCCATTTGCCACGAGACAGCCTGTCTCACATCGTCTCCCGCTCGATCGTTCCCCGCCGCCAAATCCACGCCAATCGATGACCTCGACGCCCGCCAACGTGCCAAACCTCCGGATCGGATTGGGGTACGACTCGCATCGATTGGGGGCCGGCGGGCCGCTGCGGATCGGCGGCATCGACGTGCCGGCAGAACTGCACGCAATCGGGCACAGCGATGCCGACGTGCTGCTGCATGCAATCACCGACGCGTTGTTGGGCGCGATCTGTGCCGCCGACATCGGTCGTCTGTTCCCCGACACCAGCGACGTCAATGCGGACCGAGACAGCCGCGACTTTGTCCAAGCAGCCCTGGACAAAGTTCACCAACGCGGGATGGGAATCGTCAACCTGGACTGCGTGATCCTGGCCGAACGCCCCAAAATGGCGCCACATATCGACGCCATGCGGGCTCACGTCGCCGACATGCTGGGCGTCGATGCCGATCGGGTCAGTATCAAGGCCAAGACCGGCGAAGGTGTCGGCGAAATCGGCACGGGGAAGTCCATCGCCACCCGCGTCGTCGTGTTGTTGGCCGGTCGCTGAGCGGGGCAAACGACCGAGTCGATTTCACGCACAAGTTCACTACCGCAACGTAAAGCGTTGCTTCCTTGTGCGGGGGCCCGTAGGCTCGCGCCAATCGCGCTGATCATCGTTTGCTGATCAGCCGGTTCGCGCCAGCGTCCGGGCGGCACCTCCGCCTGTCTTAACGTCGCGGTTTCGAGCGGACGCCCGCGCGCGGATCGTCAATCGCGGACCTTGCGCAACAACCGCATCTCGTTGGGTCCGATGAACATCAACAGCAACGCGCCATTGGCGGCGTAGCGATCGAAAACATCTTCGTGGAATTGGTCTTCGCCCGGCCAGGGATAGGAATAAACGATCGCAAAATCGTCCAAGTCCAATTCCCACGCATGGTAGGCTGATTCGCCGGCGTGCCCCAGCGACGGCAAGGTCGGGTCGAAGGAAAGCTCCGCGGCCCCGGGCGGCAGAAAGTTGCCTTCAAACAAATCGACCGTGGCCGGCCAGCTCGCGATCGTCTTCCGCGCCTGGACAATCAGATCCACATGGGCTTCGATCGCGTGGGAATTCCAGCCCAGTTCATCGGCCAGACAGGCCACCGCGGCAAAACCACAACCCCACTCCAGAAATCGGCTTCCGATCAGCGGCTGGTACTGGCGCACCCAGTCGAGCGTCTGGTAGACCAATTCGTAGTCTGCCGCAACGAACTGTTCGGCTCGATGCTGATCCCAGCAATCTTGAAACGCTTCGATCCGCGCACGCATCGACGACAGTTGTGCGGCGACCGGGGACGGAATCGGTTGCGTGTCGACCTGGGACGGAATCTCGATGGGTTGCAACATCGCGGTACTATAGCCCGATTCGCCGTGGAGTTCACCGGCCCGATGCGATCGATCGAGCCCGCGCTGGCAGCGCGACACTCAATTTTCGGGTAGTGGACGAGGCGACGAGTCCTCTGCTGTCGACCTATTGGCAGGGGACTCGTCGCCTCGTCCACTACCGCCTACCCGTCATGCAAGGACTCGTCGCCTCGTCCACTACCGCCTACCCGTCATGCAGAGGACTCGTCGCCTCGTCCACTACCGCCTATCCGTCATGCAAGGACTCGTCGCCTCGTCCACTACCGCCTACCCGTCATGCAAGGTGACAAGACGCACTAACACAACGTCGCCGATTGCAAATGCAACCAATCCCGTTGCTCCGGTGTCAGCGCGTCGAGTGACGTTGCCGTGAACTTGGTCGTCGCATCGATCAAGGCAGCCTGTGAAAGTGTGCCATCGGCATTCACCACGCCGAAACTGACGCCGAACAGCGATGCATCGCGCAGGTCCGCTCCGCGCAGATCCGCGGCTGAAAAATCGGCTCCTTCCAGATCCGCCCCGCGCAAATTCGCGTCACGTAGATCGGCAGATTGCAGATGCGCGTTGGAAAGATTGGCGCCCCGAAACTCCGCGCGACGCAGGTTCGCGTTTCGCAGATCGGCGTTGCGCAAGAGCGAATTGTCGGCATGCAGGTTTTCCAAATCCAAACCGCGGGCTTCCAGACTCAACAGATCGCGGCCGCTGAAATCGCGATCGCGAATCAGCCGAGCGGCGTCTTGCTTGCTGAGACTTGCAGCGATGTACCGCTGCTCCTTCCAAGGGTCGGCCCCGTTGTGGTAACCGGCATCAGATTCCCAGTAACCGAGACGATCATCGGACAGAAATTCGATGCGTTCAAGCCACTTGATACTCTTGTAAAAATACTTGCCCGGCACGACCATCCGAACGGGTCCGCCGTGTTCGACTGGCAACCGCTCGCCGTCGGCTTTTAGCGCGATCAACGGATCCAGGTCCAACAGTTCGTCCAGGGGCAGCGACGTGCGATGAGAACGCTCGCTGCGAGCGACGAACGAAACAAACCGGGCTTGCGGATTCCAAAGCGGCTGACCGTTTGCATCTGCGACCAGTTCCGCAAATCGAACGCCTTCAAACTCCATCTGCAACTTCGACCACCGCGTCACACAATGCACGTCGATGCATCGAGTCGTTTGCGGCATTACGGCCAAGTCGTCCAAATCAACGCGACGTTCGGCCCGCACCTGGCCACAAACCGTGATCGTCCACGGTAGGTCAAGGTTGCCGGGAGACCGTTCGCCGACGACCGGCCAACAATCGCGGCGGACCAATTGCTGATTGGGAGGGATTGATTTGGAGTTCATAAGGGGAAATAGAAACACATCGAAAGAAGATTCGCAACCGCGCTGGTGTGCAGGCTTCAGCCGCACCGCTGCTCCGCAGCGAATGAAGATGCGCCTAAAGGCTGGACACCAACCTGCGCTGGTGCGCAGGCTTCAGCCGCCCGTCATGCTGCTCCGCAGCGAGTGGGGATGCGCCTCAAGCCTGGACACCAACCGCGCTGGTGTGCAGGCTTCAGCCGCCCGTCTTGCTGCTTCGCAGCGCGTGGGGATGCGCCTGAAGGCTGGACACCAACGGTTGCTGGTGTGCAGGCTTCAGCCGCCCCGTCTCGCTGCTCCGCAGCGACCCGTAGGATGCGCCTAAAGGCTGGACACCAACCTGCGCTGGTGTGCAGGCTTCAGCCGCCCGTCTTGCTGCTTCGCAGCGAGTGGGGATGCGCCTAAAGGCTGGACACCAACGTGCGCTGGTGTGCAGGCTTCAGCCGCCCGTCTTGCTGCTTCGCAGCGCGTGGGGATACGCCTGAAGGCTGGACACCAACGGTTGCTGGTGTGCAGGCTTCAGCCGCCCGTCATGCTGCTCCGCAGCGAGTGGGGATGCGCCTCAAGCCTGGACACCAACCGCGCTGGTGTGCAGGCTTCAGCCGCCCGTCTTGCTGCTTCGCAGCGCGTGGGGATGCGCCTGAAGGCTGGACACCAACGGTTGCTGGTGTGCAGGCTTCAGCCGCTCCGTCTCGCTGCTCCGCAGCGAGTGGGGATGCGCCTGAAGGCTGGACACCAACGTCCGCCCCCAAACTCACTCCGGCGCCAATTTCAACTGTTCGACCAAGTCCACCATCGGGTCGGTCAGCAAACGTCCTTTCCGCCACATCAACACGATTCGTCGCTGCCCCAGTTTGTCACTGAGTGATCGTGAGGCGAGTTTCTTACTCAGCTCGCCGTTGCTGCGACCGGCCAGAATTCCGATCCCCATGCCGGCGGAGACACAAGCGATCGTGAAGGCGCTGTTGTCGGTTTCAACGCTGATCTTGGCCTGCAAACCTTCGCGATGAAACGCCTGGTCGAGCGCGTCGCGTCCATGCGTGCCCGCCAACGTGACCACCAACGGGTGCTCCGCCAAGTCCGCCAATTCCGCTGATCGTGACTTCATGTAAGGGTGCGATTTCTTTGCCACCGCCAAGAACTCGACCGTGTAAGCCGGTTCATAGTGCAGGTGGGGTGACTTGCGGTCCGGTCCCGGTTCCAAGGCCATGGCGAGGTCAGCCTGGTCGTCCATCAGCAACTCTTCGGCGCGGCGATCGCTGCCCTGGCGAATCACCAGATGGTTGGGGTGCCGTTTGTGAAACGCCGCCAAGGGAACTGCCAGGTCTTCCAGCATCATCCGCGCCCCGGCGACCATCCGTATCGTTTGATCGATCGACGATCGCGCCACCACGTCAAACGTCGATTCGATCTGAACCAGGATCGAACTGACGTGTTCGTACAACGTCTCCGCCGCCGCGGTCGGCTCGACGTGTCGTCCCGCTCGCGCGAACAACTCCACCCCATATGCCTTCTCCAACGCCTGGATGTGTTGCCAGACCGAAGGCACCGAGAGATGCGAAACGCGGGCCGCTGCCGCATAACCGCCTTCCTGCATCACCAACTGAAACGTCCGCAGTTGGGCGATGTTTAAATCTTCAGACTGGATCGGACGGGGCACGACGCACCATTTACAAATACCAAATGAATGTTTCAGACTATTTTATTGTAACGAATGAGAGCAAGGGCCTACAATCCGCCTCTGCAGCGGGACACAGCGGCGGGCGCGACATCGCGTCGGCAACCGACAACGGCGTGTGCCGCGTGCAGCGTTGTGCTCCCCGTGCCCGGATCGGTCGAACGGACCACCCTCGGCTTTCCCCCCTGTGTTCTACCCTGTCCTTCCAGTCCTTTTTTGTTTGAGTCGTATGAGTTCTTATCGAATCGCATTGTTACCCGGCGATGGCATCGGACCGGAGTGCATGGACGCGACCTACCGGGTACTCGGCCACATGGTCGATCAGATCGACGGTTTGGATCTGGGGTTTACGTCCCACCGCGCGGGCGCAGAACTGTATCGTGACACGGGTGAAACGTTACCCGCGGCAGTGTTGGAAGATTGCTTGGCCGCCGATGCGGTGCTGTTGTCCGCGATCGGTCTGCCTGACGTGCGCTACCCCGACGGCACCGAAGTCCAGCCGACGATGATGGTCGGATTGCGCCGTGCATTGGCGGTGCACTCGGCCGTCCGTCCGGTCAAGCTTTATCGCGGCGCCCCTTGCGTGCTCAAAGACACCGGGCCGGGAATTGATTTCGTCATCATCCGAGAGAACCTCGAAGGACTGTTTGCATCCTTCGGCGGCGGCAGCAAGGTGGGCGACGAAGTAGCCACCGACACGCTGGTCGTGACCCGCAAGGGCACGTCGCAGGTATCGGATTTTGCGTTCCGTCTGGCCCAGCGTCGCAACGGACGTCCCGTCGACGGCAAGAAAATGGTCACCTGTGTCGACAAGGCGAATGTTTTTCAAAGCATGGCGTTCTTCCGCAAAGTCTTTTTCGATGTCGCGAACCACTATCCCGACATCCAACCCGACGCGGTGTATGTCGACGCGATGAGTTTGTACATGGTGCAAAACCCCTGGGACTTTGATGTCCTGGTGATGGAAAACCAGTTCGGCGACATCCTGTCGGACCTAGGAGCCGGCTTGGTCGGCGGGCTCGGTGTCGGACCCTCGGCGGAGATCGGCGAAGAACACGGTTTATTTCAGCCTTCCCATGGGACGGCACCGCAACTGGCCGGCAAGAACGTTGCCAATCCGCTGGCGACGATTCTGTCGGCTGCGATGATGTTGGATTGGCTGGGCGACAAGCACAACGACGCCGTTTGTCTGCGCGCGGCGGTGGACTTGGAACAGGCGGTCGAAAAAGTGATCGCCGACGGAAACGTGATCACGCCCGACATGGGCGGAAACGCGACCACGTCCCAAGTCGCCGCGGCAGTGTGTGACGCATTGGGATGTGACGCGCCGGGCCGCGATGTCCACAGCGTCGCCACCCCCGCCAATTGAATCCGATCCCTTTGCTTCCGCAACGTCGTTCCCCGACGAAGCGTATCCCCATTCCCCTGCTTCCCTCCCTTCCCCACCGGGCATACATGATGAGACGAACAACACGATTGAACCCCCACATCGCAACCACATGGCTGCTTTTCGTTGCCGCAGTCAGCGCCGCGTCAGCGCAGGCACAGCAGCCGATCGTCGATGAGTCGGTCGTGTTCGCCGAGCAGGACGGCTTGGTAGCCGTTGAAGCGGAGCATTTCTTCAAACAAACCGCCAACGACGTTCGTGCGTTTTACCTGACACACGCAGACTCGACACTGTCGATCACACCCGACGGAGATCCGTCACACGTCGCCGGAGCCAGCGGTGGCGCCTACTTGGAAATCTTGCCCGATACACGTCGCACCCACGGCGACAAACTCATCCGGGGCACCAACTTTTCACCCGAACCCGGTGCGATGGCCGTGCTGCATTACAAGGTCGATATCTCGACGCCGGGGACCTACTACGTCTGGGTCCGCGCCCATTCGACCGGATCCGAAGACAACGGTCTGCACGTCGGCATCGATGGCACTTGGCCCGAAAGTGGCCAGCGGTTGCAGTGGTGCGAAGGCAAACAGACATGGCGCTGGGAAAGCAAACAACGCACGGAGAAACAACATTGCGGCGAACCCTATAAGATCTTTTTGGAAATCAACGAACCGGGCGAGCACGTCATTCATTTTTCGATGCGTGAAGACGGTTTCGAATTCGACAAGTTCTTGATGACGACCGAGCGAGAATTCCCCCGCCCCAGCGGCGCCGGTCCCCAACCGCGCGTCAAACGTGGGACGCTGCCCAAAGCATTCCCCTTGGTTGCCGCCCCCCGCAGTGACACTGCGTCAACCACCACGGCGCCGACAGCACCAGCGTCATCTGCCAGTGGTGACCGGGCGTCGTTGAAATTGACCGCCGCCGAGTTCGCCGAAGGCAACAAGTCGGGCTACTACCTGGACCAGGGCAAATGGCTGGCGATCAACCCCGATCAACACAAACGAGCATCGTCCGCCAAAACCTTTCCGTTCCCTACCGGACGATACAACGTCACGCTGGAAACGGTCGGTGAAAACGATGGCCAATCCAGCTACGAGGTGTCGGTCGATGAGACGAAGATCGGCCAGTACACCAACCCGCTGGCCGATGCGATGTACAAGGAAGGCAAAGCGTTTCACAAGACATGGAAAAATGTGCCGATCACCGAAGGCGCCATGATCGGCGTTTCCTCAACGATCGGCAGCAAGGACGGACAAGAATTCAGCCGCGCCCGCTGGGCGGCCGTCGCCTTCACCGCCGCCGATGCCGCGACCGCTCAGTCGATCGCGCCGGTCCTGGCAAACCAGGCGGCACAACCGCAACACGTCGCCACGGGCAATTCCAAATCCAGCCCCACCAAACCCTCCAGCGACCAACCGCTGCAACTGCCACGCGGCAAAGACGGTGACGGCAGCGTCAACGTGTCCGGTGAATTGAAACAGTGGCACAAGGTCACGCTGGACGTGAACGGCCCCTACGCCCACGAAAAAGACAACCAGCCCAATCCGTTCACCGACTATCGCATGACGGTCCAGCTGAAACACTCCGGCGGAACCCACTACACCGTGCCGGGCTACTTCGCCGCCGATGGCAACGCCGGCAACACCTCCGCAGAATCAGGAACAACGTGGCGCGTCCATTTCGCTCCCGATCAAACCGGCCAGTGGACCTACACCGTTTCCTTTCATCAGGGCGAACTGGCGGCACTGGATTCCAACGTCTCCTCCGAGCCGGTGGCTCCCTTTGACGGGATCAGCGGGACGTTCACCGTCGCCGAAAGCGACAAGTCGGGCCGCGACCTGCGTGGCCAGGGCCGATTGACGTACGTCGGCAAACACTACCTGCAATTCGCAGGATCAAAAAAATACTTCTTGAAAGTCGGTGCCGACGCGCCGGAAACCCTGCTCGCCTACGCCGACTTTGACAACACGATTGCCGGCAACCCCAAAAAAGCTCCCGTGAAAACTTGGGCGCCGCACGTGCAAGACTGGAAAGATGGCGATCCGACCTGGGGCGACGGCAAGGGCAAAGGCTTGATCGGCGCGGTCAACTACTTGTCCGGCAAGGGCTGCAATGCGTTTTCCTTTCTGACGTACAACGCCGGAGGTGACGGAGACAACGTCTGGCCCTTCATCCAACGCGAAGACAAACTGCACTACGATTGCAGCAAGCTGGACCAGTGGGGAACCGTGTTCGATCACGGGACGGCCAAAGGCATGTACCTGCACTTCAAGCTACAGGAAACCGAAAACGACGACCACAACAAGCACAAAGCGTCCGGCGGTGTTCCGGAAAGTCTCGACGGCGGCGATCTCGGTTCACAGCGCAAACTGTACTGCCGCGAATTGATCGCCCGCTACGGTCACAACTTGGCGCTCAACTGGAACCTGGGCGAAGAGAACACGCAGTCGACTGAGCAACAACAGGCGATGATCAACTACATCGCCGAACTCGACGCCTTCGGGCACAACATCGTCGTCCACACCTTCCCGTCGCAACAGGACCAAGTCTATCGACCGCTGCTCGGTGATCGATCAAAATTGACCGGCGTTTCCCTGCAAAATAGCAGCCTGGAAACCACGCACGCGCAAACGGTCAAATGGGTTTTCGAATCCGCCAAAGCGGGCAAGCCTTGGATCGTCGCCTTCGACGAATCCGGCAGCGCCGCCCACGCCCAGTGCCCCGACCTCGGCTACAAGGGCTTTGACGGACACGACCGGACGGGCAAGATGGCGTACACGCAACACAAAGTCCGCAAACAAACGCTGTGGGGAACCCTGATGGGCGGCGGTGCGGGCAATGAATACTACTTCGGATACCAGTTCGACGAAAACGACATCGTTTGTGAAGACTGGCGCAGCCGCGATCAAAGCTGGGATTATTGCCGGATCGCGATCGGGTTCTTTCATGACCACCAAATCCCCTTTTGGGAAATGAAGAACGCCGATGAACTGATCGGAAATCCAGATCGTAAGCCGACCAAATACTGTTTCGCCAAAGCGGATGACACCTACCTGGTGTACCTCTGCGACGGCGGATCGTCGACGTTGGATCTGTCCGGCACCGCGGCAGACTACGGCGTCCGCTGGTTCAACCCGCGTGATGGCGGAGCGCTGCAATCGGGCAGCACAACCAGCGTTGCCGGCGGCGGCACCGTCTCCCTCGGCAAAGCCCCCTCCGATCCCGATCAAGACTGGTTGGTGGTCATAAAAAAAAAGTAGTCGCTGACTCGGGGCAAGCCGCTGACTCGGGGCGAACGGATCTGGGACAGACTGAAACGGGCAGCCGACGGCAGTGGGAAACCATCGATGCGATCGGCAGCCCGACGGCCCGCCACGAAGCCACCTTGGTGGTTTTCCGGAACAAGCTGTATCTGATCGGCGGGCGTCGGGTGAACCCGGTCGACGTCTACGACCCCGCGACGAACACGTGGACGGCGAAGTCAAAGACGCCGTTGGAACTGCACCATTTTCAAGCCGTGGTGGTGGGCGACGCGATCTACTTGATGGGGGCGATGACGGGGCCGTACCCCAACGAAACGCCGCTCGAAAAGATCGTCGTCTATTATCCCGATGAAGACCGTTTTGATTTCGTGCATGGTGTTCCTGAGAGTCGGCGTCGCGGCGGTGCCGGAGCGGTCTACCATGACGGCATGATCTATCTGGTCGGCGGCATCACCAACGGACACATCGACGGTTTCCAGCCTTGGCTGGATCGATACGATCCGGTGACCGGCGATTGGGACGTTCTCGCCGATGCGCCCCACGCGCGGGATCACTTTCAAGCCGTCGTCTCAGGCAACCGTCTCTATTCGATCGCGGGCCGAACGACGTCAAAAGCGACTAACGAGGTGTTCAGCCGTGTCGTGGCGCCGGTTGATGTTTACGATTTTAAAACCTCCCGTTGGCTTCCCGAATCCGAATGCCCAGTCCTTCCGACGCCGCGGGCAGGCAACATGGCCACCGTCTGGCAAAATGAAGTGATCGTCGGCGGGGGTGAGACGACACAGAAAACGGCGCACAACGACGTCGAAGCCTTTGACACGGTGTCGGGCACGTGGAGGTCATGGCCCGAACTCAATCGCGGACGTCACGGTTCGGGATTCGCGATTGTGGGCGAATACGTTTACACTGCGTCTGGATCGGGCAACCGCGGAGGGTCGCCGGAGTTGACGTCGATTGAACGATTGGAATTGCCGGTCGCGAAACCCGCCCCGTCATCCAGCACGACCCATCGGGGGCGACTCCGAACAGCCACGGCGGACTGATCCATTCAAATTGCAATCGCTTGGTACTCGCGCCCTGCTGAGGCGGTGCGGGTGCGAGAATCTTCCTCCTAACCTTGTTGTGATCGGGTATGAAACGACGTCTCTTCTTGACCACGTTACAGTCACTCATCGCGTCCAATGTTGCGGTGCTGCTGTGCCTCACCGGTTCCCCTTCAGGTTCGGTCGCAAGTGGCCAAGAAACAGGGGACGCCGCCTTGCAACATGTGAACGATCCCGACGCCAGTGATCCCCTCGATTCGGGCGTCTTCCGTTGGCGCGTCGGACCTCCGTTTCTGCAGGTCGACGCCCAGCGTTTGCCGGCATCACCGGAGCATCCCTGGCTGGCGGTCAAAGATCCCAGCATCGTGCGTTACGCCGACCGTTGGCATTTGTTTTGCACGTTGCGGAAACGCAAATCGGGCGACGGTCGGATTCGAATCGGATACCTTTCCTTTGCCGACTGGGCCGATGCCAAGGAGGCCGACTGGAGCGTGTTGGACTTGACGATGGGCTACCACGGGGCGCCGCAGATTTTCTATTTCCAGCCGCATCGCAAGTGGTACCTGATCTATCAGGCCAGCGATGACACCCGCGGCTTGAAATACGGCCCCTGTTTTTCCACCAACGATTCGATCGATCAGCCCGACCGTTGGACGCGTCCCGAACCACTGTATGTCGTCAAAGACGGCGCCAAAGCGGGATTGGATTTTTGGGTCATCTGTGACGATGCCAAGGCACACCTGTTCTTCACGTCGCTCAACGGTCAGATGTGGCGGGCCGAAACTTCACTCGCTGATTTCCCCAATCGCGGATGGTCGGATCCCCAAGTGGTCTTGCAAGCCGACATCTTCGAAGCCAGTCACACGTACGCGATCCAAGGACGACAATTGTATTTGACGGTGGTCGAAGCCCAAGCCGGCCGCAGGCGTTATTTCAAGGGCTTCGTCAGCGACCGGTTGGACGGAACCTGGAAGCCGTTGGCGGCAAGTCAGCAAAAGCCGTTGGTCTCACCGATCAACGTGGTCAATCAAGACCAATCGTGGGCGACCTCGTACAGCCACGGCGAACTGATTCGCAGCGGCTACGACCAGCGATTAGAAGTCAACCCCGATGATTTGCAATTGTTGTTCCAAGGAGCCAACGACAAGGAGTACCAACGCGGCAATTACGGCGACATCCCCTGGCGGCTGGGAATTCTAAAGTAGCGACGCTCGCCAGAGCTGGACGTTCAGGATGGTTTGATTTGGCAGAATGACACGGGGCAGAATAATGTTCTGACCGCTCCGAAGCGCGGAGCCAAAATCCGACGGCTCCCATCACTCTGCCTTCCCCATCATTCTGCCTTCCCCATCATTCTGCCTTCCCCATCACTCTGCCTTCCCCATCACTCCGCCTTCCCCATCGTTTTGCCCCCATCGTTTTGCCACCCCGTTTCGCCGAGGCCACCGTCTGGTGACACCCACTACCGCCCATCAGCCAGTCATCGTCCGCTCGTCGCTTTCACCTAACCGCTAACCGCTAACCGCTAACCTCCAACCGCATCTTCCTGCAGCAATCGAACGACCGGCGATGTCTCGCTCGCCGACTCGGACTCTTCGAATTCCGTGATTTCCATGAACGACACACGGGCGCGATTGACGATGGCCACACTCATCTGTTGCGGGCTCTCGGGCGACTCGGCATCGATGACGCTGGCATCGGCCACCGGAAAGAAGTCGCGGTTGGCGTGCAAGAATTCTTTGACGGTTTTGTTGCTCGTCATGTGCAACCGTCCCCGCACGATCCAACGATCGATGGCCACCACGGCCTGGAACAGTTGCAGCGCACGCCGACTGCCGATCCGTTTCTCAGCAGCCTCGTGATGGTTGCCCGCGATGCCCGCAATCATGATTTCGGGTTTGCGGACCTTGACGCTGTCGACGTGGTCGATCTTCTGGCCGCGGCGAAGCAGGCTGGCGTTGGTGCATTCCATGTAACCGCTGATCGACTGGTTCATCTCGTCGGACATCCGTCGCCCGCCCAAGTCGCAATCGGCATGAATTTCAAAACCGGTCGTCAGCAGACGAATGGCCGTCGCCGGCCTCTCATCGGTCTTCCGCACCAGCGACTGGCACACACTCAAGTTTTTTAAAAGCTCAGCTACATCGTCCATCGGAGCGCTCATCCAAGTTGATTCGGTGTTCATCGGACCGCGTTGCTGATCTGACGCCAGCGCATCAGAAAAACAGCGGGTATGGCTTCAATTAGGTCATCGCTTCACCTCTCCGATCCGCAAAGCGTCAAAAATAGGGGCCAGCCTCACCGCGCCGGGCTAGCGTTTCCACCAAAATGTGAATAACCCGCAAGACAACGAGCGTGGATGCGGGGGGAGTGTCCTCCCCGACCGAGACGCATGATCTTAGTGGGGGCCACAGTCGGTTCTGGTGCGGGGGCGAGCCGGTCGACGCGACCGCTGAGGTGGTTTTGGCGGGGATTGTTCACTACAACAGGGCTTGCCCCGTCCCCGTAGGGTCGCCAGAAAATGCGTCGCTTCCTCCGACTTTTCTTGTTTTCGCTCATCGCGTCCCTGTTCGCGATCAGTGGACTTGCGCAGCAACCGGCACCGATCGCGCGACCATGGCAAGTCGTCTCGTTCTTCGATGATGCCCAGTTGGCAGAGAAGTCGGTCACGCATGCCGACGTTGCGGCCGATGGATCGGTTTGGCTCGCCGTTTCCGACGGGCTGTATCATTACGACGGGTATCGCTGGAAACGTTACACCACCGCAGACGGTCTTCCTAGCAACTACGTTCGCTGTGTGTTGGTTGCCGACGATGGCGCACTCTGGGTCGGGACTGACCGTGGCGCAGGCCGGTTTGACGGTGAAACGTTTGATGGCAGCACGCTGCAAGGTCAATTGGCCGGCCCCAGCATCCGCCGCATCGTTGAAGACAGTGACGGGTCACTGTGGTTTTGTTGCGACCAGTGGCCCAAGGGCGATGTCACCGCCGGCCTGACCCGCATGCAAGACGGACAGTTCACCACCTGGCGTCAGAGCGACGGGTTGCCCAGCAGCTACACGTCCGACTACGTCCGAGTCACCAGCGGCCAACAATTCGTCTTGACCAACCAAGGCCTTGCCGAATTCACCGACGACGGTTTCCGGCAACCGCTCAAGGATGCCGGGCTGTGGGAACAAGACACCTACATCTGGTCCATGGTCGAGAGTGCCCGACACGGATTGATCGTCTCCACCGATGATCATTTCTTTCAATTCAAAGACGGATCGTGGCGTCGCATCCCCAATCAGATCGCGGACCTGGAACAACCGAAACTGGTCGCCACCCGAGACGGCGAAGTCTTCACCTGCACGCCGGGACGGGGACCGGTGATCTATCGTTGGGTCGGCGGCGGTTGGGAGAAAACGTCTCGCCAGTTGACGGACGTCACCGGTGGCAACAATTACCTATTCGAAGACGACCAGGGTGCGGTCTGGATCGCCGGCTCGGAACGCCTGCTCCGCTGGAACCGAGGTGAACCGGAGTGGCAGCTGCATCAAGATGTCGGCGGACCGGTCCATCGAGACACACAGGGCGGAGTCTGGTTCAAACAGATTCAAGGCGGTTTGGTGCGTTGGGCTTCGGATCGACCGACGCACTACCGCGACCTTTCCGAACCGATCTACGAAGACTCCCAAGGCGTGCTCTGGTCGGCGTCCGAAAAGGGTCTTTATCGATGGGACCACGGTCGTCTCCAGCAGGTTGATCTGGCAGACCACATCAAGCCGAAGCTGCTGGGGATCGACGGCCGCGATGTGGTCTGGCTCTCAGCAACAGACACCGATCGAAACCGATTCGTGATCGGGATCGCCGGCGACCAGATGTACGTCAAAGACATTTCGCATTTTCAAGATCGGGTTCGTGTGAGTCGCTCCTATGCCGACCCGCGTTCAGGGATTTGGGCAATCCTGGGCGCGAACAACTTTCCGCCGTTTCAACTGGTGCACTGTGATCCCGAATCGATCACCCCGATTGCGCTACCGAACCGGGCTCAGATCAGTCATCCGCCGAATGTGACAGCGTTGGCCGACGGCTCGGTTTTTGTGTCGGGATTTTTTGGGCTGATGCGGACGACCGATTTAGGTGCGAACTGGACCGAAGTCCCGATGCCGTCCTCGGCCTTGGGCAAGATTCGCGTGCTCGGCGGAGAAGCGTGGGTGCAATGTCGCGGCGACTTGGGCGGTCAAGCCGCGTTGGCGCGGTTCCGCGACGGCGAGTGGGAAATAATGTTTGATCGTCAAGGCAAGATCGTCGGTCAAAACGGAAGGAAACAATTGTTCGCATCGTCACAAGGCAAAATCGAAGTGCTGACCGCGGGCGTGGAAGAACTGCCGCCGCCGATCGCCACCACGCCGTTCGAAACCCGCGTGTCAAGCGTCGTCGCGGGAGACTCCGGTGAGCTGTGGGTGGGGGTAGGCACGCGTTGCTATCGCTATCGGTCCGATGCCGATGCGCCGGAAACTGAAATCATTGACGGCGATCAAACGCTCGGTGAAGACGAAACGCTGCGGTTACGTGTCCGTGGTTTGGAACGGTTCAAACCGAAGCAACAGAATCGGTATTTCCGTGTCTCCACTCGCGTCGACGACCATGATTGGACGCCCTTTGAAACGCTCGACGAAGAGATCGTCTTTCCGACCTTGCCGCTGGGCGAACACCGCGTGCAGGTGCGGGTTCAGGATGCCGCGGGCCAAATCGATCCGACACCCGCCGTGTTCCGCTTCAGCGTTCTACCGGTGCCGCTGCAATCGAGAGCCTGGTTCAAACCAGTCGTGGCTATCGGTTTTGTGTCCATTCTCGCCTTGGCGCTGCTGGCATTCTTCAATTG
Organism: Stieleria magnilauensis; assembly: GCA_007753675.1. Classification (GTDB taxonomy): domain Bacteria; phylum Planctomycetota; class Planctomycetia; order Pirellulales; family Pirellulaceae; genus Stieleria; species Stieleria magnilauensis. The sequence continues at coordinate 1,884,905 of CP036432.1, forward strand.
GGCCAGGGTTGGAAAAATGGCTCGCGATCTGGAGCGTCAAGTCGCCCTCAAGACCAATCGAGTGGTCGCCAGCGAGCGGGAATTCCGGCTGCTGTTCGAAGACTCACAAGACGCGATTTGTTTGTTCGCCGATGATGGGACGTTGCAAAGTTGCAACGGTGCCGGGACAGAGCTGTTGGGCAAGCAAGAAAACGCGACCACTCATCTGCGGACGCTGTTTGTGGACCTAGACGAAGCGGATCGGTTTGAGACGGAGTTGCGGAAAACCAATCATCTGCGCGGCAGCCGCTTTCGAATGCAAACCCTCGATGGGAAACCGTTTGACGCGATCGTGTCGGTCAATACGCGAACCGACGCCGCCGGAAAGCAGAGCGGGCATCAAGTCATCATTCGTGACATCTCCACGCTCGTCGATCTCCAGCAACAGCTTTCGGAGACCAAGAAGATGGAAGCGGTCGGCCGCATGGCCGGTGGCATCGCACATGACTTCAACAACTTCCTGGCGGTCGTGATGTACGGCGCCGAGTTTGTCCGAATCAGTGCCAAGGGCGACCCGGCGGTGGATCAAGGCGTTCAGATGATCTTGGACGCCGCCGAACGCGGACGAAACCTGACCGGCCAGATCCAAACCTTCAGTCGCGCGTCGACGAACAAGATGGACATCGTCAAGACGGACAAGGTGCTCGAGGGAATCGAACCGCTGCTGCAAGGCGTCGTCGATTCGTCGGTCGCGGTGGAGTATCACGTCACCGAAGGACTTGACAACATTCGCGCCGATGTCAGCCAACTGGAACAGATCTTCGTCAATCTGGCGATCAACGCCTCCCACGCGATGCCCGATGGCGGAACGCTGAGCATCCATGCGTCCAACGCGGACGTTACCGAAGAACAATTGCCGGAACTGAATCTCGATGTTCCCGGTCCCTATGTCGTCATCGAAGTTGTCGACACCGGTCACGGTATGGACGCGGCGACCTGTGAACGAATCTTTGATCCTTTCTTCACGACCAAACCGCACGGCCAAGGAACCGGGCTGGGGCTGGCAATCGTCTACGGCATCGTCCGACAGTTCCGCGGCCAGATCTCGGTGGACAGCCAGCCCGGTCGCGGGACGCGGTTCAAGATCTTCCTTCCAGCCACCAAAGAACACAGTGACGAACCGGCCACCGAATCCGCCGGCCAGGATCCCACCCAAGGCAGCGAGACGATCTTGTTGGTCGAAGACGAACAGGCGATCCGTGATCTGGCGTGCCGGTCGTTGCGACATTACGGGTACCGTGTCGTCGGCGCCGTCGACGGTTTGGATGCCAAACACAAGATCGAAACCGGTGGCGAGTTTGATCTGGTGATTTCAGACGTACTGATGCCTGGAATGACCGGGACGGCGTTGTTGACGTGGCTCCGCAAGTCGCGGCCGGATATGCCGATCCTGCTGATGACCGGTCACGCCGACGGTGGCCCCGATCAGGCGATGGACCAACTCGACGTGCCCTGTTTAAAAAAGCCGTTTCTTCCGGCGGCGTTGGCCGCGCAAGTCCGTCAATTGCTCGACGGTCGGTTGGCTCCGACCTCCTCTTGAATCTTTTTTGCGAAGATTTGGTCGTCCCGATGGCGACCGTTGGTTCCATCGAAGCACCATGAATCGACGCATTCAAGGCTCCATCGTCGCTCTGACCGGGCAACGAGCGATCTATGCTTCCGCAGATGTTTGTAACGTACACCTGCGGGGTTCCCATGAGTCGTCTATCCGTCATCCTGGTCGCGTTTCTGTTCGTCGATTGCGGTCTTGCCCAGGCGCAATGGTTTGGCAATCGCTCTCGGGGGATGCGTTCCGGACGTGCCACCCGAGGACACGCCAGTGCCACCGTGCCCAACAAGTATCAGACGCCGTACCCCACCTCCACCCGTGGCATCAGCATCGGTGTGTTCAGCTATCCCGATTACAACCATCCGCGTCCCGGCGCGTTTGATCCCTACCGGTTCGACAACTACGTCTACGATCCCTATCGATTCGGCAGCTTTGAAGCACCGGATCTGTTGAACGATCCCTACTTTCGCGAGCGGCACCGATACGACAGTCATTTCCCGGGTCGGCGGAAGCCGCCGTTGGTGATGCAAACGCCGCAGGTGGAATTCGCAACTCCGTCACCGCGAAACCCGTGGCTATACAAAGGCAGCCCGGAAGCGCTGCGGCATCCGGCGTCGCGCAGTCTTTCGCCGACCGAGTCGGCCTCCCAGCGACTGATCACCAGTCTGTCGGCGATGGAAGACGGAGAAGCATGGATCGAGTTTTTGGCTCCGGACCGCGTCGACGACTTGGTTGCCCAGGGTGACACCCCCGAACTGCGAGAACTGCTTTCGCACTACGACGGGATTCTCAACAGCCCGGCGTTGAAATCCATCGCCACCGCGGCCGGATTCGAAGCGACCCGGCGGCTGCTGCAACAGCAAGTCGAATCAGCCAACGAATCAACGCATTCCCCCAGCGACCTTCTGCCGACACCCCAGATCTAAGCACCATCCGCATCGTTGGTGTCCAGGCTTCAGCCGCCCCTTCCAAACGCAAGGCGTGCCACCCCCGCGTCCGTCACACGATTGAGCAGCCACCCCACCGAAAAAGGTACAAACATTGCGGGTAGGAAGAAGTGGTGCAATCGCTATGCTCTCCGTTGACCACCAGCGAAGTGTTTCTTGTTAGCGGCAGGGCGCAAGCCCTCCGGTTCACCATCGTTACCGAAACACCGGAGGGCTCGCGTCCTACCGCTAAAAAATGCTTCAAAGCGTTGCCCGGAGCGTGTCGAATCAAATCGCGCCCGAGCCTGGGGTCGACGAAATTTCGGGCCGTGCTTCCCGGAGGTGGCACTGCGCTAACCTCCGCCGACTCGCTGGGGTAAGCCTTCCAGCACGTGGCGTAAGCCGGTGGCGGGTGGCGTCGTTGCGTTGACCACATCGGCCGGCAAGGGAAACACAAGCACCAACGTTTCAATCAAATAGGCCGGCGGCCGCTAAAACAAACTTGCGATCGCATGGTCGATCGCCCACGGCGATTCGTCGGGTTCGCCGGTTTGACGACGGAGCGGATCGATCAGCACTTGGCTCAAGGATTGCCACGAACCGTCGCCATCCTGAACGGACTCTGCTTCGGCAACGACCGCTTGACGTCCGAGATAATTGATCACCATCAAGGCGTCGATCGGACTGAGCATCGAGTCGCCGGAGACATCGTGAAAGATCGGATTTGTCTGTTGGAACACACTCGGCGATCCCAACACTAATCCGTCTTCACCCCGACGTGCGATTTCGTTGATGACATTGAGTGCGTCCAACGGTGAAACCAATGCGGAGCGATCGACGTCATAGCGATCGATCGGGTTTTGCCAAAGTGACGGTCCGCCCACGATGACGCGATCCGACCCACGAACAATCTGACGTTTGAAGACATCGTTATCCCAAACCAATGGCCCGGTGGTCCACTGCGGTCCGGCATGCAATGTTTCCCCCGCGGCGAGCGTCACCTTTGAATCCGAAGACCGACTTCCTTGAAACGGCGCCGTGTAAATCTCGACGGTTTGCGAATCAACGGTTTGTCCGGCTTCATCGACTGCAACGAGCGACAGTTCGACAACTCCGGTCTCTCCCGCACTGGAAAATTGCTGCACCGTCACAAATTGAGGATCGTTCCAGTCGTCGGTGTCGAACACCAGCGACGGACGGGACACCGACAAAAAGTCTGGGAAGTCATGATGGATCTGCACGGTGAGATCGGAATCCGGCTCCCGACTCAGATGAACCGCGAAACGAACGGATCCGTCTGCAGCATCGGTCGAGAGGGTGTGGCCGGAGGTTCCGATCACGATCTGCGGCGTGGACGCAGTTATTGGATTGCCAACAAAGACCCCCGAATCGATGACTTCTCCGTCAGGTGCCAGCCCCGTCGGTCCCAAGTCCCGCGCGGAACTAACCCGCGTCCGCAGATACGTGACTTGACCCGCCAATGTTTTTGGAATGGACACGGGGATCGAGTGCTCGGCGACACTTTCCCAAGGACGAAGTTCCAGCCAATGACCGCGCACGATGTGCTCGCCCGGATCGTCCCAGTCACCATCGCGATTGAAATCCAACCATGCGTTGACGAACCCACCTTCGCCCCGAATCGGTATGGCCAATTGACTGAACTCGCCGGCGACAAAATCAGTCTGAATGACATATCCATCGTTGATTTCCTCCGACGAAGCGAACCGGTTGGGCATCGCATCGTCATCGGGGTCGACCTGGACTGACATACGCGGCCCACCCGACAGATGCCGGGCGCCATCATCAGCCAATCGACTCGGATAGCTGGAAAGAAAATCACTTTGAAAATCAGCGGGGGCGTCCCCGAAATCCATCAATCCCCACTCGATGACCTCGACCGAGTAATCTTCGACTTCGCCGTCGAGCGCCATGCCATCGACACCGACGCTTGCTTCGTCACTCAATCGAATGCGTGCCCAAGTTTTCCCCAACACCGCGTCGACGGGAACATCATATTCAAAGAGTTGCCGATCGAACCCACTGGCGGGCACCCCGTCGACAATCTGTTCCGAGTCGGACCAGATTCCATCGTGATCGAAGTCGACCCAGGCATTGACAAACAACTCGACGCCATCAGCGCCGCGAACATCGACATCGAAGTAATTCACGTTGCCACGAATAAGCCACGGAGACGTTTTCAGTGAACTGCCGTCGTCGCTCGATCGTCCCCATCGCACGTTGATACCCGACGCAAGATGAATCATGTCGTGTCGACCATCGTCATTGAGGTCGCCCCGTGCCGCGGACTTTAACGCCAGCGAGCGACCAGCGTTGCGCACCTCGTCCGCGATGATCGCACCTTGCAACGTGTAGACGAAGAGCGTGCTCCGATCGCCTTCGATCAAGACCTCGTCAACTCCATCTCCGCTCGAATCGCCCGCACTGAGTCGTACGGCATAACCATCCAGATCCAGTTCAACGAGTTCATATCCCCCCGCCCCGTCACTCACGTAAACCTCTTGGGGAGCATTGTAGACACCGCGACTGACAACGACGTCGGCGATGCCATCGCCGTTCAGATTCACGGCAAGAAATCGGCGTATCTGTTCAGGTGAATCGATCGTGAACAGATTTTCGGTCGTCGCGGACGATCCATTCGTCCCCAGTTCCGTGCTTCGTACGACGCCGTCGGCGTGGACGCTCAACAATCGACCGTCCAGCAAGCGATCGGAGGCGAACAGCGTCCGCGATGGGACGACCGTTTGATCAGAATCGTAGACGTAATCACCGCCTCCATCTCCACGCCAGACCTGCCAGCGGGCATCGCCGGCCAATTCGGTGATCGCCACCACGTCCACGTTGCCGTCGCCTGTAACGTCATCGAGAACAAATCCGTCAAGCGTCGCGCCGGCCTGGAAAACCAAATGCTCGGGCAGAGCAAACGTACCATCTCCGAGTCCAGCCATCCGCACCATCGACGCCGTTCCGTCTTCGGGGACGCCGAGCAGATCCACGAAACCGTCATGATTGTCATCCGTTGCCAGCACATGACCGATTGCCAGGCTGCCGGGCAGATCGTGTCGAATCACATCGATCTGACCGCGGTCTTCCAAACCACGCGCCCCCATGATCATTGAAAAATGATCGGTACGCCGATGAAAATAGGCGACGTCGTCAATGCCATCACGGTCAAAATCTGCGACGACATGGGAAATCGGCGACGGACTGTCGAACAACGTCACGTTGCGAAGCTGAGAAAAAGAAAGGGAGTCATCGACGTCCAACACGCTGGCAACCGTCGAGTGCTGGATCAACACGTCGTCAATCGAATCGCCGTTCATGTCGGCCAGTCGCAGGCTCGATCCGTCCGGAATACTGATCGTGTCCAATCGACTCACCGACGATTCATCGACGATCTGAAGCAATTCGATCCACTTGCTGGGAAAGTCGTAGGTGTTTTGCATCATGACGTAGACCAGCGGCCCGCCATCGGTCTCCGCCTCTGACACCGCCAGATCGACGACGTAGTCCGGCATCGCAATCGTTTCGAGCCGATAGCCGAACGATTCTTTGTACCAGACGCTGATCTGCCTGTGATAATCGGATGTCATTAGATCGGTCGCGCCGTCGCCATTGAAATCCGCCGCAGCAATCGCAAGAAAACTCCGGTTACCGTCGATACCGACCAGCGTTTCAAGACCACCAAATGTGCCGTCCCCGTTTCCGTGTTGAACCCAAACCTGATCGCTGTCGCCGAACACGAAAACGAGGTCATCCTTGGCGTCATCGTCGACATCCCCCAAGTGAAAATGTCGTACATATGAATCGTTGGTTTGCAACGTTTGCTGCGGCACCAGCGTTCCGCTGCCCGTTCCCAACAACACCCGCGTCTCGCTATGCCTCTGGTTTGACACAAACACAAAATCGGCAATCCCGTCGTCATTCAGGTCGGAACTCGCAGCCATGTCGGCACTGAAACGAAGCTCACCCGATTGATAGAGAATGCGGTCAAATCCTTGCTGAACGTCAAACTCCAACACAAAGACGCTATCTAGACAAGCGAAGACCACTTCCGATGCAGCATCGCCATTGGTGTCGGCCAAGGAAAAGTCTTCATTGACACACGTACTTAACGGTGAGAGATCGACGAGATTCGTATACATCCGCGGCCCCAGCGAACCGTCCGGTTGCTGCAGCCGAGTCATCAATGTGGTGTACGACAGGCTGACAATGTCCGAGCGGCCGTCTCCATCGATGTCTGCGACGCGTGTGCTGCGTGCCGCCGCCCCCAATGAAAACTCGCCGTGCTCCCTGTCGACGTTGAAAAGTTGATCCAGCATCCGGTCCTGGGTCGGGACCACGTTTCCACCGACCTGGCCAAGCGTCGCGTCGACGCGAACGTGCGCGGCGACTTGATCCAGAGGCGCCCAACCGAAGTCAACCGGGGCGACGTCGCCGGCGAGCAGGCGACGTTCTTCGAGGGGTTGAAGGCGCCGCGGCGAACGTTTTTTCATCGAGAAGAGAGGAGAGTGGTGACGCGGGGCGAGATGGCGTGGGAGATTGAGCATAACTGGTGAGAACGCCGGTCGCAATCAACGGCGACTGCGTTGCCTGACGTCAAAGCCCCGCGTCCCGCTGGGACGTCCCAGCACGTCCCTCAGTCAGTGTCGCGTGGTCCGCGACATGGCGTGATGCCCGACCGCTGACGAGAATCGGCTGATATCAATCGCGGGATCGGGCGTTTGACACAGTGGCGGATCGGATGCGGCGCGTCAAAACGACGCGACGCTCGCTGACGCGTCCCGCTGGGCCGCAGGATTCTCCATGCGTCGCGGATTTTGGGGTCGCTCGTTTTCACCACAGCTCTACAATTGGCGGCACGATTGACCATCCCATGATGACTTGAATCTGCCCCCGATTGGATTGGGTAACAACATGAAGTTGACAGCGGCCACAACGGACGAATTTCATTCCGGTGACCGTCGCCGCGGCGACACGGTGGAGATGATCGGAAAGGTTCGCTTGTTGGAAGTCGGAAAACTGGGGCTGCGGGCCGAAGTCGAGGGATCGATGGGCGACGCCTACGAGGTCCTTCTCGATTTCGCTGAACTCTTCGATTCCTCACTGGGCGTCTCGTGTAACTGTCCAAGGTTCTGCGACGGGTTCAATTGCAAACACCTTTGGGCGACGATCGCCAAGTTCGACTTACTCTACCCCAGCCCGCTGGTCGACACCGATACGCTTGACCTGTACGAGGTCGACGACGTGGTGACCGGGCACCCGATCACGCCGAGAGTCACCACAGGCCCATCGGGGGCGGCGCGTTCGAACAAGCCAGCGTCCGATTCGAAACCCCACACGCCACGCAAAACCCAGCCACCTTCCTGGAAGTCACAACTGGTCGGTATCGCGAGTTCGATGACCGCTGCGTCGGGTCCATCCCCGCTGGGATTGCCCCACGAACATCAGCCCGATTCCATTGCGAAAGCACAACACTGGTTTGTGTTCTCCACCTCCGATCCTGCCAACAGCGATACACTGCGCGTCACCGCGATGCGAAGCGAGCGCAAGATCGACGGTGATTGGGGGCGGCCCAGTGGTGTCGAACTGTTTGCCACGGACATCGCAAAACTGAGCGACCCGACCGAGCGGCACGCGCTGGCCATGCTCGAACCGCGACAGGAAGCCAACACGCATCGCTTCTATGGAGCGTATCGGCAATGCAACCGGCAGTTTTCGGTCAAGCCACTGTTGGTGCGGGAATCGCTCGAAGCCTTACATGCCACCGGACGGCTGGCCTGGAAACTGGGCGATTCGAAACAGCATTTTGAAGACGCCCGCCCGGTCGACCACCTTTCGGTCGCGACGCCGACGACGCTGCGATTGCGAGTCTCACCCGATCCGGAAAAATCGTCCCAGTTAATCGTCGCGGCCGAACTGGTCGTCCCCGACGCCGAGGTCTGCTCGATCGAGCAACTGATGTGGTCGTCGACGATCGGTTGTGCGCTGCTGCAAATCGACTCCAAGCCGACGGCGGTTGATGACGACGCGGAATCCAGTGATCCGCAAGAGACGCTCCGTACCCGCCTGGTCCGGATCACACCGAGCGATTGTCGTCGGATTCGGGCGTGGCAACAAACGCCTTCGATCCGCGTGCCGCGCAAGAGTTTAAAAAGCCTGTTGGTCGAGCTGTCATCGCACCACGACGACGTTGATCTGGTCTTGGACGATTCTCTGGAGATCCCAAAGCGCATCGATGAGCCGTCGGCGCACTGCTTGCTCGATCAGCGAGAACCCAAGTCGCCCGACTTCACCGTTTCGATGTCCGTCCGGTATCCGAATCGAGACCTGGCGTTCGACTGCACGTCACAGTGGTGGTTCGACGCGGATGCCGGTGTCGTGCAGCTTCGCAATTGGGACGCCGAACGGAACTGGTTGTCAAAGCTGGACCACGACGTGCTGGACTTTTCAATCGATCGCTATTCGTCCAATGTGCGTCTGGCTCCCGATCGATTCTTGACGGTCGTCGAATCCCTGCGTGCATCGGGCTGGAACGTGACGGCCAACGGCGCGCCGCTTCGCATCGCATCCGACTTTGACATCCAAGTCACCAGCGGGGTCGACTGGTTTGACTTGGACGCGGAAGTGAGCTTCGACAGCGTCAACGCTTCGCTGCCCAAGTTGTTGGCGGCGTTACAGAAAGGCGATGCCACCATCCAACTGGATGACGGCACGGTCGGCATGTTGCCAAAGGACTGGTTGTCGAAGTTTGTCGGCATTCGGGAATCGGGAAAAGAACATGACGGTTCGATCCGCTTCCACCGATCTCAAGGCTTGTTGCTGGACCTGCTGTTGGAGGAACAGGGCGAGGTCAAACGCGACCGCGACTTTTCTAAATTCTTGCGTCAAGTGAAATCGTTCGACGGCATCAAACCGGCCGACCCACCGAAGACCTTTACGGGCCAGCTGAGGGATTATCAGCGGAGCGGATTGGGTTGGTTGCGGTTTCTGCAAAAATTCGGCTTCGGCGGATGCCTGGCCGACGACATGGGGCTGGGGAAAACGATTCAAGTGCTGGCGTTGCTCGATGCGCGTCGTAAACGACGTGTGCCCCAGGGACAGACGCGAAAACCGTCGATCGTCGTGGTTCCCAAAAGTCTGGTGTTCAATTGGCTGGAGGAGGCATCGAAATTCGCGCCCAAGTTGCGCGTCCGCAATCACACCGGGACCGAACGAAAACTCAATTGGGACGCCTTGGCCGAGTCACCCGATTCGATCGATGTCCTACTGACCACCTACGGGACGATGCGTCTGGACGCACCCCTGTTGGCTCAGCTGCAATTCGACTACGCCATCCTGGACGAGGCCCAAGCGATCAAGAACCCCAAAAGTCTGGTCGCCCGGGCGGCGCGTTTGCTGCCTGCCGAACACCGCTTGGCGATGACCGGGACGCCGATCGAAAACCACTTGGGTGACCTGTGGTCGTTGTTCGATTTTCTGAATCCGGGAATGCTTTCCAACGCGAAATCGTCGTGGGGTCAGCTGCCTGACTTGGAAGACCAAGCCCAACGCCAGCATGTTGAACGTTTGGGCAAGTCGCTGCAGCCGTTTATTCTGCGACGCACCAAGTCGGAAGTCTTGACGGAGTTGCCGGAGAAGGTCGAGCAGACCTTGGCGTGCTCGATCGACAAGAAACAACGTAAACTCTACGACGAACTGCGGGAGCACTATCGCGTCCACCTGAGCAACAAAGTGAAGGAACTCGGTTTGAAGAAGGCCAAGATCCATGTGCTCGAAGCATTGTTGCGTTTGCGTCAAGCCGCTTGTGATCCGCGGTTGATCCATCCCGACTGTGGTGTACGGGGCGGCAAAATCGAGGAGCTGCTGGAACGACTGGACGAACTGCATCGCGAAGGCCGCAAGGCATTGGTGTTCTCGCAATTCACTTCGTTGCTGGGGCTGTTGAAACAAGACTTGGATCAACGGGGCTGGAACTATGAATACCTGGACGGCAAAACCCGCAAACGCGCCGAGAAGGTGCGACGATTCCAGAACGATCCCGAATGCCAACTGTTCTTGATCAGTCTGAAGGCCGGCGGCAACGGGCTCAACCTGACGGCGGCCGAGTACGTGTTCATCTTGGATCCCTGGTGGAACCCGGCCGTGGAAGCCCAGGCGATCGACCGTGCCCATCGCATGGGACAGACCCAGAGCGTGAATGCCTATCGAATGATCTGCAGCGAGACGGTGGAAGAAAAGATCGTCGAGTTGCAGAAGTCCAAACGCAACCTGGCAGATGCCATCGTCAGCCAAAATAAATCGCTGATCGGACAACTGACGGCCCAGGATCTACAAGACTTGCTGGGCTGATCGGAGGCGATCGGGCGGTCGGTCGAGGGGCCGGTACAGCGCCCCGTCACACGGTCTTGGGGCGTTTGGAAACGGTGTAGAGAGGGCAGAAAGATTGGGTGGGAGCGTGGGGAGGTGGGCGACAAGAAAAGGGGTGACAAGAAAATAGGGGGTGCGGGCGGACGTGATGCCCGTGTCATGGACATCGCCAGTGTCTGGACACTACGTCTGGACACCAGCGTCTTTTCCACGCTTGTGATTTCCGCTCAATCGTCTGCGTGGTCGATTCGCAGGATCTTGTCGCCGTCGGGGAGAACCATTTCATCCTGTTCCATCGGGTTCCCCTCGGCGTCGAACAACGCTTCGATGCCTTCGGGAGCGCCGATCTGGTGGGTGGATTCATAATTCCCTTCGCCGGCGTGTTGGCTAAGGCTTTCCATCACGCGTCGGATGAATTGAGGACTGTCATGGGGGCCTTGGATGTAACACGGTTTTCCATTGCGACCAAACCGAAAGGTCTGTTCACATTGGGATTCGTCGACGTCGTGCCAAATTCGGCTGGTGCGTTCATAGTCCCCCAAAGGATCGAGACCGAACTGGGCCGCCCACTGGACCGCATCGGTGACAAGTTTTTTGGCCACGCTGGGATCACACTTGATCAGTTTTGAGCGCGATCGCAAACGATCTAAATGGTCGGAGAACTGTGCGGGCGTCACCAATCGGGCAAACGCGTCCTTGACGCCCAAGCAAGCCTTGTCGACGAGAAAACAGGCGAACACGACTCGGCCGTCGGGAATCGGGCGGGTGACCAGAACCGCTCCGATCGCCCCGTCATCTTCGGTGTCGTCCATCAGCGATGCGTAGGCATAGCAGCGGTCGATCGGCAGTCGCATCGACGCAGCGATCTGGCCGGCGACCGATCTCAACGCGTTTTTCTCCGCCGCCAAACGCTTCCGTTTCGCAATTTCTTTGCTGCGTTTTTTCGCCAATTTTTTTTGACGACTCTGTTCCGTTTTTGCCATCGTCGGATCTCCGTAAGGGCCATGACACGTCGTTTACGACCGGAAGTACACCGCTCAATTTCGAATTTGACCACCGCAGTTGCCGGATTGTCCAGCCCGGTGGGAATGCATCGGATCAGACGCATTTCACTGTCTGGAATTCCGCTGTCTGGGAGGGATTCCAACGACCCGATGGAACTGTCCAAATGCCACCGTCGTCAAATTGCGTCCTATCTTCTGCATAGCGTGGGTTTCTCGGCGGCGATTGTTAGAGTATCAGAGTTTTCCTGACACTCGTACCGATCCAAAATCGAGCGGAAGATCATTACACCTATCCGTCGCTCCCGTGGCCAGATGGTGACGCGACGACGCTAAACGGGCGGTTGCGAGGACAGCAAAGTGATGTCGCAACGAACAGACGGTGGCCTCGCGCGAACGGACATTCCTAGAAAAAGCATGACCAGCATTTCTATCGACCCAGCCAATACGACCGAAATCGATGTCTCGCAGTTGCTGAGCGCAGCCCGTCAGGATGCAGCCCAACAGGATGCCGACGCCGCTGACGCCGAGGCACTCGGGCAATTGTTGCAGCTGTACCGCAACTACCTGACAATCTTAGCGACCACGCAACTTGACCGCCGGTTGCGGCGGCGGATGAGTCCGTCCGATCTGGTCCAGGACACGATGCTGGCAGCCCATCGCGATTTCCGGTCCTTTCGAGGGCGCAGCGAGCCGGAGCTGTTGTGTTGGCTCAGGCAAATCTTGGTGAACTGTCTGCGTGATGCCATCGACATGCATTTGAACGCTCAAAAACGCGACATGCGGCGCGAAGTGTCGATTGAACAGGTCGGCGCCACGCTGGACAAAAGTGCCTGTCATCTGGCCAACGTGCTGGCCGATCGCGGCCCCTCGCCGAGCGAGCCGGCCAGGCGGCGTGAGCGTGCGGTCGAGCTGGCCGATCAACTGGCCAAGCTTCGCCCGGAGTACCGCGACGTGATCGTGTTGCGCAATTTGCAAGGCCTCTCGTTCAACGAGATCGCCGACCGGCTGGATCGTCGCCCCGGCACGGTTCGCATGCTGTGGTTGCGGGCGATGGACAAGTTCAAACAGACCTACGACGATCCCCGAGCGTAACGACCGAACGACGTGTTGGACTATTCTTCGATTTCCGATTTAAGCGTCGAACCTTCGGCAACACGGCACCTGTCCGATGCCCAAAAGGATCGGATGACGCTATTGCTGGACCGTTACCTGTCGGCATTGGAACAAGGCGTTCCGCCGCTACTGGAGGATCTGGCGGTCGACGATCCGGAGCTGGTTCATCCGCTGCGATGCTACATCAATGGGCTGGAAGATCTGCATCAGATCGCAGCCGGGTTCACGCCGCAATCCGATGCCGATCGCGACGACGGTTCCGACGGAGGTTGCGACGACGAACGCCTGTTGGGCGACTTTCGATTGCTGGAGGAAGTCGGCCGCGGTGGCATGGGAGTGGTCTATCGCGCGCGACAGTTGTCGTTGGATCGAACCGTCGCGATCAAACTGTTGCCGTTTGCCGCCGTCTTGGACGCTCGTCAAATTGCCCGCTTTAAAAACGAAGCGCACGCGGCGGCGCAGCTGAATCATCCCCACATCGTACCGGTCTACACCGTCGGCGTTCAGCGTGGTGTCCACTACTACGCGATGCAGTACATCGAGGGACGTTCGCTCGATGCGGTGATCGCAGAACAAACCGACCGTGGGCAGATACCCGATATCGCGGTCACGTTGCAACGGGCGATCGACGTCGCCCATGCACTGCACGCCGCCCACGAGTTTGGCGTCGTGCATCGGGATGTGAAACCGTCCAACTTGATCTTGGACAACGACGACAAGATCTGGGTGACCGATTTCGGCTTGGCACGTTGTCAGACCGACGCCAGCATGACCAAGACGGGTGACATCGTCGGAACGATGAAGTACATGAGTCCCGAACAGGCTCGTGGCGAATCTGCGATCATCGACGGGCGCACCGACGTCTATTCGTTGGGTGCGACGGTGTACGAGATGCTGTGCTTGCGTCCGGCGCATGATGGCAACGACACGCCGGCCGTGCTGCGTCAAATCGGTGAACGCTCGCCCGCCCCGCTGCGGACGATGCGCAACGACATTCCCAGGGACCTGGAAACCGTCGTTGCCAAAGCGATGTCCAAATCGCGTGACAACCGTTACGAAACCGCGTTGCGATTCGCCGAAGACATGCAGCGTGTGTTGCGTGGCGAACCCACCGTCGCACGACCGCCGACAATGATCGACCGGTTGTCGCATTGGGCACACGCCCATCGCAACATGGTCGCCACGACGTTTGTATTCGGGCTGGTTGTCGTCCTCGGACTCTCGGTCAGCATTGCGATGGTTGCCGCGGCGAAACAGGAATCCGACGCCAACGCGCTGCTGGCCAAACGCAGCGACGCGCTCGCCCGCGCGACGGTCGATCGCCTGGGCGCGCAAATGGCCGAACTGTTGTCCGAGATCCCGTCGGCCAGTGCCGTGCGCCAACAGTTGCTCCGCGAGACGCTGGCCTATTACCAAGCTTTCGCCAACCAGGCCGACGACGATGTCAGCTTAACCAGAGACTTGGCGATCACCTACGGCAAGATCGGATCGTTGCAAAACGAAATCGGCTCACCCGGCGAAGCGATCGATTCACTACACGAGTCGCTGCGGTTGTTTCAGCAGCTGTCGGTCAGCGACCAAGACAGTCGGTCGATCAATCACCAGCTGGCGACCAGCGAAAACAATTTGGCGTTGGCGTTGGAACGCGCCGGCCAATACCGAGATGCCCAATGGCACTACGAATCTGCAATCCAGCGCTGGCAATCGCTCGCCGACGACGACGCCCAGGACGTGGAAATCCGCGCGGGATTGGCGATGTCGCTCAGCAACTTTGCGTTGCTGTTGAGCAAGACCGATCGCCCGGACCAAGCCGAGACGATGTTTCAACGCAGTGTGAAGATCGCGGAAGTCGAACCGCAGAATGACGTCCTCGTCAAGCAACTTGCATCGACTTACCAGAATCTCAGCGGATTGTTGGCCGAACGCAATCCGCAGCGGGCGGTCGGCTATGCCCGCGCCGCCCTGGAGCATCAGATGCAGGAACTGTCCGACGACCACGCAACCTCCAAAGCGGCCAGCCGTGTCGCGTTGACGATGAACAGTTTAGGTGCGGCCCAATCGGCGGGCGGGAATCTCGACGCCGCGATCGAATCCTACCGCCAAGCCGCTCAGATCCAACAACAATTGATCGATCGCTGGCCGGACGAATTGACCTACCAACGCGACTTGGCCGTCACGCAGAACAACCTCGGCATGGCATTGGCCTCGCAAGACCAATTCGACGCGGCGAGGCGGGCCTTTGACCATGCATTGAAGTACCAAATCAACTTGACCGACGTGTTCGACGATGACGCGGAACTGCAAAGTACACTGGGCGGAATCTATAACAACCACGCCTTCGTGTTGGAGCAATTGGGGCGCCAGCATCAAGCACTGGATTCCTATCGACTGGCGGTCGAGCATCAACACTTGGCCCATTTGGCGGCCCCCGAAGTCCCGCGCTATCGCGACTACCTGAGCAAGCACTTTTTCAACTGCGGCAGGCTGTTGCGGGAGAGCCGAAACTTCCGCGAAGCGATCGAGTTCGCGCTCCGTCGACGCCAATTGTGGATTGACGACGGTGAACGCCTGGCCGGTGTCGTCGAAGAACTATTGACGACCGCGTTACTGATCGATCGCACGGGTGCCACGCCGGAGAGCCAAGTGTCGAAGTCCGATTGTGTCGAGTATGCCAACGAAACGCTACAGATGGCGACCCAGACAGGCTATCGAGACGACACCGACTTGTTCGATCGTCCAGAGTTCGCGGAATTGCTGCAAAAGCATCCACTCGACGAAACCTGACAAACTAATCTTCAACGCGGTTTCTCGTTCAACCGATCCAGACGCCCCCATGAGACACGACTCCGTGAACCGTTCCCCACGCCCCCGCCGCGACGCCGCCCGTCGAACCCTGCGTTTCAAGGTCGAAAGACTGGAGTGCCGGACGATGCTGGCTGGTGATGTCGATTTGGGTCTTGCGTTGGACGTCGAAACGGACGATGCAGGCCACGTGCCCGCGGCGGAGGTCGCTACGCCGCGAACGGGGGCGACAGCTTCGCCAACCGCGCCGGCGATTCGTCTGGAGTCCATCCGGCCGACATCGCCTGATCCCCTGGCTCGAACCGCGAATCGTCAATCGACCAACGCCCCGGCTGATGAACTGCCGCAAGAACCGTCGGACAAAAAACGCAAGACCGGCCCGTCGGTCCCATCGACCGACGACGCGTCACCGTCGGACAAGCCGCTGACCGATGACGAGGGAGGCATGATCGCGGTACGAAGCCCTGAAATACCCTCCGATCACGCCGACGAACTGGCCAGTTTTGATTTCACCGCCGATCTGGGAATGCAGTTCCTGACCGTCGATTCCGACATGAGCGATGTTCAGCGGACGCCTGCGGTTTCGCCGGCAACCCTTCGATCAACGAACCTGTCGCAATCCGCCGTCACGGCATCGACGCCGCCAAACATTCAATCTGGGCCCCCGCTGGCGGACACCCCGATTCAGCCGCTGGTTGAAAACCCGGTGAAGCCGCTGGTCGAGAATCCGGTGCGGTCGCCCGCCGCCTCCGGCAGTGACCATGGTGGCATGATCCGCGTCTACAGCACCGCGCTTCCCACGTTGGGACCAACGGCATTGTCGTCCAAGATTCGAATCGAACTTGCGCCCAGCACGGGGCACTATCGGAACTTTCGAATCGCCGAAACACCGGGGCTGGATTCAGAGCGTGATTCTGAACGCTCGGCAACCTTGGTCAGCCGGTGGACGCAGGGCGATTCGGTCGACAAGAATCGAATCAAACGAAAATCCGTCGGTGTCCGTGGATTTCCTCGTTCTGTCACGAACACGCCCTCGGTGGTCTCGGGAAGTGCCCTGTTGAGTGGCGAAATCGCCGGTCGCAGCGAACCGGCAAACGCCGCGCGTTCGCAGTAGCCTTGACGTGGGATCGTCTTCCAGCTGATCCATCTGACACATGTTTTCCGCTCGATCCTGACGGGTGCGTGATCTTTTCTTAAAAAACTGTGCCCATGCCGTGACACTCGCACCGGGGTTTCCGCCTGGAACCCCATCGGCAGCGTCTTGTTTGGCGCTACCGCATCAGGTCCCAGTGGTATTGGATTGACATCTCATTTGCGTCTCTCGGTACCCGCAACAGCGGACCCTACGCCAATGAACGGTCGTCTGATGAACCCCTTGGAATCCGATCCGGTCACGGAACTCTTGTCGAAGCTGTACCTGCCCCGCTGGCAGGCCGCATATTGGCATCTGCCGACTCGCTGGGGCCTGGAAGTCCCCGCCGGCGTCGTCAGCATGTACGTCATCACGCGTGGCGGAGGCTGGTTCGTGCCCGGTGGCAACGGTACCAGCGGCAACATTGCAAGTGGCAGCGGGTTGGCAGGCAGCGGCTTGGCAGGCAGCGGCTTGGCAGGCAGCGGCTTGAGCGGCAGGACGTCCGACGCGACGGCTGCCAAACCGATCCGCGTCATCGCCGGTGACCACCTGATTACCACCGATGGCGGTCGACACCAATTGGTGAGGGAACTTGGCAGCGACACCGAACCTGTCGCCGAACGTCTGTCCGATTGCATCTGGCCGATCTTGCCGGGTCCACACGATTCGACCACCGTGCTGTATGGACAATTTGAATTGACGGGGCTGTCGATCAACCCCTTGGCGATCGGATTGCCGCCCCTGATCCACCTCAATCATCGCCGCGACCGTGAATTGAAAACGTGCCTTCCGCTACTGGATCTAACGCACCAGGTGATCCGCGATGCGGCGCCGGGTTGGCAGTTGACGGTCCGCAAGTTGTCCGAGCTGGTTTTGATTCAAACCATCGCGACCCAGCTGCATCGCAACACTCAGTCAGTCGACCAAATCGATCAATCGGGATTGCTGCGGGCGATGACCGACACCGTCATCGGTCCGGTGCTGAAGACGATGATCGAAACCCCCGAATCCCCCTGGACCGTCCCCACGATGGCTCAGCGGGCTAGGGTTTCCAAGTCCGCGTTTTCCGACCGATTTCGCAATCTTCTCGGTCGCGCGCCGCTGCAATACTTGACCGAGTTGCGGATGCAAAAAGCGCGTCGTTTGCTACGCGAAACCGACGTCGAAATTTCACACATCGCCACCCAAGTCGGCTACGAGTCTCCGTCATCGTTCAGCAGCGTGTTCAAACGATGGAACGATTGTTCTCCGGCCGAATTTCGACGCTCACGGTCTCTGGTCAAAACCGGATAGCGGCTTGTTCCGATTCAATCAGTCACCAACCCGACATCAACACGTCCACTCGATCGGGACGCAGCGGCCCCATCGGCGGATCGATTGCGTGATGGATCGTGTGATGGATTCGACGGGACGAGTGACCGGCGAGTTCCGACAAGGGTTGCGAGACCGGCAGGCGATCGACCGGCGCGGTGACCGACAATGCGGCGGCGCGCTCGTCGAAATGCACGTGGCTGACGGTGATCGGTGCCGCGCCGGGTTGGCTTACACAGGCCTCCTCTTGGAATCCAATGCTGATCAGATCTCCGTCGCTCGCCTCAACCGGTTCCGCCGTGAACAAGAACGCGGTGATCGTCCCGGCTTCCTGATCGATGTTGACAGACATGGAAACGTTTCCGTTCCAGAACTTCCCCGGTTCGACGGTCCATTCTTCGGCGCGGACGACGTTGGGGTCGTATTCGATTCGGATTTCCGCGGCGCGGATGTCATGGGCGTTTTCAACGCGTAGCGGCAAACGAAGCTCGCGTGCCGATTCGTCGAACGTTTGCGTCACGGAAACGGTTGCCAACAATCGCCTGAATTCCAACCGCTCCGCGGCAAGCCTGCGTGTCTGGACTGCCATCCTGGTACCACTGATCGAGAAGCGTGCCGTCCCTACACGGTGCGTCACGATCTGTGCTGTACCGATTCCCGGCCCCAGCGAACAAGACCAACCGATAGAAGTTGGTGAAGTGCGCGAGCCATTTGGACGATCGAGCAAGCCGCAATGTCGACGATGCCGCTTCTCCGCTGGCCGCCTACCAAAGCTGCGTCGTCGCGTAGACCTGATCGAGAGCTTCGTCTTCGTCCTGGGTTTTGTTTTCAGGCAACACAGCGCTTATTGCTGCGGGCGATCGGAACGTATCAAGGATCGCCTCGCTGGCCGCGGGAACCATCTCCCCCTCGCCGGCTGAAACACTCAGCAACGATTCGGATGTCGCTGCAGCAAGCGTTGCCGATTCATTCGCCGCGTCCAACGAACTCAGAGACGTTGCGGCGACCGCGGCGGAGGTGATCGTGGGTGCCGTCGCGACGCTTCCGGATTCTGCGTCGTCGTTGATTCGAGCGATTTCGTTGGACCATGCATCCGAACCGATCGGCATCACAAGTGTCGTCAGCAGCCGGTTGTACAAGAATGATGGAAGCAGGCCGAGTTCGGTGAAATTCTGATCCTGCAACGCTTCGCCGGCCGTCAGCGTCACAGTCAATTCGTTGTCCCCGCCATCCAAGTAGGCGACGGGTTGTTGTTGAGTGATCGTGTACGACCCTGCCGGTAATTCGGTGAACTGATAGCTTCCATCAGCTGCCGTCACCGTCTGCTGCTGCGCCCCAGACGTCGTGTTGACCAACGTGATCGTGACGCCCGGAATTGCCTCGCCAGCGTCCAAGCTACCGTTGGCATTGGCGTCTGCGAACACGAAACCTGAGATCGTCTCCGAGCCGGTTGCGACAATCGTCAGGGTCCCGTCGGTTTCATCGTCCCCGGCGATGGGTGACGGTGTGACGCTGAGCTGGCCTTCGTTTAAAACGACCGAGGTCAGATCAAGTGTGGTCGTAGCACCCACCGTTGCGTCGTGGTCGACGGTGAACTGCAACTCGACCAGGCTTCCCGCGGTCGCGGCCAATTCGGATGACGACGAGATGAAAATAATAATGGTGCCGGTCGCATCGTCGACATTCACGGTCACTTGGGTGTCATTGCCACTGTCCCAGACCGAACCGGCGGTGACATCGGCTTTTTCCAGATCCAAGAGATCGGTGTCATAGCTGAGCCGAATCTCGGCACCGCGGACTCCATCGGCGTCATCGATGTTGACGGGAACGGAAACGACCGAGGCCGGCGCCGCCGTCAAATCATCAGCAATGTCGACTGCGGCCAGCAACCGACGGGCCGAGAGACTTTCGATCGCCGGGCGCCGTCGTCTGTTTCTGGAAATCAATTTCATGGGGCTGTCAGGCAGGGATTCGGGTAGGTGCTCAGGGACTAGGCGGATTCGCGGGGCGAGGTGTCACAGAGATTTTGGAGAAAATCACGCTCGGTTCTTCCGAAAAGGCACTGGTCACCAACACATCCTAAGTCACCCTCCCTGGCAGCAGGCGGGACGAGCGGAGCCATCATGTACCAACATCAATTGTGCAAAAAACTTTCTTTGCGGTGTGACATCCCCGCTGACGATTCCGCCTGACAGGCACGGGCAGATCGTCGGTGTCGGCGGATCTGCCCTGTTAGCCAAACGCCGCAAAATGGATTTTTCGACGGCGATTGATCTTCCGCGATGGACTGCCCCACACCGCTTTTTGCACCGGCATTCCCCGGACAAGGTCACACGTCAATATGCGTCAACACACCAAGGGATTTTTCTCGCGTCTCACGTCACGCCGCTGGTCCGCCAAGCCTTTCGGAAATCGTTCGCGGAAACAATTCGGGCGAAGAAGTCGATTGGAAACACTTGAATCGCGACGTGTGTTGGCCGCCACGATCGCTTCGTTCAACCCCACGTCCAGCGGGTTTGTGGCGGAACTGAGCGAAGAAATTGACACGTCCGTCATCAACCTTTACGACGCTGAAAACGGGTTGGCCGGTGCCGCCGATGTCACGCTGACCGGAGCGACGACCGGAGACGTGGCGGGGTCGTTGATCATTGACGGCACGTCGCTGACGTTCATCGCCAGCGGCGGACCGCTGGCAGCCGACACCTACACCGTGACGCTGCGCAGTGCGACCGACGGGTTCAAGGATCTGGCCGACGGCGAATTGTTGGACGGCGACGATGATTCGGCGGCAGGCGGAGATTTTGTGGACACGTTTACGGTTTCCAGCGGACCGGCGCTCGTCGTCAGGTTGCCGGACTTCGTGCGCGGCCCGACGCAAGCGATTCAGGTTCCGGCCGCCGGCAGCGGACAGGATCTGCCGCCCGGATTGCCGATTCAATTGAGCGATGCAGACGGCGTCACGTCGCTGACGTTGACGATCCAGTACGATCCCACGTTGCTGGACATCAGTGGCGTTCAATTGGGTAGTGATGCCCCGGCAAACAGTCAAGTCGATGTCAATTTGACCGTCCCCGGCGTCGCCACCATCTCCTTCTTCAGCCTCGCTCCCTTGGCCGCCGGCGCCGCCGATCTGGTCGACATCATCGCCACGGTCCCCGAAGACGCACCGTATGGGACCAGCCAATCGGTCCGCATGACATCGATCGAAGTCAACGCGGGTGCGATGGATGCGGCCGCGGATGACGCCTTGCATGTCGTGGCGTTCCCCGGCGACGTCAATCAGAACCGACGTTACGATGCCGAAGACGCGCGACTGATCGCCCGGGTCGGAGTGGATTTGGATTCAGGGTTCGTGTTCTCCAACCCGACCGGCACCACCGCGTCGACTCGCTTGTTCCCCAACATTGATCCGGTCCTGTTGGGCGACGTAACCGGAGTCGACGGAGTGAGCCCGTTGGATGCCAGCGATGTGCTGCGCCGAGTCGTGGGGCTGTCGACACCGAACATCCCCGACCTTCCCGATGCTCAAGCTCCGACGGGAATCAGTTTGTCGTCCGACAGCATCGATGACTCGTCCGCCGTCGGCACGACCGTGGGAACCTTCACGACGTCCGACCCCGATTCCGGTGACACACACACTTACACACTCGTCAGTGGCACGGGCGACACCGACAACGCGTCCTTCACCATCAACGGCAACGCGCTCGTCACCGCGCAGACCTTCGATGCCTCTGCCCAGGACTCGGTTACGATCCGCGTGCGATCTACCGATTCGACCGGACGTTTCGTCGAACGGGTGCTGACGTTGACCGTCGAACATGCCAACGCCGCGCCGACGGCGCTGGCGATCAGCAGCACGACGGTCGACGAAAATGTTTCCAGCGGAACAGCCGTCGGAACGTTTACCACCACCGATGCCGACAGTGGTGACACCCACACCTACAACATCGTCTCCATCGACGGTAGCACCACCAGCACCGCGTTTACCATTTCGGGAAACTCGCTGCTGGTCGCAACGGCGTTGGACTTTGAAACCAAGTCCAGCTACAGCGTCGTCGTCCGAAGCACCGATGCGGGTGGATTGTCAGTCGACCAGACGTTTACCATCACCGTTTCGGACGTCAACGAAACACCGACCGCGCTGACCCTTAGCAGTTCCACCGTCGGCGCCGACGCCGCGGTCGGCACAACGGTCGGTACACTTTCCACCACCGATGTCGATTCCGGCGAGACGTTCACGTACTCCCTGGTCAGTGGAACCGGAGATGATGACAACGCCTCGTTCTCCATCTCCGGCGACGAATTGCAAACCGCCGCAACGTTAGACTTCAGCTCGCAAACCAGCTATAGCGTGCGGGTGCGGACGACCGATGCCGGCGGTGAAACCTTCGAACAGGTGTTGACGATCACGCAAGGTGATTCGGCACCCTCGGAAGTCACACTCAGCAGCGACACGGTTGCCGAAAACAGTGCGACCGCGACCGTGGTGGGTGACCTGCAAACCACCGATTCCAACCCCAATGACACGCACACGTACGGGTTTGTTTCCGGCGACGGTGACGACGACAACGCATCCTTTACGATCTCGGGCGGTCAACTTCTGACGGCTGAATCGTTCGATTTTGAGTCGCAAGATTCCTACACCATCCGCGTCCGCAGCACCGATTCGAGTGGCTTGTCTGTCGAGCAGGTGCTGGTGATTTCCGTCACCAATGTCAACGAATCAGCCACCGCGGTTTCGCTCAGTCATGCCAGCGTCGCCGACGGGCAACCCAGCGGCACCGTCGTGGGAACACTCTCCAGCGATGACCCCGACAGCGGCGACACGTTGACGTACACCCTGGTGTCGGGAACCGGCGACGATGACAACGCGTCCTTCACCATTTCCGGTGACGAGCTGGTGACCGCGTTCGCAGCGGATCAAAGCACCAAGTCCAGTTACTCGATTCGAGTTCAGGTCACCGATGCCGATGGGCTGGTCGTCGAACAAACCTTCACGATCTCCGTCACCGAACCCAATGCCGCCCCGACCGCGATTTCGATTTCCCAGAGCTCGGTTGCCGAAGACGTGGCGGTGGGAACCTCGGTCGGAACGTTGACGACAACCGACGCCAACTCCAACGACACACATTCCTATGACCTCGTTGCCGGCGACGGAGACAGCGACAATGCCTCGTTCGCGATCGTCGACGGTGTCGTGCAAACTGCGGCCGAACTGGATTTCGAAACACAATCGACGTACAGCATCCGTGTCCGCACGACCGACGATTCTGGCGAATCATTTGAACAGGCATTCTCGATTTCGGTCACCGACGTCAATGAAGCGCCGGAGAACCTGAGCCTCAGCTTCTCGTCGGTCGCCGACGATCAACCGGCCGACACGGTGATCGGAGACCTGTTCGCCGACGACCCCGACAGCGGTGACACACTGACGCTGTCACTCGTCTCCGGTGACGGCGACGCGGATAATGCCGACTTCAAGATCGAGAACAATCAACTGGTGATCACCGAAGCGGTCGACGATGCGATCCAATCGCTGTATTCGGTTCGAGTGCGAGCCGAAGATTCGCAAGGGCTGTTCACCGAACAGGTCTTCAGCATCGACGTGACCGAAGCCAACGTCGCCCCCTCAGCCGTCGCGCTCAGCAATTCGACACTCAACGACGGCGATCCATCGGGCACCGTCGTCGGGACGTTGACGGCGACCGATTCCAATTCAACCGACGTGCATAGCTTCAGCTTGGTAGCCGGAACAGGCGATACCGACAACGCCTCCTTCACGATCGACGGCGACCAACTGAAATCGGCGGTGCCCATCGATTCCGGATCCCCCAGCTCCTTCAGCATCCGTGTGCTCGCCCAAGATCGCTACGGATTGACGGTCGAGCAGGTGCTAACCATCACCGTCCAATCGTCCTAACAACCATCGCGAGAAAAGTGGCGTAAGCTTCCAGCTTGCGTTTCCAACAGCGTAAGCGTCCAGCGCCACTAGAACGATACCACGGCACCAAAGCTCAAACCGTGAGCGATGAAGGTGTCGGTTTCGAATTGGAACGAAGGGTCAAGCGTTCCCGAAGGGACCTCCGGAGGGAACTGCGAGACGTTGCGATCGATCATGTCTGCAACACGCAACGTGTTGGACCAGATGATCACGTTGTAGCCGATCGATAATTCGATGTAGCGATCCAAACGCGTCGTGAACATCACACCCAACTCAGGGATCACACTGAATTCCGACTCGTCATAGCTGCCGATGTTGGTCGATTGAGCCAGCAGCCCGCCGGTGAAGGTGCTCGAACCCGCGCCAGGAACGGTGTTAGTGGTTTGACCGTTGATCCGCGCCTCGGCCTGATTGACTCCGAAGCCGAGTTTGGCCATCGCGTTGAATGTGGAGTGGCTGCGGCAGCGGCGCAGGTAATGCAGTCCGATCTGAGCTCCGTGGAATCGGTTTTCAGCCTGAAAATCGTCGAACAGGGTTTGAGTCGTTCCCGAAATGATTTGACCCTGGGCGGCCGTGAATGCGCCGACTTGGTCGATCCGCAGCGATTCATCGAGGCGTCCATGCCGGTAACCGACCAACAGATCCAGCTGATCGCACGATGAGGTGCAAAGTCGTTGACGACGCAGGGCGTCAAAGGCATATAACTCACTGTCGACCTGTATGGAAACGCTGCCGGCCAAGAAGTCCGGATGGGCGATCAGCATCGCGCTTTCGCTGTTCGACCCGGTGTCAAAGACGGGGCGGGCCAACAAGCCGCGTCCGTCGCGAAAGCTCTCGCTGTCCTCAAAGACGCCCAGGCCGCTCAATTCAAACCCATCGCCGCACGAACTGATGCCCCAGCTCAACGTGACACGGGCCCCCGAACGCATTTCGTCTCCGACCCCGGTTCCGCCAAATAAAATCGACGTCCCGGATTGATCCAGACGCCCGGTGTCTTCCAACGCCGTCCCGGCGGGGCTGGTCGTGACCAAGGCGGGTAGCTCGACCGCATCGAGTGACCACAGCAAGTACTCGGTGTGGATCGAAAACGGGAATCGATGGCGTCTCATCACTCCCATGCTGTCACAGCCGAGACCGTCACAGCCGAGACCGTCACAGTGGGCGTCGAACGATTCGCCGGGGAAGTACTCGTGCGACACCATGGCGACCGAAGGGCGCTGGTGGTTCTGGGGACGTGGTTCACGTTTTCGTCTGGCATCGGCCTTGCCCGCCGTGACGGGCCGCCAGGTCATCAGCGGCGAATCCGTTTCTGACTGCGCGGCTTCTGACTGCACGACGATCTTTGTTTCCGCAGCGGAACGCCCCTCGGCGGCGGGTAGTGGTTCGAGGGTGGAACCGAAAGTGATCCACACAGCGCCAGCAACGGCGGCAGCCCAAGGGTTTCGCAGCAGCGATAGAAACGACATTTTGCAGACTCAGCGTCATCGACATAGGAAATGAGTTGCACGTACACAACTTCCTCAAATCCATTTATCGGTTACCAGCCACCTAATCGTTAATGCTTGCCTAATCGATAAACTCGATTGTCGAATCCGACCATCGCAAGTCAGCAGCCACACCATCGTCCAGGGTCTGCCCCCACCGCGGTCGCTGTTGCTCCGGGGTCTGTCCCCACCGCGGGCATTGAAAAAATGGGACCAATGCGACAGATAGGACACATGCGTCGCCTAGGTCCTATGGGTCCCATTTCTCCCAGCACACCGGGGTCTGTCCCCATTCGCCCGGGGTCTGTCCCCATTCGCCCGGGGTCTATCCCCATTCGCCCGGGGTCTGTCCCCATTCGCCCGGGGACTGTCGCCAGGGCGGGCGTTGAAAACAGGACCAATGCGACAGATAGGACACATGCGTCGTCTAGGCCCTCTTGGTCCCATTTCCCCCCGGCTAACCGCTAACCGCTAACAGCTAACTGCTAACTGCTAACTGCTAACAGCTAACCGCTAACCGCTAACCGCTATCCGCTCCCCCGGAGCGCGCACGAAAAAACCCGCGTTGGCTGGCGACAGTCCAACGCGGGTCTTCGTGATTCTTTGGTGGTGAAATGCAGTGCGAGCACTGCGCTGTTGAGTTGTTTGCGAGATCACTTCCACGGATTCGGTTCCCACTGTCACCAGTGAAAACCTATTTCTAAGAATCCTTAGAAAGGAGGTGATCCAGCCGCAGGTTCCCCTACGGCTACCTTGTTACGACTTAGTCCCAATCGTCGAGCTGACCTTCGGCGCCTGCGTCAGTAAACTGTTCGCTCAGCGACTTCGGGCCCTCCCAACTTTCGTGGCTTGACGGGCGGTGTGTACAAGGCTCAGGAACACATTCACCGTAGTATGCTGACCTACGATTACTAGCGATTCCGGCTTCATGCAGGCGAGTTGCAGCCTGCAATCCGAACTGAGGCACGGTTTTTGGGATTTGCTCCACCTCGCGGCTTAGCGTCCATTTGTCCGTACCATTGTAGGACGTGTGCAGCCCTAGACATAAAGGCCATGAGGACTTGACGTCATCCCCACCTTCCTCCGGTTTGACACCGGCAGTCTCTCTAGAGTCCCCGGCATTACCCGCTGGCAACTAGAGATAAGGGTTTCGCTCGTTAAGGGACTTAACCCGACATCTCACGACACGAGCTGACGACAGCCATGCAGCACCTGTGCAAGAGCTCCCCGAAGGGCACTCTCTACTTTCATAGAGACTCTCAAGCATGTCAAATCTAGGATAAGGTTCTTCGCGTATCCTCGAATTAAGCCACATCCTCCACCGCTTGTGTGAGCCCCCGTCAATTCCTTTGAGTTTCAGCCTTGCGACCATACTCCCCAGGCGGAACACTTAACGCTTTCGCTACGGCCGAGAGGATGTGGAAGTCCCCTCAACCCAGTGTTCATCGTTTACGGCTAGGACTACCGGGGTATCTAATCCCGTTCGCTACCCTAGCTTTCGTGCCTCAGCGTCAGAAAAGACCCAGTGTTGCGCCTTCGCCACCGGTGTTCCCTATGATATCAACGCATTTCACCGCTCCACCATAAGTTCCCAACACCCCTGTCTTCCTCAAGCTTGAGGGTTTGCGACGCAATTCCACGGTTGAGCCGTGGGCTTTCACATCACACCTACCAAGCCGCCTACGCACGCTTTAAGCCCAGTGATACCGAATAACGTTTGGACGGTTCGTCTTACCGCGGCTGCTGGCACGAACTTAGCCCGTCCTTCCTCTGAAGATCGGTCAAGACCTGCTCTGCACAGGCCCTTCCTTCCAACTGACAGCGGTTTACAACCCGAGGGCCTTCATCCCGCACGCGGCGTCGCTCGGTCAGACTTTCGTCCATTGCCGAAGATTCTCGACTGCAGCCACCCGTAGGTGTCTGGGCAGTGTCTCAGTCCCAGTGAGCCGGGCCATGCTCTCACACCCGGTAACCATCGCTGCCTTGGTGAGCCATTACCTCACCAACAAGCTAATAGTATGCGGTCCAATCCAAGGGCGGAATCTCACCTTTGATCCGAAGATGTCATCCAGTATTACCGCCAGTTTCCCGACGCTATCCTGGACCCCTGGGCATGTAACCACACGTTACTCTCCCTTTCGCCGCTGTCCGAGTTCAATGCAAGCAAAAAACTCTTCTCGCACGACTTGCATGCCTAATCCACGCCGCCAACGTTCATTCTGAGCCAGGATCAAACCCTTCAATTTTGTATTGCATCACGAGCGACCGAAGTCACTCGGGAAAATCAAGTTAAACCGAAAGTTCAATTCTGCTCCGGGCCGTTCGGTTAACGACCCAGCGATTCGCCATTTTGCTGCCAGGAAAAACACCCCAAGGGGCATCCAGCTTCCCAGCAAAGCGATCTCGCAAATGCTGAACTCAACAGAAGTTTCACCACCAAATTGTCAATGATCAGTTGGCTCGGGGAGAAGCGACTTGCGTCGCTCGCCCTCACCAAGGAGGCGGAAAGATAGGGGCGGGTTCGCTGATTGGCAAGAGGCATCGGTGAAATTTCTGAAAATTAATTGCGAGACGCG
Source organism: Stieleria magnilauensis (assembly GCA_007753675.1). Lineage (GTDB taxonomy): Bacteria > Planctomycetota > Planctomycetia > Pirellulales > Pirellulaceae > Stieleria > Stieleria magnilauensis. The sequence continues at coordinate 1,913,170 of CP036432.1, forward strand.
TTTTTTGGCAGGCTAATTGCCCTGGCCGCCGCACCGACCGCCTTCGGAGTGCGTTTGGCCGGCAATCCGTCCACCCCGGCTTTCGCCGCAATAGCTGCTCAAATGCCCACCCAAATGCCTCTCCCGATGCGGCTCGGTTGAGGGAATTCCGCCACAGCGGCGACCCCCACGCGGACTGACTTGTTTAACCCGAAAGGTCCGATGATTGGAAGAGTCGCGATCACGGCAGTCCGATATCGAAGAAGCGGCATGCTCCGTTGGTCCCCCCCACCGCCCACTCTCACTTCGAAGGTCGATTCTCGATGTCATTTACGCCTCCTTCTGCCGGCAACGGCGCGGATGCAGATCGCCAACTTGATGCCCTGATCTCTCGAATCCAATCCCTCACCGGGGGCGAATCGGTCGCTCCGGCTGCCAAACAACAGCCGCGGCCCGCCCAAGCCGCCGGCGGGCCGAGCCCGATGGCGACGAACCCATCGGCACCGGGACAGGTCGATCCCGGCAGCTCCAGCATCGGCGGCTCCCGTCCACCGGCCCCGCCGGCGGGACTCTCCGGCGGACCACAGCCGGCACAGCGGCCGACCGTGCCCCAGCGACCGGCCTCCCAGAATCCGACGCCAGCAGCCGGCGACACGCCTGTGACGCCGCAGGGAGCCCCCAGAACCCAACGCCCGGGACCTCCCCAGGGCGGAGCACCGGGCGGGGTACCGGGCGGCGCCACGCCGCCCCAACGCACACGCCCCCAACCTGCCAACCCGCCCGCCAAAGAAGCCGCCGGTGGGCCCAAGCAGTCGCTCGGCGGAGGCGTCGACATCCCTCCGGGCCCGCTCGGGTTCGAGCCCTCACGCGACGAAGCCTGGCGACCGGTCGAGCCGGAATCGATGGAAAAAGCCGGGATCAATGAATCGATCCTGGAGGCGATCATGTATCGCTATCTGCTGACCGCCGGTGAATCCGAAGGCCGTAAGATTGCCGACCAAGTCAAGGTGCCGTTCCGCCTGGTCGAACCGATTCTGACCCGCATGAAGATGGAACAGAACATCGCCTACAAGAACGCGACGGCGACCAACGATTACGTTTACATCCTGACGGAAACCGGACGACAAATCGCCCGCAACCACGCCTCCGATTGCACCTATTTCGGAGCCTGCCCGGTTCGACTGGAGGATTACATCAAGAGCGTTCGCTACCAGACGATCGAAGGACAGTATCCGAAAAAAGCGGATTTGGTTCGCGCGTTCAGCGACCTATTGATCAACCCCAAGATGCTCAATCGCCTGGGACCGGCGATCGCCAGCGGGCGGGGGATGTTTTTGTTCGGCTTCCCGGGGAACGGAAAAACATCGATCGCCGAACGGGTCACCGGGGCGTTTGGCAAGTACATCTGGATCCCGCGCAGCGTCGACATCGACGGCGACGTGCTACGGGTCTTTGACCCGATGAACCACGTGCTGGCGATGCCCGAAGAAAACACCGGGTTGCTGGACATCGGCGGTTTCGACAAACGCTGGGTGCGGATCGAACGGCCCACGATCATCGCCGGTGGTGAATTGACGATGGAAATGCTCGAAGTGCTGTGCAACTCCGACACCAACATCAGCGAATCACCCCTGCAACTGAAAAGCAACTGCGGCACGCTGGTCATCGATGACTTCGGCCGTCAGAAAATGCGCGTCGACGAGTTGCTCAACCGCTGGATCATTCCGCTGGAAAAACGCTACGACTTTCTCAACATGGCCAGCGGAAAAAAGATCCAAGTCCCGTTCGACCAGCTGGTGATTTTCAGCACCAACCTGGAGCCCAAGGATCTGGTCGACGACGCCTTCTTGCGACGGATTCCCTACAAGATCGAAGTCGAAAACCCGCCGGAGCAGGACTTTCGCAAACTGTTCGAAATCATGTGCCGGATCACCAAGGTGCCTTACAACGCCGACGCGATCGACTACTTGATCAAGACCCACTATCTGCCGGTCGGCCGTCCGTTCCGAAACTGCCAGCCGCGTGACTTGCTGCTGCAAGTCCGCAACTTCTGTCTATACAACGACTTGGAAGTGGAACTGAAGAACGAATACTTCGACTTCGCCTGCGACAACTACTTCTCGGTGATGTGATCGTGAGCGTTTCGCGTCGGTGATCACTGCCGCGGCGCGGTCACGATGCCCGAATTGGATTGCTGCCGCAGCCCGTCGGCTCTGGCGATGATCTCCTCCGACGCCGGTAGCGTCTTGGGGACCAACGTCACGTCGATGATACGTTCGTCACGAATCTCGCCTGGCCACAGCGTTTCGGCGACAAAATCGATGCCCGGCCACTGGTACCAAGGCGGGTTGAATCGGCGACGGATCGTCTCGGTGCGATACCCGTCTGCCTCGATACGGAATTCTCGCGTCCCGTAATAGACAAATGGGGTCGCAGCCGGTGACGCACCGATGACTTGATTGTCGACCGACACCATCGCACCGGGAGGATTGGTGCGAACCGTCATCCGCCGACGGACACAGCCTGTCGACGTCAAGCAGAAGCACGACACGGCCGCAACGAAAAACAAGCGGCGATCAAGACGGCTGGCGGGGATCGGCATGCGAAACAGGACCCAAACGGCGGACGGAAAGACAGACCCAAAAACGTAGTAGCACGTTGAGGGCCCGCTGTTCCAGGCCAATCTCGCCAGCCGCCGGGGTCTGTCCCCAGGCCGCCGGGGTCTGTCCCCAAGCCGCCGGGGTCTGTCCCCAGGCCGCCGGGGTCTGTCCCCAAGCCGCCGGGGTCTGTCCCCAGTGGAATGGGACCTAGGGGACGCAGGGGACCTATTTGCCGTATCTGTCCTATTGGTCCTATTTTCGACGCGCGCAAGCATCCGGGGTCTGTCCCCGAGCATCCGGGGTCTGTCCCCGAGCATCCGAGGTCTGTCCCCGAGCATCCGAGGTCTGTCCCCGAGCATCCGAGGTCTGTCCCCGAGCATCCTCCGGGGTCTGCCCCCGAGCAACCCGAGCATCCGACGCGCGCGAGCAAGCGGGGTCTGTCCCCGGTGGAATGGGACCTAGGGGACGCAGGGGACCTATGTGTCGTATCTGTCCTATTGGTCCTATTTTCGTCGCCGGCAAACAACCGGGGTCTGTCCCCGATCCGATGGGGTCTGTCCCCGGCGGGATGGGACCAATGGGACGCAGGCGACGTATGCGTCGCATTTGCCCGTATCGCCCTACAAGCCTCATTGGCCCTATTTTGCCGTGTGGCGCTGTGACACCTGAATCTGCGGCGCGTTCGCGTGCCCCGCGTCAGCGGATCACTTGGGCCAGCGGATCACTTGGGCAGTGTCACGTTGTTGAACTGGGCGTCTTGCATGACCGTCTGGAACTCAAATGTCTTCAGATTCAACAGCATCCTCGGCGAATGCGTTTGGAAGCCCTTGCGACCGTCCGGCCACGTCTGCCGCACGAAGGCGCTTTGGCCTTGGGTCCCTTGGACGTTCAACCAGGATTTCTTCGATTCGTAGGACACCCGCGCCGCGGTGCCTTCGATCAATCCCCGCTTTTCGGTGTTCGTCCGTACGACCACGCCGCCATCGGCGATCATTTCCCATGGCGTCGGCATGCCGGGAATGCTTCGCAAGTCGGCGGGGGTTCCCGGCGAAACGCCAAATTTTAATTGTCGGCAATCCATCGTCATCTCGCCGACGGCCAACCGTTCCATTTGCGCCACATCGACGACTTCATCCCAGGATGAGACCTTGCGGACGCCGGTGCGCACCCCGCCGGAGAATTCCAACGTCTCGTGCTTCAAGTCGCCGTGCATCGCTTCGCGGAACGTCAGGTGAACGCCTTGCAGCACCAAGCCGCCGAGATGGTCTGATTGGGCAGCCTCCGGAGCCAGAATCGAACTGTCCTGATCCATCAACATCCAGCCGCGATACCATCCCGGCCCCGTGCCCAACAGTCGGCCGCCGTCGCCGGGCGAAAAATCCAGACGGGCTGCAGTGATGACGTGGACGGACTGGGTGGCCAAATCAGCCGCACGCTGTTCCGCCCGAACAATGACCGCGTGCTGATCGGTCTCAACAAGACTAACGCTGGAAAGCTCCGCCGTCGCCATGGACGCTCGATCCATGAACTGAACCGGCTTGGCCAACGTGATCTGCATTTCGCCGCCGTTCATCCGGGCCAACCAAGGATCGGAGCCACTGACGAATTCCGAGTCGATTTGAACGCCACCGGTGAGCAACGCGGCTTGACCATCAAATTGCATGTTGCCGCCCCATCGGCACAGCGGCGGTGACGTCCAGTCGATGGACGACACCGAAAGCGCGTCACCACCCGCAGACACCTCCCCCGCGAGCGACGCGGCAACCTGCGGTTCGGCGGGTTTCGGCGCGGCATCGCGCGCGAGCAATTCCGCGGGAACCTTCATCTCGCCGGCTCCGGTCACTTGAACGACATTTTCACCCGGCCACACCTTGATCATCGGGCCGACAAAGTACCCGTCTCCCATTCGCAATCGGGCCGGTGCGTTGGGGCCGCTGCCGAGCTGCAGATAGTCCTGCCCGGAGGCCTGGGCAACGGCGCTGCGTTGCATCCGCATCGTCTGGCCGGACATCTGGATCGGCAGCGTGGTCGTGCCGGCGTTGACTTGGTGTTCGACCAACACGTCTCCGACAATGCTGACGTCTTTCGGTTGAACCCCGGCCGGCGTGATCAACAATTCTGCACTGACGTGATCTCCGCTTAGCTTGGGTCGTGGGCGAGCGACGGGGGAACGCAATTGGCTCGATCGGTCAGGCTGACGAGAAGGGTCAGGCTGATTGACAAAACTGGCCAGTCCACCCGGCGAGGTCGCTGCCGGACGTGCGCCCGGTTGGCCAGGTGCCGGCAGAATCGCACCACTCGTCTTTTCGGCTGTCGTTCGTTTCCCAAAATCCGCCGACGGCTGGAAAAACAGACTCAACCGGTTCGTGTTGGCGAGCAATTCGTTCGAATCGATCGTGACTGATTCCAGCGCATGAAAGCTTTCCGGAAGCAAGGTCATGGTGCGTTTGAATTGCTGAGCCGGCTGAATGATTGACTGGGACGATTCCGGTTGACCGATTGATGAGGAGCCGCCGAAGGAGTCGACGGGTTGTTCGACGTAATGCGGTTTCAAGATGCCTTCGACCGCTCCGGCACGGGCGATGCCGCCGTCGGACAATCGGGCTTGGATGTCGCCATCGATCTGAAACCGCAACTTGCTCTGCTCTCGCTTTTCCTTGAACGCCGTCACGGTGGCCTGCCCCGTCGGCTGCAGCTTGAAGCTTTCCGTCCAACGGACATCGCGGAGCATGATCCCGGCATCGTTGATGGCAACATGCCCTTGGCCGCGGACATCGATCACACCGATTGTCTCCGGCGTTTCGGGGTTGAACTGGTAGGCGAAACGGTCGAGCGTGGCTTGCAGGTTTCCGCGCCGGAGCACGACCGAATGGGCATTCTCGGGTTCGGGGGCGGCATCGGCAATCAACAGCCCTCCGACGGCATCGAATTCAATCTCGTCTGCGGCAAGTTGAAAGTCATAGGACGTCAGTCGGATCCGGGCGGGACGACCGGTGGCATGCACGCGGTCAATCCAATCGAGCGGTCCGCGGCGAACGACGGAGCGGTTGGACGGATCTCGCAAAATCAGGTCCACCGTGTCGCAGGTGAACGTGTCGATCGGTTGCCCCCGCACGGTCCGCACCATCGTGATCGAATCGCGCAACGACAGCCGATCGAGGGCAAAGTCGTAGACCAGCCCATTCTTGCATTTGATCGAGATCTCGCCGTGATCGTCCTCCGCTTGCTTGGTCCCGATCCGGCGCGGTCGATTCGCGTTCTGGGCGGGGTCATTGAGCGGAATACGCAGCTCTTCCAGATAGACCAGGTCCATGCGATCCAACAGCGTCGAGGGGACTTCGGCTTTGGTCGCGGAGGTTGCCGAAGCGGCCAGATAGATGGTCAAGTCACTGCCCACCAATTCGGCGCCGGCGACCTGCATGGCGATCCGCTCGGTCGTCCAAACCTTTTGGTTATCGATCCGAACGTTGCGGGTTTGCACGGCCAGGGTGTCGCTGCGTTTGGTCGTGCCCCTTCGCTCGATTTCAACGTCGCCGATCATCCGTCCCATTTTGATCGGCGGCGCGCTGCCTCCCATCATGTCCAATGACTGTGCGAATTGAATTTCCGCACCCTCTTTCGCGGTCAACACGATCGGCGTTGCCGCCGCATCGTCGGAAAGACCGCGTCCGACGATGATGGTCAGCGGTTCCAGTTTCCACTGGTCTTCGGAAATCTGGCGCCAGTTCTCGAACAGCAATGCACCGTTGCTGGTCAGCAATCGCTTGCAATCCCCCAGCTGCCACGCGTCGGCGGGAAAGAGATCCGCCAGGTCTTCCTTCAGATCGACGCGTTGGGTCGGCGGTCGAGGCTCCACGCGGGCGACATCGGGAACGGTCAACAGCCGCTGCGCCGCGGCGCGATACAGGCCGGCAGCGATCGACAGCACCGTCAAGGCGATCAAGTAATTTCGAACATTACGACTGATCCACTTCACGCTGTTGCCCCTGTCGCAGACCAAAGATTCTTGGCACGCAAAAGTCGCTCGATCGTCTCGCGTACGGCGCCGTGTCCGCCGCCGCTGGAGAGCACCCAATGCGCGACGTCACGCGCGTCGGCCGCGGCGTCCGCCGGGGCGACGGCAAGACCGACACGTTGCATCACGGGGACGTCCGGCAGGTCGTCACCGATGTAGCAAACCGACGAGAGTTCGCAGCCCCACTCCGGAAGAATCTGCAGCGCCCGCTGCAACTTATCACCGCTGCCTTGGCTGACGTGGCTGATGCCAAGTTCCACGGCACGCCGCTCGACCATGGGGCTGTTTCGGGCGGTGATGATCCCGAACGGGAATCCGGCCTGCATCCAGAGCTTGATGCCCAGCCCATCGCGAACATGAAATTGCTTGGTCTCCGCACCGGCCGAATCATAGATGATCCGACCATCGGTCATCACTCCGTCGACATCCGACAGGATGCATCGAATCGGCTGGGCAATGGAAGAATCGCTGTCAGATGGATCGGGCATTCGAAACGGCCGGCCTAGGGTTTAACCGCGAAAAGGAATCGTCGACGGCGAGGAGTGAACGCCGGATTGGTCGCTGATTTCGCCGAGCGTGATCAAATCGGTGATGTCGACCATCCCGATCGGCTTGCGATCAGAATCCACGACCGGCAGCTCGCTGATCCGAAGCTGACTGAGCAGCGCGATCGCATCACTGAGTAGCGTCTGCGGTGCGACACAATGGGGGTCGAGTGTCATCTTGGCCTGGATCGGACCGTCCAACGCTTCTTCGCATCGCGACTCCAGCAATCGCGCCAGATCGCTGTCGGTAAAAATCCCGGTCAGCTGGCCGGCACCGTTGGTCAACATCACCGCGCCGCTGCGGCGACCGGAGATCGAGCACGAAACCATGCACTGGCGAATGGAGACGGACTGGTTTGCGACGCGACAACACGTCAGCGGCCGCATCAACTGGCCGACGTTGGAAAGTTTTCGGCCCAGCGCGCCGCCGGGATGGAACTTGGCGAAATCACGGGCGGAAAATTCACGCAGCTGACTGGCCAATAGCGCCACCGCGTCTCCGACGGCCATCATCACCGTCGTGCTGCTGGTCGGCGCCAGACCGTGCGGACAAGCCTCGGCATGGCGTCCGTAGACCACCCTGCATGTCGCCGCCGCGGCCAATGGGTTGTCATCGTCAGCGGTAAACGAAATCAATCCGGATCCCTGTTGCCGCAATTGAGACGCGATCCGCGTGATTTCTTCGCTGCGGCCGGAATTGGAGAACGCCCAGACCAAATCGTCGCTTTTGACGCGGCCAAAGTCCCCATGAACGGCTTCGGTCGGGTGCAGAAAGTGGGCGGGGGTTCCCGTGCTGGCCAACGTTGCGACCAACTTTTTCCCCACCAATCCCGCCTTGCCGACGCCGGTGACGACGACGTTGCCCGGACAAGCAGCTGTCAATTCAGCCGCAGCGACAGACGATGGCCCGATGGCTTGGGCAGCCTGCGTCAGTGCAGTCGCCTCTCGGGAGATGATTTCGCGAATCGACCGGAGTCGTTCCAACAGTGTTTGTGGCACCTTCGGCGGCACGCCAAATTCGTCAGAAGTTGACTGTCCCGGAGTGCGATCTGACGGCAATGGCAGTGCAGCAGACACGTGGATCCTTCCCAAAAGCGTGGTTCAGCCGGTTTTCCCTACCCGGCCCGCCAACAAACGCCCCTCCACGGCACGCCCGATGACATCAGCAAATCCTACCCAAGATCCCCGAACCATTGAAAGGCCAGACTGGAGGGGTTAGCTGTTAGCTGTTAGCTGTTAGCTGGCCAAATCCCATGATCCGATTTTCCTGTCACCCATTTTCTTGTCCTCCAGTCCCATTTCTCTGCTCTCTCCTTGTCTCCTTGTCTCCTTGTCTCCCCCTCTCAGCGTCTCCCTATCCCCTCACTCCTCCGCTAGCAACTGCTCGATCGTTTCCCGCATCTGGGCCTCACCCGGCGTTCCCTTCCAGTTCATCTCACCCTGCCACCAACGCCGCAGAAACCCTTTCTTGTCGACCAAATAAACCGTCGGCCACATGGTGTTGGACCACTGTTTCCAATTGGCCGACTGGGCGTCCATCAAGACCGGGTATTGAATTTGTTCGGTCTGGAGTGCCGCGGCGACGCGATCGGCTGATCGTTCGGCGGCGGTTTCCGGCGTCTGGATTCCGATCACCACCAACCCTTTGTCGGCGTAGTCGGCGTGCCAGCGGTTGTAATGGGGCAGATTGCGTCGGCAGTTGATGCATTGAAATGCATAGAAATGAACGGCAACAACCTTGCCTTTCAAACCATCGAGTGTCAGCGGGTCGCCCTGCAACCAGCTCGCTCCTTCGCTGGTCAACTCCGGTGCGGCGGGATACATGCGTTTGACGGCTGCAAAGTTGAACGCTGGCCCGGTCAACGAACTGAGTGTGCGTTTCTGCTGGTTCGTCAACGCATCGACAAGTGCCTTCTTTTCGTCCGCTTTCGCCTTGTCGATTTTCTTGGCGGCGGCGGCAGCATCCAACGACTGAGCCTGCGACTGTTGCTGGACGCCTGCGACAACGCTGTCCGTTTTCGCAAACACTTCGTAAAGCGATTCTCGAGTCGCCGGCGACAACCCCAACGCGGTGGCAGTTTTGTCGCGAACGATCATTCGGGTCCCGAGAGCCTGGTTGTGCAGCTGGTCCAGACGGTTCAACTGTTTGGAATCCAGGATCTCGGCCAAAGCATCGGCCAATTGTTCGGACAATCGATCGATCGTCTCGATCCGTTCTTGGGCTGGGCGGATACGGACGCGAAACCAAGGCCCATCGATCGGTTCCAGTGCGGCGAAAACTTGGCGGACCTGATCTTCCGAAAGGTTTAACTCTCGATGAACCGCGTCGTCGCGGATCATTTGCAGCAGCACCGGCTGGATTTCCGGCGGGGCGGTCTGGGCTGGCAACGCGGGTGCATCGAAGGCGATCGCTAACAAGAACGCCATCACGACGAGAGATTTGTTGAACATTTACGTCGCCATCGACATCTTGGCTTGTTGGATCGATTTTTCCATGTCGTCGAACATCTTTTCGGCGCCTTCTTTGAAAACACGTCCGATCAGCAGATCGGTCAACGTCCCGCGATGCTCGGGGTGTTCTTTCATGAAGCGGCCGATACTGAATTCTTTGGTGTAGAACGCATGGACCAGCTTTCTCACCCACATCGCCCCTTGTTTGAATTCGTCGGCCCAGGCGGCCAGTCGTTCGCCGGACAGATCATTTTCTCGGAAGCCTTGCACGACGGCGTCACCGGCTCGTACGCCCATGTCGAGCGCAAAATAGACACCGGAGGAATAAACCGGGTCGATGAACCCGAAGGCGTCGCCGACCAGCACCCAACCGTCGCCGGCGTGTTGCTTGGTCATGTAAGAAAACTCTTTGGCGGTTCGCAAATTGCCCAGACGGGTCGCCGGTTCCAATCGCGGCTTCAGTCCCGGACAGCGATCCAGTTCCTCCGCGTAGACCTGTTCGGGAGTCCCACGGCCCTTGAGCAAATAGTCGTTGTCGGAGACACAGCCGATGCTGGTGATGCCGCGGGAGAGCGGGATGAACCAGAACCAAGCGTCCTTGGATTCGGTTTGCAGAATGATCGTCGCCCCTTCGTTGTCGCCTTCGTCCCGCACAGCGTCACGGTAGTAGCCCCAGATGGCCGCTTTCTTCAGATCGGGATTGACCTCTTTCAACCCCAGCTTGTTGGCGATGAAAGATTGCTGCCCGGTTGCATCGATGACGACCTTGCAATCGATCGGTTTGGTTTGGCCGGATTGATCTTTGACGACGACGCCGATCGCTTTGCCGGCATCATCAAAACGCACATCGGTCAAACGGGTCTCGTCGTAGCAGTCGGCACCGAGCTCGGCCGCCCGATCGAACAGCATCTTGTCGAATTCACTGCGTTCGACCTGCCACGTGTCGCTGCACTCGCGTTCGTCGTGCTCGCGAAAGAAAAACGGTGCCGATTCACTGCCTCGGTGGGAAACAAATTGCACACTCTTTTTGACCTGCCATCCCGCCGAACGAATCCTGTCGGTCAGGCCCAATCGTTGCAGTGGCCAAAAGGTTTCCGGCATCAGCGACTCGCCGACGTGAAATCGGGGAACACGTTCTCGCTCGATCAACAGCGTTTCCAGCCCGGCTTCGGCGGTAATGGAAGCCGCCGACCCACCGGCCGGCCCTGCACCAATGACAACACAATCGTAGGCAGACTTCATCTTCGTATTATTCGTTCGTCTAGAAGAAATGGGGCGGATTGACACTCAGTACGCCCGCTCTGATCGGGCCGATCCCGCGACGGTCTTCTCGCCGCAGGTGTGAAACACCTACTTGCCGCCGGCAGAACCGCAGCTTGGTTGATTCAGCAACGATCTGCGTGCCAGTTTAGCAACTCGAACAGTGGCGGTCGCGTCGTCGAAGACCGATCGCACGGTTCACCCAAGCCTGGCCAAGACCGAGAATCCACCCTTCTGGCAATGGTTGAGACGGTGGTTGGCCCGCCAGCAGACGGACGGACCGCACGTCGCAGGGCGTTCCATCCAGACGCGATTCCCCACAGGCGGGGCCAGCCACCCCACGAACGGGCTCAGGTTCGTTACGATCTGCGTATCAAATCGAACCAATCACGCAGGGAATCAGCGGGATCCAGCCATGGGGCAGCAGAAGAAACGCAAAGAAAAACTTCTTCAACTCTTCAAAACACTCTCGCCCATCAGTGCATTTTCGAAACAACAGGCACGGGAGCGGTGTACGGAACTGACCCCACATTTCGTCTCGTTGGCACTCAAAGACCTGGTCCGCGAAGGGATTTTGGATCGTTATGAATCGTCCGACCAGGAGACCTATGCCTGGCGGAACGCACAGGTCCGCGTCGATCCGTCGCATTGGATCGAACGCCAAGTCAGCGGCAACCAGGTCACGGCGCAACCGGAACAGGAACGACCGCGGGAACGGTTGCTGTCGTCCGGCGCCGAGACGCTCAGTGATGCCGACCTGTTGGCGATCTTGATCCGGGTGGGGGTAAAGGGCGAATCCGCGATCGAAGCGGGAAAGCGGCTGTCCAAGACGTTTTCCGACAAGCTTTCCGATCTGCGACGCAGCGGCAAAGACGAACTGCGAAACATCAGCCCGGCGATCACGGTGACCAGCTATGCCGCGATCATGGCCGGCATCGAACTGGGACGCCGCGTGGCGCGGCATGAACAACAGCATCGCCGGGCGCACGCTCCGATCACGAGCACCAGCGCGGCGGTGGAGTATTGTGACGACGCGTTCAGCGGGCTGGCGATCAGCGGGGTCCAAGAGGAATTTCACATCGTCACGTTGAGCACCAAACACCTGCCGATCAACACGCATCTGATCACCCGCGGCACGTTGGACGCCAGTCTGGTGCATCCGCGCGAAGTCTTTCGGCCGGCCATCCGCGATTCCGCTTCGGCCGTCATCCTGGTGCACAATCATCCCTCAGGGGATGCGACACCGAGTCGCGAGGACCACCAAGTGACTGATCGGATGACCGAAGTCGGAAAGCTATTGGGAATCACGGTGCTGGACCATATCGTCGTCGCCTCGGAGGGGTCGATCAGCATTCGAGAATTGGCGTGAGCCCCACTCGGAGAACGGCTCGACAGCGACTATTCTGTCCGCCCTCCAAACACGATTCGTTTCCGTATGGGACGCGGCATGTGATGCCGCTTGCGGACGCGATCGCACGAGCCCCGTTTCTTCATGAAATCTTAACGACCATGGATCCTCGCCAAGCCATCTCTGATCGGCGTTTCGGACCTGCCCTAGGACTGTTGATGGCCTCGCTGGCATCACTCTTCACGTTGACCGTCGTCGCCTCGGCCGAGCAGCCGACCACCGGCGGAACGGCAAAATCACAGCCGGCCAGATCACAACCGCCGGCGGCGGGCCGGGGGGACATGATGCGTGCGTTGCAACAGCGGGCGGCCGAGACACAAACACCCGTGTACGGTCATTGGGGCTTGGACGCGACCAAGTACAGCAGTTGGAACGAACACAGCAACCGCTTGGTTCCGGTTTACACCTTCGGTCTGACCCTTTCGGACTGGCGTGAACGGGGCAGCCTGTACGCCGACGCCCAGCGATTGAAACCATTGGAGCGGTCTTCGACGGCCAGTTCGATCAATCCGACCGCGATGTACTTTGATGAGACCGATGTCTATCAATTGCAGCGAGCGGCCGTCGATGCCGGTTACAGCAACATCATCATGCTGGTCTTTGACGGGATGGATTGGCAAACCGCGCGGGCCGCGGCCATCTACAAAACCGGTCGCATCGATTATGAATCGGGTCGCGGTACCGGGTTGGCGTTTCAAACCGACCGACGCACGCTGACGGACTACGGATTGATTTCCACCAGTTCGGCCGCCGATGAGGCGACGATCGACGTCGATGCGCAACGGGTTCTCAGCGTCAGCGAGCAACCGTCTTTCGGTTACGACGTCAGACTCGGCGGGCGAACGCCGTGGAATGAACGCAACGGTAGCGGGTACTTGATCGGCCAAGATCTTTCACGACCGCATACCGTCACCGACTCCGCCGCTTCGGGCACCAGCCTGTGCAGCGGCATCAAGACGTACAACGGTTCGATCAACGTCGCGCTCGATGGATCGCAAATCGTCCCCCTCGCGCGTGAGTTGCAACGCGACCAGGACTTCATGATCGGCGTGGTGACCAATGTTCCCGTCAGCCACGCGACTCCCGCGGCGGCCTACGCGAACAACGTTTCACGCAAAGATTATCAAGACCTCGCCCGTGACCTGATCGGGTTGCCGTCCGCAGCCCATCGCAACGATCCGCTACCGGGCATCGACGTGCTGTTGGGCGCCGGCTGGGGCGAACACAAGGACGAAGACGAACTTCAAGGCGCCAACTTTGCCAAGGGCAATCGATACTTGCATGAAGAAGACCTGCGGACGGTCGATCTGCGAAACGGCGGCCGATACCGAGTCGTCGAGCGCACGGCGGGAAAATCGGGTCGCAAGTCGCTGCACCGTGCCGCCCAAGCCGCGGCGGACAACCAGGAACGATTGCTCGGATTCTTTGGAACCCGGGGCGGCCATCTGCCGTATGCGACCGCCGACGGTGGCTATGACCCGGCCGCCGATGTCGTGGACGCGGAAACCTATTCCGCAGCCGACATCGACGAAAACCCGACACTCGCCGAAATGACTGAAGCGGCGCTGTTGGTGTTGGAACAGTCGATCGACGGGTTTTGGTTGATGATCGAAGTCGGAGATGTGGACTGGGCCAACCACGCCAATAACCTGGACAACAGCATCGGCGCCGTGCTGAGCGGTGAAGCCGCGTTTGTCAAAGTGATGGACTGGGTCGACGAGAACAACGCCTGGGACCATACCGCGGTCATCGTCACCGCCGACCACGGTCACTACCTGGTCCTGGATCATCCCGAAGTCATCGCGGCGGCGGGACGGAGCGAGACGGCAAAGGAATTGGCCGAAAAATAGGCAGCTGAAAGAGGCATCCGGAATTCCGCCGCTGAACAACTGTTAGACTGTTGCGTTGGTTGAAATCTGAGCGACGCAAACGTGAGCGGTGAATCGAGGTGGACGTAGAATTCCGGTGCCCCAAATGCGCCAAACGCTATAAAACCAGCGAAGCGCATTCGGGAAAAAAGACCCGATGCGGCGGCTGTGGCGAAACGATCGAAGTCCCTTTTCCGCCGCTGGAGATCCCGGACGAAGTGACCGACGGCGGCAGCACGGTTTATCGCCATGAAGCGAGATCGCGCGAGTTTGAATTGGCGATCGGCGACAGCGAGAATATTGAACGTGTCGAGGCTCACATCGCCGAACACGTCGGCGAGGTCGACAGCGTCTGGCATGAGCTGATTTCTGATCTGGTGCACATCGACGTGCACTGGGTCAAACCGTCGTCGGAGCGTCCCTTCCACACGCTGATCACCACCGGCATGAGCGATCGTCCGATGTCGCCACCCGAGGGTGCCGAAGAATTGGCGTACGCCGAGTTGATGCTCTGCCTGCCGCCGGATTGGAAACTGGACGAACAATCGCTGAACGACACGACCAACTACTGGCCGATCCAGTGGCTGAAATTCTTGGCCCGGTTTCCGCACGAGTACGAGACCTGGTTGTTTGATGGTCACACCATCCCCAACGGAGACCCCGCCGACCTGCTCGACCCGAGCGTCGACTTCATCGGCTGGTTACTGACGTTCCCATCGACGACCAACGAAGAGTTCATTCGACTGAAGATCTCTGAGGAAAAGTCCATCTACTTCCTCGCCGCGATCCCATTGCTGCAGAACGAAATGGATTTCAAACTAAAATACGGCACCGAAAGTCTGTTGAAACGTTTTGACAAGGCCGGCTACAACGAAGTCTTGGACGTCAATCGCAAAGACGTCTCGAAGAAACGATTCTGGTTATTTTGACTCCGCCCGCTACACCCAAACGATGCTGACACGACGACAACTGCTGGCAAGCTGCGGCACCGGACTGGGATCCTTGGCGCTCTCGGACCTGCTGGCCCGGGATGCGACGGCGAACGGATTGCATTTTCCGGCCAAAGCCAAACACGTCATTCATTTGTTCATGAATGGTGGTCCCAGCCAAGTCGATACCTTCGACTACAAACCGCGTCTGAACGATTACGCCGGCAAAACCGCGCCGACGGAAAAACTGAAAACCGAACGCCCGACCGGCAATGTCCTGGGCACGCCGTTCAAGTTCAAACCGTATGGACAGTCGGGGATTCACGTCAGCGAGTTGTTCGCCAAAACGGCCGAACACATTGACGACATCTGCTTGATTCATTCGATGCGCGCCGATGTCCCCAACCACGAACCGTCACTGATGTTGATGAACACGGGCGAATCGCGTTTGGTTCGCCCCAGCGTCGGATCTTGGCTGACCTATGGCCTGGGCAGCGAAAACAGCAACCTGCCGTCGTTTGTGACCATGTGCCCGGGCGGCTATCCGATCAAGGAGTCGCAGAACTGGCAGAACGCGTTTTTGCCGGGCAAGTACCAAGCGACCTATGTCGACACTAGCCACCGTCAAGTCGACAGGTTGCTGGAGAACATTCGCAGCGAATTGGTTGCCGCAACCGATCAACGCGAACAACTGGACCTGCTGGCGAACCTGAACCGCCAACACGCCGCGTCTCGGCCCCATGACGAACGGTTGCAGTCGCGGATCGAATCATTCGAGTTGGCTTATCGGATGCAGAGCGAAGCGGCCGACGCGTTCGACGTCACGCGCGAACCCCAGTCGGTCCGTGACGAGTACGGCGACGGTGACTTTGCGCGGCAGACCCTGATCGCGCGACGGTTGGTCGAACGCGGCGTTCGCTACGTGCAGCTCTACACCGGTGCGGGACAACCGTGGGACAATCACGACGATTTGGAAAAGCAGCACCGTAAACTGGCCCAGCAGGTCGACCAGCCGATCGCGGCGTTGTTGGCCGACCTCAAACGCACCGGACTGCTCGACGAGACGATCGTGATCTGGGGAGGCGAGTTCGGCCGCACCCCCGTCGTCGAGATGCCTCGCAAAGGCACCAACCAAGGCAAGATGAACGGCCGTGATCACAACCACTACGGCTTTACCGTGTGGATGGCCGGTGGCGGCGTCAAAGGCGGACAAACCGTCGGGGCGACCGACGAAATCGGATTCCAGGCGGTCGAAAATCGTGTCCATGTCCACGACCTGCACGCGACCTTGTTGCGGCTGATGGGGCTGGACCACAAACGATTGACCTACCGTTACGCCGGACGCGATTTCCGTCTGACCGATGTCCACGGACGGATCGTGGACGAAGTGCTGGCGTAGGTCTTACGTGATGCTGGCATGCACAGCATGCCCTACCAATCGGCAGACGGCCACTCAATCCGCGACGGCTGACGGTAGGTCACGCTGTGCGTGACGGCGGACGGTTGTGATGCCGGCATGCACAGCATGCCCTACCGATCGTCAGCGATGTCGGCATGCACAGCATGCCGTTACGGCAGCACTTCGACGGTGATCGGGTGCGAGGCCAATCCGCCGTCGACGCCGGCGGTCAGAAAGAACGAGCGTTTGCCGGGGACGGCGGTGGGATCGGCGGTCACAAAAAACTCTCGCTGCGACGCGCCGGCAACGATCAACAATCCGTTCAGACCGATGTTGTCGACGTAAACACCCTGGCTGGCGTTGCGACCGGATTGCTCTTTGCCGAACGAAACTTCATTTTCAAATTTGTCTCGACGCTGAACCAACACGCGTGCCGAAACCGTCTCGCCCCGCCGCACTTGCAGCGTCCAATTCTCGTGGGCGGCGATCTCGGCATCGACGGGTTTGATGATCGGGACGACCTGTGCCGGGCTGGGATCAAATTTTAATTTCCCCAGCGATCCCGCCTGCCGCTCGACGCGTGTTGCGTTGATCATCGCCGATGCGGTGAGCGTCGGTTCGATCTCGCCATCCCAGCCTTCTTCGTTGGGATCCGCCCAAATCACTCCCGTTGCGAATCGTTGACCGGCTTCGATCGTGAGGGGGAAATTGCTGACCAACCGATCCGGCAGCCCGTCGATTTCGAATGTCACGGCGCCGTCGAATCCATCTAGCCGATCGATCTGGACTTGAAATTCGCGTCCGGTGCCCGGATGCAGCGGTTTGCTGATGGCTTTGGTCGTCGGTCGGAATCCCGGTCGTGCCGGGCGGATGGCCAACCGATACCCGTACGACGAACCGCCTTCACCCCGCGTGTCACCGATGCGAACGGTGTACAGCCCATCGGCCGGAGCGGTAAACAACAACCGACTGTTCTTGCCCGCCAGTCGTTGCGGGTCATCGTCGTTTTCGTAGTACACATCAAACACGGGCAATCCGTTGGCCAATGGTTCGGCACCGGCCGGCAACGGTCGAACGATGTAGGCCGGTTCTCCGAGCGCGTGGGTCGTCCCGCTGGTTCCGAAATACGTCCAGCGATTCCCTTCACCGGGATACACATTGAATCCCGAATCGGGACCGCGTGGATGCATTTGTAAGCGCGTCACTTCGCCGGCCGCATACAGGTACTCGCCGAGTTGCATCTCTTCCCAATTGAACACGCGAAAGTCGCTGATCTGCTCGCTGTCTTTACCTCGAAAGGTGAAGTACGAATCCCGCACGGCTTGCAACCGGACTCTCAGGACGGGCTCGCCAGCGGCGTCCAGCACGGTGACGATCGGGTCGAGACGGCTATCCATTTCAGCGTCCGCGTCGATCGCCCAGACTTCTCCCTGGTGTGCCGGCCAGCGATACAGATCCACTTCACCGGCCCGGCCGATTTGTCCCTTGATCGACACGTTGCGGTCGACATCCAGGATGCCGGCGGAATCTGCCGCGGCGTCAGCCTTTGTCAGCGTTTGACGCAAGGTTGATTCGTCCAGTGAAATCGCGTCGCCCAGGTCCATCCAGACGGGCTGCAGTTCCTGTTCCGAGCGGCTCGTGCTCTGCGATTCGATCGGCGGCAAGGGGCGGGAGACGACTTGTCCGTTCATCATCGAGATCACCACCTGTAGGCTGTCTGCGGTGATAAAAAGATCGGTGCCCGATTCCGGAAGCGACTCCAGCGACGCCACCGGTTGCCAATCGGACATCCGAACGCGTTTGACGCTGCCGGATTCCGAGATTGCGACGAGCGATTGGTCGTCCGGGGCGATCGCGAAGTTGACGATCGGCGTCTCGTCCATGAATCGCGTGGCCACCAACGGGTTGATACGCGGCGTTTGGGTCGATCGCAATCGCCAGGCGCGAAGTCGATTGTCGGCACTGACCGCCACGATGTGTCGTCCGTCGTGGGTCACGGCAACGGCAAACACTTCGCCTTCGGGCTGGCTGAGCGTGTCCAGTCGGATGCCTTGCTCGACATTCCACACCTTCACCGTCTCGTCGGCACAGGCGCTGACCAACACCGTTCCATCGGGCGAGAACGCCAAGTCAAAGATGGCTCCGTTGTGTCCGGTCAAACGCCGAACCACATTGCCGGATGCGACATCCCACAGCACGATCGTTCGGTCGTAGCCCGCCGTCGCCAGCATCGTATCGTCGGGCGAGAAGACGGCGGCGTAGAGTGTGTCCTTGTGTCCGACAAATTCTCGAATCAGGGCGCCCGATTCGGTGTCGTAAATCGCCGCGCGACCGTACGCCCCCGTCAGACCGGATGCGACCAGCAATCGCGTCGCATCCGACGAGAACGCGAGCGAGTTGATTTTGCCCAGTTGGTCATCGGAAATTTCTGTCGTCGGTTTCGAGTCCCGGTCGCCGGTAGCGTGCCGGATTTCGATGCGTCCATAAGACGCGCGTGCGGTCGTCCTCCCATCGGGAGCACGGGCAATCGCAGTGATCGGAGCGACCAGGCCTGGAGACGGCTTGATCG
The DNA here is from genome assembly GCA_007753675.1 of Stieleria magnilauensis. GTDB lineage: Bacteria > Planctomycetota > Planctomycetia > Pirellulales > Pirellulaceae > Stieleria > Stieleria magnilauensis. The sequence goes on from CP036432.1 coordinate 1,932,193, forward strand.
AGGGCGTGCGCAGCTCGCGTTTGACCGGCATTTCACCCTGCGGTCCGACGGCGCCCTGTTCGATCCATCGCGCCAGAATTTCCAATTCACGTTCGTCGGGGCCGTCGGTACCATCGGGCGGCATGACGGGTTCGACTTCGCCGCGGACCATCATCAGCAATCGGCTGCTGGCTGGGACGCCCGGGGTGATGGCGACACCGGTTTCGCCCCCTTTCATCAGACCGACGAAATCATCCATCACCAAGCCGCCTTGCGGGTCGTCGGCGTTGTGACAGCCGACGCAGTACTTTTCCAGGATCGGATAGACATCGCGTTGAAAGTCAGCCGGCTCGGCCGCCAGCGCAGGCGAAGGACCGCTACACAACACAAAGACGATCACAGCAACGAGGGTTTGCAGTTTCATTTCGTCGGCTTCATTTCGTCGGCGAAGGGTGGGAGAGGAAGGCGAGCAGCGGTCCATTGTAACCGTCCACGAAGACAGCACCGATTACCGCCGCGTTTTTTGCCCAAAGGGCATGCATATCCCTAGCCTGGGGCAAGCAAACCGAGCATTTGCGAGGGTTGCGCCGCCCCAGGAACCTCATCGCAATGAGGTTCAATTCGGCCAACGGCCATGCACAACTGAAGGGGAAGCTACCGGCCGGAGCAGGACCCTCGCGCCGGCGCTGAGACATCCACTACCCGACACGGCCCTCGAATGCCGATCGGAGACGCTGATAGACGGGTCCGGCCGCTCGCAGCGGGGAGCGGTCGATCGAGTTGGCGAACCAGATCCCGCAGCTCGTTCCCGTCAGTAAGACTTCTTCTGCGGCGGCAAGTCGTTCGCGCGAGATCCGTTGCTCGCGCCAAGTGATCCCGATTTCAGACGCCAGTTCGCGGACCACTTGCAGCGAAACGCCGCTGAGAATCTGATCGCTCGGCGGACACACCACGCCGCCCGCTTCGACGATCAGCAGGTTTGCGATACTCGACTCGGTCACCGTGCCGTCGGAATCGACCAAAATGCCGATCGCGTCGCTGTCCGTCTGTCGTGCCTCTCGATCGGCCAGGTAGTAGTGCAGTCGACAGCGGACTTTGATGTTGCGCGACCAACACGCGCTCGGCGGTTGCTGGACGGACGTGACGACCAGGAGGCTGCCGGATCGTGTTCGCCGCTCGATCAATGCCGAGTCGATCGGGTACAGATCGATCACCAGGGTCGGTGAATCAGCCGTGCCGGGTGTTGCGAACCATAGCACGCCGAATTCTTTTTGCCTCGCTAACCACGCCCCGTTCCGCGCGATGGCTTCGTCAATCAATCGCGACAGCGATGGGCGGGACGGAAGTCCGGTCAGATCGAGCGCCTTGGTGGTGCGTTGCCAACGATCCAGGTGCCGGTCGAGTTCGAACAGCCGGCCGTTGTAGGCGCGGACGCGCTCGACGGCCGTCACCGCTTGGGTGACCGCGGGGTCTCGCGACGACAAACACACGTCATCCGCGTTGATCCATGATCCGTTGTGATACGCCAGACGCGTGACGCCTGAATCGACCGGACGGGTGGAATCAGAAACTGATTCGTCGGATTCCATTGATCAGCCTCGCCATGTCGACTCCGGCGTTGCAACCGCCTTGATAGTAGTCCATTTCCGAGTGGCGAAGTTTGACGATCGAGGCACAGTCGCGCGAGCGAACCGGCAATCGCGTGCCGTCGACACGATTCGCAAAGATGGTCGGCCCGCTGTAACCCAGTGCCGTGTCGCGGCGAATTCTCTCCAACAACCAATAGCGTTTCAACACCACGTCGCGTCGGTTGTAGAGCAACACGAGTTCGTCCATGTTCTTGGTCGCAGAACCATGGTAACCGTTGTCGCCAAGCCATTTCGACTCGATCGCGGGGGCCACCAAACCGACGCGAACGTTGGCACCGGTCAACGGAGGCTCGGGCAATTGTCGCCCTGAAAGTGCGCCCCCGGCCAACGCATGCAGTGCGCCGGTGGTCACGCGTGCTCCGAAACTGTATCCGATCATCGCCATCGGCACCGAAGCCTGGACATGGTGACGCAGAAACGAAGCCAGGTACAACCCTTGTGCGTCACAGCGATCTGCCTTGAGTCGAAAATCCTTGACACCGATCATTTCCTTTTCGCTCGGCCAACTGTAGATCATCCAATCGATCGGACCGCGGGCCCCACGCATCCGAATCCGATTTCGAATCATCGACGATCGGTTGACGACTTCGCACACCGGCATACGGTTGCCGTGGACATAGAACACGACGGGGCGTTCGGGCGAAACGGATGCCAGGTAGTCATGCTGATTGATCTCACAGACCGTTCCGCCATCGATGCGCCACATCCGAAAGGGAATCTCGACCAGCGAGGCGCGACAGCAATCCGCGGTGAGGTGACGGGTCGAGACGAGAAAGACGCGATCGTCATCACAAACGCAACAATCACTGGCGGCGAGAAAGTCGGCCACCGCCGCTTCATCACTATCACAGTTCGCGGCGATCGCGGCGAAAGTTTCCGGTTCGTTCGCCTCGACACCGTTCGGCTGGGACAGGTCGACCGAGGCCTCGACGACATCGACAATCACTTCGTGGTCGGTTGCCGCGGCATGATCGCCCATGCACGCAACGGGCAGTGCAATGGGCAGTGCAATGGGCAGTGCAACGCACACGAGCGACACGAAGATTCGGATTGACGGGAACATCCGCATCATATGGCTTGAGGTGGGATCAAAGGCGGGTGGGTGAGAACTAGCGTCTGACTGGACGCAACAAATTGTTGCTGAAAAAAAACGATGTTGCGTTTGCACATCATTCAGAGCGTCCTAGTTTTGTGTGGTTCTCGATCCGAGACCAACGAATACGCTCCCTGTGCATATCGCGGAATCTCCAATGAACAATCGTATTATTCTAGTCGCAATGACTGTCGCTGTCGTAACGACGACTTCGGGCTGCACCCCGTTCCGAAACTTCTTTTTCGGTCGCGGAGCCAAATGCGGTTTGTGCACGCGATTGGCCACCCCGCTGCGGCGGCAAGCCCCCCTGGCAGCGGACCAGCCGACCTGCAACCAGCCCCTGGCGGCCCAACCCCGATATGCCCCGCCGGCGGCCGGCTATGGATGCAACCCCGATCCCTGCGCCACCGGCTATGCCCCGGCGGCCCGCGCGATGAGCGCCTACCCGGCCGATCCGTACTGCTGCACCCCCGCCAACGGCGTGGCCCAGGGTGGAATCGTCAACGGCCAGGGCTACATTCAACCGTATAGCGGCGTTTGGCAACCCGCACCGACCGATGCCCAAGGCTATCGGGCGAACTACTACGGGTACCCCGACGTCGGCTACCGAGTCGACGCTGATGGCGACCGAATCATCTATGAAGAACCGTTGCCGCCCGGTGCCCGAGCGGTCAACTGATCCGGCATTCCCTATCGCACGAGACGCAAGCGGGTGAGACAGGCACGGGGAGACTCACTCGTTTGCGTTTCGTGCTTTCCATCGTTCAGACTACTCTAGGTAGGTTGCTGGGTGTCGTTCGGTCTCATCAGCCGACTCCCATTTCAACCCGCTGCTGCCCTCAGGAACCTCCATGCGATTTAACGATTCGATCCGTCGACGACATTGGATGAAACGCACGGCGCTGTGGGGCGCCGCGGCAGTCGGTTCGATCGATTCCCTTGTTTCATCGCCGGCCTACGCCCAATCACTGGTTTACGAAGAACAGCCGGTGACGCACTGGCGGATCGGTCTGGTCTTGACCACACCGGTGACCTGCACCAACGTCCTGGCCACCTTTCCCGTGCCCACCGACTGGCCCGAACAAACCGTCACGGTGCGGAATCAGAACATCGCCCCCCAAGTCACGCGTTGGGAAATCCGCGAGTTGGGAGGAGGAACAAAACAGGTCGTCTTGCAAATGGCGCGTGTCGCTGCCGGATCAACCGCCGAATTCACCATCGATGTCGACATTCAGCGGTCGCGAATCCTGCCCCCGGATGACACGTCGACGCTCGTGATTCCCAAACGACCACCACGCGACGTCAAACTCTACACCGGCAACAGTCCCTTCATCGATGCCTCGCACCGTTCGATCCGCGAAGCGTCCAAAGAAGTCGCGGAGATGGAAGCGGACAATGACTGGCGGCGCGTGGAATTAATCTATGACTACGTTCGCGACAAAGTGCAGTACGTCGAAGGCGATTTGAAAAACGCATCACAGGCCCTGCAGGAAGGCAAGGGTGATTGCGAAGAGATGACCAGTCTGTTTGTCGCGATCTGCCGCAACCTAAAAATACCCGCCCGCGTCGTCTGGATTCCCGATCACTGCTATCCCGAATTCTATCTGGAAGACGCCGACGGCAACGGACACTGGTATCCCTGTCAGGCTGCCGGTACCCGCCAGTTCGGACGCATGGACGAAACCCGTCCCGTGCTGCAAAAAGGCGACCGATTCAAAGTCCCCGAAAAGAAGACGCCGGTGCGTTACGTTTCGGAATTCTTTCGCTGTGACCGCAAGGGACGCGGAACGCCCAATCCGACCTTCATCCGAGAACGCTTGGACGCCTGAGCCGTGAGTACGGCACGGGCATGAGTGTTGGTGTGCAGGCTTCAGCCGCCCACGGTCGCTGCGTCGCAGCGATGTTTCCTCAGGTGAGGGCCCGTAGGCTCGCGCCAAACGGCTGACAATCGTTTGACATCAGCCGGTTCGCGCCAGCGTCCGGGCCTCCCCGTTGGTCTTCACGTAGCGGTATTGGGCTGCAGCCGCCCACCGTCGCTGCGTCGCAGCGACCGGGAATCGCCTAACCCGGATATTGCATCCGCTTATTCGACTGCCCCTATAGCGCGAAAGCCTTAGTTCGTGTATCTATTGGAGTTACGACACTTCATAGACCACAAAACCAAGGCTTTCGGCAATGACAAAGCGTAAACGAAATCGTCCCGCATTGAAACGCCTCAGAAGGCAGGCCGTTGAGGTAGATTTCGACGGCGGATCGCTCACTTCCGATGGGGGCCTCGTCCTGCTTCGCGAAGTCGACAAAAAGCTCAATTTGATCAAGCGGATCGACCAAGCGATTCACGACCCGCGTGATCCGATTCACACCGTTCATTCTCAAGCGGAAATCCTTATCAGTCGAATCTTTGCGATCGCGGCCGGATACGAAGACGCAAACGATCAACAGCAGCTTCGCGATGATGCCGCCTTTCAAGTCGCCGCCGGACGGCCCCCTCGAATCAATGACAGGTCGGATGACGATTGGGATCCCACTCTGGCGAGCCCCTCGACTCATTCCCGATTTGAAAACCGAATCACCAAAAAAGAACTCTTCGAACTCAGCAAGATCCTCGTCGACATTTTTCTTGACAGCTTCGACACCCCGCCTGATGAAATCACACTCGATCTAGACGCAACGGACGACAAGGTACACGGCGATCAAGATAAAAAGGCTTTCAATGCCTACTACGACAGCTATTGCTTCCAACCTCTGTACGTGTTTTGCGGCGACCAACTTCTCGTCTCGTATCTTCGTCCAGCCAACCTCGGTGATGGCCATCACGCACGCGGAATCACAAAATTGCTTGTTGCAAGGATCCGCCAACGATGGCCTCGGGTCAAAATCACCCTTCGTGGTGACGGAGGTTTTGCGATCGAACGCCTCATGCGCTGGTGCGACAAAAACGATGTCCACTACGTCTTTGGTTTGCCCAAGAATAAGGTTTTGGTCAAGCAAATTGCCTGCGAAATGACTCGCGCAAGAGTCGAGAGATTCCACCGTGGTGGCAAACAAGCCTTTTACAAGTGGTTTCGCTATCGCACCGGCAGGACGTGGGACCGCCATCGCTGGGTGGTCGGCAAAGCAGAGTATACCGCCAAAGGCCCCAATCCTCGCTTCGTCGTAACAAACTGTTTCTCAAGTGACGACATTGTCGACACGACCTACCATCGACCGATGGTCGATGGCAAAAGGCAGCCGCTACAAGTTAAGACTCCAGGGACATGGTGCTCTGTCGCTTATGACCCGGAGAAGTTTTATCGAGAGCACTACTGCATGCGTGGCGAGATGGAGAATCGGATCAAAGAGCAACAGCTTTGTCTGTTCGCTGATCGCACCAGTTGCACCCGTTTTATTGCCAATCAGTTCCGCGTGATGCTTTCATCATTTGCTTACGTTCTACTCGATGGGTTGCGTCGCCTGGGCCTGAGTGGAACGAAACAGAGTCGTCTACGTGTGGACACGATTCGATTGCGACTGTTGAAAATAGCAGCCCGAGTTCGAGTGACTTGTCGTCGGGTGGTATTTCATCTTTGCAGCCATTGCCCCTGGGAACCGCTGTTCAATCAGGTGCTGGCACGTCTGTGCCGTAGCGATTAGCCACTCCCATCGCATCGTGTGGCACCGCGCAGCGACTTCCGGTCGTCTGGGGGTAGGGGGCCCTCTGCCCGCAGCGAATCGATTGCAGCAAAAACCGGCTATCGTGGACAGCCTCGCCGTAACTCAGTCTAAAATCAGAGTCAACCAGTCAGCGGATGCAATATCCGGGCTAAAGGCTAGACACCAACGGTTGCTGAATGCGTTCTGCTGTTACCTTGGCGGCAGACGATCGGCGTGCACAACATGCCCTACTCGGTTTTGACGGGAAACGCGAACTCGCTGACGGCTTCTCCGTCGACCTTGTGATGACGGAGCGTCAATCGCGGCTCGTCTTCTTCACCGGCGTATTTCAATTCACCGGACAAAAATCCGCCGGCGACGCGTAGGAAGCGGTGTTGGGGGCGTTCGTCGCCCGGTTTCCAACCCAATTCATGTTCCTCGCTGCCCGGTCCACAGCCGAACTCCCAGAGGTCGGCTTCGGAATCGAACGATGCGTATTGCCAATGTCGGTCGCCGCACAAGACGATCACATTGTCGATCGTCGCCAGTTTGGCGCGAATTTCGTCGCCTTCATGGGCGAAGATCTCGTTGGCGTGATTGTCTTTCTTGTTGTCTCTGTCAGGGCCGACGACCGGCGTGGGGCTACAGATCACTTTGAATGTCGCAGTCGATTCATCGAGCGTCTTGAACAACCAAGCCTTCTGTTCGTTGCCCAAAATGGTCTTCTCCGGTCCATCCGGCATCGAGTTGGGGCTGCGGTAGTCGCGTCCCTCCAAGAACCAGACTTCCAGATCACGCCCCCAGCGAACGTTGGTGTAGCGTGGAGTCAACGAAGGGAATTGTTCTTCGTTGAACAGCTGGACGCCTTGCTCAAAACTGACCGAACCATAGGCTTGCCCGGCCCAACAATCGTTCTTCAGCGTGTCGTGGTCGTCCTTCAAAAAGTAGCTGGTGGTGTGGCTGTAAAAGTCACGGTTGCTCGGCAAAGCAAAGATCCGCCCCCACTTGAAACGCATCAATTCGATCGTCATCGCCCAGGGATCGGGTTTGTCGTAGTATTCGATGTCACCGGCGTGGACGACGAAATCCGGTTGCATTTTGGTCATCGTCGGATAGATCTTGTGTCCCTTCATCCCGTCGTCGCGGCGGATGAAGTCGTGACAAGTCGTGATGCAAAACTTCACGTCCTTTCGCGCGTTTGCTTTCGGTGCGGTTCGGAAGGCGCCACGGACGACCGCGGTTGTTTCGTCGCGATCGAGTGATTGTGCTTCGATAATCGCAGCGTATTGCGTGTCAGGCTTAAGCCCTTTGAGTTTCCATTGGGCGGTGAAGTCGCTTTCCGGTTTCGTTGTGATCCACTCGGTGGTTTTCAGCGCGTAGCGTTGCTTGCCCGGAAAGTACATCAGACGGACGCGGCCAGGCGCCCCAGGACATGCCCCCAGCATTTCGGACAATTCGGCGCCCTCGGGCAGTTGGACACGGAGCAATTTTTCGGCATCGGTTTCGTTGGCAAGTTTTCTAGCGTCGTTCCTGGAGACCGACACGAACGCTTTGCCGTCGGCGACGAAATCGGGCCGCGCGGTGGTGCGAGTCCAAATCACGATCGAATCTTGATCCGCCCAGCTGTTCCGCATCGCATTGCCGAGGAACGGTGCCGTCGCGATCGGCGTTTCGAGATCCGCGGGAGCGACGTCGATCGCGGTGAACTGAAACTTTCGATAGACCGCTTTTCCGCCGTGGTCGGTCAACATGATTCGATCGCCGGGCTTGGGGCTGCCGAAATCCTGCGAACCATAAAACTTGCTCAGCGCGATCGTCTTGTCCCAGCTCGGGCCGGTCGTCTTGGCAGAAGCAACGAGTTGGCCATTCAAATAGTGTTCCAGTCGATGGCCGCTGGCGACGACACGGGATTGGTTCCATTGGCCGGCCGGGTGCAGCACCTTCTCGTGCTCGGGCGCCACCAGATCGTAAATCGAAGCCGTGCTGCCCTTGGCCAGACTGGTCGGTTTGTCGTCGATGATCTGATACTCGATTCCCAAATAATTGTTGCTGAACAGGTGCTTGCCGAATCGACGTACCCGGTACTTTAGTCCCGTGTTCGTTTTTTCGTCGATCTTCCATTCCCATGACAATTCAAAATTGGGCGGCAACGGCCCACTGACGAGACTGCCGTTGCCGCCACGTGGCTGGACCAGACGCACCTCCCCATCGGCGAATTCCCAGCTGTCCGTCACCGGTTTTCCGTCAAGCGTTTCCCAAAATTCCGCAATGGCAAAATCGAGCGTGTTGCTGGATCGTTGATCGTCGGGTCTCGCATCTTCGGCGAAGGCTGCATGGAGACCAACCGACGACGCCAAAAAGAGGACCAGGAACGGAAAACGCTTGAATCGAATCATGAGTGGATGCGTTCGTTGGCAAGGGGAATGGAAGCGCGTCTTGTCTGTAGGACTGGCGTGCTGAGCAAGACGCTCGATCACGCGACCTCGCTGGAAGACACGAGGCGGCGGGTGGGGCTATACTCTAATCCATTCCAGCCTCCGGCGTGTTCCACGCCCCTTCCGATTTCTCTCCCGTTTTGGTGGCCCACATGTCCCACAGAGTTCCCGTTCTCCTGGTGCTGATCGCACTGATGGCGATCCCCAACGTCGGCGTGCACGCCCAGGATCAAGAAACCGAAACAAAGATGCGCGCTGCCGGAGCAGCGGTCGAGGTTTACAAGACCACCGAGGACGCCGAGGGAGCCCCGGTGTCGTTGAAACTGTACGTGTTCTACCCCGACGATCACAAACCGACCGATCGGCGTTCGGCCATCGTGTTCTTCTTCGGCGGTGGATGGAAAAACGGTACACCCAACCAGTTCCTCGAGCATTGCAAATACCTCGCCTCACGCGGCATGGTCGCAATGACCGCCGACTATCGCGTGCTGAATCGCCAAGGGACCAAGGCGCTCAAATGTGTCGCAGACGGCAAGTCGGCGGTCCGTTGGATCCGCGAGCAGGCCGATCGCTTGGGTGTCGATCCCGATCGCATCGTCGCCGGCGGCGGTTCGGCGGGCGGTCACGTCGCCGCCTGCACCGGCGTGATCGAGGGATTGGACGAATCCGGCGAAAACACATCGGTCAGCAGTCGCCCCAACGCGATGGCGCTGTTTAATCCGGCGGTCGTGCTAGCGAAAATCAATGACCGGCCGCCACTGGATCCGGAGAAACTGAAAGGACTCGCCGAACGAATGGGAACCGATCCTCGCGCCCTCTCGCCGGTCCACCACGTCGATTCAAACGCCCCGCCGACCATTCTGTTCCATGGGAAAGCGGACGAGACGGTGCCTTATTGGACGGCCGAAGCGTTCTGTCAGGCGATGAAGAAAGCCGGCAATGCATGCGAGCTGATCGGATTTGAAGGCCAGGGGCACGGCTTTTTTAATCACGGACGAGGCGATAATTCCAACTACCAGTCAACGATTCGCGAGCTAGATCAATTCCTGGTGTCACACGGTTTCTTGGAACCACAACGCACATCCAAGTCACCGCAGTTGACTACGATCGATCTGGGGGATGACACCGACCGTCAAGTGATTGTCGATCGCGAGCCCGGCCAATACCTCGGACACCCGACCACGTGTTTGCTGGAAGACGGCAAGACGATGTTGTGCGTTTATCCCAAAGGTCACGGTCGCGGGGGCATTGTTTACAAACGCAGCGACGATGGCGGATTGACGTGGAGCGACCGTTTGCCGACCCCGGAGAACTGGTCGACGTCCAAGGAAGTCCCCACGCTGCACCGCGTGATCGGCCCCGACGGGACCAAACGTATCATCATGTGGTCCGGGCTGTATCCCGCACGATTGGCGGTCTCGGAGAATGACGGGCTAGATTGGAGCCCGCTGAAACCGGTCGGCGATTGGGGCGGGATCGTCGTGATGGGATTTGTCGAACCGCTCAAGACCGGTCCTGGCCATTACCTGGCCATGTTCCACGACGACGGGCGATTCTTCACCGCCGATGGAAAGCGCTCCAAGACCTTCACGCTCTACAAATCGTTTTCGACCGACGGTGGCCTGACTTGGTCAGCCCCCGAATCCGTTTACCAATCCTCCGACGTTCATCTCTGCGAACCCGGTTGCATCCGGTCGCCCGATGGCAAGCGACTGGCGGTGTTGCTGCGTGAAAATGCCCGCCGAAAGAACTCCCACATCATCTTCTCCGATGACGAAGGCAAAACATGGTCGTCGCCTCGAGAATTGCCGCTCGCCCTGACCGGGGATCGCCACACCGGAAAGTACACCGCCGATGGCAGACTGTTCATCAGTTATCGTTGCCAATCGCCGGTCCAATCCCGCAAAGACCGTCCGTTTGAAGGCGATTGGGTCGGCTGGGTCGGAACCTGGGACGATCTGGTCAACGGCCGCGACGGTCAGTACTTCGTGCGACTGGGCGACAACACCAAAGGCGCCGACACCGCCTATCCCGGAGTCGAAGTGTTGCCCGATGACACAATCGTCACGACCACCTACGGTCACTGGATCAAGGGCGAGCAGCCCTACATCATGAGCGTCCGGCTGAAGTTGAGCGAATTGGACCAAAAGTAGGGCATGCTGTGCATGCCAGTCATCAACAACAGCGTGACCTACGGCCTGCAAATTGCGGCCTCAGAGTAGGGCATGCTGTGCATGCCAGCCGTCGCGCACCGCTTGAACAACCGTGACTCAATCCACCACGTTGGACGTTCCGTTGAGTTCGTTCAATGCTCGGTTCATCACGCGAACGCGGTACTTGCCATCGGAATTGAATCCTTTCTGATACTCCAATCCTTCGCTCATCTGATCGATCACCGGCCGCGCCTGTTCGTCGATCTCGTCAAGCACGATGGCCGCCTGCAGACGTTCCCATTGGGCGCCGGTGGTCATCTCATCAATCAAAACCGGTAGCGCTTGTTCGGGCAACTCCATCCGGCACAGCGCTCGTGCGGCCGCGGTACGAACCGCCGAGGAGGAATCGGTCAGCAACGTCTTCATCGCATCCGCCGCCGCGGCCCTTGCCGCCACGCCCAGATTGCCGATGCCGGTGGCCGCCCAATAGCGAATCACGCTATCGCGATCATCGGCCGAATCAACGAGCTTCTTGAGCGCCGACGGTCCGCTGGAAGCGGCGACCGCGATGTCGGCGAGTTGCGCGTTGTACTGTTCCGCGTCGGCTTGTCGTAGGATCGCATATTCACTTCCCAGTTCGTTCGCCCGCTCGGCGATGATCGCTTCGGGGATCAACCCCAAGTCACCCGTTTCGCCGATCCACTCGGTTTGTGCAGCACGCATGCGTTTCAACACATCGGCATAGTCGCTGTCGGCCGCCAGATTGTTGACTTCGTGTGGATCGGCCACGCAATCGTAGAGTTCCTCGACGGGCTTGGTCGGTGAGAAATAGTATTCCGCTTCGGCCGTCAATTCGCCGGCGTCATGCAACCGCCGCAACTCACGCATCGTGGCACCTTTTTCGCAGGTGTTGATGTACTGGTGATAAGTCTTCAGCGGTTCAAAATTGCGGAGGTAACGAAAGCGTTTGTCGCGCACCATGCGGATGATGTCGTAGCGTTCGTCCATCCGGTCGCGGGCACCATAAACGTATTGCCGTGCCGGCGGCAGATGGGTGCCAAGAAACGGTTGCCCCTGCACGTGGGAGGGAATATCCAGCCCGGCAAGGTTCAAGACGGTGGGACCAAAGTCGATCGAGCTGACCAGCCGATCGGAGACCTCACCGGGAGTGCCCTGTCCATCGACGCGATACGCTTTCGGGATCCTCACGACCAGCGGAATGTGCGTGCCGGAATCGTACAACCAGCGTTTCGCCCGCGGCAGTCCGACGCCGTGATCGGACCAAAACATGATGATCGTGTTCTCGTACAGACCGTCCTGTTTTAATTGGTCGATCAGCTTGCCGACCCAGTGGTCCATCGCCGTGATCAGTTCGTAGTTGCGTTTCCAATCTTCGCGCGTCACCGGCGTATCGCAGTAGTAAGGCGGCAACTGCAACGCCGCCGGATCTTGACGCTGGTCGTCGGTCAGAACCTCAGTCACCGATTGGTACTTGCTTTTGTTTGCGATGCCGGACTCATGGCAACCGGTGAAATTAAAAACGGCGAAGAACGGCGTGTCCTCATCGTCCCGGTCACGCCAATGTGCCTTGCCCGAAGAGACGTCCCATGTGTCGCGGGGTGTCTTGAATTGGTAGTCCTGTTTGGAGTTGTTCGTACAGAAGTAGCCGGCGTCGCGAAGATAGGTTGGGAACGGACGGATCGAATCCGGCAGGGTTGCCGTGCATCGCATGTGATGTGTCCCGAGCGTCGTTTGATACATGCCCGTGATGATCCCGCTGCGACACGGCGCACACACACCGGCGGTCGTAAACGCGTGCGTGTATCGAACGCCCTCGCTGGCCAATCGATCGATGTTCGGCGTGATCGCGTGTGGGTCTCCGTAACATCCCACGTGTGGACTGATGTCTTCACAGGAGAGCCACAAAAGATTGGGACGCGATTCCGAGGCGACCGATACGGAAACACAACAGGCGACGAAGCAGGCTTGGAGAAAATGTCTGAACATGTCGGGGGCGAGGCGGGAATCCGGGGAGGAAAACGGCGCGGAACCTTGCAGCGCCATCCGCATATGATAGCCCCCGAATCCAACGGCGTCGCGGAGATTACCGCGCTGGCTTCCACACGTTGCCCTCCACACGCTGGCCTGCACGCGCACGCCCCTGCGGCGTGTCGGCAACCGAAGCGTCAACGAAGCAGTTTCACATCGCTCTATTCTTTTTAATCTTTTTCCACGCAACATCCGTTTTGACACCACGATCATCTCAGCAGCGGGCATTCGCGAGGCGGCTCGAAGACTTCAGTTTTTCTAATGCAGGTTGACGATTCTGAATCCCTGTTCAGGCACCGTCAAAACCTCAATTCGCGAAAACATTGCCGATTGGAGAGCTAGATGACGACGCAACTGATTCGGCCTTTTCGCTCGGAAATCAAGTCAACCACGCCACAATCACGTGTGCAATCGGACACGCGAAGCGGATTCACTCCAAGTCTGCCGAAGATGATCTCACGATCCCAGCGGCTCGCTGCAGCGTTTTCAAAGCTGGGAAGTTGCATCGGCGACTTTGAACTGATCAGCCTGGCCGGCGAGGGATCGTTCGGCAAAGTTTTCCTCGCACGGCAACGCTCGCTCGACCGCGACGTGGCACTCAAGATCACCGCCGACTTGGGCCACGAGGGGCGCACGATGGCCCGTCTGGAACATTCCCATATCGTCCCGGTCTTTTCCGAAGAGGTGGTTTCGGAAAAGGGAATCCGATTGTTATGCATGCAGTATGTGCCGGGGGGAACCTTGCACGACGTGATTCAGGGCTTGAGTGCTCTGGATCGCGATCAACAGGACGGCAACGCGATCCTGGACATCGTTGACGCTCTCAACTCGCATCCGGCCGTCATGGATCCGGCCAGCCTGAGAAGCCGCGAACAGCTCTCCCAATGCAACCGCGACGAAACCACCTGCTGGATCGGCCAACAGCTGGCCGAAGCACTCGCGTACGCGCACAGCCGTGGCGTGCTGCACCGGGATATCAAACCCGGCAACATCATTGTCAATCAATACGGAAAACCGTTGTTGATGGATTTCAGTTTGTCGTTGCCGGCGGCGGACGTTTCGGATGATGGGGACGCGGTTTTTGGCGGAACGATCGGCTACATGGCACCCGAGCATTTTGACGCCCTCAACCCCCAACACCCCAGCGGCCCGGATCAAGTCACCGAGCAAAGTGATCTCTATTCGCTCGGCGCAGTGTTGATGGATCTGGCGATCGCGGGACACCACGACGCCCGGCTTGGGGTGGAGCGAGAACCCGACGTGGCCGACGCCGAGCAGGAAACCGAAGACGCCGCGTCGAACGCGTTTTTCGATCACCTGCACACCAACCATGCCGAATCAATCGACCCCGCGAGCCGACTTCGCAATGCGAACGTCGCTGCGCCGCTGACTCGCATCATCTGTCGCTGTCTCCAACCGTGCAAACAGGATCGATATGCTTCCGCAAAAGAACTCGCCGATGCACTGTCGGGCTGTTTCGAATTGCTGCGCGTCGAACGCTCCCTGCCGGCCAAGGGGACGCTGACCACCATCGCCCAAAGGTACCCGCTCTGGTTCATCTTGTTGTGCACCTGTGTGCCGAACGTGACCGCCAGTTGCATCAACCTGCTCTACATCGGCCTTGTCGTGATCAAAGATCTGACGGCGGCGCAGCAGACGGCGTTTGTTCAGATGGTCGTCGGCTACAACGTCGCCGTGATCTCGCTGATGGGCGTGATGCTGCACCGGACCTTGTTCCGCGCCGCGAAGAGCTGGAATACACTGCGCGGCGATCAATTGCTCCGTGCCAGTGAACTCCGCGAAGCGAGGCGGCAGACGCTGAGTTTGCCGTTCTGGACCTTCGTGCTCGGCAGCGTCGGATGGCTGCCGTTTGCGATCACGATCCCTCTGGGGATGGAACTGCTGGCCGGACCGGTCGACCGCGGCGTGATGTTACACACCGCCATCGCATTTGTGGTGACGGGGTTGGTCGGGATCGTCACGAACTACTACGTCGTTGCGTTCGTCGTCTTGCGAGCCGTTTACACCTCGCTGTGGCGTGACGTTTTTCGCCTACGCGAAACGGCGTCGCAAGAAATCGCTGACGTCCCGGCCAAGAATCGTGTCTGCCAGATCATCGCCGGGTTGACTCCCTTGGGTGCCGCGACGCTATTGATCTTGGTCGGGCCGGAACACTTCACCGCCGACAGCTATGATCAATTTCGTCATACGCTGGTGGTGCTGATCGCACTGGCGATGGCCGGGTTTTGGCTCAGCATGACGGCCACCGCGTTCCTGAACGAGGTGGTTGCGGTGATGACATTAAAATCACATGTCAAAACAGAGCGTATCTCGGGAAAGCTTATGTCTTGGGTTGGCAGTATTTTAGCAACCGCAACGTGCGCAGCTCCTGCCGAAGCTCTTCTTCGGTCGGGGAATCAAGAGTAGCGGCGACCTCATCGATTAACAATTTGGCAAACTTGTCACGAGCCCGGTGCAGCATCACCCGATAGCGATTCGCCGTGAACGGACTGTCGAGCATTCCCTGGACGATCCTCCCTTTTTCAGCCGCCGTCAGTTCTTCGTTTTCGACGTGCGCCCGCAGCACCGCCGCCAGCGTCGCACTGGATTCATCGAGTGCCGTCCAGGTTTTTTGCAGCAACTCGTCACGCCAGCAATCGACGAACTCGCCCTCACCGTCGATCGCGGCGGAGACGTCCTTGCTGGCCAGCGCATCGGACAACGCCTGCGACGATTCCCCGTCGGGGCGTTTGCGGTAGTGGTCCCTGACCAAGTTGACCAGAACGGTCTTCAAATAGTCCCGAAAGCGGCCCTTGCTTGAGTCGGCGTGACGCAAATCGCCACGCAACATTCGCAGTGCCAGCTCTTGAAACAGCTCCTCGGCAATTTGTTCGTTGCCGGTGACGGCGAGCAAATAGCGCCACGCCGCCCCGCAGTAGCGGTCGACCAGGGCGTGGCGCGCCGACGTTGCCGACGTGTCGTCACCGGCGTGCGCCTTGCGGATCAAACTCCAACGGGTCGCGATGTCGCGGATTCGTGTCGGGTCGTCACGGTCCATGGAATTTCACCTGGTTCGTCCATCGCAGCAGCGCAGGACAACACGCTAAAACTCGATCGGCTCGGCTCCGGCACTTGTCAGCAGTTTCTTGAACGTTTCGGGGTCGATCGAATTGGCAATAAACCTAACTGCGCCATCGCCCATCAGCACGTGAAACCCTCCCGGCCGGTTGCCACCCGTTTTGGCCAGCGGATCGGCAAGGTCAAATTCCATGTCGACCGGTTTGGTCCACGGCACCGCCGCCTCCCGACTGCTTTCGATCACCATGATCGTATTGGACAGGCCATCGATCACATCACGGAACGCGGTTGGGCCGGAATCATGGAACAACAACCCGTCACCGTGGGGAACCTGAAACACGGTATGTCCCGGCGGCACGATCGCACTGGGATCGGCGTAGACGCTCGGCATCTGATCCAGCAGGGGCCGGTTGTGGGGACTATCCCAGGGCTCATCGAGATGGAACTGCTCGTAGAGTTGCTGCTGTTCAATGAAGGGCAGGATGGCGACGCGCCAACTGAGCAGGGGCTTGCCGTTTTCGTCTCGGATCGCGCGATCGGGAAGCTTTCGAAACGCGGAGTGATAGTTATGCATCGCCAAACCGATCTGCTTCAGCTCGTTGCTGGCTTGCATCCGTCGCGCCGCTTCGCGTGAGGCTTGGACGGCGGGCAACAGCAACCCGACCAGCACGCCGGTGGTACCCACGTTGCCGGAAAGTTTCATCGTGACGATTTTCTCCCTGCGTTCAGGACGAAGCATCGCGGAGATTTCGGTGCCCAAACGTTCGATGTACTTTGCCATCGCCTGATTGACCGGATCGTCGCCTCGGACGTTGTTCATCATTTCGGATGTTGCCATCATGCGTCCGAAATCGATCGCCTGATTCAGCGTTTCCTCCAGCTTGGCCGCGGAATCTTCGTCGCGACCGATCGCCGAGATCATCAATGATCCGGACATCGGTGCGTAGTCCATGTTGACGTACAACGCATCGGTCAGTTCGCCGATCTCCGTCAGCCCCTTGAGCTGCGGCGGCAATTGCCCGGCATTTTGTTGCAGCATGCCGGTCACCAGAGGACGGATCTGCTGCATGCCGGCGACCAGCGTCACGCCATCTCGACGCGGAATCCGTGAAACCAGAGTTGGCACTTGGCCGGTTCCACCTTCACCGGCGGCAAGCATTTTCGTCAGGTAGCCGCCGCTGCCGACCAGAATCGTGCGTGGCCCGGCTTGATGAAGCCGAACGATCGGCGGACGTCGGCTTTCGTAGACCTCGAGTCCGTCGACTTCTTTCGCTTCAAATTCGTTCAGAATCATCGGATTCAGTTGGCCGATGGCGGTGTCCACGTTGAGTTCAAACACCGCGCCGGCCTGAGGGCCCATCGGGCCGGGCATGCCGACGATGACTTTAATGTCGTTGATATTCAGCGGGTCGACGCCGACATACTGCATGCCCGCGGCTTGCGCGACTTCGATCGGTGCCAATTTCCACTCCGGTGAGGTCAGCATTTGACGCGGAGAAAGGAATCCGGCGGCGACCGCATCATCGGGGATGTACTGATTGGAAAGCTTTTCGGCGGTTTGCGCCGATGAAGTCGACGGCAGCAACGAAACCGTCCAACACAGCCAACAGGCCGTGATCGAGCACAAAGTCTTGCGGGATCTCATGGTTGTCTCCGGACAGGGGGAATTGGGCGAACACAATTCTAACGAATTTCGTGTCAGCCATTCGTCGGGGGAATGATCAATCCGAGCCAGATGGATTTTTTGCACTCCCACACGAAGGGTCCCGGCGAGGTGTAGCGTTTGGCGTGATGACCGTTCCTTCGTCTCGCATTGCACGATCCATAAGCAGGCTTGCACCGACCTTGCGCAGCGGCGGTGCCTGAGCAATCGTATCGAAGATGAAAGCGATCGTTTTTTACTGCCGTCCGGATCGCCAAATCATTGACAAACAAGCGATCCAATTGCGCTGGCGTTGAGATCCATCGCATCAAACGAGATGTTTGGCACAACGGTTGCGACGTAAGAACGCCAGCGAAGCATCGGAGTGATCGGATGTTTTGAGCGATCAGACAACAAGCGGATGCGCATTGCGTCGTTCCGACTTTCTAACCCGCGGACCCTTCCGCCATCACGAGCCGGCGTGCTGCCGCTCGTCGATTCGTATTCCAAGGAGTATAGCCATGAGTGTCTTTCGCCGTGATCCGTTTGATCCCGATCAATCGCTTGAACACCAACACCACGCGGGATGCGGCCATGGACACACGCATTGCGAACCGGCCGATCAAACGCAGTGCCAACACAGTTCCGTCAATGATGTCCCGCAACGGGCGTTGTCGTCGGAAGACGCGATGAGCCGCGCGGTCGAAACGGCGGTGGTCAAGGCGATCTTTGGACAGAGTGATGTTTCGCGGCGGAAAGTGTTGGCGGCTGCGGGAGCCGGTGTGGTCGCTGAAATCGTCCGCGGCATGTTTCCCTTGGATACGGCCAAAGCAATGGCCATGGAAATCGGCAAGATCGAAAAACCGGATCTCTCGATCGGTTTCATTCCGATCACCTGCGCAACGCCGATCATCATGGCCGAACCGATGGGTTTCTACGAAAGACACGGGCTCAATGCCAAGGTCCGGCGTGCCAGCGGCTGGGCGATGGTCCGTGACTGGGCGATTACCAAAGAAGTCGACGCGGCACACATGCTCTCGCCGATGCCGCTGTCAATCACACTCGGTGCCGGTTCGCCCAAGGTTCCGTTCTACATGCCGGCGGTTGAGAACATCAACGGGCAAGCGATCACGCTGGCGAACAAGCACAAGGGCGTCAAAACCGCTCAGGACATGAAAGGTTTTCGGTTTTGCGTGCCGTTTGAATATTCCATGCACAACTACCTGCTTCGCTATTACCTGGCCGAAGGGGGATTGCATCCGGACAAAGACGTGCAAATCCGCGTGGTTCCGCCGCCGGAAATGGTGGCGAATCTGAAAGCCGGCAACGTCGACGGTTACCTGGCCCCGGATCCTTTCAACCAGCGGGCGGTGTACGAAAACGCGGGGTTCATTTTCAAGCTTTCCAAGGAGATCTGGGAAGGACATCCGTGCTGTGCGTTCGCGATCTCGCAAGAGTTCGCCAACACACATCCCAACACGTTCCTTGCGTTATTCCGTTCCATCGTCGACGCGACAGCCTACGCGTCGGACAAGGCCAACCGCAAAGAAATCGCCAAAGCGATCGCGCCGCGGAATTACTTGAATCAGCCCGTCACGGTGCTCGAACAGGTGCTGACCGGGCGCTATGCGACAGGCTTGGGCGGCATCGGCAACGCTCCCGATCGGATCGATTTCGACCCCATGCCGTGGCACTCGATGGCCGTCTGGATTCTGACCCAAATGAAACGTTGGAAGCACGTCGACACCGACTTCGATTACAAGACCGTCGCCGAAGAAGTTTATTTGGCGACCAAGTGCAACGAACTGGCTTCCGAAATGGGTTACGAAGATCGCACCAAAACCTACACCAAGCACGTGATCATGGGCAAAGAATTTGATCCGGACAAACCCGACGAGTACTTGGCAAGTTTTCCGATCAACAACCTTTAATCCCCGACAGGTGAATTCATGATGAATCGCAAAACCTGGCGCTTGCCGAGCGATCCGAAGTGGTGGCAAGCCAAAATCCTAAGCGTCGTGATCCTGGTCGTTTTGCTGGGCGGTTGGCAGTACGCGACCAGCCGGGCCGCGTTTGATCCGACAGGCAAGACCGAAGAGGAACTGATGTTGCTCGAGTTCAACGGTGACATCGTGATGAACGACGCCGGAGACTATGTGTTCAACGAGGAAAAGACCAGTGGCGTGCCCGGACCGCTGATGGTGGGCAAGAAGATCGTCGAAGAACTTTCGCATCCGTTTCACAAGAACGGAACCAACGATCATGGCATCGGACACCTGATTTTCTACACGGTGTCGCGGTTCAGCGTCGGGTTCCTGCTGGCGAGCGTGGTCGCGATCTTCGTCGGCGTGATCGTGGGACTCAATCCCGTCATCTTTCACGCCGTCAACCCGTTCCTTCAGGTGCTCAAGCCGATCTCTCCGTTGGCTTGGATGCCACTGCTGTTGTACACCGTTCAAAAACCGACGATCACCGCGATCCTGGTGGTGTTCATGGCGTCCCTCTGGCCCACGATCGCAAACACGGCGTTCGGATTGTCATCGATCGACAAGGACTACTTGAGGGTTTCGCGGATGCTTGAATTCGGATGGTTCCGGCGGCTGTTCACGGTCATCTTGCCGGCCGCGGCTCCGGCGATCGTCGCGGGGTTGAGAATCAGTTTCGGTTCGGCCCTGGTAGCCGTCGTGCCGGCAGAAATGCTGCTCGGGGAACTCGGGGTGGGCTATCTGACATGGATCGAGTGGAACAACTTGGACATTGCCGGCGTCTTGTTCGCCATCCTTGTGGTCGGCTTCGTGGGCTTCTTGATGGATGCCCTGTTCTCAAAACTTTCCAAGGCGGCCAGCTATGCAACTTGAAATGCCAACTCCCGAACTTCAATCCGCTCCGCCAGCCGAAGCGGACCAATCCAGCGACGGTCAATTGTCCGTCCGCGAGGCGTCAAAGTTTTTTCCGTCCCTGACCGGTGATGGCGAAGTCTGCGTTTTCCGCGACGTGTCATTGGACATCGCCAACGGGGAATTCGTTTCCATCATCGGGCACAGCGGCTGTGGAAAAAGCACGCTGTTGAACATCATCGCAGGATTCGACCAGCCGACGTCCGGAGAAATCCTGGTCGACGGCAAGAAGGTACTGGGACCGGGATTGGACCGGATGGTCGTGTTCCAGTCGTTCGCCTTGATGCCGTGGATGTCCGCCTTTGACAACGTCCGCGTGGCCGTGCGTTCGGCATTCCCGTCGTGGGACAGCAAACAAGTTGCCCAACACACGACGCGTTATCTGAATCTGATGGGACTGTCCGATATCGGCAAAAAGATGCCCGCCCACCTGTCTGGCGGAATGCGTCAACGCGTCGGACTGGCGCGAGCCTTCGCGGTTCAACCCAAAGCCCTGCTGTTGGATGAGCCGTTCGCTCAGATCGATGCGTTGACACGTGGATCGATCCAGGACGAATTGGTTCGGATGTGGGACGTGGCCGGCGCGACCGTTTGCATGGTCACACACGATGTGGACGAAGCGATTTTGTTGAGTGACCGAATTGCATTGATGACCAACGGCCCGGAAGCCCGGATCGCCGAAATCGTCGACATCAACATCCCGCGTCCGAGGACTCGCGAACAGTTGATCGAATCGGAGGACTACATGCGTCTACGGACACGCATCCTGCGCTTCTTGATCGACCACAACCGCCGGCCGACGGCGCTGGATGACACCGCCCACGCCATGCAAGCTTACCCCCACAGCGACGAAAACCAGCCGGATTGAGTGGTGTTCCTCGTTTGCCCCAACCCTTTCACCCAGCAGTTCCTTTCTCCTTTCGCAGAGTACGCTTTATGACCACGATGACAGAATCCATGCCAACCCTCGAGCAAGTCGTCACCAAGATCGAATCGGTCAAGGTCGCCAAAAGTCTGACCTGGGCCGAATTGGCCGAAAAGATGGGCCAGAGTCCCGTCTGGGTCGCCGCGGCATTGACCGGTCAATGCTCGATGAGCGAAGACGACTGCGCCGCGGTCAAGGACGCGTTGGAATTGACCGACGCCGATTGCAAGGTCTTGCAAGGCTATCCCTATCGGGGCTCGCTGACGCAAACGATTCCCAGCGACCCGTTCGTCTATCGCTTTTATGAAATCATGCAGGTCTACGGCATGGCGATGAAAGAAGTGGCACAGGAAGAATTCGGCGACGGAATCATGAGCGCGATCGACTTTTCGATTGACGTCGATCGTGAACCCGATCCGAAGGGAGACCGCGTGAAAATCACGTTCAGCGGCAAATTCCTTCCCTACAAAAAGTTCTAACTGATGGCGACACCGCTTCCGCCGCCGACGCTCAAGCTGATGCTGGTCGACCAGTCGAGCCAGCGTCGCGAAATTCTGGAAAAGATCCTTCGGGACAACGGCTACACCAACGTCTTCTCGACGTCTGGGCTGGACGACCTGTTCGCGCTGGTGGCGACGGTCAAACCCGACGTTGTCCTGATCGAACTGGATAGCCCCAAACGCGACACGTTGGAACAGTTGCGGGAGATCAGGCAACGCCAACCCACCCCCGTGGTCATGTTCGCCCAAGACCAAGACGCCCAAACCGTCCACGCGGCGGTCGACTCGGGCGTCTGCGCGTATCTGGTCGACAGCGTGGATCGTGTCAAAGTCAAGCCGGCGATCGACCTGGCGATGGCAACCTTTGCAGCCTACCGTCGCTTGCGGAACGAAGCCGACAAATATCGGACGCAACTGGATTCACGAAAAGACATCGACCTGGCCAAGTCGATGTTGATGCGGCACGAGCGCCTCGGCGAAGCCGAAGCGCACCGCATGCTTCGCAAAATGGCAATGGACAGCAACCGTAAATTACACCGCGTCGCCTTGGACGTGATTTCAACGTTCAAGAACAAACGCTGAATTCACCGGCACATCCATCCGAGATGGGAACCGCGTCCGCTTTCCGCTGGTTCGATCACTTCGACGGCGGTTGGCTGGTCAGATGAACGAGCGCTTCGGTCGCCCGGGCCTTTTGCTCCTCACGCAGAATCAAATAGCGGTCGCGTCCGTCGTCGGCCGGCTCAAACGTCGTCAGGCCGTCTTTGTCGACCGTCACCTGTCCGGGCGGCGAAAGGTCAAAGTAGCCTCGGTCCGGCCGCACCGCATGCAAGACCGACGTCAGGTCCCACGTCGGACGATCGTGCGGCGGGGGATTGTAGAGCACGTAAGCTTCGGCGACCGGATGATGTTCGACGTAACCAAAATCCTTTTCAATGCTCTCGTGCGGGTAGCGAAGATTCAAACCGATCTCAAATCCACTCCACACGATCGGGACGGGCCAATGTTCGGCCAAGTACTTGGCACTTTCCAAGTCCTTGACCACGTTGTATTCGCGGTGATCGTACAGTTCTCCCTTGTTGTTCGGGATCTTGGTGAACGCACCGGCCATCGCCGACAACAGGCGCACCTTCTGCTTGACCAAGTCCACGCCGGACAACTTGCTGTGCTCGTCCGGGCCGCTGCGCAGCAGGTTTGCCAGGTTGGTGGAGAAACCGACTTGGGCGATCACGATGCTGTGATCCTCGGCCCCGGCCAGCGTTCGTCGCAGCAAGTCGACCGCGTCGGGGGCGTCTTCGCCAGAGCGGAGGTCGTGCTCATAACGCAATCGACCGCCATCCTTCTGTTCGGCCAAGACATTGAATTTCCCTTTTTCGGGCGTCACGCCACTGTCGCAGACGCCGATGGGAATCTCGCCGCGTCCGTAGAACGTGTTGAGCGCGTCGGTGAAGGCGGCCGCCAACGGATTGTCCTTGGTGATCGTCACGGCCAGCAATTCACACTCGCCACGTGACTGCAGCGAGTGGATCACCCCGACGGCCATCACGTCGTCACAATCATTTCCGATGTCGGTGTCAAAGATCAATTGGACCGGTCGCTCGACCTGTTGCGCTGAAACGCTGGACACGGCGACGCTGGACACGGCGAACAGCGAAAGTGAACCGAGCACGAGGGGGGCCAGGCAGCTCAAAAGCGGTGAAAAAGATCTCATGAGTGTCATCGTAAGGTGGGGAAAAACACAGTAGCACAAACGTTTGTGCCAGATTGTACCCTCGGTCGACTCCGGTTTGCCAGTACGCGTGGACGGAAGTCGACTACCGCTAACTGAAGACACGCTGACCTGCTCTCGAACCGGCTGATCTCAAGCGAGAATCAGCCGTTTGGCGCGAGCCGACGGGCACCGACCCGAGGAAACGAGATGCAACGTAGCGGTCTTGGACTCAAATCGACAAACCGCCCCGAGTTTCGTAAGTTGAGCCCGCCGAGTCATTCGCGATCCTATCCACCTATCCAATCAAGATGATCAAACAAAGCTATGCGATTCTCGGGTCGGGCGCCGTCGGAGGACTGTACGGGGCGATGCTCGCCCGGGCCGGGCACGACGTTCATTTTCTGTTGCACTCCGACTACGAGCACGTCCGCGAGCACGGATGGAAGATCGAAAGCCACTGGGGCGATTTCGATCTGCCCCAGGTCAACGCGCACGCGTCGATCGACACCGTTCCGGCCTGCGACGTCACGTTGATCGGATTAAAAACGGTCAACAATCATCTGCTGCCCTCGCTGCTGGCCCAGCCGACTTCTCAAGGCGGTGTGGCGCTGGTGCTGCAGAACGGGCTCGGCGTCGAACAATCCGTCGCAGAACTGCTCGGCGCCCCACGCGTTTTCGGCGGTTGCTGTTTTCTATGCAGCAACAAAGTCGGGCCGGGCCACATCCGCCACATCGACTACGGACGCATCGTCTTCGGCCCCTATCAAAACTCTGCGGAGACGTTGTCCAAGGCCGAACAGATTTGTGCCGAGATGAGCGCGGCGGGAATCGAAGTTCAGACATCGGATGATCTGAACATGGTGCGTTGGCGCAAATTAATGTGGAACATCCCCTTCAACGGGCTTTCGGTTGCACTGGATGCATCGACGGACAAGTTGATCGGAAACGAGATGTCGGTTGAACTGATCCGTGACATCATCACGGAAGTCCATCGCGCGGCGACCGCTTGCGGCGCCTCGATCGACTCGTCCTGGATCGAAAAAACCATCGATCACACGCGGACAATGAAACCGTACGACAGCAGCATGCGGCTGGACTATTTGGCCGGGCGGACGATGGAGTTGCAAACGATCCTGAAGACCCCGATCGACACGGCACAGGCCGCTGGCGTACCGATGCCCAAGGTCGAGATGCTCTACCAGATGCTGTGTTTCATGGCGACATCTCGCCAGTCCCAAAGCGAATCTTGAGCGAGGAGAACAACGCGGGAGATTTCACAGCGATCGCCGCGAAACCTTAGAATCGCAGACTCAGTGCCGGACATCAAACCGTCAGCACATGAAGCATTGCAAACACAATAAAAAAACGCACGGCCTTCCCCCCGAAAGGCCGTGCGTTGGCAGCTTCCTCGCCAATGCGTGAGAGTGTCGCGTCGACGCGGTTGATCGGATCGTCTTTCAGCATTTCGCTACATCACCGGCTCCGGCGAAGTGCGAGACGAAGGATCATTCCGCGGGGACAGTCATCACGAGGACGCGAGGAAGCGTCGTTTCGATAGCACTTGTGCTCGTTCTCCAAAGTTAAATCCGGTTGCGTCTTCGTCGATTCCGAGGTCCAGATCGGTGAAGACGTCGTCGACGACGGTGGCGGTCGCTCCGCTGCCGACGGTGTTCTGACCGGTGACGAAATCATCCGGCTGAACCTCTTCGACCTGGTAGGTTCCGGCGCCCAATTGGGTGAATTGGTAATCGCCGTTTTCGTCGGTCAACACCGTGCGCTGAGCGATCGCATCACCGGAACTGTCGGTTCCGGTCAGTCGAATCAGAACACCCTCGATGCCGACTTCATCGGAATCAAAAACGCCATCGTTGTCCCGATCAAAGTAGACCGAACCGCTGATCGACCGAATCATCGGATCGACGGCCGTCGTCGCTGAGTCGGTGTTATTGGTATCGTCCGATTCATCCGTTGTCGTTGATACAACCACGACGTTTTGCAGGTTTCCACTTGCCGTGCTATCAACCGTTGCGTTGATGGTGAAACTGAACGACGCACCGGGCGCAAGATCGCCGGCGTCGACGGTTACCACACCGCCGCTGGCCGACAAGGCATTGTTGTCTTGGTCGGTACCGCTGACGAAGGTGACACCGGACGGAAGCGTATCGGTCGCGACCGAACCAAACGCCGTCGACACACCGTTGTTGGTCACCGTCACGGTGTAAACCAGTGTGTCTCCGGTTTGCACGATATCGTCATCGACCGTTTTCTCGACCGTCAAATCGGCCTGCGGCGTCGCGGTGATCGCAGCGGTTGCCGTGTTGTTGGTCGTGTCCGTCTCGCCCGTGTCGGCGGTGACGCTGGCGGTGTTGGTCACCGTCCCGCTGGTGTCGACACCGACGGTGAAGACCAACGTCGCAGTCAAGGTCTCGTTTTCGTCCAACGAGACCGCGGGGAAGGTCACCGTGCTGCCCGACAGCGTTGCCGATTGTCCATCGATGGAACCGCTGACAAACGTCAATCCGGTCGGCACGTCATCGGTCAGAACCACGTTGGTGGCCGTGCTCGGTCCGGAATTGGTCACATCGATCGTGTACGTCACATTGCTGCCCGGATCCGGAGTCGTATCTCCGGCGGACTTGGTCAGCGTCACATCAAACTGGGGTGTCACGTCGGTCGTCGCCGTGTCACTGTTGTTGGTCGTGTCGGTTTCCGTACCGGCCACGGTGATGCTGCCGGTGTTGACGATCGATCCCGTGGCATCTTCGTTGACCGAAACGGTGACGGTGAACGTTCGGGTCTCGCCGACGGGAATCGGGTCGTGGACCACGGTCACGGTTTGTTGGGCGGTGTCGAACCCGGACGACGTGGCGTCGGGCGCGTCAATGGTCAACCCGGTCACGCCGGCCGGCAGCGTGTCGGTGAAGGTGACTTCGCCGGAATCGCTGACGCTGTCGGTATCGTGAGAGATCGTGAACGTGTAGGTCAACGTGTCCTGTCCGGGGACCGCGGTCGCCGCATCGACGTCTTTGGTGATTACCAAATCGGTGTCCACGGTGATCGCGACGTCAACGTCGTCGCTGTCGTTGGTCGCGTCGGTATCGACATCGCTGGTCGTGATGTCGGCCTGGTTGTTCAAGGTGCCCGTGGCGGAGCTGGCGATGTCAACGACGAAGGTAAACGTTTCGGTTTGCCCGCTGGTCAACGTGCCGACATCGAACGTCAGGATCTGGCCGTTCTCGGTGACGGTGACGCCCGATGTTCCGGCGTCGAAGCTATTGAACGTTAAACGCGAATCCAACGTATCGACGACCTCGACGCCTCGGGCGACGCCCGGACCGCTGTTGGTGACTTCGACGGTGTAGGTCAATGACTCACCGGCGACGGCGGTGCCGGTCGTCGTTTTGGTGACGGCAACATCCACGTTTCGAACCACCGGCGTGGATTCGGTCGCCGAGTTGTTGGACGGATCGGAATCGGTGTCAGGCGATCCGGCGACGGTGGCGGTGTTGTCGAGCGTGTCGCCGGCGTCGGCCGCGACGAGCACGACGACGTCAATCACTGCGGTCGCCGAAGCGGCCAGATCATCGATGCTGATCGACAGGCTGCCGCTGCCGGCCGGATTTTCGGTCACCGTTCCGCTGCCGGTGGTGAACGTGGCACTGACGAACGACAGGTCGGCCGGCAGATTGTCTGTTGCCGTGATTCCCGTCGCGGTGTCCGGACCATTGTTGGTCACCGTGATGGTGTACGTGAATTCTTCACCGGCGACGACCGAACCGGTCGTGTTGTCGGACTTGGTGATGGCCAAGTCGGTCGTGACCAAGGACGCCACGGCGTCATCGGAGTTGTTCGTGTCGTCGGTCTCGACCTGGTCGCCACTGATCGTCGCGGTGTTGGTCAAATCGGCGGTTTGTCCGTTGTCGATATCGACGGCAATCCGAATCGTGTCGCTCGCTCCGGCGGCCAGCGTGCCGATCGCGACGCTCAGGTCTTGTCCGTTGATCGTCGGGGTGTAGCTGCCAAAGTTCGAATTGGCCTGATTGATCGTCATCCCGTTGGGAATCAAATCCGCGATCACCACGGTGGTGGCATCCAGCGGGCCGTTGTTTTGGAAGGCGATGTCGAAGAACGCTTCGCCACCGCTTTGCAACGTCGAGGCGGCCGAGTCGAGCGTCTTGGTGATCGCCAGATCGATCGTCGGAACGACACCGAAGTCCACCGACAAGTTGGTGCTGGAATCGGTATCGCCGTCATCGGTGGGTTCGGACCCGGCGACCAGAGTGATTTCGCCGGTGACGATTCCGACGCCCGCGACCAGGGTTCCGTTGTCGTCGTCACTGACGTCGTCATCCGGATCCGCTGCCGGGTCGTTTCCGGTACTGGAGATGTGGCCGAACAAGGATTGCCCGGTTCCCAATTCGGACTCGGGAATGACCACCAGGTAATTGCCGGCGGAGAGTTGGGCGAAGGAATAGTCGCCGTTGCCGTCAGTCGTTGTGGTTGCAACGGCGGCTTGCGTGCTCGGATCGATCGCACCACCGCCGCCGGGTTCGGCGTACAGTTCGACGGTGACTCCGGAGACCCCCGTTTCGCCGGCGTTCAGCACGCCGTCATTGGTGTTTGCTCCACCGCCGAAATCGGAGAAGACGGTACCGCCGAGGGTCAACAACTGCGTGTTCTGCAGATTGCTCGTGACCGGGGCTGGGCCTCGCGATTCGACGACGGAAAAGAAGATGTCGTTGTCGGCGTTGGTGACGGTGGCTTGGGCGCGAATCGCGATAATGCTGTTGAAGTCGGCCGGCGCGGTAAATCCAGGCTCGCTCGCGATGATTCCCCAACCGGCATCATCGAACTGGACAAAGATCGATTGCAGCGTCGCGTTTTGCTGAATCGGAATCGTGATCTCGGATCCTTCGGTCGCCGATGTGATCACGGTCACGATCATCGATTCTGCTTGGTTGGCCCCACGGCCGACGATTTCAATCCCGGTATTGGTCGGGACGGCTCCACCGGCGGTTCCGCCTGCTAACGACGAGATCGGTGAAAATCCAGGCGGCACGGTCAATCCGAAGGCTCCATCGTTGCCGTCATATTCGACCGTCACTTCGCTCGTCGCACCGCCGCCGGTGCTCAGACTCATCAGCTCGTTGGCCGTGTCGACTTGGAACGTCGTGTTGCCGGCCGCACCGGTATGCGTCAACCGGGCGTCTCGGAATCCACCCAAGGCATTGGTCGCCGAGACGGTTTGATCGACCGTCTGGGCAGCGATGGCGGTTGCGATTTGTGCGCCGCTGGTGAAATCATCGATCGTCACGATGGTTTCGCCATCGGCGTCATCGGCGGTGATTTCGACCAGTTGAGCCGACGGCTCGTCGATGTCACCGGGTGCCGCACCCTGGACCACGAAGTAGGTATCTACCGAAAGATCGTCAAAGCGGTACTGCCCCGGCACAGGGTCCGCACTCGTGTCGGTCGTCACAGTGTCGACCAACACGTCTGTTCCGGCATCGAAGGTGTTGTTGGCGTTGGTGTCGCGGTAAAGCTCCACCGTCACGCCTTCCAAACGTGGATCATCGCCGGTCAGACCGTCACCGGTCAGGTCCGTAAACGCGACACCGGAGATCGCACCAATATCAGCGGCCAGCAATTGGCGTTTGACCAACGACTCGTGCCGCAACACGCGACGGTTGTTGCTTCTTGTTTCGGTATCTGAACGATGCTTGCGACGCACCAGTCGCTGAATCATTCGCTGCCAGACCATGGGGACGTTCCTGTAATCGGGTGATCCGAACGCCGATCCTCACGATGCGTTGATCGTGAATGATTCACTGCCTGAATGCGATCGGCGTTCAATTGTTCGGGGGGAGACCAGTCTCAATCGCTGCTATCGGCCCGAGGCGGAGAAGAATTCACCCAGCTGCAGGTTTTAACGATTACCACCGGTACTCCAGGCCGTAGGTCAAGCCGTGAGCCCAGTAGTCGGTCGTGTCGAAGGCGAACAGGGGACGGGGATCGCTGGCACCGGTGATCGCCGGCGGCAACTGATTGGTGTCAATCATCGTCGGGATGTGTTGCCCCGGACGGACAACGTTGGACCAGTAGATTCCGGTGTATCCGAAGGTCGCCTTCAAGTGATCGGTCAACTGGTATCCCAGTGTCAGATTCAACTCTGGCAGCACGGAGAACTCATCTTGTTGGTGCGTCCCGCTATTGGACGCCAATGCCAACAGACCGGCGTCGTAAGTGTCCGTGGTCTGATTGCTCGTGTCGTTGCGATCGACGATCACCGTCTGGCCTGCGATGCGAACGGTTTGACGCGTGTTGCCGACCGCCAGGCGGACGAGGCTTTCACATGTCCAGTAGCCGCGTGTGATGCGGTAGTTCCAAGCAAAGTCGATACCGTTGAATTGGTTCTCGGTATCAAACTGATCCATGATATCGAAGTCACCAATGTTGAAGGTTCCGTTGTTGGTCAGGTCTTCGCTGATGGCCACCCCTTCATCGAGTTGCATGAATCGATATCCCACTCGAAATTCCGATCGCGAGCAGTAGTGGCCGGCACATCCGCAGAACAACCATTGGCGGCAACCCTCGTCGCAGCACATCATGCGTCGCAGATAAACGCTGCCACCGGCAAGTTCGCTGTAAGCGGTCACGCCGACCGTTCCGGTCAATTGAATGTCGGCACCGTTGTTCAACGCGACCAGCTCGGCGTCCTCTCGGCCCGTCAGTGTGTTGAAGAACGGTCGAGCCAAGATCGGGTCGCCCGTGCTGGTGGCCGAGAACGTTTCCGATTCGCGATCGAGTTCCAAGTAGTCTGCACCGACACCCCAGGTGTGGCATCGATCCAACCAGAACCCGAACTTCAGTCTCCAACCGGTCCGTGAATCGTCAAACAGAGCGCGGCCGGGGCCACCAAACACCGTCGTCGTGGTGTCTCGCGTCAACACTCCGGCGTCGGCTTGAGCGGTCCCCGAGGGTGATTGCGTGACCAGAGCGGGCAGCTCCATCCCGTCGGACCAGATCCCGAGGCCTTCGAATGAAACCCAGCCGTCTTGAGGAAGACTGAGCGTGATGGCCGGTCGCCAAGCACGCCCGCTGGGAAGCTCGCCGCACATGCTGCATCCGCAATTAGGCCCACAACTGCCCATCGAATCACAACCGATGCCATCACAGCCGAGCGAACCGCAACCGCAGCTCGCTCCCATTGCGTCACAGGAGCCGTCGACAATCGCTGATTCGTAGATGATTTCGCCTTCCATCGGCGGAGGCGTTGGGATTTGGTGTCCGGCTTGCCGGACGCCCGACGGACGCGCCGCGGCGGCATTCGTCGAAGCCGATTTGCCGGCAGACGTTCGCTTGGTCGGCCGCACCGCCTGGGCGTGGCGACTGTTCTTGGGTTGCACTGCCGGCTGGCTCGTTGGACGCTGGACTTGTTTCGTCACGCCCGCAGAGGTTCGGGTGGGAGACCAGCTGGCACGGGCCGCCTGCACATGCTCGGACGGATCGACGTCATCGCGATGCTGCCCCGATGAGGTCTGTGCGCTGGCACTCGGTGCGCCGAGCGGGCTGAGCGAAAATGCTGCCAACAAGGCGACAGCAAGCGGGCGGGATAATTGAAAGTTAGGCACGGTCGTCACCACTTGAGACTCTGGGGGGGTAAAACCCGGCTGCGGCCGGATCCGCGACGCTCGCGGAAGACTGACGTCATGGCAAAGGGAGGCCAAACGCAGCATGGGTTTTCGGAGTGCCGCCGCGTTTCACGCAGCGGGCACGACCTGTCAGTTGCGATATCGACGAGCCCCTGAAGTCTCCTAAAGGCAAAATCGGAAAAATCGGAAAATTCCTCAAACACGGCGTAACCGCTACAGCTTGCCAAACACAGCTACTGGGCCGGGGAGCATCGGTCCCATCGAGGTGTCATAGGACGAAGAGGACCAATGCGACCAATGCGACCAATGCGACAACCTGAAACTTGAAACCTGAAACCTGAAACAACAGGAACACTTGACCTGACCGCCCTCTGATTGGTACTCGACACACAGCGAACCGGTGCACCGGACGTTCGCTGTTGTTTCTTCAGCCAATCATCTGACTTTTTCAAAGCTCCTTGTGACAGCGCGACCGGCCGACTCCGTTCCCGTCTTGCGACACGCCAGGCTTCCCAAAGACGCCTGGGATGCTAGCAATCGCTCCGCGCGTTTCCCCGTCGCGCTGCTTGCGATCTGCTGTCTGATCGGATTGTCCCCAGGCTGCCGCGGCCGTGCCCACGAAGACCTGTATCGCGCCAAGATGGCCAATGAGATTCGTGTGCTGGAAGATCAGCTGTATGACGCCGATTACCAGAACCGCGTGCTCCGCGATGAACTGGAACGGTCGCGCAACCAAGACCTCCGCCCGGAAGGGCCGTCGGATCGAGATCCCCGAGAACGCATCCTGAACCAAAGCCCGCCGCAAGTGCCGGACGATCAGCGCGCGACCCCACCGGATGACTACGAGATCTTGGACCTGAATTCGCCCAACGTGACCGAACCGGCCCGGCCGACCACTCCAGACCAGACCGAACAACCTGGAACCGAAACACCCACACCGGCGCCAACGCCGGAGCCCGCCGCCGGATCGGGCCTGCCGCTGCCCC
Organism: Stieleria magnilauensis; assembly: GCA_007753675.1. Classification (GTDB taxonomy): domain Bacteria; phylum Planctomycetota; class Planctomycetia; order Pirellulales; family Pirellulaceae; genus Stieleria; species Stieleria magnilauensis. The sequence continues at coordinate 1,964,575 of CP036432.1, forward strand.
CGGCGATCGATAACGTGCCGGTCCAAGACGCCCCCAAGACGCCTGATTCGCCCCTGCCGCTGGTCGACCCGCCCACGGAAAGCGTTCCCAAAGAAGGCCTGGGCATGCCGACCGAAACGCCCGCCGCTCCGAAGCCGACGGAATCGGAAGGCCCGTTCCTGGAACTTCCTCCTCCGGCCGAACTCATTCCGCCCGGAGAGGGCGAATTGATGGACGATCAGATCATTCCCGGCCCGCCGCTGCCTCCGGACGAGGATCCAGAATCGCCGCCGGGTAAGGTGAAGAATCCTGACGACGCCAAAACAATGGGGTTCGAACCTCCCACAACCGAACCGCTCGCGATCCCGGACCGGCTGGAGTTGCACGACGGCCTGTCCGGCGGGCATCAATTTGACCAAGACGCCGACATCGACGGGCTGTTCCTGGTCGTGACGGTCGTCGACGACAAAGGCCGTTCACTCTCGCTGGAAAATTTCGACGTCGACGCGGACCTGACCGTTGTGGTGCTGGATCCCGACGACGATTCGGAAGACGCTCGGATCGGACGCTGGGACTTCAACCCCGAACAGGTCCGTGACATGGTTCGACAGACCCCCATCGATGGGATCCACATCCCGATCGCCTGGCAGGACCGGGTGCCTGCGGGCAACGACGTGATGGTGCATATCCGAATGGCGGCTGCCGAAGAAGAAATGCGGTGCCAGGGACGCGTTCGGCTGGAACAATCCGTCGCCTCGGCAAATTGGTTGCCCCGAGGGTGACGAGCTGTCGTAGTGGAAAACGCGCGTTGTCGCTATGCTAGCGGCATGAATGCAAATCAAATGGAAACCCTCGAACCTGCACAAGCCAGTTTCGACGACCTGGACCTGTCCCCGGTGATGCGCCGAGCGCTCGCAAAAGCCGGCTTCGAAAAACCTTCCCCGATTCAATCGGAACTGATCCCCTTGGCGCTCCAGGGGCTCGATGTGATCGGCCAAGCCCGCACCGGGACTGGTAAGACCGCCGCGTTTTCGATCCCGATCCTTGAACAGCTCGATTCACTCGAAGACTGCCGCGACCCGCAAGCGATCATCGTCGTCCCGACGCGTGAGTTGGCCGACCAGGTCGGCCGCGAGGCGCAGCGATTGGCAGCCGGCGTGCACACCGAAATCGCGGTGTTGGCCGGTGGCAAGAACATCCGCACCCAACTGCGACAACTGGAAAACGGCGTGCAAATCGTCGTCGGCACCCCCGGACGACTGCACGACCACCTGCAACGACGGTCCCTCCGCACCAAAGACGTCTGGTGCGTCGTGTTGGACGAAGCCGACCGGATGCTGGACATCGGATTTCGGCCCCAGATCGAGCGCATCTTGCGAAAGTGCCCGCGAGACCGACAAACGCTGCTACTTTCGGCAACGCTGCCCCCCACGGTCCAACGACTGGCCGAATCCTACATGGTCGACCCGATCGTGATCGATTGCTGCAAAAACGAAATGTCGGTCGAAACGATCGAGCAGCATTACTTCACGGTTCCGCAAGAACGCAAGCAAGACCTGCTGGTCGAGCTGCTGAAACGGGAGAAACCCGAGCAAGCGATCATCTTCTGTCGCACCAAACGCGGCACCGATCGCCTGTATCGTGCGATCAGCAAAGAACATCCCTCCTGTGCCGCCATGCACGGCGACATGGCTCAGCGTGAGCGCGATCGCGTTCTGCAACGCTTGCGTGATCGTGACCTGGAGATCCTGGTCGCCACCGATGTCGTCGGACGCGGCATCGACATCAGCACGATCTCACACATCATCAACTACGACGTCCCCGAAGACAGCGACGACTACGTTCACCGTGTCGGACGGACGGGGCGGATGGGCCGCGACGGCGTGGCGTTCACGTTCATCGTTCCCGGCCAGGGTGATTTCCTGACCAGCATCGAACAGCGGATCAACAAACTGCTGATCCGCGACTCGATCCCCGGATTCGAAGCCCCCGAGAAACTGGCCGAACCGGAGAAGAAAGAGGTCGACCCGATGCGAAAACGGCTCAACCCGATGCACCGCAAAGTCAAACGCCGCCGCTAGGGACACCGAAACTCCTTGCGGTTCTCCGTTGCAATCCCAACCGAAACGAACCGCAGACGAGTTCCGCGACGCGAATGCGTCAACCAGGACGATCACTCGGCAAACAGACTGGCGACGAGCAATTGATCAGCGCCGGCATCGAGCAAACACTGCGCATCGCCGGCGCTCCGAATCCCTCCGCCGGTCACGTAACGCGGTTGTGGCAATTGACGTCGAATCCGCTTGCACAACTCAAGCGTACGCTCGATCGACGTGCCCCCGACAGACGCCAGATCCAGTCCGATCACCGTGGCGATCGCGGCCCGGCGACAGGCCTCGAACCAAGCGTCTTCCGAAGTCGATGCGGACAACCAGCGCCCGTCTTGGTAGTCAAAGCTGACAGCCACTTGATCATGCGGAACGCGCGACAACACGTCTCCCAACAACGAGACATCGCCGGCGCATTCGGTTGCCAGGATCACCACGACGTTCGCGTTGCTGCGAACCAAAGATTCCATCCAGTCCCAACGCTCTGGAGCGACCGTCGCACGCAGCCCCAGGTCCAGGAACAGAGTTCCACGGCGATCGGAATCATTGGCCGCCGGCTCACGATGGACGATCGCTTCGATGAGCGACTGTTGCCAACGGTCATGCCGGATGCCATCCAGATCGGCAATGTAGAGAGAACCGATCCCGACGCTTTGGTAGCCGTCGATCAATCGACACGCATCTCCGTCGACTCGAAGGGACGACGGACCGGCGGTTCGAAAAATCGACACCGGCAGATACTGATCGCGCTGCCCACCGACACCGTGAACCGCGAGCCCGTCTTGCAGATCGACGACGCCGACGAAACGCGAAACAAGTGCGCTATCCAATTCAACCCCAAAGTGGCGTACGCTTCCAGCTTGCGAAACCGAAGCGTCCGGCTTGCGAAACCCAAGCACCCCGCTTGCGAGCTGTAAGCTTTCAGCTTGCGAAGACCGGCAAGCAAGATGCTTACCCCACGCCTCCGGACATCACGCGTCGGGCAGCGAGAACAACGATTCGACTTTCACGATCGCATAATCGTCGGGAAACGTGTGAATCGCCTGAACCAACATCGAGCGTTGGCGTGTCTCGATATTGACGTAGCTAAGTGCCCCGAGCGACATCCTGCCGCTGGCATCGAAGGTGTGTAGCAGGCCTTCGGTGGGCTGCTTGGAAAGTTGCTGCTGCACCATGAAGAACATGTCCGGCGCGACAGGCTCGAGCTGGAAATGGGTTCGATAGCCGATGCCGAAATGAAAATCGGCCTTGTCGGTGCGACTGCCCTTGAGCGAATGGCTGATCAGACAGCGTTTGGTGGGCAAGGGTTGATGGGCACTGGTGGCGACTTCACACACGGTCACCGGCGTTTTGCCGGTCGTGTTCCAGGTGATCACGTGCCCACAATTGGTGATATTGACTTGCGCGTGATACGCACTTCGCTCAATTCGCCGCGTGCGATGCACCCGGTAGAGTTCGGGGTGGAGCGAACGGCTGAAAACGTGAAACGCGAGTTCGGCGACTTTGGGGCGAACCGAGAGCACTGGCGGAATTCCGGGATCGACGAATGATAAGGGGGCAGAAACCGACAGCAAATCCGGGGCAACGCCCCCACCTTGCGATGGTCCGATTCTGCCGACAATGGACAACAGATTACGATAACGCGCGACCCGAGGTCGCAAACCGCCGAGCGTTTCGTCTCTTTTCCGATTCGAAGTGACGCGTCAGGCTCTCGGCAAATCGCCTGATGCACGTCATTATAGATGCTCTCGCGAACAAGACAGAAGAGCGTTTATCGCTCCAAAATGAAAGATTTGCATTTTGTCCAATCGCGTTCAGATTCCCATTGACAGACAGCCCCGTTGTTACCTGGTTCCCGCATGGTCATCGTCATCGATAACTACGATTCATTCACCTACAACCTCGTGCAACGACTGGGCGAGATCGACCCGACGACGAAGCTGCGCGTGTTTCGCAACGACGAAGTCTCGGTCGACGAAATGGAATCGCTGTCGCCGGATCGGATCTTGGTTTCGCCTGGCCCCTGCACGCCAAACGAAGCCGGCGTCAGTGTCGAGTGCATTCGTCGCTTCGCCGGCAAGGTGCCCATGCTGGGCGTCTGCCTGGGGCATCAATCGATCGGTCAAGCGTTCGGTGCGACGATCATCCGAGCACCTCAACTGATGCACGGCAAGACGGACGAAATCTATCACGACGACAAAGGGTTGTTCGAAGGGCTTCGCAATCCGTTCGTCGCCACGCGCTACCACAGCCTGGTGATCGACCCCGAAACCATGCCCGACTGTTTGGAAGTCGCCGCCTGGACTGACACCGGGGGACAACGACAAATCATGGGTGTCCGCCACAAGAACTTTCAACTGGAAGGATGGCAGTTTCACCCGGAAAGCTTTCTCACCCAGCCGGGGATCGAAATGCTGACTCGGTTTCTGCGCTGGTGAACCGATTCAACATCGATCATCAACAAAAGGTTGCTGCGATGCGTGACATTTGAAACGGCAATTTCCCTTACAAGTCAGGACGCGCGAGCGAGTGTGCCAAACCACATCCACAGCAACGCTTCGCAGCTTCCAAACTCACCGGTGCAGACGCTTGGCATGCGTTACCGAACAACCCGGGAATCTCATGCATCCGTTACGCCGTAACCCTTCACCGTCAACTCATCGGTTGGCTTGCATCGCCAGCGTGTTGGCGATGTCAATGATCTGCACTGCGCCAGCGCTGGGCCAAAGGGATACTGCCGATCGCAGTCCCGAGCGCGGTGGAGACCGAGACGACCGCAGCGTTGAAATCCGACTCGATGATTTGCCCAAACCGACACCCGAAGTCGCCGCGTTGATCCGTCGCGGGACGGTGCGATTGATCACCGGCGGTCAGCCGACCAGCGATGCGGCATCGCTACCGGTCGGTCAACGGTTGGCCGGTGAGACTCGGTTCACGTTTCGTTATCGCTACGACAGCCGCGCGCAATGGCAGATTGAAAGTCGACGAAACGCACTCAGCCAAACGATGGTGTCGATTCGCGTGCGCTTTCGCTCCATCAAATTAATTTCAACACACGATGTCTGGTTGCGTTCTCCGCCATCGACAAATCAGTTTTGGGACGACCGCGTGGTGCGTCACGAATTCGATCATGTCCGGATCTCCTCCGACCCACGGATTGAAAAACACTTTCTTGATGCCGCCAAAGAACTGGAAGTCATCCGGGCACCGCTGTCTTCGGTGGCGGGACGTGGCGGCAAGATTGACAACGCCAAAGTCCAATCGTTGATCGAAGCCGGAATGAAGCAGGCCTTGAACAACACGACCGACTATGTGCGTATCCGCTACCGTGAATTGGACCGCTTGACCCGGCATGGAATGCTGCCACTGCCCGATGACGCCGTACTGATCGACGAACCGTAAGCACACGGCGATGACGGCCGCATCAGCGGGGCGACGGGTTAGCGAAAATCGGGCGGCGAGGGTTCACCGGGGACGATGCTCGCGTTGAGCATTTTCTCTTTCTGGAACCGTTTCAATCGCTCCTGAAATTCCTGCTCGGTTTCTTCTTCTGACTTTTTCTCGAGTTGGGGTGGTTCAGGCGTCGGGTCGCCGTCGGATCCCCTGGATTTGACGCCACCGAGCGGTGCGACCCGCTCGCGGGCTTCGATTTCATCACGCCCCGCGTCGCGAGGTGAAACGTCTCCGACCCGCGCCCCGCCGGGATCAAACAGACTGCCGACGCGTCCCGAGTCACGCTGCGTCCGCTCCCAACTGCCACCATAGGCCGAATAGGCCTGGTCCTCGCGGTCGCAACACAGTCGGCAACCGGTGCTGGATGTCACGGCGAAGCCGAGCAGCGCTAGGCCCATCAGCGTGCGTGAAACACGACTCAGTCGCTCGTCTGGTTTGCGGTCAGCTCTCATCGTGTTGCTCTCGTTCACCACTTCACAGCGGGATAGAGTGTCAGCCCAGGTGCCAGGGCGCATTAAAAAATGGCGTCCGCGGATGCGAACACCATTTGTATCGGTTACGACGACGAGAGGCTTTAGGAAAGATTTGCGGGTTAGTGGCGGATTGCGTGCACCACGTCGGTGATGTTCTTGCTCATCATCGCCAGGGCCGATTCGATTCGGGGGGCCGTACCGAGCTGATCGCCGACGCCGGGCAGCGCCATGACGCAAAACAGCACCAACACGAAACCACCGTAGGCTGCACCACTATTGATGCCAGAGTCATATCCGATCACGCGAGAACCTTTGGTAAAGGGGAGACGAAATGCCCAGCGCTCTTTCGGTTCGTATTCACGGATCGTACCGACTTGCAATCGAGCCTCCCCTTGAACCGTTTCGACGAACGTTTCGGCGATGACTTGAATGCGACGACCGTCATAGCGAAGGTCGTAGCTTTTGCCCGACTTGATCTTTTTTGCCAGTTTGGGGCCAAGTCCTAGTGTGAAACCGCCACCGGATGTTTCACGAACGAAGACTTTCAGTGCCTTGCGACCGACCTGAAGTGTTGCGACGCTGTCTCCGACCACTTTGCATCGATACGTTTTCGCTTGCCCTTCGGTGGGCAAGGTCTTGTAGGAATACGCTGGCATCGTTCTGACAACCGTTGTGAGAGGGTCTGCCGGGATTGGACTGAGAACCAGTCCGGTTTGATTAGCTTCCGCGCCGACTGCGCGAACACTGAACGCTAGCTCGAAAAATCACCGACAACGTGACCTGCGGTGACCCCGCAGAGGGTTTTTCCTCAATAAGCTGTTCCGATTAGGAAGCCTGAACCAGCTATGACAGTCCGACCGGATGCAACGGTGCTGTCAGGACGAATCGAAGAGTCAGGCCGGTGGCAGTCGACCGGCCCCGTTTTGATCCTTCCGAGCTCCGGACAGGCGGGCAATGCAAGCCAAATCCATCGTTCTGGTGGCATCCATCACCGTGATCTTGACGCTTCGCCCAGCCCCCGCGGCGGCGCAGCAAACGATGCCGCAGTCCTGGTCGCATCCGAGCGACCGAGATTCCTGGCGAGAATCATGGCAGCCCCCACAACGCTCCCCCCACCCCGCAGCCTGGCATCCAGAGTCGTTCTACCAACTCCAACGCATCGCTCCGGCCCCCGATCGCGACACGCAGGCTCCGCTGTCGGTCGACCAATTGCGCAACACGCTGCGGATCGCAGCACGAGCCCAGCGTGAAACGCCAGCGGCAAACGACCTGTTGACCGACGGCGGTGACGATCTGCTCGGTGACGATCTGATCGGCGGCGACTTGCTCGGTGGTGGGCTGCAAGATGAGTTGCTGGACGGATCGTCCGTTGATCCGTTGGCCGGTCTCGGCCCGGACCAAGACCGCGACGCCACCGCCCCGCGTGATCCCCACGAAGACCTGTGGACCGAAGACTGCTATCCGTCGGCGGAATCCTGCCGTGCCTGCCACCCCGTTCAATACGAACAATGGAGGGCCAGTGGTCACGCCTACGCTAGCGTCTCGCCGATGTTCAATCGGTTTGACCAAGCGATGACGGAACTCACCGAGGGCACGGTGGGCAGCTTTTGCAATCGCTGTCATTCTCCGGTCCAAACCCAACTGAAAATTCCCCGCTCGACGAGCGTGCTCGATGCACCACCGGTGGTCCGCGAAGGCGTCACCTGCATCGCCTGCCACCGCATCAACGAACACTATTGGCGCAGCAACGGGGACCGCCGAATCGTCCCCGGCAACATCCACGCGCCGGTCTACGGCGGACGCGGCGGAGCGGGGGTTCGTGAAGCGATCGCCAATGCCGATACCTTGAAACTGAAACTTTCGCCCGAGGACACCGGTCCGGGACAAGCGATTCACTTGCAGGGTCGGTTCTTTCAGCCTCTGACCAACAGCGACGTGTGTGTGTCCTGCCATCAGGTCGCCGTCCACCCGGGCATCTGGTTGGAAGTCGTTCACGCACAGTATCGAAGCGGCCCCGCTGCCAAACGCGGTGTCAGTTGCCAGGACTGTCACATGGGTGCAGTGCCCGGCAAACCGCACGGCTATCAAAGTGACTTCGTGGCTCACCTGGGCGACAAGCCGTTCGGCGAAAAACGCAAACAATCCAACCACATGTTTTGGGGTCCGGGCTTCTCGATCGCCCACCCGGGAATCTTTCCGCACCACCCCAAAGCGAAACAATACACGCCGCGTGAGTGGCTGGCGTTCGACTATCGATCTGGTTGGGGAACCGACGCGTTCGAGAATTCGGTGACAGCAGCAATGACATTCCCCGAACCGTGGGACACCGCCGACGATCGACGCGACGGACGCAGGATCATCGACGCCAACCTGGCCAAGCTCGCCGAAAAACGCGCCGGTTCGATCGCCACGATGGAAGGCGGACTGAAAATCGAAGGCCCCTACTTTGAACACGAGCCGACCGCCGGACGCCGTTTGAAATTCAGCTACACGGTTTGCAACACCAGCGAAGGCCACAATCTGCCGACGGGCTCCCTGGGAGCTCAACCGCAACTTTGGTTGAACGTCGCGTTGATCGATCCCGACGGCTGTCGCGTTTGGGAAAGCGGTTATCTGGATCGACACGGCGATTTGGCCGACATGCACTCGGTCGATGTCGCGACACACCGCGTCCGGCGCGACAAAGATCTGTTCAACCTGCAAACCAAGTTTCTGATCAACAACGTGCGTGGGACGGACCGCGAAGCCGCGTTGCCGCTGAATTTCTCCCTCGACCAACTTGTCTTCTTACGCCCCGGTGCCGTTCCCGTTTCGGTGCTGAACCACCCGCCCTTGATCCGAATGGAAGCCCACTCGATTGCGCCGCTCGATTCACGAACGGCCCGCTACTCGATTCCCGCCCACGTGATGACAAAGAAAGGACCGTACCGATTGAGCGTGCGGATGCGAAATCGAACCGAACCGATTTACTTCATGCGTCAGATCGACAGCACGCCGGACATGATTCACCGCATGCTGGAAAACACGCTGGACTTGCACCCTTCCAGTCATACATTTTGGGTGCGCTGATGAAGAGTTCCAAACGATCCTTGTTCGGGCTCACGCTGCTGTCGTTGTGTGCGATCGGTGCGGACCGCCCTCGCCGTCTGCCGCCGGTTCTTCCACCGGCGAACGTGGCGGCTCCGCTGGACGCAACGCCATTGGTGACACGTGATTTCGAACGTGTGCTGCGACAAACGCTCGACGAGCTCGACCGGCAATCAATCCAGTCGGCGGTCGAACCACCCGCAGCGACCGATCCGCGTGCCGATTCCGGTGAACCGGCAGACGCATCGATGCGGCGTCTCCAAAACGTTCTGCGGCCACAAACGGGCCTGCAATCAGACCGCTTCACCGCCGCGCTGGATCGCTACCTCGCGCCGCAGTTGGAATCGCAACCTGAGATGGCGATTCGTCGTCTGCCCACGACGGAGACGCAACTGCCGCAATTGCCTGCGGACTTGCTGGGCAGCGACACGGCGGTATCCAACGCGACTCCAACAACTCAACCGCTGATTGACGTTGATCGACCCCATATCGAACCGGCACCCATCGTGCTGCACGATCCCGGCTTGGATTTCTCTCCGATGCCGCTGGATCCCGATGCCTGCTACCACGATTCCGGCCGCGAAGCCTGGGTCTACGATGCGAAACACGACGTCCCGACACAACATCCCTGGGTCGAATGGGGACGCATCTGGTATGGAGACGGGATCACACCGCGCGGGCGCGATTTGTTTGGTCCGATGAATCTGGTGCGGCCCAAATTCTATGTCTACGGAGACTTTCGCACCGGCATCCAGGCGGGACGCAACGCCGGTGGGCGGGCCGACAACTGGGCCAATCGCTTGAACCTGGACATGGATCTTCAGATCACCGACACCGAACGATTCCATGCCTTTGTCGGTCCCTTGGACAAGCAGAATCGATTCACGCGTTGGGAAGTGATCGACGGTGATTTACGTTACCGCAACGAAATGAACCTGACCCCGGCGACCGCGTTCTTCGAGGGCGATTTGGGCGTCATGCTGGGAGCCTTGGGTAATCAATCCTCGCCGTTCGAGTTGCCGATCTCGGCGGGACTGATGCCGCTGTTGTTCCAGAACGGCATCTGGATGGAAGACGCTGTCAGCGGCATCGCGTTTGCGTTGCCGGCCAAACACAGCCGTCTACTCAACTGGGCAAACTTTGACGTCAGCTTCTTTGCCGTGTTCGATCAACTCAACAGCCCCGCGTTTGCCGACAACAGCGACGCACAAGCGTTCGGGACCGCCTGGTTCATCGAAGCTTATGGCGGCTACATCGAAACCGGCTATGCGTATTTGAATCACCGCAACGATGATTCATTGAGCTACCACAACGCGACGTTCAGTTTTACGCGGCGCTATTTCGATCGCATCAGCAACAGCGTTCGTGTGATCGTCAATGCCGGGCAGGACCGGGCCAAGGCCGATCGAACGGCCGACGGCGGATTGTTGCTGGTGGAGAATAGCTGGATCACGGCGGCACCGTTGACCGTGGTTCCCTACGCCAACTTTTTCTACGGTTGGGATCGGCCACAATCGGTCGCCCGCGCCGGGATCTCCGGCGGCATCTTGCGCAACACCGGAATCAACTTCGACACCGACGGACTCAACGGCTTTGCCACACTGGACACCTCTGCCGCCGACACGGCCGGCGGTTCGGTCGGCGTGGATTTGATCGGCGACGACCTGGACCGACAACTGTTGCTTGAACTGAGCTATCTCACGCCCCACGGTGACCGCGCGATCGCGCGTGGTGATCAATACGCGATCGGTGCCCGGTATCAGTTTCCGATTTCCAACGCGACGCTGCTGCGGTTCGACGTCATGCACGGCTGGCGAGAAGGCGATGACGACGTGTACGGCACACGGATGGAATTCCGCTGGAAGTTCTAGGCTCTGTCAACATTAACGAAACAGTTTCAGCTTGATCGGAGCACCAACTTCCGCGGCGGAATCGGAGCCCGACGCGGCTTCTTCTTCGGCGTCCTGCTTGGACCGGGCGGCATCGACCAGTCGCGCCAGTCGTTCGATCTCGGTGCGTGAGTCGTGCGCCGACTGAACCCGTTGGTTGGTGATCACGACGATCGTGTCACGCGCTCGCGAGGATTCGATCGCCCACTCAATGGCTTTGTCTTGATCGGCGACCAAGCGAATCGCGGCGCACTTTTTGACTCCGTCGAGCAGTTGGTGGGAACGCTGCAGAAACGAACCGGCTTGGTTGGGACGTGACGTGACGACGCAATGATGCGCGAAGCGTTCGATCGCGTGGCCGTAGCTGGCCAACAGATCGTCGCCGTCGGCTTCCCCGATCGCCAAAACGCACCACACTCGACCGCCAGCCCCCACGGCCTTGGCCGTCCGCAAGGACTCGGTCACGCGGTCCACCGTCCCGCCGGTTTCCAGCACCACCGTGGCGTGGCCAAAATCGACCAGTCGCTGACCGCGGCCGGGAATCGATCGCAGCGTCGACAAGTGCTTGGCAATCTCATGAGGCGAATGGCCCAACAGCGATCCCAAAGCGGCGGCGGCGGCGATGTTCGACGCCATCGAAATCCCGCACAGCGGCGTTTCCATCATCGCACTGGTGTCTCCGGCGGTCAGCATCAGCGTCGCCATGCCACCGGATTGATCGATCATGATCGCACCAAACTCACTGTCCGACGACGTGCCGTACAAGATCGGCTTGCAGCGTGCCTCGTCCAACAACCGAACCGTCTTGGCGTCGTCACCGGGAGCGATCACGATTCCCGTCGGCGTCAGTTGTTCCAACAAACATTGCAACCCACACGGCCCAAAGTCATCGGACAGTTCGCGTTTGCCGGTCACCATCAGCACATCAAACTGCAGCGAGTCGTAGTGCCCGTCCCGAGCTGCGGTTTCATTGATTTCGATGATCGCGATGCGGCTGAGGCAGTCGCTCGATTCGGCAATCCACTCGATCAACTCGGCGCCGTAACAGACCTGTTGCGATGACGTTTCATTGACCACGCCGTCGCTGGATCCGAGATCACATTGGTACGCGGTTCGAATTCCCAACGCTTTGGTCAACGTTGCCGCCAACAAACACGTCGATGTCTTGCCGCTATGACCGAGGACGCCGACGGTCAACAACGTCCGATCGGGCTGACGGTGCCGGGCCGAAGCGATTCGGGCCAGGGCATGGTCGACGCTGCCGACGATGCACTGGGGCAGCGGACAAGGCAACATTTGTTCGGTCAGAATGCCGCTGGCACCGCGAGCCAACGCCACCGAAATCAATTCGTTTGGATCGCCTTCACCGATCCGATACAACACCACGTCGCCTTGATCACAATCCGCGACGTCGTCGACAAGATTCGAAACCGCAAGATCTTCGCATCCAAAAAACTTGGCCTCGGGAAACAACGCGGCCAACATGATCGGAGTTGCCGCCGCGTCGTCTTCGGCCGCAAAACGTTCCACGGTCACCGACGTCATCGGCGGGGCCCCCGTACCGGACACCTTGGACAGCGGAACCAGCTCTTTGTTGACCGAGTCATCGTCAAGGAGAGTGCGAAAAGAAACGCTTTGTCGAACGTCAAATGCGTGTCGCATGTGATGGCCTCCGTGCACATCGTGGGGTTCAGCTTTCACGAATGAGTAAGCGATCCTTTCGCTTACGTTTGGTATCCGCGATCGATGCACAGATTGTTCTCGTATCGCAAAACCGGTCAATACGAGTTTTTTCGGCGGCTACATCAAGCCGGCGTCGCGAAGCATCAGCTGTAAATCGTCCCAGGCCGCTTTTTTCGCGGCCGGATTGCGCAACAGATAAGAAGGGTGATACGTCACCAACACTTTGCTATCAAAGTATTGATGAAATTTTCCTCGCAATCGTCCGACGGACAGTTTGGTGCTAAGCAGTGCTTGGGCGCTGACCAGCCCCAAGCACACGATGTATTCGGGGCGCAAGATTTCGAACTGTGCTTGGAAGAACTCGCGACAGTTTTCGATCTCGGTCGGCTCGGGGTTGCGGTTGTTGGGCGGCCGACACTTGACCGTGTTCATGATGTAGACGTCTTCGCGGGCGAACTTGCACGCTTGAATCATCTTGGTCAGTAGCTGGCCGGCCTTGCCGACAAACGGACGTCCCGACAGGTCTTCTTCGCGACCGGGGCCTTCGCCAAAGAAGGCGACTCGCGGCGCCACGTTGCCTTCGCCGAAGACCGTTTTGGTGCGGCACTGGGAAAGGATTTCACAGCGCGTGCAGGCGGCCACCTGTTCGGAGAACTTTGCCAGTTCTGCGGCGCGCATCTCAGGGACCAGCGATGGTCCCGGGTAGGGCTCGGCGGGATCGGCCGAATCGCTCTGCAGCGAGAACCCAGTCGTGGGTCCTGCGGTGCTCGGCTGGGCGGAACCGGCGGCGACAGTTGGGGGCGCCGCTGCGGGTGGAACCGTGGGGGGGGAAACTGCGGGCGGCGCGGACACCTGCTCAGAGGTTCCCTCGGGGGTTCGCTCCGCAACTTGCTCGGATCCTTCTCCGGGCGAACCGTCGGCGGCGAACCGCAACTGTTCCGCCAACGCGGTCACGGAGTCGGGGTCGGCCGCCGGCAACCACTGGACGCCGACGCGTTGCAGATGTTCGGCCAATCCGGCGGCTTGGGCGAGGGTGACGGCCGGATCGGGCCCTTCGAGATTTTGATTTTCTTGCGGCATGGCACCATAGATAACACACGGCCTACTTGTTTTGCACCATGGCGTTTAACATAGCAGGCTTGTTTCCCATCCCGTTCCGCGCCACGCCTGTCCGACAGTCTTTTCCATGCCCGTCCCCCAAGTTGCGATTGTTGGCCGTCCGAACGTCGGCAAAAGCAGTCTTTTTAATTGGCTCGCCCGCCGCCGTTTGGCGATTGTTGACGACTACGAGGGCGTCACCCGCGATCGCATGACGACCCTGATCGAGACGGAGGACCAGTTTTTTGAGCTGACCGACACCGGGGGGTTGGGTATCGAAGATCCGGACGATTTGACCGCGGACGTTCGTCGCCAGATCGAATTTGCGATCAACTCCGCAGACGTCATCTTGCTGGTCGTCGATGTCCAGACCGGGCTGATGCCCCTGGACCAGTTGGTCGTCGAGCGGCTTCGAGCGGTGGAGCGTCCGGTGATTCTGGTCGCCAACAAATCCGACCAGCAGCACCATGACATCCACGCCGAAGAGTTTCACCGACTCGGCCGCGGGCATCTGATCACGGTCAGCACGACACAGAATCGAAACCGCGACGAGCTGTTGGAACTGATTCGCGACCGGCTTCCGCCCTCGGACGAAACGGCCAACGTCGCGACCATGAAACTGGCGATCGTCGGGCGGCGAAACGTCGGCAAAAGCACCTTCGTCAACACATTGGCCGAAACCGATCGGATGATCGTCAGCGAAGTGCCCGGCACGACCCGCGACAGCGTGGATGTGCACTTCGAAGTCGATGGCCAAACCTTCATCGCGATCGACACGCCGGGATTGCGAAAACGAAAGAGCCAACGCACCGACCTGGAATACTACGGCATGCACCGGGCCCAACGCAGCATCCGCCGCGCCGACGTCGTGTTGATGTTCTTTGACGCCAATGAAACGGTCAGCAAAGTGGACAAGCAGCTGATCGGTTACGTCATCGAAAACTACAAGCCGTGCATCTTTGTGATCAACAAGTGGGACCTGTTACACGACACGATTCCGACCGAGCGGTGGGTGCGTTATCTGCGCCGTCAATTTCCGACGCTCTCGTACGCGCCGATCGCATTCATCACCGGCCAGACGGGAAAGAACGTCAAAGCGCTGATGAACCATTCGTCGATGTTGTTCAAACAGGCTCGCGAACGGGTTTCGACCGGACAGTTGAACCGTTTACTGCGCAGCGCGATCGAAGCCCACCAACCGCCGCTGTACCAGAATCGTCGTCCCAAAATCTATTACGCCACACAGGTCGCGACCGAACCGCCGACGATCGTCGTGATGTGTAATGACCCCAAGGCATTCTCCAACGATTACCAGCGTTACCTGATGAACGTGATGCGCGATCATCTAAAATTTGGCGAAGTGCCGATTAAGATGTACCTGCAAAAACGCGCCCGCAACGACGAAGAGGACGTGATCAATCGCTGAGCGGCGATCGGCAACGCGGTGCGAGAGGCTTCCAGCCTGTCAGCCCCGAACTGAATCCAACCGGGCACGGCGAAGCCTAGCAACACCGCGAAGCCTAGCACCACTGCAAAGCCAAGCCACACTGCGAAGCCCATCAACCTTGCGAATGTCATGAAATCGAACGGCGGTCTGATTCGGTGGATCTTGTTCGTCTTGCTCGGCGTTGCCCTGGCCGCCGTCTCGGGCCGTCTCTCCGTACACACGGTCAATGACACGCCCAGCTATGTCAATTATCCGCTGAACTCATTGACCGATGCGTTGCTTTCGACTCGCACGCCGGCCTACCCGATCGCTTTGTCGATCATCGATGCGACCGTCGGCCTGTCCTGGGTTCCGCTGCTGCACGTGCTGCTGCACGCGACCGCGTCGTGGATCCTAGCCGAAGCCTTGATCGGTCGTGGCATGCCGCGACGTTCGGCAACCGCGGCGGCTGTTTGCGTGTTGGTCGGATGCACGGCGGCGGACCACATCAGCACCGTCAGCACCGACGCGCCGGCGGCGTCGCTGGGTGTGATCACCGCGGCGTTGTTGATGAACGCCATTCGCACACGATCGACGCCCCAAGCGATCGCCTGTGCGGTCGCCGCGGTATTGACCATCTTTGTACGACCGGCCTATCTGTACCTGATCCCGTGGCTGGCGGTGGCCGGATGGCTGTTGTCCCATCACCGCCAGACCGACGAGGTTGCGGGAACAACGAATCCAGCGTCCCAGCCGTCACGACTGCTGGAATTCAAACTGGCCCTCTCGGTCGCGGTGGTCCTCTTGGGCTGGATGTGCTTTCGGAAACTGGTGGTTTCCGATTTCGGCATCGCGCCGTTCGGTCACCAGAACCTTTCCGCGATCCTGGTTCAAACGGTGTCGCCGCAGACGCTGAGAGATCTGCCCGGCGAGTCGGGCGAGCTGGGACGAGCGGTCGCCGACGAACTGGAGAGAAAGGGGTTTCAACTGCCCGGCCCAAACGGCGGCTCGTTGCCCACGCTGACGATCGAGGAGCAATGGGGACAGATCAACTATGGCGTCGTTTGGCCGCTCGCCCGCGACCAGTTCGCACAACGAGATGCGGTCGGCTTGGTCGCGCCGCAAGTCGCCGTTCATCGACGAATCGGTGACTTCAACCGAGCGATCCTCTTGCAGTCCCCGGGCGGTTACGTGCGATGGTTGTTGTTGGCGGTGCGTCGTAGCGTCTGGGGCACCGCGGCGAACATCGCGATGCATCCGATCTTTCTGCCGATGATCTTGATGGGATTGTTGGGGCTGTTGATCAAAGCGACCAAGCAACCGACGCTCGGCCCGATCGTTGTCCCCGAGGGTTGGAATGCGTTTGCGGTCGTCGCGATCTCGTACGTGATCTTCAACGTCGGCTTTGTGATTCTGTCGAGCCCGCCGCTGGGACGCTTTGCCGACGCCGGCGCGATCTTTTTGCCAGGATTGATCGCCAGTGTGTTGGCCGCAAATGTTGCAACGCCAAACGCAGTCCGCTGATGCTGCCCGTTGACGCTCGACGGTGACTACAACCCCGCGTTGACGCGGCAAAACTCCATGCACAGCGTCGCCGCGTTGAGCAGCATGTGAACGACGATCGCTGGAACCAACCGTCCGGTTCGCTGGTACAAAAAACCCAATCCGACCGAAAGGAAAAACAGCGGAATCGGCGCGGCCCCTTGGCCCCAATGCATCGCCGCAAACAGCAAACTGGTGACGTAGATCGGCCAGGCAGTGGAGGGTTTCCAAAACGACATGGCGTCCGAATCAGGCGGCGGGTCGGCGATCTGCTGCAACCCGCCTTGCAGAAGCAGCCGGAATTGAAATTCTTCGACGATCGGGGTCAAACACGCCGCTGAAACAAGCAGGGCGAGAAACGTCTGTGTCCCGCTCTCTTCGGCCAGCAAGTTGGTCACCGTGTGTTCGTATTGAACCAGATTGGAAACCAGCAGATTCAACAACAAAACGGGAGCCAGGATCCAAACGGTTGCGAACAAACCGCGGCGGATGTCGTCTCGATTGGGAACCAAGCTCAAGTGCGCCAGCGTCGCCCCTTGCGTCAGTCGTAAGAAGATCAGGGTGAGCACGAAGGCGGCGAGATTGGCGATGAAGTGGATTCGAACCTGGCTGCGAAGCTTCGCGGCGCGATCACTCGGCGCTTCGGCAGGTGCATCATCAGCCGCAGCATCATCCGGCGGAGCGTCGTCGGCTTGCTCGACCACGGCGGCGGCGGGTGGCGTTTGGTCCGTCTCCTGCTGCGGTGTTGACAGCGATTGCTGCAACGACGCCCCCACCAGGATCATGATGCCGAACATCAACAGGAAATCAAAAACCGTCCAGCGTGGCCGGGGCTGGGGGAGCCGGGTGATCAAGTCGGGCGAAACGTCTCCGCACAGATTTCGTTTGCCCCGTCCACGCCACCACTGAATCCAGAGCACGCTGCCGGCAATGAGGAGCGTGAGCACGGTCAGCGAGATGGCGAGGAAGCCGATTTCAAAGAGGTTCACGCGCTGCATGGAGCGTTCATTCCGGTTCGTCGGGTTCGTCCTGCATCAGCCTTGCCGCGGCCAGTGTGTAATCGTAACCCGAGTACACGGTCAGCAGGATCGATCCCCACACCAAACCCAGCGTGGTGAAGGTCAGCCAGGACGGAGCCGTTTCGTATTGCAGATAGATCAGCGAGGCGACGACGGCGGCGCACTGCAGCACCATTTTCCATTTCCCCAGCCAACTGGCCGAGAAATCTTTGCCGCTGCCCTCGACCATGCCGCGCAAACTGGTCACCAACAACTCGCGACCGACCACCAGCGTGGCCATCCACGAGGCGACGGGTGAGTTGACCACCCCGACCAGAGCGATGAACGAGCCGCAAATGATGATCTTGTCGACAAACGGGTCAAAGATCCGGCCGAATTTGGTGACTTGGCCATACTTGCGTGCCCAATAGCCGTCCATCCAATCGGTCGACGCGGCGACCAAAAAGACGACCGTCGCGGCCAGGAAATAGCCCGCCGGGATCAGCGCCATCACAGCAATCGCCATCGCGAACCGGATGCTGGTCAACGCGTTCGGCACGTTGTAAATCGAACGCTTCCCGATCGAATCGAGCAGTTCGGGAGGCGATTCGGGAGGCACGGACTGCGGTGACGGCGGCAAGGGCACTGCTTTTTGGGGATGATTCAGACGCGTCGGGGCTGCACAACGGACTGTCGACATGATGATCGTCTCTGGCCAACGAGGAAAGGGGCACGTGGCGTTTTCGCCCGGATGAGCCTTTAGAGCCCTCTCGCAGCGTTATCCTGCGCCCGTTACCCCGCGCCACACTGCCTGCCGGATGCACTGGCCGGATGCCAGTCCCATGGCGTTCCCCTCCGCGTGCCGTCTTGGCGCTGCGCGAAACAACACTTCAATTACGCCCATGAGTATCGAAGCAATAGAACAGGCGATCCCCCACCGCCCGCCGATGCGTCTGATCGACGAAATCTGCGAGCAGAGCGAGACGACAATCGTCTGCAAAAAATCCTTTTCGGCGGATGAATTTTTCGTCCAAGGCCACTTTCCGGGGCAACCGATCGTCCCCGGCGTGATCCAGTGCGAATGCTGTCTGCAGGCCGGCGCGGTGTTGTTGCACCAACAGATGGACAGCGCACCGGGCAGCGTGCCGGTGGCGACCCGCATGGACAGCGTCAAATTCAAACGCATGATCCGCCCCGGCGACACCGTCGAAATCCACGTGACGCTGAACGACCAGCTCAGCAACGCCTACTATTTGACCGGCAAAATGCTGCTCGAGGGAAAAATGGCGATGCGGCTGGATTTTGCCGTCAGTGTCAGCGCGCCTGAACCGCCGGCGACGAGCGAGGAGACGCAGCGGTGAGTGACCCGAGCAACCAACCGGCCGTGATGGATTTTCTGCAGATGTCCGGAAAGACCTATCTGGTCCTGGGCGTCGCCAACAAAAAAAGTGTGGCCTACGCGATCGCACGGATCATTGAACAATCCGGCGGCAAGGTGATTTACGCCGTCCGCAGCCAAGCCCGCAAGGAAAGCACCGCGAAATTGCTGCGTGACCGCGACGTGCGGGTTTGCGATGTCGAACACCAAGACCAGATCGACGCCTTGGCGAACCAGCTCGGCGACGAAGGTGTCACGTTGGCGGGAATGGTGCACTCGATCGCGTTTGCCGATTATCCCGATGGCATTCGGCCGTTCCACGAAACGACGCGACAACAATTCTTGCAGGCGGTCGACATTTCCGCCTACTCCCTGATCAACCTGTCCAACGCCTTGAAAGATCGCTTTGCCCCCGACGCGTCGGTCGTCACCATCGGGATCAGCACCACCCGCATGGCCAGTGAAAGCTATGGATTCATGGCCCCGATCAAGGCGGCACTGGAATCGTCGCTGGCGTTTCTGACCAAGTCGTTCAGCCGGTTCAGTCGCGTCCGCTTCAACGCCGTGGCCGCCGGATTGCTCAAGACCAGTGCCTCGGCCGGCATTCCCGGCTACGTCGATTCTTACCTTTACGCCGAACAGGTCATCCCCCGCAAAGAGGCGGTGAAAACGGAAGAAGTTGCCCAGACGGCAGCATTCCTGTTGTCATCGCGAAGTAGTGGGATCACGGCCCAATCGGTGGTTGTCGACGCTGGAATGTCGATCAACTATTTTGACGCCTCGGTCGTCGGTGCCGTGACCGATTCCCAGCTCGGCTAATTTCGTTCCTCCCTACCGCGTCCCCTGTTTTCAATCGTCATGTCCCGACAGATCTATATCAACGGCCAATTCCATGCCCCGGAAGACGCGAAAATCAGCGTCTACGATCACGGGCTGCTCTACGGCGACGGCGTCTTTGAAGGCATGCGGATCTACGGCAAGAAGGTGTTTCGCTTGACCGAGCACCTGAAACGGCTCGACGAATCGGCCTGTGCGATCAATCTGCAACTTCCCATTTCCTTGGAACAGCTCGCCGCCGACACCAACGAAACGGTTGCCAAGAACGAGATTGTCGACGGCTACATCCGCTTGATCGTCACGCGCGGCGCCGGTCCGCTGGGGCTCGATCCCTTCAAATGTTCCGATCCACAAGTCATCATCATCGCCGACTCCATCACGTTGTACCCCGAGTCGTATTACGAAAATGGTTTGGAGCTGGTCACCGCGTCGACGATTCGAAACCATCCGGCGGCGCTCAGCCCACGGATCAAGTCGCTCAACTACCTGAACAATATTCTGGCCAAGATGGAGGGTCTCAAAGCCGGTTGCATCGAAGCGTTGATGCTCAATCACAAAGGCGAAGTGGCCGAGTGCACCGGCGATAATTTGTTCGTGATCAAAAATGGTCGACTGAACACGCCGCCGATCGAAGCCGGCATTCTGGAAGGCGTCACCCGCAACGCCGTGTTGGAATTGGCGCGTGAAGCGGGCATCGAAACCACCGAGTTGCCGATGACACGACACGATATCTACGTCGCCGACGAGTGTTTTCTGACCGGCAGCGCGGCCGAAGTGATCCCCGCCGTGACACTCGACGGACGCAAGATCGGCGATGGCAAAGTCGGCCCGATCACGCAGCAGCTGAACAAAGCTTTCCGCGAACTGGTGCGGAAGTAGACGGTGGCCCCCACGGGGCAACGCTGTGAAGCGTTTTTTAGCGGTCGGGCGCGAGCCCTCCGGTGTTTCGGGAACGATGAGGGACCGGAGGGCTCGCGCCCTGCCGCTATCACCTCGTAAAACGCAGGGAATAAATGCTCCACAGCGTTACCCAGGAGGGCAGCGGAAGTTTTACCTACCGTTCGCGGGTCCGTTGCCCCTCAATCGCTCGGCTGTTATCAATTCTAGCACCCTGAACAGTCGATCCATGTATGTGCAGCAGCAACTGACTCGGAGTGCGTGGGGCAGGCCGGGTCAAAACACTGCCAGCAGCAAGTCGAGCGACCTGGGTTTTCTCGAAGTGCCGGCCCGAGTGGCTGGTGCCTTGGGGCAGAAAGCCCGGGTCGTCTCGCATGCGCTGAACCCGCTGTCGAGCCAGCTGTAAACGGCAATTCCGCTCGAAAACCCTCTAAAAACGCCGTGCCCGATTTGACTTTTCGGTCGATTTGAGCGTTAATTAGGTCAATCGGTTGATCAAAACCGATCCCCCACCCACCTAAGCCCCCTATCTTGGGCATGCCTCCGCGTGCGAGGCATCGATTATTCCTCGGAGACAATGCATGAAACGGTTCGCAATTCTATTTGGTTGTCTCGCTCTTCTGGCCAGCCCCGCGTTGGCGACGAGCGAATTCAGCAAACAATGGAAAAACAAATACTTGAGCGGCGATGACGTCGACGAGGCATTCGTTAAAAAAGCACGCAAACACGGCTGCTACATCTGTCACGTCGACAAAGAAGACAAGAAAAAGGTCCGCAACGAGTACGGCAAGGCCATCCACGAGTTCTTGAAGGCCGAAGACTTCCCCAAGGACTGGGTCAAAGAAAACCCCGAAGAAGCTCAAAAGAAGATCTACGCCGGATTTGAAAAAGCCGGTGAGAAGAAGAGCAAAGACGGCAAGACCTTCGCCGAAAAGATCAAGAACGGCGAAGTCCCCGCGACTGATTCTGGCAAAGAATAGTCGTCGATCCGACTGCCGACACGGCCACCCCAAACGCTTGCAGCACCCCGGTGCCGCAGGCGTTTTTTTTCGAGCCTAGCCAGACTGTCCCCTCCCCCACGTCCCTCCCCACACACGAGTAGTTGCAAATGCGTTCGTTCGTCTGTTCTCTTGCCGTAGCCGTTGCCTGCATCGCCGGCACCCGCACCGCCCCCGCCGAAACACCCTCCACTGAAGACGGTTTCGTCAAGATTTTTGATGGCGAGTCGATGGAGGGCTGGAAACTGGCAGAAGAAAACACCGATGCCTGGCAGGTCGAAGATGGAAAGCTGGTTTGTCGTGGCGAACGCTGCCACGCGTTCTACGTCGGTCCGCTGGCTCCGATGAAGGACTTTCATTTCAAGGCCGAAGTCATGACGACGCCGGGCAGCAACGCCGGGATCTATTTCCACACCAAGTACCAACCGACCGGCTGGCCGAAATATGGTTATGAATGCCAGGTCAACGTGTCGCACAAAGACCCCAAGAAGACCAGCAGCTTGTACGCGGTGGAAAACGTTTCGGCCGAAGATCTCGCTGCCAACGGGATCAAAGACAACCAATGGTACACTCAAGAAATCATCGTGACCGGCCGTCGGATCCAATTGATCGTCAACGGGAAAACCCTGGTCGACTACACCGAGCCGGAAAACAAAGAAGCGTTCGACAAGAACTTTGAGCGGCGTTTGGGTGAAGGCACGATCGCGCTGCAAGCCCACGACCCCAAAAGCGTTTGCTATTTCCGCAATCTGCGCGTCAAACCGCTGTAGCTTCGTTGCCGCGTGGCCGACAGACCTGCGGTTTGATTCACATCCGCATGCCGCAAATCATCGGCGGCTCGATGAACGACAGACGTGTTCCGCCGTACAACCGGTGGTCCCACTGCCCCGGCGGCAATTGGGATTCGTCGTAGTGTTTATCCGTTTCGGCGACGATCAGACTGCCCGGCGGGGAGTGATTCATGGCCAGACGGATCAGCCCCTGCAGCGACTCCGCGGCGGTTTCCCACATCGCGTAGGGTGGGCACAGGTAAACAATTCGCGGGGTATCGTCCAATGGGGCGTCTGGATCGGCCGGCCCCAGAAGACTGCTGCCCAAACGAAACGCGTCGCCGTAAAGGATCTTGATCTTGGACGCCACACCCAACGTTTCGGCGGTCGATTCCAAGAACGCGTGGGCTCGCCGGTTCTTTTCGATCGCAATGGCCGACGACGCGCCCCGGCTGAGCGATTCAAAGGCGACCGCTCCGGTGCCGGCAAACAGATCGTACGATTTCGAACCCTTGATGCGGGGGCCGATGATGTTGAACAAACTTTCTCGCACGCTGTCCTTCATCGGCCGGGTGAATTCCGCACCGTGGTAAACCACCGTCCGGCCGCGCATCGAGCCGCCGATGATCCGCAGCTTTTGCGGACGCCGTTTTTGCGGTTTCTTCGGGGTTGGGGGTGGATCTTTCGATTCGAGAGATCCGGTTCGCGGTCGACGCGGCTTGCGGGAGCGGTTCATCTGGGGAAGTATACGCGGGCAGCGTTTTTTCGCGATCCCCGCTGGAGTCAAACGGCCCGCCGCCCGCCCCAACCGGCCCCGTCAGCGAACGCCCAAAACCGAAACGCAGCTCGATGCGTAGTGCTGCTGAGCTCCTTCGTTCCCACCGCAGGTTTCCAGAACTCCATGATCGTCCGCAGCCCACTCCAAACCCTTGTCCCCGTCTGCCTCATCGCGGCGCTGTCGCTCGGTCCGGTCCAGGATTCACGCGGCCAACAACCGGATGCCGAACCCTCGCAGCCGGCTCCAACCGCTGCATCGGCGGCTGATTCGGCGGCAGGGTCTGCGACGGTAGACCACAGCGGGCACGACCATGCCGCCGATTCGGCGACGGCCCCCCCTGACACAGCGAAGGAGACCGAAGCGATCCTCAAGGAATTCAAGGAGATGGCTTCGCCTGAGTTGTACGAAGAAGGGATGGCGGCCCGTGACGCCTTTGAAGACGCTTCGCAGCAGTTCAAGGACAAGGTGTTGCAGATGCGGCGCCACTACATCCTGTTCGTCAACGAATTCAGCGACGATCGCCAAACCTACCTGACGCTGCGAAACGAAAGTCGCGAGCTGATGAACCAGGCCTATCGAAAAGCACTCGATCTGATCGACTTCTATCCGGACCCGGTGGCCATGCGATACGTGGTGACGGTTCTGGAACAGCGATTCAAACACGACGTGTACAACGCCGAAACGCTCGAAGGTGCGGCGAAAATGCTCGATTACGGAATCCGGCTCCGCTACGTCGCCCTGGCAGCCGCGCGTGCCGCGATGTGCGCCGGCGATTTCCCGCTGGCCGAAAGTCTCTACAAGAATCTTCAGGAGGATGAAATCGAAGACAAGGACAAGGCGATGATGGTGCAGTTTGATGCCATCAAAAAGCAGTTCGAAACCGAGCAAGAACTGTTGCGCAACGATCCCGAAGAGCTGCCCCAAGTCCGCTTCAAGACGACGCGTGGCGAGATCATCGCCGACCTGTACATCCACGAAGCTCCGTCCACCGTCGCCCACTTCATCGAATTGGTCGAATCGGGGTTCTACGACGGATTGGATTTCTTTCAAGTCGTCGAAGGGCTGCTGGCGTTGACCGGTGACCCGCTCGGCGACGGCAGCTCCCGACCGGATCGCTTTCTGGCCGATGAACATGGCCGCGACGTCGTTCGCATGCCCCTGGCCGGCTCACTGGTGATGGCGAAACTGCCCGGCCCCAACAACGATTTCATCCCCAACACGGCGGGCACCCAATTCGCCATGCTGTTCATGCCGTTGCCCTCGGTCAGCGAGCAGCAAACCGTGTTCGGCAGAATCACCAAGGGGCTGGACGTCTTGGGAGCCTTGCGGAGAGTGGACCCGCACAAAGAAAAGAAGAAAGGCGCCGTGGTGATGCCGCCAGACCGCATCCTCGAAGCCGAAATCCTGAATCGCCCCGAAACGCTGCCCGAAGTGATTTACGCCGATCCCCTCGCTCCCCTGCAGAACGCGCCGGGGCCGGTTGGATGAGTGAGCCGCGACGCGTCAGCGGCCGGGCCCAACGCAATGCCCGAGGCCTTACGGCCAGCGACTCACCCTCCGTTTCGCATTCACAATTGATCCGATAGGCCGGGTAGTGGACGAGGCGACGAGTCCTCTGTTATCGGGTCGTGGACGAGGCGACGAGTCCTCTGTAGTCGGCAAATCGGCGGAGGACGACGTCGCCCACCGAGGCCCGCGGACTCACCGCAAACGGCTGATCCGCCACTAGCTGACGCTTCCCCCCGGGACCATTAAGCTATGCAGTAGCGAATCCCTCCCCTCCTTCACGTTTGATCCCGTAACCGCGATGTCTCAGCCAACCGACCCGATGTCACGCGCCGCATTTGATGGACAAGCCCCGGCACTTATCGACCGGGTGGTCAACCTGATGGATCCCGACGGGGACGTGATTTTGAACATGTCGCACGAGCAAGCGTGCGCGGCCGTGGCCAGCGGCGATGCCGAAGCGGTCCGTCGCATCCGCGGTCAGTTCGCGATCTGCCAACAGGAAGGAAAAACGATCCGCATGGCGCGGTCGATCGGTCGACCGATGCGATACTTTTTGGCCAAACGCGCCGAAGGGCCGGCATTGGTGATCGCCGAGCGGATGAGTCAGATTCTCGAGCAACTCAAGGTCGAAGGGCTCGCCGATCAATTCCATCCCTCCTACACCCGGATGGTGCCGGCCCATTATCTGCTCGAACTTCAGCTGGTCGGCTGTCCCGATCCGAACCCACAATTGACGCGTTACTTCGCCCCCGAACGCAACCGCTTGCCCGCCGACATCGATGCCATCGGCGCCGCCTACATCCAGCGGCTGGCCGAAGTGATCGATCAGTATTTGATCACGATCCCCGACCAAGAACCGATCGGCGTGATGTTCAGCGGCGGAATCGACAGCGGTTCGATCCTCGTGCTCGTCGATTACCTGCTCCGCCGACGCGGACATTCCTCGTCACGACTCAAAGCGTTCGCGTTGTCGTTGGAAGGCCGCTCGCAAGACGTCGATCAGGCACGTGAGTTCCTCAAGGCGATCGATTTGGAAATGTTGCTCGAGCCGATCGAGGTCGCTCTGTCGGACGTCCGTTGGCAGGACGCCGTCGCATCGATCGAAGACTACAAGCCGTTGGACGTGCAGTCGGCGACGATGGGCTACGCACTGCTCCGTGAGATTCGCAGGCGCTATCCGGATTGGAACTACTTGATCGATGGGGACGGCGGCGATGAAAACTTGAAGGACTATCCGATCGAAGACAACCCGGAGCTGACGGTCCGCAGCGTGCTGGGCAACCGGATGCTGTACCAGGAGGGCTGGGGTGTCGACGCCGTCAAACATTCCCTCGTCTACAGTGGCGGGCAAAGCCGGGGACACAGTCGCACCAGTGCGCCGGCCGCCGAATTCGGTTTCAAAGGGTTCAGCCCCTACGCCGTTCCCGATGTGATCGAAATCGCCGAAGCGGTCCCGTTCGTCGCGTTGACCAACTGGGACCATCAGAAACTCTACGCGCTCAAGGGCGACATCGTCGCCGCGGGCATTCGGCAAGTGACCGGAGTCGAGATGCCGGTGTATCAAAAACGCCGCTTCCAACACGGCGCCGCCGACCCGAAAACGTTCGAGCGATTGTTCCCCAAAAACGAACAAACCTACCGCGATGAATTTTCCCGAATGATTCGGGCGCACGTTGGTGTCTAGCCTTCAGGCGATTCCCGGTCGCTGCGAAGCAGCAAGACGGGCGGCTGAAGCCTGCACACCAGCGCACGTCGGTGTCCAGCCTTTAGAGACCGTCCAGCTTACGAGCGATATTTGCTGGCAAAAAAAATGGCCTCGCCGCTATAGGAGATTCGCACTAAATGTGCGAGTGCTTTCTTCTCCAAACGACAGGCCATTGGCAAGGATAGCCATGATTCGCGTTCAAAAAAATAGCATTCCGCGAGAATCCGCTCGGTCCGGGAGACCCGAAATGGGAAAAACTCCGAGAGAGATTCGCTGACGATAACCATGTCCAAGCGGTTTTAAGAACCATCGCCGTAGTCGATATTGACTCGCTTCACGCGGCGTATCGCGGCACTGGATCGAAGCCATTTCGCCCTGAATGTTTGCTTGCCATTGCCTTGGTCGAGACTCTTAAAGGCGTCACTTCACCGGCGGCATGGCACTCGGATGCCAGCACTCGCGATCAGTGTAAGTTCGTTGGCAACGGCGTCTGTCCTTCACGTACCGCCTGGTACGATTTCCGAGATCGATGCGGGAAGTTTATTGATGACGTTCATCAATCTCTTGTCACCGACGCGATCAACAAGGAACTGATCGATCCACACGAATGTTCGATCGACGGTACCTTTACAGCCGCCGCCGCTTCGCGTCACAAAATCTTCAATCTCAAACAAATCAATCGTCGCCTGGCGAAGCTCAAACGCATCATCCGAGAGCTCGACGATCCCGATCAAACAGCTTCTTCGAAACGCGTCAAAGCCATTCCGAATTGGGTAGGCAAAACGCCCGTTGGTCGCCAAGACCAGCGCCGTCGGCTTGCCGATGCGAAACGTCGAATGCTCGAAAATATTGGGGAAAATCGACTCAAACCCAGTCGCTACCGGAAAGATGAGTCGCGAATGGTCATCAGCCCCGCTGATATCGACGCCGTGATTGGCAAAGACAAAAAAAAGGTGGTTCGTCCACTTTACAATGTTCAGTACATGACGGACTGTGCCAGTGACGTGATTGTCGCTTATGGGGTTTGGGCGCAGAACAACGACAATGGAACGTTAGTTCCGATGATTCAGAAGACAAAAGCAATGACCGCTGGGCGACTTCGTAAGGTCCATGCTGACTCGGGATACTGTTCAATACTCGATCTTCAAGACTGCACCAACGAGAACATCGATCTGTTCGCTCCGGTTCCGAACAACACGGCAGCATCCCGCAAGCTTCCTAACGGTGAGATCCAGATTCCATCGAAAGACTTTTGCTTCGACGAATCCACACGCACGATGACTTGTCCCAATGGAAATGAGATGAGATTCGTCAAAGAGGTCCAAGTTCCGCGTGCATGTGGTCGCACCGTTGGTGAATTGCGTTTTGAGCAATCTGCTTCGGTCTGCTCGGCTTGCCCGCTTGCTTTTCGGTGCATCGGCGGCAAGTCAAAGCGGCGTACAGTTGCTCGCCAAAGTCAGCAAGGAGTTCTTGATGCCCAAAAAACGAAAATGGAGAGCGAGCAAGGCAAACGGAGCGGTCGA
Organism: Stieleria magnilauensis; assembly: GCA_007753675.1. GTDB lineage: Bacteria > Planctomycetota > Planctomycetia > Pirellulales > Pirellulaceae > Stieleria > Stieleria magnilauensis. The sequence continues at coordinate 1,992,706 of CP036432.1, forward strand.
CTACGTGGCCAAGTAATCGAACGGCGGTTCGCTGATGGAAAATTACATCGCAATCAGGAGCCCCAAAACGGACGTGGCCTGCACCGAGTGCGCCCCGAGGTGGGACTCCTCGCGGTTGCGCAGAACACCCTGACCCTGTACAACCTCGAAAAACGCGGGCCAAAGCCCGCCACCTAAGCTGGACGGTCTCTTTAGGCGCATCCCCCCGCGCTGCGAAGCAGCAAGACGAGCGGCTGAAGCCTGCACACCAGCACCCGTTGGTGTCCAGCCTTTAGGCGCATCCCCACGCGCTGCGAAGCAGCAAGACGGGCGGCTGAAGCCTGCACACCAGCGCACGTTGGTGTCTAGCCTTTAGGCGATTCCCGGTCGCTGCGGAGCAGCGAAACAGAACGGCTAAAGCCTGCACACCAGCACCCGTTGGTGTCCAGCCTTCAGGCGCATCCCCACGCGCTGCGAAGCAGCAAGACGAGCGGCTGAAGCCTGCACACCAACACGCATGCCCGTGCCAATCGTGTCCGACGCGTTTCGCTAACGCTTGGTGATCATCGCCAATGCTTCTTCACCGGTCGTGATCTGGCCATCGAGTTGGGCGTCGCGGGCGGCTTGCAACCAGGTTCGAAATTGGGGACCGGGCTGGTGGCCGGCGGCGCGGAGCATGTCGCCGGTCAGCAGCGGCCGAGGGTTCAAACGCTCCTCAGGCCACGCCAGTGCCTTGCGACACAAGTCCACTCCGGCTTGCGGCAGCTCCTTGGCACAGGTGATCGCCGCGGCGACGTGAAACACGCAATCGGCGTCACGATCAACCAGCGTCGGTTGCACGGCCGACCACTGCTGCCGATGCGCATCAGCGATGACCGACCAGCGTTTCGCCGCCGCGGTGATTCGACGCGTTTCTTCGCTGGAAAGTCGCCACTGATGCGAAATCCGTTTGACGAGTGTTCCGATCGGCGAGGCTGCCGGGTTTTCTGCGATCACGTACAAGATCAACGCCATCGAAGACTCGAAATCCAACGACTGGCGATGTCCCAGATAATTGACCAAGGAGGACGGTTCAGCGAAGCGCAATTCGGGCAGGATCAACCGGTCCAGCCCGCACTCGATCAACAGCTCCAAGCCGCGCGGGGCATGGATCGAAACCACAATGCGTCGCATCTCCGCGCCGATCCGTTCGGCGCTGACGACCGCGATCTCATCGGCGCGGTGAACGATCTCCGCTTTGGTCGCCGCATCGAGTTCGAAACCGAGCGTGGTCGCGAATCGAACCGCTCGCAACATTCTCAATTTGTCTTCTTCGAAGCGTTCGTCGGCGGCGCCGATCGTCCGCAATCGCCGCGCCGCCAGATCGACTTGGCCGCCGACATAGTCGATCACTTTTTCTTCGGCGGGATCGAAGAACAGGCCGTTGATCGTAAAATCGCGGCGCAGAGCGTCGTGTTTGGCGTCACCGTAATGGACCTTGTCGGGGCGTCGACCGTCGCTGTACTCGCCGTCGCTGCGAAACGTCGCGACTTCGGTGGGATGGACGTGATCGAGCTTGGCCCACGAGTCGTCGGCTCGTTTTTCGGGCAACACCCCGATCACACCGAACGACGCGCCGAAGGCGAGCGTCTTACGTTTTCCGAAGATTTCGCGGACACGGTCGGGGGTCGCGTCGGTGGCGACGTCGAAGTCCTTGGGTTCGCGACCGAGCAGCGCGTCGCGGACGCATCCGCCGGCAAAATACGCGACGTGTCCCCGCTCATGGAGCCGCGCACAAATCCGAGTCGCCTCGGCAAACGATGCGCGCGTCTCTAGTGAGTGATCGCTGCTGGAATCAAACAGGGGACCAATTTTCGTCAATGGTTTGCCGTGGAAGGAGGATGTTTCGGGCAATCGACCGGATCACGATTGTCGATTTCTCCGTGTTCGGTTACAAGCTGGGCTATGAACTCTCCCCCGATCAAGCCGAGAACGCGCCGCAAGCGAGGCGTCGTCGCCGTCGTCTTTCGCGACGCCAAACTGCTGATCATCCGTCGCGCCCTGACCGTGACGGCACCCGGCAAGCTTTGTTTGCCCGGCGGAGGGATTGAACCAGGAGAGACAGAAGCCGAGGCCCTGGTTCGCGAAATGCAGGAAGAACTCGCCATCGACGTCACTCCGGCCGGACTATGTTACCGCAGCGTGACGTCGTGGGGCACCAATCTGGCCTGGTGGCACGCCAATTTGGACGAGGGCCACCATCCGATCGCCAACCCGGACGAAGTGGCCGACGTGTTTTGGATGAGTCGCGATGAAGTCCGGTACGCCGCCGACGTGCTGCCGAGTCTGCCGCCGTTTCTGACCGCCTGGGAACGGGGCGAAATCGAGCTGCCGTGCGACTGGCGCTGATCGACCGTCGATTCGCTACAACCACAAACAATCGATCGATCCGGCGACCAACAACAACATGCTGATCGCGACGTTGGCGTGGAAGAACGCTTCGTTGACGCGATTCAGATCGTTCGGCCGCACCAGCGTGTGCTGTCGCACGACCAACGCGGTGATGCAGACCAGCGTGATCCAGTACAGCCAGCCGAATCCCACATTCGGGGCCAACCCGGGCAACAGCGCCAAAAGCACCAGCATCACCACGTGTGATCCGGCCGCGATTCGAAAGGCACCAGCCACCCCGAATCGACTCGGCACGCTGTGCAGCCCCGCGGCGGCATCAAACGCTTGATCCTGGCACGCGTAAATGATGTCGAATCCCGTCACCCACGCGGCCACGGCGGCGGCAAGCAGCAACGGCGCCACCAGATCGCTCGGCCAGGCGAACACCGCCGGCCCGCGAATCGCAACCCAGGCGCAGATCGGCGAAAGACTGAGCGCCACGCCCAGCCACAAATGCGCCGCACTGGTGAATCGTTTGGCCAGCGAATACCCCAGCAAGAACAACAGCACCGGGACCGAAGCGGCTAGCGGGATCCAGTTGGGCAGGAACAGGGCGGTCGATGCGACAAACAATGCCCCACATCCGACCGTGAACGACAAGACCGACTTCCGCGACAGCACGCCGGCGGGAAGGTGACGCCCTTGGGTGCGAGGGTTTTCCGCATCGATCTTGTGATCGACCAATCGATTGAACGCCATCGCCGCGCTGCGGGCGGCGACCATGCACAGCAAGATCCCCAGCAGATCGCGGAAACGCACGGTCACGGCATCTCCATCGGGCAACGGCGTCGCGATCGCCATCACGGTCGCCAAGGCCGCAAAGGGCAACGCGAACAAGGTGTGACTGAATCGAATCAGCCCTAGCCAATCGGCCAATCTGCCGCTGCCTGAGGCGCTGCCTGCACCGCCGCCTGTCGGCCCCTGATCGCCGGAATGTACACCGCCTGATGTCATGATCCGTCCTTCCATCTTTGGATCAATCGGTTGTCCAACGTCAGTTGATCCAAGATCCGACTGACGACAAAATCGACCAACGAATCGAGCGAGTCGACGTCGTGATACCACCCCGGCATCGCCGGCAAGATCACGCCTCCGGCCAACGCGATCCGGTGCATGTTTTCCAATTGCAGCGCGCTGACCGGCGTTTCCCGAGGCACGACGACCAGTTTACGATGCTCTTTCAAGTGGACTTCGGCCGCCCGCTGAATCAAATTACTCGCCGCCGCCCGTGCGATACCGCTGAGCGTGCTGCCGCTGCACGGACAAACGACCATCGCGCTGGTGCGAAACGATCCGCTGGCGATCGGGGTCATGTAGTCATCGTATTGGTGATAGTGAAACCGCTGGGCCAACACGCTTTCCCAATCGGTTTGCTGCACCACGTCGCGATGACGATCGGTCGACCACGCCGGGATGTAGGAAACCAGCTGGATCAAATCCAAACCGCGCAGATTGATCGCCAAGCCCGTTTCTTGTTTGATCACCGCCGCGCCGCTGGGACTGATCGTCAAATGCACGTCGATCTCGCAATGGGCCAGCGATTGCAGCAAACGGATCGCATACATCGCCCCACTGGCACCGGTGATCCCGATCACCAGCGGATCCCTCAGTGGCTCCCTTTGCGCGGCCAGAGTTCCCGCGGCACTCATTGGGGCTCCCCATCGGGGTTGGAATTCGACTCGGGTTTGGTGCCCTCGTAGATGGTGCAAACCCCAAACGTCAGCGGGGTGAATTTGACATCCGTCAATCCGGCAGCCTGCATCCGATCGGCCAATGCTTGCCCGTCGGGAAAGCGGCTAACCGAATCAGGCAGATACGAATACGCCGACTTGTTGTTGCGGGCGAACCATTGTCCGACCCGGGGCAGAATGTGCTTGAAATAAAAGTTGTAGGTCTGTCGCAGCCCCGGCAGAGTCGGCTTGGAGAATTCCAACACCATCACCTGGCCGCCTGGACGACACACCCGCGTCATCTCGCGCAGCCCTCGATCGGTATCGGCGACGTTCCGCAACCCGAAGGCCACGGTGACGCATTGGAATCGGTTGGACGCGAAGGGCAATTGTTGGGAATCGGCTTCGAGAAAATCGATCGATTCCGATCGCGCACCGACGACGCGTTTTCGCCGGGCGATTTCCAGCATCGCGAAACAAAAATCGCTGCCCACGACCTCGACGCCGTCCGGCGCCGCGTCGGCGATCGCGATCGCCAGATCGCCCGTCCCGGTGCACACATCCAATGCCGGCACGCCGGGAATCAGACTCAATCGCTTGACCGCCTGGCTCCGCCAGTATTTGTCGATGTTCAGCGACAGCAGATGGTTCATCAGATCGTAACGGGGCGCGATCTGGCGAAACATCTCGCGCACCCGAGCATTGCTCTTGTCCAATTCCCCGGCCGGTTCGGTGGGGGGCGTGTCGACGGTGGGAGGCGCTGGTTCGGTCACGTTGGCGGTCATGGAACGGGTTCGATGGATAGGCTGGGGGTGTGGCCGCGGCTTGACTTTCGGGGTAGCGAGCGAGCGTCAACGGTTTGGTGATTCTCCCAATTCAACGCGATCATGTCAGCCGGACGCGGAAACCGTCCTTAGGTTCTGGCATGACGGTCCCGATTTGGGAAGGACACGACAAGCAACCGCAAAACGGGCGGGCGCAAAACACGCCCCAAAAAAAGGCCCCAATCTAGGCCACAGTGCGTCGCGCCAGTTTCGGTGCCAAGGTGCTGCTGCGGGGCCCGAGATCTGCTAACTTTTTCGCCATGCGGACACTTTTTTTTGATATCGATGGGACCTTGCTCATCACCCAAAGAGCCGGCAGCGGTGCGTTGGTGCGTGCGATGGTGAGTGAATTTGGGGTCGCCGACCTGGCCATCGAACACATTTCCTTCGGCGGACGCACCGATCGCGATTTGGTTTGTGAGTTTCTGGTGGCCGGTAAAATTGACCCGACGCCCGAGAACCAAGGCCGATTGCGGCGGCGTTACGCCGTGACGCTACGCGAAACGCTGCCGACGGTGCGTGGCGAAGTGTTGCCGGGGGTCACGGAATTGCTGCCGGCGTTGTCAGCGACGCCCCACGTTTCGCTGGCTGTGATGACGGGAAATTTTCCGGAAACGGCGCGGATGAAACTGGAGACATTCCGTCTGATCGATTTCTTTCCCTGGGTCGTCGGCGGCGATCTGGACGCGGTTCGCTGCGACATGGCCCGCCGCGCGGCCGACCAATTGGCCCGGCGTCGAGGCGAGGCGGCCCGTGACGACATGATCGTCATCGGCGACACCCCCAATGATGTCCGCTGTGCCCACACGATCGGCGCCAAGTGTTTGGCGGTCTGTACCGGGACGGCCAGCCGCGAAGAACTGGAACACGCCGGCGCCGACCGCATCGTCGATGATCTGACCGATCGGGACGCGCTGGAGTACTTGGTTCGGTAGGGGGGGGTGAGTTTCAGGTTTCAGGTTTCAGGTTTCAGGTTTCAGGTTTCAGGTTTCAGGTTTCAGGTTTCAGGTTTCAGGTTTCAGGTTTCAGGTTTCAGGTTTCAGGTTTCAGTTTTCAGTTTTCTTCAATATTTTCCTGTCATCCATTTTCTTGTCTCCGTCTCCTCTGCAACGTCCCAACTTTCTGCCCCCCCTTTTTCTGCCAGACTCCCCAACCGCAGCCACCTGAGCCGACTGTTCTTTCCCACTCTCGCTACTTCCGGTTTGGCGAGTTTCGCTTTAAAACTCTTGTTGAACCGGTTTTCCCTCCTCCGCCAGCGCCACCAGCGAGCATGACGACACCCGAAACCGACGGAACGCAATTCCCCGCCACCGATGCTGTGGTCGGCGTGATCATGGGCAGCAAGAACGACTGGGAAACGATGCGTCCGGCGTGCGAGATCCTGGACGCCTTGGGGATCAAGCATGAACGGACCGTCGTCAGCGCCCACCGCACCCCGGCACGGATGTTCGCCTATGCCCAATCGGCGCGTCAGCGGGGACTGAAAGTGATCATCGCGGGGGCCGGCGGCGCCGCCCATCTGCCGGGGATGGTGGCATCGGAGACTTCGTTGCCGGTGATCGGTGTTCCGGTGCAGAGCCGGGCGCTGCAGGGGCTCGATTCGCTGTTGTCGATCGTGCAAATGCCCGGCGGGATTCCCGTCGCCACCATGTCGATCGGGTCCAGCGGGGCCAAGAACGCTGGCTTGATGGCCGCTCGCATGCTGGCGATCAGTGACGAGGCCGTCCGTGCGGCGTTGGAAACGTTCATCCAACAGCAGACTCAGCAAGTCCTCGCCGCCACCGAACTGGAGTGATCTCGACGTGTCAGCACTGAAATCGAACGACTCGATGGTGATGCCGGGGGCGACCATCGGCATGGTCGGCGGCGGACAACTGGGACGAATGTTTGCGATCGCGGCGATGCAGATGGGTTACGACGTCGTGATCTTTTGCGGCTCGGCCGACGAACCGGCCGGACAAGTCGCCACGCGAACCGTCGTCGGCGATCTGCTCGATCACGCGGTCGTGTCAAAGTTTGCCAAGCAGTGCCAGGTGATCACGCTGGAATTCGAAAACATTCCGGCCGAAACGATTCGCTGGTGCAGCGAGTTCGCGCCGACGTATCCCTCGCACCATGTGCTCGCCACCGCACAGGATCGACTGGTCGAAAAAACAACGTTCCGCGATGCCGGGTTGGCGGTGACACCCTATGCCGCGGTGGATTCGGCCGCCGGCGTCGGCGAGTTTGCCGAGCAGCATGGCTGGCCGGTGATCGTGAAAACGGCGCGGAGCGGATACGACGGCAAGGGACAGCATCGCTTGGATGGCCCCTCCGACGCGGAGGCGGTGCCGTGGGAGTCGGCGGATTCTTGGATCGCGGAGAAATGGATCCCGTTCGAGCGCGAAGCGTCCGTCGTGGTGGCGCGTTCGACCCGGGGCGAAGTCCGCTGTTTCCCACCGTTTGAAAATGATCACCGCAATCACATCCTCGACGTCTCGTTCTGCCCGTCGACGTTGTCGCCGGCACAACAACAATTGGCCACGACGATCGCCACCCGGGCTGCAGACGTGTTGCAGTTGGTCGGCGTCCTGTGTGTGGAATTTTTTGTCGTCGACGCGGAAACGATCTTGATCAACGAAGTCGCGCCGCGGCCGCACAACAGTGGCCACTTGACGATCGAAGCGTGTCACACCAGCCAGTTCGAACAACACGTCCGAGCGGTCTGTGGACTGCCACTCGGATCGACCGAACTGCGTGTCGGCGGCGCAGCGATGGCCAACTTGCTGGGTGATCTGTGGGGCAGCCAAGGACAGCCGCCATGCTGGGATCGGGCGGTGGCCGTGCCATCGGTTTCGCTGCACCTGTATGGAAAATCCGACGCCAAAGTCGGACGCAAGATGGGGCACCTGACCGCCACGGCGGATTCCGCCGCCGCGGCCGTCGCCACCGTCCAACAGGCGCGTGAAACGCTCTAGTAGGCCGCGTTAGAGAATGAGCCGTTCGGCGCAAACGCAATACCGCTAAATCGACAAGGTATTGACCAGCGAGCAGGGCCCGTAGGCTCGCGCCAAACGGCTGATCATCAATTGACATCAGCCGGTTCGCGCCAGCGTCCGGGCACCCCTCAATGTCGAGTTAGCGTTTTGGCGCGAGAAAATCGATCCAACCGTCAGCGGTTCTGGACGCTGAAGGCGAGCCGTTGCAATTCGCTGGCCAAGTCGACGTTCACGACGGCCGTGGATCCCGGCAACCGCAACGTGGTGGGCGCGAAATTCAGGATGCCGCTGACGCCGGCGGCCACCAAATCGGCGGCGACGAATGCCGCTTGGTCGACCGGGACGGCCAGGATGGCCAGGTCCGGCGAGAGTTCGGCCAGCTTGCCGGTCATCGTGGCGGCATTCCAAATCGAAACCCCGCCGATCTGTTTTCCAATCTTTGCCGGGTCGAGATCGAACGCGGCGACCAGTCGAAACCCTAAACGCTCGAACCCTCGGTAGCGGAGCAAGGCATCGCCGAGCGATCCGACGCCGACCAAGATGACCTGCCACTGCAGCCCACTTCCGAGCACCGCGCCGATCTGTTCGGTCAGTTTGTCGATCGGATAGCCCACGCCGCGGCGGCCGATCGTTCCCAAACTGCTCAGGTCGCGGCGGACGACGGCGGGAGACACATCGACGAGTGCACCGAGCTGTTTGCTGTTGAGATGGGTTTCGCCCTGATCGGCCAAGCGATGCAATTCGCGAAAGTACAGACTCAGCCGCCCGACGGCCGGCCGCGGCAGTTTGTTGACGCCGCTGTTGGGGTCCGAAGTCGTCTTGGGGTCCGGTTCTGAGGGCATGGCAGGATTGTAACGACCGAGCGGACGGGAGAGGGGCCGCGGGAGCGGGCAGAAACATGGATCACCGGGGGGGAGAGTCTCCAGTGTGAAACCTGAAACTCGAAACTAAGCCCGTTCCCCCCGCCGTCCCGATCGCTACATCTGTTACGGATTGCAATGACGGCACTCCTGGACAGCCTAGGCGTCTTATTTTGCCCTGATCGTGCTGTTTACTTGGTCGGATCACTTTACGCAGACGATGAATTGACAGCATAAGGACCCAATTCGTTGGCACGCAGAGTTTGTGTGTCCGCACCATCTTCCTCCCACCGTGAAGTGCGGGTAGATGGGAAAGAGGTTAATTCGGGCCACGATCGGCACTTTCGGGTGCAGTGACCGGAGTCGGATTCATCTTGAACGGGGGGTCTTTCGTCGCAGTGCACGTGCACGCAAAAAGTGCAGGAAGGTGTGAGCAATGGGTCTCGCATCATCCAGTGCGTCCCTTTGCAACCCAAAAGTGTTTTCTGGAGAAAGAAGAGATGAAAAGGCTGTGGTTATTGCCCGCCTTGGCGATCATTGCGATCGTCTCGGGGGCTCAATCCGCACGCGCCGCTTATTGTGGTGCGATCAGCTATCAAGGCTGTAGTAATTGCGGAGAGTCAGTGGTCAGCGACGGCACCGTCGTTGATGGCGCGTCACCCGTCGCTGACGGAGCTGCATCGGCTAACGCCGATGGAAGCTACACCGTCATGCGTAACGTGACCGAGACCGTGTACGAGCAAGTCCAAGAGACTCGCTATCGTACGCGGAACGAAACGTATTACGAAGACAAAGAAGTCCAAGCGACTCGTGTCGTTCCTTACACGGAACAGCGTGAAGTCCAGTACACCGTGATGGTGCCGACGTACGAAACCAAAACTCGTACGATCAACTACACCGTCAACAAACCGGTTTACGAGACTCACGAAAAGGTCATCAACTACACGGTCAAAAAGCCCGTGTACGAGACCAAGACGCGTACGATCAACTACACGGTGATGAAGCCGGTGTACGAGACGCACGAAAAGGTGATCAACTACACGGTCAAAAAGCCCGTGTGGGAAACCAAGACGCGTACGATCAACTACACCGTCAACAAGCCGGTGTACGAAACTCGCACGAAAACCATCAACTACACGGTGATGGTTCCCGTTCACGAGACCAAGACTCGTACGATCAACTACACGGTTTACAACACCGTGCGTGAAGACAAGGTTCGCACCGAGAACTACACCGTCATGGTTCCCGAACAGTACACCAAGACCATCACGGTCAAAGGTGGACATTGGGAAACGCAAACGGAAACCGTTCCTGGTCCGATGATGCGACGCACGGTTCGTGAACCGGGCACGTGGACCTACGACCCGGCGACCTGCCGTTGCGTGTACTGCCCCGGCAAGTGCCGCGTCGAATGCGTCCAAGGTTGCCCCAAGACGATCTGCAAGAAAGTCTGGGTTCCGACCTGCGAGGAAAAGGAAATCTGCTGCACGCGGTACGTCAAAGAGTGCCGCACGCGTGAGATCCCTTACACCGTTTGCCGACGCGTTCCTGAGTGCAAGACCAAGACTTGCACCTACACCGTCTGCAAGATGGTTCCCGAGTGCCGCACCAAGACTTGCAACTACACGGTTTGCAAGATGGTTCCCGAGTGCCGCACGAAGACTTGCGAGTACAAAGTTTGCAGCTACGTCTGCGAGCAACGCAGCAAGGTTTGCAAGTACACCACGTGCAAGATGGTTCCCGAGTGCCGCACGAAGACCTGCAACTACACCGTTTGCAGCTACGTCTGCGAGCCTCGTACGAAGGTCTGCAAGTACACCACTTGCAAGATGGTTCCCGAGTGCCGTACCAAGACTTGCGAATACAAAGTTTGCAAGATGGTTCCCGAGTGCCGCACCAAGACGATCTGCGTCAACAAGTGCCGCACCGAGTGCTACACGAAGATCTGCAAGGTCAAGAAGTGCCGTCAGGTCTGCGAGCCTTACACGGTCACCAAGTGCGTTCCGCGTACGGTCTGCAAGCAAGTCCCCGTGACGGTTTGCTGCCCGGCCCCGGTCTGCTGTGGTGCCGCTGACGCTTGCGGATGCTGCGAGCCGGCTTGCGGATGCAGCAAGGCTCGTGGCGGATTGCTGAAGAAGCTGTTCGGCGGACGCAAAGGCTGCTGTGACAGCGGCTGCGACGTCGCTCCCAGCTGCGGATGCGACGCTGAGCCGACTTGTGGTTGCGAAGCCGCTCCTTCCTGCGGCTGCTAATTGAAAAGGCCGGGCGGTCTCGCCGAGTCTCAAAACTCGGCGGACAGCCTAGCCGCTCAAAACTGCACGCGACAAGCCAGGCGGGGTGAGCCCCTCAGTTGAGGTGGCTCACCCCGTTTTTCGCGTCTCGTCTTGATTGGGAATCAAGTGGGAGAGACTTCCGGGCTGGTCCCAATGGACGCCACCAGACTGAAAGCCTCTCCCACTTCCCAAAGACGAGTGGATTTGGCGAGCGGATTTTTTGTCTGCTCTGGACAAATGCGATATACTGAGTAGAAGCACCGGGAGCCGCGGAACTCTTTCTCTTCTACCTTTCGAGTCGAATGCTGTGTCGCAGAGTCTTTTCACGAGTGACTCCTCGTCTGCCCGCACACCGCGATCGATCGATATGCCCTCTGTCCCGCCGGTCCCGCCACCTCCACCGTCCCGCGGAACCCCGCGTGAGCGCAGCCCCTGGGCCGCTGCAGACGGGGACGAAATGCCGCTGCCCGGACCGCCGCAACATGGCCCGCCGCAGCCGGCTGACGTGATCGATTCGGACGAAGAAACGCTGGGGGCCGAACCCGTCGACGCTCCACCCGATCACAACGCCCCGACCCAAAACGGCAACGTCACGCCGGCCCGAGACGTTCCCTCGATCCCTCCGCCCCCCCCGCCCCGCGCCACCCTGCCCCCGACGCGTCCGATCACCGAAGTGTCCCAGCCGCGAACCGGGATCGGGTCCGCCGTGACCCGCTGGCGCGGAAGTTTGCCCGAAGTCACGACTGCGGAGACCGAGAACGCCGAATCAGACGCCGCGGTTGCCGCGGCGGACCCAGACGCCCCCGCCCCCGCGGACGTCGTCACCCGGTCGGCCCCCTCCTGGCTGCTCAGCCTGGTGATCCATTTGATCGTGCTGCTGATTCTGGCCCTGATCACTTCTCCGACCGGCAACGGTTTCACCAATTTGGTGCTCGATTTCGGGATCAGCAACGAGCCGATCGAGGACGCGTTGGAACTGGACCTTTCCTCACCGCAAACCGATGACCTGATCGAAGCGCCTCAAGACGCATTGGACGACACGCTATTGGAAACGGAGATTCCGGAAATTTTTGAAACCGTCGAACCGGCGGAAATGGAAGCGATCCAGCCGGTGCTGCTGGGCGCGGCGCCGATCGAGATTTCCAAACCGATGTTCAGCGGTCGGACCGGGGCGATGCGAAAAGCGTTGATGGCGATGTACGGCGCGACCGATGACACCGTCAACGCCGTCAAACTCGGGCTCGCCTGGCTGAAACGACAACAACATCGCAGCGGTTACTGGAGCATGGTGCAGCCCTACAGCAACGGTGCCGTTTCGGAAAACCGGACCGCCGCGACCGCGATGGCGCTGATCGCGTTTGCCGGAGACGGCAACACCCACCTGGAAGGCATGTATCGTGACGAAGTCGACAAGGGGTTGAAATACCTGGTGTCACAACAGGATCGCGGCGGGTTCATGGCCGCCTCGGCCCGCGGCAACGAGCGCACATACGCCCAAGCCCAAGCGACGATCGCGCTGTGCGAACTGTACGGGATGACCAAAGATTCCTGGTTGCGTGCCTACGCCCAACGCGCCGTCGATTACGCACTCAAAGCCCAGGCGTCTGACGGCGGATGGAGGTATCGGCCGAACGAACCCGGCGACACCTCGGTCACCGGTTGGTACGTGATGGCGCTGCAAAGTGCGCTCGGCGCCGGGCTGGAAGTCGATCCGGAGAAGATGAAACTGATCGACAAGTACCTCGATTCGGCGAGCGTTTACTACGGGGCCGGCTACGCCTACCAACCCGGTCGCTCGGACGCCACGCCCACCATGACGGCTGAAGGTCTGTTGTGTCGCCAATACCTCGGTTGGGAACGAAACGATGGCCGCCTTCAAGAAGGCCTCAAGCTGTTGCGCACCGATGCCCCCTTCGACATCAATCAACAAAACGTCTACTACTGGTACTACGCGACCCAGGCATTCCACCATGTCGGCGGCCCGCTGTGGACCGAATGGAACAATGAAATGAAAGTCAAACTGCCGGCTCTGCAAATCAAAGACGGCAGCGAGCGCGGCAGTTGGGCACCGCAAGGAGACCGTTGGAGCATCGGCGGCCGACTCTACACGACGTGCTTGTCGATCTACTGCCTGGAAGTCTACTACCGACACCTGCCCCTGTACGACCAAAACTAAAACCGCCAAAGTGGGGTAAGCTTCCAGCTTGCCTGCAAAGTGGGGTAAGCTTCCAGCTTGCCTTGCTGGTTTCACTTGTGAAACGCGGGGAGCAGAAACGGTCCCCAATTTTCAACCCAACACCGCGAAGAGAAGCGTCGTTTCCTCTCGTTGTGGTCCGTCGCCAACCCCCACGCACCGCGTGACCTACTGCCCCAACACCCGCACGCCCCAATCGGCCAGCGTCACCGCCGCGATCGCGATCAGCGCAATCGTGTAGCGTCGAATCGTCCGGTCGGCCGGCATTTTTCCGCGACGTACGATCTGCAGCAACGTCGCCAGACCGCCCAACGCGTACAGGACCAACAGGAATCCGCCCACGTTAGCGCGCGCCGCGGCGACAAGATTTCCCTTCATCGCGTGCGCCCACGACGTCGTCATGCCGCAACTGGGACAACGAATCCCGAACAGGACACGAATGCTGCACGGCGGGAGTCCCAATTGGTGATGCGTCCCCAAGCCGGACGAGTTGGGATTCAGCATCCATGCGGTCGCCAGCAATCCGACCAGCATTAAAACCACCGATGCGGCAGCGATCCGCAACAACCAAGAGCGCAGCGGTGTCGCCTCGCATTCGGGTTGCGGCGACGATCGCGATGAGTCCACGCGCGTGAATCCTCGGCGGTTGGGTTTGGAGATGTGAAATGCTGGGCCCGTGCGAACGGATCTCCCGGCTGTTATTCTGTCGGTTCGTTTTAACACTCCGCAACTTGAACCCAAACCACAGCCCGTGAAGTACGCCATTTGTAACGAGACCTTCGGTGAGATGCCACTTGATCAAGCACTTCAGATCGCTCGAGAGGCGGGCTACACCGGCTGGGAAGTCGCCCCGTTCATGATCACCGACGACGTACCGTCCTTCACCGCCGACCAGCGGGCTGCGTATCGCGACGCCGTTTCCGCGGGCGGATTGGAAATCATCGGGTTGCATTGGCTGTTGGCCAAGACGGAAGGCTTTCATTTGACCACGCTGGACGAGGACGTGCGTCGAAAGACCAGCGAGTACCTCTGCGAACTGGCGCGGTTGTGCCGTGACCTGGGCGGAGACGTGATGGTGTTGGGTTCCCCGCAGCAACGCAATTTTCCGGCCAGCCAAACCGAAGAGCAGGCGATGGAAGCGGCGGCGGCGTGTTTGCGCGGCGCGGTGCCGACCCTGGAAGAATGCGGGGTCCGGATCGCGATCGAGCCGCTCGGGCGTGGCGAAGGTAACTTCCTCAACACCGCCGCGGCCGGACGCGATTTAATGAATCGAATCGACAGCGAGCAGGTGGGATTGCACCTGGACGTCAAAGCAATGAGCGACGAACCGACACCGGTTCCGCAGATCATCCGTGACAACGCCGACGTGATGATGCACTTTCACGCCAATGATCCCAATCTGCTCGGTCCGGGGATGGGTGACGTGGACTTTCGGCCGGTTTTTGAAGCGATCAAAGAAGTCGGCTACGACGGCTGGACCAGCGTCGAAGTCTTTGATTACTCGCTCGGCGCCGAGACGATTGCCCGCCAGAGCATGGCCAACATGCTCGCCGCCCAAACGTGATGCGAACCCGCCTGGCTCCCTCCCCGACCGGTGCTCAGCATCTGGGCAACGCGCGAACGCACTTGATCGCGTACTGGGCCGCGCGTCGTGCGGGAGGCGAATTGGTGTTTCGCATCGACAACCTTGACTCGCCCCGCGTCAAGACTTGGGCGATCGACCAGGCCGTCGAGGACCTTCGTTGGCTGGGCATCGATTGGGACGGGCAACCCACGCTTCAAACCGAACACGAAGCTCTCTACCAGCAAACGCTGGCGACGCTGACCCACGGCGGCGACAATCTGGCATACCCTTGCGTCTGTTCACGCAAAGACATCGCCGAAGCGCTTTCGGCACCCCATGAAAGTCGATTTCGCGGTGAAGGGCCGATCTATCCGGGAACCTGTGCCGGCTATCGCGACGGCGACGACGTCCCGCAACAGCCTCATTGTTGGCGACTTCGTGTCAGCGACCAGACGTTAGAATTCGACGATTCGGTGCTGGGGATTCAGCGTTGCAATCCGGCCCAGGAACTCGGCGATTTCCCGATCACGTCCAAAAACGATCAAGTCTCGTACCAGCTTGCCGTCGTGGTCGACGACCATGTCCAAGGCGTCGACGTTGTCATCCGCGGCAACGACCTGGTCGCCAGCACATTTCGGCAACTGGACCTGTATCGTCACCTCGGCTATCCGCCGCCGCGTTACGCCCACGTCCCGTTGGTCTTGGGCAGCGACGGGCGACGATTGGCCAAACGTCACGGCGACACGCGGCTGAGTCACTATCGCGAGTGTGGCGTCGCGCCCGAAGCGATCGTCGGTTGGGCGGCCCATTCGCTCGGGTTGACCGACACCGCCGAGCCGCAAAAAGCGGCCGACCTGATCGACCAGTTCGACTGGTCGCGTTTGCCCACCCAGGACACCGTGATGGACACGGACCGATTGTTCGGATTGTGAGCATCGTCGCGCCCACGTGTTAGATGCCGTCTGCCAAATCGTTCTCGCTTAACCCATCGCGGACGGTTGTCTCGATGCGTCTGGCAAACACGATTGCGAGATCACGGTCGACGCATCCCCGTCAAAATCGCCCGACTATCGCGGCGACGGAGCGCCGTGGAGTCGATGCAAAACGACAGCGACCGTTCGTTTCCGTTGAGTTCACGCGTGACCGCCTTCTCGACCGCACGTGCGATCGCCAGCCCCTCGTTTCGCCTCCCTTTGATGGCGTTGGGCTTTCCCCGCACCCGTGGTTGGTTCGTCAACTTTCTCTCACATCGAACGCGACGAAGCCACCTTCGTTTTCCAGGCCGACAGTGTCCGAGTAGGAAGCGACTTAAACAGGATGAAGGAGTAATACTGTGAGAACTCAATTGATGCGACACTTCGCAATCGCACTCGGATTCAGTCTCGGGGCCGCCGCCGCCCTGGACTGCACCGCAGGCAATCCCGGCGTTGCCGACAATGGCACCTATCAGGCCCCCGCGCGATGGAACAATTTTCGACGCCCGACTGCGCCGATCCAGCCCAATCGTTCCGGCAATATCGCATTGCCCTTCGGCGCTTCGGTTCAATCGGTCGCCGCGCAAAACGCGATTGAAGAACTGCCGCATCCCGAAGGCGAGCGCGTCTACCCACCGGTGCCGAGCATGCCGGCGGCACCCGGGTATGCACCGCAGCACAATCACCACCCCCATCCTACCGTAGCGGTGCAATCCCCGGTCGCCGCACAGGCCCCCTTGGGATCGTCTTGTGCCCCCGCGGGATCGTCATGCGCGCCCTGCGATTCCTACGGGCACACCAGTCCCTACGCCGCCGCCGCCGCGGCACCTTGGCAGGGTGCATCCAGTGGAAGCTGCGCGACGGCCCCCGCCCGGGGACCGCGCCCGATTTCACCTTGGTTTGGTGGTTCGAATCTGTTGTTCTGGAATATCGCCGGCAGCGACAACACTCCGCTGGTCACCGACGACAGCAGCATGGTGCTGTTGCGAAACAGAGACTTGGAACCGACCGACGACACCAGTTTCGACGTGCACGCCGGTCGCTACTTCGGATGTGGTCAGTACGCCATCGATGTGGGCTACATGCTTTGGGACCCGGACTGCTTGTGCCGCCAGGTTCCCGACAGCGGTGCCGGATTGCGATTGATCAACCCCGCGCTTCAAACCGCATCGATCAACCGGGGCGCCGGTGCGACGACCGTCTATGACGATTACGACATGAACGCGGCGAGCATTCAAGTGATCCGTGACTTGAGAATCCAAAGTCTGGAAGTCAACCTCGTCGGCTTCGGTTTGATGGGTGCCCGGCGATTAGGATCCTGCAGCCCGGGTTCGATTTGGGGCGGTGGCTGTGGTTTCGGAGGCTGCAAAGACAAAGCGTGCGGCAGCGCCATCGGTCCGCTCGCACGGGCCGCCGGCGGGCGACTTCGAATCCAGAACTCACACGGTTTCCGTTGGTTCCAACTCGAAGACGAACTGGAAATCGGCGGCGACGTCGACGGCATGACCGGCTACGGAGCGAATGACTTGTATTACAAGTCGATCACCGAGAACAACTTGTTCGGATACCAATTCGGCTCGCGACTGAGTTATTGCATGGGCAGCCGAGCGATGTTCAATCTGGGCGGAAAAATCGGCGTCTACGGCAACGATGCGGAATTCTTTCACAGCATCACCACCACCACCGCAACCGGCTACACCAACTCGCAAGGTGCCGGTGCCGGCGATCTTTACACCCGGCAATCGGACATCTCGGTGGCCGGACTGGGCGAATTGGACCTCGGACTCGGCTACCGAATCAGCAATTGCTGGACCATCAACGGCGGCTATCGCGTCTTGGCGGCTTGCGGTGTGGCCACCGCTGTGGGCCAGATGCCGACCGAATACACCTCCGCCGCTTCGGCCGGGGCGGTACGTGCGGACGACTGCTTGATCCTGCACGGGGCCTACGTCGGATTCGACTACAACTGGTAAGCGTCGCGAGCACTTCGCCGACGTCCCCTTTCAAACGCGAGCGTGGTTGCCACGCTCGCGTTTTGTTATTGGGGGTCAGCCGCGGGTCGAACTTCAGGACGAGGACCTCTCACAAGATCCACGACGGGTCCGTCGACTCTTGAACTTAGGTTTCCGCTCTCTGAACTACGACTTCTGCCCGGCGTAACGCAGGCTGCGGCAGACCAGTCCCTTGACCGCTTCGATGTCTGCCGACAACGCGACTTCCATGTTGGCTTGCCATTCCGGACGCAGCCGCTGGTCAAACACCGACATGCCGCGGGTGAGCAGACCTTGCGTTTCGACCTTGCCCGCCATTTCCGTCCACTGGAACAGCTCGGGTTCGACGACGGCTGCAATCGTCGCCGCATCGATCAACGGGATCAGCTCGCGTCCCAAGCGTTGGTGGGCGGTACGGAAAGCGAATGGCATCATTTGATGCAGCAATTCGCCGGCCCGAGTCTCAGTCGAAGGCAGTTGTTCTAATAATTCGACGCCAAACTGCACCTCGCCGGTAACATCCAACGGCAGCAGACTCTTGGTCGTCGGCGAGGCGAACACTTCACTGGCCGCAGCCGGATCAAAAAACAAGTTGAATTCGGCCACACAGCTCGCATTGCCGGCGACATTCACCGCTCCGCCGCTGATCACGATTTTGTCGAGCAAGTTGATGGCTGCCGGATCTCGGCGATACAGTCGAGCGACATTGGACAGCGGTCCCAGGCAAACCAGCGTGATTTCGTTGGGATACTTGCGGACCAGTTCCGCAATCACCTTTTCACTGCTCGGTAAATGCTGACGCTGTGTTTCACCGACCGACAGTTCGCCCAGGCCGCAGCGACCGTTTAAGAACAGATCGTCGATCGCCGACGCCGTCTCCGGCGGAATCGCCTTGCCGATTCGCGGATATCGTGGGGGATCGAGCATCGAGACGATGGCACAGACGTTGGACGTTGCCTGTTCGGCCGTAACGGTCCCCGCGGTCGCGGTGACCGCCAAAACCTCCAAGCGAGGGTCAAACAATGAGGCCGTCAGGGCGACGGCGTCGTCAATTCCAGGGTCGGTGTCGATGATGATTTTTCGTGTCATGCGAAAAGTGTAAGTTCACGGGCGTTTCGAAACGAGCCCGATCCGCTAAAGTGCTGGGCGTTCCACGAAACCGACGCGATCCCCGCCCCATTTGGCTCATCAAATCCCCCCAACTGCCGATGACAACTTTTGATGACGCGATCCAGCAAGCCACCGCCGGAGAAGACCTCTCCGCCGAGCAAACCGCCGTCCTGATCGACCAAATGCTCAGCGGTGAGGCACCCAAAGAGCAAATCGGGCAGTTGTTGCTGGCGCTGAGCAGCAAGGGCGAAGCGGTTTCCGAAATCGTCGGCGCCGCGACCGCGATGCGCCGCCACATGACGCGAATCCCACACCATCACGAGCTTTTGCTGGACACTTGCGGAACCGGTGGCAGCCGCAGCGGATCGTTCAACATCAGCACGGCGATTGCGATTGTCACCGCCGCCTGCGGCGTCCCGGTCGCCAAACACGGCAATCGCAAAGCCACCAGCGTGACGGGCTCGGCTGATGTGCTGGAAGAACTCGGCGTGGGAATCGAATCCGATGCCCAGCAAGTGGCCCGGCGGCTCGATGAAATCGGCTTGTGTTTTTGTTTCGCCGTAAAATTACACCCGGCGATGCGACACGTCGTCGGCATCCGACGAAAACTGGGCGTCAAAACCTTGTTCAACCTGCTCGGTCCGCTCTGCAACCCGGCCGGGGCGACGCACCAATTGCTCGGGACCAGCAACGTCGACGCCCAATCGAAAATCGCCGACGCGATCGCACAACTGGGCACGGCGCGGTCTTTTGTCGTGCATGCCGCCGATGGCCAAGACGAAGTGTCCCTGGACCGTTACACCGACGCCGTCGAAGTCGCGGGCAATCAAGTCACCGAGCGGTACCGCTGGACTCCGGACGATTTCGGCTTGCCGGCGGCGACCGTCGACGCTCTGGCCGCCAGCGGCCCTGCCGAGAGCGCTGCGATCATTCGCCGCATCCTGGACGGCCAACCCGGTCCCACTCGCGACACCGTCGTCGCGGGCGTCGCAGCGGCCTTGTTGCTGACCGGATCCGCTCCTTCGCTGGCCGCCGGCGTCCAACGTGCCGCCGAGGTGATTGACAGCGGGGCGGCAAAGGCCAAATTGGAGCAACTGGCGAGCGCTCTGTAATGGCCAGCGCGAGGCAAAAGCCGGCGCGTTGTCAAAGTCGCCACGTCTGATCCGGTTAACGTTCCCCAGGATTTGCGGTTCCTACCGCGTTTGAAACCAATTCACCCGATTTCTGCATCCCAACATGCCTGCAACCGATTACGCCGCACGATTCCGCGAAATCCGTGACAAAGTTGAATCCGAAGAACGGCTCAGCTTGGACGACGGGATCTTCCTCTACAATCCCGCCGTGCCACTGCAGGAAGTCGGACAATTGGCCAACCTGGTCCGTGAACGCAAAAACGGCAACGTGGGTTATTTCAATATCAACACCCACCTGAACCCGACCAACGTCTGCGTCTATCGCTGCCGGTTCTGCGCGTTCCGCAGCGACCTGCGCGACCCCAAGGGCTACGTGATGAACGACGAACAAATCGTCGAACGCGGCCGCGAAGCCACCGAAAACGGATGCACAGAAATGCACATCGTCGGCGGGCTGCATCACAAGATGCCGTACGAGTGGTACCGCGGCATCATCGAACTGCTGAACAAGACCTACCCCCAAATCCATCTCAAAGCATGGACCGCCGTTGAAATCAATTGGTTCGAATTCCAGACCAAGAAATCGAAACAATGGGTGCTGCAAGACATGCGCGATGCCGGGCTGGGAAGCATGCCCGGTGGCGGGGCCGAGATCTTTCACCCCGAAGTCCGCGACCAGTTGTGCGAGCACAAAGCGAACACGCACGAATGGCTGCAGATCCATCAAACGGCCCACGAAATCGGCCTGAGAACCAATTGTACGATGCTGTACGGTCACGTCGAACAGGCCTACCACCGCATCGATCACCTGATCCGGTTGCGTGAATTACAAGACCGGACGGGCGGATTTCAAGTCTTTATCCCGCTGGCGTTTCACCCCGAAAACACCAAGCTGGACAACATCAAGAAACCGTCGGCCCTGATGGATCTGCGGACGATGGCGATCAGCCGGCTGATGCTCGACAACGTCCAACACATCAAGGCGTACTGGATCATGCTGGGCATCGAAACCGCACAAACCGCGCTCGCCTATGGCGCCGACGACATCGACGGCACGGTCCGGCACGAATTGATTTATCACGACGCCGGCGCCACAACCCCGGAATGCCTGAGCGTCGATCACATCAAACAGTTGATCGCCGAAGCCGGTCGCGACCCCGTCGAGCGAGACACGGTTTACAACCACGTCCACCGCGAACCCCACGATTTCACGAAATGGACGTCCGGCGCTCCGGTCGGCGTCTGAGAGAAACCTGCGGGACAGGCTTCCAGGCGGTCGTGCTACTGATTCGATCGCGAGAAGCCTCTCCCCCCATCGGCCGCGGCGGCGGGTTAGAATTTGGGACACCCCGAATTCCCGCCCTCAAGCTCCGCCGGTCCCATGCGTCACCACACGTCGATGCCCCGTCCGCGACTGTCTTGCGTGTGTTGTGCCGCAATCATTGCCGCCCTCGCAACGCCAGCCCATGCCGATCTGCCCGGCGAAGCGCTCGCCGCGGCCAAAAAAGCGACGTCGTTTCTGGTCGAACAGGTCAGCACCGAAGGCGGTTACCTGTGGCGTTATTCGGCGGATTTAAAACATCGTGAAGGCGAAGGCGTTGTCGAAACGTCGACCGTTTGGGTCCAACCGCCGGGCACACCCGCAGTCGGTCAGGCGTTCGTCCAGCTTTACCAAGCCACCGGTGACCGTCAGTTTCTGGACGCGGCCCGTGCGGCCGCCGAGTCGCTTCGTCGCGGTCAAATGCAATCCGGCGGCTGGCAGGCGATGGTCGAGTTCGAACCGGAACGCCGCCGTCGCTGGGCCTACCGAATCGACCGCCCCGGTTCCAAGGCCAAAGACCAATCCAGCCTCGACGACGACAAGACGCAATCGGCACTGCGTTTCCTGATCCAATTGGATCGGGCGCTCGAGTTCAAAGACGAATCGATCCACGAGATGACCCTCTACGGACTCGATGGGTTGATCCAGCGGGGGCAGTTTTCCGGCGGAGGATTCCCGCAAGTCTGGACGGACCGACGCGACCTCGACACGCCGAAGTTGAACGCCAGTTATCCCGACTCCTGGCCGAGAACCTATCCCGGACACAACGAATATTGGTATCGATACACGTTGAATGACCACTTGGCACGCGACGTCATGAAGGTGCTGTTGTTGGCTGACG
Source organism: Stieleria magnilauensis (assembly GCA_007753675.1). Taxonomy (GTDB): domain Bacteria; phylum Planctomycetota; class Planctomycetia; order Pirellulales; family Pirellulaceae; genus Stieleria; species Stieleria magnilauensis. Next base: position 2,014,848 of record CP036432.1, read on the forward strand.
AAGTCTACGGTGATCCGCGATACCGGGCATCGGCCGTCAAGCTTGCCGACTCATTGCTGGCCGCCCAGATGCCCGCTCCCCAACCCGCCTGGGCGCAACAATACGACGCCCAGATGCAGCCGATTTGGGCGCGAAAATTCGAACCGCCCGCGATCACGACCAGCGAATCGTTCAGCGTGATCGAAACGTTGATGATGGTGTACCGCGAACTCGGCGATCGAAAATACATCGAACCGATCCCGCACGCACTCGACTACTTGGAAACCTGCCATCTGACAGACGGCCGCGTCGCACGTTTTTACGAACTGAAAACGAATCGCCCGTTGTACTTCACCCTCAACTATCAACTGACCTACGACGACAGCGACATGCCCACGCACTACGGGTTCCAGCTACAAAGCAAAGTTCCCCAGTTGCGGAAGAAGTACGAACGGATCGCCCGACTGACGCCGAAACAGCTCGCCGAATCCGAGCCGAGCCGCCCCCCAAGTCCTCGCGAGGTTCAAGAGATCATGGATGGACAAGACGAACGCGGCGCATGGTTGAGCGACGAAGCGATGCGGTACCACCGGGTCCCCGGACCGACGATCAACATGGACGTCGCGGTCGAGCACCTGACGACGCTGGCGGAGTATTTGGACGCCGTGGATCAATGAGCGGCTGTCTCTCGTGACGCTCTCGACGGCCGGCTGGTCAAAGCGGTCATGAAACATTCACAATGAAACACGGAAAGATCGCCTCGGCCAGACGGTATAGATCCGTAATAATGGCTGACCTGAATTCCTCAATGAGTAACCAATTGATGACAAAACACGTTCTTTTGATCGCCTGTCTGTGCGTCACCGGCTCGATTTTGACGAGCCCCGATCGAGTCAACGGCGAAGACTGGCCGGGCTGGCTTGGTTCCTCGCGAGATGGCGTTTACCGCGAGTCCGGTGTGATCGACCACATCCCCGATTCGGGGTTGCCGATCAAATGGCGAACCCCGATCGCGGGAGGGTACGCCGGCCCCGCCGTCGCCGACGGCAAGGTGTTCGTGTTTGACTATCAACGCAGTGGCGGCGAAGTGGTCAACGATCCCGGCCAACGCGCCACCCTGACCGGCAAAGAGCGTCTGCAAGTGTTGGATGCGAAAACCGGCGAGAAACTCTGGGAATACTCGTATGACCGCCCCTACGAAATCAGCTACCCCGCCGGCCCCCGTGCGACCCCGACGGTCGACCGGGACAACGTTTACCTGCTCGGTGCCGAAGGCGATCTGACCTGTCTGTCGGTCGCCGACGGTTCGTTGGTTTGGACACGCAATTTGCCCAATGACTTTGGCGCCGAAGTGCCCATCTGGGGCTTCGCGTCGCATCCCTTGGTCGACGGCGATCTGCTGTACACGATGGTCGGCGGCCAGGGACAAGGCGTGGTCGCGTTTGAAAAAGCGACCGGAGAGGTGCGTTGGAAATCGTTGGACGCCAAAGCCGGGTACTGTGCGACTCGCATCATCGAGGCCGGCGGAACACGTCAGTTGATCGTTTATCACCCCGAAGCCGTCGAGGGCTTGGATCCGGCCACGGGAAAATCACTGTGGAACATTCCGATCACGCCCGCCTACGAGATGTCGATTGCCCAACCGATGATCGAAGGCGACCTGATGTACGCCAGCGGGATTCATGCCGAAGCGGTCATGTTTCGGCTCGGCAGCGATTCGCCCACCGCGAAAGAACTCTGGCGCGGTGGCCCCAAGAACGCCGTCCATTGCAGCAACGCGCCGCCGATGATCGTCGATGGTGTGATTTACGGAACCGATTGCGTCAAAGGAAACCTGATCGCCGTCGATGCAACCAACGGCGATCGACTTTGGGAAACCTTCCAACCCACCGTGCCCGGCGAAAAACGATTTGCCCGACACGGCACCGCGTTCTTGACACGCTTGGGACAATCCGATCGCTACCTGTTGATGAGCGAAACCGGTGAATTGATCGTCGCCGAACTGACCGCCGCCGGCTACGAGGAAAAGGGTCGGATGCAGGTGCTCGAACCGACGAATGAATCGTTCGGCCGCCCAGTACTTTGGAGCCATCCGGCCTACGCCGACAAGACCGCGTTCATCCGAAACGACAAAGAAATTGTCGCCGTCGATTTGAGTCGCTAGACCACTGTGGCGTAAGCTTCCAGCTTGCGCTGGCGCAGTCGGTTGTCTAGATCACACCATCACAACCAAGATGTCTCAATCGCAAAAAAACCCCGCTCGTTATCCGAGCGGGGTTTTTGTCGTTGCGAGTCGCTGGTTTTCACAGCCCTACCACATGTATTCCGCACCGACGGTGAAACCTTGCAGGGTCAGACTGTCGTAGGCCAGGTTGCCAGCGGTCACCCGTTGGGGCGAACTGCTGGCCTGAAAGTCCATGCCGCCGAAGGCAATATCGTCGACAGCCAGGACGTAGTACGAACCGCGTAGGGTCAGCGAGTGCGTCAGGCGATAGATCCCTTTCAGTTCAAGGTCGGTCAGGATCGTTCCGCGTTGATCGCCGTCGACAACGGTTTGGGGTACGAGCGAGTTGGCCGAGATCCGAATCGTTCGGTCGACGTCGTTCTGCACCCAAGCTCCTTTCGCACCCAGGCCGAGCGAAATTCCCGGAGCCACGTTCCACCAGAAATCGAATCCGGTCTGCGGCCCGAACAACCGGTTTTCGGTATCGGAGTCGGCATTGAAGAACCGGTCATAGATCCCCGGATTGGGGCCGGTCGTCACGTCGGTTTGTCCTTGAGTCGAGTAGCGAAGCCCATCGTCATATCGCATGAATCGCAAACCGACGAGCCAAGAGCTTTGGAATCGGCAGTAGGGGAACATCGTGCGGCGGCGATAGTTGAACTCGGCCGAGTGAAATCGGCTTCGTGCTTCGATCGATTGCGTGGTCGAACGGTCGGTGTCATCGAAACCACCGGCGACCGGGGCGGTGCCAAAATCGGTGAGGAAGGAATACAGGTTGCCTTCCAAGTTGACGCCGATCACATCCGCTGTTGCCGATGCCCCTTCCTTCCATTCGTTGCCGCCCATGTAGGTCAATTCGACGTTGCCGCCCACACCCCAGATGAATGCAACCGACGCTCGCACGCCGGCTTCCAAATCATCCAAGCCGTCGTCGTTGAGCGTCAGTGCGGGAGTGCCGCTGGTGCCGCTACCACGTTGGGCGATGACCGAGGAACTGGTCCCTTTGATTTGCCGATCCAGGAACAATGCTTCCAAGCTGATGTCATACCAGCGTTGGTTGCAAATGCCGGCCTCTTCGTAAGGACGCAACAAGCTGACGGCCGATGCCAGGCACGAGCCCGCATAGCCGAACGGCAGTTCTTTACACGCCGTGCATCCGGCACCGCGACAGAACAGGCAACCCGTGCCGCCGCTGCGGAGTTTCCCAAGGATGCCGCCGCCGCCGAGCATGCCGTTGCACGAACAACCGCCTCCGCCGCCACAGGTTCCACAGACCATGCGGTCCATGCAAGCCTGCATCGGCAGTGCACCGCAACCGCCGGTGTCGCATCCATTGTTGTAGCCGACCGGCATCACCGGTGACCCACTCATACCCATCATGCCAGGAGCGCCGATCGGCGGCATTCCGGCTGGAGTGACGAAGCCGCTGGCGGCTAAGTCATAATTGGCAAGCGATACGCCCGATGAGGGATAGCCCTGTGCCGAAGCCTCGCCGGAGAGTAGTCCGGCGGCAAAAATTGCCGCGGCCACTGCTAGGCCGGTCCCCACCAGCGCCGAACCGGCACGGTAAAGACCAGGGAGAGGTTTGGCAGCGGGCAGACGGGACGTACCCGCTTCGCTGTCTGTGTTTGTCAAACGGTTGACCATGTTTCGAATCATTCGGTGCATCGCAAACGTCTCCGCGGTCGCAGCCGCCTCGCTGTTGGGGCTCGTTCGCCCGAGCCATGCGTGCACACCTGTGCCACGCTGGGATCCCGAGCCGCAATTTGGAGAGAGGAAATGACCGGCGCGTCGATGCAATGCATCCACGCCCGCCGCATCAAGGTGCAGCGATCAACCAGTTCCCCCCTGGTAATTCAATGTTGAAACGAATCCCGCTCGGCAAACCGCGTCCATCCAACCGGGTCAAACCCGGCCTCGATTGGTGCATCGGATGCGTCCTAAGAATCGCTTCAAGCGGAGTTATCGGCAAAGACCACCCCGGTGGTTTGGTTAATTCCGGTAGAACCACTCAGGAAATCTGTATCAGTCAATACGGATACGCCAAAAGTCATGTTTTTTTTGGCTTTCGTCGGGGGAGCAACACGCTGTTGGGTTTGCTTGACAGCTGTCTCCTACCGACAATAGCAGGTCGCTGAAATCAGGGTCGGTTTGCCCTCAACCGCCTCACGCCTCCCCAAGCCCGTTGCCACGCTCGGATATGTCCCCCTCCTCGCCCGACGCATCGAATCGCAATGGATCGCAAGACGTTCCCGCGACCAGGTCAGCGCGAAGAGATCGGAAACGTCCGCCGGGCGACAGCCAGCCCCGACCTACCCCTGCCGCCGCCGCTGAATCGGTCGCATCATTGGTAAGACGCTTGGGGACACCACCGCCGGATCTTGCCGCACAACTGGCACAACGTTTCAAGGACGCCTGTCGACAACACCTGGCCGATGGCGAAACCATCGCCGCGATCAATCTGGACGATTGGACGATTGGCCTTGATGGCGAGCTTTGCTTCACCGGTATCGCACCGCCGGCCGATCAAGGCAGCCGCGATCTCGAAATGCTCTCCGCAGAGTTCCTCCAACTACTTTCCGCGCCACGCCCCGCGATCGCTCGCCAAAGCGTCCCCTCCCGCACCCGGAACCGCGTCGATCGAGATCGCTTCCAATCCCACAATCGTTTCGAAACACACGCCACCGAACCGACGCAATCTCTCGCGCTGTCCAGCATCGAACAGGCTCGACGAGAAAAACTGATCGAACAATTCACCGCGTCGCTGGTCGATCGCTTCGGTCCAGCCGCGGTCGCCCCGCCCGAGCTGAGCGAGGAGAAAATTCGCCCCGGCAAACCCCAGCCGATCGCGCGCGATCGGCGATTCAACTGGAATCTGGTCCTGGGGGTCGGATCCGCCGCTGTCGCCGTCGCTTTGATCGGCACCGCGATCCGAATCCAGCAGCATCGCTCGCAGCGCGCCGAAATCCGTGCCAGCCAAACCACAACGGTCGAACAAACGGCGGCGCCCTCCGTGGGCGATCCCCCCGCCCCGCCAAAAACGACCGAACGCGAAGCACCACCAGGGCCGCCGCTCGTCGCTTCCCCACCCATTGATCAAGATCGTGATCCAGCCGACGCGCCTGCGCCGTTGGAGTTTACCGTCCCCTCGGTCATCGATCGTGAAGACATTCGCGGCGGATTCGATGTCATGGACGATCTGGATGACTTGCTCGCCAGCGGCCTCTCGGGTGATCCCACGGACCTGCTTGATCCCTCGGTCGATCTCGCGATCGAGCCCCCCGAAACAGCGAAATTCGAATCACCGGAAATCACGACGCCACTGGCACCAACCGAGGACTCGCGATCCGGCTCGGCGGCCCGCTCAAGTTCATTCGTTTTCTCTGAAAACGACGCCACGAACGACGTGAACGAAACGCTGGAATCGGTGCTCCAGTCGGATGCCTCCGATCAAGACGCCGCCGAAGTCCCTCAACAGACCCGGCCGTCGGCAGATCGATTCGTCGAATTGCCACCCCGCGTCGACAGCCAAACTGAAACCGTCATCGACCCATCGGCCGGCTCGGTCGAACGCATCGAGTTTCCCAGCGCGGTCGCTATCGCACTTTCCGACGCGGCAACGGACGATACGCGAAACCTGATCAATCAACAGACCGGAAATCCGATCGCACAACTGATCCGAACCGGCCCCGCCACGGTGCTCCGCTGGTCAGACAACGCCGCTCGAGACGGCCTGTCACAGAAACTGTTGCATGGGCGACTGGTGCTCTCCGACGGACAATCCGTCTACCTGCGACCGTCGATCGAGTCCGATCCCTATCCGTTTTCGCTGGATCCGCGCCGATGGCGCCCCAGTTGGCCACTCGGCGCCCCGCTGCCGGCCGACGTGTCGCGATTGGAAATCGAGCTGTCCGCCCCCGATTCGATCGACTTGGCTTGGCACACCCCCTTCGATCCGGAACACCCCCACCACGGTTCGGCGATCGCGATCTTGACACCGACCGACGGAGAGACGGTCGCAATTGCTGTCAAACTGGACATCGATTGCTCGCGCAAGCTTTCTTGCCGGATGCAGTTCGGCGGCCGATTAGATCCCTCGCTGCCCTGGGTTTCGCTCAGCCGAGAGAGCTTTGCCGCCGAAAACGCGTTGTGGACCGAAAATCACCGCAAACTGGTGATGCAACGCGGGATGTACAAACAAAGCTACAGTTCGGCCAACCAGATGGATCGCCAAATGATGCGGACACGTGGGCAGAGGATCGAAGCCGACCTCGAGCGTGCGGAGGCGGTTTTAGAGCGGTTGACGCTGCTCGGCGAGCTGGCGGTCAGAATCGAGCAGCATGTCAAATTGCATCTGCATGCACTCGTCCAATGGCCCGATGCCCCCCAGACACTTCTCCGCACGACAAGCCAAGACACGCCCAGCCAAGACACAGCCCCCGAAGAATAAGTGTGCCACGCCCACGATTTCGACAATTTCTGCATGCCCGGTTAATCTTTGCCGGTTATTCATCCGATACCGGTTGTGACGGGATTCGAATTCATTCGACGGCCCCGGTACGTGACGATTCAAACAAGGCATGGAAGCCATGAGCCGAAAATCGACATCTGGACGCATCACACGAGCTACCGCTATCGCCCTCTTTGCAGGCACCTGCCTGATCGGCGCGAGCGGATGCCAAGTGGGCATTAATGGGCAGACATTGCCGAGTCCTTACTACTTGCAGGACGACGTGCAGTATTTCCCGAGCGGGCCAGAGTTCAAACTCTCCCGTGAAGCGGCGGCCCTCAAAGCTGCTCGAGCCCAAGAAAAACAGTCTCGCAACTGAGCAAGCCTGAGCGATTGCCGGCTGCGTTGCGTGGCTGCGGCTCATCGTTGACGCAGTTCCGCATCACCGAGCTGAAATGCTGCGCGAGTGTTCCCGCTCGTGCTCTGGAATTCCATCTTGGGGTTGCGTTTGCCGAGCGGAAAAGGGGTCAGGCTGCAACTTGCGGAACAATCAAATGACCACTGAGCCCACCGCTGGCAGCGCGACCCCACGGATCTCATGCACCCTGTCATCCGTGGGTTCGCGCTGCCAGCGCTCAACAGGATTGGTGAGCCGCCGGCCGTAGGGCGCTGGCCGTAGGACCTCGGGCATGGCGCCAGCCCCGGCCGTTTCGATGCGTTTCAGCGGCCGTAGACGATTTTCAGGCGAGCTTTCCGATCGCCTCGGCGACCAACGCTGGGTCGTCTTTTTCCCGCAGATGTTCGATCTGCTCGGCCGGCAATCCGGCCTTCTCCAGATGGCTGATCAGCCGTTTCCAGACGGTTTCTCGCTTCTTGCCTTGGCTCAGGTACAGCTCGCTGACCGCTTCTTGAGCCTTTTGGATCCCGATCGAATCCCGGTTTTGGTAGTAATTCTTGATAATTCGTTCTTGATAGGGCGAACGGTGGTCGCTCATATTCAGTTTCCGAATGGAAAGGTGTGGTCGAATGTCATGGGCCGGTCAAGACGGTTATCGGCCGGGCGGTTCGGTCCCTATAGTAGGCGTTTCCGAGTAAGCTTTATACGGCTAAATCGGCGTCAGGAAACCCGTCAATTCTGACCACCGTCGAAATCGGGCGATGAGCGAAACGCGCCCGCGGGCGGCTCACGCCGATCCCACGGCGATTGGTCCATTGCCCTAAGGAATCAGAAAGTATGTTGGCTTGCCGAGGCGTCCGCGGTGCGACAACGGTCCAAGCGGATGATCGTGACGAAATCTTGCTCGCAACGAGACAGTTGCTGGCGCTGATGATTCGCCAAAACGGGATCGACACGGCGGACCTGGCCAGCGCCTACTTCACCGTGACCAAAGACCTGTCGGCGGAATTCCCCGCGTTGGCCGCGCGCCAACTCGGTTGGCTGGAAGTCCCGTTGTTGTGCGGATACGAAATCACCGTCGAAAAATCGTTGCCACGCTGCATTCGCGTGTTGCTGCACTGGAACACCGAGAAATCACAGTCCGAGATCCAGCACTTTTACTTGCACGACGCGGTAAAATTGCGGCCCGATCTGTCGGAGCTTCCGCCCGTGGATTTTGACGAGCTGGAACAATGGATCCAGTCCCAACTGTCTTCCACCCCCTAGATCGCTGCACGAGTTTCAAAGCCTTGGCCAAGAAATCCAACGTCCGATTTCACCCTGCGGTCGATTTGAGCGTGATTCACGCCTCGTTCGTCGTCGCCACCGGTGGCGTCTGCAGCGACCAGCGGACCGAATCGGCACTGAGCGGTCCGACCAGCGAAATCAACACCCGGCTGGTTTCGGCGCTGGCCGACGTCCGAGCGTTCTGGTCGGCACTGTTCGCCTCGGTTGCCGCCGGGCGGACCGCCCGGCAGTCCTGTCCGCCGGCCCTGGTCGCCGCCGGCTGCAGCGAACTTCAAATCGACCAGACCGCCGCGGCGCTGGGAACCCAACTCGACCAATGCCGGATCGCTTACCAACAACGTTTTCCCAAGCTGGAACAACAGCTCGGCCTGCGTGCCGGTCCCCTGAAAGATCGCTGGCAAACCTATGGTCCGGGCCTGTTGATCGAAACGGCGCGACAGATCTGGGGGTCGGCGCCGCCGGAGAAATGGTGGCCCGAGAACGTCGATTGTCTGTTGGTCCAACCGGTCCGCGGCGGCGATGGCGGGTTTGACTCGGGCCAATGCCGCGTCTGGATCGAAGCGATGTTGACCGACGCCGATCCCGCCGTGAGCGAGATCTTTCGATTGGCATTCTGGGTCACACAAGTCGCCGTGGGTCGGCACTTGGCGGCAACACTGGGACAGGGCGAAACCCCCAGCCACCCCGAAGACTTCGGCTCGGGAACTCACCGCCGCACCACGTTGCCCTGGGATCTCGGCTGCGTGCCGGTCGTGTTGACCGCCGGGGCGAATCTGGAATTGTTCCGCGCCGATCCCCTGCCGGTCCAGACCGCTGTGGCGTTGTGGCGGCTCGGCGACGAGTCGGTCGGCAAGATCGTCGCCAACTGGTGGGACCAATGGAAAGACGCCGGCGCGGCGATGCCGGTCGCCTTGTTAGCCCTCGATCGCATGCTCGCCCCGCTTCGCAAACGGTCCGAAACCGCACGATCGGCGGGACAAGACGACTTTGCCGACCACGAACTGGACTAATTGGGACCGCTGTCGTCGCCGATCTTGACCTTGATCGATCCCAGCATTCGCGTCATTTGGTCTTCTTTCTTTCCGACGAACAGAATGTTGTCCAGCACGATCGCCCGCTTCTCCGTCGTCGGGTGCAGAATCAATCGCCCCGCCCCCAACAACATGTATTCAAACACGTCGTTGATCTCTTTGTCGACACGCAAGTTCGGAGCCGGATAGCGTTTCAAATCGCTCAGCAAACCGTGGTGATGCAGCAGTTCGTTGTTGGACAATTCCCAATAGTTGAATTTGGTGCTGACAAAGACCGCGATGTACATCAACGTCATACCGATCGTCGTGCACAGAAAGAACGTCGTGTTGGCGACCGGACGGATCCGCTTGATCCAATCCCCCACCGCAGGCAATAAATCGGGGCGGGTGAGAAATAGCATCCACACTCCCATCGCGACCGTGGTCACGATAAACACCAGCGTTAGCGACGTCGCCCTGGGAAAATCAAAGACGATGATGAACAAGTTGGCCATCATCACACACAGGAAAATCCCTGTCATCACAACCGGGACGGTCTCGCTCGGATCGGCAATCGAGTGACCGCCAGCCCACAACACCAACGTCGCAAGGGTCGAGATGATCAACGTCGGGTACATGAAAATGAACTTGGGATACGGCACCAGATAGATCCGCTTTTTCTGCGATCCACCCGATCCATGCGAATGCACATGGGCATGCCCGTGCTGCTCGTTTCCCTGGGCTTCGTCCCCGTCATGCTGCTCAGCTTCTGTCATCGTGTCGCCTTTTTGAGATTCTTACTTCCGATGTCGATCCAACTACAGGCCCGGGCACCAATCGATGCCCCGCTCGGGCGCGCGACACGCCGACAATCAATTCCCTCGGTCGCGCCGTTGCCACGGTCGGGTCGGGACGCTGAAATCTATCAGGTCCGAACCTTGCACTTAATACCCGCTTCGCGCAACCGCGACAGAAGCTGATAATTCGTGCCGAAATCGTTTCGACACGGCCCCGCACAAAGTCCTAGGCGGCTGCCGCAAACATCCGAAAGGCTTGAGTGGAGTTTATTTTTGATGAGTGATCTGATGCAACGCACCCTCGTTCTTCTCAAACCCGACGCGGTCCAGCGGCGATTGATGGGACAATTGATCGCGCGATTCGAAGCCAAAGGCTTGAACATCGTTGCAATGAAGATGCTGAAAGTGACGCCGGAAATGGCGAAAAAGCACTACGCCGAACACGTCGATAAACCGTTTTACCCGAGCCTGGAAGCGTTCATCACCTCGGCCCCGATCGTCGCCATGGCGATCGATGGACTCGACGTCATCAAAGTCGTTCGCGACATGCTGGGCGCCACCAGCGGGCTCAACGCCGCCGCCGGCACCATTCGCGGCGATTTCAGCAGCAGCCGGCAAATGAACCTGGTCCACGCCAGCGACGGTGCCGAAGCGGCCAAACGAGAGCTGGGCATCTACTTCGACGACAGCGAGATCTGCCGCTATGAACCCGTCCTGACGCCCTTCCTGCGCGCCGGCGACGAATAACGAAACCGCGTGGCATCGAGAACCACGCGTAAAGAATCACGCCCGCTGCGAGGCGTGACGTCACCCTGCCTGATTGGGCATTGGATCGACACATCGTTCGTCACCCTCCCAATGGGAGGGTGACTTCACTCAATGACGATTCCACGGCTTAACTTGCTGCCTATGGAGTCGAACGCAGCGAGGGAGGGTCAATAAGCCGGCACCGAACAGGCCGCCTTGAACAAGCGCCCCAGCGGCTGCCTACAGCACGTTCCGCACGACGCCCACGGCGACGCCGACAACCTTGGCGTCGTCGACATACAACGGCGACATCTCCGCGTTGGCCGGTTGCAGCCGAATGCGGCCCTCTTCCGGGAACCAAAACTTCAGCGTCGAGTCTCCGCTGGGAAGCTCCGCCACCACCATCTGGCCCGGTTCAGCCGATTCCTGCTTTTGAATGACGACAAAGTCGCCGTCTTGGATGTGCGCTTCGATCATCGAATCACCCGACACCTGCAGGATAAAACGGTCGTTCTGGCAGAACATCCCGCTGAAATCCATCGTGTCGCTCTGCTCAAATGCCAAGGCAGTCGTTCCGGCGGCAACCATCCCGGCCATCGGAAGACTGTGATTTTGACGATCGAGCTTTTCGGTCAATTCGATCGCCCGCGACTTGTTGGGGCTGCGGTGGATCAATCCCTTTCGCTCCAGCGCACGCAAATGACACATCACCCCGTTGGGGCTCTTGATGCCAAATGCCTCGCCGATCTCACGAACCGTTGGTCCATAGCCCCGGTTGAGAATTAACTCTCGAATCAACTCGTATACCCGCCGTTGGCGGTCGGTGAGTTGCTTGGTCCCCATTAGCCTTCTCAGTAAACGGTGTGATGTCGTCGCAGTGACAACATGAACAGTGTATGTGGTCCATTTGCCAAAGTCCATGAAACCCGAACACGGGCCAGATGGAGTATAGCAGGACCCCCGGCATTAAATCGTGCGGAATTGAACCGGTGCCAAAATGATTAGGAGCACATCTGTCCAATACCGTAGTGCTAATCGGCGTGCCGTTCGATTTCCCGACGCGTTGTCGCCACCGAACACAGATTTTCGTGGATCGGGCCGCATCGATCAGCCACCGTTGGTGCGGCCGGTTTTCGACTTCGACCGCCAGGCAAACGCCACAAACCGCTGCACAGAAAGACTTTACAGACACACTTTCGTTGGCAGATGGGACTCACCCCCGCCGCGGGCGACACTTTTTCCACGCCCCGGAAAACTCGCACAAAGCGGGCAGGTTTGACAACGGGCAAGTCCAGATTCGGACCATGCGACCGGGAATTATTGCCCCAGTCGAATGATCGTCCGGGTCGAAAAAAAAAGCATCCGCAACTTGCTAGCAATCGGTTTGACTTGCGTGCTAGCAAACATAGAATCTCGCCCACTTGATGAACGCGACGTGAAGAAATCACGTCCCCACACCAACGTGTCCGCAAACGCTGTGGACCGCACCACCGGGGGGGCCAGTTTCAACGTCGACGATTCAAGTCCCTCATCGATCCGGGAGGCTGAGATGCCACCCAGCGGAGCTAGGTTGGCTGCTTTTCTTGCCAACGCTTTGGCTGCTTTTCCGGTTCGATGGATTCCCCAAGAACACACCAATCCGATCGACACAGCACAACGATGCGTGGCCGCATGTCCGTGTCGTCTGGTTGGTTCCCGACTGATCCCGCGAACATCCATGATGGAGGACTGCGCTCCCGGTATGTCCACACCGCACGGCTGCACCGATGACTCGGACGTCATCGCGACATTCAAGGAGGCTTTGAAGCAACGTGTGGGGCACGAGCGTTTCCAGATTTGGTTCTCGGGCGTTCGCTTTGTTCTCGAAGCCGCTGACGCAGTTGCCGGGACCGCCGACCCCTCGCGATCGATCGTCGCCGTCGCGGCCGGACAATTCGCTGCCGACCGACTGAGCAATCACTACCTGGCCGCGATGCGCGGTGCCGCCGCATCGGCCTGTGGCGCGTCGACGACCGTCAGGGTCCACGTCGAGGATCGCCCCACGCTCCAAGCCGAGTTGCCATTTGCCGAAGCGGGCGCCAGCGATGCCACCGACGCAGGCGATGCGACCGACGCTCGCGAGCCTGACGAGACTTCCCGCCCCGCGTCCTCGGTGCGACAAGAACGCCGAACCGCGGCGAAAGCAGCCGCAGCATCCGTCGTGCGAAAGCCGCGGGGCACCCAGTCGCTGCAAGCGATCCTGCGAGACGGCACCGATTCACGAAAGTCACCGCGGCCGAAACGAATCGCGACATCGCGACCGACGGTCTCGGCCGCTGGCGCGTTCGCCGGCGGGATCACATCGCAGGCAACAAAAGCCGAAGTCAAGCCATCGACCACCGAGACGCCCCATCACGCTTCCAACACGCGAAGCGAATGCAGTTGGGAGAACTTTGTCGGCGGGCAGTGCAACGAGCTGGCGCGGACGGCCTGCAAAATGGCCATCGAAAGCCCCGGTCTGGCGTCCCCCTTGGTCCTGTGGGGACCGCCAGGGTCCGGCAAAACGCACCTGCTGAGCGCCGTGGCTGGAAAATTACGCGGTCTCCATCGCATGCGACGGGTCGTCTACCTGTCCGCTGAAGAATTCACCAATGACTTCATCAAGGCGCTCAACGGAAACTGCTTGCCCGCCTTTCGGTCTCGTTTTCGTGACGCCGACGCACTGTTGATCGACGACATCCAATTCTTCGTCGAAAAGAAGGCCACGATTCGTGAACTCCACCACACCATCGAGATGCTTGCCGAAGTCGGCAAACCGCTGGTGTTTGCCGGAACCAAGTCGCCCAATGAGATCAACGGACTGGGCGGAGAACTTTCGGGGCGATTGGCTTCGGGGCTGGTTTGCCAAGTCGAATCGCTGGACACCCAGACGCGAACGCAACTGCTCGCACGCTACGCGGAAGAGCGCTGTTTGATCCCTTGGCCCGACGCGACGCTACAAGAAATCGCATCGGTCGCCGGCGGTGACGGGCGACTGCTCAGCGGCATCGTCAATCTGGTCGCACTGCTGCAACGGATGCACGGCCAAATGCCCTCGATGGACCAAATCCGTCAGCACGGCGCCCACCTGCTCCGCTCCTCCGGTGTCCCGATCACGCTCAGCGCCATCGAACGTGCCGTCGAAAAAGTCTTTCAATTGGATTCCAAGTCGCTGCAGTCGGGTTCACAAACCAAGTCCATCACCGAACCGCGAATGCTGGCGATGTACTTGGCCCGCGAGATGACCAGCAGCGCCTACTCCGAAATCGGCGGGCACTTCGGGGGACGCAGCCACAGCACCGCGATCCTGGCCAATCAGCGTGTCCGCCAATGGCTCGACGCCGGACGCAGCGTCGGCAGGGGGCAAGCCGCCCTCTCGACCGATGAAGCGATCCGCAGAATCGAATCCATGCTGAAAACGGGGTAGGTTTCAGGTTTCAGGTTTCAGGTTCTATGAAACCACCCGATATTTTCTTGTCACCGATTTTCTTGTCTGATTCTCCTGTTCCGCCTTCCCTTTTTCTGCCCCCAGTTTTTCTGCCAACTGCCAACTCACTTGAAACTTGAAACTCCAAACTCGAAACTTAAAACCCGCAGCTTGAAACTTTTGTCGAAACACCAGACACTGACCTAGTCTCCCGCTCGGCGGACTTTGCCGCTGCTTCTTCAAAACCTTCCAGGGATCGGAAACTTCATGGCTGACCAGAACGAACGTCCGTGGGACAAAAAGAAAAAGAAACCGCTCTCGGCTGCCGAAATCCTTCAGCGCCAGCCGCCCTATGATCTCGAAGCCGAAATGGGCGTGCTGGGCAGCATTCTGCTGTTGCCCGAAGTCTGTGACGACACCGCGTCCTTGAAAGCGGATGACTTTTACGACGATGCCAATCGGATCTTGTACACGCACTTGCGTGACATGTACGACAACGGCGAGAAGATCGATGTGATGCTGCTCGTTTCCCGGCTGAAAACGTCGGACGAGTTCGACAAGATCGGTGGGGCCGCGTATCTGGCCAAGCTTTCCAACTCCGTGCCCAACGCCGCACACGCGGTTTACTATGCCGGCATCGTTTCCGAAAAAGCAGTTTATCGGAACCTGATCAACGCCAGCACCGAAATTCTCCGCGACGCCTACGACCAGGCCAGCGACGCGCGAGAGCTTTGTGCCCAGGCGGAACAGAAAGTGTTCTCGATCATGGACGGACGCTCGTCCAACTCCCTGCACTCGATGAACGACGTGCTGCACGCCGCGATGGACCGGATGGAAGCCCGCTTGCGCGGTGAAGTCACCGACGGGACCGTTGAAACCGGTCTGGCCGACTACGACACCATGACCGGCGGGTTGCACAACGGCGAATTGATCATTCTCGCCGCCCGACCGTCGATGGGAAAAACGGCACTGGCGATGAACATCGCCGAACACGGGGCGATCGAAATGCGACAACCGGTGCTGTTTGTTAGCTTGGAAATGTCGGGCATCGAATTGGCCGACCGGATGCTCTGCTCCCTCGCCCGCGTCAACGGTCACCGCCTGCGAAACGGAACGATCAGCGCCGAGGACCAAACCCGCTTGATCAACAAGGCTAACGAAATCAGCACCGCGCCGTTTTTCGTCGATGACTCTCCCAGCCGAACGGTCAGCGAAATCGCCGCCGCCGCACGACGGATCAAACGGCGGCACGGCAGTCTCGGTTTGATCGTGATCGACTACTTGCAACTGATCGAACCGGATAACTCGCGCGACCCCCGTCAAGAACAAGTCGCAAAGATCGCCCGTCGCCTGAAAGGGATGGCGCGTGAACTGGGCGTCCCGATGTTGTGCCTGTCGCAATTGAATCGCCAGGCCGAAGACAGCAAAGACCACCGCCCCAAACTCAGCCACTTGCGTGAATCCGGGGCCATCGAGCAAGACGCCGACGTCGTGATGTTCGTCCACCGCGAAGAGTATTACCATCGCGGTGAAGAACGCGCCCAGTACGCCGGGCAAGCCGAAATCATCATCGCCAAACAGCGGAACGGCCCGGTCGGCGACGTGCAATTGACCTGGGAATCCGACTTCACCCGGTTCAGCAACCGCGCCCCCGAACACCACGATGAATTCAGCGACTACGCCGAGTTCACCGCGCCCGGCGGGTTCTGATTGGACAGCGGCATCACTGGTTCACCCAATGCTCATGCACTTACGCGCCGACGCTGCGTAACGCGTGTCCTCGTTCTTTGCATGGCGCCTTGTTTTCGGCAAGGCCGAGATTTCTTGTGGCTCGAATTGGTCAAAAAATGATGGGGTCAAAAAATCTCAGCAACGGCTCAATCCCCGTTCGATCGCGCTGCCAGAAACCCCATTTTTTGACCAATCAATTTTTTGACCAATCAATTTTTTGACCAATCAATTTTTTGACCAATCAATTTTTTGACCAACCAATTTTTTGACCAACCAATTTTTTGACCAACCAATCGCGCGTCCCTCGTTCCGCAAGAGACGCGTTCGGCAAACACCACGATTCCCGCCCGCCTCCGCGGAACGTGTCAATCGTCGGTCGGATCGGCCCGCAGGGTGAAGAACCCGAAGTGAATCCCGTCGGGCTCGTCATATCCGAAAAAACCGGTCGGAGCGAAATACTTTTCGAACTCCGAAAACGGTGGCAACTCGTTTTGATCAAGCAACTCGGAGAACTTTCGCGCCACGATGTTGTTCTCTCCCGCGCGGCGAATCATGTTGCGTGAGTTCTCGTCTTTGGCCAAGTCGTAGATCACGCGGATCCCTTGGGCACCGTCGATAAACGACAACAGAAACGGCGATTCCCCATCCAGTTTGCCGCCCAATTCACTCGCCACCAGATCGTATTCGGGCAGTTCAACCAGACGCGGCAAGTTGCCGGCATCGGCCAACGCAGCCTTTTCCATGAACTGGGTGCTGTCGGCATAGATCAACCATTTCCCCAAGATCATGAAACTCGGTTCGGGACGTCGCATGTTCTGGGGAAAATTATCGCCGGGACCACGAAGCCGATAGACGACATGCCCGCTGATCGAATCGACCTTCATTTGATTCGGCATGCGGTCACGGATCTGCGCCAAATTGGATTTGGTTTTCAGGGCGTCTTTCATCTCGATCGCCAGCACATTGACACCACTGTTGAAGCGAATCGGCTTTTCCATCCACGTCACGCGGACCAACCGGCCCGTCATGTTCTGCAGCAGATCCTCGCGGAGCTTCACGCCTAAACGTTTCTCAATCGGCGCCTCTGCGATTTCTTTTAAGGCGTCGGTCCGTTGTTGCAGTTTGTCGATCACCTTGCCAACGTTGTCATACGCTTTTTCGAAATCCCAATTGATCGACGTGTAACCGGCCACGGAATCGGGCACCCAGTTGGGCGGAGTCGTGTCACCGGTTTCGGGCCGCAACACGCCCAACACCCCATCGCGCGGCGGATCGATTTTGATGTGGTAATGCGCGATCCCCTCAAACACGTCGCCGCCGGAAAATGAACTGCCGCCGATCCCGCCGATGCGATTTGCCCCCAAGTCCTGGATCACCGGCCAAATGAAGCCGGCCGTCAACGATCCGCTGCGCTTGATGACCCGATCGACGATCGCGTGCGGATCGACGAAGAACGTCAGTTGGGGACGGGTTTCCTCGGCACCAATACAGCGTGAAATGATCGTTCCGAATTTCGCGTTGTCGGCCAACGTCGGTTCATCGTTTTTGTCCAACCAGTGGTTGAGCACATCTTGTGCGGTCGAATGCCCAACCCCGATCACCAAGGTTCCGTCTTTCTCAAAGAACTCGATCGGCTGCTGGCCGAAACGCCCGGGCAACAGCCGTGTGACTTCAGTCGATCCGATTTCACGAATTCGGCGGACGTAGCGGCCCTGCAAGACCTGCTCTTCGAATCGCTCGACGATCGCCATCAATTGATCGATATTGTCGTCCGCATCGATGATCAATGTTCCGCCGAACGAATACAACTCACGCCGCTTCTGACGTTCACGGCGTTGCTCCAGTTCGGTTTGGTCTTCGTTTTCTCGGGCCTGAATCTCTGGTTTTTCATCCTCCTCCAGCGGCTTGACCGGGTGGATCGCAATCGCCACTTGGCCGTGCGGAATCGCCAGCAGCTCGTCCAGATTCACGCCGACCCGATCGCTGATTTGATCGAACAAGTCGCGCGCGGTCGCGTAAAACTGATCCGCAAACGGCCTCATTTTGGGATCGTTGATCATCTTGCCGATCGACGTCTTGTCCATCTGTTTCCGCAAGTCATCGGCACTGTCCAGCCGGACATAAACGAGTGTATCACTTGGTAACAAACGCGGTGCGCCAGGGGCGTCGTCCGCGCCCGGCTTGCTGTCATCGGCCGCGGAAACGGGAGCGGCCGCCAACATCAAACAAACACAAGCCGATGCGAACACCGGCACAGTGGCGCGAAAAATGGAGACAGGAGAAGAGATCGACATCGATTTCGTCTTAGGTAGAAGGGAGTAAAACGCCCGTGAAGTCGTTAGAAACGGGGAAAACGGTTCCAGGGCAAACGACAGCCGCTGCGGTCCGGCCGGCCCGGTCGCGACCCAACGCAGCGTTGCCGACAGGCAAGTGCGGGCTGGACATGACGGATGATTCGATTCTCCGGGCTCGATCTTGGTTGGCAACCCACGAAGTGTACTCGGCAGAAACCGAAACGTTTGGAGGCGCCGATGGTTAGACTAACGTAACAGATCAACAAATCTGGTTGCCCATCTTTTGTCCAAGGTTCCGTCATGGTCTCACCGAATCGAATCACTCGGTTTTGTCGCTCGCTCTCGATCGTTTTCCTGGCCGCCGTTTTCGCCGCCAGCGGTGGATCTGCACAAGCACAGGAAGGGGCCGAAGACACCGGCGGGACCCAGTTCCAAGGCGCCGAGCCGGACTTGAGTGTGTTCGAGGGGGTCGAACGAGGCGATTCCATTGGCACGGCGGCGACCCAAGGCTTTGGAGTGGTCGCGGAAGCCGGCGGAACGGCCGGACGCACCGCCGGCGGGGCCGGTGGTGGCGGGTTCGGTGGCGGTGGACTGGGAGGCTTGTTCGGCGCACTCGGCGGAGCGTTCGGAGGCCAAGGAACGTCCACTCAAAAACCGATCATTCGGGTTCGATTGCGATCCGCCATCGAGGTGCCGCCGCGTCCGACCACCGAAGTCCAGCAATCC
This sequence comes from Stieleria magnilauensis, assembly GCA_007753675.1. GTDB lineage: Bacteria > Planctomycetota > Planctomycetia > Pirellulales > Pirellulaceae > Stieleria > Stieleria magnilauensis. Next base: position 2,033,935 of record CP036432.1, read on the forward strand.
GCCCGGCGAACCTTGAACCGTCTGCCACCGAGCAGTCGTATTCGCGGCGTCAATGTCACCATGGACGGACGCACCGCAGTCCTCACCGGCTCTGTCGCCAGCGAGAAAGATCGCCGCATGAGTGAACTGCTGATGCGATTAGAACCCGGCGTCAACCAAGTCGACAATCGAGTCGTCGTGGGGAACTGAATCCCGACTCGGTCGAGTGCGAGCCTGCCGATGCCGGCGTCAACCGGCTGATGTCGATGGAGGATCAGCCTTCTTCACGCCATTGCATCTGCCTGCCGCGTTCCCAAACACTCCGCGCGATGGTCCATCCCGCCTGGATCACGATGGCAAACACGACCGTTGCCGCTCCGATCGGAGTCTGTGCTTCCCCAGGAGACCACTCCAGCAAGAAGATCGTCAGGAAACAACCGATCGTCATCGCGATCATCGATGCGCTGAGGATCCAAAACCCGCGCAGTCCAGGCCGAATCGAAAGGACGGCAAGAATGATCGCGCACAACGACAACAGCGGACCGCTGACCACAATCGACTCGATATCATAAACCGCGCACGCCGACGCGAGCAGCGATCCCGTCATCAACAGTGCGGCAAACCCGACCGCAAATCGCAATCGTCGACGCCCGAAATCGCTCGGCAGCGGCGGCGCTCGTTCGGGTGCACTCTGCGGCGCCGCGTAGGGGTTGATTTCCGATACCATCTAAATGGCTATTCATGACGCAGGGCTTCGATCGGGCTCATGTACGCCGCACGCCGCGCCGGATAGACCCCAAAAATCAATCCGACGCCGAGCGAGATAAACAGCGACAACAGCACCGACCACAACGCAATTCGAGGCTCGAGAGTATAAACGATCTCGGGCAAGATGTCGGGGGAAACCGATGCCACGATGGAACGCAGAACGCGAAAGATCGGCCCGCACAGCAACCCGCACAGCACGCCCAACAGACCACCGCTTCCGGTCAGCACCAGCGTCTCGGTCAAGAACTGCTGAATGATGTCGATGCGTCTGGCCCCCAAAGCCCGACGGATCCCGATCTCCCGTGTCCGTTCGGTCACCGTCGCCAACATGATGTTCATGATCCCGATCCCGCCGACCAACAACGAGATCCCCGCAATGACCACCAACAAGACGTTGAACATCGTGCGTGTCCGTTCGGCCTGACGCAACAGTTCCTTGGGAACGACGACCGCAAAGTCTTCTTGCTCGTGGTAGGTATCCAACAGGTGCTTGACGATCGCGGCGGTGACGTCGACGTCTTTGATGTCACGCACCGACAACGTGATCTGCGTCAATTCGACGATCTCGCCCTTGAAATTGAACCCGTCGCCGGTCCGCGTCATGATTTGATCGCCCACCCGATGCTGGAACGTTTTCAGCGGGATGTAGGCATCGCTGCTGTATTCACGCGCATCGAGTGACCCGCCGACCGCGGCAGAGGCTTCGCGTGGTTTGGTTTGTCCGATCACCCGGTAGACATCGCTTTCGACCCGCACCTTCTGGCCGATCGGGTCTTCCTGTGGGAACAACCGTCTGGCCGTCCCGTCGGCCAGGACGACCACATTTTCGCGGTCATCCCGCTCATTGATCCAGCGTCCACGGGCGATCTCCAATCGATTCAGCTGCAAATGCTCCGGCGTGCATCCGACCAATTTGGCATCCATCCGCCGCCCACCGACCATGAACTCGCGACGCAGTTCGCGGATCGGCACCGACGTTTCGATCGTCGGCACATTGGACAGAATGCGTCGATAGTCGGCCCGTGTGACGCCATACGTTTTGACGCGTTCGTCGGCGTCCTCACTCGACCGTGGCTCGATGGTGCGGACGATGATGTTCTTCGCGCCCAATTGCAAAATCTGTTGCTGCGCGTCATAGCTGACACCCTCGCCCATCGCGACCAACCAGATCACGGTCGTGGTGCCGATGAAGATCCCCAACGCTGCCAGCGCCGAACGCAGCTTCTGGACCATCAGACTTTTGAAGCCCAGCTTCAGCGTTTGCGTGAATTTGCCCATCTCGTTTCAGCCTCGATCACGTTCCGGGAGCGGGCTCGGACGACGATGACTCGGTCGACGACGACTCGGTCGAAGACGACTCGGTCGAAGACGACTCGGTCGAAGACGACTCGGAATCCTGCTTCACGATGCCGGCCAACTCCGCAGCGTCTTTCTCGCCTGTTTTCGCCGGACGCAAAGCCTGCTGCTGCGCTTCATCGACATAGGCCAACGGATCCAACACGACTTTCTCGCCACCGGCCAGTCCGGCGGTGACGATGGTGAATTCGTCATTGGTGTCGCCCAATTGGATCAGACGACGGGTCACCTTGCCGCGTTCTTCCACCCAACAGAAAAACTGTCCGTCACTTTCCAAGATGCTCGCCACCGGAACGGTCAACACGTCGTCGTGCTCGGCCAGCACGACATCGACGATCGCACTCATGCCCGGCTTCAACCCTTCGCGTTGTTGCAATTTGATGATCGTGTCGTATTTGACCAAGTTGCCCGTCCACCAACCCGCCGGTTTGGTGACTTCGGCAATCTCACTGACCTCGCCCACCAGCTCAATGTCCTGCAACTCAATTTTCGCCGGCATGCCGACCTTCAATCGATCCACTTTTGATTCATGGATCCCGACTTTGACCTGCATTTGACTGACATCGGGAATCACCAACAGCGTTTGCTGCTCACGCACCACGGCCCCTTCTTCGATGTCCGGAGTCGATTTCCAGTCTGCCATCGACGGGAAAATCACCATCCCACCAATCTCCGCGGTGATCGTGCAGTTCTTCAGCTGTTCCTTTTCGCGTTCCAACCGGGCTTGTTCGAGTCGCAGTGACGCGTCGAAAGACGCCAATCGCGCCTTGGCAGCCCGCAAGTCACTCTGCAAAGTCTGCATTTCCTTTTGCTTCTTGTACTTCTCCAGCGCCATCAACTTGGTCTGTTTCAGTTCCAGCGCCTTGCGAGCCGATTCGACGGCAAACTTTTCGCCCTGCAATTGAAGCGTCTTGATCAGCCCCTTGGCGGCCATCCGAACATTGGACTCGTAACTCAGTTCGGCCTGCTTGAGCGCTTGCTCGGCATCGAAGATTTCTTTTTCGATCGTGCTTCGTTCTTCGATGAACGTCCCTTCCAGGTATTCCGTGATGCTCGTCTCCGCGACGGCCACGTCGCTTTCGGCGGTGATCTTGTTGGCCAGCGCGTTCTCGTAAATGATTTCCTGGGCCAAGATGTTGTCTTCGATTTGTGAGGTGTCCAATCGCACCAGTTCATCACCGGGCTTGACGATCGTCCCGGTCTCAATCACCCACAGGACCGTGCTGCCGCCCTTGACCATGCACTTGATTTCTTCGTTGTTGCTGCTTTCGACCGTCCCGTTTTCGGTCACCGTGACCGCCAGTTTGCCGGGTGAAACGCGGTGGGTCAGAATCGACGACTCGACGTCACGATCGAGCGAACTGGTTGCAAATGTGGTGACAGCACCGACTGCCCCCAGCACGACGAGAGCGATCAACGTTCGTCGCCCCCAGATCGAAACAAATGAAATCGGATGGGCCATTGGACAGTCGCGGAAGGTGGGTGCGGATTCCAGGGAACGGACACGAGTGTTGGTGTGCAGGCTTTAGCCGCCCACTGTCGCTGCTCCGCAGCGACCGGGAATCGCCTCAAGGCTAGGCACCAACATGCGCTGGTGTGCAGGCTTTAGCCGCCCACTGTCGCTGCTCCGCAGCGACCGGGAATCGCCTAAAGGCTAGACACCAACATGCGCTGGTGTGCAGGCTTTAGCCGCCTCCTATCGCTGCGTCGCAGCGACCGGGAATCGCCTAAAGGCTAGACACCAACATGCGCTGGTGTGCAGGCTTTAGACGCCTCCTATCGCTGCTCCGCAGCGACCGGGAATCGCCTAAAGGCTAGACGCCAACATGCGCTGGTGTGCAGGCTTTAGCCGCCTCCTATCGCTGCTCCGCAGCGAGGGGGAATCGCCTCAAGGCGAGACACCAACGATTGCTGAATCCCTGACCCTCTCTACTAGTGTACCCGCTCATGGCATTTTGTTGAGAACGAATTTGAAATCCGCGATCCTCGAAAAACCCTGGCACGCACGCTTCCGCGATGGATACGTTACAAAATGATACCCCGCTCAGCCCCACATCCCCGCCCAAGGAACGTTCTATGAGCACTGCACGTTACGTCTCCCGCTGCAACCTTCTGGCAATCGGCATCGCGATTTGTCTGATGCCGACGGGTCGTCTGGCCGACGGACAAGACGACTTGGCGATTGTTCATCACGTTCCCAAACAACCACTCGTGGCGTCGACCCGGCGGCTCATCGAAGCGCTGGAATTCGCCGGATCACCGCTCAGCGAGACGACGATCGCCGCGATTGAGTTGGCCGCAGAACTCGACAAACCCGCCGACGTGACTCGCGCCATTCAATCGACGTTGGACCCGCTGTGTTTGGCGTCGGTGCACATCAATGCCGAAAGCCGCGTCAAAGTTGCCGAGGGGCCCGTCAAGAAGCAACTGATGCAACAGGGTTGGCGGGCCTTCCTGGTCAAAGTCCACAACGAAGCCGGCATCACGCCTGAACTGGTCGCCGATAGCCCCAATGCCGCACCGGTCTACCAAAAGGGACGCGGCGCGAGACAGCAGCCTCGTACCGATGAAGACTTGGTCGATCCGAGTGAAACCGAAGACCGTTGGCTGGACCTATCGATGCTCAATCGGGCACCGCTGAAAAAGCAACTCAGCGGTCTGAACCTCGAGTACCGAATCGTAATGCTCGGCAGCCGTGATGCGGGCAAACGCGAAGCCAACCTCTCCTTCCATGTCGGCCAGGGAACGCAGGATATCGGCTTTCGAAACAGTGTGGCGATCCTGTTCGATTGCCAGCGTGCCGTTGAGGTGCAATTGGGAATCACCGATGTCGATGGAAAACCGACGACGGCGTCATTGCTGATCACCGACGATCGGGGACGCGTGTACCCAAACCCTGCCAAGCGGCTGGCACCCGATTTTTTCTTTCACCAACAGGTCTACCGGGCCGACGGAGAATCAGTCTTGCTGCCGCCGGGCGAATACAACGTCTCGGTCACGCGCGGGCCGGAGTACATTCCGATCCGACGCCGTCTGCAAATCCCCGAAGCCGCCGAGCATCACGAATCCTTTCAACTCAATCGCTGGATCCATCTGGCCAAACGCCGCTGGTATTCCGGCGACCACCACGTCCACGCCGCCGGCTGTGCCCACTATGACAGCCCCACCGAAGGCGTCGGTCCCGAAGACATGATGCGACACCTTCTGGGCGAAGACGTCAATGTCGGCTGCGTGCTCAGTTGGGGCCCCTGCTGGTACACCCAAAAGGAATTCTTCAACGGCCAAACGTCGGCGTTGTCGACCGAAGACAACCTGATGCGTTACGACGTCGAAGTCAGCGGATTCCCCAGCTCGCATGCCGGTCACTTGTGCCTGTTGAATCTTTCCGAAGACGATTATCCGGGCACGAAAGTTCTCGAAGACTGGCCCAGCTGGACCTTGCCGGTGTTGAAATGGGGCAAACAGCAAGGCGGTGTTGTCGGCTACAGCCACAGCGGATGGGGATTGGCACTGCCGGACATTATGCCCGACGGGTCTCGCAAGTTTGTCGGTCGTCCCTGGGGCGGAGCCACGGGAGACTGGAGAGGCCAAGCGGCCGCGACGCTGCCCGATCATGCGATGCCAAAATTCGATGGCATCGGAGCCAACGAATACATCGTCACCGTGACCGAAGACGTCTGTGATTTCATCTCCGCCGTCGACACGCCGGCGATCTGGGAATTGAACATCTGGTACCACACGCTCAACTGCGGCATGACCGCCCGGATCAGCGGCGAAACCGATTTCCCCTGTATCTATGGCGACCGCGTCGGCTTGGGGCGGATCTATGTGCAGCTCGACGAAGACCAACCTCTCGACTATGAAAACTGGATCGCGGGGTTAAAGGACGGCCGCAGCTATTGCGGGGACGGTTTGAGTCACATCATCGATTTCGCCGTCGATGGTCTGGGCATGGGGCAAAAACAATCGGCAAACGACTCGCCCAGCCGACTTGATCTGGATCGCCCCCAAACCGTCGATGTCACCTTCGACGTCGCGGCGTTATTGAAGGAAACGCCGACTGAGGAAACCGAGCGGATTCGAAAACTCCGTTTGGATGAGAAACCGTATTGGCACATTGAACGCTGTCGACTCGGTGATTCACGCCGCGTCCCGGTGGAAGTCATCGTCAATGGGCACGTCGTCGCCACGCGCGAAATCGTCGCCGACGGATCGCAGACCTCTCATTCGATCCCCGTCGAGATCGAAGCGTCCGCGTGGGTGGCCATCCGCATCCTGCCCTCGGTTCACACCAATCCCGTCTTTGTCCACGTCGCCGGCGAGCCGATCCGGGCCAGCAAGAAAAGTGCCAAATGGTGCATCGATGCCGTCGAGACGTGCTGGAATTCCAAACGAGGTCAAATCCGAGAGTTCGAACGATCCGAAGCCAGAGCCGCCTACGACCGCGCCGCCGAACGTTATCGTACGATTCTCGCCGAAGCGAAGAAGTAACCGGAAAGCCCGTCCCAAAATCCCCTCGCCCCCGGGGCTTGACGCTTTTTCTAGCGGTAGGGCGCGAGCCCTCCGGTGCTTCGGTCACGATGAGGAACCGGAGGGCTTGCGCCCTATGCCACTTACTTTGGCACTGAATGAGTTAGCGGAACGGCGCGAGCTCGAGCCCAATACCGCTAAATCGAAATTGATGGGCGCCGCTCGCGCTGGCGCGAACCGGCTGATGTCAAACGAGTATCAGCCGTTTGGCGCGAGCCTACGGGCCCTGCGCTGGTCAAAACTTTGTCGATTGAGCGGTATTGGGCTTGCGCTGGGCTGCTAAAAGTTCGGGGTTGACGGCCTTATTCCTTTGCGCAGGTTTCATTCCTGAAATGCCTGGCACCCGTTTCCCCGTTGCAGGACACGGAGCAATAGATTGAAAATTGCAAAATGAAAACTTCCAATTTTCAATTTTCAATTTTCAATTTTCAATCTTCAATCTTCCGTCCGTTCAGGTTCCTCACGACTCATCCTGTCTCGGCTGAAGCGAGGCCGGGCGGTGACGAAATCAAAAGGAAGCAAAGTCGCGTAAACCGAACAGAGTGTCAACACCAACGTTTTAGCGGTCCAGGCTTGCGCCCTGCCGCTAAGCAACGAACGTAAAATGACTGTCGGATCTTACCCCTGTTCGAGTGTCATTGAGCTCTTCGTTCCGCACGACTCCATTGCTAACACTCGGTCGCGGCCAAGACCAACGATCCCGCAACCGGGTCTTCGATCCGTTGCAGCATCGGCTGCAGCTTCGAATCAATCAGCAGCTGCCGCAGCCGCTCGGCAAACCCTGGCTGCTGCGTTAGCACACCGCCCGTGACGGCAAAGACAAACGGCGCATCCGCAAACCCCAGACGCTGCGCCAGCACGGCCACCATCTCAGACAACTCCTCCGCCGCGGACTCGACGATGGCTGCTGCGGCGGCATCTCCCGACTCCGCAGCCGCAAACACGATCGGAGCCAGCCGGGCGATCGATGAGCGGTCGGTTTGCTCGGAATAAATGATCGGAACTAATTCGCTCGGACTGGAGATTTGAAAGCGCTCGAGGATGCGTGGCAGCAAACTGGTTTGGGGACCACGACCATCGGCAGCCCGCGCGACGGCGCGCAAACCGGCAATTCCGATTTGATACCCGCTGCCTTCATCACCGAACAGTCCGCCCCAACCTCCACACCGCGCGGTCGCTCCGGTAGCGCTGCGTCCGATCGCCAGTGAACCGGTCCCGGAGATCAAGCCAATCCCCACTCCGTCATCGGACGCCGCGTACAACAACGGAATCGCATCATTGGTAATCTTCAAGTGACGTGTTAGCTGGCGTTGCTGCGCCCAACTTCGAATTTCGGCTTGCTCGGACTCCCGATCCGCACCGGCGAGCGATAGACAGGCGCTAGCCACCGTCGTTCGGGCTCGATCGGCATCCTCAAAGGCAGTATCGATGGCGAGGTCCAGGTTCGCCGTCGCTTGTTCGAAGCCGACGCTGCGCGCGTTGGAGGGCCCCGAACGCCCGGCCCCGATTCTTTGGAATTCGCCTTGGTCATCGCGAATCGCAAGCCACGCCATCGTCTTTGATCCGCCCCCATCGATGGCGAGGATCAAGTCGTCTTGGTGCATCACGCGTCGTCTCGTTGAAGGGCGCGGCGTAAATGGCCATCGCACTCGGAGAGCTGTTGACGAGCCTGTTGGGCGGTGACGCCGCGTAAATGCGAAACGATTGCCGTCTTCACTTCGCCATCGCAGCGGTCCAACAAACGGTGCGCCTCGAGCGGCGGAACCCCCGTCAGTTCGGCAACAATTTGACAGGATCGCATGGTCAGTTTTTCGTTGGTGGCACGCAGATCGACCATCAAATTGCCATAGGTCTTGCCGATCCGGACCATCGCACCGGTGGTCAGCATGTTGAGCACCATTTTTGTGGCGGTCCCCGCCTTCATCCGCGTCGAACCGCTAATCACCTCGGGACCGACGACCGGCGTGATCATGATTTTACAATGGGGACTCAGTTCACAATCGGCATTGCAGCTCAATCCGATCGTAAAGGCACCGACCTGGTTTGCGAATCGCAAGCCGCCGATCACGTAGGGGGTTCGCCCACTCGTCGCGATCCCCATCACGACATCTTGATCAGACAGTTCTTTGTCGGCCAAGTCGCGTTGGCCAAACTCAGGATGATCTTCGGCGCCTTCGATCGCACGCGTCAACGCTTTCTCGCCTCCAGCGATCAAACCGACCACCATCTCTGGCGGGGTGTTGAATGTTGGCGGACATTCACTCGCATCGAGCACCCCCAATCGGCCCGAGGTCCCCGCCCCCATGTACAACAACCGCCCCCCGGCGCGGAAACGGTCGGCGATCACGTCGATGGCTGCGGCGATCGACTCCGCTTGTGCGGCCACAGCGGCAGCGATCAATGCATCTTGGCGGTTCATCAGCCGAACGATCTCCAGTGCCGACAGCGAATCAATTTCGCTCGATTCAGGATTCCGGGCTTCAGTGGTCAGATTGTTCAGCATGTCGGGTGGTTGGGGGTCTACTCCTGATTTCGGCATCCGTCGACAAACCACGACGGCGATTCGATTCGATAAACTAACCGCCCCGAACCATTCGAGGCAGTTACCAATGATACGGGCATGAGTGCTGGTGTGCAGGCTTTAGCCGCCCATTGTCGCTGCTACGCAGCGACCGGGAATCGCCTAAAGGCTAGACACCAACGTGCGCTGGTGTGCAGGCTTTAGCCGCCCACTGTCGCTGCTACGCAGCGACCGGGAATCGCCTAAAGGCTAGACACCAACGTGCGCTGGTGTGCAGGCTTTAGCCGCCCACTGTCGCTGCTACGCAGCGACCGGGAATCGCCTAAAGGCTAGACACCAACGTGCGCTGGTGTGCAGGCTTTAGCCGCCCATTGTCGCTGCGACGCAGCGACCGGGAATCGCCTCAAGGCGAACACCAATGACCATACCGTCAGTGATCACAATACAGGAACATGGATTTGTCAATCAGTTTGATCGACGCTTCGATCTTAGTCGTCTACATGCTGGCGATGGTGGCGTTGGGCGTGTGGGTGGGGCGTGACCAGAAAGATCTTTCGGGATACCTGCTGGGCGGGCGTGATTTGCCGTGGTGGGCGATCCTGGGTTCGATCGTCGCCACGGAAACCAGCACCGCCACATTCTTGAGCGTGCCGGGGATCGCGTTCGCCGCGGGCGGCGACATGCGGTTCTTACAGCTCGCGCTGGGGTTTCTGTTGGGCCGTGTGATCGTCGCAATCGTGCTGGTGCCGCTGTACTGCCGCGGCAAAATCTTTACCGCTTACGAAATACTGCAACAGCGATTTGGAGGCGCCAGCAAGCAATGTGCCTCGCTGCTGTTCCTGATCACGCGGAATCTGGGTGACGGATTACGGCTCTTTTTAGCCGGCATCGCGCTCGAAAAGGTGCTCGGAATCGACCTGCATTTCTGCATCGCCTTGATCGGCATCGCCACCATCCTGTACACGTTCTTCGGCGGGATGAAGGCCGTGATCTGGAGCGACTGTCTGCAATTGGTCGTTTACATGGCCGGAGGATTATTGGCGCTCAAGATCCTGGTCGGGTTCTTGCCCGGCGGTTGGGCGGAACTGTGGGAATTTGGCAACTCCAGCGGACGATTTCAGCTTCTGGATTTCCGCTGGCAGTCGACCGAAACATTCAGCCTTTGGACCGAAACCTACACGTTTTGGTCGGGTTTGATCGGAGGTGCGGTGTTGACGTTGGGAACCCATGGTACCGACCAAATGTTTGTCCAGCGCTATTTGTGTGCCCGCAGCTCGCGCGACGCGCAGCGTGCGGTGATCGCCAGTGGTGTGGTGGTCTTCGCTCAATTTGCGTTGTTTTTGCTGTTGGGCGTCGCCCTGGCCGCCTATTACACCGCGGTCGAACCGCAAACGTTCGAACACAACGACGAAGTTTTCGCGACCTTCATCGTCGATCACCTACCGATCGGCCTCGTCGGAATTACCCTGGCTGCGGTTTTCGCCGCAGCGATGTCGACCCTTTCCAGCTCACTGAATTCATCGGCCGCCGCCGCCGTCTCCGATTTCTACGCCCCGTGGGCCTACCCCGAACTTGCCGACGATGATTCCCAAACCGATCACTCACACAAATTGCTGTCCGCCGGTCGCGTCTTCACGATCATTTTTGGCGTGTTACAAATCGCCATCGGCATGGGAGCCAGCTACCTCTCCCGCAGCGTCGTCGGCGATGCCTTGGCGATCGCGGGCTTTACCGCAGGCATCTTGCTGGGAGTGTTCGGGCTGGGCATGTTCAGCCGCTCGGCCCACCAACGCGGCGCCCTGGTGGGGATGGTGACCGGGATCGCAGTCTTAACCGCGGTCAAATTCGGAACCTCCATCGCCTGGCCTTGGTTTGCCATCATCGGATCCCTCGCCACGTTCGCCTCCGGTTACCTTGCCAGTCAATTCATTCCATCCCAATCCCCTGCTGCATCCAGCGTCGAGAAAGACTCACGACACGACGAGGAATCAAGATGAACAAGCATGTCTTCATTTCACTGTTCTTAGCCCTTGCACTGATGACCGTTTTACCGCGTCATGCCGCCGCGCAAGTGTTGGCAGGCATTGATGTGCTCCAACGGGACGATTTTCAGCAACTTGCCGGCCGCAAGATTGGCTTGATCACCAACCATACCGGCACAAACGCTCGCGGCGTCTCCACCGTCAAGCTGTTCCATGAATCACCGAACGTCACGTTGGTGGCTCTGTTCAGCCCCGAACACGGTTTCGCCGGCGTCTTAGACCAAGCGAACATCGATGATCAACGCGACTCACTGACGGGTCTGAAAGTCCATAGCTTGTACGGCAAGACCCGAGTCCCCACGCCCGAGATGCTCGAAGGGATCGACACACTCGTATTTGACATTCAAGACATCGGAACGCGTTTCTATACCTACATCTCCACCATGGGTGGGGCGATGAAGGCGTCTGCCCAACACCAAATCCGTTTTGTGGTGCTGGACCGACCGAACCCGATCAATGGTGTCGCCGTGCAAGGTCCCGTGCTGGATCCCGGTAACGAATCCTTTGTCGGTTACCACCCGATCTCCGTTCGCCATGGGATGACGGTCGGCGAATTGGCAATGATGTTCAAAGCCGAATGGGAACTTGATGTCGAGTTGCAACTCATTCGCATCGAGGGCTGGGATCGCAGCAAAATGTTTGACGCCACCGAACGTCTCTGGATCAACCCGTCTCCGAACATGCGCAGTTTGACGCAGGCGTTGCTCTATCCTGGAGTCGGGCTGCTGGAAACGACCAACGTCTCGGTCGGACGCGGTACCGACACTCCCTTCGAAGTGTTAGGCGCCCCCTGGATCGATGCCATCACCCTGGCACGCGAATTGAATGCCCAACCACTCGACGGAATCCGGTTTGTGCCGATCGAGTTCACGCCCAACGCGAGTAAACACGAGGCCCAGAAGTGCGGCGGCGTCAACCTGATCGTGACCGACCGAGCCGCGTTTGACCCGCTGGAGACCGGACTGACGTTGGCCACCACACTGCATCGACTCTATCCCCAAGATTGGCAAACGAATTCGCTGAACCGATTGCTGGTGAGCGAAAAAACACGCGACGGAATTCTGAGCGGCAAATCGGTCGATCAATTAAAAGCCGCCTATGAACACGAACTCAGCGATTTCAAACACCGCCGAGAAGCGTTCTTGCTGTACCACGATTCTGGCAAGAACGAACCGTGAAAGTGATGCAGCACCAACCCCAACTGGGACTGGAAATCTGTGTGGCGGAGCGACCTCGGGTGCTGCAGTCCGCGCGAATCGGACTGCTGATGAACCGTGCGTCGGTCGACCGGGATCTTCGCCTGGCGTGTGATGTCTTGCACAATGCGTATCCGGGTCAAATCGCCGCCTTGTTCACGCCCCAGCACGGGCTGTGGGGTGATGCCCAAGCCAACATGATCGAAACCGACCACGGTTGGCATGCGGGCTTAGACGTTCCGATCTATAGCCTGTACAGCGAGTCACGACGCCCCTCGCCAAAGATGCTGGCCGGGCTCGATTGCTTGGTGATCGATTTGCAAGATGTCGGCACGCGCGTTTACACCTTCGTGTGGACAATGCTCGAATGCCTGCACGCGTGCGCCGAAGCGAACGTTTCGGTCCTGGTGCTGGACCGGCTCAATCCGATCGGCGGCCGGATCGTCGAAGGCCCCCTGCTAGAAGATGCCTATCGCAGCTTTGTCGGCGGGGCGCCGATTCCCATGCGTCATGGGCTAACGATGGGAGAGTTGGCGTTGTTGCTGCAATCCGAATTGCAAATCGACGTCTCGCTGGAAATCATTCCAGTCCGAGGATGGTCGCCCGACGACACGTTCGATTCACTCCGCCGACATTGGCTGTTACCCTCGCCAAATTTGCCCACCGCCCAATCCGCCATGGTCTATCCCGGCCAAGTCTTGCTGGAAGGAACCAATTTGTCCGAAGGCCGCGGCACCACCACGCCCTTCGAAATCGTCGGGGCGCCGTTCGTCGATCCCGACACACTGATCCAGGCGCTCGACGACATCGACTTGCCCGGAGTTCATTTCTTGCCGCTCTCGTTCCGCCCCACGTTTGACAAATGGGCGGATCAACTGTGCGGCGGCATCTCGATCCACATCACCGACCCCCAGCAGTTTCGATCACTGAAAACATCGATCGCCATCCTGTCGATGATCCAGCACCATTGGCCCGATGCATTTCGCTGGCTCGGTCCGCCCTACGAATACGAAACGCAGAAGCCACCGATCGACATCATCCATGGCTCCAGCCGATTACGACTGGGATTAAATCACGACCACACCATCGACGACCTCGCCGAACTCGACGTGACATCGTGGAACCAGCGCACCCACAAGTTCCAACTCTACGATCCGAAAGAAGATCGTTTTCGCGGTTGAGCGACGAAGACTTTCACGGATCAGTGACCGAGCCCGAGACTTCTGTTTCGTTCTCTGCACAAACCCGCTGCAGATACGCCTCTGCCTCCGGCGTCAGCTTGCTGATCCGGGCCATCGTCAGGTGATTTAATTCCCCGAGCGGTTGAACGTCTTCCAACGTCACCAGGTTGCGATTGCGTAGGTGCAGCCACGACAATTGTTTCAAATTGGCGATTTCCTGAAACGTTCCCTTGTTCGGATAAAACCTGCCGTACAGGTATAGCGATCGCAGCGTAAGTCCATCGACGAATCGAATCGGCGTCGACACATCGTTGTACAACGTCAGGCCCTGCAATTGATCCATCTGTGACAAGAATGGCCAAACGAACAAGTGGTTCCGTATCAGCAGTTCGATAGGCGGGTTGATCGCTGCGACAAGTTCCAGATCACGGGCGAGATTTTCTTCGACGTTGAGATCCAGCTCTTTCAGTCCCAGGTCAAGCCACTTTTGCAGCAGGGCTCGACTCAGCGGCTCAGTTGGAATCGTTAATCGATACTTCCAAAGCGTACTCGGCTGGTCCATGAATTCCACGTATCCGTCGTACATGCCGACAGAGTGCAATCCATTCGGCAACCAAGCGGTGATTCCTTCGAGCGTGATGTCGGGTCGTTTCGTTCCCTTCCGGTTGGTGATATCGATCCGGCCAAAAGGCTTCGGGTCGATCAGTTGCAATCGACGATCATCTAAATTGCACAGTTGCAGATCCAATTCTCTCGCCCGCAGCGCGCTGATCGCCCTGCATGCCTGATCGGTGAGTTCGCACTCACGCAACAGTAACTTGTCCATCCGTGAGGTGTCGGTCTGGCAAAACATCTGTATCTCGTCGGCGTCAAAGTCCCATAAGAAACATGAACCGACCGGTTGCAATTGATCAATCGAAGCGAGTTGACGCATCACGCTTCCATTCATCCGACTGCTTTCCTGATAATAGAAATCCGTGGAAAACACCAACCGACTCAGACGCGGCAAATCACTCAAACGGCCGAGCGCTGAGGGATTGATCCGAGTTTCATGAACATCCAACGCCTCCAGCATCGGGCACGTGAGCAGATGTTCGATCGCGCCGCTGGTGATGTTGTGGTTGCCCCACAGCGACAATCGTTTCAGTCGCTTGCACTTGACCAATTCGGCAACGTCGTCGTTAGCGATCCCGGTGCGATTGAGATACAGTCTCTCCAACGATTCAAGATGCTCGATTCCCACCAGACCGCCACGGTGAATCCGACTGTGCGACAGCTGGACCTCAATCGGCGTGGCCCAGAAGTGTCCCGTCCGGGCATGAAACCCATCCAGGACTGACGCGCGGTACCGGACCGTCCCTCCAAGCGACTCAAATCGCTTGACGGTGCTGTGAATCCGCGCATGACGCTGATAAACGACGATGCCCAACGCCGTGACAACAGCGAGCAACAGGAGTGTTCGAATCGAGAATCGAATTCGTTTCATGCGGGACGTCAAAACGTGGTTTTCTGAGAAAAACAGCCAAATCAAGCTCACCGTGACCCGAAGACTCCAAACGTGCCTCGACTTTCGGTTAGTTTATCAGCTTGATCGACGCCGGGTTGCCCGCCGCGGCACAGAATCATTCAACATGCTAGCCCCCCTGAGATGTCTGACGCGATGAAATTTACAATCCTCTTCTGCGCGGCTCTACTTCTCAGTTCCATCGTGACGAGGCCCCCGAACGCCTCCGCAGCGATCGTCGGATACACCGACTACGCGTCGTTCCAGTCCGCCGCATTCGGCAGCGAGAGTGTCATCGACTTTGATTCCATTCCCGGCGGAAATACGATTGACCGGATTGACGACGTCGTGTTCTCTAGCGGCGGGTCGATGCGCGTTTATGTAACCGACGGTATCACTGACGGGACCATCAGCCCGGATAACTTCATTGGCAATGCAACCTTCGGATTCCCCGAATTCGAGAATGAAGTGATCACGATGAGCTTCGACACGGCGCGATCAGCCGCAGGCATCTTTGTCATCTATGAAGGCTCACTGTCTACTTCTTTTTCACTCACGTCGGCGGGCGGCAGTCAATCGCTCGAAGCAACAAGTACCGTGATCGATTTGCCCGGCCCCGCAAATGGCTACTTTCTCGGATTGGTCGACGATACGGGAGCAAACAGCATCAACAGCGTTTCGCTCAGAAACGCAACTGCAGATCGCCCTTACTATTTTGACAACCAAACGAGCTTCATCTCTATCCCTGTCGCGATTCCGGAACCTGGATCCTTTGCGATGCTGGCTCTGATTGGCAGTACAGTGGCTTGCCGACGCCGACGCTGAACGGATCTCATTCGCGCATGGCGCGAATCATTCGTCCACCGCACAGCGAGGCGAATCATTGCGGCCAATCGGTCAGTTCTCCGTTCGAGCACGACGTATGAAACGCCGCAGAATCTTATCCTCATTTGCAGTCCTATGGGCTGCTTCCGCCGTCAAGGTGAGCGCCCAGACGACAGCGGATCAATCTAAAACGACCGACACTGCCGAAGCCCTCGCCCATCGGCTCGGCATTTCGCTCGACCGCTTGCGTGGCTTTCTGATCGGGTCGCTTTTGGGAGACGCTCTTGGCGGACCGATTGAGTTTTCCGATCCCGACCGTTTGCCCGACGACATGCCGCACGTCCGTCAGTGGAAGGCCGGAACGAAACTGACAGCGACGCACTGCGAAACGCTTGCCCGAACGCTTCGACTGCGTGGCTACGAAACGTTGCGTCCCGAAACGGCGCCCTTCGGACCGTGGCGAAAACGGGCACCGGCAGGCACCATCACCGACGATTCGCGTCACAAGATCATTCTGTTGCGTGCCATCAATCGAGCGATCGACCACGCCGGACAAGCCCCCGTCACCATTGACCGATCGCGTTTGGCAGCCGAGTATTTGCGTCCGCTGCGACACGTGGATGAATCCGCCGAATCGACGGCAGCCCTGGACCGTGACGGATTCAAACCCTACCGCGACGCCGCCCGTTGGTGGGCGGCCAAGTCAATTCAATCGTCGCCCGAGCCAACGCCCGAGCCAACGCCCGATTTTGCTTCCGAACCGGCTTACCCGCCCGAGCGACTTTGGGCAGGCGTGGCCAACTGCTCTGGCCAAATGGCGTTGCTTCCCCTGGCCGCCGTCTTTCCTGGCAAACCAGTCGCTGCATACGAAGCGACCTACGCCATCGACTTTTTGGATTCCGACCATGCCGTTGACTACTGTGCCGCAATCAACGCCGGAATCGCAGAAGTGCTTTCGGATCGCCACAACGACTCGGATCCGGACGCGCGAATGCAGGCCCTGATCCAGACGATGATCCAAACGGATCCCTACCACTACGCCGACATCCCGTTCACCGAAAGGCCGTTTGCCCAGTGGCTTGGCCGAGGGAGGCAATGGGCCGAGTTGGCCGATAGGGATCCGCGTCAACTGTTCGAAAAACTAGAGCGAGAGGGAAAACCTCATTTCTGGTGGGATGCCCATTTTACGTTCGTCGTGCCGCTGGCGATCATGCACCTCTGTCGCGACGACCCGATGGCGGCGATGAACCTGTGTCTCGATTTTGGTCACGACACCGATTCCTACGCACAGTTGCTGGGGGCGTGGATCGGGGCGATTCATGGACGCGAAGTGTTTCCCACATCCATGGTCCGCCACGTCGAAAGACGCTTAGAAGTCGATTTCGGCGAATCGGTCGACGATTGGTGTCGAACGCTATTAAACGCCGCCCACCGCGCCGAACAGCAACAACTGCGATTTGTGAGGTAACCCCAAGTGGATCACGACCAACCGCGGACAGGCCCCCTCCACTTCGACCCGATCTCGAAGAATGATCCGGCGTCGGTCGCCACGTCGCTCGGGCGAAACGGATGGATGCGAGACGACGAAATTCTCGTCGGTGTCGAGTCGGCCGGAGAAGGCAACATGAACTGTACGCTCCGCACGACGCTCCGAGACCAAGCTGGTCGCGAACGAACGCTGATTCTGAAACAATCTCGTCCCTGGGTCGAAAAGTATCCCAGCATTGCCGCCCCCGTCGAGCGTGCGTGGTCGGAAGCTCGGTTTTACGAATGTGTCAGTTCCGTTGCGTCAGTCGCCGCGCAGACGCCAACCCTGGTCGGCAAAGACACCGCCAACTACACGCTCTGCTTGACGGATCTTCCCGGCTCCGTCGACATGACCGATGCTTACGGGGAAGCTTCGCTACCGCTAGACGCCGCAGCGCGTTGGCTCGGACCATTGCATTCGATCGATTTACAGCCAGAACAATGCGCAGCGTTCCAAAACTTGGAACTTCGAAAACTCAATCACCAGCACCTCTTTGTGATCCCGCTGCAATCGCAGCTGCCGATCGATTTGGAACTGATCACAACGGGTCTGGAAACGACGCGTCAACAAGTCATCGCCGATGACAACTTGCTCGCGATCGCGAAACAAATGGGCGAACTGTACGTCGACGCGGATTCCTGGAACGATCCCCACGCTCGCCTATTGCACGGCGACTATTACCCATGCTCCTTCCTGCGATGTCCGTCAACCGATTCCGCCGATGCGCCGTCGTTGTTTGTCATCGACCCTGAATTCTGTTTTGTCGGCCCGCCCGAGTTTGACTTGGGAGTCCTGCTCGCGCACGCGTTGTTCTGTGGAATCGATTGCGAGGGAGCGAAGCAGCAAATCCTGACTGCCTACTGCGGTGGCGCAGTCATCAGACACGACCTTTGGACACGTTTTGCCGGCTTCGAAATCTTGCGGCGTTTGTTGGGCGTCGCGCAACTGCCGTTGACCGCGACCTTGGAAACCAAATGCCAATGGATCGACGTCGCCCGGGCGTGGATCCGGTGAAGAGGGTCGCGTCATCCGATTTCACATGACCCGCGGATGGGAGCACAGCAATCCGACGCTGCGCCCCCGTCAGGCAACGCTGTGAAGCATTTTAGAGCGGAAGGGCGCGAGGACTCCGGTTTGGTGGAGATGAGAAACCGAAGGGCCTGTGGCCTGTCGATTCAAGCCCGCTTGCTCCCAATACCACTCAATCGACAAGGTTTAGACAAACGCAGGGCCCTGCCGCTCACAAGCATCACTCCGATTGGTGTCAAAGGAGAGCGGCAGCGTCCGCGCGGCGCTAAATCTCGATTTAGCGGTATTGCGTTTGCGCCCTACCGCTAAAAGTTCGTGGAACACAGGAACGCGACTCACACCGGAACGGGCACGGCCGGTTCATCGCTCTGATACTCTTCGCCGGCGTCTTCCGATTCGTGAACCAATCGCCCGCCGGCGCTCCAGTACAACGAGTACGTCACCGGAACCAGATACAGGACCACGACGGTGGCGAACAATTCTCCGAACGCGATGCTGGTCGCCATCGGGATCAAGATCTGCGCCTGGATCGACGACTCCATCAAGATCGGAACCAATCCTCCGATCGTTGTGATCGTGGTCAGCAAGACGGGGCGAAACCGTCGCACCCCCGATTCAGACAGCGCTTGACCGATCGGCATCCCGCCCCTGACGCGGGAATTGATAAAGTCGATCAACACGATCGAGTCGTTCACCACGATCCCGGTCAACGCGATGATTCCGTAAAAACTGAACAGCGTCAGCGGCAATCCCATCAACAGGTGCCCGACCACAGCACCGAGCGCCCCAAAGGGAATGATCAACATCACCAACAACGGCTGCACCGCGGACTTGAATTCGATCGCCAGCAAGATGTACATCACGAACAACGCCACACCAAACCCGCTGAACAAGCTGCCCATCGACTCCGCACGCCGCTCCTGCTGGCCCTCCCATCGCACTCGCACGTCGGGGTATTTGGCCAACAATCCCGGCATAAACTCCGCTTGCAGATCCGCGACAATCTCTTCCGCATTGCCGGTCTCCTCGTCCAAGTTGCTCGACACCGTGATCGACCTGGCCTGATCGATCCGATTGATTTCGGAATAGCTTCGCACCACATCGATCTCGGCCAGTTCCGTGATCGGGCGTTCCACTCCGTCACTCAGCCGCACCCGGACCTCGTCAAAGTTGGCCAACAACCGGCGATCGTCACGCGGATAGGTGACCATGATTTTGACTTCATGACGTCCGCGTTGAACCCGCATGACTTCTTCACCGTAGTAGGCCGCGCGCACGGTTTCGGCCAAATCCGCCGTCCGCACGCCCATCGCAAACGCTTCGGGTTTGACGCGAAAACGATATTCCCACTTGCCCGGCACCGAATCGTCCTTGATGTCATAAACGCCGGGATACTTGGCCAGTTTTTCCTTGCACTCGATCACCGCCGCTTCCAACTCAGCGACGCTTCGCGAGGGGCCGAGCAATTTAAATTCGATCGGCGTTCCCCCCGGTCCAAACGAACGGGTACCCAAGGTCAGTTCTTCGGTCCCCACGATCGTCCCGACCGCTTCTCGCCACTGGGCGACGATCGCTCGGCTGTGCACGCCGCGGCTTTCCGCATTGACCAGTTCCACTTCGACGCTGCCCTTGTGACCGCCGCCACCGGACGGCATGGGAGATCCACCGGGTCCGCCGCCTTGCACCGAGGCACCGACGACACGGTAGGACGTCTTTGCAATGGGTTGGCCCTTCTTTTCATAGCGATCGGCGATTCGCCAGAACGCATCCTCGACCTTCTTGGTCGCCGCGATCGTCACGCTTTCCGGTGTCCCGTCGGGAAATACCACGTTTGCACTGAGCGTGTTGCCGTCAACCCTGGGAAAAAAGTTAAATTGGATGATCCCCGATCGGTACAAACCGCCGGTCAAGATCAACGCCGCAAAACAGAGGGCGACTGCGATTGACCGATTGCCCAACGACCACTCCAGCGTCGGCTTGTAGATGCGGTCGATGTATCGGCCCAACAGCCACGTTGCCGCCACGTTCAGTTTTTGAGCGACAAACAGCAGCGGCCGAAAAACGTACAGAACGACGTGAAAGATCCGAAAAATGGTGCTGTCTTCGTGTGCCAGGTGACAGGGCAGAATCGTGATGCATTCGATCAGTGACACCAGCAAGATCGCGATGATCGCGGCCGGCATCACCGCCGTGAATTTCCCCATCGTCCCGCTGACGAACAGCAATGGTGCGAACGCGACCACGGTCGTCAACACGGCCGTCGTCACCGAAGGGATCACTTCCACCGTTCCATCGATTGCCGCTCGCATGTGAGACTTGCCCATCTGCCGGTGGGCGAAGACGTTTTCGCCCACGACAATCGCGTCATCGACCACGATGCCGAGCGCCATCACAAACGCGAACATCGAAATCAGATTCAACGTTTGCCCCGTCCAATACAAAAAGATCCCCGAGGCGAGGATGGCGAACGGGATTCCCAACGCCACCCAGAACGCCAACTTCGGATCCAAAAACAATAGCAACAGCGTAAAAACGATCAGCAATCCCTGTGCCCCGTTGTTGAGCAACAGATCCAGTCGGCCACGGACCTCGACCGATTCGTCGCTCCACGTCATCAGCTGATATCCGGTCGGTAATTCGGCCTGCTCGACATAACTCTTCACCGCGTCGATCATCACGAACAAGTCTTCCGAGGTGCTACGTTCGACCGACAGCGCCAACGCAGGTTGTCCATTGATCACGTTGATTGCCGTCGCGTCGGTGAACTCATCACGAACCGTGCCGAGGTCTGCAACGGTCAACACCGCACCACTGGACTCGGTGACCAGCGGCAACTCGGCCAATTCGTCGCCACTGGTACGACGATTGTTCCCACGCAGCAATACTTCCTGCGATTGGCTGCGAATCGAACCGGCCGGCAGCTCGCGGTTTTCCCGCCGTATGATTTCTGCCGTCTGACGCAGGGTCAGCCCATGAGCCCGAAGTGTCTGTTCGGGGATCTCGATGTCGATCTGGTAGTTGCGTGCGGCGAGGAAGTCGACTTGTGAAACCGATTCAATCGCCAGCAGGTCGTCGCGGACCCGCTCGGCGACCTCTCGCAAATCCAACTCCGCGGACGAAGAAAGCGTGTCGTCTTCGTTTCGGAGTGACCACTCAGGTGCTAACACGCCGACGCGAATCGAAGGTCGTCGATTGGTGACCAGCGTGACCACCGGGTCTTCGGCTTCCAACGGAAAACTGGGGATTCGATCGACTCCCGAGCGGACCTCGTCCAAGATGCGATCCGGAGAGCGTGCTCCGGGAACCAACTCCATCAACACCGTGCAGGAACCTTCCATCGCCACCGTCGTGACCTTTTTGATTCCTTCGATCGAACGAACCGCTTCCTCCACCTTCTGTCCGATCCCCTGTTCCGCTTCTTGCGGCGCCGCCCCGGGATACGGCACCGTCACCGTGATCCGGTCGAGTTCAAATTCGGGAAACGATTCACGGTGCATGGCCCGCAAGCAGAACCAGCCGACGATCATGATCGCGACCATACACAGATTGAGCGCGGCGCGATTGTTGATCGAGGCCTGGACGATGGACTTCATCATTGGGGCCGCCCTCCACGAGTCGAGCCGCCGGGACGTTTGCCTGCTGCGCCACCGTCTGCAGCTGCATTAGCCTTGCCACCCGGTGGTCCGCGTCGGCCCGCACCGGTCACCGCATCAGCCGACGTGCTGACCGGCATCCCTTCGACAGGTGTCGCCAGCGGTGACGTCACGATCAGATCGCCGGCGCGCAGTCCGCCGCTGCGCTGATAGGCGACGACGTGCTGTTCAGACGAATTGGCGATCGCAATCGATTTCTTGTGAAGCTTCCCCGATTCAACGATCCAGACCGCGTTGCCGGGCTGGATCGCCTGGTGGGGCAACCGGACCAACGGAATCGGCGGCGCCGCATGAATCCGCACTTTTACGAACATGCCCGTCATCAGCGTGGGCGGTTGCAGATTGACGCTATCGGCGGTGATTTCCGCGCCAAGACTTGGCGCATCGTCCGCTGTTGCGTCGTCGGTGACGGGATTCGAATTCGACGGCTTCGCCACCAAGGCTTCGGCACGCCTGGTCGATTCCATGTCGCCCAGCTTCATTACCGACGTCGGGTCATCGACGTGCACGCGACACGGCACCATGCGTGTTTGGGCATCCACGCCGGCCCCGTCATAACGATCAACAACGCCTCGCCACGCGTAGTCTTCTTCACCGAGTGAATAAATGACGGTGGCCGGGGTTTCGGGAAAATCGTAGCCGCGTTCATAGCCCTTGGCCGAGCCGTCCACCGAATCACTCTGCCACAACCAGTGCATCTGATGCATGTACAGTTTGCAGCTGACATCCAGCTGCGACGTGTCTTGCAGCACGACGACGGGACCTCCGGCTTGAACGTATCCGTCTTGCTCGACACTTTCGCTGACGACAACGCCGTCGATCGGTGAAACAATTTCGGTGCGGGTCAGATTCAATTTCGCCTTGTCCAGATTCGCCTGCACGAGTGCCTTGGCACTTTCCATTCGCAGCCGCCGTTGGATCAGCAAGTTCCGCTGATCGATTTGCGATTGCAGGGTATTGCGGGTCGTCAGCTCGGCCCGGCGTGCGCTGTCGACTTCCGTGTCGGACGCGGCACTGCGACGCATCAAATCTTCGCTGCGTTTCAACTGTCGAACATCGATCGCCAATTGCTGACGCGACGATTCGATCTGGTTATCCGACGAGGTGATTTCTGCATCCAGCTCCAAAAGCATCGCGTCGGCCTGAGCAAGCTCTTCGGTCAGACGCCGGACCTCAAGCTCGTAGTCGTCCGGTTCGATGCGCAGCAATACATCGCCTTTTTGGACCGTGCGGCCACTCCGACACGCTTCCGACTTGTACTCAACTCGACCCGAGATCTGAGCCGTGATATCGATCTCGCGGTATGGAACGACCACGCCATCGACGTCAAACGAGATGCCTTCGGTGTGTGCCACTGCGGGCTGGGCGACCACCAGCGGGGGAGGCGCCGGCACGGGTTCCTGGACCGGAACCTCGGGCGTCCCCATCAGAAAAAATCCGCCCACACCGGAGGCCAAAATGGCGATCGAAAGGAAGGTCTGCCCAAGAGCCGGAAACCATTTATTCATCAACGACACCCGAAGTATCTTCAAGCTGTAAACGCGGCGGTGCAATCGTGTTCGATTGAAACCCCACATGATAGCTCAAGTAGCGGACGTCCACGAATTTCACGTTCTAGCCCTCCCACCACGTCGCCCGCACCGACACAACGACATCGCGGGTGCAACCAGCCATCACCTCCTTCCCACCGATCTGCTACGCCAATCATTCCGCCCTGTATTATTCTGCCATCCCTTTTTCCCAACGCTGTGAAGCATTTTTTAGCGGTAGGGCGCGAGCCCTCCGGTGTTTCGGGAACGATGAGGGACCGGAGGGCTTGCGCCCTGCCGCTAACACCTCGTCAAACGCATGGAATAAATGCTTCACAGCGTTGCCTTTTTCCCCATCGTTCTGCCCGATCGCTCTCCCCCATCCCGGAAGAGGATCTACTACAATCATGCTCCCAAGAGCCAATGACCTGCCTCCGTTCCCCACCCGATGAAACCGTTTTTCATGCACAGCCTCGATTCCCGCGTGCGTCTCAGACGGATTGCACTGCTTGCCGTCCTGCTTTTGCTAACCGCTCCCACCACCGCAATCGCGGCTGACGAATCCGCAACACTCTCCTTGCTCGTTCGAACGATTCGCCAAACCGATCAAGACACCGTGCGGGCTTCGTTAATGAAAGGCATGCTGCGGGGGCTGGAAGGCCGACGAAACGTCCAAGCGCCGGAAGGATGGAGTGTGCTGGCGAAGGAATTGTCCCGTAGTGAAAATGCTTCGATTCGAGAATCCGCCAATCTCCTGTCACAGATTTTTGGCGACGCCGCGGCAACCGAGCGCGCACTGGCGACACTCCGGGATTCCAACGCGCCCGTGTCCGAGCGTCAGGCCGCGCTCGGCTCGTTGGTAACGCAGCGCGACGAGGGACTGGCCGACGAATTAGAAGAGTTGTTGGAGATCGACGCGCTTCGACTTGATGCGATTCGCGCCTACGGAGTCATCGCGAAACAAGACGCCCCCAAAATCCTGCTCGATCGCTACCCCGACGCCACTCCCGAAGCACAACGTGCCACGATCGAAACACTCGCGACGCGAAAAGCTTACGCGAAGGAATTAGTCCGCGGAATCAAAAACCAGGTCGTCCCCCGCGAACACATTCCCGCCTACATCGCCCGGTCCCTACGGGACATTCTCGGCAAGGAGTTTACGGAGGTCTACGGCGAGATTCCTGAACTGAATAAGAATACGAGTGAAACGATTGCGAAGTACAAGCGGTTGATCACCGATGACGCGTTAGCCAGTGCCGACGCGGGCCGTGGGCGCGTGGTGTTTCAGAAGACTTGTGGTGCCTGTCACTTGATGTACGGAACGGGCGGCAAAGTCGGACCAGACTTGACCGGATCCAATCGAGCCAATTTGGACTACTTTCTGTTAAACAGCGTCAATCCCAGCGGGGACGTCCCCGAAGGCTACCGAACCCAGTTGATCCAGACCGTGGATGGACGCGTGCTAACCGGAGTGTTGGCCGAAGAGGACAATCAACGTGTTGTGCTCAAGACGGTCGATCAGCCAAGGGTGGTGATCGCCAAAGAAGACATCGAAACCAGAAAGGTGTCCGACAAGTCCATGATGCCCGAAGGGCAGCTCGATCAACTGAGCCGCAAGGACCTGTTCGATCTAGTCAAATACATGCAAACGAAATCGCAAGTGGAGGCGGCCCAATGATCATCACAAAAACAATTTCAAGTCAGCAATTAAAACTCGATCAGCCGTCTGGCGTTAGCCGACGGGCCCACGCCCCAACGACACCGCTCCCAGGCATCTGCCTCTCATTGGCAATCCTGCTCTGTTTCCCAGCCGCCGTCACCGCTCAACAACTGCTGCCCAAACAACAGCACCGGACCAGCGACGCACCGTTTTTGAAACCGGACGAAGCGGTCAAAAAAATGTCGATCCCGAAAGGGTTTGACGTTTCGATCTATGCAGCCGAACCCGACTTGGCCGAACCGATCGCGTTCTGCTTCGATGACCGCGGCCGCTTGTGGGTGGTCGAAAATTTGAATTACCGCACCCGCCGCGAACACACCGACGACAAAGTCAGCCGGATTCAGATCCTGGAAGACACCAACAGCGATGGCGTCTTCGACAAGAAGAAAACCTTTGCCGACGACCTGACCTTCACCTCCGGAATCGCGGTCGGCTTCGGCGGCGTGTACGTGGGTTCGCCGCCGAATTTTAGTTTTATTCCCGACGCCGACGGTGATGATCGACCCGACGGACCGCCGCAAGTGCTGCTGGACGGCTGGGGCATCAACGACCGCCACGAAACGTTAAACAGTTTCATCTGGGGGCCGGACGGATGGCTGTATGGATGCCACGGGGTGTTCACTCAGTCGCGCGTGGGCCGTCCCGGCGAAAGTGATTCACGGCGTCAATTCATCGACGGCGGAATTTGGCGATTCCACCCGGTCACAAAAAAGTACGAGGTGTTTGCCCGTGGCCTCTCGAACCCTTGGGGTTTCGATTTTGATAAACACGGTCAAGGATTCGCCACTTGCTGCGTCATCCCGCACCTGTTTCACGTCGTCCAGGGCGGCGTCTACACCAAGCAAAGTCGTCCGCACATCAATCCGCATATCTATGATGACATCAAAACGATCCGCGATCACACGCACCTGTCCGCCCACGGCGGGGCAAGGTTTTATCTGGCCGATGCGTTTCCCGAGGAATATCACGACCGCCTGTTCATGTGCAACATCCACGAGCACTGCGTCCTGACCGACGTGATGGTGCCCAATGGTTCCAGCTTTATCGGCAAACATGGTGACGATTTCCTGCCCACCAACGATTTGGCCTGGGTCGGATTCAGTGTCGAGATCGGCCCCGAAGGCGGCGTCTACATTCTGGATTGGCACGACACCGACATCTGCGGCAATGCGATTAACTTTCCCCAAAGCGGACGCGTCTATCGGATCATGCCCGAAGGAGCGGCCCCCATTGACCGCCCCAATCTACGATCGCTCTCCGACAGTGAGTTGATCGCCATGCAATGGCATGCCAACGATTGGTACGTTCGCCAGGCGCGCGTGTTGTTGCATGCTCGGGCCGCCGCCGGAACGCTCGATCGATCAAACGCCAAGACGCAGTTGGTTCGGATGTTTCATCAGGCCGACACTTCGCCGAAACGATTGCGTGCCTTGTGGGCGGCCCACGTGACCGGTTCGGTGACACCTGAGGAACTGACGATGTTGCTCGATCATGGCGATCCCTATGTTCGCGCCTGGACGATCCAATTGTTGAGCGAGCAAACGACGGTCGACGCCTTCTTTCTGGCGGACGTCGAATCGTCACAGACCGGGTTGGACGCGACGGTTTTGAGAAAATTCGAATCGATGGCAGAACAGGATGAATCGCCCGTGGTACGGCTCTATTTGGCGTCTGCCGTCCAGCGTCTGCCGTACGCCGACCGCTGGCCGATCCTTCAGGCCTTGGCGATGCACGCCGAAGATGCAACAGATAACAACCTGGCACGGATGTACTGGTTCGCGCTCGAACCGATGGTGCCAGAATTCCCGGAACAGGCGTTGGCACTCGCGGTCAACGGAAAGCTTTCCAACTTGCAAGAGTTTGTGGCCAGACGATTGGCGACGGGAGATGTGGCTGAGGGATCGGACCCCGATTGGCAACGCGTGGTGGCGCGAGTCGCGCCGGGATTTGATGTCCGCAACGTCGGCGAGGGAGGCATCGTGCACCACAAAGTTTTCCGTAACCGATCGGCGATGCAGACGCATCCGAAAGATCGCAACCAGCCCTGTCGAATGATTCGCGATGTCAAAATTCCCGCAGGCAAAACGACGAGCTTGCAGATGCGCGTCAGCCATCACCCGCACGGCGATTGGCAATTGCGAGTCCTGGTAGGCAAAGACGTTCTCGCAGATCAGACGATCAGCTCAAGCACCGTTTCGCAGGACGAATGGCTGGACGTCCACGTCGATCTGTCCAAGTATGCCGGCAGCCAGATCCGTCTGGTTTTGGAGAACCGAGCCAACGACTGGCACAACGAATGGGCCTACTGGAACGAAGTCAAATTGGTCAGTCAATAACCAACCGCTTCACCCATCTGCCACCCCATCATTCTGCCACCATCATTCTGCCCCGAATCATTCTGCCAACTCCCATCCCCCGGAGTGAACCGCTCAAGCAGAACCAAAGATCGCAACACGCTCAAAACGACAACACCAGCTTACCGCTCGCGTCCGGCACCTTCGCCGACTTGGATCAGGACGTTGCTGGAATCGGGCAGCAAGTCGACTTCGGCGTTGGACTCGATCAGCGTGTCGACTTCCATGACCGTCAAGACGGTGTTCAAGATTTCGGGGTCGGCGGCGGCAATTTCGTTGAGCGCCTTGCCGACGATTTTGGGGCGTGACGCGGACGCTTCGGCCATTTTCTGTGACACCCGGAACGCGGTTTCACTCTTGATCAGACCGACGCGATTTTCTCCGTCCTGCTTCATCGCGCTGGTCACTTGAACCAGTCGTTTGACAACCTTCTCGGTGATGTTGTCGACCATCAGCCGATCGGTGAACGCGACTTTACGAATGTAAACCGATCCCAGCGTGTATCCCCATTTCTCTGACAACGGCGAGACCGTTTTGCGAACCGTCCGGCTGAGCGAATGACGGTCTTCGAGCATCTTTTCCATTTCCAAGTTACTGAGTGTGGAAATGGTCGAACTGGTCACGTTGGCTTGCAGCGAACCATCAGGATTGGCGTTGGTGAACAGATACGAAACCGGATCGGTCACCCGCATCTCGTACCAGATACCGACGCCCATCGGCGTGCCTTCTTCCGAATTGACCATCTGGCTCCGTAGGTAATGTTGACGAAGCGACGTGTCGACGACGTAGGACTTGCCGAAGAACGGCACCAGCAAGGCTCGAGGGCCGAACTTGAACACCGGGATCTGCAACCCCGGTTGGTCAAGTGTCCCGATCACCTTGCCGAACAAGGTAAAGACATGTGCCTTGCATTCGCCGACGCAGGCATAGAGCCCGAAGAAGCGTGCGAAGCCAAGCAGAATTGGAATCAACATCAAGCCGAAGATAAATCCGCCGCCGAACCATCCCATCGTATCACCCTATTAATAATCGTTGTGTTTTCAGTTTCGAATGCCAACCGGTACCAATCGTGTCTCAACCGCCGGTGTTTGCCTGGGTGGTCTGGATCACACGTCGGGCGACGGAGTAAAGCGGAATCCGGGCGTTCCGTAGATAGGCTTGCAGGCAGGACGAGCCACCTTCCTTTTTGATCTCGGTCAGCGTTTGGGCAAGTTCACGAAGGGGTGCGACCTCTGCTTGTGCGTTGTTCGTCGCGATCTCCACAGCCCGTGCACTCATTGTGATCTGCTGCTCGCTGTCGGCCCGCGCGGTGCTGAGGTCGGCGGCGACTTGGTTTCGCGTGCTGTTGATCGCCGACAACGCGCGATCGACTTCACCGGGAGGATCAATCTCGGTGATCAGTGCCGCGTCGAGTTCGATTCCATAGCGACCGGTCGTCGAACGGCATTGCTCTTCCATGTACTGATTCAGCAGCGGCAAGTTTTTTCGCAAGTCGTTGATCGAGACACCTTCGGACAGGTCGATCGCCGGTGACGTTTGCTCGCCTGCGTCTTCGTCGACATCCGCATCGACCAGCAGCGTTTGGCCCTTCGGATCCACGAAGTTCGCGACTCGCTCGCGAAGCACGCTGACGAAATAACCCATCACGTGCTCAAGCGGACTGGCCACGCCGAACAGGTAGGGATAGAGGTTGCTTTCGCTGATTCGATAGCGGAGTTGGCCGTTGATCCCGGTCGTCAGGTTGTCCTTCGTGACCGCTTCGATCGTGTCCTGGGCCTTCGAGGGGTCCCACGAAAGGTCGACCGCCTGAGTCGCGACGGAAACCTTGTGGACGTCCTGCCATGGCATTTTGAAATAGGGACCGCCGGGGCCAACGACACGGACTTGAGGGTATTCGTACCGTTGGTGTTCTTCGTCACTCAAGCCGTCAGAATCCGTGTCACCGCCGGTGACCTGCATCCCTTCTAATCGCTGAGCCTTCCCGAAACTCGTCACAATCGCCCTTTGATCGGGACTGACCGTGTAGAAACCGCCGACAATGCAGCGGAAGAAGCTGTAGATGATGATGCCCATCATCAGTCCGAGGATAAATGACATAGCCGTGCTTGGTGTGATTGGGCGAAAAGTGGGACCGGTACCTTGAGTCCAAAGATACCCCACGCTTAAGCGCGGGCGGGGCGTTCCTCCCCGCAACACCCAAAATGGGCCTCAACTCCCACCTTCAAGGGCGATTTTTTTCAGACAAGTCGACAATTCCACGCGTATTGTCCTGCCACCCCATCATTCTGCCTCCCATCGATTTCCTCCATTGTTTTGCCCAACACCATCCCTATCGACTAAAATCCGCCGACTACCTCCCCAATTCGAACGCCTCCCACCGACTCGACGATGCATTTACGCGCCCTCTTGTTCCCCTGTTTGGCTTTCTTCTTCGTTGTTTCCGTCGCGCCAACGTCGGCGGAATCCCCAATCATTGCCCCAGATGCGAAGGTGGTCAAAGTCGGCAGCGGCTACCAGTTCACCGAGGGTCCGACGGCAGACTCAAACGGCGACGTCTACTTCACCGACCAGCCGAACGATCGAATCGTGCGTTACGAATTCGCCAGCGGCACGACCACGGACTGGCTTTCGCCATGCGGCCGCAGCAACGGGCTGTACTTCGTCGCGCCGGGCCAGCTGATCGCCTGCGCCGACGGCAACAACGAACTGTGGCGTATCAACATCAAGGACAAGACTCATCAGGTGCTTGTCGGCCGACACGACGGTGTGCGATTCAATGGTCCCAACGACTGCTGGGTCGACAGTCGCGGCGCGATCTACTTCACCGATCCGCTCTACAAACGCCCCTATTGGACGCAAGAGATTCCTGCCGATAGCCCTCGCGGGGTCTATCGACTTTCACCCGACGGAACGCTTTCCCAAGTCGCCGGGGACTTCACCCAGCCCAACGGAATCATCGGCGACGACAAAAACAAGGTCCTATATGTCGCGGACATTGGCGCGCGCAAGACCTACAAGTTCCCGATCAAGGAAGACGGTTCGTTGGGCGAGCGATCATTGTTCTGCGAATCCGGCAGCGACGGAATGACGATCGACGAGCATCGAAACGTTTATTTGACGGGAAACCGAGGCGTCACCGTCTATGATCCTTCCGGCAACCTGATCGAGACCATTCCGGTCCGCAAAGGCTGGACGGCCAACGTCACCTTCGCCGGCCCCCACAACGACCACCTCTTCATCACCGCCGGCGACGCCGTCTACACCATCCAAATGGCCGTTCAGGGTTTATAACCCCACCACCTCTCCCAAATGGTGCCACCCACCATTCACTTCACCCCTCATCTAAATGGTGCCACCCACCATTTATTTGACTCTATTTCCCCACCGGGGTAG
This sequence comes from Stieleria magnilauensis, assembly GCA_007753675.1. GTDB lineage: Bacteria > Planctomycetota > Planctomycetia > Pirellulales > Pirellulaceae > Stieleria > Stieleria magnilauensis. The sequence continues at coordinate 2,065,043 of CP036432.1, forward strand.
AATCGGTCCACCATTGCTTTCGGGGAGGAAGATGCCATGGGACGTCCGTTGCGTTCAGAGCAGGTTGCGGGTGATGAAGTGTCGATTGTCCATGCCGTTCAGCGGTGTGTCCGGCGCGCGTTCTTGGCGGGCGTCGACCGGGCGACGGGGAAGGATTATGGCTTCAGACGCGAGTGGATTCGGCGGCGGATGGAAGCCCTGGCGTCCGTGTTCGGTGTCGATGTGCTCTCCTATGCGGTGATGTCCAATCACCTGCATCTGATCCTCCGCAATCGGCCCGACGTCGTCGCCGCTTGGACCGATCAAGAGGTCGCCATCCGGTGGCTGAAAGTCTTCCCCGGACGTCGAATCGAAGAACACTTGGGCGAGCCGACCGAAAACGATGTACAAATGCTGGTCTCCGATCGGGAGCGTCTTGCCGAAGTACGGCGTCGGTTGTCGGATATCTCCTGGTTCATGCGTTCCCTGAGTGAGCCGATTGCGCGGATGGCTAACCGGCAAGACGAGTGCACCGGTCGATTCTGGGAAGGCCGATTCAAGCTGCAACGCATTACCGACGAGGCGGGATTGTTGGCGTGTGCAATGTACGTGGACCTCAATCCGGTTCGTGCCGCGCTGGCGGAATCGCCCGACCAGTCGGTGCACACGTCGGGCTACGATCGGATCAAGGCAGAGCAAGGCCAGCAGATCGACTCAGCCGCCTTTGACCTGGTTCCGATCACCACAAAACAGGCTGGCGAAGAGCGTCGCAACACGCCGGTCGATGAACTGCGTAACAAGAAGCGAGCGAAACGCAGGAACCCGACCGGCAAACGCATTCGTCGCGACGGTTGGCTGGCGCCGTTGACCCTGAATCGTTCGACACTTTCGAGCGATGCGGAGTTGAACCGCGAGGGTGTGCGGGCGAGCGACAAAGGGTTCTTGGGGATCAGCCTGACAGACTACACCAAACTGCTCCGTTGGACGGCGAAGCAAAGCGAAGAGGGAGCGGGACGCAAGGTCCCCCCGAGTCTGCAGAGACTGGTTTCTCGGTTAGGGATCGACTTGTCGATGTGGCGTGATCTGGTCTGGAACTTTCAACGTTACTTCGGCAATAGCTGCTGTGCGGGATCACCGAGCGGCATGACACAGTTTGCCGAGTCGAGCGGTCGCAAATGGGCCAAAGGGCACCGGCAAGTCGCCGAGTGCTTCGCTGCATAACGAAAATGTAATCAGCATTGCCAAGCATGCTGGCGCGACCAGTCGGCCAATCGACAGACACGTTTGGGGGCTCGCTGTGTGGGAAGCTGACAGCTTCGTGCAAAACCGATCCGCACTTCAAACTCCAGTTCGCTGTGATTCCCTCCGCAATGCCCCTGTCGCATTGTGGGGCCGGACGGTGTTCTCAAAGGACCGAGTGCACTCCCATAGACATGGTGAGTGGCACCAATCAAGTGAAATTCGTAATAGACATGGTGGGTGGCACCAATTGAGTGAAATTCGCAACACCTCCGGTCGTGTCGGGTCCGAAATCCCGACGGTGTCTACACCAACATGTCTTGGAGGACATGCGCCTTTTCCACTCCGGTCAAACGCACATCAAGTCCCTGGAATCGCACGCTCAGTCGCTCGTGATCGAGTCCCAACTGGTTCAAAATCGTGGCGTGAATGTCTCGCACGTGACACGGATTCTCGACCGGACCGAAACCGAACTCATCGGTCTCGCCGTAGACATAGCCTGGCTTGAATCCGCCGCCGGCGAACCACATCGTGAAGGCATCGATATGATGATTGCGCCCCGTCGACTGACGCACTTCTCCCATCGGCGTCCTTCCGAACTCACCGCCCCAGATGACGAGCGTTTCATCAAGCAAACCACGCTGCTTGAGGTCCGCAATCAAACCTGCAGTCGACTTGTCAATCTCTTCGCAAATCTTCGGTAGGTGTGTCTCCAGATTCTCCGTCGGTCCGCCGTGATGGTCCCAATTGGTGTGATACAACTGCACAAACCGAACACCGCGTTCGACCAACCGACGGGCGAGTAAACAGTTGCGTGCATAACTTGATTCGTTCGCATCCTTGATGCCATACAGCTCAAATGTCTCGGCCTTTTCGTCACTCGTGTCCATCAACTCCGGTGCACTCGATTGCATTCGGTACGCCATTTCGTAGGCATTGATGCGCGTTCCGATTTCCGGATCGCCGGTCGCCACAAGACGCTTGAGATTCAATTCTTTCAACGTGTCGACAAGTTGTCGTTGCTGGGTTTGGCTGACCGAATCAGGTGTTGAGAGATTTAAAATGGGTTCACCTTGATTTCGCAGCGGCACGCCCTGATAAGTGGTGGGCAACATACCGCTACTCCAATGAACCGCTCCACCGCGCGGGCCACGTGGACCACTCTGCAAAACAACGAATCCGGGCAGGTTGTCGCATTCGCTGCCCAACCCGTACGTCGTCCACGCCCCCAAACTCGGTCGACCGAACTGGCCGGTTCCCGTGTTCATGAACAGTTTTGCCGGCGCATGATTGAACAAATCGGTGCTGCATGTTTTCACAATACTCAGCTCGTCAACGATGCCGGCCGTATGCGGCAAGTATTCGCTGACCCAAATTCCGTTTTCGCCGTGCTGTTTAAATTTCGGTCGAAAGCCGAGCAGGTCCGTGCGATGACTGCTGCTCATGAACGCAAATCGCTTCCCCTTGGTGAAACTTTCGGGGATCGGTTGGCCACTGAGCTCGTTCAGTTTCGGCTTGTAGTCGAACGTTTCAAGCTGTGACGGCCCGCCGGCCATGAACAGAAAGATCACGCTCTTCACTTTCGGCGGAAAATGGGCCACGCGAGGCTCAAGTGGGTTCTTGATCGCTGCCATCGGATCGTTGCCGAGCGATTTGTCGGCCATCAACGACGCCAAGGCGATCGAACCAATCCCCATCGCGCAGTCACTGAAGAAATGGCGCCGCGTCGAGTCCTTAAGTTCGGATTCTTGCTGATGATGCATCTACTTATTCGCGATTGATGGTTTCGTCGAGGTTCAAGAGAGCCCGCGCCGCGCCGAGCGAATCGAGTCGTTCGAGCAGTTCCAGTTCATCCTGCGTCGGCTTGCGTGTGGTGCAGCGGATGAAGGCTGACTCGAGCCCTTCGTCTTCGATCCGCTTTTGCAAAGCCTGAGCGAATTCGTAGAACGCGGCGTCGTTGAGCAACGTGAGTGCTTGCAGTGGCGTATTACTGCGAATTCGCCGCGTGCAACTGCTTTGCCCGTCAGGAGCGTCGAACACATTGAGCGCCGGTGGTGGTGTGGCCCGATAGAGGAACGTGTACAGGCCACGACGATAGCGATCCTCTCCTTGACTGGCATTCCAACTGCGCCGCACTTGCCCCAACGACATCACTCCCTCGGGAATCGGCGGGAACACCGGGGGGCCACCTATCTTTGGAGTAAACAGACCACTGGCAACGAGTGCGACGTCGCGAACGATTTCGGCATCGATTCGCAATCGATTTTGCCTCGCCAGCAGTACATTGAGCGGATCGACCTCTTTCAAGTCGTCGCGAACCACCGAACTCTGGCGATAGGTTTTCGACATCACGATCTGGCGGTGCAGCTGCTTCATGCTCCAGCCGGACTCGCGAAAGAAAACGGCTAACCAGTCCAACAATTCCGGGTGCGAGGGCGACGTTCCCTGCAATCCAAAGTCGCTGTCGGTTTCGACGAGCCCACGGCCGAAATACTGTTGCCAAATTCGGTTCGCAATCACGCGAGACGTCAAAGGGTTCTCGTCAGCAACGATCCAACGAGCCAAATCCAGTCGTGTTGCCGACTCCTGATCGCTCTTGAGCGGATGCAGTACTGCAGGCGTCCCCGGTTGGACAGGCTCGGCAGGGCGAGTGAAGTCGCCTTTAATGAACACGGTTGTTTGTCGCGGCGTGGAGCGTTCGGACAGCACCATCGTCGAAACACCTTTCGCCAATTCTCGATCGATGGCCGCGATGCGAGCTTGCTTGGTTTTGATTTCGTCTAGCGAATCCAGCACACCGCTCGCTGCAAGGATCGCTAGCTTGTCGCTGAGTTTGCGTTTCCTCGCGTCCACACCGATGGCTTTTTGAACCTCTTTGGCAAGCTGTTGGTTGCCCTTGTCCTCGTCATCGACGGTTTGTTCCCAAGCGGCCACCGATTCGGCGTGCTCAGTCACAATGGTTTGCAACTCGCTTTCGATTCGCTTCTTCTCGGCTTGCAGCTTGGGTGCATCGACGTCGTCGGGATAGACCGTCAGCCTTGGTTCGTCTTGATTGTTCAAGAACGCAAACATTCGGTAGAAGTCTTTTTGCGTGATCGGGTCAAATTTATGGTCGTGGCACTGAGCACAGCCAATCGTCAAGCCAAGCCAAACGGTCCCCGTCGTGCCGACTCGATCAAAGATGCTGTCGACACGAAACTGTTCCGGATCAACGCCGCCTTCCTGATTGATTTGCGTGTTGCGGTGGAAGCCGGTCGCAATTTTTTGATCGGTCGTTGCCTGCGGCAGTAAATCACCGGCCAACTGTTCGATGGTGAATTGATCAAATGGCATGTCGTTGTTGATCGCGTCGATGACCCAGTCGCGGAACTTCCAGATCTCGCGTGGGCCGTCGATGGAATACCCGTGGCTGTCGGCATAGCGGGCCTGATCGAGCCACCATCGCCCCCAACGTTCTCCGTAGTGCGAACTCGCAAGCAGACGATTCACCAACGACTCGTAGGCAGCGTCCGAGTCGGTTTGAACCTCCCGTTCAAACGCTTGCACTTCTGCCAGGGTCGGCGGTAAGCCGGTGAGATCGAGACTGACTCGGCGAAGCAACGTTGCCGGGCTGGCAGGCGGTGACGGCGCGATCCCGTTTGCATCAAGTTTAGCCCGCACGAATCGATCGATCGGATGAGCCACTCCGTCGATGCTCGGCGGCATCGGTGCGGTCGGTGCCGTGAAGGCCCAATGCGTTTCGTACTCTGCCCCTTGCTCGATCCACTGACTCAGTTTTTCCTTTTGAGCAGCCGTCAACGTTCGTCCCGATTCGGGCGGAGGCATCATCTCATCATGATCTGTCGACGAAATCCGTTCGACGAGAAGGCTTGCCATCGGGTCGCCCGGGACAATCGCCCCACCGTCATCGATCGCCCCTTGGCGGGTATCTAGTCGCAAGTCCGCCTCGCGTGCATTGGCGTCGAACCCATGACAGGCAAAGCAGTTTTCCGACAAGATTGGCCGAATGTCGCGATCGAAACTCAACCTGTTTCCGACCGATGGCTCAGCTGCCGACTCGCCAACGAGAAAGCCGACAGAACAAATCGCGGCGAACAACGAAAGATTAAAGAACAGGCGATACATGAAGGCGGGATGACCTAAAACATAGGACGATCAAATGTGGGACTCCTCAGGTTAACCGAAACCCGACGCCATTGTCATCTCGCTTGAGAAAACTCCGTCCAGATTGGGTCCCCCCCGCACGCGAGTCGCAAATCGACTCTCCCCTGCTCCCCTCCGAGATCGAGACTCGCTCCGCTCAGTTTTTCCGTCGTCCGCTGCTGATCAACGCGTCTTCGAGAGTTTCGTCGTGGGCCAGGACTTCGTCGGTCGTTTGCGGGTCGGCTTTGCGACAGGTCTCGGTCAAGATGTCCGCGAGATCGTCCAGCGGGTCTTCCCAGGTTTCGACGGTCGTGTTCTCCGGCGGAACATTTGCCATCTCGTCGAGAAACAAGATCATCCGCAGGCAATGACGCAGCAAAATACCTTCTTCCTTTTGGAGTTTCTTTGTCGTTACGTACTTATTGAAATCGCCGTCGTAATTGAGCAACTCTCCGACGATCCAGACCGGTCGCACGCGAACGCCCTGAACTGTGGGATAATCATTTTGAAATAGACGATGAATCTTTTCACCGATCGTTAACGGCCAGACGCGTGGTTCTTCGAACATCACGCGGCCAAATCCGCGGTCCTTGACGTCCTCATCGTCGTCCTCGCCCCGCGCACCAAGCTCTTCCGGAGTCGCCAGGCCGAGCGTCAGCAACTGGGGATCCAGCCGCGTGGTTGCCAACGTTCCCGGCGGCATGTCTTCAATCCGCGGCATGCGTGTGAAGCGTGCGACGGTACCGGGAACTTCCAAGACGCTTTCGAGCGCCGCGATCCGTTCTTCGGGATCCGCGGTTGCTAACAGGTCGGCCATGTAGACGCCGAACAACGGATTGATACTGCGCAGATGAACCAAACGTTCCAATCGCGAGGTCGGGGTCGCGGTCTGCGGCCGATACGCATCCAGATCATATTGCTTGACGCGCGGCTGGTCATGGTCATCTCCACCGTCAGTCTCCGGCGGTTCCGGGGCCGACTCAGGTGCCTCGTCGCGCATTTGATCCAGCAACTCACCGAACAATCCGCCCGTGCCGGATTTCGGCTCCGCGACCTTGCCCTTCTCACCGGCGATCTTCTTCTTAACCGGCGGTTTCGGTTGAAGATCGCTCGCAGACGCGGGAACCGGTTTGGGATCGAGCTGTAAATAGTCGGCTTGCCACATCGTGATCAGCATCCGATTCAGTTCCCGTTGCCCCTCTTCAATCTTCTTGGGCGTCAACAATCGCTTGGAGACCAGTTCACGCAGCGGCGCCACACTCGAATCCTTTCCCAGCATGTAAGCCAGTAACCGCCACGGCAATTGCCCACGGCTGGCGAGGTCGGCCGAATCAGCCTCTTGCAGTTGAATGAATTGCTGTTCGGTCCAGTAGGTCTCGCCGGCGCGCCGCTTGGGCATCTTCTTCTTGAGCTGTTTCTTGGCTTTCAACAGTCCCGGATCTTTGGTGTCCTCGGGGATCGAGTCATACTTTTCACGCCACTTGTTCAGCTTGACGTCGTCTTCGTGGGCCAAGGCATACACGAATCCTCGATCGTCAAATTGTGGTCGTCCGGCGCGGCCAAAGATTTGTTGTGCCGAAGCGGTTTCGACCAGCTTGCGTTTGTCCTTGGGGCCTTTCAGCAAACTCGGCAAAACAACACTCCGCGCGGGCAGGTTGATGCCCGCGGCGAGTGTCTCGGTGCAAACGCACATCGCCAACAACTTGCGTTGAAACAGCTCTTCGACCATTCGACGATAGCGTGGCATGACGCCGGCGTGGTGGACCCCGACGCCGCGCATCAAAATCTGTTTCAGTTTTGGTCCCGCACCGTCCGCCATGTCGGCCGCGTTGAGGTAGTCGGCCAGTTCGGCTTGACGCTCTTTGTCGATCAGACTTTTCCCCTTGAGCATCTCGGCGACGGTCCAGCACTGAGAGCGGGAAAAACAAAACACCAGCGATGGTGTGCGCCGAATCTCGTCATCACCGGCGGCAATCTTCTCGGCAAAGTCGTTCAAGATCTCATCGCCGATCCACTCGTACTGCAACGGCACCTTGCGTTCATCGCCGGTGACCAGTTGCAGCCGGCGGTTGTGGGCACGCGACAGCCACGAGGTGAATTCCAGCGAGTTACCGACTGTCGCACTCAATAACATGGTGCGAATGTGCGCGGGCAGTAATGCCAACGTCAGCTCCCACACGATGCCGCGTTCGGGATCGTTGAACGAATGAAATTCATCCATCACCACCGACGTGACGTCCGAAAAATCAAACGCCTCGGGATTGAGCAACCGGTTGAGCAGGATTTCGGCGACGACGACCAGCACCGGCGCATCTCCATTGACGCGCCGATTTCCCGTCACCAGCCCGACGCTGTCGGCGGGAAACCCCCAGCGCACTGCGCTCTCTCGCAATTCATCGAGTTTCTGATCGGTCAACGCGATCAGTGGCGTGGTGTAATACATCCGCCGCCCGGTGCGGAGCGCCTCGTAAACCGCTGCTTCAGCGATCATTGTTTTGCCGGTTCCCGTCGGCGCGCAAATCAACACGCCCTGGTCGCCGCGATCGGGGTCGCCGGCAAAGTACGCCAGCATCGCTTCTTCCTGAACCGGGTAGGGCTCATAGGGGAGCAGCGAAAAGTACTCGGTGGCAAGCGTATCGCGATCCAGGTCGCGATCGACGGTCATCTGTTTTGCTGCCGCCGAAGGGTCAACGGCGGCCGGTTCTTCGTGATTCATGCCCATGTTGTAGCATGGCGGGGTACCGCGTTGACACGGGGCAAACAGGATTGCCCCCTCGCTCAATCGTTTTTCAACGCCGTGGTGCCGACGTACAACCAGTCGGTGAACGATTCCTGAACGTGTTGATTGAAATAGGTGATTGGATGAGCCGTCGAGGAGGCAAAAACGTGCTGCATCGCGTCCCAAAGCGGCGTGTGTTCATCGTAAGACCACAAGGCAAACGCCCCTTGCTCGGTTAGATGCGCCGCGGCCTTTCGTAGGCCGTCAACTTGATAAAACGAATCGTGCTTCTTTGCCAGCTGGTCTTCGGGCGAGTGATCGACGTCGATCAAAATCACGTCGAACCGTTGCTCTGTCGGCGACGCGAGCAAGAACTCATAGATGTCGCCCTCGGAGACGTTCAGACGGTTCGACGCGTTAAGTTCCTCGGCCAGCGGAGTCATTTCGTCACGCAGCCAGCCAATGACTTGCGGCAGGTACTCGATTACCTCCACGTGGTCCACTTTTTCGAACGTCAATGCGGAATGGGCGGTGTAGCCGAGCCCCAGTCCACCGACCAGCACGCGTTGACCGCTTCCGGCGGCCTGCTGTAACGGAATGGTTGCCAATGCCCGTTCGGAATCCGTGTGCAAACTACTCATTAGAAACTCATGATTCAGCGTCACTTCCGTGACCCACTGACGCGGCTCGGACAACGTCTTACGACGCCGCAAGCAAAGGGGGCCCAAGGAAGTCTCTTCATAGGCCAGAATCTTGAGGTCGATCACCGTTTCCTACCGTTGGATGGGGAGCATTGTGCCCACCCGAACCAGCGATTGGCATGGCGGTGCTCAACGAGTTTAACGCGTCAGGCGAAACATGCGGCGGCTAAATCGTTCAAACCGACGCCTTTGCCGACTCTTCCGCTTCCCTGCCGATCAACTTGTTGGCCAGCATGCCCACGGTCAGCCCTTGAACGATGATCGAGAACACGACGACGGCGTAAGTCACCGTGACCAACAGCCCCCGGTTCATCTCGACTGGCAAACTGAGCGCCAACGCGATCGAGATGCCACCCCGTAATCCGCCCCAAGCCATGATGGTTGACGTGTGCGGCGCAAACTTCAGCCGCTTGGCAAAGAACCAGACCGGCGGGATCAACGACAGGAAGCGAGAGACCAATACGATCACGATCGCGGCCAGAGAGGCGAGAATGTACTCGGTACGCACCTCCAAGATCAACAATTCCAATCCGATCAACACGAACAGAATCGCGTTCATCAGCATGTCCATCAGCTCCCAGAACTTGTCGACATACTGTTCGGTTTGCTTGCTCATCATCGTGCCGCGAACCGTGTCGTTGCCCACAATCAGCCCCGCGACCACGATCGCCAACGGTGCGGAGAGGTGCAAGGCATGTGCGAGCGAATAGCCGCCCATCACACAGGCCAGCGTGATCATCACTTCGATCTCATAATCGTCGATCGAACGCAGCAGCAAGAACACGATGTAGCCGAGCGCCAATCCCAGCAGGATTCCGCCAAGCACCTCCTGAACGAACAATTGAACGACGCTGCCGACAGTCATTTCGGCTTCAGCGTCGGGATCGTGGGTTTCCGCCCCCATTTCCGCCGGGGCGGTCGTATCCGTCACGGCGATCACGTTTTCGCTGGCGGCAGCGTGACCGTTGCCGTGGTCCGTCATGCCGCCGCCGGCAATGCTCATGATGGTCAAGAACACGACCACGCCGACTCCGTCATTGAACAACGATTCGCCGACAATCTTTGTCTCCAGCGCTTTCGGCACACCGGCTTTCTTCAAAATCCCCAGCACGGCAATCGGATCGGTCGGTGAAATCAAGGCACCGAACAGCAGGCAGTGAATCATTGGCACCTCCAGGCCCATCCATCCGAATACGAAGTTGACCGATACCGCGACGATGAATGTCGATGCCAGAACCCCCAGGGTCGAAAACACGAGCACGGGCCAGCGTTGGATCCGCAATTGGTCGAAATTGGTGTGCATCGCGCCGGCGAAGAGCAAGAAACCCAGCATCACGTCCAGCAACACCGATTCAAAGTCGATCGCGCCGATCAGACGCTCCGCGCTGGCGAGAAACACATCGGTGAACATCGAACTGGCGAACAGCACCAGGGTGAAAACGATCGCGATCACCATCAAGCCGATCGTGTTGGGCAACTTTAGCAGTTTGACGTTGACGTAGCCGAACAAGGCGGACAGCGCGATCACCGTCGATGCGATTGTGAACAATTCCATCGTCTGTTGATTCCTTCAAAATGAGTCATTGCACTCGCACGCGAGCGTGACAGTTCAGGGTTGCACCTCGACGGTCGGATTCCCGAAAACGACGAAAGGAGCCCACTGGCGAATCGGCAATCGTCGCGACGAGCCTGTACCACTTTCGCGGATGCCCTGCTTGATCAAGCTCACTTTTGCCAACCGAACCGCCTCAGACACATCGGCACCATCGATCAGCAGGTGACGATAAAAGTGCTGCATCAACGCAATCGTCGACAGATTCTCGATACTCCAAAGCGTTGTCACCGAAGATTCAGCTCCTGCCGTGGCCAGCGCCCGCTGCAATGAGAGTAGTCCTTCACCCGGCGCCTCGGTTCCCGCCGCCGTATCGCAGGCGGACAGCACAACCAATTTTGCGTGGGTGAAGTCTAACATGGCTAGTTCGTCCGCCCAGAGGACCCCATTTCCTTCGTCGGCAGCGTTGATTCCGCGATTGGCATTGGAGACGGCAAGCCCGGCGCGACTGGTCGGATGACGGTCCTGGGAGTCGACTCCTGAATCTTCGATCGGCAAATAGAACCCGTGCGATAGAATGTGAACCACGCCGGCGCCGGGAACTCGATCGCGAATCATCGCCTCCGTCGCGTTCTGACCGGTCAATCGTACGATTTCCGACCCGGCCATCTGGCGATCAAACATTTCCGCGATCGAGGCCAACTCCCGATTGGCCTCCGCGAGTTCACTGAAGTAGTAGCGAGCCGACCGCAAGTTCTTCACGTCACCATAATCGATGTCACCGACCAACAATAACATGTTCGGGCGATCGTCGATTGACTCGCTGCCCGGGTCGCCTTGAATCATCAACCGGGGCGCGATGGTGTAAGAAATGGCACAGGATTCCACCAAATAGTGACCGCCCTGCTCCGTCGGCAATGCCGACAGTGGACACTGGGTGAGCGGACCATCGGGCGAAACAAACACACGCGCGGGAGTTTCCCCCGAGGGAAAAAGTGGGTCCCAAACCAGTTGCCGAAGCTCTTCACCGAGTTGGTCAATCGTATGTTCATCGTCACCGGTGACGCTCGACCCGCCCCCTCGCGAGCCGGATTTGATCGCGTCGACCCACTGCTTCGTCTTCTCCTCAATGGGAGCCGCGGGGCCCAAACGAACAAATTCAATCTCACGATGATCGGAGTAGATAAACGCCCCCAGTTCCATCTCGTCGCGACCTCGAAGTGTGGCCAACAACGACGGACGGAGAAAGTGGACGAAGTCGATCACGACGGTACCCGGCGGAAGTGTCCCAAGTATCGCCGCCACGCCATCCATTTCGTACGAACTCGCAGACCATGGTCCGAAGGTGGATGGCCCTTTCTCTGCGATCCGTTTAAGGATTTCATCGCGAGTGGCGACAAGCTGGTCGATTTCAACGTCCTTTGTGTTCTCAGTGTCACCAAGAAGTCCCGCCAAACGACTCGTCACGTCCTGCAATTGCTGGACTTCCTTTTTTAGCTTCGGATTTCGCCGGACCGTTGCTTGGGCACGCTGATACTGCAGCAGGTTGCCCTTGGCTGCCAGGACCATGTGATAGCCATCTTTGACTTTCAGCAGGCCGTTGCGGACGAGCAACATGATCCGATCGAGCGATTTGCGATCCACCGCCGAACGTTCAAATTGCTCCGCGGCCGAATACACCTGGAACAGGGTTTGCCTCCGGACGTCTTCGAACGCGATCATTTCTCGCACAAGACGACCGGCCCCGACGGAATCGCGAATCCCGACACGCGTTTTCAATTCGGAATCCAAGACCGCGTAGTGGGGTCGGCTGTTGCGTCCAAATAGTTCAATCGCAAGTTGTTTGGCGTGTTGATGCTTTTCCAGTGCTTCCTCCGTCCGATTCTCCCACAACAATTGGATCGCTTCTGAGAATGCGACGTCGTACTTTGCCGTTGCATCTTCACCGCCCGATTTTTCCAGGATCCTGCGTTGCTCGTCCAGCAACTGTTTCGCTTTGCGCGCCTCTCCCATGGCTCGATAAGTATCCGCCAAGTGGGTGCGAATGCTCTGAGAGAGTGGACCGAAATTACGATCCTGCTTGACGAGAATTGCCTGGGCGCGATTGAGCGAATCGAGTGCGTCTCGAAAGCGTCCCACGCGTTTGAGATGTCGTCCGTACAAGTGCAAGCCCAAGGCATACTCATAGCTCTCGGACCGCTCATCGCTTTCCATCAGGGTGTTTGCTTGGTCGAACAGCCGATCGGCCTCTTCTTTTCTCTGCACGATGCTATAGATCGAAGCAAGCTGGTACGCTGCGGTCGCAGAACACAAATGTTCTTTCCCATAGAGCCGCTCAGTCGTCTCAAAAACCTCTTTCAGCAACTGAAGTGCGCGCCCGGCATCCCCACCGTTCGACGCTCTGATCGCGAGATTTGTCTTCAGCGAAAGAGTCTTGGAGTGATCATTGCCGAGATGTTTCAAGCAGGCTTGATACAGTTCTTTCTCCTGTGCCAGCGGTGTCGCCCCCCCTTTTTGCCTGATATCAGCAAGTCGGGTATAGAACTGGTCGATGTCGATCAATGCCTGCTTTTTCGCTGCATCGGCACTGTTGATCAGCTTGGCATAACTGAGTTCGTCAAGATAATACTGATAGCGTTCTGATTGGCCGTCCCGGAACATCGTTTGAATCTCAAGAAATTCCTCGAGATGTCGCTGATAGGTTTCATAGTCAGACTCCGTATGAGCCTGTGTTGCCCAGCGTTGCAAGGTATTTCCGGCAAGCGTCAACGCCTGCTTTGAATGCTCACAGTCGCAACCAGCCAATTGCATTAATTTCATCAAGTCCTTGACCATTTCGCCATCGTCGCTGACGGCGTTTTCGCCACGGGACGCGGCGTCGCAAGCGAGGATCCGCGACCGAATGGCTTCGGGATGGTCGTTGCCGAAGGAAATCGAGAAAACATGAGCGGCTTCTCGATACGTTTTCGCAGCGTCTTCCAGTCGAGACTGCTGGTCGTAACATTCGGCAAGGGACTGAAGCTCGACACCGCTGGCGTAATAGTTTTCGCCAAAGTGTTCGTCAAACAACTTCAACTGGTCACGCAGAAAGCTTTCTCTGGCGGAGTGTAAACCGAGTCGCTCGGAGGAAGCCGCGCGCGTCTTCAGACGGTTGATCTCTTCGTGCACTTCGGCCTGTTCGGGCGTCTGCCGCGTCTCGGTTCCCGAAAATCGGATGGTCTGCAAGGCAACCTTGCTGTTGCGTTGGCCGACGACCACTGCGTGACACCAAGCACCAAGACAACCGCTGAATGCCGTCCCCACCGACTCGTCGTCGCGAAAAACATGTAGCACGCCGGCTTTGTACTTCAGCTTCCATTGCGTCTGGATTGTTTGACTTTGTACCGGCGGAAATCGCCGCAAGAAGTGCGGGCTCGGTTTGGACCGGCCATCGACGCTACGCAGGTCCGCCAATTCAACTTGCTCGGACCAGTTGTCGTCCGATTTCCGGCGAACAATGGCGACAATGATTTGACGGCCCCCTGAAAAGGCGAAGTGAATTTGGGTCGCGGCATCGCCTTGCTGATTCGGGTCTGGCGTCAGATCAATCGCAACCTCGAAATCCGCTTCAGACTTCACACGTCGGACGATCGATGCTCCCGACATGAGTGTGAGCGAGGAATCCGCCCACCGTGCGTTTCCGTTGACCTGGTAGTCCGCTCTCGTATCGACGGAAAAATCGTCTTCGAAAGCCGCCGGAAATTGCTCGCTCTGCTCCTCTCCGTACGTGCTGCACGACGTCGGCCACAGGAGCAGTGTTGTCAACAAGCAGCCAAAGCATTGGTTTAGGAGCGGAATTCGGCGTGAGGGAGTCATGAGAGCGGATTGTCCTGAACGTCTTGAGTGGTCGCGATCGCGGCGTAAGACTTTAGCATGCCGATTGTGGGTTTGGGGTTGGGGTTGTCGGGTGGAAAACAGGTCCCGCGGTGTGTTGCGGTGCGATGAAATGACCACTGAGCCCACCGATGGATTGACCGACAAATTGCTGGTGTGCGTCGTCCAGATTCAATCTTAGGAAGAACGCACTAAGGCGCGTCGGGACCGAGCGTGGCAGGTTGGGGTGCCGGCCAGAGCAGCACTTTTCCGTCTCTGGCAGCGGTCATGATGAGACTTCCGTCGACGTCGCAATCAATCGCCGTGACGCCCTGGGTGTGGCGGCGCAGGGCCAGTACTTCGCGACCGAAGATCAAGTCGGAGTCAGCCGACAAGTCGTCCTCCAGAACTTCTAACCGCGGATCCCACACCCGCGCAGACTTGTCGCGCGACGCCGTGAGCACGCGCACCTGGCCGGAATCATCGTTCAACACCGCAATCGATTCGATCCGATCGGCGTGTCCACGCATCACCCGTGGCTTGACGTCGGCGTCTGCGTTCGAATCAATCAACCACGCCGTTTTATCCGACGCGCCGACCGCCACATAACGACCGTCGGTCGAGAACGCGATACAGGTCGGCGCGAGACCGTGGGGCAGTTTCCAGCGGAACGTCGCCGCGGAACCGTCGATGGGGTGTCGTTCGATCGAACCATCTGAACCGGCCAGCAGCAACCGCCCGCCATCGGGCGAAAACCGCAGATGTTTGACTTCGGTTCCTTTGATTTCGAACTCGCGTTCCAAGCGGAACCCCGATTGGCGATCCTTCCAAATCCAAAGGCGTGCAGCCGCGCCGGCGCCGCAGGTTGCGATTCGATAACCTTGTTCGTCCACATGGCTTGAAATATCCAGCCCCGTCATCGCACCGGCGTGGGGGTTTTCAAGCTTGTCGATCGCCGCTCCGGAATCGGTCTGCCACAGACGCACGCTTCGACTGGCCGTCGCGGCGAACTTTCCATCGGGAGAGAAACACGCGTCGATCACCGAGGCGTGGGGACGATAACTTTTCACGTGAGCCATCGCGTCGATCGACCAACGAAAGGCGGCTTCCCCATTGAGCGTGATCAACTGGTCGCTGCCTGACAACAACCCCGTCTCCGGTGCTCCGATCGTGATCGGTAAATCGAAGGCCTTGCGTTGTCGGCTGGCCAGATCGATCAACACCACCCGACCGCCGCGTCCCTGTTTGGTCTGACGACAGAGGACGACATGGTTTCCTCGATTTCCGAATCGCGCCGACGTCAGTCGCGCATTGTCATCAGCCGCCTCGCCGTCGGATTCGAGCGGCGCCTCCACCCGGTCGAGTCGACGGCTGTTTTGTGATGCCAGATCCCACCATGTCGCGGTCGTGACGAAACGATTGTTTGTCGTTTGCGCCGAAAGCGTGATTGCCTGATCGCCGCGGTGTGACAACGAGACGCCGGTCACGAATCCGTCATGATCCAGCCGGCGACGCGGTTGACGTGATGCGCAATCAATCTCCGTCAATTGCCCGTTGTCACTGGCCATCCAAAGCGATCGGTTGTCCGGCGAAATCGCTAGCTCATTGATGCGGTACCCTCGCAACAGATCGATCGGCGGCCCGATGGGTTGCCCGGTCGCCGCGTTCCATAGCAGGCACCGCCCCCCGCGATCTCCCGTAGCCGCGAACGCCCCATCACTGGACAACGCAAACGCGGTCACGGCTTGATCGCCGGCGGTAAAGCGGTGCACGATTGTGGGAGTTCCGGTGCGCCGATCGACATCCCACAACAAGGCCTTGGCGTCCGGTCGGCTGGAACCGGACAATAACCGGCGTCCGTCTTGGGAAAGGGCGAAGGCGTTGTTGAGCCCCGTCCCCGGCAACACGCCGAGCTGGGTTCCCGAGTCGACATCCCAGATGCGGATCGTCGCATCCGCGCTGCCGACGAACAACCGTGCTCCCGATGCATCCAGCTGCGCCGACATCGCCAAGAACTCGGTCCCTTCGTTCAATTCACCTGGCGCACCTTCTTTGGTGTTGATCCGCGCGATCTCGCGAAACATCATCCGGCTTCGATCGAGCCCCAGGATCCGGGCGGTGTGGTCGCGGCTGGCGGAAATCAATCGTGCTCCGGAACGATCGAGCCGGGCGGCCAGGATTTCGTCACCGTGTAGTTGTGTCCCGTGCAGCTGCGTCCCGTTTGACTGACTCGTAGGCAATCGATTTTCGTCGGTCGGGTCGTCCAGGTCGGGCCGAAGCGAGCCGGGTGCCGAACGATCCCAAACCCGGACGGTTCCATCGGCCGATCCCGACATGACGGCAGCGTCGCCCGGCGCAACTGCTTTTTCTCGGATTGCCAACGCGCGCACCCAACCACCATGGCCACGGAGGGTGTACTGCAGCGATTGATCAGAGACCATCCATGCGGCAATCGTGTAGTCATCCGAACCGGTCAACAGTGTTTGGTCGAGATCATCGAATCGCATCACGCCAATCGCGTCGGGGTGCGCTTTCCAACTCGCGACGGTGGCCTCAGGGTTGGAGCGTGTGGGGGCAGGCTGATCCGAGGCTGCCTGCTCGGGCGCTAGCGGGTCGGGCGACTCGGGTGTGTCGCTGATTGAATCGATCGCCTGCTCCAGCGCGGCGTCGAAATCCGTCGGCTGCAATTGCTGCGGACGCCACAGGAACACGTTGCCGCGAGTGTCTCCGGATGCGGCCAGTCGTCCATCGCTGGAAAGCGCCAACGCAATCGCCGGAAACGGGTGGTCGGAAAACTCACCGATCCGCGCGAACTGATCGAACTTGAGATGCCACGCGACGACTCGTCCCGATTTTCCGTCGCTGACCGCAGCGATGATGGTCGGCGGAGCATCGGCGTCGGCTGGACGGGACGCCAACGAGACAACCGGTGCGATGTGCCATCCGCGAGCGACACGTTGCTCGTTGACGGGATCCCACAGCGCGACGGTGCGATCGGAGGAGGCGGACAACAACCGTCCGTCGGCCAAAAACTGCAGATCATTGACGGTCGCTGAATGTCCGTCCAACGTGTGCACGGTCTGGCCTGTCGTCGGGTCGACGATCAAGACAGCCCCCCGCTGGGTTCCGATCGCACACCAGCGGCCATCCACGGCGATATCCGCGCAGGTCGCCGCGAGATCGTCGCGGGTCCAAGTCGGCCCCGCCGGCTCATCAAACCACGCGCGATGCACCGTCCCATCGCTGCAGACGACGACGCCAGACAGACCGTCCGCCATGGTGGCAAGATCGATGACACCGGAATCGAATCGGAACGCCGATCGCGATTGGTTGGCCAGGTGCCACAGGTACCGCCATTCCCAGGCCGGCGGCTGTCCGGGGCGGGCGGCGCGAATCGCAGCCAGGATCAATCGAGCGTCGTCGAACTCATTGCCGTCGACACGGGCTTTGGCCAAACCGATCTGCGAGAGATACGACTCATACCGTGCACGCTGGAGCGCGGCGAGCGCGGCTTTTTCACTCTGCTCGGCCTTCAACTTTTGTTGCAGTGCATCATCGGCGTTTTGCTTTGCGATCAGCTCCTGTGCTTTCGCTTTCCGTTCGTTGCTCTCGGCCAAACGACGGGCGTCTTTTGCATCCTGCTCATTCTCTTCGGCGATTCCCTTTTGAATTTCAACGTTTTCCTTTTCCCGCTGAACCTGGATCAGTCGATTGGCTGCCAACTTTTCCGACGTCTCGGCGCGATCCCTCTGCTCGTTGGCGATCCGAGTTTGCTCCTCGGCCGCCTGCCGCTGGGTGTCGGCGATCCCGCGCTGTTCATCGGCTTCCCGACGTTTGTCGTTGATCACGTACAGTGCGATACTTCCGCCAACCAGAATGAACAGCAAACTGGCAGCGACAAGGCGACGGAGCAGTCGCAACCGAACCAAACGGTGTTCGCGCTGGTGCAGCCCAGCGTTCAGTTTTTCGATCAGTGGCAGGTGTTTGGAATCACTGGGATTAAGCAACGACAATCCCAGGTCGAAGTCGCCGTTTTCGTAGGCGGCCGCTGCGTGATCGATCCGGCATCGATCCAAACCTTCCGCGGCGGCTTGATTGCCATCCCAAAGCGCGAGGGCCTGTTCAAATCCATGACCGGCACGTGAAAAGGACTCGTAGCGCAACGTTTCTTGGGCGCGCTGATATTCCTGCTGGGCGGCCGTCGAGATCGCGATGCTTTCGGAGTGGGATCGGTAGGAGCGGATCGCTTGCTGGAAGGCCTGCACACTTTCGAAGCGTTCCTTGGGGTCGGTCGCCATCGCTCGCAAAGCGATTTGCAACAATTCGCCGTCCTGCTGCGGCGGTGTGTCTTGAATCTCGTTCTGAGCGACCTTGCGAATGCACTGGCTGACATTGTCGGCCCGGTGCGGTGGAACGCCGGAGATGATGTAAAACAGCGTCGCACCGAGCAGATAGATGTCGCTGTGCGGACCGATCGCCTCGACCGGACCGAGCGCCATCTCCGGTGCCATGAAGGCCGGTGTGCCGCCCAGGCCGGCGGTGAAGGTGATCGAATCGCGTTTTTCGAATTCGGGTTTGGCGATCGCCAGTCCCCAGTCCATCACCAAGACTTCGCCAAAATCCCCGAGCATGATGTTTTCGGGTTTGATGTCGCGGTGGATCACGCCACGCGTGTGCGCGAACGCGATCGCGTCACAGACCTTCAGCAAGATTTCCAGGTTTTCATCGCGTGATTTTTCTTTGATCGTCTTCAGCCAGGGCTGACCGACGACACGTTTCATGGCGTAGAACAGCGTGTTGTCGGCCGCCACGGCGATGTCGTGAATGGGAACGATATTGGGGTGATCCAGATCACCGGTGACGACCGCCTCGGACAAGAATTGCTGACGCCGCTCGTGTTCGACGTCTTTCAAACGTCCGGATTGGTGGAGCGACTGACGTTTGGCCTTGGGCAGCGGCTTGATCACTTTGACCGCAATCATGCGATCCAGCGATGCTTGACGAGCCACGTAGACATTGCCCATGCCGCCGCGACCGAGCAATCGAATCAAACGAAAGTCCGACGGTGAATCGGGGTCGCGCGTCGGGATGGCCAGATCACGCTCGCGAATGTGCAGCTTCGATTCGGTGATGGACCGTTCTACCGCGGGGCGAAGCTTCGACAGTTCCTCCTTGTTCTGCTTGCTGGCACCGATCGCGGCGGATCCCCAGAACGCCGCATCTTCCTTACTCAATTCACGTGGATTGATCGTCTGGGAGATATCTCGGCTGTGCATCACCGATGCCGGTTCGGCCTCCGCAGTCTCTTCATTCAGATCGCTGGCGGTCGGATTTGCCGCCGAGCCGCCGGCAAACACACGAGTGGCCTCGGCCTTGGTTGGCGGAAGATCGGTTGTCGTCTGTTCCGACGGTCCCTCAAATTGCAAGGTTTCTTCGATCGCGTCGCCCTTGGTCTCGTCAGAAGACGCGTCACCCTGGTCGAGATCGTTCAGCGAATCGTCTCGCTTGTCGTCGCGGTCATCGGCATTCATCGCTCGCTTGCCTCCCGACCGTCAGCGGCGCTGAGCCCATCGACACGTGCTCGAAAACGCCCCGCCACCGAGAACCGGCTGAGTCGAGGAGCCTCCCACGCGTCCGGTTCGCGAACCTCGGGGGGGCGGTCCAATCGCATGGGCGGAACCCAATGCGAAGATCGATCGAGTTCCTCGACCGCGTCGGTTTGATCATCAGCGTCGGAGTCATCAGCGTCCAGATCATCAGCATTTTGAATGTCCAGTCCCGCACCCGGAACGACAGGGACCAAACGCAAGGCGCCTCCATCGGGTGCGTCACCCGGCAGAACGGGTTTTCCGTTACGCAAGTCCACGCTCAGGATCGAACGCACGTTACCGTCGCCGAGCACGTATTGAATCTGGTAGCGTCCATCGGGCAAGGATTGGAACAGCTTCTTCAGTTGATCGCCGCTGATGATGTCATCCGGCAGGCGTGTCGGCGGCACCAAATCGTCGCCTTCGGGATCAGGTGAAAGCACGCGGATCTGAAAGAATTCCTCTCGGGCGGTCGTCGTTGACGCGACCACTTCGGTCGTCTCCATCGTACCACCCAAAACGACGACGACCGTTTCATTGCTGACGAACACGGGAACTTGTTCGATCACCGGAATCACGTCTCGGACGGGAAAAAACGCCACTGGAATCGACAACGATGGAATGATGAAACGGGCCGTGCCGTTCTCCAAGATCGGTACGGACGGAGCATCTTCGGTCAGCGGATTGTCGGTCGACGAAATCAGCTCTCCCTCAACGACGTGGACCACACTGTCTGCCTGCTGAATCGTTGTTCCCGTCACCACGATCGACTCGTGATGTCGCACCGAGAACCGCACTTCCAAAGGATCGGTCGCGGATGTTCGGCCGTTGAAGCGGGCATCGAGAATGTCAGGTTCCAAGTACAAGTGTTCGACTTGCAACGGTGGCGCATCTCCGCTCAATGAATCGATTTGTTGAAAACGTTGCGTCGCGGCGCCCCAATCGATGTTGATCGTCAATCCGCGTTCGCCGGGGTTGCCGATGTCAACGGTCAACACGCCGGTCGCATCGTTGACGGCCGCTTGCTCCAGCCGATTTGTCGCAATTGTGGTGGCATCATAAAAGGCGGTGTCACTGAGCCCGTCGTCAGGCCGCGTGGCAAACCGACGCGCAACCCCCACGCCCTCACCGGTTTCGATTTGAAAGTCTTCTCCCAACACGATCTGCGGGGCGTCAATCGTGACGGCCCCGATGACGCTCTGGCGAGCTTGGATTTGGACTGAATCGTCCAACTGAATCAACCGACCGGCCTGCAGTCGAATGCGACCGTTGGCACCACCGGCAATCAGTTCGACATCGCCGCGCCGCGAGTTCAGATCGTCTACCCGAAATGAATCGAACACGAGGATCGACTCCGACGCGCGGACTCGGATTTCTCCGTTGACCGTCGAGACCGTTTCGCCGTCGTCCTGCCGATCCGACGATGCCAATCGGATCGTATCGACTTCATCGATTTCCACGTCACCCCGCGCGGTCCCCAATACGCTCAGTTCCAAGTCATTGACGTTTGTCACCAACCGAATCGCGTCGCCCGCATCAGCGGTCGCGTTGCCACTTTCGACCCGCAAATCGTCCGCGACCAACAGTGAGTTTGCGCCGAAGGACAGCACGTCGTCCCCGGCCACCAATTCGACATCGGTCACCTGCTCGGTGGAGTCAGCGGAGTCGGTCACGATCAATCGGACCAAGATGTCGCTGTCGCCCGCGGTGGCAACCAACCGTACATCGCGGTGCTGGCCGGCGTCTTGGCCGGCGGCATTTTGCGAACGGACTCGCTCGGCCACGATGTCCCCGACGGCGACGATCTCAATTTTCCCATCAGCCGTCAGCACGTCGACCAGCTCGATCGCCGAGCCCTCGCGGATCTGGAGCGCCCCGGTTTGCCGAACGAACGCAGCCAACCCCACAATTTCCGTCTCGATCGCGTCCCGGTCACCGACTCCCCCGGCAACATCGATGCGCACCAAACCAGACTCGGCGACCAGATCCACATCCTGGTCACCCGCATCGATCAACGATCCGAATGGTGATTCGATCGAAATCGCTTGTCCGTTGTGGGTCGAACGAATCGACGAGACGAAGACGTTGCCCGGCGTTTGGATCGCGACGGTGCCCGACCCGGCATCGATCACTGAGCCGTCTTGCAGCGCAATCGTGCTGGCGGGCAAATCGGGGGCATTGCCGCCGGACAGAAGTACGCTTCCGCCCAGGGACGTTAAATGTCCCGACGGGGTGAACACCAAGTTTCGTCGGGCCGCGATTGTGACGTCACCCGATTCGCTGACGACGCCGCCCCGAACTGTGATGTCGGACTGGCCGCCGAGATTTTGCAGCACGACCTTGCCGATGCCTCCGGCTGACAACGCCGTCGGCGACACTTCTGATAAGACGTCCATCGAGGCGGTTTCCGTCAAGAGCGTGACATCACCGTCTGCGTTGCCGACGTCGATGATCGACAAGCGATCGTCGCCGCTGTGCCGGATCAGGATTTCATCGCCATTGCCACCGCCGGTCCGGACACGAGACAATTTGACGGTGCGATCCGCCAGAACGTCCATCCGAATCGCCCCTAGGTCCGTGACCGCTTGGACATCGGCGACGCCGGTGACCGTGATCGTGCCACCAGCTCCGATGCCGGCGCGGGCGCCTAGACGGATCTCGCGTCCGATCAGATCAACGGTCGAATCCAAATCCGCATCCTCGATCGCAACCGCATCGATCTCAATCCGCCCGTTGCCGGCGTCGACCAAGCCGATCGGCAACGTGCCGGTGGACGCGATCACCCCGGACACTTCAAAACTGCCCACAAAGATCGATCCACCCGTCGCCGATGTGCTGGCTGAAAACGATTGCAACGCCGCGACCTGGATGGGAACGGAAACCGAACCGATCGAGGCCATCGTTTCGGTGGTGTTGGATTGTCCCGGGAAGATGCCTCCCGCCGTGATCTCCACGACGTCGCCGCCCACGTTGACGCTCGACTGCCCCGCGTCGGCGACGAGATTTCCGGCAGCGACCAGCTTGACCAAACCATTCGTCGTGAACACCGATTCCAACACCAGATCGCCGGCAACCTGAACGTCGATCGTGTCTGCGGCGGAGACGAACAACCGCAGATCGTCCGCTGAATCACGCACCGTCACGCCCTGGTCGGCGGCAACATGAACATTGTCGATCGAGTTGGTTGTCGATCCCAGGTCCAGCTGCCCGGTTGATGAAGCGGTCACTTCAATCGCATCGATCTGTGAACCGATCGCTTGCCCGACCGACCCGATGGTGCCGAGGCTATCGTCGCTGCCCAGGACCAATGTGCCATTCGGCGTGAAAATGTTTCCCAACAGAAATTCGCCGCCGTGCAGCGACACCGCGACGCCGGCAGCGGTGCTGCGGAGCGTCCCAAGCGACAGATCGCTTTGGGGCGCGGCGGAGTCAATGACGATTTGACCGGTATTGGCATCGACGGTCGAACGCACGACAAGCGCGTCGCTGGCATTGATTCGAATGTCACCGCCGATCAACGTCAGATCACCATCGATCGCCACCGACTCGGCGTCCAGCAAGAATGTGCTGGCGACATTGAGCATCCCGACATCGATATCGGCATTCCAATTGACTTCGTCCACACCCTGACCGCCGACCACCGTCGACACCGCATCAAAGTCCTGGCCGAAATCGGCAAACGACAACCGATCGTTTCCATCACGTCCATCGATGGAAAGACTGTCGGTCGGGTTTTCGAAATGCAATTCGCCGCTCCGACCACCGCTGAACAGTTGCCATTGCGTCATCGTGGGGTCTGAATCACCGATCACGTCCAGTTGATCCGCCGCGCGGGTGAGCTGTGCGGACAGCACCGCCGACGGTAACTGCAAATCGACCAGACGAACGCCGAGCATGGTGATGTCATAGGCCGGCGCAAGCGATGGATCATGTTGGACGGTCAAGCTGAGTTCATCGGCGGTGTGATAAACGAAATCAAATTGATCGGGGGAATCGAGCGTGCTACGGTCGCTGTCAAAGATCGTCACCGACGCGTCGCCGGGAACCTGCGCGGTGTCAAAAACGATATCCACATCGAAGTGCAATGGATTCGCGCCGACGTCCACGAAACCGTTGACGTCGATCAACAATTCCGATTGCTCGGCGGTCGCATCCAAAACAAGCATGCGTCCGTTTAATCCGGCGATCGGACGCACGGTCGGATCGGCCGCCTGGGCGTCGGCCAGCGAATCGCCGCTACGGATCTCTAAATCAACGCCGGCTCGCGAAACGATCGTGACCTTTCCGGCTGGCTGCAGACGATCACCGGCGGTCACGATCGCGACGTCATTGCCGTCGCCGCCGAAGTAGGTGATGAACGCCGGCACGGCGGCAGCGCCGGGGCCAAACCGCGTCAACACACGGGCTCCGTCGAACAGTTCTCGAGGCGTCGCGAGCGGCTGGCCGTCCTCGTCGACGTTCGAAACGAACCGCCCGGTCACCGGTCCGTCGGAGTCGTTTTGGACGATCACCAACTCGGTATCGCCGGGCAAAGTGACGGCGACGTCCAACTGCAACAGGGCACCGACAATTTCAATCGGTTGCCCGTCGATGGCGACGGAGTCCAGTGATTGGCCCACGGTCGCTCCGTCCACATCCACCTGAAACGTCGCGTCGGCGCTCAGACTCAACGCGCCGAATCGTAACTGACCGGTCGGCGATCCGCTGATGAATTCGTTGGGTGAGAGCGTACCACCGGCGACTGTCACGGTCCCACGAATCTCGCCGCTGCCGGCAAGCACGGCGCCGTCACGAACTTCCACGACCGCAGCCGCATCGATGCTTCCGTCGACCCGCAACGTTCCGCCGACAATGATCAGATCCGTGCTGGATGTGTTCTCGGCCAGCAAAACGAGTTCGCCATCACCTTGCTTTTCGATTGCCGTCTGGCCTTGGGAATCGATCATCACCGCACTGAGTTCGACGATGCGACTGGGTTGGACCGATATCGCATCATCAAATCGAACGTGCATCGCTTGCAGTTGCGTGTCGGCTGCGAACGTTACATCATTCTGGAAGAACACCGATCCTGTTGCCGAGATTTGCCGCGTGCTCGATGAGTCACCGGCGACTTGGATGCCTCCATCGGCGGCCAAGCTGACTCCGTTCCAATCGGTTAAATCAGCGTCGACGACGATGGAACCGGCCGCGTCGACGGAGAGCTGATCACCGCCTTGGAGTTCAGCCCGGATCGTGGCGGAATCACCTGCCAAAAGCATCACACTGTTGTTGGGACCGAGCGTGCGGTGATTGCCATCGAGCGTCAACTGCTGGGCCGCGTTCAATTCGGTGATCGTGCGTTCGAACACAACGTCGCCAGACAGCTGAATGTTGCCGCCGGCGTTTGAGGAGCTGTCAGTCGATCGGATCGTCGCACCGGCCAGGCGAATCTGATCGCCGGCCAGAACCACGTCGCCGCCGTCGACGGACACGTCACGCACGGACAAATCCTCCGCGGCGATCGCAAAACCCGCCAAGTTTTGCGGGCTGTCGGCCGATGTCCCGCCAACGTTCCCCTGAATCTCGACACGACCGCCGGCCGAAGCCCCGAGCGCTTCGATGGTCAGTGCGCCCGCCGTCAGTGTTCCGGCTGGCATCGAGTCATCCGACGTGATCGGACCAATCCAGATTACATCGCCGCCTGTGGCGGTTGGCCCCAGCGCAGTATCGAGCACAACTTGACCGGAGATTCGCGAGTTTCCGCTGACCAGCACATTGGCACCGTCGGTGGTGATCGACGCATCGGTCAAAAACAAATTCGGAGCACTCAGGGTGACATTGCCAGCGGTGCCAGCCGCCGCCCCATCGACTCGACCGTCGATCACCAAGCGGTCACCGGCGATCAAAACGAGCGCGCCAGAATCGGTCGCGATGTTCCCCGCAGCCACGATCTCGCCGGAACGAATCCCCACGTTCCCCGCCGTCACATCCCCCTGAAAGTCGACTTGATCACGCGAATCAACCGATAGGGAGTCGCGGATCGTGACATCACCGGTGAATCGAGTCTCGGTCGCGCTGACGACGCGAACGTCTTCGATCGTTTCGCCGGCGGACGTATCGATCTGCCCGAGACGGATCACCGAATTTGCATCGGGATCAAACTCAAAGAACAGACTCAGGTCATCCGACGACGCACTGATGGTCGCGTCTTGCCAGAGCACCTCGCCGGAATCGCCGATCACACGAACGCTACCGTCAAGCGTCACCGTTCCTTGAACTTCGAATACTCCAGCGCCCAGGTCGATCTGCGTCAACCCGGTCGGCAACGCCGCACCAAGGATCACACCTCCGGTCAGAGAAACGATCCGGTCGGCGAACTGAATCGATGTTCCGCTAGGCGTCAACTCAATCGTCTCGCCGACGATGTTGATCTCCGTTGGCGGCGATGGAGACGTGATGGGCTGGAACCCGAGCACGGTTCGGTCGGCGCCACCGGCATCAAGGACATCCAAGTTGATTCCGTCTGGCAACTCGATCTGCAACAGATCGTCACCGCCGCCCAAATCGATCGTCACCTGACCGTTGGTGATCTGAGAAACCGCCAACGGATCGGTCTCGCTGCCCGTCGCCCCTCCGTGATGCCCTGCGATCGGAATCACCGTCCCGAAGGCGTCGGTCAGTTGAATGGAGTCGCCGCTGCCGACGGTTTGGAAGTGGACTTCGTCGTCGGCCAAGTCGCCGAAGATCAACAGCCCGCTGGCGGCCGAGAGTTCTGCCGTCGCGTTGAGGACGATTCGAGGCTCCAGGGGGGTGAGGCGAGGCGTCAACCATTGCGGTCCCCCCGGGCAACGCTGTGAACCATTTATTCTCTGCGTTTGACGAGGTGTTCGCGGCAGGGCGCAAGCCCTCCGGTCCCTCATCGTTCCCGAAACACCGGAGGGCTCGCGCCCTACCGCTAAAAAATGCTTCACAGCGTTGCCCACCGGGGACTCGATCGGACATTGAGCCGCAACGGAGCATCTGTCGATCAAATCGCGCAGCCAGCGCCCGATCTGACGACCAGCCCGCTCGTCGTTTTTCGCCCCACGGCCAAGCATGATAAATCCCCTCTAAGGGCTTGATTCGGAGTCGCCACTATGAGGCTTGATGAGAACCACGACATCAGACTGCGCAAACCAGTCAAGGCCGACGGATCAGGCAGACCAATAGCATCGTGACGGCTGTTGTGGGCGTCAAATCTCAGTTTGATAAATAGGGGAAAATGTACTGGCCGTAACGATTTTACTGGCAATCGTCGCTCAGGGCAGTCGAAAACTCACTGAGAGTGGCTTCTTCTCGACCGCCGACCGACCGCAATCTGTCCATGAACTCATCGACTCTCTCGTTGATCACTGTGCTGGTGATCGGTTCCAGCCTGCCGGGACAGGACGCGGCGGAGCCGCTGCGACTTGCTCCGGTCCTAATCGAAGACGTCAGCCGAGCATCCCCGCCGGACGATTCACCATCGCTATCGCGACCAACCGCCGAGCCACTGCGACAGCGCGGCGACGCTTCCGAACCGGTCTCGCGCCCGCGCGAAAGCAAGCCGAACGCCACGACAACACAGCTTGCTCAATTGGACAAACCGCTTTCGCAAATTCGGCTTTCCGGATTGGCATCGCCGCGGCAGGTTTCACAGCCGGGTTTCACGCAACCAAGCGTTTGGATGACCGCCGGCGGAGTGGGTCCCGGCGAACCGCTCGACTCGGTGACCACCTACACACGAAGGCGGTTGTATTTTGAAGACGCGCCGCTGGAGCGATGCGGCGAAACCGAATGGATTTTTTCTGGCGGGATCATGACCAATTTACATTCGGGAGCAAAGTTTCTGATCGATACCGCCCTGCTGCCGTACCGCTTGATCCGCCAGCGACCTGACGAATTAGTCGGCGCGGTGGCCGAATGAACCACGGAAGTGGTCTTGGCGAGCCCGCCTTGACTTTGATAAGTCCCAATGTCCGACGGTCTTGCCGTCACGAACCATTCCCGTTGAAGTCTTGGTTTTGGAAACGGAATGCCGCACCAACCAATCATCGATACTGACATGACACATCGTCGTCGCCTGCGCTCTTTCACCTGTGGCGCCCTCGCCGCAGTCCTCTGTGTGCTGGCATGCGGGTGTCATGACGGGCCGCTTTACGGTCTCAAACGGATCAACCCATACTTCGCGATGCGAGAATGGAAACGCGACCGAGAACTCGGTGTGACCGACCACCAGCGACGGCAAGAGCTGCAGAACCTGGCCAGTCAGATCGGCGGCATGAGCGCGAAAGAACAAGCGAAATGGGCAACCCACCTGGATCGCATCATCGAAAACGATCCCAGCCCTGAAATGCGACGACTGTCGATTCTCGCAGCCAGCAAACTGAGGACGCCCGACGCGATCGACTTGATCGAACGCGGACTCGACGACGAAAGCTTGAAGGTGCAAATGGAAGCCTGTCGCTCGCTGGGAAAACGCCGTGAACCCGAAGCCGCCCAGTTGCTCGCGTCCACACTCGGCACGACGCCCGAAGCTGATGTCAAGAATTCGGCAATCGCCGCACTCGGCAAACATAAGGGCAACGTCCCCGTCGAATCACTGCGATTAGCCTTGGAAGACCGCGACCCGGCAACCATTCATCTGGCGATGCAAAGCTTGAAAGGCGTCATCGGCAAAGACTACGGCAACGACCCGCAACAATGGATCGCCGCAATCGATGCGCAATCCGCGCCCGACGCCAGCGGCACAGAATCGGACGACGTCCGCGTGGCCGACGGCCAAGGCGACGAGAAAACGATCCGGTAAAGCCTGCACCCTGGTGAGAAACAGCGGAACGCGGCATCGCTATCGGCCGATGCTTGCCAGCGCCCGACATCCGAGCGCTTTCTAACAACTTTATCTTCGGGCGGCTCGCTTGATCGGAACCGAAGCCAGACCGGATATGAGATCAGACCGGAAGCGGGGCCAGGCACCAAAAGCCAAATGGCCCGAAGGGTGCTTCGCATTTTTTGGTTCCCGCCCCCTTTCCGCAGACGATCCTAAAAACTCGCTGTGACAAAGCACGAGATCGAGTTTCAATACCATTCGATCAGCCTCGTTGATGACGAGCAAACGGCGTGGCTTTAAGCTGAAACCGAATGGCTCGTGGCCGTTCGATTGATTCGATCCTCCGAATCTGACCCGACCACATTAGTCGGGCGCCTTCGTGACGGGCCCCACGCGGTCCCTTGCCAACGCGCGCGGGCTTCAATCGAAAGGCTGCTGGTACCGCCCCGCGATTACCAGCCGCCCAATTCCCGACAGACACGAACCGCTACGCCGCTTTCTCTTCGGCGGCATTGAGTTTGTTGTACAGCGTTTTGACGCTGACCCCCAATTCCTCGGCGGCGGCCTTTTTGTCACCGTCGTTTCGCTCGATCGCGCGTTCAATCGCAATCATTTCCATTTCGCGAATGGTCATCGGACCGGCATCACGAATTTCGCTTCGCAACTGGCGGCGACTGAAGTGCCGCGGCAAGTGCTCTGCATCGATCGGCAGGGCATCGCACAGGATCGCGGCGTGTTCGACCACATTTGCCAGTTCACGGACATTGCCGGGCCACTTGTGGGCCAGCAACTCTGCGGTGGCCTGCGGTGTGAACAAGGCGTCATCGTCGCCATCGTTGCGGTGACGGCGCAGCAAGTGAACCGCCAGCGGCATCAGGTCGTCGATCCGCTCTCGCAGCGGCGGCACATGGATTTCGAAGGTGTTGATGCGGAACATCAGGTCTTCGCGGAACTGCTCCTCGCCGACCATCTTTTCCAGGTCGCGGTGGGTGGCGCAGATGACGCGCACGTCGACGCGTTTGGATTGGTTGCTGCCCAATCGCCGGATGTCACCGGTTTCTAACACGCGCAACAGTTTCGCCTGCATCGTCATCGGCAACTCGCCGATCTCGTCCAGGAAGATCGTGCCTCCGTCGGCCACTTCAAACAATCCGACCCGCGCATTGTCGGCGCCCGTGAAGGCGCCTTTGACGTGCCCGAACAGTTCGCTCTCGATCAGGTTTTCCGGCAGGGCACCACAGTTGATGGAAACCATCGGCTCGCCGGCCCGCAGGCTGGCCTGGTGGACCGCACGAGCGACCAGTTCTTTGCCGCATCCGGTTTCGCCCAGGATCAATACCGTGCTGTCGGTCGGGCCCACTTTTTCGATCACCTTGCGGACCTGCAGCATCGACTTGCCGTCGCCCACCAATTCGGAATCTCCCTCCGCTTGGCGGACGCGGTGCTCCAGCGCGGCCAGACGTCGCGATTGCGACAGGCGATGATAGACTTCGCTGAGCAAGGATTTGATTTGCTTGAAACTGCACGGCTTGCTGATGAAGGCGAAGACGTGGTTTTCGATCGCAGTCAACGCGGACTTCAGGTCAGGTTTGCCGGTGATCACGACCGCTTCGATCTCCGGGCGAATCTTGCGTGCCCGAGCGATCACTTCGGCACCCTTGATGCCCGGCATGTCCAAATCGACGATCATGCAATCGAACGGCTCCCGCTCGAGTGCCGCGATCGCTGTTTCTCCATCAGGGCAGACGACCACGCTGTGGCCGAGTTTTTCAAGCTGAGTCTTCATCAGCGTCTGCAGCGACGTTTCATCGTCGGCGTACAGGACGTGCATGGATTCACATTCAGGCGACTTTTTGGACATCATTCCACTTGGTCGAAGAGGGCAGTTCATCATGATCGTTCAGCTCCCGCGACGCGTAGAACGTCGAATCGGAAGGAGACTCTTTCTTGGCGGGCTCCGTCGGCAGCCGCAAGATCATTTTCGATCCCCGGCCTTCTCCCTCGCTTTGCGGCGTCAGGGACCCGTGATGCAACGACACGATTCGATAGCTAATGCTCAGGCCCAATCCGGTGCCGCTGTCATCGCGGCGGCGGGTAAAGAACGGCTCGAAGAGATGGTCCATCACTTCCTGGTCCATGCCGCAACCGTCGTCCTTGACTTCGACAACGGCCTCCTTCGTGCCGCTGAACGGGTCGATCTCGTGCCGCACGTACACGTCGACGTTGCCGTCGGTGTCCACCGACTCCAGGGCATTGGAAACCAGGTTCAAAACGACTTGCTGGATCTCCTGGGAATTACAGTACGCGGCGACACCCTCGTCGGCGTGCGTGCGAATCGTCTTGCAGCGGTACTCGCCGACCTTTCCGACCATCGACACGACTCCCGCGACCAGTTGGCCGAGGTCTTCTTGATTGCGGCTGGAATTACTCAATCGGCTGAAGTTGAGCAGCCGCTGGGTGATGCCCTTGCACCGAAACGCTTCGGATTGGATCAGCCCCAGGTTGGTCTGCAGCTCTTGCAGAAATTCCTGGTTGAACCGTTCTTTCTCCTCCGCCGGCAGATCTTCGAGCGTGCCCTCGAGCGCCTCGGCGCCCCAGGCAATCGCACCCAGCGGATTGTTGATCTCATGCGCAACGCCGGCGGCCAGGAATCCGACGCTGGCGAGTTGTTCGTTCTGGATCACTTCTCGTGTTCGCTCACGGACCTCCTGCTCGGCACGCCGTTTGGCCAGCGTTTCATTCGCCACCGCGCGGTTGAATCGGTCGGTAATGTCGTTGACGGTGTCGGCCATCAATCCGATTTCATCGTTGGTGCCCAACAGGATCTTGTGTTGGTGATGACCGCTGGCGATCAATTGCGAGCCGCGGAACAGGGTTCGAAACGGCACGACGATCAGCGTCCAGAATTGCCACGCCATGAAGATGATCAGAAACGCGGACAATCCCGTGTAAACGCGGAACCCATTGCGGTTTGCCCTCTGTTCGGTGTGAACGCTGTCGCGAAACTTTTTCATTTTCCCCTGGATCTCGCCGAAGTACTCGTTCGTCAAGGTCGCCAGATCGTCGATCGACTTTTCCAGGTGCTGAGCGTCGTATCGTGAAAGCGTTCCGTCGAGAAGATTGCGTTGGGACCAGGTTGTGGTGACGTCTTGCAGTAGCGCATTAATGCCGCGCAGGCTGACGTCTTGTTGGCCCCTGTCGAGCAACAATCGTGTCTCACCACGCTCGCTCGGACGCGCCAGAACCGTCAACAGGTAAGGTGCGAGATGGCGACGAAAATGCATCAGGCGATCATCGATACTGACCTCGTCCATGCCAAGCAAAGACCCTTCGATGCCCTCGAATCCGATCATTTGATTCGACTCGATGCGTGCCTTCAGGTCGATGAATTGCTCATACGACTGCCTCAGCAATTCCGCCTGTTGATTGAGCTCATGGGCGTGCTCGATCTCGTCGGCCAGCAGGCTGATCTCGGTCGCCAGGTAGCGGTCGCGGGCAAGTTGCGACCAGCTGTTGAAAACCAGCAGCCCGATCACGAACGCCAGGCCACACAGGCCGAAGATCATCTTGGTTCGGATTTTCCATTTTCGCATCGCTGCAGGTGCCTTCCCTTGCACGAATCAGAGCCAACTGTCCACCGTGAAACTCGGCTGGTGTCGACGATACGGACCGCGTCGGTCAGCGGCAAGGTCAACCCGATCCGAATCGGCACAGATGGTAAAATGCGTCCGATCGGCTGCGAAATTTCGTGCTTTCCATCGCCCCGCGAACCTTTTAGCAGGGGCGTGCGTCATAGAGCACAGTCAGATTGTTCTTGCTTTTTACTTGCCGAGTAAGGATACTTCTGTTGTCGGGTCGCACTGACGCGGTGCGACGGACTACTTCCGAACGCTTCCGGCACCACTCTTGTTGGCGCAAGGGTCGGACGCGTCAAACCAAAGTTTTAAAAGGAGGTGATCAAGTGGATTATTGCTGTACTAGCCAACGGGGAAGCAACCCGTAGACCAAGTCGGCGGGCTGACGCTCATGGGTCAGCTTCCCCACTCGAGATCATCTTTTTGATCACGAGATACATACCCGTTCGTCGAGATTTTACCTTGGTCTCGGCGAGCGGGTTTTTTCATGCCTCCGCCGCCTCAACCGGCAGAGTGCATCACCAACCGGCGTCACTCTGGCGCCGCCACCGGCACCGGCTCGGGTGGTGACGCTGTCGCCCCGAGCGTCAGTGCAAGAATCCCGAAGAAGGTGAGGGCGAATCCGAGCAACAGCAGCCAGAAAAACGTCCACCCGACGACCACCAAGCAACCGGTCGTCGACTTGATGTGGGGGTCCGTCGTCGGCGTGTAAGGATTCGATTCATTCATGCCTGAATTGTACCCGCCCCCCGAGGCCAGCGCGGCGGTGCCGTTCGGCCTCAGCCGGTGTCAATCTCCCCGCGGCAGTGCGTGACATTGCCGCCAGGGTGCCGGATCGATAAACTTCCGGTTCTTGCAACAGGGACCGCATTTCGGCAAAGCCTGCCACGAAACGCACGCCTTGCCAGAACAAACCGCCCCAAACACCACCCGCGCCCATAGCTCAGCTGGATAGAGCATCGGACTTCTAATCCGACGGTCGGAGGTTCGAATCCTCCTGGGCGTGCTGTTGAGGGGATTGGGGTCAAAAGATGGATTGGTCAAAAAATGGAGAAAGAGAGCGCGGGCGGGGTGTCGTCGTACGGACTCATTTTTTGACCACCCCATTTTTTGACCAGCTGCCCGGCTCCTGATTCCGAACTCGTCGGGACCGAGGGGCGAGATCTCGTGGCGCCCCATCCCTTGCGATTCAAAGACACCGAACAAATTGGCGCGCTAATCACCAGCTTTGCGTCTGCACGCAATGCAGCCGATGGCACAAGTATTGAGCATCTGTGGCCTGGGATTCGCTTTTGACGTCACGGTTCGATACGTGCCCTGGCGTACTTGCTGGAAGGACCTCACGCAAAGCCGCCAAGCCGCCAAGATTTGAACCCGCTCCTTTGCGGCTTGGCGTCTTTGCGTGATCCTTGAGTCTCTTCGTGCGCGGTCGACTCGGCCCGGGAAAACAAACCGACGCCTGTTAATCTCAATGCTGAGAATCGACGCCTGAATGCAGGCTGCAAATTGGGACGCTGAATTCCCCCCGCCGATTCCGTTCGGCTACCTTGTTCACGTGCGTCGATCGCTCAAACTGTCATCGTGCCCGAACGCGCGAACCGTGCGGTGCACCGTTGTTGAACTCAATCGAATTGCTTTCCACTTCGACGCTTGACGTGCGGTGTCGATGGGTTGGGCAAATGCGTGACTCCAGCCCGCAAGGCTGGCGCCAGCTTCTTGGATCCTTTGGCCGCAGGTCGTCAGCGTTTTGGTGCGGGCGCCGTCTTGATCTCTCGTGGCCCATTGAGTGAACCGCAGGCGCATGGCTCCCCCGTCACTTGCGTCGTGTGGTCGAAGGGTGTTTTTCTTTTCTTGAAAGACCAATCCGACCGAACACACGACGCGCCGTTCCTTGGGAGTCGAGCGCCCGCGGATATTGAACCTGCACCAATGAGATCAAGACGCGGTTCACAGTTTCCCGGAGGTGACGCTGCGCTCACCTCGGGCTAATGGCTGTGATCCCCTCGGGATCAAGGAAAGTGTCCTCCTCCACGCGCGTCGTGTGGTCGGGGTGGATTTCCATTTCGCGTTCAACGACGAACCACCGCGGAGCGGTGCCACAACACAGGCCGGGGTCGCGGAGCGCACCCTGGGTCGTGATTCCGCCCGGAGATGAAAACGCTGGCAACCTCAGCCAGCATCCGTTCTAATCGAGTCCCATCACTTCACCTGAGGGGCGACAAAGTTCTAGCGCCCGATGGATCCCCGTTCCTCTGCATGCGCGAATCGATCGCAATTCGTTATCATTCCGACCAGCATGTGCGCATGCTGACAACTGAGGCTCATTATCATGAGTAAATCATTTCATGAGTCACCGCACGCGTTCGAGGTCCGATCTTCAATCCCGGTCCTGCGGATGTTCGATGAAGCCAAGGCGAACGCATTCTATCTGGCGTATTTGGGATTTGAGATCGACTGGGAGTCTCGTTTTTCGCCGACGGCGCCACTGTATTTGCAGATCCACCTCGGAGATGCCATCCTTCATCTCAATGGGCATGCGAAAGAGGACGCGCCGATTTATGAGGTCAATATTCCAGTCCTCGGATTGCAAAACTATTGTGACTATCTGAATGCGAAAAAATCCGAATATCCAGAGGCAGTCGCCGTGGATCCACGATACCAGGGACGGAATACAGACCTAAATATCTGGGATCCGTTCGGCAACTATCTGGTTTTCTGTTCGCAGACGACAGAAAGTTAGTGACCGATAACAACCAATAAGCATTTGACTTGCGACTGAGACTTAGATGACGAATGATTTGATCCGCGTCGGGCTTCCTGACGAATCGTTGAGTGAACTGCGGGAGGCCAAGCGGGTGCTGGAGCACCACGGGATCGCCGACCGTCTGACCGAATTGGTCGGGGCGCCGATCACGGCGTCGTTGAAGATGTTGCCGGATGCGGCTGAAGGCATGATTCACAGCGCGATCGAAAAGTCGCTGCGGATTGCTCTCGACGCCGCGGTCAAGACGCTCGGTCAGGGAGCCGAGAAGGATCGAAAACCAAAACTGTTGACACACAAATTGCTCGCGGGGCTCAGCGGTGCCGCCGGCGGAGCACTCGGGGGCGCCACCATCGCCGCGGAATTGCCGGTCTCGACGGTGTTGATTTTGCGGAGCGTCGCGGACATCGCCCGCAGCGAAGGCGAAGACCTGGCGAAAATCGAAACTCGGCTCGCCTGCCTGGAAGTCTTCGCGCTCGATCCCGGCAAACCGTCCGACATCAAGGACGATACCGAGATCGGTTACTTCGCGGTCCGGGCGGCGATGGCAAAACAAATCAAGGACGCGTCGCAGTACATCGTCAAGAACGGCTTGGCCGATTCCGCCGCGCCGCCGCTGGTCAAGCTGATCGCGCAAATCGGCAAACGATTCGGGATCGTCGTCAGCGAAAAAATCGCCGCGCAGGCCATTCCCGTGATCGGGGCCGTCGGCGGGGCACTGATCAACAGCTACTTCATCGATCACTACCAAGACCTCGCCCGGGCACATTTCACGATCCGACGCCTGGAACGCACGCACGGGGAACAGCCGGTCCGAGAGGCCTATCGGCGGCTGTGAGACGTCGCGACGCCCGCCGAATTGGACCATGTTCCCGATCCCCCATCCGGCGATTCAAGTCGCACGACACCCCGCCTGGCTCGCATGAGATAAACTTGTGCCGCGTCCCCGGACATGCCCTTCTTTCCCCCCTTCGAATTTGGAACTTGACCATGAAGCTGGCGTTCACCTCTCTTGCCCTCCTGTCTGTCGCGTTGTTGAGTGGCGGGCCGATCCTCGCCGACGAGGCTTCCGCGCCGACGGCGGGGAAGCAGATCGAACAGACGTTGCAGACGAGCGACGGCGGCAGCATTTCGTACCTGCTGTATCTGCCCAAGGACTACGACGGCGAGTCGAAGCAGCCCCTGATTCTGTTCCTTCATGGTCGTGGCGAAAGCTACGGACCACTCAGTCTGGTCGCCAAGTGGGGACCGCCACGCTTCGCCGCTCGGGGTGACGATCTGCCGTACATCCTGGTATCCCCGCAATGCCCCGGCGACGATTCATGGAGAAACCCGACGCAACAGAAGCGACTCGTCGAGCTGCTCGATCACATCGTCAGCACCCTCAGCATCGATGAAAACCACGTCGCCCTGACCGGGCTGAGCATGGGCGGCTACGGGACCTGGCGATTAGCAGCCGACCATCCGGATCGGTTCTCCGCCGCCGTCCCGGTGTGCGGCGGTGGTGACCCGGAGGATGCAGCGAAACTGAAGGACT
The DNA here is from genome assembly GCA_007753675.1 of Stieleria magnilauensis. Lineage (GTDB taxonomy): Bacteria > Planctomycetota > Planctomycetia > Pirellulales > Pirellulaceae > Stieleria > Stieleria magnilauensis. The sequence goes on from CP036432.1 coordinate 2,101,576, forward strand.
TGCCGATTTGGATCTTCCATGGTGACCAGGACGGAGCGGTGCCGTTTCAACGATCCGTCGAAATGTTCGACGCGATCAAGCAAGCCGGTGGCGAGAAGGTTCGCTTCACCTCTCTCGAGCACATCGGACACAACTGCTGGTCGGCGACCTACGCGACACCCGAACTGTTCGACTGGATCAGCAAGCAGAAGCGGGAGAATTAGAGACGCCGGAAAAGGGTTAGTCAAAAAATGAAGTGGTCAAAAAATAGTCGCCCTAGCGAACGTGGCACGGCACGCCTGAGAATGCTTCATTTCTTGACCACCGAATCTTTTGACCAACTCCTCAGACACCGTTCCCCGTGAATTCACTCGCGTGCGACGTAGACGTAGTACGCGCCACAGATCTCGTTTCCTTCGTCGTCGAGAAAGGTGGTCGTCAGCTCGATCGGCCCCGATTGCAAGTCGACCGTGGTGGCGAAGAAGGATTGTGATTCATCGGGCTGAAGTGTTTTCGTGATGTCCCCGATCTGGACGGTGGCCGACGCGATCGGCAACGATTCGCCCCTGACGAAGGTTCCGTCAACGACCTGCGTTTCCGGAACGGATGCCTGGAGCGAGAGTCCGGATTCCCGTGGCCAACGGCGGAGTTCCATTCGATACGTTCCGGCGCGATCGACGGCCAAGTGCCAGGTACCGTTCTTGCGATCGGCGCGGCGGATTTGCCGCTGCTGATCGACGAACACATCCAGCCATTCACATGCCGTCAGCAACATCGGGTTTTCGGCGTCGTTTCCGATGATCACGCGTTGCGGCGTCATGACATCGTCTTTGACCCCGTCCCACCACGTCTGCAGATGCGAGCGCATTTTGGCGACGACTCGTTGGTGTGCCGCGGCAACGTTTCGATCCTGATGCGGGTCCGCGTCGATGTTGTACAGTTCTCGGTTTTCCAGCAATCGCCACTGTTTCCACAACACGCCGGCGCCGTCGCGGTGCGGGATCGCCGGACTTTCTTTGGTGTATTTGACACGGAACCCAGGCATGCGACTGTAATTGATGACCAACATGCGATCGCCCAGCGAGTCACGCTCGCGGCGCATCAACGGCGCCAAACTTTGACCGTCCAGGCGAGTCGACGGGGGCGGGACATCGGCCAGGTCGGCGAGCGTCGGCAACAGGTCTTGGACGTGGGTCAGTTCGTCGATCTCGCGAGCCGGCCCGATCGGTCCGGCAGGCCAGCGGATGAAGCAGGGCACACGGTGGCCGCCTTCCCAGAGCTGCGTTTTTTTGCCTCGCATGCCGGCGTTGAAGTAGTCCTGGCCCATCGTGCTTCCGTTGTCGGTCAAGAACACGACGATCGTGTTGTCAAACCGTTGCGCTTGCTGCAATCGCTGATCCAGCTTGCCGACGTTTTCATCGATGTTGGCACCCATCGCGAGGAAGCTGATCAGGTCGGCCTGCTGTTGTTGGTTCAGGTGTTTGACGATTTCCGGGTTGTCTTCGATCGCCTTGCGCAGTGGCTCACGATACTTTTCGGGAACAAACCAGGGCCAATGCGCCGCGTTGAGTGCGATGTAGGCGAAGAATGGTCGGTCATCGTCTTTGGCGATCCAATCGGCGGCTTCATCAAAAAAGACATCGGTGCAATACCCCTGGTATCGCTGTCGCTTGGTGTTGTGAATGTAGGTGTCGTCGAAATAGTCGTTGTCCCAGAAATCGGGCACGCTGTTGATATGCGACGAAGGGAACCACAACGCCTCTTCGAAACCGCGGTCTTCCGGGCGGAAGGGGTAGTTATCGCCCAAGTGCCATTTGCCGAAGATCCCGGTGCGATACCCGGCGTCTTGAAACACGTTGGCGATCGTCTTCAGATCCGCTTTTAGCAAGGTGCGACCGCTGCTGACGTTGCTCGCCCCGTTGCGAAACGCGTCCAGTCCGGTCATCAATTGTCCGCGTGTCGGCGTGCACATCGGCGCGACGTGAAAGTCAGTCAATCGCACGGATTGGCCGGCCAGTCGATCGATGTTCGGCGTCTCCGTCAGCGGGTTTCCGTTGCACGAAAATTCACCGTAGCCTTGATCGTCGGTCATGATGACGATCACGTTGGGTTGGTCGGCACAAAGGTCTGGGACACACAAGACGGCCGCGGCGGCGGCAAGAAGCAAACGCATCATCGGGTGGGGCAAATCTGGAAGGGCGGGAGCGGAGATCGCCAAGTTTAATCGGCTCGACAACCCAATGGAACAAACCGATCCGCGACGAACAAGATGTGTCCGCCTCTAACCTAAGCCCCAACATCTGGACGGCCGGGTGTTGCTCTCACCAAGGGCTTCTTTCAACTCTCCGAGTCCACCGGAATCCGGTCTGTTCGCGGCTCGACAGATTACGCATCGTCGGTTCCTTCGCGGTGACACGCTGCTTCAAATCCCAAGCTGCATGAAAGTCCTTGCTGCCGGCGGTGGCCGACGAAAGCGGCGGAGTGTTTCGCGTGATGTGATCGGTCCCAGCGTCGTAGTAGAGACCAGTGCCGGTTTCGGCTGCCGCCAATGCGGATCGATGGGAGAACGGTTGACTGCAAAATGAGCCACTCGTGACGGCACTGGACATTAAGACTCTGATCGTTGCCAAAATATTGACGGATAATTTGGAACAAAATCACCTGAAGACTGCGGGAGGAGGACAGCCGCTACGGAGTGACAACGAATCCTCAGCCGCCATTGGCCCTGCGGTCAGAACGTGTTTTCGATGGTGGGGAAATCCGAGCGTGTCTGCAGAGGACGCTGCGATCCCCCTCAGTGGACACTTAACGGGGATCTGGTTCGCGTACATCGGTCGCATCGCATTGCGTTGTTGATATAAAGAAGCCTTGGTGATGTCGTGTGTGGGGAGGGTGCGTAAGGCCCGTGGACCTGGTTGATGACGGAACGCGAATCGTTACAGTGAGCTTCGGGGCCAACGATCCGTTAACTCAACAGCAGCATTGTTTGGCAACCACGTGAGCACATCGACGTACAAGCCTGCCGGTGAAACTGATTTTGGCTCCACCTCGAAGCCGCCGTTCGGGGAGGATTCGCGAGAACACTCGAGTGTCGGAATCTGCGTGCGGGACACCCGGCCGCAGACCTTTTGCGAGCACTCATCCCCGTCGACCGACGACGTTCTGGTCAACGTCTTATGCAAACGAGATCAGCGGACGCTGCTCGTACTGATTGCCGGCTGGTTGCTAGGCGTTGTCTTTTTCTACCTTTGGTGGTTCGATGGAGATCACGTCGCCGGGCCATTCAAGTTCGCGCTCAACACATTGCTCGTTACGTGGACCTCGGTGGTGCCTGCGTACCTGTTGTTCTTTGTCGTTCAGATGAAGCGGGTCAATCCGCAGCTAGCCATCCCGCAGACGTGGCGGGTGGCAATGGTGACCACACGCGCTCCATCAGAACCGTTCGAAGTGGTTCAAGAAACGCTGTTGGCAATGCTGGATCAAACGTATCCGCACGATACGTGGCTAGCCGACGAAGACCCCAGCGACGACATCCTGCAGTGGTGTGCCGACCGTGGCATTCAGGTTTCGACGCGACGAGATTCGCCCGAGTACCATCAGCAAACTTGACCACGACGGACGAAATGCAAAGAGGGCAATCTGGCGTATTTTTATGATCACTTCGGTTATCAAAACTACGACTTCGTTGCTCAGTTGGATGCCGACCATGTTCCCGAACCGGGCTATCTTGAAGCGGTGCTTCGTCCCTTCGTCGATGAGTCGGTGGGATACGTTTCCGCTCCGAGCATCTGCGACAAGAATGCCACGGGGAGTTGGTCCGCTCGGGGGCGATTGTACGCCGAAGCAATCATGCATGGTCCGTTGCAAGCGGGATACTCGAACGGTTTTGCGCCGCTGTGCATTGGTTCGCACTACGCCGTACGCACGGCGGCTTTGCGTGATATCGGTGGCCTTGGACCGGAGTTGGCCGAGGACCACAGCACGACCCTGATGATGAACGGTCACGGTTGGCGAGGGATCCATGCGCTCGATGCGATCGCTCACGGAGAGGGACCGCCAACGTATGCCGACTGTGTGACGCAAGAATTTCAGTGGTCGCGCAGCCTGATGGTTTTGCTATTGACGCTGTTGCCCAGATACTGGCGCCGACTACCTTGGAAGCTTCGGATCCAGTTTTTATTCAGCGAGCTTTGGTACCCGTTGTTCTCCCTCTCGATTCCCCTGGGCTTGGTGCTTCCGGTTTGGGCGATCGTTTCCGGTGAGCCGTGGGTCGAGGTCAGCTACCTGGGTTTTGTTGTCCATACGCTGCCGCTCTGCCTGTTGTTGATCGGCATTCAGTCGCATCTGAAGCGGCACGGGATACTGCGTCCGATCGATTGCCCACTGCTGAGTTGGGAAGCCGCTTTGTTTCAAATTGTGCGGTGGCCGTGGTCGCTTTATGGTTCGGTCATGGGCGCCTACATGTCGGTGCGTCGCCAAGTCGTTGAGTTCCGCGTGACGCCCAAAGGCGGTTCAAAACCGACCTCGCTGCCGTGGCGTGTGCTCAGTCCCTATATCGCAGTGTTGATCGGGACCTTTGTTCCAACCATGTCGGTCACGGAGGCGGGACGCGCCACCGGCTATTTTTTCTTCATTATTTTGACGCAGGTGTTTTACGTCGTTGCACTTTTTTCCTTGGTAGTGATTCATCAGCATGAAGTCTCAAATGAAAAATGATAAACGGCTCGCGATGCAATTCGTCAGCCTTGTCGTTCTGGCGGTCTTGCCGATTTCGATGATTGCCGTCAACGGTGCCCGCGCTTTCTACGGAATCTTGGCAGAACCGTCCGGTGGAAATCGCGATACCGGAGATTCGATGCACGAAGACGAGGGGACGGACACGATAGCGTTGGACTTACGTGCGGCGCCCAGCGGTCCATCCGCCGATACCATTTCCGCTGAGGCGAATGCCGAGGGAGAAGATTCGTTGATTTTCGGTGTATACGACCCAGACGGGGAATTCGAGCGCGACCGCTCGTTGCGTTTGCGACACGTTTATGTCTCCTGGGCAGACTTCGATCGCAGCAAGTTGCGTCAGTCACTCGTTGCGATGGAGAACCGAGGATTTCAGATCCTGCTGACAATCGAACCCTGGCCCATCGCCGGCCGCGGCGACGACTTGCTGGCTTCGATCCTGGCCGGCGGCTACGACGAAACGCTCAATGATCTGGCGAGGATTTTGGACTCTCTGAACGGGCCGGTCTATGTTTCCTGGGGGCATGAAATGGATCAGGATTTGACCGAACGGTATCCCTGGTCCGGATCCGATCCCGATCGCTTCGTCGGTGCCTATCAACACGTCGTCAATTTCCTTCGTCGCCACGCAAACACAGAGTTGCGTTTCATTTGGGCAGGCGTTTTGAAGGAGGGTAGCCTCCGCTACTGGCCGGGAAACGAGTACGCGGACTATGTCGGCATGCCGGTTTACAGCTACCCGCGATGGGATCAGAAGACCTACGGATTCATCCGAGACTTTCGCACCACGTTTGAGGAAAAGGCGAAGGTCGTGGAGGAGCTCGACGTCCCACTACTGATTACCGAACTCGGTGTCAGCGGCAGTTCCGACTTCGAAGCCTTTTGGCTGCATCAGGCGTTTATGGGATTGCGCGACTATGAATCCTTGAAAGGCATCGTCTTTTTCTATGCACAGGACGTGGAAGGTGCTTGGGGCAGTGACATCGCAACGCCCGATTGGCGGGTTCATCCAGATTCGATCCGTGGCTTGGTGGAATGGGAACTACGCCAAGCAGCATCGCTGGATGCGCGCGGCCAGAACCATCAGTCTTTCGAGGCCTCTGCCCAACTCGATCAAAACGCATCTCCCCCTGTTGAATGATCGAACAAGACGCATGGCCGGAATAAAACAACTGCTGTCGGTGTGTTTGTTGCTCCTGTCCATCATTGCAGGCTTCTGCGCGTTTCGGACGGCACCGGTTTCTGGGACGCCGATGAGACAGTTCACCATTCGGCCGAACGAGCATCTCGGAGAGTTTCTGCCGAAGACGATAATCCATGTCGCGCACCCCGGTGATACGCGGACGGTGCGTTGTGAATCTACGGTCGACAACGCGTGGGTGAATCTGGACTTCCGCCTGGAAGAAACGACGACCGGCCGATCCATTCCCTTCAATGCGAACGTTTCCTATTATCACGGAAACATCGGAACCGAGGCTTGGGAATCCGGCAGCAGAGTCACGACGCAGTTTCTCGAGATTCCTGAACCGGGTGAATATTGCGTGTTCGTCAAGGGAACCACGGGGCAAGGTAACGATCCTGAGCCCATGGTTGCCCAGTCGGGAATGGACATAGATGTCTTTATCTATAACGGCCCGCAACAGACTCGCGCCTGGTTGTTGATTTTGGCGGGTTCATTGGTGATCGGGACATCCATCTTACTTTGGACGCTCGCCCATCGTCGGCCTCAGTCAAGCCGGCGGGAGGAGCAGCGATTGAACGAGAATCCGACGGCGGCGCTAGCTACCCCGCAGCACCGCGACGATGTTTTGCCCGTCCCCACATGGCCGGCACCCGCGCCGCCAAGCCGTTTGGCCATGCTGGACGGTATGCGTGGTGCGGCGGCATTGGCCGTGGTGTGCTGCCACTTTTTTGTTCCCGAGCTCTCGTCGCTTGCCACGACGTTAAACTCGATTTTCCCCGATCCGATTCCGACGTTGGCTCAGCATGGGGATTTGGGAGTCGAGGTCTTTTTCGTCCTCAGCGGATTTGTCATCGCCTTCTCGATAGGCAATCGACGAATGTCGGGACGCTATGTTGCCAACTTTGCGCTTCGCAGGTCGATCCGCCTGGATCCTCCTTACTTGGCCACGCTTGCCCTTTCGATGCTGCTGTGGGCAGCGTATTTGCCGGGAGGACTAACGGAGTGTTATCAGCAGAGTCTCGGTTGGAGAGGCGTGCTGGCGAATTCGTTCTATCTGCAAAACATCTTCGGGTTTCCCAGTTCAGTCGGGGTGGCCTGGACGCTCTGCCTGGAGATTCAATTCTACCTTGCTTACATCGGCTTATTCAGTTTGGCGCAGTTCGTGTCAGGTGCTCTGGGATCGGGTGGGCAGGATGACCGCCGCGATTTCAGTACCTCACAAACGGCGTTGTTGGCCACCTTCTTGCCTCTCTCGATTGCTTCGGTCATTTGGTGGAATTGCAGCCTTGCAGATTTCAGTTTTTTCGGTACTTGGCATCGCTTCTTTGTAGGCGTCATGTGTTACTGGGCGTTTTCGCAAAGGATCACTTCTGTCGGGTTTTTCGTGTTCGCTGTCGCACTCGCTGCACTTGCAATTCACTCACATGATCTTCGGGGTGGCACCGCCGCGACGACAGCGATTCTCATCTACGTCGCGGGACGAACTGGTCATTTGTCGACAGCGTTGTCGGCATCTTGGCTCCAATATCTCGGTCGCATCTCCTATAGCTTGTATCTCGTGCATCTTTTGGTCGGAGTTTCCTTGGTCAACATGCTATATCGCTCGGACCAGTCCAAGCCCATGGCGTTGTGCTTGCTTGTCATCGGGTTGGTCGCCAGCATTGCAGGCGCCGAATTGATGTACCGATTATTTGAGCTGCCGAGTGTCCGATTGAGCCGGAAAATGAAATGCAGAACGACAGAAACAATCGCGTCGCCTGTGTCTTTCTAAGTCGCATCGGGTGTCATGCCGCCGACGACAGAGGCGCCAATCGATGGATGGTCAATTCCGTCGGTCGTTACTCGGAAAGCGATTCGATCGAGCCGTTGTCATCGTGGTCTTCTCTTGTGCCGACGTCGAGGGTTTGATCCATCGTGGCCACTTGATCGACCCCGCTGAGTGAAGCATTGAGTGGGGCATTGAGTGGTCGGATGATCGGTTTGTCGCCGGAGGTTCGGTCGTGCCGGCCCCACCAGCGGTCGCCGTCTTCGATCGTCCATTTCCCCGCCGCCGGGCAGCGCGAGATCTGCACCCCCAAGTCGCGTGCGGTTTGCGGGCGTTTGGCGCGTGACTTTTCCAGACAACTCATGATCGCGTCTTCCAATTGGCCGGAGACGTCGATCTTGGCCCGCTTGGACGGCGGCACCGGGTATTCTTCGATGTGTTTTTGACAGAGCTGTGCGATGCTGCCCGCTTCGAAGACTGCGTGTCCGGTCAGCAGGAAGTACCCGATCGCTCCGACCGCATAGATGTCCGTGCTGGAATCGATCGTCATCGGCGCCTGGATCGATTCGGGAGACATGTACAGCGGGGTGCCCGTCAACATTCCGTCCTCGGATCGATCGCTCCGCTTGTTCGGACCGCCGCTACTCTGCGTGATATCTTTGACCAAACCGAAATCAAGCACCTTCACCAAGTCCGGTTCACAGCCTCGCCGATTGAGCATGACGTTGGCCGGTTTGACATCTCGGTGGACCAGACCGTTGGAGTGGGCTTCGAAGAGCGAACCACAGATCTGTGACAAGATATGAATCACTCTCGATTCAGGCTGTGGCCCGTACTGATTGACCAACTGTTGTAAGTCGATCCCGTCGAGATACTCCATCGCGTAGTAGAACACGCCTTCGGGTGTTCGTCCGTAGTCGTAGATCGCGATCGTGTTGGGGTGGTTCAGCTGGCAGGTGATTTGGACTTCGCGTTCAAATCGGGCGATCGACGCTTCGTTGACCTTGTCGGCATGCAGCAACTTGATCGCGGTCGGGCGCCGCAGCATGGAATGACGTCCTTTGTAAACGACCCCCATGCCTCCTTCGCCAAGCTTTTGTTCCAACGTGTATTGCCCGAGTTGTTGGGCTTCGATCACGGCTTCGCGGGCTTGACGCTGCAACCGTGCGACGATCAGCGTGAACACAAAGATGGCGATCGCGCTGAGGATCAACAACGTGTAGATCGCCAGAAACGCTCGTTGCAGAATCACCAACGGTCGAAAGGCTTGTCCGACTTCGACCTCCATCGCCACACCGATTTCGTATTTAGGCATCCACGTCCAAGCGCCAATGACCGGAACCCCGCGATAGTCACGATAACCGTCGACATCAAAACCGGACTGACCCGCGATCGCCTCGGTCGCCATTTTCGTCAGCGGCAATTGCGATCGGCGGACGTCGGGGCGAAACCCTTTGGTCATGTCATCGCCGGGGTCACGGACGAGTAATTGCAACATGGAGCGCGAATCCGCTTGGTCGGGCAGCAGGCCGAGCAGAATCAAATCCTCGTCGAACCGGCTGTTGGAAATCATCACGCCCGCGGAATCAAGGGCGTAGCATTCGCCGGACGATCCGATGCGACCGAGTTGCAGGATTTCGGTGAATTCACGGTCCGGAGGGATTTGCAGGGCCAACACGCCGACGACTTGAAACGCTGCGTCGCGCACGGGGGCGCAGACATACATCGTCGGCACCCCCATCCGCATCTGGCCGCTACTGTTTTTGAGCATCACGACGCTGGGAAAGGGCGTCGACACGAACGTCTCGCCTTCGAGCGCCCGGTCCAAAAACCGGTCGTACTCGTCGATCCCTGACTGACCGATCAGTGAGGCATGGGAGGAGGAGAGGATTCGCTTGCGATTGTCCGCGAGCAGGAAGCCGACGAAATCGTGTGCCGCGAGCGCGGGGGCAAGCTCCGTAGCCAGTTGGCGGTGCAGTTCTGAATCGGCTCCGGCCGCGGGCGACGATCCGGCCTCCGGGGATTCCAGCAGCTTGTAAACGGTCTGTCGGACTTGGCTGTCGTTGGCCAGAGATTCGGCGGTCGATTCTTGGACCGTGAACCACTTGGCGAGCATCTCGGACTCCAGTTCCACCAATGTCTGCAGTCCCGAGCTGACGTTGCCCTTGATCGTCGTTTCAATGGCATCACGCACGAAATAGCCGACGATCGACAGGATCACCACCGCCACGATCGGCCAAACCCAGATCTGTTTCTTTAAGAACACCCCGGTCCGGGTGATGGTGCTGGAGACGCTCTGCGACGCCCAGGTCATGTGCGCCTGGGGTGGTTTGGCGGCAAGTCTGGGGCGGCGGAAACGTTTCAGCGGGTTCATTGCGACGAAGGGGAGCGTGGTTCGGACCCTGGGGACCGCTCCGAGATTAGTCCAAATCGCGAGACAGGCGGCGTGATATTTTCAGTATAATCGGCGGTCATGCTGGACGAACCGGATCGGTGACGGTCCGCTCGTGCCGTCGTTGCGATGCGGCGACACACCGTTTTCCGGCCCAATGTCCGTCTTGCCGTCCCCCCTCCATTGCATTCGCTTTCGCCCCGAGGATTAATACAGATGTCAACGTCTCGCAAAACAACCCGCCGTCAGATTCTTCAGGGCATGGCCGCCGTCGGGGCGGCGAGCATTCTGCCGTCCGCGTCCAACCGCGCCGTCGGATTCGAATCCGCCAACGGGCGTCCCGTGTTTGCCACCATCGGGCTTCGCAACCAGGGTTGGACGATCACTGAAAAATCGTTCCGTTTTGCCGACTTCGCCGCCTTGGCCGATGTGGATGCGAACGTGTTGGGAGACAACGTCGAAAAAGTCAAGAAAGCTCAGGGCAAGGCGCCCGATGCCTACAAGGACTATCGCAAAATCTTGGACCGCAAAGACATCGACGCGGTGATGATCGCCACGCCGGACCACTGGCACACCAAGATCGCGATCGAGGCCATGTATGCGGGCAAAGACGTCTACTGCGAGAAGCCGCTCACGCTGACGATCGACGAAGGCAAACAGATCGAAAAGGTCGTCAAGGAAACCGGAAAAGTGTTCCAGGTCGGCACCATGCAGCGATCCGAATCCGAACAACGCTTCCTGCAGGCGGTCGCGTTGGTCAACAACGGTCGCATCGGCACGGTCAAGAAAGTCACCTGCGGAATCAACGGCATGGTCGCGTCCCCCAAGATTCCCGTTGCCCCCGTGCCCGACGGGCTGGATTGGGATCTGTGGCTCGGACCGGCACAGAAAGTTGACTATCGCGCGTTACCCGAGCTGCGGGAAGGCTACGGTGGCGGCGTGCCGCTGTACAGCAATTGCCACTATTCCTTCAGGAACTGGCACGAATACTCCGGCGGCAAGCTGACCGACTGGGGCGCCCACCACGTCGATATCGCTTGCTGGGCTCTCGGCGCCAGCGACACCGGTCCCAGCAAAATCGCTCCGATCGATTACACGTTGCCGGTCGAATACAAGGACGGTCACCCCACGGTCGCCGACCAGTACAACGCGGCGACGCAGTTCAACATCCGAGTCGACATGCCCAACGATGTCGAGATGATCATCACCAGCGAAGGCGACAACGGCATTCTGTTCGAAGGCACCAAGGGCCGTTTCTTTGTCAATCGCGGAAAGATCGTCGGTCGGCCCGTCGAGGACCTCGTCCAAAATCCGTTGCCCGAAGGGGCAATCGAAGCGGTGTACGGTGGACCGGTCAGCGAAAACCACACCGCCAACTTCATCGAAGGCATGAAGTCACGCAAGCAACCGATCTCCGACGTCTGGACCCACAACCGGATGCTGGAGATCTGCCACCTGTCCAACATCGCGATGCGGCTGGGACGCGAGCTGAACTGGGATCCGGACAAGCGAGAAATCATCGGCGACGACCAAGCCAACTCCTTCCTGTCGCGGGAAAGCCGCAAGGGTTTTGAAATCCAAACCTGATCGACTTAGGGATCGATGACTTTGGTCGCGATGGCTTCTTGGACCAGTTCGCTGACGGAGCTGAACCCCGGGCCGCCTTCGACCAACTGCGTCATCATCGCACGAGTCTCGGCCACCGTCAGGCGACGCCCTCGGGTGTCGCCCCAGATCAGTCGCGCCTCGCGACAGGGTTGGCACAGCATGTGGAGTTGATCGTCTTCCTTGATAAACACGACTTCACCGGGCTTTTGGCAGCACGCACAATCGTCCGTGAAGGTTTGTGATTTATCCAACGCTTCGAAGTACTGCCACGACAGAAAATCCTTGGCGGCCAGGATGTGGTTCAAGTAGTTGCGGGACGGCCGAAGCCCATCAGCAATCTTGTCGGGCCGGGCCTGGTAGGTGATGCACGTCACCGATTGGTCCTTGGACGAAACGGTGACTTCGATCCGCCCGTAGTGATCGGGATAGCGTTCGGATTCATCCAATCGCCCCAGAGAATCATCGGCGATCTCGTAGAGAATGCCTTCGACTTCGCCGGCCGGGTCTTCGTTGATATTGGCGAATCCGATCCCCGACGGCAACGCCTCGCGCAACGCCATCTTGTTGAACAGCAATCGATAGCCCGGCAGCACCGCCGGCTCGGCGCTCGTGAACGCGACGCCCTTCTTTTCCATGATCGCCTGGTTGCAGTTCGAGCCGTAGGCGAAATATTTCATGTTTCCGTGCGTGTGTTTCAGGAAAAGGTGGAGTGGCCGGAGCAATGTCGAGTCCATCGCTGACCGTCATGCGAACCTGAGTCAGTCTAACACACGCCGAACACTTGCATCAATTCGCGGCTTTTAACGTTCGTCAGGCAGACAGCGGCACCGTCCAGACAGCGGCACCGTCCAGACAGCGGCACCGTCCAGGCAGCGACACTTTCCAGGCAGCGGCGCCGTCGGTCGATCGCGACGTGACAGCCGATTTCGCCAATCGCGACCGAAAGATTTGCTTTGGGACCGTCGATGCGCGAAGATAGAGTCGTGATTCTGCCAAATGGGGCGCCTTGACGGGCAGAGCCTGCGGCCTGAACCAGGATGCGAGGGACGCATGAATAAGGGGGAAGTTTTCAGGCCGACAAATCAAGTGGGGGAATCCGATGGCAACGTTTTTGACGCAAGCACAAGTGGATGTCACGTTCAACGCGTGGTGGAATGAGTATGGCCGAACCCCGCAAAGCGTCCATCGCGCTCTGACACGGACGATCAAGCAGATCAACGGGGAGCCCGTTCGCCGACCCAACGGTCCGTTTCCACCGGGCTACATTCCGCCGCCGTTGCGCAACAAGGGCAAGGCGACTCCGCCGCCCAAACCGGCAAGCGAAAACGATGCCAAGCAGCTCAAACGTCAGGCCCAGCAAAAGGCCCCCGCGGGACGCGTCGCCGCGAAAAAGGAGCTGCGGCAAACCGAACTTGAGATTTCCCGTCTAAAGAAACGTTACGCGGTCATGGAGCGTGTTCTCAAGGAACGGAATCTGACCATTCCCGGCCATGTCGCCGATGCGCTGTTGTTCATGCCGTGTTACCGAGATCCGGCGGACAAATTGCGACACGAAGAGGAGGTCTTTAAACGCTACAAAAACGATATCGATAACGCGAACCGGAGCTCGCATCAGTGGCGGTACCAGCAAGAAACCGAGCGTCTGCAACGTGAACGGCGGCGAAAGATGCTTGCGGAGATCGAATGGATGAGCAAAAACACCATCGGCGCGGGGGTTTACGGAATGCAACGCGAGGCCGGTCGCAGCCACGAGGACGCGATGGCTCGTGCCAAAGAAACGCAACAGATCTTCGACATGGCGGGCAGTGGGGTTGCTGACCCGGCCGGGGCTCGCGAAGCGAACTCGGTCCGGCACAACACGCGGTCGCATCGCAGCGACAAACAAACGGTCGGGCCGAGCAGGTGACGCGCCGCGGTCGTCTGCTCCGCGGTCGTCACAGCGTCGCTTTATAAAAACCGACGCCGGGTATTGCGTATCACCGCGGGCAGGTAACGCTGGACCAACCCGACGAAAATCAGTCCGCCACCGGCAAGCGTCCACCACTGGGGCGCGTCATAGGACGGGTGGTGCCGCCAAGCGAGGTAGACCCAAATTGGTACCAGGATGGGTTCGATCAAGATCAACATCGAGGCTTCGGCGCTGTTGACTCGGCGTAGTCCACGGGCAAACACGATGTACGGGATCGACATCTGAATCACGCCGAACGCGCCCAGTGCCACATACGCAGAAAGCTGAATCGTTTGGTGGCTGGACCAGGCCCAGGGAAGCAACAGCAACACCGTCGCGGCGTGGTTGAGCGTGATCAACCACGCCGAATCCACATCGCTCATCGATCGGATCGTCAGGACCACGCCGGCGAAGGTGATTCCCGACAGGACGGCCAGGGCGATTGCCAGCAAGTTTCCTCCGGCCCGCAGTTCCATGGCGAGGATCAAGGCGACGCCGGCAATGCAGAACAAGAACATCCGCACGTCGGCGACGCGCACGCGATCTTTGAGAATCGTCACCGCGCCCAGCATGACCCAGGCGGGGGAGAGGTATTGCAGCCAGATCACACTGGCGGCCGGGATGGACACCATCGCCGACATGAACGACCAGACCATCAATGCAAAGCAGACCGTCATCGGGATCATCGCGAGCCGAAACTCCGGGCGACGAACTAGCGGGACCAGAATGATCAATGCGAACAGGCTGCGGAAAAACGCCAGCAGCACGCCCCGAGACTCCGGCGGCCAACCGTCGAACCAAGGCGCCTTGGCGAAGAAGCCACTCATGCTCCACATCACCGCCGCCAGGACGATCAATAATCTGCCGCGCCAGGCTTCGCTCGGAGGGGGATTCGAAATCACGGGCCGCTTCGGTGTCGCTGCGGTCGCCAGAACGCAGACGGTGATCAGGGGAAAGCCACCCGCTGGCGAAGGTGGCGACGTTCAGCATCCGCGGCGGTGGTGTTCGTCACCGCGACGGCGATCAATACTCAATCACTCGTCTCGCTCGGCGTCCGCTTCCCCACGATCGCCACCACGCCGACCAGCAGCATCGCTTGGATCAAGATCAGCCATCCCCAGTCGATGCCCCAACCGATCGGCAAGGTACCGGCGACGATCGCGATCGTGCCAGCGGTGACCGCGTAAGGCATTTGCGTCAACACGTGTTCCATGTGGTCGCAGCCACAGGCTTGTGAGGACAGGATGGTGGTGTCCGAGATCGGTGAACAGTGATCGCCGAACACGGCACCGGAGAGCACGCTGGCGATCGTCGCCAACATCAACGGATGGGTCAACGCATCGACTGTCGAAGCATCGGCCGGCAGCAATCCGATCAGCGGAGCGGTCAGCGTCAGTGTCATCGGCATCAACAACCCCATGGTGCCGAAACTGGTTCCCGTGGAAAACGACAGCACCGCGGCCAACAAGAACACGATCGTGGGCAGCAGGCGAACCACCATCGGTACCGAATGGGATGGGGACGCCGAGTCATCTTCCGGAGAGACCCTGGCCCCGGACAAAATCGTTTCGGCGACGAACTGCCCCGTGTAAAGCCGATGATCTTGGAACTCATACGCCGTACCGGATTGCCCATCGACGGACTTGCCACTGGTCAACCGTGACAGCGCCGAAGCGGTCCAAAGGATGATGATCGCCGGCAGGACGATTTTCATCCCTCCCCAGCTGGCTTCGCGGATCTGCTGCAACGTCAACAACTTTCTCGTCAGACAGATCACTGCGATCGTTGCCAGCCCCATTAGCGCACCGTATTGCAGGGCCAGACTGGAGTCGGCGGCACCGAGGATGTCGCGCAGCGGCGGCGTGTCACCGCTGGGCTCCGACGAACCCGACCGCAGCGAAGCGGTTCCAGTGGCGTACAACAACGCGATCACGACGGCCAACGTGACCGCGATCGGAACGACCGCGACCCGCCACGAGGCCGCCGCAGTCGGTTCGGTCAACGGGTCAGCGATCGAACCGGGATCGTCTTGCCGCTGGTCTGATCCGGCAACCACTGCTTTTTCGGCCTTCAGCATCGGACCAAAATCTCGTCCCATCAGCGCCAAGATCGGTACCATGCCGAGCGCCAGGATGGCGTAAAAACGATAGGGCACGCTGGCGATGAACAGTTCCATCGCGCGCGAGACGTTTGCCCCTTCGATGTCACCGAGTCCTTCGGCGATGTAATCGATCTCGACGGCGATCCACGTCGACAGCAGCGCCAAGCTGGCCATCGGTGCCGCCGTGGAATCGACGATGTAGGCGAGTTTTTGCCGCGAGATTTTCAGCCGATCACAGAGCGGTCGCAGCGTCCCGCCCAACAACACGGTGTTGGAGTAGTCATCAAAGAACACGACCAATCCCAACATCCACGTCGTCAGTTGGCCGCCGCGCCGTGTTTTGGCGATCGGAGAAATTAATTTGATCAGCCCCAGCATCCCGCCGCTGCGACTGATCACGCCGATCATCGCCCCCATCAGCAGGGTGAAGGAAAAGATTCGCAGCTTTCCGGGGTCGGCAAGTGTCGGCCACAAATGGACTTCGCAAAAATCGACCAACGCCCCGATCGGGTCACCGCCGTTGGTGATCAACGCACCGCAAAGAATGCCCATCAACAGCGACAACGCGGCCCGCTTGGTCACCATCGCCAACACGATGGCGACCAGCGGAGGCAGTAAGCTGAACCAGCCGTAGGGGTGATCGTTCAAGGGATTGATTCAGGTTTCTAGGGAATCGGTCGACGGCAGCGTTCGGGTCGCACCACGCGATTCCGCGATCCAGTGGTGCGTGGAGCGCCGGTTTTCGAGCGACTTGCTGATGTCTGCTACGGGCGGTCTGTGTCCGCCTGGCCCGCAAGATAGCGATTCCAGCCCCAGCGAAACAGGTTGCGGGTATCGCTGTAGCGGGCATCCGAGGAAGCGGAGCCGAGTACCACGACGATCCGCGACTGTCCGTCGCGTGTTCCCTTGGCAATCAAGCACGCGCCCGCAGCACCGGTGGTACCTGTCTTCACGCCTTCATAGCCGTTGATTTTTAGGAGTCGGTTGGTGTTGTACCACGCGACGTGACGTTGATAGCCGCCGGGGCCAGTGACGGTGCAGCCGTATTGCGGCGTCGCGACGACACGCATGATTTTCTGACGTGAACCCGCCGCAACCGCCAGTTTGGCCAGATCACGCGCACTTGCCTGGTGTCCCGGTTCGGTCAAGCCATGCGGATTGACGAACGTCGTGTGTTGCAACTCATGACGCTCCGCTAACAGGTTCATCGCTTCGATAAAGCGATCGTAGGCCGCGGTTGCCGTCCACGTTCTCTCGGGAAACGCTGTGGCGAGCAGTTCATGCTGAGCCCCGAAGTGTTCGGCAAAGGCAACACTGGCATCGTTGCCCGAGGGCAACAACAGCCCATACATCAATTGCTCGACGGTCAGCGACTCGCCGACGCGGAGCCGCGTACTGGATCCGACCGTGTCGTCAGCGCGTTTGGAGAACGTGACCGTTTGGCTCCAGACGCCCGAATCATGCTTGGCCAGTTCACTGATCACCATGGCGGTCATCAGCTTGGTGGTACTGGCCATCGGTCGCGGGTCGTTTTCATGTTGACCGGCGATCAGCGCGCCGCTATCCGCGTCGACGATCGCCCACGCTTTGGCGGTGACAAACGGAACGCCTTGGAGCGGATCGGCGGATTCCTTTTCGGGCCACTGAGCATTCAACGTCGCGGGGGCAGGGACCGCTTCGTCTTGATCGATCAATGTCCCGAGTGCCGCAAAGGTTTCTTCGTCGACAATGCCGGTCGATGGCAGTTGTTTCGATTCTTGAAAACGCATCACTGCCGCTTCGGTCATCGGTCCAAAATCGCCATCGATCGACAGTCTGGGCGACGGGGTCATCCGTGCGTTCAGGGTGCGTTGCAGCGATTCGACCAGGTCACCGTGGGCACCTAGTTGGAGCCGCGTGGATTCGGGCGAGTCGGCGGAGGCGGCGTTTCCGTAAAAGGCTTGGTAGGCGGCACGGCCGATGTCGGCGATCAAGCGATGCGGCGCACTATCGGCCGACCAACCGCGATCCTTGTTGTTCTCGGTCAACACACAGATCGCAAACGCTTGGTGTTCGCCCGGACCAAAGATGATCCCCGCGTCGGTACGGACCGAGGAGACGCCGCCGGTTTTGTGCGCGATCTTGGTTCCCGATGGCAACCCCGCCGCCAATTTGACCTGGTCATCACAACTCAACAGATGTCCGATCATGGCCTCGCACGATGTCTTGCTGGCGACTTGATGCGTATGAATTCCCTCTAGCAACTTGATCATGTCGGCGGCCGAGGTGCTGCCCAGCCCGTATCGTTGGCTACGCTTTGGAGCGATGGAAGTGTCGCGGCGATAGACCTTGGCATGAAGTTGCGTGTGAACCAGTCCAAGCGATTTCATCGATTCAGTGGTCGTCGGCAACCCCACCTGATCGATCACCAAGTTGGTCGCCGTGTTGTCGCTGTAGCGGATCATCAACCGGATCGCATCGATCAGCGGCAGCTTCAATCCCGGGCTGAAATGTTGGCTCAAGATCCCCGAACCGGGCACTTGGTCCTCGCGCGTCAACTCGATCAATTGGGCGGGATCCACGGTCGCCGAATCAATTTGCTGATACGTCGCGACCAGCAACGGCAGCTTGATCAAACTGGCCGTTGCCATCGGCTGATCGTGACGGTACCAGAATTCTCCTTCGCCGGACAAATTCTTGATTCCGACTGCCACATCTCCCTGGTAATCGCTGATCAGGGGTGTGATGCGTCGGGCCAAATCATCCGAACGTTTGTCCTGGGCGACCAAGCCGACACAAGGCATGACGGCGAGAACGACGGGTCCGAAAAAACGCCAGAGGCATCGCCCAGCTGACGGACCAACGGCAGATCGGAAAGCAGAAGTCGGGGAATTCATGGTTGATGGTGATCGAGATTTATCGATTGTTCGTGCCCTTGCGGATCGCGCGGCCGGCCAAGCTGCCTGTCGCCCTGCCATCGGCGATCGCCGGTATGCCATTGACCCACAAGTGCACCAACCCATCGCTGTACTGATGCGGGTTGACGAAGGTGGACCGATCAATAAACGCGTCCAGATCGATGACGGCGATATCTGCGGCGTACCCGACCCGAAGAAATCCTCGATCCTGGATGTCCAAAATCTCCGCCGGCAATCCGGTTGCACTGTAGATCGCCTGTTCCAGCGGAATGACGGTTTCACGGTGGGCGTAGTAGCCGATTCGTCGTGGAAAGGTGCCGTAATTGCGAGGATGGGGGACCGACCCCGACGGCAACTTCGCCGAACCGTCCGAAGCCGTCGCGACCCAGGGTTGCTGCATCACGAACCGCACGTCGCCCTCATTGATGCTGTGGTTGACGACCGACGCGCCACCGCTGCGCTCGATTTGCAAGACCAAGTCCAGTGTGTCGACACCTCGTTCGGCGGCGATTTCATCCAGTCGGCGTCCTGCCCAGTCCGGCTGCAACGCGTAGGAGGCGATTTGAATGCGATGCCCGTTGTCCGTGATTTCAAGTTTCTTGCTGATCGCGTTGATGATCCGTTTGGATTGTTCGTCGTCCTTGTCGATCCTCGCGATCATCGCTTCCCGTCCACCGGCGCGTGCCCAAGCGGGAATGCAGGTCGCGCCGAGTGACGTGCTCGATGCGGTGTAGGGGTACTGATCGGCGGTGATGACTTGGCCTGCGTCGCGTCGCTTGTTGATTTGTTCGACGGCCCTGCGGACCAGTCCCCAGGAGTCTTTGCCGGAGGACTTGAAGTGCGAGATGTGAACAGGAAGTTTCGCCCTGCTGCCGATCTCCAAAGCTTCGGTCACCGAATCGAGCAATCCGGTGCCCTCGTTGCGGATGTGGCTGGCGTAGATTCCGTCGTGCTCGGCGACCACTTCGGCAATCGCGACCAGTTCGTCGGTATCGGCGTACGAGCTGGGGACATAGATCAGCCCGGTCGACATTCCCCACGCTCCGTCGGTCATCGCCTGCTCGGCCAACCGGCGCATTTCTCGCAGCTCGTCGGCGGTTGCGCTGCGTTGTTCGCTACCGATGACCTTGCGACGCAGGCTGCCTTGGGGCAACAAGTGCATGATGTTCGGACCGGCGCCTCGCTCGTCGATTTCATCGTAGTACTGGCCGACGTCGACCGGACCACTGCCACAGTTGCCGGTGACCAGGGTCGTGCAACCTTGCGTCAGATAGTTCATTCCCGACGCGGTTTCCTTCTCCTGGATCTCTCCGTCACTGTGATTGTGCAGGTCAATGAAACCGGGGCAGATGATCAGACCGGTGCAGTCGATTTCGCGGATCGGCGAACGCTTCGGATCAATCTCGCCGACGGCCACGATTTTGTCACCGGATATCGCGACGTCACCTGTCGTCGGGGGGCTGCCATCACCGAGGTGCAAGATGCCATTGCGTAGCACCAAATCGATCGGTGCCGGGTCTTGGCCGCAAACGTTCGTCGCATCATGAAGTCCCGGCAGTGCGAAGGCGAGTGTGCCGGCAATCACCGTTGCACGAAGAAAACGGATAGGGCTGGCAGGCATTCGTTCGGCGACCTCAGCAGTTCGTCGGGGGGCAACAACGCGGCGGCAGTTTACCACGCAGCAATCGCCGACGTGGAGATTCGGATCGATTCGCTGCGCCCCCGTCCGGGCTCGGGAGGGTTTTGGGACGTGCTTTCCGGAGGTGTCGCTGCGCTGACCTCCGGTTACTCGCTGGTATCCCTCTGGATTTTCGGGTGGAAAACCACCTGGAATGGAGCTTCCGCTGACGGACATCTGTTAAACTGACTGTCCCACCAAATTCGCCGGCGGAACGCGTTTTGATCGTGTGGCCGGCCGTTTCTCGCGCCGATCACGTCGGCAGACCACGTAGAACGCGACGAATGCGAAACCAAGAAATGAATCGATGCACGCTCAACCGATTCTCGTTTTGTGGTTTCCTCGCTTGTGTCGTCGCCGTGTCGCTGTGGTTCGCATCGCTGTCGGTGTACCACTTAAACGCTGCGGAACCGACCGGTTCGCCTTCGGACGAAATCGCCAAAGTGCTGTCCGAATCGGACTACTCGGGTCTGGAGACGTTTCTGACTGAGTACTGCTTGGATTGCCACAGCGAAGATGAACCGGAGGCGGACTTGGATCTTTCCGTGGTCGGCGAACAGAGCATCGAAGCGAGCGCACAGCTTTGGGAACGCGTGCTACGAGAACTCAGGTCCCGCCGCATGCCTCCGCCGAACGAATACCGTCCCTCCGAACAGATTTATCAGGACACGAGCGAACGGTTGGTCGAAGCCTTGGCTCACGTGGCCGCCAAGCATCCCCGGCCTGGCAGAACCGATACCTTTCGGCGGCTGAACCGATTCGAATATCAAAACGCGATCCGAGATCTGTTGGCGCTGGACATCGACGCCGAAGCCCTGCTGCCGGCGGATGAATCGAGTCATGGATTCGACAACGTGACCGTCGGGGATCTGCCGCCTACGTTGGTTTCCCGCTACATCAATGCGGCTCGAAAGATCAGCCAACTGGCGATCGCCCGACCGTCGGATCAGTTGGAAGGCCACACCTATCGAATGCCTGCCGACGTGACGCAAGAGGAACACGTGGTCGGGCTGCCCCTGGGCACTCGGGGCGGCATGTTGCTGCACCATACCTTCCCACGATCGGGTGTGTACGAAGTGCAAATCAACCTGGCCCGTGACCGCAACGAACACGTCGAGGGGCTCAACGGAAAGTACCAGATGGAGTTCCTGTTGGACCGCAAGCGCGTGGCCGAGTTTGAATTGGTTCCGCCCAAGGCTCGAAATCAATACTTCTTTGACGACAGCCGATTGAAAGCCCGCGTGACGGTCGAGGCGGGGCCCCATGATGTGGGCGTGACGTTTATCAAGAACAAGTCATCGTTGATTGAGACGAAACGGCAGCCGCTCAACGTGCATTTCAACTCGCACCGGCATCCGCGTTTGACGCCCGCGGTCTATCAAGTTTCGATCACCGGACCCTATGCCGACGACGATATATCAGTCGCCGCTGAATCGCCGCCCGACACCCCCAGCCGCCGACGAGTCTTCACCAGTTACCCTGCCTCGCCGGAACAGAACGAGGCCTGTGCCAGGCAGATCATTTCGCGACTGGCCAGACTCGCCTATCGTCGACCGGTCGATGCCGCGGATGTCGAACGACTGATGGAATTCTATCGGGACGGTGCTGCGGAAGCCGGGTTTGAGGCGGGGATCGAACGCGCGCTCGCTTCGATTCTGGTCAGCCCACGGTTTCTGTTTCGCATCGAACGCGATCCCGAAGGCCTGGATGTGGGCGACGCCTATGCGATCAGCGACGACGAGTTGGCGTCACGGCTGTCGTTCTTTTTGTGGAGCAGTCTGCCCGACGACGAATTGTTGACCGCAGCCGAACGCGGGAATTTGCGAGACCCGAGTGTGCTGCGCGATCAAGTCCGACGGATGTTGAACGATCGCCGCGCCGAAGCCCTGGTGACCAATTTCGCCAACCAGTGGTTGCATCTGCGAAACCTGGAATCCAAAACACCCGACGCGCGGTTGTACCCGGATTTTGATGACAACCTGCGGCAGGCAATGCGGCGCGAAACGGAATTGTTTTTCCAGAGCATCATCGAGGAAAACCGCAGCGTCTTGGACTTGCTCCGATCCGACTACACGTATCTGAACGAGCGGTTGGCCAAGCACTATGGCATCCCGCATGTCTACGGCAGTCGCTTTCGTCGCGTCGATCTTTCCGGCGGTGAACATCGTGGCGGGTTGTTGCGGCACGGTAGCATCTTGACGGTGACCTCCTACGCCACCCGCACTTCGCCGGTGATTCGAGGCAATTGGGTGCTGGTCAATCTGCTCGCCACCCCGACGCCGCCTCCGCCGCCGAACGTTCCGTCGTTGGAAGAAGAAGTGATCGGTGCGGAGCTTCCGATCCGCGAGCGACTTGCCAAACACCGTTCCAATCCGGCCTGTGCCAGTTGTCACGTGATCATCGATCCGATCGGGTTTTCGCTGGAAAACTATGACGCGGTCGGACGTTGGCGGGACACCGAATTTGGCGTGCCCGTCGATTCAGAAGGCGCCCTTCCCAGCGGCGACAGTTTCCAAGGCGTGACGGGGTTGGAGGCGGCGATCATGCAGTGGCCCGAATTATTCGCCACCGCGATGACCGAAAAGCTGCTCACCTACGCCTTGGGGCGAGGGATCGGCGAATCCGACGGCCCGGCGATTCGAGAGATCGTGCGTCGCGCCGGACAAGACCAGTACCGTTTTTCCACGTTGATCTGGGAAATCATCAACAGCCCGGCATTTCAAATGAGGACCTACCGGTGAACTTTATTCGAAAGAAAGCAATCTCGCGTCGCACGGTGTTACGCGGCGTCGGCGGTGCCATCGCCCTGCCGTTGCTCGACGCAATGGTACCGGCCGCCACGGCGCTCGATGCGACCCCGGCGGCACCCGTACGACGTCTCGGTTACGTCTTCATGCCGATGGGCTGCGACCTGTCACGCTGGAAACCGCCCGGCGAATCCACACTCGGTGAGTTGCCGCCGATCCTCCGTTCACTCGAGCCGGTCCGAGACCAGGTCACGGTGATCAGTAATCTGGAATTGGCCAACGCCTACCCGGGTTCGCACGCGACATCCAACTCGGCGTTCTTGAGTGCGGCCAAGGCGAAGCATACGGAAGGGACGGATTACTATTTGGGAACCACCGCCGATCAGTTGGCGGCCAAACAGATCGGCCAGTCCACGCAATTGCCGTCGATGGAATTGTCGATGGACCTGATGCAAACCGTGGGGCAATGCGACAACGGCTATGCCTGCGTGTACCAGAACAATCTGTCTTGGTCTTCACCGACGACCCCGTTGCCTTCCGAAGCGCATCCGCGGATCGTGTTCGAGAGCATGTTCGGTGCGGGTGGGACGGCCGCACAGCGCCGAGCGGAATTGAACGAAAAGGCGAGTTTGTTGGATTGGATGTCCGAAGACATCGCCCGTTTGAATCGCGAAGTCGGTGCGTCGGATCGTGTCCGGATCGGCCAATACCTGGATTCGGTGCGCGAAGTCGAACGACGGATCCAGAAGGCCGAAGCGGACGCCAAAGACAACGAGCTGCCGGATTTGGATCGGCCGATGGGTGTTCCAGCTTCGTATGCCGATCACGCCCGATTGATGTTCGACCTGCAAGTCTTGGCAATGCAGGCGGATATCACACGTGTGATCACGTTCCAACTGGCTCGTGAAACCAGCAACCGTAGTTATCCCGAATTGGGAGTGCCGGAGTCGCATCACCCGCTGTCGCACCACGGCAACGACGAAGAAAAGATTGCGAAGATGGCAAAGATCAATCAGTTCCACGTGTCGCTGTTCGCGGGCTTTTTGGAAAAGCTGCGAGCAACGCCCGACGGGAACGGCACGCTGCTGGATCATTCGCTGTTGCTGTACGGCAGCGGCATGGGAAACCCGAACGTTCACGACCACACCGATTTGCCGATCATCGTCGCCGGTGGCGCTGCCGGCGGTATGCAGGGCGGACGGCACATCCAATACGATCGCCCGACGCCACTGGCCAACCTGCACCTGACGCTACTCGACAAGGTCGGCGTCAAACTGGACAAGTTTGCCGACAGCGAAGGACCGGTCGACGAATTGTTTGAACCGCTCTCGGTGTGATCGCAATGGAACGAGTCATGAATCGATTTGTCGAGAAACACGCGGGCGAGAGTACGACGCAGCGGACGCACTCGCGCATCTTTGCAATCGCGGTTTGCAGCCTTTGCTTGGGCGTCCTGCCCAGCGGTGTGGTCGTTCTGGCTGCGGAGCCGGAACTGACCGCCGAATCGAAATCGGCCACCGAACCGGAATTGGCCGACGCCGTTGAAAAACAGGATCGCAAGCGGATCGCTGAGTTACTCAGCCGCGTTTCGACCGACGCAGGTGACGATGCGGTCGACATCGATGCGACACAAGTCGACGGGATGACGGCGTTGCACTGGGCGGTGTACTTGGACGACGTGGAAACGTGCCACGCGATCGTCAACGCGGGCGCGTCGGTGGATTGCCAAAACCGTTATGGAGTGACGCCGTTGTCGCTGGCCTGCAGCAACGGCAACAGGCAGCTCGTCAAGCTGTTGCTGGAACATGGTACCGATGCCAACGCGACGCTCGACGGTGGTGAAACGGCGTTGATGACCGCGGCCAGAACTGGTCGCGTTGATCCCGTCCGCGCTTTGCTGAAACACGGCGCGGACGTGAATGCGACCGAACGCAATGACCAGACGGCGTTGATGTGGGCCGCGCACGAAGGACACGCCGAGGTGGTCGATCTGTTGCTCGACGCCGGAGCGGATTTTGAAACGGCGCTGAAGTCGGGTTACACGCCGATGATGTTTGCCGTTCGACAAGGACACTGGCCGGTGGTGAAACGGTTCTTGGATGCCGGCGTGGACGTCAATTTGGCGATGAAGCCGGCCAACAGCTCGGGGAAAAACGTCGCCAACAGGACGTCACCACTGATCCTCGCGATTGAAAACGGGCATTTCGAACTCGCCGTCGAACTACTCAAGGCCGGGGCCGATCCCAACGACCAACGGACCGGGTTTTCGCCGCTGTTCACGATGTCCTGGGTTCGCAAGCCACCGCTGGGCGACAACGCCGACGGCGACCCGCCGCCGATCGGTTCGGGATCCATGACCAGTCTTCAGTTCGTGCGTGCACTGGTCGAGCACGGCGCCGATGTCAATGCACCCAAAGAACGCAATGGCGGTCGCGGCAAGTTCGGCAAGAAGGGCGCGACCGCGTTCTTTGCCGCCGCCGGGACGGCCGACGTCGCACTGATGCAGACACTGCTGGAACTGGGCGCCGATCC
The DNA here is from genome assembly GCA_007753675.1 of Stieleria magnilauensis. Lineage (GTDB taxonomy): Bacteria > Planctomycetota > Planctomycetia > Pirellulales > Pirellulaceae > Stieleria > Stieleria magnilauensis. Next base: position 2,127,140 of record CP036432.1, read on the forward strand.
CACGCTGGCCGCCGACAACGGTTGGACGCCGTTGATGATGGCCGCCGGCATGGGGAGTGGTTCCGAGGGCGATACGGCGGGCTCGGAACCGGAATGCCTGGCGGCGGTTTCCTACCTGATCGACTTGGGCGCTGACGTCAACGCGGTGGACAGCAACGGCGAAACCGCGATGCATGGGGCGGCTTACAAGATGCTGCCATCGGTCGTCAACTGTCTGGCGGCCAACGGTGCCGACATCAACATCTGGAGCAAGGTGACGAAGCAGGGGCGGATGCCGCTGTGGATCGCCATGGGTTATCGCGGGGGCGGAAACTTTAAGCCGTCCTACGAAACCGCCGACGCCATTCGCGCGCTGATGATCGCCGAAGGTATCACGCCACCACCGCCGCCGAAACAAAAACTCGAGAAAGGCTACCGGCGAGGCGGCGTCTGAAGAACCGTGGAGGCAAAACGCGGGGGAGGAGATTGGCAGAATGATTCGGGGCAAAATGATGTTTTGGGATGGGGGACGGAATGAGCGAGATCCAGGACGCCGCCGCGTTCTCTCTCACCGTTACTCTTCAATTGCTTGAGTGTGTCCCCTAAATCCACTGCCTCCCGCTGTCGTCCATCATCCTGCCTCCCCATCATTCTGCCTCCCCATCGTCTTGCCCCCATCGTCTTGCCCCCATCATTCTGCCCCGAATCATTCTGCCTTCATCGTTTCCGCCCTCTTCCTTCCCACCTCGCCACCCACCTTGCCGATGACCGCCCGAAAACAGATCCTTTCCTTTGCCATTGTTGCAGCACTCTGTTCACAGCTCGTTTGCTGTTGGTCACTCAAAGCCGAGTCGCCCGCGCGGCCGCACATCGTGCTGGTGATGGCCGATGACCACGGCTATGGTGACACCGGATTTACCGGACATCCATTCGTCCAGACGCCGCACTTGGACGCGATGTCCAAAGCGGGAGTCGTCTTCAATCGGTTCTACGCCAGCGCACCGGTTTGTTCGCCGACTCGGGCCAGCGTGATGACCGGGCGTCATCCGTTTCGCACCAACGTTCCCAATCACGGCCACTACATGCGGCCCGACGAAACAACAATTGCCGAGGCGCTCGGCGATGCCGGTTACGTCACGGGACATTTCGGCAAGTGGCACATCGGCTCGGTGCAACCGGACAGTCCGACCAGTCCGGGCGGGGCCGGGTTCGACGAATGGCTCTCGGGATTGAATTTCTTTGACAATAATCCGTACCTGAGCCGCAACGGGAACTACGAGCATCTTCAGGGTCCCGGTAGCGTGATCAGCATGGATGCGACGATCGAGTTTCTGACCAAACATCACGGCGGCGATCGGCCGATGTTTTCGGTCACCTGGTTTCCCTCGCCCCACGACCCGCAACAGGAATTGCCGCAAGGAATCCCCGCCGCCGCGACGCTCTACAACGATCAGCCGACCAAGAAACCCGGCTACTTTCGTGAGATCACACTGTTGGATCAGCAGGTCGGACGGCTGCGAAAGACCTTGCGAGATCTGGGCATCGCCGACAACACGCTGCTGTTTTATTGCAGCGACAACGGCGGTTTGATCGTTGAATCGTCCGGCGGGAGAAACAAGAAGGGCAGCATCTACGAAGGCGGATTGCGGGTTCCGGCGATCTTGGAATGGCCGGCGCGGTACCGTCCGCAGTCGATCGAAACCCCGGCGTTTGCCGCCGATCTGTACCCGACGCTCGTGGCGATCGCCGGGGCAAACGTCGCACATCAACCCAAGCTCGATGGCATCGACCTTGCCGACGTGCTGGCTGGCAAACAAACGGTTCGTCCCCCGATGGGATTCTGGCATGGGCACACGCAAGGCCAAAGCACTCATAGTGACCGCATCATCCGCGCGCTCTTGGAAGCCAAACAAGCCGGTCGGCCCAATCCACATCCCGAACGGATTTTGAAGAACGTGGAAGAGTTTCCGACGTTCGGCGAAGACGGCATGCGAGGCCACGCGGCGTGGAATGCTTGGCCATGGAAACTGCACCGCATCCAGAACGGGAAGCAAGTGACGTATGAGCTGTACAATCTGGTGGAAGACCCGATGGAGCAAACGGATTTGAGCGAATCGCAGACGACGCGTGTCGCGGAAATGAAAGCGGATCTTGAAGCCTGGCAGCGATCGGTATTGGACAGCTGGTCTGGGAAAGATTACATGAAATGAAGCGTCGCCTCGTAGGGCATGCTGTGCATGCCAATCGTCACGCACAGCGTGACCTACCGACGTGACGCTGTAAAGCATTTGGTAGCGGAAGGGCGCGAGCCCTCCGGTTCCTCAGCTTCACCCAAATGCCGGAGGGCTCGCGCCCTTCCGCTGAAACCGTGTAATACACAAACATCAATGCCTCACCGAATAGCCTATCGGGGTGACCCATGCCATCGATCGACAGACCGACCACAACGGACCTCCACATGAAAACCAACCTGCTCCTTCCCCGCCTCGCGGCGTGTTTCCTGGCCCTCTTGTTCGGCTCGTTGATCCACGCCGACGATCGCCCCAGTTTCATTCTGTTGATGGGAGACGATCACGGCTGGAGTGAAACGGGGTACAACGGGCATCCCTATTTGCACACTCCCGTGCTGGACCAGATGGCAGCAAGCGGGTTGCGACTGGATCACTTCTATTCGGGGCATCCGTCATGTTCGCCGACCCGTGGCAGCGTGCTGACGGGGCGGCATCCCAACCGCTACGGCACCTTCGCCCCTGGCTGGTCGATCCGTCCCCAGGAAATCACGATCGCCCATCTGTTATCCGATGCGGGTTATCGATGCGGGCATTTCGGCAAGTGGCACCTGGGGCCGGTTAAAAAGGAGTCTCCGACCAACCCGCGTGCCATGGGCTTTGACGAATACCTGTCGCACGACAATTTTTATGAAATGGATCCGCCGTTCTCCCGCAACGGTGGACCGCCGGAGCGATTCGAGGGCGAAGGATCCGAAGTCACGATTGACGAGACGATCAAGTTTATCGATCGTGCCCGCCAGGACGGAAAGCCCTTTTTGGCGGTGGTCTGGTTCGGCTCGCCCCATGAGCCGTACAGCGGGCTGGACAAAGACCTCGCGCTCTACGATGACCTACCCGAGTCGTTGTCCAAGCGGTCGGTTCGGTTGACGTCGATGGAGACCGGCCGGCCGACGACGCGTCCGTTGCGGGACGTGTTGCGCGAACGCTATGCCGAAATCACCGCGATGGATCGTTCGATCGGAACCTTGCGTGAGCACCTCAGCGACACCGGACTCCGCGACAACACCTTGCTCTGGTACTGCGGCGACAACGGAAGTCCCCGCAGCAGCGGTCGCGCGACGACTCCCTTTCGCGGCGAGAAAGCTTTGATGTATGAGGGCGGGATCCGCGTTCCTGGTCTGATCGAATGGCCTGCACGAATCCGCCAAGGGCGTGTCAGCGACGTCAATTCGGTCACCAGCGACATGCTTCCGACGCTTTGTGAACTGGCGGGGGTCAACGTGCCTGAGCGGCCCCTGGATGGGATCAGCGTCGTGCCGGTGATCGAGGGGACGATGAACCAACGGCCTAAACCAATTTGTTTCTGGAGCTATCCGGCCAAACGCGTGACCGGAGCGAATCCCAAGCCGGCGCCGTACATCGATCTGGAGTTGCAGGAAGGGACGACGCCGTTGGTGAAAGAAATGGCCGGCAAACTGACGCGCAGTTTTAATAACTTTCATCAACCGGACATCGCGGAGGCTGATTACGTGGGGCCGCGGGTGATCTTGGACAACCGCTACAAACTGGTCGTCGATGGCCAATCAGGCAGCAACACAAACGTCGAGTTGTTCGATTTACATGCCGATCGAGCGGAACAGAACAATCTCGCCGGCAGCAAACCAGAGGTCACCGAACGTTTGCTCAGCGAACTCCGTCAGTGGCAAACGTCGGTGCTGAACAGTTTGCAGGAAGCGGATTATTGATGGTTGTGATCACGCGCCACTGGCTCACGCCACGTGCTGAAAATTCAGCGGGACGCGTAAGCGAGCGGCGCGTGCCATCCCATTCCAGCGGGACGCGTAAGCGAGCGGCGCGTGCCAATCGTTCCACCTATTCGTCACCGGCTTAACCCGCAAGAGTTGACTGTTCGTTACCTTTTCGGATTCTCTCCAAACTCCCCTGCGATCCTGCCGAAAGGGATCAAACCAAGGTCGGGAATCATTGTCGTGAACGGATGCTGAGCCAATTTGGGAGATCCATCCGTGCGTTACTTGCTTCCCGTTTTCGTTCTGCTGCTTACCGGTTGTAGTGCTTCAGGCCCGTTGAGTTGGTTTCGACGAACACCGGTGGTGTATCACAATCCGTCCTGTTCGCAATGTGCTCCGTCGACAGCGGTTCCGATCGGGTCGGCCGTTCCTGATTCGATGGTGCTGGAAGGTGCGACGGTCGACCATGGCATCTACTACGACGACATGTTGGACGAAGGCGCGATTGAAAGCCGACTCGATCCCCCGATGAGTTTGCCGTCGACCGACGGTTCCGCTCCGAACGCGGAGTCGATTCCCACGCCGACGCCGGATCCGGAAGCGTAGGCGCGTCGCGCAGGTGGTGCCTTGCCATCGGTCACAATGACGCCGGGTGACGACGTACTTTGACGTCGTTGCGTTGGGGCGGTCCGGGCGTGCTGCGACCGGCGGTGATCGTCGTTTCCAGTAACGCTTGCATCGATTTCAGCCGCTCGGGTTGCTCGGCGGCAAGGTTGCGTGTTTCGGCAAGGTCTGTGGCGAGGTCGTAGAGCTGGACGGGTTGGCTTTGGTCGCCGCCTTTGCCCCAGCCACCCGATCCCGGCGCGGCGATGTATTTCCAGTTTCCACGGCGCAAACTGGGCACACCGCGAATCGAACAGCTGACCGACGTTTCGCGAATCGGTTGGCTTTCCCCCTGCAGCAGCGGCACCAGGCTGAAGCTGTCTTCGCATGCGGTTTCGGGCAATTCTGCATTCCAGATGTCAGCAAACGTGGCCAGCAAATCGGCTTGATGGATCAACTGTGGGCAGACGCTTGCCGGTTCGACGACGCCCGGCCAACGGACGAGGAAAGGGATGCGATGCCCGCCTTCCCACGCATCCGCCTTGTAACCCCTCAGCGGGCCGCTGGGGTAGTGGCCCTGCTGTTCCAGTGATTCGACGCCGATGTACGGTGCACAGCCGTTGTCGCTGGTGAAGACGACGAGTGTCTTGTCCGCCAACCCATGCTGCTCAATCGCATCGAGCACTTGACCAACAACGGCATCGGTTTCCATCACGAAATCGGCATACAGTCCTAGTCCACTCTTACCTTTCCAAGCGTCATTGACCGACAGCGGCGTGTGGGGTGAAGTCAGCGGCATGTAGACCAGGAACGGATCGGGCGACTTGGCTGCGGCGGCGATGTACTGGGCGGCTCGATCCGCCAGCGCGGGCAAGATCGGCTCCAGCGTCCAGCCGGCCAACGCGGGACCTTGATTGCTGGCTTGGTTCTTGCGCAGCAACTCCGGCGGCAAGAATTCGGTCGGGATCCCGACGGTTCGATCGTTTTCGATGTAGCAATACGGCGGCCAGTTGGGGACGTCGGTGCCGAAGTAGACGTCGAAGCCGCGTGTGCTGGGACCGCCGCCGATCGGTTGCTCGAACACCTCGCGCCAGACCGCTCGATGCTCGTCGGTCGCGACGACGTTGCCTTTTGGGCGTGCTTTAAACAACTTTGCTTTCGAGGCGGGAATCGGCCAGTCCCATCCCAAGTGCCATTTGCCGATGCACGCGGTTTGATACCCGTGCTGTTTCGCCAGCGATCCGATTGTCATCCGGTCCGGGGCGATCAGCGGCGCGCCCCAAAGTCCGACGATGCCGCCTTGCAATCGAGAACGCCAGTGGTAGCGACCGGTCAGCAGCGTGTATCGCGACGGAGAACAGACGCCGGACGAAGAGTGCGCGTCGGTGAACTTCATGCCCTGTTTGGCCAACCGATCAATGTTTGGCGTCGGGATCTTGCCACGCTCGGGGTTGTAGCACTGCACGTCGCCATAACCGAGGTCGTCGGCGTAGATCACGACGACGTTGGGCGGGGCAGTTGATTCAGCCTTCACCGACGCCGGCCAATGGCTAAACGCGACAACTGCCGCAAGCGCCCAGCAAGCGAGCGGCGTCACTTTAGCAATCGATTGAATCATGATGAATCTCATTTTGGCGGGGGCACACGGGCGCGACGATCCACGGTCGCCGGGGACAAGGAAACATCAAAGTCCAAGTGCCACGTTCCCGAGGGCTGTTCAAAGGACTTCAAGTGTACACTCCAAACGTCGTGCGATGCTCGCCCTCGCAAGGATCGCCGCGTCGGCGTTCGGTGGGTTTCGTCTTTTTGAGGTCATTGGTGCCCTGCTGACATCCTAAGACGCTCGAATCCCCAAGATCGGCGCGTTGTGCGTTCGGTCGAATGTTTCTTTGAATCAAAGAAAATCCATCACGACCATACAACGCGAGTGGAGGCGGAGACTTGCCTTGATCCCGAGGGGATCACAGCGATTAGCCGGAGGTGAGCGCAGCGCTTAGGTTTGACCACATCTTTTTACAATCTTCATTGCGTCAACGCCGCAGAGCATCGCTTGGAGGTCGTTCCAGCCTCGCCAAATCGTTTGCCATCCCGGTGGGTGATCGGATTTGCGGTTCTGATGACCGCCGAGTCTCGCCAGTGCATAGTAGAAATCGTGAATTGACCAGTCGGGTTTGATTTGGCCATGTCGCCAAGCGCTCAGCACACTCACGTAGTCGCTGCAGATAACTTCGGTCGCTTTGCGTTTCTTTGCGTCCCAACGACGACTGGCATCACGCATTTGCAGCAGAGTCAACGCCACCACTGAAATCAAAGCGATCGCTGGCTGCAAACGTTCTTCGCTAGTGAATTGCGGGCTCTCAATGCTACATCCTGTTTTCATCCCTTTGTGATACTCTTCAATGATCCAGCGACATTCGTACCAACCGACAACCTGATAGGCATCTTCAAAATCAAGTACGGGTTGGTTTGTAATCAAAAACCATTCCAGACGCTCTTCTCCGGCGGGCGGATCTTCTTCCCAGACTCGAACAACCCAGACGGCAAGCGGATCGTTGCCGTGTTCTCCTAGTTTCTTCGCGGGTGGTTTGATTTGAACCGGGGCAAATGAGACAGCCATCTTCGCCTCACGAGCCCGTCGATTGGCTGATTTCTTTTTGCCTTTGCGAACCCGTACTTTCTTGTCGACTTTGCTCGTTACCGATAACGTCCAGTGTCCTGCTGGCGGAAGGCTGGCAGCATAGTTGCGAAGGTAACAGGCTTGATCGCTACTGCCTTGATCGCCATGTCCAGGAATGATCGCCCGATTATGAGAGGCACGAATGACGAACCTACGGCCGCTGGCCAATTCATGTTCGAGGAACTCGAACGTGTCAGCTCCTCGATCACAAACATCAACGAGTTTCTCGCTGTTAGCCAGTGGATCGGCACCGCGCAACCACAATCGACTCTCTCGTGATTCACGCTTGCGTTTCTGAGCGGTCAGTTCGTCTTTGGGAGCATCCTCCCGATGGTGCAAAACCTGATTGCACAATCCAATTACTTGCCGTGTTTTCGGGTTCACGGCCAAGCTGTTTTGCGCGATGTACCCACGGCGATTGCCGTTGCCAATTTGGCCCATGTCATCGGAAAGTGACTTGTGATTGGTAAAATCCAGCTCGGTGGCATCATGAAGAATCAGGACTGGGCCTCTGATTTGCTTGATCTTGTGACAGGTTGCCTCACGATGAGATGCGAGAATTGCCTCATGCGTCACCTGGTCACGGTCCATCAACCGGTAGAAAGCCCTGAGGTCTTTGGGGCTATTGAATTTCTGTGGCAATGTTCCACTTGGTCGTCGAGCCATTGAGTCAGCAAGTTGTACGAGACGATTTGTTCTACGTTTGTCGCCGAGTTGAGCGTTGGCAAAGTTGACTTGTCCAAATGTTTGCAGGGGCAAAACCATGGGGGGCCTTCCGTGATACGAGTGCTGGTAGCCATTCCGTCACCAGCAACCATCTCAACCCGCCGTCGCGAATCAATCGCAGCGTGTGTTCCACGCCACGGTTCCCACAGGGAAAAAACTCCAGGCATCGCCAAATTACCAGATCAACCTTACCAAGCTTGACTCATTTACAAAGATCAACAATTGGTTTCACAGCCGCGCCAACTCGACACATCCGCTGGCAAACAAAAAGATGTGGTCAAACCTAAGGCGCAGCGTCACCTCCGGGAAACACGCCCAATTCTCTCCTCGACCCCGGACGGGGTCGCAGCGAGTTCCGACACAGTGGGCAACCAATCGAGGCCGCGGTTTGGACTGTGTCGCTCTTCCAGGGCTGCTGCAACGAAGGGAGTCTCCTAACCGGCGGCTCACACCGCCGGCGTGCACTCTGCCTGCCCTCCGGGCATCACCTAGGCCCGACCATTCGCTGCACAGATCACCTGCACGCCGTCCATCGCCTCGCCACCGTGTCGTGCATCTCGTGGCTACCCGCCGGTTGTCAAAGGGGTCAGGACTCTTTTGTTGAGCGATATGCATCAAAGAGGCCAGACCCCTTTTCCACGCTTCAAAGGTTGCCAGCGTTTTGATTCCGAGGGGATCACAGCGATTAGCCGGAGGTGAGCGCGGCGTCACCTCCGGGAAACGCGCCCAATTCTCTCCTCGACCCCGGACAGGGTCGCAGCGAGTTCCGACACAGTGGGCAACGAATCGGGGCCGCGGTTTGGACTGTGTCGCCCTTCCAGGGCTGCTGCAACGAAGGGAGTCTCCTAACCGGCGGCTCACACCGCCGGCATGCACTCTGCCTGCCCTCCGGGCATCACCCAGGACGCCGTCGAAGGGGTCAGGACTCTCTTGTTGAGCGATATGCATCAAAGAGGCCTGACCCCTTTTCCACGCGAGAGCGGATCCCGGCACTGGTCGCCAGCTTCTTAGGTGCTAACGAAGTCGACTTGGCTGCCAGCAGAGCGTCGTGCCGCCGGCGGCGTGCCAACTGTCAGCCTTGGGGCGCAGTAGCGGTCCCCAACATCTGCCCGCCGCCTCGCCGCTACGCCCGCGGGGTTAAACAAGACGGATCGCGCGCCCGCGACGCCGCACTTGCCGTTCGACCGTGCGCATCATTTTTCGAACGTGTGCATCATCTATTGATCCTCGCTGGGCAACGCTGTGAAGCATTTTTTTAGCGTTAGGGCGCGAGCCCTCCGGTGTTTCGGGAACGATGAGGGACCGGAGGGCTTGCGCCCTGCCGCTAACACCTCGTCAAACGCAGGGAATAAATGCTTCACAGCGTTGCCCGGACGGGGTCTCATCGAGTTGCAGTACGCAGCGACAGTGGGTTCATGATACGATATCAGGTGCTCGACCCTGTGCCACCGTTGGGGAACACCCGTTATGCTTCGATTCACAACCGGCCATGCGTTTGCCAACTGCAGCGGTTTTCGACGCCGAAGTTTTCTTTGCGCCGGTGCCAGCGGGATCGCAGGGCTGACCCTCCCCGACGTGCTCGCCGCGGACGCACAATCATCAAGCGGATCGTCGCGAAAATCGGTCATCATCATTCACCTCGACGGTGGTCCGCCGCAGATGGATCTGATCGATCCCAAACCGGACGCCCCGGCGGAGTTGCGTAGCGCGTTCGCGCCGATCGGGACGAAGGTTCCCGGAATCGGACTGACGGAGTTGATGCCACGCTGCGCGGGAATTGCGAACCAACTCGTTTTTCTGCGGTCACTGGTCGGCGCGGATGGGAAACACCATGCGTTTCAATGCCAGAGCGGTTATAAGGAAATGGTGCTGCAATCGATCGGCGGCCGGCCGGCACTGGGCTGCGTGGTCAATCACTTGCTCGGGTCGCCGGAAGATCAGGTGCCCAATTTCGTTGATCTGATGCAGGGCCGGCCACTGGTTCGCAACAGCGCGCGACCTGGTTTCTTGGGGCCGAGCGTCAAACCGTTTCGACCGGACATCTCGGATCGATTCCAACGTGAGCTTGAGGAGGGCATGAAAGGCGAGTTGGCTCGGTTGGGCGACGGCCACAAAACAGAACTCAAGTTGATCAAGGAGTTGCCGGTCGATCGAATCGATGATCGCCTTGCGCTGCTGAAGCGTTTGGATCAGTTCAATCGCGCGCTCGACGATTCCGGTGAAATGGAAGCGATGGATCATTTCACAAGGCAGGCATACACCATCCTGACGTCGGGGGCGTTCGCCGGAGCAATGGATTTGGACCAGGAGGATTCTCGCGTGATCGCACATTACACGCCGGAGTTGCCCGCCGGCGGAACACAGTCCTACACCAGCGAAGGCCCCGAAGCGGCGCTGAAGTTTCTGCTGGCGCGGCGGTTGGTCGAAGCCGGTGTGCGTGTCGTCAGCATTTCGCTCAGTGATTTCGACACGCACTCGGACAACAACGATCGCATGAAACAACTCGGTCCACTGTTCGATTTCGGGTTCCACGCCTTGATCACGGATCTGCAGTCGCGCGGCATGCTGGAAGATGTCACCGTGCTGGCGTGGGGCGAGTTCGGTCGCACACCGAAGGTCAACGCCAAAGGCGGACGCGATCACTGGCCGCGACTGTCGATGGGGATGATGGCCGGCGGTGGCATGCCCGGAGGCGTCGTGCTGGGAAATACTGACAAGGTTGCCGGTGAAGCGACCGATCGTCCGGTCGACTATACCGACGTCGTCGCGACGCTGTATCACCAGCTGGGGATCGATCCCGGACGCATGATTCACGATCGCTCCGGCCGCCCCCACGTTTTGATGGATCACGGCGAAGTGATCCGCGAGTTGATCTAGCGGCACGCGGAAAACGCGTGCGATTGGATTTCCGTCTGTCGTGTCAGCGTTGCGGGCTGAAAGCCTCTCCCACGTTTTGAACTCGACACTTCTTCACTGCTTGTTGCGTCCTTGATCTGGGTTATTGCACGATGCGATATTTCTTTGTTCTCCTGATTGGCCTGTTGGTTTCCATTCCCGATGCGAAGTCGGCGGAACAGATGGATGCCGACGTACTGATCGTCGGTGGGACGGAATCAGGTTGGGCCGCGGCGATTCAAGCCGCGCGATTGGGCGTCAAGAAAATCGTCGTTGTCCACGACGGTCGCTGGCTGGGTGGTCAATTCACCGAACAAGCGCTGGCCTGCGTCGATGAAAACAAAGGCGTCGGCAAAGTCGGCTGGGGCGTGGACTGGCATCCGATGAAGCGTTCCTTTCACCGTTTCGGCCTGTTCAAAGAACTGATGGATCGGATCGAGGCGTTCAACACGGCAAAGTATGGATCGCCGATGCCGGGACGGCCCCACCACGGGCCGTCCACCTTTCGGCCGGCGGAAGCGGAGGCCATCTTCCGCGAGATGATTCGCCCCTATTTGCAAAACGGCCAAGTCCTGCTGGTGACCGATCGTTACCCGGTGAAAGCGGACGTCGAGCGGTCGGGGACGATTCCCAAGTTGTCGGGACTGTGGTTTGCGTCCGTCGATGGATCCGAAGCGGATTTACACGTCCGCGCGAACATCACGATCGACGCTTCGGATTGGGGCGATGCAATTCAAGTGTCAGGGGCCGCGTTCGAATACGGACCGGATCCACCGTCACGTTACGGCGAACCGAGTGCTCCAGAGAACGCGCCGAAGAATGAAATGAACCCGATCACTTGGGCGATGGTCGTTGAGGAATCCGATCAGGAGACACCGATCGCCGAGCCACCACGATTCGACGATCGAAACTATCCCCGCGCCACGCATTTCAGTTTGAACGAATTTCGCAACCTGGATTGGGACGTCAATCAAGTGGGACTGGGTGCGATCCGGCATTGGCCCGATGCCGGTGAGACTTCGAAGCGGCAGTTGAGCGTCTACTCGGTTCGTCGCATTGTCGAAGGCCGAACCAGTCGCGACGGCAAGACCGCGATCCTGCTGAACTACATGAACGGCCAGGATTATCCGCTGGAACGATTGCCGGCCCACGTCGCCGATGCACTCGACGCCACCGAGCCCGGCGCGTCACAGAAGAACATTGTGGTTCTGTCGCGGGCGCAGCGTGAGATCATCTTTCGAGATGCCAAACAACACGCACTCGGGGTGCTGTATCACCTGCAAAACTTTGTTCACCAGCGTGCGACCGACCGAACCAATTCCTTTCGTCGGTTTCATCTGAGCGACGAATTCGGAACACCGGACAGATTGCCGCCCAAACCTTACATCCGCGAGTCACTGCGTTTGAAAGCGATGTACATGATGCGTGAGCAAGATGGTCGCAATCGTGACGGCGAAACAAAAACCAAGGCGACGCCACGCTTCGCCGCGGTGATGTATCCCGATGGTTTGTTTGCCTGGCAGTTTCACTACGATTTCCACCGCACCGGGCGGACGTTTTTGATCAGCGAGAACCCTGACAGGGACGGAAACCAGGGACCTTGGATTGATTATCACAAACCGCTGCGACACACCAGTTTTTTGAGTGACCGCAGCGTGTTTCCGCTGCGTAGTTTGGTTCCCCAACGATTTGACGGGCTGCTGGGGGCGCAGGGCAATCTGGGGTTCAGCAGCATCGTCAGTGCCGCGATCCGATTGCACGATCAACGGATTCACGTCGGACAGGCGGCCGGAGCGACGGCCGCCGTTGCGATCGCCGCCGGCGTGGCGCCGCGAGAGATCCCGTACGATCGAGCGTTGCTGGAATCGGTTCGCCATGCATTGTGCGGTCAAGTCGATTCCGCGACTCCGATTCTGCTGTGGCCGTTTCGGGATTTGGATTCGGGGCATCCGGCGTTTGTCGCGATCAACCGCTTGGCCGCACTGGGGCTGCTTCCCCTGGGAACTCGCGACGTCGACTTTCGGCCCGATGATCGGGCAAGCTCAGAGTGGATCGCCGAAGTGGTGGCCAGAAGCGAAGGCTTGACGGTACCGCGGGAGTGGACGTCGGGGACGCGTGGAGCGTTTTGTCAGCTTTGGTGGAACGTGATTGAACAACAGGGGTGGGACGCGTGGAAAATCGATCGGATCAGTCTCGACGACGCAGACGGCGATGGCATCCCCGATCAAGACGATGCGTTGATATTCACGCCGAACGAACCGATCCGGTTCGAAATCGAGCGTCGTAAGTTGCCCGGCGATCGAGACGGTGTGCCGGATAAGACGAGCGCACCGAATCGATCCTTTGATTTTTGCGGTCCCGGTGTCGGCGTGGACGACGGATTCGTTGCCGACCATGGGCAACGTTTTGATCGCGAGCGGGGATACGGATGGACCGATGATCTGAGCCAAAACCATCGCAAGCGAAATCGGATCGATGGGCCGGGCGATTCCTTCGTGTTCACCCGCAAAACGGCCACCTGGGAGTGTCGCGTTTCCGACGGGCGTTATCGCGTCAGCCTCTGTGTCGGAGATGCGGGACACGAACAGTCGACGCAATCGGTGTCCGTCGAAGGGCACCCCTTGATCGACCGGATCAGCACGCCCGAGGGCGAGTTCATCGAAGTCACGCGAGAGATTTCTGTCCAAGACGGACGGTTGACCGTTGACATCGGCTCCGGTGCAGAGGGTTCCAATACCTGCCTCAATTGGCTGCAAGTCGAAGGGCCGCTTTAGCGGCAGGTGGGACAGGCTTCCCGTCTGTCTGATCCACATCAATGATGCCTGGAAACCGATCTCACCGCGCGCTCGATTGACACAAAGCAGCTACAATCTATTCTCACCGATTCACTTTGATCCTCTCCCTCCACAGACATCTCCTGTCATGAAGTTTCTTTGCACGTTCTTGGTGGTCGCCGCCGGATGGGCCGCCCTGCCGAATTTCTCCGTCGCCGCGGAACAACCCAACATCATGGTTTTCCTGGTCGATGACATGGGAATGATGGACACGTCCGTTCCCTTTTTGACCGATGAAGCGGGCAATCCAAAGCGCTACCCTCTGAACGATTATTACCGCACGCCTGCGATGGAACGGTTGGCCGCGCAAGGCATTCGGTTCAACCAGTTTTACGCGATGAGTGTTTGTTCGCCGACGCGGGTGAGCATCATGACCGGGCAGAATGCCGCTCGACACCGGACGACCAACTGGATCAACCCGCGGCAGGACAACGCGGGAAAGAACGGCGCACCGAATTGGAATTGGGCAGGGTTGAAAGAAGGCGACGTGACGTTGCCGGGCGTGCTGCGTGGACGTGGTTACAAGACGATTCACGTCGGCAAGGCGCACTTCGGACCGGAAGGGCACGAGGGGGCCGAGCCGCTGAACTTGGGGTTTGACGTCAACGTGGCCGGTGCCGCATTTGGAGCCCCAGGCAGCTACTACGCAGAAAAAAACTACGGTGCGGGAACCAAACGCGCCCATCACGCAGTCCCCGGACTGGACAAGTACCATGGCAGCGACACGTTCTTGACCGAAGCGTTGACGATCGAAGCCAAGCAACGCGTGACCGAAACGGTGGAACAAGACAAGCCGTTCTATTTATATTTCTCGCACTACGCGGTCCACGCCCCGTTCGATTCCGACCCGCGTTTTGCCGACCACTACAAGGATTCCGGCAAACCCGCCAACGCGCAGGCCTTTGCCACCTTGATCGAAGGCATGGACAAATCGCTCGGCGACATGCTGGACCACCTCAACGAACTCGGTGTCGCCGAAAACACACTGATCTTATTCTTGGGTGACAACGGCAGCGACGCGCCTTTGGGGCATCAGCACGAGGTCGCTTGTGCAGCACCGCTGCGTGGAAAGAAAGGCGCACACTACGATGGCGGCATGCGTGTGCCGTTGATCGCCGCGTGGGCAAAGCCGAATCCGGACAACGCGCTGCAGCAATCCCTTTCGATCCCCGCCGGCGCGATTCAACACCAAGTCGCATCGGTCGAGGACTTGTTCCCCACGTTGACGCAGCTCACCGCGGCCGAAGTCCCGGAAAGTCACGTCGTCGACGGGGCACCGTTGCAAACGCTGCTGACCGGGCAAACCGACGCCGATCGCCCGCAGCAATTCTTGATGCACTATCCGCACGGGCCGCACCGCAGCAACTACTTTACCGTCTGGCGTGACGGGGACTGGAAAGTCATCTACCACGCGCTGCCGGAAACGAAGACCACCGGTGGTCACATTCAGTTCAGCGATGGAAACTACGAGTTGTTCAACCTGGCCGACGATCCCTTTGAGTCGAACAACTTGGCCAAGTCTCGGCCCAAGGTGCTCAAACGCATGATGCAGGGATTGATCGAGGCCCTGCAGCAGCACGACGCGGTCTACCCGGTCGATGACGCGGGCAATGTGGTCGTGCCGCAATTGCCGTAGTGAACGAGGATGGCGGAATGACTGAAGGATTGAAGTGGCAGGATGATTCGGGGATAAGTCAAATGGCTATCTCATCATTCTGCCAGCCGATCATTCTGCCATTCCTGTTTTGGAGAGGCCGCCGGTGCGGCGGGGAGTCGCAAGCTGGAAGCTTACGCCACTTTGGGCTTACCTTACTTGGGAGCAATTTGCTTGAGGTGCTTTGATTCGAGTTCGGCGTAACAATCTGGCAGATCAAAGTGGGCGAGCACATCGGGTAACAAGGTCGCCAGCGGCCAGTCGTAGTGCTCGCTTTCGGCAATCGCGGAATACGATGGCAAGGCCTGCTTCAGCGTTACCTGCTTGACATGGTCCGAAAGAACACCGGCGAAGGTTGCTGGTAGGGTTCCCCAGCCAAGTCCTGCCAAATGGATCTCGGTGTGACCGATCGATGCGAGCCAATCGAGCACGCGTAGCACATCAAACGTTTTCTGGCCCACGTAGGGTCGCCCCAGCATCACGCTGTGGATGGCGTACAGGTAGTCGCTGCCGTAGGGGCTGTGGAACGTGCCGGGTTGGCTGGTGCCGGGAAGTGACTCGCCGATGCCCCGGACGTCGAGCGTGAAGAACGGCGTTTCGGGTTCGGATTGAATCAGTTCGCCGATCAGCGGTTCGTCGCGCAATTCGGCGTCGCTGGACAAATGTGAAACGTACAGCACGGCGCGTTTGCCGGCGCGCGGCGGACGTGAATGCCAGCGCTGGTCGGTCAAGCGATAAACGATCGCATGGATTCCCGGTTCGGTTGCCACGGTGTAACCCATCGCGTACTTCGAAGGGTATCCCTTTGCGTTCAGGTAGCTGAAGTTTCGATAGTCGGGGACGTTTAGCCCATCGAGGTTCAGCTTTAGAACATCGATCAGGGTCGATCGCAGCGTTTGTCCGCGCGGGCTGTTCCGTTTCTTCGCGAGCTGTTCTGATTTCTCTCGCGTGAAATCAAAGACAGTGCGAGTGCCGTCCAACCGTGCGACTTGTCCCTCGGGGGTGCACCACAGCGTTTCGTCTTTCTCGATCTGGATGTCCGGCTCAGCGGTAAAGGGAACCTTACCCGTCGTGGTCAACATGCCGTCGAACAGGCCGTCGGTTTGTCGATCGTCCCATCCAACCGCACGGTTGAACCAGGCATACATGGCCTCGCGGTTTTCTTGCGAGTATCCATGCCCGGTCGGTCCGACAAACAGCGCCACGTTGTCTTCGGCGCCGAGCAATTTGTACAGCCGGCGAAGACGCTCGTACGTCTCTTCCGCGCCGCGAACGTCAAAGAAGTCTTGTTCTTTGGCCAGAATGATGATGGGCTTGGGCGCCATCGCGGCCAGGAAATCGCTGTGGTCCAGTCCCAGAGGAAATACATCCGGCGGGCACTGCTCGGTGTCTTGCGGCAATTCGTTTTCCAAATTGCGTCGGAACGTGGAAACAAAACACGCCGGGGCTCCCATCGACCAACGGTCATCCAGCCCACACAACCAGGTGGTCATCGTCCCGCCGCCGGAATTGCCGGTCACGCCGATCCGCTGTGGATCGACTTCGGGGCGGGTGAGCAAATAATCAAGGGCGCGGATTCCATCCCAGGCGCGCCAATTGCCAAAAAACTCGCCGACAAGAAACTGTTGGTTGCCCGCGTGCAGGTGTTCACGGACACCGACGCCGATTTCGGATTTCAGGTTTTCATCGGGGTACTGCAAACGTTCGCCTTGTCCGATCGGATCGTAGATCAAACAGACATAACCGAGTCGCGCCAACCCTTGTGCGAACGCTTGATAGGGCTCGGCGGCCTTGCCGTTGGAGGAATGGCCGCAGGTCCCCACGACCGCGGGCAGTTTCCCGCTTGCGTCGTTGGGAATGTAGAGGTTCGCCGTGACAGGAAACCCGGGACGGCTTTCAAAGATCACGTTTTCGATTCGATAGGTGTCGCGTTGGACGGTTCCGGTGACGCGGGCGTTCAGTGGTGTCTTGTCCGGATTGGGGCCAAAAGATTGGCGACACTTCGCTTGAACCGATTCAACATAACGCCGCGCATCTTGCTCGGTCTTCAATCCATTGAGTGATCGGCGGTGTTCGTTTTCGAACTGTCGCAACTGGTGAACAAAGAATTCCTGAATCATTCGCGGGAATCGATTCCGGGGGGCGACCTCCTCCGCTGCAAACGCGGTCGGGTGACACAACGAGCCGATCATCGGCAGCGCGAGGGAATGCCCGGCGACGGCTTTGAGCGCATGGCGACGTGAAAAAGAGAAACGCGGCGGTTGATCGGGTCGGAATCGCGAATCGTTCATGGAGGGCAACTCTTGGGGAAGGGGGTGGGCAATCGCGGAGGCGTCGAATTGACGGACGAACCGATTCGATTCGAGTATTCGTCGAGGGCATCGTCGTCTATAATGACCAGCCCATCCTACAATGAAGAGAGAATCCCGTGTGGCAACTTTGATTGCCAACCCGGGTTGCTCCTGCCCACCTCAACAGTTTTTATGGCATCACGATTTGCCCAATCGGTTTGCGCGCCTGTGGTTGTGTTTTCACTGGCAGTTATCTTTGCAGACCTGTGCGGTTCGGAACGACCTTTCGCCAGTGCCGAAGACGCGCGTGCAGTCGACTCAGGTACCGACGACGCGGGTTCGAAGGGGTTGACCGCTGAGGGTGCCGTTGAGTTCGTGCAATCGTATTGCATCGATTGCCACGTCGGCGAAGATGCGGAGTCGGGATTGGACTTGGAGGGATTCGCATCAGCCGAAGACGTCGCAAGTTCGATTGAGGCTTGGAACCGAATCGCGACCCGGGTTCACGAAGGCCAAATGCCGCCGTCGGATTCCGAGATGCCATCGCAGCAGAGCCGCTCGGCATTCGTCCGTTGGATTCGCGACACGATTTATCAAGCGGTTTGCGACGACGGCGTTCAACCAGGCGGCCCGATGTTGCGACGGCTGAACCGGACCGAATACGCCAACACCGTTCGCGACTTGCTGGGCATTCCCATCAACGCGGGCCACGCGTTGCCCGACGATGGAGCGGGCGGCGAAGGGTTTGACAACGCGGCGGAGACGCTGTTCATTTCGCCGATCTATGCCGAAAAGTACTTGGATGCCGCACGGTCGGCGATCGGCCACGCGTTGAAAGACCCCGACGATCGAGAACGGATCATCACCGCCACGCCGAACGACAAACGGTCACCGGAACAAGCCGCCCGCGAAGTGCTCGCCGGATTCCTGCCGCGAGCGTTTCGCCGTCCCGCCAGTACGGAAGAAATCGACGAATACACTCAGCTGTTCAATCAAGTCTACGAAGAAGACCAGTCCTACATCAGCGCGATCGAGTTCACGTTGGTCGCCGCGATGGTGTCGCCCAAGTTTTTGTTCTTGTTCGAACAAGCCGCCGAAACCGACGAACCGACTCTGGTTTCACAGTACGAGATTGCATCGCGGCTGTCGTACTTTCTGTGGGCGTCGATGCCGGACGACGAACTGATGCGTTTAGCGGCGCAAGGCAAGTTGCACGACGACGACGTTTTGGAACAGCAGGTCGCCCGGATGTTACGCAGTGACGTCGACCGCCGCGGTCTGAGACGCGGGGCGAAGGTTCGTGAATTCGCCACCAGTTTTGTCGAACAATGGTTGGGCACGCGGGCGCTCGGACGCGAATTCAAACCCGACAAATCCGTCGCGCTCAAGTACGACTCCGAACTCGAAGGCGGCATGAAGTACGAGCCGATCTTCTTTTTCGAAGACTTGCTGGCCGACAACCGTTCGCTTTTGAACTTGATCGATTCTGATTTTACCTACGTCAATCGAACGCTGGCCCGGCATTACATGGTCAAGGGTGAGTTTCGTGAGCAGCCCAAGAAGGTCGAACTCAGTGAGAAGGACCATCGTGGTGGGTTGTTGGGCATGAGCGCGGTGCTGGCCGTTTCATCGTTCCCGCACCGAACCAGTCCCGTTTTGCGCGGGAAATGGGTGTTGGAAACGCTGTTGGGCACCCCACCGCCGCCGGCACCGCCGAATGTACCGGCCTTGGAAGAAACCGTTGATGCCGCCCAGCCGTCATCGCTGCGGGAGCGATTGGAAAAGCATCGATCGGATCCGGTCTGCGCCTCCTGCCACCAGGCGATGGATCCACTCGGGTTCGGACTGGAAAACTATGACGTGCTCGGCCGATGGCGGACGGTGGCCGATGGCGTCGCGATCGATGCCAGTGGACAGCTTCCCAGCGGCGAGACGTTCAACGGGCCCGACGAATTGAAGGGGCTGTTGATGGATCGCAAAGAGCAGTTCATGCGGAATTTGACGTCCAAAATGCTCGGCTATGCTTTGGCTCGTGGACTGACCAATGAAGATGCCTGTGTGGTCGAGTCGATCACGCGAAAACTGGCGGAAGACGACTACAAAGCGCAAACGCTGATTCTAGAGATCGTCAAGAGCGTGCCGTTTCGATACAAGCAGGGTTCGTAGCTTCGCTTGTTTTCAACAAGCTACAATGAAAGCGAACATTCAAAATAGGATGAAACACATGAACGTCTACTTGGACGACGAGACGAATCGTCAGATGCCGCTATCACGTCGTACGCTGTTACGTGGTGCGGGGGCGGCCTTGGCGCTACCGTGGCTCGAAGCGATGATGCCCGGCAAGGTTTCGGCGGCCGAATCGGAGGGCAAGGCACCGGAGGATTCGCCGCTGCGGATGGCGGCGCTGTTCGTCCCCAACGGCGTCCGGCAAGACATGTGGACGCCGGAGAAGACCGGCCGCGATTTCGACTTGTCACCGACATTGGAGCCGCTGGCCGACGTCAAGGATCAGCTTCTGGTGCTGACGAAATTGTGGAACCAGGCCAGTAACTTCGGCGACGGGCACTACGTCAAGTGTTCTGGATTCTTGACCTGCACCACGATCAACAAGTCATTGGGGATCGATCTGAACTGTAACGGGCGGTCGATGGATCAGGTGGCCGCCGATTACGCTGGGAAACTCACGCCGCTGCCGTCGCTGGAACTCGGCATCGATCCGGTCACGACCGGCGTCGACACCAACGTCGGTTACACGCGTGTTTATGGATCGCACATCGCCTGGAGCGGTCCGACGAGTCCGCTGGCGCGGGAGTTGAATCCGCACCTGGTGTTTGACCGGCTGTTCCGCGCCGGCAACCCCAACAAGGGAGCGGCTCAGCGTGATCGGCTGCTGTTGGACCGCGTCCTGGAAGATGCCGATCAGTTGAAGCATCGACTCGGTGCGGCGGATCGACAGCGGATGGAAGAGTACCTGCAATCGGTCCGCTCAGTCGAGAAACGCTTGCAGAACCAGGATGCCGGCGGAGCCACACAATGGCAACCGCTGGTCAAGCTGGACCGCCAGAGCCGGCCTCCGGAACAACGTCCCGACGCCTATGTCGAGCAGGTTCGGTTGATGTTGGACATGATCGCGCTGGCGTTCCAAACCGACACCACACGCGTCTGTACCTTCATGTTCGGCAACGCCGTCAGCGGCCGCAACTTTTCGTTCCTGGACGGTGTTTCCGGCGGTCACCACGACACCTCGCACCACCAGAACAACGAAGACAAGCTGCGTCAGTATCAACTGATCAATCGCTGGCATGTGGAACAGTACGCGTACTTGCTCGAAAAACTTCGCTCGATGAAAGAGCGCGAGGGAACGGTACTCGACAACTCGATGATCTTGTACGGGTCTGGGTTACGTGACGGAAACAGCCACAACCCGCACAATCTGCCGATCTTGCTGGGCGGCAGCGGTGGCGGACGCATTGCCACCGGCCAACACCTGTCCTTCGGTCGCGACACGCCGCTGGCGAATCTGTATGCCGCGATGTTGAACGCATTCGGAACCGGGCACGAGCGATTCGCCGATAGCACGGGGATTTTGCCGGGAGTGCTGAGCTGATTGATGGAGGTCCGGTCGCTGCGGAGCAGCGTGTGGGATGCGTCTGAAGGCTGGACACCAACATGCGCTGGTGTGCAGGCTTTAGCCGCTCGTCTTGCTGCTTCGCAGCGCGTGGGATGCGCCTGAAGGCTGGACACCAACCTGCGCTGGTGTGCAGGCTTTAGCCGCCCGGGTCGCTGCTTCGCAGCGAGTGCGTTGCGCCTGAAGGCTGGACACCAACGTGCGCTGGTGTCCAGGCTTTAGCCGCCCGGGTCGCTGCTTCGCAGCGAGTGGGATGCGCCTGAAGGCTGGACACCAACCTGCGCTGGTGTGCAGGCTTTAACCGCCCGTCTTGCTGCTTCGCAGCGCGTGGGATGCGCCTGAAGGCTGGACACCAACCTGCGCTGGTGTGCAGGCTTTAGCCGCCCGGGTCGCTGCTTCGCAGCGCGTGGGATGCGCCTGAAGGCTGGACACCAACCTGCGCTGGTGTGCAGGCTTTAGCCGCCCGGGTCGCTGCTTCGCAGCGAGTGCGTTGCGCCTGAAGGCTGGACACCAACGTGCGCTGCTATCGACGTCGGGGCTTGGCGAATCGGCTGAGCATGGCGGGCAACAGCAGCACGTCGGCGAACAGCGCGGTGGCCAGGGTCAGGCATCCCATGATGCCGAACAGTCGAGCGTCGCGAGAATCACCGGCGATCGCCGATCCCAAGCCCGCGACCAGGACAATCGTCGTCATCAACAGCGCCGACCCGACTCCGGTGAACGCGCGGCGAATGACCTCCTGGTGTTGCCCACCGTGTTTCATCTCTTCCTGGTAACGCGTCAGAAAATGAATCGTGTCGTCGACCGCGATACCGACACAAATCGTGAACACACACACCGTCACCATCTCCAGATGTTGGCCGCTGACGACCAGCATGGTGGCCGTCGCGGCGAGCGGAAACAGATTCGGAATGATGGAGATCAATCCGATTCGGATCGAGCGATAGACGAGCGTCAACACCATCCAGATGACGACACTGGCTGTTCCCAAGCTGGTGGCCAGATCGGTGACGATTTGATAGATGTTTCGCCATCGCCAGACCGCGTTTCCCTGTAGCTCCAAGTCGAAATCGGGATGCCGCTCGGCGATCGTATTCAATCCAGCGTCGATCCGTTGAAACGGCTTGCTGTAGGCGGCGATGCCTAAATCCTGGACACGAAACTGGATTGAGGCGAAGCGGTGTTCGGGGATGTAGAAGGCGCGTTTGAGCGACGGCGGCAGCAGTTCGAGCAGCGTCATGCGTTCCTTTGCGTCTCCGTCACCCGGCAGTGCCGCCAGCAATTGTCCGATCCCCAGCGGATTGCCGATCAGCGGTTCGCTGGCCAACAAGGCATCGATTTCGCCGAGCACGTCCAGCAGTTCGCTTTCGTCCGAATCGTTGAACCAGCGGACGTCGACAGTGCTGAATTCCAGTCCGCCGAGTGACCGGTCCAGGTGCCGAAGCGCCTGAGCCGCCTCGCCGGACTCGCTCAATCCGCTGTAACGCTTTTCGTCGGGTTGCAGTTGCAAAGAAATCAATGCCATGGCGAAGGTGGTGGCGATGGCGATACGGGCGACCGCGCGGTCTCGGCGCAGCACCCAATCAACCAGCGGCCCGATCCGCCTCAATTGGCCGTCGACCAGACTTTTGCCCAGCCCGATATGCAGGCGTCGTCCCAGTGGCGACCGACATCCCAGCGGAATCACTGTCAACACGCTGATGAACGTCATCGCAACACCGACGACGCAGCAAAGCCCGAAGTCGCGAACGATCTCGTGATGAGCCCATAGCAGCGACAGGAATCCGATTGCCGTGGTGGTGCTGGTCAGCAAACACGCCATGCCGACGCGCGAAATCCCACGCCGTGCCGCCTCTTTGACTTCCAGACCGTTGGCACGTTGTTGGCGGATCTCGACCATCAAATGCACCGAGTCGGTCAGTCCGACCAGACTGACCAGCACGGGAACGATGATGTCGTTGAACGGGTTGTCTTGCAGATCCAGAAAATGCAACATCCCGGTGGTCCACAAAACACCGACGGCCGGCGCCACCGCGACGATCACCACGGCCGAGAATCCGCGAAACAGAATCACTGCCGAGAGCAACATGATCGAGTACCCGATCAGTTGGTACTTGGTCGAATCCGTCACGTGATTGTTGGCCATCATCAAATGCAACGGCACCGGTCCGGTCAGTTGAAACTCCAATGCGACACCGGGGATGGTCGCTGCAATCGACTCGGCACGTTCCCGGATCTCGCTGGTCACCGCTTCGTCGCTGGTGACAAAGAACCAGTCGATGCCGAGGTGCATCAACACCGTCCGCCCGTCCTGGGAGATCAGTTGACCGACCGCCAGCGGATTCTCCAGCACTCGACTGCGAGCCTCGTCCAACTGACGCTGCGATGCGTTGTCGCTGGGCAGCAGCGTTCCCGAGAGTCCGAACAGGTTGAAACCGGGAACGCTGTCGAGCCACATCACGTCGTCGATTTGGGGCATCGACTGCAGCCCTTCGGCGACCCGCCGCATCGCTCGCAGATGCGATCCGGTGAACAAGTCCGCTGTGCCCGACGGGTCGACGCGCGCGACCAAGACGCATTGTCCGCCGCCGACTTGAAAGGGCTGGACGTTGTCGGGGACACGGCCGCCACTGGGGTAGTCCATGTCGCGTCGATCGGAGCGATTCGTTGCTCCCGAATCGTCAGCCTGCTGCACCGTTTCGGGGATCAGATCCGTGATCAGTGCGGGGTTGGTAAACCCGATCGTCGCCAGCGTCGACATGGCGAAAAACACCGCCAGTTGTGCCCCGGGGTGATCGGCCCACCAAAAGAACAGCCGTGCGCCGATCCCCGCTGTTTGTTTCATCCGTGTCACAGGCGCTCCGCCGCGGCGGCTCTGATCTCATCACGTTCGATTCTTCTGTCATGATTCCGGTCGATGCGATTGAATCCGAATCGCTGAAATGCAACCGGTGTCTCGTCACGTTCGATGATCCCGTCTCGGTTCGTATCCATGGACGCCATGAACTTGGTCACGTGGTCCTCGATCTGTTTGTCGCGTTCGGCCTGTTGGCGTTGCGAGAGTGGCTTTGGCTTTTGAACTCGGTAATGCGGACCGCCGCGGGGGATGGCGACGTCAAAGAAAGCAATGGCCATCTCTTCCCAGGTTTGATCACCCCAGGAGACGAAATCGTCGGGGTCGGGGTTAAACGGATTGCTCGAGGAATTGTCAAAGCGGACGGACATCTCCAATGATTCGACATCGTTCAGATCGACCGGTGTGTTGAATTCGTACCAATGCTGCCAGTTGAAATCGTAATGGGGCACGCTGAGTAACGGTTTGACTTGCCCGCCGGGGCGATTGGCTTGCAACCAGAACGATTTGCCACGCAGGTGCATGTGCGGTGTGATGCCCAGCATTCGGCTGTTCGGCGGAAAAGAATCGACCGTCATGGTGACGGTGTGATCGCTGACGCCGGGGGGAATCTCGAACTCGTGATCGATCGCCAGTTGCGTGAACACCTCGTGGCTGACATCGTCCGCGGCGGTCTCCCACACGCCGACCCGCGTCAAATCACCCGCCTTGCGGCCGTTGGGGGTGTAGTGCATTTGGAACACCAGTTTCGAACCGGCGGGGACCAACCGAGCGTGACCTTCGGGCAGGGCGACGGCGCGTTGTCCGGGCACATAGGCCGCCATCCAACCGATGCCGTGGAATCCGTTGCCGTCGGGCGGTCGCACAAAAACGATCGCGTGGTGCACCACACTCGCATTCCCTGGGATCACCTGTGCCGCGCGAATCCAACGGTCTTCGGTCCACTTCGGGTCGACCACAAAGTACTGGTATTCGACGACGCCTTCGGCGGGGACGGTGAAGGGACGGTCGCGCATCGCGATCTCATCGTCCGGTTCGGTTTCAAACTGCCACCCGCCGGTCCATTGCGGAAGCGGCGGGAGATCTCCGTTGTCGCCTTGTGGCATTCCGCTGTCCAGCCAGGTGGCAATCTTGTCGCGCGTCTCCTGCGGCATCCTCCGCTCGCCGACGAAATGCCCGATGTCGGGGTCGGCGTGCCAGGGCGGCATGCGTTTCTGGTCGATGACTTCCAAGATCATCTGCCCCCAACCGACCACTTCGTCGTAGTCCGTCAGGGCCATCGGCGCGATCTCACCGCCGCGGTGACATTCCACGCAGTGTTCGTTCAGGATCGATGCGATGTCGGCGTTGAAGGTCACCGGTGCCGTAGCAGAATCCTTCGTCGAATGTTTCGCGGTGCGTGTAATCAAGCAACCGACGCTGGTGGTCTTGGGCGCTGGGATCGGATGGCCCGACAACAGGGATTCGAGGGCATCGTGCAGATCGTTCTGCGTCGGCCGGGCTCGCGAGACGCCTGGTTCGTACTGATCGTCGATGCGTCCTTGGTAAACGATCTTGCCACCGGCATCGACCACAAACACTTCGGGGGTGCGTGTCGCACCAAAGGCGTCGGCGATCGATTGATCGGCGTCTTTGACCATCGGAAACTCGATCGCGTACTTCTTTGCATAGGCATCGATTTCCGCAGGAGAATCTTGCACGTTGCTGTTGACGCCCAGACACACGACGCCACGACCGGCATACCGATCAGCCATTCGCTGCAGACGCGGGCCGTAAAGTCGTGCGAGCGGGCATTCTGTCCCCAGGAAACAAACCACGTGGACCGCAGAATCGTCCAGCGAGATCGCTCGTCCGTTCGTTCCGCGAAAGGTCAGCCGGTGAAGCGTGACGGTGTCCGCGGCAGAAGCATCTCCCGCGAACAGACAAACCAACAAGCTGCAAACGATGAAAATGCGAAGCACAATCGTGTTCATCAATGGAAGGCTTCCTACGGTCGATCCCAGCGGGTACGCGATGTCACTCAGCCCCGTTCGAGTCCACCCTGCCGGGGCGTCTCGATTCCGCCATCGCCCTAGCGGCTCGTTCGGCTGCCATTGCTTGTTGGCGCATTTGTTGCACTTGTTGCCGCGCACGCTCGGCAGTAAGTCTAGCGTGCATCAGCCGCATTTGAAACAGAGTGCCGCCAGCCAGCACCAGGCACAGGGTGATGCCGACGACCGCGCGTTTGCGGTAGGCCTGACCGCCAATCCATGTGACAACAAAAAACGCGAACGCGATCAGCACGAACCCGAGCGGAGGCAGGTTTCGAATGAACATCGCAAGGAAACCGAGTGATGCGAACGCGAGACCGGCCCAAAAGCAGATCTTGCCAAACCCACCCGTTTGACGATCGGCGGGATCGTGCGAAACGGTTTCCGGCGGTGACTGATAGGGGTTTGTGCCCTAGTATTCCGCCGCACCTTGGTTTTCGGGTAGGCGGTAGTGGACGAGGCGACGAGTCCTCTGTAGTCGGCATATTGGCAAGGACTCGTCGCCTCGTCCACTACCCGAAAATTGAGCTGCGATAGACTACTAGTGGTATCGTGAATTGTCGCCGCCGTCCCAGAGGTCGGGGTTGCTGCCCAGGGCGGTTTTCAGTTCATCGGTTGCCGCGTCCAAGGCGGCGACCGTGTCGGCGGACAGTGAGCGTTCAAGGAAATCGACGTTCTGTCGTAGCTGATCGGTGTTGCGGGCACCGGCGATCACGCTGACCACGCCGGGTTTGGAGAGCGTCCACGTCAAGGCGAGCTCTGCCATGCTGCAGCCGACCGAAGCAGCGATTTCGCGGATCCGATCCAGCGCCGCAAAGGTCTCGGATTCGCATCCGGGTTCTCCATGTCGCGCCAGTGGGCGGTCGGTCGTGAAGTGTCGCGAACGGGCTCGACCGTCGGGAACTTCGGCGGCCGTTTTGTATTTGTCGGCCAGCATGCCGTGCATCAATGGGCTGTAGACCAGGATCCCGATGCCTGCTTCAACACACCGTGGTTGTATTTCGAACTCGATCATTCTGGCGATCAAGTTGTACGGCAGTTGATTCGTCAGCGGTTTTTGCAACGCGAGGATGTCGCCCAAGTCCTTGACACCTGCGTTGCAAACGCCGATGTGACGCACCTTGCCTTCCTGTTGAAGCTCTCGCAGGGCGTCCCAGGTTTCGGCGATCGGGACGTCGGGACTGGTCCAATGGGTTTGATACAAATCCAAGTAGTCGGTTTGCAGACGAGCGAGTGATGCTTCGCAATCGGTTTTGACATCCGCCGGACGCATCATGTCCGGACGGACCTTGCTGGCGATGACCACCTGGTCACGCAGGTTGTTCTCCGCGATCACTTTTCCGAGCAAGGTTTCGCTGGCACCGTCGCCATACACCGGAGCGGTGTCAAAGAAATTGACGCCGGCATCGACGGCAGCCAACATCGCCCCGATCGATTCCTCTTCGGCGCGATCGCCCCAATGGAAGTCGCTGGTGATTCCCCAACATCCGAAGCAAAGCTGGGAAACAGAAAGATCGGTACCGGGGAACAGATGGTATTTCATCGAAATCGTTGTCGTGGGAAAACGCGGCTGGATGGTTCGAAAGACGGCTGGTGGGTTCGTAGTTTAGCAATGAGTGGCCAATCGATGTCTTGGGTTGCATCGCTGGTGGGACGGTCATGGTGAGACGGGGTGGCAGGATGATGGGGTGGCAAAAAAATGGGGGCAAAACAATGGGGACAAAACAATGGGGACAAAACAATGGAGGCAGGATGATGGGGGCAGAATGATGGGGGTGTTGTCTGATTCTGGCTTCGCGATCTATGCGGTCAGGACATCATTCTGCCCCGAATCATTCTGCCACCTCATGCCTTCTTTCATTCCCCCAACTCGCACACTTTCGCAACGAACGGACGATTACGGTTGTGTAATGACGACATCTAGATTCCGTCCGTCGCTAGGAACTCCCGCGTCGCGATCAAGGTCGTGTGGTCGCGAAGGCAGATCCGTATCGCGCAAGGGCATCGCCTTTGCTACACTTTGGACGATTCAAGATCCCAGAGGGAGTGTCATGAAGTCCCTCCACCACCAAGAGTTTTGCAATAGATGAACAACCCGCACTTTCTTACACGACGTCATTGGCTGGCCACCTTGCCGGCCGTTGCAACAGCCGCCGGACAGCTCTGTCACGCCGCCGAAAAACCTCGCCTTCGAATCGGCCAGATCGGAACCAAGCACGCCCACGCCAGCGGCAAATTGCAAGCGATTTTAAAATTCCCCGAGACGTTTGATTTCGTCGGAATCGTGGAACCCGATGCGGAGCGTCGTGCGGCGATGGCGAATCGTGATCCGTACCGACGCGTGACGTGGTTGACCGAGTCGGAGCTGCTTTCGACACCTGGGCTGCAAGCCGTCGCGGTGGAGACGGATATTCCCAATCTGGTGCCGACCGCGGTGCGTTGTTTGAAGGCCGGGAAACACATTCACTTGGACAAGCCGGCCGGCGAATCGTTGGACGCCTGCCGTGCGATGCACCAAATCGCGACGGATCAAAACCTGACCATCCAGATGGGCTACATGTTGCGTTACAACCCTGCGTTCCAATTTGCCGATCGGATCGTCCGTGACGGTTGGCTGGGGGAGATCACCGAGATC
Organism: Stieleria magnilauensis; assembly: GCA_007753675.1. Lineage (GTDB taxonomy): Bacteria > Planctomycetota > Planctomycetia > Pirellulales > Pirellulaceae > Stieleria > Stieleria magnilauensis. The sequence continues at coordinate 2,155,925 of CP036432.1, forward strand.
AGCGGCATGATGGGAAAGTTCATGAACGACGGCGGCCGATTGGAACTGGCAAAAATATCCGGCGGCGGGATGTTCGAACTGGCCTGTCATCTGATCGATCAGGTCGTTTCGTTGCTCGGACCGCCCGACAAGGTGACGTCTCACTTGCGGCGGACGTTTCCCGAGAAAGACACGTTCGCGGACAACCGGTTGGCGGTGTTTGATTATCCCAAAGCGATCGCGACGATTCGTTGCAACCACATTGATCCGATGGGCGGCGCGCGTCGACAGTTCTCGATCACCGGGACGGAAGGCACGTTTGAAATTCGCCCGCTGGAACCGACACCGAAAGGTCGGCTGGGGCTGGACCGTCCCCGCGGCGAATTCAATAAGGGATACCAGGACGTGACGTTCGAAAGTCCGACGGGACGCTACGATGCGGAGTTCATGGACTTGGCAAGTGTTATTCGTGGCGAGAAAAAATTGCGTTGGAACGCCGAGCACGACATCGCCACGCACGAAGCGGTGCTGCGTGCCAGTGGCATGCTTTGACGTGCCAGATGGCAACAAGTTATGATGAGAACGTTTCCGCGACAGACCGTATTGTTGACTTTTTCAAGCATGAGAGATGAGCACCAGTTTGCATTTAACCGCGGCCGAATTCGATCGCATGGTGACGTGCGGCGCGTTTGATCACCTCCATCGCAAAGTTGAATTGATTCGTGGGGAACTTCGTGAAATGAATCCGGCCGGACCGCTGCACGACGATTTGATCATGTATCTCACTGGCTGGTCAGCACGCTCCACGTCGGCCGATCAAATCTCCGTGACAGCACAGACGGGACTAGACCTCGCGAGCCTCCACAGCCGCCCAGAGCCTGATTTGCTTTGGGTCCGCGCGGGACGCTATCAAGAAAAGCATCCGTCGGCCGAAGACGTCAAGCTCGCCATTGAAGTGTCGCACAGTAGCTTGAATTATGATCTTCAAGAGAAGGCGGAGTTGTATGCCGAAGCCGGGATTCAGGAATACTGGCTGGTCGACGCCGGTGGTGCCTGCGTCCACGTTTTTCGCAGTCCGCAAGGTAAAGCCTTCACGGACCACACGATCGCTCGCCGTGGTGATCGGATCTCTCCGCTGGCGGCTCCCGAAGCCGTGCTCGATCTGGATGATTTGTTTGGGCGGAGGCCTAGTCGTCAAACACCGGTGGATCCATTTTGATTTCATCGATCACTTGGCGGGCGCGCTGGGCATCCTCTTCGAACGTTTTGATCTTGACCATGCCGGGCGCTTCGGCGCGAAAGCCGGACGTGAATCCCCCGGTCGCGATGGCGCGGATTCCGGCGTCCTGAAGCACCGACACCACGATCGAAGCCGACAATTCATCGGTCTGTTCGGCAACTGTCACAAGGTTGGCGGTATCGAGGTTCTTTTCGTTGTCGGTCATGAGTGGGTTCCGAGTGAACAACCGGCGTATGGCGGGATCCATTAAGATCATCGCGTTGCATTCGGAGCATCGACGCAAGCGACAACACGTCCTGCAACTCCGCAGATCTAACTTACCACGACAGATGACGCCATGCAGAAAACGATGACTGTAATTCGAGCCTTTGCATCTGTGTTCGTGACGGCCCTGTTGTTCTTGCCAGGTTGTTGGTCAAAAAGTGCATTCGCCGCCGATCCGCGTCCGAACTTTCTGGTCATCGTCAGCGATGATCAGCGCCCCGACACGATTGCTGCGCTGGGCAACCCAGTGATCGAGACGCCGAATTTGGATCGTCTGGTTCGCGAGGGAATGACGTTTACGCGGGCGACCTGTGCGTTTCCGTTGTGTGTGCCCAGCCGCGCCGAAATCCTGACCGGCGCGACCGCGTTTCGAAATGGCGTCCCCTACGGAGGCGGCCGCTTGAAACGGGGGCAGACGTTTTGGGCGGACGCGCTGCGTGACGCCGGCTACCAAACCTGGTACTCGGGCAAGTGGATGAACGACGGCTCGCCGAAAACGCGTGGCTACGACGAAACAAGTGGATTGTTCAGCAGTGGCGGCGCTGGCGCACAGGGAAAAGAACCGCGATCCGGGCGATTTGGACGACTGATCACCGGTTACCGCGGCTGGACGTTCAAGACCGATGACGGCAAACCGGAGTTGGAGAAAGGGATTGGATTGGTCGGCGAAACGAGCAAGCACATCGCCGATGGCGCGATCGCGCTGCTTCAACGTGATTCGGATCAGCCGTTTTTTCTGCACGTCAATTTCACCGCGCCGCATGATCCGCTGATCATCCCGCCGGGGTACGACGGCAAATACGATCCCGCCACCGTGCCCCTGCCGGCCAACCTGTTGCCAGAGCATCCGTTCGACCACGGAAATTTGAAAGGCCGTGACGAACAACTGTTGCCATGGCCTCGCACCGAGAAAGACGTTCGTGAAGAGATCGCAGCCTACTATGCCGTCATCGACGACATGGATCATCACATCGGGCGGATCTTAAAATCGTTACAGCAGTCGGGCAGGTACGACAACACCGTGATCGTCTTCACCAGCGACCACGGCCTGGCGCTGGGCAGCCACGGGTTGATGGGCAAGCAAAACATGTACGAACACACGATCGGAGTGCCGTTCATCGTCGCCGGTCCGGGGATTCCACAAGGCGAACGCACCGAAGCACAAATTTACTTGCGGGACATGTATCCGACGACGTGTGAGATGGCCGGGATTTCGATTCCCGATTCGGTGGACGCCAAAAGTTTCGCTCCGGTCTTGAATGGAACCGCAAGCGAAATCCATCCGGCAGTCTTCGGGTATTACCATGACGCACAACGGATGATTCGGACATCGAGTTGGAAACTGATTCACTATCCGTTGATCGACAAGGTGCAACTGTTTGACTTGAGAAATGACCCGGACGAGCGAAACGATTTGTCGGCGCGACCTGAGTACGCGGCGTTGCGGAAGGAGCTTGCCGGGCAACTGCACGATTGGTTTCAGGAGCAAGGTGGCACATGAACAATCGATTCAAGGTGGTGATCACCGATTTGATCACCGAGCCGCTGGACGCCGAGCGCGGCGTGTTGGATGAAGTCGCCGACGTGGTGGCGTTGGACGCGAAGTGTGAAGCGGACTTGATCGGACAGATCGAAGACGCCGATGCGGTGATGGTCTATCACTATTTGACGTTCTCGAAATCCAGTGTCGATCGGCTGAAACAGTGTCGCGCGATCGTGCGCCCGGGTGTCGGCTACGATGCGATTGATCTGGCTGCGGCACGGCAGCGAGGGATTCCGGTTTGCAATGTACCCGATTACGGGACCGAAGAAGTCGCCGATTCGGCCGTCGCCATGGCAGTCTCGCTCGCCCGCGGCACCCATTTGCTCAACAGCCGACTGCGACGTGGCGTCGGTCAGTGGAACGTCGACCAAGCCACGCCGATTGCTCGGCTCCGCGGTCGGCGTTTCGGGATCATCGGCTGCGGACGCATCGGAACTGCCGCGGCGCTTCGTGCCAAAGCGTTCGGGCTGGAGGTGGCGTTTTATGATCCGTATCGCCCCGACGGCCTGGACAAGGCATTGGGGATCCGCCGAATCGAACGGCTTGATGAACTGTTGGCGACTTCGCACATCGTCAGTGTGCATTGCCCGCTGACCGAGGAAACGCGAGGAATGATCGCCGGTCCACAAATCGCGCGGATGCCGCGTGGTTCGTTTTTAGTCAACACGGCGCGGGGCGGCATCGTGGACACGGTTGCGGTGGTGGAGGCGTTGGCGAGCGGTCGGCTGGCCGGAGCCGGGATCGATGTGTTGGAACACGAACCGCCGCCACACGACAGCCCAGTGCTGGCGGCGTGGCGTGACCCCAACCACGCTGCCCACGACCGATTGTTGCTCAATCCCCACACCGCGTATTACTGCGACGAAGGCTGCGAGGAGTTCCGCACCAAGGGGGCCAAGGAGGTGTTGCGGGCGCTGTTAGGCGAGCCATTGCGGAATGTGGTGAATTAGCCTGAGGGCATGCACAGCATGTCCGACGCGCCGTTGGCATGCACTACCGGGAGGCCGATGGCATGCACAGCATGCCCTACACGCTACGCGCCGTTGGCATGCACAGCATGCCCTACTCGGCGGGTGGCTTGGGCCAGTTGAGATGTTTGTGCAGAAAATCGAACGTGCCTTGGCCGTTGATGGTGTGGGGGCCGTCGAACCATTCGATTTCGGTTCGCTCACCGATCTTGAGGCGGGCGGCGTAGAGATTGCGCACCTTGGCGTATTCATACGCAACCCACTGGTCGGTTGCGACACCGTCAAAGTGTCCGCGTTCGACCATGAACGGACGCGGGCAAATCAGAGCCGCCATTTCCGAGTAGTTGAAGGTTTCACCGAGGTTCCATTCAAAGATCTCGTACTCGCCGGTCCCGACGTAACTGAACGGGTGCCGCGTCGATACGTTCTTGAGCACCCATTCATTGAAGTCGGCCGAGCAGATCGAGAGACAGTAGTCCGTCACGAGGGCGGGGATTCGCATCGCCGATTTTCCGCCGTAGCTGAGACCATAAAACGCGATCCGCTGCGGGTCGACTTGGGGCAGCGACTGGAGCCAATTGACGATCTGTTGATGCTGGGGAACGATCACCGAGAACAGCGTCTTGCCTAACGGATTCGCTTTGCGTTGCAGCGTTCGAAAACGATCTTTGAACAGATACGGGTTCTGCGGTGCGAAGGTGATGAATCCGCGCCGCGCAAGCTGGGCGGCAAAGTCATGGTAGGCTCGGTGATCGCCCAGAAAGGTATCGGTGGGGCGGCCTTCCAAGCCATGTTGGCAGACCACAACCGGACGTTTTTCACCGGGCCCGATGTCATCGGGCACGATCAGCACCCCGTAGGCGATCACATCCTCAAAGACGTCCAGGACCACTTCGTAGCCCGTCCATCCCGGTTGCTGCCACGTTTGTCGCACGCGGGCGTTTGGCGGCAACAACGGATCGTCGAAGCCCCCGATGACTTCGTCGCGAAAGATCTGCCGATAACGCTGTGAAGACTGAACATAGTCCTCGATTGAATTCGTGTTGAGACCTTTCATGAACGTGCTGCGGACGAATGGGGATTCACGCAGCAGCAATTGATTGTGTCGATCGAGCTGTTCCACCAGCCGCGTTTGCATGGCCGCTTCATCGACCTGTCGAACCACATCGACGTCGCGCTGTGGTTGATCGGCACTGGGTTGATCAGCACTGGGACGATCGATCAGCAGTTCGACGAAGCGGTCCGTGGTGGCTTGATCGCAAGGTGCGTCGCGGAACGTTGTTTCGTCGATCTGCCAATGCTGGTTTTTGATCAAGGGGCGGACGAGCTGTCTGGCCCGTTCGACTTCTCTTCGGCCTTCGGTGGCGTCAATCGGGCGAATCGTTCCTGGGGCGCCGCCACCGCCGCCGTCGAAGGAACGTGCAGGTGTCCGTGCGTGATTGATCAAGGCCTTGCGAGGCGCCACCAGGGTCAGGGTTTCCGCGTTGCCGAATTCAGCCAACCAACCGAAGACGTTGCGATCGATCGGTTCGGCCCGAATCGCCTCGCTTGCACCGAAGCTGCCGCCGACGCAGAGCGCATCGACCCGTTCGTCAAGCGCCGCGGTGGCCAGGGCGATGCGACCGCCTTCGCCGGCACCGATCACTCCGATCGGGCGCGACGCATCAAAACTGTCGATCGCCGCACGCACCATTTGGACTTCGTAACCGATCGGATGCCGTCCCAATTCAAATGCCGCTCGATAGATGTATTCACGGTTGGTCAGCTTCGCGCGGCCGCCGCGGGACTTGATTTCGCGGCTGATCAACATCGGAACCAACACGCGACAATCTCGCTCGGCCAGACGCCTGGCGAATTGCAGCTCGGGGGCGACCTCGGCGGCCATTCCACTGATTTGCGAGGGCGTTTGATCACAATCGGGAACCGCGACGACATTTGCCGTCACCGCGGTCGGTTCGATCGGTTCCAGCAACACGCCTTCGCCGTAAACCGAAACGATTGACCGACCGGGGTCGGGGTCTTCGAGCACCGGCCACCGAACCGAATAGACCCGATAGCCTGAGAGCGAGCCGTCGACTGAGGAGCCGGCGACGAAGTTGCGATCAATGACGACCGGCGCAACGCGGTCTTCGTGGGCGCCGAGCATGCGGGCCAAGCGGTCTCGATTGGGCTGGACCGAGCGGGCGTAGGCCTGCGGGGAAGTGAAATCGCGTTGCCAATGTCGCTCGCGGGTTTCGGCGGATTGATCCAATTTTTCAAGCAAGAATCGGTCAATGCCGTCGACCATTTCCGAGGCAATGTCGCCTTCGATTTCGAGCGGCGCCGCGCCGGGGAACTGGCGTTGCAGCGATGAGGAATCTGAATCCTGGGCGAGACAAAGCGAAAGGCCGACCATCGCCAACCAGATGCCCGCTGGCACGGAGACACGAGACCACTGCTGAAGCCACTGCTGACGCCACTGCTGACGCCACTGTCGAACGATGAGTGTCAGGGGCATGCGGAAGAAAGCCATGGGAGATGCTTGGGCAGGAGTAATTCGCGATCGACGCGGTGGAAGACGCGGGCGGGAAACGCATCAGGAACTGGCACGTGTGCTAAATGATGGGGCACCGGAAGACCGGCCGCGACCCCTTTGACGCGCTGATTGGGCCATTGTGGCTCATTTTACGGGCAACGGCACTTTAATTGCTATGATCTTGGCAGCGCGAACGTCACTCCTTGCAATCAGATCTGTTTTCGAGCCGTTTCGCGACACACGACGTTCGCTTCGGAGATTGGGTGGAATGCACAAGTACGTGATCATGGGTGTTCAAGGATGTGGCAAGGGAACGCAGGCGGCCAGGCTGGTCGACGCATTCGACTTGGTGCATATCAGTGTCGGCGACATCTTTCGTTGGCACATCAAGAATCACACCAAGCTGGGCGCGCAAGTCAAACGCATCGTCTCATCGGGCAACCTTGTCGGTGACGACGTGGTGGAGACGATTGTGCATCGCCGATTGGACGAGCACGATTGGAACTACGGTTTTATCCTGGATGGATTTCCCCGCAGCGAGTCGCAAGCTCTGTTCTTTTTGGAGACGTACGACATCGACGCGGTGATCCACATCGAAGTCCCCGACGAAGTGGTCCGGCAACGCGTCTTGTCGCGGCGGTTGTGCAGCGGTTGTGGGCTGGATTACAACCTGATTTCGCACCGGCCGGCGGTCGAGGATGTTTGCGACGTGTGTGGCAGCGGGCTGCGTGCGCGTCCCGATGACACCGAAGAGGCGTTGGCGGGGCGATTAAGGGATTACCACACGAAAACCAAACCGGTGTTGAGTTTGTTTGAGCGGAAGGAGCTGGTGCTGGACATCGACGGGACGGCAAAACCCGATGCGATCCATCAAGAGATTCGGACGAGGCTGGGTTGTTGAGCTGACCGCGACGCTGGTTTCTCGCTGTCCGGTCAGGGGCTGCCGATGCAAACGAGATGTTCACGCGTGCGAATGTAAAGCTTGCCGTCCGAGATCGCCGGGGAGGCGAACACCGATTCGCCGAGGGAGTTCTTGTGAACAATCTCTGGCTGGCGCGAGGCCTTCATCACGATGGTTTCGCCGTCGTCGGTGGTGAAGTAGACCAATCCGTTTGCGGTCACCAAGGACGCGCTGAAGTGACGGCCTAAGCGTTCTCGCCAAACCCGCTCTCCGGTTTGGCTGTCAAAGCAATGGGCGATGCCGCGGTCGTCGGCGATGAACAGCAAGCCGTTGGTGACGACCGGTGAAGGCACGTAGCTTTGCGCTTCGGTGACGTGCCAGTTGACGTGAGACTCCGTCACATCACCGTTGCCGCCGGGACGAATCGACATCACATGGTAGGTCGGAAAACCGGCGGTCAAATAGAAGTTCTCGTTGTCATAGACCATCGAGGCGACAAACTGTTCGGTCGGACCTTCGATCCACCAAAGTCGCTTTCCGGTCCGGGGATCGAATCCCGCGACGCGTTTGCTGCCCGTCATGACCGCTTGCACCGCGCCGTCGATCTCGCACAGCAGCGGAGTCGCGTAGCTGCGTGTTTGGTGCAGGCGTGGGGTTTTCCAGACCAAAGCGCCGGTCGATTGGTTGAGTGCCGCCAAGTAGGATTCACCGTCGTGGTCGCCATTGACAAGAATCAGGTCTTCGAACAAGACCGGACTGGTGCAGTAGCCGTGGATGCTGGAGAACGAGCCGACAGTGACCAGCCAGTCCTGATTGCCCTGGTGGTCGTATTTGGCCACGATCATCTCGCCGGGCTGGCCGCGTTCTCCGCTGGTGTCATCGGTTTGGAAGAACGTGACATAAACATGTTGATCATCGGCTGCGGGGGTGCCCGAGGCGTGGCTGTTCAGCTTATGCATTCCCTCCAGCGGTGCTGCGATCACCTCGCGAGTCCATTTGGTTTGCCCACTGGCGCGATCCAGGCAATGCAACAACCGGGCATGGGTGGTTTCGTCGCACGAGGTCAGGAAAATGGAATCTCCCGACAGGATGGGGGATGAATAACCCGATCCGGTGACCGGGGTTTTCCACAGAATGTTGTTGCCGGTGGCGGCATCCCATTGCACCGGAACACTCGTTTCGCGACTGGTTCCATCGCCACGCGGCCCACGCCACTGCGGCCAATCCTCGGCATGGCAAAGGGAGCCAGCGAACATCATCGCGAGCAGGAATCCGATTCTCATCTTTGAACCTGTTACAAGTCTGCGGGGGGCGAGTGGGAGCCTCGTGGATCTGCAAAGTATATTCGAATCGGAGCGTGTCCCGCAGCGGAGTCGATTTTCGTAGGATGTTGGCTGATCGATGAACTCCGATCGCTCTCTTCTTTTCTTCACCTCAGTTTCGAATCAACATGAGAAGACTTTCCCTTTGTGTACTGCTGGTTTTGCTGGCCATCGTGTCCCCTCGGCAGTTCCACGGTGCGGAGCCGTCGACGCAGCAGGCGGCCAAAACGCTGAACGTGCTGTTCATCGGCAACAGTTACACGGCCAGGCACAATATGGCCGATGTGGTCAAAGCGATGGTCGAGGAAGGCCAGCCGGGCGTGAAGTTGGAAGCCAAAACCGTCATCTATGGCGGCCGCCGGTTGGCCGACCACTGGCGATTGGGCAGTCAGAATTTCATCCGATCCAGCACCCTCACCGCGGATCAGATCAAAGCGACCATCAAGGACTTGGAAGTCCAACTGCGCCAGGATCCGCGTGACAAGTACGCCAAGTATGCGGTTGAACGTCAACGAAAACTGTTGAACGACTATGAAACAACGCGAACGCGATGGGACGTGGTGGTGTTGCAGTCGTATCGCGACGACGTGGAGGGCGGACCGTCGTCGCTGTATGCCCAATACGCACCCAAGTTTGCGGAGCTGGTTCATGCTCAAGGCGGAAAGGTCGTCTTGTATGAAACGACGCCGACCACGCAAAACGACAAACCGTTGACGGGGATGCCGGATGCGGAGCCGGTGTTGGAAAAGGCTGAGGCGATCGCCGCGTTGGCGGACAAGATTGATGCCGAGGTGGCACCGATGTCACTGGTCGCGCTGGAATGTCAGCGTCAACGTCCTGATTTGACCCTGCGTTTTGTCAACGACGCCCACTTGAACCAAACGATGGCGTACCTGACCGCCTGCACGTTGTACGCTGCCATCCTGGACGCCGACCCACGCAGGCTGAAACTCGACTCGATCACCGACATCCGCTATTGGCAGAACAAAGATCGGACGAAGGACCGTGACAATCTGCCGATCAAGAAAGTCTTTTCGGATCAGGATCGGGCTGATCTACAGCGGATCGCTTGGGAAGGGTACCAGGCAATGAAACAGATGCGGAAGCAGTAGTAGCGGGCGCCGGGCAGGGCGACGTTCCGTGACGGCTTCACTTTAAGATTCAATCCGGACGAAGCGGTCCAGCAGTTTTGCCGGGCTATTCATCGGAGGTCAGACCCACGGGTGGCAGCGCGAACCCACGGATGACAGGATGCCAAAAATCCGTGGGTTCGCGCTGCTATCCGTGGGCCAATGTACACGGCGCGTTAGGCGGCCATACGCTCGGGCATCTCGGCGTTTTGTTCTTGTGCGATGACTTCTTCGGCCAGGGCTTGGTAGTCGATCGAACCGTTGCTTTGGGGTGCGTACTGGAAGATCGACTGTCCGAAGCTGGGGGCTTCGGCCAGACGCACGTTGCGACGGATGCGCGTGTCGAAGAACCGGGCGCCGCGGAAGAACTCGCGACCGCCTTTGGTGGCTTGAAAGAATTCGTCGATGTCCGTGCTGACTTCGGCCGCCAATCGGGTGTTGGAATCGTACATGCAGAGCATGACGCCGGAGAGGCGAAGTTGGTCGTTGAGACGGCGTGAGACGACCTCGATCGTGCGGAGCAGTTTGCTGAGGCCGTGCAGGGCGAGGAAGTGGGGTTGCAGCGGCAGAAAGACTTCATTGACCGCGACCAGGGCGTTGACGGTCAGCACACCCAAGCTGGGCGGGCAGTCCAGGATCAGGTAGTCATATTCGTCGGGGTCGTCGTCGAGTCGGTCGCGAAGGATCATTTCTCGACCGACTTCGCCGGCCAATTCCAGTTCCGCCGCGGCCAGGTCCAGATTCGAAGGCACGACGCACAGATTGTCATTGACGCGCCGTTTGGCTTCGGTGATCGAGGCGTCCCCGCAGAGGATTTCGTACATGCTGGGCTGGTCGTCGACTGCGGTGATGCCGAGGTGCAGCGAGGCGTGGGCCTGGGGGTCCAGATCCATCACGCAGACACGGCGACCGGATTGGGCCAGGGCTGCCGAAAGGTTCACCGAACTGGTGGTTTTTCCAACCCCGCCTTTCTGGTTGATCACAGCGATGGAACGCATGGTTTCATTTCCTTGGAAAATAATCACGTCGATTCGAACGACGTTTTGGGGGAGGTGTTAGCGCCAGAGCCGGGCAGGCTGACCGGGATCGGTCAGGCCGCGACTCCGCGGTTCAGGTTCTGTTCGGCTGGGCCCTTGGGTTCCTGTTGAAGCTTCTCAAAGGCCAGCAGCACTTCGTGTAAATCGGAATCAATCACGACCACGTCGTCGGCAAAATCGTCCAGCCAGGCGCTGTTGCAGCGTTGGGCGCTGAGCAGCAACCGGGCGAGCGTTTTGATCGGGACGGAACTGGTTTTTATGGGGCCGGTGCCCGCAATTTGATCCAGTTCACGTAGCCATCGGGGATCCGATCGGGGTGGTCGGTGGTACTCTGATGGATCGTCTTCGGACCAGACTCTCCATCCCGCCTGCAATCGCTGATCAAAGTTGCTCATCAATTTCTATGGTCGATCGAAATCCAAAGGTTAGTGGCGTCGGCAAACCGACGGGTATGCGTAACCGGTATCGACTTTGACGGTTGGGAAAGTAAAGGCGAATTGAATGATTTTGCCGGTTATCCCAGTTTCACGGCCGGGGGAGGCGCGTCTGATTCGTGGGTCCCTCAGTTGACAGGTCGGCCATGCGGCGCTATTCTCGCGCGGCGAACACTGGGGGGGAACTCGTTGTGAATTGAGATTCCACCCGGATCGCCCCACGTGGGGATTTTTCCGCTGCGGATGTCAAATGCCGATTTCGGCGTCCGGCAACGCGGCACACCAACGATTCCTGGATCGCCGCCCGTGTTGGTGCTTTGTTGGCACCGGCGTTGTGCGTGGCGTCCGGACCAACACCGAGACCGACTGATCATGGCTGTCGATCTAGAAGCCATCGCCCGACGCGGGCGATGCGACGCATCGAGTCTGAAACTTGCCTTGCCGCTGATTGAGCAAGGCTATGAAGCGCCTTTCTTAGCACGTTACCGTCGCGACGAACTCGGCGGGCTGGACGAAGCGACGCTGTGGAATCTGAAAGCGGCCGTCGATGCAGAGAAGTCTCTGGCCGATTATCGCGACGAATTGCACGAACTGTGGCAGTCCACCCCGCTGGCCGATCCGGCCATCGGTGACGCGATTCGCAAAAGCGGCTCCAATCGAACGCTGCAACGACTCGGGAAACGGCTCCGCCAAGAAACCTCCGCCGGAATCGACTCCGACGCCAATCGCTTGGCCGTGCGGATGCTCAATCCCCAAAAAGGCGATCCGTCCGATCCCGCCGCGGTCGCCGAAAACTTGGAATCGATCTCCGATACCGCCGCGGCCGTCGAAGGGCTGCCCAAGGCGATTCCCGGGCGACTGGCCGGTGACCCACGCGTGATCAGCGCCGCGGTGCGTTGGCTGAGCCGGAATGCAAAACTGCATATCTCCGACGTTCACGACCCCCACATCGCGGCGGCGGAAAACGAACAGGCCCAAGCCGCCAAAGCCAAGGCCGAGGAGAAGGCCGAAGCCAAGGCCGTGAAAGCGAGCGAGGCCGCCGAGGCGAACACTGCCGAGGCTGCCGCCCCGGCGACCGACGCCGCCGAGCCGGCGACCGCGGAGACTGCTGCCGAACAGGCGCCTGCCGAACAGGCGCCTGCCGAACAGGCACCTGCCGAACAGGCACCTGCCGTCGAGGCAGAGACCGCGCAAGCTGAAGCCGCGGCTCCCGCCGAATCCACCGCCGCGGATGCAGGTTCGGCCGAAGCATCGACGGAAGCGGAAACGCCGGCCGCCGAGCCCGAAGCGACGGCCGCGGCCGAAGCAGTGACCGAGACCGCAGAGTCGTCCGAGTCGGCTGACGCAGACGCACAAGCCAGCCAGGGCGAACCCGCCAACGCCGAAGGCGAACCACCGGCAGCCGCCGATGGCAGTGCCGCCGCCGAGGGCAGTGCCGCCGCCGAAGGCAGTGCCGCCGCCGAGGGCAGTGCCGCCGCCGAGGGCAGTGCCGCCGCCGAGGGCAGTGCCGCCGCCGAGGGCAGTGCCGCCGCCGAGGGCAGTGCCGCCGCCGAGGGCAGTGCCGCCGCCGAGGGCAGTGCAGCTGCGGAATCGGATCTGCCGGGGTTCAAGCCGGATCCGGACGAGAAGCCGACGGGCAAGAAATCGAAGGCGAAGGCATCGACGCCGAAAAAACAGAAAAAAATCTCGCCCCGCCAACGTCGCCGTCGGTGGCTGGTCAGCGTCCTGAAGCCCTTGGAAGGGAAGCGGATGCCGGCGACCAAGTTGAGCGCATTTCAAGTCGTCATGCTCGGTCGGGCGTTGCGAAGCCAGGTCGCGGTGTGTGCGTTTGAGTATGACGCGGCAAAATTGGTCGCTGAAATCAAGCGAGCAGTGGTTGGATTGAACCCGGGGCTGGAATCCACCTTGGGTGACGTGGTGATGCAACACGAAGCCGACATCCGCGAGGCCGCCGAGGCGGCTTGGTGGGATGAGCTTCATGAGCGCGCGTCGGCCCGCTTGGTCAGCGTCGTGGCGGACCACTTGCGACGCCAGGTCAACCGCGGGCCCGTCGAAGCGAAGGTCGTGATGTCGATCGATGCCGTCGGGCCGAAGACCGCCGCGACGGCCATCGTGTCGTCCGACGGCCGCGTGCTGCACGGCGAAGATCTGCCCTGTCAGTTGTCCGGAAGTGTGCGTGGGCAAACCGTGGCCAAGATGGGCGAGTTGATCCATCACTATCACGTCGATCTGGTCGTCGTCAGCAACGGGCCGGCCCGACGCGCCTGCTTGATCGCGCTGGGAGACTTGATCGCACAAAGCCCCGATCATTCGGTTCGCTGGACCGTCGCCGATCGCTCCGGTGCGGATACCTATTCCAGCAGCGACGTGGCCAATTCCGAGATGCGATCGACTCCGCGGCGATTCCGCGCCGCAGCCTGGATCGCGTTTTCCGTGTTGCATCCGCCCCAAGCCTACGCAAAAGTTGATCCCTTGCGACTGCGACTGGCGTCGTTCCAGAGCGAACTGTCCGAAGACGCGTTGTCGATTTCGCTGGGGCACATCATGTCCAGTGGCGCGTCACGCGGCGGCGTGGACAGCAACGCCGCGCCGTTGGGTTGGTTGCAGCAACTGCCCGGCATGAACCCCGACGTGGCACGCTCGTTGATCACCCGACGCGAACAAAACCTGCTGCGTTCGCGTCAGGAACTGTTGGAATTGGAGGGTTGGGAATCGGTCGTCCAGACCCGCCAGGCGATTCCGTTCCTGCGAGTCTTCGAAAGCGACGAAGTGCTCGACGGGACCTTGATCCATCCGGACGACTACGGGTTGGCCAAGAAACTGGCGACGGCGCTCGAAATCGAATTGCCTCCGCCGGCTCCCCCGGGATACGAAGCCCCCAGCTACGAAAAACTGGCCGACCTCGCTGAACCCAAATTGGTCGACGCGACCCAACCCAAGCAACCGGCTCCGGTCGAAGATTTCGATCATGCCGGCGAAAAGGCGGGTGAATTCAAAATCGGTGAGGACGCCGACGCTGCCGAGTCGTCGGAGCCCGCGGCGGCTGTAGAGTCAGCCGAGTCACCCACCGCTGAGACGTCGACTGAAACCCCCGCTGAGACCGCTGCGGAGAACGTCAGTGAAATCGCGTCGGTCGAGCCGGCTGCCGAAGCCGAGCCAGACGCCGCGGCTTCTGATTCGACGGCGACGGACGACTCGGACGCTGCTCCGAATTCTGAAAGTCAGGACACCGAGTCGCAGACGGCCGACAGCGAGGGTGCGGCCACGGTCGAGTCGACCAGCCCCGGGCCGGAGAACTCCAGTCCCGAACCGATCAAGCGTCCCCGTCCCGAACGCGCCAAGATCGACAAGTGCATCAAGGAATGGCAGGTCGGTCGGCACCGCGTGAACCAATTGGTCGGATGGTTGTGTGATCCGTTTGGTGAAACGGCGATCAGCAATGATCCGCCTGGTGTGCTCGACACAATGCCCACACTGAAGACGCTCAAACCCGGCGATCAGGTCGTCGGCGTCGTCGTCGGGGTGATGAGCTTTGGCGTGTTTGTCGAATTGGCCCCCGATTGCAGCGGACTGATTCACGTCAGCCGTTTGAGCGACGGATACGTGGAAGATCTCAACGAAGCGATCCAGGTCGGTGATGTGGTCACCGCTTGGGTCACCGGCATCGACGAAAAACGACGCCGCGTCGGCTTGAGTGCCCTTTCGCCCCAGCAGGAAGAGCGGCTGGAGAAAGAGCGGCACAATCGCGATGCCGGCGGAGGTCGTGGCGGTTACCGACGCGACGCCCGTTCGGGCGGCGGCCAGGGACGACAAGGAGCCGGGCGTTCTGGCGGCGGACAAGGTCAACGCAGCGGCCAACCACAACCGGCCGCTCAGGGTGCCGGGGCGGCACGCGGTGATCAACCGGCCGGCGGCCAAGGTCGCGGCGGACAGGGACGCGGAGGCCAAGGTCGCGGCGGACAGGGACAGGGACGCGGGGGCCAGGGTCGTGGCGGACAGGGACGCGGCGGCCAAGGTCGTGGCGGACGAGGCGGCCAGGGTGGTCGCGGTGGTCGTGATTCGCGAAAACCACGCCAGCCCGAATCTTATCGCGTGGTCGCCAAGCCCGAAGCAAAACCGCTCACCGATGCGATGCAAAAGGGAGACGAACCGCTGCGATCGTTCGGCGATCTGTTGCAGTTCTATTCCAAACAGGAAGACACGCCCGCGGCAAAGGAGTCCAAACCCAAGTCGGACGCTGCCAAGTCGGATACCGCGCAGACTGAATCCGCGGCGACCGAAGCGGCCAAACCGGTCGAGCAAGTGACGGCGGCGACGCCACCGGCGCCTGTTCAAGCGGCACCCGCTCAACCGGCACCTGTTCAGGCGGCTGTCGGCGGTGAAGCCGGGCAACGCGACGCATCGGCTCAAGCAGCCAGCCCCAGCGATGCGGGGTCCGATAAGCCAACGGAGGCGTCGGAATGAAGGATGATTTTCAATCCCGTCTGGAATCGGCGATCCAGCGGGGGCAACGGCGACGCGATCATTCGGCCAGCGAAGCGAAACGCAAGGAGTTGACCGAGGAGGAACTGAAGCGGCTGCACACGTCCTATCGGCTCTCGTTGTCCGAGCGAATCGAAGTCAAGATGCGCAGCATCATCGACGCCTTTCCGGGGTTTCGCCAGGAAGCCCTGTTCGGCGAAGTCGGTTGGGGAACGGCGTGTTATCGCGATGATTTGAGAATCAAAAGCGGACGTCGATCCAACGCCTACAGTCGATTCGAAATGGTCATCCGCCCCTACAGCGATCTGCGTGTGTTGGATCTGAAGGGCAAGGCGACCGTCGAAAACCGCGAGATCTTCAATCGGTCGTTGTTCCGCAACATCGAGGAAGTCGATGTGGAAGAATTCGAAGACGTGATCGACGCGTGGACGATCGAGTACGCCGAGCAATACGCGGCCAGGTCGGCGTAGGACGAGACGAAGTTTCAAGTTTCAAGTTTCAAGTTTCAAGTTGAACGTTCATCAACTCAATCACGTGGCACTGCATGTTGCCGATGTTCCGGTCAGCGTGGCGTTCTATCGGGACGTTCTGTGTTTGCCGGCGATGGATCGTCCGGCGTTCGATTTTCCCGGTGCCTGGTTTCGCTTGGGCGTCGATCAAGAACTGCATTTGATCGGCGACCGCGACCTGCCGGTGCATTCAAGCCATCGTGGAACGCATTTGGCGCTCGTCGTCGATGATCTGGATGCTTGGGAAAAGCACCTGGACGCCCATCAGGCGACCCGACTCCCCCGCCGAATCCGCCCCGACGGTGCCCAACAGACCTTCGTCCAAGACCCCGACGGACACTGGATCGAACTCTGCGTCCCGGGGAAATAGGTTTTAGGTCTCAAGTTCCAAGTTGCAGGTCGTCAGATTGCAGATTGGTCCGATCTTTTCGTGTCACCCATTTTCTTGCCTACTTCCCGTCTCCCCCATTTTTCTGCCAACTGCCAACTGACTTGGAACCTGGAATCTGGAACCTGGAACCCTAACGTCCTTCCAGCCGTTCGGCGATTTTGAGGTGGCCGTTTTGTCGGGCGAAGTAGGCGGCGGATTCGCCATCGATGTCGACCAGGTCTTTCTTCGCGCCTCGGGCCAGCAAGACGTCCACGACTTCGGCTTGTCCTTCGGCAGCGGCCATCATCAGCGCGGTCCAGTGTTCGCCGTTGTCGACGGCGTTGATGTCCGCGCCGGCGTCCAGCAGGATTTCGACCGTGGTCGGTGCGGGGCCGCTGGCGGCGTGAATCAGCGGCGTCTTGCCGGTCCGGTCGCGGGCATCGATCGTGGCATTGTGCTTGATCAGCAACTTGACGATGGCGTCGTGACCGTTGTAGGCGGCCATGGCAAGCGGCGTCAGCCCGTTGGCATCGGCTTCGTTGACATCCATACCGCTTTCCAGGCAGAGCTCGACGACGCGTAGCTTGCCGTCGTGGGCGGCCACCCGAAAGGCTTCGGGGCTGTACAACGCATTCGCAGTGCTCTGCGGCTCGGACAGGGGTGCCGGCTCGGACAGGGGTGCCGGCTCGGACAGGGGCGTCGGCTCGGATAGGGGCCTCGGTTCTGGTTCGGTGGCCTCGCCGTCTTGACTGTCAGTGTCTTGCGTGACGCTGTCCGCAACAGCGACCGTTTCGTTTGTGGTTTCGGTTGGGGGGCCGGTGTCGGCGTTGGAATCCGACGTTTCCCCGTTGCAGCCGACCGCCAACATCAGCGCGGCAAGACAGAGCGTGGTGGCCAGAACGTGGGGAAAAGAGGTCAAACGGGTGGGCATGATGAGCGATCGAAAAGGGGCGTTGGGGTGATGTGACCGGTTGTGTCAACGGTCTCGCGATCCTGTTGGTGGTCACGGAGGCGAAAACGCTTCCGCGGTCTTCAGTATCTCACATTTCTTCACGGAGGAGCGATCCGGTGGCAAAGTTTTACGTTCAGTGTGGTCAGACGGAACTGGTACTCAACAGCGACACGGCGGATTCGGCGGCTTTGGCGATGATCGATCGCATTCTCGGGCCGCATTTGTGGATCTACGATGATCCCGGGTTGAGCGAATTGGAGTGCTGCCAGCATTTGATGTTGGAAGCGCTGTTGCATCTTCCCACCGAGATTTCGGTTAGCGAGCAGGGGTTTGACCGCGACGATGCCGTGAAGATCTCGGTCCCGGAGACGATTCACTGCTGGCACGCGTTGATGATCGGAATGCGGCGATTGTTCCGCGAAGCGGGTCTGGACCGCAGCGTCGCGGTGCTCGCCGGTGCCGAGGCGATCGATCGCGTGGTCTCGTCGCCTCGATTGCCGCGCTAGAGCAGGCTGACCGCTCGCATGGCTGGAACCGGCGTGCTACCTTGGCGGATGTCGGGTCGATCGTGCGAACCCCGGGATCGGCCACGTTTTCTTCATGCCAAGAACGAGAGTGCGGAGTATTCACGTGCAGCAGGTCAAGATTTTCAAGTCCGTCGATACCGAACTGGAAGACTTGGAAAAACAAATCAACCGGTTCATCCGAAAGAACAATGTGCGGGTGTTGTCGATCTCGGGCAATCATTCGGCGTCGGTGGATACCGGCACGGGACCGATGAACACGTTTTCCGGTGGCGATGTGACCGTGATCATGTTGTTCGAAATTGAATCTCCCAGTCGTTGATTCGGCCGCGTTCTTCTGAACCATGCACCCGGCGTCAGACCATGATCGAAGTCGAAGCGTTCGTCAAACGTTACGGTGACTTTGTTGCCGTGGCCGGTGCGTCGTTCGCGATTCCGGCCGGTTCGGTCGCGGCGTTGGTCGGTCCCAATGGTGCCGGTAAGACGACAACGATTCGAACCTTGTGCGGGATTCTTCGACCGACCGCGGGGCGAATGCGAGTGGCCGGCGCTGATCTGGCGGTCGATCCCATTTTGGTCAAACAACGCACGGCCTATGTTCCCGACGACCCGCCGTTGTTTGACACGTTGACGGTCCAGGAGCACCTGCAGTTCATCGCGTCGGCGTATCGTTTGACCGACTGGCAACACGACGCCGAGGACTGGTTGAGTCGGTTGACGTTGAGCGACAAGAAGAACACGTTGGCGTCGGAATTGTCGCGGGGGATGCGGCAAAAGGTGGCGATCGCGTGCGCCTATCTACGCCGCCCCGACGTCTTGCTGCTGGACGAACCGATGACCGGGCTGGACCCGCCGAGTATTCGCACGTTGAAGGAAACGATTCGCGAGCAGTCGCAGCGAGGCGCGACGGTGCTGGTCAGTTCGCACCTGCTGTCGCTGGTCGATGACTTGTGCGATTTTTTGGTGTTGATTCGACAGGGCAAGGTGTTGTTCAGCGGTCCGCTGGGCGAGGCCCGCGAGCGGTTCGGGGGCGCCAGCGGTTCTTTGGAAGAAGTCTTCTTTCGCTTGACCGGGCAACCGGAAGAACCCGACGATCAGAATCTTGCGGTGAGCGATGATTGATCCCGCTCTGACGCAATTGATGCGGATGCTGATGTGGGCCGCGGTTCGCCAAGGGTGGCGGTTGGTCAAGAAACCGTCCGGAGCGTTCTTCACCCTGTTCATGCTGGCGATGGTTTCATTCGGTCTGATGCCCACCGTGGTGATGGCGCTGAGTGATCAGAAACAGCCTTCCTCGATCATTGCCGAGTTGCTGGGAAGTGCCATCCCGATGTTGATGTATGCCGCGGCGGCGATGATGGTGGTGACCGATTCGGGCAAAGCGATGTTGGAACTCAAGCCAGCGGAGCTTCAATTTGTGCTTGCCGGACCGTTCACCAATTCTCAGATCCTGTCGTACCGATTGTTGACGTTTGGGCTCGGATGGCTGCCGCTTAGTTTTTTCTTTTCGGTGTTTCTGCTGCCACACTTCGGCAGCCTGTTGGGCGGTTTTCTGGGGATCGCGTTGGGGGGAGCGTTCATCACGATGATCGCCTTTCAATACACGCTGGTCAGATCCCGGATATCGCCAGCGCTCTTGCGAGCGATTCGCTGGAGCGTCGGGGCCAGTCTTGCATTGATCGCAACGGAGGTCGCTCATCAGGTGCTGCGGTCGCCGGACGTTTATTCGGTGGAGATGATTTCCCGGGCGATCAATGACGGTTGGGCTGCACGAGTGTTGACGCTTCCGTTTCGTCCCTTTGTGTTGCTGATCGAAAGTGCGATCGGGATGGAGTGGCTGGGGGGGCTGTTGATGAGTGTCGCCCTGGTGGTGGGCATCACGGTCAGTTGTTACCGAACCAACGGCGGATTCTCAGAGCTTGCGGTCGAGGGTGTCGCACGGCGGCAAAAGAAGCTGGAGCGGATTCGCGGCGGCAACGTCTACGCCATGTCGACGCGTCAGGCGGAACGGTCGCGGTCATTGCCCGCGTTCGGATGGTGGGGCGGTGTTGGGCCGGTGGCCTGGTCACAAGTCACATCGGCTATCCGCCGCACCGGCCGGTTGGTACCTGGGATGATTCTTATGGGGGTGGTGGCGGCGATCGCCGCTGCGGTACTGCTGCCCCAGTTTCCGGACACGATTCCCGATCCGGCCCGAACCTATGCGGTGCCGCTTGCACTGGCGGCGTCGGCCTACGTGGGGTTTCTGGTGTCGATCACGGCGCAGAGCGGGTTTTCCGCAAATCGGCGTCTGTTGACATGGTACCAGACGTTGCCGATCCGCCCGATGGCGATTGCGACGGGGATGGTCACCGGAACCGCGACGGTGTTGCTGGCGATCGAGTGTGCGTTTTGTTTGCCGGCCCTGGTGGTCAGTTCTCTGACGATGGTGCAGTCGCTGTCGGTGGTGTTTGCCGGGGCTTCATTCAGTCTGGCGTTTGCGTCGATGACCAATTTTATTTCGGCGGTGACGGGGCTGCGTCCGATGCCCAGCGGAACCCCCGACGTCTTTCAGGGAGCGCGGGCGTTGATTTTCATGATGATCCTGGGACTTTCCATGACACCGATCTTGCTGTTTGCCGTCGGATCGGCGGCAATCGCCGGGGTGCTGGTGGGGTTTTCTTGGACGTTTTGTTCGATTACCGCGGGGCTGGCGATGTTGGCGGGGCTGCCGGTGATGTGGTGGTACTCCGGGATTCGGTTTGTCGACAGCGAGTTTTTGGGTGATTGACCGAGTTATCGGCTTGTCAAAAATCGAGCGTTGACCGTACAGTTTGGCCGGACCAGTGATTGGGTCAGTCCTGACCGCGTCAGGATGTGGACCGGGTTTTCGTCTCCTAATTCTCTAAATCATTGACATGTTACGACCGGGTGAGGGCAATGCCGCAGAGATCAATCGCGCCGGCGAGGCACGCGACTTGGACCGAGTTCCGAGTGTCAGCGTGGTCGAAAAGACGATCGCGGTGTTGGTCATTGCGCTCGATGTCCAGGTCAACAAGCAGCCGATCGCGTTGCACGTGCTGGTACACGATCCGGCAGATCCGTTTCGGCAGTTGATGGACGCGGCGGAGAAATCCGACATCGTGTTGCGGGAGTCGCCGTTCCGCAGCGCGGGGGAGACCTTTGCGACCGTTCGCCAGGGGTATGCGGTCGTGTTCGCCTTGGAGACCGGCAAGATGTTGGTGCTGGAGCGGGCCGAGGGGAGTCGGCTGGAAGCGTCCCTGATCGGCGAGACCACCGAGCATCTCTGTTTGAGCAAATCGGAGCTGGCCGGCCTGATCGGGAAGCGCGAATCGGTGCGAATGTTGGTCGCGAAAAAAGAGCTGGAGTGCGAAACACTTTCGGGCGCCCAGGCACACGACGGCGTCGGCGAATATCCGACACCGGTCCGGCGTTTGGTCGCGCTGTTGACTTTGGATCGGCGTGACCTGTGGCTGGTGGTTTTGTTTGCCGGCGTTGCCGGGGTGTTGGGCTTGGCGACTCCGCTGGTCATCGAAGGGTTGGTCAATGTCGTCAGTTGGGGAACGTATTTCCAGCCGCTGGTCGTGTTGGCGGGGATGTTGCTGACGTGCCTGGGGATCGCGGGTGTGCTCAAGGTCCTGCAGACGTGGGTGGTCGAGATGATCCAGCGACGTCAATTCGTGCGAATCGTCAGCGACCTGTCGCATCGATTTCCGCGTGCCAACCAGGCTTCGCTGCGGGGCGAGTATCCGCGTGAGTTGGCCAACCGCGTGTTCGATATCATGACGATCCAAAAGGCGACGGCGGTGTTGCTGCTCGACGGTGTGACGGTGGTGCTGACGACCGCGATGGGGATGATTCTGTTGGCGTTCTACCACCCGTTTCTGCTCGGGTTCGACCTCGCCCTGATCTTCACGATGGTCTTCTTCACTTGGATCCTTGGTCGCGGTGGGATTCTGACGGCGATCAAGGAATCAAAGACCAAGTATGAAGTCGCCCATTGGTTGCAAGACGTGATCGCAATGCCTTCGGCGTTCAAGACCGGCGGTGGCGAGCGGCTGGCGATTCTGCGTGCGAACCAGCTGACTTCGGAATACATCAAAGCGAGGAAGAAGCAATTCGGCGTCGTGATCCGTCAGGTCATTTTCGCCGTCGGGTTGCAAGTGGCAGCGTCCACCGTGCTGCTCGGGCTGGGGGGCTGGTTGGTCATCGATGGACAATTGACGCTCGGACAACTGGTGGCCAGCGAGTTGGTTGTTACCGTCGTGGTCGGTGCGTTCGCCAAGGCGGGGAAGTCGCTGGAGAAGTTTTACGACATGATGGCGGGGATTGATAAAGTCGGTTACCTGCTGGACATTCCGCCGGACCCACGGACGGAGATCGGAACGATACCCCCAGGCCCCGCGGAGGTGTGTTGGAGCGAGCTGACGTTCTATTCGATGATGTACCATTGCAAGGTTCCCGAGGCCGAGGTTGCGGCCGGTTCTCGCGTGGCGATCATCGGCGACGATCAGCCGGGCATGGACTACTTGGCAAAATCGCTGGCCGGTCTGATCGATCCTGACGCCGGCGTGATCCAGATCGCCGGGTTTGATGCCTTTGAAGCGGCCAGTGCCGACCCGGGTGAACTGGTCGGATACGCCGGACCGCCCGAGATGTTTTACGGTTCGATCATCGAAAATGTCAGCCTGGGGCGTCCCAACGTTTCACCCAATCGGGTGCGTCATGTACTCGCCGCTACCGATTTGCTCGAAGCCGTGCTCGCACTTCCCAGCGGACTGAACACCCCGGTCCAGACCGGCGGCTATCCGCTGACTCAGGATCAGCAATCGCGATTGATGATTGCCCGCGCGATTGGGCCGTATCCCCGACTGCTGGTCATCAACGGGCTGATGGATCATTTGAGCCGCGAACATCGCGAATTGATTTGGAAAAAATTGACCGGTCCCGATGCGAATTGGACGTTGATCGTCTTTACCAACCGGGATGACGTTGCCGCACTTTGCGATAGCCAGATTTCGTTGCACCTATCCTAACGACACGCACTCGTTGTTCACTGACATGATCGCATCCGAACCTTCCGCCGATGACTTTCCGGCGCTGCAAATGGTCCGAACCGGGCGGATCGTACGCATCGTCGGTCGGATCACGTTTGTCACATTGATCCTTTCGATCGCGGCGATGGTATTCGTGCCGTGGCGGCAGACCGCGCGCGGCACCGGAATCGTTCGGGCGCTCGATCCACAGCAACGGCCGCAGCCGATGCTCAGCCAATCCAAGGGCGTGGTCAGCTACGTCAAACCGGGACTGCGCGAAGGCAGCTATGTCGAAGAAGGCGAGTTGCTGCTGCAGATGAGTCCGTTTGCAGCCGACGGCGTGGCGCAGATCAATACCCAGATCATGGCATTGGAATCCAAATTGCAAGCCGAAAAGGCGAGCCTGGAGGTTGCCAAGACCAACGCCCAACTGCAATTTCAATCCGGCGAGTCGCTGAAAAAATCGCTCCAGCAAGACTTCAACGCGGCCAAGCAAAAATGGGAACAGGCGAAAAACGAGGTCACCGCACTGCGCGCGGAACTGCGTGACAAAATGAATCAATTGCAAGTCGCCGAAGACGTCTTTCCGCAAGGCCTGATCTCCCGCGAAGAGCTGTTTACCAAGCGTCGCGCGGTCGACGCTCAAGAAGCCAAGGTGCTCAAGGCCGAGAACGCCGAGCAGGAAGTTTACGCCGCCCTCGCCTCCAAAGAAGAGGAAATCGAAGCCAAGAAGCGGGACATCCGGATCAAGAACCAGGAGGCCAATGACAAGATCAATGCGGCCACCGGAAAGGTCAACACGGTTCAAAAAGAGATCTCGGATTTACGTAACAAGCGGTCGGAACTGGATCGATTGGAGATTCGGGCGCCCCGTTCCGGTTACATCCAGCAGTGGAACGGTGTCACCGGCAGCGACACCATCAAAGAGGGCGATCAACTGTTCGTCATCGTGCCCGATGCCGATGAATTGGCGGTCGAAATGAAGGTCAGCGGCAACGACATGCCGCTGATTCAGGAAGGGGATCCTGTGCGTCTGCAATTCGAGGGGTGGCCGGCGGTGCAGTTTGTCGGCTGGCCCTCGGTGGCGGTCGGGACGTTCGGCGGTAAAGTCAACCGGGTTTTCCCAACCGACGATGGAATGGGGTATTTCCGCGTGATCGTCACGCCGGACAATCATTTTCCACGGGAGGATGGCTGGCCGGATGACCGATACCTTCGTCAAGGTGTGCGGGCAAACGGATGGGTTTTGCTGAAACGAGTTCCTCTCGGTTATGAGATATGGCGTCAATTGAACGGATTTCCCCCTGTCGTGGCCGACGACGAGCCCAAGAAGCAAAAGGCGGCGAAAGTCAAACTGCCCAAGCCTTGAGTGCCATCGCCCGGTCCAGCCGCCGCGGTGCCACCCGATTGGCACTCGCGGCAATGCTGTGGGGTGGATGCACGATCCATGCCGGTGCCCAAGAGGGAATCCGAGCCCCGCAGGACGAGACGGATCAGCGTTCGTTTGCGGCGTTTTTGGCGATGGTGGAAGACGAGGTTCAGCCGCCACCGGCCGAGGTGGTTGAATCAAACACGTCCGAGGGCGCGCAAGCGGCACAATCGACGGCCGCTGCCGAAGAGCCACTGAAATTGGCCGATGTCCTGGCCAGCTTGTATCGTGCCTATCCGGACATCCAGCGCGCCCGGCAACTGCGTCCGCTGGCCGGTGGCGAATTGTTGTCCGCCTATGGCGCCTACGACACAAGATTTAATGCCCATTCGCTGTCCGAGCCGACGGGGTTTTACGAGAACTATCGCAGCGGACTGGGCGTGGCCAGACAGACCTGGTGGGGCGGCTATCTGTCGGCAGGCTATCGAATCGGGCGCGGGTTTTATCAACCGTGGTACAAAGAACGCCAGACCGACGATGCCGGCGAGTTCAAAATCAGTGCCGCACAACCGTTGCTGCAAGGTCGGGCGATCGATCCGCAACGTGTCGCCGTCTTTCAGGCTTCGCTGCAACAACAAGCCGCCGAGCCGCAATTCCAACAAGCCATCTTGTCGATTTCGAGCGAGGCGATCGAAGTCTATTGGGAATGGGTTGCTGCCGGGGCGGTGTTGCAGGCACAACAGGAACTGTTGGATCTGGCCGTCAAACGCGGCAAACAATTCGAAGTCGGCGTGAAGGCGGGAAAGTTCGCGACGATCAATCTGGTCTTGAATCAACAGTTGATCGCCGAGCGGAGCGCCCTGCGGCTCAAGGCACAGCAAAACTTCCAAGCCACCGCGTTCAAGTTGGGGCTTTATCTGAGAGATGAATCGGGGCGACCCTTGGTTCCCGCCAAGAGTTGGTTGCCGACGCAGTTCCCCGTGATCAAACAACAGACCGAATTTGATTTCAACGCAGACCTGGCCGCCGCCCTCGGTCGTCGCCCCGAACCACAAATCCTGCAGTACGAACTGCGTCAGGTTCAATGGGATCGCCGTCTGGCGTGCAACGAACTGTTGCCCCGCTTCGACTTTGTGACCGAAGCGTCACAGGACATGGGGGAACCGGCGACGAAATCTGACGACAAAGGCGAATTCGAACTGATGATCGGGTTCCAAAGCGAGGTGCCCATTCAACGTCGCAAGGCGCGGGGCAAGATTCAATCGACCTCTGCCAAGATCATTCAAATCAATGAAAAGCTGCGGTTGGTACGGGACAAGATCGCAACCGATTTGCAGATCGCGCAGAACCAATTGATGCTCGCTCAGCAGATCGTCGAACAAAGTGAATTGTCGTTGCGCGCCGCCTTGGACACGTTGGCTCGCTACCAGAAAGGATTCGAGAAGGGCTACATCGACCTGATCTACTTGAACCTGCTGGAAACCAAGGCCAACGAAACCGAGATCAAGCTGGTCGAAGCCCAACGCGATTGGTTCACCGCGTTGGGGGCAATGCAGATCGCGCTCGGCCTGGATCCGCTCGATCAAGCGGTGGTGGTTTCCTCGCTTCCGGCGAGCGAAAGGCCAGGCCCTGGAAACTTACCCGAGGTGGAAGCGTTCGACGACCAAGAGATCGAGCAGGCCTTCCAGCCGCCGGCCGCGGATTAAAGGTATTCGCGGTTCTTGACCAATCCGGGCATCGGAACGTTGTACTTGCCTTGAGCATTCAGCTGCAGCGGCGAATCCGAATCGAGCGTCAGTTGGTCGACGTTGGGGGCAAATTCATGGTCATGTTTCATGAACTCATCCAACGTGATTTCCTGGCCGGTGTGTGCCGCCATGCGTCCCATGCTGGTCACGGCACTGGCCATCACGCCGCGTTCGACTTCGTTGTACGCGGTGTCGTTACGAATCGCCGCGACCAGATCGTCCCATTCGACTTGATAGGGATTCGGTTCCGGCTGGGGGAATTCCCAGGTCAGGTTGTCTTTTTCGAACGATTGTCCGGAATAGATTCGGGCTTTGGCCGGAGTGTGTGACGCGGTGGAGATCACTGCGGAGCCTTTGGTGCCGTGGGCGAAGCTGGCGAATTCGCGTTTGCAACCCGGCATGGTGCGGCCATCGACGAACAACTTGGCGCCATCGTCGAACGTGTATTCGATCGAGTAGACGTCAAAGTTTTGGTCGACGTCTTCGCCGCGATAGTGGCGTCCGCCGCAGGCGATTGCTTTGACCGGCCAGGCGTTTTTCATCCAGCAGGATTCGTCGATGTTGTGAATCAAGAAATCGCTGACCGCCCCGCCGCTGAGCCACAGGAATCCGTGGAAGTGCTTGATCTGGTACATCAATTCGCTCAAGTCGCCCGTGTTGGGCGGCGCCGCGGCCGAGCCGGTCGGTCCGGCCATGCGGTAGGCACGCAGCATCATCAGGTCACCGATCTCACCATTTTGAATCCGATCGAACAATTCCTGGCGGGCGACACAGTGGCGGCACATCAATCCGACTGCGACCTTCAGGTTCTTTGCGATTGCCGCTTTGTTGATTTCCAGCATTCGCACCGAGGTCGGGGCGTCGATGGTGACAGGTTTTTCCATGAACACGTTCAGCCCACGCTCGATGGCGTAGGAGTAGTGCACCCAGCGGAACGCCGCCGGGGTGGCCAAGATCACGACATCGCCGGGTTCCAGCGTGTCCATGACTTTCTTGTAGGCGTCGAAGCCGATGTACCGTCGCTCTTCGGGCACGTCGACCTTGGTGCCGATCTTTTTCTTTTCCGACAGCGACGTGTAGGAACTCTTCATTTTGTTTTCGGACACATCGCCCATTGCGACCAGGGTCATCGGCCCGTTGTCGACGGTCAGGGCGTTGATCGCCGCTCCGGTTCCGCGTCCGCCGCAGCCGAGCAGCCCGACGCGAATCATGTTGTCTTCGGCCGCGTGGACGGTTTGTGGTCGTGCGGCGGCAAGGGTGGTGGCAGCTGCGGCGGCACTGGTGGTCGCCAGGAACTGACGTCGGGTGGGGTTCGTCATCGGAGAAATCTCGTTTCGGGGAGTCGGAAAAGTTGTTGGTTTGATTCCCAGGGCCGACCCTGGAACGTGGGTTTAGAGACGCTGCCTCTGGGGGCTAGGTTGTGAAGCGGAGCTTCACACGAAACGCGGTGAAGCATTTCTTAGCGGTAGGGCGCGAGCCCTCCGGTCTTTCACGGTACTTTCAAGTTGGAACCGGACGGCTCGCGCCGTTCCGCTACCTCCTTGCAGTGTCAAAATAGTTGCATCGGGCTTGCGCCCCATGACGCTCACTTTGGCGCCAATCGGGGCGTTGATTGTTAGCGGATCACTCTTCCGGATCTTTTTGTTCCGGTTCAGTCTTGTCCCACTTGGCGGCCTTGGCTTCTAGCGTCGGCTCCTCCAAGGGGCGGACGATGCGAAAGCCGACCGACAAGGCATCGGTGTGGTACCAGATGCTTTTGGGTTCTTGCGGATCCTGTTCCTTCCATTCGTCCGACGACGCCTTTCGCGCGGCACTGCGTAAGACTTCGGGATCGTCATCCCAACCCCCGCCTCGAACGACGCGGGGATAAAGTGTTTTGGGAACGACCAGGGGGTCCATCGACTCTTTGATCGAATCGTAAGGCGTGTACTGGTCGAGCACCCATTCGGAAACGTTGCCGTGCATGTCGTACAGGCCCCACGGGTTGGGCTTTTTCTGGCCGACGCGTTGGTAGGTATCGTCGCTGTTGTCAAAGAACCAAGCGTGGTCTTCCAGTTCGTCGACGTTGTCGCCGAACGAGTAGGGCGTCTTGGTGCCCGCGCGGCAGGCGTATTCCCATTCGGCTTCGGTCGGCAAACGGTAGTAGCGTCCTGTTTTGGCAGACAGCCATTTGCAGTACGTGCGTGCGGCATGTTGGGTCATGCAGATCGCCGGATAGTCTTCGCGGCCCATGCCGAAGCTCATGTCGGTGTACGGCTCGGTCGGTTTGGAGACTCCGTCGACGGCTAGGTCACGTGGCGTGGGAGCGATCGCCAGCATCTTGCGCATCCGCTGGTCGACGTCTTCGTTCCAGACGTCGTACTGTTCCCAGGTGATTTCGAATTTGCCCATCCAAAACGGCGAGACTTTGACGGTGCGTTGGGGGCCTTCGTCGTCGCCACGATCGTCTTCGTCATCGGGGCTGCCCATCACGAATTCGCCGCCCGGGATGGGGACCATTTCAATTTTCAGCTGCGTGTGCTCGATCGGCTCGGCGTAGGGCTTCATTTCCGTCGGGGTGCTGGCGACGGCGTCGGCCACTGGCAACGGTTCGACTTTGGCCGGTGCCTCGCCCGATGCCGGACTGATGAGCACGCCGGGACTAAGAAGCAACAACAACGCGACGGGGAAACCGAGCGTGCGAAGGGATGGGTTGGGGTAAATCACTGTGGTTCGATTGACAGAAAAAGGAATGGAAACGTCTATTTTGAAATGCAATACAGTCGTTGATCGCTACGTAACAATAATCGATCCGACGCGATTGCGGGGGTGGCGTTGAAGCGTTCGGATTCCGTCCCCAGCTTGTTGACCGCCAGTTCTTTGTACTCGGGTTGGGCGGCCAGTACCAACACACCCGCATCACGCGTGGTCAGGTACAGCTTGCTGCCATCGCTGACGATCGACCCATAAACCCGACTCCGCGTGGGCATCCGTTCGCGATACATTTCTTCGCCATCGCTGGCTCTCAGGCACAGCGCGATCGATTTGTCATGCGACCAGTACAGATGACCGTCGACGAGGATCGGGCTGGTCACGTTTGCGCCTCGGGATTGTTCCCAGACCAGGTGAGACTGAGACACATCGCCGCGTCCGCCGGGACGGATGACGAAGGTCATGTTCGAGCGACCGCCGCTGCAATAAAGCAGGCCGTCGTGCTCGATCACGCAGGGGACGATGTAGTCCTGGATCGCATCGCAGGACCAAAGTTGTTTGCCGGTGTGAGGATCAAAGCCCAGGATCGCCAGTTTCTGGTTGACGACCAATTCGACCGAACCGTCGGGTAGCGTGACGAGCGTCGGGGTCGTCCACGCGCTTTGAATCCCGTCGGTTTTCCAGCAGATCTCGCCGGTCTGTTTCTCCAGACCGTACAGGGTGCCGGATTCGATCGACGCGTTTTGGATCAACAGGTCGCCGAACAGGATAGGGCTGGCCGCGGCGCCAAAGCCGACCGTCTTGGTTCCCAGATTTCTTTGCCAGCGGACTGCACCCTGGTGTGAGACCGCGACGCATCCGGAGGGTCCGAAAAAGGCATAGACCCCGCTGTCGTCCACACAGGGCGTCGGGGATGCATAGCCGTGTTCACCGACCCGCTTGCTGATCTCTTGTTCGTCCGGCGACGGCTTGATCGGGCAATCCCAGACGAGGTGTCCGTCATGTAGATCGATGCAAATCACGTGCAACAACAGCGCGGCCGGATCGCCCGGGTTTTCCAACTCCATCCCATAGCCGGTGTAGGCGGTCAGGTAGACGCGGTCGTCCCAGACCACCGGGCTGCTGCTGCCTTTGCCCGCCAGGTCCGTTTTCCACGTCAGATTTTCCGTCTCGCTCCACGTCGTCGGCAGATCCGCTTCGGCGACGCCTCGGCCACCGGGGCCGCGAAATCGGTTCCACTGCTGCGCTTGGATGGACTCGGAACAACAGAGGCTGGTGATCAAGCAGACCACACAGAAGAATCGGAGACGCGGCATAGGTGATTTGGATCGCGATCGGGGGCAACAGGCGGGAATCGTATTTTAACAGCAACCCCGCTCGCGTGCCGTCGTTTCGAAGACTTTCCTGATTCGCTACAATTCACCACGTTCCCGGCACGGCCCCGAGGCACGTCAAACGGCCGTGGTTCGGTTGAAAAACAAATCCATTCCATCCCTTTCCGAACTCGTTTTCTGCAATCACATGTTTAAAGGACTTGGCAATCTCGGCAACATCGCGTCCATGATGGCCGCATTCAAGGATTTGCCGCAAAAGATGCAGGAATTGAACGCCCGCATGCAGGACGAACATGTCCGCGGCGATTCGTCGTGCGGCAGGGTGTTCGTGATCGTCAACTGCGTCGGGCAGGTCCAATCGGTCAACATCACTCAGGACGGCATGAGCAAGGCGGAGATCGAACAGGGGGTGCTGGAAGCGACCAACGCCGCCGGCGCCGCGGCCAAGCAGACCTACGCCGAAGCGATCCAGGCCATGGTCGCGGACATGAATTTAGATATCCCCGGGGTCGATGGGTTGTTGACCTCCCTGATCGGCCGCTAATCGCGACGGAGTCTGCGAAGTGGACAAGCATGCAGGTGCTGTTTCTGAACTCGTCGACCAGCTTGGCCGGCTGCCGGGCGTGGGGCGTAAAAGCGCCGAGCGACTGGCATTTCATCTGTTGCGGGTCCCGGAGGCGGAGGCGATCGCGCTGGCCGATGCGATTCGGCGGATCCGCAGCGATATCCGTTATTGCCAGGCGTGTTTCAATCTGTGCGAAGAGGAACTTTGCGCGATCTGTCGTTCCGGCGATCGTGACACCACCCGGTTGTGTGTCGTTGAGCAACCCCGTGATCTGATGAGTCTGGAGCAGTCCCAGGCCTTCAACGGGCTGTACCACGTCCTGCTCGGCCGGATCGCCCCGCTGGACGGGATCGGCCCGGACCAATTGACCATCGATGCGCTCGTCGATCGGGTGCGAAACGGGAATTTTTCGGAGGTCATCATGGCCACCAACCCAAATGTCGAAGGCGATGGCACGTCGTTGTACATCAGTAATTTGTTGGCAGAGTTTCCGGTGCAGATCACGCGGCTGGCCCGTGGAATCACCGCCGGAAGCGTGTTGGAATATGCCAATCGGGAAATGATTGCCGATGCCTTGGTGGGTCGGCAAAAATTATAGGCGCAAAATCGCCGGCTTTGGCACAAGATATGCTCCCCGCCTAGTCAAAAAGGGTATGATGTGGCAGAGCCGAAGGTCGCCGGAGCACTCGCGCAGGAAAGTCATTGCGTTGGTGAAAGAGCGTCCAAACGTGTAAAGCGGATCTCATGAGCGGAATGCGAATGTCGATGGGCCTGCAGGCCCGAATGGTTCAGACTCAAAAACTGGCCCCACGGATGATCCAGTCGATGGAGATTCTGCAATTGCCGATGCTGGCGTTGCAGGAACGCATCGAACAGGAGATGAACGAGAATCCTTTGCTGGAACAGCAGGAGAGCGAGCCGGGCAGTCTCGAAGACGGCGATCTGCCGCCCTCGGCCGACAATCGCAGCGAGGATGAGAAGGAGTTGGTCGTTGAAGACAGCGGCGACAACTCGGACGACTTCGAGCGATTGCAGAACATGGTCTCGGAGCTGCCCAACACGTTTGACGATTCCTTCCGGCGTTCGTCCGGCAGGATGCAAGAGGAAGCCGATCGGCGACACGACCTGATGGCCAATGCCCAGTCGCGCCCCGAATCGCTGAACGATTTCCTGCTTCACCAGCTCGCCGAATTGGACATCGACGACGATGTCGAACGGATCGCCGAACGGATCATCAGCACCCTGGACGCCCGCGACGGCGGTTACCTGCGGACGCCGTTGGCGGATCTGCTGCCCAGCGACCACACCGCCGAAAACTACGAAGTCGCCGAGCGGGCGCTGAAGGTCGTCCAATCGCTCGAACCGACCGGCATCGCCGCCCGCTCCTTGAGCGAATGCCTGTTGATGCAATTGCGTCCGGAGTTCGAGCATTTTGAGGAAATGGAAAAACTGATCAGCTCGCACTTGGAGGATTTGGCCGCCAACCGATTGCCCCAAATCCAAAAGGCGACAGGCTATTCCATCGAGCTGATTCAAACCGTCCGGGCCGAACTGCAGATCCTCAATCCCAAGCCCGGCGCCGCGTTCATGGAAACCTACGTTCCCAACGTGACGCCTGACATCATCTTGGAGCAAGACGAGAACGGCGATTACAAGATCACACTGGACGACGACCGTGTTCCGTCGCTGTACATCAGCGAATACTACCGCCGACGGCTTCAAGACCAGTCGTGCACCGAAGAAGAACGCGAGTACATCAAACGCAAAATCAACAGCGCCCAATGGTTGATTGAATCGATCGAGCAACGACGAAGCACGTTGACGAAAGTCGCCGAAGCGATCGTCGCGCATCAAAAGAAGTTCTTTGACGAAGGCCCCGAAGCGATCGAGCCGCTGAAAATGCAACAGATCGCCGAAAAGGTGGGCGTGCACGTGACCACGGTCAGCCGCGCGGTCAACGACAAATGGATGCAGACGCCGCGCGGAATCATTCCACTGCATCGTCTGTTCGTCGGCGGTACGCAAACCGATGACGGCGAAGACGTCGCGTGGGATACGATCCGGTTGAAGCTGCAAGAGTTGATCGACAGCGAAGACAAACGCGATCCGCTCAGCGACGAAAGTCTGGTCAAGAAACTCGCCGAAGAAGGCATGACGGTGGCGCGGCGAACGGTGACCAAGTACCGAAAACGCATGGGCATTCCCAGCAGCCGTCAACGCAAGGATTGGTCGCTGGCGAAGAAGTAAAGCGGGATTGCCGCTGAGCACGCAGCTCGTGATTCCCGGTGATCCCAGCGGGAAGCGTCAGCGAGCGGCGCGCCGAGCGGTGGCTTTTCCGTCACACGCCACTGGCTGACGCCACGTGCTGGGATGCACGTCTTCAACAACTTTTAACCGTGGATGACCGACTCTTCTGCTGACTCACCGCTCGGATTTGACCAGGCTGCCGCCAAGGTCAAAACGTTTCCCCAGTCTCCCGGCGTCTACTTGATGAAGGATGATGCCGGGCGGGTGATCTATGTCGGCAAAGCCAAGAACCTGCGCAGTCGCGCCGGAAGCTATTTTCTGAAAGCCGCGGCGGAGGACGCCCGGACGGCCGGCTGGATCGGGGAGATCGCCGACATCGACTACATGGATTGCGACAGCGAGGTCGATGCCTTGTTGATGGAGTCGCGGCTGATCAAGGACATCCAACCGAAGCACAACAAAGAACTCAAGGACGACAAGAGTTTTCCCTATCTGATGATCACGACGCGTGAAGAATTTCCACGGGTCGAAGTCACGCGGGAACCGAAAGAGAAGGGCGTCAAACTGTACGGACCGTTTGCCAGTGCCGGCGCGCTCCGCGGTGCGATCCAAGTGCTGCAGCGGATCTTTAAATTTCGCACCTGTTCGTTGGACATCTCGGAGTCCGATGAACGTTGGAAATGGTTTCGCCCCTGTCTGTTGGCCAGCATCAATCAGTGCACCGCACCCTGCAATTTCCGCATCGGCAAAGAAGAATACCGACGCGACATCAAGCGGCTGCAAACGTTTCTCGAGGGCGGGAAACGCAAATTGATCAAGGAGATGCGGGACGAGATGACGGCGGCCAGCAAAGCATTGGATTTCGAGCGTGCGGCCATCGTTCGCGATGAAATCCAAATGTTGGAGCGACTGGAAGAACGCGGCGAACTGGACACGCATGCCCAGCCGGAGGTGTTTTATATCGACCCAAAGAAAGGCCTGGCCGGTCTTCGCAAGGTGTTGTCGCTGAACGAAACACCCCGGGTCATCGAAGGCGTGGACATCGCGCATTTGGGCGGCGGACAAACCGTCGCCAGCCTGGTCCAATTCATCGACGGGCTGCCCTTTAAGCCGGGCTACCGTCGTTTCAAAATCAACGACGTCGACGGCATCGATGACTATCGCAGTATCTATGAAGTAGTCTCACGACGCTTTCGCCGGCTCAGCGATGACAGCGACGCGTTCCCCGACATCTTGCTGATCGATGGCGGGAAAGGCCAATTGAGCGCGGCGATGGCGGCATTCCGCGATCAAGACATCACGCCGCCGACCGTCATCTCGCTCGCCAAACGCGACGAGGAGATCTTTCGGCCGGGCGAAAGCGAGCCACTGCGGTTGAGCAAGAATTCGTTTGCGCTGCGATTGCTGCAATACGTTCGCGATGAATCACACCGATTCGCTCAGCACTACCACCACATTCTCCGCAACAAATCGACGTTCGATCGGTGAATGCATGGTGCCATCTTCTATCCGCACCCTCGTCGATGCACTGAACCGAAACGCGGAGCAATTTGCCGCGGGGCGGGCGCTGCTGCTTTGGGATCATTCGGATGCGTTCCAAGCCACGGACTCGGTGACCTGGGCGGAACTGGGACGCTGGGTGAAGGCGGTTGCTGCTCTGCTGCGGTCGCACGATTCGCATCACGCCCCCCTCATGCACGTCGTCCGCAATACACCGGCCGACGTTGTGATCGCGTTGGCCTGCCAAGCTACGGGGATCATCGAGATCCCGGTGGACGTGGACGGCGGAGACGACTATTTGGCGAGCTGTCGCCGCAAGATCGATTGTGATTGGCTGGACGATGCGGCCAAGCAAGAACTGGTTCGCCGCGGCTACGAGGCGACGCGGTCAAACTCCGCTCGATCGGTCGTCGTGGAGCTGCCGCAGGTTTCACCGACAAACGACGCGCTGGTGTTGTGGACCAGCGGCACCTCGGGCGAACCCAAGGGAGTTGCGTTGTCGCACGCGAGTCAGTTGCTCAATGCCGCTGCCAAATTGCGGTCGGTTCCCCAGTCCACGACGGATCTGCGTTTGACAGTGCTGTCGATCGCTCATGGTTACGCCAGGACATGCGATCTGGGCACCTGGTTGCTGTCCGGATGCACGTTGGCGATCGCCCGCGGGTTCGAGGGATGGCAACGCGTTTGTGAGCGACATGAGCCGACGCTGTGCAACCTGGTCCCCAGCTTGGCAGGCCGCGTGCTAGAAAGCGGAACGGTTCCGCCGTCGCTGCGGTTGGTCGGCTGCGGTGGGGCGGCGATGACGGAGGATCAGTTTTGGCGGTGGGGCGAGCGCGGTGTGACGGTGATCCAGGGTTATGGCTTGACCGAAGCGGGGCCGGTGATCGCCAGCCAAACGCCCGATGATTCGATTCCCGGCCACGCCGGTCGCTTCGTTGATGGCTGGGAATATCGCCTGGCAGAGGAACCGGTGGACGAGGGCGGGCCGAACGAAGCGAGGCCGGCTGAAGGCCGGCTGTTTGTGCGTGGGCCGCATCTGATGCGCGGTTATTGGCAGGATCCTGACGCGACGGCCTGCCGCATCGACGCGGCGGGTTGGCTGGACACCGGCGATCGCGTGCGCGTCTGTCCCTCCACACGTCAGTTACAGATTCTGGGACGCTGCGACGACCGGATCGTTTTGTCCAACGGGCACAAGATCGACCCGATGGGACTGGAGCAGCGGCTGGTGGCGATCAACGGGGTGCGAACGGCAGTGGTATCGGCGGGGGCGGAACGACGATCGGTCGAGTTTTGGGTGGAGACGACCGAGTCGACGCTTCCGATGCCTGAAATCGACGCGATCGTCCGCACGCTGCCACGTTGGGAACAGCCCAAACGGATCCATCGCTTGGTGTTTCCCGAAAACCTCAGGCAGCAGCTGTTGAATCGAAAAGGGGCAATTCGGCGATCCGAGATGCTGCGTTACCTGGATCGGTCGACGGGTTCCTGCTGAGCGGGATCGGGCGGTATCATGGAGCCCGCTGCGTTCACTTCTCCTCGGGAACTAGATCTTCATGGCCGTCGACAACAAGACACAATTCGAAAGCGCGTTGTTGCGTCGCTTGCACTCACTGCTTTTGCAAATTGGCGACTTGGAGGGGCAGCTCGAACGGGGGCCGAGACAGATCAAGGCGGGTGAGGGCGTGGTCCAGGCCAGTCAGGATGCGCTCGACCAGGCCAAGCAGGCGGTCAAAGCCGCGACGCTGGCATGCGACGAAAAACAGCTGCAATTGAAGACGCGAGAGGATCGGATCGAGAACCTGAAAGCCAAGCTGAATACGGCGTCGAGCAACAAGGAATTTGATCTTCTGAAGGAGCAGATCGCTGCCGACGAACAGGCCAACAGCGTTCAAAGTGACGAGATTTTTGAAGGACTGGAACGCATCGACGAGCTACAGGAAGCCGTCGTGGTAGCCGAGCGTGAGTTGGCAGAAAAGACGGCCGAGCACAAAAAACGCGTCGAGCAGGTGGAGAACCGGATGGTCGTGGTGCAAGCCGATTTGGACCACGTCCGCAATGAACTGGCCAAGGCAGAAGCGGAGGTCCCGGTCGCGGTGCGATCGGAGTACAAACGTTTAACCGAAGGCCGCGGTGACGAAGCGTTGGCACCGATCGAAGACGATTCCTGTGGCGGGTGCAATCAGACGTTGACGACGCAGATGGTTGATCGCGTCCGCTTGGGATTCTTGACACATTGTCCGGCCTGTTCGTCTTGGCTTTATCTTCCGTAACCGAGTTGAGCGATGCGATGTTGATTTTGGGGTTGGTCGGATCACCGGCCGGCGGAAAATCTTCGGCGGCCGAATTTTTGGCGTCCCTCGGGGCGGAATGGATCAACGCCGACCTGATCGCCCGCGACTGTCTCGGTCGCCCCGACGTCGTCTCGGCGCTGACGGCACGATTCGGCGACAGCATTCTCAATTCCGACGGAACGATCGATCGCGCTGCCCTGGCCGATTTGGTCTTTGGTAACGATCAGGTAAAGCGGGACAATCTGGCGTATCTCGAATCGCTGGTGCACCCGCTGACCCGCCAGGAGATTCAGCGCCGGATTGTCGAAGCCGCCGATCGCGGGCGACGGGTCGCGTTGCTGGACGCGCCGCTGTTGTTTGAATCCGGCTGGGACCGTAGTTGCGACCAGATTTGGTGTGTCGACGCGACACGTGAGAATCGTTTGCTTCGCTGCAAAAAACGGGGCTGGGACGCGGCCGAACTGGATCGACGCGAGGCCAATCAGATGCCGATAGAGACGAAATGCCGACTCAGCAATCTGATTATGCGCAATGACGCGACCTTAGATGCTTTGCACCAAAATCTTCGTCTACGGTGGCAGGATCTCGTTAGAATGATTTCTGCAGCCGATGCTCCCCTGGCCGCCGAATCGGCGCCCCCGGAGCGTCACTGTTCCTCCGACCGCGGGACGATTTCCTAATTCAGGCCCCGCAAAGCGTCGGTTCCCTTTCAACGACGGTCATATTTCCGTTACCCTCAGTCTTCGTGTCTCCTTCACCGGTCCCCTCAGACACCTCCTCCTGCCTCCCTCCTCGTTGCAGTTTGCTGCCAAACTCTCCACTCCTCTTCTTCCCACGCGTCCTCCCCGGGCGCCACGACTATGCAATCCAATCGGCCTTCGGGCGACGAACACCGCGCTGATGATCGCGGACCAAAACGTCATGGCGGATCACGTGATTATTCCAGTCACCGCCGGCAACGCCAACAACGACATCCGGACAAGGTCGTCGATCGACGTATCCGCGAACTCGACGCAGAACGAGATCCGCTCTCGCTGCCCGAAGAGATCGTCAGCGAAGCGACCAAGGTCGGACAACGCGTCGGGATTCCCTCCGGCGGCGACGGTCCCCAGCTGAACCTGGCCCAGTTGCAGGAGATGGAGGACTCGAAACTGTTTGAAATGGCTCGCGAAGACGCGATCCCCGACTTTGAGATGATGACGAAGCAGGAGCTGATCTTTGCCGTCTTGAAGCACCGCATGAAAGTCGGTGGTTTGATGTATGGCGAAGGGACGCTGGAGATCCTGCCCGACGGGTTCGGGTTTCTGCGGAGCAGCAAACATCATTACGTCTCGTGTCCCGACGACATCTATGTTTCGCCCAGCCAAATTCGACGCTTCGGACTGCAAACCGGCAGCCATGTCGCCGGCCAGATCCGTCCGCCCAAAGAAAATGAACGCTATTTCGCCCTGCTGCGAATCGAGGCGATCAATCGACGCGACCCCTCGCAACGCAACGCCGCGATCCCGTTTGAGGACCTGACGCCGTTGCATCCCGATCGTCGGATCATGATGGAGCACGAAGGCGGCGAGATGTCCACACGCGTGGTCGACATGTTGACGCCGATCGGGTTTGGACAACGTGGTTTGATCGTCAGCCCACCCCGCGCCGGCAAAACCGTGCTGATGCAAAACATGGCTCGCGCGGTCCTGGCAAACTATCCCGAAGCCTATGTGTTTATTCTGCTGATCGATGAACGTCCCGAAGAAGTGACGGACATGGAACGCGAAGTCCGTGGGCCGCAGTGCGAAGTCATCAGCAGCACGTTTGACGAACCCGCCCAGCGACACATCCAAGTCGCTCAGATGGTGATCGAAAAAGCCAAACGGATGGTTGAAGCCGGCGTCGACGTGGTCGTCTTCCTCGATTCAATCACGCGGCTGGCCCGGGCCCACAACAGTGACGGCGAATCCACCGGCAAGTTGCTCAGCGGCGGTCTGGATGCCGGCGCGATGCAGAAACCCAAGTCGATCTTTGGCTCGGCCCGAAAAACCGAAGAGGGCGGGTCGCTGACGATCATCGCCACCGCGTTGGTCGACACCGGTAGCAAGATGGATGACGTGATCTTTGAGGAATTCAAAGGGACCGGAAATCTGGAAATCGTCTTGGACCGGGCGTTGGTGGATCGACGGATCTGGCCGGCAATCGACATCAGCCGAAGCGGCACGCGCCGCGAAGAAATGCTGCTGGACAAAGAGGAGTTCAAACGGATCTCTGCGGTGCGACGCGCGTTGTCCGAGGTCTCGCCGGTCGATGCCATGGACGACCTGATCAAACGGTTGAAAAAGACACAGAACAATGCCGAGTTTTTGCTGAGCGTGAAGGATGTTGACTGAGATTACGGGTGTTGATGGCCAGCTGCCCTCCGGCAAAATTGTCATCGTCGCCAGTCGCTATAACGAAGGCATTTGTGATTCACTGGTCCGCGGCAGCGTCGAAACGCTGACCGAAGCCGGCTACACCGAAGCCGACCTGGAGATCATCCGCGTCCCCGGTGCCTGGGAACTGGTCATGGTGGCCGCCAATGCACTCGACCGCGACGATGTGCTCGGCGTTGTCACGCTCGGCTGCGTGATCAAGGGCGAAACGACGCACGATGAACATATCAATCGCAGCGTCAGCGATGCGGTGATGCAATTGGGTGTCCAAACCCGCAAACCCATCGGTTTTGGACTACTGACCTGCAACACGCTCGAACAAGCGCTTCAGCGCAGCGGCGGAACGGTCGGCAACAAAGGCAACGAAGCCGCCGAAGCGGTGGTGGAGTTGTTGCGGTTGGGCGAGAAACTAACGGCGTGAGCGCTGGCGATTCCGTGGAGGAATCGGGCAGGGGAAAGGCAGAATCATTCGGGGCAGAATGATACGAGACATTCCCTCCCCGTCACTATGCCACACGGTCATTTTTTAGGTCCAGTGTATCTGCCTTCCATCATTCTGCCCCGTATCATTCTGCCTTCCATCTTCCAGCCGCACCTAGACATCCACTTCGGCGTCTGCGGCGCGGTCCATGATGAACCGGAACCGGGCTGATGCATCGCGTCCCATCAGGTCGCTGATCACGCGGTCGGTTTCCAGTTGGTCGTCGACTTCCACCCGCAGCAGTTGACGTTGGGCGGGGTTGAGCGTGGTTTGCCAGAGGACTTTGGGCATCATTTCGCCGAGTCCTTTGAAACGCGTGATTTCCGGTTTGGCCCGTCCGCCGTGCTTCTGCAAAATTTCTTCGCGATGGGCGTCGTCTTTGGCCCAGTAGGTTTCCTTGCCCAGATCGATTCGATACAGCGGCGGGACGGCGATAAACAACCGCCCGTCGGAAATTAATTGTGGCATGTGGCGATAGAAGAACGTCAACAGCAGCGTCGTGATGTGGTGTCCATCGGAATCGGCATCGGCCAACAGGATGATGCGGCCGTAGCGGAGACCGCCGATGTCCATCTTGGGGCCGATCCCGCAACCGAGTGACGCGACCATGTCTTGGATTTCTTTGTTGTCCAGAATCTTCTTCAGCGTCGCGCTTTCGGTGTTCAGGACTTTTCCGCGGAGCGGAAGGATGGCCTGGTAGTTTCGATCGCGGCCTTGTTTCGCGCTACCACCGGCGGAATCACCTTCGACGATAAACAGCTCGGACTCCATCTTTCCGCTGGACAGACAATCGCTCAGTTTGCCCGGCAACATCGTTCGTTTCGCACCGCCCTTACGCGAGACGGCTTCGGACGCAGCTCGGGAGGCGGCACGGGCGCGGGCGGCGGCGATGATCCGTGCGACGATCGAGTCGGCGATGGATCGATTGCTGTTCATCCATTGTTCGATTTCGCCGCGCACCGCCGCTTCGACGGACGTCTGGACTTCCGGGTTGTTCAAGCGGTCTTTGGTTTGACCCTGGAACTGCGGCTCGCTGACGAAGACCGAGATGATCCCCACCATTCCTTCGCGGATATCTTCGTGGGTGATCTTGACGCCACGCGGCGTCAGATTGTGGGTGTCGATGTAGTTTCGCACGGCCTTGTTCAGCCCGCCACGGAAACCGTTTTCATGGGTTCCGCCGCTGCCGGTCGGGATTCCATTGACGTAGCTGCGGACGTGTTCGTCGGTCGATTCGGTCCACTGCAAGACGACTTCGATTCGCATGTCGTCGTCGACCGAATGGCTGAAGGGAGTCGCGTGGATCGGACGCGCCTTTCGTTCCTTCAGGACTTTGTTGAGAAAGTCGACGATGCCTTGTTCGTGAACGAACGATTCTTTGGTCTTGGCGACTTCATCGACGTAGGTGACTTTGACGCCACGGTGCAAGAAGCTGGCCGTTTCCAGGCGGGCGCGAATCAACGTCGAATCGAACGTCGTCTTGGGAAAGATCTGCGGGTCGGGGGTGAACGTGATCGTCGTCCCGCTGCCGCGGATGGCGCCCTTGAGTTTCTTAAGTTTCGACGTCGGCTTGCCGCGTTGGAATTCCATCTTGTACTGCGCGCCGTCGCGACGAACCACCGCCGTCAGTTCTTTGCTGAGCGCGTTGACCACCGACGCCCCGACGCCGTGCAGACCGCCGGCGGTCTTGTAGTTCTGGCCTTCGAATTTGCCGCCGGCGTGCAGAATCGTCAGCACCATTTCGAGCGCGGGCTTTTTCGTCTTGGGGTGCTTGTCGACCGGGATGCCGCGGCCGTTGTCGGCGACCGAAATGGTTTGACCATCTTTGTGAAGCGTGACCACGATCTCACTGGCGTGGCCGTTCATCGCTTCGTCAACCGAGTTGTCGACGATTTCCCAGATCAGATGGTGCAGCCCCGCGGTGCCGACGCCCCCGATGTACATGCCCGGACGCTTCCGGACCGGGTCCAGGCCTTCGAGTGCGACGATGGCGTCGGCGTTGTAGGTCGATTTAGTGGCGATTGCTGTCATGGATGATCGAGACAGGGAGGCGGGGAGACAAGGAGATAGGGAGGTGGGGCGTCAATCGTCGTCGAAGGGTGCGGGGGCGGCGATGGGCGGCGAGATGATCTTGGCGATCTTGCCGTTCTTTTGCAGCTCGACGCCTTTGCCGCCGCGACTGGTGACGCGGTACTTGGCGGTGGAGACGGTTTTGCGTGCGCCGCGATTGGTTTCGATGGTCAACAGGTCACGGTCGCCGCTGCTGGCTTTGAATCCGAGCAGGCGATCACCGCTGGCCAATCGGATCAGGGTGACGCCTTTTCCGGCTCCGGAGAGATAATTGACTTCTTCGGATTCGCACACGATCGCGCGACAGTTTTCCGAGACGGCCAGGATGATTTCGCTGCCGGTGATCGGGATCACATCGATGATGGCGGCGTCGCCGGTGACGCGGGCGTACCGGCGTCCGCTGCGGGTCGACGGTTCGGCAAACGGGGCCAGTCCGAAACGCAGAGCAAAGCCATTGCTTGAGGCGGCGAAGGCGTGGATTTCGGGACAGTAATCGGGGTGCTTGGGGTCTTCGTGAATCTTGCCGATGCAACGCGGGTCGAACGAGATCGCTGCGATGATGCGTTCGCCGTCCTTCATCTTGAACAGCTTTTGAATCGGTTCACCGAAGCCCGTCGAGGCGGGGATGTCGATGAAACGGGTCGTGTAGCAAACACCGAGGGACGAGAACAGGCCGAGGGTGGCGCGGGTGCTGCCGGCGATGCAGGCGAGCACCGAATCGCCTTGGCGGAGTCGACTCTTGGAGGGATCGACGATTTGTTTTTGCCGTTTCACCCAGCCGTCGGTGGTGACCAGGACGTGGCAGTTTTCGGCGACGATAAAGTCTTCGACCGAATACTCGACTTCGACTTCGACGGCATTGATCTCGGTCCGACGACGGCTAGCGGCGTCGCTTGCGTAGGTCGTGATCAGCCCCTCGATTTCTTCGCGGACGATTTTCCAGCGGCCCGAAGCGTTGGTGTCCTTGGTGTCTTCGTTGAGCAATTTACGGATCTGTTGGGCGCGTTTCTTTTTGTCTTTGAGTTCATCCAGGATCAGATTGATTTCCAGACGCGCCAAGCGATACAGTTTCAGTTCCAGGATCGCGTCGGTCTGCTCGGCGTCCAAGCCACCTTTGCTGGCCGGAAACCGTTTCATGATTTTTTCGGCCGCATCGGCTTTGCCGTCCGATTGGCGAATGATCTTGATGATCTGATCGAGCGCGTCGAAGATCAGCGCGAAACCTTCCAGGATGTGGATCCGCCGCTCCAGTGACGCCAGTTCGTTTTCCAGGCGACGGGTGACGACTTCCAAGCGGAAGTGCAGGAAGTGCCAGAGCATTTCTTTGAGAGAGAGTCGCTCGGGCGTTCCCAGTTCGGGGTTTTCGGTGGGAACCAGACAGGTCAGATTGACGTTGAAGTTCTTTTGGAAATCGGTGTGCTTGTAGAGAAACGCCAGCACCTTCTTTTCGTCGGCGTCTTTCTTGAGCAGCAGGTCGATGCGGATTTCATCGGTCGACAGATCCCGGACTTCGGTGACCAGTGGCAGCTTGCCGTCGAAGACGAGTTCGCTGATGCGTTCGACCAACAGCGCCTTGTTGACGCTGTAGGGG
Organism: Stieleria magnilauensis; assembly: GCA_007753675.1. Classification (GTDB taxonomy): domain Bacteria; phylum Planctomycetota; class Planctomycetia; order Pirellulales; family Pirellulaceae; genus Stieleria; species Stieleria magnilauensis. The sequence goes on from CP036432.1 coordinate 2,199,438, forward strand.
ATCGAGTCGATTTGAATGACCTTTCCGCCGCGATCCTTGGTGCCTTGTTTGATGGTGCCGCGCAGCTTGATCGTGCCCTGGCCGGTCTGATAGATCTCGCGCAGTTCTTCCTTGGTGTTGATGATTTGGCCGCCGGTGGGAAAGTCCGGTGCCTGGACGGCATCGTTGGCGACCAGTTGATAGTCTTTGATTTCCGGATCGCGCAACAGCTTCAGCAGTGCGTTGCAGATCTCGCGGAGGTTGTGTGGCGGGATGTTGGTGGCCATCCCGACGGCGATGCCGGTGGCGCCGTTGAGCAGCAGGTTGGGCAGGCGGCTGGGCAGGACGACGGGTTCTTCGCGGCTGCCGTCATAGTTGGCCTTGTAGGCGACGGTGCGGGTCGCCAGATCGGTCAGCACTTCGCCGGCGACGGGCGTCATGCGGCACTCGGTGTAACGCATCGCCGCGGCGTTGTCGCCGTCGACGCTGCCGAAGTTGCCGCTGCCGTCGACCAGCGGCATCCGCATGGCGAAGGGCTGGGCCATGCGGACCAGCGCCTCGTAAATCGAGCTGTCGCCGTGGGGGTGATAGTTACCCATCACGTCCCCGACGACTTTGGCACACTTGCGGTGCTTGGCGGTGCTGGAGAGCCCCTGTTGGTGCATCGTGTAGAGGATGCGTCGCTGGACGGGTTTGAGTCCGTCGCGGACGTCCGGCAACGCCCGGCTGGTGATCACCGACAGGGAATAATTGAGGTAGCGTTCCTGAGCCGCCTGGCGCAGCGGGACCGCCGTCAGGAGCGATTCCTCGACGGCGTCAAACAACGATTTGCCGTTCTTTTCCGATTGCTTGCGGGGACGTCGTTTTGCCACGCGATAGGGATCCTTTTACACAAATTAATACGGTGCGTTCTTCACCTTCTCCATCGGTCGCAGGGTCGCGCCGATTTGCCCAAGTTAGGGTAGAGACGGTGAAAATTCTAGACAGGCAGTGGCGGCAGACTTTAGCGGTTGGCCGGGTCGAATGGCAAATGCAGTCGACGCCGGTGTTAGCGGTGCTCCGAAATGATCCGAAATCGCCAGCGCCACGCGCCGAACTATCGCCCAGTGGGCAATCCCGCCGAAACAACAAACCGTGTGAAGAAGAAATGCCCGCATCCGGCCGGCCGCCTTCGGGGGATCCCGATTGGGGTGGTCTGCTACCGCCGAGAGGGAATGGCGGCGGATCGCATCCGGGGGTCGGGCGAGAACGGAATCAATGGCTGAAAACAAGGGTTCGGAGGAACCACCGGATGAAACTTCGATTGACAAAACAATTTTACGGCGCCGTCGCGGTGCTGGCACTTGTCGCTTCGGCCGGTAATGCCATGGCGCAAGGCGAATCCTTTATCGTCTCCAGCCAGGTCGTCAGCGATACCGCGCTGCCGGCCTCGGGCGGCTACATCGGCGATCTGGCTTCGGCCACGATCAGCGACAGCGGCTGTGTGAATTGCCAAGGCGGCGTCTACACGAGCGGTGATAGTGGCGTCGTCGTCGGTGGTGGTGCTGGTGGTGGCGGTGTGCTGGGGAAACTCCGCGGCACCTACGGCGGTGGCGATTTCGCCGTCTGTGAAGACCGCAAGTACGACCACTCGGATCTGTTTTACAATTTCTACTCCGGTGGCAATTGCAACACGGCCAACGCCCAGATGTACGTCTCGCCGGTCCCCGTACCGGCATTCGTCGGGCACACGTTCAACACGTACCAGCCGCTGTACCCGCACGAATTTCTGTACAAGCACACCAACCGTTACCACAACTACTACGACAACGGACGTGGCATCAATCGCACGAAAGTGCATTATTCCTATCCGCCGGTCAAGCAAGCGATCAGCAATCTGTACTGGAACAAGTTGCGTTTGCCGCGCTGAATTTAACGCCGGTTCTGAACCGGCACGTTTCACTTCCACCCACCGAGATCAAACTCATGCGTACGCTGTTCGTACTCGTCGCGTGCCTGGCGACCCTTCCGATTGCCTCGCAATCCGACGCGACCGCCGCGGGGCCGGGGCTGTTTCAAAAGAGCCCCCCGGTCAGCCATCCGTGGCATGGCGGCTACTATCACCAAAGCTGGGGCCAACCCTTGGCGGTTGTCGTTCCGCCGACAGCCAACATGCGTCAAACGTACTCGTGGGGTGTGGGGCAGAACTTGATGTACCCGATCAATTCCCAATACGGGCGTAACGCACCGGGCATCGGCGCCGGCCCGCGGGGGGCGTTCCGACCAACGCCGGCATGGCCCAGTCACACCGACCAGTTCGGTTACTACTACATCCGAGCGCCCTGGTAGGGGCATCGCCGCGCGGGTAGTGGACGAGGCGACGAGTCCTCTGTAGTCGGCATCTTGGCAGAGGACTCGTCGCCTCGTCCACGACCGCCTACCCGAAAACCAAGGTGCGGCGTCATACTAGATTTGCATCCCGCCGCGTTTGCGTTCACACTGAAGTGTCCGCCGCGGTCCGCGGCGATGCTCTTTTCTTTTGCCGCGCAGTGAACCGATGGCTGATCCCGACACAACGACCGCTTCCTCGGCCGGGGATCAAACGCCATCAAGGCAGTCCATGGTCGACTCCGGCAACCCCGATCTCAGCCCGCTCGACGGAGGCCGATGGCGGCCGGTCAGCCCCGGCGAGTTGCTGCGAAAAAACGTGACGGATCCGAACGAGCAATTGGATGACGATCAGCGGGAACAACGCCGCACCGTTCAACTGGAACGGCGCCAGGAATTGGAGCACAAGTTAAAAGCCAACCCGACCGATTTGGATGGCTTCTTGGAACTGGCCGGTATCTATCGCAGCGAACATCGGCCGCTGGAAGCCAAACGGTTGCTGCAACAGGCCACGCAGATCTTTCCCGACGACGAACGCGTCTTGTTTCAGTTGGAAGAGGCGATCCTTGCCCGCTCCTTGCAACAATACCGCGAAGTCAGTGATCTCGCCTCGCGGTTGAAAACGCCCGAAGCGGATCGAGAGTTGGAGCGAAGTCGTGGCGATTGGGCGATGCGACGGATCGAAGTGTGTCGCGCCCGATTGGCGCGCGACCCGTCTCAGATCCAGTTGCGATTGGCGATGGCCGATGCGAAATTCGACGCCGAACTGTTTGAAGAGTCCTTTGCCGACGCGGGGCACCTGTTGGAGCTGGACGAGTTTTCGCCGCAAGCGCATTTCCTGCGTGCCCGCTGCCTGCTCGCGCTCGGAAAAGACTTGCCGGCCATGAAGGAGCTGCGCGCCGTGGCGCTGCGACGGTCCGTCGTCGCGCCGGAATCCCTGCGTCACGCCAGCTTGAAACTGCTCTGCGAGCTGGCCGACAAGTTGTCATTGCATGCGACCGGGCAACAATACCAAGCGCACCTGAAGCGTCTTCAAGCAACCTCCTCGCCGTCGAAGTCCTGAGAGCCCGACCATGAATCAAGCCGTCGTTGATCCCGAACAGTTACGACAATTCGCTTCCCATCTGCATCGCTTCACCGAGGAGTTGAAAGAGCGATCGACGGCTTTGGGCACGCAGATGAATCAGCTCGAGCAAACGTGGCGTGATGAACAGCAACGCAAATTTGCGGGCGAGTTCAGCGAGCAACTGCGTCAGCTGTCACGATTGGTCAAGACCACTGAGCAGCACATTCCGTATCTGCTGCGCAAAGCGGAACAAATCGACGCCTACCTGGGCAGGTAGTATTCCGTGTCACCTCGCATTGCGGGTAGGCGGTAGTGGACGAGGCGACGAGTCCTCTGCCAAAACGCCTTGCGTTTCGGGTAGGCGGTAGTGGACGAGGCGACGAGTCCTCCGCCAAAACGCCTTGCGTTTCCGGTAGGCGGTAGCGGACGAGGCGACGAGTCCTCCGCCAAAACGCCTTGCGTTTCGAGTAGGCGGTAGCGGACGAGGCGACGAGTCCTCTGCCAAAACGCCTTGCGTTTCCGGTAGGCGGTAGTGGACGAGGCGACGAGTCCTCCGCCAAAACGCCTTGCGTTTCCGGTAGGCGGTAGCGGACGAGGCGACGAGTCCTCTGCCAACACGCCCACTGCAGAGGACTCGTCGCCTCGTCCACTACAGAGGCCCCGTCGCCTCGTCCACTACAGAGGACTCGTCGCCTCGTCCACTACGCGAACATTGAGCTGACGTAGAATTCGAGTGCTCTGGCGGTATGGGGGCAAACCCTCAAAACGTGCGGCCGTTGCCCTCGGCGAACGGTTTGTTGGGTTTAGATGGGCAGTCCTCTTTGTCGATAACGGGTTTTTCCCCGTTTTCCCTCGCGATCCCAAACATTTATTGCGGCTGTAGCACAGTGTTATCGCGTTCACCCTGATGAGCATCCATTCTGCGCGAAAGTGTTTTTCGCATGTCGTCTCATCTGCAGGGTGGTGTCACTGAAGTCGATTGGGTGTCCTGCGAGTAGCTTGCAGGGCAAGAGGGTTTCCTTTTCCATGCAATCACCACGTTTCAAATTGATGATCTGCGTCGGCGCGACAGCGCTGAACTTGCTGCTCGTCGCTTTGGGATACTACTTGTTCGGCCCGGTTGCCGCCTTCGGGTTTGGGGCGACGTTCGGGATCGCCATTTTCGAAGCGGTGATCTGGTATTTTCGACGCGGAAAAACAAGGACCAACGAACGCCGGATCATGACCGCGGTGATTGTCATCGCGACACTGACCGGGATCGTGATCGGAGTGGATTCGTATCGAAACGGTCTTCACGAAACGCGCGCCCGCGTCCGCGAGGCGAATCGTTTGCGGTCTCAAGTGAAATCCAAGTCGCAATACGAACTGGTCACGATCTCCTATCACGCGCCGCCGCTGCAGACCGATGAGCGGTTGTCGGTTCACGGCTATGTGACCAATCCCGAAGACTTGGATTCGTTGCAAGAGATGGTTTACCGCAACCGAAAATGGAAGGTGGAGTGGGACGTGGGGCTGATGTCCAAGAGCCCGTCCAGGCGATAAGCCACGAGCGGGGAATAAGAGTCGCATTGTCGTGGATCGCCCGCTGCCACCTGCTTCACTCAATCCACAAATTCGAGTGTGTAGCAGTCTTCGACACGGACCTTGTTTGGGTCGACCAGATCGAGCGCGGTGAGCTGTTCGAACAGTTCGCTCCATCGCTGAGCGGTCATCGTGCCGACCATTTCGACACCCGCCGCGTCCGGCATCGCCAGGTCGCGCATCACCTTGGCTCCGAACTCGAGTGCTTCAGGCGTCATGCCTTCTTCGTTGACGGTCAAGATCGCTGCGTTGCCTTGGCTGCCGTCGGTCAGATAGTCGCGCCAGCCCTGTCGCGTGACTGCGACGAAACGCCGAACCAGATCGGGTTGCTCGCGGATCAGTTTTCCTGTCGTCACCAGAACGCTCGAGTAGGGATTGAACCCGAGATCGCTAACCATCAAGGTGTTGACCGGCACCCCCTGCTGTTCGGCGAGCAGGGGTTCGGCACAGCTGTAACCTTGGATCACGATATTGGGATCGCCGACCAGCGACGCGATGCTGCCGTGGTAGGGCACTTCCTTGACCCCGTCCAAGATCCCTTTGGAACGCATGAATTCGACAAACGCGCGTCCGGCCTGGCGTTGCAGTGTTTTGCCCTTCAGGTCGGCAAACGATTCCACGCCGCTGTCCTTGCGGGCCAGGATGCAACGCGGGTGGTTTTGCATCGCGGCCATCACCGCCACGACGTCGATTCCTTGTTGGCGATAGATGATCACGTCGTCCGCATTGGCGATCGCGAATTGAGCACGCTCCAAGGCCAGTTCGGGACCGATCGGTGTGGCCCGTCCCCCCGGCTGGACCGTCACGTCAAACCCCTCGGCCTGATAAGATCCGTCAGCCAGAGCTTGGAATAATCCCCCGTGTTCGGTTTCGGGATACCAGTTCAATTGGACCTGAATGGGCGTGCCGCCGTCGGGTGACGGCGCGGGCGTCGAATTGCATCCGGCCAGGATGACAAGAACGGCAAGGTAGGGAAGTTGCAGAAGCTTCATCGGATTTGGCTCGGGCGGCCCGTTGGAGTGGCGTTTGCAGAATGATTGCAATGTATCAATCCGCAAGGCAGCTGCGAATCCACTGGTTCAGCCTGCCGCGGTCGGCGAAGAGCACTGCGGCGAACGTTTCGCCGGGCAGCTGGCGTGAAACCTCTCTTTACGTTTGGCCGCCGCTGCCGTTACCTTGTCATGAAACACGCGCCGGAAATGCGTCTGAGCTGTTTAGCGTTCTGTTTTGGTGGTCTTATTTGGAGCTCAGCTCATCGGGTTTGGCCGTGAAACGGATTTGAAGTCCAATCGTTTGTTCAGGGAAGAATGTCATGGGCGAAACCATTCGTTATTTGATGGTCGCCGTTGCCGCACTGATCTCGATCCTCCAGATCGCGCCTGCCCGGCTTGTGGCGCAGGGGCCGAGCGGCGGATTTGAAATTCCGTCGTCGCTTTCTGGCGGTTTCGGATCGCCCGCGGAGTCGTCGCGTGGCGCCGGCGGATCGGCTTCGATGAGCTTGCCGAATTTTACCGGCGGAGTCGACACACAACGTGTGGGGCCTCGAGCCGGTGGCCCGACGACCGATCCGACAACCTCCCGCGATCGTGCCTGGCTTTCCGAGACGACGTCCGGGGTCAAGCGACCGACGACCGAGCCGGTGGGTTCCACCGCGTTTGGCGGCCAGTCGTCTCCGACGTTGCCCAACGACCTCCGCAGCAACCCAAACCGAAACACGATTGCAACGGTCGGTGCCACCCAGGATCCGCAAAGTCGCGAAGCTCAATTGATGGCGAACGCGCGAGAGTCGACGGGATCGACAAGCAGCGCCGGCAGCGGGGCATCGCGAGGCTTTGGCAGTCTACCGTCCGGCGTTCGGTTGCCAGACCAAGGCAACACGGCGGGATCCAACGCCACGTTCGGCAGCGAGTTCGCACGGAATCCGGCCACGGCGTCGCCGAGTCCGACAAACCGCCCCGTCTACGGCCCACCGACCGCTCAAGAAGCCAACTACGATCTGTCGGTCTTCAATGCCAACAACCGAACCAATTCAAACGCCGCGTCTCCCCAGACCGCCAATTCCCAAAATTTCGGTACGCAAAATTTTGGACAAAACTCGACCAGGACGACGGCGCAGCAAGACCTCTTGTATCCGGGAAGCCTGTCCGGTGGAGCTGCATCGCGGCAAACCGCGACCGGTGGTTCGGCATTGGGATTCCCTGCGGCCGATCCCCGCTCGATGACCTCGACCGGGGCGACCAGCGGGAACGCGGCGACCAGCACGACGCCTCCCAGTGTGCCTTCCAGTTGGACCTACGAACAGATTGCTCAGCTAGGGCAATTGTTTGGGGTCCAACCGACTGATCCGCGGATGGGCGACAAGGCCTTCGTGAACGACCTCTATGCCAGCTATCGAGAGTATTTGGCGAAACAGCAAGCGGCTCAGGCGAGTGCCGAAACGACAGCCAACGCAGCCGCACCGGGGCGCTGGTCGGCCGGAGGCATCGGGGTGGGTGGACAGGCGGGATGGAACCTGCCAGGCGTTCAACCACCGGCCGGAACGTCTCAACCGGGCGGATTGGCGGGGATGGATCCGCGTCTGGCCAGTCTTGATGGCCTCACCACCACGACGGGTGGCGGCACTTGGGGTTCAGAAGACAATTCTACGCGCAGGACCGACGTGGATCCGCGTTTGTCCCAGAAAGACATCGATGGATTGCCGCCAGGGGCGTGGTCCTATGACAAGTACGGCAATCCGATCGACAAGGAACGTTATGTCTTGGATCGATTTGGCGAGCGTGTGGATGAGGAAACTCAGTGGGAGCTGACGATCGGTCGAAAGCGTCGCATGGAAGAAGAGCGTCTGGCTAAACTGGAAGCCGAGCGCGTCCGCTCGGCGCTGCCGGCTGATTCATCGCTGGGCCAGCCCAGTGCCAGCGACCGTTTGCTCGGCGGCAATGGAGTCACGGCGGCGGGGTCGTTGCGACCGCCTGTCGGTGGCGTCAGCGCGGCGGATCGGCCCAACCTTGCCGGCACCGGAGCTGCGGGTGGCGTCGGTCAGCGAGACCCGGGCCAACGAGATCCCAGCCAGAGCAACCGCCCGCCGTCGGCCGACCAGGCAGGGATCGCGGGTGCGATCGGCAGATCGAACCCCTACGTCAACGTCTTCTTGTTATGCTCGCTCGTTGCCAACGCGTTCCTGTTCATCTCGTTGCATCGCTTGTGGTACCACCACCGCGATCTGATCGCGTCGAGCCGCATGGCTGCCAGCGGGATGTCTAGCAACGACTAGTATTCCGTGTCACCTTGCGTTTCGGGTGGGCGGTAGTGGACGAGGCGACGAGTCCTTGCCAATATGCCGACTGCAGAGGACTCGTCGCCTCGTCCACTACCCGAAAATTTAGCTGAGACGGAGCACTAGGCGAATTTCATCTCGACACGCTCAAGACCATCTGATGACGATTGATCTAAAAAGTTTCATCCGCGACATCCCCAATTTTCCCAAGCCGGGAATCATCTATCGCGATATCGCCCCGTTGCTGCTCGATCCCCAGGCCTTCAAGGCTGCCACCGAAGCCATGGCGGCACCGTTCGACGGAGAAACGGTCGACGTGGTTGCCGCCGCCGAAGCGCGGGGATTCATCTTTGCCGCGCCGTTGGCGCTGCACTTGAACGCCGGGTTCGTGCCGATTCGAAAACCCGGCAAGCTGCCCTTTGAAACGCATTCCCATTCGTATGACCTGGAGTACGGCAGTGACGAGTTGCACGTCCACATCGACGGCGTGCTTCCCGGCCAGCGGGTGATCATCGTCGACGACCTGCTCGCGACCGGCGGCACGATGCAGGCCTGTTGCAAACTGCTGGAACTCTGCCAGGCCGAGATCTTGGGGTGTTCGTTCCTGATTCACTTGGCCGGGCTAAAGGGCGAAACCAAGCTGCAGCCCTACCGCGTCGAATCGGCCATCGTCTATTAAGTTTCGCGTCGATCATCTTGCTGCTTCGCAGCGCGTGCGGATGCGCCTGAAGGCTGGACACCAACCTGCGCTGGTGTGCAGGCTTCAGCCGCCCGTCTTGCTGCTTCGCAGCGCGGGAGGATGCGCCTGAAGGCTGGACACCAACCTGCGCTGGTGTCCAGGCTTTAGCCGCTCCGTCTTGCTGCTTCGCAGCGCGGGAGGATGCGCCTGAAGGCTGGACACCAACCTGCGCTGGTGTCCAGGCTTTAGCCGCTCCGTCTTGCTGCTTCGCAGCGCGTGCGGATGCGCCTGAAGGCTGGACACCAACCTGCGCTGGTGTGCAGGCTTCAGCCGCCCATCTTGCTGCTTCGCAGCGCGTGGGGATGCGCCTGAAAGCTGGACACCAACGGTTGCTGGTGTGCAGGCTTCAGCCGCCCGTCTTGCTGCTCCGCAGCGCGGGAGGATGCGCCTGAAGGCTGGACACCAACCTGCGCTGGTGTCCAGGCTTTAGCCGCCCGTCTTGCTGCTTCGCAGCGCGGGGGATGCGCCTGAAAGCTGGACACCAACGGTTGCTGGTGTGCAGGCTTCAGCCGCCCGTCTTGCTGCTTCGCAGCGCGTGAGGATGCGCCTGAAGGCTGGACACCAACGGTTGCTGGTGTGCAGGCTTCAGCCGCCCGTCTTGCTGCTTCGCAGCGCGGGAGGATGCGTCTGAAGGCTGGACACCAACCTGCGCTGGTGTGCAGGCTTTAGCCGCTCCGTCTTGCTGCTTCGCAGCGCGGGAGGATGCGCCTGAAGGCTGGACACCAACCTGCGCTGGTGTGCAGGCTTCAGCCGCCCATCGTGCTGCTTCGCAGCGCGTGGGGATGCGTCTGAAGGCTGGACACCAACCTGCGCTAGTGTCCAGGATTTCGCTGCTCCGCCGCGAATTTCAATCGCCGGGCAGCTGGACACCTCCCTGCGATGGACCCACGGGGGAGAAATGGACGGCAATGGGGCGGGTGAATCGACCGAATGGTCAACCTCCCCTACAATAGAACCAGTGGCAGGCCGGTTGCTTGTCGCTCGTTCCCCGTCTTTTTGAAAGTGAGTCCCTTGACCACGCCAACGCTCCCTACCGTCCCATCCGATCCGAACACCCACGCGGCTCACCAACTGGCGACCTACAAGACGCTCTCCAGCGAGGAGTTGATCGCGAGAATCACGGCCGTTCGCCAGGAACTGGGAGACTCGTTGCTGATCTTGGGGCACCACTACCAGCAGGATGAAGTGGTCGAGCACACCGACCTGCGCGGCGATAGTTATCAGTTGTCCGAGATGGCCGCGCAGAGTGAAACGTGCCGGACGATCGTGTTTTGCGGTGTGCACTTCATGGCTGAAACGGCCGACATCCTGGCCAACCGTCCGGAAAAACTTGCCAGCCGGAACGGGGAACGTGTCCGAGTGATTTTGCCGGACATGGCCGCAGGCTGTTCGATGGCCGATATGGCGGCGATTGCCCAGGTCGAGGCGGCCTGGGAAGACATGTCCGAAGTCATCGACACCGAGCGGGTGATCCCGGTCACGTACATCAACAGCGCTGCCAGTTTGAAAGCGTTCTGCGGAAAACACGGCGGCATCGTCTGCACCAGCAGCAACGCCCGGGCGGTGCTGGAATGGGCTTTTGAACGCGGCGACCGTGTCTTTTTCTTCCCCGATCAGCACCTGGGACGCAACACGGCCCTCAAGATGGGGATCACCGAAGACCAGATGCCGGTTTGGGATCCGTACGAATTGGAACTCGGCGGAAACGATGACCAGGCGATCCAAGACAGCCGGGTGATCTTGTGGAAAGGCCACTGCAGCGTCCACCAAATGTTCCGCCCCGAGCACGTCGCACAATTTCGGGCACAGCACCCGGGGATCAAAATCTTGGTGCACCCGGAATGTCCGCGGGAGGTCAACGATTTGGCCGACGTCTCCGGCAGCACGGGCTTGATCATCCGAACGGTGAAAGAAAGTCCGCCGGGCACGAAGTGGGCGATCGGAACCGAGTTGCATCTGGTCAATCGGCTCAAGGCCGAGCATCCCGAGCAAGAAATCCACTTCCTCAGCCCCGTCCTGTGCATGTGCGCGACGATGTATCGCATCGATCTGCCCCATTTGTGCTGGGCGTTGGAGAATCTCCGCGAGGGGACTCCGGTTAACACGATCGAGGTGTCTGAAGAGGTGACCAAGTGGAGTTTGGTCGCATTGGAGCGGATGTTGGCGGTGAAATAGCGGCCCCTATGACCGTCAAACCCGGTGCAAACTCGACGAGGGACAAAGTTTCACCACGTTGAATCGGGGCAAACTGGGCGTTTGATGCTTTTAATGCCGATTTCGTTGACAGTTGATTTTTGCGGTAACTATACTTCCGGGAGTGCGGAATGGCGGTTGATGCGAGGGCATCCTGCGTTTCTGCAAGGAAAATCCATCGTGGGCACCCGGCTTATCGTCGCTCACCAACCCGGCATTTTGTCGCCTGAACCCTACCAAATTCGACAACGTGTTCGGACCGCTCCTGTCAAAGGAAAGCTCCTAAAATGACCTTACTTGGGAAGTCGTTTACCGTCATCATTTTCCTGCTCAGCCTGTCCTTCATGGTCTTGGCCCTGGCGGTCAATGCTTCGCATCGCAATTGGCGCGATGTCGTGTTGGGGCCGAGCGGGTACAAGGAAAAGATCGAGGCCATCTCTCGCGAGAACGAGCAGCTGGAGGACGCCAAGCAGCGGGCTCAAGCGGCGCTCAGTCGTGAGCAGGTCGCCCGTCGAACCGCACTCGCTTCGTTGCAAACCCAGCTCGACCAACTGCAAGAAGAATTGCAATTGCGAATCAGCTCGGTCCAGAAGCTCGAAGGCGAATTGTCCAACTTGGCTCAGGTCGACAAGATTCGTGCCGAGGAGCTGCAAACGCTGACCGACACGACCGCAAACCTTCGCGATCAGGTACGCAAAGAGCAGCAAGATCGCGATGCCTTGTTCGCCCAGACGCTGGTGCTGCAGGACAAACTCAACGAAGCTCGCGGTGTCCGCCTCCAATTTGAAACGCGGAATCAGAATCTGCAAAAAGAGCTGACTCGGTTCCGAGAGATCGCCGACCACATGGGGATCGACCCCAAAGCGCCACTGGACGGGGCTCCGCCGGAACGCAATGGAAACGTACTGGTCATCAATCGAACCAAGGGTTTGGCCGAAGTCTCGATCGGCATGGATGACGGAATTCGACCAGGCCACGAACTCGAAGTCACGCGGAAATCGCGTTACATCGGCCGTTTGAAAGTCCTCAAAGCGACGCCCAACCGAGCCGTCGGCGAGATCATGAAAGACTACAGCGAAGGATTTATTTTGGAGGGTGACCGTGTCGACACTTCCATCGACTGAGGGTGGCAAACAGCCGCCGAGCGTCTACACCGTCATGCTGGTGCTTAGCATGGTGTTCTTGTTGATCGCTGTGATTGCCATGTGGATCGAACTGCGACGCTGGGCACCGGATTATTTCCGAACCAGCGGAGCTAACCCGATGGTGCAGGTCGTCACCGACATCGACCAATACGCCTAGTGCTCCTTGCGGAGTAGCCAATTCATCAGGGGCGGGCAAATCCGGTCGGCATAGACCAGCATCTTACCTCCCAGGCTGAGGATCACTTCGGAGCGACGTTTGCCGACCGCGGCAAGCGTTGCCGCGGCGACGCGATCAGCCGGCCAACTGCCAATACTCTTCGAAGTGGCGTTGGCGTCGGAGTCTACCAGCACATCGAAAAATTCACTCTCGGTCGTGCTCGGACTGACCAAGGTCACCCGGACCGACGTCCCGGCCAATTCGGCACGCAGCGCATCGCTAAAGCCATGCATCGCAAACTTGCTGGCACAATACTCCGATTTGTCCGGCACCGCGCGATGGCCCAAGACGCTGCCGAGATTGCAAATCACTGCGTCGTCGCTGGATTTCAGGTACGGTAGCAAACGACGCGTCAGTTGCGCCGGGGCAAAGAAGTTGACCTCCATGATCTTTCGCAGCCGTGACTCCGTCGCCTCTTCGAAGCTGCCGATCGCGCCGATGCCGGCGTTGTTGACTAGCAGATCCAGTGAGCCACCGCGGGATCGGACCAGCGATTCAATTTGATCGTGTGTCGCCGAGTCAGTCACATCACCATGGATCGGCAGCAGCAGATCGTTGTCGCCGTCGCAATGGATCTCTTCGGAGAGCGACTGCAAGCGATCCGCCCGACGTGCGACCGCGATGACTCGGCAACCGGCCGCGGTGAGCCGCTTGGACAAGCATCGGCCGATGCCGCTGCTGGCACCGGTGACGACAGCCAGTTTTCCGCTCGGATTCCAGTGGGCCAAGTCGTGGGTCCTTTAACGGATGTTGCACGGCGTTGCCGCTGCTGTGGGGGGGCGCAAGCTGGAAGCGTACGCCACTGCTGGGGACGTAAGCTGGAAGCGTACGCCACTGTTGGGGTCGTAAGCTGGGAGCTTACGTCGCTTTGGAGTCGCAAGCTGGAAGCGTACGCCACTGTTGGGGACGTAAGCTGGGAGCTTACGCCACGTCGGTGGCTGGGGTGTCGACGGGCGGTTCAACGGGGGTTTCAACCGGTGCGAAGGTGCCGGTGCCGGCCGGGCGGATGGAGATTGCCGACTTGCGGGCCGGCCCCATCGCCGCAACGGGCATCTTCACACGCACGTTGACGACGTCGGCACCGAAGTGCTGCGAAACAATTTCTCCCTTGGCCGCCAGATAGGCCAGCAATTTGCCGTCACCGGGATCGACATCGATGTCCAAATCCAGGAATTCCCGGCCGAGCGCCTCGCCGACCGCCTCGGTCAACATCTCAAGTCCCTTGACGCTCTTGGCGCTGACGGGAATCGCGTTCGGGTAGCGATCCAGCACCCGGTTCAGCATCGCCGGCGACTTGATCGCATCGATCTTGTTGAGCACCAACAGCGTGTCTTTCTCTTCGATCTCCAGTTCGCTGAGCACCTTGTACACGGCGCTGATCTGGTCAAACACGTTCGGGTTGCTTGCGTCGGCGACGTGCAGCAACAGATCGGCTTGCCGCGTTTCTTCCAACGTCGATTTAAAGCTGGCAACCAAGGAGTGGGGCAGGTCGCGAATGAACCCGACGGTATCGCTCAGCAGGACGGTGCCCCAGTGAACCAAGTACCAGCGACGGGTGCGAGTGTCCAGCGTGGCAAACAGCTTGTCCGCCGCTTGCACTCCCGCCTCGGTCAACGCGTTCATCAACGTGCTCTTGCCGGCGTTGGTGTAACCGACCAGCGACACAGTCGGTGCTTCCTTGCGCGAGGCGACTTGGCGTTCGCGACGCGATTCGACTTTGCCCAATTCTTGTTTGAGATCGTGGATGCGTTTTTGAGCCAATCGGCGGTCGACTTCCAGTTGCTTTTCACCCGGGCCACGCATCCCCACGCCCATCGCTTGACGTGACAGGTGGGTCCACATCCGCTTCAATCGCGGCAGCGTGTATTCCAATTGGGCCAGCTCGACGGCCAAGCGGGACTCGTAGGTTCGCGCACCGGCGGCGAAAATATCCAGAATCAACTCGGTCCGATCCAGCACTTTGGCGCCCGTCGCTTTCTCCAGATTTCGGATCTGCCCGGGAGTCAATTCGTTGTCAAAGATCACCACGTCGGCTTTGGTCTTTTCGACCAGCAAACGCAATTCCTCGACTTTTCCTTTTCCGAGGTAGGTGCCATGTTCAGCCGACGCACGCCGCTGAATCAATTCGCCGACAACTTGGGTGCCAGCCGTCGTCGCCAATCCATGCAATTCCTCCAGCGGATCTTCCGGAGCCGGCGTGTCGGGCAAGATCAATCGTGCCAAGACGCTTCGTTCCGGAGTGTCATCACTGACTAGATGTTGTTCACGCACTTAGGGAAAAGTCCTCCTGAAATCGTCGGGTCGCTCGGACCCCTCTATTATAGCTTGGCAAGACTGACAACGTCGGCCTGGTGCCGTCCAACAGTGCACCTCGCATACCAACCGGGCGAAAATCAGCCGCTTTTGGGCGACGCTGTGAAGCATTTTTAGCGGCATGGGGCGTGTCCCCCACCGCGAATCGCTCGCTAAACGCAGGGAACACGTGCTTCACAGCGGTACCCGTCGGGGCCGGATTGTAAGGCTTCGATGGGTAAACCCCAAAGGATTTTCGGCCGGATTGTTGATCTCGAAATCTGGATCAAACCCTCAAACCACAGGCCGTCGATGCCAACCAGACGCGTTCGGCCGGGGAGGGGTTCGCGGCGGACCGGAGAGAAGACGCGATGCAGGCGGATAGCCCACCGAACACAGATCACCGGGCTCAGCGTGGCTTTTTGCGACCGCGTGCTTTGGAGCCGACCAGGGTCACAAAGTACCCCTCTTGGGTCACTCGACCGGTCTCGTCCAGCAATTGTCTCAGCCAGCGCACCTTGACGGCACGGCGACCGTGGGGCTCGATCTGGACAATCTCGTTGCGTCCCTGAACGCGATCCCCAAAGAAAACCGGGGCGACAAACCGCCAGTCTTCCACCGAGACAAAGGCCAGCGTGGATGCTTTGGGATAATTCGTGCCCAGCCCTGCCAACACGCTCAGCCCCAGCAATCCGTGGGCGATCGGTTTTCCGTACGGAGAGGCCGATCCCTGATCGCCGTGCAGCGGCGTGTGGTCGCCGGTGAGGTCAGCGAACGCCTGCACATCGCCGTCGGTGATCTCACGCGTCTCGGTCAACCAAACATCTCCGACGGCCAAGTCTTCCGCGTACAGCGTCGGATCGGCCGGAGGGAGCGTTTCGAGCGGGGTGGCGGTCGAAACCAGATGCGTCGTCTCCGGGTCTTCCGCGCTGACAAGTTCGGTTTGTTCCGAATTGATCCGAAAGATCGCTGTCTGTGGATCCGTTTTGGCGTCCGTTTCGTTGGCAGTTGATTCGGTCATCAGGACTACGGCGATCTCAGGAGACGGAGGGGGGACACGCATCGTCACGTGACGGGCACCATCATGCCGCATGTGGTCCGGTCTTCCTAGGATTCAAGGAGGTCATTCTTTAGTTTTTTCCCGCATTTCTCGATCTTTTTCGTTTGCGGCGACGGCAACGGTTCGGCCGTCTGGGGGATGTCGGTAGACTCGGCAAGATGGCGGTTCATGACGTCTCCGCCCCCGAACCGGCCTGTCGATTCAAGCCCCCACGCGTTGGCAAAAGTCCACGCAGCACCCCTCGCCCACGCGTCGCGCGTGGCGTCATGGCATTGATTTCGGAACATCGATTGAGTCGACAGGCCAGAACGGAGAAGGGATAAGATAGAATGCGACAGGCCCGCTGCCGTTTCGGCCGGGCGATTGTCGCCTGCTTGCTTTCTTCCCACTCCCCACCCGCATCTCCCGCCATGACCACACGGATCTCGCTCTGTCTCGCTCTGTTTGCCCCGATTTTGTGCACCTTGCTGGCGACAAGCGGCGAGGCCGATGCCGGCAAACCGGTTGAATTCTCCGTGCGAATGCTCGCGCTCGATGCCAACGAGGGGATTGCCGCGGGAGACGTCGATGGCGATGGCGTGACCGATTTGGTGGCCGGTCGCCAGTGGTACAAGGGCGGCGATTGGGCGGCGCGACCGCTTCGCAACATCGATGACTGGAACGGTTATGTGCAAAGCAACGGCGACTATTTGTTTGACGTCAACGGCGACGGCCGGTTGGATGTCATCGCCGGATCGTTTTTACCGACCGAGGTCTATTGGTATGAAAACCCCGGCGAGGAAGCGTTGCGATTGGGAAAACAATGGCCGGCTCACCTGTTGAAAGACACCAAGAAGTCGCAGAACGAAGGTCAGCTGTTTGAAGACTTGGACGGCGACGGACGGCCCGAATGGATCGTCAACAGTTGGAAAAAGGATTGCCCGATGATGGTCTATCGGTTGATCGACCGAACCGGCGATCAGGAACCAGCGGCCGACGACACCAAGGCAGCCGGCAAGCCGGGCGCCAAGAAAGCCGCTGCCAAACCGGAGAACTCGGCCAAGTATTCGCTTGTCGGCCATACCCTGGGCGAATCCGCCAATGGCCACGGCGTGGCTGTCGGTGATTTGAACGGCGACGGGAAAACCGATGTCTTGGTCGGCCAAGGTTGGTATGAACAGCCGCAATCGGATCCCTGGGGCCAACCCTGGATCTTTCACGCCGACTGGGATTTGCACAGCTCGTTGCCGATGATCGTGACCGACTTGGACGGCGACGGTGATAGCGACGTGATCATCGGCAAGGGACACGATTATGGATTGTCGTGGTGGGAACAAACCGATCCGGACAAGGAAACCGGCAAGCTTCAGTTTCAGATTCACGAGATCGATTCCAGCTACAGTCAGCCCCACACCCTGGCTTGGGTGGATTTGGATGGAGACGGCAACAAAGATCTGATCACCGGCAAACGCTATTACGCCCACAACAGCCGTGATCCCGGCGGCAACGAGCCGCCGTGTCTGTACTACTACACCTGGGATCAAGAATCCAAATCGTTCGAGCGTCACACCATCGACGAAGGTCACGTCGGCTGTGGATTGCAAATCGTCGCCGAAGACCTCAACGGGGACTCCAAAGTGGATATCGCCGTGGCCGGGAAAAGCGGCACCTATCTGTTGTTGGCCCAATGAGTCCATCCGCCGCCCAGCCGCCGCTCACGCTTCGTCAGGCACAGGACGAGGTGGACCATTGGATCCAAACCATCGGCGTTCGCTACTTCGACGAGCTGACCAATTTGGCGCAGCTGGTCGAAGAGGTCGGCGAGGTCGCGCGGATCCTCTCACGCACCTGTGGCGAGCAATCGTACAAGTCGAGCGATCCACCCGGCGACTTGGCCGATGAGTTGGCTGACGTACTGTTCGTGACGATCTGTCTGGCCAATCAGTCGGGGATCGATCTGACCGCAGCGCTGCGAGCGAATTTGGAAAAGAAAACCAAACGCGACAACGATCGCCATCGCAGCAACGAAAAATTGCAGTAGTGGCGTAAGCTTCCAGCTTGCGTTGCAGCAGCGCAGGGCATGCTGTGCATGCCGTCTGTCACGCACAGCGTGACCTACGTTTCCGTCACAAGTCCGCCGGCGGAGCCGGCGAGGGTGGCAAGCAAGATGCTTACCCCAGTTACTTCTTGCGCAACACGAAAAGGCCTTCGAGCAGCTCTTTGTCAAAGGGTAGCGGATCGTCGATGTCGTAAGCGAAGTCGAACGATTGGACCAACTCGAATTGGTCGCTGACTTTTTTGAACAGCCGTTTCAATTGCGTCGGCGTGTAGAGCCGCAAGGGAAACTCGCTTTGGATGCGGATGATCTCCCCGCTCGACTTGACGGCTTTCAGTTTGACGCGGAGGGTTTCCAGGCGTTTCTTTTCGTCGGTATGGGGAACACTGATCGTGGTCGTCAGCGTCGTTCCGGCTTGACTCATTTTAAATCGCTCGACGACCGCTTCGTAGTCTTCTTCGGGCACCAGGTGCATGCCCAAGATATACAAGCCGCCGGTGGCAATGGAGTCGGCCATGCTGCGCAGGTGGGCGACGGCGTCTTTTTCGGTCAGCAGGTGACGGAACGTGTTGTAGGTGCAAAACGCCGCGTCGAACGGTTGGTCAAACTGCAGGTGCGTCATGTCACCCTTGACGCACGTCGCTTGAAGCTTTCGTCGCTTCAGCTTGCGGCGCATGTAGTTCAACATCGCGTCGCTGAGGTCCAGCCCCGTCGCGTCGTACCCTTTGGCGGCCATCGCCACGACCAGCCGTCCGCTGCCGCAACCGGGTTCAAAAACACGCCGCACCTTGCGCTCGGCAAACCGCTGGAAGGCTTCTTCAAAAAAAGCGACTTCGACCGGCGTCTCTTCTCGAAACAGCATGTCGAAGTATTGGGGGTGGTCGTACCAGTTTGCCAAGGTGATGCTCAAGTGGTGTAACGTAACTGCGCCGCCAAAGACGCGGACTCTTAATTCGCTCGGCCGCCGTTTTCCGATGCCGGTTCAGGGGAGTTTTCGGCCGCGTTCTCCGCCGCGTTTTCAGCGGAGTCTTCAGAGAGGGGAACGATCTTCCCGAACAGGTGCCCGCCGTGGTCTCCGTGTTGCCAGGTTCCGGCATAGCGACCGGCTTGGGGACCGGGCTGAATCAAGACGCGGGCGTCGAAGGTGCCCATGCCGGGGATCCACAACGAATCGAGCGTGATCACCGGTGTATTGCCGGCCCACACGATTTTTAGATCCATCGGCAGTTCCTGGTCGACGTTGCCGTACTTGATCCGCGCGGTGAACCGATACAGATCCGCCGCGGGAAGTTTTTCGCACGACTTGATCGTGTAGGCTTCGGTTTTCGGCGCCCCGTCCTTTCCATCGACGGTGAACTTGCCGATGAACTGAGTTCCGCTCAAGTACTTCGCCAATCGGGTTTCTCGCGAGGTTGCTTCGTCGGCAAACGCGGTCCCCGAAGCGGTCAAACCCATCGCCAGGATGGCGAGCGAGAATCGAAAGACATGGTTGGTCATGATGGCACCTCAAAGTGAACAATGGGATGCCATCAGTCTAACGTTGTCGCCGAGCGAAGAGTAAGGGCCGGTCGCCAGGCTTTCCCGACGTCGACAGACTGGAAGCCTGTCCCGGTCCTTTTCCCATTGGTTGCTTAGGGACTGACGATTTCGTTGGTCCGCTGCACCCGTTCTTTTTGTTGCTTGAACATGTCGGGTAGATCGACGGGTCGACGACGCGCGGGGCCTGGGACCGGCTCGGGTTGCCAGTCTTCGCCACGCACCGCGGACCCAAACGGCGTGGTCAACGAATCATCGAGCGTCTTGAGATAGGCCTGTAATTTCCAGGCGGGGATCACGGTCACACCGGCTTCGGTCGCCCGCTGCTTGGCCTCGCCGAGTGCCGCCAATTCGGCGGCGGCGACTTCTTCGTCACGCCCTTCGATTTGCGGCGATTCACCGACGACCAGGAAGCGAACGCTGGGGTCGATTCGGCCGGTCCGCTCGCCGTTGTCCGCGATTTCCGCACCGGCTGCTTTGATCATGCCTTCCAGGATGTCGTTGTCGGGGCGTCCATCGTCATCGATATCGATGCCGCCGGCCAAGGCGATGCGTACGGTCCGTCCGGGTGCCCAAAACGGCGAGTAAACGGCGTCGCCTTCGATGATCGGGTTGCCGACTTGGGGCATCGCCACGACGCGTGCTTCGGCCAAGTGGGGGCCGAGGATCTTGGTGACCTGGATAGACGCCTTGATGTCGGCGTCTTGAAGCCGCGCGGTGTCATCGCGATCGACCACGCCGAAGGTGATCCCCGGTCGCAACGCGTCGGCGGAGCCCAGGTTGATCGAGACGATTTTGCCGCCACGGAGGACGTAGCGGATTTCGCCCTGGACGGTTTCGAACCTGCCTCCACGAAGTTTGTTCAGTTCCAGCTTTTGCGTTTCAATCGTGTTTTCCAGAATTTTGGTCTGGGCGAGCAGGCTGTTGACTTCGGTGCCGGCTTTGCGTTGGAACGCCTGCAGCTCGCGTTCGCTCTTCGTCTTGCTGTCCTTGGCCTGCTCCATCTTGGTCAGCATGTCGTTTCGATAGGTGGCGAATTGCGTTCGCTCGTCTTCGAGTTGTTTCGCCAGGTTTTCGCGTTCAGTTTCCGCTTTCTGCTGTGCGGCACGGGCGGTTGCGACATCGGCGGCGGCTTGTGCCCGGATCTTGTTGGCGTCGTCGCGGGCGACCCCGTACTGTTCGTTGCGGTCGCGGATCGCGTTCATGAAGTAATCAACCAGCGCGCCGTAGTGGCGGTCCTGGATGCCGACGTCTTGGCCGAACACCTGCATGTCGCTATGGAACTGGGTGGCCAGGGCGTCGAATTCCGGATCGCCACTGCTGCTGTTGGCAAAGGAATCGAATTCGTCCTGGGTCATCTGCTCGGCACCGAGCATCTTCTGCATCGTGATGTTCTTTTCCTCGGCGTTTTTCAGACCGTTTGAGACGTCGGTCAGGCGAGTGGCAATGGTCGCCCGTTCTTCCGCTTGGCCGCTTCCCCAACTCCAGAGGATAAAGTTCAGGGCAAGGGAGAGGACCAGCAGAATCAAACAGGTGATTAAGCTGCCGCGAATGACTGAATCGTCGCGTGCCGCCATGGGAAACTTCCGAGCGAAAAGTGGAGAGGATACGAGAAACCGACTGGATGGACGTCTCACCTACCGGTCGGCGCCATCGAACGAGAGCGGCAAACGGCAGGAAATCCATCCACAGAATATTCACAAGTCTGCGTCATTCTAGCATTTCTGCCCGAGAATAACCCAGCTTCCCGGTCCGACTGAGCGGGTTTTAGCGCGCCCGAGCGGCCAAGACAGGTGATTCCTGTCTGATTGGGCGACATCCGGGGGGCTGAGCGAACAATCCTCGGCGGCAAATCTTGGGCGAGAAATCTCGGCCGCGGATCAGGGTCAGGTACCAATGGCACGGGCATCAGCGTTGGTGTGCAAGCTTTAGCCGCCCACTGTCGCTGCGAAGCAGCGACCGGGAATCGCCTCAAGGCTAGACACCATCGGTACCTGCCCCCTGTTCCGCACTCGTCGTCTGCCTCAACTTCCGCGTCGGGTCGGGCGTAAACCGGTTCCATTGAGTCGCCCGCCTGCGGCTTGTTGGTTAAATCGCGGAACCTTTTGGTGGGCGAGTGGTTAAGATACAAAGAGCACCTCGAGTATCGCCCCCCCGGGCTGGTACGCTGTCGCTGCTCGTCCAGGCAAGGCCTCACACGCGGCGTGGGTCGACCGCCCCCCTCGCACGTCCGCTGGTGATCAAACGGGCGGAGCCCCTTTCCCCTTTCGGAACCCTTCCCAGACTCATGCAAATCCAATCCATGTCACGTCCATCCTCCCCGTTTGCCGCTTCCACCCGTCGCCGTCGCCATCACCGTCGTGCCGCCCGACACGCGTTCACGCTGCTCGAGCTGTTGCTGGTGCTCGCCATTCTCGTGGTCCTCGGTGGCATCGTCGCGGTGAACGTCGTGGGGACCGGTCAGGCCGCCAATGCCGACGCGACGATGGCTCAGATGAAGATGCTCAAGTCGAACATCGACATGTTCCAAATCCGCATGAACAGCCTGCCGCAAACCCTAGAAGAACTCCGTGACGGACCCTCCGATGCGGCCAAAAAGGCGAAGTGGGTCGCGCCGATCATCACCGAAATCCCCAAAGACGCCTGGGGCAATGACATCGACTACAGCGTCAACGGGAACAGTTACGAACTCCGCAGCGGAGGCATCGACGGCCAGAAAAACACCGAGGACGACATCGTCGTGACGCCGTAGGCGGCAAGCATCGTCGTGGCGTTCGCCAGAGATGTAGAGGGTTCCGCCGCCCGACTTTTCCATCCCGGACACGGCCCCCGCTCCTGAGATGCCACGCCGCCAAGCATTGATTCCTTGCGATTTACGAGATGTTAGCGGCAGGGCGCAAGCCCTCCGGTCGCTCATCTGCGATTTGCGAGGTGTTAGCGGCAGGGCGTTATCCCAAATACCGGAGGGCTCGCGCCCTACCGCTAAGAAACGCTTCACCGCGTTATCCCAAACACCGGAGGGCTCGCGCCCTGCCGCTAAAAAACGCTTCACGGCGTTATCCCAAATACCGGAGGGCTCGCGCCCTACCGCTAAGAAACGCTTCACGGCGTTATCCCAAATACCGGAGGGCTCGCGCCCTGCCGCTAAGAAACGCTTCACGGCGTTACCCGAAACACCGGAGGGCTCGCGCCCTGCCGCTAAAAAACGCTTCACTGCGTTACCTGACATGGTCGCACTTGAGAGAGATCGCACACGAGAACGAGAAAGTGGTTTTACGCTGCTGGAGTTGCTGTTGGTCTTGGCCATCCTTTCCGTCCTCGCATCGATCGCGATTCCGCAAGTCGCCTGGTTGCTCGGCGACCGAAGGATCGTCCGTGGGGCCAAATTAATCCGCGAAGAATTGATGCTGGCGCGCGTCGATTCGATGCGGCAAGGCCGGATCTTGATGGTCGATGCGATGCTCGAATCCAGCCAACTCCGCGTCCAGCCGTATTTCTCCCTGGCCGACTCCGTCAACGCGATCGACCAGACCGGCACGCAGTCGGCTCTGTTGTCCGGCGCCGAACAAGGACAGTTTGTTCCGGTGATCCAGGACGAATCGGAAATCCGTCAGGTGGATTTGCCCGACGACGTCGTGGTCAAAAGCGTGTCGGTCGTTTCCGCAGCCCGGGCGATGGAAATCGAACAGGCAACGATGAGCAACCAAGCCGAAGGATACAGTCAACCGATTTTGTTTTACCCCGACGGGACCACCAGCACCGCCGCGGTGGTGCTGATGCATCCCGAGCACGGGCAGATCACAATCAAGCTGCGTGGCATCACCGGCGACGTCACGATCAGCGAGGTGGGGGCCAATCAATGATCGTCTCGCAATCACCGAAACGAGCGTCATCCAAAGCTGCGATGCGACGTCGCGGGAGCGGTTTTTCGCTGCTGGAAATGATTCTGGCGTTGGCCATCCTCGGCAGCAGTCTGGCCGTCCTGGCGCAAATCGCCGGGACCGGCGTCAGCGCCGCGCGCGAAGCCCGCGCGCTGGTGACCGCCAGGATGATCTGCCAATCCAAATTGAACGAACAGCTGTTGAATCTCCAAGCGGGGCAATCACCGACGACGATCGTCGAAGCGCCGGCCGAGTCATTCGACAGCGCGTCGACCGAAACGTTCGTCTACACCGTCGAAGTCATGCCCGGCCAACTCGATGGATTGCTTTCGCTACGCGTGACCGTGTTGGCTCGCGCAGGCGACGGCACCGAACAACTGGCCGCGTTCGCGCTCGATCGCTGGGTGATCGACCCCGCGCTGGGACTGGAAGAAGCCGAGGCGGAAGAAGAGGCGGCGCGTGAAGAAATCGCCAACGGCGGTGAGGAGCCGCTGACATGATTGCATCGAACCTGACCAAGGCGACTCGGTTCAGCCGTTCCCGGCGACGACGCGGTTTCACCTTGCTGGAACTGTTTTTGACGCTGTCGATGGCCGTCGTCCTGATGACGCTGGTCAACGCCGCGTTCCGTTTCTATGCCGTCGACATGGATTCCAGTGACATGGACATGCGGCGAACCATGCTGGCCGCGGCCGTGATGCAAATGATCGAAGATGACTTGCGGGCGTCGCTGCACCCGGAACCGTTGGACACCAGCGCGCTAGAAACCTTGCTGGCCAGCACCGCCGCGTCGGCCACAGGCGGTGGCAACACCGGCGATGCGGGCGATCCCGGCGCCGCCGAGGCCGCCGGCACGGACGACCCGGCGCTGGAAGAGGACGTGACCACAACGGTATCGGGAGTCGCCGTGCTGCAGACGCCCGGTTTGATCGGAGACCAGTACCAACTGCAAGTCGACACCAGTCGCCTGCCGCGGTTGGAAGAGTATGCCGTGCTGATGGACGTCGATCCCGGCAACCTGGCCGATTTGCCCAGCGATCTGAAAACCGTGACGTACTACGTTCAGGCGGCCGATTCGATCGGGATCGAGGATCCGCTGGCCAAGTTGGATGCGACGACCTCGACGACCGCCGGCGGCTTGGTACGACGCGTCTTGGATCGCTCCGCAACGACGTTCGCATCGACCTCGGGCAACCTCGCGGCACTCGGCCAGACCGGCGAATTGCTCGCACCCGAAGTCACCGGAATCGAATTCTCCTACTGGGACGGCGTGACCTGGCAAATCGAATGGAACAGCGACGAACTCGGGGAACTACCCTTGGCCGTGAAAATCCAAATGGTCATGGTCGACCCGCTGGTCGCCGAGAGTGAACAGGAACCACGGGTGTTCCAGCACGTGGTCAAACTGACGATGGCCAAGATCATCGAAGAAGAAGAGGAAGACGATCTTTCGGGGGTAGGCCTCTGATGAATTCACCAACCAAACTCAACACGCAACGTCCACGCCGGCGGCGAGGTTTTTTCCTGGTGCTGGTGTTGTTGGTCGTTGTCGTCGCCACGCTGTCGGTGTACTCGTTCACCGGAGTGATGGTCGCCTACGATGACG
The DNA here is from genome assembly GCA_007753675.1 of Stieleria magnilauensis. Classification (GTDB taxonomy): domain Bacteria; phylum Planctomycetota; class Planctomycetia; order Pirellulales; family Pirellulaceae; genus Stieleria; species Stieleria magnilauensis. The sequence goes on from CP036432.1 coordinate 2,224,409, forward strand.
CCGCGTATCTGTCCGGTGACCTGGTCCGGGCCCGTGTGGCTGCCGATTCCGGCGCCGAGGCGATTCGTTTGATTTTGTCTCAACCCCGAATGATGCGGGACGACATGGGAGGTGTTTACAACAATCCCAACCTGTTCCAGGCGATCGCGGTTTCCAATCAAGACGCCGCCAACGTCTGTGATTTCTCCGTCCCCGCGCCGGATCTGAATGAGAACGGCATGCTCAGCGGAATCCGATTCGGGTTGCAGGACGAATCGGCTCGTTTGAATCTCAACACGTTGACGGTCTTGGATGAAAACTCCGAAGGCTTGATGGCCGCGCTCAGTCTGCTCTCGGATCCAGACAGCGGCGACGCGTTGCCCGAGAGTATCGCCACCGCGTTGTTGTTGGCCTTGCCGGGGATGACCGAAGAGATCGCTGATTCGATCATGGACTGGCTGGACGCGGACGACGAAGTGCGACCCTATGGAGCGGAGCTGGAGTATTACAGCGGACTGCCGACGCCCTACGAACCGACCAACGGCCCGATCAGCAGCGTCGAAGAACTGTTGCTGGTCAGCGGGATGACGCCGACACTGTTGTTCGGTGCCGATACCAATCGCAACGGCGTGCTCGATCCGGACGAACAGCAACGCTTCAACGTCACCGTCGACACGCCCGGTGCACTCGGCTTGGCGGCCTACTTCACGATCCACGGGCAAGAAGCCAACAAGCAGCGTGACGGCACGTTTCGGGTGAACATCAACGCGGACGATTTGGAAATCCTCTACGAAGACTTGACCGATGTCCTCGGCGATGACGTCTACGCCAGTTTTATTTGTGCGTACCGCATGTCGGGGGCACCGTCGACGTCCATCGCCGGAGCGGCACTGCCGGATGCGGCCAACGCCGCACCGGATGCCCAACCGGCCAACGACGGAGGCATCTGGACGGCGGACTTGCTGGAGAATTTTGATCTGTCGGCCGGCGGCGGAATCGAGTTCACCCAGGTGCTCGATCTGATCGACGCCACCGTCACCGTCGGAGGCGGCGACGACGCGGTGACCTACCGCAGTCCGTTCACGTTGCTGACCGCGGGCATCTACCTGCCGCTGATCATGGACAAACTGGTCACCGGCGACACGCCGGCGATGCCCGGTCGAATCAACGTCAATGAATGCCCCGCGGAACTGTTGTACGGCATCCCGTTTTTGACCGAGGAACAAGTCGGCATGATTCTGGAAGCCCGCGGGACGGAAACCGACGACGAGAACCGGTTCTATGAGACCTGGTTGATGGTCGAGGGCATCGTGACGTTGGCGGAAATGAGAAACCTGGTGCCGCTGTTGACCGGCGGCGGCGACGTCTATCGGGCCCAGATCGTCGGCTACTTTGAATCGACCGGCTTGGCCCATCGCCAAGAAGTGATCATCGACGCGACCACCGTGAACCCCAAAATCGTGTCCTATCGAGACCTCAGCCATCTCGGTCGGGCGTTTGATGTTTCCGTGCTCGGAATCCGCAACACGGCCGCGGTGTCCGGTGACCAACCCGCCGCCTCCCAATAACAGCGTCCCAGTAACAGTCCCCCCTAACGATTCCCAGCCAGCCCTACCGAGACGGACCGTGCGTTTTGACCTTATCGAACTAGACTACCACCATGCCTAAACGAATAGCCCTCGACTATGACGACCGCGAATTGCGGATCGTCGTCGCCAACTGCAACGGTTCCAAGGTGCAGGTGACCGATGCACAGGTCATCCCGATCCCCGAAAACGGATCGGTCTCGGAAAAGCTACGGGCCTACATCACCAGCGAGGGCCTGCAGAAAACGGAAACGCTGGTCACGATCGGTCGCGGCAAGGCGGAGTTGCGAGAATTGCAGTTGCCGCCGGTGCCCGACGACGAGCTTCCGGACATGGTGCGATTTCAGGCCATCCGCAGCTTTGCCTCGGCCAGCGAACGCGCGATCGTCGACTTTTTGGTGACCCGTCGCACCAATGACAACAACACGCTGATCGCGGCGGCCGTTTCTCCAGGGGACATGGATCGGGTCCGGGAACTCTGCAAGACGTCAGATCTATTGCCCAAACGCATCGCCTTGCGTCCGCTCTCGGCCGCATCGCTGTACTTGCGAGGTCAGAAGACGCCGCCGATTTGCGTTTTGATCGACCTGCTCAACGATGACGCGGAAATTGTGATCGCGCGGGACGGCAAGGTGATTTTCGTCCGCACCGTCCGCTTGCCTTCCGAAGCGAGGCATCGCAGCGGTGCGATCGCAAGTGAGTTGCACCGCACCATGGTGGCCTGCGGCGAGACCTCGACGCCGGGTCGGATCGTGGTTTGGGGGACCGAGTCGGTGCACGCAGGGGACATCGCGGCGATCAAGAGCACGATCAGCTGTGAAGACGTCCAAGCGGTCAATCCGTTTGATCTGGTCAGTCTGCAGATCGACCGATCGGCCTTGCCCGAGCACATCGGCCGTCTCGCGCCTCTGGTCGGTCTGCTCGCCAGCGACGAAACGGCTCCGGAAACGCTGATCGATTTCTTGAACCCACGCAAGAAGCCGGAAGAGGAACCGGATCGTGTCCGCCGCATCTTGATGATCGCCGGACCGATCGCAGCGGTTTTCCTGGCGGGATTCTTTATCTACCGGCAATTCGCCCAGTGGGATCGAAAGATCGCCAACGCGACCAACGAAGTCAACTTGTTGTTGCCGTCGGCCAAAGCCGCCGAAGAGAGCATCGAGCGGACCGAGACTATCGACCAGTTTCTCGACGGCGACGTCAATTGGTTGGACGAAATCCGACGGCTGGCTGAAAAAGCACCGCCGAGTGACAAGATGATCGTCCGCAATATCTCGGGCACCGCCAGCATTCGCGGCGGAGGCGGCACGCTCCGCATCGTCGGCGCCGTTACCGAGCCGAGTGTGATCGACGAATTGGAAGAAGCACTGCGTGATCCGAACCACGGTGTCGTCGGCAAGGGATCGCAAGAACAAAAAGGCCAAGACACCTACGCGTGGACGTTTACCGAGTCGGTGATGATTTCAGGCGAAACGATTCGCAACACCCGCTACCAGCGGATGGCGGAGCGGATCGCGGAAGCGGAATCCCAAGCCGCTGACGAACCGTCCACCGCTACCGAAGCACCGGCTGCCGAACAAAGCCCATCCGAAGCGGCCCCATCCGAAGCTCAAGATTCCGAAGATCAAGAGGCTGAGCAGCAGCCGTCCACCCCCGAGCAGCCGTCCAACGAAAACGCCACCGACACGGCGGAGGTCCAAGCATGAACCAACGTGAGAGAATGTTAGCGATCTTGGTCGGCGGACTGTTCGTCCTCGGGCTCGGCCAATGGGGATTGACGAAATACCAAACCGCCATCAAGCAGCGGCGGACCCAGTACGAAAGTCTTCAGGAACGCCAGGTCCAACTGGCCGAACAACGCAACCAAGGCGCGCTGGCCGATCGGCAGATGGGCGAGTACTTGGTGCGATCGGTTTCCAGCGACGTCGAGCGTGCCCGCAGCGACTATCAGAGCTGGCTGTTCGATGTGATTGAAAATCACAACATCAAAGACGCCAAGGTCGACAGTGGACGGACCGTCCCCGTCGGCGATCTGTACCAACAGATGACGTTTCTGTTGACCGGCCGCGCCGAGACGCCGGACATTTTTGATTTCATGCACGAGATCCAGTCCAAAGACTATCTGCACCGGATTCGCGAGTTTGATCTCAAACCGTCCAAGACCGATTCGGGGTTCACGATCAGCATGACGATCGAAGTGGCTTCGTTGCGGAACGCTCCCGTCGACGCCAAATCGCCCGAAACAAACGCCTGGCGCGTCGACCCGGATTCGCTGGCCTACAGCGATCCGATCTTGAATCGCAACCTGTTCGAGCCGCCCAACCGGGCGCCTTCGTACGACGGCAGCCGGACCGTGGAAGTGACCAAGGGACGTAGCGAAGCCGTATCGCTGGTCTTCAAAGACGCCGAACAACACCGGTTGTCGTATGAATTGGTCGATCCCCCAGAAGTCGTCTCGATCGACGATCGCAGCGGCACGTTGCGCGTCAGCAGCGACGAACTGAGGGAGTTCGACGTGACGGTTCGCGTCACCGATCACGGCTACCCCAAACGCACCGTCGAAGAAACGTTGTTGGTCAAAGTCGTCGATCCACCTCCGCCACCGCCGCCCGAAAAGCCGCCGCTGGAATTCGACGATGCCAAGCAGACCTATCTGACCGGGTTGGTGCAGGGTGCCGAAGATTGGACGGCCTGGATGAACGTTCGGACGCGCGGCACGACGCTGAAGTTGCGTGTCGGCGACGAATTTGAAATCGGCAGCGTGCGTGGGGTCGTCGAATCGATCGACGCCGACGCCGTGAAAATCAAGATCGGCGACAAGACCATCACGCTCACCAGCGGCGGAACCTTAAAATCCGCAGTCGATTCGGTGGAGTGATCCACCGTGGGTTAGGCTTCCAGGCTCGTCATTGCCGCGTCGACAGGCTGGAAGCCTAACTCATTTTCGTTACGATTGCCGATCGAACTTCTTCAGCTTTCGATCCAACGTGCTGCGTTCGATGCCCAGGATCGCGGCCGCGCGACTTTTGTTGCCATCGGTGTGACGGAGCACGCGTTCGATATGCGATCGTTCCAACTCGGCCAACGAAATCTCGACCGGACTGGACGCGGCGATTGACTCCGCGTCGCCCGTGCCCGCCGACATGGCCGGCGTCAGCAACAGGTGTTCGGCATCGATCGTCGAACCGCTGTTCAGCACCACCGCGCGTTCGATCACGTTGCGCAGCTCGCGGATGTTTCCGGGCCAGCGATAATCCAACAGCATCCGTTTGGCCGCGTCGGTGATCGTCGTGATGCGTCGGCCCATCTGTTCGTTGAACTGTGCCAAAAAGTGCTCGGCCAACAACAGGATGTCGCTGCCACGCTTGCGTAGCGGCGGGACGACAATCTCGACGACGTGCAAGCGATAGAACAGGTCTTGGCGAAATTTACCTTCGGCGACCATCGCTTGAAGATCACGATTGGTTGCCGCGACCACGCGGACATCAACTTTGATCGGACTTTGGCCGCCGACACGTTCAAACGGATGGCCTTCCAACACGCGTAGAAACTTGGCTTGGATCTCTGCATCCATCTCGCCGATTTCGTCCAACATCAGCGTGCCTCCGTCGGCCGCTTCAAACTTGCCCTGCTTGCGATCGGTCGCGCCGGTGAACGCACCTTTCTCGTGCCCGAACAATTCGCTTTCCAGCAGCGACGGCGACAACGCGGCACAGTTCATGCAAACCAGCGGCGCCGAGGCGCGTCCGCTGGCGTGGTGGATCGCCGAGGCGACCAGTTCCTTGCCGACTCCGGATTCGCCGCGGACCAAGACCGTCGCGTGAGTCGGGGCCACCATGGAAATTTTTTCGATGATGTCACGGACCGCATCGCTCTGGCCCACGATTTGAACTTTTCCGCCGATCTGTTTTTGCAGCGTTCGGATTTGGCGTTGGGATCGGCGGAGCGAGCGATCCAGTTTTCCGCGGACACGCAGATTCCGCAGCGACTCGGCCAGGATCTCGGCGACAGCCAGAACAAATTCCAGATCGCGCGCCGACAACACCGTTTCTTTGTCGGTCGTCAGCAGGTGCAGCATGCCCAACAGGTTTTCTTCACGATCCCTGACGGGGGCCAAGATCATGCTGACCGCATCGATCTCGCCTTGGCTGTTTTCGGTTGCCAACGTTCGGTCACCGGAAACGTTTCGGGCCAAGATCGCTTGTCCGTCCGGGCCGATGACGCTGGCGATCGCGGTATCGGCCGGACGTCGGTAGCTGCTCGATCCCGGTGCCGCATCATTGGAATGACGCGTCGCAACCAAGGTCAACATCGACGGATCCGGCCCCGATCGCGGGTTGGCTTGCCGGCCGTCGGTGGATGGGTTCTGCGGCGGTTGGTTCTGAGTCTGCCGGCGTTTTTGTGAATCGACGACGAATGCGCCGGCGCTTCGAAACGGGATCGATGCGGCCAGGCGGTCCAGGACCAAATCGATCGCTTGGGCAGCGGTTTCCGCACCGGCCAGTTCGAAAGCCAATTGCAGCAGTGTCGCGCGGGCCTTTTCGGTCTGCACCAGTGCCCCGGGTTGGGCGGGTGATTCGATGACCAATGGATCGCTGTGCAAGTATTCGCTTTTGGCGCGACGATCGGTGATCGACGCCGCTTCCATCGCCAGGGTCAGGTGATCTTCGGTCGCCCCGGCGGGTCTGGGCGAGGCGACGGGCCCCTCGGCGGACTGAATCTGGTGAACAAACTGCAGCGAGAATCCGGCGATTTCAATCTTGTCGCCGTCGGACAGGGCCGTCGGAGCCTGGATCCGCCGGCCGCCGAGAAATGTTCCGTTTCGGCTGCCCAGATCCTCGATCATCCAGCCCGCCGCTGTCGACCAGACCCGAGCGTGTTGGCGGCTCGCTTTTTCGCTGCGGATCGCGATGTCGTTGGTGCTGGACCGTCCCAGAATGACTTGTCCGGGTGCGGAGAGTCGAAAAACGTCGCTCCAACGCCCCGCCGACTGGATCACCAGGTATCCGCCATCGATGCCACCCACGGGGGTGCTCCATTGGCCGTTTAAGGCCGAAACCCCCTTCAGCGGCAGACGGTTGGGGCCCGAATCGTCGTCGTGGGGCGGCAAGGTGAGGCTGCTGTCGCTCAAAGTGCTCTGATTCCCTGGAAGTCGCTCGAAGAGGCTGGAGTCGATTGGATGCCGAATAGTTTATCAGATCACCGGGTCGAACTTGCGACTCGAATGGGCGGCAACTATTCTCTTATGCAGTCTAGGCCGCCTCCCAACCGACTTTTCCGCCGTACGATGACGCGTCTTTGCGAATTGCCGGCGTCTAAAATCCAATTCCATTCGGAGTAACTTTTCGATGAAACTGAGCCAAGCTCGATTCATGATCGCGATTGCGATGAGCTGTCTCGTTGCAGTCGCCTCGCAGACCAACGCCCAGTTCGGCGGTGGCGGATTCGGCAACAATGTTGGCGGTGTCTCGATCGATCCGACTGGTGTGGTCCGGTCTGCGACCGTCCAAGAAAAACAGGAACTGGTCAACCTACTTCGCGACCAAGTTACCGCGCCAGTGGGCGATCTGACTGCGGCAGCGGATCTACGGATGGTGTCCCTCTCTGGGCTGCAGCAGGCAATTGAGCAATCAATTGCGACCGGCGATCTACTGCCGGCCGAGATTCGCTACATGGCCGGGCTGACGGGGATCCAATACGTGCTGCTCGATGAGCAAAACAACGACTTGATCCTGGCTGGACCGGCCGAACCCTGGACCCTGTCGGAAACCGGCAGCGTCGTCGGCACCGAAACCGGCGCCGCGATCCTGCAGTTGGAAGACCTGGTGGTCGCGCTTCGCAACGTCGAAAACTCGCGTGCCCAAGGCATCAGCTGTTCGATCGAACCGACGGCCGAAGGCCGGCAACGTTTGAACGCGTTTCTCGGTCGCATGAAACTCCGCCCCGGCCAGAACCCCTCTGCCCTGGAAGCCGGGATGAAGCAGGCATTCGGACCGCAGATGATCAAGTTGAACGGCATTCCCGCGACCAGCCGCTACGCCTGCATCCTTGTCGCGGCGGATTATCAAATGAAACGGCTGGCGATGGCGATTGAAGATTCACCCGTCAAAGGGCTTCCCAGCTACCTGCAACTCGCCCGCAACACCTCTCACGCCGGCAGCATGAATCCTCGCTGGTGGATGGAATGCGAGTACGACAGCTTGACGCGTAACGAAGAAGGCACGGTTTGGAAATTGACCGGTCAAGGGATCCGAACGATGACCGAACAAGATGCCATTGCCGCCGACGGCACGGCAACCAGTGCCGGAAAGTCCGACAAGCTGGCCGAGAAATGGGCCACCTCGATGACCGAACGCTTTGAGCAATTGGCCAAAGAAATGCCGGTCTTCGGTGATCTGCAAAACCTGATGGATCTGACGGTCGCTTCGACGCTGATCGTGCAAGAACAGCTCGAAAATCGCTCGGGACTGGAATTGGTCGTGCTCCGCGATCAAGAAATGCTGGAAATGCCGACGTTGGACGCGCCTCAAACGATCGCACCAGAGTGCAGCTTCATCAAGGGACGAAGCGGCTGGGTCGTGACGGCATCCGGTGGCGTTAGCATCAACGCCTTCCAAATCGTTCATGACCAGCAAGTCGACACCTCGCTGACGAACCAAGTCGCCGCCTCCCGATCCAGCACCTGGTGGTGGAACAAGTAGGGCATGCTGTGCGTGCCAAGTAGGGCATGCTGTGCATGCCAACACTCACGTAGGGCATGCTGTGCATGCCAACGCTCACGTAACGCATGCCGGGAAGCATTTTTTTAGCGGTAGGGCGCGAGCCCTCCGGTGTTCCGGCAACGATGAGGGACCGGAGGGCTTGCGCCCTGCCGCTAACACCGCGTCAAACGCAAGGAATTTAACGCTTCACTGCGTTGCCCGTAACGCATGCTGTGCATGCCGATGGGCCTGGACGGCCGGCTAGGCCACGTCGCCCAGGTCCAAGCGTTTGCCGTAGCGGCGCATCAGTTGTTTCTTGAGCGCGTCCCACTTCGGGTCGGACAGCTCTGGATCTTCGTCAATCGTTTGCTGGGCGATTTCGCGTGCGACTTGCAGCACGTCAATGTCGTTCATCAGATCGGCGATCCGCAGCGGGGGCATGCCGCTTTGCCGTGAACCGAACACGTCACCGGGACCACGCATTTTGAAATCGGCTTCGGCGAGTTCAAAGCCATCGCTGGTGCTTTCTAACACTTTCAATCGCTCGAACTCTTCCGGCGATTGTTCACCGTCGGTAAAGACGCAGACGTGTCCGGCGTGTGTGCCGCGTGAGACTCGCCCGCGGAGTTGGTGAAGCTGGGCCAATCCGAATCGCTGGGCCCCCAAGATGGTCATCACGGTTGCATTGGGCACATCGATCCCGACTTCGATCACCGTCGTGCTGACCAACACGTCGGTCTCGCCGTCTGCAAACGCCTCCATCACCGCACGCTTCTCGTCACTGGACAGTCGGCCGTGGAGCAACCCGACCTGGTACTTTGCCAGGGTGCCCGTGCGAAGCTCTTCGTAGACAGTCTCGACCGATGAGACATCTTCGTCGGTCGCCGAGTCTTCGTCGGGTACCTCGACGTCATCTTGAGTCGGCGAGGCCTGAGCACTGACGCGGGGAGCGACGATGAAGGCTTGTCGGCCTTCATCGAGTTGTTTTTTGACAAACGTCCACCAACGGTCACGCCACTCGTCGCGACCCAGGTAAGTGTTCACGCTGCCGCGGCCCGGCGGTTTTTCACGCAGCGTCGTCAAGTCCACGTCGCCGAAGATCGTCATCGCGACCGAGCGCGGGATCGGCGTCGCACTCATCACCAGGTAATGGGGGTCGACCCCGCCGCTGCGAAGTTGAACACGTTGGCGAACGCCGAACTTGTGTTGTTCGTCGATCACGCACAGACCCAGATTCTTGAACTCGATGCCGTACAACAGGGCTTGGGTACCGACGAGCAGATCGATTTCTCCGGACGCCGTTTTGCGAAGCGTCTCACGCCGCTCTGCCGCGGTCAGCGAACCGCACAGCAGCCCGATGCGAACGCGACTGTCGGCCAGCATCCGGGTCAGGGTTTGGAAATGTTGTCTGGCCAAGACCTCCGTCGGCGCCATCAAGACCGCTTGATGGGAATGACCGACGGCCAACATCATCGCGTAAATCGCGACGACCGTCTTGCCGCTGCCCACGTCACCCTGCAGCAAGCGGTTCATCGGAAACTGGCGGCCCATGTCGCGACCGACGTCTTTCATCGCCGCTTTTTGGTCGCCCGTCAGTTCAAAAGGGAATCGATTGATGATTCGCGCGTCCAGCATCGCCGAGGCGGGCAGCGGCGTGGACCGCAGGTCCGTGGTCAGTTTGCGGCGCCGCATCGCCAATGCAAGTTGCATGACCAGCAGTTCTTGAAAGACCAAACGCGTTCGCGCCGCCGCCAAATCGTTTTGATCGGCGGGCCAATGAATGCTGCGGACCGCGGTGCAAATATCCGGCAGCGGCAGCCGAAGATCGATCTCGGCCGCGCGCAACGCAGCGGTCGCCTGGTCGCGAAGATCAACCGGCAAGACTTCGGTGAGCGTTTCGCACAGACCGTCGATCGCCGCATTGACATAGTGCCGCATCTCGTTTTGTTTGACGCCTTCGGTCAGCGGATAGATCGGCAGGATTCGTGGCTTCTTGATTTCCCCGTCGTCTTCCAGCAACGTCACCTTGGGGTGCACAAATTCCCATCGCAAACCGTTCAGCTTCGGTTCGCCGCTGATCATGACTCGACGGTCAAACGTGATTTGCTCGGCGCGAAACGGCTGGTTGAAAAAGACGATTCGTACCGCACCGGAATCGTTTTGAACGACGGCCCCGAAAATCGATTTACCGGGCGTCCGGGAGACGATTTCGGCGTCGACGATCGTGCCGACCAACGAAGCGGATTGGCCTTCACGCAGCTGGTCGACTCGGGCCGGCGGTGCAGGGAATTCGTAGCTGCGGGGAAAACAAAACAGCAGATCACCCGCCGTCCGCAACCCGATTTTGGCAAGCTTCTCGGCGCGCAACGAACCGATCCCGGGCAAGAACTTCGCCGGCGTGCCGAGAGTCGTTTCGATCGAATTCTCCGTCATCGAAGCCGAGTATACCGAAGCGGCCGTCACCGATGAACCTTGTCCCCATTGCGGCCCGCCTTAAACGGCGCGAAGAAAGCTGGGGAGCTGGAAAACGTGGGTGACGCGAAATGAGTGCGACCATGCGATATTTTCTTGCCACCTTGCGTTTCGGGTAGGCGGTAGTGGACGAGGCGACGAGTCCTTGCCAACATGCCGACTGCAGAGGACTCGTCGCCTCGTCCACTACCCAGAAATTTAGCAAACACGCACCGCTAGCCGATGGACGTCGACCACAGGTCGATCCAATCCATTTCCGCGGAGTCCGATTCATCGTCGTCCTCCTCGCCCATCACGTCGGTCAGTGCGTCAATGGCCTGGTCGACACGATTGGGATCCCAATTTGCCCAGGGGGCGGGATCAGCCGGTGACAACTCGGACGGCTTGATCGGGTCAGCCATCAACGGCGACAGCGAGTTGGATGTCTCACCACCAGCCGGTTCGGTCATTGACGCCGCATCGGGCCCGGCCGGTAGGGTTCCAAACCGCGGTGATTCTCCTTCGCTTCCGACCTGGGCGGCGAGAGAGTTGATGATCGCGAGCGCGTCACGACTGGTCGCCAACCCGTCGCCGTTGACGTCGTAGAATTGGTACGAACTCATCTCCGGCAGCGTCGGCAACTCATTCTGACCGTCAACGGCCAGGCGATTGATCGTAATCAACGCGTCGATCAGACTCACTTCGCCGTTCCGGTTGACGTCGAAACGGTTGAAGGGGTTCTGCCAAACGGAGCCGCTGGACACATGGATGGTGGCGTCGTCTTTGACCAATCGGTGCGTGGCGTAACCGGCGACCTTGATAGGCGTTTCGAACCGCCAACCATTTGCCAACGTCAATTGGTCCTCCGGTCCGACGTTGATGTGTAGCGAGTTGTTGGCATCGGTCATCGCGATCACCGCCGGAGCGTCCAAGTCGAGTGCCTGGCTGGCCGAATCGGTCAAATCAAGTCGTTCGATGTTTCGCAACACCACGCCACCGGACAGCTCCGGTGGAAGCAATCCACCGGCGAACAGCGTGACCGTGTCATAACCGTCTCCGCCGTCGACCTCGCCACCGGTCATTTCGGACAATGCAATTTGGTCGTTACCGTTGCCAGACCGGATGGAGACCTGCGTCGGATCGGGCAAGGATTCGACGAAGATCGATTCGCTGCGGTCGCCGGTTTCCAACGTAGCCCCACCGGGATCTCCGACAGCGGTGCTACGCAGCGTTTCGCCGCTAATCTCGTCGATCAGAACAATTCGATCTCCTTCCTGACGGATCCTGAGGTCGCTGAGGATCGAGTCGATGTGGACGACACCGATGATTCGTCGACTGGCTTCGGCGTAGACCGGGTCACTTGGACCTCGATCAACGTTGACATAAACCGATCCGATCAGGTTCCGGTCGGCAACAAAGTCGAGCGGGGTGCTGACCACGACGACCTGGGGCTGATCCCAATTGTCGGGCGTGAACGTCAAGACCGAGGGGGTGAACACGGCCTCGGGCACAGCCGCGCCGTCGATCGAAATCTGCACCGGAGAAAGCGGACGCGTTTCGAGCGCCAACGAGAACGGGTCATCCAATCCGAATTCGTTGACGATCGTCGAACCGTCGGTCTCCTCCAGCCAAATCCAAGCCACGTCGTCGTCGATCACATCGACAATCAGCGTTTGTGGTTCCAGCTCATCAAACGCGACGCCCGACGTCACTGTCGCGGTCAGCGTCACTTGAGTGTCCCCTTCAGAAGTGAAGTCGTTGATTGCGGTGGCTTCCAGAATCTGTGGGATCGACCAATTGTCGGGCGTAAAGGTCAACTCCGTCGTCGAAACGTCCAATTGCGACGGGGCACTCGACGCGATCGCAATCGTGACGTCACTGATCGGTCGAACCGACAGTGCCAACGACGTCACGCCGGGCGCGGCGCCTTCGGTAACCCGCAAATTCGAAGTCAGAAAGTCAAAACCGGCGACCTCGTCATCGAGCACCGAAATCGTGACCACTTCGTCGGGATGCCCGGCACCGGCAAACGTCAGATCGATCTCGCGCGTGCCATCGACGACCTGGTTGTCCATTGCGGCGATTTCAAACGCGACCGTCGGTCGACCGGGAAGGAAGGTGATCGAGGAAGGCAGTTGCAGCACGTCGGCGACCGACGGCGTGATCGAGACGGTCATCCTCTGGAGCGTGTTGCGAGTCAATCTGGCGACGCTCCGTCGGCTGCCTTCGACGAGATGGGGCGAATCGATCAACAGACGCATTTCCGGAGTGTCGTTGTCCTGGATCGTCTCGGTCAACGTGTCGGCAATGTAGCCTGCCGATGCCACGGTGACATCAACCTGTTGATCACCAGCGACGGTCGGGTTGTCGACGACCTCCGCGGTGAAGAAGACCTCCGTTTGCGTGGCGCCGAAGCGAACACTTGCCGGCAGCCTCAGACTGCTAAACGCACCGCCGCTGATCACCACGACCGCTTCGCCCTCCGGGGCGGGACGCGTGACCCGATAGGTGGCCGTGCCGCTCGATTCGGTCAAGGGGTCTCCGAGACGGGTGAGCGTCAGTTGCTCGTGATCGGTGATGGTCAGCTCCGTTCGGCTCAGTTGGTACCCCGTCGCCGATGCAACCACGGAGACGATTTGGTCGCCTTCCAATTGATCGTTGTCGATCGCGGCAGCAAAGAAAGGTCGTGAGAGATGACTTCCGTCATCGAATTGCACCGCCCCCGGCACGGCCAGTCTGCCCGGGCTGGTCGACGCCAGGGTTGCCACCGTGTTGCCACGCGGGTCACTGCGACGCACTTGCATCTCGATGGTGCCGCCATTTTCCGCAATGGAATTCGATGCGGTCACCAAGGTCAATTCTTCGTAGTCGGTCACATTGACGGTGTCCGTCGCGGTGATGTATCCCGGGCCGGACGCGGTGACGGTTCCGACACGAATGGCATCGAGCGTGGAATTGTCATTGGCGGTGATCACAAAGGGATCCGACGTTGCCGCACCATCGGCAAACGTGATCGTCGCCGGCACACTCAACAATCCGGCCGGCGTGGTCCCGATCGTTGCCGTCAGCGGTTGGCTGGTATCGGTGCGTGTCAGCCGCGCTGTCGCCGTGCCGCCATTTTCACGGATGGAATCTTCGTCGATGATCAACGTCAGTGGCTCGTAGTCGAGCACGTCGAGGGTGGTTGCTGCGTCAATCATCCCGACGCTGAACGTGGTGATCGTGACGCTTTGAGTGCCATCAAGGATCTGGTTGTCACGACCGGTGAGCGTCACCGTCGCTTGAGTCTGCCCGGCGGGAATCGTGATGCGAGTGGACGAAAGCAACAGTTGGTCGGAGCGTGAGACCGCTAGGTCGACCACTGCGGATTGGCGGGCATCCAATCGTGTCAGCGTCAGCGTGACCGATGCGGAATTCTCAAACACCGTACGGGAACTCAACCGCATGCCGAAGGTCTCGTAGTCGGTGACTTCGACAAACGCGACATCACTTTGGAAATTGCTGGCCGTCGCCGTCACGCCGACGAACTGGGGTCCGTCGAGCAGGTCATCGTCGACACCGAACACGGGAACCGTGACCGAGTCGACGCCGGCCGGGATGGTCACAAACGACGATCCGAGTCGCAATTCGGTGTTGTCCGACACAGACAACGAAACGACGATCGGCGTCGACAAATCGGCGTTGCGACGGTGGATGGTGGCGATCGCCCGGCCGCCGTTTTCGCTGATCGATCCTGGATTGATTTCGATGTCCAACAACGGACGCGAGACCGAGAACGCCGCCCGGAAGTCGCCGCCGGCGATGCCGTTGCCCGACGGTTTCTTGTCCCAGAGAAACAGGCTGTCATTGCCTGAGATCGCATTGCTGAGAAACTCACCGTCGAGCAGATCGCCGGTGGAGTTGGTGATACCGCCGGCGTCGCCGTTGATCTCCAACAGGTAAAACCCGGCACGCAACGACTGGCCGAATTCCAAGGTTGCTACGTTCCGTGATGGATCCCAACCGATCAATCCATCGGCGTCCGGCACCACCACATCGTTACCGTCGAAAAACGTCGCATCATCGCTTTGCAGCAACGTAAAGTTATCGGCGGTCAACGTTCCGAGATCCAGGTTCCCGGAAAAGGTGACGTCGAGCGACTCGATCGAATCATCAAAGACGTGGGTCCCCGGTGTGACCGAGACGTCAGTGACTGACGGCCCGTGGATGAATCCGCCGACGTCGACGCGGCGACCGGGCCGGATCCAATCGAAATGCATTTCGTTGCCGCCAGCGGTTTCCTGGTACTGGATCCGAACCTGGTAGGTTCCGGCAATCAACCCGGGCGTCAATTCGCCGGACAAGAGCGGTTGGTTGCTGCCCCAGCCGTTGTCAAACAATTCGCCCGAATCAAACGATCCGCTGCGATCCAGGTCGATCCAAAATCGGCTGCTGTCGTCGCTCCGTGTCAGCAACTGAACTCCGTCTTCGGGCACGACGACATAACCGTCCCATTGGACGGAAAAGTTGTCCCAATTGTCGTCGTCACCGCCGGTGATTCCGACCGTCGAACGAATGCCGAATTCCGAACGCAGAAACGAAACCTTGGGATCGATGCGGGTTCCCGATATCGTCTGCGTCGCTCTCCAGTCCATCTCGTCAACGGTGCGGAGACTGGTGTTGACGTAGCTACCGGTCAGCCCGGGGTTGCTGAGTGCTGCGTCGGTGAACAGGTTCGCTTCAGCGACGCTACCAGAAACCGTCACCAATTCGAACAATCGCACGTCGTGTCCGGCGACGTCTACCAAGTCCGCTTCGATGCGATAGCGTCCCGAATCGACCACGCCACGCGAGTAGAGGTTCAACGTCGAATTGAAGGTCGAATTAATCGCTTCGTAGGTCGCGTCCAGTTCGGTCAAGGTGTCATCGGCGTTGTCGAACACCCCATCCGGACCGGTGCCCCGCAGCGTGTAGGTTGCCGAATGAACGCTGGGCATACTCAATTGATCATTCATCCGCACGACAAAGCGACTGGCGTTGTACGGGTCTCGAATGTACGAGACGCTTTGAACCCGCGCCGGCGTGGTGTCGGTCCCGCTGATCGTCAATCGGGTGACAAAGTCCTCGGCCGGCGAGGTCGCGCTGCCGCTGCGATCGGGGAACGCGTAATCCGCTTGCACCAATCCGTTGAGCGGGTTGCCGGCCAGGTCGGTGATGCCGCCGGTGCCGCTGACCAACCGGATGGTGTAGTTACCCGGCGTCAGCGGCGAGTCGGCCGTCCAGACGACGGTCGAATCGAGTGGATTGAGGACGGCGGTCCCTGCGATCACGCCCGCCGACGAATCGCTGACGACGATGTTTTCCGGCGTCAGAGTGGTTTCGTCTAGGACGCTGTCAAAATAGAACGTGATTTGCCGGGTGCTGTTGACGACGTCGCCGTTGTCGGGGTGCATCGCAAACACCGTCGGACCGACCGAATCGATGGCACGCCCCGGTGTGACTTTCAGTCGGTAGTTCCCGGCCGAGCTCAACTTGCCTTCGATGCGAACGGTGATGGTGTCGTCGCTGGCAAAGGTCCAATCCAGAAACGGATCGACACTCTTGATCCCGCTGTTGCCGTCGGTCGCATCGTCGCTGGTCGCAATCAGCGACCCGTCGGACAAAAAAATCGACATCACGCTGTCGAGCGGGTATTGGAATTCCGCGGAATCGATGTCGAACGTCAATCGTTGGCCGGTGGCCACATCGACGGTGTACTGGTCGACATCGCGGTCGCTGTCGATCATTGCGAACACGACCACGCGGTCGTTCTTGGTCGCGTCGGCCGGCTCATCGACCACCGACAGTGTTCCTTCCCAATAGTTCGTGATCGCCAGTTCGTTATCGCCGTCGCCGTCGAGATCCGCGACCGCTCCGACCGCTTCGCCGTTGCCGGTTTGAATGGAGATCGGTCGGGTGAAGGTTCCGTCGGGGCTGCCCAGTTGAACCTTGAGTGTGTTGCCGAACCCGCCGACGATCAGATCTTCGAATCCGTCTTGGTCGATGTCATCGGAGGAGATGAAGTGTGTGGTGATTCGCGTGTCGTGAAACGCGTCGAGGACCGGCAACCCCGACGCATCAGACAGGAACACGCGCACGGCCCGGTCCTCTCGATACACGACGGCCAGGTCGTCCCGTCCGTCATTATTAAAATCGTCCGACGTCACGCTTTCGGGTCCGTCCCCGGTCGCAAAAACGACGGGACGATTGAATCCGCCCGCTCCGTTTCCGTACCAGAGCGTCAGGTCATCGCTGGTGAGGTTGGTGCTGACCAAGTCTTGGTTGCCATCGCCGTCGAAGTCCCCCGAGGACACACCGTGGGGTGCCGTCCCCGTCGACAACTGTTCCAGAAAACTGAACCGCCCGTCTCCGTTACCGGTGTAAACGCGGATCGAGTTATCGTTGCGGACCGTGGTGGCAAAATCCAGGACGCCATCGTTGTTCAAATCCGAAACGTGCAGCCCGTTGGGATTGCCGAACAGGGGATAATTGAACGCGGGAGCAAACGTGCCGTCGCCGTTGCTGATCAACACGGAGACACGTTGGGCGCCGTTGACGATCATCGCGATGTCGTCGTCACCATCTTTGTCGAAGTCACCGACTTCTAACACATCGGTCCACCATCCCAGGTTTCCGCCGGCGGCGATCGTCAACGGAGCCCCCAGGGTGCCGTCGGCGGCGGCGATGAAGATCTGCAAGCTGTCGTCGGTGTCACTGGACATGACGATGTCGTCTCGACCGTCATTGTTAAAGTCACCGGCGGCCACATCGGTCGGCCGATCGCCGACATCGTGAAGGGCGGTCGGCGAGTAATCGATCGACATTTCCCGCAAGTAGCTGTCCAGGGAAACCTGGCCGGCACTCTCGGTTTGTTCAGAGACGTAGACTTGGGAGCCCGGTTGAAGGATGAAATCCAAGTAGTCGCGGACGTCATAGACTTGATTGCCCGGACGCCGCGAATCGGTTCCTTGAAAGGCATAGGTGCCGCCGACCGGTAGATATTCGGTTGTCCCGACATACGACATGAAGGCTTGGACGTCACGGGCGTGCGGCAGACCGGTCGCGTGACCGAACTCGTGGTTCACCGTCGTGGTGGTCAACCGCCGCAAGGCCGTCGCGGAGGTTTCCCTGGCACTGTTGACGGTGTTGCCATTGCTGCTCCGCACACCGCGATAGCCGCCGCCGAAACCGCCCGCTCCGATGTCGCCGAAATTGCCGATCCCCGAGGCGACGCGTTCTTTTCCCGCCGCAGGTTTGACGCGAGTCGCTTCGGCATCGTAGACGCCGTAACGTGAATCGAAGGTTCCGAGGTAATAATCGATCGCTTCGGGAACGGCGTACGGTGCGACGCGATCAAATCCCAGATACGCATCGGTGCTGTCGAAGTCCATGAAGTGAACGGCGTTGTCCCGCTGCAACGAAAAATCGGTGATCGTCACATACTCGACCGCGTAGGCTCCCGTACCGATCGGACTGTCGGCGAGGACCTCCAAGAAGTAGCTGCCAGGCACCAGGGCATCGTCGACCTCGGTCGAGATCCGGCCGTTGGGCGAATAGATCAGCTCTTGCCCGAAAGCGTTGTAGAGCCGCATTTCTTTGCCGCTTTCGACGATTTGTTCGCTGCCGCTGAGCTGCAGATCGAACCGCAGAAATTCGATGTCGTCGATTTCGAATTGAAAGAAATCGCGATCGGAGGGACCATCAAGGATGCCGACGAAGTTTCCTCGATAGGACGTGGTATCGAGCTGTCCGGCTGTTTCGAAGGAGTCGCCGAGGTCGGGGAATGCCTGAGCATCGTCGACCAGATCAACGACCATCGCGTAGTCACCGGAGACGGGGCCGGATGAGTTTGCGCCCGAGAGCGCGACGAAGACTTGCTGGTCGTCTTGGATTTGCAGAACGATTCCGGTTCCCGATTGGTTTTCGCCGATCACGTTGCCCAGCGAATCGAGAACCTCGACCGCCGGACTGGTTGTTTGTAAACCGGCAAAGGAAACCACCAGTGTTTGACCGGCCGAAGCGCTCACTGAAAAGACGTCTTGTTCGCTGGCGTCGGCGAGTTGTCCGATGACTTTTTGGCCGAGCAGTCCGTTCAAACCGTCGGCCACCGCGAGCGTGCCGTTGGGTTCGGATTCAAAATTCGCCGGCGCCCCGGTGTAACTACTTTGCATGCCGTAGGGGCCGACGAAGGTGCCGAAGACGTTTTCCGAACCGACGCGGATGAAGTACTGGCCCGTCGCCGGGGCCACGAACCGCGCGGCGTCCCCGTCATCGGACGTGACCAGCGTGCGTCCGCTCGAATCCAAGATCTCGAGTCCGGGAGGCAGCGTGGGACTGAACAGGGGCGCGTTGACGTTGAACGTGTTGATCGAAAAGCGGTCGCCGCGATTCAAATTGACGCGAAAGAAATCGACGTCACGCGTGGAGCTGATGGTGCCTTCTAAGACGTCGCCGCGGGGCAGGGCGGTGGCGGAAGCCGGCACATCATTGGGCTCGATTTCGGCCGCCAGCAGTTGCCGTTTTTCGAGCGTTTCCGCCTGCAGTTTTCGACGCATCCGATGTCGGGACGCCGCATTGCGGGGGCGAGTGAGTCTTCGCGCAGCAGCAGCAGCAGGCGGACCGGCACCCCGGTCGGCGGATTTGGAGAACAAAGGCATCGTTGCGGGATCACGGTGGGGAATGACGAGGAAGCAATGAAGAGTGGGGATGGCCCGAGTTTAGCTAATCCGCGGCGCCGATGTTGCAATTGGCGTCCACCCACCCCCCCGGAAATGCCCAGAGTCCGCGTAACCCGCCGGCGAGATGGCCGAGTATCCCCAAAGGATTTCAGAGAGTAGCCGGAGGTGTCGCTGCGCTCACCCTACGCACACGTATTCCGTGTCAGCTCAATTTTCGGGTAGTGGACGAGGCGACGAGTCCTTGCCAATATGCCGACTACACAGGACTCGTCGCCTCGTCCACTACCCCAAAACAGGACTCGTCGCCTCGTCCACGACCGCCTACCCGACACGCAAGGTGACAAGAAGCACTAGAAGTTCGCTTGCCCCTTGATCGTTCGCTGGGCGACTTTCCACGCTTCGGTCAGGTGATCGGCATACTGATCCGGCGACAGCAAGACGCCCGAGCCGTCGGGGGCGACGTCCAGTTCGATCATCCATCCGGCGCCGTAGGGATCGGCGTTGATCAGGGAGGGGTCGGAAAGCACGTGTTCATTGATCGCCGACAGCGTGCCGGCGACGGGCGCATACAGATCGCTTTCCGCCTTCTTGCTTTCGATCGCGCCGATCATCTGACGGTGCTCGACCGCCGACGGAGCTTCGACTTCCCAGTCCAGAAAGTAGACGTCTTGCAACAAGCGAACGGCGTAGGCCGACAACCCGAACCGCCACGTGCTGCCTTTAGAACCTGAGCCGGGCTCGATGCATTGAGCCCACATGTGGTTCTTGGCGTAATGGCGGTCTCGCGGAAACGTGGCTTCGAATTCACCCATCGCAAAGGTGAATGATTCGGTGCTACGTGTATCGGACATTCTGATGTTCCGGCTCAAAGAACACTGGCAACATGGCGTCGACTCGCAGCAACCCGTAGCGGGTCAACTCGACGCGGTCCCCGCTGATCGTTGCCCAGCCGTCTTCGACATACTTGTCCCATTCTGATTTCCATCGCTCAAGAATGTTGACGCCGAATTTGTTTTGGAAGTAATTCACTTCCAGGTACCCGAGCTTGAGCATCAGGACCATCTCGCGGATCAGACGCTGGTGATCGGTCGGAACGTAGCCGCGTCCCAGCGGCAGCGAACCCGATTCGACCGTCGACAGGTATTGTTCCAGCTCGGCGACGTTCTGGTAGTGCACGCCGCTGACGTGGCCGAAGCTGGCGATTCCGGTGGCCAGCAAGTCGGCGCCTTTGAACAGATTATCGCGGTACGAGAAATTCACCTTGGATGGATCTTTCACAACCGTGTAGGCGCTGCTGATGCTGTAGCCGGCGTCGAGGAATTCGTTGAACGCGTAATCGACCCAGGCACGCTTGGTGGTCCAATCGGCCACGGGGCTGGTCGTGTGGTTCTCCAGCATGTCCTTGCTGATCACGGTGTTGAAGGGCAACTCCATCTGATAGATCGTCACGCTTTCGGGCGACATGTCGATGGCTTGACGAATGTTGTCCTTCCAGTTGTCCCAGGTTTCACCGACCATTCCGGAAATCAAGTCGATGTTGACGTTCGGGAACTCGGCTTCGGCGATCCATTCCCAGGCCCGAAACACCTGTTTGGACAAGTGGGCACGTCCGTTCTCCTCGAGCAGCTTGTCCGAGAAATTTTCGACACCCAGGCTGAGCCGCGTGACGCCGAGTTCTTCACGCAGTGTTTTGACCTTCGTTTCGCTCAGCGTTCCCGGTTCGCATTCAAACGTCACCTCTTCGGCGCCGTCCCAGGTGATGTGCTGGCGAAGTCGTTCGGCAAGTTTCGTCAGTTGCTTCGGCGAAAGGAAGCTGGGGGTGCCGCCGCCGAAGTAAACGAAGCGGAACGGGCGGTCCTTCATCACCTCCGTTTCGCTGACCATTGAGATTTCATTGCACAAGGCATCGACGTAGCGCTGGACTTCCGGCGCGGTCACGTCCGTGAAGACTTTGAAGTAACAAAACTTGCAACGCTTTCGGCAAAACGGGATGTGCAGATACAGCCCCAGCGGTGTGGTTTCGACTGCGGGGCTATGCAGCGCCGAAACGATTGCCTCCAACGCGTCCTTCTTCCATTGGCTGTAAGGCGGATAGTTCGAAATAAAGTAGCTGCCGACTTCAGTTTTCGAATCACTAGCGGCGGACGACATGGGCAGGCTATTTCAAAGAGCGTAGAAATCAGTGAACGGCGTTCTCGGTCAACGGTGTCGTTGATCGACAGAGATTATTGTAACCGGTCGTCACCCCCACGGTCATCGGTGCTCTCGCTGACGGATCACCTGGATCGCCCGCTCAAGATCATCCGGAAGGGGGGCTTCGAAGGTCATCGATTCGCCGCTTTGGGGATGACAAAGTGTCAATCGACGCGCGTGCAACGCCTGCCGATCGAGAACCTCGGGGCTGCCGGCGACGGTGCCCCGTCCCTGCAGCCAAGATTCGGTCGCGACGGCGTGCCCCGCGTAGAGTCGGTCACACAGGATCGGGCAGCCCAGGTGGGCCAGGTGGACACGAATCTGGTGGGTGCGGCCGGTTTTGGGGCGGACCCGAACGAGGGTAAAGCGACCGATCCGCTCCATCACCTCGTAGAACGTGCTGGCCGGTTTGGTGGTCGGGTGATTTTCCCGAATCGCCATCTTGTCACGTTGATACGGATGCCGCCCGATGGGGGCATCGACGACGTCGCGATCGCGGTCGAGTCGTCCGACGGTGATGGCGAAGTATTCTTTTTCGACTTCGCGATCATGCCACTGCTGGGCCAGCGCCATGTGAACGGCGTTGGTCTTGGCGACGACAATGACGCCGCTGGTATCGCGGTCCAGCCGGTGAACAATCCCCGGTCGCGTCGGGCCGCCGACGTCGGACAGGCACTGGAAGCGATGCGCCAGCGCGCTGGTCAACGTCCCTTGCCAATTGCCGCGGGCCGGGTGCACCACCATCCCCGGCGGCTTGTTGACGACGACAAACCCGTCGTCTTCGTACAACAGGTCCAGCGGGATGTTTTCCGGGACCACTTCATCGGAGAACGCTTCGGGCAACTGAAAGCGGATCGTCTGTCCAGCCTTGATCCGAAAACTGGGACGGACCGTTCGCCCATCCACCGCCGCTTGATCCTCCTGAACCGCCTGACGGATTTGTGTGCGGCTGTAGCCGTCGCAGGCGCTGGTTAGAAACAGATCGATACGTTGATTGGCCGCCGAATCGGGGACGACGAAATCCCGGAAAACCGGATCGCTCGATTCGTCGTCGAGGGCCTCGTTCAGAGCTTCGTCATTCGAAACTTCGTCGCGGGGTGGCTCGTCGCTGATGGCAGCGTCTTCGTTAGAAAGTGACTCGGACTTCACGCGAGGTGGATCAATGGATCTTTGATTCTGTATGAGTATCGCGGCGGAGTCGATGGGGAGAGGAACGGCCTAGGCGTCTGGGTCGGTCCGGTGGGGGGCCGATCGTCATCCACACCGAGCGGGCCGTTGTTGTTCGCGGCAGGACGCGAGCCCTCCGGTCTTACGAGCCAAAACTGGACGGCTCGTGGCCTGGCGGTGAAGCCCGCCTCTGTCAGCAAGGGGCCATGCGGCGCCCCTCGCTTACGCGTCGCACCTGGCACCAGCGCGCCGCTTTCACCGCATCGAATTCCGCTACTCGGCCGATTCGTCGGACGTGTCTTCCGGTTTCTCGTCCACCTTCTCGTCGCTGGTCGTTTCCGGCTCGGTCGTTTCCGGCTCGGTCGTTTCCGGCTCGGTCGTTTCCGGCTCGGTCGTTTCCGGCTCGGTCGTTTCCGGCTCGGTCGTTTCCGGCTCGGTCGTTTCCGGCTCGGTCATTTCCGGCTCGGTCGTTTCCGGCAGTTCCAGCCCGCCTTCGATCGGGGCGCTGGGTTCGTCGGACGACTTCAAATCGTCGCCCATGTTCAGATCGGGGAGGTCCAAATCGGGCAGATCGGGAAGCGAGGACGCACCGGGAAGTTCTGGCGGCAGGGAGGGGTCAGCCGGCGAGAAGTCTTGGTCGGCGAACCATGCCAAGAACTCGACGGTGTCCGGGTTGGAAAGGCGGTCGATGCGTTCCTGGGCCACCGCAACCATGGCTTCGGACTCGTTGGCGTCGACGGTTCGCTTGTAGGCGTCGATCGCCTCGTCGATTTCGCCCAGCGATTCGGCGGCCATGCCCAGGCCAAAATTCGCCCGGGACAACAACAGCGTTTCTTTCGATGCCGCTCGGGCGTCGCTGAAGTGATCCTTTGCCTGCGACAGCAAGGTTTCGGCTTCGTCGCGGTCTTGGTACAGCGAGTTGATGCCTTGGGCCAAGCTGTCGTTGCCCTGGAACAGCAGCGACCAAGCGGCCGCGACGGTGTCGGGGTACTGGGACGCAACCTCGGGGTTTTCCATCAGCAACTGTAACGTCGCGTCGCTGCGTTTGGCGACTTCGCCGCTGGAGTAAAGCCCCACGGCGATCAAGGCCACAATGACGATCACCACGGCCGTCAGGATGAGCTTGGAATAGGGCTCAATCTTCTTGTAAAAGCCGGCCAAATTTTCGGCGACGATGTTCTGTTCCAGTTGTGCCTGGCGATCTTTCATGAGTGGTCTTGTCCGCGTTGTCTAAGCGAGACGAGCCGATTGCGGTGAGGGAACGAGTTGGAAGCGTGGAGCTGGGCGAGCGTCAATGTCGCACAAGTGTCGATCGCGAAGTATAGGAGCGACAAAAACTTATCGTCAATAGAAGGCGCCGCAGAGGCGGCGACATCCATGCCATTTGCCGCAAGTCCCCCAGCTAGCCAACGCTACCGCTCGGATTCGTCCACCGCGTGCTCACGCAGCTCTTCCAGCGAGGCAAACTCCAAGGCCGAGACATGGGTGGCGCGGAGCACCACCTGCGGGGCCTGGCCGGCATCGTAGGCTTCTTTCCAGCGTGCCGCGCACAGGCACCAGCGGTCGCCCGGTTGCAGTCCGGCGAACCGGTAGAGCGGATTGGGGGTGCTGAGATCGTTGCCACGCGACTTGCTGAATTCCAAAAATTCTGCGGTCATCACGGCGCAGATCACGTGCAGACCGGCGTCCGACGCGCCGGTGTTGCAGCATCCGTCACGATAAAAGCCGGTCATCGGGTCGGTGCTGCAGGTCTCGAGGTCAGTTCCAATAACGTTTTTTGCCATGGGGTCAGGTTCGAAGGATCGGGCCAGGTGTCGCGCATCACACTACGGATGTGATTGTAGCGAGTCGGTCGCCGCGGCGTGGGGGGTGACGTCCGGGGTTCACGCTGCGGTTTCTCGACTTCGCTTGCATTCTGCCAACGCGATGAACGATCGGTGGTTTTAGCGTCATGGCCTTGGAGTGGTTTTTCGCTATATGATGACGACGTTTCGTCCGCTTTCTCTTCCCGCCAGTCGACCCGCCATGGATGCTCCCCACAGCGACGCTTTGCTCCGCGAACTGACAGCCCCGCAATGCGAAGCGGTTCAGCACGTCGACGGGCCGATGCTGATTTTGGCCGGCCCGGGCAGCGGAAAGACGCGGGTGGTCACGCACCGGATCGCATATCTGTTGTCCCAGAACATTCCGGACTGGCAGATTGCGGCGTTGACGTTTACCAACAAAGCCGCCGATGAGATGCGCTTGCGGTTGGACAAACTGGCGCCGGGGCAAAAGGTCTGGATGGGCACCTTTCACCGTTTCTGTGCCCAGTTGTTACGGCGTTATGCGTCGATGGTGGGGCTGCAAGAGAATTATTCGATTTACGACACGTCGGATTCGAAGCAGGCGATGAAACGTGCGACCGAAGCCGCCGGAGTCTCCACGACCCATGCGTCTCCCGATCAGATCGCCAACGTGATCAGCAAGGCGAAAAACAAGCTGATCACGCCGGATGTCATGGAAGGCCAGATGCTGTCGCCCAAAGAAACGGTGGCCGCCAAGGTGTACCCGGTTTATCAGCGCCAGTTGCTGACGGCCAACGCGGTCGACTTTGATGACCTGCTGTTGCACGTCGCCAATTTGTTGCGGCACAGTCCCGAATTGCGGGGCGAGCTGGACCAGCGATTTCGCTACATCCTGGTTGACGAATACCAGGACACCAATCTGGCTCAGTACGCGATCGTCCGGGCGCTCTCGATCGATCACCCCAACCTATCGGTCACCGGAGACCCGGATCAATCGATCTATGGCTGGCGCGGTGCCGACCTGAACAACATCCTGGATTTTGAAAAAGATTACCCCTCGGTCAAAACGGTTCGGCTGGAACAAAACTATCGCAGCACGCCCAACGTGTTGCGGGTCGCCGACCAATTGATCCGTCACAACCGACGCCGCAAACAAAAGAACCTGTTCACCGACAACGACGAAGGGGAACCGGTGATCTTGCGGTGGTTCGAAAACGGCTATGAGGAGGCCGATTCGATCGCTGATGAGATCGTCGCCGCGATTTCGTCTGACCTCGCCCGGCCCAACGATTTTGCAATCTTTTGCCGTATGAATTCGCTGACGCGGTCACTCGAACACGCACTCCGCGGCCGTGGCGTTCCCTATCAAATCGTCAACGGCGTCGAGTTCTATCAGCGGAAAGAAATCAAGGACGTCTTGGCGTACCTGCATCTGGTCAACAATCCCGGTCACGACGTCGCCTTGACGCGTGTGATCAACACCCCAACGCGAGGAATCGGCGCCAAGACGGTCCAGCGGATCCAGGCGTTTGCCGACAGCCACAACATCCCCATGTTGGAAGCCGCTCGACGCGCCGAGCAGATCGAATCGCTGGCCAAACGCAGCGTCACAATGGTCAAGAAATTTGTCACGATCTACGACCGGATCGCCGCCCGCGCGACCGCTCCGCTGGAGGAGTTGATGCGGTGTGTGGTTCAAGAGTCGGGGTACGACAAGTTTTTGGAAAAGAATTCCGACGATGCGGACGATTCCAGTCCGCTGGGAAACGTCGACGAATTGATCAGTGCCGCAGTTGACTTTGATCGTCGACATCCCGACGACGGATCGCTGGAAGCGTTTCTGGAACAAGTCGCACTGGTCAGCGACACCGATGCCTTCGAGGAAAACGACCAACGCGTCACCCTGATGACCCTACATGCCTCCAAGGGGCTGGAATTTCCGCGGGTCTTTATCATCGGCGTCGAAGACGATTTGCTGCCCCACAAACGATCCAAAGAGGACGACGCGCAATTCGAAGAGGAGCGGCGGCTCTTGTTCGTCGGTATCACCCGCGCCAAGCAATGGTTGCAACTGAGTTGTTGCAAACGTCGCATGATTCGCGGCGACACGCGACCGGTGATCGCCAGTCCGTTTTTGAACGAGCTGCCGTTGGAGGAGATGAAACGCATCGAGTCGACGGTGCAGCGAAATTATTTTGATCACGACATCGACCAGAGCGGCGGCGGGGATTGGGATTTGCCGGAAATCCAAATCCGCGACGAGGTCCAAGCAGACGTGTCGTTCGATTTCGGAGCCAATCAAGACGAAGACGTGTTGTCGGCGGACGACCAGGCCCGAG
This sequence comes from Stieleria magnilauensis, assembly GCA_007753675.1. Taxonomy (GTDB): domain Bacteria; phylum Planctomycetota; class Planctomycetia; order Pirellulales; family Pirellulaceae; genus Stieleria; species Stieleria magnilauensis. Next base: position 2,251,308 of record CP036432.1, read on the forward strand.
AACCCGCGCCGACGTTTGATGCGGTCGCCGAAGAATCGTCGCCGCAGGAGGTCAAGTCGCAATCGATCCCCGAGATCGGTGCGCTCAAAACGGCCGCGGATTTGATGTCGGGCAATCGACCGCCGCTGACGGCGTTTCGCGAAGGCACCACGGTGCGGCATTACGACTACGGCGAAGGGACGATCCTGGCCGTCAGCGGACTCGGCCCCAAACGCATGGCACGCGTCCAGTTCGCCGACGGAGAGCACAACTTTCGACTCGCCTTCGCCAAGTTGGAAGTCGTCGGCCCGTAGGCTCGCGCCATACGGCTGATCATCGTTTGAGATCGGCCGATTCGCCGTTCCGTTTGATTCTCACGAGCCCGTGTAGCGCGACAGGTCACCCAGGTTCAGCGTGTCGTTCATTTCGGCTTGCAGCGTTTCCAGACGCGAGAACAATCGCTTGACCGTCTTGGCATGCTCTGCCGAACCGGCCAGATCGTTCATCTCCTGCGGGTCCTGCTTCATGTCGTACAAGCGGATCTTGTTGGCAACGGGGTAAACGATCAGTTTGTAATTTTCGGTACGGATACTGCGTTGTTTATCCAAGTAGGCGCCGTAGACGACGTCATAGGGGCTGTCGGCACCGCCGAGCATCGGCAACAGGCTGTTGAATTGGACGTGTTCGGGTTGCTTGATGCCGGCCAATTCCAAGGTCGTCGGCATGATGTCTTGCAGGTACACGGGGTGGTCGATCGATTGGCCCGCTTTGGCGTCCGGCCCGATCACCATCAACGGCACTCGGACGCTGTGATCGTACAGGTTTTGTTTGCCCATCAAGCCGTGCTGTCCGCAGGCCAGGCCGTGGTCGGCGGTAAAGAAGATCCACGTGTTGTCCTCTTTGCCGGTCGCTTCGACGGCATCCAGAATCCTGCCGATCATGGCATCCATGTGCGTGATGATTGCGTAATATTCTTGACGGTTTGTCTTGACCGCTAACGGCGTGCGGGGGAACGGGGCGAGTTTTTCATCGCGCAGTTTTCGCCCGGCCGCCATCGCTTCGGCGTACGGATATTCGGGCAAAAAGTTCTCCGGCAGCTTGACCTGGTCGACCGGGTACTTGGCAACGTATTCGGCCGGCGATTGACGCGGATCGTGCGGGGCGTTGAAGGCCAGGTACATGAAGAACGGTTGGTCGCCGGAACCGGCCTCGCTGAGGAAATCGACCGAGTGATTGGCAACCACTTCACTCCAGTGCGTTCCGCCTTCCCAAAACCCGCCGAACTTGGGATCACTCGGAGACCAGGGATCGGTCACTTCGCCAGTTTCCGGGTCAACGAGTGGGCGGTTGTAGCCGGCCGGCGTTTGGCTGGGCATGCCGCCGCGGACATCACGTGCGACGTCAAAGGATTTTTGGGCGTCGGCCCGGCAATGCCATTTTCCGGTCATGTACGTTCGATAGCCGGCGGCTTTCATGTACTCACTCCACCACCGCCCCGCTTCACGTTCCTGTTCGGCGGCTTGATAAACCGGTTCGGCGTCCCAGAGGAATCGCCCGGAATTGAGCATCATGCGGCTGGCGACACACACCGCACCCGACCACGAACCCATGTTGTAGGCGTGGGTGAAGGTGGTGGCACGCTTGGCGATCCGATCCAAATTCGGTGTTTCGACTTCCGGGTGCCCAAACGCAGCGACGGTGTCGAAACATTGGTCGTCGGAGAAGATGAACACGATATTGGGAGGTTCAGCCGCGCTCGCACCCGGCGTGAGCGAAAGACACCAGACGGTGGCGACAAGGAAAAGTAACGCGAGTCGTGACATGGAGCGAAATTCCGAAGAGGAGAATGGAAATCGACGTTGCATTATACGATAGTCGCTGGCGGCGAATGCGATGTGTGACCTAGCGATCCGTCTCAGCTAAACTTTCGGGTAGTGGACGAGGCGACGAGTCCTCTGCGTTCGGGTAGTGGACGAGGCGACGAGTCCTGTTTTGAGGTAGTGGACGAGGCGACGAGTCCTATTTTGAGGTAGTGGACGAGGCGACGAGTCCTCTGCAGTCGGCATATTGGCAGAGGACTCGTCGCCTCGTCCACTACCGCCTACCCTGACAAGGAGTACCAGTGCTCCGGCCACATTTAGATTTAGGGTACCGCGGAGAAGATCAGGCGGTAACTTGCCAATCACCCTGCCAGTTCCACGACCATCAGCGCCAGCGGTGGGGGCGGCCGATCAGTGTTTCCAGATCGGCAAAAAACTCGGGATAGGTTTTTCCGGTGCAGGAAGGGTTGAGCACCCGGACGCCTTTGGCAGCCAGTCCCGCCAGCGAAAGACTCATGGCCATCCGATGGTCATGGTAGGTTTCCAGTGTGGCCGGCCTGATCCCGTCGCCGGGCGGATGAATCGTCAGCCCGTCGTCGTGTTCGTCGATGGTCGCGCCGAGTTTTCGCAGTTCGCAGGCCAGATCACCGATGCGGTCGGTTTCTTTGAACCGGTTGTGGGCGACGCCGCGAACGCGCGTCGGGCCGTCGGCAAACAGGGCGACCACGGCAAGCGTTTGGACGGTATCGCTGATTTGGTTCATGTCCACGTCGATGCCACGCGCGGCACGACCGGAAATGGTCATGCCGTCGCCATCATGATCGAAGCGGCAACCCATCTGCTCAAGCACGCGGCAAAATCCCACGTCGCCTTGCATCGCGTCGGGAGTCAGCCCCAACACGGTGACTTCGCCCCCAGTGATCGCCGCGGCGGCCCAGAAATAACTGGCAGCCGACGCATCGGGTTCGATCGCGTACTCGACGCCTTGATAACCTTCGCCGGACACATTGACACGCAACGAGACCGTCTCCACCGCGTTCAGGTCGATTTCTTCGATGTCGACGCTCGCCCCAAAGGAACGCATGACCGCCGCCGTCATTTCGATGTAGGGTCGCGAGACCTGCTCGCCGATCACATTGATTTGGATGTCGCCGACAGATTCAGCACCGTTGGCACGCGCGCGCCGAGCGTGCAGGGCCACCGGAGCGGCCATCATCAATCCGCTCAGATACTGGCTGCTGACACTGCCGCCGACGCGTATCGCTTTGTCGCTCCATCCGCGGGAACGAATCGCCACCGGTGGGCATCCGCCGGGGGATTGCGTGATGATCGAACCGAGTTGGACTTCGGCAAGGGCGTCGACCAAATCCGCGATCGGCCGTTGGTGCATGCGTTGCACGCCCGACAAGTCGTAGTTGCCGCCGGCCGCCGATAGGGCAGCGGTCAGAAAACGAATCGAAGTGCCACTGTTGGCGATGAACAATTCATGGGTCACGTCGGTGTTCGTGCTGCGGGTCGACGCGTCGACTTGAATCGTTCGCCCGGCTTCGGAAACATTGATCGAAACGCCGCAGGTGCGGAGACTGTCGATCATCACCGCCGTGTCTTCGCTGCGTAACGCTCCCGATAGCGTGGACTGACCCTCAGCCATCGCGGCGCAGATCAGCGCCCGATTGGTCAAACTCTTACTGCCCGGAGGTCGAATCGCTCCGCGGATGGCGCCGCCCGGTTGGACAGAAACGCTTGTCGGTTCAGGGGTCAGGGTGCTCGTCGGCTGGTCGGGCATTGCATTTTCAGGGCGCGCGAAAGGGGACAGCGGCCCAGTATCGCTTGCTGGCCAGAATTCGCAAGCTGGAGGCTCTGGCTAGAAATCGCAAGCTGGAAGCGTACGCCACCGGAGTCGCAAGCTGGAAGCGTACGCCACCGGGTTAGATCGCCAGGGCGCCTTCGCGGCTGGGGACGGTGAACACACCCAACACCATCGAAGCCAGCGTCAGGGTGTGGATCAACCAGACGTCATCGAGACGCATCACGGTCCGCAGCGTCACCAGGCTGATGATCACCAACGCGATCAGGAAACGGCGTTCGGCACGTCGCAACGCGTCGCCGACAGACAGCTTGGTCGACAGCAACGCCCACAACCCAAACATGGGAAGCGCGAGGGCATTGACCACGGCGAAAAACTGGGGCAATTCGAGCATGACGATCCCTCGTCCGGCAGAGTGTTTGAAAAGCAAAAAAGAAAAGGATTTCCTAACGCTGCTGAGGATCGCAGGAGGAGACCTCGCAATGGAAGCCGGACTTGAGCGAAAATTCCAAGATTCGCCAAAAAGTTACAACCGATTTCCATAGACGCCGCGTTCCGGGCGCCTCCACAATGGGGTGTGGCGATGACGATTCGATCGACGGCTGATCGAATCATCAGAACATCAATGGAGGGGGAGAGGTGATGTCAGAAGCAAAAGGGACGCGGTGTGGCCAGCGTATCGTCGCGGTCATTGATCTTGGGGATCACCAACTGGGTGATGACAGTTTGTCCGGCGGTGCGGCGGCCGAACGTGAAGACCGACGGGTCGATCAGCCGCATCCGATCCAGCGGTTCGCCCATCGACGACTTGCCGGGCAACCCCTGCTGTTACGGATGGCGGCGCGGTTGAGCGAATGCCAATGGGTCGATGAGATTTACGCGGTGGGCTGCAACTTGCCGGATTCGATGACGCAACTAAACAGCGCCGTCATCCGCCCGCTCAGTCTGCCGACGTGCCATTTGGTGGAACGGGTCGGCACGATCGTTGATCGCACGATGCCCACGTGGGTGTTCTATGTTCCTGCCAACCGGCCGTTTATCGACGCCGCCTTGGTCGACGGATTGTTGTCCAAGGCATCGAAAAGCCAGCAGGGCGACTACTTCGGCTACACGTCGACATCTCAAGGACGAACCCCGATGGAGCATCTGGGGTTGGCCGGCGAGGTGTGTCACGCCGATGCGATCCGGCGGCTGCGACGAAACGCCGATCGCTTGTCACCCAGCCAAACGATTGCCGGATGCCTGGAGGATGCACCCGGCAACTATGAGCTGAGCTTTGTGCCCGTTCCCGACGAACTGGACCGCTGCGGCCTGCGGTTCGCCATCGAAGACGAGCACGACTGGGACGAAGCGCACCTGGTCTGCGAATCCGTCCGAGAAGTCGATGCCGGATGGCAGCAGGTCGCGCGGTTGGTCAGCCAAAAGGAGCATCTGCGAGACGCGACACCCAGCGTCGATTCAATTTAGCAGCGAAGGTGTTAGCGGAACGGCGCGAGCCGTCCGGTCGCGCTTCAAAGACATCGTGAAAGACCGGAGGGCTCACGCCCTGCCGCTAACGATGAACTCCCAGCGTGTTAGCGGAACGGCGCGAGCCGTCCGGTCGCGCTTCAAAGACACCGTGAAAGACCGGAGGGCTCGCACCCTGCCGCTAACGATGAACTCCCAGCGTGTTAGCGGAACGGCGCGAGCCGTCCGGTCGCGCTTCAAAGACATCGTGAAAGACCGGAGGGCTCGCGCCCTGCCGCTAACGATGAACTCGCAGCGTGTTAGCGGAACGGCGCGAGCCGTCCGGTCGCGCCTCAAAGACATCGTGAAAGACCGGAGGGCTCGCACCCTGCCGCTAACGATGAACTCCCAGCGTGTTAGCGGAACGGCGCGAGCCGTCCGGTCGCGTTTCAAAGACACCGTGAAAGACCGGAGGGCTCGCGCCCTGCCGCTAACGATGAACTCGCAGCGTGTTAGCGGAACGGCGCGAGCCGTCCGGTCGCGCTTCAAAGACACCGTGAAAGACCGGAGGGCTCGCGTCCTGCCGCTAACCAACAACACCCCGTTGGGTGTGGCACTGGGCTTGCACCGTCGGCTCAGCATTCAACTTTCGCCCCTGACGACGAGTCTAACTGCGGAGCATGACACCGACGGCTTGCAGGTAGCGTTCGACGACGTCCAGTTCGACATCGCGCCACTCGGCCGCTTTGTGCCGCAGGATGGCCAGTTTGAGCGACTCGATGGCGTCGTTCAGGTCATTGGGCAACTGGGGCAGTCCGATGAAGGGTTGAACCGGTGCCGCGGGGGCTTCGGTTTCCGATCCATCGGCTTGAATGCCGGCTTCGCCATCCTTGTTCTGGCCCGCCAGGGATTGCAGTTCTTCTTCGTCGCCGAAGTCGGGGCCTTCGAACGTGGGACCGGATTCAACGCCGCCGCTGTCGTTGTCGTATTCGCGGTTCTTTCCGTCGCCTTGCGCCGGTAGCGTGACGTCTTCGTCGGTGTCGACCTCCACGATTTGGCTGTCGGTCGGGCGGTTGCTGTCGACCGCACCTTCGGCCTGCCAGCGTTTCTCACGCATCACCGAAATGCTCCACTTCTCATTCGCGGCGCCTTCCAGCCACAGCGGAGCGTCTTCCCAGTCCAGGGCCGCCAGAAAGTGGCTCCAGTACAGCCCCTGATAGCTCTGATAGGAATCGTTGAATCGCTCATAGACCCGGCGGAGTCGCCCGACGTGTGGAGCGGTCACACCGCCGACGCGTCGCGACCAGGCGTCATCGGAGTATTGGGTCGCATCGACACCCGATTCGATCAACTCGTTTCGCCACTGGCTGATGATCCGGCCTTTTTCCCAATTGGTCGTGCTGATCAATTGATTCCATTGACCGACAAACGGCTCGGCCAATGCGCTCGCCCGCTGCAAGTCTTCTTCGCTGACGGTTTCATCGCTGGCTGTTTCCTCGCTGGGGGCGGTCGGCTCCTCCCAGGCAGCTTTGGCGGCATCCAGATCGGCGTCCTGGATCACTTCGTCGGCCGTTTCGGGAGCGTCCACGGGCGGTTCGGCGGCGGAGGCGGCGGGGTCCGTCGGCCCTGCCGAAGGCTCCGCGATCGTGTCGGTAACTTGAGATTCCGTTTCGTTGGCGGAAGAGAGTTCGTCCTGAGGCATCAGCGTCCGAGTGGTAAAAATGTCGTGTGGAGATGATTTCGTGACCCAGTCACAGTGGTTGCACACGCTAACGAAAGAAACCGCGGCTGAAAAACGGTTGGCGGCTCGAGAACGCCTGAGTCGACGATTTTCCGATTCACACACGCCGTCTGGGCAAACTTTGACATGTGGAAAGCCTGTCGGGGACTCACCGTTTGATTTGGCGTTTTCCACTCGGTGCGGTTATTCTGTTGGCCCCACCACCACCACGCCCACCGCTCGCAATGAAATACGCCTTCGTCTTTGCCACAGCCATCGCTGTCGCAGGCTTCACCACCGCTCCGTCTTCCGCCGCGGACGTCTCGCCCACCGCGCCATCCGATGGGAAACAAGCCCCGAAGATCGCTCCTGAAGAAGAAGCGTTCTTCGAGTCAAAGATTCGTCCGTTGCTGATCGAGCACTGCTACGAATGCCATTCGCGCCAATCCGGCGAATCGTCCGGTGAGTTATTCGTGGACGCTGCCGACTCGCTTCGGACCGGCGGCACGTCCGGCCCCGCCCTGGTGCCCGGAGACCCGGAGGCGAGTTTGATGATCAAGGCCGTCCGGTATGACGACGCGGAGTATGAAATGCCGCCGACCGGAAAGCTCGATGAAAGCGAAATCAAACTGTTGGAGCAATGGATTCAGATGGGGGCGCCCGACCCCCGCAATTCGATCGCCGAGCCGCCGCAAAAAACATCGCCGATGGACATCGATCCTCGGTCCCACTGGGCCTTCAAAGCCCCCCAACGGTTTCGCGGTGACGTCGCTGTCGGCGAAGACGATTGCGACGTGATGGACGCGATCGCCAGAGCCTTGGCAGACGACGAGGGGGTTGCGCTTTCCGATCGATGCGACGACCAGACGTTGATTCGGCGTCTCTACCACGACTTGACCGGGTTGCCGCCGACGATCACCCAGATCAATGCCTTCGTGGCCTCCAGCGACACCGACAAGCATTTCCGTTTGGTCGATCAGCTGCTCGCCTCGCCGCAGTTCGCCGAGCGATTCGCCAGGCATTGGATGGACGTTGCGCGATACGCCGACACGATCGGGTACGCTTTGGCGGGCAAGGAGCGTCGGCTCCAGGGCAGCGATCGTTATCGCGATTGGCTGATCCGGGCGTTTGCGACCGACATCCCGCTGGACCAGATGATACGTCTGCAATTGGCCGCCGATCGATTCGATCCCGCCAACAAAAACGGCGATTTGGATGCGATGGGGTTTCTGACCGTCGGCCGCCGGTTTCTCAATCGCTACGACACCATCGACGACCGGATCGACGTCATCACGCGCGGGTTGATGGGCATGACTGTCGCCTGTGCACGCTGTCACGATCACAAGTTTGATCCGATCCCGACAACCGATTACTACTCCTTGCTCGGCATCTTGCAAAGCAGCGAGACTCCCGAAGACGCCGCCAGCCCGCTGGCCCTGGTCGACCGCGCGAAACCCGCCGACAGCCACGTGTTCCTCCGCGGTCAGCCCGGCAATCGAGGTGAAACGGCGCCACGCCAGTATCTGACCGCGCTACGAAAACCCGACGAGCCGCGGTTCACCGATGGCAGTGGTCGGCGCGAGTTGGCCGAACGGCTTGCGTCGCACGAGAACCCGCTGGTCGCACGCGTGTTCGTCAACCGAATCTGGATGCATCTGATCGGCCGACCGATCGTTGATTCAACCAGTGACTTCGGTGTCCGCACCGAGGCGCCGCCGTTGGTCGATGTGCTGGATGAACTGGCAGCGGAGTTTGCGGAGCATTGGAGCGTCAAGCGGCTGGTTCGACGCATCGTGACGTCGCGGGTGTATGCCCAATCGGCCGAACCCGCCGATGACCGAGCGCTGCGTCTGGATCCCGAAAACCGTCTTGCGGCACGCGGGAACCGTCGGCGCCGTGATTTCGAATCCCTGCGTGATTCGGTGCTCGCGGTCAGCGGGCGACTCGATCGCACCATCGGCGGCCCGCCGGTCGAGATTCATTTGGCTTCGCCCAGCCCGCGACGAACGCTCTACGCCATGATCGATCGCCAGAACCTGCCGTCGTTGTTCCGGACGTTCGATGTTGCCAGTCCCGACGCGCACACACCCAAGCGGTTCTTCACCACCGTGCCGCAGCAAGCGCTGTTCTTGATGAATCATCCACAAATCGGCGCGTTTGCGCGGTCGCTGGCCGAGCAAGTCGAAACGAACCGCCAGGACGCTGCGGCGCAAGTCGATCGCATGTTCGAACGCATTTTGTCGCGTCCACCGAGTGCAGGGGAGCGTGGGACGTGCGTTGCGTTTTTACGGCAGCCGGCCGGTCAGCGCGAGCAGAGATTCAATCCCCAGCTCGCCTGGCGGTATGGAACCGCGCCGGCGAACGCGGAGAGCCGCGTGACCGAGTTTCGTCCACTGGCGGTGTTCAGTGGGGCGACGTGGCAGGACCAAGACAAGTTGCCCGCAACGAGCGAACTCGGCTACGCGTCGATCGGTGCCGAGAATGGACACCCCGGGCGCAAGCATGCCGTCGTGCGACGATGGACCGCACCGGCCAGCGGTCGCGTGACGATCAGCGGCATGGTGGGGCATCGAAACGATCAAGGTGACGGCGTCGAACTGGCGATCTGGGTCGGCGATCGTCGGCTGTGGCGAGAAAACCAGAAGAGCAACAATCGTCCGTTTCGCAACTTAAGCGCCGACGTCGCCGCTGGTGAAACCGTCGATTTTGTCGTCTCCCCGCGAGCCTCAGATAGCTTCGATTCGTTTTTCTTACGGTGTCAGGTGTCGCTCAAAAGTGATCACGGCGAATACTTCGAAGGCGATTCGAAACGCGATTTTGCGGGGCCGATCGAACGGGGCAACGAAGAACCCCTGAGCCGTCTGGCGCAACTCGCCCAGACCTTGCTGCTGTCCAACGAGTTTGTGTTTGTGGATTGACGGAGCTACCGATCTCGCGGGTGATCGCGAACACGAATCGGCTGATTTCAATCGCGGCATCTGCCGTCTGGTGACAACGAGCCACAGGCGTAGAGGAGCAATGTCGTCATGACGACACGCCCCGCGGACTGACCTTTCCCTCTGCCATCGACTCTTCGTAGACTGCGGCTTTCATGGACGAAAGTGCCAAGGTGATACGAACCACAGAGGGAAGTGAGATGTTTCGGACGCTTGTGATTCTGGGAGTTTTGGCTGTTTGCGCCTTCATGGCCGGATGGTTCACGATCCAACGTGATGAAAACGAGACGACCATCCGATTCAATCGAGAAGAAATTCGCGAAGATGCCTCCAATGCGATCGCCAAAGGCCGTGAGCTGCTCGATCGCGCCGAGGACCTACCGGAAACCGAAGAGTTGATTCCTCAACAGGCGACTCGCCCGATGACACCGCCTTGGGAACAACCCTACCTGGACGACGCATCGGCTGCGCCGCGGCAGTATTAATGCTTCGGCCCTAAGATTCCATCTTGACGAAGCATTCCAGCTCGTTCACCGGACCAACGTTCGGAACCAATCCCACCGATGGCAGCGCGCACCCACGGATTTTTTTCCCGCTGTCATCCGCGGGTTCGCGCCGCCATCCGCGGGCCAAGTCATCGTATCATCGTTCCGCAAGTTACAGCCTGCCCCGTTTTCCGCTCCAAGTTCCGAGTCGTCGATCTTGTGAGAGAACCGGGTAGCTGACAGCGCTCCCGTGGCGGGCGGATTGGGATACAATCTCAACCTTGTGGATTCCATTTTGCGGACTCCAACGTTTTGAGATTGATGTTGAGCAGGAGTGTCGATCGTGACGAAAGATCCCTTCGCGGTGCCCGATGACGAAGCCAATCCGTTTGCGATTCAGCGGCCGGTTGCCGCGGACGCCGCGCTCAATCCCTACGCTCCCACGTCGCACGTGTCCGAGACCGAAGGGTTAGAGTCGGATGTGGAATCGTATCGGCGGCGTTACCTCAACCACGAGGCGTCGATCAAATCGGTCGGGATCCTGTATCTGATCCCCGGCGTGCTGCTGCTGGTCTTTTTCGTCGCAATGGCAGGAATGGCGGCGGTTTCGCTGCTGGTCGACGGCAATGGGATGCAAGGCATGGGGTTGGTCGAGGCGGCGTTGGTGGTCGGGCTGTACGGTGGTCTAGGGGCGGTGCAGATCTATACCGGCCTGGGACTGCGACGATTCAAGATCGCCGCGCGCCGATTGGCGACGGTGTTCAGCACTATCGGACTGCTCATGTTTCCGATCGGCACATTGATCAACGGTTACATCCTGTACCTGCTGCAAAGCCAGAAAGGGAAAGTCGTCTTTTCCGAATCGTATCAGGACGCGATCCGTCGCACACCGCACATCAAGTACCAGACGTCATTGATCGTCAAAGTCTTGGTCGTGATCTTGATCGCGGTGATGACCCTGGGGATCGTCGCGATGTTTCTCGGCACCTAGTCGTCTATCGCAGCTCAATCTTCGGGTAGTGGACGAGGCGACGAGTCCTCTGTAGTCGGCATAGTGGCAAGGACTCGTCGCCTCGTCCACTACCGCCGAGCCGGAAACCAAGGTGCGGCGGGATTTTACGGGCGGCGAGACTGGAGCCGCGACTTCGAGTAGACCATGATCATTTTGAGGGTGCAGGAGAGGAGTACCGCGATCATTGGATCAATTTCCTGGAAAGGCGAGCGAATGGGGGAGGGAAAAAGGTCCGCTCATTCTCGTCAGGAGGAGGGAACCTGTGAGAATGAGCGGACCTGGCAGTTGGAGTCCGAATCAAAGTGCCTGCCGGCAGGATGGAGAAGACCGGCTTGATTCGTCGTGTTTACCGAAAGCGTTCTTGAAGACTTCGTTTATCGCCGATTCGAGTCGTCCTGAGTTCCACGATGAAGGGCAACCTCAGTCACGTCGTTTAGGTGATCAGAAAGATCATCTAGAACACTTTGGGCCACGCCGACCCACTGCCTGAACATGGCGTCTGCCTGGGCGAGCTGTTCTGGCGTGAAGGGCTTCGCCTTGCCCTCCGCCGGTAACTGCTCAGCGGCCTCGGCTCGCGCCAACAATTTAGCTCCACTACCCGGGATCGGTTTCGCGGGTTGTGCGTTCGCCGGCCATACCAGGGCCAGTTCGCTTGCCACCCGCGTTGCCACTCGGTCACCGCCCACCACCAGCGATGCCAATCGTTTCCCGACCCGGTTGGGGCGGAGCCATTGGTCAGTCACGTTTGCGTCTTCCATCGCAACACTGACCTGCCACATCACATCTTCCAACAAACAATCCGGAGACCCGACATATCCGGGCACCTCCTCCACGATTTCCTCACCTTGGGGAAGAGAGGGATTCGCGGCAACCAACTCCATCGACTCAGCCGGTGGCTCGGGCTGGTCAACGTCTGAGACCACTTCCTCTTGCATCGGCTCGGCGTCCGCGGGTGCTTCCTCCGCGGCATCGGCGACGAGCGTTTCCACTTCCACCGTGGGCTCGGGCTGCTCAACTTCGGCGACCACTTCCTCTTGCATCGGTTCGGCGTCCGCGGGTGCTTCCACCGCGGCGTCGGCGACGAGCGTTTCCACTTCCACCGTGGGCTCGGGCTGCTCAACTTCGGCGACCACTTCCTCTTGCATCGGTTCGGCGTCCGCGGGTGCTTCCTCCGAAGCGTCGGCGACGAGCGTTTCCACTTCCACCGTGGGCTCGGGCTGCTCAACTTCGGCGACCACTTCCTCTTGCATCGGTTCGGCGTCCGCGGGTGCTTCCTCCGAAGTGTCGGCGACGAGCGTTTCTACTTCCACCTCGGGCTCGGGCTGCTCAACTTCGGCGACCATTTCCTCTTGCATCGGTTCAGCGTCCGCAGGTGCTTCCTCCGCGGCATCGGCGACGAGCGTTTCTACTTCCACCGGTGGCTCGGGCTGCTCAACTTCGGCGACCATTTCCTCTTGCATCGGTTCGGCGTCCGCGGGTGCTTCCACCGCGGCGTCGGCGACGAGCGTTTCTACTTCCACCGTGGGCTCGGGCTGCTCAACTTCCGCAACCACTTCCCCTTGCATCGGCTCGGCGTCAGCAGGTGCTTCCTCCGCGGCATCGGCGACGAGCGTTTCCACTTCCACCGTGGGCTCGGGCTGCTCAACTTTCGCAACCACTTCCTCTTGCATCGGCTCGGCGTCCGCGGGTGCTTCCTCCACGGAGTCGGCGACGAGCGTTTCTACTTCCACTGCGGGTTCGGGCTGCTCAACTTCGGCGACCGCTTCCTCTTGCATCGGCTCGGCGTCCGCGGGTGCTTCCTCCGCGGCGTCGGCGACGAGCGTTTCCACTTCCACCGCGGGCTCGGGCTGCTCAACTTCGGCGACCACTTCCTCTTGCATTGGTTCGGCGTCCGCGGGTGCTTTCTCTGCGGCATCGGCCACGAGCGTTTCCACTTCCACCGTGGGCTCGGGCTGCTCAACTTCGGCGACCGCGACTTCTTCGGCTACAAGTGCGACGGGCTCGGTCGAGGAGATCGTCTTTTGTGCCAGCGGACTCCAACCAGGCTTTCGCATCAGATCCAGTGAGTGGATGCAGAAGGGTTGCAGCGAGGGCGAGTACAGCCCATCGGTCCAAACGACTTGGCGATCTTGGGGCTTGTCCGCCGCCGGCGTGTCCTCGGAATCGTTGGCATCGACGTCGCTGGCTTGCGATGCTGCGGCTAAATCTTCGGCGGCCAAGTCATACGGCTGATACGCTTCTTCGATGGTCGCAATGACGGCGGAGCTTCCGATCAAGGGCCGGGCGACGGTCACCGACAGGGCGGGTTTACTGTCCTGCACCGCAACCGATTCATTCGCCGGGCCGGCGACCTCGCCATCGAAATCGACGACGGGGATGAACCCGTTGAAGTCTCCGTTACCGAGGCCCGCAACGAAGGCTTTCCCGTTGTCAAACCATGCTTGAAAGGCTTTGATTTCTTGCGGTGTATGACTGCCATCGGGACCGATCATGGCGAAGGGCTCGGTCCACTGGCTGAGCGGGATGGGGTTTCCCGCCGACGCCGCTGCCGCGATCGTCGCGAGCGTCGAATTGAACTGGCTGGATGTCCGCGAGGCGTTGGATTTGGCGAGATCGGACGTTTCGGGTTCGATGTTTTTCGGAGCGTCGGACGGCTTGCTTTCAGCCGGCGGCAGGATGCCTGCCAGCCAGGTGTCAAAGTTGCACGTGTCGATCGTTAATTGGTCTTCCGCGGAGACCGTCAAGAATTGGGGTGTGGTTGCCTGGGAGGCGAGCTTGCCAATCGCAACCGATTCTTGGCTGAAGGAGCTTTGCGAGAGGTCTTCGACCCAGCCTCGCAAGTCGCTGCTGTCGTGGGTGTCCTCGGCGACCGAGGTCTGTGAGGTTTCGAGAAAGCCTGCGGTGGTGGCTGTGACTAAACAGAGCAGCGCATATCGGCGAAGCCGTTTTCGTAGCGATCGAGAGATTGTCATCGTGACTTGCTCCTTCCATAAGAAGGACTCCATCCGTACTGGATTGGGAATTCCAATGGCGAACCGCGGGGGAACGTTCAAGTGTGGGGGCATGCACTAGTCGCGTCTGGAAGAGACGCGTTCCATCCCTACTGCATTGCCATCCTTCGGGTGAAGGATACTGACCGAATCGCGATCGCGTTTAACTGGGAGTCCTTTCCTGAATGAAACGGGGTGTGGTTGGGCGGGAAGTGGTTCGCGGTGAACCGTGTTCATGAGGCCTGCCGAAGCAGGAGTCGTCCGAGTCAGCGACGGGGAAGCATTGCCGCTTGGCGACATAAGCCACTATCGGGAACTTTGCGTTCTGGGTCCCCTGTTGTGACTGGTAAAAGATTGAGATTCACGTGACCGCATCCGGTTGTGCCGGTGGAACGCGATGGACGGAAAACGAGGGGGAGGCGTCTTAGGTTTCAGGTTTCAGGTTTCAGGTTTTTGACTTCGAAGGGGACAGTGCGTATCGTTGACTTGCCGCCTTGAAGTGCGGCTAAAGGAATCTGAGGCCATGGCAGCGACTGAGTTGCTTTCTGCGTAGGGAACGCACGATGGGCCGCGACAAAATCGAGATCAATCGGATGATTTCTTTTCGTCGCAACTTGACCGACCGGCTTAAACCGAACGCTTCGTGTTAATGCGTAGCGATCGCAACGCCTGACCCGGTTACCCATCAGACGGTTTTTTGACCGGGCATCTTTTGTGTCCTATATTCGCGTGGCCGCCCGCTGTGGGTGTCTGACGCGGCCGTTTGACAGATCGCCCCCTCCCGGCGTCCCTGTCGTCCTTCCCTCCCCTCCTGAAGACACCCCATGGGCCGAATCGGTATGCCAATCAATGCACGGGTTTTTCAGTCGCGACCGGTCTGTCGACCATCAAGCACAGCCGGCAAGTGGACATCGTCGATGACACTGCTCTGCCTGTTTGCCCTGATGTTCCAAGGCGGGCTGACGGCGACGGCACAGCAGCCATTGGCCGCCGAGCCTGCGGCCGAAGCCATCGAGCAAGATGGTCTCAGTCGAACGATCGCCCGCGGCGCGTCGTTGGAGCGGGAACGACGATGGATTGAAGCGGTCCGCCACTACGAGCAGGCGTCGCGTGAGTTCCCCGATTCGCGGCATCTCTATCAACGGTTGGTGATCAGCCGATTGCACTACGACGTCAATCGCCGCTATGCGGACAAGAGTTTCGTCGCTTCGGCCCATTCGATGAGTGTCTCGCAAGCCCTGGATCTGTATTCCGAAGTCTTGGCGAACTTGGACACGCACTACGTTGAATCGGTCGATTGGTCGCGGATCCTGTTGCATGGAACCGCGGCTCTGGAGATCGCGTTGACCGAAGACCGATTTGTTCAAGACGCCTTGCCGGGCAAAGACCTGGGCATGCTGCATGAGTTTCAGCAAACGATCCATCGCCGGATCGCCGATCGGCCGTCGGCAAACCGATTCGATCTGCGAGCGACCGTGGCCTATGTGGCGGAACTCGCCCGCCAGGACATCGGGATCAACCCGACGACCGTCGTGCTGGAATACGTCAGCGGTGCCATCTCGACGCTGGACCCTTACACACGGTTGCTGTCCGGCGACCAGTTGGACGACATGTTCTCCAACATCGAAGGCAACTTTGTCGGATTGGGCATCGAGTTGGAAACGGATGAAAACTCGCTAAAAATCCTGTCGGTGATTCCGGGCGGCCCGGCCGAAGAAGCGGGGCTGCAACCGGGCGAGCGGATCGTTCGGGTCGAACAAGCTGAAACGCATCTTTCGGATCCCGAGATCGCCGCCGACCTGCTGCGAGGTCCGGAACACACCTACGTTTCGATCACGTTGCAAAATCAGCAAGGCGAACGCCGCGATCTGAGAATCCAGCGGCGTCGCGTCGAAGTCCCCTGTGTGGAAAATGTCCACATCGTCGACCCCGCCACCCGGATCGGCTATCTGCGTCTGACCAATTTCCAAAAGACGACCACACGAGACATCGAACGTGCACTTTGGAGTTTGCATCGCCAAGGCATGCGAGCGTTGGTGCTGGACGTCCGCGGCAACCCCGGCGGTCTGCTATCGGCCGCGGTCGAAGTCGCCGATCGATTCCTGAGCAACGGACGCATCGTGACCACCCGCGGACGCAACTCACGCGAAAACTTTGACTACGTCGCACACCGGCCCAACACCTGGGATGTTCCCCTGGCCGTCTTGATCGATTCCGACAGTGCCAGCGCCAGCGAGATTTTTGCCGGAGCGATCTCGGACAGCCGACGTGGGATCCTGATCGGCGAGCGGAGCTACGGCAAGGGCAGCGTCCAAGGCATCTTCAGAATGCAAACCGCGAAATTCGGACTGTGCCTGACGACCGCAAAGTTCTATTCGCCCAAGGGGACCGCGATCAGCCAAAACGGTGTGACGCCCGATGTGAAGGTCGAGTCTCCGTACATCGCGGCACGTCCCAACGATCGCGGGCAAGTGACGCTGGACCACGAAGACCTGGTGCTTCAAGAAGCCATCGAAAAGCTGTCCTCGGGCAACAACCTGATCAGCCAGCGGACTCCCTAAACGCCAAGTGGGGTAAGCTTCCAGCTTGCCCTCCACTGTTAGGCCCGGTGACGGTACGGCCTGGTGACGGAGTCGATGTACCCGAATCAACGGGATCAAGTCCAAGCTCACTTCACCGCAGCGTCATGGCCAATCGCAACATGAAGCGGACCGAGCGGACGGCTTCGGCGAAGGTCAA
Organism: Stieleria magnilauensis; assembly: GCA_007753675.1. Lineage (GTDB taxonomy): Bacteria > Planctomycetota > Planctomycetia > Pirellulales > Pirellulaceae > Stieleria > Stieleria magnilauensis. The sequence goes on from CP036432.1 coordinate 2,268,242, forward strand.
TTTGCTGTGTCCGAGTTCTCGCTCGGTGAACGTGATCGGGACTTCCGACATCTTGCGTCCGTCGCGGTGCAATTTGACCAGCAACTCTTCAAGCACGGCATAACCGGTGCATTGCAGCGAATCCAAGTCCATCGCATCGAGCGCCGACGTGCGATAACAACGCATCGAGCCGCTGCAGTCCTTGACCGGTAATTTCAAAAATGCCGTGGCAAACCGGTTGACCAGTTTGCTCATCAATCGCCGCCGCAACGGCCAACCGACGATCTCGCCACCGGGCACGTAGCGTGACCCGATGACGACGGCGAGGTCCTGATCGGCCCGCGCGCGTTCGACCAGATCGGGCAACTGGGCCGGGTCATGACTTTGATCGGCGTCCAGGTTGACAAAAAAACGATAGCCCCGAGCCACGGCGTACTTCATCGCGTCGACGATGGCGGACCCCAGTCCACGCTTGTCGCGGCGGACAATCAGCTCAATCCGAGGATCCGATCGCTGGGCTTCGCGAACCAAATCGGCCGTGCCATCGGGCGAGTTATCGTCGACCACCATCAGGCAGGCGTCCGGAAAGGCACGTCGCAAGCCGACCAGCATTGCCTGGATATTCTGTGATTCCTGATAGGTGCAAATCGCGATCAGAAGGTCGCTCGGAATCGATCGGCTGTTCGGGGAGTCGTCCAAGACGAGTAGCGATTGGAAAAAAACCGGGGGCGGGTGGATTCATTGCAGATTAAAACCACCGCGCTGGTCTGACAAGGGACTGGGGCCGAGGGACGGCAAGATCGCCGGATGGGGCGGCCACCAGGCGCGCCCCAGAGGGTGTCGAAGCGTCCCGGGCAAACCCTCAGGCTTGATTTCGCATCTTTTCGAGCATTTCGCGATAGTCGACCGACAACTTCGGCGCGTCTTGATCGGACGCCTGATCGATGCGATGCGAGCCACCCGCGGAGGCCGGTTTGATGATCTTGCGGTCCACGTCGATGTCTTCGGTGATCCACAACAGGTCGGTGTCATCCAGCACCGCGGAATCCTCCGCATCGGCACCTTGGCCGGGTTCGTCGTACCAGACCACACTTGGAAAATCTTTGCCGGCCTCGGCGACCGGTTCGCCCGCCGTCGCTTCCGACAGTCCGCCCGGTGGCTCCTCCAGCAGCTCGGCGGGTGCCGAGTCCTGGATCATTCCCGGTTCTTCGAAAACTGCCAGCGAATCAATCTCGGAATACCGCGAAGCCGTGTTTTCGGAAACAAACTGGCTGAGCCCGACGATCTGGGAATGCAACATCGTCTCCAAGTCGACTTCGGACGACTCGTTCGGCTTCGCTTTGACCTGTGCGACTCCGACTTCGATGTTTTCTTCGTCCTCGAATTCGCCGAACAGCGAGACCGGATCAGGAACGACCGACACGGCGGCATCGGTGGGCTCGGATTCGATCGATTCCTCGGGTTCGTCAACCAACGCTTCCGCCTCCGCAACGGTTGCTTCGGCAGGCTCGGCAGGCGTCGATTCGATCAGATAGTGATCGTCGGCGTGGACCGCCGGATCGCTCAGCTCTCCGAACTCGACGACCGAACTTTCCGGTTGCATGCGGGGCTCTTCGATCATCGGGCTGGGCAATTGTTGCAAGCTTGCCCATGCCTTGTTGACGGTGTGTTCATCGATCAGCGTCTCGCCCAACTCGGCGGCGCAATCGATCGCTTCGGTCATCAAATGGTTGATCAACCGGGGGACGCCGCTGGTGGCGTGGTAGATGGCTGAGATCGCATTGTCGGCGATGGTGTCATCGGACGACGCGTCACAAACTTCGATCGACTGGCGGATGTACTGCCGCGTTTCCTCGGCATTGAGCGGATGCAGATAACACCGTGCGGTCACACGTTGCACGAACGGTTCCAAGGAAGGTGCCGTCAGCGTGTCATCCAGCTTGACGCCACCGGCGACGACGGCGCTGACCATCGGTTGCCCGTCGCGCATCAGATTGGTCAGGCGTCGAATCGCTTCCAAAACGTCGGTCGTCAAGGAGGCGGCTTCGTCGATGACCAACAGCGCGCCGTGTGGTTTTGCGTCGGGGCCGCAAAGACGATCATGGATCATCAATTCGAAATCGTCGCGTTTGCCGGTTTCCAAGGGCACGCCGAGACGGTGCAGCAAAAATCGATAGAACGCGGTGTCATCGGCGATCGGTGTGTCGCCAAGGGCGATGACGTCATGGGTGGCGGCGAATTCTTTGGCCAACAACGCACAGACGAGCGACTTGCCGGTGCCGGGCGGTCCGATCACCAACGAGATCGCTTCACGCGCCAAAACGCTGCGTGAAACGCGTGAAAAAGTCTCCAGCACCGGCCCGACGGGGACGAATCGACTGGCGGACGGAAAACCCGGGAAGGGAGGCAAAACGAAATCGTGCTCGAAGTTTTTCATCATTCGATCGTGTCCGAGAGGCTTGTGGGTGTGGGGACGGCTTGGCGAAAGCGATCCCTCCAATCGGAATAATCGGCAGAATCTAACGCGAACGTGAGAACTATCTTGGCATTCCGACCAGGCGGCTCAGAGCCAGACGGCGACCGCGCTGAGCATCGCCACGACGATCGCGCCGGAAAACGTTCCGATGCGTGCCAGCACGCCGACCGGTTGTTCGCCGAACGAAGCTCCGGTGCGCAGCGGAGCGTGCCGCAGCCAGTGCATGTAACCGCAGGCCGCCGCGATTCCCAGCAGGAAGGCGAAGTGAAATGCCAATTGAGGCCAACTGGCCGGAGCGACTTTTTCAAACACAACCGGGACGTTGGCGCTCCGCTCCTCGACGGCTTCCATCGACGCGACCGCCGACGCCTTCACCGTCGACCAATACTTCGCATCAGTCGGACTCGTCTCGGGCTGCTCGGCGATGGGTTCGATCGGCTCGGCGTAAGCGGCCTGTTGAATCACGTCGGCCGGCTCGTCGATCTCTGTTTCGTAGGACGCGGTCGTTACCGTGTCCGAAATCGTCGCCGTCATGGGTCTTCGATCCGCACGCTTGACCGGACGGGGGACCGCGCCGTCTTGGGTGCGTGCCGGTTGGCTCTTCTCATAAAACTCGGCCACTTCCTTTTGCCATTTCGCGGTGACATATTCGGGATGCGACTCGGGCTTGCTCCAGGTGCGGACCTTTCGTTTCAGCTCATCCAGGCTAGGATCGTCGATCGCGATGCTGTAGGTTTTCCAACCGTGATCGGTCAGATGGCAACGAACGATTTGCCGCGGTGCGTCGCGGGGCCAGACGGCCAAAGTGATGACGAACGTGGCGGCAAAGGCGAGTGCCAGGTCGACGATGTTGGATCGATCTCTCATCGCTGGGATGGCTCCGAGGTCTGTTCGCGAAAAAGAAGAGGGCTCCGCCGATGGAGCTCGCTGTTTTCGGGTTATCGTCATCACCCGTTGGAGCGGCCAGCGGAATTGGTGCAGTTTGTCTGGATTGAAGGGATCACTCGGGTAGCAACCGTGTTTCGTACAAAAATCTGCGGCGTTCGACTGGAGCAAGACGTGCGTGCGGTCGACCAATCGGGCGGCGACGCGATCGGATTGAACTTTTTCCCCAACAGCGTTCGCTACGTCGATCCGCAGTCCGAAGCCACCCAACAACTGTCCCGGCTGGCCAACGAGCTGGGACTGTTGCGTGTCGGCGTGTTCGTCAATGAGTCCGCCGAACGCATCGCCGCAAACGCCGCGACCGTAGGACTGGACGCCATTCAGCTGCATGGGGACGAACCGATCGAGTCGGCCGAGTCGCTGCGCTTGATGGGGTGGCCCGTGCTGAGGGCCATCAAGTTACCTCGAGGCGCGTTTGCTGCGGAGCTGATGGAGGAACGGTCAGCCGCTTGGGTCGCGATCGGCTGCCAGCTGTTGTTGGATGTGGATGCCGGTTCGGCGCACGGAGGCAGCGGCAAAACCTTGGACTGGCCCTCGGTGGCTTCATGGGCACACGACCATCCGTCGGTCGGCTGGACGCTCGCGGGTGGTTTGAAACCGGAGAACGTCCGCCAGGCGATCGATGCCACCGGAGCCGTTTCGGTGGACACCGCCAGTGGCGTGGAGTGCCCGCGCGGCGTCAAGAACGAATCCCGGATCAAGGCCTTCATCGCCGCGGCGATCGGCTGACCTCCGGCGACCGGCTGGCATCCCTCCGGGATACCGGAATCGCGGAGGCTCACCGTTGAGACAAACGGGGTATTTTTTTCAGCGGCCGCCCACGAGCCCTCCGGTCGTTCGATACTTTTTCGACGGGGCCACCGGACGGCTCGCGCCGTTCCGCTATCTCCTTCCATTTGTTGTCAGCGGCAGGCCGCGAGCCCTCTGGTACTCCAGGCCACGGAGGTCTGAGGGGCCGCGCGGCGCCCCTCGCGAATGCGTCGGCCGACCGTCGGGGGCTTTTCGGGTTCTTTTTGACCAGGCCCGGTGCCCAAAAAACGATCCCTCGCTAAACTACGCGGTTCAATCGAGTTGAATGGTCCGGCAGGTGCCGGCGCTCGATTCAGCCGTTTTCGATGGTTCGAAGACGGTTTGCAATCGCGTTCGGGGAGCGCGTGCCAGCGGGAGTCCCTGTGGTAGGTTCGTAGCCCCTCATACGTGAGTGAATTTGATTCACCACACTTTAGGAGTTTACCCGTGTCGCAAGTCGATACCGAACGATTGCCTTACAAGGTCAAGGATCTCTCGTTGGCCGAGTATGGCCGCAAAGAGATCAATTTGGCCGAGACCGAAATGCCGGGCCTGATGGCGCTGCGCAAGAAGTACGGCAAAGAAAAACCACTGGCAGGGGCCCGCATCGCCGGCTGTCTGCACATGACGATTCAGACGGCGGTCTTGATCGAGACGCTGATCGAACTCGGCGCCGAGGTGACTTGGAGCAGCTGCAATATCTTCAGCACCCAAGACCACGCGGCTGCCGCGATCGCCGCCGCCGGCATTCCCGTCTACGCCTGGAAGGGAATGACGGAAGAAGAATTCGACTGGTGCATCGAGCAGACCCTGACGTTCCCGTCGGGAGGAAAGCTGAACATGATCCTGGACGATGGCGGTGACTTGACCGCGATGGTTCACGATCGCTTCCCCGAATTGCTCGACGACATTTACGGCATCAGCGAAGAAACGACGGCCGGCATCCACCGTCTGGAAGTCCTCAATCGCTCCGGCAAGTTGCAGGTTCCGGCGATCAACGTCAACGACAGCGCGACCAAGAGCAAGTTCGACAACCTGTACGGCTGCCGCGAATCGCTGGCCGACGGCGTCAAACGAGCCACCGACGTGATGTTGGCCGGAAAGGTCGCCGTGGTCTGCGGCTACGGTGACGTCGGAAAGGGATGTGCCCACAGCCTGCAACGCTACGGCTGTCGCGTGCTGGTGACCGAGATCGATCCGATCAACGCCCTGCAGGCTGCGATGGAAGGCTTCGAAGTGACGACGATGGAAGAGGCCTGCAAAGAAGGCCGACTCTATGTCACCACGACGGGCAACAAAGACATCATCTTGGGCGAGCACATGAAGCAGATGCCCGAAGACGCGATCTGCTGCAACATCGGCCACTTCGATACCGAAATCGACGTGGCGTGGTTGGAGAACGAAGTCGAGCAGGGCCGGGCGACCAAGGACGAAATCAAACCAGCCGACATCGGTGCCGTGGACCGCTACACGTTCAACGACACCGGTCGCAGCGTGATCATTCTGGCCAAGGGCCGCCTGGTGAACCTGGGCTGTGCCACCGGACACCCCAGCTTCGTGATGAGCACCTCGTTCACCAACCAAGTGCTCGCACAGATGGAACTTTGGGGAAGCAAGGACACCAAGTCCTACAGCGTCGCCGTTCACATGCTGCCCAAAAAGCTGGACGAGGAAGTCGCCCGACTGCACCTCGATCAACTGGGCGTCAAGCTGACCCGGCTGTCCAAAGAACAAGCCGAGTACATGGGCGTCGATGTCGACGGCCCCTTCAAACCGGATCACTACCGGTACTAACGCAAGTTCCAAGTTGATCGTTCCAAGTTGAACGTTCCAAGTTTCAAGTTGACTCGCGGCGGGGATTCGCCCCGCGGCGAGTTTTTTATTGCGCCCGAATGCCGCGGAAGATGCGAGTGTTGTTGCCAACCGGCGACAACGAGCACGCCACGCGGTTCGCCAGCGGCGGTGGAACGGGGAGAGGATGGCTTTTGCTCCTTGGGCGGAGGGCTTGCCTGGGTGGCGGGCTCGCTTGGGTGGCGGGTTTGCTTGGGCGGAGGGCTTTCCGCTGCGATCGTTGTCAGCATTGCGTACCCAGGACTCAGTACCCAGGACTCAGTACCCAGGACTCAGTACCCAGGACTCAGTACCCAGGACTCAGTACCCAGGACTCAGTACCCAGGACTCAGTACCCAGTACCCAGGACTCAGTACCCAGGACTCAGTACCCAGGACTCAGTACCCAGGACTCAGTACCCAGGACTCAGGACTCAGGACTCAGGACTCAGGACTCAGGACTCAGGACTCAGGACTCAGGACTCAGGACTCACGCCCCTCACATCCCGACTTCCCGCGTCAACCCCAGTTTCTTGTGAAACCGACCTTGTTTCACCAGAGTGAGATTGCCTAGTTTCCCGCGAAACGAGAACCGCTGTTCGGTTCGAAGCTGTTTCTTTTGGGAACTTGGGCCGTGGGACGAATCCTTTGCGTTGTGAACCAGAAAGGCGGGGTCGGTAAGACGACCACCGCCGTGAATCTGGCGGCGGCGCTCTCGATTGCCGAACAGTCCTGCTTGCTGCTGGACATGGACCCGCAGTGCAACGCGACCAGCTCCCTGGGTCAGGAGCCGACCAATGGACATGCCCTGGTCAGCGACGTCTCGATTGCCGAATCGATCGTCCCGACGAGCCAGGCCAAGCTTTCCCTGTTGCCGGGCAGCCGCACGTTCCAAGACATTGATCTGCTGGCGACCTCGGACGACCAGCAATCGATGCGCGTCCGCAAGCACCTCGACAGCGTGCTGGACGAGTATGACTTTGTCTTGATCGATTGCCCGCCCAGCGTCGGCGAACTGACGCAAACGGCTCTGGCGGCCAGCACCGAAGTGTTGATACCGATCCAGTGCGAGTACTTCGCCATGGAAGGGCTGACCCAGCTGATCAAAACCATTCGCAAGGTCATTGTCGCCACCGACGGCAGACTGACCTTTGGCGGGATCCTGCTGACCATGTACGATCCCGGCCTGGAACTGACTCGCGAAGTGGACCAGGAGGTCCGCGAGTTTTTCGGTGATATCGTCTTTGAATCCGTCGTGCCGCGGGACGTTTCGCTCAGCGAAGCCCCCAGTCACGGCAAAAGTGTTTTCCACTACGCCCCGCGATCCCGCGGAGCGTTCGCTTATACGCAGTTGTGCATGGAGGTGCTACAGCGTGACTAGTTCATCTGCCGGGACAAAAGATCGTCGCTTGGGAAAAGGGTTGGCCGCATTGCTCGGCAGCCCGATGGACGAGGATGGCATGCTCTCCGAAGGCGACTCTCCGCGAGGCAAGTCTCGTGAGGGCGATTCAGCCGGCGTCCAAACGCTGTCGTTGCCGGTCAACGAGATCGAGAACAATCCCTTCCAGCCTCGACGCGAATTCAATCCCGACGAGATCGCCTCGCTGGCCGAGAGCATCAAGAGCCATCAGCAGCTGCAGCCGATTCTGGTTCGTATCGTCGACGGTCGCTACCAGCTGATCAGCGGCGAACGGCGTTTGCGGGCGACGATCCACGCCGGCATGGACACGATCCGTGCAGAGGTTCGCGAAGCCGATGATCGTCTGGTCGCGGAATTGGCCATCATCGAGAACCTGCAACGCAAGGATCTCAACCCGATCGAAAAAGCACTTTCGTTCAAACGTTACATCGACGAGCACAAGTGCAAACAAGATGACCTGGCGCGACGGCTGAGCATCGACCGCAGCACGATCGCCAACCTGATGCGTCTGCTCGAATTGCCCGAAAGCGTGCTGGACTTGTTGCAAGCCGGTAAAATCACCGCCGGACACGCACGTGCCCTGTTGCCGATCGGCGACGAACAGGTCCAAATCACGACCGCAAAAAAGATCATGGACGAGCGGATCAGTGTCCGGGCCACCGAAAGCCTGGTCGCGGAAATGCTGAAGGCCGAGGAGGACCAGGAGACCGGTCGCAAAGTCACCAACGCGACGCGGCAAAAACGCCGCCAAACGTCCCCGCACATCGAGGCGATGCAACAGGAATTCCGAATGGTTTTCGGCACCAAAGTCGAAATCAAAAGCAGCGCGCGTGGCCGCGGCAAGATCACCATCCACTTCAGCGATGGAGAAGAATTCGAACGGCTCCGCACCATGCTGACCGCGGAGTCGCGGCCCCAGCTGCGGGTAGCCGGCTAGCGGGCTGCAGCTAGGAACAACGACGGCGATACGCCGTCCGCCCTCCACGACCTTCGCTCGACCCCATACGCATCAAGTTAAGAAGTAACCCTCCCGTGTGCGGGAGGGTGACTTTAAAATCCGCACGACCTCCTTCCAGGAGCCTGAATCGCCAAGCGTCCGGACGGCTTTTTCTGCGGCATACCGGCAATCCCCTCCCCGCGACCGTTAACGACCTCGTCTCGGGGCATTCGTGCCCTATAATCACTCGTGCGTCGTTTCTGTCGTCTTTGGAGTGGGTGTCGTGACCTTACGAGCGTGGCTTTCGTTTGTCTTTCTGGCACTTCTGTGCATCTCGCCGGGATTCTCGGCCGATGCCGAGAATGGGTACGTGGTGGATGTGCCCGTCCCACTGGGCGGCCAATCGGCCACAGCGCTGATCGGACAGCTGGAGCGATTGGCAAAATCCGCGCCACAAGACGGGCGGCTGGACGTCGTGCTCCGTTACGATGCGGAGTCCTCCGGAGGCGAAGCGACCTCGTTCGAAGACGCGTTGAAAGTCGCCCGGGCGGTCACCGGCGACCGGCTCCGGTCGCTGCGAATCGTGTCCTTTGTCCAAGGCAGCGTGACCGGTCATTCACTGCTGCCGATCCTGGCATCCGACTCAATCCTGCTTTCATCAGGCGCCCGACTGATCGATGCCTCCGCCGGCGAGAGCGACCAGGACGAAACGATCGTCTTGGCCTATCAAAGCATCGCCGCCCGCCGTGGCCTGTTTCCAAAACCGGTCGTCGCCGCGCTGATCGATCCCGACGTCGAACTGGCTTGGGTCAGCAACGTCGGCGGCGGAAAGTCCTTCGCCGGGGGTGAAGAACTCGTGAAACTACGTGAAACAGGCGAGGTTTTAGAAGAAGAAGTGTGGAGCGCGGCGGGCGTGCCGGCCACCGTCTCGGCCGATCAGCTGCGGTCGGCGCGGATCGCCGCCGGCATCGTCGAGACGCTCGAAGAAGCCGCCGAAGTGCTCGACCTGGCACAGATCATTCCCGTCGAATCGGACGCCATCGGGGGAGTCACCAACGGAGTGCTGCTGGAAATCACCGGCTCAATCTCTCGCAGTCGGGTGCGGCGCTGGCAAAGCAATCTCAACGGGTCGCTGGTCGAGGGCTCGGTCAACACGTGGCTGATAGCACTCGATTCGATCGGCGGCGACCTGGATCAAAGCGCCAGCTTGGCCAGCTCATTCGCGATGCCCGAACCGCCGCTGCGAACCGTCGTCGGGCTTGTCAGTAAAGAAGCTCGCAGCGACAGCGCGCTGTTGGCGGTGGCGTGCAAACCGCTGTACATGACCCCCGATGCGATCCTGGGCGGGACCGGCGCCGATGAGATCTCGCTGACCGATCTGGACAATCACGACGAGCTGATCGACAGCATCGCCCGAGCCACCAAACGCCCCGTGGGCTTGATCCGCGGCCTATTGTGCAGTGACCTGGAAGTCTATCGATACACCAACAAGAAGACGGGCAGGGTCAAATACACCACGCCGGCTGACCTGGTTTCCCAATCCGACGATCCCGACTTGGAACGCGATCGCTGGGAAAAAGGCGAACGCATCGAAATGAAAGAAGGACTGACCGCCGAACGAGCCATCGAGCTGGGACTGGCCGACGGGCGCAGCGATTCGCTCGACGATGTCGCCCGTCGCAGCGGCATGGAAGCGGTGCCCAAACCGGTTTCCGATCGAGGCCTGGTTCGATTCGTCGAACGACTCGGTCGCAGCCAAGGTCTGATGATGATCTTGCTGATGGTCGGGTTCGTCGCCCTGTCCGCAGAAATGAACGCCCCCGGCATGGGTGTGCCCGGTTTTCTGGCCATGGTCTGCTTCGGATTGTTCTTTTGGATGAACTACTTGGCCGGAACCGCCGAATGGCTGGAGCTGGTCCTGTTGATGCTCGGACTGTGCTGTATCGCGTTGGAGATCTTCGTGATTCCCGGTTTCGGAATCTTCGGCATCGGCGGGCTGATCATGACGATCGCATCGATCGTGCTGATGAGTCAGACCTTTGTGTTGCCGCAAAACTCCTACCAACTGGCCGTCATCACGCGGGGACTTTGGGCAGCCCTGGGAAGCCTGCTAGGCCTGTTCGGGGGGTTTGTATTGATGCGGCAATTCTTTCCCCATCTGCCGCTGTTTCGCCACTTGATCATGGAAACACCGGACGCCGAAGCGATCCACCAAGCCGAGAAACTCGCGGATTTTAGCGCGTTGTTGCACCAAACCGGTCAAACCACGACTCCGCTGCGACCGAGCGGAAAAGCCCGTTTCGGCGATCAAGTCGTTCAAGTCGTCAGCGACGGGTCGATGATCGACAAAGGGGTCTCGGTGACCGTGATCGATGTGCAAGGTGCCAAGGTGGTCGTCGAAGAATAGCCCATGCCGCTGACATACTCCCTTGCTTTGCTAGCACTCTTTTACGTCCTGCTGGTGGGCGAGTTTTTCATTCCCAGCGCGGGGATGGTTGGTTTTGCCGCCGCGATCGCCGCGACGACATCGATTGTGATCGCGTTCACGCACAGCGCGACGGCTGGTTTTGCCGTGACGGCCACCGTCGTGCTTTCCACGCCGGTGGTGCTGGTCATGATGATCCGCTACTGGCCGCACACGGCGATCGGCAAACGGATCCTCAACCGTCGCCCAGGCCAGCTCGACGAGCCGACCGAAAGCCGCTTGCGGAGCGGCGAGAAGCGGAAAGATTTGGTGGGACGCTCCGGGATCGCCAAAACCAACCTGCTTCCCAGCGGGTTGGTCGTCATCGACGGCAAACGACTCGACGCGGTGTCCGACGGCAGCCCGATCGATGCCGGCACGGAAATCGTGGTGATCAGCGCGGTGGCGGGCAAGTTGCGCGTTCGGGTTGCCGAGCGAGCCGACTTGCATCCCGAACAAGTCGACGTTGAGCGGCGAACGGAATCGATCGAGGCGACGCTCGAGTCGCTGGATCTGGATGAATTGGACGAGTAACCGTGGGCAGGTTTGTCGACGGGTGTCGCGGGCCGCGATCGGATCCGGTACATTTGACAAAGGTATTGTCGGTCCAAGGACGTGGAATCATCACACGGGTTGGCGTGACAAACTGATCGGCTGAACTCGATTCGCACGGACAGGATGCAACACAATGGTTTTCGGGTCGTCACCTCCAGCTACTCTCATCGCGTGGTCATCGAATTTACTTGCCGTCGAAGCAAGTGATTTGACCGTTCCGGCGCTCGTGGGCGCCTTGATTTTGATCGGCATCGCGCTGGTCGTCTTTTTTGTGTTTGCCAGCTACTTCGGCATCTGGGTGCAATCCTGGTTGACCGGTGCCGGCGTGGGCATCGGCGACTTGATCGGCATGACATTTCGAAAGGTCAATGCACGGTCGATCGTCCGCAGTAAGATCATGGCCGTCCAAGCGGGCTTGGATGACCCGGCGATGACCAGCGAGGCATTGGAAGCACATTACCTGGCCGGCGGAAACGTGCAACAAGTCGTCCGTGCGGTGATCGCGGCCAAGAAAGCCAAAACGATTTCGTTGACGTTCCGCGAGGCCGCCGCCATCGATTTGGCCGGACGCGATGTCTTGGAATCTGTCAAAACCAGCGTGTACCCCAAAGTGATCGACTGCCCGCCGCGTGGCTCCGTCAAACCGTCGTTGGATGCCGTCGCCAAAGACGGAATCCAATTGAAGGTGCGTGCGCGAGTCACGGTTCGAGCCAACTTGCAGCAGTTGATCGGCGGTGCGACCGAAGAAACCATCATCGCACGCGTCGGCGAAGGGATTGTCAGTGCGATCGGCAGCGCGGACAGTCACGCCGCGGTGCTCGAAAACCCCGACGTGATCAGTAAAGCCGTGCTCGCCAAACGTCTTGATTCGCAAACCGCGTTTGAAATCGTTTCGATCGACATCGCGGACATCGATGTCGGGGCCAACATCGGCGCCCGGCTGATGGCGGACCAGGCCGAAGCCGACACGCAAGTCGCCCGGGCTCGCGCCGAAGGCAAACGTGCCGCGGCGGCGGCGGAAGAGAAAGAGATGGAAGCCAAGGTCGAAGAAAGCCGTGCCGCGCTGGTGATGGCCCAAGCGTCCGTCCCGGAGGCGATGAGCGAAGCGTTCCGAACCGGAAAGCTGCACATCCTGGATTACTACAAATTGCAAAACGTGAGCGCCGACACGGAGATGCGGAAATCGATCGCATCGACGGGCCAGTCACGAAACAGTTCCGACAGAAAGAACGCATGATCGATGCGTCCAATGCGACTCAGACCAACACCCGAGTGAAGCATGGCTGGTGATCTAGAAGACTTTCTCAAACGCGCCGCCGAACGCCGCGCCCAAAAGCAACAACAGGCCGGTGGTGGTGGTGCAGGCGGTGGCAGACCGGCAAGGCCGGCGCCGAAACCACGGCCCAAACCGGAATACACCGAGGCCAGGCGGGAACGTCAAGTTCGCCAGCGCTACGAAGAACCGATTCCGGTGGCAGAACTCGTCGAACCGGTCAACCCGCTTGCCGAACAACAGCGCAAGTTGGCCGAGTCGAAGAAAAAAGCCGCCGAAGCACGCGAAAAACTGGCGCAACAACAACGCGACATTCACGAGCCTCAGGAAGCCGATCGCGGAGTCATCTCCATCGCCGGCGGATCACCCGCGGAGCAATTGTTGGATCTGATCCAACGTCCCGGCGGGTTGCAGCAGGCGTTCCTGCTACGCGAAATCCTGGAACGCCCCGAAGACCGCTGGTAAGCCGGCCGCTCCGTCCCACTCAACGTCGGGCATGCTGTGCATGCCGGTCGTGCTTCGTCAACGCTACTGCGACACGAACTCGCGGACGCAGTACAGCGCGGTGAGGGCACCGAGCACGATGCCGAGCATCAGCCCGCCGACAAAGCCCACGGGGAAAGGTTTGCGGCGTTCTCGCGGCATCGACGGATCGATCGGTTGATCCAACACCAGCGGAATCGATGAATCCGAGGGGACCATTCCGACCTTGGACCCCTGCGTGCCAGAGCTTTGGTTGCCGGAACCCTGTAGGCCGGAACTGTACTGGCCCGAACCGATCACCGGTGGCCCATCGGCGGAGACCGTTGGCCCCCACTCCGGTCCGTCATCCATTCCGATCGGCGGCGCCGTCCATGCCTGACGCTCGATCGGCCGATCGACTTCAAACGAGGTCGTGCACCAAACCTCCAATCGCTCGGCCACTTCGTTCGCGGTCGCGATACGCCGCGACGGATCCTTTTCCATCATGTCGGCGATCGTGTCCACGAAGTCCTCGGACAAATCCGGGGCAAATTTTCGCGGATGCCAGGGCGTCTGCTCGCAGTGTCGTTTGCATTTGCTTTTGGAATCGCCACCGGGAAAGGGCACCTTGCCCGTCACGGTGTAATACAGCGTACAACCGAGCGAGTAGAGATCGCTGGCCGGTCCGATGGCCCGGGGATTTCGAATCTGTTCGGGGGACAGATAGTCCGCGGTCCCGACGATCTTTCCGGCGCGTGGATCGTCATCCAATCCCATGCTCCACGCAGCCAAGCCGATGTCAGAGACCTTGGCGTGGCCTTCGGGGGTCACGAGGATGTTTCCCGGTTTGACGTCGCGATGCACCAGCCCCAAGTCGTGAGCGTATTGAAGCCCCCGTGCGGCTTGCGAGATCACCAAAGCAGCGTGATTCATGCTGAGCGGGCCGCCGCGACGCACCAATTTCCGCAAGTCGGTTCCCGGAACATATTCGGTGACCAGGTAGTGCACACTGCCATCTCGGCCGGCGTCGTAGGCGCGGACGACGAAGGGGCAGTCCAACCCGGCCTGCACGCGGATTTCACGGGTGAAGGAATCTCGCGAGAGGGCCGTCGACTTTTCTAGCGGCAGCACTTTGACGGCGCATTCGCGGCCCATCACTTTGTGCACGGCCTTGAAGACTTGCCCCATTCCTCCCTGGCCGATCCAGTCGGTGATCAGGTAAGGTCCCAACGTCAACTTGGTCCGTCCGGTGTGTAGTTGTTGCGCCTGGTAGGCGGTCAACAGTCCGCTTTTGACCAGGGTCGCGGCGATCAATGCATCGTCGTCCGCACCGACTTTATCGATGACTTTGGCCATCTGACGCTGGGACACCAAGCCGCTGCGGATGGCAGATTCTTTGAACACACTGCCCATGTCTAACTCTCCAACTTCATTCCGCCGCCGCTTCGCACCAGCGCGACCCGTGGTAAGTCGCCGACGAGTTCTTCCAGGTGCATCAGAAACTCCGTATCCTCGCCTTCGGCAGGAATCGCAAGCCCCAGATAGACGAACGCGGCATCACGGCTGGTCGTTTGGATGGCGTGCGCCGCATTATCGCTGACGACGACTTTGGTTTGCCCGACGATTCGGGCTTCCCTGAGCAAACCTTCCAAGTGGGAGTTTACTTCATCGATCGCCGAATCGCTTTGCACGACCCGCAGTAATCGCAACTGCCGCCCCTGCCAGGTCGGGTGGGACAGCATCAGATGGGCCAACAACACCATCAATTCACCGTTGGCCCGTCCCCGCCACCAGACGTCGACGGTCCCGCTGGGCGCGACGTCCTCGCCTTCGGATTCATCGATCTGCCGCAGCACCACCACGCTGCGATCGAGGCCTTCGAGATTTCGCAGCAGGCCGCCAAAGACGTGCATTCGATCGGCCGACAAGGGGCATCCCATCAAAACCACGTTCGGTCGCAACCGTCCCAGCCCCTGGCACTGTACCAGCGCCTGAACCCCCGCGGTGTAATCACTGGCCACGACCACGGCGGGAAAGGCGGCCAGCCGGCGTTCCTTGATCATCGCGTGCAAGATCGATTCCTGACTCGCCAGACGCTCGGATTGGTCATCCAGTCCACCGGGGATCACCTGCGCCAATGCCAAAACCCCTGTCTCCCGCGACAACCAACTGCCAAACACGACCAGGTGCGGACGCGAGAATCCGCTGCCACTGAATGCCAGGATAAACGGTCGCCAGTTCTTGGGATGGTACAGACTGTCTTCCAGCTTCAACAGATTGCGACGGGTGCGTTCGAACAACAAGCCGCTGCCCAAATCGCCCCAATCGGCGTTCACATCCGCACGCGTCAGGTAGGAGTGCAAGGCGGCGACCAAACCGCTCGCCACGATCGCCCAGCGCCAATCGATCAACAACATCACCAGCCCACAGCCGATCGCGCCGGCGAGGGCAGTGACCCAATTGCTGTAACGGAACTGGGGCCGGTAACTGGGGTTGTTGGTGATCGATTCGTAGAACGTCGCCAGATTGAGAAGTCCGTAGGTCAGCAGGAACGCCATCGTGATCAGGGGCGCGATCGAATCGAGGTCCGCCGCCATGATGCCGGTTTGAGCGATCAGTGCCGTGACCAAGATCGCCCGCCGAGGCTCACCGTCGTCGCTGCTGACGCCCAGGGGTACCAGTTGCAAGAAGACACGGTCGCGGGCCAGCGATTGCAAGATCCGCGGGGCCCCCATCATGCTGCCCAGCGCCGAGGAAAGCGTCGCCGCAAAAACGCCCAGCGTGATCAACAACGGAAACATCGCCACATTGCTGACGACCATGTTGCTGCCGATCAAGTCTTCACGACTCGCGCTGCCGCCCAGACAAACCGCCATCGATGCATAAATCAACATCGTGACGACGACGGCTGAGAGCGTGCCGATCGGGATCGAACGCGCCGGATCACGAAGATCACCCGACATGTTCGCCCCCGCCATGATCCCGGTGACCGCGGGAAAGAACAACGCAAAGACGGTCCAGAATGACTCCGTCCCCTCGAACCCGGTGCCCCAATTGGACGCCAAATTCTGCATGTCGAAGTTCCCGGCCGCACCGCCGAAGAACGACAGCAGCGAAATCACCACGCTGGCCAAGATCACGAATTGAATCTTGATCGCCCAGCTGGCACCGACCCAAACACAAACGGTCACCATCAGATTGGTCAAAGACGCAACCAGGATCGGTGACGTTCCCTCGGGCAGCAACACCAACAACGCTTCGGAAAAACCGATCACGTACATCGCCACCGAAAGCGCCTGGGCGGCAAAAAAGACCAATCCGATCGCGCCGCCAAATTCCGGCCCCAGGCTGCGGCTGATCAGAAAGTACGCGCCTCCGCCTTCGACACGCGTGTTGGTGGCGATCGCTGAAAGCGACAAACTGGTCAGGGTGGTGATGGCGTTACTGGCCAAGACGATGACCAGGGCAGCAAAGACGCCGGCCTGTCCCACGACAAAGCCGAAACGCAAAAACATGATGACGCCCAGGATCGTCAGCACACAGGGTGTGAAGACGCCCCCGAAGGTCGAAAATGAATTCCCTTTCTCTCCACCCTTCACAGCGGACTCCGGATCGCTTGACGGAAACACACGACCGGTTCGAACCCAACCGGCCGGTCACCGCAGTGATTCTAGCGGCCGGGGACCGTTTGCGGGATCCCGCGACGCCCGCCCCATTCCAATCGCGGACGCCACGGCCTGTCGATCTAAGCCCGTACGCGTTAACAAGGGGCCACGCGGCGCCCCTCGCCCCTGCGTACCTGGAATCAGTGCGCTGATTTTGGAACTTCGATTCAATCGACAGGAAATCAAACGGGCCGATTGCAGTGCAACGCTAGTAGTGCCCGCGTGAAGACAGCCCCATTACGCGATAATAATGAACCCACGGATGGCAGCGCGAACCCACGGATGAAAACCAGCTAACGATCCGTGGGTTCGCGCTGCCATCGGTGGGTTTAAATGGGGAGGGACCGGAGACGCTTGCGCCCAATCAAACTCGATACCGCACTACCTGCGTGGGGTGAAATTGAACTGCTTGCTTTTGGAAAAGAATTCAAGCGGGTTGTCGTAAACGACTTTGCGGACCAGGGATTCCGACAGACCGCGACGTCGCATCTCGAAGATCAGATCCGGGACCGCAGTCGGTTTACTCGGCCCCCAATCGCCGGCCGAATTGACCAACAACCGCTCGCCGCCGGTCTGCTCGATCATGTCGACCGCTCGCTCGGGCGTGCATTTGGTGACCGGGTAAAGCGTCATTCCGCCCCAGAACCCGCGATCCAACACTTCGCCGATCGTGTGCTCTTCGACGTGATCGACCAAAATCCGATCGCGCTGCAGGCGTTTGTCATCACACAGCATGTCCAGAATCATCCGCGTTCCCTGGTATTTGTCTTCCAGGTGCGGCGTGTGGATCAAAATCGATTGGCCGTGCTCGGCGGCCAGATCCAGATGCTCCAAGAAAATGGTGGCCTCGTTCTTGGTGTTCTTGTTCAGCCCGATCTCGCCGATCCCCAGCACATTGGGCTTGTCCAAAAACTCGGGAATCATCGCGATCACGTCGCGTGACAGCTGGACGTTTTCGGCTTCTTTGGCGTTGATGCACAACCACGTGAAATGCTGGATCCCGTATTGTGCCGCCCGAGCCGGCTCGGTTTCGGTCAACTGACGAAAGTAATCACGGAATCCGTCGACGCTGCCCCGGTCATATCCGGCCCAGAACGCCGGTTCACTCATCGCCACACAGCCCATCCGCGCTAGGGTCGCATAATCATCCGTCGTGCGGGAAACCATGTGGATATGCGGGTCGATGTAGTCCATACGTGATCTATGTCAGTGAAAGTGAAAGTTGACCGCGACGATGCACCACTCGCGGGGCATCGATCGACAAAAGTCATCGCGCGACTCGTTCGGCGACCTGCCTGAAGTTTAACGCAAGCCCGACGTTTACGCTTCTGTGATCCCCAGTTGTTGACGCCAATCGGTGTCATACTTTCGCGAAAACAATTGCTGCAACCGCTCCGCCCGACTCGGCTCCTCGGACAACAGAATCTTCGTCGCTTCGATCAACAGCTCGCGTTTCGATCTTGCCCCATCCTCAAGCGGCGCTGTTTCACACGCCCGGTCGATTCGATCCAGCGTCGCGGCAACTTCCAACAGCTTCGCCCGGACCTCCAAAAACGATTCCGCGACAATTTGATCGCCGTTTCGCACGTTTGTCATAAAATTGCTCGATGATTAAAAATGCCGGCTCTGTCGTTCATTCTCGCTCAGTATAACCCAGACGTGCTGCTTCGCTCGACTCCCCCCAGCGTGTACTTGATCACAGCCCTCGGTACTCCAGCGCCGCGATGCGACGCAAACGATGCCACAAACTGCTCGCTTCCACATTGATTTCCGCCAGCGCCACCGACCGCAACGGTAGCGGCGGCGACGAAGCCGGGTCGAGCGTGATGCGGACAAAATAGTTCGCCTGCGACACGTCCAGCCGATCCTTCGAATCCGCGGCCTCGACGAGCAACTCCGGGGGGATCGATTCTCCGGCGGCTCGTTCGAAATGTCGCACCGTATCTTGAACCAACGTCTTTTCGATCATTGAGTCTTGAGTCACTGCTCCTTGAATCACTGCTCCTTGAATCTGACCTCGCGATCGTGACGCGTGGCGAATCCGCACGTGCTGTCCGGCGCGGATCAGACCGACGTGACTCTGGTCCACCAGCGCGACCCCCTTTCGATGCTCGGGGTGTCCGACCCAACCCATCAACGTGCCCGACGGAACCCATTGTCCGGGACGCCACTTTCGATCCCGCGCATCGATCGGGGTTGGGATCGAATGTGTGAAGCGACCGGCGGAACGGGCGACCAGTGTCAATCGTTGCTTGCGTTGGGCGATCAACCGACGATGCTTCTCCGCCGCCTCGCTGCGTTTCAATGCAACGGACAAGGCGGCGGAGTTTTCAGCTGGGGTGCCCTTGCGTGACTGCCACGCGGCGACGAGCGCCGTGGCCACGGCGAGTTCCGCATCGGCCTGCGCCAGTTGGTCGTCGAGGTCATCGTTCCGCAGCCGAATCAGTACTTGGCCGGATTCAACCATCGTCCCCGACTCGGCCAGCTCGACGATGCGTCCCGATTCAATCGCGTGCAATTCCTGCTGCTCGGCGGCTACCACCAACACCGGCACGACGACTCGCCTGGAAAACGGAATCACCATCCCGATCCACAGCAACCCGACTACAGCCGCAACAAACACGATCGGCCGGCGATGATTCCACCATCGTCGGCGATGCGGCGCCGACGACTGGCCGCTGGAATTTTGCCCCGACCGCGGCCGTGCATCGGGAGACCGCAGCACCGAGGTGATGGCCCGCAAGAGCATTGATCCCAACAGCGCCGCGGCAAACGCGGCGCCCAACCAGCCCAGCCCCACATCGACGGATCCGTGGTAGATCAAGAGCGTCAGCAGCCCGACGACGAACAAACGATACGCCGCGCTAGCGGCGGCATAAAACACCAGCGCCGTCGTTGGCACGGCACGCCCGATTTGCGGAACCACGTCGGCGTCGGCCGCTTGGCCCCACACCCCTTTTCGTACCACGTTTCGCATCGCCTGGTTGGCTCGTTGCGAAAGGTTCGGAACACCGATCCAATCGGCCAACATGAAATAGCCGTCGTAGCGCAACAAGGGGTTGCCATTGATCAACACCGTCGAGACGCAACAGACCACCATCACGACGAGCGCCAAATCGTGAACGATCGACGCATCGGTCACCGCCCACACGATGGTTGCCAGTCCGGCAAGACACAATTCGGCCATCATGCCTGCGGCGGAAACCAACACCCGCCGGCTGCGACGCGGAACACGCCACAAATCGGAAACATCGCAGTACAAACAAGGCGCTCCGAACAATAACATCACGCCCAGCTCACGGCACTCCGCCCCGACCCATCGACACGCCACCACATGCGCCAATTCATGAATCGATTTGGCCGCCGCAATCGTGACCAACACCAAAACAAACCAAACTGGATCGCGGCGGGCAACGGCGCGCGAAAGTTCGCCGGTCAACACGTCGAACCGGGCAACCAGCAGCGCGAGGGAAATCACGGTCAGGCCAATCAAGCCGATCCATATCGCTTTCGAGCTTGACCATCGCTTGGCTGTCTTGGGAATCTGGAACCAGGCGTTCGGGTTCAGCCCCGGCAATCGAAACGCAACCATCTTGCCCAGCCATCGGCTCAACCGAGTGGAAAAGGGAAACGCTGCGTGTTGGCCCAGCGATTGATCAAACACCGCCCGATCGATCGGCCCGCCGTTGCCGACCGTCACCAGCATTCCTTTTCGACGAGCCTGCGCGTAAAACGAAACCAACGCATCCACGCTGGATTCCAACGGCTTGATCGTCGCGGCGGCGATCTGGCAAAGCTCGCGGATCGAGTGACCGCCATCGGCAAGTTCCAACAAACGCTTTTCGATTTTGGAAAGGTAAAACCATTCGCCGGCCAAAGGATCGTTCACAACCCAATAGCCTTCTGCGGCCCCGATTCCGTCGACCCAACGGAAGTAGAGATCGCCGCGAAGTCGCCAGACGTCGCGATCGTTTCCATTGGCCGATGCCGATCGATTCACCAATCAATCTCCACTTGATCACCAGGGAAAAAGGCGCTGCCGTCGATCCGAACCAGAAACCGAAATTCGCCGCTGACCGAATCTCGCTCGGAGCTGACGAAATCGATCGTCCCGTCGACCTCGCGGTCCGCCGATGACAGGCGAACCTGTTGACCGCGTTTGGGTCGGACCCGCCCGCTGAAAAAACCTTCCGCATGCAGTTGATCAAGGTTGATCACACGCACCACCGAGTCTCCCGGTCGAACCCACTCGCCGCGGCGTTTGAAGATTTCGACAACCACACCATCGATCGGTGACGCGACCCGATGCCGCGCGACGGTCAACTCCTGAATCTGAAGCGTCTTCTGTTTTGACTCGATGTCCAAACGCAACGACTCCGCGTCGGCGACCGCAACGGATCGTCGCAGCTCCGCCCGTTGGGCCGCCAGTTCGGCGATCTTCACCCCCTGAGCTTCCCCCTCGGCCGAAAGCTGATCCATCCGCCGCTGAAACTCCGCCTCCACGCGTTCCAAACGCGAACGATCGTATTTCAATCGCAGGTTTTCCAGCTCGGAATCGGAGACGCTGTCGGCGAATTGTTCACGCGCGCCGATCGCACGCGACCATTCGTTCTTGGCCACCGCTTCCGCTTTCTCGGCGGCCGACACGCGAACCTGACTGAGCGCTTTTTCGGAGGCGATCTTGGCCAATAATCGTTGTTGCTGCAAAACGGCTTCCTTCTCGTTGGACTCCGTTGCGGCAATCTTGTCGTCGCGGTATTGGCTCGATCGTTGCCGACTGATCGCCAACTCCGTCGCCGCCAGTTCACGCTGAGCGTCGCTGATGCGGTCGTCGATGCGGGCGATGACTTGCCCCGCCTTGACGGTATCACCCAAGCGAACGTCCAAACTTTCGATCGCACCTGGCTCAAGCGCAGGGACCTCGACTTGATCAATCAACTTGATCACCAACGGGCCGACCACCTGGGGTTCGTTTGCACCGATCGTCGGCAACGGCATCACCAACATCAACCACGCATGGGCAAGCGTGATCCTCACCGCCCGCCCGATGCCCCCGTGAAGGTTCATCCAATTCATTTGACCGCGCTGCGTCGACGTCACGAAGCCGGGCGGCGCGTCGATCACACGCTGATGGTCCGCTCGCTTCGTGCCGGTTCGGATTCGATTTCGATTCACAACCATCCCCACAATCTGAGTTGTTCGATGACTTTACGGCAGAGCACGAACCCCGCCGCCGCTCGATCGCAATCGATCCAGCCGACGACGCCCGCGTCCGCAGCAAACGTTGCGTCCTGGTCATTGGGATCGATCGACGCAGTGACGACCAACCGGCCGAAACGGTCTAGGGACGCCGCCTGGTCCAAGCCACGCAACGTGCCCTGCCGTTGACGCTGCGGTTCGGAACGGATTCGAAAGTGACACTCGACCGGGGCGTCGTCTTGCCGCTCGGCGGCCGCCAACACGTATCCGAACTCCTGGTCCGGCACGTCCAATTCCACCCGGTACCCGTCCTGTTGATCGATCACGCGAATCACCGAATCCCCCACGCGTACCGGGCGTGGCGTTTGCAGTTGCCCGACGTCATCCGGCGTCACCAACGTCACCGTTCCGTCGATCGGGCTGTGCACGACCATGTCAGCCTGGCGTTGCTGCAGCAGCGTGATCTGACTGTCCAGCCCCTCGAGTCGAGCTTCCAGGACGCGGCGATCGGAGGTAACGTCCTTGGAGGAATCATCACCGCGGCGCGTCGCCGCAATTTGCAACTGTTCCTGCACCGCGACCGATTCGCCGCGCAAACGCGTGATTTGCAAATCCAGTTCGTGGCTGGAGAATTCGCAAAGTACCTGACCGGCGCTCACCCGCATCCCCGACTGGCACGCCATCCGCCGGATTTGTCCGGTCACCGGCGCATACACCGTGTGCTGGGTGCGTGGAACAATGCGACCGTCGGCGGCAACACGAATCGTCATCGGGTACAAGCACAGAAACGCCAACAGTGCGGCCGCCGCAGCAATCCGCCATCGGATGGAACGCTGCCCGAGCCAATCCCGTCCCCGACGCAGATAACCGCGAGGCCGCGATCGCAACACGTCTCGGATCGCCGCATCGAATAACTGGCGTTGCGCCGCTGTGAGATCGGCTGCACATCGCTGGTCGGCATCGAAGACTTCACCGATCGCCAACATCTTGCCAGCCGCAAATCGTGTGACCAGCAATTCAACGGCGTGACCGGTTTGAAAAAACGTCGCGACCGCATCGTCGTCTTCGCCGCGAAACGTGACGGTGGCGCGTGGCGCTGCGACAAATTGTTGATCGAGCTGCCGGTCGATCGTGGTTGCGATCGCCTGGGTCTGATGGACTTGATCGGCGCGGGGATCGAACCGCGCTTGGACCGACGATCCGACCAGTTCAAAGCGTGCACCGCAACGCAGCAGCAAACTCAATCGATCCACCTGCATCGACGATCCCAGCTCGATCGCGATGCGATGCAAACGCACGCTCCACGGGCCATCATCGAACAGCCGAGTGCTCAACTGGGAAACCGAATCGAGTTCGTTTTCGGTTTCGTCCAGACGGATGCGAGCGATCGCACCAACCAGCAACCCACCGATCGCAGGCAACGCTTCTTCGACCGCCCGCCGAGTGGTCGTGTCCGACGCCGAGTCTGGACGCAGCCAGAGTTGAATCGACAACGCGGAAGCGTCCGTCACCGCGGCGTCCCACCCCAGATCCGCTGCCCGTGAAGGCCGCGCCCCGACCGCGCAAAGTGGCGGGTCCATCGAATCACCGAGACAACCGATCTCGACCGCCGCCACCGCAGGCAACTGCTCCATCAGCTCGCCGGCTGTCCGCAGGAACAATCCCCGATCCAACGCCGATTTCAATCGCGTCTCAAGCGTTGCGATGACCACCGCGCAAGCGTCCCAGGGATCATTCGACATGGCAGAACCACCGGCCTGGCATGCAACGCTGTGAAGCATTTTTTAGCGGTAGGGCGCGAGCCCTCCGGTGTATCGGCAACGATGAGGAACCGGAGGGCTTGCGCCCTGCCGCTAACACACCATTTTTTAGCGGTAGGGCGCGAGCCCTCCGGTGTTTCGGCAACGATGAGGAACCGGAGGGCTTGCGCCCTGCCGCTAACACACCATTTTTTAGCGGTAGGGCGCGAGCCCTCCGGTGGTCGGAGAACGATGAGGGACCGGAGGGCTTGCGCCCTGCCGTTAACACACCATTTTTTAGCGGTAGGGCGCGAGCCCTCCGGTGTTTCGGGAACGATGAGGGACCGGAGGGCTTGCGCCCTGCCGCTAACACACCATTTTTTAGTGGTAGGGCGCGAGCCCTCCGGTGTATCGGGAACGATGAGAGACCGGAGGGCTTGCGTCCTGCCGTTAACACACCATTTTTTAGCGGTAGGGCGCGAGCCCTCCGGTGTTTCGGCAACGATGAGGAACCGGAGGGCTTGCGCCCTGCCGCTAACACACCATTTTTTAGCGGTAGGGCGCGAGCCCTCCGGTGTTTTGGGAACGATGAGGGACCGGAGGGCTTGCGCCCTGCCGCTAACACACCATTTTTTAGCGGTAGGGCGCGAGCCCTCCGGTGTTTCGGCAACGATGAGGAACCGGAGGGCTTGCGCCCTGCCGCTAACGCCTCGTCAAACGCAAGGAATAAATGCTTCACAGCGTTGCCCGGCATGTTAGCTAGCCCTCCCGCACAGCATTCAATCGCCGTTTCAATGACGCAAACCGATACATGCCGATCACTCCGACGATCGCCCCCGCCGCAATCAGCCCCCAGCCCATCAGCACAAAACTGAACGATACGTCCAAGAATTCGACCAGCGAAACCCCCGTCGCGACCAGCATCAACGCGCTGCGACCGTAGGCCAACAGCGTGCGTTCGTTAGCGAGGTCCGTTCGGACCAGGGCGAGGTTGGGGGCAGGTTGTCCACTCGTGGGAGGCGGCGATTGTTCACTCTGCGAACTCATCAGCGTTTCTATGGCAGTTAGCGGAACCCGGTCCATCGGCCGCGCAGACGGACGTGAAATTGAACAACGGACGACTGCAAAAGCGACAAGCTTGGCAACCGACCGAAACATCTATCCTAGCCTCGGTCGCAGCGAAAAGCAGACAGGAAGACGCCGCTGGTGGCTACCTTACGCCGGGGTTCTGCGTGTTGGGGAGCCCTAAATCTTGCGGAATGATCGGCTTGTCCGCTCGTCAAACCTTCCCCCTACTACCCATCCCACCCATCCCCCCTGGTGATCCGAGTCCCGCTAGAAAAGTTTTTGTCACACACATGTTTTCCACCAAGCTCCCACTCAACCACGGAATCTTCACTAACCCTTCATGTCGCCTAGGCTTACGTCGACGACCGGGTGACGCGGCGTCGGCGGGGGGCACCGTGAAGATGCACGTAACCCATTTGCAGGCAAAGAGTTGCAAATCGTCCAGAAATTTCATTGACACCCCAAAAGCAATCTCTAAGATTCTTCGCGTCGCCCATATTTAGTGCTGACCGCGGCAAATTCCACTACCGGTAGTGACATCATTACTGATATTGCTGGATTTGACGCGAGTGGCCCTTAGGAAGACTAGCACGGTCGGGAAGGATCCCAGGAGGACTTCTTTGCCGCTGTCTCGGCATCCTCATGTGGGCTGACGTGATTGATGTGTTCTTATTTTCCCTTTTTCACGGACGACCAAAACCATTCAATCAGTGCGATGAATTCCCCCCCGGGCAGAGCCTGCCGGTGGAGTTTTCATGCCGACGAGGCGGCGCACGATGCGGGGCACAGACCATTCGTGTCGGGCCATTCGCGTCGGACGACCTACTGAAGGATATTCGAATGGAGTTGGTCCCACGGACGATTCACGGAGTTTGTTTCAACGATGGCAACTGTTCTCCCCACTCAATCTCAGTCTTCGGCCGGTGGTGACCCTGACTTCGAAAAGGTCAACGAGCAACACGGCTTGGACTACGCGACGGGCGTTTTTGGCACGACACTGCGTGGCGGCCGATCCGGCCTGAAGGTCGATCCGGTCTTCTGCCCCGCCGACGGCAAGACCCCCTTTGCAACGACGCAGTGGGAACTGCGTTCGGCCGCGATCAAGGACGAAAATGGCAAGGCGCTGTTTGAGCAGCACAATTGCGAGGTGCCTGCCAAATGGAGCCAATTGGCGACCAACGTGGTCGTCAGCAAGTATTTTTACGGTGACCCCAAGAAGATGGAGGAGCGTGAGCGTTCGGTGCGTCAGTTGGTGCATCGCGTGACGCGGACGATCGCCGACTGGGGTTTGGCCGATGGCTACTTCGACACGCCCGCCGATGGCGAAAATTTCTATCGTGACCTGACTTGGTTGTGTCTGCATCAGCACGGTGCCTTCAACAGTCCGGTCTGGTTCAACGTCGGGCTGCACCAGCAATACGGCGTGACCGGTGCCAAGTGCAACTGGGCCTGGGACCGTACGGCCAACGAAACGTTTCAGCCCGAGAATCCCTACGAGTTCCCGCAGGGCAGTGCGTGCTTCATCCAGGCTGTCGAAGACAACATGGAAGACATCATGCGTCTGGCCTGTGCCGAAGCGATGTTGTTCAAGTTCGGTTCGGGAACGGGCACGGACCTGTCGACGATCCGATCATCGCGTGAAAAACTCTCCGGTGGCGGAACGCCGTCGGGCCCGTTGTCCTTCATGCGTGTGTATGACTCGATCGCCGGCGTGGTCAAAAGCGGCGGAAAGACGCGTCGTGCCGCCAAGATGCAGTCCCTGAAAGTCTGGCACCCGGACATTCTGGAGTTCATCGAAAGCAAGTGGTCGGAAGAGAAGAAAGCGCATGCCTTGATTCGCGAAGGCTACGATTCGAACTTCAACGGCGAAGCCTACAGCAGCGTTTGCTTCCAGAACGCGAACCTGTCGGTTCGCTTGACCGACGACTACATGCACGCGGTCCGCGACGGCCAACGTTGGCAAACCCATTGGGTCTCGGACAAGGCATCCGGCGACGCACCGTCGTACGACGCCAAAGAATTGCTCAACAAGATGTCCGAGTGTGCCTGGCACTGCGGTGACCCCGGCGTCCAGTACGACACGACGATCAACAACTGGCACACCTGCCCCAATAGCGGCGCGATCAACGCATCCAACCCGTGCTCGGAATACATGTTCCTGGACAACACGGCTTGCAACCTGGCGTCGATCAATCTGATGAAGTTCGCCGGCAGCGACGGATCGTTCGACGTGGCACGTTTCCGTGCCGCCGCACGGTTGTTCTTCATCGCCCAGGAGATCCTGGTCGATCACGCCAGCTATCCGACCGAGCCGATCGCTCGCAACAGCCACAAATTCCGCCCCTTGGGACTCGGGTACAGCAACCTGGGCTCGCTGATCATGTCGCGTGGCATGCCGTACGACTCCGACGCCGCACGCGGGCTGTGCGGATCGTTGACGGCATTGATGCACGGTGAAGCCAACCGCACCAGCGCCGAACTGGCGGGAGTCGTTGGACCGTTTGACGGCTACAGCGAAAACGAAAAACCGATGCTCGGTGTGATGCGAATGCACCGCGAGGCCGCCGACAAGATCAACGACGAAGGCCCTGCGGTTCTGAAGCAAGCCGCCCAAAAGCTGTGGGACGATGTCCTGGAGATCGGCGAACGGTATGGTTTCCGAAACGCCCAAGCGACCGTGCTGGCCCCGACCGGTACCATCAGCTTCATGATGGACTGCGACACGACCGGCATCGAGCCGGACATCGCACTGGTGAAATACAAGCAACTCGCCGGCGGCGGTATGCTGAAAATCGTCAACCAGACCGTCGCTGCGGCTCTCCTGAAACTCGGTTACACGTCCGATCAAATCGAAGCCATCCTGGCATTCGTCGATGTCAACGATACGATCGAAGGTGCACCGGAACTGAAGACCGAACACCTGCCGGTGTTTGACTGTGCCTTCACCCCGGCCAATGGGGTTCGGAGCATTTCCTGGCGAGCCCACATCACAATGATGGCCGCCGCCCAACCGTTCCTCTCCGGAGCGATCAGCAAGACCGTCAACATGCCGCAGGACGTGACCCCGTCGGACATCGCCGATGCCTACTACTGGGGTTGGGAACTGGGACTCAAAGCGATCGCCATCTATCGCGACGGCAGCAAACAGTCCCAACCGCTGAACACGTCGTCCGACGAAGGCGAAGAGACCAACGGCAAGCAAGTGGTCACCAAGACGGTCGAAAAGATCGTCTACAAGCCACGCCGCGAACGGTTGCCCGACACCCGCAGCAGCGTGACCCACAAGTTCACCATCGCCGGACACGAAGGTTATCTGTGCGTCGGTCAATATCCCGACGGACGACCGGGCGAAGTCTTCATCACGATGGCCAAAGAAGGTTCAACCGTCGGCGGCATCATGGACAGCTTCGGCACCGCACTTTCGATCGCGCTGCAATACGGCGTCCCGCTGGAGGTGCTGGTCAACAAGTTCAGCCACACCCGGTTCGAACCGATGGGTCACACCAGCAACAAGGACATCCGCATCGCCAAGAGCGTCGTGGACTACATCGCGCGGTGGCTGGGGCTGACCTTCATGAGCAAGGATTCCAGCATCACCGCCGATCCCCTGCCGACCGCGACCAGCGATCCGATCAACAGCAGCAACGGCCCCGAAGTCGCCGCTGCCGAGTCGTCGATCATGGCGTCCGAGCGAGCCGGCATCCTGGCCAGCTTGAACGGAGGCAACGGCAACGGTCACAAAGAAGGAAACCGACAGGACCAGTTTGCCAGATTCCAAATCGACGCCCCGAGCTGCGATAACTGTGGCAGCATCACGGTGCGGAACGGAAACTGCTACCTCTGTCACAACTGTGGCGCCAGCATGGGTTGCAGCTGATCGGTCCCGCATCGCATTGCAAAACGACGAAAGGCCTACGCGAAAGCGTGGGCCTTTTTTTTGAGGGGCAACCGGGCGGCTCGCGGCCAATAGCGCTACGAACGCATCACCGCGGCTGAAGGCGGCTAGTAGGCTATCGCAGCTCAATCTTCGGGTAGTGGACGAGGCGACGAGTCCTCTGTCGATATGCCGATTACAGAGGACTCGTCGCCTCGTCCACTACCGCCTAGCCGAAAACCAAGGTGCGGCGAATTACGAGTCTTCGCTCATCATCTCGTCGGTGATGTTCAAATTGGTGCTGACGTTTTGCACGTCATCATGGTCATCCAACTGCTCAAGCAACCGCATCGTTTTCTGTCCGGTGTCGGGATCGACATCGACGGTGGTTTGCGGGATCAGGGTGACTTGTTTGACTTCCATGGCCAACTCGGCTGCCTCGAAGGCGTCCGCGAGTGCATCGAATGCGTCCGGCGAACAGGTCACTTGCAGTTTCCCATCGTCGGTCGCTTCGACGTCTTCGCCGCCGTGTTCGAGGGCGATTTCGGTGACGCGTTCTTCGT
This sequence comes from Stieleria magnilauensis, assembly GCA_007753675.1. Taxonomy (GTDB): domain Bacteria; phylum Planctomycetota; class Planctomycetia; order Pirellulales; family Pirellulaceae; genus Stieleria; species Stieleria magnilauensis. The sequence continues at coordinate 2,297,479 of CP036432.1, forward strand.
CGATCGATTCGGCATCGAAGACAAACAGGCCCTTGCGATCGAAGAGGTACGAGACGCAACCCGTTTTGCCGAGTTCGCCACCGAGTTTGGAAAAGATGGAGCGTAATTCGGGAGCGGTCCGGTTGCGATTGTCGGTCAGGCTTTCGCACATGATCGCCACGCCGCCGGGGCCATAACCTTCATAGACGACTTCTTCGACGCGATCGCCGCCTAGTTCACCGGTACCGCGTTTGATCGCCCGAGTGATGTTGTCCTTGGGCATGCTGACGGCTTTGGCGTCATCGATCGCCTTGCGCAATTTGAAGTTTGCCGTCGGATCACCTCCGCCGCTCTGAGCGGCCATGATGATCGCCTTGCTCAACTTACTCCAAAGTTTACCGCGGGCGGCATCCACACGACCTTTGCGGTGCTGAATGTTCGCCCATTTCGAGTGACCTGCCATGACCGTGCTCGGAATCGAAGATTGAATGAGGGTTCGGAACGTCTAACGAGGCTTTCGTTTAGACAGTTTTCGGTTGGTGGATTTTTTGGTCGGCGTAGCCTTGGTGGCTGCGGACTTGGACGAACTGGCAGCCTTTTTGGACGTTTTCTTCGTCGTCGCGTCGGCGGACTCTTTGGCGTCGGTCTTTTTCGCCGTCACTTTTTTCTTGCCGGCTTCTTTCGTTTCAGCTGACTTGTCGGCGCTTTTTTTTTCCCCACTCGTTTTCTTCGCACTTGCGGGCTTGGCTTTACTCGCGCCCGCCTCGGCGCTGGCCGCCTTCGGATCAGACTTCGACGTCTTGGTCTTTGCGGGTTCGGACTTCGCCGCACCCTTCTTCGCCGACTTTGCAGCCTTAGCCTGTTTGGCCGACTCGGCTTCCGCTTCCGCTTCTAGCTCCGCCGCCTTTTCATCGCGTCGACGCTTTTTGACGCGCCGGATCGCGGCTTTCTTGCTCGCTTCCCACTCGTCGTATCGTTCCGAGGAACCCTTGGCGACGGCATCGATCAACGCGCGGGCTTTCTTGTCGTTGTGGTCCATCAACAGATCGACGCCGGCCTGATGCAGCAGCGCGGAGAAATCGAGCGCCTTGTTTTTGGGGATCGCCCGTTCCAGGCCCGGGATTTTTCCGCCGGCGGCTTCATTTTGCGATGCGATTCCGGTGGCCAACATGATCACCATGCCGGCGTAATCGACCGGAATGGAGTGGCCTCCCAAACCATGTTGGATGGTGTAGCTGAGCACGAACGGCGTCATAACGGGCATCGATTCGAATCGTGCAACCGCCTTGCCCAAGTTTTCTTTCTTGAGGTGATCGAGATCGAACGCGTAAAACTCTTCGAACACCGCTTGCAGGATTTCTTTCAATCGCCGCGCCGTCTTGGCAGGGTCGGGCATTCCCGAAAGCACCTGCGTCAGTTCCGTGACCGTGGTCACGCGGACTTCGTTCCAGTCAAAGAATTCCTGTTCGCACTTGGCCAGCCCCTCGTCGGCCAGATCATAGGGCGCATCCTGAAGCAAACAGGCGTACAAGAGATGTTCGAGCAGCGGGCGAGAGGGTTGAGATGGTGGAAGCGTGTACTTCTTTTTCAGCTCGGTATGCAGCTTGGTAATCAGCTTGGCTCGGTTGCTTGCAGCCATCGTTTTTGTGGTTAGGGAAATTGTGTTTGCGGAAGTTGCGGCGTACGTTGAATCGCTGCGTCGCAGTCTTATCGGAGTGGAAGGTCTGGGTAGGTGCTGGCCGCGAGAATCACGAAGATTCTGTGACACCGCTGTCCGCAGCGGGGGGATCGCCGTCGACCGGCGTCACCTCGCCGTCGGGTTCATCAATCGCTGCCGGCGGATCGCCCTGTTGTTCACGGCGAATCTTGCCCAGCAACTCGCCGACGACCATGGCGTTTTCCATGCCTCGGTTGAGCTCAAACTGCAGGCGGGGCGTGTAGCGGGTGTCGATCCGGTTGGCGATCTTAGACTGCAGAAAACCGGCCGAGTTTTGCAACCCCCGCAACGAGAGTTGTTTCTGCGCTTCGTCTCCCATCACGCTGATCGAAACCGTGGCTTCGCGCATGTCGGGAGTCACTTCGACACCGATCACGGTCACGTCTTTGACGCGTGGATCTCTAATTTCGGTCAAGATAGCCGACGCGACGACCTCGCGGATCGCTTCGGCGGCTTTCAACATTCGACGACTGGTCACGATGAGCCTGAGCGGGGAATAAACGATAGAAACGGTAGCTGGACTTCTCGATCGACTCCGGCGTGGCAATCATCCCACGCCCTGGTCGATAGGGATCTGGATCAATCCAACGTTCGGGCCACTTCTTCGATTCGGTACGCTTCCAACACGTCATCCTGTTTGACGTCGTTAAAGCCTTGCAAACGAATCCCGCACTCCATTCCACGAGGCACTTCTTTGACGTCTTCTTTGATACGTCGCAGCGAATCCAGGCCATAATCGCCGATCGTTCGACCGTCGCGATTGACGCGGATTCGGCAACCGCGTTGGATGGAACCTTGCGCGACGTAGCAACCGGCGATCGTCCCGACGCGGCTGATCGAAAAGACTTGCTTGACGAGTGCCCGTCCGAGTTCGACGACGCGTTCTTCCGGTTTCAGCCGGCCTTCGATCATCGCCCGAATGTCATCGGTCAACTTGTAGATCACATCGTAACGGCGAATCTGGACGCCGCGTTCATCGGCCAATGAACGAGCCTGCTCGTCGGGAATAACGTTGAATCCCAGGATGACCGCCTCGGACGCACTGGCCAACGTCACATCGGCCAGGGTGATCCCGCCGACGCTGCGTTGCAGCACTTTGATCTCGACTTCGGGATGATCGAACTTGCTGAGTTCTTTGTCGATCGCTTCCAGCGAGCCTTTCACGTCGGCACGAATGATGACGTTCAGCTTGACTTTCTCGTCGCTGACGCCCAGTCGACCGCCTTGCAGCATCTCTTGGAAGTTCTCGAACGAAACCGCCGTGGTGTTACCTGAGAGCGATTGACGGCTGGACGCATCGGCACGGGTGGCCGCGATTTCGCGAGCGTCGGTGATGTCCTCCAGCACGTGGAACCGGTCGCCCGCACCTGGCGGCTCTTCCAATCCCATCACGTTGACTGGTGTGCTCGGCCCGGCTTCGGTGATCGCCTCGCCGGTCAGCGGATTACTCATCGCACGCACGCGACCGTAGGTCGGCCCACACACCACGATATCGCCGACTCGCAGCGTTCCGTTTTGCACGACCAATTTGGCAACCACACCGCGGTCGCCCTGTTGCTCGGATTCCAGACAGACGCCCAACGCGTTGCGATCGGGGTTGGCCGAGTATTCGTTCAACTCCGCAATCGTCAGCAGCGTTTCGAGCAAGTCGTCCATGCCGGCACCGGTGATCGCACTGGTCGGCACGACTTCCACGTCGCCGCCCCACTCGCTGGGTGTCAACTGATGTTCGGTCAACTGCGTCATCACACGGTTTGCGTCGACGCCTTCCAGATCGATCTTGTTGAGCGCGACAACGATCGGCACCTCCGCCGCTTTGGCGTGGCTGATCGCCTCTTCGGTCTGTGGCATGATCCCGTCGTCGGCAGCCACCACCAGCACGGCGATGTCGGTGACGTTGGCACCACGCGCCCGCATTTCGGTGAACGCTTCGTGGCCCGGCGTATCGACAAACGTGATACTGCGGCCGTCTTTTTCAATTTCATACGCACGGATGTGCTGGGTGATCCCGCCGGCTTCGCCGCTGACCACGTTGATGCCAATCAAGTAGTCCAGCAGACTGGTTTTTCCGTGGTCGACGTGCCCCAGGAACGTCACGATCGGCGGTCGCGTCACGAGCGCTTCCGGATCGTCGTCCAGCTCTTCGATCTCCGTGATCAACTCGTCTTCGAGCGTCTCGGATTCTTTCAGCTGAAGCTCCAGATCCAACTCCGCCGCGATCAATTCGGCGGTTTCAAATTCCAATTCGGCGTTGATATTGGCCATGATGCCCATGCCCATCATCGCCTTGAGCACTTGGGCGACACCGATACTGGCCGCTTCGGAGAAACTGCGGACGGTACACGGCAGCTCGATCTGAACCGGTTCCTTCCGCGGTGCGGCGGTGTTGGTCCCTTTGTGCTGCAAGGTTCGGCGTTGGCCGCGATTGTCGTCACGTCCGTACGACCGCGAGAAATCTCCGGATCGTCGGCGTTTGCCGCTGCGGTCTTGGCGGACGCCCGCCATGCCCGACAGGCCTTTCTTGCGCGGCTTCTCTTCTTCTTCGACGCCTCGTTTGCCTTTCTCGGTGAACCCCGACAGACCACCGCGTTTTCCGGCCGGCCGTTTCGATTCGTCGGACTCCGCGGCCAGCTTTTCCAGCGGCGCCTTCATTCCTTGTTTGTGACCGGCGATCAGATCCGGACTGAGCTTGATCTCCGGTTTCTGGGCCTTCTGCTCACCCTTGACCTTTGCCGGGATCTCCGGGGGTGCATCGGGCAGCGACGCCAGATTGACCGCAATCCGCGGTTCGCGACGCTTGGGTTTTGCCTCGCCCTTCTTTCCTTCGCCAGCGGCGCTGGCACGTTTATCCAACGAACGGACACGTCCGGCGCCGGTATTGCCACGAACGGCCAGTGGACCGGCGGGGCGATCGGGCAGCGGAGACCGCACGGGAGCCGCAGGTCGCTCCGGCGAAGCGGGCTTGGCGGGTGGTGTTGAGTCGGGTTTTCGAGTCGGCGGTTCGGGCGGTCGCGCAGCCGGTTTCTCGGCGGCAGCGGGCTTGGACGCTGGCTGGGCCGGGGCCGCCGGTGACTTGGGCGAACTGGGCGAACCAGGTTCCTTGCCGCGGGCGATTCGAGCGGACAAACCACCGCTTCGCCGACTGGTCGCCGGAAGACGCACATCGGGCGCTTGGGCCGACGTTTCTTCGCCGGCCGGAGCCTTCGGCTCTTCAACGGGCGGCAACGGAGCGGGCGCGCGGACTTTGGGTTCTGTCTTGGCGGGCGGCTTGGATTCCGACGGAGCCTTCGCTGCTCCGCCGCCAGCCTTGGAAGCGGGCTTCAGATTCACTGGCTTCCGTTCCGGGCGCACGGCCTCGCGGACGGCGACGGGCTTGCTTTCTTTGACTGCCGTCGCGGTTGAAGCCGGAGCGGGTGCTTTTGCCGTCTCTGCACCACCACTTAGATGATCGCGCACACGTTGGGCCTCGTCATCGGTTAGACTGGCAAGCGCCGAGCCCTTTCCGGTGATTCCAACTTTCTTAACGAGATCAACCAGATCTTTACTATCGAGATTAAGTTCTTTTGCGAGCGCGTAAATGCGTGCCACTGGGTCCAAATCCTGTCAAATTGGGCGGAACCTGCCATGCCTCTCGTGCATTGCATGCTTTTCTCATGGCGGCGTTCCAAATATTTTTCTGCAAAGGTCACATAAAAAGCTCCTCCATCGGCCGGGTATCAGCACACACCTTGGACGCCAGGCGTCAAGCATGCAACCGTACCAAGTATCCATCTGACGCGGTGAAAGGTTAGACCGCGATAGGATGAAACGGGGCAGACCGGGATGGTTTTCGTCTTTCAGTTAATGGTGGAGTCACGGCGAGCAAATCGCTGTGACCCGCGTTGGAAGCAAAGGATAGCGAAAAAACACGTCTTCGCAGAGGTCTGACCTGGGGGCAAGAGTAGATTTCACTCGACTTTTTCCCCCGGCCACCGCTCGTGTGCCTCCACCAAGCGGTGTTTCGTGTCAGTTGAGCACACCCGCGACACGAAATCTGGCAATCGCTAGCCGTCCTGCTGCGACTTCACCTCCGACGCTTCGGAAGGCCCGGAGTCGGCACCCCCCTCTGCGGGTGAGCCTCCTTCGTCTGCGACAGACTTGGCATCCTCGCCCCCCCCGGCGTCGACCGCCTCGGGTTCAGGTTCGGCTGCTGCTTCAGGTTCGGCTGCTGCTTCGGGTTCGGCTGCTGCTTCGGGTTCGGCTGCTGCTTCAGGTTCGGGTGCTTCGGGTTCGGCTGGTGTTTCGGGTTCGACCACGCCGGCCGCTTCGGCTTCCTTGTGCAAGCGTTCCCGCTCACGACGAGCCTGGCGTTCTTGCGCCGCCGCCTCCTCGGCTTCCTCTGCCTTCTCCTCGGCAGTGTTGACGATCAAGTCGACTTGCTCCTCGGTCAGCCCGCTCATTTCCATGAAAGCGTCGGGCTCGATGACGGACAAATCATCATAAGACAAATAACCCTGCTCGACCAACACTTGAGAGATCTCGGGGGTCATGCCTTCGAGCTGGCTGAACGCCTCGACGGCGCGTTCGATCTGCTCTTCCAGCTCGCCGCCGGTCATGATTTCGATGTCCCAACCGCACAACTTGCTGGCCAGGCGAACGTTTTGGCCGCGTCGTCCGATGGCGAGCGACAACTGGTCTTCTTGGACCAACACGATCGCGCGGCCGATCATGTCGCACAACAAGACTTGTTCGACTTCGGCCGGCTGCAAGGCGTTGGGAATCAGCACCTCGGGGTCTTCGCTGTAACGGACGACGTCGATGTGTTCTCCGGCCAGCTCTTCCCGGACGGCTTTGATTCGGCTGCCGCGATAACCGACGCAAACCGCGATCGGATCGACCTGGCTGTCTTCGCTGCTGACGGCGACCTTGCTGCGGTAACCGGGTTCTCGGCTGATGGAGTTGATCGCGATCACCCCTTCGCTGAGCTCGGGGATTTCCTGTTCGAACAACCGCTGAACCAACTGGGGCCGAGTCCGACTGAGCACGACACGGACGCGGTTGCCGGTCGCTTTGACCTCAAACACGACCGCCCGCACACGTTCGCCGGCGTGCAGGGTCTCGCCGGGGATCTGTTCGCTGCGTGGCAGAATCGCTTCGACGTTACCGAGATTGACCGTCGCGACACCGCCATCGGCACGGCCGATGATTCCGGCGACGGTGTCTCCGATCTGTTCGCGATACTCTGCCATCAACGAATCACGTTCGGCCTCGCGGACCTTTTGGATGATCACTTGCTTGGCGGTTTGGGCACCGATTCGCCCGATTTGATCGTCGCCGAGCTGTTCGCCATCGAGGGTTGCCGCGATGCGTCCGTTTTCGCGATTCAACTGGACCTGGATGTCAGCGTCTTCACCATACTGTCGTTTTGCAGCCGTCTGCAAAGCCGCCTCGATTGCCGAGAACACGAGTTCGGTGTCAATATTTTTTTCGCGATGGAGCGAATCGACATATCGCAGAATGTCTTGTGGGTTCATAGCGAGCGTCGCGGCATGCGCTGGTTGGGCGGAATCGGGCTTGGTTCAGGGCTTAAGCGAGCAATCGAGCACTGATCCTACGACAAAAAATAAACCCGGACCTTTCGGCAGGACCGGGCAGTTGCGTGAACCAGTGCTGAGAAGTGTCAAGTTACTGATAGGGCCAACGAGTGTCAACCAAGACCGAGGGGCGCAATGCGATCGGGGTGACCGCATCAAAAACCCCTTCACCCGGCACCGAAACCCGAATTTTCAGTTGTCCGAAACTCGCCATCCCGATCGCCGACCATGCGGCAGGTCGACTTTGAGAGTCGCTCAACGCCGTCCGATCCTGGAATGCCGACGTGGTGTGGCGAATGATCCCACGCCGTGATGAGTGGAAGCCACCGGCCCGGCCGACTGCCGGATGCGAGGTCGAGGGCCAACCGATCAACGGCGCGAGAGGCTTTTGCAACGGCAACCGAACGGTCGCCACCCCGTCTTCGGCGAACGTCAACGGCACGTTCCATTGGACCGGTGTGATGTTGGCGTCGACATAGCCGGTGAAGTCGTGGGTCGGAAGCCGAGGCGTCAATTCGAATCGTGCCGTCGCCCGGCGAACCGCGACCGGCTGGTCATCGCTGCCCATCAGCATCACGCTCGCCAGCCAACCGTCGGGATCCGCATCGGAATCGAACTGGGCGATCTCGGCAGAGACGAAAGCAGACTTGGGACGCATCGACCGCGCCGGCTTGGCACGTTCCCGATGCGGCGAAGACGCCCGTTCGGCGGAGGCTCGTTTGACCAGCACCACACGATCACCGATCCGCATTTCGGTGTACTGGGCCGCTTCGTCCGGCCCCACGACCTGGTCGGCGGTGATCACTTCGCTCGGCGACGCGGCTTCACTCTGCGAAGCCGCTTCACTCGGTGTCGTGGCTTCGCTTTGCGGCGTGTCGGAAATCCCTTGGCCTTTGGTCCGCAGCGCGATGCTGGCCAACAGAATCGCAAAGATGATGATCCAGAGGGGGCGTTGGTTCTCGTTCAACGGACGTCTCGGCGGTGGTGTGTGGTGATCGAACATGATGCCCGAGACCATTAGCAACTCAGGGGCCAACCGAACGTCGACAGATCCGGATCGATTCCGCCGGTCGGCCCATTGGCGTGTGATGATTCCGGCCAAAAGCGGCCAAATCGTGGTTCGATGCGGTCCTCCATCGCAACGCCACCCATTTCGACGCCCTTCCGGTTGGCGTCGACGGTCGGCCAATCGAATGTTGCTCCTGCGGTGCACACGATGCGTTCGGGCATCATGCCGGTTCCCCCCGTGCAACGCCTGTCGCATGACCGCCACCGGCGATCAATCATAACGGTGGTGCCGATCGCACAGCGGCGGGACACTCTGCAGGGTGGCCGAAAAAATCAGAAATCGCACACTCACGTCATCATTGCGACAAACCCGTCCTAGTTTTCAGTGCGTCACCAAGCGAGCCAGAGCACGAAACACGATCTCACGGGGAGTCGAGTGCTGGATCGCCGCTCACCACACCCTGCTGACGCTTCAGCAATCAACCAAAAAGGCAAACGGACATGACACGCAAAAAGCGTCAAGGTTTTTCTCTGATCGAGATGGTCATCGTCATTCTCATCTTGGGCATCATCGCAGCAGTCGCAGCACCACGGATGTTCGATACCGCCGAACAAGCGGAAATCAACACCACCCGTCAGCAATTGGCAGTGCTTCGCAACGCGATCGAAATGTACCGAGCGCAAGAAGGCAGCTATCCGGCCAGCGGAGATCTTAAAACGGCAATGGCGGACATGCTCAATGGCCCGTTTCCGGAGCCCACGATCGGCCCGGTTCGAGGGCTGTCGGATGTCTACTACGACACCACCACGACTTCCGCGCCGGTCGTCCCGGCACCCGACGGCACCAGCGGCTGGGCTTACAAACCTCACAACGGCAGCTTGAAACTGAACCTGGATCCGGCCGGAACCGACATCGGCAAGGATTGGTAGACCGGGTCGCCGTCCAGGCAACCCATTCGTTTTGCTTTCCAGATTCACGACACTTGAGCCAGCCTTTTGAGACTGTCTGACTATGCCCACCACACCGACCGTACTGATCATCGAAGATGACCCCGTCTTTCGGCGGGTGTTGAGCTTTACGGTTGCCAAAAGTGGGCTCGCCGTGGAAACCTGTTGCGATGGCGAATCCGGCTATCAGCGTCTGCTGCAAGGCGGCATCGATTTCATCGTGACGGACTTTCAGATGCCCGGCTGCGGCGGTGTCGAACTGCTTCAGCGGCTCGACGAACTGTCCGATTACCAACGACCGCCGGCGATTCTCTGCACCGCCAAAGGGTTGGAACTTGACAGCGAAAAGTTGCGTCGAGATTTCCGACTCGCCTGCATCATGCACAAACCGTTTAGCCCGCGCAAATTGAGCGAGGTGATCCACCGACACCTCGAACAAGACGGCGGCGCGGATTCCGCTGCCAGTGTCCGGGCCGAACCCGAATTCCCCACCCTGCCGCCGTTGAGCCCGCTACCGGATATTTCTCAACCGTCCCAAGGCTGCGGAGATGCCTGATTCTCAATCGACAGCCGCGGTTGCCTCAGGCGAAGGCGCCTCCTCGGCGTCGGAGACCACCGCATCGTCACCGAATTCGAATGCCTCCGGCCGACTGTTGGTCACGACCAGGATCGGAATCCTGTTTTGCGTGACGGCATTGTGCGCGCTGCTGTGCGGCGTCGCGGCCAGCTCCCTTCCGCAACTGCGATCGTTCCAGTCCATCATGTGGGTGGCGACCGTCGCGGTTTGCTCGTTGAGCGGTTTGATGTCGATGCGATCGGTTCGCACGCTGCGGACCATCGAAACCGAATTGCTGCATAGCGGTGGCCAACCGGAACGTTGGAGAACGGTCCGCCCGATCATCGGCCAAGAAAAAATCACCGAGGCTTGGAACGAATTGCTGCGCGAAGCCGAATCGGGCTGCACCGCAAGCGACGAACGCGTTCCGGCCTCATTGGATCAAGAAGCGATCACGCTAGCCCGCGCGATGCGTGGGCTGCCGGCGGCCTGGGTGATCACGGACCTGGACGGCCGGTTGTTGTTCATCAGCCCGCCGGCATGCAGCCTGTTCAGTCTCACCGAAGACGCCAACCACATCGGACGCGATCTGTTGGACTTGTTGGGATTGCGAGCCGGCGACGACTCGGTGATCGCCAAACGCCAACGTTTGCTCAGCAACGTGCGCATGATCCAAGAACGCCATCAAGTCACGATGGCCGGGGAACGCGTTCACCTCCGCATCGCTCGATCCAGACTCGACGGCCGCAGCGGTGACGGCGAAGGGATGGCCTGGATTCTCACCGACGTCACGCAGCAAGAACTGGCGACCAAATCTCGCGACCAATTCCTGTTGACCGCCACCCACGAACTGCGGACCCCGCTGACCAACCTGCAAGCCTACGCCGAGGCGCTCGAGGCCGAAGACCAACTGGAAATCGATCAGCAAAAAGAGTTTTGCAACGTCATCGTTTCCGAAGCACATCGCTTGGGCCGCTTGGTCGACCAGTTGTTGACGGTCGGCCAAATGGAAGCCGGGTCGATGGTCGCCAACCGGCACGAGCTGGAACTGTTGCCGATGGTCGAATACGCCGCCGATCAGATGAAGGCCCAGGCCGAGCAGAAGCATCAACGACTGGTCACCGATTTCGCAGCCAAACTGCCGACCGTGTTCGGCGACCGCGACAAATTGCAGGCGGCGCTGGTCAATCTGGTCGGTAACGCCGTCAAATACACACCAACGGCCGGCGAAATCATCGTCCGCTGCGGTGTCCAAGACGACTGGGTTCGAATCGACGTCCAGGACAACGGGCCGGGGATCGAAACCGAAGAACAAGACAAGGTGTTTGACAAGTTCTTCCGCGGCAGCAATGCGGCCAATAGCGAACTGCGCGGCAACGGATTGGGGTTGGCGTTCGCTCGCGAAGTCGCGCGGATGCACGGCGGCGAAGTCGAATTGGAAAGCGAAGTCGGTCGTGGTTCCACGTTCATGATGCGTCTGCCCATCGGCGGCCATTCGCGCAGCGGCATCTAAACAAAGGCGTCTCACCATGGCCCGACTTGATAAACACGGCAGCGTCTACGTCGTTCGTTCCGAAGGACCGCTTCGCGCCGAATCGATCGGCCCGATCGGAGAAATGATCGGCAGCAAACTGACCGGCGGTGTCCCCGCCATCGTCGTCGATTTCAGCGACACCCCGCTGATCGACAGCCGCGGATTGGAATGGCTGCTCGGACTCAGCGAAGAATGCTGCCGACGTGGCGGATGTCTGCGGCTGTGCAACGTCGGCGAACTCTGCGACGACCTGTTGCGGATCACCGGTGTCGGAGCCCACATCGAAACGTTCCCCGATCTGACGACCGCCCTCGGCAGTTTTGCCTAACCGGAGGATTCGATAGCGATGAAAACGATTTCGAACCCGTCCTCCGACGCCGCCGGTCTCGGCCCGCCGCGGATCGTGCAACCGTCCCGCCGCCCCGGCGCCGAACACGGCGTGGTACCGCTGGGAAGCCGCTTGATCGAAGCCGGTTTGATCCGCGAAGACCAATTGGAAACCGCCTTGGCCCACCAGGCCAGCGAAGAAGACCGGTTGCAGGCCCTGGCCGCACAGGAGGGCACCGAATCGATCGGCCGCGTCAAACGGAAACACTTCAAACGACTCGGCGAAGTCGTGGCGGAACTGGGCTTGGTCGATGAAGCCAGCTTGCTGCCCATGCTCGGCGAACAACTGGGCGTTGAAGGCGTCAAGCTGCGCGAAGGGCTGATCGACCCGACCGCCGTGACGCTGATCCCCCGCGAAGAAGCCGAACGCTACCGCGTGCTGCCCTTGATGCGCGTCCGCGATGAGTTGACCGTCGCGATGGCCGACCCCCAGGATCTGGCAGCGATCGACGCGCTGAGCGACATCAGCGGATGCCGCATCCGACCAGTGCTGACCCTGGCCAGCGGCATCGAAAGGCTGCTGCCACGCTGCTACGAAGACGACTTCGCCGTCGATTCGGTGACCGCGGATCTGGACGTCGAACAGCTGGAAATCGATGCCGAAACGATCGACTTGGACCTGCACGGCACGCAACAGTTGGCCGAAGGCAGCCCGGTCATCAACCTGGTCAACTACGCGATCATCCAGGCCGTTCGTCAAGGCGCCAGCGACATCCACATCGAAGCCGGCAAGAAGTTCACGTCGATCCGCTTTCGCATCGACGGCGCGCTCCGCGAAGTCATGAAACCGCGCAAAGAAATGCACGCGGCGATCGTTTCGCGGATCAAGGTCATGGCAAAACTGGACATCGCCGAACACCGGCAACCCCAGGACGGGCGACTGCACGTGCGAATCAGCCGCCGCGATGTAGACCTCCGTGTCAGCACGCTCCCCACCGTGCTCGGCGAGAAAGTCGTGATGCGGGTGCTCGATCGCAATAGCGTCACCTTCGACCTCAATTCGCTCGGGCTGCCCAACACCTCGCTGACCTCCGTCCGCCGCATGCTCTCACGACCGCACGGTTTGGTGCTGGTGACCGGACCGACCGGCAGCGGTAAAACCACGACACTCTATTCGGCCATCGAACTGATCAAAGGCATCGAACGGAACGTGATCACGGTCGAAGATCCGGTCGAGTACCAACTGGAATTGATCAACCAGGTTCAAGTCGCCAAAGAAACCGGGATGACGTTCGCCCAAGCGCTGCGGAGCATCTTGCGGCAAGACCCCGACGTCATCATGGTCGGTGAAATCCGTGACCGCGAGACCGCCGAGACCGCGATCCAGGCGGCGCTGACCGGGCACCTGGTCCTGAGCACCTTGCACACCAATGACAGTGCCGCCGCGATCACGCGTTTGATGGACATGGGCATCGAGAGTTTCAAAATCGCCGCCAGCCTGGTCGGTGTGATCGCGCAGCGTTTGATGCGAAACCTGTGCCCGCATTGCAAGGAAACCTACTACCCGTCGACCAAGATGCTGGAAGAACTGCATTACGTCGGTGACCCGCGTCAGGGGTTTGCCCGCAGCCGTGGCTGTGGCGAGTGCTACGAGTCGGGCTATCGCGGCCGATCGGGCGTTTACGAGTTGTTCGAAATGAATCCTGACATTCGCACGCTGATCAACGACGGTGCGGACCTGGAAACTCTGCGTCGCTCTCGGACCGGCCCGTCGTTGCTGAGCGAAGGGATCGAATTGGCAAAGAACAAGGTGACCAGTTTGGAAGAGGTCGGACGCGTGGCACTGGTCGATTGAAATCATGAAGGCGTTCACCCCACTCCCTACCGTGCCGAGCGAACGAGAAGACCTGTCCGGTTTTCCCGCGCCGCCCTCGTCGTCCACACGCGGTGCACGCGGTTCGGCCGACACGGGGTATCGCGGAAACCGAAATCAGGCCGCCGGCCATTCCACCGGCCATTCCGCCGTCGTGGCGTTACCCTCGCCGGCTCGCCAAGCGGGATCCGGCGGTATCTTCCTGTTCCCGGTTTCGTCTTCGACGGTGTTATTGAGCTTGAACCAACTGGCCGTGATGAGTCAAAACGGTGTCGAGATCGCTGAAGCGGTCGGCCACGTCGCGGACCATTGCCAGGACCCGCGTCTGGCCGAGTCCCTCGATGCGATCTACCAGGCGCTCAGCGGGGGCAGCCGATTTTCCAGTGCCGTCGCGGCACACGGGCAATACTTTCCCGCCTCGTTGCCGCCGATGCTCGCCGCGGCCGAAGCGACCGGCGACGTCCCGCAAACCCTCGGCAACGTTGTCGAACGGATGCGAGGCGAATTGGAGATGCGGGCGTCGATCATCGGCGCGATGATCTATCCGGTGATCTTGATCGCCGCCGCCTCGGTCGTGATGACCGCACTGATTCTCGGTGTGCTGCCCCAATTCGGACGCGTGTTCGAATCCACCGGACGGCCCGTTCCGGCGTCGACACAATTCTTGTTGGACGTCGGCACCTTCGGTCGGGAGTACTGGATGGTTCTGTTTCCCGTCGGCATCGCCGGAATCGTGGCGCTAGTCATGCTCCGCAAGCACCCCTTGATCCAAGGACCGATCGGCAAACTGTTGCTGTACGCACCGATGATCAAAGATGCCTATCGCCCATTGATCGCCGGTCGATACTTTCGCACCATCGCGGCGATGGTCCGCGGCGGCGTCCCGATGTTGCAAGCGGTACGGCTGACTCGCGATACCGTGCAAGACCGTTCCTGGCACGATCTGCTCGATCGTGTCGAAGCCAACCTGATCGATGGGCTCAGCGCCAGCGACGCGTTGGCGACGGCAGACTTCCTGCCGACCGAAGCGACCCAGATGATGGCGACCGGCGAACGAACCGGGCGTGTCGCAGAAGTCCTCGACGACATCGGCCGCTTCTATGAACAAGAAGGCGGGCGAAAAATCAAACGGCTGGTCATCGCACTCGAACCGGTGATCATCCTGGTGATGGGTGTCTTTGTCGCCGGTATCGTGATGTCGGTGATGCTACCGTTGCTGGACGTTTCGACCATCCAGGGCGGCTGACGGATCCGAATCTGCCAATTGCAACGACAACACTAGTCCCCATCGCGTGTGGACTGGTTCGGCCCGGGGACACGGGCTTGCATTCGTTTGAACAGTCTGTCTCCGTAACGTACATCCATGGTGCCGAGTCTTGATGCGGATTCTGGGCCGGCCCTTCCACGATGCTTCCCTGTCATGACGTCCAACCAGTCTCTCACCTCGCAGATTCGGCCAAGCGTAAAACAGCGCGCGCCGGCGATGACGTTTTGGCGGCGATCGAGACAGTTTACGCAAAACGGCACGGCCTACATCGGGATCGACATCGGCGAACAAAACGTGCGAGTGGCGACATTACGCTCCTCCAACCGTCCGTCGGATGAACACGCATGGGTCAACCGTCATCAATTTGCATTGCCGACCGATCGCGACCAAGAGATGACGCCGCAGTGGTTGCAGGGAGTCCTGACGGCGATCAAACAGCGGCTGCCACGCTGTATCGAAGGGGAAACCAACGTCGCGGCCATCGCGTTGCCGATCGCCTGGACGCACTACCAAACCGTCGTCGGCAACGACATTCCCCAGATCCGTCAACGCTGTAGCGAAATGTTCGGCCAATCGGTGTTCCAAAGCGCCGCACACCTGTGCCATTGGCCGGTCGTGGGTGTCCATCACGGTCACCCCTGTGGAGACGATCAATACGTGATCGCCGCCACGGCAGAACGGACCGCCTGTCAGGTCACCGACATTGCCAGCGTCAATGGTTACAACGTTCAATCAATCCTACCGCACGGCGTCGCCCTGGCCCACGCCGCGGAATCCTTAACCGGCATCGATGCCCAAGCGGTGCTATGGCTCAGTCACGCCTCGGTGCTGATCGCGGTGCGTCACCAGACGGGCGTCGGTTTGACACGGACACTTCCTTCACTGCCCGAGCAGATCTTGGAATCGGACCAACCCGATCGGCCGCTCGATGCGCATGCCTTGCGTCCCTACCTGAGTGACATCGCGACCGAATTCAAGGCGACCGCCCGCTATGCCGCCCGCGCCGACATGGGCGGCGTCTCCGGTAAACCGATTTTGATCGCCGGGCCGCTGGCGGAAATCCAGGGGGTCGACGAGATCATCGCCACACTGACTGAAACCCCCGTCGCGATTTGGTCCTACAGCGGTGCCCAGCGCCCCACGCCCTTGGCCAAGCACCTCGATCGCGACGTCGAATTCGTCCGTCGACTCGATTCGTCCTACGCCGGTGCTCTCTCGCTGGCGTGGGCCGCGGCGCGCTGTTCCAGCCGAGGTTACGGACGATGATGCAACTGGAACAACACGCCACCACCGAGCGTGATGATCTCGGAAATGTCGGCATCGATTTTGTCCCCGAACCCTCCGACGCGATGGCGCCGATGCCATGGCCGCCGGAAGAATCAACGCCGCCGGTGCCCTGTGAAAATGTGATCGACAGTCTGGGCGGCTGGCAGGACTTCGAGTTGATGCCGCCACGCTACCGCTCCCGACGTCATGCCGAACAGGCCTTTCAGAAATGGTCAGTCGTGCTGCTGGTGCTCTTATCGATCACCATCGGATCGTCCGTCACGCTGTGGCTGCGCGGCCGTCAGACCATCGCCAAGAACGCCGTGCTGGTCGAACAAGCCCAGCCGATCGCTGAACTTCAACGCGCCACCCGTCTGCTGGAAACCGAAAACGTGCTGTTGGAAAAATGGTGCACTTGGGTCGAATCGGCAAAACCCGACGACAGCGTGGCGCAGGTGCTGGGCGCCGTGACGCGAGCGACACACCCCGGCCCCAAGGTCCCGGTGACGCAACATCTCGATGTGCAGTCGATCGAAATCAAATTGCCACTCGAATATGACCTGTCACTGAAAGAGCCACCGTCCTGGGCAGTGCCTCGAGTCTCGCTGGCCGTGGTCGCCAACAGCCGTGATGTCTTGATGCCGTGGAACGATCGCCTGGAAAAATCCGGCCGCTTGCAAGACGTCCAACTGAACACGCCCGCTGGCGCATGGCGCGAAGCCCTGATTCAAGTCTCCGCTCAGCCGCTCTCGTCGACGTTGGTGCCATGAAAAACCCAATTCATCTCCATCGGTCCAAGACGGGCTCGGGTGCCGAGTCGTCTTCGCTCCTGCGCTGGGTCAGCACGCCGCTGCGGTGCCACGTCGTCTGTGGAATCATCGCCTCGGGGTTGATCGCGTTGGCGAGCACGATTTGGATCTATCCCGAAATCTTGGCCGCCGACCAACCCTACCGCCCACAGCAAATCGCCGAAGCGATCGAATTGATCTCCAGTCGCAATCGCCTGCAGAATCAATTCAATCAAGCCGATCAACGTCGACGCCTGACCCAGCAGCGTATCGAACAGATCGCGGCGTGGTTGCCACAAGACCGTTCTTGGGAAAACGTTCGCTCGAGCTTACAAAACGAAGCCGCAGCCTGTGATGTGCAGTTGATAGCGTTGGATCGTGGTCGCCCTCATCAAGGAGAACGAATCGCGGTGCTGGAAGCGGAATGTGAAATCCGAGGGTCCTATCCGGATGTCTGCCGATTCTTGCAACGGATCGTTGCCGCCGACTTACCGATCTGGTGCGACGAGATCCGTCTCGTTCGCGCCGACCGAGACCATCACGCCGCGGCGACACACGACGGTAACCCGGCCCCGGTCCGATGTCTCGCCACCGTTTCGATGCGCATCCCCTCGGCAGGGAAAGACACGACCGCCGCAAAATTGCTAAAGCGGAGGAGCGACCATGAAACCTGACCCAAGCGGCTCCGCCGGCCCGCGACCACGTGCGGCTGCACCCAACGACGCAAAAAAGAAGAAACAACTTGCCCTAGTCGCCTTCCTGCTGACGGTGCTGTTGATCGCGTTGGTTTGTTCCTCATCGGATACCTCGCCAACCGGCGACGGTGCGACCTCCGTCAAAACGTCATTGGTCTCCCTCAAGCCACCTTCCGAGCGGAACCAGGAAAGCGACCAGGACGAATTGATGGAGCATCTCGTCACGGCCGTCGTACTGCCCGCACTGAGCTACGACGAAATCACCGCGACGGATCTGTTTCGCGGTGCGGCAATCGAAGTCGTTCAAACCACCCCCGAACCGACTTCGCCGCAAGCCGAGTCCCAATCGACCGTCGAATACACCCTGGGCGCCGTCTACGGGGCGTATGATGGAACCGACCGAAAAGCACTGATCGATGGGCAAATCGTGCGATCAGGTGAAAAACTGGAAACCGGCGTCGTGGTCCTCCAGGTCTCCGATGAGGGGGTCGAAGTCGCTCCCTAGGGCTTCGACAATTCTCCCTAATTGGATCAAGTTCCCAGGATTTGCTTCGCTGTCGCGCGTCAGAGGCCGATACGACAACAATGTTAGTCTGTGCCGATTGTGTCGGTTGTTCGGATTTTCAGTTCATCCAATGTGCAAGGAAGCTCTCCGGATGCGGATTTTGTCTCTGGCGATCATCGGAACCCTCTGCCTGGGGATGATGCCGTGTGCGCAAACCGCGGATTCCAAAGACGACCGCGCAAGCAACATCGCGGCGGCCGAAGCTGGCGGCCCCCGACCTGCTCGTCTGCCGGAAAAATCCAGCGACACCGCGTGCGAGAACCCGCCGGCGCTGCTGCTCCGCGGGAAATCCAAAACCGTGCTGCAAGCAGAAAACGCTGCGACCGGCGTTTTCCAAGTCGACATGGCGACCGCCCATCAATTGTTTGCCCTGCCTGCAGAGATCGATGCCTCGGCGATTCAACTGGTCGCACCGTCTGACGATCTTCCCCAGGGACCGGTCGCCCTGGTGGCGTTCGAATCCACCGAGTCCTCGTCTGCTGCCGATTCAGCTTCGTCTGACGACTCAACGTCGCCTGCAACCGAACCGTCACAGTGGCGGCTTCGCGGGCGATCACAGTCGTCATCGCAGCACGACAACGCTCCGCTCACCGCACTGCCTTCGCCGCCGACCGACGTGAAACCGCTCACCGACTCGGCCGACCCATCCTCCGTCGATCCATCCAACACCCAGGCCGACACACCGCACGTGGCGGCGGGCATCCGGCCTGCCACCCGCCAGCGAAAGACCACCGGTGCATCAAGAATTGCCTCAATCGTCGGCAAGACACCGATCGCACTGCCCGTCCCCAATCGCCCCAGCGACGTTCGCTCCTCGGGGCACACCTCACTCCCAACGGCAACGTCCGCCGGCACGACCCAACGTCGGCAAACCGCGCTTTCACCGCAACGCATTCCAGACGCCCTGCGTCCCGTGGCCTCGGCGCGGTTGATCGCCGCCCCCGACCCGGTCGGGACGATGCCACAACCGCTCAAGCCGATCGCCGCGCGTGCGACCTACACACCGATGGCGCCGTCCCACCCGACCGACATCGGCAATCTGCAATCGCTCCACGTCGCCGCTTCATCGACAGATCAACGATCCACCGCGGCGAACACGACCGATCGCCGCGGGAGCATCGACTACGTCGTCCATCATGCCGAACCAGACGCCGCGCAACGACGTGACGTTCAGATCGCGGACCTGATTGTCGGCTCGCTTCCGCAATCGACTCGTCGGGTCGCCCAAGTCGGTGCCGAATCCGACAGCGCCGAGTCTGACGAGGCCAAAGACCCTGCTGTTCCGGCGGAGTTGCCCCAGCCGGCGGCGGACCGAAAAGGGTTCGCAATCCCATTGAAACCGGCTCCTGGCACCGATCGCGCGACGCTGGAAAAGCACGCCGACCTGGTCACGCTGATCGCCAACGATGCCGACTTGCGCAGCGTGCTGCGGATGATCGCCGATCACCACAAATTGAACCTGGTGATCGGCCCAGACGTCAATGGTCCGGTGACCGTCAGCATCCGCGGCGCTCGGCTGGACGAAGTGCTCGATGCCATCCTGGGTGTCGCGGGATTTCATTGGCATCGCTCGGACAACCTGCTTTATGTCACCGGAGCCGACTCGGCGGCGCTGGATCGCAAAGTCCAAGGACGCAGGCTTCAGGTCTACCCGCTCAACTACGTGGCGGCCACCGATGTCCAATCGGTCGTGACCGGGCTGCTGTCACCGGTCGGCAAGGCGTACACCAGCGAAGCCGATCAATTAGATCAACTGAAGACACGGGAGCTGTTGATCGTCGAAGACAACGAAGCGGGACACCAGCGGGTTTCGCAGTACATCGCCCAAGTCGATATTCCGCCACGGCAGGTGTTGGTCGAAGCCCACGTGCTACAAATTGACTTGAACGACGAAGAACGACACGGTGTGAATCTGCGTGCCTTGGCGCGGGTCTCGGGCGCCAAAGTCCTTTTGGAAGGATCGGGATTCGCCGAAGAGAACCCCGACGGCCCGTCGCTGGCTTTCCGAATCGATGGCACCGACATCGGCCATTTGATCGAAGCGATTCACGTCAACACCAACTCACGCACCCTGGCCTCGCCCAAGGTCAGTGTGGTCAACCGGCAAACCGCCAAGGTGCAAATCGGGCAACGATTGCCCTACGCCGTAGCCACCACCACGCAAACCGCGACGATTCAAAATGTCCAGTTCTTGGACGTCGGAATCGTCTTGGAAGTCACACCCGTGATCACCCAAGACGGCAACATCCTGATGACGGTCCTGCCCAAGGTCTCCGGCGGGAAGATCACCGAAAGCGGTTTCCCCGAAGAAGACACCACGCAAGTTTCCACGACGGTGCTGATGCCCGACGGCAGCGGGCTGGTGATCGGAGGACTGATCCGCGAAACCGATTCCCAGAGCGAAGCCAACATTCCGCTCGTTGGCAACATTCCCGTCATCAAACGGATGTTCAACAAACGCGCCGTCGAATCCCGACGCAATGAATTGGTCGTCGCCCTGGTCACCCACATCATGCACGACCCCAATCCGGTCCGCGAAAAAGAATGCCTGGACCTGCAAAAAGCCCTGCCCCCGCACGCGGCCCGCGAGCTGCACTATTCACCCGAGATTCGTTACTCGAATCATTGATCGGCCACACGCAGGTGTCCATCCCTCTGGCGCATCCCCAACGCGCTGCGAAGCAGCAACACGGGCGGCTAAAGCCTGCACACCAGCAACGTTGGTGTCCAGCCTTCAGGCGCATCCCCACGCGCTGCGAAGCAGCAAGACGAGGCGGCTGAAGCCTGCACACCAGCAACCGTTGGTGTCCAGCCTTCAGGCGCATCCCCACGCGCTGCGGAGCAGCAAGACGGAGCGGCTGAAGCCTGCACACCAGCAACGTTGGTGTCCAGCCTTCAGGCGCTTCCCCCACGCGCTGCGAAGCAGCAAGACGGGCGGCTGAAGCCTGCACACCAGCGCACGTTGGTGTCCAGCCTTCAGGCGCATCCCCGTGCGCTGCGAAGCAGCAAGACCGGCGGCTGAAGCCTGCACACCAGCAACCGTTGGTGTCCAGCCTTTAGGCGCATCCCCACGCGCTGCGAAGCAGCAAGACGGGCGGCTCAAGCCGGCACACCAGCAACCGTTGGTGTCCAGCCTTTAGGCGCATCCCCACGCGCTGCGAAGCAGCAAGACGGGCGGCTAAAGCCGGCACACCAGCAACCGTTGGTGTCCAGCCTTCAGGCGCATCCCAACGCGCTGCGGAGCAGCAAGCTGGGCGGCTGAAGCCTGCACACCAGCAACGTTGGTGTCCAGCCTTCAGGCGCATCCCCCACGCGCTGCGAAGCAGCAAGACGGGCGGCTCAAGCCGGCACACCAGCAACGTTGGTGTCCAGCCTTTAGGCGCATCCCCACGCGCTGCGAAGCAGCAAGACGGGCGGCTCAAGCCGGCACACCAGCAACCGTTGGTGTCCAGGCTTCAGGCGCATCCCCACGCGCTGCGAAGCAGCAAGACGGGCGGCTAAAGCCTGCACACCAGCAACGTTGGTGTCCAGCCTTTAGGCGCATCCCCACGCGCTGCGAAGCAGCAAGCTGGGCGGCTCAAGCCTGCACACCAGCAACCGTTGGTGTCCAGCCTTCAGGCGCATCCCCTCGCGCTGCTTAGCAGCAAGACCGGCGGCTAAAGCCGGCACACCAGCAACCGTTGGTGTCCAGCCTTCAGGCGCATCCCCACGCGCTGCGGAGCAGCAAGATGGGCGGCTGAAGCCTGCACACCAGCAACCGTTGGTGTCCAGCCTTCAGGCGCATCCCCACGCGCTGCGAAGCAGCAAGACCGGCGGCTGAAGCCTGCACACCAGCGCACGTTGGTGTCCAGCCTTCAGGCGCATCCCCCACGCGCTGCGAAGCAGCAAGACGGGCGGCTCAAGCCGGCACACCAGCAACCGTTGGTGTCTAGCCTTCAGGCGCATCCCCACGCGCTGCGAAGCAGCAAGACGGGCGGCTGAAGCCTGCACACCAGCAACCGTTGGTGTCTAGCCTTCAGGCGCATCCCCCACGCGCTGCGAAGCAGCAAGACGGGCGGCTCAAGCCGGCACACCAGCAACCGTTGGTGTCCAGCCTTCAGGCGCATCCCCCATGCGCTGCGAAGCAGCAAGACCGGCGGCTGAAGCCTGCACACCAGCGCACGTTGGTGTCCAGCCTTTAGGCGCATCCCCTCGCGCTGCGAAGCAGCAAGACGGAGCGGCTAAAGCCTGCACACCAGCAACGTTGGTGTCCAGCCTTTAGGCGCATCCCCTCGCGCTGCGAAGCAGCAAGATGGGCGGCTAAAGCCTGCACACCAGCGCGGTTCAGCTGCCCACTGGCGCGGCGACCAAGTCATAACCTTGGCTGGCGACGATCTCACATTCGACGATGTCGCCGACTTGCGGCTCGGAGCCTGATTCGACACCACTGACGTAGACCACCCCGTCGATCTCGGGCGCTTCCGAACGGGTTCTGCCGATCCAGACCCCGTCTTGCTCTTCAAACTTGGAGTCGATGATCACGTCATCGAGTGATCCGACGCGAGCCGCGTTCCACTGAAACGCGATCTGCTGCTGGACGGCCATCAAGTCACTCATCCGCCGCTCGGCGATCTTGGCGGGCACTCGGTTGGGCAACTTGGCCGCCGGCGTGTC
The DNA here is from genome assembly GCA_007753675.1 of Stieleria magnilauensis. GTDB lineage: Bacteria > Planctomycetota > Planctomycetia > Pirellulales > Pirellulaceae > Stieleria > Stieleria magnilauensis. The sequence goes on from CP036432.1 coordinate 2,320,228, forward strand.
TTCTTCGACGGAATAAGTGAACACGCCCAGATGCTCAAAGTGTTGCTCGGCGACGAAGTCGACCAACTGCTCGAAATCATCTTCGGTCTCACCCGGGAATCCCGTGATCATTGTCGTCCGCATCACCAGGGATCGGATTCGTTCGCGCAAACGCCCCACAATCTCTTCCTGCAGCGAACGCGTCGTCTTACGGGACATGCGTTTCAACATCGCGTCACTGGCGTGCTGCAACGGCATGTCGATGTACGGCAAAATCCGCTCGGCTCCGGCCAACGTTTCCACCAACCGGTCGTCGATGTACATCGGATAGAAATACATCAAACGGATCCAATCGATCGAATCGATCTTGTCCAATTCCGTCAGCAATTCGGTCAGCTTCGGCGTGCCATAGAGATCCTTGCCGTAGTACGTCGTGTCTTGAGCAACGATGACGACTTCGCGAACGCCACTGTCCCCCAGCCGTTTCGCTTCATCGACCACTTGTTCAATCGGCTTGCTGTAGTGTTTGCCGCGCATCTTGGGGATCGCGCAAAACGTGCACAGCCGATCGCATCCTTCGCTGATCTTGAGGTAAGCAAAGTGGCGTGGCGTGACGGCCGAACGAACCGCATCGGAAAGCGGCCGGATCGGCGCGGGACGAAAGACCCGCTGTTGTTCTTGAATACCGCTCCTTAGTCGGTGGGCCACGTCCACGATATCGTTGCGTCCAAAGACGCCGACCATCGCATCAATCTCCGGACGCGCCTCCAACAACTTGCCCTGCTGACGCTCGGCCAAACATCCCGTCACGACCACTCCGCGAATCTTGCCCTGGCGTTTCAGGTCCAACATTTCATCGATCGCACCGAGCGACTCTTCGCGTGCCGAGTCGATGAACCCGCAGGTGTTGACGACGACAAAATCCGCCGCATTCACGTCGCCCACCATCCGGTACCCGTCCTGGTCCAGACGCCCGAGCATCTGCTCGGTGTCGACCAAGTTCTTGGGACAGCCCAACGAAACCACGGCGTAGCTGCCGCGCGCATCCGACCCCCCCTCCTGCGGTGCGGGGACCGGGGCGGAATCAGATAAATTGACGACGGGAAGTTGCATTGAATTCAGGGTAAAAGGCTGATGGGGCATTCAATCGCTGGACGCAGCCGATCGAAGCGAACCATTGGAACCGAATTCCTCCAAACGAGCAAATGGTTCAGGGGACAGGAACGCAACTCGGTCACGCCGTGCGGGACGATTGGCATCCACAGCAGGCCCGACCGAGACGGACGGCAAGCCCCACACAAGCCCCCCGGCTGCCAGATCACTCATTCGCGGCAATATTTCAGCGCCAGCAGCGCGTAGGCCGTCACCAGGTTGCGGTTGCCTTCCATCCACCGGTCGTTGCCGTCATTGACCCAAGACCCGTCGGCCTGTTGGGCGTTGATCAAGGTTGCGGCGAGTTCGCGTCTCCAATTGTGATTTTCGCCATCCGCATCGGTCAGCACGCGGATGTCGGCCGCCGCCAAGGCCTTGCCGAAGGTGTGGTAGTAGTAATACAGCCCGGCTTTGCCCATCCCCGGATTTTCGTCCAGCGAATAGGTCTTTTGGATGAAGTCCATGGCGGCCGCGACGCGTGGATCGTCGTCGGTCAGGCCGGCATAGATCATGCTCTTCAGCCCCGCGTAGGTCATCGAGCCGTAGCTGCGAAGCGCCCCGCCGTTGTCCCCGTCTTCGCTGTCGCCGTCTTCGCTGACGACCTTGGTTTCACCGCCGGCGGCCGGCGTGTAGTAAAACCCGCCGTCGCCGATCTTGTCGGCATGCTCGGTGTCGTTTCCGTGGCCGGCCAAGTTTTGCGTCCGGCTGATGAATCGCAGCGCCTTTTGGATCGCTTCGTCGTCCGCGTCGTTGCCCAAGTCTTTCAGGGCATCGACCAAGAAGGACGTGTTGGACAAATCGGGACGAGCGTGTTTGCCGTAGCCCGCACCGCCATAGGCCGTGTCCGACGACTCCACGCCTTCACCCTCGTCCCACTGAATCTCCTTCAAATACGCTTCGGCGCGGTTGAGTTGACTTTCGTAGCGCTTGTCGCGATTGGCTGCGACCAAGGCGCCCACGGCAACGGACGTTTCATAGTTTCGGTACATCGATCCCGTCGCGTGGATCCCACCGCTGGGACGAACGTTGTCCAGAATGAACTGAATCGCTTTCTGGACGACTGGCGAATCGACGTCGGTGGGGTGATGCTCCAGAATCGCTCGGACACACAGCGACGTCACCGCCACGCCAGTCTCCGGGCTGAACGCACCGTCGCCGGTCTGGCCGCGATTCTTTAAAAACCCGATCGCCAACTCGACACTCTTGTCGATCGCCGCGTTGGTCTGCTCCGGTGTCTGAAATTCCGCCACCTCGCCCTGGGTCGCGTTCCCCTGCGACGCCACGTCGTCCCCGGTGACCCCCGACGGCAGCAATGCGACGCCGACCAGGAAAGCTGGGATCAGTCCGGAAACAACAGCGCGTGACCCTTTTGAAACGTCGGAGAGATGCATCCCGGTTCGAACCCCTAACAGTGGAAGGTGGGCGGTGGGCGGTTTGAACGTCACAACCGCTGCGATGACGATAGCTTACGCCCCATTTTACGCTCCAGGCGGACAAGCGTGCAGGTCTCTCGGCCGAGAGTGACGAACGAAGCCCTGGGGGCCACACCCTGACTGCCGGTGACGAAACGGCCATTCGTCACACTTCCTCCAAACCGTCGTCCGATGCCACCGACCGTTACCCCAACACCGTTGCAACGAAAGATCACGGGCGGCGCGAGGATTCGCCGCCGGCCGATCGCATCGGCGCCTCGTCCGCTCGCGGTGGGCACGGGAGCGATCGCACGTGACCACAACGATTCGATCGCCGGCGGTGCAACTGCAACGACCGCAAACCGACCGGGCGTTGCACCACCCACCTTGTTCCGCCTCAAGACGCTGCGTCACCCCACGCGTGCCGAACAACGGCTCGCCACGCTACAGGTTCGGCGGCGATCGCCCGCTGACGGCCGACCTGGAACCGCAGATCAAAACGAGGTGATCCTGCGAATCGATCCTCCGCAGCCCGCCGGAACAGTGCAATCGGCTGACCGCAACGCTCCGGTCAATGCTCCCGTCAACGCATCACCCAAACCGCCCGCTCGGCCGAAAGACCTGTTCCCCGATCACACCGGCGACTTGATCGCCAGCCTCAGCCAGTGGTCCCTTCGGCTCGATCGACGCGAAGCCGAATTGGATCGGCGTGAACGTGAATTGAACCAGCGATTGCGGTTATTGCGGCAACATCAGTTCGCCGATTGATCGGCCGCACCCAACAACTGGTGCAGCGCACCGGGCGGCTGATAACCGACCTTGTGGGCGAGGACCTTGCCATCGGGATGCCCGATCAACGTGGTCGGATAGGCCGGCACGTCGATGCGTCGCAGGACGTCAGCGTTACGATCCGGTGACAGACGAATCGCGACGAACCCGTTCTTCAATCGGCTTCGAATCGTGCCATCGGTCCAAGTATCACGTTTCATCGCGTCGCAATAGCGACATCGACTGGAGGTGATGAAGATCACCATCGGCCGGCCCGACTGTTTGGCCGCGCGCCAGCCGGCATCAAGATCCTCGTGCCATTGGATCGCCGATTCCGCCGAGGAGACGGTGTGTCCGACCGGGTGGGGATAATTGCCGACAAGATCAGCCGCATGGGCTGTGCAATGAGAGACGGCGAACAGGACGACGATCGCCAAAAGGGCATACTGCCCTGTGCAAACCATGAATCGTTTCACGGCGGAGCTCTGTGGTGATGAGGAAAACGGCGTAGAAAAGTCCGAATGGGCAAATTCTAACGCGTCTGTTCATCAACCACAGGAAGTATCCACAACACCCGCCAAACAGCGGGGCAACAAGTGAAGCGGTCGATTCGCTATTAAAGTGAAGTTACCCTCCCTTTGGGCATTGGTATCTACGCAAGTCGCTTCTTGCCCAAAGGGCATGCATATCCGTAGCCTGGGGCAAGCAAACCGAGCATTTGCGAGGGTTGCGCCGCCCCAGGAACCTCATCGCAATGAGGTGAAATTTGGCCAACGGCCATGGACAACCTTCGCGTTTGACGAGGCATTTGTGTATGGCCGCCGGCCAACCCCTCTCGTTCTCGTTTGGGGACCTTGGGCGATGCCCAAGGCTATGGATGTAAACGGCCGTTGGCCGAAACCATCCACTCAAAACCGATCTGACATGCAAAAGATGTGTAGACACAATGCCCTTTGGGAGGGTCGCGAAGGCTATCCCACTCTGCTTCGCTCGCCCGTTTAGGCTTCGCCGGCGCGTTTGACGACCTTGTCGATCAAGCCGTACTCGCGGGCCTCTTCGGCGCTCATGAAGCGGTCACGATCGGTGTCCGTTTCAATTTTTTCCAGCGAGTGGCCGGTGTGATCGATCATGATTTCGTTCATGCGTTTCTTGATCCGCCGCAGTTCTTCGACGTGGATCTCGACCTCCCGCGCGGTGCCTTGCATGCCGGCGAGCGGCTGGTGAATCATGATCCGCGCGTTGGGCAGCGCGTAGCGTTTCCCGGCGGCACCGGCGGTCAACAGCACGGCGCCCATCGACGCGGCTTGACCGATGCAGTAGGTAGCGACGTCACAGGAGACGAATTGCATGGTGTCGTAGATCGCCATGCCGGCGGTGATGCTTCCACCGGGGCTGTTGATATACAGGTGGATGTCCGCCTTGGGATCGTCGCTCATCAGGAACAGCATCTGAGCGACGAGCGAGTTGGAGATCTGGTCATCGACTTGTTGACCGAGAAAGATGATTCGGTCTTTCAGCAGTCGGCTATAGATGTCGTAAGTGCGTTCTTCGCGTCCGCTCTTTTCAACGACGTAGGGAATCAGTGGCATATCGGTATTCTTGGTTAGTTGGACGGGAGAGGGAAAACGAGACGGGCGACGGCTCAGTTGGCGTCTTCGTCTTCGTCTTCGACCGGCGGCTTGGTCAGGATATCGTCGACCAATCCGTACTCTTTGGCTTCGTTGGCCCCTAAAAAGAAATCGCGATCGGTGTCTTCGGCGATTTTTTCGACCGGCTGTCCCGAGTGGCTGGCGATGATCTGGTTCAGCACATCGCGATAGCGGAACATTTCGGCCGCTTGGATTTCGATGTCGCTGACCTGTCCGCCGACGCCGCCCATCGGCTGGTGCATCATCACGCGGCTGTTGGGCAGACAGTACCGTTTGCCTTTGCTGCCGCCGACCAACAAGACGGCCGCCCCGCTGCAGGCTTCACCGACGCAGTACGTCGCGACCGGGCACGAGAGAATCTGCATCGTGTCGTAAATCGCCAACGTCGCGGTGACGCTTCCGCCGGGAGAATTGATGTAGAAATGAATGTCTTTGCGGCGATTTTCGCTCTGCAAGTACAGCAACTTCATCACCAACTCGTTGGCGTTGCCGTAGTGGATTTCGCCCTGCAAAAAGACAATGCGATTTTCAAGCAGCAAATCCCCGAGCGTCAGTTGACGCTGGCGTTGGTAACTCTGGTAGGCGTGGCTACCGGAAATCGGGTTACCGGAGAGCTGGCTCGCGGCAAGCGGGTGCGTTAACGGTGAATCCATAAAGTGTCTTTGGGAGTTAAAAGCAACGAAATCGCATCGGGATCAGACCGAACAATCGATGCGTCGGCCTTTCAATGACCGCTTAGTGTTCGCATCTGGGGAGAATCTGACAAGACCAGTGCCTCCGACCGCAAGGTCAGTCTGCACGTTCAGGCCGACACCGGTCGCATCGGACCGGTTACGCCAGTCGGTTGCAAATCGGATACCAAACCGCAGCGGGCGTCGCAAGATTCACTATCTTGACATTTTGCCGTCACACTGGCATCAATAGCATGTCGCGGCGAATTTCCTCCTGCCAAGCTGGCATGTGACCGAAGCTGTCGACGACGCGCCAGAGCACTTCGACTCCATTAGAATTCTGGACCAAGCCCGTTCCGAACACTCGTTCAGACGTGACGCGCCGAGCCCCCTCCTGCGGTGTCACCTCCTGCATTCCCCCTCAAATCCGTCCCATGCCCAACGAACCCCGTGACAAATCGAAGTGTCCGACCTGCGGAAAACGCTTTCGGATGGACGAAACCAATGCCCCGCCGTTCTGCTGCGAGCGCTGTCGGCTGATCGATTTGGGCCGCTGGCTGGACGAGGACATCGGCCTGCCATTCGAATCCGACGAATCGCCCAAGACGATCGACCCGGACCTGACGCGTTAAAGACCTTTACATTAACGAAGAAAGCGGCAAAACTACCCAAACAAGCAACGAAGCCTTTCCCGCCGTCTGGGTGGGGAAGGTTTCTTTTTTTCAGTGACCCGTGGAGAGTGTGATGGTTGAATCGGTGCCGATGACCCGAGAGGGATACAACAAGATCAAAGCCGAAATCGAGCATCTTGATCGCGAAGTGATGCCCGAGATCGCCGACAAGATCGCCCTGGCGCGCGAAGAAGGCGACTTGAAGGAAAACGCGGAATACCACGCCCAGCGTGAAAATCAAGGCAAGGTCCAAGCGCGGATCAATCTGCTCAAAGACAAACTCGCCCGCGCCACGATCGTCGACATGTCGGAACTGCCCCGCGACGAAGTCGTCTTCGGCTGCACCGTCACGGTCGAAGACCAGGACGACGGCATGGAAGAGGAATTCACGTTCGTCGGCGCCGGAGAAGACGACTACAAGTCCGGCAAGATCCTGGTCACCAGCCCGATCGGCAAAGGTCTGATCGGAAAAAAGGTCGGCGAAATTGCCAAGATCGAAGTCCCCGCCGGCATGATGACGCTGAAAGTCATCAAAATCGAGTTCCCCGACGTCTAACGTCTGTTCGCTGTCGGTTTCGCTGCTCCGCAGCGAAACCGGGCGGCTAAAGCCTGCACACCAGCAACCGTTGGTGTCCAGCCTTCAGGCGCATCCCCACGCGCTGCGAAGCAGCAAGACGGAGCGGCTAAAGCCTGCACACCAGCAACGTTGGTGTCCAGCCTTCAGGCGCATCCCCACGCGCTGCGAAGCAGCAAGACGGAGCGTCTGAAGCCTGCACACCAGCAACCGTTGGTGTCCAGCCTTCAGGCGCATCCCCACGCGCTGCAAAGCAGCAAGACGGAGCGGCTAAAGCCTGCACACCAGCAACGTTGGTGTCCAGCCTTCAGGCGCATCCCCACACGCTGCGAAGCAGCAAGACGGGGCGGCTCAAGCCTGCACACCAGCAACCGTTGGTGTCCAGCCTTTAGGCGCATCCCCACGCGCTGCGAAGCAGCAAGACGGGGCGGCTGAAGCCTGCACACCAGCAACCGTTGGTGTCCAGCCTTTAGGCGCATCCCCACGCGCTGCGAAGCAGCAAGACGGGGCGGCTCAAGCCTGCACACCAGCAACCGTTGGTGTCCAGCCTTCAGGCGCATCCCCACGCGCTGCGGAGCAGCAAGACGGAGCGGCTGAAGCCTGGACACCAGCAACGTTGGTGTCCAGCCTTCAGGCGCATCCCCACGCGCTGCGAAGCAGCAAGACCGAGCGGCTAAAGCCTGCACACCAGCAACCGTTGGTGTCCAGCCTTTAGGCGCATCCCCACGCGCTGCGAAGCAGCAAGACGGAGCGGCTAAAGCCTGCACACCAGCAACCGTTGGTGTCCAGCCTTTAGGCGCATCCCCACGCGCTGCGGAGCAGCAAGACGGAGCGGCTGAAGCCTGCACACCAGCAACGTTGGTGTCCAGCCTTTAGGCGCATCCCCACGCGCTGCGAAGCAGCAAGACGGGGCGGCTCAAGCCTGCACACCAACCAACTCCCCTTCTTCCCCAAAGTCACCCCATGACCGCCGACGCCACCCAAGACCCCTCCGACGCGCCAGAGGACGAAGGGCCGGGCTGCATGCCGGCGATCCTGGCGTCGATGGTCTTGATGGGCATCGTCGGGTTCCTGACCTGCGGCGTGATGACGTGGCTGATTTTCGACAAGCAAGACGAATTGGCGTTGCGTTCGATGCGCGGCAGTTTCATTCCTGCGGTGGAGCAGAGTTTGCTCGAACCGGAAGAAAAGGCGGCGACGGTCAAATTGCTCAACACCTTTGCCGACGAACTCGAACGCGGCCGACTCGAAGGCTGGCAAGCCTCCGGCGTGATGCAACGCATGACCCGGTTGCCGGTGCTACAGTGGGGACAGATCCGCCGCATCGAAAAATTCGTCGATGATCATCCCGATCAGTTTTCCGCCGGCGATTCCCTGCAATTCGTCCGTTTGCGCAAAGGCGTGGAACGAAACAAGATCACCACCATTGACTTCGTTCATATCCTAACACCGGTGCTCCAGTCCGATCCCGGCAACGAGGAGGCTCAGTTGGTTGAACCGTTGACCGTCGATGCAGTCCGCGAAGTCGTCAAGCGGGCTCGAACCTCTGCCGACCGTGGCGAAATCGAACTGACCCCCAAAGATGACGTCGGCATCGATACGCTCGTCCGCCGCCAGATCGAAGCTGGAATCCAAAAGGGAACGTATTAGCAACCGTTGGTGTCCAGCCTTCAGGCGCATCCCCACGCGCTGCGAAGCAGCAAGACGGAACGGCTGAAGCCTGCACACCAGCAACGTTGGTGTCCAGCCTTCAGGCGCATCCCCACGCGCTGCGGAGCAGCAAGACGGAGCGGCTAAAGCCTGCACACCAGCAATGTTGGTGTCCAGCCTTCAGGCGCATCCCCACGCGCTGCGAAGCAGCAAGACGGGGCGGCTAAAGCCTGCACACCAGCAACCGTTGGTGTCCAGCCTTCAGGCGCATCCCCACGCGCTGCGGAGCAGCAAGACGGAGCGGCTAAAGCCTGCACACCAGCAACCGTTGGTGTCCAGCCTTCAGGCGCATCCCCACGCGCTGCGAAGCAGCAAGACGGAGCGGCTAAAGCCTGCACACCAGCAACCGTTGGTGTCCAGCCTTCAGGCGCATCCCCACGCGCTGCAAAGCAGCAAGACGGAGCGGCTAAAGCCTGCACACCAGCAACCGTTGGTGTCCAGCCTTCAGGCGCATCCCCACGCGCTGCGAAGCAGCAAGACGGGGCGGCTGAAGCCTGCACACCAGCAACGCTACCATTCCCAACCTCCAAGGAAAACGCCAGTGTCAAATCGAAAGGTGGTCGTGGTCGGTGCCGGCCCGGGTGGATTGGCCGCGGCGATGCAATTGGCCCACGCCGGCTGTGACGTGACGGTGTTGGAACGTCGCGATCGTCCCGGCGGTCGAACGTCGGCTATCGAAATGGACGGCTATCGATTCGATTGCGGCCCCACCTTCTTTCTGTACCCCCGCGTGCTCAAAGAAATCTTCGCCGGCTGCGGCTACGACCTGATGAAGGAAGTGCCGATGGAGCGGTTGGATCCGCAGTACCGTCTGACCTTCGGTGGCGGCGGACAACTCGATTGCACCCCGGACCTGGCGGAGATGGATCGTCAGATCGCTGAATTGTCGCCGCCCGACGTCGGTTCGTTGGCCCGCTACATGGACGACAACCGGATCAAGCTGGAAAAATTTCGGCCGATTCTCGAGTCGCCGTTCTCATCGATCGCCGACCTGATGCGTCCCTCACTGATCGGTGCCGCCAAACACCTGCACCCGTTTCGTTCGCTCGGCCAAGAATTGCAGCGGTACTTTTCCGATCCCAGGCTGGTCATCGCGTTCGCGTTCCAATCCAAGTATCTGGGCATGTCACCGTTCAATTGCCCCAGCCTGTTCAGCATCCTGTCGTTCTTGGAATACGAGCACGGGGTCTGGCATCCGATCGGCGGTTGCAGCCGAGTGAGCGAGCGGATGGCGGAAATCGCGGAGGAGTTGGGCGTCAATTTCCGTTACGACGAACCGGTTCGCAGCGTGGAGATGGAAGGCCGGCACGTGCGATCCTTGACCACCGATCAAGGCAACTATGCGGCCGACGCGTTCGTGGTCAACGCCGACTTTGCCGACTGGATCAGCCGCACCGTTCCCAACGAGAAACGCAAGCGGTGGACCGACGAGGCGATCGCCAAGAAACGGTTCTCCTGCAGCACGTTCATGTTGTACCTGGGCCTCGAAGGTTTGTACGAAGACCTGCCCCACCACAGCATCCACATCAGCGAAGACTATGAAAACAATCTTCGCGAGATCGAGCAGACGCACACGCTCAGCCAAGACCCGTCGTTCTACGTCCAAAACGCCTGCGTCACCGATCCCTCGTTGGCTCCGGCTGGTCACAGCACGTTGTACGTGTTGGTCCCGGTGACGCATCAGACCGGATCGATCGACTGGGAAGCCGAAGCGCCGGCGTTCCGAGAATTGACGCTCGATCGAATGGCCGCGATCGGTTTAGGGGATCTTCGCAGCCGGATTCGGACAGAGCATACGATCACGCCACAAAACTGGAACCAAGACTACGCGATCCACAAAGGCGCGACGTTTAACTTGGCGCACAATCTGGGCCAAATGCTGCACAACCGACCGCGAAACCGATTCGAAGACTTGGGCAGCGTTTACCTGGTCGGCGGAGGCACGCATCCGGGCAGCGGCCTGCCGGTGATCTACGAATCCAGCCGCATCACCACCGGGCTGGTTCTCAAAGACTTCAACCGCAAAGGCGTTTAACCGGAAATGGCACAAGAACGGAGTTCGCAATCTCAGCGGGACGCGTCACGGCCTGTTGATTTTCTGCTCACGATTGCGATTTTGAGCGTGTCCCCCCCTGCCCCCCGTTCCCTCAAGACACAGCGTCCCCCCGGTTATTATTCGAGGGTCGGCTGGCTGGAGGAAACGGGCGGGATGAAAAAAACGATCGTTTAACGTCGCTGTGGCGGATCTGGGCCGCTGGCCTGGAGCGATAGCAATCGTTCGAGGTTGAACGCGCTGACCAACCACAGCCACTCGTTTCGCACACGCTGCAGACCACGGCTGAAGAATTGCCTCGCCCCGTACTTGGCCTTGATCACTGCGAAGGGGCGTTCGCCGGGAGAACGACGACGAGCGTACTTGGCTTGTGATTCGGATGTCTTCATCTTCTCAGCATGATTGCGACGCTTCGATTCATGCTCGCCGTGACTGACCCCACGAGTCTTGGACTTCGCGCCAAGACATCGAGACGCAAGCGGGCAACCTTGACACGACTCCGTAGAGCTCTGGTAACGGTAAAAGATTCGACGACGACCGTTCTCCATTTGGCTCGTTTGGTGCTGATAGGCAAGTTTCTCGCCGGCAGGACACCAATAGCAGTTCTCGTCAGTGTCGTAGATAAATGCGTTCTTGTTGAATCGCTTTATCTTCTTGCCGTCGCGCTTCGTCGTCGAGGTGGGCAGGCGATCCCAGTCCGCTTCGGGCACAGGCTGACGCGGGTCTTGGCGGTCTGCCGGGTTGTCTTTGCAGCCCAGCTTGATCGGAGAATAAAAGTCGATCCCCAGCTCTTCGCAACGGGCGAGATTCTCGCCAGTGCTCATCATGCCGTCGGCCAACAATTCACCAGGAACCTTGTCCAGGCCGAACGATTCTTTCACGTCCTGGACCGCCGAAATCATGTGCTTGTCTTCATCGGTATGAGGAATCACATCGGCGGAGACAGCCAGGCCGCTGTCGATATCAACGGCCAGGTGCGGGGTGTAATTCGGGGCAAAGCCTCCATCTTTGTTCGGGGTGAGACGAGATTCTGGGTCGACGATCGGCAGTCGCTTAGGTTCCTTGTCTAGCTTTTCCAGTTCTGCGATCGCCGCGTCGACCTTTCCCTGACGCTGCTGCACCTCGGCCAATTCTTCGCTCAACTGAAGTCCATTGTGGTTTCCCAGGCGTTCGCTTTCGCTAGCGTCAGCCTGAGCCGCTTGTTCCTCTAGCTCGACAAATCGTTGTTGAAGCTCGTCCTTCGCTTGGCGAAGTTCTTCCGGCGAACGTGAGCCGGAACGGCGATTGTTCGCTCTGATTCGTGTGCCATCAAAACCGAGGGACTCCAGCGGCAAATGCCCGAGTTCGCGAGCGACCAAGCCGACTTGGACGAACAGGCTCTTAAGTGCTGCAGAGTTCTTCTGCCGGAATTTGCAAATGGTGGTGTGGTCGATATGAAGACCTTCGACAAGCCAACGAAAATCATTTCGAACCCACAAAGCCTCTTCGACAGCCCGCGAAGATAAAATGCGATTCATGATTCCGTACAGCACGGCACCTGCAATCACGCGGGGATGAAGCGGCGGTTGTCCCTTGGTGAGATCGTAAGCGGCCTCCCAATCGGTCCAGTCGAGGCGTCGCAGAATGTCATCGAGCAATCGGACTCGATGGTCTTGCGGGATCACCTCATCGAGTTTTTCAGGAAATAGAACCAGCTGGTCTCGACCCAGCGGTGGTGTAGCAAAACCTGCCATGAAAAAAAGCCTCCGTGCCCCCCATCATAGCGCCAAATCCCACAACTGAAACCGCAGAAAATCAACAGGCCGGTCAGCGACCGGCGCGTGGGTTTCGCCCCGAACACGCGCCACTGGCTGACGCCACGTGCTGGGATATTTCCTCATCATCCCGCCTTCTCTCCACTAACGATTCACAATCCAACCCAAGTCCGGCGTCAGATACCGCGGCGGATCGTCTGCCGAATCGCATTCGACAAAGCCGCCTTTGGAGATGCTCAGCGTGCCGGGCCTATCGAGCGCGTCGTGGTAGCCCGCATCGGCGGGTCCCAGGCATTCATCATCGCTGCCGACGGCGCCCGTTTCACGACGGTCATCGACGACGCCATTGAGGTTATCATCCACTTCGGCTTGACCGGGTTGTCCGTCCTTGCCGACGGTCAGCAAGACGGCAACGTCATCGGCAAAGCAATACGGCTGAACATCATCGCCGCCTTCGGTGACCGCACGTTTGACGTCTGCACGGTCCAGGCCCGCGGTGGGCGGAGCGAAACGGCGGGTCTGGTTGAGCATCACCAACCGCGCGGCCACACCGCCGAGCAACAGAACCACGATCAATAGACGAATCACCATCACGTCGAATCAAAACTCCTGAATCACCGTCTGCTGCCGAATCGTCTCGGCGCTGAAATCATCCACGCGAATCGTAATCTTCAGTGCCCGAAGCGGTTGAGGAATGGGCGGCTCGATCTTAAACGGTGTGGTGCTGGTCGGTGCAATTTGTATGATTCCGGCCGACTGAGCTGCGAATTCCCCGCCACTGTTGACAGAGCTGCGCGCACTGGTCCAGCGTCGGTAGCTCAACCCCAACACACCTTGGATCTGCATGTTGGCCGATTGCGGTCCCGCAGCGGCATTTGCCTGCGGAACGCGACGTTCGGTGTAGGTGCCGCTCACCGTCCCTGTACCAGAGAGCGGCTCACGCGTGTACGGTCCACCGTTGAATCCCTCTTGGTCAAAGTCGTCCGTGGCGTAGCTATCGGTCCAAGTGTCGTAGATCGGTTGATAAAACGACGAAATGGACTGCGAACCGCCGCGGCGGAGCAAGAACCGTCCACTATCCTGATAGGCATCGGTAAAGGGGACGAATGTCTGCGTCCCGACCGTGACCGTTGGCAACTGGATCCCGCTGAACGGGCTTTCGAACGCGTCAATGTTTTGGAGCATCAGTGCGTTGCCGTTGACGATATCACGGTGAAAGAGGCCTCGCATGGGCCCGCCGGCGAGCCGCACATAGTTCAGATCAACGAAGTCGCCGCGATTGACAATGCCGAAGCGCGATATATTGCTTCGGCCACCGGAGGATCCATAATCGAATTCCCCCTGCGCGTTCCGCGTTCCGTTACCAATCAGGACTTCATCGAGCCGGTGGCTATCGATCGGGACCACTTCATCATCGCTGCCGGCAATCCCCAATTCGTCGATTTCGATCACAGGCGCCCCGGCTGCGCGGGTGTCGTCCGGCGAGATCCCATCGCCGTCATCATCGCCCAGATTTCCGGGAACGCGATCGCGACCTTCCCAGATAAAGTGCGGTGCCGACGGATCAAAGATTCGAATGTCGAAACTGACCACATCGGTGGCGACAACATCCGACCCGCCTCGATTGATGATCTCCGGCCTCTCGCCGGCCTCCTGCAAACCGGCACCGGCGTCGGACATCCGATCGACCAACGCAAATTCCGGACGTAAGAACGTCGTCATTGTGAATCGCCCGTACGGATTTAAAAAGTCGATGTCCGATGTGGGAACGATGTCCAGTCGCGGATCATCGGCTTGGGCCGGAAAGGTCGTCGGCCACGGTGGGCCTTGCACGTGTTCGCTGACCGTGGCCCCTTGTGGCGGAGTCGGCGTCGATGTGAATCGGCTGTGCAAGTAATCATGCGGAGGGCACAGCGCCAACTGCGGCATCGAAGATGACTCTAACCCGGTCGATCCAGATGTCCCACTCAAAATCGGCTCGGGAATCCGCACGAATCCGAAACGGTTTTCCGGGCGCGTCAACTGACCGAGGTCATTCGCACGGACGACATTGGACGGCATTCCACGATAGGCAACTTGCTCGGGCGCGGCGGTCGGCGATGGTGGCGACGCAAACAGATCCGTACGGGTGGGAAATGCGGCCGACAGCGACGGCCATGTCACTGTTTCGCGGCTGATGGACAGGTCCATGACCTGCTGCATCCGCGCCAATCCGGTCAACCAAGATGGCGACGGATGATTGAACCGGTTTGCATCGGATGGATCCCACCAAATCCCGGGCGCGTTCATCCGAGGGACGGTTGGATTAGGTGCGAGCAACGGATTGACGCCCGCGGTGTTGGGGCGATAGAAATCCAGATTGCCCTGCGCCCCGGATCCGAATGACAACGGACGAATGTAAATCTCACCCGCGGCATCGCGTGTCAGAAACGGGATCGTCGGAATGGTGTCGGGGACGAAGGGGGTCGCCGGGTTGAACGCGATGATGTTCAGCCCATTGTAACCGGCGCGGGCGGCCATCGTCGCGTTGCTGACGAACATCTCTTCGATCGTCATGTTTAAGTCCGGTCGAATCAGCAAAACACGTCGATGCAAATCCAAACGATCGGGCAAAAGGTCTCCGTTTGCATCGCGAAATCGCGGTGCCGTCGTGGTCGGTGTCGTTGAGGCGCTCAGCAGATTGGGTTGGTCATAACGCAAGGTGCCATCACCGCTGCGCGTGTAGCGTGGCGATGCCCAGTAGGCGATTTCGGCGTACTCGGAATAAAACGGCACCAACCGAGTGGCGTCGATGTGGTTGATCCGCGAAATCTCATCGGGGGTGAGTTGCCCGCTCGCAAACCGTTGCGCCCAAAGAATCCCTTGAGGGATGAACCCGACAAACGGGCTGTCCTTTTCCGCGCGTGCGGTGAAGGCCAAGTAATCATCGATATCGCCATAGCGCGTGTCCGGAAAGAAGCCGGTGTTGCGTGGGGTAGGCGTTTGGGTGCTGCCGAGCACTGTGGTCGATGAAGTAAACGGTCCCTCGTGATAGACCAGATAGCCTTCCGAACCACTTGCACTGGCTGGCGGTTTCATCTGACACGTCGCCCGCGACAACTCGTCTCTCATCCGCAGTGCGACGTCACGCAATTTGCTACTCAGTTCCAGCTGTGACTGACGCTCGGTGATACGACTGCCCAGCAACTTATAGGCACGGGTCAATCCGAGCATCAACAACAACGCAGCGGTCAGCGCGATCAGCACTTCCAGGATGGTGAATCCGGGGGGCTGAAAGGGTGCCGGAAAAAATTTGTCGTTGCGTCTCATTGCATTGGTTTGTCGCGTCATGGATTTCGCTTCGATTCTGGTCACACCATCACTCCTGAACTTCCGAGTAGATCACGGTGTTGCGTGCATTGAGTGTCTTGCCGCGGAGGAACCCGACGGGGATCGAACGGTCGACCATGAAGGTTGCCTTGGACCGGACAGGTTCACCAGTCGCGTCGACGTACTCTTGGCCGACGGCGCCGGTGATCGGATCGACGACGAAGTAGCTGGTCGTCATGCGGATCAGGAACACGTTGCTGTGATTGGTGGTCAGGTTGGCCAATCGAGCGGCGTTTTCGAATCGGAACTTGCTATCGCGGTTCAAGTGGCGGAAATTCGAATGAAGTTCCGCTTGCGGACGTTCGAACAGCCCCGAATTGAGCATCGAGATCTTATGTCGATTCACTGCGACAGAGGTGTTATACGTGTCCGCCGGCAAATCGGTCCGCACCTGTGTCGCCGGTAACGTCGTATCGTTCGTCGGTTGACCGCCATCATTAATTGCATCCGCTGTCGGATCATATTCAACCACCAATGCAAAACTTGCATCACCGCCGGTCGCACTGGGACTATTGACGCTGACCGAGTACGTCGTCGGATCCGTCGTCGTATCGTTGTGCTGATCACGAACAGCCAAAGGAATCAGACGTTCGTCGAAATCAGGGTGCGGTCGCAAAAGCCCCATATCGTGCGTCCTACGTACTGAACCGATATCAGTCCCACCCGTCCAGGTTTCGTCCGCACGCATGAAACGCTGGACGCTTCCCAACGAACTCGAACGTGCGGCACCGAAAACGCCTGCAAACCGGGTCGGATAACGCCAATCCAACTCGGGATTCAAAAGGTTGGCTGCCCCGCGAAGAGTATGTGGATATCCTCGACGACTCTCAATAAACGCTTTAAACGACCGACCGAAGGGCGAATCCACCGTTCGTTCGTACGCGTTATTCTCGCCCATCACAGACGGCGCTCCATAGTTGATTTGAAACTGTGGAACCGCTGAAGTATCGAAGTAAGAATCAAGTTCATATTGCGTCGAAAACCCATATGCCAAGGACCGATAGACCGAGCCGTTACCAAACAACCGGGAGTTTCGGAATTCGGGCGTAAACCCATCGTTGTCGGCGGTCAGATTGGTCGGATTCGCACGCAGAAGGTTGACCACGGGGGCCGTTGAGGCAGGTGTATCGGGCAGCTCCAACGCATCAAGGAATCGATCCCGAGTCTCGGCTGCCAAGACAGCGGGCGGAGCCGACGGGTCGGTGCCTTGGAATCCGGGGCCCTTGCGAATGTAATCCGGCGTCGTGTTCAAATTGATTTTGCCGGGAGTACGGTGCTTGCCGACATAGTTGTACGGCGGCTGCAATGTGGTCACGACGCGGTTAAACAATTGTGCCCGTTGTTGGTAGTTCACCGTCTGGCCGGACAGCAATGAATCGGTTCGGTGCACCACCTTGATCGGATCAAACCAACGCTGGCTGTCAAACCAAACCGGTCCGATATCGATGTAGTCGAAGATCTGTTCAAATCCGGCTCGATCACCAGTGAATTGACCAACGTTGTCTAGATAGTCTGGGTCCTGCGCATCTTCGGTGTTCCCCAGCGGCAGGCGATTGGTATAGGTACCGCTCACATCCTGCTGAATATCCGCGCCGCGGAATTTTGAATAACCGCTTTCAAAACCGAGCAGGTGCCCAAACGGCGTTGTTCTCTCACGCCATTCTTGCGTTCCGCTATCGACGTCGAGCAAAGTTCCGGGCGTAAACGTTGCGAGCAAGGACGTGCGTGAAACTGCGGGCACATTGATCAATTCCATCGGTGATTGAAAATCACGATTCAACCACGGCAAAGAAAGCATCGCGACATCCTGCGGCATTCCCACATTGGCAGTCGCGTTGTTTCCGCTGGTGGCTTGTGGCTGGCCAAATCGGATCGGAAATCCATATTCCCGATTGACATAACCCAATGTCTGCTTGAATTGCTGGCGCGGAGCCGCCGGGTTGACATCATCATCAAATGTCAAATTGGGACTATAACGCGTTTCAATACCATCATCATTGCCCATGCCAGATCCATCGATACTCTCCCTGTCTTGGTCATACCAAGTGGATCCGATTTCAAATTCCCAATAGGCCCGCGGCGCAGCGGGTGGTCCACCGAGCACACGCGTTTGGCTTCGTCTGAGAACATTAAACGTCGCACTGAATGGTGAACGGTGTACCCCCGTTACTCGATCGAACGTTGCTGCAATGCCTGTACCGGCACTTCCATTGGGAATCAGAGCGGTAAATGGCCGATCTTTTCCGACAGCAGGGATTTTGCGACGCGAATCCATCTTTACCGGGGGAGTGAATTCCATTCCCATGTCGTCGTAAAACGATCTGGCTTGATCGGCAAAGTAGTTGTCATTCGTGGGGTCGCCGTCCCCGTCTCGATCCACCGGGGTCCGTACGTCTTCTTCACCGTTGTAAGTTGTAAGATCGACCGGAATAAAGTCTTCTGTCAGATAGGGGTTGTCGACAGGATGGAAGGGGCGTGTCGGATCCGCCAGCCGCTGCAGAAAGATCGTCCTAGCGTCTTGATGGGTTCCAACGGCACTCCAAGTGACAAGGACCTCGTTGGAAGCGGGCCCAACGGTGTAACTGTTGTCGTTAAGCGGACGTCCGGCTTCGTGATCGAACGGAACATCAGGGTGCAGCCCGGTTAAACTCTCATAGTCGCGATATCCATCGGCGAGAGGATAATTGTCCGCATTCATCGTCAAAATGCGTTGCGTCGGTGCCGGATAGTAGTTCGGCCCCGGCAGAGGAGCACTTATATTGAACCCCATGTCGACGCGGTTTTCTGGCGCAAAACGCGGGTCACCGAAGTAGGTGCTCCAGGATGCACTCACCGGATCCACGGCCATCGGATCGACCTGATGCGGATAAAGCGATTCACAGATGAACGGCCGAACGCGCCGAATGTGATAGTTCGCATGGTCTTCAAAGTATCGCGGAGTGTTTGAATTTGCCCCCGCGACCAGTGGTCCGAGGTCGCGATAATTCAACCTAAAATCGATTGTCGCTCCCTGAAGAGCAAACTCGAATCGTTGTTCGACAGGGCTATAAAGATAATTCGGAGTGGTACTGGAATTGGAATTCCGCGTCTGGCCAAGGACCGTTGAAACGCGTGGCGCGACGATTCCATATTCACCCGGTCCCAATACGGCCGGTGCAATTGTTGGGTTGGGATTGCCCGGGATTTGAATCTGTTGCGGGTTGTAATAAACGTTTGAAACGTTCATCCCACTCCGCAAAGCACTCGTCGGATTCATCACATCCAACGTCGCACTCGGAGTGACATTCGAGAAAAGCACGAAACGCTCAAGAAATACGTCAAAGTCTCGAGTTCCAGCACCGGCAGTTGAGTAATCCGGGTTGGCTAAGCGAACACGCTCAGTCCCGGCAACTAACGGAAACGGCGGGGTCGCGATCTCTACGCTGTGGCGGATGCCTTCATTCCAGTCGTCACGCGCGTCATTGACACTGGGCGCGGTCGGCGGCGCCGCCATCGGATCGTAGTCATTCATCTGATTCCCGTCATACTCCAAATGACTCGTCTCTTCGATCCTTCCGTCATTGGAAGCCAAATCATGGAGCCTGTTTGCATCAAACAGCCAACGGGTGCTTTTATTTGCATCTCCTCCTGTCGGTGCGCCGACCGCAAGTCTCCAAACGGGTGAAATATTGCTTCCAGACCCGACGACTCGTCCTAATTCCAACTCACCCACCGCGTTATAGAATTCACGCGGAAACGACTCCTGCCCGACGACGGCGTTCCCATCATCTGGCGATCGTAGCGAGTGAAGTTCGACAAAGGCGCTGGCCAACGGAATCCGAAACTGATCCATGTCACTGTCTGGATCCGGAGCGTTAGCGGGGTCATTGTCTACGTCATCTTTTAACTCGCCATCTGCATCAACGAGGTTTAGATTCGTTTCCAGATTTCGTTTCAATCTCTTATCGTGAAACGCGATTGCTTCGGTCAGTTCCACCTCCGGACGTTCCATTCCCCATACCACGTTGACGGCGGCTATTTCCGGATTGAATCCGTCAAACGGATTGAGATCAAAGCGAAGCCGCGTTCGGGCAACGTTTGTGTCACGGAAGTCCACCACGTTGACCGCCCATTGTGCTAGACGGTTTGCTACGTAATGGTTTCGATTATTGATTTCCGCGGCCGTCGGGTTGTTGGTGTTTCCGCCAAACGCACCACCGGGATACGGAAAATGTCTCACCAACTCGATGCCGTTGGGGTGCGTGATGGGATCATGAATCAGCGTGAACATCAACACGTACAAATGACGCGCAAGAAGCTCTTCACCGGTCGGCGCCTTCAACATGGTTGTCAACGGTGCGGTTGCAGAGTCGTTGTCGTGATCAACACTAAACATGGTCCCCACGTCGTTGGTCGTATCCAGGATTCCGTCACCGTTGAGGTCATACCCATCGAAATCCGGGACCATCGGAGTACCCGGGGCGGTCGTCGAATGCACCGGCATGTAATGCGTCGGCGCATACTTCGCATTCGCCGTGGCTTGTTGCGGATACGAACCGGCGATCACCGGGAAGGCCCGTTCGTTGCTGCGGACATTGTTCGGTTGTGGACCGCCCGTGGAGACCACGCGATTTTGGCCTTCTCGCGATTCATCAACGACGATATCTGGGTCAACAGGATTGAACGCGGCTCCAGGATTGGTCGGCGTCCGCCCATCGGTGAACAACTGCGTGGAGATGCTGTTTTCGCCGTTGCCAAGAGCCCGGTTGACGTTCAGCTTGGACCCTTTGCGCAGTTCAACCGCAAGCATCCGATCCAAGTGGACTTGTTGTTCGAGGTAAGGAACCGACGCGATCCGCAGCTTTTCGGCAAGCAATCGTCCCAAGCTGGGAGCGCCAGGAACCTCGGGTGAATCGACACTTCGGCTTTCGACCGTGATCAGGTTACGAAGTGCCGCATTTCGTCGAACCGCATCCCCAAGCAGTTCCGACAATCGTCCGCCGATGCGACCATTTTGAAGCAGGTCAATGTATTCGGTCGGAGTATAGGGAGTGTCGTCGCCAAGCGGAGAGGTGACTCCCAATTCATAGACGTGGTTCGCCTTGTCATCGATGTCCTGTTCCGAGTTCGGGATCACGCCGGGCGGAACGACACCCAATGTGAATTGCTGATTGCCGCGGTGATCCTTACGAGTCGTGGACACGCCCATCAAGTCCATTGGGCGTCCCCAATAGCTGTATGACCCGTGGAGTAACGGGTCCGTCGGGTTTACCGGCAACGGAGTCGGGAATGGGATCTTTGAAAGCGCGCTGGATAACCGGAGCGGATTTTGTGCGTCGCCGGCGGCGGGTAGCTTGTGTTCGTTCAGCCCAGGGTAGGGCGCCAGATAGTCGTAAATCTGACCACCATTCCGCACGTTCAACAGGTTTCCATAACGCGAACGCAAGAGACCGATATTCGTTGCGTTATTGCGAAACGACAGTCGTGTTCCAACCTGGCTGGTCGGCAGCGGGCCGATGAATCCACCAGGAACCGAATCGGAACTGAAAAGATGCGAAAAGTCGACTTCGCCAGGGCCAACGCCACCACCAAACCCGAACGATCCGAGCATCTGTTGCACCGAAAAGTATTCGGTTTCGTTGAAATAGCGGCGATCGGAGCGGCCTCCACTAGTGGGACGCTCAACAAATCGGTTTTTCACCAATTGAGACAAGTTGCCCGCGAAATTCAGGTTCAACTTGCCGTCCATGTCTTCGATCAAGGGAGCGACCAGCGGACGGATCAATGTCCCATCGGGCGCCTGGATGTCCGGCAGCCCCATGTCGGTCCAAACACTATCGGGCAAACCGTCGCCGTCGTTGTCGACATCCCACGGCCCATTGACCAACCAAGTCGCAAGTGCCCTCAAATCCTGAGCCGTCTGGTTGAAGTTGGCCATGTTCGACAAGTCGACACTCAAGTCCAACGTTTGACTCATCACGGGGACGGGATTGGATCCGGAGAATCCGGGGGCGCCATCGTAGGACACCCCGTCTCCGTCCAGGTCCCCATAATTGTCGCGGGCACCGCCGGTCAAAAACTGGTGCGAAATGTTCAACGGCCGGGTCGTTGCCCGGCGAATGCGGCGAATCAATGCGGCTAGGCGCAAATGATCGTTGGTCGGCGACGTCAAGTTTGGGCTCGCCACGATCGTCGCGAAATTTCGCTGGTTTGCAGGGTTGGACCGATCGATTCCGTTGGCAATGTCTTCCTCGATCCAGATCGGTGCGTTCATCAAGTAGTTGATCACCGAGGGACGATGGAACGACGGGATCACGTTCTGGCCAAGCTGCCGATGCAATTCTGTTTCGTTAAACGTCCCGGGATAGACGGGCACGAAGGTCGGCGACGTCGTGTCGACGCGACGATGGTCGCTCGGTTGATAGGCCAGGAACCAGTTTTCCAACCCCGCCGCATCCCACTGCTCATCCGGTTCAGGGAACCGCCCCGTGGAGGCAAAGTTGCCGGGCCGAATCGTGCCGCCCATCAACGCGGCGTTCTGCTGCAATTCCATGTCGGCGAAGGGATCAACGACAACGCCGTCGCGGCCGATCCCCGTCAATCCGCTCGGGTTCAGGCCGCGGCCATTGAACGGAACTCCGTTCATCGTGAATCCGTAACCGATGTCATCGCTGTACGGCGCGCCGAACTCGCCGGCATCATCAATCACATTGTCGCCGTTGTCGTCAACGCCGGCCCGTCCGGGCTGGCCATCGGGTCCTGGGCTGTAGAGCAAGGCATTTGGAAATCGATCCGCGACGTCGTACAGCGGTTGCTGGGTGCCTTGAAACTCGATTTCCTCACTCGGCATCTCCGACAAGTCGATCACAAAGCAACCGGCCAGCAAGTACTCTTCGGCAACGTAGTTGTTCGGGTTGTTGTACGGTGCGTTGGTGTTGTCAGTCGGATCGGGCCGAACCACATCATCCAGCGTTCGTCCGACGGGCAGCGGCGGCGCGGGCAGATTGTTCTGTCGCGCCACTTCGGGTTCGCCGTTTTGACGACCAAAGGAACGGATCACCCGAAACGTCACACCCGCTAGCGGCCCTTCGTCAAACGTCACCAATCGGCCGGCAAACACGTCGTCCAGATCGGGACGTTGTTCGATGTGGTAACGATAGGTGTTGACCGGGCTCAAACTGGCATATCCCGGCGAACGATCGATCGCCGGGTTACTCAGTTCACCTTCGTCGTACCAGGAAACCAAGTTGGTCGGGAACTTGAACAGCGTCGTCTCGGGGGTCCCGTTGATGTTTCCGCTGCCGTCACGCGGTATCGGCAACAGCAACGTGCCAGCGACTTTATCTCGCAACGCTGGTTGGTTGTACAGCGTGATCGGCAAGTTATTGCGGTTAACATTGCCGCGCAGGTGGCCGACTCGCATCTGCACGCCGTCGTTGCCGTACATGTCCTCCAGCAAACTATGCCCGAACGCCGCCGATCGCGGATTGTTGGTGCCGACGACCAATTGCAACAGCGCCGATTCGATCGGTTCGTCCACCGGAATCGCGGTCCGTTGCCGTTCCTTGTTGGAGTACGCGGTGCGTGCCATTTGGGAGCTGAACACGACAAAGCTGATCACAAGGACCGTGAACAGGGACAACATCCCCAGCACGATCAAGAGGACAACACCGTGGCGATCTTGTTTGGAAACTTTTGGTATCATGTTTGGTCTTGCGATTCGGTGATTTTCAGAAAAGGCCAAATCGCTTGGCTCGATGAGAAACAGGGGGAGCGCTTCGCCTTGTCATAAGATGGCAGCGCGATCAATTCGCACCGACGGCGTCTGTGCCGACGGTCTTCTCTAACACTAAAACTGAAACGGGAATTGTTTGACGCTGATCACGTCAGGCATCACGACCACAATGGTTCCCAGGTCCGGATGTCCGGTAGCCGCTGTGTAGCTGTATTCGGTTGTCGCTCCCGGCGGCACGACTTCATTCCTGCGATACGGCGGACCGTAGTGGCCGTTCCCATTGATCGCCGGTTGAATTTGGCTGGGATGAAACACCCAATCGGGGCCGCGCACGGCAACTTGTGTGTCATAGACCGGACGTAGGGGGACCGAACTGTCCAGCGTCGGTCCTGCCGTCACGGAGGTGATTTGGAACCAAGCAAAGTGCAACGGGCCCGTGGGCTCGTTATCGAAGACCGAGGATCGCGCCGTCGGCGTCAATTTGTTTAAACGTCGACTAATTGTCGGAGGGACGACAGTCGGGGCACTTGAATCAGGAATGGAATATGGATCGCGGCGATACTCCTGCCGTATCAAGCAAATCCAACCGCCTTCCTTCACGTCCGGGTAGGTCGCGCCAGAAGTTCGAAAGATGAATTCTCCTCCTCCGCCTCCACGAATCACGTTCGCCGCATAGGTAACATATCCCATCACTTCACCGGGAAAGGTCAGCTGGTTGTCCGGAGGATTCTGTGAGCCGGGAACCGCCCAAGAGTACGGTCGCAGTTGATGTTTCAAGTCGTCGCCACTCGGCAGAATCTCGCCTCCGGGAACGGTCACCAAGCGACGGTCCTTCATCGTGACCACTGCGGCGTCGTATGAATTGCTTCCCCTGGCCGACTGGCTCATCATCACCATCGATGAGTATCGCCCGGTGACCGTCGACTTGGTCAACGATCGCATGTCATTGGTGCTGCGTTGGACAAACAACCCGGCACCGAGCGTTGAGTCCGACGCGGTGACGATCGACAGGTCATCGCCCGAGGTCGAGAAGAAACGCGACGCCGCAAGCGCCGGGGTGTCGTTTTGTGCGATCGCCGGCAATGAGAGTCTGACAAACCGGGGCGTATTCCAACGAACTGTGCGGGCAGGAATGTTGGCACCTGCTCCCGGTTGTGATCGATTGGTGTATGCCGGCCACGTCCACGTTTCCGCGTGCGACTCGGCGATCGCATTTGCGGGGGAAATCGCCGGAACGTACTGCGGGTCATAACAAGGAAACAACGTGCGGTCGTATCCGTTGGCGTCGGCGGACGATCCGTTGAATCGCAACGTATTGGCCGAGGAAAGAAACCAAGGATCGATGCAAAACGCTCGTGGCAATTGATCCAACGACACACTGGTGAATCGATCGAGCGTCCCGGGCAGTGCGGCGCCGTTGGAGTAAAAGCCTTTGTCTTCCAGCACGACGGTCGGATAAGGAGGTGATGTCGTGTAGAAAAAGTTCTGCGTCGTGTGCGCGTTTTCCGCTTGCGTCAAGTACGAAATGTTTTGATTCAGCTTGGCCAGATCGGTCGCGATTCGATTGTTGACTTCTTCAACCGCGCGATCGTCCTGCAGCGCCATCGCGGCATTGTTCGTCGCGACCGGCAGGATGAACGCGACGCCCATCAATCCGATCGTCAACACGCCGATCGCGAACAGAACTTCCATGATCGACAGACCGCGGCGACGAGGTGAATGTCGCCGTGACGTCATTGGATCGGTAGGGATTGGAGTCGTCTTCGGCATAATCATTGAGTGGTACCGGCAGTGGTGAGTCGGCGAGATTGGTGCAGGCGTTCTCGAATCACGTTCCGCGCCGACTGGCTTCCGTTGGCCGTGGAGAATCCGTAGTACGAATAGAACTTCGCCTGCGGCGGTTGACCGGCAACGGTGTCCAAAGAGATCGCGCCGCTGAGTGGATGGATGCTGATCCAAGCACAATCCGAATTGGCAAAGTTGGGAACCTTCTTCGACGTCAGTGCACTCGGCCACGGCGGCAAGCTTTCCAGCGGCGGATCATCGGTGTTGACCTGTGGATCCGTCCCCGGGACCGCGTACGGATAGCGAGCCCCGTCATCGATGTTGTCCAAAATGCCGTCAACGAACCCAACGTTGAACGCGACGGTCGTGGACGGATCGAGTCGTTCAACGTAAAAGCCCGGGATCGTCTGGGGCGCAGAGATGGACGGATCGCGGCGGCTGGAAAACACGCCGTCCAGCCGACCGTCCGGCGCGAACATCACCACCACGTCTTGCAACAAGGAATCGGGATCCAACGCCGGAATCACATTGGCCGGATCGGTGTCCACGATGTTCTGTGCGTTGAACAGCAAAGGTTCCGAACCGGTTCCGGAGATCGACAGGTCGACAACCGTTTTGCCGATCATCGTTACCGGTGACAATGGTGCACGAATCGGGTTGGTTTGAAATTTGAAACTGTAACCTTGGCCCAATTCCAAACGCGCCGGGAACTGCGACGTTGCGATGGCGTTGGTGTAAACGCCTGGATTCGAATTGCGTTCGGGGGCAATCGATCGGTGGTTAAAAATGATCAGCGAACCGGGCACGGCGGGTGTGATCCCCAACGTCGATGCCTGGGCGGCAGTGATCGTGCGTGACCGCGCCAAATCGAGTTCGAAATCGTAGTCCGACCCGCCGATCGCGAACCGTGTGCCGTCACCGATCAAGCGCCTCGCGGGGGCCGAACCGTTCACGGCGGCGTAGAGCACCCCGGCGGATTCCAGCGGAACGAAGAATTTTGCGATGACCGAGTTGGGAAGGGTTTGGTTGGCCGGCGGGGCCGGATTGGGAGCCCAAGCGGTACTCAGATAGGGATAGGCCTGCGCGTTCTGAGAGTCACCACGATATTCGATCGGCGATTGGACGTAGTAGATCCGAGTGGCGTAATTGGCGCCAAAGAAATTTAGGCCGCTGGCGGCTCCGTCGCCGATCCGACGTTGGCGACGTTCAATCACCAACCCGAACGGACGTCCCGTACGGATGGCTTGGCCACGGGCGTTGATGAATGCGCCTTTGACCAGCGACGCACTCCGCGACAACGTATTTTGCCGCATGCTGTCTTTGAGCGTCGGCAATGCGATCGCGGTCAGCGCCGAAGCGATCGTCAACGCGACGAGCAACTCGATCAGCGTGAACGCTTTCGGAAACAGCGTCTTGCGATTTGTGATCATCGAAATCATTTAGAAGCCTGCGTCCAGAGATGAGATATTGTCGGCGGCCGCGTCGCGGAAATCGCCGTCCGGATCGGGCTGAATCACCGCTCCATAACCGCCGCCTTCTTTGGTCAGCACCGTGCCGGCCGCGGACATGTAGTACGGCCCCGCATTGGCGAATGGCACGGAGGACACGTTGAAATAGGGATCGGGAAACCGGAACCCGGGCAACCCCGGGTATATCGGGCCGATGCTGCCGGGCGTCAAGCCGACGACCGATGAGCTGTAATAAGAATTGACGCCGAACTCCACCGTCCCGTCGTTGTCCTCGTCCGCATACGAACGCTTCAATCCAAATGTCTTGTCCCTCCCGGAACTGATCACCGCGGGCGGCAAATAGATCGGGTGAAACGGCGACTCGGTCGTGTAGGGAGACGGGTTGGGATGGGTTCGCGTGTCGAATCGGAAATCCACCAACAACAGGTCCAACGCATCGGGCTCGGAGGGATATTGCTCGATCTCCGTCGCGCCGGTCGGATCGTAGTTCGCGATCGCTGGTGAACGAAAACCGACCGGATTGCGGACGAACACATAGGGTTGGTCCCAGGCGTCTAGAATCTCTGGGACGCCGTCACCATCGGTGTCCTTGATCCGCGACGTAGGGATCTGGTCGATCGCTTTTTTCCCGAACAACTCGGTCGTCGCCAGAATCAAAAACAAACACTCCGACGATTCGTGCTGACGCGTCCACGAGATCGGTGTCGCGGACGCAGGGCCCGTGTAGGGCACGTTCACGTTGTGCCGCAACAGATTGTCAAAATCAGTGTTGCTTGCCGCCAACGCGATCGCATCCACCTCCGGATCGGTCGCGGGGCTGCCAGCCCAATGAAAGTCAATGGTCTCGGCCGAGTACAACCCCAGCAACGTCCGCATTTGATTCCACTGCGCCGGCGGCTTCAGTTGCGCGGCGTTAGGATACCAGTTGGTCGTTCGAGCCGCTGCTGAAGTCGCAGCGACCGCACGTGTCCTGTATTGCAACGTCGCCGGCGGATACAACAGATCACGTTGACATTCTGGCATTACCATTCTCAGCATGTCGCGACGCGCCAGCAGGATCAAGCGCGCTTGTTCGTCCGCCATGATCTTCTGGTACTCCGACGTTGTCGGCTGCGGACTACCGGGGTTTGTCAATACGGTTCCGTCCAAGGCCGTTGTCCCCAACACACCCGCCCGGACCAATTGCGGAATGGTTCGTCCGTAGGCCAGATTCATCTTCGACAATGAGACATCACTCAGTCGCGTTTGAAGCAACTGTCCGATCGTCA
The DNA here is from genome assembly GCA_007753675.1 of Stieleria magnilauensis. Classification (GTDB taxonomy): domain Bacteria; phylum Planctomycetota; class Planctomycetia; order Pirellulales; family Pirellulaceae; genus Stieleria; species Stieleria magnilauensis. The sequence goes on from CP036432.1 coordinate 2,348,226, forward strand.
CAACGTCCGCCTGAGTGCGTTTGATCCGCGCGTCTGTCTGGGCCGAGGCAAGGGCATAGGTCAGCATGCCCCCCAGTGAAACCATGACGGTCATCACAACCAACAGCTCGACGAGCGTGAACGCTCGCGACTTGCCACGTCGTGAGCGTGCGATGAGTCTGTCGTGTGATTTTCGGTGGTGCATGGGTTCTAAGCCAGATTGGGACGATTGCATTGACGGACCACAAATGATCGATATCGGAGTACAGAATCAAGCAGTTTGTCGTCAATCCAATGCGTCATAAAATGTGCCTTGGTCGAGAAAGTTGGCCAAGTTGTCACGGAAGGGATTCTGGGAGGCTTTCAGTGAAGGTGTGGGCAACCCGGTCACATCAAATTTCTGAACCGCTGATACCTGCAACCCCCCCGAACCGAGCGGTCCAGTCGGCGTATTCGCAGTCGGATCGAGGACAATCATGCCGCCGTTGACTTGAAAATACGCCGGATTTGCATTAGTAGGATCCTCACCGTCCGAATCAGCAACGTCGCTATACAATCCATCCAGCCCAGGAGATAACACCTGGTACGTTTGTGGGTTCATGAATTGCCAGCCTTGTGAAGCCGCAAAGCGAGAACCATAGGGTGGGTTCGTCGGTGGGTTGTTGGACGTCGTTGAATAGACCGGACGAATGGAATCCCATTCGCCTTCGACCAAGCGGGCGTAGCCGTTGAATTGATCGCCGCTTCCGGTGGTGACGAACGAGTTGTATGTCCGGGCATCGAAGTACACGGTCGGCGCGCCGCCGTCACGCAAAACGTAACTCGGAAACACGTCTGCGTTTCCGGTTGAGTATATAGACTCGTCGTTGCTCATGTTGCGGTTGGTAAAGGACCGAGCACCGAGCGAGGCGTTGTAGTTGACGATCGATAGTCGATCGGGCGCAAAGTTAACTTCCGGCGCATTGCGGGTCGGGTTGTATTCGTAGTACTGCGGATCATCGGGCGCCGGATTCGCAGTGTTGGGTATCGTGACCAACGGACCGCCTGGGCCGGTGAAGGGGTATTGCGGATCGGCGCTGAATCCCCCCAGCGACCACACCAATACCTCCGATCGGTCCATCGCCGTCGGATCCCAAGCGATCGATTGCGGATTCGGAGTCATCTGGGGTGGGTTGCTCGTGTTGTCGTTGTCGATCCGAACGTCACACAGTCGATACAGGAGATCCAACTCGCTCTGCGCGATGTCGGGGAAGATTTTTAGGTAGTGACGTTTGACGATGTTCCAATTGGAAAAGTCCGGCGGGTAGTCACCGTACTTGGTGTAGTACGAATCGATGCCGCCTTCGATGTTGGACATCTCCGCACGCATTGCTTTCATGCGAACCGTTTTCATCACCACGCCGACGGCCGGGATGGTCAGGCCGGCGATGGCGGCGATGATGGTGATCACCACCAGTAATTCGACGAGCGTGAATCCGCTTCGATGCGTTTCGCTTCGTTGGTTGTTCATTCGTTTGATCATCGTTCGGTTCCGCTCGATGGATGGCGCAGCCTGCTGGCCGCTGGTCGTTAGGTGATGACTCGCTCGCTTGCACGGCGAGTCGCTGCGATTGGGCGGGCCGCGAAGCCCGTCAAAATGGTTTCGTTTGACAGGCTCCAAGCCTGCCAAACTTGGTTTGATTAGTTGTCAACTGGACAGGCTGGTGATCAAACTGATCAACGGCATGAACAAGCTGATCACAATGAAGCCGACCGTGACCCCCAGGAACACGATCATCAACGGCTCGATCAACGCCGTCAGGCCGTCGGTCATCGTCCGAACCTCTTCGTCATATTGGTCGGCGACCTTGTACAACATCGTGTCCAACTCGCCCGTCTCCTCGCCGACGTCGACCATGTTGACGACCAGGTCGTTGACGACGCGGGTTTTGATTTTGAGTGCGTAAAACAGACCGGCTCCGACCGCCCCGCCGCCGATCGCGTAAGCCGCGATGAAGGTCAACGTCTGGACCATCACGCCGTCGTCCAATTTCGTCCCACGACTGGTGATCGCGACCGACAACAGCAACAAGCCCGGGAACGCGCCGAAGACTGCGAAGAAGAACACCGCCATCGGGTGAAATCCCAGCCGGCTCTCCTCTCGCAGCGGTTTACTGATCACTTCCCCTTCACGCACCGCCTCGTTGACTTTCGTGAACAGTTTCTCGAACACCGCGTTGCCGGCCGTCTCCCGCGTGATCGCCAACGCCTCCAAAATCGGCACACCGCTACTGACCAGTGTCCCCAGGGTCCGCGTCGTCCGGGCCAAAATGTTCTTTTCCAACAAGCCGCCGAAGATCGGGATCTTGATGATGAACATGTCAAACCCGGTCCGCCCGTGACGGAACTTGCGCATCAATTTGATGAACAACAGGAACATGATCGGCATCACGATCAACAGCCACCAATAGCTGGCCATGTAGTTACTCATCGCGATCAGCAACAGCGTCGGCGCGGGCAGCTTCAATTCGAACTCTTCGAACATCTCTTCAAACGTCGGAACGATGAAGATCATGATCCCGGTCAGAATCAAGATCGCGACGATCGCCACGACGATCGGATAGATCAACGCGCCCTTGACCTTTCGTTTGAGCGATTCGGCGCGTTCGAGGAACTCCGCCAACCGCTGCAAAATGGTTTCCAACGCACCACCGGCCTCACCGGCCTTGATCATGTTGACGTACAGCCGGCTGAAGATCTTGGGCGACTTGGACATCGCTTCGCTGAGCGTCGCCCCGCCTTCGATTTCATCGCAAACGTCCATCAGTGCGAACTTCAACTTGCCCGGCTTCTGGTTGTTCTCCAAAATCTTCAGCGAGCGCAGAATCGGCAGCCCGGCGTCTTGCAGAATCGAGAGCTGACGGGTGAAGGCGCAGATGTGCTTGGTCTTGGCACCGCCGATCGCAAAGCCGCGTTTGCCCTTCTTCTTGGCACCACCGGCGGCCGCCTGTTTCTTGACGGAGATCTTCGTGACGAAGTACCCCATCTGGCGAATAGTGGTTTGCGCCTCCTCTTCGCTCGCGGCATCGATCTCATCCCGGATCTCTTGTCCGGCCGCGTCCATTGCTTCGAATTGATAGGTAGGCATTCTCGGTAGCCCTCGGCGGTAAGCCGGCTCCTGCCCAACGCGTACTGCGTTGCGGCACGGCACCGGCCGTCTCTTTAAAAGTGATGCTTAAAAATGTGTGTTCAAATCGGCGTGCCCGTCGCCCCTGCGGCGGCACGCCACTGGGCTTATTCCGAAACCGTCTCGCGGACGACTTCGTCCAACGTCGTGATCCCGTCATAGGCCATCGCCATCCCCGCGTCGCGGAGCGTCGTCATGCCGTCCTTGGCCGCTTCTTCACGCAATTCATCGGTCGAGGCATTGCCCATGACCATCTCGCGAATCTTGTCGTTCAAGATCATTAATTCGAACAACGCAATCCGGCCCTTGTAGCCGGTGTTGTTGCACTGATCGCATCCCGTGCCGCGGAAGAACTTTCTGCCGCCGACGTCTTCGGGCTTGAGCCCCAGTTGGAACAGCAGCTCGACGTTGGCCTTGGTTTCTTCACGACATTTCTGGCAGATCCGGCGAACCAGCCGCTGGGCCAAAATCGCTTCGACGGTCGCACAGGTCATGAACGCCGGGATCCCCATGTCCTTCAACCGGGTCACCGTCGCCGGGGCGCTGTTGGTGTGCAGGGTGCTGAACACCAGGTGGCCGGTCAACGCGGCCTGGATCGCGATTTCCGCCGTCTCCAAGTCACGGATCTCGCCGACCAGGATGATGTCGGGGTCCTGCCGCAGAATCGCCCGCAAACAGCTGGCGAAGGTGACGCCGGCGTCGTGGTCGATCGGGATTTGGATGATGCCGTCGATGTCGTACTCGACCGGGTCTTCGGTCGTGATCAATTTGTCCTTGATGTCGTTCATTTCCGACAACGTCGAATACAACGTCGTCGTCTTTCCGCTACCGGTCGGCCCGGTCACCAGGATGATGCCGTTGGGACGATCGATCGCGTGACGAAATTTCTTCATCATCGCCTCGTCCATCCCGACGTTGTCCAGCGACAGGTTCACGACCGAGCGGTCCAGCACCCGCATGACGACGCTTTCGCCGAAGATCGTCGGCAACACGCTGACGCGAAGGTCGACCGGGTGACCGCCGACCATCAACTCGATCCGACCGTCTTGCGGCAACCGTCGCTCGGCGATGTCCAAATTGGCCATCACCTTGATGCGTGTCGTGATCGCGAACGCCAAGTGCCGCGGCGGCGGAACCATTTCGTACAACACGCCTTCGGCTTTGATACGGATCCGAAACTCGTCTTCGAACGGCTCCAAGTGAATGTCGCTGGCGTGGTCCTTGATCGCCAACAGCAACACCATGTTCAACAGCTTTCGCACCGGCGCCGAATCGGCCAACGCCTCGGCGTCGGTGATGTTGAATTTCTCACTCTCCAGCGCCGACACCGCCGCCTTCAATTCCTCGTCTTCGGCCAGCTCGGCGACCAGCTTTTCGACGCTCTCGGCTTCGCTGTCATAGTAGCGTCCGATCGTCGTGTTGATGTCGCGTTCGGTCGCCACTAGCACTTCGATGTCGTAACCGAGAAACGTCCGCAATTCGTCCTGGACGCTCAAGTTCTGTGGGTCGCACGTCGCGACGGTCAACTGGTTGCCTTCGAATCGAATCGGCACCACGCGGTAAAGCTGGGCCATCGTTTCGGTCAACTTCTCCACTAGCTCCGGCTCCAGCTGAATCTCTTCCAGCGAGATCGTCTGCATCGACATCTGCTCGGCCAAGCCCTGGACCAGCTGATCTTCGGTGATCAACTGCATGTCCTCGGCGACTTTTCCGAACAGCGCACCGGGCTGCTGCTCCTGTTCCTCCAACACAATGTCGCGTTGTTCGTCGGTCAGGAAACCAAGGTCGACCAGGATCTGTCCAATGCGACGCTGTGCCATGGGTGTAATGCTTGAAAAGGAGGATTCGAGATTTTGGTAGTGTCGGCGGAGACCGGCTTGGGTGCTGCAGTCCGCCGCTGGTTCATGTCGTCGCAGTGGTCACGCTAGTCTTCGTCACCGATCGGGACCGGCGAATCGTCCAACCCGCGACGGGCCTGGACGATGCGTTTGGCCAAGTCATCGGGACGATGCGCCTTGGCCAGCGCGTCTTCGACGGTCACCAATTCGTTCTTCCAGTGGAGGAACAAGGCATCATCCATCAACTGCATCCCGAACTTGGCACCGGTCTGCATCGCACTGCTGATCCGGAACGTTTTGTTCTCGCGGATCAGGTTGGAAACCCCCGGGGTGACCACCAACACTTCATAAGCCGCACAACGCCCGCCGCCGATCTTGGGCAACAGCGTCTGGGCGACCACGCCGATCAGCGTACTGGCCAACTGGGTCCGAATCTGGTCCTGCAGGTTTCCCGGGAAGGCGTCGATGATCCGGTTGACGGTGCCCTGGGCACTGTTGGTGTGCAGCGTGCCGAACACCACGTGACCGGTTTCGGCCGCACTGATCGCCGCTTCGATCGTCTCCAAGTCACGCAGCTCGCCGACCAGAATCACGTCGGGGTCCTGCCGCAACGCCCGGCGAATCGCTTCGGAGAAACTCGGCACGTCCACCCCGACTTCACGCTGGTTGATCGTGCTCATCTTGTGGTCGTGATAAAACTCGATCGGGTCCTCGATCGTGATGATGTGGTGGTCGACCGTCTCGTTGAGCAGGTTGATCAAACTGGCCAACGTCGTCGACTTTCCCGAACCCGTCGGGCCGGTCACCAAAAACAGCCCCCGCGGCCGGTGCGTCAATTTGACGACAGCTTCGGGCAATCCCAGCTGCTCCGGCGTGAGCTTGTCATTGGGAATCTGACGCAGCACCATCGAGATGAAACCGCGCTGCTTGAAGACCGAAACCCGGAAGCGGGCCATCTCGCCAAACGCGAACCCGAAGTCGGTGCTGCCCGATTCCTGCAATTCACGCTGGCAACGCTCCGGCGTGATCGACTTCATCAACGCGACCGCGTCCTCGCCTTCGAGCGTCTTGGTTTCCAGCTTCCGCATCCGACCGTGCAAACGAAACACCGGGGGCTGACCGACGACAATGTGAATGTCGCTGACGCCCTGTTTGATTGCTGCATGGAGCAGTTTGTCGATCAGCACGGTTGCCATCGATGGTTTACCTCAAGTGCGAGAAGAATCATTTTTCTCTAGGGGTTGCGGCCGGGGCGGGTCAGCGGAACCGTCCGCTGATCCGCTCCGGCCACTCCAGGGGAACGATTGTGATGGCGAGAAGTAGAACAAGTTTTCCCCGAAGTGCAGGCATTATGTCCGCCCCACGCGAAAACTTCAAAAAACTTCGCCATCGACGCGAAACTTTTCGCCAAGGCCCCCCCGGAAGAACCGAACGGGTGGATTGGCGACCGCTGTCGATTCACAGCGGAACCGTCCTGCTCCCAGCCGACGTTTGTCACGATGTCGCGGACAAGGCTGGGAGAGGAAACAGCGGCCGAATTGCCAGCATTCCAAAACCGCTCGGCGGAGCGGATGGTTTGCCCAAATCGACCGATCGGAAGGGCTTAGAGCGAATCCAAATCGGCGACCAAGTGGCTCAGCGCGAGCGGCTCCTGCTCGGTCTGCTTGGCCACCCGATAGACCTCTTCAAAGGTCGTGATCCCGCGGATCACCTTCAGCATCCCATCGGCGTAAAGTGTTGACATACCGCTATTTATCGCTTCGATGCGGAGCTCCTTGGTGTCTGCCCCGCGGAACATCATCTCACGCAGCTTTCCGTTGACGACCATCAGCTCGTAGATGCCGATTCGGCCGCGGTACCCGGTCCGTCCACAGTAGGGACAGCCCTTTCCCCGAGAGAACTCCCCTTGGGCGACCATTTCCGGCGGCAGCATGGAGTCGGCGATGACCGCTTCGGTGGGCTGGTAGCGGACCTTGCAGCGCGGGCAAATCGTCCGCACCAGCCGCTGGGCCAAGATCGCGATGACCGAACTGGCCACCATGTAGCTGGGTACACCAATGTCCACCATTCGGCTAATAGAACTGGGCGCATCGTTCGTATGCAGAGTACTAAAAACCAGGTGTCCAGTCAGTGAAGCCTGGATTCCCATCGATGCGGTCTCGTGGTCACGCATTTCTCCAACCAGGATGATGTTGGGTGCCTGCCGCAGCATGGAGCGGATGATGCGGGCGAAATCGAGCCCGATCGAGTGCCGGACTTCGACCTGGTTGATCCCCGGCAAGTAGTACTCCACCGGGTCCTCCGCCGTGATCACCTTGCGGTCGGGTCGGTTGAGCGCGTTGAGTGCCGCGTACAGCGTCGTCGTCTTTCCCGACCCCGTCGGGCCGGTCACCAGGATGATCCCGTTGGGCCGCCGGATCAGCGAGTTGAAGGTCCGGTAGTCGCGCTGGTTGAGCCCCAGCTGCCGCACGCCGACTTTGATGTTGTCCTTGTCCAACAGCCGCATCACGCAGGATTGGCCGTGGTTGGTGGGGATGATGCTGACCCGCAAATCGAGTTGCTTGTCCCCCACCGTGATTTTGATCCGCCCGTCGGTCGGCCGCCGTTTTTCCGAAATGTCGATCTTGGACAGAATCTTGATCCGGGCGATCAGGGCGGACAGCATCCGCCGCGGGGCGCTTTCCCGTTCGACACAAACGCCGTCAATTCGATAACGGATCCGCACCCGCTCTTCGAACGGTTCGACGTGGATGTCGCTGGCCCGCAACTGGACGGCTTCCTGGATCATCAGGTTGACCAGCTTGATCACCGGCGCGCTGCTGTCATCGGCATCGTCGGCGGCGTCGGCGGAGTCGCCCGATTCGGTTTCGGTGAAGTCGATCGCCGTGTCGGTGAACTCCTGCAACATCGAGTCAGCCGATTCCCCTTCGACCTGCCCGTAGTACTGGTTGATCGCCCCCTGAATCGCCTCTTTGGGGGCCAACGCGGTTTCGATCTTGCGGTTCAGGATGAACCGCAGCTTTTCGATCGTTTCCAGATCGAAGGGGTCGGCGATCAAAATCCGCAGCGCGCCGTCTTCGACGCTGTAGGGCAGCACCATGTTTTCCCGGGCGACCGATTCGGGAACGAGTTCGATCACGTCTTCGGGGATGCGTGCTTCCCGCAGGTCGACGAAGGGGATTTTGTGGAACTTGGCCATTGCCCGGGCGACTTCCTCGGGCGTGGCATATTCCATCTGGACCAGAATGTCGCCGACATCGGTCGAGGTGTCTCGGGAGACCTGTTCCGCTTCGGAGAGCTGGTCCAAGCTGATGATGCCTTGGCGAAGCAGCAGATCGGTGAATTCTTGAATAGCTTGGCCCATGGTTTCGCCTTCGTTAGCGCTTTTGGGGGATCGTTGAACGTTGGAAAAGGGTGCCGACGGATGAATCCTCTTCATCCGGTCCTGTCCGCACCTGACACAGGATACCATCCCACGCCCGAAACCGGTCACCGACAGACCAAAGAACTGTCGTCATTTCGCCCAAACGGTTCGTTTCACGCGGGGTGAACCCCGTGCGATTGTGGACGACTCGCGTTAAGGCGCTACCCGTTTCGCTGCGGAGCAGCGAAACGAGGCGGCTAAAGCCTGCACACCAGCGCACGTTGGTGTCCAGCCTTCAGGCGCATCCCCCACGCGCTGCGAAGCAGCAAGACGGGCGGCTGAAGCCTGCACACCAGCAACCGTTGGTGTCCAGCCTTCAGGCGCATCCCCCACGCGCTGCGAAGCAGCAAGATGGGCGGCTGAAGCCTGCACACCAGCGCACGTTGGTGTCCAGCCTTCAGGCGCATCCCCTCGCTGCGGAGCAGCGAAATGAGGCGGCTAAAGCCTGCACACCAGCAACCGTTGGTGTCCAGCCTTCAGGCGCATCCCCACGCGCTGCGAAGCAGCAAGACGGGCGGCTGAAGCCTGCACACCAGCAACCGTTGGTGTCCAGCCTTCAGGCGCATCCCCTCGCTGCGGAGCAGCGAAATGAGGCGGCTGAAGCCTGCACACCAGCAACCGTTGGCCTTCCGCCGGTCGTCAACGGCGGCCGATGCGCTACACTTCTCACTCAGCACTCGCTTCACCTCAACCACGCCCCCACTGCGCCCTTGTCCTCCCCATCTGCCCCCTCTCGCTCTTCCGCGGCCGCCCATTTGATTTCCGTCCGGGGCTGCCGGGTTCACAACCTTCGCGACGTCGATCTGGATCTGCCTCGGGGCAAACTGATCGCGTTTTGCGGGCTGTCCGGCAGCGGTAAAACTTCGCTGGCCCTCGACACGCTGTATGCCGAAGGCCAACGCTGCTACATCGAAAGCTTTTCGGCCTACACGCGGCAATTCCTGCAGCGACTCGACAAACCGGACTGCGATTCGATCACCGGCATCCCGCCGGCGGTCGCGGTGACCCGGGCGGGCGGCTCGAAAACCAATCGCAGTACCGTGGGGACGGCGACGGAGATCGCCGACCACTTGCGGTTGCTGTTCGCCAAGTGCGCCACGCTGTACTGCACCGACTGCGGCCGCGAGGTCTCGGCAGATGATCCCACCACGATCGCCGAAGAACTGGCCGCATCACCCCAGCGCGCGATGATCGGGTTCCAAGTCTGGTTGCCCAATCGCAAATCCGGCGGCGAGATCCTGCTGGGGCTGCAACGGGCCGGGTACCTGCGTTTGATCGTCCGTGGCCAAACGTTTCATTTGTCCGATTCCGATCGAGCCGCATTGGCCAAGAAGATCGGGCGTGGGGGCGCGGAATGCATCGTGGTCGTCGACCGGGTTTCAGCCGACACCGAACTGTCGCGTTTGACCGAATCGCTAGAAACCTCGATGGGCGAAGGACACGGCCGGGCGGTCGTGCTGATCGAAGCGCAGGCGACAGCGATCGCCGAAGCCGACACCGAACCACCGTCCGCGCAACGCGTCGGCGAATCGAATCTTCGCTTCGTTCCCCCGAACCACGATCTCTCGGCCGCTGATCCGAGCGCTGGTGTTAGTACAGACGGCAAAACGCCGACGGGCCGCATCACCGAGATCGATGGCCGCCCTTGGATGCAGCGGGTGATCAGCGATCAACGGCGCTGTGATCAGTGCGACCTGGATTACCCCGATCCCGTCCCCAGGCTGTTTAATTTCAACAACCCGCTGGGCGCCTGCGAAAAATGCGAAGGCTTCGGCGATCTGGTCGACGTGGACATGGACCTGGTCGTGCCGGACCCGTCGCTTTCGATCGCCGAGGGTGCGATCGCGCCCTGGAACACGCCCTCCTATGAACATGAGCTGGAGGAATTGCTGGCGCTGGCCGAGGACTACGACCTGCCGACCGACGTGCCATTCAGCAAGCTCAAGAAGAAGCACTTGAAGTTGATTCAGCGCGGGGTGCCCGAGCGAAACTTTGGCGGACTCGATGGCTTCTTCGCCTGGCTGGATCGCAAGAAATACAAGATGCACATCCGCATCTTTGCCGCCCGCTATCGCAGCTATCGAACCTGCGACGCCTGTGACGGTCGTCGCTACAACGCAGCGGCACTGGCCTACAAGATCGCCGACCGGACGATCGCGGACCTGCTGGAAATGTCGGGTTCGGCCGCTGCGGACTTCTTTCATCACGCGCCGCTGGGTGAGCGGCAGCGCGAGATCGCCGCCGAGCCGCTGCGACAAATCTGCGACCGGATCGGATACCTGCAATCGGTCGGGCTGGGCTACCTGCAACTCGATCGCCCCCTGCGAACACTCTCCGGCGGCGAAACGCAACGGGTCGCGTTGACCGCGGCCCTGGGCGGCAACCTGGTCAACATGCTGTACGTACTGGACGAGCCGACCGCGGGGCTGCACCCCAAAGACGTCCGCCGGCTGGCCGATTCGATCGCATCCTTGCGGGATCGCGGCAACACCGTGATCGTCGTCGAGCACAACGAAACGATGATCGAAACCGCCGATCGCGTCGTCGAGATCGGTCCCGGTGCGGGCAGCGACGGCGGTCGGATCGTGTTTGAAGGCACGCCCAAGCAGATGCTGCGCCACCGTGACTCGCTGACCGGGCAATTCCTCTCCGGACGACGCGGCGCGACTCTGCGGCACCACGATCCGCGGTCGCCGCGTGGTCGGATCACGCTGCGAGGGGCGCGCGGCCACAACCTGCAAGACCTGACCGTGGATTTTCCTTTGGGCGTGTTGTGCGTCGTGACCGGCGTTTCCGGCAGTGGCAAAAGCTCGCTCGTCCAGGACACGCTGTTCGAAGCAATCCGCCACGAGAAACTTCGCCAAGCCGCCAAACCGCTGCCCTATCAATCGATCACCGGACTGGGCCAGATCCAGGACTGTGTGTCGGTCGATCAATCCCCGATCAGTCGCTCTCCACGCAGTTGCCCGGTGACCTACCTGAAGGCGTTTGATCCGATCCGCAAGGTGTTTGCCGACAGCGTCGAGGCGCGGGCGCGCGGATTGACTCCCAGCCACTTCACGTTCAACAGCGACAAGGGACGGTGCCCGGAATGCGAAGGCGCCGGGGTGCTGGAAATCGACATGCAATTCCTGGCCGACGTTTCGATGCAGTGCCCGGAATGTCGCGGCACGCGATTCCGCGATGACATTTTGAAGGTCCGATATCGCGACCGCTCGATTGCCGATGTGCTGGCGATGAGCGCCCGCGAAGCCTACGCGTTTTTCCGAGGCGCCGACAAGGTTCAGGCGCGGCTGAAACGGATGATCGATGTCGGGCTGGGCTATCTGTCGCTCGGCCAATCCGCCACCACGCTGTCCAGCGGCGAAGGCCAGCGGTTGAAATTGGCCGCGTTCTTGGCGTCGGCAAAACGCAAACGCACCCTGTTCGTGATGGACGAACCGACCACCGGTTTGCACTTTGACGATCTGATCCGCTTGGTCGATTGCTTCGACGCCCTGATCGCCGACGGACACTCGCTGTTGGTCGTCGAACACAACCCGCTGCTGATGCTCTCAGCCGACCACCTGATCGATCTCGGCCCCGGCGCCGGAGACGCCGGAGGCCGAATCGTCGCCGAAGGCACACCGGCGGAAGTCGCAGCGTGCCAGGAAAGCGAGACAGGGAAAGTGCTGGCGATGGAGATGGAGCGCGGAGGGATGGCAGAAAGATGAGGGGCAGGAAGATGGAGAGCAGTGGAGAGGGAGACAAGAAAATGGATGACAAGAAAATGTTGCCGGTCCGCTCAGCACCGTCGGATCGTTCGGAATGTCACGGTGTCACTGGCGATGTTGAGCCACTGTACGACAGGAATCTCCACGTAACGAAGAAATCGGAGGATGTTTTTCAGGTAGGATTGTTTTTGTTTGTTGATTGCAGTGACTTTTACGATGGAGCCTTATGGTCTCCGGACGTAAGTTCACAAGTTTGCCACGCTGGAGTTCACAGAGCATGAGGTAATTCAGCAATTGTGCTCGGTGCCTTGAATGGAGGCGTTCAACCGCTTTCCACTCGAAGACAGCCACCGCGTCAAAGACAGTGTCGATAAAATACTCATGACGAAACCTGTCTTGTCTAATGACGATTGGCACTTCTACTTGCGTCTGTTGGAAACTCTCACAAATCTTCGTCTGATAGATCTTTTCTCGGAAGAACGGTCCCATGGTCTTCCGAACTGAAAACACACGCCCCATCACCCTGTAGCAGACGTCCGCAAAAACCTGCTCCTCGACCGCGCGGACTTCGCCCAGGACCTCAACCGGCATCACTCCAAACGTCCACACAACATTTTCTTGTCACCCATTTTCTTGTCTACTTTTCTTCACCCCGACCTCCTGCCCCAGCGGACTCGGAGGGCGTCGAGGAGAACGGCGGCGATGATGACGGCACCGGTGATCAGCTGTTTGATCGCGTCTTCGACGCCCAACTGCGCCAGGCCGGATTGCAGCACGGCGATGATCAGGACGCCGATAAAGGACGCGACCACGCTGCCGCGTCCGCCCATCAAACTGGTGCCGCCGATCACACAGGCCGCGATCGCCGAAAGCTCTAACCCGATCGCCGCGTTGGGATCCGCACTGGACAATCGGCTGGTTTGCGACAGTGACGCCAGACCACACAGCAGCCCCAAAATCATGAAGGCGGCGATGGTGATCGGTGCCGTCCGAATCCCGCTCATCCGAACCGCTTCTTCGTTGGTCCCGATGGCAACGCAATAACGCCCGAAGACGGTTTTCGTCAGTAGGAACTGCCCCGCAATCACCGTCATCACCGCGACGAGAAAAGCCGGTGAGAGCGGCACCCACTGCAACGGTTCCCCGAACGCTTCGACGCGGCTGCCGATGTACATCGTCTGTGAATCCGTGATCACCTTCGTCCCGCCGCGTGCCATTTCCAACATGCCCAGGCTGACGATGAACGATGGGATCGAAAACCAAACCGAGACAAACCCGTTGAACAATCCACACAAGCCCGTGACCAGCAAACACACCGAAAACGCCGCCGGCAAACTCCACTCGTGTCGCACCATCAACACCCCGATCACCGCCGACCCGAGCGCGATCAATGATCCGACCGACAAGTCGATTCCGGCGACGATCAAGACCAACGTCATCCCGACCGACACGAAGATCAGGTCCGGATTGGAGTTGGCAATCGTGACCAGCGTCTGGGTCTGAAAGAAGTTCTTTGAACTGAGCGAAAACACCGCGATCAACAGCACCAACACTCCCAAGAGTCCGGCGTACTGCAAAAACGATTGAGTCAACTTTTGTTTCATGTTCCAGTCAAACGTTGAGATTCTTTGGTTCGATGCCCGGCAAAACTCGCCTGCAAGATGGCATCTTCGGTCCACAACGACCGCTCGCGGGTCTCCACCAGCCGCCCGGCCGACATCACGGCGATCCGATCACAGGTCTCCATCAGCTCGTCCAAGTCACTGCTGACGATCACGATCCCCTTGCCGGCCGACGCCAGTTCGTCAAACAGTTCATAAATCCTTCGCCGGGCACCGACATCGATCCCCCGCGTCGGTTCATCAAACAGAAACACGTCGGCGTCGCGGGTCAGCCATTTTGCGATCGCGACTTTTTGTTGATTGCCGCCACTGAGCGTTCCGACACTCTGTTCAATCCCGGTGCAACGCGTTTCCATCGCGCGACACATTTGCCCGGCGACCGTCGCTTCACGTGCCGGCCTGATCAAACCGAACCGTGAAAACCGTTTGATCATCGCACTCAGCGACGTGTTGCAGCGAATCGACTGCTGCAGCAACAAACCGTTCTGCTTGCGGTCTTCGGTCACCATCGCCAAGCCTGCCGCGACCGCTTGCGACGGATGCCCAAAACGCGTGGGAGCTTTTCCCGCGACGCAAACCTGTCCAGATTCCGCTCGATCGGCGCCGAAGATCGCGCGCAGCAATTCGGTCCGCCCCGATCCGACCAAACCCGCAATGCCAAACGTTTCCCCGCCGCGGACCTGAAAGGAGACGTCGCGAACCATGCCACAGCACAGGGCTTCCACAGTCAACACGGTCGAATCGTTACGCCGATCTGATTCGTCCGCCGAGACCGCCGACGTCGTAGCGCGTTGACGGGTTTCGGCATCAGGCTGTTCATCGGACCGTTCATCGGCGACCTCGCCACTCATCCGCTGGACCATCTGGTCGGTGCTCATCGATTCGGCGGTTTCGGTGCCGACGTGACGTCCGTCTCGCAGCACGGTGACGCGGTCGGCGATCTGTTTGACTTCGTCCAGACGGTGCGAGATGTAGATCATGCCGACGCCGCGATCACGCAGCTGACTGAGCTGGTCGAACAACAGCTGCGTCTCGCTGCCACTGAGCGCCGCGGTGGGTTCGTCCAAAATCAGGATCTTGCACTCGCGTGCCAGCGCCGCGGCGATCTCCACCATCTGTCGATGTCCGACGCCGAGCTGGCTGACCAACGCGTAGGTGTCCACGTCGTCCAATTGCAACCGGTCCAGTGCGGCGCGTGCCTGGCGATGCAGCGTGCGACTTGAAACGATCCCGGCGAACGAAGGAAGCCGATTGAGCAGCAGGTTTTCGGCGACGTTGAGCGTGGGAATCAGGTTCAATTCCTGTTGAATGATCTGCACGCCGGTCGATTCGGCAGCCTGTTTGTGATGCGGTGCATACACGTCACCTTCGATCCGCATGCCGCCGGCGGTCACCTCGGTCAGCCCGGCGATCATCTTGCACAGCGTTGACTTTCCGGCACCATTGGCCCCGAGCAGCGCGTGAATCTCGCCGCTGCGCAAATCGAAGTCGACGTCACGCAACACCGTCACGTTGCCGTAACGTTTCGTCATCCCGGCTGCATCCAACAAGACGCTCACAGTGATTCTGCCGTCACCAGGTCGACGGGCGTTTCGACGTCACTCGGCTGATCGGTTTCGCCGTTGACCAATTGCAGCGCCGTTTCGATCCCGAACACGGCCAGCTTGTCACCGTATTGATCGGCCGTCGCCAAAATCTTTCCATCACGAATGGCCTGTTGGACGGCGGAGATGTTGTCGAATCCGACGACCAGCACCTCGCCCGTCTTGCCGGCGGACTTGACCGCGGCGATCGCGCCGAGTGCCATCGAATCGTTGGCCGCCAAGATGGCTTTGATGTCCGGATGTTCGCTCAAGATCGACGCCGCGATGGAATTCGCTTTGGCCATCTCCCATTCGGCACTTTGGCTGGAAACGATTTCGACGCCGGCGGCTTTCATGGAAGCTTCGAAACCCGCCAGTCGCTGCTGAGCGTTGAACGACGTCCGAATGCCTTCCAGGATCGCCACCTTGTCGCCGGCGGCCAACTTGCCGGCCAGGTAGTCACCGACCTGCTTCGCCCCGGCTTTGTTATCGGGACCGACAAACGGAATCGTCACGCCTTCGCTGGCCAGCACTTCGGCGTCCAACTGGTTATCGATGTTGATCACGACGACGCCCTTGTTGATCGCTTTTCGCAGTGACGGGACCAACGCCTTGGAATCGGCCGGGGCGATCACGATCGCGTCGGCACCGGCGGCAACCATTTCATCCACCAACGCCACTTGCCGGCTCAGGTCTCGTTCGTCTTTGATGCCGTTGACGATCAATTCATACTCATCGGCATGCTGACTTTGGTGCGTCTTGGCGCCTTCGGCCATCGTCGAAAAAAACTCGTTGGCCAAAGACTTCATGATCAATGCGACTTTGGGACGCTCGTTTGTGTCCGCCGAATTGGACTGGGCAGTCGACGTGTCGGATTTCGACGAACATCCTGCCACCGCGACGGCGAACAGGATCGGAAGCAAGAAGTGACGCATGGGAAACTCGTTGGCGGGAAAGGAAACGGGGAAGAAAACACTACGAAGACAGCGAATCGATTTGTTGATGGGTCGGCAAACTCGGCTGCGCTCCGGCGCGGGAGGCGGCCAGGGCACCGGCCAGATTGGCCCACTGGATGGCTTGGCGAAGCGACCCGGTTTGCGCCCAACGGACAGCCACGGCGCCGGCAAACGCGTCACCGGCGGCGGTCGTGTCGACGGCGTCCACCTTGATCGACTTGATCAGTTCAGCGGTCTGCCCGTCGTACAGCATGGTCCCCCGCGCGCCCAACGTGATCGCGACCGCCGCCGGCCCCTTGGCGTGCAAACGTTTGGCAATCTCGGCCGCGTCGTCGATCGTTTCCAGACGGCCGCCGACGATCGCGGTGGCTTCGGATTCGTTCGGGCAGATCAGATCGACGTCGAACAGTGCCTCGGCAAGCGTTGCCGCCGGAGCGGGATCCAGAATCACTTTGGCCCCCGCCCGCTTGGCCGCTTGAATGCCCGCCAACACCGTCGGCTGAGGCGTTTCCAATTGGACCATCAACACGTCACAATCGGCGAGGATGGATTCGCTACGGTGGATGTCTTCGGCCGACAGCCGCGCGTTGGCTCCGGGGATCACGATGATCGCGTTCTCGCCGCTGTTTTCGACACTGACGATCGCGAGTCCACTTTCACACCCTTGTGCGGTCAAGACGGCACTGCAATCGATCGATTCCTGCAGCAGGTTGTTGAGCAATTTTTGCCCGAACCCGTCGTCGCCGACACGCCCGATCATTTGCACCGCACCACCGCAGCGCGCCGCCGCGACGGCTTGATTGGCACCCTTTCCTCCGGGGACTTCGGTCATCGATCGAGCCGCAACGGTCTCGCCGGGCTTGGGTAACCGATCGCATCGAATCACCAGATCCATGTTGATGGATCCCAACACCGCAATCTTCGGTTTGGAACGTTCGTGGGGACTTGTAACGGGGGAAGACATGGAATGATCAGCCGGCCGGCAGGATGTTGAAATCGAAAAACAATTCAAAGGGAACGAACGTGGAGCGGTTCGCGAAGGTGGTGCATGGTCGCGTTAGTGACGTGGGGCAGCAACGGACGACCGCTGCAAGAGCGTGGTGGGGACCTTCCACAGCGACGAGGCAGATTGCAGCTCCGAAGGAGTGCTCAGTGGGGGCAGCTCTTGACCGCTCGATTCAGCGCTGGAATCAGCGCTGGAATCAGCGCTCGGATTCACGTTCAATCGCTTCAACAAGACTGCGGTGGCCAATCGACCCAGTCGGGGAATGTCTTGAACCGAAACGGTCAGCGGGGTTTTCATCAGTTCGGCAAAGGGATGGTCATCGAAGGCGACGATGGACATGTCGCGCGGGATCGCGATTCCGCGTTCGGCCAGCGCGCCGATCGCACCGATCGCCGCCGGCGTGCACATCGCAAAGATCGCGGTCATCTCGGGATGTCGATCCAACAATTCGAGCGTCGCGTCGTAGCCGGATTGCTCGGTGAACGCGTTTCCCGCCAGATACGATGGATCGAGTTTAAATCCCGCGTGCTGGGCTGCATCGTTCAAGCCTTGCAGACGGGTCTTGGCGGGCAAACTGTCACGAACGCCCGACAGGACACCGATCTTGCGATGGCCCTGCTCGATCAACACCTCCGCCACCGCTCGCGCCGCGGTCCGATTGTCCGACGTCACACTCGGCAATTCAATTCCGTCAAACACACGGTCGGCGACCACGACCGGCAATCCCGACCGATCGAGTGTGACCAGATGATCCGGAACCACCCCGACCGGGCACACCAACAAGGCTTCGACCTGTTTGGCACGCAACTGTTCGACCAATCGCTGTTCGATCTGCGTCTCTTCGCGGCTGTCGCCAAGCAAGACCGAGAACCCATACGCTTCGACGCCCAATGAAACTTCGCGGGCGATGGAGGCAAAAAACGGGTTGGAGATATCCGGAACGATCACCCCGATCAAGCCGCTTCGTTTGAGCCGGAGCGAGCGGGCGACCTGACTGGCTTGGAACCCCAGGTCCGCGGCGACCTTGCGAACCGCTTTCTCCGTCGTGGGGCTGATGCGATACTTGCGGGCTTGGCCATTGAGCGCGCGCGAGGCGGTTGAAACACTGACACCGGCGCGGTCGGCGACGTTTTTGAGCGTCACGGGATGGCCCAGCGTCGCAGAACCGGGACCCTGCGGCGTGTCGGGTGTGCGATGATTCGGTGGTTTCATGACTCAACCCCAAGGTGCAATCTTGACAGAGCACTCCAGCACTTTCACTGGGCTAACCATCGACAACAATCCCCACCGATAGCAGCGCGAACCCGACATAAAACGTGGCGGCAGCACGAAAGCCGTTTCGGCGGTCTGGTTGTGACTTCGACGCGTGGAGGCCGCTTGCACAATCGTTTGTGCTCTGTGCTGGTCAGTCTACCTGCCTGTGCGGTATCGTTGCAACCGGCCGACGCCGACCGCTTGGTCGTCGGCGTCTCGCCGTATGTTCCACTGAAGCCCTCACTCACACGAGAGTCCCACATCACCATGGAAATCTGGCCCGCAATCGATCTGCGTCATGGAAAACCGGTCCGTTTGCGGCAAGGCGACTATGACCGAAAAACAGTCTTCGGCGACGACCCGGTGGAGTTTGCCGTCCAGTGGCAGCAAGCCGGGGCGAAACGATTGCACCTGGTGGATTTGGATGCCGCCCGGGGCGACGACCCGACGGCCAATCGCGACGCGGTCGCGAGGATCGTTGCCGCGACCGGACTGCCCTGCCAGATGGGAGGCGGTGTGCGCGATCAAGCTGCGATCGAAGCTTTGCTCGACTTGGGTCTGGCACGTCTGGTGGTCGGATCGGCCGCGCTGAAGCAACCCGAATGGTTTGCCTCGATGTGCGATGCGTTCCCCGGCAAATTGGCGGCGGGCATCGACGCGCGGGACGGCATGGTAGCGACCGACGGATGGCTGGAAACCAGCTCCACGCCGGCGATCGAACTGGCCCAAGACCTGCGAGAGCGAACGGCCAACATCGCAGCGATCATTTACACCGACATCGCCCGCGACGGAATGATGAGCGGCCCGAACTTTGACGGACTGCGTGACATGGCGGAAGCGACGGATATCCCCTTGGTTGCCAGCGGAGGCGTGACGACCTACGACGACGTTCGGAAGTTGGTCGAAATGAACATGCCGGCGGCAATCGTGGGGCGATCGATCTATGATGGAGTGATGCAACTGGAACAAGTCATTCAGATCGCCGGAGACACCTGAGATGCGGGCCATTCCCTGGGCACACGACCACACAACGCGCCCGGACGCTGGCGCGAACCGGCTGATATCAAATGCACATCAGCCGTCTGGCGCGAGCCTACGGGCCTACAACCACACAACGCGCCCGGACGCTGGCGCGAACCGGCTGATATCAATTGCACATCAGCCGTCTGGCGCGAGCCTACGGGCCTACAACCACACAACGCGCCCGGACGCTGGCGCGAACCGGCTGATGGCAAAGGATCATCAGCCGTCTGGCGCGAGCCTACGGGCCTTCGCCTGCACCTTCGCGTTCGCGCTTTCGGCTGCGTGGGCCGCCAACGGCATCGCCCAATCGACGACTCCACAGCCTGTTTTCAAACCCTTGCCGCCGCCGGGCATCCAGATCGATCCACCACGGCGCACGGCGCTCGAACAACGCGTCGAATCGATCCGTCAGCAACTCAGCCGAACGGTCGCCGAATCGACCGATGCGTCTCAATGGCAAAGCGACGTCGACGTGTTGATCCGAGCGGTGCAGCTGGCACTGGAGCAAAACTTGTTTTTCAAGAACAGCGAAGTCGATGCGGCGGAACGGTTGCTCGACGAAGCCGCGCGGCGGATCACCGCAGCGGCCGCGGGGACACGTGGCTTGGAACTGCTGGGATTTAATCCCGACGCCAACGACCATCCCCAGCCCTTGGTCGCCGGCTTTGTTTCCCGCATCGATGATTCGGTTCAGCCCTATGGCCTTGTTGTTCCGGCGGGGTTCACGATCGCCCAGGCCGAAACGCCGATGCGGATGGATGTCTGGCTGCACGGCCGCGGCGACACCAAAACGGAGATTCCGTTTCTGACCGAGCGGATGACCAAAGCCGGGCAATACACGCCCGAGGCCACGTTTGTTCTGCATCCGTTCGGCCGCCACTGCAACGCGTTCAAGTTTGCCGGCGAGACCGATGTTTATGAAGCGATCGATGACATCCAATCACGCGTTGCCATCGATCCGAATCGCGTTTCGATCCGCGGGTTTTCGATGGGCGGGGCGGGTTGCTGGCACTTGGCCGTCCACGATCCCTTTCGCTGGTTGGCGGCCAATCCCGGCGCCGGATTCGTCGACACACTCCGCTACCAGGGCTGGACACAATCGACGCCGTTCCCTCTCACCGCGACCACAGAAAAACTGCTGCGTTGGTATGACGTCTTGCCGTGGACCCAGAACTTGAAGGGCACTCGGACGATCGCCTACAGCGGTGAAGTCGACAAACAGAAGATGGCGGCCGACCGGGTCGCGGCCCGCGCCGAGGAACTGGGATTTCAGTTCCCCTACGTGATCGGGGCGGGGATGGGGCACAAGATCGACGATCCCTCGAAACAGCAGATCGACGCCCAGATCGCCAAGTGGGCCGCCGAAGCCGACCAGGGTCCGGAGACGGAAATTGATTTCGTCACCTACACGCTCCGCTACAGCCAAGCGGGCTGGCTACGCGTCGCCGGGATGCAGGAACACTGGACGGCCGCGGCGGTCAGCGCCCGGCTGGACCGCGAGAATGAGAGCCTTCGCATCGAGACCGATGGGGTGACCCATTTGGAGATCGATTTTTCCGACACCGGTTGGCCGGGCCGTCGCGGCGCGGTGGACATGGAAATCGACGGCCAACGATACTCGGTGGACGACACCGGCAACCTGCGTGGATTCCAGTGCACATTAGCGAAAGACGCATCGGGCGAGTGGACATCGACGCGTGATGATGAGATGACGCTACGTAAACGCCCCGGATTGCAGGGGCCGATTGACGATGCGTTTTGCGACCGGTTTGTGATCGTCATGCCCAGTCGCCCGGCACGCCATGGCCAAGTGCAACGCTGGATCGATCGCGAGGCGGAGTATTTCAAGCAGCGTTGGTCGCGACTGATGCGCGGCGACGTGCGAGTCGTGCTGGACCGCGACCTGACCGACGACCACCTCGAAACCTGCCACCTGATCTGCTTCGGCGACTTCAGCAGCAATCGGTTTCTGTTCAACATCGCCGACCGGCTTCCGATCCAGTGGACGCGTGAGACGCTGCATGTGGGCGACCAGAGTTTTGATCCGGTGCATCATGCCCCCGTGTTTTGCTATCCCAATCCGCTTAACCCGCGGCGCTACATCGTCGTCAACAGCGGCATGACGTTTCGCGAGTTTTCCAACGTCAGCAATTCCCGTCAAATCGCGATGCTGCCCGACTGGGCCGTCTTGGACGTGGAGTCCGATGACGATTCGATCTACGCCGGCGAGATCATGGGCCAAGGGTTCTTCGACGAAACGTGGGGCCTGAAGTAGGTCACGCTGTGCGTGACGATGTAGGTCACGCTGTGCGTGACGATGTAGGTCACGCTGTGCGTGACGATGGACACGATCGGCATGCACAGTATGCCCTACGCACCGATCGTGACGGCATGCCCTACGGGTTGGATTTCGTCTCCGCGTCCTCGGCGGCTTCGAACTCGCCGTCGTCTTCATACTCCTCTTCGTCGCCGTCGTATTCTTCTTCCGCTTCGGCGGCTTGTTGGAGGGCGATGCGCTCTTTGTCGCGCTCGAGAAAATCACCGGTGACCTGCTCTTCGGTCAACTGGGCTTCGGCGAACTTCATCAGTTGGCCCATCGGTTCGCGTTCGTATTTAAAATCGTCCATCACGAACTTCTTTTTCTTTCCGTCGACTTCGTAATGGATTTTCGCGATCCCTTTGGCATCCCACTTTCGTTTATCGATCTTGGTGATCGCGTCGATGGGCACCTCCTGGCCCTTGCTGTTACGAATCACGGTTTCATCGCCTTCGACCCAGGTTCCTTGGCCGGACATGAACATCATCAGCGCGGGGATTCCGAACAGCATGCAGAGGATCAGCTGCATGAATTGAGTGCTGATGTCGTGACGAATGTCACTGGCGGTTTTGGACGGTGTGATCGTGGGCCAACCATTTTCAGCGGCGAGTTCTTTCCAGGCTTCGCGACGGCCCTCTTCCGGCAGCCCCTCGTAGGCTTCGGCGATCGTCAGATTCCTTGGATACTTGATCAATCCGTCGTACAAGCACCATCCGGCAAACGCGGTACAACCGAGAAAGACGTACAGGAATTTGCGGAAGAAGGGCTGGTGAACTTGCGCACGAATCATCAATTCAGTACCGGAGAGCGTGAAGCAGGCGAGACAGATCCATTATGATTGAGAATGCTCGATCGAACAGCTCAATCTGACGCGATCGGCGGATCAAACCACCACAAAAGAGACTTCGAATGCCGGATACACCGCTTTTCAAACAACTCGATCATATCGCCATCGTGGTGCGAGACACCGATGAGGCGCTGGCGTTTTATCGCGACACGCTGGGGTTGCCCGTCGTGTTGAGCGAAGTGATCCCCAGCGGCAACGTACGCCTGACGCATCTGGACATGGGCAACGTGCACTTGCAATTGGTCCAGCCGCTGACCGAGGACCATCCGTTGCAGACCCATCTGGCCGAACACGGCGAAGGGTTACACCATCTGTGTTTTCAAACGAACGACGTCTCCGAATCGCTCGCGTCCTTGCCGGCGCGTGGGATGCGGGCCAAATCCGAAACGCCGCACGACGCCCCGCGTGGCCGCAAGGCCGGATTCATCGACCCGGCCACGACCCGCGGCGTGGCGTGGGAAATGACCGGGCCGATGTGATCAGCCGATGTGATCAGCAGATCGATCGATAGTAGTCGACGCTTTGCTCCAAACCACTTTTCATGTCGACATCGGGCTCGAACTGCAGCCGCGTTCGGGCCTGGGTGATATCGGCCAGCGAATCCTTGATATCGCCCAACCGGGGCGGATCATGAATCGGCTCGATGTCTTGGCCGAGGATGTCGCGGAGCGTCGTCAGCAACTCCAACAGCGTCGTGCGCTGTCCCTGCCCGATATTGAAGGTGCCGCCGTTGATGCCGGGAATCGTGGCGGCCAACAGATTTGCCTTGGCGACGTCGCGGACGAACACAAAGTCGCGTGACTGCGACCCATCGCCGTAAATCACCGGGCGTTTACCGGACAATATCATCGAGACGAAACGTGGGATCACGGCGCTGTATTCGCTCTGGGGATCCTGGCGGGGTCCGAAGACGTTGAAGTAACGCAGGATCACCGTTTCCAGCTTGGACGTTCGCGAGAACGATTGCATGTAGGCTTCGGCGGCCAGTTTGGAGGCCGCATAGGGCGACAGGGGTGCCGGCGGATCCTCTTCGCGTTTGCTGACGTAGGGAGAATCTCCGTAGGCGGCGCTGGTGCTGGCCAGCACCATGCGGCGAACCCCGGCGGCCTCCGCCGCGGCCAACAGGTTGATGGTGCTGGTCGCGCACCAGGCGTGGCACAGTGCCGGCTCGCGCATGCTGCGGGGCACGCTGGCCATCGCGGCGTGATGAAAGATGGCATCGCAGCCGGCGACCGCTTTCTCCGTCACCGCCGGATCCGCCGCGTCACCGCGAACGACTTCGACGCCGGGGTGATCGGCCACGTGGGACAGATTGGACTCATAACCGGTGCTGAAGTTGTCCAACACACGGACGGTCGCATTGTGCGAGAGCAGAGCGTCGACCAAGTGCGATCCGATAAATCCCGCCCCTCCGGTGACCAGACAGGTCCTTCCGGCGAGTGGCAAAGCGGCATCGGGAAGCGTGATGGGAGCGATCATGAAGAAAACTTTTTATGAGGCAGGTGTATCAGAATTGCGGCGCTCGTTGGCCGGTCGCCAGGATTGATTCCCGGGGCGACCGACGCAACCAAGTGTTGCGCGAAAATGACGCCGCGCAGGCGGAATTCAAGGAACCATCAGTATTTCATCAAGTCAGACTCAAGTGTTTACCACGATCGGGCAAGTGTCCGGAAACCGCCAACATTTTGCCGGTGAAGTCGATTCTGCCGACGGGGAAGGGTTTTTGAGCGGCCCGATTTGCGAAAGCGCTATGGACGTCAACAGATGAGGGTTAAACTACATCGGCACGGTTTCCCGGTAGGTGTTGAGTGGTGACTCCATCGACCGGCCTTCGGGAAAACGCGTTTTCGAAAGGATTTTCGGAAGGAAAGGGCCCGGCGGTGTTGTACCCGGCGGGCCGACAGCACGCTCCCAGACGCTGTCGGTTTTCCCCCATCAGGACCGATTCGATCAACGGATCCTTGTTTATAAGCTTCACCGCGACCAGACTGCTCGCGCCCGGCCGGCACGCTTCGGTGTCGGTACTCCCCCACGCTCTGCCGAAACAGATTCACGCCCCACGATGATTGCAGAACAAACTTCGACTCCACCCTCCAACCGCCGCAGCCGCCAGATCGCGTCGACCGGGGCGACGCAGCCCCTGGATGTCCTCGGAGCGCTGTGGCGCTACCGCTGGGCCGTGATTTTGCCGGCCATCGTGTTCGGCGTGATCGGATTCCTGGTCTACTCGCGAACCGAAGAGACGTTTCGCAGCAGCACCCGGCTGATGGTCGAATCGAATCGGCCGCCGATTTTTGACGCCTTGACCGGCGAAGTCGTCGGCGGCGTCCCGGATATCGAAGTGTTGCAGGCCCAGTTGTTCAGCGACACCGTCGCCACAATGGCCTTCAACGATCCCGACATGGTGCCGCACCGCGAATTCTACGGCAACAGCATCGATCGCTTCATCGTCGAGGTTCAGGAACAACTGGAACTCGAACCCGAAGTCACGGACGTCAAAACGGCGCAATCGCTGATCACGTTGCTGCACTTCGACAGCAACAACACCGAACACTGCGAAGCGGCGATCAAGGCCTACAGCAAAGCGTTGCAAGAGTACTACAACCAGCGACACAAAACCGCCCAGGCGGATCTGGAGCGGTTGATCACCATGGCGATGACGACGCTCGGTCCCAAGTTGGCCCAATTGGAAGATCGCTACGCCGAGTTCCGTCGCGACGCCCCGCTGACCTGGGATGCCGACGGACGGGCACAAAACCCGCACCGCGAGCAACAGCAACTGCTGACGAAACGACGCTCGGCCCAATTCGAAGAACTCCGTCGCGAAGAAGAAGTGCTCAAACGGATGGAAACCGTCGCCGCACAAACCGAAGACCCGCGGATCGCGCTGAGTGTGATGAGCCAGTTGTTGGGGGTAAAAGTCAGCAGCATTGCCGACGCCCGCGAACCCGATCCGATCATCGGCGACAGCTTGCTGGCCGAAATCGACCTGGAAAAGAAACTGCTGCCGCTGATCGTCGCCAAAAACCAGAACGTCTCTCAATTCGGTCCCTCCCACCCAACCGTCAAGGCACTCGATCAAGAACTCGAAACCACGCGTGAAGAGCTGCTCCGCCTGGTTCGTGAGCAAGCCGACCGCATCACCAAACTGCGACGCGAATGGTTCGAAGACCTGGGTGACCCGATCGAACGGGCCAAAGAAACCGTCCAAGCGGTCGTCTACTCGCACCAAGCCAAGGTCGAGATGCTCAAAGGGTTCATCAAGGAATTGGATGAGCAGATCGCAACAGAAAAAGTGCTCGCGGCGAAAATCTCCAGCGAGGAACTGCGTAACGAATCGATGGTTCGCGAGATGGAGCAGTATCGCCAATTGATGCAACAGCTCAAAGAGAACCTGGGCAAAACGCAACTGTCCGACAACGACAGCGTGACGCAGGTGGTCGAGTTGATGAAACCCACCCCGGCGTATCTGGTCGGCCCCAGCATTTTGAAACTGGGCGGACTCGGCACGCTGGTCGGCCTGTTGCTCGGCGGCGGGCTCGCGCTGCTGTTGGAAAAGAACGCCAACACGTTCCGCGACCCCGAAGAGATCTGTTCGATGCTGGGCGTGGCGATCTTGACGCACATTCCGTTCTTCCGCGGCAAACGGCGAAAGACCAAGAAAGGAGAACTCGATCCTTACAAGACACTGTCGACCGACTTGACGGTGGTCCATCAACCGTCGTCGTCGGCTGCCGAGGCGATCCGGTCGCTGCGAACCACCGTGTTCTTTGACACCAACAACATCAAGGGCGGCAAGGTCATCCAGATCACCAGCCCGCTGCCGGGCGATGGCAAGAGCACGATCGCGTGCAACCTGGCCTGCTCGATCGCCCAAAGCGGCAAACGGGTCCTGGCAATCGATTGTGACCTGCGTCGCCCCCAGCTGACCGACAACTTCGACTGCGATGAAAAACTGGGACTGACCAACGTCCTCAACGGCGAATGCGAGCCGCTCGAAGCCGCCCATGCCACGCCGCTGCCCAAGCTGTCGATCATGCCCTGTGGTCCGATCCCGACCAACCCGGCCGAGGCGCTTTCGTTGCCGGTGATGAACGAGTTGCTCGAGTATCTCCGGGAACAATACGATTACATCATCCTGGACACGCCCCCGCTGTTGGTCGTCACCGACCCGAGCATCACCGCAAGCATGTCCGACGCGTTGATCTTGACCCTGCGGATCCGCCGCAAGAGCAAGCCGAATGCCCGCGAAGCACTCAATATCCTCAACGGCGTCGGCGCCAATGTCTTGGGCGTGGTGATCAACAATTCCGACGAAACCAGTGCGAGCGACGGTTACCGCGGATACGGTTACTACAAGTACGGACGCTACGGCGGCTACTATCGACGCAACGGCCAAACCTCCAGCACCAGCGTCGCGGTCACGTCTCAAAACACCATTCGTCTTTCCCGCCCCGCGGGGGCGGCGATGTCTGGCAGCAGCCCGTCCGGCAAGGGACCCCAAGCGGCGAAAAACGGAAACTCGGTCTCCCGGGCCGCCGCATCCGGCCCACCACGCCCGTTTTCCGCCGGCACCTTGCTGGCCGACCCGCCGGGCTCGCGCGACGAACCGGACTCACATAGCGGCGCGGATGCTTCGTCTGGCGGATCGTCGAACAAGCCGAATTTCGATGGCTGACACCCGTCGCCCCATCGCCACACCACACCGACCTGAACACTCTCCAGTAGACTGATTTGCCAATGTCGACCACCGACTCGACAGGCCTGTACACGTCCATGCTCGACCAGGCCGAACCGATTCAGCCCGCGACGACCAGCGATTCCCAACCCCACCCCAACTGGCGTTGGTTTTGGCTCGGCTTGTTTCTCGCCGTGGCTCCGTTGTTGGTGCCGTACTTCATCGGCATGTGGGGCAATCCGACCTATCGCTATTTTCCGTTCGCGATCGCCGCAGTGGCCTGGCTGACGTACCTCCGCTTTGACGGCTATTTCTATCCTCCGCGCGGTTGGTTCAGCTGGGCGGCGATCGGATTCGCGTTGCTGCTGACTGCCTTCGGGACGGTGGTGCAGTTCCCCTGGTTTGCGGCAGTCGCATTCGCGATCCTTTGCGCGACCATGCTGTACGCGATGCGTGGACCGGAGGATTCAACGTTGTTGGTCCTCGTGCTTCCGTTGCTGACGATCGTTCAACTGGTTCGCGCCGACACGTTGTTGGTGCTGTGGCTGCAGAACGTGACGACGTGGATGTCGAGTGTCTTGCTGGACACGCTGGCGGTTCCACACGCGGTGACCAACAACGTGATCCAGCTTGCCGATCGCGAGCTATTTGTTGCCGAAGCCTGCAGCGGTATTCAATCCGTCTTCACGCTCAGTTTTCTCGCCTTTCTGATGATCTCGTGGCGACGGCGACGGATTTGGATGGCACCGATCTACCTGGCGATCGCATGCCTGTTGGCCATTTTCGCCAACGTCATTCGGGTCACGGTCGTCGCCTTGGTCGCCAATTCCTTTCAGTTCGATTTAGCCGAGGGTTGGCCGCACCAATTGCTGGGCTACGTCGCTTTGGCGATCGCCTTCGGGTTCCTACTTTCCTTCGACTATTTGATTGCCACGCTGTTGCATCGCGTCCCGGAGGAATCGGAGTTCAACCCGCTGGTGGCGGGCTGGAACTACCTGTCCCTGAATTCGGCCGACGAAGCGACCGGCGGCCGCGGCACGCAACGAAACGTCATGGATCTTCTGGCTCGCGACAAACGCAGCGGAGCGTTCCGCTGGGCCCAGGGTTTGGTCGACAACCGCATCGCGCAGATCGGTTTCGCCGCGCTGGCCGGTCTGATTTGCCTGGCATCATTGACCCAAGTCATTCGGTCTCGCAAACCAGCCAACCTGGTCCAGAGCGACAAAGCACTTGTGTTCGACCCGCCACCGGACCTGATCAACGACTCGCTGAATGTTCTGACCGTCGTCGGGCACAAGGCGAACCGGGGTTACGAAGACCCACGCTTGGGAGCCAACTCGGACATCTGGGAATGCCAGTGGGATGACGTCACCGTTCAGTTCGTGCTGAGCCAACCCCACCAAGGCTGGCATGAACTGTGCAACTGTTACGAGCGGCTGGACTGGATGCTGTTGGATCGCGACATCCAATCGCCCGACCAATTCGAATCGATGGAGATCGTTGCGAAGAACCCCGACGCCCTGACATCCACGTACGTCTTGGCCCGGTTCAAACGCGGCCCGACACAGCATGGTTACCTGATCTTTGCCGGCATCGGCAGCGACGGAACTCTGGTCGACGCACCGGACAGCTTGTCGGCGTTCACGCACCGGGTTTGGAATCGCATCGATTCAACCGGCGTTTGGGAGCAAAACGAAGTCATCATGTTCCAAATGTGGATCACATCGCCGGACAAACTCAGTCCACGCAAGTTGCAAGATCTGCAGGAGGAATTCATCGCCGCACGTGGCCGGATCGCTGACGCGATCATTGAAAACGCCGGTCGCACGCTGCCCGCCCAGGCGCTTCGAATCGATGCCCCGGCCGCTGTGTCGGCGGTGGCAAAATCAGAGCAACCGATGACGGCAAAGGAGTTGAATTAAGATGCACGCATTCAACCCACTGACGTGGTTTCGCTGGATCGGTGAGTTCATCCGCTGTTGGTTCTTGGGAATCCCCTGGCGTGACGCGCCCAAAGCGATCCCGGCGGTCATCCTGTCGATGGTTCTGTTCACGACAGCGTTCATCGCCTTTAGCGGCGGCGCGGGCTGGAGAAACCGGCTGTTGGACCGCCAATTACGGGTTTCCTTGGACCGCGAAGATTTCCCGACCGCGGAGATCGTGATTCGGCGACAGCTGGAAGCCGATCCGAAAAACGTCGACCTGATCCACCGCTTTGCGCTCGTCCGCGAAGCCCAGTCGTTTGAAGAGGAGGCCAAGGTGTTGATGCGTCAACTGCTGACGCGTCGCCATCTTCCGGCTGCCAAATGGCTGCTGGAGAACCAGATCATCGGCAAGAAACTGACCGATTTCAGCCCCGAAGAACTCGACGAAGTCGGCAGGGTTTTGCAGTTGATCACCGAGCGAGAAGACGAGAATCTCGGTGCGAAACGGATGTACGCGGAGTACCTGATCTTTGAACAACGCCTCAGTTCCGCGATCCCCGTCGTGTTGGAACTGTCCGAAGTCGAACCGATGCGTGGACTGCAGGCGGCGGCCTTGGCGCGTCAATTGAATGAATTTGATGCCGCCGAACAGTATGCGTCCGCGGCGTTGGAACGGGTCAAAGAAATGCACAAGGACGACCCGACCAATTCCAACATTGCGATGAGTATTGCTCGCAACCAGATCTTTTTGGAACGGCACTCCGACGCGATCCGAACGCTTAAAGGCAGCATCGACGTCGCCAAGACGCCAGAAGAGCGGCGAATGCTGACCCAAGCGCTCGGAGACGCAATCGTCGCCTATGTGACCTACATCGAAAAATCTCCGACCAACACCGTGCAGGAACGATTGCGTGTGCTCACGATGCTCGACGCTGCGGTCAAGATCGCGCCGAACAATCCGCGCGTGGTGACGATGGTCGCCGACCACGTGCTATCCAGTTTGAACGAAGACGACGAACAGATTGCAACCGTCCGAGCGGCGTTGATCTCGGGATCGCCGGCCGGGATCGCCCATTTTATCAAAGGCACGTCTGCACTGATGAAAGAGGATCTCGCGATGGCGGAGTTGCACTTGGAGAAGGCGGCCGAACAGCTGCCGCGAAGCGGTGCGATCCTGAATAATCTGGCCGTCGCGTTGGCGCTGAAAGAGGATCCCGAGTACGAAAAAGCGCTGCAGGTCGCTAACGCGGCAATCGACAACGTCCCCACCCCGACGCCGCACTTCTTCGAGACACGCGGACAGATCCTGTTTCGCATGGGGCGGTTCCGCGAAGCGATCAGCGATCTGGAGCGTGCGTTGCCCGCCCCGGACTTGAAGCGACGATCGCATCTCATGCTCGCCGATTGCTACGACAAGGTGGGTGACGCGGACCTGGCCCAAGGCCACCGCGACGCAGCCGAACGGTTGAAGGACGCCGAACCATCCGACGGCGAAGCGCCCGAATCCAAGACCGAGGACGGTTCGCAACAAGACTAACCGGACCCGCCCGCACACCAGCGGGACGCGTCAGCGACCGGCCCATGACGATCGCGCCGGCAGCATCACGTGCCACTGGCTATCGCCACGTGCTGAACTGTCGCACCCTGGCGGGCTGCGTCAGCCGGGCGGTTCACAGAGGGCTGACATTGCCGATAAAAGAGAGCTAGGATTTAGTCAGCTCAGGCGGCGATGGCACCCCCTTTTTCGAAAGCGATTGATGGCTCGATTTGGCATTGTTTCTGGACTTTTGCTGTGCATCGACACGGCGATCGCCCTGTTCGGTTCGCTGAACAAGGCTCCGATGCTGTTTATTCCCATGATGCTGGGAATTCCGATCCTGTTTTTCGGCGTCGTGGCACTCAATCCGCATCGTCGCCGCCAAGCGTTGGCGACGGCGGCGATCCTCGGTGCCTTCGGCTGCCTGATCGGTTTTGGCCAGCTGTTTCACTTTTTCTCCGTCTGGCGCAAGCAGGGCGTGGTGAACCTGCATTCGACCCAAATTGTCTCGCTGATGGTGGCGATTTGCATCGTCTTTTCGCTCAGCTACCTGTGGACGGTGGTCCAGGCCGGACGCCAGCGCGGACGGCGGTCCGCCGCCTCGCCCTGACCGAGTCTTCCGCTTCGCCGTGGTTTTCGGGTAGGCGGTAGTGGACGAGGCGACGAGTCCTCTGCAGTCGGCATCTTGGCAGAGGACTCGTCGCCTCGTCCACTACCCGAAAATCGAGCTGAGAGAGACGACTAGCCCCCCCCGGTCGGGACGCGTCCGCGATTGACGGATGATCGGTGACGCCGTATTCTCTCGATTCTTAGGTGAATTCAAGACATCGATTCCGCTTCCTCACAACGATCATTTAATCCACGACGATCACTGTGCTAATTCAACCTGTCATTATTTGCCGCGTCCCTGGCACTGTTTGCCAGCGATGACGCGGGGGACCGATCGGCTTCGTCGCCGGCACGTTGTGCCCGCCGAGTGAGCCGTTCAAGCACAGCCTTTGGAAGAAACTTTGACCCCCGTGGCGTTCCAGCTCCGGGGGTTTTTTCGTAATGAAAAACGAACCATGACTTCAAAACCGATCCAAATCTACGACACCACGCTGCGGGACGGATCCCAGGGCGAAGGCGTCAGTTTTTCCCTCAACGACAAACTGCAGATCGCGCTGCGATTGGCCGAAACGGGCGTCGATTTTATCGAGGGCGGCTATCCGCTGAGCAACGAAAAAGACGTCGCATTTTTCCAGGAAATCCAAGAGCACGACTTGGGCGACACCCAGGTCTGTGCGTTCGGCATGACCCGTCGTCGCGGGGTCGAAGCCGCCGAAGACCCCGGAATGAAAGCACTCGTCGCGGCCCGCACGCCGGTGATCACCGTGGTCGGAAAAACCTGGGACTACCACGCCACCGAAGTCCTACGCGTCTCGCTGGAAGAAAACCTGGCGATGATCGGCGAAAGCGTCCAGTTTTTGGCCGGACATGCCGCGGTCATCTACGACGCCGAACACTTCTTTGACGGCTATCGCGCCAACCCCGAGTATGCCCTCCAAACGCTGCGGGCAGCCGCCAGCGGCGGAGCGACGGTGATGTCGCTGTGTGACACCAACGGCGGTTCGCTGCCGGAGCAAATCGCCGAAATCACCAGCGCCGCGATCGACTCGCTGCGTGATTACCCGGGCGTGACCTTCGGAATTCATTGCCACAACGACAGCGAGCTTGCCGTGGCCAATTCGCTGGCCGCCGTCGACGTCGGTGCGACCCAGGTGCAAGGGACGATCAACGGCATCGGAGAACGCTGCGGCAATGCCGACCTGATCTCCGTGATGGCCAATTTGGCGCTGAAGAAAAAAGGCTACTCCGTGCTGGGCGGCCGCAGCCTGCAACCGCTGACCGAGTTGAGCCGGTTCGTGTACGAGACCGCCAACTTGCAGTGGCGCGGCGGGCAACCGTTCGTCGGACAGAGCGCCTTCGCCCACAAAGGCGGCATGCACGTCCACGCGATCAACAAGGCCGCCTCGACGTATGAACACATCGACCCCACGCTGGTCGGCAACGAACGGCGGATCTTGGTCAGCGAACTGTCCGGCCGCAGCAACATCGTCGCCGTGGCGAACAAGCACAGCATCGAAGACGACCGCGAAGTTCAAGACAAAATCCTGGCCGAAGTCGTGCGTCTGGAAAACCAAGGGTTTCAATTCGAGAACGCCGGCGGCTCATTCGATTTGCTGATCAAACGCGTGCTCGGAACGTTCACCCCGCACTTCAGCCCGATTAAATACCGTGTCGTCGCCGGCGAAACCTCCGCCGACGAAAAAGACGTCTACGCCGAAGCGATCCTGAAAATTCGCGTCGGCGACCAGGACTGCTTCAACGCCGCCGAAGGACACGGCCCGGTCAACGCACTCGACACCGCACTCCGCGAAACCCTGCTGCCGTCCTATCCCCAACTGCGTGACATGCGTTTGGTCGATTACAAAGTACGCGTGGTCGACAACGGCGCCGGCACCGCGGCCAGCACCCGCGTCAACATCGAGAGTGCCGATCACCACGAATCCTGGGGAACGATCGGCGTCAGCGACAACATCATCGAAGCAAGTTTTCAGGCGTTGATCGATTCCGTCGAATACAAATTGCACAAAGAAAACGTTACACCGGCAACATAAGCACAAACATGATTCCAAACCGATTTGATCATGGCACCGCCGCAGGCGAAATCAGTGCCAAATGGGATGAAGCAGGTTGCAACCACGCCGAGATCAATCCCGACAAGAAACCCTACACCATCGTGATCCCGCCGCCCAACGTGACCGGCGCGCTTCACCTCGGGCACGGGCTCAATAACACGCTGCAAGACATCTTGATCCGCACCAAGCGGATGCAAGGGTACGAAACACTTTGGATGCCCGGCACCGACCATGCCGGCATCGCCACCCAAGCGGTCGTCGAACGGCGGTTGAAAGAACAGGAAAACCTGTCGCGTCACGACATCGGACGCGACGCCTTGGTCAAACGCATCTGGGATTGGAAAGACCAATACGAAAAGCGGATCCTGGGCCAACTCAAACGCATGGGTTGCAGCTGCGATTGGCGTCGCTTGCGGTTCACCCTGGATCCGATGTGCGGCGCGGCGGTGCGTGCGACGTTCTTTGATCTGTTCCACAAGGACCTGATTTATCGCGGCAAACGCCTGGTCAACTGGGACACGTTCCTGCAAACCGCCGTCAGCAATGATGAAGTGGAAAACGTGACCAAGAAAGGTCATTTCTATCACTTCCGCTACCCGGTGATCGATCCCAAACCCGGCGAACCGGATCACGTGGTGATTGCGACGACCCGCCCGGAAACCATGCTCGGCGACACCGCCGTCGCGGTGCACCCCGACCCGGCGCAAACGTTCGACAAATTGGAAGCCGAGCTCCGCCAAAAACTCGCCGGCGCGACCGCCAAAGAAAAGCCGGACGCGCAAAACCAACTCGACGCCCTGCTCGAGCGCCGCAAGACGATGCTGCCGAAGCTGGAGCAACTGCGCGACATGGCCGCCGATGGCCGTTGTTTGATGCTGCCGCTGGCCGAACGCAAGATCCCGCTGGTCGCCGACGTGTGGGCCAAACCGGAACTGGGTTCGGGCTGCGTCAAAATCACGCCGGCCCACGACCCGAATGACTACGAAGTCGGCAAACGGCAATCGCTGCCGATGCTGAACATCTTGAATCCCGACGGCACCCTCAACGGCCTCGTCCCCGCCTACGAAGGCTTGACGATCGCCGAAGCCCGCAAGCGGGTCGTGGCGGATTTGGACGAAGCCGGATTGCTGGGCGACATCGAGGATCGCGACATCGAAATGCCGCTGTCGGACCGCAGCAAGACGGCGATCGAGCCGTATTTGGCCGACCAGTGGTTCGTCAAAATGGACCACCTGGCCCAGTCGGCCATGGACGCCGTCAGTGACAATCGTGTCCGCATCTATCCGACGCGTTACCGCAAAGGCTACCTCGATTGGCTCGGCGAAAAACGCGATTGGCCGGTTAGCCGTCAACTTTGGTGGGGGCACCGGATTCCGATTTGGTCGGCGTCCTTTGCGACCAAAGCCGAGGCCGGTAAAGTCGCCGAGCAAGCCGCGGCGCTGGGCGGCGAGCAGCTGATCGCAACGAAAATCCAGGCCGACGATGAAGACGAATCGGCGACTTCCTACAGCGTGTTCGTCTGTCTGCGCGACGAAGAGTCACCGTTGGAAGCGAAAGTCGAGGCGCTCGGGCTGGAGCGTGATCCCGACGTGCTGGATACCTGGTTCTCCTCGGCGCTGTGGCCCCACAGCACACTCGGTTGGCCGCAACAGACCAAGGAACTGGACTACTTTTACCCCACGTCCACGCTCTGCACGTCACGCGACATCATCACGTTGTGGGTCGCGCGGATGGTGCTGATGAGCCTGAACAACCTGAACGAAATTCCGTTCGACGAAGTCTTTATCCATCCAACGATTTTGGACGGAAACGGCGAACGGATGAGCAAGAGTAAAGGCAACGGTGTGGACCCGATCGATGTGATCGACAAATTTGGTCCCGACTCGCTGCGGTTCGGTTTGGCTCGACTGGCAACCGAAACGCAAGACGTTCGCATGCCCGTGCAGTACGAGTGCCCGCATTGCGAAAAGCTGATCGATCAAACGAAAAAGAATCGGGTTGCAAAAACCGTTCCGTGCCCCGAGTGCAAGAAAACCTTTGCGACGCAGTGGGCCGAATCCGAAGCCGACCTGGCACACCCCAAAGCCGCCGTCGTCAGCGAGAAGTTCGAGACCAGCCGAAACTTTGTCAACAAACTGTGGAATGCCGCCCGGTTCGTGTTGATGAACCTGGAAGGCTACACGCCGGAGACGATCGACGTAGCCACCCTGCCGGTGGAAGACCGCTGGTTGCTCAGTCGCTTGGCAACGGTCACCCAGCAGGTGACCGAGGGCATCGATCAATTTAAGTTCGCCGACGTGTCACGAATCCTCTACGACTTTGCCTGGCACGAGTTCTGCAGCTTCTACGTCGAAATCGCCAAACCACGTCTATCCGACCCGTCTCAACGCGGCGTGACCCAAAACGTGATCGCGCATGGGCTCGACACGCTGCTGCGATTGTTGCATCCGATCATGCCGTTCGTGACCGAATCGATCTGGGGCTTCCTGGGCGAGCTGGCTCCTGAGCGTGGCCTGACGCCGGTGAAGGTGTCCCAGTTTGCCATGAAAGCAGACTGGCCCCAAGCCAACCGCGACCATTTCGATGAGACGATCGAACGGCAATTCACCGAGTTCCAAAACATCGTCGGTGCGATTCGGCAGATCCGCGCCAGCAGCAACATCCCGCCGCGTGAAACGGTCCCCGCCGCCATCCGCTGCAGCGAATCGAGCCGCAAACTGCTCGAGCCGATGAAGCCGTACTTCGGGGCGCTGGCCGGTGCTGACGTGCTGGAGATTGGCCCTGCGGCCGAAGCGTTTGAAACCGATGCCCCGCTGGCAATTCCGTCCATCGACGTCGAAGTGCACGTCGACTTGGAAAAATTCATCGACGTAGAAGCGGAACTCACGCGTCTGGAAAAACTGCTCGGCCAATTGCTGAAACAAATCACCGGCAAAGAGTCCAAGCTGTCGAACGAGAATTTCGTCTCACGCGCCCCGGCGGAAGTCGTTGAGAAGGAGCGAGCAACCCTCGACGACCTGCTCAACCAACGCCAGTCGGTCGAAGGCGACATCAACAAACTCAAGGAGAAGGTCTCATCAAACTGAATCACGCCCCCGAATTTGATTCAGGCCACAGCGAGCGGGTGGAGTTTGTCCGCCACACGATCCGAGTCGCCATGAAGGACCCCGCGTTGTGCAAAGCGGGACACGTCACAGCCGAAGGCGTTTGTCGGGTCTTGCTGGAATTGGCCGTCGACCACTTCGCCGAATCGGGCCGCGAAGAGCTGATGGCTTGGGAGTTCGGCTCCAGCCAACAGCTCGGCGAGTTCGTCCATCAATTGGCCGAACAGGGATCGATCGAATTGGCCCCAGCCGATCAGCTGGAACACTTCCACGGCTGGTACGACTTGGGGCAATCCCCCGAGACGTGGAAATTGCAGTGGTAACGAAAGCCGCTCGCGGCCGTCCGGTGGCGGCGTCGAAAGCGCGTTGACGGACCGGAGGGCTCGCGCCCAGCCGCTAAATCGACAAGGTGTCAAAGGAGCGCGGCAGCGAACCGAGTATCCCGGAGGGATGCCAGCGAGTAGCCGGAGGTCAGCGCAGCGCCACCTCCGGGAAGCACGCCTCAAAATCCCCTCGACCCCGGACGGGGTCGCAGCGAATCCATCCGCCGGCGGTGCGGCAGTCTGCGTTCGTAAAGAAGTAGATCGGGGAGCTTGTGCGCGCGGGCTGGCCGGGTCCGAGGGCTCGAACGTCATTTGCTTCGACACCCTTCGGGGTCGCGTCGGGCGGGGAACCGGATACCCGGAGGTATCGCTTCGCTCACCTCCGGCTACTGGCTTTGACCCCGTCGGGGTCATACCGCCTGCTAGCGACAGCTACAACAAACCTGCGTTGCCTACCGGACTAACCACACCGAGCACCGCCCAAAACCAGCCCCAATAGACCGCACTGGCACCACCCACTAGATAGTGTAATTTGACTCCATTGGCGGTTACCGCTACGCTAGCGCGAACCTTAGGAGGATTACGTCCGCAATCCGGAAAGGATAATTTTTCCGGTTACGTGATTTTCTAGGGTTCATCCGGTCGATAGACTCGTTGTCGTTCAGATAGTATTCGTTTGTGCAAGCATGCGACGAATTGTCTGGACACCACACCCACCCCCACAGCATCACGACGAAAGCATTCGGCGTTGATCGCTGTCCCCGCCTACCAAAACACTTCAGCGAGATCGGATGCTCCGATTCTGCTTGAGACGTGAAACCAATGCGATGCGTCACCGATGCATTGGATCGGCCGCATTTCAAGCCGCTGATAGTCACCCACCCATCACTGATTCATGGAGTCGTTCGATGCGTTGCGAAGGAAACCCATTTAGCCGTCGCGGATTCTTGGCCGCTGGTGCTCTCGGAGGGATCGGGCTCTCGTTGCCTGAGTTGCTGATGCGTCAGGCGATGGCCGAGCAAAAGCACTATGATTTTGTCGAAGCCAAAGCGAAGAGCGTGATCCACGTTTATTTGCCTGGTGGAATGGCCCAACAGGAATCATTCGACCCCAAACCGTACAGCCCGTTGGAATACCGCGGCGAGATGCGGACGATCAAAACGAACACGGGTGAAGTGTTCGGCGAAGCGGTGCCGCAGTTGGCCAAACGGGCCGACAAGTTCAGCGTGATCCGCTCGATGACCCACGGTGAAGCGGCCCACGAGCGGGGCACCCACAACATGTTCACCGGGTACAAGCCCAGCCCGGCGCTGCGTTACCCGTCGTTCGGCGCGGTCGTCAGCCACGAATACGGACCGCGAAACAACCTGCCTCCGTACGTGTGCATCCCGAACGTTCCCAATGAATTCGCCGGGACCGGTTATCTGCCGAGCAGCTACGGCGGATTCGCACTCGGCTCGGATCCGGCCCAAAGCGGATTCAAAGTCCGCGATTTGGACTTGGCCGGCGGAGTCGATGCCGACCGATTCATGCGACGTAAAGAAGCGTTGGCAGCTGTCAACAAACAATTTGTTTCGGCCACGGCGGCGGACAACGTGGGAGCGATGAACACGTTCTACGAGCGAGCCTACAGTCTGTTGGACACCCCGGCGGCCAAAGAAGCGTTCGACATCGACAAAGAAGACGCCAAGGTTCGCGACCGCTACGGCCGTAACCAAGCCGGACAGCGGTTGCTGATGGCCCGTCGTCTGGTCGAAGCCGGCACACGGTTGGTCACGCTGACCTACGGCGGCTGGGACATGCACAGCAACATCACCAACGGCTTCAAGAGTCAAATGCCCGCGCTCGACACGGCATTGGCAGCCCTGTTCGACGACTTGACCGATCGCGGCATGATGGACGAGACCTTGGTGATGGTCAGCAGCGAATTCGGCCGAACCCCCAAGATCAACAACGACGCCGGACGTGACCACTGGCCCAAGGTGTTCAGTGTCTTGATGGCTGGCGGCGGGATCAAGGGCGGCATGATCTACGGTGCCTCTGATTCGACCGCAGCCGAACCGGAAGACAACCCTGTCTCACCGGCCGACTTGGCCACCACGATGTACCGCTTGCTCGGCATCGTTGCGGACAAAGAATTGATGGCGCCCGGTGATCGACCGATCGAAATCGTCGACGGCGGAAAGCTGATCGAACCCTTGATGGTTTAGACGAAAACACGCTTGCAGCGCGTGGCGAGAGTTTCCAGCTTGCGCCACGCGTCTGAAAGCGAACGTGACCATTGCCATTGCCACCAAACGCTTGAAAGATCGGGCGTTCGAATCCTGCCTGTTCCACAATCGTTTACGAATCGATGATGAAACAACAAACAGCTCTCCGGCCGCACGCTGCGGCATGGGTGGGCGCGTTCCTGATCGGAACGATGCTGATCCAAAACGCATCCGCGACACTCCCTGCCGTCACCAGCTTGGAACCGCGCGGCGTCGTCCGCGGTGAAGAATCGGTCGTCACCTTCAAAGGCACACGCCTGAGTGACGCCTCCGAAGTCCTCTGCGACTTGCCCGGCATCGAGATCTTAGAAGTCAAAGCGGTCAGCAACAGTGCGACGGAAGTTAAACTTCGCGCAGCTGCGGACCTGACGCCGGGCTTGTATCCGATCCGGTTGGTCACCAAGAGCGGGATTGCCAACCTTCGCCTGCTGGGCGTCGGTGCGATGCCCGTCGTTGCCGAAGTCGAACCGAACAACGATTTCGCCGCACCGCAGGTGATCGAGTTGAATTCGACGATCGACGGCGTGGTCAAACGCGAAGACATCGACCACTACCAGGTCGAGTTGAAAGCCGGCCAGACGCTGAACGTCGAAATCGAAGGCATTCGAATCGCCAAC
The DNA here is from genome assembly GCA_007753675.1 of Stieleria magnilauensis. Lineage (GTDB taxonomy): Bacteria > Planctomycetota > Planctomycetia > Pirellulales > Pirellulaceae > Stieleria > Stieleria magnilauensis. Next base: position 2,388,089 of record CP036432.1, read on the forward strand.
TCACTGCGCAACCAAAACATCCTCGATCCCTACATCGCGATCCTGGACGAAGGCCGATTCGAAGTCGCCTCCAGTGACGACTCCTCGCTGTTCCAACAGGACGGTTTGTGTAGCTTCACCGCTCCCGCCGACGGCAAGTATTCCATCCTGGTCCGCGATAGTTCCTTCCTGGGCAGCGATTTGGGTGGATACCGGCTTCATGTCGGCACCTACCCGCGACCGGTCGCAGTGATCCCGGCCGGCGGCCCGCCGTCGACCGTCTTGGATGCCAAGTTGATCCTGTCCGACGGCAGCGAACGGTCGGCCAAGATTCCGCTTCCCAGCGAAAACTATCCACAATGGGGCGTGACGACCGAAGACGAAAATGGAGTCACCCCGTCGCCGAACTGGATTCGCGTCAACGAGCTGCCCGTCGCGATGGAACAAGAACCCAATGATGATCGCCGATCCGCTCCCGTGGTTCCGGTTCCCGGTGCCTATTGTGGTGTGATCGAGAAACCCGAGGACTACGATTGCTTCACCTTTGAAGCCAAAAAGGGCACCAAGTACCGCGTCGAAGTGTTTGCCCGAGACGTCCTGCGTTCACCCTTGGACGCCGTGCTGAACGTGTTCGATCCGAAGCACGCGACGATCACGTCCAGCGACGACAGCCGCGGAAAGATTGATCCGTTTCTCGAATTTGATGCCAAGGTCGACGGCAAACACACCGTTCGAGTTTATGACCACCTTCGTGGCGGCGGACCGACCTACACCTATCGAATCGAAGTCAGCACGCCGACGCCGGCGGTCAACCTGTCGCTCAAGGAACTCCGTCGTGACGAGGCTCATGTCGTCGCGGTTCCGATCGGCGGAAGCGTCGGCATGGTCGTCTCGGCCGCCCGCGACCGATACAACGGCGAAGTCAATCTGTCCTTCGAAGGACTTCCCAAAGGCGTCACGGCGACGACGTTCCCGATGCCGGCCGGACGCCCCGAGGTCCCGGTCTTGCTGACCGCGGCCCCGGACGCCACGCACAACGCCTCGCTGTACACGATCTTTGCCAAAGGCGACGACAAGAACCCGTTGGTCGGCGGCAAGCTTTCGCAACACCACAAACTGGTGCTGGGACAAAACCGCCGCGAGATGTGGGGATACGATACCGAACGCGCCGCGATGGCCGTGACCGATGAAGTTCCCTTCACCATCGAAGTCGTGCAACCGAAGACGCCGATCGTGCGGAGCGGCAGCAAGAACCTGAAGGTACGGATTAACAAGAAAGAAGGCTTCGACGACGCCGTCTCCATCCGCACCCTCTACAACCCGCCGGGTATCTCGATCAACAACAGTCGCTCGATCGCCAAGGGCAAAACCGAAGTCGACATTCCAATCACCGCCAACACCGGTGCCGGAATCGGAACCTGGCCGATCATCTTCGTGGCCTCCTACAATACCAAAACGGGTCCCGCCCAAACGGCCACGCCACCGATCATGTTGGAAGTGGAAAACTCGATCTTCAAGTACACGTTCCCCAAGTCGGCCGGCGAACTGGGAACTGAAGTCAGCGTTACGATTCCAATCGAAATCCTGCGTGAATACCCTGGGGAAGCCGAGGTGGAACTGGTCGGAATCCCGGCCGGAGTGACCAGCCCCGCCGCCACCCAGCCGGTCACCCCGGAATCGGAAAGTGTGACGTTCCCGCTGGTCATCGACGCGAAGGCGAAGGTTGGCACCCACCGGACACTCAATTGCATCGCCCGCGTCAAAGTCGGTGACGAAACGATCGTCCAGACCAACGGTTCAGGTGAGCTGCGGATCGATAAACCACTGCCGTCGAAAGTCGATGCCCCAAAACCGGCCGCTCCGAAACCGGCCGCCAAAGCACCCGCCAAGCCCAAGCCGCTCAGCCGCTTGGAACAGCTTCGGCAAAAGAAATAAACCAGCGACGAGGGCACCCGCCGCATCCGCGGGTGCTTTCGTTTTGACACCACCACAGTTTTGGTTCCGAATGGTCCACGCCATTCGGTGACTCACCTCGACAGAACCCCGGTTCAGATCGAGTGTCCCCCCAAACAGCGTTTTTGACATGAAGACTCGCCCCGTCGCATCCCTGTTGCTCCTCGTTGCACTGGCAATGCCATCCCTCGGCGTGACCCCCGCCGACGAAGCAGCATCCCGCCCTTCGGACTCGCCGCGGAAGCCTGACCTGGCGGTCTACCCGCCTGAAATCAAGCTCAACTCGGCTCGTGACTTCCAGTCCTTCGTCGCCGTGCTGCGACGTGATGACGGAATCACCGAAGACGCCAGTGATCGTGTGATCTGGAAAATCGCCGATGAATCCAAGGTCAAACGAGACGAATTCCAACTGTTGCCGTTGGCCGATGGCACGACCGAATTGATCGCGGAGTATCTCGGCACCGAAGTCCGCATCCCCGTCACGGTCTCCAACTCACAAACCAAACCGCCGATCAGCTTCACCAAAGACGTGATGCCGGTGTTGACGCGGTCCGGATGCAACACCGGTTCGTGTCACGGAGCCGCCCGCGGGAAAGATGGATTCCGAATGAGTCTGTTCGGTTTCGATCCCGATGGCGATTACCTTCGCATCACCCGTGAAATCGGCGTTCGCCGCATCAACCTGGCGATCCCCGAAGAAAGCTTGTTCCTGAAGAAGTCGATCGGCGCGGTTCCGCATACCGGCGGCAAACTGTTCGACACCGATTCGGATTACTACGCCACCGTGCTGGAATGGTTGTCCGATGGGGCACTTGCCGATCCGGCCGACAACAAGCCGCCGACCGTCGATTCCGTCGCGATCTATCCGCAACAAGCGGTCATCGAGGGCGAGGGTTCCACCCAGCGGTTCGTCGCTGTGGCGACCTACAGCGATGGAACCACGCGTGACGTCACGCGATTGGCCGCCTTCACGTCCAACAACTCCGGCACCGCAGCCATCGATGACACCGGCAACGTGACTGCGGGTCGACGCGGAGAAGCCTTTGTGATGGCCCGCTTTGACACACACACCGTGGGCAGCCAAGTGCTCGCCCTGCCGACCGACTTGGACTACACGCCGCCGAAAATCACCGGCAACTACATCGATCAATCGGTCGGCAAGAAGCTCCAACAGCTGCGGATCCTGCCGAGTGGTTTGTGCAGCGACGAAGAGTTCATCCGTCGCGTGACGGTCGACATCACCGGCATGCTGCCGACTGAAGAAGAGTACCGCAACTTCGTCGCCGATCCGGCCGACGACAAACGCGCTGCCCTGATCGATCGATTGCTCGAACGAAAGGAGTTCAGCGAAATCTGGGCGATGAAGTTTGCTCAGCTGTTGATGATCAAGAGCACCAACCAGGTCAGCTACAAGTCGGCCTTCTTGTATGCGAACTGGTTGACCGACAAGTTCGCCAAGAATGTCCCGATCGATCAGATGGTGCGCGACCTGCTGACCAGCACCGGTGGAACGTTCACCTCGCCGGCGACCAACTTCTATGAGATCGAGCGTGACACCCTGAAGACCGCCGAGAACGTGGCGCAGGTGTTCATGGGGATTCGCACCCAATGTGCCCAGTGTCACAACCATCCGTTCGACCGCTGGACGATGGACGATTACTACGGGTTCGCGTCCTTCTTCTCGCAGATCGGCCGCAAGAACGCCGAGGACTATCGCGAGAAAATCGTCTACAACCGAGGCGGTGGCGAAGTCAATCACTTGGTGACGAAGAAACCCGTCCCGCCGAAGTTCCTCGGCGGTGAAGCACCCGATACGCGTGGGAAAGATCGCCGCGCGGTGGTAGCCGAGTGGCTGACCAGCCCCGATAACCCGTTCTTCGCCAAGTCGATCGCCAACCGTGTTTGGGCCCACTACATGGGCGTCGGACTGGTGGACGAAGTCGATGACATCCGCGTCAGCAATCCGCCCAGCAACCCCGAGTTGTTTGAACTGTTGGGCGAAAAACTGGTCGAATACGACTTTGATTTCCGTCGACTCGTGCGTGACATCTGCAACAGCCAAGCCTACCAGCGCAGCTGTGAAACGAACGAAACCAACGCCCACGACAATCGCAATTACGCCCACGCGAACATCCGTCGGATTCCCGCGGAAAGCTTGTTGGACTGCATTTGCCAAGTCACCGAGGCGCCGGACAAGTTCACCGGATTGCCGATCGGAGCACGTGCGGTGCAAATCGCCGACGGCAAAACGAGCAATTACTTCCTAACCACCTTCGGTCGCGCCCCACGCGCAACGGTGTGTGAGTGTGAAGCCTCGACCGATCCTTCGCTCTCTCAGGCACTGCACTTGCTCAATGGCAGCAGCGTCAGCAGCAAGGTCGCTCAGGGAAACAAGATCAAGCGATGGATGGAGACGGAGAAGCTGACCGAGGAACAGGTGATCGACCGGATCTATGTTCGCTGCCTGTCGCGCAGCCCTTCAGCGGCTGAGCTGGCCGATTTGAAAGCCACCGTCGATAAGGCGGAAAACAAGACGGCCGCCTTGGAAGACATCTTCTGGGCCGTGCTCAACAGCCGCGAGTTTGTATTCAACCACTAGTATTCCGCCGCAGCTTGGTTCTCGGATAGACGGTAGTGGACGAGGCGACGAGTCCTTGCCAATCTGCCGACTACAGAGGACTCGTCGCCTCGTCCACTACCCGAAAGTCGCCTCGTCCACTACCCGAGAATTGAGCTTCGATAGACGACTAGGAACTTGCGAAGGTTTTGACGACCTTCGTGACGACAAGAACGCTGAGCCGTACCAGGATGAGTCCTGGACGACAGCGATAAATTACGCGTCGCCCCTCGGGCGACGCTGATTAAACTGGATCGAGTACCGAATTCGACGCGGGCCTAAGCCCCAGGCCCCCTCTCCCCCGCCTTACCCTCTCCCGCCATGTCTGTTCGATCTGCATTAGTTCGTTTCGCTGCGTTCTCGACCCTGTCGGCTGTATCCGTTTGCCAAGCGGCAGACGCGGCTCCGAAGAAAGTCACCTACGAAGACGACGTCAAACCGATCTTTCGACAGTACTGCCTGAACTGTCACCAGCAGAGCGACAAAAAGGGTGGACTGGCACTGGACACGTTCGGCTCGGTCGTCGAAGGCGGCGGCAGTGGCGAAGTCGTTTTCGACGATGGTGATGCCGAGAGCAGCCGTCTGTGGCAACTGGTCAACCACGACGACACGCCCGTGATGCCGCCCAAGCAAGACAAGCTGCCGGCAGACAAGTTGGCGATCATTCGAGCCTGGATTGAAGGCGGGATTCTGGAGAACTCCGGATCCAAAGCCAAAAAAATGAAGTCGAACGCGCTGGCCTTTGTCGCTCCCACCGGCGGCAAGCCCGACGGCCCCGTCGCGATGCCCGAAACGCTGCCGTTGGAAACCCCGGTCGTCACCTCGCGAGCCGCCGCGGTGACCGCGATCGCGGCCAGTCCCTGGGCTCCGCTGGTCGCCGTCGCCGGCCAAAACCAAATCGTGATGTATCACAGCGACACCGCGGAACTGCTGGGTATTCTGCCGTTCCCCGAAGGCGTCGCTCAGGAGCTGCGTTTCAGCGGTGATGGTTCGTACCTGATCGCCGGCGGCGGCGAACACTCCGTGCTCGGACTCGTTGCGATCTATGACGTCAAAACCGGCGAACGTGTCGCGACCGTCGGCGACGAATTGGATATCGTGTTCGGTGCCGACGCCAACGACACCCTGTCGCGCGTCGCGATGGGCGGACCGCAAAAGATGCTGCGGATCTTTGACGTCAGCAGCGGCGAAAAACTGTTCGACATCAAGAAACACACCGATTGGATCTACGCCGTCGCCTACAGCCCCGATGGAGTGCTGCTGGCCTCCGGAGACCGCTCGGGCGGGCTGATCGTTTGGGAAGCCGAAACGGGTCGCCAGTACCTGGATCTTGCCGGTCACAAAGGCGGCATCACCTCACTCGCCTGGCGCGATGATTCCAACGTCTTGGCCAGTGCCAGTGAGGACGGGACGGTCAAGCTGTGGGACATGGTCTCCGGCAAGGCGATCAAATCGATCAACGCCCACGGCGGCGGTGTCACGGCGGTCCGGTTCGACCACCAAGCCCAATTGGCCACCGCCGGCCGGGACAATCGGGCCAAATTGTGGGATGCAGCCGGCAAGGAACTGAAGTCGTTCAGCCATGCCGGCGAAGACATGCTGGAAGTCGCCATCACCCACGACGGAAAACGTCTGATCTATGGGGATTGGGCCGGATCCGTGTTCAACACTCCGGTCGAAACCCCCGATGCCATGGTCCGCTTGGCAGCCAACCCCGAACCGGCCGCCAAACGGGTTGAAGCCGTCAAAACGACCCTGGTTTCCATCCAACAGAAACTGACTCCGGCGAAAGCGAATCTGGACCAGGCCAATGCTGCGGTGACGGCTGCTAAGAAGTCGCTGGCGGAATTGGATCAAAAGGTCGCCGCGCTGAAGAAACAGGCCGCCGAAAGTACAGCTGCCGCCAAAACGGCTGAACAAACGTCTGCAACTTTCGACCAACAGCTGCCGACGCTGACCACCGCCGTTCGCGATCTTCAAGACGAAGTGACGGCGCTGCGTGTGGCATTGAAAGCCGACCCCTCCAAGATGATCGCGGTCGCGGAATCGGAAGAGAAACTGGCGGCGAAATTGACCGACATGGCCAAGCAACGCCGAAACCGGATCGCCCTGATCGATGTCATCAAGACGCACCAGCAAACCGCGGCGGCCCGTCAGGCCGAAGCGGATAAACTGCTGGCCACCCGCGGGGAGCTGCAAAAGAAGCTTGAACAGGCCCAATCGCTCGCTCAAGCGGCGCAGAAAGCCCACGACGAGATCGCCGCGGTCGCCTCGAAGATCCAATCGAAGATGGATCGATTGCTGGCCGAGATCAAATAGCGAAGGTGGGGCAAGATTCTTGCTTGCCCTGGGGATCTGTTTGCATCCGGCAGCCGGACGAGGGTATCACATTGTGCTAATTCTCCCGTTTCTGGGGGTTTTTGGGGCACTTTCTTGCTGTCATCGGGTTTCGATTTCCGAGTCCCCTTGGGGACTGATCGCTGCGTCATCTAGACTGTGCGTTGGCCGATGGTGCCAGTGCGGCGATAGAGATTTCCCAAACCGATCCAAAACATTGATCCCGTGACCAGCTAGTCTTATGGAATTGATCATCCTTCGATGCGTTTTCTTACTTTGCGCCGGCGGGGTGTCGTGGATCATCAACACGGCGTTGCCGAGTGACGCAGACATCAATCCCTACGTCGTCTTTGCCGGCGTGATGGGGATCGCCGTCGTCGCGATCATGGGGGATATCTTTATCCCGCGCAAACGCATCGATTCCATCTCCGCGGTTTACTTCGGAGTGCTGATCGGAATTTTGCTCAGCTATATCTTGTGGATCGCGATCGCGCCGCTGTTTGCCCAGTCTTTGCTGGTCGGCAACGCGGTGAAACTGATCATGGGGATGCTGTTGTGTTACGTCTGTGTCAGCATTCTGATCCAAACCAAAGACGATTTTCGCTTCCTGATTCCCTATGTCGAATTTGTCCGGGAAGTCAAAGGCTTTAAACCACTGGTGCTGGACACCAGCGTGGTGATCGATGGCCGAATCGCGGATTTGGTCAATACCGGCGTTTTTGACAACCAATTGATCATGCCGCGTTTCGCCCTCAGCGAGTTACAGGCGATCGCCGATAGCAGCGATAAACTTCGACGCGTCCGTGGACGCCGCGGATTAGACGTGCTGAACCGGATGCGGGCCGATGACAACGTCGACCTGATGATCTTTGACCGCGACCTGCCGGAATTAGCCGGCCAAACGGTCGACCTGAAACTCGTCCTGTTGGCCAAACACCTCGAAGGCAAGGTGGTGACCGGAGACTTCAATCTGAACAAGGTCGCCAAACTGCACAACGTCCCGGTCATCAACCTGAACGAGATCAGCAATTCGCTGCGTCCGGTTTATCTTCCCGACGAGTCGTTCAACGTCAAAATCATCAAGCCGGGTGAAGGCGCCGAGCAGGGCATCGGTTACTTGGACGACGGGACCATGGTGGTGGTCGAAGGAGCCCGCAACCGAATCGGCCAGGAGCTCGAAGTGCGTGTGACGAGCACGCTGCAGACCAACGCCGGCAAAATGATTTTTGCCAAGTTCGACGCTCGCGGCTGATCTCAGACGGAGTGCGATTGGTTAGCGGCAGGGCGCGAGCCCTCCGGTCCGTCAACGTGTTGACAAACCGAGACCGGACGGCTCGCGCCGTTCCGCTAACACCATCCCTTTCTTCTAGCGGTAGGCCGCGAGCCCTCCGGTCCCTCTGGCTTCGCGCTGCGACCCTGACGGGGTCGAGGGGATTGTGGGACGGGCTTCCCGGAGGTGGCGATGCGCTGACCTCCGGCTACTCGCTGGCATCCCTCCGGAATGTCGATTGTATTACTGAGCGACTTTAGGGCAGGCACCGCTCTGCGGTGCACACCGCAGAGCGGTGCCACAACAAAGCCCGGAGTCGCGAAGCGCACTCCGGGTAGGGGCGCAGAGGACAGGGGAACCCCAGCGGGGTTCAACAAACGGCGCGGCACAATCCGGGGTGCGCAAACGGCGGCGTGAATCGGGCGAACCGTGTTGCTCTGTTCAACCCCGTTGGGGTTGGCGGCCTGTTGGCGACCGTATCTTGGGGTGCGCGGGCGCGACCCCAAGCTTTGATGTGGCACGCCGCTGGCGTGCGGGCCGCAGGAGCGGTTGCCGCTCGCGAGTCGTTCCCACAATGCGGTACGGCGAGAAACTCGTCAGTAATACAATCGACATCCCTCCGGGATGCTGGAACCGCTGTCGCTCTCCTGCGACAACAATCCGTGCATCGATTGTTAGCGGTAGGGCGCGAGCCCTCCGGTCCGTCAACGTGTTTACGAACGGAGACCGGACGGCTCGCGCCGTTCCGCTAACACCATCCCTTTCTTCTAGCGGTAGGGCGCGAGCCCTCCGGTCCGTCAACGTGTTTACGAACCGAGACCGGACGGCTCGCGCCGTTCCGCTAACACCATCTCTTTTTTCTAGCGGTAGGGCGCGAGCCCTCCGGTGTTTCAGGAACGATGAGGGACCGGAGGGCTTGCGCCCTGCCGCTAACACCTCGTCAAACGCAGGGAATAAATGCTTCACTGCGGTGCCCAAAGGGTGTCGCATTGAACGCGAAAGGGGACGCAGCACCGAAATGCTGCGTCCCCTTTGATCGTGATCCGAGCAGGACGAGGTGTCCTACGCTAACTCGCTTTGGTCATCGGCTAGCAAGGCGAGCAGGTCGTCGTCTTCGTCGTCGGCATCGGCGAAGGTCAACGCGACCGATTGGCTCGTCGCTTGCGTCTCGTCGGAATCAGCGACGCTCACCAATTTGGCTTGCAGACTGAGGTCGGCGAAGGCTTCGTCACGCGACGCCGGGTCAGTGGCGGCAACGTTTGAGGCGAGTTGGTCGCTGACCACGGCTTCGCCTTCACCCGTTTGGGCGGCGATCAACGCCAGATGGTTGATCACCCTCAAGGCATCCAGGGCGGTCGTCTTCATGTCACCATTAACGTCGGTGTACATCCCCAGTCGCTGGGCTTCCCCTTCACCTTCGCGGGCCAGGGCGTTGATGACCGTCAGGGCGTCCGAGGGAGTCACAAAGCCGTCGTTATTGACGTCTTCAGGCATCGCCTGGTTCTGCAACGCACTGGCAGCTCGCACGGTCACATTCAGCGCGTGGTAGCGGATTTGCGAGACGTCGACCGGCTCATCGCGGTCACGCAGCAAGGTGTCTTGGAACGGCGATGAATCGGCCGGGCTGCCAATCACTTGCGTGACGGTATCTTGGAACACGGTTCCGGCGGTGAAGAAGACCGTTGCCATCAAGTTCGGCTCGGCCACTCCTCCGCCTTCGGCCACGTTTTGCAGCAGCAAGGAGCCGAATTCATCGATGATTCCGCGACGAGCCGCGGTGCCGACGCCGGTGCTGGCGTTGAAATCACCGTCAAATGCGACTCGGAAATCGTAACGGCCGCCGCCCGCAGCCGGCGCCGGATTGATGATTCCGGTGTCGTACAGCATGTCCAGGTAGGCGGCAAAGACGAACGTGTTGCCTTGGAATTCCGTTCTCAGGTCCTCCACGAAGACCTGCACGCCGAAGGTCTGTCCCGACGCGACCGACGTGATCGAATTGCCGAACTCATCGACCAAGCCGAAGGAGATATCGACGATGTCGTCGTTGGCCGCATCACCGATCGCCATCGTGACTTCTGCGATGCTTCGCACGCCATCGCTGGAGACGATCACGTAGGTGAAACTGTCAAACCCGTTGGCGTTGACATCGGCGAAGTAGTCGATCGTATCATCGCTGAAATCGGTCGGCGTGCCGTTTCGGTTGACGACGGCAGTTCCCAGCGACGGGGCGGTCACAATCCCGAATTCCTGAAGCGTGCCCGTGGGACCGAACAGGTCATTGTCGAGGACGTCGAGTGTATTGGGCAGCACGCTCTGCACGATACGGTTGCCGACCGAGTCGAAACCATCGACGAAGGCATCATCGATCGCACTGGCAAAGTTGTCACTGGCCGGGAAGATCGTCAGTTCGGTACGACCGAGACGTTGTTGAGCCGGCGTCAACGCCACGTCTTCGCCGACCAGGATCGTTTCGGCGACCGGGCTGTCAGCGGGATCGGCGGCGAACAGCGCGACCCCCGGGGAAATCCCGGTCATGGTCAGCGTGAACAATTCGGCCGGATCGGTGTGCTGAATCAGATTGCCGTCGCCGGGAATCGGCTGGACCGCACCGACATCGTTGATCAAACCGGGCACGATGGCGTCTCCCAGTTTGAAACCACCGCCTTGGAAATTTTCACCGAAGGTGATGTCAAATCCGAATGAATCGGTGCTGATCGTGTCGTTGGTCGAAACCAGCTCGTCGGTGTAGAGCAGATCCAAGAACGCCGAGGCCACGCCTTCGGGGCTGAAGTTCGGATTGTTCAGCTCTTCGACGAACACGCGGACGTAGAACGGTTGTCCGACTTGGACGCTGGAGATCGGTTTGTTATTGACGACGTCGAAGATTCCGATCGTGAAGTCGACCAAGTCATCGTTGAGCGCGCCGGGTTGCGAATTGACGGTGACCTGAGCCGTACTGATCGATCCGTTGGCATCTTCAATGCTGTAGGTGAACTGTTCGGTTCCGGCGAATCCGGGTTGCGGTGTGTACCGAATCGTCTGGCCGCCGCCTTCCAACGTCACTTGGCCACCCTGGTCACCCGCCGTCACGCTGGTGATCGAGATGCCGCCGAAGATACTCGGCACGTCGTTGTCCAACACGTTCAATGCCCGGTTGGCCGAACCCTGGGGAATGTCGAAGGTGTCATCCACCGCGATCGGCACGTTGGACCGGAAGTTGACATTGACGACCACCGTGGCGGTGTACTGCGTGCCGGTCTGGTCGACCACCACGTATTGGAACACGTCACGTCCGGTGAAACCGTTGGGCGGCGTGTATGAGATCGCACGCCCGTTTTCGATGATCGAAACGACTCCGCGTGTCCCCACCGTACCGGTGGTGTTGGTCGAGATGATTCTCAGTTGGGTGACGCTGGTTTCGAAATCGTTGGCCAGCACATCCAGCCGGTTCGAAAGCGAGTTTCTCGAGACGGTGAAGTTGTCGTCGTTGGCGACAGCCGCCTGCTGCAGGATGTCGAACTGGTAATCCTCCACTTCACCCGAATCGGCTTCCCCGCCGACACCCAGACCGGCAGTCGGACTGTAGCGGAATCGAGCAAAGGTCGATCCGACCACCGCGTCGGTGGGCACGTTCACGGTCAGCGTCGAAGTACCGGCGGCAAGTTGAAGGTCCTTGAACACCTGCTCCGAAGCGTCGAAGACACCGTTGGCGTTGAAGTCGATCCAGCCTTGCAGGAAGGCCGCGCTGCCGGTGGTATTACGCGTCGTGACGGACAAGCTCGCTGTGCCACCCGGTCCCAACGGCGACAACAGCAGCACGCCGTCTTCATCGTCGATGTTGTTCAGATCGTCGCCGAGTGCGGACGTGGTCGGGATGCCATCGGTCTCCCGATCGACCAATGCACCAAGCCCCAAGGCCGTGCTGATGCCGTGGCTGGGGCCATTGGCAGCGACGGTCGTTTGATACGTATCCGGGGCATCACCGTAGTCGCGTGACGGCAGGTTCCCGAAGTTGTAATTGTCTGTCAATCCAATTCCATTGAAATTGACAACATGCTCGCCGCCGGACGGGAAGGTTTGCACGAAACCTGGTCCAACAACTTCCCGAATCGTATAAGTGCCTGGGCCGGGGAAATTGATGGAATAACGACCATTGGCATCGGTGATGGCGGACGGTTCACCGATGTCCGGGCTGTCGTCACCGTCCAAGTCCAGGTAGATGTAGACCCCTTCGATCCCAGACTCGGTGGAGTCAAAGACTCCGTTGCCGTTGGTGTCGGCGAACTTGGTCCCGGTGATATCGGAAATCACCTTGGTGAATCCGAAATCGATGCCGCTGTCACCGCCGGAAGCGAACCGCGTGGTCGGCAGGCTGGCGGCAAATTGCGGCGGTGTCACCGCCAGCACGTTGTACGTCGTGCCCGCCGCAACATTTAAGGAATACAAGCCGTTGCCATCGGACACGGCCACGGGCTCGGTCGGATCGATAAAGCCGTTCTGAATGATATCGGCAAACACGGTGACGCCGGGCAGTCCCGGGTCGCCGGTCCCGCGTCCGTCGCGGTTGAGGTCGTTGAAGACGCGTCCGGTGATGCCGGTCCCTACGGTGCCGGTCGAAAGGCTGTAGGCCAACGCATTGGCCGTGTCTTGGAACCCAAACAAGCCTTCGTTGAGATCAAAACGATCGATCGAGAAATTTGGGATGGTGTCGTCGTCCGTTCCAAAAATCCCGTCAAAACCGACGCCCATTCCAAACTCATCGCGGCGGGGCCCGACCCCGTCGATGATCGAGCCGACGGCGTTGGTTCCATCGGTGTGACGCAGACCGAACGTGTGCCCGGCCTCGTGTGATACCGTCCACGCCATCGAGCGGGCGACGGCATCCAGCACGCTCTTGCTGTTATCGATTGGGAACTGAGTTGCAGCGGCAAGGAAGAAGTCGATCGGCAGGATCGAGTTCTCGCTCATGTCAAAGTTGCCGATGTCCAGCGACTGGGCGATGCCCAAAATGCCGTCGATCCCCGCATCCGCGATCGTGCCGCCGATGAACAGACGCGTCACCAACGGATCGTCCAGCGCTGGCTCGGGGTACAGCCCCAACGCGGCGTCGCGGCTGTTGAGAATTCGGATTCCGAAGTCACCCGGATTGCCGGTGCTGTTGTAGTCGCCGTTTTGTCCGTCGGTGATGACGGAATAGAAGTCGCTGTGAACCAGATTGACCGTCTTGTCGATCAACTCGTTGTATACCGCCTCAGAAGTGTTTTGCAGCCCCAACGCGGCCATGTTCTCGCGGAGTGACGAGAATCGAATGATCCCGAACGGGTTGGTGCTGCCCGGGAACAGCGTGCTCGGATAGAAGCCGCCTTCGAAATCCAGGTAGATGGTTTGCTGGGCACCGATCGGCAAGCTCTCCGAGATCGGTCGATAGACACGCAGCCCCACGGTGTAGTTGACCGAGGTGGTCGATGGCGCAACGAGCAAATAATAGGTACCGTCATGGGGCACGACCTGGGCCCCCACCGCGTTGCCGGACGTCATCAGCGGAGACGGATCGGGGTGGATCAACCCCTGATTGGAATCGGTCCCGAACCAGAACGCACCGTTGGTCGCCCGCGGATTGTACGTCGTGCCGAACTGCGATGGACCGTACAGGACCGTCAGGTTCGCCCCCGCACCGACCACGGCGATGTCCAGAATGTCACCCGCTCGCAGGTTGAACGCGTAGGTGTCGAGGTCCGCGTTGACGTTCCCCTGCCCACTGATCGTCACCGGCAGGCTGCCGTTGATGTCGATCGTGTCCTCCTCACCAGGCCCCGTCCCCAACGGAAGGAACTGGGCGCTGAATCGCGAATCGTTCACGCCCTGCTGGTTGGCCGTTTCCGCCTCGTTGACCACAAACGCCGGCACGGTTCCGATGTTCCGCGGATTCGACGGTGCAAACAAATCCGTGTCGATCGGAGCGTTGCTGCTGCCCGCACTGCTGACGGCGGCGAGCAGTTTCCGGCTCTCTAACCCCTCCATCAACAATCGCCGACGCTGTCGGCGCTGACCCCCACGGCTTCGTCGCGTCTTTCTTTGTTTCCGCGAAGAATCGACGTTCATGTCGCTCATCTCGTTGTTAGAAGCGTTGGGACTAAGAATTTCCGATTCAGTTCGTTGGATCATCGAGGGTCTCTACCAAACGTGCCGGCCTCTAGGGCCTTGACGAAAAGCGGCGGTGTCGCGGGTCGGTCGTACAAGTTGCGGGTTCTGCAGAGTGTAATTCTGAGACGCCCGGCTATCCATTTAATTCCATTTTCTCATCGATCGCGGCCGTAACTGTTCGCATGGATTGCCGTAGCGCGGGAATTCGCTCGTTCGTATGCATCGGACGAACGCTGCCCCAAGCGTTGCTAATCACCAAGGGCTCGCCCAACCAGGAAGATGGGAAAAATGCGAAGTATGAGGCGATTGGATAAGGAATGGCTGCGATTCTAGTTGGGCCGATAACCGTGTCAACGAATCGTGGCTCTCTGACGCCGCTTGTTTGGGAAGAGTTCCGACCAAAACCGGTATTATCGGTCAAAAGCGGTCCCGAAATCGACCTTCGGCGGATTCTAAGCCCGCCAAAATCGGGCGTTTCCGCACAGAAATCGGCCCGTCAGGCGGACTTCCTTGGGGGAATCGCAGGTTGCCTGGCGAGAAAGCGCACGCGCGAGGCCGTGGCCACCGCTTGGATATCGGGCAATACCGCTAAGTGAAGCGTCGTTTGCTCGGGTCGGGTCGGGCCCCGTAGCCTCGCGCCAAACGACTGAGATTCGTTCGATATCAGCCGGTTCGCGCCAGCGTCCGGGCGCCCATCAATATCGATTTAGCGGTATTGCCCCAGTGACAAGATCTGATCCTGAGTGACCGCCCAGCGCTAAGCCGCTTGGGCTGCCGCGGGGGCGGGGACTGACCGCTTCACACCGGACAGCTCATAAGCACCGAACATCACACCGGCAAACAGCAGGTCGCCGGCTGCGGTGTAACCATAAAACGGAATCGCGTTGGTAAAACACGCCACCAACCCTTCCACGCTGGCGGGATACCAAGGCCCCAGCCAAACCCCTAGGTTGCTGACGACAAAGAACACCGTGGAGGCGGCGAATGCCCCGATCGGAAGTCTCCGCCAATTCACACCGCTGGCGTCCGCGTGGGCTCGGACAAGTCGCCCCAGTGGAACCGACAACGTGACCCCGACGTAGGTCGCTGCCATCACCATCGGGTTGTAGAATCCCATGCCGGGAATCCCCATCAAATGGGAAACCGCATCGCTGATCAACAGGGCTGCGGCCGGGACCAGATAGGCCTTGCGTCCGGCGAAATAACAACCCGCGAACAACCCAAGTGCCCCCAGACAGGCGAAGTTGGGCGGGTGCGGCAGAAAACGAGTCGCGGCGATGGCGAGGGTCAGCAAGTAGATCATTTTTTACCGATCGGTAGGAGAGACTTGACTCCCACCCTTTTTAGCGACTTGCCAACCATTTCGAAAGTCCCAACCGCCGCGGACGCGGCCAACGATTTTTTTCGCCGCTACTGCAAAATGGCGGTCGCCACGCCGACCGCAGTTGCCTGCGAAACGACGGCCTTGCGTTGATACGGCGGCCGCTGCTTGAGCGCGGGAACACAGGACCCGGCGCGGTAGTAACCCAGGCTGTACTGGCACTCCGACGGCGGCGCGATCGCGGTCAGGTAGGGCAGCGAGACGGCCTGGGCCAAGAACCGTCCACCGCTCACAAACGGCTGAAGGCAGGGGTAACGCTGGTGGCCGTGGCGTTCCAACATCCGGTCCTCAAAGTAGAGCGGATGGGAAAACGTATTGGGGGCGGCCCAGTGGCGGGCGGTCCATTGCCATGGCAATCCACGATCGATTCCAGACTCGGGCAACGGGATCAGCGGAACGGTTTCTCCTTGACGAAACCCGAGTGGAACTTCGCCGTTGCCAATTTCCGTCGTGTCGGTCGTCAGGGCCGCGATCGGCGGCAGCACCAGCTTGCCATCGGCCAGTTGCGTTTGGCGATCCGAGAACAGGGAACGATTGGCATCCTCAGCGACAGGCACGGTGGCGTCGTTGGTGCGTGGCGCGGCGTCGGCTTGCGCCGTATCCGCCGCAGCGTCAACGGCTTCGTCGGCCTGGCCATCGCCCTGGACCAATGCCGCAAACGTCAGCGGTGTCTCCGCCAAGTACGACGGCAAGTCGCTCTGCACCGGGTCCGCTGCGAACACCGAGGTCGCGGGGGCGACCGTGGCAAGCGCAAGGCACGCCGTGATCTTCGCCATTTGCACTAACTTGCTCGTTTGATTCCAAAACATCGTTTTTCTCGCATGCTCCGTTTGGACGGACAATCAGATTCATTCCCATTATCTGGTTCGACCGATCGGATTCGAAACGAGAACAAACACGCCAGAATGCGGATGACAAGCACAACACGCAGCATGCGTTTGATCGCGACATTGGGTGCGACGGGTCGAGATCATCCAATCGTCAAGGTTTCCCAGACGATGCGTGCCAGCGCCTCATAGGCATCGCGGCCAATCCCTCCTGCTTCGGCACTCAAGCTGTTAGCGGAACGGCGCGAGCCGTGTCTCGAATATCCCGGAGGGATGACAGCGAGTAGCCGGAGGTCAGCGAAGCGACACCTCCGGGACGCAGGTGCCAAAGTCCCCTCGACCCCGGCGGGGTCGCAGCGAATCAAGCTGCTGGCGGCGTCGCAGTCCGCCTTTCTAAATGAGATTGATGGGACGCTTGTGCGCGTTGCAGCAGATCGAGCCCGAGGGCTCTGGCGTGATTTGCTTCGACACCCTCCGGGGTCGCGTCAGGCGAGGGAACGGATGTCCGGAGGTATCGCTTCGCTCACCTCCGGCTACTGGCTTTGACCCCGTCGGGGTCATGGCAGCGATCGCAAGCAGCCCGAGGGCCCGCACCATGCCGCACACAAACCACGGAAGCTGTTAGCCGAACGGCTAACCGCTAGCGTTTCTTGTCCGGCGCAGACTTCGACTTCTCCGTCGCCTCTTCGAACTGCAGCGCCGCACTGTTGAGGCAATATCGCTTGCCCGTTTTGTCTTTGGGGCCGTCGTTGAACACATGCCCCAAGTGGGCTTCGCACCGGCTGCAATGCACCTCTTGGCGAGGATAGATGAGCCGAAAATCGACCTTCATCCCGATGCGTTCCTTGCTGATCGGATCGTAAAAGCTCGGCCAGCCGGTGCCCGACTTGAACTTGGTCTCACTGGTGAAAAGCGCCTGACCGCACACGATACAGCGGTAGAGCCCTTCTTTCTTGTTGTCCCAATACTTGTTTCGGAACGCCGTTTCAGTCTCTTCGTTCTGAGTGACTTTGAATTGAATCGGACTGAGTAATTTTTGGAGCTCCGCGACGGTTTTGGGAGTGTAAGGCGGGTCCTCGATTTCGTCCGAGTCGCTCTTCTCTGACTCGATCGTCGCCGACGCGTCCGCGTTCACCTCCACCGCTGCTGCCGCATCGGCCCCGGATGCTCCGGTGGCGGCATCCTGACTGCCGGCCGGCCGCAGCCCGATCGAGACCAGGACCGCTGCGAAGATGAAGGCGAATACCCGCTTGGCATCGACCTGATGGATGGAATGATTCATGGTGGCTCCAACTATTCAGTCAAATCTTTCGCTATCATCAATCGAGCATCCACGCCCTGGCCGAACCGGACGAGGCGTATTCGATGGCGGTTGAAGTGGTCCATCAAAATGGGCCCAACGGCGCGGGGCCGCTCGGCCTTCGCAGACCCCACTATGGTTGATTGTATGCAGGTCGTCCAGCTAAACAACGTTTCTCTCCGTTATGACAGCAACAAGGTCCTGGATGAAATCAGCGTTTCGGTCCAGGAAGGTGAATATGTCGTGATTTTGGGGGCCAGTGGATGTGGGAAGACGTCCTTGTTGAGAATGATCGCCGGGCTGATTTCCCCGACATCGGGATCCATTTTTTTGACGGGCCGCGATGTGACCCGCGTGGCGCCCCGACATCGCGACGTCGCCCTGGTGCCCCAGCAAGCCGGCGTGTACCCCCATTGGCCGATCGGCCGCTCAATCGGAATGGGGGTCCGCGGCCGCCTCTCTCGCCCCGAACGCGAGCAACGGATTCGGGAAGCGGCAAAAATGGTGGAACTGGAATCGCTGCTGGATCGTCTGCCGGAGCAACTCAGCGGCGGGCAATTGCGCCGCGCGGCGGTCGCCAAGGCGATCGCCAGCCGGGCATCGGTGAGATTGCTGGACGAACCCCTGTCGGCGATCGATGCCAATTTGCGGTATCAGATCGAAAAGGACCTTTCGCGGCTGCACCAGCAATCGCCGGGCGTCACCATTCACGTCACCCACGACGGCGGAGAGGCGATGCGTCTGGCCAGCCGTGTTGCGGTGATCGAAAACGGCAAGATTGCGCAGTTCGATACGCCCGACCAGCTGCGAACTCGCCCCGCCACCCCCGGTGTCGCTTCGGCCCTCGGTCGATCGGCCCTGATCACCGTGCCTGTCACGCGTATTGACGGAGCCTGGGCATCGAAAGACGGCCGGAAAGTGGCTGGCCCCGACGCACCGACCGGTTCAACGTCGGTGCTGGGTTATTACGAAGAAGACCTCAAGCCGCTCGAGGCGGGTCAGGCCCCGGAGTCGTCCGACCACTGGATCGACCATCAACGAAACGCGACCGTCAATCACGATCGCATCGTTTGGTTCCTGGAGTGATTTACACCCAGCACGTGGCGTCAGCCAGTGGCGCGTGATCGTGACTACGCCGTCGCGGCGACGGGCAGATCAGCGACTTGATAAGCTCGCGAACGGAACAGGAAATCGATGATGTTTCCTTCGTGCGGTTGCAGCCAGTTGAGCCGATTGGTCGGGATCGGCCCGAAGTTCACGCGATCAATCTCGACGCAAGCTCCGGCTGCGGCGACCAATTCAGGATCTCGGGTCAGCACGGTTCCGACGAGTGTCGGGCCGATGCGACGAAGCATTTCCGCTTGCGGGCATTCCACGACGCTGACGAACGGGAACATGTATTCCTTCATCGCGACGCCGCGGTCGGGTGAATCGGCATGAACGACCATCGGCCGCAGGTAGGCACAGTGCTCGCGCTCGATCAGCTTGTCACCGTAATCGGCCGTCATGTCGGTGACACCGCTTTCGGCCAGATCCTGCTGCACCATCGCGTACGTTCCGGTCGCCATCGCGGGAACGGTAAACGCGGCCAGTTGGGCCTGGTCATCGGTCGGCGGCAACACATCGACCGGGCCGATCCGTTCGGCGATCGCTTGGGCGATCTCGCGGGTGTGCCGACTGGCCCAGATGCCGCTGCAGTTGATACAGGAGCGGCCGGAGTTACTGAGCACGCTTTCGACCATCACGTCCAAATACAATTCCCAGTCATCGACCACGTCGTCGCCGATCAAGATCTTCGACCATCCCGGTCCGTGGGCTTGCACGCGGGGATTGCCGGCGTGCTGTGCGACGGTTTCGGCGCTTCCAAAAATCATGCTGCGAGGCGTTTTGGTCATGATCGCACCGCCGGCGTCGTGCCCGCCGGGATACAAACCGAATGCCTCAGCGGGAACACCGGCTTGGATGAACGCCGACACCATGCGGTACGGTGTCCAAGGTTCCTGGGAGCCCGGTTTCAACGCCAAGCCGATTTGCAGCGGGATCGCCGGCAGCCACAGGGTGTGAACGCCCGGTGAATTGTTCGGCAGGATGGCACCCAAGACCGGCGTTTGTGCCTGGTAGCTGACGATCACGCCGCGGCCTTCTTCGCCATAGCCCCGGCTCAGGATATCGAGATCCAATCCGCGGGTCAGACAGTCCAAGATCTCGTCCATGTGACTGAGAACGAAGCTGTTCTTCTTCAAGTTCGATCGACACATGTGCTCGGGCAATCCGGTACTGGCCGATTGCTGATGCACAAATTGGTCGACCGATTGCATCGAGTCGCCGACGGGCAGCTCCGCGTTTTCGAACAGGTCGGCCGCCTTCTTCGACATCGCGATCAGATCGGCCGTCGAGTGTTTCAGCAGTGCGGCACGAGCCTTGTGAGCCTGCTTCATATCACGGGCGACGATGCCGCCTCCGACGCTGCCAAACTTCGCAATCGGTTCCCCGGTGTCAAAGTGAACGACGTCCTTGATTTCCATCGATTCGTAGGGCTTGCCCCAGCGAAGCGGTTGCAATGTGATCATGTCTATACGTTGATGTTGCGAGTGAGAGATTGGTGGGTTCGGGCGGGCACTAATAAACGCCGACGGTGGTCGCGCTTGCCAACTCGTGGAACGGCCGCACGCCGCTGACACCGTCCCAAGGGTACATGTCGAACGGCGCTTCTCGCTCGCCTTCGTCGCGTTCCATAAACCCGGGGACAAAGAATTCGTCGGTCAACGTGTACAGCTTCACACGTCCGGTTTCGCCGAACCCGACGACCTGGTTGTAGTCATCGAAACTGACGACCTCAGTCACCGCGCGCGGCTGGGGGGCGTAGTAACTGATCTTGTATCCGTCCGCGGCCGAGATCGGTTTGCTGCAGGCCAAGCCCATCAGGGTGTTGCCGTAGGTCGGGGTCATGTACACGCCGCCTTCTTCCACCGGTCCACCGAGCAATTCTTCGACACAGAAACGCGTCCACTGTGGCGTGAACTCGGTGCCGCCGGAAAAGATCCCCTTGATGCCGACTTCTTGCAGGCTGGTGCCGCGGTCTTCGAGGGCTTCACCGAGCGATTCGAGCAACTTTGGCGTCGCGAACATGCACTTGATGTCGTGTCCCGCAGTCAGCACGGTGACGGCTTGGTCGATGCAGTGCTTCTTGTACTCTTCCAGATGCTCCATCCAGCCTTTCTTGATCAGCTTGACGACCCAGCGGGGGTCCAAGTCGATGCAGAAGCAGATGCCGCCGCGATGTTGAGCCAAGTGCTCGACGGCCAACCGCAGTCGCCGCGGACCGCTGGGCCCGAGCATCAGCCAATTTGAACCGGGCGGGAAATGTTCGTCCGGCAGGGTATCGCTGAACAACTCGTAGTCTTTCCAGTGATCTTCGATCACCATCCGGCTTTTCGGAACCCCCGTCGTGCCGCCGGTTTCGAACACGTAGACCGGCTTTCCGGCATGCCCCTTGGGGACCCAGCGCTGGATCGGGCCGCCACGGAGCCATTCGTCTTCAAAGTGCGGAAACTTCTTCAGATCGTCAAAGGACTTGATGTCGGTGAGGGGATCGAATCCCAATTCCGCCTTCTTTTCCAACCAAAACGGGCTTCCTGTCTCCTCACTAAAGTGCCAATGCACAATCTTGAGAGTGTGTTCATTCAATCGATCTCTGGCTTCCGAAGCACTCTTGGCGACGTCTTCGGGAATCGAAGTCTGGGCGGCACTCATTCGTTTAGTCGTCTCGCGGGCGGTGAAGGGACAGGCGGGGGAGTTTACATCTGGCGGTGACGTGACCGGCTCCAGAGAACTCTGCTGCGTGAATCTTGAAGGACCCTATTGTTGCCTTCAGGAAAGTGCGACGAAAGATCCCCGGGCAGTCTGAATCGGTATTTATCGAGAACGAAAAAAGCCGCACGTGATTCACGCGCGGCTTTTTGATCATTCGGTAAACTTTCCTGGCAGCTGGCTGCTGAATCAGGCAAGTTCGCGAGGTGCCAACCCTACGGATTGACAACAACCGGTGGTTGAATCTGATTCGGCAATGAGGGGCTGATGACCGGCGGGGTATCGATCGAATCGTCGTCGCTGGCGCCAATCGCAATCGCGGCTCCGATTCCGCCCAGCACTGCGATGCCTCGAAGACTGCCACCGCCACCGATGCCGCCTCCACCACCGCCACCGCCTCCGCCGAAGGATCCACTCATCGCAGTGGGATCGTATCCGCCATTGGGCAGCAGCAGACCACCCTCATCGACTTCTTCCTCTGAAATCAATCGATCTTCGATGACCGTGATCGGCCCCGGAGCGACTTGCATGATGAAGGTGTCTGAATTGGATTCGGTTTGAGCGACCAAGGTGGTGTCGCCGTCGGTCGTCCCTTGCGCGCTCTGCACCATCAACGGATTAACAAGCTCGATGCCCATCAACCCAAAACCGTCTTTTCCAGACCCCAAGACCGAGTAACTTCCCGGAGCCAGATCGGCGACTTGAAAGTAACCTGTGGCATCGGTCAATGTTCGGGCGACTTCTATGCCGTCGCGGTAGATCACCACGTTGGCGCCTTGGGCGCCGGGGTTATCGGTGAATCCGGCGCGCGTCAAACGGCCTCGCAATCCGCCTTCATATTGACTCAGACGGACGGATTCTCCGGTGAAGGCACGATCGGTGGCCATCGGGTTGTTGCTCGGATCGAACTCGACCTTGCTCGCTTGGCCGGTCGGCATGTAACGCAGGATCGCGTTTCGCACGACGCTGAACTCAACCGCACCCGCGGCGATTTCAAATTGCTCGCTGATCGGGACTTCCTTGCTGACGATGTGCATCGCACAGCAGGCGAAGGTGCCGTCACCGCGAATCATCAACGTGTAAACGCCCGGTTTGACGTCGGTCAGCGTGAACCGACCCGTCTTGTCCGATTCGGTTGCAGCAGCGGCCGGCTTGCCGAATTGGTCGATCAACACGACCTTCGCACCCCGTGCCGCAGCAATCCCTTCGCTGCGCGGGACGATGACGCGTCCCTGGACCGATCCGCTCTCCGAAACGCGGACCCATTGCTGTTGGGCGACATCCGCCGCGGAGACAAAGCCAGAAGCACACACCAGCGCTAACGTGGCGATGGAACAGATCAAACGTTGCATTTCCAGATTCCAATCAAGATTGAGCGATGTTGCAGAGGGAAAACATACCTCTGCATCAGACTATAGGAGCAGCAATTGAGGAATTCAACGCTCTTGACGGCGAATTGGCAATTTAGGAGAGCTAGGACACCCCGATTCACAGCCCTTATAGAGAAGCCACAAACGCTCTCAAGAGGGGCTTCCGTCGGGGATCCAATTCAGCGAGCGGTCATTCCACAATGAAAACCCACAAGATCCGCGGTGCCGGCCCGCACCCGCGGCCTTTTTCGAGGCGTTCCCCTACCCCAAAACTTCACGAAGAAGCTCCACGAGTGCCCTGGTCACGGGAAAGCGCGACAGGCTGTCTGACGGAGCGATGAGGTTACCAGTGAACCCACGGATGGCAGCGCGAACCCACGGATTGTTTGCACCCTTACATCCGTGGGTTCGCGCTGCTATCCGCGGGTCTTCTTTTCGAAGGTTCGCTCGGTACAACCACCGAAACGCTTGGCGAGTTCCGCTCACCCAAAATTTAATGCGCCGCGCACCACGAGCTGGGCGACAACGGATCCGCGAATCCACCGTCGACCGCGTGTCACAGCGTTTGATCGTCTGCTACGGAGTGATCGGGCTGGTGACCGGGGGAGCTGCAAAGGCGTCATCGTCGTCGGACGACGAAGCCGCCACAGCGGCTCCGGCAGCCGCAAATCCCAGCACGGGCAGTAAGCTGCCGCGGCCTCCGAGACTTCCTCCTCCGCCACCGCCGCCACCACCACCTCCGGCGACACTGCCACCGGGAGGGCCTTGCATGGCGCCCGGCTCAACGGGCAGCCCGGCTTCGCCCTGCGGAAGTGTTTCGGGCTGCGGGACTTCGTCTTGGATCAGCTCATCAATCGCAGGCGATTCCAATCCGCTCGGGGCGAGCTGCAATTCCAATTGGGGCTGAAACGCAGGCTCTTGAAGGGTGACCAAGCGACTTCCGTCACCGCCGGATGAATTGCGGCGTGCCAGCACTTCTTCGACCAGTTGGAAACCGACCACGCCGATCCCATCGGGGCCGATCGCGATCAAGGAATAGGACCCTGGGGGCAGCGAATCGATCGAAAACGTCCCGTCTTCGCCGGTGATCGCCTGAGAGATCAGCTCGCGGTTTTGGTACAGCAGCACATTGGTCTCGGCAGCACCGGTCAGTTGGGTTTGGGTGGATCCGGCACGATAAATTCGGCCACGCAGCCCGCCGGCGGCTTGTGCGACGCGTAAGGTCCCCGAGGCGTGCAGCGCGGACATGGCTTTCGGCCCGTCCGCACCGCCGAAATCTGCGACAAAGGGGATCGTCGAAGGCATGTAGCGGATGACCGCGTTTCGGACTTTGTTGATCCGCAGCGGGGCGGCGCCGATTTCCAGTCGATGGTGATGCGGATCCAACGCTTCGTCACGGCTTTCGACGACGTGAATGGCATAGCACGCGGCCAGACTCGGGCCACGGGTCACCAGGGTGTAAACACCGGCGGGAACACCGACGAAGGAATACTGGACATTTGATTCGGCGGAGCGTTGGGCCCGATAGATCGCACCGTCTTGGGAGACCAGGGCAACTTTCACGCTGCCCGCTTGGAGGGTGTCCGCTGGGACGTCCGGCGCTACAATCACCGCGTCGATTCGGCCTTCGGGGCTCGCCGCGACCCATTGCTGGACCACCAAGTGCTGTCCGTCTCCGTCAGCACGCACGAAAGAGCTTGTCAGGAACAGACTTGTCAGCGCAAGCGCGAGGGTCAGTGGGGAATAACGCATCGGAGAACTCTGACAGGCGGTAAACTGGGTAAAAGACGAGCCGGGTGAGTCATACTAGCTTGAGGGATTTCCTCGGGCAAGCGAACAGATTGATCATTAATCCATATTCCGTCACAGCCGCCGCGCCTTTGGAGAAAGGGTACTTTGGGGACCATTCCCGTCGAAAGGATGGCGCATTCCTCTATCGGGTGGTCGAAATCCGGCACCCGATCGCGACCGAGTTCGTTTATTCAGGCTGGTGGTTCCGGCAGACGATCGACATCGCTGGCGAGCGGGTGTGGGGCCAAATTAGCTGGCTGGACCTGAAGAAGGAGGCCGAATTCAGGTTGCCCGAGTCGGTCGACCCGGCACGCCGGCCGGGCCGCATGGAGATCGACTTCACCCGCGGCCTACGCATTCGCCGGTTTCGCATCTGGATCGCCGACGAACTGATCTACGACGAAGTGGCCTAAGCGCAAAGTGGCCTAAGCGAAAAGTGGCGTAAGCTTCCAGCTTGCGACCCCCACAAGCTTTAGCTTGCCCCCAGTAACCCCAACAGAAAGCGTCAGCGACTGGCTCTTCGCGGCAACCTTCCCCGGTCCTCAGCAAGCTGAGGAGAACGCAAGCTAGAAGCTTACGCCACTGAAAGCGTACGCAACGACGAAAAGCCCGAGGCACCTTGTGAGTGCGACTCGAGCTAGTCGTTGGCATGGCCGCCCATTACTCCCGAAGCGTCTCGGGAACGGCCACACGGTTCCTCCGCCCTACGGATGGATTGATGTGAACTGGTGCAGGGGGGAAGGGTTCGGCGTCAACGCGCCGGTTGAGTCGCGACCGGAGGAGGAGTTTTGGAGATCGCTTTGCGACGCACCGGGATCGGAGCCCCCGAGGCGGCGTCGGTCGATTCGGCCGCCGGTCGTTGGATCACCCGTTCGGTCTGGTAACTGATCGGGGCAATCGGACCGGACGGCTGTCCGGGGACCAAGATGCTTTGGCTGGCCGGCCCAGGCGTCGGGGCCGCTGGCTTCGGGGCATTCGGTGCCGGTGCATTCGGCATCGGGGCAGCCGACTCGGGATCGGTCACCGACGGATCTGGGACCGGCATGACCGGCGGATTGATCGGCTCGGGGGAGAGCATTTCGCTCGGCGATCCGAACTGATCCAGCGGCATGTCCTCGACCGGAGCCACTTCGTTGTACGACCGTTCGAACAGTCCCATCGATCCGGCTTGGCCGGGCGAGAGGATTTCTCCGGCGGTTGAATCGCTGAAGCCCATGACTTCGACGGCGTCGGCGTTTTGCACCGGGCCTCGCCGGACCACGCCGGGACGCGTCACACCGTATTGCAATTGGTAGCCGGCTGATCGCTCACGGGCACGTTCCAGGGCGTCACAGTAGGCCTTGCTATTCCAGGGGCCTTCCTGCAGTGCGATGTTGCTGTTGGCCAGCAAGGTGCCACGCAGGTAGTCGACGTAGTTGATCGATTTGTTGTATTCGACCAGGGCACGGTAGTAACTGATCTGGGCTTCGGCACGACGTTGTTGACTTTGCAGCACCACGTTCACCGGGCTGAGTCCTTTTTGGTACTCCAGCAACCGCGCGTCGACTTCTTGCTCGGCGGCTTGCCATTCGTTGGCCGCGTCTTGCAGCTGTGCGAAGTGGCTGGCCGATTTGCCGATCGCGTCGCTGAGCTGGCTGACGGCCAGTCGCTCGGATTCTTGCAGGTACGCTTGTCGCTGGCGGAGCGTCAGTTGGGTTTGACGGATCCGGGCCAGTTCACGTCGCAGTCCGACGGGCATCGAGAACTCCAATCGTACCACGCCTTCCTGGTAGTCGCCGCTGGTCAGTCCGGCCAACGCACTGCTGCCGACTGCGGGGAACGAGTTGTCGCCACCGGGCGGGCCCAGCGTGTCACCGAGTCCGACGAAGCGGTACAGCAGCGACAAGTTGACATCGGGCAGGATCTGGTTTTTCGCCAACGCCAGTTCCAGTTCGGCTTGTTTGATCGAGTACTTTTGGCTCCGCAGCTCGGGGCTCAGGTACAGCATTTGCGCGACCGAATCGGTCCATTCGAATTCGACACGTGCTTGGGTCGGTTCGTCGATCGGTCGGATCAATCGTCCGTCGGTGGCGGTCAGCCCCAGCAACTCACGCAGGGCACGTTCGCGACCGTAGACGCCGAAGCGATCGTCACCGGGCAGGTTGGATCCGTTCAGTGCAGCGGTCAAACGTCGTTGCAAGTTCCAATATTGGCCGACCGACTGCGACAATTCTTGAATCGTCCCCGTTCCGGCGTCCATGTTCAGTTTGGTGAATTCGGCCGTCGCTTGAGCACTGTCGCGGGCGATCGTGGCGGTGGCCACGGCGCGATAGCTGAGGTACAGATCCCAGTAGGCGACTTCGACGTCACGGACCAGGTTGCGAATCTGTTGTTCAAACGTCGCGATCGAAATGTCTTCGTTCATGCTGGCCAGCATGACGGGGATGCGGTTGATGTAGGTGCCTCGGTTTCGCAGCAGCGGGTGTTGGACCTGAGCTTCGACGATCGCGGTGTAGTCACTGGCGAACAGACGCGAAATGTTGCTCAGTTCGGTGTTGTTGCGCGAGTAGACGACTTGTTGACGGGCCGTCACGACACCACCGGTGGCCAGTCGCTTGCTGAGCGCGGCTTGCTGGGTCGAGTTCTGCCCGACCGAGAACTGGCGGTTGATCGTGTTGCCGTCGCCGACGTTTTGCGGACGGTCGGTGGTCGACGAATCGATGAACCCGCTGACGATCGCATCGAATTCAGCCAAGGCGTCCTCGACACCGCCGATCTGGTTGGCCCGGACGGCCCCACGCGGCAGCAACCGGTTGCCGCTGCCGTCGGTGGTGATCGGAATCGACTGAGTCGTGGTTTGCTGGAGTGCGACGTCGTAGACGCTGCCGAATTGCCCCGGCGAGCCGCTGACGAACTGCGCCGCGATGTTCTGACGCGTCTCGGCGTTGCCGCCGGTCGTCATCAGGAACCGCGCATTTTGCAGCGCCATCGTGACGCATTCTTCCAGCGTCATGTTCCAGAATTCGTAGTTATGATTCCCCACCGTCAGCGGCGGCAACGACTGAGTCGTCTCCGGCATGCTGGCAACCTCCACGTCCGGATACTCGATCGACGTGGCGGTATTGAGGTAATGTTGCAGGTCCGGCGACTCGTTCAAAAAGAACGGTTGCGTCGGCGTACATCCAGTCGCCAATACAATCGCCAAAACGAGTTGCAGGTGCGTAGCGATACGAAACAACGAGCGATTCATGCCCTGAGCTTCCCTAGGCCGCGATTTCGGTCACCTTTCGATCGTGAAGGAGGATCACATCGAGGGATGAAGTCAATCGCGAGCAGTCCAAACGGAAGCCCCCCACCAAGATCGCTCCGGCTCACTACGTCATAAACCGTGAGAGATCTTGTCCAAGAGTGGGTATCGGTGGCTGAGTGGGTAAACTTTGACGGTTCTAGTGAAAATTCTGGACTTCCGACCAGTTCGTCCGTGAACCGGCTCCGCAAGCGTCTTTCGACGCCCCCCGAGCCCGAGACCGCTAGAAAGTTGAGCGTCGTTTTCCTCGGGTTGGGGCCCGTAGGCTCGCGCCAAACGGCTGAGATTCAACTGACATCAGCCGGTTCGCGCCAGCGTCCGGGCACGTCCGCTTGTCGTGATTTAGCGGAAGGGCGCCAGCCCTCCGGTCCGTCGACGCGTTTTCGACGCTGCCACCGGACGGCTCGCGCCGTACCGCTAACACGTTCGGCGTTGAAGGTACGCGATCCCTTCGTGTTTCACGTCACCGTTCTACTTCCCCGATTCGCTGACCAGTTCAGCGAAGGTCACGCCGGAAGGAGTTGGCTGGACGTTGGAAACATGAACATCCCAAAAGAAAAAGTCGCCGCCGTCGGACGCCGATCCCACTTCCTCGTTGGCCTCAATCTCAGGCAGCTCCAATTGCGGATCCGCGGCGGGCTCGGGCAGCGGGTCGACGCTCGGGGGCAGCGGCTCGGTCTCCAGCATCTCCGGGATCGACTCGGGGGTCCTCATCGCCGACGGATCGGTGGATCGTCGCGGGCCGACGGTCAACGCGTGGTACGGCTTGGGATAGAAATAATGCTGTTCCAGCCGCATGTGCTTCTTGGGCGCTTCGTAGGCGCCGGCATGTTCGGCGCGGTGCCACGCCATCGCTTCTTGGCTGGTCGGGGCGATCAGATACGCGATCTTTCCCCCCCAGTACGTCGGGCGGTTGTACACACGGCGATAGCTTGGATCGAGCCGATTGCCCATCGGGCCGATCAGATCGACGCGTTGCCGAACCGGTTGGCATTCGCGATCGGGGTGATGCGCGGTGGCGACGCTGGTCATCGCGACCGTCAACAAGGCCAGCGCTGCAACGCCACGTGATCGGATGCCACGTGATCGGAGCGAGGTCGAAACACAGTTCCAATTGAGTTGAGTCATGGGGACGTCCTTTTCCCGTTGAGTCGATTGTCGGCGTGCTTTCCCGGCCCGCGACGGTGGCCACACGTTGGGCCGGTCGGTCGAAGTGCAGTGGTCGCGTCGAAGTGGCCGTCCTGGCCGCGCGCCGAGCGATCGCACTCGCCCTGACCCTAAATTCGGCCAGGTGAATCGTTCTGTGCTGGATTTCGCTTTGAGCACCCTTTGCGACGTTCCTATCGATCATTCCGGCCAGGCGTGGCACCTCGGCAGACTCCGGAAACTTTGCTGGCAAATCCGTTCAGCGCGATTGCTACCGATGACGATCCGACCCTTACGGCAAGGATCGCCAGGCAGCATTCGACTCGGAATTCCGAGCGATTTCATTCGTCTTACGCATTCCTTTTGCCAGAGTAGTTTCTCGTGACCACACCTGTTCCGTCTTATCTTCGACTTCACCTGGGCGACGACGCAAACGCTGCGACTCGTCATGGGCACTCTTCAAGCGACCAGTTTTGGAGCGCGTTTTCTGCCGCGACCGGATGGCGGATCGATCACCGACACAAGAACGACGACGTCGAAGTGTTGCCGGCGGTGCAGATGGACGTGATGGCCGATGACCCGGCCCAGTCCCAGCCGCCCGTTGTCAAGGAGAACGCGACGGAACTGGCCAGCGTTGCCCGGGCGATGTCCAAGGAAATCGAGGAGCTGCAATCACAGGTCCGCCGCCAAGAGATCGAACTGGCGAGTCAGGCGACGGTCCAGTTTTCACCCAAACGCAGCGAAGCCGCATCCGAAGCCGTTCATTTGACGCTTCAGCGGGCGATCCAAGCCATGGGGTTTGACGCCGCAGCGATCTACATGCTCGATGACGAGACCCAATACTTGAAGACCCGCGCGGTGGTCGGTTTGCCATCGGAACGATTGAGCAGCGAGCCGCGGATGTTGCGTGGCAGCCGCGCCGATTTGGAAGCGATGGTCCAAGACGCGGTCTTGATGGAAGACCTACATGGCATCGCCGCAGAAACGTGGACGCCGCCAGAACCCTTCGGCGCGGCGGTGTGCACGGCGATCTACAAAGGCGACTTGCCGATCGGTACGCTCTGGTTGTTCGCCAACGAACCGCGCCAGCTGGACGCGTCCTTTTCGGCGATCGCGCAGATGGCATCCTCGCAAATCACGCTCGAGCTTTCTTCGGCGGCAACGGTCCGCCGTGAAGAGCGCAGCCGTCACGCGGTCGAAGCGATTGCCGACATCGCCGCCTGGCAATATTCGTCCTTGCCGATCGGCAACGTGTTGGCACCGGGCTGGTTGGTCGACGGGATGATCGAATCGCCACACGACTGGTCGACCGGTTGGCACGTGTGGGATGTCCTGCCGGATGGGTCGTTGATCTTGGCGATGGCCGAAGCGCTCGACCGCCGCGCCGGCGGTGCGATGATCGCCGCGACCGCGCGAGCGGCGCTGACGGCACACAGCGGCTATCAACACACGCCCCAACAAATGTTGCAACGCATCGGCGACACGCTGTGGGAAACCAATACCGCTGATCAGTTGGTTTCACTGTTGTACGCGCGGATCAATCCCGAGACCGGCGAAGGCGAAGTCGCGTCGGCCGGAGAGATTTCGGGACTGATCGCGGGCAAGTACGGGTATCGACCGCTGACGCAAACCGGTGGACGCCCGCTGGCGGCCGCGATCGACGTCGAGTGTTACGAGTCGACGTTTCATTTGGCCGAAGGCGAAACGCTGGTCACGTTCGGGCAAGGGTTGCAGTTGGACGGCATCAGCCAAGAACTGGTGGGCTGTTGCATGCGATCGGCGATGCAGACCGACGAAAACCCGCTGGCGGTCCTGCGTCGTGAGATGGCAGGTTTTCCCAATCGTCACGAGCGCGGACTTTTGTCGCTTTCGCGGCGACGAGGCTGATTTTTGCGGCGGCGGACGACCCTGGCCCGGATAAAATCGGTATGCTGTGAAAGCCGCGCCCGCTGGCGAGGGTATCCTCTGGCAGATTCACGTTGCGATTGCCAGACATCACCTCGCCGGTGAATCCATCGGGGGTATCCAGGCCTCGTTCTCCGTTCCCGCACTCATGCTCCGTTTCCTATGACGCCCAATCCCACGCTGCGGGAGCTCGTTTCCCCGATCGATCAGCGCTGGAGCCCTTACCGGTTCGAACCCCGCCCCGTCGAGCAAGACAAACTGGCACAGTGTTTTGAAGCCGCCGGCTGGGCCGCGAGCAGTTTTAACGAGCAACCCTGGCGCTGGATTGTCGCCACACGCGAGGACAGCGACGGGTTTGAAAAGATGCTCGGCTGCCTGATGGAGGCGAATCAATCGTGGGCGTCGGCCGCCGGCGCGTTGGTGCTGACGGCCTATCGGAAAACGTTCGCGCGCAACGAAAACCCCAACCGCGTCGCCTTGCACGACCTCGGACAGGCCGCCGCACACCTGGCCCTTCAAGCCGCCGCGATCGGATTGCAAGTCCATCAGATGGCGGGCGTCAATCTCAGCCAAATCCGTACCGAGTATCAGATTCCGGAAGAATTCGAACCGGCCACTGCGATCGCGATCGGCTATCCCAAAACATCCGAACCGAGCGATGAAACCGAACAGGCGCTGGCCAAACGAGAAGCTTCGGCACGCAAACGCAATCCACTTTCTCAACATGTGTTCAGCGGATCATGGGGGAATTCGGTCGACTGGAAATGATCGCGCACGCCCGCAACACGCCCGCGTTGCCGCTCGCCACAACGAAACCAGGCGGCACGGCGGTCGGGGGGCGACTAGGTACAGCGGTCAAATCGAAATACAATAAGGTGTTGCGGCCGGCACGGGTCGCAGCGAAGCCCATCCGCATTTAAACGCCACAGCTGGAAAATCGATCGGTGTCGGAATCTTGGAACCCTGGAGTCGTCTGTGCCTCTCGCACCGACGTCGGCATGCGCCGAACCAATAACCAAGACTCGCACTCGGTCATCCCCGCACAGTCGCGAGAGCGATTTGAAAGCCGTGGGCATCTGTTTATCGTGGCCGACGGGATGGGAGCCCACGCGGCCGGCGAGTTGGCCAGCAGCATGGCGGCCGAATTGATCGCGATGAATTACTTTCGCACCGCGGTGGCTGACGCAAAAGATTCGTTGCATGTCGCAGTCAGCGAAGCCAACGCGGAAATCTATCAGCGCGGACAACAGAACCCCGAGTTTCACAACATGGGGACGACCGCCAGCACCTTGGCACTGCTGCCGGTCGGCGGCGTCATCGCGCATGTCGGTGATTCCCGCGTGTACCGATTGCGACGCGGCGTGTTTGAACAAATGACCTTCGATCACTCGTTGGTCTGGGAAGTCCAGGCGAGCGGTCAGGTGCATCCCGACAGCGCCCTCGGACAAGCGTTGCCCAAGAACGTGATCACGCGTTCGCTGGGACCAAACTCAGATGTGCAGATCGATGTCGAAGGCCCTTTTGAACTGGAACTGGGCGACAAGTTCTTGCTCTGTAGCGATGGGTTGTCCGGACAGGTCGATGACGTCGAGATCGCGACGTTGCTGGACTGTTTGCCAGAAGAGCTGGCGGTCGAAGTGTTGGTCGATCTGGCCAACCTGCGAGGCGGTCCAGACAACACAACCATCGTCGTCGCAACGGTCACCGAAGGTCCTTTGATCGACGACAAGCAACCGCTACCCAAAATGCCGTCCGAAGACGCTTCGATGAGGCGGGGCATGGTGGTTTCGCTGGTCATCGCGATCTTGCTGGCGATCCTTTCAGTCGTTTTCCTGTTCCTGCGTTTGAACGACGGGGCGATGATCGCCACGCTGTTCGGTGCGCTGGTTTCCGGAGTGATTGCCGCCACCTTCTATTCCAATCTGAAAAAACAGACACGGCGACGCAATGCCGCCGGAAACGGCAAGCGAGGCGGCATCCCGAAGGCTTACGGCGGGAACGCACCCTATCGACGTTATGTCTCCAAGCCTGACCAGACGTTGTTCGATCGACTCGGTAAAACCGTCGACGAACTGCGCGAAGCGGCCAAGCTGAAGAACTGGATGATGGACTGGACACAGATCGATCAGTTTCAACACGACGGCTTGGCGGCGATGAACCGCGGTGACGGAAAAACGGCGATCCATCTGCAGGCCAAAGCGATCGTCGAAACAATGCATCAACTCCGCGAACAACACAATCGCTCGGCCGACGAAACCGCCATCGACCACTGACGTGCCGATCCACCTCCCGTGAATCAGTCCCCTTCCCGACTCGCCATCCCGCTGATTCCCGCCGCGCGCCTAGGCTCCTCGGCGTGGCTGCTGCACCTGCGATCCTTTGCCGTCGCAGGCCAATTGGTCACGATCCTGTTTGCCGGTTGGGGCATCGGCGTCCAACTGCCCTATGTTCCGCTGTTGGCGCTGGTCGGTTTGACGGCGGTCACCAACGTGATCTACGGCATTTGGCTGCGCCGCTACGACGGCCCCCACAACCATGCTCGGGATTTGGCCAACGAAGCGGTGACAGCCCCGCGACGGCGCGATGAATCGTCGGATGCTGCGTCCTGCCCCACCCCGCGCTGGGGCTCCGATCTCGAGCTTGCGGCGTTGGAACAGGACGGGTCTCCGCGGGTACAGAAGGTCGCGTTGGGATTGATGTTGCTGGACCTCGCGACGCTGACCGCAATGTTGTACTTCAGCGGTGGCGCCGCCAACCCCTTCAGTTTTTTCTACTTCGTCAACTTGGCGGTCGGGGGCGTGATGATCTGGCCCAAGGCGGCTTGGTCGTTGACCCTGGTCGCAACGATCGGCTACGCATTGATTCTGCGATACAGCATTCCGGTCAAGGAACTGGGGATGGAAACCGTCTCGGACGGATTTGATCTTCGAACGCTCGGGTTGATGTTGGCGTTCACGACCTGTGCCTCGGTCGTCACGTACTTTGTGACGCGGACGAGTAAATTGTTGCGGGCGAGAGAAAAGCAGCTGCGGGAAAACCAATTGGCTCAGGCCGCCGACCGCAAGCTGGAATCGTTGACGACGCTCGCCGCCGGCGCGGCCCACGAGTTGGCGACGCCGCTTTCGACGATCGATGTCGTGGCGCGTGAGCTGTCGCGGCACCTCGAAGGAGTCGAGAAACCGGCGACCGTCGACGAAGACCTGAAACTGATCGACCACCAATTGGATCTGTGTCGCCATATTTTGCAACGGATGCGGGGTGCCGCCGGCGACTCGATGGCCCAGGAATGGTTTCGGACCACGGTCGGTGAGCTGATCGATGCAACGCTGGAAGGCGTCCGCGATCCCCACCGCGTCGACGTGGTCGATGGCACCGAAGACGTCGAAAACAAAACGCTCTGGATGCCCGAAGAAGCGGTCGCGCAGGCGATTCGCAATCTGATCCACAACGGACTCGATGCCAGCGGAATCGATGGACGGGTGCGAGTCGAATCGAGGCTTGATCAACGCAACGTGGAATTCATCGTGACCGACCAAGGGCAAGGGATGAGCGACGAAATCCTGGGGCGTGTCGGCGACCCGTTTTTCACCACCAAAGAACCGGGTCGAGGCATCGGGTTAGGACTGTACCTGACCCGCAACGTCGTCTCCCAGTTAGGCGGCTCGCTCAATTTCCGTTCCGCCCCCGGCCAAGGCACCTCCGCCGTCGTCACCCTGCCGATCGCCAAACCCGAAAACGTGCCATAGCCGCGATCAATGATGGTCACCCGCCCCTCCCCTACAACTTCGCCATCACCTGATCGGCCGCGTCGATTGTCTCGTCGATCAGGGCTTCGGTGTGTCGGTTGCTGAAGAACAACGCTTCGAATTGGCTGCATGGCATGTAGACGCCTTTTTCGATCAGCCCCCAAAAGTATCGACCGAAAGTGTCTCGGTCACTGCGATCGGCTTCGGGCCAATTCGTCACCGGACGCGCGTTAAAGAACAGCGTCAACATGCTGCCGACATGTTGGACTTGGTGGGGGATGCCGTGCTTGGTTGCCGCGGCATGCAAGCCACTGGCCAAGCGATCGCCCATCGCATCGAGTTGTTCGTAGGGCGGATCTTCGGCCAGTTGCTGCAGCGTGGCGCTGCCCGCGGCGACGGCCACTGGGTTTCCGCTCAGCGTCCCCGCCTGAAAGACTTTGCCCGCCGGCAGCACGTTGTCCATGATGTCCGCCCGACCGCCGTAAGCCCCCAACGGCATGCCGCCGCCGACCACCTTGCCCAGCGTGGTCATGTCCGGCACGACGCCGAACCGTTCTTGGGCGCCCCCATAGGCCAAGCGAAAACCGGTCATCACTTCATCGAAGATCAGAATCGATTGATCCGAGAGCGTCTCGGCACGCAGCGTTTCCAGAAACTCCATCGTCGGCGGGACACAGCCCATGTTGCCGACGACCGGTTCCAGAATCACCGCCGCGATCTCACCGGGGTGCGCTGCGAACGCGTTCTTGACCGCACTGCAATCGTTGTACTCCAGGACCAAAGTATCTTGGCCGGCCCCCGGCGTGACGCCCGGGGAATCGGGCACGCCCAGCGTTGCCGCGGCGCTGCCCGCGGCGACCAGCAGACTGTCGACGTGACCGTGGTAGTTGCCGGAAAACTTGATGACCTTGTGCCGGCCCGTGGCACCGCGCGCGACCCGAATCGCACTCATCGTCGCTTCGGTTCCGCTGTTGACCAAGCGGACTTTGTCGATGCTCGGCACCGCGTTGATGATTTGTTGGGCCAGACGCGACTCGGCTTCCGTCGGTGCGCCGTAACTGGTGCCCTTGGCGATCGCTTTTTCGATCGCCTCGATGACCGGAGGCGAACGGTGTCCCAAGATCATCGGGCCCCACGACCCGATGTAATCGATGTAGCGATTCCCGTCGATGTCGAACAAGTACGGCCCGTCCGCGTGATCGATGAACAGCGGAGTGCCACCGACGGCGCCGAACGCACGCGCGGGGCTGTTCACACCACCGGGCATGAGTTTGCAAGCTTGTTCGAACGCGGCGACGCTTTTCGGCCCTGCGGAGTGACGGGTCTGAGTCATGGCTGGAAATGGTCCTGTTTGGGGAAAGTGACCACGCCATTGTCAGCCAATCCGGGATCGAACGAAACCCGGCCAAACGCCACACCCCAGCACGCCACACCAGCACGTGGCGTCAGCCAGTGGCGCGTGACACCTGCGATTCCACCTCGCGCCGGTCGCTGACGCGTCCCGCTAGTTACCCCGCGAGCCGCTCGCGTTTCTCTGGAATCCGCACCCGCTCGCCACCCAAGTACTCTCGATCGCTGCGGACCAGCACGAACGGAATCACGCGACGAAGCTTATGCAATCGTCTCGCCCGCGGGCCGAAGGTTCCGATTCCCAACAGAACGTTTGCACTGACTTGGCGCAGCTCCCCTCGCAGCCAACGGATGGGGCCGCGGTTCTTGCTGCGGTAGTCCAGAATGTACGAATTGCCGGGCACGATGTTCGAATGGTCGATGTACGTGTCCATGGGCAACAGAGCCTTTCGATCTTCCACGGTCCCGAATGCGTTGTAGCCCTCGCCATCGGCATGCGAGAGCGGGCGGAAGGCCTTGCCGACCCAGGGGCCTTTGGAACCAAACGCGACGCGCGTCAGGAAGGCACCGAAACGGTCCCCCTGGTCGAGCAACTGGGCGTCGTATTCTCCCGAAACATCCGCCACCGCCGGCGTCGGCAAATCCCAATAGGTCATCTTGAGTTGAAACCGATCCAGCTTCAGTAGTTCGGCCAGCTGATCCTGTTCACCGGCAGACAGATTTTGCCCGAGCATGTTGAGGTGCCTCATCCAGCAGATTGAAAAAGAACCCGACAAGAGGCGGATCTACCAAAACACCCCCGCCCCCCGCAAGCGTCGTCACCAGTGGCGTACGCTTCCAGCTTGCGACCCCCGCAAGCTTTAGCTTGCCCCCCAAAACGCCAACGAAACACCAGGGTCAAATGAGATGTTGGTCAATAGCTAGCGGCCCCATCATCATTCCGATTGCGCCATCGCAACGATCCCGCCAGGTTGTCAGGGCGGACGGTTCCACCACCGCACATGCTCACCTGTCAACCAACTTTCCCGGTCGTAAGTCTTTATCCAAATTCGGCTTACGACCCGCCTTGACGCATCCCCCCTAAACATCTAAACCACGACTAACCGTCAAGGTCGGTTGCATTGCATGCTGAAAACGAAGAGAGCGGAATGAGTCGGGCATCAGAAACCAGAGCGATTATTTCCGGCACGATTCGGCGTCCAGCGATGGGCGCCCACACCGTCCACCTTCACGACTCGATTCGTTGTGTCCAAGCGACGTCGGCGAGAGAGCTTGCCCGGGCGCAGCGGTTCTGGATTCATCGCTATCGTGAAGCGGGTTTGCAGGGTGTCAACCAACAGACGCCAAGCTTCGACAGCCTCAGCTTGCCGCAAGTTCCCGCTGGTCCACTCGATCCGCCCAGTCGGATCACCAACTGGCGACCGATGGTTTTTCTGGCGTACTATTCCGCTGATCCGAAACAGACACGTCGCGCCAAGTTGCGATCGATTCCCAACCGCTCGATGGATCGGCTGCTGGCACCTGAACAAATCTGTGGCACGGTGACCTTGTTGGTGCCCAACACGCACGGTGCGATGACCAAGCGTACCGGCAGCCACGCGATCGGCCGGATCACGCGTCTGGCCGTCGATCATTCGTGGTTTTGGACCGGTGACACGCCGACGGGCTACCGCACGGTGTTTCTGGAGATGACCAGTTGCATGCACCGAACGGCGTTGCAGGCGGGGCTGACGCACCTGGACGCGATCGTTCATCCGCGGCACGCCAAGTTGTACCGCCGCGTGTTCGGAGCCGAACCGATCGGCAAGCCCTTTGCGTGCGAGCAAGTCGGAGGTTCACCGGGGCAATACATGCGAGCCGACATCACCCAGCCGAGCGCCTTTCACGCCCGCCTCCGAGACCGCTACCAAGCCAAAGCCGCCTCCTAAACCATCAGTCAATTCCAGCCCGCACGCGTCAGCAAGGGCCCACGCGGCGCCCCTCGATCAGGCGTTGCGTCTAGGATCGTAGCGTTGATTTCGGAGCATCGATTAAATCGACGGTCCGTAAAGAAGCTGGCATGAGAGGGAAGAAAAATCAGGGGCAGAAAAGCGGGAGTGGTGGATAAGCTGTCGACAGCAAAATGAGTGACAAGAAAATAGTCTGCACCCATCATTCAGTCCCGAATCATTCTACCTTCCTGCCTTCATCGTTTTGCCCCCACTCGATCTGCCATCCTACGCTTTTGTTCATCCAATTCGACGCATCGCCAGTCACCAATAAGCCGGCATCGAGACAGGTCACCGACAAGCCGACCGATCCACCTCCTTCTACGTTGCATTCCTGAGCCACCTGGTCACGACTGCAATGCGGTATGGGGATCAATACGTCGGACACGCCAGTACGGTAGTCCGGCGGCAAACAAGCAGATCGCGAAGATCAATGCACCACATCCGACGTACAGCATCAATGGAATCTCGATCGTCGCCCGCGGAGTACTCAACATCGTCTTCAGCGCGATCGTGATGACCATCCCAATCGCAATCCCGATCGACGCAACCAGAACAGACTGAAACGCCAGGATCGACAGTAGTTCACGCTCACTCAGTCCGATCGCCCGTAGCGTCGCGTACTCGCTGATTCTGTCGAGCACCATCGCATACAGCGTCTGGCCGACCATCACCAGTCCGACCAGCAATCCCAGCATCGTAGCCGCACCAAAGCTTAGCCCCAATCCTGTACGCGTCATCCAGAACTTGATGCTCACGGAGGCATATTCGTCCGCCGTCATCGCTTCGACGTCTGGCAGCAGTCGCTTGATTTCCCGGCAAATCGCAGCGTGATCCGCACCAGGAGCGACATTTGCGAGCAAGTACGACGTTTCCGACGGATCCGAACCCGCAAGCTCGATCGCGTTTTCATAGTCCGTGAAGACGTAGGGAGTCACCAGAAAGCTGAGGATCCCGTTGCTTTTTCCCGCAACGCGCACCCTGCGCCCGTTCACTTCCCTCAACTCGCCGATCTCGGGCCCAACGAGCTTCTCGCTATCGCACCGGTCAACGATAATGGCATCGTGCAAATCGAGCGCATGCTGGGGACCATCGACGATGCTGTACGCTCGGCCCAAGTCAGTCCCCTCGGGAATCCCGACCAAGACCACATTTTCGAATCCTCCGCCTGGCAGCGACATTTCGCCAAATTCAACTCGCAGCGGTTGAACTTCCTCGACGCCCTCAATGCCGGCGACCACATAGCGCCATCGCTCGGGAATCGAGTGGGCAAAGTCAACGTTGTGCATGCCGCGATGCCCGATCCAGAGGTCCGCATTGCTACGGTCAACCAGCATGCTGGCCTTGTGGATCAATCCAAAGAACAAACCGCCCTGGATATTCACCAGCACGACCGAAAAGATCACCCCGACCAATCCGGCAATCAGCTTGCCACGGTCGTGGAAAAGAGTGCGATAGGCAAGGTTCCAACGCATCGCACAGGAGATCGGGGAGAGGAGCTGATGGTCAAACGGTTTCCCTGTCGTCATCGACATCGTAACCGTCAAACTTGAACAATTCCAGTCCAAGCCGAAAGCCACCAGTGGCGTACGCTTCCAGCTTGCGACCCCCGCCAGTGGCGTACGCTTCCAGCTTGCGCCCCCCACCAGTGGCATACGCTTCCAGCTTGCGCCCCCCACCAGTGGCGTACGCTTCCAGCTTGCGACGCCCGCCACGCCCCGTGGCCACCCCACTCCCCACCCTACTCACCACCCATTTTCTTGTCACCCATTTTCCTGTCTCCAGCTCTCCCCTGCCCCGCTCCCCTCCCCCAACTTTCCGCCATCCCAACCGTTTACCCAGCCGATTCGACGCACCGCCCACCGTCAATAAACCGACAGTGAAACAAACCACCGGGTAGCTGACCGAGCCCCCCACCCTCTACATTGCGTTCCTGTGCCCCCCTGGCCACCTTGCCCCTTTTTGCAGGAATCGCAAATGTTCCGAACGACTCGCATTGTCCTTCTCGCCGCCGCCGTTTTCGTTGTCACGGCCGCCGGCCAACTTCA
The DNA here is from genome assembly GCA_007753675.1 of Stieleria magnilauensis. Classification (GTDB taxonomy): domain Bacteria; phylum Planctomycetota; class Planctomycetia; order Pirellulales; family Pirellulaceae; genus Stieleria; species Stieleria magnilauensis. The sequence goes on from CP036432.1 coordinate 2,428,337, forward strand.
CGCCCAGTACTCGCGGGTCGTCGTTTTCGGCGACAGTCTGTGCGACACGGGAAACAGTTTTGCGGCGACGGGGATCCCTCCGGCTCCGTACTATTCCGAGGGCCGTTTTTCCAATGGCCCGATCTGGATCGATTTTCTTCAGCAACAGATGGGGCTCTCCGACGCCCAACTCCTCAACTTCGCCGTCGGCGGGTCCAGCACCGGGTTTGGATTCAAGGAGCCGCCGGAAGGCATCTTTGAAACACCACCGGGCACCCTGATCCCCACGGTCGGCGAGCAGATCGGCATCTACCAATTGGTCAGCGGCGGCGTCTCGGATCCCGACCAGCTGACGATCTTGTGGGCCGGTTCGAACGATTTGTTCACCTACAATCTGCCTGCATCGGTCGTCAACAACATCGAGCAGCATGTTCGGGATCTGGCCGCAACCGGCGCCGACGAATTCCTGATCCCGGGGATTTCGCCGATCGGTTCGACGCCCTCGCTACGTTGGACGTTCGAAGGTTTCATCCTCAACTACTTTGCCCGTCAAACGAATCGAAAGCTGAACCGTCGTCTCAATGCACTCGAAGACGAGCTTGGCATCACGATTCACCGATTGGACACCTACACGCTGACCGTCCTGGCCACACTGTTCCCCAGCCACTTCGGCCTCACCAATACGACCAACTCAGCGTTGGACGACATTGCCGACGGCCTGATCACGCCTGCCGAAGGAGCGACGTATCTGTACTGGGACATCATCCACCCCACCAGCATCGTGCACCAAACCCTGGCAGCCGCCGCGATCGACGTCCTGACGGACTGATCCGGAAAACGACGGCAAAAAAATCAGGGGCAAAAAAAATGTTGCAACGTCCCGCCCGCACCTACGGGATCCCGGGACGAGACGCCGAGTGACTTAGCAAAGGACCGCCCGCCATCATCTCCCCTGAAATCTTCCTACCCCAAAATCTTCCTACCCCAAAATCTTCCTACCCCAAAATCTTCCTACCATATTCCTGCCCCCATCATTCTGCCCCGAATCATTCTGCCCTCCCTCCCCTCATCGTTTTGCCCCCATCGTCTTGCCACCCATTCCCTTCAGCCGTGCGTGGGATCAAGCAAATCACGATAGACCGCAGCGACCTTCTCCATCCGGCTAGCGAAACTGAAGCGTTCCTCCACCGTCTGTCGCCCCGCGGCGGCAAGCCGATCGCGCAAAGCCGGATCGCCGAGCAACCGTTCCAACGACATCCGGATCGCGTCTCCATCGCCGGTATCAACCAACAACCCGTTCTCTTGATCGACGACCAGGTCCGGCATGCCCGCGACCTTGGTGGAAAGCACCGGCAACCGCATCGCCATCGCCTCCAAGACAACGTTCGGCAGCCCCTCGCGATGGCTGCTGAGCGTGTAGACGTCGCCGGCACGGTAGACCAATCGGGGATCAGCGACGAAACCCAGCAATCGGATCCGATCCGCGAAGCCCGTGGCGTTGATTTGTGTCTGGAGCGCATCCTTCGCCGCACCATCACCCGCGATCGCGAGTCCAACGTCGTGTCCGCCATCGATCAATCGGGCGACGGCATCGATCAGCAAGTCAAAACCTTTCTCAGCCGACAGGCGTCCGACGCCGACGACGAGTTTCGTTTCGGCTGCGAATCCTAACTTTTGCTTGGCAGCCGACTGTTCCAGATCAAAGTCGTAGTCGTCCAACGCGATCGCGTTATCGATCAACGAGAGCCGGTTGTCGGGCACACCCAGCCGCTGGCAATCCTCAAACAGGTCGCGTGAAACGCAGATCACGTGTTCGTAGCGTTTCAGGCACCATTTATCGATCGCGTAGTACAGCGGCGTCTTCCAAGTCTTCTGCACCCAGCCGTGGACCGTCGTCACCAACCGCATTTGGGGAAAGTGCTTCTTCAGCAGCAAGCCCAGTAAGTTCGACTTGTAATCGTGGCCATGCCAGAGGAAGGGTCGAGTCGCAAAGTCACCCTCCCCCTGAGAGGCGCAAGCCTTAAAGCCACCCTCCCCCTGGGAGGGTCGAGCGTCAGCGAGGGGAGGGCTGGCTTGCCTTCTACAATCCGCGGCCCACTCCCCCACTACCTGCTCCACCGCCTGCCGCATCCGCCCGACGACGCGCCAATCCCGAATGCCCAAGTCATCGACTTCGATCAGCGGCGCACGCTTCTGCTCCGCCCTCGCCCGCACGACCGCAAACCCAGCGTCCCCGGGATCTCGCAAATACACACAAACCCCTCGATACCCCAACGGCCCCAGAAACCGGGGAGAATTCAAGATCGTCTTCTCCGGCCCTCCACCCTGGCCACTGATCACCCGGGTGTGCAGGACCAGCGGGTGGAGTTGTCCGCATTGGACGCCCTGGTTGGAAGAATCATGCTGAATCATTAAGCTGCTATCCGAAGGAATTCTTTTCGCCTATTTTACCCAAGCCGCATTCGCCGCGAGCCGATGTTCATCTTGAGTCATTGGGGCTCGATGTCATATCGTCCGAGATGAAAGGAATCATCGTCATCTCACGGCGTCGCGAATGGATCACAACCATCCAAACCAGGCACCCGCGTTGTCTGCCCCTATTCCAATTCCTGCAGGCGTTACAGGCAGGTCCGCGACACCGGTGGAAAGTACTCATCGCGCTGCGATCCAACAGTGGACTGACCTACTAGGTCACGATCGTGTCACAACAGCTCCCGAACGACTGAAGCTGTTTGCGGCGAATGCGATCGGAAGCGAAGTGATGCCGATTGCGGTCGTTCGCCCGCAGGCGGGGGATCAAGTCGCCAAAATCGTCGAGATTGCAGCACGTTTCAAAACTCCGCTTTATCCGATCAGCACGGGGCGAAACTGGGGTTATGGCGCCGCGACGCCGGTTCAGCGTGGTTGCACCGTGGTCGATCTGTCGGACCTGCGAGCGATTCGCTTCGTCGACGAGCAACTGGGACTGATCGAACTGGAGCCGGGCGTCACCCAAGGCATGCTCCACGAATTTCTGGATACCCGGGGATTGGACTGGATGGTGCCGGTACACGGCGGCGGCCCCGATTGTTCGCTGCTGGGCAACGCACTTGAACGCGGATACGGGTTGACGCCCACAACCGATCATTTTGCGGCATTGACGTCGCTAGAAGCCGTGCTAGCCGACGGCAGCACCTACCAATCGCCGTTCCGCAAACTGGGCCTGGACCTGATCGCCGCGGCGCACCGTTGGCAGATCGGACCGTACGTCGAAGGACTTTTTAGCCAAGGCAATTTCGGTATCGTCACACGGGCGACATTCGAGCTTCAACGACGCCCGGAACATGTGGAAGCGTTCTTCCTTCGATTGCGGGATGACTCACAACTGTGTGCGATCGTCGAGTCACTACGAACCGTTCTGGCGGACTTGGGTGGCAGCATCGCTGGCGTGAACCTGATGAATGACCGCCGCGTGCTGTCGATGTCGCGTCCCTATCCGGTCGATCAGGTGGAGCCTGGAGACATCATCTCAGAATCACTTTGCCACCAAATGACGGCATCAGCCGGGATCAGTCGCTGGACGGTTGCAGGTGTGATCCATTGCCCAACGGACATGCGACGGACCGTACGAAAACTGCTGTGGCGGCGTCTTCCCGACAGTGTGTCTCGACCGATTCACATGAACCGCCGCCGCGTCCGCGTGGCGCGGGCGATTACCAAACGACTGCCGATTGGATCCCGCAGCGTCCTGCAGCAGATCGATTCGATCGAATCGCTGTTGGACTTGGCCGACGGCATTCCCCGCCGCGTCGCACTGCCGCTGGCGTATTGGCTGCGCGGCGAGCAGCCCGAAAGCTCCGCAGAACTCAACCCTGCACGAGACGGATGCGGGCTGCTTTGGTACAGCCCACTGGTTCCGATGAAGCAAGAATTTGTCGAACCCTATGTCCAAATGGTGGAATCCACCTGTGCGTCATTCGGGATCGAACCACTGTTCACGTTGACGACACTATCGGATCGGCTGTTCGATTCGACGGTCCCGATTCTGTATCGCCCCGAAGAGCCCGGCGCGATCGAGCGAGCCCATGCCTGCTACGCGGCCCTGGTGGCCGAAGGCATCAAGCTGGGCTGCGTGCCCTACCGGATGAGCACACGGACCTTCGCGGAAGGCGAAACCCCTGGCACCATGAGCGAAGCAACGAACCTTACAAAACAGCTGAAAGACGCCACCGACCCCAACGGATTGATTGCTCCCGGCCGATACTTCCTCTAACCAACCACCTACCCATGCTCAATCCACTCCAGGTTTTCCCCATCGTCCTCGGCCAGGCGTTTGTCCCTCAGACACTGAAGCGGACACCCGAGGTATTTGACGAGACGGCTGTGATGTCGGCTGAGGAGAGCGTTCAGCAGTACAACGAAGCGATGGAAAGCAAGTTGGTGATCATCTACGCCGCCGTGCTGGAGCATATCCATCGAGTGCGACGAAAGACGGAGGGCGGCCGAGCGATCGACCTGTGCTGTGGCCCGGGCCACTTTACCTTGTTGATGGCCAAGCACTTTGACTTCGAGGAAGTTGTCGGGGTTGACCTTTCGGAGCCGATGGTAGCAGCGGCCAACCGAAATGCCGATTCATGGGGGTTATCTGATCGTGTCCGCTTTGAAGTTGGTGATGCGACCGCTGTTCAGGCACCAGACGGCGCATTCGATGTGGTCACCTGCAACGACGCGGCGCACCACATGCCCAACCTGCAGCTAGTCGGCGAACTCCTTGGCGAAATGGATCGCCTCTCTCCGCACGATGGGATCGCTGTGCTCAGCGACTTGGTACGCCTCAAGACCGATTCACTCACCCAGCGCTACACCAAACTGATCGGCCAGGACTATCTCGACCGAGGCCTCGATTCCTTCCAACAAGACTTCTGCAACTCCATGCAAGCCGCCTGGACCGGCGACGAACTGCGTTTGGCAGTGCCCTCGCGATCGAACAAAGCGTGGCACCACACCATCCAAAAACTCCTCCCCACGGTGCAACTGATCACGGCATACCCCAATGATGGCAATCCGATTCAAATCCGCAAAAGCCTCCCCTGGTCCGATCACGACCACCCTGTCCCATCTCACATGAAGACAGACTGGAATCTTTTTCGAGTGCTCTTGGCTTGACGGCGCGAACCAGCAATCAGCCAGACCATAAAAACGCAAGTGAAACAAGACAGAGCCTGGCATTGCCAAACTGTCGATCAGCGGCGGCACTCACAACATGGAGTTGCCCACGAAAAGTTGACAGTGGACCGATCTTAACGGGAAGGTAAATAGCGAGCCCTGATGGATCAGGTTTCACCAACGAGTGACGTTCTGGCAATCGCATGCTCAAAGTCGATTGGGCTTCGGTAGTCCAGTGACGAGTGCATGCGGCGAGGGTTGTAAAATTGTTCGATGTAATCTGACACGCCGCGTGTGGCGTGTTCATGGGTGCCGTAGACTTCTTGGACTTCCTCGGTCTTGCAGCTCTTGAAGAAAAATTCCATCGGTGCGTTGTCGTAGCAGTTCCCGCGGCGACTCATGCTCTGAACAAGTTCACGTTCGACCAACCGGCGTCGAAATGCCGCGCTCGCATACCGAGAACCGCGATCGCTGTGGACGATCAACCCCGCACTTGGGGAACGAAACACGATCGCTTGATCGAGCGATTCAATCACCAGCTCGGAATCGATCTTACGACTGGTTTTCCATCCGATGATCTTTCGTGAATGCAGGTCGACAAACGCGCACAGGTAGGTGAATCCTTCTTTTGTAGGGATGTAGGTGATGTCGGTAAGCCAGACTTGATTGATGTCTTCTGTCGAGAAGTCTTGGTTGAGTCGATTGGGGGCGATCGGCTGATCGTGATTGGAATCGGGTGTGGGCCTGTCAGGAATTTTGTGTTTGCCAGCAATAACTGTAAGCTGACCCAAACACCTTCTCCTGCAGGAGCCCCTTCCCATGGATTCCAAGACGAAAGAGCAAGTCGAACAACTTGCTGCTGAATTTGCTCGCAATGCTTCGAGCATCGGTGAATTGAACGCATTGGTCAAGACAATGATGAAGTCGGGCATCGAAACGATGCTCAACTCCGAACTCGATCACCATCTCGATCAAGAACAATCCGAACCGGCCTCCGGCAGCACGCCTTCCAAAGAAAAACGAAACAACTGTCGCAACGGACATTCTTCAAAGAAGCTCAAGGGTGACTTTGGGGAACTGGAGATCGAAACACCTCGGGATCGAGACTCGACGTTTGAGCCGAAGATCATTGAAAAGCACCGGCGTCGCATTGATGGATTCGATGACAAAATCCTGGCCCTCTACGCAAAAGGATTGACCACCCGCGACATCCAGCAGATCGTCAAAGACCTCTACGGCGTGGATGTTTCACCAACGCTGATCGCTAGCGTCACCGAGGACCTGGAAGCCGAGCTAAAGACTTGGCAGTCGAGGCGTCTCGATCCGGTGTGTCCGATCGTCTATTTCGATGGGATCGTCGTCAACGTTCGGGGTGCATCGGCCAAGGTCAGCCCCCACACGATTTACGTTGCTTTGGGAATCAATCTGGATGGTAAGAAAGAGCTCTTGGGCCTCTGGATCGCTGAAACCGAGGGGGCGAAATTCTGGTTGAACTGCTTAACCGACCTGAAAAACCGCGGACTTTCCGACATCTTCGTATGCTGTGTCGACGGCCTTGCCGGGTTCCCCGAAGCCATTCGAGCCGCCTTTCCACAAGCTCGAATTCAGCTTTGCTTGGTGCACCTGGTTCGCGCCGCCCTTCGCTACGTCTCGCATGAAGACAGCAAGGCAGTCGCAGGTGATCTAAAATCAATCTACCGCGCATCGACAACCGAAGAGGCTGAAAGCGAACTGGAGCGGTTCTCGGAGAAATGGGACAAGAAGTATCCGACGATCTCGCGGCAGTGGCGAAATAAGTGGACGGACATCATCACACTGTTTGACTTCCCGCCCGAGATTCGTAAGGTGATCTACACGACCAACGCAATCGAGTCGGTCAACAGCACGATTCGCAAGTTTACTAAGAACCGCAAGATCTACCCGAGCCAGGACTCAGCAACCAAGTTGATCTATATGGCGATCATGGAGGCATCCAAACGCTGGACCCGCCCGATCAAGTATTGGAAGCAAGCACTCAACCACTTTGCAATCCTCTTTGAGGGCCGACTACCGCCGAGCCACCGATACTAAACAACTGAACCGGTGACACAAAGTTTTGGACAGGCCCGCAACATACTATGGCCTCTGTTTAAAGTCTGCAGTTCTGCTATTACCAACAAAAAAAAGCCTCCCTGCATAAAGCAAAGAGGCCCATCGATTATGTACAAAACGTCTGAAACGGGCTTACGCCTGCGCCACTTGGCCACGTCGCCTTCGAACTCCGCAAACAGTCGCCAGTGCAATCGCGGCGAAACACATTGCGGATGATGGCTCCGGCACTACGTTGATGGTGACGGAACTTACCGATCCGGTCAACACCCAACCTCGCTCTTTGGCCTTATTGGGTTGCCCGTCTAGAGACGGGGAAACGAACAACGGACCCAAACCAACGTCAACAAGAACCTGAGAACCACTGGGCAGTTTTGTAGCTGGGACTGGTACAAAGATCGTACTCGGGTCAAGCGCATGCTTGGTTACGCTGAACCCACCAGACTGAATTCCACTCGTAATGGGAGGTGCAGCAAAAGTAAACAAGTCAAAGAACCCACCATCACTGATATCTAGCAGCGCTTCGAAATCATAGTTAGTCGGACTGAATTCGGCAGCGCTAAGCCAATCGCTCGTCGTCGGACCGCTTGCGCCGGTCAACGCGCCGGTTCCTTGAGGGAAATTCGACGAAATCACCATTGCAATCGTGTCAGACTTTAGCGATGCGGTGTCAAACTGCGCAGCGAAGCCATTCGATGCTGCCGACAAGAGTCCGAACAGCGTTTGCCCAGGTGCTGTTGGAGCAACCAAACTGAACAGACCCGGCGTTGCAGACGACGCAACTTCAGCAGCGAACATGGTAACAATAGTTCGACTGACAGTACCCGGCGTACCTGTACCGTCGTTCGAGACTGTGTTAGATGTCACAAACCCAAACCCCACATCACCAACGTGGAGCCCTGGACCGCCGCCGTTATCGATGATACCCACCAACCCTGGTGCGGTATTGTCAATACTGTCCGCGATACCGTTAAACGTAAGGATCGAATTGAGATAGCCAGCATTACATGAGACAGATAGCCCCACAACTAGCACAAGCGACGAAAAGTAACGAAACATACCGAAACCCTCAAAGGTAAATTTAGAAAAAGTTGCACTATTGAAAAACCCTAGCAACTTCATCTAGGCCGGCTTCAGTAGTCCATCTCCATAGGGCTGGCAAGGAAGTACCGAGTTCGCGATGATGACTGAAGACACCGAAAGCGGAGGCTCACTTGGAATAAAACCTGCAACCGAGCAGTGGAATTCCACCTGCGTAACAATGGTCGAACTTGCGCAGGTCATTCCCGGATCATCCTTGTCAACACGAACAACCTGGTGGTCATGGACTGGGGCCACGTCCAAAGAGCCAACGCGATTCTGCTCGACAGATGGCCCATCGCTGAATACCAGCACCCCCGCGTGAGCGGTTCCGCTCGCGAGAGCTGCGACGACGATGAGCAGGAATCGAGTAAACATGCAATGTAGTGTAATCAACACTCGTTGGGGAAGCAATGTCCGTCCGCTTACCACTCTTCCGATTTACGTAGAAAATTTGGATCACGCCGCCATTCCGCATGTGGGGCTATGTTTTGGCGTCCAAAACCCGTATTTAGATTAGTGTCAGCCCTCCCATCTCCGCCGTTCGACCACTTGGGACATATGCCGCGAGCGAATCTCACAAAAAGTTTTCGATTCCTCTCCTGCTCCGTCGCCTAGTTTAATCACCGCCTGCCACTCTTTGCACGGGGGAGTGGCATGCAATCAAGAGGGAGGGGGGGCAGCGGACTTAGATGCCCTATATTCCGTAACCGCCCCCCCCCAACCGACCTGAAGCTCACTGAAGGTGAAATTGGTAAGCCTCTTTGTCAAGTTTGACATCCAATCGGAGCGATTGAAGTCGGTAGACACTTCTTGTTGCAGACATTCCTGGACCACCTTGCGTAGATTTCTTCGGGCCTGAACGGGGGCCAGAGGGCCATGGTAGTCACTGCACAAGTCGGTAGTGCCAAAAGATCGGCGGCGGCTCAAATCGGTTGATGCTTAGATTGGCTTTCTGCTGGACCACAACTAATTCCTGGACATCGGGCAGGTAGCAAATTCCTACCTGCTCTCGTTTGTTCAAAAAAATTTCCGAATTGGCGTCTCGCTTGCCTCCCCAACTCCACATGTTGCTATCGAGATACGGCAGCTTTACCAAAATCTCTTGCGTGTGTCGTACTTGGAACGGGGATCGTCCATCCAGCGTCTTCACGTACTCGGAAAGAGGAAATACGAGCAATCGCAATTCGTACCCGTTCGCGGCATAGCCGCTGATCTGGTTACCTTTTTTATCCTTTGGCTTGTAGTCAACCCACCCCAGTCCGACGCCGACGATGGCGATCAGTTTGTCGCCCACGATTGTCGCGTCGACGATGTCGTCTGTGTGCTTGATGTGCTGGTAAGGAGCTTTGTAGCTGGCCCAAATCGATCGGTTATGAAATCGAATGGGTTTAGAATAATTGATTCCGTCATTTGTTGGATTTTGCAGCAAGAGCGGATTGCTGTTCGTCCAAAATGCCAAAGGAATTGTGTCCATCGTCTCGAAATCCAAGGCAAATGCAGGGGGGCCAAACGAAGTTGACCCACTGCCCGTCATGGCAATGCCTCCTACGATCGCCTCGCAATTTGCAAGTTTCGGGTGGGCGGCCTGCCAAGATTCGGGAAGCTCGATAATGTACTTGGAAATTCGGTTGTGCATTGCGAATTGGTTGCGTCTGGTTTTCGTCAAGACTCCGCCCCGGTCGGTCACGCGAAATAACTCCCGGTTCGAAAAATCTAAATTACATCTCCCCAAGTCAAATTGTGTGTCGTCCGCCGCCGTGTTGTAAAACTCGAACATCGTGAAGTAGAGTTTCTCATCGATTACTGCGAAGCCTTCTGCTTGGCCCTGGTCGGGGTTGTTCTCATCGATTGCGCTGACCGACGCGATAGACGCCAATGGAGTTTTCGAAGCGCGAGGAATGGAAATAGTCGAAGTAACGATCTTTGGAGCTGGAAATTGCAGCAGCGCAACAGCGTCCGACAATCCACCATACTTTCCGGGGCTAGCTAAAACCCGTTTTCCTCGTACGTAGAATCTTCTGCCTCCCGCATAGGCAACCCTGGCACCTGCCGCGCCAATTAGGCATTCGCCGGCCTCCTCGTCGCATGTCGTGCAACCTAAGTATTTCAGGGTTAACTTGGCGTCAGCCCCCGATTTCCCAGACCCAGACGTCGAGGGGATCTCGTAGCCTGGGAGTTGGGCGGCGACGTTGCTACCAAGTATCAGGATCGTCGCAATCGTGATTGCCCAGGCGTGGAATGGAGTTTGGTCCGTCACGATTTTGCGCGCTGAATTCATCTTGCTTCCCATCCGTATTGATAAGTGTGATCTCATTGTATCTGTATTTTCCAAAACGATGCCAATTAGTTGCGACAACGGTGCGATCCCTCGCGTGCCCCATGACGAAAAGAATTTGACGTCACCCTGCGTTCGCCCCAATGCCAATTTGGCAATTGACAATAGTGTCTGGCATCGACTCCGGAGCACTGCGAAGAGAGAGGGCAATGCTATTGGCCACCTCGGACGAATCTGATCCGTTTGGTCCAGGTGAGCGGATCTAACCATGTCTGAATCTTGGGGACCGGATAGTGCTCCATGAACCAATTTGCCACTCGCCTGCGTCGTGATCGATAGGCACGACCGGAGGGTAGGGCCGCACTCCGCATCAGTCGATAAACCATACTTTGGCGAACGTCGCTTTCTGACTTTCCAGAAATCTCGCGGACCCAACCCTCTGGAATCGACAGTCCGATCAATTCGCTGGCCAACACGAGCACGCCGGTAACCGTTTTGATCAAGCCTAGGCTGACCGTTCGTGTTGCAAGCTCACTCCAGTCAAAATCAGTCACGTCATCCGCTTGCTCGATCAAATGACGTAAATCCCAAAGATCGCGAAACGCACGCCGATACTCACCGGTATGCCCCAAATTGATCGTGGAATGAATCACGCCGTCAACCGGATCAAGCCAGCGATACGGCCCACCCTCGATCGGTCGGGAACGCTCGATGAATTCGTTCGTTTCGAATGAAAATGGATCGCAAACCGGAAGCAAGCGGAAGTGCAAATCAATTTCAATGCCACGGTACACGTGACGGCGAGGCGCCAACTCGTGCAACCAGCGGCGATAGTATTGTTCGTCTCGCTCGCTGTTGGAGTCATTAGGTGCGAATTCATTTTCACGCATCAAACGATCGACACGATCCAGGTCCTGCTGGCGAACCAAAAGGTCGATGTCGCCTGTCGTGCGTCCGGCCGCCCAGTCGCATCCCGCGGTCAGATACGCGCTTCCTTTTAACAGCACCAAAGGGACATTCAGCGGCGCGAGAATTCGCCCCACGGCATCGGTCTCGTAGCGAATGATCCGATGGTTGAACGCCGTCAGCCAGTTCTCACGCGCGAGTCGTGATCGAACACCGGCTGGCAATTGTTCGACATGTCCGCCACGCTGAAGGTCGTGGGCAATTTGTGCCAGCGATGAAGTGTGGTTGGCAAATCGAATGGCTCGGTCCCAGGTTCGCAGATCCCAGTGAAGGCATACGGCTGGGTCTTCACGAAGACGATTGACAAGCCGCAACACCTCCGCGGGATCGCGTTCGGTTTCCAGGTCCCCGCCGTCATCAGCACAAACATCCACTTGACTCGTCCGCGCGCTTCGGTTTGACGTCGTGTCGCGTTTAAAGGCCAACCGTTGCTCGGCAGCGCCGACAGGTTCGTCGACGACGGCCGGTGATGCAGTCGCAAACAAATCTTGCTCGCGCAAGTAACGCTCCGCATCGCCCGCATCATGGTATCGCAATCGATAGGCAGGCACCGTCCGGGCCAAACGAATGGTGTCGTCGAAGCCTCGCCGCCCCATCATCCGATAGTTGATCCCTAGCTGCGTGAGCTGAACAAAGATCTCGTCAATCGAAAGCCGCTCAAACTGGCACGGCGTCGAAGGATCAGGGGATCGGTACGGCAACACGAACGCCCCGATCGGGAACGTCGCTCCTGAATTTGCCACCGATTCCGGAGTCGGTCGCAGGTGCGCGATCGCACTCGGTGGATCTAGGATTTTGGCCTGCGGGCCGAACGCCGCTTGATCGCCGAATCGTTCCCTGATCAGGTCTAACGAATGGCCTTTCAAGATGGTCGGGCGTCCAAGTCCATACACCCTCTGAGCGTCCAGATTGAACAACGCCGTTTCGTCGCTCAACAGTTTCCATCCGGAGAGCATCAGCGTCGAAGCAAGCGTGCTTTTGCCGGCGCCTGAATCGCCGGGAAAGACAATCGCTTGGTCGGTTCCAGGGAGCACTGCCGCTGCAGCATGGAACGCCAAATGGTTGTACGACTGGCGAAAGAAACACCAGCTCGTGATCCATTCCATCGCCGCAACCGACAACCGCTTGGGCCACGTATGCCAGATCACGCCGTCGACGCTACAAATCGTCACATGGCGAAACCGCTCACGTCCCGCTTGAAAATCCAACGTGAAATCGGGAAGCGATTCAGCCTGTCGAAATTCCCGGTGGGCCTGCAGCACATGGATCGCCTCGGCGATGACCCGAAGATCGCTGCGAATGCGAAACTCGTAGGGACCAAAGGAAAACCCGAGTCCCTCGCTGCGCAGAGATGCGAAAACCTCCGTTAATGCGACATCCTTGATCAACACTCCGTTCGCTCCGGCAGTTGACGTTTTGACTGGCCCCGCAGTGCTCAACAACGATTGCGACACCGAATCGAATCAGCGTTGCCCGGGCTCGACTGCATGAACGTATCCCAGCGTTTCCATCTGCCGCAGGCATTCGACGCAATACTTGGAAAGGGCCTCCCGCTCATATGAATCGGTGTCTGCCGCGAGAGCTTCGACGAGCGAAGTGGTTGAGACGGGGCCACCAGATTGACGCAGATGATCGTAGACCGCCATATCAATTGGGCCGAAGACGGCAGAATCCCAATAGTGGGCATTGAAGACAGCCCACGCGGAATCAGAGAGCTGCTCGATGACAGCCTCATCGCCAATGATGATCCAGCGTTCCATCAACCGGGATGCACTAAGAACCGGTCGACGAGGCCGATGGAGACGTACCGTTCGCTCGTGCCGTCTGAGCACTGGTGGCGATGATCGCTGGCGTTGCGATCGCGGCGGTGATTAGCAACCGTCGACTTTGGTTACCCGTTCGGGCAATCGGCTTCGTCGTTTCGGCGTCGGGCTTTGATTCGTTCACAGGTTGTTTTGACTCAAATTCCATAGTTGATTGCTCCGCGTGATGAAGCTCTTTGAACTACACCTTTGTTCAGATTGTCGCGGTCGGTTCATCCTCGCCACGCTCCTAGATTAACTGCGTTTTCTACCGAGAATACCCGCAATAAACTGATTTTGACCAAATATCGGCAGAATCAAATTGACGCGCCCAAACTTTGAATACGATTCGCCCCCCGCCTACGACCAGTACTCCAGAGGGGTGGTGACAATGCATGTTTTTGGCGGGCTTTGGGGCGCGAAGAAACGCCTAGATCAGCCGTTTGGCGCGAGCCTGCGGGCCTCAACCCGAGGAAACTACGCTTGGCTGAGCGGTACGCCCCGGTCGGCGGCCCGGCGCACAAGCATCCCGATCAATTCGTTTTGCGACGCGGACTGCGGCACCGCCGGCGAATCCATTCGCGGCGTTCCCGGTGTGCAACGCTGTGAAGCATTTTTAGTGGTATTGGGCGCAAGCCTCTCCGGTGTTTCGGGATCGATGAGGGACCGGAGAGGCTGTGAATATTTGGCTTACCGCAGCACTCACCTTCGTTTTTGACGCTATTTCAAAAACGGACAGAGAATCTTCGGTCGTAGTTGCTCCTGCCGATCCCCATTTGAAGGCGGCTGAGCAGGAAGGCCTCCTAAGTTGGTTTGCGAATCGAGCTCTTTTGGCTCGATTCACCGCTATTAACTCAATTTGCAGTAGTCTGCGCGCTATGCTCCCCCATCAATTTCGGTAAGAAACCCATGTGTTGGAATCGATTGAAGTTATTCACCAGCACGTGCCATAGTGTTTGACCAAGGGCTTTGCGTTGACCGCGAACACGAAATTGATTCAGCCCACGGTTGCGGCACTCCGCATTGGGGAACTCCGCAATGGAGGGCCGTTGCTGGGTAACCGTACACCAGAACCGTTGTAGGCGCGGAGTTTACCGTGGTGGGTTTTGTTTCGTTTCACCAAACGGAGAAAACTCATGCCCCGATCCAAAACTGCCAAGGTTTGGCAGGAACGGTTGCGTCGATTTGATCGCTCGCGAATGACCGTCGCCCAGTTCTGTCGAAATGAAGGCGTCTCGCAGCCGTCCTTCTATCAATGGAAGAAAAAGCTGCGCCAGTCGCCAGCACTCCTCGAGCCAGAGCCAGGCGAGCCGAACGTCCAGTTCGTGCCGCTTCGCCTACCTGGCCTGCCCGGCGATCAGGCTGGCGAGCCTGATCGGGTCGTCGGCCCGGCGACTGCCTGCACCACCATCGAACTTCCCGGCGGCATTCGAATCCGCGTGGAGGTCCCGACGGATCGGCAACCAAGCCAACAGCCGGAGGCCCGGCCATGATCGGGTTGCCCTCCGGTGTGCCGATTTATCTTTGCACCGAACCGGTCGATTTTCGCAAAGGCTTCGACGGACTGACCGGCATCGTCACCACTGCGATGAATCACAGCGTGACCGATGGTTCGTTGTTCCTGTTCGTCAATCGCAGACGCGATCGCATCAAAGCCCTGTGGTGGGAAACCGGCGGACTGACGCTCTGGTATCGAAGGCTCGAACAAGGCACCGTCGAAATACCAAAGGCAGAGGACGGCAGCTCGCACATCGTGATCGATAACGTCGAACTGGCCATGTGGATCGCAGGAGTGTCACTGAAAGCGGCCAAGACCCGACGCAAACGAATGGCAGCTTAGCCCATCGCCAATCGACTCGAAACGAACCGGCTCCACGAAATTTGTTTCGCGGAGCCGGTTTTTTCGCGCCTTGCTTTGCGCGATTTGGAGTGAAATTTATAATGTCGCCATCATGAATTCGAAGCCTCTTCCAAACGACATCGACGCTTGCCATCAACTGATTGCAGAGCTGCAATCGCAGGTCGGCGAACATCAACAGATCATTGGCAAGCAGGCCACCGAGCTATCGCTCAAAGACAAGCTGATCGAGGAGCAAGCTCATAGCGTCCTGGAACTCAAAGCCGATCACGACAAGCTCGACGAGAAGGTCATCGAGCTAAACCTGAAGATCGAAAAACTGCTCAAACAACTCTACGGGCGCAAGAGTGAACGACGCGTCGATGGCGAAGGCCAGTTGTTTTTGGATCTCGGAGAAGAGCCCACGCCCGAGGTGGTCAGCGCGCTGGAAGAAGCCATTCGCGAGGCCGAACAGATTGTCGATGACGCCGAAGAGGCAAACAAGAAACGCAGAAAGAAACGTCCGGAACCAAGCGACCGCAAGTTCCCCGAACACTTGCCGCGATACGAAAAGATCGTCGACCTGCCCGAAGCCCAACGCAAAGGCCTCATCCTGATCGGCTATGACGAAGTCGAGACGCTCGAAAGCACCGCCGGTGAACTGAAAGTCCGGGTGACCAAGTATGCCAAGTACGCTCACCCGACCGACAAATCACAAGGAATCGTCACTCCCGAGCGTCCCACCGGTCTGGTCGAAGGCGATCGCTTTGACGCCTCGATTGGAGTCGAAGTTGTGGCCTGGAAATACTTCTATCACCTGCCGTTTTATCGTCAGCAAGATCTGTTCGCCGGCAGTGGCTGGACGCCCAGTCGCAGCACATTGGGGAACATCGAAACGGCCGTCGAGTTCGCGCTGCGTCCGCTTGCTGATTACTTGCGAAGCGTTTTGAAGCACGATCGAACGGTCGGCTGCGACGACACCGGTGTGTTGTTGATCACACCGAAGGCCATGCCTGACCTATCGGAACATCCCCGCGGCAAGCGGATCGGCGAAGTGCTTGGAAATGCGATCGAGTCCGGCAAGCCAAGCATCAACGCAAACATGTGGGGCTACTACGCTTCACGTCTTCCGGTGGTGGTGTTCGATTTTACGGTGAGTCGTCACCGCGATGGACCGGATGATGTACTGAGTGATTTTAAAGGCAACGTCCTAGGAGACTGCTGGTCGGGTTTTCAAAAGATCGATCTACGAAGTGACTCGCGAATCACGTTCGCGGCATGCTGGGCGCATGCGCGTCGCAAGATCGATGAGTGTCGCGGTGCGTTCCCTCTGCAAGTGGCGAAGTTGGAGTCGCTGATTCGGATGCTTTACGACGTAGAAGACCAGATCAAGGAGCTTGACGATGCAGCGCGTCTTGCGCGACGTCAAAGCTTATCGCGTCATGTTCTCGACCAGATCGCGGAGTACCTCGACAGCGAAGCGATGCAGTCACCGTCGGTTCTTCCCAAGAGCAATCTCGGTGTGGCGTCTGGCTATGTGCGACGTCACTGGGAAGCACTGTGCCGCTTCACCGAGGACGCGACGATTCCGCTGGACAATAACGATTGCGAGCAGTTGATGAAACGCGTCGCCACGGGAAGGAAGAACTGGCTCTTTAAGGGCTCGGTGGCTTCAGGAGAGCGAGCCGCGAACCTGCTAACGATCATCGGCAGCGCGATCCGCAACGACTTGGACGTGCGAGCGTACTTGGACGATGTCTTACGGAGGGCGCTCGCCGGCGAGACAGACTGGTCCGTACTGACTCCCCACGCATGGAAAGCGGAGCACCCTGAATCGATTCGCGAGTACAGGCAGGACGAACGCCGCCAAGCCGCCGACCGCAAACGCACCCGCCGAGCCCGCCGCCGCCTCCTCAACAAGTCAACCAGACGTCGCTAACTGGTTCTGGTGTACGGTTACGTTGCTGGTAAATCGCTTGAGCTTCCTCTGCCCCCATCCGCTCGCGAAAACGCCCCATCGCTTCGCTGTCAGTGGACTTCGCTTGATAAGGGGCTTTGCCATCGGCGACGTCTTTCTCGGCACCTTTGACAGCACCGTAGACCGTCGTCCCAGCGGCATCCAACGCGTCGATATCCGATGCTTTGATAAAACCACCATCAACTAGGTACTGCCCCGGCACGACACCGTACGTCGAACACACCGACTCAAATACCGGAAGCATCTGCCCCATGTCACTGCCTTGATTGTTCACGTCCACGCCGACAACGATTCGCGTCTCGCCGTCGGTTGCAAACTGCACATTAAACGCCGGACGAAAGCCGCCATCGCCCATCTTCATCCGAACCGCTTCGGGGTCCGTCGTCGACGCTCGTGGAGTTGATTTACTTTTGCGAGACTTCTTTTCCCGGCGGCGGCGCTCGAGTTCCTCAAGGTTCTCTTGAGCGGCTTTGATACGTTCGAGCCGTTCTTCGGCGGCACGCTCTCGAGCGGCTTGCTGCGCGACTGAGACATCGGCTTGGTTCTCTTGCTCGGATTGTTCTTTGAGTTCTTCAAGATACTTCTCCGCTTCCTCCTGCATCCTTTGCAACGTCGGCTCCGATCGAAACGAACTGCTGCCCGCCGAAGCACGCACGCGCATGCCATCCTGACCAATCGTTTCCAGCGTGATCAGTTTTTCATTGAGAAGGACGGTAATTGAATCGCTCAGCAGCTGTTCCAACTCTTCAGTGTGCTTGGTGCGAAAATCACTCAGCGTGTGATAGTTGACCGTTACTCCGCCGCAGATCCACAGGTAGCAAAAATCGCGTGTCGTAAGCTCTGCGATTCGTCGCGCGCTGGTGATTCCTTCGAGGGTGGCATAGAACCACAACGCGAAGAGAATCCTGGGATCGATGGGGTTTCGTCCACGTGTTCCTTGGCGTGCTTTGATCGGCTGGTAGAAGGGAGACAGATCCAGCGACTGGCAGTAGGCCCAAACCAGTCGCACGCGATGATCGCTGGCGACGAGTTGGTCCAGCGAGAGCATCCGCATCTCGATCTGAGTTCGCTCGGGCCGATTGGTACGAGCTTGTCCACGCTGAGTAGCATTGCTTGGATTATTCATGCGATAAATTTAGCGCCAAAATTAAATCAAACAACCGTCAGCCCAATTATTCACAGCCTCGGAGGGCTTGCGCCCTGCCGCTAACACGTCGTCAAACGCAGGGAATAAATGCTTCACAGCGTTGCCCGCCGGGGTCGAGGGGATTTCCGCGACGGGTTTCCCGGAGGTGGCGCTCCGCCTTAGGTTTGACCACATCTTTTTGTTTGCCGGCGGATGTGTCGAGTTGGCGCGGCTGTGAAACCAATTGTTGATCTTTGTAAATGAGTCAAGCTTGGTAAGGTTGATCTGGTAATTTGGCGATGCCTGGAGTTTTTTCCCTGTGGGAACCGTGGCGTGGAACACACGCTGCGATTGATTCGCGACGGCGGGTTGAGATGGTTGCTGGTGACGGAATGGCTACCAGCACTCGTATCACGGAAGGCCCCCCATGGTTTTGCCCCTGCAGACATTTGGACAAGTCAACTTTGCCAACGCTCAACTCGGCGACAAACGTAGAACAAATCGTCTCGTACAACTCGCTGACTCGATGGCTCGACGACCAAGTGGAACATTGCCACAGAAATTCAATAGCCCCAAAGACCTCAGGGCTTTCTACCGGTTGATGGACCGTGACCAGGTGACGCATGAGGCAATTCTCGCATCTCATCGTGAGGCAACCTGTCTCAAGATCAAGCAAATCAGAGGCCCAGTCCTGATTCTTCATGATGCCACCGAGCTGGATTTTACCAATCACAAGTCACTTTCCGATGACATGGGCCAAATTGGCAACGGCAATCGCCGTGGGTACATCGCGCAAAACAGCTTGGCCGTGAACCCGAAAACACGGCAAGTAATTGGATTGTACAATCAGGTTTTGCACCATCGGGAGGATGCTCCCAAAGACGAACTGACCGCTCAGAAACGCAAGCGTGAATCACGAGAGAGTCGATTGTGGTTGCGCGGTGCCGATCCACTGGCTAACAGCGAGAAACTCGTTGATGTTTGTGATCGAGGAGCTGACACGTTCGAGTTCCTCGAACATGAATTGGCCAGCGGCCGTAGGTTCGTCATTCGTGCCTCTCATAATCGGGCGATCATTCCTGGACATGGCGATCAAGGCAGTAGCGATCAAGCCTGTTACCTTCGCAACTATGCTGCCAGCCTTCCGCCAGCAGGACACTGGACGTTATCGGTAACGAGCAAAGTCGACAAGAAAGTACGGGTTCGCAAAGGCAAAAAGAAATCAGCCAATCGACGGGCTCGTGAGGCGAAGATGGCTGTCTCATTTGCCCCGGTTCAAATCAAACCACCCGCGAAGAAACTAGGAGAACACGGCAACGATCCGCTTGCCGTCTGGGTTGTTCGAGTCTGGGAAGAAGATCCGCCCGCCGGAGAAGAGCGTCTGGAATGGTTTTTGATTACAAACCAACCCGTACTTGATTTTGAAGATGCCTATCAGGTTGTCGGTTGGTACGAATGTCGCTGGATCATTGAAGAGTATCACAAAGGGATGAAAACAGGATGTAGCATTGAGAGCCCGCAATTCACTAGCGAAGAACGTCTGCAGCCAGCGATCGCTTTGATTTCAGTGGTGGCGTTGACTCTGCTGCAAATGCGTGATGCCAGTCGTCGTTGGGACGCAAAGAAACGCAAAGCGACCGAAGTTATCTGCAGCGACTACGTGAGTGTGCTGAGCGCTTGGCGACATGGCCAAATCAAACCCGACTGGTCAATTCACGATTTCTTCTATGCACTGGCGAGACTCGGCGGTCATCAGAACCGCAAATCCGATCACCCACCGGGATGGCAAACGATTTGGCGAGGCTGGAACGACCTCCAAGCGATGCTCTGCGGCGTTGACGCAATGAAGATTGTAAAAAGATGTGGTCAAACCTAAGCGCTCCGCTGACCTCCGGCTACTCGCTTTAATCCCTCCGGGATACCGGAGAGTTTGTGTTTGATAGCGACAGCCCGCTCGCGCCTTTCCGCTACCTCGGTGCCCCGCCGCGCGACCCGTGATTCCCCGACCGCGATCCCTTATCCGAACGGACAGCCCCTTAAGATCCCACGCCAACCGGTTTCTCGATCCACTCGAGCAACCGCTGCGATTTCGCTCGCCAGGACTCCGCTTCCAGGCGTTTGCGCAGCTCCCGTCCCCGTTCTTCCTCTGTGTCGTCGCCAGCACCGTCGGTCAGGCTTGCATGCACCTTTTCAACGAATTCCCCCGCATCACGTGCCACCTGCAAAAACGCTTTCCAACCTTCCGTCGCCGGCAGCGGAGAAACCACGACCGGTTTTCCGGTGGCCAGGTACTCCTTCAGCTTCAGCGGCTGCATCGCCCGGGTGACCGGCAAGTCGGCATAAGGCATGATCAACACATCGGCCACCCGAGCCAGTTTGGGCAGTTCTTCAAACGGCAGCGAACCTGGTAATTCGATTCGGTCATGATTCAACAGCCGAGGGTCCGGATCCTGCTGGGGACCGGCGAGCAAGATCTTGCCGGCGTCCAACGAATCCGCCAACGCCAACACCCAATCCGCATTCATCCGCCTGTCCACGACACCCCAGAAGAGGATCAGAGGGGTATTTATAGTTGAAAGTTTCAAGTTCCAAGTTCCAAGTTGCGACTCACTGGGAGATTCGCGAGCTGCGAGCCCCGTCTTGCTGCGCCAAAACTCGACGTCGACTCCGTGGGTCAGGAGCTCAGCGCGGCAGTTTCGATTGACGAGGCTTTCAATCAGATGGTCGCTGACGGCGATGGTGCGATCGACTTTGGCGATCAATTCGTCTTCCAGACGACCGAGCGTTTTGCCGTCCAGGCCCGGCCAAACCGAAAAGTCATCCACGCAGTAATAGATCCAGGACTTGACCGGCAACCGGCCGATCAAATCTGCAACGATCGGGATCGTCGTGATGGCCACTGCGCCGTCGGCTGCATCGCCCAATTGCTTCGCCAACAGATTCTGGTTCAACCAGCGATCCCAACGCCGCGACATCCAAGGCCACATTTTCGCGTCGATCACCGTCGGGGCTGCCGACGGTGATCGATCCGATGCGTTGCGCGATGCGAGTTGCGAGCTTCCATTCACCAAATCCTGCTCCGCACCACTCCCAACTTGCACCTCGGAATCCGGAACCTGAAACTTGGAACCTGAAACTTGAAACTCAACCTCCCGTCGCTCGCGACGCACCCACCCCGCAAGCTTTTCCGCACCGCGCCGGGCGGTAAGCAAATCCAATCGCGGAGGACGCATGCCGATGGTGTTGACCCACGTCACCTGGTGCTCGGGCAACAGTTGTCGAATCAAATGCTGGCAGCTGGACGGATGCCGCCCCCAGTCGTCAGAGAAAACGAGAAATTTCAAAGGATGTAGGGCATGCTGTGCATGCCTGTGGTGCTGGGGAGAGGAGGGAGTGGCTAGTGGTTTGGCTATCGCTGTTTGACTTACAGGTTGAAGATCTTGCCCCGACAGACTTGCAGGCGAGATACCAGGTTCGCCAACGGCGATCAAGACGCCAGCCTGAGGCGAGGCTGGATGAGCCCCAGCGAATCTGGTAAGACCCCCAAGCTACTCTGCCGATGCTTTGACGTGGTGCTGACCAAACAACCAGTTACCGACGTGTCTGCGAAGCTTCGCCAGACTAAGGATGTGGCGGATGACGTGCGAGATGCAGGCGAGCAAGACAAACAGGACAAAAAAATTGGCCAGTTGACGGGTCCAACCACCGGCGGAGAGCGAGTAGTAATATGGTGTCACCACGTCCCGAAACGGCATGTGGGCCAAAAAAACGAACAGCGTGTTTTGCGACAAAAATCGGACGAAACGATTTGCCGGAATACCGACGAAGAAACCATAGAGCAAAAGGGTGTAAACAAGGTATTCCACCGACACCGCCAGCGAGGTCACCAGCGAAGTTGTCACGTCGTCGCCAACCGCGATCCTGCCAAACGGATTACTCTTGGTGATCCCCAGTCCCTGGACCATCGCCAGCCAACCAAACATCATGGCTGCAAACGCCAACGCAATGCCGATGCGGCGAGTCGCCGGCGACACCGGAGACCGCGGCTTGGCGTTTTCCGCTGCTGTGCCTTGGGCCGACGCCTTGAGTGAATCCGCCGTGCGCGTCTCTCCGGCAAGACGACCAAAATACGTCCCCACGAAAAACACACTCAGCCAACTGGTGAACACCATGTAGGCATTGAAGTCGTTGGCCTGGTGGATGAACGCGCTGCGAACGGTGACCTCGATCAGCAACAGGCCCGCCAAAATGAACCAGCGAGCGGGCAAGAAACGCAAGGCGACCGCCCAAGCGACCAACAGGTGCAGGTACGTCCCGACGTACCAGGTCGTCGGATTGGCCGGAAATGCGTTCTCCCAAAAGACGTTCAGCCCAAAGACGAACGGCAGGTAGTTCGATGCGTTGATGTCGCCGATGCGGAACCACTGAACCACGCTAACAAACATCGCCAGCAACACGCCGAGGACAAAGACCTCAAAAAAGCGGTTGTAGACAACCTGTAGCGGTCGCCGCGTTTCGTTCGCGAGCGTGAATGCCGTGGCGAACACGAACAGACAAACGCCCAATTGCTTGGGATTGATCGGGTTGAAGATCATCGGGATCAAATCATCGCCGCCGGAGTGACCAAAAATGATCACGGCCATCCCGAGGACTTTCAGCCAATCGATCCAAGGTTGATAGGGGATTTGCATGTGGGGAAGCGGCTAGTGGCTAGTGGGTGTGTTGATCCGGCTTCGAGTCGGAGAGAAGGCAAGATATTGGAGGCAATTCGTAAGGCATGCTGTGCATGCCGGCGAGACTGCTAACCGCCAACTGCCAACTGCTAACCGCCAACCGCCAACCGCTAACCGCTAACCGCACCCATCGTTTTGCCACCTTCTTCCGGCTCGCTCGGATCTTCCTCGACCAAGCGTTTGACAAACCGGGCCGGGTTGCCGGCAACCATCACGTATGCGGGAACCTTTGCCGCCGTGACCGCTCCGGCGCTGATCATCGCGCCGTCGCCCACCCCCGCCATCACGATCGCAGCCTCGCCGATCCAACAATACTCGCCGATCTCGGTGATTTGAAACAACAGGTTATCCGGCGTCGTCCAACGGCCCTGACCGTCCATCACATGGTGCTCTCCGGTACTCAAAATACTGGATCGGCTGCCGATCAAGCTGCCGCGCCCCAGCTTGACCCGGCCCATCAATGCGTAGGGGCCGATATAAACTTCCGGACCGACGATGGCTTCGCGATGATTGAACAGGACACCAAATCCAATCTGGCAATCGATGCTGCAACCGGTCAACGTCCCCCGATAAAACGCCCGTCTCAGACACATCCCAAACAGTCCCGGCATCACGGCATAGAACTGTCCCCACCCGTGAAAGAAACGCTCATAGCCCGGTCCTCGCTTTGTCTCCAAGTAACACACCAGCACCGACGGAGCGACCAGAACGGCCGCCGAGGTATTGAGGGTGATCTTGATCAAGCGGCGGAGAACGGGTTCAGACTGCACGACGGGGGGCTAGGCAAAACGATGGGGGCAAAACGATGGGAAACCCAAGGCAGAATGATACGGGGCAGAATGATGTTGCTGGCACCGGAGGACGGCTACAAAAACACGAAAAGGCACAATGAAAGTGTTAGTTTGCAAGCCGATTGTCTGTGTGTCTCATTGTGCATTCTGTCGCTCCTCTGTCGCTCCGCTAACTGCTAACTGCTAACCGCCAACCGCTAACTAGCAACCCTCTCCCCTCGCTCGTTTGAATCGATCGGTGACCATTGAGGTTTCCGACAAACTGACCTTCACCGGGATCGCTTCCTGCGGCAATCGATCCTTGCAATGGCTTCGCATGGCGGATTTGAATTCGGCGATACTTGATGCATCGGCCAGTCGGACGCTGGCGCGGACGACTTGCCCCATCAACGGGTGCTCCATGCCACTGACGGCTGCTTCACAGACACTCGGCATTTCCAGCAGCACGCTTTCGACTTCGATCGGTGAGACCTTCGTCCCCCCGACGTTGATGAATTCCGACTTGCGGCCCATCACACGCATCCATTCGCCGCGGATTTCCACTTCGTCACCGGTATCCATGAAGCCGTCCTGGTCGAACGGTGACGGAGCGTTCAAGTAGCCCAGCATCGCCGTTTGGGCGCGAATCCACAGCCTGCCGTCGACGATCTTGGTTTCGTAGCCATCACCGCCGACCTTCATCCACAGCGATTCGTTGTTCTCGGATTTTGATTTCAAGATCCCCATTTCCGTCGTGCCGTAGGTCTGCAACAGGTCAACACCGGGCAGAGCTTGGCCGAGGCGTTTCAGGACGCTCTCGGGCATCGGTTCCGATCCATAGGTCACCCGGCGAAGCGATGAAAGATCGTACTGATCGATCACACCGGTGATCAGCATCAGGTTGAGGAACGTCGGCGAAACCGGAAGCACTTCGATTCGGTGTTCTTCGATGCACGCCGCAACGTCCTGTGGCGATCGACTTCGCGGGACAACCAGTGTGCCGCCATGAGTCAACACGTACAGCATCGTGTTGATCCCGCCGATGTGGTCCATCTGCATGAACGCCAGCATCTTTCCCACGTCACGGTGCTGGGTATACCGTAGCCGCAACCGATCGAGATCCTGAACGGCCGCCTTGGGATCACCGGTCGTCCCGGACGTGAACAGCACCAATCCCGCGTGCCCAGATGCCTGGAGTGATTGATACAAGGGATGTGCTTCGTTCCGACTCGCGTTTTGGGGCGTGACATCCGTTCGCAAACTGTCGCTTCCCGCCCCGCGCATGGGCGGAGCAGTCGACGGCTGTGGTTGGACCGTGATTCTTTCGGGCGGCGAGTCGGGGCGGCACGCCGGCAGTCCCATGCGATGGGTTGCCAGGGCAATGTCCAAGAGCCGGTCGATGCGTTCATCGGCTGCCTCGGGCAGCGGCACCGCGGTGGCGTGCCGATCCGCGACGGCGAAGAACATCGCCAGACTATTCGGCGAATAGTTTCCCGGAAATCCGATCACCGACGTCCCATCGATGTCGGCATCGGTCATTTCGCGGCACAGTTGCTTGACGGATTCGGCGAGTTCGCGATACGTGACCCGAGAGTCGTCGCTGCCGCCGATGAACGCCGGCTGGTCTCCATGACCGGCAAACGTTTGTTGCCAAGAACTCATCCTGCGCCTCCCAGGTAGACGACTTGACCGGTGACAAAATCGCTTGCGGGATTGACAAAGAAGTCGACCACGTTGATCACATCATCGACGGTCCCCCAACGTGGAATCGCTTGACGCCCGATCAAGGCGTCGAGTTTTTCTTCCGAAATGCCTCGAATCAGATCCGTGCGAATCGGTGTCGGGGCGACGGCGTTAACGGTGATCTTCAACGCCCCCAGTTCCTGCGCCAAAACTCGGGTCCATTGTTCGATCGCCGCCTTGGTCGCAGAATAAATCGCTTCGCCTTCCAGGCGAAACGGAACCGCGACGGTCGAGAAGTTGACGATCCGAGGATGATCACCGCGGCGAAGCAATCGAATAGCGGCATGGGTGACATCGACGACCGCGTTCAGATTCAGATCGACCACCTTGCGAGACGCCGCCGGCGGTTGCAGCGCGACCGGCGCCATCGACGCCATGCCGGCGTTGTTGATCAAGACATCCAGTCGCCCGAACCGCGAGCGAATGTCTCGCATCATCCCGCCGACCTCATCGGGATCCGTCAAATCAACTCGAAAGTGAACGAAGCGATCAGAATCCAAATCCATCTCTGACCGCGAGCACCCCACCACCATCGCGCCCGCATCGAGAAAGTGATCCGCCAGCGCCCGCCCAATCCCCCGACTACACCCCGTCACCAAAACAATCCGATCAGACATAGAGTGAAGTGGCTAGTTGCTAGTGGGCAGGACGGATAAACCACGAAATGTGCAAAGAACATGAACGAAGCATGGAAAATCAGTGGTCAGTCTGTCATGGCATCGATCAGCGGGAGCGATGCGGTCAGGAAGCCAACCGGGATTCCCGATCCCGTCCAACCCTTCGTGTCTTTCGTATCTTTCGTGATGAACCTTCAGCCAAGCCCACGAATCCATCAGCCATCCCACCGGTAACCAGCTATCCCGCCCCCCATCGCGCCACTAGCCACTAGTGGTGCGTCAAAGTCTAATTTTAGGGTAGACGGATTTGAGTTTAACCCGGGCGTCGTCAATTTTCATCTGCCAGTCAACGCCTCGTTGTCTTGCATTGATGTCCGATGACCATGCTGCAATCTCTCTGGCCAACTCCTCAATACTTCCAATGCGTCGCCCGCCAACACATTGACGGGTGATGCTGCTTAACTCGTTCTCTGCGATATTGAGCCAGCTACCGTGCTTGGGCGTATAGCACCAGTTGATTCGCTTCACCAACGCCCGTGCTCGAGACGGCTCAAACACTTCGTAGAAAGCCCCGCGAGTGTGCGTGTTGAGATTGTCGCAAACCAACGTCACCGTCTCGCAATCGGCGTAACGTCCCTCAAGCAGCTCAGCCATTAGCAAGGCCCAGTCCGCTTTGGTCTTGGTCTCTCTGGCGTAGGCTTCTCGCCATCCTGCCAGCGGCTCGGTGTACATGAAAATGTTCGCTACTCCGGCACGTTCGTATTCATAGTCCACCCGGCGGGGATGTTCGGTGGTCGCTTCGATCGGAACGTTGACGTCCTTGATCAGTTGGACCGGTTGTTCATCCATGCAGATCACCGGATGACTCGAATCGTACGGTTTTTCGTAAGTTTCTAGCACATCTTCCATGCTCGCGGCGAACTCCGCATCGCACTGTGGCGGGATCACCCAGTACTCGATGTTGCGATTATTCATGCGATTTTTTTTAGCGTCTGGCGAACGGTTTCATGCGAGACCGAATCGCAGATCCCCAGTTCGACGACTTTCTCGGCGAGCAATCTCAGCGACCAGTTGGCATAGCCTGCTGGCGGTTTGCCTAGACGAGTGGCGATGATTTTCGCCTCTTCTTGACCGCTGAGGCATTTAGGTCTGGCAGGCTCCGCACGTTTCTTTCCCTGCAGTGTTTGCTCAAAGCCAAACTCGACAAACCGCTGTCGTATATTTTCGACCGTCTTGGTGCGGCAACGATAAGCTTCAGCAATCGCCGCATCGGTCCATGCCAAATCGTCTGCATCCGCAGCAAGCAAGATTTGGGCACGACGCACCTTCTGGCTAGAACCGCTAAACTTCTTGACGATTGCATCGAGCGTCCGACGCTCCTGATCGTTCAACCGAACGATGTACTTTTTCTGCATTGGAAAACCCTCCGTGTTCCCCAAAGCATGAAGCTTTTACGCGATTAGACCAACCCTAATTCTTGAAGCTGACGCACCACTAGCCACTAGCCACTAACTTCTCCTCAATAAACGCCACCAGCGTGGGAACATCGCGATACGGGCTGCGTCGCTGTGACATAGCTTGGGCGTCGCTGAGGCTGATTTCGGCCCCCCGTTCCGCCAAAAGGTCTTCGATGTCCATCATTAAGGTCACCAGTCCGAGCGAATCGAGTGGACTATCGCCTCCGAAGATCTGAGCGTCGGGCGCGACCGCCAGTTGGTCGTTCGATTGCCGCAGTTGATTCAACCGCCTGATGCAATCCAAAATGGATTGTTCGATCTCAGCCCGAGATAACAGTGACATCAAACTTCCCGCCTTCGATCTCGGCTTTTAAAGGTTGATCCAGCCCAACGAATTGTCCTGTCAACGCACGAGGGGTCGATGAAGGACAATGTACATCACCCAAGCCATAAAACTTTGCCACAAGCCTCGACTTTACTGCCCCTGTCGATCCAGAGCGGCTGACCTGCCTCCCCCCAATCTAACACTTGAGTAACTCCCCAGCTACCGTTGTCCGTTGATCAGCGGAATAAAATCGTTGGCACCCTAGGAGCACGCGACTAACTTGGAATGCCTGTTCTATACACTCCCTCAGCGATTGCCCCGGTTCGAAATAACCTTATGAAGCACGACTCCCGCCCGTCGGCTTCCAACGGCAAGATATCAGCCACTGAAGCAGGGCGATCGGCTGCCCACCTCGCTGCCTTGCTGTTGTTGACGCCCCCAGGACTCAAGAAACAAGAGGCTCCAAATTCGGTCGCCGTGCTGCGCATGACCGCGTGCGTGTTGATCAAGTAGGGAGTCAATTGCGGACGGTTGGAAGTAGCGGTGGCAGAACGCATCATGCGATAGCAACGTATCGTAAGCGTAAGATTGCAAGTCACCTGAGAACCAACGATCAAGTGGAACACGAAATCCCATCTTCGGACGATCGCGAATCTCGCGTGGAATCATTGATTGAAATGTATTAGCCAAAACAGGCTTGACCGAATTTCGCCGAGACAGATCTTTGAAACGAAATTGTCCAGCACATTCGACGACGTGGTGGTCCAGGAAGGGACTTCGACACTCAATACCGTTGGCCATGCTCGTAATGTCCACCTTTGCAAGCAGATCGCAAGGAAGATAAGAGTGCAGATCCGTCCTCATGGCTCGTACTCCATGCGCCAGTCCTTCGGTGGAATCTAAGATGCACTCAATGAAATCCAACGTATCGAACTGATCGACACTTTCCCTCATTTCTTTGTGATACAATGCATCGCGATGAACACCATGAAAACCGCTCACCCAACTTGCATACCGTTGCCGAAGCGGTTGCCGAAGGACTTCCAGCCGATGTCGCAACCGGTGCCTGAGCGAAGCTTCAGGGCCATCGGGAAGCATATGCTTCAGCGGTCCAGTCATCATTCGGCGAACTGCGCAAGGCAAGCGATCGAACATACTGAGCCGATCGACGGTTTGATAGCGATCGTAACCGGCAAAAAGCTCATCGCCGCCATCTCCCGTGAGCGCTACTTTGACATGCTGTCGCGTTAGTTGAGCAACATAGTAGGTTGGTATTGCACTACTATCCGCAAATGGCTCATCAAACAACCACGCGAGCTTGTCGAGTAGGCTGACAGAATCGGTTTCCACCTCCATTAAGTGGTGATTGGTTTTTAAGTGACCTGCGGCAGTCTGGGCAAAACCTGACTCATCAAAACTATCAACTGGAAAACCTATCGTAAAGGTGTTCGTCGGCGTGACCGCTAAACTCTGCATCACACCCGTGATGACAGTGGAGTCGATCCCCCCGGAAAGAAATGCACCAAGGGGAACATCGCTTCGCATCCTTAGCTTAACGGACTCTGTGACGACGTCGCGAAGCTGATCTTGCAAGTCGGATAAGCTCGCACTTTCATTCGGCAGCAACGCCGGATTCCAATAGCAGTGCAGACTCAATTGCCCCCTCTCAAAAACCGCCATGTGGGCAGGAGGCAACTTATGGATCTTATGGTAAATTGTCCGCGGATGCGGAATGTAACCGTACGTCAAATATTCATCGATCCCCTGTTCGCGAATTTCCCGCGGCACGTTTTCAATGGCAAGCAGTGCTTTAATTTCACTTGCAAACAAGAGTCGATTTGCGTCACAGTGGTACACCAGCGGCTTTTGCCCGAGTCGGTCTCTTACCAAGATCAATCGCCTCAAGCGTTCATCCCAGATGGCGATTGCAAACATACCTCTCAGTTTACGTACAAACTCGAGGCCGTATTGCTCGTAGAGATGGACAATAGTTTCTGTATCAGAACTTGTTCGAAATTGATGCCCTTGACTTTGCAATGCAGGCCGCAGTTCTTGATAGTTATAAATCTCACCGTTGAACGACACCCAGACAGATTCGTCCTCGTTACACATCGGCTGTTTACCGCCGACGAGATCAATGATGGACAACCTTCGATGGCCGAGGGCAGCACCAGATCCATCCGCATACTGCTTGAAGAAGGTTCCCCGCCCGTCCGGCCCCCGGTGTGCAAGAGCATCCGTCATTCGATCGAATGCCTCCTCACCGATTGACTCTCCGAGAGCACTCCAAATCACTCCTGCGATTCCACACATGTTTAGTCAGATCGGGTAAAAGCGTTGTAATAAAACTGCATAGCAATACACCTGCTGTTTCTGGATAGGCCGCATTGGGATTCTCTCACAATGCCATAAAACTATTCTTCGCGTCCGGCCCGACCGAAACGTTGACTGATGATTCGAGTCAACTTGTTGAGTCAATCTGCTTAACGACGTAAGCCGGGACCCCGACCGCGATCACTCTGTCCGGAACGGCTTTAGTGACCACCGCACCCGCGCCAACGATGGAAAATTCGCCCACGTCCGCCATGACAATCGCGCCAGCACCGATCCAAGCACCTTTACCGATCGACACTCGGTGGAAAGTCTGCCCTTGTTCGTGGGGTGATGCAACTGGGTTTTCTCGATCATGTTCGCGACCTCCGCTCAACACCTGAACGCCGTCGGCGAGCATAGCCTCATCACCAATCGCAGCAAATCCAATACTGCAAAATCGTCCCAAGTAGGCGCGTCGTCCTACGGATGCTTCTGCCATTGAAAACACTGTGTTCCAGCCGATGTAAGCGTCCGCATCACAGTGCTGTAGAACAAAACGGTAGAACGCTTGACGCATGTAGACCCCCCGCAACCCCGGAAGCCTCGCGATTGACTCGGCTGACGCAGACAGGGCCTGAGGCCCACGAATGAGCTTTGCAAATGCGTACGCGACCAATCTAGGTGCCACAAGAGTGAGAAACACACATTGGAGCATCCGCTTTGGCAAACGCGGCGCATCACTACAGGGGGGCCTTCGAACAACACCTCGCACGCTACTTGCACGCGAACCGCGGGAGTCCGGCAGCCCGTACCCAGATGGGTCGCTCGGAGGAAGATCAGTGACCAACGACTGCCACCTCCGCGGTCCGCGGATACGATGTCCGACACATCTCGCGGTAGAGACTCCGATAGGAGGCGTGCATTGCCTGATCTCCAAAATGCAGATTGGCCCTTACCAGCCCACTGGCACCGAATTGACGCCGAAGCTCTGAATCATTCGCCAAACGCCGAATCGCGTGTGCGATGCCGCTTGCGTTACCAGCCTCGACAAGCGTTCCCGTTTCGCCGTCGACTACGACCTCCGGGACTCCACCGACGCGGGTCGCGACACAGGCAATCGAAGTCGCCATTGCCTCAATGAGAGTGAGAGGTATCCCTTCTGAAATGCTTGTAAGCAGGAACAAGTCGGCCGCGTTAAGTAGACCGCCCACGTCGGTTCGTTCACCCAAAAACGTTACACGACGATTGAGCTTGAACTTATCAACAATCGATTCGAGTTGGGGCCTCTGATCACCATCACCGACAATAAACAACCGGATTTGTGGGTCGCTATCGAGAAGAGTAAACGCCCGCAATGCCGTCGCGTGGTCCTTCAGAGGGTGGAGCCGCGCCACCTGAACAACCGCGATTTCGAAATCGCGGAGCCGCAATTCGTCTCGAAATTGCTTGCGAAGCAAGGCGCTTGGCGTAAAGGCCTCAAGATCAATGCCGTTGTAAATCACGTCGATCCGATCAGCTGGAAGACCTTCGTTTCGAATTAAGGCAGATTTAACCTGCTCCCCGACTGCAATGCATCGATCGCTTTGGCCGATCAAAATTCGATTAGCGACCACATGCTTGATCCGACGTCTATCAGGGAAATGACGTCCATGTTCGGTTAGCAGTATTGGGGGATACGAACGGGGAAATCGCCCCAGAGCCGAATAAAAAAACGGCGAATACTGCTGTGCGTGGATCATCGCCGCATCGTAGGCCCGGCAAAACGATATCAGCCGCTTTGCCATTGCAAAATCGAGACCAGGACGGCGTCCTAACAATTCAACCACGAATCCGTCAGCCCGGAGCTGTTCGCCGATGGGGCCTATTTCATCCAGCACGGCAAAAACCGTATTGAACTCTTCTCGAGCGCGAATTGCATAATCTCGCGCCAATAACTCTGCTCCACCGATAACCAGTGAGTGAAGCACCTGACAGATCGTTGGACGTTGACGGAGGCTCATCGCTTTGCAGACCATTTCCGGTAACGCCGGCCAAGCGATGTTTCGGGCAACGTGTGCCTCCATCGGTACGGAACGATTGCACGCATTCCTAAGCTGACAAGCCCTTTTGGTGACCGCAGTTTCGACCTTATGTCATCTTTCTGCGTCACGAACTGCTGCCGCGCAGGATAGTTTATATCCCTGTCCCTCCAACTGCTTTCGTGCTTAAAATTATTTTTGAATCGCCATCTAGATTGCCATGCGATCGGGAGCTGCTGGAGAACAATTGCTGCGGGGCGTGTGAAATGCTTAGATTCGAATCCCATCAAATCTCGCCAAGCAGAATCAAAATGCCGTTCTCCAATTTTATATATTGTTTTTGATTCACTTGATTCTAAATGTGATGCAATGGCCATTAGCAGCGTTCCTTTCCTTAAGTCCTGTGCAACCCACGTTTCAGTCGGAAATTCGAGCTGATCTATATCGTCGAAAAAGAAACGTTCGTTGGAAGCCATCCAACGGGCATAGTGCATGACGCTTGAGATGGCATAAGAGGACGTTTTCGAATCGACATCTCCGACAATCTCCACGAAACGCAGTAACGCATGCAACGCGACAGGATACGACCACCGGAGTTCCGCATTAAGCAATTGCAGTGATTCGATATCGTCATGAGGATGAATGCTACGAAAAATCAGTTCTCTACATTTCACAACATATCGTTCACTGCCGGTGAGTAGCCATGCATCGATCAATGCGTTAATTGAATTGCCGACGCCTCGCCCCAACCCATGATAACCTGCTTCCTTGGTAGCACTCGCCTTGCCAGTCGAAACACCACTCAACGGTGCTAGCACACTACGTTCCCCGTCGTCCATGGCGAGGACCCAATCGGCGAGCATCAAGACAGCTTCTTTCGCTCTCCCAGAACCCGTGAGGTGGTAATAGAGTTGAAGGCCACTCGTGTAATTGTGCTCGTTCCCCGGCCCTCCGCCCTGAACTGCGTGCTTTTCCCCGACCATATTGCGAGAACAGGTCCGGTGCGTGCTGGTGGATGCGTCTCGATAGTGGGCCGTGTGCCAGAAAAACCCACCGTTGTAAACGGCCCTGTCATCGCGCGTGTGATAGAGATCAATATCGATGATGTGCTCGGCAAGTGGACGTGCAAGTGACCACCATTTCAAATCAGAGGTAAGAAGGAATTGCTGAAGCATTCCATGCAGCAGATCGTATTGATTGTTGTAATGGGAAATTACCGGCGAGGTATCGTCTGAATACTTTTCCTCATGGTCTGCCCAGCAGTCTCCGAAGTTCCGCCACCCATACTCATCAACGGCTTCACGTTTCCAAAAAAAGTTAAATTCACCCGAAAGCAATTCCTCGATGTAGTCGACTTCGGAGGTCCGGGCCACCTGGGAAACCAGGCCCCGCGTCATCCATTCGGGTTCATTGTGAATCGTTTGTAGCTCTGCTCGGTTGCCTGTCCGATGCCCATCTCTCGACTGCGGGCCGGGCGCTGGTCCATCAGGAACCGAAGAGCGAGGCCGATCGGTATTAATAGTGGGCAACGATTGATGACCGGACACGTCGGGCAGAGACAGTGGCCCTCCGGTCGGAACGATGACCAGTGGGCCATGAATTCGATCTAAACGATCCGGTGGACCGATGGCTTCTGCGCACTTCAGCCAGAATGTCTTGGAGACGCGTTCACCTCCCTGCAGTTCTTGCTTGCCATAGGGTGAGGACGGAAAAAAATGGATATCGACAGAGGATCCATTTGCTTCGATCCCACTCGGAAATTTTTCCCAAAAATCGGCAACCGTCGCCGTGACCGATCCGCCTGCTCCGCTCAACCGAACAACTGGACTTGCACGCATGCCCGTTGCTTGGTCCGCCCCTGCTTGTCGGTGGTATCCGTTCGGCCAGTTCGGGACGACGCCGTCAGAGTTTACATGAGTGCGTGAACGCCAATTCTTGCCACCACTAGCGAATTGCATCAAAGACAGCTGACCTTCGGATAGTGTATTCCATGCTCCGTCGAAATGATCTTTCCAGTCGATTCGCTGGTGAGCGCCGACGCCCGCTCGAATCGAGACCGTTACGGAGTCAAGCAACTCAGATTGAGGGTCACCAAGGTCCCAGAATCCGCCTGCGTGTTCCGCTCGGCGAGGATTGTGTAGTGTGAGCTCACACCTCAAAGTGCCCACTCCCCGAAATTCAGTCAACCGAAGAATGTACGCGAGCCTTCGCCTACCTCCGATCGTTCCCTCAAGCACCCATTGACGCATCCGCGAGCCGTGGAACACGGTTCGTAGCGACCGACAATCTGCCACCATTAGTTGGCCGCCGTCACAATGGACACATAAATCGGCCTGCAGGCCTGGGAGACCACATACCCCATCGCCTCGAATCTGAAATAGCTGGTTGGGTTTGGCCGCGAAATTGATCGGAAGCGCCGCGGGCACAGCACTCGAAAGAGAATTCAAGCGAATTACTCGAAACCAACGAATTGCCCCCGCGGGAACGTCTGCCACCGCGGAGATAAGTACCCAGCGAGGAGAACCAGATGGCCAGGTCGAGAGAACGTTAAGCTGGGCAGGAACAATCTCATCGAACTGATCGACCAACACGACCGAGCCATCGACCGACGTGCCGTCAACAACAGGCAATCCGATTTGAAAGGGCTGTCCGCTTCGGTCAAGGCCATGTTGTTCCCGTACGCTGAAGTGCCAACATTGCTCCAGGTGTTGTTCTTGATACATCTCGGATTCTGTCAAGCTTGGATTCACGCGGAGAGTCGTTCAGCATCTCGTGGCAAGAAAATATAAATGTCACACCCCTTCGACTACGGTGACCCGGCTGCGAACTCCTGCGACCGTTCTTGCGAAATTTCTGAAAGGCTGGGATGGGGAGCGAGGTAAGCACCGATCGCAAGAAGGTCGATTCGGCCTTGCAGAAACGCCCGCACCGCGTCATCGGGTGAAGCGACGATCGGCTCTTCATGCATGTTAAAGCTGGTGTTGATCACCGCCGGAATTCCCGTCAACCGATGGTAAGCAGTCAGAATTCGGTAAAAACTTGGATTCGAAACGGCGCTCACCAATTGCGGGCGGGCAGTTCCGTCTACGTGGACTGCGGCTGGACAGAGCTTTTTCATCTCCTCGGTGCAGTCGAACGTGATCGTCATGAACTCAGCGGTTTTCTCGGCACCTCCGATTCCTTTGAACAAACTGTTTGCTTCATCCGCGATTGCTGCGGGAGCGAAGGGCATGAACTCGGTGCGTCCAAGCTGATGATTAAGCCATAGGTTGACCTCTGGGTCTTGAGCCGGATAGAGAATGGATCGGTTTCCCAAAGCTCTTGGTCCATACTCCATGCGGCCGTTGAATCGGGCGACTATACGATTCTCGGCAAGCCGATTGGCAATCTCAGACTCTATATCATCATGCTTAGTAAATTGGACGTTGGCTGCTCGCAGTGCATTTTCGATCTCCTGGTCAGAAAAGTCGGGTCCAAGATATGCATCGGCAAGCGGTTCGGTAGAGACGCAAGGCATTTTTAACGCCAACAATGCTGCACCGGTTCCACAGCCTCCGTCGCCCATATTGGGGTAAACGAAGACCGAGTCAACACCGTCGCACTCGTGAATCCGTTGATTGAGTTTGACGTTTGCGTTGACGCCGCCTGAAAGGCATACATTCCGCAGGCCGGTCTTCCGAGTCCAAAAATCCGCAACTTCTTGAACAACTTCTTCAAGAATACGTTGATAGGCAGCGGCGACATCTCGTTTCGAAAATGTCTGCGCTAACATTCGAGTAAAATAGAAATTGGTTGCTGCACGAATCCGAATATCGCCTTGATCCATTCCCGTAAATCTCTCGCGCAGCACCGGGCCAAGAATTGTTGGATCACCGTACGCCGCAAGTCCAACAATTTTCCCTTCGTGGCGGCCTGGGCGAAAGCCGAGTGCTGAGGTCACATATTCGTAGAATTGCCCTAGGGAATTCGGAAAAGAAAACTCATGCAGTTTCTCAAGTCCGCCTTTGCCTCCGCGATAGATGGCCCCGCAATTTCCTGATCCATAACCATCGAACGACATGACCAGGGCGTCATCAAATCCCGAGCAATAGTATGCGTTGGCAGCATGGCATAAATGATGGTTGAAACGCTGGAGTTTCTCCAACAAGCCGAGTTCGCGGAGTCCTTCTGTGAGTTGCTCTGTTCGCAGATGATGGTCGGCTGACGCCACTCGCACCCATTCTCGAAAATTTCGCCGATGTAGTCGAGTATCTAATTTGGGCGAAAGCGTTGCCAGGCGATAAATCTGTTGTTTGCACCAAGCTTTCGGGGGCATCATTTCTTCGGATTCTGCAAGGCCCGGTATCGATGTGCTAAAATCGGGCGTGTAGCCCGAGCGGTGAATCCTTGCAAGTTCCTGCAGTGACTCGCTAGTACCCGACGAAGAGTGATATGCGAAATCATGATGCATGGCTTCATTCATCAGGCGAGTTTCCGTCTGCCCATCGAAAAAGGAGTACGCCACCGCATCAATCGAATCGATTTCCCATCCGGTTCTTTCAAGCCCCATCTTGACCGCTCGCATTGGAAAACCATCTTGCAGCTTCGTTCGCGACAAGCGTTCTTCACCACACGCGAACAGAATTTGACCATCTTCGACAAACGACGCGGTCGCGTCTTTGTCTAACGGACTGATTCCCAATACTCTCATCGTTACTGTTCCAATTGCTCTACGAGTTCGGTGACTGTACAGGTCGCGTAATTGCCGCGGTCCTGCATCAGCTGAAATATCTGTTCGATGCCATCCATGATTCGATCGACATCTGTCGATGTTCGTGCGTACGGGTTTGGACCGACGGATAGTGAAGAACTATGCACGGTGAAGCAAAGATAAGGAAGCTGCAGTCGTGAAGCATGAATCACCAACCACTTCATGCGACTGACAGATTCTGTTTCAAAATTGAGCCAAATCCGACGAACTAGACCGAGTACGTCCATAGCTCCGATTAACTTTAGCCGGCGGAGCCAAGATTCCTCAATTCCCGACGTTACCGCGTTCCAAAAGTAGTGAGGCGTGCGTGAATAAACACGGGTTAATGGAATACTCCAAAGGGTCGCAATGTCATCGCTGATCCGATCATGGCGAATTTGACGGGGCAAAACACCTTCTGAGCCGTAATCCGGCGCCCCCACGTCCGCCCAGCTGCTATAGGGGCAGATCGAAGCGTCCGCGCGAAATCCATGTTCTAAAAGAAACTGCCACGTGACGGGGCCACTGGAATAGCGGCCTCCACGGAAACTCGTAGGGCGGAATCCTCGTTCTCGAAGGAGCTGATATGTGATCTGGAGTTTTTGGTTAGCGACATCGGCAGGAAGATTCTCGAGAAACGAATAAGCAACAAGTTCATCTTCGCCCACCTTGGGAGGAGTCGCCCAGGGATGCACATGCATACCAATTTCTGTACGCGGTGTCCGTGCAAACTCCTGGATAATGCTCGCTGCTGAATCTTCAACTAGAACAGGGTGGTTCACGAAATAGGTCGTCGCCACATTAAACCGCTGGCACAGTTCATGAAACCGCTCCAGCTTGAGGATATTGTTGACGGAGGAATTGCGAACCGGGAACCCTGCGTCCCAGTCCCACTCTTCTTCCGTGTCGATCGTAACGACAAACTTCATCGACGCTGCGGTCCTGACATCTGAGGGTGACTTGATGTGGCCTCTTGTTTGCGATTTCTGCCTTCGTCGCCGAGGTCCGACTCGACCTCGGCGATCAGCTCCTTTGCCTGCTCAGAAAGTCGCACCCAGCTTAGATTATCAAGCACCCATCGCCGGCCAGATTTCCCCATTTCAGAACGAAGAACCGGGTCCTTTAGCAGTGGGAGCAGATTGGCCGCGAGCGATTCTGGCGACGTGCAATCGGCTAATACACCAGTTCGACCAGGCAAGAATGCTTCGCACGTTCCACCAGAGTCACCAGCAATTACAGGGCGTCCACATGCCTGTGCTTCCAACAGTACGATTCCGAAACCCTCTATGTCTCGTCCCACTGTACGGTTGGGAAGTGCAAAAACATCGCATTGTTGGTAGAGAGTGAGCAGCTCACTATCGGACACTTCACCCAGGAATTCGACGCGATCAGAGACACCTTGATCCGCTGCCAATTTCACCAAACGTCTGCGTTCGTCTCCATCACCCGCAATGGCGTACAGCAAATCGGGCACATGCCTCAGCAGTTCGGGAATCGCTCGGATCATGGTGTCATGCCCCTTGCGTTCTTGAAGCCGGCCGACCGTTAAGACGACGGTTCGGCTAGTCCATCCGCTGCGACGAATTTCGTTGATTGCTGGCACAAACCGTTCGGTATCGACGCCAGGGTGCATGACGCAAATTTTCTTCGGCTCGACCTGCCACCGGTCTCGCAAAATCCTGGCCGTGCTTTCACTATTTGAAATCAACCGCTCTGCATTTGAAAAGACTCGCCGCACCATCCAAGACTGCTCTCTACTGGAGCTTGCCGCTTCTACATCTTCGCCATGAACATAGACCAAGTAGCGAGTTCCCCGAATCTTGTGATGCATCCAGGCAATCCATCCCTCCGGAAGACAACGTCCGGCATGAACCCACTGGCTGCCATTGCTTAAAAGAAGCTGTTTGGTGGCGCGATAGATTCGGCGGTAATAGAGTAGCCCGGAGACGCTCTTCAGGCCCCACTCGGACGACGCTAACGTCAATCGTTCAATAGGCAAGCGAGCCATTGATCGATCAAAGTCAACATCCCCTGGGCATCGCCCGCACGCAACGACCGTTTGGTCGTCGTTAAGCCTAGAGTACACCTCCAGAAACCAACGTCCACTTCCGCCGACACGAGGGGGAAAGATTTCAGAGAGCAATAATCGAGTTTTCAAAGTCCGTCGCCATGGCTGGGAAAGATCACATCACTCAAGAGATAAGAACCGATCACAAAGGAGATCGATCTGGGTGCACGACGATCGCACCAAAATCTGGTTTCAGTATTCGTCGAAGCCTTGCCTCAGTGAACCCCTCTGCCAATAAATTCAGCCAGACTGGTTTTTCACTGCCCTGTTATGGAGATGGCAATGGCTTCCCAAATCGATGTGTTTCACGAGTGTTTTGATCAGGTCGGCGACCCGCGAGTCGCAGGCCGGACAATCCATCCACTTAACTCGATTCTGTTTTTGGTTGTCTCGGCGGTCATCGCAGGCGCGGACGGACCTGATGAGATCGAAAGCTTCGGTGGTGAGAAACTGGATTGGCTATCCAAATTCGCCGACTTTGATGCCGGCATTCCGTCTCACGATACCATCACGCGAGTGTTGTCCCTGATCAAACCAGCCGAGTTTCAGAAGGCGCTGCTTCAATGGCACGCTCATCTCTGCGAGATTAATTGGGATCACGCCAGCAAGGACGACAATCGTCCCGTTCACGTTGCGATCGATGGCAAGACGGTGCGCGGATCCTATACCGATGCGGAGAAATCTGATGCGATTCATATCGTCAGTGCCTGGGCGACCGCAAATGGTGTCACGCTTGGGCAAACCGAGGTCGACTCAAAGTCCAACGAAATCACGGCAATTCCCGAATTGCTCGATCTAATCGACTTACGCAATTCGATCGTGACGCTCGATGCCATGGGATGCCAAAAGTCGATTGCTGAAAAGATCGTCGAGGGAGGTGGCGACTATCTGTTCGCTGTCAAAGACAACCATCCCAAGCTCTGTGCTGCCATCGCCGATCACTTTGAGATGGCCCATAACGATGGGCTCACAGCCCACGGTGTTCGGGCAATGACGACCACAGGAAAGCAGGCCGCGCGTGAAGAGGAACGCTTCTATGCGACCTGCCCAATTCCAAAAGCACTTCGCGAACTGACCGACCAGTGGAAAGGAGCAAAAAGTATCTGCCAAGCGAATACTTGCACGACTCGTGGTGACCGGCAATCAAGCGATGTTCGCTACTACATTTCGAGCCGACCGGCGCGGGTGCATGAATTCTCAAATTGTGCTCGTAGCCATTGGAGTATAGAGAGCATGCACTGGGTCCTCGATGTCGTGTTTCATGAGGACTCCAGTCGGCTCCGAACCAAGAA
The DNA here is from genome assembly GCA_007753675.1 of Stieleria magnilauensis. Lineage (GTDB taxonomy): Bacteria > Planctomycetota > Planctomycetia > Pirellulales > Pirellulaceae > Stieleria > Stieleria magnilauensis. The sequence goes on from CP036432.1 coordinate 2,468,681, forward strand.
CGCGACATCGAACATGAGCTTTGCTCGTCGGTTTGTGACGACGCTTCTCAAGCGAGACACTCGGAAGAAGAGCCTCAGGCGGAAGCGAAAAATCGCTGGCTGGAACAGCGAATTCCTCGAGAAACTCCTGTTTGCAGCCTAATTTTGGTGCGATCGTCGTGGATCTGGGTGGTGGGCAAAGCATAAATCATCAATTTCCTTCTGATTGCCCGAATGACCCATCGTTGCTCAACGAAGGACATTGCCGCTTGACTTCAACATTGAAGTCACAGCTTCCATGCCGAAAGACGGTGCACTCAAGTAGTCGATCGATTCGACGTTCTCGCGCCGAAAACCATGCGTCATCAGCGTAGTCACGCCAGCGTCCAACGCGGCGGGCATCGATGGTCTGTGCGATGCCGGTTTCGTTCAAACCGGTGCAACCGCAGACACTGCCGACCAACTCAAGCGACTGTTCTGGCTCGGACACAAGCTCTTCGTAGCAAATTGTCAAATCAGCAAAATTACGCCCATACCGATTCGACATGCTCCAGACCAAATAGGAGAGTTCGAAAGGATGCATGTCATCGATCTCACCGAGCACAGGAAACCACCGACGAAGATCCCGTGCCCAAGCCAAAAGGTAGAACTCATCGAATCGAGAAAAACCGGACACTCTGGCGGTCTTTCCTACCGGCGATCCCCTTAGAAACGTCGACAACCACTGATCCCTAGGATTCCGAACCAAATGTAACAAAACCGCATCCGGAAACCGTAAACGCAACCAGTGCAGTCGAAAATCAATGCGATTAAACTGCAACAATGCGCGTCCCGGTGCCTTGTCAATTAGCAATCGCAGGTACTGGTCCAGGGTGTCATGGGAAAGCTGGGGCGAAAGGTACAACTCATGACTGGCCCAACGATCCGACCAAGGGACCGGCGTCGATGCCAGTTGGTCGTACTCTCGCCAATAATCCTGGACGTCACGATGAGTCGCATCGACACGGTCACCGCGGCTCCGCAAATCAAACCATCGCCGCTCATTCAGTGGTTCGTAATACGCGGTGAAGGAGCATGACTCTCGAAAGCAACGCCATAACAGTGTCGATCCACTCCGGAACCGAGACGTAACAAAAATGGGTGAGTCTTTGCGAGACTCTAAGGACTTTCCCACAAATCGTTGGTTGGGCAAGAATCCGGGTGGTGCCACTGCAGGAGAAGGTAGCGAACGCACGACAACATCTTCGATTCCGCGTTGGACAACACTTCGATTCAATAACCAGCAAAGCCAACGGGTTGCGAATGTCCTCAACATTTTGCCTAAAATTTCGCAATATCTTTCAAGACGAGCAGGCCCACGACCGTGCCTTCATCACTGACAACAGGAAGGTCATCCACCCCTGTTTGAGAAAACAGCCGTACCGCGTCGGAAAGTGACTGAGTCTGCCGGATCGCACGGCAAGGGGCTGTTGCAAACAAGGCGACTGGCTGTCTCAACACCGATCCACCCACCAAGAGCGCTCGGCGAAGGTCTCCGTCAGTGAAAATTCCATAAAGCTTTCCGGTATGATCCTGCAGAACCGCAGCCCCAGTTTTGGCTTGACTGACCAATTCCAATACTTCGCGGATGGGAGTCTCAGGTAAGATGCAAACCATGCGCACCCCCGTTCGCATTTCAGCCGCAACGCTGCGTGTCCTCAGACCGAGCGAGCCCGCCGGATGATACTTCGCAAATTCCTGTTCACTAAAACCATTGGACTGAGCGACTCCCAACGCGAGAGCATCGCCAATGGCCAGCATTGCGGTCGTGGAAGACGAAGGAGCCAGACCGACACTGCAAGCTTCGTCAACATGACCAATTTCAATGGAGGAGTCGCAGAGCACTCCCAGACTGCTGTCGCGACTTTTTGTCACAGACACCAATGAACAACCCGTTCGCCTCATTTCTCCGGCCAGCCGAACGACCTCGATCGTTTCACCCGAGTATGAAAAGAGCAGCCCGGTATCACAGGGACGCACAAAACCTAAATCTCCGTGCAATGCTTCGACGGGATGCAAAAACGTAGCAGAAATTCCGGTTGAGCTAAAGGTTGCCGCGACTTTGCGTCCGATGATCCCTGCTTTTCCCACGCCACTGACGACCAGTCGTCCGTGCCTATCCCCATCGTCACGACATTGGCCGAGAATTCTGCCTGCGTTCTGAATCGCATCGCGATGGGAAGCAAGATGAGTCTCGACCAGTTGCAATGCCTCGCGTTCCTTGCTCAGAATCCTGCAAAACGCATCGAACAAGCATCCTGTTTTTTCAGCCGTATGACTCATCGCCGACTCTCTGTTTTCTGTTTTTTTAATTTGCACCGGATGCCTTACCTTCCGCGATGCGTCTCAATTGCAATCCGAATCTGATCATCCTCCATGACAGACCATCTGCAATTCGGGTCACAACTTTCCCACCTACCCCCGTGGTCGTTTTCGTTTTGACCCCTTCACATAGATCTTGAACGTCGCTGGTGAGCACTAAATCTCCGGAAAAGCGGCTAAGCAACTCAGAAAAAATCTTCTGTTCCACGTCAATATCGTGAAAGTGGCCCACCGAGCCGCGGGGATCGTCGTAGTACTTCTTTGCCGGCCCCCCAACGGCACCGAACATCGTGAATCCCGTCACGAACAGCCGCTTTGGCTGAAGCATTCCCATCAGCATGTGCAATACATAGGTCCCGCTAGTCAACGGGCGCTGTCGGTCACCCCCTGGCACTCCAAAAAGATCCGGACCGAAAGCAATCAAAATCGGCAAATCCCCCACCCACTGCGAGAACGCCTCCAAATTCGCACCTGGCACCCCCCTGGGTGAGATGAACAAGACAACGCACTTCGGCTTGACGGTTTCTGCTGGTGACGGAGCTCGATCCAAAGAATTGTTCGCGTTAACAACCAGAATATCAGTACGGCTTCCGATCTTCGTCTCAAGCCCCAAGGTCGTGGCACGGTTAAATCGAACGACCAAATCGAAACTGTCGATTTTGGCTCCATTCTCATGATCCATGATGGTCGGCGCATTTCCCACAATGGCGATCGACTTTGAGATTGCAAATCGCTTGCGGAACTCGAACGGACTAATTTCCTGCATTATCCCTGGCCATTAAATTGACATCAAGAAGATCCACTACTGAGTCTCGGCTGGCGTGGGAAGCACGGCGAATTCACGTGCGAGCTCAAGCCACTCTTGGGAATATCTGGCATCAATTTCTCGCTTAGGCTTCCAAGTGTCATAACCGAGCCCTGCTTCCTCGCCGAACCATGGCCCGCCGGTGGTGAAATGGACGTTAGCGGGATCAGTCGACTCGTCGGAATGCCCGTCGAGCCAGTTCCACTGGTCTGGCAGGGCGCCAATCTCGTCGTCGGGAAGCCATTGGAAATTATGCAGCCATCGCCCCGGTTTCGTGTTGACATCGTCCACTGTCAGCATGTGATGAGCTGGATGGCCGCAGTTATACAGCACAAAGCTGGACCAATTTTTGCGACTGTATGACGTTTGTAGGCAACCGTACATCTTGCGTTCCTGACCGCCGCCATCGTACTGATGCTGCACACAATGAATGGCAGGTCCGTCCTGTTTCGCAAATTCATCGAACAACAGGCAGGGATCTTTGCGGAAATACATGTCGCAATCCATAAAGACTGCAAACCCTTCGAGCTGGTTCAAAAACGGCACCAGGAAGCGAGTGAAACTGAAATCGGTTGAAAACGGCCGGCCGTCGAATGCATCAACCATGTCTTTGGACGGTGGATTACCCCAGCACGTCGAATCCACATGCGGCGTTCTACGGTACAACCCGGACCGACGCAGCCCCATCACGTTTAATGTGACGACGTTGATGGGACGCGACGCGTGCCGTTCAATGGACTCCATCAGCACCCGCACCGCCACATGCTCGCGAGGATCGTATCCAATGTAGATCGTGTCCAAGCGATCGATCGCTAAACCATCGGAGTTGTTAATTCGCCTTCCCATAAGTAGTCCTCAGTAAGAGAGTTGCAGTTGAATTCAAGCAGCTGGCGATTCGGTCCGCTTTGGCAAACGCCATTTAATGGACTCGTAGACTGCCCCCATAAAGATGGCCGCCTTGCTAATTGAGCGTCTGAGCGGAGACAAGAAGCCGCCTCCAGACTGGCCTTCCAGATGAGCACGCCAGTAGTGGGGCATCAGCCGTTTCTGTGCACCCTTGAAGTGCAGCAGCCAGCTTCCCTGATCAGCATCCAGTATGGTGCTGAACGTATTTTCGGGAGTAAAGTTATGAGTTGCGCAGGGCCACAATTCGATCCGCGCTTCGTCGACCGTAGCACGACGCCGACCGTTGCTTTGCTCACCAACGGACACCGTCGAGTCCAAATCAATCATTTTCGCCAAGGCCAGCTGATCACAGAACCACGCATGTTTATCCGAAAAATCTGACTCCGTAATCTCCCGAAATCGCTGAAAGAACTGGCTACAGATTTCGGGATGTCTATCAGCCAGGATGATCAAGCCGCCGTTCAAAGGCTGGTCGTTGCGTTCGACGTATGTTAACCCGATATCAAAATCGGAATTTGGAAAAAGTCCAGCGAATGATCGATTGAAGAGCATATCGCAGTCGAGCAGAATCAGCGGACCGCCGAAATCATATTGCTGCACGTATCGTTCTTGAGAAACAACTCGGCTGAACATCGGGGTTTTAGGTTCGATATCAAAGCGATGGATCTCAATGTCGCCCCAATTTTGTGGAAACAAAGTCGCTTCATCCGTAAGAACGACCTTTCTACAGTTGGGGTGAAATAGCGACGCGGACCGGAACATCAGATCGATCATCTGAAGATACTGATCGCGAAACGCCGCTCCGTATGGCAAAACGCGACGCGCACGCCGATCCGAAAGATCGACATGAAATGTTGCGAAAGTAATCATGATGTTTTAGCGTTCTGGCGACACGACTCTGGAGAAAAGGCGAGCGTGCAAGGAATCGCATAGATCTTTAAATCCGTAAATTGCTCTGGGGTAAATCATTTCGTGAAGCACTTTGGGTTCGCCGTCTGGCCATTGAAGCGATCGACCATAATCGCGGAGCTTCCAATAGTCAGTCCAACGACGTTGATACTTAGCCAACTCAAGACGCTCAACAAGTTCCTGCAACAGCAGGGTTTCTAACTTCACCGCCAATGCATCTCCCAACAGGTTTTTAGACCGTAGCACCCAATCCAACCGGCTCTTATGGTGCGGCACGCGATGGTCTCCGTCGCGGTGCTGCTGGCCCGGATGTGAGCGATACCCCATCAACTGCTCTGGACAACAAGCGAAGGAACCATGTAGCGAAAGCTCCGCGAAGAAAATCATGTCTTCAGCCCGCTGTGTCCAAGCGGGAAATCGAACCGGGCACGGATTTTTCACCATCGCGGTGCTTACATGTACCAGCGGGGAACAAATCAATGCTTCGACCTGGGTTCGGCTTGCGTACTCTGTTTCATAGTCGAAATGTGACTTTGACTGCCCTTGATCATCAAATTCATAATAGTCGCTGTGTAAGCAGACGGCATCCGTGTGTCTATCCAAGAGCATCAATTGCCGCTCTAGCTTCGTGGATTCCCATCGGTCATCCGCATCCAGAAATGCCACCCACTCCCCACGAGCCTCGTCCAAACCACGATTGCGAGCGATCGATTCTCCCTGGTTCGCTTGCCGTATCACACGGACAATAGTATCCAAGCCTTCAGCCAGGGATGCGGAACGATCGGTGGATCCGTCGTCGATCACCAGAATCTCATCGACCTGATGGGTCTGCGCCAAAATGGAGCGGATGGTTTCTTCGATAAACGCTTCACCGTTGTAACACGGGATGACAACTGATACGGGCGTCACTTGATCGGGGCCGGGCGAAATGAATATGAATGATGGAGCGCGCAGGAATCGGACACCTGGCCGCTAATGCTTGCGTCGACAGACATAGATTCGGTCTTCATCGGGTAACCGTGAGGCCCGTTGTTCGGCTTCGCTGCAAAACCGATTCGGCGTCATTTCATCTACGACAAATCCAGCCCCTCGAAGACGCTCGGAAAAATCCGGCCCATAGCGACGAACATGATCTTCTTGACCGAACAATCGCAGTCGTTCTTGCGGATCTGTAACCGAAGGATCTTCCACGGTCTGCTCTGCGGTGATGGGGACCATCAGAACGGCGAAGCCGTCGGGGTTCAGCACTCGGAGAAACTCTTTCATGGCTTTGCGATCGTCGGGCACATGCTCCAGTACATGGCTGCAATAGATGACATCAAATGTATTGTCCGGATATTGAATCTCCGTAATGTCCATATTTACATCTACGTCATTGGCCAATAAATCGGCGGTCAGATAACTCTCTCCGATATGCTCCTTGAAATGCGGACGCAGGCAAGGCTCTGGGGCGACGTGCAGCATTGCTGGCTGGCTATTCATCACATCGGTCTCCCGAAGAAAATACCACCAGACCAGACGGTGCCGCTCCAAGGATCTGCATCCTGGACAGCGAACCTCTTTACGCAATGGCCTGCCAAAATCTTCAAAATTGCGTCCGCGAAAATCGCAGATCGGGCAATACCTTTTCCAAATGAAGGGCAAACAGGCTTTCAGCAAATTTTTCACGCAACCGTTCCCAAAGGGTTTAAAAACTGCATCGCAGAAGCTCGACTCAAGGAAACTCAACCCTGCGAGAACTTTGGCCGATTTAACACCACCTTTGTGTCACTTAATCGGCGTGACGACCGAGGCGGCAACGAATCTGCGATCTTATCCCTGACCGCCGAAAGATCAGCGCCACTGCACACAGCCTCGAGTATCGTCGACAAACGCTTGAGGCTTGACCCGAGCGGGTAATAGCGACGGACACGTTCGGCCGCTTGGCGGCCCAGTGCCTGGGCGACCGCGGGGTGTCCGACTAATTCAGTCATCTGCATCGCCATGTTGCAAACGTCGCGTTCGTCACTTAGCAATCCTGTTTCACCTTCGACAACAACATCGGGGATGCCGGCGTGGCGGGTTGCGACGACAGCCTTCCCGCACGCCCCCGCTTCAAGGACGGCGTTAGGCGTCCCCTCCATGTCTCCGTTGAAAGCGGTCACCGAATGCATCACGAACGCACGGCACGCCTGCATCTTCTGTGCAACAACTTCATGAGACTGGCTCCCCATGAAGGTGACGGACTCGGCGATCCCCAGAGCCAAGACCATGTCTTGACAGGATCCAAGCAGGGGACCGTCTCCGATCATGATCAATCGAGCCGATGAATCATTGCGGACCAGTTTTTCAAACGCGAGTAATGTCAAATGTGGAGCTTTCTTATCGACAAACCGACCAACGCTTAGAAACGTAGGAGGAGTCTCAATGGAGGAGCAATCGACGAATCTCGCCACGTCGACGCCATAGGGGCAGTAGATCAGCTTTTCCGCGGGGCACCCCAGGGCCAGCAGCCTCCGCTCCATTTCATACGAGACTGCAATGACGGCCGCGGCACACCGAAACATGGCCGGGTAGCCACGTCCCACCGAATCAAGGATTTCGCTGGAACATGCGTCATAACCATGGAAGTGCACGACCAGCGGGATTCCCAGTCGCTGGCAAGCCGCCGCGACCTTCACCCCTGCCATCCCGTATTCGGCAAGGACGACCCCGGCCGCCGACTTCTTGATGGCAGCCTCGATTCCGTCTTCAATCTCTTGTTTCCAGTCTGCCCGACTTAGCATCCGTTGGATCTTACGCGACGCTCTTGGAGCAAACGTTTGACGGAGCGCAGGTGATTTATTCAGATACGGAATCTGATCCTGGAAGTACACAACGCCTTGAACACCCTCCAACCGTTGCTCGTGCAATCGAATGAACGTCTCCGAAACCTCGGAAGGCTTCGGTTTTGCGATTAAAATTCGGGGGGAACTCATACCGGCTTTTGTGCAACCACGACGTATACGCAGGCGTCCCGATTTCTCGCATCCTGTGAACACTTTTTATCTGCACGTTCCATCATTCGCTGGGTAAACCAAGTGAAGTAGCGTTTGCAATACTTCGGAACGCGCGGAAGTGTGGCATCCTGCCAAAGCTGAATCGCCGTCGCCGCGGGCCCCATCATGCCCTCCAAGTCAACAATTTCAAAACCAGTTTCCTCGATAATTCGCCTAAGCCCATCACAGGTCCATCGCCAAAAATCGGTGGGATCTGGGTGATACCTCCAAACTCCGTGCGTTGAGAGAATGAGTTTTCCGCCAGGCTTAAGTACACGCAACGCCTCTGACAGGTACAGATTTGCGTCACCAACGTGCTCAAGAACTTGCGAAGACAGCACAAAGTCGACCGAATCAGTTTCACACGAAAGCCGTCCCTGATCGTCAACGGTGCCATCGGCCAGATCGTTGCCAGGCAAATCATATCCAACAAATTCTTTGACATGAGGCTCAAAGCAAGGTCGATACGGCATGCTGCCGCAACCAAAATCGAGCATTAATGCATCCCTGCTGCCTGCAACATATGTAGTCGACACCTTCATCATTAAATCTCGAAGGCAGATCAAATGCCAATACAGCCTATCTGCCTTGGAAGGCGCAAAACGGTTGTCGCGAAATATCTCCGCCTTGAACTTATCATTCGTCATAAATTTAGCGTTACTCAGCAGAATTCGGATGATTCGACCGTTTGCCGATCTCGGCATGGGTGACCCCAAGAGCCTTTCTTAGCGATTCCAAAACTCGAGCGGGCAAGAGTGACATCAACTTTCCACCTTTACCTTCAAGACGACGTGGGCTACGGGGACTGACGCTTTTCGCCGTCGCCCACTTATAAAGAAATTCAGGTCGGATGCGACAAATATCCTGAATGAGGCCGTTAAGCACCAACTGCCGCTCTGTAGAAACGCGAAACGGATCGACCGAATAGACAGGAAAGCTCAGAGTTCTACAAAAAAGCCGATCTAATTGCTTCAAACTTTCTTCGTCATCACTTCCGATGATCCTGACAGCTTCTAAATAAGCAACTAAAGCCCCGGCCAGCAACGAAACATTCTCAGACGTTCGCGTCACGCTGCGGCAATCTTCGAACGCAAAGTAACCCATCTCCGAAATCGTCACTACTCGCTTGGCTGCCATGAAGAAATTAATATTAACAAGATAGTCCTCATTGATACTCACGCGTCGTGACGTGCTCCACGCGTCCAGTGATTTGATCAACTCACTGCGATACACCTTGTTGCACAGAGAACCTGATTTAAATTCCCAGCTACAGAATCGCTCGAAGAGACAATCGTCATAAACTTTCCGATGCGGAAATCGCACATGGGCCCTGCATTCATTTCCGCCACTGCCTTTTGCGAGGAACATTCCGCAAATTGCGGCGTCCGAGTTTGACTCCTCGCATGCAGCGATCAGGTCTTGGTAGCAGTACCTGCCAATCCAATCATCTGCATCTAAAAACCCCACGTACTTGCCAACCGCACGCTTTACGCCTTCGTGCCGCGCCGCGTGAACTCCTACATTGTCCTCCAGTCGACAAACCTGAATCCGAGAATCCGTTTGCGTGAGACTCTCTACCACACCAACCGTTCCATCAGTAGATGCATCATCGACGACGATAACCTCAACTTCACTAACATGTTGCTGAAGCGCAGATTGAATAGCACGCTTGACATGAGTCTCACCGTTATAGACTGGCAGGATGATAGACAGCCGCATAAAAAACTCAAAATCTTCTGTTGCAAAGACACACCTGAATAATCCGCACCGTTCTAGTACCGCCCTTAATGAAAGTCACTTAACAAGAGAAACAGACAACGAATCACTAAGCCGCTCTTTATTTGGCTCTTATTTGGTTCTTTCAGAAAACTGACTGGAAGCGAGTAACCGCCAAAGCGAACCGTCGCATGAAAACACTTACGATGTGACTCACTCGAACGCACCTGCATCCCTGCAAACGCCTTACTGAGTCAGCGAAGTGTCGCACGACGCTTTCCATTTCCACAAGCGCTCTTGTCAATCGACTTGGTTCAACTCTGCACAAAAGAAAATTGACATAGAACGCGGATTCAAGCACCTATGCGCCAGCCCTGTGTTCGAACCAAGTTCTCTCATTTTGAATTGATCTAATTCGCACTCATTCCACAGAACAAAACTCTCAATAACATGCCGCCAGTATCCTCCAACAAATAATCCGCTCTAATGTCCCACGCAAACGAGACGTTATTTTCACACACCCACTGCAACGCCTAAAGATGAGACACATCTAATTTGGAAAACACAACATCCGTTTGCTGTGACACGCCTCCTCTCAGACGCACTAGAGCGACACGCCCTTGATTGCGAAAATATTCGTTCATTTGATAGCTATTGCCTATGACGTAGGGGTTAAAGCCGAAGGATTGCATAAGATCGATCAATTCCGTTGCGCTCCGCTTACCATCTTCCTGCAATTCCGGACTTATTTCAACAATTAACATCGCCGAGTCAGGCAGTCTTCCGAGCACAGACTGGAGCCCGGTCAGCACGCTAAACTCTGCCCCTTCGACGTCAATCTTAATTGCCTTGATCGCGTCAACGCGGATGCCCGAAAGCAACTCTGACAATGGAACCCCTTGGATCGGTACTCCGCCAATTGCGACTTCCCCAACGTTTGTCTTTCCAATGTTGGTACTTGGGCCTGGAATAACGCAAAGTCTTTTTCGCGAATCAGTTGCAGCGACGTTATGCGGACGGATATTCGAAATTGCATTCAACTCTATATGCAATTTCAACAGTTGGTAAATTTCCGGACTCGCCTCGACCGCGATAACGCACCCGTGATCTCCGACCAACTTACTTGAAAGAAGTGAGTAGTACCCGATATTTGCTCCAACATCAACGAATATATCGCCAGGCTCCAAAATTTCCTCGAGCCATGCTGTTAAATACGGCTCCCAAACTCCAAAAAAAAACAATCGCTGCTGAATATAATCGGTCGATACGCCTTCAACTAAAATCCCCTGACGGATTTCCGTGCGAAACCTGAACTTCCGTCGCCGGATCCGTTCCCATAAATACGCCTTACCCCACTCGAACGGTACATGGCGAAACCACCTGCGAACCAGAGAATAGTGAAGCTTTTCACGCAATTCTCCAATACGAGAATGTTTCTTTGAAAGTTCGATATATGACAAATTGTCCATTTTGGGCCTATAATGCAATCTAAAATGACGAAACCCCACCAACATCAAACGCTACTGTATGTCTATGGCTACAACTCTCACGCTCTTCAATGTGAGACCTGAAGCAATCCGCGATGCCATCTAAAACGAAACAGTTTTGGCGAGTGACAGCAGCATGGCTACTGCGTTCTTGCTGACATGAAAAGTGACGGGCTTCCAAGATACACCAAAAGCCAATTCAATAAGAAGCGAAACGCCAGAGCAACGGCGCAACCGAAAAAAAACAGCGACCTGCAACCTCCACTAGCCGCAAGCAATAGCTAAGCAACGATTTTTCTACCAATCTCTTATCGCGTTTTCCAGCTAAAATACTTTCTCTGAGCAACCCGGATCTCAGCTCAGATCCTTTCGCGGCGACAAACGACGCTGCCAACAAATGCTGCCGGCTTTAAGATAATGAATCCGGCTTAGATCGACCCACCAATCTTTAGCTCGTTAACAGCAGTCGCGCAGTTATCCTGAATCAGCCGTGCATTAACCTCCGCTTCCTGCCCAGCGAAATCCAGGTCACCAAGCTGGATTTTATGCCTGCTTTTTGCGTTCACTTTCTTACTTCTTCTAAAGAAACGCTTCCCCACACGATAGCATGGTGACGGTACCAACCCCAGTTCTCGCTCAAGCATCCGCTCTGACCGACCGGACGTAAGAGCTTCAAATTCGATCTCTACTACTTTCGAACCAAGATCTTGCGCTTTTTTGCGATAAAGGCACGCCCGACGTTCAGTTTCAACGCAGTACCAATAGCATAGCTGGTAGTCTGAGAGATGCTCCCAGTTACCTAACGCCAGGACACCGGGATCATCAGGCTGGAGCAGGTATCTACGCCCTAGGCTTGATCGAGATGGGATCGTGCCAAGCGCCAGCAAACTCTTCGCAACACTTCTCATGTCACGGCGCAGAATGATGAGGTCTGGAAATAACCCCAAATCCACAAGCGGCTCGAAAAACCCCTTGCAAAACAAATGACTCGAATCGAAGTAGAGTGAACTTTTGGTCCATTTGATTGAGGGTAGCTTGGACTCAATGAGAAATTCCTTTGCTTTCCTCGGATCCGACTGAGAGCATCGCATCACGTCGACGAAGTTCGGCTCTTCCTCATGTGCCGAATACACTCCTTGAAAACGGCTCATCTGTCGAGTCAGTAGCCCGGTACCACTCCTTCCAGTTGTAACGCAGAACACAAGACGCGGAAATTCTTGACCATTCATATTTTACAGCCTTTAATGCAGTACGGCCTATCTACTGACGCATCCCGATCTACGTGGCCAAATAACGCGTCCGAACACTCGATAAACACGAACGATGCCAATGGGAGCGTAAGAGGAATCCACTTTTAATTGATTTTTGCAATTGAAAAGATGCTAATCGCCTAACGGCGCCGGCCAAAACCGCAGTGGGAAACTTAGCCCGCGTGCACCTACTGCAACGCAAAAGCTAGTTACCTATCGGCGCGAAATCGCAGCATATAACCAACTGGCTTTAATCATGCCGATCATTCAGATGCAACACGCCCAACCGGACAGTAAGTCGCGTAGAGATGCTTTCTTGTCGTTGCGTTGAAACTAAAGAGATTTATGGACTTTGCACACAGCTTCTTGCCACCATTGCTATATAGATTCAAATTGACGCTGTACCGACCAGTTGAAAGGCATAAATGATTAACGACAAAACTTAAGCGTTGTTCTGATCGCAGGTTCTCCTGGATGTCTACATGCGTCTGTGCTGCCTGCGATCCAGCCTGATCAACTATTCCAATAATTGCAGAGTCCAGTCCGTTGACCTCGCTGCTCCTGAGCGAGACGGAAAATCGCAACTCCCCTCCTTGATGCACATCTCTTGAGTAGTCAATCAATTCGACCCCCAAGATTTCGTCCCCATAGACATCAGCTGTGCCAACTGAGTCCTCCGCTACGCAAAGGTATCGCTCTATCTGCGACGTAGGTGCTCCGCGGCTTACCAGCCTTCCTTTCTCCATGAACAAAACTTCGTCACAGATTTGAGCGACTGTTGCCATACTATGCGAAACAAGAACTACTGCTGAACGCGAGAGGAGCTCAGAGATCCTCACTAATGACTTCGCCTTAAATCTCGCATCTCCAACTGCAAGCACCTCATCAATCAGGAGAATGTCGGGTTTAAGTGATGTTGCAACTGCGAACCCCAACCGAACCATCATCCCTGAACTGTATGTGCGAACTGGTGAGTCAATGAACTCAGACATTTCAGCAAACTCTACAATCGAATCAAATAGTTTTCGCGTCTCCTTCTGCGACAGCCCAAGTATCGATGCATTAACGAATACATTCTCACGTCCGGTCAGGATGGGGTTAAAACCCGCTCCAAGCGCTATCATCGCGCCTACGCGCCCCGAAATTTGCACCTTGCCTTTGTCGGGCTTAATCAGCCCATTCAGAAGCTTCAAGAGTGTTGTTTTTCCTGCACCATTGTGCCCGATCAATCCGACGCACTGCCCCCTCTGGACACTAAACGACACCTCTTCGTTCGCCCAAAACTCATCTTTCCGCAACGCTTCTTTGGCGGTCCGACCACACAAGTCGAAATAGGAATCCTGGATCCCATACCATAAACTCTTGCGAAGGTTCCTGCAAAATTTTTTCGAAACTCTATCAGCTACTATTAAGTTGTTGTTCATTCAGTCGTGTATGTAATGATAGAGAATGTGGTTGCTAGCAAATTGCATGGACGTCCTTGCGACAAGAGTCGGTGCGGTGCCTACATCCCCATTCTTGCGACGAGATGCGGCATTACAATACGAATAGCAACAGTAGACAAAACGCAAATTATCGAAGCGGCAACCAATATTGCGGCCATCGGCATCAGGTGCTGAGTGTCGCCACTCGTGAGAATGTCCCTGGTTCCCATCAAGATAGGTGTCATTGGATTCCACGCTATGACAACAGACGCGATTCCAGATCTTGGCGGGGGGAACACGACGGGCGACAAGTACATGAGAAACCCCATGATTACCGGTATCGCTTGCTGCACATCAGTGTAAAGACTTCCTATCGGCACAAGCATCAATCCTAGAGCAGTTCCAGTTACCATTAGTGTAACAACTATTAGCGGAATAAATACAATGGTCCATGGAGGCATAATTTGGTACGTAAGAAAAACCGGCACCAAAACAATGCTATAGATCAGAAATTCAAATACTGCTCGCGCAGTCCCTGCCGCGATGAACGCCTCAGCCGGAACGTTCAGCTTCATAAATACCGGCTTTCCCTGGGCAAAGGAAACGACAGGACTTTGCAAAAGCTTTACAAAGGTTTGCCAAACCACCGTTCCAATTATCACAAACACTGGATACGGAATTTGAGTTTCCTCAACTGCGATTACTTGTTGTGCATTCAGAAAGAGCCAGATCGCCGTCGTCATCACCGGGGGAAGGAATAGCCAGACGTACCCGAGGTAACTTTGTCGGAACTGAGCCTTTAAATCTCGCAGAAAGAGAATCCAGATTAGTTCGCGATATCGCCAGAGATCGCCGAACACATCTCCTACTAGTTTTCCTGGTTTTGCGAGCGGAGATTCGGGAGAGTAAACTACCTCGGGAAGCTGGTTGGCCGCCGAACTCGTCGTTTGTGTTGTTGATTGCACGGAAGTTGACATCAGATGATTGTATTGATTAGCGAATTGAATCACGGAAGGTCCAACTCAACCGAAGCGTGTCGTTCATTCTACAAAGAGAAAGTCAACGACAAATGACGGTCGTATGCATTTGGGGGTGAGATGGGAATCAATGGCTTGGACGAGGTTGGCTAACTCATGTAGGCAAAATCCTGAGACGGCCATCCGCTATAACCTGATTTTGAAGTGCATTTCTGCCTAGGCAAAAACTCTCTCACGGCCACTAAGCAAGCGGCACCGCCGACGGCGGCGACGGTATACGAGCCCTCCACCAAAGCTCCGGAGGAAAACTGATTGCAAACCAAAAATCCGCAGATCCCTGTCGCCGCCCCGAACAACGCCGCCGAGACTTCCGCCGGGAGCAGACCTTTAACGCTGCGGTTGCGGAGGATGCGAAATGCGGTGAAGCCAGGAATCAACAGAAAAGATAAATAACAAATCAGGGCCGGAATTCCGCAACCGGTCGAAATTTCAAAGATCAGATTGTGTAGAGCCTTATCAGTTCGCTCCATCCCGCCTTCGTAATAAGACGGAACCATCCGACGACCTGCATAGGGGCCAACACCCAGCAGCGGGTAATCTCTTGTGATTTCGTAACCCGCCTTCCACAGTTTCTTGCGTGATTCGGCGGAGGAATCTCGGTCTTCGGCTTTTGCGAAAATTGAACTGAATTGCCGGACCACCGAAGGGCCGGCGAGCGCGAAGGTGCATATGGCGGCGATGGTGATGATCTGAATGTTGTGCCGCGTTCTTGGAACCAGCAGGACGGCCGCAGCCGAAAGTGCGACCAAACCCAACATGCATCCGCGAGATTCAAGCAACATCACCTCATGTACATGCATGACGAACAGAAATCCAGCCAACGCTTGCTGCCAAACCTTTTTGGAATAAAAGACCAGACTCAAACAAGCTGCTGAAATGCAAACTGCGAGGTTTGCAAGCTGGTTGCTTCCGTATCCACCCCAATCATTTTCTCGTACGTACTGGCAGTATCCCGTTTGGAAGTATTCGAGGTTGATTCCCCACGCGTTGTACCCGTGCGCGATGGCGATTGTCCAAAGAAACACGCCGATTTTGCGAGGTGTATCGAGGAGCCTAACAACCAGCAAGGCGGTGACCACAATCTTCCACATGTTACCCATGAAGAATCCCGACATCCATGGATCGATACTCTGCATGCTGCTCAGGTACGCGAGCCCCAGAAAACTGAGAAATCCCAGACACGCGATTCGTATCGGCCCCCGGAGTTTCTGGCCAGGTAATGCAGACAGTAACATGCCCACTACGGTGCACGCAAATATTGCCTTCTGAAAACCTGGGTCCGGCGGAATCGACCATCGCCAATTCCATTCGGGCATGAGCAAGACAAATCCATAGAAACCTACGATCCCGATCCACGGACGCACAAAGGCCACGAGGCAGACCGAGACGAATGCGATGTAGACGAAGAAAAATCCAAGCATGACGCTCTAGTCTCTTAGCGTCAGCAGAAAGCTGACGATGTCATCGAGTTGCGAATCGCTCATCTGCTGGCTGGTCCAAGCGGGCATGGGGGATGTGTCGCGAATCAGCACCTCGCTACCGTCACGAATCTCGACCAGCTCATCCCTCTTCAATTTGCGAATGTGGTATTTTCCGGATGCGTCCTGAGACAGCAGTTCGATTCTTGCGTCGTCTTGCGACAGCAATCGTCCAACATGCGTGTCGCCGTCTTCGGTCAAACACTGGACGGAGCGATACTTCTTGGCAATTTGCTTACTAGGATCGCGGATCGATGTTGTCAGCCAGTCTCGCCCCATGAGTCCAACACCATTCAATGAAGGGGCGGCTAGATCCTGTCCCGCGAAGTGCTCTCCCCAACCGTGACAGCTCTGGCACTGAAATGTCTCAGTGAACAGTTGGCGGCCATTCTCAATATTCGTCAATTTCAGCGTTAGCCCATCTGTTGCCTGACGCGTTTGCGGCGCATCCGCCAACCCAATCACATTGCGAAAATTTGGGGAACTCCCGAGCGATGACAAGTAGGCGACCAA
The DNA here is from genome assembly GCA_007753675.1 of Stieleria magnilauensis. Lineage (GTDB taxonomy): Bacteria > Planctomycetota > Planctomycetia > Pirellulales > Pirellulaceae > Stieleria > Stieleria magnilauensis. The sequence goes on from CP036432.1 coordinate 2,485,563, forward strand.
ATCCTTCAGCTCGCGATTTGACAGAATTGCATCGTACCCGTTTGGCATCTGGCCATCTTCAACGGCCTTGAAGCGGTCCGGAAAGACGATCGACTCCCAAAGGTATTGCTCAGCAGACATTCCGGCGACTCGAGTTGCTGCAACCTGCCCAATCTTCGCTAACGAAGGCCCCATGCCATCTTGTCTGGACGCGTCATTGGAATGACAACGTTTGCAATGATGCTGAAAGAGATCACTACCGTGAGCAATGCTGATACGCTCTCCCGTAACGGGGAACCACACTGCTGACGATCCGACGCCAATCGCCAGGGGCAGGATCCCGCCGATTGCCATTCGAAGCAAGAAGCTGACCTGAAGCATGTTAAAGACGTTGAAGCTCGCTAGGAATCTGGTCAATCACTTGAAAGTAACCTCGTAAAGTCCCCGGTCACTATAACTGCAGGCGTAAATGGAACCCCGCGGAGAGCAGCAAACGGCAACAACGGATGGAATACGCGCGAGAAATGCGATCTTGGCCGACAATTGATTGTCCTGATCGACCAATTCAACAGAGTTGAGCGCATCGTCGCCGAAACTTGCGACGATCAGCTGATTGTCGATCGGTGTCCCTGCATCACCCAGAAAGGCTAGCCCCTGAGCACTGGAAAGTCGGGCGATGGGACTTTCAATGTCTTCCACGTTGATTGATGAGTCGGTGTCATAAGGATGCCCGTAATGCTTGCCTTCGACGACGTGAATCAGCTTGTCGCCAGGATTTGACTTGTTCTGGTCATTATCGGTGCAAAAAAGATTTCCGCGGTGGTCAAAGCAGATTCCGAACGGATTTCTGAAACCTTTGGCGAACACGTCAAGTTGGTCATCGTCAATGCTGTACCGTAGAATGGTCCCATCGAGCTTTCCGAAGGCGGGGGCGTGATCGGTCGGTGTGCCAACCGTGATATAAAGCCGACCCGCCGTATCAAACGCGATTCCGTTGTTTTGGTGCAAGCCGTCGGGTAACTGCGCCCCGGGCAAGCCCGAGACGATGTCTTCAAAGATTTCATAGTTGCCATCTCCATCAAGATCACGCAGACGGGTCACGGCGCCGGTCGCCTTTTGAATCAGCCTTCCATTGACCGCTTGTGCATACTGGCCGGCTCTGGAAACAAATATTTCGCCGTCTCGGTAAGCCAGGCCATGAGGACGAGTCAGGCCCCGGCCGACGGTGCGAATGCTGGGTTGGTTCGTGCCGAGTTGGACTTCGACGACTGCACCATTTTGAAAATAGAGCCCGGCGTATCCGGTCACTAGGATTTTTCCGTCCCCCGCCCACGCGACTGCAGTTGGACTCACCGGCAGATCCGCAATCCGTCTGACTTGCCATCCCTTGGCCGCATCGGTCGCTACCAGTCCCGATGCTCCGGTGGCATTGGGATCGGCAAGATACGGTGAAATTAGGTTCTGAGCGATCAATGCAGCAAACGACATAAACGCGAGCAGATAGATGCTGGACGCGATCAACAAGTTACGTTTCTTTTCAAATCTAGCGACAACCGAAACTGCCAGTCCGGCGAGGATCCCGGTGCATGCCGCTCCCAAATGCACGGCCAAATCGGCTCGACCACCGATCGTTCGTCCCGATAGCAACCGAACCACTAAGTTCTGCGAGGGACTCCCAGCCGCGACAATCGCCGTGGTTCCGCAGATCAGCACGATCACTCCGATGACAATCGCTACGAATCCCCTGTGCGTGGAGGGCCGTGCAGTCACCAGGATGGCAATCGTTGAACAGATTACAAAAATCAGCAGAAACAGAGATTCATTCATCTCAATTCGCAACGTCCAGTCGATGCTCAGCGATCGCAACGCTCAGCAGGTTAGTGATTTGGCTCATACGGGCGGACCACGCGTAATGATCAACAACCAGTACACGGGCGGCACACGCCATTCTGGTTCGCACAGTGGTATCGTTCGCGAGATCACTGATTGCATCGACCCAAGCCGCTTCGTCGTCGGCGATAATGAATTCGCTGCCGTCGATTGCGTCGATGCCTTCGGCTGATTGCGTGGTGGTGATCACGGGCAGGCCGCAGGCCATCGCTTCGAGGACTTTGTTTTGGATGCCGCGGGCGAGCTTGAGCGGACTGATCGCGATGTCGGCCGCGTGCAGATACGGGCGGACGTCGGGGACTTCACCGACCAGGTTGACTCCGTCGAGCGAGCCGAGGTCTTTGACGGCTTGGTTGGGCCGGCGGCCGACGATGGTGAGTTGGATGTCGACGTGGTTGCGGAGGGTTGGGAGGATTTTGGTGCAGAACCAGATCAGGCCTTCGACGTTGGGCGGGTAGTCGAGGACGCCGGTGAAGAGAAGGTTTGACGCGCCGCTCGCTGACGCTTCCCGCTGGGATGGCGGGCCGCTCGCTGACGCTTCCCGCTGGGAGGGTGGGCGAAAGTAGTCGGTGTTGACTCCGTTGGAGACGCCGTGGACGGGTGTGGTGGTGGTGATGGTTGACTTGAACAGGTCGGCTTCTTGGTCGCTGACCAGCGTAATCGCGTCGGCGCGGTCGGCGATGCGGCGTTCCAGGGTTCGCACGCGTTTGGATTCGATGGAGTAGATCCAGCTTTTGGGTCCGGAACGGTCGATCGAGAGCTGCCGCCATTTCTCGCTGTCGACGTCAACCAGGTCGACGATCATCGGGGTATCTCGGAAGGCGTCGTGATCGACGTAGGGGAACATGCTGCTGCAGAACACCAATGCGGCGTCGAACGGTTGGGCTTGGTGGCAGGCGAGGACTTGGTCGGCGATCGCTGGCTGGTGGAACAGGCCTTCGGTCAGGCTGTGGCCGCCGAGTAACGACACGCCGGCTCGCAACCAACGGGTCGTGCCGACTGGTGCGGTGATGACGGCGCTGCAGATTTGATTGACGTGCTGCAGTTCCGCATCGGAAACGGGTTCGTCGTGGGGACAGGCCAGCGTGACGTCGAAGGATTCCGCCAGGACACGCATCAAGTTGTAGGACCGGATCCGGTCGCCGCGGTTGGGCGGGTAGGGGAACCGATGCGTCAGCAGCAAGACGCGTTTGCGGCGTGCAGTGCCGACTGGCGTGGTGATGGGAGCGTTGACGGTGGTGAAGGCGGGCAAAACAGGGTGTGATTTCAGCGGGTAGCGTGAGCGATCGGCGCGTGGGGTTCAATTATCACGCGCCACTGGCTAACGCGGCGTGCTGGTGTGGTTGGTGCTGAGGAGTGGCAGAATGATGCTGGGGAGTTTTTGGTCAAAAAATGGGGTGGTCAAAAAATGGTAGGAAGATTTTTGGGGTAGGAAAATGAGACGGGGAGAGCTCGTAGGGCATTGCTGTGCATCCCGGTTGGATTGCGATGCACAGCATCACCTACTTCGAACGAGGAGTGGCAAAACGATGGGGGCAAGACGATGAAGGCAGGGAGGCGGAATGATGGATGTCAGCTGGACGCGTGAGCGAGCGGCGCGTTGGGTTTATTGCATCACGCGCCACTGGCTAATGCCACGTGCTGAGGTGTCAGCCGGACCGTGATGCACAGCATCACCTACGCTCCTTGTCTCCTTGTCTCCTTGTCTCCTTGTCTCCTTGTCTCCTTGTCTCCTTGTCTCCTTGTCTCCTTGTCTCCTTGTCTCCTTGTCTCCTTGTCTCCTTGTCTCCGTCCGGGCGGACTTCGTCCGCTTGGGTGACAGGCGGTTTCTGTTTGCCTGCCAACCATGCGGTTGATTTTGATTGTTTTTGGGGACGACCGAAACAGGGCAATGCCCGGTGACGGTCAGCACGATAGGCTGGGGGAATCTCCCCGGCGGGTGTCACCGCTGGTGACGGGTCGCTCTGAACGCAACGGGATGGGTCGGTTTGTTCATCGAGTGATCGATGCGTTTAGATCCGAGCGTTTGTCTGCGGTCTTCTTCTGATGCTGGTCGGCATTTTTTCGTGATTCGGTCATCGTTCCGAACGACAATCGGTTCATCATACGACGCAGTTTCCGCTCGGTGCGTTCGAGTCCGATGTAATGTCGGAAGGCAGCCGAGCGACGCAGCCCTTTCACTCGCGGTTGTTCCGGATCGATTTCCCAGGGATGAATGTAAAACATCGCCGGGCGGTGTTTCTTTTCGATCGACTGGATCGCACGGATTGTCAAGTGAAGCGGTAACAGCCGGAAATATCCTCCCCCGACCGGTACCGGGGCTTTACCGAACCGGGCAATCGATGGCGGATACTCCCGGATCGGTCCGTGCGTCGTCTTACGTGTATGAATGTCTTTCCGCGATCCTGGGACGCCGTAGCGGTCGTGACCGGCGATCGGAAAAATGCTGCTGTCGTCGGTGAACCCGTGTTCGACCAGAATGTCAAGCGCCCAGAGCGAGTCTTGAATGATCGAAAAACTGGGGGCACGATAGGCCGTCGGCCGGACACCGCAGGCTGTGTAAATGGCATCACAACTGTCGCTGATGTCCTTGGCGAATTCATCCGGGGTGATTTCGTAAACCAAGCGGTGCCAGTAGCCGTGCGAGGCGATTTCGTGCCCTGCTCGGGCGATCCGTTTGACCAGTGCCGGGAATCGCTCGGCTACCCAACCCAAGATAAAAAACGTCCCGCGCACGTCGACCTCGTCGAATAGGGACAGCATGCGATCGGTGCTGCGTTCGACCCTGCTTTCTAATTGGTCCCAATCGGAACGGCACACGCGGTCTTCCATGCCGGAGACCTGGTAATAGTCTTCGACATCGACGGTCATCGCGTGGATGGGGCGGCCGGTCATAGGATGAGGCGATGTGGTTGTTTGATTGGATTAAACGTGGGAGAGGATTCCAGCGTGTCGATGTTCGGGGTGATCGGCTGGAAGGCTATCCCATGTGGGGTTGGTGATGCGCTAGGCGGTTGGTTTGGGGTGGGGCCACTTGCTGACGCGTCGTGGTGGGGTCGATTCTGGATGTGTGGTGAAGGGGTTGGGTTGATTGCCTCTGTGTGTTGTTGGGGGGCCACTCGCTAACGCGTCGTGCTGGGGAAGCGTTGGGATGGGGTGGGGCCGCATGGTTTTACTTAGGTCGATGCGGGGGAGAAGTGGATGAGCAAAGACGAGAGGGGCAGCAAACGGACACGTTGGATCACTTGGGTGTCATTTTGGTGCGTGGCGACGGTCACAACGAATCGCGGGATCGCTCCGATGATCGGGGCTGCTGGATCTTTCGGTGGTGTTGGCCGCTCGGCCCCCTTGGTCGGGAAACAGTTTCCGGTTGTCGCCGGGCTGGATGATGACCCTTTCAACGACCAAGGGGGCTCGACACAGCGATAGCAACTTCATCGCTCGGCCGCCGCGAATCCCGATGACGCGCAACCCGGTGGCGGTCAGCATTCTCAAATCCAGCCATAGGTCCGCATTCTGGATGTACAGCAAGTCGAGAAACTGTTTGCGTTTGACGTCCGCGACGGTTTCGTCGGGTTCCAGGTTGATCTGGGCCAACCCGGTGACACCCGGTTTGACGACGTTGCGGTGGTAATAATCGTCGATAAACGTTGTCAGGACTTCGCAAATCTCCGGTCGCTCGGGACGTGGGCCTGTCAACGACATTTCGCCCTTGACGACGTTCCACAACTGGGGCAGCTCGTCCAGGTGGGTGCGGCGGAGGACTTTGCCCAGCGGTGTGATGCGTTTGTCTTTCTTGGTGCTCCAGACAGGCTTACCGCCGCGTTCGGCGTCAACGTACATCGAGCGTAGCTTGTAGACATGGAATGTTTCGCCATGCAGACCGACGCGTTTTTGGCGATAGATCCCCGGACCTCGCGACGTAATGCGGACGAGCCCAATCAGCACGGCGATAACCGGCGCCGCAGCGACAAACATCACTCCGCCGAGGACGCGTTCAACCGCATACTTGCGGCGGAAGTATTTGGCGCGTTCAACTGCGATGCGTTTGCAGTCATCGATACTCGAGGTACGCCGCGGCTCCTCACGCAAGTCATGCGTGTCGGCGCGTTCCCGGTCGCTAACCGCCGTCGAAATCGAGGAGTCTTCATCGCTGTCGTAGTAGTCGTCGTCATGTGGCGATGCAAAGTGGAGCACGGCGCAATCCTATTATTGAACGAGTTTCTCAAGGTGGGGCAAGAATGCTTCGAGGAACGAGTGACAGGGATCAATCGCCGACCCGGTCACGGGACCGGCAAGCTGGATCTTGTACAGGTCATCCGTCAGCCAGAACCGAGGACTGTCTGCTGCGACGAATGCCCCACCGTCGCTAAAGCCGTAATACACTGCCAACGATGCTTCTGGCTCGTCATCGCGGCTGAATTCGACCGACCACACCTGGTGGCGGTTCTCTTTTGTCTTAAAGGTCTCTGTTCGACGCGGACGGGTTTGTTTGGTTCCGACGGAACTGTAACAGACTTCGGGGGTGTGCACGGCGATGGGACCGCGAGGGCCGTACATGACCGCGAAGTTGACCATCACGCCGGTTTCGGTGTGTTGGTAGACCCGGACGACCGAACCGTAACAACGCAACAGACGCTGCGCTGATTCCGGCAAGTCTTGCTCGTCAAGCAATTTCCAGGGGCCGACAGTAATTGGCAGTTGATTGAGCAATGCTCCCTGATCCGATCGCGAAGTTTGCGTCGTCCAGCGTCCGTCCAGGTAGCCGTGCACGACACCGGAAAACAACGCCAGCGTCAACAGGCTGGCGACGATGACGCCTCGTGATTGGAGCGACTTGGGGGCGGATGAATCGGTCATTGTTTTGCGATCAGAACGGCTTTGGTCAATGTTTCGTCAATCGAATTAGCTGCAAGAAACGTGGGGTGAGGAACTCATCTAGCTAGGCTGCCTCTTTGCTGGCTGATGGATTAGTGCCGAGCCGTTGGTGCAGCTGCTTTAACGCATCACGCTCGGCGGGGGTCAGACCTTGCAAGTCCAGTTCTTGGAAGTTGACCTCGGACCAAATCTTCTTGGCGTCCTGGAGGCGATTGAGTTCCAAGAGTGCTTGAACCAGATGGAACTGGTAGCGGGGCAAATTTTTTTCTTCACCGCTTTCGATCGCCTGCTCAAATTGCTCAACCGATTCCTGAACACGGTTGCCGCGCAACAGGACAGTCCCCTTAGTGTCCAGCAACTCGGCGTCGTCGCCTGCTATCTCTATCGCGGCGTCGATGTGCTTGAGACCTTCGAGTTCCCGTCCGGGCAATTCGGCGAAGATCATCGCCAGATTGTTGAGCGGACGAAGACGTCGTTGATCGAGGCGCAGAACCTTCAAGTACAGCGCGATGGCTCGTTCATTTTCGCCTCGCTGCATCGCCCAGGTAGCAACACTATCGTTGAGCGCCGCGTTGTCAGGGTAGGCCTTGACCGCTTCGTCCAGGATTTGTGCGTAGCGAGGTTCAATCATTTCGGGATCGAACGCCAGCAAGGATTCTACCAGCAAGACGGCCGTCGTGGCCGTCGGCTTTTCGTCGTAGCGATCTGCTGCGACTTCAGCAGCCAGGTCGTGGTTACCTGCGAGGGACAAGGCCGCAATGTAATTGACGAAGGAGTCCTTGTTCGCTTCGTAGGCGCGGCGGAACCAAGCCAGACCTTCGTCGATGAAACCGTTCCTCATCAGCGCATCCCCGGCGACCGTTTCCACGCCGCCAGCGACAGTGTCGGCGTTGCCTGTCGATGGATCATTTGCCCATTGGTCCACGATCGCTGGCAGGCCTTCTTTGTCTCCACCCTGGCCGGCCAGCATCATTTCGATCTTTAAGACTTCCAATGCGGACCCGGGCAGCGTTTTCAATCGATCAATGACGTGGCGTGCTTCATCGAGATCGCCTTCGTCATTGATGGAGATTAAAAAGGCACAATATCGGGTCAAGTCGACCAGTGCGGGATTGTCCCGGCCAGCGAGCTGTTTAAAAACCCTTCTCGCTTCGGCGATGTATTGGTCTTTGTCGAACTGCTTTTGTTCCGAAGGTGTCAGCTGGTCATACTGCGATACCATTTCGAACATCAGCGCCGCCTGGACACGAGAGGCACCAAGACCGATCTCGGTTGGGCTTCCCGCCATGTCGCGCAGCAATCGCACCGCTTCTTGCCGCTGGTAATGCGATCCTTTCGAGGCAAGGAGCAGTGCATACACCAAGCGGTTCTGTTCCGTGACAGCCTGATCGCTGTTGAGTAATTTGGCGATTTGATCCCAATCGATTTCTTGACCGCTATCGATCAGCTGTGCGGCCAACTCGGTACGGATGCGAGGATTGTTCGGGTCTTGACGGAAGGCTTGTTCCAGAATGGCCAGGGCGTCACCGCCTCGACTTCTTGATCGAAGCAACCGCACCAACGCCATCTGCGCCTTGAAATCCGGACGAAGATCGTTGGCGGCTTTTAATTTTTCGATCGCGTCGTCGATGCGATCCAGCGCGATCAACGCCTTGGCCTCTAGCAACAGTCGATCGCCTTGCTTCAATTCGCCGTTTTGAAGCTCATTAAGTGCTCGTTCGATCTGTTGCCTGTCGCCGACGGCAATGGCCAAACTCATCCTTGCCGATGCGACCGCGGATTTTTGGGAGGCCATCTCGGCCAACCCTGCTGCTTTGTCAATCGCTTCGTTGGCATCCTTCAACAGCAGTTCCGCATCAAGCGTCTCGGCGACTCCGCTGTCGGAAATCGCTCGGGCCCGCATCACAAGTGCAAATCTCGCGTAGACCAACCAGGCGATCGGATCATCGACGTTGTCCTCGGCGATCTGCTTGGCAGAGTCGAGTGCCAGCGAATAATCGCCCTTGCGTATCGAAATCCCGATCGAAACTTCGTTGTAGGGATCCAGGTCGGTTTGGGTGGCGATGCCGGCCAGGCGAATCTCCCGCTCGGCTTCTTCATCGCGTCCCAACGTCAGCAGTGCCTGCCACAGCAGTTGTCGCGTACGAAGTTGTCGATCACCGGAGTTGATTCCTCGACGCAACTGCTCGATTGCCGACGCGTAGTCTCCGCTTGCGAACGATAACCAACCGCTGAGGGCGACCGCGTTGCCCCAGTTGGGACGCAAGGACTGTAACCGGCTGATCAGCGTCTTGGCTCGCGTGTAATCCCGCTCGTCGCGCTGCACGCCCCCCCGCGCCAGCAGTTTTTCGACCAGCTTCGTTGCCTCAATCAACAGCGAATAAGCCGGTGACGTCTCCGTTTGACCGCCGATCGCACGAGCATCGGCACGATAACCTTCGACACGATGCAATTCGGACAGGTACTGCTCCATCTCGCCGGCCTGATCTTGCAGCTTGGCGATTTGGTAGAGCGAAAAGTAGATCGCCGGGGTGCGTTGAGCTTCGGGGATTCTCAGTAGGGCTTGTTGGGCCAGATCGGGTGATCCGGAACGTTTGGCGTACTCGGACGCAATTTGCGCAAGTCCGGTTGCGGCCTGCGAATCGACTTCCATCGCCTTCAACAGCAACTCGCCGGCCTCGGCATGTTTGCCGGACGCGGCCAACACGCGGGCACGCAACAGTTGCTGCTGGACCGGAGCCAATTTCTGATCCGAATCAAGTCGTTTGAGCACCGACTCGGCCTGCTCAGTTTTGCCTGCCGCGGCCAACCGCTCGGCCGCGTACATTTGCAACTCGGTGTTGTTCGGATTCTCATCGGCCAAGGTTGAAATCTTGGTGGCAAGCTCTTCCGATTGCAGGTATTCCTCGGCGAGCACACCCTCCGGAGGCAATTGAGCCCGCAGGGTTTGCAAGCGAAGTTGTTCTTCGGCGAACGTGTCCCCGGCCTTTTCCAATAGTTCATCCAATTCGCGAACGCGCGATCGCAATGTCGCGATCTCCCGCTGTTCAGGGATCAATCGCAACTGGTAGGCAAACTCGGCCTCCAACGAAGCGACACGGACACGTGGCACGTTTGACAGGCGGGCTCGCTGCCACTGTTTGGCGGCTTGTAAACGGTTCCCCGAGCGGGTCCATGCTTCACCACTGGCCTGGACCAGCGCCTCATTGGTTGGGAACAATTCGGCGGCTTCGGTCAGTGTTGTTGCCGCCAAGTCCCAGGCGAGCTGTCGCTGGTAAGCTCCGGTCAGCTGAGAAATGCCCGCGATTCGGATCTGAGGTTCCAAGCGAATTTCGTCGTCGGTTAAACCGTCGAGCAGGCCGATGATTTCCCGATCGTTCTTCGACGACGGCTCCTTGCCTGCGATGACGGTCGCCTGGGCGACTTTCTTTTTCCAATCGGCGTTCGTGATTGCCTCGGCGAACGCCGTCCGATCGGCCAAACTGATTTGATCGCTGGTCATTAGCATCAATTCACTTTTCTTGCCATTGATGACACCGGAAAATTTCTGGATCGCTTTGTCGGCCGCGTCGGTTGCCGTGGTTTTTGCACTCTCATCGGCTTCGGCAGCTCGCCGCGCGAGCGCCCAGGCGACGTTGCCGAGCAAATCCAGGTTGTCGTCATTGACGACGGTCAATCCTTCCTGCCACAGGTCGATCGCCCGATCCAAGTCTCCCGATGATTCGGCCAACAGCCCGGAGACGAGGTAGGTTTGCTTGACGGCTTCGGGGCGGACCGGTACCGAATCGACCCCGAGGTCGCGGAGCTGACTCAGCCAGTCGGTGGCGAGCTTGATTTCTTCATCGGTCGCCATTTTGACGGCGGCACGGTCGACAATCGAACCAGCACCGAAATAGACACACTGGTAATCCCAGACCAACGCTTCGGCTTCTTCGCTTAGCTGCAGCCCCGGTTCCGGCTTGTTTTCCGTGCTGCCATCACCTCCTGTCTCGGGCTTCGAAAAGTCCTCTGCCGCCAACCTGGCCGATGCTTCGGCGGCGGCAGACTTGATCAACTCGCTCGCCTTGGCGTTTTCCCCAGCCATCGAGGCGTAGCGATACAGCAAGATCTTGGCACGCGAGTCCGGACGCGCGTGAAGCCCCAGCAAAACTGAATCCAGGACTTCGGCGGTGTCCGTGTCCAATGACGCAATGGTTCGGGTAAACGATTCGACATTCTGTTCATCACTGGCGATTACGATACCGAAGGTCTCTGGTTCGGTTTGCAACAGTGCGATGAATGCACCGATCAGGTCCAAGTCATCCGCATTTCGTTTGACCGCTTCACGCAATACGATTCCCGGCGGTTGGTGGGACAACCAGCCGTAGTAATCGTCCTCATGTTCCACTGCGTTTGCATCGCGGGATTGATAGAGCATTTCCTGGACCTGCCCCACCAATGCAATCGCCAGCCATTTGTGAGCTTCCGCATCATTCTGACCAGCACCGAGCAGACGAACGTGACGCTCGACGTCTTTGAAGAAATAGCCACCGCTTTGAATCAGGCGGTTGATCAGCCGCTTGCGAAGATCGCGTCGCATATCCGCCTGGAGGTCGTCAGCTTCATCTGCCGTACCGAGATAGGCGATTGCCGTACCCAGGCGTTTTCGTGCAGTCGTGACGCGGTGAACAAGGTTCTCACGGGTCGCCGTTTCGGCCGCGGTATCGGCCGAGATCGCCGCGCGAATCACTTTCTCGCGGTCATCCGGGTGCAGCAGCAGATAACTGGATAGCCAGCGAACTTCTTCGGCCGGCTTGCCATCTGCCGCCGCCTGGTCGGCACGGCTGAGGAAGGTGCTCGCTGCCTTGCTAGAATGGTAGACGTACGACGCGGCCATTGCGACCATCAGGAACACCGCACCCAAGGCGGTGTAGCCGACCAGCCGCCAATCCATCACCCAGTGGTAACGACGTTCACTCAGTTTTCCCGCATGCGATTCCGAGATCACCTCCGGCTCGTGGCGGCTATCCGCTTGCTGTCGTGCAGCGATTGGGGCGTCGCCGTCTACAGTCTGGGTGGGCTGGGACATGATTGGGTCTTTTGGACGGATCGTGATTCAATTTAACGTGTGAGAACGGGTTGGTCGAATCAGTTTCGGTGCGTGGTCTCCGCTAACATTTGACCGAAATCGCTGTACTTGTAGTCTCCATACCGATAGGAGTACTGTCGCGGCGTTACGCCGCTAAAGATCGTTCCCACGACATTTGCCCCGGAGGCTTCCAAGCGATGCGTCGTGCGGACGACGCTGTCCATACGGGTCAAGTCTCGCATCACGCAGACCAGGGTCGAATCGACGACCGACGCGACGGCCAAGGTTTCACCGGCCGACAGGACCGGGGCCGTGTCCAAGATCACGTATTGATAGGACTCCAGCGCCTCATCCATCAGCTCTTTCATCGAATCTGGCGAGATCAACCGGTGCGGACTGGCTTTCAGGTGACCGGCGGGAAGAACGTGCACCAAGTCGCCCAGCTCGCGATTGATCGCTTCCTTCAGCGGAACCGCTTTGCGCAAGACTTCGTTCAGACCTGGCTCCAGGGCCAGTCCAAAGACGTCGTGCTGGTCCGGACAACGCATGTCACAGTCGACGATCAGCACCGTATTGCCACTGGACTTGGCCAGCGAAATCGCGAGCTGGGACACCGCCGTGCTCTTGCCTTCGCCGGACATCGAACTGACCACGGCGAAGGATCGGGCATGCCGGGTGTCTTTGGAAAGCGCCAGATTGGCACGTAATGCATCCACACTCTCCTCGAACACGCGTCGACTTTTAGAATTCCTACCGACCGCTGCCCGAGGAGCTCGAGCCAGTTCCCCAATCACGGGCGCGATCAAATGCGATTTTTCAAGGTCCAGACTGTCCGTAATGCGTTTAGTCCGAAATTCCCAAGCTAGACCGATCAGAAATGGAATCGCAAATCCGGCACCTCCAGCCATGATCATTTTTTTAAATGGTACGGCTTCAACCGGGCGGCTTGGTGGCGTCGCTTGGGAAATCGACATGACCGAACTACCTCGCTTGCTCTCCATCTGAATTGATGCTAGCCGATCCGTAATGCGGTGTAACATTGATCGAGTCCGCTCCAAATCATCTTGGGCGAAGAGCAGAGCCACACTGACTCCATCACGTTGGCGGAGGATATCTGATTCAGCTTTGTACTGAGACTCCAGCACATCGAGACGCTTTACCAATTGTTCGCGACGCTCTGCTATCTCTGCCTTCTCCTGATCGCTCATCAATTCTGCACGACGTGCGTGCTGCTTCTGCTTTGCAATCGAGCTTGCGACATACTCAGCCCGGGCACGCTCAAGTTCCTCATCGAGCTCTGCCTCCATGATATCGATTGCCCGCTCAGACGCGGCCTTCCTCGCCAGTGCATGCTTCTCTTCCCACTGATCCCGTTCCGTCTGCAATCTCGCGTACCGGTCTTTATCAAACCTCCAACGCTCCGACACTTCCAATTCGATGACCTGCTTGCGGTAGATTTCGTACATCTCTTTCGTGCGGTTGACTTCCTTGTCTCGACTGATGAAATCCGAAAGACGCTTAGGATCAATTGTGCCGCGCTTAACTTTTTCCACAGCCGGAACGAACTCCTCAATTGAGGACTCCCCGAGTTCGCTGCTGCTCAGTGGATTCCGTATCCCTACGCCAGCGTCAAGCAACGCAATTTCGATCTCCAAATCACTAATCTGACTTCGGAGATTACGGATCACCGAAAACGAGTCACTATTCTCTAAAGCGGCAACGCGTTCGCCAGGAGCGACGCCATGAGACTCTTTGGCTAACTGTGCAACAAGTTTCTCTTGTTCCTCAACCTTGCGTTTCAGTTGTTCCACTTGAGGTGTCAACCAGTTCTCCAGTCGCCCGATTCGTCGATTGTCGTACTCATCACGCTTCTGAAGGTACGCTTCAACGATCGCATTGCAAACGTCGGCAGCAAATCGCTTGTCAATATCCCTGTAGCTGATCGACAGTGTGGAACGCGTTCCGCTGTTTCCGATCGTCAAATTGGAGAGTAGAGCCTGTTCTCTGACATCCGGATCGGGATCGTTCAGACTAAAAGCTTGCAGTTCTGGGTTGTTTATCACTTGCGAAAGGACGATTGGGCTTGTTAAGAGCAAACGCTCTGACTTCGCAAGATCCTCCGGCGCTGGGAGCACCCCTCGATCAATCAACCAATCTTTGTTCGCGGCTAAATGATGAGATGCTCTGTACATTGGCACGAACGTCTGCAGGACCAAGAAGGCCGCAACCGTCGCAAGTACGATCCCTATCGGAATCGCCCAAAACCAGCAGCGGCGGAGCGTGATCCATAGCAGCCACGGATCGAATGAGTTGGTTGGTTCACTGCTGGCGGGCACGCGAACAACCGGACCAGCGTGATAAGGCTGCAACTGATTTGATTGATGATCCATTTTTGTCGTTAGCTGTAACGCAAGATTTAGGAAAGGTTCCAACCCGGTGAGATTGGCTGGGAATTCGTCGTGACGGGGAGCTGACTGAAAATCCGATTTCTAAGACAGTCCGAGAAGAGTGGGGTCATCCAGATGAAACCGCCGGTCTTGGCGATCGTCAGTGCTGAAAGGGTCGTTTTCACAACATCTACCTCTCCGTCCGTTTGAACGCCGCCTGGCACAGTGGATACACGAAAAGTTCAGAAATTTTGTAAAGATTGAAGCACATTCAACCGATCCGGTGTGTCCGCCCGATGAGAGGCGGTGAAGCCAGCCTTGGCAGTTGGACGGCCGTCGCCAGCGTGTTTGACAAACTCGCGTCGGCTATCCCCCTGATGCGTCCTTCGATGTGGCAACCCGCACCGGACGGCCTCCATACTACCCAGCCGACAGCGGTAGTCTAATGTTTGACGTGAATTATCTACGAATGGCTGACAGAGCCCCGCAAAGTCTCTTTTGCGGTCATAATCGGAACTCTTTTGTACACCAGCTGCCAGTACCAGCTGACCAAGCCCAGCAATGCGAAGGAGGCGGCGATCATCGCGTACCCCGAAAAGTCATGAATCCAGTGTCGCCCGGCGGCCGAGGAAACCTGTGTGTAGAACAGCCCGATCACCACGATCCGAGCCGCATTGACCAGAATCGCCGCCGGGATCGCCGCCATCACCAACACCGCTCGATCGGACCAATTGCGGTCACTCAGCACGGCCCAAAAATACGCACACGCGGCCATGCCGACGAAGATCCGCAGCCCGCTGCACGCCTCCTCGATCATCAGCTTCTCTTCGCCCATCCACACGATGTGGCCTTCCGCAACCGCGGGCTGACCTAGGGCACGCAGGAAAAACGTGCTCAGATCCGTCGCAACCCCCTGCAGATTCCAACTCAAGGCACTTTCGGCCTGAAACGGCAGCGGGATCGCAAAGAATAGGAACCCGATCGCGGGTAGGGCCCACAGCATCGCCCGCAATCCCAGCAGGCACCAGACCGCACCGGCCAACGCGGGCAGGATTGAATAGGCGTCCAGAAAGTCGGCGTAGGCGAAACGACTGAGCACTCGGATCCCGATCGCCAAGAAAACGAGCGAGAGCCCCTGCCAAGCTACTTTTTCGCTCGCCCCGGGAAACAGATGGCTGCGGCGGTAACAAAGGTACAGAGCAAGCGGGACCACAAACCACCCATGGCCGTAGTCCGGTTCGTTTTGCCAGCTATCGACGATCCACGAGAACGTGGGCAGATAGCTGTAGGCCAGGATCCCGATCGCCAGAGCGAGCATCCCCCAGGTACTGGCCGACCACCGCCTGGGCGGCGCGACCTCGACCAGCGGCTCGGCCTCCGCTTTCTGCGGCGCGAGAGAAACCGACTCGCCACGGGCAAGTTTACGGTTCATTTCGGTAAGGCCCGCGGATTTGCTACGGCTACGGGTCTTTCCGCCGCCGTTTTTTGCCGGCGGCCGGATCGGTTTGCGTTTCTTAGACATGGGAAAAGCCAGTTCCGGTAGATCGGCTCTGGTCGCGGTTCAGGGTTTGCGAGAGGGTGGGGGCTTCTGGCAGGCCTGGCGGATCGCCAAGCCAGTGGTTGGCTGATTCGTTATGCCTAGCCACCTGACGATTCGACATCTTGCTCATTAAACGCTCGTGTTTGGTCCAGCGCGAGACAAAGCGTCACGGGCGTGAGCATGCGAGTGGCTAAGTCGAAATGCGAAGGCTAGTGTGGGTTTCGTGGCTGTATCGGCAGAAACATGGCGTCGTCGTTCTGCACAAAGCGGATCCGTGTATGACGGATTTGCGATAGGTGAAGTTCCAATGATCAGGCGATCGCATCTGCGGGCGATTAGCCTACCCGCACAGAGGGGTTCGCCTTGGGCCTGAGGATAGGCGACAGATACCGACTGTCAAGCAGAAATCCGGATTGCATGATGCTTGGCGAACCTGCGGAATCCGGATATCACGACAAGTTGGAATGACCGGAAAGAAGGAACGCTCTTCCAGACGTTTGAGCACCGGCCAGCTATGAGCCTGGGGCGGGCCAGGTAAGATGTGGGGATACGTGCATCCCTGCCCACAGAAATCGTTTACGGCTTGATGCCCCCATCGGATCACACGTGAAATTAGCCGCGAGCGTACGGCCACCACGCCAGGAAAACGCTCCTAGGCCTGTACGCTTGCGACAAATGGCTGATCAAACCGCCAATCCGCAAGTGCTTCGGTTCGGTTAGTGCCTCGCCGTCGAAAGCCTTGGCGGCTCTCGCCGCAGTCAAGCTCAGCTCTTTTCTCCTCCTCTACTCCCCCCCTCTATGCAGTACTGGCCGTCAACGCGATGGAGTTTCTCGTCCAGGCGAAGGGATGACGACTCATGGGTCGAGCTGCCGCTGCCCTTTGCGCTGATCGGATCACACGAGCGGTGCCAGGTCCATGTCGAGTACAAGCGATTACCGCCAGTGGTTTACTTTGCCGTCGTTTGCGGGTCCCGGGTTGAAGTTTGGCCGCTTTGCGGCATCGCGTTTCCGATCTGGGGCCGCATCAAATCGGACACTCAATTATTGGTGGGCAAGCAACGCCTGTCACTGATGTCGGATGCCGACCCCAATTGGATGCCGCCCATGGTCCTGGCCGAGCGAACGGCGGATGAAACCGAGGCGATTGGGCAATCGTCCACCGAGGCCGAGCCGGCTGATGCGGTCTTGGTGATGGATTGGGGGACGGGGGAGCAGACGCGACGGCTCAGCCGCCAGGTCACCATCCTTGGCGAGGGGCATCCGAGTTCGATGCGTATGCACGGACTGGGGCTGCGCATCTGTGAACTGGGTATCGTTTGCGTCGGCAAGCGGGTCTGGGCGGTACAGCTCAATCCCGATTCCTTGCCCGATGGAGATCCCATGGTCCGGGAGCTGATTCCGGGAGGCCAGTCGATTTGGGTCGGAAACGTGCACCTGTGGGCCAACAAGCTCGGCAGCCGCGCCGACCGCCGTTTCGGAGACCCACTGGCTGAAAACCCGCCTAGCGAGGCCACCCCCACAATGCCGGGGGCTGCGGCAGGCGACAAGGACGACGCGGTTCCTCAGGAATCCAGCCGCCCGATCGTGGTGGTTGACCAGCCGCACCGACGGCCGATGAGCAGCATCACTCGGTCAAATCCCCAACACATCAATACCGACCGCGTCGCGTCCGATTTCACCGATCGCTTGCTGGAGAAAACCGAAAAGCGAGCGAATCGGCAGAGTCTGATCAAATGGAGCGTGACGGGGGGGCTGCTTCTGGCCGCCATTTCCGTCGCCGGATTCGTGCTGATCCGAGGCGTTTTGCCTATTTTCCGAGCGATTTACTCAGAGTAACGAACTGTAGAACAGCCAGTTTTTTTCGAGAGGAAGAGGGCTGAGGAAAATGAAAATATTGCGAGACACCCGCTTAACA
Source organism: Stieleria magnilauensis (assembly GCA_007753675.1). GTDB lineage: Bacteria > Planctomycetota > Planctomycetia > Pirellulales > Pirellulaceae > Stieleria > Stieleria magnilauensis. The sequence continues at coordinate 2,503,220 of CP036432.1, forward strand.
CCTGCTCCGCTCTGCCGCGGAGCTGAAGGCGTAAATGCCCAAAAGTGTGCCAAGCAACGAAACAACGGCTTGTAGCGATAAAGTGTTAAGATGGGAGGATTTGACAAGGAGGTGAACAGATAATGCTTGCGAAATTGGATTGGAAGAGTACACTAGCCCCCCTTAGGTTGTTTCTTATCCGACTGGGAGCAGGAATAGCTGTGAAAGAGATGAGAAACGTACCAACGAACCGCCCTCCACTCCGATCGAGTGCTTCAATGATTTCGCGAGTATGGATTCCTCGCCGGACGCTTTTACTGTGCGCCGTCTTCGCGGCCGCGCTGGGCGTTTCGCGCGAAGCGACCGCAGGAATTATGCTGGGCAAGCCCGATATCGAACTGTCGCAGTTAACGGGAAGTTTCGATGATTCGACGGGAACCTTGTTAATCACCGGGACGGCCGCTCGCATCGTTTATACAGAGACACCGTTGACGTTCGAGCGGATCTACAAGGGCACGGGAAACACCATCTCGACTGATGGCTGGATGGGTAAATTCCAGCTCACAGCGAAGTTTGACGCATCCGGCAACTTGATTCCGGATTCGGCATCAACCAACAGCACGACGTTTCGGGTCGAGGGAGCTCCCAGTAATGCTGATAGCGCAGTGACACTGCTTGCCGGGTCCCTAACGGAGCTAAGACTCGAATCTGCAGTCCACTTTGACCCCAGCGCAGATTCCGACCCGTCGAATGATTCGGACCCGATTCTGTACAAACTCACGACGACCTTTTTGGCCTCGTCCACCGGCGGGACCAAGCAATCTGACTTCGGCACCGACTTGGTCGTCAACATCGTCACAACCGCGACGTCGGACTCCTTTCTAACCAGCTTCCAAATATCGGCAGGTGGCGGCGATGTCGCAGCCCAAGCAGTGCCTGAGCTGTGTTCGTTTTCATGCTGGGCGATTGGTTGTACTTGCCTGCTCGGCTTTCGCAGAAATCGCCGAAGATTAAGCTGAGTTTCAGCACGCTCTCAGCGTTGATCATTTATTTAATCGGGGCACTTTCGGCGATTAGTTGCCGACCATTTATCGCTGACCACTCAACTGAATGCGAACACAGGGCTCTGGTTCGTGTTTTCTAGCTGAGGGTCGTGAATCACTGCTCCCAAATCGACACGGTCTGGGACCATCACTCCTTTTGTTGGGTCACGGGACGCCTCACCCCGATGGTATAACGATGCTGGTACAGAAAGTTGGTCGGTGGCTAAAAGCCGCACCACGCAGTCGCTCTCATTCAACAATGACGAACCAGAAGCGACGCTTGTTAGTTCAGAGCCTGGAAGACCGTCGTGTTCTCGCTTTGCTGGGACTCCAATTGGAGTACCCGCAGATCTTTGCAAATAGCACCGGTTCGGTGACCTACGACGCAGCGACGGATAGATTCTCCGCAAAAGCGACCCCACTCGATTTCACCGCGTTTGATACCAGCGGCAGTGGCCCTACTGGAATCATTGATCCACCCAACGCGGTCTTCCGGCTAGACTTTCTCGTCGATGATGCGGGAGACTTCGTTGGCGGCATTGCCGGCGACGACTTTACGCTCTCAGGGTCCCTTTCCGATTTTGCCACAGGCTTTACCGCTGACGGCGTGTTGCTGACGGGCGAGGTGATTGCGTTCGGATATAGCAATGGGTCGGTCTCGGATCTCTACGAGGTTGAGCTTCAAGTAACCGGCGGTTTGCTGAACACGTTGCCGTCGCCAGGAGGAGGGCCCGCGTATTTCGCTGGGAAGAACATCGGGATCTTCATCAACAGCGAGAACTCGAGTTTCTCGGGGAGTTTCCATTCGAACTTCAGTGGTGGCAATAAATCCGATGTTGGCCCGACCGAGCCCACTGCTTCGCTTGGTGACTTTGTCTGGTACGACGACAACTCCAATGGGATTCAAGACGACGATGAAGCCGGGGTTCCTGGTGTGACGGTGACGCTCACCGGCGGTGGGCTCGATGGTATGATCGGCAGCGGTGGTGATGACACCACGGCGACGATGGTGACCGATGGTGACGGCAAGTATCTGTTCACGAACTTGAATCCCGGCGAGGAATACAAGGTCACGTTTAGCGACTTGCCGCCAGGCTATGTCTTCACCGCGCAGGATGTCGGAGGCGACACGCTGGTCAGTGACGCGGTCGATTCCGATGCCGATCCGGTGACGGGAATGACGATCATCACAACGTTGGATCCGGGCGAGCAGGACCTGAGCTGGGATGCAGGAATCGTTCGTGACGAAGCGGAAGTCCAGATCGAAAAGTACGTCCGCGTCGATGATCCTCCGGTGCCAGCGATTGACATCGAAAAGTACGTCAAGCCCGTGATCGTGCATTCCGGCGACGTCTGCGACACGATCGGAAAACCATTCGAACTCACGTTCGAGTATGACCCGGGAACCGCGGTCGACACGCTGCAGGACTCCGGCAAAGCAGGAGCCACTGGCGGCGTCGATGCAACCCCCGATGATAGTTTTCTGGTGGTCAACGATGGCGGCTCGCACACCTATTTCTCCGGAACCGTTCCCGCCGGCGAGACATTCACCGCGTTGTCATCCCAGGCCGGCAGCTCGAACTTCGGATCCAATACCGAGATCTTCCTCTACGACAACGAAGCGGCTTATCTATCCGGCGCAAGTCCGCTTCAGTCGATGCAATATCACACCTCCTGCTCCCAGCCGATTCGACTAGGCGACCGAGTCGGCAGCGTGATCGTCGCCGGCTTGGCTGGCGATGAAGGCACAATCGCGAACACGACTACGGGGTATGGCGATGACGCCGATCTGCCGACTGGACCGCAGATCCCCGTTGGCAATGATGTGATGTGGACCTACGTCGTCACCAATCCGGATCCCAACAACCAGCCAGTGGGTGACGTGGTGGTCATCGACGACGCGGGCACCCCCGACGATCCTAGTGATGACTTGTATCCCAGCTATGTCGAAGGAGATGACGACGACGGGTTGCTGGAACCCGGTGAGGTCTGGATCTACACCGCCACCGACACCGTTTCCCTTGCCGGTCAGTACCGCAATATCGGCAAGGTCACCGGTAACGTCGACGGCGACATGGTCATGGACGATGACCCTGCGCACTATCTCGGTGTGAACGAAGGCGTCGGCGTGGTGTGCGACGACGTCGGGCGTCCGGTGCAATTGACGTTCGATTACATCGGCGGGGCCGACCTGAACACGGCCCAAGATTCGGGTAAGGCGGGAGTGAGCGGCAACCCCGATGCAACGCCCAGCGATTCGTTCTTCTATGTCACGGATTCAACGGATCTGCAAAAGGTCTACAACGGCGAGGCCAAGGACTATTTCTCCGGGACGATCGCGCTGGGCAACGCGTTGACGGCCATGGCAAGCAACGCGGGACAGACGCGATTCAGCTCGAACATGATGATCTACTTGTTCGACAATGAAGCAGCGTTCAACGCCAACCAGACTCCCCTGCAAACGATGCAGTATCACACCTCATGTTCCCAACCGATCAATCTGGGTGATGTGATCGGCGGATTGCAAGTGAGTGGCGCGGTCGGTGAAAGCGGGTCGTCCACCGTCATCGCTGATGAGTTGCCGCCACTCGGCCCGCTTGTCCTGCTGGGACCAACGGTGCTGTTGGGTCCAGACATCGTGTTTGACCCGTCAGACATTGGGGTGGACGCGGACGATCCGACCGGTCCGATGGCGCAGTTGGGCGACAAGATCACGTTCACCTACGAAGTGACCAATCCGGGAAGCGTTCCGTTGACTAACGTGATCGTCACGGACAATACGGCAGTGACGGTCGAGGCAATCACCAAGCCCAACGGCTACAATTTCGGCGATCTAAACAACGACGGTGCACTCGACCCGAACGAGACCTGGTATTTCCAGGCGGTGGAGATTGCCGATTCGACCGGCCAACAGATGAACGTCGGAAAGGTGACGGCCGATCCGAATATGGTGATGGATGATGATCCTGCCCATCACTTCGTCAATCCGCTGGATCTCGAAAAATTCACTCGTGGTGAAGCCGAAACGAGCGGACTGACCGGCGTAGATGTATGCGACGATATTGGTTTGGACAAGTTTGCATCGATCATTCTGAGCTACAACGGCGGCAACTTCATCAGCAATCCGCAAGAAGGAAGAGCCACCGTCGAGGGAACGCTGGCCGATCCTCCGCCGACGGATGTGTTTATCGTCGGCAGCAAAGACTCCAACGGTGACAGCGACCTTTTCTTCTCCGGCACCGTCAGCCTTGGCGGCACTTTCGAACTCTCCTCTTCGTTTTCCGGCACTGACTTCGGATCGGAGACGTTTGTGTTGATCTATAACGCGGATCCCAGCATTGGCGGGACGCTACTGCAGCACATCAATTTCCACACCTCCTGCTCCAAGCCACTCGGATTGGGCGACATCTTCGGGGGCGTCACGTTTGTCGGTGCGACCGATGAAGACGGTGACACGGCGACGTTGCCGACATCAGACGGCCCAAACGATTTTGGGCAGGATGCAGATCTGCCAGAACAGGCCGTTGAAATCCCTCTCGGTGATAAGGTCGTTTTCACTTACGCGGTGTCCAATCTCGGCGATGCCCCGATCGTCCTGGATAACGTCGTGGACGACAACGGAACACCTGGCGACCCCGACGACGATCTGTACTGGATTCCGCCGAGCGGATTTGATCAGGCGATCATGCAGATCGTAGACGAAAACGGTCACAACGTCGGAGACATCAACGGGGATGACTTGCTGGACCCGAACGAAGTGTGGTTGTTTGAAGCGATGGACATCGTTCGCCAAGAGGGCTTGGTCGGCAACAAGGGCGTCGTCACCGGAACACTCGCCGGTGTCGCGTTGATGGACATGGACTTCAGTCACCACAAAGGTGTCTTGCCAGCGATTGATCTTTGTGAAACCGGTCAAAAACCACAGCAACTCAATTTCCGTTACACCGCGTCGGACGACTTTGCCAACGGGCAAGGCGACAAGTCGGAGATCACGGTGAGCAACGGCAGCTTGGTCGGAGTTTCGAGTGTCTTTGTCCGAGTGACCGACGACAGTGATGCGTTCAAACAGGGTGCGACCTTGTTTGCGGGTGGAACAGTCCATGACGGGCAAGTGTTTGGCGTGGACGCGATGTCGGCGGGCGACGATCGATTGCCGTCAACGATCTATCTGCATTTCTTGGACCCGGTGACTGGGGCACTGATTCGGACCGTCGAAATCCATGCCTCCTGCTCGGCTCCGCTGGTGCTCGGTGATGATTTTGCCGGCGCGGAGTTGGTCGGCTTTGTCGGCGACGGCGGCGCAGTGCTCGGCTTGCAACCCGACGCAGCGATTGCTGGCGACGGGAACATCGTTGCCGGCGAGGTCTTGTTCGCAGGCAGAAAACTGAAATTCACCTTGACCAATGTTGGCAACACCGAAGCTGTTCTTGAGAGCCTGATGCTGGAGTGGGCGGAATCGAACAAGAAGCTCAAGAAGATCAAGATCGACGGTGTAGAGGTGTTCCGGACCGAGACGGCGTGGACCAGTAGCGGCGTCAACATCGGAGATGGCGACTGGAAATCCAACACCTTGGATGACCGAACAATCGCCGCCGGGCAGATTGTCTTCGTCGAGATCGAATTTGAAAGTGACGTGAGCGAAACGGCCAGTGACTACATGCTGACCATGACGTTTGATGTCGACGATGACGACGATGGCCCTTCTCAGTCGGTCAGCCTATTCTGAGAAACGGCGACACCGGTCTCATAAGCGTGGCCGCAAGCCGTCACGCCTCATCTAATAGAGCAGCCTGACTGGTGAATTCGATTGGGTCGCGCGGCGCGCTGATCTTCGCGTGTTGCGTGCATCCTGGCATCCCATGCTCTGCCCGCGTTGTGCTTCAGGCCGGCGATGACAACGCAGATGCGTGTCGCGTTTGCACGACACGGCATGTTTTTCCCCTTTTTGCCGATTTGGGGACTTCCGTCAGCGGAACAATCGTCACGGACTCGCGTTCTTTTCGCGTGTTTTGCCGCGTAATCTCCTCAATCTCCGGATTGCGATTATGCTCGATCGCAATCCCGATTCCAGATTGCATTGAGTCCTCCCCGCTAAGCCATTGCTCCAATGATTTCAAACCCATTTGCATTTCGCAGTAAGAAGCGTCACGAGAATTCGAAACAACAACGCGTGAAACGAGCGTCGAAACGCAAACTGTTGGTTCAATCGTTGGAAGATCGTCGGGTGCTGGCGCTGCTGGGACTCCAACTAGAGTATCCACAGATCTTTGCAAATAGCACCGGTTCGGTGACCTATGACGCTGCGACGGACAGATTCTCCGCCGATGCGACGCCGCTTGATTTCACCGCGTTTGATACCGGCGGCAGTGGTCCCACGGGAATCATTGATCCGCCCAACGCGGTCTTTCAGCTTGACTTTCTCGTCGATGATGCGGGCAATTTTGCTGGCGGTGTTGCCGGCGACGACTTTACACTCTCGGGATCCCTGTTCGATTTCGCCACAGGCTTCAGTGCAGACGGCGTGTTGCTGACAGGTGAGGTAATTGCGTTCGGATATAGCAATGGATCGGTTTCGGATCTCTACGAGGTTGAACTTCAAGTAACCGGCGGCTTGTTGAACACGTTGCCGTCGCCAGGAGGAGGGCCCGCGTATTTCGCAGGGAAGAACATCGGGATCTTCATCAATAGCGAAAATTCGAGCTTCGCCGGCAGTTTTAGTACGAGCTTCAGCGGTGGCAACAAATCTGACGTTGGACCGACCGCGCCCTCAGTGGCACTTGGTGACTACGTCTGGTACGACGACAATCTCAACGGCATTCAGGACAACGGCGAGTTGGGCGTCCAGGGTGTCACCGTCAATCTTTATCGCGACGGGGACGGTGACGGGATTCCGGAGACCGATGGGTCGGATGGCCCGGTGATCGCGACAGACGTGACGGACAGCAATGGATTGTATTTGTTCGAGAATCTTCAGCCGGGGAACTACTTTGTCGAGTTTGTGACATCGACGCTGCCCAGCGGTTATGTCCTGACCAGCCAAGATCAGGGAACCAATGATGCCGTCGATAGCGACGCCGATCCATCGACGGGGTTAACCGAGGTGATCATTCTCGGCACGGTGGACGATTTGACGTGGGACGCCGGGATCTTCCTGCCTCCGCCGCCTGTGAATCCTGCGATCGACATCGAAAAATTTGTCAAGGTCGTTGAAGATCAGACCGGCGGCGGTGAGGGACTGACTCCTGGGTTTTGGAAGACGCACTCTGAATTCGGACCAGCACCCTTGAAGGGCTGGCCCGATACCGGTTTCGCTCCCCTGGATTCCTACAATTCCGTCTTTGGTGTCAGTGACGATTCCGGATTGACCCTGCTGGATGCGCTGGGACGTGGCGGGGGTGGACTGAATGCACTCGGGCGCCATGCGACCGCCGCACTGCTCAACGCCGCCAATCCCAATGTGGATTACTCCTACACCCAAGCGGAAGTGATCGCGCTGACGCAGGCGGCTTACGCCTCTGGCAACGCGTCGCTGATTGAAAACACCAAGAATCTGTTCGCCGTTCAAAACGAGCTGGGAGCCGACCTCAGCACGCCGGCAAGCGTTCCCAACACCAACCCGAATGACTTTGGCGTCGATGCGGATACCCCGCCCGGACCTTCCGCGGAGCTGGGCGACACGATCGTGTTCACTTACTTCGTCACCAACCCTGGCGATGTTGAACTCACTCCCGTTGTCGTCAGCGATGACAATGCGACCCCTGGTAATCTCGGCGACGACTTCAATCCCGATCCCGTCGAAGAAGATGATGGCGCAGGGAACTTTTTCAACGTCGGCGATGATGACCAAGACGGCCGGCTCGACCCAGGCGAAACGTGGCTTTATCAGGCACAGATCACCGCTCTCGCGATTGGGCAGTTCACGAACATTGGGACCGTCGTCGGCACTCCGGTGGATGACAACGGTGATCCTGTCGGACCGGACGTCAGCGACGAAGATCCGGCCAATTACGTCGTGGGCGCCGCGACCGGAATTGACATCGAAAAATGCGTCGAGCATGTGGTGGCCGGTAGTGGCGAGATGCACGTGATCGATTTTGACGGGTTCGCCGCGGGGACCGTGATTGATAACGAGTACTCGGCGCTCGGTGTGACGATTGCCGCCAACAATGGTCGATCGAGCGGGCCGGACATCGCGATGATCTTCGATAGTGCCTCGCCAACCGGCAACGACTACGATCTGGGCACTCCAAACCAAGACTTCTCCGGTCCCGGGGTCGGTCACGGTGGCAAGAGTGGTGCGGTCGGCGAAAACAGTCAGGCTCTCGGCAATGTCTTGATCATTTCCGAGGATGGTGATTCCAGCGACCCCGATGACGAGGCGCGCGGTGGCACCATCACGTTCACGTTTGATAACGCCGTTCGAATCGACCACATCGGGTTGTTGGACATCGACACCAATGAAAACGGTGGCACCGTCGTCACCGTCCTGACCAATTCCGGTCAGCAATCGTTCAATATCGCGGCACTGGGGAACAACAGCTTCCAACAGATCGACATCGACGTCGATGAAGTCACTTCGCTGGTCGTCACGTTCCCCGGCAGTGGCGCGATCACGGAATTGAAGTTCACCAAACCGAATCAAATGGTCGAGTGCCTGGATGCCGACACCGGACCCGGACCAAGCTTCAATGTCGGCGATGACGTCACGTTTAACTATGTCGTGACCAACACCGGCGACGTTGATTTGGAAAATGTGATCGTCGTCGACGATAACGCCACACCCGGCAATACGGCTGACGATTTCTTCCCGACCTACGTGAGCGGCGATGACGGAGACGGAATCCTGCAAGTCGACGAAATCTGGTTGTACACGGCGACCATCACAGCCACGATGGCAGGCCAGTTCACCAACATCGCTGACGTCGTGGGCACCCCGGTGGTCCCGAATTTGGACGATGTCACCGATGAGGATCCGGCGAACTACTTCGTGATCGGGACGCCCGATATCGACATCGAAAAACTGACCAACGGCGTGCAAGCCGACACGCCCGGCGAAGCGGTTGAGATCGCTCCGGGTGACACCGTGACGTGGACCTACATCGTCACCAACACAGGCGACACGCCGATCAACGCCGCCGACGTCATCGTCACCGACGACAATGGGACGCCCAATGACGCGAGCGATGACTTTACGCCAACCTTTGTCGGACCGGATGACGGCGGCGATGGCATCCTTTCGCCCGGAGAGGATTGGGAGTACACCGCGACATCGACCGCACAAACCTTGACCGCTACGGGCGCGACCAGCATCTTTAAATTCAATCAAAGTGGTTCGATCAGCGGCACCAACGGCAACCAACGCAGCTTCACGACTGACGGTGTATCGGTCAACGCCAGTGCCTTCAGCCGCGATTCCAACGGCAACTGGGATGAAGCCTACTTGGGTATCTTCTCCGGCGGGCTGGGCGTGACCGACACCAGTGAGAGCGGCAGCAACGGCACGCACCGCGTCGACAACATCGGCCGCGACAACTATGTGTTGTTTGAATTCTCCGAAACCGTTGTCGTCGACAAGGCCTTCCTGGACAGCGTGGTCAACGACAGCGACCTTTCGATCTGGATCGGCACCATCCCGGGTGCCTACGGGACGCACCAAACGCTTTCTGACAGCGTGCTGAACGGACTGTCCAACGAAGACAACAACACCAGAAGTTCCTACTCCCGCTGGGCCGATTTCAACGGTGGCGAAGTCGCAGGGAACGTGCTGGTGTTGGCTGCGTCGACGTCGGATTCGACACCGGAAGATGCCTTCAAGATTCGCAAACTGAAGTTCCAACATGTGGTCGACGGCATCTACGGCAACGTTGCGTCGGTGGATATCGGCGTCGCATCCGACTCTGACCCCAGCCACTACAAAAACCCCACCCCGCCACCGCCGGGTGTTCCGAATATTGACATCGAAAAGTCGACGAACTTGGTTGACGCCGATACGCCCGCCGAAGCCGTCGAGATCGCTCCGGGGGCATCCGTCACGTGGACTTACACGGTGACGAACACGGGCGAGACCACGTTTACGTTTGCCGAAGTCGTGGTAACGGACGACAACGGCACGCCGAACGACACCGGTGACGATTTCGTGCCAGACTTTGTCGGTTCGAACACGAACAATGACGGTTTGCTGTCGCCGGGCGAAATTTGGACCTACAACTACAGCACCACCGCAGAAACGTTGACAACGTCTGGTGCCACCAGCACGTTCTACTTCAACGGCAGCAGCGGTCTGGATGGAACCAACGGCAACATGCGAACGTTCACGACCGATGGCGTTTCGGTCAACGCAAGTGCGTTCAGCCGTGACGACAGCGGCAACTGGAACGAGGCCTTCCTGGGCATCTTCTCCGGCGGCCTGGGAGTGACCGATTCGAGCGAAGGTAATGGCGGCAACGGCACCCACCGTGTCGACAACGTCGGCCGTGACAACTTTGTGCTGTTCGAATTCTCGGAAAACGTCGTTGTCGACAAGGCCTATTTGGATAGCGTCGTCAACGACAGTGACCTGTCGATCTGGATCGGCACGATTCCCGGAGCCTTTGGCACCCATCAAACACTCAGCGATGCGTTGCTCAACGGATTGACGCTCAACGAAGTCAACAACACGACCAGCAATGGATCACGCTGGGCGGACTTCAACGGCAATGAAGTCTCCGGAAACGTGCTTGTCTTGGCAGCCTCGACCGTTGACTCCACACCGGAAGATCGATTCAAGATTCGCAAGGTGAAGTTCCAGCACCTGACCGCTGGCCTGTACGCCAACGTGGGAACGGTTGTCGCCGATACCGTCACCGATTCCGACCCCAGCCACTACAAGAACCCGGTGGCGGCACCGTCGGGCAAGATCGGAAACTATGTGTGGAACGACCTGGACCGTGACGGCAAGCAGGACGCCAACGAGCCCGGCATCCCCGGCGTAACGGTCAAGTTGCTTGATCCGCATCATAACGTCTTGGCCACCACCACCACTGATTCCGACGGGCTGTACTCGTTCAACGGACTCGACGGCGGAGACTACTTGGTGCAGTTCATCGCGCCGCAAGACTTTGTGTTCTCGCCACAATACCAAGGTTCCAATCCCGACAACGGCAGCAACGCCGACGCCAACGGCAAGACGGATTTGATCCACTTGGACGACTACGAATGCGACAACAGCATCGATGCCGGTCTGTACGAGGCGGCGGTCGACAAGATGTTCGAAGCGGAAGACTACGAATGGATCGATTGCCCCTGGAAGGTTTACAGTTCCAGCTATGCCTCCGGCGGGAAATACCTCATGGCGCCCAACGGATCGGGATCGCACTACAACAGACCGCCTTCCTACAAGAAGGTGATGTATCAGTTCTCGGTCGATCACACCGCGAACTACGAACTGTCCGGTCTGGTGAAGGCATCCAGCGGCGCCGACAATTCGGTCTGGGTGAAGATCGACAATCTGCCGTGGGTCCAGTGGCACATGGACACCGGACGTTCCTTCGATTGGCAGACCGTGACCGATGGCTGGAACCAGGATGCGACCAGTTTCTACATGGATGCCGGGCACCACACGATGCAGTTGAAGGTTCGTGAAGACGGCGTGAAGCTGGACAAATGGATGATCAGCAAGTTGTCCAGCAACACGATCGTGATCGATGCGACGCAGATGCAACGCAGCGGCGATTGGATGACCGCGTTTGACGACGACGGCAATGAATTCCTGGTCGCGTCCAACGGAACACCGCACTACAGGTCGCCGTCGGTCGGTGATGAACTGACCTACGACTTCGCTGTCGACCACGCGGGCGTGTTCACGATGCATGCCTTGGTGAGTGCGGCTGACGGTGCTTCGAACTCGTTCTGGGTTGCCATCGATGATGGCCCGTGGGTGAAGTGGCACATGCAGGTCAACAATGGACAGTTGACTTGGCAAACCGTGTCCGAGAAAGGAGAAACGGTTCAGTTTGATCTGGAAGCCGGAAACCACACGCTGAAGGTTGCGGTGCGTGAAGCCGGTTCCGGGTTGGACACGATCGTCATCACCGACGACGCCGATTTCCTGACGACCGTGTAAGGGATGACGCGTCCCGCGGGGATGCCTCAGCACGTGGTGTCAGCCAGTGGCGCGTGATGGTTGGTGGATCGAAGCACGCGCCGGTCGCTTACCGGCTGTTGATTTAATCAGCCGTTTGGCGCGAGCCTACGGGCGCCGGAGAGTATTTGACAAGATGAATGCCCGTACGCTTGCGCGCTCGCGGCTAATCCCACGTGCGATCGGATTAAATCAACAAGCCGTTACGCGTCCCGCTGGGAGGCGTTTTCGGTCGGATCGATTCGGCTGTTGGGAACCGCTCTTCGTTTGCTGAGCATGGGGGCGCCTTGGCCGGAGAGCGGACGCTCGGATTGCAGCCGGTTGGAATGTAGCAGCTTGTGAAAATAGTCATACGTTTCGTCGGACCAGGGCCGTGGCACGGTGTCGGTGGCGCTGCTCATCGATCCAAAGAAACGTTCGTAGAGTTCGCTGCCGCGATGGTCTTCGAACACCAACGCCAACATCACCGCCGGATTGCCGTTGGCGTACGGACAGGTCGACATCTTGCCGATTTGTTCGAACGGTAAAATCCGTTGGTAGAGCCGCGCGTGCTTGGGGTGCGCCGCGGCAACCAGTCCGTCGTAGCCACGGGTCTTCGCCACCTGGGCGAGCAGCCGTCCCATCGCGGCGAACGTTTCAATGAAACGCACCGGTGAATCGCGACAGTCGGCAAGGCTACCGATTTCGCCCATCCGCAATCCGCGATTCCTGATCAACTCCACGTTTTTTGGATAAATCGATTCCAACGGTAATCCCAGTTCACCGTCGCCGATCAGCGAGACAGTGGAGACGACTTTGTCAGCAAGCTTGGTCACAAAGACTTCGGTGGTCGGCAACAGATGAAACGGAGTCAGCCGAACCTGGCTTTCGTTTTCTTCGACCAACCCCGCGCGTCGGTACGAATGGTAGATCAGGCTGAACGCTTCTTGCAGGTCATCTCGACGATACGCGACTTCGTACCGGAGTCCGGGTATGGAGCGTTTGGCCGGGGCCTTCGGTGCTGACGGGATCAGCGGGCAGACCGTTGCAGTGCCGGCGGCTACGTGAGTCGTTTGCATGGTGAATGGAAGAGGAGGAGGAGGTCTGGGCACGTCGGTCGTCGCCGAACGCGCTTTCGTATGACAATCCCCCCGGACAATCACCGTGTCTGATTGAACCCTAGATTTGGCGTTAGCGCCGCGCGATCGGATCGCGGCGCAAGAGGCGACGAAGTGATCGTGTCCCGGTCGGTTGTGACGCCTGTTCGGGATGCAGTGGTTGTGGTGGGTCTGCACGCGCCGGTCGCTGACCGGCCTGCTGGTCAGCACGTGGCGTTAGCCAGTGGCGGGCGTGATGGCACGGATTTAAACACGCGCCGGTCGCTCACGCGTCCCGCTGGAATGCGTTTCAGCCAGTGGCTCGCGAATCACGTTGCTGCTCTCCGGACGAACCCTAACGGTGTGCTACGGTTGTTCAGATGTTTCTATCCGGCACGAACAGGGGGGCGGCTCTGTGAAACTTACCCATTGGCATGGGCGATTGATGCTGCGACGCCCGCGAAGTGAGTGGGCTGACGCGACAGTGATGCTCGGCGGCGGCGGCGCCCGCGGCTTGGCACATCTCGGTGCAATGCGCGCCATCGGACACTCCGGGATCGGAGTCGGACGCATGGTCGGCGTCAGCATGGGCGCGCTGATGGCAGCCCTCTGCGCCGTCGAACGAGATGTCGAACGCGCCGAAGCACTGGCCCGTGATTTTCTAGAATCAGACCGCTACCGCACGCTGCAACAGAAAGTCGTCGGCGCCGCAGCGGGGGCTTCAGGACGTGATGAGTCTAACGCGCGGTGGCTACGCCGCTGGACGCGTCTGTTTTGGGCGCAAAAAGCAATCGGTCGCGCCGCGCTGACCGAATCCTTGTTGCCCAGCACGCTGCTGGAAGCGATCACCGACGAACTGTTGCCCGATCTCGCGATCGAGGACCTGCGGACGCCCCTGCACTTGATCGCGGTGGACTTACGCAGCGGAGAACGTGTCGTACTGAGTCGCGGCTCGCTTCGCAAAGCCGTCGTTGCGTCGATGTCGATCCCCGGTGTCTTTCCGTCGGTCGAGATTGACGGTCGGAAACTCAGCGATGTCGGCGTCTACGATGCCGTGCCTTGTGATCTGGCGCGGGGCATGATGGATGGCGAAGGGGAACTGCTGGTGATCGATGTCAGCCCGACAGAATCGGCGCACAAATCTTGCCGAACGGCACTGCAATCGGTGTTGCGTTTTCAGGAGCTGGCCGAAGCGAGAATCCGGCAGCAACAGTTGACGTATGCCGATCTGGTCGTGCGTCCGCAGCTCGGGTCGGTGGCGTGGTTCGATTTTACGAATCCGGATCCTTTGATTCAGGCGGGGTATGACGCCGCGGCGATGGCGCTTGCGCGGGCGGACTGAGGGGTGGCAGAAAGATGGTGGGGAGTGGAGACAGGAAAATTGGTGACAAGAAAATGGCGAGGCGGCCCGAGTGGATTGAGTGATTCCGCTGGAAGAGCTAGCCGGAACTGGCCTTCATGCCCGTTTGTGGGTTATGGCAGCGATATGACAAAGAAATCTGCATTTCGGGTGGTTCGAAGGGCCAACTCGGTGTTGATCGACTAGGGAAAATGGGCGATATTCTCCGGCTGACTCACGGGGCCTAGACTTCTTAAACACTCATTTGGATGGAGCCAATGCTTGCTCGATCGTGTCAACTTTTGGTTTTGGTTGCGTGTCTGATCGGCGTCGCGAATGCGAATGCGGGGTTGGTGATCACGGAGGTGATGTACAGTCCATTGAGCGACGTCAGCAAGAGCTTTGGTGAATGGGTCGAAATCTATAACGATAGTCCCAGCAGCTCAGCCCCGATTGATCTTGCGGATTACGATCTCAATGTCGGTTCGACGACTTTTAATGACACGGTTACGCACATGGGAATCGAGTATGCGGATCTTTCGGGATTCCTTGGCGCTGGTGAGGTCGCTGTATTAATCGATGGGAATTACCCATTCTCTGGATTAGATATTGAGGACGATTTTCGAGCCCAATGGACTCTGCCGAACAGCGTCAAAGTACTTCCGTTATTTAATTGGACCTCATTGCACGATAGTCCCGATTTAACCCTTCTTAATCGCGAAACGTCGGCTGAGAACACACTCACCGATTACAGGAATTCCCCTTGGCCTGATGCAATTGAGCCAGGGCAAAGCATCACACTTCGCGGGCTCGGGTACCCAAATACGGCGGGTGGTAATTGGGTCGGGTCAAAATCACTTTTCGCAATGATCGGATCCGGAAGTGAAAACGAGTATGGATCACCTGGATTCGCTCCCGCGCCGCTAGGACCGCCAGCCACGGTTCCAGAGCCTTCTTCGTTGGCGATTTTCGCCGGCCTGATTTGTGGGACGGTGGGTCTGCGTCGACGTCGCTCTCGCCGAGAGTCATAAAACTTGACGGAAATTGAAACTTGTTCGTGGCCGTGTGCGTGGCCGGAGATTCGTCTCGCGGAGGAGTGCCAGCTTGCGGGGCATCATCCCGCATGGATCAGTTCGCTCGCCGATGGCTTGGGACACAAGGCCTATTTGCTTCGTTGCGTCGACGGACAAGAGGTTTATGGCGTCCTTCCCCTCGTCTTCGTCCGCGGTCCGATCTTTGGCAAGTTTTTGGTGAGCTTGCCGTATCTGAATACCGGCGGGGTCTGGGCGTCGAATGACGACGTTGCCAGCCAGCTGATCGACGCCGCGTGTGATTTGGCCGACCAGTTGGATGTGAAGTATCTGGAGCTGCGTCATGAGCAGCCGGTCGATCATCCGAAGTTCAACATGGTGCGGACCGATAAGTTTCACCTGCGTCTGCCGCTGCCGGAGACGGACGAGGAATTGGACAAGTCGTTCAAGTCCAAGCTGCGGAGCCAAGTCAAGAAGTCGGGGACTTATGACTCCACCGTTCACTTCGGCGGCCAGGAATTGCTCCCAGAGTTCTATGAGGTGTTTGCCCACAACATGCGGGACCTCGGCACTCCGGTGTTTTCCAAGAAGCTGTTTTCGAGCATCTTGACGAATTTTGACGGCGATGCAGAACTGTGCGTGGTCCGCAATGAAGACAAACCGATCGCGGGCGGGCTGATCGTTCACAGTCGTGGCGTGACGGAAGTGCCCAGTGCCAGCAGCTTGCGCGAGTTCAATCGAACCGGTGCGAACATGTTGATGTATCGTCATCTGCTGCGGCGGGCGATCGAGAAGGGTAGCCACACGTTTGATTTCGGACGCAGCAGCGAAGACGCCGGGACGTACAAGTTCAAAGCCCAGTGGGGCGCGAAGCCTCATCCGGCGACTTGGCAATACTACGTCCGCAAGGGCGACCCAAACGAGATGCGTCCCGATGCCGGTGGGAAGAAGCGATTGGTCCAGGCCTGGCAAAAGCTGCCCGTTTGGCTGACCAAGCTGATCGGCCCCTCGATCGTTCGTGGGATCCCGTAACGCAGCCAATACCAGCACGCGGCGTGAGCCAGTGGCTTCCGAGGTTGGCCCGAAAAGGATTAGCGGAACGGCGCGAGCCGTCCGGTCTCCGTTGGGAAACGTGGCGAAAGACCGGAGGGCTCGCGCCCTACCGCTAACGTTGAAACACTGCTGATTTCATGCACGCGCCGGTCGCTGACGCGTCCCGCTGGGGTGGGTTGGTGCGCAGTTGCTGGCGGTGGCTACAATGGTCGCATGGTTGATGTTGCAACAAAATGGAAGCGGCGGTTTTGGCTGATCTTGATCGCCTGGGCTGTCGTTACGCTTGCGTCTTCCTTTGCATCCGTTCGCGGTGTGCTGATTCAACCGCTGTATGTCCATGACGGCGATGCGCGTGGCGAGATTGCCTACGTCATGGCGGATGGGCCTGCCTATTGGGAGCGACTATTTGCGGCGTCGGACCTGTATCACTTCCATCGCGTCGAACAGATCTACCTGCTCGAGGAACTGAATTCGTCGAGCTACAACTTTGTCCGTCGGCAGAACGACACGCGGCTGCAACGGGCAATCGACTACCTGGCGATGCGTGGTGTCCCGGCGGACGTGATTCACAGTGTTCCGGTCCAGCCCAACGTTTGGCTCGGCTCGCGGAGTGAAGCGGCGGGCGTTGCGAATCTGCCACAAAAATTCACCCGCATCGTCGTGGTGACGTCGCCGCCCCACACCCGCCGCAGCAAGCTGTGTTTTCAACGGGAGTTTGGTGACGACACGGAAATCTCGGTTTACGCAGCGACCAGCCCCGGTCAGAGTGTGGAGACGCATTTCCCAATCTGGCTGGAGTATGCCAAACTGGTGGTGTACTGGTTTTGCGCGTGAAGAGGGGCTGGCTGTGGTTGCATTGCAAATGGATGGCATGCACAGCGTGCCCCCAACAAAACGTTCCACTCGTAACTTGAGCGAATGAAATGAAGGGTTCTAAACCATTGATCGGTGTCGCGTTGCTCGCTTTGCTGGCGGTTTGTGTGGCTGGCCAGCTGAGTGCCCAAACGGGTCCGTCGGAAACGGGAGACTCGAAAGCGGCGAAATCGGCCGACGAAGTCCCTCGTGCGGCGCTGTTGACCGAACGCGGACGTCAACTGGCCGAAGAGCTTCGGATGCTCAAACGCAGCCGCGACTCGATGGGATCCAAGCACCCGACGCTTCCCTTGGTCAACAAGAAGATCGCAGCGATCCAGGAACAGCTCGAGGCGTGGGAGCCCGCCGTGGGTGAGCCGCCGGAGAACCCGTTTCATCCGAATCGAGAACCCAAGCCTAAGATGAACGAGTATGACTTGAGGCAGATTGTGATTCGGTTGACGAAGCGTGTGGAGTTGCTGGAGAAGCGGGTTGCGGAATTGGAACGGAAGTGAGAGCGGGGGGAGACAAGGAGACTGGGAGACTGGGAGATGGTGCATCCCAGCGGCACGCGTGAGCGAGCGGCGCGTGGGGGATTGAGCTGCTGTCGCGCGCCACTGGCTGACGCCATGTGCTGAGATTTCAGCGGGACGCGTGAGTGAGCGCCGCGTCGTGGGATGGCGTGATGGATCTTTCTGACGTCTCCGGTCAGGGTCCGGTGGCGATGCGGGCGTTGGAGTTGCGGATGGCGTGGCGGTAGTAGGATTCCAGGCACAGCGTTGCCATCGCGGTCGTGTACACCGTGCCTCCGTAGCCACCCCAAACCGTGTCGGCCGGCCAGCTTCCATCGGCGCGTTGCGTCGCCAGCAAGCGGTCTTTGAGTGCCGCGTTCCAACGCTCCCACGCTTCGTCTTGCAATTGATGCAGCGCCAGCGTGGCGTAGTACCAGTAGTAGTAATTGTCTTGCCGCGTTCCCGGCAACGACTCCAGCAAATACCGTTCAGCTTCGTCGATTTCCGCTTGCGGGACATCTTCGCCGATCAGCAATCGCGTCGCCAACGCTTCAGCCGTCATTGTTCGGCTGATCGCTTCACCGGGACGATAGCATGCCAACCCGCCGCGACCGGCGCGAACACTGCGCAAGAACCTGGCAACGCCCGCGACCGTATCACGCTCGATCGTGATCCCCGCCCGTTTGCCTCCGTCGAGCACCATCGCTTGCCAGCCCAATTGGCTGAGATCACCCGGATCGCCGCGTGTGTAGCGCCAACCTCCGGTCACTGGGTGCTGCATGCGAACGGTGTGGGCGATCGCGCGTCGGGACGATTCGATCGCGGACTTGTCGTTCGTCATCACCGCGGCTTCGCAAAGTGACAATGCGGCCATTGAATGACAATAGCTGGCGGCGTAGACCGTCGCGTTGCCGCTGAGTGATCCGTCGGGGTGCTGGGTCCGAATCAGATACGCCAAACCTCGATAGACATTTTCGGCATAGTCGCCGGAGAGATGCGTGTTTCCGGCCCCCATCATCGCCAGGAGCGAAAGCCCGGTCAGCCCCGTCGCGCTTTTGCTGCCCGCGCCCGGTCGTCGTTCTCCCAAGGGCATGCGATCTTCACCGGCTCCGGACGCCTGCGGATCCCAAGCACCATCGGGACGTTGCGCAGCGGCCAGGAACCGTAGTGCCGCCTTCACTGCGGCTTCGGTTCGCGCGTCGCCGCCGGTTTGTGCGATCGCCAGTTGCTTCGCCGCCCCGACTCGGTTGGCAAAGTCGGCTTGTTCGGATCCGGGAACCACGGCGGCAGCGGAACGTGTGGTCGCGACAGGCGGACGCGTCTCCGCGTGCTCGATCGATTCTGTCGCTTGAGCGATCGGCGGTGCGGCGTCTTGGGGCGGCATCGCATCGGGAACGTGTTGCGTCTGCTCCGGTGTGGCTGCGGCAACCATCGCCGTCTCTTCAGGAATCTCTGCCGCGGCCGCACTCTCGGCCAGTTCCAGTTGCGATTGCAATAACTGATCGAGCGATGCATCGAGGTCTTGAGCGATCTGTTCCAGCGCGGGACTGATCTCACTGGGCGAGGCCGTCGCCAACGATTCCGGCGTCGGCGGCGGTTGATTCGGTGTCGGCGGTTGTTCTTGCGGTTCGATGTCCTCGAGCGAGTCGTCTGCAACGGGCTCGTCGAACGGTTCGGCCAACAGGTCTTGCAACTCGGCGATAGGCAACGGCTCGATCGACGGTGTGTCCATGTCGCCGGATGCGTCGTCGACCGCCAGGTCTGGATCGAAGGTGGAGAACGTCAGGGATTCGACACCGTTTGCGATCGGATCGACTTCCTGTGCCGACGATCCGCCGTCATCCTGTACCTGGTACGGCACCAAATAAATCAGCACGGCGTGCAGCGCCACCGACAGGACCAGGCAGATGGTTCCGGCGGCGCGTCCATCGCGTTTGGCCCGACGGAACAGCCAGATCGTGATCGCCAACAAAACGACTGCGGCGATGGCGACGGCGTAGATCAGTCGCGGATCGTCCCACAGCCCCGTGATTTGACTGATCAGGTTCAACGGAGCATTCCTCCGCCTCCGCCCGCATCCACTTTCACCGCGATACCGATTTGCGCGACGCCCGACCGACGGACGGTGTGGATCGTTTCGGCGAACCCTTGCAGCGACCCCGCGCTGTCGGCCCGCACGACGACTTTCAGATCGGGGTACTGGGCATATTGCGACGCCAAGATTTCGGCAAGCTGTTCGTTGTTGACCACTTGTCCGTCGAGCAACACGTTTCCATCGGCCGTCAATTCAACGACGCGTTCATCGGGGACACGTGAGATGGCATGCATCGGACCGACCGACGGCACCGAGACATCGATCCGGCTTTCCGATTCGCTGAATTTGGTGCCGACCATGAAAAAGATAACGAGCAAGAACACGACGTCGATCATCGGCGTCAAGTTGATCGTCACATCGTCGTCGGATCGGTTTCGTTTGGCCATGAGATTGTTTAAGTGGCGTAAGCTTCCAGCTTGCGATTCAGCCTGATTGGAAAGCAGGATGCTTACCCCACGTTGTTAGGCGGCTTTTCGTTTTTTGTTGCGTTGGGATCCGGCGTCTTCGAGACCTTCGGCGGAGATGCAGTCGATCACACGTTGGCAAAGTTTTTCGATTTCGCCGAGGTAGCGATCGGATTTGCTGCTGAAATACATGTACGCCAAGTAGGCGGGGATGGCGACGGCAAGTCCACCGGCGGTGGTCATCAGCGCCATGCTGATTCCGCTGGCGAGTGTTTCGGGGCGTCCGATCGAATTCTGGTCGCTGATCACTTCAAAGGCATCGATCATGCCGATCACGGTGCCCAGCAGACCGATCAAGGGAGCGACGTTGCTGATCGCGTGAAAGACGCGCAGGTATTTTTTCAGCCCATCGGAAACCCGATCGCCGGCGTCCATCACGGCCTGTTCGATTTCAAACATCGGCCGACCCCAGCGACGCAATGCCGCTCGAAAGACTTCACTGACCGGACAGTCAAACTCTTTGCACAACTCCGTCGCTTCGTCATAACTGAGCACGCCGTCTTCGACACACTCGGTAAAACGACGCACAAACGGACGCGGGATCACGCGACCGCGGCGCAGTGCGATCAGACGCTCCAACGACAGTGACAAGACGACCAGCGAGCAGATCGCCAGCGGCAGCATCAACCAACCGCCCGTCATGACCTTGCTGACAAACGCTGGTGTTTGAAACCAACTCGCACCGGCGTCATCGGCAGCGGTTTCGTCGCTGCCGATCTGCCCCGTCGCAGTCCCTTCGGCGGGCAGTGCCGGGATACCGCTCTGCGTCGACTGCGGTTGGCCCTGTCCGCCGGGTTGCATGGCGGTGCGAAACGCGGGCTGCCCCGGAGTCGCCGAATACTGGGGCTGGTTGCCGTATTGGCTGGGTTGAAACTGGCCGCCGAACTGAGCGTTCCTGAATTGCGGCTGCGTTTGGGCGAGTTGCGTTTGGGCTTGGGCCAAATTAATCGTCGACATCCACCACAGCATGCCGAGGGCCAAGACGACCACCGGCAGAATGTGAGAGATCAGTCCGGCCAGTCGCCTCGGTCGCCGTTCCGGTCGCAATTGGACCTTGGAACGCGATTTTCGGGACGACCGTTTTTTTGAGTCAGAATGTTTCATCGATTGGCGTCAATCAGCGTCGCAAACTTGGGGAAGGGTAAGACGCGGCGTCGTCAGGTGAGTCGTTCGGTGACCCGTTCTGCGGGCTTCCGTTGCCGGAACCACCGGCCGCAGACCGTGCGGCGCCTGGCAAAACCGCCATCCGGCGTCGTGCTTCGGTCGCGTAGGAACTGTCGGCGAAACGGCCTAACAGTGCTGAGTAGCAATCTCCGGCCTCGCGTGTCAGCCCCAATTGCTCAAACGACTTGCCGGCTTGAACCAGCGATGCCGCCACATAAGGGCCTCCGGGGTCCAGCCCTTCGACCTTGCGGTAGTCGTCGATCGCTTTGGCAAACTGACGCTGCATCAAGTGGGTTTCGCCGATCATCCATTGGGCACGTCCACGCAGCGCCGGTGTTGCGTCGGGGCTGCGAACGACACGTTCGTAACGCGATCGCGCGCCGGTCAAGTCGACTCGCCGGACGGCCAAATCACCAGCCAACAGATCCACCAACGCGACTTGCACGCCGGTCGATTGGGATGCTTCTTCGCCCAACGCTGCTCTCACACGCTCCAGTCTTCGCACGGCTTCGACGACGTCGGCATGGGCCACCGCAGACTCGGCACAACGCAGCAACGTCGCAAAATCCGTCGCGCCGTGATGGTCCACGACATGAGCCCACCACTTGGCGGCCGTTTGTCCTCGATCGGTTTGCGTCAGGGCCTCGGCGAACAATCGATCGACGTGAACGCTTCTGCGATCACCTGCTGCGTTCAACCCCGTCGACTCGGCGGCCAATGCCAGCATCGACCAACGTCCCGTTCGGCCCGCCCAGCGGCAAGCCGATTCGCGAGCCATCGGGGTTGAATCCACCAAGTCACCGGAGATCAACGTCGCCGCGATCTGTTCGGCAAACCCGGCGCTGCCCAGTTCCGTCGAATCGTGCAGCAGGACAGCAACCCGCTGCCCCGTTTTGTCTTCGGCCGCCAGTCGTTTCAGCAAGGCATCGAAGCGTGGCGGCGGCAGCTTCGGGCCGGCGAACAACAACGCACGGCTGATCAAGTCCGCCGACCATTGTTGCGGATGTCCCTGCTGGACCACCCAATGCATGACGGAATCCCACAGCGGTGAAGTCGGGTCGGGCGGATCGGTCGAAAGCGTCTGCAGCACCATCTGGTCGGCGCTGTGGCTCGATGGCCAACGCTGAAGCAGGTCCGCAATCGCAAGCACAGCCGCCTCCTCGTCGGCCTTCTGCAGGCATTGAATTCGCATCGCTGCCGCGCTGGCGGCGTCGGCGTGCGAGGAGTACGCGTCGATGAATTGCTGCAGTCGATCCGCAGCGACAGGCATTCGATCGGGCTGCATCGCAGTCGCCCAACCCAAGCCCAGCATCGCCAAGGCGAGATCGCTGCCGACCGCGTCGTCGCCGCCGGTTCGCGTGGCCAAGTCGACGATCCGGCCGTAGAGAGCTTCGGCATCAGCAGGACGCTGTTGGTTCAGCGCCGACCAGGCCGCCCGCATCGCGAGCTTGACCAGCGGTTGCAGTGTGTTGGCGGGCGGCGGTGGAGCGGCGGCGGTGTACAGTTCATCGAAGGCCGGGACCAGAATTTTGGCAACCTGATCGTCTCGATGGGTGGCGGCAAAGTGATTGGCGGCCGACGTGCGAATCAGCAGACGCCGGGCGACCGACTCAGCATCCGGCTGCTGGCGGGACAGCGAATGAACCGCATGCAAATACAGCTCGTCGATCTGCTTGGCGTCTAACTGTCCCTTCGCCGCCCGGGCCAAAAGCACAAAATCCACCGAGAAGTCGGCGTCAGACTGCTCGGCAAGTTCGGTGAGCATTTCGGTCGCGGATTGAACGTCGCCCTGATCGCGGGCGGCCCTGATGTGTGCAATCGCATGGGGCGTTTCTGCCGGGGGGGCAGCGGACGCCTTCGGAAGCGTCGTCAACAGGATCAAGAGCAGGAACCAGGCGACGGGAACCCTCCCCTCGCTGCGCTCGACCCTCCCTGAGGGAGGGTGACTCTGTAACGGGTTGCGCATGCCCCTGGCAGGCAACGCTGTGAAGCAGTTTTTAGCGGTAGGGCGCGAGCCCTCCGGTGTTTCGGGAACGATCAGGGACCGGAGGGCTTGCGCCCTGCCGCTAACACCTCGTAGAACGCTGGGAATAAGCGCAGCGCAGTCACCTGGCCGCATGTCCAGGCATCGTTTCAGAACGGTTTCGGGGAATTCGCTATGCATTTTTGCCGGTACAATCGGAATAATCGGGGTTACCGAATTAGTCTGCCGAGTCGCAAGCCGAATTCGGCCTCCGGTGCCCCTTGATCCCGTGGTTTACCGGCAAACCAGCTATCCCCATCCCGCCGTTTTATCTACTCTTAAGGGGTCATCCGGCCACGTGCCGTAAGCATCCAAAGTGGCGTACGCTTCCAGCTTGCGTCGCGCCATAAGCTCCAGCATCCGACGTGGCGTACGCTCCCAGCTTGCGTCGCGCCCTAAGCTCCCAGCTTCCGACGTGGTCTAAGCTTCCAGCTTGCGTTTCAGCCTGATTGGCAAGCAGGATGCTTACCCCACTTTGGCAAGCAGTTTGCTTCCCCCACCTTCCCGACTTCCTCTCTCTGCTCCCGTATGCTCAAAGCTCTCGAACTCGCCGGCTTCAAAAGCTTCGCGGATCGTACGCGCTTTGATTTCCCCGACGGGATCACAGTGGTCGTCGGCCCCAACGGCAGCGGGAAATCGAACATCGTCGACGCGATGAAGTGGGTGCTGGGGTCGCAGAGCGCTAAAAGTCTCCGTGGCAAGGAGATGTCGGACGTCATCTTCAAGGGGTCGCAGACCCGCCCCGCAGCGGGTGCCGCCGAGGCCACGATCATTTTCGACAACGCCGACGGCAATCTGCCGGTCGACGCCCCCGAGGTCCACGTGACCCGCCGGGTGTACCGCAGTGGCGAAAGCGAATACCTGATCAACAAGCAATCGGTGCGGCTGAAGGACGTGCGGGATTTGATCCGCGGCACGGGAATCGGGATCGACGCCTACAGTTTGATCGAGCAGGGGAAGGTCGATCGAATGCTACAGGCCAACGCCAAGGATCGCCGCGCGATCTTTGAGGAGGCGGCCGGGATCAGTCGCTTCAAAGCCAAGAAACTGGAAGCGGAGCGACGACTGGCACGCGTTCAGTCCAACCTGACGCGGCTGAGCGACATCGTGGAAGAAGTCGGCACGCGGCTGAGAAGCGTACGCAGCCAGGCGACCAAGGCCGAGCGGTATCGCCAAGCCAGCGAACGTCTTAAAGAACTGCGCACCGTCGTGGCGTGGAATGATTGGACCAATCTGAACGAAGAAGTCGCCAAGTGTGACGCGGAGCTGCAGGTCGCCAGCGAGCGGCTCAGCCAATTGCAGGCCGAACGCGAAGAGATGACGACGCGTCGGCAGGCCGCCGATCTACAGCTGCAAAAAATCGCCGACTCGGCGCGGGCATTGGAATCCGAACGACGAGAGACGCTGGGCCGTGTCGCTTCACTCGACGGGCGTAAAGATGCCGATCAAGCCTCGGTGTCCGACCTGCGGTTTTCGATTTCTCAGTCCTTGCGACGCGTCCGGTCGCTGCGATCACAAGCGCAAAAAGCGGCCGCGGAGTTGGCCGATGCTTCCGAGCGCGTCCTGGCGAGCGAGCGAGACTTGGAATCGGTCCGTCAGCGGAGTGCGGAAGTCGAGGCGAAACGCGACAAGATTCAAGTTGAGACCGATGAGATCGTGCAGCAGCGCGACACAACGCAGCGAAACCACTTGGCGGCGTTGCGCAAGGTCGCCGAACTGGAATCGAGTCGGGAACGCATTCAATCGCGGTTGTCTGAATACGGCCGGCTGCTGGTGAATCTGACCAAGCGGGTTGCCGAGGCGTCCGAGTCGTTGCAGTCTGCTAAGTCCGATGACGTCGAGTGGACCAAGCGAGTGGAGTCGCTGAAGCGGACCATCGAGACGGCGAAGGCTGATGTGCGTGCGGCCGAAGTCAAGACCAACGAACATCGCCGCACACTGGACCGCCGCAGTGGCGAAACGGCCGCTTTGAGAACGCGACTGGAAGGGATTCGTCAACGCTACCTGGTGCTGGAAGACCTGCAGCAACGAAACGAAGGGGTTTCCGGCGGCGTGCTCGGCGTGCTGGATCAAGTGACCGCGCCTGATCATCCGCTGGTCGATTCGATCGAAGGCATGGTCGCGGATCTGGTGACGGCGAACACCGAAATCGCGCCGATGATTGACGCCGCACTCGGTGAACGTTCGCAATACCTGGTCGCTCGCTCGGGCGACTTGGCCGAAGCGATTTGCAACGGCGAGATCGAAGCCGACGGTCGGGTGGGGATCATTCGCAGCGATCTGTTGCCCGAGCCGCCAAAAGAAAACCGCATCCAGCTCGAAGGCTTGCAGGGCGTGATCGGTCGCGCCGATCGTGTCATCGACTGCGCGCCCGAACAGATCAAACTGATCAGCCATCTGCTCTCGTCGACTTGGTTGGTCGAGGATCTGCAAATCGCACGGACGGTCAAGATGTTGAGCGGTCCTGGCCAACGCATCGTGACCCGCAAGGGCGAAGTGCTCGAGAGTGACGGCACGATGGTCGTCGGACCAGCGGCGACGGCAACGGGCTTGGTCAGCCGACGCAGTGAGTTGACTGCGGCCGCCGAAGAAATCGAACACTATACGTTTAAGATTTTTGAAAACGACGAAGCGATCACGGAGTTGGCCAAACTCGTCGACACCCATGCGAGCGAGTTGGGCCGTTTAGAAATCGCCCATCGCAACCTGGTCACCGAACTGGCCGCTGCCGAAGCCGAGCGAAGGCACGCCGGCGAGCGATTGGCCGGCATTCAAGCGACACACGATGCCATCGTCTCGGAAGTCGAATCGACTCAGGCCGAGCAGGCGGAAGCGAAAACGGAATCCGAGCGACTGGCGCAGGAAATCGTCCAGAATCGCCAGACGGTCGAGAAGCTGGAGAGCGAAGCGGCGGAAATCGAAGAGACGCTTTCGGAGACCCAGCAGGCGCTGCAGTCAGCGATAGGTGCCGTCATGACGGTCTCGGTCGAAGTCGCCCGCGCCGAACAGAAACACGAATCCCTGGTCGCAACGATCCAGCAGCAACGCCGCGACCAAGTCCAGCGCGAATCCGCGGTCGCAGAAGCTCAAACGGCGGCCGATACCGGATACGCCAGGCTGGCCGAATTGAATCAACGGATCGCCGAAACGCTGGAAGAACTGGCCACGTTGAAAGTCGAGAGCGATCGCCAGGAAAGTGGTCTTCACGAATTGGCAACCAGCGCGGAAACGGTTCGCGAAGCGAGCCGCGAGATCACGAAGGCCAGTGACGAAGCGATCAAGGGAGCCGCCAAGGCCAGCGAAGAGGTTCACGCGATCTCCAGTCGACGCGATGCCGCGAAACTGCGCTTGGTGTCGCTCGCCGAACGCATTCAAGAAGACTATCAAATCGACCTGGAAAACGACGAGCCGCCGGAAGAGCTGTCGGAGATTGAAAACCGGGTCGCGATCGATGAGGAGATCAATCGGCTGCGAGACCAGTTGCAACGCACCAGCAACGTCAACATGGAGGCGCTCGCGGAACTGGAAGGGCTGCAAGAACGCTACGACCATTTGAGCGGCCAATATGAAGACCTGTCCGCAGCGAAAGATTCACTGCAGCGGATCATCGGCCGGATCAACGCGGACAGTCGTCGTTTGTTCCTGGACACACTCGAAGCGATCCGCCAGAACTTTCAAAAGCTGTATCGAAAATCCTTCGGCGGCGGGCACGCGGATCTGGTGCTGGAAGATTCTGAAGACCCGTTGGAAGCCGGCGTTGAAATCGTCGCGACGCCGCCGGGCAAACCCAGCTTCAGCAACTCGTTGCTATCTGGTGGCGAAAAGGCGTTGACGGCGGTCGCGTTGTTGATGTCGATTTTCCAGTATCGCCCCAGCCCGTTCTGTGTGCTGGACGAAGTCGACGCGCCGTTTGACGAAGCGAATATTGGTCGATTCGTCACCGTGCTGAGCGAATTCTTGGACCACAGCAAGTTCGTGGTGGTCACGCACAGCAAGAAAACAATGACCGCCGCGACCACGCTCTATGGCGTCACGATGCAAGAGTCTGGCGTCAGCAAACGCGTCTCGATCCGCTTCGAAGACGTCAGCGACAACGGAGAAATCTCCGAAGGCGAAGCGGCGTGAGGCAAGGGCTCACCGGCTTTGATTTCAGAGAACCGCTGTCCTCATCCCAGAGAGCTGCTGGTTTCATCCCAGAGAGCGACTGGTTAAGCCCCAGAGGGCGGCTGTCTTAGGCCCGGAGGGCCGGTAGAGTGCATGCCGGTGGCGTGAGCCACCGGACTGGTGGCCAGTAGATACTCAAGGCCCGGAGGGCCGGAAGAGTCATGACGGACTCTGTCGGCCCTCCGGGCCTGAACGCAGCGCGGTGCCTGGCCCCGGTGGCTCACGCCACCGGCAAACACTCTGTCAGCCCTCCGGGCTTGGTTGCCATGCAACTTGATTCAATCGAAGACATAGCGAGGATCATATTCAATGCCATGGTTTTTCAGCATTGCAAGGTACTCGTCTTCAAAACTGCGCTTTGAATGGTGTCGCATTTGATTGTCGATGTAATCATAAACCGCCTGACACATCGATGAACTCACGGTGAACGCCCCATAGCCATCTTGCCAGTAGAACTTTCGTGTCAACCACTTGTTCTCGTTGATGTGCTTGCTCGTATTTGACTTGATGCGTCCGACGAATTCGCCAACACAGACCTTGGTGGGAATGCGGGCAAGGATGTGCGCGTGATCGTAAAAGCCATTGACGTTTAGAGCATGTCCGCCAAGATTGTTTGCTACCCCGGCCATGTACGAAAACACATCGTCTCGAACTTTGTCGATCAGCAGTTGGCGTCGTTCCTTTACACTGAACACGATGTGATAGAGCAACTGATGATGGCCCATTGGGCACCCCCGTTTCATTGAAGAGAAGAATGAAGAAGAGAGCAAAATCGTAGAGCGGCGCAAATCTGGTAACAAGCACTCAGCGATCGAACGAAATGCAGAACGAATCAATGAAAGCATTCGCAGTCGGCCCGCTGTCTTAGGCCCGGAGGGCCGGCAGAGTGTATGCCGGTGGCGTGAGCCACCGGACTGGTGGCCAATAGATGCTCAAGGCCCGGAGGGTCGGTAGAGTGTATGCCGGTGGCGTAAGCCACCGGACTGGGGACCAGTAGATACTCAAGGCCCGGAGGGCCGGCAGAGTCATGGAGGCGCGGAACTCTGTCGGCCCTCCGGGCCTGCAGGCAGCGCGGTGCCTGGCCCCGGTGGCTCACGCCACCGGCAAACACTCTGCCAGCCCTCCGGGCTTGGTCGCGCGGAAGTCCGCGCCGGCAAGCACTGTTTCAGCCCATCGGGCGTTGCAGCGCGGTCGTCCGCACACGCAAACACTTTCTCAGCCATTGGGCTTGGCTGCGCGGTGGTTCGCGCAAGCAAAACTCATTCAGCCCATCGGGCTTGGTTGCATCGTGGTTCGCAAAAGAAAAACGGCTTCAGCCGATCGGGCATAGGAATCGGCAGTCCTTCGGGATGCAGTCACAGGCTTCGCGATAATGCTGCTTGAGCCCCGGAGGGCCGGTAGAGTGCATGCCGGTGGCGTGAGCCACCGGACTGGTGGCCAGTAGATACTCAAGGCCCGGAGGGTCGGCAGAGTCATGGCGGCGCGGAACTGTGTCGGCCCTCCGGGCCTGCAGGCAGCGCGGTGCCTGGCCCCGGTGGCTCACGCCCAATGCCACCTATTCTGGACCCTATCGGGTGGCGCGGTCCCAAAAACCCGGTTTTGGCACGATTTTTGCGCCTGGCAGGTAAGTTTACACTTACTGCCTTTCTGACTGGGAATCGCCATGGTCGACCCGACGACACTCGGTGCCGATGAAGAGTCTCGCTTTGGCAAAGCCAAAGCGTTGCTGGCTGAGCTTCTTGAATTACCCAAACTACAACGGGTCTTTGAAGATCACGATTGTGCCAACGCGCGGATGGTCTATACGCAGGCCCCGACCCTCTGGCTACTCGTTTTACAACGGCTCGAAGGAGGCATCTCACTAACCGATGCCGTCGCAGATTTGCTCAAAAATCATACGGATATTTTGCCTGACAATCGAAGGGTTCAAGAGAATCGCCTTTCCGAAAACAATTCGGCCTACAACGCCGCCAGAAAAAGGATTCCGCTCGCTGTCGTGGAAGAGTTTTCCCATCGAATCTGCGATCACCTTGCTTCCCGCGCTCCCAAAGCCTTTCTCGATCGACGTGTATTCATTATCGATGGGACGACGATCACGCTTCCTCCGACCGAAGCACTTCAGAAAGCGTTCCCGCCGGCGTCCAACCAACACGGAGAGACGGTTTGGCCTATTGCGAGATTGCTGGTCGCAAATGAAATGCAGACCGGGTGCGCGTTGTTGCCGCAAGTCGATCCGATGTACGGAGCGGACAACAAAAGTGAACTTGAGCAAGCCAAGCCGATTATTGAACGACTCCCGAAACGCTCGATCGTTCTGGCTGATAGCGGTTTTGGGATTTTTAATGTCGCCCACCACTGCCAATTACATCATCAAGACTTCGTGCTGCGGCTGACCAAACAGCGATTCAGGTCGTACCGCAAGTCGGCTACGTTGGTCGACCAAGGGGACGGGTACAAGACGTTTCACTTGATTTGGCGGCCGACACCGAAGGACCGCCGAACCAATCTCGATCTTAGTAAAGACACGTCTATCGAAGTCTTTCTCCACCAAATTGAACTTGAAAATGGAGACACGCTGGAGATCGTGACGAGCCTTGAGACGGACGCTCACTCGGCCGCTGCCCTGTACGTTCGTCGCTACGATGTGGAGTTCGATATCCGCGATGTCAAAGTGACGATGGACACAGAAAACATTCGCGCCAAGAGTGTCGACACGGTGATGAAGGAGCTAATGGGATCGATCATCGCTTATAATCTTGTCGCTCAGCTACGCAAACAAGCAGCGAAATTGATTCGAGTTGACCCTCGCGAGCTCAGCTTCACGGGAGTTTGGACGACGTTCAAGCATCATCTGCTACGTGAAAAGCTTACGACCCTGGAGGAATGGAGGCTGGCTTATCACGGCGCTTTGGTGAGCGCAGCGGGCCGCAAACTTCCCAATCGAAAATTGCCTCGCAGCTACCCACGCATAGCCCACCCGCGGCGCCAAAAGACAACGAAATTCCAGAAGTCACTTCGAAGAAAAAAACAGCAGCCCGATGATATACCACCCGAATGACCACAAAGTAGGTGGCATTGGGCTCACGCCACCGGCAAACACTCTGTCAGCCCTCCGGGCTTGGTCGCGCGGAAGTCCGCTCCGGCAAGCACTCTGTCAGCCCTTCGGGTTTGGTCGCGTGGACGTCCCCGCCGGCGAATACTCTTTCAGCCCTCCGGGCTTGGTCGCGCGGAAGTCCGCGCAGGCAAACACTCTGTCAGCCCATCGGGCTCGCCCGGCCGCAGGTCTCGCTATCGCTTCGGGATCGTCGGGGCGTTCGGTTGGCCTTCGGCGATTTGAGGCGGCAGGAAGTTCTGGCGGGTGATCTCCCAGTTGGACGGCGGTTTCTTGGGGATGAAGTTGCCCATGAATTGCTGCAACCCGGCGCCGATGGCGTTCCGTTTGACGTCACTGAACTCGTAGTGATCCCATTGCGGAGCCAGCTTTTCATGAAAGTTCGGCGCGTACATGATCAAGACTTCGGGCTCGAACGTCGCGCTCAAGACGACTTGCACCATCTTGTATTGTGCTCGGTCTTCCTGCCGTTTCGGCCAGGCTTGAATCAAAAAGGTGTTGGCTTTGGGCGACGGCTTCAACGTCAACCAATAGCGCTGCTTGATATTTTGGGCGTCCAAGTTGAACACAAAAGGCAACGGGCTGTTGAAGATCTGTTGGCCTTGCATCTCCGGCGGCAGCGTTTGCACGTTGCACTTCTTCTCACCGCGATCGTATTCAATCAACTCCACCCCGTTGCAGACCCAATACTCACCAAACTTATTGGGGTTCGGGCCGTATTGCGGCTTGCCGTCCTTCATGCCCTTGTAAAACATCATGCTGTCGACCCGGAACAAGCCCTTGTCCGGGTTGGCGTATTTGATTTCGCCTTCGGCCTTGTGGGCGTGGACTCCCGCGGGGGCGGCCATCAAATCAAAGTGCCAGCGTTCGAACTTGCATTCGAGCGTCTTGGTACCTTGGCTTTGCGTTTGCCAGGCCAATAACACCTGGTCCAACTGTGCTTGCTGCTGAGGCGTCAAAGCAGGGAACGGCTGTTGTGCGGCGGCGGGTTGGCCGCCACCGGCGACCGCTTGCTGGGCTCCCGGCTGCTGTGCACCGGCTTGCTGGGCAACGAGCATCGGCGTGGTGACCAGACAGCCGATGATTGCTGCACTGAACCATCGAAATGCGCGGCAACGGTTCGTCCAACCGATCCCGTGTTCGCCGTTCCTGATTTGTTGGTACGTCTTTCCCATGGCCAGCGGCACCATCCTTGGAGTCATTGATTGGTCAATTCATTCGACAAGAACCGCGTCAAAGTCCGCGGCCGCTGGCGTTGTAGCAAGTCCGGACGCTCTGCAGAAAGTCGGATTTGCCCCGCGCCGTCAGTTTTGCCACTCGCCAAGGCCTTGCTAGCAATTGGTTTTGGAGATTCCGATTGATCCGGTCATGAGTGGCGGGATAGATGGCCGATGACAGAAGAGAAGCGGGCTGCGCAGAGTTTGCGTTTGCCGGCGAGTGGAATTTGAAAGCAAGGTACGCAGGACCGCCCGGATTGCGGGAGGGAGTCACATGTCAAAACGAACAGCCTCTTTGGACGTCAAACCGGGTCTGTCACGTCGTTGGATACTGACCGCTGCGGCCGGCGGTGCGATGGCAAGTTTTCGCTGGGCACCGTCGGGTTGGGCGACCGAACCGCAGACCCCGGTTGCGGCCGGATTGTCGGCAAAACCGGCGGTTGAACGATTGGTACAGACGAGTGAAAGTCAAATCATTCGGCTCAAGGCGGTCAGTTCGGATTTTGGCAGAACGATTGTCCAAGCGATCGCGTCGGATCCACGAGGCGAGTTGATCGCGGTCGCAGGCGATGATCATGCGATTCGAATCATGGATACTGCGCGGTTGGAAGTCCGCGCGACGCTGCAGGGGCACACGGACATCATTCAAACGTTGCATTTTGATCCCGCCGGCAATCGGTTGGTTTCGGCGGGCAACGATGGGCAACTGATCATTTGGAATCGCGACGCAGATTTCGGTGTGGACCAACGGATGCAGGGCACACCGGCGCTGGCTTGTGTTCGGTTTTCGCCGGACGGTCGAGAAA
This sequence comes from Stieleria magnilauensis, assembly GCA_007753675.1. Lineage (GTDB taxonomy): Bacteria > Planctomycetota > Planctomycetia > Pirellulales > Pirellulaceae > Stieleria > Stieleria magnilauensis. The sequence continues at coordinate 2,536,269 of CP036432.1, forward strand.
TCGCCGCGGTCGGTTTCGAAAACAAGGTTTACTTGTTCACTCGTACGAAACGTGCGAACCAACCGCAGGCGGAATGCGACTGCACCGACCTGCGTGCGGTGGACTATTCTGGCGATGGAAAGCTGTTGGCGGTCGCCGGACGCAGCGGCGATCTTCACTTGTTTGATCGCGCGACCAACAAACTGATCGACGACTATCTGATCCACACCGGTCGCATTCACGATTTAAAGTTCAACGGATTGTCCCCGGTGATCGTCACCGCGGGCGAAGACGGCTACGTCGTAATGTTTGACACCGACGTTAGAAAGCCGATTGGTCGTATCGCCGTCACGACGGGCAAGCTGTTTTCGGTGTGCATCCTGGACCGCCAACACCTGGCCGTCGCCGGCAGTGACAACATGATTCGGATCGTCAACGTGACGCTCGGTCGTGTCGTCGAAAAGCTGAGCGGGCACACCGGATCGATTGCCGCATTAGCGTCCAGCGGCGACGCTCTGTTTTCTGGCGGATATGACGCAACACTGAGACGATGGGACCTGGGCGGATTAAAAGCTGGCCGAGAACGCATCGCCGAACGCAACAACCCGATCGATCGATAACGCACACATCGCCTCGAGCGGGTCTTTCACGCCGGGGGAGCGGCGAAAGCATCGACATCATCCGCTTGTGACCAGAGCAGAAACTCGGAAAAGCCCCCTTTTCCACTCGTACAGGCACATGGAGGTGCCGCGCTCGTGATTTGGAAACCCAAACGAATTCGCCGTTCATCACGGAAGCAACCGTCGGAAGTCAAGCGTCGTGCGCCTCGGCCACAGCACTTGGAGCGACGTGAATTGCTGGCCGCTGATCCGATTCACGTCGGAGTCGTGTATCTGGAAACGGACTATCTGGAATCCGACAACGACGTGGGCAGCGATTCCAAAGGCGATCGTTTTATCCTGTCGTTCACCGGAGGCGCCGCGGACACCGAGCTGCAGCAACTGCGGATTCGCACCGACAAAGACGGCGATGGCATCTCCGTCGGCGATCCGATCTTTGACACCCAAATCGGCGGCCGCGGCAAAAGCAACGCGCACCATTTCCAGATCATCAAGATCGAAACGCTCGACGGCCGTATCGCGACGGCGGAAGCCACGGTCGCCGATGGCGGGCAAGAGTTGGTCTTGAACCTGCAGAACTTCCGCGCCGGCGATCGATTGGAATTCACCCTCGACGTCGACGAAGTGCTGCGCAATTCGCTGGATCTGGCCGTCTTCAACGATCGCTTGGACGTCATCACGTCGGGACAGGAATTTCAGGATTCGATTCTGGAAGCTGTGTTTGAAGCGCCGCACTATGAATCCGCTACCGCCGACGCGATCTTTTTGAATGATTACGGCGCGCCCCATCTGCAGCATGGACTCAATCTGCCGCCGGATGAAGGCAGCGGCCCGGACAGTCGCCCCAACCGTAGCGCGGCGGCGGTCGCGACGACCAGCCAAACGCCCAAGCCGGTTTCGATCAGCGGTGGAGTCTGGCTGGACAACAACTTGGACGCGATCTGGCAAGACGATGAAATCGGACTCTCCGACGTCGAATTGGCCCTGTTCGCGGCTGGTCAGGATGGCCACTATGTGGACACCGGACACCGAGTCCAAACCGACAGCTCCGGTCGCTACGAATTTGCGCGATCGCTGAATCTGATGCCGGGGCAATATCGTGTGGCGCAGCGGCAACCCGACGGGTTGTTCAGCGTCGCCGCGGTTCCCGGATCGGTTGGCGGTCAGACGACGGGCGTGGTGACGAGCGTCGATGTCTTGTCGGCGATTCAAATTCCGTTCGGGGATACCGACGCGATCGAGATGAACTTTGCCGAAGCGGCACCGGCGTCGATCGGCGGATCGGTGTATCGCGACGACAATGACAATGGCGTCCGCGACTCCGGCGAAGCTGGGATCTCGGGCGTCACGGTACGATTGGTTCCGATCGATACGATTGCGTCCCAAACCGTTAGCACCGCGATCACCGATGCCTCCGGGGCCTATTCGTTCGATGGGCTTGCGCCGGGCGTTTATGAAATCATCGAGGTGACCCAGCCGGTTGATTTTGTCGACGGGACCGATGCGGCCGGAACCATCGACGGGCAGATCGTCGGGGCGGCGGTGAATCCGGGCGACCAGATCCGCGACATTCGTTTGGACGGCGGTGACGTCGGCATCGATTACAACTTTGGCGAACTGGCGCTGGGAGAACTATCGGGTTACGTGTTTCTGGCCGCGCCGGGCGAGGATTGTGAAGGCGTCCACACACCGGGGAGCAATGAGCCGCTCGGTGGCGTGATCGTCGAACTGCAGACCCCCGACGGAAACGTGATCTCACGCGTGACAACGACGCCGATGGGTCACTACAGCTTTGACTCGGTCGCTCCGGGCACCTACCGCATTGTGCAGTACACGCCGTCGCATCTGCTCGACGGTGCCTCTCACATCGGCACCATCGACGGCATCCACAGCGGAACGGCGAACGACGGAACGATGATCCAGAACATCATGCTGACGCCAGGCGGTGTCGGCGTGGAATACAATTTCTGTGAAATCGCCCCCGTCTCGCTTTCGGGCTATGTCTATCACGACCAATCCAATGATGGCCGGCGAAACGTCGGCGAAGCCGGTATCGGCGGTGCGATCGTGACCTTGATCGGTGAAGACGGCCAGATCGTTGCGACGACGGCGACCGACCATGACGGGCGTTACGAATTCAACGACCTGCCACCGGGTGTTTACGAAGTCCGCGAAACACAACCGGATGGATTCTTGGATGGAATCGACTCGGCGGGGCGCGTCGACGGCGTCACGGTCGGCGATGCGTCGGACGACTGGATTCGAAGGATCGATCTTCCGCAAGGCTTGTCGGGCACGGAATACAATTTCGGCGAACTCTTGCCCGCATCCCTTTCGGGACTGGTGCACGCGGACCTGGATGGTGACTGCGTTCGCGATGAAAACGAAGTCGGCTTGGCCGGCGTGATGATCCGGTTGCTCGATGAGAGCGGTACCGAAGTCGCATCGGCGGTCACCAACGCGGACGGCATCTATCGATTCTCCGATTTGATGCCCGGTCGCTACACGGTCGTGCAAGATCAACCGGAAGGCTACTTTGACGGCGGGTCGAAACCCGGATCCGAAGGTGGCGTGGCGAGCGAGAACCTGATCCGTGAGATCGAGTTGGAATCCGGCACGGTGGCAACGGACTACGATTTCTGTGAAGAACCGCCGACAAGTCTGGCCGGTTCGGTGCACGTCGACAGCGACGGCGATTGCGTCCGCGACGAAGACGAACGTGGACTCGCCGGGGTCACGATCGAACTGCGTGACGCAAGCGGGGCGCGCGTCGCGACGACCACCACCGACGCAAACGGCGACTACCGTTTTGACGGGCTGCGTGGCGGCGACTACAGCATCTTTGAAGTTCAACCGGCCGGCTATCTCCAGGGCGGCCAGAAACTCGGCAGCGCCGGCGGTGTCGTCTTGGGCGTCGACTTGATGTCCGTTTCGCTGCAACCGGGCCAGGCCGCGGTCGACTACCTGTTTTGCGAATACGAGCCGGGCACGCTGTCCGGAACGGTCTGGAGTGACAGCGACCAGGACCAGATTCATGACGCCGACGAAGATCGGATCGGCGGTGTGACCATCAAGCTGATCGATGAAAATGGCGTCACGCTGCGAACGACGACGACCGACGTGCAAGGTCGCTACGTTTTCGACCAGCTACCGCCGGGTGTCTACAGCGTCCGCCAAATGCAGCCGGCGGACTACTTTCACGGCGGCCAACGGGTCGGTGACCAGGGCGGCGTTGCCGTCGAAGACGACTTGATTGTGGGGATCAACATCGGCAGCGGGATCGATGCGTCTGATTACAATTTCCCCGAAGTCCCACCGGCAATGATCTCGGGATTCGTTTTCATCGACGGAGACGCGATTGAAACGGAAGACCCGATCGCGGCGGAGGATCTGCGTCAGTATCGCGACGGAGTGTTCACCAGCGACGACACGCCGATTGCAGGGGTCCGAATTGAGATTCGTGACGCCGACGGTGGCCGACTGAACGATGACGCATTCTTGTCCGGGGACGCGTCGGAGCATTCTGTCGTGATGACCGACAGCGAAGGCGTTTACGTATTCACGGGACTGCGACCGGGCACCTACACCCTGTTCCAAACTCAACCCGAGACACTCACCGATTCGATCGACACGCCGGGCACGACCGGCGGTTTGGCGGTCAATGCGGCCGATGAGTACACCGACGAACAAGCTCAGCTGATCGCTTCCATCGATGCCACTCAATCGTTTGACGCGTTGTTGTCGATCAGCGTCGGTGCCGGAATCGAATCGCAGCACAACAATTTCAGCGAAGTGGTCATCGAAATCGTATTGCCACCGGTGGAGCCGCCGGTCGAACCACCTGTCGATCCGCCCGAGTTGCCTCCGCCGTCCGATATCCTGCCGATCCCGGAAACGGTGCGCCTCTCCGCCCCACCGCCACCCATCGAAACGTTTGACACGAAAACGATTTCGTTCACCGCAGGCGAGGTCGCAGAGCGAACGGTACCGCATTTCATCGGCGAAGTCGACGCAGTGACGTGGCACTTGAGCGTGATCAATGGCGGTTACCCGCGAGGCACCGTCGCTACGGGTAACCAATTCAAAGAAGTCGCGATGAAGCGAATGAGTCAGAATTGGTCCGAAGGTGACCACGCCGAAGGCTCGTGGAAGTTGTTGACGATCGAGGGCGAAGTCCGGCAAGAGAGCAAGCAGATGACGCTGGGCGCCGAAGACGCGGTCGCGCTGGTCGGAGATTTCAACGGCGACGGACATGACGAAGCCGCGGTGTACGTCGCAGGTCAATGGTTCGTCGATCTGAACGGCAACGGAGTCTGGGACGAGGGTGACCTGTGGATCTTGCTGGGGACGGCGATGGATCAACCGGTCGTCGGCGACTGGGACGGTGATGGCAAAGACGACATCGGCATCTTTGGACGAAAGTGGGAACGCGACCTTCATCGCGTCAAACTGGATGCCGGCTTGCCGGATCCGTCCAACCGTTCGCGACGCTTCCTGGAAAACCGCAAGACGCTCGGCTTGGTGTCGGCACAGATGCGTGGTGAAGATCGCGCGCGGCTGCTGCGGCGGGGTAACGATGGTGAGTTGCGGGCCGATGCGGTCGACCATGTTTTCCAGTTCGGCGAAGACGTGGACACGCCGGTTGCCGGTGATTGGAACGGCGACGGGATCGACCAAATCGGAACCTTCCGCGGCGGCACCTGGGTGTTGGATGCCGAAGGCGATGGACGTCGCAAAGCCGGCGAAACCACCTTCGACTTTGGACAGCCCGGTGATCGTCCCGTCGTCGGCGATTTCGATGGTGACGGCATCGATGAAGTCGGTGTGATCCGCGGTAACACCTGGATCATCGACTCCGACGGCAACGGCAAAATGACGGCCGATGACCTGCGAATCGAACTGCCGCCGGGCGACGCCGACGCCCAACCGATCGTCGGTGACTGGGACGGCGACGGCAAAGACGAACCGGGTTACTACAACCGGGCGGGGTGAGGAGCTGTTAGCTGTTAGCTGTTAGCTGTTAGCCAGAGTACTGAGTACTGAGTACTGAGTACTGCCGAATCCGGTGGTTTTTGAACGACCTGTGTTGCGAAAAGGCAACGCGTCGGTGGGACGGAAACAACGCGGTTTTGGGGTTCGGATGCAGCTCCGTCGGTTCTGCCCGGCATCGGACGATGGAACGTCTGCTTCGGCACGAATTCTGCATTAGCGAGACTGCACCTCTCGCGTCTCGTCCTTCGATTGCAGTCAACCGCCGATGCATTGCGTTACCCTTGCCGACCTCGCCGCCACGCTGTCCCAGCACGGACCTTCTCTACTGGAGTTGCGGCCGCGTGTTCCGTCCGCAACGATCATACGGTATTGGACGGCATCTCGTTCCCGACATGAACTGTGGCACCGCGTGATGTCTCGTTATCGAGACGCCAAGAACGCAGGAAACTATGGGCGACTGGCGGACTGGTGGTCCGAGCATCGGGTGGTTCTGGAAGAGATCTTGGTGTCCGAACTGTTGACCCGCGTCGTGGCAGCGATCGGAGCGGAGACGGCGGCGACGGACGGCGCCGAGAACCACGAGAGCCACGAAAGTCTGGCCGCGGTCACACACGGGATTTACCTGGGGCAAATCGAAGCCAGCAATCGAGTGGCCCAAATCATCTTGGAATCCTGCGGTGCCCGCGTGGAAGACACCGTGCGTCTGAATCGATTGCGATACGGGGTCGAGCGTTGGACGGACTGGCTGATCGGCCGCGTCAGCGTGCATCGGGATCGATCGTTTCAATACAGCATCGACGCGGAACGATCCAAGACGTTTTACGACGAAGTCCGCGAGGGTGCCTCGTGCACGCACCGAGACACCACGACGTGGTTGATGAATGCGGCGATGCGCGAGATGTTGGTCCGTCGCACCAGTGAGAAATCGGCGTTGGCCCACGCCAACCACGAAGTCGCTTCGTCCGCCCTGGCTCTGTTTCGGCCCGAGCTGTTTGACGACTACGGCGTGCCGAAGTCTGTTTGGTTGCACCGACTGCAAAAAGACGCCGCCAAACTCAAGCCGTTTGACTTTGCATTGGTCGGCGATTGAGCCCTGTCGATTTCTTGCACCGACAGCCCATTGACGCGTCCCGGTGGATGGCCGGTGATCGATCAATCGTCACTGGCCAAGATCTCCACACGCCCGGCGTGGCTGATCACATCCAGGCCCGGAGGCGGCAATCGGTCAGGCTGTCACGTGCGGCGGGGTGAAATGACTACTGTGCCCACGGATGGCAGCGTGAACCCACGGATGTTTGGCACCCTGTCATCCGTGGGTTCGCGCTGCCATCCGTGGTTATTAGTTTCGATGGTTCGCCTGGGAAGAAGACTGAAGTGTTTCGTCCAGATTGAGCCTTGGGGTCGAGGACGTAGCGGAAGCCAATCCCACTGATTTCCTACCAACCTTTTACGATGCGCGGCCTGAGAATTCGGGCTTGGTTTCGATCAAGATGTCGAGAATGTCTCGGCGCATCTTCGGAGTCAGGTGTTCGAAGTCCGGTGAATCGTCTCGGCCTTCGAGGATCGCAAACAAGCGGGCGACGACTTGTTCGCGAACCTGCTTCGGCAACGCATCGAACGCGGGTGAATGAATCAGGTAGCTGCACGGGTACTTGAACAATCGGGTTTGCAAGTCGAACTCACGGAGCGATCGACCGCGTGAATCTCTGATCCCGCGTGATGCGAATTCCGCTTCGAAATCCGACGCTCCCTTCACCGCGTCGGTCAACTGAAACTCGTCGACCATCAACAGGTAGCGCAGCACACGGTCGGCCGACGCTGCGATCCGCCGCTGGGCACTCTCACTGATGTGATCCTTCGGCCGCTCCAGCAGTTCATTCATCTGATAGGACTGGTGCAGGGCTTGGCGCGTTTCGTAGTTGGCCGCCGCAATCGCATTGTGCATTTGCGTTTGGTGTTCCAACACCATCAAGGCCACGATGTCGCTGTGCGGCGCGATGTAATCGTCGGTGTCGATGTACTCGTCCAAGTCGGATTGATTCGCGCCGGGATCACGATCGAACGTGTATTCGTCGCCTTCACAAATCGTGTTGCCCATGTGACGCATCTCACCGTGGCTACCGGTGACGTACCAACCGCCCCAGCGCTGTTCGAAGGGGCTGGTGTGGTCGGTCAGAAACGTGCCACTGCCCAACTTGGGACGGCCCGCGGGGTCCGAGAAGACGCTGCGGATCAAGTAGCCGGGAACCCCCTGTGTGCGGCTGGACGCGTGGCAGGACAAGCAGTTGCCACGGTCGCGAACGAACGACGGCTGGTCGTCCCGAGCGGACTGTTTCAGCGTGTAAAAAATCGCTCCCTGGTTCGCATCGGTCGCGGCAAACTCGAGCACGTCACCGTTTTGGCAGTAGCCGACATAAACATCGTCGTTAAAGTAAAGCGCACGGGGTCGCCGTGGAGAAATGCGATGCAATTGGAGACTGGTTTTGGAAAACACCAACGTTTGAGAACTGACCGGGACGTCCAACGCTTCCAGCACCGATTGCAGGTACCCGAACTGGTCGTCGTAACGGAGCGTCGTTTCGCCGGATTCAAGTTTCTTGGACAGTTGGGCGACCGGGTCGTTGACCTCCGCGTCGAGATAATTGATCGGCTCGCGTTCAAAATTTCCCTGCTGTGCGAACGAATCGGAAACACAGAGTGTGGTCGTGAGAACCGTGACCAGTACGACGATGGCACGCCGAGGACGCATTGACAATCTTCTCCGGCACACGGGAAACTCCCTACAAACGTGAAAACGTGGCGTTCATGAACCCACTGATGCTTCGACCGAATCGAAAATTGGCAGAGCACCAAGCCACCGATCAGGTTATATTTTAACATTCTGCACGTCAATGTGCACTATTTCGCCGTTTCCGAGTTTCGGGCAAATTCATGCTATCCAAAACCGCCGAATACGCCCTTCGCGCCGTCGCTTGCATGGGGGGCCAGCCTGGGGAACCCGCCTCGGCGGACCGTCTGGCCGAGCAGACGAAGGTGCCGCGCCGCTATTTAACTCGCGTGCTTCAGGATTTGGCTGCGGCCGGCTTGGTGCGTTCGCGACCGGGGCCGGGAGGCGGGTATGAACTGAGCCGCTCGACGGACGAGCTGACGATTCTGGACGTGGTCAATACGGTCGCACCGATCGAGCGGATCCGCCGCTGTCCGCTGGGGCTGAAGTCGCACCACAAGCTCTGTCCGCTGCACGCCGAACTCGACAAAGCCTACGCGGCGACCGAAGCGGCGTTTGCCGGCGTGACGATCAAAGCGCTCGTCGAATCGACCAGCGAGATCATCCCGCTGTGCGAATCAAAATAGTGGCGTACGCTTCCAGCTTGCGTTTAGCACGATTTGGCAAGGTCTTCGAGCATCGCGTCGAAGGCTTCCGATGGTTCGATCTCGGCGTCGATCGTCAGCGCCAACAGTGGCCGCTTGGCGATCCGGTCGGTCTGTAACTTGACCAGATCTTTTTGCGTGCAGATCAATTGCTGTACATCATTCAAACCGTCGGCCCAGCGATTGAGTTGCTCGATCGTGTCGCGATCGTATTGGGCATGATCCGGCAGCACCTTTTCGGCGACGACTTCAGCGCCCCCGTCTTCGACGGTTCGGCGGAAGGCGGCGGGATTGCCGATGCCGCTGATCAACGCCACGCGCTGACCGCGCAAGGCGTCGACGGGCGTACGTTGATCGGGGTGCTGCAGCAAACCGCTCGGTCGATGATTTGAACGCAGGACCAACAGGTCTTGATTGCACGAACGGATTGCCTGCATCACCGCCGCGATGTCTCCTTCGGCGACTTGATCACATCGCGTCAAGATCGCGACCTGCGCCCGCGTCAGGCTTGCGATCGGCTCACGCAACAATCCGCGTGGCAACAAGTGTCCGTAACCGAACGGGCACGTCATGTCGATCAAGACGATGTCCAGGTCCCGATGCAGGCGGCGATGTTGAAATCCGTCGTCCATCAGAATCAATTGTGATTCGAGTTCATCGACGGCGATCCGTGCAGCCTCGACGCGATCGGGGTTTTGCACGTGGGGGACATCCGGCAACCGCTGGTGCAGTTCGGCGGCTTCGTCATTTTCATCCGCATCGCCTCGACCGTAACCGCGCGAGACGATCGCCACACGGACGCCGTGCTTGCGGAACCGCCGTGCCAGATCAGCGACGACGGGAGTCTTTCCCGTGCCACCGGTCGTCAGGTTGCCGATACTGATCACCGGCGCGTCGCAGCGTTGGACGCCGTGGCCTTGATCGAAGCGACGATTTCGCCGCGCCACGACGACGGCGTAGGGAACCGCCGCGGCCGATAACCCGGCTCGCATCAGTCCGGCGAACAGACCGCGACGCCGGCCGCTCATGATCGATCGATAGTCCAACGCGAATGACTGAGGGTGTTGGCGGAGCGGGAGTCGGGAACGGAAACGTTGTGAAGCATTGATTTCAGTGTTTTACAACGTATTAGCGGCAGTCCGCGAGAGGCCTATCGATTTGGTCGATGCTCCGAATTCGACGCGATGACGGTAGCCCGACGCGTCAGTGAGGGGCGCTGCGTGGCACCTTGCCATGCATAGGGGCTCAATCGGGTTGCCGAATCCAGTGGCGGGGACGCTCGGCGGCACCGCTGCCGGCTTGGTCATCCGGGGGCGGCAATTGCGACAGCACCGAGAAGTCACCGGATTGGCTGGATCGAGCGGGTGGACCGACGGCCGCCGAGCTTGCCAGTTGGGCGCCGGGAGGGTTGGCGGGATGACTGGGGGACGCGACCGAGTTTGGCGCGGCGGCATCAGCCAGCGAAGGGGGCTCGCCGATCGCGTTCTGGTAAACCCATTGTTTGCCATCGGGGGAGATGGCCGCGGGAGGAACGCTGTCGGTGTGCAGGCCCGCGATCGATTGATCGACGTACTGGGTCTGGGCAAACACGCGTTCCAGTTCGGCCAGCCGCTGTGCTTCATCGGGGCTGGTCGCTCGATCGGCGACGGCTGCGGTGGCGTTGAACCGGTTTTCGTAGAAGGGGTCTCGATCCACCGGCACGGCCAGATCCTGGTAGGTGAGCGGCAGTTGTCGCGGCGGGGTCGACTGTACCGGTGGCGAATAGTCCGTCCGCGGGTCGTAGACGACGGGGACTTGGACATCTTCGGTCACTTCCCGGACCAGCATCTCGATCGACGCGTCATCAAACGGATCGGATTTGGTTTGCTTGGTCCCGTCTTCGATGGCGGAGGCATCGGGCAGCGTTGGCTTGCGAAACGGCAGGGAGAAGAGGATCCCGCCGCCCAGAATCAGAATTCCGAGAGAGGTGCGTCGCACGCGAAAACCTGGGGCTGGAGAGGAAACGGAGAGGGCTCACCGCCGGAGCGGGTGAGGTTGGGCCAGTTTCTTCCATGAAGGTCAAGGCGCTTCGTGCGATTGAATCCTTTCGTCACGTCCGACACCTGCGGTCCAGCCTGGTCGGGCAATTCCGCCGGATCATCGAAGCCGCCCCCCGGTCCTGACGGTTGGGAAAACACTGCGGCATCGGCGAGGGCTGTGCCCTACGAAAAACGCTCCGTCGATGATACGCTTTCCCGTTTCACACACGCCCCCTGTTTGAACAGAGCCATGGAAGCTGGGATTGTCGGATTGCCGAACGTTGGCAAGAGCACGCTATTTAACGCATTAACGAGCTCGCAGGCCGCCCAAAGCGAGAATTACCCGTTTTGCACGATCGAACCCAACGAGGGGATCGTCAACGTTCCCGACGAACGTTTGGGGCGAATCACCAAGTACATCGTTCCCCAAAAAACGATCCCGGCCGCGCTCAAGTTGGTCGATATCGCTGGGATCGTCAAAGGCGCCAGCGACGGCGAAGGCTTGGGCAATAAATTTCTCAGCCACATTCGTCAGGTCGACGCGATCGTTCAAGTCGTGCGCTGCTTTGAAGACGCCGACGTGATTCACGTTTCGGGTGCGGTCGATCCGCTGGCCGACATCGACACGATCGAAACCGAACTGGTTCTGGCGGACCTTCAGACCCTGGAAAACGCCCTCGCCAAAGCCCAGCGGACGGCTCGCAGTGGTGACAAAGAGGCGAAGATTCGGGTGACCGCGATTGAGAAATGCAACGCGCATCTGGAATCGGAGCAGCCCTTGCGAACGCTGAACTTGACCGAACCGGAAGCCAAATCGATTCACAGCTTTGGTTTGATGACGGCCAAACCGATCTTGTACGTCGCCAACGTGGACGAAAACGACTTGGAAGGAAAAGATCCGCTGGTGGACAAGGTTCGCCAACACGCCGAGACGTCGGGAGCCAACGTGGTCTGCGTCAGCGCGAAACTGGAAGCCGAATTGGCGGAACTCGACGACGCCGATCGCGATGAAATGTTAGCCGACGTGGGGTTGGAAGCGCCGGCGCTGAGCACGATCGCGCAGGCCGCCTACAAGACCCTGGGGCTGCAAAGCTACTTCACCGCGGGCGAAAAAGAGGTCCGGGCCTGGACCATCCCCGTCGGCGCGACCGCTCCCCAGGCCGCCGGCGTGATTCACAGCGACTTCGAAAAGGGGTTCATTCGCTGCGAGGTCTACACGCTCGAAGACCTGGAAACCTACGGCAGCGAGAAAGAAATTCGCCAAGCCGGTAAACTACGCGTGGAGGGGAAAGACTACGTTATGCAAGACGGTGACATCTGTCATTTCCTTCACAAAATCTGATTCGGCCACCCTCAACTACGAAGCACTTCCGCTCAGGTATTCATGACTAAGATGCTGATTCCCATCCTCTTTGCCCTCGGCACTGCACTCTTCTGGGGCTGCTACGGACCAACCATTGGAAACGCACAGGCACCGCGGATCGATGGGAAACCGTTGTTGCCGCCCGATGGCTGGACGCCGTTTAAGCCCTACGTGTTCATCGGGATCGCGTATCTGGTGATCGCGATTGCCGGCGGGTTGGCGATGATGAAATTCAAAGGCGACAGTTTCAACTATTTCGCTCCTGTCCCCGGAGTCGATGGCCTCTCACATTTTGCGACCGCGAAATGGGGATTCCTGGCCGGCACCCTCGGGGCTTTCGGCGCGCTCTGCCTGACGACCGCAATGATGACCAGTCGCGGCAACGCGTTGTTGGTGATGCCGATCGTCTTCGGCGGTGCCGTTTCGGTCACGGCAATTGTTTCGATCATTAAACTGCGTGGGCACGGCCCCTTGGAAATCAACCCGTTGTTGTGGGTCGGGATGGGCTTGACCGTTGTCGGTGTCGTCTTGGTGGCGATGAACACGCCGCACGGCCACGCGCCCAAAAAGGCGGCCGTTCCGGCCACCGAGTCGATTGCAACGGCCGATGCCGCCGCCCCCGAGAAACCGGAATCCACGGAAACGTTGTGAGATGAACGCTTCACCGACCGAATCACGCGACCGGGTCGAAGCCATTGACCATCAAGTCGCGCATCTTTGGATGGTGCGAACATTCCTCAAGCACGCCGACGAAGCGGAAGACGACGAAGAACTACGGAGTGTCGTCAGAGACATTTACGACTTCATCCTGGCGGTCGGGCCGATCGACGACGTCCAGGACGATGCGGTCTATCTGAAAATGGCCAAAAAGAAACTCTCCAAGCTCCGCAAAGCCACCGAGTTGTACGAGGAGATTCAACCCGAAGTCAGCGGGCACACCAACTTTGTGATGGCCGCCAAGTCACTCCGTCTGGCGCTCGACGCCATCACCCACATCGTCCATCCCCCCGTGGCGTAAGCTTCCAGCTTGCGTCTCTTGGCCCCTGGGCCAAACCCTAACCGCCCCCCAACCACCACGGCCCCTTCCGTGCCCGATTCCAAATCCAAGACGAAAGATTTTATCGATCCGACGTTTCTGTTTCGGTTTGAAGTCGAGATCCGTCAAGCGGATTTGGAATGGACCTCCAAGGGCCTGAAACTTCCCGAGAGTTGCCGGATGCCATCGTTCGGGGCGCTCGGTGGCCGCAAGGTGTTTGCCGATGTGCGTCTCGGCTGGTCCGAAGACGGGATCGGGGTCCAGATTCTGGTCAATGGAAAGCGGCAAGTGCCTTGGTGCCGCGAGACGCGACTGGATGAAAGCGACGGCTTTCATTTGTGGTTGGACACGCGATGCAGCCCCAACATTCACCGGGCGACACAATACTGCCACCGTTTTCTTTTCATGCCTGCCGGTGGTGGTCCGAGGCGCGAACGACCGATCGCGTCTCTAATCGAAATCAATCGCGCCCGCGGTAACCCCAAGTCGATCGCGGCCGACGCGTTATCGATCAAAGCGTTCGCGCGTCACGACGGCTACGAGTTGTGCGGTCTGATCCCCAGCTCCGCACTGACCGGATTTGATCCATCCGATCAATCACGTCTGGCGATCTATTACGCCGTGATCGATCGCGAACTCGGTTGGCAAACGCTCGGCGCCGGCCCTGAATACCCCGTCACCGAAGACCCCAGCCTGTGGGCCGACGCGGTGCTGGTTTAGTTAGCTGTTAGCTGTTAGCTGTTAGCAGAAAAATGATGGACAGAAAAATGGACGATGAACGGCAACGAGTCAGACAAGAAAATGGGTGACAGGAAAATGTCGGACATCGTCTGAAGACGGAAGTACTGATAACTTGGAACCTGAAACTTGAAACCTAAAACCCCCTCCCCGAAGGTCTCACCGTGAAGTTTCCGTTGCTGGTCGCTCTCTGCCTTTGGATGGCATCGATCGCTGTCGCCGATGGCCCCGCCGACAATCTCGCGGATTCGGTCCGGCCGATTCCGCCGCTGGGCGAGGACTTGGATGACGCACAGTCGCAACAACTGATCGACGCATGCCAGAACGTCCGCCGCGTTTGGAGTGAATTGCTCGGGCGCGCCGAAGAAAAAGCTCGGTCGGGAAACAAGTGGCAACGGGCACAGCATCAGCAAACGCTCCAGACGCTGTCGGAGTTGACGCCAGAAATCCTGGTCTTTCCCCGTGCGGTCGAACTCGCGCTGGAGTTCAAACAGTTTTACCAACCGAACGATTTCAACAACGCGGTCTCGCTGTTGGAGGAGGCGAAACGTCGGATCGATGTCGCCGGGGTGACGCCGCAATGGAGTCGGGTCGTGGGGATCGGTGACGGAGAGAGCCAGCAACTGATCATCGGCGGCTATCAATCCAAGATCGATCGGTCGTACCAGCCCTACGCGGTGGTCGTTCCGGCCGGATACACCCACGGTGACTCGCGGCCGAGACGATTGGACATCTGGTTTCACGGTCGTGGTGAAACACTTAGCGAAGTCAGTTTCTTGGCCAAGGGACGCACCTCCGCCGGCCAATACACTCCCGCCGACACGTTTGTCTTGCACCCGTATGGTCGCTACAGCAACGCGTTCAAATTTGCCGGCGAAGTCGACGTGTTGGAAGCGCTCGAACACGTCCGCGACCACTTGCCCGTCGACCGGTCGCGCACCAGCGTACGCGGTTTTTCGATGGGCGGCGCCGCATGCTGGCAGTTTGCGACCCATTACGCCGATCGCTTTTTTGCCGCCAATCCCGGTGCGGGGTTTTCCGAAACGCCTGAGTTCTTGAAGTCGTTCCAAGGCGAAGACCTTTCGTCGACTCCGGATTACCAGCGGACGCTTTGGCGACTGTACGATTGCCCCCACTGGTCACGCAATCTGGTGCACTGTCCGACCGTCGCCTACAGCGGAGAAATCGATCGCCAGAAACAAGCCGCGGATGTGATGGAGGCGTCGTTGGCCCGGCACGGTATCGATTTGGTGCACGTCATCGGACCGCAAACCGCGCACAAAATCCACGAGGATTCCAAGGTTGAAATCGAAGCTCGGATGAATGCTCTGGCGGCATCGGTCCAGCCGACGGTGCCACGGACGATCGATTTCACGACGCAGACCTTGCGTTACAACCGCATGCACTGGGTCACCGTTGACGGTTTGAAGAAACATTGGGACACCGCGCACGTTCAGGCGAAATTCATCGACGCGGAAAGTCAGACACGCATCGCGGTAGAGACATCCAACGTGACGCACCTGCGGTTGGACTTTGCTCCCGGACAGTGGCCGGGACGTCTGCCCGAGCGTCCCATCGTCGTTATCGATGGCTCCGAATGCCAAACGCCGGCGGTGCGATCGGATCGGTCTTGGAGCGCGGAGTTTGTCCGTCGCGACGGGCGTTGGCTGTCCGGCAAGATCGACGAGGCCGGCGTTCGCAAGCGACCGGGTTTGCAAGGACCGATCGACGACGCCTTCATGGACTCCTTTCTGTTTGTGCTTCCCTCCAAACCATGCGATGACCCGGCCTTGCAAGCTTGGGTGGCTGCCGAAGCCGAACACGCACAGTTGCATTGGCGAAAGCACTTTCGCGGCGACGTTCAACGGGTTCTGGATCGCCAGCTGACGAAAGAACAAATCGCCACCCACCACTTGGTCCTGTTCGGCGACCCGGAATCCAATTCCGTGATCGCCCGACTTGCCGACGCCCTGCCGGTCAAATGGAACAACGACACCATCGAGCTGGGATCGAAGACCTGGCCTCGCAAGGCTCACGCGGTCGCAATGATCTATCCCAATCCGCTAAGCCCCGACCGCTACGTCGTGCTCAACAGCGGCTTCACCTTTCGCGAATACGACTATCTGAACAACGCACGCCAAACGCCCAAGCTGCCCGACTGGGCGATCCTGGAGATCGACGACGGCGCGACGATGCGAGATCCCGGCAACGTTGAAGCGGCGGGATTTTTTGACGAACGGTGGAAGCCTTGAGGCGATGGTGACGGAGAGGCGTTGGGGGAGAAGGTGGCATAACGGATGGCAGAATGATACGGGGCAGAATGATGGGGAGAACACGCTGAGAGGGCGTGCTGCTTCACTTGTTCCCGGGCCCTAACCATCGCTGTGAAGCATTGATTTCCGATGGTCTTAGCGGAAGGGCGCAAGTCGTCCGGTTTGACCTTGAAAGACCGGAGGGCTCGCGTCCTACCGCTAAAATAAACCAACGTTGTTAGCGGAACGGCGCGAGCCGTCCGGTGCCGGCGTAGGTAGACCGGAGGGCTCGCGCCCTGCCGCTAAAATAAACGAACGTTGTTAGCGGAACGGCGCGAGCCGTCCGGTGCCGGCGTAGGTAGACCGGAGGGCTCACGCCCTGCCGCTAAAATAAACCAACGTTGTTAGCGGAACGGCGCGAGCCGTCCGGTGCCGGCGTAGGCAGACCGGAGGGCTCGCGCCCTGCCGCTAAAATAAACGAACGTGGTTAGCGGAACGGCGCGAGCCGTCCGGTGCCGACGTAGGTAGACCGGAGGGCTCGCGCCCTGCCGCTAAAATAAACGAACGTGGTTAGCGGAACGGCGCGAGCGGCCTGTCGGTTTAGTGTATCCACAAAACGAGGGGAGGTGGCTTAGTAGGCATCGTCACGATGTTTGCTATTCTTGGCGGATCGTCGTCGCGATTCACTTCTCACGCAGGGAGGCTTGCCCAGTGAGCCAGAGACAACCCAAGACCAGCTATTGGCAGGAAGCTCCTACACCACGCGGGCAACTGGTCCTCATTCCCACCGCCCTGGAGGAACTCATCCCTCAGGATCATCCCGTTCGCTTGGTCGACGAGATTCTCGATCAGATGGACTGGACTGATTGGGAGGCGGCCTACAACGGCGGATTCGGTCAGCCGCCGATCCATCCCAGCGTAATGGCAAAGATCCTGCTGTTTGCCATGATTCGGCGAATCCGATCCAGCCGGAACATTGAATACGAACTCAAGCATTCGATCGATTTTATCTGGCTTAGCAGCGGTCGCCGCATCGATCACAGCACGATCAGCGACTTCCGCCGAAACAATAGTGATGCAGTCAAAGGCATCTTCAAACAAATGGTCAAGCTGGCGATCAACCTGGGGATCGCCAATCTCTCGGAACTGTGCATCGACGGCACACGCATCCTGGCTGACGCCAACAAATACAAGACTTGGACGGCCAAACGATTAGCCAAAGCACTCGAAGAACTTGACGCGCAAATTGATGAGGCCCTGGAAACCTTCGAAGTCAACGACGCATGCGACGAAGATCTCATCGGCCAGGACGTTTCGGCGGACCGCATCCCCGCCGCCGTCGCCAACTTGAAGTCACGCCGCTCACAACTGGCCGCTCATCTGGAGACGGTCAATGCGATGGACGAAGTCCGCAGGAAAAATGGGACGAAGGGCCCCGCCCAGTTACCCAAGACTGACACGGACAGTCGCATTCTTCCCAATAAGGAGGGTGGTTACGCAGCCAACTTTACTCCGATGGCGACGACCGAAACGCAGAGCGGCCTGATCGTTGCGGCGGACGTCTTGATCGGCAACGTCGAACACCACGAATTTGCCACCATCGTCGACTGTGTGGCCAACGACTTTGGAATTGACATTAAGCGAGTCATGGCTGACTCGGCTTACACGACGGGCAAAAACCTCACTGCGGCTGAGGAAAAACAGATCGAACTGATTGGCCCGCTTGCCGAAACCAATCGCGAGAACAACCCTGCCGAGCGTTCGGATTTGACTGAGCCCGTTGCCGCCGATCAGATTGATCAGTTGCCGGTTAATCCACAAACCAAACGATTTGACAAAGCAGCGTTTGTGTACGACGAAGCGAACGACTGCTATTACTGCCCGGCAGGCAAAGTGCTTTCACATCGGACGACCGAGAACACGACGCATGGCGACGGCTCTCCGGTGCAGCGAAAGGTTTACACCTGTTTTGAATGCGAGGGCTGCACGCTGGCTGGGCGTTGTCGCAAGAACGTGAAGCCAAAAGACGAGGCAAGCAGCAGCGAGGCATCGTCCCAGGAGTCCAGCGAAGCGACCTCGTCGGACAAGCGAGCGGGCAAGCGACGTGGTCGCAAGCCTGGCCCGCCACGTGGTCGCGAGACGATGCATGATGAGCATGAAGGAGCGCGACGTCGGCAGCGTGCGCGAATGGAAACGCCTGCAGCCAAAGAGGCTTACTCTCGTCGTCAGCATTTCGGTGAAACGCCTTTCGCCGTGATCAAGAGCACGCTTGATATGCGGCGATTCCTGCTTCGAGGTATCGCAGGTGTGAATCAAGAATGGCGCTGGGCGGCGACCGGATTCAATCTGAAGAAAATCATGAGTTACTTGGCGAAGCTGCGCGCCGCCGCGGCGACACAATCGCTCGGAACAGCAAACTAGGGGAGATAGGGGGCATTTCGAACGAAATCCGCCACAAGCGAACGCCACGATCCCGTCAACACGCTTACCAACGACTCTGGATGCCCCGCATAGCACCATAAAAGCCTCGTCCGGAACCAAAATCGAATCAACCGTCCCCAGGAACTAAATCGACAGGCCGCGAGCCGTCCGGTGCCGACGTAGGTAGACCGGAGGGCTCGCGCCCTGCCGCTAACAAGAAGCACCCCGTTCGGTCTCAAAGTAAACCGAAGTGCCCACTGCGCGTCCGATGGTATCCACCGCAAGCCCTACTCAATTCGCTTGAACGTCACAAGGATGTGCTGATTCTCAGGCGTGGACGTGAAGTCGGTGGGACGGTCTTTGTCGTTTCGCACAAAGCAAAGCTTTCGGTTCTTTTTACCGAGCTGATAGATCCCGACAAATTGATCGCCGCTGCCTCCGCCCTCGGTCGCGGTGAAGTCGATGGTTTTGGGTCTTGCCCTCGGTGAAATCGTGCTTGTGCCTTTGCTCGTTTCCTTGTCTTCCGAACGCACGCTCCATGTGCCGTCATCGCCGTTGACGACCGTGAGCTTCTTCACGTCTTCGTTTTTTGCTTTGTTGCCGGCGATCACGAGCGAGGTGACTTGCCAAGTGCCCTGCAGTTTCTTGCGATCCTTTTGGACGGCCCGGTCTGTCGCATCGTCCGCATGCGCGGCGAGCGGAAAAGCGAACCCAACCACCAATAGCCCCATCACTAAACTACGCATCGCACCGGTCCTCCACCTCTAAACGGACAACGAAAAACATCCCCGATTGTAGGCGTTGCGTCATCCTCCAGGTCCGATCACTTTTGGATTCGGGTATTCTTGTCACCCATTTTCTTGTCGCATTGCCACATGCTCATCGGCGGCAACTCGCCAATTGATTTTTCGGGCGTGCCAGAGCGACGGGACGTCTACCCGGCACTCGCGCAGCACCCAGGTGATCAAGATCGCTTCGGTATTGGCCAACGTGACGCAAACCATCGAAAGGCGCACGAGCCAGGGGGTGATGCCGGCCAGCCAGAGGGCTGTGCCGGGGATGATGATCAACCAAACCCCCTTGGCGGCCCAGGTGTGGTAGCTGGGCAGCCGCCGAAACTTGATCAGACAGGCTAGCCAATTCAACGCATAACTCGTGATCGCCACCAGCATCCAATACTTCTCGGTGGCGACCAGATCGGGCTGGTACGCAATCAACGCGAGCAGCACGGACGAGTAGAAAACGGCGTCCGCGACCGTATCCAGACGTGCGCCGACGGCCGAAGTGGCGTGGGATCGTCGGGCCAGATATCCGTCCAACCATTCGGTGAAAACCAGAAAGATCGCCAAGGCGGCCAGCCAAGTCATCTGCTGGGCGATCGCCAACGGGACCAGCGCCGGGGAGCCTACAATACGGGACGTGGTGATCACGTTGGGAGCCGTCAACCAACGATCTGTTTCAGGTGCGATAGTCACGTTCCCGGCTCTCTCCCTCCTGCAACACCGCAGGCGGTTGGTGGGCTATCCAACGACACGAACCCGAGCATACCATTGATCCGGACACCACCCGAACCGAATCTTTGCGTGCCTTGCAGGCTTCCGACCAGCGACAACGATGAATCAGCAACCCAACAATCCGCTGCACGGCGTCACATTGGCAGACTTGCTGGAGCGGCTGGTCGAACGGTACGGGTGGGAAGAACTGGGCAACCGAATCCAAATTCGCTGCTTCACACACGATCCCAGTCTCAAATCAAGCCTGAAGTTTCTGCGGAAAACACCCTGGGCCAGAGCCAAGGTGGAGCGGCTGTATCTGCGGTCGATCTGCTACGAGAATCGAAACGTCGCTCCAAACTTTGGGAGCGGGGGCGATGTCGACGGACAGGATGGTGAAGACTGAGTGGGTTAGCCAGCGATGGGGGAATCGCAATCGGATGGCAGAATGATACGGGGCAGAATAATGGCTGGCGGATTGATAGGGGCGGCCGAACGATCGGCGGCCTGATGCGTTCGGTGTGCAACCCATCGAGTGGTTGGCCGGGGGAAGAATCCGGCGATGCAGTGTTTTTGGGGTCGTGGTGGGGACGCCAAATACTGGGGCCGAACGGTGCTGTCACAGAAGGGTACTGCCACAGAACAGGCGGTCACAGAACGGACCGCGGAGAAAGAAGTAGCGAGGACTGGACTTGAACCAGCGACCTATGGCTTATGAAGCCACCGCTCTAACCGACTGAGCTACCTCGCCAAGTGCGGGACAGTATGCCAAAGCCGGCCAAGCCTGACAAGCCTCGTCTTGAACTCTCCCGCGGACCTTCTCCGACGGGAAAATCTTCGTCCTTGATTCACCCCACCGGCCGGTCTGACGGCAACGCATCGGCGTCATCGGTCACTCCCGTGACCCCCATCCTGTCCGGCAACTAAATTCTGGAACGCCTGTTCGGAGAGCACCTTGACCCCCAATTCGTTGGCCTTGGTCAGCTTGCTGCCGGCTTTTTCTCCGGCGACCAAAAAGTCCGTGTTTTTGCTGACGCTACCCGACGCTCGGCCGCCCAGTTCCGAGATCAGTTTTTTGATCTCGTCCCGCTTGTAGTGTTTCAGGGTCCCCGTGACGACGAGGGTTTTCCCTTCCAACAAACGACCGCCCTCGACCTCGACGGGTTCGGGGTCTTCCAATTTGACGCCTTCGGCGGCGAGTTCGTCGAGCGTCTTCCGGCCGTAGTCGCTGTGCAAAAATTCATGCAAACTCTTGGCGATGCGATCTCCGATCTCATGCAGATCCGCCAGATCTTCGACCGATGCCTCGCGGAGCTTTTCGAGGGTGTGGTACTTCGCCGTGATCAGCGACGCGACGCGTGGACCGACGTGCCGAATCGAAATCGAGGACAGCACCCGGGCCAGCCCGCGATCACGGCTCTTGTCGATTCCCGCGATCAGGTTTTCAGCATTTCGCTCGCCGACCTTGACGACAATCAATTTCCCATCTTTCCCTTTGCGTTGTTTCAGCCAATCCAACGACGCGACCTGATCGACCGACAGACGATACAGGTCGGCGTAGCTGTGTAGCAGACCGTGGCCGAGCAGCAGGTCCACGACTTCCTCGCCTAGTCCATCGATGTCCATTCCGGGACGGCTGCCGAAGTAAATCAAGCGCTGTTTCAGCTGCGCGGGGCATTGGGGATTGGGGCATCGGATGTAGACTCCCCCGTCGTCGCGAACCAAATCCGTTTCGCACTCCGGGCACGTCTCTGGAAAACGATACGGCGAAAGCTTTCCCTTGCGCAGGTGTTTTTCGACGCGCACCACCTTGGGGATGATCTTCCCCGCTTTTTCGACCACCACCACGTCTCCGATTCGCACGTCCAACCGTTCGATCTCGTCGGCATTGTGCAGTGAGGCGCGCGAGACAGTCGTGTCGGCGATCTCCACCGGTTCCAGGTGAGCCACCGGGGTGACGGCTCCCGTCTTGCCGACTTGAACGCTGATGTCGCTTAAACGTGTGACCGCTTCGTAACGTTCAAACTTATAGGCGATCAACCATCGCGGACTCTTGCTCCGCATGCCCAGTTTTTCACGCTGCGCGAAATCGTTGACTTTGAACACAATCCCGTCGACCTCAAATGGCAGGTCGGGCATCCCCTGTTCCAGCTCGTCGACCGCCTCGATCACCGCCGCGGCACTGGGAAAGACGCGGACATCGGGTGTCATGGGAATGCCATACGCCGCGATTTCCTCCAGGAATTGCATGTGGTTGGTCGCGGCCAGCCCATCGACTTGTCCCACGCCATGGCAAAAGAATCGCAGATTGCGTTCGGCGGCGATGGCCGGATCGAGCAACCGAATCGTGCCGGCCGTGACGTTGCGGGTGTTCTTGAACGGCTCGGCTCCCGCGGCGACTTGCCGTTCGTTCAAGTCGGCCAGGTCCGTGTTGGTCATGTAGACTTCGCCGCGCACCTCCAACACCTCCGGCGCCTTCTTTCCCTTGATGCGGAGCGGCAAATCACGAACGGTCCGGGTGTTGTGCGTGATGTCGTCGCCGACGGTCCCGTTGCCTCGCGTCACCGCAAGCTTCATCTCGCCATTTTCGTAACGCACCGAGGCGGCCACCCCGTCGATCTTGTATTCCATCACCCACTCGATCGGCTGGCCTTGGAGCAGTTTTTCGGTGCGGTCAAAGTAGGCTTTCAATTCCTCGCGGCTGTACGTGTTGTCGATCGACAGCATGGGGACCGAATGCGGAACCTGGACCAGATGCTCGACCGGTTGATCGCCGATGCGTTGGGTCGGCGAGTCGGGCGTGAGCAGATCGGGGTGTTCGGTTTCCAGGTCTCGCAATTCTTCCAGCAGCCGATCGTATTCCAAGTCACTGATCGACGGCTTGGCCAACACGTAATACGCGTGGTCGTGACGGCGAATTTCATCGCGAAGTGCTTGGACGCGTTTTGCCGGAGTCGTCATGGAATCGATCGAAAAAAGGTCGGTGGCAGACAAGGGGGCGACGTAATTTACCGCGTCGCTTCGGGGGCTCGCCACGGGGCACGGTTTGATTACGATACTTGGCGCACGTGAATTCCCCGTCTTCCCCGCTTGTTGCAAGGATTGTCCCATGGCTCGGCTCGCCCACCACGTTTTTTTTACGCTGAAAGACAACAGCCCGGCAGCGGTCGACAGCCTGGTCGCGGACTGCCAAAAATATCTGGACGATCACGACGGAGTGATCGGTTTTTCGGTCGGCCGCCGAGACACCGAGCTAGACCGGCCGGTCAACGTGAAGTTTGACGTCTCGCTGCACGTGATCTTTCGCGATCGCGCGACCCACGACGTGTACCAAACGGCCCCCCGACACCTCGAATTCATCGAGCGTCAGAAAGAGAACTGGGCGACGGTTCAGGTCTGTGACAGCCTGCTGGAAGACTAGAGCCCCAGCTACCTTGAAACATAGGGTGCCGCGGAAAAGGGGTCAGATACCAATGGCACGGGCATGAGTGTTGGTGTGCAGGCTTTAGCCGCCCGGGGTCGCTGCGGAGCAGCGAACGGGAGCGCCTAAAGGCTAGACACCAACGTGCGCTGGTGTGCAGGTTTTAGCCGCCCGGGGTCGCTGCGGAGCAGCGAACGGGAATCGCCTAAAGGCTAGACACCAACGTGCGCTGGTGTGCAGGCTTTAGCCGCCCGGTGTCGCTGCTCCGCAGCGTACGGGAATCGCCTAACCCGGATATTGCATCCGCTTATTCGACTGCCCCTATAGCGCGAAAGCCTTAGTTCGTGTATCTATTGGAGTTACGACACTTCATAGACCACAAAACCAAGGCTTTCGGCAATGACAAAGCGTAAACGAAATCGTCCCGCATTGAAACGCCTCAGAAGGCAGGCCGTTGAGGTAGATTTCGACGGCGGATCGCTCACTTCCGATGGGGGCCTCGTCCTGCTTCGCGAAGTCGACAAAAAGCTCAATTTGATCAAGCGGATCGACCAAGCGATTCACGACCCGCGTGATCCGATTCACACCGTTCATTCTCAAGCGGAAATCCTTATCAGTCGAATCTTTGCGATCGCGGCCGGATACGAAGACGCAAACGATCAACAGCAGCTTCGCGATGATGCCGCCTTTCAAGTCGCCGCCGGACGGCCCCCTCGAATCAATGACAGGTCGGATGACGATTGGGATCCCACTCTGGCGAGCCCCTCGACTCATTCCCGATTTGAAAACCGAATCACCAAAAAAGAACTCTTCGAACTCAGCAAGATCCTCGTCGACATTTTTCTTGACAGCTTCGACACCCCGCCTGATGAAATCACACTCGATCTAGACGCAACGGACGACAAGGTACACGGCGATCAAGATAAAAAGGCTTTCAATGCCTACTACGACAGCTATTGCTTCCAACCTCTGTACGTGTTTTGCGGCGACCAACTTCTCGTCTCGTATCTTCGTCCAGCCAACCTCGGTGATGGCCATCACGCACGCGGAATCACAAAATTGCTTGTTGCAAGGATCCGCCAACGATGGCCTCGGGTCAAAATCACCCTTCGTGGTGACGGAGGTTTTGCGATCGAACGCCTCATGCGCTGGTGCGACAAAAACGATGTCCACTACGTCTTTGGTTTGCCCAAGAATAAGGTTTTGGTCAAGCAAATTGCCTGCGAAATGACTCGCGCAAGAGTCGAGAGATTCCACCGTGGTGGCAAACAAGCCTTTTACAAGTGGTTTCGCTATCGCACCGGCAGGACGTGGGACCGCCATCGCTGGGTGGTCGGCAAAGCAGAGTATACCGCCAAAGGCCCCAATCCTCGCTTCGTCGTAACAAACTGTTTCTCAAGTGACGACATTGTCGACACGACCTACCATCGACCGATGGTCGATGGCAAAAGGCAGCCGCTACAAGTTAAGACTCCAGGGACATGGTGCTCTGTCGCTTATGACCCGGAGAAGTTTTATCGAGAGCACTACTGCATGCGTGGCGAGATGGAGAATCGGATCAAAGAGCAACAGCTTTGTCTGTTCGCTGATCGCACCAGTTGCACCCGTTTTATTGCCAATCAGTTCCGCGTGATGCTTTCATCATTTGCTTACGTTCTACTCGATGGGTTGCGTCGCCTGGGCCTGAGTGGAACGAAACAGAGTCGTCTACGTGTGGACACGATTCGATTGCGACTGTTGAAAATAGCAGCCCGAGTTCGAGTGACTTGTCGTCGGGTGGTATTTCATCTTTGCAGCCATTGCCCCTGGGAACCGCTGTTCAATCAGGTGCTGGCACGTCTGTGCCGTAGCGATTAGCCACTCCCATCGCATCGTGTGGCACCGCGCAGCGACTTCCGGTCGTCTGGGGGTAGGGGGCCCTCTGCCCGCAGCGAATCGATTGCAGCAAAAACCGGCTATCGTGGACAGCCTCGCCGTAACTCAGTCTAAAATCAGAGTCAACCAGTCAGCGGATGCAATATCCGGGCTAAAGGCTAGACACCAACGTGCGCTGGTGTGCAGGTTTTAGCCGCCCGGGGTCGCTGCGGAGCAGCGAACGGGAATCGCCTAAAGGCTAGACACCAACGTGCGCTGGTGTGCAGGCTTTAGCCGCCCGGTGTCGCTGCTCCGCAGCGAGCGGGAATCGCCTAAAGGCTAGTCACCAACGTGCGCTGGTGTGCAGGCTTTAGCCGCCCGGGGTCGCTGCGGAGCAGCGAACGGGAGCGCCTAAAGGCTAGACACCAACGTGCGCTGGTGTGCAGGCTTTAGCCGCCCGGGGTCGCTGCGGAGCAGCGAACGGGAATCGCCTAACCCGGATATTGCATCCGCTTATTCGACTGCCCCTATAGCGCGAAAGCCTTAGTTCGTGTATCTATTGGAGTTACGACACTTCATAGACCACAAAACCAAGGCTTTCGGCAATGACAAAGCGTAAACGAAATCGTCCCGCATTGAAACGCCTCAGAAGGCAGGCCGTTGAGGTAGATTTCGACGGCGGATCGCTCACTTCCGATGGGGGCCTCGTCCTGCTTCGCGAAGTCGACAAAAAGCTCAATTTGATCAAGCGGATCGACCAAGCGATTCACGACCCGCGTGATCCGATTCACACCGTTCATTCTCAAGCGGAAATCCTTATCAGTCGAATCTTTGCGATCGCGGCCGGATACGAAGACGCAAACGATCAACAGCAGCTTCGCGATGATGCCGCCTTTCAAGTCGCCGCCGGACGGCCCCCTCGAATCAATGACAGGTCGGATGACGATTGGGATCCCACTCTGGCGAGCCCCTCGACTCATTCCCGATTTGAAAACCGAATCACCAAAAAAGAACTCTTCGAACTCAGCAAGATCCTCGTCGACATTTTTCTTGACAGCTTCGACACCCCGCCTGATGAAATCACACTCGATCTAGACGCAACGGACGACAAGGTACACGGCGATCAAGATAAAAAGGCTTTCAATGCCTACTACGACAGCTATTGCTTCCAACCTCTGTACGTGTTTTGCGGCGACCAACTTCTCGTCTCGTATCTTCGTCCAGCCAACCTCGGTGATGGCCATCACGCACGCGGAATCACAAAATTGCTTGTTGCAAGGATCCGCCAACGATGGCCTCGGGTCAAAATCACCCTTCGTGGTGACGGAGGTTTTGCGATCGAACGCCTCATGCGCTGGTGCGACAAAAACGATGTCCACTACGTCTTTGGTTTGCCCAAGAATAAGGTTTTGGTCAAGCAAATTGCCTGCGAAATGACTCGCGCAAGAGTCGAGAGATTCCACCGTGGTGGCAAACAAGCCTTTTACAAGTGGTTTCGCTATCGCACCGGCAGGACGTGGGACCGCCATCGCTGGGTGGTCGGCAAAGCAGAGTATACCGCCAAAGGCCCCAATCCTCGCTTCGTCGTAACAAACTGTTTCTCAAGTGACGACATTGTCGACACGACCTACCATCGACCGATGGTCGATGGCAAAAGGCAGCCGCTACAAGTTAAGACTCCAGGGACATGGTGCTCTGTCGCTTATGACCCGGAGAAGTTTTATCGAGAGCACTACTGCATGCGTGGCGAGATGGAGAATCGGATCAAAGAGCAACAGCTTTGTCTGTTCGCTGATCGCACCAGTTGCACCCGTTTTATTGCCAATCAGTTCCGCGTGATGCTTTCATCATTTGCTTACGTTCTACTCGATGGGTTGCGTCGCCTGGGCCTGAGTGGAACGAAACAGAGTCGTCTACGTGTGGACACGATTCGATTGCGACTGTTGAAAATAGCAGCCCGAGTTCGAGTGACTTGTCGTCGGGTGGTATTTCATCTTTGCAGCCATTGCCCCTGGGAACCGCTGTTCAATCAGGTGCTGGCACGTCTGTGCCGTAGCGATTAGCCACTCCCATCGCATCGTGTGGCACCGCGCAGCGACTTCCGGTCGTCTGGGGGTAGGGGGCCCTCTGCCCGCAGCGAATCGATTGCAGCAAAAACCGGCTATCGTGGACAGCCTCGCCGTAACTCAGTCTAAAATCAGAGTCAACCAGTCAGCGGATGCAATATCCGGGCTAAAGGCTAGACACCAACGTGCGCTGGTGTGCAGGCTTTAGCCGCCCGGTGTCGCTGCGGAGCAGCGAGTGGGAATCGCCTCAAGGCTAGACACCAACGTGCGCTGGTGTGCTGGCTTTAGCCGCCCGGTGTCGCTGCGGAGCAGCGAGTGGGAGCGCCTAAAGGCTGGACACCAACGGTTGCTGAATCACTAATTGGTCAAGTACCTGACCCCTTTTCCGCTCGTCAAAGTTGACGAAGCACTAGAGTCCCAGCACCTTTCGATAAACATCCGCCGTGCGACTGGCCATCGCAACGTCTGAGAAATCTTCGGCGTGACGCTCGATCGCGGCGGCGGACATCTGTTGCCAGTCGTGGACGCCCGAGATCAGCTCCTCGATTTTCTCAGCCAGACTTTCCGCGTCGCCCGGCTCGGCGAGCAAGCCTTGGGCACCGTCGGTCAACGCTTCGGGCGTTCCTTCGACCCGCGTGGCGATGACGGGAAGACCAGCGGCCATGGATTCGAGCACCACCATCGGCAACCCTTCTCCGTACAGACTCGGCAACACCATCGCGTCCAACTTGGCCAGTTCGCCCGGTACGTTGCGTGTAAAACCGACGCGCTCGACCAGTCCCGTGATCTGCAGTTTTGCGATCAGGTCTTCGATCGATTCCTTGTAGGCGTCGGTTTCGAAGGGTCCGATGATCCGTAATCGAACGTCGTGTTGGTCACGCAGTTTTGCGATCGCTTCCAAGGCAATCTCCAGTCCCTTTCGCGGTCGCATCAACGCGACCATGCCGAGCACCCAGCGTCCGCCGACGACCGGGGTAGCCGATCGCGGTGGGCAGATCGCCGGCACGCCGTTGTGCACCACGGTGACATCTTCTTCGTGACAACCGCGGCGAATGCAATCCAATCGCAAACTTTCCGAAACGGTGATCAGGTGGCTGCATCCCCGCAGCGACAGTTTTTCGACTGCGGCATTGGCATGATTCGTCAACGGCTTGGACGAATCACGAGCCGTGGGACTGTGAACGTGATAGACCCACGGCAGCCCGGTCAGACGGGACGCCAGCGACGCGATCATCGCCGTTCGCGGCGTGTGTGCGTGCAGCAAATCGTACCCGTTCTCTCGGACCAGTCGGCGGACCCGCCAAGCGGCTCGGACGTCCAGCCGGTTTTTCATGTCCGCACGGAAACAGCGGCCCCACGCTCCGCCGTGTTCGACCAGCGTTTTGGCAAACTTCCCCGGTTTCACGCACGCGAAATCGGCATCGACGGCGAATCCGGGCAAGCAGCGGCCCAGGTGGGACTGAACCCGTTCGGCCCCCGCGAAATGTTCTCCGTTGACGATGTGCAACACGCGAACGGATGATGTCGCCGCGCGGCCCCCCACCAGACTCGAATCCTGCTCCGCCGGACCAGAGGCCTGCGGATGGATGACGATCGGAGTCGTGGGGAGTGGTCCGGTCGAGCTTGATCGGCCGAGATTTCCAGCTTGCATGATGGCGTTGGGGGTAAAAGAACGGGCTCCAATGACCTGTCTTCAACAAGCTGCGTCGCGATTCCACCCTGCCGCGATCAATTCGGCCGGCCGCGTGCGAACAGACACCCAGGTGGCAGGTCGAGGGATAGGATTTGCGGATTGAACCGGTTAGTCGGGATGCCGAATCGTCCGCCTCGCCTCTGGGGAAAACGGCCGGATTCGGCTACAGTACGCGTTTCCCTGAACAGCCCTTCCTCCCCAGACCAGCCCAGAAACCTTGAAAGCCTCCATCGTTCTTTTGCCCGGCGACGGCATCGGTCCCGAAATCACGCAGCAAGCCAAACGTGTTCTCGAAACGATTGGTGAGATTTTCGGTCACGAATTCACTTTCCAATCGCATTTGATCGGCGGGATCGCGATCGACGAAACCGGTGACCCGCTACCAGAGGCGACCGTTCAGGCCTGTCGAAATGCCAATGCGATCCTGTTAGGCGCCGTCGGCGGTCCCAAGTGGGATGACCCGTCGGCCAAGACGCGTCCGGAAGCCGGACTGTTGAAGATCCGCAAGGAACTCGGACTGTTCGCCAACCTGAGACCGATCAAGTTGTTCGATCAATTGATCGACGCCTCGCCGCTGCGTCGCGAAATCATCGAGGGCACCGACATCCTGTTCTTTCGTGAGCTGACCGGCGGAATTTATTTCGGCGAATCCAGTCGCAGCGGATCCGGTAAAGATGAAACCGCCAGCCAGGCGATGGTCTACAGCGTCGGTGAAGTCGAGCGCATCGTTCGGCTGGCCGCTCAAGCCGCCAAGGGACGCGACAACCGATTGACCAGCGTCGACAAGGCGAACGTGTTGGAGCCGAGCCGGCTGTGGCGTCAAACCGCTGCACGCGTGATGGCCGAAGAGTTCCCCGAAGTCGAATACGACGTCGTGCTGGTCGATGCGATGGCGATGCACCTGATCAATCGCCCGTCGGATTTCGACGTCGTCGTCACCGGCAACATGTTCGGTGACATCTTGACCGACGAAGCGTCGATGTTGCCCGGTTCGTTGGGCATGCTGCCGAGTGCCTCGCTGGGCAGTGACGGTCCCGGATTGTATGAACCGATCCATGGTTCGGCGCCTGACATTGCGGGCAAGGGGATCGCCAATCCGCTGGCGACCATTTTGGCTGCGGCAATGTTGCTGCGTCATTCGTTGAACGCGGATGCCGAAGCGGTTGCGATCGAGACGGCTGTCGGCGACGTGTTGGCCGCCGGCCTGCGAACCGCCGACATCGCTCGGGGCGGCCCGTCGGTCTCCACCGAAGCGATGGGTGACGCGGTCGTCAATCAACTCAAGCAGTGATGGGTTTGCAATGACTCTGTAGCCGGACGTTCTGGCAACGCCGGCTACCCATTGCCATGCACCGGGAACCCTGATGAACGACACACTAATTCAACCAGAAATCGGGATGCTTGCGAGCACCGTCTGGTTGTCCACGCGGGCAATGATTCTCGTTGCGGTGATCCTGTCCGCGCTGGGCATCGCCTCGTTGGTCGGTTTTCTGTTGTCACGTCGCGAAACGATGGGCGTCGAATCGGCCATCGTCCGACGGTACAACCAAAAGCTCCGTGTCTGGTGGCTGATGACGGCGATCTTCGTGTTCGGCTTCTTACTGCAGCGAATCGGTGTCGTCATCCTGTTCGGGTTCGTGTCGTTTTGGGCGCTGCGAGAATTCATCACGATGACGCCGACGCGGCGCGGAGACCACCGCACGTTGTTCTGGGTGTTCTTTGTGTTCACGCCGCTGCAGTACATCTTGATCGCCCTGGGAAGCCATCCCCCCAGCTTCGTTCCCCAGAACGACTACTACGGCTTGTACAGCATCATGATCCCGGTGTACGCCAGCCTGTTCATTCCGGCCCGTGCCGCGATCGCCGGTGACTACAAGCGGTTTCTCGAACGGAGTGCGAAAATCCAAGCCGGATTGCTGATTTGCGTGTACGCGCTCAGCTACGCTCCGGCGCTGCTGGATCTGGATCTGGTTCGAACCGGCGGCGAGCCGTGGCACGGCAGCAACGTCAGCGTGTTGATCTTTCTGGTCGTGATCGCGCAGTTGGCTGCCGTGCTCGAACGCGGCTGGACCAAGCTGGCCGGGCGGCATGTCATTGCGGAAAAGATCAACGGTTCACGAACCTGGGAAGGCGTGCTGGGATCGATGGTGACCACCGGGCTGATCGCCGCGGCGCTCTCCTGGGCGACTCCGTTTTACCCCTGGGAAGCCGGTGTCCTGGCGGCCGTCGTCACCACCATGGCCTGCGGCGGCGCGATGACGATGAGCGCCATCAAACGCGACCGTGGCGTCACCGATACGGGAACGCTGGTCCAAGGTCACGCCGGCGTGCTCGATCAAATCGACAATATCTGTTTCGCCGCACCGGTCTTTTATCACCTGACTCGCTACTTCTTTTCAGCCTAATGACGCTGCGACTGTTCGACACCCACGCGCACCTGAACGTCGATGCCTTTGCCGAAGGTTTGGACGAGACCGTCAGCCGCGCGCGCGACGCCGGTGTGGAAGCGATCATGGTGATCGGGATCGATGTCGCAACCAGTCGCCGCGCCTGTGACCTGGCAGCCGAATACCCGGGATTCCTGTACGCCGCTGTCGGAATCCAACCAAACTCCGCCGCCGAAGCAGATGTCGGCGATTTCGCGATCATTGAAGAGTTGGCCGGATACCCCGGTGTCCGCGCGATCGGTGAAACCGGACTGGACTGCTACTGGGACGACACGCCGATCGAATTACAGCACGTGTATTTTGATCGACACATGCAACTCTGTCGCGACACTTCGCTGCCGATGGTCATCCACATGCGCGACAGCGGTGATTTGATCGTCGAACAATTGAAACGGCAAAGCTCGGTGCCGCCGGGGATCATGCATTCGTTCACCGGCGATTGGGAGTGTGCCAAAACGTGCTTGGATCTCGGGCTGCACATCAGCTTTGCCGGGATGGTGACCTTCAAAAAGAGCGACGACCTGAGAGACGTCGCCCGACAAGTTCCCGCAGACCGATTGCTGGTCGAAACCGATTCGCCGTACCTGAGCCCCGAACCCCTGCGAGGCAAACGGCCGAACGAACCGGCGCGGGTCGAACACACGCTCCGCTGCTTGGCCAAGCTTCGTGGCGTTTCGGCCGAATCGCTGGCTGAAACAACGACCGAAAACGCAAGACGTTTGTTTCAACTGCCGTAGCGAGACAGCGAACAAGTGGGATCGGCTTCCAGCTTGTCAATCCTTCGCTGCGTCGATCAAGTCGTCGGCGACAGGAATCGAAGATGATGGGCCGCGTGGGCGCTATGAACACGCTCGAGCATCTTTGCATCAAGCCGACCAAAGCCCGGATGGGGATAGAATGCACCCTTGTGGGCTTTCAATCGGCCAACGCTCTCGCAAAAGAGCGAGACTTCTTCGGCATCGTCAACCTCAGCCGCCGGGACAAAGATCCTGGACGTTTTGATCCCGACAGGAGAGTCATCGGCAAGGATCTTCGGCAACAAAAGTCGCCTGACCAGGGGACGAAGTGGCGCAAACAATGACATCCAAAACGGATAGCCGTCCAGACTCGGGTCTTGCACCACGCGCAGGTGCTGGCAAATCTGCCCCAGCGTCCAGTTGCCGTGACGCTGGTATCCGCTTGCGAGTAAACGCTGTGCGTCGTCCACTGCCTCATCAAGCGTGCGGAAACGAAGTTGACGCAGCGCTGCAGTACCTTGTTGGTTCGGTGAAAACGCTGGACGGGAAGCGGAGCGTGTCATCAGGGCATCTGGGCATCAGCGGTGGACGGCGGCAACGCCGGTTTCTCATCAACGGCACAGGCTGAGAACGTGAGAGGGGGCAAACAACATGAGACACTCGCGTCTTGTGTTAAAATTCTGCTGCAATGAAGACGTTCGTGAAACGATGCCTCAGGATCTCAGCGCGATGGAATTGGACCAACTTCGATACTTTTTGCAAGTCGCCGCGGACGGCAATTTCACCCGTGCGGCGGAACATTTGGGTATCTCCCAGCCAGCGCTGAGTCGATCGATCGGACGGCTGGAAGAGGAGATCGGGCAGCCGGTGCTTCAGCGGCAATCCAAATGTGTCTCGCTGACCGATGCCGGCAAGTTGTTGCAGGGTCGCGCCAAAGAAGTGCTGTCCATCTTGGAGGACACGCTCGCGGAGATCGTCGACGATGGGCAAGTCGGCCGCATTCGAGTGGGGGCCATCCCGACGATCGCGCCGTTTTTCCTGCCCGGACTGCTGCGCCGTTTTGCCGAAGACTATCCCCAAGCCACGCTGGTCGTCCAAGAAGCAACCACCGATGAATTGTTGAAAGCATGCGCCGACGGCGTCATCGATGTGGCGATTCTTGCGTTGCCGATTCAAGCCAAGTACCTGGAGATCGAGGAACTGTTTGAGGAGGAGTTGCTGTTGGTGTTGCCGCCAAATCACCCACTCGTTTCAAAACAATCGATCGAGCTATCGGACATCGATCAGATCCCCTTCGTCTTGCTCGGGGAAGCTCATTGTCTCTCCGACAACATTGTCTCGTTCTGCCGCAAACAATCCTTTCACCCGGTCTCGGTAGAACGCACCAGCCAGATGGCGACGGTCCAAGAACTCGTCTCGTTGGATCACGGCATCTCGATGATCCCGATGATGGCCCGGCGATTGGATCAATCCGAACGTCGCGTCTACCGCTCCCTCAACGGCGCCAGGCCGACACGCACGATCGTCGCCGTGTGGAATCCCTATCGCTTTCAAAGCCGTCTGATGGAAGCCTTCCGCAACACGGTACGGGCCTACGCAGGAACGATTGAACAGGTGACGGGAACGCCGTAACGGATCGATACGAATCGATACGCGAATCCCGATCCGTTGGTCGTGCTTTTGCGGACAATATCACCGATGATGTGATCGACCGATGTGTTCGTGCCGCATCGTCGCGAGATTTGCCGGTCGTTTTGGCCGGCCGCCCCATCGTTCACTTCTTGATCGCCAACTGAAACTTGAGACCGGATCGAATGTTGCTGCAACGTCCCGATGTTCTTGCTGTCTTCCTTGCCGCCGTGGTGATGTTCGGGACGAATCCCGCTCGGGCTGCGGATGCCGCGTCGAACGCAAGCGGCCCCATCGGCATGAACGTCGCGGACTTCACGCTGGACAATTGCTACGGCAAGTCTGTTTCGTTGAGCCATTTTGATGACCGCCAAGCGATCGCGATCGTCTTTCTCGGGACGGAGTGTCCGCTCGCCAAATTGTATGGCCCTCGGCTGACGGACATTCAAAGGCGTTACGCCGATCGCGGAGTCCAAGTGATTGGGATCAATTCCAACACGCAAGACAGCATGACCGAACTGGCAGCTTACGTGCATCGCCACGCGATCGGTTTCCCGATGTTGAAAGACCCGGGCAACGTCGTCGCCGATGCGTTGGGCGCCACGAGGACACCGGAGGTGTTTTTGATTGATCGTGAACGCACCGTTCGCTACCACGGTCGCATCGACGATCAATATGGCGTCGGATACTCGCGTGAGCGTGAAGCCGAGCCGGAGTTGACTCGGGCGATCGATCAGTTGTTGGCCGGTCAGCCGATCAGCGAGCCGTCGACCGAGCCGGTCGGTTGCCACATCGGGCGTGTGAAACCGATCGAGGCGACGGGCGAGGTGACCTATGCCAAGCACATCGCGCCGATTTTCAATGCCCATTGCGTCAGTTGCCATCGAGACGGCGAGATCGCTCCCTTCACATTAAACAGCTACGACGATGTGCTGGGCTGGGAAGATACGATCCTGGAAGTCATCGCCGACAATCGCATGCCGCCATGGTCGGCCAATCCGGCACATGGAACCTTTGCCAACGATCCCCGATTGAGCGAGCGGGAACGCGAATTGATTGAAACCTGGGTCGACAACGGGATGCCCGAAGGCGATGCCCGTGATCTGCCCACCCCGCCCGTATTTGTCGCCGGATGGCAGATCGGCCGGCCGGACGAAGTCATCACGATGCGGGACCAAGCGTTTCGGGTTCCCGCCGAGGGAATCGTCGACTACCAGCGATTTGTCGTCGATCCCGGCTGGGACGAGGACAAGTACATCGTCGCAGCGGAAGCACGCCCGGACAAACGAAGCGTCGTGCATCACATTTTGGTGTACGTGATTCCCGAAGGCGAACGACGCCAGGATGTTCGTCAAGTCGTCGCCGGATACGCGCCGGGCAGTCCGCCGATGCAGCTCAAAGACGGCGTCGCACTCCACGTCAAAGCCGGCAGCAAGTTGCTGTTCGAAATGCACTACACGCCCAACGGAACCGAGCAGGAAGATCTCAGTTACCTGGGCGTCAAATTCACCGCCAAGCCAAATGTTCGAAAGCTGTTGCGGGGCCGGCTAGCGATCAACACCAAGTTTGAGATTCCGGCCGGTGAAGCCGATCACGTCGTCTCGGCGACCTACCACGCCCGCACCGAAGAAAACCTGATCAGCATGTCTCCCCACATGCACTTGCGCGGCAAATCGTTTCGTTACGTTGCCCATTTCCCCGACAACACCACAAAAGTGTTGCTCGATGTGCCGAACTACGACTTCAATTGGCAGCTGAAGTATGTGCTCGCCGAGCCGCTGCGCATTCCACGCGATACTCGGATCGAATGCACGGCCGTGTTCGACAACAGCGAATCCAACCTGACCAATCCCGATCCGACCCAACCGGTCCGCTGGGGGGATCAGAGTTTTGAAGAAATGATGATCGGGTTCATGGACACCGTCCCGATCAACGACGAATTTTAAGCTATTGAGCAGGGTCGTACGATTCCGCCTCAGCTCAATTTCCAGTAGTGGACGAGGCGACGAGTCCCCAGTAGTGGACGAGGCGACGAGTCCCCAGTAGTGGACGAGGCGACGAGTCCCCAGTAGTGGACGAGGCGACGAGTCCCCAGTAGTGGACGAGGCGACGAGTCCCCAGTACTGGGCGTATTGGCGGAGGACTCGTCGCCTCGTCCACTACCGCCTACGCGAAACGCAAGGTGAAACGGAGCTGCAGTGGTCCGTCGGCAATTTTGACGCCACCGGCGACTCTCGCCGACAGACTGGTTAGAATCTCAGCTGTTCTGTCCGTTTCTCTCGGTGGGTTGCCATGAAAACGTTTGTTTCGCTCGTTCTGCTGCTGTTGACCTCTCATGCCGTCCTTGCCGACGACCGGCCCAACATCGTCTTTTTCTTCACCGATGACCAGACGACCAGCACGCTGGGGTGCTATGGCAACGATGTCATCCAGACGCCGAACATCGACGCCCTGGCGGCTCGTGGAACGCGGTTCGAAAACATGTTCGTCAGCCATTCGATCTGTTGGGTCAGCCGGACCACCATTCTGAGCGGGCTGACCGGCCGCAGCTATGGCTCACCGAGCAATCCCGAACAGGCACGGGCCGAAGCAGTCAACACGCTGTACTCGGACATCTTGCGGGAGCGTGGTTATCGAACCGGATACTTCGGCAAATGGCATGCGAAAATGCCCAGCGGCTACAAGCGGGAAGACCACTTCGACGAGTTCGAAGCGATCGGCCGCAACCCGTTCTACAAGAAACAACCCGACGGAAGCTTGCGGCACGAAACCGAAGTGATCGTCGACCGAGGCGTCGAGTTCATCAAATCGCAGCCGAAGGACAAACCGTTTGCTCTGAACATGTGGTTCAACGCCTGTCACGCCGAAGACGGTGATCGCCGCCCCGGGATCGGTCACTTTCCGTGGCCACGCGCCGTCGATGGGATGTATGACGACATCGACATCGCCCCGCCGCGTTTGAATGCTCCCGAAATCTTTGAAGCCCTGCCCGACTTCCTCAAAACGACCATCAATCGCGAACGTTTTTTCTGGCGTTGGAACACCGATCAAAAGTACCAAACCAACATTCGCGCGTACTATCGAATGGTCAGTGGGATCGACAACGCGATCGGCCGGTTCCTGTCCGAACTGGAAAAAGCCGGCTTGGCGGAAAACACGATCATCGTTTATTCGGCGGACAAC
Organism: Stieleria magnilauensis; assembly: GCA_007753675.1. Taxonomy (GTDB): domain Bacteria; phylum Planctomycetota; class Planctomycetia; order Pirellulales; family Pirellulaceae; genus Stieleria; species Stieleria magnilauensis. The sequence continues at coordinate 2,573,583 of CP036432.1, forward strand.
GGCTATCACATGGGTAACCGCGGATTGGCCGGAAAATGGTCGCACTACGAAGAGTCGCTACGTGTGCCGCTGATCATCACCGACCCGCGCGTCGATCAAGCTCAGAAAGGCAAGGTGACCGACGCGATCGCTTTGAACCTGGACTTGCCCGCCACGTTTGTCGATTGGTCCGGCGGAGAGGTTCCCGAGCGATACCAGGGACACAGCTTGAAACCGATTGTTTCCGGTGACAAACCGTCCGATTGGCGAACCGAATCGTTTCACGAACATTTTGCCGTCCGCACACGCATCCCGGCGTTTGAAGGCATCCGCAACGAACGTTTTAAATACGTCCGCTACTTTGATCACGGCAACCGCGAGTTCCTGCATGATTTGAAGCAGGACCCTGACGAGTTGGTGAATTTGGCCGATGATCCCGCCCACGCCGAAACGCTCGCTGCGATGCGTGAGCGGACGGACCAACGAGTGAAAGAACTTGGCGGTCCGATCGACCCGTTGAACGCCCCCTTCACCCCGTCAACGGTGCCGCATCCCGAGGCATCCGCTGCCGTTTCGTTCCGACCAGGGAAAGACGGTTTTGTCAATTTGCTCAATGGCCGAAACTTGAACGGTTGGGCAGGCGATTCGAAATACTGGTCGATGCGTGACGGGGCGTTGACCGGCGTGACCGACGGCTCGCTGAAGATGAATCGCTTCATCACCTGGACGGGTTCGACGATCCGCAACTTTGACTTGCGCGTCAAAGTCAAAGTGTCGCCCGGTGGAAACAGCGGGCTGCAGTACCGAGGCACCTCACGCCCCGATCTGGGGCTGGACGTGGTCACCGGTTACCAGTGTGACGTCGTTGCCGACAACCCGAACTACAACGGCATGTTGTACGAAGAGAAAGGGCGACGCATCCTTTCACACACCGGTGAGAAAGTGATCATCGACCCGCAGGGACAGCCCTGGATCGTCGGCAAGATGCCGGTCAAAGAGTTTCCCGCCGATCAGTGGCATGAATACCGGGTCCTGGTCGAAGGCAATCACCACCGGCATTGGATCGATGGCCACATGACCGCGGACCTGATCGACTTGGATGAAAACGGACGATCGCTCGAAGGCGTGCTTGCCGTTCAAGTTCACGTCGGTCCGGCGATGACGATCCAGTACAAGGATTTCAAGATCAAGCACCTGCCGGATGATCTACCGCTGATCCAACCGTCCGAGGCCGTCATCCCCAGCGGTGCCGTCGGCGTGCGTCCACAAGGGCGTTTGCCGAAAGATTGGAAACCGCCGGTTTACGGACAATAGTGGTCCGAGCATCGTGCTTGTCGGTCCGGCTGACGCCTCGCAAGCTACAAGCCTGCGACTCGGGTAGTGGCGTGATTTCCGATGGTGTCGATTGCAGGCCCCGAATTCTGCGTGGCGTCAGTTTTTGACACGCTCGGACAACAATGCTCGCGAGCGGTTCGCTATCATCGGTGATGGCTTTTCAGACACCTTTTCAAGAACCCAGCCATGCCGAATGTCCTAGTCGTGGACGACAGTGCCACCCAGATCGCGATGATCACCTCGGTCTTGCAGCAGCAAGGATTGACGGTGCGGACCGCGGGCAACGGCTTGGAGGCGTTGGCCGCGTTGCGGGAGCACGCACCGGACCTGGTCGTCACGGACATGCAGATGCCCGAGATGAACGGTGTCGAGCTGATTCGCGCGATGCGGACGGAATGCTCGCTTGTCCCTGCCGTCTTGGTGACGGCGTTCGGCAACGAGGATCTGGCCGCCGAGGCACTCGGTGTGGGCGCCGCCAACTACATTTCCAAGGACCACGTCGGAATCCTGCTGCCTGATATCGTTAACCGAATCACGGCCTTTGCCCAAGCGAATGCTCAATCGCTTTACTTGAAGGGAGCGTTGACGCGGACCCGGTTCGATTTTGTTCTCGATTGCTCGATCGAGCGAGTCACGCCGCTGGTCAGCCTGGTCGTTCGGTTGCTGGCCGCGATGAACGTCTTGCACACCAGCGACCGAATTCGAATCGCCGAAGCGCTCGACTATTTGATCGTGCACTCCATCATTCACGGCAATTTCGAGCAACCCGTCCGCTCCACGCCGATGTCGATCGACGACGCGCGGGCGTTGGTGGCAGAGAAACTCGATGACGAATCATCGAGGTCGATGACCGATCGGATTGTCACGGTGCAATTGGAAGTGACGGATGGGGAAGCGAGATTGGTGGTCGTTCATGAAGGTTCCGGCCAGTCGATCCATCACGCCCCGATGCCGGGGACCCCACAAAGTTTTTCGGACGAACGTGGACGCGGCATGCTGCTGCTGACCAGTGTGATGGATGAAGTCTTCATCGATTCGGCGTCGCGGAAAGTGACTCTGGTCAAGTACATCTCACGCTGAAGATCAGCCGGCAGCGGAATCGCCGTCCAGACCGGCATCGATGGCATCGCTCCACCCCAACCGCTGGACGTCCCGGCGATCGGCCCAGCGACTCGCCGTCCACAGTCCCCCGTGACAGACAGGGCATTCCGGATTTTGGGCATCCACGTAGTGGTGTTCCGTTTGGACATCGGGATCCATCCAAACCGCTTCGCATTCGTCACACATCACAAAACCGCGGTCGGGCAGCGGCTGGGTAGGATCGTCTCCGGTGCAGATCCGAACGCCGCACAACCCGCCGTCACAGATGGGGCAAATCGCGACCGATCGAATCGGCCCTGGATTCAGAGGCGGCCGGGCGCTGTCTTGATCGTGGTCCTGGTTCATCGTTGCGTCACAACGGGTAGGCGGTGATCACGATGGTGTCTTCGAGCACCAACTTGACCCGACGGGCGATCGGATGGTTTTGGCGTTCGCCTTCGCGGCCGCCGACGTACCCGACGCGACGTTCCATGTCGACGGTGTAGATGGTTCGATCCCGATCGGTCTGTTTTGTCGACCGCTGTTTCTTCTTGGCCCGCCCGTAGGCATCGTCGATCGTCACCAACGCACCTTCCATTCCGCCATCAAAGACGCCGTGTTTCCCAGGTCGAGACGGCATGTCCTCGGTGTGGCGTCGCAGGTGCTCCAGACGGTGCCCTTCCGCACTTCCGGGGACGTACCGCAATCCTTCCGGCGAAACGAACTCATTGGGCCGAACTTCACGGAGCAACCCGTAGCGCAGATCGGCGATTGAATTTCGGCCGTCTTGATCCGTGGCATCGGCGGAACCCGAAGCCGATCGGTCCGGCGTCTGCTCTGGGGATTGTGTCGGCCGGGTGGGGACAGCAAACGTGTCCTGTTCGGCTTGCTGATTCAAGCCGGGAAGCTGCCAACCAAACTGATCATTCAGATGGGGCCGGGCGAACGCGTACAAGCCGACCAGCAGAACAACGGCGATGGAGCCGATGCCCTTGGTCCCCAAAGGCAAGCGCCAGCCAAACGGCTGGCTTCCAGATCGGTTCCTGATTCGATTCATGCGGCGCGGTCCTGGCCTATGACCGCACGTTGGTCCGACGCCGTTCGGGGACGACCTTTGGAGCAAACGGAGCGGCGTCGGGGGAGGTGATCTTGCGGTCAGCGAATTCGGAGTCGGTGAATTCTGGGTCAGCGATCTCTTGTTCGTAAGTCCCCGGTTGGTGGCCGGACTCGGCAGGGGCGGCGGGCACCGACACCGGATCAGAAGCGTGTTTGCCTTTGACCACATAGGTGTCCTGCGTCTTGGCTTCCTGTTGGTAACGTCGGCGATACTTGTCGCCGTAACCATAGCCGATCGACTGGTAGCTTCCGCTGGCGCTGCTCTTGTAGGAGGCTCCGCCGCTGACGTCGTCGATTTCGTTGACCACCACACCCATCACCCGTGCGCCGGCAGCTCGCAACATCGAGATCGCTTCTTTGGCGTTCGGCTTGCACCGTCGTCGGATCCGCATCACCAACATCGCGGCGTCAACGTAGGTCGTGACGACGGCGGGGTCACTGACCATCAGCAGTGGCGGCGTGTCGACGATCACAAAGTCATAGTTTTCGCGAGCCCACTGAAAGACTTCGGCCAGTTCGGCAAGTGTCAAGGCTTCTGCGGGGTTTGCCGGCAGCGGACCACAGGGAAGGATGTCCAGGTTTTCGATCGGCGACTGGTGAATCGCTTCGGCCGGTCCGAGTTCGCCGTTGAGCACGTTCGTCAGCCCGGTCTTGGCCTCCAGGTTGAAACGCAGGGAAAGCCGGGGGCTGCGAAGGTCCAAATCGATCAACAATGTCCGTTTACCAGATTGGGCGACCGAGCAGCCGACGTTGGCCGCCAAGGTGCTCTTGCCATCGCCCGGCAGCGGACTGGTGATCTGGAACACCTTGCTGTTGTATTGCCGGCGGTCGAACAGCATCGCCGTCCGCACCCCACGCACTGCCTCGGCCGCGGGAGAATAGGGGCGGTGAACGACCGAGAGTTTCGGGTCCAGCTTGGCGATCTCGGAATCGACCAGCCCCTTGCCTTGTTGAATCCTGCCCTCATCGAGCGGGATGTGGGTCAACACGGGAAGACGCAACTCGCGTTGGATCTCTTCGGCACTGCGAAACATTTTGGCGGTGCTTTCGAAGATCATCGCCAGCAGCCCGCTCAATCCCAGCCCCAACATGCCGAACAGCACGAGGTCTTTTTTCAGATCGGGTCCGGTTTCATAGGCTTGGCCGGTGTCCAGCAACGGCTCGACGAGAATCCCGCCTTTGACATCGGCCAGGTTCAATGCCGCCAGCTGTTGCTCCAACTGCGTTTCCAAGCCACGCATTGTTTCGATTCTGCGGTTGAACGAGGCGTCTCGTTCTTCCACGATCTTCAGCTTGTCCGCTTCGTCTTTTTGCTGTTCGATTTGCAAGTCGATGTCACTCATGTCCTGAGCGAGCACGGTCAGTTGTGCTTCCAGCCCGCGGATGTAGGCGTCGACAGCCATTCGGGCGCGTTCGTCACGAGCCTCCCGAGCCTCTTTGTCATAATCGGTCCGCTGAGATTGGGCTCGCAACTCGGCGATCCGCTCGGACATTTGTTGGTTCAGCTCGTTGAGCTTGTTCTGCGAGCTTTCGATCTGCATGGCGATCGATTTCACTTCGGGGTGAGACGCTCCGTAGGCAAGTTCCAATTGATCCCGTTTGATCTGCAACGGAATCAAAGTCCGTTCGACTTCCAGCTTCTTGAGCGTCAGGTCATCCGGTGCCGCGTTTCCGGGACCGACGATTTGCCGCAACGGTTCAAATTCATTGACGACGCTTCCCAGATGGCCGATGATCTGTGCCACCAGCACCGGGTCGCTGTGCAGTTTGCGGGTGTTGATGGCCAGGCGGAGATCACTGTTGAGTTCCCGTTTCTTTTGCTCCAGTTCCGTTCGATAGGATTGCAGCTGAAACTGTCGCTCTCGATAGGGGTTGATCGCTTGACCTTCCACATTCCATTCCAGATCCGCGTTGTCGCGAAACGTCAAGTATTCACTTTCCAGGTCTTTCTGTTCACGGATCAGCTTGTCCATCGCGTTACGAACCAATTCGCCGACTTCGTTGATGGTCGATTGGCGTTCGCGTTCGAAGTGCTGACTGATCGCTTGACTGACGGCGTTGACGGTGGCGACGCAGACCTGGGGATCACGGCCGTCAAAATTAAGCGCGGCGATCATCCGATCCCGCGAATCGCTCTGGTCGGTCAGCGTCTGAAACCGGATGCCGCTGCGAACCAACGAAACGATCTGAGTCTCGGTGCTGGATTCCAACGACGGAATCGACTTCAGCTCGGGATTGGCTGCGACGCGACGGACAATTGCGTCGGAGGTGATCAGCGATTGCATCAGCTTGCCGCTGGGGATCCCGCCACGAACGATGCCGGTGTTGGAGTCCAATGAAATCGGTGTATCACTTTTGAACATCAACTGGGTCGTCGCGCGGTACGTCGTCGGTTTCTGCTTGTACATCCAGTAACCGATCGATGTTCCGATAGCGACAAAGGCGGCGAGCAGCCACTTGAATCGCCACAACACCGTCAGAATGGTTTCGCCATGGTGCTGCTCCTGCGCCGGATCAAGCGTAACACTTGAGTCGTAGTTGACCGGCTGTGGTGAAGTCTGATCCAGCATCGACGAATACACAGTTAGAAGGATTGGAGGTGCGTGATTGATAAGGGCCGAGCGTAGTTCACATTCTTGAACCGTTCAGCCTTTTTGACGCATCTTTGCGCGGGGGTGTTCCCTCAGAAACCTACAGGCACCGGTTCGTCCAGGCCCTAAGTTGTGCATCCAAGCCGAGGCGAAAATCTGTCCGCCGATCGTGCAATCGTTTCATTCCACGCTTCCTGCACAAACGGTACGCAGACCAATCGGCACCGTCGGAAGAAACATCCCTGTGGCAAGAAACTTAAAGCCGTCTTTCCGCGGCGACATTTGCCAAGCGGCAAAACCTCGTTGCTCTTGGCCCCCCCTATCCTTCCCTAGTCACGGCATGGTTTCAAGCCCCTCTTGCGATGGCGACATTCGACAAAATCATTACTCCACTGATGACCGACAGCCCGCTCGCGCCGTTCCACTAACCTCGCTCAGACGCGTTACGGCGCGGTCGAGTGGCGTTCGGCCAGGCGGCGGTGTTGTTCGGCCAGGTCGTCTTCGCCCAGTTTTTCGTAGGCGATTGCCAGGGACGGGTGGGCCAGCGGACGCATCGCGGGTTCCTTGAGCGCGGCCTCCAAATCCACGATCGCCTCCTCGTAACGCTCCATTCGCAGCAGGATTTGACCGCGGGTTTCGAGCAGATACGGATGTCCCGGCAACTGGTCCAAAGCGGCATCGGACAACCGCAACGCTTGCGGAAGTTTGGCGGTGTCTCCATTTTGCGACAGTGTGACGGCGAGATTATTCAGCAGGCCCGCCATGTTTTTCCATTCGTTTGCGGCCAGGGACAGGTGTCGCTGGGCGCTCTCATGGTCCCCGGACATCAGCGCCACGGTGCCTTCGATAAAGTGCATCGCCGGCGGATCGACCCCGCTGAGCAACTTTTTGCGAACGTTCTGCAACGCCTGGTCATCCGCTTCGCTGCATTCAATGGAAAACTGCACGACGGCCTCAAGCACCACCGGACTCTTGGGAGCCAACTCGAGTGCTTGATAGAGGATGGGGCCTCGTTCAGCGAGTGTTTCCCGTGCGCCAATGTCACGTTTGAGTCGATCAGCGGTGAAAATCCTCGCTTCACCAGCTGCCAGCAACAGCAAGCCGTCGCCTGTCAACTGATAGCCTTCAGTTAGCAACTGGTATGCTTGTTCGTCTTGTTCGTCGAGAACAAGAGCCTGTGCCAGGTTGAGTCGCTTGTCGACCGAAGTCGGATCGGCCAATAGAGCTGGGCGAATAAAGCGGATAGCAGCCTTGGCATACTCTCGCACCGTCAGGTAGTCGCCGTTCCGCTGGGCTAATTGGTGAGCGAGTTGGGCTGCGATCAAATTGACTTCGGGATCGGTGTCCGCGATAGATTCGTAGAGCGCTAATGCATCGCGTGCCGCGCCGATCTCGGTCAAGAATCGGGCGTACATTCTTTTTGCGAATATGGCGCGCTGTGATGGCAGCTTGGTCAGTGCAACTGTAGCGCAGCGATGGCAGATAGTTTTTTCGTCATCGCTCCATTTTTTGCGAGGGACCAGTTGCAAGTTTTGCTCGTCATCGCTGGCGGGTGACGTCATTTCGTCGTAGATCAGAGCCTTGAGCATCCAGAGCGCTGCCGGTCCATGCTCTTCTTGAACCGCCAACCGATAAATCGCCAATCGCGCGGATTCCTTTTTCCCCAGTTCGTCGTCCAGCATTGCCAACTGGTACTGATGTTCCAAGTTGTTGGGATCAATGGCCAGCAAACGCTGCACGGCGACTGAGGCGACAGCGGTGTTTCCTTCGGTGAGCGAGGTACGCAATGTATCCAGATAGATCGTTTGCGTCGCTGCCTGGTCTCTTCGGACAACGATCAGCACGACCGCTAAGAGGATCACGGCCACGACTATCGCGGGCATCGCAGGGGCAAGCGTCGCGTAAGGCCGGCTCGCGACCCAACTGACAAAGAACCGTGCCCCCCAGGCCATCCAATACAACGGATTGATCGCCTGTTTCCAAGTCGTTGGAGATTCGTCAGCCGCTAAATCGCGACGTAGACGTTTCGCCCATTCGTGCTGGGGAAATGAAAACGCATGGATCGTCAGTTCGACCACATTCAAAGTTCGCGGCAACCGCATAACGAAGCGAATCGCCGACACGAACATCCGCCACCAACGCCGCAGGATTCGAATAGGCTTCATCGTCCGCCCCTTTCATCGAACACCATCGTCAGATTCGGGCTCGCGGTGCGTGGTTGCGTTATTGAGTCTGGATCACGGAGTTGATCCAGGACTGTCGTCCGGAAGGAATCAAACAGCGATTGAAGTTTCTCTAACTGCTCGGGAATCAGTGGCTTTTGCGTGACGGTCCAAAGCTGCAGCATGATGATGTTTGATTGCAGTGCTTGCCGATCCTTCATGCGATCGCCGACCAGCGAATACAGCCCGCTCATCGGCGGCGAAAGGAGATCGCAGTCACGTGTCAAACCGCAAAACAGCAGGGTGCCAAACTCACCGGTGTCACGTACCATCTCGGCGTACGACACCTGCCACTGATCGATTCGCGGTCTGGCCGTTCCGTCTGGCGCGTTGATCGATGGAAGCGTCGGATTCCAATCATTTACCTGCCATCCGTCTCCATTGTAACAAAGCCGCATGTCGTGCCATTCCGGATAAGGCTGACTGACCGCGATCCGAACAGCCATGCCCTCCAAAAAGACCGTCCATACGTCTGCATGGTGGCCCAACTGTTTACTGTTGGCTTTGCGCAAGGCTTCATGGTCGGTCACCGCCGACGCGTACGCGGTTCGATTCATCAACGCTGACCCCGGATCCCACAGCAATGGGCGATCGGCATTGGCCACCTGACGCTCAAATCGAGTCGCAACGATCCGATAACCCAACCCAAAACCAGGCACGCAAAACAACGTGACCACGGTCAACATGGCGACCGCATAAGGGCTGGCCACAGTCCCGCGTTCTGTCGTTTCGCGCCCCTCGGATGGCTCAAATTGATCACTCGGTCGCGACACCCCGTACACCAAACAACGGTTCCAAAACCAGGTCGCCGGATTGGAAAACTGCCCCGATTCGTCCACCGGCACGGGATAGAACATCACTCGCAACAAGCGGTCGGTCGACAGAATCATCAACACCGCAATTACCAGGCAGATCCACCCCAAGATTTCGTGAGGTATCCCGGAGGATAGATCACTGCCGTACCATTCTTGGGCCAACGCTACCGAATTGATCCGCACCACATTCATCACGACCGCCCAGAAGATCCCGACGGCTAGATAGGCAGGCGCGGCTACGATTGGACGGCGACGATAGACCAACCACAAGCAAACCAAAAATAGGATCGTAAACAACGACTGCACCCCGCTACACGCCTCTTCAACAAACAGCGTCCCGCCGGGAAGCTCGATCACATTGCCTCGCAAATAATGCGTGACCCCAAGAAAATCAAGAAGATTACTGCTGACTTGAGAGGTCGTTCGTTGCAGAGCAGTCGTCAGCCGTAAATCCAGATTCAACGGGAGCCGAATCGTCATCAGCAGCATCAAGCTCAAATACGTCAACCGCTGATCCCCCGCTTCGCAAGCACGATGGGTGCGGAGCCAGGCGACCAAGGCAACGGCAAACGCAATCGACGATAACCACGGCGAGGCGCGATACCCCGCAAGTAGGTTTATCAGCAACGAACCCGCAACGATCGCGATGGAAACCGGTTCCGAGGGCAAATGAAATCGATGGTCCCAGCGAAACAGAATCAACGCGATCAGCGACAAATACAGCGGAAAAATGTATCCGTACTGCTCCAAATCACTCAACCATCCCAAATAGACACTCATCCCCGGAAGCGGGGAAAGCAACACCAGCGCCCAAAAGATCGCCGCGAGATAATTAAACCTTTTCGAATCTGGCATCTATATTGACGGACGGCGTTCGACGGGATGGGGGCCGAGACGTTGGAGGTCTTGGTTAGGTTGTGGTGTTAAATACCACCCGAGTGCCCCAATCCTCCCACAATGTTCCGCGATAATTCCAGACAGAAACCGCATGCACCTACGAAAAAAAGACAAGAACCTCACCTCGGGGCTCTTGCCTAATCTTAGCGAACGCACAAGGCGATTTTTAGCTGGGGTTATGCCTCGGAAGCCTCGACCGCCGTCTCTTTGTGCTTTTTTAGCCGACGCCGATAGCCAATCCCGCATCCGGCAATGACAAACCCACTTAGCGCGACCATCGTGTTCGGCTCGGGAGCCCCCCGAACCACTCCAAAACCGCGGACAGGCCCCGATTTGAAGTTGATCGACGTCGGCCCGGCAATCATCTGAGCCACTGCCAGTGGACTCAGATTGTTCGAACTAATCGTGTTGGTTGGTTTGACGAAGGCAAACGTGTACCGAGAAACACTCGGCCCCAACAGTCCGGCAGCGATAATTCCATCAACGCTGAAGATATCCTGGCCCGATGTGCCGGCATTGTTGGCCATTGCAAAATTCCCCGTCGTTGCCACTGTCACCTGTGGATCAGAAGTGTTGGCCAAAAACGTAAATGTCCCCGAAACCGTCGACAACCCAGTTGCACTGGGGGTGTAGTTGTAGGTGATGGTGAAATCCCGAGGCAGTGAATTGAGCACGGGGCCGGCCTGTTGGAGGCTCCCAGCGGGAAGGGTTCCCAAAAAGGAAACGACCGCAGCGTTCGCCGTGGAGACGCAAAACGCGAACAATAGAGCAACAAGAGGGGTAATTCGCTTCAGAGCCATGTTCGTTTGTCCAGTGCAACTGTTTCAGCGTGAATTGCTGTTTCGACGCACAGGTTAGTACGTGCTTTCGCAAATGCAACCAAAACCTGGAAGAAACCCTCACCAAAGCCGTATTTTTCCAGGACAAACGGTCCAACGGTTCGCTTCTGCCGCCGCCCCGAATCAGGTATTCTTTCGTTTCGCTCGATGGCTTTTCGACCTAGCCCCGCATGCCCGGGGCCACGCGGTGCCCCCTCGACGACTCGATCGCAATCGGGTCATCGCGTTGATCAAGACGACAGACGACCAAATCCACAAACCTTCTTAATCCACAGACCTTCTACGGAAGGCCGGGCGTAAACCTCTGATTGGATCGAGCCGGAGTCGATGCCCCCAGCCCCAGCGTTCCGATGAACACCCCGGCGAAGAGCAGCACCCAAAGCGCGTTGGGTGGATCGCCGCTGAAGTGCTGGTGGGATGCGACGAAGGACGCGAAGTTCGCCATCAGCAAGGCGAAAAACATCGCCTGCAGTTCGATTAACGGTAGGTACCTCTGCTTCCGAATCATCCGGCGGCAATGGGAAAGCAAAGTGGATAATGCGATCAAAATGAGCACAACACCTGGCACGCCGAGTTCTTTGAAGAGACGAGTGATTCCGTCCTCCTGCCATGCATCCTGACGCTCTTCGACCGCAAAGTGTTGCGCGCCCTGGGTTGCGACGCCCAGTCCCGACCCCATCAGCCCCGATTGGCGGAGCGTTTCGACAATCCCCATCGCGACGTTGTCCCTCAATCGTGGCGCGACATCACTGATCGTCGTCGCATAGTACGCTTGGTGGTCGGCGATCGCGTCTTGGTCACGATAGATCACCAGCGGAATGGCTCCGATCGCGACGATCAATAACAGATAGCTTCCTACCTGAACGAAGTTTCGCCGCGCGGCCAACTGGATATAGAGCAGGTAGGCGGCGACAAAGATCACGGGCATGATCAGCATCTTTCGCCTGCCACACAGTAGCAGCGGCATGAAACTCCAGATGGCCGTCGTCAACCAGAGCGGATTGATCCGGCGGCGCATCCCCGGTTTGTCCCCCCGATTGAGCAACAGAATTGCCGAGACCATCATCGCGTTGGCCGCGTGAAACCCGGCGATGTCGGGGCTTCGAAAGAACCCGGAGATCAATTGAACGATGACGCCGGGCATGTGTCGGATCCACTCGAATCCCGCCAGGCCCCCCAACGCAGGCCAATCCCATTGCAGCCACTCGGCGAGCGACCCGATGAAGGCGATGCAGTTGACAAGGACATAAACCTGCAGCAGGTGCCTCAAGTGCTTCAATTGAAACGCCAGCGCGATTCCAAGCCCGACTCCTAGCAACGGAGCGGCGTAAGAGATGAAACCAAGTGCGGCGAGCAGAATGCCGTTCTGATACAGCGTTAGCGAGAGCACGGCGCCCGGCAACAGACCGAGGACATACCAGGTAATCACCCGTTCGACCCAGGGAAATCGGGCGCGAATTTGCCGCAGTCCGCCTTCCGACCCGAAAAACAAGCCGACGAAAGCTGCCGCCCAAACCACACTCACGCAATACGTGACCAGGGTCGGTTCACCTTCGGTCAGTTTGCGCACCGGATCGCGCAAACAATCCAAGACGATTGCGATGGGCAACCCGACCCGCCAGTCGGTAACGGCCACCAAAGCGCCGATCACAACGGTAATGTAGAAAATGAAGTCCACTTCAGCCTGTTCCCAATGGTGCGCCGTCTGACGCGGCGGGTTCAGACTTGCGAATCGTAATCATCGTCTCATAGCAAGCCATCATCCGACAAAACCTCAACCCGGCGGCGCCATCCATAAAACCGCGTCGCAGCACATATTGATAGAGGAATCGCAGCGTTCCGCGGGCCGGTAGTTTCCGAGCGATTCCCCGAATCGCCCGCCTTCGCCGACTGGAGTCGAGACTGAAAACCTGATCGGCGCTCGCTGTGCCATCACTGCATCGCTCCTGTTCCGCCTCACGCCCCGCATAGCGGACGTGCCGCATCCACCAATCGTCCATTCCGCGGCTAAACGCTTCGTGAATGAACGGCGACCGGATCGTTCCCAGATCGCCATCGACCGCGGGCACCGGCACTTCACCATGACCGCTGTCTTCAAACCGCGCGCGACCGCGCCGAACCAACCGCATGATCCAAACGGGAAATCCGTCAGAAAATTTCAACCAGACGCCGTCGAGCATCGTCTTTCGGCACGTGCGGAAAGCGACCACCTCGGGACCGGCCGACTCAATCGCCCGCCCAATTTCCTCAGCAAATTCCGCGGTGGAAACCTCGTCCGCATCCAGCATCAATACCCATTCGTTTCGCAGGCCGGCATGATCGAGTGCCCAATTCCGCTGACGCGCGAACGACGCAAAGGGATGACTGACGACGCGAGCCCCCGACTGCTCGGCCAATGCCACGGTCGCATCGGTCGACGCATCATCGACCACGACGACTTCATCCGCCCACGCCAATGCATCCACACACCGCGCGATGTTGATTTCTTCGTTCTTGGCCAGTACGACCACCGAAACAGGCAGTCGCGTCGACCGATCAGCACTGTCCGATCGAGCTTGCGTCATGCGTTGATTTCCCGCTTGCGGATCTCGTGGGCCGGATTGCCGGCGACAATCGTCCACTCGGGCACATCTTTGGTGACCACGCCGCAAGCCCCGACCACGGCACCTTCATGGACCGTCACGCCGGGGCCGACAAACGCCTTGGCGCAGACCCACGCCGCATGCTCGATTCGAATCGGCGACGTCGTCAGTTTCATCGTCGGATCGGCCAAGTCGTGGGAGGCGGCGCACAGGTAACTGTACTGTGAAACCGTCGCGTTGTCGCCGATGCTGATCGGTGCGACGTTGTAGACATCCACGTGATGCCCGATCGAACTGTTGCGCCCGATCGTCAGATTCCACGGCGCCCAAATCCGAACCGTCGGGTCGATCCGAGATTCGGCCGTCACCGTCGCCCCAAAACTACGCAACACCAGGACTCGCCATCGGAACACGATCCGCGGCGAAGGTCGAAACAAGACCCACCAGCACACGCCCCACAACACACGACCGATCTTGTTGGCCGTGGAATGCGACGACGGACATGCCGTTCGCGATGTATCGAGTTTGGGGTCAAGTTTCAAGTGTTTGATTCCAAATTCCAGGTAGAGGGCATTTTCCCGCCCCCTTTCTTCTGGTCGATATTTCTGCCCGCCATTGTCCTGTCTTCACAGCTACTTTCCAGCAACTCTTGATAAACCCCCATCATCCTTTCTGCCAAGCGTTCTCGGCTGAAGTGTTTGATCCTCTCGCGCCCCGCTCGAACCGTTTCGTGGCGAAACGCTTCCTCGGTCAACAACCTCTCACACCCCCGCGCCATCGCGTCGTAGTCCCTACAGCTCGCGACCACTCCGGCATCGCCGACCACTTCCCGAAGCGACCCCGCATCGCTGCAAACCACCGGGCATCCGGCCGCCATCGCTTCCAACGGCGGCCACCCGAAGCCTTCGTAAAGACTCGGAAAGAGGAACGCGGCCGCGGCTCGGTAGTACTTCGCTAGCGCGTCCTGATCTGGATCGATCACAAACTCGATGCGTTCGGCAACACCACTCGCACTGCAAACCTGGCGCAGCGATTCATCCGGCGCCGGCCCGGCCAGAACCAACCGAACCGGCACGCTGGTGTGGATGCGTTTGAAGACCTCGATCGCACCGGCACGGTTCTTATAAAAACCATTGTTGCCGAGATGGAACAAAAAGGGCGTCGACTGCCCCACATCGCGGGGCACTTCACCGGAGCCTTCAAACAATTCACTCTCGACGGCAAGTGGCACAACTCGAATGCCTCCCCTGGGCGAGCAGTCGTACCGCCGCAAGTCCTCCGCCGTGCTTTGGCTGTCCGAGCAAACCACGCTGGATGCCCCGACGCCTCGTAACGATTGATTGATGAGCCAACGTGCCCCGCGTCCGACCGGTGGCGCGCCGGCAAAGACTCCATCCATTTGTAACCTTGGGATGACATCGTGGACCGTCACGACAACGCAGTCTGACTGCACCGCGCCCGCGGCATAGCCGAAACTGCCATCGAGCAAATGAACCACGTCGTATTGGGAAACATCCAAATTCCGTGCGGCACGCCAAATGTGATAGTGACGACGCCACATTCGCAACCGATTGGGTGTGCGATCGAGCGTTTCCCG
Organism: Stieleria magnilauensis; assembly: GCA_007753675.1. GTDB lineage: Bacteria > Planctomycetota > Planctomycetia > Pirellulales > Pirellulaceae > Stieleria > Stieleria magnilauensis. The sequence goes on from CP036432.1 coordinate 2,588,636, forward strand.
ACCACAGCCCAGGAACTTCACCGACACTTCCACTTCATCGGAAAAGTACGTGTCCAGCGCACCGGCGAGCTGGTCACGATACCGTCCCATGCTTCCGGGTTCACCGGGTACCGTCGTGTCGAGTAAGGCGACGCGAATCATTTTAGTTCCCCAGCCCGGTGACATGGCGGGCGGCACGCATGATTCCGTCGGCTGCATCGCGGGGGCTGTAGTGACGGATCAGCGCTTTCGCATTGCGGCCCATTTGCTGAAGTTCTTCACGGTCACCGGCAGCTCGCGTCATTTGGTCGGCGAGCGTCTGCCAATCTGCAAACGGGTGCACCCACCCGGTCGCTCCGTCATGGATCAAATCCGGATGACACCCCACCTGATCACTGACCAACGCGGGCAGACCAGCCGCAAAGCCTTCATTGACGACCAATCCCCATGTCTCTCCATTGTCCGATGGCAACACCAGCGCATCCGCGGCGCTGTAGGCTTGCCCGATTTCCGATTGATTCAAGAAACCGGCGAACTGAACCGGCAGGTTTCCCTCTCGCGCCAATCGCTCGCATTGCTCTCGTTGTGCGCCCTCACCAACCAATAGCAGCTGAAACTCGGCACCTTGTTGTTGGGCCAGTGCGACGGCTTTCATCAAACCGATGGGCTGTTTTTTTTCGATCAGTTTTCCGCAAAACAGGAAGCAGCATGTGTCGGCATCGATCTTGAACCGTCGACGGGCGGCGGCAATGGAGTCCTCATCACGCGGGCTGGTTGCGGCGAGACGATCGTTCTCGATGCAATACGGTGCCAAAAACATCCGCTCGTCGGGAATGCCGAGTTCACGATAGAACGCCGCGCTGGCTTTACCGATCGGGCAAAACGCATCATAAAAGCGCATCAACCGCTTGTGGATCAATCGCTTCCACCAGGCTCGCGGCCGCAAGTTGTTGGCTTCGCCGCGAACGATGCAGGGGATGCGCAACCGTTTGCACGCCCGCGCCGCCTGCAGACAGCTCTTGACGACCCAGCCGTTGACCACGACCGCGTCGAACCCCTGCTCGCGAAAATAGTCCGCGACGCCGGGAGTGTCACAGCCGGTAAAGTGCATCAAACCCGGCGTCTTAGAAACATTGTCCAAAACGTGGTAGTCATAGCCTTCCAACAGCGGAATGTCCCATTCAAATTTGACGCCGAATTCGGCGCCCTGCTGCTCAGCGGTCGGCAGGGTGCAAAACACGGCCTTGAATTCGACGCCATCCTCGGCCGCCAAATGCCGGAACACCGGCACCTGGTATTGAATCGGGTGCGTGGTCAGAAAGGCGAGTTTCATCTTAAGCCAACTTTGCGCAACGACTTTCCGACCCATTCTTTGAAGGCCCAGAAGCCGGATCGATGACGAAGCCAGGGGACCACGCCTCGCGGCAGTTGGTACTTTCGAATCAGATCTGCAACAAACTCTGGGGACATGTCATATCCGAGTCGCTCTGCGAACTCGATCATCTCGGGATGACGCTGATAATGGCCCCACTCCTGCCGGATCGGTCGCCGTTCGAGCAGAAAGATCTCACGACGGTTTCGCTCGCGGCTCCGTACAATGGGCTTCGCATAGCAATCAAATCCCGTGAACTGAACGATCTTATCCAGGACGGTGTCGGAGCGAAACAGGTCACTACTTTTTAACTCCATCAGCTTCAGGCTCGGGTAGGTCCGTCTCAGTTCTTCCGCAGACGCATTGACCTCCAGCCAATAGTAAAGGCATTTCTCGAAAGGCGTCATCGAATCCCACCGTGACGCAAACTGGGGATACATTGCGTTCGGATGATATGGGGTGATCGCCCAGTCTTCGGAATGGTAAATGCTATAGTTACCAATTAATTTGAACGAAGCCGCAACTTCGATCGGATGTCGATGCACGTAGAGCACGCGGAGCTGATCGCCCAATTGGCGATAGAAGTAAGGAATCAGTGACCGCATGGTCCAACCAAAGTCGACGATCGGTCCGGTTTCAGAAAGCGAACGCCACTTATTCAACAACTCCTGAATTTGGTCGTTGACCATTTCTGACTGAACCGACTCGTCGTAGCAGCGATGGTACTTGCCGACGCGCGTGACCTGTTGCTTCAGATGCTCGTGAGTGATCCAATTGGATTCGTTTCCGAAACTGGCGCGAAACGATTTCTCCAAGAATGTCGTTCCACAACGCCCCGTCGAAACGGTCAGGACGATGGGGTGCATGCTTGATTTCATTTTTGGCGATTGGTCTGCGACACGCGGCCTACGGGGCCTTGGCTGGCCAGACGACGCGCGGCGAGGTAGGCCCGCACTTCACCGAGAAGTTTGACGGGAATCCACCATGGATGGGTCAAATGGAACCGCGTCCGGACTTCACGAAAGATTCGACGGGCGCAGTAGGTGGCGGCCTCGGCGGCGGACTCTGCGTGTAACATCGCGTAGTAATGGTCACCAATACCGTGCCGTGGAGACGCGCTGGTTAGGTGATCACCGGCAATCCGAGTACCGCCCTTTTCCACACGCAAATGATCGATGCCTGCGGTGCCAAGAAAACGAAGGGCACCGCCTGCTTTTTCGAGACGACGGGCAAACTCGGTTTCAAAGCGATAGGCGGCGCCTTGGAAGTTTTCATCGAAGCCGCCGATCGACAACGCGCGTTCGCGATGAACGCAGAGGTTGCCAGCCATCACGTTATGGACCTCCATGTCCGACGTCGAATGGAAGGGAAAATCCTCGTCGAGCCGAAGCCCCCTGAGCACCCTCGGTGCCGCAATCGCTTGGGGTTCTTGCCATGGTTGGATGACCTGTCCGACGGTCGCCCACAAATGCGGCCGCTGCGTGTGGGCGTGCGAATGGACGGAAACCAGTTCGCCACGTGGCCGGAGATCATCGTCCAAAAACAGCACGAGCGGAGAAATCGCTTCCCGCAATCCATAATTCATCGAGCGGGTGATCGAGGGTTCGGCAAGTCGTATCCAACGGATGTCTCCTCGAAAGTCCCAGTAAGTCAGTTTTTCGCTAGTTGGTTGATCGTGTTCGGGTGTCTGATCGACGATCAGAATCTCTGCCGCCGGCGACGTAAGCCCCAGAAGCGAATCAATCGTTTCAACGAGGACCGCATCGCGACCCAGTGTCGGTATGACGATCGAAACATCGAGAGGCATAGGAATAGGAAACCTGTGTCCTACTGTTGGCGGCTGTGCAGATAGAGATAAGAAAACACAATTTTCACCCAAGGGCGGATCCAAAACGGATGTCGACGGATCGCACGCATCAAATAGGCGCGACACCGAGGATCCCCGAGGACATAAAGTTGGCTGCCGATAAAAAACTCGGCTCGAGCGAGTTTCCTTTCAGGGGATTCCATCTGCGTCGAGGAAACCTTGCCCAGGCTGATCGCTTCGGCGCGACGCAAAATTTCCCGATCATCACCACCGCTCTGCACGCATCGATACGATTCCCGCGCCAACATCGCCAGTTGGCTTTGCCGATCATGGTTGGTCGAACTGATTCCATCCACGTCGATTCCCCATTCGAACAAGATCTCAGGGACCTCTCCAAGTTTGCCAACAGTGATCAATCGATGCCAGAGATCTGTGTCTTGAGCGAAACGGAATTCCTGGCGATAGCCGCCGACTGCTCGATAGGCGTCAGACCGATAGGTTGCCACCATATGTGATATTCCTTGGCCGGCATCGAGTAATGCATTGGTGATCTGTTCCGGACTCGCATTGCGGATGGTTTCCCCCAAGAATTCTCCTGCGGGCCCTATCCTGCGGCATCCGGCACCGACCGCGACCACGTCGGGATGTCGATCCAAGTAGTCGACCTGTTTCTCCAAACGTCTCGAAAGCGATCGGTCACCGACATCCTGTCGAGCAATGAACTCGCCCCGCGCATGATCACACCCTTTGATCAACGCACAAGTAAGCCCCGCGTTCGGTTGATGCAACAGCACGATCCGACGATCCTGCATCGCAAATTCCCTCAGCATTTCCGATGCTCCGTCCGTCGACCCGTCATCGACGAGGATCAATTCGAAGTCCTCGAATGTTTGATCAAGGATGCTTTCAACCGTCGCCGTCAATTGAGACGCACCGTTGTAAACCCCCATCACGACCGAGACACGCGGGCAGTCTTGTTTCGCCCCGTTCATGTGACGCTCCAGCGACTCCACTTGGACTGGCCGAGAAGCATACATACCGCATAGGAGATGAGTCCCGCGATCACCATGATTCCCAACGTGACGCTGAACGACTGAAGGTTCAGTCCGAGTCGCGATGCCACAAATTGCATCCCTTCGATGAACAAAACGTGTGAGAGATATACCCCAAAACTGTAGATCGAAAGGCGTTTGAGCCAACGGGGTGCGGGACGCCTGACCACAATCGCTAACGCAAAAACAACCGTTGAAATCGCGTGGACATTCAGAAAGTCACTGAGCAACATCACGACCAACAACGCTAAGATCGGCCAGAAAAACCACTCGCGTTTCTCTCGCAATTGTTCGATTACGATGGCAAACAACATTCCGATCGGAAACCAAGCCATGTACGTTCCAATAAACCAACGATTGGCCGGCAAACCTGCTTGAATTGCTGAGGCCTGCCACACAAGAATCACGATCGAAACGGCCAATAATCCTGTCGTCGTCACCGGGCGCCGCCGAGCCAGCCTCATCAATCCGGTCCATAAAACGAAGTTGTAGAAAAGGAAGGGGACAAAATAAAGTTGATGCGACGCGTCGCCCCAGAAGATGCTGCCGAAGATCCCCGACTCAAGTTCCTCACCGGTCGCCAACGATTTCGCGAATCGAACGGCTAAGTAAATCGTGCTCCAGGCGAAATAGGAAGGTGCCAAGCGTTGAAACTTGCGGTTGATCCAATCGAAAAAGGCGATGTTTTTTCGAAGGATGGTTTGCTGGGCCAGAAACGCACTCATCATGAAAAAACACGGCACCGCAAAGCCCAGATACCGCATTCCCCACTCGACATGGTCGTTGGTGTCGCAGGCATGGATGTAGATGACTGCCAACATGCCGGCAACGCGCAGCGCGTCAAAACCGTGAAACCGCATCGGGTCCGTCGTTCCAGACGCGTTCAATGTTGCATCCTTGGCGATCAAGCTTCAGCGTGCTGATTGACGATATCGAACATTTGCAACAACGGGCGACTGCACTCGGTCCAGCAAAATCGGCGTGCGTTCTCACTTGCACGATCGCTCAACCGACTCCATAGATCCTCGTTCGTCAGAACATTCACCAAATTCGCCGCAGCCGCTTCGACATCATCGACGGGGCTGTACACCCCACCGTCGCCACCGATCTCCGGGATCGCGCAGGTGTCGGTCCCGATCGCCGGCGTCCCGAAGCTTTGCGCTTCAATCGCGGGAATTCCGAACGATTCGCAACGACTGAGCAGGCTGAACACGTGCGCTCGAGAGTACAGTTGCTGAAGTTCTTCATCGCTGATCCAACCACAAAAGGTCACCGCGTCACTTAGGCCCAGTTCCTTCACCAAGTTTTCAATCTGCCGGCGATGCGATGGATCGGGCCAACCACCGGCAAACGTCAACCTTGCATCGGCGATTGTGTCGCGCACCAGCCGAAAGGCCCGCACCAGAACATCGGCACCCTTGTGGGGCGCCATCGCCGAGACGCTGACGATGTGATTTTTTTCCAGCAGACTTTTTCCCCATCGACGGGCCGCTTCCCAGGTTGTTTCGGAAATGGCCTGATAAACCACCATCGCACGCTTTGCATCGCCGCCCGCATTTAAGCGGTAGGCATCGTGCATGTATTGTGAATTAAAGACCATCAACGACGATTCACGCATCGTGCGACGATAGCCACGCCTTTGCAACCACGCTTTGAATTTGTCGTTCAAACCGTGATGCAATTCGGGCACCATACACCAGGGATTCTGACAGAACACGACTTGCGGCGTCTTGATGCCTGGCACCGAGACACCGGCCGGCGTAAAGATAAAATCGCTGTGGGTCTGCCGAGCGATTTTGTTCAAATTTCGGTATTCCCAGAGCGCCCGTCGGCTCCATCGGGATGTCGATGCCGGGCACTCGACCCACTGGTAGCCGGGTAAATCGACAACGATGTCCCGATTGGCATCATGAAAGAGGAACACATAGTCGTGCGTTCCCTCGGTCCAGTCCCGCAGTCGGTTCATGTGCCCCATCAAAACGTGTCGCCCGCTCTGATTGTTGACCGACAATGCGTTGACGAGAACTCTCATCAATCGTTCGAATCAGCGGACAGTAGACGGTTCAGTAAATCAACCGACCGGTCTTGATAGCGGCTCACTAAATCAGTGTCCCCCGTCTGTTCATGCATCCAGCGATAGACCGAATCACAGTCGAAGGTCGATGTCGGGTCACATGCAAGCGCATGGCGTTTCATGTCCTCGGGCAATCGCCGGTGCAGTCGTGGATGCACCAGAACCGAAGCGCCATTGGCCACAGCGTCCCCCAACGTCGTCTTGAACCCATATCCCAAACCGGAAAGCATCGCGATCGCGCGGGTCCGGCCAAGGAAACCTGCCAGATCGTCAATCATTCCAGAGAACTGGACTGCGGAAGTCTCGGGTAACCCCCATGATTCGACCGCGCCAGTCACGACATAGTCCAGGTCATCAAACCCGCTTTCTCGCATCCGCTGGGCGAACGAAATAAAGTTGCTGACCAGTTCCCAACTTTTTCGATTTTTTTGAGACGTCGGCATACAAGCCACAATCGTTCTGGATTGAGCGGCAGACATGTCGGTACTAACCAGGTGATCCGGACAGTGGTAAGGCAGCCAAACCACCTCCGCCCGACCCGGCATTCGATTCCAGTAGACTCGATTCTCCCAATCACTGATCGACCAGATCGCTGATGCATACCGCTTGACCGTCAGGTCGTTGCGAAACAAGCAACCCATCCCGTAAATCATCCAAAGCGGGCCTCGCTGGGGAAACCAGCCCAAATTATCCAAGTGCTGTAGCGGCTCCAAGTTATGCGATCGGACCGCGATGAACGCTGCCGGGAAACGCTTCCGAAGTCCCTTCAGGACATTTGGATACCGAGAATACTCCAGCAGTATGTTTGCCGTATTGAGGCTGGAAACCGCATCCAGGACCTGCGACACATCGTCATCGTCGATGACCACCTGATGGTAGAAGCAGTCCGCAGATTCTAAAAACCGTATCCGTGAAATCGTGTCTTTGTAGCTGCCGTGGTAGGTGTTTGCGAACACAGCCCGAGGGCAGATGTGAATGACGTTGTTCATAGAAATCGACCTTTGCCCGGCGATCGAAGTCCCAGGACCGCGTGTCGAATTCCGCGTGCGAGTCGGCCTACTTGACCGTGAGTCCTGGAGTGTCCTTCGGGTGTGGCGACCTCCAGCCGTGCGGCGATCCGTCGGTACATTCCGGCGGTGTCCGCCAAATCCAGTGCGATTGCCCGCTCCAAGTTCGCCACAACGTAAGGCAACATGAGTTTGTAACGATCGGGTCCTAACGTGGGCAAGATGCTTTCCAGTCCGTCGAGATTTTCAAAGACAATCATTCCCCTCGGGTCAAAGACCGATGCGATCGCCGGATCTCCCCAATAGACGGGGACGGTACCACGATGAAAACAGTCGATCAGTTTTTCGGTGAAGTAACCGGAAGAGCGTGTGTTTTCCATCGCCACACTGAACCGGTAGGGGTCGAGTCCGTCGGTTTTACTCGCCAACGTTTTGAGTCCGCGACCAAAACACTCGATTCCCAAGGCTTGCAGCCGCTCAGCCACTTGTTTTCGGAACACGTAGCCGTGCACAGGCTCGTGTTGAATGCTGCCCAAAAAACTAAGGTCTTTCGTTTTGCCGTGCCCATGGACAAGCAATTCGGGGTCGCCGATCGGAACCCAATTTGTGCCGTAATGGAGTCGGGTAAAGGGATGACCGAGACCGACAAAGTCGTCGCGGTGTGTCATCACGCAGCAGAAACTGCTCGCCAGTTCGGGGAAGTAGTCAAAAAAGTATTCATTGGGGGTTTCGACGAGTACCGCTGCGCGACGTGCTTTCGGAACACGCCATAGGTGGCTCCCCGGCACCGCGGCTCGGTCGAAAAACATGCCGGCGCGAAAGGAGACGCCGAGGCGTCGCGATGAATCATAGTGAAACACCCAACGCGTACCTCGGTGTGCGACCTCCACTCGACGGTAGAACGATCGGCCATAGCAATCCACATGGAAAACGGGGGCGGATTCGTCCAGATCGCAATCGAGCAGCACATGGTTCTCCACGTCAAAACGTGGGGTCCGTGTGAGGCGACTGGCGAGTTCCGTGGGCAACCAGTTGGTCACGGCTGTGGCGTTTGTTGGGAATGACGTTGCTCGATCAAGCGTTGGATTCTAGTCTCCGCAGGGGTGGAAAGCTTTTGATCTTGCAATTGCTGATTTCGGTCGCCGCTCTGTTTTTTTTTCGCCGGCGGATGCCAGAGATGGATCAGCGGCTCGGACCCGAACTCGTCGATCGGTCGGGTTCGAAGTCGCGACAGAAACTCCAAATCTTCGCCTCCCCAACCTTGGAACGCTTCGTCATGACCTCCCAGCTCGAAATAGGTGTTTCGTCGGATCGCCATCGGGTTGGGTGTATTCTGGACGACCCTGTCGAAACGCAACGACCGGGGTCGGATTCCGGCTTCGGCAAGCTTCGTCGGCTTCGCGGTTCGATTGACGCAGGCGACAAAACGTTGTGTCGACGCTTCATCGAGATAGAAGATGAGCCTGCCTGGACGAGCCGATTCCGCCCGGCGGCAACGGTCCAGGCAGGTCGTTAGGTAGGTTGGCGAAACAATCAGATCTGCATCGTGGATCACCAAGACTTCCCCACGAGCAAGCTTGGCAGCAGCATTGAGCATCAGGCTCTTGTTGAACGCGGGCTGGGGTTCCACCAACACCTTGCGAATCGCCGGCCAATCGACGTCGATTTCCGTTCCGCGTTCTTGGACCAGCACCAGTTCCGCGCCACCGGAGACGTGAACTGCCGATCCTAGAAGCGACGCCAAGCATGGCTCCAACAATCGATGGCGATCGTGACCTCCGACAGCCAGCAAAACGGAGACCGCGGGACGCTCGTGACTGGGTAAATCATGCCATTCGAATTGCAGGTTCGAAAAACCGGCATCGAAAATCCGATTCGCCATCCACGGGAACACCCGGGTGACGGTCAACTCCGACGAATGCTCCCAGCGACAACGGCCACCCGTGATGCCGGTCGCATCCGTGCGGATCTCAAGACGCTCATGACGATTGCACAAGCTCCGCCATTGGCCTTTACCTCCGCGCACGGCAATGCAACTGGGCAGCAACTCGTGCAACGCACAACCGATTTGCTCTTTGACAGACGCGTAGGGAGAGGATGGGTGGGACAACTCGATCGACCTGTGTAATGGATGTTTCCGCCAATGTCTGACCGGCTTGGTCCTTGAATCAGCACGTCGTGACGCGTGCCAGTGCGAGGGCGGGTGCACCTGCGACGATGCTAGGACACCGGTGCCGCCATGGTTTCGTTTAATATCGAAAACACCTGATTGCAGCCGATTCGCCGCAGCAATACGTACCCCTTGGACCGCATGTAGTCAGGCACGGTAGGGTCTGCACCACCGGAGTTGTCTTCGATCAGGATGAACCGGGGTTTCCAGTACTGGAGATCAAGACCACGCAAGCATTCCATCTCCGCACCTTCAATATCGATGCTGATGAAATCGATCGTTTCGGGACCACTTTGCTCTAAAACGCTGTCCAGCGTCCGTGCCGGAACCGATGTTTTTTGGATTTCCCCACCCTCGTTGCGGATGCGTCGCACGTGGGCAGGATCGAAACTGCTGAATCCAAGCAGACTAACCCCGCGGGCTCCGCTCGGAATCATGAATTCAATTTCCTTCAGTTCGGGGTCTGCCACCACCGCCGCGTGCACCACCGTCGCATTTGGACGCGATCGTCGGCAGCTTTCCGCAAGTGCCGGATTTGCTTCGATCACAATGCCATTCCATCCGACGGTTTCAAAGAAGAAGGAATTGCTGAACGTTCGCCCATCATGGCCGCCGACTTCGACGTAAAAGCCTTCGGGTTTGAATCCGAACTGCTCCCACAGCCAGGCGTCTTCACCGTGCTGGCTGACACAAGCCACTCTCGTCCGCCCAGGGAGTGATTCTGCCTTTTCGACGCAGAACCGTTTGTTCGCCTGAATCACATCCGATTCAAGCTGCTTGACTCGCAGTGAAAGTTGTTCGTGATGTTCGCGCAACAGGTTGACTCTTCTGAATCCGCGAAACGCCAGTAGACAGCCGCCGGCTCCGACACTCAATGCCAACGCAATCAAAAAATACGTCATCGCGATTCCCTAGGTTTCATTTGAGCGCATCCGGCTCAGCAACTTGTAGCACGGGATGAATCCCGGGATCGCTTGCCTCCAATTGGCAAACAGTCTGGGAACATTGCTCGGACTGTAAATGCTTTGCATCAGCAGGTGGTAGCTGACCGACCAATCGTTCCCATTTCCATATTGCAACGCGTTGCGATGGCAACCCGCCCAAGCCGCTCTGCGGGTTGAAAAAGATGCCGATCGGATGGAGGGTGACGCCGCGATCATGCGATTCCAATCACGGACAATCTTTGCTGCTTGTCGATCCCGTTGATCTTCGTGCATTCGAATCGTTGCGAACAGACCGTCCATTTTTTTGACATCAAATTCGAACCAGATGCGAATCCAGTAATCGATATCGGGGGTATAGGGCAGTTCAGGGTTCCAGTAGCCGATCCGATCGACGACCGACGCTCTGAAAAAGGCGCTGGCTTGCGGAATCCACATGCGTTTGGCGAGCAAATCATCCAGATTGCCGTGGGGAATCTCCGAAGACTGATACACCACATTGTCGAATTGATCGACCTTTTTTATGTCGCCGTAGACCAGCCCGAGTTTCTGATCCGACCTCAAGGCTGCGACGGCGGTTGAAATCGCACCCGGGGCGTAGGCGTCATCGCTACTTTGAATCGCCAGGATCTCGCCCTTGCCGCGTTGCAATCCCTTGTTGACTGCGTCGGCGGGACCTTCATCCGGTTCGGAAACCCAGTGAACCTCATCACAGCGGTCAAACTGTTTCAACACCGAAATGGTCTGGTCGGTCGATCCCCCATCGATCACCCAAATTTCCAGTGGACGATGATCCTGCGAGAGAATCGATTCGATGCACTGACCGATATAAGCCCCCTGGTTGAACGAAGGGATCACGATTGTGACGAGAGGGGATGTTGACATCGATTTTAAACTCCACCAGCGAACGCGCTAATCATTTTTCGTTTGTTGCTCGATGGTGGCTTCCAGATCGTCCAACCAAGCGTCCACCAAACTCAGTTCCTTTTCGGGAAAGACGTCATTCTGAACGAGAGTCGTGTAACAGGTGCGTAGATTGCGACCGACAGATTCGAGTCCGGGCTTCAGCGACGTCTGTTCCAACACCTCGGCGATCTGTTGGTTGCGTTGGTAGCCGGGGACCTCGTCATTGAAGTCTGACATCAAATGATGCGGGTTACGTTCCTGAATGACCTCCGAAGCATGAAATACCACGCCGGTTTCCAGCTCCCACAGGCAGCGTTGGGCGACAAAGCTCTTCCAGATATCGCACATGCGGAAGGGGCAATAACTGGGGACATACAGCAGCGGGTACACCGACGGCCACCACCAAGTGGTCTGGGTATTGAAGGGGCACCATTGGCCCGGAGCAAGCATGACGCTAGACGCGTGGTCAAAGTCAAATTCACGGTCTAAGACCAAACGCCATATTGCATCGACATCCGGGGCACCATTGGCCAATCCTTGCTGAATCGGCGCCCACTGTTTCCCTTGTGTATCGATCGATTTCGAGAGGGCCGGAGGCCGCAGCGCGGTTGCCGTCGACGATTCGCGGATCTGGTCGAGCGGCAATCCTCGCGGCCAAATCAAGTCGTTGGAAAAGTACTTGTAAACATTGACCCAGCTGGGACCCTGCGAGCCAGCGGACTGTCCCGTTGACTGCGCGAATCGCAATTCATCAACCCATTCGTCACGAGCCACCCAATGTTCCATTGGAGCGTTGTCGTCGTCGGTTTCATAGATGCACGAAGCCCCAAGCCGGACAGCCTGCAAATAGCCGATGTTTTTTCGACAATAATGTTTGGTGGGCAAGAGCTCGGCCAATGCGAATCCCGATGCCAGTTGGTCGTCTATGGTCAGAAACGAAAGCTGGTCTGGGGAGAATTCCGCGACGGACGAAAGGTCAAACGAGTCAGGTCCCTTGGTGTCGCCTGCAATGACCAGACCGGCGGGCTGACCGGCAATGAATTTTGCCAATCTGAGAACGCTACCGGTAGGACGTTGAATCGTGGTGATGACGGTTTGAAGCATGCTTACCAGACGCCTTTCAATTGGGATGTCGTGTTGACCAGTCACTGGGTGGAGACAGTAGGATCAAGTCGCAAACAAAAGCGGTCAGTCGGTCTCGACCGGATTGATTCAAATGCACCGCGTCTCGCCACTGGTCAGTGTCGAACGCCGGACGATCGTTTTCCGAGAGGTACTCGAAGCCGATGGAATTGGCCATGCGTGCAAGGCGTTCGCGGGTTTCGGTTCGAAATTCAGGTGGATACGCATCCATCGTTTCAGGATGGGACTCGCCTTCGATCACGATCAAACGCACATCATGACGTATCATCTGCCGAGCAAATTGTTCGAACGCGGAGAAATTAGCGTTCACCAAGGAAGTACGTTGAATGTTGCGCCGAACGTTTTGCAAGCCCTGTTGTTGATCAACCAGTTCTGCCCCCACCGCAACCTCGTCGGCGGTGACTGACACGCCTTCGGCATCCCAAGCCCACCAAAATCGAAATCCGACCTTCTGAATCAAACTCCTCTGCTGCCAAAGCGTTGACATGCCAGCGATAGCGAGATCGGCCAATTCGGCGCGTTGGCTGAATTGCTGCTGGGTTGAAAGCGTCGACGCGACATCTCCAAAGTTGTTTCGATCCATACTCCATCTCAATCTGATGGTCGGCAGCGTGGACTCGCGAAAGAAGTCAAACTCGCTGAGCCAACATACGACATGCGTCGGCGTTTGTCCGACGACTCGGTCAGCGAGGGCCAGATATTGCAGCGGCACCATGCCGGGCATGCAAACTTCGAGCACGTCATCGGCTGCTGTCGTCTGCTGTAGCTTGGCGGTATCGATGCCCAAGTTGATCTGACTTGATCCGAGGATGACGATTCTTGGTTGACCTTCGATCGTTGCGGTACGCCCTTCCCGCAACGATTGTTGTTTGAATGCGATATTGCGGACGAAGTCCAATTGGGGTGCACGTGCCTTGACGGATTCTTCGAGCGCGAACCGAACTCGTGGATGATCCACGATGGCATCGAGCAGCCACACCATGCAAAGCACGGCGAGCACCATTCTCAAACCATTGACGCGCCGATAACGCTCGGTTGAAAGTTTTGTCGATATCCACCATGCCACGATCGCACAGGCGGCCAACGCGCCACCGGCGTAGGCTATTGGACGAGACCAAAGCGTGGACCAGTCCGCCGGCGATTGCAAAAACAAGAGGACGTGCGAGTATCGACCCGCGATGACGAATCCGATCCCGGTTATCAACGGCAACGTAACCAACGCGACTCCAACGAGCCGACGTTCAAATGCACCGACCACTTGACGGGCGATCGGATCCGGCAATTCTTCCGGAGTACTCAAAATTGAAAATAGATAAATGCTTGCTTGCCAAACGAGCCGAATGTGAGGATCGCGACCACACACCCGGCATAAATCGCCAGTCGTGGTAACGGCGAAAGGCTCGGCACAAAGTTCAGGCACTTGGTGTATTCCTTGGCCGCTTGAATGATCAGCAACGGACCGGCCAACAGCATCAATTTCCAGGCACCCTGGAGATCGCCGAGCGATAGTGACTGAAACTGCACCAGACCGGCAACCATGGATCGCAATTGTGCAAACGATTCAGCACGGAAGATCAACCACCCCACGCAGGTTAGGTGAAACATCACGCTCAGGCGAAGCCAATACGTTCGACGCAAAGTCGCATCCGACAGCGACATCGTGCGTGCGAAACGCTCGTACACAATCAACAACAGCCCGTGATACAAGCCCCAGATGACAAACGTCCATGCCGCGCCGTGCCAAAGCCCGCCGAGCAGCATGGTCACGAGTAAGTTGCGATAGGTCTTGACGGTGCCACCACGATTGCCGCCTAGTGGGATGTAGAGGTAATCCCGCAGAAACGATGACAAACTGACATGCCAGCGTTTCCAAAACTCGCTGGGGCTGGTCGCGAAGTAGGGCAACCGGAAATTCAGCGAAAGCTTGTAACCCATCATTCGTCCGACGCCGCGGGCGATGTCGGTGTATCCGGAGAAGTCTCCGTAGATTTGAAACGCAAATGCATAGACGCCGATGAGTACCTGGGCACAATGTGGTGATTCCGAATCGAACGCCGTCGCCACCAGGGGCGCTAAATTGTCGGCGATCACCGCTTTCTTGAATAAACCTTTGGTGATCATCCAGACGCCGGATTGGACGCCTTCCCAACTCGTCCTCGGCCCCGCTGCGATTTGTGGCGAAAGCTGCGTGCCACGCTCGATGGGCCCCGCAACCAATTGCGGGAAGAACGCGACATAGAGTGCAAAGTCCGACAATCGTCGCAGCGGTTGCATCTCTCCGCGATACACGTCCCAGGTGTAGCTCATCGTCTGGAACGTATAAAAGCTGATCCCGACCGGCAGGATGATCTGCCAGGTTCGCGGCGACAACTCGACCCCTCCGCTGGCGGCGAGGGAGATCCAGGAATCGACGAAGAACCCGGCGTACTTGAAGAAGCCGAGGATCGACAAGTTGGCAACGATGCTGACCGTCAGAAATTGACGTTTCACAGTCTGGTCGTCGCTTTTGGCGATCGCAAGGCTGCAAACATAGTCGATGATCGTCGACGCTGCCATCAAGCCTGTGAATCGCCAGTCCCAGCATGCGTAAAAGAAATAGCTTGCCGCCAACAGAAACAGATTGCGCGGACGATGCGGCAGTACCAGTTGGAACGCGAAGACCGTACTGAAAAACAGCAGGAAATCGAAGCTGTTGAAAAGCATCGATCCAATCAGGCCGAAGCCATGTGTCTCTCAATTGTTCGTTCGTAGAGCGTCACGCAACTATTGGTGTGTTGTTCTAGCGAGAATAGCTCGGCTGATCGATCACGACCAGCTTGTGCTTTTTGTCGATGGATCTTACCGTTGGTCAGTAACTCGTCGACTGCCTGAGCCATTGCAGTCCGATCACGCCCGGCTACGAGCGTTCCTCCAATTTGATCACCGATCACATCTGTCAATCCGCCGACGTTAAACGCGATCACCGGAGTTCCGCACGCCATCGCCTCGGCGGCAACCAAACCAAACGTTTCGCCGCGTGATGGCATCAGCAACACGTCTGCCATACGATAGTAGTCCGCAAGTTCCGCTTTCGATTCAGTAAACGGCAAGACGACGCAAGGATGCTGGATCGATCGTGAGGCCTCTTGCGCCGCGCCGCCGACCAAGATGATTTTGATGTTCGGCGTCTTCACTTGATTCAAGACTGCAATTCCGTCTTCGATTCCTTTAAATGGATTATTCAAATGTTGCGCGACCAAGATGATCGTTCGGTCCCCCGACCCGATCTCGTAGCGGCTCTTCAGATCATCCGCTGAATCGGGAAAAAACGTATTCGTATCAACCGGATTGGGTACGACGTGGACCGGCAAGTGTCGCAATATCGGACTTTGGCGAACTTGGTCCCTCAGCCACGTCGATGGGACAATCAAGGGCATCGTCAATTGGCGAAAGAGGCGTTGTTTACGCCAAAAGTTCAAACGTGTTGCGTCTCGCGAGACGGAGGGATAAAGCGTCAGGTCGGGGCACTTCCCACACCCCGTTTTCCACCGGGGGCAGCTCAGTGGGTGGCCACAATGTCCGGTCATCAACCAGAGGTCATGCAGTGAAATAACCGATGGGTACGTTTGGGTCAATCGTTTCAGGACGGACAGTTCTGCGAAACTATCTACTCCGTGTAATGAATGGAGATGAATGGCATCGGGCTCAAATGCGAACGAGCTTTCCACGTCTCGAAAGCCTGGTGAGTAGAGATTTTGCAGGCCGGTGGTCTGTTGCAACCAACGCGCCGTTCGCAATACTCCTTTGGGGCCGCGCCGAAACGGGATCTGCGTCGTCAAAGGGTCGTCCGCCAGTTTCCGCCCGACCAACAGCTGAACCTGGTGTCCTTTCCGCAAGAGTTCGTGATGGTGTTCACGAACGACCGCTTCCGCACCGCCGCCGACATCACTGCCGGTGATTTGGATGATGTTCAACAGAGTTGACTTGATGTCGGCGTGGCGGTTGTTGCGATGCCCAGAGCCTCCCGAACATTCGAGGCACCTGCGTCGCCGCGAAATGAGGCGTTTGCACAGGAACTCGCACGTCCGCAACCCCGTTGATAGAAGTCGTGATCGCGTACCATTCGCCGAATCAGATCGGCCAAATCGACGGGATCGGATGTTTCACAACAAAAACCAAATGGTGACTCATTTTCTAACTTGTACCTTGGGTCGCCCTGGTCTTTGGACTGGGACTGATATGTGGATAATGAAGCGTGTGGTGGTGCGAGGACTAACAGAGGTCGGCCGGCTGAAAGATACGAACTCACCTTTGTGGGAAACGAATATTCTGCAACCAGACGTCCAGAGGGCGCAAATGGCTGCGGCAAGAAGCATACATCACATTCGGCCAGTTCCGTGACAACATCGGCCTGAGTCGGCAAAAAGCCGCGATACTGTACGTTTCGAGTGTCGGATGCACTCAGCGTAAACCGTTTCCCGTAAAGCCTCAGTACAATCGGACGGTCATCGATCTTCCATTTCAGGTGATCGAGGGATCGCTGCAGAACCTCTAATTCGTCCGGAGCCGTCACGCTGCCGGCGAAGCCGAGAACGAAGGCTTGTTTTTCGGCGTCACGCTCAACCGTCGAATCCGTTTGCCGAGGGCGGGCGGGACTGCGGAACAACCGTATCGGGAGATCTGAATTCGACTTAGCCATCCAATTTCGAAGAGTCTTTGAGACCGTTAGTGCGGATGCCGCTTGTGAGAGCACCGACGAAAACGCAGCGAGAAGACGCCGTTTCCGAAATCCTTCATGACCGAACGCGGTGCAAACATGATTGGGGTGGTCCCAAACGAGAATGTGTACGGGACAGTTCAACACCTTGCAGAGCCGTCGCCCGATGAACATCAACAACGGCGATTCCAAGACCACTAGCACCGCGTCGAAACCGGTCGACAAAATGCTATCGGCTATCGTGTTGCCTAATCGTCTCGCATGCCGAACGGTCATCAATTCAAACGCAGCGGTAGCAACCAAGCCATTCAATCGTCCCGGTCCGACACCGTAGGGATACTCATAGCGTCGCTCGAGCAGGGTGTACCCCTCAACAGATTGTCTGTCTCCCTCTCGCCACCCGCAGTCCTCTTTTAATAACGCATACACATGAAGTTGCTGGTCGGAAATGGTTTCGACCAAGTCACGGAGGTAAACCTGTCCCACACCGTTCTCTCCCGGTGGGGACGCCGTAATGATTGCGATCCGTTTCGATTCGGTGCGATCAGTCACTGGAAGCCGTCACGTTGTTTTCGAAGAGGGCATCGAATTGAAGAATTCGGCCATCGTTGGGGCTGTGCATTTGATCGATCACGCCTCGAAAAACAAAGCCCAATGTTTGCAGTTGATCCTGTACGGTCTCAAAGGTGGATTGAAATTCGTAGAGCGGATAGGATGTCAATTCGATGACAATGGCGGACGCCCGGCGGAATGTTTCGGCACCGCCTCGAATGACGGGTTCTTCGAATCCTTGGACATCTACTTTGATGACCAAGGGTTCCATCAAATCCAACGACACCGCGATTTCATCGAGTCGCTCCACGGCGACTTCCTCCGTCCATGATTCGGCCGTTTTGGGAAACTCCTGTTGGTGAAGCGTGTTCATCGGCAGCAATGAAGAGCTGGGCGAGAATTGACTTCGGTGGATCGCGGTCCTGCCGTTGGAGTCGCCGAGGGCACAGTGAAACGCTTTTCCGGGGCCATTGTTGCGTAAGAAATCGGCGACCTTTTCGTAACAGTCGGCGAGAGGTTCGAAGCTGTAGATCGCCACCTGAGGGAATAATTCTCGCAACAGAATTGCACTTTGCCCCTCGTTGGCACCGATGTCCAGGATTGCATTGGGCCGATAACGATGGAGCAACGCCCATTGTCGGACAACCGCCTCGCGTTTCTGACGCCTTTGCGCCTCGGCAACATTGCGTTTCAGACGCACTTCCATGCCGACGGTGTCGAACATTTTCTTGATTAGACTTTTCATGGCGCGGACGATGCCGGACGTTGAAACATGGCGAGTTGATGGTCGGATAGGGTGTTGGCAAAAACGACACCTCGTTTGTGCGCCAGATGACGGAACCCCGGAATCGTCTGGATGACGCGGGCCAGATACGTTCTGCCGTTGTCCATCGCCCAGGAGTGCAGGACTTCCAAACTGTGCTTTACACGTTGTGCATCGCCAGCAATTTGGTGGGGATGGTTGACGAGCGACTCGACGAGCAGCCCATGTTGTTCACCCCACGCGCGAAAGAATTCGGTCGTGGCAAAACAAAGGTGCTGAATGGAGTGAAGGTACCAATGCTGGCCCCGCAAGAGTCGCCATGACCAATGGTCCGCATTGCACGTCGAGATCACCAGTCGTCCCGACGGCTTGACCAGCCCGGCCAGCGTCTTGAGCGTCGAGGAGGGATCGGGCAGGTGCTCAAACACGTCAAACAGGGTGACAATGTCAAACCGATCGCCATGGGTGATCAATGAGAGGTCTTCGACATACTCAGCAATCAATTCAATCTGTGATGATCGAAGCATTTCCCGCCCTTTCGGCGACGGTTCAATTGCGAATTTTTTCCATGCATCTGGCAATTGATTCAGGAAAGCTCCGTCAAACGCCCCGACGTCCAAGACGGATACCGGATCATGGATCGAATACCGCGGCAACAGCTGCTTTTTGGCAGTCACCCAGGAACCGACTGACGCGGCATCGTACTGCCAAATAGTAGCCGGCAAATTTTGGTAGAGACGTTCCAGGTCCTCTCGAGCAAGTTGAGGGTCGCGAAACTGCAGTGAACACCGACCGCACCTGACGAGTCTGCTGTCACGTAGAGTCTCAGCAATCACGCGAATGATCGACGGAGTGGCTGCGTCGGCCAATTCAGCAAGCTCACAAGCTGGCCCTAAATCCTCCCCGCCATCGGAGTGGCAATAGGGGCAAGTCGTTCTGCACCGTCCCCGATGGATCTCTTCCGCGGTCACAGTTTCGGTCGCTCCAGGACAGAACGCATTCACGAATGGACGGTCTCTTTGAGACCGTTGAGTCGATAGTATCCCCAGGCCGCGCTCCACTGACCTGTTCGAAGATCATCAACGATCGATGTCGCCGAGACCTCGAAGGGAATCACATCATCGAGAGAATCATGCAATTCCCGTCCGGCAGAGCGCAAGCTGGTGAGAGAAATTCCGCAATGGTAGCGACCTGGAGCGAGTGGGAACGTCGCGACGAGTTCGTACGTCCGTGACTGGCCGCACTGGGGAGGGGAAAGCGGATCCGAAAACGTGCTTCCGATTGGTGTTTTATCTTGTGAATAGACGGTCATGCCGACCAGAAACTCACCACAGTCGCTATTCGCACGAACGGTGACCGAGACCTGAAATCTGCCGTCCGCGGGAAGCGTGCCATGGCCATCGAGCCCACGAAGGCCGAGGTCCGTCATTTGCAGATTCTGATCCAATCCGGTCAGCGTCCGTTTCGCGTCGGCGATCGACTGTTGCCCCGTGTCGGCGATCATGTTTTCGGCGACATAGCGAGTGACTCCTTCAGCGGTGGGCCCATCAAAAATCATCTTGCCCCCAGACAAGACAATGGTCCGCGTGGTCAATGTCTTGATGGATGCCAGATTGTGACTCACAAACAGCACCGTCTTTCCGGATTCGGCCACACTCTTCATCTTTCCGATACAGCGATTTTGAAATTCGATATCGCCGACCGCGAGAACTTCATCCACGATCAAGATTTCGGGGTCCAGATGCGCGGCTACCGCAAATCC
Source organism: Stieleria magnilauensis (assembly GCA_007753675.1). GTDB lineage: Bacteria > Planctomycetota > Planctomycetia > Pirellulales > Pirellulaceae > Stieleria > Stieleria magnilauensis. The sequence goes on from CP036432.1 coordinate 2,608,860, forward strand.
CAACCGAACCGTCATTCCACTACTGTATCGTTTGACCGGTGTGTCCAGGAATTTACCAACCCCTGCGAAATCGACGATCGCATCCAATTGGCGACTGATTTCTTGCCGGGTCATGCCTAAGATCGTCCCGTTGAGGAACACGTTTTCACGGCCGGTCAGTTCGGGATGGAAACCCGTTCCCACTTCCAACAGACTTGCGACGCGGCCGACCATTTCGATTCGGCCCGCCGTGGGGAACGTGATTCGGCTCAGAAGCTTGAGCAGCGTGCTCTTGCCAGCTCCATTTTTGCCAATGATGCCGACGACTTCTCCTTGGTTGACCGTGAATTGGATGTTGCGAAGCGCCCAAAAGTGTTCGCCGTCGACCCGATCCGGGTCGTGAGACAGGGGAGCGATTTTGGTCTCGCCCCTGCCGATCAATCGCCTTGCCAACCGATTCGCCAAGTCACGGATGCTTCCGGCATGGGTCAGCCCCAGGCGATATCGCTTGGAAAGGTTCTCGATTTGGATGGAATAGGTCACGGGGCGGGACTCGAGGGCTGCAACAATGAACTAGATGATGTCCGCGAACGATGTTTCGACTTTCCGAAAATAGGCGACGCCGGTGATGAGAATCACACTCATCACCGCTAGTGAAACGCCGACCATCGTCCAATTCGGATGCTGCGTCCCAAGCAACGCCCAACGAAACCCTTCGATCACACCGACCATCGGATTGATCGCATAGATCGTGCGGAACTGTTCCGGCACCATCGTGATCGGATAGACAATGGGGCAGAGGTACATCCAAATTTGAATCAGAAATGGCACCGCCATTCCAACGTCTCGATACTTGACATTGAGCGCTGTCAACCAGATCCCAAACGCCAATGCTGTCACCACGGTCACCAGAACAAAGACGGGCACAAGCAGGATTTGCCACCCCGGAGCGTAGCTGTAGTAGATCAGCAGCCCGAAAAGCACCAGAAACTGCAACGCAAGTTCAACAAGCCCGACGCCGATCTTAGCCAACGGCAGAACCAACCGTGGGAAATACACCTTGGTCAGTAACGGGCCTCCGCCGACGATGCTGGATGTCACGTCAGTTAAGGAATTGGCAAAGTACAACCAGGGCATGAGTCCTGCGAACGCGAAGATCGGATAGGGGACCTCCGTCTCGACTTTAACGAAGACACTAAACACCAGTGTAAAAATGGCGGCCGTCAGCAACGGGCGTAAGATTGCCCAACCGTACCCGATCACACTTTGCCGAAAACGCGTCGAAATATCACGCCTGGCCAGTAGATACAGCAGGTCCCGATATCGCCAGATTTCGCCCAAGTTCAACTTGAGCCATCCACGAGGCGGTTCGATAATCGTTGACTGTTTTGCAGTCGGTGACATTTGATTGATTGTTTCCAAAGTGAGCGGGGAATTTGCCGTATCACCCTGGCAGTTGGGTTTCAGCAGTGGATTCGCGTTGACACGATCCATTGAGGGTTTGTCGATGTTGCCGATTCAACGCGAGCCAGCCCGACGGGCGAGCGAAAATCGTCGCGAGGCTCCATGCGAATGCTTGCTGCCTTATATCGACAAACCGTTGATCAGTTTCGCGGCGATCCGCTCGGCGGCTTTGCCGTCCCAGAGGGCGGGGCATCTGCGTTCGGGGGGAGTCGATTGGACTTCCTTCCATGCCGCCAAGAGCGTGTCTTTTCCCGGTTGCACCAGCCGGTTGGTGCCTTCGTCAATCGTGATCGGCCGTTCGGTGTTCGGACGAACCGTCAGGCACGTGACGCCCAGGTAGGTCGTTTCTTCTTGGACGCCGCCGGAGTCGGTCAGGACGACGTTGGCCGATTTCATCAAGGCCATGAAATCAAAGTACCCCAGCGGGTCAACCATGTTGATCTTGTCGGCAACGGTGATGTTTTCGGTTTCCAATCGCGCCAGTGTTCTGGGGTGCACCGGAAACACGATCGGCAATGACTCTGAAATCTCATTGAGTGCCGCGATCAACTCGGCCAACATCTCCGGATCGTCGACGTTGCTGGGCCGGTGTAGGGTTGCCAACACGAATTCGCCGGCGGTCAGTCCCAGGGTCGACAGGATTTCGCTTTGTTCGATCTTGGGCAACGCACGGATCAACGAGTCGATCATCACGTTGCCGACGCAGTGAATGCGGTCCGGCGAGACGCCTTCGGCAATCAGGTTGGCATCGCCATCGGGCGACGGGGTCAACAACAAATCCGAAATCGCGTCGGTGACCTTGCGATTGATTTCTTCCGGCATCGTATTGTCACGTGAACGCAAGCCCGCTTCGACGTGGGCGATCGGAACGCCGATCTTCGATGCCACCAACGAACAGGCCACGGTCGAGTTGACGTCGCCGACGACCACCAACCAGTCCGGCCGATGCTTCAAGATCACCGGTTCGAATTCCAGCATGATCCGTGCGGTTTGAACCGCGTGCGATCCTCCGGATACCCCCAAGTGCTCGTGGGGTTTGGGGAGTTCCAGTTCACGAAAGAAAATGTCCGACATTTTTTCGTCGAAGTGCTGGCCGGTGTGCACCAGGGTCTGCTGTACCCGGTCTCCGTAGCTGTCCAGTGCCCGCATGATCGGCGCGATCTTCATAAAGTTCGGCCGTGCTCCGACGACGGATAATATTTTCATGACCTATCTGGTTTCAATGTGGAATGGAGTCGCGGGGGGAAGTGACCAATTCCTCGACGGGAAAATCGGGGAACCGGCGTGAACGCCCCAACACGCGGGGGATCATGTGGTCGTCGAGCGTCGCGGCACGTCGCCAGGCTTGTACCGCAGTTTCATAATCACCGTGATTGGCTGCCAACGCCCCGAATCGAAGTTGCAACTCGGGGGTGTTTGGAAACAGTGCAGCGGATTGACGGATCGCCGCCTTGGTGCGTTCGGGCGATCGGTGGATGAATTCCAAATAGACTTGATCGATACGCGGTGGCATCGCCAGTGGTCGTTGACGCAGTGACGCTTCGGCCGATTGCAAGGCCAGGGCATAGGGTGAATCCGGCGAACGCAATGGTGGACTCACCGGCATCGGCGACACCGGTACTCCAGCGTCGGTCACATGCTTGGAAAGCACGGGATCGGCCGCCCGCCACCCCAGTCGCCGGCGTCCGCGCGACGTCGCCGCGTAGAGCGCCGCCTGTTGAGTTTGCGGAATTCGCCCGGCGTTCATCAGGGTTAGTTCCAACAGACGACCGCGTTGGAAATCGATCCTGGTCAAAACATCCAGCAGATCCGGGTGTGGGTGTTGCCCGGCAAGTGTTCGCGTCTCGGCAGCGAACCGATCCAGCCACGGTTGGTCCGTTCGATGGTACTGAAATTCTGCATCGGCGGTGCGGACGGCGAAATCGACCAAGTTGTCGAACCGAAGTCGATTGATGGCGAACACGGCGATGACCAACAGGCCCGCCGCGCAGGCGATCTGAAAGACGCGTTCTTGCAGGAATCTCGGTGACCGCCACCAAGCGTCCTGCGGCAGCAGTTTTAGTTTCGGCTGGCCGCTGGTGCCCGGCGTCGCGTTCTCGCGTCCGCTCGCAGCCAATACCACCGTCGAGGCACGCGCCACGACGACGGACAAAAGCATGACAACCGCCAACAGGTTCGCCGGCAAAATCAGTCCGAAATCGAACGTCTGACTGACGGCGATCACGACGCAAAGGTAGCAGCCGGAAATCCCAATCCCTTGGTCGAGTGGATCGGTCGAAGCGTACAAACGTCTCAGGCACAGAACCATCAACACTGCAGCCAACGCTGTCAGCAGGAGACCGGCCAGGCCGAGTTCGACAAACATTTCCAACCACAAGTTGTCGGCGTGCAGACAATGACGCCAGGGGCTGGTTTGCTGCCACGGTAGATACGCGTAACCATAAGACGCCAATCCGCTGCCGCCCGGAAAATGTTCGATCGCCGTGCGAAATCCGTCCGGCCAGTGCGACAACCGGGTGTCGGTCGACAAACGATCGCTGCCCCGAGTGACGGTCGAACCGATTTGCTGAAACGTGTCTTCGCGGAGTGTCTCGGTTCCAATCGTACCGGTCCGCAACAATACGACCACCGTCAACACGACCACCGCGATTGCGGCCACCACGCCTGCCAGTCGCACACGGTTTCCGCGTGTCAGCACCACCGTGGCCGTTCCGGCGACCAACATGGACAGCAGCCCGCCGCGAGAGCCACAGCCGATCAATCCGACCAAAGTGACGCACAGAGAAACGAGGGCCGTCAGCAGCACCCCATCGCGTAGCCACAACGAACCGAACGTTTTCCGTCCAGTTCGCTCTGCAGACTCGCCCGCGTCGCCTTGGTGCGACAGGGCCGAGCCGCGATAGACGATCAAGCCCAGCGCCGATGCGATTCCCAGATTGATCGCCAACGCCGCGTTGTTTCGGTTCAGAAACGTTCCAAACGGCGCCCCTTCGCCGCCGCTGCGAAAGCTCCAGAGGTGAAACTGTGGAAACAGTTTGCGGCCGAGCCCGATCAGTGCCACCGAACAGGCGCCCAGCGCGATCGCCGAGAGCAACCAAGTCGTTCGCCCTCGATGGTGAAACACCAAGACGGCAACAAACGAGACCAGAACGGCGATCGAAAGATTGGCGATCGCGTGTCTGGAATCGAACGGGGCGATCGAAATCGTGAGGGATTGGGAGAGATCGACCGGCAGAATCCTGCCTGCCCAATTCACAGACGCGGAATAACTGGCGGGGCTCAGCCATGCGACCAGACGCGACGTCAGGGGCACGGTTTGCAACGTGGCCGCGGCCAACAAAACCAACAACAACCCGGTCAACGCAAACGCCTGGGGCTGCAAGCGAATTTCGCCCGGGCAGCCGACCGAAAGCGATCGCGCCAGCAGGGCGATCAAGCAGGCGAAGGTCAGTGCGACTGCGGAGGTGTACTTGGTCCATGGCAAGATGCCACCGAAATCGCTGGCCAACATCGCGGGGGCAATCCCGAATGTGAACGCAGCGATCCAGAGCAGCAATTCGGAAAGGCGTTGGCGCGAATACAATCGGCTCAGGTTTCGGCACGTTGACGCGACGCCGCCAGCGCGTCCAAATCGGACTGGACCATGATTTCGGCGAGTCGGGGAAGCTGCGTTTCAGCCGTCCACTGCAGCGACTCGGATGCCCGGCTGGGATCGCCGACCAGATGCGTCCCTTCGCTTGGTCGCATGTAGCGGGGGTCTTGGGTCACAAACTCTTCCCAGTTCAATCCGACCGCATCAAACGACGCCGCCAGAAAATCTTTGACACTGTGCGCGGTCCCCGTCGCGACGACAAAGTCATCGGCGGCGGGTTGCTGCAACATCCGCCACATCGCTTCGACGTACTCGGGGGCGTACCCCCAGTCACGACGTCCATCCAGCGATCCGAGCAAAAGTGTTTTTTGCAGCCCCATCGAAATCGCGGCGGCCGCACGTGTGATTTTTCGAGTCACAAACGACTCGCCGCGGCGGGGCGATTCGTGGTTGTAGCAGATCGCGTTGCAGGCAAACAAACCGAAGGATTCTCGATACAACGTAACCATTTGCGTCGCGAACGCCTTGGCAATCCCATAGGGCGTGACCGGACGCATCGGCGTGGTTTCGTTCTGCGGGGACTGGTCGGGACGCCCGAAAATCTCGCTGCTGCTGATGTGCAGGAACTTGGGTTGTTTGTCTAAGTCCCGGAGGATTTCGAGCAACCGAAGGGTGCCCATGGCGGTGAATTCGCAGGTCGTCTCGGGGATCTCAAAGCTCGCCCCGACGTGACTTTGTCCGGCCAGATGATACAGTTCGTCGGGGGTCGATTTGAGCAGGATGCGACGGATCGTCGTCACATCGCTGAGATCTGCGTAGTGCAAGAAGAGGCGTTTGTTGTAAACGTCTTCTTGGTGAAACAGTTGGTCCAACCGACCGCGTGCGGTGATGCTGCTACGCCGCACGATTCCATGGACGGTGTAGCCCTTGCTGATCAGCAACTCGGTCAAATAGGACCCGTCCTGACCGGTGATTCCGGTGATGAGTGCCGTTGGCATGTGTGGTTTGCTGAGCTTCAAAGGGTCAGCAATCTAGAGGATCAGGAAACTTAGAGTGTCAACGCGAAGCCCGAGTCCGACGCACTGAGATGCCGAGAGAGGGGGGCTTCGTGCAGGTTATGGTCGGTCAGGTCGATGGCGTGATCGGAGAGGATGCTGGCGAGGATTTGCGAAAATTTCTTGACGATCACGGGGCGATCAAAGTGGCGGATCGCCGCGTCCCTTGACCGACGTTGGCGATTGACAAAGTCGCAGGTGGAGGTGCGACGGGATTCCGCTTCGGCTTTAGCCACGGCGTCCGCAATGGCACTCGGCGATCCCGGTGGAACGCACCAGCCGATGTCGCGTTCACGAACGGTTTGGCACAGATCCGTTTGCGGGTCCGCGACCGCAATCACGCTGCGGCCCGCAGCCATGATACCGTACAGCTTGCTCGGGCACAGACAACCGGTGACGTTTTCGTGCATCGAGACGACGTGGACGTTGGCGGCAGACAAACTTTCGGTCAGTTGGTCGCGCGGCTGATAATGGACAAATTCAACACGCCCCGGCGGAAGATTCAGCCGCGCGGTGTGCTCAAGCAACTTGTCACGCGACGCCCCGTTGCCGACGAGCAACAATTTTGCCCGAGCCGGCCAATGCGGTTGGGCCGCCGCACTGATCAAGACTTCCAAACGCTGGGTCAGCCCCATGTTGCCGGAATGCATGACCACGAACGCATCGGCCAATTCAAAGCGTTTTCGAAATTGATTCTCGCGAGGATCGATCGGGACAATGGTTTGACAGTCCGACCAGTTGGGAACGATTTCGATCTTGTCGCGTTGGATTCCCCACCGAGGCCCGGTCAGACGCCTCCGCATGCAGCGTCCCAGCACGATAATCCTTGAAGCATTCTGGTACGCGGCGCGCAACTTTCGTCTCAACAGCGGTGCGACCAGTGGGATTCGTACTTTGCCAACCGCTTCCGCCACATCGGGATAAATGTCTTGCAGATAAACACAGTGCTCGGCACCGACCCGACGGGCAAACTCCGCCCCCGCGATCGGCAATAGAAACGGATCGGTCTCACTGATGACCACGTCGGCCCCCCAGTCGACTTTGCGGAGGAAGCGACGGGCGGAATAAAAAAACGAGAGCAGATTGAGGATGCGTCCGAAGGGGTTCTTCTTGGCGAATTGATGATGCGCCAGCCGGTGGATCGTGACGCCGTCGCGGACTTCTGCACCGACCTGCAAATACGAGCTGCTCGGTTCAGGGCTGTTCGGCTGGCCGCAAACCACATGCACGTCGAAATGCGGGGCCAGACCGCGGCACAAGTCCGAAAGCAACTGACCGGTCGCTTCGATGTCCGGCCAGTAGGACCGATTCAAAAAGACGATGCGGCGACGTGGAGTGGGCACGGTAGGCTTCGGCTCAACGAGATCGGTCTGGTCGGGAGGAATCATGGCAGAACAATTTTTTCCGACCACGGCTTATTAGTTTGATACCAACGCACGGATTCGTCCAATCCTTGTTCCAACGAAACCTGAGGTTTCCACCCCAGCAGCTCGCCCGCTTTGGTGATGTCCGCACTGGTGGTCATCATGTCTGCCTGGTGGAAGGGCAAATACTCGATGATCGCTTTCTTGCCGAGCCGATCTTCGAGCATGCCGATCAAGGTATTAAGCGAAACCGGAGTCCCACCCCCGCCCAAATTAATGATTTCGTATCCCACGGGTTTCGCCGCCAGGATGGTTCCCCGGGCGATATCGTCGACATAGGTGAAATCGCGAGACTGCTCGCCGTCACCAAATAATTGAATCGGAACGCCGTCGTCGATCCAGCGAATGAACCGGAAAATCGACATGTCCGGACGCCCCGCCGGCCCATAGACGGTAAAGTAGCGACAGATCGAGACATCGATTTGATACAGGTAGTGGTGGCTGTACGCCATCACCTCGGCGCCTTTCTTGCTCGCCGCATAGGGGGAGATCGGCGTGTTGACCGGCAGCGATTCGCGGAATGGCATCGGCTGGCCGGCGTACAGGGACGACGTCGACGCGAGGACGTATTTGCCGACGCCGGTCCGCCGCATCTGATGCAGCAGATTTAGACTGCCCAACGAGTTGGTCGTCTCGTAGATGTGCGGATTCTCCATGCTGTACCGGACGCCGGCCCGGGCAGCGAGATTAAAGACGGCGTCGAAGGAATCGTCGTCGAACAGTCCCGCCAACGCATCCTGGTCCTCGATATCGATCCGATGAAAACGGAATCGATCCGACTCGAGGGCCTTCAGCCGGTGTTCCTTCAGCGTGGTGTCATAGTAGTCGTTGACGTTGTCCACTCCGACGACCGTGTGCCCGGCGTCAAGCAACAGCGAGGCTACCCTGTTGGCGATGAAGCCCGCGCAACCGGTGACAAGATAGGTTCCAGGTGTATCAGCAGTGGTCATCGTGAAGTCTCGAACGTGAAGGTCGTTCCAGGAGTGGACATGGGACGCGAGAGCCGCGGGCGGCGCGGACTTCGTCCACGTGGGTGACACCTCTCGTTTAGACGTGCCACCACCGGGTAGGGTGGATCTCGCAATGGGTCAGCGGAACGGGCCCATCGCGTTGGGACTGACCCGACGGACCGACCCGACGGACTGGGGAGTCTGTCTCACTGGCTGGCCAATCACGCTGACGGCCGGATGCACGTCGAACGTGCGCCGGCCGATGCGTGCGGAACTAGTCATCGCCTATTTGAGCCTCCGATCACCAATGTCGTCCACTGAACCGGCGCGCATACTTGTGGAACCGTGACGGTTGCAGGGGCGTTGCGTGTTGGGCGATTGATTCGGTTTGCGAGCTCATTTTTGCGCTTCCGACGGCAAACGGCGCATCAAACGGACGCGGGCAAAGCTATATTGACGCAGTGACACAAGCCCGGGCAGGGAGAGCTTCGCGGGCGACGGGGCATCGGGTGCGTCAGTTTTTGGGGGGCAGCGCACCCGGCTTGCATCTGCTATGGTGCCTAGGAAGGATGCCCCAGGGTGGATGCGATTTTTCAATCAGCGAGATGTTTCAATGAGTAATGTGAATCCATATTCCGTGACCGACGTAGGAGTACCAGCCGCGTTTGCCGACGAGTCAGCTCGCGCGGGGTTCATTCGACGAACTTACACACACCTGTTCGGCGCCATTTTGGCGTTGATCGGGATCGAGGCGGTGATTTTCACCGTCGTCCCACAGGCCAAAATGATGCAACTGGTTCAGAGCGTATCGCCCTGGACGTGGCTGATCGCGTTGGTCCTGTTCATGGGGATCGGCTGGCTGGCCCGGTCTTGGGCCAGCAACGGGGCGTCGCCTGCGATGCAGTATGCCGGTCTGAGCTTGTATGTGGTGGCCGAGGCGGCGTTGCTGTTCCCGCTGCTGTACGTGGCCATCACGTTCGTCGACCCCAAGACTCCGCTGATGGCGGCCGCGGTCACACTGGTGGTGTTCGGGGGTCTGACTGCGTTTGTGTTCATCACGGGTGCCGATTTCAGCGGCTGGGGTAAATTCCTGGCGTTGGGCGGGTTCGCCGCGATGGGTGCGATCTTCGCGGGGATCTTGATGGGCTTTTCGCTCGGGCTGTGGTTCAGCGTCGCCATGGTCGCCCTTGCCTCGGGGTATATCCTGTACGACACCTCGAACGTGCTGCACCATTACCGCACCGACCAGCACGTGGCGGCATCCCTGGCGCTGTTTGCATCAGTCGTGCTGTTGTTTTGGTACGTGTTGCGGATCTTGATGGCGTTTGCCGAAGAGTGAAATTGATGGGTGACTTGGACGACTTGACTCGCTTGCCGGACGACTTTGACGGTCAGGTCCGCTTGTTCCCGTTGCCTTCGCTGGTCCTGTTTCCGCACGCCATGCAACCGCTGCACATCTTCGAACCTCGGTATTGCGAGATGCTTGCCGAGGCACTCGAAAGCGACGAGTTGATCGCAATGGCGACGCTGACCGAGACGCCACGGATCGGCAAAGAGGATCCGCCCATCGATCCGACCGTTTGCATCGGCAAGATCGTCTCCCACGTCGAACGTGATGACGACCGGCACAACATCTTGCTGGTCGGCATCAAACGGGCCCAGGTCACTGCAGAGGTCGATGCGGGGCGTTGTTTCCGGATCGCCAAGATCAACGTGTTGGACGATCTGTATCCGCCATCGGGGATGAACGACCGCAGCCAGCTTCGCGCCGCGTTGTTGAATGCGTTCGGCGATGTGATCCCGGCCAGCCAGAGTGTCCAACAAGGGCTGAGCGAACTGTTGGCCGGCTCGATGGGGTTGGGTCCGATCACGGACATCATCTCGCACACCCTGCCGCTTTCAGTGTCGATGAAATTGCGGTTGCTGGCCGAGCAAAATGTCGACCATCGCGCCCAATTGTTGATCGAGTTTCTGGCCAGTGGTGCCGTTCAATTGCCTGCTTCCGATCAGCAGTCCGGCGGCAATGCGGCGAAAACCCGGCTGCCGTTTCCGCCTCCGTTCAGCACCAACTAGGCGGCGACTCAGGACCAACTAAGCGGCGACTCCGGGAGGAAAGCGGGGGGTGGTGGAATCGACGTGGGGGTGCGTTTGTTCTATGTTGGTGGTTTCGTCTGCCAGGCTGATCTTGACATTCTCTAAGGAACGTGATGACAACTGAATCTGAACAACCGACTCCCGACTACTCGGCCGTTCGCGCCGAACTGCAGGCGAAGCTCGATAAGCTGGTCACTCGCGTCGAAGGTATTGACACCGACCTCAGCGAAGCGGTCAACGAAGACTGGGAAGAACGCGCGACCGAGCAAGAAGAAGACGAAGTGCTCGCCGGCTTGGGGAACGTCACGATGCGCGAGATCAACCAAATCAAAGAGGCACTGCACGCGATCGAACAGGGCACCTACGGCATCTGTGCCCGCTGCGGTGCCCACATCGATCCGGCCCGGCTGGAGATTCTGCCGTTCGCAACGACCTGCATCAAGTGCGCGTAGGGCAGCTTACCGTCGGCCTCCGCGCCGATCGGGGCGGTAGTAAATCGCCTTCATGATTTCTTCCGGCGGAAGTAGATCCAACACGTCGGGCTCTTCTCGCGAACGGTAGCGATCAAGCGGAGTCGATTCATCGGCTTGGAACGCCGGTGAATTCCGGCGAAGCGCTTCGAGGGTCCATGTCCGCAGCGTATCGCTGACCGCAACCACTTCACCGGCAAGCTCGGTCGACAGGCTCGTTAGCGCACTCAGGTCCTCGCGGGCTTGGTCATCCAACAGCGTCTTCAGGTCTTGGTATTCGCGGTCGGTAACGGGAGGAATCCGCGGAGGCGGCGGGCGTCGCCCCGGATCACGTTGTTCGTCGACGTCCGGATCATCTTCGTCAGCTGGAGCCGGCGGCCCATTGCCTGGTGGCCCATTGCCTGGTGGCCCATTGCCTGGTGGCCCATTGCCTGGTGGCCCATTGCCTGGTGGCCCATTGTTTGGCGGCCCATTGCCTGGTGGCCCATTGTTTGGCCCCCTTGGCCCGCCACCGCCGGGTCCCATGCGCAATCCGCCACTGAATCCGGAAAATCCCGGGCCACGACCTCGCCAATCGCGGTCGTCGACCATCGCGCGAAGCATGAAGTACTCCGCCCATTGTTCGTCGCGCCCCTGCTCCTTGAGCATCGCTTTGCCCCGTTCAATTCCGGCGGCCAAACCTGGTATCTGCTCCATCCGTTGCGTCAACAACCATTGCAACCACAAATAGATTCGATCCGACGTTTCTTCGCTGATCAGTTTTCCCGAATCACGGGCCAGATCGTTCATCGTGATATCGATCGCCAGGTCAATCGCATTTTGGCGCACGGCTTCGTCGGTGCTTTGCAGATCATCGCGTAATTCTTCACCGACGCTTTCGATCCAGACCGACGCGGCTTTCATGGTCCGCAATAGCTTTTCACTGTCCTTGGCGTTGCGGACTTCCCTGGCGATCCGCCTCAATTCCTGCTTGGTTTCTTCGCTGTATCCGCGATAGGCCTCCCAGCGGACGACCAACTTCTCGCGCGTCTCGGTGGGCAATGACTGCAGCGCGGCGTCGCGGTCTTGCAATGGAATGGAAGCGACCACACTGGCCGGAGCCATTTCTCGCTGACCGACCTGTTCCATCGTTTCGATCATGTTTTGCCAGCGGGGATTGTACGCAAGCTGATAAAAGAACGAAAAATTGTCGCCCAACTTGTAGGCTTCGTGGTCTTCGGCGATCGCCAGCTCTGCCAGGTCATTGCGGAGTGCGATCCGATTGGCGATCGACACGCCGATGGCGCCGGCGGCAAATCCGGCGACCAGCAAGGCGACGAAGACCAGGTGTCTCCAATGCTGGCTCACCCAGCCGGCTTCCGATTTCTTTTCCGGAATGATGTCGGCGACGAGTAGTTCGATGGTCGATTCCACCAGTTTCTCGTTGGTGGACTCTGAGGGTAACTCGTCCAGCCACTCCCACCCGGATTGCAGCGTTTGCAAACGTCGCTGAAACTCGGTCTCCGCGACCAGCCGCTTCTCGACGGCCTTCCGCTCGGCGTCGTCGAGTTCGTCATCCAAATAGGCGACCAACAGTTCATCGTCGGGATCAACCGGTTCGTCATCGGTTAGCAAGACACTTTCGCTCATGGTTCCACCTCGCTCGGGATCACCCCCGCCTCGATATACGGCTGCAAGATTTCGCGCAAGTTGACTCGTGCTCGACTGAGTAACGATTTGACCGCTTTGGTGGTCAGTCCCATCGTTTCAGCGATTTCGGCGTAGCTCAAATTCTCAAAACGCGACAGCATCAACGCCGTCCGCTGTCGCTCACCCAAGGCTTCGACCGCTTGTCGGACGATCGCGCCGCGTTCGCTGCCTTCGACCAATCGACCGGGCATCAGCGAACTGGCGTCCAACGCGGTGGCGGCCAGAATGCCGACGGCCTGGGAGCCGTCGGAGGTCACCGGTGCGTCGATCTCGTTGACCTCCTGACGCCGTCCCTGACTTCGCGTCGCGTTTCGTGCCACATTGGCCGCGATCGTAAACAACCAGGTCGAAAACTTGGCGCCGGGCTCGTAGCTGTGACGCGCCCGGAAAACACGCATGAACGTCTCTTGTGCCAGATCTTCGGCCAGATCCGGTTTGGGACCGATCGTGCGCATCAATCGAACCAGCCGAGGCTGATACTTTCGCAGCAACTCCTCAAACGCAGCGGCGTCGTCGTTTCTGACACGAATCATCAACCGGACGTCGGGGTCCGATTGCTGGTAACGCAGTGCGGTGGAATCACTAACAGCCAAACGATCGGAGACGCTAAGAGAAATGAAGAATCGGCTTCAATGCCTGAAATCGAGCATTTTAGTCTATCACGATGAAACCCGCCCTAGCAGTCCAGGTTCCGCTCATTCGTGCGCAAGCACACTTTCTCGCAGCCGCCCCAGCACTGCAACGGCGACCACGGCCAGCAATTCCACCCCGATAAACAGCAAACGAGCCAAAATCGCAGCCAACAGGGCGTGAGATCCCCCGATCACCGGCGCCAGAACCACCGCCAACGTCAACTCGCGAACCCCCGCGCCACCCGGCAGCAATGACGCGAACCCGACCACCATCGCCAACGCGATTGACGCGACCGAGGCGGCATAGAGCAGCAACGCGGAATGCGCCGTCCGTTCGCCCGGAATGCTATCAACCAGCCAAGCAAACGACGCACCGATCAAAGCCCAGGCAACGCCCTGCCCGATCCAGGCAGAGACAAAGAAACGCCAGTCGTGGCCAACCGCAACGACGACCGACTCCGCTCCAACCACCCCAGGGTCTGTCCCCATCACCCCAGGGTCTGTCCCCATCACCCCAGGGTCTGTCCCCATCACCCCAGGGTCTGTCCCCATCACACCAGGGTCTGTCCCCATCACCCCAGGGTCTGTCCCCATCACCCCAGGGTCTGTCCCCATCACCCCAGGGTCTGTCCCCATCACCCCAGGGTCTGTCCCCATTACACCAGGGTCTGTCCCCATTACACCAGGGTCTGTCCCCATTACACCAGGGTCTGTCCCCATTACACCAGGGTCTGTCCCCATTACACCAGGGTCTGTCCCCATCGATCCAGGGTCTGTCCCCAGCGATCTGGGGTCTGTCCCCAGCGATCTGGGGTCTGTCCCCGGGGGGAGGGGTAGATTGGGCGGGGTTGTTGGTTTGGGGGAGACTTTCTTGACCAGCCGCTTCAACACCGGGGGCAGGGTGGGGAGCGTCGCCAAGACGCCTCCGCAGAGTGCACACCAAGCGATCCATCGCGGTACCGGCAACAGAAAGATCAAACCTCCCGCCAACGCCGCACCGACCGCCATCATCGTCAGCGTTTCTAAAAAGACGGCGATCGAGCCGGCCACGACCGGAACCCCCACCCCCGCCAGTCGCCCCGCCCGGATCACCACCACCATCGCTTTGCCGGGCACGTACTTTCCCAAATGGCCGACCACTTGGGCGGACAAGGCGTCCTGAAGACCGACGCGATAGCCCAACACCCGTGTTCCTTCGTACAGCACCAAGCCGCCGGGAATCAGCCCGAGTCCATAGAACACGGCGGCCAAGCCGATTTTTCCCCAGGCGAGATTCACCACGTGCGGAACCCGGGACCGAGCCAACGCCAAATCAGCCTCCAACTGCCGACGCTCCGCAGCCGTTTTCGCCGATTCGATCGCCGCTTCAATCTCCGCGATCCGCTCCAGGGCCAAATTCTGTTGATGGTTCCACTGCGTGATGGCACTGCGAGTGGCCAGCACCAGCCCCACGACGACGACGGTTGCGATCAGCACTCGCGCAACGCGCTTGACGGTCGAACTCATTCGGCTTCCGGATATCGGATCGATTCCTTCCGCAACCGAACCTTCCATTTCTTGACCACCTCTTCGCGACGACTGGCAACTTCCTCTTCAGGTTTGAAGAACAGTGTCGTGCCACTGATGTCACGCAAGTGCTCCGACGCCAAGACTCGAACGGGCATCGACGGCGATTCCAGATCGGCCACCAATTCCGCGTCTCCACCGGTTTCCAACTGATCTTGCGAGTACCCGGTCAGCAGGCGAAACAACGTGTCGCCATCGGCGTTGTCCATCGCCGCGTTCTGCCCCGCAATCGCCGTCCGGACCGCTGCGGCGTCGACAATGCTGCGGTCCATCATCTGGCGAACCGCATCCAAGTGAGAGGACCAGTAAAGACGCTGCTTGGGATCGCTAAACAAGCCATCCACACCGAAGTACGCCGACGCATCACCCAACGCCAGCATCGTCTTGCCGGCAAGCGCCGCGACTTCATTGCGACGAAATCCCAAGGCAACGCGCAATGACAGCAGCAGCGAATCGGATCCGTCACCGCGGATCAACTCCAGCAAATCGCTTGCCGCTTCCGATTCCAACGATCCCGTGTCCACTTCCGGATCAATCCAAGACGGCAACTGTGGCGGTTGAGTCACCGCATTCTCGCCGGAATCCGATTCATTCAGCTTCAAAACAACCTGCGAACCGGCTGGAATCTCCACCGCGTCGCCATGTCCGCTGGCCGAAACATTGCCCGCGACGCTGGTCAGCACCACCACGGTCTGATGGTTCTGGGCCACCATCGGGTCGGCCCCCAACTGACGACGATGCGAGACTTCAAATGCCAGCACGGCCTGGCCCGTTTCTGTCTGAGCAACAATCGTGGTCTCGCCGACCGTCATCGCAACACTGTTCCCGGGTTTGGGCAATTCAACCGTGCCCCGGCCATAACGAATCTCCATGTTCACCGTCGCCTGGCCCGATTCCCAACGAACCTCGGTTGGTCCGACCAACGTGCTGGTCAGCGATTCCTCTCCGGCCAGCTGAAAACTGGCGCGATACTCGGGGCCACAAACCGTCACGCTGCCGGGGGTGACGGTGGAGTCGGGCGCCAACAGCGTCCAGTTCGATTCTCCTTGCCGTTTGGCGACTAACACATTCTCGGAAACCAATTTTGCCAGCGCCAATTCCGAAGCGGCGGCGTCATCCGCGGTCGGGTCAGCCGCACGGTCCATGTCGGGCGTTTTCGTCTCCGGATCGGTATCGCGTCGCGTCTTCGTAGCGGGCAACGAAGCGATCCGTTCCTCGCTCACCCCAGGCGGCAGCGGAGGCGCGTCGGAATCTTCCATCACGACTTCGGCGTTCCCGACCAGCGGATCGGGGATGTCGGGTGTGGGCGATGGATCGGTCAATCGATCGGGCGTCGTTGGCAACGGCGGTGCATCGGAATCCTCCATCGGTTCCGCCGTCTCGGTGGTGGCCGTCTCACCGGTGGCGGGAACCTCCACCAAGTCGGCCGCCGAATCAGGTTCCGGCGGTGCCTCGTCGCTGCCGGGCACAGGCGGCTGTATCGCGACCGGTTCCGGCGCCGGCAACATCTCCGGATCGATCGCCATCGGATCGTCCGCCTCGTCGTCTGCATCTGCGTCCGCTTCAGCCGTTTTCGAATCTCCAGTTTTCGCTTCACCGGCTCCGGCGTTCGACACGGGCTCATCACTGTCGGATTGGGAAACCGTGGACTCGGCATCGGACTGAGCGAGTTTTTGCGGTCCCAGCAGCGGCGTGAAAATCTTGCTGATGGCAAACAACAAAATCGCGACCAGCGCGAGCGTGACCAGCCACGGGGTGATCCGCGACGTGCGCACTTCTCCGTCGTAGAAATCGGAACGTTCCAATTGTTTCAGTGGCCGATCGCCGGCGAGCGGCTCGGCATCGTCCAATGCGGTCCCGGCCTCGGCAAATTGATGGGATTGTTCACGCAGTTTTGTCGCCGCCTGGAACACCCCACTATCGCTCACTCCGACCGGTTGGACGTCTTGCGGCGGTGTCGCTCGGGGATCGGCGATCGGCTGCGACGATGCATCGGGAAACGTTCCGACGGCCGCGTCGTCCGGCGTTTCTGCGGACGGCTGCGTGGACGCCCGGTCATCGGCGTCGCTGAGATCGATGCCCGAGTAACGGGGACCGATTTCGCCGGCGATCGCCGGTGAAGGGGTTCCGCCGGTCGACGGCGACAGATCCGTCGCGACGACGTTGCCGTCGGCGTCGACCATCCCGATCACACGCTCGCGCAATCGGTCCGACACTGCGGCCGGTCGCCCCAACACCATCGTCAAGATCTGGTGACAGGCCGCCGCCTCGGCAAGATGCGGCAGCGATTCCAGGCAGGCCTTTTCGATTTCAGCAATCTGCTCCGGCGGCAGTGTGCTGTCCAAAAAGTTGCTCATCATGTTGGGCTCCTCGATCGGGTGCACCGAATCGGGAGCGGGAGCGGATAACGATGGGTCGGCCACGGAGCGGCGGATCCGCTGAACCAGTTGCGTGGCGAACCCGCTCTGTTCGACCTTTTGCCGCAGAATTTCCGCCTCCTGGGGCTCAAGCGTGTTATCCAAGTAGGCCAGCAACGTTCGCAGCGTCAGTCGCATCGTTCGTCTCATCACTAAACAGAGTCGGGGGAAGTCACTCAGTTAGTGGCGCGCGACGCGTTGATCCGTGCAAAAAAAGCAGTTTTCTGGGAAAGACTTCGCAGAATCCGCGACGTCGCGGGGCCCGGCACGGTGGGTCACGCTGTGCTTGAGAACGGCATGCACAGCATGCCCTGCGAAACTCGGACAGGACACGGTGTGCGTGACAAACGTGGTAGCGACAACGGCATGCACAGCATGCCCGACGAGAGCCAGCTCGGTTGTTTTACGCCAGCACGTTGGTGATCGGCACGTTGGTGGCCAGGGCCGTGATCAGGATCAGCAACAGGATCCCCAGCCAAATCATGACGGCGACCGAGGTCATCACCCAGAATTGGTTCAACGTCCGGGCGGCCATCAAGGCGGCGATTGCCGAGGACGACTGGGCGGCGGCTTTCAGTTTGACCGCCGACTGCACCGCCATCACGCCGGCGATCGCGGCCACACCGCTGAGCGAGATCCGGATCGCGGCAGACATCGTGTCGGATTTCAGCTTCCTGCCGCCCTGATTGAGGGCCACGATTTGGCCGACCATAAAGATCGCGGCGATGATCAGCAGGCTGACGCCGAAGGCCAGGATCAGGGCGTGGTGTTTGGCCAACTCGGTCGACAACGCGCCGCCATCGGACGGGGGCGTCTCGCTGGTGACGTGTGACACGATCGTCTGACCGCCGCCGGCAGGGGCACCGCCGAACAATTCCGGAATCACTTCGGCAGCCGGTTTCCACGTGTCCATGCCGTTCTTCCAAACCAACGAATCCTTCTTGAGGATCTTCGCCTCGCTGTAGAGACGCATTTGGTCCATCGAAACCGGGCCCTGTTTTTCACCATTGACGTGAGCGTACCACTGGGCCGTGGCGTTGTCGTTGGAAGCCGGCGCGGTTCCGCCTTCGCCGTGTGAGCCTTCGCTGCCCGGCGGCACGCTCGACGCCGACGCCGCCATGTCGCCGGCCATGCCACCGCTGGCGACCGCTCGGGGAAAGAAGTTTCCGAACTCATCGGCCTTCATCCAACTCAACCCGTCGCCGGACAACTCATGCATCCGAGTGACCTGGCCCCGACGGACCATGTCCTTGACCTTGTCCGGAGTCAGCGGGCCGATCGTTCGACCGCGGAAACGAATGAAGACACGTTCGATTTGAGTCATGCGATTCAGTTCGGAAACAAGAACAGGGGGCGTCCCGGGACTTGATGCACGGGATTGGGTGTCAATTGAACATGGCCTTGCTGCAATTTTCCGACCGGAAAAATCGACGTCTCCGCATCACCCTCTCGGGAGGCCGCGGCGACATACAACGTGCCGTCATATTCTGGAGTTCCACCGCGAAGATGATACTCGATTTGGCCGCCGGACGATTTGGTCAGAAAACCGACCCACTTGAGCCGCTGGGCGGCAATGGTTTCGTAGTCGGACAAGGGGTTGGCCAAACGTCGATAGGCGATGGGCAATTCGGCCGCAATCACCCGCTTGACCTCCGCGTTCAGTTCGGGGTCGGTCGGTCGCGATTGGTGCCACTGCTCACGGACGCTGCTGCGCCGCACCAGTGTCCGCATCGTCAACGGAATCATCTCCTTGAGTTCGTTGCTGCCACGCGTCGCGGCGTCGAGCAGGTAATAGATCAACCATTCTTTGATGACGCCGTCGAGTTCTGGTCGCTTCATCACCTCGCTGACCTGTAACAGAAACGTCAGTTCCCATTTGGTGTCAAACCCGATCGCCTGCTTGGACTTTTGGCTGACGACTTGGGCGATCGATTGATTCGGTTCGTCGATGACCTTCGGCAACGGCCCCTGAAAGGCTCGGTTGCGGACACCGCCGAGCGGATCGGACACGACGTCCACGCCGATACTACCGGCGCGGGACATGCGGTCGGCGTTTTGTTCGGCAAAGGTCTTGTAGATCAAATGCGACGTCGTGCCGGTGGGGCTTTCGGAATCTGGAATCGGCAGCGTGACCAATTGCGACAGCGGATGTTTGGCGATCAAGCCAAAGGCGCCGTCCAGGATGACCCTCCGCCCGACGATCTCTTTCATCGTCTCGGTAAATTGCGGCATGGCCTGCAAGACCGGATTGGGCGAAGCGACCGATTGGATTCTCTCTGCCGACTCGATCAACGCCGCCGCTTCGGTCGACGTCACTCCATTGTTCAACTTGGATTCCAGGTCACCCAACCACGCATTGATCCGCTCTACATTCAACCAGTGATCCTCTTCATCGATGACGGTACGAAATTCGATGAAGCCGGTGCGTGAGACCGACTGGGTGGAAAAGTCTCGTAGCCGATCGGAGTAGACTTCCAACGAACGGGAGTTGAGCAACGAGTCGATGGCCGCATCGCGTTGCTGGGACACCATGCTTTCGTCCTTGAGACGTTTCAACGTCGAATCGACTTGCGCCCGAAGCGTTTCCTGTTTCGCCCGGGCCGTGTCCGAGGCGAGCGGGAATTGGTTGGGGAGCCGAACGATGGACGAGAGCAGCTGCCCGATGGCCTGGCGGTTGCCGGTCGAATCGCCGCGTGAAGACAGTTCGGCGAACTGACGCTGAAACTCGGCGACCTTTCCGATCATTTCATCGGACTGCCGCATCGCCTCGCCGGCCCGATAAGCCGCCTTGCGTTGACGGAGATCATCGACGCGGGCCTGCTCGCCGGGCGTGGCGGCCAGCTCGTCGAGTTGCGGCAAAAGAATCTCGTCGATCAACGCCGGGTCATCGTTGCTGGCCTGGGCGATCAGCTTGTCGAATAATTCTTGCCGTGCGGCCTGTTTCTCAATCGCTTTCTTTGCCGTCGCCTGCATCGCGACCATTTGCGGCAACCGTGCCAGGTCCGGGTCGGAGGCCAGGACCGAGTTGTAGAAGTCCATCGCCGCGTCGTACTGTTCGGCTTCGACAAACCGGGTCATCTGGTCGACGCTTTCTTGTTGTACGGATTGCTTTCCCGAGGATGCGAGGAACATACCGATGCCGACGATTCCCACCAGAACGACCGCTGCGATCCCGGCTCCGATCAGGATCATTTTGCGTTTGGCTTGCTTGGCCGGCTGATTGGCCAGCTCTTCGACGCGCTGCGTCAGGTCTTCGGGCAACGGCTCACCGAACCGCGATGCCTGATCATAGGCCTTCTTGACCGCTTCGATCGGCGAATCGGACTCCAGCGTCGACTCCAGATTCGCCATCGCCATCTGCCGTTCACTTTCCATCACGGCTTGCCGATCCAAGTCTTCGAGCCACTGCATCGCTGGGGCGACGCTGGATTCCAAATGGCCCGGCACACTGACCTTGTACTTGGCGCGAACCGATTGCCATTGTGATCGCAGCGTTCTGGCGAGCGACTCGTCACGATCTTCAAACGCCGCGTTGATTTGCGGGGCCAAGACACCGAGTTCGGATTCTTGAGATTGACGGACGTGGGCTTCGGCGGCGAAGGCGCATTGATCGATCAACCGCGACGAGGGCGCGACCCGCCAGTTGCCGCTGGTCAACTCTTGGTTCAACTGATACAGGTAGCGCGAGTCTTCTTGTTCCAGGGCGTGTTTGAGCTCATGATCGATCTGACTGAGCCGCACCTTTTCCCATTTCTCCACATCGTCATGCCAGACGCCGTTGGCCGAATCCACGCGGGCAATTTGCCGAAGCGTTCGCAGGCGGACCGCCAACAACGCTTTGGCGATCGCCAACCGTCGATGCCGTCGCAGCAGTGCGTCCAGCGGCAGACTTTCGATGATCGCTTCATTGATCTGGGCGACGTAGTCCTGGTTCAACTTCGGCGGCAGCGGGATCCCCATGAACTGAAGAATTTCGTTCCATTCATCCCATTCGGGAAACTCCAGTTCGGCCGCTGCGTCGAGCGCATTGGGCGTCATTTCAACGCGTTGAATCGCTTCGCTGCGGAGCCCTTTGCGCAGCAACATGACGGCATCGTCGAGTCGCTGATTGACCTCCTGGACTTGTGTCCGGTAGGAATCGGCGAGTACACGCATCTCGTCTTCGGCAATTCCATCGCGTTTTTCGAGAGCGCGTCGGATCTTGTCAACGGTCGTCGGCATGGCAACACTTACCAGGAAAAATGTATGTGAAGCGGAACACGTCGCAGCACGACCGTTTCCGATTCCAGGAATTTCAATTCGGGAACTTCAACCCGATGGCCTTCTGCCAAGACGGCGAAGGCGGCGTGGAGTTCGGCGGCGACTTGGGCGAGCTGACCACAGTCATCGACGATCTGCACCAGTGCCGCCTGTTGGTCTTTCTTCAACGCCTTGTTAGACGACTCGAGCTTGGACCGCAACGACGCTTTTAGTTTGGTTGACGCCTCGGAAAGGTCCACTCCTCCGGCACGGCGAATCAGCGATTCGATCCGAGCCTGGGCTTTCCCCGGGAACAGGTGGCGAAAAAACGCTTCGGTGACCTCTTTTAAATTCGGCGGCAACGCGGCGCTCTCCCGCTCAATGGAATCGGCCAAATCCGCGAACCGGGCCAGCTTGACCGCGGCGGTCTGGTACGCCCGACCCTGCTCGCTGAACCATCCGTTTTCGCTGGAAAGATCCAAATCAGCGATCGCGATCAGGTCGCCGGTCTGGCGGCTCCAATAGACCTTCGTCGGACCCAACGGTTCGGGAACCGAGGGCAACTGCTCAACGGTCAGCGTTTGCGCCCTCTCGGTCAATTGAGTGGTCACGACGACCAGTTCCTCGGCCGCCCCCAACGACTGGGGACTGCCGCCCCAAACAACCAGTTTGGTGCGTTTGATGTCGGGAGCGTTGTCCGTATCGTCTGGGATCGGCTTGAGGCGCACGTAGCCCCGCAGCGAAACCGGCCCCGGCAGCGGCGTTTCACCATCGGGATGCTGGACGGCAAACTCCAGCAGTTGTTTCTTGTCGTAGTGCAGGACCAAGTCGAGGGTCTCGATCGGCACCGGAACCGGCGCCGGAGCTGGTTTTTCTTCTTCGATCGGCGGTGTGATGTCGATCGGCATTTGCGGTGCCGGCGGCGGACCCGATCCCGGCAGGATGGGAAGCCCCGCCATCAGTCGTGCCACCGTCCAGGTCGCCATCAATCCGATGATCACCATCAACACCGAACCGGCCATCACAAGTTTTCTGCGTCGCTCCCTGCCGCGGATCAAATCCATCGGCAACGACGGGGGTTCGATCGGTGGCGGCGGCCCGGGCGGCGCGTCATCATCGGACGACCACGACGATTCGACGGGGGTGGCCACGTCGACTTCTTGGACCGCGTTGAATCCCCCGCTGGCAATCGGCGTTCCGGTTTCTCCTCGAATCACCCCCCGCGCCCGCTCCACCCATTGAGACGCCGTCGTGATCGATTGGTGCTTGGTCAAATCGATCGATTTCCCAGCGGAAGCCGCAAACCGTGCCTCTTCGGTACCGACCGGGACGAAACGGATCTTGCATTCGACGTCCGGGGGGATGTTCGCCGCAAACGTATTGAACGTGGCTCGCCAGCGTTGGCTGGCCGGCAACAGGGCGATCGATTCGTCGATCAGTTCCAGCAGTCGCCCCTGTTGGTTCAACGGGTAGATCACCCATAGCGGCGTCGCGTCGGGTTGCGAAATCGCTTCGGCCACCACGCCGCCCCAACCGGCGTCGCCGGCGACCGATTTCCACGACGTGCAGATCCGCGGCGGTTGGTCGCCGCGGGGAATCTCCGGTCCACTGGCCGGTGTCTCACACTGCCCCAGCCATTCGCTGCGCAGGACCGAACCCTGGCCGATCAACCAAGCCGGCCCCGCCGCAGGCATTTCGCTGGGGTCAATCGTGACGTGATGGGCGATCTTATTGGTCCGTCCGGAGTAGTCGGTTCCGTAGGCCGCAACGCGGGAAAGGACCGAAACGATTTGACCGCCCAGATTGACGCGTTGATGGGCAAGCGAAACAGGGTTTTCCGAAGCCCGACTGCTGTCCGGTGGAAATAGATGCCGGTAGCTGGAGATCGCTTCCAACTTTCCGATCACATTGATCGGCATCCCTGCCGTCGTCAGGACCGTACAGAAACCTCGACTGCCATGACGCAGCCCTTGGGGCGCGGACGTGTAAAGTAATTCAGTACTCAAAGGTCACTCGAGTTGTTCCGTCAGCCAGCGACCATCGTCCAACGACGCGGTATCACCGGTCGCTCCGACCAGACCGCCCGCCCAATTGTGCAGCGCCATCAACATCGGGATCTCGACCCAATACGGCTGCATGTCGCGTGGGCGAATCCCCAACGCGCCGGTTGCCGGATCGACCGTCGGACTGCTGCCGCTGGCGCTGACGGGGATGAAGGTCAAACTGGTGGAGAACCCTTCGGCCGCGGCGACGATCTCGGGACAGATCTCCGCCATCAATTCGCCGACCCGCTCCGACGTTTCTTTGATGCGTCGGCTGTCGAGCGAGCAAAACTTACTGCCCTTGACCGGCAAATACGGCTCCTCGGTCGAAACATCCGGCAACAGATTCTTCCACGCATCCCACTTCGTCACAATCACGATCAGCGGACGCTGATGCAATTCATCGTCGCGAAGGCCGGCATGGCGACGCACCCGCTGGATCGCTTCCAACAGGATCGTGTCTTGACGCACCGTGGTCTCGCGAGCCAAGCGTGAGGTACGAGACACCATCTGCGGATCCTCGGTCTTGCCTTCGCAGGCGCGGCGGAAACGCGTGTCTTGAGTCGGATCGAAACAGAAGAACAAACACTTCGAACAGGCCAAGTGCCGCGTGACCGGGTTGACCGTCTTGTCCGCCCCCGGAAAGAAACTCTCCCCCGCGTTGTCGTACAGACAAACCAGCTTGGAAATCTCACGGTTGCGACGGTAACGCGGATGATTGGACAGCGGTTGCAGATTAAACATGAACGGCCGCGGCAACGAGACGCTGTGGTCGCCCATGTCGACCGTGTCATACATGTCCCCCTGCTCCTCCGTTTTCGCCAACGCGACCGGCGTGTCCAAATCCGGGTTCATGAACTGCAACTCTTCGTATTCATGAATCCGCGAATTCGTTTCCGCATCCACATCGCTGAGCGAAACGGCGAAACGTTTCGGCAAGGTCTGACGAAGCTTCCAGGACATCGACGTCAGAAAATAGCTTTTGCCGCACGCCGGGGCACCGAAGATGCTGAAGAACAGACTGGGTACCTGGTACATCGAACGCGGCACGTGCAGATGACATTTGGGACAGGCCATCCGAGTCGCGTACTGCCCCATCTCGTCGATCGCATCGCCCTGAGGACTGAACCGACTGGGCAAAAACCGCTTGGCATGCTGGAACCCCAATTTGGCATCGCCCAGCAAATCAGGGTGCTCGGCAATCCAAAGTGACTCCTCAGGCGCATAGGCATGCCAGCAATGCGGACACGTCACCTTGTTGAGCAACGTCAGGGCCTGAGTTCTTACTGCGGTCGGCATGCGGGAAAAGTCGCTCATGCGGGGAGGAATCTGGAAAGTGAACGCATCAGCAGTCTAGTCGACTAAGGGGCTCGATTCCAGCAATCAGCGTCTCCAGCATCCCGCACTCCTGGTGCCGGGCGATCGAATGTTCTCCCGGCTGGACCGATTGTAGGCATTGGTCCGTCATTGCGGCATCGGGTCAGGCACTTCGACCGATATTTGCCGTCGATGGCAGGTAGGGGGCGGCGGCCGGGCGGATGCGTAGCTGGAAGAACGCCGGATGCTGGGCCAGCAACAGGGAAAACATCGTCGCTCCGGATTCGCTCAACAGACCCAGCATCGAATCGTCCAACTTCGGCAGGGTTCGCAAATCAAAGATGGCCCGATTGAGTGTCGTGCCGAACGGGCCGTAGGGATACGCTGCCAACGTGTTTTCACGCAAGCGAAAGTAATCCTGTGACGTCGTCGGCGTCGTTGCCATCCCCTGCTGCTCGGCGGCGCGTTGGAAATCGCCTCGCTGTTCGTAGATGTCGATCAGCAATCCGACCGCGAGCTTTCGCGAAGGATTGGATTCGGGCGTCGAGTCGCGATAGCGTTGGGCATCGGTCAGGGCGCGGCGATCATATTGAAAGAACCAATCCACACGGCTTTTGTCGGTTTTGATCAGCATCGACAACGGGTTCAATTTCGTCGCCGTGCGTAACGCGTCGATCGCTTGCTCGCCCAAACCGAGCGCCGCCAACAGCAAGCCGCGCTGATGCTGGACCTGAAAGTTGTATCGGTACTTGCGATGCAATTCGGCGAAGATCCGATAGGCTTCTTCGAAATGATCCAGCGACTGCCATTCGATCATCGCTTGGGCCAATCGAGCGTCGACGGAGTTGGGATCTTTTTCGAGCGCCTTGGTCATGCTGCTGCGCGCCTTTTCCAGATGGGCGAGCGATTCGGCCGCGTCGGTTCGTGAGGCCAGGGTCAGCGAAGCGAGGGCGATTGCCGCCAACGGTTCGCTCAACCGTGGGTCTTCTTCGTGGGCTTTTTCAAAACAACTGAGCGCCCGCATCAGTCCCTTGGTGCTGTCGGCATCCGCGTAGGCATGCCCTTTCATCATGCATCCGTAGGCCATCGGATCCGGCGCATCGCTCTTTTGCCCGCTGGTGACCAGGGCACGTCCGATCTGTTTGGCAACGTCCGACGCCACCGCGCTTTGCGTCAGGAATTGTCCTCCCGGCAAGGCGCCCGACTGCTCGGTCACAAACTGTTTGCCGTCGATCAGACTGCCGTCGACGGCACTGACGAGTTGCCAGCTGACGACCCAATAGGTTTGTTGTCCCGCCGTCTGGCTTTCGAAGGCCCCGGTCAAAAACGCATCCACCCCCAGTTCTTCGCCGAGCGCGACAAACTGTTCGGGCGTTTGGGCCGTCAACGGACGGAAGGGCAGCACCGTCAGGCCGTCCACCGCCGACAGTTCATTGACGAGCGCGGAGGCCAGGATTTCACCGTCGGCAAGGCCGCGCTCGGCCAACGGCATCGCTCCGTCGGTCGGCTCCCCCGCCTTTGCGTTGATGTCACGAAGTTCCAACACCGCGATCGATTGGATCGATCCCAACCGCGAGGACGTCTTGCCCAATGACAGCCCGCCCAGCATGCCGCCGAACAGACCGCCGGCCAAGGTCGTCAACATGTGTCGCCGCAAGATCCCCTCGCCGGCTCCCTGTCGGTCGGCCGAATCGTGGGTCCGCGGTGAAGTTGCCGCGCCGCTGCTGCTCAAATCGAAACGACGCAATCGCGCGTATACATCCGTTGCCGTCGGGCGTTTGGCGGGATCCTTGTTCAGGCACTGGGCGATCAGTTCACACAACACCGCTGACTTCTCGCAAGGGCCGTGATCATATTCGACTTCTCCCCTCAGCGTGCCGGCCAATCGATCGGCCGGAGTCTCACCGGGGATCGCCTGCTTTCCATAAAACACCTCGTACAGCACGCACCCGAATCCAAACATGTCGGCCGCGCTCGTCGCCGATTCGCCCCGCGCCTGTTCGGGCGCCATGTATCCGGGTGTCCCCAGGATCATTCCCGATCGAGTCCGACTGGTGTCTTGATCGTCATCAGCGAACGCCGAATCACTGACCCGCGAGAGTCCGAAATCGACCAACTTGACTCGCGGCGCCGAATCGCCTGCCGAATCGTGATGGTCGACCAACATCACGTTCTGTGGTTTCAAATCGCGATGGATCACCCCCGCGGCGTGCGCGGTCGCCAAGGCGCCGGCGATCTGCATCCCGATCTGACAGGTCTGCTCGGGCGACATCGGACCGGCGACCAGTTGCTCGGCCAAGGTCAGACCGCTCAGGAACTCCATCACCGCATACGGCGCATCGCCCGCCATCCCGACGTCGAACAGTTCCACAATGTTGGGATGCGACAGCGCCGCGACAGCCTTGGCCTCGCGTTCAAATCGCTCCACCAGCTCAATCCGTCGGGGGTCCGACGGTGCCAAATGCGGAAAACCCAACATCTTGATCGCAACAGGGCGGTCCAACCGTGTGTCCAGGGCGCGATAGACGATTCCCATCCCGCCACGGGCCAGAACCCGACCGATCGCATAGGGCCCGATCGCGCTGACCGATTCGCCGCGGGCCATGCGATCGTTGGCAACGGCTCGCTCAGCGGTGTCAGAAGATTTCGCCGAGGCAGGAGATTTCGCTGAGGCAGCATGGCCCTTCGAGGGAGGGCGTTCGCTCGCTTTCGGTGTTTGCCCCGCATCCGGCGACGGAGCCATCCATTGGGTGGCTCGTGGACTGTCATCCACTGGACCGGCATCCGCGAGGCCAGCCGCGGGATCCACCTGGTCATCCACCTGGTCATCCACCTGGTCATCCACCTGGTCATCCACCTGGTCATCCACCTGGTCATCCACATCGGTCGCTGGTCGCTCATCGACCAGCGGACCGCTTGGGTCGCTGGGGTCGGTCGGGCCGCTTAGGTCGGTCGGGTCGGCAAAACCCAACACCGGTTCCGGTCGCACGGGGACGCCGGTCTTGGACTGAAACGGTGTGGGCCGAGATTCGGCCGCCTGGCTGGCGCGACGTCGTTTCGCTTGTAGTTCGTTATCGATTGCCAGCAACTCTTCACGCAACAGTTCGATGTGTTCGCGCAGCGGCGTGCTGCGATGTTGCGCAATGAACAATTTGATGGCCTGTTCGACCGACAACGGGCGATCGGACTGGAAACACTCCTCGAATTCCAGGCAAACCGTGTCGATCGCGGCCAATTCGTCGGCGGTCAGGTCGTCCAAGTTCATCGTGTGTTACTACCGGGTCACTAGCTTGTTTGTACCGTGTCGCTGGGCTCGACGATCGGGTATTCAACGATCGGGTATTCAACGACCTGGCATCCCCCGATCGGGCGAACCATGATCCATGATGAAGCGTTCAACGGCCGGGCTCAAACCGACTCGTCCAGTTCCTCGTCGTTGGAATGAACGGCTTCGGACCAAGTCCGCCGAATCAATTGCAACCGCCGCTCGGTTGCGCGTTTGCTGAGCCCCAGCCGGTCAGCAATCTCGTCGACCAAGAAACCATCCATCCGCATCACTGCGATTTGACGCAGCTGGGCGTCTGGCAATTGATCCAGCAGCGCGTTGCACGTCTCTTCCAGCTCGACGTTAAGATCCGCGGTCATCGACTCGTCGGAAACCCCACCGATGCCGGGTGACTTGCGAGTCTCGTCTTCATGCATGAACACCGATTCCCCCCGAACGGCTCCGCCGCCCCGTTTCTGACGGGTCTGGTACCTCAGGTGGGCGTTGACTTTGCGGCCGGTCAGCGTGATCAACAACCCCCACAGGTTGTCGGGGCCACTGAGATCAGGAAACTGGTCGCGTCGAATTCCCGCAATAAAACTGTTGAAAGCCGACAGTGCGATGTCTTCTTCGTCACCGGCTCGCTTGAGGTTTGAGGGCAGACGTTTGGCCGCCAAACGCACCAACCGTTGAAAGTACCCGTTCCAAAGCTCGCCGATCGCTTCATCGTCTCCCTTGCGAACACGCTCCATCGCAGCGGCAAACCGTTCCGCTGCACTGCTGTCGGCTCCGGGCTGATCGTTGGGGTGGTTGTCCATCACGTTCAGATTGTTGCGCCATTCCATAACATCGTCCAGACGATCAAAAAAACAGTGGATTGGCTGGATTTGGATGCTGCAAAGCAAGTGTCGAAGCAAAGCGGGGCGCAAGGTCGACCTCGTCGCGATAATCCGACCGCAGGATTATACGGATCTTGCGGAAAAACAGTTCAACCGAGGGGGATTCCCTTGCCCGTCTTCCTGGATTCGGTAATCATTCCCATCGTAACAGGATTCATTTCGGAGAATACGACAAGGGTTCACCAACCGGTCTCAACCCGACATTCCACAATCGCCCCCGCAGCCTGAGACGGCGGTGGGCCTGTGGCTGGACCGCTGGATGGACCGTGTCGCCCGATCGCCGCGATTCCGAGCGATCGGCATTTTCCGGTGCCTTGGCGACCAGGAACCTATTCCCGACCTAAGTTCCCTCCAGCGGGGAGCACCTTGGGGAGTATTCGCGCTGCATGAACACTGTCACTACACAACATCGCCATCCGGGGGGAATCCAACACATGTTCCGCGCCACCGTCATCGCTCTTGCGACCCTTGCGACTTCGTTCTCGATCGCTGCATCCGCACTGGCCCAATCGCAATGGCCCGACAATGCCTTTGCAATCAAGAAGCATGACTTTGGCACCGTAGCGGTTGCTTCCAAAACCGAATTCCGCTTCCCGGTCTACAACCCCTACACGCAACCGCTGCACATCCAAACGGTCCGACGAAGCTGTGGATGCACGACACCGATCGTCGAAACCGAGTACATCGAGCCCGGCCAAACGGGGTCGATTCTGGCGCGATTCAACACCGACACCTTCCGGGGCACCAAGGGCGCAACACTGACCGTCGTGATCGACAAACCGTTCTTCAGCGAAGTGCGGCTGCGTGTCGACGGCTACATCCGCAGCGACATGGTATTCCACCCCGGTGCGATCGAGTTTGGCACCGTCAACCAAGGCGAATCGGACAGCAAGACCACACGCGTGCTGTATGCCGGCCGCAGCGATTGGGAAATCGCCGACGTGCGAAGCAATGTGCCGTGGCTGGTCCCGAGCAAGAAACTGGTCAGCCGAAGCGCCGGCCGGGCCGATTATGAGCTGACCGTCGCGATCCGCGAAGACGCACCCACCGGGCCGTTCCAAAACGAAATCATCGTCATCACCAACGACACCAAACGCCCCGAAGTCCCCTTCCCGGTCAGCGGCAACGTCGAAAGTCCGCTCAGCATCTCGCCCCAAGCGATCGCCTTTGGCAGCTTGAAGCCGGGCCAAAAAATCGAAAAGCGATTGGTCATCAAAGGTGCCACCCCGTTCACGATCGAATCGATCACCTGTGAAGGCTGGGACGTCTCCTTCCCCCAAGCCACCGTCGCCAAGACGATCCACATCGTTCCCGCCACGTTCACCCCGACCGACGCCGAAGGCCCTCAAAAAGTGACCGTCCTGATCACCACCGCCGGCGATCAATCCGTCACCGCCAAAGCCATCCTGACCGCCGACATCCGCGAGCAGTGATTCGCGAGCAGTGATTCGCGAGCAGTGATCCGCGAGCAGTGATTCGTGGTTTAGTTCCAATCGGGGCGCTTTTTGTTAGCGGCAGGGCGCGCGCCCAATACCGCTAAATCGACAAGATTTTGACCACGGCACAGCCCGAAAGCTTGCGTTAAACGGCCGATCATCCATTGACATCAGCCCGTTCGCGCCAGCGCACGGGCGCCCATCGATGTCGATTGAGCGGTACTGGACGGGCGTCTTGCTGCGAAACAATGCTCCATAGCGACCACGTCCGGGGCCGGCAGACTATCTTGGGCATTTCTGTCCTTCCGCCCTGGCCCCGATACGATTCCATGCCTCAACGTCTTGTCCGCCTTCGGTTCGTCTGCCTCGCGCTGTTTTTGTTTCCGATCGGACCACTCTCGTGGCGCCTCTTCCCCCAAGACGCTGTCGCCGCGGGGCCTCCCAACATCGTGTTTGTCCTGTGTGACGACCATCGATATGACTGCTTGGGCGTTGCCGGCCATCCGTTCATCGAAACGCCGCACATTGATGCGATCGCGTCGGCCGGTGCAATGTTCACCAATGCCTACGTCACGACGTCGCTATGCTCGCCCAGTCGCGCGTCGATCTTGACCGGACAATACGCGCACAACCACCGCGTCGTGGACAACTACCACCCGGTCGATTCGAGCCTGGTGTTCTTTCCCCAACAGCTTCAAAAAGCCGGCTACCAAACCGCCTTTATCGGCAAATGGCACATGGGTGGAGACATCGATGACCCGCAGCGTGGGTTTGACCACTGGGTCGCGTTCAAGGGGCAAGGCACCTATTGGCCCGATGGTCACGGCACGACTCGTGAAGTTCCCCAAACGACCTACGACGGTTTCAACGTCAATGGAAAACGCGTGGCACAAAAGGGCTACATCACCGACGAGTTGACCGACTATGCCATCGACTGGCTCGAGCAGCGGCAATCCGAACAACCCTTCTTCTTGTACGTCAGCCACAAGGGCGTTCACGCAGACTTCGTGCCCGCGGATCGACACCGAGGACGCTATGACGACGAAGCATTGCCGATCCGCATTCCGACTCCCGAGCAGATGGCCAGCGGAAAGCTACCGATGTGGGTCCGCAATCAACGCAACAGTCGGCACGGGGTCGATTTCGGATACAACATGGCCGATTTCTCACCGACGATCTATTACCGCCGCTACTGTGAATCGATTCTTGCCGTGGATGACAGTGTCGGTCGCCTGGACCAGTACCTGCAACAATCCGACCTCGCCGACAACACCGTGTTCGTCTACATGGGCGACAACGGATTTCAGTTCGGCGATCACGGGCTGATCGACAAACGCGTCGCTTACGAAGCAAGCGCCAAGGTCCCGTTGTTGATGAAAGCGCCCGGCCGAATCCCGCCGGGCCAAACCTACACCGATCTGATCGGCAATATCGACATCGCGCCGACGCTGCTGGAAGCCGCCGGTGCGGAATCTCCTCCGACAATTGATGGGATCAGCCTGTGGAAGTCGATCTGCGGCACGTCGACCGACGACGTGACTCGAAAACATCTGTTGTACGAGTATTACTGGGAACGCAACTATCCCCACACGCCGACCTTGCACGCCGTGATCGGTGGACGCTGGAAATACATTCGCTGCCATGGACTTTGGGATCGCGATGAGTTTTACGACTTGCAAAATGATCCCGAGGAAATGAACAACCTGATCGATGATCCCTCACATCAAACGCGAATCAAAGCAATGAATCAGACACTCTGGTCGTTGCTGAAGGAATCCGAGGGCAACGAGATTCCGTTGTTGGAAGACCGCGGTCCAAACTTCCCTTGGCGACATCCCGATCACTCGCCGCAGGCAGAATTCCCCGACGAGTATTTCCGCGAGAGCGAGAAAGGTTGACGCGGGCGTGACGCGTCGGGATACAAATAGCCCGCGCTGGTGCGGAATTCACTGCCTTAGCAAACGCACGTCGACCAAAATTTCGCAGGCATCACTAATCGTCAAGATGATATGGAACGCGGCACTCCTGATACAGGGCGCGCTTCTGGCAGAGATCACGCTGGCGAGTTGACCCGGAGAGCACTTCCACGACGATGGCCGGTGCCGATTCAATGTGGCCATCGGGTGGTGCTCCGCAGACCACCGAAATATCGGGCCGAACCACGGTGTCGGCGGAGATGATCCAATCGATCTCGGCCAGCACTGCTGCACTGCACTTGGCGTGATCGATGGCATTAGTCAACGCCGTCCCCAAACGCATCAGCATTCCCCCATGGCGACCGAAAGGACTGGGCGTCATCGCCACCGCAGTGCCCTGCCACAACTCCCAATCACTTTCCCACAACCGGTAATCGTCGATTGTGTAGTGAGGTGAATACCGATCAGCGGAACTCATCAGCGGATCTGCGAGAAAGCATGCGCAACGTCGTGTGCCGACCGCCATTCTATCAACAATTCCTGGCCTACCCAAAACCGAAAGGCGTGGGCAAGGGGCCACGCAGCGTCCCTCGCGCACGCGTCGGGCTACGTTCACTGCGCTGAATTCATAACATCGACTAACTCGACAGCCCGCTTGCGCCCAATACCGCTGAATCGACAAGGTTTTGACCAGCGCAGGGCCCGTAGGCTCGCGCCCAATGCCACTTAGTTTGACACCAACCGGGGTGTTTTTTGTTAGCGGCAGGGCGCGAGCCCTCCGGTCTTTCACGTTTTTTTCAAGCTGCCACCGGACGGCTCGCGCCGTTCCGCTACCTCCTTCAGATCACCGGGAATCGATGCTCCAAAGCGAGGCCCGATGGGGGCGCAGCGCTTGACACGCCCACCTGACCACGTTACCATCTATCTAGTACACCAGGTATCCGGAGATGTAGCGAAGCGATGCTCTTCACGATTGATCCTTCAAACGGCGTCGCGATTTATTTGCAAATCGTGCGTCAAATCAAATTTGCGATCGCCGAACGGACGTTGCGGCCCGGTCAGCTGATTCCCAGCGTTCGCGCGCTCAGCCAACAGATGACGGTCAATCCGAACACCGTCACCCGGGCGCTACAGGATTTGCAGGCCGAAGGCATCGTTGAAACACTGCGTGGCAAGGGCATGGTCGTCTGTGAGGGTGCGACCGCGACGTGCCGTGTTCAACGCAAAGAAATCATTGCCGATCGAATCGCCGGAGTCTTATCCGAAGCCCTCAGCGCTGGGCTGTCGGGAAAAGAAGTCCAACAGATCGTTTCACGCAAACTGAAGACATTGGAGGGGAAGGTGGCTTCGATTAGTTCACCGGTTCCCGACTGAATTTAAATCTTCCATCGGGTTTACAGACTCCGCCAACGCTCCCAGCACACTCTTCACGCGGCATTCCATTCATGAATCACATTATTGAGACGTCTGATTTGAAAATGCGTTTTCGAGGCTGCGACGCGTTACGCGGTGTTTCGCTGAACGTCGACGAAGGGACTGTTTTTGCGTTGCTCGGCGAAAACGGGGCCGGTAAAACGACGGCCATACGGATCTTGACCGGGTTTCAATTGCCGACATCGGGCACGTGCCGGATCATGAATCTGGATCCTGCAAAGGATGCTTTGGAAATCCGACGCCGAACCGGTTATGTCTCCGACGCACCGGCGCTTTATGACTGGATGGGCGTTGGTGAGATCGGATGGTTCGCGGCCACACTTTACGACGAACAATTTTTACCCCGCTATCAGGAATCCATTCGACGTTATGAGATTCCGGAAGACCGAAAAATTCGTCATTTGAGCAAAGGGCAGCGTGCCAAAGTTGCGCTGTCTCTTTCCCTGGCTCACGACCCCGAATTACTGATTCTGGACGAACCAACTTCGGGGCTCGATCCGATGGTTCGCCGTGATTTCCTGGAAAGCATGATCGATCGCGCCGCGTCCGGACGCACGGTCTTCCTTTCCAGCCATCAGATGGCTGAAGTTGAACGGGTGGCGGACGTCATTGCAATCCTGCACAACGGCAAAGTACGCGTTTGTGAACCCTTGGATACGCTCAAGGATTCGGTCACCGAAGTGGCGATCAGTTTGGAAGATCCGCTCGTTGCGCTGCCGACACTTCCCGCGCCGGCCGAGGTTCTTGGCGAACAGAGCTATGGTCGACAACGCAGCATGGTGGTCCGTCACTACGACTCCGCGATGCACGACTTGTTGGCGACGCGGGTGGGCGTGACCGGTGTTGCCGAGCGAGCGTTGTCGCTGGAGGAAATCTTCATTGCCTTTACCGGCAGGTCGCAATCGCGGAAACCAGTCGATGGTGCTGAGGTGCCGATGGTGACCGAAGGGGGAGTGGTATGACAAAAGGTCTCATCAACAACCGAGGCTTGATTTGGAAAGAAGTTCGTCAGCTCGTTCCACTGGTCGCGACGCTATTCGCCGTCGGCCTTGTCTTGATGCTCGTCTGGCAAATGTCACCGGCTGACATGCGAGAAATGCGTCAACACGGACGCTACATTCCACTGGCGTTGCCAGGATTGTTTGCCGTCGGGGCGGCAGCAGTGACGGTCGGCCAAGAGCGTGATCAAAAGACGATCCTATGGCTCACATCGATGCCGGTCTCACCGGGACGATTGATCCGAATCAAGCTTGCCGTTTGCACCGCTGCACTCGGCGTGATGTGGATCGGTTGCTGGGCACTGATCAAAATTGAATTGATGGTCGGTGCGTTTCCAGGCGGGTTCAGGTTTCCGTTTTTGCCGAATATGAATCAAGAGGTTTTCATCACACGACAGGTTGCGTTCCTGTCCTGGCACCTGCACACTTTGTACATCTTGGTGTGTGGATTCTATACCAGCTGGCGCATCAAGAACTCCTTCGCAGGTCTGATCGCCATCATTCCGTTGGCGTTTGCACCCTTTGCAGTCGTCCACCTCGGTGAATCCATCCGCCGGATGCGCGTCGGATTGACCTTCATGGATCCGGTGACTTCGGATTTAGCGGCCCTTGCGGTCACGCTGGCTGCCACCGTCATTGTCGGCGCACTCGCCTGGCGGGCGGCAATGCGTGTCCTGTCGCCGGCCGGAGCGAAGAAGGAATCAGGGGATGCAAATCGATTGTCCCCCTATGCTGTTTTCGGTTTATCCACTGAGACACCACGGCGTGTTCCCGACCAACCGTTTCGGTCAACAACGTTGGCGATGTTGAGGCAATCCTTCGGCAACAATCGGCTCTCGCTGTTGGGAATTCTGCTCATGATTTTGGTGGGCGTGATTGGCGCGACCGCCGGTGGCCTGCCGTATTTCGGGAGCTCGCGCAGCGGCGGCTCGGTGCAAATCTTCTGCGGCCTGCTGGGCGTCTGCTTCTTGGGTGTGTTTGCGTTTACCGGAGACGGTAGAGCTGAGCGTCTACGCTTTTTCTCCGATCGTGGTGCGTCGTCGGCGAAGCTCTGGCTCGGGCGGCATCTGTTGGCGGTGGGGGTGCTGGGATTCGCATCGTTGCTCTATCTCCTCGTCGGTGTGATCAGCCAATCGATGGAACGCGAAGACCGGTATTACGTTTATATGCCGCCGTTGACGTTAGCCATCCTTCTTGCCGTGTACTGTTACAGTCTTTCCCAATGGGTCGGTCAAACCGTTCGGGGGTTGTCCATTTCATTGATTTTGGCGCCCGCCGCTACGGTCGCTTCTCTACTTACAGCCGGCGCGGTGCTTCCCCAAGGCGGCATGACGACGATCGGGGCGTTCATCACCCTAGCGTTGGCGGTGCTTTGGTACTTCTTGCCGCTGATCGCGACATTGCTGTCGATGCGAGCGTATGCCGATGGGGTGCAGGGGCGAAAACTAGTTGCAAAATCCGTCCCTGCACTTGCCCTGTTCGTCGCGATTCCCTTGTTTCCTAGTACGGTGGAGTATTTTAGCTACCCGATCATCACCGCCGCGCAACGAAGTTCGCTGGCGCATCAGGCGACGAAGGCCAAAACGTCCAGCGGACTGTCGATCCACAGCATTACTTTTCAGACACCGATTGGCGGTAGGCAACTTCCAGACGTGAATCGGTCGGACGGTAGCAAGTCCGCCGTCGCATACGACGACAGGAACTTCTCCGCCGCACATTTGGCAAATGTCTATGCCGATGATGCTCAGAAGCGAGGTGCCATGTGTGACCCGGCGACATTCAATGGAATCCTGTCGCTCGCGTCATTCGCAAAAGTTCAGTTCATGCATTCGCCCAAAGACGAGCACGCGTTGGCTGAGTTGAATGATTGGATGGAGACGATGACGAAATTGGCACGAAGACTGAGACCCAGCTGGCGGGTGATTGATCAAGATCACGCTGATGCGATTGTGAGTTGGGTTGCTGACACGCTTGCCAGCGACCAATACCAAATGCACTTGGACCAGCCCGCTGCGCAGGCAGCACAGGAGCTAATCGCCGACACACAGGGATGGTCGGACGCTCGCCGCCGGGCTGTCTTGATTTCTTGGTACCAATGGAATGAAAAAAGTCAAAGCGGAGCACCTGCGGATCAGTTCGGTGGATACTCGATTGACAGTTGGTATGGAATTCACCGCGGCGGACTGGGCCAGTGGCTCTTTCGAAACCACATGATCGACTCGATCGCGTTCCATTTGCTTGAGCTACTGGACGCCGAAGAACAGGGGCAATCGTCGTTACAACAACGGAAAACCCTGCATGAATTGATCTGCAGAACTTATCAAGTGTTTGAGCGGGGCCCGTACAGCGACCGTGCGCGTCGTAACGGTGCCTCGCAAGCTGCATTGCTGAATACCGAAACTCGGACCAACTATCCCGGAGCCCAATGGTACGCTGCTTGGGAAAAGGAGTTGACGCAGAATGCGATCACAGATTGAAATCCCAGCGCGAAAACGCATGACGCCGCTGGAACGCAGATGGTTGATTGGACTGATTGCGCCTCCGCTCTTGACGGCAGCAGCCGTTGTTTTGGCCGTCGCACTCGTTGTGAAAATGGCTTGGGATTATCAACGCGATGCCACCGGGCCAGGCTTCGGATCCGCAGCAGCCGAGCAAGCGACAGTTTACGACGCCAACACATCGACGGACAATTCGGCAAGATGGGAAACGTTGGCGTTTGCGGTGCAAGGCCTGGAAGTACGGTTTGACGGGTTGCTGGAAACCACCGATCAAGCCGGTGCTTGGCAAATCGCTCCCGATGTGTTGCAACGGTTTTCGGATGAAGCACAGCCACTGATCAATGAAATGAAACAGTTGCTTGCCGACAAAACTCCGGTTTGGAATCCCAGCACTGTTGGCCCGACGTGGGGCATTGAATTGCAGGGCTCACTACCTTTCATGCATCTGTTGGAAATCGAGTTTCATGCTGCCGTTGTCGACAACGATCCTGATCGCGCGTTGGCAGCGTTGCAACTGTTGGTCGACA
Organism: Stieleria magnilauensis; assembly: GCA_007753675.1. Lineage (GTDB taxonomy): Bacteria > Planctomycetota > Planctomycetia > Pirellulales > Pirellulaceae > Stieleria > Stieleria magnilauensis. The sequence continues at coordinate 2,646,763 of CP036432.1, forward strand.
TCGCGCCCGCGCTGGACTATTCCGCGGCGTTTCATTTCTATGTGTGGCACTTGCCCGCGAGTAGCACGCATCAACGATTGATCGCTGAATCACTCAACGTTGGCTTTTGGAACGAGCCCAGCCAACTGACGAGACTTCAGGATCAACTCTCTACGTTTCAGCGAATGAGCGCCGACCGGGCAGGATTGTTCGAACCTTGGGACCATCCGTTCACCCTCGACGTGCACAGTGCGAAATGGGACTACCGAGACGACAACGATTTGCAAAACAGATCGCTGATCGCGAAGCTCGCAGGAGTGGTGGTTGGTGAGGGAACAGCGCGGGAATTGAGTTCGGATCGAATGTCAACCGAAGATGCGATCGGTTCATTGGAGACGGGATTGAAGATGACACGAACGGCGATCGCGATCAAACAATATCGACTGCAGGAAAAACGCTGGCCGTCGGACTTGGGGGATCTGGAAACGATCGGGCTCGGTAATGATGACTACATGGCCGATCTGAGGATTTTCTTTGGTTACGAAGTGGGCAGCGACGCTTACGCCAGGGTTTGGATTCCGAACGATGCAAACGAAAAACCAACCTCGTCCGAAGTGACACCCACTCGCGTGAAGTATTTCGACCATTTCAACAGGCACATTTACCACTACCGCACGATTGCGGTACGCGCCTCGCGTACCGCAGCGGAGCCGACTGGGGAGGACTCGTCGCCTCGTCCACTACCCGAATTTTGAGCGGGGGACTCGTCGCCTCGTCCACTACCCGAATTTTGAGCGGGGGACTCGTCGCCTCGTCCACTACCCAAGAATTGCGTAGGCGGTAGTGGACGAGGCGACGAGTCCTCTCCAACATTCCGACGGTAGTGGACGAGGCGACGAGTCCTCCCCAATATGCCGACGGTAGTGGACGAGGCGACGAGTCCCCTGCTGGCCTTAGGCACTTTACCGGGAAAACAGATTCCATTTCCATTGTTGCATTCCCTGTTTTCTGAGTCGTGAAACAATACGGTCGAATCGATCCCAGTGATCTGCCGCAAATGCTTTCAGCTCGGGGTAGCCAGGAACGAGACAGCCTGTGAAGGCGTATTTCGCAAACTCACCAATTTTCACGAGTCCACTCCGTTCAGGATTCCTGGCGACGTACTCACAAAGTTCTCGAAAGTTCGCTTGCATTCGTTCTTCTTGCTTCAAGACATGATCGTAGGCTTGGTCCTGAAGCGCGAACCCGACTCGATGCAGCGAATCCTCGCATCGTGGACGAAAGTGCTTCATCGCGTTGAGCTGATCGCATTCTGAGTACACTCCCATCCAAACCATGTGGATGTGGTCGGGCATGAGGCAGTAGATCGGACAGACGATTCCATATCGAAACATCGTATGCGTCACGAGTTCGCGGAATTGGCAATAAAATGCCGAGCTAAGCCAGCCTTCGCGGCGATCCCGAATCGTGATCGTCCAATGAACAATCGCTTCTCCCTGGTAGTATTCTCTCGACAGGCGTTTCAAGTGATCGCGCATGATGAGTTGAATTAGGTAGTGGACGACGCGAGGAGTCCTGCGTTTAGGTGTGCTGGACAATTAGTAATTGTCGGGGGGACTCGTCGCCTCGTCCGCTACCCGAAAATTGAGCGGGGGACTCGTTGCCTCGTCCCTACGCGAGTATTGAGCGGGGGACTCGTCGCCTCGTCCACTACCCGAAAATTGAGCGGGGGACTCGTCGCCTCGTCCACTACCCAAGAATTGAGTAGGCGGTAGTGGACGAGGCGACGAGTCCTCGACCCGAGAATTGAGTAGGCGGTAGTGGACGAGGCGACGAGTCCTCGACCCGAGAATTGAGTAGGCCGTGGTGGACGAGGCGACGAGTCCTCGACCCGAGAATTGAGTAGGCCGTGGTGGACGAGGCGACGAGTCCTCGACCCGAAAATTGAGCGAACCTGCTATCCGTCACACGCCAGGGTGATACGGATTTCGTCGTAACTGACTTCGCCGCCCAAGTGATCAAAGATCGGTTTCATTTTTCCGTCGCCGGCTAAATGCTTGTTTGCCAAGACGCGTTGGGCTGATTCAGGTTTCACCCAGAGCGTCGGATCATTGATGCCGTGGTGCCGGATGTAATCGGCCAGATACTTGACGATCGTGCTTTGGGCGCGGGACATCTTTTGAGCGACCGATTCGATCGAATCGCCCGAACGAAAGTAATCAAACGCGGCCAATGAGCTGATGGCGGGGACGAAGGAGACACTCCCATCGGCAGACTTCTTGCTGCGTCCGGTGGCCGTCAACTTGGGCGTCCCTTGACCACGCAGCAGACGCCGGCCTGATTCGGTCGGCGCCAGCGTTTTGTAGGAGCCACTGCGACGGAGGTATTTCTGGCTGATCAGCTGTTGGATCCACACTTTGATCGCCATCGGACCATGGTCGCCGAGGGCGCCGAAACTGTTCAGCCGGTCGTGATTGGACTGGAAGATACGTTTGTCGGATTTTCCCGCCAGCACGCGGGCGACATGTCCGGCACCGTACTTTTGTTTCAACTCCTGCACGCACGCGACAACGGTTCGCGCGATGTCGGACGACTGGTCGTGCAATTCCAACTCGCCCAGGCAAACATCACAGGCGCCGCAACGCATCACGCCGTAGTCCTGTCCGAAGTATTCGACGATCGCTTTATGCCGACATTTGACGTCGTTACAGAGTTCAAACATGGCCTGTAGCGAATCTCGGGCGACTTGACCGGCTTCGCCGTGCATCACGTCGCTCCAGATCAGGAAGTCACGTGGACTGTGCAGCAACACGCACTCCGCATCCAGCCCGTCGCGACCGGCTCGACCGCTTTCCTGCTGGTAGTGTTCGACGGACTTGGGCATCCCGGTGTGAATCACAAACCGAATATTCGCTTTGTCGATTCCCATGCCAAAGGCGATCGTGGCGACGACGATGTCGCAGCGACCCTGCATGAAACTGTCTTGGTTCGCCTTCCGCTGCGGCGCGGTCAGGCCGGCGTGGTACGGTTTGGCTTTCAACCCCAGCGTCCGCAACGCCTGGGTCGTCGTATCGACTTCGCGACGGCTGAGACAATACACGATACCCGACTGGCCCCGGTGACGATTGACGACCTCCATGATCTGCTGCATCTTTTGCCGAGAGCGGATCATCCGATACGTCAGATTCGGGCGATCAAAATTTCCGATCAGAAAACTCGGCTCGCAAAGCCCCAGCTGGCGAGCGATGTCACGGCGGACCGGCTGCGAAGCCGTTGCGGTGAACGCATGAACGGACGCCTCGGGGAACACCTGCTTGAGCGTCTTGAGCTGCTGATACTCCGGGCGAAAATCGTGCCCCCATTGGCTGACGCAGTGTGCTTCATCGATCGCGAAATAGCGGACACATTGCTGCTGACGCAAGAAACCGAGCGTCTTGGGCGAGAGCAAGCGTTCGGGGGCCAGGTACAGCAATCGAAGTTCGCCGCGACGAATTCGTTCGGCAACCTCCCGCTTTTCCGTTTCGTTTTGCGTGCTGTTGATCAGCGCCGCCGGAACTCGCTTTTCCCTCAGCGCATCAACCTGGTCCTTCATCAACGAAATCAGCGGCGAGACGACGACCGCAAGCCCCTGGTCGCGCGGGCCGTCACTGTGGCGGCCGTCACTGTGGCGGCCATCACTGTGGCGGCCGTCACTGCGGGAACCATTGTTACACAGTGCCGGGGCTTGAAAGCAAATCGACTTGCCGGCTCCGGTGGGCAGCACCGTCAAGCTGTCACGGCCAGCGAGAATGGTCTCAATCGACTGCTCTTGAAGCGGGCGAAATGAATCGTAGCCCCAAACGTTCTTCAACACACACCGTACATCATCCATCGGTCTTTCCCTGAAAACTTGAGTGCAATTGACAAAAGTGATCGGGTAGTCCGATGGCTGGTGTGGGACTCAAAACGTCCCCGCGCCCAGCGGCGATCAGTTCGCTGGGCGAATCATTGCAAGTCGGCGGGATCAAGTCAACTATTTTTTCAACGCGATGACCCGCGATGATCGCAGCGGACAGGATCATCCTCCGCATCACCAACGCTTCCGATAGAATGAACGCTCCGCATCGCAAATTCCTGTTTCGATGAGCCTTACCGGATGACCGTGCCCGAATCTTTCCACTACGTCCATCTGCCTTGCGGCGAGTTCACCGAGATCCGTGGCCCCGAGTTTGAATCGGTCGCCAATCCGCTCTCGGGAATTCAGACCACACTCTGCGCCCACTGCGGACAGCAAGACGATGTGGAAGAGTTTTGCTGGGAGGGCTCGGAGGAAACGATCGCCGACTACTACCACCGACTGTTGCTGCAAATCCCGGAACAGGAACTCGACCGAGCCGGCCGCGCGGGGATGTTCAAGTACTTGATCATGGGCGGCATTGGCGGATTCGCCGCCGGCTTGTTCATCGGATTGATTCTGGGGAGACTAGGGCCGATCGTGGCGATTGTCGGTGGATTGATCGCCGTGTTGTTGTTGACGACGCTCGGCGTGTTGATGGGGTTCCTGCACTTCGAAAACAACGTCGTGGCCCCGGTCGTCAAGAAGTATTGGAACGTGGACGACGTTCGGCTGCTCGTCCAGCAATGATCGACTGCTGGTTTCCAGACTTTGCATCGCATCGAGTCGGAGTCTATGCTGGAAACGCTCTAGAACTCGAACCGCCCCCTCATTTTAGTCCAGCAAGTGATGTCCAGCGAGCCGCGAGCGAGCCAAGCCGGCGAACTCACTTGGGAAATCGCCAACCTCTATCCTCGGCAGGGAGCATGGTCGGAGTCGGATTACCTGAGTTTGGACGCTGGGCGACTGGTCGAGTTTGACGGTGGTTTCTTGGAAATCCTGCGCATGCCGACGGAATTGCACCAGGCCATCACACTCTTCCTCTGGCTTCAGCTTCAAGCCTTCATCAAAACCAACAGCCATGCGCAGGGCGTATGCTTGGTCGCTCCACTGCCGGTTCGTTTGTGGGAGGGAAAGTTTCGTGAGCCTGATGTGATGTACATGTCAGCTGAGAACCGCGAGCAACGGACTGCCAAGTATTGGAAGGGCGCCGACTTGGTGATGGAGATTGTCAGCGAGAACGATCCGGATCGCGACTGGGTCGAGAAGCGGCACGATTATGCGAAAGCCGGCATCAGCGAGTACTGGATCGTCGATCCGCGTGATCGCAGCATCACCGTTTTTGGGCTCGCCGAATCCGTATCCATCTACCACGAGCTGAGCCGAAACATCGACGGCCAACAGGCACCGTCGCGGTTGCTGAACGGATTTGTCGTAGATGTATCCACCGTGTTTGATCGCCCCGAACTGACACAGTAGCAGCGGCCGACGGAAGATCATGCTCCAACCCAATCAAACGTGTCGCGACGGCCATTGGAGTCATTGGTGCTGGTGGACGGCGCTGGCGTTGCTCGTGTTCGGTCTGCCACAATGCAGTTTGCTGGTCATCAAAGCGATGGTCTGGATTCCGCTGGGCAACATCATGAACGATCCTGAGGAGATCGCGATCAGCTTTGCGATCTATGGTGTTTCAACGGCGATCTCGTTCGCGTCGAGTCTGGTGATCCTGGCCGCCATCTTGCTCCTTGCCGGACGCGGTTGGCAGCGTTTATTGATGGCGGCCGGTTTTGTGGCCGTGCACTGTCTGGTGACGGGACTCGTGCTGCTCGCCACAAATTTCCGCTGGATCCAACTCGCGATGCAAAGCGACACGGAGTACCTGCGCGTGGTCTCGCACCTGCTGATGTCTCCGGCCCTCTCGTTTGCCTCGGTGTTTCCGGCCGCGGTCATGCAGTTTTTCAGCGGATGGACGATCACACGCGGTCGACAGGCTCCCAAAACTCACGTCGTCAACGTGCTCGCGCTGATGGAATGGGTACTGGTCAGCGCGCTGATTTTCACCTTCGTTCGACTGTCGTTTGTCGCCAATTATCAGTCCAACGTCGATGTGTTGTTTTATGAAGCCTTGATCGTGATGTTGCCGGCGATCGGAGTGGGGATCGTCACGATGCTGCTGTTTCGCTGGCTGCTGCGAGCAGACGGGCAACCGCGCCGCTTTGGAATCATCGTGATGATCGCGTTGATCCATGGTGCCGTCTTCGCCGCCGCCGTGGTCACGCAACAGATCAAGGACAATGGCATGGGGCAAGATCTGACTTTGCACTACAGCGTCGCCCCCTTGTCGACGTGCGCGACCGGAACACTGATCGCCACCGCCGTCGTCTTCTGCCTCCGGCGGCTCGGCTATCGAATGCACGCCAGCGGGAAGCGTTAGCGACCGGCGCGTAGGGAACTGGACATTCACGCGCGCCACTGGCTGACGCCACGTGCTGAGGTGATCACTTCATCTTCACGCGACACAAGAAGTTGTCCGCGGTGATGTACAGGTACGCTTCTTCGGCATCGAAGGTGCAATTGCTGACGCGACCGCCGGTGATGATGCGACCGAGTAACTTGCCGGCGGGCGAGAGCACGTAGATCGCGCCCGGGCCGCTGCCGAAGATCGTTCCATCTTTTTTGACGGTCATCCCGTCGGGAAGTCCCGGATAGTCCTTCATCGCCTCTTTGGCATCGTGCAAGACCTTTCCCTGGCCCAGCTTGCCGTCATCACCGATCGGAAACGCCATCCAGATCGGGCGTTCGGGATCACTTTGCGCGACGTAAAGTGTTTTCTCATCCGGCGACAACGCGATCCCGTTGGGCCGCGTCATCTCTTTTGTCAGCAGCGTCAGCGTTCCGTCGGCGCCAAGTCGGTAGACGCCACAGAAATCCAGTTCGCGTCGCGGGTCCTCGGCGCGTTCGGGTAAACCGTAAGGCGGGTCGGTGAAGTACAGATTGCCGGAGTTGTCGAACGTCAAATCATTGGGACTGTTCAGCCGCTTTCCTTGGTAGCGATCGACCAAGGTCCGTTTGCCGCCGCCGCGGGTGAGCACCGAAACACGACGGTCACCGTGCTCGCACATCGTCAACCGATGTTCCGGATCGAGTGTCAGTCCGTTGGATCCGGGTTCCAAGCCGTAATAACTGACACCGGTGTAGCCGCTCGGCCGCATGAACAATTCGACGCCGCGCGACTGGGACCAACGGAAGATACTGTTGCGTGGGATGTCGGAGAACAGCAAATGGCCGCCTCCATCGTCCGCGATCCAGACCGGCCCCTCGGTCCAGGTGAACCCCCCCGCCAGCACTTCAATCTTGGTGGCGGCGTCGGCATAGGTTTCCATCTCCGGCGCCAACACTTCGATCTGGCCGATGGTGGAGGGCGTTTGTGCGACGCCGCAGGTGGCGAGACCGAGCAACAGCAGACTGAGTAGTTTTCGCATCGAGTTGAATCAAAAGGAAAGGAAGAGCGTTATTCCGCGTCCTTTAGTGTATCCAAATCGTTTTCCGGTTTGCGAATTTGTGCCCGAGGTTTTTCGGTAATGGTTCCGGGGACCAACCAGGGGCCGGTGGAATGTTCGTTGATGATGCGGAACAGTTCGGTGTTGTCGATCGACTCGACCTCCAACAACCGTTGCGTGATCGCTTCGAGCACCTCGCGCCGCTGGGTTAAAATTTCGCGGGTTTGGGTGAGTGCGTCCTCGACGATCCTGGACACTTCCTTGTCGATCAGTTTGGCGGTGTCTTCCCCGTACGTCATGCTGTGTCCGTTGCCGCCGGATCCGGTCAGAAACGGCGACGCGGTGCTGCGGCGATAATTGATCCGTCCCAGTCGGCTCATGCCATAGTCCATCACCATGCTGCGGGCGATTTCGGTGCAGCGTTCCAAGTCGTTTTGGGCGCCGGTGCTGATGTCCTGCAACACCATTTCCTCGGCCAAGGTGCCGCCCAGCAAAACCTTCATCCGGCTTTCCAATTCCAGCTTGGTCATCAAATAACGCTCGGATTCGGGACGCTGCATGGTGTAGCCCAGCGCAGCAAACCCGCGGGGGATGATGCTGACCTTGTGCACCGGATCGGTGTTGGGCAGTGCGGCGGCGACCAGAGCGTGGGCGGCTTCGTGATAGGCCACGCGGATCTTTTCGTCTTCGTTCATCACACGGTTTTTCTTTTCCAAGCCGGCGGTCACGCGATCGACCGCTTCGTCGAACTCGGTCGTGCTGACGGCCGATTTGTCCGACCGCGCCGCCAACAACGCCGCTTCGTTGACCAGATTGGCCAGGTCGGCGCCGACAAAACCGCTGGTGATCGACGCGATGTGTCGCAGATCGACATCGTCGTCCAATTTCACGCTGCGGACGTGGACCTTCAAGATCGCTTCGCGGCCGGCGAGATCGGGCCGGTCCACCAAGACTTGGCGGTCAAAACGCCCCGGACGCAGCAACGCCGGGTCGAGCGTTTCGGGGCGGTTGGTGGCCGCGACCACGATGACTCCGTTGTTGGAATCAAAGCCGTCCATTTCGACCAACAAGGCGTTGAGCGTTTGCTCTCGTTCGTCGTGGCCGCCGACCACGCTGCCCGAACGGCTTTTGCCGAGCGCATCGAGTTCGTCGATGAAAATAATGCACGGCGCGCGGCTGGTCGCCTGCTGAAACATATCGCGAACCCGCGCCGCACCGACGCCGACGAACATTTCGACAAAGTCGCTGCCGGACAGGCTGAAGAACGGCACTCCGGCTTCACCGGCGATCGCCTTGGCCAACAGCGTCTTGCCCGTCCCGGGCGGTCCGACCAGCAACACGCCCTTGGGGATTCGGCCGCCGAGCGCCTGGTATTTTTCGCTGTTCTTGAGGAAGTCCACGACCTCGCGGACCTCTTCGACCGCTTCGTCAATGCCCGCGGCGTCTTCGAAGGAGATCGACAGGTCTTCTTGGCCGTGCAGTTTGCCGCGGCTGCGGGAGAATGACATCGGAGAACCGACTCCGCCGATTCGCCGCAACATGATCACGCCGATCGCGATGATCGCGCCGAGCATGAATAGATTGAACCAATTGTCCGCCAACCATCGATTGGGGCGGGCGTTGTCCCAGGTTACCCCCGAGTCCCGCAAGATCTGGTCAAAGTAGGCGTCCTGGGTTTCGTTCTGCACGCGGATGGTCTTGAAATCCGTCTTCGTCGGCACGTTCTCGGGGTCATCCTCTGCTTTCCGGCCCGATCCCAACGAGCGATACATCACCGTTCCGGTGATTTCTTCGTCGCCGAGTAACACGAGCTGTAAATCAGAAAACTCCAGCTGAATCTTTGGATCCTTGGGCGAATCGACCACCACGCGAGGCGTTGCCGGCTGGCCGCCTTCGCGTTCGATTTTCTTTTGTTTGGCATGTTCGACGAGCAGCTTGGCCAAGTCGGGGTAACGCAGCGAGCGGGTGTTCTGGCCGAACAGCAGGGCGCTCATCATCACCGCCAGGATCACGCCGATGATGACCAACCAAACGCCACCGGTCCGCGTTTCGCGCGACGGCGCGTCGCCGCCTCGGTTGTTTTGGTCATCGGAACCGCGATTGGATCGTTTCTTGTCACTCATCGAAGATTGATATCTGCGTCGAAAGATGGGAAAGAGAGGCGACGTCGGTCACCGAGGCGTTTGGTGGTTCGGCCCAGACACGCGACGTCCGCGTGGTGCGAATCGAGCAAATTAATCGAATCCAACCAAATCACACGCCATTGTTCGGTCCAATGGCACGCGGGACAACCCAGCGCGGGCCGAGCATAACGCAAGGTCGGGTCGTAACAATCGAACGGATCGTCCATGATAAAGGTTTCAAGGGATTCTACCGGAGCTGATGGAACCGTCACCGTGACCAAACTCTCAACCGCCCCCCCCTGCGAATCCGAGTTGCCTGCCGACCGTTCCAAGCGATCGACGGTCAACGTTGCGGTCCTGGGGGCGACCGGCAGCATCGGCACTTCGACCGCCGAAGTGATCGGTCATTTGAATCGCATCGACCCGGACCATGCATGGCGGTTGTGGGCCGCATCGGGGCACAACAATCTGGACGTGTTGGAAACGCTGGCCGGACAGGCCTGTCGAGACGGCCGAGCACCGGCGCGTCTGATTTTTTCCGATCCCTCATCGATCTCGCCCGAAACGGCGCTGCGGCGATTTGAATCGCTGTTGGACCATCCGGGCGGGCTGCGGTTCGGCCCCGACCAGCTGGTCGACGCCGCACGCGATCCCGAAGTCGACGTGGTGGTGGCAGCGATCGTCGGCCGTGCGGGACTGGAAAGTACCGTCGCGGCGGTCGAAGCCGGCAAACGCGTGGCGCTTGCCAACAAGGAAACACTGGTCGTGGCCGGCGGCCTGGTCAGCGAGAAAGTGGCCCAATCCGACGCCCAGCTGCTGCCGGTCGACAGCGAGCACTCGGCGATCTGGCAGTGCATCGCGCACTCGCCGAGCCCCGCCAAGCGGCTGATTCTGACCGCCAGCGGCGGCCCGTTTCGGTCCGCCAGCGCGGCGGAGATGCGAAACGCCACGCCGGACTGCGCCCTGGCGCACCCCACCTGGCAGATGGGGCGGAAAATTTCGATCGATTCGGCGACAATGATGAACAAGGCGTTGGAGATCATCGAAGCCAGGTGGCTGTTTGACGTCTCGGCCGACCAAATCGAGGTGATGATCCATCCGCAGTCGATCATTCATTCGATGGTGGAATTCCAAGACAGCTCGGTGCTCGCCCAACTCAGTCCACCGGACATGCGATTGCCGATTCAGTATGCTCTGACGCACCCCCGTCGTCTGCCTTGTCCGACGCCGCCGCTGGATCGCCAACAGACCTGGGATTTGAGTCTTCAACCGGTCGATTTGGATCGTTTTCCGGCGTTGACACTCGGTTTTGAGGTCGCCAGGGCCGGCGGAACCGCCGGCGCGGTGGTCAATGCGGCCAATGAAGTCGCGGTCGGTCTATTCCTGGACGGCGAAATTCGGTTTACTGACATCGTCCCCCTGTGCCAAAAAATGCTCGAAAACCACACCTTCGAGCAGCGGCCCGGTTTGGCCCGTCTGCTGGAATTAGACCAATGGGCACGCCAAGAAACGCGGCATTGTGCCGAACGCCTTACATCCCCTCCTCGTAGATAACCAACGATATGATCAGCGATCTGTTCCTCCTGCTAGCCGAATCCGAACCGGAGGGTCTGATGGCGGTGGGAAGCAAATTCCTGCTTTGGACGCGGGTGGCGCTCGGCATCGGCCTGGTCATCTTCGTCCATGAACTGGGGCATTTTGTCGCCGCGAAGACCTTCGGCGTCAAATGTGAAAAGTTTTACGTGGGCTTCGATCCGCCGATGAAGATCGGCCCGATCAAGCTGCCGTCGACGCTCGGCAAATTCACCTACGGCGAGACGGAATACGGGATCGGAATCATCCCGCTGGGCGGCTACGTCAAAATGCTCGGCCAGGACGATGACCCGCGCAAGATGAAAGACGAAGCCGCCCGAGCGCGGCAGTTGGCCGGCGACGAAGAGGTCGATGACGATCAGGACGGTCAATCGGACGCGTCCGCAGCGAGCGAACTGGCGGAATTGGATCCCCGCAGCCTGCCGGCCAAACCCGTCTGGCAACGCATGATCATCATGAGTGCCGGAGTGTTCATGAACGTCGTGACCGGTGCGATGTTCGCCGCCGCCGCGTTCTTTTATGGCGTCCCCTACACCCCCGCCATCATCGGCGGCGTGACCCCGGGCGGCCCCGCCTGGCAAGCCGGAATCGAACCCGGCGGACAAGTCGTCTCGGTCGACGGCATGGACGACGCCCAAATGCACTTCCGCGAGATGCGTTCGGCGATCTTGCATGCCGGGTTGGAAACCCCGGACCGCCCGATCCCGTTGACGGTCGCCTTCGACAGCCGCAATGTTCAATACGAACTCGTCACCCAGCCCCATCCGCTGCAGAACCGGTTTCGGATGATCGGCATCACCAGCCCGACATCGACCACGCTCAGCGATTCCGAAAACGCGGCCCCCCGCAGTGTCGCCGCAGACGTGTTGACCAAGCAAGATCTGGGCGCGACGATCGTCTCCTTTAACGGCACACCGATCGACGAAAACGCGATGGTCCCCGGCACGCCGTTGTTCGACTATCTGAACACACATCCCGATCAATCGATCCAATTGGGACTGCGTCGCGCCGACGGCAGCAATCACGTCGTCGAATTGCCGCCGCAGCAATCCAAATGGATCGGGATTCGCACCGCCGCCGGACCGGTCACCGCACTGGTCACCAACGGCCCGGCCGAAAAAGCCGGGCTGAAAGTCGGCGATGTGATCGAAGCGGTGGGCGATGTGACGTCGCCCGACGGAGAGGAATTGGTGCTGATCCTTGCGCAACGCGAGCCGATCGTGTTGACGGTGCGTCGCGGAGAAGAAACGCTGGAAATCGAAATCACTCCCGACGATTCTCCGCAAACCCTCTCGCCCACCTACGGTACCGGCGACAAGGCATCGATCAACGCCTACGGTTTTGCCTTCGATTTGCCCGCCACGGTCAGCGCGTTCGACCGAGCACTTTTGGTCAAGGGCGACGAACTGCAACCGACCGACGAACTGAAGAGCATCACGCTGCTGGCGAGCAACGAATACCCGGATGATTTCTCGACCGGTCCGCTCGCCGGCCTGGTCGAAGAACTGTCCAAGGGATGGAAATTTGATGAAGTCCAGACGGCGGCCGGGTTCTTTGAATCGATTCAATCACTTCCCGAAGGAACCGAGTTCAAAGTGTTGGCCGAACGTGCCGAAACCGGTGTGATCGTCGAATCGGTGGTGAAACTGACGACAGATCAACGCGTCCGGTTCGAACGCGGACTGGGCTTGGTCGCAGCCGAAGAAATCCAGACGGCGAGCTCGTTGAAGGAAGCGTCGGTGCTGGGGATTCGTGAATGCCGGCGCCGACTCGGCGAAGTCTTTCGGTTCCTCAACATGCTGGTCCACGGCAGCGTCAGCAAGGATCAAGTCGGCGGGCCGATCAAGATTTTCCAAGTCGCCGGTAGCGAAGCCGAACGCGGCGTTTCGGCTCAACTGCTGTTCTTGACGATGCTCAGCATGAACCTGGCGGTGCTCAATTTCTTGCCGATCCCCGTCCTGGACGGTGGCCACATGGTGTTTCTGATCTGCGAAGCGATCATGGGGCGTCGTGTGAACGAAGAACTGGAGATGCGTTTGACGCTGGTCGGCGGGCTGATGCTGCTGGCGCTGATGGTGTTCGTGTTTTTCAATGATTTGATCAATATCTAGGCCGAGTGGGTCGTCGTTGGAGGATCCGCCGTTCGGCGCTGACGAAGGTAGCGGAACGGCGCGAGCCGTCCGATGTCGCACGATCATCAGCCGTCGCTCTCGGGGCGGCGTGATTCCGTCTCTTCCGTCTGTAGCGGCGTGGCCGAACGCAACGGTCGCCGCCAACGTGCCTGTTGCGACTGTCCTCCACGTTGCGAGCGTGGTTCTCGTTGAACGTATCAATCACTGTGCACCGCCGCCCTCACGGTGCTGTCTCCACATTCGCGACAGTTTCGTGCATGAGTTCCACTGGGGCGTCGATATGACAGTTGTTCGATTAACCCTCGAATCGATTTGCAACTGACGACCCTCCCTCCCTACGTCGGTTGAGATCGCGGCGCATCGGAGCATCGACGTCTGCCGTCCTGACCCCAAAAACTATCTGATCACGTTCGATCCCTACGATCGGCGCGACGATGGTTGGGCAGACGTCGCTGCTCGCCCGCGGTTCCTTCCAACGCATCATCCGGTCGCTCGCCGCCTCCCAATCGGCAGTTTCTGGCTGAAAAACCATTGAGGGCTCTCTCGGTTGCTGCGCGCCCTCTCCCAACGACGCGTGGTTCATGGGTCAATCGATGCCTTCCCACTTCGATATAGCGCCACTCCCTTTTTAGGAGGCACCATGGCCAAGAAAGACACCTACCGCGTGGTTACACGCGGCCGTGATGGTTCGTTGATGATTTCCGATTATCCCTCCATCGCTCCGCTGATGCAGTCGCATCAGCAGATCGGCATTGATGACTGCAGCACCGACCTGGCACTCCGCGGGATGCCCGTGTTTCGCGGCCTGATCGGCCCGATGCCCGAAGGCAAAAATATCGTGCGTTACGAAACGCCCGAGGTTTTTGAAGTGTTGACCAAAGAGTGGATGAACGCGAAACCTCGCAAGCGTCGACGTCGCACCGCGGCACAGATCGCCGAAGAAGCCGCGCTCGCGCTGGAACTGGAGTCGCAAATGGCGTCGTCCTAGCAGAATCTGCTACGCGTCACCGAGCACTCGTTGCAGCACGTCGGCTCGACGGGGATCGGTCGAGTCCGTCCAGCCGGCCAACGGCAGCGTGACCGAACCATCGCCGCGAATCGTCGTGTCCGCATGATGGACACCCGGTACGGCGGCGGGCAGGTAGGCGTGCGCGAGCGACTGGCCGGGATCGACGCCGCCGATTTGTAGACGCACCGGAGCGGCGTCACCGACCGGACTGCCGACGCGAATCGTCGCAACGGGCGGTGACGACAATTCCGACGGCGAGACTTGATTGTTCCGCCAACGGATCACGGTGCGCAAATTCTGGTCAGCGGTCAGCCGCAACAGGGTGACGCGTGAGACGATCGGATCGTCGCCTTCCTGCTCGCCGGTGATCGGCAACGCCGCCTCATTCCAGCGGGCGATCCAGCGCAACAACATCTCGCCGGCGATCACTTCCTCGCCCGATTCAAACGCTGCCTCACCGACCACCACCACGGTGGAACGACTGTTTCGAAAATGCTCGTGCAATCGATCGGGTTCCGCCCCGCTCGGGTCGATCGCCGCCGGGTTGCCTGCCGCGTCGTTTGCCAAGCCGCCCAGCAGTTCGTGCAATCGTGAAAACAGACCGATCGTCGCCGTGGGCGTGTATTCCAGCGCCGCGCCGGACTGATTCAACCGTTCTTTCAATCGCGGCGTGTGCTGATCCAGATTGCCGATCACCCAGAAATACTCGGCACGACGGACTGCGTCGCCCAGTGTGGTGCCGAGCAAACCGTCACGGGCAATCGTTTGATCGAGCGCCCGTGCGGAGGCGGCATCGGCGATTCGCAGTTGGATCCGGCCCTCGGCGACCAGCGTCTCCAACAGTTTGGCTTCCGCGATCGTCGCCCCGTTGAATTCCACGACCGGAGTCGGGTGCAGCGACAGCGATTCACCCAACGCGTTCCAATCGATCGAATCGATCGACTCCGATCCGATTCTGGCCGGGAGCGTTTGAACCGCCGCGGCCAATTCGAGTTGAGCCAGTTCACAGGGCACATCCGTCTCGCCACTGGCAACATCGACGCGCACGTCATCGCAGCACAGCGGGCAAAACGGACAGACGATCGGATCGCTGGGCATGGCTATGCCTTAGGGGTGCTGGGCATGGTTATGCCTTGGGGGTTTTGCGCAACTGCAACCACTCGCTGTGGAACGTGCCGTCCTTGTCGACTCGCTTGTAGGTGTGGGCACCGAAGTAATCACGTTGGGCTTGCAACAGGTTGGCCGGTAATCGTTCCATGCGATAGCCATCGTAGTAGCATAGCGCGGTGCTGAATGCGGGAACGGGAATCCCCATGACCGACGCAACCGCGACGACCTTGCGCCATTTTGCTTGCGCGTTTTCGACGGCGTCTTCGAAGTATTTGGCCAACAACAGGTTTTCCAAGTTCGGATCGGCGTCAAAGGCTTCTTTGATGCGGTCGAGGAACTGGGCGCGAATGATACAGCCCCCACGCCACAGCAAGGCGGCGGCACCGTAGTCGAGATTCCAGTTGTGTTCGTCCGAGGCGGCTTGCAGTTGCACAAAGCCCTGTGCATAGGAGACGATCTTGGACGCGTAAAGTGCTTGCCGAACCGCTTCGACGAATTCGGCTCGATCACCGACGAGCGCCTCGGCGATGGCACGCATTTCGGGATTCGACGATTCGGACGGGCCGTTGAGTGTTTTGCTGGCTCGGACGCGGGCCTCTTTTTGAGCCGACAACCCGCGGGCGAAGACGGCGGTGGTGACCAGCGTGCTGGGGACACCCAGATCGAGCGCCAATTGGCTCATCCAT
Source organism: Stieleria magnilauensis (assembly GCA_007753675.1). Lineage (GTDB taxonomy): Bacteria > Planctomycetota > Planctomycetia > Pirellulales > Pirellulaceae > Stieleria > Stieleria magnilauensis. The sequence continues at coordinate 2,662,769 of CP036432.1, forward strand.
TTTCCGGTGCCCTTGGCTCCGGCGACGTCCATGATCTTGTCGACCAGGTAACCGTCGCCGCCTTGGTCGTCCTTGACACTGAAGATATCGCGGCTGATTTCGATCAGGTAACTCTGCAGTTCACCGTCGTTCCACTGGTCGAACACGTCGTACAATTCATCGTTGGTCAACCCGCCGAGTTCACTCAACAATTGATAGGCTTCGCAAATCAGCTGCATGTCGCCGTATTCGATGCCGTTGTGGACCATTTTGACGTAGTTGCCGGCGCCACCACTGCCCAACCATTCGCAGCAGGGGATGTCGTTATTGGGGCCGACTTTGGCAGCGATCGACTGAAACATCTCTTTGATGTGCGGCCAGGCTTCGGCGGACCCGCCGGGCATCAAACTGGGACCTTTCAAAGCCCCCTCTTCGCCTCCGCTGACGCCGCAACCGACGTACAGCAACCCGGCTTCTTCGACCTGTTTGGTGCGGCGTTCGGTGTTCAGGTAGTACTCGTTTCCGCCGTCGATGATGATGTCACCGGGCTCGCAGTGCGGCAGCAATTGCTCGATGATCGCGTCGACGGCCGGCCCGGCCTTGACCAGCATCATCAACTTGCGGGGGCGTTTGACCGCCTTGACGAATTCTTCGATCGAGTGGGTACCGACGAAATTCTTGCCGGCGGCGCGGCCGGCGATCAACTCGTCGACCTTGCTGGTCGTGCGGTTGTACACGGCGACCTTGTACCCACGACTTTCAACGTTCAGGGCCAAGTTCTCGCCCATGACTGCCAAACCAATCAAACCGAAATCGCAATCGCCGCTCATCTTTAAAAACTCGTTGGGAAGGTGGTTTCCAGACCGTCAGGCCAGATTCTACGGCAGAGCAAAAAAACCGAAAGGGCGGGGCAATCGGGTCGGCGGAGAGCTAAGATAGAACCGGTGCGGCATGGTGTTTGCACCGTCAGCACCTGGCGATCAATCGCCCCGGGCCCTTGAAATCCCCATCCGGGGGCAGATTCGGACCACTGATTTGCCTCAATTTCGGTTCAATCGCGGTAGTTTCTTGCCGATCCGCCCGCGACTGATTACTGTCACAGCAAGTGACTTTTCCCCCTGCGCCCCACACTTCGGCCGCGTTTTGAAATTGGTTTCACCGATGACACGTCTTTTCCGCTCCTTTTTGCTTGCCGCACTCGCCGCAGCCTTCCTTTCGTCCGGATCCAGTGTTGACGGACAAGACACTGGCGGCGGCGGTGGCGGTGGAACGGTCAACAACTTTGCCCAGCCGATCGCCGGCGTCGACGTCGATGCTCAAGGCGTCTTGAAAGTCCGTCAATTCGATCCCCGCGTCGCCCAGCAACGTTTGATGGCTGCCCGTCAAATGCGCGACAACGACCTGATGCGGGGCAGTAAACTGCGAAAAGTCTCGCTGCAACGCCTGGAAGCAGCCATCCAAGACCAACTGGCCGCCGGACAGGCCGTCAGCGACGATTTGTCAGCCCTGGCCGGCCTGACGTCGATCCAGTACGTCTTCTACTACCCCGAAACGCGCGACATCGTGGTGGCCGGACCGGCCGAAGGCTTTGTCGCCGACCCCACCGATCGTTTTGTCGGCATCGAGTCCGGTAAACCGACGGTCCTGCTGGAAGACCTCGTCACCGCCCTGCGCGCCTTCGCCCCCGGCCAGCCGGCGACCGGTGTGATTAGCGTTTCGATCGATCCGACCGAAGAAGGCTTGCAGCGAATGCAACAGTTCCTGGCTTCGGTTCGCGGCCGCGTGCAACCCAGCGATGCGGCTCGGCTGGCCAACGGATTGAAAAACAATCTGGGACTGCAAAACGTCTCCATTCGCGGCATCCCGACCGACACCCACTTCGCCCGCGTCTTGGTCGAAGCGGACTATCGCATGAAACTGATCGGGATCGGGCTGGAACGCCTGCCGATGCGATTCCAAAGCTACGTCGACCGAGCCAACCCGTCGGCGGTCGCCGCCAACGCGATGGAACGATGGTATTTCCAACCCCGGTATGACGGCATCGCGGTCAGCGAAGACGGTTTGGCGATGAAAATCAACGAACGCGGCGTTCAACTGGTCGGCGAAAACGAGCGTGTCGCCGGCGGAAAGCGAACCATCACTCGTCGCGTCAACAAAGCCAGCCAGGCGTTTTGCCAAGAGTTCACCAGCAAGTTCCCGATGATCGCCGACCGGGTTCGAATCTATGCCGAGCTGCGTCAACTGATGGACGTCTCGATCGCTGCGGCCTACATCCAAGAACAAGACTTCTACGGTCAAGCCGGATGGGCGATGCCGGTCCTGGGCAACGAGTCGGCCCTGACGGTGCAAACCTACACCGCGCCGGAGCAAGTCGAGACCGCCGTCAATGCGGTTTGGCGAGGCAACACGCTGATGACGCCGCTCGGAGGCGGTGTGCAAATGAGCCCTCGAAAAGCACTCGCCAAAGAGACGCTGGTCGTCGACCGCGAAGGAAAGACCGACGAAGTCAAACAGTCCGCCGGACCGTCTGAATTGAAGCCCGGTCAATGGTGGTGGGACTGATTCCCAACCGCTGATTCGTCAACACAGCGAAACCACGCTACACTGGCCGTCGGGAATCACTTTCCGTGCGGCCAGTGTTTTTTTATGAAGTACGAGTCACCCCCGAAACCGTCCGATGAGCGGAACCCGCTCGTCGTCGACGCTTCCGAAGACGACTTCGTCAAATCGGGGTTGGTGGTCGTCTACGACGCCCTGCAAGAATGCCCGTATCTGGACGGGAAAGTGGCTCGCATGCCGCTGGAATATCCCAAACGCCGGATCTTGCCCGACGACCTGGATCGTTTGCTTCGACTCGGTTACCGGCGTGCCGGAACGATGCTGTATCGGACCCAGTGTCCCGATTGCAGACAATGCATTCCCACCCGCGTCAACGTGCATCAGTTCCAGCTCTCCCGATCGATGAAACGGATCCTCAATCGATCCGAACGAGAATTGGAGATCAGCTGGGGACGCGTGCTCGTCGACCCCGAACGACTGCGACTCTTTAATACCCATCGCAGTGCAAGAAAGCTCAGCCGTCGCGGACCGGCCGATTTGGTCGACTACCACGAATTCCTGGTCGCGACCTGCGTCGAGACGGCCGAACTGACCTTCCGCCTGGACGGGAAACTGATCGGAATCGCGATCGTGGACTTGGGCCGCGAGTCCGTCAACGCCGTCTACACGCACTTCGACCCCGAATTTGGACGCTACTGCATCGGCACGCTGGCGGTACTCAAGCAGATTCAGTGGGCCCTGCAAACGGGGCGAACCTACGTGTATCTGGGTCTGTTTGTCGCCGAAAACCCCCACTTGAACTACAAAGAACGGTTCCGCCCCCAGGAACGCCTGCTCGGCGGCGTGTGGCGCGCCCCCTGACGCAGATTGATACACCTTGGGTGCAGCATTTTGCTACGCTGAGGTGTCGAGAACGCGCCACGGATGACCGAATCACAAAATAATTTGATTGGCATGATTTTTTCACTACCAGCCGTTCGGTAGTAGACGCCGCCCCCAAGCACTCCTATCACCATACGAACCAACGTCAGGAATATGTGATGAATCGAAACCGCCGGATTGCGATCTTGGTTTCCGCTGCCGTCTTCACCTTCTTCATCACCGGGCTGGTGGCGTCGCACTCCTGCACCGCTGCTTCTCCCGATGATCCGACCGAGGCCATCAGTGCCGGGGAATTCGCGGTCGCCAAATCGATGCCGCCGGATTCGTTGCCGACCACACGCGACGGTTGGCTGGCCCAGATCGCCACGGCCCAATCGCTCTCGGGTGATTCGCTGGCCGCCGCCGCGACGGTGCGCCAGATCGAGACGCCGGCGAATCGCCAGAGCGTGATCGACCAGACACTCGGAGCCGCACGCGGCGGGCCTGCCCAGGGCGGCGGGGCGTTCGCCGATTTTGATTCATTGATGCAGCTGATCGAAACCACCGTGGTTCCCGATACCTGGGAAGCTCTCGGCGGCAACAGCACGATGGCGCCGTATCCCCAGGGCGTCTATGTCGACCCGTCGGGAACAGTCGAGATCGCACTGCTGCCCAGCGACGATCAATCGCGGGCCCGAGGGGCGATCGCGAATCTCGACGTTTTGCTGTCCGGCGACACGGACGCGTCGGCACGTGATTGGCGCAGCCCGTCGAAACTTCGTTGCGTCTCGCTACGTCGCCTGCGTGACGAAATCACAACGCGACGGATGACCGGTGTTCCGCTCGGCGATAGCCTGTTGAATCTGGCCGGCCTGTCGCACATTGAGTACCTGATCCTGACCGACGACGACATCATCTTGGCCGCGTCGACGAGCGGGATTGATATGGACCGAGGTTGGTATGTGGATCGTGAATCAGGGCGATCGACGCTGCGAAGCGACTTCCTGGCCCGCTGCTTGGCATCCACGTTCGCCAACACCCCGTTCGGATGCACGATCGATCCGACACCGGCCGGCATGCAAGCGGCGATGGAAGTTGCCGCAGAGATTCGATCCGGGCAGATTCCGATCGGTCAATCGGCCGACAAACTGCGTGAAGCACTCGGCATGCAGCGCGTCGAGGTGTTCGGTGCGGCGGGCGACACGTCGGTCGCCATGCTGATGGTCGAAGCGGACCGCCACATGAAACAACTCGCCCTCGGCCAGCAACCGATGCCTGAAGGCGTCGACAGCTACTTGGACGTCGTCGACGATTTTATTGCGCAAGGCCCTCCGGACGGATTGCTGCTGCGGCTTTGGTTCACGGCCAATCCGCAATCGGTTCGCAGCGACAACGAGCAACGTGTCTTTGAAATCGCCGGCACCCCGATTCGGCTCAGCGGTGAAAACCAACGTGCGTTGGCCGACGGTAGCCGCGGAGATCGAACGGTTGATCCGCGTAGTGCGCAATTCGTCGCCGGGTTCAATCAACATTGGTCTCGCATCCGTGACCAATACCCCATCTACGGCGCGCTCGAGTCGCTGTATCGGGTCGCCGCGGTCTCCCATCTGATCGACCGATTCGGTTCGCAAGACGTGCATCGCCCGTTGGCGATGGGGCTGGCGGCCGAAGACGATGCCAGGGACTGGATTTTACCCGCACCCAAACAAGTTAAATCGATCGCCACGTTACACAGCGTTCGCAAGGGCAGCCAACGTCACCACGTGCTGCTTGCCAGCGGTGGCGTCTCCGTGGCGCCACAGTCGACTGTCAAACCGACGATCGGCACCTACCCCACACTGTCCGGCCAGACGTCTGTCACCAATCATCAACCGATCACGGTGAATCATTGGTGGTGGGACGCGCCCTGACGTGACTGTCGCAAGGCGGTTTGTGACAATCCTTTTACTCAATGCCTACGGGGGCAATGATGTTGCCAAGTCGGACGGTTAGTCGAAATGTCAGTGCGCTAGTTTGGATGGTCGGTTGCCTGTCGATTGGCGCGTCAGGGGTTTCGGCGGTGTCGCCTGAAACGGTCGCGATCGGTCGGCAGCTATTCGAAAAGAATTGGTCTCCGCAAAACCCGGCGTTGATGGGTAAAGATGGGCTCGGCCCGCTGTTCAACGGCCAGTCCTGTGCCGTCTGCCATCGTCAGGGTGGGATCGGAGGCGCCGGCGAAGCCGAATTCAACGCCAAATCGATCAGCATCGAATCGATGCAAGTCTCCGGCGGCCCGATCAACCAGGATGTCATTCGTCAGGCGATCCGCGGTTTCCACCCCGGGTTCATCGATCCCCAAGCCGGCATTGTCAACTCGCTGTCACTGGCACACCACGGCGGCACCTCCGCGTTTGCACAGTCCCGGCAGGCCTTCATGGAGAAGATCCCCGCCCTGTTCAGCGACAACGGTGGTTCAACCAATGCCGCCGAAGTTCGACTGGCCAACGCCACGCCGATCCTGTACACGGCGACCCAAGGCACCTACCAAACGACGATTCACGCACGCATGTTCCAGCGGAATACGACTCCGCTGTTCGGCGCCGGACTGATCGACCAAGTCACTGTAAAACAACTGCGGGCCGTCGAACGCGAGCAGAGCAAGCATCCGGAAATCAGCGGACGATTGGCAACGCTGGCCAGCGGCGGCATTGGCAAATTCGGATGGCGAGGCAACGTGAGGTCGCTGTTGGATTTTTGTGACCAGGCGTGCGCGGCCGAAGTCGGACTGGAAACCCGCCGAATCAACCAACCCGCCGACCCGATGGCGCCGGCGTATCAAAACCCGACCTTCGACATCTCCGACTCACAAATCAGGGCGATGGCGGCGTTCGTTGCCGCATTGCCGGCTCCGACGCGAGCGATCCCGCAAGATTCCGATCGCCGCATGCTGGCCGCCCGCGGCGAACAAGTGTTTTCGTCGATCGGATGCGCCGTTTGCCACCGCCCGTCACTCGGCCCGGCCCAAGGCATCTATAGCGACCTGCTCCTGCACGACATGGGCCCAAAGTCCTATGACCTGAACCCCGCCGACCCCTACATCGTTCGCGCGACGCCGGTGACACGCATGGACTTTGCGATTGATACCGAAGCGATCACCACTCGCACCATGGTGGACGACACCGTTATGGGGACCGCCTACTACGGCGGGAAATATTCGATGGAACCCGGTTCAACCGGGATGACCTCGCGACAATCAAACAGCATCAATACCCGTACCGCCAGGTCTGCCATCCCGACACGCTCCAGTGTGTTCGTTTCACGCAATGAATATCGGTTTGCAGCCACACCCGCCCCCCCCATGACCCTTCGATTCGTCAACGAGCGAAGTAAATCCAAGACGTGGCAAACCAGCAAAACAGACACTCGCTTGGTCGAGAACGAAGTCAACCGCAACAATCGGGAACGAACCGCCTCGGGACGAGACACCTACACCACCGAGAATGTAACGACGTCCACGCAGAACATTCGTCAAACACGCACCGATTACACGCGGTTGCACTTGGAAACGACGTACTTCACGCAAGAGTGGAGGACGCCGCCGCTGTGGGGCGTCCATGATTCAGCCCCTTACATGCACGACGGCCGAGCGGAAACGCTGCTCGAAGCGATCACGATGCACGAAGGCGAATCCAAGGGAACACGCGACCGGTTCTTGAATCTCTCGCTGGAAGACCGCCAAGCCGTGATTGAATTCCTGCACACCCTGGTCGCTCCGCCGAATGCCCCTCAGCCTACGAGCTGAGATAGCTGGCGGGGAAAACGATGGCAGAACGATACGGGGCAGAATCATGGCAGGCACTCAGGGGAAGCAGCCTGCCACACCATTCTGCCCCCATCGTCTTGCCCCCATCTTCCTCGAATCACGCCCTCAGCCGATCAACGCCAAGAATTGATCCACCTGTTCCTCCGTCGTGGCGAACGACGTGACCAGACGATACAGCCCCTGACCCTCCGTCAATTTGGATTCAAACTCTTCCGGGACCGGCCAGGGATAAAACCTCGCACCTTGTTCTTTCAACCGGCCGGCCAACTCTTTCGGCATCGTGACGAACAATTCGTTTGACTCGCACGGCCAGCCGATCGAAACATTGTTCGCAGCCGCGATCCCCGCCGCCAATCGATCGGCCATCGCATTGGCGTGCGTGGCCAACCGGATCCACAGGTCATCGTCCAGGTAGGCGTGGAACTGGGCGGCGATGAATCTGGTTTTGGAGAACAGCTGCGCCGCTCGCTTGCGGATGAACGGCAATTGTTTTGCCCGCGCGGGATCGAAAAAGACCAGTGCCTCGGCGCACCAACACCCATTCTTTGTCGCCCCGAACGAAAGCACATCGACACCGCTTTTCCACGTCATCTCGGCCGGCGTCGACTCCAATCGCACCATGGCATTGGCGAATCGTGCTCCGTCCATGTGCAACGGCAACCCAAACGCGTGGGTGTGTTCGGCGATGACCGCGATCTCGTCATTGGTATAAACGGTCCCGACTTCGGTCGCCTGGGTCACACTGACCGCCATCGGTTGCCCGTGGTGGACGAATTCGGGATCGAAGCGTTGCAGACCGCGGCGCAGTGCATTCGGATCGATCTTCCCGAACGAACCATCGATCGGTGCCAGTCGGGCGCCGGACGTAAAGAATTCCGGAGCGCCGCATTCGTCTTCGATCAAATGAGCCTCGCGATGGCAGAGCACAAATCCACCGGGGCGATTGACCGCCGACAGCGCCAGCGAATTGGCGGCGGTTCCCGTGCCGACGAAAAACACCGCGACTTCACGCTCGAACAACTCATTGAAGCGTTGTTCCAATTGCTGATCGAGGTCACTGGCGCCATAGGCGGGCGAGAAACCGCCCGAATGTCGCTGCAGGGAGGCCGCGATTTCGTCGGCCGCGCCGGCCCAATTGTCACTGGCAAAAAACATGGAATCGAATCGTCATGAAAGAGGGTTGAGTCGCGTCTAGGGTTTGTCGATTCCAGCCCGCATGCGTTAGCAAGGGGTCACGCGGCGCCCCTCGCTATCACGTCGGAACTAACATGATTGCGTTGAAATCCGAACGTCGACTGAATCGGCAAACCCGTTACCGTTTCCGCCGACAGCAGTGTTTGAACTTTTTCCCGCTCCCACAAGGGCACTTGGCATTCCGCCTCACCCGCTTGGGCCGACGCGTGACACCGGATAGAAAGCTGCGTGTGTTCTGGCGATACATTTGCTGCAGCATGTCGTAGATCTGCGGTGCCTTGGACTGCAGCACGTCGGGGGCTTCGAAAAAGTATTCCGACAACACCGCAAAGTATTCCGCTTCGTTGGTGTAGGCGTATTGATCAATGTGGTGACGCCCCTGCGGTTTGTTTTTGAGTTCTTCCCCGATCCACTGAATCCACGGCCCCGCGGTCGCGATGCTCGCCCCCGGCGGCATCCCATCGACGCTGCCATCGGCCTTGTCGACCAGATGCGCAAACTCGTGAATCCCGACATTGCGTTTGTCTTCGGGGTTTTCAAATCCCGATAGCAGATCGGGCTTAGACAGAATCATCACGCCGCTCAAGTGCCCGACACCGATCATGCCCAAGGTCCGACGATCGACGTTGTCGTTTTCTCCCGACGTGCTGTAATCGTCGCCAAACGCATTGGGGTAGATCAACACCTCTCCCAACCCCGAGTACTCCCAATCGTCAAACCCGAAGACGGGGATGATGGCGCTGGCGGCCACAAGCGCCCGCGTGGTGGTGTCGACGTCGGTGCGAATGCCGGTGATCGGCGTTTCGTCCAAAAAAACTTTGACGAGATTGCGGAATCGTTCGCGGCCGGCATCATCGAGGGCACGAAAGTATGCGACATGCTGCTGCAGTGCGGATTCCAGCTCGCTCGGAAACGGCTCGGCCATCACCCTCACCCGGCGGAGTGTTCGCCGCCGCCACCACCAGTACGCCAGCGGCGCCAGCGGCAGACTGATCAGCCAAAGCGGCGACACGATCGCCAACAGCATCCCTGTGGCGACCACCACCACCGCGATCACGATCGCGGTGCGCTGATTGGCGCGGACGGACGAAGGAGTTTCGAGCATCAGCCGATGGGTTGAGGGCGGAGGTGGAAGAGACTGTGGTCGCATTGCTGCGGACCGACGCACCTGCCATCGTACCCTGATGAGACACGCCACATCAGCCAGTCACCCCAACGGACAATGTCGCGTGATGTTGATTGGATCGCGACGCCCCCTAATCAACGCGAACGGGATTGCCCCCAAAGCGATAGCGTCTGGCACCACTCTGAGATGGAGCACCGGCCAAAAAAAAAGCCCCGATGGATTTTTCAAACCATCGGGGCTTTCGAGATATTCGCTTCGAAATCGGAATCGGCTCGGAGCGTTGCACAGCTGACTCGGGTCACTCACCAGGGAGAAGATGTGAGTCGTCTCCCGAAGTCAGCCGGTTGGAACAGGGTGCTTGGCGGGAACTCCTCGAGGAAGATTATCCCGATCCTCGGCATCTCTTTCTAAATCTCAGTTGCATCCGCAAGGAGCAGCGACTTCGCATCCGCAAGCCGGCTCGATGATTTCGCAACCGCAAGTCGGCTCAGCGGCGCAACCCATGTCGCATCCGCCGCAGCTCTTCTTGCTGAACAGTTTCTTCAGCAAGCCGAAGTGACTCTTTTTCGGTCCGCAGCAGCTGTCGCAAGCCGGGACTTCGCATCCGCAAGCCGGAGCTGCAACTTCGCAGCCACAGGCCGGTGCGGGTGCACAGCAAGGAGCAGCAACTTCGCAACCGCAAGCCGGCTCGAGGTCGCAGCAACCCGCATCGCATCCGCATCCGCGATGCTTTCCGAACAGCTTGGCGAGCAGTCCGCCATGCTTTTTGCAGCCGCTGTCGCAGCCGCAAGGATCGACAACTTCACAGCCGCACATCGGCTCGGCTGCACATCCACAAGGAACGGCCACTTCACATCCGCAGGCAGGTTCGCAAGCGACTTCACAGCCACAAGCGGGTTCAGCTGCACAGCCGGTGTCACAACCGCTTTTACAAAGTCGGTCCAACAGGCCAAACGCGCTTGCGTTTGACGAGGTGCTTGCGACCAGAGCGACGGCCAACAAAGCAGGTACGATTACACGACGCATCGTGATTCTCCATGAATTAGTTTTGGAAGGGTCTTGCCAGCGCTTCGCGCTGCTGAATCGGTGGTGGTGGTGACCCGTGCCGGTGAGCACTTGCCAGATCGTGTCTTGCTAGTTCGATCATCACTCGCCGACACTACCGTTTGGTTTTGCAGCGTTTGCTTCACGAGTTCGACGGATCGTTGACCGTGTTCTCTCGTGCAGAAGTGGCTATCGTCTTGCTCGCAATGCTTCCCCTTGTTTTCCTTGAAGAATTAAAGATCAAGCCCGCAACGGTGATCGCATCGCAACGGCTCGCGCGGCAGTTCCGGATATGACAGTTCCGACGGGCCGGTTTAGGGGACCGCGGTGGGCGGTTTCAACGACATCAGCCACAACAATAAAGCGGCCAAGGTCAAGATGGTGATCAACGCCCCCAACGACAGACGTTTTCGAACGGGTTGCAGATCAGCCAAGTCACGTGGCTGGCCACACCACGGACACTGCGGTGCGCGGCCGTGGATGCGTGCGTTACAATTCGGGCATTCCTCGATCGCATTGTTCATTTTCGCGTCACTGTATTGTCCGCCGTGCTCGACCCCCAGCGCCCTTACGCTTTCCTGAACGAACGCGAGCCGAACCTGGATGGCTGCGGAAACAGGGGAATCGTCGATGTCGCCACCGTCTTCTTGACCGCCAGCCGATGCCCGATCGGTTGCTCGATGTGCGACTTGCACCGCAACACGTTGTCGCAGCCATCGCAACCGGGGGCGATTCCGACGCAGATTCGCTTCGCCCAACAACGTCTCGAACCCGCCTCTTGGATCAAGTTGTACAACAGTGGCAATTTCTTTGATCCGTCCAGTATACCGCCGCCAGACTACGCCTCGATCGGTCAACTTTGCAGCGGCTATGATCGCGTGATCATCGAGAACCATCCGCGTTTCGGTAGCCGCCGCCATGATCGGTTCGGTGAACACGTCGCCGGTAAGCTGGAGGTCGCCGTGGGTTTGGAAACGGTGCAGCCGAGAATGCTGAAACGCCTGGGCAAGCAGATGTCTCGGGACGATTTTGATCGCTATGCAAACTGGCTGATTTCCGCAGGCATCGATCTGCGTGTGTTTTTGATCGTGGGCGCGCCAGGTCTGTCGGTGAAAGAATCGATGCGATGGGCGCGACTGTCCATCCGTCATGCGATCCACACCGGAGCACGCCACATCAGTTTGATTCCCGCCCGGGTCGGTCACGGCTGGAACGGCACGGCGGATTCATTGACACCGGTCGAACTGGAACATCTGGTGGACCTGTTTGCCGATTCGCTGGCCGAGATGGGCACCGCCGCGTGCCTGAGCGTGGACCTTTGGGACATCGCGAGCGCTGAGTTGAGTGAACCGCGTCGGCGTCTGTTGGACCGATTCGAATCCTCCATCCTTCACCAGAACGCGAGCCTGTTATGAGTCTGCGGTTCGACGTTGCCATCATCGGTTCCGGATTTTCTGGATCGATCCTGGCCAGGGTTTTGGCATCACGCGGCCGCCGCGTGGCCTTGCTTGATGCGGCAAAGCACCCCCGATTCGCGATCGGGGAATCTTCCACGCCGATCGTCGACCTGCTACTCCGCCGGCTCGGGCAACAATATGGTCTTGCCGACTTGGAAAACCTTTCCGCCTATGGCCGTTGGCAACAGACGCTGCCGGAAGTCGCTTGCGGGATGAAACGCGGATTTAGCTACTTCGATCATCGCCACTGGAATCTCGAATCACATGTCGGCCAGCGGTCGCTGATCGTCGCAGCCAGCCCAACGGACGAAAACAGCGACACGCACTGGTATCGCAGTGACGTCGATGCCTATCTGTTTCAGAAAGCCTTGGACGCGGGCGTCGAAGCAAGGGAAGGCGTCGCGGTGACGTCGCTGGATTTGTCGGATTCATCCCAAGCACGACTTGGCCTCGCGTCCGGCGATCGCATCACAGCAGGTTTCGTCGTCGATGCGTCCGGGGCGGCGGCGGTGTCGGCGCGATTGCTGGGTGTGGCCCCGATGACGGATCGATTGAACACCAAGACGTGCGCCGCGTTTGCCCATTTCCGCGGCGTCGAGTCATACTCGGATGTTTTTAATTCGCTGCACGGCGATCACCGCGCGTCGGAACCGTTCGATGCCGATGCGGCGGCGCAACATCATTTGATCGACGATGGCTGGGCGTGGATGCTGCGGATGAACAACGGCATCACCAGCGTCGGCGTCGTGTCGCCACTGCGTGGGAACGCGTCGACACACCACGACACGTTGCAGCGAGCGACTGGCGTTTTGAACAATCGATTCAGCGGTGTTGCGACGATCCACCAAGTGTTTTGCGACAGTGTACTCGTAGCGCCGGGTTCCAATGTTGCTACGATCGGTCGGGTGCAGCGTTTGCACGATCCCGTCGTGGCGAACAATTGTCTAATGACGCCGGCGACGGCGGTGACAATCGATCCGCTGCACAGCACCGGAATTGCTCACGCGATGGCAGGAGTGACGCGATTGGCTGACATCTTGTTGGCCAACGACTCACGCGAGCGGATCGAGCATTATCGTGCGTCGATTCTTGCCGAAGCATTCCACATCGATCAATTGATCGCGATGGCGTACCGATCAATGCACTCATTTCCGCGATTCACCGCCTCCTGTATGGTTTACTTCGCCGCCGCGATCGCCTGCGAAGAACGGATCGGTCGCGGTGAAATGCCGGACCGGTTGTGGCAAGCCGACGACGAGTCCTTTCTCGCCGCGGTCAAGCGGTCCGCCGAAGTGATCGACTCCGACACCGATGACGGCCAGGTGGTCGATCAATTGCGAAACGTGATCGCTCCCTGGAACACCGCCGGATTATTCGAAGGCGCCGGGAATCGCTACGCGTATACGGCGACGAAGTGAGAGCAGAAAAGGGAGCGGGAGCGAGAGGACGCGGTGAAGAAGAAGCAGACAAGAAAATGGGTGACAAGAAAATGATGTCGCTGAGAACCGCTGAAACCTGAAACCTGAAACCTGAATGTCGAAACCAACAATCTTTTTGACGCGGCGTCTGCCTCCCGACTCGATGGAACGCCTGCAGACCGAGGCGAATGTTCGTCATGGCGACTTGGATCGAGCGCTAACGCGTGACGAATTGATCGACGGCGTGCGTGATGCCGATGGGCTGATCTGTTTGTTGACCGATCAGATCGACGGCGAGCTTCTGGACGCGAATGCGAGTTTGAAAGTCGTTTCGAATTATGCGGTCGGATTCAACAACATCGACGTTGCCGCTGCGACAGAGCGAAACGTTGCGGTCACCAATACGCCGGGAGTGTTGACCGACTGCACCGCCGACATGGCATGGGCGTTGCTGATGGCGTCGGCGCGGCGCGTGGTCGAAGGCGATCGCCTGGTGCGATCGGGCCAGTGGGGCGGTTGGGAACCGCTGCAGATGCTCGGCGCCGAAGTGACGGGCGCGACGATCGGGCTGATCGGCCTGGGGCGAATCGCCAAGGCGATGGCTAAACGGGCGTTGGCCTTTGACATGCGGGTGCTGTATTGGAATCGAACCCGACTGTCGGCGGGCGAAGAGAAGACGTTGGGGGTGGAGTACCGCGAGTTGGACGAGATGTTGGGCGAGTCGGATTTTGTGTCCATTCATGTCGCCCTCTCCGAGCAGACTCGGCATCTGATTTCGACGCCGCAGTTGGAACGGATGAAACCGACGGCCACGTTGATCAACACCGCGCGGGGGGCCGTCGTTGACGAATCGGCACTCGTCCAGGCACTCCGCGATGGAACGATCGCGCGAGCCGGACTGGACGTCTATGAGCAAGAGCCGAAGGTGGAGCCGGAATTGCTGTCGATGCCGAATGTTGTTTTGGCGCCCCACCTGGGCAGCGCCACGGTGGAAACCCGTACGCGGATGGGGGACCTGGCGATTGAGAATTGCCTGGCCGCCTGCCGCGGCGAACGACCGCCAAATCTGGTCAATGCGGACTGGCAGCCCCCCCATCGGGAAGCGTGAGCGACCGGCGCGTGGGGAACTGGCCATTCACACACTTGCCACTGGCTGACGCCACGTGCTGGCGTGCATCATCCCAGCGGGAAGCGTCAGCGACCGGCGCGTGGGGAGCTGGCCATTCACTCGCGACACTGGCTGACGCCACGTGCTGGGGTGCGTCAGCCCGGCGGCAAGCGTCAGCGAACGGCGCGAGAAGCGAATCCTCCACAAAGCAACCTGATGGACCCGCAAATCCGGCCCGCCGCGGCACCTCGGGGGGACTCCGGCGGCGGATTTCGTTGACCGGCCTGCGGTGCACGAGTAGGATTCGGGTCTAGGCCGGTGCGAGCAGAATGACGGATTTTCTTGGGTGCGGGCCGGTTTCGCGCCTTCTTTTTCTCTTTGGGGCGCGCTCCTCTAACGTCTGGCGATGGAAAACCAAGAACCAACGGCTAGCGATTCAACCGTCCACCGAACGCCCGGGCAGTCGGCCGATGGTCCCGATCAACCGCCCGAACTCGACCCGACCACGGACGAGGTGTTCGCGGTACGGCGGTCGCCCAAAGGCAAATCGGTCCGGCAAATCGACGGCGAGGGAGCGGTGCAGGACGTCGCGCCGGGTTTGGAAGAAGCCAAAACGGTCATCCGTCAGGCCGCTGCTTCGGGGCAACCCAAGAGTGCCGGCAGCGGGCGGACGCCGGCAGACATCGCCAAGGTCTTAGTCGGCGAGCAGCTGAACCAATATTTCTTGGAGGCGTTGATCGGTGGTGGCGGCATGGGCGCTGTCTTTCGGGCCCACGACCAACAACTCGATCGCATCGTCGCCCTCAAGGTGATCCCGTTTGTCGGAAACGACCCCGAGCTGCAACGACGGTTTCGCAATGAAGCACAAAATGCGGCGAAGCTGGATCACCCCCGCATCGCCCGCGTCTTTGATGCCGGCAACTACGACGATTGGCACTACATCGTCTTTGAATACATCAATGGGACCAACGTCCGCGATCTGGTGGACCACCACGGCGCGCTCTCGCTCGATGATGCCGTCGTCTTCACCTCGCAAGTCGCCGAAGCGCTCGACCATGCGTCGCAGCGCGGCATCGTGCACCGCGACATCAAGCCGTCCAACGTTTTGGTTTCCGAAGACGGTTCGGTCAAGCTGGTCGACATGGGGCTGGCCCGTAGCGACAACCTGGATCTTAGCGAAGACATGACCGCCAGCGGCGTCACGCTGGGAACGTTTGACTACATCTCGCCCGAACAAGCTTTTGATCCACGCGACGCCGACATCCGTAGCGACCTTTATTCGCTCGGCTGCACGTTCTACTTCATGCTGACCGGTGAAGCGCCCTACACCGGCGGCACGATGCTGCAAAAGCTGATCAGCCACGGCAACGCCCCGTTGCCCAATCCCAAGTCGCTGCGTCCGGATCTGCCAGACGAAGCGATCGCGGTGATGCATCGGATGATGGCCAAAGACCCACAGTCGCGGTATCAAAATGCGCGCGACTTGTTGGCCGATCTCAGCGAGCTGGCGTATCGCTTTCAATTAAAACGCGCCCAATCCAACGCTGTCGTCACACTTCCCTCGGGAAACGAAGGCTTACAGCGTCTGCAATTGCATTTGCCATGGATGATCGCGGCGTTGTTGATTTTGATGATCGGCGGGTATTTGGAATTGCAATCGACCGCCACCCGCGATGCGTTCGTGATCAACCGACCGGCATCGCTGAGTCGAACGGGTTCAGCGCGATCGTCCTTTCCACCGTCCGGAGCGGGCACATCGGACGCCGATGCCGCCAGTTCCGACGGCTCCGTCCTCGATCGCTTTCCCCCGTCGTCCTCGGGTACCTTCTCCGACAGCAATCCGGCATCGAACGGTTCCGATTCGTCGCTCCCTGGCGGATCGGCCAATCAAGGTGATCGCGTCGGCCCCGGAGCGATCGATTCTCCATCGGTCGAAACCGGCATGGACCTGGATGACGTTTCCGAAGCGGCCGCGCGGCCACCCAGCTTCGGTGCACGGTTGCCGCTCCCCGAGACGTTGGGCAACGATGAGGACCTGGCCGCGGCATCTTCCGAAGACAACACGGCGATGCCGCCAAACGAAGGCGACGAGACAGAATTCGATTCAACGACGTCCGGCTTGTCGGCATCGGCCGCTGGTGGTTTAGCCGCGGCGGGATCTGCGGTCGGTACGGGAATCCCGGAAGCCAATCGGATGAACAAGCCGAATGGATCAGCACCGGTTGTCTCACCGACCCGCCCCGTCATGCCGGCGGAATTGCCGGTTCCACAATCCGTCCGCGTGGTCTCGCCAAGTCTGTTGGCGCTTTCCATGCGAGTCGACCAAATCGATCGGGACACCGACGGCGCGATCCTGGTCGCGACGCTGGCCGACGCAATTGACCTGGCCATGCGATTCGGGGTCGGACGCGTCGAGCTGGCGACTGCGGAGTTGGTCACCGGTCCGTTGACGATTCCCCAAGACAACATGGTCTTCGAGTCCACGGTCGGACGGACGGCTATTCGAATGGTCTCCACCGACACGCTGGCGATCGGCCGCAGCGAGATGTTGAACATCGGCAACCATCGCACCCAATTTCGCAACCTGGACTTCCACTGGGAACTCGCCCAGGAACAAGTCGATGGCGGCTCAATGTTCGTGCTCAACGACAACCGACTGACCCGATTCCAGAACTGCACGTTCACGCTGGTCAATAAAGCGATCCATGACGGCGTGTCGTTTTTCCAGATCGTGACCGACCCCAAAGCCCTGCCGGATTCGGAAACCCTGCCCGGCCGAATCCTCAACCCGAACGAGGATGCGTTGCCGTTGGTGGCGGTCCAGTTAGACAACGCCGTGGTGCGCGGTGAAGCCACCCTGATCCAGATGGACTATGCCGCCGCGTTGCAGCTGGTCTGGAAAAACGGATTGCTGGCGATTAGTGGCCGCATGATTGACACGTCCGGTGCCCGTCGACGCCCGACACCGATCGCCAGCCCGATTCAGCTGTCGCTATCCAACGTCACCGCAGAGATCCCTCGTGGACTGCTGCGAATGCGGCTGGGCCCGGACGGGATTTTCCCGGTCCCGATTGAACGGGAAGCCAATCAGTGCGTCTTCCTGATCGAAGACGGCCAACCGCATGTCGAGATCATCGGCGTGGAAACGCTTGCGACCGAGCGTCCTTATTTGAAACTTCGCGGCGAGGACAACGCGTACGTCGGCGCCCCGACGTTGAGCGACCCGCTGCTTTCGGTCTCCGATCTGGCCGGCAACACGTCGGTCTACATGATGGAAGAACTGGCGGCTCAATCGCTGCCCTGGATCGATGAACGTCGACCGAGATGGTCGGTACGCTGGTCTTCGGTGCGTCCCAGATCACAAACCTTTCATCGCCTGACGCCGACCAATTATCGCCAAGACGGAGCGATCTACTTCGGGTTCCAAGAACCCGACCTGCCGCCCCTGCCGTAGACGCGCGACACTGGCTCACGCCACGTGCTGGTGTCTGTCTGGCAACCGTCGCGCCCGACGCAACTGCCTATCGCCCAATCCCGCTAAGTTAAGCGTCGTTGCTTCCGATGAGGCCCGTAGGCTCGCGCCGCACGGCTGATATTCGTTTGAGATCAGCCGGTTCGCGCCAGCGGTCGGCCCCCCTCACTGATGTCAACTGAGCGGCATTAGCGCTACTGCCCACTGCCTATTGCGGCGCCGGAGATCATCACCTCAACCGGCAGCCCGATCGGCAGGGTCGCGTCGGTCTTCAAATCGATCCAAACGCGTCGGGTGTGCGTCTCATTGCGTTCGCCCGCCCAACCGCCGTAGATCTTTTTCGGTTCCATTCTCGGTTCGATCTCGACGACGACTCCGGAGAAAAATTGTCCGGGCATGGCGTCGGCCGTGACTTCGCAGGCTTGTCCCCGAGCGACCGTCAACGCGTCCCGCTCGTCCACATCAGCCACCACGCGCAAGCGTTCGGTGTTCGACAATTCCAAGGCCGGCTCCGGCATCTCGGGGCTGATCCACTCGCCGGGATTCACGTCCACGGCCAACACAATGGCCGGGCAGGGCGACAGGATCGAACAACGCTGCAGGTCGATTTCAGCCATCGCCAGCGTGGCTTCGGCCGAAGCAATTTCGGCGTCGGCCGCCATCAGGTCGGCCAAACGGGGATCGGCTTTGATCGTCATGTAACGCTCGCGTGCGGCCAACATCAACGCAAGGTTCGTATCATGTTCGGCGCGGTAATCTTCCAGCGATTGCGAGCTGAGCGCGTTGCGGGAGAACAATTTGCTGGCCCGTTCAAATCGAGTGCGGGAACTTTCATAGCGAGCCTCTGCCGCAACGGTTTCCTGCTTCGCCGCTTCAATTTCGCTCTCTCGAGCGCCGGCGATCAACCGCATGCGTTTGGCGCGTGCGGCGGACAACATCGCCGACGCCAGGTCGCGTTGCGCTTCATAGCGTTTGGATTCCAATTGGAACAACACCTGCCCCTTCTCGACGCGGGTCCCCCGTGACACCATGACCGAATCGATTCGGCCGGGAAAGTGCGGCCGGATCAAAACGTTTTCGGTCGTTCCTTCGATTCGTCCGGCGGCATGCACCGACGCCTTCGTCACGACCGGTGGCGAGAGTTCGGGCAACGATGCGGGGCGGGAATTTGATTTCTGGTGCTGATCGGCGATGATCAAGATCCCGGTCCCGAGCGCCGCGAATGCTCCAGCGAGAAACAGCTGTCTCATTTGAATCTCCCGTTTTCCATTTCGCAGATCCGATCGGCATACTCATAGATCCGCGGATCGTGCGTCACCACGACGGTCGAGCTGGCGTATTCTTTCGTCAATTCATTCAACAGTTCCATCACTGCCCTTCCCGACTTGCCATCCAGCGCCGCCGTCGGCTCGTCGGCCAAGATCAACTCGGGTTGCCCAATGACTGCCCGTGCCAATGCCACACGCTGGCATTGGCCGGGGCTCATTGATGTCGGCAAAGCGTTCCGGTGATCCTCAAGCCCCATCCGGCACAGCAATTCGGCGGCGCGTTCACGGGCCTCACGAAGCGGCATTCCGTCCATGGTCAGCGGAATCGACACGTTGTCTTCGGCCGTCAATCCGTTGATCAGTTGGAACCGTTGAAATACAAAACCGATCCGTTGGCGGCGAACCAGAGTGCGTTCGACTTCTGTCAAACCGTCGACGCGGCGGTCTTTCAAAAGCAACTGCCCGGAGTCCGATGTCAAGAGCAGCCCCAGGATCGACAGCAGCGTCGTCTTGCCACTTCCCGACGGCCCGGCCAAAAACACGCACTCCCCCGGATCGACGTGAAAATCGATGCCGTCCAGGACCGGGCGTGACTGGCCACCGATCACGTATGACTTCGCGATCGCCTTGGCTTCCAACGCATGAGTTGTCAATGCAGGCTTCGTCGGCTCAGGCGCAACTTCATAGCCAGGCCGAACACCGACGGGGACATCGGTTGGCGTGTTGGCGGTCGTGCCGGTGTTGGTGAGGGTCATGACTGCAATGCCGTATGGGGGTCGATACGTCGGACGCGCAGACAAGGCAAACCGGCCGCGAGCAAGCAAATCGCGAACATCAAGACGCCACATCCGACATACAACATCAATGGAATTTCGATCGTTGCCCGCGGTGTGCTGAGCAGCGTTTTCAGGGTGACGGTAATCACCGCCCCGATCGCGATCCCGATCGATGCAACCAGGGCAGACTGAAACGCCAGGATGGACAGCAGTTCACGCTCGCTGAGCCCGATCGCCCGCAGCGTCGCGTACGCGTTGATTCGGTCGAGCACCATGGCATACAAAGTCTGCCCGACCGATCCGGCAATCAACTTGCCGCGGTCGTGGAAAAGAGTGCGATAGGCAAGGTTCCAACGCATCGCACAGGAATGGAGGGAGGAGCTGCGGTCTTAAGGGTTTCCCCGATAGTATCGACCGCCTAATCGTTAAACTTGAATCTTCCTGCGTTTAACGGAAATCTCAGCTCGCATCCAGAACAATTCGTGCGTCAATCCGCACCCACGGCATTTTTGCCGGCACGCGCGATCGATCCCCCCCGCGGACATCATTCCGCCGATGCGTCTTCAACCTCGTGGCTGCCACTGCCCGGCTTCAGTTTCTCCACAAAAAACGCCCGCATCCGTCGGCGCCCGTAGCTGCCCCCGTCGCTGTGCCCCATTCCAGGGATCATCAAGAACTCGAAATCCTTTTCCGCTTTGACCAACGCATCGACCAAACGATAGGTGGATTCCGGCGGCACGTTGCTGTCCAGCTCGCCGACAACCAGGAACAAATCCCCACGCAACCGCTCGGCGTGTTCCAAGTTGCTGTTGCCGGCATAGTGCTCACCCACCGGGTAGCCCATCCATTGTTCGTTCCATGACGCCTTGTCCATGCGGTTGTCATGGCAGCCACAGGAGGCATAAGCGGCTTGGTAGAAATCGCCGTGAAACAACAGCGCACCACAGGCGTTCTGGCCGCCGGCGGAGGTGCCAAAGATCCCGACGCGTGACAAGTCGATCGCCGGAAATTCTTTTTCAGCGGCCTTCATCCAAGCGATCCGATCGGGGAACCCGGCGTCCTTCAGATTGTGCCAGCACCTGTCGTGAAACTGCTTCGATCGGTTTGCCGTCCCCATGCCATCGATCTGCACCACCACGAATCCCAAATCCGTCAGCTCCTGGTAACGCGGCGAATGCGAATACCGTTTGGGGACATGAGAATCATGGGGCCCGGCGTAGATCGCTTCGATCACCGGGTAACGGTCTGTCAAGCTCGGGTCGAAGTCCGCCGGAAAATACAAATTCCCCCAAATCTCGGTCTCGCCGTCACGGCCTGCGGCATGGAAAACTTTCGGCACCGACCAGTTTGACGGGTCTTTGCCGACCCGCTCGGCCCGCACCAGTTCCGTGACCAGGCTTCCATCCTCGGCGCGTCGCAATTCATGAACCGGCGGCGAGTCGACGCGGCTGTGTGTTGCCACCACGAACCGCCCATCGGGCGAGAATTGAACGGAGTGGTCGCCGTCCGACTGGGTGATCGCCACCAACCCTTCGCCATCGAATCCGACGCGGACAAGATGCTGGTGGTACGGATCCTGGTCGTCGTAATATTCCCCGACCATCAAATCCAACGTCCGGGCATCCTCATCAATCCGTACGATCTCACGCACCAACCAATCCCCCGACGTGATCGCACGCATGCCACCACTGACGTCACCGTCGCTCGGGGAAGGTCGATCGCGTCGAGGGGAGGGCTCACCTTGGCTTACGTCCTCACGCTCGTCGTCCTCGCGGTCGGCATCCTCGCGGGCAGTATCCTCCCCAATCCCGTCCCACAAATCCACCAAATACAGGTGCCGATAGCCGCTCCGTTCGCTGGCATAGATCACCTCATCGGTGTTTTCCAAGTACGTGAACAATGGAACCTGCGGTCCATGCATGGTCCAAATGAACGTCGTTGAGGTTTCATCGATCACTGTCCGAACCGTCGGTTCCAGCAGATCGATCACAAACAACCGGACGCGTTGGTGTCCGCGATCCACTTTCTCGATCGCCAAATGATGTTCCCCGAACCAGCGGATTCGCGGTCGTCCAAAATCAATCTGCGGCAATTCGGTTTCCAGACGCTCGCCGGTTTCCGCGTCAAACAGAAACAACTCAAACACGTCGTACTTGTCGCCCGGCAGCCGGTAGGGGCGGGCGCGGACTTTGGCTCGTCCACCACCGGCGGGCGATGATTCGATCGTGGTGGTCTCTGGCGGTTCGTTGCGTTCGACTTTCCAGGCGGCAATCACTGCCCCATCGGGCGACCAGGACGGAGACACGATGTCGTGGCCATCGATGGAGCCGAAGTCCAGGTCGATCCAGCGAGCCTCCTCGGCACCGTCAATCCGCAGTCGTACTCCGTTCGGCGAAGACTGCAATGCGGACATTCCGTCGGGCGATGGAATGCGGTCCCTGCCCCGGTCCGACCGGTTACGGCGTGATCGTGAGTCCCGAGACGACAGTGACTTCGGCGTTTCGAATTTCTCTTTGATCCGCGCCACAGTCGGCGGCGATTGGGCGATGGTGCTGCCGAAGAATTGGCCATCGGAGGCTTTCACCATCCAGGCGTGTCCGGCGAAGGTGTGTTGGGAATAGGATTGGCCAGGGGCCAAATCGCTGTAGGGTCGAGGTTTCCCGTTGGTGTCGATCCAAAACAGCTGCACCGTTTGGTCCGATTCATTGACGAACTCGACACTCGTCTCCAAGGCCGACGGCTGCGAGCGAGGCAGCGGCCCTCCGCGAAGTGCATCGTCGGGATCCAGATTGGAGCCGGGCTCGACCGTCGTGATCTCGCCCGTCGTCGCGTCGACCGATCGAATCGCCACCGATCCATCGGCTGCCTGCATGGTGAACGTGAACCGCGTGTCATCGATCCACTCGGGAACGATTCGCTGGTTGATCGTCCGGCTGCGTCCCCCCGAGTCACCCTCAGCAGCCGGCAGGGATTGCAAATTCACCAGGCCGCACCAGCCCAGTCCAAACACGACAAACACAAAGGCTGAAGCACGCAACGCAAAGACCCTCGACGACACCGAGAACGAATCGGACCAGACCGCAGTCTAGCTGCTGGATTCCTTTTCGAAATGGCCCTCGCTGAGACCGCCCTCACCCCCTGCCGACCTGTACGCCCTCCCGGTCTGGACATTTCGATACACTCCTTAAACACTTACCGACGCGACGATTCGTGTTTTTTTCTTAGAGGATTTCATCGATGGCTGATTGGCTCGAACCCGGTACCAAGGCTCCCGCATTCACACTGAAAGATGACCAGGGGAACAAGGTCAAACTGAGCGACCTCAAGGGTGGCCCCGTCGTGCTTTACTTTTACCCCCGCGACGACACGCCGGGCTGTACGAAAGAAGCCTGTGCGTTTCGAGACCGATATGACGAGATGAAGAAACTGGGCGCCCAACTGTTTGGCGTCAGCGCCGACTCCGCCGAAAGCCACACAAAATTTCGTGACAAATATTCGCTTCCGTTTCCGTTGCTGGTCGACGAGAAGCACGTGATGTTGGAAAAATATGGGGCCTGGCGCGAAAAGAATATGTATGGCAAGAAATCCATGGGGATCCAGCGCAGCACCTACCTGATCGATGCCGACGGCAAGGTCGCGAAGGTCTGGAAGCGGGTCAAGGTCGATGGTCACGACCAACAGGTGATCGACGCCTTGGCTGAACTTTAGGGCGGCCTGAATCGCCGTCTGCGCAGTGTTCGGCCGATTAGCGGGCCATGAAGAGCGTGGTTGGCGTGTAGCCGTTGGCCCCGTTCGGTCCGTCGTTTCCCCCTCGTCGCCTTGCCGAGCCGTCCCTCCCCACAACATCTGGGTTCCACCAGACGGCCATCTGTGGGGATGACGTCCCCTGGCACCGAGATTCTCCGCGAGCTACGCTTCAGGTGAACGCTCAGGCGTCGCGAACCCCATTCTCTCCGCGCTGCATTTGCCTTAGCCATGGCTCATACGATCGTCATTTTTGGTGCCTCGGGCGACCTGACAAGTCGCAAATTGATTCCAGCGCTCTACAGTCTGTTCAAAAAGGACAAACTGGACAGTGTGATGCGGATCGTCGGCGTCTCCCGGTCACAATTCGAGCACCAACAATTCCGCGACTCCCTCCGCGAGTCGACGGCGAAATTTGCCGGAAAACTGTTCGACGCGGAATCCTGGGACGAATTCAGTCAGCACGTCTTTTATCAGCCGGGCGACATCAAAGAAGCCGCCGACTTCGACGCCTTGGCAAAATTCCTGGACGAAATCGAACAGGGCGAAAGCGCCGGACGCGTGTACTACCTCTCGACGATGCCCCAGCTGTACGAGGAAGCCATCAAGCAACTCGGCGCAGCCGGACTGGCCGATGATGATACCGGCTTCCGAAGAGTGATCATCGAAAAACCATTCGGAACGGATCTGGCGACCGCCCACGCACTGAATGATTCGATCCACAAGGTCTTTCGCGAAGACCAAATCTATCGGATCGATCACTACCTCGGCAAAGAAACCGTCCAGAACATCTTTGCGCTGCGATTCGCCAATTCGATCTTCGAACCGATTTGGAATCGCAACTATGTCGATCACGTCCAAATCACCGTCGCCGAAGAAGTCGTCATCGGCCGCCGTGCCGGCTACTACGACAGCGCCGGAATCATGCGAGATATGTTCCAAAACCATATCCTGCAATTGATGATGATCACCGCAATGGAACCGCCGGCAAAATACGATGCGGCGCTGGTGCGTGACGAAAAAGTCAAAGTGCTGCACAGCGTCCGCAAGATGACCGGCGGCGCGTTCGCATCCGACACCGTCCGCGGACAATACGCCGGCTACCTGAACGAAGAAGGCGTGCCCCCGAACAGCCAGACCGAAACCTACGCAGCGCTGAAACTGTATTGCGACAACTGGCGTTGGAAGGGCGTTCCGTTTTACTTGCGAAGCGGCAAAGGCATGTCGTGCCGGACCACCCAGATCGTGATCCAGTTCCGCCACGTGCCCCACATTCTGTTCGGTCAAAAAACACGTAGCCCTGTCGGCAATCGGCTGGTCATCCAAATCCAGCCCGCCGAAGGAATTCAGCTGCACTTCGAGTCCAAGGTGCCTGAGAGCGAGATGAAGACGCGAACCAGCACGCTGGATTTCGATTTCAACCAAACATCCAAAGGCGACATGCCCGACGCCTACCAACGGCTGCTGCTCGATGCCATCCTTGGCGATGCAAGTTTGTTTGCCCGGAGCGATGAAGTGGAATTGGCCTGGGGCATCGTCGACCCAATCCTGGCCGCTTGGCGCAGCCCCGCCGCGCCGGAGCTGTTCCAATACGAGCCCGGACTGTGGGGGCCGCCGGAAGCCAACGAGTGGATGGCCAATCAACACCATCGCGAATGGTTCGACGTTTGCCCGGTGCTGACGCACCCGTGACCCCGGCTGACCCACCCGTGACCCCGATGGGACCGGCAGTGAAGCAAGTGCGTCACCGCGTTACCCGGTTGCGCCACGCACCTGCCGAGCACGCGACACCGCCGCTACTGGCAGATTCCGCCACAGCACCGCGGTGCCCCGCACGATTCGCCGCCCGAAGCCATCGGCAATGACCCGCTTGCGCCCTTCATATTCGGAGCCGCCGGGGCGCTCATCAATCGCGTCAGCTTGACGTTGCCGCACTCCGGGCACGAGACCGGCTCTTCCGCCGATCGGACCAGCAGCTCGACGGACTTGTCACATTTGGAACATTCGTATTCGTACAGTGGCATGATCAACCTCGATTATCACGTAATTTTTATCCCAGCACGCGGCGTCAGCCAGTGGCGCGTGACGGCATCATTAACATACCGCCCGCCCACGCTTCCCGCCGGCATCTCTGACCGCTCGGCCTCTCATTGGATATGATGGCTCGCTCACGTTTCTATTGTTGGTCGGCCATGACGCTTTGACAACCGGAACCGGATCGGGGGAACGATGAAACGAGAAGACGTCCGACGCGTCGATCAGATCGCGATCGAAGAATACGGAATGCTGGGATTGGTCCTGATGGAAAATGCGGGGCGTGGCGCGGCCGAGCGAATCGCCGCGTTGTGCCACGAATCACCCCGCGGTGCCAACCCGGTTTGCATCCTTTGCGGCCCGGGCAACAACGGAGGCGACGGCTACGTCATTGCCCGTCACTTGGAATTGCTCGGGTTTTCCGTCCACATCCTGTCGCTGGTCCCGCTGGATCGATTGACCGGCGACGCGAGTGCCAACGCATCGATCGCGGCCCGGGCAGGACTGACCATCCAGATCGCCAAGTCCGACGAGGACCTGGATCGGTGGATCGCGGACGATGAAACCGTCGTGGACTGCCTGCTCGGCACGGGCGCGACGGGCGCGCCCAGAGGCCTGTATGGCGACGCGGTGACGCAGGCCAACAAACGGCGTGGGCTGAGAGTCGCCATCGACCTGCCCACCGGACTGGACTGCGACACCGGCGCCCCCGCCGAAGTGACGTTTCGGGCCGACCTGACCGTCACCTTTGTCGCCGAAAAAGAAGGGTTTTCAAAGCCCGCAGCCAAACCCTGGCTGGGAACCGTGCAAGTCGTCGGCATCGGAGTCCCCCAAGCCTTGCTCAACGACTTCAAAGTGGCGTAAGCTTCCAGCTTGCGATCATCCCAGTCCCAACTTCCCAGACTCATCGAGGTTTTATTGTGGCCGAAGTCATCGAAGCAACGCCGTTGAACACCCCTGATTCGGACGCGCTGCGTTTTCTCCCCGAAGGCCCGTATCAAATCGCGCCGGGAGCGTTTTCCTGGGTGGGCATTCAACACGGCGCCGATGCGACCCACGGTAGCCTGAATCGCTACGACTTCGACAGCGGGAAAAACGTTTCACGAGACTTACCCGGCCGGCCGGGGTTTGCGTTCCCCTGCGAAACTGCGAATCGTTTTGTCGTCGGATGCGAACGTTCGCTAGGTTTTTTTGACATTGTGACCGAACAGTGGGAACCGTTCTGCGAAAACATCGACCACGACGTGACCAACACGATCATCAACGACGGCCTGGCCTATGAAGACAACCTGATCTTCGGAACCAAGGACCTGGAATTTGCCACCAAGAAGGCGGGGCTTTATCTGTACCGGGGACGCGACAAAAAATTGATCCGGCTACGCGACGACCAGATCTGCAGCAACGGCAAAGCGATGGTTCTCGATGGGGGACAACTCTCGTTGCTCGACATCGATTCGCCGACGCGTCAGGTCGTTCGCTATGGCGTGGACCTTGACAACGGAACCTTGACCGAACCCGACGTCGTGCTCGACCTGACATCGGACCCGGCGGTTCCCGATGGAGCGATCCTGACACCTGACGGCAGCGGGCTGATCATCGCAATGTTCTTGCCGCAATCGGCTGCCTTCGGAGAAACCAGGCTGTACGATTTGGCCAGCGGGGAGTGCCGAAAGGTCTGGCGCACTCCGCTTTCGCCACAGAACACTTGCCCGGCCCTCGTCGAACACGCCGGAACACTCAAATTGGTGATCACCACGGCTGTCGAAAATATGTCCGCCGACGACCGGGCGGTCTGCTCCAACGCGGGCAGGCTATTCGTCGCCGACAGCGGGCTGGACGTTGGGGACTGGAGCCCACCGGTGTTCCAGGCATGATCCCGGCTTTCGCGGAAACGACGAGACGGCGTCTCCGCTTGGCCGCTTAAACCCGGCCCCACAAACCCGGCCCCCTCATATACTGACCGATCGCGACCGCGGCGCGTGATCGGCACTTCCCACGTGGACCGGAGTCGCCTGGTCGTCGGTCGCGATGGGCAGCGTGAATTCAAACCACGCGCCGTCAGCACCATCGACTGTGTACAGCCTCCCCTGGTGCGACTCGATGATCGAACGACTGATCGCCAGCCCCATCCCCATGCCCTGCGTCTTGGTGGTCACAAAGGTTTGGAAAATTTCGTCGCCTTGATCCTTCGCGATGCCGGGCCCTGAATCGATCACCGACACCTTCAACATTTCCTCTTCCGTTGCGACCACGATCTTCAGCGTCCGCTCGACGACCGCAGGGTCATCCATCGCGTCAACGGCGTTGCGAATCAGGTTGACCAGGACCTGTTCGACTTGCACCCGATCGGCGTACGCCTTGGGCAGTTCAGCGGGAATGTCGACGAGAATATCGTTGACGACCGTTCGCGTTCGGTACTCGCACAGATCCAACGATTCAGTGACGGCGGACTCAATGTCAAATGCGGTCAGATTGCTGCCGGGACGACCGAATCGCCGCAGACTGTTGACAATCCTGTTGATTCGCTCGGTTTGCTCTTTGATCCGCTCGATCCATT
Organism: Stieleria magnilauensis; assembly: GCA_007753675.1. Lineage (GTDB taxonomy): Bacteria > Planctomycetota > Planctomycetia > Pirellulales > Pirellulaceae > Stieleria > Stieleria magnilauensis. The sequence continues at coordinate 2,691,168 of CP036432.1, forward strand.
GGCGGATGTCTTCTTTGCGCTCCACGTTTTCGATGGCTCCCAACTCACGATCCAACACCAACAACGACGCCGACGAGAAGTTTGCGATCGTCGCCAAAGGTTGATTGATCTCGTGCGAAATCCCGGCAACCATTTCCCCGAGTGCCGAAACGCGTGCCAAGTGTGCGAGTTCCAACTCCTTTTCGCTCAGCCGATTCTGGGCGTCTCGCAGATCGGTGATGTCGTTCCCGACCACTTGATAGCCCAGCGGATTCCCGACCTGGTCGACCAAAACACGACAATGCCATTGCTCCCAACGCAGCTGACCGTCGGCATCGTCGAATGACACGACCGACCTTCCCTCCTGTCGCCCCTCTTCCACGTTCGCAACCACTTGCCGCAAACGGCTGACCACCTTCGCCGGCAACACTGCGCTGACCGTCTGGCCGGCGATACGATTGGCACGCAAGAATGCCGTGTTCACAAACGTCACATTCTGATCGGCATCAAAACGAACGATGTATTCGCTTTGATCTTCCACGATCGATCGGTACTGCACCTCGCTGGCGTGCAACCGCTGATTGGCCTCGCGCAGTTCTCTCGTTCGGCGGGCGACGCGACTTTCCAAACTTTGATTGGCTTGCTGCAGATCCTGCTCCGCCGACAACAACCGCTCATTGCTCGTTCGCAGCGATGATTCCCGGCGAAAAACGCGTCCGGTTTGAATCATCGCCAGACAAAACAGCACCAGCATCAGCAGCATCAACCCTTGGAACCAACTGCGTTGCCATAGCGCCGGAAAAATCTCAATGGTGATTTCAGCAGGCGTCCTGTCGATATTGAAATCGGCGTCACGGGCCCGCACGCGGAAACGGTGGAGCCCACCCTCCAGTCCTGGCAAATCGACTCGGACCGCCGGTGAAAACGCGCTCCAAGGCTGATCGTCAATACTCCACGAGAACGTCAACTGGTCACGGGGCGTTGCTTCCATGTAGTCCACGCCGCTCCAATCCAGCGAGACCGCTTCACCGAACGTGGCCTGAGCTGCCGATCGCTCAATCTGGGTGTCAGGGGATCGATCATCCGGACGATAACAATAGGTTTTGAATGTATCTTGCAGCGACCCCATGTCCTTCATTGGAATCCCCTTGGCAAGATCACGGGTCATGATGGCTACCCCCGACGCGTTGAACCACAACTCCCCGGATCGCCCCTCATAGAGTCCTCCATAGTCTGTGTCGTAGGCCAAGTCGGCCGGCAGCGCCGCCGGAGCCCAGGTCTGACCATCAAATCGATCAAAGCCCGCTGGCGTTCCGACCAAGACGCTCGAGTCTGACATCGGCAACACACTCTTGATGCGACTGTTGGAAACCCGATTCGATTCTCCATAGACAGTCGATCGGAACTCCGGGCCATCGGCCGGATCATCGGCCGGGCGACCATCCAACCGCACGACGCCCTTGACTCGCGTGCCGATCCACAGATCCCCGCCTTGGTCGTTGGCTAACGCGTCAGTGAACCCCCGCGCGACCAACGGAAGATTGGCAGAGGCACCGAACTGGTCCTCCGGTGTGACCTGCACCAGTGACGGCCCTGCAAACCAGACCGAGCCGTCTTGTGTTTGGGCGATGCCGTAAACGAAATCAAGTCGATTGGTGGGACGAAAATGCTTCCACACTTCGCCGTCAAACCGCAACACACCGCCGTGGTCATCTTCCTGGACCAGCTGATTGACTGCCGCCCCAAACCAGAGCCGCTGATCCCGATCTTCGAACACCGCACGCCGATCCACCGCCCACGAAAGTTCAGGATGCAGTCTGCGTTCCCAACGGTTTCCCAGACGTCGGGCCGTGGCGGCCACCCCGTCATGGCTGCCGGCCGCCCAAACGTCGCCTGCGGTCGTCACGATCACCCGCAGCGGCTGCGACATCAACCCGTCGTCAGCGTCGTATTGCTGCCAACGGTCCCCCTGGTGATGCACGACTGTCAGGCGATCGGTGAGAAACCACTCCTCGCCGTCTTCACCGCTGGCTTGATAAACCAAGCCACGATACGTCGTCCACCGTTGCCCTTGTGGTTCCAGACGTAGCGCGATGGCTCCCTTACCGGCGATCCATAACGCACCGTCGGATGTTTTCTTGACCATGACGTCGTTGCCGAAAATGCCGTGGTCGCGCATCCCGTGGTCGACCACCCGACCGCTCGCTGATACCGACAAGACCGCACCGTTGGTGCCGACCAACAACGTCCCGTCATCACACGTCTCGATCGACGAACCAATCCCACGGGGCAGATCAATCACCGTCCAACGATCGCCGTCGTAACGGAGCAAACATTCCGTCGCGGTGTTGCGTCCCACCCCGGCAATCCCCCGATCCGTCACGACGATGCTGGGCATCGCGATGACGGGAAGACCGTGCACTCGCGTGTGGTGAGTCCATTCCTCTGTGCCGTCTTGATTGCGGTGCAAAGAAAGAATCCTGCCTAAACGCGTCGCAAACCAAACCGTTCCGCGACCATCGTCCTCAATCTGAATCGGCCGAAACCTCTGATACCGACCCTCGATCGATTCACACATTAATTCCAGATCGAGAACCTCCTCACCACCTTTAGGCAGGACGCTCAATAGAATCCGCGTTCCAGGTGCATCCTCTAGTTCCCGCTGAAACACCGTGCGACGGGCCTCGCCATCAATCGCCACGATTCGGTCGCCCACCCGAACACCCTGCCTGGCCGCGGGACCGTTTTCGGCAACCGCAATGACTGTGTTTTTATCCACGCCCTGGCCGTATAGACACACGCCTACCCCCGCGTTCCACCTGACCGAGTCGGCCGCCGCAACCGCTTCGATTTGAATCTCTGCGGTAACCAGATCGCCCTGCAGAGAATTCTCGATCTCAGGCGTCGTCAACAGCTGGATCTCTTGCCACGGATCGTCTTGTCCACCCGAAGGAGCCCCTCGCAACCGCAACGCCCCCTTATCGGTGCAGACCCAGAGAACACCGTCGGCCCCGACGGCAAGGTCTTCGATCACCCAACGTCCCCGATCGGTCTGGGGAAAGACTTGCCGAAACCGTCCCTGCTCGAGCACATGAATCGAGGACCCCGTGGCGGCATAAAACTGACTTCCGACCTGAGCAAACGCGATCGCCGCCCCCGGCAAATTGCTGGCCGCTCCAAACTCATCCCAGCGTAGCCCGTCGTAACGAACCGCCCCGTCCGCCACACCGAACCAGATCGCGCCGCGAGCATCTTCGCCGAGACACCTCAGCTCTGTGCCCTTGAGCTGAGGGAAAGCCCGAATCCGCCAAGGTTCCCAGAACGGATCGGGCGAATGCGGCCGATAAGACTCGGCTTGTTGCGCTACGCCCGTGCCGGCGACAAACAACGCGACCAGCAGGTACACTATTCGGTAGGAAAGAAAGTCCACTATCCGGCGTCCACGTCAACAACAACGATTCGACTGTTCAGCTCACGGTCGAAGCTGACACAGAACGGAATCCACCTCGCCAAATCTGCAATGCCCGTCAATAAACAAGCCCATGTCGTTATTGTCGAGGATGACCCGGACGTCCGGGATTCACTCTGCGCGATTATAACCGCGTTGGGCCACCAATGTGTCGCCTTCGAATCGGCCGAAAAAACGCTTTCCTACCAACAGCTTGCCGACTGTGACTGCCTGCTGGTGGACTTCAACCTACCCGGGATGAGCGGGACCGATTTCCTTCAAGAAGTCCAGCAAGACGGCGACGCCCCCCCGGCGTGCCTGTACACCGGCCGCGTCGACCCGCGCATTCACGATGCAGCCGCCGGGCTGAAGAACACGCTGGTCCTGGAAAAAGGCAACGACTCCAATTCGATCGCCAACTACCTGCAACAGCTGCTCGACCAATCCCACTGAACCGTCCCGTTCGCTCAGCGCTCAATCGCCAGCCCGGCGGCACCTCCGACCCTACCGACACGCCAAAACCGAGACAGACAGGATACCTGCGTCACCGAGGTCCTATCGGTCCTATCTCCCCGCCCGACCCGCCAGGGGCCTGTCCCCAATCACCAGGGGCCTGTCCCCAATCACCAGGGGCCTGTCCCCAATCACCCAGGGTCTGTCCCCAATCACCCAGGGTCTGTCCCCAATCACCCAGGGTCTGTCCCAGATCACCCAGGGTCTGTCCCAGATCACCCAGGGTCTGTCCCAGATCACCCAGGGTCTGTCCCCGATCACCCGGGGTCTGTCCCCGCGCGCTCCTGGGGTCTGTCCCCGTGTGCAAAAATGCGACCTCTACGACAGATAGGACACATACGTCGCCTAGGCCCTCTTGGTCCCATTTCCCAAGGACCGCCGCCGGGCGCCAGCCGCCCGCTAACAGCCGCCCGCCAACAGCCGCCCGCTAACCGCTAACTGCTAACCGCTAACTGCTAACCGCTAACTGCTAACCGCTAACTGCTAACCGCTAACCGCTAATCCCGAGCGCGCACGAAAAAACCCGCGTTGGCTGGCGACAGTCCAACGCGGGTCTTCGTGATTCTTTGGTGGTGAAATGCAGTGCGAGCACTGCGCTGTTGAGTTGTTTGCGAGATCACTTCCACGGATTCGGTTCCCACTGTCACCAGTGAAAACCTATTTCTAAGAATCCTTAGAAAGGAGGTGATCCAGCCGCAGGTTCCCCTACGGCTACCTTGTTACGACTTAGTCCCAATCGTCGAGCTGACCTTCGGCGCCTGCGTCAGTAAACTGTTCGCTCAGCGACTTCGGGCCCTCCCAACTTTCGTGGCTTGACGGGCGGTGTGTACAAGGCTCAGGAACACATTCACCGTAGTATGCTGACCTACGATTACTAGCGATTCCGGCTTCATGCAGGCGAGTTGCAGCCTGCAATCCGAACTGAGGCACGGTTTTTGGGATTTGCTCCACCTCGCGGCTTAGCGTCCATTTGTCCGTACCATTGTAGGACGTGTGCAGCCCTAGACATAAAGGCCATGAGGACTTGACGTCATCCCCACCTTCCTCCGGTTTGACACCGGCAGTCTCTCTAGAGTCCCCGGCATTACCCGCTGGCAACTAGAGATAAGGGTTTCGCTCGTTAAGGGACTTAACCCGACATCTCACGACACGAGCTGACGACAGCCATGCAGCACCTGTGCAAGAGCTCCCCGAAGGGCACTCTCTACTTTCATAGAGACTCTCAAGCATGTCAAATCTAGGATAAGGTTCTTCGCGTATCCTCGAATTAAGCCACATCCTCCACCGCTTGTGTGAGCCCCCGTCAATTCCTTTGAGTTTCAGCCTTGCGACCATACTCCCCAGGCGGAACACTTAACGCTTTCGCTACGGCCGAGAGGATGTGGAAGTCCCCTCAACCCAGTGTTCATCGTTTACGGCTAGGACTACCGGGGTATCTAATCCCGTTCGCTACCCTAGCTTTCGTGCCTCAGCGTCAGAAAAGACCCAGTGTTGCGCCTTCGCCACCGGTGTTCCCTATGCTATCAACGCATTTCACCGCTCCACCATAAGTTCCCAACACCCCTGTCTTCCTCAAGCTTGAGGGTTTGCGACGCAATTCCACGGTTGAGCCGTGGGCTTTCACATCACACCTACCAAGCCGCCTACGCACGCTTTAAGCCCAGTGATACCGAATAACGTTTGGACGGTTCGTCTTACCGCGGCTGCTGGCACGAACTTAGCCCGTCCTTCCTCTGAAGATCGGTCAAGACCTGCTCTGCACAGGCCCTTCCTTCCAACTGACAGCGGTTTACAACCCGAGGGCCTTCATCCCGCACGCGGCGTCGCTCGGTCAGACTTTCGTCCATTGCCGAAGATTCTCGACTGCAGCCACCCGTAGGTGTCTGGGCAGTGTCTCAGTCCCAGTGAGCCGGGCCATGCTCTCACACCCGGTAACCATCGCTGCCTTGGTGAGCCATTACCTCACCAACAAGCTAATAGTATGCGGTCCAATCCAAGGGCGGAATCTCACCTTTGATCCGAAGATGTCATCCAGTATTACCGCCAGTTTCCCGACGCTATCCTGGACCCCTGGGCATGTAACCACACGTTACTCTCCCTTTCGCCGCTGTCCGAGTTCAATGCAAGCATAAAACTCTTCTCGCACGACTTGCATGCCTAATCCACGCCGCCAACGTTCATTCTGAGCCAGGATCAAACCCTTCAATTTTGTATTGCATCACGAGCGACCGAAGTCACTCGGGAAAATCAAGTTAAACCGAAAGTTCAATTCTGCTCCGGGCCGTTCGGTTAACGACCCAGCGATTCGCCATTTTGCTGCCAGGAAAAACACCCCAAGGGGCATCCAGCTTCCCAGCAAAGCGATCTCGCAAATGCTGAACTCAACAGAAGTTTCACCACCAAATTGTCAATGATCAGTTGCACGTCTTTGCTAGCCTTTGGAAGCGGCGTTGCGTCTGACGTGGGCGGGGATTGTGGCGGCCAGACGTCCCCACGTCAACGGCTCATGGAACGTTTTGCAAGAAAAAAACCAAACACGTTCTTCACCCCCAAAACACCGGTGTTTCACGCATTCCCCGGCCCCTCCCCGGCCCCTCCACGCCGCCTCCAGCCGCCCAACACCAACCCGCCAAGCCAAAAATCAAACACACCCCCACCCCATAATCCGCATCCTCCGGGGCCCACTACGCATCACCTGGGCCTGGCACCGTTCACCCGTGGCCTGTCCCCCCGCACCAGCGCAGCCGGGGCCTGCCCCCAGCGCGGTCGCTGTCGCTCCGGGGCCTGTCCCCACCGCGGTCGCTCGCCCCCCACCGCGGTCGCTCATGATCACCCAGCGACTGTCCCCGATCATCCGGGGCCTGCCCCCAAGTCGGGGCCTGTCCCCGCCCGGGCGTTGAAAATAGGACCAATCCCCAAGGCGGGGTCTGTCCCCGCGCGGGCGTTGAAAATAGGACCAATGCGACAGATAGGATGCATGCATCGCCTAGGGTCTCTTGGTCTCATTTCGCCCAGCACACCGGGGCCAGAGCACACCGGAGCCTGCCCCCGATCACCAGGGATCTGCCCCCGATCACCCAGGGCCTGTCACCCAATCACCCAGGGTCTGTCCCCAATCACCCAGGGTCTGTCCCCGATCACCCAGGGTCTGTCCCCGATCACCCGGGGTCTGTCCCCGATCACCCGGGGTCTGTCCCCGCGCGCTCCTGGGGTCTGTCCCCGTGTGCCCAAAATGAGACATCTACGACAGAGAGGACACATGCGTCGTCTAGGTCCTATTGGTCCCATTTCCCAAGGACCGCCGCCGGGCGCCAGCCGCCCGCTAACAGCCGCCCGCTAACCGCTAACCGCTAACTGCTAACTGCTAACTGCTAACTGCTAACCGCTAACAGCTAACAGCTAACAGCTAACCGCTAACTGCTAACCGCTAATCCGGAGCGCGCACGAAAAAACCCGCGTTGGCTGGCGACAGTCCAACGCGGGTTTTCGCGATTCTTTGGTGGTGAAATGCAGTGCGAGCACTGCGCTGTTGAGTTGTTTGCGAGATCACTTCCACGGATTCGGTTCCCACTGTCACCAGTGAAAACCTATTTCTAAGAATCCTTAGAAAGGAGGTGATCCAGCCGCAGGTTCCCCTACGGCTACCTTGTTACGACTTAGTCCCAATCGTCGAGCTGACCTTCGGCGCCTGCGTCAGTAAACTGTTCGCTCAGCGACTTCGGGCCCTCCCAACTTTCGTGGCTTGACGGGCGGTGTGTACAAGGCTCAGGAACACATTCACCGTAGTATGCTGACCTACGATTACTAGCGATTCCGGCTTCATGCAGGCGAGTTGCAGCCTGCAATCCGAACTGAGGCACGGTTTTTGGGATTTGCTCCACCTCGCGGCTTAGCGTCCATTTGTCCGTACCATTGTAGGACGTGTGCAGCCCTAGACATAAAGGCCATGAGGACTTGACGTCATCCCCACCTTCCTCCGGTTTGACACCGGCAGTCTCTCTAGAGTCCCCGGCATTACCCGCTGGCAACTAGAGATAAGGGTTTCGCTCGTTAAGGGACTTAACCCGACATCTCACGACACGAGCTGACGACAGCCATGCAGCACCTGTGCAAGAGCTCCCCGAAGGGCACTCTCTACTTTCATAGAGACTCTCAAGCATGTCAAATCTAGGATAAGGTTCTTCGCGTATCCTCGAATTAAGCCACATCCTCCACCGCTTGTGTGAGCCCCCGTCAATTCCTTTGAGTTTCAGCCTTGCGACCATACTCCCCAGGCGGAACACTTAACGCTTTCGCTACGGCCGAGAGGATGTGGAAGTCCCCTCAACCCAGTGTTCATCGTTTACGGCTAGGACTACCGGGGTATCTAATCCCGTTCGCTACCCTAGCTTTCGTGCCTCAGCGTCAGAAAAGACCCAGTGTTGCGCCTTCGCCACCGGTGTTCCCTATGATATCAACGCATTTCACCGCTCCACCATAAGTTCCCAACACCCCTGTCTTCCTCAAGCTTGAGGGTTTGCGACGCAATTCCACGGTTGAGCCGTGGGCTTTCACATCACACCTACCAAGCCGCCTACGCACGCTTTAAGCCCAGTGATACCGAATAACGTTTGGACGGTTCGTCTTACCGCGGCTGCTGGCACGAACTTAGCCCGTCCTTCCTCTGAAGATCGGTCAAGACCTGCTCTGCACAGGCCCTTCCTTCCAACTGACAGCGGTTTACAACCCGAGGGCCTTCATCCCGCACGCGGCGTCGCTCGGTCAGACTTTCGTCCATTGCCGAAGATTCTCGACTGCAGCCACCCGTAGGTGTCTGGGCAGTGTCTCAGTCCCAGTGAGCCGGGCCATGCTCTCACACCCGGTAACCATCGCTGCCTTGGTGAGCCATTACCTCACCAACAAGCTAATAGTATGCGGTCCAATCCAAGGGCGGAATCTCACCTTTGATCCGAAGATGTCATCCAGTATTACCGCCAGTTTCCCGACGCTATCCTGGACCCCTGGGCATGTAACCACACGTTACTCTCCCTTTCGCCGCTGTCCGAGTTCAATGCAAGCATAAAACTCTTCTCGCACGACTTGCATGCCTAATCCACGCCGCCAACGTTCATTCTGAGCCAGGATCAAACCCTTCAATTTTGTATTGCATCACGAGCAACCGAAGTCACTCGGGAAAATCAAGTTAAACCGAAAGTTCAATTCTGCTCCGGGCCGTTCGGTTAACGACCCAGCGATTCGCCATTTTGCTGCCAGGAAAAACACCCCAAGGGGCATCCAGCTTCCCAGCAAAGCGATCTCGCAAATGCTGAACTCAACAGAAGTTTCACCACCAAATTGTCAATGATCAGTTGCACGTCTTTGCTAGCCTTTGGAAGCGGCGTTGCGTCTGACGTGGGCGGGGATTGTGGCGGCCAGACGTCCCCACGTCAACGGCTCATGGAACGTTTTGCAAGAAAAAAACACAAACAGGTTTTCAACAATGAAAACGCTGCGATTTCAGACCGTTCGCAACGTCAACAACGACAGTTCCGGGCGACAATTGATCCGCCATAAATGGACTCCGCCCAGCCCCCGAGTGACGTGCATCGTGGTCGGCGCGCGATAGAAATCGCCGGACGCATAGCGGCTGCCGTGGTAGCTGGGACTAAGGATCGGCCCGGCAAGCGGCAACCGCCCTTGCCCGCCATGCGTATGGCCGGCGAGCATCAATTCAATCCCGTTGCGTCGCGCCCACGTGAATTGGTCCGGGCTATGGCTCAGTAGCAATCGGAACTGCGCATCACATGGCTCCAGCTCCGGCCGCTCGAACCAGGGATGCTCATTGCCAATCACGCGACAGGAAACCCCACGAAGATTGCGCCGCATCGCTTGGCTGCCCAGATCGATCCATCCGGCGCGGTCCATGGCGTTGCGTGTCTCCCAAGAATCGACCACACGCGTGTCGTGATTGCCCAGAATGAAGTAGCACCCGTCGACGGCTTCCGCGGGTGAAAAGATCTCGACCAACCAATCAATGCACGGCTGCGTGTCGATGATATCGCCGGTCAAAGCGATCAAATCAGGACGGAATCGCGTCGCCTCTTCAATCGCAAATCGAACGTAGCTGGGATGAATTTCGCCGGTCAAATGAATGTCACTCAAATGCGCAATCCGGTAACCATCCAACGCCGCGGGCAATCCGACGACCGGCAACTCCACCTCTTCGATGGCCAAATCCAAGATCTGGTTGAAGGGAAGACGAGCTTCCCAACGGGCTTTGCGTGTCATCGGCAGCGGATGCTCCACAACGCGAGCAACGTCCACGACCTTCACGTTTCGCGGCGCATCGACCCACTCCAGCCGAAAGATCGGACGCCACAACAACCACGGCACCCCGAGCACGATCCAGGTCGCCAAACAGACGACGCCGTACGCGATCGTGACCGGACCGAGTCGATTCCAACTACCGCCGCGCAACAGGATTTCCGCGACCGAATCGAACTGGAAAAACAAAACGGCCGCGGGAATCGCAAACGTCGTGAACAGAAAGAACTTCACGATTCGCTTGATCGTCTTCCGAGGCCAGCCGAGACAGTTGACCCGATTGTAGATCGCAATGTGCAACCCACCGTGGCCGACGAGCGCCATCGCGAAAATCAGCCAGGCGGCGAATCCGTTCATCAAGATTCAAAGTCAAATGGTCTTGGGGCTGGCAAAGTGCGTGAGTTTGCAACTGCATTGTGTAGCCAAATGTTTCGTCAGGTGCGAGAGCGGTGCGTGGTCGGACAAGTTCGCCTGACCCAGCGCGGACCAATCATCCACGTCAAAAATCGCCACCGCCGCCGTCACCATTTCCAGCGACTGATTGGCCAACATCGACACCAACATCGCGGTCCCTGGGTTATGCGCCAGCACCATCACGCTGGCCGCATCACGGTGTCTGCTGCCGATGATTTCCAGCATCGTGTTGGGGCTGGACAAGTACAAATCCTCACAGGACACCACCACGGGCTTCTTGTCCCAATGATCCAGCAACAACTCGGTGGTCTCGCGCGTCCGAACCGACGACGAACAGAGGATCACGTCCGGAACGCAGCCCTGCTCGGCGAGCCAATCGGCCATCCTGGGTGTGTCACGCCGGCCACGTTTGGCAAGCGGTCGATCGTGGTCCGACAGCGCCGGGTCGTCGTGATCGCTCTTCGCGTGCCTCATCAATATCAACTGAGATGTCATCGTTTCCCGCCCGTTTGGCCTGGTGTGTTGGTGCGGCCGGACTGAAGCAATCGCTTTGCCGCCGTGGCATCATCATCGAGAATCGGAGCGGTGCTCGCTACCTCCCAGCCGGCGCCATGCCCTCAAACGCGAACGCGAAGCATCCAGGCTCGTTGTTTAAACGTTGACGAACGCGGCAGCCCATCACGCGAGACCGACTAGCTGGAAGCCTATCCCACCGACGAGAGCAGGCATCGATCGCCGGCCTGCACGCCGCGATCAAACGCTTCTTCCATCAGCGCGACACCGCTCAAATCGGTGCCGGCAAAGTGGATGCGCCCCAGCGACTCGGCCGCCGCCTGCCGCTGGTCACCCCAGACAAACCCCACGCGCGGCTGAATCATCGCGTGCCCCCAACGCATGACGTCGATTCGCCGGATCAAGGAACGGATATCTGGATGGGCTTTGCACAGATCCGAAACGACCACACTCGCCCAGTCACGCCACGAAAGTCGCATCAATTCCGCCCGCGACACCCGTGGATCCTCGTCCAACATCGGCTGGTACCACGTCAACACCGTCGGCCCGTGGTCGCTGCCGGTCTGATGGGTCGACGTGACGTAGCCGAGTGATCGACTGTCATAGATGACGTTGTCCCAGCTCATCTCGCGACCGGATTCCTGGGGCCTGGCATCCAAAAAGACGTTGGCGACCACCCAGCTGCCGTACCGAAACGACGTCAAAGTCCGACCGCTGGCTTTCCAGTCGACGAGGAGGTGGGGTGCTAAAAAATGCGGCGCGGCAAAAACCACGTCTTCGGCTACAAAATCCACGGTCGTCGACGATCGCGTGTCAAACGCACGAATTTGCACGCCCGCGGCGCCGGCATCGCGGATCGCTGTGACAACATGCCCACCGCGGAGCCGTCGGCCGCACCGATCGGCCAGATGCCGGACGATCCGTCCGTTGCCTTCCGGCCAAGTGATCACCGGCTGCGACTCCGCGCTGCCCGGCCGCAGTCGCGACGCAAAATAAAACACACCGGCCCAGGCACTGGTCTGCCGAATCGTCAGTCCATAGTCATCGCGGCAAGCGTAATCGACCAGCCAGCAAAGACGCGGCGAGGTGAATCCCTGCGATTGCATCCACTGGCCCATCGACATCGTGTCGAGCTGGCGGACGACATCCTCGTCGGACCCGCGCGACATCGGAATCGCAAACATCCGTCGCCCGGATTGATCGCGCCGCGCCGACCAATCTCGCATGGTCTGGCGAAAGCGTTCCAACTGCGAGAGATCTTCGTCGCTCGCGTCGACATGTGGATACAGCCCCTCGATCCAACGCCCCTGAAAAAACACGCGTTCCTCGGGCTCGCGACAGAGCGCATCTTCGGCAAAAACAGGCTCGCCATCCTCCGCCACCGCGACGATCGCCCCCAGCTCCCGAAACAGTTCGACCAATGGTTCGTTTTCTTTCATCGGGGCCGGGACGTAATGGGCCCCCCAAGGAAATCGAAAGCCGGCCCGTTCTCCGCTTAGCGACGTCCCCCCAGGCTGATCCTCCAACTCCAAGACCACGAAATCTTCCATGCCGCGACGCTGCAATTGCCAGGCTGCCGACAAGCCCGCGATCCCGCCACCGACGATCACCACACGATGAACCTCTGGCGGTCCAGTCGCCTCGGGCGGTCGCCAGCCATCTCGCAACCGGTGTGGGACCGAATAATCGGGACTGAGCAACTGCCCGTCAAACGACAACCGATCGCGCAGACCGCAACCCACCAAGCCGGTCAGCGGCACGCCGGCAAGGTAGGCGAGCAACTCGCGACGTGTCCATCGAGTCGGGCAATCGGCCTGTGCATCACTCACATCGCCCCCCATTCTTGCTCGTAATACCGAACCAACACCTGATCGTTCAAGCGATTGACGGTCGTCTGGGCGGGCACCAGGTCGGCCGGCATCTGAAACATCGCGACCATGGTTTTGGAATCCAAAAAACGCAAACCCTGCGGCAGCGGATGGCGAATCAAAAACCCGCCATCGCTGTCAGCCAACAACGGCTGCATCCCCGCCAACGCGAACCCCCAAACGCCGAACGAGGGCACTGCGGCGTGATAAGGACGCACGTCAAACCCGGCCTCTTGCATCGTGTTTAAGATGCACCAATAGGACTTCGGCGCCACCAGCGGCGAGGTGCATTGAATCGACACGATCGCCGAATCGGTGAGACGCCGACGCAGCAATTGAAAGAACCGTGTCGTGTACAACTTCCCCACCGAGTATGATCCGGGATCGGGAAAATCGATCACCGCCACATCAAATTTTGTTTCGCCTTCGCCCGCCCACACAAAGGCATCTCGATTAACGACGGTCACCCGCGGGTCGGCCAAGGCGTGTTCGTTTAGCTCGACCAAAGGCGGGAAATCGGTGGCCAAGCGGGTCATCGCCGGATCCAAATCCACCAGCGTGACGGCTTTCACTTTGTCGTAGCGAAGGATCTCGCGGACCGCCAATCCGTCGCCGCCCCCGAGCACCAGCACTTGCTCGGCGTCATCGACCATCGTCAACGCCGGGTGCACCAATGATTCGTGATAGCGATACTCGTCCTTGGAATTGAATTGCAGATGACCGTTGAGGTGCAATTGGAAATGGCCCTGTCGCTGCGTCACCACGATCCGTTGAAAATCCGACTGCGTTGAATAGACGATCGGGTTCTCCAAAATCGCCTCTTCGGTCCAATCGGTCAGCGTGTCGGCTTTGATGAACGCCACCACCAACAACCCGATCACCAAGAATCCGCGCCCCCGCAGCGCGCCGAGTCCGCGACTGGAAAGCAGCGGCCGCAACAAATACGTCCCCCAGACACCGACGACGGCGTTCAGGATTCCGAACAGCAACGAGGTCCGGACCAACCCCAAACGCGGCACCAGCAAAACGGGAAACAACACCGACGCCAGCAACGCGCCGATGTAATCAAACGTCAGCACCCGCGCGACGAGTTCACGGAAGTCCAAGTGTTCGCGCAAAATCCGCATCAACAGCGGCAGCTCCAACCCGACCAGCGTTCCGATGGCGAACACCGATCCGAACAACGAGATCCGGAACCAGGTGATTTGGGCGAACGCGACGAACAGCAACGGCGCCGAAAGACCGCCCAACAAGGCCAAGGCGATTTCGATCTCGATAAACGTCCGCGCCACTCGGTTTTCCACGTACCGAGAAAGCCACGATCCGACACCGAGCGCCGACAGATAAACTCCGATCACCAATGAAAACTGGGTCACGCTGTCGCCCAGCAGATAACTCGCCAACGTGCCGGCCAACAGCTCGTAGATCAACCCGCACGTCGCGATGACCAGCACGTTCAAATAGAGCAAGTAGTTCGGCGCGCGATCGATCATCCTAGAATCGCAGCGGCGATGATGATCGAGATGCCCAACACGATCGCAGCGACGATCGTCGCCAACGCCTGATTGTGTTCCTCGCCGATCTCATGAACGATCGAAAACGGAGTCAGCTTCTCCATCAACAACAGACACAAGCCGAACACCACGATCCCGACGAGCGAGAAAACGACGGCGGCAATCAAATGGGCGACCAACAACTGCATCGGGCTGGCTGCCATGTCTTGCACGTCTTGCGCTAACGGCATTGCAAAATCAAAAACTTTCATCGAAGTCATCTCCATGTTATTTCCCTCCTCCCCATGAACCACCGAACGAGCGACCGCCGCCGTAGTAACCGCCACTGCTAGAACCGCTACTTTCAAGCGCCTTGGCGATCCCGAAATTGGGCGCCCTCCAGCTGAATGCCGCGGCGGCGGTGAACCAACCGCAAATCACGAACCCCATGGTTAGATACACGACCATCACTGTGTTTTTCATTTAATCATCCGAGGATGCGTAGGGGCTGAAATCGCTGTCTTTCCAGCGCCGAACTTCAAAGTTGTGCAGATACGCCATCACAACGGCCGGGACCAGCGTGACGCCTACCAAGGCATAGAACAAGAGCCAACCATCGGCTTTGCCCCGACCGATCACGGCGTAAGCGAAAAACAGATAGAACATGAATCCCAGCCAAGCGAGCCAAAACCTGGCCCCCGGTGTCGGCCGCGGCTGGATCACGCCGACGCCCCAGGGACGCGGCAAATCTTTCACGCCAAACGTTTGTTCAAGCTCTTCGGCGGTGATGTAGTGCCCCTCGGAAATCGTGACTTCTTGCGACTTTCCATAGCCGCTGCGTTCCCAAGACAGCATCCGCGGCGGCGCAATGTAGTCGGACGTGTAGACCTGCTCGCCGACGGTGACCTTCCAATAAAACTCGCCCACAACGTATCGAACATAGGCTGTTCCCCGGTCGTAGATCTTGAACGTTTCGCCGTCGTACGTCGCAGAATCAGCGATCGAGACGGGCGGCTCGTCAACGGGTGCGACGAGCGACCAATGGTTGTCGTTGCAGACCAGCCAACGAAATCCGGTTTCGCGGTTGTACAACAGGTATTCGGTCCACGGATACGTTCGGCCGGCGTACTTGGCGTAACGTTCCATGAAGCCGATGACGGTGTATTTTTTGCCGCCGAAATCGCCGACGCTGCCGAGCGGAATCAGCGGCTTGACTTTCTTTTGATGCAGCGTTTGCAACAGCGATAGCTTTCCGTCTTTGGCGTCCAAGATCGACGTGCAGTTCGGGCAAGCGACCCGCAGTGTTTCATCGGGAGCTCGTAGCGCCAGTGGCCCGCCGCACTTGGGGCAATTCAATTGCAGCGAATCCACACGGACCTTGCCGGCGTCGGGGTCCAACGAATCGAGCCTGATGCCAAGCTCGTCGAGCGTGACTTCGCTGCCCAAGTAGGCCGACTGCTCGGCATCGTCGCTGCCGTCGCCGTACTCAAACGTCGCGACCGCTTTGTTCGCACCGTACAAATCCACGTACAGATGGTCGGCGCCCGGGTGGAATTCCCAAGGCAGTTCCCCTTCGGCACCCTCGGCCACCGCGACGCCCTTTTCGCGGACCGTCAGTTCGACACCCTTGAGCGTGATTTTCTGCTTCAGCTGGATGCTGTCGTAATCCGGCAAACGAGACTTGTCGGTCAACTTTCGCTGCATCGTCAACGAAAACTTCCCCTGGGCCTCGGCCAGCCAGCCCCATCGATCACCGGGGAACGCCAAGTACCATTCGTCCCACGACCCGCCGCCGGAGTGACGGTAACGCACCCGTCCGGTAATCGTGAATGATTTCTTGTTCCATTTGCCGGTGATCCCACGAGCCAACCCCGAAGCCGGATCACCGACCTCGGCGACTTTGCCGTAGTCCTTGATGTCCCGATCCGCGCGTCCCACCGCCGTGTGACAGAACTCACACACCGTGACCAGCGAAGACCCCGTGGTGAATTCCACCGGTCCGCCACAGGCCGGGCAGTTCGTGTTCAGGCGTTTCATCGCAGCGATTCCTTCCGCGTCAATCGAAGATCACGATTCAACTGCCGCACCACGACATCGCGGGCTTCAAACATGCGTTCCAGTTCCTGTCGCCAAGGCCAAGCGGGTCGCCGACGGCAACAATACAAATTGAAGGTGGCGAATTCGTGTTCAGGATAGGTGTGACAGGCCAAATGGGATTCGCTTAGCAGGTACAGCGCCGTCACACCGCCGGGGCCGGGGAAGGTGTGAAAGGTGGGCTGGCCGACGATCGTTAAACCCAAATCCGCAACGACGCGCTGACAAATCGATTGGACCCGCGGCAGATCTCGCAGCGCACCGGCCGCGCAGCCCGAGGCATCGATCATCCATTCCGTCCCTCCGGTGAATCCGGCGAGCGGCCCCGATCGTTGCTGTGGTTCGTCCACTTGAATTGCAGTCCTTTTGAAATGATCGCCAGTGAGTGGGCTCCCGCCACACGCCGATGGCGGCCGGCAGGCGGATAGCCCAATGCCACCTACCTTGGTTCCAAACGGGGTGTTTTTTGTGAGCGGTAGGGCGCGAGCCTTCCGGTCTTTCGAGGTGGAACCGGACGGCTCGCGCCGTTCCGCCAACTCCTTCAGGCGGAGCCCGGGAACGAGTGGGGTCACATCGGCGGTGGTGGCGGAGGTGGTGTTTGGGAAACGAACAGCCCGGCCAAGGCGGGCACGGTCGCGGCGGCCGACCAGGCTTCCATCCCGGCGGTCCAGACCATGGTGTCCTTGGTGACTTCGCCCGATGCGATGCCGCTGGAAAGCTGTGCGAGGGAGAAAGGACCTTTGGTCTGCCCGGCGACGGCGACGTGCCAGGCTGCCGGAGGAGGCGGGGGTGCCGCGGCGGGGCCGGCTGCGGGAGTCGCTCCCATCGCGCCGCCCATCATTCGACCGGCCATCGCCATGCCCATCCCCAACCCCAAGCCTTCGGCGGCGCCACCGCCGGAGGAGTTTTCCGCCGCCGCCGTCATGGCGTTGCCCATCTGGTATTGCTGGAACTTGTTCATGTCGCCGATCACGCCCATGCTGGTCCGCGTGTCGAGCGCCTTTTCGACCGCTTCGGGCAACGAAATGTTGACGACAAACAACTGCGGGCAATCCAACCCGTACTCGTCATCGATCTGTTCGACCACGCGTGCCCGAATGGTGTCACCGAGTTCCCGATAGCGTGATGCCAGATCGAGTGCGGGAATCTGCAGATCCGCCAACGCCTGCGAGAAGGCCGAGGTGATCATCGAACGCATCAAATCGGTGATCTCGTCGGACTGGAAGTCGTCGTCGGTTCCAACGATCTCCCGCAACAGCGCTTTCGGCTCGACCGCTTGCAAGGCGTAGGTGCCGAAAGCGCGAATACGGATCGGGCCGAACTCGGGATCTCGCAACATCACGGGATTCGGCGTTCCCCATTTCAGATCGGTGATCTGCTTGGTGCTGACGAAATACACTTCGGCCTTGAAGGGGCTTTCGAAGCCGTATTTCCAACCCTGCAACGTCGACAGGATCGGCATGTTTTTGGTTTCGAGCTCGTAGTGCCCGGGACCATACGTATCGGCGATCTCGCCGCCGCTGACCAAAACCGCCATTTGGCCCGGACGCACGATCAACTGTGCGCCGTTTTTGATTTCGTTGTTGTACCTGGGAAACCGCCAAACCAACGTATGATTGGAGTCGTCGATCCACTCAATGATGTCGATCAGTTCGTGGCGCAACCTGTCAAACAATCCCATAGCAATTCCTGGTAGAGAAAAGTTAGTCGAGGCGATCCGTTTTCACTTCGCCCAATCAGCTCCAAAAACATCGGCCCAAAACGGACGACCGTCCAGGCGCAGAAAACGACGAGTGGCGTTACTCTAGCAAATTGCCCCCCGCGATGCACGCCGACGGATGACGCCACGGCAGGTTTCTGAAAGATCCGCTCGTTCAACGGGGCTTTGCCGCAGAGGTGAAATCCAGGATGACAATAGGACCAATGTGACAAATAGGACTCATGGGCCTTATCTGTCGCATGCGTCCTATTTCCCCACGAGTTCTCCGTCGCTCGGCGGCGTGACCACGATCTATCGAACGACGCCACACCAGCGTACATTCTCACCTTTCCCACGCTATTCTCACTAAAGACTTTCGCATGGCCGACGAAACTCCCAATCTCTTCTCGCCGACCAAGAAGCTGTTTCTGCTCGACGGCATGGCGTTGACCTACCGCGCCCATTTCGCGCTCATCCGCAGCCCGCGATTCACTTCCGGCGGCCAATGCACTTCCGCCGTGTTCGGGATGCTCAACGCCATCACCGACATCCTGACCAAAGAGGAACCGACGCACATCGCCTGCGCCTTCGACACCTCCGAGCCCACCCAGCGGCACATCGATTACCCGGAGTACAAGGCCCAACGCGACGCGATGCCGGAAGACCTGGCCAGCCAACTGCCCTGGATCGACCGACTGTTTGACGCCTTGAATATCAAAACGATCCGCATGCCCGGCTACGAAGCGGACGATGTGATCGGCACCCTGGCCCACCAGGCGTCCGACCAAGGCTTCGAAACCTGGATGGTCACGCCCGACAAAGACTATCACCAATTGGTCACCGACCAGATCCATGTCTACAAACCGGGACGAAAAGGTGGCGAGTCGGAAATCCTGGGGGTCAAGGAAGTCTGCGAGCAATGGGAGATCCAGCGTGTCGATCAAGTCATCGACGTGCTGGGGCTGATGGGCGACTCCAGTGACAACATTCCCGGCATCCCCGGCATCGGCCCCAAGACCGCCAAGAAGCTGATCGCCGAATACGGCAGCATCGAAGGTGTGCTTGAAAACGCCGACAAACTGAAAGGCAAACAGAAGGAGCGCGTCCAGGAAAACGCCGAACTCGCCCTGCTGTCCAAACGCCTGGTCACCATCTTGTTGGATGTGCCGACCGAGATCGACATCAATGCATTGGCCCGTCAAAAACGTGACGACAAAAAACTGCGCGAGCTGTTGACCGAATTGGAATTCGAGACGATCGGCAAGCGAATTTTTGGAAAGTCGTTCTCGGTCGCCTCGGCGCGATCCGCCGTGGCCCGCGAAAAACGCGAAACGCAAATCCAACAATCTCTGTTTGATGAACCGTCGGACGAAACATCGATCCACGAAGTCGCACACACCTACCACACGCTGACGACCAAGCAAGAACGCGCCAAGCTGATCAAACAACTGACCAAAGCAAAAGCGTTCTGCTTCGACACCGAAACCACCGGACTGGATCCACGCACCGCCGTCCCGCTGGGCATCGCGATCAGCATCAAACCGCATGAAGCGTACTACGTCGTCTGTCCCGAAGACCCCGACGAGCGGGCGATGATGCTGGCCGAGTTCGCCGATTTGTTTGCCGACGAATCGGTCACGAAAATCGGGCACAACCTGAAGTACGACATCTCGCTATTGAAATGGAATGGCATCGAGGTCCGCGCGCCGTTGGTCGACACCATGCTGGTCCACACGATGACCGAACCGGAGATGCGACACGGGCTGGACGCGCTGTCGGAACTGTACTTGAACTACAAACCGATTCCGACGTCGGACCTGATCGGCCCCAAAGGCGACGAACAGAAAAACATGGCGGACGTCCCGCTGGAAAAACTGGCCGAGTACGCCTGCGAAGACGCCGACATCACCCTGCAAATCGCCAAGATCCTGCAGCCGATGGCGATCGAGCGCGGTGTGCAGCAAGTCTGCGATGAAGTCGAATGCCCGCTAGTCCCGGTCTTGGTCGACATGGAATACAACGGCATCACGTTGGACACGGACTCCCTGGCGAAATACTCCGACGTCTTGCAAGCCGAAATCGATGACTTGCAGGCGAGGATTTTTTCCGCGGTCGGCCACGAATTCAATGTCGACTCCCCCAAACAATTGGGCGTCGTCTTGTTCGAAGAACTGCAACTGGAGGACAATCCGAAGAAGACCGCGACCGGGCAATACTCCACCCGTGAAGCCGAGTTGGAACGGCTGTCGGGGAAACACGAGATCGTCCGCGATGTGCTGGACTATCGTAACGCTCGCAAACTGAAATCGACGTATGTGGACCAGCTGCCCGCGGCGGTCAACCCCGAAACCGGGCGACTGCACACGCACTACAGCCAAACATGGACGGCAACCGGACGCATGCAGTCCAACGATCCGAACCTGCAGACGATCCCGGTGCGAAAGGAACGCGGACGCGAAATCCGTGCCGCCTTCGTCCCCCGCGACGAAGACCATCTGATCCTGTCGGCCGACTACTCACAAATTGAACTGAGGATCATGGCGGAACTGAGCGGCGACGAATCGATGATCGCCGCGTTCGTGGGCGGTGAAGACATTCACACCGTGACGGCATCCAAGGTTTATAAAGTTGAACCGGATGAAGTGACGCGGGAGATGCGTGCCAAAGCCAAAACCGTCAACTTCGGCATCATCTATGGCATCAGCGCGTTCGGGTTGCAGCAACGGTTGAACATCCCCCGCGCCGAAGCGAGCGAATTGATCAAGAACTACTTCGAGAAATACCCGGGTGTCCAACGCTACATCGACGAGACGATCGCGTTTGCCAAAGCACACGGCTATGTGGTGACTAAGACCGGACGCCGCCGCTACGTCCGAGACATCACCAGCAAGTCACGCGGCAGCGCCTCGGCAGCCGAACGCTTGGCGATGAACAGCCCCATTCAAGGCACCGCGGCCGACATGCTGAAACTGGCAATGGTCAAAGTGCACCGGGCGCTGCGCGAAGGCGGCTTCCAGACCAAGATGCTGCTGACGGTGCATGACGAATTGGTGTTTGACTTATGGAAAGCCGAACAGGACGACGTGCTGCCGGTCATCGAGAACGCCATGAAAACCGCGCTGCCGATGACGGTCCCGATCGTCGTCGAAATGGGAACCGGATCGAACTGGTTGGAAGCGCACTAAGATTCCGCCTCAGCCCAATCGTAGTGGACGAGGCGACGAGTCCGCTGCAATAAGACGAGGCGACGAGTCCGCTGTAGTGGACGAGGCGACGAGTCCGCTGCAATAGACGAGGCGACGAGTCCGCTGTAATAAGACGAGGCGAAGAGCCCGCTGTAGTGGACGAGGCGACGAGTCCGCTGCAGTGGGCATGTTGGCGAGGACTCGTCGCCTCGTCCACTACGTTAGCTAGAGGACTCGTCGCCTCGTCCACTACCGCCTACCCGAAACGCAACGTGAGACGGAGCACTCGGCCGGCCAAAAGTCCTCCACCTTTGGACTGACGAGAATCCCCACCCCAGTGCGGCAGCGACGCATTGGTGCTCCGTCCAGTCACTCTTGCAATCGCCTCGCCATCTGCTTGTTGGCACGGACTGTGCGTTGGGTGTGGCCCAGTCCCGATGGGATCCCCCTGGTCGATCATCGATCATTCGGGGATTCGTCCGGGGACGGTCCACACTTGTAATGACAACTAGAGCCCAACCCATGCCGACACTGTTTCGACCCGCCGCATTTGCATTTCTCCCCGTCCTTTTGGCCCTGTTCGCGTTCAATAGCAGTCGTACCTCGGCAGGTCTGATCACGTCGCAGATCGACATTGCGGGTGCAGATCCGACCAGCCTGGAGGTCGGACAAGTGCTGGACGTGACGGTGAAATTGGACGGTTTTGATCCATCCAATCTGTCACTGTGGATGACTACGCTCCAATTGTCCGACACCTTTGCCAATCCGACAGATTTTAATTTCGACGGGCCTGGCATTTTCATCCCCGGAGGCCCGAACTTGTTCGTGGATCCGGGCACGATTCCGACAGGGGGCCTGACAACTTCCGGAGGCCTAACCGTTTCGCTCGCCGGGTGGGGAATTTTTTCGCCCACCTATAGCTTCCGGACTGAGGTTGTTTCGGCGGGGGCAGGTTTTATCCATGTCGGCGGAGCGTTGTTGCGACGGTTTCCATTTTCCTTTTCAAGCGTGGAGCAGGTCGGTCCCGCGACGTTAACCACGTTCGCGAATACGGCAGCCCCTTCGGTACCTTCGCCCTCTCCCCCGACTCCGCCTGGTTCACTGACGACACCCGAGCCTAGCTCGCTTTCGATCTTCGCCGCGTTGGGTCTATACGTCGCCTGCCGGCGCCATCGACGCGCTAACCTGCCGCGAGCCGCTGCTCTAAATACCTGCGCGACCGATTGATCTCCACGGTTACCGCCTCGGTTGTTTCCAGAATCGGAATCCCCCGCGGAACCGGGTGCATGAAGATCTCGGTCCAGCCATCGAACTGCATCTCGGCGAGCGTTTTGACGATCGGCCCGAAGTCCAATTCACCGCGGCCCGGCATCTGCAACAACTCCTGCTCCTTGGGCAGTTTCGTTTTGCATCCCAAGCCGTGCTGCCAGGCATAAAACACGGCAACCGAATCGCCCAGGTCGCGTAGCAATCGACACAGCACCTCGTTGTCTTGCGGCAAATGGTACGGGGCGAACGCGACGCCGATGGTGTCCGACGGCGCCAAGTCCACCAAATAACGCAGCGAATCGGCGTCGTGGATCAAGTTGTTCTCATGATTCTCAATCGCGATCCGCACTCCGTGGTCACGGGCAAGATTAATCGTCGGCGTCAACTTTTTCAAAAATGCAGCGATCGCCTCCTTCAGCTCCGCGCCCTTCAAGTTTCTTGGCCCTGAACCGCCCGTCACGATCAGCTTGCAGCCCAGACGCGAGGCGAGGCGAATTTCGTCGTCGATCCCGAAGGGTCCCAGCTTGTACTGCGTGATGCAGGAAAGCTCCAAGTCGTGATCGCGCAGCATGCCGGCGAATCGGTCTTCGCCGAGCTCGTCCAGTTGCTCCCGCTGGTTTCCATGCACCTTGGGCCAAATGTCGATGCCGGTCGCTCCGATCTTCTTGGCCTCCGGCAAAATCTCCGCCAGAGGCGCGTAGCCGTACATGCACGAGGCGAGTGCGTAACGAAATCGAAACGGCGTCTGGGCCGCTTGGCAAGCACGGGCAAAGGAGAGCGATGTAGACGCGGCGAGGGCCAGGGCAGTGCGACGGTTGACGTTCACGAGAAAGAACCTTGGGGGGGAGATGGGCGGGAGGTTTCGGTCACTTTGGCGACGGATTCTAGCTCAATCGCAACCGACATGCGGAGGACCGATCCGGCGGCACGATCCACAGAGAAACGTCAGTCCACCGACTGGAAAGCGGAGCCACTGATCTTAACCCACCTGCTCGCGGTGGATACGGTGTGCCGTCGGTGCTTCATCGGCCGGCCAAGAGACGCGGGCGCTGATTCTGGCTATACTTCGATTCTGGCCATCCGTCAGATCCTTCCCATTCGACCGCACCGCCATTGCAGTCCCGCCCATGCACGCTCGCCTTTGCATCCTCGCCGCCTGTTTGTTGCTCGTCCTGTCGTCGTCCCACGCCGACTCCCCCTGGCCCCAGTTTCGCGGCCCGGGTGGCGACGGCATCGTCACCGATCAACACACGCCACTGACCTTCGGCGAAAAAGAAAACCTGGCTTGGAAAACGGAACTTCCCGGCAAGGCCTGGTCGTCGCCGGTGATCGCCGACGGGGTGGTTTGGGCGACGACGGCGATCGAAGTGTTCCCCAGCGAAGAAGAACGCCTCGAATTGCTCCGCGCCGCCGGCATCGAAGAGAAAAAATTCAAACAGCTCGCCGTTGCCAAGGCGATCCGGCTGAAATTGTTCGCCCTCGATTTGGAATCCGGTCGGCAACTCGCTGAAATTGATTTGACCGAAATTGAAACTCCCGATCCGATCCACTCGCTCAACAGCTATGCCTCACCGACTCCGGTGATCGACGGGCCGAACATCTACTGCCACTTCGGAACCTACGGCACGTTCTGCGTCAATCGCGACAGCCGCCAAATCGAGTGGCAACGCAAGCTGCCGCTCGATCACTCCGTCGGCCCGGGCAGCTCGCCGTTTATCGACGGACAGCGATTGATCCTGATCCAAGACGGAATCGAACGCCAATACGTCACGGCACTCGACAAGCTCACCGGTGAAACCCTGTGGGAGACGGATCGACCGGAAATGGATGCCCCGACCGGCGACCAGAAGAAAGCGTATTGCACGCCGATCAAAATCACCGACCGACTCGGACGCGAACAATTGATTTGCATGGGATCGCAGTGGATGGTCGCCTATGAACCGGCAACCGGAAACGAAATCTGGAAACTGCGTCACGGCAAAGGGTTTTCGGTCGTCCCCCGCCCGGTCTATGCCGACGGCGTCGTTTACTTTTCGACCGGCTTTGGCAAACCGCAGCTGTGGGCGGTCAAGGTCGATGGATCCGGCGACGTCACCAACACCCACGTTGCCTGGACGGTGATGAAAGGGATTCCGGCCAAACCCTCACCGATCCTTCATGACGGGCTGATCTATGTGATGGAAGACAACGGGATCGCCAGCTGCTTTGAAGCCGAGAGCGGTGATGAAGTCTGGAAGAAACGCATCGGTGGCAAATACAGTGCGTCCCCGCTGCTCGTCGGCGACCGCATCTACCTGGGATCGCACGAAGGAACCGTGACAGTGATCAGCGCCGGTCGCGACAGCGAAGTTCTGGCGGAGAACCAACTGGACGGACAGATCATGGCCAGCCCCGCCGTCGTCGACAACTCGCTGATCGTACGCACCGCCGAAGCGATCTACCGGTTCAAGTAAACCACCATGACACGTCGTTATTACGCACCGGACTTGCCTCCGAGCGGTGGACTCGTCCCATTGAGCGACGAGGAGGCGAGTCACGCGGCCCGCGTGATGCGCGCCAAAGTCGGCGACGTGATCACCTTGTTCGACGGCTGCGGGCACGAATCCGAATCAACCATCGTTTCGATCGACAAACGCAAGTGTGCCGTCGAAGCCGCCGCCGCCGTGGCGATCGATCGCGAGCCGAAGTGCCGAACCCATTTGGGGATCGCGCTACCCAAGCCCGAACGCTGTAAAGAAATGATCGAGCGTTTGACCGAACTTGGCGTCCGTCGCGTCACGCCGCTCGTCTGCCAACGCACTCAACGCCCACCCACCGATTCGCTATTGACCAAACTGCGACGGATCGTGATCGAATCGAGTAAACAGTGCGAGCGGAATGTCTTGATGAAGATCGATACACCAACGTCGATGGAAGCGTTTCTCGCCGAGCCGCACACAGGCGTTCGCTGGATCGCGCACCCCGATGGCCGCCCGATCCAATCACTCGCGGCGGAAATCGACGCAGCAACGTCCGCCACGGCCCTGGTCGGTCCCGAGGGAGGGTTCAGCGACGAAGAAGTCCACTCGGCGATCGAGTCGGGCTACGAACAAGTCGGCTTGGGCACGAGGATCTACCGCGTCGAAACGGCCGCCTGTGTGATGGCAACTCACCTCGCACGTTAGGCTCTGCCTGACCCCCATCATTTCTTTCGCAGCTTCTTGTAGGCATCGGCCAGCGCCTCGTCGCCGCCGACGTTGCCGGGGAAAACGACGTAGGGCAATTCGGGTCGACGACTCTCCGGGCCTAAACTCCAGACCGGAATGCCCGGCAAGATCTGTCCCAGCACCATCGCGCGTTTGACTTCCAACCCCTTGGTCGCCACGTCGCTCGATGTGATGCCTCCCTTGGCGATTAAAAAACGCAGCGGAACATCGACCGCGCGGACGACATCGACGACCGCCTTGGAAACCGCGGTACCGATCCGCAAACTTGATTCGCCGTCGGCTCCGGTGACCAAACCCCGTGAGGTGTGCAGCACGACGTCCTGCCCTTGGGCAAGTCGCGTGTTGACGCGTTGGATCACTTCGGCCAAATGCTCGGCGGCCTGATCCGACAACAGCCGCCCGACATCCAACACCACCGCTTGGGGTGCGTCCTCGCCGGCGAGCAAGCGATTCAACTGTGTCGTCGTTTTGGGAACGTACGAACCGACGACGATCAAACCTGCCGAGTGGGCCGAGGCGATCATCTGGTCGCCGCGCAACAGCGGTTTCTCCTCCAGCCCCGCATAGGATTGGACAAAACTCGCTGCGGTGCGGTAGATCAATTCCGCGCCCGAGCGTTCCGCCAAACGCGCGGCAATTGCGAACGCGCGGGCATCGGCGATGTCGACCGCATTGACGATCAAGACACTTCCCGACGGCAAGGCGGCAATCCGCGCCGCGAGCTGCTGCAAGTCACCTTCGCGAAGCTCCTCGATGGAAACCGAATGCAACGAAGCCTGCTCGACCGCCGCCCCGGTTTTTTCCACCACCCAGTCGCGCAAGTTCGAATGACGAAATCCGAAGGTCGCGTCTTGGGCAAACGGGGTGTCCGCCGCCGGCACCAACGAATCGCCTTCGGCCACGTAGTGCGTGTCACCGATCGTCAAACGTCCGCCCTGCAGAAAAAACGGCATGATGACGTGGACCGCACCGGGATGCCCGAGTGCCTCGGCGACCGCATCGACTTCGGCCGGGTAATGGCCCCGCAGCGTGGAATCACTGCGGCTGATGACCGTCACGTCTCTCTGAACGCTGGCCGCCGCTTCACGCAGGTTGCGGCCGAGGACGCGTGCCAATTCAACGGCTTCGCGCTCGGGCAACGCCCGCGAGTTCGTCAACACGTAGAACATCGTGTCGCCACGGCGCAGTTGGTCGGCCAGTGAGGGCACATCCCAAGTGGTCAGCACCGGCGTTTGATAGACCGTCTGCGTCCCGGTCGGGTCGTCGTCCAACACCACCACGCAGGCACCGGATGCTTCAGCGAGTTGGCGAATTCGGGGCAGCATGTCCTCGCGGCGCGGCGGCGGAAGCTGGTTCAAAAGGTCACTCACCACGTCGCCCCCAAAATCGCGAATGCGCGACACGGTGCCCCGTCGCCCCCGGCGATCTTCAACGGCATCGCGCCGAAAATGCACGTCGGCTCGGTCAACTGATCCAGGCCCGTTAACCCTTCGACGATGATGATGCCCGCACCGAGCAGAATCTGATGAATCTCAGTCACCGCGGCCAAGTCGTTGACATCGGCCACCGACGGCGGCTCGCCCCCGACCATCCGGACGCGTCGGTCCACCATCCAGCGGGCTAGCTGGGGGCTGATCGGCGGAAAGTGGTCGCGGTAGTGGTCGGGATCGCCGACATGGCGGCTCCACAGCGTCCGCAACAACAACGCATCACCGGGCTGTACCTGGTCGGCCAACGCCCCCAGGTGCTGCACCGTGATCGGTGTTCGGTCGGCCAGACCGTCGAGCCCGACCACCCACGCTTTGCCGATGCAATCGGCGATCGGAATCTGGTCGATCGTTTGCTCGCCTGCCTCAAAGTGATAGGGCGAATCCATGTGGGTCCCGCAGTGCGAATACAGATGCAACGTCCGCGCGTTCCAACCGTCTTTGGCAACCGTGTACTTGGTTTCGTAATCGACGCCGCGCATCCCCTTTTCCAATCGCAGCGTCAAATCCAGGATTCTCATTCGGACGGTGTCTCCCACATCATCGTTTCGGCACTGCGGTACATCGCTTCCTGAACCGCGATGCTTTTCAGATAACTGGGGCCGTCGGTTTCAAAGGCCTCTCCAGACCGCAGCCCGCGGACGAAATGCAATTGCGTTTGATGGACACAGTCGCCGGCAAATCCGTGCCGACTGGGTTGATATGGGTGTGGCGTTTCCGGCTGTCCGAGTGGCTGGACCGCCAACCGAGCGTCATCGTACAAGCGAATCGTTCCGCCGTCACACTCCACCAACAGCTCGCCGAACGTGTAACGTGGATCGTCCGCTGTCGACTCGTTGTAGCGATTGGCGTCATAAACGCCGACGCCGCTTTGGGCAAACTGAAAGATCCCGATCGCGGTGTCTTCGCCGGCGATCACCGGATTGAGTTTTCGATGCATGCACCAGACGCGATCGATTTCACCGGCCAGGTAGCGAAACGTGTCGATCGTGTGAATGCCGGCTTCGAAAATCAAAAACTGTTCCATCGTCTGAAAGTACGGCTGACGCGCCAAATAAGCATCGTTTCCCCAGCCGTCGCCCATGCGATTCCGCTGCGTGAGGGTGTGTACCGTGTGCCCGACTACGCCGCTCTCCAACAGCTCCTTGATCTCGCGATACCAGGGCTGGAATCGAAAGTTCTCGTGCACCATGAACCGAACGCCCGCGGCACACGCGACGTCGACAATCTGGCGGGCTTCGGCGACGGTCGGCGCGAGCGGCTTTTGACAAATGATCGCCACGCCGGCGGCGGCAAAATCACCGACCAGCGTCAAATGCGTGTCCGGGCGCGTGACGATGTCCACGAAATCCAATTCGACTTCGGCCAGCATGTTCGCGTGATCGGTGAAAACCGCGTCGACCCCATAGGTCTTGGCCGCCCGCTCGGCAGCCGCCGGATTGGAATCGCAAACCGCAACCAAATCGACGCCGGGGATCCGCTTCCACGAATCGAAATGAAATTGGCTGAAGTAGCCGGCGCCGACCACCGCGCCTCGTAATTTCGGTCCATCAGATTGACTCATGTGGCTACGTTCTACCTAAAAAGATGGAGCAGGGTCCGGACGCCGTCGCGATCCGTTCGGTACCAACGTCGGTGATTTTGAGCGAGAGCAGCGGCACGCGATCAATCACCGGAACCTGGGTCGTACCCCAGTCGCTCTTCGGCAATGCTTCGATCCGGCCGAATTCGAAACCATAAGAAGATCGCCAATAGATTCAATCCCGCTGCGACATAGAAAAACGGCTGGTGCGACCCCAACGCGTCCTTCAAATAGGGAAACGACAACGCGGTGAAGAACGCCCCCAGGTTGCCGACCATGTTCATCGCCCCCGAAACCGCCCCCGCGCTCGCGCCGCCGATGTCCATGCAAGTGGACCAGGAGGGGCTGAGGATCATGTCGCTGCCAAAGATCGCGATGCACATGCACACCACGGCCCAAAACGGCGTCGTCATGTTCACACACAGACTCATGCCGATCGCGGCCAGCAGGAACCCGACGGCCGCGGGCAGACGACGCGACAGCTGCCATCGCCCCTGGCTGTACAAACGATCCACGGTGAAGCCCGCCAGCCAATTCCCCAACACGCCGCACAACAACGGTGACATCGCGTACCAACCGGCCTGCTCGCTGGTCAACTGGTAACTCTCCTTCAAGTACGGAAAGAACCAGGTCACGGTGAAGAAAAACGTGAAGTTGTGGGCGACATACTGGACCATCAACATCAGCATGTTCGGCGACTGCAACATGTTGCCAAACGTGATCGGAATGTCGGCGACCGCATTGACGGCCTCGGAATCGGACTTTCTCGGTCGGCGGGCTTCGATGATGTGATCGCGCTCGGCGGGGGAAACCGCAAAGTGATCCTCGGGCCGATCGCGAAACAGCGCGAACCAGACCACCGCGAACCCGATCCCGATCGCGCCGAAAAACCAAAACGTCTGCTGCCAACCACCCAGCGCCCCGATCAACCAAACCACGCCGGGCATCGCCAGCGCCGCCCCCAGCCGACCACCGGAAAAGCTGATCGAATTGGTGATCCCACGCTCGTTCATCGGCAACCAATTCGTAAACGCCCGCGCCAACGTCGGATAACCACCGGCCTCGCCAAGCCCGAACAGAAACCGCAGCCCGATCATCGCGTAGATCCCACGGACCACGCCGGTCAGCGCCGTGAAGAGCGACCAACACAGGCAGACGACCGTCATCACGACTCGCGGCCCGAAACGGTCAGCCAACTTGCCGCTGGGGACCTGGAACAGCGCATAGCCGAGCGAAAACGCCGCCATCACCCAGCCCATTTGCTGATCAGAAAACCCCAGATCGCTCGCCATGTCATCCTTGGCCGCCGAAATACAGGCCCGATCCACCCACATCAAAACCGAGACCAGGAACGCGCCAAAAATCAAGAACAGACGGATCGGCATGCGACGGATTGCCAGTGAGAAGACGAGCGGGACCAGCAGGGGGTGGCGTGATTGTAGCGAACCCCTTTCTGCGCGTGTGGCCCGCTGGGCACCATGCAGGTTTCAGGTTTCAGGTTTCAGGTTTCAAATCTCAGATGTGCTGGCCCTTCAGACCTCCGCTTCTTGAGCCATTTACTTCGACACGACACGAGTTCGCGGAACGGCCCGAGCCCTGCCGCTGACAAGCATCACTCCGTTTGGTGTCAAAGGAGAGCGGCAGCGAACCGAGTATCCCGAGGGACGTCGATTGTATTACTGACGAATTACTCGCCGTACCGCGTTGTGGGAACGACTCGCGAGCAGCAACCGCTCCTGCGGCCCGCACGCCAACGGCGTGCCACATCAAAGCTTGGGGTCGCGCCCGCGCACCCCAAGTTCCGGTCGCCAACAGGCCGCCAACCCCAACGGGGTTGAACAGAGCAACACGGTTCGTCTGATTCACGCCGCCGTTTGCGCACCCCGGATTGTGCCGAGCCGTTTGTTGAACCCCGCTGGGGTTCCCCTGTCCTCTGTGCCTCCACCCGGAGTGCGCTTCGCGACTCCGGGCTTTGTTGTGGCACCGCTCTGCGGTGTGCACCGCAAAGCGGTGCCTGCCCAAAAGTCGCTCAGTAATAAAATCGACGTCCGAAGGGATTTCAGCGAGTAGCCGGAGGTCAGCGCAGCGCCACCTCCGGGAAGCACGCCACACAATCCGCACGGCAACGCTGTGAAGGATTTGTTCCCTGCGTTTGACGAGGTGTTAGCGGCAGGGCGCAAGCCCTCCGGTCCCTCATCGTTCCCGAAACACCGGAGGGCTCGCGCCCTACCGCTAACAAAATGCTTCACCGCGTTGCCCCCACGGGGTCGCATCTGACGGGGGGCCGTGTTTCCGGAGGTGTCGCTTCGCTCACCTCCGGCTACTGGCTTTGACCCCGCCGGGGTCATGCCGCGCACGTTGGCGTCGAAGGTGGTAGCAGAACGGCCCGAGCGGGCTGTCGGTTTAAGCCCGCATGCGTTAGCAAGGGGCCACGCGCGGCCCTCGCTCACGCGTCGGGCTAACATCATCGCGTTGATTTCGGCACATCGACTAAACCGACAGCCCGCGAGCCCAATACCGCTAGCAATCCATCCCCACTCCGGCTGGAGCTGTTCGAGAAAATCTTAGCGCTGGCCGAGGGAGCCATGGGGAGAACGATCAACCCAGCTGTGGACGGCGCGGCGACCTTCCAAGATCCGAGGCTCCGCCGGGGGCGATGCGTTGGAGTGTTCGGCTTGCGGAGTGGCATCCGGGGTGGATGACTTGGAGCGACGGCCCTGGGGACCCGGGCGACGCCCCCGCCGCCTGCCCTGCTGCTCCGGGACAAAACGCGGATTGGCCGGCAACAGCAACTTGCTGATCGACAGTTTGTTGATACTCAACCCGCACGCCTTGGACTCCTCTTGCAGCGACTCATGCAGCGAGCGGGGGATCCGGATGGTGATCATTCGCTCAGGCTCGGCGGCGTCCGACTTCGACTGATCCTGGCTGCGGATCGCTGCGAGCATTTCGTGCAGCGTGGCAAATTCAGGCCCCGCGACGAAACGCTTGAACTCCTCGGCGTCGGAAAACAACTGCTTGACCACTCCGTCGACGCCCAGGATCTCGCGAAAGAAAACGACCCAGCTGCCGGTCGCCGCGAAGGCCTCTTCCGCCAACAGGAGGGTCTGCCGACAGCGGTCGTCGTAGTCGGCCTCCGGGTCCGGCTTGGTCAGCTCCAACGTGGGGAACTCGGCGGCCTGGTCGGGACCGGGATCGCTCGCATAACGAAGCCCCTCCCCCGGTCCGCCCCGATCTTCCGTTTCGACCTGCGGGTTGATTTCCTTCGAATTGGGCTGGCTCATCAGGCATGATTCCTTTGCGAACGGTCGAGAACGAGACCCGGCCGACGGACACAAACTCGCCCGCCGTGGGTGGCTGTGCCGATCCTGACAGCCGGTCAAACGCTCCGTCACAAAGGTTGCTGTCAAAACACTTTACGACAGCAAAGCGGTCCTGCACACTTTTTCAGCAACGCCGCGGCAGCCGACCCCGCGGCGATTGCACGGTTTTTCAGCACCACCGAAATGCCCATCGACCAAGTGTCCACGCTGATCGAGCTTGGGACTTTTCTGGAAAAACAGGCCGAATCGGCCAGATGTGGACGGCCACAGCGACACTTTGCGTTCCGCCACGTTTCGCCCTCGCAAAATCCGCCGGCGACCGACGATTAGTCGCTCCGCAAGCCGCGCCGCGGGCCAGGGCCTCGGCGAGCCCGCGACGCCGTCCGACATCGAGAATGGCCAAACGGGGGGTGCTGGGAGAGGCGTTTGGGAAGCACTCGGTGGATGGGGAGGGGGAGACAAGGAGACAAGGAGACAAGGAGACAAGGAGACAAGGAGACAAGGAGACAAGGAGACAAGGAGACAAGGAGACAAGGAGACAAGGAGACAAGGAGATGCGGCGATGAGGTGGCAGGCGAGAGGGCAAGGAGATGGGATCGTGGCGTAAGTGCTGGGTGCTGGGTGCTGGGTGCTGGGTGCTGGGTGATGGGTGATGGGTGCTGGGTGGTGGGTGGTGGTGAAACCCGGCCAGCGGTGGTCGGCGGCACTCGCCTTGCTTCCTCGGCCGGATTTCCGCTATAGCCAATCTTCGACCCATTTCCGCACAGAATGGCCCCCCTCCACCGGAAACAACCATGTCAGGCAGGACGCCCGAACTGAAACGCAACGACGAGACCGCTCCAGCCGCGCCCACCGCGTTCGACCGCCGCGGCCTACTGCTGCGCGCCTCGACCTCGCTGATCCTGGGCGGAGCGCTGACCGGCTGCACCTCGTTCCTGGGACGCGGCTCATCGGAAGAAAACGGAGTTGCCAAACTCCTGCAAGCGCCCGAGCCCCCCGAGCTGATTCGCGAAGCCGCCGCCCCACGAGGCCTGAATCCGATCGAGATCTCAGGGGTCGGCCTGGTGAACTCGTTGGTCGGAACCGGCGGGCCGGCCGACCCTTCGCCGTACCGCGATCAACTGATCGAAGAGATGCGGCGCAATGATGTCAAAAGTCCCAACGAAATCCTGGAACTGGAATCCAATTCGATCGTCCGCGTGTACGCGACGGTCCCCGCCGGTGCGAAACGCGGTGACACGATCGACCTGCGCATCGACTCGCCGGCCGGCAACAACGCGACCGACCTGCACGGCGGCTGGCTGCTGGACACCCGAATGCGTCTGCAGCAGGTGATCCAGGGGCGCGTCCGGAAAGGCGACGTCCTGGCGATGGGGACAGGCCCGATTTTGACGCGTGCGGCGTTTCAGGGCAGCGCGGACAAACGAATGAAAACCCAAGCCCTGGTACTCTCCGGCGGCACGGTCCAGAAGTCCCGCAACATGGGCTTGGTTCTGCGGCCAGAATTCCAGCACGTCAAAGTATCCAGCGAGATCGCCGAAGCCATCAATCGGCGTTTCTTCTTCTTCGATGGCACGACGCGACGAGGCGTGGCCAAAGCGGTTGAGGACGACTACATCGAACTCGAGTTGCACCCTCGCTACGAGGGATCCCTTGGCCGCTACGTCGCGGTGGTGCGTGCGATCGCGATCGACGAGCGGCAGGGCAACAGCCAACCGCGGCTGAAGAAACTGGCGTCACTGCTCAGCGACCCGGCGACGGCCGCCGATGCCGCGTTGCAATTGGAGGCCTTGGGAGAGAGCGCGATCCCGACGCTGACCGCCGGACTGAAGAACGACAATCCGGAGTTGCGTTTTTATGCCGCCGAAGCACTCGCCTACCTGGACCGCCAGGACGCGATCGGCCCGCTGGCCGACGCGATCGCCAACGAATCAGCTTTCCGCTACCCGGCCTTGGCTGCCCTCAAGGGGCTCGATCACCCGGAAGTCGTGGAAGCACTGGCGGGGCTGTTCAATCAACCGAGCATCGAGAGCCGCTATGGCTCGTTCGCCGCGTTGCGATCCCGGGCCGATGCCGGGCTCGCCCTGACCCCCGAAAAACTCGGCACGGCGTTGCGCTATTATGAAATCGACTCACTCGCCCCGCCCGTGGTCGTGGTCTCGACCCGTGAGGAGGCCGAGATCGTGGTCTTCGGCACCCCCGCGCCGGTCCGTATTCGGGGCGCGATCCTGGGCCCCAACGCGCTGATCGTCAAACCGGAATCCAACGACCCGGGTAAATTGAGAATCAGCCGCTTTCAGGTCGGCCAAGAGGACCGACGCACACTCGCCCCGGCCACGGTTCGTGGACTGGTCAAGGGAATCGTGTCGATCGGCGGAGATTACGCCGATGTGGTCGAAGTGCTTCGCGACGCCAAATCGAAGGGATACCTGGAAGACCAACTGGCGATTGATCCGCTGCCCAAAGCGCTGCGAACCTATTATCGTGAGGAGGAGTCCAGCTGAGCGTCAGCCGGGCGCTTTGCTCCCTCCGCTCCCACCACGATACGTCATCCATGATCGAACTTGGCGTCAACATTGACCACGTCGCCACGGTGCGACAAGCTCGCCGCACCTATGAACCCGACCCGGCCATCGCCGCCGCCCTGGCCGAACAAGGCGGCGCCGACGGCATCACGTTTCACCTCCGCGAAGATCGCCGGCACATCCAAGACCGCGACGTCGAAGTGCTGATGCAGACCGTGACGGTCAAGACGAATCTGGAACTGGCGTGTGCCGACGACGTGCTGGCTATCGCCCTTCGCGCCCGTCCTGATTGGGCGCTGCTGGTCCCCGAGAGCCGCCAGGAAGTGACGACCGAAGGCGGGCTGAACGTCGCCGCCGACGACGGACGCATTGCCGCCGCGATCGAGCGGCTGAAAAACCAAGACATCTTGACCAGCCTGTTCGTCGATCCCGACACCGATCAAGTCGCCGCGGCGGCGAAACTGGGCGCCGATGCGGTCGAACTACACACCGGCCCCTACGCGCTGGCCCAGCGCAACGCCATCAACGACGAACTCGATCGACTGCGGGCGGCCGGCCAAGTGGCGATCGAATCGGGACTGCGACTGCACGCCGGTCACGGGCTCAATTACACCAACGTGCGACCGGTCGCCAAACTTCCCGGCATGATCGAATTGAACATCGGCCACTCCATCGTCAGCCGCGCCGTGATGGTCGGGATGAAAGAAGCCGTCGCGGAAATGCGGCGGATCCTCGACGTGTGCTGCCCGTAACGTTTCGCCGAGCCCGGGTCGCGGATCTTGTGAAAGATCCTACGACGCCGTCACTGCCTGGCGAACGGTTCGGTTCTTGACTTCATCGACCAGCCTGGCGATCGCCTGGGCGGTCGGCATCGATCCCAAGTCACCGTCGATTCGATCGCGCAGCGCGACCTGCCCCGTCTCGGCCTCCTTCGGCCCGACGACGGCCATGTAGTTGACCAGGTCAAGCTGCGCGTTGCGGATCTTGGCTTGCACCTTGCCGCCGGTCGAGTCGACCGTGACCTTCAATCCCGCCTCGTCGAACTGCTTGGCGACTTGCACGGCGTAGTCGATCGATTTGTCGCTCAGCGGCAGGACGCGAATCTGTTCGGGCGAGAGCCACATCGGGAACGCACCGGCAAAATGCTCGATCAGCATGCCGGTGAACCGTTCCAAGGACCCGAACGGGGCGCGGTGGATCATCACCGGGCGATGGGCCGCATTGTCCTTGCCGTTGTATTCCAGCTTGAATCGCTCGGGCAGATTGTAGTCCAGCTGAACGGTCCCCAGTTGCCAGGAACGCCCGATGCAATCACGCACCATGAAGTCCGCCTTGGGACCGTAAAACGCCGCCTCGCCCGGCTCTTCGTTGAATTCCATTCCGCTGTGTTCCAGGACGCCGCGGAGCGAGTTTTCTGCGGTGTCCCATTGCTGTTCGCTGCCGACGTACTTGCTGCTGTCCGGATCACGCAAGGAGAGCTGGACGCGATAGTCGTCCAAGCCGACCGCCTTGAGCACAAACTTCGTCAGCTCAATCGTGGCCCGAAACTCCTGTTCGACCTGGTCCTCAGTGCAGAAGATGTGCGCGTCGTCTTGGGTCAATCCGCGGACCCGCAACATCCCGTTCAGCTCGCCGGTTTGCTCGTGTCGATAGACGGTCCCGAACTCGAACAGCCGCATGGGCAATTGTCGATAGGAACGTGACTGGGCTTTGAAGATTTGGCAGTGATGTGGGCAGTTCATCGGCTTGAGCAGGTACCGCTCGTTGACCAATTGCCATTGGTGCAGCACCTCGCGTTTCTGTTCGGCCGACATCGACGGTTTGTAATCGGGCAGCTCCACGCCCAACACTTCGGCGGCCGCCATCAGCTTGTCTTCGCCGTCAGCGTCGATGGTGCCCGCTTCCAGCCGGTTGGCCCAGGCATCCAGCATCGCGCCGACTTCGCTGCCGAACAATGGTGCGAATTGGCTGTCGCGGTAGTACGGAAAGTGGCCGCTGGTCTCATACAGTTCGACGCGTCCGATGTGCGGGCTGTAAACCGGATCGTAGCCACGGCTGAGCAACTCGCGGCGCAGGAAATCTTCCAAGGTCACGCGGACGCGGGCCCCCTTGGGCAACCACAGGCACAACCCCTGGCCGACTTCGGGGTTGATCGCGAACAGGCCGTGCTGCTTGCCCAGGACTCGGTGGTCACGTCGCTTGGCTTCTTCGATCTGTTCCAAATAGGCCTTCAGTTCTTTTTTGTCGAAGAACGCGGTCCCATAAAGCCGCTGCAGGGGTCGATTGGACGTGTCGCCTTTCCAGTGGGATCCGGCAACGCTCATCAACTTGATCGCTTTGATCTTGCCGGCGTCGGGGATGTGGGGACCACGGCAGAGGTCGACGAACTCGCCTTGACGATAAAAGCTGACCGTCGACTGGTCGGCCAAGCCGGTATCGATGTGCTCGACCTTCAGATCTTGATCCAGGTCATCACACAGCTTGCGGGCTTCGTCACGATCCAGGACGAAGCGTTCGAACGGCTCCTTCCGCTTGATGATCGCCTTCATTTCGGCTTCGATCTTTGGAAAGTCGTCCTCGCTGATCGGGACATCCAGATCAAAGTCGTAATAGAAACCGCCTTCGGTGGTCGGCCCAAACGCCAGCGAAACACCCTTGTAGAGCCGCATGACAGCCCGGGCCATCACGTGGGCCGCCGAATGCCGCAGCACATCGAGCGATTCACCATCGCGATTGGTCAACAATCGCAGCGACAGCGCCCCGTCGGCAGCCTTTTCTTGGGCAGCATCTCCGGACGCCAATTCACCCAGCGGCCGGTCCGCGTCGACGATCCTCCCGTCGACCTCCGCCGCCACCACGCTGCGCGCCAACCCTTCGCTGATCCCACTGGCGATCTCCATCGGTGTGGTGTGACCGGGATGCTGATGGGTCGTCCCGTCGGGCAAACGCACCAGCACGGGGGCCAAGGGGGCGGCATCGGAAACGGTCGATGCGGGGGAAACGGGGCCAGGAGTCGATTGGCTCATTGTGTTTCAGTCTGAGATTTCAGGAAATCGGCGGCCCCTCAAAACGAAAGAGGATGGCCTGTCATGTAGGCGCCGCAGGGGGACACCTTCGGCGTATGAACCACGGAAGCATACCTGGGACGACAAACGAGGAAAATGGCGGATCGCCACCAGCGAAAAAGCTGTCCGACACCTTTTTTAGAGAATAGGCAGCTTGGGCAGACCGGCCTGTCGGCTGGTCCAACCCACCGCGCCGCAGGGGGTCGCCTCTGATGGAACCGTGGTTGCTGTGTCACGCAACAGGCCAGGCTTACCATCCGACGTGTCGGCCGCTTTCCGGCGTGAATTCAATCCGCGCAAGCAAACGTGATATACTTGGAGTCCCGCGTCGGGTGCTGTCGCCAGCAATCAAGCCGCCCCAGCCCTCTAGACGCTTCTTATCTGATTCCGTTCACCCCCTTGGTCGTATTTTCTAGCGATGACGTCGTCCGGCATCCAACACGAGTTTCTGGATCCGCCGAAGGATTCGGAGGACCATCTCGGCACGCTCGGTCACTATCGGGTACTGCGTGAACTCGGAAAGGGCGGCATGGGATTCGTGTTCTTGGCCGAAGACATTCGGCTGAAGCGGCAGGTTGCGTTGAAGGTGATGAATCAGAAAATCGCCAGCACGCCGGGCAGCCGGAAACGTTTCATCAGCGAAGCCCGGGCCATGGCGGCTGTCCACCACGACAACGTGGCCACGATTTTTGAAGTCGGCGAACACAAGGGCACGCCGTACATGGCGATGGAGCTGCTTCAAGGGGCGACGTTGGAGCACTTCGGAGAACGATACGGCGAACCCGATTACCACCAGATCATCGCGTATGCCCGCGACATCGCCCGCGGACTCGACGCAGCCCACAAGCAGGGCATCGTCCACCGTGACATCAAACCGGCCAACATCTGGCTGGACACCAAGACCAACCGAATCAAGATCCTGGACTTCGGCTTGGCCCTTGCCTCCACCCCCGTCGATCAGCTTTCCGGCCGCGGTGCGGTCGTCGGAACCCCGGGCTACCTGTCACCCGAACAAGCGCGCAGCGAACCGCTAGACGATCGAAGTGATTTGTATTCCACCGGGGTCGTGCTGTACGAAATGGCCACCGGTGCTTTGCCGCTGAAAACGAAATCGGTCGCCGAGCAACTGATCGCCATCCTGGCCCACGCCCCCAAACCGCTGACCGAACGGAACGACAAGATCCCCCAGCCGCTGGCGGACCTGATCCATCGGTTGATGGCCAAAGAGCCGCGCGATCGCTACCCCAGCGCCGCAGCCTTGGAAAAAGCGCTCGACGAAGTGGAAATCGAATGCGAAAAGAAATCCGAGGTGGCTCAGGCGATCAACAAGCTTCAACTGGGGCTGGAACAGGCGGTCAACAAAAAGAGTCAGGGCGGCCTCGACGCGGTCGAACTGGGCATGTCGGAGGAAGCGCCGCCGAATCCCTTTGAGACGCTTCCCGATGTGCTTCCCGCCGCAACTCCCCTGGCCGCCGGCGTGTCATCCTCCGGTGCCCACCCGGCCATCACGGTCCCCCAGGGTCCGCTGGCTGCCGGCGCCCCAGGATCGGGTACGTTTGCCGCGGCAACGCCAAAGTCGAAATCCGACGGTGGTGCGGAGACGGCGACCTCCAATTCGAAAATCATTTGGATCACCATCGGCGTCGTTGCGGCGCTGTTGTTGGTGCTGATCCCCATGATCGTCTACATCAGTGATTCCAGCGCGATCGCGCGTCAGCAACAACAAGAAGCGGCCTACATCGCCGCCGCCCCGACGACAAATCCCGACTCATCCCCTTCGGCGAACCAATCGCCCCGACAACCGCCCAAACAACAATCTCAAAAGTCGCCGCAATCCCAACCACCGCAAAACCCATCGGGCAGCCCGGCACCGGATGCACCTCCACCGCCGACCAAAGTCAGCGCGAAAACAGTGGGCGCCGTCGGCGGTAAAGGATTCAAATGGCTGTTGGGCAACAAGCAGAACAACGGGTCCTTCGAACAAGGCGATCCCAACTCGGGAAAACTGGAACTGCCGGGCTGGACGGCAACGCTTTCGGGCAAACAAGGGGGATGGAATCGAAACCCAAACGCCCGTAATGAAGACGCCAGAACCTACGCCTTCGCTGGTTCCAAAAGCGAGTTGGTTCTGACCAGTGATGCACTGCAGCACAACACCAAGGACGGGGACGCCTTTCGAATCAGTTTGAACGCGGGTGGCGATGGCCCGGGGAAGACCGATTACCAAGTCGTGTTGGGATTCAAAGGCAACTCGGGTCCGCCGACCCGCTACCAACTGACGGCATTCTCCAGCGACGATCGGTGGGCCGGTGGAAAACAAAAAAAGGTGATCCTCGAATACGCCGTGGACTCAGCCGTCGCCGGCAAACGCCCGTTCGTCGAACTGACGATTTCCAACAAGGACTCCGCGCGAAAACGCGGCATGTTGGACCGCGTCGTGTTGACGGTGCGGCCGTCCGAAAACCTGGCGGCAGCCACCAAGAGTTCCCCCGCAAACGGCGAGCCTGCGATGGCAACGCCGAGCGAGCCACCCAAGCCCGACCCCGCGACCGTCTCATCGACTGCCCCCAAACCGACGCCACCGGCACCCGAACCCAAAACACCACCGCCGCCGAAATCCACACGAACAGTAAGGCTGAAAACGTCCGACCCGGGTGGGGCGGACGCCACGGTCAAACGTGGCGGCGGATTCAACGATCCACTCGGCGAGAAAGCATTGCTGTCGATCGAAACCCGACGCAACATCCAGATCGAACACACCTACATGAGATTCCCAATCCTGTCGCTGCGTGGGAACCAGGGCGGGGGCCAACCGGTCAACCGCAACCGTGGCAGGGGCAAAGAACCCGAGCCGCTTCCCGTCGTGACTGCGGAATTACAGCTCAGCCTGACCTCGGCCGAACGCGAAGCGGACACGACCGTTCGGGTCTACGGTTTCAGCAATGAAATCAGCGACGTGTGGCCGGAAATGAAGATCGTCTGGAACAATTCGTTTTCATCTCAAGACCTGGAAAACATCCCCTTACTGGCCGAAAAAACGATCCGCCCGGAGGACAAGTCGCTGTCGATTTCCAGCGACTTGCTGGCCAAATTCGTTGCCGAGGCCAATCATCGCTCCGTCACCCTGATCGTGACCGGATCCTCGGGTAACGAACAGCTGACTTTCGGGTCCAAAGAAAGCGATTCATTGGATCCCCCGACTTTGATTTTGGGGCTGAGCGAGTGACAAAGGGCGGCTGATCTGGCCGCGCTTAATTAGAGTATTCCGGCGGAACCATTTGCCGCTTCTTCTCATCTGACCACTCGTAGCCCCCCTCCAAAGTCCGTTTTCGTCGGATTCCGCCATGAAATCGCGATGCTCCTTCGTCGAACCCCTCGAAAGCCGCCGGTTGCTTGCCGGCGATGTCTGCCTGGCCAGCGACCCGATCGAGCAAATCAGCGGCGACGTTTCCCCGCTGGCCGGCGAAATGGTTCAGGTTTTCCGAAACGCCCCCCCTGGAGGTATCGGATTCGCCCCATCGTCCCCGCCGCAGTTCCTGCCCGCCCCGCTCTTCCCCGCCGCCGTGATCGATGCCCCGTTGATTCTTCCGGCCGGCGGTGCGGATTTGCTGGAGGAAGACGGCGGGTTGGTGGCCGCCGTTCGCACCAATTTTTTCACCGCTGTCGCGA
The DNA here is from genome assembly GCA_007753675.1 of Stieleria magnilauensis. Taxonomy (GTDB): domain Bacteria; phylum Planctomycetota; class Planctomycetia; order Pirellulales; family Pirellulaceae; genus Stieleria; species Stieleria magnilauensis. The sequence goes on from CP036432.1 coordinate 2,732,803, forward strand.
ACGAACTGCCGCCGGCGACGCTGCACCTGTTTGATCGCCGGGACGACGGCAGCCTGGAAGAATCCGCTTCGATCGAGTTGCCGCTGGCGCCCCGCGAGGTGTTGCTGACCGACCAGTTGGTGATCGTCGTGGGCTCATCCACCCGCGGCATCCCGGCCGGCACCGGTGACGCGGAAACGGTCGTGTTGACGGTGGCCCGAAACGACGTGACGGATCGGAACACCATCCGGCTGGACGGTCTGTTGGCAACCGTCGCGCGGCGTGACGACCGCTTGTTCGTCTCCACCTTTCAACCACCCCAATTCACTCCACAATTTGACTCGCCGCCATCGTTCACACACACCGTGACGGTGTTTGACGCCAGCGGCAGTTCACTGTCTCGGATCGCCAGGGGCGAATTGCCCAATGCGGTGATGGACGAGATGGTCGTGGGCGATGACATCCTGGTCGTCGAACAACAGACCAGCCGCAGCGAAACCGATGCCGAACGCTCCTCGCCGGGCGACGCAACGTGGATTGCTCCGACCGATCTGACCCACCATTTGGTCCGTTACCGAATCGTGGGCGATGACATTGAAAGAATCGCCTCATTGGAGTTGTCGGCTGATTTTAATCTGCGAACCGAAGTCTCCGCCGACGGATTAACCGCAGTCGTGTTTGGACAACACAACCTTGTCTTTCCCGCGGTCGTCGATGGTCCCCAAGCCGGGTACAGCGTCGCACTGATCGACCTGTCGGATGACCAGCCAAAACTTTTTCAATCCATCGACATTGCGACCCGCGACCGACAAACGATTGCAGACATCGGCCAGCGGGCGGTCGTCATCGCCGACGGACGAAACGCGCTGATCGTCGTCGACACAGATCAGTCGATTGACATCGATGCCGAAAACCGAGTCACGCGCATCGAATTGCCCGGGATCCCCGATCAAACGTATCCCGGAATCACCAGCGTCACAGAACTCTCGTCGGAGACGTTTGCGATTGTTCGCCGCTCCTACACCACAAGTACGGATCCCGCCGAGAGGTTGTCGCGACGCGAGGTCGAACTGCTGACGCTGTCCCTGGACGACCACTCGGTCGTCGCGCAGAGCGTGCCGGATCATTCTGCGTTGGCGATTTTCAATCGCTCGTCACCGCGTCCCACCGTGATCGGACTAGGGCCGATCTTGGCGACGCTCGAAGGACGACAACTTGTTGTCGGCCGCATCGATGGCTCCGGACAATTCGATCAACAAGCGACGATCGATCTGGACTACGTCGTCGAGATCGACGCCGACGAAAACCGTTTATTGCTGCGTCAGATCGATCAGTTGACCGAATATCGCTGGGACAGCCTCGACGAAGCGATCGTCACCCCGCTCGGCGATCCGCTGCCCGCCCCGACGGCGGTCGACGATGTCTTCCGACGCAATTCCGACGCGCGCGATCGCTACTTGAACGTGTTGGAAAACGACCAGATTCTCGGCTATCTGGGAAACGCGCAGATTGTGGAATTGATCGACGCCCCTGCCGGAGTGGTGATCGCGACCGGCGGCAACGTACTGCGACTGACCGAAGACGCATTGGGCAGCGAGGGGACGTTCGAATTCCGCTACGTTCTTCAACAAGGTTCCCAGCGGGCATCGGCGAAGGTCACGTTGACACTGTTCCGCTATGACGACGATGACGTCGAGCAAGCCGTCCAACGCGTCATCGCCCGAGCCGCCGAGGACTTGGATGTCAACGCTTCGGACCTGCAAATCGGTGCCGTGCGTCGATTCACCAGTCAGCCCATGCCCAGCGATCCCGCCGCGGGAATCGAAAATCCGCTCGGCGGGCAATTCGGGATTCTCGTCGACGTGCGCGTCGGCGACCAGCTTTATCGCTATGCAGCGAATTTCCAAGACGACGTCGTCCGGCTCAGCAGTCAACCACTCCGGCGCGTCATGGAACTGAGCATGCGTGCGGTGGACGTCGACGGCAACACCGTCGAATCGATTCAATCGGGCGATGAATTCTACATCGAAGTCACCGCACGGGACCTGCGAGAATTCGGCTTCGGTGTGTTCGCCGTCGCCTTCGACCTGCCCCTGCCGGTGAGCCAATTGGAATTGACCGGCGCGATGATTCTGCTTGGCAAGTTCGATGAGATTGGCGAACCGATCACGGCGGGGGGCATCGATGAATTCAGCGCCTTGGAAGCGTTGATCGAGCACCCCGGCAATGACGCTCAGGGTGTGGTTCGATTCGGCGTTCGCGCGATCGCCGGTGGTCAAGTCACCCTGCAACTCGACCCGGCCGAATCACTTGGCGCGGAACTGCTGTTGCGCGGACGCAACGACGAAGTCTCGCCGCTTGAAGTGGACTTCGGCTCGTTGACGTTGAACATCGGTGGGATCGAACCGACCGACACCGACGCCAGCGGCGCGGTGACGCCGTCGGACGCCCTACGGGTGATCAATTTCCTAGGTGTCTACGGCAGTGTGCTGGTCGACGACCTTGCGACACTTACAACGCGCGTCGAAGGTGAAGACGGTGAGCAGCGATTGCGTTCGATGCGACGTCTGGACACCAATGCCGACGGACTGATCTCCGCCCGAGACGCCTTGCACGTGATCAACGACCTGGCACGACTATTCATCCGCAAGGACGCTACCGACGGTGGGGGATCCAACGCCGTAGCGGAATCGGTCGACGCCGCCATCGCCAGCGACTTCTTGTCCGACGACGATGACGATGATACGCTCGACACCGTGAGATAGGCATCCAGCCTGTCAACGATCCCATCGCGTCCTCCTGGATTTCACACCGTCGCCACCACGTGGGTGTCGTGTCATCCTCGCCAATTTTTTCTGCAGGTCCCGACATCGCCCCCTCGCCGTCGACCAAGACCGATTCTGTCCCCGACATTTCCAACGCTCCCGATTGGCAACAGCAGGGTTACGAACATCTTTGGATGCCGTATTGCCAAATGAAGACGGCACCGTTGCCGCTGGCGGTCGAGCGTACCGAGGGTGTTTACTTGCACTTGAGTGATGGGCGACGATTGATCGACGGCCTGGCGTCTTGGTGGTCGGCCTGTCACGGATACAACCATCCGCATGTGGTCGATGCGATGCATCGACAACTCGACAGAATGCCGCATGTGATGTTTGGCGGGATCAACCACGAACCGGCGCTGACGCTTGCCCAGCGTCTGGCCGCTCTACTGCCCGGTGACCTCAACCGCGTGTTCTTCTGTGATTCCGGATCCGTTGCGGTCGAAGTGGCCATGAAGATCGCGATCCAGTTCCATCGCAATCGCGGCCAGCGGGGCCGCACCCGATTCTTGTCGTTCGCCAATGCCTACCACGGCGACACCACCGGCGCGATGTCGCTGTGCGATCCCGAGCGCAGCATGCACGCGCGATTTGAAGGCGCACTGTTGCAACAACTGAACGTCGACATCCCTCGCGATGACGACTCGATGCAACGGTTCCAATCGCTGCTGAAGCAAAACCGAGATTGCTTGGCGGGCGTGTTCATCGAACCGCTGGTGCAAGGCGCCGGCGGGATGCGTTTTCACTCACCCGATGTGCTGCGCTGCATCACCCAGTGCTGCCGTGACAACGACGTCCTGTTGATCGCCGATGAATTGGCTACCGGGTTTGGACGCACCGGAACCCTGTTCGCGATCGAACAGGCCGACATCGTTCCGGATGTGATCTGTCTGGGGAAAGCGCTTTCGGCCGGTATGATCGGGATGGCGGCGACGGTGGCAACCGAGCGGGTGTTCGATGCGTTTTGGTCAGACGATGCGTCTAAGGCGTTGATGCACGGACCGACTTTCATGGCCAACCCCCTGGCCTGTGCCGCCGCGGGGGCTTCGCTGGATTTATTTGAGCGGGAGCCGAGGCTGGAGCAGGCGCGAACGATCGAAGCGGGACTGCGCGAATTATTGGCGCCATGTCGCCAGATCGACCGGGTCGTCGACGTCCGGGTCAAGGGCGCGATCGGAGTCGTCCAGGTCGATTCGCTCGATCACGTCGATCGGCTACGAGACCTGTTTGTCCGCCAAGGCGTCTTGATTCGCCCTTTCGGAGACTGCATCTACACGACACCGCCGCTGGTGATTTCCGCGGGCGAACTCGAAAAAATCGGCGACGCGATCGTTTCGGCGACCCGGCAATGGGCTCGCTGGCCGCGAGAGAGTTGACAAATTCACAGACTCGGTTGTTGTTGGCGGTGTTCTTTCGGGAAATAATGGTCGCCACGAATCCAATCGGCCCAACCACCGCTGGCGGTCGCCTTCCTCCCCTCCCCTGCCCTTTTATCCCTGATCGGTATCTTTGCATGTTCCTTCTGAAATTTGTCGGCAAATGCGCCGTCGCCTTTGCCGTGACCTGCATGGTCGGCGTCCCCCATTCCGCGTTTGCGCAGTCCGATGCGAATCAGCTGAGCGAGGCCGAAAAACGTAGCGGCTGGAAATTGCTGTTCGATGGAAAGTCCGCCGACGCCTGGCGCAACTACCAAAAAGACACGCTCGGCGAGGGCTGGAAAGTCGTCGATGAAACCCTGGTCCGCGCCGACCAAGGTGCCGGCGACATCATTACCAAAGAGAAGTACGACGCGTTTGAATTGTTGATCGATTACAAGATCAGCCACGAAGGCAACAGCGGGCTGATGTTTCATGTCACCGAAGACAACCCCAGACCGTGGCACAGCGGACCGGAAATCCAGATCCAAGACAACGTCGACGGACACGACCCACAGAAGGCGGGTTGGCTGTATCAGCTGTATAAGCCGACGCCGCCGCGTTGGGCCGCCGACCAGACGCCCGTCGACGCCTCGCGACCGGCCGGCCAGTGGAATCAAATCTACTTGAGAATCGCCCCCCAAGGCTGTGAAGTCTGCCTCAACGGCGTGCGATACTACACCTTCAAAATCGGAAACAACGATTGGAATCGACGCGTCTCGGAAAGCAAGTTCGCCAAGTTCCCGGAGTTCGGCAAAGCCGGCGAGGGACACATCTGTTTGCAAGACCATGGCGATCATGTCGCGTTTCGCAACATCAAGGTGCGTCGCATCAATCCCGACGGCAGCGTTCCACAGCCGATCGACGGGAAGCTCGAATTAAAGAGCGAACTCGCGTTCCCCAATCTGAAACTCGATCAATGGGAAGCGGTCGATGACGACGGCAAGATTCGCCCGCTGCGGATCCTGGAACTGACCTACCCGCGTGACGACAGCAACCGCGTGTTCATCGCGTCGCAGTATGGTGAGATCTGGACGTTCAAGAATGATCCCGAAACCGTCAAGTCGCATCTGGTGCTCGACATGCGCAGCGAAGTCGCCGACTGGAAGAACAGTGGCGGCAACGAACAGGGACTGCTCGGTTTGGCCATGCACCCCGATTTCAAGAACAACCAAAAATTCTACGTTTATTACTCCGATGCCGATAACGATCGATCCGTCGTCAGCGAGTTCACGATGTCCAAGGACAATCCGAACAAGGCCGATGCCGCGACCGAACGGATCGTGATGGTGATCCCCCAGCCGTACAAGAATCACAACGGCGGCAGCATCGAGTTCGGTCCCGACGGTTTCCTGTACATCGGGCTCGGCGACGGTGGCGATCGGAACGACCCCAAAGCAGCCGGTCAGAACCTGTCCATGCTGCTCGGTTCCATCCTGCGAATCGACGTCGACAATCGTTCCGGCGACAAGGGCTACGGCATTCCCAGCGACAACCCGTTCGTCAACACACCCAACGCCCAGCCGGAGATCTACGCCTTCGGCATTCGCAATCCGTGGCGTCTGGCCTTCGACCGTCAAACAGGCGACCTGTGGATGGGCGACGTGGGACAAGAACTTTGGGAAGAAGTCAACGTCGTCACCAAAGGCGGCAACTATGGCTGGAGCAACCGGGAAGGCACCAACAGCTTTGGCAACCGTCCCCCGGTCGCCGGCGTCAGTGACCCGATCGACCCGGTCTGGCAATACGATCACCGTATCGGCCGTTCGATCACCGGCGGTCGTGTGTATCGCAACGCACGTCTTCCCGAACTGGCCGGCAAGTACCTCTACGCCGACTACGTCACCGGCGTGGTCTGGGCGTTGTCCTTTGACCCCGAAACCAAGCGTGCGACCGCCAACGAGCAAGTGATTCCCGAAGGCGTCCAGGTACTGGGCTTCGGCGAAGATCAAAACGGTGAGATCTATTTCTTCACCGAAAGCCCCCGCGGCGAGTGCGTTTACCGCTTTGCCGAGTAGGCTCGCCGAGTCAGCTTGCTAACCGCCGAAGGGAATCACGCGATCAAGTCGTGCATGACGTGACCATCCACGTCCGTCAGCCGAAAATCGCGTCCCTGGTAACGGTAGGTCAGCTTGCGATGGTCGATGCCTAGCAGGTGCAAGATCGTCGCGTTGAGGTCATGGATGTGCATCGTCCCGGGAGTCCAATGCTCCTTTTCGGGACGCGGGATCATCGGGCTGCCGTCGGCGTTGACGATGTTGTAGCCGTAGTCATCGGTGCGGCCATATGTGATCCCCGCCTTGACTCCTCCGCCGGCCATCCAAACGGTGAAGCAACGGGGATGATGGTCACGCCCATAGTTCTCTCGCGTCAGGTTGCCCTGGCAGTACACGGTACGTCCGAATTCACCGCCCCAGATCACTAACGTATCGTCCAGCATGCCGCGTTGTCGCAGATCGTGCACCAGTGCGGCACACCCCTGGTCGATGTCCTTGCATTGGGATTCATGTTCGGTCGGCAACCGATTGTGGGCGTCCCAACCGCGATGAAAGATCTGGATATTGCGGACGCCCCGTTCGGCCAAACGACGTGCGTTGAGACAACACGCCGCGAACGTTCCCGGCGTCCGAGCCTCCTCGCCGTAGAGCTTGAAGGTCGACTCGGACTCACTGGAGAAATCTATCAGCTCGGGGACCGAGGTCTGCATTCGGTACGCCATCTCGTGTTGCTTGATGCGTGCCAAAATCTCGGGGTTGCCGAAATGTCGGTGCTGTTCTTGGTTGATCGCGGCCAACGCATCGAGCTGGTCACGTCGGTCGTTCGACGTCACCCCGGGTGGATTGCTCAGATACAACACCGGATCGCCGCCGCTGCGCAGCAACATGCCTTGATGATCGGCCGGTAAGAAACCCGGTCCCCACAGGCGATTGAACAAACTTTGTTCGGCGTGTTTTGAATGCGCGTGCATCACCACGTAATGCGGCAGATCTTCATTCATGCTGCCCAGGCCGTAACTCAACCAGGCACCCAAACTGGGACGTCCCGCGATCTGGCTGCCCGTTTGAATGTACGTGACCGCCGGATCATGATTGATCGCCTCGGTAAACGTGCTGTGCACGACACACAATTCGCGTGCGACCTTGGCCGTGTGCGGCAACAGTTCGCTGATCCAGACCCCGTCCTGGTTGTTGTCGTGCTTGGTGAATTTGTACTTGCTGGGGCAGAGCGGCAATCCACTTTTTTGATTGGCGGTCATCCCCGTGATGCGTTGGCCGTCACGGACTTCGGCGGGCAATTGTTCGCCAAACATGTCGGCCAGTTTGGGTTTGTAATCCCAAAGGTCATGTTGGCTCGGTCCGCCGCTCATGAACAGATAGATCACCCGTTTCGCTTTGGGCAGATGATGAAGCCCGCCGCCGAGCGTCGACGTGCTGGTACCCGCAGCCGACAACTCGTCACCGAGCAGCCCCGCCATCGAAGCGGTTCCCAATCCGAGTGCCGTGCGGCCGAAAAGCTGCCGCCGCGTCGTCGCCAGTTGCTGCCGGTGCAGCGTTTCAAGAAAGTTCATCGGTCAATCTCGTTTAGTACAAAATGATCGCCAGGTCGCTGGCCAACAGGGTCAACGCGACTTGGGTCCAAGCGGCGTGTTCGGCGGGGTCCAACGATTCGTCTCTGGCGATATCGCCGATGGAGAGCAAGGCTTGGGCGTCATCCACGTTGCCGCGATACCGCAGAAGCATTTTCTGCAACAATTCTTCGAACGCTTCCGCTTCGGTCTGCGACGGCCCGCGACTGGCGAGCAGACGGAACAGCAGATCCATCCGCGACGACGCGTCGCTCCGCTGCAGCATCAATCGCTGGCCCAACATACGAGCCATTTCGATCCGCTGGGTCTCATTGAGCAGCGCCAACGACTGCAATGCCGTGCTGGTTCGTGAGCGACGGACGCAACTCGTTTCTCGATCCGGGGCATCAAATAAGGTCATCATCGGATGCGGGCTGGTGCGTTTCCAATACACGTACAAGCTGCGGCGATAAAGTCGTTGCCCGTGATCGCGTTCGTATTTCTTGGTGTTGCTGGCCGGATGGGCCAACGCCTGCCACATCCCGGCCGGCTGGTACGGCTTGACGCCTTCGCCACCCATCAGCGGGTCGAGTAAGTTGCCGGACCAAAGACCGATGTCGCGGATCACTTCGGCATCCAATCGGTAGCTCGGCCCGCGTGACCAGAGTCGGTTTTCCGGATCATCAACGTCCTCCCGCCAAGCCGAACTTTGACGAAAGGTTCGGCTGGTCACCATCATCCGCAACATGTGCTTGAGATCCCAACCACTCTCCTGCAGTTCCACGGCAAGCCAGTCCAGCAGATCGGGATGCGTCGGGTAGGCGCCCTGCAAACCAAAGTCTTCGGGGGTTCGCACCAATCCGTGTCCAAAGGTGTGTTGCCAAACACGATTGATCAACACCCGCGAGACGGTCGGATGATTCGGCGAAGTCAACCAGTGCGCCAGCCCCAACCGATTGCGTGGGGCGCCCTCTGGAAAGTCCCCCATGGCCGTCAGGACGCCGGGCTCAACCGGATCGCCGATGGGGCGGTTGTACTCGCCACGGCTGAGGACGTGGGTCGGACGAGGTGTCGGCAAGTCTTTGGCGACGAGCGTGGTTGTAAAACCTTGCTCCAATGATTCGAGTTCCAAACGCAGCAACATCGCCTCGGTGTGCACACTCAACGACGAAAACGGGCTGTCGGGGTCGGCCAACGATTCCAGTTTTTCTCGATCGGTCGCATCGGTCCATGCGTTCCGGTCCGCCGCCGCATGGGCGAGTTCGTCCGTCGCGGCGTGAATCAATTGCTCCAGCCGGTCATTGAGCAGTCGCCATCGCGCCCATTGACTTTGGTCGCTCGGCGCTTTGGTTGTCGGCCCGTAGTCATATTTATTTCGATCCAGCGCCGGCTCGGACGTGCTATTAAAAAACGCCATCAAACGGTAATACTCCGTCTGCGGCACCGGGTCATACTTGTGCGTGTGGCAACGGGCACAGGTGAGCGTCATGCCCAACAACACCGCCCCCAGATTCTCGGTTCGGTCAAAGTTGTTCTTCGCTTGGTACTCCGCTTCGATCGCACCGCCCTCGCCGCTGGTCGGATTCATTCGGACATAACCGGTCGCGACCAGTTGTTCCATGCCGGGATCGGGCAGCAAATCGCCCGCCAATTGCCACGTGATGAAATCGTCCAGCGGCAAATTGGCATTGAGCGACGAGACGACCCAGTCGCGATAGGGATAGACGCCGCGACGGTTGTCCAAATGCAAACCGTGGGTGTCGCCGTAGCGCACCGCGTCGAGCCAATGCCGCGCCTGGTGTTCTCCGAAGCCGGATTTGTTCAGCAATCGATCGACATAACGCTCATACGCGTCCGCTCGGCGATCCCTCAAGAATTCCGCCAGCTCCTCCGGTTCGGGCGGCAACCCGCAGAGCGTCAATGAGGCCCGCCGGGCGAGTGTTTCCGCCGCGGCTTCGGGGGCAAAGTCGATCGAGCGGCCGCGTTGTTTCGCCGCCACAAACCAATCGATGGGATTGATCTCCGCTTGGGGATCGCCGTCATCGGGCAACGCAGGCAGACGTTTTTTGGGCGGGATGAAGGCCCAGTGCTGGGAATACTCACCGCCTTGCGCGACCCACTGGGCGAGCAATCGTTTTTCGGCATCGGTCAGCTGCTTTTCCGCCTCCGCCGGCGGCATCGGATCGTCTTCGGACAGGATCCGCAGCACCAGTTCGCTCGACGCCGGATCATTCGGATCGATCGCCCGGTACCCGCCGAGATCGCTGGTTGCGGCCTCGTACGAATCCAAACGCAACGCAACGTCTTCGTCGGTATCGGGTCCGTGACAGACGAAACACTTGTCCGATAGAACCGGCAAGATCTCGCGGGAAAAATCAATCGCGGCCGGAGCCGGGTCGGCGGCAGGGGCGTCGACCAGGATCAATAACGTCACTGCAACGATAACAATGCTTGAAGTTTTCATCCCTAAATTGTAGACACAAACCGATGGTGGATGCAGCGTTTCCGGTGGTGCGACAAGGCACTACCGGCTACTGGCGTTACCCCCAACACCGCCTAGCGGGAGTAGGTCAGGCTGTGCCTTACGGCCGACGGGCATGCTCAGCATGCCCTACGATGACTTCCAATTGCAAATTTGCATTTTTCAATTTTCAATTTGCAATCTTCCGTCCGTCCAGGTTCCTCACGCCCCATCCTGTCTCGGCTGAAGCGAGGCCGAGCGGTGACGAAATCAAAGAGGAAGCGAAGTCGCGTATACCGAACAGAGTGTCAACACCAACGTTATAGCCGCCCAGCGCAAGCCCTCCGGTCTATCATGGGCCTATTCCAAGTGCTCGCCGCTTTCCTCGGCGTGCTCGGCTTCTTCCAAACTCTCTTTCACCTCGGCGCCCGCGGTCCAGTAGAACACCGTGCCGATGATCGCGATGATCACTTTGACCATTTCAAAGACCAGCGCGATCAACGTCCCCGATGCGTCGGTCGGCTCGGAGGGAATTAATTTGTAGAGCCACTCGATCGCGGCCTCGAACACCCCGATCCCGGCGGGCGTCAGGGGCAGCGCCGAGGCCAACATCCCGATCGGCACGATGATGAAGTGATCGCCCAGCGAGGGAACCGACGGATAGAGCCCGCGTGCGATCAAGTACATGCTGAGTGTCAGCATGCCGTGCACGCCAATACTCATCAGAATCGAAATCCCAAACGCGACCGGGTGATCATGAAACATTCGCAGCGGTGGACCGATTCGGTGAATCACCACGCCGACCAACGGCAGCGTCTCACCCCAGCGGACCAAGCGATCGACGATTCGCCCGCCAAACACCAATCCCGCCAACACGGCCGTGCCGACACCGACCAGGATCGCCGTCCCCAGTTTCAGTTGATGCATCTCCTCACCGCCGAGTGCGGACACATCACCAGCGGGCTGAAAAAAGAACGCGATCGAAGCCAGCAAGAGCAGCCCATACAGCCCGACTCCACGATCGACCAACACCGACGCGACGGCTTGAACGCGACGGCCAGGCCGACGCTTGGCCAAGAAAATCGCTTTGAACAGGTCGCCGCCGACGCTACCGGCGGAAACAAAATTCAGCAGAAAACAGATCGCGCCCAAACGGAACGCTTCCAAAATCGTCAGCTCGATCCCCTGGCAGCGTACGAGCAAACACCAGCGGACGAACGAAAGACTGATCGCGGCAACGGCCACCAGCAACGCGCCCACCAGCAGCGGATAGTTCTTGTCGTGCTGCGAGAGCGTTTCCCACTGCTGCGGTTCGACTCGGTACAGCAGGAAAACGATGATCCCCAGCGGGATCGCAATTTTGAAGAACGTTGCAAAGAGTTGACGCTTGGATTTCATGGGCGGCAGAATAGTCGGCCGCCTGAAAAAGGGTCAATGCTGGGACGGATCAGACGGAAAATAGCTGGGGAAGAGTTCCAGCCTGTCGGTTCCGATTCCAGACAGGCCGAAAGCCTCTCCCACATCGGAACACGACAGGTTTGATTGATCCCGTTCGGGGCGGTCTCTACTCGCCCAGAACCGTTTCCCCGTCACCGTCGGAAACCGGCGGTTGACCGCTCGCGTCCGAATCGGTCGCAGGCGTCGGATCGTTCATCAATTGTTGCATCGCCGCTTCGGCGTCGCTTGACGCTTGATCGACCGGAGCGCCAGGCCCGAGGACCTCGTCACCCGCTTCCAACAGCGGGAACTGCTCTTCCAGGCTTTGCACGGGTGCTTCGGCCAAGGCTTCGAGTGCTTCGCGTCGGTAGTTGACTTCCGATTCTTGGAACAAGCGGAAACCGGTACCGGCGGGAATCAGGTGTCCCAGGATGACGTTTTCCTTCAGTCCGACCAGTTTGTCGACCTTGCCCGCCAACGCGGCCTCGGTCAACACCTTGGTGGTTTCCTGGAACGACGCCGCCGAGATGAACGAGTTCGACTGGACGGCCGCCTTGGTGATCCCCAGCAACTGCGTACTGGCGGTCGCCTTCTTGGGCCGCTTGCCTTTCATCGGGGTGCCGCCCTCGGCTTCGATCTTGGCGTTGGTTTCTTCGAACAAATCCTTCGGAATGATCGTGCCCTCGGTGTAATCACTGTCGCCGGCGTTGGCGATCTTGATGCACTTGGACAGCTCTTGATTGGCGTGACGGAACTGGAATCGGTCGATCACCAATCCGGGCAACAGGCTGGTGTCACCGGGCGATTCGACCTTCACCTTCCGCAACATGCGAGCGATGATGATCTCGCAGTGCTTGTCGTTGATCTCGACCTTCTGCGATTGGTAGACCTGTTGGATTTCGTGCAACAGGTACTGCTGAACTGCTTCTTCACCGGAAACCCGCAGGATGTCGTGCGGCACCAGCGGTCCATCGACGATCGACTGGCCGGCTTTGACCATGTCGCCGGTGTGCACCAGGAAGTGCTTGCCGGTCGGGATCAAGTGTTCGCGTTCGATGCCCGATTCGCTGCGAACGACCACGGTCGTCTTGCCACGTTTCTTTTCGGGCATGATTTCCACTTCACCGTCGACCTCGGCGATGATCGCCGGATCTTTCGGCTTACGAGCCTCGAAGATCTCGGTGACCCGCGGCAGACCGCCGGTGATGTCAGAAACACCACCGCTGTCACGCGGCATTTCGGCGAGCACGTTACCGGGCACGATGTCCTGGCCGTCGACGACGGAGATGGTCGCTTTTTCCGGCAGGAATTGAACGTTCAACGCCTTGCCGGTGTTGTCTTCGACGACGATTTGGGGGTGCAAGTCACCCTTGTGATCGACGACGACCATTCGCATCTTACCGCTGGCTTCTTTCTCCGTTCGAACCGTTTCGCCTTCGACGATGTCTTCAAAACGGACTTTACCGGAGACTTCCGACAGGATCGGTACCGAGTACGGGTTCCACTCGCAAAGCGTTTCGCCGGGTTTGACCTTCTGGCCGTCTTCGACCATCAGCATCGACCCGGTCGGGATCGGATAGCTTTCGAACTCACGCCCGCGATCATCGACCAGTGCGATTTCACCGTTACGCGTCAGAACGACCTTGCGACCTTCGGCGTTTTCGACCGCACGGATCCGCGTCAACCGAACCTCACCGGCCTTCTTGCTCTTGATGTCGGATTCCTGCATCGCCTTGCTGACCGAACCACCGATGTGGAAGGTCCGCATCGTCAGTTGGGTGCCGGGCTCGCCGATCGATTGTGCGGCGATGATGCCCACCGCCATGCCCTCTTCGACCATGGCACCGGTCGACATGTCCATTCCGTAACAGCGGCGGCAAACACCCAGGGGTGCGTCGCAGGTCATCGGCGAACGGACTTGCAGTTTTTCCAAGCCCATCTGCTCGATCTTGCGAGCGATTTCGGGCGTGATCATTTCGCTTTCGCCAACGACGACTTCGTCCGTCACCGGGTTGACGATCGACTTGCGGCTGACGCGTCCGTTGATCGAATCGGACAACCGGACTTCGACTTTTTCACCGCGATAAACGACGCCCTTGGTGATCCCTTGGGTGGTGCCGCAATCGTCCATGGTGATGACGACGTTCTGCGCGACGTCAGCCAGTTTCCGGGTCAGGTAACCGCTGTCGGCGGTCTTCAGTGCCGTGTCGGCCAGACCCTTTCGGGCACCGTGCGTGGAACTGAAGTATTCCAATACCGACAGGCCTTCACGGAAGTTTGCCTTAATCGGCGTCTCGATGATCTCCCCGGTCGGCTTGGCCATCAGACCACGCATCCCGGCCAACTGACGAATTTGGGCGATACCACCACGAGCACCGGAGTGACTCATCAAGAAGACGGGGTTGATGTACCAACCGCCCTTCCGCACGTCGGACTCCATCGCGGCCATCATGTCGGTCGTGATCAATTCCCGCGCCTTGGTCCATTCGTCGAGCACCATGTTGTAGCGTTCGTCGTCAGCCATTTGACCGCGGTCGTACGCCTTCTTCAGACGCATGACTTCTTTTTCCGCTTCCTTGATGAAGCCGACTTTGGATTCCGGCGTGACCAAGTCATCGGTTGCAAACGACAGACCGCTGCGGGTCGATTCACGGAAACCCATCTGCATCATGTCATCGAGCAGGTGGATCGTCGGGCGACGACCGAGTCGTTGATAACAGTCGCTGATCGCGCTGGCCAAGTCGCCGCTGCGCATCGCGCGGTTGTAGAAATCCATGCCGTCGGGCAGCATTTCGTTAAACCGAACGCGTCCCGGCGTGGTCTCGATGATCGCGCCGTATTTGGCGTCGCCGTTTTCCGTTTTCAGACGTTGGTGCTTGGGCAGACGCATCTTGATCTTGGCGTGCAAGTCAACGATGCCCTGGGCGTACGCGAATTCAACTTCGTCGTACCCGGCGAACGTCATGCCTTCGCCCTTGCGATCGGGCAATTCGCACGTCATGTAGTAGCAACCCATCACGATGTCCTGCGAAGGACTCATGATCGGTTTCCCGTTGGACGGTGCGAACACGTTGTTCGTACTCATCATCAACGTGTGGGCTTCGACCTGAGCTTCGATCGAAAGCGGCAGGTGGACGGCCATCTGGTCACCGTCGAAGTCGGCGTTGAAACCCTTACAAACCAACGGGTGCAAGTTGATCGCGTTGCCTTCGACCAACGTGGGCTCGAACGCCTGGATGCCCATCCGGTGCAGCGTCGGGGCTCGGTTGAGCAGGACCGGGTGGTTGGTGATGACCTGTTCCAGGATATCCCAGACCTCTTCGTCCTTTCGCTCCAACATCTTCTTGGCCGACTTGATCGTGTCGGCGTGACCGAGCTCTTTCAAGCGGCGGATGATGAAGGGCTGGTACAGTTCCAACGCGATCTTTTTGGGCAGACCACATTGGTGCAATTTCAGTCGCGGGCCGACCACGATCACACTCCGTGCCGAATAATCGACTCGCTTGCCGAGCAGGTTTTCGCGGAAACGACCTTGTTTCCCCTTGATCATGTCCGTCAACGATTTCAGCGGCCGGTTGGACGAACCCAGCACCGGACGCTTGCAACGGTTGTTGTCAAACAACGCGTCGACGGATTGTTGCAGCATTCGCTTTTCGTTGCGAATGATCACCTCGGGCGCATTCAAATCGACCAACTTTCGCAGCCGGTTGTTGCGGTTGATGATCCGCCGATACAGATCATTCAAATCGCTGGTCGCAAAGTTACCGCTGTCCAGCAGCACCAACGGCCGCAGGTCCGGAGGAATGACCGGGATCACGTCCAGCACCATCCACTCGGGACGGTTGTCGCTGTCGCGGATCGATTCGACGATCTTCAAGCGGTTCGTCAGGTCCTTTTTCTTTTGCTTGCTGCCGGTTTCGTCCAGCTCGATCCGCAATTGTTCGGACAGTTGAACCAGGTCCAACTGGTTGAGCAGCTTGCGAACCGCTTCGGCACCCATGTCGGCTTCGAAGGTTCCCGGTCCGTACTGTTGGCGAGCGGCGCGGAATTCCTCTTCGGTCAGCAATTGCTGATGTTCCAGATCGGTTTGGCCCGGATCGACGACCACGTAGTCCTGGAAATAGATCACTTTCTCGAGCGAGCTGGTCTTCATGTTGAGCAGGTTGCCCAACCGCGACGGCATCGCTTTGAAGAACCAGATGTGCACGACCGGGGCGGCCAGATCGATGTGGCCCATCCGCTTGCGGCGAACGCGACTGTGCGTGACTTTGACGCCACAGCGGTCGCAGATCATGCCCTTGTACTTCATGCCCCGGTACTTGCCGCAGGCGCATTCCCAGTCCTTTTCGGGGCCGAAGATCCGCTCGCAGAACAGCCCGTCTTTTTCGGGGCGATAGGTCCGGTAGTTGATCGTTTCCGGTTTTTTGACTTCACCAAACGACCAGCTCTTGATGTCCTGCGGTCGGGCCAAAGAGATTCGGACCGACGCGTAATCGTTGATGCGATCGTAGTTGCTGGTTTCGCCAATCGACATGATATGAAAGCCTTTAGCAGTTAGCGGTTAGCAGTTAGCTATTGATTTGTATTGAAGGTGGCCGCAACCGGAGGGTGCGGTTGCGGCGATTGAGTAGGCGGGCGGCGGCAGGATGGGCCGCCGAGCCGTCGCCGCAGACCGGTCGCAATCGACCCGTCCGCCGTGACGGCCGAGCTGACTGCGCGGTGGACGCAGCCAGCTGTTCGCAGAGCTCTAAATCGGTCTCTTTTCAAGTTGCATGTTCAGCGCCAATCCACGGATCTCGTTGGTCAAGACGTCGAAGCTGGCCGGCGTACCGGCTTCCAGCGTGTTCTCGCCCTTGACCATCGATTCGTAAATCTTGGTGCGGCCTTCCACATCGTCGCTCTTGACGGTCAACAGTTCCTGCAGGATGTACGCGGCACCGTAAGCTTCCAAAGCCCAGACTTCCATCTCGCCGAAGCGTTGGCCGCCGAAGCGCGCCTTTCCGCCGAGCGGTTGTTGCGTGATCAACGAATAAGGACCGGTGCTTCGTGCGTGAACCTTGTCGTCGACCAGGTGGTGCAGTTTCAGCATGTAGATGTAGCCGACCGTCGTCTCCTGCTCCATCGCTTCGCCGGTGCGTCCATCGATCAAGCGGACTTTCCCGTGACGCGGCAATCCCGCTTCATCCAGGGCCTCGTTGATGTCTTCTTCGCTGGCACCGTTGAAGACCGGCGTGATGGACTGGAAGCCCAACTTCGCCCCGGCCCATCCCAAGTGCGTTTCGAGAATCTGGCCGACGTTCATCCGACTGGGAACGCCCAGCGGGTTGAGCAGGATCTGCAGCGGCGTTCCGTCCGGCAAGAACGGCATGTCGGCGACCGGCAAGATCTTGGCGATCACACCCTTGTTTCCGTGCCGACCGGCCATCTTGTCACCGACGCTGATCACACGCTTGGTGGCGATGTAGACCTTGGCCATCTGCAGCACGCCACTGCGGAGTTCGTCGCCGCGCTTCATGCTGTTGAGCTTTCGGTCGCGAAGATCGATCGCCACTTCGACGTTGGACCATTGGGTGTCATAAACCTTCTGAACCGCTTCCTGTTTGTCGTCGCCCTTGACCTGATCCATGATGTGATCGAGTCGGAACGCGATCGCGCGTTCGGCGACGAACTTTGGATCCTGACCGTCGGCCAGTGGCGTCCCGGTGGAATCCTTCAGCTTCACGCCGGCGGCTTCTTCCAGGTCGCGGACCAGCGATTCAAAGGTGCTGGCGATTTCCGCGTTACCGGCCGCCTCGACTTCCTTCAATTCACGCTCGAACTCCTTCCGCTCGTCTTCAGACAGACTCATGCGTCGGGAGAACTTGTGGGTGTCGATGACGATACCTTCGATCCCCGAAGGGACTTCCAACGAGTCGTTCTTGACGTCTTCACCGGCGCGACCAAAGATCGCGTGCAGCAACTTCTCTTCCGGCGTCAGTTCGGTCTTGCTTTTCGGGCTGACCTTGCCGACCAGGATGTCGCCCGGTTTGACGTACGTTCCGACTTGGACGATCCCGTTTTCGTCAAGGTTGCGAAGCGCTTTTTCGCTGACGTTGGGGATGTCCCGCGTGAACTCTTCGCGGCCGAGTTTGGTTTCGCGAATTTCGACGTCGAAGTCTTCGATGTGAATCGACGTGTAGGTGTCGTTCCGCACCAGTTCTTCGCTGATGATGATCGCGTCTTCGTAGTTGAACCCGTCGAAAGACATGAAGCCGACCAGGACGTTTCGCCCCAGCGCCAGTTCTCCGTCACGGGTCGCGGCACCGTCGGCAATGATCTGACCTTGGGTGACGTCATCGCCCAGCCGCACCAACGGCTTTTGGTTTTGACAGGTGCGTTCGTTGAGCCCCTGGTACTTCTTCAGCTCGTAGTGATCGCTGCCGATTTCGATCCGGCTGGAATCGACATAGGTGACTTTGCCGGCGCGGCGGGCACGCACCACCATCGCACTGTTGCGTGCGACTTGGCGTTCCATCCCGGTGCCGACGATCGGTGGCTCGGCGACCAGCAACGGAACGGCTTGTCGCTGCATGTTCGAACCCATCAACGCGCGGTTGGCATCGTCGTGCTCGAGGAACGGAATCAGACCGGCCGAAACGCCCACCATTTGGCTCGGCGCGACGTCCATGTAGTTGACCTGATTGGGCTGGACGATCTTGAAGTCACTCCGGACCCGGGCGATCAAGTTCGGTCCGGGGACCAACGCTTTATCCTTGACCTCGGTGTCGGCCGGAGCCACATAGGCTTCGTTTTCTTCGTCGGCACGCAACCACACCACTTCGTCGGTCACCACGCCTTCTTTGACGCAGCGATACGGGGTGATCAAGAATCCGTAGTCATCGACGCCGGCGTAGATCGCCAACGAGCTGATCAGACCGATGTTGGTGCCTTCAGGGGTCTCAATCGGGCAGATCCGTCCGTAGTGCGAAATGTGCACGTCGCGGACTTCGAAACCGGCTCGTTTACGGTTCAAACCGCCCGGGCCGAGTGCCGACAGACGTCGTTCGTGCGTCAACTGGCTGAGCGGGTTGGTCTGGTCAACGACCTGAGACAGCTCGCCGCGGCCGAAGAAATAGTCGATCGCCGCGGAGACGCTCTTGGGGTTGATCAGGGATCGCGGCGTCATGTCTTGGGCATCTTTGACGCTCATCCGTTCCTGCACCGTGCGGCGCAGTTTCAAGAATCCTTTGCGGAGTTCTTCGCAGGCGAGTTCGTCGATCGTTCGCAGTCGGCGGTTGCCCAGGTGATCGATGTCGTCGATTTCCGCATCGCTGTCCGGGTCGAACAGTTCGATCAGGTAGCGAATCGATTCGATGATGTCGTCCGGTCGCAGCGTCATCACCGACTCGCTGACGCCCAAACCGAGCTTTCGATTCAAGCGGAACCGGCCGACTTTGCCGAGACGGTAGCGGTTGTCGTCGTAGAATTTCTCTTCGAACAGGACACGCGCCTTTTCCAGTTGAGGCGGGTTGCCGGGACGAAGCCGTTGGTAGATTCGCAGCAACGCTTCTTCGTGGCTGGCGGTGTTGTCTTCCATCAGCGTGTTGAAGATCACCGGGACCTTGGGGGCGTCCATGCACTGGATGCTGGTCACACCGGCGACGCAAATCGCTTCGGCGATCTCTTTGGTGATCCGGTGGGCGGCTTCGATGATGATTTCACCGGCCCGCTCGGTACCGCTGGGGAAGACGACATCGTCGACCGCGATCTTGCCTTCGATCTTCGCGGCACTCTTGACGCTGGAAAGCTTCTCGGTGCGGGTCGGGTAAAACGCTTGCAGGATGTCGGCGTCGGTCGAGTACTTCGGATCCATCGCGCGCAACAACGTGGTCGCCGCGAACTTTCCGCTCTGGTCGATGCGGACGGTCAACGCGTCTTTCTTCGTCACGTTGAACTCCACCCAACTGCCGCGTTCGGGGATCACCCGGCACGAAGGCAATTTGCGGTCGGTCGTCGTGTCCGTATCCCAGACAAAATCGACACCGGGCGAGCGGTGAAGCTGGCTGACGACGACGCGCTCGGCACCGTTGATGATGAACTCACCGCCACCCATCATGATCGGCATGTCACCCAAGTACACCTCTTCCTCATGGGGCTCTTCGCGATTCAGCCGCAGCCAAATCCGAAGCGGCATCCCGTAAGTCAGACGCAACTGCCGGCATTCCTGGCTGGTGTAGCGAGGTTTGCCCAGCTCGTAACGCAAGTACTCAAGCGTGATGTTCCCGTCGTAGCTGGCGATCGGGAAAATTTCTCGCAGGACGCTTTCAAGCCCTTTGTCTTCGCGAGCAAGTGAGTTGACGTCTTCTTGCAAGAATTCCTTGTAGGAAGCCGTCTGCAAGGCGGTCAGATCGGGCAGCTCAAAGCCGCCCAGATCGGTTCCAAAGTGACGTACGGTTGTGGGGATCAGACGACGCTGGGACGTAACTGCCATCGGTAAAGAAAGCTCCTGCTGGACTTGAGATCCATGATCTCGGACGGCTATCGAATGGGTTTCGACCGAACTGCTACAAGCACTGCTGCTGCGACAACACAAAGACCCCGAAAGGTTCGATTTTCCGATTGACGTGGCGAATCGGATTGGCGGACATTGGGTCGCTGGAAAGAATTGGGCCGGAAACGTTGAAGCCAGGACCCAGAGTCGCTATATCCACAAACAGCGATCGCCAAGACCGGTCCCCGCCGCGACGCGGCAGAAACAGGAATCATCAATTCGGTTGCGGGAAACGCGTTCGCCAAAACAATCTGACCAATAGTGGTCCGCGGTTTTGATACAATCACAGAACGCACGGGCGGGCATCCCTGACGATCAATGCGGATAAAATTGGGCCATCGACACGGATATAGACGGCTGGAACCTAGGCTCGATGTGGGAGAATATCACAACGGCCACTTTTACGAAAGCCCAACCCGCTCGACTGGCCCGGATTGTGCTGGGACTTTCGTTTTCAGCGCAAACCTCTATACCCAAACAACTTAGCGACACTCACCGCCGGTCGCCACCAGCCCCCCGCCGCTGTTTTTTGGGCCAAGTGAGAAAATTGACGAAATTTTGAACCAGACGGCCCCGCCCTGCCCCGAAGCGTCGCCGCTATTTCTGTCGCTCAAATGCTGTGAAATTCCGGGTCCTGCTAACCAACGCGGTGAAGCATTTTGTTAGCGGTAGGGCGCGAGCCCTCCGGTGTTTCGGGGACGAGGAGGGACCGGAGGGCTTGCGCCCTGCCGCTAACACCTCGTCAAACGCAGGGATTAAATGCTTCACAGCGTTGTCTGCTAACCGTCAGCCCCGTTGGGGAAACAGCCCGGTTACAGAAACATCGACTGAAACATCACCCAGCGGGCCGTCAACAGCGTCAGCAGCAAACAACACCACCACGACGCCACCTGGGCGACCGGTCGTCGATGCAGCCGATACAGAATGCCGATCGACATCCCCGTGACCGTCGCCTTGAACAAGAACAAGCGAACCGGTTCGGCGATCATCCCGCTGCCCAACGGATTGAGCTCGCGCATCAGCCCCGCGTTCGCAGTCCCCAACGTCCAAATCAAATCCACCGCCGACAGCAACGCGACAATCAACAACGATTGCCCCACCACCTTGCGATGCTTGGACCAGTCGGTCGGATCCGTTGCCGAACTCTCGATCTGAGGGCGGTTGGACAGCAAGTGGCCGAAGCCGAGCACCACCACCGCCATCGCGAATACCGTCAACGGGTAAGAGATTTTGGAGATCCAATGGGTCGCTGCGGTCACCCGCTCGCCGTCGGCTTCCGCTTGATCGAATTTCTTCAGCTTCGCTTCCACTTGCTCGCTGAATTCCGGAGTCGGCTGGAATTCCGTCAACAATCGACTCAAACTCGCATCGGTCGGTTCCACACGACTGGAAATTTGCGTCATCGCCGCCGGGCCGTCAGAGTCACGCAAGGCGCGAAGCAAATCCATCCCTCCCTGTTCGGGATAAAGCATCCGCGGCCGCTCTCCCGAATACAGGACAACGATCATGCCGAAATCGACCGACCGAATGTCCTCGTAGAACCGTCGATAGAGGTCCGCGGGCGAAGCTTCCACAGGTTCGCGAAAACGCCAAGTCTCTTCTGTATAGTTGACCCGTTGTACCTGTGGATCACCGTGTGTCACCCGAGCCTCACGCCCCCAACGCGGTCGCCGCCGGCCGAAACGCCCTTCACGCTCACGCTCTCGCTCCCGTTCCTCGTATTCGGACAAGTCGAACGCGTCTGCCTTGAATTCGCGTCCGTTGATCGTCAACGCATCCCCGTCAAAGTCGACTTCATAGGGTGATGGCACATACCGCCCCTCCAAAAAGATGAACCCTTGCATCTTCGGGTTCCCGCCGACCGACTCCGCCCTCACCGTTCCGGCCGCCTGCCCGGCCCCCATCAGTGCCGCGAGCAGGCCAAGCCACGCAAAATGAAAGCCAAACACTGAGCGGTCCATCGGATTCCTCGATCTAGAAACAAACTTGCTGAGCCCAAAGGCGAAACGTAGCGCTCTGCGTTATTGAATCCGATTGACCCCCGAAAGTTTCGCATAAGATTTGCAGGTTATTGGCACTCAAGTTTCGGGTAGTGGACGAGGCGACGAGTCCTCCGCAGTCGGTGTAGTGGACGAGGCGACGAGTCCTCCGCAGTCGGTGTAGCGGACGAGGCGACGAGTCCTCCGCAGTCGGTGTAGCGGACGAGGCGACGAGTCCTCCGCAGTCGGTGTAGCGGACGAGGCGACGAGTCCTCCGCAGTCGGGTAGTGGACGAGGCGACGAGTCCTCCGCAGTCGGGTAGTGGACGAGGCGACGAGTCCTCCGCAGTCGGTGTAGTGGACGAGGCGACGAGTCCTCCGCAATCGTGTAGTGGACGAGGCGACGAGTCCTCCGCAGTCGGGTAGCGGACGAGGCGACGAGCCTCCGCAGTCAGTGTAGTGAACGAGGCGACGAGTCCTCCGCAGTCGGGTAGTGGACGAGGCGACGAGTCCTCCGCAGTCGGTGTAGTGGACGCGGCGACGAGTCCTCCGCAGTCGGGTAGTGGACGAGGCGACGAGTCCTCTGCAGTCGGCATGTGGGCAGGGACTCGTCGCCTCGTCCACTACCGCCTACCCGAAAACCAAGATAGCCAAACGGCTGATCTTCACTTGACATCAGCTGGTTTGCGCCAGCGCGAGCGGCCTCCTCATCGGTGTTCACTTAGAGGTATCGGGCTCGCGCCCTTCCGCAAATCACGAACACCCCATTTAGCGGCAAACGAACCTACGCCAGCAGTTCGCGGACGATGCGCCCTTCCACATCCGTTAGGCGGAACTCTCGCCCCTGATAACGATACGTCAGCCGCTCGTGATCAAGCCCCAGCAGGTGCAACACGGTGGCGTTGAGGTCGTGAACGTGCACACCGTCCTGGACCACATCCATGCCAAATTCATCGGTCTTGCCATAGCGGACGCCGCCCTTCACCCCGCCGCCGGCCAGCCAACACGTGAACGCGTCCTTGTGATGGTCCCGGCCGGCCAGCCCCTGACCCTTGTTGCTGCCCTGGTTGAGTGGCGTACGCCCGAACTCTGATCCCCAAATGATCAAGGTGTCGTTGAGCAAACCGCGTCGCTTGAGATCACCGATCAACGCGGCAATCGGGCGATCGGTCTGTCGACATTTCTCCGGCAGACGCTTTTCGATGTTGCCATGATGATCCCAATCGGAATCGTAAAGCTCGATCAGTCGGACGCCGCGCTCGACCAACCGCCTGGCCAACAAGCAGTTGTTGGCAAACGACGCGTTGCCCGGCTCGGCACCATACAGCGCCAACGTCTCCTCCGACTCCCCGTCCAGACTCATCAGTTCGGGGACCGACATTTGCATCCGATACGACATCTCGTACTGGCTGATCCGCGTCGCGATCTCCTCGTCCCCGGTCGCCAAGCGATGCTGCTCGTTGAGTTCCCCCAAGGCGTCCAAGACCTGACGGCGTTCCTGCATCGAACGGCCTTCGGGGTTGGAAAGGAACAACACCGGATCGCCCTTGGAACGAAATTGAATGCCCTGATAAATGCTCGGCAAAAAGCCAGGCGACCACATGCTGGTGCCCGCCCCGCCGGCCGGCCCGCTGAGCATGACCACGTATCCGGGCAGGTCCTTGTTTTCCGAGCCGAGTCCGTAGCTGACCCACGAACCAAAACTGGGCCGCCCGCCGCGACCGAATCCGGAGTGCAAAAACATCTGCGCCGGGGCGTGGTTGATTTCATCGGTGTGCATCGAATGAATGAACGCCAATTCATCTGCGACCTGGCTGAGGTGTGGCCACAACTCGCTCATCGTGTGCCCGCACTGGCCCTGCCGCGAAAACTTCCACGGCGAACCGGCGAGCGTGGACGTCTTGCCGATGAACGCAAAGTCGCGTCCCTTGGTGACCTCCGGCGGGCAAGGCTGGTTGTGTCGTTTGACCAGTTCGGGCTTTTCCTGAAACAAATCGAACTGCGACGGCGCCCCGATCATGTGCAGATAAATCACATGCTTGGCGCGCGGCGCGAAGTGCGGCCCGGCGGTCGCGGCGAACGAATCTTCACTCAGCAGTGACGCCAGTGCGATTGAGCCGAATCCGATTCCGCCGGTACCAAGAAACCCACGCCGGTCAAACCGAACGACGTCATCGACGTCGCTGCGATTGGCCTGGGAACGGGAATTCACTTTGCGACGCGACATGCGATGACGATTTGATGTGGAAGGCAATGCGTTCATCAGACGACTCAGTCTTTGGTGATGGTTTCGTGCAGGTTCAGCAGCGCGGTGGTGACGCCGTACATCGGATCGGCAGAATCCGATTGCTGACGATACAGATGACGAAGCGTCGCAAGCTCACTGGCATTGGGTTGCCGCGCCGTGCACAACTGAAAGGCAAACTCGATTTGGTCGTCGATCGATGCGTCGCCCCTTTCGGCCGCGATTCTTGACGACAGGGCTTGGGCGGCTTCCACATAAACCGGATCGTTCAGCAAGGTTAACGCTTGCAACGGAGTGTTGGTCCGAGAACGCTTGACGGTGCAGGCCAAACGCGCGGTGGCGTCGAAGTTAATGAAACTGGGATACGGCGAGCCCCTTTTGACGACGACGTAGATGCCACGCCGATGTCGCTCGCCGCCCGGGCTGACTTCATAGTCATACGCCTCGCCGCCGACCTTGGACCACACACCGTCGGGTTGGTAGGGGCGAATCGATGGGCCGTGTTGCCGTAAACTCAACAAGCCGGCGATGGCCAATGCATTGTCGCGAATCATCTCGGCGTCCATTCGAAAACGCGGCCCACGCGCCAGCAGACGGTTCTCCGGGTCGACGTCGCGAAGTTCATAGCGAACGTTGGACGAGTGTTGATAGGTCGCTGACGTGACGATGGTCTTCAGCAAACGTTTCATCGACCACCCCTTGTCCATCAACTCAACCGCCAACCAATCAAGCAGTTGAGGGTGCGAGGGCGATTCGCCCTTGATGCCAAAATCCTCGGGCGTGGTGACAATGCCGGCGCCGAAAAGTTCCATCCACCAACGGTTGACGGTCACGCGAGCCACGAGCGGATTGTCGCGTGAAACCAACCAACGGGCCAGCGTCAGACGGTCCTCCGGCCCGTCAGGGCAAGGGTGCAAGACCGCCGGCGTGCCGGGCTGAACCGGATCGCCCGGCGTGCGATAATCGCCCCGCTCAAACACCGCGGACGTTCGCGGTTGGTCCAGTTCGATCATCACCAACGTCGTGTCGGGCGTCAGCTGCTTGATCTGCTTTTGCAGCTGAGCGATCTGCTTGTCGAGTGCATTGAATGCCTTGTCCCGCTCGACCCGGTATTGAACCAGCGTCTTTCGTTCCTTGTCCGACCGTTCGGCCGGAGACTTTCGCGCCGCCCGGGCGATCACTTCGGGAACGGCTTCGGCGTCAACGTCTCCGGTCACGACCGAAAGCTTGAAGCGACCGATGGTCAGCGCTCGGCCGAAGTGTTGCGTCATCGTGATCGCCAGCGGTCGATCGGCGGCAAGCTCGATCGGTTCGTCCAGCACAAACGTCGCCCAGTGCGGTTTGCCCTGTTGCGGTGAAATCGCCCAGCCGCTCTTCGGATCGTCATCGATCGCGCCGGCCACGGGATAGTTCTTTTGCGAAAAACTCGCCTTCGCCGCCGAGAAAGAAAGCGTCTGTTTTCGCTCCACCGTATCAGCCCCAGCGCCGACCCCAGCGTTTGCAACACGCTCCACCTGAAAATCGTTCAAGACAAAATTGCGGCGTTCATTCCGCCCCGGCCCAGAATCGGGAAGCGACTCGTCGAGCATCACGTCCAAGCGAATCGCGGTGACGCGAGGCACCTGGGCGGTTGCCACAACCCTGTACTGGTCCTTGTCCGGCGGGTCACCGCCTTGCAGCAAGATCGAACCATCATCGAGGCGTTCATACGAATCGGTCGTGCCTTCGGATTCAAACTCGATGACTTCGAGCGTGTGTGCCTGCGGTGATTGAGCAATCAACTCGGAAAGCCCCTCGCCCCATTCGTCCAGACCGGCGGACAGTTCCTCACGGCGTTGCTGTTGTTGGCTTTTGAGGTCATCAAGTTGTCGCTGAAGCTCCACGCGTTGTTGGTCGCGCGGCGGATCTTCCAAAGGCATGCTGGGACCTTGGAACTTGATCGACGAAGGTTGCTTGGGATTGGCGCGGTCGGCTTCCTGCACCGTGTTGTTGAAATAGGCCAACAACTGATAGTACTCCTCCGTTGTGAACGGATCGTACTTGTGATCATGACACTGGCAGCACTCCAACGTCGTCCCCAACCAAACGGCGCCGGTCGTATTGACCCGATCGATGACTTGCTCGATACGGGTTTCTTCGGGCAGCGATCCGGCTTCGACGTTGGTCGGCGTGCAGCGGTGGAACCCCGTCGCGATTTTTTGTGACGCCGTCGCGGCGGGCAGCAGGTCGCCGGCGACTTGCTCGATCGTGAACTGATCAAATGGCATGTCGTCGTTGAGCGCGTTGATGACCCAATCGCGATAGGCCCAGATGTCGCGAAAGTTGTCGCGTTGAAATCCATGGGAATCGGCATAGCGTGCCAAGTCCAACCAGGGACGCGCCCAACGTTCGCCGAACTGTGGACGACTGAGCAAGGAATCGACGATCGACTCGTACTGTTGGCGGCTCGGATCGCGAACGAACGCCTCGACCTCGCCGGGCGTCGGCGGCAGTCCGATCAAGTCCAAATACAACCGGCGGATCAGTTTTTCCGGCCGCGCCTTCGGCGCCGGAGTCAGGTTCTCCGCTTCAAGTCGGTGCAGCACAAAATGGTCGATCGGCGATTGCGGCCACGCGGTGTCGCGAACGTCCGGCAAGGCGGGTCGGCGCGGGGCGACGTAGGCCCAGTGCTGGGCTACGACGAACGTTTCCGGCCAAACCGCTCCGCCCGCGATCCAGCGACGCAGCGCATCGACCTGTGATGCGGACAACGGATCGCCGATCGCCGGCATGATTTCGTCGTGCCCGCGCGGCAAGACTACACGTCGCAGCAGTTCGCTCTCTTGGGGATTCCCCGGCTCCACCGAACCCGACTCGAGAAGATCATTGCGGCGATCCAAACGCAAACCGGCTTCCTGCTTTTCCGCTCCATGGCATTCAAAGCAAGACCGCTGCAAGATCGGGTAGACGTCCTTGGCAAATTCGACCGTGCGCGTCGACGCGGGCTCGGCAGCAACCAGCGATGCAAACGAAGTCGTGATCAAGAATCCGACCAGAACGACATGCAGGAGCTTGAGGAGACTCATGGCGGGGTGGGGAAGGGCGTGCTGTTTCAACGGGATCGGAAGCGGCGGGATGCATGGTGAGGGAGGATGATCCGCGGTCCATTGTAAATCATTACAACCCCCGACGCGTCGTCGTCGTTATACTCCGGGCTCCCGCCGCCAAAGTTCCACTTCACTGCGAATGACGGCCCCCCCACCCCACCCTCCGGTTATCCCTGAAAACGAATTGATGCCGTCCTGGTACGAACTCGACAACGCCGACGAAATCCCGTCCCCAACCCTGCTGATCTACCCCCATCGTGTGCGGGCCAACCTTCAACGCATGATCGCCTGGGCAGGCGTCGATCGTTTGCGACCACACGTCAAGACGCACAAGTTGCCGCAGATCATTCAGATGAAGCTGGAGGCCGGGATCGGTAAGTTCAAAACCTCCACGATCGCGGAGGCGGAGATGACAGCGGCGGCCGGCGGACGCGACGTGCTCCTCGCCTATCAGCCCGTCGGGCCCAACATCCGGCGGCTGGTGGAACTCGTCAGGGCGTTTCCCCAAACCCAGTTTTCGACGATCGTCGACGACACCCGAATCGCCCAGTCGCTCTCCGAGGCCGCCCAGCGCCGGCAAGTCAACGTGGACGTGTTGATCGATTTGAACATCGGGATGAATCGGACCGGCATTCGACCCAACGCCGATGCCGTTGCGTTGTACCGATTCCTTGCCGCCGCCAAGGGGCTTCGTCCGGCGGGGCTGCACGCCTACGACGGGCACATCCATGACACCGACGAGGCGTTGGTTCGGCGACAGGTTGCCGCCGCGTTTGAGCCGGTGTGGGACTTGCGACGGGAACTTGTGGCCGAAGGCTTGGCGGTCCCCAAAGTCGTCGGCTGCGGCACGGTCTCGTCCAGAATTTTAGCCGCCGAGCACGACATCGAAGTCAGCGCGGGAACGTCGGTGCTCTGGGACGCCGGTCAGCCGACCTTCACGCCACCGATGGAAGTCGATCAGGCCGCCGTGCTGCTGGCCCGCGTGATCAGCCGGCCCGCCCCAGGACTGCTTTGCATCGACCTGGGCTACAAAGCGGTCGCGTCGGAAATGCAGCCTCCGCGGGTTGCGTTTTTTGGACTCGACGACGCCGAAGCCGTGGGGCACAGCGAAGAACACTTGGTGCTGAAGACCGATCGTGCGGACGATTATCCCGTCGGCGCCGTGTTGTATGGCGTTCCCACCCACATCTGCCCGACGGTCGCCTTGCACGCGGAAGTCTGGTGCGTCGACAACGGACGCGCCGTCGAGCCCTGGCCCGTCGTGGCCAGGGCCAGACGGATCACCATTTGAACAACGCCCGTGGGAGAAGCGTCCAGCCGATCCCGCCAGCTTCCTCGCACGATGCTCTCTCAGGCAGAAACACATGGATTCCCCCCCCGATTCAACGCAAGTCGAGATTCAGCCCACGTCGGTGCGAAAACGGATCATCGCCGTCAGCGTGTTGATGGCGTTCATGCTGTATCTGGACCGTGTCTGCCTTGGCGAAATCGTCAAGAGCGATTCCTTCCTGAACGATTTCAAGGGAGCCTCACGAGAACAAATCGGCGAGGTGTTGGGCGCGTTCTTTTTTGCCTACGCGCTCTTTCAAGTGCCTTCGGGTTGGGCCAGCGATCGGTTCGGCGGACGGATCATGTTGACGTTTTACATCCTCGCGTGGTCGCTGTTGACCGGATGGTCGGGCATGGGAGCGACGCTGGGCGCCTTGCTGGTCGCACGACTGGCCTTCGGTGTCGCCCAAGCGGGCGCGTACGCGACCAGCAGTGGCGTGATCCGCAATTGGTTTCACTTTCGCGCCCGCGCCCAGGCCAGTTCCTTCGTCTCGATCGGCGGGCGACTCGGCGGAACGCTGGCACCATTCCTGACCACGTTTCTGGTTTATCAACTCAGCAGCTGGCGCTACGTGCTGTATCTGTATTGCGTCGTCGGGTTGATCGTCGCAGTCGCCTATTACGTGATCGTTCGAAACCGGCCGGAGGAGCATGCGGGGGTCAATGATGCGGAACTGGAACTGATCGGCCGCGCGGATCAAACGGCCGCCGAAACGGCCGCGGCGACAACAAACCTACGTGACATCGGACCGATGATGCTGGCGATCATCCGAAGTCGCTCGCTGTGGCTCAATTCGCTGGCCCAGTTCTGTTTGGTGTTCGGTTGGGCGTTCTTGATCACCTGGCTGCCGACGTTCTTGAAAGAAGAACGCGGCGTCGAAGCGTTGCTCGGTTCGCTGATGGTCACCGGGGTGCTGGCGATCGCCATTCCCGGCCAGTTGATCGGCGGTTGGCTGGGCAATCACGCCGTCGTGCGTTTGGGTCACCGTTGGGGCCGAATCGTACCGCTGGCGGTAACGTGTTGCCTGGCCGGATTTGCCTACCTCGGCTGTTTGAGCTACCAATCGGTCTGGTGGGTGGTGGCGTGCTGTGCGATGGTGTCGCTGATGACCGATATCGGCAACCCGACGGTCTGGGCGTTCATGCAAGATGTGGGCGGACGAAACACCGCCGCCGTGTTCGGCTGGGGGAACATGTGGGGCAACTTCGGCGCCGCGGCCAGTTCGATCGTGGTGCCGCGGTTGATGACACTCGGCGAAGCGTCCGGCAGCGGCGAAACCTACGTGTTCGTGACCTGCGCCGGCATGTACTTCCTGGCCGCGATCGCCGTGCTCGGGACCGATGCGACCCGGCAGGTCCGCCGATCGGATTCCGAAGCGACCCCATCGGAACCTTAGCCACAGCGGTTTTGTCACTCAGCGGTTTTGTCACTCAGCGGTTTTGTCACTCAGCGGTTTTGTCACTCAGCGGTTTTGTAATTTCCGCGTTGAACCTTCGAACCTCCCTTTCAGCTCTCCCCTCCCCTGCTCTGCCCGGACGAACGATGAACTTGATCTTTGACGCCCACCTCGATCTCAGCATGAACGCGATCGAATGGAATCGGGACCTGCGGCGACCGGTGTCTGAAATCCGAGACGCCGAACGGAACTTGCCGCCGCTGATGAAGGGGCAAGGGGCCGGCGTGGTTTCGCTCAGCGACATGCGCCGCGGCGGAATCGGACTCTGTGTCGCCACCCAGATCGCCGGCTGCATGAAACCTCGCTCGTTCGTCGCCAACTGGGAATCACCGTCGCAAGCTTGGGCGATGACTCAGGGGCAACTCGCCTGGTACCGGGAGATGGAAGAACAGAACGAGATGTTTCAAATCCGGGATCTTCAAGGTTTGGAAAGCCATCTCCGACGCTGGGCCGATCCGACCGCCGCGGCCAAAGCCAACGCCCCGATCGGGTACATCTTGTCCCTGGAAGGCGCCGATTCGATCGTCACACTGGATCATTTGGACCGTGCTTGGGAGTACGGTTTGCGGGCGCTGGGGCCATCGCACTACGGGATCGGCCGCTATTCGATGGGGCACGACGTCGAAGGAGGTCTGCCGCACGAGGGCCGCGAATTGATTCGCCGAATGGACCAGCTGGGCATCATCCTCGACGCCACGCACCTCAACGACGCCTGTTTTTGGGAAGCCCTGGATCTGTTCGGCGGGTCGATTTGGGCCAGCCATCAGATGTGCCGCGCCTTGGTCGACGATCCGCGGCAGTTCAGCGACGATCAAATCAAAGCGGTGATCGATCGCGGCGGCGTGCTGGGGGCAGCGTTTGACGTCTGGATGGTCGTGCCCGGATTCGTTCGGGGCCAATCTCATCCCAAGGACATGAACATCACACTCGAAGACATCGCCAACCACATCGACCACATTTGCCAATTGGCCGGCAACGCCAATCACTGTGGGTTGGGCAGTGACTTGGACGGGGGCTTTGGAAACGAACAATGCCCCCGCGATGTCGATACGATTGCCGACCTGCAGAAACTCGAAAGCCTGCTGGCCGGCCGAGGCTACAGCGAATCGGATCGTGCCGCGATCTTCCACGGCAACTTTGTCCGCGTGCTTCGCCAAGCCTGGGGCTAGGCACACCTGCACAGGCCGTTTCGGAAAGATGTTTTAGACGCACTGGAAAATCTTTTTCCAGAGCATTGCGAGGACCATGACTGATTGTCGGGTGTGTTCCGGCATTCGACTCCAAAAGATGCCTTTTCTTGCATTTTCTATCACGCCCCATCGAATTGGCCCAATGCTTGCGTTAGTGGAGAGAGCAATGAGCTGAGTTGTTCGAAGCTCAATCCCCTTCTCCCCTTCCCATGAGACGTTGAGCAATGAAGATGACCCTTGCGTTCGCTGCTTTGGTGGCTGGTTTTGGTGTTTTGGCAGGCAATTCCGGTGCCGACGAACCGGCTGTCAAGCAAGCCGATCGACCGACGATTCGAGACGAACGTCCCGAAAACTTGCGTGGCTGGGTGATCGTGTCCAACAGTGCCTACTGGCCGCTCTGCTACGAGGCATTGGAGAATCTGACGGAGGTGCGCAATCAAGCCGCTTCGACAGACAGCGCGGCGCTGGCCGAGTCGCTCGACAAGTGCTCCGCATGGCTCAATCTGGCCGCGTCCGCTGCCATGGTCCGTGAGGAATCGAGAATCATGACGATCGCCGACACGATCGACGAAGTGTCGGTCTGTCTGCAAGAAAACGAAACGCCGCCGACCCCGCGAGAGATTGAAGTGCTCGCAACGATGGGCGAACTGGCAGTCGCCAAGTCGCACCTGATTCGTGCCACCAGCGACCACGCACAGCGTAAAACGTCACAGTACCAGCCCAACAGGAAACCGGTTTCCGCCGAACTGGCCGCAGACGAAAAAGAGATTCGATCGGCCCGGGTCGAACGCGACCGTGACCAGTACCGCTACGACGTCGGACAATCACTCCGGCACCTGACCGTCGCCCAAGTCTACCTGCGTGCCGTCGCCGAACAAGGCGAAATCGAACTCGGTGAACTCGCATCCGAAACGGTGGCCCCGCTCCAAGGTCAGGAAACTGGCGGAGCGTTGGTGACCAAAGACATGGAGATCAACCTGCTGGCCGAGAAACTGATGAAAGCCATCGACGCCGCACAGACTCGCCTGGCAACGGAACTGAAATGGCAATCCAAGGCCGTCGCATCGAGCGAAAACTGAGCGGACGTCGTGAAGTAGTGCTCAACGAAAGGACTCCGTGGCAGTCTTGACTGCCTCGAACAAACGATCGGATTGCGTCGCGATTGATTTCCGACGCAATCCGATCGTGTTTTATTGATCGACCAACGGATTCGTTTCAAACGGCTTAGAATGGGGCGACGTCATCGTCGCGGTCACCGGCTGTTGGCACTCCGGCAAGTTGGGCCAGTTCTTCAAACATCTGACTCACCGCTTCGCTCGACGGCTCGTCGGCGGTGGCGATGAAGTAATCCGGTTGGATCCCGAGCTGCGTTTTGATGACCGTCGCGATTTCGGGATCGGCATCCATCAACGTCGCCGCCATCTCAAAGTCTCGGTCGTCCAACATCTGGTCGGCGAGACTTTCCAACAAGCTGAACCAGTGCTGCAGATCACCATCGCCGTCGGGGGTGTATCGCAAGTACGCTTCAATCTCCTCGGGTGTCAGCCCCTCCCGGAGACACTTTTCCTGGTAGGCCGCGGTGATCAGTTCCTGCCAACTCTGTTCGTCCTCCTCCCCTTCGTCACCGCCGTCATCGTATTCGTCGTACTCGTCGTCATCATCCTCCAAATCCAGCTCGTCCTCGTCGAGCGTGTACTCCATCTCCGACGCGTCCATCCGTTCCAGGTCGCGTTCGATTTCGAGATAGGAAAGGACGTTTCGATAGACGGCGTAGAACGATGCTTTTTCCAGCGCGCTCCATTTCTCGGGATCGCCGGATCCGTTCAAGGCACAGCGGGAAACCGAAAGCAATAAACTCAGTTGCTGTTGCCAATGCAATTCATCAAACAAGGTGACGCCGAAGGACCAGATCGACACGTAGTCCTCGCTCCCGTCAAACAGCGCCTCGCGGAAAACATCCAGCATCACTCCGAGCGACTCGCGGTACAACGCCGCATGCGTGCCGGTCAACTGATGCGATTCATTGGGGTCAAAGATCACCTTGTCTCTCCATGGGGAGGCGATGGGGACGCGACATGCACGCCACGTGAACGCAACGACGACGAACCATTCATTGCATCGTTTCGCGACCATTTCCCCCATTCAGTACACGCCTAATCTGGCGTTCACGCCAACGGCCGTCTACACGACACCCACCAATTTATCCCATTCTCCCCTCCTTGCCGCCCCACCACCCAGGGTCTGTCCCCATTCACCAGGGTCTGTCCCCATTCACCAGGGTCTGTCCCCATTCACCAGGGTCTGTCCCCATTCACCAGGGTCTGTCCCCATTCACCAGGGTCTGTCCCCATTCACCAGGGTCTGTCCCCATTCACCAGGGTCTGTCCCCATTCACCAGGGTCTGTCCCCATTCACCAGGGTCTGTCCCCATTCACCAGGGTCTGTCCCCGATGGTTGCTACCAGGGTCTGTCCCCGATGGTTGCTAGCGACGGCCGGAGAAAGCTAAAAGCTGGTGGTTGCTACCAGGGTCTGTCCCCGATGGTTGCTAGCGACGGCCGGAGAAAGCTAAAAGCTGGCGTCAGCGCTGAGATTGTAAGCGCTACGTGATCGCGACCGACTGAGACAGCACGGCAAACTGCGACGCAGGATGCAACGCGAAGTTGCTCAGCGACGGAAAAGAACAAGTCATTTGGTGACTCACCACATTCGCGTCGCCCTCCGCGGTCACCGTGTGCAAATCCCGAGCGACTCGCAGCAGCGTGGTTTCGATTCCCTGGAAGGGATCGTTGAGAGGAGGGGTTCCCTAAGCGGCTTGGCCGAATAGGTCGCGGGCTTGCTTGGGCACGTAGAAACGACGCCCTGTCTGCTTGGTCCGCTTGGTATCGAGATGATCCGGCCGACCCGCGATAGTGGAAAACAGGCTGCCGAAGTTTGCGACGAGCGACAACCAAAGCGTCGGCGATAAACCAAGACGCTCCAAGATTGGCGGATATCCTTTCGGGGTGCAGCCTCGTTTGCCCGCAGCCAAATGACGAGCGCTCCAGTCCAACACCTCCAAGTAGTTCTCTTCGCTCATTGTGAGGAAGCCTTTATCGCTACAACGCGCGTTCGTTTTGCTCGGCTGCGGTCCAACTGGAGCATTTGCCTCGTGAAGATTCACGGGTGACAGAAAGGCGTCCGCACGGCGAGCTTGCGGAACGGCGGTTGGTGTATTGTCAACAACCGACGCGTTCGATTCGTCCGGTGGAGCCTGCTGTGAAGCCTGGACCGATTCGACCCGCCGTTGTGCCGACGTATGGTCACTCAGCTCAATCGTCTCCGCGAGGCACGCTCGGATTAGATTCAGATCGACATAGACAGAACAGGCCAAAACAGCCTCTTCATCGACCAGCGGAACCGCCTTGAAGCGTCCTTCGAAAAAGTGCCCCCTCGTGTCGTCTTCCATGTGGGCGCGTTGAGCGATTCGCTGATTCAACAGACGCATCCACCAGGAAATGTTGCTCAGCCGCTCGCGGATCTCGGCAAGCTTCTTGGGGCATTTCCGAATGCGATCCAGTTCCGACGCTGATGGCGCCATCGGATTGCCCTGGTCGTCTCGTCGCTCGGGGCAAATCATCAGCCAGCGCCGGGCCACTTCGGTGTCGTCCCACGTCTTTACGATGTCAGCGCGGGATCGCAGCACGAGGTGGAAGTGGTTGGAAAGAATGGCAAAGGACAGTAAGTCGATCGCGAAGCACGCTGCAAAACGTTGGAGGTACTCTTCGATCCAGACTTTACGGTGGTCGTAGTTCTTGCCTGAGATCGCATCCTCGCCGAAGAGCCAGCAAGCACGCGTGGTTCGGCTGATGACGTGAAAGACTTGAACTTCGCTCGGATCCACCACTTCGCAACGATTGGATCTTGCCATCGCAGAGTCTCCCCAACTCGTTTCAGGAAACTGCTGCGGGATTGAGGATCTTTCTCAACCATTCGCAGCGAAACTAACGAGTAATCGTGATACTCTGCCTAACTACACCCATTCCACCCGAATGGTCCTTGGAAGTCAAGTAAAAAATTTTCGCCGAACTGTGGTTTCAGTAGTCCAACAACAGCACCAGCGCGAAGGAATTCAAACTGGGGTCTGTCCCCGGCCAGGCGATTTGGGGACAGTCCCCACCAAAAGAGCCGCCCCACCAAAGGGCTGTCGCGGCTGGGTCCGAACGGAGACGCGGAAGATCCACATTGTGCGGGGCAGCCGAACAAACTAGATTCTATACATCCCGGTGCATTTCTATTATAAAGGCGATCACGACCTCGTGACTCAATCGTCGGGGCAGCGATTGAGAGGGGGCCGGCGAGCTGACGACTGATTGTGGCGGGGTTGTCTCACCACCGATTCTCAACACTTTGATGGCATCCCCATGTCCAGCGGCGACTTTCGTTTGTGTCCTGCCCTTCGCTGGCTCTCCATGGCCGTATGCAGCATCGGTCTGTTCATCGCACCTGCCGGAGCCCAGATTAATCTGAGCATCGATATCGAAAAGTCACCGTTTGAATACTCCCAAACGGCCGCCGACAACCGGGTCAGCCGGCTAGTCGACAAGTTGAATGCGAAAACGATTCAGGTGGAATACTCACGCGAAACGGGCTATCTACGGTCTCTCCTGCGTGCACTTGAGATCCCCGAATCTTCGCAAACACTGGTGTTTTCCAAGACAAGCATGCAGGTGCGTTACATCTCACGCCGTAACCCGCGTGCGATTTATTTCAACGACGACACCTACGTGGGATGGGTCCGGGGCAGTTCCCTGATGGAGATCTCAACGGCGGATCCGAAACTGGGCACCGCGTTCTACACTGTTGACATGATGCCATGGCGCGCCAAGGTCGAGCAGGCCTACTACGACTGCCTGGCTTGCCATGCGACGTCAATGACACAGGGCGTGCCAGGACACACCGTTCGCAGCGTCTATCCGGAGGTCGACGGCAGCGTGGCTTCGCAGCGCGAGTCATTCATCACCGACCACTCCAGCCCATTCTCGCAGCGGTGGGGAGGATGGTATGTGACCGGGAGACACGGGGAGATGCGCCACATGGGCAACGCGTTTCTTCGTGGCGGACAATTAGACACGCGCGAAAATGGAAACCGTTTGAGCCTGTGGGATGACTTCGAGACACACGATTATCTATCTCCCTACAGTGACATCGTTGCGTTGATGGTGTTGGAACACCAGACGCAAATGCACAACGCGATCACGCAAGCAGATTTTTCGCTGCGTCAGCTGCTGTACCAAGGTGATGGAACCGTCGAACGTAGCAACGAGGCGGCGGAATGGGATGCCCAGCTTCGATTGATCGCCAAGCCGGTCGTCGATTATGCGTTGTTTTGTAACGAGGCGGTACTCACCGACCCGGTCAACGGTTCGATCATTTTTGCTGAGGAGTTTAGCAATCGCGGGCCGGTGGACAGTCGTGGCCGATCGCTCCGAGACTTTGATTTGAAGACCCGAATGTTCAAGTACCCCTGCAGCTACTTGATCTATTCGCCAACCTTCGATTCCATGCAGAAGCCTCTCAAAGACGAAGTCACGCGTCAGTTGCTGGCAGTCTTGACGGGCGAAAATCAAGACGAAGCGTACCGTCACCTGGATGCCCAAACACGGGCGGACACGCTGGCGATTCTGCGTGAAACGAAGCCGGATCTGTTTCGCTGAAACGCTGCCGATCCACCCGAAGATCGGTGTTCAGCCAAATCATTCCGCGTCGTTGAACTAAATCAAATTAATTTCCGCTGCGACGTTTGACGTGCGGGGTTGGCGGGTCGGGGTTGGCGGGTCGGGGTTCAGTCGGACACGCTACTGTACAGCTGGCGCGAGCGTCGTGAATCCACCGGCCTAAGGTCGTCAGCGTTTTCGTGCGATAGCTGGCTTGATCTCCCGTCGCCCCTGGATTGAACCACAGACGCATGACTCCCTCGCAACTCGCCTCGTGTGGTCCGAGGGTGTTTTTCTTTTGTCAAAATATGAATCCCTCGCTGCCCACGACGCGCAGACCCTCCGCTGTGTCCGAACAATCCTCGCCCCCTCCCCACCCAAGCGATGCACATACCCCAATAACTCCATTCACCCTATTTCCACACGGGACTGTCCCCATGAATTTGATTCGGGGTCTGTCCCCACTGGGTTCGGGGACTGTCCCTATGAATTTGATTCGGGGGTCAATTTAATTCGGGGCCTGCCCTCTCTGCGTAGAGGGCTTCGCGGCACCAATCCGGGGCCTGTCCCCGGTGGGTTGATGGGTCCCGGGGTCTGTCCCCAGTGGGTTCGGGGTCTGTCCCCAGTGAGTTCGGGGTCTGTCCCCGGTGGGTTCGGGGTCTGTCCCCGGTCGGTTGTCCGGGGTCTGTCCCCGGTCGGTTGTCTGTCCCCGGTCGGTTGTCCCCGGTCGGTTGTCCCCGGTGGGTTGGGGGCGTTGATGAGGTGCCTGTTTGTGGCAGGGCAAGGGGTTTAGTTGCGTCCCAGCTGGCAATCGCCGAAGTTCAGGTTGCCGCCGCTGATGATC
The DNA here is from genome assembly GCA_007753675.1 of Stieleria magnilauensis. Classification (GTDB taxonomy): domain Bacteria; phylum Planctomycetota; class Planctomycetia; order Pirellulales; family Pirellulaceae; genus Stieleria; species Stieleria magnilauensis. Next base: position 2,770,835 of record CP036432.1, read on the forward strand.
ACGGCCGTCGATCGACCGGCGAAACGATCGGCGTTGTCGATCAGCCCGGCGAACGCCACCGCGCCGGACGGTTCGGCGACCAAGTGGGCGTCCTCGGCGATCGTCCGCATCGCCGATAGAATGGATGCCTCCGAGACAAGGAACAGATCGTCGACCAAGCTCTCAATGATCGGAAACGTGTGGTCACCGATTTGCGTGCGCAGACCGTCGGCGACGGTGTCATAACGGGTCGGCGGTTGTGGCGACCCGGCCTTCAAACTTCGCGCGGTGTCGTCGGCGAGTGCCGGTTCCACGGCATAGACTTTCACCTCCGGCCGAATCGTTTTGACGGCGACCAGAACTCCCGCCAACAGGCCTCCGCCGCCGACTGGCACCAGGATGGCTTCGAGCCCGCTGACCTGCTCGAGCAATTCCAACCCGACCGTTCCCTGCCCCGCCATCACCGCCGGCGTTTCGAAGGGATGCACCAGGATCGCACCGGTCCGCTGTTGCAGCTCGGCGGCAGCCTGTTCACGCTGCTGCGTCGACGGACCGCATAAGACCGGCGAGACGCCATAGGATTCGACCGCCGCAATTTTCTTCGGCGACGCGTTTTCGGGCATCACGATGAATGCCGGAATGCCTCGCAAACCAGCCGCGCGGGCGATCGCGGCGGCATGATTGCCGGACGAATGAGTCACGACGCCGCGGCGGGCATCCTCCTCGCTCAGACTCATCACCGCATTGACGGCACCACGCGCCTTGAACGCACCGACATGCTGCAAGTTTTCCGCCTTGAAGGATACGCCGCAGCCGAGCCGCTTGGAGATCACTTCGCAGTTGATCACGGGTGTGCGGACGACGTAGTCGGCGATCCGTTGCTGGGCCGATCGAATGTCGTCGAGGGTGATCACGGGAGGTCCGGTGGGAGATGACATGCGCGGTCCTTTTGCGATGGAGACGATCCTGCCTGCAATCGATCGGTTCACCGTTGATGCGGGCTGGAAGCCTAGCCGATGTTACTTCTGAATCGGCAACTTATAGGACAGCTCTTTTCCATCGCGCAACACCGTAACGTCGACTTGATCACCGGGCTGCTTTGACGTGACCACGTACGTCAACAAGTCTTGTTCGCTGGACAGGTCGGTTCGCCCGTCGAACGACGTGATCACATCACCCTCCAGAAATCCGGTTCGCTTGGCGGTTCCGTGGGGCCCGTATTTCCCGACTCGCTTGACGTGCAACGCCATGGTTTCGTTTCCAACGCCGACCGGTGTGGCATCGGAACGGGTCGACGGTTCCAACACCATGCCACCGGCAGCGATGCGACGCAGTCCCCACGTCGTCACGCGCCAGGACAAGTCACTGGCGCGGCGCCAGTCCTTGGGGAATCGCACCTGAGCCGCAACCGCTGAACCGTCGCGATTGATTTCAACCGGCACCGCGCCACCATCGGGATCGACGTTGTGCAACACCCACTGAATGTCGGCGATCGAGAGCATCGGTTGGCCGTCGAGCGTTGCGATCACGTCGCCGCTGCGTAGCCCTGCTTGAGCCGCGACCGAATCCTCCTGGACTTCTTTGACCGTCGCCCGCTCATTGGGATCCATGATCAGTCCGACGGTCTTCGGATGCGGGTACGGCCACAGCACCTTGTCGGGAATCGGTTTTCTGTCGTGCCAGTAGTACTCGCGTTGGGCGTCGCCGATCTGGTGACAGTGAATGCAGCTTTTCACGACGTCGCCATCGTAATTCAGACTGTCGGTAAATTTGTCTTTCAACGACGGGTAGCGTTCCGGCGACGAGACTTCCATCGGCCGGCCGCGTTTGCCCGCCAACGCCTCTTTGACCTTCGCGTGATCGGCATGCAAGTCCAGCGCCCCTTGCAGCGCCTTGGCGAGCCCTTTCAACGAGACGTCCCCCATCCATTCGGTACGGTGCGAACGCGTGCCGAATCGTCCATAGATCGTCTTGTCGGCGGCCAGAAAGAAGACGGCGAAGGATTGATCGGTGTCGTACTGGAACAGGTCCAAATCCAAACCGTTGGTTGCGACCTGACGCACACAGACGAATTGTTCCAACAGCGGGCGGATCACCGGATCGGTATCGACCAGCTCGTCGTCCAGCTTGACGCACTCGTGACATGGCAAACACCGCAGCACGACGACGATCGGCTTGCCCGTCCTTTTGGCTTCCTCGAAAGCCCCCGGAATGTCGTTGTACATCCAGAAACCTTCCCGTTCGACTTTCTCTTTGTCGCTACGAACGATTTCGTCGCGGGTCTGGGCGGTCAACGCCGTGCCGAGGGCAAACAACAGTAAAATCAGTGACGAGAATGCTCGCATGGAAATCTGCCTGAGCGGTGAGTTGGCGATCGGTCGGAATACATCTGCCATCAGTGTACCGCAACTGCCACGCGCCAACTTCCACACGCCGGTTGTGACATTGCGTAGTGCTCGGAAACCCGGCCCCGCCGCGGCGAAGGTGCACCCTACTTTCCAGACAATCTGTCTACCGAAAATCACCAATTCCTTTGCATCTGGTGGCGGGAACGGTTATCACTAGGTACCGGGGTGATGGCGGAGTTGCCATCGGTCCGACGAATCGACGAATCAATGCGAGACGGAACAATCAAGATGCAGTTGTCCGAGGGTGAGTTTCGAGCCGAGCTCAGCAAATTCCGTGACGAGTTCGAACTGTTACGGACCGAAGTGGCCAAACGAATCGTCGGCCAGGAGCCGATCGTCGATGGCGTGTTGATCTCGATGATCGCCGGCGGGCATGTGTTGCTCGAGGGCGTCCCGGGATTGGGAAAAACGCTGCTGGTACGGACGCTCAGCGAAGTTCTGGAGGCACCGTTTAGCCGGATCCAATTCACGCCCGATTTGATGCCGGCCGATTTGATCGGGACCAACATTTTGGTCGAAGGCGACCACGGGAAAAAGGAGTTCCAATTTCAGCGTGGGCCCCTCTTCGCCAACGTGGTCTTGGCGGATGAAATCAACCGCGCGACGCCGAAGACCCAGTCCGCGTTGTTGGAAGCGATGCAGGAACACAGCGTGACGGTCGCGGGGACGTCGCACCAGCTCGAAGGCGTGTTCTTTGTGTTGGCGACCCAGAACCCGTTGGAGATGGAAGGCACGTATCCGCTACCGGAAGCCCAGCTGGACCGATTCCTGATGAAGCTGTTGGTTCCGTTTCCGACGACCGAGGAAATGGAAACAATCATGGATCGCACGACCGCCGGCGAGATCCCACCGCCGGGCAAAGTCGTTTCAGGAGAACGCGTGTTACAGCTTCGTGATTTGTCGCGACAGATTCCGATCGCCGATGAAGTGCGCCGTTATGCGATCTTGCTGGTGATGGGGACACACCCCGAACACGAAGCGGCGACGGCGATGGTGCGACAGTTTGTGCGTTACGGCAGCAGCCCGCGGGGTGCACAAGCATTGATCTTGTGCGCCAAAATCAAAGCCGTCCTGGATGGACGTTTCCATGTTTGCAAGGACGATTTGAAATCGGTGGCCCACGGCGTGTTGAGGCACCGGGTGATGCTGAATTTTGAAGGCCAGGCCGAAGGGATCGTCGTTGACAAGATCATCGATGATCTGCTGGAAAAAATCGGCCAGGAAGCGGCGTTGGCGGGATAACCGCCGCGCAAATTTCAACACCTTGCCAGGCGGCCGCAGCTGCAAACCGCCGACGATCAGGCGGAGCCTTGCGGACACCGAGTTCCCAGCCGGATGCCTGTCGAACGATCAGCAGAACACGCCAACGTCGCCGATTCAGCCGCCCGACCCACATTCATGTTCGACTCCGATTTTTTAAAGCAACTCGAATACCTGTCGCTGCTGAGCAAGCGGATGTTTCAGGGTCAACTGCTCGCGCAGCGGCGGACGATGCAGACCGGTGGTGGGATCGAGTTCTCCGATCACCGCGAGTACATGCACGGCGATGACCTGCGTTACTTGGATTGGAATGTTTACGCCCGTCACGGCGATCTGTTGTTGAAACGATTCCAAGAAGAAGAGGACTTGCACGTCTATTTGTTGCTCGACGTGTCACAGAGCATGGAAGTCGACGAGACGTTCGCGACGGCGGAAGCTGCCGACCCGCCGAAATTTAAACTCGCCCGACAGATCGCCGCCGCGCTGGCCTACATTGCGTTGGCCGATCTGGATCGTGTTTCGATCGTCGCCTATGCGGACGGGGTCAAGGTGGTGATGCCGCTGGTGCGAGGCAAGGACCAAATCTTGAGCGTGCTTCGATTTCTAGAAGGATTGAAATGTCACGGTGAGCGAACGGATCTGCGTCGAACGGTGGGCGAATTCGTCGGCCGCGCTCCACGCACCGGTCTGGCGATCATCATCAGTGACCTGTTCGACCAAGACGGGTTCCGCGAAGGCGTCGACCGGCTGCGATACGCGCAGTTCGAACCACACGTGATCCAAATCCATACACGCCAGGAGGCAGACCCCAAGTTGTTGGGCGATGTGCAACTGGTCGATTGCGAAACGGGGACGGAGAAAAAAGTGACGGTCACCGAACGAAAACTTCGCCACTACAAACAGCTGTTTGAAACGTTTGTGCAAGAGGTCGAAACGTATTGCCGAACCCACGGATTGGCCCACACCCGCACGACAACGGACGTTCCGTTCGATGCGGTGCTGTTGAAAATGATGCGTGCCGCGGCGGTGGGGTAAAGCATGTCATTCGCTTCACCGGACAAATTGATCTGGCTGTTGGCCGCGTTGCCGATCATCGCCTTCTACATCTTAAAAACCCGGCTCCGACGACGGCCGGTGTCGACGTTGCTGTTTTGGGACCAGGTCTTTGAACAGAAACGTCAACGTTCGCTCTGGCAAAACCTGCGGCACTGGATTTCACTGCTGCTGCAACTGGCTTTTGTCGGCCTGCTGGGGTTCGCCCTTGCCGATCCGCTTTGGAATTCTCAGGAAGACACGGGGCAGGACCTGATTTTGGTGGTCGACAATTCCGCCAGCATGCGGGCGGTCGATCCGGCCACGGGCAACACTCGATTACAGGAAGCGATCGAACAGGCGTCGGACGTCGCCGGAACCCTCCGCTCGGGCGACAACATTGCCTTGATCACCGCCGGCGGCAGCGTCCGCGTGGTGGTGGGGATGTCGGATTTCGCGCCGACGGTTCAAGAAGCGTTGTTGGAAATTCAGCCGACCGATGGTCCGACTCGGATCGGCGAAGCGATCACGGCGGCGAGACGACTGGCGGCCGACGACCTAAAACGCAGGATCGTGGTGTTCAGCGATGGCGGCGTTGCCAACCGTGACCTGCTGACCGACGCCCCGGCACAGCCCACACCCGAACCCAACGATGCGACCGCCGCAGCGGCGGCCGAGCAACGACGCTCACTGACCGGCGACGACGTTCGCTGGATGCAAGTCGGAACCTCGCAAGACAACCTCGCCATCACGACATTCCAGGTCAGGCGTTCGACCGTCGATCCGATCGGCTATTCGCTGTTGGTGGAAGTCCATAACTTTTCCTCCCAGCCGGCCGAAACTCGGTTGACGCTGAAACTGGATGACGCACTGGTGGATGTGATTCCGCTGGAAATCGAAGCCGAGGGTTCGTTTCGGAAACAGATCGACAGCACCTCCCGCGCCGGCGGCGTGCTGACCGGTGAATTGAAATCAGACGACGCGTTGCAGGTAGACAACGTCGCCCGCGCGATCCTGCCCAACCGCCCCGAAATCCCGGTCAAGCTGGTCGCCGGTGAAGACTCCGAGTCGTACTACTTGCGACGTGTTCTGGAATCGATTCCGTTGGTCAAGATCCTGGCGGCTGATGCGGTCGATTCGGAACCCGCGGCGCGGTTGACGGTGTTTGCCGGCGTGGTTCCCGAGACGATTCCGGAAGGGCCGGTGCTGTTGGTCGACATCCCGGAATCGGGCCCCGCTATCGGAACAGACGGGCAGCCCGCCTGGCGACTCGGTGAACAGGTCGACAATCCGATCATTGCCAAACAAGAAAAACAGTCCCCGTTGCTACGTCACGTTCAATTGCAAAACGTGATCCTCGCCGGCGGCCGCGACCTGGAGGTCAGCGAATCGCTGGGCACGCCAACGACGTTACTGGAAACTGCTGGCGGTGACCGTGTGTGTGTCTCGATCGAACGTAGCGAGGGGCGGATCTTGTTGCTCGCGTCGGATTTGGACACCAGCGATCTGCCGCTGCGGATTGCGTTTCCGGTGCTGATGACCAACGCGATGAATTGGTTCTTTCGCGAAACCGGTGAAATCCGTCCCGCGTTGGCGACGGGGCTGACCACGGATGTTCCCTGGGACGTGGCCGAGGATTCCGAAACAGGCACCGCCAACCTGATCGCCCCCTCCGGTGAACGCACGCTGGTCACGGTGCAACGAAACAAAGTCAAGTTGGGGCCGCTGCCGTCGGTCGGCGTGTACCGATTGACGACCGAAGACGTCTCCGAAACCGGCGATGTCGAAACCGGCGAGGGCGAAACCGATCCGACGGCCGCCACCGACGACGCGAATCTGGTCGCCGTCAATCTCTCCGACGCGAACGAAAGTGATCTGCGTTTACCGGAGTTGCCCGAAACAACGGCCGGCGAGTTGCCACCGGCCGGGCGTTCTCCCTGGTTTTATCTGATCCTTGCCGCCACCGGTTTGGTGATCACCGAGTGGGCACTGTTTCAACGCAGAGTCGTCGCGTAGTGGCGTGACCTGGAGAGCCAAGTGACGGATGTGACGATTCGGTAGAGGATTGCGGTCGTCTCGATTGAAGGCGTTGAAGAACGAGGCGCGAACGGATCCGGAGTCGGCTTGTATCGGCTGTCATGGTTAGTGTGGGCTGCAACGAAATCAGGTGGATCACCGACAGAATCGGCCGATCAAAAACCGTAGCTTTCCGCGCGCCGGCAAGCGTGCACATGCAGCGTCGCAATACCATGGCGATGAATGCAACGTGCCAAGCGGCGATGCGGCGAAGGCGATGGGATGAACAAGGAAGTGAGTCCCTGGACGTGGTGACGTGGGTCGGAGATCCCCGTCACAGTGAAGTGCGCGACAATGGAGTGACGCAATGCACGAGAAGCATCATCAGATTCCGGTCAGCCCGAAACGGTTCGGTTCGCGCTCTGTGGCGATCGCCTGTGGTGGCATGATCGCAATGGTCGCGATCCTGTGCAGCGCCGGTTGCGTGGCCGATGCGATTCGATCCACGTGGCAGCCCTACGGGGCGATGACCAAACGCACGACGATCAAATTGCGGGCGGGCAAACTCGCCCGTCAAGTCTGGGAACAGAGCTACCAAAGCCAATACGCGTCGTCTCCCTGTGTTGACGATGTCAAAGCGGGATACATCACGGCGTTTGTGGAAACAGCCATGGGGATGGCAGAGTGCCCGCCACCGATTCCCACTCGGCGGATGTTGAGCGGGGATGCGATTCATCAGACCTACCCGGCGGCCGTGCCTTGGTACCAGGGTTACAGTTTCGGTCACGCCGACGCGGTCGCGCGGGGTGTCGATCGCTGGCGACTTGCACCGTTGAATCCCGAATTGGTGATGGCGATGTGTCCGTGCACCCCTGCCGTCCACGACATCCCGTTCGAAGCTCTGGAGTCGAGTGAAGTGATTCCCCAGGGCGACGCCGAAACGGTTCCAGGATGGGCTGATGAACATGAGGTTCAGCCGCTTCCTGTACCGGAAGAACTCCCGTTGGAAAGCACGGAGTTCCAGTGACCGCGCGGCCGTCGAGTTTGGAGCGGAACGGATTCCATTTCCAGGCGAAACGACGGCGACAACGTTTGACAGCGACGCCACATCCGAGCGGATGTCGTGTCGTTCCCGACCCAGCATTTTTTCAGAATCCCGTTTCGGCAAGGATGCCAACAATGGACCGCAACATTCGTCAATCCGTGGCTCTTTGGTCGCTTTCCCTTTGCGCACTGCTGGCCATCATCAACACGGGGTGCACGTCGGTTCTGTCACCGGTCACCGGGATCCCCGTTTTTGATTTGCCCGATGAATTGTTGGGTGTGCCGAAGAGCGATCAGATACCGGTTCCGGTGGTCTTGCTCGCCCGTCCTCATGAAGAGCAATATTTGTTGGGAGAAGGCGACATTTTGAGCGTCTACATCGACGGCGTGCTTCCGTTTTCGGCCCCCAACAGCCCGCCGACGCCTCCGCCGGTCAACATGCCTTCGGACCAATCGTTCCTGAAACCTTCGATCGGGTACCCGATTCCGGTGCAGGAAGGTGGGCTGGTCACGTTGCCATTGCTGGCCCCGTTCAACGTCAGCGGCTTGACGCTCGAACAGGCACGTGACGAAATCTCACGTCGCTATCGGGAAGAAGAGATTTTGCCGCCGGGCGTGAACTATCCCGTCGTGTCGTTGATGCAGCGCCGGTCCCACACCGTGACCGTGATTCGTTTCAACGCACAGACCGCGGTCGGATCCGATGGCACGGCAGCCGGTTACACCCTTGATTTGCCCGAGCGACGCAATGACGTGCTCAATGCGCTGATGGGATCCGGCGGGTTGCCCGGGTTTAATGAACGCAACGAAGTCGTGATCTACAAGACGTCTCAAATTCCCGCCGATCGACGCAACGAACTGATGAGCCAACTGTTGGCACAACCTTGCGGCGCGGGAACGCATCACCAGGGACAGCACTTGGATCACGAAGTGTTTGCGACCGATGCAAACTGTATCGCGTACGACAACCAGCTACTGGAAACGCAATTCATCATCCGGATCCCGCTGCGTTATTACCCCGGACAGATGCCCCACATCCGGCCCTCGGACGTGACGCTGCAAACCGGCGATATCGTGATGGTCGAATCCAGAGAAACCGAATTGTTTTACACCGGCGGGTTGCTCGGCGGCGGCCAGTATCCGTTGCCGCGAGATTACGATCTGGACGTGCTAGGCGCGATGGCATTGTCCGGCCAGGGAATCGCGTCGTCCAATGCTCGCGGCGGTGGAGGTGGAGGAGGCGGGATGATCCAAGGCATGGGCGGCACCAGCCCGACACAGTTGTACATCATTCGCAAGCTGCCTTGCGGACGAACCTACAACATCTCCGTCGACTTACAAGTGGCGATGAACAATTCACGAGAGAACATTCTGGTCCAACCCGGCGACACCCTGATCCTGCGTTACAAACCCCAAGAAGAGCTAGCGAATTTCGGAATCGGAACTTTCTTTACCTTCGGGATTCGCGAGCTGTTCCGCGACTAACCCGGGGTCAGAAAACTGCTATAGTTGACACGGTCGCGACCTCCTCCTTCGCTCCGGGGAAACGTTTCCGTGCAGTGGTCTGATTTCACTTGGTTGTACCTGTTGATTCCGGCAGTGCCGTTTTTGATTTGGTATCACCTCCGCTCCTTGAGCGACTTTCCGATTTGGCAAAAGCGCGTCTCCTTGGCGTTGCGAATTGTCGTGCTGGGACTGTTGGCCGCGGCGCTGGCCGGGCCGGTGCTGATGCGGCAAACCGACCGGCAAATGGTCGTGTTTGCGATCGACCGCAGCGAGAGCATCGACGAGGCGGCTCGTGAGAAAACCGACACGTTTCTCGCCCAGGCGATCAAGGCCGCCGAGCAGGCCGATGTCGACGTTCGGTTCTTGGAATTTGATCGCGAACCAAAGAGTTTGCGAGACGAGTGGGCGGTCGGCGACGGGCAAACCGAGGACAGCGGGCAAACCGACAAAAACAAATCCACCGACCAAGTTGGCGACGAGTCCGATGACGTCTCTGTGACCGGAGATGACACCGCAAACACGGACGACTCGCCCGGCGAAGCTGCTTCAGCGGAACAAGACGCTGACGATTCTCCGAGCGACGATGCCGACCACGATCCGGCTCGCCGTGGGACCGACTTGGAGGCGGCCGTGCGCACCGCGATCGCCTCGATGCCGCCGTCTCGGGTTCGCCGCGTCGTGTTGCTGTCCGATGGAAACGCGACCGGTGGAGGCGACGTGATCGCCGCAGCGGCCGAGGGCGGCGTGCCCGTCTGGACCATCCCCTTGCCATCGCGCAGTGACCCCGAAGTCCAATTGACACGCGTCGACGCACCGACCCAAGTCCGCCAAGGGCAACCGTTTTTTGTCGAAGTGATCGTCAGCAGCAACCGTGACACCGAGGGCTACATCGATCTGTATCGCGGCGACATTCAGATCGGCGACGAAGAACCCAAGCCGGTGAAGATCAAGAAGGGCGAGAACACGTTTCGATTCCGACAAACCGTGCTGGGCAAGCGACAAGAATCCTTCGCCGCCCGACTGCGTGGATTTGACGACACGTTGCTGGACAACAACGCGGCCGAAACAGTCGTGTATGCCCAGGGTCGCCCGCGTGTCTTGTTGGTCGATCCCGATCTGGACCAAACCGATTCACTGCGCTGGGCGCTCGATGAACAATCGATCGACGTGGAAGTTCGACCGCCCGAGGGAATCCCCAGTGATCTGACAGAAATCCAAGGCTACGAATGTCTGGTGCTGTCCAACGTTCCCGCGACGGCGATGTCGATGCGGCAAATGGACTTGATCCGCATCTACGTGAAAGAACTTGGCGGCGGACTGGTCATGCTCGGCGGCGACCAATCGTTCGGCTTGGGAGGTTACTATCGAACGCAGGTCGAAGAGATTCTGCCGGTCCGCAGCAATTTCGAAAAGGAACGCGAAAAGCCATCGCTGGCGATGATGCTGGTGATCGATAAAAGCGGATCGATGGGCGGCCAGAAAATCGAACTCGCCAAAGATGCGGCGCGGGCGGCCGTCGAATTACTCGGGCCCCGCGATTCGATCGGCGTGATCGCGTTCGACGGATCAGCCTACACGGTTTCCGAACTCCGCTCGACCTCCGACAAGGGTCAAATCATCGACGCGATCAGCACCATCGAAGCGTCCGGCGGCACGAACATGTACCCCGGCATGGTCGATGCCCTCGACGCACTGCGTGGGGCGACGGCGAAATTGAAGCACGTGATCTTGATGACCGACGGAGTTTCTTCGCCGGGCGATTTCCAGGGCGCCGCCTCGGACATGTCCGCCAATCGAATCACGCTGTCCACCGTCGCACTCGGCCAAGGTGCCAGTGAAGATCTGTTGGAGGAACTCTCACAGATCGGGGGCGGGCGTTATTACTTTTGTGATTCGCCCGACGCGGTGCCGCAGGTGTTTGCCAAGGAAACCGTCGAGGCCAGCAAGTCGGCGATCAACGAGTTGCCCTTCACGGCTCAACTGGTCCGGCCGACCGCAGTGCTGGAGGGAATCGATCTGGAGTTGTCGCCGCTATTGCTCGGCTATGTCGTGACGCGCCCAAAACCGACCGCTGAATTTATCCTCGCCAGCGAGGCGGGCGATCCCTTGCTGGCGTGGTGGCGTTACGGATTGGGCATGTCGGTGGCGTTCACCAGCGATGCCAAGAACCGTTGGGCGGGCGAATGGTTGGCGTGGCCGGATTTCGGTCCGTTTTGGGCCCAAGTCATCCGCCATGCGATGCGCAAGGATGACAACCGCGGCGTATTTGTCGATGTCCGTCGCGAAGGCGAAACGACGTTCGTGTCACTCGATTCGGTGGACCAAAACGGCGCGTTCATTGAGAACGCGACGACGGAGTTGACGATGATCGATCCCGGTCTGGGGCGACAGAAGTTGGCGATGCGTCAAACCGCGCCGGGACGTTTCGAAGCCGAAATCAAGACCGACCGCCGTGGCGCGTATCATTTGGACCTGGCACAGACGCGGCAATCCGGTTCGACGCAACGGTCCTCGCGAGGCATCTCGGTCGGCTACAGCGATGAATTGAGGTTGTTGCCCACCGCGACGTCGACGCTGCAGCGGATTGCAACGGTCAGCGGCGGACGCTTTGACCCGCCGCCGGAATCGATTGCCGAACGGATCGACGCGACGGCCCGCGAACCGATGCCGTTGTGGCCTTGGTTGTTGATGGTCGCGATGTCCATTTTCGTAGCCGATGTCGCGCTGCGACGGATCGAATTGGCCAGGTAAGAATAGAACCATCGCCCCAGCACGTGGCGTCAGCCAGTGGCGCGTGCCCCATCCGCCACGCCGATCACTTGGCTTCATTGAAATACGCTTCGATCGATTCGTACTCCTTGGCGCCCTCGATCTTGTTGTAGCGAAACAGTGTTGCCGCATTGGGATGATCGATCCGCCAGACTTTAAAATCGAAACGCAACGCGTATTGATAGCCTTGCGGCAATTCCAATCCGCCGTTAGCGCGAAGCATCTCCGTCAGATCGACACGCAACCGCAACGGTTTGGGCCGCTCGTCTTGGGTGATCCAGAGATCCCAACGGACATTGTCCTCTTGGATGCCTTGGAAATGAATCGCCGGCGTTTGCCCGCGAAACTTGTTGCGATCGAGCAAGCGGACCGACTTCATGCCGGTCATCAACGACAGCGCGGGGTCGATGCCGGCCATGGTCAGGGCGAGAATGGGTTCCGGGTACGGCCCCATCGGCAACGGCAACTCGAAAACCGCTTGCTGCATCGCCAACGGTTTCTCCAGCACGGTGAATGCCTGTTCGGAAAGGGCGATCGTCGTCGTTTCACCGTCACAAAAGATTCGGGCTCGCTGCTGCTCGTCTTTCAAGTAGATGGTGAACTGATCGGGAATTTGGGACGCGATTTGGTAGACCGACGTTTGGGTGTTGACCACCGCTCCGTCGACGATCGTATCGGCGGACAATTCGACGGTCGCCCGAGTTGATTTGGCGCCGATGAGCTGATCGAACAGGGGCTGGAGCGCTGCGACCGCATCGGCATCCGCGACCGAATCGGTATCCTCCGCCGCGACTTTCGCCGGTTCCGCATCGGGCGTTTTCTGCTCCTGGGCCCCCGCCGGTCGGGCCGGCATCAGGAACACCATCAAACTGATAAACGCCAGGACACACAACCGTTTCGAGCGCGACATGATCGATCCGAGGAAATTAGGAAAAGAACAAGGGACGTGAAGTTGCCTTAGCATCCCACTCCGCCACTGTCGGCGACTGTCACGCAACCACTGCGTGACATGAACGTCAACAGCCCGTAGCGATTGCCGTTACTCGCCGCGGTCAACTGAGTTCGGCATTGAGCGTTTCTGCGGCTCGTGTTTCTGCGGCCTGTTCCGCTTCACGCTCGGCTCGGATTTCTTCTTTCGTCTTCATCGGGAAGTACTCTTCGACGATGCGATAAAACTCGTCGGCGCTGGACACGTTTGCGACGTGCGTGCGGAAATGCCGAGCGCCGTATTTACCTTGGGCGTAACAGCAAGCGTATTTCCGCATCAGGATCGTGCCTTTTTCTTCGCCGAAGCGTTCTTTGACCAGATCGTAGTGATGCATCATGCATTGACGTTGTTCTGGCAGACTGGGTTCCGGCGGGATCGGTTGGCCGCGGAGTGCGGCGGCGGCTTGCGAGAACAGCCACGGGCGGCCGAGGCAAGCGCGGGCGATCATGACGCCATCGACGTCATAGGTCTTGAAGGCGTGAACGACTTTTTCGGGCGAGTCCAGGTCACCGTTTCCGATCAGCGGAATGTTTCGAAGGTGGGCCTTGATTTCGCTGATGCGATCCCAGTCGGCATGTCCACGAAACATGTCTTTGGCGGTGCGGCCATGAACGGTCAGCGCCGCCGCACCGGCCTCTTCGACCACCCGAGCGACTTCGTTGCAATTGACCGAATCAGGGCTGCAGCCGAGTCTGATCTTTGCGGTCACGGGCGTCGGCGCGCACGCTTTAACCAGTTGCGAAATGATCTCGAACATCCGGCCCGGCGTTCGCAACAGGTAGCTGCCGCTGTGTGCTTTCTCGGTGACCTGGCGGACAGGGCAGCCGAAATTAATATCCACGACACTGACCTGGTACTCCTCGACCAACCGCCGTCCGACCTTGGCCATCGTTTCCGGATCGTTGTCCCAGATCTGGACCGCCAGTGGGCGAGGTTCTTCTGCCACACCCCACAAGCGTTCGGGATGTTCGGCTTCGTTTTCGTCCATCCAGACAAAGCCGCGGGCGTTGACCATTTCGGTCGCGATCAGTCCGGCGCCGCCATATTCGCGGACCATTTGACGGAAGGCGGCGTTGGTAAAGCCCGCCATCGGGGCTTGCAGGATCGGCGGATCGACGACCAGATCGCCGATCCGAAACGCGGGTGGGGGGAAGGGACGTGACATGGCTAAAGCTTTCGCGGGAGGTGATTCCCCGTCACTCTAAAACGCACGCGACCAACTGGCAATGATCGAATAGTCCGTCTCCAACTGGATTCCCCCCAGGTCTTGCGCCAACGTGGGCACAATTTCCAGGTTCAAATAATTTCCTTTCCAGTTCAACTGGCCACCGATCCCCAGGTTGTACCAGTATCCGCCGCGAAAGCTTTCGACGTTGGTGCTGATCCCCGCGTCGGGCGTCTGCGGATCGGCGCCATCAATGTTGTCACGCCAAACGTGTTCCCCGCGCAGTGACAGGGCGAACGCGTCGCAGACCAGGTATTGGGTCCACGTGTTGAGGCGGACTTCGGCACCGAGACGGTAATCGCGATAGTTCTTGCCCATCGGCAGATCGGACTGGACCTGCCCCCCCCAGCCCCATTGGTCGGCGAAATACCGCACGGTCATGCCGGGGCGTGCGTTAAAGGTCCCGCTGCCCAGTCGCATCGGGTAGGGCAGCGGTTGAGACATCATCCCGCCGGTCGGCGTCGACGTGGTCCGAAAGATGTCGCCGGTCGGAACAGACCCGCCCAGGTTCAAAATCCAATCGCAACGCTCGGTGCTGTACAGCCGGAGCAGCGCGCCCAGGGCCGTGTCACCGAAACCGCTGTTATGGGTCGTGAATTCGGTCCCCGCCCCGGCCGGGTTCATCGGGCCGCGGATGTGATCCATCGTCAGACTCGGCAACATGAACATCGTGTACAGCGTCACATTGTCGGTGGCACCGTACATCACGTGGGTCATGTGCATCTCCATCGTCATTTGCGTGGGAGCGGCCATGCGATTGGTCATCGGCGAGCTCGTCGCGCCGAAAGCGATCGCTTCGGAATCGCTGACGGTCCGATCGCCGATCCGATTGTCTTCCATGTACATGTTCATGTACTTGTACTCGACCATCCACTCGCCCTTTTCATGCACATGATCGCCCGCGATTCCGGCCGGGCCGTGTTTGTCGGCCAGCGATTTGCGTCCGGGATGGTCGGCGATCGAGGCGGACGTGGTCAAAAACAGCGACGCAACAGCGGCGAGAAGATGAAAGGGTTTCACCGTCATGAAAAAGCATCCGTGCTGGGAAATCCGTGCTGGGAAAATCGAGTGACGAAGGTCTTCGCTAGATCGACCTCCCGGACGGCAAGTTTCAGCTGCCGCCATTGGAGCGTTGACAACCGGCATGATCTGACCAAACCGACTGCCCGCCCGGGCGAACTTGAATCTTGCCAAACTCGGGTCGACTCGCCGGTCGCGCCTTTGCTATAGCCGCTAGGGTGGTGCCAAAATCAGGCACCGGGCTGCCACGGATTGGACAGCCAAACTTCGCAAAACACCGTATCTTTCCGAGTTTGTCGAAATTGAGACAGCCCGGTCGCAACGGTTGGCCATTGACGCAGGACGGATTCGACTGATGGTTGTGATCTTCGGTTTACCGGTTGTTTCGATTTTCATCTTCATCGTCGCAGGGCTGCTGATCGGGCATCTGCTCTGGTACCGAGACACCAGTGGCTTGGACGGTAGGATCCGCGAATTGGAAGACGAGCTTGCAACGGCGGGCGGCGACTCATCCAGCCAACACGGCGAGCTGCTTTCGCTCCAGCGGTCCTTCGACGAGCAACGCGACGATCTGGAACGCGCCCGCGAGGAAGCCGCGTCGTTGCGCCAGGAAAACGCGACACTGGAAGCATCGATCGAACTGACCCGCGACAACGCGGCCCTCGAAAACAGTGACTTGCAGCGCACCGAAGAGCAATTGCAAGCGTTGCAAGACGAATACGATGCCTTGAAAGCCGAGCACGAACAGACGCTCGCGGACAGGCATGCCGCGGAGCTGCGCATCACCGCCAATGAAACCGCGGCACTGGAAGCCGGCGATGAACTCGGGCGACAATCCGCGCTGATCGAATCGCTGTCCAAAACCAATGAAGCGCAGCTCGCCGAAATCCAGCACTTGAAAGAACAAGTCGAACGGCTGGGGGAAACCAGTGAGTCGGATGTCGCCGACCGCGAGGCCCTGATCACTCGACTGAAAAACGAGCTAGCCGAAAGCGAAATGTATCGCCAGGCGACCCAAGACAAATTGGACGCGGTGCAGGCCCAGATCGAAGAACACGAATCGTCCACCCAGCAGCGCGATGAAACGATCGAATCCCTGCAGCGTCAGCGCGACGAACTGCAACAGCAGCGGGACGAATCGTCGCACAAATACGCGTCGGTCGTGACCAGCATCGAGACGATGCAGCAACAGCTCGCCAGCGCCCTGGACCAGGCCGAACGGACCGCCGATCAAAACGAGCGTCTGGCCGACCTGATCGAAGAAAAACAAAACCGGATCGCCGAACTGGAATCCCGTGCCGCCGAGGCCGAGGCGGCTTGTGAAGGACTGGAAACCCTGCACGCCGAACTCTCCACCGCAACCGCGGCACTGACCAAGGTCGAATGCCAACTGGAAGACCGGACGGCTGAACTGCAGGACCGAGACCGCTTGGTGGAAACCCTTCGCGGCGAAATCGACCAATTGAAAGTCGCACGACAAGAGGGCGCCGACGCCCAAGAAGAAGTCCGTGAATTGCTCGACGAGTTGCACGAACTGAAACAGATCAAACTGAAACTGGAAGACAAGCTGGCGATGCAAGCCGGCCAACTCGAACAGATCGCGGAGCTGCAAGAACGCATCGAAGAGCAAGACGCGGAATTGGAGTTCATCGCTAGCGAGGTCGACGACGAACGCGGCATTCGCAGCGAATTGGAAAACAAACTGAGCGAAAAGACGAGCACCATCGCGGATCTGTCCCGGCGCTGCGAATTGATCCAGCCGCTGGAAAACGAAACCAAATCGCTGACTGCGAAAATCGCCACGGGCCGCGCAACCATCGAGCAACTGACTTCCAAGCTGAACGAAAACGAACACATCGTCACGCAGTTGCAAGACCGTCTGCAGGTGATCGACACCCTGGAAAGCGAACAACAGTCGCTGCGTCAAAGCTTGGATCAATCGGCCGCAACGATCGACCGGCTGACCGCCAAGCTGCAAGAGAGCGAGCGAACCGTTGCTCGTCAGACCGAACAATTGCAGGCAATGGAGGCGTTGCAGAACGAAAACCAGTCGCTCGCCGCCGAACTGATGTCGTCTCAGGCATCGGTCGAAGAGACTTCGGTACAGCTCCGCGAACACGAACGGATGGTCGCCGAACAATCGGCCCAGCTGGAAATCTTGGGAGATCTGGAAACCGAAAAGGGATCGCTCTCTGAAAAACTGCTCGCCTCGCTCGCGTCGATCGATCAGCTGACGGCCCAATTGCACGACAGCGATCAAACGCTGGCACAGCAATCCGAAAAGCTTCTGCAGATGGAGCAGCTCGAAAGCGAAAAACAGACACTCGCTGAACGATTGGAATCCTCGCTCGCGTCGATCGAACAACTGACCGCCCAACTGCACGAAAGTGAATCGAGCGTGGCCGATCACGCCAAACAGCTGGAGGTGCTGGAGAACGACAACCAATCGCTCGCCGGCAAGCTGCAATCAAACCTCGAGAAGCTCGACCACCTGGCGACGAACTTGCGTGACCGTGACACAGAAATTGTCGAGCTGACCGAGCAGTGCGAACGCCTCAGCGGCCTGGAAGATCAAATCGAAACGCTGGGCCAGGATCTACAGGCCAGTCGAGCGACGATCGATGACTTGACCGAACAACTGAGCGACCGCGATGCCCGAATCAACGAGCTGACCGAGCAGTGTCAGGCCCTCACGCCGCTTACCGAAGAAACGCAAACGCTGACCAAGCGGTTGGCCGAACTCGAGCGGACCGAGGCCGGGCTGAGGGAGAGCTTGAGCGATCAAGATCGCGAGATCGAAACCCTGCGTGACAAGGAACGTGAACTCAACACGCTGCAGGACCGCTTTGCCGAGACGCAATCGGTGCTTCAAGAAACCGACGCCCAACGGGCCGCGTTGGTCGAAACCACCGGCGAACAGCAATCCGAAATCGAATCGCTGCAGAAACAACTACAACAGATCAAAACGCTGCAAGGTGAGCTGGAAGTCAAAGACGAACAGCTTGCCAAGTCGGTCCGCGAAGTCGAGACGTTGGCGATGCAAATCAGTGAGCGTGAAGCGGTGATCGAGGACTTGAATCGACGCATCGGTTCGGTGGTCGATCTCGAAAAACAACTGCACATGCGAGAACGCGATGTCATCGAGTTGAAAGAGCAAAGCGATCTGCAAACGCGGGCCTTTTCCGAACAACGCGACGAGTTGCTTCGTCTGCGGCACGGCGTGGCCGATCTGGAAGCGACCAACAAACAGCTCGCGATCACGCGCGATCGACTGTCCAAGGCCGACCTGCAGTGCGACGAACTGGTCGCCGCCAATCAGGTACTGGAAAGCCACGTCACCAAGCTGGGCAAAGAATTGGAAATCCAAGCCGTCTCGGTCGAGGACTTGAATCGGCGGCTGGAGACGAAGTCGAATCAGCACGAAGCGGCGATCGCGGAACTGCGTCAGGCCTCAACCGATTTGAAGCAGCAAACCGCGGTGGTCAAGCAGTTGCAAACGCAGCTCGCCGAACTGGACGAATTGCGGGCGGCCAACAAAATGCTTGCCGCCAAGAGCGCGGATCTGATCAGCCATCTCAAACGCGTCAGCGCCGAACACGAGGACAGCTTGAAAGCCAACGAGCATGCTCAGACCACGATTCGCGAGCTGCAAAACGAGATCCACGCCCAGACGGCCACGATCCGCACGCTGCGTCGCGAGCGTGGTTCGATCGCAGACCTGGACGGCGACGACGGTCGCAAGGCAGCGTAGAATGCCGGACCAGCGTCATTCTCGCGGAGTGCATCTTGTGAAAAATCGTTCCGCTTGGGATCTTGAACAAGCCCCACGACGCCCGACTGGAAAACTAAATTGCCGGCCGATGAAGGTGAAGTGACCGTTCCCCGTCCTGGCAACGTTCCCAATCCGATGACTGACGCACCGCGTGACCCCGAAAAACAGCAACCGTCCCAAGAACCGGCGGCGCGTCCGATGATGCGGCTGGATGATGTGCTCAAACGGGCCGGCTGCGTGGGGACCGGCGGCCAGGCCAAAATCTGGATCCAAGACGGCCAGGTCACCGTGAACGGGGAAATCGAGACACGACGCCGCAAACAGCTGTTTTTGGGCGATGTGGTCGAAACCATGGGTCAAAGCATCACGCTGGACGAAACCTTTTTCGATTGTTAGCTGAAAAGTTCGGTGAAACCGGCAGTTTCACTGTTGACGGTCGCCGATCCGTCGCTGGATACTGCGCAACGCTGAGAAAGCTGGCGGCGGCGAATTTTCCGCCCTTCTCGGTGTAGACCACTTCGGTGACCTACTGTTGAGAACCCGTTTTCCCTGGACGTTTCAGGGATCCGTGGTTCAACCCCAAGACTGGCACTTCGGCTGATTCAACGCCGATCCGGTCTCGAGGCCATTTCCATTTGATGTCCGGAATGCCCACCGGCAGGAGCAGAAACTTTTAGTGGCGTTGGCACGACGAAACCCCCAACCAGAAAATCGCGACACCGTTCGCATCAATTCCAGTATCCGAATCAGTCCGATTCGAGTCGTCAGCGAGACTGGCGAACAGCTCGGAGTGATCTCGACCGAAGACGCCCTGGAGCGTGCACGCGATGTCGGACTGGACCTGGTTGAAGTCGCTCCCAATGAGCGACCCCCGGTTTGCCGAATCATGGATTACGGCAAATACAAATACGACAAGAACAAGAAAACGAACCGCAATCAAAGTCACACCAAGACGAAAGAAATTCGCTTGCGGCCGAAAACCGGCGACGAAGACATTCGTACGAAAATTCGACGCGCCGAAAAGTTCTTGAAGCACAAGGACAAGGTTCAAGTCAGTGTGCTGTTCCGTGGACGCGAGATGGCTCACATCGAAGAAGGCCGCAAGGTGATGGAGCAGGTCATCGAATTGCTCGACGAAGTCGGCAAGGTCGAAACCGCGCCCCAGCAACACGGCCGTCGGATGATCTGCATGATCGCCCCACGTTAAACAACGGGCCACTCGTCATCCTCGTCGCGACGCTTGCTTTGTAACCCTGGGCAAGCGTCGACGAGCCGTTCCACCACGTGATGCGAGAGCCATGTCCGCTGTCACTGTCGATGCCGTTTGCCAAACGCTCTCCCAATGGGCTCCGCTGGAATTGGCGGAGTCCTGGGACAACGTTGGCCTGTTGATCGGAGATCGCCACCGCGAGATCGGCAAGGTCATGACCTGCCTGACCGTGACCCCCGGCGTGGTCGCCGAAGCGATCGAGCAGCAGGCCGGCTTGATTGTCACCCATCACCCGATCCCCTTTCGCCCGCTGCCACGCATCACCAGTGATTCGATCACCGGCGAAATCCTGTGGCGACTGATCGGGGCCAAGATCGCCGTCTACAGCGCCCACACCGCCTTCGACTCCGCCGCCGAAGGCATCAACCAGAGTTGGGCACAATCGCTGGGCTTGTCCTCGATTGAACCGATCAACGATCCCACGACGGAGAACCCGCTGGGCAGCGGACGGCACGGGACGCTGCCGACCGAAACACCGACGCGCGATGTGATTCGGCGGTGTGCCGAATGGGTCGATTGCCGGCAAGCTCCCCGCGGTGTCGGCCCGCTCGATCGCCCGATCACGAGAGTCGGATTCGCGTGCGGCAGCGGAGGCTCGTTCGTCGCCCAAGCAGCCCGCTGCGGTTGCCAGCTGTTGATCACCGGCGAAGCCAGCTTTCACGATTGCCTGGAAGCCGAGTCACGAGGCATGGCACTGGGCCTGCTCGGGCACTATCACAGCGAACGCTTTGCGATGGAGCAGTTGGCCAAACGACTCGCCGGCACCTTCCCGACGCTGACCCTGTGGCCCAGCGCCGCCGAATCCGACCCGATCCAAACGGTTTGAGAGGAACGCGTCACGGCAGTTTTAGCGGCAGGGCGCAAGCCCTCCGGTCCGTCATCGTTCCCGAAACACCGGAGGGCTCGCGCCCTACCGCTAAAAAATGCTTCACAGCTTTGCCCGGAGGGTGTCGAAGCAAATGCCGCCCGAACCCTCAGACCCGGCGGGCCGCCCCGAGTGGAAAACGCCCCCATCAACTCGTTCGCAATGGCGGTCTGCGGCACAGCCGGCAGATCGATTCGCTACGACCCCGTCCGGGGTCGACGGGAGTCGGCAACGGGCCTCCCGGAGGTGGCGCTACACTGACCTCCGGCGACTCGCTGGCATCCCTCCGGGATACTCGGTTCGCTGACGCGAACCGTTGACCACAGATGCATCACGCGCCACTGGCTCACGCCACGTGCTGGGATTGCATGGCGGGGATTGCCTTGCGGGGATGATGTCAGCGAGCGCGTGGGGCTGGGACAACTCGCCCGACAGCCACAATGGGGGGCTCCGGCGGGCGGAGCTGCCAAAATGTCATTGAGTGCAGGCGGCATGGCGTTTGCGGAGTGGTGTGCGAGCCCACGAATTCATGAGAGAATAGCGCAGAGCGAGTTTCCTCCACGACGCTGATTCCCGTGCTCAGCTGTAAGACCCGGTCGCTCGAACGAGTATTCCCCTAGGGAGCCGGCAGCACCGCAGCCCGCCCAACGCTGGTCACACCACGAAGTTTTCCGACCTAGATGATGGAGTCGAAATGACGAGACAAGAGAAATGGCTTGCCGCCCTGCCGGTGTACAACGAAGTCGACTACGTGAACGAGATTTTGGACCAGGTCGTTCAATATGCGTCCAACGTGCTCGTCGTTGATGACGGTTCGACCGACGGGACCGACAAACTTCTCAGCCAGCGTGACGACGTGACCGTGATTCGTCATGAGCAAAATCGTGGCTATGGAGCGGCGTTGCAAACCGCGTTCGACTACACCCTGGCAAACGGCTTCGATGGCGTCGTCACACTCGACTGCGACGGCCAGCACCAGCCGAAACGGATCCCCGCCTTCATCGACATGGCCCGTTCGGCGGACATCGTTTCGGGCAGCCGCTACCTGCATCACTTCGATGGTGACGACGCGCCACCGGAGGAGCGGATGTTTATCAACCGCCGCATCACGGCCGATCTGAATCGGCGACTGGGGCTGCAGCTGACCGACGCGTTTTGCGGATTCAAAGCCTATCGTAGCGAAGCGCTGCGGCATTTTTCCATCACCGATACCGGCTACGCAATGCCGCTTCAACTGTGGGTCCAGGCAGCCGAAGCCGGATTGCGGATCGCCGAGATGGCGGTGCCGTTGATCTATCTGGATCTGGAGCGATCGTTCGGCGGTGCGCTCGACCACGCAGAAACACGGTTGAAACATTACAATCAGGTGATCGACGACGAGATCGCGCGGCTGTGTGCCAGCGGTCGTCATGTCACCCACGCGGCCAGCGGAGATTTGGTCTGCGTACACGAGGCCGGTTGAACGTGGAATCCGATTCGAATTTCGAGGCGTTCCACGCGCCGCGTGGTCACTGCGAAAGCTTGATCCATCCGCCGATCGATGGTGCTGCGGCGATGATGGTCGAGAACCAGTCGCGGGCTGCGGCGTACCCGGTTGAGATCTCTTCGCTGCGGCGATCGGCGCGCGAACAATTGTTGCGTGATGCCCGCCGCTACACTTCGGCCTATCGCGACATCGATTTCGCCGGCTCTGCCGAACAAACGATCGTGATGGCCGGTCACCAGCCGACACTGTTCCATCCCGGCGTCTGGTTCAAGAACTTCGCGCTCGATCGAGTCGGCAAAACCTCCGGCTCAGTCGCCGTCAATCTGGTCGTCGATAGCGACGTCGCGGGCCCGAGCAGTGTGCGAGTCCCGTACCTCTACGGCGACGCGGGCACGGTCGGATTCAAAGCCATCGCGTTCGACCGTCGCGGCGGCGGCGTTCCCTATGAACAATCGCTGGTCGAGGATCGCGAGCTGTTTGACGTGTTTGATCACAACGTGGCCGAGACGGTCGCCGGGATCGTCGAGAACCCGCTGATCCCAGCGCTGTGGCAGCATTCTCGCGACGCGATCAACCGCTGCGGCTACGCCGGGTGCGCACTGGCCCAAGGACGCCATCGGTTGGAAGCCGATCTTGGATTGCAGACCCTGGAGATTCCGCAAAGCGTCGTTTGTCGCGGCGATGCGTTTGCCTCGTTTGCGATGCAGATTCTCAGTGACTTGCCCCGCTTCCACGAGTGCTACAACGCAGCGACGGAGTACTATCGGGCCGCCCATGGCATTCGCAGCAAGGCCCACCCGGTGCCCAACTTGGGACGCGACGGTGAATGGCTGGAAGCCCCGTTTTGGGTCTACGGCAACCAATCGCCGAAACGACGGAGTGTCTGGGTGCGAATTTCCGCCGCCGGCTCGGTGATGGAGATCAGCGACCGCGACAAGCGACATCGAAAAATCGACGCCTCCAATCAGTCTGCAGCGGCGGACGCGTTTCTGGCGCTCGCGAGTCCCGAATTCAAGATTCGCAGCCGGGCGTTGATCACGACGATGTATGCACGCTTGGTACTCAGCGATCTGTTCCTGCACGGCATCGGCGGCGGCAAGTACGATCAGCTCGGTGACTTGATCAGTCGAGCGTTCTGGAACGTGGAACCGCCGCGTTTTATGGTGATGTCGTCGACGGTGCTGCTGCCGGGACATCAACGCTTTCCCAGCGCGGAAGTCGACGCGGAGATCCGCAAACGGAATCGGCAGCTCCGTGATTTAGACTTCCAGCCGGAACGTTACGCCGGGAGCGGCGAGATCGATCCGCAATGGATCGCCGCCAAACGGGAACTGCTGGCCGCGAGCCCCGCCAAGGGACGGCGGCGGAATTGGCACGAGCAGATTACATCGCTAAATCAGAAGATGGCGTCGCGGCTCGACCCGTTGCGAAAGACACTGGAAGCGGAAAAGGCCGAGCTGCAACAACGCCGACGCGAGGCGGCGATTTGGAACAGCCGCGAACATTCGTTCTGCATCTACCCGCTGGACTATCTGATGGAAGCCTACGAGCAGATGCTCAAACCGTAGGGCATGCTGTGCATGCCAATGGCCGCAAACCGTAGGGCATGCTGTGCATGCCAGTGGCCGCAAGCCGTAGGGCATGCTGTGCATACCAATGGTCGCAAAACGTAGGGCATGCTGTGCATGCCAATGGCCGCAAAACGTAGGGCATGCTGTGCATGCCAATGGTCGCAAACCGTAGGGCATGCTGTGCATGCCAATAGCCGCAAATCGTAGGGCATGCTGTGCATGCCAATGGCCCGAAACCAAAGGGCATGCACCGCATGCCCTTCGTCACGCTCAGCGTGACCTTCTGCGTGACCTACTGCGTGACCTACTGCTTGACCTTCACGCCGCAAGCCTGGAGGGCTTCGATGGCGGCGACTTTCTCTTTTTCGGGAATCTCGTTGCCGCCCAAGAACAATCGCAGATACGGCGCGAAGCGGTTCTCCCCAGCCTTGTCCGCTTCGCAGGCTTGGACCAACGGCGAGAGATCTTTGATCGGATTGTTGTTCAGCTGCAGAATATTGAGCGCCGGCAACTGGGCGATTGGCGCCAGGTCTTCGATGTAGTTGTTGCGCAAATCGAGTGAAGTGATCCACTTCAACCCGGCGACCGGCTCGACCGTTTTCAACTCATTGCCGGACGCATCGAGCGACCAGATTTTTGAAAGCGGCGCGATCGGATCCAACGACGCGACGCGGTTCTCGGCCAGATACAGCGTCCGCAGATTGGACATCTTTCCCAGCGGACTCAAGTCCTGGATCTCGTTCCGCGAGACATCCAAGTACTGCATCCCGGTCAGTTCCTTGATCGGATCGAGGGTCTTGATGCGGTTGCCGGCCAAGGTGACCGATTGCAGGCGTTTCAGATTGGCGATCGGGGTGAGATCCGAGATCTGGTTGTCCGCCAAGTCGATCAACATCAAGGCGTGGCAATGCTCCAGCCCCGACAGATCTTTGATCTGCTTGCCGACGCCGACGACGCGTGAGATGTTGGCGACGTCTTCTTTGGTGATCGGTTCGTCGTTGAACCGCTTGGCGAACACTTCGGCCCGCACCGCCTCTTCGAGCGCCTTGTCCTTGAAAGCGGACACGACGGGCTTGGGAGCCTCTTTCTTGGGCTCCGCCTTCTTTTCCTCTTTCTTCGCCTCAGGCTTTTTCTCGGCAGGCTTCTTTTCGTCAGCCTTCTTCTCTTCAGGCTTCTTTTCAGCCGGCTTCTTTTCTTCAGGCTTCTCTTCTGCGGGCTTTTCAGCCGGCTTCACGTCTTCAGGCTTGGCCTCGGCCGGTTTTTCCGCAGGTTTTTCGGCAGATTTTCCGGCTTCCGCGTCCTGTTTTTCGGCCTCCACTTTTTCCGCTTTCGCGGCCTCCGGCTTGTCGTCGGAGACGGCGGGCCGGACCGAAACGGCTAGAAACGCGGCGAACAGAACTGGTACAAGGAGACGCGAAGGGGCGACGAATTGTTGCATGGCAGACATCGGACGCACGTAGAATGGAATCGGAAGGGGGTAAGGTAGGAAGCCGCCATTCTAATTGGTTTGCCAAGCTTTGGTGAGTGCGGACGAAAAACGAACCACTCCCGCTTCCCGATTATTGTTTTTTCACCACGGAAACCCGCAATTTGAAACGGACGAACAAACGAATCGTCGGCTTGGGATTCTGGCTGATCACGCTGGTTTCGACAGGCGTCGCCGCGTCGCGCTGGATGCAGACGACCGAGCAAAACGACCAATCGCAACAGACGCTCGAATCGATCGCACGCTACGTCGCACGGCAGGAGACGCAGATCGTGGCCATCGATCCGACCGGGCGACTGCAGCCGGGCGATCCGGTTTTTCTGGCCGGCGAGCAGGGTGACTATCATCAGGTCGGTCGCGTTGCGTCGATCATCACCCCCGACAGCGAGCGGCCCGATGACCTTCCCGCAGAACCTCTCACCAGAGGCCGCCGCGTTTCGATCACGTGGTACAGCTGGGACGTCCCGGCCGACGAGTGCCAGCTGTTTCAGCACCACAGCACCGGGCGGTTGAGCGAGGTGGTGGAAACGCTCTTTCCGCCGGCGAAGCAGAAAGTCATTCGCGACCAGTTGTCCGCCGCGATGGCTCGTCACGGCGAGGATCTGTCACAAGCCTTCATTCCGCTGGTCGAAGACAGCTTTCGAAAATCGCTGCCGGTGATCGAAGACGAGTTCCGCCTGGCCGTCGCCCGGCACCGCGATGAACTGGACGCGGCTGCTCATCGCTGGCACGACGAGTTAGTCCAGGA
This sequence comes from Stieleria magnilauensis, assembly GCA_007753675.1. Classification (GTDB taxonomy): domain Bacteria; phylum Planctomycetota; class Planctomycetia; order Pirellulales; family Pirellulaceae; genus Stieleria; species Stieleria magnilauensis. The sequence continues at coordinate 2,797,280 of CP036432.1, forward strand.
GCGATTGATCCCGATGGCCCGCCGCGAAATCTTGCCGATCGTTAAGAAGCACGGGCAACCGCCGGCCGAAGAAATCGGTCGCGAGATGTGGGACCGCGCCTCCCTGTTCCGTTTCGGTTGGCGTGCGATCTACGACAAGACGCCGTTGCCGCAAAAAGACTTGGTGCGCGAAGAATGGCAGCGGTTTGTGGAAGAGGAAGCGGTTCCGGTATTGGAAAAACACATGGACGATGTCGTCGTCGCGATCCAACGCAGCGTCCGCGACATTTCGGCCAGCCCGGCGATCCGCAAGGAACTGGCCGGCGTGGCCGAGGAGATCGCGGAAGATCCCCAGAGCCGCCAATTGGTCCAAACCATCTTGAAAGAAACCTTTGTCGATAACGAACGCCTGCACAAAGTCTGGCGCGAGGTTTGGAGCAGCCCCGAAGCCGAAGCGGCCTTTGAAATCGCCGGCCAGCGTTTGGAACCGGTGATCCGCCAGATCGGTGACGAGATTTTTGGTTCCGAACAAGACGGCATCAATCCCGATTTTGCCCGCGTGCTCCGCAGCCAGATCCTGCGCAAGGACCGCCGCTGGATCGTCGCCTGGCACACCGGCGCCGGCAACGGCACCATCGAAGTCGCCCGGACCCGGATGCCCTACCCGATCGTTTATCTGGCGGCAGAACGGTAGTGCGGTGGCGACTTGCAAGCTGAGGGGCCACGGAGCGATGAAGTCGCCACTGAGCCCACCGACAGCCCGCTTGCCATCGGTGGGCATTCATTTCGACGGCTAGCCCGGTAAGATTGAGCCTATGCCCCCTGAACCCGAATCAACCGCCGACGCTGCACTGGAAGACATGCCGGTCAGTCCGCTGTGCCTGAAGGACTTGTGCGTCGTCGCGGGTGACCGTTGTTTGCTGGATCAGGTCGATGCGAGATTCCCCGAAGCCAAGATCACGGTCGTCGTCGGCGGCAGCGGCGCGGGGAAAAGCGTCTTGTTGCGGATCTTGGCGGGACTGTTGCCCCAACAGGGCGAATCGATCCGCTGGTCCGGGACGATCGGACGCAGCGAGACCGAATCGGAACGTCCCCGAGTCGGGATCGTGTTTCAACAATTCGCGCTCTTTGATGAGCTGTCCGCCACCGCGAACGTTCAATTCGCGATCGACCATCGCCCCAAACGCGGCGCCGGCAATCCGAAAAGCGAACCGGTCTCGTGGAACGCTCGACAGTGGCTGGAACATTTGGGGGTCCCGCTGAAGACCTCGGTGGCCGACCTGAGCGGCGGCCAGAAACAGCGCCTGGCGATCGCCCGCACACTTGCCGCTTCACCCGATGTCCTGCTGTATGACGAACCGACCAGCGGGCTCGATTCGGCCAGCGGACGGTTGGTCGCAGAATTGATTCGCGAAACCCAATCGACGTACCACCGAACCAGCATCGTGGTCACGCACGACTATGAGACCTTGCTGCCGATCGCTGACAAGGTGTTGTTGCTCGATCCACAACAAAAGGACCTGATCGAAATCGACCGCGATCAGTGGGGCGAAATTCCCGAACGCATGGTGCCGGTTTCCACTTTGGAAGCCGACGCGACGTCTGGCCCGGCGCAACGCAAGTCGATGATCGGGCGTGTCATCAACCCCGTGTTGGAAACGACCGGTGGCGCCGTATCGGCCGCGTTTTGGTTGCCGCTGGATCTGCTGCCGATCGTCCCACGCGTTCGTTGGGCCGTCCGATTCACGCTGCACTACTTGCGGTTGGTCGCCGGCCCATCGGCCTGGATCTATCTGATCATCGCCGGCCTGATCGTCGGATTCACGTCCACCTACTTCACGTTTCGGTTCCTGCCCTTTCGGTTGTACACCCAACCGTTGCTGATCGATGAGCTGTTGGCATCGATCGGATTCGCGCTGTACCGAGTGTTGGTACCGATCCTGGCAACCATCTTGGTCGCGGCACGCTGCGGTGCGGCGGTTTCGGCAGACGTCGGCGTCAAGCAATACGGCGGTCAAGTCGACGCGATGCGAACACTGGGCGTTGCCCCGCGCGCGTACTTGTTGCTGCCGATCGTGATTGCGTTTGTGATCGGCACTCCGATTCTGGAGTCGCTCGCGTTTTATGCCGCCCGCTTCATCAGTATGGTCGCGTTCACGGCATCTTATCCCGACGTCGGCCCTTATTTCTGGGAACAGCACTTCGGCCGTAACCTGGCCGGCGAATCCCCCTGGCTGCACGTCGGATGGAAATGGGTGCTCTTGAAGAACGTCGTCTGCGGGTTGGGAACCGCGACGATCGCCTATTATCAGGGACTAGCGCCGAAGCGTTCGGCGAGCGACGTCAGCCGATCAATCACATCGACCGTGCTATGGACAACGCTGTTCGTGCTGACCGTCCACTTTGCCGTTGCGCTGATGGAATTTTGATCGAGCTGATCGAGCAGGTGATTCGGTACAGTGTGCTCCCCGGAGGTGGCGCTGCGCCGACCTCCGGCTACTCGCTGAAATCCCTCCGGGATATTCGCTTCGCTGGCGCTCTCCGTTGACACCAAACGAATTGTTCTTGTTAGCGGTAGCCCGCGAGTGAGTTACACTGGAACTGGTCCCGATCCGCCCTCCCCAAGTCCCCGCACGCCATGCTTTGCCGCACACGTTTCCTCTCGCTTGTTGTCGCACTCCTTGCCGTCACCATCACGACTCGTGCGTGGTGTCAGTCGGCTCGCCCGAATGTGATTGTCGTGTTGGCCGATGACCAGGGCTGGGGCGATTTGAGTCTGCACGGCAACCCGAATCTGTCGACGCCACATATCGATTCGATCGCGAGGCAGGGCGCTCAGGTCGAAAACTTTTATGTCTGCGCGGTTTGCTCACCGACGCGCGCCGAATTTCTGACCGGTCGTTACCACACTCGCATGGGCGTCTACAGCACGTCCGCCGGCGGCGAACGATTTGACGCCGGCGAACAAACCATCGCCGAGGTCTTTCGCGACGCCGGTTACGCCACCGCGGCCTACGGAAAATGGCACAGTGGGATGCAGTGGCCGTACCATCCCAACGCGCGGGGCTTTGACGATTACTACGGATTCTGCAGCGGGCACTGGGGCAACTACTTCGACCCGATGCTGGAACACAACGGTCGGATCGTCCAAGGCAAAGGGTTCATCGTCGACGACTTGACCGATCACGCGATGGACTTCGTCAGCCGATCCGGCGACCAGCCTTTCTTTGTCTACTTGGCGCTCAACACGCCGCACTCGCCGATGCAAGTGCCACAGAAGTACTGGGACAAGTTCGCGGACAAGACCATGGTTCCTGATCCGGAACCGGAAAACAGCCGACGACAAAACATCCCGCACACGCGGGCGGCGATGGCGATGTGCGAAAACATCGATGACAACGTCGGCCGATTGCTGGAGCATCTTAAGACGACCGGGAAAGACCAGGACACGATCGTGGTTTACTTCAGCGACAACGGCCCCAACGGAGCACGGTTCAACGGAGGGTTGCGCGGACGCAAGGGATCCACCCACGAAGGCGGGCTGCGATCTCCCTGCGTGATCCGCTATCCCCAAAAGATCAAACCCGGAACGGTCGTCCGATCAATCAGCGGCGCGATCGATTTGCTGCCCACACTGGCGGATTTCGCCGGCATCGATTGGCAATCCAAACAACTCGATGAAAAACCACTCGACGGCGTTTCCATCGCCGGCGAACTCTCCGGTGCCGGCCCCGACCCGAGCCAACGCGACCGCGTGATCTTTAGCCGCTGGCGCAACGGCGCAACGGCCAGGACACAGCAGTACCGGATGCAGGACAACGGCGAATTGTATGACATCGTTGCCGACCGCCGCGAGAAAACGAATCTGGCCGGGCAACAGCCCGAGGTCGCCAAACGACTGGGCGCGGCGATCGAATCGTGGAAACAGAGCTATGCCGATGCGATGGTCGAAGGCACCCGGCCGTTCCCGCTGGGGCATCCCGAGGCCGAGTGGACGCAACTGCCCGCCCGCGATGCCACGTTCAGCGGAGCGATCCGCCGCAGCAATCGATTCCCCAATTGCACGTACCTGTTGAACTGGACGGACACCGAGAGTGAAATCCACTGGGACGTCGACGTGCTCGGCAGCGGGCGCTACGAGGTTCAGATGTATTACGCCTGCCCGCGGCAAGACGTGGGGGCGACGATCGAGCTGTCGCTCGGAGACGCGGCGCTGTCGGCCAAGATCGAGACGGCGGTGGAAAGCCCGCTGGTCGGTGCCGAGGAAGACCGGGTGCCGCGGCAGGAAGGTTACGTGCGGCGGTGGCAGCCGATGACGCTGGGGACGATCGAATTGAGTCCCGGTCGAAAAACGCTGCGTTTGAAAGCCAGCGAGATTCCCGGCGGGCAAGTCGCCGAGATGCGATTGCTGATGTTCCGCAAGCTCCAATAGCAGAATTCACCGCACCGACAGCGTACTGCTGATCTGCGACAAACGGGCTACAATCCGCGGCATGAATCAACCCGGTCACCCCCTGTCGCGCCCCTTGCCCGGTCAACGGGCCGCCAAACACCGACACATCTCTCAGTGCGTGATCAGCTTCGGCAGCAATCTTGGCGACCGTCGCGACTTGATCGCTTCGGCGGCACAACGGGTTGCGGCGTGCGATCTGATCCTTGACGGCGACGCGCTGCAGACGAGTCGGCTGTTCGAAACGCCGCCGATCGGAGGCCCGGGGGGACAGGAACCCTTTCTCAATGCGATCGGCGTGTTCCAAACCGAAGCCCCGGCGCGGGCGGTGCTGGGACTGCTGCAAGAACTCGAACAGGCACTCGGCCGTGAGCGGCGACAGCGCTGGGACGCGCGTTCGATCGACTTGGACGTCGTCCTGCATGGGAACCTGGTCGGCGGGACGACTGGCTTGGTCGTGCCCCATCCACGCTACACCGCGCGGCAATTTGTGCTGCAACCGGCCTGCGATGTGGCGGCCCATTTCCGCGATCCGCGATTCGGCTGGTCGTTGCAAGAGATCTCCGATCACTTATCCGCGGCAGCACCCTCGCTGGCGTTGGTGACCGGTCGCCAAGAAACGCGTGACTTGTTGTGCCGACGCTTGGCCGACGAGCATGGGGTGATGGTTTACACCAGTGAGACGGCCAAGCTTTCGGCGATCGACGACGACTCAAACAAAGACACCGCGAATGGCGACGAGGATTGTCGCTGGGTCTCCAGCTTTCTGCCCAAGTTGCCTAGTCGGAGTAAATTACTCGACGAGACCAGCCGATCCACGATGTCAGGAGAGGCGGCGCACGGGTTGCCACGTCTACTGGTTCGCATTCAAAAGACGAGCAGCGAGAACGGCTGGCCGGCGCCACACCAAATGTGGCCGGGCGGTTGGCAATGGCCTGAATACCGTCTTGAAATCGACGACTTAGACTGGGCGGTGTCGGAGCTCGCTTCGGCGCTCGATTCGATGCGCTGTTCGGCTCGACCGGTGACTGCGGACGGTCACTGGTGGTGAAAACAGGCGTCTGTGCGCCTGGTGCGACGATGCGCCTCACGCTGTTCGGCAAAAACTTCGCGGCACAATGTCGCTCGCTTGTCGGGTGGCCTTGCCAATTTGCTAGTGGCCGACCGATACTTCCGCTCCGAACTGTCTTCCGTTCTTTTCTGCACCAACGCGTCCGGATTTGACCCGGCCGATGATCATGCAACGTTTTTTGTTTCCACGCTGGTCCAACCCGTTTTTGCTGGTTTTAGGCGCTGCTTTGGGCGGCGGTGGTTTATTTGCCGCTGCTGTTGGAGGCTTGGTGACCGATCCGGTGACCTTGAACATTGGCTACGAACCGGAGCAGCCGGTTCCGTTTAGCCATGCAATTCACGCCGGCCAACTGAAATTGGACTGTCGCTATTGCCACAACACGGTTTTTGACGCCGCCCACGCCGCGGTCCCCCCGACGGCGACCTGCATCAACTGCCACAGCCCGGCCAACGACCAGGGTCAATCGGCATTGGCGGCCGTGCGAGCGGACAGCGTGAATCTGAAACCGATTCACGAGAGCTGGAAAACGGGCAAGAGCATGCAGTGGAAACGCGTCCACAACCTGCCCGAATACGTCTACTTCAATCACGCCGCACACGTGAACTCCGGCGTCAGTTGCGTCAGTTGCCACGGGCGGATCGATCAAATGGAAGTCGTCTACCAGCACGAGCAGCTTTCCATGGCGTGGTGCATCCAGTGCCACGAAAACCCGAACGAGCACCTGCGGCCGAAAGAGTTTGTCACCAAGCTTGACTGGGAACCGCCGGCGGACTGGGACCAGGAAGCGTTTGCCAAACAGCAGCGTGCCGAGCACAACATCCATCCCCAGCGTCACTGTGCCGTTTGTCACCGATAGTGCCGATCCTTTCCGCTTGACCGTCCGCGCCAGTAAACACCGTTTACGAACGATCCATCCGAACGAATATGACTCACAACGAATCCAACGCGAAAAGCAACGCCCCGACTTACTGGCGTAGTATTTCGGAACTGCACGGCAGCGAGGAATTCCAGAACAATTATCTGCATCGCGAGTTCCCGGTCGCCGCTTCGGAGTTCCCCGAAGGCGTCTCGCGGCGTCGCTGGATGCAATTGATGGGCGCCTCGCTGGCGATGGCCGGCGTTTCGGGATGCCGTTATCCCGAAGAAATCATCGCCCCGTTCGTGATCCGCCCCGAAGGCCGTGTGCCCGGCGAGTTTTACGAGCGTGCGACGAACTTTGAGCTTGCCGGATCGGTCCATAACTTGCTGGTCCGTTGCTTTGACGGTCGCCCGCAGCACATCGAACCGAACAAGAGCCACCCGTCGGCGGCCGGCACCAACGCCTACGTCCAGGCGTCGATCTTGTCGCTGTATGACCCCGATCGCTCGCGTGGCGACGACGGCCCGGTCTTGATGCGTGGCGGCGAGCGGAAGCAGGAATCGCAATGGGACGATTTCTTGCCGGTAGGACGCGCGGCGATTCAAAAAGCCGCCAGCAACGACAACGGAAAAGGCTTCGCCGTGCTGATGTCGCCGACCAGTTCGCCGACGACCGTGCGGATGCTCGGCAAACTGAAAGAAAAACTGCCGGCGGCGACGATCGCCCAATTCGACGGCGTCCATGACGGCGTCATGCGAAAAGCGACCAAGCAAATGCTTGGCACCGAATCCAACCAAGTGCTCGATCTGAGCGAAGCCAAGGTCATCTTCTCGCTCGGTGCCGATTTCCTCGGCAACGACCCCGGTTCGCTGGCCGCCGCCCGAACGTTTGCCGAGCGGCGTGACCCGATCGCCGGCGAAATGAGTCGCTTGTACATGGTCGAAGGCGGCTACACGACGACGGGAACCATGGCCGATACGCGTCTGGCGATTCGCCCGAGCCAAATGCCGGCATTCCTGGCCGCGTTGGATCGCATGGTCGAGGCGCTCAAGAACGGCGAGACGCACAATCACGACGGCAAAGAGCTGGCGTTCAATGATCCGGAAATCACCGCCGCGGAACGCCAATCGCGATTCCTGGATTGCCTGGCCCACGACATCGTCGAAGCCGGCGAAGATGCAGTCGTCGTTGTCGGCCCCTCGCTCGGGCCCGATCTGGTCGCGGCCGGAATCGCAATGAACCAGAAACTCGGCTCGCTGGGCAAAGCCCAATCCTTCACGCCCTGCGTGGACGAGAGCCTGGAGCGAAAATCACTGGCCGACCTGGTCGCTGCGGTCAACAAGGGCGACATCGAGTCGTTGCTGATTCTGGGCGACAACCCCGTCTTCACCTCGCCCAGTGACATCGACGTCGCGGGCATGATCGAAAAGGTGCGACAAGACGGGAAAGTGTTCTACCTGGGCGAATATGACGACGAAACCGCCGTCTTGTGCGATTGGTCACTGCCGCTGGCACATCCGCTGGAATCCTGGAGCGACTGCATCAACGACGACGGACTGTACGGCGTCTGCCAGCCACAGATTCTGCCGCTGATGGGCGGACGCACGGTCGCCGAAGTCCTGGCGCTGATGATGGAAGAGGACGTCGTCGACCCGATGCTGATCGTGCGTCAAACCGCTGACCAGATCGCTGGAGAAACGCTCAGCGAAGGAAAGTGGCGAAAGCTGCTCCATGACGGTTACGCCGACGACATCAAAACGGCCGCCCGCACCGCCGACGTGACCGGCACCGCACCGGAACTGCCGAGCAACGACCCCGAAGTCGCGTCGCCCAAGACCATCGACCAAGACAACATCGAAGTGGTCTTCACCCCCGCCGACGGCCTGTACGACGGGCGGTTCGCCAACAACGGCTGGCTGCAGGAACTGCCGCAGTCGATCACCAAGGTCACTTGGGGCAACGCCGCGATGATGAGCCCCGCGACCGCCAAGGCGCTGGGCTTGCACCACGGGCTGTACATCACCCTTCGCAAGGGCGGCAGCAAGATCGAATTGCCGGTCTTCGAAACACCTGGTGTGGCTCCCGGCGTCGTGATGACCTCGATCGGATACGGTCGCTCGCGAGTCGGCAAGGTCGGTGGCTTCATCGCCGAAGGCCTCGAGGCGGTCGGATTTGACGTCTCGCCGCTGCGGACCAGCGATCAAATGCTGGTCGCCTACCAAGTCGAAGGACGCCCGAACTACAACGAATTCGACTTCGCCACGACGCAGAATCACTGGGCGATCGATGACATCGGACGCAAAGAAACCGAGCGTCGCAGTTACAACCTGGTTCGCGAAGGCACCACCAAGTTGCTCGAAGACGTGCCCACGTTTGCCACCGAGCAACCCAAATCGCCGCACGTGCCCAAGGTCGGCAAGTACGGTTCGCTGGGCACCGAACCGATGCAAGAGATCCAAGCCGATCCGGCCAAGGATTATCTGCCGCAGTGGGGCATGTCGATCGATTTGACCAAGTGCACCGGGTGCAACGCCTGTGTCGTCGCTTGCCAAAGCGAAAACAACATCCCGATCGTCGGTGCCGAACAGGTCCGAAACAGCCGCGAAATGCACTGGCTGCGAATCGACCGCTATTTCCAAGGCAATGCCGAAGACGCCCAGATCGTTCACATGCCGGTCGCCTGTGTGCACTGCGAAACGGCTCCTTGCGAACAGGTTTGCCCGGTTGCCGCGACAGTGCACACCGACGAGGGCATCAACGCGATGGCCTACAACCGCTGTATCGGAACGCGGTACTGTGCCAACAACTGCCCGTTGAAAGTCCGTCGATTCAACTACTTCAATTACAACGAAGAGGTCGGTGTCGGCTATGGGGTCAAGGCGTTCCCCGGTGCGATCGAATCGGCCAACCGAAAACTGCAAGCCCTGGTGCTCAACCCCGACGTCACCGTGCGTGGCCGCGGTGTGATGGAAAAGTGCACCTACTGCGTCCAGCGCGTGGAAAAGGCCAAGATCGAAGCTCGCAAGGACGGCGGCCGCCAGATCCAAGACGGCGATGTCATCACCGCCTGCCAGGCCGCCTGCGGAACCAACGCCATTGAGTTCGGCAACATCGCCAACCCCGACTCGATCGTGGCCAAAAAACGCAAGGATGTGCGAGCCTACGGCGTGCTGGAGCAACTCAACATCAAACCGCGGACGGAGTACTTGGCCCGGGTGCGAAACCCCCACCCGCGGCTGATGACCACCCAGCAGCTGGAAGACCTGGCAACGATCACTTCGCATCACGGCCACGACGACCATGACGATCACGGTGATCATGAAGCCCACGGCGACGATCATGCCGGCGAACACAAAGAAGCCGAGCACAAAAAAGAAAAGGCTAACTGACGTCAGTTCGCTGACAGAGAGTTTGCTGAATTGATTCGGCGAACGACAAACTGCACGCGGTGCCGCAGGCCCGCATCGACCAAGCCAAACAAACCGATTCCACTTTCTAGCTAACACTGACCATGTCACTTGCCATTCCAAACGGATTGGATAACACCGTCGAACGTCCAGGTGAGCGAGCTCCGCTGGTCCTTGGCGAAACGACGTACCACGACATCACCGAAGCGGTTTGCAAAGTTGCCGAACGCCCACCGAGCAAGGGTTGGATCGGCGGCTTCCTGGTTGCGTTTGCGTTGCTGCAGATGCTCGGATTGCTGATCGTGTATCTGATCTACACCGGGGTCGGAGTTTGGGGCAACCGGGCACCGATTTTCTGGGGTTGGCCGATTGTGAACTTCGTGTTCTGGGTCGGGATCGGTCACGCGGGAACGCTGATTAGTGCGATTTTGTTTCTGTTCCGTCAGGAATGGCGGACCAGCATCAACCGTGCGGCCGAGGCGATGACGATTTTTGCGGTCGCCTGTGCGGGGACGTTCCCGGGGATTCACGTCGGCCGTGCCTGGTTGGCATTCTGGTTGGCACCCTACCCCAGTTTGAATCTTTGGATGTGGCCTCAATTCCGCAGCCCGCTGTTGTGGGACGTGTTCGCCGTTTCCACCTACGGCACGGTGTCGCTGTTGTTCTGGTACATGGGGATGGTTCCGGATTTGGCCACGTTCCGCGACCGATCCAAGAACAAGTACCGCCGGATGGCCTATGGGATTTTGTGCCTGGGCTGGAGCGGGTCGTCGCGTCACTGGATGCGTTATGAAAAGGCGTACGCGATCCTGGCCGCGCTGGCCGCACCGCTGGTTTTGTCGGTCCATACGATCGTTTCGTTCGACTTCGCGGTCTCGCAGGTGCCCGGTTGGCACACCACGATTTTCCCGCCGTACTTCGTCGCCGGGGCAATCTTCAGCGGGTTTGCGATGGTGCTGACGCTGATGGTGCCGGCGCGAAAGATGTTGAACCTGGAAAAACTGATCACGATCCGGCACTTGGAAAACATGTGCAAGATCATTTTGGCGACCGGCTCGATCGTCGGTCTGGCCTATGGAACGGAATTCTTCATCGCCTGGTATGGCCAAGTGCCCGCGGAACAATTTGCGTTCCTCAATCGAGCCTTCGGGCCGTACGCCTGGGCCTACTGGACGATGGTTTCGTGTAACGTCATCAGCCCGCAAATCTTCTGGTTCAAGAAAGCTCGCACGACGCCCTGGATCATCGTCGTCGTGTCGATCTTCGTGAACATCGGCATGTGGTTCGAACGGTTTGTGATTGTCATCAGCAGTTTGTCACGGGACTATCTGCCGAGTGCCTGGGCCTACTTCACGCCGACTTGGGTCGACTGGGGCATGCTGATCGGATCCTTCGGATTGTTCTTCACGTTGTTCTTGCTGTTCTGCCGCACCTTGCCGGTGATCAACATGGCAGAAGTCAAGGCGACGTTGGCCAAGCAGGAGCACATGGCTCACCTGCACGGCCATGGTGAAGAAGCTGCGGAAGGTCACTGAGAAACTGAATCATTCATTCTTTTAAGCATTTACGATCTGTTTCGATGGATCAGAAAACTATGTCGGAAACGAAAATAGAAACGACCGTTCACGGAATGATGGCCGAATTCACAACGGTCGATTCATTGCTGAGCGCCTGTCGCAGGATTCGCGATGCCGGTTACACCAAAACCGACGCCTACACGCCGTTCCCGGTTCACGGGATCGACAAGGCACTGGGCATCAAACCGACCGCGCTGCCGTGGATCTGTCTGATCGCCGGTGCAACGGGTACTTGCATCGCATTGGTGATGCAGATCTGGATGAACAGTATCGATTACAAATACATCATTTCCGGCAAGCCTTACATCTCGTTGCCCGCGTTCATCCCCGTGGCATTCGAGTTGACGATCTTGCTGGCGTCCTTCGGCGCGTTCTTCGGCATGTGGGCACTCAACGGTTTGCCGAAGTTCAGCAACCCGATGTTCACCGACCCGCGATTCGACCGCGCGACCGATGACCGTTTCTTCCTCTACGTCGATGCCAGCGACGAACGCTACGACGCCAACGGAGTGCGGAATCTACTGGCCGACACCGGCAGCGATTACATCAACGAGGTGGTCGAAGACGATTCACCCAAAGAAGTGCCCAAGCCGGTGTTCTTGATTTGGGGATTGGCCGTCGCCGCGTCGCTGGTGCCGTTGATCTGCATCTTGACCATGCGGGTGACCAACAGCTCCAAGCCGCGATTCCACGTCTTTTTTGATATGGATTTCTCGCCCGCCAAAGACGCTCAACAGGTGACCAGCCTGTTCGCCGACAACCGTTCGATGCGTTCGGATGTCCCCGGCACCGTCGCCCGCGGGCAGATGGAAGAGTCGCTCGACATGCTGACCGGAATCGATGTCGAAGCCTTGACGATGTCCGATCCGCCGCGAGTGCAGCGATTGGTCCGGGCCTACATGCTGGCCGACGACGAAGCCAAGGCGGAAGAAAAGGAAGCGGTCGAAGCAGCCGAAGCGGCACCGGCCAGCGTGATGGACACCACGCCCTGGGTGGAGAAAAACCCGCTGACCGTCGACGCCGAACTGCTGGCCCAAGGCCAACAACAGTTCGCGATCTACTGCAGCGTTTGTCACGGGATGGATGGCTATGGAAACGGCCTGGTCAACCAGCGTGCCCAATCGATCAATGCCCCAACCTGGGTCCCGCCGGCATCGATGCACCAGGAAACCCTGTACGCGGACAAGTATCCCGACGGCAAACTGTTTTCAACGATCAGCAACGGGATTCGCAAGATGCCCGGCTATGCGGGCCAGATCAAGCTGAAGGATCGCTGGGCGATCGTCGCTTACGTGCGAGCGTTGCAGAAGAGCCAGAACGCCTCGATGGACCTGGTGCCGGAATCCGAAAAGGCCGCCGTGGAAGCAGCGGTCGCAGACGCGAAAGCCGAATTGAAGCGTCAAGCCGAAGAAGCGGAGAAGGCTGCGGCCGCTCGCAAACAAACTCAATCCTAACGACTCGGCGTTGCGGCCGCTTGCGGTCACGCCGATCACGAAATTCCCATATCACTCGACCACGCGGTCACCACCGTCACCGCACTTTACGACAACCGATTTGACCATGTCAGAACACGCCGCTCCCGCTGTCAAACCGGCCGATGACCCGGCCTTCCAGCTGCCTGCATCACTTCGCGGCTTGCAGATGCCGCTGCTCGGCGGTGGCCTCGTCGCCCTGCTGATCGGCATGGGCATGGCATTCGCCGTCAGCGATGCTGACATGCCGCGGTTCGGGATGTCCGCCTACCTGACGGCGTTCCTGTACGTCCTGACGATCGTGCTGGGTTGCCTGTTCTTCGTCTTGATCCAACACCTGGTCCGAGCCGGCTGGAGTGTCGTCGTCCGCCGGGTCGCCGAGTGCATGATGATCATGATCGTGCCGATGGCGTTCCTGTTCTTGCCGATCCTGTTTTCGGTCTTCAGCGAAGGCGCCTTGTTCGTCTGGACCGATCCGGAGTTCGCCTCCAAGCTGCATCTGGACGACAAGATGTGGGAGAACAAGAAACTGTTTCTCAACGCTCCGTTCTTCGTGATCCGCGCCTTGATTTACTTCGGCATCTGGGGCGCCCTGGCGGTTTATTACTGGCGTGGCAGCGTGAACCAGGACGAAACGGGCGAGCGAGCAGCGACCGACCGCATGCAATACTGGTCCGGGCCCGCGGTGATGGCATTTTCGCTTTCACTGACGTTTGCCGCCTTCGATTGGGGCATGAGCCTGGCACCGATGTGGTTCTCGACCATGTTCGGCGTTTACATCTTCGCCGGCGGTATCTTGGCGGCACATTGCGTGATCACGCTGCTGACGTATCTGCTGCAACGTGCCGGGGCGTTGAAGGAAGAAGTCACGCCGGAGCATTACCATGACTTGGGCAAGTACATCTTCGGGTTCATCGTGTTTTGGACCTACATCTCGTTCAGCCAATACATGCTGATTTGGTACGGCAACATTCCCGAAGAGACCGAATGGTTCTACAGCCGTCAGGATGGCGGATTCGGATACCTGTCGATCGGATTGATCATTTTCCACTGGTTGATTCCGTTCTTCGGCACGATGAGTCGTCACGTGCGTCGTCGTCCCGGGATGATGGCGTTTTGGGCGGCCTACATCCTGGTCGTGCACTTCATCGATATCTACTGGATCGTGATGCCAGAAGCTCGCGTGGTCGAGACCCACACCGTGCCCGGATTCGGCGGCCCGCTGGGCATTTTGGCCAGTCTGCTGTGTGTCGTCGGCATGTCGACACTGGTGATCGGGTTGGTGCTCCGCGTGGCGGGGGGCAATCGTGTGGTTCCCGTTCGCGATCCACGGCTGCGTGAATCGATCATTTTCGAAAATATTTAGCGTTTCCGGGGGACACCACGTCGCACGTCCCTGTTTTTTAGCACTCCAGACTCCCTCCGCTCGATAAACTTCGAAGTAGAGCCATGGCAAAATACGACGATCTGAACACCAGACAGATTTTCATCATCGGAATTGCTTCCGTCGTTGTGACGGCGGTGACCATTTTAGCGGTTCAGTACGTGTACTTCCTGCTCGTCGATGCTCACAAAGAGACCCTCCAGGCTCAGAGCAGCTACAAGCGGCAGAACGCAGTTTTGAACGACCAAGTTGGCTCGATTTCCAAGTACGGGGCGGACCCGTTGACCGGAAACGTCACCATTCCGATTTCCAAAGCGATGGAATTGGTGGCACAGGAAAGCCAATCGGAATCCGACAACCACTCAGACAATGCTGAAACCAAAGACGCAACCTGAACCGCGGACACCATCGAGCAACGGGGGCATCGTGTGGCTTGCCGCAGTCGCTGCGCTGACGTTGTTCGCGGCACTTTTTCCACGGACCGAGTCTCTGGCTCAGGATGCGGTCCGACTCGGCGCGAAAGTCGACCTGAACGACAACCTGCCTCCCGAAGCACGGGGGATCACGGTCGTTCAAAATCTGGGTGATGTGATTCCGACCAACTTGCCGCTGACGGATTCCGAAGACAACGCGATCAAAACCGGATACATCTTCAACGGAAACCTGCCCACGATCGTCACGCTCAACTACAGCGATTGTCCGATGCTGTGCAGCGTTCAGTTGAACAAGCTGACCGAATCGCTGAACCAGTTGGACCTACAGCTGAACAAAGACTTCAAGATATTGACCGTCAGTATCGACCCCAACGAAACCAGTCGACGCGCGGCGGAAACGAAAGAAAAATACGTGTCGGTGTTGTCCAATCAACCCGGCGCGGAGCAGGGTTGGACGTTCGCGACGGCGAAGCAACCGATCATCACCAAGTTGGCCGAGACGCTGGGTTTCCAATACCGATACGACGCGGCCAACAAACAATACAACCACCCGGCAATGCTGGCATTTGTTTCGCCCACGGGAGTGATCACGCGGTATTCGCTGTCGATCGACTTTCCGCCGGAGCAATTGAAGTTGGCGTTGGTCGAGGCGGGCGAAGGAACCGTGGGCAACGCGGTCGACCAATTCATTTTGTGGTGTTACAGCTACGACCCGGATTCCAATTCCTACACCCCGCACGCCTGGCGAATCATGCGGTTGTGCGGACTGGGGTTCATCGGTGTCTTGCTGACGGCATTGGTTCCCTACTGGGTCGGTCGCAAGGGGAATCCCGCGGCGCGGCTCGAGGCTGATTTTGTGCCGACGTTCCCCGGCAATGAATCACCCAGCGATGGGCAAGCCCCGTCGCAGAACGAGTAACAAGATAGGCAGGGACTGCTCACCGGGCAGTCGTTTTTACGAATCGATTTTTCCAATTCAATGACACAAATAGCCCCCGCGATGATGTCTCTGTTAGGCGATTACACCAGCAGCAAGCTCTCGGTTTTCCCCAAATCCGCGTCGTCCTTTTCGGGCGAGTCCGATTGGGTGTTCCACTTCATCAGCATCGTCTGTGTCATTTTCTTCATCCCGATCGCTGTCGCCCTGTTCGGCTTTGCGTGGAAGTACCGCAAAGCCAAAGGGCAACCGGCGGACAGCCAAGTCGACCACAACACCACTTTGGAATTGGTCTGGTCCATCGGGCCGTCGTTTCTGCTGGTGGTGATGTTCTACTTCGGCGCCCGCGGCTTCCTCGACATGCGATCGATCCCCGAGGGGGCCTACAACGTCGGCGTGGACGCTTACAAATGGGGCTGGGGGATGAACTATGGAAACGGCGTGATTCACCCCGAACTGCACGTCGTCGCCGGTGAACCGACCAAGTTGACGATGACCAGCAAAGACGTCATCCACAGCCTGTACATCCCCTCGTTCCGAGTGAAAAAGGACATCGTGCCCGGCCGCTACAACTACATCTGGTTCAAGGCGATGGAGCCGAGCGAGAAGGTGATGACCGACGAGGAGTGCAAACAACTCGCCGACAAGGACAAAGAAGATAACCTGTCCTGGGATTACGACGCACGCCAGTGCACCCCCGACGGCTACAACTTCTACGACCTGTACTGTGCCGAATATTGCGGGACCAACCACTCGGAGATGCAAACCGTCGTGGTCGTCCATGAAACCCAAGAAGAGCTGGACGCCTGGATCAAAAAATACAGCTCCCGCGGCGATGAACCACCGGCGGCTTACGGTGCCAAATTGTACGAGCGTCGCGGATGCAAGAGCTGTCACTCGATCGACGGCTCGCGATTGGTCGGCCCGTCCTACAAGGGCAGCTATGGCACGATGCGAAACATTGTCGGTGGCGACCAGGTCAAGGTGGATGAAAACTACATCCGCGAATCGATTTTGAATCCGAAGGCGAAAGTGGCCATCGAGCAAGGCGTTGCCTACCAGCCGGTAATGCCCAGCTACAAGGGGCAACTGTCCGAGGACGACATTTACAGTTTGATCGAATTCATCAAGAGCTTGGGCGATCCGTCGGCGACGGAACCGGAAGCGCCGGCGGACGCCGAACCCGTGTCGGTCGAATGAGCAAACGGCGGTCACGCCAAGACAGAATCAAGAAGAAGCCGGAGTGATCTCCGCATTTTGACTCCCGAACCGTCGGGAATTTTGGGACAATCACAACGGTGATTGACCTTGAAACCAATACCAACCCATTTGTGAATAAACGAGATAACGTTCATTAACAGGCCGTGCCGTAAGGTCGGGCTTCGATCGGATCGCCGGGATCGCATCTCGCGGATGCCGAAGCCGGTCACCAGCTCTGGTCGAATGAAGTTTCCATCGAGGTGAGAGATGTCTGCAGGATCTGTGCCGTCGGGCTACGAAGTCAATGACCCTGGCTATCCGACTCCGCAAGAGAACTACCTGACCAACTCAAAAGGAATTTTGAGCTGGGCCTTCACGCTGGATCACAAACGCATCGGCATGATGTATTTGATCGGTGTTACCAGCGCGTTCCTGTTGGGCGGGCTGTTGGCACTGGGAATCCGGCTGCACCTGTTTGCCCCCGATGGCATCCTGTTCAACAACGCGTTGTTCCAGTGGCTCGCCCCGGACAAGGCCCCCAACGACATCTATAACCAGGTGTTCACGTTGCACGGGGCGATCATGGTGTTCCTGTTCATCATCCCGAGCGTCCCGGCCGCCCTGGGAAATTTCCTGGTGCCGGTGATGTTGGGTGCCAAGGACGTCGCGTTCCCACGATTGAACCTGAGTAGTTTTTATCTGTGGGTCGGCGGTGCGTTGTTCTTTGTCATGGCGCTGTTGGCCAGCGGGTTGGACACGGGCTGGACGTTTTACACCCCCTACAGTACCACGACCGACTCATCGGTGATCCTGGCGACCACCGGGGCATTCGTCCTGGGATTCAGTTCGATCTTCACCGGGTTGAACTTCATCGTCACGATCAACACGATGCGGCCGCCGGGAATGACCTGGTTCCGCATGCCGTTGTTCTTGTGGGCGACGTACTCGACCAGCATCATTCAGGTGCTCGCGACCCCGGTGTTGGGGATCACGTTGCTGTTGCTGATCGCCGAGCGAACGTTGCACATCGGGATTTTCGACCCGGAATACAACGGCGACCCGGTCACGTTTCAGCACTTTTTCTGGTTCTACAGCCACCCGGCCGTGTACATCATGATTTTGCCGGCCTTCGGCATCATCAGTGAACTGATCAGCGTGCACAGTCACAAACGGATCTTCGGTTACCGCTTCATCGCCTACTCGTCGATCGCGATCGCCCTGCTCAGCTTCATCGTTTGGGGACACCACATGTTCACCAGCGGAATGAGCCCGATCACGACGATCATTTTCAGTGCGTTGACCTTCACCGTGTCGGTGCCTTCGGCGATCAAGGTGTTCAACTGGGTTGCGACGATGTTCAAGGGGTCGATCAGTCTGACGACGCCGATGGTGTACGCGATCGCATTCATCTTCTTGTTCACCATCGGCGGTTTGACTGGGTTGCACCTCGGCACGCTGGCGACCGACATGCACTTGCACGACACGTACTTCGTTGTCGCACACTTCCACTATGTGATGGTCGGCGGCACGGTCGTCGCGTTCTTGGGCGGCGTGTTCCACTGGTGGCCTAAGATGGTCGGCAAGATGTACAGCGAAGCCGGCGGGTTGCTTTCGGCGGCATTGGTGTTCATCGGATTCAACTTGACCTTCCTGCCGCAATTCATCTTGGGCAGCCGAGGCATGCCGCGTCGCTATGCGACGTATGACCCGGAATTCGCACCGCTGCACCAGATGAGCACCTACGGAGCACTGATCCTGGGTGTCGGTTTGTTTGTGGCGTTGTTCGTGTTGCTGATGTCGCTGGTCAACGGCAAGAAAGCCCCGGCGAACCCGTGGGGCGGTGCAACGCTGGAGTGGAATTGCACGTCACCGCCGCCGTTTTACAATTTCGAGCGTCCGCCGGTGGTGGGTGATCCCTATGAGTTCGGCGACATCCGCTGGGACACCGAATTGGATCGCTATGTGAAGGTGGAACCGCAGCGTGAACGGGTGCCCTCGGAGACTCCTGCCGAGACGCCGGCTCACGCGAGTGAGTAGTGGTGCATCGGATCGTCGCATCCGGATGACGGGCGATCCGACCAGTTGATATTGTCAGAGTTATATTTGTTTTTCATTCCTTCGCTTGCTTGATTCAATCCATGGCTACTACCGACGCTGGGCTCGCGTCCGACGCGCATGAACAACCCGGTCACGGGCATTCCGACCACGGCCACGGTGATCACGATCACCCGTCGTACCTGGCGCACCACTTCGACACGCCCGAGCAGCAGTTTGACAGCGGCAAGCTGGGCATGTGGCTGTTCCTGGTGACGGAAGTCCTGTTCTTTAGCGGGATGTTTTGTGCCTATGCGATCTTTCGTGCTTGGCGGCCGGAAGTCTTCGAAGGTTGCAGCCAGTTTTTGAACACCAAGCTCGGTGCGATCAACACCGGCGTTCTGCTGTTCAGTTCCTTCACGATGGCCTGGGGCGTTCGCTGTGCCCAAAAGGAACAGCACAAGTTGCTGACCGTGATGCTGGCCACGACGCTGTCGTGTGCGACCGTCTTCTTGGGCGTCAAAGCGATCGAATACTCCCACAAATGGCACCTGGGACTGTTGCCCGCTGGCCTGTTCAGCTACGACCCCAGCAATCCGCACCCGGTCGGTGGCCCCAATTACCTGGCCTACATTTGTGCCCCGTTCGTGGCGATCACGATCGGCGTGGCCATCTGGTTGGTCGTCAGCTTCCTTCGCGGGGCAAAGTTTCAATTGGAATGTGCCAAGCCGTTGCTGGTCGTGTGCCTCTGCTTTTTCGTCGGCGTCGGTCTGGGAACGATCCTGGAAAGCGGTGGCGAGGAAGGGCATCATGAAGACGACCACGCGGTTGTGGCGTCCACCGATGGCACGGCGGCCGAGCACGGTAAAGAGCATGCCCACGCCGACGGTGACCAGCACGTCGATCACGAAGAACCAGCCGCCGCAGCGGTCGCCAGCTTGCCCGCCGCCGGCGCGATGAGCAACGACAGCGCCGATCTGGCCGTGCTGGAGCGTTTGGCGTCCGATGCGACCAACACCGGGTTGCAAGACGAACTGGCCGCTCGCAAAGCACAGTCGGAGCGATCCGGCGGTGGCATCCTTTACGACGTCAGCGACGACGCCTCGGCAACAGTGGCTTCCGCTCCCGAAAACGTGCTGCGTCCCAGTCGAGCCGGTGTGTTCTTCAGCATCTACTATTGCATGACCGGGATTCACGCCATCCACATTCTGGCCGGGATCGGTGTCTTGGTGTGGCTGCTGGTTCGTTCGATTCGCATGGATTTCAATCGCAACTACTTCGGTCCGGTCGATTACGTCGGGTTGTACTGGCACATCGTCGACATGATTTGGATCTACCTGTTCCCTTTGATGTATCTGATTCGATAACGTCGTTTCCGCGTAGGGTCGCCGACGATCGCCGGCGACCAATGACTATCCATGCCCGCCGACGGGCCCAACCATCAACGAAACACCCTCTGAAGATCCTTTTGTCATGTCTGCTCACGAAAACGCTCAGGAAGGATACGACTTTGCACACCCGCTTCCGCTCCCGCTGTTGGCCGGCACCTTCCTGGTGTTGACACTGCTGACGGTGCTCACGGTCGCTCAGGCAAGCTTCAATTTCGGCAGCCTTGACGTGTTGATCGTGATGGTGATCGCGACGATCAAAGCGGTGCTGGTCGGTGCGATCTTCATGCACTTGGCCTGGGACAAACCGTTCAACATCATCTGCTTCATCGGCTCATTCGTCTTCGTCGGACTGTTCATCATGGCGACGTTGTTCGACAGCCGCCAAACGGCCAAGGACGACATCCCCGTGACGGACGACGCGGTCGTGTCCGCTCCCGCCGAGCTGTAGCGGACTCCCGCCGGCACCAGCGGGCAACGCTGTGAAGCATCTTTTAGCGGTAGGGCGCGAGCCCTCCGGTATTTCGGGAACGATGAGGAACCGGAGGGCTTGCGCCCTGCCGCTAACACCTCGAAAAACGCAGGGAATAAATGCTTCACAGCGTTGCCCTCCGGGGTCGCGTCGTGCGGGTCGCCGGATATCCGGAGGTGACGCTGCGCTCACCTCCCGCTACGGGATTTGACACCCTTCGGGGTCATGCAAGTGATTTCCGAGGCCCGTAGGCTCGCGCCAAACGGCTAATAATCGTTTGACATCAGCCGGTTCGCGCTAGCGTCCGGGCAACACCACGGCAGCGCTTCATCGACACTCCGCAACTGGGTCGACCACGGCGAGGGGAGCTCGAACGGGGACTCACGGGCCTGTTTTAGCGGCGAGCTATAATGGAGCGCGGCCGCTGTTCGTTCCTTGCGGCCAACTCCATCAGCCAGTTCGGCCCGTCGTGACCCGCAAAACCGCTCTGACCGATCCCACTGCACGATGGCGTGATGCCCCGATTGCTCCGATCGGCGGCGAGCGGTCATCGGATCGGTGTGCTGCGCCTGCGGCTGAATCACCAGCGGCTGAATCACCAGCGGCTGAATCACCTGCGGCTGTACCACCGGCGACAGCGGCCCCTCCGCTCGAGTCGCTCCAAGAAACGGATACCGTCGGGCCGGCGATCGATCCGAATGCGCCCGGCGATGAGGGTCCCCGCGGAATCGTAGCGCGGCTGGCGACGGTTCGCAACTCGTCCTGGCTGGCCAGCGCGGCATTGCACTTGTTGTTCTTGATCGTTCTGGCCCTGTTGACGTACCGGCTTGGTGGTACCGAGCGTGGTCTGCTGATCGAAGGCGTCTGGTCTGGGCCCGATTCCGCGACGCCACTGGAAAGCATCACACTGGCCGAGGCGACCGCGGACCATCAGAGTGAACAACAAGATTTGCCGGTGGAAGTCGATCTGTCCATCGTCAGCAAGCACATCGCCGACGCGTCGATCATCGCGCCCCAGCAAGCGTCTGCGATAGAGGACAATGCGTTGGTGGGCCTGCAGACCGGAGGCGCCACCACGGCAGCCGAGCGAGTCGTCTTTTTGGGCGGGGGTGGGCTGTCGGCGCGAACGCCGGAGGGCAGGAAAAAGTACGGCGATCAATACGGCGCGACACGACAGAGCGAGATGGCCGTCGAGAACGCGTTGCGTTGGTTGGCGGAACATCAGCGTGATGACGGGTCGTGGTCCTTCGATCTGCGTCTGTCGCCGTGCGACGGGCGCTGTCGAAACGGCAAAAAAGCGAACGACGATACGCCGACACCGTCCACCGCCGCGACGGGCCTGGCACTGCTGGCATTCTTAGGCGCCGGGTACACCCCCGATGTCGGACCGTATCAGGAGGTGGTCCAGCGGGGTCTGTACTATTTGCGAAGCACCGCAGCGGAATCCGAGTTCGGATACGACTGGCAACAAGGTGGCAGCATGTATGGTCAGGGCATTGCGCTGATGGCCATTTCCGAGGCGCTCGGGATGACCAAACACGAGGACCGTTTCGATTCCGACTTGTATCACTACGCCGAGCGGGGCACCCGGTTTACCGTCATCGCACAACATGACAGCGGATCCTGGGGATACACCCCGGGAAGCCCTGGCGACACGACCCTCACCGGCTGGCAGATTCTGTCGCTGATCGGGGCCCGCAAGGCCGGCATTGAAACTCGCAGTGATACATTCACCCGCGCAAAAGAGTTTTTGATGAGTGTTCGCGAGGGGCCGGAGTTTCAATTCGGTTATCGCACGCCGAAAGCGGAGAAGACAACGACGGCGATTGCCTTGACTCTGTTGATCTATCTGGGACAAACGCCCGGACACACCCTGTTCGACGAAGCGATCGACAAGCTGGCCGAGCAGGGCCCGACGCTGACCAACGTTTACCACGACTACTACGCGACGCTGGCACTGCACCATTTTCGGCATCGCGATTGGGAATCTTGGAACAACCAATTGCGCGATCACCTGGTGCGTACCCAGGCGACCGAAGGACATGAAGCCGGCAGTTGGCACTTCCGCGATCAATGGGGAGACGTCGGGGGACGCGTCTACACGACCGCGATGTGTGCGTTGACACTGGAGGTCTACTACCGGTTCTTGCCTCTGTACGACGCGCCGCCGGACTTCCCGCTCTGACCGCCGGTGCCCACCGCCGTTTTGCGACGCGCAGTTGCGATCCGGCCGATACAATGGACAGACACATCGCCTGTCCCCGCCACGAATGATTCACCGGACGCCTCAATCAACATGCGAAAAAGCCTGCTGCTCGGATTGTCGCTTCTGCTGATCGGAGGGATCGTTTACGTCAATGTGCGGAACGACGCCGAACAAGACGCCGCGCGATTGTTGGACAAAATGGACCGGTCTGGCGGATGGGAAAACGAACCGATCCTGGATCCATCAACGGAAACCTCCCGAACTCAAAACAAGCCCCCTCCGGGAGACTTCATCGTCGACCTGGAACCGGGCGGCACGTGGTTTGTCGGAAAACGAGGCGCCGAAAGCGAAT
This sequence comes from Stieleria magnilauensis, assembly GCA_007753675.1. GTDB lineage: Bacteria > Planctomycetota > Planctomycetia > Pirellulales > Pirellulaceae > Stieleria > Stieleria magnilauensis. The sequence goes on from CP036432.1 coordinate 2,820,503, forward strand.
TGCTGCTGCCCTATCGACCGGTCCAGATTCCAAGCCCCAGCAACGACTTGGAACCGGTCAACGAGAACCCCGGTTTTCTGGGTGCCGATGCGTGCCAGTCCTGCCATCAAGACCGCCACGCCTCGTTTGTCCACACCGCGCACCACCGGACCAGCGCGGCGGCCAACCCGACCTCGATTGCCGGATCGTTTCAGCCGGGGCAAAACGTGTTGAAAACGAACAGCCAAGGATTGTGGTTCAGGATGGTGGAGCGTGATCAACGGTTGTTTCAACAGGTCTCGTTTTATGGTTGGAAGTGCGACGTCCCGTTCGACGTGGTGACCGGATCGTCAAAGCTCGGGCAGTCGTACCTGTATTGGCACGACGACGGCCTGTACCAAATGAATGTGTCGTACATCACCGGCACCGACGATTGGGTCAACAGCCCGGGGTATCCGGACGGTCAAGCGATCTACAACAGGCCGGTCACCAACCGCTGCTTGGAATGCCACACCACATGGGCGGACGTGCGCCGACCACCGAACCACTACACCCCCGATTCCCTGATCCTGGGAATCTCCTGTGAACGTTGCCACGGACCGGGCCGCGATCACGTCCAGTACCATCAATCCAATCCCGATCAGAAGACATCGCGCTTCATCACACACCCCGCGTCACTCTCGCGGCAGCAACAATTGGACATCTGCGGCCAATGCCATTTCGGCAACCCCAAACTCAAGGGCGCCCCGTATCAGTTTCGACCCGGTGACGATTTGATAGATCATTATCACCCTCCGCAAGCGAACCTTCCCGGGGGAGTCCACTCCAGCAACCAATTGGTTCGATTGTCGAAGAGTCCGTGCTTCAACGAAACCGAAATGACGTGCACCACGTGCCACAATCCCCATCAAAGTGAACGGGGAAACCGCAAACTGTTTTCGCAGCGTTGTCTCCAATGTCACCAGTCATCCGACTGCGGCATGGAACCCACGCTCGGGCAACAATTGAGTGACAATTGCATCGATTGTCATATGCCGGCCGGCGCGACCGAGAACATGTTCATGAACACCGCACAAGGCAAAGTCTTTCCGTCCCTACGAGACCACCACATCCGCGTGGACCGGGATTTGACGGCGGCGTACCTGAAATCGATCGGCAAGTAACAGGTGTCCGCCGCTTCGACGGAGCGCCCCCGGACGTCGTGCGTGTTCTCCGGGCGTTACCCACGCTCTGGCGAGTGTCGCGACTGCAAAGGGGCACCGAGCGTTAACGCATCACGCCGGTGTCCCGAATCGCGAAAACTTCCACGTCGACGCCGGGAGAGTAGTGCGCCAGTGCTGGGCGCTGACCAAGTTCTGGCAAACCGGCCGCGGTGATCAGCTGATCGGCCATCTCCGTGACCTCCGCGGTCCAGACGTCATAGGGTTCATGATGGACTTGACCACAAAACACACGTCCTTTCTTTTCGACAAACAATAGGTAGCGTTCGAACAAAAAGTGTTCCAGCGATTCGGGAGCGGAGGGCCCCAGCTGTTCTGCCACCCGAAACGACACCCGGTGCTCGGCCGCTCCACCACGCCGAACGCTCTGGTAGCGGGACGTGTCATCGGAGTCATCAACCGACATCCGAGCGTAATAGTAGGGCAGAGCCCAACCGATGCGTGCGGCGATCACCGCCAATCGGGAACTCGCATCGAGCGAAAAAAAGTAAACGCCCGGACGATCGTTGTGCGTCACATAAGTTCGGACGTTGGTCTCCAAAAAGTTAAACGCGAGCCGACGGGGCAGCCAGGATGGTCGGATGTCCCGCATCTTGAAGGGAACGATGCCGACATACGCTCGGCCCTGGAACGTGTCCAAGTCCATCGCTGCAGGGACATGCGGGCGAAGCGTTTCGGGGTCGATCTCCCAATGGCAAAACAACAGCGATTCCCAACGCTGCGTTCCCGCATTCGCTCCGCCAGGTCGTCTCGAAGGTGTCATTCGATCGATCATCATCCGCTCTTCGGTTGGCTCGGGAAACACACGGCGATCATTGTTTATTGGCGGTAGCGCGCGAGGCCAATACGGCTAAATCGAGATCAATGGGCGCCGCTCGCGCTGGCGCGAACCGGCTGATGTCAATCGATCATCAGCCGTTTGGCGCGAGCCTACGGGGCTGCCCTGGTCAAAACCTTGTCGATTCAGCGGTATTGGGCGCGAGCCCACCGGTGTTTCGGTGTCGATGCTGAACCGGGCCGCTCGCGGCCTACCGCTAATCTTAGCTTCACAGCGATGCCTACCGCCCCAATGTAGCGACGGCTGCTTGTTGAGCGTGAACCGTGATCGGCTAAGATGGTTCGATGGCCAAACAAAGACCCGAAGTCAGCGTCCGAACGCATGGACTGTATTCGAAATGGGATTCCGGATCGAAGGAGTTGCCCGCGTTTCTGGAATCCACCACACGCATCCCTGCCAAAGTCGACGTCGAATTTGGTTTGGTGATCAACGTGGTCGGTGGCAAGAATCTACAACTTCATTACTGTATCGATCACCCCGGCATTCGGGACGCCAAGGGCAAGCGACGTCCACCCTTCGAAGACGTGGTCTATGTGAAGACCAACGACTGGGATTTCTACTTGGGCGACACCATCTGGGAACCTATCGAGGACAAGCTGGGCACATGGCGGATGACGTTAACGCTGGAGGGCCAAATCGTGGCCGACCAACGTTTTGAAGTCTATCGCCCGGCGAACAAACGACGCGTCGCCAGGCCCTTGCGTCATCAATATCGCCTGGTCTGGATCCCCGGACTCTAGATTCGGTCGGACCCGCGACAAGAAAATGGCTGCTGAGAAAATGTCGGAACCCCACCGCCGCTTTCCAGGCGTTCCATTTTCTTGTCACCCATTTTCTTGTCGATCGAATCAGCGGCATCACAATCTTTCTGCCGCCTTCGCAAGCTGGAAGCTTACGCCACCGGGATCGCTCAAAACTCGCGGGCGCTGCTTTCGGTCGGTGAAGGAAAATCCTCTGGCACGTCGGTCAAGGTCACGTCGCCGGTCGCCGCCCATTCGCATCCGCGAACCAGGGTGGTGATGAATCCGACGCCGCTGAAGGACACCGCATCGTGGCCCATCGTCGTGTGAAAGATCCGTCCCTCGCCGTAATCGATCGTCATCAGCTTCGGTTCGTGACGACCGGTCCCTTTGTATTTGGGGTCGGCGTAGGCGGTCGCCAGGATCGTCATGTTGACGGCCGGTCCGCGAAGCTTTTGATAGAGTTCATCCTTGGTGTGCATCCAGGCGCTCGGCAAACCTTTGACGATGGGGTGGTCGGGGGTTCGCACGATCACTTGGTACTCGTGTGCCGGTCCGTGGTTGCCGCCCGGCCCGGCGCTGGTGTCACGAACGACTTCACCATCCAGATTGATGTACACATACGGGCCCGACTGTTCGTTTCGGCCTCCCCATCCACCGATGCCGATCATCTTGTTGAATTCATTCCACTCAGCGAACGAGTTGTCGGCGGCGTGAATCACGACCAAGCCGCCACCGCCGTCGACAAAGTTCTCCAGTGCCTTTTGAGTTTCTTGCGGCCACGGTGCGGCGTTCCAACCGAAGTTGCTGATCACGACGTCATAGTCGGAAAACGTTGGACTGAAGTCGGGATCCGTTTTCGGCTGGGGCAGATCCTGGTAGGTCTTGCCGTCCTTGAGCGGGAATTGTTCGAGCAGTTTGCCGCCTTTCCAGGTGAACTGCGTCCGCTCAATCTCGACGGTGAAGCGTCCCGAATCTTCCAAGTACTTCTTGGTCATCATCGTCGTCTGGGGCCAAGCGGTGTGATTGTTCTGGCCGTCGATGATCAGCGCCCGCAGTTTTGCATCGGCTGCGCCCGCCTGGCTGAGGAATCCCGGAAGGGCGGCGATGACAAAGACGGGCAACAGTGCAACGCTGATCGCGCGGCGAGTGACTCGATTCATGATGGTGATGGCGTACGTAAAAGGTTAGACGGTGAGAAAAAGAGTGGACGGATCAAACGTGAGAGGTGCGACGATCACCAGCGGATTCGCGCCGGCATCGATGATTGCCGCGCGACCATTGTAGCTTGGCGCGATCCCAGACGTTGCCGGCGAACGATGGCTCCGGCAAAGAAAAAAGCCCCTCGCGATCGCTCGCGAAGGGCTTTGCTGGTCAGCAACGGGTGCTGTCTCGGTCGACACCGATCTATTCGGCCGCATCCTCGTCCGGCTCGGCGTCGTTTTGAACGTTTGCGTCTTCGGCGATCATTCGTTCGTAATCCGCAAACGCTTGCTCGTCGGCGTTCTGCATCACATTGGACGGTTGTGGATCACCACATCCGGCCAACGGCAACGTCAAGCCGACGAAGCAAACGAGCCATGAAAACCGCTTTCTCATTGCAATCATCCTGTGGTTGATCGGGAACGTTACTGATTGAGTTGTTCTTCAATCGTTTCGTTGCTCGCCCGGGTTCCCAGTGCACCCCACAATCCGTAGGGGCTGATGTTGCCGGGCGATTGCCCACCGTTACCGTTTCGCCAAACCATTCCGGCGCGACTGTTTCCGGCTTCGACCGAATCGGTCATGAACACCACCGCTCCGTCTCCCATCAGGATGTGAGCCCCGCCCTGGTGGCGACTGCTCGGAGGCGCGAGGAACGTGCCCCCAGGATTCCGTTGGGCGCAGATTTCTGAGTTCGGCGGCAGAATGGTATGCATCGACGTCATCTCGACGCGGTGATCGGCCCAGCGGAATCCGCGCCCGTTGGTGCGGTTCATCATCCGCAGGTTGGGCTCCCAGAATCGTGGACGATCGGGATCGATGTAGCCCTGATCTTCGCACCATTTCGGATTGTCACGAATGAACGCCCAGGCTTGAGTCGGTTCGTGGTCGGCCAAGGTCCGTTTGTCCCGGTCGCCCAAATCGGTCGCGATTTCGCCCATCGCGATGGTGTTGGACAAGCCGTCGATCACGTCACGGAACTTGGCCCGTTTGTGTTGGACAAACATGCCGCGGTCGGCGGCCTGAGAGTGTCGCATCCAGCCACTGGTTTCGGGGTACGATCCGTCCTCGGGCCTGGGGAATTGTCGCCCACCGCGAATCGACCAATAGCAGGAATCACCAAGATTGACGGCATAGTTGGTCCGTCCCAACGCCGGCAAGCCGACGCCCGGGTCACTCGGGCAACGCAAGGTCGGAACCTCCGTCGACCAAGGGATGTACCTCGCCTGACTGGGCACGGGACCCATCGCCGGCCAAGGCGGATTGTAAACCACCGTCGAGTCGATGGCGTCTTTGTTGTTGGGATTGGAGATTTGGTCCCAGATCCCTTGTTGTTCCATGAAGGGCGTCAAACCGACCAGGGCACTCAACCGCCAGGAGTTGGAGTGGGAATAGTTTCGCCACCAGTCGTGGGTGGGACCGGACTGGCCGAACGATGGGGCAAAGGATGTCCCACCACTGGTCGTTCCCACGCCATGCATCGGCAATTCTTTGTAAGCCGCGTGGTAATTGTGCACGGCAATGCCGATTTGCCGAAAGTTGTTGCTGCAGCTCATTCGCCGAGCTGCTTCGCGGGCTGCTTGAACCGCTGGCAGCAGCAGTCCGACCAAAATGCCAATGATGGCGATAACCACCAAAAGCTCCACAAGTGTGAAGCCAGATCTCACATGCCGTTTCATGTGAACCTCCAAAAAGAACAAGGGAAAAGAGAACGGGTACGTCTCCAATCTATTCCTTTTAGGGGCGGTTCTACCGTCTAAAAGTCTGGGTTAATGCGAAAGAGTCCCGCGCTTATGGAAAATCGGTCATGATTTGGCAATAGTCCCGCGACAGGTTGCAGATCTCGTGAGCAACTGCCAAGCGGGGATTCCTGTGCGTTGAAATCCTTCAGCGACGGTGTGAAGCACTTTTTAGCGGTAGGGCGCGAGCCCTCCGGTGTTTCGGGAACGATGAGGGACCGGAGGGCTTGCGCCCTGCCGCGAACAACACGAAAAACGCAGGGAATAAATGCTTCACAGCATTGCCTGGCCGGGTGGGTCAAGGAGCGTCAGCGACGATGGCCCACCAAAAAAGCTTAGCGACCGTCGCGGAGTCGATAGCCGAGGAAATTGTCGAGTTCCGTTTCGGCTTCGATCTTGGCGATCGTGTCTTCGATGTCGTATTCGACCCGGTGGAAGAAGACTTGCTGCTGGTCGTAGATGACATAGCAGCTGCGCGGGTCCAGATCCCGTGGCTGGCCGACGCTGCCGACATTGATCATCAGCCGGGCCGACGGATCACTGACGTCGTAGCCTTCGGGCACCTCGCCCGGCCGAATGAAATTCAGGTCGGTGGTAAAAATCCCGGGGACGTGGGTGTGGCCTTGGAAGCACAAATGGGGGACCAGCGAAAACAGCTTTTCCATTTTCTTGCTGTTCTGGATGTCTTCGGGCATCACGTATTCGTTGGTCGGCCCGCGTGGTGACCCGTGCACGAACAGGACGTTTTCTTCGCGGATCGTTCGTGGCAGACCACACAAGAAATCCAGCCGACGTCGTGACGCGGAGGGCTGTTGATCGTCTCCTGCGGCAGCCCCGGCATGGTTTTCCAGTTTGCTGCGCGTCCAAAAGATGGCCTGTTCGGCCGCGGCATTGAAGCCTTCGGGATCGAACAGGGCGCTGCTGTCGTGGTTGCCGAGCACACAGAACCCGAACTCCATCACGACATCGAGGCACTCGCAGGGCTGGGGGCCGTAACCGACGACGTCGCCCAAGCACACGATGCGATCGACCTGTTGGGTTTGAACATGCGCCAACACGGCCTGGAGCGCAGTCAGGTTGCCGTGAATATCGCTTAGAATCGCGGTTCGGGTCACTTAACGTCCGTGTTTGATGCGGTCGCCGAGTTGATCAGACAAGTCGGCTTCGGCGTAGATCTTGTTGGCTGTCGTCTCAATGTCGTATTCGACTCTGCGGTAGGTCACTGTGGGGCCACCGGCGGCGTCTTTGTCCAAGATGACATAGCACGCCCGATTGTCTTCGTCCCGCGGTTGGCCGACGCTGCCGACGTTGATCATCGCTTTTTCGCTGGTCAGCTGATAATGGTAGTCGCATTCATCGGGCTGGATGAATTCGCAGTTCGTCGTGAAGATCCCCGGCAGATGGGTGTGTCCCATGAAGCAGTATTGCTTGACTTTGCCGAACAGGATTTCCATTTTTCGCTGATCGAAGATGTACTCCGGAAAAACGTACTCGTTGGTCGGGTCCCGTGGCGAGCCGTGGACGAACTTGAATTGATCGTCGTCGTGGTAGCGTGGCAATTCGCCGAGGAAGTCCCAGCGTCCGTTGACCTGGGCGGCGCTACCGGGGCCGTTATCCAATTGGTCACGTGTCCAGTAGATCGCCTGCAGCGCCATCGGGTTGAAGCCGTCGGGATCGAACAAGGCCGCCTGATCGTGGTTTCCCAGGATCGTGACCGTGCAGTTCTTCATCACCTGGTCCAAGCATTCGCAGGGATTGGGCCCATAGCCAATGATGTCCCCCAAGCAGTAAATTTCATCTACCGATTGGGAACGGATATCGGCCAGAACCGCGAGCAGCGCTTCAAGGTTGCCGTGAATGTCGCTGATCAGGGCTCGCTTCACTGTGTTGGTCCTGGCGGGGAAATAAGGGCTGACGTTTTAAAATGGCGTTCTACTAAACGAATCCATCGGGTCAGCGAATTGTAAAGGTAATCAAATTTTCGCGACAATCCCACGGCAGAGACGCGAATCGGAGCATCGGACGCCGCATTATTTCTAGTTTCGTTACGACCATTGATGATTCAGCTCGCCCTCGAAACCACCGGAACCAACGGATCGCTTGCGGTATTGGACGGCAAATCCGTGCTGTGGGATTGCCGATTCGGTGTCCTGCGACGGACCGCCGCAGACATCGCCTGCCAATTGGACACCTCGCTTCGCTGGTGCGAGGACCGCGGCTTGAGCCTGGACGCGATCTCGGTGGCGGTGGGCCCGGGATCGTTCACCGGCCTGCGAATCGCAATCACCACGGCCAAAACGCTCGCCTACGCGCTCGCTCTGCCCGTGATCCCGGTCGGATCGTTGGCGGCCATCGCTGCGGTGAACCTGCCGGACCGCCAACTGGGGGAAAGCAGCGCCGCGAACGTCCTGGTCGGACTCAACGCCTACCGTCGCCAAGTCTTCGCGGCCGAATTCTCCCGCGAGGAACTGTGCCGCGACAATTTGATCCACCACTGTCATGATCGCGCCGAGGTGGTTTCCAGGCAAGACTGGGACCTGCGGGTGGCCGACAAACTCGACCGTTCCGATTGGGCGATCGCGGGGGATCGCTCCATTGTTTCCGATCAGGTCGCCGAAACGTTGCACCCGGTCGAACCTTGCGACGCGGTTGGCGTCGGGTGGGTCGCGGCCGGTCTGGTCGCCGGATCGACTAGCCAGCCGCCGGCCTGCTACGCCGATCCGTTTTCTTTGGCCGCCCGCTATCTCAAGCTGAGTGCGGCTGAGGAGAAGGCAGCTTCACGCTGATCGATTCCTGACTGCGACGCACGCCGTCGGTGCCGTAATAGATCGTCGTTTTTTTGCGATGATCGTAAACGGCGGTCAATTTCACACTCCGCGGACCGTGCACGCAAAAATAAAGCCCACACGATTCTCCGCCCCGCAGCACTTGGCGACGGGTCATCGGGAACTGCCCCGGTTCCAATTGACCGATCCGGCACAAGTAAGCTTCGACGTGTCGGCAGAATCTGTCGAATGAGACGGTTTGCGAAGAGAACCCGATCATATAGGCAAAATCACTTGGAAGTGGACGGATGTGGGGCGACAAATGGCCCGGCCGCGAGCCAACGCTCGGTGTCGACTCGACCGCTTAGCAGCGTTGGTATCGGCGGCGGCGGTACGGAAAATTAGTTTCCAAGAAAAGCTATAGGTGGGCGCGTCGAGCGTCTTGTTCGGTCACCCGCTGGAAAATGTCCCGCAAAATCCGTTGTTCCAGTGAAGTGTCGCGGCCCAGCGAAATCCAACCCAATGTCTGAGGGGAATCACCCGCCCCGCCGACCTGCCGCACGATCGTGCCGTCGTGACGCCGCGTCGCCGTCGTTTCGGTTGCGTATTGCGTCCGATCGGTGTCTTCGAGATCTTTCTGCACGATCACTTCGACGCTGTAGCCCGCACCGCGCGGCCGGACGATGACGGTCGCCTTGCGACGGATCGATTGCAGCGTGCTCTGCAACGCTTCGAACCCTGCCGTGCTGTCCTTCCGCCACGGTTCCAACACCGACGCCCCGACGCGATACGATGTCTCCACTCGCCCGTCCAACAAAAAGTTGTTGGAGTTTTGAACGGGTTGCTCTCGCGAGATGCGAAAGTAGTCGTCCACCGTGTCGACCACCTGGGACCAAACAAATTGGTCGTCCAGCGGCGGCAACTCCAACGGGTTGGGAATGAATTGCTCCGGCGCGCGGCGATCCAATCGATAAGCCAACTGTCCGCATCCCTGGGACACCAGCAACACGCTCAACACCAACAGGACGGACGCTGTGTTCGGTAGTCGTGGGGTAAGCATCCTGCTTGCCATGGATGGAGTGGAGCGTAGCCAAAACCGCGAGCGGTTCGTCGATGGTTATCGAAAATCCGAATCGGATGCCGGCCGTGTCGCCGTGCTGGTCGGCCGCAACGGTTTCGCCCCGGGCACGTCGTCGGGATAGATCGACCAGACGGGAACCTTCTTGCGCATCTCTTGCATCATCTTGGTTTGGGACGCCGCGACCTTTTCTTTTTTGATCTGCTCGCGAATGTCTTCCTGCACCTCAGCCAGCGGTGTCACGCCCGCTTCCTTCCGCTCCTGCACGCGAATGATGTGCAGCCCCTGCTCGTCTTCGATGATTTCACTCATCCTGTTGAGCGGAATCGAAAACACCTGTTCTTCGATCGGCTTGGACGCCAACGAACCCTTGCTCGTCCAGTCATGTTGCCCGCCATCAGCGGCAAAGGGTTCTTCGCTCTTTTTTCGAGCGGTCTCTTTCCAGCCTTCATTGAAGTGGACTTCACGACCAATTTCGATGATCAATTTCCGCACTTCCTCGCGTGAGGAATGGTTGGCGAACAGCACCGAGAGTTGTTCCCAGCGTGCTTTGGCAGGGTGTCGATAGGTATCGATGTCTTGTTGGTAGGACGCATTGATTTCGGCGATCGTCACGGTGGGATCTTTTTCGATCTTGCTGCGCATGTACATGTGACCGAGCATCATGTCGGTGAATTCACGCTGACGTGCCCGCAAGGACGTTCCGGTTTCACGCAGCTTGGCATCGAGTTCCGTCAGGTCTTCGGTCCCGTATTTTTCTTTCAGTCCTTCCAGCTCGTTTTCGAAGAACATCTGCCGCGCCCGGCTGGTCATCATCTCGCTGACTTCGCGTCGTTTCGAAGCTGCTTGGGTGCCGACTTGTTCCAGCAAGAACGATTCGCTCATCATCTTGGTCTGGATCGCCTGGGTCAGCGCACCGCGGGCCAGATTCATTCTCGCCGGGGCAAGTTGCTCCGGGGGTAACTTCAGGTTTTGTTCCTTAAGCACTTGCTGGATTCGGCCGTCGACTTTCGGCTGGATGTCACCCCACAAGATCGGCGATTGGCCCACGACGGCCATGATGGTGGCCGGGTCATCGGGCAGCGGCGCGAGATCCGCCGGCGGCGGCGCGGGGATTTGACCGTGCACCGCGCAGGTCGATGGAATGGAAACGCAGGTCAACACGGCAACGGCCAACAGTCGCAGCGCTGACTGGGCGGTCACCGATCGTGGTGGCGAAGAGGGTTGGTTGGAAAGCATCATCCGCCCGCAGCGAAATGGTGGTGGTGAACGGGTTGAAGTGCCTTGTAAGCTGCACCAACGGCTGAAAACAAGGTCAGTCGCGGGTGCTGGTCCAGAGCCTGGGCACGCGTCGTCGGGAATGAAATCCAGATCGCCATTGACAGCACCACCGGTGGGCGACTATTTCGGCGTTCATGGCTTGGACCTGACGGCCGCCGACGCGACCGAACCAGGCCAAAACCCGATGAAAACACCAACACACAGGCGGATATTCGAACGTAGGCAAACGTTTTGCGGGAATCGTTTCCTGTCCTTTCATTTGAAAGGTCGGAGCGTTCAATGCGACTGACGACGGTTTCTGGGTCAACCGTCTTCGGTAGCTGCTCCACTTCGGACATCCGCCCGCATCGGGGCGCTGCACCGCAGCGCCCCGATGCTCGATACACCATCGTCTTGAATGGCAAGACTTCTGAAGCGACCTTGGTGCAGAGGTCCGCGACCCACGCCTCATCGAGCACCTTTGCAAACGCAAGAAGATCTCGTTCCTTCTGAACAATCGGCATGCCCCCCCCGCTTCGTCAGCTCGCGGTGATCGTGGCATTGCAACCGAAGCCGTTTGCCAACCAAAGTCTGCCCCCTCTCGTTTGTTCTGACGTTTCCAAGATTCCGTTTTCGTCGGGGCCGCATTGGCTTCGAAGAATGGTCAAAAAATGGGGTGGTCAAAACATGTTGGTCCCGGAAAGGTGGCTGCTGCTCATTGACTCCATTTTTTGACCAATCAATTTTTTGACCAATCAATCGTTTGACCAATCAATCGTTTGCCCCCAGCCCATCCGCCGGGCATAAAAGGTGCGACACACCCGTCGATTGGGTGGGCAGCCTAAAAAAATACCCTTCCCGGCTGAATTGACGGGCACCTCCAAGCACAATGGCGCGTCAAAACAGTCTCACCGAGCAGTTTGGAATGCCTGAAAATGACACTCTGGGCGGGGTTTTGGTGCACGTTACGCCTTCTGCAGTGGTCGTTTGGCTGCGTCCGAACCTGTTCCCCCTTGCGCGGTGAAGCATTAATTTCCCGTGTTTTTCGAGGTTTTAGCGGCAGGGCGCAAGCCCTCCGGTTCACCAGCGTTACCCGAACACCGGAGGGCTCCCGCCCTACCGCTAATAAATGCTTCATAGCGTTGCATCCCCTCCTCCCGCAGCAAGCTCCATGTGGCCCCGTAGCCTGACTGGCAAACGCAGACGACCGCTTAGAAATCGGTCCACGACGCCATCGATTCGGTCGCGACGTCACCGCGTGGAAACCTTGGAGGACCGTCGGTTGTTGGTCGCGACGATTTCGGTCACCGCCGAATCGCCGGTCGCGATCGCCGAAGACCCGCTCAAACGCATCGTCTATTCGATGACGCGTGATGAGACCGAGGACTTTCTGACGGTCAAGTTTGAACTCTCCGGTGACGCCCTCTACGACGTCGACTATACCGCTCGCGAGATCACGAACGACACGATTTTCTTCCCCGACGAACCTCCGGCGACCGGACCGGTGACCGCGACGGCGACGTTCTATCCGGGCGAGTCGACCGTCAAGCTGTCGGTCAAGCCGATCCGGGACAACCTGATCGAACGTGACGAAAACATCGTCGTGACGATCGTCGCGGCGGACGAGTTTGGACCGGTCTACGGCGCCGCCGCTCATTTCGTCACCCGACGGCAAACTGATTATTATGTCGTCGATGATGAAAATCGGTTGGCCACCGTGGACGTCGACACCGGTTGTGTGCACGTCCTCGGCACGATTGCCGCCCCCCAAACGATCACCGACATCGCGTTCACCGACGACGGTGACCTGATCGCGCTCACGGCGGATCGCTTGTACGAAGTGCACCCAGACCAAATCAACGCCGGCGTGATCGCATCGACCTTCATCAACTTCCACGGCATCCCCCGCGCCAATGCCCTGATCGACAGTCGCAACGGCGACTTCGGCAGCGAATCGGGTGACCTGTTTGCCGTCGGCGCCAACTTCCTCGATCTCAAACTTTTGGATCTGGAAAAGTCCGGCAATCTGCTCGTCCTTCACAACGTGACCACGGTCTTCGATATCGACGGTGCACTGGCGGCCCGTCTACTGGCAAGCGATTACAAATCCAGCGGTGATCTCGATTACCTTTCGGCGGGGCACTTGGTGCTTTCGGCACGACGCCCCAGTGAGAGCTTTGATTCCCTGATCGAAATCCAGACGCCGGGGACCGGTGGCACGATCGAGAATGCCCCTAAACCCGCGCAAGATCCGGGCGAGAACTTTATCGACGTTTACGGGCTCGCGTTGGACGGCAACGACAGCTTCGCGTTTGCCGGACACACGCTTCTGTCGGTCAACCAGTTCACCCGTGACGCGTCGCGTGAATTGGAAATGACCGGACGCCCCTACCTGGTCGGCACAATGGCGTCGGCGGTCGGAACCATCATCGGCGACCCGGCCGATCCCCCAGTCGTCAGGCTCAACACGCTTCGTAGCGACCCCGGCAACCTGCCGCATGGGACGCAACCCACATCTTGGATCCGGCAACGCAGTCAGTTGCGTGACATCGTGATCGAACTTGGAGCCAGCATCCCAAGCATTCCCTCCGGCGGGATGGTGTTGACCAATTTGGGAGTGACGGGGTTCGAAACGCCCGTCGAGATCACGCTGCGGAACGATCAAGTCACCTTTGTACCGGGTAGTACGACGATCACGATCCAGTTGGACCAGGGACAGCTACCCGATGGCCGCTACCGATTGGTGCTTTCACCGGCCGTCACCTCCGGCCCCCAATTCACATGGACCGGCGATCGGATCAACCGGTTCTTCGTCTTGAAGGGGGATTGGAACGGCAATGCCCGCGTCGACCTGTTGGACTTTGCGACGTTCGCCTACTGGTTCGGCAACTCGACCAGCGTGGCGCCACCGTACGTGGATTTGAATCATTCCGGCATCGTGGATGTCGGCGATTTTGCCCCCTTTGAAAACCAATATGCCGACCTAGTGGCACTGCCGGGTGCGCCCGATCCGGTGACTCCGGACCTGGTCAGCAAAGCGGAACTCGATCGGGCGCTCACCTCGGTGCTCAATCCGCTGAATGTCAACGGTCGCGATCAGGTTTCTCCGCTCGATGCCTTGAACGTGATCAATCGACTCGCATCGGGTTTTCCGACGGCGACCGATTGGCGTTTCGATGTCAACCGCGATGGGGACATCACGCCACGCGATGCGCTCCACGTCCTGAATTTCTTGGCCCTGCAACCGCCACCGCCAGCCGGGCAAGCGACGTCGCAGCCGCCGACACGTTCGTCGGTCGCTGTGCCGAGTCCATTGATTGATCCCGATGATGACGATGATCGTCTGCGACCGGAAAGGGTGGATCAATGGTTCGCTGCCTGGGACGGCATCGGATCGTTCCAGTGACATCTTGATCGCACACACCCGTCACGCCCAGCGTGAACTATTCCTACACCCCGGCCGAAACGACGGTGCTGCCGCGGCGGGACGTCTCGGGCTTGGCCTCCAAACGGCGACGAAATCTAACGTGTCGCCGCCGCGTCCATTCCACCAGCGGTCGCCAAACCGCCGCGGTCAATCGATACTTGATCAGCAGGTGCCACATCCAGTTGGAGCGTTTGTACAAATACGACATCGCCAAATAGGCGGGGACCGCACGCCAGTCTTTTGGACGCCGACGCCAAATCGACGTGTGGGAAAACAGCCGGTCGTAACAGAGTTCATAACCGGCCGCCAACTGTTCGGGACTCATGTGCTTGGGCCGAAACACGACGTTGGCCGTGTCATACTTGCTCCAATCGCGATGCAGCAACCGCCCCTCGGATTCCAACTGTCGAAAGAGCGGTGTTTCCGGATAGGGCGTCATGATGTGAAACGTCGCACACTCCAGACGGTTCTCTTCGACCCAGCGAATCGTGTTTTCAAAAACGTCTTCGCGGTCGTGGTCGAACCCCAACACAAAACTTCCGTTGACCTGAATGCCGTTGTCGTGCAACAGGGCGACGCGACGCGCGTAGTCTTCGGTGTTCGGGCTTTTCTTCTTCGCGTCGGTGATGTTGTCGTTTTGCAACGATTCAAACCCGATGAACACGCCGGTGCATCCCGCCAGCGCCATCTCACGCACCAAGCTGGGATCGTCGGTCACATCGATGCTGACCGCGGCACTCCAGATTTTCTCCAGTGGTCGCAGCGCGCGACACAGCTGTCTCAAATACTCGGGTTTTGATCCCAGGTTGTTATCGGTGAACACGGCATATGGTTGCCCGTCGCGTTGGAACTCTTCGGCGATCTGCTCGACATCCCGCATCAGGTAGGGCATGTGCAAGCCCTTGGTCGAGAGGTAGCAGAACCCGCAGCGATTGTGGCAGCCGCGAGTCGCGATCAGACTGGATGTCGTCAAGAAATTTTTGCGGGGCAACAGATCACGGCGGGGCGGCGGATCGTCTCGATAGGGTCGACGAAAGTCAGCGCGATAGATCGCTTGCAAACAGCCGTTTTCAACGTCACGCAGAATCTGCCCCCACAGGGCAACCCCGTCACCGATCGCCAGTGCGTCGGCGTGCGGTGCGGCCTCGTCGGGGCAAGAGATCACGTGCAACCCGCCCAGGATGACGACGGATCCGCGTTGGCGATACCAGCGGGCAAGTTCATAAGCACGCCGGGCAAACGTCAGATGGACCGTGATGCCGACGACCGCCGGCATCGGGTCGCTCGGCGGCGGACCCTGCAGCAGGTTCTCATCCCAATACCGGACATCCCAATCGGCCGGGGTGCTGGCGGCGACACTGGTCAGCGCCAGCGTCGGCGTCAACACATGTTTGCCAAAACTGGCGTGCGGATCCTTAGGATAGAACGGGTTGATCAACAACGCCTGACGTTCGCGGACCGGAGCAGTGGGCGTGTGCGGATCAAGTTCAGGAGCGATCCGCATCGCGCGGGGGACCCAACGTTTCATTTCATCCGTCCTGTTTCTTCGGGGCAATGTCCCAGCCGCAGCAGCGTGCGGTGCACCTGATCAATGGTTTCGTCCAGCGTTGACGTGCCGGCGGTTAATCCCACGTTTTCATAGGCATCAAACCATTCCGGCCGGAGGTCGTCGGCCGATTGGACATGAAAGGCCGGCTTGTCATGTTGCCGGCAAAGTTCGACCAGCCGCCGCGTGTTGTTGGAGTTTGCTCCGCCGACCACAACCACGGCGTCGACGCGATCGAGCAAGGTCAACATCGCCGCTTGCCGACGCTTGGTCGGGTGGCAAACCGTGTCGACGAAGCGAATGTCCGCGCCACGGTTCTGCTGATGAATCTCTCGGGTGACCGATTCGACCACGTCGCTCGGCATCGTCGTCTGGCTCAAAACGCCAAGCCGATTCGACGGGTAAACCCGAACGTCCTCGACGCCGGCGACCACGTCGTAGGCATCCAGATCGTCGACAATCCCCCGGACCTCGACATGCCCCTTCTTTCCGATCACGATGACGTGCCGACCCTCGGCCCGAAGTTCAGCTGCCGCGTCATGAACGCGTCGAACGAGCGGACAAGTGGTGTCGATCAATTGCTTGCCGGCGGACCGCAAACGTTCGCGTTCGGCATCGCTGACGCCGTGTGCCGTGATCAAGACCAACGGGGTTTCGGCGCGGCAGTCACGATGCTGTTCATCGGATTGCCGAAACCCCGCATCGGCGAGCCGCTCGTTGATGATCCGGTTATGCACCAGTTCACCGTGAATCGTCACCTCAGTCGGATCCTCGACTTCCGCGGCGATCTGCAACGCGTCGCGTACACCAAAACACATCCCCATCTCGTCGGCGCGAATCACGTTCATGGAAGGTCCTGCTGTCTTGGCTTTGCAATACAAAGTGAATAAGTAAAAAAAGAGACGTCGCTCAGGCCGAAGACCAGCCACGAGCATCCCGCTGGCGGCGACTGGAGGATTCGGCCCGCGGCGCGGCATCGAGTTGCGCGTCGGCGATCACGCGTTCCAGTTCGTTGATGTAGTCGGCAAAACGGGAGCGTCCCACGTCGGTCAGGCGATACATGGTTTGGGGCCGTGTCCCGCCGGTGCCCTTCCAGATTTCGACCAGCCCCGCGTCGCTCAAGACGCCCAGATGACGACTCAGGTTTCCGTCGGTGAGTGAGCAGAGTTGTTTGAGATCGTTGAACAGCAAACCACCGTCGTGCGCGGCCAGAGAGGCCAGGATGCCCAGTCGAGCCTTTTCATGCATGACGCGATCGAGTCCGCCGTAGGCGAATCGTCCCGATCCGGCAGGGGCAGGCTGCGAGCTTGTCGATTTCGAGTTTCGTTTAGCGGGCATCGGCTCGCTCCAGATACCAGTACAGAATCGCGGCGCTGAGCAGTTGGCCGCCGCCGAAGGTGATGAACATCAGCCACGGAGAAAATGCGTTCTCGCCCTGTCCCCATTGCAGGCACCCACAACCGCAGGCGATGTAATAGGCCCCGACCCAAAACACCTGACGTGGCATCAGACGATAGGAGGCAAACACGCCGAGGCCGAAGATCAATGCCCACAGCCCCGGCAACATCCAGCCGACCTGGGGGGCGTAACGATAAATCGACAGCGTCATCAACGCCCCGACGACGATACATGGCGCGAATTGTTCGACCGCCAGACGCGTCATCTGGCGCGATCGCCCCGCGCCGTTGATCTCGCTGCGCCAGATGAATTCGGCGGCCACCACGACCACGCTGACCGCGGCGACAGAAACCCAGCCGACCAAATAACGTCCCAAATCCGTCGCCGGTGTTGCGACCCATTGCGATTGAAACGCCGCGGCGATCATCCCGATCACTGCGGAAAAGCCAACGGTTGCCGATCGATAGCCGCGAAACATTTCGCTCCGCGCGACACACGCCCGTATTTCGGAAATCTGGCGAAGCGCCTCGCGAAGTTCCATCACAGTGGTCCGGATCGGAGAGAATCGACTTACTTTGCATTGCAAAGTATACGAGCCTGTGCCGGTCCGTCAACCACATTTTATCCGCCTGCGGCGGTCGACGACGCATCACGCGGCGACCGCGGTGACGCCATGTCGCCAGGGATCGAATTGTGGTTTCGCCATCGCCACAGCAGGCCTGACGATTGACCGGGGCGATCGTCAGGTCGAGAATCAGGGAGTCACGCAGACGGACAGGATGGCCAACCGAACAGGGGACAAGCCATGGCAGAGAAGATTATCGGCGTCGGACAGCAATCTGATTTGGCGGTGATTGCCGAGATCATCGAAGCCGAGATTCGCCGGACGTACGGTGGGGCGAAAAAGATCGTCGCACACGCCAGCGGGATCGAACTGCAAGCGCTGCGTAAGGGTTTCGATGGCCCCTTCGACTCCTACAAGATTCGCATCGGCGCCGATGCCGAGACGCTCATGGCACTCGGGGAATCCGCCCAATCATTTCCCCCCAACGCCGCGGTGACTGAAGAAGAAGGCGTTTTCTGTGTTGAGTTTCTCAAGGTGGCGCATCACAGCGCCGCTTCCATGGATGCGATCAAGGAGATCTCCGGAAAGCTGCTGTTGCCGGACGTTTGGCGTTTTCAAGGCGAGCGGTTTCGCCGCGAGACGCTTCGCCCGCATCGTTTGATGGAGGCGATGGTGAAGTTCCGCGCCAGCGATCTTCATCTGTACCCCGACGCCGATCCCGTGTTCCGCGTCGACAATGCGATTCGTCGATCCGACTTACGGCATCCCCTGACGGCCGAGCAGATCACGGCGTTGATCAAGGAGATCGCGCCGGAAAAGGACTGGAAAGAGTACCAGGAACATTCGCAATGCAGTTTTCGTTACCATCAGGTCGGTGTCGGATTCGCCAGGGTCTCGGCATTCATTCGTGGCGGAGTTCCCCATTGCACGTTACGTTTTTTGCCCGAGGCGATCCCGTCCTTTGATGATCTTCAGATTCCCAACGATGTGATGAAAAAGTTGGGCGGCCTGCACTTCGGGTTGGTCTTGGTCACCGGGATGACCGGCAGCGGGAAATCGACCACGGTCGCTTCGTTGATCGATTGGATCAACCAAAATCAAGCCCGGCACATTCTGACAATCGAAGATCCCGTCGAGTACGCTCAGGTGAACAAGAAGTCGATCATTTCTCAGCGTCAGGTGGGCGAAGACGTCGAATCGTTCAACGAAGCCGTCCGTGCGGCGCTGCGTCAGGACCCGGATGTCATCTTTGTCGGCGAGATGCGTGACAGCGATACCATCCGCTCGGCGATCAGTGCCGCGGCGACGGGACACCTGGTCATCAGCACGCTGCACGCCAACACGGCATCCGAGGTCGTCACTCGGATCGTCAGTTTCTTTGACCCGATCGAACGTGACCTGGTGCGGCTTCAACTCCGCGATTGCGTCAAATGCATCATTTGCCAGCGTCTGGTTGCCAAGGTCAAGGGCGGACGGATTCCCGCGTTGGAGTTTCTGTTCAACGACACCAAACAAATCGCCGACTGCATCATGTCCGGCGATGCCCAGGGAATTCGCGCCGGCATGCAGCAAGTGATGTCGGAATCGTTTATCGTTGAGAAGTATTTGGTCGATCTGGCGAAACAGGATGTGATCACTCATGATGAGGCGGTGGCGCATGCCGCCAACCATGACACGTTCGAACAGATGTGGCACGGCAATTACGCCCCACCGACCATCGATTCGATCAAGCAACACTGAACGCGCGCTGCTCGGTCGTCTCCGAATGGCCCAATGGACCAACGAAGTGATTCGGGAACGAGCATTTGACTGAGAACACGAACCATCACCGTGAAAGTTTGCTGACCGAGCACTTTCGCGAAACGCGGCGCCAATTGCGAGGCTTGCTGCTCAAAGTCTGGGGCGGTGGATTTTTGGTCGTCTTGTTCGGATTTGCCCTGGCCTGGTTTTTTATCCAACCGGCTCCGCCACGCACCATCGTCATGGCGACCGGGTCCGACGATGGGGCGTACCACCGATTCGCGATGCAATACCGCGACTACCTGGGACGCCAGGGCGTGACGCTGGAGCTGCGTCCGACGGCCGGTTCGATCGAAAATTATCGGCTGTTGGAATCCGATCCGGAAGTCAACTTGGCGATCGTTCAAGGCGGCACGGCGCCGAAATCATTCAGCGGCGTGGTCGAAATCGAAGCCTTGGCCAGCCTCTACTTCGAACCGCTCTGGGTGTTTTATCGCGGCGACGAAACGCTAGCCGATCTGCGCGACCTGAGAGGGAAGACGATCGCGATCGGCCGCAGCGACAGCGGAACCGAATCGATCGCGACGTTGTTGTTGGACGAAAATGGGATTGATGCCGACGCCGGCTCGACTCGGGTGCAAGTCGGAGGCCGCGCAGCGGCCGAGCGTCTGAAGAACGGTCAGGTCGATGTCGCCATGTTCGTCCTGTCGCCGCAATCGACGTTGGTCCGCGAGATGATCGCTTCGCCCGACATCCAGCTGCTGAGCTTTCAACGGGACGATGCATACGTCCGGCGTCACCCGTTTTTGACCGCCGTCACACTGCAACGCGGCGTGATTGATTTGGAACATGACTACCCCCACCAAGACGTTCAACTGATCGCGCCGGCGGCGAACTTGATCGCCACCCGATCGCTGCACGACGCGCTGATTCCCCTGCTGTTGCGGGCGGCGTCGCAAACCCATCGCGGGCGTGAGAGCTTGTTGCAACCGGGCCGCCTGCCATCGACCGAGTTCATCGAGTTTCCGCTGAACCAATCGGCCCGCGTGTACTTTGAAGATGGGCCTCCGTTCCTGCAAAAGTACCTGCCGTTTTGGGTCGCATCGGCTATCAGTCGGGGAAAGATCTTGCTGTTGCCGGCGTTGACGTTACTGCTGCCGTTGTTCCGCATGGCACCGCCGCTGTATCGCTGGCGGATCCGCTCGAGAATCTATCGATGGTACGAGATCTTGCGGGGGATCGAGTCCGAATTGCGCAACGAATCGGATCTCCAGCGGCTGCAGAAAAATGTCACGACGCTGGTTCAAATGCAAGGCGAACTGGATGACTTGAAATCCGTTCCACTTTCTTACATGGAAGAGTTCTACAATCTGCGTTTGCACGTCGAATTCGTTCAGCGGCGTGTCCAATATGCGATTGCCGAACTCGATCAAACCGCTGCGGCCGACGACGAGGCTCCTTCCGAACCGGCCGATCCATCTGCCCCGAATCATTTTGCCGCCGAAGATTCTGCCGCGGCCGCGCCGCCCCGCCCCGACCAAGCGCCCGACGGGATCGCAGACTCATAAGTGCGAAACACACCGACGTCGAGCGATCTCGTAGCGACAGCGTCGGTGCGAGTTGAGCCAGATGTCACGCATCGCGCGACCGGCGATTTTGACTCGCTCCCAGGTAGAACCTGGGAACGAGCATCGTCTCGGGGCAAGTTCCCCGGGCATGTTCCCCGGGCATCGCGCTAGACGGCTGCTCGGGAAATCAACCGTTTAAAGAACCCGCCGAGACCCTTGGGACGAACCGTTGCCGGGGCGGACTCGGCAGTGGCGGCCTGTGGCCCAAAGTGTTCACGCCAATCCTGTTCGGCGTGTTCCCAGCCGACGTCATAGCCGGCCTTTTCGCTTAAGAAATACTTGTGTTGCTCGATTTGAGCGATTTCACTTTCGGAGAGTGTCGACGGAGCGTGAGGCATCATTTGCTTCCTTGACTTGATCGGATGGAACGGATTCCCCGCTGGAGCGATGGCAACCAACAGTTGCGAACTGGTGACGACCACGACTCGACGGAAACGGACTTCCAGATTGTTCGCTTCCCACCCCGCCCGTCAATCTCATCTCGGCAAGGATCACCATCCACCCCGATAGCGGCATCCAGTTTCACCCTAAGGGGCGTGTAGGGCACCGCTGAAACGGGCGTACAGGTCTGCTATTTTCGCGTCTTCCGCTTACCGAGTTTTCCGCCGCTACGCGCTCTTCGGGTCGGAGGACGTGCGGTTGAAAAAGTCACCCTCCTGGCAGGAGGATCGAGCGAAGCGAGGGGCATACGCACCAAGTTAAGGAATTGAGGTAGAAAAAAAGCGGAAAAACCTTCATGAGGTAGTTATCACCACAACCTCGGAAGAAGGAGTTTCCGCCGTGAAGACCATAGATCGATTGGCCACTTTGTTACAGACCAGTTTCGGAGAACTTGCCGAGCAATCTGCCGCCGAATCCAAGGTCATCAAACGACGACGAAAGTTTGATGCCTCAACGCTCGCGAAGTCGTTCATTTTGGCCATGCTAGCCAAACCGACCGCCAACGAGGAGGACATTGCCAGCATGGCTGCTTCTGTGGGGCTGACGATTTCTCCCCAGGCCGTTGAGCAACGATATAGCGATCAATTGGTCGCCTTCTTTCGTTCGCTGTTTGCCAAGATGAGTATGCAGGTCATGCACTCCGAGTCGAAGCTCGCCCCGCTTTTGGAACGATTTACGTCGGTCAAGCTGATCGACAGTTCGGTGATCAGCTTGCCGCCGAGTTTGGCAGCAGAATTTGCAGGTTGTGGCGGTGTAGGGGAGCACAATACCGCTGCAGTGAAGCTTCAAACCGAACTTGACCTGGCCAATGGGGAGTTGCAGTGCATTCAACTCGAACCAGGGAAGTCGCCCGATCAGGCAACAAACCGTCAAGTCGTGCCACTCCAGAAAGGCTCACTTCGAATCGCTGACCTCGGCTATTTCTCATCCGCCGTCCTTTCGTGTTATGCAGCGTGGGGAGCCTTTTTCCTGACGCGATTGCTTTACAACGTGAAAATCAAGGTGGACGATCACTCCGAAGGGCTAGTTGCTTGGCTGAGCCGACAAAATGACTCACTGATCGACTGCGACGTCACAGTCGGCCAAGGCACTCCGCTGGACTGCCGATTGATCGCATGGCGAATCCCCAAGGCAATCGCCGCGAAACGTCGCAGGGAAGTTCGCAAACGGGCGAAAAAGAAGGGCCGTACACCGAGTCAGGACCGCTTGGCGGCTTGCGACTGGAACTTTTTAGCCACCAATCTTGCAGTAGAGCAATTGAGCGTCCAAGAGGCGATCGTTTTGTACCGCAGCCGCTGGCAAATTGAATTGCTCTTCAAGCGATGGAAAACGTACTGCCAGATCGATCTGATGGATGGGCGCACGGACACCATTTCGATGGCCCGGTTTTGGGTCCGCCTCTGTGGTGCACTTCTCCAGCAGTGGTTGGTCATACTGGCGGGCTGGTTCGAGAATTCATCGCTAAGCTTCGCAAAGATAGCTAAGCGGCTTGCAAATTGGATGGATGAATTGGCCAGTTGCCTCGTATCGCATTCAAGACTTTGCGAATATCTCGCAAAAATCCGAAACCGAGTCCTACCGATCTGCAAGCGAACAAAAAGGCGGAAAAAGCCGGGAACTGCGGAATTGCTCCGCGATCCCAACTTGCTCGAATATTCCTTAACTTGATGCCTATGGGATCGAGCGAAGCGAGGGGAGGTCGAACGGTCAATCGCGGTGTTCACTTCGCCGGTCAGGGTTGCGTCCCGAGCAGCAACAAAAACCCTCGCCACACTACGCTCGACTCTCCCAGGGGGCATTGGTATCTACACCAGACGCTTTTTGCCCAAAGGGCATGCATATCCATAGCCTGGGGCAAGCAAACCGAGCCTTTGCGAGGGTTGCGCCGCCCCAGGAACCTCTATGGATGTAAACGGCCGTTGGCCGAAGCCATCCACTCAGAACCGATCTGACATGCAAAAGAGGTGTCGATACCAATGCCCCCGGGGAGAGTGACGAAAACCCATTTTGATCAACGACCTAAAAACGGCACGACCTCATAGGGCGTGGGGGAGCTTTCGCAAGATCCACGCCCCAAAAGCAAAGCGCGCCTACGGCGAGACGGCTACGCCGACGTCATGCCCCTTTAGGCTTCGTCGGCTTCCGCTTCCTTCGCTTCCGCTTCCTTCGCTTCCGCTTCCTTCGCTTTTGCTTCCTTAGCTTCTGCTTCCTTAGCTTCTGCTTCCTTAGCTTCTGCTTCCTTCGCTTCCGCTTCCTCAGCCTTCATTTCCTCTGACTTTTCAGCCGAATCCGCCTTTTCGGCTTCGGCCTTTTCGTCCAGGTAACCCTTGAGCGTTGCTTCGATTTGCCGTTGTCCGTTGGCATGCTCGACAGCCATCCGCTGGTACTTGATGGCTTCATCGAGCTGTCCGAGCTCGTAGTAGCATCGCGCCAACGTATCGAGGATCGGCCCGTTTTCGTTTTGTTGCAACTCGGACGCCCGCTTGGCAGCTTTGAGCGCGAGTTCCAGATCCGAGGGGTCGCCATTGGTCGCGGTGGTCCAAGCGATTTGCCCCAGCAGCATCGCATCATCCCAGGCCAATTCGACCAACGCTTCACGAGCCACCGCCGCCTCGCCGGTTCGTCCGGCGATTTCCAGAACCCTCACGCGATAGTTGAGCAGCGTCTTGGACGATCCGAATTCCTTTTCGAATTGATTGAGTCGCTCCAACGCAGCATCCCAATCTTGGGCTCGCAGCAGTTTGCCGACTTCTGCGGACAGCTGCTGCAACTGTTCTTGCTGTTTGTATTCGGCGATCGCGGCTTCGCGGTCCCAGGTTCCGTCGACAATCTTCTTGAGCGGTTCATCAATGGTCCCGGGGTGCCCGATCCATTCGACGACTCCATCACGTCCGACGATGAAGGCGCACGGGATTCCGCCTTGGCCGGCGGCCTTCATGTACGCCAAGTTCATCCAGTCGTTCTCGTCGATCGCCAGTCGATAGCCGATGATGTCGTCCCAGGTTTTTTCGCCTGTTGCGTTGTCAGCAAGAAAGCCTTCGACCGTCGCTTCGTCTTCGCGAGTCACACCGATGAAGGTGACGTCGTCGGCGAACTCGGATTGCAGCTCGGTGATGTGCGGCATACCGGCACGACAGGGGCCGCACCAGGTCGCCCAGAATTCAACCACGTGGACACGATCACGAAGTGGTTCTTCGACCGGTTCGCCACGAACCCATTTCGCAATTGCCAGACCAGGACTCTTGTCCCCGACGGCCAGTTTCTCCGGCAGCGGCTTGCCCGGCAGATCCGATTCAGAATCATCCGAGGTGCTGGGGACCGTCGCCGGCGAGTCGTCGGAATCCGCGGCCATGGAATCGTGGACCACCGGCGGTTCCAAGCCATCGGTCGCCTCATCCCGACTCGATTCTTTGCAGCCGCCGGAGACGGCAAACAGCGTGAGCAACATGAAGGTCCAGACGGATGGCTTCGATTGAATCAATCGTCGACAGAAAGTAAGACTGCAAGATCCCATAACACCGTGACTCCCGTAAAGCATGTGGATCGGGAGAGCGACCCCCGGAAGAATCGATGCTATCGCGTCGGCACCCCAATGGCAACGGTTCGCCACCGCCATTGACCAAGTTCGCGGCCTTGGGAGAGCGTTGAGCTGGTTCGGGGCGGACCGGCCGGGTGGGTGGGTAGGAGCCTGCAGAACCGGGCAACGGCACAACGATACCGGCCACGCGATCACACTACTGAAAAAACGGATTCGCCTTCGTTCCCGGCACCGCACGGCGTTGAGACGGGGAATCGTGCCCCGAAACCGGTTGGACAGGCGGCAGTCCGACCGGATTGGCTGCCGTCGAGGCGTCGACCGGTTGCAACATCACCGGGGTCGCAGTTGCTGACGACGTGACGGGTTGCTCGGTCGTGACCACCAAGTATTGGAACACCACCGCGGCCCAAAAAATCAACACCGTCCCGAGACCCGAAAAGATCGAGTGCGCAAACAGAATAAAGATCGACTGCATCAGTCCACATTTGGCGGCACAAGACGTCCAGTACACCGCCAAAAAACAGGCGAACACCAGCAGCACTCGTCCGCCGGCGGGCCCCATCAGGGCTGAGAAGGCGAAGACCAAAATAAAATTGGAGACGGAGATGCCCAAGATCCACCCAAAGCAGGCGACATAGCCTGGCGTTGCGTCACCAAACCACAGGATACATCTCTGGTAAGAAGCAATCGTGACGAGCACCGCCCCGACGATCACGACGAGACCCAGCGTGGAGTTGAACGAGATCGATTGGCTAAACGCGGCGAACGGTTGTGCCGAAAAGTCGGTCATTGTGGTTCGATGGAGCAGAGTATGGATGCGGGTTTTCAGACATCGCTTAATGCATAGCTTGCCCTTTGCAACGGGTGGGCTAACGCTGATCCGCACCGGCCAAATCCCCCCTCCGCAGAACAACATCACCCGCAACAACGGCCTGACCGGTCTATCCCTCGATCCCTTAGCACTTTCCCCAGCTCGCGGGGCCCGCGATGAGCGCGCGTCGGATCATGCCCCAGGCGACCGGGTGGGCAGGACCGCGGGTGCAACAGAGACAGAAAACCCAGCGACGGCGAACCCAATACAATTGCCGATTGTCGTTTCCATCAACAATCAATCAAACGCTCGAGGCGGGGTGAATTTATCGTGGTCATGGCATACCTAGGTTGGCTATTTGCCGGCTTGCTGGTCGGCGCGCTGGTCGGAATCGGCTTGGCGTTCGCTTGGCGATCCAATTCGTTCACGATGATGGAGTCCTGCGAGGAGGACGACGAAGACTCGGCGCGATTGGTCGCACCGCTGTTGAAGGCGCATTTCAAGCCGACCGCGGTGTCGGCGATCACCATCACCGAGCGGCGGTTTCCGTTTCGGATGCGAGCCGATTTGCAACGCACGATCGATCGGGTCTTCGCCGGAGACATCACTATCAAGCATTTCTTCGGCGTCAGAAATGAGTATTCGCATTGCGCCCCGACGTTGACCGATTGCATTTTGGAAACGATGAACAACCCCGCGTATGCGATCCCGCCAGAGTACGAAGAACTCGATCTCGGTGAAGACCGTCCGCTTCAAGTACTCAAAAATGCGCTTTGGTTGCTGGAATCGGACGGCGTTCGCTTTGCCGTCATGCTCAGCCCCTGCGGGCAATACGGGCAGGTCACCGGGATGCAGTTTCAAGTCGGCATCCCCAACACTGCCGACGGCAACCAACTCGCTCAGTCGTTCTTCAAACAACTCGAAGATGCGGTGGCGCGTGGCGAATCCTATCGGGGAAAAATCCTTTCGCTCGAACAAGCCGAGCACTCGTTCACGGGTGAATCCAGTGGGATCACCGTCCACCAACTGCGAACGGTCGCCCGTGACGAAGTCATCTTGCCAGCGGAAACGTTGACGCTTCTGGAACGCAACGTCATCGATTTTGCTCGCAGCCGCGAGCGATTGTGTCAACTCGGTCTGTCCAAGAAAAAGGGGATCCTCTTTTACGGGCCGCCCGGAACGGGCAAGACGCACACCATCCACCACCTCGCCGGATCACTCCGCGGACATACCACCATTTTGATCTCGGCAGAACAGGTCGGGATGCTCGGCGAATACATGACGCTGGCACGGTTGCTTCAACCCAGCATCGTCGTGATGGAGGATGTCGACCTGATCGCCCGAGACCGAACCAGCATGGACAGCGTCTGCGAAGAAGTGTTGCTGAACAAACTGCTCAACGAGATGGACGGCTTGAAGGAGGACGCCGAAATCTTTTTCCTGCTGACGACCAACCGACCCGAAGCACTGGAAGCCGCTTTGGCCTCACGGCCGGGGCGAATTGATCAAGCGATCGAGTTTCCCCTGCCCGATGGCGAAGGGCGGCGAAAACTGGTGTCGCTCTATGCGCCGCGGCAATCGCTCGAACCGTCGTTGATCGACGAGATCGTGCGTCGCACTGATGGCGTCAGCGCAGCGTTCATCAAAGAGCTGATGCGCCGCGCGACCCAGTTCTGCGTCGAACGGTCGGATGCAACGTCCGACCTGATCCACGCCGACGTCGAAGCCGCCTTGGACGAGATGCTCTTCAAGGGTGGATCACTCAACCGCAAGTTGCTCGGCGCCGGGCACGAGTGTCTGGAATCCTGATCGCGCGGGTCGCGATGAAGGTATCGAGAAATCTTGAGAGTGGATCTTGGTCCGAGATGGGAAATCGGTCCTCGTAGAATCCTGTCAACAGGAAGCCCGCGGCGAGTTGCCCTCCGATCTGGTCCTCCAGGGTGTGCCCGAATTCGAGGGGCGCGCCCGATTCGATCGCGGATTGAATGTGGGGTTCGTGGCGGTGATCCAAGTCGGAATAGGGGATCGAGTAGCGGACTTCCAGATTCCCATTTTCTTTGCGTTCGTCGTCAAAGACATATCGTATCGGGTTGGTGAATCCGGCCATGAGAACTCCGCCGCGTCGCAGCACTCGATAGCATTCGTTCCAGACCGGAATCACATTGGCGACAAACAGGTTGGAGCAGGGATGAACGATCAAGTCGAAAGACTGGTCGGAGAACCTGGACAGGTCCGCCATCTCGCCCTGCACGAATTTCATCTCAAGTCCATCCCGCTCGGCGACATAGCGGTCTTGGTCCAACTGGCGTGGCGAGTTGTCCAATACAGTCACGTCGGCCCCGGCGGCGGCAAGGAGGGGAGCCTGCTGCCCGCCCGCCGCGGCGAGGCAGAGCGTTGCCGTCCCGCTCAACGGAGGAAACCATTCGGCGGGGACCGGTTTGGTGGGCGTCAAGACGATGGCGAATTCGCCGGCCCTTGCCTTTTCAATCGCTGACTCGCTGATCGGCCGCGTCCAGCGATCTCCCGAATCGACCAGCTTGTCCCAGGCCCGTCGGTTGTGTTCCAGAACATCAGCTTCATTCATGCCGAACCTCTCTTTGTTTTCCTATCAGATCGAACGCGGCACGTTTCCACCGCTCGGGCAGTTCGACCAGTCCAGGAATCCCTGATAGTCGTCGGTCTCCGACACCGACCGCAATTGGCGGACTCTATGACTGCAGGAGGTTAGTCCACCCGCCACGCCGGAGGGTGTCGCGATCGATAGGACCGATCGGACAGATGGGACCCATCTGTCCTATCTGTCCCGTTGCACGATCGTTGCCTTATCCTCGAACGAACGGCGAAACATTTGGGGGCAAAACAATCGGGGCAAAACAATTTCAGGCTGTGATCGTTTTGCCCCCATCGTCTTGCCCGATCGAGCAACACGCACTGAAAACCGAGCGTGCTGTCGTTTGCATCGACCGAACACGGCCGGCAAAAATGCTTCAGCGCACGTTCCTTGAAAGCCCGGACCAGATTCTCGGAAACGTCCACCGAAGCCTGTGATCCGCGTTTGGAAGCTGGATTAGGCCGCGTTGGCGAGATGCGATCGAACGACGGATGAGAAAAGGTATCAGGACCGGATGGCACCTTTTCTCGCGCAGCCAGAGAAATCCGCGACACGTATTCTTGAAAAATGCGTCTCTGGAAACAAAAATGCTAGCATGGCCGAGCAGAAAACATTGGGACAAAGCGCCGCATCGTTGGAAGCGAAGATCGAAAATCTTTCAAATTGGCAAGAGCTCGTGAGCAGCTGGATTGCCGAATCGTGTCGGCACTCTTTCTCGCGTTTTCCGCAACTTCGCCGGTGGGAAATGACTGGTGATGTTGCTCAGCAGGCGACTTTATCGTTGCTTGACGCCATCAATTCGAAGAAGGTGAACCCGACTTCTGAGGAGCATTTGCGCCGCATTGCGATTCTTCATGTGAAGTGGACTTTTCTGAGGCTGGCTCGGCAGCATCGGCGGTCTATTCGCACAGCTTACGCTACACCGATCGCTGAAAACGGAGGGCTCAGAGTGGAGGAGGTCCATGCGTCTGAATTCACTCCAATGAAGCGCAGAGTCGATTGGCTGCAGTTTCACTGCACGGTCGACAATCTACCTGAATTGCAACGGGAGATATTTCATAAGTGCTGGTACGACGAGATGAAGAAGTCGGAGATTGCTGAACAACTGGGTGTCAGTATCCGAACCGTCCAGCGAAACTACCGACTCGCTTGCGAGCGACTGATTTGTGCATTGGGTGATTTCAACTGATCGGCGATTTCATCCCGGCCTACGTTTTGTGGCCAAGAGGCAAATGGTGACTTGCAACGCGAATGGCGTTTGGGTTCAAATCTTTGCATGAATCAGCCCGACGAAAAGAATCCGGAAGAGCTTCTGAACCCGAAAGTGGGTGAATTGCTAGACGAGTTCTTAATTGCGGAAGACTTAGGTTCACCGGTATCGGCTGAAGAGCTTTGTAAGGAAAACAGTGGTTTACTGACGGCGCTCCAAGATGCGATCGCTCGTCAGCGTCGCTTCGAATCACTCAAGGAGGACTTGGATTCGCAACTTCCGTTAGTCTACGTGGAATTGCCCACGAAAAGTTGACAGTGGATTGGCAGATGTCAGACTTCTCTGACAGGAGAACCGATTCATGGACAAGCGTCGAAAATTCAGCCGAGAATTCAAACTGGCCGCCGTCAAGAAAGTGATGGAACAAGGACTGTCGTATACCGTTGTCGCCCGAGACCTTGGCGTTGGCGATAACCTGATCCGCAATTGGAAGAAGTCTTTCGAGGAAGATGGGACTCTCGCAGACGGGGTCGCTGGTAATCAGTCGGTTGAAGCTGAACTCAAACGACTGCGTGAAGAGAACCGGCAGCTCAAAATGGAGCGAGACATTTTAAAAAAAGCGACGGCGTTCTTTGCGAAAGAAAGCAACTGAGGCTGCAGTTTATCGGCGAACATCGCGATCGATGGCCGATCGCGGTCCTCTGTCGAGTCCTGGAAGTGACGCGTGCGGCATACTACCGGTTTGTCGCCCGTGATCCTAGCGAAACCAAAGTCAAAGAAATGCAGGTCACTCAGGCCATCCACGAAATCCGGTTGGGGAATCACTTCGATTCCTACGGAAGTCCGCGGATGCATCGTGAGGTCATTAAGCAAGGCATCCAGTGCTGCCGAAACACCGTAGCCAAATACATGCAGAAGGCCGGAATCCAGGCGAATCGGCGGACTAAGTTCCGAATATCGACAACCGATTCCAATCACGATCAGCCGATCGCCCCCAATCGACTCAACCAAGATTTCTCGACAGAAGACATCAATCAAGTCTGGCTTACCGACATCACCTACATCCCTACAAAAGAAGGATTCACCTACCTGTGCGCGTTTGTCGACCTGCATTCACGAAAGATCATCGGATGGAAAACCAGTCGTAAGATCGATTCCGAGCTGGTGATTGAATCGCTCGATCAAGCGATTGCGTTTCGTTCCCCAAGTGCGGGGTTGATCGTCCACAGCGATCGCGGTTCTCAGTATGCGAGCGCAGCGTTTCGACGCCGGTTGGCCGAACGTGAACTTGTTCAGAGCATGAGTCGCCGCGGGAACTGCTACGACAACGCACCGATGGAATCTTTCTTCAAGAGCTACAAGACCGAGGAAGTCCAAGAAGTCTACGGCACCCATGAACACGCCACACGCGGCGTGTCAGATTACATCGAACAATTTTACAACCCTCGCCGCTTGCACTCGTCACTGGACTACCGAAGTCCAATCGACTTTGAGCAAGCGATTACCAGAACGTCACTCGTTGGTGAAACCTGATCCATCAGGGCTCGCTATTTACCTTCCCGTTAAGATCGGTCCACTGTCAACTTTTCGTGGGCAATTCCAACGGTTCCTACGAAGTCGTTGAAGTTCTTGGCAAAGGAGGATGCGGCACAGTATTCAAGTGCAGGCACAAGCACCTTCAGCGTGAAGCAGCCGTGAAAGTGGTTGTGTTATCCGATGGCAATCCTTTCGCCGAAGCTCACTTCGTTCGCGAGATTGAGGTTGTGCGAGAGTTCGGTCACGACCGGATTGCCACCATCTTTGACAGTGGCGTTCTCAACCATGGGTCAAGCATTGTCGGCTGGTTGGCAATGGAATACCTGTCTGGCGGCCGCATTGACGATTTCGTGTCGAATACAAACGCATCAGAATTCGCGATCCTTTCACTAATCAGAAGCGTCGTGTCGACGTTGTCAGACGCTCATCAATCAGGAATCCTGCATCACGACATCAAACCCGGTAATATCCTGATGTCCGAACGTGGGGAACCGCACCTAACGGACTTTGGATTGGCAAGGATTGCGGGAAGCCATGACTTGGAAGGCCCCCACGGTCCGATCGGAACGCCCGGCTACATCGCCCCAGAACTCAAAGACAGGACCGGGCGCCCCGGCGTGACTTCCGAGATATACAGTTTGGGAGTCGTACTTAGAAAACTGTTGGGTCGAATGTCTGACGTTCCGGCAAGTGCGCCAGGCACGCGAACACCCAAACGACGCCACGATTTCGTGGGATGGCGATCACGCGATCTGGATGCCGTCTTGGCGCGGATGACAGCGGACAATCCAAAGGATCGGTATTCGTCGCTTCCGCTACTATCTGCGGACATCGACTGCCTCATTGAGGGAGATTTGGTTGCGGTTCGACCAGTTTCGCTGGTCGAAAAAGGCGCCCGATGGATACGCCGAAACCCTACGCTGGCGATTCTTTGGAGCGTCATCGCAGCGACATTGCTGATGGCTTTTGTTCTCCTGACAGTGAACGTCACTTCAAGATACAGGCATGCACGAAAAGTCGACCAGCAGAATCAAGAACTCCTCGCCAGAGAACAGCAACTGAGGAGGGCAACGGTAAGTTCGCGTCTTAGATCGATTCAGTCGCTCCTGGGACGCAATCGGATTGTGGCGAAGCAGCAGCTTGAAGATGAATCGCTCTTTCCACTTGGAGATCGCGGTTTCGCATGGAAGTTCCTACATTCGGAGGCGACCGACGTTGCGTATGACTTGTCCGAATTAGACGGTGGATTTGGTGGGATCTATCAGGTCAGGTTCTCGCCTGACAACAGAAAACTTGTCGTATGCAGCAAGCCAAGAAGTCTTTCGCTCGTCGACGTGGTTCATCGAACTAGGATTGTCGTGCCTTGTGATTTGCGGCTTGCCGGAACCCTGCTTTCTCACCCGGCGATGACATCTTTTTACTGCCAGGAGTCCAGTGGCAACTTGTTGGAAATCTCCTGGGAGTCCGGTGCGATCCTGCGCCGCATCGATCTGCCAGTGCCAACGCGAGCAAAGATGGCTTTAACATCACGAGGCCACCAAAGCTATGGGCTCACCAAAGAAGGGTCCCCATTTCGAATCGATTTGGCGTCGGAAACTGCTCTGACTGGGAGCAATCCAATTGACGCCGTCCCCGCCGGCTTGTGGCTCACTCCAGATGACCAGGTCCTGCATTGTGTGACCCGAAAAGGTATTTGGCATCGCTGGGATACGGGTACGCTTGAAGAGCGGGCCTGTCCAAAACTTTGTGTCACCGGTTCAGTTGTTTAGTATCGGTGGCTCGGCGGCAGGCGGTCCTCAAAGAGGATTGCAAAGTGGTTGAGTGCTTGCTTCCAATACTTGATCGGGCGGGTCCAGCGTTTGGATGCCTCCATGATCGCCATATAGATCAACTTGGTTGCTGAGTCCTGGCTCGGGTAGATCTTGCGGTTCTTAGTAAACTTGCGAATCGTGCTGTTGACCGACTCGATTGCGTTGGTCGTGTAGATCACCTTACGAATCTCGGGCGGGAAGTCAAACAGTGTGATGATGTCCGTCCACTTATTTCGCCACTGCCGCGAGATCGTCGGATACTTCTTGTCCCATTTCTCCGAGAACCGCTCCAGTTCGCTTTCAGCCTCTTCGGTTGTCGATGCGCGGTAGATTGATTTTAGATCACCTGCGACTGCCTTGCTGTCTTCATGCGAGACGTAGCGAAGGGCGGCGCGAACCAGGTGCACCAAGCAAAGCTGAATTCGAGCTTGTGGAAAGGCGGCTCGAATGGCTTCGGGGAACCCGGCAAGGCCGTCGACACAGCATACGAAGATGTCGGAAAGTCCGCGGTTTTTCAGGTCGGTTAAGCAGTTCAACCAGAATTTCGCCCCCTCGGTTTCAGCGATCCAGAGGCCCAAGAGCTCTTTCTTACCATCCAGATTGATTCCCAAAGCAACGTAAATCGTGTGGGGGCTGACCTTGGCCGATGCACCCCGAACGTTGACGACGATCCCATCGAAATAGACGATCGGACACACCGGATCGAGACGCCTCGACTGCCAAGTCTTTAGCTCGGCTTCCAGGTCCTCGGTGACGCTAGCGATCAGCGTTGGTGAAACATCCACGCCGTAGAGGTCTTTGACGATCTGCTGGATGTCGCGGGTGGTCAATCCTTTTGCGTAGAGGGCCAGGATTTTGTCATCGAATCCATCAATGCGACGCCGGTGCTTTTCAATGATCTTCGGCTCAAACGTCGAGTCTCGATCCCGAGGTGTTTCGATCTCCAGTTCCCCAAAGTCACCCTTGAGCTTCTTTGAAGAATGTCCGTTGCGACAGTTGTTTCGTTTTTCTTTGGAAGGCGTGCTGCCGGAGGCCGGTTCGGATTGTTCTTGATCGAGATGGTGATCGAGTTCGGAGTTGAGCATCGTTTCGATGCCCGACTTCATCATTGTTTTGACCAATGCATTCAATTCACCGATGCTCGAAGCATTGCGAGCAAATTCAGCAGCAAGTTGTTCGACTTGCTCTTTCGTCTTGGAATCCATGGGAAGGGGCTCCTGCAGGAGAAGGTGTTTGGGTCAGCTTACAGTTATTGCTGGCAAACACAAAATTCCTGACAGGCCCTGAAGAGCTGCAGCAAAGCAACATTTTTGATGCTCTCGATCCAGAGGCTATCCTTCTCGATTCAACCAAACGCACGCTGAGAGCAGCGGAAGCGAATTATGAAATGGATTTCGGCCTCTGTATCGTTCTCGGGCTCGACAATGGAATAGCAATAGTCGCTTGGCCCGGCTCGCCTCGAAGTTATTCTTTGATCGCTCGATCCTCGCCGCTGACAAGCCATTTCGCATTTAGGCCCAGGTCACAATGCGTCATACCGGACGGACGAGGCGGGCTCCTCTTCTCAGTATTCGATCCGGCAAATCAAGAAACGATCGGCGCAGTCACGGATAGCGTTCTTGCCGCAGCCGTTTCTTCTGATAACAGATGGACTGCTACCGGTGGGAGCAAGGGCAAGCTCTTCGTAAGGCGAATCCGAGATCCAAGTGAAAGGACTCGGCGATTGCAAACGTTTACTGGAGAAGATCGTGGGTACGGTCCCCCAGTGCGTACCGTCCAATTGACGGCATCCGGTGAAACGCTCGTTTGCCATCGAGAGGGCTGGTGCGCGGTGGTCGATGTGGAAACAGACCGAGTCCTCGAGGGCTTTCAAATCAACAACTCCCAATTTTCGACGATCGCCTATTCTCGAAAGAACCAATTGGCCGTGCTGGGCTTTCGAACTCCCGGGAGCAAGGTTGTCGCAATGCGGAGACGCGAGGATGGGGGCTTCTGCGATCAGGAACTGTCATCGGCGGGAATATCGGAATCCTCAGGCCCTTTTTGTCCACCTCCAAAGCCTGCTTTTGAAATCGAATGCGATGCAAATGTCACGTCGTTGTGCTTTTCACAGGATGAAGACGTACTACTCGTGGCGCTGCGAAACGGGGAGTTGTTCACGGCTGATGCTTTGACAGGAAAGATTCTTACGCACTGTAGCCTTCTCGAAGGGAAATCGGCTTGTCTTTCAATGTCAGCGGTAGCGGGTGGAATCTTGTGCGGTGGAGCGGATGGTAGAATCCACCTCGTCAACGTCGGAGATGGAACGATCGAGGCGTCGTGGCGAGCCGGCGAAAGTCGCATCTACTCATTGACGGTCAACAGCGACGAATCCCTGATCTACAGCGGGATGGCAACCGGTGTGATTCGGGTTTTCGACCCCGAGGGAAAGCTTCGCCGCCAAATGTCGGGACATCAAGGCCGAGTTCTATCGCTAGCGTTAAGCAACGATGGTGAAACATTGGCCAGCGGAAGTGCGGACCACAGGATCGTGCTCTGGGACACGCGCAGCGGAGAAATGCAACTGCTGCTGAATCGGCACACCGACTCCGTGACGGACCTGTGTTTTTCAAAGGACGATTCAGAGCTCTGGTCCACATCGGCTGAAGGGACCGTCTACAGATGGAACTCGCAGGACAGCGACGGCTCCATTTCAAGAACTCCCGATCATTCTGAAACTCCCAAGAGCCCCCCCGAGTGATGGACTCCTGGCGAAGTGCAATGCATTGAACGCAATGCGCTCGTTTTCGATCCGTATTCTTGTCGCTTGACCCGTTGCAGTTTCGTCCGAGGCGGGACGTCCAAATCGAGCATCTGGAACGTGAGTTCTCACGGCGATTCCTGTCTCTCGTCCGATTTTTCGAGATTTCCTGACGCTTCGCACGCAAATCGGTTCAGGGGTAGCCGTGGAGATCTCATTTCAACCAATCGGCAGGACTTCAAGCACCATGATTCGCGCTTTTCTATTTCTGGCATCATTCATTGCCCCAGCCACCTGCAGTGCAGGACTACACGCAGGGGCAATGAAGTGTGGCCTGGCCATACTGTTCTCAATTTCAATGCTCTCGATCGGCCAAGCAGGTCTTATGCTCCCTTCTGGAATCTCATCGCAGGGGAATTTCAGCAATTCTACAAAATTAATTTTCGACGGCGAAATTCCCGCCGAAGTTTCTTTCTGGTCAAGCCCGACAACCGTCTACTGGTCGCAGCAAACTGGTGCTAGCGGTGTTTCATTTACAATTGATTATGGCGAACTCTTCAATCTAGACGATCTTCTAATTTCCGTCGATAACAACGACTCTTATAAAATCGATTACTCAGCGAATGGCGTTGACTTCTTGTCATTGACAGAGATTCAGATTGGTGACGGCGACGTAGGTTTCGGCATGGATACGATGAGTACCGATTCGAGTAGTGGTGAATACGTCGCAAATATTGACTTCGCTCCAGTCAATGCACGACACATCAGGATCTATGCATCAGGAGGCGACGGAAGATATTCAATCGGAGAGTTGCAGGCCTTTGGAACCACACTCGGAAGCGTAAATGCTGTGCCAGAGCCTTCTAGTCTAGCTCTGTTCTCGCTCGTCGGTCTATGCGCAGTGGTCAGACGCAGACGGACTTAGCATTTGCCATTGCGGAAATCT
Source organism: Stieleria magnilauensis (assembly GCA_007753675.1). Classification (GTDB taxonomy): domain Bacteria; phylum Planctomycetota; class Planctomycetia; order Pirellulales; family Pirellulaceae; genus Stieleria; species Stieleria magnilauensis. The sequence continues at coordinate 2,857,273 of CP036432.1, forward strand.
CCACACGAGCGTTGACTTCGTTTGCGGCCTCTTTGTGCAAATTGCGCCGTCCGTGATGCCTGGCTGTGCAATTGCCAAATGTTGACGGGCCAGCAAAAAGTCAGCGATATTGGCCGGGTTTGATTTTGAACCTAGGGTCAACGTTCGGTAACTCGAAAGTCTTCCGGGCTGGGAACTGGGCACGACGATGGTTGATTGTGGGACAAAAGAACGGCGGACTAGCCCTCAACCACCGCTGCCTTGAAAACTTCTCGAGGATGGACAAGCGATACATCAAGAGCGCCAACCGTTACAACGACCGCGCATTGCACACGATGTTTGCATATTCTCCTCCATGTGTTCAGTTAGCCGACGCAAGCGTAAGCAGCCTACCGGCACAACTGGTAGTTTCTGAGCGATGCTTGTGGTTCCATTGGGAGAGTCGAAAGAAAAGGTGTCTTATCGGCCGAAGCAACCATCTACGGAAAGAATTCGCAGGACAGCGACGCTTCCATTTCAAGAACTCCCGAACGTTCTGAAATTCGCAAGAGTCCCCCGAGTGATGGACTTCTGGCGAAGTGCAATGCGCTGATCGCAATGCGCTCGTTTTCAATCCGTATTCTTGTCGCTTGACCCGTTGCAGTTTCGTCCGAGGCGGGACGCCTAAATCGAGCATCTGGAACGTGAGTTCTCACGGCGATTCTTGTCGTTCGTCCGATTTTTCGAGATTCCCTGACGCATCTCTCGCAAATCGGTTCAGGGGTAGCCGTGGAGATCTCATTTCAACTAATCGGCAGGATTTCAAGCACCATGATTCCCCAATTCTTCAGTTGTGCTCGAGCAATTTTGATGTTCGCAGCCTTTCTGCCTGCCGTCGCCATCGGACAAGTGCCCACGCTGGACGCACTGAAGCAGTTTCCGTCAGCGGAAAGTGCGTTTCAGGTTCGCATGAAACGCGCAGTCGCGGAACGCGATCGTTATCGCGAGGCAAACCGTGACGCTCACCTGATTGTTGGTCGGGTACAGCTCCAGGGAAACGATGATCCGGAATCGGTCAGATCGCAGATGATCATTGTTCAAGAAGGCTTCTTTGTGGATGTGATCCGCGATCTAAAAATGCCGATTGGTTTCCGGCACGCGGACTACAAACCTCTCGATTTCACGCTTCCGGAAGCTGCCGTGCCGGAGGAAAACGGCATCATCGATGTTGGCATCGTAAAAATGTCCAAGGCCTCGTTGGCCGACAAGGGGCGCATTACCGGAAAACTGATGCTGGAAGCAACGGACGATGCTGGCGCCGCCAGAGTGAGCGTCACACTCAGCACTCCTCGGGCGAATACGCCGTCCAATGGTACCGAAGGCGTCGGCCGCAAACATAGGAGTATGACACTGAAAGTCGGTCGGGACGGAACCGTACAGTCCGAGCCTGTGAGCGAAGGCGATTATTACATTGGTCTGAGTGCCGATGGCCATGTCAGTACAAGTCGGCGGGTGACGGTGAATGCCGGTGAAGACACCGATTTCGGACATGTCGGACTGGAGTTGCCCCGAAAAATCAAGATCACGTATCGGGTACTCGAGACAGGCGATAGCAACTTCGCCGAAAGCCCGGAAATGGTGAAGGCCTTTCCCGCTGGTCATCGCTGGAAAGCCACGCCGGACATCTACGGCTGGGATCTCGAATTCGAACAATCGGGAGGCAAAATTGCGTTTTCTTATTCCTATGGGCCGTGCCAAATCAAGGATCTTGGTCCCGGAACGCTGGACGATCACCTTGATGCCTTGCCGGAAGCAGCAACGGACTCCCCGCGAGGCATGGAAGTCACATCGGGCCACGTTTACTTGCTCAACCAAAAGCATTGGAAGCACGCCGTGCTGTTTCGTGCGGAGATCGACGGGAAGGTCGAACCGAGTGAGAAGATGTCGTCCGATGTTGGCATCACGGCGGGCAGCCCTCAGCTTCCAAACGTGATCGCTCATTACGAGTTCGAAGGCAACGCCAACGATCTAAACGGCACCGGATCCGCATTCGACCTGAGGAATACCCAGTTCAACAACGGATCGCTAGTGCTGAACGGGCAGTACGAGCATTCTGGCAGTGCTTTGGGGTACCGGGCCATTGCCAGTACGCCGGACCAAAGCTACGACTCGTTCACCGTGGCTGTTCGATTTAAGGCCCAATCGTTCGATGGTCGCAACAAAACGATTCTCTGTGGCGGCAGGTCTTACCGTTGGTTTCAAATTTGTGCCGGCCAAGGCAATGCCGTCAGCGTAACGCTCAATAATCAACGCATCAGTCACACGTTTGAGAACCTCAAGTTACGCCCGGGACGCTGGCATCAGATTGCCTGTGCCGTCGATATCCCCAAGGGAATTGTGGCGGTGGTTCTCGACCGCAATCGCGCGGAAGTGTTTCGGCTTCCGCCGGGCTTCAAGCTCGACGTGGTCGGCTCAAGTGGCGAAGAAAGCGATAAAAACTGGATGTTCACCAACTATTCTTTTGGCGACGCGTTTTACGGTCTGATTGATGAGTTGACAATCCTGAAGGGCACGATGTCAGCGGCTGCGTTCAGAGAGACGATTGCGAAGTTGAAGGAAAATACTTCCGCTTCGACAAGTAGCAACTGACCACTAGCGCTCAATCAATCGTTCCCCTGATTCAGATCCATTTTGAAAAACTCAAAAGCCCTTTGAGTATTGCCATTACAAGTTGAGGGGTATATGGCCGACGTGAAGCCAGGTGAAAGTGGTGTGAACGGACGTGCAAAAACGCAGCGGCCGGAGGAGACCGATCGGCGATTGGAAAACGTAGCGCCCAACCGATTTTGCGATACATAGCATTGATACATTTCGACGAGGCTTCGCCCAATGCCTTGCCACCGGATCAGGGATCAAGAATCTGAGTGGTCAGCCGTTCTTTGCGTTGCCCGGATGTATCCAAAAAGGCAATCAGATCACGGATTTCGCGATCGGTCATCGCGTCGATCAAGCCATCGGGCATCATGGAAGTGTGAAGCTCTTTCCGCTCGGCGATGTCCGACGTGTTAAAGCGTTGCTCGCGGCCGGCGCTGTCGCGATAAATCTCACGTCCGCCGCCGCCATCGCGTAATAGCAGGCCGGTGAAGACGTGACCGTCCTGTGTGATGAGCATGCGAGGAAAATACTGCGGATCAATCTCGCGGCTAGGCTCGAGCAAGGCTTGCAGCAAGCGATCGGGATTCCCGTCGTTGGAAACAGCGGACAGATCGGGACCGACGACATTCCCCCGTCCGTCATGACGATGACACTTCGAGCAGGCCCCGACTGTGGCATGATGAAAAATGCGTCGGCCTGCCGCCAAGTCGACGGGCCTGGCAATCGCACCAAGCCGCGATTGCCATGCCCCGGTGTCGGTCACGTCCGGCCGGCCCAACTTCAAGGTCGACGGTTCGATCGCCGCCTCAACGAGATCAGCCGATTCGGGAAAGCGGACGGCGACGCGTCGAAGTCTCTCCAGCGCATCCGAATCTAGCTGCCCGAACCGCAAACTACGCAGTGCTTCCTCTCGCAACGTTGCTTCGTTTGACTCGGCTAGGTCGATGAGCCAAATCGTGTTCGACTCGGACGTTCCCGCTATGCCGGCGATCGCATCCGATCTGATCGATGGGTCGAGTTGTTCGTTGTTGGCGATTTGCCGAAGAAACGAGATTGCTGATGGAGACCCGGTGGAAGCCAGCGCGCGAGTCAATTCCCCAATCAATGCGGGGTCACCGGTGTCGTAGAGCTCTTTCCACAAAGCCGGACCAAATACCTTCTCGTTGACATCCAACAAACGGAGCGAGAAGGCTCGGATTTTCGACGATGCCTTGGAATCGGTGACTCGGTTGATCGTCATCTTCTTATCGGTAATCCCATCGATTGCGTTGCCCGAAAGCACATTGTGAGTCGCCAACGCAGCCTCGAAGATTCGGTACGTCATTTCGGGTTGATTGAGCAATGCGTCCACATCCCCTTGGAACGCAACCAGCTGTTCATCGGCGATCCATCGAAGCGTTTCGAAGCGAATCTCGTCACCCGATTGATTCCAAAAATAGCGTACCCACGCCATGCTCTTCGGCTGCGATCGACGAAGGGCCAACAGCAACGTGATCTGATCCTTCGTGTCCAAGGCATTGACGTTCTTTTCAGTGAAAGCGTCAATTCGCTTCGAGATTGCAAAAATCGCCGCATGCCGCATGAAAGAATCGGACGATCTCGCCAACCTCAAGAGCTGAGTCTCAGAATACGAGTCGCCGCCGGCCATCAGGTCAGCAGCCTGTATCGCGTCTTCATTTGGCGGATCGAGTTTCAGGTCACCAAGCCAGATCGTGTTCGGTTCGACCTCAAGCTTCCAAACTCTGCCGCGCCCGTGCAGTTCGTATGATCCGTAGACCCAGTCGGTCAGATAAAAAACCGTTGGCGAAGCCTGCGTGATGCAGGTCGGTCGGAAATTTGGCCCGCCCCGAACCAGGGTCACGCGTTCGGTCTTGAAACTGGCGCCATCGGCTGACAACGGATAAAAGTCGATTCGATGTTCGGCCCATGAGGGGACGACCAGTCCATTTGCTAACGGCGCGATGCCACAAGGTGCTTCTCCAACGGCGTGCAGCATCGGCAACGTTCCTCGCAACTCACCGTTCCAGCAAACGAATGGGTGGTAGGGAGCACTACCATAAAGACGCTGGTATCCGTAATCGCCTCCTTCGACGATTTGCAACAGTCGACACGGCGGCATCGCGCCCGGATCGTTCTCGGCGGCGAACATCGCCCCATCCTCGCGGACACAGAGACCAAACGGATTCCAAAAACCGCGAGCAATTCGGCGCAGCTGTGATCCGTCTGGACGACAACGGAACACACCGCCTTCACCAGTTCCCGTGATGCTCCGCTTGTCCGTCGAAGTCAACGTCCAGTCCCGCCAATAGTTTTCGCCGAGTGCGAAAACAAGATCGCCATTTGGATCCCATGCTAGGCCACTCAGTCCGTTGTGTGGGTAGTCCGCCTCGGTCGTGAGCACGGCCAGATCCTCTTGTTGATCCGCGTGACCATCTCCATCGCTATCGCGCACCCTCAAGATTCGATCCCGCTCCGCCAAGTAGACCCATCCGTCGGGTCCAAGTTCTAAGTCCATTGTCGAGTCGGTTTCGTTGTAGAAGACCCGGCGACTGGCGGCCCGCCCCGAAGTTCCGCGGTCAATCACAATGACCTCGTCATGCGCAGGCCCTCGGTAATCTTTGGGTCTAAAATGAGTGTGGCTGGCAACGGCCCAAATCTTTCCGTCGTCATCCACATCGATGCCCGTCGGAGTGACGATCGCCGGATGCTCGGTCACCAATGACAAGGTGACGCCTGGCTGAACGAGTTCGATTTGCGGTTCGAGAGCATCCTCTTCTGGCGGCTGCCCCCAACTGGAGAGTGGGAACAGCAGACAACACAGAAATGCCAAGCTCACAAAGTGGGAAACGCGAACATTGAAGTGCAGATTGTTCAAGACACATTCGGGGGAAAGGGGAAATGCATAACGCAGCCTGACTCACGTCGTTTAAAGTTCACGCTTGAAGTACACGCAACAAAGTCCAAACGTAGATGTAACAGTGTATCCTGTGCCGCGGCTCGTCACCTCACCATCAGCGACTCATGGCATCCCACCCTATCGATTCCCTGACCGCCCCCAATCCGAAATCGAGCAGTCGCGAATCGTCAACTTGTCGAGCCCCGAGCATTTGATACCGTCATGGTTACCACGGGGACCAATATCGCTGATTTCAAGCAAATCGACAGAGACGCCAGTGACCGGTTGGTCGAAAATCGAGCTTCCTGTTGACGGGCTTTGACAACTTCACGGTAATCACGTCATGAATGGCAGCTACCGACAGACGCAGCGTGCGCCGCTCTGCCTGCTCGTTTACGCGACAGCCGCAATGTTCCTTGGATTGGGTTGGGTCCTGCGCAACGAGCCGGTGATTCAGTGGGTGTTCCCGGCCACCGGCCTGCTGATGATCATTCTTGCCACGTCGTTCCATCATCTCACGGTCGAAGACGAGGGAGATCGACTGTCGATCCGATTCGGGCCAATGCCCTTGTTTCATCGATCCATCAAGTACGAGGAGATTGTCAGCGCCGAAGTTGGACGGACGACGATCCTCGATGGTTGGGGCATCCACATGAGCCTTCGGGGAGGCTGGGTTTGGAATCTCTGGGGGCGGGATTGTGTCGTGCTGCGGCTGCGAAAGGGGATCCTCCGAGTCGGAACAGATGACGCCGAACAGCTTGTGGAGTTCCTGAATCGCCGCTTGTCGGAGCGAGTCCCCACTTCATGAGCAAAAAGAACAGGCGTTCCACGAAAGCTGCTGCTGACCGGTCTGCTTTGGCGGTGCGACACCTGCCAACTCGGCAGCCAGTTTTTGCAACGCGAAAGGAAAATCCAAATCCAGCATTTGTTAGGAAAGCTGCCGTGGCATGAATGAATCGTCCCGCTACGACTTACCGATCGTCTGCCTCAATGCCTCCACGAAAGCATCGGTCGGCTGCGCGCCGGACAAGGCGGACTGGTGGTCGATGATAAAAAAGGGTACTCCGTTGACCCCATAACGTTGAGACAACTCTTTGGCGTTTGCGATCGCGTCCATCCCATCATCACTGTCCAGCATGCCCTCAGCAGCTGGTCGTGCCAAGCCGGCTTCGACAACCACGTCGATCAACGTCTGACGATTACCGATGTCCAAGGCATCACTGAAATAGGCCCGGAACAGTGCCTCGACGACGGCATCCTGACAGCCATTTTGACCGGCCAGCCCAATCAGTCGGTGGGCATCAACCGTGTTCGGCGTTCGCTGAATCTGATCAAAGGCAAAACGAATTCCTTCGGATGCTCCGACAGCGATGACATTGGCGTCCAACTCAAGTGATCGTTCCCAACTGCCAAACTTGCGTGTCCGATACTCCTTACGGCTGATGCCTCCTTTCGGCATCGTCGGATTGAGCTGGAAGGGATGCCATCGGATCTGGACATCACACTGGCCGTCGAGGGCAGCGATAGCCTTCTCAAGCCGTCGCTTGCCAATGTAGCACCACGGGCAAATCACATCAGAGATCACATCAACGGGAATGCTCACGGCAACTCAATCTCGGGAAATCGGGGTTCCTGGGCTGTCAGACCAAAAGCTGACGCACCATTCGTCGTGGTATTTGCTGAGCGAAAACTCCGCGCCTTTCACCTGGTCCGTGTTCTGACGCCACGCGTTCCAGATCAGCGTCAATCATCAACAACGGCGCAGATGCTATATTGCCGCTACCGAGATTTCCCCGAGGTCGGTCGCGTGAGCGAACCACAGCATGTGTGCTCGACGTCTGGTTGCTTTAGTAGACAACACCGGCGTGTCTGATGCCTGACCGTAGATATAAAATTTGATGAATCAGCCAAGCTTGACAATCGATGGTGTTCACGTACCGCGATTCATTTACGGAACGGCCTGGAAGGAAGACGACACACAGCGTCTTGTCGAGCTTGCCATTGAACAGGGATTTCGTGGCATCGACACGGCCAATCAGCGGCGGCACTACCATGAGGCTGCGGTCGGAAAGGCGATTTCGGCGTCGATTGACAGGGAACGGGTGGGTCGCGACGAACTGTTCCTGCAGTCCAAATACACTTTCGAACGCGGACAGGACCATCGCCTGCCCTACGATCCAGAGGCGCCGATTCCGATTCAGGTCGAGCAATCGCTGGCCAGTTCGCTCGAGCATCTCAGCACGGACCATCTGGATTCCTTTCTGTTGCATGGGCCTCAACACTCCCAGGGGCTGACATCCGAAGATTGGGCCGCCTGGCGTGCGATGGAGGCGATCCATGACAGTGGCCGAGCACGAATCATCGGTGTCAGTAACGTGACGCTGGACCAACTCCGTTGTCTAGTCGAAGAATCTCGTATCCGGCCGCGGGTTGTTCAGAACCGCTGCTACGCGGTCCTGGGTTGGGATCGGCACGTTCGGGAATTCTGTGCGGCCAACGGGATCGTGTACCAGGCATTTTCACTGCTGACAGCCAACCGAAACACGCTGGCGTCTCCGGAATTAGCACAGATCGCCAAACACAAGGACCGAACGGCTTCGCAAATCGTGTTTCGATTCGCGATCGACATTGGCATGGTTCCATTGACCGGGACGACCAACACAGACCACATGCGGCAAGACCTTGACGTCTTCGATTTCAAATTGGGCGAAGAGGAAGTCGAACGGATCGAAGGACTTGAATTGTCTTGAAGCGAGCTGCTGACCAGGTCAGAACCAGAACACATTCGTACTTTGACGCAACGGGAGTTGGACCGCAACAACCGTCCCGACGACGAACAGGACCGCTCACGCAAATCCCGCCGGATCGCGTTTGCCCCGCCCCCGACACCCGGATTCGGTACTTCGATGTCGAGGACCGACGCGCAGCACCGATGCGTCCAATCCGCTGAGGTCGATGCATCCGCCGCGCGCCAGTGAGCGGATCCAAGAACTGCTAGCGGCCCACTGCTAGCGGCCCGTTGCCCACCCTTCCAAGAAGCGTTCCCTCTAACTCATGCGATTGGAAACAGCTCACGTTCGTGGGAGAACTCAGCCAAAACGACAACGCAGTGGCGTCGACGCCGCAATCGATAAAATGTTGTTACACTTGGTTTGCGATCCATCCTGGTGAGCTCACCGGGTTCGCGGATCAAAACACTTCAGTTTATCCGCATGGCGACGCCAACTTCGAGTCTTGACTAATGCATTTCATGACTGACCGAGCGAGAATCGTCCGACGGGATTTCGGAAAGCTCTGCACAGGGATCGCCGCGGAGCTGGAAGTCTGGGGGCTCCTAAGTCGCTCGGCGGACGCCGATGAACTATCGGTCCAGACGGGTAGTCCGCTAGGCGATTCCTACCTTTAGAAAGGGCTCAATGCGCTGGCGCGTGCCCACAACATGAGTTCCATGGCAGGGCATCTTGGGGCATCGCTCATTGCCGGATACTTCATCGGAAAGCAACGTCCCAATCTCGAACCCGAGGTCTTCAACGGGATCAAAGATGACCTGGGACGCGTCATTGGCGGCAAGTCAGTCTTTGGTAAGAAGATGTCGAAGCGATCGAAGCTTACCGACGCAGAGTTGTTCGATGCATTTCCAAAGCAGAAACCGGACGAATCTCTGATCGACGGTATCGCCGAGGGTCTCGAAAAAAGCATCGATCAACCTCGCCAATCTGGGCACAACGTGATCTTTGCATCCCTCGCGATCCGCGCGCTTAGGGAACAGCCCAAATTTGCCACGCCCGCCGTGGTCGATGGAATCTTGAAGTTAATGGCCCTATTCGAGAACCAGACACCAGGCAACGGTTACTACGGCAAGGAAAAGGGCCGTTGCAGGTTTCCAAGTTTACACCTCATACCGCCGACTATTGGACTTCCGGAAGCATTCCCTACGATCGTGCCCTCCTGACTCATCGCGTCAAGACCATGTTCGGTTTTGATGAATTGGCCGCTGCGGTTGACGAGGACGCAAAAGGGAACGCGGCTTATGACAAGTTGCGCTATATGATGTAGCCTCACAACTGGTTCGTTAACAAGACGAAACCATGGCGAGAGGCGACTTAACAGATTTTCTATGGCGCGGAAGCTGGACCAGCCAAAGTCACGAATCAAATCCGCTCCGCCGCATCGCTGCGACCAACGATGCGAGTTAGCCGTTTCATCGCAATTTCCCCGGATTCTGGTCCCAAATTATGAGAAGTGTGCGCCAAGGCGATTTCGCTAACTCCACGAAGCCGATGCAACCGCTGCTCCGGCGTGCTGATTCTGAATTCGGGCGTCGATTTGTCCGACGGAGTGAAAATCGAGAACGAGCAGGGGGCAAAACGATGCGGGGCAAGACGATTACTATCTGGAATTGTTTTGCCCCTATTGTTTTGCCACTCATTCCCGAATCGGCCGCTGGAAAAAGGCAAGAAGATTTCGGAGGTAAGAAAATGAATTCCGGCTGCGATCCTTGATCGTCGGCAATTTTCTTACCTCCCAAATTTTCCTACCCCCGCTTCTTCGGCGTCCGAAGCAACGAAACAACTCTCTCAAACTCGCAGAGATTGGACCAACCTCTGCATTTTTGGCGATCCTCAAATTGCAGAAGGTGCGTGACAGCGAAGCGAGTGACGGGTACCTGTCAAGAGCGTCTGGCGGCCGCGAACCGACAAACCACCACTCGCTCAGTACGATCAGTCGGTAAGCTTCGTGATCGGAGTCAGCTCCAGCTTCCGGAACTTGACGACCGAGCCTTCGGCTTGCAACGCGAGTTGACCTTTGGTTGCGGTGCAGCCGGTGCCATGGTTGACCAGGTCACCGTTGACCCACACTTTGACGGCATCGCCAACGCACTCGATGTCCATCGCATTCCACTGGCCCACCGGTTTTTCCGAGCCATCGGTCATCAAATGGTCGTTTGGTTCAGCAGTCGTCATTCGTCGTTCTTTCTGGTCAAACTGCGGCGCACCTTCGTGACCAGTTTTCCATCGGCGTCGAAGAGGTTGGCAGTCAACTCGATCGAATTCGCATCCAAAAAGATCCATTTCGATTCCGCGGTGCCTCCGTTCGCATCCTTCATGGTCCAGCGAATCTCTTTTCCATCTTCGCTCGCCGTGCCGATCCAATGGTCGGCTTGTCGATTGGAGGAAAAGAACCAGTGGTCGTAACGCCCTGAGCGAGGGTCGAAGGTGGCAAGCATTCTCGAATCAAAGGCGCGGCCCTGATTCGTCACTTCGATGAAGCGTCCACGGAGTTGGAGGCTGCCCGACTGAAGCGACGACAACTTCACGCCGTTCGGATGGGTGGCAGTGACCACTGTCATCACTTCGTCCCACGTACCGAGCCGGTTTGTCAGCAAGCCGAGATCGGGTTGGCTGACCGATTGGGCCGAACAAACGTCGCCCCCTGCGAAATAACATAGACACAACAACAAGAGTGAAAAACGCAGCACGATGTAGTCTCCGAAAGTGGAAAGGGTCTGGAAGATGGCAATCCGCCGGCTGGGGTCTCCGACATGGGGTCTGTCGGACTCCGGCGTGTAACCAATTGCGACTGATCCGGGTGTAGGATTCAGCGGGATAGATGATGGCAATGCGCACGTCGCTTGCGGGGTGACGACCTCACTGCACCTTGCGATTTCTTTCCTTGGCAGCGTAAGCGTTCTATCTGCCCAGGGTGAGGGTGGCCTTGCTGTCGGGGGAAGTTGCCGGCGGCCAATCGCCGGCACGTAAATTCCGTGACAGCCGCTTCCTACGTCTCTAGCACGCAGTTCATCGACGCTGCCGTTGATGCTGCGTTTTGATCTCACTGGGGTGTCTCTGAGCTCTACTTCCGCTCGACTCCCAAGGGGCGGCGCGAAGTGCGGTCAAGGGATTCGGTCTTTTGCTAAAGAAAGACCCACTGGATCACGCATCGCACGTCACGAGGGAGTCAGGCGTCTATCGATCCACCACGGGCCACGGAGATCAAAACGCTTTCGCGGTCTCATCGCTGGTAACCTACGGCCAGAAGACCCCAGAAGCTGGCGATAGCCTTATTCGCCATCACGCCTGATTTCGGGCGCGCCCTGACGGAAGCGACCTGATGCATTTCACCACATCATGTCCAGGTCCCCATCCCCGGTTTGCTGGGCGTATTCGAGGTGGTCGCACAGGTCAGCAACCGCTTCGACATCGGAACCCGCTTTGCCTTTGACGCACGAGTGACTCAGGTCGCCGATGAGCCACTGCAACTCTACCCGAGTCATTCCCACTCGGCGAATCGCTTGTTCTTTCGGCCAGCGTAGCAGCGACGTCTCTAAGCGGCCCGATACATAGCCGTACTTCAGGATCAAGTCACGATGTTCGCGCGTCAGTTGAATTCGCTCGGTCAGGTTCGCCATCACGCCACCCTCGCCTCGCGGCGACGCACTCGACGTTGCTGTGTGGTCAAGCGTCGCGCCTTCTGCTCGGCGTCGCGGTACGGACGGATCGACTCCGGGTGTTCCTTTCGCCACACGTCGGGAAGCAGGCGTTCGTAATCTGTGCTGCCACTTGCCAACTGACGGAGGCAATCGTCTACGTAGGCCCAAACATCCAAGTGATGCCGTGCCGCCGAAGACACCAGGCTATACATCGTCGCCGCCACTCGGCCTCCTCGGTTGGATCCAACGAACAACCAGTTCTTTCGACCGATCGTCAAGTGGCGAAGTTCGTTTTCAGTCGCGTTGTTGTCAATCGGGATCGCGCCGTCGCCGAGGAACACCGACAGCTCATCCCACTGGTTCAACGCATAACGCACTGCCTTGCCGATCGAGCTCTTCGGAAGGACTCGCTGATCACCGTTCATCTGCAGCAACCAGTCATGCAGATCGTTCATGATCGGCACTGACTCGTTCTGACGCAGTTCCAGACGCTCGGCCGCCGAAGCTTTTCGCACGCGGTCTTCAACCTTGTACAGGCCACGGTAAAACGCCAGTGCCCGCGCAGCGGCGACCGGGTCGTTCGGCTTGGCTTCGACGAACTTTCGACGTGCGTGCGCATTGCAGCACGCGGCAAAGATTTGATCCTGTGCTCCCAGATAGACTCCGTCGTTGACTCCATAAGCATCGACCACCGCGTGGCCGTGAAAATCACGAAGGAATTTTGCCGGACCGTCGCGCCCGCGGCTTTCCGTGAAGTCGAACACGTTATACGGATGATCTTCACGGCCTCGATACAGCCAGAATCGTGCAGTCCGCATCTTGCCCGGCAAGCTGGGGTCCTGCAGACGAACCGACGTATCATCCACACCCAGCACGTCGCCCGAAACGATTCGCGACTTCATCAGCTCCACCAACACACCGGCCAATGCCGCGATGTTCGCCAGCATCCCAAACTGTGTGTTGCGAGGGATCAGCATCCCGGCGCGGGCGAAGATGTCTTCTCCGCGATAGAGCGGTAGATGATCGGCAAACTTGTTGACGATCAGTTGTGTGTAAACGCCGAAGCCATAATCGCTGCCGGGGATCGGCGTTGTCAGGCCGCAGGGCTCCTCACCGGCGGGCACCCGAGCGATCGATTCTTTGCACTTGCAGCACGCTCGTTTGTGGCGATGGATCTCCCAAATGAAAAACTCTGCCGGGATGAAATCCAATCGATTGCTGATGTCGGTGCCCACAATCGGCATCTCTTCACCACAGCACGGACAGATTCGCTGTTCGGCCGGAACGTCTGCCTCAATGACTTTGCGTTTGAGATGGTCCGGTAGCTTCTCGGACTTCTTCTTGCGACGACGCCGACGTGGCTGGGCTTCCTCAACGTCTTCGGTGTCGTCGTCCTCGACCTGCTGCTCACCCCAGTCGAACAGATGCAACTGTGAGTCATCTTCGACGTGCCGCTCGGAAGATCTGCCAAACAATTTGCAGCGATAGAGATTCAGTTCTTCGCGGAGTTGTTCGTTGGCTTTCTGCAGTCGCTCAACCGTTTCGATCAGCTCAGCGTTGAGCCTCAACACGCTCTGCAAGTCGTCTTTGTTTTCCGAAGCAGCCATGCAGTTGTTATCGCCATCGAAACAAAAAACGCAAGGCTTCCTTGGGCCTTGCGTTGATGCTTTTCAAAAAGACTTGCTCGACTAACTCACGCCGCTTCGGGAAGGTCGATCGAGTAGCGTTTGCGTCGTTGCGAACCTTCGATCTGCACACCGCGGAGCATCATAACCAGGCCGGCCGAGTCGATCTCGAAGCTGCCATGCTCTTCGGAGACAATCTTTTCGAAGCTTCCACTTTCGAGTCGCTTGATTCAGACATCAGGATATCCCTGTTTTGGTTCCATAAAAGAAGTTGGCGAGAATGAATTCGAAGTGCTTATGAATCAGGATCGGACGGTCGGTCTTTCGGCGTGACCAAGACTGGATGATTTTTGGCGATGTACGACCCATGCAGCTTCTTGAGTTTCCGAAGTCTGCGCAGTTCTTCTCGATCGGCCCAGACAATCCAGTGCTTCCCTGTGGGCGTCCGCCGCGAGTGAACCCAGCCTTGCCTGGCCCAGTAGTGGACCTTCTGCTGAATGACGCCAAGCTTGTCAGCCAGATCTGGAATCCACCATTCATCTTTGCCGAGCATGCCATCGCGAAACAATTCTCCACGTAGGTTCAAACGCCGTATCAAGTCTCCCACATTTTGCGTCGTGAACTTCCCGCGCCTGCGAGCTGTGCGAAATCCTTCTTCATTAAGTTGAGCTGCAATCTCTCGATGGTGAAGCCCTTGCCGGTGAAGTTCCTCAATTCGTTTGCAGAGCTGTTCGTAGTCACTTAGTTGTGAGTATGATCCAACCGCTTTGCAGATCGCATGTTGACTCCGAAAACCACCTTGCCAGAGAATGGTTACATCAACATTTTCAGTGCCATCCTCGATCGTCAAGATGACTTGATCGACGAGACAGCGAATGATGATTTTGCGATGTTCGTTCGTTGTGCTTTCCGCCCTCCAGACTTCAGGGACAGATGATGACAGAGACTTGATCCGCAGTTTCTCTTGATCGCTGAGTTGAATTGGAGAAGTCGACTTGAACCGCTCGTAGTCATCCTCAATGTTTTGAAGGTCGATCAGTAGGGCCTCCCAGTCTGACTCCAAAGTCCGTGCGACAAGTCGATTCTCGGGTTCGACAGCTTCATATCGACGTCTTGCCCGATCGCATTCTTGCTGAGCGCGTTCGATCTTCAAGTTCCACTGTCGATGTAGATGTTGTCTCTCGATTTCGATTTCTTTCGTCGCTGCTTCGCTCAGTTCGATCGCTGCGGGCGCAACAGCTCGAAGCACTTGTGATGAAACAAGCTCGTCGATCCACTTCGCAGCGAGGCGACCACAGTATCCTTCAAGAGTCTGGTTTCGCACGAACTCATCGCAGCAATACGACGGCAATTTATCGGTCTTATAAGACGTGATCATTTGCCTGTGACAACGTCCGCATCTCACCAACCCAGCAAGCAACGCGTCCCCACGCCTCGGAATTCCCTTGCTTTTCCGCGTCGAACGATTTTCTTGAAGCTTCGCTTGGTTAGCGAGATATTGGTCCCACGTGATATACGCGGGCATTCTGTCTCTGAGGCAGACGCCCATGTCTTCCGGCGATAAGAACCAACCCTTCTCATTGAGATTGTCGACGTTCCGATGCATCTTGCAATTGCGTCGCATTGCGTAGCCATAGGCACCGGCATAGATGGGGTGCTTCAAAATGTTGAGCACGCGAGCTGATGTTGGCAAACGAAACTCAAGTTCGCCTCGACGGGGCCCCTTGTGGAGGCGAAATCCCATTTTTAATTGATTATCGGCAAGATATCGAAATACGCCGTAAGCCGAACCCGTTTCTTCAAACTTCTCGAAAACAAGTTCAACCATCGATCGAGCTTGTTCATCAGGGTCTTTCACAACTTCGCCACCAGACAATTTGACGTATCCGATTGGCACTGAAAGAATCAGTTCGCCGCGCGCAGCTTTATTCTGCACACCACGTGTCAGCCGGTTCTTGATAGTCACCAATTCGAACTCGCTCATCGCACCCTTCATTCCCAGGAGGAGCCGATCGTTTGAATCGAGAGGATCGTAAATACTGTCTTCATCTCCAAGCAGCGCACCAAACACCCCGCAGACTTCGATGAGATGATGCCAGTCTTTACAAGACCGCGATAGGCGACTGAGTTCCAGCCCCAACACGATTCCAACATGCTTGAGGGAAACTTCCGTCATCAGTCGTTGAAACCCAGGTCGATTATCCGCCGAGCTGCCACTGATCCCTTGGTCGTCGTCAATGACGAGGATTCTCTCTTGAGCCCACCCGAGTTGTTCGGCGCGATTAACTAGGCCGTATTGACGCTCACGCGATTCCCGGTTTTCGACAACTTGGCGCTGCGTAACCGTACTCCAGAACCGTTGTAGGCGCGGGGTTTACCGTGGTGGGTTTTGTTTCGTTTCACCAAACGGAGAAAACTCATGCCCCGATCCAAAACTGCCAAGGTTTGGCAGGAACGGTTGCGTCGATTTGATCGCTCGCGAATGACCGTCGCCCAGTTCTGTCGAAATGAAGGCGTCTCGCAGCCGTCCTTCTATCAATGGAAGAAAAAGCTGCGCCAGTCGCCAGCACTCCTCGAGCCAGAGCCAGGCGAGCCGAACGTCCAGTTCGTGCCGCTTCGCCTACCTGGCCTGCCCGGCGATCAGGCTGGCGAGCCTGATCGGGTCGTCGGCCCGGCGACTGCCTGCACCACCATCGAACTTCCCGGCGGCATTCGAATCCGCGTGGAGGTCCCGACGGATCGGCAACCAAGCCAACAGCCGGAGGCCCGGCCATGATCGGGTTGCCCTCCGGTGTGCCGATTTATCTTTGCACCGAACCGGTCGATTTTCGCAAAGGCTTCGACGGACTGACCGGCATCGTCACCACTGCGATGAATCACAGCGTGACCGATGGTTCGTTGTTCCTGTTCGTCAATCGCAGACGCGATCGCATCAAAGCCCTGTGGTGGGAAACCGGCGGACTGACGCTCTGGTATCGAAGGCTCGAACAAGGCACCGTCGAAATACCAAAGGCAGAGGACGGCAGCTCGCACATCGTGATCGATAACGTCGAACTGGCCATGTGGATCGCAGGAGTGTCACTGAAAGCGGCCAAGACCCGACGCAAACGAATGGCAGCTTAGCCCATCGCCAATCGACTCGAAACGAACCGGCTCCACGAAATTTGTTTCGCGGAGTCGGTTTTTTTGCGCCTTGCTTTGCGCGATTTGGAGTGAAATTTATAATGTCGCCATCATGAATTCGAAGCCTCTTCCAAACGACATCGACGCTTGCCATCAACTGATTGCAGAGCTGCAATCGCAGGTCGGCGAACATCAACAGATCATTGGCAAGCAGGCCACCGAGCTATCGCTCAAAGACAAGCTGATCGAGGAGCAAGCTCATAGCGTCCTGGAACTCAAAGCCGATCACGACAAGCTCGACGAGAAGGTCATCGAGCTAAACCTGAAGATCGAAAAACTGCTCAAACAACTCTACGGGCGCAAGAGTGAACGACGCGTCGATGGCGAAGGCCAGTTGTTTTTGGATCTCGGAGAAGAGCCCACGCCCGAGGTGGTCAGCGCGCTGGAAGAAGCCATTCGCGAGGCCGAACAGATTGTCGATGACGCCGAAGAGGCAAACAAGAAACGCAGAAAGAAACGTCCGGAACCAAGCGACCGCAAGTTCCCCGAACACTTGCCGCGATACGAAAAGATCGTCGACCTGCCCGAAGCCCAACGCAAAGGCCTCATCCTGATCGGCTATGACGAAGTCGAGACGCTCGAAAGCACCGCCGGTGAACTGAAAGTCCGGGTGACCAAGTATGCCAAGTACGCTCACCCGACCGACAAATCACAAGGAATCGTCACTCCCGAGCGTCCCACCGGTCTGGTCGAAGGCGATCGCTTTGACGCCTCGATTGGAGTCGAAGTTGTGGCCTGGAAATACTTCTATCACCTGCCGTTTTATCGTCAGCAAGATCTGTTCGCCGGCAGTGGCTGGACGCCCAGTCGCAGCACATTGGGGAACATCGAAACGGCCGTCGAGTTCGCGCTTCGTCCGCTTGCTGATTACTTGCGAAGCGTTTTGAAGCACGATCGCACGGTCGGCTGCGACGACACCGGTGTGTTGTTGATCACACCGAAGGCCATGCCTGACCTATCGGAACATCCCCGCGGCAAGCGGATCGGCGAAGTGCTTGGAAATGCGATCGAGTCCGGCAAGCCAAGCATCAACGCAAACATGTGGGGCTACTACGCCTCACGTCTTCCGGTGGTGGTGTTCGATTTTACGGTGAGTCGTCACCGCGATGGACCGGATGATGTACTGAGTGATTTTAAAGGCAACGTCCTAGGAGACTGCTGGTCGGGTTTTCAAAAGATCGATCTACGAAGTGACTCGCGAATCACGTTCGCGGCATGCTGGGCGCATGCGCGTCGCAAGATCGATGAGTGTCGCGGTGCGTTCCCTCTGCAAGTGGCGAAGTTGGAGTCGCTGATTCGGATGCTTTACGACGTAGAAGACCAGATCAAGGAGCTTGACGATGCAGCGCGTCTTGCGCGACGTCAAAGCTTATCGCGTCATGTTCTCGACCAGATCGCGGAGTACCTCGACAGCGAAGCGATGCAGTCACCGTCGGTTCTTCCCAAGAGCAATCTCGGTGTGGCGGCTGGCTATGTGCGACGTCACTGGGAAGCACTGTGCCGCTTCACCGAGGACGCGACGATTCCGCTGGACAATAACGATTGCGAGCAGTTGATGAAACGCGTCGCCACGGGAAGGAAGAACTGGCTCTTTAAGGGCTCGGTGGCTTCAGGAGAGCGAGCAGCAAACCTGCTAACGATCATCGGCAGCGCGATCCGCAACGACTTGGACGTGCGAGCGTACTTGGACGATGTCTTACGGAGGGCGCTCGCCCAATGCCACCTACTTTGTGGTCATTCGGGTGGTATATCATCGGGCTGCTGTTTTTTTCTTCGAAGTGACTTCTGGAATTTCGTTGTCTTTTGGCGCCGCGGGTGGGCTATGCGTGGGTAGCTGCGAGGCAATTTTCGATTGGGAAGTTTGCGGCCCGCTGCGCTCACCAAAGCGCCGTGATAAGCCAGCCTCCATTCCTCCAGGGTCGTAAGCTTTTCACGTAGCAGATGATGCTTGAACGTCGTCCAAACTCCCGTGAAGCTGAGCTCGCGAGGGTCAACTCGAATCAATTTCGCTGCTTGTTTGCGTAGCTGAGCGACAAGATTATAAGCGATGATCGATCCCATTAGCTCCTTCATCACCGTGTCGACACTCTTGGCGCGAATGTTTTCTGTGTCCATCGTCACTTTGACATCGCGGATATCGAACTCCACATCGTAGCGACGAACGTACAGGGCAGCGGCCGAGTGAGCGTCCGTCTCAAGGCTCGTCACGATCTCCAGCGTGTCTCCATTTTCAAGTTCAATTTGGTGGAGAAAGACTTCGATAGACGTGTCTTTACTAAGATCGAGATTGGTTCGGCGGTCCTTCGGTGTCGGCCGCCAAATCAAGTGAAACGTCTTGTACCCGTCCCCTTGGTCGACCAACGTAGCCGACTTGCGGTACGACCTGAATCGCTGTTTGGTCAGCCGCAGCACGAAGTCTTGATGATGTAATTGGCAGTGGTGGGCGACATTAAAAATCCCAAAACCGCTATCAGCCAGAACGATCGAGCGTTTCGGGAGTCGTTCAATAATCGGCTTGGCTTGCTCAAGTTCACTTTTGTTGTCCGCTCCGTACATCGGATCGACTTGCGGCAACAACGCGCACCCGGTCTGCATTTCATTTGCGACCAGCAATCTCGCAATAGGCCAAACCGTCTCTCCGTGTTGGTTGGACGCCGGCGGGAACGCTTTCTGAAGTGCTTCGGTCGGAGGAAGCGTGATCGTCGTCCCATCGATAATGAATACACGTCGATCGAGAAAGGCTTTGGGAGCGCGGGAAGCAAGGTGATCGCAGATTCGATGGGAAAACTCTTCCACGACAGCGAGCGGAATCCTTTTTCTGGCGGCGTTGTAGGCCGAATTGTTTTCGGAAAGGCGATTCTCTTGAACCCTTCGATTGTCAGGCAAAATATCCGTATGATTTTTGAGCAAATCTGCGACGGCATCGGTTAGTGAGATGCCTCCTTCGAGCCGTTGTAAAACGAGTAGCCAGAGGGTCGGGGCCTGCGTATAGACCATCCGCGCGTTGGCACAATCGTGATCTTCAAAGACCCGTTGTAGTTTGGGTAATTCAAGAAGCTCAGCCAGCAACGCTTTGGCTTTGCCAAAGCGAGACTCTTCATCGGCACCGAGTGTCGTCGGGTCGACCATGGCGATTCCCAGTCAGAAAGGCAGTAAGTGTAAACTTACCTGCCAGGCGCAAAAATCGTGCCAAAACCGGGTTTTTGGGACCGCGCCACCCGATAGGGTCCAGAATAGGTGGCATTGGGCGCTCGCCGGCGAGACAGACTGGTCCGTACTGACTCCCCACGCATGGAAAGCGGAGCACCCTGAATCGATTCGCGAGTACAGGCAGGACGAACGCCGCCAAGCCGCCGACCGCAAACGCACCCGCCGAGCCCGCCGCCGCCTCCTCAACAAGTCAACCAGACGTCGCTAACTGGTTCTGGTGTACGGTTACGGCGCTGCGTGGACTGTCGAACGTAGACAACTGCAAGTTTGCAGAGATGTCGATCTTGCACCTTTGAAGAAAACTTTCCAAGCAGCGACACACTCTGCTTGTCATCGTTGTAATCGCAAATTGCTGTGGTCTTAATCGCGTTCATGATCGGCCTCCTTTTCCGGTAGAGCCGCTAACGCGTTGTCCACGATTTGCACGAGTGCCCGTGCTGCCTTTCTCTTCTGTTCGTCTGGAAGAGCTTCCCAAAGCTCCGTCAGACGCAATGTTGTTTGCGGCCGCCGGGCTGCTGTGGTGGGCGCGCTGTCCCCCTTTTTTGTTTTGCTGGCATTTCGTTCCTCCGTGTTCTTCTGGAAAGGTCTTTTCGATCCATGTCGCAAGCTGAAGTAGCGAAAACGCTGAAACTATTGGTTCTTGCGACTTTTGTAAAGACTTTGAAACGGGGGTGTTCTGGCTCGTGGGCCTTAGACCAGAGAGCCAAGCCATCGCAGTCCCACATCAGAATCTTGACATAGTCGCGCCGGCGGTTGAAAAAGACGAACAGGTGGCCGGAGAACAAGTCGACCTGGAAATGCTCTTTGACGAGTCCGGACAAGCCATTGAAGCTCTTCCTCATATCGGTCGCCTCGGTGTAGACGAAGATCCGCGTGGTGGGGGCAAGTGCGATCACGATGCCACCTCGCTGAGTGCCTCGACGATGTTCTTGATCAGCCGGCGTTGCTGCTCCTCGGTGGCGTTCCCGTCGAGGCAAGCAACAGCCCCGCCAGGCAATTCGATCTTCAGGTCGTTCAGCTGCGACGCTTCCATCGCGTTGGGCTGAAGCTCAACCGCGACGAAGGACGCCGGCTGATCGCCGGGGCCCGTTGGACGATCGGGAACAGAGGATCGCAACTTCCGTCGCCACTGATAAAAGGAGGCGACCGAATAGCCTTCACGATCACAGAAATCTGCGACTGTCAGACCGGACTGGGCGAACCGTTCAATGCGGTCACGCCACTGCTGAGCGAGTTGTGGGTTGGGGAACTGCGGCATGGGTTTCTCCTGAAAGTGGAAGGAAACCCCTCACGCTAACCAGCCGGTCAACATGGGCAGATAGAACGCTTACGGCGATGTATTGCAGGCGATTGCTGAATCGACAGTGTGCAGGTCGCTCCAGATCGACGATGGAGAATAAAAATGGGGCAGGAGCAGTAAAGTGAGACTGGGCAAGGCAAGACACCCCAACCTGCCATTCGCTCCTGACCCTTTTTCATGACCTGAACCTTTTTCATGACCCAATGAATCTTTTGTAAACTGTCGTCATCGTTTGGTCCCTGGATAGTAGTGCGAGCTCACACTTGTCGGTGGCTCCCTCGACTGTTGGGGCTGAAAACGAATTCAATCGTGGACAGCGAGGTCGACCCGCCGTTTCCAAGACACTACCCAACAACCCGGCCGGCGATTAACGCGATGTGTGTTCGCTAGCCAATCAGTCGGTTCGTTCTAGACGCCCCGATGGGAGAGTGGCACGATGCGTCTTTGGCAGCGTGCGGCAGGGAACCGAGAGGAAAGTAAGAAAATGAGGGGTAGGAAAACTTCAAACGCGAGAACTGCCCCGTTTATCGCGACTCATTCACCGATGTCGACAAGACTGGCGGCCATCGGGGCCGAGATCAGCGAACATCCTGTCCGCCAGCTTTAACACTTCACTCTTCAAACTCCCAAACGCCATGGCCCACATTGGCGGCATCGTGCCGTAGACGGCGGGCTTCCTGCCGCCAACTGCACTTTCGCCATAGACGCCCCGTCTTAATGAGTCCTGACACCTTTTCTCTCGAGTCGCCCCGTCTTAATGAGTCCTGACACCTTTTCTCTCGAGTCGCACCGTTCGCTCACTGGACACGAGGATCAATGCGTCTCATTCGCTTGCAACTGACGATGGGTACGCAACGTCATAAAAGAATTGAAGATCGAAGTCGACTCCATTGCGACGCTTTCGATCCGGCGAAACGAATAGCCGTACGGGAGTTGACAGCGTTTGCTCACTGGTACTCTTGGTATGAGGCTGTGGAATCGGTTCTGCTTCGATGCCATTGACACGTATGGCCAAAGCATTGATCACCAGTAGCGCGTCCAACGGAGTCGCTTTTTGATCGGCATTGACATCGACAAACTGACTTCCGGGATAGACGACCTCAGGCAACCTTGCGTTCCCAGACCTTCCAATCCAATTGATCACGTTTAAAGCATCAAGAGGCGTCACATCACCGTCACGGTTAACGTCATGAACGAGATCCCAATTGTGAGACGGGTAGGGGTTGTGGACCACCGAGACCGTGACCGATAAGATAGGAATTCGTGTCATTGCATCGATCAACAGCAGATGCGAGTCCGGTTCCCCGCTGACGAGATGACTGAAATATCCCAAACGAAGCACCTGCTTGTCCATCTCGAAACGCGCATCCAATGAATGGATCAGTGGACGCGTCGTCCCAATCCATGGCGAGAGATCCGCAATTTCAAGCCATGCGACGTTTGAACGCACTGAAAAAACGACTTCCTCTACGTTCACTGATGCCGAGTAAGAGACGGATTGAACCAGTCGATGAACGGTGCCTTCGACGTCCGAAAACTCCAACTGAGCTTGAATCTGGTGGTCGCCGTCCGCAGCACGACCAAGCAATTGGAACAGCCACGTTTCACCGGGGTCGAGCAAACCATTGTGATTGACATCGCCGTCGAGCAATCCGTTTGCCGGGCGTGAGGTGCTCACCGCAACCAGTTTTCCCTCGCGGACGCCGTAGATCAATCCGTGCGAGTCATCCGGAACGATCTCCGTTTCTGTGCGGAAACGTTCGTCTTCAAAGAAGCGAGCCCAAACGCCAACGGTCGGTTCGTCAAGGAGTGTCGCTGTGTTGCCACCCACGATTGCTCCACGAACGTTACCGTATATGTATCGTTGATCATGGCTGACGAACGGAACCATTAACCGCGTCGACCGAGACGGGTGTGTCGCATTTGCGCCGACCAAGTGCCCGTCGCGAAGCCGCACCTTCGAACCTGTCAGCCAATCGTGTCCGACCCGCCCGGAGAAGTGGATAAACGCGACGCCATCGGCATCTTCGGTGAACACCAGTTCCCCGGAGTATCTCAACTCGGCAACTCCGGATCGAGCTCCTCGTTTTTCCCACAAAGGCACAATCGCGTCAGCAGAGATGTCAAACGCAAACGCCTCCCGGAAATACGACAAAAAGACGAGCGTGTCACCAAAAACACCAAGCGTGCCACCGGGCCATCCACTATCAACTCGGATCGATGCGACAACTTCCAGGGAGTTCCGGTCGAGTCTTTCAATCGAATCCTTCTTTAAAAGGTACACATCACTGGAGTGATCGAACCCGATTGCTCTCGCACCGTGCAACTCGTCTCCGGCCATTACATGAGTGACCGACCGTGAATCGAGATCAACGAAGATGACCGGTCCATAAGCAGTCACCGCAATCAGACGATGGTCATCGAGGGGATGTAACCGTTCGATACGGTTGCAACAGCCATCCTGATTCAAGCTAACATCGATTTCCCCGATCTTGGAACGATGGTCTAAGTCGTAAATGTCAATCGTTGGTGCATAGCCCGCGACATACAGGAGCGGTCGTACAGGATCTTTGGCGATGGCACGTACCTCACCCTCTGAATCGGAGCGACCGAAAATGTACTCTTCTCGCTCATCGTACTCACGCCAAGGGACATCGGTATGAAGTGAAGAAAACCCTCCAGCAACGATCGATAAATCATTCTCGATCGAACGATTGTCGGTGATCGAAATCGCGGGAATCGAGTAGTTGCTGTTGTTGGTGACACGGTAGTCCCATCGAATCGGCGCTCCCGCATCAAGCTCTTCGATATGGTTCGTCCGCTCTTCGGACAGGAAATTGGTTGTCGAATCGATAGCAAAATCAAAATCCAACGCTGTCACAGGAGTTTCCTTGCCCGTGTCCGAATGATTTTTGGTGATGACCAAGTTGTGAGTTCGTGAGGATGCGGTTGCGGTCACATCCATCGTTTGAACCCCGCGTGTGGCCGTGCTTTCGAAAACGAACGTCCAAGTTTTCCCTGGCGCAAACGATTCAAATGGGTCAAATCCACTATCGCCATCGCGCAATCGCTGTCCAACGAGCACTTCACCCGTACCATTGATCACCCCAGTGACGACAAGATCGGTCATTAGGACGCCTGAGTTGTTTTTCACATAGACTGTCCACGTGATGGTCTCCCCTTCGACAACAACCTGATAGTCGGAGTCCCGCAGTCCTTGGCTCGTGTGACCCACGCGTACAGCAAGTTTGTCGACAGGAGTCGATGCGTCATAAATCTCCGTACCGAGGGTGTGCGGATATTCTCCGTGCTGTGCCCCCTCCACTTCAACGAGCATTTTGGAACTTGCACGATTTTCCAGGTTCGATCTCGCTTGGTATGAATAATTAGCCGTGAACTGCCAAGTTTCCCCCGGATCGATGCTCTTGTTCCAACTGGCGTGCGCGATCGCTTCATCACCATAGCTGCGTCCCGTTGTGTAAACAGAGTACCCAGAGAGGGATTTCACATAGAGGTATTCATCACTGGGATCGACCACCATTTCATACGCGTCGACCGGCAGATCAAACGAGGTGACAAATCGCATCGATTCGACATGCCACAGGTGCACTTCGTTGCTGTACGCACCGTACAGAAAGCGACCGTCATTACTGAATGCCCAGGCCGAATCGCAGCCTCCTTGAAGAGGGAACTTGAATCCAGATTTCCAGCGAACGATGCCGCGGCTGCATCCACCCTCGGTCTGCTCGACCAGCATCCATTCGGAATCGTTCGGAAATTGAAAACGGGTCGGTACGACAGTTCCTGTGGTCGCGAAACTTGTTTCGATCAGCGTGATCACTGGCCCAGTCACATCGTACATCCTGATTTTCCCGTCTTCTCCAACGGCCACCATTTCATCGCCGCCGCTACGCAATGAGGCAGACGAAAAACCGTTCAGCTGCATTCCTAGGGTAGCACCCGTCACGGAATCGAATCGGTGGAGTCGATTGTCGCGGACGATCAAGAGATCGCCATGGGCGGTCGGCATCACATCCGTCGCAACGAAGGGCAATTCTAACGTTCGGTCGAGTAACCACGTCGTGGTATCAATGACACTCAAACGTTCTGCTGATGCTAAGACAACAAACAGTTCTTTGCCATCCGCGGAAAATGCCAGCCCGGACGGATCCGTTCCGACGGCAATTCTTGTCAATTCATTATAACCATCCGTCTCAACGACGACGACCGAGTCCTCATACTGCTTTACACCAACGAGAATCTTCCGCGTCGGATGCGGCAGCAAATTGCTCATGTCAGGTCTGCTAGCTATGTTCATGGCATAAGAAGGAAGTCCACGATGGACGACTTTCGCATACTTTGCTCCTTGGGTCACAGCAGCATTGTTGTCGTCGGGATAAGAGCTGTCGCTGAGCGTGATTTGCGTTAGTTGGCGGTCCGAAACGTTTGTAACGTCGTATGTCGTTTTGATTGCGCCGGCGCGGTCCCAGTAGTCAAGCCCATCGCTCGACGAAACGCGATCACCCAACAACTCTTCCGTGACACTGATTTCTACCATCGACGCAAGTGCGATGCGAGAATCCAGACGCTCCAGACTGAGAGGTCGTGTCTTTCGTCGTTTCAAGTCGATTTGTCGGTGGCTGGTGACTCGATTTCCCGCCTGCTAACACACGTGTGCGGATTGGGGGCCAGTCTAATTGCGGATTGCGCCGATAATAGTTCTTGCCCCGTTTGTCGCGACTCATTTCAGCGTCCGATTTTCTTACCCCTCATTTTCCTACCTTTCAAATTCCCCTCGGCTCATCAGACCACTTCGACACGCGGTCGTGGTGCCACCGGCGCGATGGTGCCACCCGAGATCGAGACACCGTGTTCGACATAGACATGATTTGTGAGTGGCACCATCTACACCTGTCAAGTCGAAGCTCGTTTTCACCGTCTGACGCAGTGGCTACTTGCCAACGAGTCAACACGCAGTGAACCTGCACGTGGCAAAACGATGGGGGCAGAACGATCGGTGGGGAGGTAATGGCGGAATGAGCGAGGGGGCTGGAGGTCACATCCGGTCTGCGCCGTTGGCAGTTGAGATGTCTCGCTCCCATCGTCGGATTCCGTCGTCGTCCACGCCAGGACCAAAAAAAAAACCCAGACAGACGGTGGGTCTGCCGGGGTTTATTCGAGTGGGCGATACAGAATTCGAATCTGTGACCTCTACGATGTCAACGTAGCGCTCTAACCAACTGAGCTAATCGCCCGCGTGTTTTTTCAGGCAGACGGCACGGTCGCCGAGGCGGGGTGTCGTGCGGCGGTCTGCTGCGGTACCGAGTGGGATCGGACGTCGGAAGCTGAAACTTCAGCTTTCTCCGTCGATCGGTCGGTTGCGTAGTCTGTAGCGATCGCGACGCGTCGTCAAGACGCCTTGGCGAAGGATCGAAAAAACTTCGGACTTGCCCCGGAAGTGGTGCAGGCCTAAAAATGGAACCGCGGAATTCGAGGGTTCCGCCTCCGACCCCGCTTTCGTCTTCCCCTGGCCGCCGAGATGTCTCGATTTTTTGCCGGAATGTTCTGCGGCGCGCTGCTGCTGTTCGTCGTCATGCACTATCACATCGTGCGTGGCAACAACGGCGTCGTCTTGGTGCCCAAGATCAGCAACAACCTGGCGGGAATCTACACCGACATCCGCGCCTTTGATCTGCAGGACTGGCAGAGCCACAAGGCCTTGGCGGCGGCGATCATGCGCAGCAATCAATCCGATCTGCTGGAAGATTCTGCCCACCGCAGTTTCGGCGATGCGATGCGTCGCGTCGTCGACGACGTCTTCGGCGGGTAACGGCAACGCCAAGCCGCGCGGTCGGCACGATTGGCACGTTCGCTCTGATCTTGGCGACCCGTCGTTGGGCGGCGTCATTGATGGCATGCCAGACGCAATGCCGATGGATCTATCACGGTTTGCCGCTTGCTGGACGACCCCCAAGGCGATTTACACAGAGCTCGATCCATGTCTTTCTATCGAAATCGATATTTCCTCAGTGGAATCCTGCTGATTCTGCTCGGGTTGCAGTTTCGTCGCGTCGAATCCTTCGTGCTCAACGAACGCTCCACCCGGTTCGTCGCGCGGATGACCAATACCCCATTGGTCGACAATTCCACGACGCTGGGTTCGATTTTCGAGCCCGTCACTCCGGTGCCACGAAAACGTGTCACCCCCCCGCGTTGGCTGGGGCTGTCCATGATCGCGTTCGGTTGCGTGATCACGTTTCACTCCTTCGTGATCCCCCGCCACCGCGAGGGCTAAGCAACCGGCAGCGGACGTGAAAACGACGTCTCGGCAAGAACGGGGCGACACCGCCGCCGGCTGACCGGGCGTCGCCCCCTGATCGAGACGTCTTGTGATCCTTGCTCACCCCGCCCCCGATAGGGGATGGGTGATGGACGCCCCTGTGAGGCGTTGCCGTTGCCCATCGACGCGTCCATCGCAGGCGTTGCGCGGCACGTGATTGTTTGCCCTGCGTGTCCTTTTTTGATATGCTTTCATGAAGTTGAGTGCAGAAAACACTGAGTTTTCGCAACAACGTCGTGTGGAATGAAGCAGTCGAAAATGGCTGTGGGTGCCAATGGCACCACAGTTCTGGCACTTGGTCCAGTTCCTTGCCCTAACACCTGAGAACGCATCGCACCGATGACTCAAGCAACGGCAGTTGAGATCCATTTCCACGACTGTTCCCTGGTCGTGTCGCCTTCGCTGAAGGTGATCAACCGTCGAAAATCGGCCCGAAAAATTTCCTCCAAGGTGAACGATGCGCTGGATCAACCGCGCGAGCACATGGTGACCGACGTGATCGTTGATCTCGGACAGGTGACCTGGATCAGTAGCGCGGGGCTGAACGAATTGATTCGGTTGCGGGCCCAATCGCGAGCCTCAGGCATTCACCTGCGTCTGCGTTCACTCAATGAAGCCGTTCGGGATGTCTTTCGCATCACACGACTGGAACGGATCTTTGAATACGAAGGGAATCCGGAGAACGAACCGGTGGCCGTGGCTGCCGCAATCGAATCCGATCTGGACCACTCGGTGCAGGCACCGATCTCTGTCTGACGTCGGCCCCACGCTGAACTCCTCTGCCGGGGGGGGGGATGGTCCCCGAGGGCACTGACGCCGTTCGCCGAAGGGCGCGCGAGCCGTCGTCGTAAGCCCAAGACCGCGAAGTAAAGCATTGCCTCCTTGTGCTGGGGCCCGTAGGCTCGCGCCAAACGGCTAATATTCGTTTGAGATCAGCCGGTTCGCGTCTGCGCGAGCGGCCTGTCCGTTTGTCTTCACTTAGCGGGAGCGGTTTCAAGCCATCACGCGTTAGCCAGAGCCCACCCGGCGCCCCTCGCTCACGTGTCGCGTCTGAGATGATCGACTGTAGGAAGACGATCAGCCGTTTGGCGGGGGTCCTGTGGACCTGCTCTGCTCCGAATCCGCGCTGACGGCTCAGTCACGGGACACCAACGCGATGTTGCTATTTGATCGAAGAGGGCTCGGCGGAGAAGCGTTGCTGCACGGTCGGTTGACCGATCAATTGCCAGTAGGTCAGCGCGCCGAGGGGCCGCGGAATGAGCTGGGGCCGCTGGGTCGCCGGCAGTCGGTTGCGGACGAGCTGGTACAAATCCTGCAGCATCGACGGCGCGTCGCCGTAGTAGCTGTGTCCGAGCAGGCTGAGGTCGATGCCACTGACATCGATGGTTTCAACGCCCGGGACCACCACGATGTCGTCACCACTCTCACCGGCGCGGGGGTACCCGTGGACTTGCTTGGATGCGATCAGTGCTTGATCGTCGGAGGAGGCATAAAGGGTGACGTGCTCCGCGATGGACGTCAGCGCGGGTGCCAAGTCGCGGCGGAACCGATCGGCGTCCACGTCGGGCGCGGCTAGCACGACGCGGTCAAACAGGGGAGACGGTTCGGTGTCGAATTGCTGCTGCCATCCGATTTCGACCAGCGCCCCGGCCGTCGGCCGATTCCCCATGCTGTGGGCGACGACGTTGATCGAACGCGCACCGCTTTGATGAGCCAGATCGAGCAGGAATTGTTTGAGATGCGTTTGAGTCCAGGCGGCATTGTTCTCATCGACGGTGTAGCCCAGCAGCGTGCCTTGGCTGGGCCAGCTGTAACACACCGGAACACCCTCGAAGGGAAGGTCGACTGCGATCTGGGCGGTCCGCCGGATCGCTGATTGGAAGTCAACGTTGTAGCCGTGAATGAAGACCAGCAAGTCTTGGCTGGGCGACAATGCGACGGTCTCGGCGAGCCGTCGCTCAAAATCAGAATCGGAAAGTTCGACCGCACTGGTCAGGACAATGTGTTCCTGCTGGTCTTCGCGAATTTCAAATCTCAGCAAGCTGGGTCGCTCGACCATGCCGCGTTGGTGCGTGTCCGGCACCGTCACTTCGGCGATCCCTTTGACCAGCGTTCCCCGGTCTGCGTTGTACGTCACCCCGTGTTTTTCGATGCTGGCGGTGCCGGAGAGCAAGACGGCCGATGCGGCCAAGGCGGAAACGACGCCGAATGTCGAGAACCCTAGGGCGGCTGGGGAACGGCGTCGCAGCGCGCTGAATCCGGCGAGGGCGAGAAAGACGATGGAAGAACCGCCCAACAACACCAGGGCGTCGCGGTTGCCGGTGACGTTGTAGGCGGACAAGGCAACCGAATCTCGCTGGCGATCGGTGGCATAGTAAACGGCCACGGTCGCGAACGCGCGGTCGGCGTCGTGGGTCGCGCCGGCGGGAAGCGTTGCAAAGGGGCCCGTCGGCGTTGACTCGGCAACCCGGGCGGCCATCGGCGGGGGCGGCGGAAGTGCAAGTGAGCGGGGTGCCATCTCGGACGAAAACGCCATCGACGGCTCGGGTTCTGACTCAAACGCCGAATCGGCGAACTGCGGATCTCCCTGTTCGATCGCGGGGGGCAGGACGCTGATTTCCGGTGTGGCTTCCGGGACGACTGCGACGTCGGGATCGACCTCCGGAGCCGGCTGAATCGCTTCGGCCTGGGCGTCCGGTTGCTCCATCGCCTGACCGCCCCGCTCGCCGGAGCAGCCGGCAAAGGTCAGCAATGCCAGCAAGACGACGCCCAACGGGAAGAATCGCTGTAACAGGAGGCCTTGCGAGACCACCTTTCGGGCGATGCGGTGGCTGGAATCAACCTTCAGTCGGGCGGAATCGGCTGGGGCAGGATCGATCGGGTCAGAGAGCATGATGGAGTGACCTTGGGGCAGGGATTGGTCATTTCACGGTTTGCCCGTAGGCTCGGGCAGAAGCAGCGCTCGGGCGCTTCGGGCGACATGCCTTCGATACTCTGCCGAAACGGTCCAGGTCGATGGCAATTGCGGCAGATCAATCTTTACCCGCTCGTAGGTCTTTCTGTTTACTACGCCAAACCGCCTTCTCAGCCCTGCCTAAGAGTGTCGACGAATGGATTCGCACCGTCTGCCAGCCAGCCTGCCAGCCAGCCTGCCAGCCAGCCTGCCAGCCAGTCTGCCCGCCAGCCTTCCAGCTCATCAGCCCGCTTCCGTTTCAGCGTCTGTGATCATGACAACGTTTCGGTCGCCCCATTATCTCCGCCAAGTGCTCCAGGGGTTTGCCAACCAGACCTGTCGAGACTTTGAGATTGTGGTCGGCGAAGATGGCCGGACGGAGGAGACGCGCGGGGTGATCGACGAGTTTGCCACCCGCACGGACTTTCGAGTTCGTTATGTTTCTCAGACCCATCAGGGATTTGGGAAAACGCGGATCCTGAATCGTGCCATCGACGCGGCCCAGGGCGACTACTTGATCTTCACCGACGGCGACTGTGTCCCGCGCCGCGACTTTGTCGCCGAGCACCTGCGGCTTGCCGCGCCGGGCCGATTCCTGTCTGGCGGCTGCTATCGGCTGAAACGTGCGTTGACCGATCGAATCCTGGCCGGCGACGTCGCGTACCACGATTTCACCGACCCCGTGTGGCTGAAACAGAACGGCGACGACGTTCCCGCCAAATGGCTGTGGATTCAAAACCGACCGGTTCTGGCCAAGGTGTTGGACCTCGCCACCACGACACGCCCGACTTTCAACGGCCATAACGCGTCAGCTTGGAAAGCGGATGTCGTCGCGGCCAACGGGTTCAACCATGAAATGCGGTATGGCGGCCTGGATCGTGAACTCGGGGAACGATTGGAGAATGCCGGTGTGTTGGGCATGCAAATCCGCCACCGTGCGGTCTGCTATCACCTGGACCATGACCGCGGCTATGTCAACGACGAAGACTGGCAGCGCAATCGAGACATCCGCCAACGCGTCCGGAAACTCGGCATCACGCGGGCACCGCAGGGGTTGGACCAGATCCAGGCGGCGGCTTGAGGGATCGAGTAACGGGAATCCAAGACGATGGCAGGCCAGATGACAGGGGCAAAACGATAGGGGCAAGACAATAGGGGCAGAACACTGATGGGATGGCAGAATGATGGGAAGGCAGAATGACGGGAGATAGGGCGACGGGGTGGTTGGATGCGGTAACGCTCAGCGGCGATGGGGTTCGACTCGAGTTACTCGATCCACGCCATCACGACGAGCTTGTTGAATCGGCGCGGGACGGTCGTCTGTGGGAACTTTGGTACACGAGCGTCCCTGAGCCCGACGCGATGGCTGGTGAGATCGAGCGTCGGCTTGATTTGTACGCGCGGCGGTCGATGTTGCCGTTTGCGATCGTTGATGAGGCATCGGGCCGGGCGGTCGGAATGACCACATACATGAACGCCGACGATGCGAATCGACGCTTGGAGATCGGGTCGACGTGGTATCGCCAATCTGTTTGGCGCAGCGGACTGAACACTCTGTGCAAGCGACTTCTGCTGACGCAGGCGTTCGAAACGATGAATTGCATCGCCGTCGAGTTTCGCACGCACTTCTTCAACCGCCGCAGCCGTGTCGCGATCGAACGCCTTGGCGCGAAGCTGGACGGGGTTTTACGCAACCACCAGATTTTGTCCGACGGGACGCTTCGAGACACGTGCGTCTATTCGATCCTCGCCAGCGAATGGCCGGCCGTCAAAACGCATTTGACGTTTCTGGTGCAGCAACGCGGCGAATAGTTGCCGCCACTGGATCAACCGAATTCGCGTTTTCGAGCGAATGCTGGGCAGGGCCCGTCGGCTCGCGCCAAACGGCTGATATTCGTTTGACATCAGCCGGTTCGCGCAAGCGTAGGCGCTGCGACTCCGTTTCTTCTGGCTTGTGGCCCGTCGGCTCGCGCCAAACGGCTGATGGTCGTTTGAGCTCGGTACAAACGAAACGACCTCTCCCGAAGGAGAGGTCGCGTGGTGATCAATCGGGGTCGGAAACCGCTTACTCTTGCTCTTGCGTTTCACCAAAAATCAGCATGCCCGAAAAGCTGGGCGCCTTGGCTGAGTTGTAGGTGTAACCGGCTTTGAGCGCTTGCTCGATCCGCATGGAGACTTCATGAAGATGGGCCCGTGAGTAGGCGTCCATTTTCTTTTCGCACTTCTTCAGTCGCATGTCGATCTTCTTCATCAGATCGACCAACTGCATGCGTGCCAGGTCACCGATCGGCTTGTAAGCCGCCGCGCCATCGTTCTTCTCCAGGATCAGATCGATCAACCGTTGGACATGCTCTTGCTGCAGGTTGCGGCGGAGCGAGCTGATCATCGGCTGGCGATTGCTGCGGTTTTCCGGGCAATCGGATTCGAGTTCCGTCCAAGCGGCATTGCTGATCGTGGTGAGCAACTCGGGCAGCGTCAGCGCATCGTCTTCGGCGGGCAGCCGAAGTTCGTTGTCATAGACGCGACGCAGCGTCGTGGGGCTCATCAACCAGGTCAGCGCGGAAGCTTGCAGGCCGAGCACACGGTCGTGGATCGGCCAGGTCGCTTCACCGGACGTCCCGAAGTGGGCACCGCCATCGAGCCATTGATCGGACGTCATTCGTTCGAGCAACTTGGGCGTCAAACCGAAGGCACTGTCGTTGAACGTCTGGTCGATCACAAACTGCATCGCTTCACGTTGCTGTTTTGCCGGGACGACGACGACCGGGGGTCGATCGTTCGGATCCCCTTTCTTGTCTCGGTTGACGAACGCTCCGCCGACCCAATTGGCCATCATGCTTGCCGCACGGGTTTGGATCGATAGCGTCAATTCGTAGCCGCGACGTGCCTTGGCCCAGCTGTCACCGTCTTTGACAAACTTGTCCAAGATCCGCTCGCGATAGAGCTTGACCAGTTTCATCTGCTCTTGAGCGTAGTCGAGCGGATTGGCGGAGAAGTCGTAGCGGCGGGCGAGCGGATCGGGACCGTTGGTGTCTTCGTCGGTTGCGTATTGCAACTCCGGTTCGACGCAACGTTTGAGGATCGTGGGCAACGCCTTTTCGTCAAAGGTGTAACCGTATTCGATCGCCCAATAGTCGTACGGCCCGATGTCGATCATGGTGTAATCGCCTTGGACGTCGCCGCTTTCATAGCGGAAGTTGATCGGGATGTAGTCCATCACCGAAGCGGTGAAGACTTCTTTGCCCTTGAGTTCTTCGCTATTGATTTTGTCGAGCGGGTGCAGCGCCGAGCCTTTGAAGTTGTGACGCAATCCGAGGGTGTGTCCGACTTCGTGAGCCACCAGGTCGGCCAACAGCGGTCCGACGAACCAATCCGGCATGCCGTCGAGCATGTCCACCGAATCGTCTTTCTTCTCGTCGTCCTTTTTCTCGTCGTCGTCTTTCTTCTCAGCGTCGTCGTCCTTCTTGTCGTCCTTGTCGTCGTCTTTTTTGTCGGCGTCGTCGTCCTTGTCGTCGGCGTCATCCGCGTCGTCCTTGTCCGACGCTTCGTCGTCCTTTTCTTTCTCGTCGTCCTTCTTGTCTTTCGCGTCGGCCTTGGGTTTGTCTTCCATCATGGCCAGTGCCCAATCCATTCGCGCGACCGCGAGGTCGAGGCTGCGGGCGTTAGCGGCCATGCACATGCCGTTCTTTTGGCTGAGGTGACCGATCAGCCCGTCAAACTCATCGTCGCCGATCAGTGACGAATCGGCGGCGGCCATCGAGAAACCCGCGTAGGGTTTCTGCGCGTCTTGGGCGATCTGTTGACGAACTTGCGCGACCTTTGAGGGGGAGGTCATTCGGACGCGTGGGTCCCAGGACGGGTGCTCGCTGAGCCAAGCCAACGTTTCCGGGCTGGCCCCTTCCATCGCCAACTTGGGCAGCAGGTCGTCGTAGTTGTAGTTGTAGTAGCGGATCCAGCCGTCGGTCAGAATGATATCGGCGTCGAGGATCTCACCGGTCATCGGGTGGACGCGGCTGGGGCCGATCGCGGTGCCGATGTCATTGTTCAGCCAACGGATGAAGTTGTAGCGAACGTCTTCGGGGTCCTTTTCCATGTGGGCGCCGCTTTGGGCGTCCTGGTAACGGACTTCGATCGCGTCGACGATGCCGACTTTTTCAAAGGCTTTGTTCCAGTAGTCGACACCGGCGCGGATGAACCGGCGATAGCGGACCGGGGCGGTGTGTTCGACGTAGAAAATGATCGGGTCTTTGGGCGGACTGAGCTTCAGTTTCGAATCGCGTTTTTCCAAGTTCCAGCGATTGATGTAGCGAATCCGCGTCTCATCGTCGGTGTACTTGCTGAGGTCGGAGTAGGTGGTGGTGAAGAACCCGACACGTTGGTCCGCCAAACGCGGCTTGAATCCGCTGGACGGATTGGGGACTTCGCTGAAGGAGTAGTGCAGGGTTTGAAAGCGGCCGGCGGCACCGACCGTCTCCAGGGCGACTTCCACGTTGGACGGGAAGACCTTGATCGACTCAATTTTTTTGATTCGCGAATTCGAGATACGGACACTTCGTCCGAAGAAGGTGCTGGCGTTGCCCAACAAGAGCGAGTCCAGATCAATGACCGGACCGCCCGCACTGCCCTTGGCGACGATCGGGATGTCGAGCAGGACTTTGTCGGTGAACAAGCGGGCGACCGATGCCTTGGACTCCGGATCGCCGGTGGCACGGATCGACAGGTTCGGCGCGATCAGGGCAAGCCGATCGTCATACTGCCGCCACTTGACGACCAGTTCCCCGGATTGCAATCCGGCATAGGTGTCACCGCTGCTGACCGTCAGGGCGATGAAGTAGCTTTTGGTCGCGAAATTTTTCGGCAGTTCGGCCAGCAGCTGAGCGTCTTTGGTCCGCTGCCAGACGTTGAAGAAACCCTTGCGATTCTCCTGGTCGGAGACTGGGACTTGTTCGTAGCCCTCGGAAACTTTGTCAAAAGTGGGCAATTCGGCCGCTGAAACGCGACGTTCAGCCGCAGATAGAGTCAGCAAAAAAACAAAACCGGCGACGGCGTATTTCATTCCAGGCACTCGAGCATCAGGTGAAAATGGAAACGAAGCAAGCGTAGGTCACGCTTTGGGCGGGGCTGGGGTCGGCGGGCGCCGGCAGGCCGTTATTCGGGCCAGGATTCACAAGCCAGGGCCATCAGGCACCTGCCGGGGCGCGATCGGGTAGCGGACCGTGAAAAACCCTCTCGGGTCGAACCGGCAAAAGCTGCCCAGACCAAACAATTGATTGTACCGTTTTGAACATGGAACGTGGGATAGTTTTTACGAATCTGCGGCCGAGATCGGTTCTGCCGAGGGCCCGCATTGCGGTCGCAGCCGGAGGGCGTCGTGATCGGTTGGGGGGCCGCTGTGGCTTCCAAACGCTTCGCTGTGGCCTCCAAACGCTTCGCTGTGGCTTCGACACGTCATGCCGGGCCGGCGCGAAAACCGCCCCACGGACCGCGGGTTCCTACCATGCCAAGGATTGACTGGTTTTGGTTCCCCATCAACAATCCTTGAGACGCTCCGGGACAACACGTGGTTCCCGAATTCCAATTACCAGGCATTTCTCACTGCAAGGCCACGATGAATCCGCTCCAACAACAAGACCCCCAAACTTGGGACGCCATCCAGGACGAAGCCCGCCGTCAGCGCGATGGGCTGGAAATGATTGCCAGTGAGAATTACACCAGTTTCGCGGTCATGCAGGCCGCCGGCAGCGTGTTGACCAACAAGTACGCCGAAGGCTACCCCGGTCGCCGCTACTATGGCGGTTGCGAGCACGTCGACGTGGTCGAATCGCTTGCGATCGAGCGGGCCAAGCAGCTGTTCGGTGCCGAGGTGGCCAACGTCCAGCCCCACAGCGGTTCCCAAGCCAACACGGCCGTCTACCTATCCTGCCTGAAACCCGGCGACAAGGTTTTGGGGCTCGATTTGGCCCAAGGCGGTCACTTGACGCACGGCATGAAGCTGAACATCAGCGGCCAGCTGTACGATTTCCACTCCTACGGCGTGACCCAGGACACGAATCGATTGGATTTTGACCAGATCGCCTCGCTGGCCCGCGAACACAAGCCGAAGCTGATCGTTGCCGGTGCGAGTGCCTATCCCCGCGAAATCCCCCACGACAAGTTCGCCGAGATCGCCGAGGAAGTCGGTGCGCGGCTGATGGTGGACATGGCCCACTACGCCGGATTGGTGGCCGCGAAGATTCACAACAGCCCGGTCGGGTTGGCCGACTATGTCACCACGACGACCCACAAGACGCTGCGTGGCCCCCGCGGCGGCTTGATCCTGTGCAAGGAAGAACACGCCAAACTGATCAATCGAAACGTCTTCCCCGGCACCCAGGGCGGTCCGCTGATGCACGTGATCGCGGGCAAGGCGGTGTGCTTCGGCGAAGCGTTGACCGATGAGTATCGGACGTACGCCCAGGCCGTGGTCGACAACGCCAAAGTCTTGGCCGAAACGCTGATCGCGGCCGGATTGCCGCTGGTCAGCGGCGGCACCGACAACCACCTGATGCTGGTCGATGTCACCTCGGTCGGCCTGGGCGGGAAAGTCGCCGAATCCGTCTTGGACAGCTGCGGGATCACGGTCAACATGAACATGATTCCGTTCGACAAACGCAAGCCAATGGATCCGTCTGGGATTCGAATCGGCACGCCCGCGTTGACCACACGGGGCATGGGCGCCAACGAAATGCGTCGCATCGGTGTCTGGATCCATAGCGCCCTGTCCAACGCCGAAGACACCGAGTTGCATGCCCGGATCCGCGGTGAAATTCGCGAAATGTGCGAAAGCTTTCCGGTTCCGGCGGATCAAGAGTCCCATGCGACGATCGCTTAAGCGGTCGTCGCAAGCCCGCCGCAGGGCGCCCCCACCCCGTCACTTCCATCGCCCCGACATCCCGCACGCTGACCATGACTGATCCGACCTTGCCGGAGGGAACTCATCGCATCCTGATCGCCGACGACAACGTCGCCAATCGCGAGTTGCTCGAAGCCTACCTGGCCGAGATTGATTGCGAAATCGAAACCTCCGTCGATGGTCAAGACACGCTCGACAAAATCGCGTCCTTCGAGCCCGACGTGGTGCTGTTGGATGTGATGATGCCCAAGCTGAGCGGTTTCGAGGTCTGTAAACAGATCAAAGACAACCCCGAAACGTCACGTGTCATGGTGCTGATGGTCACGGCGCTCAACGAGTTGGGTGACATCGAACGCGCCGTCGCCGCGGGGACCGATGATTTCATGAGCAAACCGGTGCAAAAGGTCGAGCTGCTCAAGCGTGTCGAGAACATGCTCAAGCTCAAGGGCATGAACGATGAACTGAAGCGATTGCAACAGTACATCCAGGCGATGGAAGACGCCCAGCGGGCTTCGTGAGCTTGGGTTGATTGGGCAAGTCGTTCCGCCCTCATCATTCTGCCCCGAATCATTCTGCCTTCTTTTTCGTCGCGACGACGGTCGCGCGAATTGGCCCCGGGTAGCCTTCGATCGTCTTGGATGCGTCTTCTGGGTCCAGAAAATCGGCGAGCGACTGAAAGGTCATCCAGTCCGTTGAACGTTGTTCATTCGTGTCGGTCGGGGTGATGTCAATCGTTTTGATGTCTTCGAAACCAGTCCGACGCAACCAGCGAAACAGCATCTCCGGCGACGGGATGAACCAGACGTTTCGCATCTGCGCGTAGCGGTCTTCCGGAACCAGCACGCTCGGCTGGTCGTCTTCAATGATCAGCGTCTCAAGCACCAGTTTGCCGCCGGGGACCAGGGCACCGGCCAGACTTCTCAAGTGATCGATCGGACTGGTCCGGTGATAGAGCACGCCGGCGGAAAACACGACGTCGAACGCGCCGAGTTTCTCGGGCAAATCGGTGTCGACCATCGGCAGCACGAAATTGCGACGTGGCCCGGTCTCGTATCGATCGAAGACTTCGAACTGCATCAAGAACCGCAGGATCGGGTCGAGCCCCATCACGATCGAAGCCCCCGCCTCCAGCATCCGCCAGCCGTAGTAGCCGTTGCCGCAGCCCACGTCGAGCACCGATTTCTGCTTCAGATCAACGGCCCGAGCGATGCGATTCCATTTCCAATCGGACCGCCATTCGGTGTCGATCGGCAACCCCAGAAACTCGAACGGGCCCTTGCGCCAGGGATGAAACCGCATCAGGGTTTCGCGTAGCGCGATGGGATCGACGTCCGGCCCGACCACCCGCACCCGAGAGTCGCTGTAGTCCAGGTGGCGACCTTGGGCAGGCGGCAATTCAGCCAGCGCGGCCACCCAACGTTTCAAATCCCCGTTGGTGGGTTGGTTTAATCGCCGCGCACAGATTTCGGCGACGGAATCTGCAAAGGCGTCGTGCCCGCGCTGTCGCAACCATTGGTCCAGAGGCCGGCGATCGAACCAGTCGGGGAGCGTGGGGGTGTCGCGGGGCATCGGGGACGCAAGCGTCAGGTTGAAGCGGTCGTCGATTTCACGGCCAGGATGGATGCAAAATTAAAACATTGGAACCAGGGCGCGACGACGTCGAAGCCGACGTCCTTCAGCCGATCCGTGTGCGTGGGGATCGATTCGGGGATCAGCGTGTTCTCCAGCGAGGTCCGTTTCTGGGCGATCTCCAGTTCGCTGTAACCGCAGGCCCGTTTGAAATCCAAGTGCAGATCGGTCAGCAGGGATTGTTGCCCGGGATCATCGAAGCACACTTTTTCACTGAGCAACAGCCCGCCGCCGGGCACCAGCGCATCGAAGCACGCTTGGAGCAATCGGTGTCGCTTTGTCGCGGGGACAAATTGCAGCGTGAAATTCAGCACGATCATTGAAGCGTCGGACAGGTCGATGCCACAAAGATCGGCCAGATGAAGCTCGACAGCGCAGGCATCCGGGCCGCCGGGTTCCTGGTCCAGCCGTTTCCGCAGTCGGTCGATCATGGCGGACGAGTTGTCGACCGCGTGAATCGTTGCGCTCGACGGGGCCTGGTTGCGAATCAGCAGCGTCGCCGCGCCGAGCGAGCAACCGAGGTCGTAGACGTTGGTATCGGGGCGAACGAATCGGCCAGCCAATTGTTCGATAACGGAAAGGATGGACGCGTATCCGGGGACCGATCGCGAGATCATGTCGGGAAAAACGTCGGCAACATCGGCGTCGAACTGAAACTGCCCGACACGGTCACGCGGCAAGGAGTAGAGATTGTCGCGAGACATCAGTCATCGCCACTGGCGCTCGGAGGCTTGAACGAGATTTCCTGCCATTTGATGCCCTTGTCCATCGGCTCAATCTGCATTTTCAGGAACCCGTTTTGATACAGCCGGACGGTGCCGGTGGACTGGCTGACGACGATCGCGACGGCTTTGGTGCGGCGTGTGATCGCGGCGGCGGCCCAGTGGCGTGACCCCAGACCCTTGGACATGTTCAGATCTTCGTGCAGCACTTCCAGCATTTGACGACTGCGTTCGATCGTGCCATCGGCATTGATCAGAAACGCACCGTCCAACTGGGAGAGTTCTTTGGCGTCTTCCTGAACCCTGGCGTCAAACAGATTGCGTGCTTTTTTGTTGTAGCCGCGGAACGGGTCGACGCCGCTATCGCTGGCATGTTTAAGCACGCTGCGGGTGTCGCCGACGACGAACAACGCCCCGACCGGTTTGCCTTCGCGGCCTTCCACACCGATCTGGACAGCCAGATCGACGACGACCTTCAACGTTTTCAGCGGGACGCTGCTTTCGAGTGATTGCAGGTCGCGTGTCGTCAGCCGACGCATCCGCTCGTCGAGTTTCAGATGGCTGATGGAGTCCAGGCGGCCGGAGGTGAATCCGCCATAAATCGCGACGATTTCGTCGTTGGGTTTGATGAACTCATCGGCAGCCGCTTCCAGCAGGGCGTGCTGCAACCGCTCCAACAGCGGTGCTTTTTCCTTGTTCAGCGCGACCGGTTTCAGTCCGGCTTCGGCGGCCCCGTCCAATTCTTCGATCGAGTCGACGGCGACGATCAGGGGTTTATCAAATCCATTCTTGGCCATCAGCTCGGCCAAACGCTGCCAATCGGTCGCCCCTTCGAGCAGCAAAACGATTGCGTCGACAGAAATCGCATTGACCAACGTCATCGCCGATGTGAGCATCGCCGTGTTGTGTTTGGTCAATCGGAGAGTTGCCATAGCGCCGGAGAGATCAGATGGGAGGGCAAGAAGCGTGGTCCCTAAACTGTAGCTCACCGTTAAAATCCCGCCCAGCCAGCGCGCGTGTTCCGCCCCGTTTTTTTCGGTTTGCCGTAACGTTCAAACACACCATGACGGCATCGGTTCCGGTCACAGAGATGGTTTGCGGCCGACGCACCGAGAGCCTAGACTCGACAGCATGAGTACGGTGCGAAAACACGATTTCATTTCGGTCCAAGACTACCTGGCCGGTGAGGAGCTTGCTGACCAGCGTCACGAATATGTCGCAGGGATCGTCTGCGCGCAGGCCGGCGAGACCAACCGCCACCATGCGATCGCGACGAACGCGACCGTCGCGCTCGCAAACCGACTTCGGGGAACCGCCTGCCGGGCGTTCAATTCGGACACCAAAGTACGAATCCGAAACGCGGCGGGCACACGGTTTTACTATCCCGATGCCATGGTCGTTTGCCGGACCAACCCCCCGGGTGAATCGTATCAAGACGAGCCCGTGCTGATCGTCGAGGTCATCTCGGAGACCACTCGCCGAATCGATGAGGGCGAAAAACGCGAGGCCTACCTGGAGATTCCGTCGTTAGCCGGTTATGTCTTGGTCGAGCAGTCGTCGCATTCAGCAGTCGTCTATCAGCGCGACGGGCAAGCGGGTGGCGATCAAGCGTTTCACCGATCGATCGTCAGCGGGCTTGATGCCGTGATCCGGATTGAGGAGATCCCACTGGAACTTCTGCTTGGGGAACTTTACGACGACGTGGTGCTGGGAGAAACGGACTCTCCGGGTCGATCATGAACGGGACGTTTTTCGCCTCCAGACGACTCGCCTCCAGACAACCGGAACGATGGGTCGTCCCCCTGGTCGCTGTCAGCCTGATCGCGTTGCCGGCGTCGATCGGCTGTCGTGATCAATCGGCAACCCCGGTTCCGGCGGAGCAGACGGGAGTCGCCGCGGCAGCCGAAGTCGACTTTGCCAGCCAACTCGCCCGCGGGCGTTCGGGGCATTCCGATCGAATCGCACTGTCGCATACGCCGATCGACAACAAGTTGCTGAACGCATTCACCAGCGGAGACGATTGGCTGGAGGTGCTGCAACTGGATGCCGGCGTGATCGGCGACGAGGGAATCGA
This sequence comes from Stieleria magnilauensis, assembly GCA_007753675.1. GTDB lineage: Bacteria > Planctomycetota > Planctomycetia > Pirellulales > Pirellulaceae > Stieleria > Stieleria magnilauensis. Next base: position 2,899,140 of record CP036432.1, read on the forward strand.
ATCGATCGCCGCGTTGCCCCAGCTGTGGCACTTGCGATTGCGAAATTCGCCGGTGACCGACCGGGGGCTGAAGACGATTGCCCGGTGCGCTTCGATTCAGATTCTGAACCTGCCCCACTGCGACGCGACGGCCAGTGGGGTCGCCGAGTTGGCGGCGTTGCCGGATCTACGCAACCTGCGTTTGGGTGGGGCGCGACTGGGATCCGACACGGCCGCCTCGGTCGCGGGGCTCAAAAGTCTGCGAAACGTGCACCTGATCGGTGTGCCGATCGACGACCAGGGATTGCGGCAGATCGCTTCGCTGCCCAAACTCCAGTCGCTCTATTTGGACGATAGCGCGGTGACGCAGTCGGGGTGGGATTGGTTATTCGAGACACACCCGCGGCTGCACGTTCACGTCAACCAACAACATCTCGACCGTGTGAATCAGAATCATTGATGAACGACAGAATCCGGAAACTCAGTGGCCAGCTTTCGACGTTGCAAGCCGACGCGATCTTGGTGACCAACGAGATCAACGTCACGTATTTGACCGGTTTTACCGGCGACAGTTCGTCACTGTTGGTAAAACCGACCGGCCAGACGATGCTCAGTGACGGTCGTTACAAAGAGCAGCTCGAAGAGGAGTGCCCGGGGTTGGCCGTTGAAATCAAATCGCCGGCGGAAAAGCCGATCGATTTCTTCACCCAAGTCGTGGCCGGATCCGGGGCGACTCGCATCGCGGTCGAGGCCGACCAGCTGACCGTTGCGCAGCTGAGTCAGTTCAAAAAGCACCTGCCCGATGTCGAGTGGATCGAGACTTCGGGTGTGATCGTCGGCCATCGCATGATCAAAGATGCCGAAGAGATCGAGATTCTGCGCAGCGCAGTGCGGATCAACGAGCGGGCGCTCGAATCGATTTTGGCCAAGCTGGGCCCAGACTGGACGGAACAGGAGATCGCCTACGAGCTGGAGTCGACGATTCGGCGGTTGGGCGCGACCGGGTTCAGTTTTGAACCGATCATCGGCGCCGGGCCTGGGGGTGCGAAACCGCACTACCGCAGCACCCAGACGGTGATCGGCGATTATTCGACGCTGCTGGTCGACTGGGGCACCAAGCTGGGGGGCTACGCGAGCGACATGACCCGCAGTTTCCATTTCGGAAAACCGCCGGCGCGTTTTTTATCCGCCTACGAAGCCGTCTTGGAATCTCAGCTTGCAGCGATTGATGCGATTGGTCCTGGCGTCGATGCGTCAAAAGTGGACGCGGCGGCACGAAATGTCCTGAAAAACGCGGGACTAGACGAATACTTTGTGCACGGACTCGGCCACGGGGTGGGACTAGAAATCCATGAAATGCCGCGACTTTCGGCGGTCAGCGAGGACGTTCTTGCCCCAGGCATGGTGATCACCGTCGAGCCGGGCGTGTATTTTGGTGGCGAATTCGGAATCCGCATCGAGGATGACGTTTTGGTGACAGAGACTGGGTACGAGGTTCTCAGTCAAATGCCAAAGGGACTCGATGATTGTGGGCTGATCCTGTAAAACCTCGCCCAATCTTTTTTTTTCGCGATCGAGATAGGCATGAGCAAAGGCAAACAACCGGGCGACAACGTCTTCGATTTGGAACGCATCCGTGACATCGTGAAGCTGATGGAAGAGCACGATTTGACGGAGGTGGATTTGCAACAGGGTGACGACCGGATCAAACTCGGTCGCGGTGGTCCGGCGGCGGTTGCCCCGGTGGCGGCTCCGGCACCGGCGGCCCCCGCGGCGGCGGCACCGGTTGCATCGGCAGCAGTCGACGACGGATCCATCACCATCAACGCGCCGATGGTCGGGACGTTTTATTCCAAGGCGAACCCCGAGTCAGAACCGTTCGTCCAAGTGGGACAGATGGTCAGCCCCGATACGATCGTCTGCATCGTCGAGGCGATGAAGGTGTTCAATGAGATCCCCGCCGAATGCAGCGGCAAGGTCCTCGAAGTCTTGGTGGCCGATCAACAAGCGGTCGATTTCGGAAAGCCGATGTTCCGGATTCAACCCAACCCCTAATCACCCCTCGGCCTTTCAGTCATCGCGTCGGCCCGTTGCCAGCGGGTCGCCGGGGTGCCAACCGTCGGATTCAACGCGACCGCGATTCCCCCACGTCGCCGCGCCGCACCACCTCCGGGTACGTCAGAGAAAGCTGTGTTTCAGAAAGTATTGATCGCCAACCGCGGCGAAATTGCGGTTCGAATCATCCGCGCCTGCCGCGAGATGGGTATTAAATCCGTCGCCGTGTATAGCACCGCCGACGCCGATTCGATGCACGTCCAGTTGGCCGACGAAGCGTATTGCGTGGGCGGACCGAAAAGCTCCGAAAGCTACCTCAAGATCGACCAGATCATTGCGGCGGCCGAGGTCAGCAACGTCGATGCGATTCACCCCGGTTATGGCTTTCTGGCCGAGAACGCGCATTTCAATGAAGTCTGCCGCGAGAGCGGATTCGAGTTCATCGGTCCGAGTCCGTCGGCGATGGAGAAGCTGGGCGACAAAAACACCGCCCGCTCGATGGCGATTGCCAGCGAGGTGCCCGTGGTGCCCGGCAGCGATGGACTGATCGAAGACGACAAGGCGGCGATCACGACGGCCAACCAGATCGGGTTTCCGGTGCTGATCAAGGCGACCGCCGGTGGCGGCGGCAAAGGGATGCGGGTCGCTGAAAACGCCGAAGCACTCGAGAAAGCGCTCTCCCAGGCCCGCACCGAAGCGCAAGCGGCGTTCGGCAATGGCGGCGTCTACCTGGAACGCTACATCGGATCCCCGCGTCACGTCGAAGTCCAAGTGATCGCCGACCAACACGGCCATGTTTGTCACTTGTTCGAACGGGATTGCAGTGTCCAGCGTCGTCACCAGAAACTGATCGAAGAAGCCCCCAGCCCGAATCTGCCCGACGAAAAGCGAAAGGCGATTTGTGACGCCGCCGTCCGCATGATTCGCGGCGCCAATTACAGCAACGCCGGGACGGTCGAGTTTATCGTCGACCAGAACGACGACTTCTTCTTCATCGAAGTCAACGCGCGAATCCAGGTCGAGCATCCGGTGACCGAAATGATCACGGGCGTCGATTTGATCAAAGAACAGATCCGCGTCGCCGCCGGTGAGGAACTGTCGTTTACCCAAGATCAGATCGTCGTGACCGGACACGCGCTGGAGTGCCGCATCAATGCGGAGAACCCCGACAAGAACTTCATGCCCAACCCCGGAAAGATCACCAAGTTCTATGCGCCCGGTGGCCTGGGCGTGCGATTCGATTCGCACGTCTATGGCGGCTACACCGTTCCGCCGCACTACGATTCGATGATCGGCAAACTGATCGTGCATCGCCCGACGCGTGAAGAAGCGATCGCGACGATGCGCCGCGCGTTGGCTGAAATCCAAACCGAGGGCATTTCGACGACGGCCAGCTTCCACGAAAAGGTACTTCAGCATCCCGAGTTCGTTTCGGGCAAGCACGACACCAAGTTCGTCGAACGCGAATTCACGGGCAAATAATCTCTTGGAAAACGCACTGATCGGATGGCTGATTGCTTTGGCGGTGATTCCACCGATGGCGATCAGTCTGGTCAGTCTGTATCCGGTGCGTCGTAACGCCGTGCGACTGGGCTTGGTCGCCGAACCGGTCGGCCATAGCACCCACACCCGCACAACGCCGCTGGGCGGCGGGATCGGCATCTGGCTGGGCATCATGATCCCGATGACGCTGGGCACCGCGTTGGTCTTGTTTTCCAATCGCATCCCGGCGGTCGCGGGCACGCTGCCCGAATCGATCGTGGGCTATTTCGACGGCATCTCGTCGCGTCTGGCGCAGCTCTGGTGGCTGCTCGGTTCGGCCACGGTGCTGTTTGCACTAGGGATTTGGGACGATCGACGCGGCGCCCCCGTGCTGTTGCGGTTGGGCGTGGAATTCGCGGTCGCGGCGTTCGTGGTGTATTACTTGGATTTCGGTTTCACGGCGTTCATCGGCGCGGCCTGGCTGACCAAGTTGTTGTCGGTGGTTTGGATCGTGGCGGTGATCAATTCGTTCAACATGCTGGACAACATGGATGCGCTCAGCGGAGGTGTGGCCGCGATCATTGCCACCGCGATGGCTGCGGTGATGCTGACCACGCCGAGCCCTGGTTCGACCGAACCGCAGCTGTTTGTCGCCGGATTGCTGTTGTCGGTTGCCGGATCGTTGTTGGGATTTTTGTGGCACAACCGCCCGCCGGCGAAGATTTTCATGGGCGATGGAGGCAGTTATCTGGTCGGTTTTTTGATCGCCGTTTCGATGTTGATGGCCACCTTTGCCAGCCCGCCGCGTCCGCACGCGGTGCTCGCGCCGCTGTGCGTGATGGCGATCCCGATGTACGACATGACCACCGTGCTTTGGATACGCATCCGCGAAGGCCGCAGTGTGTTCGTGGGAGACCGCAGCCATTTTTCACATCGGCTCGTTGACTTGGGGCTTTCCCGAACCCAAGCCGTTCTGACCATTCATCTGGTCACCGCGACCTGCGGATTGGCGGCGCTGTTGCTGGTGCACGTCAGTGTGCTGCAAGCGGTCGCGGTGCTGGGAATTGTTGCTTGCATGTTGTTGTTGGTCGTGATCTTGGAATCGACCGGATGGCAAAAACAAAGCAACGATTAAAACCGCGAAAACCGACGGCCGCCGGAGTGGTCGCGTCCTCGCCGCCGCCAGCCCCGCCGCCGCCGACGGCTGAGAGCCTGACCGGTGAGACTCCGATGTGGGCGATCTGGTGTCGACGGATTGCCGCCGCCGTGTTGGGCGGGCAAGTGATCTATGTCGCGTACTTTCCCAGCGATAGCGTGCTGGTTGAATCCGGTGATGCGCTGTGGTTTTGCGCGCTGTCGCTGATCGTGTGGACGCTGACGATGGCGACGCAGCCCTACATCAAAGCGTTGCGGCCGCCGGGCGCGGCGAAGGATCCACGTACGGTCTCGGCGCTATTGGGGAACGGATTGACGCTGGATGTTCTGGTCTGGACGTTGGCGGCTTGGATGATGATCGCGGCGCTGGCGTCGTGCCCGCCGGGGAATCTGCGCCAAGCGACCAATGAAGCTTGGGTCTGGATTGCCGCAGCCGCCGTGTTGACCGCGGCGCGACGCTTGTTGGTTGATCGTCCCAACCGGGCTGCCCTGTTTTCGCTGTGCTGTGCCGTCGCGACGGGCATGGCGGTGCATGCGTTGCATCAGCAATGGATCAGTTTGCCCCAGATCCGGGCCGAGTACCTGGCCGACCCCGATGCCGTGCTGCAGGCCGCAGGCGTCGACGCACCGGCCGGATCGGCACAGCGGATGGTGTTTGCCAACCGATTGCTCGACGGCGGCCCGACGGCCACGTTCGCGTTGGCCAATTCGTTGGCAGCAGTGTTGCTGGTCGTCGTGTTGGCTCCGCTGGCCATACTCCGCGGCGGTAGCGCTGTGAATCAATCGGGGGCGGACGTCCGCTCAGGTTGGTCTCGTGCGTTCCTGCTGCTCCTCTCGGTGCTCGGCGTTGCAGCGTTGTTTGCCACCCGCAGCCGCAGCGCGTTGGTCGCTTGCCTGTTGGCCGGCCTGTGGATCTGGATGCGGGGCGGGCGGTCCGGCGAAGTCAAACGCGTCAGGCTGATTGCTGGCGCGGCGCTGTTGGCCCTCTCGATCAGTGGCGTCGTCCTGGTTGCCCTGCTGCTGTGGGGCGACGACGAGTGGATGGCCGCGGCGCCGGCATCACTCGAATTTCGATTGCAGTATTGGAAAGCGACGGCGCGATTGCTGTGGGATCATCCCATCGTGGGAGCTGGCCCGGGCGGGTTCCAGGCGATGTATCTGCGCTATCGACTACCGATCGCCAACGAGTCGATCGCCGACCCGCACAACTTTTTGTTCGAGACGCTGGCAGCCGGCGGTTTCGTCGGCGGCTGGCTGTTGACATTGGCGTCGATCGCCTGCCTGATGACGTGTCGGCGCACCGCGACGGGTGCCGGGACTTCTAGGACAGACGCAAGCGATGATGTGATCGAAGACAGCTTGGCGGGCGAAACGCAGGTGGTTTCGCGCTGGATGATCGGCGGTGCCTGCTCGTCGCTGGGGTTGGTGTGGAGCTTCGCTTTGATTTCCGGTCAGCTGCCGGACCTGCAGGCCAGTGTGTTCGCCGTGCCGGTTGCCGTCGCGGCAGGGTGGCTGACGCATCGATCGTTGCGTGACGCGTCGACCGCGCAGCTGCGTTTGCTGGGCAGTTCGATCCTGTTGGCGATGATGACCCATCTGACCGTCTCCGGCGGCTGGACGGTTCCGGGCGTGGCGATGGTGATCTGGCTGGCCACCGGTTCGCTCTGCACCGTCGGCCGGCTTGGTGATCGTGGCAACCCGACAGGGCAACGCTGTAAAGCATTTTTTAGCGGTAGGGCGCGAGCCCTCCGGTGTTTCGGGAACGATGAGGGACCGGAGGGCTCGCGCCCTGCCGCTAACACCTCGTCAAGCGCAGGGAATAAATGCTTCACAGCGTTGCCGACAGGGGCTTCGACAGCCGTCGACAGCAAACGTCGTGGGAAATCGGCGCTGGTGGCTTGGAGTGTCGGCGCGGTTTTGTTGCTGTGCCTTCGATCTGAATCGATCATCCCCGTCCAGCAGTCACAGCTTGCCCTGTTGCGTGCCGAGGACGCGGCGCGGCGTGGGTTGCTTTCCCGGGTGGAATCGGAGAGTCGCCGTGCGGTGGAAGCCGACGACTGGGGATTTGAGGCCCCGCGTTGGCGTTCGGAATTCTTGCGTGGCCGGCTGGTGGAACTCGGCAACGATCCGGCAGTTCGAGCACAGTGGGTCGCCTCGCTGGAGACCTCCCTGGATCGGGCGGGTGTGAACCCGACGATGCTGCGGGCGGCCGGCGAGCAGTACCTGCACCTGTATCAATGTTTCGGTCAAACAGCCGATTTGGAATCCGCCGAGCGTCTGATTGCGCTGGCGTTGGAAAACAGCCCGACCGATTTGTCGTTGGTCGCCCAAGCCGCGATGATCGCCCACGAACGTTCCGACCTGACGCGGGCGCGTGAATTGGCCGAACAGGCACGGTGGTTGTCGGCGTTGGGCGGCAACGTCGTCCGCGATTTAGGACTGCAGCAGATTCTGGTGGTTGAAAAAATGGGTCTGGCCGCGCGGCGGCGTCCAATCTCGGCATCGATCAAGGATCGATTTCAGCAGCGACTTGGCGGCGGCGGCGAACCAGATTCACAGCCAAACCGTAACAACGAAACCTCGGAATAGAGAATCTCGTCGAATAGGTTTGATCGTGAATAAATTTTGGCTCTTGCTCGGTCTCGCGTTTGTCATCGGAACCACCGGTGCTTGGACGATGAACTACATGGAATACGGCCACCGCGAGGCGTATTTCGGTGAAATCACGATGGACGGCAGCGTGACGGCCGACAACGTGATGGCAAAGCTGAAGGAATATCACAGCGATTCGGCTGCTCGAGCCGAGTTGGCCGGAGAGCCGGTGCACGATTTCGGTGCGATGTCACCGAATTCCAAGGGGTCTCACCAATTCATCGTCAAGAATGTCGGCGATGGCGTGTTACGTTTGGAGCTCGGGGCGTCGACCTGCAAATGTACACTCGGGTCCTTGAAGAACAACGAACTGGCGCCCGGCGAATCCACACCGATCGAGCTGGAGTGGACCGTTTCGGGTGACAAAACGACATTTGAGCAATCGGCGGAGTTGCGGACCAACGACCCGCTGCAGCCCGCGATTCGTCTGGTGGTTCAGGGCTTGGTGATCAGCGACATCGAATTCGATCCGAAACAGATTGCCTTCGGTGAGGTGCCGGCGGCCGAACCGTTTGAATTCTCGACCAAGATGTACAACTATTACGCCACGGACATTGAGCCCCTGTCGGCGAAATTTGGCAGCGAGGAGCTGACGAATCTGTCCGAGGTCGAGTTTGAGCCCTTCGAAGTGACCGAAGCCGATGGCTCTCACCAAAACGCCCGTCAGGGATTTCGCGTCACCGTCCGCGTCCAACCCGGTCTGCGCCAGGGGCCGCTAGTCACCAATCTCCAGGTGAACTTCAAGAAACTCAGCGACGAATCGAGTGACGCCGCCACGGACAGTCAAACGGAACCCGAAGTTTCTGAAGACACCTATGTTGCGGTTGCCGAGTGCGCCGGTCGGGTGATGGGGGCGCTGACGATCATCGAGTCTTCCGCCATGAAGAGCACCGACGGCGGGGGGTACATTTGGAGCCTGGGCCGTTTGGATGCCAACGACGACCTTGAGAAAAAATGTCTTGTGGTTCTCAAGGGTAGCGAGAAAGACTCGACAAACCTTACGATTGGGGAGACTTACCCAAGCGACGTGATTGAGGCAAAGTTTGCCGCGCCCCTGGGCAAAGGCCAAATGAGGCTTTTCCCGCTCGTTCTGACGCTAAAACCCGGCGATCAGACAATCGACTTGCTGGGTAAAAACAAGGACGACTTCGGTTGGCTATGGATAGAGTCCGATAATCCGAAGGTGAGCCGCATGAAAGTGGCGATTAAAGTTTTGATCGAACCGAGACCCTAGCCTCCGTCGCAGCCTGGCTGCGGCAAATCTTCGGATGGTGTTGTGAAACCTATAGTCCACTTCCTGCCGACGTGTTTTCCGCTTCCCAGCCCACGCCGCGGCGTCACCGCATTGAAACGATTCGCTTTTCGTCAGGCCTTGGTTTTATCGGCCGGCGTCCTGACCGCTGGCATCCTCGCGACCAGTGGTTGCAGCGAACCAGATGTCTCGCCGGTGACGGTCTACCCGATCCAGGCGGAAGTCGAGGCCGCCCTGGCGGCTCGCACCCAGGGCACGGTTCGCCCCGATTTGCGAATCGACGCGCCGATCCAGTCACAGACGCCGTCGCGTCGTGTCGGCGGTCAGTCTCGGCTGGCGAGTTTTGCCAACCGCTCGCGCACACCGATCCAATGGGATTTTGGCGGTTTTGATTCGGCGCGAAACCGAAATCAAACCGCTGACCGGACCGCAGGTGGCATTCTGTTGGTCCAGGCCCCCGCCCTACCCGATGTTCCCGCCGGATTCGCCGATGGCGACGGCAGCGACGGAGCGGACAAGGCAGAGGCCGGCAAAAGCGCCTCCGATGCCGGTCCGGTGGAAGTGATCCCGACGCCCCCGGCACGCCCCGAGGTCAAAGCCGAACTGATTCCCACACCCCGAGGAATCCGCGAAGGCTCGGAACGCAGCGACGATCCAAAGTCGGCGCCGGTGGCCCGCATTGCCGCCGAAATCGAAGGCTCCCAGAACACTCAAACGCAGCCCCCCAACGCGGCGATGGAATCCGTCGCCGGGAAAGAGGAAATCGCCGCACGGCCCGCGCTGATCGACCCGGCGACGGAGATCGGGTTGGTCGGAGCAGCAGACGGCCCCGAGGATTTCCGCAAATGGCAGACGCCCGATGCGGTGCTGTTTGTCACCGGCGACCAACACGGCTACATCGAACCGTGTGGCTGCACGGGACTGGATCGCCAGAAAGGCGGCGTCGCCCGTCGCTTCACATTCATCAACCAGCTGCGTGAGATGGGTTGGCCGCTGGTGCCCATCGATGCCGGCAACCAGATCCGCCGGATCGGCCAACAAGCGGCGATCAAGTTCGAAAAATCGTCCAGCGCGTTGACTCAAATGAAGTACCAGGCGGTCGGGTTTGGTCCCGATGACCTGCGGCTGAGCCCGACAGACTTGATCGCGCATACCTATGCCGATTCACCCGAAAACGCGATGTACGTTTCGGCAAATTTAATTTTGCTGGATCCCGAATTGTTGCCCAGCCACAAGATCGTTCGTAGCGGCGAGTGGAACATCGGGCTGACGTCGATCCTGGATCCCGATGCGCTCGAAGCACCGCTGGGATCCGATGTGACGCTGAAGCCGATCAAGGCATCCGCCGAAGCGGTCCTCAAAGAGATGAATGCAGCGGGAGCGAATTTCCGCGTGCTGACATTTTTCGGCGACGAAGACGTCGCCAAACAGTTGATGGTCGACGTTCCAGGGTTCGACTTGATCGTCGCCTCGGGTGGTTATGGCGAGCCGACGTATCAACCGCAATCGATCGAAGGCAGCAAAGCCAAACTGATCGTGACGGGAAACAAGGGCATGTTCGTCGGGCTGGTCGGTTTGTATCAAAATCAACCGATGAAGTACGCCCGTGTTCCGCTGACCGATGAATACAAGGACGCGCCGGAGATGCGAAAGCTGATGGCGGACTATCAACAGCAACTCGAACAACTCGGTCTGTCCGGGCTCGGGATCTCGCCGATTCCACACCCGTCCGGCGGAAAATTTGTCGGATCCGAAGCTTGCGGAAAATGTCACACCACGGCGTTTGAAATCTGGGAAAGCTCGGGCCACGCCGAAGCGACCGCGCACATCGTGGAACCGACCGAAGGACGCGGCGACATCCCACGACACTTCGATCCCGAATGCCTCAGTTGTCACGTCACCGGCTGGAACCCGCAAAACTATTACCCCTATGAAAGCGGCTACCTGTCACTGGAAAAATCCGCCCACCTGACCGGCAACGGCTGTGAAAACTGCCATGGACCAGGTGCGGACCACGTTGCTGCCGAGGCAGAGAACTCGGGTGTCAGCGAAGAACGCAGGAAGAGTCTCCGTCTGGCGATGCAGTTGCCGCTGGAAAAGGCCAGAGAGCATTGCATGGAGTGCCACGACCTGGACAACAGCCCTGATTTCCACGACGACGGTGCATTCGAAGACGAGTACTGGCCCGAGATCGAACACTAGTATTCCGCAGTACCTTGGTTTTCGGGTCGGCGGTAGTGGACGAGGCGACGAGTCCGTGCCAATATGCTGACTACAGAGGACTCGTCGCCTCGTCTACAGAGGACTCGTCGCCTCGTCCACTACCCGCTAATTGAGCGGCGATAGAATACTAGGAGATGGACTGAGGTTCGACGTCACGACACTCGCGGGCATCTCATTGGGGTCGCATCACACGCGGCCCGGGCTTGGGCTATCATGCCGGGCAAGTTTTGAAGGACCAAACGATTCCTTCTCCAACTTCCCACCTTTGATTCCCGGAGCCCCTTGATGAGAAAGTTGTTGTTTGCCTGTTTGATGCTGGTCGCGGCGTCACCGGTCTGTTTGGCCGAAATTCGGACCAGCGCCGTGTTTGGCGATTCGATGGTGTTGCAGCGTGAGAAGCCGATTCACGTTTGGGGCTGGACCACGCCGGATCGTGGCGTCGAAGTCTCCCTGGCCGGAAATGCGGTGACGGTCAAAAGTGATGCCGACGGTCGGTTCGATGCGAAACTGCCTGCGCTCCAGGCCGGCGGTCCGCACACGATGAAAATCTCCAGCAACGGCGAGACGCTGACGTACGACGACGTCTTGATCGGTGAAGTCTGGGTGTGCAGCGGTCAATCCAACATGCAATGGGCGGTCGATCAGGCCAACGACGCCGACCTGGAATCCCTGTCGGCCAATTACCCCAACCTGCGTCTGATCTCCGTTCCGCGCGTCGGGACACAAGAACCCCAGCAGAGTTTTGAAGGCCGCTGGGAAAGCTGCACGCCCGAGACGGTCAAACAATTCTCCGCGGTCGGCTATTTCTTTGGCCGCCAGCTTCACCAGACCCTCGATGTGCCGATCGGATTGATCGACAACGCCTGGGGCGGTTCGGCGGCCGAAGCCTGGGTGAACCGCGACGTGCTCAAGTCATCAGGCAACTTTGACGAGTTGCTCGAACGATGGCGCGAGACCGAATCGACCTACGATTACGAGCAGGAGCTGGCCAAGTACAACAAACAACTGGCCGCGTGGAAGGAATCGGGCAAGGGCCGCAGGCCGTCGGCGCCGCGCAACCCGCTGGTCGGACAGCACCGACCGGCCAACCTGTACAACGGCGTGCTCTACCCGATCATCGGTTACACGATCCGCGGTGTCGTCTGGTACCAGGGCGAGAGCAACGCGGGACGCGCCTATCAGTATCGCGATCTGTTTCCGACCATGATTCAAAACTGGCGTGACGAATGGGGACAAGATGAGTTCTCGTTCTACTGGGTCCAGCTGGCCGATTACTTGAAAGAGCCGTCAGAGCCGGGCAACAGTGCCTGGGCGGAACTCCGCGAAGCTCAGACGATGACGATGTCCAAGTTGCCCAACACCGGCGAAGCGGTGATTTTGAACTTGGGTGAGGCCTCGGACATTCACCCCAAGAACAAACAAGACGTCGGCAAGCGCCTGGCGCGCTGGGCACTGGCCAAAGACTATGGCTATGAGATTCCCTATCGCAGCCCGACGTACAAATCCATGTCGATCAAGGACGGCAAGATTGTCTTGGAATTTGATCACGTCGGTGGCGGATTGGACACGTTCGACGTTCCCACGCCGCTCGGGTTCACGATCGCCGGTGCGGACCAAAAGTTCGTCGCCGCCGACGCCAAGATCACCGGCAAGACGACGATCGAAGTCAGCAGCGACGCCGTCTCCGATCCCGTCGCGGTCCGCTACGCCTGGGCCGACAACCCGGTCTGTAACGTGCAAAGCAAAGAGGGATTGCCGATGACGCCCTTCCGAACCGACGATTGGAAAGGCATCACGGCGGACGTCAAACGGTAATCAGCCGTTTGGCATGCTGTGATCGCTCGCACGACCCCGAATGGGGTCGAAGCCAGTAGCCGGAGGTGAGCGCAGCGCTTAGGTTTGACCACATCTTTTTACAATCTTCATTGCGTCAACGCCGCAGAGCATCGCTTGGAGGTCGTTCCAGCCTCGCCAAATCGTTTGCCATCCCGGTGGGTGATCGGATTTGCGGTTCTGATGACCGCCGAGTCTCGCCAGTGCATAGAAGAAATCGTGAATTGACCAGTCGGGTTTGATTTGGCCATGTCGCCAAGCGCTCAGCACACTCACGTAGTCGCTGCAGATAACTTCGGTCGCTTTGCGTTTCTTTGCGTCCCAACGACGACTGGCATCACGCATTTGCAGCAGAGTCAACGCCACCACTGAAATCAAAGCGATCGCTGGCTGCAGACGTTCTTCGCTAGTGAATTGCGGGCTCTCAATGCTACATCCTGTTTTCATCCCTTTGTGATACTCTTCAATGATCCAGCGACATTCGTACCAACCGACAACCTGATAGGCATCTTCAAAATCAAGTACGGGTTGGTTTGTAATCAAAAACCATTCCAGACGCTCTTCTCCGGCGGGCGGATCTTCTTCCCAGACTCGAACAACCCAGACGGCAAGCGGATCGTTGCCGTGTTCTCCTAGTTTCTTCGCGGGTGGTTTGATTTGAACCGGGGCAAATGAGACAGCCATCTTCGCCTCACGAGCCCGTCGATTGGCTGATTTCTTTTTGCCTTTGCGAACCCGTACTTTCTTGTCGACTTTGCTCGTTACCGATAACGTCCAGTGTCCTGCTGGCGGAAGGCTGGCAGCATAGTTGCGAAGGTAACAGGCTTGATCGCTACTGCCTTGATCGCCATGTCCAGGAATGATCGCCCGATTATGAGAGGCACGAATGACGAACCTACGGCCGCTGGCCAATTCATGTTCGAGGAACTCGAACGTGTCAGCTCCTCGATCACAAACATCAACGAGTTTCTCGCTGTTAGCCAGTGGATCGGCACCGCGCAACCACAATCGACTCTCTCGTGATTCACGCTTGCGTTTCTGAGCGGTCAGTTCGTCTTTGGGAGCATCCTCCCGATGGTGCAAAACCTGATTGTACAATCCAATTACTTGCCGTGTTTTCGGGTTCACGGCCAAGCTGTTTTGCGCGATGTACCCACGGCGATTGCCGTTGCCAATTTGGCCCATGTCATCGGAAAGTGACTTGTGATTGGTAAAATCCAGCTCGGTGGCATCATGAAGAATCAGGACTGGGCCTCTGATTTGCTTGATCTTGAGACAGGTTGCCTCACGATGAGATGCGAGAATTGCCTCATGCGTCACCTGGTCACGGTCCATCAACCGGTAGAAAGCCCTGAGGTCTTTGGGGCTATTGAATTTCTGTGGCAATGTTCCACTTGGTCGTCGAGCCATCGAGTCAGCGAGTTGTACGAGACGATTTGTTCTACGTTTGTCGCCGAGTTGAGCGTTGGCAAAGTTGACTTGTCCAAATGTCTGCAGGGGCAAAACCATGGGGGGCCTTCCGTGATACGAGTGCTGGTAGCCATTCCGTCACCAGCAACCATCTCAACCCGCCGTCGCGAATCAATCGCAGCGTGTGTTCCACGCCACGGTTCCCACAGGGAAAAAACTCCAGGCATCGCCAAATTACCAGATCAACCTTACCAAGCTTGACTCATTTACAAAGATCAACAATTGGTTTCACAGCCGCGCCAACTCGACACATCCGCCGGCAAACAAAAAGATGTGGTCAAACCTAAGGCGCAGCGTCACCTCCGGATATCCGGTCACCCGCCTGATGCGACCCCGGAGGGTGTCGAAGCAAATCACGTGGGAACCCTCGAAGCCCGTCTGCCTCACCGCCGGCGAATCGATTCGCTGCGACCCTGTCCGGGGTCGATGGGAATTTGGGACGTGCTTCCCGGAGGTGGCGCTGCGCTGACCTCCGGCTACTCGCTGGCATCCCCTCCGGGATGCTCGGCTCGCGGGCGCGATCCCGACGACGGGCTCCCCGGAGGAATCGCTCGCTTCCGGCTACGCGCTGGCATCCCTCCGGTTGGCTCGGCTCATCGCCTGAAGGCTAGACACCAACCTTCGAACGCCGGCTATTCGCCGACCGAGGTGGTCACTTCGAACCCGAGGTCCTTGATCATTTGGTAATCCTCGTCCGGCGCCTGGCCTTGGGTGGTCAGGTAGTCACCGACGAAGACGCTGTTGGCGACATACAGCCCGAGCGGTTGCAGCGTGCGGAGGTGGATTTCGCGACCGCCGGAAATCCGTAGTTCGCGACTCGGGTTGACGAACCGGAACATCGCCAGGGCGCGCAAACAATCTTGCGGACTCAAGTCCTTCTTGCCTTCCAATGGCGTTCCGTCGATCGAATTCAAGAAGTTCAGCGGAATCGATTGGACGCCCAACTCCTTCAGGTCAAACGCCATCGAAATGATATCGTCGTACGTTTCGCCCATGCCGATGATGCCGCCGCTGCACATCTCCATGCCAGCGTCGCGCACATGGCGAAGCGTTTGCACGCGGTCGGCGTAGGTGTGTGTGGTGCAGATCTCCGCGTAATACTCTTCACCGGTGTTCAGATTGTGGTTCACCCGGTCGACGCCGCAGGCTTTCAGTCGGTCCGCTTGCTCCTTGGACAGCAACCCCAGACAGGCACAGATATCCAAGCCGTATTGTTTCTTGATTTCGGGAACGATCTCTTCAACCGCTTTCAGTTCGCGTTCATTGGGTCCACGGGCCGAAATCACCAGGCAATAGGTTTTTGCCCCACGCTCGGCGGCGACCTTGGCCGCCTCCATCAATGCGTCTCGCTTGAGAATGTTGTACTTGGGGACCGGAGCCTCGGAGATCTTTGACTGGCTGCAGTAGTGGCAGTCTTCGGGGCACAGACCGCTCTTGGCGTTCATCAAGAAATACAGCTGGACGGTCTTGCCGAAGTATTTCTGGCGCAGTCGGAACCCGGCCGAGAGCAACCGCAGCAGGTCATCGTCGGAGGATTCAAGAATCTGTCGGGCTTCATCCCGTGAGAGTTCGCCGCCGTCGAGAATTCGATCCGCCCAGGCGTCGAACGCAGCGGGCGAAGATGTCGGTGGGGCACTCGTGCCGGGAGCGGTGAGGTCGGTCGCCATAGCGGTTCTGTCAATCGGGTGCGGTTTGCCAAGTAACGTCGAATCGGTCACTATATTCTTATGGATCCGGCTCGTCGGCAAGCCGGGACGATGGAATCACTCTCAATCCCTAGGGATCGCTTTGATCCACTACTTCGTTCGGATCGGTGTTTTAGGCGAAATTCGGCTCGCTTCGGCGTTGGCCCCGGTCCAGCGTGGACGCCGCGTGGTGGTCCGGTCGCCACGCGGAATCGAGGTCGCCGAGGTGATTTCCGAGCGCCGCAGTGACTCTGGACGGGACAGTGACTCCGACGCGAGTGTGGTCGATCCCCCCGGCTATCGAATCGTGCGGCCGACGACGGATTCCGACGAGCTGCTGGTGGCCCGATTGGAACGCTACAAGACCCAAGCCATCGAGGCCTGCCGGACGCGGCTGGACCGATCCGCCAGCGGCGCGATGCTGCTGGACGTGGACCAGCTGTTGGATGGGGGCACGCTGCGGATGCACTTTCTTGGGGACGTAGACACCGACGCCCAACGGATTGCCGACGAGATCGCCGAAGAATACGAGTCGGTGGTCCGCACCAACCACCTGTCTGAACTGCTGACCGACGGCTGTGGCCCCGAGTGTGGGACCACGGCCGGTTGCGGAAGCAGCGGCGGTTCCTGTGCCGGATGCAGCGGCTGCGGCGTGTAGAAGCGGACGGATCATCGATCCGTCCGAGCTGTGACGGCTGTTAGAGGATTTCCAACAGTTCGACTTCGAACACCAACACTTCGTTGGGTCCGATCGCGCCTGGGCTGCCACGATCGCCGTACGCCAATTCTGGCGGGATGTACAGCATCCACTTGTCGCCGACCTTCATCTTTTGCAGGGCCATTTGCCAGCCCTTGATGACGCCGCCAACCACAAACTCGGCCGGTTCGCCGCGTTTGACGCTGCTGTCAAAGACTTCGCCGTCGATCAACGTGCCGGTGTAGTGCACACGAACGGTGTCGCTCGGGCTGGGGCTTCCACCGTCCCCCGATTCGATCACCTTGTACTGCATGCCTCCGGCCAATTCCTTGATTCCTTCCTTTTTCAGGTTGGCCTGCAGCCACTCTGCCCCCTTGGCCTTGTTGGCTTCGGCTTTGGCTTGGATCGCCGCGGCCATTTCCTGGTGACGTTTGTTCAGCATGCCTTGAAGCTGCTGCTGAACGGCCATCAGCTCTTTTTCGGAGAGTTGAAGCTCGTTTTGTGCCAGAGCATCGGTCACCCCGACGGCAAACGCCTGGGGGTCAAAGTCTTCGGATTTCAAACCTTGTTGCCGCATCTGCTGACCCATCGAAAGTCCCAGGAAGTAGCCGATCGGATCCTTCTTGGCGATACCTTCTTTCGAAGCGTCAGGGGCGGTTTGGTCTTGTGCGTCGGTCATCAGCGTCATCATTGAGACGGCGGTGATCACCAGCAAGCAACGATACATTTGGAGTGTCCTTTGAGTGGAAGCAATCGCCGTTCATCACGAGGGAAGAAACGGAATCGGGCCTCAATGCGAAGCCCTTAACGGGAGAAATCATACCAGGAACCGCCGTTTAGGCGAGGTCCGCTATCGGGCGAATTCGGGGACGTCGCTTTTGCTGGAGACAGCCCCGCGAGCCAGGAAATCTGGCCAGACCTCGTCGCGGAGCTTTTGCTCGCCCAAGGCCAGCGTCTCGTTGACGTTCAGATTGCCTTCGAGAATGTGTGCGGAATTCAGCGCGTAGAACCCCGGCACGCTGGTGACGACCGGCGGCAAACGCGTGCTGTAGTCGATCGTCGACAGCGCCGCGACGTACTTCGCCCGCGCAACCTTGAACTCCAACACGTCGTCGCGAGAAAAGTGATCGTACATCCGCTCCAGCGTTTCCAGACAGCGCTGTTTGTAGTCTTCGTCCGGTTCGGCCAAGTCGGGATGATCGTCGGTCATGTACTTGGGCAAATAAACCAAGTGGTTCCCGCCCAACTGGGACTGCGAATCGACGATCGTCGACATCTCGATGATCCCCGTCAGCGGAACCCAGGTGTCGGTGATGTTGGTGACGTAATACGGGCTGATCGGTTTCTTCAACAACATCGACGCACAGACAACGCCCAAGTACTTGATCCCGCGTAGTTTCGATTTCTCCTCATCACGCAGCTGATCACATTGATCAGCGATCAAGGGCGAGGCAATTGTGGAAACCACATTGTCAAAGGTCTCGACACGCCCCTCACCGAAGTCGACTTCCAATCGGCCTGAAGCCGCATCATCGGTCTTGCGAACCGTTTTGACTCCGTGACCGCTCAACAGCCGAACGCCACGCTCGGCCAGGCTGCCCGTCCACACGTCCAGAATCCGCGCGTAACCGCCGGGGACGTAACCGAACATCTCTTTCTTCGCCCCGCTTCGCCGTGCCTTGTACATTCGCTGGGTGTGCGCCCAGATGAATGCGGCGGAGGTCTGGCGATAGGCGTCACCGAGTTTCGCCTTGAGCAGCGGCAGCCAAACTTTTTCAAACGCGCCCTTGCCCGACCAACGCCGCAACCAGGTTTCGACGGACTGTTGTTCCATCTTGCGGAAGTCGCGGATTTTGGACGCCAGAAAAATCGTGCCGCCCAATCGAACCCTTTGGAACAGGGACAGCGGTGGAAAACGCAGGAATTCCAGCGTGTTGCTCATCGACATCAGCTTGCCGCCGGCGAAGAACCCCGTCTTGGTTTCAACCCACCGAAGTTCCTGTTCCAGTCCCAGCGACTGCAGTTGTTTCCGCAGCACCGAATCACTGAGCAACGTGACGTGATAGAAGCGATCCCAAGTGACGTCGCCGAGTTGCCAGGCGCTGGTTAGCCCGCCGAAGCTGGGGGCGGCTTCGGCGATGGTCACGTCTTGGCCCTTGCCGGCTAGTTCGTCGGCGATCTTCAGTCCCATCACGCCGCCGCCGATGACCAACCACCGCTTTTTTGGCGACGCGTGTTCGTCGTTGTCAGGCACGACTACCGACCTCGCAAACGGTGGCGGGTGAGCAGCTTCAGCGTCAACCAGATGGTTTTAAAAACCTGCATCTTGCTCGCGCCGCCTTTGCGGTCATAACGCAGACGCAACGGTGCCTCGCCGAACAAGACGCCTTGTTTGCGCAGTTTCAACAAGATGTCCGCCATGCAAGAGAAGCCTTTTTCACCGACAAACGCATCGCCGTGATCGGCAAAACCCTGACGGATCACCGAAGCTCGATAGGCACGAAACCCGGAGGTGTAATCGCGGACGCCACGGGTGGGAAACAGAACCGTAAACAACAACCGCGCGCCGACGGACAAAAAATGTCGCTCGATCGGGACGCCGACGGCACAGCCGCCGGACTCAAATCGCGAGGCGATCACGACGTCGCAGCCTTCGTGGATCATCCGCACCATCCGATCGATCAAGCCCGGTGGGTGCGTGTTATCGGCGTCCATCGTGACGATGATGTCACGCTCGCCGGCGCGATCCACGGCCTCGCGAAGCGCGTCGCGAATCGTCGTCCCCAAGCCTTGGTTTTGCTGATGCTGGACCAGATGCAACGGCATCTGGAACGACAACTGTGAAACGATTTGTGCGGTATTGTCGGTGCTGCCGTCGTCGACCACGACGACTTCGTAGGACAGACCGGTGTCTGCAAACGATTCGCCGATTCGTTCCAGCAATTCCGGCAACGCTTCCTGTTCGTTGTACGCCGGAAGCGCGAGAAAGACTTTGGCGGGCCGGAATCGAGTGGCACGCGTGTCAACAACGTGAGAGCCCAACGGTCCCGACGACTCGGAAACCTGGGGCTCGGGTTCGGCGCGGAAGAGATCGTCCATCGGGCAATATCGAAGAAGGTTCCTGGTGCGGATTCATGCTGTCTGAGGCAGTCTAGACAGGCCCGTGGCGGCAACAAGCCAGTTGAGGCCATTTGGTCAGGCAAAGGAACGGGGCAATAGCGATTATACGTGCGGCGCCCCCCCTTTTCACGCAAAAGCGTCAGCGAGCGGGCCACCGTCCGATGGAGTAACGCGTAAACAGCACGCAAATCACCGCCCACGCGATCATCAACGCCACTCCGCTGAGGCTGGTGATCACCCCGAATCCGACCTCGCCCAAGTCCAAACGCGTCAGAAAGCTTCGCGTGGATAGGTAATTGAACGCTGGAAACACCATCAGGGCGCCGAGCACCCCGCGGGTCGAAGGCGAAACCGACCTCCAGAAATCGGTACACGCCAGCAGCAAGCCGACCGTCGGAGCAACGACGATCATCGCGTCATAGGATTGGTGGTACAGACTCGTCAGGAGCGTGACGAGCATCAAACAGCCAGTTCCTCCGGCGACACCGTCGTCCAGACCACGCCGCGATCGGTAAAACAGAATCAACATCGGCCACGCCAAAATCAGCATCATCACAGCCAGGTGAACGATTTGTCCGGGATCGCTGCCGGTCCATTTGCAAACCGTAGCCAAGGCGTCCAAACGCGTCCATGAATCGACTGGTGATTCATCCTGGGTTTGCATGTGGACCTGTTGCGCCGATCCGATGTCGTCGACGATCTTGTCAAATCCGGCGGCCATGTCGATCGAACCGGTCGCCCGAATGCCTTCGTGATAGGCCAGGTAGGTCATCGGCAGCCCCGCGCCGAGCAGGCTGATCGTGGCGCCCAACGCCAACGCTTTGTAGTTTCCGCGGGCCAGCATCAGAAAACCCAGCGGCAAGATGAATGTCGGTTTGGCCGACACCAGCGTGAGCGCGACGGCCGCGACCACCGGGCGGTCTTTCGCAAAGTGGATTGCGGCGATCGTCGCCAACGCCAACTCGATCGTGAAGTAACCGTTGTAAAGCGAAATGTGACCGCTGCGGGAAAACATGATCGCCGCGGAGATCGATGCAATCCATGTCAAACGCCCGCCTGCGCCGGCGGCCCCGCCCGTACGACTGCCCACGCCGGCGGCGTTGACGCACAACGTCGCCAACACGATCACAAGCACCACCGAGAGCGCAAAGAACAGAACGTCCGCGACCGGCAGCGGCAAAAACGTCAACGGCGCGTGCAGCACCAGAATGACGGGCGAGAAAAACGGGATCTGACGCGAGACCGGGTACTCGTCGGCATACTGCTGGCCATAGGGACTCTTGCCCGCCAACAGCGCGGTGGCGGGAAAGTACAGCCCGTTGTGAAAGTCGCACATCCCTTGTGTCGCGGGATTGGTAGAACCGGGCGTTTGATAACGCGTGACAGTCCGTACCGCCGCGAACGTCACGCCGATGGCAAACAACAGACAGGCGACCAGGGGCACCACAAAACGTCTGTTGCGAACGTTCATCCCAATAACTCTCGAACTGCAGCGGTGATGTCGTCCTTTCTCATCAGCGATTCGCCCACCAGCACAGCCTTGACGCCGCCGCTGGCCAACCGCAACAGGTCCGCGTGTTCCCGGATGCCGCTTTCCCCGACGATCAAGCGATCCGGTGGAATCGATGGGCAGAGATCCAAGGTGTGCTGCAGCGTCGTCTTGAACGTCCTGAGGTCACGATTGTTGACTCCGACCAACTTGGTCCCGGTGGCCAACACGGCGTCCAAATTCTCAGGGTCAAACAACTCGATCAAGGTCTGCATGCCGAGCTCGCTGGCGAACTCGTGCAGCTGTTTCAATTCATCCGGTGGCAAACATTCGGCGATCAACAACACGCAATCAGCACCGGCGTGACGCGCCTGAAGCAATTGGTAGCGATCGACGATAAAGTCCTTTCGCAAGATCGGAATGTCGACCGCCGCGCGAACGGCTCGCAGATAATCCAGCGACCCTTGAAAAAACGGTTCGTCGGTCAGCACGCTGATGCATGCGGCGCCACCCTCGACGTAACACTTGGCGATTTCAGCGGGGTCAAAGTCTTCACGGATCAGGCCCGCTGAGGGGCTCGCGCGTTTGACTTCCGCGATCAGATTGACGCGCTGGCCGGCCGCCAGGGCACCATGAAAGTCACGGCAGGGCGGCAAGCCATCCAGCTCGGACTCCAATCGATCCGACGAAACGGCGGCACGATCGCGCGCGATCGTCTGGCGGGTTTTGACCAGAATGTCATCAAGGATCGTCATGGTGAAAGCCTACCTGTCCGGCAATCGTTGGTGTCCAGCCTAGTGTTTGAAGTGTCGTCGTCCGGTCAACACCATCGGCAGGTCATATTGGTCACAGGCTTCCACGACTTCGTTATCGCGGCGTGAACCGCCCGGTTGGATGATCGCCACAATGCCGGCCTCGGCAGCCGCCTCGATCGAATCGGGGAAGGGGAAAAACGCATCGGAGGCCAGGATCGCACCCTTGGCGCGATCGCCCGCCTTTTCGATCGCGATTTCCACGCTATCGACGCGACTCATCTGACCGGCTCCGACACCGACCAGGGATGTGTCGTTGGCCAACACGATGGCGTTGCTTTTGACATGCCGGACCATTTCCCAGCCGAAAACCAAGTCATCCCAGAGTTCTTCATCGACCTTGGTTTGCGTGGGCGTCTCCCACTGCACCCGCGGGCTGGTCATGCGGTCGGCGTCTTGCACCAACATCCCGCCGCTGATGAAGCGACGTTGAATCGCCGGTGGCGGATCATCCAGAATGCCGACTTGCATCAGTCGCACGTTCTCGCGCCAACGCGGACGCGTGGTCAACAGTCCCACCGCACCGGCTTCGAAGTCCGGCGCGACGATCGCTTCGATGAACAATCCGGGTTCACAGAGCAATTCGGCCGTGGCCATGTCGACGGTTTTGTTGAAGCCCAACACCGAACCGAACGCGCTCAAGGGATCACCCGCGAGGGCTTTGCGACAGGCGTCGACGAGTTTGATGTCGCTGGCGGCGCCGCAAGGGTTGTTGTGCTTGATCACCGAAACGGCCGGATTGGATAAACCGCGAACGATCTCCAGTGCCGAATCGAGGTCCAGCAAGTTGTTGTAGGAGAGTTCTTTGCCGCTGATCTGACGGGCCGAAACCAGATTGGCACTGCGGATGGTCGGATCGGAATACAACGCCGCACGCTGGTGCGGGTTTTCGCCGTATCGCAATTGGCTCTTGCGGCGAAGTGCCAGGTGCATCGACGAGGGGAACTCGCCGGCGATCGAATCGCCACGCATGTAATCCGCGATCGCTCGGTCGTAGGCCGCGGTATGATCGAAGGCATCGGCGGCCAATTGTTTCCGCAGTTCCAGTGTCGTGCCGCCGGAATCGAGCTGCTCAAGCAACTCGCCATACTGTTCGGGGCTGGTGGCGACCGCGACATCGCGGTGGTTCTTGGCCGCGGCGCGGACCAAACTCGGCCCGCCGATGTCGATTTGCTCGACACACTCTTCAAACGTGACACCGGGCCGCGAGGCGGTGGCGGCAAAGGGATACAAATTGACGACGACCAGGTCGAACGGCACGATGTCGTGCTCTTCGATCGAATCGATGTGATCCTCCCGATCGCGGATCGCCAAAATGCCGCCAAACACTTTGGGATGCAGCGTTTTCACACGACCGTCGAGCATTTCGGGAAAACCGGTGTACTCGGCGACGTCCAGAACGTCGATGCCCGACTGTTCCAAGTGACGACGCGTTCCACCGGTGCTGTAGATCGTCACACCGTCTCGCTGCAATCCGGCCGCTAGATCGGCCAGGCCCAGCTTGTCGCTGACACTGATAAGCGCGTTTCGAACCGGGGTGACGTTTGACACGGGGGGGAAGCCTGAGAGAGGAAGGGGCGACGACGGGGAACGACGTGGTTTTGGATCCGATGCTCAAAACCGCTGTTGCAAATTAAATTCGCGATCCCTCAAGGTCAACCGGACGCACCGTTGCCACCCTTCGAGCCGACCGCTGATTGACCTATAACACGTCGATCACACCCCGTATTTTCTGATTCACCAAACAAAATCCGAACCCGATCGATGTTAGCTGCCCGAGTGATCCCGTGTCTGGACGTGCATGGCGGACGCGTTGTCAAAGGAACCAATTTTGTCAATTTGCGGGATGCGGGTGATCCGGTCCAGGTGGCCAGCCGTTACGAAGCCGAAGGGGCTGACGAACTGGTCTTTCTGGATATCACCGCCAGCCACGAAGAACGCGACATCATTTTGGATGTCGTTCGGCGGACCGCGGACTGCGTTTTCATGCCGCTGACGGTCGGCGGAGGCGTCCGATCGATCGAAGACGTCCGCGATCTGCTCAATGCCGGCTGCGACAAGGTGTCCATCAACTCCGCCGCCTGCAAAGACCCCGAGTTCGTCCGCAAGGCCGCCGACCGCTTCGGAAGCCAATGCATCGTCGTCAACATCGACCCCAAGCGGGTGCTCAAAGACGGCCAGGAGTTCTGGGAGGTCCACATCAATGGTGGACGAAAACCGACGGGGCTGGAGGCTGTCGCTTGGGCCAAAACCGTCCAAGAACTCGGCGCCGGCGAGATCGTGTTGACCAGCATGGACGCCGACGGAACCTGCGACGGTTACGATTTGCCCGTCACCGCCGCGGTCAGCGAGGCGGTGAACATCCCGGTCGTCGCCAGCGGAGGGGCCGGAAACCCGACCCACTTGGCCGAAGCCATCCTGAAAGGCAAAGCCAGCGCGGCACTGGCGGCGAGCATTTTTCACTTCGGCCAATACACCATCGCCGAAACCAAGCAGGTGATGCGCGACGCCGGCATCCCGGTGCGGCTGTAGGTTGCCCGGGGGTGAGACTGCGTTGACCTCCGGCGATTCGCCCGGATGCTGGATTCGCAGGCATGACCCCGAACGGGGTCAAAGCCAGTAGCCGGAGGTGAGCGCAGCGAAACCTCCGGACATCCGGCCCCTGCCGGACGCGACCCCGGAGGGTGTCGAAGCGAATGGCGCCCGCGCTCTCGAATCCGGCCTGCAGCAACGTTCAAGCCTCCCGATCAATCTCTTTCCGCTAGGCGAACTGCGGCACCACCGGCGGATTGATTCGCTGCGACCCCGCCGGGGTCGATGGGACTTTCAGGCGTGCCTCCCGGAGGTGGCCCTGCGCTAACCTCCGGCTACTTGCTGGCATCCCTCGCGACGTCGATTGTATTACTGAGCGACTCTTGGGCAGGCACCGCTCTGCGGTGCACACCGCAGAGCGGTGCCACAACAAAGCCCGGAGTCGCGAAGCGCACTCCGGGTGGGAGCGCAGAGGACAGGGGAACCCCAGCGGGGTTCAACAAACGGCGCCGCACAATCCGGGGTGCGCAAACGGCGGCGTGAATCAGACGAACCGTATTGCTCTGTTCAACCCCGTTGGGGTTGGAGGCCTGTTAGCGACAGGAACTTGGGGTGCGCGGGCGCGACCCCAAGCTTTGATGTGGCACGCCGCTGGCGTGTGGGCCGCAGGAGCGGTGGCCGCTCGCGAGTCGTTCCCACAACGCGGTACGGCGAGTAATTCGTCACTAATACAATCGACGTCCGCCGGGATGCTCGGCCCGCAATTGAATGGCCCCGCTTCGTCCGTGATTAAATCAACACCGGCTTGTCCAGTATTCGCCGCACCGGTACGAATTGGCCGGCGTGCATCATCGGGTGCGTCGCGATCAGAACAAACACGCCTCCCACGTTGGGACAGATCTGGCGCAGATGCTCGGGGGCTTCTTTGGCCAAGTCTTCGTCGGAGAGGGCATCCAACGCGTTGAAGGCCGCTTCTTGCAGCTTGGGGAAGTACGACAAATACTCTTCCTGGCTCGCGAAGTCCGCCGGATCGTCACTCGCCGTGTTTTCTTTGCTGTGTTTCTCGGCAAAGCCTTCGGGCAATTCGATGGCAGCCCCCGGCGCGATCGAATTGAGCAATCCGCACTCCGAGCTGATCAAGTGGCCGAGCTGCCAGGCCAAGTGGTTACAGCCTTTCGCCGGCCGGGTCAGTAGCTCGCTATCGGTCAGATCACTGACATAGGACGTGAGGACCATTCGGCTGAGTTGGTACGCGCTGCGAATCGCATCTTTTCCGTGCATGAGAAGCCTTTCGTGGGATCGAGGGATGGAAGTTGTCCGAAGCGATAAGATGCCTTTATACCGGTCCAGGCCGCCGAGGGGACGTCTCAGTTGCCGACAAACCGATCGAAAAGTGATCGGGCGCGCGCCAGATCATCGGTTCCTTGAACGACGACGCGGCCGTCACGGAACAACGTCAGCTGGGTCGTCTCATCGACCTGCAATCGTGTGAAGAAGCGAGTCGATTGGACCGGACCGATCGCTTCCCAACGTCGCGCTATGGCCTGCAAGTCGATCTGCACGTTGTCGCCCTGTGGATTGAGTTGCACGGCGTCGCGTCCGCACAACGCCCCTTCGCTGCTGCCAAGGGCATCGCCGCGGAGGAATTCAAAGTCGCGCCGTACACAGGCGGTGCACTCGGGCGCGATGGCCCGATCGAGTTTGACTTGGCGGACTCGGTTGTTCCACAGATCGATCGACAACACGTCTTCGGAAACGGCGTGTCGATTGCCCGAAATCCACTTGAGCGCTTCGGCCGCCTGCAAGCTGGCGATCGCGTGGGTCGCCGGTCCGATCACGCCGGCGGTATCGCAGGTGTCAACGACGCCTGCCGGCGGCAGGTTGGGGACCAGACAGCGAAAACACGGGCGGTCGGCTCCATCAAACAGGCGCACCTGTCCGCTCGCCCCGACGCAGCCGCCATGCACCCACGCGGTGCCGGTCGACAGGGCCCAGTCATTCAACAAAAACCGAATGCCGAAATTATCCGTCGCGTCGATCACCAACTCTGCACCGGCTAAAACGGATTCGATGTTACCGGCGTTGATGTCGGTCACGACCGCAGTGGTCTGCACCTGATCGTTGATCTGCCGCAGCCTGCGACACGCGGCTTCGGCCTTGCTGACCCCCAGACGGGCATCTTCGCTGTCAAAGAGTGATTGTCGTTGCAGATTCGTCCACTCGACAACATCACGATCAATGATTCGAATCTGGCCCACGCCGGCGCGACACATTAATTCCGCCGCCACCGTCCCGAGTGCGCCGCACCCCAGGATGGCGACCTGGGCGCGTCCGATCCGGTCTTGTCCCTGGACGCCGATCGGGGCGAATTGGCGTTGGCGTGCGTAACGATCTGGCGAAGAAGAATTCACAAAGGGTGTCGCGTGGAAAAGGACGAACGTGATGCCACGAAGAACATGAGTGTGGTCATGGCCAATGTAAACCATCTAGCGGCGCGTGCCGAGTTGCTTCGCCAGACGCGTCGCTTTTTCGACGAGCACGGCTTCCTGGAAACGCAACCACCATGCCTGTCACGCGATTGTGTGGTCGATGCCTATCTGGATCCGTTGGCCGTTGAAACGGAGTCGCTCGGGATTTCGGATCCGCGTCTTCCCCAGCGGTTTTACTTGCAGACGTCTCCCGAGTCAGCGATGAAACGCATGCTGGCCGGCGGAGCACCCTCGATCTACAGCATCGGTCCGGTGTTCCGTGGCGGCGAATGCGGTGCGTTGCACAACATCGAATTCACGATGCTGGAGTGGTACGAAGTCGGTGGCGATTTTGAATCAGCGATGCGACTGACCGGCCAATTCGTTTCCAAGATGCTGGCCGCCGACGGCTATGATTCGATCCGTTACCGCGATGCCTTTGTCGAACAACTCGGATTCGATCCGATCGATGTTTCCATGGGCGACTTATGCGATCACGTGGCGAAACTGGACGCGTCGCTGGCGGCAACGATCGCCAAGGATCGCGATCAGATGCTCGACTATCTGTTGTCGGCACGGATCGCGCCGAAGCTGGGGCAACAACGGCCGGCGCTGTTGACTGATTACCCACTGTCGCAAGCCGCGTTGGCAAAACCGTCGACGCACGACCCTGAATGTGCCGCCCGATTCGAACTGTATGTCCGCGGGGTTGAATTGGCTAACGGGTATGACGAACTGCTCGATGCCGACGTGCTGTTGGCGCGATACGCCGAAAACAACCGCAAGCGGACGGCATCGGGACGCAGTCGTCTCGCCGCCGAAACGACCCTGGTCGAAGCCATGCGTGCGGGATTCCCCCCATGTAGTGGCGTGGCGTTGGGGGTGGACCGTCTGCTGATGCTACAGGTCGGTGCCGATCGCATTGAAGACGTGATGCCGTTTTCCATCTGGAATGCATGACCAGCTTGGGCAATCGTGC
The DNA here is from genome assembly GCA_007753675.1 of Stieleria magnilauensis. Classification (GTDB taxonomy): domain Bacteria; phylum Planctomycetota; class Planctomycetia; order Pirellulales; family Pirellulaceae; genus Stieleria; species Stieleria magnilauensis. The sequence continues at coordinate 2,927,023 of CP036432.1, forward strand.
TTACCCGTCGAGGGCGGGCCGCACAGACTGCCAAGATCGATCAAAAAGCATGCAAAAAACTTCGCGAGTTGGAATTGGTGGTTACAATGAAAGTAGCCTCAAAACAAAAGGATCATGCCGATGTCTGACGCGCTCGCGCCAAGTAACCAGCTCGCCGCTGGGAAATCATCTGGAGAAGGCTTAGCCAGCAAACCGGTCGGTCGTTTGACCGTCAACGCTGCTTTTCTGAGAGAGATCAAAGACGACAACCGTCAGTTGAAATCACTCTGGGATCGCCTGATTCCGATGTTTGCGCACCCCGAGACGGCAAAGAATCATTGGCCGGAATTGATCGCCGGACTCGCCGAATTGAGAGACCAATTGGCAATCCACTTCTCGCTCGAAGAGGCTTATGGTTACTTTGATGATGCCGTCGACATCGCGCCACATCTGAGCCTGACCGCCGAAACACTGCGGGCCCAACACTCGACCTTGTTTTCACAAATCCGTGATCTGGCCGATCTGATTTTGGAACTGAATTGCGAAGCCGTCGAACACATCAACAAGCTGACGCGTCGGTTCAAGGCGTTTAAAACGAGTTTCGAAAGCCACGAAGAATCAGAGTTGAAACTGATTCTGGCCAGCTTTGACGATGACCTGGGCGTCGGCGATTGAAAGGTACGCGGCGCGATCCAGCGCCGCGCGATCCAGAGCGACGTGTCTCAGGCGACGCCGTCGCCGCAAACACGGTTTCGCCCGCTGCGTTTGGCGTCGTATAGTTTCTCGTCGGCGCGGTGGATCAGCTCCAATCCCGTTTCACTGTGCTCTTGATTGAGCACCGCAAAACCGAAACTTGCGGTGATCTTGAGCGGTCCAGCAGCGGTCTCGAAGGGTTGGTCGCAGACGGCCTTGCGACACCGCTCGGCGACGTCGAAGGCTTCCTCGGCACCGGTCGCCGAGAGCAACAGACAGAACTCTTCGCCGCCATAACGGGCCAGCAGATCGTCTTCGCGACAGCCGGTGGAGACGCGCCGGCCGAATTCCCGCAGCACTTCGTCGCCGACCAAGTGTCCATAGGTGTCGTTGACGCTCTTGAAATGATCGATGTCTAACATCACCACGGTGACCGGCTGACGCTGGCGGACTGCGGCGGCGATCGAACGACTAAGTGTTTCCAGCAAGTAGCGTTTGTTCATCGTCCCGGTCAACGCATCGCGTGTCAGCGCCGAATAAACCGTTTCGTGATACTGCGATTCGACGCTTCCGGCCGAAAGGAACTTGAATAGAAAACTGCCGAAACGAATCGTGTCGCCGGAATTCAATCGAACACGAGTGACCGGACGGCCGCCGATGAACGTTCCGTTGGTGCTGCCCAAGTCTTCGAGTTCGAAGCCCGCTTCGGTGCGACGAATGACGGCGTGCTGACGCGAAACGCTGGTGTCGCTCAGCATCAAGTCCGAACCGGCTTCGCGGCCGATCGTCAATTCATCTTTCTCGATCAGCAACATCCCATCAACAACGTCGGCAGGATAAATCTGCACCAGACACGATTGATCGTTGCGAGAACCAAACGACTGATCTGGCGAACGCTGCAACGTGGCTTCCGGTTCCAGCTGCACCGGCTGACCACTCCGCGCGCCGGCGACACCCTGGGGGGAACCGAGCAAGCAATCGGGGTTTGTGTCGCCCTTGAGGGGATCTGGATTCATCGCAGCGGGCATCATGTCAATTCGTCAAGTTGGAAAGGCGCTTTGAAGTGTGTCGATGGGGCCCGTAAAGATGGGTCACAATCGGACAATCACCGCACCCGATCTTGCCGTGCATGGAATCTTCAGCCGCGAATCCACGATTCTCAAGATCAGTCATTGCGCTGGTAGTGATTGTATCATTCAACACCGCCACTCTGAACCGATCAACGCAACCTCGCCAATAACGATCGATACTTGCCGCGTTGTGGTCCGGAAAGCGCCTCCAAATCAATCTCTTCCAATAGTGTGCGGATGGTTTTGGGATCGACCGCCTCGGGATCGATCTGGCGTCGATCGACCAACGTGGTGGCCCAGTTGAGTCGGTCGGTGTCCACGAGCAGCTCTTGATCACGCAAGATCTCGTAGGCCAGGTTGGCGTGTTGCAGATGCTCAAGCTGCTTGCCGGCAGAGGTGCCTTCGCTGCCGTCGCTCGATGCATCGATCGCTTCGGCCATGGCGGTGTGGGTTTGTGCCAGCCGCCGCAGGATGTCCGGAGTCGCCGATTCGCTGAGCAGTTGTTGGTAGGTGGCGATCGATCGGGCAAACAATTGCTTCGCTTGTTGGCGTTGCTGGTCGTTCCCATTGACCCACAATCGCCCCAGGTTGTTCTCCGCGGTGGCCAGGTTAACGCGAAAGAACTCGTCGGCGTCGGCCAACAACCAAGTGCGTTCCAGATCCTCGATCGAACTGGCGTAGTCCTCCGCAGCCTCATCCTTGCGTCCCAGCTGGACGGCCACTTCGGCGCGCCGCAATTTGGCGTGGGCGAGTGATTGCATCCAATCGGATCGTTCGCCGGCGGACTGCAGACGCTCACTGAGATGATCGATCAATTGCGTCCACGCTTGGTGCGAGGCGGTGAAATCGCCGCGTCGGCATAAGCGTTGGGCGTGCTCGGTCGCGATCGTCTCGTACAGCTTCATGTCGCAGGGATCGCCCCGATGATCGGCCAGCCAGCGTGCCCAACCGACGGCGTTCTGATAGCGATCCGCAGAAAACACACGTCTTGCAGACGGGGATGTCGATGCCTGGGTGCGTTCAATCACCAATTCCAATCGGACCAAAGCTGAAATCGCACGGGCGACGAACGTGGAGGGCGCGGCGTCGGAAACCGGCGGCGGTTCAAAAGGCAACCAGTGTTGAAGCTGCTCGCGGGCTCCGATCGCATCGGCGAGAGTGGGTGACGACTCGGTCGCCAACGCCCTGCCGATCGTCGTGTTGATCTTTTCCAAGCAAACAAGTTCATGCAGCGAGGGCGCGTGGAGGAACCAACTGTCGCCAAGCGGCGAAGCGGCACCCGACCGGTGCATCGAGACCGGTGTGATGGTATCCACGGCATGCCCCAAGCCGGCCAGAATGGACTCCGCCTTGGCAAAGTGTTCGTACGATTGCTCGGCCTGCCCACGCATCCGATGCAGGTCGCCTAAACGCAAATGGCACTTGACGCGTTCCAACCAGACCAGGGTGTTGGTTTTAAAGGCATCGGCGTCAAGTTCGTTGCTGAATCGATCTGCGATCGGATCGATCGGCTGTTCGATCAACCGCTGGTATTGCTTCAGGGCTTGTCCGATCAGCTCGTTCCTCAGCGGCGTCATCGCCGGATGGAATTGCAAGGAACCGCTCAGATCGACCAGCCATGTGTCCGCGGTGTCGCGTGCATCGACGAGACGTTCAAGGGATTCGTGATGGGCTTCGCGGGCTTCGATTCTCGCTTGACGCTCTGCCTGGTGCGCCGAACGGATCACCAACGCGCTGATCACCGAGACGATCATCAACCCCACGATCGCCAAACCGATGGTGGATGCGAGTGCACGGTGTCGCCCACACCAACGGGAACATCGCTCGACCAGAGTTTCGTCATGGACCGACACTCGCAAACCCGTCATAAAACGTTGCACATCATCGGCCAGGCTTTCGACATCGCAATACCGTCGTTCCGCGGTAGGATCCATCGCAGTGTGGACGATCTCTTCCAACGGTTTCGGGACACAGGGCTGCATCTCTCGTAGCGGCGTGAATTCACCTTCGCGGGCGCGGCGGAGCACCGATTTGAGGTCCAGCCCCTTGTGCGGATGAGTCCCCGCGATGATTTCGTAAAGGATCACGCCGAGCGAATAGATGTCGCTGTGGCTGCCCATGGAGGCGAGTTCCCCCCGGGCCTGTTCGGGCGCCATGTACGTCGGCGTGCCGATCACGCTGCCCTCGGACTCCATCGGCGACGACGAACGATAGCTGCCCGATTGATCGTTTTGTTTTACAGGCCCCTGGACCGTTGTTTCACCGCCGTCGTCCTCGTCGTCGATGTAGCGTGCCAGCCCCCAATCCACGACGATCGTTTCACCGAAGGCACCGGCCATCACATTGGTGGGTTTCAGATCGCGGTGGATGATGCCGCGTCGATGGGCATAGGCCACCGCGTTGCACACATCGATGAATCGAAGCAACAGCGGAGTGATCGCTTCGAGCAATTCGTGCCGGAGCCACTTGCGTTCGGATTGCTTGGCATGTGCGGTGCGAATGTGATGACGCAACGTGTCGCCTTCGAGCAGCTTCATCACGTAGTAGGTGTCGCCCGATTCGTCGGCGACCAACTCGTGAACGGGGACCACGCCAGGGTGCTGAAGCCCGCTCGTGATCCGCGCCTCGTGCAGAAACTGTTCTCGTTCGCTCGGCTGGATCTTTCCCGGATTGCTGATGCGTTTGACAGCGACCTCGCGTTGTAGTTGGCGATCGAGGGCGCGCTGAACCACACCCCAGCCGCCGCGACCGAGCTCACCAAGTTCGACATAGCGATCACAATCACGGCGTTGATCGTCTTCGCCAGATTCCGCTGTTTCGCGGTGCCCGCCGGAAGCGGAACCGAGGGTGCATTCGGCCTCGGACAGGCCGGTTTCCCGCTGGCGAGGTGCGGCACCCGAGCGTCCGGAAGGCTCGCCCGTTGGCCGCTCGGGTTCGGACGACGCGCCCGCTCCCCAAACGGTTGCCAACGAATCAGCCTCCGCAGATTCGTCGGCGAACGGCGTTTGATGGTCGCTTCGATCCGGGTCGGCGTGGTGGGGCGGGTCTGCCGACGGGTCCGACCTGGGCGGGGTGACCGGCGAATGCTGGGGCCCTTCTGAATCGTCTGGCAAGAAGCGGCCGTTGATCGTTTCCATATTCGCTTTGGCTGTCGATCGATCCGGACGTATCGATCAATCGGTTTGGGGGACTTCACGGTTGACTGCGACTGCATCATCGGGATGCTTTACGTAAACGTAGGACGCCCCCAAACGTTTCGACTGACGTTTCTGGTAATCCCCCACCGCTGATTGATTCAACGAACCCGTTTTGTCCCACCATGCCTGAACCTGCCTGCGAAATCCGTGCGGCGCGTCCCAGCGACGTTCCAGAAATCTTCCAGATGCTTCGTGAACTGGCGATCTTTGAAAAGCTGGAGCATCAATTGACCGCCACTGAAGACGACATGCACGATGCGCTGTTCGTCCGCCGTTGCGCCGAAGCCTTGGTGGCCCAGACGGTTCACCAAGACGACTCCGAACGCCAGTTGGTCGGGTACGCGATTTACTTCCAAAACTTCTCGACGTTTCTCTGCAAACCCGGCATCTACTTGGAAGACATCTACGTCCGCCCCAAGTTTCGCCGGTTGGGAATCGGGAAGTCGTTGCTGCGAAAACTGGCCCGCATTGCCATCGAGAGGGATTGCGGGCGGATGGAATGGGCCGTCTTGGATTGGAACCAAAATGCGATCGATGTGTATCAGTCGATCGGCGGAGACGTGCTGCCCGACTGGCGAATTGTTCGCTTGGGGACCGAGACGATCAAAGAATTGGCCGACTGAACCATCGGGCATGCTGTGCATGCCAGTTCGGTAGGGCATGCTGTGCATGCCAGTCCCGTCACGCACAGCGTGACCTACCTCCATCCGTCACGCACGGCGTGACCTCCTCCATCCGTCACGCACGGCGTGACCTACGTCCGGCCGTCACGCACGGCGTGACTTACTCACTCAGCCACTGGGCGGCTTCGGGGGCGAAGTAGGTCAGGATGCCATCGGCACCGGCGCGTTTGAACCCCAACAGGCTTTCCATCGCGACGTCACGGCGGTTGAGCCAGCCGAGTTGTCCGGCTGCCGACAACATCGCGTATTCACCGCTGACCTGGTACACGAAGGTCGGCACGCCAAAGGTTTGTTTGACGTTGGTGACGATATCCAAATAAGGCATGCCGGGTTTGACCATCACCGAATCGGCGCCTTCGGCTAAATCCAGCGCCACTTCGTGCAAGGCTTCGTCGGCTTGCGCGGGGGATTGTTGATAGGTTTTCTTGCTGGCCCCACCCAAGTTGCCCTTGGATCCGACGGCTTCGCGAAACGGGCCGTAGAACGCGCTGGCGTATTTGGCCGCGTAAGACATGATTTGAACGTTGACGTGGCCGGCCGCTTCCAGCGCGTCGCGGATTGCACCGACGCGGCCATCCATCATGTCGCTGGGCGCGATGATGTCGCATCCGGCATCGGCCTGCACCACCGCTTGTTGGGCCAGAATGCTCACGGTTTCGTCGTTGACGACGTCTCCGTCGCGCACGATTCCATCGTGACCGTGGCTGCTGTACGGGTCGAGGGCGACGTCGCAAATGATTCCCAACGTGTCGCCGACCGCCGCTTTGATTTGGCGGACCGTTTGGCAGACCAAGTTCTCGGGGTTGGTCGCCTCGGCGGCGTCGGGGGTTTTCAGTTCCGCGGGCGTCGCCGGAAAAACCGCGATCGCCGGGATCCCCAAATCGCAGGCGCGCTTGGCGGCATCCACGATCTTGTCGGTTCCCAATCGCTCGACTCCCGGCAGGGACTCAATCGCTTGGGCCCCCGTTCCCGGATGGACAAAGATCGGCCAAATCAGGTCGCTCGGGGTGAGCGAGGATTCGGCAACCAGACGTCGGGACCATTCGTGACGGCGTTGCCGTCGCGGGCGTGTTCGCGGGAACGGCCCGCGTGCAAAATCGTACATCCTGTTTCTGTCTAATCCGTTACAGACCACGTTCTTCGGCGAAGGATTGGATCCGATAGACCCGCTGCTCTTCGGTCGCATCCCGGACTTGCAGCTTCCCATTGCTGTCGACCATCAAGAAGATTCCGGGTTCGATGATGGTTTCGTCATCAACGATTTCCAGCGGTGCACCGCCTTCGACGTCGATCACCGTTGCGGACGACTTGATGACCTTCGGCTCGCTGGTCTTCTTGACTTCCAGGGTGATCGGATCGACGACTTCGGCCGATTCGACTTCGGTGCTCAACACGGTGCCTTCGGTTGCCTCCATCCGGGCCGGCACGAAAACGCCGAGACGTGGATCGAAACTCGACGCCACGACTTCTGCCTTGGGCGGATCGGATTCGATCTCGATCCTTCGATTGCCGGCGTTCACGACACGCGGCTTGTAGGGTTTCACACTGCCAAAGGCGACGCGATCGACCGGCGGCAGCGACATCGGGGCACTCGGATCACTCCACTCGCTCCAACGTTTGTAGTTTCGTTTTTGAGTCTGTTCGGCTTCGGCCGACAGCGTCACGTAACGCTTGTAGGCTTCCGGATCCAGATTGCGACTCTTCGGTTGCAGTTCCGGCGACTTGGGGAAGTTGGGATCATTGACGGCGAAACGCACGCGATAAACGTACTGGCGATTCATCCGCGGTGCTCTCGGGTCCATCCCCACGACTTTGCCGCCCACCTTGTAGGTTTTGCCTTGGATGTAGGCAAAGTCATAGAAGCGGAGCAGTTTGTAGTCGACGGGGTTTTCTTCGGCGGGTTTGCCTTCATGGGCGGACCTGCCGGCGCCCCTGCCCCCGCCATATCCCATGTCCATATCCATGTCCATGTCCATGTCCATATCCATGTCCATCCCCATGTCCATATCGTAACCATCGTCCATGCCGCCACCGTAGGATCGCGTCTGGCCGCCGGAGATGTCGATTTCAAATCGTTCCATATCGACCGCTCCGGCATTTGCTTTTTTCTCTGCGGCTTCTTTTTCCATCTGCTCGGCCAGCAGCGCACGTTTGGTCTTCAACGGAATCAACGGATGGTTGGCAAAACTGGCGTAGGGATCCAGCAACACCGGGGGAATCCACATGGTGACGCCGGGAATTCGGTAATCATCGGGAACCAACTCGGGCGCAAAGCCGGACCAGTAACTCGCGGCATTCCGAATCGTGATGTCATTGCTATCGCGGAGGATCCAGTCCGCATCGGTCAATTGATCGACGGATTTGTTGGTGACATCGGCCCGTTGAACCTGGTAGGCGACGTAACGCGGCAGGTCACGTTTGACCGGATCGTATTCGGCCGCGTAGGAGAGTGCTTCTTGGTACGCATCGATCAACTGTTTGTGGGGAATCACCGCCGTCCCGGCAATGAACAGCCCGATGCCGGGGACGGGGGGCTGGTCCGCACCGGTTGTCAGGTGCTGAGTCTTCTTGGCCGTCGTGCCGAGGTTCTTGTCGGCGGCGAGTTTTCGGATCGGCCCCGATGCGCCGGCCGTTGACATTTCATCCATGCCCATCATATCCATGCCCATCATGTCCATTTCCATGTCCATCATGTCCATGTCGCCTTCGCTACCCATCATCATGTCCATGGGGTTCTGACGACGGCTTCGTCGGGAGCGTTTTGGTTTGACTTCCACCACTTCCACTTCGTCGGCGGGCTCAAGATCGACTAACGCATAGGTGCCGTCTTGCGATCGGTAGGCCAGCGACGCGATCACGCCGGTCGTTCGGACCGCTGCCGGTTTGGCAAGCACGGGATCCTTGCGGCGCACCTTTTCTTTGCTCGCCTTGGACAAATCCCATGGATCGGGTTGATAGAGGCTGGATTTGATCGGTTGCTGGAACTTGCTTTGTTCCAGCGCGATGTCGAATTTCGGCTCGCGGGGATTCTCCTCGTTTTTGACGATCGCATCGGTGTGGTCGTCATCGACCTGTCGTTTCACTTCGGTCGCACTCTGGGCCAAACGCTCCGGGTCGTGCTTCTCCGTGATGATCGGCTTGCCAAGTCCGCTGTAGACCAAGAAGGCGGACAGCAGCACCACAATCCCAACGATCAGCTTTTCGAAATTGTAGACGGCAAAGTCTTTCAGTTTATCGGCGTCCATGATGTTCCCCTGTCAGCAGGTACTTTGGTTCATCGGGTAATGGTCGAAAATCAGGCCCGCAATCGTTTCACGGGCCGGGGGAGGAGGGGGTTTTTACGCTAGGGTGACGCGACGGGAATCGCCATTGCGGTCGGCGGCGTCGCGGCCGGTGGCGTGGTCGCCGGCGGTGTTGCTGCCGGTGGCGTGGTCGCCGGTGGTGTTGCAGCCGGCGGTGTTGTTGCTGGCGGCGTTGTCGCTGGCGGTGTCGTCGCCGGCGGTGTGGCGGTCGGCGGTTCGGCCGTTGTCGCCGGCTCGGTGTCGGTCGGACCTGGTAACGCGTCGATCACTTCGGCAGATTCGTCGATCGTGACATCGTCTTTCACCTTATCGATACCGAGCGACTCTTCGCTGGGCGGATTATAGAAGTAGATCAGTCCATAGATCTCTACTTCCATGTCCATCGGGTATTCCTCGGGGGCTCCGACGGTCGCTCCACCGCCCATGCCTCCCATCCCACCCATGCCCATGCCTCCCATGCCCATGTCGCCCATCATTTCGTCTTCCATGCCCATCATGTCGCCACCGCCTCCACCTCCGCTGGCAGAGCCTCCTTTGGGCAGGACGCGGACTTGGCGGACATCGACCATCAGCGGTGCACTACCGCAGGCGGCCAGCAGTCTGGCGACGCTTTGTTGGTTCATTTGCAAGTGCAACATGACGGGAACGCGTTTGGCTACCGCGATCGCGACTTGTCCCGGGTCGTTGCTGCTGAAGGCACTCCGCAGCGATGCGGCATCGATGGGTTCGTTGGCCGTGTTGACATAACGGCTGTCGCCGGGGTCGGAGCCTTCGCTCTCGATGCCACCGCTGCCGTCAGGTCCCATGCTATCCATCTCATACATGTCCATGTCGCCGTAGCCTTCCATGTCATCCATCCCCATCCCGCCAAAGCCGGCGGTGACGCGTGACCCCGGATCGGAGATGTTGCCCTGGTTGAAGGTGACCGACTTTCCGATCGCGAGTTTTTTGATTTCTCGGATTTCGGCTTCGAACGATTGCTGCGCCCCTCCGTTGACGGCGGCGATGATTTGCAGCAACTGTCGCAGGATCCAAAGGTTTTCTTGCGAGTAGTACACATCAAGTTCCGACGGATACTCCTTGACCCCGCGCCAGGGGAACAGATCCTTGAGCACCGTCTCTTGGCTGGACGTACTCCAGATCACGACCGGTTCCTCGATGGCTCCGGTGATGCTGCGTTTGACCTGTCGGGTCGGTCCCGCCCCCATCATCATCATGTCGTCCATCCCGTAGCTTTCCGCCATTCCGCCGGCGCGTTTGGAAAAGTCGGCGGTCCATTTCGCGCCGGCAATTTCCGCGTAACTCGGCAGCGTCTCGCCGATGTACTGCTCGTAGCGACGCAGCAGCTCGGGGTTGACCTGGTCGGGGTCGGACGACGGCGGGAAAGGCTCGTATTTTTCGAACGGCAGTTTGAGTTTGTTGCGATCGACGATTCCGGTTTCGGGGTCTTTGACGTACTTGAATTCGATCAGAAAGTCATCTTTCAACTTGGTGGGCCACGTCAAAATATCCCGCTGTGCGTCGAACACATTTTGCCAGGCCTGAAGGACTTCTTCTTTGCGGATCTCGATTTTTTCGTTCATCCACTGATGAGACAGATCGTTCGGCTGGGTCGGCAGCTCGCTGCGATACTGCGACACTTTCTGAACGTCACCTTCGATCTTGCGGATCTGCGATTCCGTCTTTTCGTTCAGATCACTCGTCGACAGATACCAGACGGTCAAGGCCCCGATCAGGACAATCGAGCTGCCGATCCAGAATCCATGCTTGATAGCGACGGCCAGGTACTCTTTGACTTGGTCCATGATGATTGCGTGGGTTGCGAAAAGTGAAAAAAGTGATTGAACGGATGCGTGGTGTGACGCGGGACTACGGAGTGGCGGCGACGGTATCGTCGAGGGTTTCCTCGACGGGCGGCTCCTCGCCTTGCAACGCCGCCTCTTCCTCGGCCTTCAAACGTTTGGCTTCCATTCGCTGCGAATGGGTCGTCGGGGTCCAAAGGAATTGGAACGAAAAGTCCATCCGCCGGGCCTTGAAGAATTCCGGTTCGGCATCGGGATCGACCTCCGTCGTCGCGACGACCGTGCCGGCAACCGGGGGTTCATAGTCCGGGTTCGGGATCGACGTTTCGATCGCCTTTTCGATGTTCAGCATCAACGGGTAGCTGATGCCGAGTTCGGCGGGGGTGTATTCGATCGGTTCAGCGGAGGGATCGTTCGGATCGGGCAGGCGGATGACGCGGTTGGCGACATCGGGCGGCAATCGGCTGGGATCCAGGAACGCCGTCGTCAGGTACTTGCGGGTGTGGTTGTTACCGTGCAAGCCGACGCGATCGGGATTGTTGAAGTAGTGATAGCCTTGCAATTCGACGACCCAGAACGGCCCCGTCGGCGGTTCCGGTTCGGTGGCCATCGCGCCCGGCTCCTTGGGAATGTTCATCAGTTTCTCCCAGTCAGCCTTTTCGTCGGCGAATCGCTTCTTTCGCTTTTCGTACCAATCGGCGATGTCTTCGAAGTACTTGGTCTCGAAGGACGTGATTTGGAAATCGATCCGATCTTCGTAGGGCACCTGTTTGGGGCTCGGCATCTGACCGGGTTCGACGCCTTCGTAGACCCCGCGTGGGATGATCTGATTGACGCCGCGGATCAGTTCCATCCACAGGACACGGTTTTCCGCATCACCGGTGATCTCTTCGCCGACCGCGTTCAGGTAGGTCAGTTTCTTTTCCAGTTCGCTATCGGTGCCGCGGTGATCTTGGGCATAGCTCTCCATGTTGGTCACCGAGGCATTGGCTTGTTCCCAAAGGTCCTCGTGGCTTTCTTTCCAACTGTTCTGGGTGAAGTAGAAATTGGCCGACATCCCGAACATCAGCACGGCCAACCCGGCGACGGTCCAGGGTTTCTTGGCACGAATCATCCGCTGCGTGATGATTTCCTGCGGGACCAGGCTGGCGTGGATTTGCGAGATGCCCAACCCTTGCAGACACAATCCGTAACAGACGGCAAAGGTCGTCGCGTTGTCGCGGAACGTGGGGATGGCCAGCACGTCGTCGCCACCCAAGCGATTGAAGCGGTCCAGGGTGTGGACTTCGAAGCCCAGATTCTTGCCCAGATAGGCCGCCAGACCCGGCATCTTGACCGTGTTGCCGGTGATCAACAGCTCGGTGATGTCGGCTTTGCGATCGATGCTGCGGAAGAACCCGATCGAACGTTGGACTTCGGTGACCAGGTCGTTAAACACCGGCCGCATCGTTTGGAAAATCAGCTTCGGATCAACCGCCTCGCGGGCGTTGCGTTTGATGTGTTCGGCCTTGGCGAACGTCATCTTCAAGTCTTTGGTCAACTGGCGGGTGAAGTGATTCCCGCCGATCGGCATGCTGCGCTGCCAAATCCGGAACCCGTTGGTGACGATCAAGTCCGAGCTGTCGGTTCCGATCGACAGGATCACGCTGGACGGCGGCGGTTCGTCCGAGTTGAAGATTTCGCCGTCGAGCCGATCGCCCATGCGGTCATAGGCGACCATGTTGTACAACGCGATCGGAGCCAATTGGACGACGTCGACTTCCAAATTGGCGGTGTCGAACGGGGCCAACTGGCGATTGGCTTGTTCACGTTTCATCGCGAACAAACCGACTTCGCTGTCCAGTGCGTAACCGTCTTCGACCATGCTGCCGGGCATCATCTGGTAATCCCAGACCACGTCGGACAGTTCGAACGGGATTTGTTGACGGGCCTCATAGCGGACCAGGTCGGCGATCTTTTTGACTTCGACCGGCGGCGGTTTGAAAAACTTCGACAGACCGCTCTGGCCGGGGACGCTGATGCAGATCTTGTCAGTCATCCCCTCGTTGCGTTCGAGCAGCTGATTGATCGCGTCGGCAATCAATTCTTCGGGAACCGCTTCGGGCTGACTTAAGATTTTGGGGTATTCGATGTAGTCGAACGCGGTGGCGACAACTTCGTCATCCACGAGCGAACAACGCAACGCCTTGAGCGCTGATTGTCCGATTTCGATTCCCCAAACTGAAGAGCTCTTGGCCATGGTTGAACGCTAACGAAAAAGTGATGAGTGAAATCGGCGATTGACTGTGCAGCGGGAGCAGCTCATGCGACATCACGCTGTTGGCTGGTGGCCCGACTGGTGGCCCGTCTCGTGCCCCACCGGTCTCGCTGTCCAATGTGACGACCGCTCGAACCGCTCGCCGACAACCCGCTCTGGCGGGCGACCGGGTCGAACACGAACGTGCCAGCGGCACAATGGAATAAACGATGGATGACGGGAATCCTTGGGCGATCTTTGGCTGAATTGTGACAGATTTTTAGACTCGATTGCGAATCAACGTCGAAAAATGCAATGCATCCCGTCCCGGCAGGGTACTCCGACACTGCCGTCTTCTCCACGCTCGGCCGGGTACGTTGTCGAATTTACACCACCCTGCGCGTTCCGAATGTGCTGATTGCCCCAAAATTGCACCATGAATTTCTACGGCAAACTTTTCCAAGCTGCACCTTCGCGAGAGGGGATAGATCAGGAGATAAGAGAAAAGAATGATTTCAGGAACCCGAACCGTTGACGGCAGGTCGCGTTCCGGCGACCGCCGAGAATACATCGTCGCGGCAGAAAAAATCGCTCCGCCGCTGCCGATCCGGTTCCCGCCACGCTACTAGTCTATCCGTCGACCGTATCCGGCGTCAAATTATTTGTCCGCCGGACACGCCGCTTTTAGCCGCTTCGGCCAGCCCCTGACTGCCTTTCCCTACCGGTTCGGCGTGGCGGCTTTGATCCTACGGAAGTTTCCATCACACTCTGTGACGTCCCCCAACTCCACCGTCCCCTTCCCTTCCCTCATAGTTGCGACCGCGTTATGGCCCCGTTTGACGAGTGTTCCGTTCTGCTCCCTTCGGCCACCCTGGAAGATTTTCCCGTCGGGGGTCCCGATTCGGATGCGCGGAGCTTGTTGGCCGGTTGGACGATCTTGTGGCATCCGCTGTTGTTGGCCCAGACCGAGCAAATGCCGACGTGGTATCGCGCCGACACGCCCCCCAACCCCGACGGACCACGCGTGATCGTGGTCCCGGATCCCTCGTTGAAACAGATTCCCGCTGACTTTCGTCGCAAGTGCGATGCCAATCCCGAGTGCACCTGGGTGACCGGGGCCGACCGCGCGGAGATGCTCGTCGCGCTGGGGCTGGACCCGGCCGACCCCCGCTGCGCGGCGCTGCCCTCGGCCTCGCGATCGCTGGGAGTCGAAGATTTTTACGCCGCCGGATACCTGTCACTGCAGATCCAGATCATGACGCGGCGGTTGCGGTACACCAGCAATTTGGACGAGTTGCACCTACAGAACCGGAGCGTCGCGGCGGCCAAAGCGTTCCTCGATCGAGACGCCGTGGCGACGGCCGAAGCGCTGCACGATGTTTTCGATGCGCTTTCCGAAGAACGCGACCACTACTTCTCCAGCGACCCCCACCTGGTCGACCTGACTCTGCTGACCCCCGGTGTGCTGAAGTCCGCGACCGAGGCCGGCTGGCTGGACCGTTTCGAAGCGAGTGCGACCAAAGACGACGACGGCGATGGCGTGCTGGGAACGCCACGCAATGTCCTGGTCGACGGCACCGTGGCGGCTGAATTGGCTGCGGCCAACGACGCCTCCCAACACCACGAGTCGTTCGATCGCTTTCGCCAAGTGCTTTCCCTGGACACCGTCGGCTGGGCGGGCGGCGGCTGGGCGGGCGGCAGTTTCGCGGGTGATCCGAGCTGCCTCGATGCGATGACGATGGCATCGGCGCGTCACCTGTTTGAATCCGGCACGGCCTTGGCCTCCGCCGCGATCGGCCAAGCCCCGTCGGTTTACGCCCGGCTCTCCGGCATGACACCGGTCGACCTGGTCCCCGCCCTGGCGGCACTCGGATACCGGGGCGTGATCCCGATCGATTTCACCGCCGGCACAGGCTTCGGTGACGAGTCCAAGGTGATCGTCTCGGGCGGCCACAAGGAAGTCGAAGCATTGACGGCCAAGCCGATCGATGCCGCCAGCGATTCCGCCTTCCTGGCCCTGGGTGCCCACTTGGGCGAATCGATCGACACCGGCGAAGTCGCCACGGCACTGCTGGTGCATTGGCCCGATCGCGTCTGCGACAGTTTTCGAGACCTCTGCCGAGCGGCGACGTGGAGTGTCGCGATGGGCCGCTTCTGGACTCTCGAACGCTACTTCAGCGATGGCGAACGTCCCTACCACCAAGGAACGCTCGATGCGATTTCCAAACACGCCGCAGCCGAGATCGCACAGCAACTCATCGATCCAAAATCCGACACCTCGCTCAGCGCGCTGGCCGATGCCTTTTGTCGCACGGTCCGAACCGAAGCCCGCCGAACCCTGCGAGCGATTGCGACGTTGGCCAATCCGAAGTTGCTCGCCGACGAACAACCAGACGAGGAACATTCAGGATCTGCCAGCGAGCAACCGGATGCATACGGCCGCGCCGATGACCGCAAACTGATTGCTCGGGTGGTCGGCGTCGAGCCGTCAACCGATGACACGATCGCCAAGGACGTCTTGTGTTTCAACGCCCAGGGTGTCGCGACCCGACGGCACACGAAACTGCACGGCGGCAGCCCAGCGAACGAAAAATTCGTTTACGCGGCAACCGCTGCCGGCGGGGGCGGTTGTGACGTCACCTTCGACGTGCCCGCGATGGGATTCACGCGTCTGTCGGCCACTCAACCGGTCAAGAAACAGGGGCTGCTGAAACGATTGACCGGCGGCGAAAAGGGGATTGCCGAACAAGCGGTCTTAAAAAACGAATTCATGGCCGTCGCCTTGGACGAAACCGCCGGAAGCCTCTCGGGCGTGTTTAGCGCCTCACGCGGCAACCGGCTGTCGATGCGATTGGTCGCGGCCGCCGATCTGGCGGGCGAAAAAGATGGCGGGACGATGGTTTGCAAACGCATGGAAGTCACCCAGTCCAGCTTGGCGCTCGGCGAAATCACCGCCTCGGGCGAATTGCAGGACCACGCCGGCAACGCGATCGCCGAGTTTTCGATTCACTATCGGCTGCGACGGGGAAGCCGATTGCTGGAGGTCGAGGGGACGTTGCGCCCCAAGACGAACATTTCAATCGAATCCGAAACCGCGTTTTGGAAAAACTATTTTGCCGTACGGACGGCCGTCGCCGGCGAGGCAGCGATCTTGCGCCCCCTGGTCCGCGACAAGGTTCACAGCGTTTCGTCGAAGAAGTTCATCGCACCCCTTGGCGTCTTGATCGACGAAGCGGAAAAGCAAACTCTGGTCGCCGGTTACGGATTGCCGCTGCATCGCAAGGTCGCCGACCGATTCCTGGACACCGTGATCGGGATCCCCACCGGCGCCGATGCGATTCCGTTTCGTGTCACGTTCGCGTTTGATTGCCCGTCCCCGGTCGCGGTGGCACGGTCCTGCATCGCGCCGGCGGAAGTATTCGCGATCGATCCGAAACCCGCCGATCGCGGATCGGCCACGGGAGAAACGTCCCAGGCGTGGCTGGTCCACGTTTCCTCCGCTGACGTCTTGGTCACCGAAATGAAGACCACACGCCGCAGCGACGGGAAACTTGCCGCACGGATGCAGGTGGTTCAGACGCGGCCGAAAACGTCGAAGGTCAAGCTGCAATTCTGCGCCGCCGCCGAAGCCGCGTTCATCGCGGACACTTCGGGGGTTGAACGGTCGCTGGAAGATTTGCCCCAGGACGTCAGCTGCGAAGACGGCGTGGTCACGTTCTCGCTGGGCAATCACCAAGCGATCGACCTGGTCGTCGTGTTTGGCGGTTAATACTGACGGTACAGCTTCATCGCCAGTTCCGTCATGTTATCGACGTTCATTTTTTCGATCACGCGTTTGCGATGACGATCGATCGTTTGGTAGGAGACGTTGAGCTTGCCGGCGAGACGTCGCGATGGTATTCCCAACAGCAGTTGAGGCAGCACCTCGCGTTCTTTCGGGGTCAGTCGTCCAAACCCGCTGCGTAGATTGCACAGCGAATCCGGTCCGGCGGCGTCGGCTTGAAAAGCTTCTTGGACCGCTTCGATCAACAGCCGATTTTCGATCGGATGGGGAACCAAATCAACGAAACCGTGCTTCAGTGCCAGGTGCAGCGTCCGTCGCGAGCGGTCGGCCGTCAGTCCGACGATTGAAAACCGAATGCCTTGGTCGGCAAATTTCCGCACGCGTTTGAGCGTCTCGTCGCGAACGCTGTCAAAGTCGACGAGCAGGCATCCCGGTCGAAATGAGCTCAGCTTCTTGAAGACGGACTCCCAGTTGTCGACTTCCAAGGTTTGAAAGGGAAGCGCATCAGGGAGGGTTGCAATCGAGAGCCGTTCGCTTTGTAGAACGACCGTAAACGGACGGATTCCTGGCGACGGATTACCATCGTGACTAGCCTTGATCATTGTTGCCCCTTGATCGAAGTTAGGTTTCGGAAATGCTGGTTAGCTGCGGTGTGCTAAGGATAAATCCCGTTGGAATGGAAGGGTGGTTGCCAAGTGATGCGCCGTGTTTCAGCTGCCCCTGGCGACGACGTGGGAAGGTTACACAAGGGGGCTTTAGAAAATCTAGACCAATACATGGAAAAACTCAGGTGTGTTATACGCCGCGTCGACGGAGGATCCAGTCGATGGCCAATAAGGACAGCAACAGCGTCCACAACATCCAATGGTCCCAGAGGGGCAACTGATGAATCAGGACCTCTCCCGGCGCGATCTCGACCGACCGCAACAGGGCGTCCAAGTCGTCTTTGGACGAGACCATTCGCCCGCCCCCGGCCTCGACCACCGCTTGCAATCGATCGGGTTTCGCTTGCGGACGAAGCCATTCGTTGGACCGATGCAGCAACTGGATTTGCTGAGAACCGCGGGCGACTTTCTGATCGGCCGACCACGCCTCGACGACCAGATAAGCCGTCTGCATTGGACTGGATCGGTCGTCTGAGTCCCCCGGCAAGACGGCAGGGATCGTTGCGGTGTAGTGTTCCGCGGTCGGCTTGGCATCCAACGCGACCACCGTCGCATCAGAACCGGAAGATTGGTTCACGCCATCGGGCGACGAATCGTCATCGCCCAGGCTGGCGACCAACTGTGCCGTCACACGGTACTCCGTCGTCGGCTTGAACTCCTTGTCAAACGCTTCAACCACCAGCTGAATTGATTCGTCCGGCGAATAGATGACCTGGTCGACACGCAGTGTCAAACGTTTCTGCGAAGCCTGGGAATTCTCCGCCAGCCAACGCACGACGTTTCGCCAGAATTTTTGATAGTAGCGATTGTCGCCCTCGCCCCATTCACGTTCAAATCGACTCCCCCAGCCATAGGTCGTATCGGTCGACATGGCAAAGGTACGCCCGCGTCCAAAACTCTCGCAGGCGAAAACGGGCATGACGCCGACGCGGGACAATGGAGTACGCGTTTGCCCCAACATGGTCGCGGCCGGTTTCACACGCGAGATCAGATTGGTACCACCGAACGGGGGCATCGCAGCCAGCGCCGCACGATTGCGCGCCGGATCGTCCAGCAGATTCCAGATCGGATGCGATTGAGCTTGCTCGGGAACGACGACCTGAAACCCCTGATTCAAAAAGTCTCGGCGACCGGTCATGTCGAACGGGATCAGCCCTTCCCAAGGCGTGCGATCCCAGCCGCCGGCACCAAAGCTGGTGTAGCCACCGATCATCACAAAACCGCCGCCGCGCCGATCCACCAATTCGACGGTCCAATCGATTTGTTCAGGTGTGAACGCTTGGAATGAGATGTCGCTGCAGATCACGACGTCGTATTGAAACAGTTCCGCACGCGTCGTCGGAAAGCCTCGATACGGATCATCGATCCGTTGCAGACTCGGCCGCTGGGCGTATTGATTGTTGACCGTCATGGCGACGCACTTGATGTCCGAATCGACGTGCAATGCGTTTTGCAGCCATCGGCTCTCCTGCGCCGAGGTGCCTTCCATGTACAGCACATTCAGCGTGCGATCCTTCTCCGTCAACTGAAAGGGAACGCGGTTGTTCTTGGCGACCGCTTCGCCAGCATCGACGGGAACATCGATGGCCAATTCGCCCAGTGCCGGATCGGCGGTGACAACCAATTCACAGGACGTCGCCCCTTCGGTCAGCGTGATCGGCAGCGAAGCGAGTGGCTTTGATCGGGGACGATTGGCGGGGCGAATGGAGACGATCGCGCGTTCGTTGTCATACCCACGGCTTTCGATCACCGCCCGGATCGTCGCCTGGTCACCCTTGGCCACACGCGGGGGCACGGACAATTCGGTGATCGCGATGTCACCTCGCAAGTCCTGCTGTGGCGGAAGCATGGCGTGGACGGGAATGCCCAACTCGCGGTAGGCGGTGGCCAATTCAACCAATTGATCCGCCTTGTCGACGGCGCCATCAGAGAACAATACGACGGCCTGCGTTTGATGGTCGGCAACACGCGATGGCAGCTTTTGCAACGCATCGGACAGCAGGGAGGTATCGTCGGTGGCGGACAGTTCCGACAGTCCCGGGACCTTGGCCAGGCGGGCACCGAAACGAAACATCGGGAAACGAATGTCGCGTTCTTTCTGGATCCCCTGTGTCACCGCCCCGATCGTTCGCTTGACTTGATCGATGCGAGATTCCCCCTGACCGAGTCCCATGCTTTGAGAACAATCCACCAGCAGCGCGACAGCCGGCGGACGTGGCGGCAAAACGGTTTCACGGCGATCGATCGGATTCAATAACAGCGATACCAACCCCAGCAGCACGACGGCTCGCAACATCAATAGCAACGGGTTGCCGGTTTTGGGCGCAACCGCAATGCGACGGGCAAACCACAACAGCGCAGCAATCGCGACGACGATCACCGGATACACTACAATTGGATACAGCGGTTCCCAATGCGGCATGTCAGCGTGATCCCAACGTCACGGCGAAAATGCGTCTGGACACGGTCACTCGACGTCCTCGGAAAGCACACGGTAGTAATCGTCCACCATGTCGACATATTCCGGCGGAACGGGGCCGGTGGCTTGCTGAATCACGCCGCTCAAAACGGCTTCTTGAATCCTCCGCTGAAGCACTTCATCGATCGCCCGCAACCCATCGACGAGGGTGGTCGGCGCGGTTGCAAATTCGGGTAACGCGTCAATAGCCTCGGCCAGTTCCGCGTCGTTGGCGGCCAGCGGAGCAAGCGATTGGGCAAAGCGGCTCGTTTCCGCCGCAGCGATCGCTTGCTGTGCCTTGCCGTTCGCTCGTCGCAATTCTTTTAACAAGCTCGCGGCACGTTGTTCCGCTTGCTTGAGCGTTTCAAGCTGTGCCGGCCCCATCGCTTGCTGGACTCGATCGAGCCCCGCAGCGAGACGCTGCAACGACTCCGATGCCCGCAGGCCGTCGGAGGATGCGGCATCGAATTGACGGCGTCCGGCCGCGTCGGCCGCCGACTTCATCGTCGAAGCGGAACGCTGTGGCGGATTCTCGGCGAGCGTTTTGGCAAGCGTGTCCTGGACGTGCCACTCCTGATCGGTCGATTCGGCCAGCAACTGATCGGTCAAATCGGCGAGCTGCTCGGCGCGAGCGGCCAGCTTGTGTTGCTCCGCTTCGGCTGCCGAGGGAGTGCCGCTTTGGGACTGTCCATCGGCCAACGATTCAGTCCATTGTTTTTGGTCATCGGCGAGCCGTTCCGCATCGCGTTTCGCCGCGGCAAGTTTTTCATCAAAATTGGGCCCGTGTCGCTGGGCCAAATGACCAGAAAGCTGTCTCAATTGCTCGGCGGCCGATGCGGCTTGTTTGATCGCGTCGTCGTAGTTTTGTTCGTTCAGCTTTTCATCGGACAGGGACTCGGCGCTGGATTGAATCGACGCGGCGGCCTGGCCGACACGTTGCGGTGCAAGCTCGCCGAATCGGCCTGAGGAGAGCTGTTGCTGGATTTCGCGTGCCTTGGCGTGGTCCTGCTGTTGTTGCTTGGCGAGTTCGTCCGCTGAAGGCGGTGACTCGGTCGAATTCGCTGATGGGGCTGATTGGCCCGACGAGGCGGCTTGTTTGCATGCCCCAGCCGATTGGCAAAAGCTTTCTTGATTCTTGGCCAACTGTTCCAGTTGTTTGCGCACGTCGGCAAGCTGTTGTTCCTGTTTTTCCTTGCGATCCTGTGGCGGCTTGCGCACCTTGTCCTTGAGGTTTTGATCGACCTGGCGAACCATTTTGGATTGCGAACTCCCTTGCTTCAAAATGTTGCGGAGATTCCGTCGCGCCGCGATCAGGTTGGCCAACGCCTTTTCTTCGGCGTTCAGTCCGTACTCGAATGCCTCCGATTGCAGATCTTCGACCGCATCGGTCATCCAGTCGATCGCGGTGGTCAGCGTGGGCATTGGGCCAAGCTTTTGCTCCAATGCAACGGTTAACGTCTCGGTCTGCTCCAACAATGCAGCCTGTTGCGACGACAACTGTTCGGCGACACGACGCGAGTCTGCTGGCGGGCGATCCGAAGTCTGCGTCACGACAAAGGTTTGTCCCAGGATTTGACGCTGTTGCTTGATTAGCTTTTCCAGCGTCAGGCACTCGCCCTGACAATTGCACTGACTCTCGCTGAATTCGTAATCGCGAGAAAACGGTCGGATGTCGATGAAACGCAATTCGCTGGTGGTGCGTTGCGGTTGCGGCATGCGGTTGTCAACGGCGACGGCGTAATAGGTGATCGCCTGGGGGTAAGAAACATTCAGATCCTCCAGTGGCAACGTGACGCTGTGGGCCATTGCGGCAGCCGACTCCTCGACGGAACTCTTCCAGATCGTTTGTTCGGGACCATCGTCCACGCGGTAACGAAGCTCAACGGTTCCGACGGAGTAGTCGTCGAACGCTTCGAGGGTGAATCGTAATTCGCTCGTCGCAATTGCTTCGGCATCCGGTTCCGGACTGAGAAACTTGAGCACCGGGGCGCGGTCGCGGAGCACGTTCAGGTGCATCGACGCATCGTCGGAAACGCCATCGGTCGTTCGGGCATGGATAGCGACATCGATCGGAACCGCAGCGGCTTCGATCGCGAAATTGGCGGTCGAATGGTCGAGGGATGCGACAGGGGCGGACGCGTCGGTTGGGGTCAAGTCAACCTGGACGGACGCGGGCGGTCGGTTGTAGCGGGCGCTCAGCTCAACGCGGGAACCTTCTGGGATCCGCAGCCCATCGGCCGGCCCCTCCTCGACCGGCAACCCGGTGTACGCCGGCGGCGCGATCGAAGCGTTCCATTGTTCCACCGCCAGCGGAAGCCGGACCGCGATTTTCTGGATCTCTGATTCCAGCGGCCGCGCCAAAACCTGCAGTTCCAAATCATCTTGGCAATCCGGCACCACCGCGGTCAATTCACCGAGCAAGAGCGATTCAGTCTCCGGTGTCACCGGGACTTCGGTCCACTGACCGGCGTCGTCACTTCGATATCGAATGACGGCGGATTCGATCGGGCGTCCGGCGACGTGAAGCCGCACCACCAAATCGTCTCCCCGGTCCACATATTCCGGCAACGTTTCAAGTTCAACGTCGGAGTAGTGCAGCGGCAGAAACAGCAGGCGTCCGCTGGCAACGCGCCACGAGGGAGAAATCACAAACAGGGTTAGCCACAAGCATCCCGCGATCAGACAAAATCCGGCCAGCGCTCCGATCGGCCATGAGTTTCCCAGTGGCGCCAGCGGACGACGAAGGATCTGTTCCTGTGTCTGCGTTTCGAGCGCGCCGAGCAACTCGGGATCAGCGGCCGAGACCGAGTCGGGATGATGTTGGTAGTCGTGGCTGGTGCGGAGGCGTTGCCCCAGTTCCGGGCAAGCGTTCTCGGTCTGGCAAACCGCATCGATCGAATCAAAGCTCAGCCAGCCCCGAAACACGACGCATACGGTTGCGATCGCTACAAGGATGCAGCCCCAGAGCAGCAATCGCAGCGACGGGGCGAGTTCCAGGTAAAAGTCCGTCGTTGCGGTCAGGCCGATTAAGACCGCCAGAGACGACATCAACGCCAACACGCTGATGACGAATCGTCGTTGCCGTTCTTGGTTCTTTAGACGATCCAGCTGCTGATGGTGCGCCCCCGGCATCGGAACCGCGACCGGTCGACTGGGAGAGCGGGGGGCGGGTTCGGCAATGCTCATGATCGATCAAACTCGAAAAAGGACGCGATTCTCGGCCCGGCCATCAACAATGGCGTTGGCCCATTTCATCACTCATGCACTCGACTTGCAAGGATTAATTCTGAACTCAAGACACCGATCAGCATCCAAACCACCCAAGGCCACTTTTCATCGGCCCGGGCAACCCCTTCGGGCGTGTACGCTTGGCGGCGATCTGTTTCGGCGGTCGCGACTGAATGCTCCGGCAATCCGAGCGTTTCACGGAAGGCTTCGACGGCGAAACGATTGATCTGAGATTCAGCGGGATCGACGTGACGGACGACCACCGCATCGCCATCGATCTGTATTCCCGGAACCTGATCGGGGTGATCGATGTTTTTCGTTTGCACCGATTGCCGCAGGTCCAATTGGCCGGTCAACCATGCAGCCAACTGGCGAATCAGCGGGACGAACAAACGGTTTTGCGGCCAGTCATTCCAACTCCTGTCGGCCGACGTTGCGACAAACACGAATCGTCCGGCACCGGTCGGGTGGCTGATCACCAACGGCCAACGGCGGCTTCGAATCAGGACATCCGCATCGGGATCGGCAGATTGAATCGGCAACACGCGGCTGGCCGTCAACCGTCGCAGATCGCCATGCTGGGGATCGGCAAAGGGCCGAAGTGCAGGATGATCCACGTCAAATTCCTGCACGCGTGCGACGGTGTCGGTAACACGGCCAAACTTCGTCTTGCCCAGCAAGCCGGCGGCCGTCAACCGCTCGTGCACCGCGTCGGTGGAACGGTCGCCGGGAAACCACAGCACATTGCCGCCACCACGAACGAAGGCGTTTAATCGTCCGGCATCTCGGTCGGTAAAGCGACTGACATTGGCGATGACAATCAATCGAAAACCGGCCAGGTCAGGAAAACCCGCCCCACGATCCCAAACCAAACGTTCCACCTCAAACGTCCTGGCTGGTCCGTCCCCCACCGGCGTTCGCAGTCGCAGTGCGGTTTCGATGAAATAAGTCTCGTTTTCCCAAGCCTTGCTCCCCGCGTCTCCGTCAACCAGCAGCAGGCGGTCGGGATGCCGGGCTTCCAACGCGACCGCACGCTGGTTGTCCCAGGCCAACGGGTCGTCGAAATCCACCGATACCGAGCCGCGATACAGGCCCGCTGTTTCGATCGGTAACTCCAACCGCAAGGAATTCCGTTGCCCCGCGGCCAGCGAAACGGTGCGATCGATGACGATCGGGCTGCGCGGGCCGCTCAGTTCCATCCGCAACGGCGCACCGATCACCGGGAACGCGCCGTGGTTGACCAATTGGATCTCCACCGCAACGGGCACACCGGGACGAAGTTCGACTTGGGTTGCGAGGGCTGATTCGATGGCCAGGTTCTGCGCGATGGCCGGGGCGGGGTTTTCGATTCGCACCGACACCTCTGCTGGAAACGCGGACAGGTTGGCCGGCGAAGGTCCCAGTTGCTGCAAGTCGCTGAGTACCATCAGACTGCGATCGGCGCGCGTCGACGCCGCCAGCAGATCGGCCGCCCAATCAAACGCTTCGTCGTAACGGGTCGCCATAGAGGATGTCTTGGCCGCGTCGAGTTCGTTTAGGGAGAGAGGCTGAACCCCGGCGGCATCGAACAGTCCAAGATGAACGCGAGTTTCCGACCCCAGGGTAGCAAGGTAGGCTTTCGCCCGCTGGATCGCGTTTTGAATTGCCGCGGCGCCGTTTGCTTGCCGTGCACTCATGCTCGCCGAACGATCGATCAGAATCACGACCTCGCGCGTGCTTCCATCGGCGGGCGTTTCAGGAAAAAACGGTCGTGCAAACAGCAATCCCAGCAACAACACCGCCAGCGCCCGCAACGTCAGCAGGATCCAACGTTGAATCCGTTGTCGATTCTTCGTTCGGCGGACGACTTGTTTGACGAACCGTATCGATCCGATCTCCATCGACGTCGCTTTCTGACGCAGCAACAAATGGATCCACAACGGCAACGTCATTGCCGCGGCGCCGGCCGCCAGGAATCCGAGGTGCATCAAGTTCATGGAATGGGAAGATCGAGCGAGAAGGGCGTCAAAACAGTTCGCTGCGACGTTGAAAATACTCACGCAACGCGATCGGCAGCGGCGTTTCTGAATCGATCGCCAGGTAATCGATTTCGTGCATTTGACACAGCGTCTTCAATTCAGTCTGCCACTGTCTGACGGCGCTGACAAACTCGTCGCGAATTGCTTCGGCTTGCGTCACAATTTCTTCGCCGGTTTCCAGATCGCGAAATCGCACCGGCCCAGAGACGGGCATTGCGGTTTCCAACGGCGTCAGAACATGAAACACGATCATTTCGTGTCCATAGTGCCGAAAATGGGCAAAGGCGTCGGCAAGTTCGTCCTGCTGAAAATAGAAATCGCTGATCAACACCTTCAATCCGCGCCGCGGCGATAGCTCGGCCACCTCGTGCAAGACACGCGCGGTTTCACACGCCGGGTGATCTTGAGGCCGAGCGAGTGCATGCAACACCTCCAGCTGGTGATCCGCCGTGGAACGTGGCCGCAGGTGTGTCTGGATCTTGTCAGCGAACAGGGTCAATCCGATCGCGTCGCGCTGGCCAATGGCCAAGTGCCCCAACGCCGCGGCCAGCATCGCGGCACACGACCACTTTCCCGCGGCGATCATCGATCGACTGGCGTCGACGATCAAATGCACTTCGACGTTGGTCTCGGCGTCGTATTCCTTCACAAACAGTTTTTCGTGTCGTCCGAAAAGCCGCCAATTGATGTGCTTGAGATCATCGCCAGGCATGTATTCGCGATGCGACGCAAATTCCACCGAAAACCCGACAAAGGGGCTTTGGTGCAATCCATGCATGAAGCCTTCCACCACCCGTTGGGCGATCAACTCCAAATCATCGGTCGCCCCCAGCAGCTCCGAGGACGTCAATTGTGTCGGTGTTACAAACGCAGTGTTCATGACGGGGTGGGTACCGTTTGGACGAGTTGCCCGATGACGTGATCGACGGTGATGTTCTCCGTGCGGGCTTGAAAGTTCAGCGCCAAGCGATGTCGCATCACCGCAGTCGCGACGGCGCGAATGTCTTCAAAATCGACGTGATACCGCCCCAGCAGAACGGCCCGCGCCTTGCCGCCGAGAACCAAACACTGCGACGCCCGAGGGCTGGCTCCATAGCGGATGTATCGATGCAGCTCGGACGCCGCCGTGCGATTTTGCGCCGTGCCATTTGACACGGCGTCTTGTGACGTCGGGCGAGAGGCGTCGACCAGATCGACGGCGTACCGGATGACATGGTTGGCAACCGGCACACCACGCACCAAGGATTGCAATTGCAAGACTTCATCGAGCGACAGAATCGATTGCAGTTGCACGTCGGCATCCCCGGTGGTCGCCTTGACAATTTCGACTTCCTCCTGCTTGGATGGGTAGACGACCGGAACGTTGAACATGAATCGATCCAGCTGTGCCTCCGGCAGCGGATACGTTCCTTCCTGCTCAACCGGGTTTTGTGTCGCGACGACGAAGAACGGCGGCGGCAGGTGATACGTTTCTCGGCCGACCGAGATCTCACGTTCTTGCATCGCCTGCAACAGGGCGGCTTGCGTTTTCGGCGGTGCCCGATTGATTTCATCGGCGAGCAGAAAGTTGGTGAACAGCGGACCTCGGAAGAATTCGAGCTGGCGGCGGCCCGTTTCGGGGTCTTCTTCGATGATGTCCGATCCGGTGATGTCCGAAGGCATCAGATCGGGCGTGAACTGGATTCGGCTGTACTGCATGTCCAGCATTTTCGCCAGCGATCTGGCGATCAGCGTCTTACCCAGTCCGGGCACGCCGATCATCAACGCATGACCGCGGCACAGCATGGCGATCAACAAACTGTCGATCACTTTTTCCTGGCCGATCACGACGCGACCGATCTCTTGTTTCAATTGCGTGCGCGCCTGCTGCAGTCGCGCCACGATCTCGGGATGGTCACCGGCGGCCGGCTGGCCCGTTGGCTGGCCCGCCGAGTCATTCGTTTCTGGCGTCTGGTGATTCATGGTTGTTGCGTCGCCGCGGGGGCGGCCGAATCGTCGGGTGTCGGTGGAGGTTCAGGCGTCGTGATGATCGTGCGTGCCGCCAACAGTCCGTCGATGACGGCCTGGGCGGCGGTGTTGTGAATCGATTGCGAATCAATCTTGGCCAATTCAGCGACTTCGGTGCCCACGCCGTCACCGTTGTCGTCCAGCAGCGCATGTTCGGTCGGCAACAATTGGTCTTCGTCAAACGAGCGGCCGACTTGGTCCGCGGTGCGTCGAAACAGGTCCAGGACGCTGACGGGCGGATCCTTCGCCGGCGACGTGGGATCTGCGGTGGGTTCGGCTGTCGATTCGGCGTTCGTGCTCGCGGCGAGTTGCTGCGTCATGACGTCGGCGAGTTGGTGGGGAAACCGCGGTTCGTTGATTTCGCCGTCGTCGGTTGCGCTGATCACGATCCGCCCAGGCAGCGAAAAGGGTTTCAAAAAACTGCCCGATGCCGAATGGGTCATCCAAAACACCTGTTCGCCGGCTTTCAACTCGGCGAACATCGCAGCCCATTGTGCCGCGTTCATGTCGGGTCCGGGTAAATGAAACCAACCGTGTCGGCGGTCCTGGCTGCCGTGACCGAGCCAAAAGACCCACAGCGATTCGTCATCGCCAATTCGCTCGACGAGTTGCTCGGCCACCGATCGAATGCTTTCCTGAGTTGCGGGCAATCGGTCTTCGGTCGCGTCACGGCCATCAAGTACTAGGATGTCGGCGGAATCGACAGCTGCGATTTGCACCAACCAATTCCGCCAGATTTGGACAGTCGCGTCGAATCGCTCGCGATGGATTTGATCGCCCGGAAGCCCGACGATGATCAGCGCGTGACGACGATTGGGAAAGGCCGGGGCAACGTCAGCCGGCGCAGCCGCTTGCGATTCATCCGTGGGAACCGCTGATGCGATTTCTTGGGCGGGGACATGCATCGCCATCGCAACTGTGCAGCACAGCGCAAGAGTGAATCGAAATGGAGCGGTGTTGGCAATCAAGGATTCACCTGGACGCAGGCCGGAACACGCCGCGGTGAGACACCCGGACGATCGCGAGCGGTCCGATCTTGAACGCTCGTCTTTGTCACCCGTTCTCACTTGGCATCCCCTCGTTTGTTGCGAGTGGCATCCATCATAACGTCCCGCCAAACGGGCTGCCGTGGTGAAGCGTAAAATGTCGAGGTGGGCGGTCCGCCGGTTGGTAACGTCAGCGACGAAACACCGGACAGTCGTTCATTGTCTCATGGTCCCTTCATCGGCTTCATTAAAAACTGCCCTCGTTGATGAGCAACGCGCTGACCAGACCATTACAATGACCACCCTTCCTGACCGAATCTCCCCACAGGCACCCCATCATGCAATCGATCCTTGCGACTTTCCCCGCCTCCCGTCGTGATTGCTTCCACCAGTTGACTCGTCTTGCCTGCGCCGCGTCCGCCATCGCCGCCCTTTTCCTCACCGCCCTTCCAATCGCCGCGCAAGCTGACGGCAAGACGTTTCGCGCCGGAGCGGCAACGAGCAACATCACACCTCCGCTGGGCGAGATGATCGTCGGCGGCTGGGAACCGATGCCGGCACAACACATTCACGACGAATTGTACGCCCGCTGTCTGGTACTCGATGACGGCACGACGAAACTGGCGATCGTGATCTGCGACAACGTTGGCATTCCCCACGAAGTGTTTGACGCGGCGAAAACAGCGATTCACGAAGCGACCGAGATCCCGATCGCGAACCTGATGATGGCTTCGACACACACGCACTCGGCCACGACCGCGCGTGGGGAAAGCAAGGTCATTGAGCAGAGCGAATTGACCGAGTACCAGAAGTTTCTGGCCAGCCGGATCGCCGACGGTGTCCGCTGTGCGTTGAATCATTTGCAACCTGCGAAGATCGGTTGGGGAAGCGTCGACGAACCGTCTGAAGTCTTCAATCGACGTTGGTTTGTGACCGATCCCCAATTGGCGACCAATCCGTTCGGCGGCATCGATCAAGTCCGCATGAATCCGCCGCGAGGACACGCTGCACTCGATCGCCAAGCCGGCCCCGTGGACCCGGAAGTCAGTTTCGTTTCGGTACAAAGCCTAGACGGCAGCGCGATCGCACTGCTGGCAAACTATTCCCTGCACTACGTCGGCGGCGTCCCCCGCAATGAAGTCTCCGCGGATTATTTCGGCTACTTTGCCCGCGCCATCGAAAAACGATTGGGAGCGACCGAGACGACGCCCGCCTTTGTCGGCATGCTCTCCAACGGAACCAGCGGCGACGTCAACAACATCGACTTTCGCGACAAGACTCCGAAACGCTACGCCAGCTACGAAAAGATGCAGGAAGTCGCCAACAAGATCGCCGACCGAGTCTATGACGCGCACGGCGGAATCGATTTCCATGATTGGGTCAAACTGTCCGCCGCATCGACCCCGCTGACGTTGAAGGTTCGCAAGCCGACGCAAGAGATGCGCGACTACTTTGATGCCCTGGCCAAGAATTCCGAACAATCACCCCGGCATCGTCGTGAAGCCATCTACGCCAATCGGATCGCCAAACTGGACGAAGCACCCGACACCGTGGACATCCAATTGCAAACCTTCGGGATCGGGGACCTGGGCATTGCCGCGATCCCCTTCGAAACCTTCACCGAAACCGGCTTGGAACTGAAGGCCAAGGCGCCGACCAAGCAGATGTTTACGATCGAATTGGCAAACGGATCGTTCGGATACCTGCCGACACCCAGGCAGCACCGTTTCGGCGGCTATGAGACCTGGCTGGGAACGAACTATGTCCAGGAAGACGCTACGGAAAAGATCGTGGAAACGTTGTTGGGTTTGTTTGACACGATGAAGTAGGAAAATGGGGGGCAAGACAATGAAAGGCGGAATGCTCTACCGGTCCATTTTCTTGTCGCCGATTTTCTTGTCGCCCCTCCCCACTCCATTTTTCTGCTCCAACTCTTTCGCCATCCATCGCTCCAATCCGCGCCGCGATCCTGCCGCCACCCAAAACGTTCAGTCGTCCAATGACATGCCCCAGCGTTTGACCGTCTGCTTCCAATCGCCGACCAGAGCTTGCAGTAGAAACCAGGCGTTTCTGCCGTAGCGTGGGACCAGACGTTTCGGATCGCTGAGCATCCGATAGGTCCATTCGGCCCCCAGTTTCTGCCAGATCTTGGGAGCGCGTTTGGCTGTCCCGGCGATGAAATCGAACGAGGCGCCGAGTTGAATGCTGACGGGAACACCAAGGCGTTTGTAGTGCTCGTGGATCCAGCGTTCGCCCTTGGGTTGCCCGAAGGCGACCAGCAAGATTTCGGCGCCGGAGTCTCGAATGCGTTTGTCTTGTTGGGCTTGTTCGTCGGCCGACAGGGCACGAAACGGAGGCGATTCGATTCCAGCGATCCGCATGCCGGGATAATCGCGTGCCAGTCGCTTGGCGCATTTCTCGGCGACCCCCGGTTCTCCGCCCAGAAAGTAGATGCCCCAACGTTTCTGGCCGGCTCGACAAGCGAGTTTGTGAATCATTTCGCTGCCGGCGACGCGTTCGGGCAGTGCGTCGGATCCCAATTGGCTCCGCCATACGATCGGTTGTCCATCGGCCAGAATCAGATCCGCTGCTGCGGTGATTGGGGGAATGTCTGCTTGCCGGTGATGCAGCATCACATAGTTCAAGTTGGCGGTGATCACATAGCTGGGTTCGCCACGCTCGACGAGCTGCTCGATCCGGTCGACCGCCTCGGACATGGTGACGCGGTCAAATGGCACCTCCCAGACGTTGCACCGTTGCAGCGGTGGTAGGGCAGGCGGCTGCTGGCGGTCCGGGTTTGCCGTGTTGTTCGAGGCGGGCGGCAAGATGACCGGGGACACCGGAGCGATCGGATGGGTGGTCGAAAAGTGTGCAGACATCGTTGCAAGTCGCGATCGTGGAGAAGAAACAGAGCCGGCGGACGAGGACTCCTTCCATTCAACCGTAGGACGCCAAGTGAGGAACCCTGGCCTTTGATGCGGCTTGCCCAGCCAGAGCGAGACGGCTTGGTGGAGTTGTGCCGGAGATAGCGAGTCTGCCGACAGTTCGCTCGCGCCGTTCCGCGAACATCTGCTGTTGTTGTTGTTAGCGGCCGGGCGCCAGCCCTCCGGTCCTTCACGGTGTTTCCGCGCCGACACCGGACGGCTCGCGCCGTTCCGCTAACATCTGCTGCTGTTGTTAGCGGTTGGGCGCGAGCCCTCCGGTCTTTCGAGCACGCCCCCGACGGGGTCAACGACCTTCCCGGAGGCGACGCTGCGCTGACGTCCGGCGACTCGCTGAAATCCCTCCGGGATGTGAAAGGAATGACTGACTTGAAAAGCAGCGCGGAGCTCGCGTCTATTCGGTCTATGTCAATCGATTACCCTCGCCGAGAGATACATTTCACGCCAATGGCGCCACACCGCAGCGCGGTGCCACAACAAAGCCCGGGGTCGCGAAGCGCACCCCGGGTGGTGGCACAGAGGGAGAGGAACCCCAGCGGGGTTCAACAATCGACGCCGCGCGATCGGACGGCGCAAATGGCGAGGTGATTCGGGCGAACCGTGTTGTTCTGTTCAACCCCGTTGGGGTTGGCGGCCTGAATGTGACCGGATCTTGGGGTGCGCGGGCGCGACCCCAAGCTTTGATGTGGCACGCCGCTGGCGTGAAACTGCGATGTGGTTGGCGTCCGTGAGTGTTCCAATGGCGCCGTGGGGAGCGAAATGTATCCGCAAGACTTTTCACATCCTCCGGGATAACGGACGGCGCGCGCCGTTCCCCGAACACCTTCGTCGCCAGACTGCACGCTTGCGCGAGCCGGCTGATGTCACCCGCGGGATCCGCCGATTGGCGACGCTCCATGGAGTTGTTACGCTGGACCCGGTCCCTCCCATCGCCCTCGACAGAATCCTGTGCCCAAACTTTCTCTCCGATCACCGATCACTGTTGTCGTCACGCTGGAAGGGCTGGCGACTTCGCCGCTGGGCTGCTACGGATGCTCATGGAACCAGACGCCGGCGATCGATGCGTTGGCGGCGACTGGCGTGGTCTGGGACCGTTGGAGCTCGCCCGTCGACCGGCCCGGAAGCCTGATCACGCAGTGGCTGGACGATTCACGCCAATGGATCGCTCGCCAGGCAGACCACGGCGCGACGGTCTTTTTGACCGACGATCCGAAGCTGACGATTCCGGAAGATCAATTCGGCTTCAGCCAGGCAATCGCCTTACAACCGACGCTGAAACGCCTCCCCGCCGAAACGGTCGAAGCCACCGTTCTGGCGCAAGCCTTTGCGGCGAGCATCCAAGCCATCACGCCTGAGACGCGATTGATTTGGATCCACAGCGGCATGCTTCGCGACCACTGGGACGCGCCCGTCACGCACGACGATGACGAGGAAGAAAGCCAAGAACCGGTCGAGGACGAAACGCAAGACCACGCCGGCGCTGCGCCCGAACCGTTCTTCTTGCCCCCCACCACCGATCCGCCCGCGCAAAAACTCTCCAAGAACGACGATCCCGATTTGCTGTTCACGTGGATGCAGCGTTACGCGGCCCAGGTTCGGTTGCTGGACGAAATGATCGACTTGCTCGGTGAATCCGTGCGCCGACGACGCCCCCGAATCGTCTTGGCCGGGACCAGCGGGTTTTCGCTCGGAGAAAACGGCTGGCTGGGTCACCATGTGGGACCGCTGCGCAGCCAAGACGTTCGGTTGCCGATGCTGGTTTCCTGCGGCGGCCCACTGCGTGTTCCGTCCTTGCAATCCGCCGCGGCGTTGCCCGAGTTGTTGGAACGACTCCTGCATGACAAACCCTTGATCACTCCGGCCGAATGGTGCCGCAGCGACGATGCCCGGTCGCTGTCGGTCCGAACCGATTCGGACCGCGCCGTCCAAGCCGTGACGACACCGAATTGGTTTTACGTTCACGATGCCGACACCGTCGCCGGCGGCAAAGAACGCTTGTTTGTCAAACCCGATGACGTCAACGATGTCAATGACATCGCTCGCTTGCGACGCGAAGTGCTGAATCAATTTGCCGACGCCGCCGATTCCGACGGAACGGAATCGAGCTGAATGGACGGCATTCACCAGAGGTGACCATGTTAAACATCCTCGGATCCCGCAACTTGACCACGTGGTTGACCCAGCACCACATCAGTCTGGCGATCTCGACCTATCAGGCGGGGAAACTGTTGTTGGTCGGAACCAAACCTGACGGCGGTCTGGCCATCTTTGAACGTACCTTCAACCGATGCATGGGGCTTTGGGGAGACGCACAGACGATCTGGATGAGCACCCG
This sequence comes from Stieleria magnilauensis, assembly GCA_007753675.1. Classification (GTDB taxonomy): domain Bacteria; phylum Planctomycetota; class Planctomycetia; order Pirellulales; family Pirellulaceae; genus Stieleria; species Stieleria magnilauensis. The sequence goes on from CP036432.1 coordinate 2,960,408, forward strand.
GTATCAATTGTGGCGTTTGGAAAACATGCTGACAGGGCAACCGCCCGGCGGCGAGTTCGACCGACTGTTCGTGCCCCAGGTCGGATACACGACCGGCGATATCGACATTCACGATGTCGCAGTCGATGGCGACGGAAATCCGATCTTCATCAGCACGCTGTTCAACTGCATCGCAACGATCAGCCAACGACGCAGTTTCACTCCGCTCTGGCGGCCGAACTTCATATCAAAGCTCGCTGCGGAAGATCGCTGTCACCTCAACGGGATGGCGATGCAAGACGGACGGCCCCGCTATGTCACCGCCTGCAGCCGGTCGGATGTGATCGATGGCTGGCGCGACCGACGCCACCACGGTGGAGTCGTGATCGATGTTCGATCCGACCAGATCATCGCTGATGGCTTGTCGATGCCTCACTCACCCCGGCTGTATCAGAACCGATTGTGGCTGCTCGACTCGGGCAATGGCTTCCTGGGCTTTGTCGATGGCAAAACGGGAACGTTTGAACGCGTCGCGTTCTGCCCCGGATACGCACGCGGGCTCGCCCTGATCGGCGACTATGCCGTCGTCGGGTTGTCCAAGCCGAGAGACGATGAGCAATCGTTCCGAGGGCTGAATCTCGATCGAGCACTGGCCTCACGTGACGCGGCACCACGCTGCGGCGTTCAAGTGATTGACTTGCGCAGCGGCAACGTGGTGCATTGGATCCGGATGGAGGGCGACGTGATCGGCGAACTTTATGACGTGGTCGTCTTGCCCGATACGCGGCGGCCGAAGGCGTTGGGTTTCAAAACCGATGAGATTCAGCGGAATGTGTGGTTCGACGAGGGCGATGGGGTGCAGAGTTGGTCGGCCGGCGAATAAGGGGGGAATGTGGGGAGGCAGAATGATGGAAGGCAGAAAAGCATGGCAGGGGGGGGGCAGGCCATGCTCAATAGCGGGGCACGGATTGTGGGGTAAGGGCTTGATGGGCGATCGAGCGTGACGCGCGGCGAGCGAGTAGAATGTGCGGCTCCCACAAGTGCGATGACTCCCCCCTTCGGTCCCTCCTCTGCAGCTCGATGAAACAAACGATTCTGAGGTCGTGCAAGCGACGGCGAACAAGAACAGCGGACCGACGGGCAAGCGGTCGAATTCGCGGCGAACACTTGGAACAACGCATTCTGCTGGCCTCCGATCTCAATTTCCCTCCCTCGCCGCCGCCGCCCGGTGCGACCTTCGTCGAGCATGCGGTCATCGGGGACACGGTGGACGGGCCGCGGGGCGTTGCCAGCGGAGATATCGATGGCGACGGCGACAACGACATCGTGGTCGCGTCGTATCGAGACGATTCGATTCGCTGGTTCGACAACCAGGGCGGCGGTGTCTTTGCCGAAAAAACGATTTCCACGCTCGCCAACGGGGCACAAAGTGTGGCGATCGCGGATCTCGACGGTGATGGCGACACCGACGTGTTGAGCGCGTCGAAGTACGACCACAGGATTCGCTGGTACGAAAACGACGGCAATGAGCAATTCACCGAGCACGTGATCAGTTCCGTCGAAACCAACGCCAGCAGTGTCGCGGTGGCCGATGTCGATGGTGACGGTGATCTGGATGTGCTCAGCGCCGCCTTTTTCTCCGACACGATCGCCTGGTTCGAAAACGACGGAAACGAATCCTTCAGTCGCCGCGTGATCAGCTCCAGCGCCGATGGTGCCTACGATGTGACCACGGCCGATGTGGACGGCGATGGCGATCTCGATGTACTGAGCGCCTCGGGCAATGACGACACGATCGCGTGGTATGAAAACGACGGCAACGAGACGTTCACCGAGCACGCCATCAGCGTGACGGCGGACAAGGCGATCGCCGTGACCGCGTTCGACGCCGACGGCGATGGCGACGTCGATGTGGTCAGCGCGTCGTTTAGCGACGACACGATCGCCTGGTATGAAAACGACGGCAGCGAGAATTTCAGCGAACGCATTTTGACGACGTCCGCCGACCGAGCCTATGACGTCGCGACCGCGGATCTCGATGCCGACGGCGACATGGATATCTTGGCCTCGTCCCAAAACGATCAGATTCGCGTGTTCCTGGGCGATGGCGCCGGTGGCTTCACCGAGTACGTGATCAGCGATGATTCAGCCAACGGCGCCGACAGCCTGGCGATCGACGATTTCAACGGTGACGGCAAGCTGGATTTCGCCATCGGCGCACAGTACGGCGACAACGTGCTGTGGTTCGAAAACGGCTCGCCCGACTACGGCGACGCCCCCGCACCCTACCCCACACTGGCGGCATCCGGTGGAGCTTCACACCTCGCGGTTGGCCATTGGCTGGGGACAGCACGTGACGGCGAAGTCGACGGATTGCCGTCCGCCTTGGCCGATGGCGACGGAGCCGACGACGACGGCGTGACGTTTGGTCCGCTGCATGTCCGAGCCTTCGACGCCGAAGTCACCGTCAACGTACAAAGCAACTCCAACCAACCCAGTTGGGTCTTTCTGGATGCCTGGATCGACTTCAACCAGGACGGCGACTGGGACGACCCCAACGAACAAATCTTCGACTCCGCCGATGTTCGCATCTTCGACTACGTGCTGACCTTCCCGATCCCACGCGACGCACTCGTCGGCACCACCTATGCACGTTTCCGCCTCAGCAGCGTCGGCGGGCTGGCCCCGACCGGTGAAGCCCCCGATGGCGAGGTGGAAGACTATCAGGTGACGATCCAACCGCCGGCACCCATGTCACCGATGTTCGTCGGCAGCGACATCAGTTCGCCGGGCGCGTTGGGGGTTTCGGCGATCAAGTCGGTGGACCTGGATGGCGATGGAGACCAGGATGTGCTCAGCGCGTCGGCTGGTTCCAATCGGTTCGAGTGGTTTGAAAACGTCGGGAACGAAAACTTTGTTCGTCGTCTGATCAGTGACCAGGGTGACGATCCTGAGGAAATCGAAGTCGAGGACTTCGACAACGACGGAGACTTGGATGTCATCGCCGTTTCCTATTTCGGCCAAAACATTGTGTGGTACGAGAACGACGGCGACGAAAACTTCACGCCCCACATCGTGTCGCCCGACGATCGCGGCGTACTCAGCATCGCGATCGGTGATGTCGACGGAGACGGTGATCGCGATTTTTTGAGTGCCGGATTTAGCTACGAGATCTTGTGGTACGAAAACACGGGAGCCGAACCCTACACCGTCCATGTAATCGACCCTTCGGCGGGCGCGGCAAAGAGCATTGCGGTCAGCGACGTCGATGGCGATGGAGACCTGGATGTCTTCACCGCCCACACCCTCGATGATTCGATCAACTGGTATGAAAACAACGGATCCGGGGCGTTCACCAAACACGTGATCAGCACCAATGCCAATGGCGCGTTGGGGGTTGCGGTCGCGGACGTGGATTCCGACGGCGACATCGATGTGCTGAGCGCGTCTCAGTCGGACGACAAGATCGCCTGGTACGAAAATGACGGCAGCGAAAATTTTACCGAGCACGCGATCACGACGACGCTCGACTATCCGACCGCGATCTCGGTCGCGGATCTTGACCAAGACGGTGATCTGGATGTTCTCGCCACGTCGTATGGAGACGATCTGATCGTCTGGTACGAAAACGACGGTGACGAAAACTTCACCGAAGCCGTGATCGACGCCAACGCGGACGGTGCGATCGACGTCACCGTCGCGGATGTCGACGGCGATGGTGATTTGGATGTGCTCGGCGCGTCCAGCGGAAACGACCAGATCGCCTGGTACGAAAACGACGGCAACGAATCCTTCGTCGAAAACGAAATCGTCTCCTCGCCCTACTTGCCGTATGACGTCGCACTGGCCGATATCGACGGGGATGGCGATGTCGACGTGCTGGGCGCGACCCTCAATGATGACAAAATCACCTGGTATGAGAACGACGGCTCGCAGGCGTTTTTGCCGCGCATCATCACCACGTCTGCTGACGGAGCCACCAGCGTCGAAACCGCGGACATCGACGGCGACGGTGACTTGGACATCATCAGCGGTTCGTACTTCGATAACAAAGTCGCCTGGTACCGCAACGACGGCGGCGGCGCGTTCGTCGAACAGTTCGTTTCGAACGCCGCGGTCGGCGTCAACGATGTCCACGTCGCGGATGTCGACGGCGACGGCGATCCGGATCTGCTCTCGGCCAGTGGCTATGACGACAAACTGGCTTGGTATGACAACGACGGAAGCGGAAACTTTACCGCCAAAACGATCACGACGAATGCCAAGTTGGCCTACAGCGTTGCAACCGGCGACATCGACGGCGACGGTGACTTGGATGTGATCAGCGCCTCGTACAACGATAACAAGATCGCCTGGTACCAAAACGACGGCAGCCAGAACTTCGTCGAGAAAGTCATCACGACCACCGCGTACGGTGCGTCGTCCGTCCGAACGGCCGACATCGACGGTGACGGTGATCTGGACCTCGCCGTCGGCGCCTTCACCGACGACATTGTCTGGTATGAAAACGACGGGGCAGGCAATTTCACCGAGCGTCTGGTCCCGATGGAAGACTCCTACGCGTTTGACGTCACGCCGGGAGACATCGACCTGGATGGTGATGTCGACTTGCTGGTTGCCTCGCGAGACGAGTACGTGTTGTACGTCTTCTTGAACGACGGCAACGAAAAATTCCGGCAGCGTCCGATCGACTACTTCGTCGATGGACCGAGGCGGATTGAATTAGGGGACTTGGATCGGGACGGTGACCTCGACGTCGTCGGCGTTTCGAGTTTTGATTATCGATTCGTCTGGCTGGAAACGGTGCTCGCGGATCTCGGCGATGCCCCCGATTCCTACTCGACATTGCTCGTCAGCGACGGCGCAACGCACCTGGCGGTCGGTCCCCAACTAGGCGCCACGCGAGACAGCGAAACCGATGCGATTCCGTCGCCGGACGCCGACGGTGACGGTAGCGACGAAGACGGCGTGATGTTCGGGACCCTCAAGCTTGGGCAAACCACCGCAGGCGTGAACATCGACCTGCAAGGCGGCGAAACGGCCAAGGTCGATGCCTGGATCGATTTTAATGCTAACGGAACGTGGGACGCCGGCGAACAGATCCTTGACAGCGTGACCGTGGTCGCGGGACTTCAAACGCTCAACTACGCCGTGCCGACCACGATGACGCTCGGGCAAACGTACGCGCGGGTGCGACTGAGCACGGCGGGTGACTTGGAACCGAATGGACTGGCTGACGACGGAGAAGTGGAAGATTACGTGATCACGATCCGCGAGGACGTCACGTACAGTCTGCCCGCGACCTCCACCGACGTCACCGTCCGGCAAAACGGATCGAACGTCGAACTGATCGACAACGGCAATGGCGGTGCGGTCCTGCTCTCTAAACCCGTGTTGACGACGCAATCGCTGCGGATCGCCGGCACCTCCGCCGCCGACACCTTCAACGTCGACTTTACCAGCGGTGGCTACTTTGCCTTTCCCGACGGCATCGTGATCGATGGCGCCGACGATTCCGATTCGGTGGTCGTTCAAGGCACGGGATCCTCCACGGCGTCGATTCGATCGTCCGATGGCACCCTGGCCGGGGCAACCGTCGAAGTGACCCACGACGGATTGGTCACCGCAGTTCAACTCACCTCGGTCGGCCCGGTCAGCGTGCTGGCGATGCAATCGATCCAGATTCAAGGCGACTTGGACCTGGGTGGGGAAACATTGAGCTTGGCCGCGACCGACCCGATCGTGCTGGGCACGATGACTGAATCGGCCGGGGGACAGATCAATTCCGCCGGACCGATCTCCGTCGGCGGCGCAGTGAAATTCCGAGCCCCTGACGGCGTGACTCCCGTCGTCGGCAATTCGTTCGTGCTGATGAGTGGTTCGGCGATCACCGGAACCTTCACAAGCGGTGACTTTCCCACCCCGCCCCTGGGCAGCGACTGGGACCTGTCGGTCGGTCCGACCGAGGTGCGTTTGACATTGGTCGATCTGGGACAGGTCGGCCCGCTGGCGATCGGCGACGGATCCGCCAGCCCCCAACACTCTCGCATCACAAAGATTGATGTCGCATTTGACGGCTTGGTCGACATCGATCCCGGTGCGTTCGAAGTCCGTAAACGCGATCCCGAGGGCGGTGTGGTGGCGACATCGTTTGTCGTCAACACCGACCCGCAAGGCAATTCGGTGGCGACGTTGACATTCAGTGGCGCGCTGACCCGTGGACTGGATGCGGCGTTGGTCGACGGCAACTACCAGTTGACCATTGATCCATCGAAGGTGCGTCGCGCGGGAACGTCAGTGACGCTTGACGGAAACAACGACGGTCTGCAAGGCGGTGATTACAGCTACGGCACGTCGGCCGCGGATGATTTCTTCGCGCTCTACGGAGACAGCGACGGTGACCGCGACGTGGACGGCCAGGACTACGGACGCTTCGGATTGACGTTCCTAAAATCCAGCGGCGATCCCGGATTCAATCCCGCCATGGATAGCGACGGAGACGGTGACGTGGACGGCCAAGACTACGGCCGATTCGGTCAGCGGTTTCTGAAAACGCTGCCGTTCTGATCGCCGGTCTGGCTGGATCGTTCTGGCAAACGCGTGGGGAGGTGTGTGGAAAGGAGGCAGAATGATATGGGGCAGAATGATGTGGTGGGGAGGAAGTTGGTGGGGAGAAAACGCGGGTCAGGGAGCCAGCTGTCCGGGCGCCGTCTCAGCTGCTTCGTCCACCGGAACCAGTCGGACTTTGATTTGGGTGTGCGGGCCGCCGCGCCAAATGCGTTGCGTCACGGCGGGGCGGTAACCGTCGGCAGTCACTCGAAAACGCATCACGGAGAATCCGCTGGTCCGCGGCCAACGCAAGCGTCCGGCTGTCATTTCCCGTTTCAAATTGTCACGCCATCGCACCGTCGACCTGCCCGTCTCGTCCGTCGACAAGGAGCCCGGGGTGACGGTGAAATCGGAGATCGGTTGGGAGCTGACCGAGTCGACGACGACACCGTCAATCAGCCACATCGAACGAGTCGCCGCATCGACCGATTCCACGGGGGGAAGCTCCTCGGCAGTGACTCCGACCGCCCCGAGTGTGCTTAATACAGCGAGCAGCAGGCATCGAGCCCACAGCCCCGACGGGTAACGCGGTGAAGCACTTTTTAGCGGTAGGGCGCAAGCCCTCCGGTGTTTGGGGAACGATGAGGGACCGGAGGGCTTGCGACCTGCCGCTAACACCTCGCAAAACGCCGGGCATAAATGCTTCACAGCGTTGCCCGACGGGGTTCGCGTGCCTTGAGCACCGGCCACCGACCGACGCAAAAACGTTCGACTTTGACGCGTGTTCATTCGGGAAACTTCGACCGTTTCGATGCGTTGGATTCGTCGTCGGAAGCGTCGGATCTTGCGAGTCGGATAGGCTTCCAGGGTCGTCAATCCATTGTCGACAAGCTGGCAGCCTCTCCCACTCATGTTCCGTCGGTAGCCTACTCGATGATCGCCAACAAGTCGCCTGCTTCGACTTGGGTTCCGGGCGGCGCGTGGATGGTTTTGATGACACCCGATTTGGGCGCGTTGACGGTGGTCTCCATCTTCATCGCCTCCAGCACCATCAGCTTCTGCCCTTCCTTGACCTTGCTGCCCTCTTCGACGGCGACGGTGATCACCATCCCCGGCATGCTGGACGCCACCTGGTTTTCGTCGCGGGGATCGGCTTTGACCGCCGCTTTGGTTTCCGGTTCCAGGGACTTGTCGTAAACCGTGATTTCACGCGGCTGGCCGTTGAGTTCGAAAAAGACGGTGCGTGTCCCGTCGGGGTGGGGTTGGCCGACAGTCAGGAAACGGATGATCAACCGTTTTCCCTTTTCAATGTCGACGGCGATTTCTTCACCGGGTTGCTGACCGTACAAGAAGTTCGGCGTGGGCAACTTGGCGACATCACCGTAAGTCTGTTGGTGTGTGGCGAAGTCGGCAAAGACCTTGGGGTACAACAAATGGGTCACCGAGGACTGGTCGCAGGCCGGTTCACCGATCAGCCCGGCGGCTTCTTTTCTGGCGGCTTCGATGTCGGCGTCGGGCATGGATTCACCGGGCCGGTTGGTCACGGCCGGTTCGTCGCCCAGAATCTTTTTCATCACCGCTTCGGGGAATCCGCCCGGCGGTTGCCCCATCCGTCCGCCGATCAGATCGAGCACGCTGGCCGGATACGCCAGTGATTTATCGCTGGTCAGGACTTCCTCGGCCGACATTTCGTTGGCGACCAAGAACAGCGCCATGTCTCCGACGGCCTTGCTGGTCGGCGTCACTTTGACGATGTCCCCGAACAACGCGTTGACTTGGGCGTATGCCTTGCAGACTTCGGCCCATTGGTCGCTCAATCCCAAGGCCCGGGCTTGCTGGTACAGGTTGGTGTACTGCCCGCCGGGCATTTCGTGTTCATACAAATCACCGGTGGCCGGCAACACGGAACTTTCAAACGGCGTGTAGAACTCGCGTGCCGCCTGCCAGTAGGTCGCCAAATTGGTCAGCGCTTCGGTGCGCAAGGGGCTTTCACGCGGGGTGTCTCGCAAGGCTTCGACGAGCGAATTCAAGTTCACTTGGCTGGTGCCGCCGGACAACGGTGCCAGGGCGGCATCGGCGATTTGCAGTCCTTCATCGGCAGCGGCCAGAATGGTCGACGCTTGGATGCCGGCGGTATCGTGCGTGTGCAGGTGGATCGGGATTCCGATCTCCTCGCGCAACGCCCGGATCAGTTTGACAGCCGCTTTGGGTTTCAACAGCCCCGCCATGTCTTTGATGGCCAACAAGTGGGCGCCCATCTTTTCGAGCTGTTTGGCGAGATTGATGTAGTACGCCAAGTCGTACTTGGTGCGTCGGGGGTTTTGCAGATCGCCGGTGTAGCAAATCGACGCTTCGCAAATCCCACCCTCCTCGATCACCGCTTCCATCGCCACGCGCATGTTCTGTTCCCAGTTCAGCGCGTCGAAGACTCGAAAGACATCCATCCCAGCCTGGACAGCTTCACGCACGAACAATCGCACGACGTTGTCGGGATAGTTCGTATAGCCAACGGCGTTACTGGCCCGCAGCAACATCTGGGTCAGGATATTGGGAACCGCTTCGCGCAAGTCCGCCAGTCGTTGCCATGGCGATTCCTTCAAGAATCGCATGCTGGTGTCGAACGTCGCTCCGCCCCACATTTCCAAAGAGAACAGCTGGGACGCGTGGTGCGCATACGCCGGCGCGATGTGCACCATGTCATAGGTGCGGACACGGGTCGCCAGCAACGACTGGTGGGCGTCTCGCATGGTCGTGTCGGTCAGCAGCAGCCCCTTTTGCTCTCCGATCCACTTGACCAGGCCTTCGACACCGGACTCGCGGAAAATGTCTTTGGTCCCCTTGGGAGGATCCGCCAACGGCGGGACTTCGGGTACCGGCGCGGGTGTACGCCGGGTGGCAACCGGACGCCCGGCGACCAACTCATTGCCGTTGACGATTGTGTCCGCCAGGTAGTTCAACAGCTTGGTCGCCCGGTCGCGACGCTTGGGCAGCTCGAACAATTCGGGCGTCGTGTCGATTAATCGCGTCGTTGCTTCACCGGCGAGAAAGATCGGATGATTGATCAACTTGATCAGGAACGGGATGTTGGTTTTGACACCTCGAATCCGGAATTCCTGAAGACAACGATCCATCCGCGAACCGGCGGCGGCCAACGACGGAGCCCGCGCGGTGACCTTGACCAACATCGAGTCGTAAAACGGATTGACCACCGCGCCGCTGAATGCCGTCCCGGCGTCCAAACGGATTCCAAGTCCGGCCGCCGACCGATAGTGCGTGATCCGGCCGTAATCGGGCAGAAACTGATTGGCGGGGTCTTCGGTGGTCACCCGGCACTGCATCGCAAAGCCGGTGGTGCGGATGTTTTCCTGGGCACCAATCCCGACCACTTCATCGGTCAGCTTGTGCCCCTGCGCGATTAGAATCTGGCTGCGAACGATGTCGATTCCGGTGACTTCTTCGGTCACGGTATGCTCGACTTGAATCCGCGGATTGACTTCGATGAAGAAGAATTGGTTGGAATCCACATCCAACAGAAACTCGACCGTTCCGGCGTTCTCATAGCAAGAACCGTCCGCCCCGACCGCCTTTCCGATCTTCAACGCCGCTTCGCACAAACCGTCACGGACTTCCGACGGCAGATTGGGCGCCGGCGCCAATTCGACGACCTTTTGATGCCGGCGTTGGACGCTGCAATCGCGTTCGTACAGGTGCACCAGGTTGGTGCCGTCACCGATGATCTGGACTTCGATGTGTCGAGCGCGTTTGACGAAACGTTCCAAGAACACTTCATCGCTGCCGAAGGCGGTTTTCGACTCACGCATCGCCGCTTCCAACGCGGTCGGCAACTCGTCGGCCGATGCGACGACCCGCATCCCCCGTCCGCCGCCGCCGTGGGCCGCTTTCAGCATCACCGGGTAGCCCAACGTATCCGCAAGCGCGATCGCCGCATCGGGATCACGCAGCGGCTCATTCTTGCCCCCCAAGACCGGGACGCCGGCTTTCTCAGCCAGCTCGCGGGCCGACATTTTGTCACCGAGTTGATTGAGCGATCGGACGCTAGGACCGACAAACACGATCCCCGCTTTGCCGAGCGCCTCGGCGAATCCCGGTCGTTCGGACAAGAATCCGTAGCCCGGGTGCACCGCATCGATGTCATGTTTTTTGCACAGCGCGACGATCGCATCGATGTTCAAATACGATCGAATCGGCTCCCCCGGTTCACCGATCTGGTAGGCCTCGTCGGCTTTGAACCGGTGCAGCGCGTAGCGGTCTTCGTAGGAATAGATTGCGACGGTCCGAATCCCAAGCTCCGTGGCACTTCGGAAGACGCGCGTCGCGATTTCGCTGCGGTTGGCAACCAATAATTTTCGAAAGGGCCGAATCGTCATCAAAAAGCAATCCAACTGGAAGAACAGGTTCTAGTGATGGAACACGAGTGGCATCGGGGCATACGAGGACCGTCGCCGGACCCGCAATTTAACGAATTTGCCGGTGTACGACAGCACAGGCCCACAGGAGCGACGAAACACGAATCGAATCCCCGCCGCCGCCCCACTTCATCCACCCCGCTGCCATGGCCGTCGGTCTCTGCACATCCTGAACAACCCTCCTGGGCTGGGAGGATCGAGTGGAGCGTGGGGAGGGTCAAACGGTCAGGCTGTAACGCGCGGAACAATGAACCGATGATTGGGCCCACGGATGGCAGCGCGAACCCACGGATTTTTTGCACCCTATCATCCGTGGGTTCGCGCTGCCATCCGTGGGTATTGTTTTCGATCGTTCACGCGGTGAAATTGGTGGAGTGCCTCGTCACGATTGGATCTTAAGCTTGAAGCCGCTGCGGAAGCTGCCAAGGCTGTCGGCAGATCGCCATCGGAGCGGAAACGGTGGTGAGTTCCGCAGCCACAAGAATCACTGTAGCCAGAGCACGAGCAGCCGTGACACGACGCTACAGCCCCAGCACGTACGCAAAAATCAACGGTGCGACGATCGAGGCGTCGCTGTGGATCATGAATTTGGGTGTTTCGCGGCTGAGTTTTTCCCAGGTGATTTTTTCGTTCGGCACCGCACCGCTGTACCCGCCATAACTGGTCTCGGCATCGCTGATCTGGCAGAAATAACTCCACAGCGGCACGTCCTCTTTGAGGTCTTGCCGCATCATCGGGACCACACAGATCGAAAAATCACCGGCAATCCCGCCGCCGATTTGAAAGAAACCGATGGGGTGTTGCTGGGAACTTTCGCGATACCACGCGGCCAATTTTTCCAGCTGCGCGGTGCCCGGCTTCATCGCATGGTGTCCGGCGACAGTTCCGTCGATGACACGGGCGGTGAAGATATTGCCCAGCGTGCTGTCCTCGACGCCCGGAACAAAAACAGGGATGCCGGCGTCTTTGGCCGCCGCGACCCAACTGTTTTCGCGCGGGACTTGAAAGTGTTGTGGCAACTCTGGGTCGTCCAGCAATTCAAACATGAACTCCGCCGGCGTGCGGGGCTGGTTCGAATCGGCGGCATGCTGCCATAGCTTGGTCAACCGACCTTCGATGTGCCGCATCACGGTTTCAGGGATGCAGGTGTCGGTGACACGATTGAATCCCTCTTCCAACAGCGCCTCTTCATCGCTCTCGGACAACCCGCGCCAGTTTTCGATCACCCGGTACTCGTCATGTGCGACCAGATTGAAGATGTCTTCTTCTAAATTAGCGGCCGTCGATGTGATCGCGTGCACCTTGCCCTGGCGGATCATTTCGGCCAGCGACAATCCCAGCTCGCCCGTGCTCATCGCGCCGGCGAGCGTGACCATCATCCGGCCGCCACGCTGCTCGATCAGGTCCTTGTACGACCGTGCCGCGGCCAAGGTTTCGCGGGCATTGAAGTGACGGTAATGTCGTTCCAGGAAGTCGCTGACGTTCAAAACGGTTCTCGATGGGGGGGAAGGTTGGCCGATGGACGGTTCGCAGGCGTTTGGAGGCCGGTTTTTTAATTCATTTCGACGAGGACTGAAAGTCGTGACACGCCCTGCGGTCGTTCAACGCGTTTTCAAGCCTCGCCGAGTGTTTCTTTCAGCCGTTTGAGTAACTGATACCGTTGGTCTTCACTCGACTTTTCAATCGTTGTGGTCAATCCGAGCATGAACTCGGCGTAGTCGTTGTGCCAATCGTGGGCCACATGGGCGACGTCTAGACGCGGCTTGGGCGCCCCCTTGGAAAGCGGCTTGGTGCCGGCACTCAATTCGAACGATTCATCGAACTGCGGCATGTAGATCCGGTCGCCGTCCAAGCCTCGCTGTACCAGCAGATCGCGCAGCTCCTGGCGGGAATCGTCTTCGCCATGATTGAGGAACAAACCGCCGGTGATCGGACAACGCTTTTGGATCCAGTCCAACAACTCGCCTTGATCGGCGTGGGCCGAATAATTGCCCAGCTTGCGAATGTCCGCCCGCACCTTGTACGACTTGCCGTGGATCCGGACTTCCTTGGCACCGCTGGAAATGATTTGCCCCAGCGTTCCCGGTGATTGATAGCCGACAAACAAGACCGTGCACTCGGGGCGATAAATGTTGTTGATCAGGTGGTGCTTGATGCGACCGGCGGTGCACATGCCGCTGGCCGAGATGATGATCGCCCCGCCTTTGATCCCGTTGATGGCCTTACTCTCTTGCAGCGAATGCACCAGGTGGAACCGTTCGTGGCGAAACAATCTCGCTTCGTCCACCTCCACGTCCTGCAACGCCCCGGCGTGTTTGATGAACACCTCGGTCGCCTTCTTCGCCAACGGCGAATCCAGATACACGTCGGACTGGGGGATTTCACCGTGCGTCAGCAAATAACCGATGTCGTGCAGCAATTCCTGGCTGCGTTCGACGGCGAACGAAGGGATGACGACGTTGCCACCCCGCTTGAGCGCCTTGGTCAAGACATCGCGGAGTGCCTCGCGCCGATTCTCCAACGTGTAATCGTCACGGTCCCGATTGCCGTAGGTCGATTCGCACACGATGTAGTCGTAACCGACCGGCGCATCGGGCTCGGGATGAAACGCTTTTTCTTCCGGGCCGATGTCACCGGAAAACAACAACGAGAGTTCTTCCTGTGAATCGGGCTCGGTGATTTTTAATTCGACCGAAGCCGAACCGAGCAGGTGGCCCGCATTCCAGAATCGGACTCGGATTCCATCACGCGGCGAAAACCACTCTTCATACCCATGATTTTTCAATAGCCGCAGCGTCGCTTCCGCATCCGGCATCGTGTAGATCGGCTGGACCGCCGGCAAGCCGCGGCGACGCAAGTTCTTGTTGTGACGCTTGACGCCCGATTCCTGGATGTACGCCGAATCGGGAAGCATGAATTTCAACAGGTCACAGGTCGCTTCGGTCGCGTATATCTGGCCGTTGAATCCCTTCTTGACCAGCTTGGGTAGCAACCCCGAATGGTCGATGTGGGCGTGGGTCAGGATCAAAAAGTCGATCGACTCGGGATCAAACGGGAAATCCTGGTAGTTCAACTCCTGGGTCGTTTTGCTGCCTTGGAAAAGACCGCAATCAATCAGAAATCGATGCTTGCCGGTGTCCAACAACGAACACGATCCGGTGACGGTGCCGGCGGCCCCGCAAAAAGTCAATTTCGCCATGAACTTGATTCACAAAGAGTAGGCCAGGACCTGTCCTGGCAGGCATCAACAGGGAGCACTAAAAGATATCGCGTCCGCGTTGATGAACATACCATTGCCAGACCATTCGTGTGGCAATACTGCGAAGCGGCCGCCACGATTCGGCACGCTCGGCAATCTGCTGACTCGATTCGTATTGCGTCTGGTCGATTTCTTGAATGCCTTTGACGAGCGCCAAATCGCCCAGGGGCAGGATGTCGGGCCGCTGCAGTGCCATCATCAAAAACACATCGGCCGACCAATTTCCCAGTCCCAGTTGCGAGACAATTTGCGAGCGAACCGTTTCGTCGTCCCATCGCGTCAACGCGTCGATATCAAAGTCGCCGGCGAGACAGGCGTCGGCCAACGCAAGCGTGTAACGGGCCTTCTGGCGACTGAACCCCAAGTCGCGTAAACGCCGGTCGCCCAAATCACGGACCGCGCGGGGGCTCACTTCATTCTGGCAGCGACCGACCAGCCGGTCGAAGGTCGCCTTGGCCGATTCGACGGAGACCTGTTGTTCGAGAATGATGTGGACGAAGGTGGCGTACGTCGCCGGTCGCCGCAGCAACGGCGGCGGCCCAAACGTGCGATGGATCTTGCCCAGCACCGGATCCGCCTTGGCCAGCCGGACCGCCCCCTCCGCAAGCGTCGTTTTGGTCAGACGAATCGGCTTGCGCTGTGGGGGTCGGCTCAAAGAAGCTGATCCAATTCTTCGGTCAGGGTCTTGAAGCGTGCCAACGTGGTCTTCACCGGCTCGGGGCTGGCCATGTCGACTCCCGCATCACGCAGCAGGTCGAGCGGATCTTTGCTGCATCCCCCCGACAGAAACTTGAGGTAGTCGTCCAATTCGGCCTTGCCACCCTCGAGCACCCGTCGCGAAAGGGCGACCGCCGCACTCAATCCGGTCGCGTACTTGTAGACGTAAAACGCGCGGTAGAAGTGCGGGATCCGGAAACATTCCAGTTCCAGTTCTTTGTCGACGACGAAATCGGGGCCAAAATACGCATCCAACAACTCGCGATACGTGGCCCGAAACGAAGCGACCGTCAGCGGCTCACCGGCTTCGGCCATCTCATGCGTCTTCTTTTCGAACTCCGCGAACATCGTCTGACGCACGACCGTCGCCCGAATGCTGTCCAGTTCGTTGTTGATCAGGTACGCCCGTTCGCTGTCGCTGGCGGCATTCTTGAGCAAGTGCTCGGTCAACAATTGCTCATTGAACGTGCTCGCGACCTCGGCCACAAAAATCGTGTAGTCGTAGTACTGGTACGGCTGGTTCTTGGAGGAATAAAAGCTGTGCATGGAGTGGCCGGCTTCGTGCGTCAGCGTGAACACATCGTTCAAGACGTCGGTCTTGAAATTCATCAAGATGTAGGGTTCGCCATCGAACGACCCGCAGCTGAACGCGCCGCTCTGTTTCCCGCGGTTCGGGTAGCGGTCCGCCCAACGGTTTTTCAGTCCCGCGGCGAGCGTTTCGGTGTATTCGCTGCCCAGCGGAGCGAGTGATTCGACCACGACTTCCACCGCCTGGTCCCACGTGTGTTCCTTCTTCATGTCGCTGAGGATCGGCACATAGGTGTCATAGGCATGGATGTCCGGCAGATCCATCTTGCGGCGGCGGACGTCAAAGTATTGATGCACGCTGGGCAGCGAATCGCGGACCGCAGCGATCAAGTTGTCGTAGACGTCCACGGGGACGTTGTCGGGGAACAACGCGCCGGCGAGAGAGCTTTCATGGTTTCGGGCGCGGGCGTAATAAACGTCGCGATGAATGCTGCCGGCCAGTGTCGCCGCCAAGGTGTTTTCGTGTTCGCCGAACGCCTTGTAGTATTGATGGAATGCGTTGCGACGCACCTTCCTGGACGAGCTGTTGAGGAACTGAACGAACGTCGCATGCGAAAGCTCTTGCTCATTCCCCTCGGCGTCTTCCAGCGACCCGAAACGCAAGTCCACGTCGTTGAGTTGACGGAATGCATTGCCCGCCGCCGATGCCATTTCCCCCTGCATCGCCAACAAACGCTCCTCTTTGTCGCCGAGCGTGTGCGGCCGCTGGCGGAGCAACCGGGTGAGTTGCAATTGAAACGGCTGGAGCAAGGGATCGGCGACCAAGGCGTCCATTTTTTCCGGTTCGATCGCCAGCAATTCCGGGCTGACGTAGCTCGCCGCCTGATTGGCACGCACGGCCAGATTCTGGAACCGCGCCTTCATGCCCTGATAGTCGCTGTTGCCTTGATCTTCGGTCGTCTTCAAGAACGAATAGATCGCCACACGCTCGGCTTGGCGAGAAAAATCCGAATCGAATTGCAGGGCCTCCAGCAACGTCGCAGCTGATTCACCCAGGCGACCGCGATAGGTTTCATAGGTGTCAAGCTTGGATTCCAACTCGGCAAAGGCGGTTTCCCATTCGGCGTCGCTGGCGAACAAACTGGAAAGATCCCAGCAATCCTCCGCGGACACCTCAGAACGTTCCGGGAGCGACTTGGCGGCAGCAGACGTCGAGGTGGCATTCATAGCAATCGTCAAACGAGTGGTTTGTGGAGGAGAGAGCGTCGCGGAATTTGGACGGCGGTGTGGTTTCGGGCGTTTCGGGATCGGGTGCGTCGGGTTTTGGCCGGACTAATCAAACGTTTCCTCGGGTCCCGGGAAACTCCCGTCGCGGACGGCTTGATGAAACGACGACGCGGCGTCACGAATCGTTTGGCCGACCGAGGCGTAGGTTCTAACAAATTTGGGCGTGTAGCCGGATGTCAGTCCGATCAGATCATGGGTGACCAAGACCTGGCCGGTCGTCGCCCGCCCGGCGCCGATTCCGATCGTGGGAACCGTCACCGCCGCGTGGATCGCTTCGGCAACCGACTCGGGGACACATTCGATCAGCACGGCGAACGCGCCGGCTTGCTCGGCCGCGACGGCGTCTTTGACCAGGGCCGCTTCGTCGCGCTGGACCTGATAGCCACCTTGCACAAAGACATTCTGGGGTCGCAGACCGACGTGGGCCATCACGGGAATCCCGGCGGTGACCATCGCTTCGATTCGCGACGCCTGTTCGGCGCCGCCTTCGAGCTTGACCGCATGGCAACGTGTTTCTTTCAACACTCGGGCGCCACAACGGATGCTGCGTTCGATTTCCAGCTGACCATCGGGAAACGGCAAATCGACGATCACCATCGCACGCGAGGTGGCCCGCCCCACCATTTCGGCGTGATAGATCATTTGATCCATCGTCACCGGCAGGGTGGTCTCGTGCCCCTGAACGACCATCGCCAGCGAATCGCCGACCAACAGCACGTCGATGCCGGCTTGATCGAGCAGTTGTGCCGTCGGGAAATCGTACGCCGTCAGCATCGAAATGGAGCCGCCCGTGTCGCGACGCCGCTGCAGCGATCGGGTGGTCACGCGTTTGGGAGCTTTTTCTTCGACCATGAAAGGGTTTGCCATCGACCGGTTGAACGAAATCCGCCTGATTCAGCGGCAGATTAGCAGACGAGCAACCCGACGAAAACCGTGGCCCGAAGCGGTGCTGACTGGGGTGCTGACTGGGGTGCTGACAGTGGAGATCGATTGAATCGTCCCAACGCGCACGAACCCGTCACTCGGGGTAAACTGTGAGCGGAGAAAGCGTCCTGCACGAATGGCACGCAAGGGATTCAGCAACCGTTGGTGTCCAGCCTTCAGGCGTCTCCATTCGCTGCTCCGCAGCGAAACCGGGCGGCTAAAGCCTGCACACCAGCGCACGTTGGTGTCCAGCCTTCAGGCGTCTCCATTCGCTGCTCCGCAGCGAAACCGGGCGGCTAAAGCCTGCACACCGGCGCACGTTGGTGTCCAGCCTTCAGGCGTTTCCATTCGCTGCTCCGCAGCGAAACCAGGCGGCTGAAGCCTGCACACCGGCGCACGTTAGTGTCCAGCCTTGAGGCGTTCCCATTCGCTGCTCCGCAGCGAAACCGGGCGGCTAAAGCCTGCACACCGGCGCATGTTGGTGTCCAGCCTTTAGGCGTTTCCATTCGCTGCTCCGCAGCGAAACCGGGCGGCTGAAGCCTGCACACCAGCGCATGTTGGTGTCCAGCCTTGAGGCGCTTCCCGGTCGCTGCGACGCAGCGACAGTAGGCGGCTGAAGCCTGCACACCAACACGTATTCCCGTTCCTGCCCCTTTTCCGCGACCGTCCCCCCGTCTTTCGCGAGCGAATGCCCTATGCCCCGCCTTTGCCTCCCCCTGCTAGCCGTGGTGATCTTGGCCCCCAACATCCTGCCCTTCGGTGGTTCCGGCGATCACCTGGCCGCCCAGCCGCCCGGGACCGAGGCCGCCGGATTCGGACAGGGACCGTCCACGCTACCGGCCAACGAGATCACTAATTTCAAGGGCGCCCTCAAAGGCATGCGGCGAAACATTGTCGTGGTCGAAAAAGAGGACGGCAGCGAGGCGCTCGTCGCGTTGCCAGACACGATCTCGTCGTTCCAATTCGTCGCCAAAGCGACGCCGGCGTTTTTACAACGCGGCATGCTGGTCCGTTTCTCCGCGAACTTCGGCCCTGGAGGCGTCCCGCTGGCTCCGGTCGAAAAAATCACACTGTTCCAACCGGTCGATCCGCGATCACTGCACGGCCGGACCAAAGAACAATTCACTCCCGGCGTTTACTCCGACGCCAATCGCGGCAATCGAAATCAACCAATGGTCGGCAAGCTGTCGATCGTGGGACGATTGATCGGCTTGACCCCCAACGGTGTCCTGGCCGTCCAGGCGGGGAAAATCCCCGTCCAAGTCCCCGTGGACGCCAACACCACGTTGGAAGTCCGCTACAACAATCTGGCCTTGGCCCAAGAAGGCGATCCCGTCTCGGTCACCGGTTTTTACCAGCCCCCCAATGAAAACCAAGTCAAAGCCGATCGGATCACCATCACCACCGACCGGGTCTACGGAGAATACCAACCCGCCACCGAACGAAAATCCAGACGCAAACGCGGTGACAAGGCGGACGACAACGAATCTGACAAGGCCCTGGGAAGCGAGACGGAAAAAGGAGACAATCCGAAGCCGGACGACGCACAGCCAGAGACTGAGAAAGAGGATTCATGAAAACACTGATTCAAGGAGGACGCCTGATCGACCCGGCCGGCGACGTCGACCAGATCGCCGACCTGTGGCTGCATGACGACGCCATCATCAATGGAGACGCCCTGGCCGCCGAAGACGCCGATCGCGTGATTGACGCTCGGGGATGCGTCGTGATGGCCGGTGGAATTGACATCCACACGCACATCGGTGGCGGAAAACTGGCGATCGCCAGACTGCTGATGCAAGACCGGATCGACGACGACGCCCGCGCGACCGCCCGAAGCGCGGCCGAAAGTGACTACCTGCCCTCGGCCGCCGTCGCTGCCCAGCGGTATTTGGAAATGGGTTACACCGTCGCGCTCGAACCCGCCGTCATCCCCTGCAACGCCCGCGCCGCGCACGCCGAGATGGCGGACATGCCTGACTTGGCGACCGGCGGCTTCTGCTTGCTCGGCAACGACGACCTGTTGTTGACCCTGCTCTCACGCGACGCGCCCCAAGCCGAAATCAACGACTACGTCGCCTGGATGGTCCGCGCCACCCAAAGCATTGCCGTCAAAGCCGTTAACCCCGGCGGCATCTCGGCCTTCAAGTTCGGTCAGCGAGAACTGGACGTCGACACGCCCCATCCCCAATACGGCGTCACACCGGCGCAGATCATCCGCCGGCTCGCCAGGGCGGTCCATGAAATCGGTCTCGTGCACCCGCTGCACATTCACACCAGCAACCTGGGCGTACCGGGAAACATCCGCTCCACCATTGCGACGATGGAGGCGGCCGACGGGTTGCCGATCCATCTCACCCACGCCCAGTTTCATTGCTACGGTGACGAGAGTCAGTACGGGATGTCCTCGGCAGCCGAACAACTCGTCGCCGCGATGGCAAAACACCCTAACGTCACGATCGACGTCGGTCAGATCATGTTCGGACAAACGATGACGATCAGCGCCGATGAACCCCATCAATTTGACAACCGCCATCACGCCTCGCCGCGCAAATCCGCGATCGTCGATATCGAATGCGAAGCCGGTTGTGGTGTCGTGCCCTTTCGATACCGCCGCCGCCAATTCGTGCATTCGCTGCAATGGGCCATCGGGTTGGAACTGTTTCTGATGATCGACGACCCAAAACGCGTTTTCTTGACCACCGACCATCCCAACGGAGCCCCCTTCACCGCGTACCCGCACCTGTTGCGGTTGCTCGGCGATCGCTCCTTTCGCGAAACCGCATTGGCGGAAATTCATGCCGATGCCGCTGCGGCCAGTTCTCTCGGCGGGCTATCGCGACAGTACACGTTACCCGAAATCGCCACGATGACACGCAGCGCCCCGGCGTCGATCATGGGGTTGGCCCGACACGGCCGGCTGACTGCGGGGGCCAGCGCCGACGTCACCGTCTATGAAACAGACGATGACCTGGAGAAAATGTTTCGCTCGCCCCGGCACGTGTTTGCCCAGGGACGACACGTCATCGACCGCGGAACTTACACGCCCAAACAAACGAGACCCGAAACCCAAGTCGGGCACGAAACGCTGACCGCCGACGTCGAATTCGATCCGCAGTCGGTGCAGCGGTTCCGCAGCGAGTACAACGCGTCGTCGACGTTCGACTTGAATCGGCTATGGATCAGTGATGATGAAATGCACTCGGTGCTTCGTTCCCGCCCGGTCAAGCAATCGATGCGGGAGCGCGCCCGATGAGTGAACACGACAACGCCGGCCCGAATGCCGACGCCACCCGCCCGTTGGAACTCAACGGCGTCCGAATCGAAGCCACCTTCGCCGAAGCCTTCGACATGAAAGCGACGCGCGTGATCATCACCGCGCTGGACGAGATCTGGGCCGAGCACGCCGCGATGGCGATGAGCGGATTCGGGACCAGCGTGATCGACTGCAAACTGGAAATCGATATCGAACGTCGGTTGTCGGCGAAAGAGACTCCCGACGGCCGGCCCGGGATCGCCTTGCTGGCCTTCGGGATGTCGGGTGGCGAACTGGAAAAACAGATCACCCGCCGCGCCGGCCAATGCGTGCTCACCTGTCCGACCACCGCATTGTTCGCAGGAATCACCGACGACGTTCCCCGCGACAAACGAATCGCGTTGGGCAAGACGCTGCGATTCTTCGGCGATGGCAACCAGATCAGCAAGGTGATCGACGGAAAGCGATTCTGGCGGATCCCCGTGATGGATGGTGAATTCATCTGCCAGCATGACGCGCCGCGCACGTCGGGGATCGGCGGTGGAAATTTCCTGCTGGTTGCTCGCGACATCCATGCGGCCAGTCGCGCCGCCCGAGCCGCCATCGGTGCGATCGAATCGATGCCCGATGTGATCACGCCGTTCCCAGGTGGCGTCGCACGCAGCGGTTCCAAGATCGGCTCGAAATACAAGTCGCTGATCGCGTCGACCAACGATGCGTTTTGCCCCACGCTGCGCGGCATCACCGACTCGCAATTGGGCGAAGGAGACAATGCGGTGTTGGAAGTGGTGTTGGACGGATTGAGTTTCAATGCGATTGCCGACGCCATGCGGGCCGGTATTCAGGCCGCTTGCACCAGCTGTGGGGAACACGGCTTGGTCGCCGTCACGGCAGGAAACTACGGCGGCAAACTTGGACGCCACCACTTTCACCTGCACGAGATTCTGTCATGACACGCTGGCACCTCCGATACCGTGCCCATGCCGCTGGGGATGCCGCCGACGATGCCGCACCGCACGCGATCGACGCCTCGAACATTCGACGCAGCTCTCTGGCGGGCAAACAAGCGGCCCAGATCAACGAGTTGGCGATCTGCGTCGACGGGCGCCGGGTCCGATTGGCGGATTGGTTCGAGTTGACGATCGCGGAATCAGAAACCGATCAGGTGGTCGTCGAAGGCCCGCTGCAGAACGTTCATGGGCTGGCCGCCATGCACGACCGCGGTGAATTTCAAATCATCGGTTCCGTCGGCGACTACGCAGCGTGTGGCATGACCGGCGGCACGGTCTGTGTCCAAGGCGACGCCGGGGACTTCGTCGCGGCTCCCCACGGTGCCCGCCGATCGGGCATGTCCGGCGGCATGATCAAAATCCACGGATCCGTCGGCAACTACGCCGGCCATCGGATGAGACGCGGCACGTTGTTGATCAGCGGATCGACCGGAACGATGCTCGCCGCATCGATGATCGCGGGAACGATCTGCGTCGGCGGCGAAACAGGCGAGGGCTTGGCTGTGGGGATGAGACGCGGCAGCCTGATCCTGGGCAACGCGTCGGCCATGGTGCGGCACGCCGACCAGCTGGACGACGACGCAACGGGACGCTTTTCCAGCCCCACTCGGTTTGACCCCGCGTTCCTCAATCTTTATTCCGACCGCTTGTTTGGAGAGATCACCCAAACGTTGGAGCGATTGCCCGTGTTTCGGACACGCGCCGATCGGACCGTCGGTGGGCTGGGAGAAGTGATCTTTGCATCGACCGCCGAGATGGCGCTCGGTGAGATGGCGCTCGGTGAGTCCTCGGCCACCACTTGATTCCTGGTAGTGGCACTCGCCGCTGTTTGTCGATTGAGCGAGCCGGCGGCGCTAGCCGCTTCCGCTACGCTCCGACCGCGTTGCTGGGCGTCTGGTCACCGGCGTGCTGACGGCTGGCTTCTACCATCGCAAAACGCTCACGCCATAAGAATCGCTGCAGCAAACTCGGGCGGCGCAGGTTGGGGTCGTCGGCGTCGATCGTGTGGACCTTGCCCTTGGCCGTGACCAACCGCAGTTGACCGTCGGAAAGCACTTCATCGACGACCCAGAACTTGTCAACGACATAGCCGTAGGTTTCACCCTTGGGAGACGCGACGACTTGTGCCGCGCGACGCCCCGGATTGACGCCGCTCTTGCTCTTACGATAAACCGCCCAATCCCCCGCTTTCCAATTTGCCTGCATGACTTGTTCCTCGCTTCGCCTAAAAAATTGCCCGATCCGTTTCCCCTTCGACCAACGCTAGAAACGACCTCCGATCACTCTGAATCGGAAAGGTTCTCGCCGGCCCAACTCAGCCGACTTGCATCCCTTGCATCGCCTCTCTCCCGAAAATACTGCACTTTAAACAGTACGCACATTCTGCGTGGGTGGACAGTTGAAAACATGTTGAGAAGTCAAATTCTTCATCAGATTCACGTTTTTTTCCGGAGAATCACGACGATGGCGATCGATTGTGCCATGACGCGGTGACTTTGCCGTGACACGCAAACGATCGGCAGTCCTCAATTGTGGTGCCGCACAACCTTGCGAGCGGACTCCGCCAAGCTTTAAGATACGCAGTGATGAACCGTCACAATGATGACGTTCTGATTCCGGATGCTGCCCCTCATCCTCCGGAACCGTTCGCCCCGAGAACTTATCACGCTTCAAAGGAATTGCGTCATCATGTTGCTCGTCCCGTCTACCTTGATCGCCGCTGCCTCCGTCCCCGCGGCCACCGCTGCGATCCCACTGCCTCGGGCAGCGATGCTACTGGCAGCCAATGGGGCCTTTTACGCAGCCCTGATCGCCATCGGAACGCTCGTCTTCCTGGTATTCGCCGCCGTGATGGGCTTCTTCGCACTGCGTTACGGCAAGCTGTGGGTCCAGGCCTACATGTCGGTCGCTGATGTCAGCGCCCCCAGCCTGATCCGAATGCACTTCACCAAGGTCAATCCGAATGTGATCGTCCAGGCCAAGGTGATGTCGGCGCAAGCCGGATTGGACATCGGCCGTCAAGCCGGCATCAGCACGCGTCGTCTGGAGGCTCATTATCTGGCCGGCGGCAACGTGATGAACATCATCCACGCGATCATCGCCGCCGCACGGGCGGAAATCCCTCTCGATTTTGACCAGGCCGCCGCGATCGACTTGGCCGGGCGCGACGTGCTGGACGCGGTCCAAACGAGCGTTTACCCCAAAGTCATCGATTGCCCCGACCCGAGCCGCAGCGGCAAAACCACACTCAGTGCGATCACCAAAAACGGAATCGAATTGCGCGTCCGGGCTCGTGTGACCGTTCGCACCAACCTGGAACAACTGATCGGCGGTGCCACCGAAGACACCGTCATCGCCCGAGTCGGCGAGGCGATCATCAGCTCGATCGGCTCGGCCGAAACACACTTCAAGGTGCTCGAAAATCCGGACATGATCACCCGCGTTGTGCTCGATCGCGGCCTCGATGCCCAAACCGCGTTTGAAATCGTTTCGATCGACATCGCCGACATCGACGTCGGCGAAAACATCGGCGCACGACTGCAAAGCGACCAAGCCGAAGCCGACACACGTGTCGCCCAGGCCCAAGCGGAAAGCCGTCGCGCCGAAGCCGTCGCGCAAGAACAACAGATGAGCGCGATGGTCGCCAGCAACAAGGCTCACCTGGTTCTGGCCGAAGCCGAAGTGCCCAAAGCCATGGCCGAAGCGTTCCGCGCCGGCCGCATCGCCGCCCCCAACGGATCGGGCATCTAACGGCTCTCGTGAACGAATTCGAATCGACCTCCTACCGCGTCAGGTTTCCCAGCGGAACCGAACGCGTCAACTTGGCCGGCATCGTCGATCGGCCCAAGGTGTGGCATCCATGGAAGGACGCCGGGCGCACCCGGCTGCGGCCGGTCGTGGTCTATTCGCATTGCTTCACCTGCAACAAGGACTTCAAGGCAACCGTCAAGATCAGCCGCGCCTTGGCCCGTTACGGAATCGCGGTGCTGCGTTATGACATGACGGGACTGGGAGGCAGCGAAGGCGACTTTTCGACAACCAATTTCACCACCAATCTTCGCGATCTTGCCGCGGCGATCCGATTCGCCAACGAAGAACTGGGGCCGGTCACCGCCTTGGTCGGGCACAGTTTTGGCGGCATCGCCTCGTTGGTCACCGCCGCAAAGTCTTTCCAACCCGATCACGACGGCCTGCCCGATCACGACGGTCTGTTGGCCAACCTCCGCTTCGTCGCAACGCTCGCCGCGCCCAGTGACACCCACCACCTCGCCACGCTGCTGTCGCGGATGAACCCCGCGATCGAAACCGAGGGTCAAGGCAAGGTCACGATCGGCGGCATCGAATGGACCATCCGCCGCCAGATGCTGGAGGACTTTCGCCGTCACAACGTCACCGATTTGCTGCCCCAAGTCTCTTGCCCGGTGCTGCTGATGCACTCTCCGGTCGACCAAACCGTCGGGATCGATCACGCGCTGCGGATGATGTCGCTGATCCAAACCGACCGCTCGGCCGATGCATCCACGATCACCCCGGTCAGCCTGATGGCGCTGCCGGATGCGGATCACCTGTTGGCCAAACATCCCCAAGACCTGACCTTCGTGTCGCAAATCCTGGCCGCCTGGTGCCACCGTTTTCTCGCCGACGATCGCACGCCCGGCTGATACCGCGAAGTTGATGTCGATGGCGAGGCCCGGACGCTGGCGCGAGCCGGCTGATCTCGAACGATGATCAGCCGTTTGGCGCGAGCCTACGGGCCCTACTTCGAGGAAACGAGGCTTCACAAAGCGGTCTTGGGTCATCGCCCCGGTCGCGTCGAAGGGCGCCGGTCAGTAGAAGGCCCAACCTGTACGGCCCAATTTCGACAAATTGGCACTGCCTAGAATTGCATCGACTGCCCGCGCTCGATGCAGACGCTGCCCAGAAAAGCCTCAGCCCCGAACGAGCCGGTCAGCTTGCCGTTCTGGAAAGCGCAGTCACACCTCTTTCTGCGGCAGATCCAACGCCCTACGCATCGCACATCGGAGCACCGAATCCCCCTGGCCGTGATCTTCGGCAAACCGCTCGCTGCTCGCTGAAACAGCCACATTTGGCCTCTCGGGTGCAACGCTACCATGGTCCTTCTCTTTCTGGAGACCAAGACCATGAGCTTCAAAGAACAGCTATCGCGTGAGCAGATCCGCACACTTCCGCTGCGTGACGCGATCGCCCTTGATGAGCACACGGTTGCCCGCGCGGCAATCGCACTGATGCGGACCCATTCGTTGGGCTGTGCCGTGATCGTCGACCCGGGCTGCCGCCCGCAGGGAATCTTCAACGAACAGTCGATCATCCGGATGCTGATGGCGGGCGTTTCCTTAGACACGACCGCGATCTCGGCGTTCGCCGACCCCGACGTCGGCATCGTCCGAGCCGACGACCCGATTCTGTTCGCCTGGCAAGCAGTGGTTGACCAGGGGCACCGCTTCTTGTGCGTGACCGATGACGAGGGGTACCTGATCGGTTTGACCGGTCAGCGGGGCTTGGCGGAATACGTTTGTGATTGCTACGCGAAACAAATCGCCGTTCAGCGTCTCGGTAGTGCACCGTGGATGCTGCAGCGCGAAGGAGCTTGACCGATGAGTTCGTTTTTTAGAATGGATCCGGCTGAAACGTGTGACCCACTTTCCAACTTCGAGCCGGCCGAATACGACACCGAACTGGAGCGTGCATTGGCGGAAGACCCGATCGCGGAAATCGACGCCAAACCGTATCTGCAGATCAGTCCGCATGCGTCGGTCCTAGAGGCGGTCGAGATGCTGCACGATTCAGGCGCGGCCAGTTTGTTGGTCGTCGACGGCGAACACCTGGTCGGGATCTTTACCGAGCGCGACGTGCTTGAAAAAGTGGTGGAAAAGTACCCGCGGGTTTGCGGCCAACCGGTCGAGAATTTCATGACCACCAATCCGACGATCGTTTACCAATCCGATCCTTCGGCCGCTGCGGCTGCCGCGATCGCGGTCGCCGGTCATCGACACGTGCCCGTGTTGGACATGGACGAATGCGTTCAGGGCGTGATCAGCCCCAAACGCATGTTCGCGTTCATGCAGAAACACTTTTAAGTCGCAGATCCAAACCGCACGTTCGCCATGGTGTTGCCCAAGGAGGGGCGCCCTGGCTTGCATTCCAACGCCGGCTGCTTCGACAGCACGCAGTGTTCTTGGTTAGCGGAAGGGCGCGAGCCCTCCGGTCTACCAACCTGGTTTCACGCTGAAACCGGACGGCTCGCGGCCTGTCGTTTTAATTTCTGACGGATATGCCCCCCTTCTCCCCCACAAATCGTTAACAAGCTTGCTTGTCGATTTGTGGGGGAGAAGCACTGTCATGGCCGAACTTGATTTAGCTCGCATTGGCGAGGTGCGCGCGAACGCCTAGCGGCATTACCTTACGGTAACTTTTTTTAGTCTTAAAGTCCAATGGCTTGTCGGCTTGCTGAGCACGTCTCAGTCAGCATGAATGGTTCAGTCTCGCCACCCTGGTAGATATCCGAAGCTTAGGAGCCTCACACTGTCTTATCCGGCGTTTGAACCGCTGACAGAGCATCACACTTCTTCCACGGGCTTGTTGACTGCAGCTTCGAGAAGCCGCGTCTGCCCTCGGGCTGTAGACGATGTTATCAGTGTGCAAGTGAAAGCACGACAAGTCAACGCGGGCCCTAAGCTTCGGACGAGTTTGATTCTACCTTAGATGCCTGACGAACTCCAAGTCGAACCAGAAGAGGAATGAGCAGATCGCCGATCGATACGGCTCCGCGGCGTTTTTTATTTGCCAGCTTGGCGAAGGGTTTTGCTTCTTCGCTATAGACCGACTTGGGAAGCCACTTGAGAGCTTCATTCATATCAGCAACCGTTTGATCAAGCGGCGTGCCGTGTTCGATATAAAACTTCCATAGCTTTTTCAGCAGGCACTCCCGGTCGACGTGCTTACCTCGCCACACTTGGCGTCCGCTGACGATCTGGAAAACCATTCGGTTAGCTCGGTTAGCCATTCGACACTGGCGATCGAGCGTGCAGATATCTTTGCTCTTCCACAAAGCAGCCAAGCCACGGTAGTACGGATGGCATTTGATCAAGTTCTTTGCAACGAGAATGCAAGCGGAACGCAGTCGACGATTGCAGTTTTTGGCGACGGAACCGCTTCGGTCAATTTCATCACTTTGGTATCGAGCAGGGTAAAGCCCGGCGCGTCCGTTGATCGCAATGGCAGTTGCATAGTGCTCGATCGGTCCAGCTTCGCCCGCATACTCACCTGCGGAAACAACGTTGATCCCAGTGACAGAGAGAAGCAATATATATGGCGTTTTCACGAGAAAATGCGCCGTTTCTTGTTCAATCTGGCTGATCTGTTCGTTGAGCAATTCGCGTATCTCATTTAGCTGTTTCCATTGCTTGGTCAACAACGGGTACAACGGATCGGGTTGAACTGCCTGAGCACTCCACGCAAAGATCTTGTCGAGTGTTGTTTTTTGAACTCGAGTCTTGTTCTTGCGAAGGTACTTTGCCATGCCGGTTTGCTTCGCTTTTTTGATCGCCTCGTCAGACGGGAATTGTTTCGCGATGATCATCGCAATCGATCCGTTGAAGAGTTTGTCATCATCCCAAAGATCCGCGTAGCCAGGCATGGATTGATGCAATAACGCTCGCAACTGTACTTGCACCCGTGCGCGTTGCTTGACCAAATTGCGACGCTGCCGACAAAGACGTTGCAGTGACAGGTGGGTTTCATCAACGGGCAAGATCGCCAATCCGTATCCGTTGATGGCGGCGTGAAAAATCGCTTCGAGATCGTTAGGGTCAGTCTTATTGTTGGGGTGAAGCGTCTCTCGATAGTGCGAAGACGCGAAGGGGTGAACCGTCCTTGTGTCGTACCCCGCTTTGCGAAACGCTTGCTGCACGGGTTTGTGGTAGACACCGGTCATCTCGACGGCGACAATGGAGTCGAGGATCCCTTCGGCTTGACAAGCTGCATCAACGAGTTGGACCATTGCTGCGAGAGCGCCAGCACTGTGCTCGACCGAAGTTGGTTCGACAATGACACGACCAAAGAAGTCACAGAGCATCCAGATCGACCGTCGCTTGGCACAGTCCACCGAAACGATACCGAATTTCTGAGGGCCTGCCTGTTGGACTCGTTCCTGGATGACACCGGATGGCTTTCCGATGTAGCGTCGCTTGGTAGCCTTGCAGGCGGATTTTCGACTAGATTTTTTCGTAACGGCCATTTGAGTTCTCTACAAATTGGAAGTGTTGAAAAGTTCTTCCAATTGAGCACTCGAATGGTCTTTGTCTAGATTTTTCACGATCTAGGGGCATACCAGGGCTGGGGATGTGGGGGCTGGTATCGATTCTGTAGCCATCTCACCGGGCGCAGAACATACGGTTGGGCGGTTGTACTTGATACCATTGCGGCCCCTATGTGTTGCCCCTCACCCCCAGCCCCTCTCCCCAAAAAACGCTCGACGCTTCGCATCTTTGGCGTTTTTTGGGGAGAGGGGAGCCAGTGTATTCCATAGAGATCCGGCAGTAATCAAATCGACATCCCTCCGCGATCCGTGCGGGATGACCGACAATCCTACCGGTCGCCTCGACCACCATGTCTACCCGGGTCGCCCAAGCAGCGGCATCGCGATCTCGGAGTTGTCGTTTGCCCCGCCGAAAGTGGCGCATCGAGCCCGCCTGCGTCGTCTGATCGGAATGATCGCTACACGCGGCACCGCAACTTGGCTTGCACGACCGCCGGCACTGAATTTCTAACCGGTCAGCCGGCGTGCCCTTGCGCGTGTCCTATCAGTTTCTTTAGTCGCGATCCACACGGCGACAAACCCACCGATTCGGTCGGAGTCTCTCCAGGATCGATCAAACGTTTTAAAAAACAACTACCTGATTTAAGTTGGAGGCCCACCGTGGCTCACGCAATTGCCTTTCGTCCCAGTCGCGCCCGAAAGGGTTTTTCGCTCGTCGAGCTGTCGGTCGTCGTCATCATCATCGGCGTCCTGGCCGCGTTCGGCGTCCCGAGATTGCTGCAAAGTGTTGAACGAAGTAAAGCTTCGGAATCATTCAAGTACCTCGCCAGCGTCCGCGCAGCACAAGAACGCTATCAGGCCCGCCAAGGGACCTATGCGTCGGATTTGACTCAATTGGACATGGAGCAAGCTCCGCCGAAGTACTTTAGCGTTGGTGTTGCCGCCGCCGGCGGATCGGGAAGCCTGGAAGATTCCTGGACCCTGACGCTGACGCGATCCGGATCAAGCTCCGGTTACGGCGCCTACACCGTGACGTTCACCGAAGACGGTTACGACGCGATGAATAGCACCATCGACGCGGAAATTAATCCACAGAGCACCTAGGCTGACGACCTGACCGCTTTCTGGGGGGAAAGCGTGGCATGAACCGTCACCACGACGGCACGATGCCACCACCGATCCAATCAGCTGGGGCGGTCCGTAACCATTCACGGACCGCCCTTTTTTTGTGCCAGCTTGACTGGCGTATCGCATCCAGATGTGACAGCGGGTTCATCACCCTACGGTGAGCCCCGCTGACGCATCACCGGAGGGGACGTTTCCATCATGAACACCGCAAGCGATCGATCCCGCAGCCACGTTGTCGGGATTCTGTTCGGGCGACAACACTTACATGGATGTCACGCGTCGACAACCATGTTTGGCGCGGTGCGTTATGAGTACGCCTCGGTCGCCGTCCAAAGCGACGACCTCGGTCACTCGTTGGCTGAATTGTTTGACGCCTTGGGCGTCCAAGGCGACCCCGTCCCCGTTGCCGCGGCCATCCCGACCAGCGAATGCTACTTCGCCACCCGTCCGATCAACTCCGGCGGCGGCAATGCCAGCCCACGCACGCTGCTTCGCGAATCGCTGCGAAGTTCCACCGCGAAACTCGATCAACTCGCGATCGATGTCCTCAATTGGCAAGCCCATCGCCGACAATTGGTCTCCATCGTGGCCGCGCCACTGGATCGCATCGAATCAATTCGTGAAACTATCGGCAACACCAAACACTCGCTGCAGCGACTCGAACCGGCCGCCAACGCGCTGATCAGCGCGGCGGTTGAAAACGAACGCTCGGAACGACGCGATCGACTGGTCACACGCGTCTTCTTGGGCGACACCAGCTTGCTGGCCGTGATGACCAAGGGCACCCGGGCGATCCATTGGCAGAGCATGCCCTTGCCACAGGGCGACGAAGCAACGGGCATCGTTTCCATCGTCCGCTCGGTCGAAGCCGCCTATGCCGCATGCGGCCTGGAGACCTCCCCGGACGCGGTCAGCATCTACGGCCGACGTGAGTTGCAGTCGCTGATCGATCGCCAGTGGTTGAGCGACAATCTGCCCGACGACTTCCGTTGGCTGGACGCCCCCTCGATGAAACCAGACCACATCGCACGCGCCTGCGCCGATGGGTTTCTGGCCGACGAAGAGGACGAGTTTGATTTCCAGCGGGAATATCGCGAGCCGTTAAGACTCCACCGCGTCGTTCCGTACAAAGAAATCGCCCTCTATCTCGTGGCGGCGTGTGCCCTCGCCCTGGTGCTGTTGGACCGCATGAAAAAAACCGAATCCAACCACGTGGCACTCGTTTCGAGCGCCCCGTCAATGGCCACCGATGGCTCCAACCCACGCCCCGAACGCGATCGATTGAATGCCCGAGCCAGCGCCGTCAGCACCTTCATGGACAAACGCGTTCGCTGGAGCCCGATGCTGGGACAGATCACGTCGATCTTGCCCGACGGCACCCGGCTGACAGGTATCCGCGGCAGTGCGACGATGAGCCAAAAACGAAAACGGGCCGTCAAGACCGCCCCGACCACGTTGATCTTGAACGCCGAGTGCGTGCTCGACGAAGACGGCCAACTCCCCGCCTCGGTGAGCAAACTGACCGAGACCGTCGGCCAACTGGAAACCGTCGCCGAACACTTCCAACGCGTCGAACTGAGCGACCTGCGCCGCACCCTCTCCGCGGAAACCGGAGTCGCCGGTGCCGAGTTCTCCATCATTCTGACCACCAGCAGCAAGGCCAAGGGATAGTGCGTCCTCCGAGCCCGATACCATGAAACATCCTGAAGCGAAAAAAAACTGGAAGCAAGAACTGCAGCAGGTCGCCGAGCAACTCCGCGACCCGTTTCGCATGCGCGTTGCCGTCGCGCTGGTCATGGTCGCCATCATGTTCTTCGCGATCAGCGAGCCCCTGCACGGCAGAACCAAAAAGACACGCCGGGAACTGCAACAGTTACGTGAAAAGGTCAAGACGGCCGAAGAGGTCATGCTGCTGCAGGACGCGCTCGAACACGTTCGGCCGCGGATCCTGCAAGGCGAAGGCAACGATGCGGTGACCGGATTTTTCATCGACCTGTTCCGAGATTCCGGCGCCGACCTTTTGCAGATCAATGCCGAAGCCCCGCAACGCTTGGGGCCGATCTACAACGTCCGCGTCACCCTGGACCTGGCTGGCGATTTCTGCCAACTCAATGAAGCGCTGTTCCTGTTGGAATCACAACCCGAATTGATTCGCGTCGAAACGCTTCAGATCAATCCGGCCGAACGCAGTGCATCACAACCCACGATGCAGTTGTCCGTTCGCATGCTGAAGGAGAAGGAATGAACGTCAACCTCCAAAGGTACGCGCCTCCCTGTGCCGTCCTGTCCATCGCCCTGTATCTCGGCTGGCCCCCCGAGGCTCCGATGGACCTCGGCGAAGATGTCGTGCGGGCCAAATCCGTTCGCTGGAAAGTCGCCGATCTGGAAACACCACCGCTGCCTGCGGTGATCAGCAATGATCCTTTCGCAGCCGTGCTGGTCCAGCGCCCCACAGACGACGCGTCCGAGGGCGAAACATCGGATGCAACTCTCGAAGACCTCGGACCCACCGAGGAAGACCTGCGGAGCGGCTTACGGCTCGGAGGCATCGCCCAAACGGACCATCACCATTGGGCGATCCTTAACGGCAGCGTTTGCAAACTCGGTGACCAAGTCCCAGTCCTCGGGCTCGACGATGTCTCCGCCACGATCCGCGAGATCGCATCCGACCACGTCACCGTCGTCGCTGGCCCCTTGACGATCCGAATCAAACGAAAAGAGCGTCCCAAACGATCCGCCGACCCGTCCGTCCGACCCGCAACCCCCACGGCCGCAAAAGCAAGTGCGACCTCGCGGGCCCCGAACGAAGACGACGACGAAGAAGACGAAGACGAAGACGCTCAAGACACACCCCGCCCCACACCGAACGCGTCGGATCGTCCAGAGAATCAGCCCGATCCGCGCGGGAATATTTTCCAAGCCAACCTTTAACACCGCATTGAATGACGCCTCGCTCTCGATCGAGGCGGAAGACGTCTACCGCACGTGACATCAAACCATGACCAACGCTACCTCCGCTCTGACGGCACAGAATCACCCGCTGATCATTCGGCTGCTTGATTCGATCGACAACCTCGATCCGGAAAAACTCGAGGAACTCTGGCAATCGGTCGGTAAGGATGACGTCACGATCGAAGAGTCGATCATTCGTTGCGGTGTCGCCACGGAATCCCAAATCGCAAGGTCCTACGCGGACCACTACTTGGTGCCGCTGTTTGACCCACCGGCCGACGCGCCGCCGCCGATCGACACGTCGGTCGCTTCCGTGCTGCCCAACCGGCTCTGCCGCGACCACTTGATCGCGCCGCTGAGCGATGACGGCGGCGTGCTGGAAGTCGCCGTTTTCTCGCCCGATTCGTTGTTGCTGGCCGACGAAATCAAACTGCTGACCGGACGTCAAATGCGGCCGATGTTCGCACCGCTTTCGGTGATCGAACGCTTGCTGACCATGCTCTACGAAGAGGGCGGGTGGAACACGTCGATCCCGGTTTCCACCTCGACCAGTTTCCAGGAAGTCGACGACGCCGAAGACCTGGACCAAGAGGAAGCCGCCGAAGCGACCGAGGTGATTCACCTGGATCAATCGCCACCGCCGGGACGAGACGGACGCATCATTCGCTACGTCAACAGCATCTTCGAACAGGCCCTGACCACCGGCGCCAGCGACATTCACATCGAACCCTACGAAGAGGATTGTCGCGTCAGGTTGCGCGTCGATGGCGTCTTGTCCGAGGTTCAACCGCCACCGATGCCGCTGCTCAACTCGGTCATCAGCCGACTGAAAGTGCTCAGCAAAATGGACATCGCCGAACGACGGGTGCCGCAGGACGGCGCGATCGCCCTGCGAACCGGCGAGCACCGCGTGGACATGCGGGTCAACACCTGCCCCACCGTGTTCGGCGAAAAGATCGTGATGCGTGTGTTGGACAAAAACGCACTCCCGCACGACCTGTCGATGCTGGGCATGGACTCGCGGCAATTCAAAGATCTGACCGAATCGATCCGCAGCCCACACGGTTTGATGCTCGTCACCGGGCCGACCGGTAGCGGAAAGAGCACCACGCTGTACTCCTGCCTGAACGCACTCAACGACGAAAAAACGAACCTTTGCACGGTCGAAGACCCGGTCGAGTTCAAGTTCGGCGGCATCAACCAGGTCCAAACGCGCGTCAAAGTCGGGCTGACGTTCGCCAGCGCCTTGCGGGCGTTCCTGCGACAAGACCCCGACGTGATCATGGTCGGTGAGGTTCGCGACGACGAGACGGCGGAGATCTGCATGCGTGCCGCGTTGACCGGACACTTCGTGTTCTCCACGCTGCACACCAACGACGCGCTCAGCAGTATCACACGTTTGCAAGACATGGGCATCGAACCCTTCTTGTTGGCCAGCACCCTCCGCTTGCTCGTCGCCCAACGACTGGTGCGGCGGCTTTGCGACGAATGCAAGGTCCCCTACCAACTGGATCAAGAATCAAGCGAACGTTATGCGATCCCACGAGAGATCCCGGTGTTCCGCGCCGGCGGATGCGATCGCTGTCGCAACATCGGATACAAGGGTCGGCTGGCCGTGTTTGAGGTGATTCGCATCAACCAACAACTCAAGGACATGATCCAAGCCGGCGAGTCGGTCGGCGCCATGAAACGCGCCGCGGTGGAAGACGGCATGAAGCTGCTTTCGCAAAGTGCCGCGGCAAAGGTCGCCGAAGGCCTGACCAGTTTGGAAGAAGCCGTCAGCCTGTGTAACGATCACTAACCCCAGGACTTGCCATGTCTCTCGACGCCTGGTTCTTGTCTCGCGCACGAGTCTCTGCAAAGCAGCACGGACGCGCCAGCCTGGACGACAAGATGACGTTCTTCCAGCAACTCGGATCGCTGCTCGCCTCCGGGACCCCGCTGCTGCGCGCCTTGCACGTGTCCGCCGAACAAAACCAAAGCAAGACGCTGCAAGCGGTGATGGAAGAGGTCGCCGAACGGGTCGCGTCGGGAATGCCGCTTCATACGGCGATCGAAGCGACCACCGACATGTTCCCCATGCACTGGGTCGCGATGATCGCGACCGGTGAAGCGACGGGGAAACTCGATGAGGTCTTGGTGGATTTGAATCGCCAAATCCGCGAAGCCGCCGACACGCGCAGCAAATTCATCGGTTCGATGATCTATCCCTGCGTGTTGATCTTTGTCGCCGTCCTGGTCGTGTTCGCGATGCTCTGGTTCGTCGTCCCGACTTTCGGTGACATGTTCAAAGAGATGGGTGCGGAATTGCCCGGCATCACGGTCTTCGTGTTGGACATCAGCGATCAAGTCGCCGCGTATGGCTTGTACATCGTCGCGGGCTTCTGCGTCGGCGGCTACTTTTTCAAACGTTGGCTCAACACCGAAGCCGGCCGCCGGCGCTCGATCAGTGTCATGGTCGCGATCCCCGTCGTCGGCGATCTGGTCATCCAGTCGTCGATGTATCGGTTCGCGTCCAACCTGGCACTGTTGCTCAAAAGCGGCGTCCCGATGTTGGAAACCATGCAAACCGTGGCCGACGTGTTTGCCGCCCAACCGCCGTACCGCGAAGCCATCGAGTACGCCAAAAACCGGATGGCTGCCGGTCGAAGTCTCGCCGATGGCCTGGAAGAATCAGGGCTGTTCACGTCCATGATGGTCAACGCCGTGCGGGTCGGCGAAGAATCGGCACAACTGGGCCGGGTGATGGAAGAGATCGCGCCGTACTATCGCGAAAAGACACAAGCGTTCATGTCGCGGGTCACCAAGCTGGCCGAACCGGCGATCATCATGGTCATGGGGGCCGTGATCAGCGTCGTGATGCTGGCGATCTACATCCCGATGTTCGAAATGGCGGGGAACGTCAAATGACCCGCAACCGGAAACCCAAACGCCACGCGTTCTCGCTGATCGAAGTTATCGTCACGATGACGATCCTGGCAGTCTTGTTAACTTTCGCCGCCCCCAGCGTCGTCCAAACGATGGAACAGTCGCACGCGGATCTTGCCGGCGCGAGTCTCCGCTCGATCGCTTCGGCACAGCGATTCTATTGGCTAGAAAACCGCACCTACGCCACCACGCTGCAGGAGCTGATCGACGACGAA
The DNA here is from genome assembly GCA_007753675.1 of Stieleria magnilauensis. GTDB lineage: Bacteria > Planctomycetota > Planctomycetia > Pirellulales > Pirellulaceae > Stieleria > Stieleria magnilauensis. The sequence goes on from CP036432.1 coordinate 2,996,846, forward strand.
CTGGTCGACAACGAATTGCTCAACGCATCGCCGCGCTATGAGTTTTCGATCACCGCCGCCGATGCCGCCGGATTCACCGCCCAGGCCCGGCGGCGAAGTTTTAACGGCGCCGGCAATCCCGTTTTCAACGGAGCCTGGAGCGGTGATTTTCAGATCGACGAAACCGGTCAGATCACCGGAGACGTCGAGGGCAGATTCAACCCCGTCCTCGGCGAAAGCCCCACCATCTCACCCGGGTTCTGAGGCAGGCAGCGATGAGTCAATTCGGACGCACCCGAGCCAGCCGACGCGGATCAACCTACTTGGAAGTCCAAGTGGCGATGGTGCTGCTGTCGATCGGCATCAGCGGACTGTACAGCCTGTCGGTGATCCAATCACGCCAGACGGCACGGCTGGGACAAATGCTTCCCGCTGACGAAATCGCCTCGATCAATCCCGTCACCGGCGGCAGCCCTTCGGAAGCGGCATGGATGAAAAAATTTGGCGTCTACGCCGACATCACAACCGATGCCGTCGCGGCGCCCGTTCCCAACTACCCGCTCAATGAAGGCTTTCTGGAAATCCGCGACAACGAGGACAGCAGCGGGTTCTACACCTACAGAGCCTCCGGAGGAGACGATTGGGAAGAATACGGCGGACACCCGGGCGATCATCAATCAACCGTCCATGAGATTCAAACCCCCACCTCCGTCGGATCGTACGCTCTGTTCTCCTTTTATGGCGTTCCCCCAGGCGACTACGAAGTGTTCACGTTCGTGCCGGAAAAGAAGAAATCGTACCCCGGACAGTTCGGATCCGCCGTCCCACACTATGTCTTCAATGGCGGGTGGGCGGCACCCGTGTACGTCGACCAACGAGCAATCGAACATGACTTCGACTACGCCGGAAAATGGTGGGAACGGTTGGGTGTCTACACATTTAGCAATAGCACCGTTCACGTACTGCTCTACGGCTGGCCCCGTTCGGGCGATTGGTTGATCGCCGATGCCGTGATGCTGCGATGTCGTCGGTCGGTCGAAGTCATCACGCCCGTCACGACGACGATCGGTGGCGGCGCCACAGTCACGGTGGAGCTGGATTGATGACAAGCAACTCCCCACCACGCTTTCAACGACGCCGCAACGGCATGAGCTTGTTGGAGGTCACGATCGGGTCCGTGATGGCCGCGATGATCGCCATGGTGGCGGCCGGTGTGACGATGGACATGACTCGCAACATGGCCGACAACATCGCCCGGACCAGGATCGCGGGCGAAGCGAGGTTGGCGATCGAAGCGTTCCGACGTGATTTCGGCGGCAATGATCCGGACAGCCCGACCGGCGACCGGAACCGCTGGCGCCTGGTCGACAGCATGATCCCTACCGCCGATGAACTGCGACTTTGTTTCGATTCGGATCTGGACGGATCGGCCGATTGGATTTCACCCGATCGCGTCATCCTCTACTTCGAAACCGACGGACAACTGATTCGCTCAGACTTGGAAAATGGACGGACCAACGTGGTCGCACAACTGGTCGACTCGGTCAATTTCGAAGTGATCGGTAACGAACTGCGAATCACACTTGCGTTCCAACTCGGCGCGATCACCGAAACCTACGTCTTCAACACCCCCAACATCTAGACCATGACGCATCGACGCCCTCCCAGTCGAAGACGCGGATATGCCATGTTGGTGGTGATGCTGCTGATTCTGACAACCACCGGCATGGCGGCGGTGCATGCGCGCCAACTCGCCGCGTCGCTGAGAATTGAACAAGCCAGATTACGCAGCGAAGCCCGGTCACGCGGGCCGACCACCGTGCTCGCAATCGCTTGCCAACGGATCGAAACCGGAAACCCGACCGACAGCAGCGTCTCGTATCAATACTCGCACCACGATGGATTCCAGACGGTGCTCTACCGAATCACCTACCAAGCCGTCGGGTCTGACAAATGGTCCGTCACCGCCGAGCCCGATCCGGCAGCGGGAACACTGCCACCCTTGCCCACGTCGTTTTGATCCGCGTGCCAGACCGCGTTCACTCGCTCGGGCTGACCGCACTCTTACGCGAACGGATCAACGATCGCAGCGGTGCGGCAAACGCGAAGTAACAAAACGCGATCGGCAGCGCCAGCCAGTGCAACAGAAAGACGCCGCCGACGGCAAACATCGCTTGTCCAATCTGGTGCGTCGTGCGACGGCCCTTCATCCACTGGGCAACGAGGTGGGGATACTGGAATCGAGATACCATCAGGTATGCCAAGACGCCGGCAAGCGCCGGGATGAAGTAGTGCGAAGCGACCAGCGCAGCGTTGGCAACGACTTGGATGTATTCGTGGTAGATCTTGTTGCTCGCCAGATCTTTTAAGTCCGGCATGGCGATCGCAAACGCGGCCAACGTTCCCGCAGCCGCCGGGCTGGGCAGCCCTTCGAACGTCTCATGCGAATCGTCTTCGCCCGTCTCCACGTTGAAACGGGCCAGGCGAATCAACACGCACAAGGTGAACAGCACCCCGGCGGCCCAGAGAAACCGCTGAGGCAACGCATCGGTGATCCGCCAGATGATCACCGCCGGAGCGGTTCCGAACGTGACCGCGTCGCACAAACTGTCCAGCTGAGCGCCGAACTCGGTCTCCTGACCCGTCATCCGCGCCGCCGATCCGTCGAGTGCGTCGAACAGCATCCCGCCAAAAATCAACATTCCCGACGCAAACAGTTTCTGTTCCAGCGGCCAATCCAACTCCGGGCCGCTGATAGCCACGGCGATCGCCCCCAAACCGCAGACGCCGTTGCCCAGCGTCAGCATGGTCGGCAAGACGGCCAACATCACCTTGCGGCGACGTTTTCGTTTTTGGCGTCGAAAATCTTTCCGAGAGAGCGGTTTGCCCGAGTCGGGATCCCCTTCCGCATCGATCCCTGCCAAATCGTCGAATTCCTCCGGCGGGTAAAGCTCGCGTTTTAATTCGCTCATGGACATCAAAAGGGGGTTGCTGAAATCGCCGTGCCGCCGGACTGGACCCAACTGGATCGATCATTGTATGGCAAGCCTCCCCAAGAAAGGAGAGCCCGACAAGATCCCAAATCGCAAATCTGCTGACTCGATCGGAATCGAGGTCGGCCCGTCGTCTTTCACGGCGAAACGCTGATTCACCCTCCTGCCGGGCCGTCGATTGTATTACGGCAGCTTTCCGCAACCAGTTTAGATTCTCTCCCTCCGGGAGAGACGGCGTTTGCGCAGCAAGCAAATGCCAGAGAGGGCCCACGCTGTAAAAGTCTGGGCGCCTCGCGCTATAGTCAAACCCGACACTTATACAATCGATGTCCCCTGGGAGGGTCGCGGAGGAGTTTGCGACGACGCGGGACGGGGGCTTCGGCACCGTTGTTGGCATCGGTGGGTGCGGGGCAGCGAAAACCCTCCCCTCCACACGGGCATAGGTATCTACACAAGTCGCTTTTTGCCCAAAGGGCATGCATATCCATAGCCTGGGGCAAGCAAACCGAGCATTTGCGAGGGTTGCGCCGCCCCAGGAACACCATCGCAATGAGGTTTAATTTGGCCAACGGCCATGCACAACCTTCGCGTTTGACGAGGCATTTGTGTATGGCCGTTGGCCAATCGCTCTCGTTCTCGTTTGCGGACCTTGGGCGATGCCCAAGGCTATGGATGTAAACGGCCGTTGGCCGAAGCCATCCACTCAGAACAGATCTGACATGCAAAAGATGTGTAGAGACCAGTGCCCAGGGGAAGAGTGACGAAAACCCTTTGTGATCAGCGACTTAAAAACGGCACGACCTCCACATGGGAGGGTGACACCGAATTCTGAACAACTTCCCAACGGGACGATGAACCGAATCGAAATTCAATCCACCAAAACCACTCGACCCAACAAATCATCAGCCAACAGCTAACCACCTACGAACTCGGAATATCGACCTCATCCCATTCCGCGTTCTCGAAAAACGTCAGCCAATTGAGGGCATGCTGCCGCTCTGCGATCACGCCACCCTCGATCCCGGCAGGCGGTTCGGTTTGTCGCGTCGCCGCGTCTCGGGCTGCCCACAACAAGCGAAAGTTCAGGTCCAAGGCATCGAGAATCTCGCCGGTCGGTCGCAACGTCGCCGATTCGATCATTTGACGCGCCGGCATCGCAATCATTTGACGGGCGACTTCTGGGACATCACAAATCGCATCGGGAAACGGAAGCGTCGGGCTCATCCCCAATGCCCACTGCAGCGTCGCCAGCGCTTCATACCGCCAACCGGCCGCGGAAACGTCGGATTCTGACGGCGATGCGTTTTCCAGAAACGCGGTTTCCCACGGCGACAACGCCTGGAACGCCAACGGTGACTTCTCCCGCAAGGCCGCGATCGGGATCGGTTTGCCGCTGGAGAGTGATTCGGCCCGGACCGCGACGACGAACAGCGCCAACATCCGCCAAACGACTTCATCGGCCGAACGCAGCGTGACTTCCCACTCGCTGATCACCGGCGGCAACGCCTCGGGCGTGTCGATCAATCGGTTTCTCAGCTCGATTTCCGATTGGGCTTTTCGTTGCCGTGCATCGGGCAAAAACGGCAGCTGAGCGTTCGGGTCGGGCTGTTCCGCCGTCGGATCGTGCAACACCGCGCCGTTGGGGTCACGTATCGTGCGATCGGGCAAAAACAAAATCGCATTGGACTGCCAGGCCCACGGCGCGATCGCTTCGACGTGTTCCCCGTCCACTTTGAATGCCACCAGCATGTTGGTTCGTTGCAAGTGCCGGCAGACGGCATACAACGTCTGGCTGATCTGTCCTTGACCGGATTCGAACAGGTCCTGTACCAGTTTCATCAGGTGTTCGACGAACCCCGGTGTCGATTCGTTGCGGACGAAGACCGGCTCGTGGGGAAACTCCGGCTCCGGCGGATCGCGGTGCGTGCAATACGCAAAGATTTCTATGGGCATCTCAACCCAACAACTCTGCGTCGAGTTTCTTCTTGCAAGCGCCGATGACGCTTTGAACCAACGCGTCGGCATCGTCGCCGCTCAGTGTCGTCTCGTCACTTTGCAACTGCACCGACAACAGCACCCGCTTGCGGTCCTTGCCGTCCTTTTCCGGATCCCGATAGGTCTCGCGGTAGGTGACCGATTTGAGTTGCTGGCCGACAGCCGACCGGACCACGTTCTCCAGTTCGTTCCAACGCACCGATTCGGACATCACAAAGTTCAAATCGCGTTCCACCGAAGGGAACATGCTGACGATCTGTTGCTGTGGCACCAATTCGGCGTCCGCAAGCAGCGCGGGGATCGACAGTTCAGCGACAATCACGGGGCCGGGCAACTTCCATTGCTTCAACGTCTTGGGGGCAACCACACCCAAATACCCCAGTGACGTTTCTCCGAGCGACAGGCGGACCAATTGGCCGGCGACAAAACCGGGTGAATCGACCGGCTGGACCGACAGGGTTTGTCGCGCGCCCAATCGTTCACACAACGACTCGATGACGCCTTTGGCAGAAAAGAAATCGCCGCCGCACACCATCGCGACCGCGTACAGTTCTTCCGGCAAGTCCTCGTCCGACTTCCCGGGCAGGTACAGGTGTGCGATTTCAAACAAGTCCGCTTCGATCGATGCCGACGCCCAGTTGTTGGCACGCGCTTCGATCAGACTCGGCAACAGCGTGCGACGGAGCCGTTTGGCGCCTTTCAGCATCGCCGTTTGGGTGCTCAAAGCCGGTCGCTCGGTCCACGGCGAAAGCGCCTTGTCCAGCTTTGACGTCACCACGCTGGGCGTCATGGCTTCGCTTAACCCCGCAGCGGTCAACACGCCGCGAATCTTTTCCGTCGCCGAATCGAACGTCCGTTTACTGCTCGGAGCGACCGGGATCGGACTGTCTTCAGGGATCTTGTCATACCCGTGAATCCGAGCGACCTCTTCGATCAAGTCGGCTTCGCGGGTCAAGTCATGACGCCAGGAAGGTGCGCGGAACGCTCCGGAACCGGTCGAGATTTTTGCATCACTCTGGCAGCCGAGTGCCGTCAGAATTCGCTCGACTTCGATGGAGTCGATGGTGATGCCGAGGATGCGTTCCAGTTGCGACAGACGCAACACGATCGGAGGCCGCTGTTCGATTTCCGGTGCGGTGTCGATAATCCCTTCGGCGACGGTGCCGCCGGCGGATTCGACGATCAACTGACAAACGCGCCGGCTGGCCCATTCCACGCCGACCGGATCGACGCGACGTTCGAAACGGAACGACGAAGGGCTGTGCAGTTTCAGTTTCCGCGCCGTCCGACGGACCGACAGCGGACTAAAAATCGCCGATTCGATCACCACGTCCTTGGTCGACTCGGTCACTTCCGAATCGGCGCCTCCCATCACCCCGGCAACCGCAGAGGCCGCTTGGGCATCGGCGATCACGCACATCGAAGGATCGAGTTCGTATTGTCGGTGATCGATCGCCGTGATGGATTCTTTCGCCCGCGCGGGCCGCACGACGATTTTCTTGTCGGCGATGTTGGCGTAGTCAAACGCATGCAGCGGCTGACCACATTCCATCAGCACGTAATTGGTCGCGTCGACGACGTTGTTGACCACTCCGATCCCGATGCTGGCCAGCGCGGCCTGCATCCAATCCGGGCTGGGGCCGACCTTGACCCCCTGAATCACACGCGCGGTGTATCGTGGACACGCTTCGGTGAATTCATTTTCAACACTCAGCAATGACCGGACGTCCGTCTTGGAAGTTTCGAGCGTCGGTGACGGAACACGCAGTTCGGTGTTGTAGAGCACCGAAATCTCACGCGCGACGCCGAGGTGCCCCAAACAATCACCACGGTTGCTGGTGACTTCCAAGTCGATGCAAACGTCATCGGGCGACAGCGCCGGATTCTCTGACGGCGTTTCGGTCCCCTCGTGATTCAATCCGCTCAGACTGAGCCGCGTTTCCAGCTGTTCACGATCGGCCGGTAGATCGACATAGCGGGAGAGCCATTTCCAGGAAACAAGCATGGTCTGGTTGGGGGTTCCAGGTTTCACGTTCCATGTCACTCAGGAATCGCAACTCGAAACCTGGAACCTGGAACTCGGAACTGAATTAAAACTGTGACAGAAATCGCATGTCGCCGCTGTACAGATCACGGATATCCTTGATCCCGTGACGACGCATGCACAATCGTTCGACGCCCAGGCCGAACGCGAATCCCGAGACCTCTTCGGGATCGTACCCGACGGCCCGAAAGACGTTGGGATCGACCATCCCGGCGCCACCGAATTCGATCCAGTTGCCGTCCCACAAAAAGTCGACTTCGACGCTGGGCTCGGTGAACGGAAAGAACGACGGCCGAAATCGAATCTCGACATCGCCGCCAAGGTAGTTGGTCGCGAAGACGCGCAACACGGTTTTCAAGTTGGCCATCGTCACGTTCGTGTCGACGAGCAACCCTTCCATCTGATGGAACATCGGAAAGTGAGTTGCGTCGGGATCGTCGGGACGGTAGACGCGGCCGAGCGAGATCACGCGAATCGGCGGCTTGCGGTTGGCCATCACGCGAATCTGAACCGTGCTGGTTTGGCTCCGCAGCAATCGTGTGCCTTCGACGTTCCGCTTCTCCGCCCCCGTGGCCGCGGTCGCCAGATAAAAATTATCCAGCGGATCACGTGCCGGGTGGTCTTCAGGAATATTGAGCGCGACGAAGTTATGGTGCGGGTCTTCGACCTCCGGCCCTTCGGCGGCTTCAAAACCCATCCGCCCCATGATCTCGGTCAGGTGGGTGATCGTTTGCGTGATCGGATGGACGTGCCCGATCGTCGGCCGCACTCCGGGCAACGTCGGATCAAACGTCGGGTCGGCCCCGCTCTCGCCGCCGCCGGAAATCCGTGACTGGGCTTCGGCGACCGCTTTTTCGATCGCCTGTTTGACCTCGTTGAGCCGCATGCCGGCCGACTTGCGGTCGTCGGCCGCGACGCTGCCCATTTGCTTTTGAATGTCTTTCAGTGCGCCTTTCTTTTGGCCCACGTACTTGACCCGCGCAGCCTCGAACGCCTCCGCATCGGAGGCAGCATCAAGGGTCGCGATCGCCTCGGATTGCAGAGAATCGAGGGCGGAGAGAAAGTTTTGCAGAGACATAGCTTGAACGCTTGGCGGAAACCGCGGCCGGAGCCTACGCTGCCAACGCTTCTTTGACCTTGTCGACGACGGCCTTGAAACCGGCTTCGTCGTGAATGGCCATTTCCGACAACGTCTTGCGATCCAACTCAATCCCGGCTTTCTTCAGCCCGTGGATGAACTCGCTGTAACGCAGCCCGTGCAGGCGGGTCGCGGCGTTGAGACGGGTGATCCAGAGTCGGCGGAAATCGCGTTTTCGCACGCGGCGATCGCGGAAAGCGTACGCGCCACTGCGGAGCAACGTTTCTTTGACCGAGCGGGTCAACGTTCCGCGTCCACCGACATAGCCTTTGGCGCGTTTGAAGAGACGTTTTTTCGATTGCCGACGGGCGGCACCTTTGGTCGCACGCATGGGTGCATTCCTTTCAGATTGTTTTGAATCAGGCCCCGACGTCAAAAAGTTGCGTCGATGTTTCGCCTATCCAAATGGGTGAAATTCGGTCGTTAGTTGCTGTAGCCGTTGAGCGAAGCCTGGATGGATTTTTCCATGCAGGTGTCCACCGCGGTGGTCCCGCGAAGGTTTCGTCGACGTTTCTTGGTCAAGCCGTTTGCCAAGTGGCTGGTACCACTTTGGCGGTGCATCGCCTTGCCCGTCGCGGACAAGCGAAAGCGTTTTTTGATACCCTTATGGGTCTTCATCTTGTTGCCCATGATTCCATCATTTGCTGGGGGTCATTTTGTTTTCACGCCACTGTTGCTCACGCTGTCAGTCGACGAAGAACCGCGAAAGGTAGCAACTGAGGCTCGGGTTCGGAAGAGGGTTCGAACCGCGAAAACACCAAAATCACCTGGATTTGGCTACTTCACCAGATCCAATTGGGCGTTCATCTGCTCCGTCGCCGCCGCGACAGCGTCATGCCAGCGTGCATCCCCGAACTTATCGGCATATTCAGGCCGGGCATGAGCGAAAATGATGTGCCGCGAGCTGTTGACCACCGCGCCCATCCCCCCCTCGTGAAAGCCGACCTTCACGTCGTCGGCTGCTCCGCCCTGGGCGCCGAAGCCCGGGATCAGAATCCAGCTGTGGGGCAGCGCCGCCCGCATTTCCGCCAGTTCTTGCGGATACGTCGCTCCAACCACGGCCCCCAACGGCCCATATCCCTCCGCGTTTTGGCGGCTCGCGTTCAACTCCGTCAACAACTCGGCGACGCATTGAAACACGGTCTGACCATCCGTTTGGCGGTTCTGCAGCAGCCCGCCGCCGGGATTGGACGTTTTCACGAGCACGAAAATCCCGGCGTCCCGCTGATCACATACGTCGACGAACGGCTCAATGCTATCACGCCCCAGATAGGGGCTGACCGTCAGCGAATCGCTGCCCCAAGGGCTCTCGGCCCCCAGGTAGGCATCGGCATAAGCGGTCGCGGTGCTGCCGATGTCGTTGCGTTTGCCGTCCAGGATGACCAGCAGGTTTTTCGAGCGGGCGTACGCGACGACCTCGCCCAGGGAGATCATTCCGGCCGGACCGAGCTGCTCGAAAAACGCCGCTTGCGGTTTCACGCAGGGCACGCGATCGCCGACGACATCGATGATTTCGCAGCAAAACTGGGTGTAGGCCGCCGCCCATTCCTCGGGCCGGTCGTTGGCAACGGCATCGCGAAGCGGGGCGGGCAGGGAGGCTTTGCGGGGATCCAGTCCGACGCAGGTGACGCTGCGTGTCCGCCGAACCGCGTCGGCCAATCGAGTCGCAAAAGACATGGTGCTGGGGTACTCCGTGGAAAGTGCGGGGGTCGGCCAAGAGTGTGCCCCAAACTCGGCCGAAGCGAAACCACCGCTGGCAGCCGACGCCACCGCCCACCCCAAACGCACCGTGTGAAAGCGTCACCCTCCCGTGTGCGGGAGGGTCGAGCGCAGCGAGAGGAGGGTTTCCGCTCATCACAGCGTGATGCCCCGCCACACCGAACCCTCCATCACCCGGCCCTGCGGCAGCGGAACTCACCAACGGTAGGATGATCCAATCAGCCGTTTGGCGCGAGCCTACGGGCCTCGGTGCGTTCTTGTAGCGAGCAGTGCCTGAGCCCCGCACTCGCTGCAAATTCCCCCGCGTGCCCCGACTCCAACGACACACCGCCAACAGCTTCGATTTCCGCGGCGAATGGCGGAAATCGCCAAACCGCAGCAACGTCTGCGACGCCTCCAACTCCAGCAACTGTCTTGGACGAACCAGCTGCACCGCAGCCCCATGCGACCGCACGAGAAAAAGTGCTCGCGCAGCAGTTCTTTCCGGACTAGAAAACAAAAACAGTCTTCGTTACCCTATCGCACCGAAGCGGGATGTGGCTCAGCCTGGTTAGAGCGCTGCACTGGGGGTGCAGAGGTCGCAAGTTCGAATCTTGTCATCCCGACTACCGACAAACCCCGTCAAACCTAGCGTTTTGCGGGGTTTTGTCGTTTCTTGACCGTCGGCTATCGAACCTGTCGAGCGGTCAGCAATGGACCCCGGTTTACCCTGGTTTCCTGTCTTAGGTGCAACCAGTGGTGCAACCGTTCGCGGCGGGTCTTTCGCGATTGGAAGCGACGGCAAGCGTTCGACCGCCTCAGCCGTGTCCAGCAATCGAGCGTCCGTGTAGGTGTTCATCGTCAGGTTAATGTTGCTGTGACGCATTGCCGCTTGGGCGACCCTGGGGGCAACCCCGGCTTTCGATAGGTGGGTCCCAAACGAATGACGCAATGCGTGAACGTGGACCACAAACCCGTCCGAATCTTTTTTGTCGATGCCGGCCGCTTTCAAATCGCGGTCCAGAATCCGCAGAATGCCTTTCGGGACCGCGAACACCCGGTCGCCCGGTTCGCGTCCCTTAATCCATTCTCGCAAATCAGCGGCCAAGTCCGACCGCAGGGGCACCGTCGAGCCTTTGCGGCTTTTCTCGTTGCTGTGACGCAAGGAGACGAACGGAACATCGCCGAACGAAAGGTCGCGACATTCCAGCGTCCGCAATTCGTTCGCCCGCAGACCGGTCAGGACCAGCGTTTTGTAAATCAGTGCCCTTTCACGCCCGAGTCGTTGCAATTTCGGGATTCGGTGTTCCGAGACTTTCGCGACCGGCAACCCTTTGTCGGGACCAGTGCGAATCGTCATTGCCTCGGTCAATGGTCGTTTGCGTGTCGCGTCCAACAACCGCGTCAATTCCGCCTCGGTCAGTGCCCGAGCCTGTCGCTTGCGGTCGGCTTGTTCGTCCTTCGTCCCGAATCCGTCGAACGGGTTTGACGCAAGCCGCTTTTCACCGGTCATCATCGGCCGGTTGCCGTCAAGCCGTTTGCCGCAAAGCCACCAGCCAAACGCGGTCCACAACTTCGAGTGCCAATTGTAGGTTGCCGCCGACATCGACTTGTCCGCGTTCAGGTGCTTTCGAAGTTTGGCCGCGTCCAAGTCCCGCAACATTTTGAAACGGCAACCCGCCGCGTCGGCGTTCAGGTAGGTTTCGCTTGTCTTGACGCGTTCGGCGTTTAGCTTGCGTTCCTTCAACGATTCGATGTAGTCCGTAATGTGGACAGACAGCGGGACCGCTTGCCAATCCGCAATTTCAACATCCGTCGGCGATAGGATCCCCGCCGCGACTTTATCGGCTTGCGTCGTCAGGTCTTTCAGTACAGCCGCCGCCGCCTGTTTGTCACGGCATCCTGTCGAGACTTCCCGCACCACGCCTTCACCGTCGCGATACTTTGCCGTCCACGTCGCCGCCTCGGTCTTGATCCGCAACGAACCGTCGCGACCCTCGGTCACTTCGGCCGTTCGTTTCTTGCCCGAGCGGTCTTTCCACTGGGCGACCCGCACGCCCTTGCGGGTCACAATCTTTGCGTCCGCCGGCATCGACCGGGTGACGACTTTACGAATCAAAGTTCCCATCGTGTTTCACCTTTTCACGTTCACCAATTGAATTGAAAGAGCGACGGCAACCGGTGGTGATGCCGGGTTTCGGGAGCTACCCTAGCCGCCGCATTCCGCATCATACCAGAGGTTGAAGATCAATCATCGCCCTGATTGCTCGCACTGATTCGAAAACTGCCACCTTCGATTGCCAGCAGACTTCCGGTTAGTGGTTCGTTCAACGCAATACGCCTTCGAATTGTTGGCGCCAAATCGGTCGGCACGTATCCGAGCAGGGAATCGCCATCAACACCGCCCTGCACATAGACATGAATCAGCCAGGGCTGTGATGGTCTTGCCCAAAAGTTGACTGAGGTCCCGACGTTCCGGAATTCGCTTGGCAAAGTACGATTCGGATCCATGACATAGAATTCGAATGGCCAACGCTTAACATAAAAGGGATCTTGAAACAGTAACTGATTTCCAACGTCGACAAACAAGGCACAGCCTCTCGCATCAAATTCAATGAGACATGGGCAATGAATGTCTATCCCGTCGTGCCCCCGCAGTCTCGCTACCTCGGTTATGTGTGCAGCGGTTTTCCGTTTCAAATAACCAATGTGCAGCCCGTGTATCTCGACTCGAATTGCGTTCCTGTCGTGGGCGTTGTGGGGTTCAGATACAAGTCTCGCAGTTTTTTTTGGTGAGTGTTCACGATCTTCACGCCGTTTCCCAACCACTCGACTCGTAATCCGAATGCCGCCTACGTCCGCTACCGTCGATGGGATCGTCCGAACAATTCGCGTTAGGTTGTCTCCGCGATATTCAACTCCCACGACTTCGATATCGAACGCTGTAAAACCCTGTTCGTTCCGATCCCATGGGTTCAGAAACGCACTGCTATCGGCGGGAACGGAAAACAATCTCAATAGTGCCTTGAACATTCTTTGCAACGATTACAGAAGTGTCTTGTCAGAAAACCGGCTGAATCAATTCACTTGGCGATACCCAACAAATCTACCGCAAACACGGCACGTTGAACGAATCCAGCCGGGCCGATTTGATGCGGGCTTGTCGATGTAGTTCGCTGGGTTGTTGTGCGGCCGGCAGTTCGGCCGTAGATATCCAGTCAATGCGGGCTTGTGGTCCCGAGCAAACGCGACCGCTTCGGCCGGCACGTCGCCGGTTTGTACGGTCAATCGGATCCGATCCGGCGGCACGCCGACCACTGAAACGCCCATTGCGGATAATTTCGCGACTATCGCGGCGGCGTTCATAATTCCACCGCCGATCCGGTCGCGGGAATGTCGCCCAAGCCGTCCCCGAAAAGGGCACCGGGTGGGTTTGGTTGGTTAGGTGGGTTTGTTTCCGGTCGCCCTGAATCGTGTTCGGTGTGTCGATCCGGTTTCCCACCATCCCCGGCGGTCGGTTTGTTCGGTGAACACTTCGCGTCCGAATCTTCGCGGGGTGGATTTGACCCTCCAAACCCACCAAACCCACCATCGGCACGCCGAACCCGCCATCGAGCAACCCCGCCACGGGCCGAATCGGCTTCAATAAACCGCCCCTGCCACACTCGCCCCGCGAATCCGCGAACACGCCGGCCAAACTTGCGACCGTTGAACCGTTCGCCGCAAATCTCGAATACCGCTTCGGCCAACGCTTCGTGGTCCGCGTCGTCGGCCTGGGTGCCAAACGTCTTTCGTTCGATTTCTTTCGTCGTCAAACCCACGCCCGAAAAATCGGCCGTTTCGATTCCTACAATCAGCTTACCGAGCAATGCGGCGGTGTCATCGCCCGCAAGAGCCGTAGCCCGCGTCGGTAGCGGATCAGCACCGCCAGCCCAAACAATCGAGCCACGGACCACCGCCGACCAGCGTTCAAACGATCCCCAATCCCCGCCGGCTTGCGACGGGCAGCCCGCAACGAAGTAGGCCCGCAGGATGGTCAAAGCCGCGACCGCCAATCGCGGCCGTTCCGTTTCGATCCACGAAAGCAAATCAGGATGCCGAAAGCCGCTTCGATCTTCCGGCGTTTCGAGTGGCGATTGCAACCGGATCGGAAGAACACGCCGGCCCACGTCCGAGCCGAAAGCCATGTTGTTTCCCGTCGCCGACCAAACCGTCCGCATCGGAAGGTCGCCCGTCATTCGAGATTGACCAAGCACCCTATCGGACCAAGTTGACGAAGTGATCGCAGCATCAAGAGCCGCCCCGCCTAGTTGTATGTCCAAGTTGTCGAATAGAACGCTTGGCATTGCTGCCAACGCAACCGCCGTGATGACTTTCCGCATTTCATCGTCATTACGGGTGAACGCCTTTCGGCCGGCACGATGCCCGTATGCGATCAACGTTGCCGCATCGACCAAAAGCGACTTGCCGGCCCCGCGAATGTTCGCCGTCACCGCGAACAACGGAACATAGCCGTCAATGCAAGATCGGCCAATCATCGAAAGGACCATTGCCAGCCATGCCGAGCGGTCGGCATCTTCAAAGATGGGGAAGTCTGCCAACACTTCCAGCAAATCCGCGATCGCCTTTGCCGCGTCATCCTTCGTCGGATTGTCCGGCACGTTCGGGAATGCGACCGATGGGCGAAAGATCAAACCCGTTTGCAGATCGTATCCCGGCGATTGCACAATCGAACCATCGACGCGAATCGTTGGGGATTGCACAACGCCCGCCAAAGGACGCACTGCACCGCCGTATGTTCCACGCCTGAAAACCGCATCAATCAACCAACCCGGCGGACGAACGGGAACGATGTCGATGTCATCTTCGGATTCCTTTTCAACCATCAACGAACACGCTTGCGTGATACGTTCGCGAATCAAGCACGGCGGCAAATCCCGAACGGTTAAACGCCCGTCCGCGTCGATGTCGTCGCTTTCCACGGCATGAACCAGCACGCCACCGCGAACGAACACCCGCACCCGGTCGCGGCGGTCTGCCTTGATCCACGGGCTATCCCAACCGAGCCGACCAAGCCAACGGACCACTTCGTCAGTCACAGCGGCTTCGTTCATCGTCACAATGACCTCGGGCCGTTCATCGGCTTCGTTGTCGTCCGGCTTTGGTTCCCACGTTGCCGCTTCGCGGATTGCATCGTGAACTAGCGTCTCGCCGTCCGGCTTCCGCAACACGTCGCGAACATCGTCGCCGTGTTTGTCCTTCACGATGCCGGGCAATCGAGCGACCGCGACCGTTGCCGCAATACCCGAGAGACCGCCGGCGGTATAGTCTGCACCGCGAACGCCCGCCAAATCCAAATCAGGAACAACCACAACATCAACGCCCGTAAACAGCCGAGCATACTTCGTCGCAAGTTTGTTCGTCGGCATTCCGGCGGCATTGTACCCGAGTCCAACCAACACGGCGGCATCCTTCACGCCTTCAACCAAAAGCCACGTTTCACCGTCGGCGGGCAAACGACCGGGAAAGAATATGCCGGCGTTGCCCTTGCCGTGTTTGCATTTCCCTTTGCCACCGGGCCATAGGTCGAAATAGGAATGAACCGAGCCGGCTTCGTTGTAAACATCGACCCGAGCCACGGGGTAGCGTTCACGTCCCCGTGTCGCTTCCTTCACGCCGAACAATTTGAACGCATCAATCGGCATTCGCTTGTCGCGGCAAACCGCCGTTATGATGTCCACGGTTTCGGCGGGCTTTGCGTTCCCATCCGCATCGCAAACCAACCCGAGCCGGTCGGCAAGCCATCGCACCGCTTCGCCATTGCCGGAATCCATCAACCAAGCCACGCTTGCGATACCGTCGCCGGGTTTGATCCGTGACGACTTGTTGAAGCAATGCCGGCAGAACACCGCCCCGGTATCGTTCACGTCGCTTGCGGCGTTGTAGCGATCTTCACCGCCACACTTCGGGCAAGGTCGCCCGCGACCGTTCAAACAATCAGCCGACATCCCGGCTGATTGAAGCAAATCGGACCACCGCCCACGGGCAGCGGCTTTCACGTCGCGGACCAATTCACGTCCGCTATACTCGGCTTGACGCTTTCGGGGTTGTTGGTGTTCAGGCATCGGCAGCCCCTTTTTTCTTGGCGGTTGCCAACACCCAAAGCCGCTTCACTCCGCAATGATGCCGAGCGTTCACGCTTTCGCGAAAGCCAGCCGGCACGATTTCACCGTCGCGGTGCATCGCGGCGGGAATCCACCCAAAGCCGCGACGGTCAAACCCGTCCGGCGTTTCAATCGGCCGGATCGCATCTTCAAACGCGACCGGTTTCCCCTTGCGAAGCATTCCTCGAAAGATTGCGAACGCCTGGGCATACCATCGTTGCTCTTCGTCGGCGCTCATCGTCGGCCCCCTTTCGCGACGTTGCGAACATTGGGGCAGCCATCAGCGATCCATTGTTCGATGACCGAACGCGGCCAACGGACCAGCGAGCCAAGTTTGATCGGCCTGGGCATCCGGCCGGCATCGGCGAGCCGGCGAACGTGTCGCGACGAACAACCGAGATAGTCTTTCGCGATGTCGTCAACTGACAACATTGCCCGCCCGCGACCGCCAGCGATCGCATCGGCGTTTGCGGTTTGTTGTGGCATTGTCTGTCCCTGTGGTCAGGTGTCAGGCAAACACCGTCACGCCTTGTGACTGTCAGCGTTCGCCATACCTAGACCACAAAACGGACCACCGGACCGCAGACCAGGATCGCGGAAACACCGTCTTTTGCGGAGCGAAGAAAAAACAAGAAACTTTCGAGGCAGTCCGATTTGGTCCGATTCCTACAAATCGGACCACCGAACAACCGAACCGCCGGCAGCCTTTGGACCGCTTTTCTTCAACCGGATACCGCAGTCATTCAAATACCGGCGGAACGTGTCGGCGTTCGGCGGCAGCATTTGCGCAGCTTCGCCATCGTTCAAAATTGCATCGAACAATTCGGGGGCGGTCATCGTGTTGGCATCGGGTATCCGTTTCATCGCGTAATGATAGGCGGATCTCGCTTTGAGACGAGATGGTTGATTCGCCCGCGTTGACCTCGGCAAATCATCGTCACTTGTGGGTGTCGAAACTTCGGTAGTCTGTTCGGCTTTGCGGTCGGCTAGTTCGAGCGATCCGTCATCGACACCTGTTTCATTGCTGGCCTCGATGATCCCATCACGTTGCGCGAATGCCGCTGTGTAAAATTGATCCGTCAGCCGCTTGATTGCCGCGTAGGTTTCTTGCTTCGCTACGTCGGCCAAGTGTTGCAACTCATCCACTGGCGCAGAAAGCAGCCAATCCGGTGTGCGGTTTTGCCACTTCGCCACCAGGGCTCGCGCTAACTCATCTTCATCGACAGGCAAAGGTTCACCTGCTTCGGCGTCGATTCCCGCCAGCACGGCCAATTGTTGCAGTAATGCGGAAGCACCCAAGCAGGCCGAATCTCGCTCTCCTTCCGCCGCCGGAATCGGCACATACACAGGATTCGTTCGCCCCAACCAGTGTTCTGCACGGTCCAAGCATTCATCCAGGTTCTTGCGTTGCACGACAGTGAGCTTGGCCAGGAACGCAGCAACAGATACCATGTCGCCACCTCGGGCCATCTTCGGAAGTACAGCCGTCGCCATGTAAGCCCGCTGGGCCGCGTGCCCCAAATCATTCAGCGCAGTTATTTGCTCATCCAGATGTGCACGCGGTTCCATTGCCATGTCTCACTTGCCTTTCGTATGGGCCGATCGTTGCCGGCCGTGGTAGGCAAGTGAAAACCAACTCGCCCGCATGAATCGTCTGCCGGGGATCAAACGGCTACCCGATCTTCTGTCCATAAAAACTCGCGTTTTCCATCGCCAAGTATCTGTGTGCTACGGATAGCAGCCGTCGCACTTCGGGCGACTAGATTTCGCCTTCCAACTCGCCTACGATCGCTCGCCGCAGCAATTCCAAATCGGAAGCCGTGATAGGGAGAAATCCGCCCCCAAGGGCTCTAAGGCTCTTGGCGGAAGCCTTGGTCTTTCGCAGTTCTCGGTTCCACTAGCGTCTGCTGGTAGTGGTCATTCTATCGCAGTTTGTTCCGCTCGGACCTCTTTTCCAGCAGCATCAGGCAGTCCTCTCCCATTGTCTGGCAAGTAGATGGCAACTTGGCTGGATAAAGTGTCAGGGGGTTCCTTGGCTCGCGAGTCATAGCCGCGATTCCTCCCTTGCGTGGAAAGGAAGAATTTAATCGCCCACGAGTCACCGGCGTTTACAGCCCCGATCAGCTGACTTTCCGCAGCATCAAGGCTTGATTGACGCTCATCTTCGATAGCATCAGCGACAACCTTGGACCGATCACGCCAACGACCGATTGTCGTTCGGTCACAGCCAAGGTTGGCGGCAATTGACCGCAAGATACCGCCGGTACCTTTGATCGCTGCCAAGACTTCGGATTCATCGAAGTGTCTCATTGGAATACCACTCGGGCGTGCAATTCGTGCAATTCCAAATCGCCTGCTGAGTAGCGAGGCCCCAGAAATCGCTAAACTCTCTTCTTCTTACCAACACGGAAATCTCTCATGTTCAGAACAATCGGTGGTAATATTGCCTCATCGCTAATCGGCTTTGATCCCAAAAAAATCGGCCATTTCTGGATCTATTCTTGGAGCTGGATTTGATACTGCTTTCGCAGTCATGGCTTCATCCACTTCAAATGATCGATTGATCGTTTCGCCTCCCGTTATTGAAACGCGAACAACATGATTGGGGCGTAGCCCACGGTAGCTTACATCGAACACTTCGAGCCAGCGGCAACAGGCTTTCACAGTTCTTGTCTCACCCGGTTCGATTCCGCCTGAAATATCGGCGTATACGATTGACGATTTGTGCGGGACTTCGCGACCAGGCTGGATTTGCTCAATCACGAAAAAACACTCTTTAATTGTTTCTCGTGAACGGTTCGACACATTTACCGTTACACAAATGAAGTCATGGTCGTATGTGTGAGCCTTATGCCAGGTGGCATTACTCATCGCAACTTGGATCGATGAACGTTGTGAGGCATACATCATGCCTAGAAAGACTACCGCCAATAGGGCCACCCCCGTCGATCGCAAGTTCCATTGCATCTGACGAGGTCGCTGTCTGCGAACGACATTTCGCCGACCACTGACGTCAATCACTGGCGTCAAGCGATTATCCATGACGGTCTGCGATTCGGAGATAACCGATGGGGGCTCAACTTCACCGCCGTCCCACTCTACGGGCGGCGGAACAATATTACGTTTTTCAGACATTGGAACGGCTCAACCGTCATCTCGTGTTCACATACTATCCCACGGAAATCGATTGTACGTAACGCGACATCCGTTCGAATACCTGTCTGAACACTTCGTCTGACAATGCCTCTTGCATGATATCAGCGACCAATTTGGACGCATTCCGTTTCTCGGAAATCACTATTTGGTGCAACGTGTGGTGCAACCGTTCGGCATCGTCGTGATTCGCCCCGCAATTTAGCGGATTTTTTCCGGTCGCTCGTTCACTGGGGGTGCAGAGGTCGCAAGTTCGAATCTTGTCATCCCGACTACCGACAAACCCCGTGAAACCTTGTGTTTTGCGGGGTTTTGTCGTTTCTTGACCGTCGGCTCTCGATCCTGTCGAGTGGTCAGCCGTTGGTACTTAGGCTTTCGGCGGCTCACTGAGCCAGCGCCCGCTGATGACAGAAAAACGGGCCGGGACTGTGGCAGGAACGGGCGACAGGAAAATGGGTGACAAGAAAATGTTACCCTCCGGTGATCCTCTCGCGTGCCCCGCATCACCTTCCCAAGGTGATTGAGAGAACTCGAATACTGCGTTCGAAACAGAATGGTACCAACGGCATAATCTGTTGACGGCCATTCACGCAGCTATTGCTGTCGCTGAAACTGAATCGAATACAGATCGCATTCCTGCAACTCGAAGTACAGTCGAACCGGCCGACTTGCGAGTGACTCGAGATCCGGATCCCCTTTCCATCTCACTGGACGATCAATTTCGTCGCCGTAGATCGGCAAGCAGTCATCGAGACGAAAGTTTGGTACCGGACTGCCGTCGACGGTTTGGATCTCAACTCGCACCTGGCCGCCTGCACTCGTGCTGAGATTGAGGTGCAGGCTGTCGCCGGAAAATCGGACCGGACGAGTCAAGAGACTGCCCGGCTGGGCTCCCGCATGAACTGACGCGAATCCATCGGTCCGCAGAACGTAGCGATCGCCACTGCGATGATAGATCGACATCGCCGTCGGCGAAGTCGGCACGACATTCAGCGCGACATAATTGGCACGGTTCAACCATGCGGTTGGATCAAGTCCCGGTCGAATGAATGCTTCCCCAAACATGCGATCGTAGCGGGTGGTGCCGGCTCGTGAAGTCATCAGCAGCACATCGGTCGCGTTGT
Source organism: Stieleria magnilauensis (assembly GCA_007753675.1). Taxonomy (GTDB): domain Bacteria; phylum Planctomycetota; class Planctomycetia; order Pirellulales; family Pirellulaceae; genus Stieleria; species Stieleria magnilauensis. The sequence continues at coordinate 3,017,134 of CP036432.1, forward strand.
TGTGATCCTTCGACGCGGCGGAGTCCCCTCTGCCAGGAACGTAACGTGTCGGCATCGCGACATAGATGTGAGGCGCGCGAAAGTAGGGATGCGTCTGATTGGTGTAGAGATGCTCGCCGGGGCGATTCGGGTTCATCTCGACGGGTGCGGTCCACGTCTTGAAGTCTGCCGATGTCGTGCGACTGATGCTGCGAAGCCCCTCGTCGGCAGTCCATGTCCGGAAGTAACAGACATATTGCTGCTCCGCTTCGGACCAGAACGAAACGTTTTGGGAATCGAAAGCGTGACGCCACTCATCGCGATACGGAATGACCTCGCCCTGCTTCGACCAGTGGATGCCGTCGCTTGAATAAAATGCGAACAGTCCGATCCCCGGCTTGGACTTGCCGCGTTTGTTGCCGGGTCCGGGATGACCGGCGAGGGCTTTGTAACGCTCGCTGCCGGGACAGTTGGGACGTGTGTCGAGAAAAGGACTGAAGTTGTGCAGCAGCGAAGGCATCTTGGCCAGGATCACATTGTTCTCACGAGTCCCGTTGACTTCATGAAGACCGGGCTTCGGAAACGCCCACTCGTGGCCGTCGCGGCTCTCGCCGTAGCAAACCAGCTCTCCACCGTCGCCTGATTCCCTTTCACCTTGGAACGCCGGATCGTATCCGCGCCAGTAGGCTCGAAAAAGAACGCCATGTTCGTCGCTGTCCCTAATGACCGTGGCGTAGGCTCCCTTTGGCAGCGGTGATTGGGGCCTCGGGGCTTTCACGGGACGCTGCAGTCTCAAGTCCACGCTGTCTGTGCGATCGATCAGCAAATCGTCCACGAACAGTTCTCTTCGCGAGCCGATGTCGATCGGCTCGTCCGCCACAGACAACGCGGCACCGCTCGACACCACAATCGTCACCGACACAATCAGCCGGTAAAGTAGCAATCGTACTGGATACTCAAGAAAAGAATGGTTCAGTTGTTCGCTGCGCATTTTTCGAGTCTTTCGAATGACAGAAACAAAAAGATTGTGGACCGCAAGGTTGCTTTCCTAACTGCTTGTTGAACGTTTACTACGCCATCGCCCAACCGCGGCGATCACCGAGCTAGCGGAACGAACATCGACCGAATCGGTTTCGTTTCTATTCTGCCCAAGTGAATCGAGACCGCCCGTTCCGCCACGCGGTTTGCTAGATGATACCAAAACACGCGCAATCGCAGGCAGCCCGTGAGCCACAATTGCCGAGGGCCAAAAGGGCGCAGGTCGACTCTAGCCCAATCCCGATCAACGAGCGTGATTCACCCAAGAGTGGAACCCGAACGCCCGCGCCAATGCCACCGACTTTGGCACCAAGCGGGTTGTCCTTTGGTCGCGACAGGGCGCAAGCCGAGCCACTGATATACGATTGACGTCCGCCGGGAACGCGGCAGCGAACGAAGGATCCCGGAGGGATGCCAGCGAGTAGCCGGAGGTCAGCGCAGCGCTTAGGTTTGACCACATCTTTTTGTTTGCCGGCGGATGTGTCGAGTTGGCGCGGCTGTGAAACCAATTGTTGATCTTTGTAAATGAGTCAAGCTTGGTAAGGTTGATCTGGTAATTTGGCGATGCCTGGAGTTTTTTCCCTGTGGGAACCGTGGCGTGGAACACACGCTGCGATTGATTCGCGACGGCGGGTTGAGATGGTTGCTGGTGACGGAATGGCTACCAGCACTCGTATCACGGAAGGCCCCCCATGGTTTTGCCCCTGCAGACATTTGGACAAGTCAACTTTGCCAACGCTCAACTCGGCGACAAACGTAGAACAAATCGTCTCGTACAACTCGCTGACTCGATGGCTCGACGACCAAGTGGAACATTGCCACAGAAATTCAATAGCCCCAAAGACCTCAGGGCTTTCTACCGGTTGATGGACCGTGACCAGGTGACGCATGAGGCAATTCTCGCATCTCATCGTGAGGCAACCTGTCTCAAGATCAAGCAAATCAGAGGCCCAGTCCTGATTCTTCATGATGCCACCGAGCTGGATTTTACCAATCACAAGTCACTTTCCGATGACATGGGCCAAATTGGCAACGGCAATCGCCGTGGGTACATCGCGCAAAACAGCTTGGCCGTGAACCCGAAAACACGGCAAGTAATTGGATTGTGCAATCAGGTTTTGCACCATCGGGAGGATGCTCCCAAAGACGAACTGACCGCTCAGAAACGCAAGCGTGAATCACGAGAGAGTCGATTGTGGTTGCGCGGTGCCGATCCACTGGCTAACAGCGAGAAACTCGTTGATGTTTGTGATCGAGGAGCTGACACGTTCGAGTTCCTCGAACATGAATTGGCCAGCGGCCGTAGGTTCGTCATTCGTGCCTCTCATAATCGGGCGATCATTCCTGGACATGGCGATCAAGGCAGTAGCGATCAAGCCTGTTACCTTCGCAACTATGCTGCCAGCCTTCCGCCAGCAGGACACTGGACGTTATCGGTAACGAGCAAAGTCGACAAGAAAGTACGGGTTCGCAAAGGCAAAAAGAAATCAGCCAATCGACGGGCTCGTGAGGCGAAGATGGCTGTCTCATTTGCCCCGGTTCAAATCAAACCACCCGCGAAGAAACTAGGAGAACACGGCAACGATCCGCTTGCCGTCTGGGTTGTTCGAGTCTGGGAAGAAGATCCGCCCGCCGGAGAAGAGCGTCTGGAATGGTTTTTGATTACAAACCAACCCGTACTTGATTTTGAAGATGCCTATCAGGTTGTCGGTTGGTACGAATGTCGCTGGATCATTGAAGAGTATCACAAAGGGATGAAAACAGGATGTAGCATTGAGAGCCCGCAATTCACTAGCGAAGAACGTTTGCAGCCAGCGATCGCTTTGATTTCAGTGGTGGCGTTGACTCTGCTGCAAATGCGTGATGCCAGTCGTCGTTGGGACGCAAAGAAACGCAAAGCGACCGAAGTTATCTGCAGCGACTACGTGAGTGTGCTGAGCGCTTGGCGACATGGCCAAATCAAACCCGACTGGTCAATTCACGATTTCTTCTATGCACTGGCGAGACTCGGCGGTCATCAGAACCGCAAGTCCGATCACCCACCGGGATGGCAAACGATTTGGCGAGGCTGGAACGACCTCCAAGCGATGCTCTGCGGCGTTGACGCAATGAAGATTGTAAAAAGATGTGGTCAAACCTAAGGCGCAGCGCCACCTCCGGGAAGCACGTCCCACAATCCCCTCGACCCTGGACGGGGTCGCAGCGAATCCATCCGCCGGCGGTGCCGACCACCGCCTTGCGGAAAGACTTGAACGGGTGGCACCGAAACGGAGTATTCTGACCGGGACTTCCGGCTGAATGATCGCCGCAGAAAGATGATTCATGACATGCTTGCACCACGCCGCATTCTCGGCACGAAGATGAATCAACCGAGCTTTACGAAAGAGCCAAACGAAAAGAGGCTCTCGCCGCAGACAGAGGGCGAGAGCCTCGAAGATCTTCGAGCACACCGCGATGTCCACAACCACAAATCACTCTGGTTTGTTCATACCATGCCTTTTCAGGCAGAACTCGCATCACCGCCGCTTCGGGAAGTCGAGCGGGATACAGAGTCACAAGAATGCAGAACGAAGCCGGAGTCGAAATGTTGCCTGGACACCACATGCCTCCTCACGAAATCGGAGGCAGGCGCACTCACAAATATGAATGGATGTTCTGCATTAGCTACCTCATCAGTCGAGGAAGAATCACAGGAAACGAGTACTCTGATGTTCAATTTACGCTGGAGCCCCGCACAGGTCAATTAAATTTTTAGAAACCGCTTTCTGGGTGACGACGAGCATTTGCACATTTGCTGTCACCGGCCATGTTGTCGACACGGTTTCAGGGTGCACTGCATGCTCCGCCCGTTGGTGGGCGGCACCAAATCAAAACCCGCCCTCCGCGGGGGCTTGTGCGCTCAGGCTGGTGAGTTGATCATTGCTCAGAATTCTCCACCTGATTGGCATCGCACATGACGCGATTCATTCGCTCACTCCAGGAAGTCTTGGCCGATTTTGATGTTGCCGTCCTCGATCAATGGGGCGTGCTGCATGATGGCACGACGCCTTATCCACGCACCGTCGAAGCGATCGGGATGCTGGCCGATCACGGCAAACAGATGATCGTCGTCTCCAATTCTGGAAAACGCGCTGAATTGAACCGTGCCCGCATGCGGCGAATCGGCTTGCCGATGAATCGCGTTGGCGAAGTCGCGACGTCCGGCGAAGCGTTGTGGGACGACATCCGACGTGGACGCCTGACCGTGCACGGCTCGGTCCCCAAGACGTGGTTTCCGATTTGCGCGACGTTCCAGGATGCGATCGATTGGAGTGCCGGATGCGACACGATTGAGTTGCGCGACACGTTGGATGACAGCGTCGACGCGATCTTGCTGATGGGGCTCTCCGAGGAAGCCCGAGAAGATGATTATGACGATGTGTTTGACAAAGCGATCGCGAACGGAATCCCCGTGGTCTGCTCCAACCCCGACAAGTCATCGCCGCGCGCCGGTGGATTGATCATTTCGCCCGGTCATCTGGCGGATCGATTCTGCGACAGGGGTGGAGAAGTCATCTGGTATGGGAAGCCATACGTCGCGATCTACAACGCAGTCCAACGGGCGTACCCAGACGTCCAACCCCATCGTTTTTTGATGGTCGGCGATAGCTTGGAACACGATATCGGTGGCGCCCAAAACATTGGATTTGCGTCGGCACTTGTTCGCAGCGGTGTTCACCGAAACGATTTTGGTGAAGCCAACGAAGACCATGAACTGCAGCGAGTCCTCGACCGACTCTCTGCTCGCGCGGGGGTCAACCCACCAACGTTTTGTCTTGAGTGCTTCGCTTGAAGCCCCCCTATCGGACTTCACAGCCTTGCGGCGCATTCTCACGGAGTCTGCATTCGAGCCAATTTGAAAAGACACCGACGCCGAGTCGTTAAACTGGGACGCGAGCAACCTATCGCCCGATGTTGGCGAAGCGACAGCAGGAGATGGCCATGCCAACCAATGATGATCTTTTTCTCGGTATCGACATCGGGACGTCCGGTGTTCGATCGACGGTGATCACCCAACGGGGTGAACCAGTCGCGACGGCGATCGCTGGCCTGCCAATGCCCATCGAAATCGATTCACGTCCCTGCCAGGATCCCGAGCTCTGGTGGAACGCAACCTGTGACTGCCTTTCCGATCTCGCGAAACAATTGAAACAGGGTGACAGAAACCTGGCAGACGTTCGCGCGATGAGCGTCGATGGGACCTCAGGCACCTTGTTGCTTGCTGACGAAAGCCTCACCCCCGTGTCTCCCGGATATCTCTACAACTCCGCCGGATTCAATCGGGAAGCGGAGATGATCGCCGCGCACGCTCCGCCGGACTCGATCGCCAATGGGCCAGGATCGGCGTTGGCACGGCTGATGTTTCTGCTGAAGCACACCACATTCCCGCCCGCCCGGTTCATCTTTCACCAAGCCGACTGGATAGCGGCGAAGTTCTTGGGCGGCAGTCAAGTTGAAGGTGGTGGGCTATCGGATGAAACGAACGTGTTGAAGATGGGTTACGACGTGGTCCGTCGCAGGTGGCCCGATTGGATCGTGGATTGCGGTATCCCCACCCGTTTACTCCCGCACGTCCATCCCGTCGGCGATTGTTTTGGCTCCGTTTCCGATGCGGTGTGCAAACAATTCGGATTTGCATACGACGTAAGCGTTGTCGCTGGCACGACCGACAGCAACGCGGCGTTTTTGGCATCCGGTGCCTCCAAGCGAGGTGAAGGTGTGACATCACTCGGCACGACGCTGGCCATCAAATTGTTGTCGGATCAACCGGTCTTCGATCCAAGTCGCGGCCTTTACAGCCATCGAATCAGGGACATGTGGTTACCGGGCGGCGCCTCCAATACCGGGGGCGGCGTGCTCTTGGACTTCTTCACGCCGGATCAGCTCAGTGAGCTTCAATCCAACCTTGATCCGTCGACGCCAACCGGCTTGGACTACTACCCGCTGTCGAAGCCTGGCGAACGCTTCCCGATCGCCGACCCCAATCTCGCTCCCCGGCTCACACCGCGCCCCCAAGACGATGCCGTCTTTTTGCAAGGAATGCTCGAAAGCATCGCCGAGATCGAGCGTGTCGGCTACGCCGCTTTGCAAGAACGGGGCGCACCGGCGGTGCACCAGGTTTTTACCGCCGGAGGCGGCGCCGCCAACGATGCCTGGACGCAGATCCGCGCGCGCGTCCTGGGTGTGCCCGTGTTAACTGCCGACTCGTCAGATGCCGCCGTGGGTGCGGCACGAATCGCGGCGGGATTGATTTAGTGCGTCGAGTGGATTCGTTGGCGAGCGAGACAGAATCGGCATGCAGAACCAGCGCCCGCAGATGGCAGAAACATGGGATGGGAGAGTGGGCGACAGGAACATGGGTGACAAGAAAATGTGGCGCGCCGGTGATCCTATCCCGCGTTCCGCGCCACCATTTCATTGCGATTGAAACATCTCAAATACTGAGTCAGCGGAGAGCGGTACCAACAGCACGAGGAGCCTCTTGATAGGATAGGGTGGTGGTTGACACCAACATGCCTGTTTTCGTCCGGGCACTTCCGGTTCCCACGGTTCTCTTCTTCGCGTTTTCCTTTCACAACACCGGCGATATGAACGCAGCGAACACGGGTGATCGGAACGTCAATCCTACCGATGACCAGCGTGCAACTGTGGAAATCTCAGATGCCGGTCTCCGCCAACGAGCCCACGGTCTGCCCCAACAAGAAATCTTGCTTGAGCCGAAAAGTCGCTCATGGTTCGAGTATCGGGCGATCGAATCCGACGGGCTGAGTTTGATCGCCGGGATCGTGGGGCTCTCCGCGATTACATTCTTGTTGGGGATCACGTTCCCATTGGAAATCCATCTGCTGAACAAATTCGACATCAGTAAACCGATCTACATCTGGATGATGATGATCATTCAGTCCATGCTACTTCCACCGGTGGTTGGTTTTTCGTTCGCCGCAACCACACCGATGTTTTGGTATGGATCAGTCTTCTTGCGGTTTGCGATGGCGATCGCAGCGGTTTTGCCCGGATGCATTGGATTCGCCATTGCCATGGTCATTGTCGAGGAAACTGCACCGGGTGGATTCTTTCATGCATTTTCCTTGGTGATGTTCACCTGCTTGATGGCGATCGCTTCAGTTGCATTAACAACACAGCTGTGGAGTCGGTGGACGTTGTCACACGCCCGATCCGACATGACCGCGTTGCCGCCAACCGGGATCCGTACGATGATCGAGTTGACGGGTGTCGCCGCGATCGGTTGCGCCGTCTTCATGTCAAATGGCTCGCTCGAGTATCTGGAGGGAATCTACTTGTTCGGCGGCATGGGTTTCATGGCAGCGATCGCGATCATCTGTACGCAGATTGCATTCTTGCGCGAGGGACCTCGCAGTCGCACCGCGACGCTCCCTTACTTCGGCTTGGCCGCGGCCTTCGCTGCGGCTTTTATCCTGAACGGTTTCTTCGGGGTGGTGGAGTACGGATGGGACGTGTTAGCAAGCGAGCTAATATTGATCAGCGCAGCGTCTCTCTACGGAGCGTTGGTGATCTACGGCGTGATGTGGATTTGTCTCAGCTGGCTCCGATTCTGCGGATGGCAATGCACCGACCGGAGGCATATGAGGCAAAGCAGGGTTCAGACGACCGTCGACGGCGAACAGTAAGAAACTGATAAATGCAGGTCGAAGCCGCCAGAGCTGCGAACACGAAGACCGGAAGCAAGCGGCCAATTCGTTTTTGCATCATGGTGCCAGATCCATGTTTTCTCTTTGTCATACGAGGCACCCTGGTTTAAAAATACATCTCCTTCTGGTTCTGCGGTCAGGGTGTTTTGCCAGACCTCCAGTTTTTAACAAAAATGCTGTTCCAATCGATCAAATGAACTGTCCACCGCTCATCCCCTGCTTACTGTCCGTCCTCTGGTTAGCCCCGAACTGATCGACGCGGCATTGAACCGTTGCGATTTTGAGACTCGTGTGCTGGGCAGTCCGGGACAATCGTGCCCCCCCGGCAAACTCTGCCCGACGGAGGTTCGGTGAGTCAGCCCCCATGCGACGCAGACGCAAAAGCACAGGCGACGCAGACGCAAAGGCGACGCAAAAGCACAGGCGACGCAAACGCACAGAGCGAACCACCGTGCTGTCGTCTTTCCGACTGTGGGGGGGACGAATAAAAAATCCTGAACTTGGCGCCCTCCCCCTGGGTCGGTGCAGGCTGTCTGGCTGGAGTGTGGGCGGTACAATGCAGAACCGCGGTTAAGTCCGGCACCTTAGTCGATTGTGAGCCTAAAAACCATTTCCTGTTCGAGCACGGAGAGAGAGCGATGCCACGCTTCCCGCTGATCCACGAGACCGACGCGCCGGACGAGGTGACGGAGATCTATCGCGACTTCCAGCGGGAGATGCGGTTTCCCGACGTCCCCAATTTCGTCCGCACACTGGGCGCGTCACACTCGACGCTGGCCGGCACTTGGGGCCTACTGAAGCACGTTCTTCTGCAGGGTCGCCTTCCGAGGTCCACGAAGGAACTGATTTTTGTGGCCATCGCTGTGAAGCGGGAGTGCGAGTATTGCAAGGAGGCACATGCCGCGTGTTGCCGAGTCTTGGGAGTTGAAGACAACACGATTCGGGCCGTGATGGAGGGGCTCAAGGATGATGCGCCCGAGATCCCCGATCACACGCGCGACATCCTTCGGTTCGCCATCAAATGTGGCGCCACGCCTGAGCAATTAAATAGCGAAGATTTCGCCAGCCTCGCGCAACACGGCCTCGACAACGAGCAGACTTTGGAAGTGATCGCCACCGCAGCGATGGCGGTCTACGCGACCATCATCGCCGACGCAACGATGCTGGACATTGACGCTATGTATGCAGAGATGTAGCAAACGGTGGGGTGCTTATTGGACGTGGATGAGTTCGACGACGAAATGAAGGTGCGAATGAGGAGGGATCGAGCCAGGGGAACCGCCTTTGCCGTAACCTAGCCTGGAAGGAATCCACAGCTCGATCATGCCTCCCTCGCCGACGAGTTGCAGTCCTTCGGTCCAGCCGGCGATAACATTTCGCAACGGAAAAGTCGTGGGTTCCCCTCGTTCGTAAGAGCTGTCGAAGACTTTGCCGCTACTGAGCCACCCGCGATAGTTGACCGTCACGGTGTCGTCAGCGGTGGGTTTCTTGCCGCCGGAATTTCTCAGCACCCGATACCTCAATCCGGAATCGGTCGCGGTGAACTCAGGCACGTCCCCGGCATCGATCGGCCCAGCATCGATCGGCCCTGTCCCCTCTTGGAACTCAGGCCGATGGAAAAACGTAAGGGTTTCCCATGGGGCTGCCGGTACATCGGACACGGAGACATCCGCGGTTGCGAGCTCTGAAGCGATGTCCGAACTGCGATTCGCGGTCGACCGACACCCCAACAGGAGCAACGCACAGCCTAACAAACACCACGACAACCGACTCTTTGTGGTCATACCGACACTCCTGGCTAGCATCCTGCAACGATTCGCTACGCCGCTCAAAGGCATTTCTTGCCTCGATTGGTTGAAACGCAGCCTAGCGAAAATCGGCATCGCCGGAAAGACTTTCTTGATGGAGCGGGGTCATTCGCGACGACGATCGGCCGTCGCTTCGGTCTGGACGCTGGCCGATCCCCGCCGCGCCTTCGGTCCAACTCGTAGAACTCTGTGCAAACTCGTCGACCGCCGATCGTATCGCTTGCAAAATGCCAGAGCTGTAATCGATGGGGTCGACCAGAAGGCCAGCTGTCGAATCGATGTTCCCTGACATGACCACTTTGTTGAAGTATTCCCCTTCCTGAAGGCGGATGGTCTATCCTCTGCGCGTCGGGCGATAGCGATGCGAAGTCTCTACACGGTGCTGCCGGTCAAGCCGTCACACAGTTACCCTCTCAACGGTTTCCTGCGAGAAATTTCAGCATGGCCGACGGCAGGGGTGATTCGAACGCCATCATTTCACCGGACACCGGATGCTCAAAAGCGAGTGATTTCGCATGCAACGCGATTCGGTCGCGAATCCAATGATGATGCGATGCCTGCTTTGTCTTGTAGCGTGGATCAGCGAGAACAGGATGACCGGCGTCCGCAAAGTGGATTCGAATCTGATTTCGTTTGCCAGTCTCCAATTTCACTTCGACATGCGTCGTGTTCGCCATTCGCCGCAGCACTTGATAGTGTGTGATTGCAAGCTCAGTCTGATGCGACGCCGGTGCAACGTATCGGTCGAGATTTTTTCCCGTCGCCAAATGCGAACGAAACGTCCCCTCATCGTCTGCCATCACCCCGGCCACAATCGCCGCATAGACCCGCTCAGGCTTTCGTTGCTTGAACTGTTCGATCAATTTTTTTGCGATGGATTCTTGCTTACCGAATACCAGCAACCCGCTCACCGCTCGGTCCAACCGATGAACGACGAATGCGTCCCGATTCCCACGCGAATGAGTCAGGTAAAGGGTCAAACGTTCGACGAGGGTGTTGCGTTCGTGATTGTCTGTCGGCACGGTCAAGGTTCCCGCAGCCTTATCGACGACGATCAAGTGCTTGTCCTCGTAGACGACCCTGAACGTACGATCGTCCCAGGGCTTCTTTTTCTCTTTATAGCGTTGATGTGGATCGAGACAAATCGAAACAACATCGCCGGCGGCAACCGTTTGCCCTGCGTCTCCACAGATCACTCCGTTGACCGAGACGCAGCCATGATCGACCATGCCGCGGACTTGGCTTCGCGAGGTATCACACAATTCTCGAGCAATCAGATCCACCCGCCCCGCGTGCTCTGGGGTCACGGTCATCGAAACTGTCGTCTGGACCATCGTTGAAAACACCTAATTAGAGATCGCCACGATTCGCGGCACGTCGTCCCGAACCGGTTCATGCCAGAATTCGGCCCACAGGAAAATCGCACGGCACATTGGTCGTTGAGGCTGACGACACACGTCGCGCGTCGAGCATTGATCTGTTGTGAATTGGTTCACGATGTCGTATCAACGCAGAGTCCACAATCCTCCGAGTGGAAGAACTCAGCTGACGCTACAGATTAAGGGGCCTGTAGCTCCCGTTACACCAGAAAAGCGGGGAGCGTGGTTGGCAAGGGTGCAAAGCGACACGCGGACAGGTGGACACGCCACGAGAACGCTGCAATCGCAAGAATCATCACGCGAAGCCGAGCCGGTGCGTCTCACCGATGGATGGATGAAAAGTGCCACCCACCAAAAAAGGGATGAAAAGTGCCACCCACCAAATGCAAATGTCAGCACCCACCTGCTGGCTTGCTAGCACGCGAGTTGCCTGTGCGGGCAGAATATTGGTGGGTGGCACGCAATCGGCAGCACGCAATCGGCAACATTGGCATGACGGCACAGTGGATCGCACAGCTGATCGATGCGGCGACACCAAGAAGGTCTCTCCATGAAGATTGGGCAACTTCGACCAGTGGCGTGTCGACCGTGACTGTCGATATTTCAAGATGGTTTTGTGGCATTTTTATGTTCGTGCAAAAGTTGGAAGCAAGCAGGCGGGACGATGAAATAGGAGCCCCACCGCGCGCCGCACATCCGATGAGGCTTGGTCGGACCGGCGTCCGGCAACACGATTGCGTGGCAGGGCGTGATCGATGTTTCGAGAGCTTTCGATCTTGCTTCACCGGGACTCGCGCACTGCACACTGAACGTGGCAGATGTTCAGCTCGGAATCGCAGATCAGTCAGCTTCTGTCGCGAGAGGAGGTCCACGGGGATGTGGAAAAGCGCCCCAAAGCGCAATCGAGCTTCCAGAAGAGAAGGCGACGAAACGCTCCGGAGTGTCGTGTTCGCTACGAACTGCGGAGGCGGATTTGGTGCAGACAGCGACCGTTGGTCGCGTCACCGCACCAACCGCCTCCGTTAATTCCAGTTCCTCGGCGGCCTTCGCAGAAGTGATCCCGCTTGTGAAGGTCCTCGGGGTAATCGGCCAGAACACCTGCAACGGAGTCAGGAATGCGAAATTTGTCGGCCTGTTGATAACGCATGAAGCAACCTGCATCGCCGCTGTGGTTTCCTCCTTGTACGGCGACCAGCACACGCTGTCCATCGACCTCATCCCAATAATCGCCTTCGCCATGGTGTTTGCATCCCATCACGTGACCGATTTCATGTGCGAGGGTCCGGCTGACATCTTCGTTCATCGAGTGTTGCCGTGCGAACCGTTCGGCGTCGTTACGGGCAGCACCGATGATCGCCGTATTGGCCTGCGGACAAATCCGCTCGCCAAGTGTTGCCTGGCCGCCGACGCGGCTCCAATCGGTTCCGGTATCGCTGCTGACCGAAGCCAACAACGGGTCAGTCGAATCCATGACGATGATGGCGTATTGGTCCCCGCGTTTGAATCGCGAATCCTGCCAATTGACGCGTTCGTCGCGTGTTTCAAAATCTTTTAACTGAATCAGCGACAGATTCTGTTTTTCGTACCACGACTTGACCGAATTCAGTTGAGACGCGAACCCAAGGGAGTAGTCGTGCACAAAGACCTCTCGATGATGCGGGTTCAACCGCGTTGAATAGAACATGCCCCTGGAAAAGACGCTGCGATATTCTTCAAAATTGGTCAGCCCGTCTCCTTGAACGGCCGATCGCAAGGACCCCTCATTGTCCGAGTCGTTGGCCAATCCGTCACCAGCCCATGAATCGCCGATACCATTTCCATTGGTGTCGATCGGAAGCATCAAATAATCGCCCGTTGAATTTGCCGATACACCCTCGGCAATCCCCGGAATCCAGACACCGTTGATCTTGGCTTCGACGGAAAGCTGAGCACTGGCGGCCCCATCAAGAATCCGTACATTGACTTCAAATTCGTTTCGATCAACGTTCTCGCAGATCAAGACGTGACCGATTTTATACTGCAGACCCGTTCCATCGATCGGGTCTTCCAGGTCCCAGTCTTTTTCGTTATCGCCTTCCAATCTGAAAAGCACATCGGGCAGTGTATCGATCGGACACCGGTCGTAGCCGTCATATTGCCGTGACAAGTGCTGGCCGGCGACTTCGCAGGAAACAGAATGGGGCGTCATGGACACGGGTTGCCCGCAATCACGGCAGGATCCCCGCTCGACACCTCGGACGTGGTTGCCTGCGTTGGTCGCGATCCCGACGTGACGCGAAACCTGTTTCAAACGGACACGAATGGCGTCCACATCGCTCGGCGCAATATCCTTCAACTCGACGGTGTACCGGCGTGGGAGATCCCATCCAGGGTCGGGCAGAAACTGCTCTTCATCTTGCTCTTTCGGACGAAGGATCACATCGCCCAGAGGGATGCCGATCCGATAATCCAGTCGAATGCTGTACGCCGAATCGCCATCAATGATCGTGTTCAGGTCGTTGTCCGTTTCCGCTGTAAGCGTTCGGACGCCTTGATACTTCAATTGATCGATGCCGTTAAAAGCGTCGGCTTGGATCGCGCGTCCGTCGACGATGCTCAAGTTGATGCCGTATCCGGTGGCTGTGATTCGGCTGAGCCGGGTTGTCGGGAGCGACAGGATCGACGAACCGCCTAGATTGACGCTGTAGCCGATCGGCAAGTCCTCGACCGTCGTCGATGTATAGACTCCGTCGTTGAAATGTTTGGAAATCCGCTCGTCGGCTCGCCAAAAAAGACTCTTCGGCGGCGGTGTATCGTCTCCGTGCATCGCCTTCGCAAGTAACGCGTTGCGTTTGGCCGTCGCAACCATCCAACGTGTGGACGTCGCATCAAAATGCAAAGTGGTGCCGCGCCCCACGCGACTTCGATCCGCGATCGTGATGCCTGGTCCGTGTCCCTGGTAGAGGGGCGCGACAACGGGCGTTCTTTTCGGCAGCACCGGTAATTGATAGGAATCGGATACCGAAAACTCATTCATCAGCTCCGAGAAGCTGTCTGCACCAGGCGTTCCGCCCTCATGAGAATGAACGCCATGCAGACGCCCATCGACCGACAACGTCGTGAACTTGGGAAACAGATACGTGTAGTCGGCAAGGTCATGGATCTCATCGCTGGAAAGTTGCGAATCCGGTTGCTCGGCCAGGGTCAAGACCGGCTGCGAAAACAGATAGAATCCCTCGAAACGATAGCGAATTTGAAAAGTTGATCCGGTGCGATTGCCCGTCCCGGTGACCAGTAGACTGCCCTCGGTATCTGGGACATCAATCATCTGAAACGGCTCGTGCGCGGGAAGTTGCTGTAAACAAACGAAGCAACTCGATCCCGCGAACGCCCAGGCGACCAACCGACAGAGGAACGCCATCTTAAAGTCCGGCATCGAAATTCAGCAGATCACCAGATTTGATCGCGATGGCCTCACCAACCGGCAATGGCTCGTCCATTCCCTTGATAAAAATGTTCAGGTCGTAGGTTCCCGGGGGCACGACATAGGGAGACCAAAGGCGGTCGTTGTTTCCGACAACCCCGCCATGTTTGACGTTGATCGCCGGGGCAGCTGCTGCGGCACCTTCGCCGTGTCCATCGGCCGCTGTCGTTTGAACGGGAATCAGCTCCCAACCCAAAACATCCGTTCCCGGTTGAAGTTGAAATCCGCTGTCGAGTGTGACGACAGTATCCTTGCCCGGCTGGACGACCACCGTGCGTGCCACGACGGTCGGCGCTGCACGTTTGTTGATACTGTAAAGGAATTGAATGTGAATGGCACGGGCATAAGTGGAATCAACTAGATGTGGTGCGATTGCGTTCGTGCTAGCACAACGGGCAGTGATATCAAATCGCAATCGCACTTTGCGTGCCGTAAATGAATTGAAAACACAGCGAGCCTCCGGTGCAATGGAGTTATCAAGCACATCACTTCACTGGAGGGCTCACCGTGAACGATCAGTCTACCGATGCAGGCTTCGAAGTTCAAAGCAAATTGCGAAAAGCCTCATCACTCGTTTTGGACCTCCTTCTGCCTCAGGTTGAGGTGGCAAGGGTTTGCGCTGAACTGAAGCACAAATACCGCGATTGCCCCTACAACCCGATGATCACCGTTTGGTTGTTCATTTCACAGGTCCTTTCGGCAGACCACAGTTGCCAACAGGCCGTCACCCGCTTCAATGTGTACCGCGTCGCGAAGGGGTTGCTTCGCGTCAGCAGCGAAACAACATCGTATTGCAAGGCACGCGGCAGGCTTCCTGAGCAACTCTTCGAAAGGCTGCTTGCATGGACCGCGAAACGTTGCGAAGAGGCGACCGACCAAGCTTGGCTGTTTCAAGACCGGATTGTCGAAATGGTTGATGGCTGGACCTTGACGATGGCTGACACCGACGAGAACCAAGAAGAATACCCCCAAATGAAAAGTCAAAAGCCTGGCTGCGGTTTTCCGATCGCCAGGATGATTGGCTTGTTTTCCCTTGCGACAGGTGCAATTCAACGCACGGCAGTGGGGCCGTACCGAGGTAAACAGACTGGTGAGACAGCGCTACTGCGGACGTTTTTGGACTGCATTTTACCGGGGCGAATCTTGCTGGCTGACCGCTACTACGCAAACTTCTGGTTGCTTGCCATGGGGCCGATGCGAGGTATCGACTTGGTGGCCAGGGCGCACCAACTTCGCAAAATCGATTTTCGCCGTGGGCTCAAACTTGGCTACCTGGATCAGTTAGTCGCCTACCGCAAACCGCCACGTCCCAAGTGGATGAGCAAGAAAGAATACGATCAGTATCCTTGTTTGGTCATTGTCCGTCACCTGAAGTACAAGGTTGAGCAGCGAGGTTTTCGAACCAGGGAAATTACCCTGGCCACGACGTTGGTGGATGCCGAAATCTATGCCGCGGAAGATTTGGCCGAACTGTTTCGCAAGAGATGGCAGGTGGAGCTTCACATCCGAAGCCTGAAAACTCAAATGCAGATGGAGCACTTGCGATGCAAGAGCCCGCAAATGGTTCGCAAGGAAATCCACTGCCACATGATTGGATTCAATCTAGTCCGCGCTGCGATCATGGCATCTGCGTTGAAGTTCGGGCGATGTCCGACAAGGCTGAGCTTTACCGGCGCGATGCAGGCGATTGAAGAGCTTGCAGCATTTCTCCGACTCCGCTGCGGAAGCCCGGGCGAACAATTCGACAACCTGCTCGAAACGATCTCCGAACTGGTTGTCGGCAATCGACCAGGTCGCCAAGAAAAACGGGAACTCAAACGCAGGCAGAAAAACTACAAGCTCATGAAAACGAGACGCAACCCGAACCGAAACCGTTACGCCACAGCAGCTTAGGCTTATGCCCGTGCCATTCGAATTGAATGTCATAGACGCCCGCGACCATCGGTTTGGGTTTGAAGTGATAGTAGGTATTGCCGTTCTTTCGAACGCGAGCGACGACGTGGTTGGTTCCGGCATCGGTGATCAAGACTTCTTCGACCGCGATCTTCTCTTCCAGCTCTTTCGCGATATTGAACGAAATCGAACCCAGGCTCAATCGGCGTGTTTCGCCTTTGGAAATCGTGACCTCTCCCAAACTCGACTCCGTTGGACGGCCATAACTGGGGGTCGCGAATCCGAGCGAAACGAAATACGTTCCCGACAGCAGCGGGTACGTGCCGTCTGACTTGGGGCCTTCGACGGTCCGCTTGACGTCGCCGGATTCAGGGTTGCCGATCTTTAAATTCTTCAGACTCACTTCAGAACCGATTGGCATCGTGACACGAAGCTTGCCGAGTCCTGAACGGGCTGCTTTCGCACTCACTTTGGCCGGGTCAACCTGCTGTACCTTCTGCAGAACTTCCGCGCTGACTTCCTGTAACGCCTTCAGCAGTTCAGCCGCGTCGGCGGCTGGAAAATATCGACCACGTCCCTGCTCCGCGAGACATTGCAATTGTTGTGCAGCGGACGCATCGACATCAAATCCGACGACATGCAATACGAACTTGACGCCCGTCGCGTTTAATTGTGCGACGACTTGGCAGGGATCGCCGCCACAGGTTTCGATGCCGTCGCTGACCAGAATGATCGTCGTTTCGGCATCCTTCATTTTCAACTGGTTCGCCACCGACAGGATGGCCGACGAGATCGGCGTTCTGCCCTTCGGTTGCAAATGGTCGATCTTGCTCAGAAGTTCCTGCCGGTCGTTGCTTCCCGCAGGTATCAATGTCTCGATGTCGGTGCAGTCGCCCGCCCTGCGATGTCCGTAGGCGGTCAATCCGACTCGAATGTTCTCGTCCAATTGGGGAACCACTTCGTGCATCACCTCTTTGGCGGCGACGATCTTCTGTTTCCCCGCGACGACCTCGGACATGCTCCCCGACGAATCCAGAATCAACATGATTTCGGGGTAAGAATCGGCCGCTGCGTTGGATGCCAAAAGCCCACTTAAAAGCCATCCAACGACCACTGACAGCTTGGAAAATCGTACGAACATTCTTTCACTCGTTTGCGAATCAGGATTCCCGGGTATAACCGCTAAGGGTTCTGTAGCTCCTGCTACACCAGAGGGGCGGCGAACGAGGTTGGCATGGGGGCAAAGCGACACGCGGACAGATGGACACGCCACCAGAACGCTGCAATCGCAAGAATCATCACGACCCAATTCGTCGAAGAATCAAATCGGATCCTGGACAAGCACGATTCCATTGTGCGTTGTCTCCATTGTGCGTTGTCGTCACCGTTGCCCCGGCGACTCAGACACCGGAACTGGCCACGTGCCGCCCTGACGCACTCGATCGAATCCGGCCGACACCTGCGTGAAGGGCAAACACTCATAACAACCGACCAACCTGCGAGCGAATCGGTAGTTCGACTCAATCGTCCCACACTTCGTGTGTGTAGCGTTCGCCGAACAGATGCCTAAAAACACTTGCGGGGCCAAAGGTGCTGTACTGATCAAACAGGTGAGATCCCTTGTAATCCCAGATCGCACAATCGTGTTCGTCGCAGCGGAAATCCCAACGGTCGATGACTTTCCCATCTGCGCTCGCCGCGCCATTCGGCGGAAACCCCAGAGTCTCCGTAATGGACTCCCAATCAGCAGCGATCGAGCCAGTGCGATGAGAGCCCCGGCACCAATCCAATTTCTCAATCTTGAACATGAGAGGAGTCCCCTTAAGGCCAAGTCAAGCGCAGAGAACAAGCTGCAAACGAAAAGCAGTGGGCGATACTGGATTCGAACCAGTGACCTCTGCCGTGTGAAAGCAGCGCTCTAACCAACTGAGCCAATCGCCCGGGCCGTCGTGGACGGTCTGGGGAGAACAATACCCTGCCAATTTGACACCTGCAAGGCCGGCGGGTTCGCAATTCGGCAAGATTTTTTGTCGGCTGTGGATCGAACCAGGCGCCGCTCGAAGAGGTCGTTCCCTGTCGCCCCGACTCGGTACCCGCGGTCGCGAAGTCGGATCGCAATCGGGCACTCGCAATCGTGTAGACTGCGGGGGACGCCGGCCCCGCTAGACGTGCGAGTACCGCGTCTCTTGAAGTGTTGTCGATCTTGCTCGCACGCTTCGTCGACTGTTCCCCAACTTCGCATCCGCTATGCACACGGCACCTTGGAATTCACAACGCACCGGATCGGACGGTGGCTTCACGCGGGAACCATCGAAACCGGACACGCGGATCGTGTTGCACTACGTTTCGGTCGGGAACGGGACTCGCGCCGAGGTCAGCTACTGCTATGAGCCGGACGAGTTGATCGTCCTTGTCGGTGGCACCGCCATTGCCGCACGATTT
This sequence comes from Stieleria magnilauensis, assembly GCA_007753675.1. GTDB lineage: Bacteria > Planctomycetota > Planctomycetia > Pirellulales > Pirellulaceae > Stieleria > Stieleria magnilauensis. Next base: position 3,035,846 of record CP036432.1, read on the forward strand.
CTCGCCTCCGGAGACCGCATCTGCCTCGAAGACGGTGCAACGGCTGAGGATGCACTAGTCAAACAGACCAACGAGCAGATGGCAGTCCTCAATGTGCTCGACGAGTTCAATTGTATTGATCACCAGGCTTCAAACATGACCTACGTCGAGAAGGACGATAAATTTTCAAACCGGAAAGCCGGTGATCCCGAAACGGTCTTTTCTCTTCGGATCGATCCGAGCACAGTCCGCGATCAAATGATCTTCAGGATTTCCGGGTATCGGCAGGCACTCGTATTTCACGAGCAACTTGTTCACGCTCTGCGGGACGCGAGCCTTTCCGGCGTCGCGTTCGTCGAGGTCTGATTAGCGCTGTAAGGCCAGAATGAAAAGGTAGGAAGATTAGGGGTAGGAAGACTCACACCAGGATTCGATCCCCATCGTTAGTCACGGAAGAGTCAGCCGACTGTCGAAGCGCGAGCCCACGGCCCCAGCGTGTCGTCATCAGGCCTGAGCCCCGTACGCTCGCGCGAGAAGGCGAATCCCCTGTGGGATCGGATGCAATCAATCATCTGTTGGCGAGTTCGATCACCCTGAAATCGGGCGGACGGACCGTGCACAGAGGCTTCCACTCTCCGATTGAATCGGCACGAAGCACTCCAGCGATGTGGTCGGGCAAACCACGGAAAAGAATACCCACGGATGGCAGCGCGAACCCACGGATGACGGGGTGCCAAAAATCCGTGGGTTCGCGCTGCCATCGGTGGGCCCAGTCATCGTTTCATCGTTCCGCAAGTGACAGCCTGACCTTTTTCCGCCGCACCTACAAATGTTCGGGTAGTGGACGGGGCAACGAGTCCTCTGCAGTCGGCGTATTGGTTTGGACTCGTCGCCTCGTCCACTACCGACTACCTGAAGGGAAGGACTCGTCGCCTCGTCCACTACCTGCTACCTGAAGGGAAGGACTCGTCGCCTCGTCCACTACCTGCTACCTGAAGGGAAGGACTCGTCGCCTCGTCCACTACCGACTAGGCGAGACGCAAGCGAGCGAGCGTGGCTCGAGCTTCTCCACCGCTGACGTCGGGGGTGAGCTTCAGTTCCAGCGTGGTGACGTTGCTCAAGTCCACTCGGTAATCTTCCGTTTCCTGTGTCGCCCCTTGGGGGCTGAAGTTCCATTGTTGGCGGACCAGCTCGCGGTAGGACTGCCCGCCGTCGGAGGACCAGCTTAGGACAAATTGCTGGGTCCGCTCGGTCTGCGGTTCGACGAATTCCAATGCGATCCGCTCGATGCGCTGGGGGCTGGTGAAGACCAGGCGGATGGTCTGTTCGCCAGGTTCTGTGGCGTGCCAGAGCGAACCTTGTCCGGGCAGCAACGCGGACTCAATCGGGTGTGCGGGGTCTTCAGACGTGACTTCGACGTCGGCCAGTTTCGCTAAATCCAGCCAACCGTCCTCGGGAAGTTGAGCGGCTTGTTGCTCGGCGTCGGTGATGATCCGCTTCTTCATGGGACTGGTTCCGCCGTCGAGCACCGTTGCGTTGATTGCACTGCAATGTATTGGGAGGAAGGCAGCATACACCAACGGCATCGGGGCGGGTGGTGGGACGTTGGCACTTGGGCATCGCCCAAGGTCTGCAAACGGGAACGAGAGGGATTGGCCAACGGCCATACACAAATGCCTCGTCAAACGCGAAGGTTGTGCATGGCCGTTGGCCAAATTGAATCTCATTGCGATGAGGTTCCTGGGGCGGCGCAACCCTCGCAAACGCTCGGTTGCTTGCCCCAGGCTATGGATATGCATGCCCTTTGGGCAAAAAGCGACTTGTGTAGATACCAATGCCCTTTGGGAAGGTCGAGCGTAGCGAGGAGAGCGATTGTTGTTGCTGCTCGGGAGGCAACCCTGGCCGGCGAAGTGAACACCGCGATTGACCGTTCGACCTCCCCTCGCTGCGCTCGACCCTGCTGCCAGGAGGGCGACTTTGACGACTGGGCGACCTTTTCCGCTGGGGATCGTCGGTGCGTCGCCGGCTCGTGTGCGGCGCTGCGGAGTGGGACTGTGACGGTTGCGCCGGTTGGAGGGCGGTACGGGGGTGGGATGACAACCGTTGAAACGGTTCGCAGGGGAGTGGAGGTGCGGTTCGGCCGATTGTGAGAATGAATCCAATTTTGTCCGATACAGGGTCTCACCGTCATTCACCGTGTTTCGCTCCTCCGTCCAGACGCTCCATCTCGTTCGCTTGGCCGTGGCTCGCGCCACCGGTTGGGTGTGGCATTGGACCGGCAGCGTGGGCGAACTGTTTTTCGACCGCTTCGGCCGCCTGTCGGCAATCGCATCGGTGTTGTGGGCTTCTCTGGCACTGGCAAGTCATCCCCGATCGTGGACGTACGCGGTCCGCAATGTGTTTTCCAAGCAGGTGTTGTTCACGGCGGTCGACGCGATCCCCGCGGCGCTTCGATTTGGGGGCGCGGTGGGGGTGTTGTTGATCGTCCAGGCAGCGATGTGGATCGATGCCGCAGGCGTCTCCACCGACGTGATCGCACCGATCTTGTGGCGTTCGATTGTTCGCGAGATCGCACCGATGTTAGCGTGTTTGGTAGTGATCGGCCGCAGCGGCATCGCGATCAGCACGGAACTGGCGACGATGCGGGCCAACGGCGAGGTCGAAGTGATCGACTCGTTGGGAATCGACCCGATGACGTTCCTGGTGATGCCACGCGTCTTGGCGGTGATGATCAGTGTCTTTTGCCTGGCGATCATCACGGCGGTGACGATGGTCGTGACGGGCTATGCGGTGGGGTTCATGATGGATGCGATTCACACCAGTTGGAACGAGTTTTATGGCGAGATCGCCAGCAACTTTGAGCTTAGTGACCTGACGTTTTTCCTTTCCAAGACCATGGTCGCCGGAGGGTTCGCCGGAGCGATTTGTTGTTTGGAAGGCATCAATGCACGGGGATCGATGACGGATGTCCCCAGGATCGCCAGCCGCGCGGGGATCCGAGCGCTGACGGCCGTTTTTGCGGTTTCCGCGATTCTGTCGATCCTGTTCTACAATAAGATCCTCGTCTTTCAATTCGGATAGTCCCTTGACCGGCAACGCCCCCACGACCGAGACCCCGCCACCGCAATGGGAGCTGGCTGCGCCGATCCTGGAATTCCATCAGGTGAGTTTCAAGGGAACTGGCGAGACGTCGATTCGCATGAACAAATTCTCGGCGACGATTCGGACGGGCGAGCTGGTCGAAGTGGAACTGGAGCGGCAGCACAATCCCCGCGACCTGGTTTCGATGATGCTGGGATTGAATCCACCGGACGCGGGTGAGGTCTTGTACAGCCAGCAAGATTGGTTGGGGATCGACTACGCGCGACACTTTCAAATGCGAAGCGAAATCGGACGCGTGTTTGCGGGTTCGGCGTGGATCCAAAGTCTGACGCTGCGAGACAACATCCACTTGGCCATGCGGCATCATGGGGTCACCGAAACCGACGCGGAAGAAAAAGTGGAACATTGGATTCAAAGGCTGTCGGGCCATCAGCTCGCCAAGGTGAAATGGGCCTTGAAAAAGCGTCCCTCGGTCGTCGAGCCGTCGGTGCTGGCGTTGTGCCAGTTGATTCGCGCGATGGCCAACCATCCTCGACTATTGATTTTGGAACGCCCACTTCGCTTCATGTTGGAATCGTTGTACGACAACTTTGTCTCGGCGGTCGACGATCTGCGCGCCTCGGGAACCGCGGTCTTGTTCTTCGCCGGTGGCCGAGACGAATACCGACTGGAATTCCGCAGCCCGGTGATCAGCTGGCGGATCATCAACGGGACGATGAACACCAACGGGAGACGTCGGCCATGAACGAACCGTTTCGCCTCAGGTATGTCAATCAAATCGTCGGCGTGTTCTTGATCGTCGTCTTTCTGCTGTCGATCGTGATTTCGGTCCGCTTCACCAGCGATCTGGCGGTCAAAAAGGAGCTGTTCTTTATCCACGTCCCTGAAAACATGGCTGCTCAACTGCGGAACGGCACCGAAGTGATCATCTTGGGTGAAACGGTCGGCCAAGTCGACGGGTTGGAATACATCGTCGATGATGATTTGGTACGCGTGACGCTGGCGATCAATGCCAAATACAGTGATCTGATCACGACCGATAGCGCGGTGACGCTGGACCGCAAGTATGGCGTCGGACCAGCCGTGGTTCGCATTCGACGCAATCGCCCCGAAGGCCAAACGGATCCGCCCCAGCGACTGTTGCCCGGTCAAACGATCACCCGGATCCTAAAACAGGACGACCAGGTTGATCGGATGGCCAGCAATATCGAGGCGGCCGGCAACTCGGTCGACAGCGCCGCCAAGAAATTGCAACAGTCGCTGACCGAAAACATCGATCCGGCTTTTGGAAGCAGCGAGGAAACGTTCGAATCACTCAAGCTGACCAGCGACGCGATTCGTCCGGAAGCTGTCGAGACGTTCGCCCAACTCCGCGAGACGACGGAGAATCTTGAAGCCGAATTGACCCGGCTGGCGCAACGCGTCGATCAATTGGTCGACGGTGACATCCGCCAAACCGTCCTGCGGATCCAGGACTCGGCGACCGCCGCGTCGGACGCCGCTGAGAGCGTCAAAAAGCTGGCGGCCAACATCGATGTCAAAAGCGACCAAACCAACGATGACATTGCGACGACACTGGAGACGCTACGCGAGACGGCACTGCTGATTCAGCGGTTGACCACCGAAACGCGTGACGTGGTGAGAATCGTCCGCAGCGAAGCCGAAGCGTTGCCCGGCACGACCCAACGTGTCAACGACACCGTCGAGGACACACAGGATTTGGTCGGCGACATCCAAGACCACTGGCTGCTGAGACGTTATCGCGAAAACAAAGCGCCGACCAAACAGCTGTCTCCGTCCTCGGTTCGCGGCGGAGGCGTTCGCTGATGCGCGTTCCGGCGATGGTTCCCAGAATTTGGTTCACCCTGGCGTGGCTGTCGATGGCAGTGATCACGGCGGGCTGCGCCGGTGGCCCCCAAGAAATTGTCGGTAAGGATTCCAAACTGCATCGCTACGTCGATGACGGCCGGGAGGCATACAACGAAGGCGACCTGGACGAGGCGGAAAAGAAGTATCGCCAAGCATTGATGCGGGCCTGGGCGATCGATGATCCTTACGAATCAGGCACCGTGGCGTACAACCTGGCCGCTTGTTTGACCAGTCAGGCCGAGTACCTGGAAGCGTCGGACTGGCTGGTCGACGCGCGTGTGGAACTCTGTCGCGCCGGAGCATCGACCGGCAACACCTGGTTGCTGTCGGCGGAAATCGCGATCACGCAATCTCGATTCCAAGATGCCGATCGGTTCGTCAACTACGCCGCAATGACTTGCCCTCCCTGTGACATCGTCGACACATGTTGTCTGTGTGGGCCGGCGGGCGATTGTGCCGATGCCCCCTGCCGCGACTGTTGCGTGGTGCGGCTTCCCGTCGTCGGCGACAAACTGAACGAACGACAGCAAGAAGATCGCTGCCGCAGCGGCTATGAAGCACGCATCGAATTGGCCCGCGCCCGTCTGGCAGCCAAACAATTGGATTTGGGCGGGGCGAAATCGCATTTGGCACGGGCCTGCGCATTGTCGATCGAATCGTGTGACCTGTCGTTGCACGCCGATCGACATGACGTCGCGGCGCTGGTGCATGATTTGGAAGCCAATTTTTTACAGGCCGGGGCGCACCGGGACCGCGAAGTCCAACTGTTACGCTGCATCGGTCACTACCGCGAGATCCCGAATGTGCTCGATGCCGCGGCGCAATCCTATCGCTCGGCCGAACGGCTGGATTTGGCGGTCGACCGAATCATTCGCTCGGCGCGGATTCGTCTGGCCCGTGGCGACATCGAATCGGCTTGGCAGCGAATCCGTCACGCCGGCGAGCTGGCGACGATGTGCGGCTGTGAAGCCGTAGAAATTCGTCTCAGCCTGACCGCGAAACTGATTCGCGAGTTGCTCGCTGACAAGACCGAGTTGCTCGGGAAGGAGGCCGCGGGTGAAGAAACACCGCCTGAAGACGCTCCGGACGAAGAAACACCCGTCGATGAATCAGGAATTCTCCGCGACGGTTCGCCACTGAGCCTGGATCCGCCGCAGCAAGCGGCGAGCCGCCCACTTGATCAACTCAGTGATTGGATCCATGCGAGCGGCATAGGCGATTTGGTCGATTGAAGATCGAGCGTCGAGTTTAGGGAGAGGCGTGCGCTGTTCGGATTCGATCCGTGCGGGTGAGCCGTGCATTTCGCTGCGGAGCAGCGAGTGGGATGCGCCTGAAGGCTGGACACCAACCTGCGCTGGTGTGCAGGATTTATCCGTCCATTTCGCTGCGGAGCAGCGAGCGGGATGCGCCTGAAGGCTGGACACCAACCTGCGCTGGTGTGCAGGATTTATCCGTCCATTTCGCTGCGGAGCAGCGAGTGGGATGCGCCTGAAGTCTGGACACCAACCTGCGCTGGTGTGCAGGCTTTAGCCGTCCATTTCGCTGCGGAGCAGCGAGCGGGATGCGCCTGAAGGCTGGACACCAACGTGCGCTGGTGTGCAGGATTTATCCGTCCATTTCGCTGCGGAGCAGCGAGTGGGATGCGCCTGAAGGCTGGACACCAACCTGCTCCGCTCGCACACTTCGGCGTGCGGAATCGCACTGGTGAGCGTCGAAGAGACGTCTCCCCGCACCGACAGTCCGCCTGCCGCACGTTCGCCTGCCGGCACTACGTTTGCAGTGAATTGCATCGCAAGATGAAACGCCGCAACAGGGGAACAAGCGATGAGATCCCGCCACAGCCGAGAGGCGCCAACGAGACGACTTCAACAACGAAAGTTTTTCAACGATGTGGAGGATGCGATTGTCGATCGTCTTCATGCCGAAGCCCACAGCGAAGGAGCACGCGACGACTTGGCGCGTCAAACGGGAATTTCGGATGCGTCGCTGTTGAGCGAACTGACGGAACTGGGGTTCACCACGCGGACGTTGATCGCCTTGCGGTTGATCCCGCTTGTTCTGGTCGCTTGGGCCGATCACCGCGTCGACAGCGGTGAGCGACAAGCGGTGTTGGAAGCGGCCTCGACGCTCGGGATCCGACCGGAGAGCGAAGCCTACATGATACTGGATCATTGGTTGCGCGAGGTTCCGCCTCGTGAGAGCGTTGACGCGTGGAAACGCTACATGCGTGACGCGATGGGCCGATTGAGTCAACGCGCCCGAGCGAAATTAGCCACGTTCTTTCGAACACAGATGACGGCGATCGCCAAAGCATCCGGCGGTCAGTTCGGATTCGGAAAGGTGTCGGGCAAGGAACGCCAAGTGATTGACGGGTTCATGAACACGCTGTGTCACTAGACCTTCGTCGTGTAGGACGTCAGTGCCTTCATGTAGTTGGCGCGTTTGAGCCCCTCGGGGTTGGAACAATTGTCCATGCTCATGCTGCCCTTGAGTTGTTCGACCGAGAAGTAGCCGTTCTCGTCCATCCACTGAACCAACTCGTTGCGCATGACCGGTAGGTGGTCGATCCCATGCTTGAGCAAGGTCGAGGCGATCATCACGGCGTCGGCCCCGACTAGCAACGCCTTGGCGGCATCGAGTCCCGAGTGCACGCCGCCGGTGGCCGCGATCGACGCTTGGATCCGGTCTCTCAGGATCGCGATCCAACGCAGGGCCAAACGCAATTCTTCGGGCTGGCTAAGTTGTAGTGCCGGCACAAATTCAAGCGTCTCCAAATCGATCTCCGGCGAGAGGAATCGGTTGAACAGCACCAATCCCGCGGCACCGGATTCAACCAGGTCACTGCCAAACGTGGCCGGTGAGGAAAAGAACGGCCCCATTTTGACGGCCAGCGGGATTCGCAATTGTTCGCGGACCGACAGAACCAACTCGCGATAGTGTCGTTCGACATCGGAGGAGGAGACGCTGGGGTCGGTGGGCACCAAATAGATGTTCAATTCCAGCGCATCGGCGCCGGCCTGCTCCATCAATTCGCCGTAGTATTTCCAACCGCCGCTGCTGAATCCGTTCAAACTGGCGATCACGGGGATGCAAAGACTCTCCTTGGCGTCACGGATCAGTTGCAAGTATTCTTCCGGCCCGGTGTTGTAGCGTTCCAAATCAGGAAAGAAACTCAACGACTCAGCCATCGAATCCGATTGATAGGCATTCAACTGTTCGAACTGCTCTCGTTCGTGTTCGATTTGCTCTTCGAATAGTGACGGCAGCACGACCGCCGCGGCGCCGGCTCGCTCCAGATGCAACAGCGATTCGACGCTGCCGGTGAGCGGGCTGGCTGAGGCGATGAAGGGGTTCTTGAGATCAAGCCCCAGATAGCTGGTGGAAAGGTCGATGTTGGTCATGGAAAGAAATCCGTGCGTCGGGTCGGTCTTTGGTTGAGTTGGTTGGTCGTCAAACGGATGAGTCGTGTCGGGCATGCTGTGCATGCCATCAGTCGTCAGGCACCGCCTACGCCGCATCGGCGATGACAGGCTGGAAGCCTCTCCGACTTCAGCACCTCGGGGTTCTAAACATCGGTTTGTTGCAGGTCGGGATTGTCTCGCTCGACGCCGGCCAATTGTTGGTAATAGTGCCAGGTGTCGTCGATGTCTTTCTGAGCAAGTTCCATCAGTTCACGCGCTCGTTCCGGTTTGGATCGGGCGAGCATGGCGAACCGAGCTTCCTGCATCGCAACTTCCTTGAACGGCTTGGAAGGTTTGCGGCTGTCGAGGTGGAAGGGGTGCTCACCGGCATGGGCATCACGGGGGTCGTAGCGATACAACGGCCAGAACCCGCTGCGGACCAAGTCGCGTTGATGGGTCATGGCGGTGGACATGTCGATTCCGTGCGCGATGCAGTGGCTGTAGGCGAGCAGCAGCGACGGGCCGTCGTAGGATTCCGCTTCCTGGACCGCACGAAGCGTTTGGGCGGGGTTAGCCCCCATCGCGATCTGAGCGACATAGACGCTGCCATAGGCGACGGCCATCGCGCCCAAGTCTTTGCGATGCACGTTGCGGCCGTCGGCGGCAAACTTGGCCGTCGCGGCGCGCGGCGTCGCTTTGGACGCCTGCCCGCCGGTGTTGGAATAAACACCGGTATCGAGCACGATGATGTTGACGTTGCGTCCGGAGGCGAGCACATGGTCCAGCCCGCCATAGCCGATGTCGTACGCCCAACCATCACCACCGACGATCCACACACTTCGCTCGACCAGCGAATCGGCGATTGCGGCCAATTCCAACGCCGGTTGAGAACCGAGTGACGCCAATCGTTGTTTCAGTTGATCGATTCGATCGCGTTGATCCTGGATCTCCGCTTCACCGCGTTGCTTGGAATCGAGGATGGCGCCAGCCAGCGTCCCATCGACCTGGTCACGCAATTGGGTCAGCAAGGCGCGGGCGCGTTCACGTTTGCCGTCCAGCCCCAACCGCATCCCGAGTCCGAATTCGGCGTTGTCTTCGAACAGCGAATTGGACCACGCGGGGCCTCGCCCTTGCGCATTGGTCGACCAAGGCGTGGTGGGCAGGTTGCCGCCATAAATCGACGAGCAACCGGTCGCGTTGGCGACAACCATTCGGTCGCCGAACAGCTGCGACAACAATTTCAAGTATGGCGTCTCACCGCAGCCACCGCAGGCACCGGAGTACTCGAACAGGGGCAGCATCAGCTGAGCGTCCTTGACCTTGGTCGTATTCAACGTCGTCCGGTCGGGATCGGGGAGCTGGTCAAAGAACCCGAATCGCTCGCGTTCGCGCTCAAGATGCTCACTCTTGGGCAGCATGTCGATCGCCTTGTGCTTGACAACCTCCTTGCTCTTGGCCGGGCAGACGTCGACGCAGACACCACAACCGGTGCAGTCCTCGGGGGCAACCTGAATGGTCAGTGCCGCCAGTCCGTTGCCGCCGGCCGCGATCCGCACGGGAAACGCCTCCGGTGCCTGGTCGAGCAAGGCTTCGTCGAATCGTTTGGTGCGAATCGCCGCGTGCGGGCAAACCATCGCGCAGAGGCCGCATTCGATGCACAGGTCCGCGTCCCAAATCGGGATCTGGTCGGCAATGTTTCGCTTTTCGTACTGCGCCGTTCCGGTCGGGAAGGTTCCGTCGACGGGCAGGGCACTGACCGGCAACAGATCTCCCTTGCCGGCGATCATCATGCCGGTGACACGCTGGACGAAGTCGGGCGAATCGAGGGGCACCGGCGGCAGCAAGTGCACCGTGCTGGACGGCTTGTCGGGCACCGTGACTTTTTGGATCGATGCGGTCGAAGCGGCGATCGCGGCGAGGTTTCGCTCGACGACGACCGGCCCCCGTTTGCCGTACGTGTTGCGCACCGCTTCCTGCATGTGCTGCATCGCCTCGTCCATCGGCAGGACTCCCGACAAGGCAAAGAAGCACGTCTGCATGACGGTGTTGATTCGCCCGCCCAGTTCGTTTTCTCTGGCAATCGTGCCGGCATCGATGACGTAGAACTGCAGGTTCTTGTCGATGATTTGCCGTTGGATTTCCTCGGGCAGATGATCCCACACGGCTTCGGCATCGTAGGGACAATTCAACAGGAATGTCGCGCCGGGTGCCGCGATTTCCAACACGTCGCGTTGCTGCAAGAAATTGAATTGATGGCAGGCGACAAAGTTGGCTTGACGAATCAGGTACGTCGATTCGATCGGCTCGGGGCTGAAACGCAAATGCGAAACCGTCACCGCACCGGCCTTCTTGGAATCGTAGACGAAGTAGCCTTGCGTGTGCAGCGGAGTGTTTTCGCCGAGGATCTTGACCGTGTTTTTATTCGCCCCTACGGTGCCGTCGCTGCCGAGTCCGTAGAACACGGCGCGGGTGACGTGTTCGGGTTCGTCGTAGTCCGCTTCGTCCCACGCCAGACTTTGCAACGTCACGTCGTCATGGATTCCGATCGTAAAGTGTTGTTTCGGCGCCTCAGCGGCCAATTCTCTCACAACCGCCATCGCCATCGCGGGAGTGAACTCTTTGCTGGACAGTCCATAGCGTCCGCCGATGACTCGGGGGATCGGAACCGAACGACTCCACCAAGCCTGCGTGACCGCCGTGACGACATCTTGGTAGAGCGGTTCCCCGACGGCCCCCGGTTCCTTGGTGCGATCGAGCACCGCAATCTGCTTGACCGAATCGGGCAACGTGTCGATGAACCGATCCACATCGAAGGGACGGAATGCCCGGACCTTCAACAGACCGACTCGACCTCCGTCGCGGTTGAGTGCGTTGACGGCTTCTTCGGCCGCACCGCATCCCGAACCCATCATCACCAGAACGTGTTCGGCGTCGGCCGCACCGACGTAGTCGAACAACTTGTACTGTCGGCCGGTCAGTTCGGCAAAGCGATCCATTTCCTCCTGCAGGATATCCGGCATGGCGTCATAGAACGGATTGACCGCTTCGCGAGCCTGGAAGAAGACATCGGGGTTTTGCGCCGTTCCGCGCAGCACCGGTCGGTCGGGATCGAGGCTACGTTCCCGGTGCTGCAGCACCAAGTCGGTGTCGATCATTTGCTCGACCGTGGCCGGATCGATCAATCGGATCTTGTTGATTTCATGCGAGGTTCGAAAACCATCAAAGAAGTGCAGCAGCGGAACACGAGCGCGGAGGGTGGCCGCTTGGGCAACCAACGCCAAGTCGTGTGCTTCCTGGACCGACGATGAGGCCAACAATCCGTACCCGGTCGTGCGTGCGGCCATCACATCGCTATGGTCGCCGAAGATCGACAAGGCGTGGGTGGCGAGGCTGCGTGCGGCGACATGGATCACCGAGGGAGTCAATTCGCCGGCGATCTTGAACATGTTGGGCAGCATCAACAACAGACCTTGCGATGCCGTGAAGGTGGTCGTCAGCGCGCCGGCTTGGAGTGAACCGTGCAGCGCGCCGGCCGCGCCGCCCTCGCTTTGCATTTCAACGACTTGTGGGATCGTGGACCACGCATTGGGGAGACCGGCTGCCGACCAGCCGTCGGCGAATTCTCCCATCGGCGTCGCCGGCGTGATGGGATAGATGGCGATGACTTCGTTGGTTGCGTAGGCGACTCTTGCAACCGCTTCGTTACCGTCCAGGGTGGCGAACTTGTCTTGCACTTCAAAAGCTCCTGCTGATGCTTAAAATTGAACAGGAGTCCAAGGAGCAAATGCCGGACCGCGAGAAAGGCGCGCGGCTGGGCACACTTGTGACGGACCCGATCATTCATCCAACCGGAAGAACGGTGGGGTTCCCCCGCATCGACGCGACGCAAGGGTTTCCGAAGGAGTGGGCTTCGGTGGCACACATCAGGGCATGAGGGCACGGAACTCACGGCCAACCAACGCGCACGCTGGCGCGAACCGGCTGATGGCGAATGGCGAACAGCCGTTGCCAACAAACGGATTGTTTATTGTTAGCGGTCGGGCGCGAGCCCGCCGGTCTTTCAGGGTGGTACCACGCCGCGACCGGACGGCTCGCGCCGTTCCGCTAGCACCTGCCGTTGCCGACGTCGGGGGCGATGGGCTCGGCAATCTCGCTTCAGAGCGTCGAGGACGTGGGGGCTTCCTTGCGGACCAGTTCACCGATCTCTTCGAACTCCTCGCTGAGCAGACTGAGGACATCGTCCAGCGTGACCAAACCGACCAACTGGCCGGCGTCGTCGACGACGGGAAGCCGGCGGTGGGCGCCGCGGCGCATGATCGCGATCGCCGCCTCGATCGGCGTGTTCTCGGTCACGCTTTCGGGCAACTTGCTCATCACCACCTCCAACTCCGTCATGGTGGGATCGAGCCCCTTGGCAACGACGCAGAGCGCCAAGTCGCGATCGGTCACGATTCCGATCGGGCTTTGGTTTTGATCGAGAACGACCAGCGTTCCGACGTTCCGTGTTTTCATCCGGATCGCGGCGGCTTGTGCACTTTCATCCGGCGCGGCGACATCCACCGAGCGTGTGCAAATACGTCCCACTGACATAGCGATTCCCCTGTGTGTGGTGGCTTCAGCCGGATCAAACGCACAAACAACGTTTCGCTCGCCCTACCAGCCGAGCGATACCAGCACCGGATGGCCGAATGGACTCCGTGCCGGCATGCCCGGTGGGTGCAAGTTGGGGGCCAATCGCTGTGGGGGAAGAAGCCTGCTTGCCAAAGGGCAAAGGCCTGACGGGGGGAATCGCAAGCTGGAAGCTTACGCCACGGGGTCAGTCGACGAAGCCGATCAGTTCGGCGTTGGACTGGCCTTCGCTCAGTTTTTTCAGCGCACGACTTTCGATTTGACGCACGCGTTCTCGCGAGACGTTAAACACCTGAGAGACTTCGGTGAGCGTGTATTCGTGACCATCACCGAGACCGAACCGCATCTTCAAGATCTCTCGCTCGCGCCAACTGAGGCGTTCCTCAAGAATTCGATGCAGGCGTTGGTGCAGCATCCGCAGGTCCGTGTTCCGATCCGGCCGCTCCACGCTACTGGCTTCGACCAGATCACCGAGTTCACCGTTGTCATCCAGACCGATCGGTTGCTGCAGACTGGCCAGATTCTGACTGGCTCGCAGAATCACCTCGGCCTGCTCGGACGAGGTTTCGGCCGCGGCGGCAATTTCGTCCCCCGACGGCACACGCCCCAATTCATGACGCAAATCATTGTCGATCCGTTTCATGCGGGTGATTTCGGGATTCACATGGGCCGGAACCCGAATCGTTCGCCCCTGGTCACAGATCGCGCGGGTGATCGCCTGACGAATCCACCAAGTCGCGTAGGTACAAAACTTGAACCCTCGCTGGTGCTCAAATTTTTCGACCGCCCGGATCAGTCCCGCGTTGCCCTCTTGGATCAAATCCAAGAATGCCAGACCACGATTGCGATACTTTTTGGCGATCGAGACGACGAGCCGAAGATTCGATTCGCACAATTCGTTTTTAGCGGCATTGAATTGCGTCTGGGCGCTGCGAATCTTGGCCACCTGATGCGACAAGCCCTCAGGCGTCTGTTGGACACTTGCAAGGATCTCGGACAATTCCGCCCGCGACTGGGCATCACCACGATCGGCCAATTGCTTCACGCGACGCTCCAGGGCGAACAATTTCCCGGTCTGGCTGCTCAGGAATTCGATCCGCAACCCCAACTCTTCGACCAGTTGAATCGCGCGTCGACGACGGTTGCCGATCTTGGCCCACAACGCATCGCGGCGGCGGCGACTGGAGGTGCTGATCGCCTGTTTGTAGTCGTGCCGATTGAGTCGCATCAGGGCTTCCAGGGTGCGTAAATTGTGAGGCATTCGTCCCTCGATTTGATCTTTCTCCAGGTGATCGCTGACCGCGACCTGGACGAAACGATCGAAGCGAACCTCGCCCCGATGGACTTGGCCCAGCAGTTCGATCGCGTCGCGGAGCACAAAGTCCGCCTCGAGCAATTGGGCACGCAGCCGTTTGCGGTGGTGATCGATCCTGATCGCCACTTCAGCCTCCTGCTCCCTGGACAGCAATCCGACCCGCTGAATTCTCACCAGATAGGACTCGACAGCATCGTCCAACGATTTCGCCGAATCGTCGTCCTTTCCGGCGGCCTGTGACCGCGGGGTCGGTGCAGAGTTACCCCGACGAGTCGTCGCACCGGACTGAGATGGCGACGAATCTTGGCGAAAAACGGCGGTGGTTTGCGAACGTGCAAACGCATCAGAAGGCGTTTCGGAAAACGCACCGAACGTTGCACGACGGTTGTCAATAGACATCGTGCGGTTAGCTGCCGACGGGGAAATCGGTTGGGTGGGCATCACCGCAAAACGGTCGCATTGCGGCGATGGATCGGAAGAGAACCACAGGGGTCCCGAAGCGGGTTGTGGCCGAATGAATAGTAGCGCCCGAGGAGGCGGGGGCAAGTTAGCGTGTCGCGTTTTGTTCGCCACAGACCGTCGCTTGCCTGGCCAACAACGGCTGACACCTGGACATCAACGCTCGTGCTGCGTCTGGGTCAAAAGCCTTTGGCACTGGATAGGGCTTCAAAACCGCTGACGACGTCCAACAATTCTTCGGTGATCGCCGTCTGTCGAATCTGGTTGAACGCGCGTGTCAGATCGTCCAGCCGATCCTGGATACTTCGTTCGGCCACTTGCATGGCCGCGATGCGACTGGCATTTTCGCTGGAGAGGGATTCGGCACACGACCGGTAGAGCGAAACGAACAGATACTGGCGGATGATGCGGGAGAGCAAACGGCGGCGATCCATCGTAAAGGCCGGCAAAGAAGTTGATTGCCAACGCAGGTGACTCCAGCGGCGATACCGCTCGGCCCCGATCGGCAACAACACCAACCGGTTCGGCAGACTCGCGGCCCCCACCGTTCGACGGTTGTAGAACACCAGCAAACGAGAGATCTCCGATTGCTCGCGCCAATGCTGGACCGTCAACAGAAGCTCTTGGACCAGTGGCGTGATCTCGGAAACGGAGGCCGGCACGGTCAGCGTTTGGTCTGGAGCCAGCCCCATCTCCTTCAAATGGCCCTCCACCCTCGTGCCCAACGCCAACACTTTCCACGGTTGCGCAAAAGCCCGTCCGGAATCCGATCCGGTGCGTCTATCCTCGGCGGCGGATTGTCCGTGTTCGGCCAACACGGCCGTCGCGATGCGTTCGTTAAATTGACCACACATGCCCTGATCGGTTCCAAACACGATGGCGGCGGTACGAGTCGATCGGTGCGGATCGGCGGCGAACAGCAGATCGCCGTGTCCGGTGTCTCGCAAGACGATCTGAAAGCCCATTTCGACGGTCTGGTTGTACTGGGACAACGCGTCGGCGGCTCGTTCGTATTGGCGGATACTGACGGCCGCCAGCGTCTTCATCGTTTTGACCACCGACTGCATGTCGGTCGCCGTTTCGATCTTCGTCCGCAGATGTTCCAGCGTGTTCATGGGCCGACCTGCGCGGCTTCGGAGATCGCCCGGTGCACGAACTCCTTGAGCTGTTGAAAATCCTGATCGCCCAGTTTTTGTCCCGCAGATATCCGCTCGCACAGCCCCGGACATTCTTCCCGCAGCGTGCGATGGATCGTCCGTTCCGCTTGGCGGATGTGATCGACGGGCAACGAATCGAACGCACCGGAGGTCAGTGCCACCATCGATCCGATCTGCTGAGGCACCGACAGCAACTCATGCCGTGCTTGTTTGAGGACTTCGCGGACGCGCAAACCACGGTCCAGCGTGGCGCGGGTGTCTTCATCCAGTTGGCTGCTAAAACGGGCGAATTTCTCCAATTCTTCGAATTGTGAATACGCCAGTCGCAGGTCGCCGGCGACGCGACGATATGCCGGAAACTGCGTCTTGCCGCCGACCCGCGAGACCGACCGCCCCACGTCGACCGCGGGCAACACGCCGAGGTGAAACAGTTTCGGAGACAGATAGAGTTGTCCGTCAGTGATCGAAATCAGGTTGGTCGGGATGTAGCCGGACACGTTCTGCGCCTCGGTTTCGATGATCGGCAGCGCGGTCAACGATCCGCCGCCGAATGCTGCGCGCAGGTGTGTCGATCGTTCCAGCAGCCGCGAGTGCACAAAAAAGATGTCACCGGGAAACGCTTCACGCCCCGGGGGGCGACGCAGCAACAACGAAACGTGACGATAGGCCCTGGCGTGGGAGGTCAAATCATCGTAAACGATCAGCACATCGTGACCCTGGTGCATGAAGGATTCGCCGATCGTTGTGGCGGCATAGGGCGCGATGAATTGAACCCCCGGCGGCGCGTCATCGGCACCGATCACCACAATCGAATGCTGCATCGCATCATGGGAGCGGAGGGTCGCGATGACCCGCGCGACGTTCGTGCTTCGTTGTCCGATACTGCAGTAAACACAAATCACGCCGCTGTTTCGCTGATTGATGATCGTGTCCACTGCGATCGACGTCTTTCCCGTCTGACGGTCGCCCAAGACCAGCTGCCGTTGACCGCGACCGATCGGAATCAACCCGTCGATGACCTTCATGCCCGTCTGCAAGGGCACCGAGACGGCCGCGCGGTTCATGATCCCCGGAGCGGGTCGTTCACACGGCATCCGCTGGAGCCCGGTGAGTCGATGGCCGCCATCCAACGGTCGGCCGAGCGGATCGATCACCCGACCGAGCAACTCCTCGCCCACGGGCGTGTCCAGCACGCGGCCGGTGCGCTCGACCGTTGTCCCGGACTGCAACGATTCGCCTTCGTCCAATAACACACATCCGACACGATGACGGTCCAGATTGAATGCGAAACCGTATCGATTGCCGGCAAACCGTAGCAATTCGTCGGATTGAACATTCGGCAACCCGTCGACGGTCGCGATCCCGCGGCTGACTTCGACCACGGTACCCGATTCACGCGCGTCAACCCTGGCGTTGTGCTCGGACACCACGTGCTTGAACGACATCGCGGTCTCGCGAATCAGATCACGAAACGCGGTCGTCGAGGTGGCATCCGTCGAAGTGCTGTCGTTCATCGGTTCATCCGGTGTGGAAAGCCATCGGTCGTTTCGGCCGTGGGCCCGCAGGCTTGATCCAAATGCCACCCTGTTCGACACGAAACGAGGTGCTTTTTGTTAGCGGCAGGGCGCGAGCCCTCCGGTTCTTCGATGTCGTTCCCAGCGGAAACCGGACGGCTCGCGCCGTTCCGCTAACTCCTGAAGTGCCAAACGAACTGGCATCGAGCTTGCGCCAAACGGTCAACGCGCACAGCTGAATCCTCATTTACGTGTCCCTCCCCAAACGCGTGGCGAAATCCGCGTTGATCCCTCGCACGAAGTCGTCCACATTCCACTGGATGCTGTAGCCTCCCGCGTCGAGTTGAATGCCGCAAATCAACTCCGTCGATTGCTGATACGCGATGTCACCTTGATAACCGAGCGTCTCGCGGACGACTGCGCTGAGCCGATCGCGGACGTCGCCGGGCAATTCAAACGCGCTCCGAATGCGAACCTGGGTCGCCTCATCGGTAAGCAGCGTCCTGATTTCATCGCGGCGGGCACCATCGATCTGTTTGATCCGGTTGATGAACTTTTCGACCACGCGCGTTTCCAAATCTGCATCGGCCAATTCCATCAGCGTGTGGCGGGCGGAATGCATGGCCATCTCCCCGAACTGCTCGCGCACCTCATCGGCCGACTCGGCTTGCTCCCGTTTCAATCCATCCAACCACTGGTTGCGTTTCAGTTCAACGTCGTCACGGGCTTCCCTTGTCAAACGCTCTCGGTGTTCATCCGCTTCCCGCCGCGCGTCTTGAAGCATGGCGTCGCGTTGCTGCTGGAACTCGGTCTGTTGCTGCTGGTACAACGCGACGGTCTGTTCGGCTTCGGCGAGTTTGCCTTGCGCCTCGTTCCAGCGTTGGGAGATCTTCGCTTCGCGCTGATTCATCGCGGCGATGATCGGTCCGTACAACAGCCACCGCAACAACCCGACCAGAATCAGGAAGTTGATGATCTGTGCGATAAAGGTAAACCAATCGATGGACATGACCGGCTACTGGGTGAAATGGTTCCAAAACGGATTGGCGAACAACAGAATCATGGCGACGACAAAGCAATAGATCGCGGTGGATTCGATCATGGCCAAACCGACGAACAAGGTGCGGGTGATCGTGTTGGACGAATCCGGTTGCTGTGCGATCGCACTGAGGGCTTGGGAGACCGCGCGGCCTTCGCCGAGCGCCGGCCCGATCGAACCGATGGCGATCGTCAGTCCCGCGATGACAATTGACCCAAGTGCGATCAGCCCCAGGTTGTCGATGCCACCGTGGCCTGTGCCACCGGCAACCGATTCGGACGGTGACACGTCGCGATCGGCCAGTTCGATCGTTTGCTCGGCGTTCCCTTGCGCTTGGGCGGAGTGCTGGCAGAGTCCGGTGACAACGACGATCAGGACCGCCGCCAACAAGAAAACGGGAATGCGATGACTATTCATGGTGCTCTCCGGCGATTCGGTAGCCTTGGGAATTTTCGTTCGGTTCCGCGTCAGCCGCTTTCGAGGTCGGCTCACGCTGGTGATAAACGGTTGTGGCCGAAGCGATGTAAACCATCGCCAAGACCGCAAAGATGTACGCTTGGATCAATCCCGTCAGCAGCCCCAACACTTGCATCAAGATCGGGACGAACAGCGGA
The DNA here is from genome assembly GCA_007753675.1 of Stieleria magnilauensis. Classification (GTDB taxonomy): domain Bacteria; phylum Planctomycetota; class Planctomycetia; order Pirellulales; family Pirellulaceae; genus Stieleria; species Stieleria magnilauensis. Next base: position 3,054,924 of record CP036432.1, read on the forward strand.
ACGAAGCCGATCAAGATCGCCGCGATCACGGTGCCGCTCATCATGTTGCCGTACAGTCGAACGGCCAACGCGAGCGTGCGGGAAAACTCGCCGATGATGTTGAAGGGCAACATCAACAGGGTCGGGCGAAGGTAGTGTTGTAAGTACGCGCGGGGTCCCTGAACCGCGATCCCATAGATCGGAACCGCGATGAACACACACGTCGCCAGTGCCGCGGTCGTCGACAACGACGCCGTCGGCGGTTGATACCCCGGCACGATGCTGAGCAGATTGGCGACGCAGATAAACAGAAACAACGTGCCGACAAAGGCCAGGTACTGACCCGGATCGCGACCGCTGACCTCGCGAATTTGATCCCGCATCCCACCGACGATCACTTCCAACACGTTTTGAAATTTGGGGACCGTGGTGTCGGTGGACAATCGACGCGTCACCCACCACGATCCGATCGCCAACAGTGCCATCACACACCAGGTAAAAACGATCGTGGCGTTCAATTTGACCATCGGCCAAACGTCGGATTGCCACAGCACCCATTGGTCGACCGAAATCTGCACCCCGTTCATGGTCTGCTCCGTTGCACGGATGTCTGTGCGGACGTCTGCACGGTCGTCTGGACGGCCGTCGCCACGCTCGGTTCCCGCCCCAAAAATCGCAGCAGCGCGATCCGCGTGATCAGGAACCCCAACAAACACGCCGCGAACGTCTGCCAGACTCCGTAGACGGCGAAACCGGCGAACACCAGCAGCGCGATCACCATCCGGGTCGTCAAACTGGCGAAGTAAATCGCTAGCGGTCGCTGCGAGGCCGACAGACCGCGGAGCGTCCACCACAGGCCGCCGAAGTAAAAGACCGCCAAAATGGCCCCCAAGCCGGCAGCCAAGATGATTTCGATGGATTCAAACATGATTGCCTCTCTTCAATGCCTCACATCGTTTTGACTCTCGCGAGAAATCCAACGCCAAGCGTTCAAACACCCCAGCGCAACCCCCACCACCAATAACATCAAGGTCCATGAGAACCGGCTCGGAAACCTGTGATCGATCCAAATCCCGGTCGCGATTCCGGCCAGCGCGGGCAGCGTCACCGACCAGCCGACCAAGCCGAACGTTCCCAAGCCGAACCAAATCGTTCGATTCACTTCCGCACGCGCCTTCAGCTTTCGTTGTTCCCGGGTCGAGACGTCTCGTTCCAAGTCACTGCGAAATTCTTCCGGCGATGTCTGCTGCAACTCGGCCCCGCACGCAGCGTTGCTGGGCGTGTTGCTCGCAGGCTTGCTCGGCGTGTTGCTGGGCGTGTTGTTCGGCCGGTCGTGATCGGAACCGCTCATCGCACCTCTCCGCTCAGTTCCAAGAAGCCCCGCAAGAAGCTGGCTTCCAACTTGGCCACCGCCGCGTGTGTCGCCCGCTCGCGGTCGTCGATCGATTCGAACTGTTCGCGGACGGTGCGTTGCAGTTTCCCCAAGTCTCCGCCGCGGACCGCTTGGCGAACGGAAACCATCACGGCTTGACCTTTCTTGACCAACAATCCCTCGCCGACGGCGACAAAGTGCTCGTTCCCGTCGCTATCTTCGAAGGCGAGCAATCCGGGCACGAGCGCAGAGAGAAAATCGACATGGCTGGGCAGCAAACAAAAGCATCCGTTTTCCGCTTCGGCGATGACCTTCACCACGGACTGGTCCGTCAACACTTCGTTGGGCGTTTGGATTTTCAGCTGCATCATCGATCAGCGCCCCGGACTTGGTCGATCGTGCCGATCATGTAGAGCGAACGTTCGGGAACGTCGTGAAATTCGTCGTCCAAGATTCGGGTGCATCCTTCCAGGGTGTCCTGAATCGGCACCGTCTTGCCTTTGGCGCCGGTGAATTGCTCGGTGGTGATGAAGGGTTGAGTGAGAAACCGTTCGATCCGCCGGGCGCGATTGACGGTGCGGCGGTCGTCTCGCGAAAGTTCTTCCATGCCGAGCATCGCGATGATGTCTTTCAGTTCCTCGTAGTTGGCCAGCGTTCGGCGGACATCACTGGCGACCTGGTAGTGGTTTTCGCCGACGATTTGCGGCAGCAACATTTCCGAGGTCGATTGCAGCGGATCGATCGCCGGGTACAGTCCCTCGGAGGCGCGTTTACGGCTCAGCACGACCGTCGCGGACAAGTGCGAGAACGCGTGCACGGCCGAGGGATCGGTAAAATCATCGGCCGGCACGTACACCGCTTGCACCGATGTGATCGCCCCGGACGCGGTGGAACATATCCGTTCCTCCAACTCCGCCAGATCGGTCGCCAGCGAGGGTTGGTAGCCGACACGCGACGGCAGCTGCCCCATCAACCCGGAGACTTCCATGCCGGCTTGGATGAACCGGAAAATGTTGTCGATCAACAGCAGGACATCCTGCCGCGCATCGTCACGAAAGTATTCCGCCAGCGTCAGTGCGGCATGACCGACGCGGAACCGCGCCCCCGGTGGTTCGTTCATTTGACCGAACATCATGATCGTGTTGTCACGCACCCCGGCTGCGCCCATTTCCCGGTACAACTCCTCGGCTTCGCGACACCGTTCCCCGATGCCACAAAACAGACTGACGCCGGAGTGTTTGGAGACCACGTTGTGGATCAACTCGGTGATCAAGACGGTTTTGCCGACACCCGCACCACCGAACAAGCCCGCCTTGCCGCCGCGTTCGAGCGGCGAGAGCAGGTCGATCGCCTTGATCCCGGTTTCGAAGACTTCGGATTGCGTCGCGCGGCTGGCGATCGCCGGCGGCGTCTGGTGAATGCTTCGGCGCGGAAGCTCGTCCAGCGGTTCGTCGTCATCGATGGGCTGACCAAACACGTTGAGTGCCCGGCCGAGCAACCTCCTTCCCACCGGCACGTCGAGCGGTTTGCCGAGATCACGGATGGCGATGCCGCGCGACAGGCCCTGGGTGGAATTGAACGCGATGCCGCGGACGGTGTGCGGATCAAGTTGTGCCGCGACTTCCACCACGATTTCGCCCCCGGCACCCGTTCTCAGTTCGTGGTTGATCGCCGGCAGCACGTCGTCAAAGTGTGCGTCTATGACACTGCCTCGCACCGAAACGACACGGCCCAGGTTGACCGGACGGTTCCGTTTCGTCTCGTTAGATGCAGCCGTAAACATGATTCACCGCATGGGGGACAGCGCTGGCGGACGCGGCGTTTTCGGCGCCCCGTCACGACATCATGCTGGTGGCAAATGCTGTGCCGCGTTGAAGTACCAACGCAACCGCTGTGCGTCACCGCGCGATCAACCGGTGACGATGAACCTGTGGTTCATGATCTTGTGGACGTCGACGGGGAACCGCTCTCGGTCGCTGGAGCGATTCCATTGGTGGTAGAAATCGTCGAGGGCGCGAAGGATATCGCGGCGGCTGATGATCCCCAGCAGATGTTGATCTTCATCGACCACGGGCAGATGGCGGAATTGATGACTCATGAAAATCGACGTCAACGCGAACACGTCGGTATCGGGTCCGACGCACGTGGGATGTTTCTTCATGATCGTGGTGGCGGTCTGCGTCGGGCTGGGATTGCCATAGAACATCTCGTTGGCGAGAAATTCCAAACAGTCGCCTTCGGAGATGAAGCCCAGCAGATGCTTCACATTGCCGTCGTGCTTGACCACGGGGGCGTTGGAGATCTTGTGTTTCAATAAGAACGCCACAATGTCCCCCAACATCATCTCGGGCTGAACGCATTGGACATGCGTGTTCATGATATCGCGGGCCGTCGGAGTCGTTTCGGTATGCATCGGAGCTCTCACGGTTGATGAGTCGGTTGGGAACACAGTGAGACACTGAGGCAATTGGTGTGCCAATCGGCCTGCTGTGCGGTTCGAGCAGACCCCGGCAGGGGGCGAGAGACACCGGGTCTCGCGTCACGACATCACCGCCGAGAACAACCCGCTCCCGTTGGCGCGCTGTTTGCTAACGGTGTTTGGCAACGCCAAATTGGCATGCGCGTCCGGCAACGCCTGAAGGCTGGACACCAACGTGCGCTGGTGTGCAGGCTTTAGCCGCCCGGTGTCGCTGCGGAGCAGCGAGTGGAGACGCCTGAAGGCTGGACACCAACGTGTGCTGGTGTGCAGGCAGCCGCCGCCTGGGGTCGCTGCGGAGCAGCGAGCAGGATGCGCCTGAAGGCTGGACACCAACGTGTGCTGGTGTGCAGGCTTTAGCCGCCCGGGGTCGCTGCGGAGCAGCGAGTGGAGGCGCCTGAAGGCTGGACACCAACGTGTGCTGGTGTGCAGGCTTTAGCCGCCCGGGGTCGCTGCGGAGCAGCGAGTAGGATGCGCCTGAAGGCTGGACACCAACGTGCGCTGGTGTGCAGGCTTTAGCCGCCCGGGGTCGCTGCGGAGCAGCGAGTAGGATGCGCCTGAAGGCTGGACACCAACGTGTGCTGGTGTGCAGGCTTTAGCCGCCCGGGGTCGCTGCGGAGCAGCGAGCAGGATGCGCCTGAAGGCTGGACACCAACGTGCGCTGAATCCCTTGTGACTTGAACCTCGCCCCGACGTTGCATTTTCCCCACTGAGCAGAATTGATGCGCGAAGCAACGAAATCGAAACGTCCATGGTTGGTCGCCGTGTGGCCCGGGATGGGGCACGTGGCGATCAGCGCCGGATACTATCTGATGGCCAAATTGGGCATGCAGTATTTGGGCGAATTTGCGTCCAACGGTTTGTTTGATGTCGACTATGCGATCATCAAGTCGGGGATCGTGCAAAAAACGCAACGACCGCGAAGCCGTTTTTTCGTCTGGAAAGCCCCGGAAGGCAAGCGTGACATCATTGTCTTCATCGGCGAAGCCCAGCCGCCGCTCGGCAAATTTGAATTCTGCGAAAAGCTGATCGACTTTGCCCGCGACCAAGGTGTCGAACGCGTGTTTACCTTTGCCGCGATGGCAACCGATATGCATCCCGAACACGAATCACGCCTGTTCGGGGCCGCCACCGACCCACTAACGCTGAAGGAACTCGATCGTCCCGAAGTGCGTTATTTGGAAGAAGGCCACATCGGGGGACTCAACGGCGTGCTGCTTGCCGCCGCCGCCGACAAGGGAATGGAAGGCGTTTGTCTGCTCGGCGAAATGCCACACATGTTCGCCCAACTGCCGTTCCCCAAGGCGTCACTTGCGGTGCTGGAAGTGTTTGCCGAGATGGCAGAAGTCCCGCTGGATTTCACCGAGCTGAACGAACAAGCCCACGCCATCGAACAACAACTCGGTGAATTGCTGGCCAAGTTCAAGGAGAAGATGGAAGCCAACGAGTCCGGCGCGTCCGAATCATTCGAGCCCCCGCAAGACAGTGACGAAGAACTCGCCGAAGCGGACCAGGCGCGGATCGAAATGATGTTCAGCCAGGCTGCCGATGACCGCTCGAAGGCGTATGAATTGAAGAATGAACTCGATCGGCTGGGCGTGTTTGATCGGTTCGAAGATCGTTTTCTGGACCTGTTCAAGCGAACGGAATAGTGTTTGCATCTCAGCACGTGGCGTGAGCCAGTGGCGCGTGATGCAGCAGGCGGGACAACCACGCGCCGCTCGCTGACGGGCCTGTTGATTTAATCGCGATCGCACGTGGGATTAGCCGTTTCCCGCAAGCGTACGGGCATTCATTATGTCGATTACTCACCGGCGCCCGTAGGCTCGCGCCAAACGGCTGATTAAATCAACAGGCCGTGACGCGTCCCGCTGGGGCGTGGCCTCGCTGCGTGGGAACGGCTTCCCACGCAGGGACACGATCTCTCGGCTTAAGATGGCGGTGTGAACTTGGGCGCCGCCGGCTCGGAAGGTTCCTCGTCATCGTCGGGTTCGACCTTCGACGATTCGTAAGGATTGAGCGCCTTGGTCGCTTCGTACTCGGCGGCGCGGAACTCTCGCTGGACCTCATTGAGGCGACTGCGGAATTCACGATAGATGCCGCCCGCTTTGCGAGCCACGTCGGGTAGATTGCCGCCGAACAAGACGACTGCGATCACCCCGATCACCATCATTTCAAAGGGACTGAGCCCGAACATTTCTATTCGTCCGATTTTTTGTCGGACAATTCATCGTCGTCGGCCGACTCGTTCATGCCGCGCTTGAACTCGTTGGCACTCTTGCCCAGGTTTCGCATCAGCCCCGGCAGTTTGGCACCACCGAACAACAACAGCGCCAAGAACAACACGATCAGCATTTCCGGCATGCCGGGAAATCCGATCGCGTACAGTCCGATCGCGTACAGACCGCTTGCAAATCCACATACAGACATCGTTTCGCTCCAATAGAGGCTTGAGAATCAAAAACCCTCACGCACAAGTGCGGCGAAAGCGGGTCGGTCGGTTGGGCTTGTCCGGTTCGCAAAGCGAGCTTTGCCAGAATTCCGGGGCCATCAACCACCTCCAGGACCGTCGTGTCGGGGGCGGGCGTGGGATCCACGGGTCGAATCTCCACTGCCGCATTTTATTAAATCTCGGCCGCGAGTCAAAGCCCGGAAGGCCGGTCGTGGCATTTCCTGCTGGGATAGTGACGTCAGCTCCTGTGCAGAACGCGGACGATCGTTGGGACCGCACGCGTTGGGGGCGAGGCGTCGATGCCGGCACACCGCAATTTGCCGTCTGAAACTCCGCCGCTGCGATTGCGATGCCGCATGATCGGTACAATGCCCCCTGTCACTCCTACTCCCCTTCTCTCCGGTACCCCCCATGCGATTTCAACTCCCTTTGATCGTCCTGTTTCTCATCGCCACTGTGGTCTTCAGCCCTGACGCCCGCGCGGCGGACAAAAACCTGGAAAAACTGCAGGGCGATTGGACAGCCGAAATCGATACCGAAAACGGCAAGAAAAAGGCGACGCTTAGCGTCGACGGAAAGAAGATCCGGTTCGACGGCCCCGAAGGCAAAGAATGGTACGAGGGCACGTTTGAAATCGATGCCAACGCCAAACCGAAACGGATCTCGGTGCGGATCGAGGACTGCCCGATCGAGCAGCTGAAGAAGCAGATCGTCGAAGGCATCTACACGCTGGAGGATGACACCTGGACGATCTGCGCGACGGCCCCCGGCGCCCCCGAAGGCCCGTCCGGGTTCGACGACGAAAACGCGCGGACGATCGAATTCAAGAAGGGGAAATAGGCCCTTCATGTCCGCACGCGGAGTTCGTGAACGAAACCGTGGCGGATTTGGTCAAAAAATGGGTTGGTCAAAAAATAGAGCAGTCGAAGAATGAAAGTCTCTTCGTACGTGTGACCTTCGTTTTCCTCAGTAACGGTGCGTTAGCGACAGTCTCGAAGGCTACCGCCACGACTCGAATGCCCAATCGGGCCTCCCATTTTTTGACCAACTCATTTTTTGACCAACCCGACTTCCGACGGCCACCATCAACACAAACAGCATCGTGGGCCCCGAGACGCGCGTACGCGATTTCAACGTTTCTCTTGAGCGTCTCTCACCGGGTAATCTCCCGTGTTCGAATCGTCTCTTTGGCTTGATCGATCGCGGCGCGCAGTTTCTCCGGCACCTGGGCGGACTGCTCGGTGAGCATCTTGTCAAACTCTGCGATCGTCTCGGACGCTTCCTTGGTCGATTCAAACCGTTCGGCATAATACGGAATCGCCAACGCGAACCAATCCGTGCGTGTGATCCAGCCATCAGTCTGCAGGAGCGAACGGTGGATTTCGTTCAATAAAACGTCTGGCGCGGCTTCTTTGAAACGTTCAAATGCGATCCGTTCCCGCGACGACAATCTCCAGCGGGCCTCATCGTTTTGGGGAGACACGAGTTGCTTGACGAGGAATTCCCAGCACTCCGGCGTGCCGAACGCGTCGTCTTTTTCGGCAACCTCAATTGCAGCGACCAAGAGAACATCGGGCAGTGCGGTTTGAAAAGACGCCGCCATCGCACCTCCGGGTTGGTTGAGTGTTGCTTGGGTAGAATTGACCTGCTCAATGACGTAACGTTTGAGCGTCGGGTTGTCGGCGATCGATTCGCCCAAAGATACGGCTAAGACGAGTGCCGAGTCCTTGGCCAACTCCAACGCGTGGCGATGCACCATCACGTCACGACTCAATTCCCCGCCGTCCTCCGACTGCGCCTCAGAAACCGCAAGAAGCTTTGCTTGAAGTTGTTGCACTAAAGGTTTTAGCGCCTCCAGGCTAGGTGCCTTTGCGATCAACCAATCGTCAGCATTCGTTTCAGCCACCCCCGTCGACCAGTCGACCCCGCGTTGTTGGTTCAGAAAATTGTTGAACGCCCACAGCGAGGCCATTTGGCTGTTGGCGTTCCCGTCGGACAACTCCTGGATGACGACCGTCATGCCCGGATCGGGGAAATAACGCATGAACGTGTTCAGGAACAGGCTCATGAATCGGTGTGAGGGATTCGAATCGTGATCACCGCCGGCAACGATTCCTCCAAGACGCCGGGCCAGACGCATCGTTCGCTCGGCGGCGGCCAACCGCGTTTCGATATCCGCCTCTCGCGAGAGTGTTTCGACGGCCCGCATGGCTTCCCCGAGCGACGCGACATCGCGTTCACGCTCCAACGCCTCCATCCAACTGGCCAGGTCGCGGCCTTGAAACAGCGTCGCGGGCGCAGCGGCCGGAGCCTCATACTCGTCGGCATCGGTACTCGGTATCCCGACGTCTCCATATGCGTGGTCGGACTCATCGAAGCCGTTGGGATCGGTCGTGTTGCCAGGAACAAACTGCTTTTCCCAATCGCTGCGTTCCGTTTCTGGTACCGCCAGGATCACTCCGGTCAATTCATCCACGGCCTCCTGGGACAGTCCCACACCAAGGCTGCGTGGCAGTTGGATCACGACCTCACGTGTCATCCTCGCCGCGGTCTTCTGTTGATCGCCCGACAATTCGGACCAGGCGTCGGGTATCGCCAGGCTGAGGCAACACCGAATCAACTTGCGAGTGGTGAACTTGGAGATGGTTCCGCTGGGACCGTATCCGCCCATGCCGCCCATGCCACCCCCGTACATGCCACCCCCACCGGAAGAAATGACATGTCGGTGCAGGCAGGTGATCACGGCGGCGCGACTGTGCACGTTGCCTTCGACCAATTCTTGGACCGCGTTTTCATACCAAACATCGAGCGAGGGTTCTGCGAAGACTTCGGTCATACACCACATGAAGTGTTCCGAGGGTGTGATCGTTTGGTCCGTCATCCCGGGGAGTGGCGGCAGTTTTCGGCTCAGCCCGCCGAATTCACGAGCGCGTCGGAGCAACGCTTTGATCACGACGTCGCTCTCCGACGTGTTCGCGATGCCTCGACGCGACAAATCTTGCAATCCGCCGATGGACGCATAGATGGCTTCACCGAGCGGCTCGATCTCGGTTTCGGTTCGGACTTGCTCCAACCAGTACGACAGCGGTTTGCCGTCGAACGTCGCGAAATCCATCAACGAGGCGGACGTAATCGCTTCGAGGTCCTTGAGCGATCCACCATCGGAAACGTCGTGCGTGACAGAAGCGTTCGACACAACACCCGGTCCCGGGCCACCGATGCTCGATGACGCGAGACTCGACGTTGCACCCTCCGGGGCATTGTCTGCCGGTTGGGTTCGCTTGACGACGTCGATCGATTGCTGCGCCCCACGACCGATCGTGACGACCTCGTCGCTGAGCGCAAGCGCGTCGCCGCCGCCGATGATTTCAATGTCGTAGGTGCCCTTGTGCAAGGTGGTGCGGTTTTCTTTGTCCGATTCGATCGTCAGTTGATCGACAACGTCGTCTCCTTGCTTGACCAGAACCGTCAACCCGTCGTGCTCGGAATGGATGATCAGATCCCCGCGATCGGTCTGGATCTTGATCACGATCGCGGCGGCAATCAAACACAGCGCCGCGGCAGCCCCCATCAGCCAATGTTTGATTCTGCCACGATCTTTGGAACCGCCAGAATTGACATTCGCCGGTAGCAAGGTGCTGCGCGGCAGATCGTCGGCGGGGTGTTTTCGAATCGCGTCACGCAGCAGACGTTTCAAATGACTCGGTTTCGCCATCGATTCCAATTCCCGAGCCACCTCCGTCGCCGAAGCCGGTCGTTTGGACGGATCACGTGACAACATCCTGGCGACAAAGCTGACGACGTCACGATCGACGTCACTTCGGATGGTGTCGAGCGGCTTCGCATCGCTGCTGGTGATCGCCAGCACCTGCGCCGCCAACCCACGCTCCGAACGGTGTGGTGGGTGGCCGGCGATCAATCGGTACAGCGTCGCGCCGAGTGAATAGATGTCCGATTGCGGACGCACGTCCCGGCTATCGGCCAATTGCTCCGGCGCCATGTAAGGCATCGTTCCCATCACGTGACCGACGGTGGTCAGACGGTCGTCTTTGGAAAGCGGGTCATCTCCGTCGAGCACCAAACCGAGATCCAATAGTTTGATGGTTCCAGAGTGCGTTAACATTAAGTTAGACGGTTTGATATCGCGGTGGACCAATCCGTTGTCGTGGATGTGGGCCAACCCGAGGGCCGCTTGGCGGACGATTTCGCAGGCGTCGGCAACGTCCAGTTGGCCGATCCGTCCCGCCACGCGGCCGATGTCCAGCCCGTCGAGATACTCCATCACCAAATAGTGCCAGCCCGATTCGTGTCCGGCATCGGTGGCGCGCACGATGTGAGAGTGTTCCAGCGACGCGATCGTCGTCATCTCGCGATCAAAGCGGTCCAACCATCCCGCTTGGGTGACGCGTTCGGGCGGCAACAATTTGATCGCACAGCGCCGTTTGAGCCGTTGATGTTCGGCCAAGTAGACGGCCCCCATTCCGCCGCTGCCGATTAATTCCAACAGTCGATAGGGCCCGAGCATTTCAAACGGAGGCGGAGGGGCGACGGTCGCGGGAAGGAGCGCCGATGATTGCTGCAACAGTTGCTGTAGCGCGACCTGGCAGGCGGTTTCGTTCTGCACTCCCGCACGAGCCGCGTCCTCGGAGGACGTTGATTCGCCGATCGCTTGCAGCCCGCCGTCGAACTGCTCCACCGCCGTGCGACAGGTTTCACAGGTGTCCAGATGCGAAATCGCCGAATCAAATTGCTCCTGGGACAATTCCCCTTCAAGCACTTGTCGCAATTCGTCTGGTTCCAAGCAGTTACGTCTCATGGCGATCATCGATGGGCTCCCGATGGATGTGCAATTGTCGGCGAGAACCACCCGCCGCTACACCCTGACAACGGAGCGATTGGACAGTGTTTTGCGAAAAACGTTTTGTTGGTGGGGCGTGTGGGGAAAAGGGGGTCAAAAAATGAAGGCGACGTCGTTGGCATGCACAGCATGCCCTACGTCGCTAACGCTCCCATTTTTTGACCAGTCAATTTTTTGACCAAAATCTTCCCACCTCCAAAATCTTCCTACCCACCTTACTCCAACCCCTTCATCTCCAACTGCAGCCGCTGCAACACCCTCGCCCTAGCTTTATAAACCGCCCATTTCGAGACGCCCATCTCGTCGGCGACGTCCAGCGGCGGGCGTCCGATCACGGCGGTCTCCCAAAACATCTGCCACGTCCGCTGGTCGAAGCATTGCCGCAGCAACTCGATCATCCGGCGACGGGCATCGAGCGAATCGGCTAACGCGGTCGTCGGTGGATCATCCGCGTCGATCGCCTGAGCGTCGGCGATCTGCATCAAGGCCAGATTGGCGGCCGTGCCCCCAGCAGCTTTCTCCTCGGCGGCGATCCGCGCCCGGTCGCGGATCTTGTTGCGCGAGATGGTCCACAGCCAGCCGCGAAAGGTCGCTCCGTCGCGGCCGCCGTCAAACCGAGACAGCGCCTTGGCGACGGACGCAAACGTGTCTTGCATCACATCAGCGGCATCGGCCGCCTGGCAACCACATCGCCTGGCCCAACCATAGACGATCGGGCCATAGACCTGGGCCAATTGTTTCCAACTCTCCGCATCTCCTTCCCGCGCACGGGCCAACAGAGACGCAGAGGTCGACGGTTCATCGCGAAAGTGGGTCGAATGCATGTGCCCATTGTAGCTGCCTCGAATGGGCCGATGCGACGGATCGACGAACCGCTTCTTCACAGCAATGGCGTCGAAAAAGATAAGGAATCTCCCGCGTGGACATCGCGGAGTGTATGACGGAGACCTCCTGCCAGGCATTGGAATCTACACAAGTCGCTTTTTTGCCCAAAGGGCATGCATATCCATAGCCTGGGGCAAGCAAACCGAGCCTTTGCGAGGGTTGCGCCGCCCCAGGAACCTCATCGCAATAAGGTTCAGTTTGGCCAACGGCCATGCACAACCTTCGCGTTTGACGAGGCATTTGTTGATGGCCGTTGGCCAATCCGTCTCGTTCTCGTTTGCGGACCTTGGGCGATGCCCAAGGCTATGGATGTAAACGGCCGTTGGCCGAAACCATTCACTCAGAACAAATCTGACATGCAAAAGATGTGCAGATACCAATGCCTGCCAGGAGGGTGCCCTAAAAAAGCAACCCTCCCGGGTGCGGGAGGGTTACTTGGGATTTTGCACGACCTTCTCGTGGGAGAAGGTCGTTGAAACCGAGCGAACGGGCTACGGCAGCTCGATCGTTTGCAGTGCCAACGTGCCTTTGACGTCGACGATCGCAACGGCATGGCTGGCATCGAACTTGTCCATCTGCTTGACGCCGGAAAGCGACTCGATCGTTTCATACGGTTGGCCCGCAGTCCCGCCGCCCCGAACCGGTTCGGTCAGACCTTGATTTTCCCCGATGCCTTCGGTGCTGATCTTCATCATGCCGCGAGCGGAGTTGTTCATCAGGATCGAAGTCTTGCCGTTCTTTTCGTAGACGACCATGTCCAAGGGTTGGTTGCGATTGCCGAGTTCGGCGACGGTGGTGCCGCGAACCTTCTCCGAGCCGTCAAGTGCATTGACGGGAAAACGGACCAACGGCGTGCAGGTGAAACCGGCCAACAGACTCGGCTCCCCGTCCACGACCATCGGCAAGAAGGTTTGGATCGTGGCATCTTCGACACGACCATGGGCGGCATGGAAAATGTCGACGCTGGTCGTCACGGTGTTTTCCGCGAACGGGAAGGGGAATTCGATCACGCGTGAGGGGGAGTCGCCGGCCGACAGCCCCGTCACCATGACTTTTCCTTCGAAGAACGCGACGTCGGTGATCGATGAATCGCGGGCGTTCCGCGTGCGTCCGCGCCGCGTGACGTCTTTGTCTTCCGGCGGATTGGGCAACGCCTTGGATGCGTGATGGACCTTGTCCAAGTTGACTTTCGTGATCTCGCTTTGACCGTCAACCTTCACCAAGTGAACCTGACCTCCGGCGACGATGCTCAAGAACACGTTTCCCGTGTCCGGGTTCACCGCCAACTCGCCAATTTCGAGATCACCTTCCAATCCCAGTGACGACTTGATCGCGGCTTGCAGGTCCGCGATCGACGGGCCGCTGGTGCGGGCCCCGGCGTCTTCGGTGGCGATGGCGTAGACCGTCGCGGCCTTGGGATCACCGACCAACAACACACCGGAAGTCGCGAAAGTCATCGGGCCCACCGACTGAAGCTCGACGGGACCGAGTGTCATGCCGGTTGGAGCTGCAAAAACAGCGGACGTGGCCAACAAAACCGCGAAACAGCAAGCGGACAACGCTCGTCCGAATGGTAAAACGGTGGGCATGTTAGAATCCTTGTTGAAAAAAAGGGAGGGAGACGGCACCGGAAGCACCCTTACCATAACGGATCCACCAAGACGAATACACAAAGAGGAATGACCAGATGGCAAAGTCAGATCAAAATCGTTGCGTCCCCTTGGGACAGAACCGAACGGTCAGCCGCCGAGATGCCATCGCTGCGGGGCTGGCGACCACCGGAATGGCCTTCGCCGCGTCGACAAATGCACAGGATGCCACCAGTCCTCCGGCCGCGTCGGTCAAAGACGATCGTAAATCGTCACCCAAACGCTATCGGGCCAAAAAATCGATCAACCAGTGGGCGTTCCCCTATCCCGACCGGATGTCGCTTCGCGAATGCATGCAACTTGCCAAAGACGCCGGATTCGACGGGATCGAACTGAACTACGACCTCGACAATGACCTCTCCCCCAAAGCTTCGAACAAGGAACTGGTCGGCATTCGCAACCTGGCAAACGAAATCGGAATCGAAATCAGCGGCCTGTGTTCGTTCTTGTTCTGGCCCTATCCGCTCTCCAGCCTGGACGCGTCCAAGCGAAACCGTGGCATCGAACTGGCCGGGTTGATGGCCGACGCGGCGGCAACAATGAAGGTCGAGAACTTGCTGGTCGTCCCCGGCGCCGTTCACATCCCCTGGCGCGACGACCACACCCCCGTACCCAACGACAAATGCGAAGCGTTGGCGCGGGAGGCCGTCGGTTCACTGGTCAAGGGAGCTGAAAAGAAAGGTGTGTCGCTGAACATGGAGAACATTTTCTTCAACGGCTTTTTGATGACACCGATGGAAATGAACGACTTCGTCGACGGCTTCGGCAGCGAGAACGTGCAAGTCCATTACGACACCGGCAACATCTCCATGTTCCAACACGCCGAGCATTGGGTACCGATCTTGGGTCAGCGGACCAAGAACATCCATTTCAAAGAATTCACCAAGAAAGGAACCGACTACTCGTTGGAAACCTTCCGCCCGCTCTTAGACGGCACCACCAACTGGCCCGCGGTGATGGATGAGCTGGAGAAGATTGATTATGAAGGTTATGTGACGTTCGAGTACTTTCACCCCTACCCGCATTACCCTGAAGCGTTGATCTATCAAACGTCCGATTCACTCGATCGGATCCTGGGCAGAATCTAGGCGGGTATACGCATTCGATCCCAATTCGCTGCGGAGCAGCGAATCACGGCGGCTGAAGCCTGCACACCAGCGCACGTTGGTGTCCAGCCTTTAGGCGCATCCTCACGCGCTGCGAAGCAGCAAGACGGAGCGGCTGAAGCCTGCACACCAGCGCACGTTGGTGTCCAGCCTTTAGGCGCATCCCCACGCGCTGCGAAGCAGCAAGACGGAGCGGCTGAAGCCTGCACACCAGCGCACGTTGGTGTCTAGCCTTGAGGCGATTCCTCACGCGCTGCGAAGCAGCAAGACGGAGCGGCTGAAGCCTGCACACCAGCGCGCTACAAGATCATTTCCCCTCCGTCGGTCGCGGACGTCGGGCTTCCGAACGTGGTCGTGTACTCCCGATCGGCATCGACACCCAACACGTTCATCAGCGTGTACATCAGATCGGCCACGCTGCTGGGGTTCTCGCTGTGCTCCATTCCATCCTTTCCTGTCGATCCGATCACCCGTCCGCCGATGTCTCGCCCGGCCAGTGTCACCGGAATGGATCTCGGGTAGTGGTCCCGTCCGTTCTGCCCGTTGATGATCGGCGTACGTCCGAACTCGCCCATCCATAGGATCAGTGTGTCGTCCCAAAGCCCACTGGACTTCAAATCGTCGATCAGCGCGATCCAAGCCGGTTCGAGTTGTTGGCACAAACGCTTGACCGCGGGGATGTTGCCGACGTGTGTGTCCCACCCGGGCATTTGAACTTCGACGTATCGCACACCGGCTTCCAGCATGCGCCGCGCCGCCAAGACGTTGCGTCCGAAATCGCTTTCGCCGTATCGGCTGAGCGTCGCCGCGTCTTCCGCCGAAACATCGAGCGCATCGGCAAACGACGACTTCAACAACCGTCGCACCGAATCAATTTGCTCCGTCCGTTGCCGCAGCAAGACGCTCCCGCTGCTTTGGTCGGACCGCTGATTCAGTTCCGCGAGCAAATCGAGACGATCGCTACGGCGGTGAACACTGCGGATCGTCTCGATCGTTCGTCCCAAATCGTTCACGACAAAGGGCCCGTGACTGGTCCCCAGAAACGCGGGACCGTAGACCTGGCCACCCAGGGTGACGAAGGCGGGCACGTCCGTTGCCGGGCGACTCGATGAGACGTACGACCCCAGTGCCGGACGCGGGAACGAATCGATTCGCTCGTATCCGGTGTGCAACAGATGGGACGCTCGGTCGTGTTCCCCTTGCGTCGAACCGACCGACCGAATCACACACAAATCGTCGGCATATCGTGCAAGTCCCGAGAGCGTTTCACTGAGCTGCATCCCGGGAACACGTGTCGAAACCGCCCCCAACGGCCCGCCCGTCTCCGTTCCGGGTTTCGGGTCAAACGTTTCCATCTGACTCGGTCCGCCCTGCATCCAAAGTGTGATGCAGCGCTGAAACGGAGCGGGCTTTCCCGAATCCTGCGCCGCGCTGGCGGACCGTGCGACCAGATGGCCCAGCCATGTCGAAATCCCAGCGGCGGATCCGGCCCGCATCCATTGGCGACGATCAAAACGATTCGGAACAAACATGGCTCACCTTGCGATTGACAATCGACTCAATGACTAAAGACAAATTCGTTAGCGTGTAACAGCACATACAGCAGATCGCTGCCGGGCACGTCGGCAAAGCGTTGACGTTCCCAGGCATCCGGACGTCGCGACAGCGTCGAGCGAAAGATGGAATCGACGTCACCGCTCGGCGGCGAAGTCTCGGCGGCGAGTTCTTGCAGCAAGCCCTGGCTGGTACGTTGCAACGCCAGCGGATCGGTCGCTCCCGTTTCGGCTTCGGATCGTCCCATGAACTCCACCGCCATCGTGTTCAGGCGTTGGGGCGAGGGCAGGTCACGATTCATCACCGTCGCATACGACGCAATCAACTGTTCCGGCAACAGTGGCCGGGGCGCTCTGGCGGCAAACAACTCGATCACTTCAGCCGGATCCGTCGCGTCGGCTGTCGGCGCGGTGCGGGCATAGGCCTCACTGGCGGCGATGGTTCGAATCAGATCGCGCAAATCAAACCCGTTGCGGAGTAACTGGTCTGCCAACGCCTGATGAAGTTCGGGGACACTGGGCGGATGAGCCTGGCTGAGCCCATCGACCGGGTCCACCATGCCGCGGCCGATCAGCAATTGCCAAACCCGATTGCCCATCGCTCTGGCAAACGGCTGGCACCGGACGGTCATCAACGCCAGTTCCCGTCGCCACGCCGCGGTCCGCGGTCGCGATCCGGTCAGAAACCGAGGCCCATCCTCGCCAGCCCCCGACTTGGCTCCGGTGTCATCGACACGAATCCCACCAGAAACCTCTCGCACGGAGATGGTTTGAAAGAACCGCCGCATCGCGGTGTAGTCGTCTTGTGTCCAACGATCAAACGGATGGTCGTGGCAACGGGCACAATCCAATTGGACGCCCAAAAAGATCCGCGAAACCGGCGTCACGGGGTCCTCACGATTCCCCACCAAAAAGTTGACGTGACCATCCAGCGTCGTGACCCCTTCGGCGGAAATCAGATCAAACGCGATTTGGTCGAGCGGCTTTTCCTGTTCCAATTGCGTTTGCAACCAGCGCCGCAACGATTCGCGATCGACTTGCCGCGTCTCGCCACGTCCGATCAAAATCGTCGTCCACAGTTGCGACCAGTAGCGTGAGAACTCGTCCGATTGAAGCATGCGGTCGAGCGCCGCGGGGCGGTCGTTCGAAGCCTCCAATCGGGCCAGTTCGCCGACGGTCGGAAGGCGTCCGAGCAGATCCAGACTGATGCGTCGCAAGTAGGTGGCGTCGTCACAGGTTTTGGTCGGCGAGATCCCTGCCTGGCGGTGAGCCCTGGCCAAGATCGCATCGATCGGGGCCTCGGTCGTCGGCGACGTTGCCGTGGCTTGGCTGGCAAGCACCGTCGCAAGCCCGGCGAGGGCCAGCACCGCAATGTTGATGATTCGAGGGACTTTCATGAGGAGTTTCTATCGGCAGAGAATCAGTGGGAGACGACTGGCACCCTCGGCGTGTGACGCGAGCCATACTGGGGGCGCCGGCGGAGCCGGCGAGGAAGGCAAGCAGGATGCTTACCCCACTATGTCTTGTTCCCTAGAAGTCGTCTTTTTTCAGCTCTTGTTCCAACTGCTTCGCTCGCGCGGCCAACTGCCCGACCACTTCGACCCGCTCGGGATGCACGGTCAATTGATTCGTCGATTCATCGACCACGAAGAACTCTTTGGACAGTAGTTCCATCGCATCGAGTTGCGATTGCTCGGCCGAGCGACGGATCTCTGTCAGTAGCAGCATCCGCCCCGGCCCGTCGAGCGATTCGGCCAACTCTCGATCGGCCATCCTTTCGCGGACATCATCGATTCTGCGCAAGTAGCGTCTGATGGTGCGGCAGGCCGCCAGCAGCTCGCCGGCGCGCTGATTGACTTGATCGGCCGCATCGTCACGGACTCGCAAGCGGTCCGCACCGGCCGGCTCCATCACTTGCGAGATCATTCCTTCGACCTGTTTTCCCAGGTCAAATTCTGCGTACGGGACATCGACGGCGACTTGGTAGGCGATCACACCTGTTGCGATCTGCGTGGCGAAGCGTTGGGTCAACGGATCGGAGGTGTCCAGATCGGCGGCGATCCTGGCGAGACGATCTCGCACGGCGTCGATTCGTTTTCCGGCCCGGTCCGCCAACTCCAGCAGTTCCTGCAAACTCCCCCACGCCTCTTCATTGTCAATCACCAGCCCCTTGGCGGTGTCTCGCGAGACCGTTTCCAACTTCGCAAATAGTTCGTCCACCAATGCCGTCGGCGAGGACGTTGAGTCTTTGGTCAGGTGCAAGGCGACGACGGCGGCCATCGCGGAGTCGTTCAGCTTGGCGACGAAAACCTTGTGACGGTCGTCCGGCGTATCAAACTCGCCAGCCCAGTGGGGAAATTCCGTTTTCAGCTTTTCGAACACTTTGGTGGCCAATTCAAATCGTTCGATTTGCCGGCGTGCGTCACCCGAAAGCGTCGGAATGACCACCAACTTATCACCACGACGAACCAGAACCTTTTCGAGTGCTTTGCCAAGGAACAGTTCGATCGGATCGCTGCGTCCGTCAAATTCGTCCAACATGATCGCGTAGGCGACATGCTCGTCGGTCAGCATGCGGCGAGCCATCTGATTGACTTCCCCGGAATCCTCCAGACGATCGGCAACCCCCTTCATGCGCCCGTTCATCGACTCGAGCACGTCCCCCAACTGCTGCGAGCGTTGCACCCACGCATCCGCCGTCACTCGACTGCTCGTCCGCAGGGCCAGCGTTCCATCGGGAGCGACTTCAAAGTGTTTTTCGACAAAACGAGGAATCGCCTCGGCGCGAATCGACTCGCGATACTTGCCTTTCAACAAATCGATCACCCCGGCGAACGCGACTTGTCCGGATTCGCTGGCGAGCAATTGATTTAATTCCGACGACGCCTTGTCATCCGGATTCAAACGCTGTCGCAACGTTTGGATCAAGTCCTTGGAATCCGATGACAGCACTTGCAACGTCATCGACGTATCGGCCGAACCCGATTCGCCCTGACCATCGGCATCCGCCGCGACCAAACGGAATTGCACCGCAGAGAGGGTTAACAGGCCGGCGGCGAGCACCCCCAATACAAGACGTTTCATGACAGACTCTCTAGAGGACGAAGAAGAATTGAGAAGACGGGTGACGCGTTCAGTCAGCGGCGGAGCAGCCATCGACTGCACACCCAATCCGCGAGCGATCGGAGTCGGGTTCGAAGTGACGGTTTCAAGAAACTCGACCAGTTGCACCAAACTGGCGGCGAGCCCCCGGGCGGCAGCCGGATCGGTTCGCGTCAGTGACTCATCGCACGCCCATTCGGCGGATTCTTCATAACGACGCACGCACCACCACGCCGCCGGGTTCCACCAATGCAACACCACGGCAATCCGGGCAACCGCTTGCCGCCAAACGTCACGACGACACAAGTGAGCCAGTTCGTGCAACAGCACCCCACGCCGCTGGTCGGCGGAAAGCGAACGCCAATATTGTTCGGGGACCACCAAGGCGTATCCGCGAGGTCGACGCACCAGCATCGGTCCGGCCGAACCGGAGACGACCATTTGGGGTGCCTGATAGCCGCGACCTGAACAAAGCGTTTGCCACTCGGCTTGCCAAGGTTCCGGCGCTGGTTGCAGTTGATCGACCAATCGACACAGTTGGGCATAGCGGAACAGACTGCGGATCACGATGCAGACGATCCCGAGCATCCAAAACAGACACGCGACCGAAACGCCAAGCTCCGTCCACGAGGTCACCCGTGGGGCCTGATCCGTCTGCCCGGACGACAACACGGTCGATTGCAACGCAAACTCACCTTGCGATCGATCGCGCTGAGGCAACGGCGTGTTTCCGACCACGGCATCACTGCCCGACGGAGTGAATTCAGCAACGTCGTGGACGGCGAGCTGTGTCGCACCGATGGGCGTGCTTTCCAACCACGGCAGCTCGACGGGCACCCGAAACAGCATCAGCCCCTGCAGCAGCACGCAGAACAACAGGCATTGCCGCAAACGCGGCGTCACGACATCCAAGCGTCGCAGCAAGAAGGCTGCCAAACCGCACGCGATCGTTAACATGACCGATGCAGTCACCAGACAATGCAAGAGTGTGATCATCACCGTTTGCCTCCCGACTGGCCCTGGGAACTGCGTTTCGAGTCAGCCTTGCCGGAGCCAGGATTCTGTTCGGCGTCGCGAATCAGACGTTTGAGTTCCTGCAACTCGTCGCGGCTGATTTCACGGTCCTGCATCAACTGGGCGACCAGCGGAACGACACTGCCGCCGGAGAGTTTTGAGATCAGCTGATCCAGATGCCCCGCCTGGGCTTGCTCCCGCTCGATCGCGGCGGCGTACTCCGCCGGCCGCCCCGATTTGGACGCCAAGCCCTTGTCCACCAAACGGTTCAATCGCGTTTGCATGGTGGTGTAACCGACCGTCTCGGCGCCGAAACGCTCGTGGGCCTGGGCCAACGTCAGCGGCCCTTCA
This sequence comes from Stieleria magnilauensis, assembly GCA_007753675.1. Lineage (GTDB taxonomy): Bacteria > Planctomycetota > Planctomycetia > Pirellulales > Pirellulaceae > Stieleria > Stieleria magnilauensis. Next base: position 3,075,721 of record CP036432.1, read on the forward strand.
CGCCACAACAGGTCCATCAAGTCCAGCTCACCGCTGGAAAGACGCGTGGTAGATTTCATCCGCAATACACCGAGCGAAAAGGAAACGTCAGAATCGCGTTTACGACAACGGTCGTATCTTTTACGACGGACGTCGTAAAGTCAAGCGAGAATTGCGAATTTCCCAAAGTGGGGCAAGCATCCTGCTTGCCTCCTCGCAGGCTTCCAGCTTGCCGCACAGCCCTGTAACCGCAAGCTTCCAGCTTGCACCCCGCTCAGGCAACGCTGTGAAGCATTTATTCCCAGCGTTTGACGAGGTGTTCGCGGCAGGGCGCAAGCCTGGACCGCTAAAACGTTGGTGTTGACACTCTGTTCGGTTTACGCGACTTCGCTTCCGTTTGATTTCGTCACCGCTCGGCCTCGCTTCAGCCGAGACAGGATGGGTCGTGAGGAACCTGGACGGACGGAAAATTGCAAATTGAAAAATGCAAAATGCAAATTTGCAATTGGAAGTTTTCATTTTGCAATTTTCAATCGCTTGCTCCGTGTCGTGCAACGCCGTTCAGGCCCCGGTTTGCACGACGGGCTGGGTGTGACGGTCGCTGCAGAGGACGACCAGCAAATTGGAAACGAGTGCCGCCCGCTGGGCGGCATCGAGTTCGACGATGTTGTCTCGCTTGAGATGCTCCAGCGCCATCTCCACCATCCCGACGGCACCATCGACGATTTTGGTACGGGCGGCGACGACGGCGCTTGCTTGTTGACGCTGTAACATCGCTGCGGCGATTTCGGGTGCGTAGGCCAAGTGACTGATGCGGGCTTCCAAGACCTGGACGCCGGCCTTCTCTAATCGATCCTGGATGTCGTCGCGCAACCGGTCACAGATTTCATCGGTGCTGCCTCGCAAGGACTGCTCGTCGTCTCGACTGTCATAGGGATAGCGTGTTGCCAAACTGCGGAGCGCGGCCTCGCTTTGGACTTCGACAAAGTTTTCGAAGTCGTCGACCTCGAACAAGGCTTCCGCCGTATCGACGACTTTCCAAACGACGACCGCGGAGATCTCGATCGGGTTCCCGTCGCGGTCGTTGACCTTGGACGGTTTCCCTGCTGACCGCGTCTTGGGCTGCGTCACGACGCCTTCTTTATTCTTGGTTTCCGGTTTGGTCGACGAACCGGTTTCGAAGTTCCGGATCCGCAAACTGACCTTTTTCTTTGTATAGAACGGGTTGACCCAAACGAAGCCGGATCGCTTGACGGTCCCTTTGTATTGGCCGAACAGCAGCAGCACGCGCGAGTTGTTCGGTGCGATCGCCATCAGCCCGAACATCGCGACAACGCCTGCGACGATCATCAATACGCCTGTTCCGATCAAGGTCGGCCCGTTGGGACCGGCGCTCGCTCCGGCGACGATGCAGAATGGAGCCGAGACGATCAAGAGAATGCTGATTCCCAGCGGCCCCCAGCCAGAAAACGCGTCGATGACCTTTTCATGGTGATGGACGCTGCCGGGCGACGTGGGTTGAGACATGGTCGACGCTCTTTTCTCGGGTAAATGGGTGATCGCACAAGGTCGTTATAGACCAGTACCGAGACGAACGGTTTTGGGGCGCACAGAAACCGCCGGCATGGCGTTTTCCGGCGGGGTTTCCATTCTCACCTCCACGACCGATCTGCACTATGATTGAGGGCGATCCCGGAGGCAGCATTCCGACCCGCTGCCCCGCCCAAGCCTTCTCCAAGAACGGAAAACCGGAATGAGCCAATCGGCCGACGAGACACCCGCCCCCGAAACACCGGCACCGGAAACCCCAGTCCCCGCGAGTCCTACCCGGCCCAACCGGGTGTCCTCCGGCGATCAGCGGAAAGACACGATCGCGCAGTTTGTCACGACCATTCGCAATCCCGAAGCACAAGTCGGCCAGCACATCATCCAGGCGTTACAGCACGATGACACGGTCGCCGTGCTGACCACCGTCGCGCTCGGCGCGGACGGCCAGCAACGCGTGATTTCGGTGGCCCTCGACCCCGATCGCATGGCACAGGTCCAAGAGATCCTGACCTCCGCCGAAGGTGAACGCGAAGACGAAGAACCCTGTGTCGGTTTCCATTGTTTGATCAAGCCGAAACGGTGACGCTCTGAAAGCCTATTCCCACTCAGTTTCGGCTCGTCGACAAGTCACCGCCCCGGCCAGTTTTCCCACCAAGCTTGAAACAGACGTAATTGATTAAGCGCGTACTGTTCTTGTGACGGACTCAACCGATCCGACGGAAGTGCCGGTCGGCGGTAGATCGGATCAATCGTCCCGGCGGCGATCAATCGATAGTAGAGCGTCAGGTCGGGGCCTTCATCGTATTTTGACAACACCGCCAAGGCTTCATCCAACTCCTTGGCGTACCGCCGGGCTTCGCAATCACCGCCCGCGGCGCGACGGCAGAGGTCGACCAGGTGAAGCACCTCGCTCGGCAAACAGTTTCCGATGCCGGTGATCGCGCCCTGTGCACCACACCGCAAAAATCCGAAATAGACTTGCGTGTCGACGCCGACCAACAGCAATCCTCCGTCATCGGACGACGTGATGTGTTCGGCCGCATAGCTGAGCGATTCGGCGCCACCAAACTCTTTGAATCCGACCAAATTCGGATGCGCCTTGCGAAGCTGCCCATAAAGTCCGGCTTTGGTTTGATAACCGTAATAGGGACTGTTGTAGATGACCGCCGGCAATTGGGGTGCGGCGGACAGGACACGGCCGAAATGGTCTTCCTGTGCGGCTTCGGAAATGCCGCGTGAAAGCAGGCGTGGGATCACCATCAAACCGGCCGCGCCGACTTCGGCGGCGTGTGCGGCATGCTCGGCTGCGATGATTGGACTCTGTGCGCCAGTCCCCACAACGACCTTCAATCCGGCGGCGACCAATCGGGCGACACCTTCACGACGTTGCTCGTCCGTCATCAGCGGCCAATCCCCCATCGATCCACAATACACGACCCCGGTCATGCCGGCGGCGACCAGATTGGAAGCGTGCAGGACCATGGCATCGAAGTCGGGCCGACCGTCGTCGCCGATGGGCGTCATGATTGCCGGCAGGCAACCGCGAAACACACTGTCGTCAATGGTGGTGGCCGCTTGAGTTTCTGTCGTCATCTGTTTGGTCTGTTCGTGGTTAGAGGTCGCGGATGGATGGGAACGGTTAAGAACGCGTCGGGGTCAAAAATGGAATTGAATCGGCCGTCTCAGCGGTCGGTTGATATTAGAAACGCTCCAGGCGATAGGGCGTCGGGTCAAGGTGCGGCTCGTTTCCGAGCACCAATTCGGCGGCCAACTGTCCCGTCGCGGGCCCGGACGCCATGCCGATCATACCGTTACCGGCGGCAACAAACGCGTTGGCCGCACGGGGCGAACGACCGATGCACGGCAATCCGTCGGGCATCATCGGTCGCCAGCCTGACCAAGGCGTCTCGGTTGCCCGCGGCAATTCAACCCGCAGGTGTTCTCTCGCCGAGCGTTTGAGCAACTCGATCCGGGACGGCGGAATCGAACGATCAAATCCGGTCAACTGCATTGTCGAACCGATCCGAAAGGAATCTCCCAGCGGGGTGACGGCGACGTGATCATCCTCGAAGATCAATGGCGTTTTGGGCATGCCGGTCGCGTCGTCAAAGGTCACCGAGTAGCCTTTGCCGGGAATCACGGGGATTCGACAACCGAGCGAGCGTCCCCACTTCGACGCTTCGGCGCCGGTCGCCAACACAAAGGCATCGGCCGACAACCGGTCTCCTTGCGTTGTCTGAACCGACGTCAACGCCGCGCCGTCGACGTGCAACGATTCGATTTCCGTCTGCTCGCGAAACACACCGCCGGATGCTTCAATCTCGTCGCGCAACTGATCCAACAAGGCACTCGGGCAAAGATGCGCGTCGTCGGGGAAATGCCAACCACCGGCCAGCGAATCACGCAGTGTCGGTTCCAGCTGCAAAATGGCGTCTCCGTCATAACGATCCAGACGCAATCCGAAATCGCGTCGCAACTGGGACGCCGATTCCTCGTAGGCTTCGAAATCACGGACCGATCGATACACCAACAACAAGCCGCGTTCTTGCCATTGCAATCGCGCTGCGTGGCGAGACGCGAACGATTGGTATTGCGCCCGGGACGATTTCAACAGCGCATGACGGGCGTTGGACGCGCTGCGAAAATCAGCGGCGTTGCAATGCTTGGCGAACCGTAGCAACCACCGCCACAGCGACGGATCCCAGCGCGGCGTGATCGACAACGCCCCACCGAACTTCGCCATCATCCGCAAACCATTCGTGACCGCACCGGGGGCACACAGCGGATGGACATGCCCGGGACAGATGTATCCGCAATTGCCCGACGACGCCCCGCTGCCGATCCGATCCCGTTCCAGCACCGTCACGGCGCAGCCCGCGCGTGCCAGATGCCAGGCCGTCCAGCATCCGATGACGCCTCCGCCGATAATGATCACGTCCGATCGAGCACTCATCGGCCTGGCCCCCCGATGCCCAGACGCAAGGCGTCCTCGGGATCAAAGATCTGACGTGTTTCCGCGATCACGTGAGCCCGCCCTCGAATGGTCACATGGACGCCGTCCGATTCGTTTTCATACGACGCGACGAACCGGCTTCCGGTGATCGACTCCTGAATCCATTCCACACCGGGCTGCAACAATCCGCGTGCCGCCAGACAAGCCAGTTTTGCAGACGTCCCCGTGCCACAGGGCGAACGATCGTAGTGCCCACCGGGGCACAAGACAAAGTTTCGACAACCGACGTCGTCCGCCGCTTGCGGGCCCTCGGCCGCGGTGGAAAGCGGGCAATAGAGTTCAACATGATCAATCACCGCGCCGTCTTCGCCGCGGACGCCGTGTTGGTCCAATGCGTCGCGAATCCGCTGACTGCGGTCCATCAACTCCGAGAGCGTCGCCGAGTGGACCGCTTCGTCATGCGTCAGAAAAAACCAATTCCCACCGTAGGCGATATCCCCCACCACGCGGTCCCCGTCCCGACACGTCAACGCGACGTCCTGGCGGTAACAGCGACTGGGGACGCCGATGAAACGGACGCATCGATTCTGCTCCAGCGTGGCTTGGACCGATCCCGCGGGCGTGGCAAACCGATACGTTCCCGGGCCAATCAAATCACGATAGCGGAGTGCTTCAACGACGCCGATCAATCCGTGCCCGCACATCCCCAGGTATCCGACGTTGTTAAAAAACACGATGCATCCGGGGCAAGCGGCATCCTCTCCCGGCGGCGTCACGACGGCGCCAACGGCGTACTCGGTTCCACGCGGCTCGCTGGTCAACGTTTTTCGGATCCAATCGAACGGTCCACGCAGTTGCTCCAGTTGTTGCGCCGCCGATTGCCCTAACAGCCCGATGTCGGCGGCGAACAGCACTCTGGTGATCTCACCGCCTGTGTGGGTGTCTAGAACGGGAAAGGAATCGGGCATAGGCTGAATCATTGCAGGACCGACGTGGCGGCCACGGGGTGGCAAAAGCCATCGTCTTTCACAGGGCCGTTTGGGTGGCAACCACTATAGTACGTCGCCGGACCGCTAGATTGACATCACCAGTCTGCGAGAATGAAAATTGCGCACACCTGACCTAACACCGTTCAACGATGTCCGGCTGGAACTGGCCGGCCAGCTCGCCGATCCGTTCTTGAGCGAGGCACTTTTCGACCATTTGACAGACATCGTTTACTTCGTGAAAGACCGTCGGGGGCGATATGTGGTCGTCAACGAGACCCTGGTGCAACGCAGTGGTGCCAAGCAAAAAAGCGACTTGATCGGAAAAACGTCCGAAGAAATTTTTCGCGATCCGATCGGCAACCGCTTCTTCGCGCAAGACCTGTCCGTCATCAAAACGGAGCAACCGTTAGTCGACGAACTGGAACGCCACGCCTATCCGTCGGGCAACACGGGCTGGTGTCTGACCACCAAATTGGCGCTCAAGGGAACCGACGGAACCGTTGTCGGATTGGTCGGAATCTCACGCGACCTGCAGTCACCCGGCGAGGACGCGAGTGACCTGAACCGGCTGGCTCGAATCGTGGGGCACATCAAGCAGCATCTGGGCACACCGTTGCGGAACTCGGAACTGGCCGAGCGGGAGAACATGTCGACCTACCAGCTCGATCGACGATGCCGCCAGGTCTACGGAATCCCACCGTCCCAGCTGATCTTGCAGTTGCGAATGGGCGCCGCAGCGACCAAGCTACGTCAGACGGAAGACCCGATCGTTGCCATCGCGCTGGCCGTCGGCTATTCCGACCAAAGCGCCTTCACCCGACAGTTCCGCCGCACCTTCGGTGTCTCGCCCGGCAAGTTTCGCGTCCAACAAGCAAACTGATGAAGTACTTAGTCATCGCCTTCACCGCCACGCTGCTGCTGGCATTTGATGTCCCATCCCACGACACACATGCCGACGACGCGGTTTCGCGTCCGTCAAATGAGACGCTTCGCGCGTTGATGGACCAGGTCTGGGAATTCGAACTCGACGAATACCCGCTGCTGGCCACCGATGTCGGTGACCCGCGCGGACAAGACCGACTGGCCAGCAACACCCCCGCCGACCTCCAACGCCGTCAGCTGGCCCGCGCCGGATTCCTCAAGTCCCTCGACGCCATCGATCTGTCGTCGCTCGACGCGGAAGACCAAGTCGACGTGGACTTGTTGCGTCGCAAGTTGGAAACCGAACAAACGGATTACCGGCTGGGTCTGCACTTGATGCCGATCAACAATCGCGAAGGTTTCCACATCGGCTTGCCCGAGTTGCCGCGACAAATGAATCCCGATTCGCGCCAGGACATGGAAAACTACATCGCGCGGCTCAATCAGTTTCCACGCTACGTTGCCGAACAAATCGCGCTGTTGCGTCAAGGCATCGATGCCGGTTTGACTCAACCGGCCATCATCATGCGAGACAGCGTCCGGCAGGCCCAGGCTCACGTGGTGGACGACCCCGAAGAGTCGCTGTTCCTGACCAACCTGGCCGAGGAATCGATCGCCAAGCTATCCGAGAAAGATTGGAACGAGCTGCGTCCCAAAGTTCTCGATGCGATCCGGCATAGTGTCATTCCCGCCTACCGTGACTTCGCCGAGTTCCTGAAAACGACCTACGTTCCGGCATGCCGAGGAAGCATCGCGGCTCGATCGCTGCCCGGCGGCCAAGCGTTGTACCAGGCACAAATCCGCAAGTTCACGACGCTGGAGATGACACCCGACGAGTTGCATCAGACCGGGATTCGTGAAAATGCCCGAATCCGATCGCAGATGGAAGCGATCAAAGACCGGGTCAAGTTTGACGGTGACCTGCAAGCGTTCTTAAAACACCTCCGCACCGATCCCAAGTTCTATCCCAAGACCAAGGAAGAACTGCTCAAGGAAGTCGCTTACATCTTGAAGCAAGCCGACGGGCGGCTTCCCAATCTGTTCGGCAAACTTCCCCGCACACCGTACGGGATTCGCGAAGTCCCCGACTATGTCGCGCCGCAAACCACGTCGGCGTATTATTGGCCGCCCGCGACCGACGGCACCCGTGGCGGGTTTTACTACGTCAACACGTACAACCTGTCGGCCCGCCCGCTTTATCAACTCGAGGCCCTCTCGTTTCACGAAGCGGTGCCCGGTCACCATTTACAATTGGCCCTTCAAGCGGAATTGGAGGGACTGCATCCGATCCGCAAGCAGAGCAATTTCACCGCGTTCATCGAAGGCTGGGCGCTGTACAGCGAAAAGCTGGGCAGTGAACTCGGATTCTATAAAGATCCCTACCAGGAGTTCGGCCGGCTGAGCATGGAAGCCTGGCGGGCGAGTCGATTGGTCGTCGATACCGGCATCCATGCTAAAGGCTGGACGCGGCAACAGGCGATCACGTACATGCAAGAGAATACGGCGTTGTCGGAGCACAACATCGTTGCCGAAGTCGATCGCTACATCGGCTGGCCGGGACAAGCGTTGGGATACAAGGTCGGCGAGCTGTTCATCACGGAACTACGAGAACGTGCTGAAACGCAGCTCGGCGATGCGTTTGACGTCCGGAAGTTTCACGACGCCGTGCTGAGCTCCGGTTCGATCCCCTTGCCGGTGCTGGAACGCAAGATCGAGCGGTTTATCGAGCAGGGTGCTCAATAACGCAGGGTGCTCAGTAACGCAGGGTGCTCAGTAACATCGTCACCTCTGGGTCACCAAACCGACCCCCACGATCGCAACGCCCATGCCGATGAAGTGCCCCATTGAGGACGGTTCGTGCAAGACACCGATCGCCAAGCACATCGTCAGGACCGGCCCTGCGCTGCCGATGACCGCCGTTCGCGTCGCACCGATTCGCATGATCGCCTCATTGATCATGAAACTGGGGATCAGCGTGCAGACGATTGCCAACACAAATCCATATCCCAAAACGACCGGCCGGGCGGATGTCAGTTGCGCGACGTCGCCTTCGGCCAAAAAATGGATTGCGACGAATACCGTCGATCCGATCATCGCAAGACTGGTGAATTGCCGACTCCCCATCGATTGCATGATGGGTTTAGCCAACAGAATATAGATCGCGTAACTGATCGCGGATCCGCTGACCAAAATCACGCCCCACGTGACGTGCGTGCCGTCGCTGAGCAATCGCTCCTGACTGTACATCATCGCGATACCGCCGTAACACAACAGAATCGACAGGATAATCCGTCGGTTCAGCACTTCGCCCAGAAACATCCAGGCCAGAATCGCGACGATTGCGGGATACACGAACAAGGTCAACCGTTCTAACTGGGCGGTGATGTATTGCAGCCCGCTCAGATCCAGATAGGAAGCAAGGTAGTAGCCGAGGAAGCCTAAGACGATCGCTCGTAAGAAAAGCTGGGGGCGGATCGGTTTGGCGCCGGATGACCTGCGAACCTGCCAGAACACGGCGAGATAAAACGGTAGCGCGAATGCGAGACGGAGCATCAGCAACATTGTCGGCTCCGCCCCCTCGGCGTACGCCAACTTGATAAAGATCGATTTCAACGCGAACAAAAACGTGCCGATGATCGCCAGTAGAATCCCCGTCGTAAATTGGCTCGGCCGGTCGACTGGAGAATCACTTTCGGATCCAACTGGATCGTCGTCATCAGAGGCGTTCAAGGCACAATTCGCATGGCGGGGGTGTTGAGCAAACAAGGTGGGACATCCATGGTCCGCTGGGATCGACAAGCCAGCGACGCCAAAGGTTCACCTCAACACCCGCGAATCGAAACCCGCACCGCTGGCCATCCACCCCACCTCAATCACGCGATCAGGTCCTTCACGATCCGACCGTGGACATCGGTCAAACGGAAATCACGGCCGGCATGACGGAAGGTCAGCTTTTCGTGGTTGATGCCCAACTGGTGCAACATCGTGGCGTGCAAATCGTGGACTTCGACGGGATCTTCGACCGTGTATTTTCCGATCTCGTCGGTCGCACCATGAACGTGACCGCCCTTGAACCCGCCGCCGGCCAGCCACACGCTAAAACAATCGCGATGGTGTCCGCGCCCATTTTTTCCTTCTTTCGTCGGAGTCCGCCCGAACTCGGTCGCCCACAACACGATCGTGTCCTTCAACATGCCCCGCTGACGCAGATCCGTAATCAACGCCGCGGTGGGCTGGTCGACGTTGCGGGCCAAATCCGCATGCTCCTTCATCTCGCCGTGTGAATCCCAATTGGGCCGCGATCCGGTGTCGATCAATTCGATGAAGCGAACACCGCGTTCGGCCAGACGACGGGCGACCAAACACTGCCACGCAAAATCCGCCCCCGGACCTTTGACTTTGCGGTCCAGTCCGTACAGCCGTCGAACGTGTTCCGGTTCCTGCTGGACATCGAACGCCTCGGGTGCCGCTTGCTGCATTTGAAACGCCGTCTCGAACGACTTGATTCGGGCCGCCAACGCGCTATCGTGTGGACGCTGACGGGCATGGCGCTCGTTGAATTGATCCACCAGGTCGAATTCCAAATCTTGCAACTGTCCCGTCTTACCGGGCGGGTTCAGGTTCGCGATCGGATTCTTCCCCGGCAACACGCGCGTGCCCTGATGGAACGCCGGAAGAAAATCACTCGCGTAAACCTGTGTACCGCCATAGGGTAAATGGGGCGCGATCACGATGAAACTGGGTAGGTTCTGATTGACCGTCCCCAGTCCGTAGCTGATCCATGACCCCATGCTCGGCCGGGCAAAGGTCGGCGATCCGGTGTGCATCCCCAGCGTGGCTTCGGAGTGATCAAAGTGCGACGCTTTCATTGACCGGATCAGACAGATTTCGTCCATCACGTCACGAACATGCGGAAAGATATCGCTGACCAGCGTGCCACATTTCTGATTCGGCTTGGCACCGAACAGATTGCCCATCAATCGATCTTTTCCGCTGCCGTCACGACCACCGCTGGTCGGTTTGGGATCGAACGTGTCGATGTGCGAAACGCCGCCGGTGGCATAAATGAAGATCACGTTCTTTGCGGTCGGGCGATGGTGCGTCGCCTTGGGACCGAGCGGATCGGACTGCTCGGCCAACAACTGCGACACGATTCCCGGCATCATCAACGAACCGCCGACCATCGATCGAATCATCGTTCGCCGATTCAGATTTGAATTCAACATCACTGGGGACCCGAGGCAAAGGAAGGTGTGAGACGTTAATCCAGGTACAAGAATTCGTTCAACCGGAACAAGCTGCGGACCAGACTGGCCCACACCTGGCGTTCTTGATCGTCGCCGTCACCGATGCGACCGGCGACCTTTTCCAAATGCGCCTGCAACAGCTGCGTTTCGTCGCTTGTCGGGGGACGAGACAAGACGGTGCGGAAGGCAAATTCGACTCGCGATTTCGTGTCGCCCGGCTGTTTCAGCACCCTGTCGGCAAACCGTGTCGATTGATCGTGCAAAAACTGGTCGTTGGCGAAATACAACGCCTGCAGCGCGGTGATCGACTGGTCACGCCGACTGGTACAGGCATTCGGATCGGGGCCGTCGAAGGTCTGAAAGTACGACCCGGCCGTCAAACGTTTGGTCATCAAATAGACGCTGCGTTTGTTGCTGGGGTAGTCGTCGTTGAAGGGGTGGTGTTGGGTGTATTTCCATTGATCGCGAGGCGGAAACGGGTAGGGCTCGGTTTGCGGCGTCAAATCGAGTGTCCCGGCGATCATCAGCACGGTATCACGAATCGATTCGGCGTCCAAACGCTGTCGATTGAACCGCCAGTGCAGTTGATTGTTGGGATCGTGCGCCAAGTTCTCCGGCACACTGGCACTGGACAGTGCGTAGGTGCGAGACGTCATGATGCGTCGCTGCAGATGCTTGAGCGACCAACCGTTGTTGATGAAATCGGTGGCCAGCCAATCGAGCAACTGGGGATGCGTCGGTGATTCACCACGCAGTCCGAAATCGCTGGTGCTGGGGACAATCCCCGTGCCGAAGTGTCGCTGCCAAACTCGATTGACGATCACACGTGCGGTCAACGGATTCTCCGGATGGGTGATCCACTGTGCCAACTGTTTGCGGCCGCTGGTGGATTGGGCCAGATCGGATTCAAGCTTCCAACCGCCAAGGATTTCAGGAAACCCTCGCGGGACTTCGGCGCCCGGACGTGTGGGCTCTCCCTTGATTTGAATCCGCGCGTCCACCGCATCGGCATCCGCGACGGCGTAGGCACTGGGAATGTCCGGCAACTGTCGCAGGTGTTCGGCAAGCGCTTCGCCGGCCTTGCGAGCCTTGATCAGCATGCCGTCCAACTCGTCGCGCATTTTTCGCTGCTGTTCCAGCGTGCTTTCTTTTTCACGCCGGGCGTTGTCTTCTGCTTTCGCTTCGCAACGATCCAGATGTTTTTGCAGTTCGGCGACCAGCTTGTCCGTTTCGGGTTGAAACTTGCCAAGCCTTGTTTGCGTTTCGGCTTGGTCAAGCAAACTGACAAAGTCGCGTTGTGTTTGAAACAGTTCGATTCCGGGGAACGGATACCGCGTGCTGGCAAAGATTCCATACAACGCGTAGTAGTCGCGGGTACTGACGGGATCGAATTTGTGATCGTGGCAACGGGCACACGCCAGGGTCAGCCCCATCATCGTGCGACCGACGTTGTCAATCGTGTCTTCGATTGTCAAATGCCAAGGATAGCGTTCGACCAAGGATCCGAATCGCCGGGCCATCGCCAAGTAACCGGTCGCAATCGTTTGGCGGTTACGTTCGGCAAGCGACGAGGCGGGTAACAGATCGCCGGCGATCTGCTCGGCGATAAACCGATCGTACGGCAGGTCATCGTTCAGCGAATCGATGATGTAATTGCGATACAGATACGCTTGCGGAATCGGAAAATCGGAATTGTCTCCGGCGGTATCGGCGTAGCGCACCCAATCCATCCAGTGCCTTCCCCATCGCTGACCGTAAGTCGGCCGACTGAGCAACTCGTCGACAAGTTCTGCCATCGCATCGGCTGTGCCGATGGCAGCGACGCGGTCGGCGAACGCATCGACTTCCTCGATCGTCGGCGGCAATCCCGTCAGCCCATACGTCGCCCTGCGGACCAACACGATCGGCGCGGCGTCATCGACGACCGCCAACCCCGCCGCTTCACGCCGTGCTTGGATCAATCGATCCAGATCGCCGCGCGGCCAGCTGGGGTCGGCGACGGGCGGCGGTGAGATTGAACGGATCGGCTGGAACGCCCAGTGGTCACTCTCCAGCGGCGGTTCGTCGGACGGTTCCGTGGCGTCCGTCCAAGCTGCCCCCGATTGAATCCAACGTTCCAGTTGATTGATTTCTGCATCGGACAATCGATCACCTTCGGGAGGCATTCGATCGTCTTCGTCGCTCGACTTCACCCGCGCCAACAGTCCACTTTCCTCTGGCTTTCCGGGAACGATCGCTGCCGTCCCCGAATCCGCTTCGGCAAACGCGTCGCTGGATCGATCCAGTCGCAGCCCGCCGTTTTGCTCCTCCGGCCCATGGCAATCGATGCAGTGCCGCTGAAATAGAGGTTGGATCTGACCCGAAAAATCAACGCCTGGGTCGGCAAATGCCGGTATCACGCTCAGGCCGATCATACCGGCAAGGAAAAGACGAATCATGGATTCACAATCGTCCCAAGAGGCGAGGCGGGGGGGAGGGATGCGGAAGCTCCATTAGTTTAACGCAATCCCGCCGAACTCAACTGGCTCCGCTGATTTTTCTCGCCAATGCTTTCCCCGCCGAGATTACCGGAGCGATCCCGACTCCGCCGAGCGCGTTGCTGACCAGGTGCAGGTTCGGGATCTGGTCCATCGCCCGCCGAATCGTCTCGACACGTTTGAGATGGCCGACATGATACTGGGGCATCGCGTTGTTCCAACGCACGACGCGGGCCAGCGTTTCTGTTCCCGTCATGCCGATCAGTTCGGCAAGCTCACCGCGCACCATTTCGACGATCTCGTCGTCGGATTGCTCCAGCAGTTCCGGCTGCAGTGCGCCGCCGACAAACACTCGAATGATGGTATGATCGCTGGGGCAGCGGATCGGATACTTGTGACTGGCGAAGCTGACCGCCAGGATCTTTCGCTGTTCGATTTTGGGAACCACGAAACCGAACTGATTGGGCAGTCGCGTGATTTGGGACTTCGGCACGCACAGGACGACGATCGCCGTCGACGCCGACTCGATCGATGACAACGCCTCGGCGGCGGTTTCGCTGGCCGCCTGGATGGCTTCCCCAGTCACGGTGCGAAGCAGCCGCGCCGACACGGCCGCGGGCGTGGCCAAGACGACTTCGTCAAAGGATTCGGCGCCCCGCTCGGAACGAATTTCCCAGGTGCCCGCTTGAGAGTGGCTGGTTTGATCGGCGTTCCAGTGCAAGGCGTGGATCGGCGTTTCGGTCTGAATCGACTTTTCACCGATCGCCACCGCAAGCGTGTCGATCAGCTGCTTCATCCCGTTGGGAAAGCCACGGAATTTTTCGTACCTCGCCCCGGCGCTGTTCCGTTCGGTCCGGTCCTTGTCTTCGCGCCGCCGCGCGAGTGTCGCCTGAGCCAATGAGCCGTGCTTTTGGACCATCGCGACCATCGGAGCCATCGTCGCCTTCATGCTCAATTTTTCGATGTCGGCGGTGTAGATCCCGGCGACCAGCGGCCCGACCAGCCGATCGAGCACCTCGGCGCCCATGCGATGGCGGACGAATTCCGCGACGCTGATGTCGTCGGTCGCATCGTCCATGCTCAGCTGACTGTTGACGAACCGTTCGGCCAGAAAACGCAGCTTCCCCGGGACCGACAACAAGGGCGTGGTGACCATTTGCCAAAGCTTGGTCGCCCGCATCAGAACAAAGCCATCGGGGATCGGTACCAGCTTGCCGCGGTGCACGATCATCGCACCGGCTCGCGTGGTGTCGGGAACGATCAACTGATCTTCCACGCCCAGATCCCGACACAGTTCGATGGCGGCCGGCGGCTCGGTAGCAAACATGTCGGCGCCGTGATCGATCACAAAGCAGCCGTGCTGGTCCGTTTCGATCCGCTCGGTGTCGATCACTCCGCCAAGCCGCGACGACGACTCGTACAGCGTGACGGTCGCGGCCGGCGAGAAACGTTTTAAATAATACGCGGTGGCGAGTCCGGACAGGCCACCGCCGATCACCGCAATCCGTTGAGCAGTCGAGCGTGACCTCGGCTCCGACTTATCGTCCATCACCGTCCTGTTCCATCATCAGTTGCGAAGCACACGAGCGAAGTTGCGGTGTCATGGCGTGAGCCGATTGCGTGCTAGTAATCGGGTTCCCACGGTCAGCCGCGGCTTACGCCGACCGCTCGATAGCCGGCCAACCCCTTGATGACGCGTCTAGAATTCGTCCATCTCCATTTCCATGTCCATCTCCATTTCCATCTCCATGTCCATCTCCATCTCCATCTCCATGTCGTAGTCGCTGCCGTACTCGTTGTAGCCGCCACCATAGGGATTCATCCCGCGACGATTTCCGATCCCGAAGGATTGCATCTGGGCGACCAGGGGAGCGGCCATGGCGAACCAGCCATCCATCGCCGAGTGAAACTCACGTGCCGACTGGGCCGCCAGGGCAGGTTGCAGGATCGGGTCCAACATCATCGGCACCATTTGTGCGGGACCGCCGGCCAGCAGCGAACCGTCGGCGGTCCCCGCCAACGCGTCTTCCCACGTCTTCATCGCTTCGGCCCATTTTTCGGCCTCCGAATCGGCCGGCAACCACATGCCATCGACGGTGATGAAGTTCACCGTCTGCTTGTTCTCACCATTGGTGATTTCCACCGTCGCTTTGCCGTCCTTTTCTTCTTTGACTTCATACGAAGACGGCTCGATTCCCAACGTCTGCATCTGTTCGTTCATCGCGGCGATGTGCGGAGCCAGCCGCGTATCCAATCCAACCAGCCAAGTCCGCAAGGGCGTGGTGGCGAGTTCATCGAGTTTCAATTGGTCGGGATCCAGGCCGTCGCGGATCAGCCCGCCGATCGACAGCAGCACCGATTTCAGTGTGTCCCGCGCATCGGCATCGATCGCCTGTAGTCGCGGGTGAGAAAAGAACCAGCGTTGGCGGGTGACCACCAGATCACCGACCGAGTGAACCGAACCGAGGATCTGACGCATGCCTTGCATGTCCAGTTTGGCGACGCTGGCACGCAACAGGCGTTCCAGGTCGTTCTGATAATTCAGCGGCAGGGAGTCGAACGCGGCGAGCAGCCCGTGGCCGTTTTTATTTTGTTGGTCCAACCATTCGAGTTGGGCGAGCAGGCCACCGGAGGAATTGAGTCGCTGGTAGGGCGGCGGGGTCGGGGGGGCGGGCAGCGGAGTCGGCGCCGGTGCGGCGGCCTCTTTCGCGTCGGCCAAAATTTGTTGTCGCATCTCGGCCCGACGACGGTTCTGCTCTTCCCCCAACCGCCGAGCCTGGATGCGGCTGTCGGCGATCAGGTTATCGACGCTGACGGTGACCCGCCTTGGACCGGGCAATTCCAACACGACGTTGTTGCCCCACAGCCCGATGAATTCCGCCTCAACCGTGCTGGAGCCGTCCAAGCTGGTCCAGCGTTCGGCTGCCATCGCGGGGCTGGTGGAGCCGATCAAACCGCTGGTGAAGGTGAAAAGGGCTGCGATTCCGGGCCAAACGATCGCGCGTCGGAGCGCAACCTTGGCGTGGCGGCGAAAATCGATGCTGAGTGGCATTTTGAAAAGTCTCACGACTTTGAGGAGGCGAAACAAGAACGCGGGGCGGTGGGCGACGCAGGGCCCAAGAGTTCAGTATATTGCGAGAGCGGTTTGAATACTGCGGCATTTTTTCAGGGTTTGCGATTTTGCAGCCCTGCATCGTACCCCCGGAGAAACACGTGCCGGACTCGGGAAACTCATCAGAAATGGACTTCGACGCGCTGCGACAGCGGCATTACAACGCGACCATCGTCGATCGAATCGATTGCCACGAGAATCTGACTCGATTTCGAATCCGCCCCGACGATGGCGTCCCGTCTTTCCAAGCCGGTCAATACGTCACGCTCGGGCTCGGCAACTGGGAACCGCGTCTGGAAGGCACCCAGCAGGAAAACCTGCCGGAAAAAAAACTCACCCGTGTGGTCAAACGCGCCTATTCGATCTCCTGCCCGCTGCTCGACGCGGACCATCAGCTGGCACCGATTCATGCGGTCGACTACATGGAATTCTACGTCGTCTTGGTCCGGGAGGCGGACGGCCCCGGCAAAGCCCCACCGGCGCTGACGCCACGACTTTTCTGTCTGGGCAAGGGGGATCGGATCGCGATCGGAAAAAAAATCGTCGGCACGTACACGCTCGGTCAGATTCGACCCGACGCCACCGTCCTGATGCTGTCGACAGGAACCGGAGAGGCCCCACACAACGCCATGACCGCGACGTTGCTCGACGCCGGACACCACGGCCGCATCATCAATGCCTGCTGTGTCCGCTACCGACGCGACTTGGCGTACCACGCTCAACACCGTTTACTGATGGAGCAATTTCCGAATTATCGCTACCTGCCCTGCACCACTCGCGAAGACATTAACCTGGATCCCAGTTTGCCCGGTTATGTCGGCAAGCAATACATCCAAGAATTTTTCACCAGCGGTCAACTTGCCGCGGCCGCCGACGACCCGCTTTCGCCAACCAACACGCATGTCTTTTTGTGTGGCAACCCGGACATGATCGGTTATGTTCCGCCGGGAGCCCCCGCACCCAAAAAGCCGGGCATGTTGCCGTTGCTCGAAGCGGCGGGTTTTCGTCACGAAATCCACGGCCAAGGTCCCGGCAGGATTCATTTCGAAAAATATTGGTAGCCGCTGGAACCTTTCCCGCGTCCCTCGCGTGCGTTAGAACGGTGGAACAATGATCTGCAGTCGAACCCCATCCCCCTTTCCTATTCCCCAATCGTCATGACTTCTCACTCCGACTACCCGATGGACCTGTCAAAAAATACGATCGCACTGATTCTTGGCGGCGGTCGCGGAACGCGACTCTTTCCGCTGACCAAGATTCGTGCCAAGCCCGCGGTCCCGCTGGCGGGCAAGTACCGGCTGATCGACATCCCGATTTCCAACTGCATCAACAGCGGCCTGCGTCGCGTTTTCGTGTTGACCCAATTCCTCTCGGTCAGCCTGCACCGCCACCTCCGTCAAACCTATCGCTTCGATCAATTCACCGGCGGTTTCGTCGAACTGTTGGCCGCACAGCAAACCGTCGATGCCGGAACCGACTGGTACCAGGGAACCGCCGACGCCGTTCGCAAAAATCTGCGTTACATCGACCAACCCGAAATTGAACACATCCTGATTCTGTCCGGTGACCAACTGTATCGGATGGATTTTCGCGACATGATGAAGTCGCACATCGATTCCGGAGCCGATGCGACCATCGCCGGAATCCCGGTCGACCGCAAAGACGCCGCCGCACTGGGAATCATGCAACTCGACGACGACGGCCGTGTGACCGGGTTCGTCGAGAAACCCCAAACGGAAGAAGAACTGGGCAAGGTTCGTATGGATCCCGCTTGGATCGACGCCCGCGGAATCCCCAGCAAGGGACGTGATTGCCTGGCCAGCATGGGCCTGTATATCTTCAAGAAAGAGGTCATGGTGGACCTGCTGCACGGCAACGATCACTCGGACTTCGGCAAAGAAGTCTTTCCCGCGGCGATCGACAAACGCAAAGTCCAAGTGCACCTGTTTGACGGTTACTGGGAAGACATCGGAACGATCCGCGCGTTTTACGAAGCCAACCTTTCGCTGGCCAGCAAGTCGCCGCCGTTCCAACTCGGCAGCGTCGACGCCCCGATCTACAGCCGCCCGCGTTTTCTGCCGCCCACGGTCGTCGGCGACAACGTCACCATCCGTGGCAGCCTGATCGCCGACGGTTGCCACATCGGACACAACGTCACCATCGAACACAGTGTGATCGGCCTTCGCACCAAAATCGGGGACAACGTCACGATCAAAAACAGCGTCGTCATGGGCGCCGATTACATCGAAGACCCTGACACCTTGACCCCGGGCCAAATCCCGGTCGGGATCGGCGACAACAGCGTCATCAGCGGCGCGATCCTGGACAAGAACTCGCGCGTCGGAACCGACGTTACCATCACCAATGCCGAAAACGTCGATTCACTCGGCGAGGACGAACCCTTGCAAGTCCGCGACGGAATCTCGATCGTCATCAAGAACGGATCCGTTCTCAACGGAACCAAGTTCTAGACCGATTGCCACACGTCGACGATTTTTCCCCCACGATGCGGCTTGCCGTGCAAGCGAGCCGCGACGCATCAATGCGAACTGGCAATCCAGTTGTGTGTCTGTTCGTAAATCGTCTCGTAGAAAAACGGCACGATCCCCAACACCACCATCAGCACGGTGGAGACGCCCAGTGCCGTGACGATCGACACCGACGCACGAAGGGGCGGATCGTTCTCAAAGCCCGGCTCGATATACATCTGCCGAACGATCCGCAGATAGTAGTACAGCGAAATGGTGGAATTGACCGCGGCCACGGCGACCAACCAATGAAACCCCGCCTTGGATGCCACGCTGAACAAGAAGAACTTGCCGACGAACCCCGACAGCGGCGGGATCCCCGCCAAGCTGAACAGCCCCAGCATCAGCACCAACGCGATCCATGGATTCGTTCGCGATAGCCCGCGATAATCCTCGATTTCCTCGCGGCCGGTTTCATTCAAATAGAAAACCAGCACGCCAAACACGACCATGTTGGTGACCACGTAGACCAACATGTAATACACCATGCTCGGGGCGCCGTCGGGGGCCAGAAACCCCATGATCAGATAACCCGCCTGCGAAATCGCACTGAACGCCATGAAGCGTTTGACGTTGGTTTGCACCACGGCCACCAGGTTGCCCAAGGTCATCGTCACCGCCGCCAACACCGCAACCGCCATCGAAACGTCCAACAGAACATTCCCCAGCACGCGGTAGAACAACTGGAACATGAACGCCAATCCGGCCGCCTTGGACGCCACCGACAAGTACGCCGCCACCGGAAGCGGCGCACCGCGATACACATCGGCCGCCCACATGTGAAACGGCACGAGCGTCAGCTTGAATCCGACACCGACCACCACCATCGCAATCGCCAGCTTCGTTGCCGGACCAAAACTCAAGTTGTCGCCCATGGTGAACAGGTCTACCGAGCCGGAAAGCCCGTACAGTAGACCGAGTCCGAACAGCACCACGGCAGACAACGTCGCGCCCAAAATGATGTACTTCAACCCCGCTTCGCACGACAACGGGTCATTGCGACGCCAAGCGACCAGCGCGAACAGCGGAATCGTTGCCAGTTCCAGACAGACATACAGATTGATCAGATTGGTCGCCGAAATCAGGAACATCGATCCGACCAGATTGAATAAGACCACCGTGTAAAACTCGCCCCGATGAATCAGCTCACGGTCTTGCCCCGCCACGATCTTGAACCGACCGTTGAGCAGATCGGCCGACAGCAAGACCGTCAACAGACCCGCCAACAAGAACGAGACCTTGAACCATCCGGCCACGCCATCAAAGAGAAACTGGCCGTCGAGGAAATTGCCATCGCCTTGAATCATCAGATAAACGACGGAGGCCAGCGCGGTGCTCAGCCCCAACAAGCACACCGGCGTCTCCAGGACTCGATGCCGCGGCGGCAGAAACATTTCCATGCCGAGCACCGCGAACGCTGTGACGACGACAATGATTTCCGGTTGGATATACATGGGATCAATTGGAGTGGTGTCGCCGGAGGTCCTAAAAACGATTCGCGATCGGAAGGATCGCATGCTCGATCAGATCGATCAGCACGGGCGGGTACATGCCCACGATCGCTAACGTCGCGACCAGAATGCCGGTGCACAGTTTTTCGGGGATCGTCGCATCCTGCATCTGGCTGAACTCTGGCTTGGTCATCGGCCCTTGAAACACACGGCTCAGGCCGCGCAACACATAAACGGCGGTGACGACGATCGAGGACGTGGCGAGCAACGTGCAGATCCGCATCGTTGTCGCATCGACCCAGCGGTTGCCAAAAAAGCCGCCTAGAAAAACGGTCGACTCGGCGACGAAACCGGACAACCCCGGCAGCCCCAGCGACGCCAACCCGGCGATGTAAAAACTGGTCGCCAACCAGGGGATCCGTTTGGAAAGCCCTCCCATCTGCGTCAAATCACGCGTCTTGGAACGGCCATACACCATTCCGATCAGCCCAAAGAACAGCCCCGTCATGATTCCGTGACTAAACATCTGGATCACGGCGCCTTTAAATCCCATCAAGTTCAACGAACACAGGCCGAACAAGACGAAGCCGCAATGGCTGACCGACGAATAGGCCGTGAAATACTTTAAATCGGTTTGCCGGATCGCCGCATACGCCCCGTACACGATGTTGATCGTCGTCAGCACCAGAAAGAAAAGCGCCCACTGTTTCGCCCCCTCGGGCATCAGGTACACGGCGACTCTCAACACGCCGTAACCGCCTAATTTCATCAGTACCCCGGCATGCAACATCGACACTGCCGTCGGCGCCGATGCGTGACCGTCCGGCGACCAGGTGTGAAACGGGAACAGCGCGCCCAGCACTCCGAACCCGACAAACACGCACGGAAACACCCACTGCTGTAAGTCACGCGAATAATCGACCATCGCCAACTTGTTCAAGTCAAACGTCTGCGATCCGGCCGCGTGGTACAGCGCCAGCATCCCAACCAAGACCAACGCCGAGCCGACCATCAGCATCAACGTCAGCTTCATCGCAGAATACTCCTTCCGCCCCGTCCCCCACACGCCGATCAACAGATACATCGGCAACACGGCGACTTCGTAGAACAGGAAGAACAGGAACAGATCGACGCTGATGAACACGCCAAAAACGCCCGTGACCAACACCAACAGAAACGCGTAGAACTCACGCGAGCGTTCCTTGACCTCCCAACTGGCCAGCACGCCGGTGAAAATGATGATCGCCGTCAGCACGATCATTGCCATCGCGATCCCGTCCACGCCGACGTGGTACTCGATCCCCATGCTCTTGAACCAAGGAATCGATTGCTCAAATTCCATTTGCGAAATCGTCAACACCGATGCATCGCCGCCGCGCTGCTGCACCACCTGCATGTACGACACGCTCATCACCAACGACAGCGCAAGGACCACTCCTGTGCCAAACAGCGCAACCCAACGCCGCAGGTACCATTTGGAATCGGGGGTCGCAACAACGGCCAGCGCCGTCGCAAACGGAATCAAGATCAGCAGACTTAACCAACTCATCCGAGCCTTTTTCCTTGCTCAACAGCGCTATCGTTGAACGAGCCACAAAAACAACAGGATCACAATCGTCCCGTTGATCATCCAAATCCCGTATGTCTGAACCTGCCCGGTTTGCAGAACGTTCAACCGAGCCCCGAACCAACGCACCACCGCCGCCGATAAATTCATCGCCGCATCGACCACATGGCGATCGAACCAAGCCGCCGGAGCCGCGATGAATCGAAAAATCATCTTCGTCACCAACAGATAGACTTCATCGATGTAGAACTTGTTCTGAACCAGACGATAAATGCCGCCCATCGAATCAGCCATCGACTGTGCCCGATTCGTCTGCCCCCCGTAAAGCCAAAATGCGGCCCCGATCCCGACCACCGCGGCTGCCACCGATAACCCCATCACCAACAGGTGAGCGTGGAGCTCGACACCGGGCAAAACAAACTGCGAGACGGCAATCCAGCCGCCGCACACGGACATCACCCCGAGCACCACCAACGGGATCGTCATGATCGGCGGGGACTCGTGAGCCTTCGCCGCACCGTCGGACTTGTGTGCCCCCAGAAACGTCAAAATGTAAACACGAAACATGTAAAAAGCGGTCAACGCAGCCACGAACAGCCCCACCCCAAAAATCAGATGGTGCTCCCCGTCCAACGCGGCGCCCAAAATCTCATCCTTTGAAAAGAACCCGGCCAGCGGCGGCACACCGGCAATCGCGATCGTGGCAATCAAGAACGTCGCATGCGTCAACGGCATCTTCTTTCGCAGCCCTCCCATGTCCGCCACGTCATTGCTGTGGACGGCGTGGATCACCGAACCGGCCCCCAGAAACAGCAGCGCCTTAAAGAACGCATGTGTGAACAAATGAAACATCGCAGCACCCAGCCCGGCTGGGTGCTCGGCCGACGCGACGCCCAGCGCCAGCATCATGTAGCCGATCTGGCTGAGCGTTGAGAACGCGAGCACCCGCTTGATGTCCCTCTGCGTGCACGCGATCAACGCGGCAAACAGGCACGTGAAGCAACCGACGGCGGCGACGACGTGGAGCGCGTCTCCCGAAGCCGCGAAACCGGGGAACAGCCTGGCCACCAGATAGACACCGGCGACCACCATCGTGGCCGCATGAATCAGTGCCGACACGGGCGTCGGCCCTGCCATCGCATCGGGCAACCAAACATGGAGCGGAAACATCGCGCTTTTCCCCGCCGCACCGATGAACACCAACAACATCGCAACGGTCAGCAGATCGAGCCCGAAAACCCCCGGCTGAGCTTTCAGATTGGCGAGCACCGGCTCCGAATTGATCGTCGCGAAATCCAATGCCTGCGTCGCGGTCGCCGATTGGAGCGCGGTGGCAGTGACGCCGCCCCATTCCGAATCGACGATCCACTGGTGGACGAAAAAACCGAGCACCAAAATCCCCGCCAAGAAGAACAGATCGGCAAACCGCGTGACGATGAACGCCTTCTTCGACGCCGCGATCGCTTCGGGCAACGTGTAATAAAACCCGATCAGCAGGAACGAACTCACACCGACCAGTTCCCAGAACACGTACATCTGCAACAGGTTCGGCGCCAGCACCAGTCCCAACATGCTGAACGTGAACAAACTGAGGAACACGAAGTACCGTGAATACCCTTCATCGCCCGCCATGTAGCCGATCGAATAAACGTGAACCAGCAAGCTGACGCTCGTCACGACGAACAGCAACAACAGCGAAATCGGATCGATCAGCGTCCCCAATGAAACGACCAAATGATCCTGGTACCGAAGCCATTCGATGCTCCACGTCACCGCGGACGCACCCGCTTCGGCTGAACTCAGGTACGAAAGGCCCAATCCGCACGTCAGCAGAAACGCGGTCCCGATCGCGACCGATCCGATGATCCCGGCGACACGTGCATTCGAGCCGGTGGCAAACAAACCGATCAACAGGATGGAGATCAACGGCAAGGCCGGAATCATCCAGGCATTTTCGAATAGGAATCCGGTCACGACGTGCTGTTCCCCTGATCGCAAATGTGGTTGGCCTGCGTCACATCCAGCGTATGCCGGTGTCGGTAAAAGGACACAAAGATCGCCAACGCGACCACCGCCTCGGCCGCCGCAGCGGCAATGATGAACAACACCAGCACCTGACCATCGACTTCGTCCGACGCGACAAAACGATTGAAAATCAGAATGTTGAGGATTGCCGAATTCAGAGTCATTTCGATCGACAACAAAACACCGACGGCATTACGTCGTGTGAAGATGCCGTACAGACCGATCGAAAACAGCAGCGCCGAAAGCGTCAGCCAATGCGTGATCGTAGGAGTTGGAAACATGTAAAAAGCCCGACGGCGGAGTGTTTTGAGCGGCAATCGTTGTTAGGTATCTTCTGGATCATGTTTGCGAGCGATCACGATGCCGCCGATCAGTGCGGCCAACAGCAACAACGAGATCACTTCGAACGGCACGATGTATCCGTCGCGTTCATTGCTCAATAACTTGCGGCCGATGGCGTGGACGTCTTCATGGGACACGGCCAGGCCTTCCGCGGTCGCGGGCGGAAAGTCCGTGTGCACATAGACCGACAGCGTGACGACAAAAAACGCCGTCGCCACGATTCCTCCCATCACACGGCGGGCAGCGCTGGGCCGTTGTTCAAACGTATGCCCTTCGCTGGTCATCATGATCGCGAACAGCAGCAACACGACGATGCCGCCGATAAAGACCAACACCTGAATCCCGGCGATAAACTCGAATCCCAGCACCAGGATCAGCCCGGCACTCGACCCCAGCACACCGATCAGGCAAACCGCCGATCGCAGCAGACGCCGTCCGAGTACGACACCCAGCGCCAACGCAATCGATGCGACCGCAAACAAGTAGAAGAAAAGGGTCGCGACTGTCCCGTCATGCATCGGTCGGTTTCTCTACGTCCAATTTGGGAATTCCGTCCATTTCGCCGCCGCACATCGGAACCGGGCCCTGATACTTATTCATCGGCTTCATTTGCGCCTTGGCCAGTTCGTCATCCTCGAGCTTGTCAAGTTGACCGGCTGTCGGACCGGCGTATTCGTTCAAGTTGAACACCAGCAGACGCCGGTCGAACACCGACGACTCGAAATCGCCGGTCATTTCCAGCGTGTCGAACGGGCAAACCAGAACACAAATATTACAGAACGTGCACGTGTCCTGGCGCCAGATGAATTGATCCAACGCCGGTTTACCGGTCGCCTCGTTCTTTTTGTCCTTGGTGATGATAATCGAAGCGTTCGGGCAAAGGCGTTCACAGATCTGGCACGCGGTGCATCCGTGTTCGCCTTCCTCGTTGTGAATCAATGACAGCCGGCCACGATACCGCTCGAACATCTCCAGTGTGTCGCGGTTTTCGGGATACTGTTGCGTGACCACCGTTGACGGACGCCGGAAATAACTGAGCGTCGTCAGCAAGCCCCGCACGATGCCCTTGAATGACAACCACAGAATCGAACGCAGGCCGCGTTTCTGCCCCATGATCGACGGGCGCGGCGCGACACAGTTTGATTTCAGTTCGCCGAAATCGATCGGCGGGCATTCGGTTTCCGTCGGGACCGGTGTGGTCGTCGCCATGGCTAGCCGTCATTCATGTCGCGGAAGGAAAAAAATACAATCCGCTCAGCACAACCGTCGCCGCCAAAATGAGATTGGCAAAGCCGATCGGCAACAGCACCTTCCACTCCAGTCGCATCAATTGATCCATCCGAAGTCGTGGAAAGGTCCAGCGGAACCACATCAAAATAAAAATCAGCGTCGCACATTTGCTGCCGAACCAAAAGATCGGGGAGATCACCGGCGGCAACAGGTCCATCACGCTGTTGAAACCTTCGTAGTTCCCGACATGGAACGGCAACCAACCGCCGAAGAAAAAGGTCACCGCCAGCGCCGAGAACACGAACAGGTTGGCGAATTCGGCGAGAAAGAAAAACGAAAATCGCAAGCCGCTGTATTCGGTGTGGTAGCCGCCGGTCAATTCGCTCTCACCCTCGGGTAAATCGAAGGGCGTCCGATTCAGTTCCGCAGTCGACGCGATCACGTACAGGCAAAACGCGACGATCGCGACACCATGCCCTCTCCAAATCCACCATCCTTGCTGTTGACTTTCAATGATCTCTGAAACCTTCAAGGTGCCCGAAAACAGGACCACCACCAACAGCGCGATGGTCAGCGAGACCTCGTAGGAAATCATCTGCGCGCCGGCTCGCATCGCCCCCAACAGCGACCACTTGTTGTTGCTGCTCCAGCCGCCCATCAGAATCCCCATCACGCCCAAACCGCTGACCGCCGCGATGTAGACCACCCCCACATTCATGTCGACGACCTGAATGCCCGGCGCCAGCGGGACGATCGCCAACAATAAAATCGTCGCGGTGATGCTGAAGATCGGTGCGCCGATGAAGATCACCTTGTCGCCGTCGCCGGGCTCGATCCCCTCCTTGAACAACAGCTTGATGCCGTCGGCCAGCGACTGAAGCACGCCGTGCGGACCGACCCGCATCGGCCCCAATCGACACTGAAAGTGACCGGCGACCTTGCGCTCGATGTAGCTCATCACCAATCCCAACACGGAAACCGCGGTGAGCACGGCGACCAAGCCGATCACGATGTACATCACCGCACCCCAGACGCCCGACTCCAACGCCCGACTGGCACGGTCGGCCAACGACATCGCCGGCGCGGCAAACGCCTCGCTCGTTTGAACGGACAGTGTCAGCGAAAGTGGATTCAACAAAGCATCTGCCACGGCAATGGGTTTCTCCTTATCGATCGATGTCTGGGATGACCAGATCCAGAGAGGACATGGCCCCGATCAACGAGGCGATGTAGTCGCCCTTGATCATGGGTTCCAGGCACCACAGGTTGTTGAAGTTCGGAGAGCGATAATGCAACCGATACGGCTCGTCCTTCTTGTCCGACGCGATGAACACGCCCAAGACCCCTCGCGCCGTTTCCAGTTGGCTGTAGTAGCGACCTTCCGGAATCTTGATCTTGGAATTCAGTTTCTTGACCAGGAAATCGCCCGGCGGGATGTTATCGAGCAGCTGCTCGACAATGTTCAGCGACTGACGCATCTCCTCCACCCGCACCCAATAGCGGTCCCAACTGTCACCGATCGTGCCGACGGGAACTTCAAAGTCCGCTTGATCGTAGACGCCGTACGGGTGGTCTTTCCGCAAATCGAACGCGACGCCCGACCCTCGCAGAACCGGCCCGGTGGCCCCGTATTGGACCGCCGTCTGCGGCGACAGAATGCCGACGTTGCGAAGACGTTCTTGGATGATGACGTTGTTGGTCAACAGGTCATCGTATTCGTCCAACTTGGGGCGGAAGTACTTGATGAATTCCTTGACGCGATGGACAAAATTCGGATGAATGTCCGCCATCAACCCGCCGGGCAGCACATAGTTCATCGTCAGCCGGGCACCGACGGTCTCTTCCATCACATCGTTGAGGACCTCGCGATCGCGGATCCCGTACAGGAACGGCGTGAACGCCCCCAAATCCATCCCCAACACGCCCCACCACAATTGATGGCTCTGAATCCGTTCCAGCTCGGCAAAGATCGTGCGAATGTATTGAATGCGTGAATTGACCTCGATCCCCGCCGCTTCTTCTACTGCCTTAGACACCGCCCAGTTGTTCATGATCGACGAAAGGTAATCCATCCGATCGGTCAGATGAACACAATTCATGTAGTTCATGTGCTCGGAGATCTTCTCGATGCTGCGGTGGATGTACCCGAGCACGGGGATACATCGAAGCACCCGTTCGCCGTCCAACTTCAACACCAGCCGTAACACGCCGTGGGTCGACGGGTGCTGGGGGCCCATGTTGACGAAATACTCTTGGGTGTCCGGCGAACGGTCGTCGCCGCTGGCCTGCTCCACGAGTTCCTTCAGTGACGAAACTTCTACGGTCATCTTGGCCTGTCGAGCATAAAGTCGTCTTGGTAGTCCTTCCGCAAGGGAAACCCGACCCAATCGTCTTCCAAGAACAGTCTCCTGAGATCCGGATGATCGTCGTACAACACGCCGAACAGGTCGTAGACTTCCCGTTCCTGCCACTCCGCGACCGGGTGCACACGACAGAGCGTCGGCACGCGAGGGTCGTCCCGCGGGACAAACACGCTGACGGAAAGAAAATGTTTGTGCTTGAAGGAGTAGAGTTGATAGATCAGCTCGAACTGTCCGCGATCGATCCAATCGACCGCCACGTGATCGAGCAATTGGGCAAACGCAAACTGGGGCTCGTCGCGGAGACGGCGAACGATCGCTGGCAGGGCACTCGCCTCGACAACAACTGCCGCTCGGTCGGCGTTGGCGTCCAAGGGGCTGACGGCCGCGTCGAGTTCACAAACGGCCGCTTGCAGGGCTTCACGTTCCATCACCCGCCCCGCTTTCGTTCGCCCCGCTCTTGCCGGAGCTTTGTTCGTTCAATCCGCTCGGCCACTTCAGCTTGTCGACGGCATGCTGGACGTCGACCACGTTCTCCTTGACGAGTAACTCCTTCATCTCCCCTTGGATGTCTTCCAACGTGATCCCCTCGGGCAGCGCGCTGATGACGGGTTTGCGGCGAACACCGGGCTCGCGAATCGTCTCGCCTTCCTTGATCATTTTTTGCAACGTCAACAAGCCATGGAACAACTGCTCGGGACGCGGGGGACAACCGGGAACGTAAACGTCGACGGGAATGATCTCGTCGGCCCCCCGCACGGTCGTGTAGGAATGATAGATGAATGGGCCGCCTGAAATCGTGCAGGCGCCCGTCGCGATCACGTACCTCGGCTCCGCCATCTGCTCGTACAACGTCCGCAACCGCGGAGCCATCCGTTTGACGATCGTGCCCGCCAGAATCAACAGGTCGGCCTGACGCGGCGACGGCCGCGCGACCTCGGCACCGAATCGTGCCAAATCGTGTCGCGGTCCTCCCGTGGCCATCAACATCTCGATCGCACAGCAACTGGTGCCGAACGTCAAGGGCCAAAGACTGCTGGCACGGGCCCAGTTGATGATCTCGTCAAACCGGGTCACCAAGACGTTGCCGCCGGGCACCTTTTCCAATGCACCGGGAAGCTTGTCCGTTACGATTCCCATTCCAGAACCCCCTTTTTCCAGGCATACGCCAGGCCGACGACCAGAACAAGTACAAACATCACGACCTCGACCAGCCCGATCATTCCGAGTTCGCGAAGCACCACGGCCCAGGGAAATAAAAACGCCGCTTCGACATCGAACACCAAAAACAGGATCGCAAACAAATAGTAGGCGACGTTGAAATTGATCGAAGACGATCCGATCGTTTCCTCACCACATTCATACGGTGACTGCTTCACCTTGGTCGGGTTTCGCGGTGCCAACAAGTAAGACGCAAGGATACCGCCAAGTACCATCGCGATCCCCAGCACGACGAACAGAAAGACAAATAGATAGTCCATGTCTGGCAATTGCACTCGGCAACCAAAGTGGAACGACAACAAGACCGACGATGTCCGCATCCAAGCCGTTGGACGGCTCTCAGTGAAGTGACGCCCGCCCTTATCTTACCCGTTCCCGCGTGGAGAATCTACAGACCGCCGAGATCGATCGACGGGACAATCACTCTACCACTGTCACTCTACCACTGTCCCGTTTCCAAAAACTCATGCATCGACCGCGCCGCCACCCGACCGGCGCCCATCGCCAAGATCACCGTGGCGGCACCGCTGACGATGTCGCCGCCGGCGAACACGCCGCGTTTGTTGGTCCGCAACGTCTCTTCATCGGCAACGATGTAGCCCCATTTGTTGGTCGCCATGTCCGGTGTGGTCGACTGCACCAACGGATTGGCACCGGTGCCAATGGCGACGACCGCCATGTCGATCGGCATCACAAATTCAGAGCCTTCGATCGGGACCGGACGCCGACGCCCCGATTCGTCCGCTTCACCGAGTTCCATCTTGACCAACTTGACTCCGGACAAATTGCCTTCTTCGTTGCCGACAAACTCCAGCGGGTTGTGCAGGTTCATGAACTGCACGCCTTCGTCCTTGGCATGATGCACCTCTTCACCCCGGGCCGGCATTTCTTCCTCGCTGCGGCGGTAGATGATGTAGGCGTTCTTGGCGCCCAATCGCAACGCCGACCGAACCGAATCCATCGCCGTATTTCCGCCGCCGACGATCGCCACGTTGCGGCCGCGGCAATCATAAATCGGTGAATCGTATTGATCGGGATCGTAGGCCTTCATCAGGTTCACTCGCGTCAGAAACTCGTTCGCCGAGTAGACGCCGGCCAGCTGCTCACCGGGAATGTTCATGAACTTCGGCAGCCCCGCCCCGGTGGCGATGAACACCGCATCGTAGCCTTCTTCATTGAACAGCTCGTCGATGGTGACCGTCTTGCCGATGACGACGTTGGTTTGAAAGTCGATGCCCATCGCCCGCATGTTCTCGACTTCTTGCCGAACGATTTCTTTGGGCAAACGAAACTCGGGGATGCCATAGATCAACACGCCGCCGATTTCGTGAAGCGCCTCAAACACGGTCACCTCGTGGCCTTTCAACGACAGGTCGCCGGCGCAGCTCAATCCCGCCGGTCCGCTGCCGACGATCGCAACTTTCTTGCCCGTCAGCGGTGCGCGTTCGGGTAGCCCCACCTGGCCCGTCTGGCGTTCGTAATCGGCCACAAATCGTTCGATGTGCCCGATCGCCAACGAATTAAAACGCCGGGCCAACACGCAGGCGCCCTCGCATTGGTTCTCCTGGGGACAAACACGCCCCGTGACCGCCGGCAACACGTTGTCTTCGCGCAGCTTGGCGGCTGCGGACAGGTACTCACCCTCGCGAACCAAATCGACGACTTCACGGATCTGCACACCCACCGGACAGCCGTGCGTGCACTTCGGATCGGCACAGGTCAAACAACGCTGCGACTCGCGCTGCGCGATCGCTTCGGTCAAGCCCAAGTTGACCTCGTCAAAGTTATGCGCCCGCTGGCATGCCTCCTGTTCGGGCATGACCTGGCGGGGAATTTTGGTGCGCTCTTTGGGAGGAAGTTTATCTACCATTGATCAGAATCTGTATGGTGCGTAGATGGCGTCTGACGTGTGACCCTTGACTTTCAAACCGTCCGTGGACCGACTTCCGGAAACTTCTGCTCCATGTGGCAATGGTGAGCTTCCTCCAGGTCGTCAGTCGGATCGACCTCGAATGCTTCCAACGATTCCTGTTCGCGATCACGGTACATCTTGTTGCGCTGGATCAGATTGGTGAAATCGACTTGATGCGCGTCAAACTCCGGTCCATCGACACAGGCGAATTTGCATTCCTTGCCGACGTACACTCGACATCCGCCGCACATGCCGGTGCCATCGACCATGATCGGATTCAAACTGACGATGGTCGGGATCTGATGCGGGCGTGTGACCTCGGCGACCGCCCGCATCATCGGGATCGGACCGATCGCCAACACGTGATCGATGGTTCGCCCCTGATCGATCAACGCTTGCAACTTCTGTGTGACGAAGCCGTGTTCGCCGCAGCTGCCGTCGTCGGTCATCAAATACAGTTCGTCGCTGGTCGCGCGAACCTCGTCTTCCAAAATCAACAACGACTGATTGCGGGCACCAACGATCGTGATCACGTGGTTGCCGGCTTGTTTCATCGCGACCGCGGTTGGGTAGGCGATGGCCGTTCCCACGCCGCCCCCGATGACGACGACCGTGCCGAACTTCTTGATCTCCGACGGCTCGCCCAAGGGGCCGACCACGTCCAAGATCGAATCGCCGGCTTCGAGTTGATTGAGCAGTCGCGTCGTCTTGCCGACACCCTGAACGATGATCGTGATCGTCCCCTCTTCGACGTCCGAGTCGGCAATCGTCAACGGGATTCGCTCGCCGTGCTCGTGGATGCGGACGATCACAAACTGCCCCGCCTGCCGCTTGCGGGCAATCCGAGGCGCTTCGACACGGAACAACTTGACATCGCCAGAGAGAAAGCGAGATTCTTTGATGGGAAACATGGCGGGCGTGGTGTGGAGTGCGACCCCGTACGCTGGGCGGATCGGCCGGCGGCACGTGAGTTGGAAACACCTGATCCGATGAACGGGCGGCCTTTCGTGCAAGCACGACTCGTGCTGCCTGCCGCTCAGCTGCCGCAAATACCATGCCTGCTGCTGACGTTCGTTTCCCGAAACGGTCACGCACGCGGTAAAAGGGACGCGACCGATGTGAAGAATGCCGACAGATCCGGCCAGTCGCCCCATTGTCACCCGCTGCAGAGAATGTGCCCCACCGAAGCGCAATTCAAGATCGCGTGCGCCATATCGCACACACCTGTCGGGCTGACTGCACGAACGAAGCCATGCGGGACCAATCCGACTGGCAACAATCCGGGTTGCTCAATCCAACCGCTCGGACCGCATCTTGGTCGTGGCGCTGAGTGTCACTCCGTTCAAAAACGAGCCGTTGATCCAGCCGATCTCGTTGTAGCCGACCTCCACTTTCACCGTGATCTGTTCATTGTCAAACGCGGCACTGGGGTCTGGATCCACCGTCACATCCGACGGCGAGACGCTGACGGATGCATCGGACAAAAATTCGACGACCTTCTGCTTGACCGAATCGGCGGTCGCATCCGGCAGGGCGGCCTCGCGAGCGCCCTCTCGCGATGCATTGGTCAGTAATTGTTGGACCATCATCCCTCGACCGAACTCGATGATCCCTAACACCAAGAGGATCAAGAATGGCGCTACCAACGCGAACTCCACCGCGGCGGCCCCCTTTCGTCTACGTCGAAGTGCGTTCATTCAATCAAACCTTATTGCACGATCACGGGCGGAGAGTAAATGCTCTGGCTGGTCCCACTGACGCCAGGGGCCGCTTGAACAACGCCTTTGAATGTGACGTTGGCTGGCTGGACGCTGACATATTTGTTTCCGCCGGTCAGATTGACGGCAACGATCCGGACACCGACAAACTTCACGATCACGAACTTCGCATTGTTGCCGTTGCC
Source organism: Stieleria magnilauensis (assembly GCA_007753675.1). GTDB lineage: Bacteria > Planctomycetota > Planctomycetia > Pirellulales > Pirellulaceae > Stieleria > Stieleria magnilauensis. The sequence goes on from CP036432.1 coordinate 3,108,486, forward strand.
CGAGACGTCACGATAGATGGGAATGATGACCGGTTTTCCGGCAATGGACTCGAGATCATCCTTCACGCTGGCACTCAAGCCGGGATCACCGCCGAGGATCAATTCTCCGGTATCATCCAGCGCCAGTGAACCGCCGTGATAATCGAGGTCGGACTGTGAAAGTCCGTCACGAATTTGCCCGGCCAGATGCTTGGTGGAATTGGAGGACTGGCCGATATTGACCGTTCCAAAGTTTCCCGAGCTTGAAGTCCTCGTCGGGAACAACACGACTTCAGGAATACCGTCGGGAGTGGCGTCGACCGACTGGCTAATCGCGTCGTATCCCCAATCGTCGGCACCCCGACTTACTTGTTGCTCCCAATAGTCTTCGTCAACCGTGATTGGCAGAAACGGGACATTGGCACCGGACCCAGGGACCTTGAATCCGCCAACGTTCTTGATGATCGCTGCGGTGGCCTCGGCACGCAGCATCATGCTCGAATAGCCGAAGATATTTGCAAAGAATAGACCGACTTCCCCGTTCCGATCCGCCGTTTGGCTCACTTTGACACGCACCGCATTGTATTGTTCAGGCTCATCAAACGTCATCGGCCCGTGTGGATTACTGAAATCGATCCTGCCCACGACGATGTCACCGTCCGAATCGGCGTTGAAGGTATTCCTGTGGACGGTCACCTGTCGATCCAGCACCGGATTGTCTTCGACGTACTGCTTGGCAGTGCGTCGCGTGTCGGTGATGATTCGATACGCATTGCCGTCCTTGCGAAATTCTAAGACGGCTGCGTGCGCGGCCGCGTCGGCCGACCGCTGCAGATCCGATTGCGCCACCATCAGTACGCCTAGGTCAACGGCGCAGGCAACCATCCCCAGTACGACGACGAGCAACACCGCGACAAGCACGGCGACGGCACCACGCCGACGCCCGATTTGATTGGACTTTATCATTTGACACTCGGAGCACACTTGACGCCCCAGCATCACGGGTAGCTTGGCGGTCTCTTCGTTTCAGAGATCCATAGCTTTGCGTCCCGGCCTCACGACCGGTTTGCCTTTATCTGCGACTGGAATTGTGGCGAATTGGACTAGTAAACTGCTCGAACGCTATGTCATTGCCGGACAGACGCAAATTCAGAATTGCCTCTGGGACGCGAAGAGGCTGACTTTAGGGATCTCCCTCGCGCCGGAGCAGTCAGACGGCCGAGAAGCCAGAACCTCTGCTGGTCCGGAAACGCGATGTCGCCGGACGGACCGGAGGTGTCACCCGGCCGGCGATGAGATGTTTAGCCGAGGAAGACCGATTCCTCGGCCGATTTCCACCACCGCCGAACGGGAGACACCGCCATGACCAAGTATTTTGTCCAATCAGGAACGCTTCGCACCACCGTCCAAGCCGAATCGTCTCGCAAGGCGGCGCTGTGGGCGGTCCATCAAGCCATGCAGCAAGTCTTACCGGTCGACGACACCGATGGCAAAACGGCTCAATCGAAAATGGAGTCGGCGGCGACCGGCGGGATTCGCGTGATGGATGAGATCGTCCGCGTCAGTGAACTCGGTTTCGACCGCGAGGACGCGCCGGTGCTCTCCACGATGGACGTCGTCCGCCAATGGAATGAGATGTTTGCGGCGCTGGACCGCTTGCAACGGATGCTGCACGAAGGTGCCGTGGCGGCGTGACCGCACCCTCAGCCATGCGTTCGACGGACCGCCGGAGTCACGCCCGATGGAAGGTGTTAGCGGAACTACTGGTCAGCCGACGCGTTCGGCGATCACGCGCAATTGTGCCGCAGCGTCGGTGAGAGAAGCGTCTGGATAACTTCCTTCAAACGCATCCTCGTCGTCGTCGATCTCATCGACTTCAATGTAGACCTCTTCCTCGGCCGCCTCTTGAATCGGAGCCTTTTGCGGCGCGGGCGCCGGCCTGTCGACGCGCCGCACTTCGCGTCGTTGAGAGGAAGCCATCGGGACGTATTGCGACTCCAGCGCCGCGCAGGCCAAGGACTCGCGCGTCTGACGTCTCACACGATCCCGCCGTTCTTCCTGCGACGCGTCGGGAAACAAACCGCGGCACGGACGGTTCACCAGGGTCGCCACCAGCAACGTCAGTGCAGCCACGATCCCAAGCAACGGGATTTCATAGGTTGCCCCGACAACCACCGTGATCGACAACACGAACGCAAGCAGAGCTTTGAACAAATAGTCCGATGCCGACGCCGCCAGCGCAACCGTCCAGTGCGATGCCGTCGCACGAGACGCTTTGGTCTGCGATGACGCTGTCTGCGCCAATCGGCTGGCCGTGTCGATGAATAGATGAAGCACCTTTGCAACGAAGCGCAGCAAGGCAAACGCGATCACCAACATCGGAAGCGGAAACGTGGCAACACCCGAGTGATCCGGGAAATAGAGAAACAAGAACACCGCCGCGACACACAAGACAGCGATCGTCCCGCGAATGACAAGCCGCAACTGATGCGATGCTTCGAATGCCGCGACTGCAGCCGACACCGCGCGTGATTCGGACACCACCAGCGGTTTACCGTGGACCTCTGTCGATGCCTGTCCACTGATCACTTGGGGGCCGGCTTCAACGCCACGGGACCTGTCGAGGCCACTCGCCCGTTCGGTTTGACTAATCATGCCCATGATAGCCAAGCTCCAGTTGGTACTTGTAAGACTGGGCGGTGGATCCTCTCATCATCAAGCTCCTTGCCATGGCAACCTTCGGTCGCGAGCTGCTTCATGATGCACAAAAGAGTGAGAGGGATCATCCGCTCATTGATTCGATCTGTTCTCCCTGCCGACGATGTCTGCACCTCCGTTATAGCCAGCACGCACAGGCTGTCGAGGAAATTCAGCGGGGAACATCAATCAATTCACAGCCATTATCCGATACGCCATCAATCTGATGAACAGCACCACACCACCATGGTGGGGTCATGTAATGAAGCTGACGGCGCGCGGGCGATCACTCAATCTTCATCGGCGGTGACCGCGGTCTTTCCACCCGCCCGCCAACGCAAAAAGGCGTCCAGAAAACCTTGCAGTTCGCTGCCGTCGATGACACTGTTGAAATTGCCGACGTAGTGTCCGGTCCTGGCATCTTTGACGCGCTGGTCGGGGTGCAAGAAGTAGTTGCGAATCTGGCTGCCGAAACCGGTCCTGGCCTGGGTGCCATACTTCGCCGCCGTTTCCGCTTCGCGTCGCTCCTCTTCCAATCGGGCCATTTTGGCGCGAAGCATCTTCCACGCGTTGGCCTTGTTCTGGTGCTGGCTGCGTTCGCTTTGGCACTGCACCACCGTATTGGTGGGGATGTGAGTGAGACGAATGGCGCTGTCGGTTTTGTTGACGTGCTGGCCACCGGCACCACTGGCGCGAAACGTGTCGGTCCGAACGTCCTTCTCTTCGATTTCGACCTCAATGGAATCATCGATTTCAGGCGCGACGCTGACCGCAGCAAAACTGGTCTGCCGCTTGCCTTCACTGTTGAACGGGCTGATGCGAACCAAGCGGTGCATGCCCTCCTCGCCTTTCAGGTAGCCATAGGCCATCGGCCCACGGATGGCGATCGAGGCACTGTTGATGCCTGCTTCTTCGTTTTCGTGTCGGTCAAGCAATTGGATCTTGTAGTCTTGGTTGACCGCCCAAGCGGAGTACATCCGCAACATGATGTCGGCCCAGTCGTTGGCATCGGTCCCGCCGTCGCGGGCGTTGATGGTCAGAATCGCTCCGGCGCTGTCGTTGGGACCATCGAGCAGGGCTTTCAGCTCCAAATCATCCAGAATGTTTTCCAAGCGTGAAAGTTCCTGGCTGACCTCGGCGGCAACCGATTCGTCCTCGTCCGCCATCTCCATCAAGACACTTAAGTCCTCGACGCTGCTGGACAATTCGTTCATCGGGCCGACAATGGCTTTGAGAGCCTTGAGCTCGCCGACCGTTTTTTGAGCCGACTCGTTGTCGTCCCAAAAGTCCGGCTGGCCCATCTTGGCTTCGATTTTTTTGATCTGCCCCGCCTTGCCGCGATGGTCCAAGGACTCGGCGAGCAGTTTCAGGCGTTTTTCGATTTTTTCACTGCGCTGAACCAGTTCCGCGTCCATCAGTGATCACATCCTTTTCGCCGATCACGACGAATACTTGACATTGAGAAGACTTTCCAGAGAGGTTGAAAACTATACATGGCACGCGTGGTCCTGGCGATGAGTGGGGGAGTCGATTCGAGTGTGGCGGCACATCTGTTGCTCGAGGCCGGACACGAGGTGATCGGCGTGTTCATGCGCCACGGCGAGGAGTCCAGCGAAGTCTGCAAGGTGGATCGCGGTGCGGCCCCATCCGCCCCGGCAGGTCAGGCTTCAGCCCCGTCGCTGCCCGTCCTGGGGGGCCTGGCGAGCGGGCGTGCCGACCACAAACAGGGCTGCTGCACCGCCAGCGATGCCGCCGACGCCAAACGCGTCGCCGCTAAATTCGGCATCCCCTTCTACGCACTGGATCTGCAAGCCGATTTCCGACGCATCGTCGATTACTTTGTCGATGACTACTTGAATGGACGCACACCGAATCCTTGCGTGAAATGCAATCATTGGATCAAGTTCGGCCGCCTGTTCGACTACGCCGCCGGTGTCGAAGCTGACTTTCTCGCCACCGGGCACTACGCCAGGATGATCGACGGCCAGTTGCACCGCGGATTGGACGGCCACAAAGATCAGTCTTACGCGCTGTTCGGAATTGGCAAGAGCCGTTTGCCACGAATGTTGTTGCCGGTCGGCGACTACGAAAAAACCGAAATCCGCAAGATCGCCGAAAGCCTCCAGCTGGGCGTCGCGGGGAAACGCGATAGCCAGGAAATCTGTTTTGTCACCCAAGGCCACCACAGCGATTTCGTCAAAGCTCGCCGCCCCGAACTGGTCGGCACCACGGCCGGCGACTTCGTCACCACCGACGGCCGGGTCGTCGGCTCACACGATGGCTACGAAGCGTTCACCGTCGGCCAACGAAAGGGCCTCGGGATCGCCCTGGGCACGCCCCACTTCGTGATCCGGATCGACCCCGAAACCAATCAAGTGGTGCTCGGGGAGAAAGAATCGCTGGCGTGCGGGCAACTGACGGCCGGGGATGCAAACTGGTTGGTCTCGCCGGAATCGCTCAGCCGCCTGGCCTCGTCCGACGCCGGAACCGGCGGGCTGTCGGTCCAAATCCGCTACAACGGATCCCCCCAACCGGCCTCGGTCGAAGTCGACCCGGGATCGCCGGATCGATTCACCGTTCACTTCGACGCCCCCGTCGACGCCGTCGCGCCCGGCCAAGCCGCCGTCGTCTACCACGGCACCCAAGTCCTCGGAGGCGGCTGGATCGAGTGACGCCGCCGGAACGCTCCCGTGGGCTCTGAGACAACTCGACAAACGCCGCCACATCGCGAGAATTGGCGAATCAGGCGGCACTGCATCGCCCCCTTCAACGACATCAGCACGGCGATCGGCGGAATCATGGCAAAGAAGAAATCAAGTGAATCGGCTTCCTCCAACGGCGAACCGGGACCCCAAGTCGACTTCGAATCGGCGCTCGCGGAAGTCGAAACCGTCGTCGAAATGCTCGAAGGCGGGGAGCTCGGACTGTCCGAATCACTTGTCCAGTACGAACGCGGCATCGAAAAAATCAAGCTTTGCCACCAAGTTCTCCAGCAAGCGGAAAAACGTATCGCGGTGCTGACCAGTGTCGATGAGGACGGGACGGCGTCGGTCGAACCGGTGGACACCGGAGAGGGCAGCCGAACCCCCGCTAGCAGCGGCCGCTCCGCATCAGGCCGAAAGCCGGCCAGAAAGACGCGCGGGCCGGTCAGCGACGTGGACGAAAACGAGGGGCTTTTTTAAGCTGTACAGTGTGGGGATAATTACTGCTCACCCCTTTCCGCCCTAGTGTCAGCCTTGCCCGCCTCTCCGATCGAACAAACCAACCCGCAAGATACCGAGCCTGGAATCCATCAAGCACTCGGTGACCTGCTGCCCTCCATCGAACAATCGCTTCAGGCGGCGTGCCAATTCGGCAGCGGTTGCCCGGATCGGCTGGCCGACGCGATCCGCTATGCCGTGCTGGCTCCCGGCAAACGGCTCCGCCCGGCACTGGTCCTGATGGCCGCCGAGGCCTGTGGGGGGACGATCGACGAGGCGATGCCCGGTGCGGTCGCGGTGGAAATGATCCACGCCTACTCGCTGATCCACGACGATTTGCCCGCGATGGACGACGACGACCTCCGCCGCGGACGGCCGACTGTCCACATCGCCTTCGACGAAGCCACCGCGATTTTGGCCGGCGACGCGTTGCAGCCCCTGGCGATCGCGCACCTGTGCCGCAACGTGACGGATCTGCATCGACGTGCGCTGGCCGTCGAGCTGCTGGCTAGCGCCGCCGGCCCCGAACAGCTCGTCGGCGGCCAAGCCGATGACCTGGCCGCCGAGTCGGGCCAACTACCCGCCGAGGTCGCCGCCGAACTGGAATCGGCCGGCCACAAGCCAGCTGACGAGCAGCCCAATGAACCGAGCGGCAGCCCCCCCCGTAGTCCAGAGGGATGCCCCGGACTCGCGTTCCTGGAATCGATTCACCGCCGCAAAACGGGAGCCCTGTTCACCGCGTCGCTTCAACTGGGAGCCGTCTTGTGCGGCGCCAGCGATCGACAATCCCAGGCCCTGACCGACTTTGCGGCCGATCTCGGATTAGCATTTCAGGTGGTCGACGACTTGCTGGACCACACCGCTGACGAATCCAACCTCGGCAAACGCGTCGGAAAAGACAGCGATCGCGGAAAACTGACGTACCCCGGACTGCTGGGGCTCCCCAACGCACAAGCCTTCGCCAGCGACTTGATCCGATCCGCAAAATCGCACCTGACCGTTTTAGGTCCGCCCGCTTGGCGGTTAGAGTGTCTGGCGGATTATGTCCTCGCTCGCACCCACTGATTTCAAGCAATCACCTTGATGCGGTAACCACGGATTGACCCGCTCGACCGACATCTCAAAAGGAAGCCAAATTGAACGACCCAAAACATCCCCTGCTGGCAAGCTTGAAAGACGCGACAGGGCTGCGAGATTTTTCGCCCCAGCAATTGGAGTCGGCCGCTGACGAAATCCGTGACGTGCTGTGCAACCTGCTGGCAACCCGGACGGCGCACTTTGCGTCCAACCTGGGCGTCGTCGAACTCTGCCTGGCGCTGCATTGTGAGTTCGACTTCCGCACCGACCGCCTGATCTGGGACACCGGCCACCAAATCTACCCGCACAAACTGGTCACCGGCCGCTACCACAGCTTTCCCTCGATTCGCACACAGGGCGGCTTGATGGGATACCCGAACCCACAGGAAAGCGAGTACGACTTGTTCATGACCGGCCACGCCGGCTGCAGCGTCAGCACCGCAGTCGGACTGCGCAGCGGTGACTTGATGGTCGGCCAACCCGACCGCCGGACGGTCGCGGTGATCGGCGACGGGGCCTTCCCCAGCGGCATCGTGTTCGAAGCGCTCAACAACGCCGGCCACCTGGAAGACGATCTGACGATCGTGCTCAACGACAACAAGATGTCGATTTGCCATCGTGTCGGCGCCGTCGCCGGCTACCTGGACCGCCTGCGAAGCAATCCGTATTACACCGGCTTGAAAAGCGAAGTCGGCAAACTGCTGGAACAGATCCCGATGTTCGGCGATCCGGCCGAACGGTTTCTGGCCCAGTTGAAGGAAGGCGTCAAAGCCGGCTTGGTCGGCGGCATGCTGTTCGAAGAATTGAACATCCGCTACGTCGGGCCGATCGACGGGCACGACATCGCGCTGGTCCGCAAGTACTTGGCGATGGTCCGCGAAATGAAAGGCCCGGTCCTGCTGCACGTGGTCACCGAAAAAGGCCATGGATACAAACCCGCCGCCGCCGATCCAGTGTTCTTCCACACCCCGCCGGCGTTCGAAGACCGGGACGGCCAACCGGTGCCCCGGCACAGCGATGGCCTGCCCCCGTTCACCGTGCACGCCCGCGATGCGATCAGCGCCGCGATGGCCGCCGACGAAAAGGTCTCCGTGATCACCGCGGCCATGTGCCAAGGCAACAAACTGGAACCCGTACGCGAAAAATTCCCCAAACAGTTCTTCGATGTCGGCATCTGTGAATCGCACGCGGTCGCCTTCGCCGCCGGTCAATGCAAGGCCGGCGCACGGCCGATCGTCGATATCTACAGCACGTTCTTGCAACGCAGCTACGATCAGATTTTTCAAGAGGTCTCGCTACAAGATCTGCCGGTCGTGTTCATGCTCGATCGCGCCGGGTTGACCGGCCCGGACGGACCGACCCACCACGGCGTCTATGACGTCGGCTACATGCGTCTGTTCCCCAACATCGTCGTGATGGCCCCGGGATACGCCGAAGAACTGGGCATGATGCTTCGCTTCGCACTCGATCACGATCATCCCTGCAGCATTCGCTACCCCAAAGCTTCGGCACTTCAACGCGGACAAGCCGCTCCCGACGTTGAACTCGGCAAAAGCGAAATCATCCGCCACGGCGACGACGGAACGATCGTCGCCTTCGGTGCGATGCTGGAAAACGCACTCGCCGCCGCCGAGATGCTCGAAGGCGAACTGGATCTGTGCGTCGTCAACGCGCGGTTCGCCAAACCGATCGACGAAGAGATGGTCAAGCAAACGATCGAAACCGGAAAATTCGTCCTGACGGTGGAAGAAAACGCGGTGATGGGTGGCTTCGGATCGGCGTTCCTGGAATCCGCCGTCGCCCAACGACTGGACACCCGCGGCGTCCAGACCCTCGGGCTCCCCGATAGCTTTGTCGAGCACGGGGACCGCAACGAATTGCTGCACCAATGCGGACTCAGCCCCGAAGCGATCGCCGAGCGATGCCGACAAGCGGCGCCGGCAACGTCAACCTTCGCCTGAGCATGTCGGTCGGACATGGGACAGGCCTCCAGGTTGTCGGTTCCGAAGCGACAGACTGGAAACCGATCCCACGAAGTCTTCGTCCATTGCTATGCTAGGCAACCCATGACGCTCAACCCCGCAGAACCGCGCTCCAACAGTCGAACCTGGCCCAACGGCGACCGGAACGTGCCCCGCGTGGTGATCATCGGTGCCCCGGATCGCGAGCGTGTCCGCAGCGAAGCCATCCGCTTGCGGCCGCTGATTGCCCAGCACGCCGAGATCGTTGCCGAAGACTTTCACTTCGAATACGGCTTCGATGACCCCGACATCGACCTGGTCATCGTGCTCGGTGGCGACGGTTCGATCTTGCAAACCGCCCGGCAACTCGCCGGCAAGAAAATCCCCGTGCTGGGCATCAATTGCGGAAACCTCGGCTTCCTGGCTGCACTTTCGCCCGACGATTTTTTGGAGGTCTGGCCCCGCGTCTGCTGCGGTGCGTTCCAAGTCATCGACCACTTGATGCTGGAAGTCAGCCTGATTCGAGACGGCCAGACCATCTGCCAGCAACTTGTCTTGAACGAGGTCGCGGTGCTCGGCGGACCGCCGTACCAGATCCTGGGAATCGATCTGTTTGCCGATGGGAATCTGGCGACACGGTATCGCTGCGACGGCCTGATCCTGGCGACACCGGTTGGTTCGACCGCGCACAATCTATCCGCCGGCGGACCGATCCTGCGTCGCAACCTGCACGCCGTGGTGATTTCGCCGATCAGCCCCCACACGCTGACCTATCGGCCGCTGGTCGATTCGGCAGACACCGTGTTCGAGCTGACCGTCAGCGAGCCGAACGCATCGACCAGTGTCGTCGTGGACGGGCGAATCCTCAGCCAGCTCCTGCCGGGCGACCGCGTCCAGGTGCAGCGCTCCGACAGCACGTTTGAAATGCTCTCGGTCCCCGGCCAAAACGACTACCGCACCCTGCGTGAAAAACTCGGCTGGGGCGGCTCGCTGTAGCCGCCCCCCACCAACGCCCGCCGGGGACAGACCCCACGAGTCTTTCTCATTTTTTGACCAGCCCATTTTTTGACCAATCACTCCGCCACTGTTTCCCAAAAGACGTGAAGCGGAGCTGGGGCGTGACCGCAGAACGCTGCGCTTTGCTTGGGGGGATCAGGTCAAAATATTTGTTGGTCAAAAAATAGCAGAGAAAATCGGAGACAAGAGGCCATCAGGGACAGACCCCGAGAGGCATTCCACCGGGGACAGCCCCCGAGAGGCATTCCACCGGGGACAGCCCCCGGGGCGATCGGCTTTGTCGGTGAAATGGTGTGCGACGCTTGGTAACATGAACGCATCAGTTCGTTGGCGCCCCTTGGAATCAACCCGTTTTCGGCAACACAGAATGTCTGCAGCTCAACGTTTTTTGCCACATTACACCGTCGCTGACTACCAAGCCTGGCAGGGTGACTGGGAACTTTGGCAGGGCATCCCGGTGTCGATGACACCCAGCCCGTTCGGCCCTCACCAACGAATCGCCAAGAACTTGGTGTTCGAAATTGAGTCTCAAATCCGCAAGCAGCACTGCCGGGCAAACGTGCTTTACGAAATCGACTGGATCATTTGCGACGATACCGTGGTACGTCCCGACGTGGTTGTCGTCTGTGGCGACGTCCCCGAAAAACACATCGAAGGCCCGCCCGCGCTCATCGCCGAAATTCAATCGGGATCAACCGCGATCCGTGACCGCGAAGCAAAACGCGATCTCTACGAACAAAATGGCGTGCGAATTTATCTCCTGGTCGACCCCGATCAAAATACTGTTGAAGCCTACCAACGGACCCCGACCGGGCAATGGGCTCATGAAGCCATCAACGATCGGATCAACTTCTCAATCTGTGATCATTGCGAACTCCAGATTGAACGTGATTTGCTTTTCCGCTGAGCTTGATCGAAGGAAAGAACTGGACAGCCCCGAAGTCTTTCTCATTTTTTGACCTACAACTCCGCTGCTGTCGCCCAGAGACGTGACGCAGAACAGGGCGTCACCACCGAACGCTGCGCTCTCGTTGGGGTGATCAGGTCAAAAGATTTGTTGGTCAAAAAATCGAAGAGGCTATCGGGGACAGACCCCGGGCTATCGGGGACAGCTGGGGACAGGGGACCCATGCGACGTATGGGGCACATGGGTCCAATCTGTCCCATTGGTCCTATTTCCACTGCCGCCCCGCGACCGGCGACTGGCGCCCCGCGATCTGCGAGCGCCGTTGCCGGCATCGCCGGCATCGCCGGCCGGTTTGTTTGGGCGCATGAAAAAACCCTTCGATGGAAATCCATCGAAGGGTTTTTTAAAAAATGGCGAGACCTACTTTCACGCTGGTGGGCACTATCATCGGCTCGGAAAGCTTAACTGCTGTGTTCGGGATGGGAACAGGTGGGACCTTTCCGATATGGTCGCCAAAGGACCGTGTGAGGGATATTTCGCCCAGCACACGGCCAGTTGTTTGGTAATGGCAGTTCGTTCGGCTCAAGCGTTATCCGAAGCGACGCATGACAGAATCATGAGTGCGGGATATCGATGGCCAACCCTTCGTCCGTTAGTACCGGTTAGCTGAACACCTTACGGCGCTTACACATCCGGCCTATCAACCTGGTCGTCTTCCAGGGGACTTTCGACAGTTGTCTACGAAACCTAATCTTAGAGCGGGCTTCACGCTTAGATGCTTTCAGCGTTTATCCTTTCCGAAGTTAGCTATCCAGCCGTGCCGCTAGCGCGACAACTGGTACACCAGAGCTTCGTCCAACTAAATCCTCTCGTACTAAAGTTGAATCTCTTCAAGTTTCGAACGCCCACGGCAGATAGGGACCGACCTGTCTCACGACGGTCTGAACCCAGCTCACGTACCACTTTCATTGGCGAACAGCCAAACCCTTGGGAGCTTCTACACCCCCAGGATGTGATGAGCCGACATCGAGGTGCCAAACCGCATCGCCGCTGTGGACGCTCGGATGCGATAAGCCTGTTATCCCCGGAGTACCTTTTATCTGATGAGCGATAACCCTTCCATTCGGGATTACCGGATCACTAAGGCCAACTTTCGTTCCTGCTCGAGTGATGGCTCTCGCAGTCAAGCACACTTCTACCTTTACGCTCTACGCCTGATTGCCGACCAGGCTGAGTGTACCTTTGCACTCCTCCGTTACTCTTTGGGAGGAGACCGCCCCAGTCAAACTGCCCGACTGACATTGTCCTTTGCCTGGATTCACAGGATCAAAGTTAGAATTAAAATATGACCAGGCTGGTATTTCAACAACGGCTCCTTCGACACTGGCGTGCCGAGCTCAAAGCCTCCCAGCTATCCTACACAAGACATATCTCAACCCAATATCAGCCTACAGTAAAGGTTCACGGGGTCTTTCCGTCTAACCGCGGGTACGTGGCATCTTCACCACGACTACAATTTCACCGGGTCGGTGGTTGAGACAGTGCTGAAATCGTTACGCCTTTCATGCAGGTCGGAACTTACCCGACAAGGAACTTCGCTACCTTAGGACCCTCATAGTTAGGGCCGCCGTTTACTGGGGCTTCGGTCGCCTGCTTCGCTTACGCTAACAGTCTTCCTTAACCTACCAGCACCGGGCAGGCGTCAGTCTCTATACATCCACTTGCGTGTTAGCAGAGACCTGTGTTTTTGATAAACAGTCGTTACAGCCGATTTTCTGTGGCCTCCAACAGCGTGAACCATCGGAGGCGCCCCTTATCGCGAACTTACGGGGCCATTTTGCAGAGTTCCTTAACCACCGTTCTCCCGAGCGCCTTAGAATACTCATCTCGCCTACCTGTGTCAGTTTTAGTACGGTCAGTTGCTTAACCTAGCAGCTTTTCTTGGACGTCCTTCCAATGACTTCGAGAACTTAAGTGCTCTCGAGCTATGCCTTGTATTATGCGGGTCATTTAACCCCCGCCAACTCGGCCTTCGCTACGGACATTTCTATTCGTACCGCTCACTTTCTGGACGCCGTCCCTGCATCGAATACACAACCGGCGAAGGAATGTTGACCTTCTGTCCATCGTCTACGCCTTTCGGCCTCGACTAAGGTACCGGCTAACCCTGGGCGGAATTGCCTTCCCCAGGAAACCTTAGGCTTTCGGCGAACAGGATTCTCACCTGTTTTATCGTTACTCATTCCGGCATAATCACTCGATGACCCCGACACCACTCGTTACCGTATGGCTCGTATCTGATCATCGACGCTCTCCTACCGCTTGTGCTAAGCACAAGCCCGCTGCTTCGGTGTAATACTTACTCCCGTTCATTATCGGCGCAGAAATGCTCGACTGGTAAGCTGTTACGCACTTTTTAAATGGTGGCTGCTTCTAAGCCAACATCCCAGCTGTCACAGCACTTCAACTTCCTTAGTGACTAAGTATTACTTAGGGACCTTAGCAGGCGATCTGGGTTGTTTCCCTCTCGACCCTGGAGCTTATCCCCCAGGGACTGACTGCCGAGATAATTTTACCGGTATTCGGAGTTTGGTTCGGTGGGGTACCCCGGGAAGGGCCCCCATCCGATTCAGTCTCTCTACCCCCGGTAAATAGTGGCTCGACGCTATCCCTCAAGATATTTCGGAGAGAACGAGCTATCTGCTGGTTTGATTACACTTTCAGTCCTCCCCACAGGTCATCCCCTCAGTTTTCAACCTAAGTGGGTTCGGTCCTCCACGCAGTTTAACCCACGCTTCAACCTGCCCATGGGTAGATCACACAGCTTTCGCGTCTGCAGCATACGACAATTTCGCCCTATTCAGACTCGGTTTCCCTTGGGCTTCGTTCCGGAGGAACTTAACCAAGCCGCATACCACAACTCGCCGGATCATTATGCAAAAGGCACGCCGTCACCCGTTCAAATCGGGCTCCGACCGCTTGTAGGCACATGGTTTCAGGTTCACTTTCCTCCCCTTGCAGGGGTTCTTCTCACCATTCACTCACGCTACTGGTTAGCTATCGGTCATTAAGGAGTATTTAGCCTTGCGGGATGGTCCCCGCGGGTTCAGTCCAGGTTTCACGTGACTGGACCTACTCAGGTGCTCCTACGATGTGTGTTTATTTTCGTGTACGGGACTGTCACCCTCTGTGGCGGAACTTTCCTGAACCTTCCACTAACAACACACAATTCGATATTGGAGTCCTACAACCCCGGAAGGGAAACCCTTCCGGTTTGGGCTGTTCCGATTTCGCTCGCCGCTACTGACGGAATCGATTTTTCTTTCTCTTCCTCTGGTTACTTAGATGTTTCAGTTCACCAGGTTGGATTGGGTATCCCGGGATCATCGCTTGTTTGTCAACTCCCCCAGGCATTTCGCAGACTTCCACGCCCACACTCTTAATGCCAAGGCATCCCCCATGTGCCCTTGGTAGATTGGCCAACGAAATCCCGAACTCAACACTCGAGTCAACCCGGCCGAAGCCAAGCCAATTCAACGCCAAGAATCGCAATTCGTCGTTGATGCTAATCACCATAACGATATCACATGACTGGATTGATCGGTCACAACACTGCATCGCAATGCCACAACGTCTCAACTCAGTATTCGCACAGAATCCTGTCAGATTCGCTTCTATCTGCCAGCACCGATCACACCAGGCTTAAGGAACCCGATGGACGACACTGGCAACGCTTATTCCGAAGAACTTTGTAGTCGCCGATCAATTCAAGGAACTGACCGGCAGATTACTGATGCCAATTACCAAACAACCAAATTGTCAAAAATCAGTTCTCCGACTCCACCCCGAGAGGGTGCAATCGAAGGACGCTGCGTTAGCAGCCGCCCGCCGCAGAACTCTGCGGCGGGCGGTCACTCACGAGCGAGGCGGGAAGATAGAGCCGTCAGCCGTGGCCGTCAACCGTTCTTCACAAGAAAACTGACGAAACCTCCAAGAGCCCCGCCGGCGACCGCCGAGACCAGCGGAAAACCCGCAAAAAACGGCACATTTTACCGCCAAACCGGCCAATTGAGGGACCCGAGACGCTCCAAAAGGACAGCCGCAGCGAGCCTGTGTGCCGACACCTATCAGAAGTTTTCTGACGCCAGGCGATTCACCAAGCGCGGATCTCAGGAGGGTGCGGGGGATCATCGGGCGGTGGCTGAGGCGTGACCATGCCATCGACGACACCGTCCTCCGCATCGATCCGATTCATCACCTCCTGAAATTGCTCCGGCTCGACGAGGCGATTCTCACGCAAGACGGTCAGCAGGGTGCGGCAGAGTAATGCGAGTTCACCGACATGCTGCTCCAGCTGATCGATTCGCTTTGCTTGCTGATCGACTTGCTGAATGTCGTGAGAGCGTGCGGCGCTGCGTCGCCGGACCGAGCGTTTCAGCTTCTCAATGTCCGCACGCCGCTTGTAATCGCTATCGAACAGATGGTCCCAAAAATCCATGTCGTGCCTCCAACTCCGCTGATCAGGAAAAGGAGAGGGCGAGTCGCTGCCAAAACATCAGGGGCCTATTCTAGGCCGTCCGCTCGCCGGCCGGGGGCCATTCTGTTCTGGGCATACTGAATGACTCACCGATTTTTCCAATCCTCGCTCGGCCAGCGAGTGATCGCGGAGTCTTGAGTTTCAGAATTTTCATTTCCGGCTGTCGATTTCCGCATCAGCCATTCGACTCTCTTCCAAAGGCTGATCATCACAACAACATGGAGAAAAAAAATGCGAGTCATGGTCATTGTCAAAGCGACCCCCAGTTCGGAAGCAGGCGAATTGCCCAGCGAACAGCTGCTCACCGAAATGGGAAAATTCAATGAGGAACTGGTCAAAGCCGGCGTCATGCAAGCCGGTGAGGGATTGAAACCCAGCTCAGAAGCCAAACGCGTTCACTTTCGCGGCAGCGATCGCAGCGTGACCGACGGCCCGTTCGCAGAAACAAAGGAACTGATCGCTGGATACTGGCTGTGGGAAGTCGCTTCGATGGACGAAGCCGTCGAGTGGGTCAAACGCTGCCCCAACCCGATGCTGGAAGAATCCGACATCGACATCCGACCGCTGTACGAAATCGAAGACTTTGCCGAAAACGATCCGCAAGGCGAGATACGGGATCAGGAAGACGGATTGCGTCGCCAAACCGCCAAACCGCCAAACCGCTAACCGCTAACCGCTAACCGCTAACCGCTAACCGCTAAACCAATGAAATACATGCTGCTGATCTATGGCGACGAAACGTGCTGGACCGACGACGAACGTCGCGAGTGCATGCTGGAATCGATGGCGATCGCCGATGAACTTCAGCGCCAGGGCAAGCTGATTTCGGCCGACCCGCTGCATTCGGTGACGACCGCCACCAGCCTACGCATCCGCAACGGCCAAAAACAGATCACCGATGGGCCGTTCGCGGAAACGACTGAGCAACTCGGAGGCTATTATCTGATCGACGTCGACGATCTCGATGAAGCGATCGCGATCGCGATCGCTGCTCGGCTGCCGCCGGCGAAACGCGGAACGGTTGAGATCCGACCGCTGTTCCCCAAACCCGATGTCGCCGCGGACGCCAACGCCACAAACAAACGTTCCACAGAAACCTTTTCCCGTCCCTAAATCCAATGCTGGAGTCATCCAATGAGTCGAAATCCTGTCGGCTGGTTCGAAATCTATGTCGAAGACCTCGAACGAGCGAAAGCTTTCTATGAAGCGGTGCTCAACATTGAATTGACACGCCTCGACACGCCCACCCCTGAACTTCAGATGCTTGCGTTCCCCGCCGATCTGGAAGCCGCCGGCGCCGCGGGTGCGATCGTGAAAGCCGAAGGCTGCACGCCCAGTGGAAACGGAACGCTCGTCTACTTTTCATGCCAGGACTGTGCCGACGAAGCCTCCCGGGTCGAAGCGGCGGGCGGCAAAATTCACAAACCCAAATTTTCCATCGGCCCTTACGGCTTCATCGCGCTGGCGGTCGACACCGAAGGCAATGTGATCGGCCTGCATTCACTCAGTTAAAATCCAAACATGCAATTCAAGCAAAAACTCACTCCCTTTCTGTCGTACGTCGACCGCGCCGAAGAAGCGGCGTCGTTTTATGTTTCCCTGCTGCCAGACGGCCAGGTTCTGCGGACCGTCAAGAATCCCCAGAACGATGCCGTTCTGACGGTGGAGTTTGAGATGGCGGGGATGACGTTTGTGGCGCTCAACGCGGGCCAGGACTGGCAATTCAGTCCCGCGTTCTCGTTGGCGGTGGCCTGCGAGTCGCAGGAGGAGATCGATCGCTTGTGGGACGGATTGACGGCCGACGGTGGCAGTGAAGTTGCCTGCGGTTGGCTGCAAGACAAGTTCGGCATGTCGTGGCAAATCGTGCCGTCGCGGCTACAGGAATGGCTCGACAGTGGTGACGCTTCGGCAATCCAGCGGATGTTTCAGTCGCTCTGGCAGATGAAGAAGCTCGAGATAGAGACGCTTCAAAAAGCCTTCGACGGCAATTCTCTTCCATAGCGAACGGGAAATGAGTGAGAGAGGCTTCTATGACTTGACGAGCCTGGAAGCCTCTCCCACTTCGAAGAACCGTGACTGAAATGAACGCTGCCGAGATTGAATCGATTTATCGAACCGAATCACGCAGGGTGTTTGCGACTCTGGTTCGGCTACTTCGAGATTTCGACTCGGCCGAAGAAGCGATGCACGATGCCTTTGCCGCGGCGATGAAGCAGTGGCCCGACTGTCACCCCGCGATTGATCCCAAAGTGCAAGTGCCGCTGACGCTACGGGAAGTGTGCGGCATGACGACGGAAGAAATCGCTCGCGCGTTCCTGGTTCCCCCAGCGACGATGGCTCAGCGCATCGTTCGCGGCAAAGCGAAAATTCGCGATGCCGGAATCCCTTATGTGCTCCCCTCTCTTTCGGACATTCCCCAACGCTTGGAGTCCGTCCTGTCGGTGATCTACCTGGTGTTCAACGAAGGCTATTCCGCATCCAGCGGAGAAAGCCTGACACGGGCCGACCTTTGCGACGAAGCGATTCGTCTGGCCCGCTTGCTGATGGAATTGCTGCCGGATCCGGAAGTGATGGGATTGCTGGCACTGATGCTGCTTCACGAATCGCGTCGGGCCGCGCGATTGAGCGTCCGGGGGGACATCATCGTGCTTGAAGATCAGGATCGTCGCCGCTGGGATCGAGAGCTGATCGACGAGGGGGTCCGCTTGGTCGAACAATCGTTGCGATCGAAGCGTTTCGGCGCATACACGATCCAAGCCGCGATCTCCGCCGTCCACTCCGAAGCCGCGACGGCCGCTGCGACCGACTGGGCGCAGATCGTCGCCTTGTACGACGTCCTGATGCGAGCCGATCCATCGCCCGTGGTGGAACTCAATCGTGCCGTGGCGATCGCGATGCGCGACGACGTGGCGACCGGCCTGGCGATCATCGATGACATTTTAGAACGCGGAGACTTGCAAGCGTATTATCTGGCCCATTCAGCCCGCGGTGAGTTTCTGCGGCGACTGGGCAAACAACGGGAAGCGAGATGCGCCTTTGAGCAAGCGTTGGCACTGACAACCCACGATTCCGAACGACGATTCCTACGTGCAAAGCTGGACTCGCTCGGACAGGCAGCGAGCGGTCAATGACTGTCTAGTGCTGCGCCGTCGCCAGACGCCGGCCTCGGCGAGGCGGGGATGGCAGAATGATGGAGTGGCAGAATGATGGGATGGCAGCAGGGAATCCGATGACCTTGCTCCAATCTGCCTTGTCTCCTTGTCTCCTTGTCTCCCCAACTGATTAATCAGAGAGCCGAAGCTTCCAGCTCCGCTTCGTCCGACTCGACTTTTTCCCGTTCGCTTTCGCTTTTGTCGAGCATCTCTGCGAGCGAGTCGTCGTCGGCATCGTCGTCATCATCCAGCTCGTCGAGCACCAGCAGCGGATCGACGAAGCTCCATGCCGGCAGGTGCGCTAGTAAGCTGGTCGCCAACAGACCGCCGCGGACCGTCCACATGACATAACCGACCGAAAGCGCACTTGAGACGCCGGCGAAGGAACCGGCAAAGATGTAGGGTGTGTTAAAGCCGTCATTGATTTCGCCTTGCATGTCTTCCATGTCGCTCCACAGCAGTTTGCTGTCGAACCGCCCAATCCCAAGCACCGATCCGGTCGAACGGATCGAGTCCGAACGACGCAATCGACCTGAGTTGTCGTTTTGCGTCGGAGACGAACTACGGCTTTCGTCATTTCGCTGCTCAGATTCAGCCTGCTCCGCCAGCCGCTGCGGCACCACGCTGATCGTCAGAATTTCTTCGGCGTTGGTTTGGACCACGCCTCGCCCCAGGTCGACCGACGGCGTGTCCGGTTCTGGAGCAATCGCGGTCACTGGGGTGTACGTTTCATTCTCCGGCTCAGTTTCCTCCTCGCTTTCTTCTTCGGCCGGTGGGTCTTCGGGGACTTTCTCGGGCTCCGGTTCGGCGCTCGCACTGGCGATGTCGGCCGGACTGATCGGCAACAACACTTCGATCACCACCGTCGCGGGCGCGCTCGTCGCCGAGCCATCGGTGACGGCGTAAGAAAACGTGACGAATCCGGAGAACGAGGCAACCGGAGTGAATTGAAAGGATCCATCCGCCCCCAACGTCAACGTTCCAGACGAAGGCCCGCTGACGGGAACGACGCTGATCGCGTTGCCATCGACGTCAAAATCGTTCGCCAACAATCCGCCAGGCCCGACGGTCAACTTGCTGTCCGGATTCATCGTGAATTGATCTTTCACCGCAACCGGTGCATCGTTGACGCCCAGGATGTTGATGTTGACCGTCTCGGTGGTCGAAACGATCAAATCACTCGCGTTGAGTGAAAGCGTGTCGACGCCGTTGACATTCGGGTTGCCCAGGTACGTCAGCCCATTGGCGGCGGCCAGCGTTGTGTTCAATTGGGCCAGCGTCGCGGTGACGGTTACCGACGAACTGCCATTGCCGACGATGCCCGACGCGGTGACGCCACCGGCGACCATAGCGTTCAGGGTCAAGGTCCCGCGAGCGACATTCATCGAGAACTTCATCATCCCGGCACCGATGTCGGAATCGCTGACGCTGATTCCGTTGACCGACCAGGGTGTGTCTTCTGACGGCGTCTGCGTGCCCGGCGCATTGATCGTCGGGGCTGAATTGATCGAGGTGACGTTGATCGTTGCGGTGGCCAAGTTGCTGGCGGAAATGCCATCGTTGGCGACGATGTCGATGACGCGCGCCGTCGTGTTGGGTGCCACCGATGTATTGAGGTAGCGTATCGATCGCAACACTTGTTGATAATTCGCGACCGAATCGGTTCCCGACAGCGTCAGGGTTCCACCGGCGTAGGAGGCGGTGATACTGGTTCCGGACGTGTCGGCGGACAAGGATTCACTACTTCCGTCCAACGGATTCGTCAGGGTCGCCGTCAACGAAGTCAAACTCGCCGAGTCGACGTCGTTGAGATTGGCGTCAGAGAAATCGCTGATTCGAACGGCACCGCCGCCCTCGACGAAGGATGTCTGGAATCCGCCGCCGCCCTTGCCGCTTGAATCGTCGGCGTCCAGGTCCAACGTGGGGGCGTTGTTGGTCGTCGTGATCGACACGCTGGCCGTTGCGATGTTACTGTTGGCCGCGCCGTCATTGGCGACAAACTGAATCAACCGCGTCGTCGGGTTGGGGACCAACGAGACGTTGTCGTACCGCACCGTCCGCAACACCTGTTCATAGTTCGCAACCGAATCAACTCCCGACAACGTCAGCGTTCCGGCCAGGTAGGTCGCGGAGATCGAGGTCCCGCTCGTGTCGGCACTCAGCGATTCGGCGATACCACCGAGCAAGTTGGTGATGGTGATGGTCAGCGACGAAAGGCTGCCGCTGTCCACGTCGACCAGGTCCGCATCCACGCTGTCAGCGATCAGCACGGCGCCGCCACCTTCGATGAACGTCGCGTTATAGTCGGCCCCGGTCGATCCGCTTGAATCGTTGGCATCCAGATCCAGGACAGGGGCGGTGTTGACAGCACTGACGCCCACGATTGCAGTCCCGGTGTTGCTGTTGGCGGATCCATCGTTGGCGACGAACTGAATGACGCGCGTCGAGGGGTTGGGCGCTCCGGATGAATTGTGGTACCGAATGGTACGGAGGACTTGTTGGTAATTGGCGACGCTGTCGGAACCTGAAAGCGACAGGACGCCTCCGGAGTAGCTGGCCCCGATGCCGGTTCCCGACGTGTCGGCGGTCAATGTTTCGGCAACCCCATCGAGCAGGTTGGTGATCGTGACGACCAGCGACGTCAGATTGGCGGAGTCAACATCCGTCAGGGCAGCGTCGGCCGCGTCGGCGATCAAGACAGCTCCACCACCCTCGACGAAGGTTGCCCCATAGTCCGCCCCGCCTTGGCCGCTGGAATCATTCGCGTCCAGGTCCAACGCCGGAGCATCATTGGTTGCCGTCACGGTGACGTTGGAAACGATTCCAGTATTGGCCGTTCCGTCGCCAACCGAAATGCTCAGCACGCGAGTCGTCGTATTAGGAGTTTGTGACAGATTTTCGTAACGAATCGTTCGCAAGACCTGCTGGTAGTTGGCGACCGAGTCGGAGTTGGTCAGTGACAACACGCCGGCGGCATAACTGCCGATGATGCTGGTTCCGGTGGTGTCAAAGGTCAACACCTCGTTGGCACCGTCTTGGATGTTGGTGATGGTGACGGACAACGACGTCAGATTGGTGTTGTCGACATCATCGATGACGGCGTCAGCCAAGTCAGCGATCCGCACCGCCCCAGCCCCTTCGACGAACGCAGCGTTGTAGCCCGAACCGACGGCCCCGCTCGAATCATCGGCATCCAAATCGATGTCGGGTGCATCGTTTTGGGCCGTGACGTTCAGTTGAATCAGCCCATCGGCGGGCCCGGCTGCGACGGAATCTTCGATGTGAACGGCGATCTGCGAGTTGACGTCGTTGTCGTCGGCGGGGGTAAAGGCCACGGCGGCCAGGGCGGCGTTGACGTCGGTGACCGTTCCGCTGACCTGCCAGACGCCCGTTCCCGTGACATAGGTGCTGGTCGAAGCCCCGAACGTCCCCGTCGTGAGCGTCCCCGTGGCGGGCAAGTTCAGCGTCAACGTTGCCGTGATCGTTTCCCCGACGTCGGGATCGGTCACCACGATGTCAGCGATCGCGACGGTCGAATCGTCTTCGGTGTAGCCGATCGTTTGGCCCATGTTGGTCGCCAGCGGAGCCGTGTTGACTGCGAGTACGGTCACCTGATGCGCCGGCGAGAATTCCAGTGCACCAGGCGTCAACAGTCCACTGCTGGCCGGAATGTATTCATCGATAAAGTTCCCAGAGGTATCGTACCGCAGCACGTTGTTACTGGTCTTTCCAGTCACATAAAGAAAACCATCGGGACCAAATTCGATTCCTTGAGGATCATCCAAACCGCCGAGCCCGCTTGTCACGAAGACATCAATGAACGCGCCCGTGGTTCCGTTGTACCGCAAGATCTCGTCGGTAAAGGTCGACGCGAGATAGAAGTTGCCGTCTGGACCGAATCCAAAACCGGCCGCATCGGTCAGTCCACCAAGCCCCGTCGAGATGAATTGATCGATATAGGCGCCCGACGTTCCATTGTAGCGCAAGATGCTATTGGTTTTTTCACTGGCAACGTACAAGTTGCCGTCTTGCCCGAAATCAATGAAGAAAGGATGGTCCAATCCGCCGGACGCAGCCGTCACAAAGACATCGATGAAAGCGCCCGTGGTGCCGTTGTATCGATACACTTCATCGGTGCGGTGACTGGTGACATACAGATGCCCATCAGGGCCAAAGGCCAAACCGTCGGCTTGGTCGATGCCGCCGCTGCCCGCCACGACGAAATCGTCGACGTACGCCCCGGTGACTGGATTAAATCGTTGGACGTTGCTCGAATCGAACCCCGACACGTACAGCAACCCGTCGGCGCCATATCGGATCCCCCGGGCTTTGGTTAACGTCGCGCTGGTTCCAAGGCCATTCTGGAAAACACCCGTCAACGCATCGTATCGAGAGACGGGGGTGGTGTTGTTCGAGGCGACGAACAAGTCTGCGGTGAACCAGGTGCCGTCTTCATCGGTCGCAGAAACCAGCAGATTGTGCGTCAGTCCCGCGACGGAATAGGTATGGGTCACGCTACTGGGACTGCCGCCGTAGGTCACAATCGTGCCATCGCCCCAGTCGACACGCCAGCTGGTGATGGTGTCATTGCCCGGATCGGTTGCGGAAAGATTCAGCGTGTAGCTGCTGCCGGAAAGGGCATTTGCGGCACCGGTCGCCGAAATCACAGGCGCCGCGTTGGTGACCGTCACGGTGGTTGTCGCCGTCGTCACGCCGCCATTTCCATCGTCGACTTGCAGACCGATCGTGTAGGTCCCCTCGTCGTCGATCCCAAAGGCGGCCAGCGTTGCCCACGAAACGCCGGCCGTTTCCGTGGTCGGTTCGTCGGTTTCGCCAAAGTTTCCGTCGTTATCCAGATCCCATGCATAGCTCAACGTGTCGCCGTCTGCATCGCTCGACGCGGATCCGTCCAGTGACAACGTGCCCCCTTCGCTGATCGAATACGGGGCGCCGGCCGAAAGGTCAGCCGTCGGTGCGGTATTCGGCGTCACCACGTTGACCTGATGCGTCGGCGTGAACGCCAAGCCTTCGGCTTTAAAAAAGCCGTTGCCGAATTCGTCGACGAAGTTTCCGTTGAAATCGTATCGGAGTAGTTTTCCGGAACTGTGAGTGGTGACGTACAGCGAATCGTCCGGTCCGAATGCGAGTCCAAATGGATCGGCCAACCCGCCGACGCCCGAAGCGACAAAGATATCGATGAAGGCCCCGCTGGACCCGTTGTAGCGAAGGATCTGGTTGGTCAGAGACGAGGAAACATAGAAATTTCCATCACGCCCAAACGCAAAGGATTTTGGTCCGTCTAACCCGCCGGCACCGCTGGTGACGAAATCGTCAATGTAAGCACCAGTGCTGCCGTTGAACCGCAGAATGCTGTCGGTCAGTTCGCTGGCGACGTAAAGGTATCCGTCAGCTCCGAACAACAATTCCCGTGGTCCATCCAGTCCACCTGCATTCGCACTGACAAACACGTCGATGAACGATCCGGTCGTTCCGTCGTAGCGAAGGACCTGGTCGGTGCCATGACTGCCGACATACAGATTTCCGTCGGGTCCGAACGCAATCCCGGACGCCTTGTCCAATCCGCCACTGCCGCCAATCACAAAATCGCCATCCAGCACTCCGGTGACAGGGTCGAAGCGTTGCACATTGCTTGTCAAGAAAGCACTCGCGTAAAGCATCCCGTCCGGGCCGATCAAGAAGTCTTCGGCACGCTTGAGGTCATTAAAGTTTCCGGTGCCGATTTCAAAGGCGCCGGTCAACGCATCAAATCGTTCCACCGGACTAAAATTCGAACTGGCGACAAACAGATCGCCCGTGTACCACTTGCCGTCTTCGTCAGTGGCGGACACCAGGATGTTATGGGTCAGCCCAGCAACGCTGTAGGTGTGGGTGACCGATGTACTGGAGCCTGCATACAGGTTGATCGTTCCATCGCCCCAATCGACACGCCACTGAGCGAGCGTGTCGTCACCGGGGTCTGTGGCCGAGAGGTTCAAGGTGTACATTGTGCTCGCAACAGCACTCGCGCTACCCGTCGCCGACAAAACCGGCGCGGTGTTTTGCACGGTAACGGTTGTGGTCTGGGTCACGATTCCGCCGCGGCCGTCATCCACTCGCAGACCGATCGTGTGCGTGCCGTTGTCGTCGATTCCGAAACTGGCGAGCGTTGCCCAATTGACCACCGCGGTCGCGGTCAAGGGCTCGTTGGTCTCGCCGAAGATTCCGTCGTTGTCCAAATCCCAGGCATACGTCAACGTATCGCCGTCAGCGTCCGAGGAGTTGGATCCATCCAGTGTAAGCGAGTCGCCTTCGTTGATCGTGTACGGTGCACCGGCGGTCAAGTCAGCCACGGGAGCCACGTTGGCTCCGGTCGTCCCGTACTGGCGAAAAAAAATGCCGGAGCCGTCCTCGTGCCCGACTTGGTCACCTTTGCCACTCCAAGCCACCACGAAATTGTTGAGATCGTGCATCGCCACCGATGCGTTTTCCTGCGTCTGGCCACCCGTCACACTGGCCTGCAACTCGCCGGAGATCGAGACATTGGAGGAATCGTAGGTTCTGTAAAAAACCCCCACGCCATTCTGGTCCGCCGCCGTATAACTGATGATGTAATTTCCGGCCTCATCCATTGCGATCGAGGGCTCGACACTTTGAGTCGTCCAACTCACATCGTCGGGAGTCGACATGACGTCGTCGTCTTGAATCAGACGCTGCCAAATCCCTTCCTCGCCCGCCTTGTTTTCGCGATACGCGATGACGTAATTGTCACTGGGCATCACGGCGACGGTAACTTGGCTCCCGTCCGAGCCGGCAACATTCAGATCCAGTTTACTCGCGACTGCTGTCCCCGAACCGAATTCATACTTGCGACCGTAAAGGTCAGCGCCGTCCTTCCAAACAACTACGAATCGGCCGCCTGCGTTGATATCGATCGCAGCGTCCGTCGCGGTGGCAACCGTATCAACGGTCAGCAAGGTCGTTGCCAGTTGATCGCCGACCGGTGTGGATGTGAAATCAAAGTTCCGCGCATAGATGCCTTCCGATGCTCCGTCACTTTCCCACGAAATCACGATCTGATTCGAACTGTTACTCGCAATCGAGACGTTGGTTTGGTTCCCCGATTCCTGCCCCGCGTTGACCAAGATGTCCGCGCTGTCGATCGCCGTGCCGGATGCATCAAACCGCCGGACGTAAATGCCCGTCCCATCCGCGTCGGAGGAAACAAAGGCGATGGCAAAACGTCCGGTGTCGTCGGCCGTGACAACCGGAAGCGTCTGGTCACCGGGGGTATTGACGTTGACTTGAAACTCAACCCCCAGTTTTGAACCCGAGGGGTCAAATCGCTGTGCCATCACCGCCGTACCGCTTCCGTCATAAGCGGCATCGACCCAGGCGACGATCGTATTGCCGAGACCATCGACCGCAACGGCTTGGTGCGCGTTGTAAAGCGTTTGAACCCCCGTCGTTGTGGAGTTGACGAGCAATTCGCTGGTTGGTGAAATCTCCGGCGTCGTCAGTAATCCCATCCAACGGGATTCGGCGAAGTCACTCAGCAACACACTCGATTCGATGTTGCCTACACGAAATTCCAACTCCCAGTCTCCGCCCAGCGATGCATGTCCGGTGTCGTCAGTGGACGCTGCCACATCCGCGCCGGTCAATGCCGCAAGGGCTTCCAACATCGCCACGCCCGAGTCCGTTTCTGCCAACTCGCATCCGTACAGCAGCAAGTCCGCATCGTCGGTCAGCGACGCCTGCCAATGGGCAAAGTCGCCGGCGTACCCGGCCAGGTTTCCGCCGTCCAGCGTCGAGTTGCCCAGCCGCAGCTTGGCGTCATTTCCGTGAGACAACAGATGGATGGCGTCCACGTTCTGGTAGTCGCCCAAGATCTCGGTGATCTGCTCGACGCCGTCGCGCGACCCGTCGAGTAAGTAGATTTCCAGATCCGCAGTCTCATTGCTCGCCCGCAGGTCATCGATCAGCTGTTGGTGATCCTCGACTCCCGCGTCGACGAAGACCAACTGCAATCGAGATGTCCGTTGTCCGTCATTTGATTCAGACCCGCCGGATGTTGACGTCGAGGTCGATGTCGAGCTGGCGACGTCGACCACCAACGACTCGGCCAGTCCAGAGTCGACTTCCGTTTCGTCGACGACCGGGGGCGCGATCGGAGTCGCACTGAACAGCAGTCGTTTTTCAAGAACCGCAGCATCGAGCAGGTATTTTCCCGTCGCTATCGATGAAGGATCAGCCGACCAGGCGCAATGGAGCCAGTTTGGAATCGACCAGGGCATGGTTTTCGGCTCGACAAAAAGCGGAATTGCGGCGACGACGTTCTTGAAACGTAGGTCCGATTCGCTCTGTCGCTGCAAAATACAGGGGCCGTGGATTCGTCAATCACACCGGTCAGTCCGATTGTCTTGCTTTTGGTTCATTTACCAAGGGGCACCCCACCCGCCCAACGAGGGCGAGAGCCGAGAAGCAAACGAAAGAGGTTCAGGAGTAGATTTCGCGGGAGATGACAGAATGATTCGGGGCAGAATCATGAGAGTACTGACAAGGCCTGACTTTAGCCTCCTACGGGATGTTTCATCGTTTTGCCCCTCATCGTTTTGCCCCCCGCTCTCCCCGCCTTCATCATGCTGCCCCGTCTTAGTCTGCCCCCTTTTCCGCCATCCGCTCACACGACGCCGTAGGCCAACATCGCGTCGGCGACCTTTTTGAAACCGGCGAGATTGGCGCCGCGGACGTAGTTGGTGTAGCCGTCGGCATCTCCGTTGGAGACGCATTTGTCGTGGATTTCGCGCATGATCGTTTTCAGCCGACTATCGACTTCGTCCCGCCCCCACGACATCCGCACCGCGTTTTGGCTTTGTTCCAATCCGGAGACCGCGACGCCGCCGGCATTGGCAGCCTTGGCCGGGCCGAACAAGACGCGTGCATCGAGAAAGGCGTGGACACCGGCCAACTCGGTCGGCATGTTGGCACCTTCGGAAACGGCCTTCACACCGTTGCCGATCAGCGTTTTCGCTTCGTCGACATTCAATTCATTCTGCGTCGCGCAAGGGAACGCCACGTCACAGGGAACACCCCAGGGTCGTTGGCCGGCATAAAAGTTCGCTTCCTTGTACTTTTCCTCGTACTCGGCAATCCGGCCCCGGCGAACCTCTTTCAGGTCCTTGATAAACGCGAGTTTCTCGGCATCGATGCCTGCCGGATCGTGAATGAATCCTGCAGAGTCAGACAGCGTGATCACCTTTCCGCCCAACTCGTGCGCCTTTTCAGCGGCATAGATGGCGACGTTCCCCGAACCCGACACCGCGCACGTTTTCCCTTTGATGCTGTCGCCGGAATGGTTCAGCATGTTCTCGCAGAAATAGACACAGCCGTACCCGGTTGCTTCGGTGCGCACCAGACTTCCGCCGAATGCCAGCCCCTTGCCCGTCAGCACTCCGACGAACCGGTTTTGCAGCCGTTTGTATTGCCCGAACAAGTAGCTGATTTCCCGCGCACCGACACCGATGTCACCGGCAGGGATGTCGGTGTCTTCGCCGATATGCCGATGCAGTTCGATCATCAACGATTGACAGAACCGCATCACTTCGCGATCGCTCTTGCCTTTCGGGTTGAAATTCGCTCCGCCCTTGGCACCTCCCATCGGCAACCCCGTCAAACTGTTTTTGAAGGTCTGCTCGAAGCCCAGGAACTTCAATTCGCCCAAGTTAACGTTGGGATGGAAACGCAGGCCGCCCTTGTAAGGCCCGATGGAATTATTGAACTGAACACGCCAAGCGCGGTTGACGCGAACATTTCCGGCATCGTCTTCCCAAGTCACACGAAAGATAACGATCCGATCCGGTTCGGTCATGCGTTCGAGAATCTGGGCCTTCTGGTATTGCGGGTTCTGCTGCACGAAAGGCATCACCGATTCGATGAACTCACGCACCGCCTGATGAAACAGTTTTTGTCCCGTGTTGCGTTTTTTCAATCCGAGCATGAAGCACTCGGTATCCACGCACGCCTCCGTCCAAGTTGTCTTCCTGTTCTCGGCCGGATCAATGATTCCATCTGCCACGGTTTGACTCTCCCGGTACTTGGTTCACGGTTATATGCCCACCCGCCCAATCGCTCCACCATGGGATCGAGACGCCGAACAGGAATCAACATATCGCAAACGTCTCGCCGCCGTCTTTATCAAGACGAACGAAAAAGGGTCCACAAAGTGAAAAGAGTCAGAACCAGTTTTTGCGAGAGAAATGGCAGAATGATTCGGGGCAGAATAATGGGAGAACCGACCGTACTCGACTCAGCCTCCCATCAGACGTCCCATCGTTTTCCCCCGCATCGTCTTGCCCCCCGCCCCTCGTGCCTTCATCATTCTGCCACGTATTGAGCTGCCTCCACTCGCCCTGCCCCCGATTCATCATGAAACACATCACCCCACTCTGCCTGTTCGCCTGCGTCTGTGTCGGCGGGTCCACTTTCGCCGAAGTCCCTTCGAGTTCTCCCCAGAAAACCGAGACGCTGCAATCCTCTCCTGAAGACTTGGCCGAGGTTCAGGGAACGTGGGTTCGGACCGTGAAAACCGATGCAGGCACGTACACGATTACGAAGCAACATCGCGGCAACGAAACGACGCTGACGATCGCGGGCGCCGATGACCGAGTCGTCGAATCGAAGACCTCGGAGTTCCGCTTGGAGACCACCGGCAAGGTGCGGATCTTCACGTTCTTCAACAACCGGTTCACCGCCGGGGCGAACCGGGGCCGTACGGCGAACGCGCCGCAGTCCTACATCTATCGAGTGACCGGCGACACCTTCATCGAGGTTCGCGGCATGCTGATCGACGACGACAGCGAGCCGGCCGTCGTTACGTGGAAACGCGTGACAAAGTAAGCGTTCGAAGCGGGGCCTATTTTTTCACGTTGGGGGTTTTCCTAGCCCGTCGGCCAGCTTACTAAAGTGGCGAGCTAGGTTTCGGTGCCGAGCGCCGGTTTGGGTGCCCGGGTTCTTCCTCTGCTGCACCAACGCGACATCTATGAATCACCAAACGCCGACCGCCTCCAACCCGACTCCCTATGCCACCCCCATGGCAGTCGACGCGGCGTCCAAACCGCGACGCAATTGGATCCTGATCGCCTTGCTGGTCATCCTCTTGGGCCCCATCGCACTGATGGTCGGGATCGTGTTCTTGTTGGCGATCGTCGCGACTCTGGGCGGACAGGTGGACCATGAGCAAGCGTCGATCCCCGCCGAAGCCACTCTGGTGTCGTCTCGATCGACCGGTGTGGCAGCCAGCGGTCCCGGCCATTCGGACATCCTGCCGACCGCGTTTCAATTCCAAGGACAGACGTTTTCGCTGAAATCTTCCACCGAAAACGAATCAACGGGAACGCTGCATGAATATATCCCCGAAGGTGAAACGTTGGAGCGTTGGAGCAAGTTGATTTCCATCTGCGAACATCCGATCGACGCTGAACCGTCCGCCATGGCATATTCCACCGCAGATTCGCTGTTGCAGATGAACCCGAAGGCTCCGTACGCGATTTGGCACAGCGGGGATGGTTCGACGAGCGGAATCGACTTCGCGATCTGGCAAGGTGACATCGCCGAATTTAATGTCTTCATCTACACGCGATCGCAGAACGGTACCGGGATCGTCAGTCATCAGTACGCCGAGCGGGCGTATGCAGACCAGGTGCAACCCTTTCTGGAGGGCTTGCCCCAGCGTCGAGGCGGTTTGATCGAGCAAGCCACGTCCTTTCGTTTCCCGTCGTTGATCGGGAAACCATAAGTTTGCAGTAAACGTTGAGCCATGATTTCCGTCAGCTTGATCCGTCCGACCGATCGGTGAAGAACCGGCAAACGGATGAAGCCAAACAGAAATTGAAGGCGGAGCACTAGCCCTATCGGCTCAGTCGCCTGACGCGATGAATCGTCGCGTTCAGGTGGCGTCCTGAACCGAGGTGTCAGACGCGCTGAAGGATCGCTTCGTTCGCCGATTGGCTCAGCCGAACGTTTCGCTCAAATCACCGAACAAGTCTGCGATCACCGCATCAACATCGATCGGATTCTCCGCTTGTTCAAACTCCCGTACGTTTACACGACGTGCCGAAACCGTGTCTTGGGCGATGGCCGCGACATCATGTCCTCGGCCTCCCTTCAGATCAGCGACGTCGGCGACCAAGGTATTGAGAATCGAAACCTCGTCGTCGCCCTCGCCCATTCGCAGAATCAAGTCATCTCCGACGTGCACCGAGTCCATGGCCAGGTGGTCGCTTCCATCTCTGCTGTGGATGATCAAATCATCTCCGATCGAGACATTTTGAATCACGATCCAATCGTCGCCTTCGTTCGTCTTGATGATTGCGACATCGCGTATCATCGTCCCGCCATCCAAGACGACACGGTGGCCATAACCGCTGCTTTCATAGTGGAGATCATCGCCAACGGTCACGCCCATCAGCCGGACCGAATTGCCATGACCGTTGACAACCAGATTCAGATCGTCGGGAATGACCGCCCCTTCGAAAAGAAAGACGTTGTTGTTGCCGCTCGCTCTGATGTGCAGTGCATCACGGATCCCCACTTGGATGGTCTGTCCGGCAGCCGAAAACTCCAGAATGCCCGGTGCGACCGTCCTCACCGTCGCGATCAAATCATTGCCGGTGACTTCAATCCGTGGGCTGTTTCCACGATCGAGTTCAAAGCGGGAGAGTGTCCCCCCTGTGACTCCGCCGCCGGGGTCACCGGACCCGCTCGATCCCTCTGCGACGACGAAGAACGCACCGAGCGACGTCAGCAACTCGCCGCCAAGATTGACTGAAAGATCTCGGAATCCGCCGAGGGCGCCCTCCATCGCGGTGACCGTCACGTCAATGGTGGAAGCATCGACGATTAGCACATCGCCGACGGCGACGCCGTTTCCGGCGTCAACCAAGATATCTTCGCCGATCAAGTTGATGCCCGACGTTTTGATCGTCAGGATCGTCGGCGTGCCCACGACGACACTGGATGGGGAGACAGATGTGATCGCGGGACCGCTGGAGGCAGACGCGACAAAGATTCCGTTAGCCAACGTCTCCGTCACGCCGCCGGTCGTCGTGGTGATTGGATTGATACCGATCGAAGCATCCGAATCAATGGTGTAATGAACATTCAGCGTCGTCGGCGAGACAACCTCAACCGTATCAACGGTGATGCCTGATCCAAGCGACACGATCGTGGACGCATCCCAGTTTGTTAGAATTCCCTGCAGCTGAATCTGCCCGGTTGTGCCGGCGGTCAATTCGAAAGGCACCGCGCTGAGCAACGTGTTGGTGGTGGCTGCTCGCCCGACCGAGAGAACGTTTAAACCGCTAGCAAGCTCATCGAATGTCCCAACACTCGTTTCCGTTCCTGCGTTGCGACTACCGTGCGAGGCCGCCGCATCCACCGTGATGGAGGCTGTCAGACGGGTCGGTGAAGCCACGTTGAC
The DNA here is from genome assembly GCA_007753675.1 of Stieleria magnilauensis. GTDB lineage: Bacteria > Planctomycetota > Planctomycetia > Pirellulales > Pirellulaceae > Stieleria > Stieleria magnilauensis. The sequence goes on from CP036432.1 coordinate 3,140,490, forward strand.
GTCGTTGACCGTGATCCCTTCACCAAGATCGAGTGTTGTGGAACCCGAAACAAAATTGGTTCGGCTGCCGATCAACTCGATCGTCACACTGCTGCCCGCCGGCACGGTCGCCGGATTGACCGTGACGATGGTCGGCTTCAGCGTACTGTTGAGCAAATTGAAGACCGATGCCTCGAAGTTTGCTGCGTCGCCCAGATTGATTTCATCGCGAAAGAAGAAGCCGCCGCCCGTTTCTCGCGCGATGGTCGAGAAGATCTCCGTCCCCGAGGTCAAACCGGCCAGAGGGCTGGTCGTGACCGAGAACTCATACGATCCAGGCGTGGTCCCGGAGAGGACCAAAGCGTAGGTCCCGTCGATTGCAGTCGGTAAATAGAAATCGTCGGCGCGATCGCCGAAAAATGCGCTGGTGATAGTGTCGCCCGACGGCGAACGAAACTCAAGCGTTACCGGGGCGTCAAATTCACCATTGAGCACGTATCGCCGATCTGCCAACAGGTCGAGCGTGAACCAGTCGGAATCACCATCGCTGTTGATTCGCCCATTGACAAATCCCGATCCCGAAAGTGAGACGGCCTCGGCAAGTGAATTGCCGTGGGCATCAAACTCGAGGATTGGATCCCCAATGATTTCAACACCGTGATCGGGTTCGGCCAGGCCATCGCCTGGTTTGCCGGTCAACGCGGTAACCGCCTCGGTCCGGTCCACCGATATTCCCCCAGAAACATACTCGGACACCGCCATAATGGCTTCCTCCGGCGAGTCGACACCGCGCTTCCCGGACGCCGATTGCAAGTCGTCCGGGTGGATGAATTCGCCCTCAAAACCCGATGGCGTACAGTCGCCGGTCAAGACAAAGCTGACTTGAATACTCTTCGCCTTGGCTTGCTTGAGAGCACGGCTGATGGAGACATCGCTTCTCGGCGCGGCATCTGTCGCGATCAGGATCGACCCGCCGTTGGCCACACTTTGGACTGCCTGCAATAATGCCTGGCCACTGGCTTCGGGACAATCGCCGCCCCCCGAGGCCCGCAGGCCGCCGATCGCGGTGGTGACCGCGGCCGCATCATCTGACACGATGACCTGACGCACCGAATCCTTGAAAGCCAACACCTGGAACACCGGTGACTCCGAACCGCTGGCCGCGCTGCTGGTCACAAATCGCTGCATCGCCGCGATCACACCATTGATTTCTTCGCTCATGCTTCCCGTGTCATCGATCAACAATCCGAATTTGATCGGATCCAGCGAAAGCGTGCCACTCCAGTAATACCCCAGCGCGCCGCCCGGCGTTGCCGGCGCGTCGGTGTCTTGACTTTCGACGACCCACTGGATCGTACCATTGTTTGCCCCCGATATCACCGTGTCCCAATCGCTCTGCATGGGCGTGTACGTGTTGGTCGTCAATTCGGGACTGTTGAACAGCTCCTTGGAAAAGTCGGAGTTGAAGAATTTGACACGAAATTTTTCCGGGTTCACCGTCGTGCCTGTTCCGCGATACTCCCAATCGAAGGTCGGCGGAGTCGAGGAGGTGAGATCGGAACCATCGACCGGCATCATCGGTGTGGTGGAGATCCGGTTCAAACCAAACACTTCGCCATAACGGGCTCGCGTCTGGGAATCGGCCGATGCGGCCAGGGCCTCCCAGAAATCGCCGACATCCAACGGCCCTCCGGAAAGGCCGCGTAACAGGCGATTGACCTGTAGATGTCCCAACGCCACGTTGTCTTGGGGTTCACCGGTGTTCCCCGCGTCGGCCAAATCCCACAGCGTTGCGGCCACGGACATCTCATTGTCCTCCCCGGAAAAACTGCCGGTCTGGTGCCAGGTTTCGATGTTATCGCTGATGGGCGGCGAGACATCGACCGTATCGTCATAGTTGAGATCGCCGGCCAACGGGACACTCAACGAGATCGACTGCTGGGAAGCCAACGAAAAGTACGTCGCGTAGCCTTCTGAAAACGAGATCGCCGTCCCGACGCTTTTCGTATTGGACGGAACATCCGCGTTGTTTGAATTGTGTGAGTGAGCCGCTCCAATGACATTGTTGGTGATCAAGCTCTTGTAAACCGCGTGCCCATACTCATGAATGATCACGTCCCAATCGGAGGCGTCGCCGGACACCAATTCGATGGTCGTGCCGAACTGGTGCGTTCCAAACGTGGCGCCGGGAAACGCCGATACGACCGTTGAGTCGGATGCAGTGTTTGGCGACAGTCGAACGGTTTGTTTGGGAGGATTCGCGCCATTGAGACTGCTGGAAAAGTCCCCGCCGACGACAATCGCATGATGCACACTAAAAGCACGTTCTGCCGCGGTTGTATTGCCAATCGTCAAGTTGACGGGGACCGACGCATTGGCGACCGTTGGGACCGCCGTGGCGGTGCTCGCGGTATAGGGCGCATCAGAGTTGGCGGGGTTGACGACCGTCGCATACACCGACTCCGCGACGACCCGGACGATCACGTTGGGAGCCGGATTGACATTGTCGAAAGAAAGATCCGCCTTGTAATTGCCACCATTGCCGGTCGTCGCGGTCGCGATCAAAGACAGATTTCCACCCGAATCCTGGGACAGAATCTCAACCCGAGCCCGCGGCAGCGCGTGGGTCCCCCCAGCTGTGTCGGTCCAGCGAATCGTGCCACCCACCGACGCAGTCACCACCTCGCCTTCGGCCAATACGTTGATCACGCCCAACGCATCGACCGGTGTGACCCGCGAGTCACCGTTGGTGTCTGGGTACAGGCGGCGAGCGCCGGCGTCTCGTGAGACGGATTCCGACTCGACTCCGGAGGCCATCCGCCCCAGATAGTTGACCACGACCAAGGCGTCGATCGGTGAAACCCGTTGATCGGCGTTGACGTCCATCGGGTTGTCCCAATTCGTCATGTCGGCCGCCAAGAGCTCTCGATCCAATAGACGCTCCAGCAATAGTCTTCGCCGTTTTGACATTCCAATCGCTCGTCGCAGTGCCATCTCATTCTCCTTCTCGTCGAAGTGAAACTACCTAACGCACCACGGCAGTAGACACGACCCCCTCCGAAGGGTCAAGCGAGAGTCCACCACCCTCCCGCGTAAATTTTTGCTCTGCGAAAATGAAACCAATCAGTCCGATCTCAAGAAATGTCCCCCCGAACGCATCGACTTTCTGCTCAGGTCCTGCAATCGAGCGGCCACGTCGCCCATCCTTCGTGGCGCGTCGTCGATCGGGTCAATGGTCCTCGAACTGACGAAGCGTCCTCCGCCTGACGCGATGAATCGACTACTTCGACGCGACGTCGTAGCAAAGCAACAGACCTTGGTCGCGGATGTAGAGCTTGCCATTGGCGACAACCGGATGCGCCCAGGCGGGGACGCTGCTGCGGTCGGGTTGGTCGAAGCGGCCGCGGACGATGAGTTCGTCTCGCGAAGGTTCAATCAGCAAGATCTCTCCCTCTTCGCCACGCAGGTACAGACGCCCATCGGCCAACAGCAACGATCCCTTCGGCCCCTCGCGGTCACGCCACAACGTGTCGCCGGTTTGGAAGTCCAGGCAGGTCATGATGCCGCCACCATTCCCTCCGTTGGCTCCATAGAGACAGCCATCGACGACAATCATCCCGCCGTGATGGTTCTGCATTCTGGTGGTGAAATAGACCTCCTCGGCCGTGATCTTGCCCTCGGAGTCCTTGGTCAACTTCACCGCACCTCCGCCGCTGCCGTAAGCGGACGCCGCGAACACCAAACCGTCTTGATAGATCGGTGTGGAACAGTTGATCCCCATCGCATTGGCCGGTGCATCGTATTGCCAAAGCAGCGTGCCGTCGTCGGCCGAGACACCGATGAGCGACTTGGCGGTCAGTTGAACGTATTGTCGTTGGCCTTCAAAATCGATGGCGATCACCGAGGAGTACGCCGCGCCCGAGCGGGCACCGCCCCTTCCACCGAAACCGCCCCTTCCACCGAAACCGCCTCTTCCACCGAAACCGCCGCGGCCTCCGAAGCCGCCCGGACGTCCGCCGGCAACATTGAAGGTTCCTGGATTGGTTTGGCCATCGGCGAACCCTTGATCGGCCAACCAAACCTGCCCCTTGGCATCGGTCCAAGGCGTTGACCGGCCGGCGTTGATGCGAATGGTCTCGCTCGCCTTCGCCCCGTCCCCTTGCGGAACGATTTCAATCGCTTTGATGGCCGGATTCTCGACCTTTCGCGTGAACGTGATGTTCAGCTCGCCATCGGTCACCTCGACCGGAACCGATTCGACATAGGCCTTTCGCGGTCCGCTAGCCTTCGCCCAAATGTCAAAGTCCTTGAACTCTCGGCCTTCGACGTTGAACGCAAACACCCGTTGACCGGCCTCGGTAATGCCGTTGTACGTCTCGGCAAAATAGAGCTTGGCGAGGTAGTTTCCGTTGGGAACCTTGTAGGCAAAACCGGTCATGCCCCAATGCTCACTCTGAAACAATTCTGCGTTCTCGGTGCCGCTGATTTCCGGTGCGGATCCGCCCGGTCCGCCACGCTGCGGTGCGTCGCGTTGGGGAGCTTGGTCGCGAGCCGGAGTCTCCTGACGCGGGGTTTCCTGACGAGTTGAACGATCCCCCTGTTCCTCAGCGGGTTGATCGGGCATTTGGCTTTTCCAAATCGTCTCTCCCGTCAACTTATCGAGCGCGACGATCATCGCATCGGAGGCCCCCGGTGTGCAGATGACTTGGTCGCCGTCGACGAGTGGTGATTCGCGGTAACTCCACATCGGCAACACACCGCCGAAATCATCGACGAGACTTCGTTGCCAAACGATGCGGCCATCCTCCGCATTCAGACAGGCGACGCGTCCGCTCATGCCGATCACATACAACCGCTCGCCGTCGACGGCGGGAGTACATCCGGGGCCTTCTTTCGACTGCGGCACGCGTTGGTCAACCGCATCACCCAATGACGTGAACCAAATTTCCTTGCCGTCGCTTTCAGAGCGTGCCCAGACGATTTCTTTGCCGTCCCGATTGCTCATCCCTAAAAGCTTGCCGTCGGCGACCGCCGGTGCGCTGTCACCGCCGCCCAGTCCGTCGACTCGCCAAGCCAACGGCGGACCGCCCTCGGGCCATTGCTGCAGCAGTGCTCCTTCTTTCGAGATTGCATTTCGTTCCGGTCCCTGCCACTGCGGCCAATCGGCGGCCAAACCGATGACACCGGAACAAAGGAAGAACAGACTGGCGAGGTACAACTTGAGCATGGATTCAATTTCCAGGGAAGAGAGAAAAAGAGGTCGGGGGAATGGTTCGCTCGGCCCCCCAGGGTTTATCCGAGCAGGGTTTATCCGAGCAGGGTTTATCCGAGCAGGGTTTATCCGAGCAGGGCAGAATCCAAGACGATCCAGCGAAACGTGACGAGCGTGCAAATCAAGCACCCCCACCACGATGCCAGTTGGGCGCCTTTGTATTGACGGAGAAAAAACAACAGCAACAGACTGGCCAGTACGCTGATCAGCTTGAACGCGGTCAGGGAGTCGCCGTTGAGCAAGATTTGATTTCCCAGCGGATTCATCTCATGAAAATGAGTCTCCGTCGATTTAATCGTCGTCCAAAACAAGTCGATCATCGAGAGCAGACTGATCAGCACCAGCGATTCAACGACCGAACGGGTCGCATCGGGCGACGCATCGATTTGAGTCCAGCGATGACGACGTGGCGGTGAAGTGGTCAGCAGATGCCCAAAGCTGAAGGCGGCGATCATCATCGCGGCAACGGTAAACACATAAGATGTCCACGCGGCCCGGTTGGTGGACGCGATCTCGGAGGCGGCACTGGCATCGGACTCGGCATTCTCGGCTAGAAAGGAATCCATCACTTCCTTCAATCGCCGAGTCGTTTGAGTGGACGGTGCGTCATCACTCCAGAGGGAATTTCGCAATTGCAGCCCGTCGAACTGACCGAGGGCAAAGGTTTCGAAACGTCCAATCTCAGAACGGCTCAGTTCTCCGTTGCCGTCTTCGTCGAGTCTCGGGAACAGAAATCGGTGGGTCTGTGGCAACTCCAGCTGCGTCAGCCCGAGGCTGTTGTCCGAGTCGCGATGAATGAACCAATGCATCAGTTCGCCGGCTGGCGGAGCCGATTGGTTTCGGCTCCATTCATCACGCCTCCAACCGAACCGGTCAGCGGAAAAGTCCCGGTCGCGGAGCCACTCGGGGCCGGCCGAATCGCTGGGCCTGATCGATGCGTCGCCGACCGAAATCGATAACGGATGCTGCGCCTGTGCGGTGATGCTGATGAAGGCGAACAGTAGAAACGATTTGCATAAGTTCATGGTCAATTCCCTTTCTAACGTCCCACGGCGTTTGGCGTCAGACGGCAGGACTGCCCACCGAGCATCACCGGCCGATGTGTCCCAAATGTGGCCGAAAACCCTGTGCCGATTTCCATTTCCGCTTTGCCGCGAAAATGGACCTCACATCAGGACTCAAGCCTCTACTTGGTTAATGCGTAAACCACACGAACTCGGGGCCAGGCAAAACGGTGCAGAAAAATCGAGCGTCAACCACTCAGCGGTCGGCGAAGCTGCTCAACCCGAAATGCGTTCATCGGCAAAGCGTTCCATCTGCTGCATTCGGGGGTCGTTGGCCGGTGTATGCCCCTTCACGACGATACTGGCCTCGCGGTGATGTAACAGGAATTCGATCCAGTCGATCCATGGGATCACCGGCGAGCCCTTGGACTGGCTGACGCTTTCATCGAGCAATCGATCCAGCAGTGCCTGTGATTGCTCGAACGAACCAACGGCATCCTCCGCGTTGCCCGTTCTGTGGTGAGCGATCGCGAGCAGCGGATGGGCGATACCGCGTCCGAACCAGCTCGCCTGATTCGATTCCTGGAGCCGCTGGAGCGCGCGTTGATGATTTCCGGCTCGCAAATGCGCCCAACCGGCGACGTAAAGGTTTACCCCGTAGAACATCTCGGCGTATTTCCGTCGTCTGCGATCCGATTCGTGGTTCGGCTCGGAGTCGTCCGGGTTGGGCATGGCAGCGAGCATCTGCTCGACACGATCGGCCAACTCTGCGGCGGCTGATTCGGTGACGTCACCGACCAATTGGCCTCGCATGGTCACGGCCATGGGATCGTCTTTTTCAACGCGTCGTAATTCGTTGCTCAATTTGTCGTAGGCGGCAGATTCTCCGGCAAAGAACAACAATTGTGGCACACCCGACAATTCAGCCTGTTCGATCGGGCAGCCGATTTCGACCGCTTTTGCGAAATCAGCCGCGGCCGCATCCCAGCGGCCGAGTTTTGCATTGAGCCCGCCTCGCTCCAGCCAGACCAAGAAGTATTTCGGCAACACGCCTGTCGCTTCGGTGTAGGCCTGATAAGCCTCTGACCAGCGTTGGGCGTCGGCATTGGCTCGCCCCGACGCCAGCAGAACGGTGGTCGAATTGAGCCGATCGTTGAAGCGTTCCAATTCGAGCCGAGCGGCGTTGGCAACTTGCTCGGCCGCACGTGCTTCTTCCAACGCGATCTCTTTCTCATCGCGTTCATTGATCGCCGTATGGGCTTGCCAGACACTGACTGCGGTTCCCAGAAGCAAGGCACAGGCGACAATCGAAGCGGTCGAGAGGCCGACCTTGTTTCGCCGGGCGAACTTGGAGAATCGGTACCATGTCGAAGGCGGACGTGCTTCGACCGGTTGGTCGTTCAGGAACCGCGAAACGTCCTCGGCCATCGCGCCGGCGGTCGAGTACCTTCGGTTTCGATCTTTGTCCATCGCCTTCATCACGATCCAATCCAGATCGCGTTTCATCGCCGAGGAGAGCGTGGCCGGGTCGAGCCGTCGATTGACGGCGACGGTGCTTGCCAGTTCGTTGTTCAGCGTGCTCAGACGAGTGCTCGGTCGCGGCGGATCCTCGTCGCGAATGATCCGTCGCAGCTCATCAAACCCCGCGCTTTGCAGCCGGTCCGGGGCAAACGGCGTCGAACCGGTCAGCACTTCATAGAGCAACACGCCGAGCGAATAAATGTCGCTCCGCGTGTCAACATCGTCGGTACTCATCGCCGCCTGTTCGGGACTCATGTAGGCCGGCGTGCCGACCATGGACGCGAACCGCGTGTAAATCGTTTTGACAGTCAAGCTCTGGCCGATCGCCTTTGCCACGCCGAAATCGATGACCTTTGCCAGCGGCTGACCATCCTGAAGTGTGACGAGAATATTGGACGGTTTCAGGTCGCGATGGATGATCCCTTTTTGGTGGGCGTGCTGGACGGCATGGCAGATCGTGACAAACAGCTTGAGCCGCTCGGACATGTTCAACTGATGGTGGTCGCAAAACTCATTGAGCGGGACGCCGCGCACCAGCTCCATGACGAAATACGGTTGCGCCGTCTCCGTGACACCGGCTTCAAACACCCGCGCGATGTTGGGATGGTCCATCAAGGCGATCGCCTGGCGTTCGGCCTCGAACCGAGCCAGCACTTCTCGGGACTCCATGCCCGGCTTGATGATTTTGAGCGCAACCCGCCGTCGGACCGGTGCCTGCTGTTGAGCCACAAAGACCAATCCAAATCCGCCTTCGCCGATTCGCTCCATCAACTTGTACGGTCCAACCATCGCCCCGGGGAAAAACCGAGTTGTGGCGACACCGACATCATCACTGACCAGATCCGTTGACATCCAGGCGGCCCCGACCGGACGGTCGACGGGGTTTTCCTCCCGATCGTTCTCACGAAGCAAGGCGCAAACGGCGGTCAATAGTTGCTCGTCGCCGTCACACGCACCCTCGATATACGCGGCCCGCTCGGCCGGCGATTCGATTTCGAGGGCGTGAAAGAAGATCGACTTTTCGGTGGCGACGGCCATGATGTTTGTACAAATCCAGGAAAGATCCGCGAACGCTATCGTGTGGACGCCGACTCGTTGCCTGCCCGGCGGCGAGGAATCGCCCCCACAGAATACAATGCGGATTCCAGCATTAGCCGGGGCCACCCATTTTAGTTCCCCTCGCCCAAATTCAGTTCACGGCCGAGCCATGCCCGGGCGAATGCCCAATTTCGTTTGACCGTTCGCGGGGACATGCCGAGCGTTTTGGCCGACTCCTCGACCGATAGCCCGGCGAAGTATCGCAATTGGACCAGCTTGGCCATTTCCGGTTCACACTCGGCGAGTTTGGTCAGGGCGGCATCCAGATCCAGCAATTCATCGACGTCGGCCGATTCGACGATCGCATCGACTTCCGCGATCTCCAGCCGCTCGCGGTCACCGCCACGTTTATAGCTCTGACGTCGGCGAGCGTTGTCGATCAGAATGCGGCGCATGGCCTCGGCCGCCGCTGCAAAGAAGTGGCCACGATTGTCCCATTGCCGGACATCCTCGTCACCCACCAGACGCACGTACGCTTCGTGAACCAGCGCGGTCGGTTGCAACGTCTGCCCCGCCGCTTCCTTGTCCATCTTGTGCCCCGCCAGTCGCCGCAGTTCGGCATACACCAGTGGCAACAATTCGCCGGCCGCCGCGGCATCGCCGGCTTCGATCTGATGGAGGATTCGGGTAACGTCTGACACAAGAATCGATTTGCAGGAGGCAAGGCGGTCGCACGTCAATCGTTGACGTCCGCGAAGTGTATCGGCAGTTGTTGATTCTAGCCCACTTCGATGTTGCTCGTTGCTGACGCATTGGCCCTCACCAGATCGCGTTGATTTCGGAACGTCGATTCCATCAACCGGCACTCCTGCGAATCACGCAGAACCAGGCCAGCGGTCCGCCCTCGCTGAACGGCGACTGGTGCGGATCACGGCGGGTTTCGAATCGGGCTTGCCGGATCGATTCCACCTGCCAGTCGTCTGCGAAGGCGGCGTGGATTTCGGCTTGTGAAATTCGCCGCGGTCCGTCACCCGGCGGTTCCAGATCGCTGAAACAGATCAGGAACAATCTGCCGCCCGGTTGAACGACCCGCGCCAGAGCGTTGACATAGTGTGCGCGGTCCTCGTCGGAAAAGACGTGGAACAAGCCGCAGTCGATCGCCGAATCGAAAACGTCGCCCAATTGGTCCAAGCGGAGCGCGTCCATCACCCTGAACGCCGCCGGCAGCCCACGCGCCGCTGCTTTTCGCTTTGCCTGGGCGATGGGGTGTTCAAGAAAGTCGATACCGGTGGTCGGGTGGCCCCGCTCGGCAAAGAAGAGCGAGTTCTCTCCGGTTCCGCAGCCGACATCGAGCAGTCTGCCGGTGATCTGTTCGGCAGCCTCGACGAAGACCGGTTGCGGTTTACCGATATCCCACGGAGCACTACCGTCATAGGCTTGCTGAAAGTGCTCTTTGCTGGGAACGTTCTGTGCCATCGACGCATCCTTTTCAGTACATGGTCCAACTCGATCGTATCGGCCGCCACACGGCCTGTCGAATCAAGCCCGCATGCGTCAGCAAGGGGCCACGAGGCGTCCCTTCGCTGACGCGTCGCGTCTAACATCATCGCGTTAACTTTAGAACATCGACTCAATCGACAGACCGTACAGCTGCCGTCCTGAGACATATTCTGGATCAGGGATTACAATCGTCTGCCATCAAGAATTGTAGCGTCACCCACAAGCACCGCGTCTCGCCCAGGTCGAATGTGAACGAATCGAATCCGCACCGATTGCCGATCGCCTGCCTCCGGCTGGGAGCCTTTCTTTGCTTTGCCGGTTGGACTTGGGTGCACTATTATTGGGAAGGTCCTTATGGTGTGCTGCTCTGGCAGGATGCCACGTACGACCTCGCCACACGACTGGGACTCTCCTGGGACGAATTTGTCGGCACGGGGGCCGATGACGGTTTTGTGCAGAAGTGGATCGCTCGGATCTGGTGGCTGTACCTGGCCTGCACGCTCTTGACGATCACGGTTCGCAAAACGTCCTGGGTGCAGATGTCCGGGCTGGTACTCGGTAGCGGGCTGCTGACCTTGCTCAGCTACGCCAGTTACGTCGCCGCACAACGTCAACTGCCGATGTTCATCGAACATGGGGGCCAGATGTTGATCCCGTTGATTCTGGTCATGGCGCTCGCCCTCGGTGCGGGGCATCGGGTCACGGTGACGACGGCGGTGATCGCCTTGATCATGACCTTTGCCGGTCACGGCTGTTATGCGATCGGATTTTGGCCGACGCCGGGAAACTTTTATGCCATGACGACGTTGATCCTGGGCGTCGAGTATTCCACAGCACAAGTTCTGCTGCGAACCGCCGGCGTGCTGGACCTTGCCGTCTGTGTCGGAATCTGCATTCCCTACTTGCGTCGCGCCAGCGCGTTGTACGCGACCGCGTGGGGATTCTTGACCGCCATCGCTCGCCCCGTCGCAGGCATGTCTTGGGGGCTCAACTATTGGGGGGCGGATCAATTCCTGCACGAAAGCGTCCTCCGGGCACCACATTTCGCCATTCCGCTCTTCTTGTTTTTATTGTGGCGAAAACCGGGCGAGAAGAAAGTCTCCCAAGGTCGGCAGGGGGCGTCTGCTGAGTTACACTAGTCCCGCACCACTCTGATACGACAGGCACACGAATGAATCTACAACCATACAAAACAGCCGGGCTCTGCTGCCTGGTGTTGCTCCTGGGTTTGACTCCGGCGATCGCTCAACAAAATGCCCAACGACGACCGCGCCGCGCCGTCCTGGAAATTCCCGAAGTCGAACGCAGCGAGGTGATTTGTTTTGCGCTCTACACGGTCCACGACAACACGCTCAAGTTGACCGCCCAACTCTATCCGCTTCAGTCCGGCGAGAGTCGAACCGTTCGGCTGGAAATCGAAACCGACGGCAACTGGGTGGAAGTCGCACGTACGAACGTCGTGGAACCCGGCTGGACGGCGCCGTTTCGAGTCGAGAATTGGGACGACACCCGAGCATCCAACTATCGGGTCGTGCATGGCGCCGAAGCGACGTACGAAGGCGTCATTCGCAAGAACCCCGTGGACAAGGACGAAATCGTCGTCGCAGGCTTTACCGGCAACTCGATTCAACCGGCCCATGGCGGCGACATCTCACGCCAGGACCTGATCGACAATGTTCGAAAAGTCGACGCCGACGTGCTGTTCTTCTCCGGCGATCAAGTCTACGACCACAACAAACACCTCGCCGCCTGGTTGAAATTCGGGCGCGATTTCGGCGACATCATCAAGGATCGCCCGACGCTTTGTCTGCCCGATGACCACGATGTCGGCCAGCCCAACTTGTGGGGCGAAAGCGGAAAGATTTCCACGCTCAGTGGCAACGCCGACGGCGGCTACCGCCAACCCGGAATCTATGTCCAGGAAGTCGAACGCGCCCAGACCAGCCATTTCCCCGATCCGGTCGACCCGGGAAAAATTGGTCAAGGCATTGGCGTCTACTTCACCAATTTGAATTGGGGCAACATCGACTTCGCCATTCTGGAAGACCGCAAGTTCAAAACCGGTCCGGCAGGCCGCGTGCCCAAGCAAGGACCGCGCCCCGACCACATTCGCAATCCCGATTACGATCCGGACAGCGTCGATGTCGATGGTGCGATCCTGTTGGGGCAGCGACAGTTGGATTTCCTGGACCGCTGGGCCCAGGACTGGCGTGACGCGAGCATGAAAGTTGCCCTGTCGCAAACCATCTTCTGCGGTGGTGCACACATCCACGGCAGCGCCAACGGTCGGTTGCATGCCGACATGGATTCCAACGGCTGGCCTCAAACCGGACGAAACCGTGCGTTGCAGACACTCCGCAAAGCTTTCGCGTTTCACTACGCCGGCGATCAACACTTGGCCACGATCTTTCATCATGGCATCGACGAACATCGCGACGCCATCTGGTCGTTTTGTGTTCCCTCCATCGCCAACCTGTATCTCCGCTGGTGGGAGCCGCTGGAACCGGGACAAAACCGCGAACCGGGCAGCCCGGAATACACGGGAGACCATCTCGACGGCTTTGCCAACAAGGTCACCAATTACGCCGCAGCCAACCCCGAAAAAATGCCGGCTGGCAACGTGCTGAACACACGATCGGCCGGATTCGGCATCGTCCGTCTGAACACCCAAACGCGTCAGATCACGATGGAATGTTGGCCGCGGAATGTTGACGTGACCGATCCGTCGGCAAAGCAGTATCCCGGCTGGCCGCGTACGATTTCGCAATTCGACAACTACAATCCGCCGTCGTGGGGAAAACTCGGTGAGTTGACCTTTGATGTCGATTCCCCCGTCGTACAGCTCGTCGACCGCGACAGCAACGAGATCCTTTACACGGTTCGCATTGCCGGAAAGACGTTTGTCCCGGCGGCTCCCAAGGACAAAACCTTCATCATCAAGGCTGGCAAAGACGCACCCGAAACGATCGTCGTCAAAGACGCCAAGGTGGGTGGTGCCGCGCAGTCGGTGAGCTTGAAGTAGACTTGCCCGGCCCGGTGGGACACTGCGTTGAACCGCTGATCCTCGTTTGAGATCAGCCGGTTCGCGCCGGCGTCCGGGCCTCACCATCATCTCAACCCCGCGGCGGCCCGTAGGCTCGCGCCAAACGGCTGATCGCACTCGTGCCGCCGTCGGACGGCTTCACTTCTCGCTCAGCGGCACGTCCCGAGAGTGCTGGTGACACGCCTTGCAATTGGCAGAGATTTTGGCCAAGAAGCGACGCGCCGTTGCCGGGGGTTGGGCGTCGACCGAGGCGGACTTCGATGCCCAGGTTCGTAACGCCGCTTCCAGACCTTCGGCGGCTTGCTCGGACTCACGCAAGTAGTGCCGAAACAGGTCCGATTCCTTCAACACGTCGTCGCTACGCAGCAGTTCGGTGAAGTGCTCGCGCATCAACAACGCCTGATGAGCGGGATGCAGGTCGGGATGGTTCGCTGGAGAACGCCATCCGGCCTCGGCGATCTGTTTTAAGTGTTCATGGGTGTGCTCCATCGCCACCATTGCTTCCGCCATCGGGGGCAGATCAACGGACTCGGGGAATTCCACCGTCAACTCGTCCAACAAGGCGGTTTCTATCGGTGTGACGACACGCGCCGATTCGTACAGTCCGCGATAGTGATGACTGGTTCCGGCCAGCTGCAGAATCGCAAGACTCTCGGACCGGGGAATCAATCCGGCCGCCACACAAGCGACACTCGCTGCCGCGGGGCTGCGATGCTTTCCGTGGTGGCAGTGAATGTAGATTTTTTCTTCGAACCCTCGAACGGCTTTCGCCAATTCCTTCACACGCTCGTCCGGAATGCCATCGTATCCGTGCGGCAGATGAATGTAGCGCAGTCCGTACTTTCTGGCGGTTTCCACGTCCGGCTTCATCCCATCGACGCTGATCACGGTCTTCACCCCGAGCGACTGCAACTCCTGAAAAGCGTTTTCATCGCCGGGCAACCCACCGGAGATCACGTTGGGATGCACCTGGATCGGATTCGGCAGGTGTTGGGCAGCGATTCGCCGCGGTGTCGTCAGCTGTTCACCATCACTCTGTGCGGTTGCTTCTCCACCGGAGTTGCCGGCGTGAAGCTGGACATTCGATTGCAGACAGCCCAACAGCGACACCAAACCCAATGTCCGGGCGATCCAAGCAGTGATCCTGTCCATCCACAATTCTCTCAAGCGAAAGCGACTCTCATCAAACAGTCTGGATTGTATCTGCACATCGGTCGGGTAGGGCGTGGTGGAGCCTATGAATGACTCCAAGCGACCAGATTCTCGAACCAGACCCCGCTCCTCGCAACCTGCGACTGCGGCGTGCCGACGACCGGGCACACGATTTGCGGTCCAGCCCGATTGAAGCAATCCGGCGAGCGTGTAGACCTCGATCTGCATGGCTCCTTTCCCGGTTCGTCTACGCCAGCGCCTTGGTGGCCGATTTCCTTGCAACTTGGTTCCTTTCCAGCCAGCCCTTATGAGCTTCTTGTTGATCGGCGACCTTTCACAATCGACGCTCGATCCGGCGGGACACGGGGCTGCGCAGATCGCGGATCTGTTCCTTTGGATGCTCGGCGGCGGCGTGTTGATTTGGTTGATCGTCGTCGGATTGGCCGTCTATTCGGTCGTCGTGCCTGGCGGCCACCGTCCACGGCTGACCAAGACATTGGTCATCGGGGGTGGCGCCGTGTTTCCGACGTTGGTGCTGACATCACTGCTGTGTTATGCGCTCGCGATGCTGCCTGAATTGCATCGGCCTCCGCCGGAAGCGAGTTTGACCATCGATGTCAGCGGGGTGCGTTGGTGGTGGCGCGTGGGATACCGAACCGGCGAAAACCAACGCGTCGAGACGGCCAACGAGATTCGTTTGCCGGTCGATCAACCGGTTGAATTTAAATTGACCAGTGAGGACGTGATTCATTCCTTCTGGATTCCGGCTCTGGGGGGAAAAGTTGACATGATCCCCGGCCGAGAGACCCGCTTGAAACTGCATCCGAATCGTGTCGGTACATTTCGTGGCGTGTGCGCCGAGTATTGCGGTACCGCTCATGCACAGATGGCCTTCGATGTGCTGGTGATGTCGCAAGCCGATTTCGAGCAATGGCTTCGCAGCCAAAAACGCGACGCGAGTGAACCGTCCGGCCGGGCCGCCACGGCGGGACGCGAGTTGTTCCACCGCAAGGGCTGCGGCGCCTGTCACACGATTCGGGGCACCGACGCGGGCGGACGAGTCGGCCCCGATTTAACCCACTTCGACAGCCGGCTCAGCTTGGGCGCGGCCATCAAGCCCAATGATGCGGACAACCTGCGGCGTTGGATCAGCCGTACCCACGATGTCAAACCAGGCGTGCAAATGCCCGCGTTCGAAAGGCTCAACCAAGACGAACTGGATTCGATTGTCGCTTACCTGGAGCAACTGAATTGAATACGGACGCACCCGGCGAAGCATCCGACGACGACCGACTCGATGTCCGACTCGATGACCGAGCGAAACGGTTGCTCGACGCATGGCGCACCCCGACAGGTTGGCGGTATTGGACGGCGGTCAACAACTCGGAAGTCGGCTTGTGGTACGTGGTCGCCTCGTTCACGTTCTTTCTGTTCGGCGGAATCCTGGCGCTGTTGATGCGCATCCAACTGGCGCTGCCGGACAATGATTTCTTGACTGCCGATCAGTACAACCAAGTGTTCACGATGCACGGCAGTGTGATGATGTTTCTGTTCGCGGTGCCGATTCTAGAAGCGATCTCCATCCTGCTGTTGCCCGAAATGCTCGGCGCACGCGATCTGCCTTTTCCCCGGCTGTCCGCATACGGGTTTTGGTGTTTTGTGATCGGCGGCGTCTTTGTTTGCGGATCGATCTTTTTCGGCGTCGCGCCGGAAGGCGGTTGGTTCATGTATCCGCCGATGACGACGGAATACCAGACCGGCGTGGGCGTCGACATCTGGCTGCTGGGACTCTCGTTCATCGAAGTGGCGTCGATCGCGGCGGCCGTCGAATTGATTGTGGGCGTGATGAAATGCCGCCCGCCGGGGATGCAGTTGAACCTGATTCCGCTGTACGCGTGGTACATCCTGGTCGTCGCCGTGATGATCCTATTTGCGTTTCCGCCGTTGATCGCTGGCGATTTGTTGATGGAACTTCAGCGGTCGCTCGATTGGCCCTTCTTTGACGCATCGCGTGGCGGCGATCCGCTGTTATGGCAACACCTGTTTTGGATCTTCGGTCACCCCGAAGTCTACATCGTGTTTCTGCCGTCGATCGCGTTGATCGCCATGATCGTCCCGACCTTCGCCCGCACGCCGATGGTCGGTTACGGATGGATCGTGTTGGCTGCGGTCGGGACGGGTTTCCTGAGCTTCGGTTTGTGGGTGCACCACATGTTCACGACGGGGCTGCCGGCGATTTCGATCGGTATTTTTTCGGCCGCTTCCCAGGCGGTGGCGATTCCGACCGGGATCCAGCTGTTCTGTTTCATCGCCACGTTGCTGATCGGACGCGTCACCAAATCGGTGTGTTTGCTGTTCACGTTGGGCGGGTTGGCAACGTTTATCATCGGTGGATTGACGGGCGTCATGGTCGCCGTCGCCCCGTTCGACTACCAAGCCCATGACACGTACTTTATTGTCGGACACCTGCACTACGTCCTGATCGGCGGCACCATCTTTCCGATCGTCGCCGGCGTCTACTACTACTATCCCGCCGTCACCGGAAAACAGCTTTCTGAAAAACTGGGGCGGTATGCGTTTTGGTTGATGTTGGTCGGATTCAACGTCAGCTTCTTCCCCATGCACCTGAGCGGTTTGCTGGGGATGCCACGCCGCGTCTACACCTACCCGGCGGAACTGGGGTTGGGGACGTTGAATCTGATTTCCACGGTGGGTGCGTTCGTGCTGGCGATCGGATTCATCGTCTTTCTCTATGACGTGCTGCGTTCCAAAAAGAACCAGCCCCTCGTACCGCGAAACCTCTGGAATGCTGGCACGCTGGAATGGTTGGGTGAAGTGCCCGATAAACCCTGGGGCGTGCGGAGCATTCCGATCGTCGAAAGTCGATACCCGCTGTGGGATCAGGAGGATTTTGTCGAAGACGTCGATGCCGGGCGGTTTTATCTACCCGATGCGGAAGAGGGGCTGCGGGAAACGTTGGTGACGTCGGTGGTCGATGCCAAGCCGATCCAATGCCTGCGGGTTCCGGGACCGACATTCCTGACACACTTTGCCGCGATCTTTACCGGCGGCGTTTTCATTCTGTCAACCTACCACTGGTACGTTGCCGCAACGATCAGCGGCGTGCTCGCGTTCATCACGATTCTGGTCTGGCTGTGGACGGGCACCGCTCCGATTCCGGAAAAACAGGAAAAGGACGTGGGACGCGGTTTGACGCTGCCGATTTACGTCTCGGGATCCAAAGCAGTCGGCTGGTGGGCGATGTTCATCACCATGCTCGGTGACATGACCGCCTTCATTTCGCTGGTCTTCGGGTACTTCTTTTACTGGACCGCCCACGACGACTTTCCGCCGAATGGATCGAGCGGCCCCGGGTGGATCTGGCCCTCCGTCGCCATGCTGACGATGCTGCTCGCCTACTTGGCGACGTTGGCCGCGCGACGGTGGAACCGACAGGATCACGCGGTGAGGTTCTATGGGGCGATCGTTTGCGGCGTCGTCCTGAGCATCGCCGGCGGCCTGGCTGTGCTCTACGGTCCGTGGACACATCAAATGGATCCGACCGCCCACGTCTATCCGGCAATCGTGTGGGTCTTGGCGATCTGGACGGCGCTGCATGTGGTGCTGGGGGTCGTGATGCACCTGTATTGTGCCGCGAGACGCGCCGCCGGCCGGATGACGGCACGCTGTGACGCCGACATTGTCAATGTGACGCTCTATTGGCATTTCCTGATGTTAACGACGGCGATTACATGCTTGGTGATCGCCGGATTCCCGATGGTGGCGAAGTGATGGCGATGACCGAAACGAGAAATCGCGATGAGATCTACAAAACGGATCATGTCACATCGATCTGGTGGATCGTTGCCGCGCCTGCGGTCTGGGCGGTCCATTTCTTGGCAAGCTATTTGACCGCGGCGATCTTCTGCGCCAAGTTCGCGGACTCCGATCGCTCGGCCGGTGAAGTTCAGTTGGCCGTGATGGCGTACACCGTGGTGGCGATAATGATCATCGCCGGCGTCGGCTGGTCTGGTCGTCGTCGGCATCGCGACGGCCATGATCGCAGCCCGCACGATGGAGCAACTGCCGCCGATCTTCGTCGCATGATCGGACTGTCGACCTTTCTGCTGTCGCTGCTGAGCGCGGTCGCGACGATCTTCACCGCCCTGGTGTTCTACTTCGTGGGGACCTGCCACTGATGCGTTTGTTGATCTGGAATCTCGGTTGGGTCATTTTGACCGCGGCATGGATGGGACCACTTCCCGACATGGCGCGGCACTCGTTTGCTGCGCACATGACATTGCACATGCTGATCGTCGCGATCGTCGCTCCGATGCTTTCGCTCGCGGCTGCCGGACGCCGCTATGACCCTGTTCGCTTTTGCCCCGCGTTCTTCGCGCCGGTCCCCGCATCGGTCGGAGAGCTGATCATCGTATGGGCCTGGCACGGGCCGGGACTTCACCATTGGGCCAGACACGAAACGGTCGGATTCGTCGTGGAACAGTCCATGTTCCTGGCCGCCGGCGTGTGGGTTTGGCTGTCGGCATTCGGAGGCGGGCAGCCACGAACCCGGCAACGCAGTGCCGCCGGAGTCGTCGGTTTGCTGCTCACGTCGATGCACATGACCTTGCTCGGTGCGTTGCTTTCCCTTTCGCCGCGATTGCTGTTTCACCACCCGCACGGGTTAAGCGGATTGTCGCCATTGGAAGACCAACATCTCGGCGGGGCAGTGATGTTGGTTGTCGGCGGCATCGTCTATCTGGCAGGCGGCATGGTGTTGACGGGCGATCTGTTGCGTGGTCGTTCGGCCGAACCGCCATCGATGCAAAATGATACCGCGACGCGTGCGTCGGCTTTGGAGGCATCCATATGAAAGACTTCTTAAAGAAACTTGTGTTGCTCGGCCTGGTCTTGGCGACGATTGGAGTGATCGTCTTGGTTTCCGGCATCGTGCCCGTCAAAGCCAGCAGCGGTCATTGGCCGATCACTCGTTGGATGCTTGGTTTTGCCAGCGATCGTTCGGTTGCGTTTCACAGCACGGGGACGGAGGTTCCATCGCTGGACGAACCCGGCATGTTGACGTTGGGCGTGGGCATTTACCAATCCAATTGCAAATGGTGCCACGGCTCACCAGGCTCACCGATGCCGCCGGTGCCAGCCGCGATGACACCCGCGCCGCCCTACCTGCCCGATGTGCTGCGTGACTTGGATTCCGCTGAGATGTTCTACATCGTCAAACACGGGATCAAGTTTACCGGAATGCCGGCCTGGCCGACCCGTCAGCGAGACGACGAGATCTGGCCGTTGGTCGCGTTTCTGCGGCAGTTCAGCCAAATGAGCGACTCCCAGTACCGGGACTTGGTCGACGTCGATGAAGGCACCGCTGCACCAGAAGTTGTGATCGAACAATGCGCGATTTGTCACGCGTCCGACGGGATGGGACGCGGCAGTGATCGTGTACCGATCCTTGCCGGCCAAAACGAAGTCTACTTGCGGGAATCGCTACAGGCCTTCGCCGAGGGCAAACGATACAGCGGTGTGATGGAACCGATCGCGGCGCGGCTAAGTAAGCGAGAGATGAGCGACGCGTCGAAGTGGTACGCAAGTCAAACCATGACGTCGCAGGGTCGGTTTGACTTAGACGACGAATCCGTTCAGACGGGACGAAGATTGATTTCGCAACACGACGACACGCTGAAAGTAGCCGCCTGTTCGAAGTGTCATGGTCAGGAAAACGATCCGTCCTATCCCGTTCTGGCAGGACAACCCGCCGAGTACTTGAATCGTCAGCTGGCGTTGTTCCGAAACCGATCACGATGCGGAGGCGGCAGCGGCAACCTGATGCACTCCATCGCCGACGCCCTCGACAAAGATCAGTCACAGCAAATCGCCAGCTACTTCGCTTCCCTTCGTCGCGAGCCGATCGAGTCCGACCCATGATCGTCACTCGACGTTGATTTTCGACTGCGCTACTGGCACGACAGTTGCGTAAGTGCCAATCAACTTGGAAACGCCGCGTAAAAGTCTCCGCGGCGGATTGTCGGATGACGTAAAACGCGTAGCAGAGGTGTTGCCGTGTACATAGATCGTGCTTCGATTATCGAGTTTCTCGGTGGCCCTTTGGATGGGCTACGTGCCGACGCTTGCCAAGACCAGCCCGCGATCGTGCTGGTCAAATCGCCGGTCCAAGCCGCTCAGCGTTCCACACTCTCGCACCTCGTGGGGATGTTCCTGCCTCAAAACCCTCCGCAACCGGAAATCACTGCGGTTTACGAGCTGGAACTGGGACAACGACCTGTCTATCGCTATTTGCGATCGATCGCGACGACGAAAGTCACGATCGGCGCGACGACGTATTTGGTCGAAAATCAACCGGAGTGATGGTTGCTGATCGGTCATGCCACGCCCAACGCGTCGATTTCAGCCCCTTGATTCAATCAGCCGGCCCGTGAGGGTGAGAACGACGCAATGCGAGGAGCGCAAGTGTCGTGACCACGCCATCTAGCACCGGGGCGGATGACCGAGGCCGGTACTTTCGTGGTACCGGCAAACCACCCTTGGCGATCGACAGGTCGCAGTCCATAATCGGACAGCGTTTCTCTGTGCCGCCTCAAGCGTTTCGAACTCTAGCGTCCCGCACAAGCGAGTCGCCGATCACGCGCCGAGACAGCCACCTTTTGCGAATCGAACGGCGGCCGGTCGAATGATCAACGAAGCATTAACAGCTCCCCGATCTGCGTATTCTCGATTGCTGATCATTTCCTTTGCGGGACTATTGCTGTTGGCGTCGACCTATTGCGTGCACTTGTTTTTGCGCGTCGACAGCGCGACTCGAACGAACAATCGCCGGGTCCCATCGGTCGGTCGATTGGTGGATCTTCGCAGCAGAACCCATGATGCCGTTCAAGAGTGTTTTGCGTACGTCATCTCCGGCGACGAGGCCGAGAAACGGGATTTCGAAAGTTGGACCGCGGACTATGAACAGATTTCCCAATCGTTCATTCATCAGTCGGCGTTGGATGAAGCTTCACGAATTCAATTCGATCGCGTCCTGAAGCATCAACGGCACATCGCCGAGAGCGGCAAACGCTCGATGGATGGGTACGACCAAACCGGCGCCGTTGATCCGATTGACTTCCACGCCTTGGAACATGACGTTGATCAATTCGGCCAGGCCATCTCGATGCTGCAAAACCAACTTGAGATCGATTTGGCGAAATCGCAATTGGACACCGCGCTGGTGTGGAACCGAACCCGGACGGAGAGCATCGTGCTGGGGGTTGTGTTTGCCGTTCTGTCGTCGACGCTGCTGGGGCTACTGCTCCGTCGCTTTCATGCCTACGATCAGCTGCGTGACGAGGCGATGACCAGCATTTTGGAAAGCAACCGTCGGTTCCGCTTGATTTTTGATTCCGAACCCCAGTGCGTCAAACTGGTCGATCGCGAGGGGCGTCTGGTGGATATCAACCCTGCCGGACTTGGGATGCTGGAAGCGGATCGTGAAGAGGTTTTGGGGAAATGCATCTTCGATGTGATTGTCGACGAAGATCGCGAACGCTTCGTCAAAGCGACGCAAGCGGTCCTGCGCGGCGAACCGAACAGTCTGGAATTTGAGATCGTCGGACTGAAGGGCCAGCATCGCTTCATGACGACTCGCCAGGTCCCCATTCGATACGGATCCGACGAATCCGTCCATGTGCTAAGCATCACCGAAGACATCACCGAGAAACGGCGCATCGAAAAACAGTTGAAGGACCATCGCGACAAGCTGGCTCACGCCAGCCGGGTGAATCTGCTGGGCGAATTGGTTTCCTCCATCGCCCACGAATTGAATCAGCCCCTGTCGGCGGCGACCAACTACGCGTTTGTCCTCGAAAAACTTGCCTCGGAAACCCCCGTCCAGACCGCAGCGATCCGTGAGCATGCCGGACAGGTTCGTGGCCAGGCGCAACGTGCCGCCGAGATCGTGCGCGGTGTCCGACGTCTGCTCAAACCCAGCCCAGGCGACAACCAGCCAACCGACATTCATCAGCTGATCGAAAGTTCATTGGGCATCATGGGTCCAGACCTTCGCGCCCATGGCATTGAGCTGCACACTCGCTTGCACGCCGACTCTCTGACCGTTTTTGGCCATCAAGTGCAGCTCCAACAAGTCCTCATGAATCTGTTGCAAAACGCGATTCAGGCGATGGATCAGGTGGAACACAACCGGCGGACACTGACCATTGCCACCGCGTCGACACCCGACCACATCGAGATCCGCGTGGAAGACACCGGAAACGGAATCGAGTCCGACGACACACAGGATGTTTTTCGCACCTTTTTCACGACGAAGCCGGAAGGCATGGGCATGGGCTTGGCCATTGCACGTTCTATTGTTGAAGCCCATCAGGGATCACTTGTCGTTGAACAATCCACCAGTCGCGGGACGGTCTTTCTCGTGGTGCTGCCACTAAGCGGAGAATCCGCCGATGAATGTTGCGAAAGCAAAAGTTTGCATTGTTGATGATGACCCCGCCGTCCAAGACTCCGTCCGGGCGCTGCTGGCAGCCTTCGGATTTGAAACCCATTGCGTCGCAAGTGCCGAAGAATTCTTGCTGGGGAACTTTAGCGGCACCATCGACGGCATGGTGCTGGATCTGCGACTGCCCAAAATGAGCGGAATTGATCTGCTGACCCAACTCACCGAAGAAGGAACCGCCGTCCCGACCGTTGTGATCAGCGGACATCGTGACGAAGACGTCCTGGCTCAGCTGGCGAGCTTCCAGGCGGTGATCTTCCTGATGAAACCTTTTGCACCGAACCGGCTGGTCGACTTCCTTAGCGAGCACTGCACGAGCAACGGAAACGGCCGATCGGATCATTCGAACCACGGCTAAGCCATCGCCTGGCCCCCCCGTCGATGACGATGTATGACGTCGCGATGTGCGCAAATCACCGATGGACGCGTGCGCACGAACAAGAAGACGCGCCGCCAAGCGACTACGATGTCGGGCGAAGGCAGCCGAGGGACGGGTGAAACGCATCAATCAACTCCGTTTCACTCGCTCGCCGAGGTCCTGCGTCCTATCAGCCATTGGCCCCAACTGCGAGCGATCTCCCATGATGCCGAGACAAGGATTCCCGGTCACGCTTTTCTCACTGATTGCAAGTGCTGCGATCGGACTCGGTCCACTGCCGGCACAAGCCGCCGACGATTCAGCCTGGGTCTCGGAAGCAGAACCACGGCTGAAAGCGATTTACGAGAAGGGGCAATTTCGGGCGAAAGACTTTGAGGGCAAATGGTTGCCCGACAGTTCGGGTTACACCGTTCATCAACAGGATCCGAATTCCGACCAATCGCGGTTGCTGCGGTATGACGTCCGGACGGGCGAACACGCGGAAGTCCAATCGCCGGCCACGTCGCAACCGTCCCGTCGGGGATTGACGTCACCCGATGGCAAGTACCGCCTGGAAATTCGAGATCAGGATCTGTTCGTCCGCGATCTGAAAACGGATCAGCGAACCCGATTGACGCAACGTTCGCCCGATCGAGACATTTCGATTGGAGATCCCCGATGGAGCCCCGACGGGACACGCGTGGTGTTCATCGAGTCAGACGCGACCGACGTCAGAATGCGCCCGATGCTGGTGCCAGACGATCCCTCCTATCCGAGTGTCCGACATCGGCGTTTTGCTCGCGTCGGTGAAAAAATCAACGCGCTCCGCGTCGGCGTTGTCGAAATCGATGGGGGCGAACTGAAATGGTTGCCGATCGAATCCAGCCCAGACGGCTTTTATCTCGGGCAAGTCGATTGGGCAGGAAACTCGGACGAAGTGCTGGTCGAAAAGAAGAGTCGTTTTCGCGACGAACGAGTCTTCTTGTTGGCAAGCGTCGATGGCCCGATGAAAGAGATCTTTCGCGAAACCAATTCCGCATGGGCGGTGGGCAGCCAGGGAAAGAACTCGGGTCTGACATGGGTTCGGGACGGCCAGGCGTTCGTCGTCATCAGCGAAAAAGACGGCTGGCGCCACGCGTTCCTCTATTCACGCGACGGCAAAGCGTTGGCCCTGCTCACACCCGGCGAGTACGACATCATTGATCGGACCGTCGTCGATGAACCGGGCGGTTGGTATTACTTCTACGCCGCACCGGACGATGGGCCGAGAAAGTACTTGTACCGAGTCCCCCTCGACGGCTCGGGAACGCTGGAGCGGATCACACCCGTCGATCAACCGGGGACGCACGACTACGAGTTTTCTCCCGATGCCAAATGGGCCTTTCACACCTATTCCACGATCGACCAACCGCCGGTCGTCGACTTGGTCGAATTGGAAGGACACAAGGTGATGCGCGTGCTGGAAGACAACCGTGAACTGCGCGATCGGGCCGAGACACTGATGACGCCTCCGACTGAATTCATCCGGCTGGAAATCGATGGCGGTGTCTCGATGGATGCCTGGATGATCAAGCCGAAGGACTTTGATGCATCGAAAAAGTACCCTGTCTTTATCTATGTTTACGGTGAGCCGTACGCGCAGACGGTACTGGACCAGTGGGGCGCCGCTCAAAATCACTTTCATCGAGTCGTCGCCGACCTCGGTTACCTCGTCGTCTCGATCGACAATCGCGGCACCCCTGCGCCCAAAGGCGCGGCATGGCGACGATCGATCTTCGGCAGTTTGGGACCACTTTCGACGGAAGACCAGGCGGCGGGGCTGAAAGAACTCGGCCGCACACGACCGTATGTCGATCTGTCGCGGGTCGGAATTTGGGGCTGGAGCGGCGGAGGGTCCAACACCTTGAACGCCATGTTTCGCAAGCCCGACGACTACCACGTCGGAATCGCCGTCGTCCCCAAGCCCCAACCACACTTGTACAACGCATGGTTCCAGGAAATTTACATGCGGACCCGCGAGGTCAACCCGGACGGCTACGAGCGGTCGGCTCCGCTCCATTTCGCCGAAGGCCTCAAGGGCGACCTGCTGATCGTCACGGGCTCCGGCGAAACGAACACGCACATTCAGATCATCGAAGGGCTGGTGGATCGGTTGATCGAACTCGGCAAACGCTTCGACTACATGGTCTATCCCAATCGTGACCACGGCCTTCGCGAAGGCAAGGGATCGGAATTGCATGTCCGAATGCTGATCGCCAGATACCTGGTCGAGCATCTTCCCCGCGGCCCGCGGTAGTGGCTGAACCGACGCATGGCGTGATGCCGGCACTCACCGTCTCAAGACGCCTTCGAACGAATGCTTCGCTTGCGAATGCGTGAGGCCGTTTGGCTGCTTCGTGCACCTGTCAGGCCGCTCGAAAACATCGGTTCACGATTTGAAGCAACCTCTGCAACGGCGACCGCCGAACCGTGTATACTCCGGGTGGATACACACTAACCATGTAGCGGCATGGAAAACGGCGGCAAGAGAAGCAGAGACTAGCAGTGACCGAGAAGACGAATTCTGCTCGTGGAGAGCAGACCAGCGGTGAGTCCGGCGGCGACGAACAGAGATCCGACAAACAGAGATCCGACAAACAAAGGACAACAGCGGCCCCCGCCACCGGCAAACCGAACGCTTTGAAACGCTTCTTTGCGGTGTTTTCCAAACGTTTACGGGCAGAACGCGAGCTTTCCGCGTCCCCGTCGTCCGCCGAACACCCGAGCGCTGACGCCCCACCGCCAGAGAAGGCTTCATCGCCTAGCGGCACACCCGGTCGGCAATCCCATGCCCGATGGATCGCATCGGCGGTCGTGATTTCGGTGCTGGTCGCGGCCAACTGGCCGTTTCAGTATTCCGTCAGTTATTCGACCCCGGCAAAGTGGTCCGAGTTGCCATTCGACTTCGGTTTTCGAACCGAAGACGGGCTGCAAGCCATCGACCCGGTCGAAGCGGGATGGCCGTTTCGCTACTACATTCGCCATCCCTTTGCAAACGGTCCCGATCAAGTCCGATGGTACGGCCGCGCGCTGGCCTGGAATCTGGCGATCGCGCTCGCGTGTTTGGCCATCCTATTGTTCTATTTGCGGCCATCGGTGAGGAAGTCCAATCGAGTTTCACTCGCCGATTTGTTGTTTGTCGTCACGCTGATCGCCTCGGCGATGGGCTATTGGCGATGGCTGGTCCGACAGTCCGAAGCCGACCAAGTCATTGCCGATCAACTGGCCACGAACGGGCAGGTCTTGCGGCAGTCGTACATGCCGGCGATTTTGACCGAATGGGTCCCCGCGTCGGCGCGAACGATCTGGCTGAGGACAACGGCTGTCGATCTCCAAGAGCCGACAAACGAACAACTGCAGTTGATGTGCACGTTGCCCTACCTGAGAGCGCTGCGGGTCGGTGGTGGCCAGTACGACCAGAAGCCGTTGAGCCGCCTGCCCTCGATGCGTTATCTGCAAGATCTTCGCATCGCCGGTACCGAATTGGATGCGGAAACCGTCTTGGCATTGACTGAATGTTCGCTGCTTCGGCAACTCAACATTTCGCATACCAATCTTGCGGGGGACGCGCTTCCGCGTTTCGCGAAACTTCCGCAACTCTCACGGCTGATGGCCATGGAAACGATGATCCCGTTCCAGGCTTGGCAGGATTGCGAACTGAAGAACCAACTGGAAGTGCTGGTCCTCTCTCGACCGAGAACGGGAACCGGTGGTGAAATCCAGCTCGAATCTTGGCCACAACTGCGGCGCCTCGCGTTTCAATCACTCGACGAACCACTCAACTCGAGCCTGTTGCAGATCTCGGTGCACGACATGCCCGAGCTGGAGTACTTCGGTTTCGATTCGTTTCAATTGGTCGACCTCGATCTACAACGTCTGCCAAAACTTGCAACCATCAAAGTGCAATACCACAACCTGCAAACCCGAATGGCTGACAATGACCAGATGCCGGTTGATGCGTGGGTTCGCAACTGTACGTTGAAAGAGATCCCTCAGATCGAGTCCTTCTCGTTTTACGTCAAAGACTTAGAAACCATCCAAATCGAAGGCTGCGACGCGATGGAGTCTCTGGCCGGAACCAGCATGATCGTCCCTGGAGTCGGGGACCCAGACTATGACCCGGCGATCAGCTCGGAGTGCAGCCAACGAGTGATCGACCAGTTCGGAACGTTAAACGGGCCGCCGCTGTTGACATTGCGAGGATGTGATCTTCGCAAGGTCGACCTTTCCCCACTGGAAGGAAACCCCGCGATCGCATCACTGGACTTTCAATACTGTGCGCTGACGAAACAGGCGGCCGACCAGATCGCAAAACTTTCGGCAACGAGCATCGACGTGCGGAACGCCGAGGTCGGTGTCGGGTTTGTCAACTCAATCTCCGCCCAAGTCGCAGACCTTAAATCGCTGCAGATCAATTCGAACATCAACGCGATCAGGGTTGAAAATCAACCCAAACTTGAAACGATCGTTTTTGATCAGCACAAGAAATCACAAATCACTGCATTGCGGTTGATCAACGTGCCGGAACTTCGGACTCCCCTGGTCCTCAGTCCGGTCGGAAATTACCTGCATGTGGAAGCCGCGTCTCAGCTTCCCGGTTTGGCGGTATTGAGCCCGCTTTCGAAAATCCGAATCAGTGGTGTCGCCGGATTGGAGTGGTTTATCGGAGGCGGCGAGGGGATGAATGACGAAAACGTCTCGGAGGTGTTGAAAGCTCAGGCGTTGACGAAGCTGACGGTCGCTTATCCATCCGCATCATCCAAAGCGTTCAACGACGTCCTTCAGCTTCGATCGCTCCAGCAGCTTGCCCTTCCGGGGGCGGCTCTGGACAACGACTTGCTTCAACAGTGGGACATCCCCGCGACCCTGACTGATTTGGATCTCAGAGATTGTGGACTTTCGGCCGCGACGACGTCTCGGATCATCAGTCGAGGCGGCTGGACACAATTGCTGCTCGGCGGAAACGAGATCGATGTGCGTTCATTGCCAGAATTCAAGAAGAGCCCGGGGCTCACTTCCGTCAGCCTCGGCGGCGTCACCATCAATCAATCGGTGATTGACGCCATGGGACCGCTCGACTATCTGAGCCGAGTGGAACTTGCCGGTGCAACGATTGAACCAGGCGGACTGACGGCGATCATTGACAAATCCGATTACTTGACCGAACTCGATCTCACCGGCGCGACCGCTGACTGGTCGGAAATCGTACCGGCGCTCCGATCCCACCCGTCGCTGATGTTTCGACTTTCGCCGGTCGACGCGACAGTGGCATTGATTACCAAACTGAGCGCCGAGAACCGGCTGAAAATGGAAAGTGATGCCTACGAAACCTGGTTCCAGCCGCAAGAGCGGAAACTGCTGGGCTACGACCCGCGGGGGTTTGCGGTCTACGCAGACCCAGATGACGAGGACGGACCAAGCGAATTCGAGCGTCCCGACTGGTCACCCGAGTTTTTCCGCCCCGCCCCCGGTATGAATTCCCCAGCCGGGACCGTCGCTGTTCCCAACTCGCCGGTCGGGCCGGGAGCCCGTTCTGTACTCGGTCAATTGCTCCGTTCGATCAACTCCGCGGTTGAATCCGTTGACGACAGCGACAATTTAGTAGAGGGGGAAGAACAATGAAGTGTCTATCGAAATGCTGCCTGTTGGCAATCGCCGTGATCTCATTGACAGGCTGTGAACCGGTGACAACGGAGCAACACTTTTCAGTTCCGGCGGGCGAAACGCTGGTCGCCGCGCCCGCTGTTGCGAACCAATACCGCTGGCCGGTGATCGAAGACGAATGGCAAGCCACCAAACCGACCGACTGTGGGTTCCTGCGTCAAATCAAGCCGGGAGCGATTGGCGAAATCGCCGATCAGATTCTCAAAGAAAATCAGAAGCGGATAGAAGACGCAAAGTCGAGCCAGCAACCGGCCCCTTGGATGGTCGCATCGAGTGGCCTGACCGGCAAAGCGTTGACATGGGCACGACTCGCCCTCGGTGAAGAGGACGGGCAACCGGTGCTCCGCGAGAGTGTTGCAATGCCGCCCGACGTTTCCAACCCAACGGTTTGGCTGGACAAGACGGGACGACACTTGGTCGTCGGTGGCGACAACGGACTTTGGATTTCAAGATTGCCGTGGCGACCGTGGTGGGCGTTGCCCGGCACGCCGCCGACGGAATTGGACGAACCCGGTGATGCGAGCAAGTTTCAACATCTTGCATTGCCAACGTCAGGTGCCGGCGCAGTCCACGTCGGTTTTTTCGGGCAGCAAGCGGACGGCTCGGACTCTCGAATGATCGTCGCCGCCGGTAAACAACTTCATCTGGTCGATTGCACGACCGCCTCCGTTGCCGCAACGAAAACGTTGAACGAGAGCATTCAACATCTCAGCGTGGCAGCCGAAACGGGTCATGCCGCGGTCGTTGACCAAGCGGGCAATCTGTACTTGACCGACCCGGAATTGGCCACCGCGGCGAAAATCGGCGAGGTCGACGTGAGCCTTCCGATGCCAGCCATCTCTCCCGAGGCGACCCGAATCGCGGCTTGGCATGACGAACAGACCGGCCGCGTGTTCAAGCTCGTGGGAGGGGCGTTGGACTACGATTTCGACGTCCCGCTCACCGATCCTGGCGAACCGTTGATGATGCGTTGTTCGCGCGGCTATGACTTGTGGATCGAGAAAAATGCGTGTCATCGCCGTCCCAACGACCCGAACACTCCCGGAAATGATCTCCAGACTTGGCCGGTATCGATCTACTGGGACATCGTGGACGTCATCGACCTTCATCAATCCCACTCACACCGCACACAACTCTGTTTCGCTGACCGCCCGCTGCCCGACGGAGGCACCGAGCGAGTGATGTATGACGCCATCCTTGGCGCACGCTCGTTTGGGCGGCCGACGCCGACGAAACGTTTCGGCGATCGAAAACCTGTGGTCGCCGCTTGCGGTAACGTCATCGCGTTCCATGACGGTCAGACCATTGACCTTTACGCCCGCATCGTGAACGCCCCTCAAGGTCTGTACTACCTTGGGGAACTCGTGCGCAATTGGGCACGGCAGAATCAGTTCGATCACTTGGAAGCGTTGCACGCCGTGATTCGAGCTCTCCCTGAACGGCGATTCAATCGGACCAAAGAGCAAATCTACAAGGTGCTCGTTGAGGAGATTGCCATGGCGTGGTTCTTCGCCGAACAGGCTCTTGAAAATGATCACGCCACCGAAGCAGACCTCGACGCGACTAAAAAACGTTTGGCGGGCTTCGCCGAGTGGGGCGATCGTCAGTCACCACTCGCACTGACCGCAAAGATGAGATATTGCACCACGAAAGCCTGGAATGCCAGGGGCAATGGCTGGTCCAGTTCCGTGTCGGAGAACGGCTGGCAAACGTTTGAATCGCAAAACAAGATGGCGATGGAAGCGTGGCACAAGTTGCAACCGATCGACGATGTTCCCGCCGTCGCTTACCAATACTTCGTCGACGCGGCTCGCGACTTGTCATTCAGCTACGACGATACCTATGACGAGATTCGTGACTACCTGGAACGATTCCCGCACGACGACATGCTGCATTTGCAAGTGATGATTTGGCGACTGGAACGCTGGGGTGGGACACGCGGATCCGGGTCCGCCTATGCTGCCGCGGTCGCCCAGGCAATCGGACCACCGATGGGGGATTTCATTTATTCCAGATGCATCCAAAAGATCGAGAACGTGTACGTGCGGGCTTTCTTTGGGTATGCGCAGGTCGATGGAAATCGCGTGCTTGCCGGTGTCCGGCAAGGCTTGGACATGGAATATTTTCAAGAGCAGAGCACCCCCGAAGCAATCATCTTGGTGGCGGGTTCACACAGCCGGTTGGACACGCCGGGGCCCAACTCGGCATACGCCAAGACCGCTCTGAGACTGTGTGAAGACTTGGCCGAGTACTATCGTTGGAGGTACCCGATGCTGACCACCGAGGTCGCGACCCTTACGGGAAAAGAGGAAATCGATCGAATGAAAGCTTATCTGCCGGAATGAACCGCTTGGCGTTGTGGATTCTGCCACTGCTGTGATTCCGTGGCCCCGGCCGGTGCATCCAAACGGAATCACCAAAGCCACCGGGCATCCAACACCGTGACCAAACGCCCGGCACCATCCCCCGAGCCGGACCGTCATCCTCCCCTGGCATCGACACGATGACGGGTCCGAACCCGGGTTCTCTGTGCGCAGTTCTTTGTGCGCAATTCATCGACCGACACGCGCACACGGACAAGAACCCACGTTGCGATCGGTCTAGGATGATCACCAAGGCGGCCGAGACGGGCATCTTGCAGTCTCGCGTGACATCTTCTGAAACTTTGGTCCCTTGACGACAGGGTCCGGCTCGAAACGATCGATCCTTCATGATGCCGATGTTCAAGCAATCACTTGTCCGCCCGGGAAGTACTCAGTGCACACCCAACAGACGCGGATCTTTGGTTCAGACATGGCGTTCATCGATTCAAGGGTTTGCTTCGACGCCGACGTTTGTTGACCAAGACAAAGGTTCGTTCTGTTCACACTCGAATTCACGTTCGCAATTCCAACTGAGATACTTTCTATGAAACGCCCCGCTCGGACGAACCACGGTTTTACACTGGTGGAACTATTGGTCGTCATCGCCATCATCGGCATCCTCGTCGGACTTTTACTGCCTGCGGTGCAAGCAGCACGAGAGGCTGCGCGCCGGATGAGCTGCAGCAATAACTTCAAACAGTTGGGGCTCGCGATCCACAACTACCATAGCGCCTATCGACAACTGCCGATTCACGGAGTCGGCACGGGGAGCCCGGACGGCGGAGCCGCACCGTACGGAGTCGTCTCGGCGACCACCGACTGGTGGACGAACTACGGCGACTCGAATGCCTGGCGGCTGAGTGCCCTGGTCGGCTTGACCCCGTTTATGGAGCAACAAGCACTGTGGGATGAGATCTCAAACCCGAGCTACGTTGACGCCACCAACCCCGACACGCCGCTCTCGGTGGCCTGGCCTCCGATGGGACCAACTGTCGAATTCATTCAGTACCGCCCTTGGGTCACCGAACTCCCGATGCTGCGATGCCCCAGCGATCCCGGCGTCGGCCTGCCGGGTCAAGGCCGGACCAACTACGCCGCCTGCCTGGGCGATTCGATCGATTGGTCGATCCGCGGCTCGAAACAGCACCACACGACCCGAGGTGAAATGGTCGCGACGACCGCTTGGGTTCAACGCTCACTTGCAGCCAACCGCGGAACGTTCGTGGCCCACAAATCCTCGAAGTTCCGTGACATCCTGGACGGACTTTCTAACACCATCGCGTTTGGGGAGATTCTGACCGACCTCAGCGATCGCGATACGCGCGGAATCCAAAGCCTGAACGGTAATCCTCCCGACGAGATCCGATTGAACCCGAGCTATTGCATCGACAACAACCAAATCGATCCGGATAATCCGGGATTCTGGGCTCCGACCACGCCGGTCGAAAACTCCACCAACGGCCGAGGTTTCAAATGGGCCGACTTTCGCCCAAACTTCAGCGGCTGCCACACCATCCTTCCCCCCAACGCGCCGATCGGCGGGGGAAGCAGCGTCGGCGAAACCGGGATGTTCCCGCCATCGAGTCGACACCAAGGCGGCGCTCATATCTTGATGGGCGATGGCGCGGTGGTCTTTATCACCGACTCGATCGAAGCCGGAGACTCGCACCACGAAATGGTTTGGCTGGCGCCTGCCGATATTACATCGTCACCGGGTTCAAAAAGTCCCTACGGACTTTGGGGCGCTCTCGGAACCCGAGCTGGACGCGAAACGATTCAGGAACAACTGAATCAATAGTCTGAAACCAATCCGTCGCCGATTCGGCGCAACGGACGATCAATCAAAACTCTCGGCCACGAAAACTGGCCGGGAGTTTTTTTGTGCAAGCTTGAAATGCAAACGATCGCCAGACGCGTTGCAGCAGCCCCACCTACAGTCTTGCCCCACCCATTCCTCGCCCCAAATCTTGATCATCCCATTTGTTGCCCCCATTTTTTGACCAACCCATTTTTTGACCAACCCATTTTTTGACCAACCCATTTTTTGACCAACCCATCTTTTGACCCATTCATTTTCTGACCACACAAGCAATCGAACCGGACGCGAAGCCCGTGATCGTTGACGCACCAACGTTGCGATGGGACAATGTCGCAGTGATGCCACCGTCTACCACTGCGAGCTTCCGAGATGACCGTTCAAAAGATTCCGCCCAATAGCGAAGGTTTCATCCCCTATCTGATCGTGCAGAACGCGGCGGAAGCGATCGACTTCTACGCTCGTGCGTTTGGCGGTCGCAAAGGCACCGTGCTGAAGATGCCCACGGGTGACGTTGGTCACGCCGAAGTCATCATCGGTAGGACTCGCATCATGCTGGCCGAAGAGAATCCCGATTGGGGTTTCCAAGGTGCAAAGTCACTCGGCGGCTGTCCACTGACACTGACTCTGTACGTGGAAGACGTCGATTCGATGGCCAAGCAGGCAATCGATGCCGGGATGACTGTCAAGCGAGAATTGGCCGATCAGTTTTACGGCGATCGCATGGTCACGCTGACGGATCCCTACGGATACGATTGGTGTTTGGGGACTCACATCGAAGACGTCGACGACGAAGAGATCCAGCGTCGCATGAGTCAGCACTGACCTGGCTGCATTGACTTGTCGCGTCCTCCCTGACTTCCTGATGCACAATCGCTGACACTCGCCCGATGAACGACACTCCTCCACCGCTGAGTCACGCGGATCTGCTGGAACTTAAACGCTGGAATACGCCCACCATTTACAACGGCTGGGAACAGATCACTGCGCGGGATGCCGGTCGGGAGTGTTTCAACCTTGAAGAAACCCACGACTTCATGCCACAGATGGGCCCCATGATCGGTTACGCCGTGACGGTCGTGATCGAACCGGGCAACCCCGATCACAAGACGGCAAACACCAATGCGTGGAGCGAATACCGACGCTACGTGGCGTCGATGCCGGGACCCAAGATCGTTGTCGTGCAGGATCTGGACAAACCGGCGACCTTCGGTGCCTTTTGGGGTGAAGTGAACAGCAACATCCATCGAGCCCTCGGCTGTGTCGGGGCGATCGTGGACGGTTCCATTCGTGACGTCGATGAAATGACCAATGCAGGCTTCAAAGCGTTGGCCCGCAGATTGAGCGTCGGGCATGCGTATAGCACCCCGGTTCGATGGGGCTGCGACGTCGAAGCGTTCGGCACGCCGATCACACCGGGAACGTTGATTCACGCGGACAAGCACGGGTTTCTTGCCGTGCCGATGGAGGACACGCCCAGGCTGTTGGACGCCGCCCGCAGCATGGATTCCTTCGAATGCCAGACCATGATCCCGACCGCCCGTAGCGCGGCCGGCCAATCAATGGAAGCACTCCTGACTGAAATCGATGACGCCTGCGCCCAATTTGGTGACTTGGTGAAAGCCAAGTTCTCCGGCAAACCGGGTGAATGGACATGAACCGAAAACATTTCGTGTTCGTTGTCGTCGCAGTGCTGGCTGCGACCTGCTCGTCACCTGATGCGTCTGGCGAAGAACCTCGATCATCGGTGTTTGACGTCGATCGTGGCGGCGTCGTGATGACCTTCGACGACCGAAACTTCGACGATTGGGTCAATGCGATTGAGTTGTTTGACCGGTTCGGTGTCAACGCGACGTTCTTTATCAGCGGCAAGATTGACGAACAGGCAGTCGAAGCCATCGGCCAGCTCAGAAGCCACGGTCACGCGATCGGTTCGCACAGTGTGCATCATCTGAAAGCCGTCGAGTACTGTCAGGATCATTCACCAGCCGTTTTTCTGCGGAATGAGATTCACCCGCAGTTGGAAGCGTTCCAAGCTGCGGGAGTCACTCCGACGTCGTTCGCCTATCCCATGAGCCGCAACGACGCCGTCACGGACGAGACATTGTTAACGGTGTTTCGACACCTGCGGACCGGCAAGAACGTGGCCGACGGGCAGCGCCTCTGCGATGTCGATGCGTTCTTTGTTCCAGCCAGCCGGATTCACCAGCAAGGTTGCCTGATCGCAAAGGGCATCGACTACGCTCCCACGCGTCCCGATCGCACCTTCGAGCAGATCGACGCAGCGTTGATCCGCGCGGCAGAGAACAACGAAATCATCGTATTCTACGCGCACCGCATCTGCGCGACGAAACCCGACGGAGGCCACTTCGTGACTCCCGAAGCACTGACTCAGATCTTTAGCAAAGCGAAGGAGCTGAACCTGCCGTTCTACACGTTCGATCAACTACCGTAGCCGACGCACACAAATCAATGGATCAGTTGGACGGCACCGTTGGAAACGTTGAAAGAGATGGCAGCGAGCGGTTGGTCAAAAAATGGGTTGGTCAAAAAATCAGCGTGTCCAAAGAACCATTTTGCAAGCACAAAGGAACACCATTTTTTGACCACTCCATTTTTCGACCATTTCATCTTTCGACCATTTCATTTTTTGACCATTTCATCTTTCGACCAGAAAAACCAGAATGCAAATGCAGTGGATCGACAAACAGCGATTGCGGCGTGAACCCCTTGCCGGCACCTTTCTCAACCTGGGCTCCGCGACGGCCGTTGAGATTGCCGCCGGCGTCGGTTTTGATTGGCTGCTGATTGATCTTGAACATGGATCCGGTTCGCTGGCCGATCTGCGCGGGATGCTGCTGGCCTGCCGCGCCGGCAACGCCGCGCCGGTCGTGCGTCTTCGTTCGGTCGACCCCGACACGGTCAAATTCGTGATGGACAGCGGGGCGGCCGGAATCATGTTCCCCTATGTCAGCTCGGCCGACGAAGCTCGAAACGCGGTGCGTTGCATGAAGTACCCACCGCTGGGTCGCCGCGGCGTCGCCGGGGTGATCCGCGCGACCGACTACGGCCGGAACTGGCAGCAGTACTTTCAGGAAGCGAACGACAAGAGCCTGGTCATCGTCCAAATCGAAACGCCCGAAGCGGTCGAGGCGGCCGAGGAGATCGCGGCGGTCGAGGGCGTCGACGTGTTGTTCGTCGGCCCGCTGGATCTTTCGGTCAACATGGGACACCCCGCCGACTTCGGGCACCCCGATGTCGCCAACGCCTTTCAACATGTCATCGACTGCTGTGATCGGCAGGGCAAATCGGCGGGAATTCTGACCAAAAACGGATTCATCCAGCAACACAAAGAACAAGGCTTCCGGCTGCTCGCCTTCGGCTCCGACTCGGGCGCCATCCTCAGCGGCATGCAGAATGACCTGGCGGAACTTCGTTCCTGATTTTCCGCCCATTGGGCGATTGAGGCGATGCTCTGATTTCAACGCGGTGGTGCGAGCCGCTACGCATGCAGGCTAAAATCGAAAAAACATGACGCGTTTCGGATCGCCGGTGGGCGGTCCCCTCTTCGAACATCTCAATCACCAGGAAGACTCCATGAGAACGTTGCCTATTTATTTGCTCGCCGTCCTTGTTGCCGGTTCGGCGACCTTGCTCGGTCAAGACGCGGCCCCATCGAAGAAAGCGGCGAAGCCACTTGGGCCGCAGTATGATGCCTCTGTCCCCAAACCGACGTTTTCGGAAGTGAAGTATGGTGATCATCCGCGGCACGTCATTGATTTCTGGAAGGCCGAATCGGACACCGCAACACCACTCGTCTTTGTGATCCACGGCGGGGGATGGCAGGGCGGATCGAAGGAACGTGTGCACCGATTTGCTGACGTGAACGCGCTGTTGAAGGCGGGGATCTCTGTTGCCGCGTGCAACTACCGTTACGTCAAGCAGGCGGTCCAGTCCGGAATCGAGCCGCCGGTGAAAGCGCCACTGCACGACGCCGCACGTGCGCTTCAGTTCGTCCGCAGCAAGTCCGAGGAGTGGAATCTCGACAAGCAGCGCATCGGCGCCGCAGGCGGATCAGCCGGCGCCTGTTCGAGTTTATGGATCGCCTTTCACGATGACCTCGCCGACCCCGATAGCGACGATCCCGTCAGCCGCGAATCCACGCGTCTCTGGTGCGCGGCGGTGACGGGCGCTCAAACGACACTCGATCCGAAGCAGATGAAGGAGTGGACACCTAACAGTCGTTACGGCGGTCACGCCTTTGGCTTCGGCAGCTTTGCGAAGTTCTTGGAGGGTCGCGAAACGATTCTACCGTGGATCGCCGAATATTCACCCTTCGCCCTAGTCGACAAAGACGATCCCGGCGTCTACCTGATCTACTCACGGCCCCCAGCCATCGGAGAAAACCAGCAAGACCCGACACACACCGCCAATTTCGGGGTCAAGCTGCAGGAGCACTGCAAAGCGAATGGCGTCGCCTGTGAGTTGGTCTATCCCGGCGCGCCCCACGTCGAGCACGAGACACCGACGGACTACCTGATCGAGACGCTGCAGCAAAAGCAGCGGTAACGCGACGTCTCGCTGGCGCGACTCGCCTTGCAATGCCCTCCATCGACAGTCGTTCCAACCGAAGGGGCCCGCTCGATGGGACTGAGAGGACTTATGGGACCTATCAGTCCGAAGTGTCCTAGTGGTCTCCTCGCAGAATCGTTGCCCCGGCGAGCAACGTGCAATCGAAACCGAACTCGCGGCGGTTACCTCGGGCGCCGCGTCGAACAAATTCGGCCAGACGAAAACTTTTCTGCAAGGCAGCGTTATTCTTGAAACAAAACCATTGACGGTTCGCTTGGAAAACTGAACGAGGTGTGTTTCGCCCGATTCTGCTGGCCGCGGTCACGCGACGGCCCAATCACGGGGCGGGTCCCCTCTGAACTCCACGCAAACCCAACGGACGAAACGACAATGGCAACGATTCAAGAACCGGCGAGAAAGGCGCCCTGGCCACCCGCTCCGACGACCGACCAACAACCGGTCCCTTATCAAGTAGGCCAGAAGGAAGGCGAAACCTTCGCCTCGATTGCCAAGGACCATGGACTCGACGCCAAAGAACTGATCCGGTTCAACTTTGGCACGCTGAAGTCAGCCGAGATCAACTGGTATCTGGTCAACTACGTCCAGTGCCCCCGGCCTTCGCGTGGACAAAAATACGTGCATTTTCGTGGGGCAACCTACGATGCGGCGAAGAAGTCCGGGATGATCTTTTTGCCCACCGGTGCTCCCCAGCCACAAGGAAACGGGTTCGGAAACAAGGTGGTCGAACTGTACAACGCCTTGAGCGATAGTGAAAAGTATCCCAACGGGTTGTGCTACCAAATCGCCTACAACCGGGTCAAAGCGGCTGCGATCCAGGTGGGCGTCGCCCTTCCATCGCTATCCAGTCGCACGTCCTTTGGCCGACTGTGGGGCTCGTTCATCAACACCAAGACGAATTCTTGGTTTAATCTTCCCGAAAAATATCGTGGCAAAGGTGCCGCCGGAGCGATGGCGTATGCCAAGCTTGGCACGCTCGTCGAGCAGCAGGGAATCTGGGCCGGCAACCTGAAGCCGGGTGCCGTGATCCAAACGTGGAGCACCAAGTCCAACTACGAACTTGTCCGCGACAACAAACGGCCTCGCGGGATCGGACACTCCTTCATCTTCCTCCGCTATTCGACCTCCGGGGGCAACATCGACGGCATGCACATCGCCGACCAGGGTTACCAGGGACGGCGCGTGTTGTCGCGAGGCCACTGGGGTTATTGGGTCGGAGCCAATCTGGTCAAAGGCGGTTGAAAACACGAGTCACTGGAGGGCCGCAGGTTAAGCGATGGTTGCACTTGCGGCGTGAGAAAGGCCTGGATGGAAAAAAGATGACGCGCCAGCTGGAGTTGGCAAAAAAATGGGAGGGGACGGCTGGGAGTGTTATCGATCGTTGGCGATCAGAACAAGCGAGTGCCAAAACGGGCTTTGAACTCAATATTGTCATCACGATCTTGAGTCTCGTCATCACTGTCGTAATCAAAGATCTCGTCGAAACGCAAATCTCGTCGGTACTTTACAAACTTACTGTTGTCCCGACCGAGGACGGTTCCGTCGCCGTCAATGTCGCCAAACAGGCGATGGAACTCATCGATGGAGGACACGCCGGGCGCATCGCCGTTGGCATCGATGCCGAATTCCGATCCGTCGACCATCAGGGTGTAGAGGCCGTCGACCAACATCGGAGAAAGCTCTGCCTGCGAGGCCGAGATGGCTTCGATCAAAGTCGTCCCTGCGAATCCAAGGACGACGACCTGTTTTCCATTGACCAGTTCGGAATTGAGCACCTCAAGCTGGACGCGCGATCCGGCTGATGACTCAACGACAAAACCGTCCCCTTGGACGGGACCTGGAGCGATGTTCACCGCCCCCGCAAATGTCACCTGAATTTTTCGAATGATCGAGCGTTGCCCCGTCGAATCGGGAGTGTAATCAAGTTCCGATTGGGCGTCTTCGTTGAAGTAAACAACGCTCTCAACGGGAACAGAGGCCAGTCCCAAGTCATCGTTCAAAATGGTACCGAGTCCGCTGCCGTCGCTTATCGTCACATCGCGGCCTGATGATTGAACATTGCTCAACAGGACGAGGAAGGTCTCATCCGGCTCAGCGAAGACATCCCCGACCACGCTGACGTTAAACGATTCTGTGATCGATGTGTTGCCATCGAACTGCAGCGAGCCACTGAGGTTCAGGTAGTCGTTGTCTGAAGTCGTCGCAGAACCGTCAGCCGTGGCGTAGTCGACAGAAACGGGGACATCTACCGAATGGTTCAGCGTCACGGTAAATCTCGTGATGACCTGCCCACTATTGCCTTCGAAAACCACCGAGTCATCGATTGAAAACGCGGCGGAGTCGTCGTTGAAAATCACGCCTGTCGCCGAGTTGGGGCTACCAACCAGGTATTGCCCACCTGGCGCCGGTGCGACTGAAAGGACAACGGTTTCATCTAACTCCACTATGTCGTCCTGATTCGGTGTGACAACAACAGTCACAGCCTCTACTCCAACTGGGAAGGAGATCGATCCGCTATGAGTCATCGAATAATCGACACCCGGTGTTGCAGAACCCGTCGTCGCAAAATCAACTGAAAGGGCAGGTGTTTCCGAAGAAACGTTATCCCGAGTCACTGTAAAAGTGACTGTTTCAGCACCGTCCTCCGTGACTGCGACTGCGACTGCGGGCCCCAGAATAGAAATCTGACTGATGTCATCGTTCAAGATCAAGGATGACGCGGATGACGTGGCAGGATCAAGGGAATAGGCGAAATTGGAAAGAATCGTGACCGTGATGTCCTCGTCTGGCTCGACAATTGAGTCAGCCGCCACAGTGTATTGGATGGACGCCGAAGGAGTCCCGGCGGCCAGGGTAATGCTACCTGTGGACAATCCGTTGTAGTCCGATCCTGCCGACGCAGAGCCGGCGACTTCGTAGTGGATCGTCACAGGAACCGTCAGATCACCGGTCCGCAAGAATGAAACTTCACGCGTCCCATACTGATCCTCTACGAAT
Organism: Stieleria magnilauensis; assembly: GCA_007753675.1. GTDB lineage: Bacteria > Planctomycetota > Planctomycetia > Pirellulales > Pirellulaceae > Stieleria > Stieleria magnilauensis. The sequence continues at coordinate 3,181,347 of CP036432.1, forward strand.
CCAGGAACCATTTCGACGCCCACCTTCGGTAGTGAATCGTCATTCACGATCGTCCCGACCAGCGAACTCGGCGCCCCAACGATGTAGGCAGCGTCGGGAAGAAGTGACAGGATGACCGTTTCGTCGGGCTCGATATCGGGATCCTGTTGCGGATCAATGGTGACCGACGCAGTGTTCTCACCGACGGCAAACGTGATCTCACCTACCGCGCTGGGGACATAGTCCACACCGGATTCCGCGGTTCCCGTGGTCGAAAACTTGACCGTCAGCTCGGGACTCGTCGAATCAACGCTGTCGCGAACAAAGACGAAATTCATTGTACCGGCATCATCTTCGTTGATTGCGTTTGGCCCAAGCGACATGCTAATCGTGCTGAAATCATCATCCGCAATGGTTCCGACAGCTGATCCATTCGTGCCGATGATGTAATCACCCTCGAGAATCGTCAATTGCACGGTTTCAGAGAATTCAACCAATTCATCGTCGACCGGCCAAACTTCAATCGTGGTTTGGAATTGTCCCGCGGCGAGTGAAAGTAAGCCATCGTGCGAACCAGAAAAATCTACACCAAGTGTTGCGGTACCCGATATGCCATAACCAATGGTCAGTGGCAGGCTCGCGTCATCACGGGAGAATGTATAGATCAGCGGCGAATCCCCGTTCTCCGCAACCTCATTCGGAGCGACGGCAACCGATACCGTAGGCCGATCGTCATTATTGATGGTTGCGATCCGCTGATTGTCTCTGATTAGAACGGTACGGTTCGAAGCAGAGAGATTGGCCAGTTCGACGACAAAGGTCTCATTTAACTCGACCTTGGTATCGCCGTTGATGGTGACGTTGATCGTTTGAGTTTCACCGGCGGTTCCGGTGAAGTTCAAGGTGCCGCTTGAGGCCACGTAGTCGCCATCGCCCGTCGTGGCGGTGCCGTCGGCGGTGGCGAAGTCGACCGACAAGCCCGTGTCGACCGCCGAGTCCAGTGTGACGGTGAACGTCAAGTCGGTGGTCCCCGAGTCGCCTTCGGTGATCGCGACGTCCCCGATCGACAAGGACGCGGAATCGTCATTACTGATCGTACCGGTTGCCTGCGCGTCGGAGACTGTCACGTTGCGACCCGAGGCCGCCAAGTTCGACAGATCGACGACGAAGGCTTCATTCAACTCGACCTTGGTATCGCCATTGATGGTGACGTTGATCGTTTGAGTTTCACCGGCGGTTCCGGTGAAGTTCAAGGTGCCGCTTGTGGCCACATAGTCGCCATCTCCCGTCGTGGCGGTGCCGTCGGCGGTGGCAAAGTCGACCGACAAGCCCGTGTCGACCGCCGAGTCCAGTGTGACGGTGAACGTCACGTCGGTGGTCCCCGAGTCGCCTTCGGTGATCGCGACATCCCCGATCGACAAGGACGCGGAATCGTCATTGTTGATCGTGCCGGTTGCCTGTGCGTCCGCCAGCGTTACGCCGACTCCGGTGACATTGGAAAGGGTGACCAGAAAGTTTTCATCGAGTTCAACGGTATTGTCGCCGCTGACTGCAACCGAGAAGGTCTGGGTCTCGCCGGCTGATCCCGAGAAGGCGAGTGTCGTGGACGAGGCAACGTAGTCCTCGCCAGAGGTTGCCGTTCCATCAGCCGTCGCGACGTCAACATTGAACACGGTGTCCACTTCTGAATCAAGCGTGACAATGAAGTCAAAGATGGTTGTCCCCTCCGCACCTTCGGATTGAGTGACATCGGCGATCGAGAGCGACGCGCCGTCGTCATTGTTGATCGTGCCGGTTGCCTGTGCGTCGGAGACTGTCACGTTGCGACCCGAGGCCGCCAAGTTCGACAGATCGACGACAAAGGCTTCATTCAACTCGACCTTGGTATCGCCATTGATGGTGACGTTGATCGATTGAGTTTCACCGGCGGTTCCGGTGAAGTTCAAGGTGCCGCTTGTGGCCACATAGTCGCCATCGCCCGTCGTGGCGGTGCCGTCGGCGGTGGCAAAGTCGACCGACAAGCCCGTGTCGACCGCCGAGTCCAGTGTGACGGTGAACGTCAAGTCGGTGGTCCCCGAGTCGCCTTCGGTGATCGCGACATCCCCAATCGACAAGGACGCGGAATCGTCATTGTTGATCGTGCCGGTTGCCTGCGCGTCGGTGACTGTCACGTTGCGACCCGAGGCCGCCAAGTTCGACAGATCGACGACGAAGGCTTCATTCAACTCGACCTTGGCATCGCCGTTGATGGTGACGTTGATCGTTTGAGTTTCACCGGCGGTTCCGGTGAAGTTCAAGGTGCCGCTTGTGGCCACGTAGTCGCCATCGCCCGTCGTGGCGGTGCCGTCGGCGGTGGTGAAGTCGACCGACAAGCCCGTGTCGACCGCCGAGTCCAGTGTGACGGTGAACGTCACGTCGGTGGTCCCCGAGTCGCCTTCGGTGATCGCGACGTCCCCGATCGACAAGGACGCGGAATCGTCATTACTGATCGTACCGGTTGCCTGCGCGTCGGAGACTGTCACGTTGCGACCCGAGGCCGCCAAGTTCGACAGATCGACGACGAAGGCTTCATTCAACTCGACCTTGGTATCGCCATTGATGGTGACGTTGATCGTTTGAGTTTCACCGGCGGTTCCGGTGAAGTTCAAGGTGCCGCTTGTGGCCACATAGTCGCCATCTCCCGTCGTGGCGGTGCCGTCGGCGGTGGCAAAGTCGACCGACAAGCCCGTGTCGACCGCCGAGTCCAGTGTGACGGTGAACGTCACGTCGGTGGTCCCCGAGTCGCCTTCGGTGATCGCGACATCCCCGATCGACAAGGACGCGGAATCGTCATTGTTGATCGTGCCGGTTGCCTGTGCGTCCGCCAGCGTTACGCCGACTCCGGTGACATTGGAAAGGGTGACCAGAAAGTTTTCATCGAGTTCAACGGTATTGTCGCCGCTGACTGCAACCGAGAAGGTCTGGGTCTCGCCGGCTGATCCCGAGAAGGCGAGTGTCGTGGACGAGGCAACGTAGTCCTCGCCAGAGGTTGCCGTTCCATCAGCCGTCGCGACGTCAACATTGAACACGGTGTCCACTTCTGAATCAAGCGTGACAATGAAGTCAAAGATGGTTGTCCCATCCGCACCTTCGGATTGAGTGACATCGGCGATCGAGAGCGACGCGCCGTCGTCATTGTTGATCGTGCCGGTTGCCTGTGCGTCGGAGACTGTCACGTTGCGACCCGAGGCCGCCAAGTTCGACAGATCGACGACAAAGGCTTCATTCAACTCGACCTTGGTATCGCCATTGATGGTGACGTTGATCGATTGAGTTTCACCGGCGGTTCCGGTGAAGTTCAAGGTGCCGCTTGTGGCCACATAGTCGCCATCGCCCGTCGTGGCGGTGCCGTCGGCGGTGGCAAAGTCGACCGACAAGCCCGTGTCGACCGCCGAGTCCAGTGTGACGGTGAACGTCACGTCGGCGGTCCCCGAGTCGCCTTCGGTGATCGCGACGTCCCCGATCGACAAGGACGCGGAATCGTCATTGTTGATCGTGCCGGTTGCCTGTGCGTCGGAGACTGTCACGTTGCGACCCGAGGCCGCCAAGTTCGACAGATCGACGACGAAGGCTTCATTCAACTCGACCTTGGTATCGCCGTTGATGGTGACGTTGATCGTTTGAGTTTCACCGGCGGTTCCGGTGAAGTTCAAGGTGCCGCTTGTGGCCACGTAGTCGCCATCGCCCGTCGTGGCGGTACCGTCGGCGGTGGCGAAGTCGACCGACAAGCCCGTGTCGACCGCCGAGTCCAGTGTGACGGTGAACGTCACGTCGGTGGTCCCCGAGTCGCCTTCGGTGATCGCGACATTCCCGATCGACAAGGACGCGGAATCGTCATTACTGATCGTGCCGGTTGCCTGTGCGTCGGAGACTGTTACGTTGCGCCCCGAGGCCGCCAAGTTCGACAGATCGACGACAAAGGCTTCATTCAACTCGACCTTGGTATCGCCATTGATGGAGACGTTGATCGTTTGAGTTTCACCGGCGGTTCCGGTGAAGTTCAAGGTGCCGCTTGTGGCCACGTAGTCGCCATCGCCCGTCGTGGCGGTGCCGTCGGCGGTGGTGAAGTCGACCGACAAGCCCATGTCGACCGCCGAGTCCAATGTGACGGTGAACGTCAAGTCGGTGGTCCCCGAGTCGCCTTCGGTGATCGCGACATCCCCGATCGACAAGGACGCGGAATCGTCATTACTGATCGTGCCGCTTGCCTGTGCGTCCGCCAGCGTTACGCCGACTCCGGTGACATTGGAAAGGGTGACCAGAAAGTTTTCATCGAGTTCAACGGTATTGTCGCCGCTGACTGCAACCGAGAAGGTCTGGGTCTCGCCGGCTGATCCCGAGAAGGCGAGTGTCGTGGACGAGGCAACGTAGTCCTCGCCAGAGGTTGCCGTTCCATCAGCCGTCGCGACGTCAACATTGAACACGGTGTCCACTTCTGAATCAAGCGTGACAATGAAGTCAAAAATGGTTGTCCCATCCGCACCTTCGGATTGAGTGACATCGGCGATCGAGAGCGACGCGCCGTCGTCATTGTTGATCGTGCCGGTTGCCTGCGCGTCGGAGACTGTCACGTTGCGACCCGAGGCCGCCAAGTTCGACAGATCGACGACGAAGGCTTCATTCAACTCGACCTTGGTATCGCCGTTGATGGTAACGTTGATCGTTTGAGTTTCACCGGCGGTTCCGGTGAAGTTCAAGGTGCCGCTTGTGGCCACGTAGTCGCCATCTCCCGTCGTGGCGGTGCCGTCGGCGGTGGCAAAGTCGACCGACAAGCCCGTGTCGACCGCCGAGTCCAGTGTGACGGTGAACGTCAAGTCGGTGGTCCCCGAGTCGCCTTCGGTGATCGCGACGTCCCCGATCGACAAGGACGCGGAATCGTCGTCAAGGATCAAGGCCGTTGCAGAAGAGCTGAGTGGAGAGACATCGTATGTCGCCAAGTCTTGCATCGTCAGAATGACCGATTCGTCGGGTTCGACAATCAGATCAGTCGTTGGGTTGATGCTGACCTGCGCGGTTCCTACTCCGGCTGCAAAGTCAACTGACAGTGGGGTAGCGGCGGGATAATCCGTCCCAAACGTCGCCGTTCCAGCCAGCTCAAACTCAACGGTCAGGGCGGGTGTTTCGGGCCCCGTGCCTGTTTTCCGAAACTGATAGATCAGCAGTCCGCTATCCTCGGTCGCATTGGCAATGGGGACGACGCTCACGACACTCATATCATCGTTGAGAATGATTCCGGTTTCAATCGCATCGGTGATGACGGCCGGACTCGTCGGATTGCTGAGAGTAACGGTAAACCCTTGATTTAACTCGACGAACGGGTCTCCGCTCACATTAATGGTAATCAGCTTGCTGGATTCACCATCGGCAAAACTGATCGTACCGCTGGGCAGGGTTCCCCCAAAGTCATCCGCATTGGCTGGCTGCAAGCCGGCTCCCGCGACTGCATAATCGACGCTGGTGGGGCCGTTCGTGTCTCCGCTGCGAGTCACAGTAAACGTAAATGGCGTTGTCCCATTGTTACCCTCGAGCCGAACGGCATTGGTTCTTTCGATTGACAGCAATGTGGGCAACTCAGCTTCGAAGGCACCGACATCAACATGGGTGCCAATCAACCGGGGAAACCCGGAACCACGCTGATCAAACGATTCGGCGGAACTGGTTGGTCCAGAGTCTCGAGCGGGGCTGGTTGGCAGCAACGCGTGGGTCATAGTCGGCCCGCCGTTGTCGGCGAGGGCATCTAGGCCGGGGGCGGTAACCCCTACTTGATCCGACGGTTGGTTAAACCCTGTGGTTGCGTTTCCGATGCCGATCAGATTGAAACCAAGGGTGTTAATCGTGGGGCCCGCTGGCCCGGTCGAAGTATTGATATCCGAACCAAAATTACCCGCAATGATCGATGCGAAAAAATTGTTATGACTCGGCGTTGCTGCAAATCCGATCCCACCGCCGAACCCTGAGTTGAGTGTGACGGTGGAATGGCGAAGATTGAGTATGCCACCTACGTTCGTAATCCCTCCGCCGATCGATGCGGCGCTGTTTCCTGAGAAGGTCGTATTGGTGACATCGGCAATGAAAGTGGTGCCGTCGAGATTCACCTCAAAAACCAGGCCGCCGCCATTCTGCGCCGAGTTGTTGTCGAACGTCGATGCCGTCAACGCCAGGTTGCCGTTGACGACACTCACTCCACCTCCATTTGCGTTTGACCCGATTGCCTGATTTTCGGTGATCGTGGTGGACGTGATGGACACGTCCGTATCAACAACTGCGATTCCACCACCATCCCTTCCGTTCCCGGAAACGGTATTGAGTCCGAAGAGCGAATTGAAAATGGTGAGCGAACCACCTCGCTGATAAAGACCGCCGCCTGATCCGTCGGTTGTGTTGTTGGCAACGAATTGCACGCCGTCCAGGAGCAGATCGCCTGTCGAGAAGATTCCCGCGCCGTTAGCATCAGCTCCCGAGGTGGCGCCCTGGATAATCGACATGTTGGACAGAGTCACGTCGGTTCCGCTGAACACTCGGAACACGCGTGAGAGGCCTGAGCCACTGACAACAGTCGACGTCTTTCCACGCCCGGTGATCGTCAGGTCTTCGGTAATGTCCAACTGGCCAAGGGTAAGGCTTGTCGTTCCGTTCAAACCGATCAGGTAGCCGATCTGATCAGGTCCCGGGTTCAGGTTGGCAAGTTCGACCGCCTCGCGAAGGGACAGGTCGCCCGATGAGTAATCTCCGTCGCTCTCGTCAATCAACGTCGACACGGTGAGAGGGCTGGCGACCACAGTCACCGCATGGTCCTCAACTTCTCCATCTCCGGCGAGCCCCGTCACCCCGAGGTTCCCAGACGTGCTGAGGCGGAATCGAGCGAAAGTGGTTCCCGTTCGAATGGCTCCACCAGATGCGCGAGGGATCGTGAAGTTTAGGTTCTGAAGTCCATCAGCCGTCCCGAGGTCGAAATCCGTGAAAATCTGTTCGCCGGGATCGGTCCAGTCACCGTCCTGATTGAAGTCGATCCAGGCATCCAGCCGATTTGATGTCGGGTCAGCATTTCGCAGATCAACACCCACTGTGCCGACACTCGTGCTGCTCCCCGACGCGAACAAAATCGATGAGAACGTCACTCCATCCTCATCATCCGAGGCACCGACAAGGTCATCCGAGTCTGCATCGGCCGAGTTCACCCCATCCAAGTCCGGATCGATGACGGTTCCGAGTGTCGGTCCACCATTGACGACGTGCCGTGCACCATCATCGGCGAGCGAAACGGGGTACGAACTGGTGAAGCCAGACTGGCCGGAATGGGGCGCGTCACCGAAGTCCACTCCCGGTTCCGCGGCGATCAAAACCCGATGGTCTTCGACCTCACCGTCGCTCGCAGGTCCTGTTGTCGCCAAGCCCCCCGAAGTGCTCAAGCGGAACCGAGCGAAGGTCGTCAGCGGGCCGCCATCGGTGGCAAACGAAGTCACCGGAGCGTCGGCGGGATAGGTAAAGGTGTCATTGCCGACGAAACCATTCGCGGTGAAAGAGATGGGATGAGACGGCAGAAAGACAGGAGGCACGTCGGCCGACGGATCGTCTGCGAGATCAAAGCTGGAACCCGGCAGCACGATGGAAGAGCTGATACGCTGAGTTGTGCCCGCCAGAGTCACATCGGCAGAGATTGAAAAGCTATCGTTACCCGAAAAGTCATCGGCGAGATTGAACGTTTCATTGGCCACGTTTGCTTCGACACCACCAATGATCATTGTGGTCGACAGGGGGACATACGAAGCGAGGTTGGAACCCGTTCCAGCCCCGGTTCGCAAGTCTGTGGCACGTTTGTCAATCACGACCTCAAATGTGTACGGTGTCCCATCGAATTCTCCGGAACGGAGAATTCCATCGCCATCGAGTCCCCAGGGATTGGCGCCATCGTCCTCCAAGAAACCGGTCCAGCGATAGGTGATTGTTCCCGATTCTGTGTCAACATTGACTCCCGTGTCTCGGGGGACGGTAAACGACAATGTTTGAACACCGTTGCTTGTGCCCAGATCAAAATTGGTAAACACTTGCTCGCCCGAGTCATCCCAATCGCCGTCGCGATTGAAGTCGATCCAAGCGTCCAGGCGATTCGAAGTCGGATCGGCATTTCGCAGTTCAACATCGACGAAACCCGTCGTCGTCGATGCAGTTGAAGCAATGAGCGCATTGGTGAATGCAACGCCATCCTCATCATCGACAACATCATCAGCATCGTCGGCGTCCGCGTTGCTGGAATGGACTCCGTCGAGTTCTGAATCACGGTTGATTCCCAAGGTCGGTCCGACCACTTCGTGGCGCGCACCGTCCTCGGCGAGTGTTACCGCATAGTTTCCCGCGAATCCGGACTGTGATGTGTTTGGCGCGTCGCCGAAATCGGGATCCGGTGTGGAATCATCGTCCAACGTCACGACGGAAACACTCTGTTCGACAAGCAAGTCAAATGCGTCGGAAGATAAGGCGGGATCGATTGCAAAGGTCACCGACGACGTTTGATCTCCGTCCACCAACGCGTCGTCAACTCCGGTGAGAGTGACGGTTTGCGCGACGTTCCAATTCGCGGTGGTGAACGTCAGCTGGTTTCGATCCGCGGAAACTTCTCCCGTGTCTCCCACGGTCACATCGATGACCACATCCGAAGTTGGCTGCGCTGTCAGGGCGACCGTCAAATCATCCGTGCTGCCCGATTCACTGACTTCGGTGTTGCCAGGCGCGCGTCCATCGATGTATTCGACATCAAACTGCAACTGTCCGAGATCAAGGCCACCCGTAAAGATCACACTGACAAAGAAACGCTCACCACCGGTGAGCCGCTTGTTCACCGGATCAGGCGAGGTAAACAAGACGCTGTTTGCCGTAACCTCTTTATTCCACAAGTCAGCCGAAGAGAATGGGGTCTTGTTCAAGACGGTATTTCCATGATTGCCATCGATCGTGACGCCGTCGGGCAAGCCTGAAAACGTCACGCGAAAACCGTCGTAGGACCCCGTGCCGACAAAGTTGATCGTGCCCGCTTGAAATCCAGGAACCCCCCAACTGGGCAAGGTCGTCGTGTTCGATGCGATCCATGGGTTGCCGAAGGGGTCGACACCAGAGGAACCGGCATCGGACCAGGTAAAGGCATCCCCACCGGTTTCGGCCACGACAAAGCCCGCAACCTCATCGTCGGTCACGTTCACTGTGTCGGACGAGCCGGCGTGCCCCGTGGCGGTCGCCGATATCGTTACCACCTGTGTGCCGTCCACCAAAGTGTCATCTTCGGCGGTCACCGGAACTGTGACAGAGGCCTGCCCCGCCGGGATCGTGACCGAGTTTTGAATCGTCGCTTCTGTAGTGTCGTCGCTGACCAAATTCACAAGCAGTGAACCGCTCGTATCGCTGCTTCTGGTGATGGTCACACTCGTCGCGGCCGCTCCGCTTGATTCAGAAATTCCGGTGTCAGCAATATTGACTGTCAGGACGGCAGCGTCGTCGTTTTGAATCGTCCCCAGCGCAAAACGACTCCCGATCGAGACGCCCGAACTCGGATTGGAGAGCAAGGTCCTGAATTGTTCATCGGCTTCGGCGACCAAATCGCCGCTGACGCCGACGGTGATGATTTTATCTGTTTCGCCGATCGCAAAATTCAATGTCCCGCTCGGAAACGCACCGCCGAAGTCGACAGCATCCGCAGGACTACCGCCCTCGCCGGTTACGGAAAAGTCGACAGTTGCGGCGAAGTCCGTTTCACCCAGCCGAGTGACGGTAAAAAAGAAATTTGTTGTTCCAGAATTGCCTTCGGTTTTGACCGCATCAACCGCGGCAATCAAAAAGGTTGACGCGAGACTCGCTTCGAAGGAACCGATGTCAACATTGCTTCCGACCAGTCGCGGGAATCCCGTGCCGCGCTGATCGAACGCTTCAGCGGAAAAAGTGTCACCTCCATCGATGGCCGGACTGCCCGCAAGCAACGCGTGCGTCGGAGTTGGCCCACCATTGTCAGCAAGAATGTCGAGGCCTGGGGCGACGACTCCATTGGTGTCCGACGACATGTTGAAGTTCGAGCTGACGTTTCCCGTACCGATCAGATTGAAGTTCTGACTGACGACCGACGCAGGAGATCCGTTGATCGAGTCGATGTCACTGTTGGTATTACCCGCGACGATGCTGCTATTGATGAAACTCCTTGCAATCCGCCCGGAGCTACGAGTGTCGTTGGCGATACCACTCCCAAACCCTGCGGGCGCAGTGTTCGCAGTGACCGTGCTGTGCGTCAGGTTGAGATTGCCTTCTCCGACCGAGATGCCGCCACCTTCGCCGTTGGTCGTGTTTCCAGAAATCGTCGAGTTGATGACGCTGAAGCTGCTCGACCCATTTCGATCGGCGTAGTCGATTCCGCCACCTTTGTTGACGGAAGTGTTGCCGGCGATGGTGCTGCCACGAACAAGCAAAGTTCCAGAATCGACGGCGATGCCGCCTCCTAAACCTCCTGACGTTGTCCCCTGAGCTTGGTTGTTCGCGATCGAGCTATCGACCACGTTGAGCGTGCCCAGGTATTGGTAAACCCCACCTCCGGACCGAATCACGGATGTGTTTCCATCGATGATCGTGTTGGTCAAAGTGGTGGTCGTGATGTACGAGTACATCCCACCGCCAACGGTGATGGCTTGGTTGTTCGTGATCGAAGTGTTGGAAATTTCGGTCGGCCCGGATGATGTGAGGCCGCCGCCAGAGCTATTCGATGTGTTTCCCTCGATGATCGTGTCGGCAATCACGAGCCTCTTTGATGATGCACTGTGGTTGATTCCGCCGCCGGCGCCCGACGTGTTGTTGCTGATCACCGAACTGCGAATTTCCAAATCTCCCTGGCTGAAGATGGCGCCGCCGGACCCGTTGGTGTGGCCGTCAACAAGCGTCAACCCATCGAGCAACACATCAGCGCTCGAGGTAAAGTTGAAGATTCTCGACTGGTTCCCGCCACTGACGGTCAGTAGCGAGGCTCCGGGTCCGGTCACGGTCAACGCTCCGGACGCTGACAGTTCGCCTCCAGTTAACGTGATCGTCCCTCCGCTCAATCCAGGAGCGAACACGATCTCGTCGGGCGCGGGATTCAATTCAGAAATCTCGACTGCTTCACGAAGCGATAAATCACCTGTGCTGAAATCCCCATCGCTTTCATCAACGAGCGTATCAACGATGATCGGGGCGACGTTAATAATCTCGATGGCATGGTCTTCCACTTCACCGTCGACGGCTTGGCCTGTCGGAGACAATCCGCCGACCGTGCTGATTCGAAACCGAGCGTAGGTTGTTCCACTGAGCACGTTCGCACCAAGGTCTTGTGGCACGGCAAAGTCAATTGTCTGGGGCCCGGCGACGACGCCCAGATCGAAATCCGTGAAAATCTGTTCGCCGACACTCCAAATCCCGTCCTGATTGAAATCGAGCCAAGCGTCCAACCGATTAGAAGTCGAGTGGGGATTTTGCAGGTTGATCTCTACCGAACCGGTCAGAGCGACGTTGGTCGATGCAAAAACAGCACCGCCAAAATCAACCCCGTCTTCGTCATCTTGATTGGCAAGATCGTCGGCGTTGGCTAACGCGGAATTGACTCCATCGGCTTCGCTATCACGATTCGGACCAAGATGGGGACCAACCGCGATGTGTCTTGCACCGTCATCGTCCAAGGTGACGGGAAACGGCGATGGAGCATCACCGAAATCTGGCAATGCATCGTCATTGATGATTGTGCCGTTGGCCGTCGCAATCGCGATCGTCGCGGCGCCACTCGGATTGCTTAGTGTGACACGGAAGGTTTCGTCGGGTTCGATGTCGAAGTCGCCCGTCACCGCAACAGCCAACGACTTTGAATCCTCACCTTCGGCAAAGGTCAGTGTGCCGGAAGGAAAGGCACCACCGAAATCTGTTGCACCGGCCGGATTGGTCCCGACGCCGGTCACCGCATAATCCACACTGAACTCGCCGACCAATTCGTCCGCTCGAGTCACCGTGAACGTCAAGTTTGTCGTGCCAGAGCTTCCTTCTTGTTTTTGAGCGTCATTAGCCGCGATGGAGAAAACAGGGTCAACACCTTCCACATGAACGATCTGATTCTCAGGAAGGTTATCGAGCGACAATTCCAAGATGAAAGCGCCGCTGGCCGATTCCGGCACTTCAAAGGAACCGACTCCGGGATCAAAATCGGTCGTCGCATTGAAATATCCGGTGGCAAGATGATTGCCCGCGTCGTCAATCATCAACTGATTGATAGACGTGGTTGAATCAGCGGCCTGATGGGCAACAAATCTGAAATCACCCGTATCTGACAATCCCCATATGGCACTATTGATCCCGACCGCCTCCACTTCATACACGTCGGCGGATGGATCAAAATCGACAGTCCGCCAAAATCTCATTGCGAGTGAGACATTTCCCTGTCTGTCGACCGCGATACGACTCGGAGTGTCAAAGTAGGTTCCACCGATGCCCCTCGCCCAAATGAACTGTCCGTCCTTATCAAATTTCGAGACGAACGCATCGCGTTCACCGTTACTCGTGATCAGGAAGGAACCCGGCCCGGGATCAAAATCAGTCGTTTGGCCCACCGAAGTTGAAAACGCATCTCCAAATCCGCCGCCCACCAAAATATTGTCATTGCTATCGATCGCCAGAGTCGAAGAGGATTCGATTGCAGCGCCGCCCCATGCCCTCGCCCAAACAAAGTCTCCCGCGGAAGATAGCTTCAATAGATAAGCGTCCGACTCCGAAGATCCCGGCGACACATAACTTGTCACTCCAGGCCCCGGATCGAAGTCGACTTCACCTCGGAAATCGCCCGCCGCATACACGTCACCGTTGGAATCTGCCGCGATCGCCCAAGAAAAGTCGCCGCGTCCGAGCGGATAGTTGACTTCATCGAGTGACTTGGCCCAAACGAAATTCAGATCGGAGTCGAGCTTCAAGAAAAAACTGTCGGCGTTCCCGCTGGATCCGGCATCGGGAAGATTGAACACTCCGGGGCCAGGATCAAAATCGACCGTGCGTCGATAACCACCTGACAACAGGAGGTTTCCATTGTTGTCGATCGAAAGGCCGCTTATATCGCCTCCGATCTGCCCCACGGTGACGAATTGACCGTCGCTGTCGAGCTTCAAGATGTAATTGTCGCGGGTATTGACGGGAGTCAAATTGACGATTCCAGGGCCCGGATCGAAATCGACCGCTTCCGCAAATTCACCAACGGCGTACACCTCACCCGAGCCGCTTACAACCATCCGCCACACAGTTTCCTTTCCGGCACTGCCGATCTGGTGCGCCCAACGCAAATTCCCACTTGGCGTGTAGCTGGCAATATAGCCATCCTCCGAAGTACTCGGCGTGGTCAAAAGAAACTCGCCAACGCCTGGATCGGCATCAATGGTCCCGGCGAACCTCCCGGCATGGTAGAGGTTGCCTGCCGAATCACGCCCGATTGCCTCGCCGATCGTAAAATTGTCGCCCGTAATCGGTAAAACAAAAGAGAACGCCAATTCTTGCGACGTTGGCTGGCTTTCGTTGCCATCTCCGTCGTTCAACGTGACAGTCACCAGCCGCGACAGAGTCGACGGAGAATCGGACGAGTTGATAAATTGGAGATTTCGTAGAATCGCCTGCGCCGCAGCCGGCGTCGAGTTGGCGTTGAACGAGACGATCAGCGGCGTCGCTGCCGTGCCACCGGCGAATGTTCCCACATCAACGCCTTCGAACGACACCGTGTTTCCAGTGACGCCGATTTGGCCAGCACCGGTCCCTTGGTTGCGAATCGATAGCTGGTCGTTCGCTGTGCTATTTCCGGCGATGGCGATCGTCAGGGTTCCGCCGTCAAAGTCGGGTGAATCCGCATCGGAAACCGTTGCGTTGGAATCGACCAGAATCGCAACGTCGCCTTCGACGTAGGTGACCGGGCCCGACGGCAGAGATAGCACCGGAGGCTGACTGGAAATCACATCGTCGTTGAGAATCAGACCGTTTGCCGTTGCGGTCGTGATCGTGGCGGCACCGACGGGGTTGGCCAGCGTCACGACGAAGTTCTCATCGGGCTCCACCAGAGTATCACCGCTGACGCTGACTCGGATCACTTTGCTGGATTCGCCATCGGCAAAGTTGATCGTGCCGCCGGCAAACGCACCCCCAAAATCATTGGCATCGGCGGGTTGGGGAAACGCGCCGCTGACGCTGTAGTCAATGCTCGTCGTTCCGGATGTGCTCCCCGACCGGGTCACCGTGAAAGAGAAATCGATCGAGCCCAAATCCCCTTCACTCTTCGAAGCATCCGTCGCGGCGATCGCAAAGCTTGGATCAAGCATCGAATTGAAGATCGGCTGCACCGCGAGTCCGGCGAGCGATACTCCTCGAGATCCCGCAGCAGGGGCGACGGTGATCGTGATGCTTCCACTTGCGTTGGCGGTAACCACCTGGGCATAGTCGTCCAAGCGATTCGAACTTGAGCCGACGGCGTCATTAATGACCAGTTGGCCGTTCACAAGTGTCTGAGTAAATGAAACCGTATCCGCACCGGTCACCGTCACATCATGACCATAGTCTTCGGGGCGGTTTTCGAAACCAAACAGATAGACCCCGTATTGCGCCCCCGCAGTCAATCCCGTCCACGTCGACGTGAAGGTATTTCCAAGTTCATTGTAGCTGTATCCGTCCAGGTCAACCAAGGACGGAAAGTGGCGTGGGATCGTCGAGGAAGCCGGACCTGAAGAACTGATCCATGTCGTCCCACTGATCGACGACGAAACGTCCACGGTCGTTGCCGCACCGTCATCACGATTCAGGTTTGAACCGTCCGCGTTGAACAAGACACTTGCGCCGCTCCAGTTCGACGGAACATTTCCAGCGGAGTCGAAATCAATTCCGATGACTGGTGGTAAATCAGCATCGATCACGTCGACCCGCAAAAATCCTAGAGCGGTTCCAACCGGATAACTTGTGGACGTGCTGGCGAAAACCGAATGAGCGATGGAGCTTTGGTGTGGCCCTTCTTCGATTCCGTCGCTGATCCCACGAACGTGAACCGTTTGTGCCGCCGCGGAGTCAAAGACCAGTTCCAGTGTCGAACTAAAATTGACACCATCGGAACTCACCAGAGTTTGAGAGTCCGCGGCAATCTCGATGGTGACCGAACCCGCAGGGTCACCATTGAGCGAGAGATCATAGCTGTCATCCAGACCGGGACCAGTCGCTTCGAAAGGTCGAGTGTCGCCTCCGCTTTGAGCGAACACAACTCCGGGCTGGCCACTGTCGCTGGTCACCGTCAGGTTGGCGTCGTTGACGTCAAAAAAGACATTTCCCAGGGCGCGAACACGCAAGCGAGCACTGGTAAGATTGACATTGGGGATCGTGACGGTTTGAGTTCCGTCATTGGCCGTCGCGGAGGCAAGGACGTACGGATACGTCAATCCGCCGTCGGCAGACATTTCAATCGCGACGTCACTGACATTGATGGCACCAGCATTGGTCCCTGCAACATCCCAAGTCACCGTTTCGAATGAACCGCCCGTGAGTATGGAACTGGTATTAAAACTGGTGATGGCAAATGGGCCCGATGTGCTATCAACCGTGATCACCATGTCATCGCTGGAGACACCGCCGTGACCGTCACGAACCGTCGCGCGAAAGTTCAAATCGCGGCTGATCGATGGCAGCACTTCACCGGTCGCAGCCGTGTCAACTCCGTTGAGCAAGTCATCGAGCCGAGGAAAGACTCTTGTCGGATCATTGGTTGGAGCAAAGGCGCGAAAGATCGGGCCGTTCCCCAGGTCCGTCAGCGGCAAACTTTGGGGCGTTCCCAAATCCAGCTGCTCCCATGAGTAGCTCAGCGGATCAGCGTCACTTCCGACCGCCGTCAAAGCAAACGGAGTCTCGGCGGGAATGGTGTAGTCGATCCCGGCGTTGACGGTCGGGACATCGTTGGCGAGCGGAGTCGTCGAACTGGGGTCCGCTCCGGTCTGAGTGGTGATGTAATCGCTGATGTCCTCGACGCTAGCGGAGTGGAACACCGGGTCTTCGGTCGATTGCAAATCGTTCGCACCACAGATTCCGGCATAGCTCATGATCGTCGATCCGCTCGCCGGTTCGTAAGCCGACGCGGGATCGTAGGTGGTTGAGTTGCAGTTGGTCCCCGCGACAGAGGCATTGAATGTGTGTCGAGCACTGAATTGGTGCCCCAACTCATGCGCGACCACTAGATTCCACCCCTCTGAACCGACCGAGCTGATATTGCCGACGACGGTCGCACCACCACCCTTCAGAGAGGAACTCCCGACCACGCCCAGGTAGGCGAGTCCGGATGTGCCTCCTCCACCGAATGTCCCCAAGATATGCCCGACATCGTAGCTGTCCGGCCCGATGATCGTGTCAAAGACCCCGGTGCCTTGATTGATCAATCGACTCAGATCGCCATTGTCCAGTCCGTCGTCCATCGGGTCACTTGTTTCAAAGATGGTGTTGGCGCCGGTGACCAAATCGAAGTGAATCGCAAGTTCGGACTCGTAGATTGCATTCAACTCCGATACCAAGGCATTTACACTCGCCAGTGCAGCGACTTCACCGCCGATCGCCGCCGTGAATTCTTCCGTTGTTGCAATGGCCAAACGGTAGTTGCGCAGTTCGTCGCCGTACGAGTAATTCGTGTCTCCCGCCAGCAAATAGCGTTGTTCCAGAATCTGCATCCGAAGCCGATTGCGCCTTGCATGGACTCGATCGCCTCGGTGGTTGCGAACCGGTCGCTCCCCCAGCGCCCTGCGCAAGTGGTTGATAAAACTCACAGATTCATTTCTGGACAAAATGGACGAGGAGGCAAAGGGCGGATGACCTGGGAAAGGACAGCTCTTGCCCCAAATAAGTGAATGCCTGGGCACTAATAGTGGCCGAAATCGTAGATTAGCGGGTGCCAGCACACCATCACGCAACCCGACAGGGGGGAACTGCTCTCCCTAAGGGAAAAAGGACTTGAGTACCATCGCGCTAAATTCAGGACAGCGGCGAAGTCCAGAAGCTGACGCAAACCGGCTAATCCCAAACGAGTGTCAGCCGATGGGCCCAAGCGGCCAGTCGATTCGGTCGATGTCCCGAAATCAACATGAACATGTCAGCCCGAGCTGTGAGCGAGAGCCGCGGCGTGGCCACTTGCGAACGCGTGCGGGCTTCAATCGGCAGGCCGAAACGCCTCCATGGATTCGCTCCGGGACGGTGGTCGAGCTAGATCGTCGCCAAGTCGAACAGCACACAGCAGGACCCTCCATCGCCCTGCCGGTGGCGTCGTCCGGTCGCAAGCAGATAGCGACCATCCTCGGAAGAGCAGAGTCGCCGAATCACTGCGCGTGGTAAGTGTCCAATCAACTTCTGCTCGCCGGAGAGTGACCATCCGATGACTTCGCCCCGGTCGTTTCCAGTGACAAGCAATTGATGAGTCTTCAAATACGTTAATGCTGTGATCGATCCCGAGGTTGTCGCAAGCGTCCTTGCCTGTTGTTGATTGTTGATGTCGATGATTCGAAGGTGACTGGAATCGGAGCGGCAACAGCAAATGGTGTTGCGATCGATCCACGCAAATTGACCGCCGTCGGGCAATTCGGTCACCGGAGCCAGTGCTTGAGAATAGATCGAAGTCTGATCGTTTCCCATGCCGATCGCGATTCGGGATCCGTCGGAATTAAACTCGATCTGTCGCGGAACGCCGAGGAGAAGCGTCGGCTGTTGCCAAATGGTATTCGTTGCCAGATTCCAGATCTCCACTCGCTTGGCCTGGAACGCGACGGCAAGCAAGTTGCCTCTTTCATAGAAGTCGAGCGAGTTCGGTTGGAATTTGACGTCCAGCGAGGTTGCTCGGCGCGTGGCGATCTCAATCACATCGATGCACTTGTTGGGTCGGCCGACAATCAAGGACTTCCCGTCGGCGGTGAATTCCAGACAACGGACTTCACCGCCGGCAGGAAAATTCACCAATCTGCCTTCGACAGTTTCCAATAAATACAAACTACCATCGCGTAAGGGGGCAAACGCGCAACGAGTTCCGGTTCGATCCATCGCCGAGGCGTTGATATTAAATAACGTGTCTGCCACTCCGCTGCGCGACAAATCGAACGCAATGTTGACGCCTGGACCTGAAATCGTCCGCGTCAATTCCGCTTCGACGATTCGACGAACGGGCTCCAGATTACCTGTTGAGATCAGCATCAACTCATAAACAGCCAGCCAGTTCTTCACGACGTTGGTGGGATTAAATTGTGTTTTGGCTTGCAGTTGAGCCAATCGCTTCATGCGTGCTGCTCGTTCTTCTTCGCTCTGCTTGCCCCGAAGATCCTCAAGCCAATCGATCCACCATAAGGTGCAATACTGTTCGAGCGAGATGTCGTCGACGGTCTGGATGAGGGACCGAAGTTGAGTCTCCGCTTGACCGATTTGTCCGGTTCGAAGTTTCCAGAGTGCGAAAACGTATTGGCAATACCAGTCGTCCGGCAAGTTTTTCGCGAGGGTTTTGACATCCTCGAAATAGGCCGAAAACACATGATCCTGGTGATTGCCCACCAGAAGGATGCGATAGACAAAGGCGGTGCTTGGATTTTGCAGATCGACACGTCGAAGTATCGTCGATTCATCACTGGTCATGCCGTGAATGAAGTGTTGCAACTGACCACGATCATTCGTAAACGCATCGACGTACGCCAGGATGGTTTGGAAGATCGGATCATCCGGTTTCAGCATCGCAGCGCGCTGGAAATCGGAGAATGCTTCCCGTTGTCGACGCATACGGCTGAAGGCAATCGCTCTCTGAAAATAGAGATCGGCTTCATCGGGCGACTCAATCAGGCGTTTGGAAATCTCATGAACCTGGTTGTCCAAATTCACAAAGGCCGGTGTTTGTCCGGCACTCCACATTTTCAAGTTCTCAAGTGGTCCGAGGCGATGCTGAAAAACTGGCATCATCCATCGCATCTCCAACACCGTCTCCAGGTCCTCTTTGGACGCCGTCGATTCGGAACCCAGCAGGGGTGTCAACCGCCGCTGGCTCATTTCCGAGGTCATCAGCGATCGGCGTGCCAAATCGAGTTGACCATTGCAGGCCAGCAACAGGGTCCACCAGTAGTTGTGGAGCCACTTTTGGAGGTCTGATTTCGTCTGTTGCCCTGCTGCCGCTTGGTGATCCAACGCGAGCGCAAGTCGCCCCTGATGAAAGCGGATGGCGGCAAGGCAATGGTGAAGGCTCCAGTCGCTCCAACGTTCGGCCTGGATCTGCTGGGCGATCCGATCGATCAACGGCTGGTCCCATTGTCTTTCCGGATTGAGCGCGAGTAGACGCAGGATTTCGATTCGAGCAGGCAGCGGCAGTTGGGGCGAGTTCCGCAGCGTCTGTTCCAGGTCATGCAAGTATCGGTCGGCTTTGGGACGCAGATTCGAATCGTCTCGGGCGGCGATCATCAGGCCGAGTGCGACGCGGCAGCGAAGTGGCCAATGCATTTCATATGTATGCTGCCCGGCGGCATATTCAGCCTCTGCATCAAGGTAGGCTTGTTTGATCAACAAGCCGTTGACACGGTCCACCCATTGATCCCGCGTTTCGTGTCGTGCGCCGCGGTCGGGACGTGTTTGCACCAGTTGGATAACGTCACCTTGGACCACTTTCGTTTTGACCGCCTGTGGATTCGATGCCTTTGCTGGAGCCGATGCAGCCTGATCTGTATGTGGCGTTGTCGGAACAGAGTGCTCGTTGGAATCTTCCTTCGTCGACGAGGATTGATCATCAAATTGACCAAGGATGACAACCAATTCGATGTAATCGAACCACATTTGGGGCATCGGGGTCCGAGCTTTTGCTTTGATTTCCTGCTGCAACTGCTGGGCTTTCTCAAATGCGCGACGTGCTTCGGTCGATCGTCCCAACCGATTCAAAATCAACGCCGACCAAGCTGTGTCGACGGCGCGATGCACGAGATTATTTGGCGAGACGCGTCGTGCATCAGAAAACGCGACAAGCGATTCTCGGTATCGCTCCAGGCGGAATAACAACATCATCTCAGAATGGGGATATCTCCAGTCTTTCGGGCGATCCTTCGCTTCGGCAACGACGGCGTCAAGCATGCGTGACAAGTCGGCCGGAGGATCCGGGTGCAAACAGCAGATTCGTGGAATCGTGTTGCTGCCCTCGCCTGTTTGCGCCCAGCGTTTGCCAAGCCACTGACGATGAGTTTCGTAGGTGGCACGTGATGTCGGCCCGTCGGTTTGGAGGTCATAGGCAGCGATCATCGTGGCCAAGGCGTGATTCCAACCGAGATGCGGCGCCTGCTGGATCAGTTTCTGGGCAAGCGATATGGCACGATTGATCTCGCCAGCTCGAATCGCGTCCACCACGTCTTCTTCTTTCACGGGGTCGTCGGCCGGCGACGGTATCACGGTGTCGTCTTTGACGGGCGAAGCTCCTTCGATCACGCTGACTCTGGACCGGTTGGACAATAGCGAGATCAGAGCGATCAACAACACAGCTGCCACGAGGCAAACAGACAGTTTCATCGGTACGATCGCCGATTTTTCCGGATTGGTCGGAACGACTCCCTGATTGGATTGAGATTCCGCAGGTAAGGCCGTGTCGCTGAACTGGGACAAATCGGCTGACAACATTCCGGGACTTTCCTTGCAAGTCTCGGCAAGCTGCAGCAGGTCTGATTGTTCTGCAAAACCGGCGAGCTGTAACGCGACGCTTGCGGCGCTGTGAGGGCGTTGCTCGCGAGACGGCGACAGTAAGAGCTTGATGTAGTGCTTTAGCTGCGGCGGCAGGTCCTGGCGGAGATCGTCAGTTTCAGCTGATCGCTCGCCGACATCCAGGTTTACACTCTCCGATCTTTTCTTTAGATGGCGTTGCCTGGGTGGGTGGCCGGTCAAGAGCTGGAACAGGGTGGCACCCAACGCATAGAGATCCGCGCGTTCATCGACGCTCGTCTCACCACGAAACTGCTCCGGTGCCATGTACTCCGGCGTTCCAACGAAGTGGTCTGCATTCGTAAGTCCGTCGCGTGTCGGCGTCGGTGATTCGGTTGATTCTTCGTTTTCCACCCAACCGGCCAATCCGAGGTCGAGCACCTTAACGTTTCCGTCATGGGTCAACATCAAGTTCGATGGTTTGATGTCTCGATGCAGCAGACCGTTGTCGTGAGCATGCTGTAAACCGAGGGCTGCTTGACGAACAATTTCGCATGCATCGGCAACGCCCAAAGGTCCACGTTGACGGACGATCCGTCCGAGATCGGCACCTTCGACAAGCTCCATGACCAAGAAGTGACGCCCATCGACGCTGCCTGCATCCGAAGCACTGATCAGGTTGGGGTGGTTCACTTTACCGGCCGCGAGCATCTCGCGGCGAAACCGTGCGACCGAACTTTCCGAACGCAGTTTTTCCTCCGGCAGGACCTTCACCGCGAACGCTTTTCTAAGATTCAAATGCACAGCCAGATAGACGCTTCCCATCCCTCCCTGCCCAATTTTTTTCAGCAATCGATAGTCGCGAAGTCGGGTCCCTGCCGCGATCGCGACTTCATCCTTGGTCTCGGTATTGCAGTCCGCTGACTGCGACGTCGAAATCGCCTTCTGCAACAGTTCGAATTCAGGTTCAGCAAGGTATCGCTGGCTGCTGCCCTCTTCTTGAAGTTCCTGCAGCAACTTGACGTGTTGCTGTTCGAGTGTTGACGTCAGCGATTCACAGTTCGAGCAAGTGTCCAGGTGACTACAAATCTCACGCGCCTGGTCGTCTTCGACCGCGCCGACGAGAAGGTCGTGGAGCGTTTTTCTGGATGGGCAAGGAATCTGCATCGCAGCGACTCCGGTGGTTGACGATGGGTCTAATTGATCGCTGGCAGGGTGCGACATCTGACGCACGGCGGAGTGACAAACGCCGGCGTGCCACACTGAACAACACCAACGCGCAACGCGGACCGGTCCATTCGCCGCCGGTTTTGACACCCCAAAAAGCCTTAAGTCATTTTGCTAAAGCGAGTTACGCCGTCAAAGAAAACGTCCAAGGTCCAGTCTCAACCGCCGCGTCACCCGGTACTTCGCCTGCCTCACGGCCGAAGATTTCATCCCAAATTGCGCCGCGACTTCGGCTGCAGTGTGCCCTTCGAGTGCAATCCGACAAAAACATTGCCAAGTCCGTTCGTCAAAATCCCGGCGGGCCGCGTCGAGAGCGGCCTGCACCGGTGCATGTGGATCCGATCGACCGTCGGCTGAACGTGTCGCCGCTGACAGGGATGCTTCATCGAGTGACTCGGGTTCCGCGAGCAGCCTTAACTGGATCGAACTGCCTCCTTGTGCACGCGGTCCCCGCAGGGTGCGTTCGAGATGATTGCGGACCGCATTCCTGGTGATCACGAACAACCAGCCTCGGAATCCGCCGCGACCCTCGGGACGCCGTGAAAACGTCGAGATCGATCGATGGACCGCGCCGAAAACTTGCTGAGACACATCCAAGGCATCTTCAGGTTGCAAATCACACTTTCGGCACCAAACGTAGATCAACGGCGAATAGCGTTCGACAAGCTGTTCCCATGCTTGATCGTCTTGTGCGCGAATCCCGTCCACCAGCCCGTCATCGGTTGATCCCGGAGTGGCAAACAGGCTGGGAGACGAAGTCGATGTCATGGCGTCGAATCCGTGAAGAGAAGCGTCAGTGCCGGTGTCGAAACGGCCTGTCGATTGAATCGACAGGCCGGAAATCGGCAGGTTCTATCTTCTATCCATCCTAGCAGGATTGACGAGGAACGGGGCGGTCGCGGGAGATGACAGAAAAACGGGACGTTGTGTAGCAGCCCGTCGATCGTCCGCGGACGGGGGCTCGTTACTTGAAGAGCTTTCCGATCGAGCGTTTCGCTTTCTTGCCGGTGCTCTTGACGCTCTTGACGCTTTTGCGTGTCGAGCCGCTGACCGTGCGAGCGGTTTTGCCGACGTCGTTTGACACGCTTCGTCGGGTCGAGTCGAGTCCCTTGGCGGCCTTAATCGGTTGCCGAACATCGACCGAGACGTCACCGCCAAATTTGCCGCCCACACCGATTGCCCCTCCGGCGCCGTAGTCAAACTTGATTCGACCGTTTTTGTACTTCGCGTCGGCTCCGGCTTCGACGCCCACTCCCGCCCATGCTTCTCCCGTCACCGCGGCATCGACCGGTCCGACCTCGGTTCCCGTCCGCGCTCCCACCCGAGCCCCCGCAAACGCATTTGCATTGACGCCCACTCCGTTGTTGCTCACCCCAGCTTGTGCGCCCGCTTCCACGCCGACGAATGCCTCGGCCTCGGCGTACGATCTGACCCGGGTGTTGCCGATCTGTCCGGTCTGAGCGACGCCCGTGTCCGCTGCGTAACCGGCTCGAACACCTCCGCGAACCCCCGCAAACCACTTTTCGTCCCGTTCCCGGCCGAATTTGGTCCCGTGTTGCTTGTCGTTACCAGAGGAAACGCCGATTTCGACGCCGGCTTCCTGGGTGAAGCCCGAGTTGAACCACGATTCGCTGACAGCGCCGTTGCGATGGGTCGTGGTGGAGCCGGCCCGCTGTTGATACTTCAGGTTGGAAGTCGTTTGCGGAATCGGCTGGGGCACCCAATCGCCCCAGGGATTTTGGGCCGATCCGACAGAGACGGCCAACAGAGCGACCAAGACGACACTTGTTGCTGTTTTCATAGTTCTTGACAGGGTGAGGAGCAGTGAATTCACCCTGCAAAGCGTGACACGTTTCAACGTGTTACAGCCAATTTCAGAAAAATGCGAACGCCGGCAAAAAGAGGCGAAAGAGGCATACGGGTGTCGGTGGATCAATGCCTGTGCGAGAGCCCCAGCCTTTCTGCACGTTGAAGACCTCAATCCGCCAGGGAATCGGATTGCGGGGCGGAGGACGGGTCTTGAAGTATTAGTTCGATCGAACGGACGCTGGCTGCGACTTGGCTGAGTGTGCTTCGTCGCGAGGTGATGATCAGCAATACACTCAGCAGTGCCGCGACCACGAACAAGACGATGGTGGCAGTAATCGACGTCTCCATGGCCAGGTGCTGATCGGAAAGGATCCGTCGTCGCTGGTTGTATTCTTTCCAGAGATCGGCAGGAACATCGCTGCTACTGAGTCTCCCGTTTTTGCCGAACTGGTCCATCAGTTCGTTGTGCAAGTTCTGATAGTCGGTCATCGGTCCGTGAAAGCCGTGGAACGCGACCTTGAGGCAGAGGTCCGTGGTCCAGACGGCCGTCGCGCCGGCGGCGATCCAGGTCAACGCAGTGATTGCAGCGAGCAATCCGGTCAACCGTTTCCCTCTCCTGGCGTTTCGCTGTGCCCGTTGGAGTGTCGGATCATGATGCTGACCCGCCGCGGGCTTTCCGTCTTTCTCGTCGATCAACCGCTCTGGCTCTTCAGACATCATCGTTTCCTCGGGTCAAATGGCTTCGTAAGGTTTTCTTGGCATAGTGCAAGCGAGATCGCACCGTACCGATCGGAATGCCCAGTGTCGTCGCGATTTGATCGTACGAGCGTCCCTGCCAAAATCGCATTTGCAAAAGCTCGGCGGATGCGTGATCGATCTGTTCTAAGGCGTCTTGCAACACCTCCCAGCTCGGCGGCTGCTCGCCGGGACGAAGCACGTCTTCGGGTTCGGCGATCGAATCCAATGGAACAGCAGCTCGTCGTCGGCGTCGGAGTATCAAGGCAAGTTCCGCGCGAATGATGCGGCCGATCCAGGCATCAAATGCCATCGGCTGCTTCATCGCGGGTAACGATCTAAGAACCGACAACCAGACTTGTTGACACACGTCGTCCACCACGCCTGGAACCCCGCCGGTCCATCGCCAAACCATGCCTCGGACACAGTCGCGTCGCTGAGAATACAGATCATCGAACGCGGAATCGTCGCCGGATTGGAACCGGACGATTAGCAAGGCGGTACGGATGCGTTCTTTCTCGATGCTCATGACAAGACGAAAGTTGCGCGAGCGGCTGTGAAGTTCAAAAAAAATAGACACTTCGACAACAATTCGTCAGTGCGCTCCCGGGAGCTCTTCGTTGTGATTGCCTCTTTTTAAGGGTTTGTTCCGCGAAAGATGGCAGAAAAATGGCGGGCAAAAAAAGGGGGCAGGTGTGAAGAAGCTCGAATCGTTCGCGGCAGAATGATGGGGAGCAACGGTCTCGGTTGCGGCGGCGAGGGCTAGACGTTCGCGGCGTGGTGTTCGTCGGCGTTAGAAACGGCACAAGCGGTCTGTCTCTTAGGATCGGACCGGCAGCAGGGGGCGATGCGGATGGTTCGAAATCGATTTCGAAATCGCCCGGACCAGCCAGACTGTGATCTAGATTCCTTTAGTGCTTGGTATCAATCGCGTGAGGAAAGACTTGTGGCCCACCTGAAACAACTGAAGTCCGAATTGCTGAGTGACGGCAAGATCAGCTCAAACGAAGTCGCGCGAATTCGCCGGTACGTCGAAGAAGACGGCGCATTGGACTTTGACGACGTCGCGTTTCTGGTCGAACTGATCGGCGAAGCGGATGACGTTTGTCCGGAATTCGACGAGCTGTTTCTACCCTTGATGCGTCACGTGTTGCTCAAGGACGGCAAGATCGATCTTGAAGAACAAACGATCCTCGTCGACATGCTGGTCGCCGGCGGGGCGATCCGTCAGTCGGAAATCAAACTGGTCCGCGACCTTCAAATCGAAGCGACCGAGACGACGCCCGGTTTCGACAAACTTTGCGAAGCCTTACTGGCGATCCCGACAAGCTGAGCCGTTGCCCGCATCCGAGGCTCCCCGTCGAGGCGCATCGATGCGCCATCGAGCGACTCCGTGCCCTCGAACCTCCGCGCAATCGGCTCCATCACCGACCACCAGCGCGACACAGAAACTCAAGGGCGCGACGATTCTTCGCTGCGATGGCTCGATGACGTCTTTCGCAACTGACGATTTGACACATTGTCACAGCCGGTCCAAATTGGCGCGCTGTCGCGATCCACGCCTGTGCTCATCCGCACGGATTGTCATTCCAGGTTGGTGATGAATTGGTACCGGCCAACCGCAGACGAGCAGGCTTTGGAGCGTCCCCGGTTGGATTCGTTCTCCGTCGCGTTGACGGTACATCGTTTGCATCGAAGCGGCCGATGAACGATCGATAACGATGATTTCGAGGGTCCTTTGATGGAACGATTCAAAAAGTTGCTGGTGTACACGGGAACGGAGGAACCCGAGGGCGCGATTGCGCGAGCGATCGTGCTGGCGATGGAAAACGGCGCCTCGTTGACGCTGATGGATGTGATCAAGCCCGTGCCTCGGATTCTGCGGTTGTTCAAAGGGGTCGCCAGTCCGGACGAGTTACAACGGTTGTTGATCGAAGATCATCGTGCCAAGCTGCAAGAACAGGTGAGCGAGTTCTACGACGCGTCCGTTCCCATCGACATCGTTGTCACCGTCGGTGATCCGGCGATGGAAGTGATCCGCGAAGTGCTCCGCAACGACCACGATTTGGTGATCAAGGCGGCCGACGGGTTTCGCGGCGCCGGACGCGTGGTCGGCAGCGTGGCCCGTGCACTGTTGCGGATGTGCCCGTGCGCGATGCTGCTACTGAAGCCCCAGGTACACGGCGATTTCGACCAGGTCTTGGCGGCGATCGACGTCGACCGACAGGACACCCCGCACAAAAAGTTGAACGAAGCGATCGCGGAACTGTCACTGGAGATTGCACGCAGCGACGAGGCGACGTTGCATTGGCTGAGTGCTTGGGAAATGCCTTTGGAAGTCCCGTTCGAACTGCCGATGGAGTCACCATTCCATCAATCGTTTGGCGAAGACCAGTTCGAGGACGTGTTTTCGATCCATGCGGAGAACATCCGCACCCATCTTGGCGAGCTCTATCGGGACACGGGGATGACCGAAGTGTCACCGGAATTCCATGTCCGACGTGGACCGGCAGCCGACGTGATCTCGGACATGGTGGAGGAGGTTCAAGCGGACCTGTTGGTCATGGGGACGGTCTGCCGTACCGGGATCGCAGGCTTTTTGATCGGCAATACCGCCGAATCCGTTCTGGCCGACGTGTCCTGCAGCGTGTTGGCTTTGAAGCCGCCGGGATTCGTCTGCCCCGTTGCCGGCGAAACCTTGGAGTCGAAGGTTGTCTCGTGAGTTAAAGATAGCGGGAGAGGCGGCCGCAGTCGCCACTACCAGCGGGAAGCGTGACGGCGTGTTGATTTAATCCGATCGCACGTGGGATTAGCCGCGAGCGCGCAAGCGTACGGACATTCATCTTGTCAATTACTCTCCGGCGCCCGTAGGCTCGCGCCAAACGGCTGATTAAATCAACAAGCCGGTGAGCGAGCGGCGCGAGCAGGATTTGAGATCACTGCTTTTGACATCACTGCGCGCCACTGGCTGACGCCACGTGCTGGGGTCGTGAGTGCCGTTGATGCTAAGTCGCGTCGGCAACGAGACGAACGAAATCCATCGAGGACAGGATCCCCAGCAGTTTCATGTCTTTGCCAACGACAGGAAGATGATGCAGTTGATGTTCGATCATCAACTTCGCGGCACTCTTGAGTGTGTCTTCCTGCTTGACCTTGAACATCACACCCGACATCACGCTGGCGACTTCGTCGGTGCCCAGGGTTTCGCGGATGATATCGGCGACCAGATAACTGGTGTCGTAGATCGCCAAGTCGCTTTCGAGCGTTCGTTCGGCATCTTGCACCAATCGGACGAGATCGTTGAGCGTGAGGATGCCTTTGAGATAGCGTCCATCGTCGACGACCGGCAGCGCCGAAACATGGTGCTCGGTCATCGCATCGACGGCGTCGTGGACGGTTTGGTAGTCGTGAATGGTCACAGGGTGCCGTTGCATGACGCTTTGCACCTTGGTTTCCAAATTCGCATTGATGGTCGTCATTGAGCTTTCCTCAGGCGTCAAGGAAGATTTACCGTTTTGGACACGTGCCCGATGGTCACAGCATCTGGTCACCGGAAACAAAATCGAATCAGGCCGCAAACCGTATGCCGATTCCCGCCGAGAGGCTGCTGCTCTCGACCGATCCGCGAATCGAGTACAATTTTGGCTGTCTGATCGATGCAATCATGGCCCCCATCTTCCCTCGCCCTTCCTGAATCAGGTTCACTTCGATGAAACAATCACTCGTGCTCGGAACTCCGTTTGTTGCAGTCTTGCTGTTGGCGGCGACGTCATGGGGTCAGGGCAGCGCGATCGGCGGCGTGCTCAACACCGCAGATAAACTGCAGCAAGACGTCCAAACCAGTCAGGGAGCGATCACGGCGGGCCCGGCCGACAAGCTGGAGAAGGTTGCGCCGGGTAAGATCGATCCCGATGCCCCGAAAAAATTCAGCAAGACCGATTCGGGACTGCAGTACCGCGTGCTCCGCAAGAGCGACAAACCCAAACCCAAGGCCACCGACAGCGTGGTGGCCCACTACAAGGGTTGGTTGGACTCCAAGAAGATCTTCGACAGCTCGTATCGTCGGGGAGAGCCGACTCCCTTTCCGCTCAAACGTGTGATCCCCGGTTGGACCGAAGGACTGCAATTGATCGGTGAGGGCGGCATGATCGAATTGGACATCCCCCATGAACTCGGCTACGGCGAGCGCGGCACCCCCGGCGGCCCGATCCCTCCACGGGCCCGACTGCACTTCATCGTCGAGCTTGTCGAGATCAATTGAGGGAGCTGGTGGCGGTAGGGCGCGAGCCCTCCGGTGTTTCGGGAACGTTGAGGGACCGGAGGGCTTGCGCCCTGCCGCTAACACCTCGTCAAACGCAGGGAATAAATGCTTCACAGCGACACCCTCCGAGGTCGCGTCCGACGGGAGACCGGATCTCCGGAGGTGTCGCTGCGCTCACCTCCGGCTACTCGCTGGCATCCCTCCGGGATGCTGGAATCGCTGGCGCTCTCCCGACGGATGTCAACGGATTATCAGCCGTCTGCCGCCGCACCGGCTAGTGGGCCATCGCCCCGGACCACTTCAGCATTTGGGTTTCCAGGTCTTGGGGGTAGGAGATCTGGACGTCGGTGATGTTGCCCTGGTCGTCCTTCACAGGGGTCAATTCGGGTTGGACGAAACCGGTGTAGGCGGGTTGGTCCAAATCGGCATAACGGCGCAACACTTCGTCGCGCAAAGCGACATTGATATTGATCGCGTAATCCTTCATCAACCGTTCGGCAGAGGCTCGGTCGCCTTCGGATTTGATTCGCTGCACTTCGGCCAACAACTGACCGACGCCGCGATGCCAGGCAGCAACATCGGCGACGCGAAAGTACGTTTTTCCGTCACGGACGTCGACTCGGATGGCGTCCGTGTTGGCGGCCAGCCAGCCGACAATCATCTGCCGATTCCGCATGTGGTCTTCTTCGATCGTCGTCCCTGACTTGATCCGACGCAGCTGGGTCATCGCGTTTCGCGTGTAGGCTTCATAGGCCGCCAGCTGCATCTCTTTCAGGTCCGTTTCGTTTTCGACCAACCCGAGTTCGATCAATTTCGGATTGCCGATGAAATACAGCGCGACCAGGTCGGCACGGCCTTCTTCGAGTGCGCTGTAGTATTCCTTGATCGAGACGGCAGGGTCGATACCTTCGTTGACTTGGCCGGAGGCATGCCCGATGACTTCGTGCATGTTCACTTCCAGTGCCAGCGCGGTGGATTTCCATTGGTCGGCTCGGGCGAATTCAGCATCGTCGTAACAGAACTCCGCCCGCGCCGACGGCGTGCTGGCCTTGTCGTAGGCTTCCATGACGTTGCTGAGCGAAACGGACTTGCTGCCGTATCGCTGGCGAATGGTCGCGTCGTTGGGCAAATTGATTCCGATCGGAGTGACGGGGCCGGAGTCACCGGTTTCCATCACGACTTGGATCGCTTTAGCCGAAATCCCCTTCACGTTGTCTTTGCGAAACGATTCGGCGTACGGCATGCGGTCTTCGAACCACTGGGCGTTGTCGGCGAACTTTCGAATCATGTCCATTTTGATCGGATCGTTGAAGTAGACCGCGGCCTCCCACGATCCCTTGATGCCCCGCGCGTCCATGTAGACTTCGATGAACCCGTTGATGGTGTCGACGGGGCTGTCTTTGTCGGCGACCCACGCGATGTTGTACCCGTAGAAATCGACGGCTTCGCCGGTGCGGTAATAATGGATCAGTGCGCCCAGGGCACGCGCCATCTCGGGCGTGGCAAAGGGAATCGCCGCTTCGAGATGAGCGACGATGTTGGCGATCGGCTGGGCGTACATGCCGGCGGGAACCAGGCTGTCTAATCCGCTGCGGTAAACGTTTTCGCGCAGTTTCCCGCTGTCCGTTTTGATCAGTTGTGAATTGAGCGGGTAGCGTTCTTGAAACCCGTCCAGGTCCGCGGCGGTGACGTTGTGGTAGAGGTTGTTGGCGCTGGCGGTCAGAATGTCGACGCCCTCAGGCGGTGATTTTTGGGTGACATGTGTCTCAAAGGTGGGGTCGAACAGGACCGGCTGAAGTTCCACCATCAGCGTGAACAACTCTTCGCCGGAAGCCGGCAGCTGGGCACCGTTTTTGACGGCTTGCTTGACCGCTTCGTCGAAGGCCTCGGCCGTGCACTCCAGCAAATTCTTTTGGGCGGTCAAGGCACTGTGAGGCCCATTGTTGACCCAAAACAGCTTCATGTATTTCCGGATCGCCGCCAGGGTTGTTTCGTCGATCCCTTGCGGATGGGTCAACACACCCTCCAGGACATCGCGAATGCGAAGCGAGTAGCGGTAGCGTTGGTCGATGTAGATATCGCGTCCGGCGATGGCGGCTTGGGAGAGATGATAGATCAGTGTTTTTTCTCGCAGCGACAACTGCTCGAACCCGTCGACGTAGAGCTGGACGATGGCGACGTCATCGACACGGTCGAGCAGGTACTTTCGTTGATCGGGAGTTGGGTCTTGGGCAATCAGACCGGTATTTCCCAAGAGCGTCGCAACGGTGAGCAGGCATGCGGAAAGGAGACGCATCAAAAAACCTTGAATGTCGTGATGGTGAATCTGGAACCTGGCTGACAGTCTACGCCTTTTCGTGGGGCGATTCTGGTGGGCAAGAACCGGTTTGGTGAAATCGATTTCGGTTTTCACGCCCAAGTCGGTGACGGGCGGATGATCCCCGTTCGGCCTCAGCCGGTTCGCGTCAGCGTCCGGGCCTCCGCCAACGCCCGACGCTCGGTGACCCGTCGGCTCGCGCTAAACGGCTGATGTTGGTGGGAGATCAGCCGGTTCGCGTCAGCGTCCGGGCCTCCGCCAACGCCCGACGCTCGGTGACCCGTCGGCTCGCGCCAAACGGCTCCATTCGGCCGTTATTTGTTAGCCGCCCCCCTTGAAACAGGCGATGGGCGGCAAAATTGTGCGGCCCTTCCCGGGAGGACTAAACTGGGGTTGGCTCATGAAACGGGAATAACCGGCATAAAGGATCTTATCACACCAAAGAAAAACGTTTCGCGATCGGATTCGGCAGGAAGGATGGAGGATGTTCCACATGTTTGTGTTGAGCGATGACCGCTGCATCTGGGGCCTTTCTTCTTCGTCGGCCGGTCCCGAACGGGCGGCCCCGTCTCGATGGATTTGTTGTCACGATCAGGCCAGACGAAAGAGCTCCTTACATGTCCGCAAACAGACGTCACGTTGATTCGAAACCACGTCGAAAACGAGGGTTGACCGCCACCGGACGTGGTGGTGTGACGCCCCGTCGGCCATCGCGCCGCCGCGTGTTCGAAGTTCTGGAACGGCGTCTGTTGCTGGCGATCGGTGTCGACAATCTGAGCGTCGGAGCAGGCGTGTCGACCTACAAACTTGCGTTGGCCACCACGGTCGAATTCACCGCGGAGGCCTGCACCGTCTCGACGACCTGCAATCCACAAACGGCGACGCAGACGGAGCAGCGGAATGTGGCGAGCGATGCCCTCGATCAAATCGTTGCCGAGGTGAACGCGATCTTTCAGCGCGAGTTGGCGATCAAGCTGGAGTTGATTCCCGACAATGATCTGCTGATTTCCACCGGCAGCACGTCCTTCGATGGATACAGCGACAGCGACACGAACTCCCTGCTGATTGAAAACGGCCCGGAGATTGAAGACCGTTTGACGATTTCCGGCAGCTCGACCACGGGAGTGGGTGCGCGCAACGAATACGATCTCGGCCACGTGTTGGCGGTCGGCGCCGGTGGCGGACTGGCAACGCTGGGGGCGGTCGGACAAAGCAACAAGGCGCAAGGCGTCTCCGGCGTCTCGTCGCCTCTGACCCTGGGGTCCAACAACGTCGTTACGGTATCCGATTCGATGCTCGGCATTCTGCTGCACGAACTCGGACATCAATTCGGCGCCGAACATTCGTTCAACGGCGCGTCGGGGAACTGTTCGCAACGCGCCGTCGAAAGTTCCTACGAACCCGGTAGCGGTTCGACGATCATGGCGTATCAAGGGATTTGCGGCAGCGACAATCTGCCGGTCGAACCTGGCGACGAACGTTACTTTCACGCGGGAAGCTTTGACGAAATCCAACGCTTCATCTCAACCACCATCCCCACCTTGCGACCGCCGGTGGCCAACGGCAATACGATTCCGACCATCGATGCCGGCCCCGATGTCACGATCCCCGCCGGCACGCCGTTTGTCCTGACCGCCGACGCCTCGGATCCCGACTCCGGTGACAGCCTCACGTACACCTGGGAACAGATCGATGTCGGTTCCCCCAGCAGCGGACAAACGGTGCCGATTCCCGACGCCGCTGATGCGGTCGGCCCACTGTTCCGCTCCTTTGCCCCGACAGCCGCCCCGGATCGCACCTTTCCACGGCTGTCGGACATCTTGGCCAACACCAGTCCGTTGACCAATCGCGGCGAACATTTGCCGACCCAAAGTCGCGTCATGAATTTCCGCGCGACGGCGCGCGACAATCACGATGTCAGCGGCGCGACGATCAGTGGCGTCCGCAGCGATGATGTCCGCGTGACCGTGGTCGATACCGGCGCCGCGTTCGAAATCACGTCGCCCAACACCTCGGTGACGTGGTCCGGCGGCAGCAGCGAGACGGTGACCTGGGCCGTCGCGGGAACCAATGCCAACGGGATCAACACGGCGACGATTCAATTGAGTCTGTCCCTGGACGGCGGCAACACGTTTCCGATTCTGCTCGGCAACTATCCCAACAACGGGTCCGCATCGATTGTGGTGCCCAATCTTGATGTCTCGACCAGCCAAGCTCGGATTCGTGCCAAGGGTGTTGGCAATGTGTTCTTTGACATCTCCGACCAGAATTTTTCAGTCTCCGCCAACGCTTCGGCCGCGGGCGTGACGATCGTGGAAACCGGTGCGGGCACAGCGCTTCGCGAAACGCCGGGCATTGTGACCGATTCCTATCAGATCGCGTTGGACTCTGCGCCCAGCGGCGGTGCCGACGTGACGATCACGGTAACGGCCGACGCGCAGAGCGAAATCAGTTTGACCAACGCGGCCGGATCGTTCGCCGGCAGCCAAACGCTGGTGTTCAATCACACGACGCCGCAGAATGTCTTTGTCCGTGCGATCGATGACTTGGCGGTCGAAGGGACGCACGCGAGTACGATTTCGCACGCGATCACCGCCACCGACGACGCGACGAATTATCCGCTGTCGCTGGCCATTGCCAGTGTGGCCGCGGACATCATCGACAACGACTCGGCGTTTCCGGCGTCCGGCAGCGGACAATTGGTGGGCATCGACTTTGACCCCATCGCGGGTTCGTCGCCGACGAATTGGACGCGGGTAGACGTCGGTTCGAATCCGCCGTCGTTTGTCTTGAATGACTTGATCGACGAAGCCGGAAACGCGACCACGATCGACTTGTTGTTTGATGACAACACCGGCAGCGGAACCTCGACGCCTTCCAGCGGCACGTTGCCCAGCCACACACCTTCGTTAGCGGGGATCGACGGGCTGCTCTACAGCGGTCCTTTCGGTGGCCCGCCGGCACCGATCGACGTCACCTGGGCCGGACTGACACCGGGGTTTGAATACGATCTGTATGTCTTTGCGCTCGAGAATTTCATAGACACATTTGACCAGCGCGTCACGATCACCGGTGACGGCACGCCGATCACGTTCAACCAAGTGACCAGCAACGGCGTGCTGATGATCAATGACGAAGCCGGCAGCAACGCACGGACGTTGGAGTCGTACGCCGAACGCGTCACCGCGACCGAGTTCGGGACGATCCGCGTGCGTGTCGAAGCCAACGCGGGAAGCGCCGGGATTGTGATCCCCGGGTTGGCGATCAGCGAAGTGATTCCTGCGACCACGATCGCATCGATCAATGCATCAAATTTGACACAGTCCGAAGGGGATTCCGGCACGACATCGTTTAGTTTCACGGTGACGCGGAGCGGTGATGTGTCATCGTCGGCGACCGTCAACTATGCCGTGACGCCTCGCGATGGGAATCCGGTCAACGCCGCCGACTTTGGCGGTTCGTTTCCGTCGGGGCAAGTTCAATTCCAGGCCGGGCAGACCACCTCGCAGGTGGTGACGTTCAACGTCAGCGGTGACAGCGTCGGGGAAGCCGACGAGCGATTCACAGTCACGTTGTCGGGGCCGTCCGACGGTGCACGTTTGGCCGTCACGTCGGCGATCGGCACCATTTCCAATGACGACGGCAGTTTGGGTTCGGGCAGCATCACGCTGGATACGATCGGACTGTACCAACCCGACGCTCCGCTGTTCCATCTCAGAAACGCGTTGTCCTCGGGTGGTTCAGACCAGTTCTTTGCCTTCGGTCCCGGCGGCAACGCCGGCTGGATTCCGTTGTCCGGCGATTGGAACGGCGACGGCATCGACACCATCGGGCTGTACCAACCGGATATCTCGTTGTTCCATCTCAAAGACAGCTTCACGCCGGGCGCATCAGACCAGTACTTTGCCTTTGGCCCCGGCGGCAATGCGGGCTGGATCCCGTTGGCCGGCGATTGGAACGGCGATGGCACCGACACGATCGGGCTGTACCAACCGGACATTTCCCTGTTCCATCTCAAAGACACGTTCACGTCGGGGGCTTCCGACCAATACTTTGCCTTTGGCCCGGGCGGCAATGCGGGCTGGATCCCGTTGGCCGGCGACTGGAATGGTGATGGCACCGACACGATCGGACTCTATCAACCCGACATCTCATTGTTCCATCTCAAAGACACGTTCACGTCGGGGGCTTCGGACCAGTATTTTGGATTCGGCCCCGGCGGC
Source organism: Stieleria magnilauensis (assembly GCA_007753675.1). Taxonomy (GTDB): domain Bacteria; phylum Planctomycetota; class Planctomycetia; order Pirellulales; family Pirellulaceae; genus Stieleria; species Stieleria magnilauensis. The sequence continues at coordinate 3,216,613 of CP036432.1, forward strand.
AATGCCGGTTGGCTCCCGATGGTGGGCGACTGGAACGGCGACGGCACCGACACGATCGGCTTGTATGAGCCGGCGGTCTCGCGGTTCCACTTGAAGGATTCGTTCACCGCCGGAGCGTCGGACTACTTCTTCATCTTCGGCCCCGGCGGCAATGCCGGTTGGACTCCGATCTCGGGCGATTGGAATGGGCCGTCCAGCCCGCCGCCGCCACCACCACCGCCGACATCCAACGGTTCGTCTTCTGGTTCGGGAGGGCAGGCGCAACGGGCGGAAGTCGCAGATGACGCTGAAACCCCAGAGGCATTCTTGGTCTCGTTGCTGGTCACTCGTTCTCCGCAGGCGAGATCGGCAACCCCGTCCGCCGGGATTGCCGTGATGGAAACGACGGACGAGTCGAAGCCACGTGACCGCTCCGTCGCCTTGATGACCGACACGATCGCCGACCACGCGATAGGCGGGAACGAGTCGTTGCGGTTGCTCGATGAGGCATTGAGCCGCTGGTGAGAACGGACGGGGCTCCGATCGCGTCAGGCCATACGTTCGGGATGAACTCGCTACGCGTCGACTTCGAAGATGGCTTCGATTTCGACGGCGATCTTTCCGGGCAGGCTGTTGGTGCCGATGGCGCTGCGAGCGCCGACGCCGTTTTCTTCGCCAAACACGTCTCGGAACAACTCGCTGCAACCGTTGATCACGGCGGGCGAATCGGGGAAGCCTTCGATGCACTGGACCAGGCCGAGCAACTTGATCACCCGTTTCACTTTGTCGAGCGAACCGAAGTGGTCTTGCAGCGTGGCCAGCATGGCCAGACCGGTTTGCCGAGCCGCCTCATACCCCGATTCGACATCCAAGTCCAATCCCAGACGACCGGTCGTCAGCGTCTTGTTCGGCTTTAACGGTCCATGCCCGGAAACATAGGCAAGACCGCCAACGACGACGACGGGCTTGTAAACGCCGGCCGGTGCAGGCGCAGGTGGTAGTTCGAGTCCGAGTTCTTCGATACGTTTTTGGTAAGACATGGTTTGGTGGGGTTGGAAGCGGTGAATGGGAAAGCCAAAGTGTGTCAGTATTTCAGTCGTCTTTCAAGCTGACGACGACAGGAACCGCTGCGTTCGTGTCGTTGGACCATCCCTTGCACCCTTGAGCGAAATTGATCATGAACGAACTGAGTGGCCGAAAGGCGTTGATCACCGGCGGGACCCAGGGCATCGGCGGGGCGATTGCGATCGCGGCGGCGAAAGCCGGTGCGGACGTGTTGCTGGTCGGATTACGACGCGACGCGGCGGCGGAACAGACGTTGGAACAATGTCGCCGACACGGAGTCCGCGCCGAACTGGTGCTGTGCGATTTATCGCGTGCCCCGGGTGAGTACCTGGATTCCTTGATGGCGGAAGTGGATGCGTTGATGCCAGGAATCGACCTGTTGGTCAACAACGCCGGGACGTACATCGACGTGCCGTTTTTGGAAATGGATTTTGACCGCTACCAAACCACCATGCATCTGAACGTTGCGGCGGGGTATTTCTTGACTCAGGCGATCGCGCGGCGTTGGGTGGATGCCGAGGTCCAGGGACGCGTCGTGTTCACCGGATCGATCAACGGGTTGCTCTCCGAACCCGATCACACCGCCTACGACACCAGCAAGGGGGCGGTCGCGGCGATGGTCCGTTCGCTTTGCGTGTCGCTGGCGCCCAAGGGGATTCGGGTCAACGCCATGGCGCCCGGTCTGGTGCGAACACCGTTGACCGATGGCGCGATCGGCGATGACAAGATGCGCCGTTGGATGGAATTGCACACACCCAACGGGCGCGTTCCGACCGGCGACGTGTGTGCCGGTACGGTGATCTTTTTATTGTCCGATGCGGCCGAGCACATTCACGGCCAGACGATTTACGTCGACGGAGGGATGAGTGCCTGGCAGCAACCCGACGTGCCCGCGTGAGGGACGACGGACATGACATTGGCGTGAACACGGCGTGACCATGCAAAAGATGACTTAGACTTCCAACAGTGGGGTCATGCGCCGTCATCGGCTTTCTTGCGACAGCAACATGCATTGGTCTCGCCAAGATAGGGATTCGCCCACCATCACTCCCGCTTCAACAGATTTCTATCCGTCATGTCGACCTGCCAAACCTCTCCCGGCGCAACGTCCTCCCCCGCCGAAAACGCCTTCGTGGGACGTCAACCGATCTTCACTCCTGAAGTGGAGGTTTTTGCCTACGAGTTGCTGTTCCGATCGGGGGAGCAGAACGCCGCGATGATCACCGATGGTGATCGGGCGACAGCCAACGTGCTGCTCAATACGTTCACCGATATCGGTCTGGACACGATCGTCGGTTCGAAAAAGGCGTTCATCAATTTGACACGCAACTTGCTGACCAGTCATAACTTGTCGTGCATGCCGCCCGACCGCGTCGTCCTGGAAATCCTCGAAGACATCGAACCGGACGAGGAGGTGCTCTCGGCGATCGAGAAACTGGTCGAAGAAGGCTACAAGATCGCGCTGGATGATTTCGTCTATCGCCCCGAGTTGGAAGCGTTGATCGGGACCGCGGACATCGTCAAGATCGAGTTTCCGCTGATCCCCAAAGAAGACTTGGCGGATCACATCAGCAAGCTGCGTGCGTTGGGCGTGCGCACCATCTTGGCCGAAAAGATTGAGACACAAGAGGATTTCGAGCTCTGTAAGAGCCTCGGTTGCGACCTCTTCCAAGGCTACTTTTTCTGTCGTCCCCAGGTCATCAGCCAACGCAAGACACAAGTCAATGTGGCCTCGATTGTGCGACTGATGTCCGAACTGCAAAACCCCGACATCACGGTCGGCGAAGTCGAAGGGATCATCCAAACCGACGCGAATCTTTCGTTCAAGTTGCTGCGGTTCGTCAATTCAGCCAACGCCGCGACGACACGCACGATCGATTCGTTGAAGCAAGCGACGACCTTGATGGGGATCTCGCGTTTGCGTTCTCTGGCCTCGATGATGCTGATGACCAGCATCGACGAAGGCAAGCCGCAAGAACTGATCAAGCTTGCCATGATTCGCGGTAAGATGTGCGAGTTGCTGGCGAGCGAATCACGCGCCACGCGACCGGACCGCTACTACACGCTTGGATTGCTTTCGGTCATGGACGCACTGTTGGACAAGCCGATGGACGAAGTCATCCCGCTGTTGCCACTGGCCGACGACATGAACGACGCCTTGCTCAATCGAGCTGGCGAACTGGGGCACATCCTGCAAAGCGTGATCAACTTCGAAGCGGGAGAGATCACGCCGCCGATCTCGTTGTCGGCCGAGCACCTGACATCAGCCTATCAGCAGGCGCTGCGTTGGATCGCCGACTGCAACATCGACGGTTAATACGCCTCCGACGCTCGCGGCCTATCGTTCGTCCCAGAAATAGGTCCGCTCCTCCGGCTTCGGCCGGTTGCGGTACAAATACGACGCGGCGAACGCCAGAATCGTGACCGGCAAGCCGATTCCTGTGATGACCGCGATGATGGAAAACCAAGTGAAGTTCATGGGGGCCTCCGGTTCGAACCGCGTCGGCGACCGCATCGGCGGTCGGACTCCAACTGCTGGGCCGCAAACGATCCCGAACAGGGCGGTCAATCCGGATCAGACGAAATCGGAAGGGCTCACGCCGGCGTTTACGCGATGGGGACGATGGTGTCGCCCATAGCCCCCCGCCAAACGACCGATCATCGTTTGAGATCAGCCGGTTCGCGCCAGCGTCCGGGCCTCCGTCCACGACCGATGCGAAGTCGCCCCTAGGCTCGCGTCAAACGGCTGATCGGATGAACGGAATGGGTAGCGTCCGAACGCCACCGCGATCTCCGATCCGGCTCACAGGTCCAGCTTCTTCTTCAAATGATCGCTGGTCAGATGTTTGACGACATCCAACGGTTCGCAGGCGTTGTCGTCTCCATAGTCGATGTCGACCGGGCCGATGGCTTTGGCGGCGCGGAGGGCGGCCTTGTTGAGTTTCTTGTTGCGTTTTCCGATTCCCATCAAGGCGGTGTTCATCGACTCTCGCACCCACATGTCTTCGCCCTTGATGTGGTTCTTGATGCGGTCGATCAGCACCAACAAAAATTCATCATCCATGCCCTTGGGGTTTTTCTTGGAAAGCTCATAGATCAAACCATAAGCACAGCGGCGGCGAACCGGATCGTCGCTCTCCATCCAGTCGCAGGCGAGATCGAACGCGAAGGGAGCCTTGGCGAGGGTCGCGTCACAGGAGGCGAACACATGGGCCAGGTACCCGCCTTGCAATTGCTCGACTTGCTGTTCGGCTTGGCCGCGGGTGACCTGTTTGGGATCGTCAATCAACAACCCGATGACCTTGGCGTCATAGACGTTTGATTTCCAGAGTTCCAAAGCCAGTCGATGGTCGCGTCCGATTTGTTTGGCGAGTTTGCGAAGCTGGGTCAAACCGATCCCAAAACTCTTGAGCCCACTGCCTTTGGCGCCGCACTTGCTCCAATTCTCAACGCCGCGCGGATTGGTGTGTTCCTTCAAGAGCTTGATGACTTCGGTTTTCTTCATCGGATCAATTCTCAAGTTTGCGAATTCGAATCCGCCGGTATTCGACTTGGCCGCGATCACCCTCCAGGCCGATCGGACCGGACTCGGGGACTTGGAACGCTTCTTCGATCACTTCGCCGTTGCACGTGCAATGCGCCGAAGTGCCCCTGACCGTGATAACCAGTTCATTCCAGTCACCCTGGCGATAGTTTGTCAGGGTCTTGTAGGGTCCGGCGAGCGCGTAATCACGACACTGCAACTGATTGCCACGCACGAAGACGCCGCTGTCGGCCATCGGAGTGGCGCGAAATTCAAGGATCAGCTGGAAGTCATCATCGAATTCTTTCGTCGTCCATAACTGTTGAATCTTTCTGCCTTCGGGCGGCGTGGTCACAACCAGACGGTCGGCGATCGCGCGGTAACGCCCGTCCGGCGTGGCTGTCAGTCCGTCAAACGCGACGTCCTCTTCGACGAGCGGCCAAACGACGGCGCCGTTCGTTTTGGGAATCCAACGGTCACGCGATTTCCGCATCTGGTCGGTAGACCTGCGGTAACCCCATCCGGTCAGGTCGGTGCCGCCAAACAGAGCGATCGCATCGGGTTCGATTTCGAAAGCGTCGGGTTCGGTTTCGATCAGTCCCAACGTCGCAAAAATCGGCCGCAGTGCGGCTTCCCATTTGGCGTACCCGAGCGCATTGGGATGCAGCAGATCGGGAAACTCAATCTTCTTTGCGTCACCGTTTTCATCGGCGAACAAGGTCCACGTGTCGATCACCGTGATTTGCTGATCGCCGCGTGCCAAGCCGCGATACAGCTCATTGATCTGCTTGATCTTCTCGGCGGGGCGAGCTTTGGAAGCGCTGCTGGGAAAGACTTCGCACAACACGATGGGCATCTTCGGATGGTGCGTTTTCAGCTTGTCCAAAATCAATTCGACGTTGGCGGCGATCTGTTCCGGTGACGCCTTTTCTTCCAAGTCGTTGGTGCCCATCAGCATCACGACCGCGGCCGGATTCAAGCTGATCACGTCTTCTTCCAACCGATACAACATCCCGCGGGTCGTATCACCACTGATCCCCCGATTCGCTTTGGGGACTCCGTTCAACGCGCCCGAGAAATCGTCACGCCAGCCCTGCGTGATCGAATCACCCAGAAAGACGACGGCGCCTTCGCTGGCAGCTCGATTGGATTCAAACGTGGTTCGACGACGGTTCCAAACATTTTTGAACCAGTCATGCCGGCGCATCGGCCCGGTGCCGGGTAACGCGTCGTCGGGCGGAATGGTGAACCGCAGCTCCGTCGCCGGCTGGCTGTCTTGTCCATAGCAGGGAACACAGACAGCGGGGACGGTGGGGACCAAGACCAGGCAAAGCAACAGGTGTCGAATCATGAGATGTCGTCGGTAGAGGGGTTGTGACCGTCCCGCAGTATACTTCAATCCCGCTAGACCCATTCCTGCTTGGTCGGCTTGATCACCACTTCGGGGACGTTGGCCCGCGGCGGCAGGGCACAGATGGTCGCCACGACCGACGCGATGTCTTCCGGCTGCAGAATCGAATCTTTGTGTTCCTGCGAAACCGGGCTGGGCCGATTGTCCAGGATCGGCGTGTTGACTTCGCCGGGGTAAACATTGGTGATGCGAACGCCTTCGTCACGGACTTCATTGCTGATCGCGGTCCCGAGCGCGGTCATCGCGAACTTGCTGGCACAATAAACGACTCCGCCGAGTGAAATGGCGCGTTTGCCGGCGACCGATGAGATGTTGACCACCAGCCCATCGCGTCGCGCTCGCATCGCCGGCAGAACGGCGTGAATACAGCGGTAGGCACCGGTGGCGTTGATTTGCATCACCCGATCCCAATCTTCGGGGACCATCTCGGCCATCGTCCGTTTCAGAATGTTGATGCCCGCACTGTTGACCAAGATGTCGGGGTCGCCGTAGTGCGATTTCACGTCCGCAAAGAACGCATCGACACTGCTCGGATCGGCGACGTCCAAGGGATGGCAATGGATCGGAGTCTCTGATTGGACCGAGTCCGCGATGACCTGAAGTTTTTCCAGCCGTCGGCCACCGATGGCGACGCGACAACCGGCTTCGGCGAGGATCGTGGCGATTCCGGCGCCAATCCCGGTGCCTCCGCCGGTGATGGCAACGATCTTTCCTTTCAAACTGCTCACGGATCAAACCCTACAAAATGGGGAACAATGAATAATGTTTCGAGTGTCCAAGCGGCCCGGTCGGGGCACGATGGTAACAGAAAGTAACAATCTGGCGGACTGGTGAGCACATTCACCGTTCCTGAGCGTCTAGCGATTAGTTATCCGTGCTTCCGTCGTTGAGCGTTTTTGCCCCAATCGCTCCGGCGGGGGTGCGGTAACTTTCTTTCGTGCCGATCGTGGTTGCCAAAATCGCCAGCGTCGCCGCATACAGAAGGTTGGCCGAGAGCAGCCCGACGATGCCACACCAGGCCACGACCATCGCGATGCCGAGCTTGCCGGTGGCGGGTTTCCAAGCCAAAAAGATTCCGACCGGCAGGACGCACACGATCAGGGCTGTTAACAGTTCGTAGATGATAGGCGTTTCAAAAAACGTTCCAGTGACGGTCAACAAGCGATCTTGCGCGGGCGCCACCAGCGCGTAAGCACCGGTGCCGTTCCACCAGACCGGGCTGGCAAACAAAGTCGCCGTCGTGACCAGAGCGATCAATGTCACTTGGACGGACAACAGACGATGGGCCAGCGTCGTTCTCCAGCTGACCGGTCGGGGACTTTCCCGGTCTGATCGAACACGGCCGACGGGGGCGATCGCGACCGCCGCCAGAGAGAGACTCAGCAGCGGCTCGACCGTTCCGGCCAGCAAGACGATCCGGTTGGCCCAGCCGACGAACCAAACCCATAGCAACACACTCGGCCAGTTGCTCTCGCCGATGGCGCTTAGCTTCGCCGGAACCTTCCAATCAGCCAGCCGATCGCCGACGGCCACGAACAACGCCAACGCCACTCCGACCAGCAGATACAGGCGATAAACGAGCGTGGATTCGCCGAGCGCGGAGTCACCCGCCAACGCGTCCCAAATGAACAGCGGCGAAATCATCCAGCGCGCGTCGCTGGTCAATTCGGCGGTGCGAAAGAACGTCGCCAAATTCGAGCTGGACGCCGGCGCGCCGCGGGCAAACCAGGTTTCGACGTCGGCCAGTGCCGAGACAAAATAGATCACCGCGAGGAAACAAAGTCCGCGGCGGACATTGCGGAGCGTGGCGACCGGTGACGGCGAGAACCAAAACTCCGTCCAACGTGTAACGCAATCTCTGATCATCGCCCCACCGCCTCCCCGCCGGACGTTTTGCCAGCGGCATCGGCGTCCTGCTCTCGGGAGTACGTCGACAATCGTTTCGCCCCGATGGAAACCAGTCGGACCTCGTCGGCGTCGCGAACGACGCGCGCCAGGTAGACCGGCGGCGCGGCGTCATCGGCGGCCGTCGTCAGTTGCGTGGGCAACCGCACAATGCGAACCGCTTCGATCGAAGGGTCCGCGGCGACCAACGGCATCAGCAGGGCCGCCGCCAGACTCGGCCGATCGGATTGGGCCAGCGTGGCCACCAGCCCCATCCAGCGGCCATAGCGATCCGACTCGGCCAGTCCCGCGATGCCGCTCGGCTCGATGGTGGTCCACTCGGTTTGCCGGTCGATGACCAGCGTGTCCCCGTCCGCGGCGGAGGCGAATTGCAATCGGTGGGGTTGCTCGTCAGGCGTCGCGTGCGCCAGATAAAACCGGCGACCGTCGGCGGCGAAATGCGTCGAGCGGAGGTACGGCGAAAGCAGGTCCAGCAAGCTCGAGTGGGTCGTGGAGGGTTCGATGATGGCGGTGTAAGACACAAACAGCGCGAACAGATGCACGAAAATCGCCGCGCTGATCAAACCGGTCCAAGTGGAACTGGGCAACGCCTGGGAATCGACCGCGGCCGCGTTCGGGGCTGGGCCGTCGTTGGCTGGGCTGGCGTTCGGTGCCGGATCCGCGGGAACGGCCGCCGGGGGCTCGATGCCGCCGTCAGGGCTGTCCGCGGTCGGACCGCGTGACGTCTTATTTGGGGGCTTGCGGCGGGCCATGCGGTTCTGCGAGCAAAAGAATCAGGGGTTCGAAGCGGTAAACCGATAGGGTAACTGCTGTCGGAGCATCCGAAAATGGATTGTGCGATCGCGGACGGATTGCCGCGGCAGCGGTCCAAATCCCCTCCTGCGTGGCAAGAGGGATCGGTTTTGGCGTAAAACTGAGCCGATTGATCCATTTTTTCCGCGACGAAAGAAGCCGGGTGCCCAGAGAAAAAAATCAGACCGTTGACCGAACTTTCTGCGGCGGATAAAGTCTTGATCTTGCTGGCGAATTCAGCGTCAAAACAAATGCTGAATTTGCCGCGACACCATCACGGTGGGTGTAGCTCAGTTGGTTAGAGCACCGGATTGTGGTTCCGGATGTCGCGGGTTCGACCCCCGTCACTCACCCTGTTTCTTCGTCGGCGTGATACGCCGACCGGCCCGGCGTTATCGCCGGTTGCTGTTTGGCGCCCGCTGGTCGCGAACGTCGTCAACAGGATTGACGCTTTCGTCGATGTTCTCCGATCCACGTCGACGCCCCGCGTTTTAACCGCGCAGGAAAGCCCGCGCTGCATCGGGGGAGACGAGCACCCAATCCCCGAGCATCAACGATGGCAGCAGGGGTCGCATCAGCACGCAGTGATAGGCTTCAAAGTCGCTCCCGTCCGGGGGCGTGACCACGATCACGGCATGGTGCGCCCGATCACGGATCGAAATGCTGATGCTTTGCGAGTAGTCGAGGAATGCCCCGATCGCGTTCATTCCTGCTCCCCGCCGCATTCCCGCGGCCGGCACGTGCCCTTCCGCTTCCGGCGTCGGCGGTGACGACGTGGTGCTGCGGCGAGCGGCACCGAAGCCTTCAAAGATCGCTCGGCCGAGTGCGGTTTGTTCGATCAGGTACGTGTGGAAATCCGGCGCTTCGAACAAATCTTGGGCAAAGGCGACCATGCCCTCCAACGGAGACGGCATGTGGGTGTGTTCCCGACGAACTCTCCGCCGGCCCGCGTCGGGCGACGCGTTATGCAGGTACCCACGATTGTCAGCGGGAATTCGGCGAAACGCGCGAATCAGATCGGCGTGGTTGTCGAAGGGCATCACCGTGCCGTTCTGAATCGGTTGATACGCCGGCAAAGCGGGTCGCCCGGACGATGAATCGCCGCCTTCGCCGGACTGTTCGATCCGACGGGCGTGTTCGAGCAAGCGGTGACGAGCCAAAGTGCTGTCCGCGAGAGCGGTTCTGGGAGGATCAGGCATCGTAGACTCCTCTTGTTAGCACGGCGTTATCTCACCCGGCTGAGGCTGGCATCCACGACGAGCCACCATCATTCATTCGGCGCACCGCCACGATTGATCGCGCGGTGCGGGGAACACCACCGGTCGGCAAGAATAGGGGGCAAACGACGTGCCGTGTGCGTCGCACCGCAGCACCGATGTTGCTTCATCAACGCCGTCAATCGCGATCGCGTCGCCGACAGACTCGTGAGATCTTTTTGCGGTCAATCGAGCTGGAAACCAATTGATCCGTGAACCCGCTGTGAAACGTTCGCATTGTCACACATCACCGTTCGATTTCGCGCGCCGCACGCAGCGACGGACGCCGTCACTCCATCGGCACGCCGTTGGGCAAACGACGTGATTCACGAAGCCAATGGACGTCTTGTTCCAGGCGAATCGTGGCCATCGGGGTCGATTGCCTCGGGCCTGTCCCCAACCGAACTTGATCGGCATCGCTGACCGCTTGCTGTGCGCCGGCCAAGGCCTGACGCACCATCAGGTCGCTCAGCCGACTTGCCAGCGAGTTTCTGAACTCCGGATGCGGCGTTGCCGAGACGAGAGACGACGCCCCCCAGGTCATTCGCATGGTGCCCAGTTCGTTTTGCACCAGCCGCTCGAGTTCGGACCGTTTCGCGATCCCGGTTTCGCCATCGGCGTCCCAAGCAATCACCCAACTTCGCCGGCCGGTGCGATAGGCCAATTCGGTGATTCGCATCGTGCGTTGCAGCAGGGCATCAAACGCATCGGTGCCCGCTGCAGGGATCGCCGCTCCGACCGAGACCGTGGTCAGGTAAACGTGGTCGGGGAAGGCCGGTTGCATCTCCCCGGCACCGAGTTCGATCAACTGGGAGGGAACGTCGATGCGGACACGTCGCGGCGGTGCCGGGGATTGGGAAGGCTGGGTTGAGCGGGACGGACGGACCTCGTGAACCCGCTGATCTTCGTTCATGATCTTGCGTTGCTCGATCATGATCAACTCCGACCGCCACTTGACCCACCGTGCGGCCACCGCGGCGGGGCCGCCCAAGATCGTTTGGAAACTGACGGCGGTCCCGGTGCCGACGCGCGATTCGATCCGCAACGTCGAAAAGTGCGCCGCGGCGAGTTGGCGGCTGATGATCAATCCCAACCCGCCGATGCTCTTGGCGGGCGCTTTGCCGGCGCCGATCAATTCCATGTCTGACGGCGAAATCCCGGCGCCTTGGTCAACGATCGCCCAGTTCATGATGCCCTGATCGCGATTGACCGTGGCACGAATCAGCACGGGACCGCCCTCACGCGTGACCCGAATCGCATTGCCGGCCACGTTGACGATCAGCCGTCTCAGCAAAGTGGCATCCGCATAGATCTGAATGCCTTCCTCAAACGGACCATCCCACAGCAAGTGGATCCCGCGCGGCAGAATCCACGACTGCAAGGTCGCTTCGACATTGCTTCGCAGTTCGTCGATGGAAGTCCACTGACGCATCACATTGGGGAACCCTGAATCGAACCGACGCGACTGGACCATCTCGTCGACCAGTTGGACGGCGCAGTTGCATTGGTTAATCGCGGCGGACAAGCATTCGCTTTGCGCCGAGGACACCTTGCCCAGATCGCCATCGCGGACCAACCGGATCGCTTCACGGATCGTTGACAGTGGGGCGCGGAGGTCGTGCGCCGTTTCACTGATCAGTCGTGAAATCGATTCCAGTGGAGCATCGTCCGCGGCGATCGGCAGGTGGCCCGGCGCAGCGATTTCTCGGCTACCAGGCGTTTGACCCGGCTTGCGTCGCGCTGCGACCGTGCCGCCGAAGGGTACACCACGATCATCCACGGGACGGCTCTCAAGCGTTGCGGTGCCGACTGTCGTTGGGAGGGTTGAAGTCATGGTGAAGGTTCTCCAAAAAACGGGGGGACAGGTGACGCCGATGACGCGAGGGAGGGGATCGCACCGGGAAGGGCCTCGACGTGACCTGTTAGGTTGTGCGTATCGGCTAGGTCGAGATTGCGGCAACACGTTCCGGCCCCGATCGGCACGTGGAAACTCCAACAGCACGTCAGACCTTGCCAGATGTTCCGATCGTGCCGAGGGAAAGCTTGCGACTGCAGGGTGGCGAACTTAAACTCACAGGCGTTCGATTCCCCCGATCGACTCCCTTCCGATCCCGCTCCTCCTTTGATCGCCGTCCCTATGCCTCATCATGCTCCCCTGAAGTTTCTGCCCCTGTGCGGCGCACTCTTGATCGCGATCGGCATCTCGCTGACCGGATGCAAGATCGAAAAGATCGACACCAACGCGACCGACAGCCAGACGACCGAGGGCGACTCGGGAACGGCGGTCAAGACGTCCGACGGAGAAAAGATACGTGTCGCCTACGTGACCAACGGGATCGCGTCGTTTTGGGACATCGCCGAAGAAGGATGCAAGGCAGCGGCCAAGGACTTCGATGTCGAATGCCTGGTGCGCATGCCGCCCGATGGAACCGCCGACCAGAAACGCATGTTGGAAGAATTGATCTCCGATTCGGTTGCCGGTGTCGCCGTCAGCCCCATCGATCCGGACAACCAAACCAGCATCTTGAACGACGTTGCCAAGGCGACAAACTTGATCACCCACGATTCGGACGCACCGAAGTCCAATCGTCTGGCCTACATCGGGATGAACAACTACGACGCCGGACGGATGTGCGGCCAACTGGTCAAAGAAGCGATGCCCGAGGGCGGCGAAGTGATGATCTTCGTCGGCCGATTGGGCCAACTCAATGCCGATCAGCGGCGGCAAGGCATCATCGACGAATTGCTGGACCGCTCGAATGATCCCGACCGACCGTTTGATCCCGCCGACGGCGTGCTCAAGGGCGACAAGTACACAATCCTGGATACACGCACCGACAACTTTGATTTTGCGATCGCCAAGAGCCGCGCCGAAGACGCGATCGTCAAGCATCCCAACATCGGCTGCATGATCGGCCTGTTCGCTTACAATCCGCCCAACATCCTGGAAGCGATTCGCGGCGCCGACAAAGTGGGCCAAATCAAAGTCGTCGCCTTCGACGAAGACGCCGATACGCTGAAGGCGATCCAAGACGGATCCTGCTACGGAACGATCGTCCAAAACCCGTATCAGTACGGTTACAAGTCGGTCGAGCTGCTGGCCAAATTGGCTCGGGGTGACGAATCGGCGATTCCCGAAGGCGGTTTCTTGGACATCCCCGCCCGCGCGATCCGCAAAGACAACGTCGATGAGTTTTGGGCGGAATTGAAGCAGTTGACCGGGAAAGACGAAGCGGGCGCGGGCGCCAAGTGAGCCAGACGCCTGGAAAGAATCCGCGTCCCTTGCTGGAAGTTCGTTCGCTGGGAAAACGTTTTCCCGGTGTCCGCGCGCTGCACCAGATCGATTTGACGTTGATGCCCGGCGAAGTGCTGGCGTTGGTCGGCGAGAATGGTGCCGGCAAGAGTACGTTGATGAAAATTCTGGCCGGGGTCCAGCCGCCTGATGAAGGGCAGATCCTGATCGACCAAAAGCCCGTCACCATCGGCAGTGTTGCCGAAGCGATGCGGTTGGGGATCACGTTGATTCACCAAGAATTGAACCTGTCGGACAACCTGTCGGTCGGGGCCAATATTTTTTTGGGGCGTGAGCCGACACGATTCGGGCTGATCGATCGCGAAACAATTGATCGCGAATCCAGACGGCATCTGGCGTCGGTGGGCTTGGACGTCGACCCGCAGACCTTGGTGCGTGAGCTGACGATCGGCCGGCAACAAATGGTCGAGATCGCCAAAGCGCTTTCGATCGACGCCCGCGTATTGATCATGGACGAACCGACCAGCAGCCTGTCTCAGCGTGAAGCCGAAGCATTGTTCAAAGTCGTGCAGGGCTTGCGGGAACACGGCGTCAGCGTCATCTACATCTCGCATCGCCTGGCCGAAGTCGAAACGCTTGCCGATCGCGTCGCCGTCATGCGGGACGGAGAGAACGCCGGCGAGTTGGTCGGCGACCAAATCAATCACGACGCGATGGTCAGCCGCATGGTGGGTCGTGACGTTTCGCGATTCTACGAGCGAACGGCACGCGTCGATGTGGCCGCCCTTGGATCGGAACAGCAACTCACCCCGGCGCTGGAGGTGAGCGATTTGATCGTTCCCGATCATCCCAAGCACAAGGTTTCGTTTCAGGTCATGCCGGGTGAAATCGTCGGCATCGCCGGGCTGGTCGGCGCCGGTCGAACGGAACTGTTGCGGTGTTTGTTCGGCGTCACGCAACCACTCGGCGGCAGCGTGCGAATCAACGGCCAAACCGTGCAGCTGAGAAATCCCAAGGACGCCATCGCCAGCGGAATGGGGTTGGTCCCCGAAGATCGCAAAGAGCAGGGGCTGGTGATCGATTTTTCCGTCCGGAGCAATGTTTCCTTGGCGAGTTTGTCCGACAAAGCCGGCGCCGGGATGTGGATCGATTCCGCCGCCGAATCCGAAGACACACACCAAAGCATCGATCGGCTGCGGATCAAGACGCCGACGGCCGACCAGGTCGTGCGTTATCTCTCCGGTGGCAATCAGCAAAAAGTGGTGCTGGGCAAATGGCTCGCCATGAATCCCAAGATTCTGCTGTTGGACGAACCGACGCGAGGGATCGATATCGGCGCCAAAGAAGAAATCTATCGACTGATGGAAACGTTAGCCGCCGAGGGACTGGCGATCTTGTTTGTGTCCAGCGAGATGGAAGAAGTGATCGCGATGAGCGACCGCACGCTGGTGATGCACGAAGGTGAAATGACGGGGCAGTTGGTCGGCGATGAAATCGGAGAAGAACAGATCATGAACTTGGCAACGGGTGTAGTCAGTCGATGAATAAAATCCTAGGCATCTTCGGCTTGTTGATTTTCGTCTGTCTGTTCACGACGGTCTTAAACGACAGCTTCGTCGGGCAATACAACTTGTACAACACGACGCGTTGGAGCGCGCTGTTCGGCATTCTGTCGATCGGCGTCGCCTTCGTGATCATCACCGGCGGGATCGATCTGTCGATCGGGTCCGTCGTGGGACTGGTCGCGTGTCTGTTGCCGATGCTGGTCGTCGAACAAGGGTACTCGCCGACCGCCGCCGTGCTGATCGTGATGCTGATCGCCGGCGCGATCGGGTTGCTGCACGGCTTGCTGATTACGCGTCTGGACCTGCAACCGTTCGTCGTCACGCTGTGCGGACTGTTGTTCTATCGTGGCTTTGCGCGCTGGTTGACCGATGACGGAACCCTGGGATTTGGTCAAGACTATGACGGGTTGCGGTTGTTGGCGATCGGCAAACCGTGCAGTTGGGCAACGATGTTATTCGGCGGCGGGATCTGTCTGTTTTTGTACGGGGTGTGGAACCTGGGCCGATTGCGCCCCCACGACGACCGGCACGCCGACGCCCCGCTTCAGCGCGAGCTGGACATCGAGCGAAAACTTTCGGCCTGGTCGATTCCGGCGATCGGCGTCCTGTTGGCCTTGGCCGGATCGTCGCGTTTCTGGTTGGGCTGGGAGTCGGGCCCGGGGACACCGCTGTTGGAGATCGCGGGTTATCAGATCCGCAGCCTGGGGATCGAAGTCTCCGAGAACGCCGCGTCGATGCCATCGACGGTGATGAAATACGCGGGCACGTTTTTATTCGTCCCGACACTGCTCGCGTTTCTGGTCTGGGCGTGGCAATCCGATGCCGGCCGGATGAAAAAGCCGTTGGCGTTGGTGATCGGCTCGCTGATCTTGCTGGCGCTGTGTGTCTGGCAACTCGTGCCGTTGTTCCGCAGTGCGGCAGCCGATGACCGCTGGCAAGTCGGCGCGATGGAAGTGTCCGGCGAGCTGTTGAAAACAGGTCTGATGATGATCGTTTTCGTGATCGTCGGCGGCGTGATCGGTTCAATCGGTTGGCTCATTTCGGCCTCCGGTACGGCATCGGGCAAGTCCAAAGCGTTGACGCCGGCGCTGGTTGCCACCGGGGTGATGGCGTTGCTGGGACACACCCAATTGGCCGCGACGATGGTGCCGATGCCGATGTTGATCATGATCGCACTGGCGATCGTCGCATCGATCTTCCTGAACCGGACGGTGTATGGCCGCTACCTGCTGGCACTGGGACGCAACGAAGAAGCGGCCCGATACAGCGGGATCAACACCAAACGCATGATCGTGGTCGCCTATGTGCTCTGCTCGTTGGCGGCGGGACTCGGCGGCATCCTGTTCGCGCTGGACGTCAATTCGGTACAGCCGTCGGGCTTCGGAAACTTTTACGAACTCTACGCGATCGCCGCCGCCGTGTTGGGCGGTTGCAGTTTGCGCGGCGGTGAGGGAAACATTTTGGGCGTGGTGATCGGTGCCGCGGTGATGCGAGTGCTTTACAACGCGATCAATATTCTGGGCATCAGCACGAAGCTGGAATTCGCGATCATCGGCATGGTGATTCTGGCCGGAGCGATCGTCGACGTCGTCGTCAAACGCATCGTCGCCAAACGAGCCGTGTTGGCGGCCGAGGAAGCGGGGTAGGCACCCTGCTTGCCAGGGGGCGCGGATCGCACGCTGGAAGCTTACGCCACGTTGACGGCTTACGCAACGTTGACGGCTACGCAACGGTTCCGTACCGATCCAACAGGCTTTGGGGGACGCGTTGGATGCGACCTTCGCGGTTGATCACGGCCAGGGTGACCGTGGCGGTGACCAGCGTTCTCGATTCGAGCGAGATTGTGTATTCATGAATGATCTTGCCGATGGTGACTTCCGCGATCCGCGTGTGAATGTCGATCAAATCGTCGTAACGGGCCGGCGATTTGTAACGACAATCGACGCGGGCGACCACGACCAGCAACCCTTCGTCTTCCATGTCTCGGTATCGACCACCGCTGGCACGCAACAACTCCGTGCGTCCCATTTCGAAGTACTGGAGGTAAACGCTGTGATGGACGAAGCCCATCGGGTCGCACTCGTCATAGCGAACGCGGTGTTGGATCGTGTTTTCTCGCATCGGCAATCCGCGGTTCATTTGTATGATGGTAAACGGCTTCGTCGCCGGATGACTTGACGACGACGCAACATTATGGGCAAACCGCCTTCGTTTGGTAACCGAGCTGATGAATCGATTCAATGCCATGACCGCCGCGTCGCATCCGCGTTGGATGACGTACGTTTTGCTCGCCGCGGCGATTTACAATCTGGCGTGGGGAGGCTGGGTGCTGCTGCGTCCGATGGATCTGTTCGACCTGACGGGCATCGATCGGCCGCATTATCCGGGTATTTGGCAGTGCGTCGGGATGATCGTCGGTGTCTACGGTGTGGGCTACGCGATCGCGGCACGCGATCCGTATCGGCATTGGCCGATCGTGTTGGTGGGGTTCTTGGGCAAAACGTTTGGCCCGATCGGGATGGCGTACCAGTGGCTGATTCTGCCCCCGGGCTCGCCAGGCCGATTGCCGATACAATGGGGCCTGGTGAACATCACCAACGACTTGATCTGGTGGCTGCCGTTTGCCGTGATTCTGTTCCAGGCGTTTAAAGCCGCGAGCGTGCCGCCGTCCTCTGTCGCCCCCGAAACCGCCAGCCGGCTGAACGAGCAATTTCGGTCACAGCATGGTGTGACCCTGGCAGAGTTGTCGCGGCAACACCCGGTGCTGGTCGTGTTCCTGCGTCACAGCGGTTGCACGTTCTGCCGCGAAGCCCTGCAAGACCTGCGCGAACAACGCGACCGAATTGAGGCGAAAGGGACCAGGATCGTGTTGGTGCACATGGGGGACGACGAATCGAGCCGGGCGTTCTTTGAGTCCTTCGATCTTGGCGATGTCGATCGCATCAGCGATCCAGAGTGTCGACTGTATCGGGCCTATGAGTTAGATCGCGGACGGATCGGACAACTGTTCGGCCTGTCGGTGTTTTGGCGAGGATTCAAGTGCGCGATCTTGAATCGTCACGGCGTCGGCAAACTGGGTGGAGACGGTTTTCAGATGCCGGGGGCATTCCTGGTTCGCGACAATGAAATCGTCAAAGCCTTTCGCCATCAAACGGCCGCGTCGCGACCGGATTATTGCAGCGTGGCCGAGCCGACGGTCCGCTCCGCCCCGGTCGAGTCGTCGGCATCCTGATCGGCCGATGAATCCGACGATGAATCTGGCCGCAGGTAGGGAGTGTTCGGCGGATCCTCGCTCCAAATCCAGGCGGCAAATCTGGCACCACAGCGCATGCAGCGCCAGCGAATCCGCAGGGTCAGCAAGAATGGCACCTGCTTGTACCAGCGGGACGGAAAGCATTCGTTCGGCCGGTTCTGACAGCGGGGGCACTTCACCATGGGATTCAAAAGGGCTGGATAGTAACGACGTTTGCACACCTGTCTGTTCGATTGTGACATCCCACCGAGAGGGGAAATCGTTCAACTATACAACCCGTCAAAGTTGAACGCGGCGAAAGAGGGAGCCGAATCCCGGTAGCGGGTCGAGCCGAGCCCGATCGCCGTTACAGCTAGACCAAGACGGACGACCCAACAGCCATCGGTGGGCTCAATGGTGACTGCATCGCTCCGCAGGTTGCACGGCCTGTCGATTGAGTCGAACTTCTCAATTCAACGGGATCACGCCAGGTGCGCTGCGTAAGTGAGGGGCGCCGTATGGCCCCTTGCTAACGCGTGCGGGATTGAATCGACCGGCCGTTCAGCCGACGGACCGCCTTGTGCGCCAGTTTTGGCAAGGACCGCTGAATCGTACTCCAACTGGCGACGGCGTCTTTTTTAGGGCGGACGACGAAATCAAATCCGACCGGAAACGCGGCTTGCTGGGTGCGAAACGACTCGCGGATCCAGCGTTTCCAGCGATTGCGAACGACAGCGTTTCCCGTTTTCTTGGGAATTGTCACGCCCAGACGACGCGGCTGAGAGGAACGATCATCACCGGGATCGCGGGGAAACGCGAACACCACCAAACAGCCGTCAGCCGCGCAGCCGCCCTTGCGAAGGGCCAGGGTGAACGAGCGACCGCTGACGACGCGTTTCGACTTGGGGAAGGCATTGGGTTTCATGATTGACCGTCAAAAGGCCAAGTCATCACGCAGCGACTGGGGGTTCTTGGCTGCGAACTGACGCAGCAGCTCTTTTGATTCCTCGTCGATCGATTCGGGAAGCTTGATTTGCAGCTGGACGATCAGATCGCCGCTGGGTCCCGATTTGGAGGGAATCCCCTGACCCTTGAGTCGCAGCTTGCGACCGCCGCTGCTGCCCGCGGGGATGTTCAACGTGACGACGCCCGACGGGGTGGGCACGTCGACGCTGGTCCCCAACCCCGCTTCGCTGATCGAGATCGGCAGCGTCAATTCCAGGTTCTGGCCGCGTCGTCGATAGTGTGGATGGGGCGAGGTTTTGATCACCAAGATCAAATCGCCGCGCTCGCCACCGTTGGGCGAGGGGGCGCCCTGTTGGCGGAGTCGCATTTTCGCGCCTTCGGCCACACCGGGCGGAATCGTGACGGCCAGCTTTTCGTCGCCGACATAAAACTCCGTCTCCCCGCCGCGAACGGCCAGTTCGAGCGGAAGCTCCAGTTCGTGCCGGATGTTTCCGCCCTTCTGTGGCGCGCGGGCCTGGGCCGTCCGCGTGCGTCCCCCGCCGGGCCGTCCCCCGGGCGCGCGTCCGCCGCCGCCGAGGATTTGCTCGAAAAAGTCGCCAAATCCGCCTTCAAAATTAAATCCCCCGGGTTGGCCACCGGCACCACCGCCGCCGCCGCCGAAGATCTGTTCCAGATCCAGCCCGTCGAATCCGCCCGGCGCCCCTCCCTGGTAGCCGCCCCCGCGGATCTTTTCAAAATCCTTGCCGTAGCGGTCGTACGCCGCCCGCTTTTCGTCGTCGCTTAAAACGTCGTATGCTTCCTGGATGCGTTTAAATTTTTCCTGCGCATCCTTTCCCGGATTTTTGTCAGGGTGAAACTTGAGCGCCAGCTTGCGATGCGCTTTCTTGATTTCGTCTTTCGAAGCGTTTCGGGCGACGCCGAGTGTTTGGTAAAGGTCTTCAGCCACGGCAAAAATGTTCTCTAACGGTCAGTCAGATGGGGTCGGGTTTATACTGGGTTGCGACAAACTTGGCACGGTCCGCGCCACCTGGCCAGAGGTAGCAAAGCTTGCGCCGCAATCGTATCGGAACGAATCTCGGATGAAATTACGGCAAAGATCCGCCCGTTGGGCGTTTACTGTAGGCGTTCTGTTGATGTCGGCCAGTCCCTGTCTGGCCGCAGGCGGTTCATTGACGCTGAAGTTGGAAGACGAATCGACAGGCGAGCCGGTCATTTCGCGCGTCGAGTTTTTTCGTGGTGCCAATCCGTCAGGGCCGCAGGAAAAGCAGATGCCCGTCCGTCAAACCGTCTCGGCGGGGATCGGCGTCGTCGTCGATCGCAGCGTCGTCTTGGAATTGCCCGACGGGCCGTATCGATTTCGCATCGTCCGCGGCCCCGAATACCGGGTGATCAACGGCACCTTCGAGCTCGAAAAAACGAGCCTGGATGAAAAAACGGTCGCGCTGCCGAGGATGGTCGACATGGCAGCCGAGGGATGGCTGGCCGGCGATTGCTGTGTCGTTCCCTCGTCCGAAAGCGTGCCGCTGAGGATGGCGTCGGAGGATCTGCACATTGCCGCGGTGCTGGGCAAACGCCCGGCCAAACCGATTCCGCGCCGGGATTCAGACGATCCGATCGAACACCAACCGACTTGGATTCGCACCGACCTGACGGCGGACCGCGGGTTGGTCTATTTCGGATTCGATTCCCAGCACACCTCGACGCTCGAGCCGACCGAGCATTCGCTGGCCCAGCTGGTCGCCGTCACGGGAGGCGAACACGCGACCGATGTCAAAATCGGAATCGAAAACCCCTTCGCCTGGGAGTTGCCGGTGTGGTTGGCCAGCGGAAAAGTCGACGGCATGTTCGTGCTGGGGGATTGGCTGCGACTGGACCGCCGCGTCACGTCGGTTCGCGAAGGCCGAACCCCATCGTCGTTCTCGCTTGCCGAGCCGACCCAAGTCGGCCGCTACGCCGAGCGGATCTATCGACACGCACTCGAAGCCGGAATTGAATTGGTCCCCTTGGCCGGCGGCGGCGATCGGTCGGCAAAAACACCGATCGGATACAACCGCTTGTACGTCACTGCCAAACCGTCCCAGGGCGGTGAGGGTGTGGAATCACCGACCGCGCCACAGACCGAACAGGCCTGGTGGGACGCCGCCTGGGCCGGCACCAGCGTGGCGACCAATGGACCGCTGATGCGTCCGCTAGTCGGCGGCAAGTTGCCCGGCCACGTGTTTCGAGGCCGCAGCGGTGAGGTGTTGCGGATCCAACCGGAATTGAATCTGGCGGTGCGTGACCCGGTCGAATACTTGGAAGTGATTCACAACAACCGAGTGCATTACAGTGCACGCTTGGACGAATTTGCAAAAGCCGGCGGTGAAATCCCGCCGATCATGGCCGCCGAAAGCGGCTGGGTGATCCTCCGTGTGATGACGCTGCACGGCGAACATTACCGCGCGGCGATGAGCGCCCCGTGGTGGATCGAGTTCGACGGCCGGCGGCGGGTCAGTCCGGAAAGCGTTCAGTTCTTTCGGGATTGGTTGTCCGAATACGAACAGCGGTTGACGCGATTGCCGCCGGATCAATTGGCCAGCTACGTGCCCTTCATTCGAGCGGCACGGCGGTTTTGGGACACTCGCTGAGCGAGCCTCAATGGGTATCGGACGGGGTCGCGCCCGGTGGGTAGGTCCGGGATCATACCAGCTACATCGGCACAGTAGGTGATAGCGGAACGGCGCGAGCCGTCCGGTGTCAGCGTTGAAAACACCTGGAAGGACCGGAGGGCTCGCGCCCTACCGCTAACAACAACACTCCGTTTGGTACAAAACTGGCGATGCTCGGGACTCGCTGCGATCCCACCGGGGATTTGACGGATACTTGTCAGCCGCTGGGGGCTCAGCCGAGCGTGACGATCTTGCCGGTCTTGGCGCTTTCGTAGATCGCACAAATCACTTCGACGCTGCGTCGGCCTTCGTGGCCATTGATCAGCGACGGGCGGCCTTCGTTGATGGCTTTGATGGATTCTTCAAAGATCTTCGTGTGGCCGTCGTGGCTGATCGCGGACGGGTCGGACGCACCGCCGCCGGTATCGGTCTTGCCGACCATTTCGGCGCGAATTTTTTCGTCGGTCGGGGTTTCGTTGGCAAACTCCCAAGCCTTGATGTCTTCTTCTTCCAGGATCGCGCTGCCTTCGCTGCCGCTGATTTCGATGCGTTTGAGGGCTCCCGGGTAGGCCGTCGTCGTGGCTTCGATGACCCCCAGCGCGCCGCTTTCGAATTGCAGCGTGGCGACGGCGACGTCTTCGACTTCGATGCGTTCGTGTGTCAGGGTCGACGTCATGGCGCTGATGCGTTTGACCGGCCCCATCAGCCACAGCAGCAAATCGACGCTGTGAATCGCCTGATTCATCAACGCCCCGCCGCCGTCCAGTTTCCAGGTCCCACGCCATTCGCCGCTGTCGTAGTACGCTTGGCTGCGGTACCACTTGACGTAGGCGTCTCCCATCGTGACTTTTCCGAAGCGTCCCGAATCGACGGCTTCCTTCATCAACCGACTCGACTCGTGGAATCGACTTTGGAAGGCCACGTTCAGTTGGACGCCGGCTTCCTCACAGGCCTGGATGATTTGATCGCAACGCTCGGTCGTGATCTCAAGGGGTTTTTCGACGATCACGTGCTTGCCGGCTTTCGCGGCGGCGACGGCGGGATCCAAGTGCAACCCGCTCGGCGTGCAGATCGACACGGCTTGGACCTCCGGGTCGGCCAGCATTTCCTCCAGCGAGGCGAATCCGCGGCAGTTGTGCTCGGCGGCAAACGGCTCGTACTCCTCCTTGCGGCGACTGCAGGCACCGACCAGGTGGGCACCTTCGGCATCGGCGATGGCCCGTGCGTGGAAATTTGCGATCATGCCGCAGCCGACGATTCCGATTCCGATACTCATTTAGCGTGCTCTCCCGGTGAATGGATTCAGGTTTTCAGCCCAGTCAGTTTGCAACCCCGATTGTCACTTCAAACGCGTGCCCTGTGAACCGCCCCGCGGAATGGCGGTCACGATCTTTTCCGCCGACGCCCCTGGTACTCCGTTTGGTGATCCGACGGTGCTCGCGCGATGCCACTCACTATGGCACTGAGGGAGGTAGCGGAACGGCGCGAGCCGTCCGGTTTCAGCTTGGAAACACCGTGAAAGACCGGAGGGCTCGCGCCCTACCGCTAACAAAAAACACCCCGTTTGACGCTAAAGTAAGTGGCATTGGGTGCTAGCGGGCAGTCACTTGCGGAGCGACGGAATTACCAGTGTGCCCACGGATGGCAGCGCGAACCCACGGATTTTTGGCGCCCTGTCATCCGTGGGTTCGCGCTGCCATCCGTGGTCATTCTTTCCGACTCGCTAGCCAGGTAAAATTGCCGGAGTGCTTCGTCCAGATTGAGTGTCAGGGTTGCTGACGCAGCAGAAGCCGCCGAGGCGTTCGGCGGTGATCCGACGGCGTCGAAACTCTTGGCGAGTTCCGCTCCAGGACCGGTGGGCTGGCCCGCATCGGCTGATAGAATCTGGCCTGTACCTTGGTCGGTACCTGGCTGTGGGATTGCCATCGGCGCGCGTCCCAATGGTTGCCCGACGGCACGAACGACCGCCCATCCTACTGAAACCCATCGATTGACCTTGTCCATCGCCAGCCCCCTCGGTACGCAGCGTCTGCACGAAATCGTCGACTTGCTGGACGAGCATGCGCGGATCAGCGAAGTCATCGCGGGGTGTTCGCCGGGGGACCAGCTGGCATTTTCGGGCGTCTGGGGGTCGCTGCGCGCGGTATTGGCCGCGGCGGCCGCACGGCGCTGCCCCAACGTGCTGATGCTGCTGCCCCAAGCGGCCGATGCGGATATCGTTGCCGGCGACGCGATCGCCTTCGGTCTCGCCGATTCGGTCGCCCTGCCGTTGAGCGTCGGGCGGTCGGGCAAACACGCCCTGGCCGACAGCGACTTGGCCGAACGGTTGCAAGTCTTACAGAAACTGCGTGGGCGTGACTGCGACGACACCAACCCGTTGCTGGTGACCGCCTACATCGGCGGCGCGATCCAGTTGGTTCCCACGCCGGCCCAACTGGAAGCCTCCACCCGCGGTCTGGCCGTGGGGGACGAAATCGAGATGGATGAAGTCGCCCGCTGGCTGGACCAGAGCGGGTTTGTCGCGACCACCGCCGTTCAATTACCGGGGGAGTATGCGACGCGCGGCGGGTTGATGGACATTTTTTCGGTCGACCAATCCAACCCGATTCGGGTCGAATGGTTCGGAGACGAAATCGAATCGATTCGCAAGTTCGATCTGGGTAGCCAACGAAGTGTCGAATCGATCAACGAGGTCGAGATCACGGCCGTCGGCGCGGACGATCAGACGTCCGAAGATTCCCTGCACGACATCGACCTGGGGCCGATCACCGATTACCTGCCCGACGACACGTTGGTGATTCTGGTCGACCCGCACGATAGCAAGCTGTCGGCCGAGACGCTGCTCAAGCGAACCGACGACCACAGCCATTTCACCGATTTCAATGCGTTGCTCGCATCGATGTCGCACCTGAAAGTGGTCACGGCGTCGCTGCTGAACGAAGGTGCCGAGACGACGATCAATTTGCAGTCGACCAGTGCCGACGGATTTGCCCTGGCGCTTGACGAAACGCAAACGCGGATCGACACCGTCGCCGCCGACCACGAAATCCTGCTGGTCGGTGACACGCCTTCGGATAGCCAGCGGCTGATGGAATTGTTGGCCGAAACCGAGGCCGCACGCAGCGGACACATTAAACCGGCCGTCGCACAGATCAGCGGCGGATTCCGATTGACCGCCGCAAAACGATTGGTGCTCACCGGCGCCGAGCTGTTCCATCGCAGTCCGGTTCGACGCGGCAAGACGCGTGCTCCGGGAAAACCGATCACCGCGTCGATGCAGTTGGAAGCGGGCGATCTGGTCGTTCACCTCTCGCACGGCATCGGGCTCTACCGGGGGCTGGACCACATCGAAAAGAACGGCCAGCACGTCGAACATCTGGTCATCGAATACGAGGGCGGTTCCAAAATCTATGTCCCCGCCTCGCGGATCGGTTTGATTCAACGCTACGTCGGCGGCACCAAGAACCGTCCCAAGCTGGCCAAGATCGGCGGGCAAGCGTGGGTTCGACAGAAGAAAGCGGCCGAGTCGGCGGTGACCGACATGGCCAGCGACTTGCTCGAGTTGCAAGCCAAACGAACCGGACGACAAGGCATCGCGTTTGACCCCGATCATATCTGGCAACAACAATTCGACGCCAGTTTTCCGTACCAGGAAACGCCCGATCAGGTCACCGCGATCGCCGACTGCAAAGACGACATGGAAATGGCCAAATCGATGGACCGCTTGATCTGCGGCGACGTCGGATTCGGCAAGACCGAAGTCGCCATGCGCGCGGCGTTCAAAGCGGTGACCAGCGGCTATCAGGTCGCCGTGTTGGTGCCGACGACCGTGTTGGCCGAACAGCACTTTCATAACTTTCGCAATCGGATGGCCGAATTCCCCGTCCGCATCGAAAAACTCAGCCGGTTCTGTACCGCCGCCGAGCAACGCCAAACGTTAAAAGATCTCAAGGCGGGAAAGGTGGACATCGTCGTCGGCACCCACCGCGTGGCCGGCAAAGACATCGCGTTCTCGAATCTGGGACTGGTCGTCATCGACGAAGAACAGCGGTTCGGCGTGGGCGTCAAGGAACGCTTGAAGAACAAACATTCCAACGTCGATGTCCTGACGCTGTCGGCAACTCCGATCCCGCGAACCTTGCACATGGCGTTGGTCGGTGTTCGCGATATCAGCAACTTGGAAACACCGCCGGCCGAACGCCGCAGTGTCGAAACGGTCGTGACCCGTTGGGATGACAAACTGATTCGAAGCGCGATCGTCCGCGAGCTGAACCGTGGCGGACAGATCTTTATGGTGCACAACCGAATCGGTGACATGGACGAGGTGGCCGAGAAGATTCGCAAGATTGTTCCCGAGATTCGGATCGTGATCGGACACGGTCAAATGCCCGAAGGCGAACTGGAACAAGTCATGGTCGACTTTATCGAACACAAGTACGACATGTTGTTGGCGACCACGATCATCGAAAGCGGATTGGACATCCCCAACGCCAACACGATTTTCATTGACGATGCGGATCACTACGGATTGAGCGATCTGCACCAGTTGCGTGGCCGCGTCGGACGGTACAAACACCAAGCGTTCTGCTACATGATGGTGGCGCCCCACAAACACCTGTCGCCCGAAGCGAGCAAACGTCTGCGGGCGATCGAAGAGTTCAGCCAGATGGGAGCCGGGTTCGCGATTTCGATGCGCGACCTGGAAATACGCGGCGCGGGAAACCTACTCGGCAGCCAACAGAGCGGGCACATCGCTGCGATCGGCTACGAGATGTATTGCCAACTGCTCGAAGACGCCGTCCGCCAGATGCAAAATCTGCCGCCTGCCCTGTCCGCAGACGTCGACATCGACCTGCCGATCGAAGCTTATCTGGCACCGGATTACGTGCCCGATTTGCGTCACAAGATCGATCTGTATCGGCGGATCGCTAAGATCGAGAACGCCGATGAGATCGGATTGATTCGCGAAGAGTTGTTGGACCGATTCGGCCCGCTGCCCGATGCGGCCGAGCGGATGCTGGAATTGGCCGAACTGCGTCTCGATGCCGCCGCTTGGCAGATCGCGTCGATCACCAGCGACGCGAGATTCATCGTGCTGCACTACACCCAGCGTCGCCGCGTGGAACTGCTGGCCAAACATTCGAAGTACCCGGTTCGAATCGTCGACGCCAAACGCGCCTACATTCCGCTGCGGCCCCAGAAGAAACCCGGATCGAAAAAACAGCCCCCCAAAAACTATCCCGAAATCGACATCGATGATCCGACCGGTGGCGGGTATCTGAAACTGGCCCGCGGCGTGTTGGGTTGATGCGTCCCCGTGGGGAGACGCTGGCGCGAACCGGCTGATGTCAAACGATGATCAGCCGTTTGGCGCGAGCCGACGGGCCCAAACTCCGGCCACCCGCTTTCATCGCCTCGGGTTTCTGAGCGCTACAAATACATCCCGACAAAGCCCTGGCCGAGTTCGTTTTCTTCGGCCAACTTTTGCATGCGGGCTTCGGTTTTGGACAGATCACCGGCCTCGATGTAACGATCGAATTCGACCAGCACCGCATGCTGAACCGACTCGGCGAAAAAATCCACGATCGGCTGTGACAGCCAGCCACACGTCTCGCGCAACAGTTTCACCGTCAGGTCGACCGATCGAGTTTTGCGATCTTCTTCGCCCGTCAGCGCGGTGCCTTCGAATGAAAACGCGATCTCGCCGCGATTGGTCGCGTTGGTCAGGTGGAACACGCACGTGCAACGGTGCAGGTAATACGTGTTGTGGGTGCCGTGTTTTTTCATCGCCGCCTTGACCCGCTGGACGAACTGCTCGTACGCCGGCGACGCGTCCAGGGGCACATCCAATCGCGACACGCTTCGCAGCGGCAGACAATCGAATTCGATTTCGACCCATTGGCCTTTCATTGGATTTTCTCCTGGGGTTGTGAAAAGAATCACATGGCATCACATGGCAGCTGTCCAGGTGGCTGGAAACATCGGCCTTGATGCAGAAAACCTAACGCCACAGCGACTTTTTTGCGAGCCTGGGAACTGTATTGCGAAACAATCGACGTCGAACCTTCCCGATGCGATGGATCGCCACGGCAAGGAAATTTTCTTGACACCGCCGTCGCTTCAGCAAAAAACGGGATCCCCGGGCAGTCGTTGAGCGGGTGCCTTGGGATCGTCCACCGTCCTCATCGAATTATCCCGGAGCAAGCCTTATGACGCCCAACACCTGTGCACGCGACATGATGGTATCGAACCTGACGACACTCTCGCCAGACATGGACGTCTTGGAAGCCCTCGATGTTCTGCTGCAACATCGAATTTCCGGTGCACCGGTGGTCGACCGGGACGATCGCTTTTTAGGGATCTTCTCGGAAAAGTCTTGTATCCGATTCGTCGTCAACGCGGCCTACGAACAGATGCCGTCGAACAACGTGATGGCGTTTGTCGACACCGATCCCCCGACCATTGAAGCGCGCACGGATTTGCTTTCGATCGCCCAGACGTTCTTGGATGCATCGTGCCGCAGGTTGCCGGTGTTGGATTCCAACCGGCGGTTGCTCGGTCAAATCTCACGTCGCGACGTCATGCGTGAAGTCCGCGATCACCTGAATAAACAAGAGCCGGTCGCGACGGGTGCGGGGCTGTACCTCAGTGCGGTGATCGACGGCGTCGACCGTCCGTTCCGGGCAGCACGCTAGGGCAGCGCGTTGGGAATCGAGCGCGACCGAAGCGCCGCGGAGGAGTTAGCGGAACGGCGTAAGCCGTGCGGTTTCAGCGTCGTCGAAAACGGGTTGAAAGACCGGAGGGCTCGCGCCCTGCCGCTAACAATAACCATTCGCTTGGTGCCAACGTCTACCGGGAGAGCGCCAGCGAACCGAGTATCCCGGAGGGATCACAGCGAGTAGCCGGAGGTCAGCGCAGCGCTTAGGTTTGACCACATCTTTTTGTTTGCCGGCGGATGTGTCGAGTTGGCGCGGCTGTGAAACCAATTGTTGATCTTTGTAAATGAGTCAAGCTTGGTAAGGTTGATCTGGTAATTTGGCGATGCCTGGAGTTTTTTCCCTGTGGGAACCGTGGCGTGGAACACACGCTGCGATTGATTCGCGACGGCGGGTTGAGATGGTTGCTGGTGACGGAATGGCTACCAGCACTCGTATCACGGAAGGCCCCCCATGGTTTTGCCCCTGCAGACATTTGGACAAGTCAACTTTGCCAACGCTCAACTCGGCGACAAACGTAGAACAAATCGTCTCGTACAACTCGCTGACTCGATGGCTCGACGACCAAGTGGAACATTGCCACAGAAATTCAATAGCCCCAAAGACCTCAGGGCTTTCTACCGGTTGATGGACCGTGACCAGGTGACGCATGAGGCAATTCTCGCATCTCATCGTGAGGCAACCTGTCTCAAGATCAAGCAAATCAGAGGCCCAGTCCTGATTCTTCATGATGCCACCGAGCTGGATTTTACCAATCACAAGTCACTTTCCGATGACATGGGCCAAATTGGCAACGGCAATCGCCGTGGGTACATCGCGCAAAACAGCTTGGCCGTGAACCCGAAAACACGGCAAGTAATTGGATTGTACAATCAGGTTTTGCACCATCGGGAGGATGCTCCCAAAGACGAACTGACCGCTCAGAAACGCAAGCGTGAATCACGAGAGAGTCGATTGTGGTTGCGCGGTGCCGATCCACTGGCTAACAGCGAGAAACTCGTTGATGTTTGTGATCGAGGAGCTGACACGTTCGAGTTCCTCGAACATGAATTGGCCAGCGGCCGTAGGTTCGTCATTCGTGCCTCTCATAATCGGGCGATCATTCCTGGACATGGCGATCAAGGCAGTAGCGATCAAGCCTGTTACCTTCGCAACTATGCTGCCAGCCTTCCGCCAGCAGGACACTGGACGTTATCGGTAACGAGCAAAGTCGACAAGAAAGTACGGGTTCGCAAAGGCAAAAAGAAATCAGCCAATCGACGGGCTCGTGAGGCGAAGATGGCTGTCTCATTTGCCCCGGTTCAAATCAAACCACCCGCGAAGAAACTAGGAGAACACGGCAACGATCCGCTTGCCGTCTGGGTTGTTCGAGTCTGGGAAGAAGATCCGCCCGCCGGAGAAGAGCGTCTGGAATGGTTTTTGATTACAAACCAACCCGTACTTGATTTTGAAGATGCCTATCAGGTTGTCGGTTGGTACGAATGTCGCTGGATCATTGAAGAGTATCACAAAGGGATGAAAACAGGATGTAGCATTGAGAGCCCGCAATTCACTAGCGAAGAACGTCTGCAGCCAGCGATCGCTTTGATTTCAGTGGTGGCGTTGACTCTGCTGCAAATGCGTGATGCCAGTCGTCGTTGGGACGCAAAGAAACGCAAAGCGACCGAAGTTATCTGCAGCGACTACGTGAGTGTGCTGAGCGCTTGGCGACATGGCCAAATCAAACCCGACTGGTCAATTCACGATTTCTTCTATGCACTGGCGAGACTCGGCGGTCATCAGAACCGCAAATCCGATCACCCACCGGGATGGCAAACGATTTGGCGAGGCTGGAACGACCTCCAAGCGATGCTCTGCGGCGTTGACGCAATGAAGATTGTAAAAAGATGTGGTCAAACCTAAGGCGCAGCGCCACCTCCGGGTCGCCGTTCGCGGTCATGCCACGCCGCTCACGTATCCGTCAGCGTGGCGGCGGCGGCGAGTTGTTGGATTTGGCGGAGTTTGACGAAGTTGTCGCGATAGAGCACCGACGTGGCTTCTTTCATTTGCCGCAAGTCCTCGCGGACCTCGTCAAAGAATTCTTTCAGCGCGACGTTTTCGACCTGGTGCTGGGCGAGATCCTGCTCGAGCTTCAGCTTTTCTTCCTGTCCTTTTTCCAGCATGCCCAGCGTGGCGGCGATCGCGGCGTCCAGAACTTGCTTTTCGTACTGCATTTCGGCGATGCGGACATCGAGTTCGCTGATTTGCAAACGAATCCGTCGCAAGACATAGCGATAGTCGTTCAGCGGTCGCAAGTAATACGTGTCGACCAGCGAGGCGACTTTTTCTTGGTCGATCAACAGTTTGGCGGCTTCCTCTTTGACGACCAATTCATCGCCGACGGCAAACGTGATCGAACCTCCATCGGCGCGTTGTAGACTGCTATCGACCGCTCGTCCGTTGTTGTCAAAGAAGCCGCCTTCGAGCGCACCACGCTGTTCGGGGCTGTCCACATCGATCGTGTACTTCTTGTCGAAGCGGACTTTGACCCAACGAGCCGCGGGGTCTTCCGGCGATCCGCGTTGTCCGTCACGGAGGTAATTGGCGATCGTTTCCTTGTTCGATTCCTCGCGATTGGCTCGCAGGATCATGTTGACCAATTCGTCGTCGACGCGTCCAAGAATGTTGTCTTCGTCGGCCTTGCTGCCTTCGGCGATGAACGGTTCGTGACCGTCCAGCGGCAACATCTCGTACAGCGACCAACTGACCGCGCGGCCGCTGTTGATGGCATCCAATTGGTTTTGTTCCAGCGGGAATGTCGGGGCGATGGTGACCACGTTGGGTTGGCTGGCGATCACTTTGAACTCGCCCAGGTAGACCATCGGGACGGGTTGTTCCAGATCGCGGAACTTGCCTTCGGCGAATCCGTAAACGACCAAGCCGACCGGGACCAAGGGGCCGGCGGCGGCATCCGCCGCCGGGGCCGGCTGGCCGGGCACGGCGGGGGCGGTGTTGGCTCGCAACGTGATTTGACCGGAGGGATCCGCTCCGCCGAACGCCAGACTTCGCCAGCGTCGACCGGCTTCGGTGCCGAGGTTAGACAGCTTCAGCGACAGCGCCTTCAAGCCTTCGCCACCGGTCGCGCCTCCGCCGTCGCCGTACTGCAGCAGGCGATTCTCGTCTTCGACGTTGGCTAGTCGCCCCTCCAAGTCTTCTTTGATCTTGTGCCACGCCTGGCGACTCTTCAGCACCCCTGCGGTCGGGAACAGCAAGATGATCGCCAACAACATCGCGATCACCGCGCTGGTGATGTGGTACCAACGCCACTGTTTGGCCGCTTTGACCACCATCACGACGAAGGCGATGAACATCGCCAACAAGACTGCCAGAATAATGAATTTCATGATGGTTGGGCGGCGACAGATCGTCGTCAGAGGAGGCGATTTTTAGGGACCCGCGCGGAGCAGCGCCGGCGTCTGAAGCCTTCGAACAGGCTCGAAAACGGGTTTGGTGCGGAAAAGGTGCAGGTTTCCAACCGTTGGATACTAAGTTGGGCAAGATAGAGCGTCAAGCATTTCTATGGTTTCGGAGCATCTTGCCTGGCCGATTCAGTCTTCCTAAGCCCCAAACGGCAAATTCGAGCCGGATTCGGACCCGTTTTGTCGGTGTGGGGCGGTCGCACGGATCCGTCGCCCAGGCCGAATCACCGTCACAGCCGGAACAACCGGCCCCCCTGCCGTGCCAAAACCGCCCACTCGACCGGCGAAACGGTGATGATTCCATTCCCTGTTGTCCGAATCGATGGTTGGGTTGTTCTGGCAATGCCAATTGAACGACTCAATTGACTCGCAGCGATTTGCCTTTTGGTAGCAATTCGCCGCATCGTAACCATTCGAACGGAATCGCGGATCAAACGTGGCTACAAAACAGACATTGCGTAGAGTGCGAACGAGCCGAAAAAAGACCTCGGGCAAACGAAATCACCTGGCCACCGCACTGCTGAGTGCCTCCTTGGCCGCCCTGACCGGGCTCAGCGCGATCGGATGCCACCGCCAGTACTACCGCAAGCAGGCCGACCAGGAAGTTGCGTGCCTGTTGCAAGAGAAAACCTCCCATCTGGCGCGGCGACCGAATGCCGACCTGGGGATCGATGTCGACCGTCGCAGCCGGATGTACAACCCGTTCGACCTGGATTTCCAGCCGATGCCGATGGATGATCCCGCGTCGCATCGCTACATGCAGTGCGTCGATGGGCGTCGCGGCTACCCGATGTGGGACGCGGCAGGATTCACCAATTCGGTCGAGAACCCGGACTGGTATCAGTTCTTGCCGCTGGACAAGGATGGCGTGCTGGTGCTCAACGCTGATACCGCCGTCCAGATCGCCTTGCTGCACTCGACGGAGTACCAGCAACAACTCGAGACGCTGTACTTATCGGCGCTCGATGTCAGCAGCGAACGATTCCAGTTCGACACCCAGTTCTTTGGCGGCAGCGGCGCGTTCTATGACATGACCGGTGGCGGCGACAGTTCTCAATTAGGCGTCGGCACCACGGGACTAAGCTTCAATCGCGCCTTTGCCCACGGCGGAAGCCTGGTGGCCGGTGTCGCCAACAACATCGTTTGGGAACTCAGCGGCAACAACACACAGAGTGCAACGTCGCTGATGAGCTTTGAGCTGTTTCAGCCCTTGCTGCGAGCAGCCGGGCGCGACAAGGTGATGACGCGTTTGACGTTGGCCGAGCGTTCTTTGTTGGCGAACATTCGTTCCTTCGAGCGATTTCGCCGCAGCTTTTATCTGAACGTCACGGTGGGTCGCGGCCTGGAAAGCCAGGTTCGAAGAAGCGGCGGTGTGTTCGGCGTCGGACTGTCAGGATTCACGGGACTGGGCAGCGGCTTGGTCGGCGGTGTTGGCGGCGGCGGCGGCGGTGGCTTCGGCGGCGTTCAAGACGCCGGCGGATTCATGGGGCTGCTGCAGGATCAACTGCAGATCCGCAACCTGGAAGAAAACATCGCGCGGTTGAGCGAGAACCAACTGGTGTTGGAAAACACGCTGATCGAATTGTTGACGACAATTCCGGATGACCCCCAGGAAATTGTTTCACAACGGTTGCAGGTCGCCCAACAGAAGAGCGCCTTGTTGAATTCGCAGAGCCAACTGGTGACGCGACAAGCGGCCTATCAAGCTTCGTTGGACCGGTTCCTCGGCACGCTGGGGCTGCCCCCGTACATCTGCGCACGCATCCAAGACCCGTTGTTGGAGCGATTTGAACTGATCGATCGCGACCTGCGTTCACGCCGTGAAGAACTGATTCGATTGCGCAGTGTCGTCGGCGAGCTGAACCTGGCGTTGCTGCAAGAAACCGAGTCGGGGACCGATCCCGATACCGGACTGCCGGTGTCGCGGCTGTCTTGGACGCCGGTCGTTGAAGAGACGGTCGGGCGATTGCGAACCGAACTGGAACCACTGGAGGCGTTCCTCGGCGAGCTACAGCAGGTGGACGCGCCGATCGTGGCCACCGACATCGCGAAACTGGCCGAAACGATTCCGCAACGAATCAAACAGAACGATCAATTGGTCGAACTCTATGAGGTCGAACGCGAGAACATCTGCACGTTGCTGCAGGTCGACAAGATTGACGACTCGGTGTTTGACGTCAGTGAACTGGCAACCCTGCAGTCCTACCTGGGCAATTCCTATGACGCCTTGATGGGCCGGTTGGAATCGTACCGGGCGAAAGTGGTGTCCATCAATGACTCGTTGGATCGATTCTTGGAAGAAGGTCCCCAGGGCGACACGCCGACCGAGTTGTCCCAGAAGATTCGTGAAGAGCTGATCTTGGCGACGCAAGACCTGTTGTCCGAACTGGGCGATGACATCCTGACGATGCAATTGATCCAGGCTCGCGCCCGCACCGAAAGTGCCTTGCTGCCGGAAGTCAACATTCAACCTGCCGAAGCCTTTGAGATCGCTCGGCGAAATCGTCGCGACTGGGCCAACGCCCGGGCGGCACTGGTCGACAGCTGGCGGGCGATCGAATTTATCGCCGATGACCTGGAAAGCTCGCTGGACATCCGCGTCAGCGGAGGTGTCGGAACGGCCGCGGGAGAAAACAATCCCTTCGCACTCCGCGGCAAATCGAGCACGTTGAGCGTCGGATTGGAGTGGGACGCCCCGATCACGCGGCTACAGGAACGCAATACCTATCGTCAATCGTTGATCGAGTTCGAACAGGCCAAACGCGGTTACTACGAATACGAAGACAGCATCTGGTTGCTGTTGCGGGCACAAGTCCGTCAGCTGCAAGTCAACCGCGTCAATTTTGAATACGGACGTCAGGCGGTTCGGATCGCGGCCTCGCAGATCGAATTGAACGGGGACATCCGCGAACTCCGCGACGCCCGCGGACTGAGCAGTGGTCCGACCGCGGCTCGGGATACGATTTCTGCACTCGGCGACTTGCTCGACGCACAGAACTCGCTGCTCAATATCTTCGTCAACTACGAAGTGATTCGACGCGGACTGGACTTGGATCTGGGAACGATGGAACTGACACCCGAAGGGCTGTGGATCGATCCCGGCCCGATCGAACCGGACTACTTGCTGACCTTGCCGGGAACGACCACCGAAGCGGTCCCCGGCGGAGACTGCAGCCGTTGCGGGATCCGGATCAAGAACCAGCCCCAGCCACCAGATTTCCGCGGCGTCTACATCAACGAACCCTCGCTGTTGGAAATCAACCAAGTCGGTTTCGAAGAAACGCCGTAGGCGACGGCCAACTTGAAACTTGAAACTTGAAACTTAACAATCAAACGCTTCGGCGATCAAACCCGCGGCGCGTTCGACTTGTTCGTTGCTGGTGGTCCAACCGAGCGAGACGCGGAGGGTGCGACCGATTTGCGAATCGTTGCGTCCGATCGCGCGGAGCGACCGTGTGAACTCGTCCGGCGGTGAATTCGCCTGGGCGGTCGCCAACGCCAACTCTCTGGCCGATTCGTGGATTCGCCGTGCGTCGCCAGGCAACTCCAATGCGACGGTGTTGGGCAACCGCGGCGATGGTTTGCACAGCACCAGCGGCGGACTCGACAGCTGCTCCGACAGATGATCCACAAAGTGGTCGCGGAGTTCGGCCAATTGATCGTTGGCTTCGACACAATAGCGTTCGGCCAGACTCGCCGCGGCGCCCAAGCCGATGCAGCCGGGAATGTTCTCCGCCCCCGGACGCAATCCCATCTCGCGCGGTTCACCAAAGGTGATCGGGTCGAGTTGCAAGCCGCGGCGGACGTAGATCGCGCCCGATCCCTTGGGGCCGTAAAACTTGTGACCGCTGATCGCAACGGTGTCGGCGCGCAAGTGTTTGACGTCGACGGGGACTTTGCCGAACATTTGGGTCGCGTCGCAGTGGACACAGATGCCCCGGTTGTGGCAGCGGTCGGCGACTTCACGTACCGGTTGAATGGTTCCGACGATCGCATTGGCGCCTTGCAGACAAACCAGGCGTGTGTCGGGCCGCAGCATCGCTTCGACGGTCAGCGGCGAGATGATTCCCGACGGTTGACAGGGAATCGTCTCGATCGTCCAGCGGGGATCTCGCGTCGGCAATCCCGACAGCGGGCCCAACACGGACTCGTGCTCCAACTGGCTGACCAGCACGTGTCCCGGTTCGGCGGCCCCGAGCAGTCCCAGGATCGCCAAGTTGTTCGCTTCGGTTCCGCCGCTGGTGAACACGATCTCAAACGACTCGCAACCGGCCATCGCCGCAATGCTTTCCCGCGCCCCCTCGAGCGCTTCGCCGACCGCGTGGGCGTGCGCATGTTCTTGGCCCGGCAACATGTAGTGCGTCGACCAATACGGCTGCATCGCCTCGAGAACCGAGGGTGCCAGGGGCGTGGTGCGATTGAAGTCGAGATAAATCACTGAAACGCGGGATCATCGACGCCGAACATCGAAACGGCGAAAGAAGAAAAGAACGGGACGGGGACGCAACACCATAATCAGCATCCCCGAGTTTTGCAGGTTCCCGTTTGGGTTCCTAGCGGTGCTCCCCCCATCGGTGAGACCCGTCGACCGGGGAAAGAGACGTGTTCTTGTTAGCGGCAGGGCGTGAGCCCTCCGGTCTTTCACACTGAAACCGGACGGCTCGCGGCCTGTCGATTTAGTGAGCCGACGGCGCTAGCCGCGGGCTTAGTGGTGAAGATGTTGCCCTTGGAGGCCAGTGGCTAGCGCCCAATGCCACCTACTTTGTGGTCATTCGGGTGGTATATCATCGGGCTGCTGTTTTTTTCTTCGAAGTGACTTCTGGAATTTCGTTGTCTTTTGGCGCCGCGGGTGGGCTATGCGTGGGTAGCTGCGAGGCAATTTTCGATTGGGAAGTTTGCGGCCCGCTGCGCTCACCAAAGCGCCGTGATAAGCCAGCCTCCATTCCTCCAGGGTCGTAAGCTTTTCACGTAGCAGATGATGCTTGAACGTCGTCCAAACTCCCGTGAAGCTGAGCTCGCGAGGGTCAACTCGAATCAATTTCGCTGCTTGTTTGCGTAGCTGAGCGACAAGATTATAAGCGATGATCGATCCCATTAGCTCCTTCATCACCGTGTCGACACTCTTGGCGCGAATGTTTTCTGTGTCCATCGTCACTTTGACATCGCGGATATCGAACTCCACATCGTAGCGACGAACGTACAGGGCAGCGGCCGAGTGAGCGTCCGTCTCAAGGCTCGTCACGATCTCCAGCGTGTCTCCATTTTCAAGTTCAATTTGGTGGAGAAAGACTTCGATAGACGTGTCTTTACTAAGATCGAGATTGGTTCGGCGGTCCTTCGGTGTCGGCCGCCAAATCAAGTGAAACGTCTTGTACCCGTCCCCTTGGTCGACCAACGTAGCCGACTTGCGGTACGACCTGAATCGCTGTTTGGTCAGCCGCAGCACGAAGTCTTGATGATGTAATTGGCAGTGGTGGGCGACATTAAAAATCCCAAAACCGCTATCAGCCAGAACGATCGAGCGTTTCGGGAGTCGTTCAATAATCGGCTTGGCTTGCTCAAGTTCACTTTTGTTGTCCGCTCCGTACATCGGATCGACTTGCGGCAACAACGCGCACCCGGTCTGCATTTCATTTGCGACCAGCAATCTCGCAATAGGCCAAACCGTCTCTCCGTGTTGGTTGGACGCCGGCGGGAACGCTTTCTGAAGTGCTTCGGTCGGAGGAAGCGTGATCGTCGTCCCATCGATAATGAATACACGTCGATCGAGAAAGGCTTTGGGAGCGCGGGAAGCAAGGTGATCGCAGATTCGATGGGAAAACTCTTCCACGACAGCGAGCGGAATCCTTTTTCTGGCGGCGTTGTAGGCCGAATTGTTTTCGGAAAGGCGATTCTCTTGAACCCTTCGATTGTCAGGCAAAATATCCGTATGATTTTTGAGCAAATCTGCGACGGCATCGGTTAGTGAGATGCCTCCTTCGAGCCGTTGTAAAACGAGTAGCCAGAGGGTCGGGGCCTGCGTATAGACCATCCGCGCGTTGGCACAATCGTGATCTTCAAAGACCCGTTGTAGTTTGGGTAATTCAAGAAGCTCAGCCAGCAACGCTTTGGCTTTGCCAAAGCGAGACTCTTCATCGGCACCGAGTGTCGTCGGGTCGACCATGGCGATTCCCAGTCAGAAAGGCAGTAAGTGTAAACTTACCTGCCAGGCGCAAAAATCGTGCCAAAACCGGGTTTTTGGGACCGCGCCACCCGATAGGGTCCAGAATAGGTGGCATTGGGCTAGCGCCATCGGCTCACCATTGTTTCGGTCCCGATTAACTCGATAGCCCGCTCGCGCCGTTCCGCTATCTCCTTCTGCCCCTCCGTCGAGGATGCCGATCGGGCTGCCTGGGCGACGGTCAGGATGACGTTTGCCATCGTTTTGATCAAACATCCCGCTGCCGACGGCGATTTTTCTAGCAATTCAAGGGCGATGCATTTGCACTCCCTCGGAAATACCGCGATAATGGGGTCTGATCCAATCGTGCGGGAACCGATTACAAACCAACGCCGGCCAGTTCGCATGCCGTGAAGATCCGACTGATTCGGATCACTGGTCTCTTCTTCTCTCTTCGTTCGGAACGCGAGCAAATGAAACGTCAATCTAAGGGTTTCACCCTGGTGGAGTTGCTGGTGGTGATCGCCATCATCGGAATCTTGGTCGGCTTGCTGCTGCCCGCGATCGGTGCCGTGCGCGAGCGGATGCGAAACGTCCAGTGTTTGAACAACCTCAAGCAGCTCGGATTGGCCACCACGACGTTCCACTCCAGCAAGGGACGGTTGCCGCATTACACGAATTTTTACGGCAGCTACGCCGGCGGCAGTGACCCCGCGGTTCCCGGTGGTCCCGTGATCGCACCACACTTGAAGATCGGTGGTTACGGCGTCGAGTTATTGCCGTATCTGGACAACCAGCCGCTGTACGAACGTTGGTCGACGAATAAATTTCCGGTGATTTCGGCAGACGACGGCGGTGGGGTTGCGGCCTGGAATCAGTTGTCGGGCGCGACGGTCGACGTGTTTCGATGCCCCAGCAGCACCGTGTCACGAGGCCAGTTTGGATACAACAGCTACGTCGGCAACAACGGCTCGGTCGACTCGGGGCTCAACAACGCCAACCCGAAGACATTTGTGCGAAATGTGATCAACAATCAAAGCGTCACGGGAGCCGCATTTGTTTTCAATCAATCGGAAAACAAGAAGAACGGGCTTTTCCGAAGCGGCTACATGGGTGATCCGATTGCTCCCGCGTTCTTCACGGTTTCGGGA
The DNA here is from genome assembly GCA_007753675.1 of Stieleria magnilauensis. Lineage (GTDB taxonomy): Bacteria > Planctomycetota > Planctomycetia > Pirellulales > Pirellulaceae > Stieleria > Stieleria magnilauensis. The sequence goes on from CP036432.1 coordinate 3,255,693, forward strand.
GGAAAGATGACGCTGGAGGACATCACGGACGGCCAAACGAACACGGCCATGTTCAGCGAAAACCTTCAAGCACTGGCGTGGTTCCAGCCCGGATTCACCGCCGGCAATGACATGAAACAAATCAGCACCACGGGGCAACTGGACTGGGCACAAACGTCGACGACCACCGGTGCACCCACGATCATGGAAGCGTACTTGAAGGCAAAATTCACCACGGGCATGGTGTGGCATTTCGAAGACGATCGCAACGTCGGCGGATTCCCCACCGTTCAAGCAGTGCATCGCATCAACGGGACATTGGGGAGCTCGGGTGCCCAACGAAACGACATTCTGGAAATGGACCTCTCTAACTGCCGTGATCTTGCACGACCGACGTCCAACCACCCCGACCAAGTGAATATGGTGTTTGCCGACGGGGCCACCAAGTCGGTCTCCAACACGATCGACTATCACGTCTATCAGGCCATCCTGACCCCCAACGGGGCCAAGAGCGAAGTGCCGGCACCGGACTGGATCTTGACCGACGAGTTGACCCAGTAATCATTCCGCCCGCAACACCGTTGAATCGGCATGGACGGCGATCGAACATTCGGGCATCGCCGCGGGCAACAGCAGGGACTGTCCCCGCCGCAGTTCGATCGATGCGTCATCGGTCGTCAACGTCGCGGTTCCGATCGGGACGGTCAGAATGTGAAAACGCCCGTCACCGCCGACGACGTCGCTGCCGTTTTCCAGTGACGAGAGCACGAATTTGTCACAGGCGACCAATCGCTGCCAACCGCAGGCCGACGGGTCGCTCTTGAGTGCTTCGACGGGGCCGGACTCGTAATCGGTGACCGCCAACGATTGTTCGATGTGCAGCGGACGTGGGTTGCCGTCGGCACCGACCCGGTTCCAGTCGAACAATCGAAATGTCGTGTTGCTGGATTGTTGGATTTCCGCGATCACCAGACCGGCGCCCAACGCGTGGACGGTCCCTGCGGGAATGAACACGCAATCCCCGCGTGAAGGATGAAACGAGTGCAGCACGCGGTCGGTTTCGCCCGCGGCCATCGCTTCGGCCAAGGCGTCGCGATCGACACCCGATTTCAGCCCCGCATAGATCAGGCTGTCCGGTTCGGCATCGACCACGTACCAGGCTTCGGTCTTGCCGCGGTCGGGGACATCCATCGTCGCCCCGTAGGCGTCGTCGGGGTGGACTTGGACCGACAGGACACGATTGCAGTCCAGATATTTCAAGAGCAGCGGAAACTTCGCTTCCTCGGACGATTCTCCGAGTGTCCAGGCTGCGTCATTTTGAATCAGCCCAGAGAGGGTTTGGCCGGCCAGCGGCCCGTTTTCAACCACGCTCTGATCCTGGCCGTGATCGACGATTTCCCAGCTTTCGGCGTAGTTTTGCTCGTCACCGATGGGTTTTCCCAGCAACTGCCCCAACTTGGAGCCACCCCAGAGGGTTTGTTTGATCAGGGGGCGAAATTGCAGGGGATACGGAGATTCTTTCCCAAACATGGTCTTCCTAGAGGTGACAAATGGCGGCGCAATTGGTTCAAATATACGGATGATGAATCCGCGGTCACGAAGATCTGCTTGAAAGCGCCAAATGTAGCGGACATGGACAGTCCGACTTTCCGGACGCTTTTGCTAAACTGTTCGGCTATGGATTTCGGCCGAACCAAGGAATTCTCTCTGATGGAATTCTTTCTGGTGGTCCGATAGTCGTCACTTGCTGTGGACGGCTGCGTCGGTCTATCGCGCTCATTCAACTTTCCTGGAACAGTTAATCAATCGTGGACGCTACGGCTCAACGCAACGCTTCGGCCCGCTCTCCCCAAGCCACACGGCCGAAAGACGATCTTTTCGAAAACTCGACGATGACCTTCGGCGAGCACCTCGAAGAGCTCCGGCATTCTCTCGTCCGTGCCATCATCTGCCTAGGCATCGGACTGGCCGTCGGATTGACGGTCGCCAATCAAGTCGTCCGCTACGTCGCCGAACCGCTCAAAGCAGCGATCGTGGACTTCAATGCCAAGCGAAGTTTAGCGATGCTCGGCTATGAAGACTTGGACGATCCAGATGTTCAGGCATTGCTGCCGTTGATCACCGAACGCTCGCTGAAGTGGCAGGTGATTTACGAGATCCCCGACGAACTGCAAAACCTGACCCCCGAATCGATCGAGCTGATTCCGAAGTCCGGCTCGCCAACCGAACCGCCCGTCGTCAGCGAACCGCAGAAAGCGAAATCGAAAGCGAAACAGCCCGAGACGCAAACGCCTCAGCCGCAGAAGCCGGAATCACCGGCTGCGAATCCGCCGGCTGACGACGCTCCCGACGACGCTCCCGACGAGGTGGAGGTGGTCGAGTCCGCGCCCACCGTCTCGATCGCTGCTGCAGCCGGTCCGGTCGCAGCAACACCCGGGGCACGCGTCAAACCGCGTGAGATCGCGGACATCTTGCGTGCCCTTCCCGCAGCGTCGGATCTGCGACCCAAAGTCCAGTTCATCCGCGACACCAAGGGGCTCAGCACGTTCAAGGTCGAAGAGTCGTTCATGATTTGGGTCAAGGCGGGATTGATCGTCGGTGCGGTGCTGTCGTCGCCGGGAGTGTTTTATTTCCTTTGGCAATTCGTCGCCGCGGGACTACATCAACACGAACGCAAGTACGTCTACGTTTATCTGCCGGTCAGTGTGACGCTGTTTGTGTCCGGCGTCGTGCTGGCGTTCTTTCTGGTCCTGCACTACGTCTTGAACTTTCTGCTCGCGTTCAACGGCAGCATGGATGTCGAAGTCGAGCCTCGGCTGACGTACTACATCAATTTTGTTCTGTTGTTGCCGCTGGGTTTCGGATTGGCGTTTCAGTTGCCACTGGTGATGCTGTTTTTGCAACGCATTGGGCTGATCGAAACCGAGATGTACGTCGGCAGTTGGCGGGTGGCGATCCTGGTGATTTTCGTTTTGTCGATGTTGTTGACGCCCGCCGACGTCACCAGCATGGTTGCCCTGGCGGTTCCCCTGATGTTTCTTTACTTCCTGGGGATCGGGATGTGTCACTTCATCCCACGCGGTCCGGGTTTGGGAAGCGGTGCGTATGATCCGGCATAGGAGCATCCTTGCCCCAGGCCGAACGCAGTGCGAGCGCATCGAACGCTCGTTTAGAAATTGATTCAGGCCAAGCGACTGCTGAGCAGTTGCATCAACAGTTCTTCGCCCAGGGGCGAGTCACCGCCGAACACGGTGTCGTCGCCGCTTTCGCCGAAGATCCAGTCGTTGCCGGTACCGCCGAAGATGACATCGTTATCGGTTTCGTCACTGGCACCGGCGTCGCTGGCACTGTCTTCTGCGACGACGTCGGAGGATTCATCCGTTTCTTCAGCCACCGGATCGACGGTTTCCGCGTCGGTGGAATCGGTCCCTTCGGCGACGGGCTGCGGATCGATGATGTCCGACTGTGACTCGGGCGTCTCCGAGCTGTCACCGGTCACTTCACCGGAGACTTCGCCAGTCACTTCACCGGAGACTTCGCCAGTCACTTCACCGGAGACTTCGCCAGTCACTTCACCGGAGACTTCGCCAGTCACTTCACCGGAGACTTCGCCGGTCACTTCACCGGAGACTTCGCCAGTGGCATCGTCGCCAGTTACCTCGTCGGTCGGCTCCACGGCGACTTCACCAACGGGTTCGTCGGACACTTCGTCGGTCGGTTCAACAGTGACCTCATCGACGGGTTCGTCGGTGACTTCATCGGTCGGGGCAACGGTGACCTCACCAACAGGTTCACCGCTCACTTCGCCGGTCGGATCAACGGCAACTTCGTCGACGGGATCAACGCCAACCTCATCGACGGGATCAACGGCAACTTCATCGACGGGATCAACGGCAACTTCATCGACGGGATCAACGGCAACTTCATCGACGGGATCAACGGCAACCTCATCGACGGGGTCGACCGTGACTTCATCAACAGGTTCCCCGGTGACTTCGCCGGCAGGCTCGATAGCGTCGTCGCTGGAGTCTCCGTCTTCGGCATCGGGTTGACCGAGGATACCGACGGCTTCATCCGGATTCAGATCGGCGGTGGTGTCGGAATCGGCCTCCGCGGCCGGTTCCCCACCGCAGTCCTGTGATTCCGAGTCGTCGCTGGTCAACAGATCACCCAGCGGCGTGTCATCGACATCGGAGCTTTGGTCATCGGAGTCTTCGGCCAACGGCGCGTCGGTTGTCTCGTCGACGATCGTGTCCTCTTCCACGACCGTGTCGGTCGGTGCGTCGCCGGTCGAGTCGATGATCACGTTGTCACCGGGACCGCCCAAGATCACGTCGTCGCCGCCGCCGCCGAGCACAACATCGTCGCCCCCTCCGGCGACCAAGATGTCGCGACCGGAACCGCCCAGGACGACATCGTTTCCGCCACCGGCTCGCATGATGGAATCCAACGACGTGTCGTTGACCAGCAAGTCATCGCCGCCCAACGCTTCGAAGATGATGCCATCGATCAACTCCGCGTCAAAACTCTGCTCCATCGACGCGACTTGGCCGTCGGCGTCTTGGGTTTGCAGTTTGACGACGACAGAGTTTTCCACCGTGTAGACTTCCGCGATGTCATTGCCGCCGCTGCCTTCGATATACAGCGTCGTGTCCACAACGCCGATATCGGCAGCCAACAGCTTTCGGCTTTCCAGAGCCTGTACACTCAAACGTTTCATACCTTTTTATCCTTCGATCAAGGTGTGATGCATTGAAACCCGGCCTGCCCGTGCAGTGCGATCGCGTTTCAAAACGTGAGCCCGCCGGGAATCGTGATGGATTCAAATGCCGGCGGGCATTGACGCGACGAGGGATGCATCGACCGGACCAATCACGGCGTCGAAAAATGCGAAGGACCAGAAATCACCGTGAATTGCCGAGTGAAAATTCAATCGCAGTGATCAAACGGCAACCGGCAGAAACGCCGGACGCGTAGAACGATTTTCAAACCCGCCTGTAAAAACTTCCGTCGCGGGGAAAAAGTCGTGGTGGGAAATGGGTGACGTGTGAAGTTTCACGCGCGGGGAGCAGCTTGAGGCCGGAGGACCGTCAGCCGATGGCGTCGCGGCCTGTTGATCTAGCGAGCCGTGACGCGTGAGCGGCCGGGCCCAGCGCAGTGCCGGGGGCCTTACAATCGATTCCGGTGGATGTCGATTGAATCACTGAAGGATATCAAAAAACGACACTGGCCCCCTCATCCCCGGCCCTTCTCCCCCACAAATCGACAAGCAAGCTTGTGAACGATTTGTGGGGGAGAAGGGTGCCATCATCTTTAAGAAGTTGCATCGACGCCGTTGTGCAATGGACACAACCCCGTTCGGCGGTGAACCAGCCGACGCCCTAGCTCAACAGCGCCGTCAACGCCTGCGCCTTGACCAATTCCCTCGGCTGGTTGAGGTGGTTGTAGACGATCGTTTCGGGATGAATGCCGAAACTGTGATAGATCGTGGCCAATAACGCGGCCGGGTGGACGGGGTTTTCCAGCGGTGCCGAGGCGGTTTTGTCACTCTTGCCGTGCACGTACCCGCGTTTGGTTCCGGCACCCGCCATGACGGCGGTGTAACAGTACGGCCAGTGGTCGCGTCCGTCGTCGGAGTTGTTGTTGCCACTGGTGCTGACGCCGCGCTGTGGGCTGCGGCCGAATTCACCGACGGCAACGACCAGTGTGTCTTCCAACATACCGCGGTCATCCAGATCTTCAATCAGCGTCGACAATCCGGCGTCCAGCATCGGCGCCGATTGTTCTTTCATCCGCTTACTCAATCCGCTGTGATGGTCCCACGAGTGGTTGTCGCTGTTGGCGACCTTGGGCCAAATGACTTCGACGACACGGGTCCCGGCGTCGACCAGGCGTCGGGCGAGCAAACAGCTTTGGCCGAACGTGTTGCGGCCATACTTGTCGCGCAGATCATCCGGTTCACTGGCCAAGTCAAATGCCTCGCGCGCCCGGCCGGAAACGATCAGCGACAACGCTCGGTCGTAGTATTCATCCAACTCGAAACTCTCGACGGCCTTGTTGATCTCCGGCATTTGCGCGTTGAGCAAATTGCGCAATTGCGCCCGGCGTTTTAACCGCACGCTAAACACTTCCGGTCGCAATTTCAGGTCATCGATCTTGATGCGGTTCATCTTGCTCATGTCCAGATCATCGCCATCTGGATAGAGCGTGTAGGGGTCATAGGACTTGCCCAAGAAACCGGCCGTCCCGCCTTTGCCGACCACGTTGGATTCTTGCAGGGGCCGCGGCAACATGACGAACGGCAACATCGGTTCGTCGACCGGCTGCATCTTGACGATGTTGCTGCCGAAATTCGGGAAGTCTTTCGGCGAAGGCGGTTCCAGTTGTCCCGACGGGCTGACCTTGTCGGTCGTGTAGCCTGTCATCATCTGGTAAATCGCCGCGGTGTGGTTGAACAGGCCGTTGGGCGTGTACGACATCGACCGAATCATGGTGAATCGATCGTTCAGTTGACTCAACTGCGGCAGATTCTCGGTGAACTTGATCCCGGGGATCTTGGTGCTGATCGGTTGGAACTGGCTTTTGACGTTGTCGGGAACATTTTCCTTGGGATCCCACAGATCCAAGTGGCTGGGACCGCCTTGCAAATACACCATGATGATGCTCTTGGCTTTGCCCCAACCGGGACCGCCGCCGAGCACTTCACCGGCCGAGGCGTTTTCGAGTTGCATCAACGAGGGCAGCGACAACCCCAACATCCCGCAGCCGCCGACACGCAAGAACGTGCGGCGAGACGGAGCCAGATGGGGATCGCAAAGGTCTTTGGCGGCGAAGCCTTTGAACGAAAGCATGATGGGGTTCTCCGAAACGAGTGTGGAGTGGTCGGCGGTTTGGCACCGAACGTGTGTCGAAACAATCCGGGCCAGGTTAGTGGTTGAACAAAAAGGCGGGGCTGTTGATCAGTGCCCACGTCAGGTCTTCTGCCGCCGTCAAACGTAACCGTTCGACTTGCTGTTTACTTTGCGCGACGTCATCTCGCAGCCGAATGATTCGGGCATCATCGGGCGTTGCGACCGACAAGGCGTCGCGACGCTGTTCCAACCGAACCGTTTCGGCGTCGCGAGGGACTGCTTTCCGGGCCTCGGCCAACGCGGCTTCGGCCTTGGTTCGATCCGGGTCGGTCTTGCCGACGTAATCGATTAGCGTTTGTTTCGCCGTTTCGTCGCGATCGGCGTCCGGTGTCGCGACGATGGCACGAAACGTTTCGGGCAGGTCCAATGGAATCTCGCCGGTGTCGGTCGTCGCGCTAATGCGGAACTTGCCCAACTGGTGGTCGGCGGCGTTGTGGAACTGGTGGATCTGGAATTGCAGCACGCAGCCGTCGGGATGATTGATCGGTTGCTTTAGCTTGAACGTGGCCCAGTGGTCGACACCGGTCGCACCGGCCACCGCCCATCCGCCCTGCCCGCGTTTGTTGCCGTCAAAGGTCGCTTCGATTGTAAAGCTCGGTTGCAAGAAATCCGCCTTGCCGCTTTCGATCGACACATCTGCGAACGTTTTGGGATCGGACTTGGATGCGACCTTGATTTCGAATTCGGTGATCACAAAGTTTCCGTTGGGCGGCAAACCGGGACCGTTGCTTGGCAACGACGGATCCGAGAGGGCTTCCAAGCGGAATCCGGTGATGTTTTTCAGTGACGTCGGATACTCGATCGTGTAGACCGCCTTGCCGGTTTGACCGCTGGCGGTGATCGAGCGATCTTCCGCGGCGACCAACTTGGCTTTGTTGGTCGAGACCGCTTTGGAAGGTCGCAGCGGATGCCACTCGACCGCCGCGGCGTGTTCGGTTTCCCACTGCTTCACCTTTTCGGCCAACTGCTTGTTGACGTCTTCAAGCGCCTTGGTGGCCTTTTCGATTCGTGCCTCACGCTCTTTGGCCAGGCGTTCTTGTTCCGGTTTGGCGGCTTCGATCCGTGCGGCCAATTGGGTGTTGGTTTCGGCAAGTTTCGCCTCTCGGATCTGTTCCAATTCTTGCTTCCGCTCGGCCCACTCGATTTCTTTCGCAGCGAGTTCTTTCTCGAGCAGTTCGTGGTCGATCTTGATCTGTTGCTTGATTTGATCGAACGCCGCGAGTTCGGTTTCGCTGGGCGGTCGACCGATCGAGCGGAGGAAGATTTCCGTGGCCAGTTCGCGGTCGTCCGGATTCTCCTGGACGATGCGTTCCAGTTCGTTCTTGGGGTCGGCGATCGCGGTCGCCACGGTGGGACCACCGATCAAGGCCATGATCGGGCCGAGTTGCAGTTCGCTGGAGCGTTCGCATTCACAGGCGCTTTCGCGGACCGGGCGTCCCAGGTTCTGCAAGAAGCCGTCATTGAGTTTGACGCCCGAGTCGGTGACGGCAGCGGCGCGCGTGCCTTTGGGCATTCCGGGGATGTTGCTCTCGGCGCCGGTCAACGCGTGCACGGCGTCGTAAATGACTTCGGCCGGCAGACGCCGCGGCATCGCACGCGCGTAGTTCAACGTGTCGTCTTCGTTCATCGGGTGGGTCGCGACACTCAATTGATACGTGCGGCTGTTGCAGATTTGCCGCAACATGGCACGCACATCAAATCCCGACGCGACGAACTGGTCGGTCAGATGGTTCAGCAATTCGGGGTTGGTCGGCGGATTGCCGGCACGAATGTCATCGATCGGTTCGATCAATCCGACGCCCAGCAGATAGCCCCACAAACGATTGACGAAGCTGCGGGCAAAGTACGGGTTGTCGGCGTCGGTCATCCAGGCCGCCAGCTTTTCCCGGCGAGTGCCTTCATCGGGCATTTCGCAGGGCACGTCGTACGGGAAACTCGGCGGTGCGACGTCGCCGGTACGCGCGTGGATGACTTCGCCCTGACTCTTGTCGACCACCTTTTCATACAACGGCTTGGCGCCCTCGACGGCGGTTCCCCCGATCTTTTTGCCACCGGAGGCGGGGTCGTTTTCCAAGGCAACTTGACCGAAGAACGCGGCGAGTTCGTAGTATTGGTCTTGGGTCCAACGCTCGAACGGATGATCGTGGCATTTATTGCAATTGAATCGAATGCCCAAGAACAAGTGCGTGGTGTTTTCCATCGTGTTTTCAGGATCACGCAGCACTTTGAAGTAACTGGCCGCCGGGTTGTCTTTGTTGGAACCGGTGGCCGTCAAAATCTGTCGGGCGAACTCATCGTAGGGACGGTTCTCCACGACGGCGTTGCGTATCCAGTCGCGGAACGCCGTGCTGCCTTCGACGCCAAGAAACTTTCGATTCACCTGCAGCAGGTCGGCCCACTTGTTGGTCCAATAGTCGACATAGCCTTCGCTGCCGAGCAACTGATCGATCTTGCGGGATCGTTTCTCTTGTGTCGGCGTGTCATCGGCCAGGAAATCACGGACTTGTTCACTGGACGGCGGCAATCCGGTCAAATCCAAGGTCACGCGGCGCAGGAACGCGGCGTCGTCGCACAACTCACTGGGCTGGACTTTGACGCGTCGCCATTTTGCGGCTACCAGCTCGTCAATTTTGCCCCAGGTTTCGTAGTCTTGATCTTGGTAGTCATCGCGATTGCCCATCACCGTCAGCGTCGTCGCGGCGTACTTGCCTTCGTAACGTGCCAAGATGGCTGCTTCACCGCGCCGGACGGCTTTCAACAATCCGCCCTTGCCCGACGAGGCGACTTCGGTATTGCCGCTATCGATAAACGCTTCACGCGTCACATCACGTGTCTTGCCATCGGCAAAATGGGCGACCAAACGCACCTGTTGCTCGGTCCCGATCGCCTGGATCACGGGGTTCTGCGGATAGATCTCCAGCTTCGTCACCCGCGCGACGTCCAAGTTCAATTGGCTACCGTCGGCGATCCAACGTCGCAGGATCGCGTGATAGGGATCGCCGTGAGCCATCAACGCGCCGCCTTCGTGTGGGGTCAGCCCCAGTGGCTTGCGGAGCATCAGTGACTGCTCGGGAGCGGCCGCGTTGATTCGTCGGGCCGCCAGGTCATCGGTCAATGCCCGCAGATCAAAAATCGGGTCATAGCCGCGGAGCGAAAGTTTGAATCCGTTCTTTCCCTTTTGTGCCCCGTGACACGTTCCTTGATTGCACCCGAGTCGGCTAAGGAGCGGGTTGACGTCTTGGATGAAATCGACCGCGCCGATCGATTCGCTGGGGCCTTCGGTGATCTGTGTTGCCGAAACCGTCACGGTACTTTGATGGTCACCGAGCGAAACGACCACGTTGCCGTTTCCGTCCTGGGTCGGACAGAGCAATCCGGCGGAGTTGGAAGCGACAAACGCTGGGGTTTGGAAGTTGCACGCACGCGTGACGTCCAGTGTTTCTCCGCTGGTGGTCGTGGCGGTGACGACCAATTGGACGTAGGCGTAGGGTGAATTCAGTTCGGCGGTTTGGGGTGCGACCTCGATCGATTGAATCGATTTCGGGTCCACCTCGGCTTGCCCGGCGCTGTCGAGTTTGCCGATCCAGGCTTCGGCGTCGAACCGACCCGCGATCACGTCGGCTTCGCTAGCGGCCTGCCGTTCGGCGGCCCGGAACACTTCGAAGGTTTTGTCCGGCGTGCCGTCGGCGGCGATCCGCTGAAGTTGCCCGTTGCTGGCGGCGATGTACAGCGAGTTGTCCGGTGCGAACGCAATCGCGTAGGCCGCCGCACCGTCGATCGGGTGCAACGCCAATTGTTTGGTTTCCGACTGGCGATAAGCGTCTGCCTTTTTCTTCTCTTCGGCCGACCGATCGTTGACGCGTTTGGCGAGGATCTTTTTCAGTTCGTCGGTCAGATCACCGCTGAAGTCAAACGACCACACGCGGACTTCGGATTTGCCGTCCAGGGTTGCGACTGCGGCGATGCGGGTCGCGTCGTGGTTGATCGCGACGTTGAAGATCCGGCCCGGCATCGCGGGCAGCTTGCGAATCAAATTTGCATCGTCACCGATCTTGCGGGCGGTTTCGCGGAAGATGCGATAGACCTTGGCGACGCCGTCGGCACCGCCGATCAAAATCTCGTTTCGATCTGGATGCATCGCAACACTGCTCAATCCGCCCGACAGCGCCCCGGGCGTGATCGAAGTGATGTTGTCGATGAAGCGTTCCGTTTCCACCTCGGTCAATTTGCAGGACATGTCCCGTGCGACAGAAACCAGGTGCGTCCCGTCGGGCGTGAAGGCGACGTCGCGAATCCAATCGTCGTGGGCACCCTGGAAGAGCACTTGTTGACCGGTTTGGGCGTCGATCGCGCGGACCACATTGTCCGACGCACCAAAGGCGAGCTTGCTGTTGTCGGGCGACCAGCCTGCGCCGGACAGGGCGTCGTAGGTGAAGGGCACCGACAATTCCAACTCGCCGGTGTTGGGATTCCAGATTTGCACTTCACCGCGAACGCCCGGGGTGCCACCGATCGCCGCCAAGCGACTTCCGTCGGGACTGTAACGCACCGAATTGATCCGTGGACTGATTCCGATCAAGCGGCTTTGGATCGCGCCGTCCGCGGTATCGACCAGCAAGACTTCGTGGTAGCCCGCAACGGCGATCTGTTTTCCATCGGGTGAGACGTCGATCGAGGGAACCGAGGGGGCGTCGTTGTAGTGCGGTGGGTTTTCGCGACTGAACGACGGCGTGGTGTCACCCGGCGAGTCATTCGTCGCTCCCTCGGCGATCCAACGCCGCACCAATTCGACTTCGACGTCGCTGAGCGGCTGGGACGGCGGTTTGGGCATCTCGGCCACGCCATCGACCGGGGTGATCTGCGCGATCAGATAGCTTTCCTCGGGTTTGCCAGGAACGATCGCCGGCTCACCCGTCTCACCGCCGCTAACCAGGGACGCAAAGTCCGTCATCACGTACGCGCCGAGTTGCTTGGCGCCTTGATGACAACCGTAACAGTGCTGTCGGAAGATCGGATCGATTTGCTTCGAGAAACTCACCGGAGTTTCAGCGACATCCGAACCGACGAGCGCGTGAGAGAAACCAACGGACACCAGCACGAATGCGGCGGCGACCCGACCGAAGAAGAAGCGAGTTTTCACAGTGGATACCTGGGTAACAATCCCGTCGGATCCGCAGTGACCGCGCCGGTGACCCGTCGCGTGATCATTTCGAAAGGACAATGACCATTCGACGCGTCGGAAACGGAAAGTCCTGCGGAACATTCATTTCTGACGAAGGCCAGTCCGACACGAAAACACCCGAACGTGGTTTGGACGCTCCGTGTAGGTAGCCCAGGAAGGGGCAGGCGGGGGCGGAAACCCGTGCTTACGGCGAGCTTCCACTCCCTTGACTCTACTGGGAAACCCAACCATCGTCAACTTATTCGTTCAGCGATTCTGCCGGGGGGAGGGCGTTCACCTGAGCGTGTGAAAAACCAGTGCAAGCGGATGAGGGTGGAGGCCGCCTGGAAACAACGGTGGGCTCGCGGGCAATGCCACTTACTTTGGCGCCAAACGGGGGCTTTTGTTAGCGGCAGGGCGCGAGCCCTCCGGTCTTTCAAGGTCAAACCGGACGGCTCGCGCCGTTCCGCTAAAAAAAGCTTCACAGCGTTGCCCGACGGGGTCGCGTCGTTCCTGGTCGCCGAACGGCCTATTCCGGTCGGGGCTGGTTGCTCCAATGCCCGCTCGGGTCGGTGCCGCGGACCTGCACCCCTTTTTCGTTCCAACCGAGTGCCGCGTGCACGTCGGCGCTGCAGTAACGCAGCGTCAGCCCACAGCGTCGCCGGTTGGAATCATTGGCGTCGCTGCCGTGCAATAGCAAATCCGCGTGGATCGATGCCTGGCCGGCTTTCAGCGGATCGTAAACCAGTTCGCCGTACTGTTCCGGATCATCGATCGTTTGATTCAACACGTTGTGTTCGGTCGAGTCGCTGGGGCGGTAGGTCATGTGTCCCTTGGTATGAGACCCGGCGATAAATTTCATGCACGCGTTTTCTTGGTCGGCGTCATCGATCGCCAACCAGACGGTGACGGCCTTGCTGGGTGACAACGGCCAATAGCTGGCGTCCTGATGCCAGGCGACCGCCTTTCCATCGCCCGGCATTTTGCAGAAGAAGTGCGACCCCCAGCCGATCACGTTTTCGCCGAACAGATCGGCGACCGGGTCCACGATCCGTGGGTCTTTCAAAATGTCATACACGGGGCCGTACTTTAGGTGCGCCGAGCTGATCGAATAACTGTCGCCTCCACTGGCGGTGACCTTGCGGAGTAGATCGTCAAAGTAGTCACGGATCTCCGCGATCTCCGCGTCAGAAAAGAGATCCAGCGGGGCGATAAACCCACGCGCGTTGAAGTGGTCGATCTGCTGCCGCGTCAAGGTTTTGGGATCGGCGACGCCGGCCGGGTGAAAGCTGAGGTCGCGTTGGAGTGATTCCAGTTCGTCGTCGCTCGGGATGATCTTAAAGTCTTTCATGTCAGTCGATGGGTTGGGGTTGTGAAGTTCTCAATCAGCCAGCGTTCATCCATACAGCAGTCATTCATACAGCGGCGTGGCGATACCATTGGCGTCGACTTGCCAAGGCGTCCAGACCACGACGACCTCTTCGGTTTTCAGATCACTTTTTCGCGGCGGGATCTCGGTGGTTTCCAATTCAATCTTGTCGATGTCGCATCGCTTGGCAAGGTCTTGGATCTCTTCATCGAGTTCCTCTGCGAGCGCTTTGATGTCCGCGTGCAACTCCTTCAGTGCTGCTTCGGCGCGGCGCACGTCGTCGGCCTGCTGCGTCGCGCGTCCGACTCCCCGGGCCGCCGTCATCACCCCGCCTCGCCGACCGCCCATGAAGGCGCCCAGAATCGAGTTGCCCACCGACAGGATCGTCGACCACTTGGCCTGGCCGTATTGCGACTGTTCGCGTCCGACTCGGTCTTCGGCGGTGCGGATTTTCTTTTCGACCGACTGCACTTTGGCGGCATACTTGTCACGAAGCTTTTCTGTTTCCAGGTCGCGTTTTTCTCGCAGCAATTGCTGGAAATGTCGTCTGGCTTGCTCCCTGGTGTTTACGCCCGGCGCATACCCGGTCATTCCGGGGCACTTGTAGAGCGTGGCGGTCTCGTGACGGTACAAATAGTCTTTCAACTTTGACTTGAACGTGCGGTAGGAAGACTTGCCTCGCAAACCGTCCGGCAGATCGCTGAATTCGAAGGCGTCGTCCGGGTGGGTTAAGAATTCTGCATCCGGCGAAAGCGCTTTGCTGTGTTCCCAGAGGTCTTCGGGGACGCCACCGCCGCAGCACAGCAGCCGCACGGTGTCGACCCAATGATCCAAGTCGGCACTGGCGCGGATAAAATGCATCGACGCTTTGCCGACCAGCGCGGGCCGATAGACTTTCTTACAACCGCGGTTGGCTACCTGGGTTTGGCCGAGGAAGCATTCCTCCACGCCTGCCGGGATGACCGGACGCTGGGGTTTGGGGTGTTCTTCAACGATCGATTCGCTGTTTTCTTCGCGACGCGACTGGTCCGCCGCCTTTCGATGCTGCATCAGGTCGCTGATCTGCTTCCTGGCCAGCGGCCCGGCCAGAAACGACATCGCCCAACGTGTTTGAAACGTTACCGGATCGCCTTGGTGAACGTTGTTCATCAAAAAGACTCGGTTGCCCAGCCCCGCCAAGATCTGTTCCATCCGATTGCGATCGAATGGCTGGCCGGATTCACCGGCAGCCCCCTCCAAGCCTTCCAAGACCCTGGCCTTGTCGCGTTCGGTTTGCAGCCGTCCCAGGAACCAGGTGCCGATATTGGACAAGCCCTTGTAATCCAAGTCGACGGGGTTTTGCGTCGCCAGGGTGACGCCCAAGCCGAACGCGCGGGCTTGTTTGAGCAGCGTCAGCATCGGCGGCTTGCTGGGCGGATTGGCGACCGGCGGAAAGTAACCGGCGACTTCGTCCATGTAAAAGATCGCGCGGAGCGAGCCGGTACCGGTTTGTCGCCGCATCCACGCGACCAGCTCGTTCAACAATAACGTGACAAAGAACATCCGTTCGCTGTCACGGAGATGAGCGATGGACAATATCGACACACGCGGTTTGCCATCGGCAGTGTAAAGCAGTTTGTCGATCGACAGTGTTTCGCCTTCCAACCATGATGCGAACGCCGGCGACGCCAGCAAGTTGTTCAATCGCATCGCCAGTTTCGAACGCTCCGCAGCGGGCATGAAGGAGTCCAGGTCGACGACGCCGATCCGCGTGATCGGCGGGGATTGAATCAGACGGATCAGGTTGGCGATCGAGACGTTACGTCCCTCCCGCCACTGGTGCGTCAAGATCGACGACAGCAGAATGTGCTCCGGTGACGTCAACGGATCGGCATCGAGATCCATCAAGGTCAACAAGCCCGAGACCGCGCCGGTGACTTTCTCACCGATCGCTTCGGTATCGTCCAGTAATTCAGGCGGGGGGGCATCGAAGCTTTTGAGCACCGTCAGCGGAAGCCCAATGGTGCTGCCAGGGGTGTAGATGGCGATGTCGACTGCGTCCTTGTAAGTCTGAATCCGTTGGGGTGATTGTCCCCAGGACGCCAACCCCTCTCGCCACCGCGTTGCGGTTGTCTCGGCCAACTCGTCGACACTCATTCCCTTGCGCGTCGCGTCGCTTTGCTCCAACCAGGGTTTGAAATCACTCGGCGCGAGATCGGGGAACGCCAGCAACAGGTTGGCCAAGTCGCCTTTGGGGTCGACGCAAATGGCGGGGACGCCATCGATGGCGGCTTCTTCCAGCAAGGACAGGCACAGGCCTGTTTTGCCGCTGCCGGTCATCCCCACGCACATCGCGTGCGTGCACAGGTCTTTGCTGTCGTACATCAGCAGCTGGTCCAGCCGCCGGCCCGAGGAGAGATCGTATTGACGCCCGAGATAAAACGACGCCAGCTTTTCGAACTGGTCAGGATCGGGAATAGCCATAAAGCGAATGCGTGGAGACAAGGGAGAAGACGGAACGTCGCTGCTGAATGAAGAGTTTAACGAGGTTTTGGCCGCCGATGGCAGCCAAGTCGTCGCGCGTTATGATTCGTGCGTCGTGCTCTCGTTCACCCCGTGATTCATCCAAACAGTTGACATGCTTGATCTGTACGAAAAAATTGAAGAAGCCGCCGCGGTCATTCAAAATGCGTTTGCTCAGACGCCCAAAGTTGCCCTCGTCCTGGGAACCGGGCTGGGTGGTTTGGTCGATCAAATCGATGTCAAAGCGTCGATTGAATATGGCGAGATCCCCCATTTCCCGACCTCCACCGCGACCGGTCACCGCGGACGGCTCGTCTGTGGATTTCTGGAAGGCGTGCCCGTCGTCGCGATGGAAGGACGGTTTCACATGTACGAGGGCTATCCGCTGAAGCAGATCACGTTGCCGATCCGAGTGTTCAAACGCATGGGCGCCGAATTGTTGATCGTCAGCAACGCCTGCGGCGGTTTGAACCCGTACTACCAATCGGGCGAGATCATGGTGATCGATGATCAGATCAATTTGATGGGCGATAACCCGTTGATCGGCATCAACGATGATCGCTTGGGGCCTCGTTTTCCCGACATGTGTGAACCCTACGATCAGCAATGGATTGATCGCACGCTGGCATTGGCCCGCCGCGAAGACATTGGAATCCACCGCGGCGTCTTCGTTGCCGTCGCCGGTCCGAATCTTGAAACGCGGGCCGAATACCGGTTCCTACGCACGATCGGCGCCGATGTGGTCGGGATGAGTACAGTTCCCGAGACGATCGTGGCGGTGCACTGCGGGTTGAAGACAATCGGTTTGAGCGTGATCACGGACATGTGCCTGCCCGATTCGCTGCAGCCGGCCAATGTCGAAGAAATCATCGCGACGGCGAATCGCGCCGCACCCCAGTTGCTGAAAATCGTGTCCGGGATCGTGGCTGAAGCGGGGCAAACCCGGATCGCATGAGGGATCGCATGGAGGATCAAGCCGAATCGCCGGAAGCGGCGGTCGCGATGGCCGTGGCGATGTTGCGTGAGACCATTGGAACGGATTGGGACTATGGCAACGATATCGCCGGCCCGACTGTGACGGCGATCGTCCTGGGTAGCGGTCTGGGTTCGCTGGCCGACAAAATCGAATCCCCCGTCATCGTGCCGTTCGGTGACATCCCCGGGTTCGCCCATTCCACCGCCAGCGGTCACCGTGGGCAGTTGGTGTTCGGCACGCTCGGCGGCGAACCGGTGGTTGCCATGGCCGGCCGTTTGCATCGCTACGAAGGCTGGTCCGACGACCAGGTGACCTTTCCCATCCGGGTGATGCACGGGCTGGGGGCCAAACGTTTGATCGCCAGCAATGCGGCCGGTGGTGTCAATCCGAAGCTGGCGGTGGGCGACATCGTCGTCCTGTGCGACCAGATCAACTGGCTTCATCCGCGGCGGCAAATCGCGTTGCCGAAACGAACAGAGCAGAAAGAAACGGCGCCGAGCGCAACCGAGGCAGCCCCTGGCAGTCACGCTGTGAAGCATTTATCCCCTGCGTTTGACGAGGTGTCAGCGGCAGGGCGCAAGCCCTCCGGTTCCTCATCGTTACCGGAACACCGGAGGGCTCGCGTCCTACCGCAAAAAAATACTTCACCGCGTTACCCTGGCGGGTTGCCGATCGGTTTTCCCGCCGGACGGCGTGGTCAGATTTTTGATCCGCAACTCGTCTCACTCGCACTGGCCGCCGCCCGAGAAGGGGGCTTTGTCGCCGTCCCAGGTACCTATCTGGCGACCCTGGGGCCGACCTATGAAACCCGTGCCGAATACCGCATGATGCGGCGGATCGGAGCCGATGTGGTGGGAATGAGCACCGCAGGAGAGGTGTTAACGGCGGCGAATCTTGACATGTCCGTGCTCGCTTTGTCGATTGTCAGCAATGTGGCGGATCCCGACCGAGCGAAAGTCGCCGATCACGCGGAAGTGCTAGAGGCAGGGGACGCCGCGGCGGCTAAACTAGAGGGGATTGTTCGACGGATCCTTTCCGGCCACCGCGTTTGATTGTCGTTTCGATGCCGCACGTTCCCAAACCTCCTCAATCGGCGAAACCGCCAACGCCGCTGCGTTCCGCGCCGGCGGAGTCGGGTTCTCGCGAGACGTTGCCGAACAAGACGCTGCCTGCTGATGCACAGTCGGCTGAATCGCTGCCTGCTGATGCACTGCCCGTCGATGCACTGCCCGTCGATGCGCTGCCTGTCGATGCGCTGCCTGTCGGAGCGCTGTCCGATGCAGCGCCCCAGCTCGATTCGACCCACGATACGATGGTCGGGTTTGACCAGGAATCGGTCGACTCGACGAACCTGCCCGACATCGATCACGAATTCTCGATGCAGGAACTCTTTGATGCGGAACTTCGC
Source organism: Stieleria magnilauensis (assembly GCA_007753675.1). GTDB lineage: Bacteria > Planctomycetota > Planctomycetia > Pirellulales > Pirellulaceae > Stieleria > Stieleria magnilauensis. The sequence continues at coordinate 3,273,999 of CP036432.1, forward strand.
GAGGCGATTCGCTCGGTGCCGCTGCCAGGGGATGAAGAAAAATTACCGAGGGTCGAGATCCTGGGGGCGGACGGGCAACACGCGGCGCTGATGCGGATCGATCACCCGGTGAAGTTGCGTGTCCGCGGTTCACTGGGCGACTACGCGTTTGCGTACAACTCTCAAACGGTCATCAAGGTGTTCGGAAATGTCGGTCACGGGGTTGCCGAAGGCATGTCCAGCGGATCGATCCGGGTTCGCGGTCACGCCGGCCACGGTGCGGGAACCGCGATGACCGGCGGCACCCTGGGCATTTATGGTTCGGCCGGGGATCGTACCGGGGGCGCGATGCGTGGCGGCGGACTGTTCGTTCGCGGCGACGTCGGCAACGATGTCGGACTCGGAGCCTTGGCGGGAACCATCGTGATCGGAGGCGACGCGGGCAACAACTTGGGCAATCCGCTCAGCAACGTTGCGGTGTTCATTCGGGGAAAGGCGGCGAGCTTGACTCCCGGCGTCACCGAGGCTCCGCTGCGAAAGAAGCAGGAGGTCCAACTGGGATTGCTGCTCATCAGCGCGGGGATCCGCGGCGACGCGACAGACTTTCGTCGCATCGTCCCGATCGCAAAACTGGCGGCGGAAAATGCAGCCCGCGGCGAAGTGGTTCCCAATTGGCGATAGTGCTTGAAAGGATTACCTGTGAATTCCGACCGACTCGCTTCGCTTCACCTCCTGCCTCCGCACTCGGCATCGGTCTGGGCGACCAGCCCGATGTATCCGGTAGCCCAAACGATCTCACGCCCCGACGGCAACTCGGTTCGATTGGAGTTGCCGTTGTTCTGGTACGAACCGCCGTGGATTCAATTGCCGCGCGAGGTTGCCGGACGACTCGCGGCGTCGGTGGCCAATCTCGATGTTGTGGTTTCGGCACTCCGCCGCGACATCGCGATCGACGAAGAACCCAGTGAGTTGTTTGCAGCGATTCCGGCCGACGAGAGTGCAGCAACCGATGCGGCGCAGCGGCAGTTCTTGCCGCGAATGACTCCCTATCGCGCCGAACGTTATGGATTCATGCCCGCCGATTTCGACGAGACACGCATCATCGATGTCCGCCTGGCAGCGACGCGGGATGATTCGGGACGATTCGCGTATTCGCCGGACCAGATGAGCCGTTGGGAAGGCGGTGCGGAAGGAACGACGATCGGCGGTGGCGGCCATGTTGCCACCGGCTCCTTTCCCACCGATGTCGTCTCGCTCAACCAAGCCCGCACGAAACTCGACCAACTGCGGCTGCTGGCACCTTCGGCCGCAGTGTTCGTGTCCATCGATTGTTACAGATTGGAAGAAGAGATCGCCGCGGCGCTTGTTTCCCGGCCCGATGGGTTGATCGTGCGAATGAATCAGCCGGAGATCGAGGGGATCCAGTTGGCGGCGTTGGTCACCAAGACGCGTCGATTGATGGATGAACACGAATTCGCAGGCAAACCCCTGTGGATCGTGCCGGGCGAAGTCAGCGCCCGAGACGTTGCCAAGCTGATCGCCTTGGGGGCATCCGCCGTTGCCATCGATGCGTGGTGCCTGCCACTGGTGCGATTCTTGTTGGAGTCCATGCCGACGTCACGGTACGATCGAACGGCATTCAATCAAATCCCCGCCGTCACCTCGCAACATCTGTGGGACGACATCGACCGCGTGATCGGACTTCTATCGGCAATCATGCCACACGGCAGCACGCCCCAACGACTGGGCACGTATCACTCGCGGTGGGCCAAAGCGTGTGGCGCCTCGTTGCTGGTTCCGTAACACGAACACCGCAGGGCACGCCGTCGGGTGGCTCCCCCCTCCGACCGTCAGATTGTGCCACCGTTCCGTCCCAAACCGGTTAAATTGGTGGGTCGGCGTTTCGTGATCGTCGGGACGACGAAGTCTCTGCGATGGCGATCACCGTCCCCTCCACCCCATTTCCCCCGTTGCAGGTCCCATCATGACCCTTACCGATCGATCGTTTTCAACGAAATTGCTCGCCGGGCTGGCGTTCTGCTTTGTCGCTCCCCTGTTCACGACGACGCCCTTGCGTGCCGATGAACGCGAAACCGAGGTCCGTGAGCGCGAGACTGCTGAGCAAGACCGCAGCCCACGCGATGAAGAGCGAGCCGGAAATCGCGAAGAAGCCGATGAACGTGAACTGCGCGAACGCGCGATGGAAAGACGTCAATCACGCCCGCATGAGCTCCGCGAACGCGAAATCGACGAACGCGAAATCGACGAACGCGAAATCGATGGACGCGAGTTACGTGAACGAGACATGCGTGAGCGAGACATGCGTGAGCGTCAGATGCGCGGGCAAGACATGCGTGAACGTGAAATGCATGAGCGAGAAATGAATGAGCGCGAGATGCATGAGCGTGAGATGCGCGAACGTGAGATGCATGAGCGCGAGCGGATGGAACGTCGCGAGCACGAGCAACGCGAGCGAGATCAACACCTGCAAGCGATGGAGCATGAAATGCGAGAGCTCGAGTTGCACCGCAATCGCTTGGAACTTCGCATCGCCGAAATGGAACTTGAAAATCGCTTGTCGCAATCGCTGTCCAAGGCCGATGAGGCGGCGCTGGAAGCGATCGAGATGGCATCCCGATTTATGGAACCCGAGGCGGCCGCCGAGTTTCTCACCGACACGCTCGGCCACGTCCATTCACCGATCGTGAAGCATCAGATGCGTTTGCAACTTGCTGAGTTGCACTTCCGATCTGAGCAACCCGATCAAGCGGTCGAGCACCTGCGTGCCCTGATCGCGCCCGTTCGGCAAGGCGGTCATTGACGTTCAGGGATGGAGTTGAAGAAGCGACCCTCCCGTGTGCGGGAGGGTCGAGCGCAGTCTCCCGGCATGCACAGCATGCCCTACTTTTCGACCAAGCGCGTGGCCGCCGCGTTCACGACGTCATTGAGTTCCACGAACCGGCTGACATTCAATAGATCCGGCGCGTCGCGATTTCGCTCGGGCAGGTTCTCAAGATTCAGTTGATCGATCCCGTCGACGAACAATGAGGCATAAAGGCCCCAAACAGCAGCGTCTCCCTCGGCCTCGATCGAGACCACTGACTTTTCTAATCCTGCCGTTTGCCGCAGCGTTTCCAGCCCCCGAATGACATCGTAGATCTGCATGCCCGCCAGGGTCTGACCGAGCAGCATGAAGCGTCGGCGGATGTGCGTCTGCGTTCGTTCGTCATCGGTCCAGCGTGTCGGTCCGACACCGCGGGGGACGATGAAAGCCGTGTTACGGTCCTCGGTCATCCGCTGCATTGCCGCCGCGACTTCCGGGTCGGGTTTCACGCCGGGCACATGACCGGGAAACAACACGGACAATCCCGCCGCCCATTTCTTCCAGCCATCCTGGTCCAGGATCAAGACGTCGAGTGGGGCGTTCGGGTCTCGGTCCGGTTGCAGCACATAGATCGGCAATCGGAACGGGGACTGACTGGTGAACTCGATCACATGGGCCTGCGAAGGTCCACCTTCGACTGCACTCGAGTGGACGTTTAGCGGTTCGGGCGAATCGGGCCAGCCGCGAAACGTTCGTTGCCTCAGTCGATCGATCAATGCCCGGACCGCTTCGGGAGAGTCCACGTCGAGATCGCCAGGTTCCGCTTTGGGCACAAAACTTTCGTGGATCGTCGTCACACGTTGTTGCTCCGGCAGCTCTTCAAAGACTCTCAAGTCACGTTTTTCAAACAGCGGCTCGGCGGCCATCTCGATCAACGAATGGTCCTCGCGCAGGAATCGATTCATCCATCGAAATGCGGCGACGCGCAGTTCTTGCGTGTCCTTGTGCGGACCCTCGGAAATTTGCAGTCCCAGTTTGTCGCGGGCGTCGTACAGGTCATAAATCTTTTGCACTTTTGTGTAGACGTCCACGACGCCGTCGAGCGGAAAGATGCGGTCTTTGTCGGAATTGGTAATCAATAGCGGACGTGGCGCCACCAACGCGGCGACCATTGGAAAATCCCAACGGTAGGTGTTGACCATGTACATGCAATCGCAATGCCCCTCGACACATCCGTCGACGACATGGTTCTTCAGGCTGGTGATCCCGGCCACCGGAACCGCCGCGGTGATGCGTTCGTCGATCGCCGCGATCCACCACGAATAAGCCCCGCCGCCGCTTCGCCCGGTGACCCCGATTCGATCCCCATCGACTTCGTCGCGCGACTGCAGATAGTCCAATGACCGAATGCAATTGAACGCCTCGACGCCCGCCGACGAATACCCGCGATTGTTCCACCACCACATCTTCTCACGATAGGTCCCGTGGTGGATGCCTTCGATCTCACCCAGTTGAACCGTGTCGATGGTCAGACAAACGTAGCCGTTTCGCGCAAACCAAGCTCCGTGGTGTTGATAATGTGTCTTGTTGCCCAGGCTCTTGCCGTCCTGCCGTTCGCCGCCGTGACCGCAGACATACAGGATCGCCGGCAGCTTTTCGTTTTGCACGCTCGGCCGATACAAATTGGCGGTCACGTACAGGCCCGGCATCGATTGAAAATGCAATCGCTCGACGATCACTCCCGATTCTTCCAACGTGCCCGTCACGACGGGTTCCAGCGGGGTCTTGGGTGGCATCGGATTCAGTCCCAGCATCTCCAACATTTGGCGACGGTACTCGGGTCGTTTGCCAGTCCAATCCTCCAGCGTCTCGATGTCGGCGAACGTTCGATCGGTCAGCTTCTGTGTCTCGGCGCGAAAATATTCCGCGATCTGCTGATCACTGTTTGTCGCGGCAGGTTCAGCCGATTGTGCGGCAGTCGACTTCGCGAGGACTACGGCAACAAGGATCACGATCGCAACGTTTCGCATTGAATTGGACTCGTCGTTCTCAAGGAGTTTCACTGAAAATACCGGTCGTCAGCGGCGTTGACCCGCGGAACACAACACGTCCCTTTGGACTCTCTGGTGGATGATTCGCATCCGCTGCTCGACCTTCGCCGGCGAGCTACAATGGCGACTCCATCTTTCATCCTGGAGAATCACTATGCGACTCGCGGTCCTATTGTATCTTCTGTCGGCAGGCACGATGTGTTCGGCCGAGACGCTTGTCTATTTCGGCACCTACACACGCGGAAACACATCCAGCGAAGGGATCTATGTTGCGACGCTGGACGAGGCCACCGGCGCACTCTCCCAACCGCGATTGGCAGCCAAAGCGGACAACCCGTCGTTCGTCGCGATTGCTCCTGACGGCAAAACGCTGTATGCCGTTTCGGAAACGCCATGGACCGACGAGAGTTCCATCGGCATCGTCGCGTATTCCATCGGCGACGACGGCACACTGAAACAACTCAACCAGCGGTCGACGCGTGGCGGGGCTGCCTGTCATGTGGCGGTGCACCCATCGGGTAAGTGTCTTGGCGTGGCAAACTATAGCGGTGGCAGCTGTGCGTCGTTCCCGATCAACGACGATGGTTCGCTGGGAGAAATCGCTTCCTTTCACCAGCATGTCGGCAGCAGCGTGAACCCGCGTCGCCAGCAGGAGGCGCACGCCCACTCGATCAATTTCAGCGCCGACGGAACCCAAGCGTTTGTCGCCGACCTCGGCATGGACCAGATCGTGATCTATGACGTTGTTGCAGAAACGGGAACGATGACGCCTTCGAAACAGCGGTCACTGAAGATGCCCGCCGGAGGAGGCCCCCGCCACTTCTGTTTCGCTCCCGCGGGAAACATCGCACTGGCCAACTTGGAACTTTCCTCCGAAGTTGCGTTGCTGCGTTACGAGGATGCGGCACGCAGGTTATCGATTCTGAAAGTCGTCTCGACGCTTCCAGGCGGTCAGGCCGTTCCGGGTAACAGCACGGCGGAATGTCTGGTTCACCCCAATGGCCAAGCGGCGTACGTTTCCAATCGGGGGCACAACTCGATCGCCGTCTTTCGGATCGACGCTTCCAACGGAGACATCGAGTGGATCGAAAACGAATCGATCCGGGGTGAAGTCCCGCGGGGGTTCGGGATCGATCCGAGCGGCAAGTTCGTGGTCGTCGCCAACCAGAATTCCGACAACGTGGTGTCGCTGAAGATCGACGGCGAATCGGGAGCCCTGTCACCGACCGGCAGCGAAATCACCGTCGGCACGCCCGTGAACGTACGGTTCCTCAAACGTTAGGCTCGCCTGCCCCTCCCATTCCCCCAAAAAGGTGTCGGACACCTTTTCCGGCGGTTTCCAGTCCCTTAGCCCTGATAAGTCGATAGCCCCATGCTTCCTCACCTCATTCGCACGCCGGCGTTCGCTCGATACTTGACCGCGGCGTTGCTCGGGATTCTCGTTTGCTCTACGGTTTCGGCTCAGGTTGCTTCGCCACCGCTGTTCAAGGTGCTGCTGAAGAATTCGTCCAAGCCCGTTATCGGAACGCTCATCAGCCAAGACACCGAGAATGTGACGATCCAAGACATTGACACCAATACCAATGTCCGATTCGAGCGAAGCAATGTCAAAGAGGTGATCACACCCTTCCCATTCGATGACGCGGTGGAGTCGATCGGACTGGCAGAAATGTTGAGTTGGAAGATCGGACAAGTTGCGGCACAGAGGAAATTGCCCGGCCGGATCGCCAAGGTGTCGTCGCAAGTCGTTTACCTCACACTTGGAACGAACAGCGGTATTCGTGAAGGCACAATCCTCTCCGTTTTCCGAAATGAAGGGGAAATCAAAGATCCGGTTAGCGGCGATGTGATCGCGGTCGAACGTCCGAAAATTGCTCAAGTTCAGGTCATCGAAGCCCAGGAAAAATATTGCAAAGCCAAATTGGTCGGGAATCTGGAACCCGAATTACGAGTAGGTGATGAAGTCGAACCCGATCTCGATCTGCGAGTCGCGGTTTGTCCCATCCGAGATCAGAATGGAGAATCCGTGGATGAAACACTTGTCATGGCTGAAGATATCACCACCAGACTCGTCAACCGAAAAGTTGCCGTCGTCGATCGTGGATCACTGGGACAAGTCCTCGGGGAGTTGCTCGTACAAAACACACCCCTGTTCGATCCCAAAACAGCTCAAAAGTTGGGCGACTTGACAGGGGCGACGCATGTCCTGGCTGGAAAAGTTGTCCCCAGTGGCCGCACTCGGGGCATCGCTTACGTCCGATTGATCGATGTGCAGACCGGAAGAATCATCGTCGCAACCTCCACTTCGATCAGTTTGACCCGTACGATCACGCAAGCGGCAGGCGACCACGCAGCGGGGCGTCCCAGGCTTGCCATGACGGACCGAAACGCCAAAGCCTTGGGCAGTTCGCGAGTCCTGCCGTCATTCCTCACGACTCGATCGCGTTATCAGAAAGGAGAATCCGGCGGTATTCGTATTCAGGGCTACAACGAGTTTACCTATCGAGAACAAGGCGTGATTTTCACCAAAGACATCGGTTGTGGTTCGAGTGATTTTACCTTCGAGGTGGTCGTCCAATTTGGACACGAAGACATGGTGGCGAACATTGGCATCGGATACGGCGTCGCGGATCGTAGCTACAACGGACTGAAAGATTCGGTGTATTTACGGCTGCATTCACCACACATGCGAATCGAACCCGGAAAAGTCAAACTCAATCGCTTCAAGCTGGGTGAAGAGGAAATCGGTGAATTACCGACTACGGGTCCTCATCTCGTGCGGATTACCAGGGTGGACAATACCGTGACGTTTCAAGTCGATTCGGGTAACGACGGTCCTTCCGACGACGATTTTGAAACGACGATCGCCGACTTCAAGGATTTCGCACCATTCCTTCATTCAAAGAACTCCCCGCTGTTCTTCGCAGGCGCAGGCGAATACGTGACAGCAACGCTCTCGAAATGAAGTGAGAGCACGGCGAAATTGATGACGTCTGAGTCTGGCGTGATGGGTTTACCTGCGTGTGCCCAACATCAGATACGCGAACAGGTCGATGATCTGTTGGTCGGTCATGTCTTTGAAAACCTGTTCGGGCATCAGCGACGTCTTGATCGCTTTGAATTCTTCCAGCTCGTCGCGCACCAGCACGACCGTCTGGTCATCGGCGGTGCGAAGCGTGACGGTCTTGGGATCCTGGGCGGCCATCATGCCGGTAACGACGCGGCCATCGAGTGTCAGCGCCATGTACGACTGAAAGCCTTCGCGGATTTCGAGACTCGGTTCGATGATCGCCGGCAACCAGAACTTCAAACTGCCTCGTTCGTAACCGTCCAATGGTGGACCGATCGTCTTTCCGTCGCCGAATAACTTGTGACACGTCCCGCACTTGGTCATGAAGTGTGTTTTGCCTGCGTCGGGATCGCCGGCGGAATGACTCAGCAAATCCGTCAGCCGCTCGATCTCGGCAATTTTCTCTGCCGAGGACACCGTCACGGCTTTGCCGAAGGCTTGTTCGACCCGGGCGATGAATGCCGGGTCCTGGTAAGTGCGCAATCGCTGGATGACGTCTTCGGGGACTTCAGGGACACGCACCCGCCACTGAATCACTTCTTCGAGCAATCGGTCGGCCCAGGCGGCACGGCTAGCCAGCGTTCGGCAGGCGGCGGCTCGCAGCCCATGTTCGCGTGAGATTTTTCCGTAGAACGCGCCGATCAACCCGGTTGCGATTCGGACATCGTCGAAATTGGCCAGCGTACTGATCGCGACACGTTGCAGCGCCGGTTCGCTGGTCTCACGCCCCGTCGCCAACCGCAACAGGGCATCCACACTCATGGGCTCGCGCAACTCGCCGAGTGCGTAGGCGAGTTCGATCCTCAGCCCGAGATCGGTCGTGGAGTCACGCAACAGTTTGATCGCGGCGTCCGCGGCGCCCTCGCGACCGCTGCGAAGTGCCAGCACCGCCCCGGATTCACCGCGAGATTCCTGATAGGCGGACAGCGCGCGGTCGAGACGTTTGGGCAGCTCCGGGATCGACCTGCCTTGGAACGCTTTGGTCAGCCCGACCAACAAGATGTCGCGGGTTGCGTCGTCCGGGGCCAGGGCAACCAGGTTGTCGCAGTGTTCCATGTCGGCGGCTGTTCCGGCGGCCGCATAGCGTTGGGCCAGACGGCCAAGAATGTGTTGGCGCACCAACGGGCGGCCCCATGACGCATCGTCAGAGAAGAATGCGTTGATCGCATCCCAATCATCTGCGTGGGCTTCGACCGCCCACCAATACAACAGCGGCAAGTGCGGGTCGTTTCCGTCTTCGTCGCGTCGCGTCAGGCGGTCGATGATTGCCAAACCCGTCTCACTGTCGATCCGCTTGGCCGTCGAGGCGAGTTGGCTGCGGACTTGTAGATCGGGTTCGTTCTCCGCCAGTGAAACCAGCTGGCGATGGCCTTCATGCCGATCCCCCAACAACCGAACGGTCCAACGTCGGATCTGGGGATCGTCGTGCCGCAACCAATCGGCGGCCCGCTCGGTCGACAGTTGCCCCATCAGATTCAGTGCCCAGAGCGATTCCAGCGACCCCGATTGGTCGACACGTTTGACAAGCGTCTCGGTCGCATCGCTGTCGTTGCGCCAACCGAGGACCAAAGCGGCGCGGCGGCGGAGCCATTTGTTGGGCGAGTCGAACAGGGCGATCAGGTCGTCGCTGGACAGGGCGGTGAGATCGCCGGAGCGGTAGACGGGCTTAGATCCCTTGGGGCGGATGCGATAGATCCGTCCGCTGTTCTTGTGCCAGTCGTCGACGGGATTGACGTGGGACAAACGGGTGTCGTACCAGTCCGCGATGTAGATCGCGCCGTCGGGCCCGGCGCCGGCGTACACCGGCCGAAACCAGCGATCGTCGGTTTCGATCAGGTTTTCGACGTCTTCGGTGCGATAGGTCGATCCATCCGGAATCAGACGACTGTTCCAAACCAGATTGTGCAACGAATTCGGTGCGACAATGGATCGGTCAAAGTCTTTTGAAAACAACCCGCCATCATAGATCATGAAGGCTTGAGCAAACCGTCGGGTGTCGCCTTTCATCGGCATGCCGGTGAAGTAGCCGAACGCATAGGGATTGGTCAGCGGACCGTGCTTGCCCCAGTTCTTGTCCGAATAGCTGCCTTGCGGATAGTGATACCCGCGTTTGCTACCGCCGTTGGTTCCCGAAAAAACTTGTCCGTACGAATCGATCTCCAGGCTGAACGTGTTCCCGCCGCCCTCGGCATAGATTTCGAAGACTTTCGATTCGGGGTGATATCGCCAAATACACTGGCCTTCGAAACGAACGCCCTTGGTCACTTGTGAGCTGACCGTTCCGGCCGTGGTGCTGCCGTTGGCACCGTACAGCCAACCATCCGGCCCCCACAACAGGCTGTTGGCCACCGAATGCGTGTCTTGCAGCCCGAATCCCGACAGATGCACTTCCGGATCGCCGTCGGGCACGTCATCGCCGTCGGCATCGGGATAATGCAGCAAATACGGCGGGTTCAACACCCAGATGCCTTTCGGACCGACTTGGACCGAGGTGGCGATGTTGAGTCCCGTGATGACGTCCTTGCTGGCGTCATACAGACCGTCGCCGTCGGTATCGCTGAACACCGTGATCTTGTCCGCACCCACGGCGCCGTGGGGCGGCGGTTCGGGCACCTTGTCGTAAACAGCCCGCAGGTATTGATCGAAACGCTCGACCTTCAGCCCGGCAGGGTACTGGTACTGGCGGTACTGCACCGCCCACATGCGACCGCGTGAATCCCAGGACAGAAACAACGGCTGCGAAAGCTCGGGTTCGTGGGCGATCAAATCGGCTTCGACGTCGCTGCGGAGCCGAAGCCGGTCGATCATCTGATCCGGCGGTGTCAGCTCGGACGCGTCACGTTGGGCGCCCTTGGCGGAGAACGTGCGAAAGATCTCCGCGACCTTTTCGTTGCCGGCGGGGCTGTCCGTTGAACTCGTTTGCGCGAGGGAGTGCCGGATCGAAAGCAAGCCGGTGGCCCAAACGACCATCATCAAAACAACGAATCGCATCAAATTCCCCACAGAAAAAGGTGACGGACGGCCGAACAGCCGGCCCTAATAAACCTTGCAAGATGATAGCCGACCGCCCCCCGCTTTGCTCGACTCTCGGACGCACCACGTTACACGGTGGGTTCGTCATTGAGGTGTGAAGCCACCCTCCCCTGGCAGCATTGGTATCTACACATCGTTTGTATGTCAGATCGGTTCTGAGTTTGTGCATGGCCGTTGGCCAAATCCAACCTCATTGCGATGAGGTTCCTGGGGCGGCGCAACCATCGCAAATGCTCCGTTTGCTTGCCCCAGGCTAAGGATATGCATGCCCTTTGGGCAAAAAGCGACTTGTGTAGATACCAACCTCCCCGGCAGGGAGGGTCGAGCGCAGCGAGCAGAGGGTCGTTGCTCCTCGCTGGTTGCTATCAATCGGTGCCGTGAAACTGACCTTCCACTGAGCAGACGGGCTGACGTATGTTTCACGCGCAATGAAACCGCGGGTGTGGACGTCGACACGGCTCTTTCGATCTCGCGGCGCGAAACACTTTCCCAGGGATGGGATCATTTGATGGACGATCGCCGGCGCACCCATTACACCACCGCTCCGCAGGCCTACCACACGCATTCGGTCGGCATGCCCCCCGACGTAATGCATGACACGGCAAGGCTTGGTTTGCCCCCTTGGCCGGCGGCCGATTTCCGTTTGTACCATGCCGAAATCGCGCGTCTGCGCCAGCTGCTCGAGTCCACTCATGCTGGCAACAACCGGCAAGCCGCTGAGATCCGCCGACGGGCCGAGCAAGCGCTGGCGCAACAAAAACAGTTCTTGGTGGGAAAAATCGAAACGCTGCAACAACAGCTCTCGGTGTTGCAGCATGAAACGCGGAGCGAACGGGACAACCACGAGCAAGAAATCGCGACCGTCAAACAACAACTTGCCGAAGCTCGTAGCGCAGCCCAAGCCGTCAACCGGCACGTTGCGACGTTGAAACATGAACTGAAGCACGTCGCGCAGGCCGCGTCGGCCGAACAAGAATCGCTCCAACGCGCCCACGATTCCTTCGTCAGCCGGCACCACGCAGCGATCGCGGACAAGCTCGCAACGATCAAAGCCCTGCAACAGCAGATGGATGACCAGGACGAGATCCTGGAACATTGGAAAACCGCTCAAGAACAAGCTGTCCAGCTGAGCGAATGGTATGAAAGCGAGCACGAGCGAGAACGTCTCCGGTACACGCAACTGGTCGACGAATTCGCCCGATTCCGATCCAAAACCTCCGAAGCGTTCGCGATCTGCGAAGACGAACTCGAAACGCTGGAGGCGACCGTCGGGATCTTGCAAACCGACCACGAAATGGTGGAGCTGATCAACGCCGACCTGGATCATCTGGCGGACAAGCGGGAATCGGAAATCCGGCAGTTGCAGACCGAGCTTGAGGCGGTGCTTGTCGAATCTTCCTGTGATCGGCAAGAATCCCAGCGTGCCATCGAGATGCTTCGCAATCAGCTTCACGACACCACCGCGCGACTGACGGCGGTCTCGGAAGAGAAAACGTCGCTGATCGAGACCGTCGCGAGTTTGAAGGCCAACTCGGATGACTTCGACGCGTCCTTGTTTGCCAAGGATCAAGAGATCGATGCGACCAAACGACTCGCCGCCGACGCACAACGACAGCTGGAACAAACGCGGCGCGAAAACAACGGACTGGTCAGCCAGAATGACCAGCTGAGGCATCGCGTCGGTGATCTGACGAAAGAGATCACAATCGTGCAGACCGAACTCGCCGATGCCAATCAGCGTGCCGACCAGGCGGAGTCGATGCTGTTGGAACGGGATCACCAGCTTCGCGAGATTCAATCCGCCGCCCGAGCAGCGGACGCCAACGCGCTGTTGCGGGCCAACGAATCCGAACAACAATACGCCGTGGAACTGCAGCGTCTGGAGGCGGAACTGGAGCGGCAAAAACAGGCACAACACAGCGAGTCACAGCTCAGCGCCAACGATCAGGCGAAAGTCGCCGAACTCGAACATGCCCTCGCGGCCAGTCAACGATCGGTAGCCGTCTCGTCGACCGAGAACGATCGTCTGCAGCAAACCATCGATCAGCTCCACTCGCGGCTGGCCGATGTCGAACGTGCTGCCGCGGCGAAAGCCGATCGAATCGAACTGCTCGAAGCCACGCTGAGCGAATTGCGTCAGGACGCATCGAGTCACCAACAAGAAAACGTGCAACTGCGAGCGGATCTGGCCGAGCGGCGGTCTCAACTGGCCGAGTCTGCCGATCGAATGGCCACCGCCCAACACACGATCGCGCAACTGACCGAGAAGCTGGACCAACAAGCGCAACAATTGGAACAGCTCGAGCAAACACGACAGCAACAGGTTTCCGAGCCCGTCCAGTCGGACCTTGAGGCCGAGTTGTCCGCTAAGTGGCAAGCTCAAGTGACCGAGTTGGAGCACAACCAAGTGACACTACGCGAGCGTCATCATCAAACTCAACTCGCCCAACAACAAACGATCGAGAGTCTGCAGCAGCAGCTTCTGGAACGAACCGCTCAATTTGAGTTGCTGGAACAACGAGCCGCGGCATCGAGCGAGGAGGTCCGTACGTTGCAGGCGCAGCTGGAGCACTGGTCGATGCAGGAGAGTCCGATCAATGAGGTGAAACGTCTGAGCAACGAATTGTCCCGCTGCATCAGCCAGCACGCACGTGAGCGGGAAGCCTTGCTATGGCGGATCGAACAACTGCAAACGGTACGTAGCCTGAGCCGCGCGGCTTAGCCACACGCGAAACGCAAGACCGCAACGTGGAGCGTCGTTTGCTCTCGCTTGGGCCCGAAGGCTCGCGCCAAACGGCTGATCATCCATTGACATCAGCCGGTTCGCGCCAGCTTCCGGGCCTCGCCACTTCGGTTCGCTTGGCGGTCTGGCGTCCTGGTGAGCGTCGCGATGGCACGTGGTCGTGCGCGTGGCGATCCTCGCCGTCTGGGAACGGCGGCGACAGAGCGGACGGTGATCGTCCGCTCGTGAGTATCTGGCATCGATCCGATGCGAGCCGATTAGATCAGATCACCGAAGGCGGCATCGAGGGCATCGATCCGGTCGTCCTCGTCGTCATCGTCATCAAATGCGATCAAGTCGATCACGTCACTGACGAGTGCGGCGGGCGCGTCCTCGGAATCGTCGATGAATCCGACTTGCTCGCCTTCGATCCCTTCACCTAGACCGCTAACGGCTTGGCGACGGGCCAATTCGTTGATCACCGCCAGGGCATCGAGCGGCGTGATCACTTTGTCGCCATTGACGTCAAAGTAGGGCGGTCCGAAATCGCTGTCCTCGACCGGGATTTGCGACGCGCCGGACCGGGCCAATCGGTTGATCACCAACAGGGCGTCGATCGGTGAAATATCACCATCGTCGTTCACGTCGGGGTTCAGGTTGGGGTTCTGCAATCGGCTTCCGATCACTTGCACCCGCACCGTACCGGGGCTGCTGACACGTCCGGTGGTATCGGCGATCGTGTAGGTGAAGCGATCGATCCCGAGGAATCCATCGGCGGGAATGTATCGAATGGTGCCGTCGCCGAGCGGCACGACATCGCCGCTGAACGGACTGTCAACGATTTGAATCGATGTCAGATCGAGTCCGCGGTTGGGTGCCCCGGTTGCAGCATCGGGATCTTGGTCATTGGCAGACACGTTGATCACGATCGTTTCATTGAGGAACGTTGCCACCTGGTCGGTGCGAGCGATCGGGGCGGCATTGGCCGAGATGGTCACCAACGCTTCGGCGCTGAACTGGCCGATATTGTCGGCCACGCGATAGCGGAACACATCTTCCAGAGCGAAGCTTGGCGACGCGGTGAAGGTGATGACACCGTCGTTGCTGATCGACAACGAACCGAATGCCGGTTGCAGAGTGATTTCGATCGAGGCGGGATTCAAGGTACCGTCCACATCCGAATCGTTGGCCAGCACGTTGATGACCGTCGGTCCAGTCGGGTTGAGCGTCGGGTTATCCGGCCGAGCAACCGGCGCGTCATTGACACCGTTGACCGTCACCGCCACGGAGACGATGTTGCTCAGCGCCCCCTGGGAATCGACCACGCGGTAGTTGAAGGCATCCACACCGGTGCTGCCCTGCGTCAAGGCTTGCAAGGCAATCGAGGTGGACGGATCGTAGGTGATGACCCCGGTCGCCTGATTGTATTGGACCCGGGCTCCGCTGAGTGAGAAGCTGTCGGTGGGCATGACGATCGTCAGCGTATCACTGGGATTGCCGATATCGGGATCGATGTCATTGCTCACCAATTGGTCCGCCGTCAGCGTCAGCACTGCGTCTTCGCTGGCCGTCACGCTGTCGGTGACCGCAACGGGCCGATCATTGACCGCCGTGATCACCAACCGCAGCAATTCTTGAGCGCTGGATCCACCCAGCGAATCGATCGCCCTGACGGCTAGGTCGACCGAACCGTTGGCGTTGGCCGCCGGAATGAATCGCAGGGTGCCGTCGTCGCTGATGGCTGGCAGTTGTTGGAACAAGCCTTCGGCGCCAACTGGCGTTGTGACTTCAAAGCGAACCGTTTGAGTCAACTCGTCGGCCGGTCCGGGGCTGATGTTGGAAGCCCACGGTTGGGAGTACGGGCCGCTGTCCTCGTCGACGGTGATCGGATTGGCGACGCGATCGAATGTCGGCGGATCGTTCACCGGATTGACCCTCAACGTGAAGGTCCGCGGTGCCGTCGACGCAGCCGGTGTGCCATCGGTCGGCACATCGGTCAAGACGACACGGAAACTGGCGATACCATTGGCGTCACCGGCGGGCTCGAACAACAACTGGGCGGTGTTCGTGTCGCCATCGACGACCGCGACCGGTGCCGAAGCAAACAGGTTGGGATCACCGGCAATCTGGGTAACGGTGAAGAACACGTCTTGGCTGCTGAGTTCGTCGAGCGCCGTTCGCGGACCAGGCAGAACATTGACCGCCCAGTCGTCGATCGTCACGGCACCGGCGTCCTCGTCGACGATCACGTTGACCGGACCGCTGTATTGCGGCGTGTTGTTGACCGGCATCACGTGGATCGAAACCGAGTTGGCTGCGATCTGGGGATTGAAGCGTTCGACGCCGCCGGTCCCGAAGTCCACCGTCGTCCCATCATCGGTCACGGTGTAGATAAAGGAATCGGTTCCGACGAAGTTCGGACGGGGCGTGTAACGCAGGCCGATCAAGGCGCCACCACCATCACGAATTTGAGTGATCGAGCCACCACGCGCGGTTTGAAGCGGCGTCGGCTCCTTTAACTGCAGCGTTTGATTGCCGCCGGGGGTCAAGTCTTGCCCTTCATTGGCCGGCCCCACGGCAAACACATCCAACAGACCTCGGTCATTGCCGACGCCGACACTGAAGATGTCCAGCGATCCGTCTTCATTGATCGAGAATTCCAGCGGATCGACATCGGTACGGACCACCGGAGGATCATTCTGCGGCAGGACATCGATGGTGATCGTGACCGGATTCGACTTGTTCAAATCGCCTCGTGCCAGATCGTCGGCCCCGTTATCGACCAACACGATCTCAAAGTCAAAGCTGCCGAAGACGTTCGGTGCCGGTTGGAACGACATCACGCCGGTCGGCGTGATTTGTGGGGGCGTCGAGAAATAGTCGCCCGCCACGCTTGAGTCGAAGGACAGCGGCGAGACGGTGAACTGAACGGTTTGACCGTTGATCACATCGACTTCGTCAAACGCGGTCGCCGGGGGAGCCGGTTCGATGTCGAAGGCGAAGTTGTCAAACGTGATCGGCGCGCTATCTTCGATGACTTCGATGCTCCGCAGCGGGCTGTTGGGGTCACCGAGCGTGACGGGCAACAGGTTGACCGCAAATTGCGGCCGGTCATTGACCGGATTGAGGACGAACTGCACAAAGTTGGCGGCCGTTCGCGGAGCGGAGCTGAAGCCTCCACCCTGATACGTCGTTCCGTCATCGATCACCGTGTAGGAGAACGAGTCGACCGGACCGATGTTGGCGTTGTAATTGACCGGTGGGTCGTAGAACACGCCGGGATTGCCGAACGAATCGACGCCCAGGGTCAACGTTCCGCCCAGATTGGTGCGCGTCGGGATCTGATCGAGCGACAGAGTTTGATTGCCGCCCTCGATGTTCGGATCGGCTTCGTTGTCGGGTCCGACCACAAAGACGTCCAGCAAGCCGACGCGGTTGTAGCCGCTGACGTTGGGATCCCGACGAAGTGGGATGAAGAACGGCGTGTCGACGTCACCGCCGGCCTGCGTGTTGTCCTCTTTCAACGTGTACGTGATCGTCCCGTCGATGATGCGATTCGTGTTCGGATCAATCACCTCGGCGACCGTGTATTGGTCGTCGGCGCCGGCGTTGTCAGAAGTACCGGTGACGTTCGGATCGAACTGCGGCGGGTCGTTGACCGGGCGGACGTTGACGGTCACCGTCGCGTCGGTCGATTTCGGATCCGTCGGATGGTCGTCGGTGAACGTGAACACATAGATCACTTCGCCGACGAGGTTCGCGTTGGGGAACACCGTCAATCCACCGCTGGCGGTGACGATCGGCAGATCGGCCATCACGCCTCGAGGATCGGTCACCTGGATACCGGTCAATCGATCGACCGTCGGACGTCCCTGGTCTTGCAATTCGTCTGCAGCGGTCAGTGGACCGGGCAGCACGGTGGTGAACACATTGTTGATCGTCGCCTCGGCCGGGGTCGGATCTTCCGGCACATCGATCGAATCGAGATTTTCGATCAATGGGAAATCGTTCGCCGGATCGACCGTGATCGTGACCGTCGCTTCCTGGATGCTCGTCTGCTCCGGCAAGCCGAGTACGGTCTGGGCGATCGGCAGCGTCGTTCGGCCGTCGTCGGCGATGCCGTAGGTGAACTGGTCAAACGGTTGGAACGGCTGCAATCGGTTGTAGTCGTCCGCCGGCTGGTACGTCCCGTCAGTGAAGGCTCCGTTGACGAAGTTCAACGTCAACAACCCGCCTTCGGGCGTCGCCAGCGTTTCGGTTCCGGTAAAGCCGCTGGCAACCGTCACGTTACCGGCCGGTGTGGTGAACGACACGATGCGAAGCGTTTGCTCGCTCTCGTCGTACGGTGTTCCCAAATTCACATCGAAATCGCCCGGCACGTTGGGCAATTCCGTCACGACGACCGAAGTCGTTCCGCTCAGCGTGACCGTCGGTCCCGCCGCGGCGCCTGTCATCCCGGCGTTGACCAGCAGGGTCGCGAGACGGGTGGCGAGATCATCGGCCAGTTCCGACACCGTGTAGGTCAACAGCAGATCGGTTCCGATCGAGGCGGTCGAGGAGGTGCTCAGTTCGACCACCGTCGGTTGACCGGTTGCGTCGGTGATCACCAGCGTTTGCCCGTCAACCAATGCACTTCCGTCGACCAGCGTGATCGAATCCACGGTGGTGGTGATCGGCGAGTTGGTAATCGGGCTGACACCGTCGAGCAAGTCGGCCGCGGTGAACGTCAGCAGGTTCGGCCCCGCCGGTTCGACCGCTTCGGTCATCCCGAGGGCGCGATCGTAGGCGACCGGAGCATCATTGACCGGTTCGATAAAGATCGTGCTGGTGATCGTGGCCGTTCGCGGGACCACGTTGCGGGTGCCGTCGAGTTCCTCGTCGACGCCCATGTCCTGAACTTCATACGTGAATTCGACCTGACCGTAGATGTCGTCGGCCGGCGTGAACAGGACATCCCCTGAAGCAGCGTCGATCGCCACCGTGCCGAATCGCGGGTCCATCGAAACCGAAATGATTTCCAGTGCTCCGTCGTTGCCGTTGACGCCGAGGACTTCATCGGCCGCGACGAAGGGGTCGAGGGGATTGGTCGTCACAGCCGGTCCGGGAACATCATTGCCCAGCAGGAACGCCGCGGGGATGATCAACTGGGTATCTTCGGTCGGGACCGGGAACTGCAGGTTCTGGTCCAGATAGAAGTTGCGGTAGGCGTCGTTGGCCGGCGAGATCAGCTCGGGCAACAACACCGGATCGCTGTTTCGCGGTGCGACCAGGATGTTCGCATCCGCGTCATCGGTCAACGGTGTCCCGGCAACGGGATTGCCATTGAGATCCAGCGATCGACCATCATCTTGGATGGTGAACGAGAACATATCCAAGATGCGGGGGTCGGCAGCGTCCCGCAGGTTGTCGCTGTTGAAGTAATCGGCACCTTGATAGTAGATCTTGGTGATGAAGGTCCGCTCGAACGTGGTCGGATCATTCGGATCGGCCGGTTCGGTCGCGAAATCTGCCCAGACCGTTCCGAACTGCGGGGTGGTTCCGATGGCGGACTGATTGTTCGCGTCGATCGTGACACCGCCGACGGTGATCGAGATCACCCGCAGCGAGGCGATTTGATTGGATTCATCCCACGGCGAAGTGGGGATCATGATGTCCATGTCTGCGATCGCACCGACCAGCAATTCCGAGGCAAGGAATTCCTGGGGCTGATCGGCAGGCGACTGACCGGGCTGGAACTCCAGCGCCACCAAGTTCGCATCGGCGGCCAGCGGGGCATCGTTGATCGGCGCGACGTCGATGTTGACGGTGGCGAACACCGCATTGGCGTCGGCTTCGGGGCCGTCGTTGCGTTGTTTGCTGATGCGATAGGTGAACGAGTCCGGTCCGTGATAATCTGAGTTCGGCGTGTAGGTGAACAGCCCCAATGAGGCGTCATCCAGGCGGACTTCGCCCCACGTCGTCAAGTAGGTGTCAGTCGTGCCTGCTTTCAGTGGCGCGTCGATAACGACCAGGCTGTTGACGAATTCGTCAGCCGGCAGACTGTCATTGGCCATCAACGAGGCTTGGCTGCCGGAGGTTCCGTCGACGACCAGAACTTCGTCTTCGTCGACCGTGTAGGTGTCGTGATCGGGCAGCGGTTCAGCGATATGGACGATATTGACCTGGTAATCCTCGACTTCACCACCGATCGCCAATCCGAACGGATCAAAGCTGCCGGCTGCGGAAATCCGCACTCGGGCGTAGGTCAGGCCCGTCTTGGCAGTGGCCGGCGTGAAGACGCGGACCTGGTTGACGCCATCGACGACGTCCAATCCGGAGATCAGTTTTTCGCCCTGGTCCAAGAAGTCGCCGTCGATGTTCAGGTCGACCCAGATGTCCAGTTTACCGCTGCCGGTCACAGTGATCGGCAGGACGGCACCGGCGCGATCATTGCGATCCAGGAACGCGATCACGTCGGCCGAATCGGACGTCGGTGAAACGGTGCCGTCGGCCAGGATCAGCCCGGCGGTCGTCGCCGTCCCTCGGAACGATCCGACGGTCAGACCATCGTCATCGCCACCGGTTCCGGTGAAGTCATCGCCCACGGCCCCGACCGACGGGTTGCCATCGTCGTCGCCGTCGATCAGGCCGCCAAGAATCGGGGTGCCAGTTTCGGCGATGACATGTCGTGGACCGTCACTGGCCAACAACGTGCGATAGGTGTCCGGGGCGTCACCGAAATCGATTTCCACGTCGGGAATGATGACGGTGAATCGGGTGTTACCGTTGCGTTGGTTCGATCGCAGCAGGTTGCCCGCCCGATCGGCGATCAGCGAGTTGTCCAAGTTGATGATGTAGACGCTGGACGGTTCCCAGAGAGTCGACAGCGGTGTCAGACGCAGAATGCCACTGAGTTCGTTGTAGCCGACGACGTAGTCAACGCCCTGGACCAACGGGACCCCATTCTGGGTGATCTCAATCGCTCGATCTGAGATCGTATCGTCGTTGGGATCGTCGACGGTCAATCCGTCCACCCCGGTGCCTTCGAACGGCGAATTCGGATCGCGACCGTCACCCAGGAAGATCGTAAAGTTTTCCAGCAGCGGATCGGTCACCCAAATCACCGTGTTGCTCGGATCGCGATCGTTGCCTTCGGAATCGTTGTCGACCGGGTTCAAAATCACCGCGTACGGTGCGTCGACGTCGGTTTCTTCCAACGCTCCACGATCACCCAACGCCGATGCATTCGGGTCGACGCGGAGTTGACCGAACGCATCACGCAGCGGTGCATTGATCGGAGACGCCGGAATGCCAAGCTCCGTTTTGAACGTCAGATAGTTCTGGC
Organism: Stieleria magnilauensis; assembly: GCA_007753675.1. Taxonomy (GTDB): domain Bacteria; phylum Planctomycetota; class Planctomycetia; order Pirellulales; family Pirellulaceae; genus Stieleria; species Stieleria magnilauensis. Next base: position 3,295,002 of record CP036432.1, read on the forward strand.
GATCTTGCTCGGTGTTCTGCGAACTGTCGACCGCCGCCGATGAACTGTCCAGGTAGTAATTGCCGTTGGCGGCATCCACGAACAGCGGTGCGGTCGCCGGTGCGGTCAGCGCGCCGGTGCCGGTGTTGCCATTGTTGGTGTTGTTCTGGAAGAAGTTCGAACGGATGACGGTTCCGGTGCCGCCATCGGTGATTCCTCGATTGAAATCCGTGATCAAGTTGTTCATCAACGTGGGACTGGCCAGCCCCACAATTTCGATTCCGGTACCCGTTCGTCCGGATCCGACCAGCGTGTTATTGAGCAGCCGCCCGAAGGGAACCGGTCGCTGTGGGATCGCGGTCGTCTCCCCGGCGAAACGGATCCCGGACGATCCGGAGATCACGTTATTTTGGATGACGACGCCGGGCACCAGTCGCTGGGAGTTCAACTGTGGGAAGTTGATCGTCGATCCCGGATGCGGAACGCTGCCGCCGGCTTCAGTCGTTCCCGGCTCGACGTTGATGCCAAGAATGGACGAGTTGCTGATGAAGTTCGAATCGAGAATCAGGTTGCCCTGAGCGCGTTCGCGGTTGCGATCAGCCAGCAACCCCGTACCGCCCTGCAGCAATTGGACATTATCGATGAACGCACGGTTGGCGCCCTGCGGCGGTGCGGTGTCAGTGAAGTCGTACACCCATGTGAAGGTCGGATTGCCCGAACCGAACGTGAATTCGGCCGTGACGTAACCGGTCACACCGGAGGCCAGTGTCGGATCGAGAATCGGCTCTTCGCCCGAGTCGCTGACCAATCGCTGCGGAACGCCATCGATCAAGAATCGTAAACCGTGTGTCTCGAGCGCCGAATTGACGTCGTAGGAGAAACGGATCACACCGGCGGTATCGGAAAGCGATCCCAATTCGGCTCGCGTGACCTCGAAAATCGAAACGCGATTGGTTCCCACCGGGCCGGATTGCAGACTATTGATGCCGGTGCTTGGATTCACGTTGGTGACCGACCATGGGGCGATTTCCGAAGCGGTGAATCCGCCCAGCACCGTCGTGTCTTGGGGCAACAAGCTGGGGACAAACGTGGCGGGTTCGAAGGACAGCAATGCCGTCTCGCTCGCTTCATCCACGTGCCGGTCGTTGGTGTCAAAAATTGCACCGACGACTGGACCGACCGGGGTCAGCGCCACGTGCTCGTCCGTCCGGCGAATCTCCAACTGATACGGTCCGTTGACGATGTCCGGGAACTGTTCCGGATCCAGGTCACGGGTGCGGCTTGTGCCGGCGAACAGGTTCGTCAGCCCCACGTCGCCGTTGGTACCGGTGACCATTTCACCGCGTTCGGCGTATCCGATGATAAAGTCGTCGACAAAGAACCCTTGATGTTGGTTGTCGAGCGATCGAATCGACCGCGCGTTGTTTGTCGTGCTGACGTATTCGCCGAACGGAGCGACGTCGGTCGCGGCGGCGGGATTGTATTCATTGTCGATGCGGCCGAGCGTGGAATCGTTGACCGAACCGGCCGAGCTGAAATCGAGCCGCAGTTTCAATCCGGTGAGACCGGCATACTGAGACAAATCCACGCGGGCTTGTCGCCACTGGCCGGTGTTGTCAAACAACTCTTGAACGATCTGCTGGCTCTGCGCTCGGGGCGTCGCGCTATTGAGCCCGGCGTCGGACAGGTGTGACAGGAATCCGGGAAGTTCAGCGGTTCCGCCGAAATCGGTCGGATCGGCGACACTGAGTTGCGAGTTGTTCGATGCGACCAGATCCCAGGTCGCACCACCATCGGCCGAGATGAAGACGCGGGCGCTGTCGCGGAACGGATCCTCGCCATCGGAATCGATGTCGGAACCGTCGTGTCCCTCGGTTTCCAAGAAGTAGCTGAAGTACAACGTTGGGCGATCAGCCCGAACCGACCCGTCCAAATCGAACTCGCCGGTTTCCAACGTTCCATAACCGCCTCCGGGCAGGTTGTACGACCCTTGGACGCCGTTCCCAAAGTCGCCCACGATGGCCGGGTTGCTGCTCAAGTCGGCATGGAACTCGGTCGTCAGAATGCCGTACTGGGCATTGACGCCCGGCAGGTATTGCAGGTAGTGCTCGGAGTCCGAGTTTTGATTCAGGACCCATTGTTCTAGACCAAACTGGTAGCTCACGCCGCCTTCGTCTTGGTCAAAGTTTCGGAAGCTTCCCGGCGTGCCGTAGACCTCGCTAATGTCACCGGGTACCCGAGTGTCATCTTCGGCTTCGTTGATCCCGTGTCCGGCGTCGGTGGCGCGGAGCGAGGTCGGGTGCCAGAGGTTGAAGTCCAGCGGCGAGAATGCCAATCCGATCGCGTTGGCGCCAAACCCATTGAGTCCGGAAACGTCCATGATGAAGCTACCGGCGACTCCGGATCCGACAGCGGCTTGCAAGCTGATGCTCGCAGCGGTCGAGGGCAAGTTCAACGAGTTGTCGATTTCCAGCAGTGAAACATCGACGCCCGCGTACTGTCCGACGAAGTTCAACAGCACGCCGTTTCCTGGCGGATTCAAGACGCCGGCGGACATGACGTCGGCCGGATTGAAGGTCGGCAGTCCGATCAACGCATCGCGGACGCTCAAGATGCCATCGGTTGCGGGAGCGATCGGCACGTCGACATTGAGCCCCGCACGGGTCTCGACGATCGACGGCGCCGGTGCGTTGGTCGTCTGGACCGTCGTCACGACGATCGTCGGCGATGTGCCACCGGTCAGTGCATTGTTGAAAATGAACTGGGCGATATCGGTGCTCGCCAGTGCCCCGGTGAACTCGATATTGATCGTGCCGCCGGGAAGCGCGCCCGTTCCGGTCACGATGATGTTGCCGTTGAGTGCGGGAATGCCTGCTTCCAACGCCGCCTGAACGGCGGCCACGGGGGCATCCCAGGCGATCGGATCCGAGACGCCCGTGACGGGACCGGAGGCGAGCTCCAGCGTGAAGTTACCGCCGTTGGGTCCGCCGGTGACGTTGAACTGCTGGATTTCGTTTTGCAACAGGTTTTCCGTTGCCGCGGGCACCGTGATCAGCGGCACATTGCTGTCCTGCAGATCACCGGTGAATCGGATGCTCAGGGGCCCGAACGCCAGGGTCGCTCCGGTGACGATCACGTTGCCGGGACCGATCGTTGGAAGGTTCTCGAGTGCAGTTTGGACGTCACTTGCCGACGCATTCCAAGCCACCGGCAAGGTCGTCGCGCCCAGGAAACGCATCGCAAAGTCGCCGTCGTTGACCCGCGGGTCGAGCGAGATTTGCTGAATCTCGTCGCCGACCAATCCGGTATCGTCCGCGGTCAGCAGTGGCAGGTCTTTGGCCGCCAGTGCGCCGATGAACTCGACACTGACCGGGTTCGAAACCGCCAGACCGTTCAACGGGCCGCCGGTGACATTTACGTTCCCCAGCCCACCGACGAAGGGCAGTGCGGCAATTGCCGCGCGAATCTGGGGATTCGATGCGTTGTAGGGAAGCGCCACCGAGGTGTCGACGCGTGCCACGCCGGCCCCGAACGCGTGACTGGCCGGCGACGTTCCGTTGGCTCCGCGAATCACCGAGAATTGGGCGCCGAAATCACCGGGGTTGGGAACCACACTGGTGACTCGCAAGTCTTCGCCGCCGATTCGAATGTTGAATCCACCGAACGATGGGAAGGGTGTTGCATCGAGAACGGACAGGGTATCCGAAACGTTCAGCACTTCGCTGAAGTTGCTGTGGTGTGCGGCCGCCGTGCCGTTGTCACCCCGCTGGTCCACCGTCAACTCGTTGGCGATCGTGTTGACAGTGTTGACGCGCATCTCTTCGTCTTGGATGCGGATCGTAAACGGTGCCGCGGGAAACGCACTCGCATTGAGGACCGGAATCGTCAACGTCGTGTCGTTGATCGCCGACGACAGGAAATCACCGCCCGGCAGCGACAGGGTGCTGGTGGTCAACGACGTCACTTTTTCGAACACCGTCGCGGTGTCGGCGTGCGCTGCCGCAAAGGTTCCGTTGATACCTCGGGTCACCGTCCATGCAGTGCCCACGGCCGAATCGACGCGGATCTCCTCGCTGCCGATTTGGATATTAAACGGGGCGGATGGGAATTCAGATGAGTCCTGGACTGTGATCAACGTCTGCGTCGCGTCGATATTAAAGGCGGGACTGGTGACGCCACCTTGGTCGACCACCATCGACAACGTGAAGGTCCCGCCGGATCCGGATCCGGTCGTGTTGATCGACTGCGTTTCGTTGACGCTCAGGTACGAGGGAGCGTCGGCCGCGATCGGATCGGTCGTTTGACGACCAAACAGGCCCGCGTCGGTCGTCAGGGTAAAGAAGCCGCCATCGGGACCGGCGCCGGTGCTGAGCAATTGCGCCGCACCGCCGGATTCGAAGGCCAGGAATCCGTTTCCGGAGGTGTCAAAGGCGACGAGTTGGCCATCGGTCGTGACGGCGAACAGGACGTTCTGGTAGACCCCGCCTTCGACGTTTTGCGGACCGAGGGAGAGACCTTGGAATTCCAGGTTGGGCACGCCGATCGCGTTGGTCGCATCGACACGATTGATCACGTCGCCGGTGGAGGGATTGATCTCCAAAAACTCGCCCGCGTCGGTCACACCGTACAGGTTGCCGGTGCCGAAGAAGTTGGCAAACGACAGACCGGTGACCCGTCCGACCAGCGGTCCGTTGGCGCCGTCACTGGCCGCGGTCGTCAACGCCGAGCTGGTCGTGATCGCCAGCGTTCCCGGCGAACCGTTTCCGCGATTGTCATCGTTGCCGCTGTAAATCACCGCGGTGATCAGTTGGCTGGCGACCGGGTCGTTGTTGATCTCATCGACGATGGCTTGAGCCGAGGGCGCGCCGGTGATCGGGGGCCCGCCGGTGCCGCCCAGCGTCAACGTGATGGTGTTGCCGGCGACGTTGACGACGGCGTTGGTGTTGTTGGGACGGAACGGGTTGATGACCAGATCAAACGCACCGGCCAGACCGGCGATCTTTGACTTGATCCGGATCGTCGTCTGGGGAGTCGGACCGTTGGCCGGAGGCGTGCCACGTACCGTCAGGTTGTAAGTCTGGTAGGCGACGTCGGACGGTTGAATGTCGCCCTTGACCCCGTACGTGTTGCGGGCATTGAACGTCAAGGTTGCGTCACCATCTTCGGTCGCAAGGTACAGCTTTGACGAGTTGTCCGATTCACGGACGGCATAATACACGTCGTAAATCGGCGTCGGCGCCGTGGCGGGGCCGGTGGTCCCGACACGTCGGAACGTCAGCGCGTCGACTTCGTCGGATGTCGTGAACTGGTCGGCGCGACGGACCCGCGAAATGTTGTCCTGGATCTGGTTGGAATACGACGACGTGTTCGGGGTGGGGGTCTGGCCGTTGATGTTGTCGTTGCCGACCAGCGTGATGTTGCCCGTTTCCGGATCGATGTTGACCAACGCACCGACGCTGGACGCGTTGTTGTTGAGTCGTTGATAGCCGTACATTCGGCCATCGGTTCGAATCACGACGTCTTGAACGTCATTGACACCGCCATTGAGCCCACCGCCGTCGGTGACACGCGTCAACCAACGCGAGCTTTGGAAGGGATCGACGGTGTAAAGGTGGTCGCTGTTGCGATTGCTGTTGTCGTTCTCCGGTTCATCCGTTGCGACGTACAACGCCACATCCTGAAGCGTGAACGGCCGCACGTTCATGCCGACGCCGGTCAACGTGTTGATGTCGAACAGGCCTTGCGGAGTCTCCGGTAGGATGTCGATTCCGCGTGACGAATAACCTTGGAATCCGAGGTGATCTTCGACGATTCGTGAAACCGAGTTGACCGGTTCGAGTCGGACCAGGCCGTTCCCCTGGTTGGCCGGATTGGCTTGGAAGACGCCGGTCAGCGCGGTCGGCAACAATCGATCGCTCATCACCGCGACAAAGAACTCGCCACCGGGTGTCAGGTGAATCGGACCGATGTAAGCGTCTTTGGTCCCCAAGGATCCACGGCTCAGATCGTCGATGCTGCCGTCGGCAGACGCATTGCGATCGTCTTCGACGTTGGATTCTCGTCCGATAAAGACCAGATCGCCGTCTTCGTTAAAGACCGCAACGGTGGTGTCCGCGCGGACCGCCTTGTCGGAATAATCCAGATCCAACACCACCGCAATCGTGCCGGCACTGTCGTTGACGCCGGGAATCACCTGGACGCCGGTTTGATCCAATCGGAAGCGATACCAATCCGCATCGGTTTCGCTGGAGAGATTTCCGGAGATGCCCAACGCCGCCAGGTCCGTTTCCAGCAGGTTGACCAGTTGTTGGGCCTGATCGAACGTCTGGTTGGCGTCATTGGTTTCGCCGGCTTCACCGATCAGCGGGCTGTGGGCGGGCAATCCGCGGACATCGATTCCCGTTTCGGCATTGCGAATGTCGGCGTAGCGGACCGTCGAACCGGGGAATTCCTGGACCTGGTCGAGCCGGATTTGCAACTGGTACTCGCCACGGCTTTCGCCGCGAAGCTGCGTGAGATCACCGAGCGCCGCGGGATTGCTGCGGACCCGAACGAAATAGGTGCCGGTCTGACCGGGCGTCCCGGGTAGGGTGTAACGGAAACCGGGATCACGGAAATTTTGGGTGTAGTGGTCGCCGCCGAGCAATGGGTTCTTGATCAGCGTGGCGGCGTTCAGGTTGCCCGGGTCGGCATCGCCGGAGCGGACCGATCGGGCCAGTACGGTACCGGAGGAGTTGATAATTTCGACGACCGCGTCCAAGTTGGTGTCGGTGCGATCGATGTCGATCCAGACTTCCGTCCCCGCGGTTCCGTTGAAGCTGTAGACATCGACGTCGTCCGGGCTGGTCGGGCTGATGTAGCCTTTGACCACGAAACCGAGCCGACGGTTTTCGTCACCGCTTTTCTGGTCCGGAGCGATCACGCCCAGGTTCTGTGCGACGACGACGTTGCGGTTGACATCTCTGCCATTGGTCAACGGGTTTTCCGCTTCGCGGACGATCGCCACGTTGCGGTCGTTGCTGAATTCATCGAACAGCAATCCACGCCATTGGCCGGCCGCCCCGGTCGTGGGATTGGCCGAGTTGTTGGTGTTGCTGCTGAGTGCACCGCTGGGTGTGAACCCGGCGCCGACCGAGTCGTCGGCGAGCGAGGTGAGCACCACCGGGTGTCCGGGGGTTCCCAACACATGGATGGTGCCGCCGATGCGATCGATGATCTCCTGCGGGCTTCCGGTGGCGGTGAAACCGGCCGAGCCGTTGGTCGCCTTGATGACCAGACTTTCCGAATTGCTGCTTTGCAGGGTCAATCCGCTGTAGGTGTGGTGATTGCCGACGATGACTTCGCCGGAGATCACGTGGACCATGTCGGTGTCTTCCCAGAAGGTCTCGGTCGTCAACAGCTCACCGCGGACCAGCATCCCGTTGATCGAGTTGCCGTCGAGTTCGTTGAGCCGCACCAACGGGCCTTTGTTGTCATCGAACTGGGAGTAGCGATCGATCGGCCCGGTCGTGCGTCCGGAGTCACGTTGGGTTTCCCAGCGCATCGCGTTGGCGTTGATGTTGATCGCCGGTCCGCTGTTGTCGATGATCGTGTTGTCCACGATGATCGGTTGGGCCCCGCGGACATAGATCGTGGCATCGCTGTGTCCGCCACGACCATTTCGCGATCCACCGCCACCGCCACCGGCGTTGGACTGCAGCGTGCTGTTGGCAATGCGGACTTCTGCTTGATGAATTTCGACCGCGTTGAAGGGGACGGCGCCGCCTTCGATCGGTGCCGAACCACCGCCGTAGGCGATCAATGCGTTGTCGATGCTGCCGGAGGTCGATTGGCCGAAGTACAAACCGCCCCAATCCCCGGGTGCAGGTGAGGGGCCGCTGGTCGGATCGGAGTTGAACGACCCGCTTCCGCCGTAACGATCATCGGCGATGGAGGTGAAGATCACGGGGCGATTCAACGTGCCTTCGGCGATCAACGCGCCGGCACCGCGTTCGGCCTCGATCCGTGATTGATCCAGTTTGACGACCACACCGGGATCGACGACCAGCCGACCGGCCGCACGCGCGACCAGTTGGCGCGCGGGGGTCAAGAATGGACCGCCGGCGGCACCGGAAATGATCAGGTTTTCGCTCAACACGTGTGTGATGTCGGTGTCGTCAAAACGCCCCGAAACGGTCAGTTTGTCGAGCGTGGAACCGAGCGACGTCTTGACCCGAATGAACAGACCATTGACCGCATTGTCGGCGAGGAAGTTGCCGCGGATGTCCGGTCCGATTCGGTCGTTCGAATCGTCGAACGCATCGGGGCTCGCCGAGATCGCCGGGCTCTTGGCATTGGTGATCCGGTTGAATGAAATCGTCGGTCGCGAGTCCGTGACGTAGATCGGCGCGAACGGCAACTCGTTGGCGTCGACAAAGACATTGCCACCGCCGTTGTCGATGTCGGCGTGGTTGACATAGTTCAGATAGATGCCATTGGCATCCAAATCGGCATCGGCGCGGAACACAATTCCGCCGAAGTCGCCGGGAGAGGTGCCCGGGCCGACGCCATCGGAATCGCCCCCGACCGAGTCATTGTGATAGGAACGGAATAGAACCGATTGTTCGGGAGTTCCCAGCACCTGAATCGACGCGTTGCTGCGGTCGAGGTTGCCCGACGACGTCCCGGCGTCCAGGTTCGCGCGACGCATTTTGAACAGAGCGCCGGCTTCGATCATCACGTTGACGCCCTGCGGCACCAGGAATTCCGCTCCATCATCGAGCGCGTTACCGGAGGTGTCCTGCCCGATCAGGTACGGGCGGTTGTCAAAGGCCGTCGCGATGTCGAGGTCGTCGCCGCCGTTGGCCAGAATCCGAATCGGATTGGGCGTGGCGATCAACGTGGGCGAACCCGCGATATTGAGGTTGTTGATACCCGAGAATTGGACGATCCGTGTCGACACACTGACGTTGACCGACGCGCTCAGACGCCCCGCCGTTTTCGCGTTGTTGATCGCCGTTTGGATGGCGGCAGCCACATCGGCCGCGGTGTTGGCAGCGCTGATGTCGACCGGATTGGATCCTAACGTGCCAAAGCGGAACGTGGCCACATTGATGCCGTCATCAATAACGAAACGCTCGCCGTCGTTGATCGAATCGGCGCCGTCAAGTGGGACGACGATGCGGTTGCCCGCCTGCCGCAGGGCGGCTTGGGCCGTGTCAAAGGGGCTGGACAATCGCCCGTCGCCTTCCGGTCCGGGCGTCGTGTCACTCTGCTTGCCCACATAGATCGTCGTGTCCGGGTCGTTGGATTGGAACCAGAACGAATACACGCCGCCGGGGGTGCCGTCGGCATCTCCGTCAAACGCGGTGCCGTCGGCGTCGAGCAACACGCCGTCCTGTTCGGCCTGGAAGGACAGTTGCAAATCATACGCACCGTCGGTGGTCCCGCCGTATCCGGAATCGGGAACGTTCGGGTCGTAGTCGGTGTTACCGGTGCTGGTGATGCCGATCGAGTAGTTGCCCGCTTCGAGATGCAATTCCAGGAACGAGTCGGCGCCAAAATATTGGTCGTTGCGGGCGATCAACTGCCACTGGCCGTCGACTTCCTGGTAGAGCGACATTGCGGTGTTGAGCAGGCTGGGTGTGGCCAATCGCTCGGCAATCGTCTCGGCCCGCAGCTGTCCCGGCTGGGCCAACGTGAAGCCATACATGTCGATGTCGGTCGAGTTCGGCGGCACGATCCGTTGCAGGTGCACGACATCATGATCGCCGGGCAAGACATCGTTGGGGACGCCGCTGCCCTGATTGGACGGAATGTCGTACGAGTGTCCCAGCCCCAGCGAGTGACCGATCTCGTGGAACATCACCGTGGTGAAACCATCGCCGAAGAACCGGTTGGCCTGGTCGTAGATGGCACCGTTTGCCAACGCAAAGCTGCCGCTGGCCAACCCGGCCACGCCGTCGTTGGGACCAAGTCCGGGGCTGACCGCACGGAAGTCGCCTTTACCGATCATCAACTGATCGCCGCCGGGGGTGGTGGCGGGGGACTCAATGAACTCATAACCCGATAGCTGCGCGTAGATCTCGAAGATCTCGCGGATGATCTGTTTTTCCTTTGCAGTGATCAGGTTGATGTAGGGATCACCGTTGGTGTCGGTGCCGAGCGTGTCGGGGAAGTAGTAGTTGACCGTGCGAATGGCCGCGGGCACCGTCGGCTGCGTGCCCCGGGCGCCGATGTGGGCTTCCCGTTGAATTTGGCGGTGCCCCGGTTCGTCTTCGCTGCCGGCCCGCGGCGGAATCGGGATCGGTTGCCGACTGATATTGGACGTGATGCGCAGATCGGCCGACCCGAGCGTGCCGAGATCGGTGGCGCTGTCAAACGTCGAGTTGTCGTCGTCGGTCACAATCGGGCTGGCGGTCACCGCGGCGTTGAGCAGGTACGACCCCGTCGAACCATCGGCGCTGGTGATTTCAACGAAGTAATTGCCGGAGACCGCGACCGGGAAACTCAACAGGTTGTCCAAGTCCGGACCGGCGGTGACGTTGTCGAGTTCGACTTCGGTTCCACCGGGGAACTGGAGCAAGCGCAGCCGGGTGTTCAGCCCCGCTGCCTGTGGCGAAACGTTGACCGTCAACGTGCTTCCGGCAGACAGTTGCAGACTGTACAGGTCGACGTCGGCCGCGTTGTCGCTGACACCGCCGGAGTCACCGAGGAATCCGTTTTGGGCAAACGCGTTGCTCGAATTCAGGCTCCCGACCTGGATGGCCGTCGAGGGGGTCGAGTTGTCGCCGCCGGACTGACCGATATCAAGCCGATAGTTGCCTTCGGGGATGGCTGACGCAAATTTCAACGTGACGCGATTGGCGTCCGAATCATAAGTGACCGTTTCGGCGAGCAGCGTCGCGTCATCGGCCGACGTCATCGAGCCCGACGTGTTGACCAGTCGATAATACGCGGGGTCGATGACCTGTGTCGGATCCAAGGGTTGGTCGTCGAAGTAGACGACGATCTCATCGGAAGCCTGGGACAGCGGGTTGTAGCTGATCGGTTGAGGAACGACCGCGACCACCTGGGCACCACGATCCAGGCGGAAGGTGGTGAATTCATCGACCCCGCCGTTGAATGCTTCACCGTTGAGGTTGGTGAGCACGTTGGCACCAGAGCCGAACACTTGGATTTGGTAGGTGTCGTCGGGTAACGCCGCGGCCGGATCAGTCGAGTTGAACGATGCCGAACTGGAGGGTCGGAAAACGATGCGTTGCAGGTTGGTCGGGTCCGTATCACCCGGGGTTTCCAGACTGACGTAGCCCATCGCGACGTCGACTTCGTTGCCATCGCCGAAGGTCCCATCGCCACCGCTGCGGACCAGCTTGACCGAATCGGTCGTGATCGTGCTTTCGTTGATATCCGCACCGGCGCGGAACTGCAGATTGAACTCGCTCGGGGCAACATTCAGCGTGTCGCCGTTGCGGAGCAGGGCCCCCGAATCGGGACGAATCGCAATCAGCTCCGGTCCGGCCAGCAGACGCCGGTCTTCCAATTGCTGGACGAGGTTCCGGCGCGTTTGAAAACGCTTTTGCGCGCGCTGCCGATCGTGGCGTCGCTCGGCGAGGTTCCTGACACGGTTACCAAGGCTTCGAAAGCTCATCGGGGAATCCCAAAAATCAAAAATGATAAAACAAGGTGGCTCGACGAGTGCTTCATCGAGTGGTGTCGGCGCCGGGCCGCCGACGAAAAATTCGGCTTAAATCCAGCAGGGAGTGTTCAGTCGCTCGGTAGGACCGAGCTCCAGTGTAGGGGCCTAGCGCGGCCGAAAGGGACACGCCGGTGGCGAATTGAATGGCGGTGTTGTCGCGTCGGGGAATGCAAGCGAGCCGTCACGAGCGAGACCTTGGGAGTGCAAACGTTTAGTATAATAAGGGTTCATTGACCGACAAACGGCCGGCGATTGCGTTGGCGAAAACCACTTTGGCGGTTTCCACCGACCGCCGGCGACCGGGGGGCCGGCCGCACGGCATTCAGGGTTGTCAAAGTTCGAACGCGTCATCCAGCTCCGTCAGCAAGTGGGCCATCGCGTGATCGATCGTTTCGTCGCTGGGCGTTTCGGCCAAGCTTTCGATCAGAATCGACCCTGCTTGCTGCGACGAAACCGGTTCGATGTTGATGCCGGCGGTCAGCAGGGCATCGGTCGAATCGGCGACCGTCGGCGTCTCTTGCTCTCGCTCGATCGACCGCTGGACGTTGGTCGTCGGCAGGAAGTCCGAGTTTGCCGTTGCAAAGGAAACGGTGCTGGATGCCGAAAGTTCTCGGCCAATCTGTTCGCCTTCGCCTTGACCTGCGTTTTGCCGCTGCGCGAGCGTGTTGATCACGAGCAAGGCATCGAAGGGGTTGACGAAACCGTTTCCGTCGACGTCGTAGAAGTCCGGCGGGCCAGAGCCGATGTCGGCGACCGCGACTTGACCGGAACTCGGTGCCCGCCGTGCCAGGAAGTTGATCACCCGCAGGGCATCGATCGGCGAGATGTTTCCATCGGCCGTGACGTCAGATTCCATTCCCCGGATCGGGTTCTGGTATCGCGACTGTGACAGCGTCAGCGTCACGGTACGGAATTCGCTGAACCGCGGCGATCCGCTCGAGGGGGCATCGACGACGCGGTAGGTGAACGAGTCGACCGAGCCGACGTCGCCGGCGTTGCTGGTGTAGGTGAACGTTCCGTCGGCGTTGAGATTCAACGTTCCCAGCCCCGGTCGTGTGAACGTGGCCATATCGACCGAGATCGGATCGCCATCGGCATCGCTGTCGTTTCGCAGCAACCCGTTTGCCGGATTGAGCACGTTCAAGCTGGATCCGATCGCAACGTTGTAGTTGTCGGCGACGGCAACCGGCGCGTCCGGGACCGGATTGATCGTCAGCGTAAAGCTATCGCTGACGCGGAACGATCCGTCACTCGCTTCGATTTCGATCGTGACTTCACCGAATTGATCCGCCTTCGGGGTGATGACGATTTGGTCTCCCTCGAAATCGATGGAGTTGATCAGCGGATGGGCAGCGATCTGAGCATCGGAGGGGCGAATGACCGAACCGAGCCTCGCGACGACGTAGGTCAACGTATCTCCATCGGGATCGCTGAAGACACTCGTCAGTTCGCGACGAGTAACTTCATCTTCGTCTCCTTCGAGCGGATCGAGTGATCCGATGACCAGGGGCGAATCATTTTCGTTGATGATCGAAACGGTCACCTCTTGCTCAGTCGTCACGTTGCCGTCGAAGGCCCGCACGGTCAATGCGACCGAGCCGAACGCGAAGGCCGGGCGAGTCAGCGTCAACGTGCTGCCCTGCAAATTCACCTGCACGATCGAAGGATTGCTGCTGGTGACCTGATAGGACAACGTGTCGTTTTCCGGATCCGTGAACCAGGTATCCAGGTCGTACACCGTGGACTGGGCATTCGGTTTGCTTTCGGCCAAGGAGATCGTTTCGACGGGTTCGTTTTGCGCGTCCTTTTGGCCGTCGACGCCTTGGAAAATCGGCGCGTCGTTTTCACCGCCCACATCGAGCGAGACCAAACCGGTCGATTCGGCACCCAGGTTATCGACAATGCGATAACGGAAGCCGTCCGGGCCGCTGTACAATCCCGGCGGGGTGTAGAGCAATTGTCCGTTGGGCTGCAACCGAACGATCCCACCGCGGTTTGTCGTCAGCGGGAACTGGTCCTCGGGCAGACTGATCGTTTGATTTTCCGGGGGATCGATCTCGTTCTGCGGACCGGGGCGGTCGTTGTCCAGAATGCCGACGATGGAACCGCCGCCATTGATCGCAATCACCAGATTCTGATCTTCAACAGCGTTGAAGAAATCGTCGCCGGCGATCGGCGGGTCGTTGACCGCATTGATCGTGATCGACACGGTGCCCGGCTTGTCCGCGGCTTGGGCGATCAAGTTGCCGCCGGGGACATCCGCGACGACAAAGTTGAACACATCCGGGATGTCGCCGTTGTAATCGGTCGGCGGTGTGTAGCGGACGCTGCGTCCGTCGGGCAGGATTTCCAGGATCCCCCCGAGCGCTGAGATCGAATCGCCCAAGTTCTGGCTGGAGACCGATTGGAAGATCAGCTGTTGGTTCAGCTCATTGTCCGGTCCGGCCGCGTAGAACGGATCGATCAGGTCTTCGGCGCGGAAGATCGTGATTTGGTCTTCGTCGATCGTCGCCGTGGTGATCACATCGGTTTCGGTCGCAAACGGCTTGTCGTTGACCGGCAACACGTCGATCGTCACGGTGATCGCCGTATCGTTGACCAGTTGTTCCTCCGGATTGGACTTGATATCCGTCACCCGAGCCTGGAACGAGATACTTCCGTTGAAGTTTTCTTCGGGTCGGAAGGTGAAGGTCCCGTTGGTGGCCAGATCCAACTCGCCGGCGAAGGTTCCGTCTTCGGTGAACAGGTCGCGGACCGTGGCGTCTTCGGGCAAGATCGACACGGGGTCGCCGTCACGATCAAACACGCCGACCAACAGTCCGTCATCCGATGGCACCGTCCCGGTCAAGTTGCCGTCGATATCCAGGGCTTGCAGGACCTGGCCTTCATCGACGGAGAAGCGTCGCGTGGTGGTGTTCGCATTGAGCTGCGGCGGCTCACCGTTGAGCAACAGCACCTGATAGTCTTCGACTTCACCGCTGAGTGACAGTCCGACCGGCGAGAGGTTTCCGGTTCGCGAGAATCGGAATCGCGCGGTGGTGTAGGTCGGGAACAGCGGTGCGGGCGACGAATCGGGAACGTACGTGTCAAAGGTGAACGATCGCGTTCCATCACCGGTCAGTGCGAGCGACGTCCGCGGCCGCGCGGTGTCCGGATCGGCACCGGGATCGAAGAAGGCGATCGCTTCACTTTCGCTCCAGTCGCCGTCGCCATCGTAGTCGATCCAACCTTGCAGGATGCCGCTGCCGGTGACCGTGAAGGTGATCGGCGTGACGACATTGGAGTTAAACACTCCGCTGGGGTTTTGATAACTGGAGAACGAAACGCCGTCTTCGTCATCACCGCTGATCACGATGCTGGTCGAGACGAAATCGATCGCCGCCGGCTCGACGGGACTCTCGGCGATCGCTGCGGCGATGGCTTGCAGGATCGAATCGACCGAATTCGGATCGGTCGGTTGGATCGCGTAGTGGTCTTCGTCGAAGCGTCCGTTCAGGTCAAATTCCAGCGTCGCGGTTCGGACACCGGTGTTGATCGTGATCGTATCGCCGTCACGTGTGGTCGGGTCCACGGTGGCGATGTTGACATTGACCGCCGTCGAGCCGTTGACCGTGGTCACCGAGAACAGGGTGCCGGTGGTCGAAACTCCCGTCAACGCGTCATCGCCGTCAGCTCCCACCGACGATTGTCCGTCGAGGTCGGCGTCGATGGTCGTCCCCAGGTACAACCCATCGGTCACCACGTGGCGAGCCCCGTCATTGACCAAGCGGGTCGGGTAGCGTCCGGGAATGTTGAGGACGGGGTCGGGTGCATCACCGTAATCCAGTCCGACCGTGGGCATCAAAATCGTGAACTGTGTCGTGTTGTCCGGCCGGTTGGCTTCCAACGCGTTGCCTTGGACGTCGCGAATCGCAGGCAGGAAGTAATTCGTCAGCGGCCCATCGATCAGCACGCTGTTTTCGACGAACAACGTCGCGCCGCCGCGGTCCTGTGCGGCCAGGGTCGTGACCACGCCGTCGGGGCCTTGGTTGACCGAGTTGATCGCCGAAAGGATCGCTTGCTTGATGTCGAACGGGGTATCGGCCGGCGAGATACTGATCGGGATCGCACCACCGGGGACGCCGGTCAAAATCAGCGACGGAGCGGCGGTGACGTCGACTACGGTGCCGGGCAGGTCGCGAAGGGCCACGCGGGGCACCGGCGGGCTGACCGTGTTGTCGAATTCCACCGCGGCACTCAGGTTCAATCCACGCGGATTGTTCGTGATCGCGGCAGCCAAGCTGTCCGAGACGGCTTGTTGGGTCGAACCGGGTTCAAACGGAACCGGCACGTTGCTGCCGATCACGCCGCCGCCGTTGTTGACCGATTCGAATTCATAGGTCACCGACAGGGCACCTTGGGTGATGGTGATTCGCTCGCCATCGCTGACGATCCCGCGGCGGCTGGTCAGTGACGTGTTGCTCACGTCCACGCGTGACGTGGGAATCAACCCCAGCGAGATCGTGCCGCCGCCCTGGTTGTTGGCCGTCAATCCAACGGTGGATCCGTTGATCGCATTGACGACCGAGGTGGCAACGGTGTCTTGATCATCAAACCGCGAGAACAGGATTCGAACCGCGTTCGGATTGTTCAAGATGTTGTTGGAATCGAACTCGAAATTGATCGGTACGCCGGCGTTGTCCAAGATGGTGAAGCTGTCACCGTCATTGGGCGCGGTGAACGGAACCGACATCAACAGCGGTCCAAAGATCTGCAACGTTGAGGGTCCGGTCACGTCCGGTGATCCGATGACTTCCAGGCTGGTGCCGGAGACCGACAACAGCAATCCGGGCTGTCCCCCGATCTTGAGGATGCCGCCATTGATCGGATTGACGTCGTTGGACGACAAGCCCGGAATCGAACGGGCCTGGATCTCGCCGGCCGCGATCGCCGCCAACTCGTTGCCGGTGGTCAACCGGCTGATGTTGATCGGAATGTGGTTCTGATCGGACACACCGTCGTTGACGATGTTGCCGTTTGTGTCTCGCTCGTCGGTGCGGTTGATCTCGAAGATGACCGGCGCACTGCCGTCGTTGGGCGTGAAGGTGATCAGATCGCCGTCGGCCGGTGTTCGGCTGACCCCGACCGGACGCAATTGCCCCGACGGAACCGTGGCCGAACCACTGGCGGGCAAGTCCAGATACACCGTGGTTCCGATGATCGTCGGCGTCAATTCCAAGGCCGAACTCAAAATCGCATTCTGAATGGCAGTGGCGACCGCGTTGGCACCGAGCGGCAGCGTCGGCGGTCCGGGCAGTGGATCGATGTTGATGCCGATGAAACCGGGTGCCGGCGTCGGACGGGTGGAATCGATGAACTGGAATCCCTGCACAAACGAGCCGTTGCTGATCTCAAACGTTTCACCCGCTTGCACGCCGCCGACATCGGCTCCCGCCGAGGGGACTTGCAATCCGAGCGTCCGCGGTGCGGTCACCAATCCGCTGGTCGCAGCGTCGATCCGGGTGTTCCGTTCCGAGCCGATGATGACCCGTGGTCCATCCACCCGCACATCGACGTTCAGATTTGCCGATTGGGTCGCAATCGCCGCGGCGATGTTTGTGGCGATGGCGTTTCGGAACACATCCAGTTCTGCCGAATCGGTGGGAGTCGGCGTGGTCGGCAGAGTGACCGGGATGCTGCTCGGCAACGACGTGCCGTCCAGGTCGAATTCGAAGACGACGACCGGGTTCACACCGTCGTTGATGGTGAAGACACCGCCATCGATCAGTCCGCCCTGATTGGTCCCTTCGATCGGCACCTCGACCGTCAAGGCCTCGGGCATCTGAATCACGAATCCGGATTCGAACTCGAACACCACCTTGCCGCCGTTGCTGTCGGTGATTTCGATCTGGTCACCGTCGTTGATCTGGTCGGCGGTCGGGGCGATCAGAACCGTGCGGTCCCGATTGTTCATCTCGATCCGGTACGCCCGTTGGTTGTTCCAGATCCCCGCCAGCGGCGTCAACGTGATGGTATTTTTCGTTTCGTCATAGTTGAAGGTGTAGTGAATGCCTTCGATCAACAGACGATCGTCTTCAAACAGCGTGACGTTCGCACCGCGGTCACGGATGCCCGGGATTTCGGCGACGACAATCGTGTTGTTGTCGATTCCCGAACCGGCAAACGGGTCGGAGGAATCGCCGGAGTCACGCAGTTGGATTCGGAATTGTTCGTAGACGCCGTCCTTCAAGTTGATGAAGCTGACGTTGGGGTCGGTGTCGATGCCTTCGGCGTCGTTGTCGCGAGGCGCTTCGGCGATCGCAATGGGTCCGACCAGGTCGGCCAGTTCGACCGAACCGCGGTCACCAAAGATTGACGAACCTTGACCGGTGTTGGGATACAGCGGGTTGTCGGCTCGTTTGACCCCGGTGACGTCGCGTCGGGGTGCCAGCACGTTGCTGATCGGCAATCCGATCGATTCACGCAAACTGGACAACGCACTTCGCTCACGCAGCGAATCGACGTTGCTGTCGATGACCGAGGAGAACGGTGCGGGCAGGAAGTTGTCGCCGCCCGGATTGACCAGGGTCACCGCATCGTCGACGTTCGTCAGATTGAAATCGTCCGTTCCGCCGTTGACGTTGCTGGGGCCTTTGTTGGCATCGGTGGTGTGCCCGACGATGACCAACGGTGCATTGGTAAAGACGGGGGCTGCCGGTTCGTCGTGTTGGAACACGCTGCCGACGACCACGACTTCCATCGGTTTGACCTGTTGGTCGCCCCCGACGGCACTGAATCCGGGGCTGTGTGTTTCTTCCACGACCACACTTTCGTGCAGGTTGAGCAGCACGTTGTTCAAGATCGCGGGGCTGGCACCGGCGGTCACCATGATCCCGGTTTCGTTGATCACCTGATCGATGTCGAATCCGGGTGCCGGATCGAGTCGCAAGCCGGCGGCGATCGCCTCGGGGCTGAGTTCGATCTTGGCGGCGTTCTCGACAAACACGTAGTTTTCCGTGGTTCCACTGCCGGCCGTCGTGCGGCGGTCGTGACCGTAACCGATCGTGTCTTGATCCAAGATGATCGTACTGTGGAAGTCGTGATCGACGGCATTGCCAATCCCATCGCGGTGGGTCATCAGCACGCCGTTTTCGAGCCCGCGGCGGGTCGTGTTGACGATGCCTTGGTTGTCGCTTTCGTAACCGCCCAATGCGGTCGCACGAACACGCGCGATCGGTCCCGGGACGGACGTGTGGTCATTGTTGGGCAACGGGTGCGCGTTGATGCCGTAGTTCACCCGCGCGTTGCCTACGCGTGGTTCGATCGCGTCGCTGATCGCCCGCATGATGTCCGGCAAAAAGTCTTCGGCCTGGTTCGCATCGCCGACTTCGATCGCAACATTCCCCGGTTGCGGGGCACCGCCCAGCGGAACAAACTCGAACGTCCGTGCGTTGGTGACTCCGCCGACGATGAAGTTCGCCGGCAAGTCAGCAACCTGGGTGATCACGAACGTGGTGCCGATCACGTCCGAACCGACCATTCCGGTCGCACGGCCCGTGTCGGCACTGATCACATGCGTACGCGGTGCGTACGTTTCCAGGTTGATCGTGTAGTCGCCCAGATCCGCCGTGGCACCGGTGCGACCGGAGATGGCGTTGGGATCGAAGTTCAGATTGCTGTCGGCGCTGATCGCGACGTAGTAAACGCCCTTCTTGGGTGCGAAGAAGTCGACGAAGGGGTCGCGTGAATTGACGACGTCTTGAACCAGCCCTCCGGCCAAACCGGTTGAGGCGGGATCCAGGTGGTCCGGCGCGGTCGCAGTCAGGCTGATCACCGACGCGTTGCCGCTTCCGCCATCGAAGGACTGGCGTTCACCCAGCTCATTAAAGATCTGAATCGCCGTGTTGGCACCGCCGGCGACGGTGTCGATGTCGACGACCAAACGATCGCCGAGGCCCAGGTTGACGCGATAGAAGTCGACGTCGCCGCCAGGTCCCAGGGGTCCGACGTTGTCGCCCAACGTCGCGGTGCTGGTGTAGACGTTGCGGTGACTCGGTCCGACCTTGGTGTCGATCGCATCGGCCATGATGTCGTTGGATTCATCATTGGCCTCCGGGAACAAACTCTCCAACCCGTCGGATCCGTAAATCGTGTTGTTGACGATTCGGGCAAAGGGTTGAACCGATTCGGCGACCGGAGCCTGCGTGGTGGTGAACGCGTTTTGGCTACCCCGGAAATAAACCTCGCTCGCACCCTGCAGGTAAACCGCCGCGCTGTCGAAGCTCATCGGCGTCTGCTGCAAGAACTCGAACGCCCGGTTTCGGCGGTACGGAGACGGCCCGATCGTCGGCGTGACCAGTTCAACCAATCCGTTGGTCACCAAGATACTGCCCTGGATCGACTGCATGATCGACGTGGCCAACTCGATCGACGAATACGAAACACGATCCACCGCGGCGGTTCGGTTGTAACCCGAGGCGGTGTCTTCGCGATAGTAGATCGGCACGTGGCCGTCGCGGACACCGTTACCGCCTTGGGTTCCCGAACCAACGGGTGCCCCGATGCCATCGATTTCCTCAAACTCGAACGTCACTCGGGTGCCGCCGGCGTCGATGGTCAGCAAGGCGCCTTCGAGAATCGTTCGGTTGCCCGCTCCGGCGATGTTCGGATCCAGCGCGGCCAATTCGATCATGTCGAAGACATCCAGCACAAACGGTGCGGATTCGCCATCGACTTTGACACCGGAGTAACCGGCTTGATCGATGGTGTTGTTGGACACCACGATCCCCGGCGCCAAACCGCCGAGCACCGAATCGTTCAAGATCGGCAGATTCCGTACGTAACCCGGATAGGCATTTCCTACCGGCGGGTATTGCAGGAACGGGTGGTTGCCGTCGATCAGCGGCAGGAAGGTCGGGGTACCGAAGGAGAAGTCGTTGTCGCGAACGTCTTCCGGATCGATGTCGCGGACGCCCGGTTCGGCCCAAACGCCGATCGCACGGACATCGCTAATCTTGTTCGAATCAATGATCACCTGGCCTTGAGTCCGGACATAGTTCGAGTCGCCGAACCCGTTGTGCAGGATCGCTGGCAACAGCAGATGTCCGTCCGTATCGCGTGCCAATGACGTGCCCAACGGCGGGGCATCGGCGACCGAGTCGATCGCCACGAAACTGCCGCGGGCGCTACCGGCCAGGGACAGACGGCCGTCGGTCATCGTCTCGTTGTCTTGTCCGGCGGCCGAGGAAGCCTCGATGTCGATCCCGGTTTGCTGGGTGATCGCGGTGCGGATCGCCTGGGCGACTTGTGCCGGTGAATCGCCTACCCCGTACAACACCGGCGTGTTGCCGAATTGAACGGTGCCCGGCGTGGTGGTGAATTCAAACGTCTGGATCGATGCACCATCACCGAGGACAAACGTGTCGCCATCGGAGATCTGGCTGCCGTCCGGAGCGACGATCGTGAACGATTGGTTGTGACGGTCATTGGTATCGAAGTCCTCGACCAGTCCGACCGTACCGAATCCGATCGAAGCCGCATACGGAGTGGCCGGACGTGTTTCGAGTTGGTACTCGCCGGCACCACCGTTTCCGAAACCGATGAATTCATCGGTGCCGCCCGGGGTGTTGAAGATCGTTTCACCGCGTTCGGCGAATCCGATAATGAAGTCATCCAAGAACAAGCCATCGTTCTCGAAACTTTGCCCCGAAACCGGCGTGTAGGTCACCTCGACGCGGATCCCCGTGTCGCCGGCGAAATCACCGATGTCTTCGCGGAATTGGAACCAGGTGTCGTCGGCCTGCAAGTTGACGTTGCTGGCGATGACCCGACCGATCTGGTTTTCGTTACTGAAAATCCGGATCTGGACGTCATCGGAGTTGAACGACGAATCGGTAAACGGATCGAAGCGATAGTTGAAGTAGAACGTCGGCAGGTCAAAGTCGACGTAGCCGCTCAAATCGAAGGGCTGACTGGTGATCGTCGCCGGGGCGGTCTTGCTCAGTCGGTCGTAATGCAGCGTTTGATTGCCGAACAACCCTTGCGGCAACAGGTGGTCTTCCACCGAAACGTGCAAGCGATAGTCGAGCGGGCCGAACAACGGATCGGTGGTGGCGGTCACAATCGCGCCGGTGTTGGCATCGACCGAAACCCCCACCTGGGATTGAGCGATCGCAACGACGTACGTCCCGGCCAACAGATTGGGCGTTCCGAACGCGGCGCTATCAAAGAACGGGTCCAGCACACTGTTACTGCCGCTTCGCCCGTCCAGGGTCGACGACAGGGTGTTGGAAAAGACCTGGATGTACCGGCCGGTCACCGGATCCTGGCGGAACAGATACATCGTCGTGTCCACGCTGGTCGCATCGGGGACGAAGACGATATTTTCCGAATCCGGGTCCAGATCGTTGACAAAGCTGTGCCCGTCATCGATGTCCAGGATCACGCGTGCGTTGTCCGTGTCCACCGTGAACTGGAACAGGTCCGAACGATCGCCGCCCAGTGAGCCGTTGATCGAAACGTGCGGGATCGAGGTGGACGTGTTGTCAGAATTGTTGAAGACAAAGTCACCGCCGATTTCGATGTTGTCATCGAGGGACCAGTTGAGTGCGTCGAGGTCGGCCGCACCAAATCCTCCGAACGCAAATCCGGGGGCATCACCGCCGGCGACAAAGAACTCGCTGAAGACCTGGCTGAAGTTCTGTGCCGGTCCGCTGGTGCCGTCAAAGTGTCCGGGTTTGCCGTGGCCGAACATCCCGTCGCCGGCCAATTCGAATTCGCTGGCGCCGATATCCACATTGGTAAAGAAGTCCGGAACGACCGGTCCACCCGCGGTGCTGGGGCCTTCGCCGGCATCAAAACGTTGTTCCACGATCCGCCGCACCGAGTTGATCGGCTCGCGACGGACAAACTGGGACGACGTCAGCGCGACCGGCTCGACGCCGGCACCGGTGACGGCAATGTAGTAGGTCCCTTCGGGCAACGTGACCGGACCGATCAACGGGTCGCCGGTCGAGATCGAACCGCGTGAGAGTTTTTCTGAACCGTCGTTTTCGCCGTTCGGGCTGGTCAGGTCGTCCAGCACGTTGCTGTTGGTGCCGAACAGGACCAAGCGCGGCTCGACGGCTTCGCTGAATTCTCCATCGGGATCGTAGAAGACGCTGATGTTGGTGTCAGGGCGATTGAATCCGGCGGCGTAGTCGATGTCAAAGATCATCGATCGAATCGCTGAGTCGATGTCGTCGTTGAGCAGGTCGATCTGGTAGAAGTCGACGTCTGCCGAAGACGACAGTTCACCGGCAACACTGATCACGTTGTTGCGGTTTGCGACGATGTTACCGAGATACTGAGCGCGTTGCGAGGGAATCTCGGTACTGTTGGTCGTTGTGTCGATCAACACCGGCGGGTTGATTTGACCATTGTCAGCGTTGAAGGGGTCTGCCACCTCGTTCTCGCTCGCTTCACCAAGCAGTGGCGAGGTTCCCATCAGGCCCTGGACATGAACGCCGTGGTTGGCGTAGCGGATGTCGGAATAACGCACGACGCTTCCGGGGAACTCCTGGTCTTCGCTCAATCGCACCTGGAATCGGTAACCACCGCGGGTCAGTCCGCCCGCCGCGTCGTCGGGATTGATCGAGGCACTTCGCACGCGGAAGAAATACGTGCTCCGCGAGTTCGGGTTGGTCGGGTTGCCGGTGAGGGTGAAGTGGATCCCGGCATCGCGCGGGTTGGTGGTGTCGAAATCTTCGTAGACACCGCCGACGCCGAACTGACTGAACTGTGGATCACGGGCCTGAAGCGAAGTCGTGACCCCGTCAAGACGCGGGTCGAAGACTTCGACGTTGGATCCGTTTGCGATTTCATCGCCGCTGTCGTTGCTGCGGGCCAGCACATTGCCGTTGGCATCGAGCAACTCGATCACCGAGTCGAGCGTGAAGCTGGTCTTGTCGATGTCCACCCAGATCTCTGTGCCCGGGCTGCCGGTGAAGCTGTAGGTGTCGACGTCGTTGGGATTGCTGAGGAACCCTTCGACTTCGAAACCCAATCGCAGCACTTCGTCACTGGCGGTCAGCGAGGTGGCGAGTTCACCGAGCACCTGCGCGTTCTGAACACTGCCGTTCAATCCGGGAGCGACTTCGGTGGCCAGTTCCAACTCGGGAATCACATCGACGTTGCGGTCATTGCTCCACTGGTCCAGCAAGATGCTCCGCCAATCGTTGGCTTCGGGGCGTGAATTCGACTTGTCACCGTTGTTGTCGGTGAACTGTGTGCCTTCCGGGGTCAACCCGGCACCGACCGTGTCGTCGCGGAAACTGGTCAAGACGACGGGGGAATCCGGCAGACCGAGAATCGAGATCGAGCCGCCGATTCGATCGATCGCGTCGTTCGGCGTTCCCGAAGCGGTCAACCCGGTGCCGATCGTCGCGCTGTTGGGCGTGCCTTGACCGCTACTCAGTTCGGTCAGCAGCGGGTTGTCCTGGTCACCGAGTTTGACGACCAGACTTTCGTCGGGCCGGCTGCGAAGTTTCAACCCGCCGCCGGAGTGAATGTTGTCCACGATGATCGAATCAAAGACCAAGTGAACGATATCGGTGTCGTCCCAAACGCTTTCGGTGGCCAAGGTGCCGCCACGGATTTCCATGCCGGTGATTTGGTCCAGTCCCGGCAGATCATTGTCGTCGTATCGGTTGAACCGAACCATCGGCCCGAAGTTGTCGTCCAACTCGCTGATGCGATTGATCAACCCGGTCTCGCGTCCGGTATCGATCACGCGGTCGCCGGTCAGCGAATCCACATCGATATCGATGATCGATCCGTCGTTGTCGATGAAGGTATTGCCGACGATGATCGGTTGGCTGCCGCGGATAAAGATCGTCGAGGGGGCAACGGCCAGTCGACCGAAGCGGCCCAGCGGTCCGGCACCATCCTGGCCACTGTCGTTGAACTCGAATCGGCTGTTGGTGATTCGTCCGTCGGCTTGTTGCAACTGCAGCGGGACAAAGCCGATCGTCTCACCGCCTTCGATCAAGCTGATGCCGCCGGCGTAAGAGATCACGCCGTTGTCGATGCTGATCGAGGAAGTCGGGCCGGCGTAAATCCCCGCCCAATCGCCGTGGCTGGGGGCTTGGAAGACAGGCGAGCCGTCATCGTTGTTGGTGTCGAACGTGCCGCCGGCGCCGAATCGGTCGTCGCGAATACTGGTCATCACAATCGGGTTGCTGCCGTCACCCTCGGCCAGCATCACGGCGCCGGGTTGCAGTTCAATCCGTGCACCACTGAGCTTCATCACGATGCCCGGATCCATCACCAACGAACCGTCCAAACGGCCACGCGTGCCGGTTCGGTTCAAATCCAAGGTGACAAAACCCTCGGTGCCGGCGTCCAGGGCCAGGTCATCGATAAACGATGCCGAGCTGGCGCCCAGATCCGCGACCAGGCGGAATTCCGGATTGGCCGACGCTTCGGCGCGGTACAGACGCCGCGACACATAATCGTTGCCGCGACTGATTAGCGGCAACGCCGTCAATTCCACGCTGCTGTCGTCGTCGCTGACGGTAAAACTGAATTGATCGGCGCTGGCCAGCGATTCGAATCCGTCATCGTCGACGAACGTCATCTTGTACAGGTAAGTGCCTGCCGCCAGCGATCCGCCGGGCAACTGACGGGCCGAGACGAGCGCGAGTGACGGTGCAAATCCGTCGGTGATCGATCCACCGGGCTTGCTGGCGATGACCAGATTTTCCGGCAACACGTGCACCACGTCGATGTCATCGAATCGTCCCGAAACGGTCATCTCGCGGGGTGTTTGCGTGGCGGTCGTCGGGACCCGCACGAACAAGCCGTTGACCGTGTTTTCCACCAACAGGTTGTCGTAGATCTCCGGCCCGATCCGGTCGTAATCGGCGGTGAACTCGCCGGCTTGTTGGAACCGTGGTGCCTGATAAGACGTTTCTTCGAAACTGTCCGGCGATGCACTGATGGCCGAATCGGCGCTGAAGGTGATTTCGTTGAACGTGATTGTCGGCCGCAGGTTGATCACCAGAATCGGGTTGACCAACTGTTGCACCGAATCGATCAACACATTGCTGCTGCCGCCATACCGGATCTCGGCGTGATTGACGCGCTGCAGGAAGATCCCTTCGTCTTCCAGATCGCGGCGGCCTTCGAACTGGTCCAAATCGCGACGGAAAATCAATCCGCCCCAGTCACCGGCTTTCGAGGTCGGGCTGTCCCCGGCGGCATCGGCATCGGCCATCCGATCTCGGATGCTGGTGAAGATCACGCTGCCGTCATCGTAGCCTTCCAGCCCCGCATCGACATCGCTGATCAATGTCGTCGAAACCGGATCGCCTTCCAAACTCAATCCGACCAACCGGGGTGCACCGAGCACTTGCAGTGCGCCGCCGCTGCGGTCGACCTGCAAGGTGCTGCTGCCGACGTTGATGTACGAGCCGCGGAGTTTCAAGATTGCCCCGGCGTCGATCATCGTCGTGACACCGCGGGGAACGTCCATCGTGCGGCCGTCCTCGAGCGATCGGCCGCCGACATCGGTCAGACCGATCTTGTAGCTGAAGTTATCGACTTCGGTTTCCACCAGACCGTCCAGACCGCCGTTGCCGACGATGCGAACGATGTCGCCTTCGATTGCCGAACCAAACGCGTTGGCGACGTCCGAATTGGCGATGTTATTGAACGGATTTTCCAAGCTGCCGTCGGCGTTCGGCCCGGCGGTCTTGTCGACGAAGATGTTGCGACCGATCGCGACTGCTGCGCGGAATCCGTTGGACAACGCGATCCGACGCTCGCCGGTGAATTCCAATCCGGTGCCCACCCGCACGACCGAAACGCCGGTTTCGTTTTGGCGGAAATTAATTGCCGAGGCCAACGCCGAAGCCAAGTTGCCACCGGGCGTCGGGAAGCCGCTGGTGCCGTCGCTGTAGAAGACCGGAACGTTGCCGGGAATCGGTTGACCGCCGCTGGGGACGAATTCGTAAGTCCGAACGATACCGGTACCGGACACGATCGTGATCGTTTGACGGGGGACAACCGCGTCGCCGTCATCGGTAAAGTTGAGGATTCGGTGCTCGGGCCGCGTTTGGAACCAGAAATTGTTCGCGCCGCCGGGTTTCCCGTCACCGTCACCGTCCAAGGGCGTCCCCGGAACTCCGACGCGGCTGCTGTCTCGGTCGCGGATCACGTCCACTTCGTCGACCAACGGCTCGAATTTCAAGTGCAGTTCGTACGCGCCCTGGGTGCGGCCGCCATAGCCGCTGCCGGGGATCGTCGGATCGTATTGATCGTTGCCGCTGGCGGAGACACCGACGTAGTAAACACCTTCGTCGAGCGACGCGATGATGCGAGAATCTTCGCTGAAGTAATCATCGTTCTGGGCGAGTTTGGTCAGACCACCACCTTGCAGCCGGACCGGCAAGGGAGCCGCGGCGCCGACGCTGATATCCGAAGCCGGATCACCCAGCGAGACCGACGCCCGCAGGATCGAGCTGGCGAAGGGGTCATTGTTGATCGCATCGACGACCTGTTGAGCCGTCACGGTGCTGATGAAGACGCCTTTGCGGGGCAGGTCCAGCAACACGGCGTTGGCGATCGGATTGCCCGAGTTGTCAAAGACGCGATTGACGCGGATTTCGTCGTCACCGAAGTTTCGGTCCGATCGAATGAATCGCACTTCCGTTCCGTTACCCGATCGCCCGGTGATCAAGGCTTCAAACGTCACGCCGAGCGAGGATCCGAAGCCGAGATCCGAAACCGCCGCTGCCCGCGTTTCTTCGAACAAGGACAGCGTGGTGTCCAACAGGCTGCTATCGGGCAAACGCTCGGCAAAGGATTCTGCCGTCAACGTCCCCACCTTGTCTTCGTCACCCAACTTGACTTCGAATCGATACAGGTCGATGTCGACGCTGTCGGGATTGTGCAGGTATTGCCCGTGCTGGACGTCATAGTTGCTGGGGAACACCGGCTCCAAATCGACCCCGGCAAGCGGCGTGTCAATGTTCTGGTTCAAGAACAGAAAATCGAGCGCCATCGTGGTTTGGGGTGGCAGCTCCGAAGCCTGCTCGAGCCCCAGCAGGAAGCCGACGCCCGCGGTCGCTTTGCGGGTGAAATCCTCGCCGAAGTCCAGATTCAAGTTCGCTTGATTGCTGAACACGATCGCCGACTCACCGAACGTCGGATCGATCCGCAGCGACGCATTGAGAACGGAACTGATGGCGCCGAATCGCACCAGCGTGGTGTTGGGGCGCGCTTGCAGATTGCCGGTATCACCGACGGCAAACGTGATGCCTTCGTTCAGTGTTTCGCGGAACTGGACGCCGAGTTCGGCCGCCCACAGGTTCAACACTTCACGAATTCGCGTCTTTTGCCGCGCGTTGATCTGGTTCAAGTAGTCCGTCGAACCCTGGCTGTCAAAAATCCCTTGAAAGTTGTAGGCGATCTCGGTGATGCCATCGAGCGCGTCGGGGCCGAAGTTCGAATTGATATGACCGCGCAGTCCATCGACGCCGAATTCAAGGTCGCGGTGTCCGGGATCATCATTTCCGCCGGCCAGTTCGATCAGGTACGGTTGCGGGTCGATCGATTCGGCGACCACCACACTGGTGATCGAGTTGTCTTGCCCGAAAATACCAACGTCCAGAGATGTCGACAGCGTGTCGCCGACGGCGGTCATCTTCAGCGCGGGCGCACCGATGACACTCCGCGGCAATTCCAATCCGCCACCGTCGTTGACGTCGCCATTTCGTTCCGAACGAACCGCCAGCACGGCGGCAACCGAAGGCGTGGCCGCAACGGCGGCTTTGAGTTCGTCGACCGTCGGCAGCGGATCCACGGCGGGATCGGCAAGCCCGAAATTGAACACGACGTTGTTGTTGGCGTCCAAAGAAACCGACAAGCCGCCCGAACCGGTGCTTTCGAATCGGACTTCGCGCCCGCTGGCCGCTTCACCGATCTGATTGAGGATGAATTCGACCCGCAACCCTTCGTGCTGGAAATCGGTCACAGCGGTGGGTTGCACCGACAACTGACGCGGCGGCAGAATCAGATCGACGCGGTCGTCCACGGCGGTGCCGATTCGCAACCGCCATGTTCCGCCTTCGTGCAACTCACCGGCGGCAATCGACGGTAAGGTGTTGATGTCACCACTGAAGAACAAACGCGCCGTGTGGGTCGCTTCGTCATAGACCACTTCGTCCGGGAAGAACAACTCGTCATCGGTCGTTCGAACCGTCTCTTGTGTGAACAGCAGCTGATAGAAGCGCGGGTTCTCCGCCGACCGCATCGTGGGATTGCCGTTGTCATCGTCTTCGACAAACAACGGATCCTCGTTGAAGTAGACGACGATCTCATTGCGGTTTTGCCGGAGCTGGCCATTGGCGTCGCGGATCACCGGTTGGGGAACCACCGACTCGACCAGTGCACCGAGACTGAGTTTGAAATCGATTCGCTCGCTGCGTAGCGCGGGATTGCTGGGGACAAACAATTCGCCCGCGGTGTTGCGAAGCCCGGTGATTCCCAGACCGATGTCATCGAATCCGTAGACTTCGATGCGGTAGTCGTCATCGGGCAACGATTCGGCAAACCGAACGACCACTTCGTTCTGGTTGGGGTCGCCGAGGGTGACCAGGCCGCGTTCGATCGCCACGTCGTCGGCCGTTCCCAATCGCCCGTCCTCTCCGGCGCGACTGATCTGGATGCCATCAAACGTTGTCGAGTCCAGGACCTGATCTTCATCGAAACCGAACGTCAGCACGCGCGGCGACGAATCACGGACGGTTCCGTCGGTGATCAGGGCGCCCTCATTGGGCTGAATCCCGATCAGCTGCGGACCGGCCAGCAACTGTCGTGGCTCGAGCGATTCGAGCAATCGACGTCGCCGCAACTCACGCGGCTTGGACGAGCGTCGTTTCTTGTTTCGCCCTGAAACAGCGGATGCGGCAGAACGTGACTCAATGATGTTCGACTCGATGACGTCCTGGGGAGCAATGTTGGACGTTGAGTTCTTTCGCTCACGCGAAGTCATAGACCAGACCTTCATGGGGGCTTCGCTGCATACGTTTAGCTTTCGCTATCCGTGGCAAACCGGCCGGTGGGGTGGACAATCGTGTTGTGGGTCGGGCGATCTCGGGTTCAACAAACCGCCCAATAAAACAAGGCAAAATGACAAGCCGTCCCTCGACCTGGAGGACGGTCGAGAAACGAGTGCCGAGTATAGTTCGACCGAAAAAACCCGCAAATAAATGCGTGCTCCGACGGTCAATGCAGTCACTTTTCGGTGGTCGACCCTGCCGATCGTGACGATCTGAACGCCGAAATGAGACAACCAGCACCGGCCCATCCGGGTGGCTGAGGTGCGAAAAACCCCGGGGAATTGGCTTTCCCGGCACATTCCAACGTCGACGTTGGACGACGAATCGCTGTCAAAGTTCCTCAGATTCATGCAGCTCGGGGCGAGTGACTGTTTTGGCCCACCTGATTGGGGCGTTTAGGCGTGAGGGTTTCACGTCAATCGACATTTATTCAGCTCTAAGCGTTGCACCATCCCATCGATTGGCACACCACGACAGCTTCTCATCGCCGCAGAATCCGACCCGGGCCGCCCGGTCGGACGGATTTCGAAAGCTGAACCGGTTGCATCACCCGTGCCGCCGCCCCAGCGGGCTGCCGGCGGCCGGCTTCGCTGCCAGCGGCGGGCTTGAAACCCGTGGGCATTTTGTCGCTTTCGATGCTTGACCCCGTGGGTGGGACTCCCTTACCCTAGACAGCGAGTCTTTTTCGCCCGACCGCCCATTTGAGTTGATTCTCGAGGCCGACATGAGCAACGATTCGCAAAGTTCTCGTCACAGCGACTCGCCGACGACGAGCCCCATTGAGTCCCTGACCCATTCGGTACGCAAGCGACTCTGGCTGGCTTCGGTCACCCAAGGCGTGACATCGGGCTTGCTGATCGGCACCGCCGCCGCACTCGTGTTTGCACTCACACGCGCTATATTAGCGCCCGCCACGCACTGGGGATGGGCGTTGGCCATTTCCCTGTTGGGCGGTTTGATCGGATTGCTGATCGGTGCCACGCGGATCCGCAGCGCCCAAGCGGCCGCGCGACTGATCGACGAACACTTCGATCTGAAAGACCGATCGATCACGACGCTGGAATTCCTCTCCGCCGCCGGCGAAACGTCTGATACCCATTCGACCGCCAAACGGCTTCAAATCGAAGAAGCCAACACGCACCTCCATCGCGTCGATGCGACTCAGTGCGTTTCGATCCAGCCCTGGAACCAGCCGCTCCGTTGGGCCGCAGGCTTGGCCGCCGTGATGTTCGTCGTCCTCGCGCTGACCAGCGGCGGGCTCAATGAGGTCGACGCCAACCCCGTGCTCGCACTGGCGACCGAACAATCGATGGCACTTCGCGAAACGATGTTGCCCGAACTTGAAGAACTCGCCAAAGAACACGAAGACCCCGAGATTGAGAAGTTGCTCGAGGAACTGCGTGAGAAAGTCGACGAGATGGAATCCGAATCGATCGACGAAAACGACCTGATGGCGTCGCTGTCGGAAATGGAGCAAGCACTCGCCGAAGCACGCGAAGCGATGCAATTAGAAATGACCGATGCCACCATGCAAGCGCTCGCCGCCGCCATCAAACCCTCCGATCAACTGCAACAAGCCGCCAAGGCCTTGGAGTCTGAAGACTACGAAAAGGCCAGTGAAGAACTGGAATCAGTCGACCCGTCCAAAATCGGTGATAAACAACGCCGCGCCGTCGCCGACAACCTGAAGAAAATGGTGGCCAAACTCAGCCAAGGAAAGAACGGCCAACTCAGTGAGTCGATCTCGCAACTCGCCGAAGGCCTGAGCAACAAGAACATGAAAGAATGCAAGGCCTGCCTGTCCAAGTTGGCCAGCGAGTGCAAAAAACAGGGCCAGTGCAAAAAGATCGGCCAGTGCATGTCCTGCCAACTCAATCGCCTCTCCGAATGCAAAGGGCAGTGCCGCGGCCAATGCCAATCCAACATCGCCAAAAAGTCGAATAGCCCCAGCACCAAAGCCGGCATCGCCTCCAGCGGCCAGCCGCTCGGTGACAAGGCGACCAATCTCAACAGCACCCGCAACGAAGAGCAGCTGACCGGCGTTCAAGGCGAAGGTCCCAGCGAAACCGAAATCACGCAGGCCCCCGAGGGCGAACAAGACGCGGTACGCGCCTACGCCGGCAAGTACAACGACTTCCGCCGCCAAGCCGAAGCCGTGCTCGACTCCGAACCGCTGCCCATGGGCGTTCGTGAAACCGTGCGAACCTACTTCGAAGCGATTCGCCCCAGCAGCGAAGAAGCCGCCGCAACGGCCGAACCGGCTGATGTCAATCGATGATCAGCCGTTTGGCGCGAGCCGACGGCCACGTATTTAGGCGTCAAACGGGGTGTTTTTTGTTAGCGGTAGGGCGCGAGCCCTCCGGTCTTTCACGGTGTTTCCAAGCTGAAACCGGACGGCTCGCGCCGTTCCGCTACCTCCCACAGTGCCAAAGTAAGTGGCATTGGGCGCGAGCCGACGGGCCCCATCCCAAACAGACGACGCTTCGCGTTGGGGTATTGAACGGAAGCCCGCCTGCGTTAGCAGGGGCCACACACCAACGTTGTTCGCTACGGACGCTTGCGTGGCATCCCCACGCGGATCGTCCTGCCGAACTCGCTCACCGATAACAACTGGCCAAAGTCGACGAGCTCAGCCAGCTCGCCCGGGCTGCGTGTGTCCTGAATGACCCACTCGGTCATCATCGGGCCTTTCGCTTGAGACTCGTGGTCAGGGTTGCCGGCCTTTGCCAGGAACGTCTCCCGCACCTTCCCGAGATCGGGGTTCGGCCCGTGCATCACGATGACTCGAATCTCAGACGCATTCGGTTGACCGGCGTTTCCTTGACGCATCCTCCTGGATCCCGGGTGATTGAATCCCGGGTTTTCAAATCCCGCAGTCGCCCAATCCGGGCGTTGCATCTTGGCCATCGTATCTTTATGCCGGCGCGCCATCTCCGCGTCTCGACGGGAGTTGACCGCTCCGCCGATCATCAACAGCAACAGCAGGGTGGACATTTCCAACAGATAGCCGGCCGCAATCACGCGAACGATGCCGATCAGTTTCCACAAGTAGATGACCAGGGCGATGACACCGACCGCGACGGCCAGCGCTCCGGCCATGGCACCCAAACTAGACGGATCGAAGCCCGAAAAGTCTAAGTTCTCATTTCGGCTACTTCGCCGCGCGATCCGTAATCCGGCTTTCGCACCAACCACCAGGATCAACAACAAGACTCCACCAGCCCCAAGACCGGCCATTTGACCGCCGACCGCTTTGGACACGCGTTCGACAAGATGCAATCGCGGCAGAAACATTGCTCCGACGATCACCAATCCCACAGGCAATTGGACGGCGCAAACCAACAACAGCGGCGGATAGAGGATCGATGAGGCCAAAGCGACAACGTTCAAGAGAATGATCGCCGTTACCAGCTGATGATTGCCAATCCACGCCAACAGCTTCGTTGCGGAGTTCGCCCCCGATGTCGTCCTGGGCGAGTGGGACGCAAAGCTTCCGCCGCTCGGTGTCGCGGACGGCGGCAAGTCCAGTTGCCCCAAATCGAACGGGTCGGGGGCGACGGGCGTTGGGGGAAGCGACGAAACGGCCGGCGCGGCACTCGGCTGCGGCGCGGGCATCCGAACCGGCGACGGACTTGGTGACCGGGCGGGCAGCCGCACCTGCGTCCTGCACTGGGGACAGGCCGTCACCGCAGGCTTAGCCAGCAGCTTGACAGACATCTTCGTCCGGCAATGGGGGCACGACACGATCGTTGATTCGGAAGCCGCAGCACTGGACGCCGCTGGACTGGGAGCTGTCGGCTTCGTGGACCGTGATGGCGTGGGCCGTGGTGGCGCGGATCGTGGTGGCGCAGCGGTGCGAGTTCCCGCCGCGGGCCTGGTCGATGCGGGGACGACCGACCGTGCCTGGCACTTGGGGCATTGCACCTGTTTTCCAGCCGCTGAGGAATCAACGGCCAGCGTTTGCGCGCACGTGCCGCACGGAAAATTGATTCGACCAGCCACTTCCGACCCCGCAACGAGAAACAAAACGACCAACGAACGTTTTGAGAAGACACAGTAAAGACTCTATCGCCTTGGACAGTCGTCGGCCCAACAAGTTCCGTCAAATCGGCGGGACGAGCGTCTCGTGTGCCGTCCACTATTTAAATGCTCCAGATCTCTCGCCTGTCGATCAGGATCAACCGGTCACCAACGCCCACCCCACACCGAAGGCACCGGAGTCGTTCGGGCTACCGTGCCAAATTGATCGCTGCGCTGACGCCGAGGCGCCGACCAGTTGCGTGTCGCTCCGATTGTCGCCGATGGCGGAGGCAATTTCGCTGGCGGCGGTCAAGACCTTTTCGACTGCGGGAGACAGGTTGCCGCCGTAGATCGCAAACCCATCGACCCGGATGCCACGTGGGTGAAACACGTCGAAATGGGGCGAAAAGCCTGCGCACCAGGGTGAGCAGGAGCTGGTTTCGAGCACGACGTTGATATCAAACGCACCGCGATCGAATCCGGCTTGCCCCGGTGACCCGGTCGGCTCCTGATCGCTCGGCTCCTGATCGGTCGACTGCGGGGGCGGCATGATCGCCGCGTCCGTGAAAGTCGCGAGCCCCTCGGTACCCGCCGCCGTGACACAGATGCAATGCTGCCCGACCGACTCGCTACGCAGCAGCTCCAATTCCCAGTTTTCATCCAGTGATGCATTTCCGAGCGATGCATCCAGCGCCGCGACTTCCACCCCGGTCAAGCGAGACAAGGCATCGATCAGATTCAGGCCGGCGGTGGAACCGACCAGACCACATCCGTAAAGCAGGAAGTCACCATCGGCGGCCAGCGAGGCGCCGATGGCCCGCAGCGACGAGGCATGGTCGAGTGCCAGATCGGCGCGATCAATCGCTTGATCCCCGAGTTGCAAGAGCCCGTCCCAGCCATCGGAAATGAGGTACACGACATCCAAGTTGGCTTCGCCGGTGAGCGTTTCGGCCATCTGCTGGATCCCGTTTCGTTTCGGGTCCAGGTAGATGATTTCCAATGGCTGCCCGTTGCGGACCAGGTCCTGGACCCGCGACTCGTGCTGTTGGACCGTTACGTCGACGAACGCGTACTGACGCGGATGCAGCCCCGGCACTTCACTCGAACCGCTGTCCATGCGGCCATACCAGGACACCGTGCGAGGTTTCCGTTTTGGCCCTTGGCCCGATGGCGGCGCGCTGGCATCGTGGGGATCATGGGCTCCATCCATGGCGATGAAGTCCGACACATCGGCATCAATCAAGACTCGTTCTTCGAGCGGTTCTGAATAGCGACGGCGATGGGGAACAGACGTGCGTTGGGTGGGATTCATAGTGATAGCCGGCTCCGCTACCGAAGACGCGCCGGGCGTCCACGGAAGTTGAAGATTGGGGGAGGGTGAATCGCAAGTCACGTTGCACCACAGACGCGCACCAGACGCACGACACGTGACCTTCGTCATCACAGATAACGGCTGAGGGCAAACCCGCTCCGAAGTGAAACACGAGGGTTTTCCCTCGGTCGTTGCCAATCACTGCCGATCAGGCGAACGCTAACACCTGTATCGCGCGTAGCGATTGAAGAACCGCGACGGGATGGCAGAAAAATGGCGGGCAGAAAAATCGCCGTGCCGGCAGCGAGCGGCGACAAAAGAAAAGTACCCGGGACCGGACTCGAACCGGTATAGCCTTAAGCGGCCGGGGGATTTTAAATCCCCTGTGTCTGCCAATTCCACCACCCGGGCGGCAGCGTGGCGGAAAGTTTAACCGCCGGCCGACGGGTTTGACCAGGGATGACCGTGGAATCACGCCATTTGTTTCCACTGGCGGTTTCCATCGTCGACGGCGATTCATCCTCTCGGCTTCAGACCATTGGGTGTGGCCACGGCCGTGGCGGGGTCGTCGGGCCAATGGTGCTTGGCGTAGCGGCGTTTGAGTTCTTTGCGGACTTCGATGTACGTCGTCTTCCAAAAGCTTTCTAAATCGTCGGTGATCTGCTGGGGACGGTGATTGGGGCCGAGCAGATGCAATTGCAACGGGACCGACCCGCCGGCGATCCGCGGCGTCTTTTCCCAGCCATAGATCTCTTGAATGCGAACGGCCAGCGTCGGCGGTTTGCCCGGCGGATAATCCAGCCGGATTCGATTGCCGCTGGGAACCAACATCGACTCCGGGGCTTGCTGCTGAAACCATCGCGATTGCTCGTAACTGAGCAGTCCCTTGAGATGATCCAGCCAGGGGGCGCGCGACAGTTCGCTGAACGAGATTCGGCTGCGACAAAGTTCCTTCAGTACCGTATCAAGCGCTTGATCAACCGTCATCGGCAACGGAGATTCATCACATTGCTCACTCAAAAATCGCCACCGCGCCAGAAAACTTTGCAGCGTCTTGTCTTTGCCCGGCAGAATCGAATCGAGCTGCGGCTTCGCATGACGATACAGCAACTCGGTCGTCTGTTCGTCGCTCTTGCACTGCGCGGTCGATTCGCTGATCAGCAGATCTAAAAAGTACCTGCGGTCCCGCGCGACCACCGCTTTCAAACTGGGGTGGAAAAAACATTCTCGTTTGGATTCCATCAGCTCTTCGGGCAACCAAGCTTCCTCCGTCGCCGACGCGAGTCGCACCAGTGATTCTTCGCCCTTTCCATCCACGCTGACGCAGACAAACAATTCAGCACTGCGAACCGAAGACGATCGGTCGAGCTTGACGCCGCGGCCGCCGACCATCACTCCGGAAGCCGATCCCGGTGCACGACGCTTGGCCAGCCGATCGGGAAAGGCCGCCAACAGCGACCGAGTGATCGCTTCCTCGGTCGCCACGGAATCGTCCGCGTCGCTTTGATGCGGTGACTCGCGAAGCGTCTTGACCAGCGTCTGTGCGACGCGTCGAATCTGTTTCGCCCCCGAGGGATGGATGCCTGAATCGGGTGTGCCGCCGACGTGACGCCGTAGCCGCTTCAACCGCTGGATCAGATCGCTTTGAATACCTTCGTGGTGCGTCTCCGATCCCGACGATCGGTCAAACGGGTCACGCTCGGACAACAGGGCTGCGGCCATCGCAGCGTCTTCCACGCAGCCAAATTGTTTCGCCGCCAGCATCAGACGTGACAGACGCGGGTGCACCGGCAATCGATTCATTTCATTGCCCAGCGACGTGACCGCGAGCGACGCATCGAGCGCGCCCAACTGAACGAGCAGCTTGAACGCTGCGTCGACGGCATGTTCGGTCGGCGGTGTGACCCACGGAAAATCGAACACGTCGCGTTCGCCCCATGAGGCCAACATCAGCAGCGCCGATGAGAGGTCAGCTTGTGAGACCTCCGCAGCCGTGTGATCGGGGCGGCTGCGATGCAACGCCAGCGGCCACAACCGAAAGCACACGCCGGGTGCGGTGCGGCCGGCACGGCCGGCGCGCTGGTCGGCGGACGCTTTGGAAATCGGCTGCAGTCGCAAACTGGGGATGCCGACCGACGTGTCGTATTGCATCACACGAGCCAGCCCGGTGTCGATGACGCACGTGATGTCCGGAATCGTGATCGATGTTTCCGCGACGTTGGTCGCCAGCACAATCTTGCGTCGTTCCGATGGCGCCAGCACGGCATCCTGATCGCTCGGTGACAGATCACCGTACAGTTTGCAAACCTGGATCGATTCCGTTCGCGCGATGCCTTGAATCAATTCGGCCGCCCGATGGATCTCGCCGACGCCTGGCAAAAAGGCCAACACATCGCCTTCGCTACTTCGCAGCGCAGCGGGAACCCGATCGGCAACGGCCTGGGCGATCGCGTCGCGAGTAGTGGACCGGCGTGAAAGTGATTCGTCATAGCGGATGTCGACCTCAAAGGCACGCCCATGACTTTCCACCACCACCGCGTCGGGCATCAGCCGTTCGACGGGCTGGGTTTCCAGCGTGGCGCTCATCACCACCAGCCGCAGTTCCGGTCGCAGCGTCGTGCGAACGCGATGCAGCATGCCGAGGGCCAAATCGAGTTCTAGCGAGCGCTCGTGGAACTCGTCCAGGATGACGCAGCCGACGTCCTCCAACAGCGGATCATTAGTCAAACGTCGCAGCAGTATGCCGGTCGTCATCGCGACGACTTTGGTTTGCGACGAGACGTTGCGATCAAAACGAACGTGATAGCCATAGGTGCCGCCGACGGATTCGCCCGCCAGACGGCTGAGCCGGTGGGCGGCGGCGCGGGCGGCGATCCGGCGCGGTTGCAACAGGATCACTTGCCCGTCGGGCATCCCCTTGCCGGTGATCAAGGCGGGGGGAACGCCGGTCGTTTTTCCGGCACCGGGCGGGGCACGCAGGATAACGGGGCGTTCGGCAGCGAGCGCCGCAATGACCTCTGCGAGACAATCCTGAATGGGTAAACGGGCTGGCATCACTTTTCCAGGGAGAACAAAACGTACCCGGGGATGATAAGTGATGCGGAGCGTGTGGCTAAGTGCACGTCGCAGTGGGCGTGGAAAAGAGAAGTGGGTCAAAAGATGGGTTGGTCAAAAAATGAAATCCTACCGAACGGAGACTCCACCTTTCTCCATTTTCTCGACCACCCCATTTTTTGACCAACCCATTTTTTGACCAACCCATCCATTCACTTCTTGCCGCTGGCTTTGCGTTGTTCCAACAGCATTTGCTCGAGAGACGAGACAGGTCGCAACGGCGCGTCGTCTTGATCGTCCAGCAACGGCGCGACCGTGCCCTGGTTGCCGGCGCTGAGGGCGATTCGGACGACATCCAAG
This sequence comes from Stieleria magnilauensis, assembly GCA_007753675.1. GTDB lineage: Bacteria > Planctomycetota > Planctomycetia > Pirellulales > Pirellulaceae > Stieleria > Stieleria magnilauensis. The sequence continues at coordinate 3,333,484 of CP036432.1, forward strand.
GTCCCTCCGGTGAATTGATCGCCGGGAGGGATTTCGAATCGGCCCAAGCCACGGCCTTGAAAGTTGGAATCTTCGATCACGTTAGGGCTTTTGCCGGTGCGATCGATCGCCACCGATTGAAGCCTCCATTCATGCACCGTCATTTCGTAGCGTGGCACCGGTGCAATCGGCGTGGAGACTTCGCGAGTGATCTGCGATCCGTCGGGGGCATAGGTCAGGACGTGACGGACGAGGTCCGCGCCGGCATCGCGTTGAATGACCACCGGCTGACTGGTCCCCGGTGCGATGGGTATCTGTTTGGATTGATCCGGTGCGACGCGGTCGGTCACCGTCACCCGGACTTCGCGCTGGGCGGTGTTGAGCAGCTTGGCCGTCACCGGCGGGAGCGGTTGTCGCGGAACAACGTTCGACTCGATGACGATCGATTGCAGCGGGGGGCGGAAAAAACGACCGGGCCCAACGGCACCTCCTAATCCCCAAGTCCCAAAACTCCCCCAGGGGCCAACGCTGAGCGTGGTGCCGAAATTCTGCCATCCGTAACCGAACGTCGGATAGCCGTAAGGGTTCAAGAAATACGGAGGAATAAACGCAGGTCCGTGGTGGTGATGATGGTGCCCCGGGTGACGTCCGACCGGTCGCACGCTACGCCGCGAGAACACGTAGCGAGGAAAGACGTCGTCCAAGTCGGAAACCAGCAACCGTCCCCGGCCCGAACGGGGAAACCTGACCACACGGTTGACCGGCGGCAACCAATAACCTGCGTACTGACCGTCAAAGGAATCGAAGGATCGGTCGCGTTGAAACAGGTACTGCCGCCCGTCGGCATCATGGACCACCATCTGTCCGGGACGCATGTAAACGTCCCCCGTGATCACGCCCGAGGGTTCGACGAGGTGGTAATCCTGTGCGTGGCAATGATGCCCAGCCCAACAGGCAGTGATGCATAGAATGGAGAGAAGCAATCGCATGACGGGCCTCCGTAGGATGAGTCTCCTTCAGTCTAGCGACTTTTGTGAATCGGGGATAAGGATCGCGACGCAAGGAGGTTTCCGTCTTCGCTGCAAAGCAGCAAACCGGGGCGGCTAAAGCCTGCACACCAGCGCATGTTGGTGTCCAGCCTTCAGGCGCATCCCACTCGCTGCAAAGCAGCGAATGAGGGCGGCTGAAGCCTGCACACCAGCGACTTGCATCACTTCTTGAGAATTTGGTCGCCGTAGAGATCGACGAGGGCGTCGCTGACAAACTCGGCGATCGCCCCGCTGCCTCGGGGATTGCTATGAATCCCGTCGTCGCTCAGCTGCGCGTCTTTGAACCACATCCCCGGCGGCGCCGCCGGACTCATCAAGACGACGTGCCGCAGCCAGCGATCGTCGATCAACTGCAGGTCGAATTCGTAAGCCAGCTCACGCTCCAGGCTGGCGTAGGGATCGATCATGAACCCGCGCGGGATTTCCATCAGGACGGGTTCACAATCGTTGGCACGGCAAAGCTGGATCATTTTCATCAAATTGGCCTTCGTGCTCGCTCGAGAGTGCCATCTCAGGAAATCGTGACCGCCGAGTTCAATGATGACGGCTTGTGGGTGATGCACCATCGATCGTTCCAAGATTCCGATCGCCGGGCCGGTCGCGATCCCGGACGCGCCTAAATTGATCACCGGGACGCGTATCCGTTGTTCCAACTGGCCGGGATAGCCGCGATCGGGAATCATCCCCTGAGTCAAACTGTCGCCGATGCAGACGATCGGGCGTCCGGGGTGGAATGCCAATTCATGATCACAGGTTGCACTGCGTCGGTATTCCACCCACATCCATGCCCACATCAACACCAACAGCGCGACAGGACTGGTCTGAAGCAGTCCCCTGGCAGGCGTCGACTGTGACCGCAGCCGGAATCGCCAAATGCCCAGCATCACCATCGAGAGTGCCAACAGCAGCATCGCCGGAGTACGCGGGACGAGACGAATGGCGAGGATCAGCGTGCAGGCGAACAGGGGCCAATACCCGGGCGATCCCCTGTAGACCACGACGGCGTGCCAAAGGATCCAACAGGCGATCATCCAGGGCAGCCAGTGCGGAAAACAGAGCAAACTGGCAGCAATCGCCAAGCAAATCCCGATTGTTCGAAAGATTCGGTGAAAGATGCCGGTTGTTGCCTGTGATGTCACTTCGTCGGGCATAAAATGGTGGTTCCCGCCATGGGATGTGTCGCAGCGTCCCGAGTATTGTAACCTTCCGATCGATCTCGCCTCGCCTCCCAAGACCTTCGGCTGTTTGGCCGAACTCGCCCCATGCATCGTTTTCAGATCGCCGCCCTTCGCGTTCTTGCTGCCAGTGTCTTCGCCGCCCTTGGCTTCGTGTCAGCCACGGTTTCCCGCGCCGCGGACCGCCCGATTCGGTTCAATCGCGACGTCCGCTCGATCCTGAGTGACAAGTGTTTTGCCTGTCACGGCCCGGATGCTCAAACGGTCGAGGGAGGATTGCGACTCGATCTGCCCGACGAAGCCACCGATGCATCGACCGGAGCGATCGTTCCGGGGTCGCCGGATGAGAGCGAAGTGATTCGGCGAATTTTTTCGACCGATGACGACGAGGTGATGCCGCCACCGTCATCGCACAAGAGTCTGACCGATGCCGAGCGTGACGTGCTGGTCCGCTGGATCGCCGAGGGTGCGCCCTACGAAGCCCATTGGGCTTATGAACCGATGCACCGGATCGAATCGGAGGGACAGGTTGCGCCGAGCAATGCGACTCAGTTGATCGATCACAAGATTGCGGCACGACTGGCCGACGAAGGCGTCGAGCCGACCGGGCAAGCCGACCGGGTCACGTTGATCCGTCGCCTGTCGTTCGATTTGACGGGCATGCCGCCGACGGCTGAAGAAGTCCAGGCGTTCGTCAACGATGAATCAACCGATGCCTATGCGGATCTGGTCGACCGGCTGTTGAATTCACCTCGCTTCGGCGAACGGATGGCGATCTATTGGTTGGATCTGGTGCGTTACGCCGACACCGTCGGATACCACGGCGACCAAAATGTGTCGCAATCGCCTTATCGTGATTACGTGATCAACGCCTTCAACGACAACATGCCGTATGACCGTTTCGTCCGCGAACAACTCGCCGGTGACCTGCTTCCCGAGGCGACACTCGATCAACAAGTGGCTTCGGGATACAACCGGCTGAACCAAACGACCGAAGAAGGTGGATCGCAGGCGAAAGAGTATTTGGCGATCTACTTTGCCGACCGCGTTCGAAACGTTTCGCAAGTCTTCATGGGCGCGACGATGGGCTGTGCCCAATGCCACGACCACAAGTACGACCCCTACACGACACGCGACTTCTACTCGCTGGGAGCATTTTTCGCCGACCTGGACGAACGCGGCGTCTATGGGGCGCGGAGCCGACCACCGATGATCCGCGTCCCCGGTGAAAGGCTGCAGACAGAACTGGCGGAGATGGATCGCCAAATCGGTGCACTCCGAGCAGAAATCGAACCGCTGCGGCAATCGCTGATCGCGGCCCAGGACCAATGGGAAGCCGACGTGATCGACCGGATCGATGACCAGCAAGAAATTGAAACGATTTGGATCGACGATGCGCTTTCAATGGAGGCCAATCAGAGCGGCGAATGGCGTTTTGTGGCCCAGGATGACGCGCCGGTTCATCGCGGTGCGACGTCGCGAAAACAGCAGAGTGAGGGTCTGACGCAACACCTGTTCGACGACGCCAAGCAGCCCTTTGGCGTCACAAAAGACGCTCGATTTTTCTGTTGGGTCTATCTGGATCCCAAAGACCCGCCGGCGGCGATCATGTTGCAGTTCAACGACGGCGATTGGACGCACCGCAAAGTCTGGGGCAGCGATGACATCACGTATGGTCGACAGAAGGAGAGCTATGCGGGCTATCGGCGTGGCGGAGTGCTTCCCGCGACCGGCCAATGGGTGCGGCTGGAAGCGACCGCCGAGGAAGTCGGACTGGCTGCAGGGGCCAAGGTCAAAGGGATGGCGTTCACCCAATTCGGCGGGCTGGTTCACTGGGACGATTGCGGCGTGATCACCGCCGGCGGTATCCCGAGCGACGTCGCCGAAGCGTTACGCGTGGACCAAGACAAGCGGTCGGATCAACAGCGTCGGGCGATCACCGATTACTACGTGGCGGAGTCCGAGGCGATGGTGTCGCTGCAAAACCAGATTCGGGAACTGGAAACCCGTCGCAAGACAAAGTACGAAACGGCTCCCGAAACCGTCGTCTCGCGGAGCGTTACCCCGCGAACGATCCGCGTCTTGCCGCGCGGCAACTGGATGGACGATTCCGGCGACGTCGTCAGCCCGGCGATCCCGGCGTTTTTGGGAACATTGGACACTGGCGATGCGCGACCGACGCGGCTTGATTTGGCCAACTGGCTGTGCCGCGAGGACAACCCACTGACCGCCCGAACGATGGTCAACCGCTTGTGGAGCCTGTTGTTTGGACGGGGGATCTGTGCCAGCGTCGATGACTTTGGCGGCCAAGGGACCTATCCGTCGTATCCGGATCTGTTGGATGCCTTGGCGATCGATTTCATCCAGTCGGGCTGGGACGTCAAACATGTGATGCGTTCGATCGCGATGAGCCAAGCGTATCGGCGTTCCTCAACGCCGACGACGGAACTTGCACAACGCGATCCCTACAACGATCTGTTTGCCCGTCAGGGGCGTTTCACCGTGGACGCGGAAGTGGTCCGTGACGGGGCGCTCACGATCAGCGGCCTGTTGGTCGAAACCATCGGCGGGCCGAGCGTCCGACCGTACCAACCGGCCGGCTATTACGCACAACTGAACTTTCCACGCCGCACGTACGTCGCCGACGAAGGCTCGAACCAATACCGTCGCGGACTGTACACGCACTGGCAACGCACGTTCCTGCACCCGATGCTCAAAGCCTTTGACGCGCCCAGTCGGGAAGAGTGCACGGCCAAGCGGGCACGGTCCAACACGCCGCTGCAGGCATTGGTATTGCTCAACGACCCGACCTTCGTCGAAGCGGCGCGCGTGTATGCCGAACGCATCATGCGTGAAGGCGGCCAAGACGTCGACCAACGACTGCAATGGGCCTACCAGAATGCCGTCTCACGCCCCGTGTCTGCACAGATCGCTGATCCGTTGCGCGCCGTGTTCCAAAATCACCTGGAACATTACCAGTCCAACCTCGACGAAGCGGGGAAATTGATCGCCCACGGCGAAGCACCGGTGCCCAGCGATCTGGATGTGGCTGAATTGGCCGCCTGGACGAGTGTTGCCCGCGTGATCTTGAATCTTCACGAAACCATTACGCGCTACTGAGACCGCGATGAATCCTGAATTCCATTCTCTCCACCAGCGACTCGCACGGCGGACGTTTCTGCGCCGCACCGGAATCGGTTCGGTCGCGTTGGCATCGTTGCTGAAATCCGATTTGGCGGGTGCGGTTTCGTCGTCTGCGGCGCCGTCCGGAGTGAGCGCATTCGAAGGCGTTCTGGCCCGCCCGCACCACGCGCCGCGGATCAAACGCGTGATCCATCTGTGCATGGCCGGCGGGCCCAGCCATTTGGAAACGTTCGACTACAAACCGGTGCTGGCGGAGATGGACGGCAAACCGATGCCGGAGTCGATCACTGCGGGCCAGCCGATCGCGCAGCTACAGGGCAAAGAACTGAAGGTGATGGGCCCGCAGCACAAGTTCATCGCCCGCGGCGAAAGCGGGCTGATGATTTCTGACGTGTTCAAACACATCAGCGGCTTGGCCGACGAGATGTGCGTCGTCAAATCGATGCACACCGAACAGATCAACCACGATCCGGCGCACACGTTTTTTAATACCGGGACAGCGATCAGTGGGCGCCCCTCGATGGGGTCGTGGGTGCTGTACGGACTGGGGAGCGAAACGGAGGATCTGCCGGGGTTCATCGTGCTGACCAGTGAAGGCGGAGGGCAGAGTCAGCCGATCAGTTCACGGCAGTGGCACTCGGGTTTTTTGCCCAGTCGTTACCAAGGTGTCCAGATGCACGCCAGCGGAAACCCGGTCCACTACGTCGGCAATCCGGAGGGCGTCGGCCGCGACCAACAGCGGGACATTGTCGACGCGGTTTCGCGGATCAATCAGATTCGAAACCAGGAGCTCAACGACCCCGAAATCGCGACGCGCTTGGCCGGTTATGAAATGGCGTTCCGGATGCAGGCGTCGGTGCCCGAGTTGACCGACATGTCCGGCGAGACGCAGCAAGTCATCGACCAATACGGCTGCACACCGGGTGACGGCTCGTTCGCCAGCAATTGTTTGCTCGCCCGCCGATTGGCCGAGCGCGGGGTGCGATTCATTCAGCTTTATCATCGCGGCTGGGACCACCACGGAGGCGTCAAGGCGGGGGTGGCCAAGACGGCGGAGCTGGTGGACCAAGGCACCGCGGCGCTCGTTCGGGATCTGAAACAGCGCGGCATGTTGGACGAGACGTTGATCGTGTGGGGCGGTGAATTCGGCCGCACCCCGATGGCCCAAGGCAGCGGACGCGACCACCACATCAAAGGGTTTTCGATGTGGCTGGCCGGCGGCGGCATTCGCGCCGGAACCAGCTACGGGGCGACCGATGAATTCGGCTACAACGCGGTGGAAGACAAAGTCCACGTGCGTGATTTCCACGCCACGATGTTGCATTTATTGGGCATCGATCACAAGCGGTTGACCTTCAAGTTCCAAGGCCTGGATTTTCGCCTGACCGGCGTGGAAGAAGCCCACGTGGTGCGAGAGTTGTTGGCGTAAGCTCAATGCCGCTGATTTTTGCACTGAAGGTGTTAGCGGAACGACGCGAGCCGTCCGGTATCAAACAACACTCCGTTTGGTGTCAAAGCAGCGTGCCCGTGGCGTACGCTTCCAGCTTGCGAATCACCCAAGCCGGATGCTTACCCACTTCACACCAACGACCGCGCGTAGCTCAAGACGAACAGCACCATGTGCAGGGGCAACGTGCCGATGGCGGCATAGCGAAAGCGGCGTCGGGAGAACAGGCCGATGATCGACAAGACCGTCCCGAGCACGGCGACCAACGCACCTCCGGCGGGAAACCACCACGTCCCCAGCGCCGCAAACACCAGCACGACGACCGCGGCGGACGAGGCACCCATGGCGGTGTAGAGGAACGGACCGTACTCTCCGTAGGCGGCCTCGCCCGAAAGTGCCAGCTGCTTCACCGGTTCGGACGGCGTTTCCAGATCCGTCGGATCGACACGGAACGGCGATCCGGTGCGGACCGCCGTCTCCGCAGCAAGGCTTGCCGCAGCCCCATCGACCGCTGCCGGCTCGACGAGCTTAGCGACAAAGGGGGCGTCCCCGGTTGCCGACGGATCGGTGTTTTCGGTTGGTCCGGGCTGGTCGTTCAAAGGTGAAACGTCGTCGGTTCGATTCATGGACGATGATACTGGGGTGTCGGCGTTGGAGTTTCCCGAACCGATCTCGCTCGTTGACACAGGAAAGCAACTATTCTAATGGATCTTCCCGGCGGGCAGATAGCCATTGAGTTGACGTATTGAATGATGTGTCGATATTAGGTTTGTCGTGCCCCTCCGCAACCGTTTCGTTTCTACCCGATCTAGATTTCATGACATTCCAGCTTTGCAGTTCCTTGTGGTGCCGCCAGACGGTTCGAAACGGGCTTGGCGGAATCCATTCGTTCCGATCACGTTTGGGCGTGATCGCGGTGCTGGCCGGAGTGGTCTGGCTGATCGGAATGGGCTCACCAACCGGGCTGGGAATCAGGACTGTTGGGGCGGCGGACGTTGAAACGGCCCGGCCGTTGCCACCGGAGATTGCCAAGGCGTCGCAAGAGCCGGTCGAAGCGATGTCCGCCATCCGGATCCCCGAGGGCTGGACGATCAGCGTCTGGGCGGCCGAACCCGATGTCGCCAACGTCGTGGCGTTTGACATCGATCGACAGGGACACCTCTATGCGTGCGAGACCTTTCGACAGAATCGTGGCGTGACCGACAATCGCGGCCACGACCAGCAATGGCTGATGGCCGATCTGGCGTCCAAGACGGTCCAAGATCGCATCGATTATCACAAGCGACTGCTGGGGGAGGCCGCGGTGACCTACACCCAGCACGACGACCGGATTCGACGGTTGTCCGATACCGACGGTGACGGCGTGGCCGACAAGAGCGTGGTGCTGGCCAGCGGATTTCATCAATTGGAAGAAGGCACCGGTGCCGGCGTGCTGGCCGTCGACGGCGCTGTCTACTACACCTGCATCCCCAAGCTTTGGAAATTGGTCGACCAGGACGGTGACGGCAAGGCCGATGAACGCGTCGTGCTGTCGGACGGGTATGGAGTCCGGGTCGCGTTTCGCGGCCACGACCTGCATGGACTCGTTCGCGGCTACGACGGACGGCTGTACTTCACGATCGGAGACCGCGGCTACCATCTGCGGACGGCCGAGGGCGAGGTCTTGTCCGACCCGGCCAGCGGCGCCGTGTTTCGCTGCGAGTTGGACGGCACCGGACTGGAAGTGTTCGCCCGTGGGTTGCGAAACCCGCAGGAACTCGCGTTCAACGATCGCGGCGATTGGTTTACCGTCGACAACAACAGCGACAGCGGCGACCAAGCCCGCATCGTGCACGTCTTGCAAGACGGTGACACCGGCTGGCGGATGTATTACCAGTACCTCAGCGACCGCGGTCCCTTCAATCGCGAGAAAATCTGGGAACCGGCCAACCCCGACCAACCCGCGTCGATCATCCCCCCGGTGGCCAATTTCACCGACGGACCGAGCGGTCTGGCGTACTACCCCGGCACCGGATTCGGCGACCACCTCGACGACACGTTCCTGATCTGCGATTTCCGTGGCGGCCCGAGCAACAGCGGCATTCGTTCCTTCAACGTCGAACCGGCCGGCGCGACGTACAAACTGGTCGCCGATGATCAGCCGATTTGGACGTGCCTGGCCACCGACGTCGCGTTCGGCCCCGATGGGGCGCTGTACGTCAGCGACTGGGTCGACGGGTGGGACGGTCTGGGCAAAGCTCGCATCTATCGCATCAGTGACCCCGAACACGCTGACGATCCCGTTGTCGCGGAAGTGAAGCAGCGACTTGCCGGCGACTGGACCGCCTTGTCACCGCAAACCCTGGCCGATTGGATCGGACATGCCGATCGACGGATTCGGCTGGAAAGCCAATGGGAACTTGCCTCCCGCGGCGAGACCGACACGCTGGCCGCGATCGCCGCTGATCCAGATGCAACCTCCAAGGCACGTTTACACGCGGCGTGGGGGCTGGGCCAAATCGCGCGTCAAAGCGGGTCGGGTGACGAACCCGATGCGATCGCCAAGCGAACCTTGATCGAATTGATCGCGGGCGCCGACGCAGACCTGTGTGTCGCAGCGTTGGCGATCGTCGGCGAACAGGGTTGGACCGATGCTTCCCAACCCGCTCAAACGGCGCTCAAAAGCGAGCACCCACGGGTGCGGTACGCGGCAATCGACGCGCTCAGTCGGCTGAAGGACGCTACGGCGATCGAAGCGGTCCTGGCCAAGGCGGCAACCACCGACGCCAACGATCCGGCGATCCGCCACGCCGCGTCGATGTATTTGGTGCGGGCCGTCAAAGCGGACCGGATTGCCGCCCTGGCCAAGCACCCCAATGCCAAGGTACGGCTGTTGGGGGCGATCGCACTAGGAAGATTGTCTAGCGGTTCGGTCGCAAAATTCCTGCACGATGAGGATCCCCGCGTGGTGCTGGAGGCCGCACGAGCGATCCATGACAAACCGATCGAATTTGCAACCGCCGCGCTGGCGGATTTGATCCAACAGCCACTGGATTCCGAAGCGTTGGCGAGACGCGTGCTGAACGCGAACTACCGAATCGGCAGCGCCGAAGCGGCCAACGCGATCGCAACCTACGCGACCCATTCCGAAGCGAGTGAAGCGATGCGGATCGAAGCGATCGAGATGCTGGGCAATTGGAGCGCGCCGGGGCCGCTGGACCGAGTCCTGGGTGACTACCGCCCGTTGGATCAACGCGACGCCGCCTTGGCCGTCGCCGCCCTGGAACCGCAAATCGATCTGTTGATGGTCGCACCAGAAAACGTGCGACTGCGAACGATCGAAGTGGCCGCGTCACTGGGAATTAAAAAAATCGCAGGCGCGCTGGTCGAGCAAGTCGCCGAATCCAGTCGCAGTTCCGACGCGCGTGCACGGGCACTGCTGGCACTGGCGCGTCTGGACGCGACCAGCGCCGTTCGGCTGGCCGAATCGATTCCCGTCGATAACGCGCGTGGCCCGTTGGGTCTGGCCAATCTGTCCGTGTTGGCCGATCACGCGGCCGAAAAATCGATCGATCGATTCGTCGCGTCCACTGCCAATGCCGACACCCGAATGCGGCAAAAGGCATGGGATATCCTGGCCGAACTAAAGCATCCCAAGGCGGACGCTGCGATCCGCCAGGCCGTCGACCAATACCTCGACGGCAGCCTGGATGCCCGCGTGCAATTGAACGTGATCGAAGCGGCAAAGGGCCGACTGGATGATGCACAACAAAAGCGGTTGGACGAGTACCGAACGGAATTGGCCCAAACGCAACCGCTCGGCAAATGGCTGGATTCTCTTTCCGGAGGCGATCCCGAGCAGGGCGCCACACTGTTCTTTGGAAAAACCGAACTCTCCTGTGTCCGCTGTCACAAAGTCGATCGCGCCGGCGGTGAGGTAGGCCCCAATCTAACCGTGATCGGGAAAGAGCGTGACGCCCGTTACCTGCTCGAATCGATCTGTCTGCCCGATGCGAAGATCGCCAAGGGATTCGAAACGGCGGTCATCGTGGATATTGACGGTCGTGTCCACAGCGGCATTGTGAAATCCGAAACCGACGAGGTCGTCGAACTGATCCTTGCCGACGGCAGCCAACAACGGATCTTGCAAGATGACATCGAAGTGCGGCGGAAAGGCAACTCATCGATGCCCGCCGACCTGACCAAACACATGACACCGAGAGAATTGCGTGACCTGGTCGCGTACTTGGCCAGCTTGCAAGTCGATCCGAGAGCGGCCACGGACGTGGAGTGAAACGTCGCCGGTGATGTGTCACCACCAACGGTCCATGAGCGAGATGATTTGCTTCAGCACAACACTGCGAAGCGAAGACAAGCCGAGATGCCCGGACGCTGGCGCGAACCGGCTGATGTCAATTGATAATCAGCCGTTTGGCGCGAGCCTACGGGCCTCAACCTCTTCCTTCGTCGATTCGTCGACTAGACGAATGACTTCGATCCGAGAGTTGGCTTCGGCGATCATCAGGTAACGATCGTCGGGGCTGAACTCGACTCCCACGACACGCTCTTTCCGTGGTTGCAAGGCGATCAATTCCAATCCGCTGTGCGTGTCCCAAATCCGGATGACTCGATCGGATCCGACCGTCACGATCCGGTCCCCCGTGATCGACGCCGTCACGCGAGTCACGGGACTGCTGCTGACCAGCAAACGCTGACCCAGCTGGGGTGGTTGCGAGTCCGCGACGGCGTCTGGAAACGGAGTGTCCAATGGATGTGCGAGGTGGCCGGCCGTCGCCGGAGAGGTCAAATCGTCTTCCGGCATCTCACCGGGATTCCAGATCGCACAACTGCCGTCGTCACCGACGGTCGCCACCTGGTTTCGATCGGCGAGCCAAACCAGGTCATTGACCGAACTGGGATGCGCCTTCCAGACTTGCACCGGTGTGTCCGCCCACTGCCATTGGCCGTCATCCGATCGCAAGACCGTCGCATAGAAAACACGTCCAGCCCGGGTGCATCCGAAGATTCGATCGCCCGACGGAGCCACCTTCAGTCGAGAAATGCCACCCAGCCGTGGCAACATCAACTTCTGCGGGGGCGCGTCGGTGGTCAAGTCAAACAACAACAGGCCCTCTTCGCGGATGGTTGCATTGCCGTTCGGATTCGCTTTAGCCTCTTCTTTCGAAAGCTTGACGTCCTGAGCAAAGGACGCGACGAGATGTTGTGAATCGATCAGGCTGACGGCGGTCAACTGGGCGCGTCGCTGCACATCGATCGATCGTTGGGTGACCAAGTCGGTTTTCCCGGATTCAAACACTGAGATTGCGCTTCGCGTATGGACGACGAATCGGGGTGGCCCCCACCCTGTCCGCCGAACATCGCCATGAAGCTGCATGCTGCCGATTCCGCGTGCCGCCCAGACACGTCGCAGTTCAACGTCCAACGCGTGTTTGCTCAGCGAGAAGGACTTATAGAACAGGCTCCGGTGACGTCTTGCCCCGGCGATCGCGACGGCAATTTGTCGTGGCGAAACCCAAGCGGCATCCACCAAGATGCGGTCGGAAACATTCAGCGTTTCGATCGCGTCGTGGCCGTCGTTGGACCACAACAGCACCTTGCCATCTTCGCTGGCGGTGACAAGAAACGGTTGACAAAAACGAAACGGCGGCTCGCCCGATTTCGGTTTGGCAAGCTTGCGACAGGGGGCAAGGTAAAGCACATCCCCGACCGTGTTCTCGTGCCCGCGGTAATCACGGATCAGTCGAATCGCGAACGATTCGGTGGGCAGCGAATGGGGATCGTCGGCGGACTTCTCTTCGGGCGGCGACGCCTCGTCAGCCGTACCCGTCTTCTTGGGCGGCGCCGACTCAGTTGCCGACTCAGTTGCCGACTCAGTCGCTGGCGTGGACGCCTTGGCGGGTTGCGGGGGCGACTCGGCGACGGAAATCCCCGTCAGCGACCAACGCGAAACATTGCCATCACGACCGCTGACGATCAATTCGTCTCCGTCGGGAGAGAAGCGAACTTGCGAGGCCGCGCGCTGACTGGCCTGGAACTGACTGGGCGGGTGCCTCAGCGGCATTCGCAAATCCTTGACATAAGTCATTCCGATGTCGTCGCACCAGGCGATCCGATGCGTTTGGGGGTGAAAGTCCAATCCACGCATGCCCAGCCCACGCCAGATCAACCCTTCGTGGCCGAACGCATCGGGGGTGACCCGCCAATGTTCCACAAACCCCATCGATCCCATCGGCGCCTCAAAACGTCCGCGGGTCGTAATAAACCTGGTGTCATCGGTGAATTGCAAGGCGGTGATCGCGGGCCGGTCGGCCCATTGGCGTTCAAGTGTGAGAGTGAACTCGCCCGCATCATTTCGCTGCAACAAGACCAACCAGCTGTGCTCATCGATGGCGCGCGTTCCACTGGCGTTAGACCCGCCGCCGACCAGCAGTCGTTTCGAATCGGGGGAAAAGGCGATCGCATGACCGCGTCGCAACTTGGGCACGGCGATCCGCTGGTCCTGTTCGTTTTCCTGCAGATCCCAAACCGTCACGGCGCCGTCTCGATCGATCCAGCACAACCATTTTTCGTCCGGGCTGACGGCCAACGCGTGGACCGAGCCCTGTGATCGCACGAGAATCTGTGCGGGACCGAGCCCGCGTCGTTGATCCTCGTCGGCGTTGAAGAACTCTCGATCGGACGGCAGCTTCCATTTTAAAATCGTCCCATCGCTGCAGGCGGCAAACATCCATTGGTGTTGACGCGAAACGGCCAACGCGTTGATCGCCACTGTCGAGGAGACGCCCGGGACGTCGGCGTTGAGCACGGTCGAGGGTGAGTGGGAAATGAGATCGAGCAGTCGCCATTCCCAATTCCGCATCGAATCGGGAATGTTGCGCAAAAGTTCCAGCCCACGGGTGCGGTCGCCTTCGGCCAACTCATGCGACGCCCGGGACAGTTCGACCATGTGGCGGTGGACCAGCAACGCCTCGCGTTCGGCTTCGCTTTGTTCATTTTGACGGACCAACCGATTGGCACGATCGCTCAGTTGGATGTGCCGCACCTGGGCGACCAGGATTCCCATCAGCAGTATGAGAACCACCGGAATTCCCATCACCAACAACGCATAGGCGGGATGAAGTCGCCCCCAAACCCAGATGTTTTCCAACAGCGACACCTTGCGTGCCAGGATCGGCTCGCGTCTGCGAAACCGTTGCAAATCATCGCGCAGATCGGCTGCCGATCGGTAGCGTGCGGTGGGTGATTTCGCCAAGCACCGCAGCGTGATGGTTTCCAGATCACGAGGGATCGCCGCGCGCCGGCTGCGGGGAGGCGTCGGAATTGCGGTCTTGTTCGCTTGCAACACCTCGCGTGCTTTGCCGACAAACGGCGGCGTTCCGACCAGCATCTCATACAGGATGGTGCCCAGTGCATAGATATCCGTCGCCGGCTGGTTGGCGTTTTCGGCGCCTTCGGCCTGCTCGGGACTCATGTAAGCCGGCGTCCCCAGGACCGTACCCTCGGTGGTCAATCCGGACGAAAACTGGGGGTAGCTGGCCAAGCCGAAATCGAGAACCATGGGACGGTTCTTGTTGAGCATCACGTTGGCGGGCTTGAGGTCGCGGTGCACGATGCCATGGTCGTGGGCACAGGCGACGGCGTCGGCCATTTGCGACATCCAGTCCGCCGCCTGATCGAAATCCAGAGGACCGTGATCTTTCAGGTACCGGGCCAGCGACGGTCCATCGATCCACTGTTGGATCAAGATCGGCAAACCGTCCTCGATCAAGACTTCGTGGACTTGGACCACGTTGGGATGCGTGATGGCAGCCGCGGCACGAGCCTCGGTTTGAAAACGTGCCGCACTGGTTTCACTGGTCACCCGCGAAGCATGCGGGACCTTTAGCGCCACCCAACGCGCCAGCCGAGCGTCTCGCGCACACCACACGCTGCCGGTCGCCCCGGTGCCGAGCCGTTTGCGGATTTCAAACCGTCCCAGCCAAACCTTGTCACGATCCAGCGTGGCCAACTCCGCCAAGCGGCTCGACGTCGGCAAGCGACGACTGTTCAGATCGCTGGCGGGAACCTTGACCGTCTGATCGCGGGTCTCTTCGGCGTCGCGGTACGCTGCGTCGATGGCGTCCAGTTCCTGCGTCAACTGAGTCCGCCAGTCTTTGGGCACCCCGGCCAGAAACGGAGCCCGCTCGACCTCGCCTTCTTGAAGCGACGCTTCGTAGGCATCGCACAACCGATCGATCGTGATCCACTTCTCGCGTGAATCTTCTGCCGACCCCCCGTGCGAATCAGGTTTGCCGGTGTTCATCGGAGTTCTCCAAGATCGGACTCCACAATCGACGGATCAAATTCAGTTTTCGCTCCACCGTCCGCGTGGCGCAGCCGAGTTGCTCGGCGATCTCCTCGTTGGTAAACCCATGCAACTTCAACGACACGATTCCGCGCAACGTCGCTTCGGAAAGCTGTTCCAAAAACTGCTCGATCGCTTCGTTGGACGCCGCCTGTTCAGCACCGGAGCGTTGGTTCCTGTCGCGAACCGCGTCGAGCGGATAATCCTCATGCTTTCGCCCCACACGTCGCGAAGCGAATTCAATTCGCGAGGAACTCGGGTTGGCCCCGTCGCCGAGCGATAACCCGTCGCCGAGCGATAACCCGTCGCCGAGCGATAACCCGTCGCCGAGCGCTAATCGGTTGCGTCCGCCCGCCAGCGGGCCCGACCGGGACACACCGGGGTTTGACGAACCCGTTTGGGGCTCCAGGCGATCCAACCGGTTTGACTTGAGCGAGGCGCCGTTTGCCGACTCGCCGGCCTGGGGTTCTGCGGGACGACGTCCGCCTTCACCGCCGCGGCACAACGCGTTGTCGTAGCGGACCGAGTCGATCGCTTTGTTTCGTGTCAGTCGCGCCAAGATCGCCCAAGCCTGTCCGCCGGTGACGAGCGCGTCCAACTGGCCCGTTTCGATCCGGTCGAAAAAACTACGGAAGGCGCTTTGGGCAACATCTTCCTCATCGGCCAAACCGCCGCCGGTGGTCAGCCGAGTTCGCGCGACACGCTCGACCTGGCCACGGTAACAACGATACAGCTTTGCCGCGGCGGCCTGGCGTTCTTCATCGGTTCCCGCCTGACGAAGCTGATTCAAGATCAGGGTGATTGAGCTTTCAGACATAAGCATTGAGGCGGGGAGGGGGTGAAAAGCAACGTCTCAAAACGTCGAGCCGCCTATCTCCATCTGCTCACAGTCTGACATATCTTGGACTGTTTTGTCAAAGTTGTTCTCCGACATTTGAGCGATTACTCGCCCCCCCAACGAGATCCTCGAAGGGCTGCCAGTTGACCGTCGCCTGCGAAGCCTCGCCCGTCACGGCGACCGCAGCGGAGGCGATGTACCCTTCTCTTGGTGAAGAGCATACAAAACTCCACTGCTTTTCCATGTCCAATCCCGGTGTCAGGAAACGAATCACAGGTCGCTCCGATTCGATTTGATCAAACGCGAAATCGGCCAGGGGCGTGTGCAACCCCGTCCCGATGGCTTTGATGAAGGCTTCTTTGAGAGTCCAGATCCGCAGAAAGAAGTATTGCTGCAACTCGCTCGGCTGGCGACGCAAGAACTGCACTTCCGGCTCGGCAAAGTACCGTTCGGCCAGTTCGGTCGAAGTGCGACGGTGAATCGATTCCACATCCACGCCGACCAAATCGACCTGCGGATCGGCGACGCCGCATAAAACCAACCCGTCGGTGTGCGCGATATTGAACGGCTGAATCGCTTCATCGGGCATCACGACTTGCGGTTTGCCGTGTTGGCCCATGCCGAAACGAATCTCCTGGGGCGCCACGTTGCGGGCTGCCAGCAGACGGCGCGCCATGGCGCGACCGACGACATGTTGATTGCGAGTGGTGGTGCGTTGGAAACGATCGGCGTGGATCAGTTCATCCTGGGCCAGCCAACGTTCACAGCGGCGTTCAAATTCGCCCCGCTGGTCGGTCGACGTCGCCGCATGCCAAACACGCAGGTGGCAGGGTCGCGACTGTGCCTCAGAGGTCTCGGGGTGCATGGTGATCACGACGCCTGGTCGGTGGGATCCGCCGCCACGCAGCGATTGTCGCTTCGCCGCAGATCGGACAGCGATAACAGTCGCGGACGCAGTTCGCCGGCCAGAAAAAAGGACCCGCAGATGATCAACGTTCCGCCACCTGCCGACCCGATGCCCACATCGAGTGCGAGCTGTGGATCCTCGACACAGCGAATCTTCACGTCTCGGTCCCGTCCGCTTTGCAGCGTGTCGCCGAGTGGGGCGAACGCGTCGACCAACTGATCGGCCGACACCGCGCGTGGATTGGTCGTGTAGCGGGTGCAGATGATTTCGTCGGCAATCTTGCCGAGTTCCGCGGCCATCAACGAGACGTCCTTGTCTCGACTGGTTGCGAAGATCACGACGAGGGGGCGGCTGTACTGCCCGGTTGAATTCAAATCGCAGTGACCAAGAGGCGGCTCGATCATGCGGCGGTTGATCGTTTGGCACAAGGCCAGGATCGAATCGTGATTGTGTGCGGTGTCCAGCACCACTTGGATGGGGGCCGATTCGAGGGGCGATTGCGGCTGCAACCAAAACCGCTCCAATCGCCCCATGCAGCGGACGCTTTGCAGCCCCGCGGCGATCTGTTGGTCGCTGACGGACAATCTCTTGGCGACGTGCGGGCCCTTGGCGACGTGAGGGCCCTTTGCGACGTGGTGGCTGTTCAACAGCCGGATGATCGAGATGGCGATGGCCGCGTTGTGAACCTGGTGTGCCCCATCGAGCGCGAGGAACAGCGGCAAACCGTCGGTCGATTCCCCCGCGGCCAGATCCCGAGAGGCCAGATCACGAGAGGCCAGATCGGCGGCGGAGGCGTGGTAGACGAATTGACTGCCGACGGCCAGTTGCGGGCCGATGCGAACGTCAAAGTCCAGGCCTTTTTCAAACAGCACGCTGCCGCCGCGCCGGGCGGCCCGGCGGATCGCCGCCTGCGCCTCCGGTTGAACCGCCCCGGAGACGACCGGCACGCCGCCTTTGATGATCCCGGCTTTCTCGGCCGCAATTTCCCCGATCGAGTCTCCCAGGACGCGTTGATGGTCCAGGCCGATCGAGGTGATCGCCGCAACGGTGCTGGCACAGACATTGGTGCTATCGAGGCGGCCGCCGAGGCCGACTTCTAAGACAATCACGTCGCAATCGTTGTGGTCGAAGTGCAGCACCGCCATCGCCGTGGTCAATTCGAAAAACGACACCGGGTTGCCCGATGCATCGAGCGGATCGACCACGGGGGCAACCCGTTGGACCAACTCGATCAGGTCCTGGTGGCTGCAAGGCACCCCATCGATGCGAAAACGTTCTTCCAGATCGGTCAGGTGGGGCGACGTGTACAGGCCGACGCGATAGCCGGCGGCGGTCAGAATCTGGCTGACCATGGTCGCGGTGGACCCTTTGCCCTTGGTGCCGGCCAAATGAATCAGGGGGACTTTGGGGCCGCGATCGCCTTGCCGGCCGGACGGCTGGTGATCTCCGCCTTCGCCGCGGGGTCGGCGGTGGAGGTAGCCGCCGAGTCCGAGCTGTTGAAACAGTTCTTCGGTGCGTTCGAGCCGAAAAAGATGGTCATTTCGGCTGCCAGCGGTTCGTTCGTAATCGATCCGGTCATAGAGGTACGCGACGGCCTGCTGGTAGTCCGATCGGCGACTTGGCGGTTCGACGTTGCGCGGATCAAGCACGAAGTGGTCTGGAGCAAGGGGAATTTGGCGTTGGGGCGCGGGCGCTGGCGGCCTGTCGGTTTCAGCCCGCAGGCGGAAGCCAAGGGTCTGCGCCGCGCCCTCGGTTACACGTCGGGCCAGCGCTACCGCGTTGAATTCGGAATATCGACACAATCGACAGGCTGCTTGCCGAGCCGCCTCTCGCTTCGCCCGCGGGCGCCGCGGTATTGTGCCAAGGCCGGTACCGCCTTGGCAACGACGCATCGTGGCGAAGACTTATAAAAAGAGTCTGGCGGAAAAAGTCCGAACCGCCGGTAGCAATCTCGCGTAGCGTAACCAACCCTCAATATTCCGGCTGGATTTTTAGACAGGGCCGACTGTTTCTGCCTTATCAGCCCACCCTTTTGCCCTTTTCTACGGAAGCCTTTGTTCGTGGATACCGATTCAACCGCCGTCGCGGACTCCGCCGACGAAAACACCCCCGCCGGCGCCGCTCCGGTCGCCGCCCGCTCCACTGCGACGGGCAGTGATGTCGTCATCGAAACCCGCAACCTGAGCAAGATTTACAAGGATTTCTGGGGCCGAAAGAAAGTCCACGCATTGAAATCCTTGGACATCGAAGTCCGCAAGGGCGAGATCTTCGGTCTGCTCGGCCCCAACGGCTCGGGCAAGTCGACCACGATCAAATTGATCTTGGGCTTGCTGTTCCCCACCAGCGGACGTGTTCTGGTGTTTGACAAAGACGCCACCGAAACCAAAAAGAACGAGCAGATCGGCTACCTTCCCGAAGAATCCTATCTGTATCAGTTCCTCAACGCCGAAGAGACCCTGGACTTTTACGGACGCCTGTTCGACATGTCCGGGCGACAGCGAAAACAACGCGTCGAGGAACTGCTGACGCTGGTCGGGTTGCAAGGCGCCCGCCACCGCCAACTGCGTGAATACAGTAAAGGGATGCGGCGCCGCGTCGGCTTGGCCCAGGCGCTGATCAACGACCCCGACCTGATCCTGTTGGACGAGCCCACCACCGGCTTGGACCCGATCGGGATCCGCGAGATGAAGGACCTGATCTTGGCCCTTCGCGATCAAGGAAAAACCATTCTGCTGTGCAGCCACCAACTCGGTGACGTGCAGGACGTCTGTGATCGTGTCGCCATCTTGCACCAGGGCGAACTGAAAGAACTCGGACGCGTGACCGACCTGCTGAAGGTCCAAGACGTGACCGAAGTCCACGCCAGTGGGCTCAGCGAAGAGGCCAAGAACGAAATTCGCGAGGTCATCGCGCGGCACGGTGCGGACCTGAAATCGATGGACAACCCGACCGCGACGATGGAGGACTTGTTCCTCAACATCGTCCGCGAAAGCGAAGCCCGACCCGGCGCTCGTCGCGTCTCGGCCACCGCCAGCGACGAACCGGCCGCCGATGAGCCGGCCGCCGATGAGCCGGCCGCCGATGAGCCGGCCGCCGATGAGCCGGCCGCCGACGCCTCCGCCGCCGATGGATCGCAAGCGGGGAGTGACAAATCATGAATTTGCAACCAGATGATTTCTGGACCTTTTCCGAATGGCTGTTCCGGCCCGGAGCGTTTCTCGAAAGCGCCTTCCTGCAAGGCGTCGTGCTGATCGTCCTGGCGATCGTGCTGGGATTGCTGGTCGGCTATGTGATCTCCGCCGCCCGCTACGGCCCCGGTGAGGGATTCTACGCCGTCGCCCGTGCGATCCGCGACCTGCTCCGCACCGATCTGCCGGGCACCAGCCCCAGCCGGATCGTGGCGTTGGCACGGTTGGCGTTCAAAGAAGCCATTCGTCGCCGTGTGTTGTTCGTCGTCGGCTTGTTCGTCGTTATCCTGCTGCTGGCCGGTTGGTTCCTGAACCCCGAAAGCGACGACCCGGCGCGACTGTATATCAGTTTTGTGCTCACCGCGACCAACTACCTGGTGTTAGCCCTGGCGTTGTTCATCAGCGCGTTTTCGCTGCCGCAAGACATCGAGAACCGTACGATCTACACGATCGTGACCAAACCCGTTCGCGCGACCGAAATCGTGCTCGGACGGATGCTGGGCTTTGTCGCCGTCGGAACCGTGATGCTGATCCCGATGGGATTGGCCAGTTATATCTTCGTCGATCGCGGGCTCGACCACACCCACTACGGAGTCGTCGAGGCGAATGAAATCGACGGCCGGATCGTCGGGAAGACCGACCGCGTCCGCAAACACCAGCACACCTTCACGATCGAGGCCGGTGAAACTCAGGGGCTAACCAATTTCGTCCGTGGACACCGCCACGTTGTCACCCGCCTCGACGATGGGTCGTTCACCATCGGCCCGCCGACCGGTCAGTTGCGAGCCCGTATTCCGTCCTATGGGGAAATCCAGTTCTACGACCGCAACGGTGATCCCAAAGACTCCGGCATCGACGTCGGAGCCGAACGGCTCGCCGGCGGCTACGGCTCGGCCGGCATCTCGCGGCTGATCGGTGTCGCCAAAGGAAACCGCAAACTGGAACACTCCTACGTCGAAGGCGGAACGCTGGGGATGGCCGAGTTCACGTTCGACAACGTGACGCGGCAACGCTTCCCCGACAAGATCCCGTTCGACCTGTCGATCCGCGCCTACCGATCGTTCAAAGGCGACATCGAGTCGGGCATTCGCGGATCGTTGACGTTCAAGAATCCCGACACCGGCTTTTCATTGACTCCCAAGCAGTTCACCGTGGAGGAGTACCAGATCGATGAGCGTGAGCTGCCGCTGACGTTCGAATGGCTGAACAAGGAAACCGGCGAAGTGGAAACGCGAAACGTGTTTGACTACGTCGTGACCGAAGACGGCCGCATGCAGATCCTGCTGAAATGCTTGGACAGCAGCCAGTACCTCGGGGTGACCAAGAGCGGTCTGTATCTCCGCCCGGCGGAATCCAGCTTTGCTTGGAATCTGACCAAGGCGTACGGTTCGATCTGGTTGCAGATGACGATGATCATTGCGTTCGGCGTGATGTTCAGTACGTTCCTGAGCGGACCGGTCGCGATGGTAGCCACCGCGGTCTGCGTGCTGCTCGGATTTTCCGCCGAGAGCATCTATGACACCCGTCACTTTATCGATTCGAACATCGAACGCGGCGGCGGCCCGATCGAGTCCTTGGTGCGTCTGGTCAAACAAGACGCGATGACCACCCAGCTGGACGTTGAAGGTGTTGCCAACACCTTGATCAAGTCGGCTGATGCGGTGATCGTCTACACCATGGACGCCGTGGCTACGGCATTGCCGAACCTGCCGCGGATGGTTTCGACGGCCGAATACGCCGCCAGCGGAATCGATATTTTCAACGCCGTGTTGGCGCGTCACAGCGTCGCGACACTCGGCTATTGCCTGTTGGCATTTTTGATCAGTTACTTCTTTTTGAAAGCTCGTGAGATCGCGGCATGAATCAGTCGACTGCGTTTCGTCGCAAAATCATTTACCTGGTGATTCTTGTGGCGACCTTGGTCCCGCTTTATCTGTTGGGCCAGCCCTCCGATGGCACCGCCGATTCAGGCGGTCAACTGGCCACGATGCGCCAAGAATTTGGGATCGCCGAAAGCGACCTCGGTGAAATCAGCCCGGCCAGCGAAACGATGAAACTCGCGTCGCTCGGGCTGCGTGGTGTCGCCGCAACGCTGTTGTGGGAAAAGGCGCACAAGTACCGGGTGCTGCACGAATGGGATCGCCTGAAGGCAGCCCTGAACAACATCGCCCTGTTGCAGCCGCACTACGACAAGGTTTGGGAACACCAGGCTCACAACCTGGCCTACAACGTTTCGGTCGAGTTCGATGACTATCGTCAGCGTTACGAAATGGTCCGCGAAGGCACCGAGTTTCTAACCCGTGGCGTGCGTCAAAACCGCAAAGCCCCGCGGCTGATCTGGTACACCGGTTGGTTCTACGGCCAGAAGATCGGCATGTCGGACGAGAAACGTCAATTCCGACGTCTGTTTGCCGACGACACCGTGCTGCACGATTCGCTGGCCAACGAAGGCATCGCCGTCGACAGCAGCGAAGCGCTCGGCCCGTTTCAGAAACCGGACAATTGGTTGGTCGGACGGTTGTGGCTCAATCACGGCTACGATGTCGTCGACGCCGGCGTCGAGATCCGTCGTCAGACCCCGATCAATTTCTTTGAAACCGGTCCGAAGTGGTCGATCAAACACGCCGAAGCCATCGAAAGCGAAGGCGTGCTGGATCAACGCGCCATTAGCGCCTGGACCAAGGCGTCGGAAAACTGGGACCGATTCGGCAAACGAAGCATCCCGACCCTGGCCCGATTCACCGTCAAACTGGGATCACTGGCGGACCTGCTGAACGAACGCGGCGAATTGGCAGAAAAGTTCCGCAAACTTGCCGGACAAGTCTATCTGGACATGAGGCAAGAAAAGGTCGACCAGCTGCCGATCGACATGCGCAACGTTTACGAAAAGGACCCGGACCAACGCACCGAGGCCGGCAAGGAAGCGATGCCAAATATCCTGGCAGCGATCGAACCGAATTTCCAGGAGGTCGCACAGCGCCTGCCGACCGAAAAACAATTGCCCGCCCTGCAGATCCTGGACGAAATCGACGACCTGGACCAACGAATCCAGAAAACCGATGGCCTGCGTAAACAGATCAACTACGTCTACTGGGAAAGCCTTTCCATGGCCGAACAGGAAGACCGAACGGTGAAAGCCCGAAAGCTGATCTACGACGCCGAAAAGGCCAACCGAGAAGCCGAAGTCGACTTGGCGATCAAACTGTACCTGGAAGCCTTCCAGATCTGGTACGAGATCTTTGAAGACTATCCGGTGTTGACCATCGATGACTCGGCCGAAGATCTGTACGCGTCGATCCGCCGCTACATGATCATGATCGACTCCGAAGAACTCTCCGAAGATTTCCCCCTCAGCGGCTTCGCCGAGATGATGGAGCAGGGCTTGGGACGGACCAGTCCGGAAAGCTACGAACGGTTCCGCAAGGAACAAGAGGAACTGGCCGCCAAACGACAGAAAGAGCTTGAGGAAGAGGAGCGACGCCGAGAGGCCGAAGCCGCCAAGGAAATGAAGGCGGAAGCCGCAAAGGACGAAACTCCAAAGGACGAAACTCCAAAGGACGAAACTCCGAAGGACGAAACGACCGAGAGCGATGAGGCGTCCACGGACGAATCGCCCGCCGAGGAAACGACCGAGGAAGAAGGTGACGTCGAGGCAGAGGAAGCTGAGTCACCGGCCAACTAGGTAGGTCACGCTGTGCGTGACACCTAGCATGCACAGCATGCCCTACGTCTCGGACACTTGGCATGCACAGCCCGCCTTACATTTCGGTTTCGATCATCGACCAGGATGCCGAGTCGGTTTCGCTCTTCCAGACGCTGGCCAGGTCTTCACCGCTGAGCTGACACTGGACGACCGACGCCAGCGGTTCGGGGATCACCATGGCGACGACGTGGTCGCGTCCTTTTTTCAGGCACTTTCGCAGCGCCTTTTCGACACGTGCCTTGGCCCCGGCGACGGGCTCACCGCCGGGCGGACAAAACTCGTCCGGCCGCTCGACCCCTTGGCGATAGACCTTGGGATGATTGCGACGCACTTCGTCGATCAGCTTTCCGTGCCACAGGCCATGATCGAGGTTCTTGAAGGCATCGATAATCTTGACTTTGACTTCACGCCCGGCCGCCCGCTGTTCGTCTGCGAGCCGTTTGGCGGTCTCGCGTGCCGATTCACAGGGAGACGAATAAATCGTCTTCACGCTGACGCTGGCGAGCTCCTTGGCCAACGACGCGGCTTGTTCGGCACCACGGCTGCTCAATGGCATGTCCAGACAACCCTTCATGCGGCCCTGGTCATCGAAATCGGTCGCGCCGGGGCGAATCAACAACACTCGGGTCAACGTTGCGGAACGAATCATGAGACCCCTCCCGCGATTTCGGCATCCAACGCCGCGATCGCCGCGGCGTAGTCGTCTTGCTTGAAGATCGCCGATCCGACGACGAACAGATCGCAACCGGCCGCTCGGGCTGCCCCGATCGTCTCTAAATTGATGCCGCCATCGATTTCCAGCAACAGATCCGGATGGGATTGTTTCAACGCGGCCAGCTTTTCCAGGGCGACCGGATTAAACGCTTGTCCGCCAAAGCCTGCGTTGACACTCATCACCAAGACCATGTCGACATCATCCAGGCATCCATCCAACGCCGACAGATCGGTGTCGGGGTTCAAGGCCACCCCCACGGCCGCTCCCATCGAGCGAATTTCGCGGGCCACCTCGCCTGCATCCTCGACCGCTTCGACATGAAACGTCAGCAGGTCCGCACCGGCGTCGACCATCGGCTGGGCATACCGCAACGGATCGCTGATCATCAGATGGACGTCCATCGGAAGATCGCTGTGTCGACGAATGCCTTCGACGATCGGCATGCCGTACGTCAAATTGGGCACGAAATGGCCGTCCATCACGTCCAAGTGCAACACCTGCGTCCCGGCATCTTCCAGTCGCGCCAGTTCGGTTTTTAAATCGCCGAAGTCGCACAGCAGTAGACTCGGCAAGACACTCGGTCCGGCGTTGCGTATTAACTCAAGCTTGTCTTGCGACATGCAGTTCTCTCATCAGATTCGGAAGAGCAGACCCAGCGTCGATTCGAGACTCGAATCTGTCGCAACAGGTTGCCCTAGAAACGACACCAGGGAAGTCATATCTATCGTTGCACCGAGACTCCAAAGCGTGGCTCCAAAGAGTGACACCGGGGTCTCGCGATCGATCTGCTCCAAATTGGTGATCGACAGGGTGGTCAAAACACAGGTCAGTTGTCAATTCACCTGCTTGGAAAGGTTTCGTTGGATTTAGCCCCTCTTACCTCATTTTTGCCGATTTTCAGCGATGCGAGCAAATCCAAGGGGCCTTTAAGGGAACCTAAATTCACATTAAAAAACATTTCTCTGGCAGCCCCAGAACCCGGAATATCCTCCCGTCGCCGACGGCGGCCAAAAGTCGCCGCCGCGGCGGCTCCCCAACCGACCATTGAACCGCAAACCCCAGCCACTCAATCACACCATGCGAGTCTTCGTCACCGGAGGGACCGGACTACTGGGAAACACCGTGATCCGCCAACTCAGCGAGCGCGGCGATGCCGTCCTGGCGTTGGTCCGCAGTGAACCGGACGCCGAAGTCTTTGCAGGCTTGGACGTCGAACTGGTCCACAGTCCACTGGTGCCGCCGACGAGCCAATCCGACGGCCGACCCGAGGGCGAAACCATTGGCGAATCCGCTGGCGCCTCAACTGCCGATCCGACGAACGACCCGGTCGATCAAGCCATCGCCGAGTGCGATGCGGTCGTCCACGCCGCCGCGATGATTCATTTGGGTTGGCACCAGATGGACCAATCGATGCAGGTCAACCGCGAAGGCACGCGCCGTATCGTCCAGTCCTGTGTCCGGCACGCCAAGAGACTCGCAGCCATCGGAACCGTCAACGCGATCGCGCTCGGATCACCCCACACGATCGCCGACGAAACGACGCCCTTGGAACACGCCGGAGGACAGATCCCATGTGCCTATGTCCAAAGCAAACGCGCGTCGGTCGATGTGGTTCGTCAGGCGATCCCCGAGGGACTGGAAACCGTGATCCTGCATCCGGGATTCATGCTCGGGCCGTGGGACTGGAAACCCAGTAGCGGGCGGATGATGTTGGAAGTCGGATCGGGCTGGAAGCCGATCGCTCCCTCGGGTGGCTGCAGCTTGTGTGATTCCCGCGATGTCGCCGCCGGGGTGATCGCGGCGCTCGACGCCGATTGCCCCAACGGTCGCGAATATATTCTCGCCGGGCACAATTGGAGCTATGAAAAACTGTGGACCGAAATGGCCAAGCGGATGGGGACACGCCCCCCGATCCGGTCGGCCGGCCCCGGAATCGAGTACCTGGCCGGGCTGGCCGGCGACTTCTGGGGACGTGTGACGGGCCGGGAACCCGACTTCAACAGCGCCGGGGTGAGAATGAGCAGTCAATACCATTGGTATTCCAGCCGCCGCGCCGAGACCGAGTTGGGGTATCGGATTCGCGACGCCCAGGAGACGCTCGACGCGGCCGCTGAGTGGATTCGTGACCGATTCGTCTTGCCGAGCAAGGCCGTTGCGAGCTAGTCTCCGACCAGTCTTGCTCCTCCACTCTCGCGACTTTCACCTGTCATGATCGGACACGGATGTCCTCCCGCATTCCGCAATGCGCACCGCTCTGCTGCGTTCGCCTTCGCGGCGAGCGTCACACTGGCGGTCGTGTGGACGGCGCTGGCGACGGAGTGTATCGCGCAAACGCCGACAGAGGCGTTCAAGGAAACCTCGATCGAGACATCGACGGTTGGAGCCACTGATTCAAGCCCAGCGTCAAGCACCTCTGCGGCAAACACGCCCAGTGACGTGTCGGCGAATGATCCGCCCAACCGCCCGCGGCCGGATCTGGCGACTGGTCCATTCGCGTTTCATTCGACCAACCCCGCTTGGCCGTTGGTCGATGCCGACGACGAACATCAACTTTCGGTCAAGATCCGATCGTTACCACAATACGCCGATCGCGAGCTGACACTCCATTACAAGCTGATCCGTGTCGAAGACGGTGCGGTGGTCGGCCGCGAACAGACCGATCTTCGGCTCAGCCCCTCGGGTGACTCCGAGGCAATCGCGATCGCGGCTTCCTCGCCCGACCGACCAGGTGTCTACGAAATCCGTTGCCGGCTGAGCGAAAAATCCGACCGCATCTGGTCGCGTTTGACACGTTCGCCGAACCAACTCGCGTCGGTGCAGACGCCCTGGATGGTTTTTCAAGACCCGACCGATCAGGACGTCGAATCCATCACCTGGCGACGAATCGGCCCCATCGAGCCGATGGATCCGTCCGATTGGCAGCGACCGGCCTGGATGCCCAACGGGGCGACCAAATTGGTCCCGAACGTTAAACGCGTCAGCGAATCACTGACCCTCTCGCCGCGGCGCAACGCCTCGCGCGACCCGTCGCATGAACTCGCCCCCGGCCAGTCCATGGTCGGATTTCTGGGCGAACGGCAACCGCATCAACCGTATCAACTGTCCATCACGTTGACCGAATCGACACTCGACGCGGCCCCCAAAACCGCTCGCATCGAATTCGCGAGCACGCCCGAATTCCATTCCGTCACGCGCACCTTGACGCTGCCCTTCGGTCGTCCCATGGATGTGTCCTCGGACGGACTTCCCGCCGTCGTCACCCATCAACTCTTGCACTTCGCGCACGACGGCCATGAGTTCGTCCGGATCACCAACCCATCCGGCGACCAACCGATTTCCATCGAATCGCTGGTTCTGGACGAACCCGTTTTTGACGAATCCGTTTTGGACGAACACACGACGTCACGCCACGTCACCCTGCGGGTTGATTCGCCCGATTGGATGACCGACCTGAACACGGATTACATGGCCCAAGTCGCGCAAGGTGATTACGCCGAATCCACCGCACTGATGTTCTACTTGTGGAAAGCCACCTCGCGGCTGAGCACCCACGCCGCTTGGTGTGGCTACGATGAAGTCTCCGTTGCGATCGATCCACGAGCATGGATTGCCACCCCAACATCAGCACAGGCCAACGCGGCTCCAGGTCCGCTGTGGCTCGGCGACTACATCGAAGCGGCGATCACGGCTTGGTCCGCGTCCGGTTCGGTACGGGTGACCCCACGTCGGCCAGGCCGGCCAAACTTGGACGAAGCGGCACACCCGGGGCGGCTGTTGCATCTGGAAACCGGAGCGATCGACGGACAAGCCTCGATGAAGACATCGTTGCGATTCCTGGATTCGTGTGTCCAGAGTCCCGCTCAAGGCGTTTCGATTCCGGCCAGGGAATTGCCGCTCGCACTGGAGCGGTCGTTTCGCGAAACGATTCATCACTACCGGCAAACGCCGCTCGATGCCACACCGGTGTCTTCATCAGCTGATCTCGATTCGGACTACGTGCATGTGTTGGTGCCCCAAACCTCCCCTGCTCCAACGCCCGACCAAGCCCCAACGTCTGACCAAGCCACAACGGCCGATCAACCATCACCGATCCGACTCACCGTGATCAACACGGCGCCGTGGACCAGTCAGGTCAAACTGCAATTTTCCACGCAGCAGATCGCCGATTGCAGCCTGCTCCGCGCCGACGACACCAACGCGATTGTCCAGCCGACCGGCGTCGCCGACACACGTTTGCTGACCGTCGCTCCGACATCCATCGTCCGGCTACAAGTCCGCGGCGAAACCGATCCGATTCGATTGGTCGCTTGGCAGGGCAACATGGTCGGCGGAGCGGAAACACTGAAGCGGCTCAAAGCGCACGTCGGTGAAGTCGTCGGCAAAATCGGCACCCTCGCGTTGCCCGACGATTACATCGAATTGACCAACGGCGGATTCGAGATCGAAGGCCAAGTCGGCATCGTCGGCTGGATGCACACGCAGTTCCCCGCCGACGCCGTCACGCTCGATTCCAGCGAATCCATCGAGGGATCCCATTCGATCCGCATGACAGCCGACACCGCGTCGGCTGGCCGCATCTGGTTGGTCAGCGAACCCATTCCGGTGCCGCGCTCGGGCCGGCTGGCCGTCTCGTTTGCCATCCGTGCAAATAAAAAGACTGCCGAAGCGGATCCCAACGCATCGCCGATCTTGAAAACCAGTGCAGCGACGGCTCCGCACAAAGAAATACCTCGACACCGCGTTCGCGTTTCACTGGAGGGGAATCGATTGGGGAAACCCGTTCGCATCTCAACCGAATTCCAGGTTCCCTGTGACGGACACTGGCAACCGCGGCATGTCGTCTTGGAAGCCGAACAAATCCACCGCGAAGAAATGGAATCCGTTCGATTGACGATCGACAGCCTCTCGCCGGGAAGAATTTGGATCGATGATGTCCATCTGCACGACCGGTTTCCGACCGGGGCCGAGCGAACCGCGTTACAGGACAAAGCCTTCCTGGCCATCCAAGGTCTGCAACGCGGAAACTTGAAACCAGCTGCCGGACTGCTAAATAATGGGTGGTCGCGATACCTGATGGCTCGATCCCATCAGCGGGGCACCCCTCCATCGGACTCTGCGACGGGGAACTCTTCGCCGGCGGCCGGCGTCGTCCATCATTCCGGAACGGTTCCGCCCCCCACCGCGGGTCACGCCGATACCATGGCGGAACCCCACCCGAAACGCGAAAGCGTCGCCGATCGACTGCGTGACTGGTTACCGAAGCCGATTCGATTCTAAAGAGGGAGACTGTTTATGTGGATGCGACTGATCAAACGAATGCTGTTGGTCGGCGCATTACTCGTCGCCTCACTCGGTGCCACTGCGTTTTGGGCTCACCGCGAAACCAAAAAGGTGCCCGAATTTTACGAGCGTGCCATCGCCGCCCCGCCACCGCAAGACGTCGCCGAGTCGGTCGAACAAATCGAATCCGACGTGCAGAAACTGCAAGACGATGTTGCCCAACCCGGCCTGTGGCAAGCCCAGTTTGCCGCCGAACAAATCAACGCCTGGCTGATCGATCAACTTCCCAAGCGATTCCCCACACTGGAAGCCAAAGGGCTGCAAGAGCCTCGTGTGATGATTCAAGACGGACTGTTGATGGCCGCCGCTCGATTCAAGGACCAGCGTCTCGACGCCGTTCTGTCATGCGAGCTAAGTGTCCAATTGACCGACCAACCCAACCGTCTGGCCGTCTCGATCAAGCAAATCCGCGCCGGGGCGTTGCCGCTGCCACTGTCTCAATTCAAAGATCGCATCAAGTTGATCGCATCAAAGACAAACCTGAACTTGCAATGGGACACTCAGGACGGTGAATCGATCGCACTGATCGACGTCCCCGACCAGTATCCGGGGCACATGGACGGATCGGTGATCATCGAATCGATCGAACTCGCCGACCAATACCTCACCGTCACCGGACAAACCGGTGACGTGCAATCGTCAACGTTCACGCCCCAAGGGGAGATCTACAAGCTCGCTCAGCTGGACGACGAACCGGAATCCGAGACTCTCTCTGACACCAGTTCATCTCGCGGCTTGTAAGCCGGCATCGACGATGCTGTCGAGGTTCGGTCCGGCATCGACGAGCACCCTCAGCCCCTCCCTGTGATCGCTCTCTCTTCGCTAAGTGTCCCGCTCGCAGAACAGGGTCGCCGTCCACGCGTGACACGACTCTGACGCCTCTCCATCCGCCCGCGAGAATCGAGCCACGACCCGGGCGTCGACGCCTGGGTCGTGGCGCCAATCGACCGGAGAACCTCCAGCCGGCGGACTCGTCCATTGCAGCCGAGCTTCGAAGCAGGACGCCGTCTGGCGAATCAGTTCGTATCGTCCCCTGGCAAGTTGCCGGACCGATCCGCGGCCAGCCCCGATGTCACCTTCGAAATCCAAATAGCGCTCGCGATGATCGGCCAACCGCAGCGCCGGCGTGATGATGCGATCCATCCAACTCGCTGGCGGCTTGTCCAACTCGGGCAAGGGGTCGGTCGCCCACGTCCATAACGTTGCAGCCGACTTCGATGGGTGTTCGAGATGGTCCGCGCATGCATCACCCGCCCGCCCGCTCGATCGATCACCCGGTGGCTGGAACAACCAATCCCAATGCACCGGTCCCGCCGCGACGCGGCTCCCATCGGAGAGTTGCTGCCTGGCGAAACCGTGGCCGACCGCGTGAATCAGAATCGTGAACCGCGGCAAGGTGTCGATCGATTGCATCAGGGATCGGCCACTCGCTTCTGGAGATGTTTTTCCAATAGAACGGCGTTGCGCCGATTGGATTTCCAATACCAATCAAACAGGTCACCGGCGATCGGCACGGCCCCAAGTGTCGCGTCGATCAAGACGTTGCCGCACATGCGGATCAACACGCCCGTCGACGCCTTCATGCGAAACGCTTCGCCGATCAACCAGAGCCCGACCACCGCGGTGGCCGCATCGCCCACCCCCGGCAGAAGTCCCACCAACGTGTCCAACCCAAATCGGATGCGGGTTCCGGGCAATGCAAATTTGTCATCCATCAATCCGGCGAACGTGCGGACCCGCGCCAGACGCCGCTCCACGTCTTTCCATTGCGACATCTCACGCACTCCCGGTTGTCGTATTGCCATTGCCCAAGACACCCAAGTTTACCTATAGCCACCTAAAACAATCGAGAGGGTGATCAACGTCAGCCCCGGCCACCACGGTTGGGCCCAGCAACGTTCGGCAAGGAGGCCGAGGTGGGGATCTTTTCCAAACGTCGAAGAAAAAGCTCCTTCAGTAGCACAAGTTCGCTGCTCCGCTGGTTCGGTCCGGGCGCGACCACACTCGGATTGCTTTACGCGCTCTACATGATGCTGACCGGCGGGCTGAGTTTTTCATCACTTGACGGATTGCTCGGACCGGATCCGGAGACGGCCTTTCGCGGCGAAACCATTTCGCTGGGCGACCGAACCGAACGTCCGCCCGATCGCATTCGCATCGCGACCTTCAATATTGAACACTTCGCGGACAAAAAATCCAGCATCCGAACAAACGAAGACGGCGTCGATGTGTTGGGAACGATCGCCAAGATCGTCAGCACGTTCGATGTCGTGGCGATCCAAGAACTACAGGGAGCCGACGGCATCGCCCTGCAACGACTGGTCGGACTGTTGAACGAATCGGGAGGCAACTTCGCCGCGACGATGAGCGACCCGATCGGCGAAGCCTACCTGGAATCGTACGCCTTTGTTTGGGATCGGTCACGGATCAACCTGGTGCCCGGATCCGCCTATGTGGTGCAGGATCCCGGCAAACGCATGTATCGCGAACCGATGGTGGCGACATTCGAAACCGTGGTCCCCAAAGAGAGCCCCCAGCGGCCGTTTCGATTCACGATGATCAACGTCCACACCAAACCCGACCGCGTCGATCCCGCCGATCAGGAGAGCGAAATCAACGTGCTGGCCGACGTCTTTCAACGCGTCCGCGAATATGAGTTTCAACAGTACTCCGAAGACGACTTCATCTTGCTGGGCGATCTCAACGTCAGTGAAAAGAACCTCGGACAGCTGAAATTGATCCCCGGCGTGCTCTCCCTGGCGGCCGACATTCAAACCAACATCAATCGCACCAAAACCAACGATCACATCCTGATCGACAGCAGCGTGACCGCCGAATACTCGGGGCGACTCGGCGTGATCGATTTGAAGGCCGACCTGGGCCTGACCGAAAAACAGGCCAATGCGATCAGCGATCACATTCCTTTGTGGGCCGAGTTCAATCTCTACGAACAGCCCCCCGCCACTCGAGCGACCGCCACGGCCAGTGGCCCCGGAACGCGATTGATTCAGTAGTGCTCCGTCAACTCTTAGATTTGGGGGTGCCGCGGAAAAGGGGTCCGGTACGAATGGCACGGGCATACGTGTTGGTGTGCAGGCTTTAGCCGCCCACTGTCGCTGCGTCGCAGCGACCGGAAATCGCCCAAAGGCTAAACACCAACGGTTACCCAATCCGTTGTTCCTTGAGTTCGTGCCATTCGGGTCAGGTACCAAGAATGCAGAGCACCACAACCCTGGGTCACTACCACCCGAGAACCGGGTTGGCCATCCACAAAATTGAGGGCATTCCCTCAGCGTGGCCCGACAATCGCCACGACCCTCATGACGTGCAGGGGGGAATGCCTCATCACGGCCCATACATATGGGGAAACTCAAGTTTTCGGGCGCGAATCGACATAGCGTTTCAATGCCAAATCAGCTCGAACGGTTCCCCCTTTCAAAGCCCTCGAAACGGCAAACCACGTGTAAGCGTGGGACGCAAAGTCATGGGTCCGGCCTGCTTCACTCGAAGCGTTCGGATCGCCAGACCACCGAAGGGGATTGCCAAGCTCGGCTGCGGCATCTTTTCTGCCTCGTCAATTTAGGGAACCAAAATGTCACACGCATTGAACCGATTCGGCGCCGTTCGCGCCACTTTGATTGCGGGGGGATTGTGTTTGTTCGCGTCGCTGCCCGGCATCGCGACGGCAATCGAACCCGTCCTGTTCATGGTCGAAGAGGATTGGGAACTGACGATCAACGAACCCGACGTCAAAATCAACTCACCCCAGGTCGCGTTCTTTCTCTATCCCGACGCGGACCACGCCGATTGCTATTTCCAGCTGCAGATGAACTACGCCGCCGATGACGGCTACTCCAGTGGCGGTTTCCACGTCGGAGCCTTCTGTAACGAAACGCTCGTCGACGAAGAGCGAAGTCAGATTCAAGAGACGCTGTACTGCGACAACGATCGGATCGAATGGACCAGTGCGATGGCTGTCTTCAATGGCCAATTAATGTTCGCGGTCAAAGATGGACACAGCATGCAGTGGGGCCATTTCGGCGGTCCAGAATACCTGGTGCAAATGAATGACCAGGACCTCCACAGTCTCGATCATTACACGCCTGAAAAGAGCCTCGAGTCCGTGGACATCGGATTTGGGAAAAATCGAGTCGCCTCGATTCGACTCAAGACCGTCCGTTTGATCTACCTCAATGGTCACACCCAGACGATCCAGGTCAATCAATTCGCCCTGTAGCAGCGCCACGATGTGCACAAAACGTCGTGGATTGTCGATCTCATCATCTTCTCAGGTCATCTCATGTCTCAAATTTCACTCCAGCGCGACCGCGCTCACCAACCCGTGACTCGTTCAACCCTTCCGCCGCGCAAACGCCGATCGGCAAAACGTCGCAAAGGCTCGGCGCTCGTCTTCAGTGTGTTTTTGGTTGCCGGACTGTTAGTGGTCTCCGCGATTGCGATCGACTTTGGACACATCAACGTTTCCCGTTCGGAAGTCAAACGGACCGCCGACGCCGCCGCCATGTCCGCGTGTTGGGAACTGTTCGACGGTGTCACCCAGGGCCAGGATGCAACCACCGTCCAGTGCCAGATCAACGACGCCGCCGCAACGATCGCCTCCAAAAACATTGTCAGTTCACGGGCGCCGACGCTGAACCCCAATGCCGACATCGAAATCGGCTACTACAATCGCGATGAACCGGGGACCCTGGACACGTCCGACTCCTCGCGTTTCAATGCCGTCCGCGTTCACGTCCGACAGACCGAAGCGAACAACTCCGCCATCCCCTTGTTCTTTGGATCGGTCACCGGCCGCGCCGAACAGTCGTTACAGGCGCAGTCCACCGCTGCTTTGTTCAAGACCATTTCCGGGTTCCACACGCCCAGCGATGCGGGCGAGACGCTGGACATTCTGCCGATCGCCTTGGATCTGGAGACCTGGGAGCAGGTCGTCGCCAAGCAGACCGAGGATGTTTACTCGTACGCCAATGGACAGGTCACCAGCGGCAGCGACGGCTTTTATGAATGCTCGCTCTATCCGACCGGAACCGGATCGCCAGGCAACCGTGGCACCGTCGATATCGGAGGTAGCAACAACAGCACAAGCGACCTCAGCCGGCAAATTCTGCACGGCATCTCGACTCAAGATATGGCCGACCTCGGTCACTCGCTAGAATTCGATTCCAACGGCGAATTGGAACTCAACGGAGACACCGGAATCAGCGCGGGGATCAAAGACGAACTGGCAGCGATCATCGGCCAGCCCCGGATCATCCCCATCTTCACCAGCGTTCATGGCAACGGCAATAACGCGATGTACACGATCGTCCGTTTCGAAGGCATCCGCATCTTGAGCGTCAAGCTGACCGGTCCGATGAAGAAGAAACACCTGACGATTCAACCGGCTCCGATGGTGGCCCGATACTCGGTCTTCAAAGAAGCCCCCATCGAAGAGAGCGATTTCTTATTCACTCCCGTCATGCTTGTCGATTAAACAGCTCCCCCCGAGAGTGTTTCGGCGAATCCCGTTGCAGCCAGACGCGTTCGCAACGGGTTTTGATCTCGCCGACGCCCGATCGAGTACACAACTATGAAACGAAAGCATCATCCAACGCCAGTGATTCCAGTGAACCATCCTAACCGTCGAAGAAAGTCTCGTCGCGGTGCCGCGACCGTCGAATTTGCCCTGATCGTCCCCGTCATGCTGACCTTCACGTTCGGACTGATCGAGATGGGACGAATCAGCATGATCAAAGAAGCGGTCGTCCAAGCATCTCGCGAAGGGGCACGCGTCGGGATCCGCCCCACCGCGTCGATCGAAGACGTGCAGACGCGGGTCAACGAAGAGTTGGCGATCATGAATCTGACCAGTGCGAACGTGGTCATCACCCCCTCGTTCCTGGAAGAAGCGGAACCGGGAGACGACATCACCGTCCGGATCACGATCCCGATCAGTGAGGTCAGCTACGTCCCAGGATTCTTCGCCTTCGACGGTCTGGACATCGTTGCCGAAACCGTGATGCGGCGCGAAAGCACCGGCTGATCCCAGCGGGACGCGTCACGGCCTGTCGATTTAGTGAGCCGACGGCGCTAGCCGCGGGCCTAGTGGTGACGACGTTGCCGTTGGAGGCCCGTGGCTAGCGCCATCGGCTCACCATTGTTTCGATCGCGATTAAGTCGACAGGCCGGTCAGCGACCGGCGCGTCTGGAACGCACCACACGCGACACCGGCCGGCGCCGCGTGCCGACCTCACCCGGACGCCTCCGGATCGGCAAAGTAACGATTCAAGAACTGTTTGCGATCACCTTGTTCGGCCGCGAATTGAACCATCGCGTACAACCGCTGTTGATCGCGTCGCTTCTTTTCGGCCAATTGATCGTCGTCTTGGAACCGCGCCGGTAGCGGAGCACACACCTCAAAACACTGCGGCGGCCGCGGACCGGCGACCACCCCGTGGCGATCCAAGATGGAGATCGCCGTCGCAATCCGGTGGTCGTGTTTGCTGCGACGCTGCAACTGGGCATTCATCCATTCCAGCCCAAACGCCCTGCACTGCTCGCCGTGCTCGGCCATCAATTGATACAACCGCGTGTAGAAGGCGGCATCGGGATTGGACCATTCGATGAATTGCATCTGGGTCATCAAGTCCTCTTGCGCGTACAACCACACGCACCGACTCGGCTGCCCGTCGCGACCGGCACGTCCGATCTCTTGATAATAGGACTCGATCGAACCGGGGGTCTCCGCATGCACGACCATGCGGATGTCTTCCTTATCGATGCCCATGCCGAACGCGTTGGTCGCCAACACCAGATCGGCATCGCCGGACATGAATTCGTCCTGGACACGCCGGCGCTGGTTGCGTGGCAAATCGCCGTGGTAACAGACGTGATCAATTCCTTCGGACAGCAAGTGATCGCTGAAACGCTCCAGTGTTTTGATCAACGAAAAGTAAACGATGGCGCTGCCGGAGCGGTACTCGGGATCGCGAAGGATGTCGCGGAGCTGATTCAGTTTTTCTTCTTCGTCATAGACCGGGATCACATCCAAATGCAGGTTCGGGCGATCGATGCCTTGGTGAAACAGTTTGACTTGTGACGCATCGATGCCGATCTGGCGGTAAATGTCTCGGCGGCACTCGGCCGTCGCCGTCGCGGTCAACGCAAGCGTGGTGGGCTCACCGATCGACGCGCGGATTTCGGCCACCCGCGTGTAGTCGGGGCGAAAATCGTGTCCCCACTGGCTGACACAATGCGCTTCATCAATCGCCAACAGACGGACCGTCCGGCGTGACAGGGCCTCGCAGAAATCGTCTTTGCGAAAACGCTCCGGAGTGACAAACAGAATCTTGTACTGTCCTTGGGCCAAGGCTTCATAACGCGCCAACCGCGTTTCGCGATCCAACGATGAATTGATGAAACCGGCATCGATTCCCCGTCTCTGCAGCGAATCGACCTGGTCCTGCATCAACGCGATCAAGGGGGAAAGCACCAACACGATCGAGCGGTCATCGTCGACACTTGACAGTGCCGGAATCTGGTAACAGAGCGATTTTCCCATGCCGGTCGGCATCACGACCATGGCGTGCCCCCCCGCTAAAACGTGTTCGATGATCTCTGCCTGTCCGGGGCGAAAGTCATCGTAGCCGTAGAATCGGCGGAGGAGTTCCTTGGGGGGTGGCGCATTCATGCCACTATTTTTTCCCGCCCGAGCCGACTTGGGAACGGGGCAGGCGACCCTTTTTTGCGTTGCGCGCCGTTATCGTTCATATTATCCAACCGCTACTCATGACCGACTTCTCCGATTCTCCTGGAAGACCCGCAACGTGAACGATGATTCAGCGATCGATTTCGAAAATCTAGAAAAGCTGGAGGGTGAGACGGAGCTTGCACCACCTGAACTCTTCGCCGCCAACCTGATTGAATGGTCACTGGAGCGACACGCCAGCGATCTGTTTGTTTCGGACATCGATGGTGCCGTGCTGATTTCCGTCCGGCGACTGGGCCGGATCGAACCGGTTCGTAAACTCGCCCGCACCTACGGCCATCGGCTTCAAGGACACCTGCGTGTTTTGGCAGGCGCCGATGCGGGTGAATCCGTCCGCCCGGTCGAAGGCCGCGGCAACATCACCACGCCGGACGGATCCAAGGCACATCTTCGGCTCAGCAGCATCCCCACCCTGTACGGCCAAGACGTGGCGATTCGATTGTTCGATCCCGTGCGTGGCGCCCGACCGCTTGACCAACTGGGCATGGATTCCATCGACGTGGAATCGATCGAACATCTGATCGGGCAACGAAGCGGATTGATTCTTGTCACCGGTCCGGTCGCGAGCGGTAAAAGCAGCACACTTTACGCCATCATGAATGAGCTCAATGACGGATCAAGAAAAATCCACACCATTGAAGACCCCGTCGAGCATGCGCTCTCGGGCGTGATGCAATCACAAACCAATGCGCGACTCGGACTCGGGTTTGCCGAACTTTTGACGGTCGTGCTTCGGCACAGCCCCGATGTGATCATGATCGGCGAGATTCGTGATCGCCAAACGGCGGAAACCGCGATCCGAGCCGGGGCCAGCGGACAACTGGTGTTGGCAACGGTGCATTCGACGAGTACCGCCGAAGCGGTCGACATGATGCTGCAATACGATAGTGACCATGTCTTTCTAGCCAGCGCCCTGTCGGGCGTTATCAATCAACGTTTGGTCCGCCGACTCTGTCCGGTCTGCCGCAAACCGGCCGAAGGGTCCCATCCGACCGACGTCCCCGAGCGGATTCGAAGTCGCATGCAGGGGGCCGAAGCGTCGGTGTTCGTTCCGTTCGGTTGCCACCTCTGCTTCGAAGGCGGCTATGACCAACTGGTCGCCTTGCCGGAGATCATGGTGGTCGACACCGTGATCGAAGAAGCCATCGCCAAACGGGCCAGCGCCAGTGACCTGGAGGCGATCACGACCGATGACGGGATGCTGCGTCTGGCCGAAGTCGCCCACAGTTACG
This sequence comes from Stieleria magnilauensis, assembly GCA_007753675.1. Classification (GTDB taxonomy): domain Bacteria; phylum Planctomycetota; class Planctomycetia; order Pirellulales; family Pirellulaceae; genus Stieleria; species Stieleria magnilauensis. The sequence goes on from CP036432.1 coordinate 3,372,313, forward strand.
TCCTGCGTGGGCTGACGTCGCTCGACGAAATCAATCGCGCCGTGACCGACCCGCACCTGACCAGCCTGCAGCGTCGCTCGGAAAAGGCCGGCTGAACCCTGCCTGAGCCGAACAGGGTTCAGGCTGTAACTTGCCGAGCGAGGAAAGGATCAGCGATGAAAGGATCACTGAGCCCACCGGTAGCAGCGCGAGCCGACCGATGACAGCGTGCAATCAATCCGTGGGTTCGCGCTGCCATCGGTGAGTCTTATTTTCGAGCGTTCGCCCGGCAAGCCGCCAAAACTTTCGGCGGATTGTCAAAGGTGGCCGGAGCTCTATTCCGTGGACTCGCTCTCCAGTTCCGGGCGCGCCGGCGAGTCGCTTTCAGCCGGCTCCGCCGCAGGTGCCTCCTCGGCGTCCGGACCTTCTGCTTCGGGACGCTGCGGTGCGTCACGCTCACCATCGGGGCCGCCCGCTCCGGGGCCACCGCCTCCGCCACCACCGGACATCTCCGCTTCGTCATACGACGCCGGCGGTTCGTCGTCGTCGACCGGAACCAGCGGACGATCGGGATTGACGACACCCGATGCCTCGTACACGAACTTCGCGTGGCGATTGAACATCCAAGCGCCGCCATTTGGCATGTAGACCGTATACAGCTTGTGTGGCTTGACGATCAACCCGCCTCGCCACTGATAAACTTCCACTTGATAGCGGCCGTCTTCGAAGGTCTGCACCGGTTCCCTTCCCAGCAGCTCACGAACGTCCGTGTTGGACAAGAATCCGACGCCCTTGCGGTTGGCTTCCATGCTGGCTTCGGTGACTTGATCGTAGGCCGCGTTGACTGCCGGTCGGGCCACGAGATAGTCGTACCCTAACGCGACGACCATCAACCCCAACAAGACATAAAGCACCGTCTTGCGAGTTCCGCCGCCGGAGTCTTTGCTGGGCCATTGTTCGTCCCGCGCGTCAGCGGAATCCTGGGTCGTTTCTGACATGGGAGGGTGCCTTCAAAATGATCGAGAGGAATGGGGCATAATGTACCACCCTCCGTTGTACTAAAGCTCTTCAGCCCACGGGATCCGCGAAGGACGAACGGCGCGATTAATTGCAGAAAAACAGAACGGACCGGTGCGGTTGGGCAACGCGATCGACAGCACGGGCCGGATCGACTGCCCCGGTTCGATTGCCGCGCTATCGACGAAAGCAGAGCTTCGCGTCGGACGCGGATCTTGAAATCATCGAAAACGGCGGTTCGGAGGTCACAATGCTCCAGCGTGCCGTCAGGTATCGCAGGTACGCCGCTTGATCGGCGCTGACACGGTCCTGTGATTGGAACAATTCGACCAAACAATTGATCAAGAACTTCAACTTGATCTTCGGCAGATGCGATAGTTTCTCCACGGATGCGGCGAGTAGTTCTCGGGCAATCCGTCGTCGATCGCCAGCAGCATCTGTGCGACAGACGAATCCTGCGATTGGCATGCCGTCGATAACGCGAGTTCGGTCAACGCAAACCGCTGCGACGCGTCAACCTCACTGATGCATTGCCACCACGTTTCGACCGACTCCAGCGTCGATGGGTTGGGCAGTGTTTTGACCAGGGACCGCAGTGCGGGGTCGAACAGCAACAACGACGGAATCGTCACCAACGCGGCCTTGCGATCTCGATCTCAACGCCACTGTTGCGATGTCGAGATCGGCCAAATCATCATGCCGAACAACAGCAGCAAACTGCCCCACTGGATCGTCGCCATCGCGGAGCGGTGATTGGACGAACCGCCAAAGAAGATTGGGGCGGTTGTAGCAGTCGAAAGAAATTCACCGATCAAACAAAAAAAGGCAGCACTCGTCGGTGAAACGCAAAGCTCGACGTGAGCCCAAGTTCTTGCCCCGAACCTGTTGCCTGCGATCACCGACAAAGACGCTGCCTCGCCCCGTGAATTCGATGATTCGCCAGCCGTTCCCATTGACGGTCACTCGTCCGATCCGTCGGAAGGGTTGTGTCGTCAACACCTGCGCCTGCCTCACGCGCATCGTGCTTCGTTACGCTTTTCCGCAGCAGGATGTGGCGGCTCAGAGAAATGTTCCGGCGTTGCCGCCGGAACATTCTCCAAGAGCCCCATGTGTTCTGCGGATTCCTTCCAAGATTGAAGCCCGAGTCTCCCCACCAAGATTCGTCCGGTTGAATCATCGTTCCATCGTGGTCATCGATCCCTCGATTGTTGTTGATCCCTCATCAACCATCGTTCCATCGATGAAGCACAGTATTGCGAATCGCACCCGATCCGATGAAGAGCAGAAACCGAAAAGCGATGTGGTAACCCGCAACCCGCCGGAGGTGCCCTTGTGAGGCAACGACGGCAAAGATTGCGGTCGGCTTTAGCGTCGCGACGTCAACGTGACGCTCGTGCGCCGGCTACTGTTCGATGTGGCCGGCGCACTAGGTATCCAGCATGTCCGCTTCGATCACCATCCTGACCAGATCAACCACCGATTCGGCCTGCAACTTGGTGTAGATCTCGCTGCGACGGTTCTCCACCGTTCGCACGCTGACGTCAAGACGATTCGCGATCACCTTGTTCGGCTTGCCGGCCACCACATAAGACAACACCGTGCGTTCAGACGGCGTCAGCTCGTTGATCCGCTCCCGAATCGCTTGGCGGTGCGCTTCTTCCACACGCTTGCTCGCATCGAGTGCCAGCGCTTTGCGGATCGCGTTCCAGAGATCGTCTTCCAGATACGGCTTGTCCAGCAACGTGATCGCGCCGCGCTGAATCGCCTGGACCGTGACCGGTGTGGTCGCAAACGCTGTCAGAACGATGACCGGCAACAGCGATCCCATGTCATTCAATTCCGCTTGCAACTCCAGTCCGCTCATGCCCAGCATCCGGATATCCGTCACCAAGCATCCCGGCTTGTCCTTGGTGTAGAACTCCAAAAAGTCCTCCGCCGACGCAAACGCTTTGGACTCCAATCCCATCGAGCTGACCAGCGCACAGACGGATTCCCGGGCACGCTCATCGTCATCAACGACGAAAATGACTTGTTGTTGCCAAGACATCGAATGCGGTCACCCCGGAACGACGAGTGTGGTTGAAGTGATGGTGACGTGAGACGGTCCCCAGCCCACCTGTCGGGGTTCGCTGCACCACCTTGGGCGAACAGGACAAGACATCAGTGTCGAGGTTTTGGGCGGAGTTTTCAATCTGCCAGCGTCAGAGAAGAGAGGTGCGGTCGGAAATCATCCGGGAGCGGTGTTCAGATGAGTAGGTGTGCCAAAGTCGCCTCAGACATCAGGTTCGCAGTCAAGCACGATCCCAATCACTGCCCGTCCGACTTGACCGAAGCGATCACCGCGTGCGGCTCAGTTGCACAGCATACTACACTTTCCATGCGAAGGGCAATCAGCCCCCTCTAAGTGAGTGTGCGGTTGTGGGTCCTCGTTAGCGGCGAAGACACAGCGACAGACGACGCCGGAGCCAAACGGACGGTCGCGCCTGGCCGTTCCGTTTCAGACGTCTCGATCATGACCGTTTGGCGTCATTCTGCCCGAACCACCACCCCGGGCGAGCATCCCCCGGGATCGTCTCGAAACTGCAAGCCATGTTCTCATTGCAAGCATTTTTTCATCACGCGACTCAACCCGGCGAACCCACCAGATGATTCGAACCCACCAATCCAACCAGCACTCCGAGCCCCTCGACACGCACCAAAAAGCCTTGGAGGTCAACCTGGATCCCCGCCGCTACGGGACGTTTGCCGAGATCGGCGCGGGACAAGAGGTCGTTCGCTGGTTCTTTCGCGTCGGGGGTGGCGCCGGCACGATCGCCAAAAGCATGTCGGCCTATGACATGAAGGTCAGTGACGCGATCTACGGACGGGCCTCACGCTACGTCTGTCGGGAACGTCTGCAGGCCATGCTCGACTATGAACACACGTTGAATCTGGACCGGTTGCGAGAGGTCCGCGGTGAAACGACTGCGTTCTTCACCTTTGCCGATACCGTTTCGGCAAGAAACTATCACGGCACCAATGCCTGCCACGGCTGGATGGGGATCAAATTCCAGGCCCATCCCCAAGACGAAGACAGCCAGATCATCATCCACGTCCGCATGCTCGATGACGAAGCGGCCCTGCAACAGGAAGCCCTCGGCATCGTCGGCGTCAATCTGGTCCACGGCGCCTTTGCCCTCCACCATGAGCCCGAACTGTTGGTCGCCGCGCTGCTGGACGGCCTGTCGACATCGCGGATCGAAATCGACATGATCGAGTTCTCCGGCATCGCGTTCCGCCACGTCGACAACCGCTTGATGAGTCTGAAACTGGTCGAGCTCGGTTTGAGCGGTGCGGCCATGTTCGCTGCCAGCGGAGAAGTCTTGCAGCCGTCGGAGTTTTTTTACCGCAAAGCGATCCTGGTCGAACGCGGAAGCTTTCGTCCCGTTTGCAACGTCAATTTGGACATGCTGGAGAGCGCCCGAGAGCAGTTTTCCAAACATCCCAACGTGGTCGGCAAGGAAATCGTCTCCGTCATGGAACTGACGATGAACAATCTGAAGGCCGCGGGCGAAATCAATTTGTCGGACTTCCTGGCCCGCGCCGATGTGATGGCGACTTGCGGAATGCCGGTCCTGATTTCCGATTACTTCCAGTACTATCGGCTGGCCGCCTACCTGTCACGCTACACCAAAGAAAAGATCGCGATCACAATGGGGGCTGGCAGTTTGCGGGAACTGTTTGACGAACAGTACTACACCGGGCTCCAAGGCGGCATCCTGGAATCCTTCGGACGGATGTTCAAAAACGGCCTGCAGGTCTACTGCTATCCCATGCTGGATTCCGAGAGCGGCGAACTGACAACCTGTGAGAATTTGAACATCGATCCCCAGTTGAGACAACTGTTCGGCTACCTGTGTGACCGTGGCGGCATCATCGACGTGCAAAACTATGACCCCGCCTGCTTGCAAGTGCGATCACGCGACGTGCTGCAAAAAATCAAATCGGGCGACCCGGAATGGGAGTTGATGGTGCCCGAGTCGGTCGCGGAAGTCATCAAACGCAAGTGCTACTTCGACTACCAACCGGCCGACGATTTCGAACACGCAGTGCGATAACCCCGGCGTCGTTCCACGCTTGCTGAGCGGGACAACCGACGAGTCGGACAGAAATGCGTTGGTCAAAAGATGGGCCGCTGCGGCTCACGGATTAAAATTTTGGAAAGGGGCAACGGCACGGGCATGAGTGTTGGTGTTTAGCCTTTAGGCGATTCCCGGTCGCTGCGACGCAGCGACAGTGGGCGGCTGAAGCCTGCACACCAACACTCATGCCAGTGCCATTCACACTCCCGCCCCGCGTGGGGCGCCGCTTCGTTTTTCAATGCGATCAAGCTTTCACGATCGCGTCGCCTTCTTCACCGTCCTGGGTGGTAACAGCGCGCGATGAATTGGGTTTCTCGCCAACCAGGCCCGTCGCGCAGCCCCAGAAATACGACCTTAAATTCGTGTTCAATCCGGCGTCTTGAAACGCCGTGATCGCGGAACGGCAGTCACCGAATGCGATCGTGTAAACGCCCAACATGCGATAGTTGTCCGGATTGCCCATCAGAAGCTTGCCGATCAGCGGGATCACGTTGTTCAAATAAAGCAAGTACGGAATTCTCAGCCATCGTGACGGCGGGACCGAGATCTCGATGAAGGAAAACGTCCCGCCGGGCTTCAGGATGCGATGAATCTCGCGGGCCAATCGGATCGTCTGGTCTCTGGAAAACGTCTTCAGACCAAATGACGAAACGACAACATCGGCGGAGTCATCGGGGATTTGGCTGCAGAGCGCGTCTTCTTCGCGAATCTCCAGTTCGCACACGAGTCGACCCACGTGGTTGTCTTGAGCCTTGCGGCACATGACGGGTGAATTGTCCACGGCAACGATCTTCCCGCCAGGACCGATCGATCTGCCGACAGCGGGACACAGTTCCCCCATCCCGGTCATCAAGTCGATCACGGTGATCGACTCGGGAATCGACAGTTGCCCAAGGCATTGCCGCCGCCATCGACGACAAAACCCGAAGGACGAAATCAGATTGACCGTCCCATAGGTCGCTGACATTTCGTTGAACAGCTGCCGGACAAACAGCGTTTCGTAGATGTGTTCTGACTGCAAGGGATTCGATTCGTGCAAAGGAGGAACGGTGGTACCGTCAAGGACGCATCACTCTTTGCCACCACGAGCGTTCAACGGGCTTCCGATCCAAGCAGGACTGCAATGCCTCGCCGATGCTCGCACAGGCATCATTGCGACTGAAGTCGATTCCGTCGGTGAGTTGCGGAATCCAGGTCGATGCGATTCGATCGGGTGACTCGAGGCATTCCAGCGCGATCATTGCGACCAATCCGATCGTATCGCGGCGAATCCGGTCGGGCAGTGATTTCGACAGCTCGTGCGCCCACGTCGCATGGGGTTCCGCCCAACACGCGACCCCCGATGCCGTGTCGATCAGGTTGACGCGGGACTGGTGATCGATGATCGCATTCTCACGCTTCACACTGCCATGCGTCGCACCGATGCGGTGTGCCGCGGCAAGCGCAAACGCGACACGCACGAGCATCTCCAATCGCTGAACCTGATTCGCACCAGGCGGGCGTGACGCGAAGGATTCACCGAAGATCCAGGGCCGCACGACCGCAAGGTGCTCGTTGTTGATCGCCGCAATCCGCGGTGCCACCCAGGACGGATGCGCGACGCTGCTGGTGCGTTCGCAGAGATCCAGGATGCGGGTCCGCTCGGTTCGCCCCAGCCTCGCGGGCAGCGGAATGATCTTCATCGCCACGGTGTCGTTCCGCTCGGTGTCACGTCCCTTGACCAGCCAACACCGCCCACGCTGCAGTTGCACGGTCGCAATGCACCGGGCGCCGACGATCCACTCGGGCGGTTTGATCGGGATCGGAACGTCGATCGAATCATCCGAACGCGTTTCCGAAACCGGTTGCCCGCCCGAAGGCTGCCCCGCCGCCACGGTCATCTCTCGCTGGACAACGGATTGATCCCATTCCAAGCTGTCACCGGCGTGGATTTCTCGCGGTCCGGGTTCCAGATGTATCAATTGCTCGATCGAATCGGCGAGTTCGGGAAACCGATCACGAAAACGGGACGCGTCACAATCCTCACCTCGTTCCCGTCGGACACAAAGCTCGGCATCAATCAGGTCCAACACATCGCTCTCGGACTCGGCCAGCTGTGGGAACTGCTTCAAGTAGTCTTCCACGACAACCTGCTGTCCCCTGCGACGTTGCCCGATCAAATCGACGGCCGCCAATTCCACCAGGCCGCTCGTTGACAGCGATGCCTGATCGATCAGCTCCGCCAGTGGTGACGTCGGATGACTTTCGCGGCGCCGCTGCAACCAACCGATCAGATCATCGATCCCGGCAACGTGTGGCGACGTGCTTGCGGTCGCATCGGCGGGACGGCTTGAATCGTGCGGGGACGGACGCTCGGCCATCACGACGACTCCGACAATCCGATCTCTTCGCGCGCCCGGTCGAGTGCGCGGCGGACCCGCATGCGAGCGGTGTCCGGTTTGATCCCCAGCCGCTGGCCGATTTCGTTCCAGTCGTGATTCTGCAACATCATGTCGAGCGCCAACGCGTCCGAATCGCCCAAGATCGAACGCACGCGATCAGCCACTTCCTTGCGGAGCGCGATCTGGCTGGGCGAGGTCTGGGCACCGTGAAGTTTGATCTCCTCCACCGGCGTCGCCTCGTTGCGACGAAAATCGCGGCAATGACGCGCCAGCGTTCGAAAGGTGTCGACCACTTCGTTGTCGATCGCACGCAGGATGTAGGAAAGGATATCGTCTGCCGTCAACGAATCCGCGTCGGTTCGCTTGGCCAAATCCACCATCACTTCGTTGCAGATGTCCATCGATTCGGTCTGACCGGTCAGACCATACTGCCGCAAGCGCGTCCGCGCGCGGCGCCGCAGCTGACTGCCAAAGCTCTGCCAGACCTCGTCCAGTGAGGCAGCCTGGGAGGGCGTCTCGGGCGAATCGGCATCATCGAGAGGAGGTTCGTTGGACATGCGATCGTCGCCTACAGTGGGGTAAGCATCCTGCTTGCCAGCAGCCAGGTAAGCATCCTGCTTGCCAACAGTCAGGGAAGCATCCTGCTTGCCATTCCCTGCCTTACGCAAGCTGCAAGCTTACGAAACTTAGTCTTCGGTCTCGACGACTTCCACCGCCGCGTCCTGGGTCGTCTCCAGACGCCGCGCCCCGACGATCGCCAAGATTCCCAGCACCAACAATAGCGTTCCACAGACTCGCAGGGCAGAAACCGGTGTCTTCGGATTGCCCAGCAACCCGTAATGATCCAGCAGCAGCGCCGCCAGTGTTTGCCCCGTCATGACGGCGGCAAACCAGGGCAGCGAGCCGATCCGCGGCACAATGAACAGCGACGTCGAAACCATCACCACACCGATCGCACCCCCGAACCAGATCCACCAAGGCAATTGACGCGGCGACACGGCGAACACGGGGGGGAATTCCCCGACCACCATCGTCAGCACCAACAGAATCAGCGTCCCGCTGCCGAAGGAGATCAACGAGGCTTGCAACGGGTGAGCGACGCTCTTGCCCAGTGATCCGTTGATGCTCGGTTGAGCACCGAGCAGACCGCCGGCCAACAAGCCGACGAAAATCGCGATCAAAAAAAAGGTGGTGGAGTGGTTCAATTTGAACCCAGGTACGGCTGAAGCAGTTCGACGGTCCTCGAGTCTCGCAAGGCAAGCTTTCCGAAACCCCGCACGCAACCGGCCTCCATCGCCGCCTGCTGGTGTTCCTCGTAATTGGTCACCAACATCACCGGCACGTCGGCGAGATCCTCTTCGGCTTTGATCGCGTTGACGACTTCCATCCCATCAGAGTAGTCCCGATCAAGTTTCCGATTGACGGTCACCAGCGCGACGTCACGCTGGCGGAGCAACTTGAGCGTTTCTTCCGCGTCGTGCGATTGCACGACGACGGCATCAAAGTTGGAAGTCACAAACTGACGGATCGAGTGAAAATCGGGGCCACAATTGCCACAGTCCACGACGGTCTTCGTCATTGCGATTGCTTCTCGATTGCGAACAACTTGTCTTTGGTGCTGATGTAGATCCGACCATTGGCCGCGATCGGCGTGCTGTAGACGCTGCTGCCCATGTTGATTTCTTCGATCGGCTCGTTGTACTGCGGACCGAATTGGAAAATCGCCACGTCGCCGTCTTCGTCGCCCACGTAGACGTGGCCGTCACTGATCAGCGGGCTGCCCCAGCTTTGTGCGAACATGTCATAGGTAAAGTGGACCTTGGCCTCGCCGTTCTCGCCACGGGCATCCAGGCAGTGCAGCAATCCCGAAAAGTCGGCGACGTAGATCACGTCGTCTTTGATCGCACAGGTGCCGATCGTTCGGTGCATTTCCTCTTCGAAGTCGATTTCGCCGTCATCGTTGTTGTCGGACAACGAGTAGTGCCAAACCACGGCCGAATTCGGGTTGTCGACCGCGATTTCACCCTTTTCGGGTTCAACGGCTTGGATCCGTTTGTGGGGGATCTCGGTGCGGCTGTCGCCTTCGACCTTCATCGCCAGTTGCGGTGAAACGTTGCCCCGCTTGGTGGGATCGATGCACCAGAAGTGGCCTTCGCCCTCACCGTGCTCGGGGTCCTGTCCGACCGCGATGTAAACCAGATCGTTGTAGACGACGGGCGTCGCGATCAGATTGTTTCGAGTGCCTTCGCCGCCGATGACCCACTTGGATTCCTTCGGGTTGCAGTCGAATCTCCACAGCAGCTCCGGCTTGCCATCGACGCCGCCATCCGCTTTGAAGCTGTACAACCATCCGTCTCCGCCGCAAAACAAGACCTGCGGCACGCCGCCGAGCACGGCGACCGTGGGACTGGACCATTGGCCGTGAAGAATGTTGGATCCCGGCGAGCTGTCCTGCCACAGCAATTCACCGGTGTTCTTGTTCATGCACAGGAACGTCGGTGCATCGGGAGCGGGCAGGTTCAAGTGCGATTCGTCCAGTCCGTTGCTGGTGTTGACGAACAAGTAATCGCCATAGCTGGTCACGCTGCACGAGCACATGTTGTGCTGGCTGGTCCCCAGTTCCTCCATCATGTTGTAGATCCAGATGGTGTCGGCGTCGCGTTTGTCATGAATGCCCAAGCTCTTGAACACGCTCAACCGCGGGCCGGCCTTCTTGAGTTCAAAGGTGCGATCGACGCCGCCGAAGTTCCCGCTGGCAACCCAGCCGGCGCCTTCGTTGACACTTTCAATTTTGACATCACCACTGACCTCTTCGCCGGCCGTTTTGAGCGCTTCGACCAGACCGTCGGACAGTTTGCCTTCGCCGAGTGCCGCCACCGCCGCCTTGCCGGCGTCGCTGGCGAGCATCAGTTCCGCGACAAACGCCGTTTCCTCTGTCACCGGACCGTCGTCTTCGCCGTCATAAAACCCTTCGACGTCGAGACAGCGGACTTCACCACGGCTGGTCACAAACCATAACCGGTTGCCTTCGACCAGCGGTGCACAGCAGATCCCCTGCAACGGCCAGTCGTGGACGCGACCGGTGATCAGCTTTTCGCTGCTGTGCTGCCACAAGAATTCTCCATCGGCTTCGTTGAAGGCCAACAAGCATCCCAAGTCGACTTGGGAAGGATAACGTTTCAGGTGTCCGGCACCGTTGTTGGTTCCGACGAACACCCGACCGCCGGCGACGACGGGATTCCCGTACGTCTGGCTGCCCAGATTGGCGTACCACACGATGTTTTCGGCGTTGCTGTTGTCCCACTCTCCCGTCCGCCGATCAAACTTGCCGATGTTCCAACTTCGCGGCAATCCGGTCACACCCGGCGTGTTGTTTCGCAATCGCGTTCCGCCCCATTGCGGCCAGTCCTTTCCGCTCGCCATCACTTCGTTGGGGTCCGAAACTTCGGAAACCAACGTGGGCGGCGATGTCTGGTTTTCCACCTTGGCATCGCTGGTCGGTTTGGCGGCGACCTTGGCAACGGGTTCACTGGCTTTCGGCTCGCTGGCAACCGGCTCGCTGGCAACCGGCTCGCTGGCAACCGGCTCGCTGGCAACCGGTTCGCTGGCTTTGGGTTCGCTGGGAACCGGTTCGCTGGCGATCGGCTCGGCCGCTGCCGGCTGGACCACTTCGACGGCGGGTTTGACCGGCATCGGCACTTCGGCAACCGGGGTTTCAGCCGCGACGGTGGTGTTGGCCGTCGTGTTGGACGCCCAGCGGGCCGACGTGGTCGTGTTGCTGCCGGTTGTATTACTGCCCGACGTGTTGCTGGTTTCCGCGGCACGCGGCACGGCGGTCGGTGGCTTGCAACCACTGAACGCGACGGTGGTCAGCGTGCCGAGGCAGAAAGCAGCCAAAATCATCGAGAACGCCGAGAGTTCTTGTTTTCGCATTGCGATGGGGTCAGTTGACCTGGTGTGGGGTGGGAAAGGGCAATGGGGGAGGGAAACTCATTCTAGGCAACACGACCGATGAATCAAATGATCGGCCGTAATGCGGAATGAAGCCCCCCTGCTATGGTTCGTTGCTGTTTTCAACGACTTCGATATTGTCCAAGTAAATTTCCGCGACCTTTGCGTTGCCGTAAAGGCCTGGGCTGGCAGCCAAATTGGGCGATTCGTCTCGTACCGTGAGTGTCCATTCTTCGGGCTCCTCCTGATCGCGGGGCCAGACCTTGCCGCGGACGACAGCCACCTGAGCGGGGGCTTCGCTCTCCAAATCGACCCGCAGCTTCATCCGGTACCACTGGTCCTCTGACCACGGAAACGCCGCAACATCCGAGGCGCGTTCTTCGGAGGACGCCCACGTCCGGATTTGAACCTGTTGGGCTTCGCCCATTAAGTCGAGCACATAACCGTGGGCCGTCAACCCGATGTCCGGTAGGGCGCCCAACGCCCGCTGACCGCGGACGTCGGCGGAAATGGTGTATTCCGACAGATCGCTCGGTCCCATCCAGGCACGGCTTCGAGCCCCCTTGGGGATCGTGCTGATCTTGGTCAACGCCGCCGAACCGTCGATCTCGCGAATCACGTGACGGTATCGGGCACCGACCCACGACAGGGGCGGATCGGACAGGCCGTCAAAGGTAAATTTCCAGGGCAACGGGGGCACGATCCGCACGCGGGCCGTCCCGGTGGCCTCGCCCAACTGGGCGACGACCTGGACCCCGGTGTGAGCCGCGTCCGTCGCGGCGGTCAACTTGTTGCCGTCGATCGACGCCGCGCCGCCTTCGACTCGGAATGTCACGCCGCTGGGTGTTTCCAATTTTTGTCCGATCGCGTTGAACACGTTGACCTTGTACTCGATCGACTCGCCGGGCTGGATCAAGGCTTCGACCGGAACGATCTGGACCTGAGCGATCTGCGTGTCCTCGGCAACAGGGCGTTCTTCCCCATAGGCGTCGCTCATCGATTGGTCGGACTGCTTGGCCGCCTCATTGCTGATGCAATACAGGTTCCGCGTGCTTTGGAAGTACAAGCGTCCGTCGGCGACGATCGGCGAGGCGACAAAGGATTCGCTGCGCAGTCGTCCGTCATTGATCACTTCGAACCCGTCGGCGATCGGCTTGACGATCGACCAACGACCATTTTCGGTCGTCACATAGATTTTACCGTCGGCGTACAACAGTGCCGATTTCTGGCGGCTGTCGGCAAACCGTTCTTGTTCGACAATCGGTTCTCCCGTTTCGGCATCGAAGACCCACATCTTGCAGCGGTCATCGACCAGGTACAAACGCCCGTCGACGAGCACGGGTTCACTGAATCCCGCGACGACTTCGTACTGCTTCCACAGCTCACTGGCTTGGGTTTGATCGCCGGTGCCGGAAATTTTGACCGCCGCGACGGCGCCCATCACGTTGGCCCATTCGCCGACGTTCTCTTCATTGTGGCTGCAGAACACCTTGTCACCGACAACCAGGGGAGCGGCAAACAGGCCGCGGCGCGACAATTCGTAGTTCCAGAGTTGCTTTCCGGTTCGCGGCTGAATGCCCCAGACCTGGCCGTCGCCAAAACCCATGATCAACTGTCGTTGACCGTCGATGGTTGTGATCGTCGGCGCAGAGTAAGACGTATCGTAGGGCAGATCACGCGTTCCGCTGAACCAAACGAATTCGCCCGTCAGCTTGTCCAGTGCCAGGATCCGGTGGTTGGGTTTGGCGTAGTCGCCCCAGTTGATGATGATCCCGCTAATGATCACCAAATCTTCGTGAACGATGGGAAAATTCGTCCGGCCGCCGTAGGTGCTGAGCATTCCGAATTGCTCGTGCAACGGGACCTGCCAAAGCGTCTCGCCCGTTTCCCCGTCCATGCACTGAAAGACGTCACAAGCGCCCAGAACATACACGTTGCCCGATTCGGGATCGGCGACGACGCTGGTCCACCCGATCCGTTCTGCGGGGACATCGGACAGCCAGACGTTGTAGCTGTTTTCCCAAATCGTCTCGCCGGTCTTGGCATCGAGACAAACGACTTTCTCACCCTCACGCTCGGTGTCGGGTAGATGCCGCTGGATCGTGTAAAGCCGTCCCCCCATCACCACCGGGGTACAGAAACTGCCAATGTCTTCGCGTTTCCAAAGCAGATTGCTGCCGTCGCCTCCCTTGGAATCCCAGTCGTCGGGCAAACCGCTGACGTCGGCGGTCCCGTCCATGTTGGGGCCGCGCCAATAGGGCCAATCGGCCGCCGATGCGGCCACCCCGAGCCACAACATCGGGAGCATCAACAGGAAGGGGAACGCCGCATGGAGTCGACGTTGGAAGTCAAAAGTTGGTCGCGTCATGGGAAGGCAAACAGGCAGGAAGGAAGATTGGGCAACGGACGAAGTGGGCATGGTCGCTATCTTAACTGGACTGGCCGAGGTTCATGAGCCCTGTTCATGAGCCCTCAGTCGAAGTGTTCGTCGGCAGGGTCAAAATTGGGTAAGCAAACGATCACCACCTGCATGCATCCGACCGCACGGTGTCGAGTGCCGGGGGGGATCAAAACCGAAGTCTTAGGACGTACAGGGTGCAATCGGCCGTCCAGCTCGATCGCGGCGTCATCGTCACACTCCAATACGACGTAAACCTCGGTGTGTTCGGTATGGTAGTGCGTCCGGGCGGATCGATCGATATTCGTCAAATGTACCGTACCGGGGAACTCGTCCCGGTCGTGAAACGCTCGACGCGCGATGCCACAGGGGCACTCGACCCCTGGCAGGGCGGTCAGATCGACAACGGCGGGGCCTCGATCAGGCATCTGGACAGGTCTCCAACGCTCGAGAGTGGCAAATCTGTACGGATCCCTCCGCAAACGTCTGCCAATCCACGGCACACAGTACTGCAATGCACGGAACACGACGTGCCCCGTCAGTACAGCCGTTGCCATGCCCGCGATGCGGGCCGGCCCCCTGGTGGGCGACCCTGAAACGCCTCACGTGATCCGTGTCGCGATAGTTTATACCGTCCAGTCCGTTTGTTCCACGTGACCAACCCGGGTATCAGTTACCCCCCCCACATCGAGAGGAAATTACCTAGCCGTCAAAGCTTCGCAAGCTGGTGAAAATAGAGTGGAACAGTAATCTCTGACCGTAACCGGTCCGATACGGTTAGTGATCCCAGCTGACAAATCGCCCCGACCGGGACGAGCCGTCAGCGAACGATCGACCCAGAATTCCTCGTTGCACAGGACGCAACGGGGGATTTGAAAAGCGATTTTGCGTGCGGATTCGAATTGTCGATCAATTGGCAAGACGTTGTTCCACCACGACGAATTGCCATCGAGCTGAACGAAGTCGGCGGGCTGTGTAACCCACACCGCGGTCCGTCCGTGCTCGAAGGGTGTATCAATCGGATGCGATCGCCGGCAACTTCGTCCAGCGAACGCACCCGAGTGGCAGTCGAATTCGACCAACATGACCCGCTTTTCAAATCGACCCGCGTAACAAACTAAGGGAGACGTGGCTCCGATGATACGGACACTGATGATGATGGCCCTCGTTCTTGGCACCACGACGTGTTGCCAGACACAAGGGATGGACTTGCTCCAAAAATTGATGAAGGGCTGCTCTAGCTCTTCTTGTTGTGACACCGGCTGTGCCGCTGCACCGTGTGGCTGTGAAGCACAACCCGCTTGTGGCTGCGAAGCCCCTTGTGGATGTGCCGAACCCGCTTGCGGTTGCGAAGCACCCGCGTGTGGCTGTGCCGCTGAACCGGCTTGTGGCTGCGAAGTCGCTGGCCCGGCTTGTGGCTGCGAAGTCGCTGGCCCGGCTTGCTGCGAAACCGCTCCGGCTTGTGGCTGCGAAGTCGCTGCTCCTTGCTGTGACACCGCCCCGGCGTGTGGCTGCAGCAAGAAAAAGGGCGGACTGCTGGCCCACCTGTTCGCTTGCAAGAAAAGCTCGTGCTGTGAACCGGCTTGTGGTTGCGAAACCGCTTGCTGCGAAACCGCTCCGGCTTGCGGCTGCGAAGTCGCTGCTCCTTGCTGCGAAACCGCTCCGGCATGTGGCTGCGAAGTCGCTGCCCCCTGCGGTTGCGACAGCGGCTGCGACTCGGCTTGCGGCTGCGGCTCCAAGAGCGGAGGCCTGTTGAAGAAACTCTTCGGCAACCTTCGCAAAAGCTCCTGCGGATGTGACAGCTGCTGCGACGCCCCGGCGTGCGACAGCGGTTGCGGATGCGGAGCAACCTACAGCGCCCCGATGGCTCCCGCACCGGCTCCGGCCGCTGCTCCCGCCACCGACGCAGCTCCCATGCCTCCCGCTCCGATCGTTGATCCGAGTGCGAGCATCTCACAAAAGCGTCGCGTCATTCAAGCCAGTGCCCGCTACGTCCGCTGATAAAGCGAAACGTAGCAACCGGGTGATAAACCCGGCTGCTGGACTCTAGACGTGAACCGCGAAAGCGGCTCGGCAGTTCGCTGCCGAGCCGCTTTTTTTTCGTTTCAGGTTTCAGGTTTCAGGTTTCAGATTTTCTTAGCTGGGTCCCACTTCTTTGACAAATCGTTACCCTGTACCCGACTGACCATCCAACTTGGCGTTGCCAACTTGGAACCTGGAACCCGGAACCTGGAACTCGATAACATGTCCGAACTCTCCGAATCCTCCGTCCGCCAGCTTCTCGATGGGCACCCCGACCCCGAAACCGGACGCCCGATGGGCTCGATGGGACAAGTCGTCTCGGTCAGTCTGGACGGCCAGCATGCCAACATCCAACTCGGCCTCACCTCACACTCGCGTCCGATCCAAGACGATGTTCGCGACGCCGTGGAGGCAAAATTAGCCGCTGCCTTTCCCGGCATCCAAGTCGACCTGGAGTTCAAGACGCACGCCCGACCGGCCACCCGTGTCGGCCAAACGGCACTCCGCGCCAAAAGCGTGATCGCGGTCGGCAGCGGCAAGGGCGGCGTCGGCAAAAGCACCGTGGCGGCCTCAATCGCGCTGACGCTGCGGCGACTGGGCAGCCGAGTCGGTTTGATGGACGCCGATGTCTACGGCCCCAGCATTCCACACTTGCTCGGACTCTCCGGCCGCCCCGGTTTCAGCGAATCCAAGCGGATCGATCCGATCATGCTCGACGACAGCCCCGACCTGTCTCCGATGCCCGTGATGTCGATGGGATTTCTGGTGGACCCCAAAGAAGCCGTGATCTGGCGCGGCCCCATGCTGCACGGCTCGATCAACCAGTTCTTGGGCATGACCGAATGGGGTGAACTGGATTACCTGATCATCGACATGCCACCGGGAACCGGCGACGTCGCCTTGACGCTCTCGCAAGCCATTCCGCTGGCCGGTAGCGTCGTCGTTTGCACACCCCAAGAGGTCGCGCTGCTCGATGCCGTCAAAGCGATCGCAATGTTCCGAAAGGTCAACATTCCGATCCTGGGTATGGTCGAAAACATGAGCGGCTTCCTGTGCCCCGATTGCGGCAAGACCTACGACATCTTTGGAGCCGGTGGAGCACGTGAGAAGGCCGAAGAGATGGACGTCCCCTTCCTCGGCGGCCTTCCGCTGGACATCAAACTGCGTGTCGCCGGGGACGAAGGCCGGCTGGCTGCGGTCCTCGCCGACGACGAAGCCGCTCGAGCCCCGCTGGAACGCGTCAGCCAAGCGATGGTCCGCACCCTGGCCGCCCGCAATGCCGCCGCACCGCCCAAACCGACCCTGCCGACACTCTGAACGAGTGCAACAGACGGTGAAAACATCGCCGAACGCGGGAAATCAGTGCTTCACAGCGATCCCCCGCAGGGTGGGCCTCGATTCGCCCGCCGCAACTCCGTTTTCGGGTCGCAACCAACACGCTTGACCGCCTGTCAATTGAATCCACCATTTGGCATCCGCCGGTTGGCACCGGCCATAAAAAAACCGCTCAGGGGTGACCCGAGCGGTTTGGTGGATGGATGGGGCCGATTGAGAATCGGCGAAGAGAAGCAGCTTACTTGCGCTTCTTGGCAGCCTTCTTCTTGGTTGCCTTCTTCTTGGTCGCCTTTTTCTTGGTTGCCTTCTTCTTGGCAGCCTTCTTCTTCACGGCCTTCTTCTTCACGGCCTTCTTCTTAGCAGCCTTCTTTTTGGTTGCCTTCTTCTTGGTTGCCTTCTTCTTGGCAGCCTTCTTCTTGGTTGCTTTCTTTTTAGCCACGTTTTTCCTCCGCGGAATTGGAAACGATGGCGAGTCATTGTGACTTGCGTGGGAACGTTCCCCGACAAGCCACCGGCCACGGCTCACCATGCGTTAGTAAGTGACAGACAAACATTGAAGCCAGTTATCCAACGGACCAATCAATGCTGTCTGACGTAAACCTGCGGTATTTGTACGCGCTGCGTCAAATTCCGCAACATGTTTTCGGAAAAATTATGCTTGCAAGACACTTCGTTCCTGCTACCCCAACGCTGTTCATTGCGACCGAAGCAACGCTCGCAACGATCACGTTGAACCTTCGATGACAAGCGACGTGTCGGCGCATCGTTGCACCGATCGCGCCACGACCTCGTTGTGAGCGCGTTGACGCAAATATTGATACAGCAATGCGTTGTGCGCATTCGATGGAAACGCGAACGGACACAACAACGATGCGCTTCGTTGTCTTGATGTCGCGCGCAGCACTTGACATTCGATGACTTCATGCATGCTCGACAACACCATGCGCAGTGGTTGGAAGCGACATCAAACGCATGCAAAAGTTTTTGAGAAAAATTTTGCAACGAACCACTTGATCGAACTGTCTTAGCGCACTTTGTTGTCCATCTCGCGCGACTTTGTTGCACTGATGCGCGTGATCGTTGGTTGCATCGCGCTACGTTTGATTGCACCGCGCTGCCGTTCGTTGCACCGCGTTAGCGCCATCCGTTGTTCATCGGATTCAACATCTGGTAACTGCTGAAACCGAACATCAAGAAGAAGATGCCCATCATCGGTTGGCCATGGTTGAACGCATAGAACGCCAACAAGCCACTGCAGATCACACTGACCCATAGCGATTGCGCGACTGTGCCACCATTGATCACAATCAGACTGCGCGCGATGCGTCCTCCATCGAGTGGCCAGACCGGAACAAGGTTCAACAACGCCCACAAGACACTCGGCAAGATGTAAAACGTCACCAGCGCCAGCATGCCTCGGCTGTCCATCACCGGGCCTTCGGTGACCCACGGAAGCGTCGCCAGAAACGATGGCATCCAACGGAACGCCGACACTTCGAAACCTGCCAACTTGACCGCCAGGATCACAACCAGTGCGGATAACAACTGAAACGCCGGCCCGGCTGCCGAAATGATCAACTGTTCCTTCTCGCCGATCCGCGCAATCGATCGACCCGGCGTGTACGTGCTCGTCGGAATCGCCAGTCCGCCGAAGTGATACAGCACGATCGAGGACTGAATGCCGTAATGACGGAACGCCAAGGCATGCCCCAGCTCGTGAATCAAGATCGAAACGAGCAAACACAGCGCCCAAGCGATCATCAATGGCCCGACGCCGAGCGCTTCACTGGAAAAAGAACGGCACAGCGCGTAACCAAACACGACCGCACCCAACCAAAACGTCACCGCGATCCGGACCGGGAACCCCAGTAACGTGAAGCGGATGTCGTAAGCGGTCTCGGGGGGCTCGGATAACAGCATCGGGTATGCCTGTATGGACAATTTCTAGAGACGGTGCGGACAAATTCGAAAGACATTCGGCGTGGTCTGATTCGTCGGGCGGACCACAACCTTGCCCAGAATACCGCGTTGCGTCCCTTCTTCACAGTTCAGCAGCGGTCGATCCAAGCCTTCGCACTCCAAAACGCATCGTGAACCCCTGGCCTCGCAGCTATAATAGGAACTGCGGCGGTAACGACCCCTCCCGCCTTTCACACGGGTCGTGACACCTGCGATTCGCTGGATCGCCGCCCCCCGCCGCGCTCGATCCCACCTCCAATGACTCACCGAGTGATGAATCAAGCCTTCATGCCCTTCCATCACAGGCGTCGATGCCGCGCAAGCCACCTGCGCAGCACGTTCACAACCACATGGACCGCCGCGCGACATCATGCGTTGCCGATGATCGTGCTGTTTGCCGTGCTCACGACGACACTGCTGCTGCAACCATCCGCTGCAGCCGCCGAAGCGACCGACTCCAACGACACGCAACAACTCAATCACCGCAAGGACGACGTGATGTCGTTCTTGCAGCAGAATTGTCTCGACTGCCACGACGGCAGTGAAGGTGAAGGCGGATTTGATTTGAACCGTCTAAAGTGGGCCGATCTGGCACACTCCGGTGAACCCCAGAATAGCGAATCCCCAAACAGCGAACCCCAAAACATCGCCACTTGGGTCCGCGTCTTTGACCGCGTTGCAGACGGCGAAATGCCGCCGGAGGAATACGGCGAAGTCGAAGCGGAGCCCAAAGCACGTTTTCTCAACTCGGCCGCTGAGTCGATCGACCAAGCCATCACGTCGCGTCATCAATCACTCGGCCGCGTGCTCTCCAGACGACTGACCAACCATCAACTGGAACGAACGCTCGGTGACTTGTTTGCGATCGCCGCCCCGCTTTCGAAATTAATGCCCGATGAACAACGCACCGATGGGTTTCGCAACATCGCCGATGCCCAGTCGATGTCCCACTATCATCTCGAAGACCACCTGCGCGTCGTCGATGCGGCCTTGGACCTGGCCTTTGATCGACTTCGCCCCAACCAGTCCGACGTCGTCATCGACCTGCCCGCCTCACGAATCGCGAACAAGCGCAAGGGGCAACGCAATCGCGATCCCGAGTTGCGCGACGGCGCGGCGGTGATCTGGTCCTGCGGGCTCTCGTTCTACGGACGGATCTCCCGCACCGAAGTGGACCATTCCGGTTGGTATCGCATCACACTGGATGCTTCTTCATTGAAGATGCCCGACGATCGCGGCCTGTGGTGTTCGGTCCGAAGTGGCAAATGTGTTTCCAGCGCGCCACTGATGCATTGGGTCGGCGCATTCGAAGCGACTGAGACTCCGCACACGTTTACCTTCACCACATGGATCGAAGCCGATCACATGCTTGAGATCCGCCCGGCCGACAGCACGCTCAAGAAAGCTCGCTTCAACGGCGGGCAAGTCGGATTCGGCGAAGGGGAACCGCAAGACGTTCCCGGTGTCGCGATGCACTCGCTCAAGATCGAACGAATTTATCCCGGCGGAGACCAGGCGGCCGTCCGGCAAGCTTTGTTCGGCAATCTGGACGTGCGTTACGATGCGAAATCGAAACGGTTCCAATTGCACAGCGATTCACCGGCAGAAGACCTGAAAAAGCGGTTGCATGACTTTGCCACCGCAGCCTTCCGCGGCCCGGTCACGACGGAGATGCTGGAACCGTACGCCCGCCTGATCGAACAACGCGTCGCGGACGACAACGATCCGATCGAAGTGCTTCGTCAAACGTATCGAGCCTTGCTGTGTTCGCCTCGCTTCATCTATTTCACCGAAACACCCGGACGTCTGGACGACCGCGCCGTCGCCAATCGACTCAGCTACATGCTGACCGGCAGAGCGCCCGACTCCAAACTGCGTGCGGCCGCCGACGCGGGGCGGTTGTCCGAACCGGCGGAGATCGTTGCGCAGACGCGTCGCCTGCTTCAAGGCGAAACGCTGCAGCACTTCGTCAACGATTTCTCCGACCAATGGCTGGACCTCACCGACATCGACTTCACCGAACCGGATCGTCGAATGCACAAGGATTTCGACTTGGTGGTCCAAAATGCGATGCTCGGTGAGACCCGTCGCTATCTGCAGACATTGATTGTCGAAAACCAACCGGCGCGGATGCTGGTTGAATCCGATTTCACGTGGTTGAACAATCGTCTGGCCCGCTACTATGACATCGAAGCCGACATCGCCCCCTCGCAATGGAAACGCGTCTCGATCGCGGACCATCCGTTTCGCGGCGGGTTGATGACGCACGGATCGATCCTGAAGGTGACGGCCAATGGATCCAACACCTCGCCGGTCGTCCGCGGCGTTTGGATCTGCGATCGATTACTCGGCGTTCCCATCCCCGATCCGCCGGCCAATGTGCCCGCCATCGAACCTGACGTCCGCGGTGCCACGACGGTTCGCCAGATCCTTGAAAAACACCGTTCGCAAACCGAGTGTGCATCGTGCCATGCGAAAATCGATCCTCCCGGATTCGCGCTGGAACACTTTGACGCCGCCGGCAAGTGGCGTGATCATTACCTCACGCGTCGCGGCGGCTCCTATAAAAAAGGTCCCAAAGTCGACTCGGCGTACCGGCTTGCCGACGGTCGAGAATTCGATTCCTTCGTCGCCTTCCGAGAACTCGCCGCCAGCGATGACCATCTCGTCGCCCGAAACTTTGCCGCTCAACTGCTCGTCTATGCGACCGGACACGAAATCACGTTCGCCGACCGCAAGACCCTGGACAACATCGTCGCTCAAACCAAACCCGATGGCTATCGATTGCGATCGCTGATCGAAGCCGTCGTGACCAGCAATACCTTTCTCACCAAGTGAACCGATGACGAACAAACAAAATCACGCCGGGCGTAACGCCCCCGTCCGTTTTCATTCGCCGAAGAGTCGCCTGGCCCGCCGTACCCTGCTCCGCGGCAGCGGCGTCGCGATGTCACTGCCTTGGCTCTCAGCGATGGAAGCCTCCGCCGGCGCAAAATCCGATCCCCCCGCCCATCGCTTCGTCTCGGTCACGATCGGCTTGGGCTTGCTCGGCGAAAACCTGTTCCCCGAACAAGCCGGTCGCACGTATGCGCCGTCCCGCTATCTGAACCCACTGGCTGACATCCGTGATCAATTCACGGTCGTCTCCGGCAGCAGCCATCCGGGCGTTTCCAACGGACACCGCGCCGAAGCGAGCATCTTGACCGCCACGCCGATCGGCAACAGTGGCAGCGCCAAGAACACCATCTCGGTAGACCAATACCTGGCCAAACATCTCGGCGGCGCCACGCGTTATCCGTCGTTGGTCCTCAGCACCAGCGGCACCCAGAGCCCTTCGTACACCGACACCGGGGCGATGATCCCTTCGCTGAGTTCGCCGGCGGAACTGTTTGCGACGCTGTTCATCGACCAGTCGCAACAAGAACGATTGCGGCAAGCCGATCGGATTCGCAGCGGACGCAGCATCATGGACGTGGTCAACGAAGATGCGAAACGATTGCAACGTGATCTGGGGGCCGGCGACCGCAACCGATTGGATTCCTACTTCTCCAGCGTACGCGAGTTGGAACAACGGATGGCCGCCAACGAACGATGGGCGAAGATGCCCAAGCCGGTCGTCGATGCCAAGCCGCCGACCCCACCGGACGCCAACGATTTGGTCGGCTGCCAGGCGATGATGCTGAGCTTGATGAAACTGGCCCTGCAAACCGACTCGACACGATTCATCACGTTGAATCTTCCCGGTGGCAACGCCAAGCTGCCGATCGAAGGCGTCGACGAAGGCTATCACACGCTCAGCCATCACGGTCGCGACGCGGACAAGCTGGCCCAATTGGCGTTGATCGAAGAACAGATCGTCGGCGCCTATGGCGACTTTCTTCGCAGCTTGGCGAGCTTTGAAGAAACCGATGGCAACTTGCTCGACCAGACCTCCGTCCTGATGACCAGCAATCTCGGCAACGCGTCCAGTCACGACAACCGAAACCTGCCGGTTCTGGTTGGGGGTGGCGGCTTCCGCCACGGACAACATCTCGCCTTTGACCGCGCCAGCAACTATCCTCTAGCGAACCTGTTCGTTTCGGTACTGCAACAAAGCGGACTGCCGACGGACGAATTTGCCAGCGGGAAATCGACGATGAAGGGGCTTGAACCGACACGGGCTTAGCCCACACCGCGAAGTTAGCGTGAGAGTCATGGCCAACGTTTTAGTCACCGGGGCCACCGGTTTCATCGGAACTCAGTTGGTCCGACAGCTGACGCAACGAGGCGACCAGGTGACGTGTCTGGTTCGATCGAGTTCCGATCTTAGGCCACTGCAGCCTTTGAACCCACGCTTCATCGTCGGCGACTTCTCCGACCCACGATCCCTTGAGAACGCCGTCTGCGATTGCGAGATCGTTTTCAATCTGGCCGGCACGACGAAAGCGCTTCGCAAGCCAGACTTCGAGCAAGCCAACGTGTTGGGCCCCAAGCACCTGGCCGCTTGTTGTGCCGCCCTCGATGCTCCCCCGACCTTCGTCCACGTTTCCTCGTTGGCCGCCGCCGGCCCCTGTTCTGGATCGACGCCACGCACCGAAGCTGACCCGCCGGCACCGGTCTCCGACTACGGCAAAAGCAAACTCGGCGGCGAATCCGCCGTGCGTGAGTTCGCCGAGTCACTGCCGATTTCCATTGTCCGCCCGCCGATCGTCCTCGGCCCCGGAGACCGCGACGGATTTGAGATGTTCAACGGCATCGCGAAATGGAACCTGCATCTGGTCCCCAGCTTCGCCGACCATGTCTTCTCCGTCGTCCACGTCGATGACCTCTGCCATGCGCTGATGAATGTCGCCGTCCGCGGCAAACGACTTTGTGGCGACGCGGGCTGTCACCAAGGCATCTACTTCGCCGCCGCCGATGAGACGCCCACCTATGCCGAACTGGGACGGCTGATCGGTCGATCATTGGGAAAGAAACACGTTTACATCGTGCGTGGTCCGTCGGCAGCGATTTGGGTCATCGCCGCCGTCAACGAACTCGTCTCGCGGCTACGCGGTCGGCCGCACATCCTCAGCATCGACAAGGCCAGGGAGGCGACGGCGGGATCGTGGGCCTGTAACGCCGATCGGCTGCGCCGCGAGACCGGTTTTCGCCCCGCCAAGACGCTTCAAGAGAGGATCGACGACACCACACGGTGGTACATCGACAACGGTTGGATCAAGCCACGGTCGGCACCCGACAAGGTGACTCCCAAGGGGCACGTCGATTGACGCGGTCCGCCGTCGCGCAGGTCATGCCGGCACGCTACTCATTGCCATTGCGGAAAAGGGGTAAGAAGATTTTGGAGGTAAGAAAATGATGAGAAGCGCCCGTAAATCGATTTAGCCAAAATCTTCCTACCTCCAAAATCTTCCTACCCCTTCACTCATCCACCTTCACCCGTCTCAGCCGCAACGCATTACTCACGATCACCAAATCCGAACCGACCATGCGGCCTGTCGGTTTAGTGTATCCACAAAACGAGGGGAGGTGGCTTAGTAGGCATCGTCACGATGTTTGCTATTCTTGGCGGATCGTCGTCGCGATTCACTTCTCACGCAGGGAGGCTTGCCCAGTGAGCCAGAGACAACCCAAGACCAGCTATTGGCAGGAAGCTCCTACACCACGCGGGCAACTGGTCCTCATTCCCACCGCCCTGGAGGAACTCATCCCTCAGGATCATCCCGTTCGCTTGGTCGACGAGATTCTCGATCAGATGGACTGGACTGATTGGGAGGCGGCCTACAACGGCGGATTCGGTCAGCCGCCGATCCATCCCAGCGTAATGGCAAAGATCCTGCTGTTTGCCATGATTCGGCGAATCCGATCCAGCCGGAACATTGAATACGAACTCAAGCATTCGATCGATTTTATCTGGCTTAGCAGCGGTCGCCGCATCGATCACAGCACGATCAGCGACTTCCGCCGAAACAATAGTGATGCAGTCAAAGGCATCTTCAAACAAATGGTCAAGCTGGCGATCAACCTGGGGATCGCCAATCTCTCGGAACTGTGCATCGACGGCACACGCATCCTGGCTGACGCCAACAAATACAAGACTTGGACGGCCAAACGATTAGCCAAAGCACTCGAAGAACTTGACGCGCAAATTGATGAGGCCCTGGAAACCTTCGAAGTCAACGACGCATGCGACGAAGATCTCATCGGCCAGGACGTTTCGGCGGACCGCCTCCCCGCCGCCGTCGCCAACTTGAAGTCACGCCGCTCACAACTGGCCGCTCATCTGGAGACGGTCAATGCGATGGACGAAGTCCGCAGGAAAAATGGGACGAAGGGCCCCGCCCAGTTACCCAAGACTGACACGGACAGTCGCATTCTTCCCAATAAGGAGGGTGGTTACGCAGCCAACTTTACTCCGATGGCGACGACCGAAACGCAGAGCGGCCTGATCGTTGCGGCGGACGTCTTGATCGGCAACGTCGAACACCACGAATTTGCCACCATCGTCGACTGTGTGGCCAACGACTTTGGAATTGACATTAAGCGAGTCATGGCTGACTCGGCTTACACGACGGGCAAAAACCTCACTGCGGCTGAGGAAAAACAGATCGAACTGATTGGCCCGCTTGCCGAAACCAATCGCGAGAACAACCCTGCCGAGCGTTCGGATTTGACTGAGCCCGTTGCCGCCGATCAGATTGATCAGTTGCCGGTTAATCCACAAACCAAACGATTTGACAAAGCAGCGTTTGTGTACGACGAAGCGAACGACTGCTATTACTGCCCGGCAGGCAAAGTGCTTTCACATCGGACGACCGAGAACACGACGCATGGCGACGGCTCTCCGGTGCAGCGAAAGGTTTACACCTGTTTTGAATGCGAGGGCTGCACGCTGGCTGGGCGTTGTCGCAAGAACGTGAAGCCAAAAGACGAGGCAAGCAGCAGCGAGGCATCGTCCCAGGAGTCCAGCGAAGCGACCTCGTCGGACAAGCGAGCGGGCAAGCGACGTGGTCGCAAGCCTGGCCCGCCACGTGGTCGCGAGACGATGCATGATGAGCATGAAGGAGCGCGACGTCGGCAGCGTGCGCGAATGGAAACGCCTGCAGCCAAAGAGGCTTACTCTCGTCGTCAGCATTTCGGTGAAACGCCTTTCGCCGTGATCAAGAGCACGCTTGATATGCGGCGATTCCTGCTTCGAGGTATCGCAGGTGTGAATCAAGAATGGCGCTGGGCGGCGACCGGATTCAATCTGAAGAAAATCATGAGTTACTTGGCGAAGCTGCGCGCCGCCGCGGCGACACAATCGCTCGGAACAGCAAACTAGGGGAGATAGGGGGCATTTCGAACGAAATCCGCCACAAGCGAACGCCACGATCCCGTCAACACGCTTACCAACGACTCTGGATGCCCCGCATAGCACCATAAAAGCCTCGTCCGGAACCAAAATCGAATCAACCGTCCCCAGGAACTAAATCGACAGGCCGCATGGCGAGTGCCGCAGTGATCGGATGCAACTCTCTGAGCCACATCGGCGCCGACTCAACCCCGGCCAGCACCCCCGCGGCGATTGGAATCAGCGCCACGTTGTAGGCGAACGCCCAGAACAGGTTTTGTTTGATGTTGCGCATCGTCAGCACCGACAACTTGACCGCCCGCGCGACGCCTTTTAATTCCCCGCCCAACAACGTGACGTCCGCCGCTTCGATTGCGACGTCCGTGCCGGTGCCGATCGCGATCCCTACATCCGCCTGCGCCAGCGCCGGGGCATCGTTGATTCCGTCGCCCACCATCGCGGTGAATTCGCCCCGCGACTGCAACTCGCGAATCCGCTCTGTTTTCTCACCCGGCAACACCTCTGCCATCACGTCGTCGATCCCGACCTGGCGGGCGACCGCGGCGGCGGTATGTTGATTGTCACCGGTCAGCATGGAAACCACGATGCCTTGATCATGCAGCCGCGCAATCGCTTCCGCCGACTCCGGTTTGATCGTGTCCGCCACGGCAATCAAACCGACCACTTCGTCTTCGCAAGCGATCCACATCACCGTTTTGGCTTGGCGTTGCAATTCCGCCGCGCGAGTCTGCAAGGCGGGATCGATGGACGAATCCTGTTCGATGAAACGCTGATTGCCGACCCGCACGCGTTGACCCTTCCTAACGGCCGTCACACCCTGTCCAGAGCTGGACTGCACATCGTCGGGAATCGTGGTGTCCACGCCCAAGCGATCGGCTTCGGCCAAGATCGCGGTGGCGATCGGGTGCTGGCTGCCGCGTTCGACACTGCCGGCCATCGCGATCAATCGTTCGTCACTGAGTCCGCCGACGGCGATCGTGTCGGTGACCACTTGCTCGCCCCGGGTGATCGTTCCTGTTTTGTCGAGTACCACGTGCTTGATCGCACCGACCCGCTGGATCGCTTCGCTGGACTTGAACAGGATGCCGTTCTCCGCCCCGCGTCCCATGCCCACCGTCACCGCCAGCGGTGTCGCCAGCCCCATCGCACAGGGACAGGAAATGATCAACACCGAAATCATTCGCAAGATCGCCCCGACGGTGTCGCCGATGACGAAGAACCAGACGCAAAACGTGACCATCGCGACCGCGATCACGATCGGAACAAAAATCCCGGAAATCTGATCAGCCAGCTTCTGGATCGGCGCCTTGGTCGCCTGAGCCTCGGCCACCTGTTTGACGATTCGCGCCAGCGCCGATTCCGCGCCCAAGTGCCGCGCCTCGATCGTCAACATACCATCACCGTTGATCGTCGCGCCGATCACACCGCTGCCGATCGGTTTGTGGACCGGCATGCTCTCACCGGTGATCATGCTCTCATCAACCACGCTCTCGCCTGCGATCACCGCGCCGTCGACGGGAATCTGTTCGCCCGGCCGCACGATCACATGATCTCCCACAATCACGTCCTGGATCGGCAAGTCGACTTCCGCGCCGTCGCGGAGGACACGCGCGTTTTTCGCTTGCAGATTCAATAACGACGTGATCGCACCATTGGTCCGCGTCTTGGCACGACTCTCGATCCAGTGGCCGACCATCACCAGAGAAATGATCGTGGCGGAGGTTTCGAAATAGACATGTTGCCCCAGTATCTCGCTACCGGCAGACAACAACAGCATCACCGCCACACTGAAGAAGTAGGCGACCGAGGTGCTCATCGTCACCAACACGTCCATGTTGGCGAATCGGCTGCGCAGCGATCGATAGGCCCCCAAATAGAACTCGCGGCCGACGAAAAACTGGACCGGCGTGGCCAGGGCGAACATCAAGTAGTTCACCCAACCGGCATGCGCCCACGGCCCCCAGAGGCCAAAATCACGGCCCATGCTGAGCACGAACAACGGCAGCGTCAATGCGACACCGATCCACATGACCAGCGTGTCGTGCTGCTCTTGCCGACGGTCTTCTTCGGCGGTGTCGCGGTCGCCCGTTTCCACCTGAAAACCGGTCTGACGAATCACCTCGGCCAATTGCGACTCGTCGGTCCGCGCCGGATCGTAGCTAACGACGACGTTCCCCCCGGCGAAATTAACCACCGCCGAAACCACGTCCGGTTGCCGCAACAACGACCGCTCGATCGATTGGGCGCACCCGGCGCAGGTCATGCCCGACACATTGAATTCGGCCCGTCGGGCCGGCTCGGCAGTTTCCAGACCGGCCACCGACTCAGATTCAATTTCAGTTTCCCCCAGTCTATCCATCACTTTTTCCAAAACATCCGGTTTAGCAATCCCACCAAGAGGATCGGCGTAACGCTGTCAACGCTAGACGTAGTATTCGGGGCGATCAAGAGTCGTCACAGTCGCCGTCGCGACATTCTAGCACGGTACCGTGCCCAGAATCTGATGGGAATCGGCCCCAACGGCGAAGTGGACGGGGGCCACTTGACCGCCCTCCTCGGCACCCCCTGTTACTGAATGGTGTCACCCACCGAACGTCTACGCTCGCTTGCTAGAACGCACGCTCCGACCGGAAGCACCGGCAGGTGAAATGAACCCACCGATGGCAGCGCGAACCCACGGATCGTCCTGCCGATTGCCATCCGTGGGTTCGCGCTGCCATCCGTGGGCAACTTTTCCGATTGCTGCATTCAGACAATGAGATGAATCGCCCAGAGTCGGTGGGTAGTGTCTTGGAAACGGCGGCTCGACTTCGCTGTCCACGATTGAATTCGTTTTCAAGCTGGGCTTACGCGTGAGCCATGATTCGAAAAGTGCCTGCCGGTTAGCTGCCGGCAGGCACGCGGACTCGGTAGATCGTTGTGGGTAGACACCCGATGTCGTGTGCCATCTAGATCGCCGGTCCGTTTCGTTCTCAGCCCGAACAGCCGAGGGAGCCACCGACAAGTGTGAGCTCGCACTACTATCCAGGGACCAAACGATGACGACAGTTTACAAAAGATTCATTGGGGTTGACGTCGCAAGCCGCAAACTTGATCTCTTCGATTCGGTGGCAAAAGTACATCAAACGATCGATAACACACCGGAAGCAATCAACGCATGGATCAAACTTCTCCGCCGCAAGCGTGCCAAGACAATCGTGGTGATGGAAGCCACCGGAGGCTACGAAAGCAATCTGGTGGACGCTTTGCACGAAGCCGATACGGATTGTTGCGTGTGCAACCCCGCGCAGGTGCGATCGTTCGCCAAAGGGATCGGACTGATCGAAAAGAACGATCCGATCGACGCCAGAATGATCGCCCGGTTTGGTGAGGTCGTCACGCCAAAGTTGCGTGAGAAACCTTCTCCCGAAGAACGCAAGCTCAAGGCGCTGGTGCATCGACGTGATCAAATTCTCTCGCAACAGTCGGCCGAACGGAACCGCCTTGCCCAAGCCCGCGACGAGGAAGTGCGTGAAGTCATCCAGGAAGCGTTGGACTTCTATAAACGGCAAATCGTGGGGATTGAGAAGAAAATTGCCGCGCTGATCGATGCCAGCCAACCCCTGTCAGAGCGAGCAGCGCTACTCGCTTCGTGCCCCGGTGTCGGCACCGCAACGGTCGCGATGTTTCTGGCCGAGCTCCCCGAACTAGGCTCGCTCAACCGCGGCCAAATTGCCAAGCTCGTTGGCGTCGCGCCGATCGTCCGTGATAGCGGCCAAAAGGAAGGCAAACGCAGCACGTTTGCCGGTCGCTCCCTGGTCCGCAAAGTGCTTTACATGGCCGCTTTGGTTGCCACGCGACACAATTCGATCATGAAAGCGTTCTACCAACGCCTGCTGGCCAAAGGCAAGCCGCCGAAGGTGGCGATCGTGGCGGTGATGCGAAAGCTCTTGGTAACGCTGAATGTCATGGTGCGCGAAGGAACGCCTTGGCGTGAATCCACTCTCGCGCCTGCGGGGTAGGCCTCTGGGGCAACACTGGCATCGGTCCGACATGGCAAAGTCCCACATGCATACGTGTCGCATCGGAAGTCACTCACCCCCTTCATACAACAAGACGTTTGGTGAGCCCCTTTCGCGTCGCCGTCACATTGGCCTGCGCAAGCAGATGAGGCCGATGTGACGGCGATGCGGAATGGGGCGGCCCATTTCGTTGAGTCCCGAACGAGCGTCAGCCCCCCTCAGTACCACCCTGAGCTGAATCTCACCAACCAGAGCCAAAGATGCAAAACCAAGAAAACTTCCGGGCGAGCCATCACTCGCCATTGACAGAAACTAAGACAGCCGATGGCACTAAATCACGCTCTAAGAGTCGGTGGGTGGCACTAATTCACGCTAGATCACGCCTCAGGACCGAAGCCATTGTGCGGCTGAAAGAACGGAGCACCTCAGAATCGTTATCATCATTCGGTATTGGACGCACAGCCGATGCTGTCGTCACCGACCCACAAACAGTGCGTCTGTCCACAAAGGCCGTCGAATCTGGTCAGGAGGCAATCCTTTGCGATATAAAATCCGAACCCTCCTCGTCATCACCGCCTGCTTCGCGGTGCTTGCGTTGTGGGCCAGGAATCACTTCACCAGTCCCTACGGGGACAAGGCTCCGGCGTCATTGCTTTCGCCGATTCGAACAAAAATCACGGTTCATCCAAACGGAATCGTTCAAACGAGACGAATCACCTATTCGCTATTTGATTACGGCATTTCTGAATTTGGCAACATTCGCCTAGCCGTTGCGAACAAGCCATTTTCCGGTAAGTCATCAGGCACGTTGTTGCTTTCATCAAACCCGGCGCTCGCAAATTCGATCACCAGTGATTCCTACAGCGCAACCGGCGTGGGCAACCGCCGATTCGAGCACGAAATCACCGCCGATGGTTCTTCGTGTCGATTTGGCGGCCTATCGTTCGAGATCGTGGATTGTGAATTGCGTTTGCTAAATGACACCTTTCCTGTCGATGAATCGCCCACACTGATCGTTGTCAACGCGAAGGGCGAGATCGAAGCTGTAGTTGAGATCCCAGTGCAAGCCGCCACAGGCGTTGGATCTGAAATGGTCGGTTCTGAGCCGTTCGCGGACCCATCGAGCAATAGAAAAGAAAAATCCAGTGACGCCGACGATCCATTTGCCGCCAGCCCGTTTGACTAGCCGCAAACCAACTCGGGCGATGGATGGTGCCATCGGCTGTCTTAGTTTCTGTCAATGGCGAGTGATGGCTCGCCCGGAAGTTTTCTTGGTTTTGCATCTTTGGCTCTGGTTGGTGAGATTCAGCTCAGGGTGGTACTGAGGGGGGCTGACGCTCGTTCGGGACTCAACGAAATGGGCCGCCCCATTCCGCATCGCCGTCACATCGGCCTCATCTGCTTGCGCAGGCCAATGTGACGGCGACGCGAAAGGGGCTTACCAAACGTCTTGTTGTATGAAGGGGGGGGGTGACTTCCGATGCGACACGTATGCATGTGGGACTTTGCCATGTCGGACCGATGCCAGTGTTGCCCCAGAGGCCTACCCCGCAGGCGCGAGAGTGGATTCACGCCAAGGCGTTCCTTCGCGCACCATGACATTCAGCGTTACCAAGAGCTTTCGCATCACCGCCACGATCGCCACCTTCGGCGGCTTGCCTTTGGCCAGCAGGCGTTGGTAGAACGCTTTCATGATCGAATTGTGTCGCGTGGCAACCAAAGCGGCCATGTAAAGCACTTTGCGGACCAGGGAGCGACCGGCAAACGTGCTGCGTTTGCCTTCCTTTTGGCCGCTATCACGGACGATCGGCGCGACGCCAACGAGCTTGGCAATTTGGCCGCGGTTGAGCGAGCCTAGTTCGGGGAGCTCGGCCAGAAACATCGCGACCGTTGCGGTGCCGACACCGGGGCACGAAGCGAGTAGCGCTGCTCGCTCTGACAGGGGTTGGCTGGCATCGATCAACGCGGCAATTTTCTTCTCAATCCCCGCGATTTGCCGTTTATAGAAGTCCAACGCTTCCTGGATGACTTCACGCACTTCCTCGTCGCGGGCTTGGGCAAGGCGGTTCCGTTCGGCCGACTGTTGCGAGAGAATTTGATCACGTCGATGCACCAGCGCCTTGAGCTTGCGTTCTTCGGGAGAAGGTTTCTCACGCAACTTTGGCGTGACGACCTCACCAAACCGGGCGATCATTCTGGCGTCGATCGGATCGTTCTTTTCGATCAGTCCGATCCCTTTGGCGAACGATCGCACCTGCGCGGGGTTGCACACGCAACAATCCGTATCGGCTTCGTGCAAAGCGTCCACCAGATTGCTTTCGTAGCCTCCGGTGGCTTCCATCACCACGATTGTCTTGGCACGCTTGCGGCGGAGAAGTTTGATCCATGCGTTGATTGCTTCCGGTGTGTTATCGATCGTTTGATGTACTTTTGCAACCGAATCGAAGAGATCAAGTTTGCGGCTTGCGACGTCAACCCCAATGAATCTTTTGTAAACTGTCGTCATCGTTTGGTCCCTGGATAGTAGTGCGAGCTCACACTTGTCGGTGGCTCCCTCGGCTGTTCGGGCTGAGAACGAAACGGACCGGCGATCTAGATGGCACACGACATCGGGTGTCTACCCACAACGATCTACCGAGTCCGCGTGCCTGCCGGCAGCTAACCGGCAGGCACTTTTCGAATCATGGCTCACGCGTAAGCCCAGCTTGAAAACGAATTCAATCGTGGACAGCGAAGTCGAGCCGCCGTTTCCAAGACACTACCCAATCACGAATTCTCGGTCTTTGGCATTGTCCCTGCGCTGGCTTCGCCGAGCGTTCTTGGCGGATTCGGCTCTTGGACGTCTTCATCCACCCGATGCTCATCCACCAGGATTCGCACCGACGGCGAATCTAAATCGTCGTACTGACCGTCCCGGATGCAATACAGGCACGCGAGCAGTCCGCCGCCACCTAGCAGTAGCGCGATCGGCAAAGCGATGTACAACACACTCATCTAGCGAAACACCCGAATAGCAGGGACAGAAGCAGCAAGGAATTCAGCAACCATTGGTGTTTAGCCTTTAGGCGATTCCCGGTCGCTGCTACGCAGCGACAGTGGGCGGCTAAAGCCTGCACACCAACACGTCTGCACACCAACACGTCTGCACGCGCCACGCCGACACACCGCTCTTACCACACACTCACGATGCATCGTCAGCAAACGTCGGCCAGGCGAGCGTCAGTGACAACACGGATACCGAACTGATCGGCATCAACACCGCCGCGACCAGCGGACTGATGAATCCGAAAATGGCCAACACGACGGCGATCACATTGTAGGCCAATGAAACCGCGAACGTCGTCCGAATCAAATGGTTGGTGCGACGGGACGCATCGATCAAGTCCGCCACACTTTCCAGCGTGCCCGACGCGACGAACACCGGTGCGGCCTGCAGACTCACTTCGGCCCCGCCGCGGACCGCGATTCCGACGTCCGCCGCCGCCAACGCCGCCGCGTCGTTGGCGCCATCACCGATCATCACCACCGGGCCCGCGCCCGCCTCCGTCACGCGTTTCAATTTGTCTTCGGGCGATAGTCCCCCAAACGCGTTCTGCGGATCGATCCCGACTCGGCGCGACACTTTGTCGACCAGCTCACAATGGTCACCCGACAGAATCCCGACGTCCCAGCCGGCCCGCCGAATTCGGTCGATCGTGGACTTGGCGTCTTGCTTGACCGGATCGGCAATCGCCAGCACCGCAACCGCACAGCCATCGACCGCGACGATCACCGGCGTGGTCTGGTTCTGCAAACAGCGCTCGATGTGCTCGGTGACTTCGCTCGAAAGCAGCACGCCCTGCCGGCGCAAAAACGACTCATTGCCGACAGCGACCCGTTGTCCCTGACAGCAGCCTGATAAACCGCCGGCGCCCAACTGAACCTCCTCCACGCCAGTCGCCGGAATCAGATCCAGCCGATCCGACTCGCGCAAGATCGCATCGGCAATCGGGTGACAGCACTCGCGTTCGATCGCCGCAGCCATCCGCAAACCGTCGGTCGCCCCATAAACCAGTTCCGCGCGGGGACGTCCTTCGGTCAAGGTCCCCGTTTTGTCGAACCAGACCCTCCCGCGACTGCTGAGCTGTTGCAACACATCGCCGTCGCGAATCAGGATCTTTCGTTTTGCCGCCCGACCAAGGGACACCGCGATCGCCAGCGGTGTCGCTAGCGCCAGCGCACACGGGCAGGCCACAATCAACAACGACGTCGCGTTGGCCGTCGCGACATCGATCCCGTGAGAAATCCAAGCAACAAAAGCAACCGCCGCCAGTAGCGTCACGACGACCACAAACACGCCGCCGATTCGATCGGCCAATTGAACGATCGGCGTCCGCTGGGCCATCGCCGCTTCCACCGACTCCATCACCCGCCCGATGCGACTGTCCGCCCCGATGGCTTCGACGCGAACGGTGATCGGTCGCGAAAGATTGACGGTGCCCGCGGTCACACCGTCACCATTCTTGGCTTCGACCGGAACACTTTCGCCGGTCAACAACGATCGGTCCAGCATCGATTCGCCGGCGATGATGCGACCATCCACCGGAAGACTTTCCGAAACGTTGACCCGGATCACCTGCCCCGCCTTGAGCGAATTGACCATCACCCACCGGTCCGGACCGTCGGACGAATCTTCATCGACCAGGCGGGCATGTTGCGGCGTGATGCGAAGCAACAGATCGACGGCGCTGGCCGCACGATGCTGCTGCCGAAACTGAATCCAGCGGCCGATCAACAACAAGAACACCAGCATCGCCAGCGAATCAAAATACACATGACCGCTGCCGCTGACCGCGTTGACCAGCCCGACGATCGTGCCGACGGCCAGCCCGAGCGCGACGGGAAGATCCATGTGCGGCGTCCAATTCCGCAGCGCCGCCAACGCGCTGACGAAAAACGTTCGCCCGGGAAACGCCACCGTGGCGATCCCCAGCGCCGCCGCCGCCAACCGCAAAAACAAACGGTGCTCGCCGGCCACGCCCGATGCGTCTCCGGCATACAACGCGATCGCGATCCACATCGCGTTGGCCGCACAGAATCCGGCCACGGCGATCTGCATCAACAGCCGACGGTTCTCCTGACGAAATCGGTCCACCGGCTCGGTCGTCAGCGGCGACAGGGTGTACCCCAACTTGCCGATCAGGTGTGCGATCTCGCTGAGCTTGATTTGTTGCGGCTCAAACATAATTTGAACCGTATGCCGATTCAGCCTGACCCGCGCCAATGTCCAGCCACGCGTCCGCCCGGCCACGTTCTCTATCAGCCACGCGCACGCCGCACAGTGCAACCCGCTGACCGACAACTCAGTCGACATGCTGCCATCGGCCGCTCGACGTGGAGCCGACGCGCCCAGATACTGGTCGTCGTCAAATGCATCATAGCGCGACGCGTCAGCCTTGGAAAACACGCCGGTCGATCCGCCCGTTCGATCCCGAATCGCGTAGTAGTCATCCAATCCCCAGCCATGGATCAGCTCGTATGCCTGTCGACAACCGCCGCAACAGAACACCCGAGTCGGATCGTCGACGGTGCTGCAAACAGTCGGCAACCCACAATGCACACAGGGAATCTCACAGCGCTGTGGCTGGGAATCGGATGCGGGCTGCGGTGTTGCTGCAGTCGATGACATGGCTAGTGCTTCGTCCAAACTCGGTATTGGGGTAGGACTGCGAAAGGGGATTCAGCAATCGTTGGTGCCTAGCCTTTAGGCGATTCCCGGTCGCTGCGTCGCAGCGACCGGACGCGGCTAAAGCCTATACACCAACGCTAATGCTCGTGCCATTCAATCCTGCCCAGGCTGTGAGTCCTTCACCTGGCAGCACGGCAGCACTTTCTCGCCCGCTTGATCGACCTGATCAATCGTCGTCCCGGACGATTTGAGTTCCTGCAACGATTCCAACCCGCTGAATCCGCGTCCCGATGCCGTGAAGCAACCCGCAAAGATCAGCATCAGCGCGGCCAATGCGGGGATCAGGCGGGCAAAGCGAAGCGACAACACCCGCAACCCGGCGACCAACGCGACCAGCGCCGGGACACTGCCGAGCCAAAAGGCGGCCATCACGATCGCGCCACGCACCGGGCTGCCCGTCCCCGCCGCGATCAACGCAAACAGATACAACCAGCCGCACGGCAGCAACGTCGTTAACAACCCCGTCGCAAATCCCCGCCCGGCAACCGGCAAGCGAAAAATGTACGGGCGCAGCTTGACGAGCACCTTGCCCACCGCCGACGGAGCCACCGCAGTGTTCTTGGATCGGCCCGCCCACAGACTCCACAGCTTCCACAGCCCCATCGAAATCATTATCGCGCCGACCACCCTGGCCGCCGCGACTTGAATGCCCAACGTGGCACCGCCAATGTCGATCACACTGCCGATCAATCCGGCAACGCATCCGGCCAACGTGTACGTCGCCAAACGTCCCAGATGGTACAGCGTCGTCGATGCCACCAATGTGCCGCGACTGACCTGGTCACCGCCACCGCTGGCCCAGATCGCCAGCGGGCCGCACATGCCGACGCAGTGCATGCTGCCCAACACACTGGCGGTCACCACCGCCGTCACAAGAACGAAAATCGTGTCCATCACTCGCCTTTGATGTGGAACGTCAAGGATTGTGCAGCCGGTTCCGAACCGCCATCAATCTTGATTTCCAATTGCCAAATGCCGGCCTCCGCCGCCGGCGCTAACGCCAAGTACTTCCCCTCGCCGACGGACTGAAGCGAGATTGGGCGGACGTCGCCGGCTCTGGCATGGTGGTACAACTGGCCGCTGACCACCAAACCGTCCAGCGGCTGCCCGTCACGATCGACGAGCTTCAACTCCAGTGCCCGCATGCCGCGGCCGTCGGCCACATCGGAGGCTTCAAAGCTGACCTGCCAACCCAGTCGATCGGCGGCCTCTAACGTTCGCCGCGTCGCGTCCCAGTTCAACGCGCGGTTGTGGTAATCGGGCACCACGGCAGCCGAAGGATCGCCGATGGCCAGATGCATCACCAACCCCATGATCGTGCTCTGGATGACAAACAGAAACACCACCAAGGCGATCCAAAACCGCTTGGCGCGGCGTTCCGCCGATTCGTTCGATTCGATTGCCGTCGCCGTTGCCATTATCGGGGTCCCAACAGTGAAAATTCTACTTCGCGAACGTTGTCGCTCTGATCCGAGATCGTCGCCGCCACCACCTTGCGGCCGCTGCCACGCGTCATCGAACCCTTAAAGGTAACGTGAACCGGAACCAACACCGATTCGCCAGGCTCCAGGCTCATCTTTGCTTCGTCCAACACTTCGATCGTCACGTTTTGTTCCGCGTCGGCGATCAACGAGTAATCCTGGGGCTCGGACGTGCGATTGACCAAGCGAATCCGAAACTCGTTGGACGCGGTGCCGTCGGCGTAAACCGTAAACGGGGCGCCGCCGGGACGAATGATCCGCACGTCGAATCCCGACTTGGTGGAAATCGCGAACACCAGCCCACTCATCAACAGCAACAGAATCACCGGATAGACGATCGTTCGGGCGCGAAACATCTTCTTCGCCTTGCCCGCGATCGAATCTTGAGAACCGTAGCGGATCAGCCCTTTCGGTGACCCGACCTTTTCCATCACGTCGTCACAAGCATCGATGCACTGGGTGCAATTGACGCACTCCATTTGCAACCCGTCGCGGATATCAATGCCCGTCGGACAGACCACGACGCACTGATTGCAATCCACACAATCCCCCGCGCCGTCGCCGGGCAGGTGCTTGCCCCGTTTGCGGGGCTCGCCGCGGACGGGATCGTAGGCGACGATCAACGATTGCTCGTCCAACATGACCGACTGGAATCGGCCATAGGGGCATGCGATCAGACAGAGTTGTTCGCGGAAGAACATAAAATCAAACAGCATCAGGCCCAGCGTCGCCGCCATGACCGCAAACGCGATCGGGTGTTGGATCGGTGAACTCGTCACCCACTCGGTGAGCTGATCGGTGCGGACGAAGTAGGCCAAGAACGTGTGGGCGAGAAAACCGCACAACAACACGTACACGCCGAATCGGGCGATCTGCAACGCAGCGCCGACAGACCGTTTCGCCTTGCCGCCCTTGCCGACGGTCCCTTCAAACAACCGATCAATCGGGCGGAACAGGAACTCCATGTAAACCGTCTGGGGACAGGCCCAGCCACACCAGGCGCGGCCGGCGACCGCCGTGACCAAGACGATGGAGACGAACACCGTCAGCATCAACAACGCCAACAACAGCGTGTCGGTCGGCAAAAACGTCCGCCCCAGGATCGTGAACTCGCGAGCGGCGATGTCCAGCAAGATGACGGGATTGCCGCCGATTCGCAGGTGCGGGACCACGACGAACACCACCATCAACAAATACGCAACCACGCGGCGACGCTGCCACCACGACCCGGTCGACAATCGCGGACGGAGCCAGCGCCGACTTCCATCTCGCTCCATCGTGCTGAGCACGTGTTGGGGAGACTCCAGGAGTGCGTCGTTGTCCGGTCCGGTCTTGGTCATTTCTGTTCTGTTCGAAATCCTCCTAAGACTTCGCCTCTTCGTCAGCGGCCGGTTCTTCGTCGCCGGCCGGTTCTTCGTCGACCGCGGGTTCCGGCCATGGCGGGATCTCGCGTCCTTCGGCCGGCCGACCGCCTTCCACGTTTTGCCCCCGCAGTGTGGCGACGTACGCCGACACCAACACGATTTCATTGATGTGCAATCGATTGGACCACTTCGGCATCGCACCGTTGCCTGCACCGTTGTTGATGACTTTGCCGATGTCCGCCAACACCGCGACGTTCTTGTACGCCTCGTCCGTCAAGTTCGGGCCGACTTTGCCTTCACCCTCGCGGCCGTGACAGGACACGCAGTTGGCACGAAACACCGACTCGCCGACCTTGACCCAGCTGTCTTTGGCCATGAATTTCGCGATCGTCGGACCATCCAACTTCAAGTCACCGATCTCGGCAAATTGCAACCGCGTGTTCTCCGCCAATGCGACTCCGTATTGATCTTCGATCGATCGGCCTTTGGCGCCGTTGTGGTAATACACCCAATAGAACGGGCTGAAAACGATCGACGCGATAAACAACCACTTCCACCAACCCGGCAACGGATTGTCATACTCTTCGATGCCGTCGTAGGCGTGGTCAGTCTTTGGTGCTTCACTCACTGCGCGGGTCCTCGATTCGATCGCTTAATGGAATGGCGGCAAACTTTTCCGTGGCGTTCTTGCTGAGCCGAAACGCACCGAAAAAGATCAGGAAAAAGGTGCCTACAAAAAGTGCCAACGCAACCTCGGCACAGGCGGAATAGTCGATGAAGGAAACTAAGTCTTTGATCATGGTTCAATCACACGAAAGGTCGTTCACTCGGTCTCGGGGGCTGGGTCGGACTCGGCTTCCGCCGCAGCCGCTTCGGCAGCCGGCTCGGTCGCCGCTTCGGCAGTTTCCGTCGATTCAACTGCTGCCGCGGCCGCCGCGTCAGCGGCAGCTTCCTCCGCGGTGGGTTCTGGGGTCGCGAACAAATCGACCCCGACCCGTTGCAGATAAGCGATCAACGCAACCGCCTGTTTGTCCATCGTCATCGGCGGTCCGCCCTGGGCGACGATGTCCGCGGCGACCTTCTCGGCCTGCTTGTAAGCGATCTCGGCCGTGTTGCTGAGTTCTTCGTCCGAATACGGGGCGCCCAATTGCCACGCCGCTTTGACGTGCGGTGCGATGGCGTCGTAATTCATTTCGTCGGTCAACAGATGCTCGTAGCTGGGCATCACCGAACCGGGCGAGACGTATTCCGGATTCTCGAAGTGCCGCCAGTGCCAGAAACTACTTTGACGACCGCCCTCACGCGCCAGATCGGGACCGATTCGTCGGCTGCCCCACTGGAACGGACGGTCATAGATGAATTCGCCGGGCTTGCTGTATTCGCCATAACGTTTGGTTTCGGCAACGATCGGACGAATCATCTGAGAGTGACAGTTGTAACAGCCCTCGGACACAAAGATGTGACGCCCGGCCAGTTCCAGCGGCGTGTACGGTTTGACCGTCGCGATCGTCGGAACGTTCGATCGAATCAAGAACGTCGGGACCAATTCGAACAAGGTCGCAATCACCACGGCCAACGTCGTCAGAATCGTGAACTTGACCGGCAACCGCTCCCAACGGCGGTGCCAACCCATCTTGGCCCAAACACTCAACGCCTTCGCCGAGTCCAACATCGGAACGTCATCCATGTCGCCCTTCGGCTTCGGGTCGTCTTGATAGTCGTCCGTCAACCGAGGTGCCGAGTAGACCGGCACGTCATAGCTGTCCGGCCGACCGAACCAGGTGAACAACGCGTTGATGCACAGCATCACCACGCCAGCGACATACAACGCTCCGCCGAGCACCCGCACCCACCACAGTGGAACGATCGACTGAACCGTTTCGATGAAGTCGGGGTACTGCAGGTTGCCGGTTTCATCCATCGCACGCCACATCAGGCCTTGCATCAGCCCGGCGGCATAAATCGGAACGATGTACAGCAGAATCCCCAGCGTGCCGGTCCAGAAGTGCAGACTGACCAGCTTGTCACTCCAGATCTTGGTCTGGAAAATCCGCGGCAACAGCCAGTACAGCATGCCGAAGGCCATGAAGCCGTTCCAGCCGAGTGCTCCGGAGTGAACGTGTGCGATCGTCCAATCGGTGTAGTGGCTGAGCGAGTTGACCGACTTGATCGACAACATCGGGCCTTCGAAGGTCGACATGCCGTAAAAGGTCACGCCGACGACAAAGAATTTCAACACCGGATCGGCGGCGACCTTGTGCCAGGCCCCGCGAAGCGTCAACAAACCGTTGATCATCCCGCCCCAACTGGGCATCCACAGCATCAAACTGAACAACATCCCCAGCGTGCTGGCCCACTCCGGCAATGCCGTGTAGTGCAGGTGGTGGGGACCGGCCCAGATGTAGATGAACACCAGCGACCAGAAGTGAATGATGCTCAAGCGGTAACTGAAAACCGGTCGATCGGCCGCCTTGGGCAGAAAGTAATACATCAGTCCCAAAAACGGCGTCGTCAGAAAGAACGCCACCGCATTGTGGCCATACCACCACTGCATGAACGCGTCCTGAACACCGGCGTAAACGCTGTAGCCCTTGAACAGCCCGGCCGGCACCACCAAGTTGTTGAACACGTGCAACACCGCGACGGTGACGATCGTCGCAATGTAAAACCACAACGCGACATACATGTGACGCTCGCGGCGGTTGATCAGCGTCATCATGAAGTTGCCGCCAAAGATCAACAGCCAAACCACGGCGATCAGGATGTCGATCGGCCACTCCAATTCGGCGTATTCCTTGGACTGCGTGATCCCCAACGGCAGCGTCACCGCGGCCGCCACGATGATCAATTGCCAACCCCAAAAGTGCAGTCGGCTCAGCGTGTCGCTCCACATCCGAGCCTTGCACAACCGCTGGGTGCTGTAATAGACGGCCGCGAAGATCGCGTTCCCGGCAAATGCGAAGATCGCCGCGTTGGTGTGCAATGGCCGCAATCGCCCAAAGGAAAACCAGGGAAGCCCGCCGGTCAACGTCGGCATCACCAACAATAAGGCGACGACCAAGCCGACCAACGTGGCGACCAGCGCCCAAACGATGGTGGCCGTCGCAAACAGCCGCACAATTCCGTCGTCATAGCTAAATGACTCCAGTACTGTCGTGCGTTGTGTCGTGGTCCCATCTGTTGCATCGGGTTGCTCCGATTGATTCGCGACATGCGTGTCCATCAGCGGCGTTCATTCTTGGTCTGTAAGTTCCGGGCGATCAAAACGGCTATGACCGCGACAAGCCCGCTGTTTAACAAATTTGGTGCCGAAGGCGGAGTGTTAAATCCAAATCTGGACCCTACAGCGGCGAAACGCCGCGAAACGCACACCAGGCGTGACGGTTTGCCGCATCCAAAAATCCGTTTTTCGTGCCCAGTCGCACAGCTGGGTGATCGAGCGCGCCCGATCGCACAGGCGAAGCCCGCCATTCCCTCCGCCCCCGGACGGTCGATTGCCCCGGTCGCCACGCCGGCCATGCAATTCGGGTCTTTCCCACCACGTCCTTCCCAAATCGGCGCCCGATCACACCGCGATCGGCACCGCGTTTGCATTACAGCTGATTCGAGATCGAGGCCGAACTTGTAAGCCCCGCAACCGAAGGGAAAGGAAAATGATCGAACGGGACAATCTTCACCGACGTGGACAGGCTCTGGAAGACCAATACTTTCAGCGCGTCGACCAAGAACTTCTAAAGAAACTGCGTGAA
The DNA here is from genome assembly GCA_007753675.1 of Stieleria magnilauensis. Taxonomy (GTDB): domain Bacteria; phylum Planctomycetota; class Planctomycetia; order Pirellulales; family Pirellulaceae; genus Stieleria; species Stieleria magnilauensis. The sequence goes on from CP036432.1 coordinate 3,415,132, forward strand.
AAGAGCGAACGCGCCGAACGTTTGGCGGAACTAACCAAGGCCACCGGGGTGCGTGACGAACAAGTGGCCAACCACCTGATCGAAGCCGGCTTCGACGCCTCCAACATCGCCGCGATGACGCTGACACCGATCGTGTTCGTCGCCTGGGCGAGCGGATCGGTCACGCCGGAAGAACGCAAAGGCGTGATGAGCGCCGCGTTGCGACGCGGCGTCAGCTCCAATCCGCTCGCCTTCCGACTGCTCGAACAGTGGCTGCAACGACGGCCACCGCGCGAAATGTGGCATCTGTGGAAGGAATACGCCGCAGCGGTGCATCAAGACTTGCCGGCCGAAACCGCGAACAAACTTCGCGCCCGGTTGCTCGAGCAAGCCAAGGAAGTCGCCATGGCCTCCGGTGGCGTCCTGGGCGTCGAGAAGATCTGCCCCGCCGAACAACGGGTGCTGGACGAGATCGAATCGACCCTGCCCGTTCGCGATGAAGACTGAAATTGACCGACCTCGATTCACTCCCGACTGATGGATACACCGATGCGCCGCGCCACCTTCCTCATGTTCGCTCTCATCGCCGCCGTTGCGATGCCGTCGTTTCACTCCCCTACCGCCGTCGCCCAAGATCCCGCCGGAGGCGACCGCTTGGGCCCGGACAACGTCGCCCCGCTGATGCGGCGTAAACTCGATCGCGCCAAAAACATCCTGGAAGGGCTGACGCTGGAACAATTCGACAAAATCGCCAGCAACGCCCGCTCCCTTCGTCTGTTGAGCATGGAGGCCGGATGGAACGTGGTTCAAACCGAAGAATACCGCAAGCAGAGTGACGACTTTCGCCGAGCCTGCACGGCGATCGAAAAAGCAGCCGACGCCAAAGACATCCATCGCGCCGCACTGGCCTATGTCTCCCTGACGGTCCGCTGCGTCGATTGCCACAGCTACATGCGCGAAAACAAAATCAAACTCGCCGGATTCGATCTGCGAAATCACTGATCCCGATCCGCCCTCCGCCGCACCTTGGTTTTCGGGTAGGCGGTCGTAAACGAGGCGACGAGTCCTCCGTAGTCGGCATATTGGCAGAGGACTCGTCGCCTCGTCCACTACCCGAAAATTGAGCTGCGATAGACCATTAGGGAGTCGAACGGTGATCGGCCGTTTGATATCAGCCGGTTCGCGCCAGCGTCTGGGCCTCTTCGTTTGTCTTGACTCAGCGATATAAGGCCTAAACCCAGAGAAACGACGCTTCACGGCAAGCAGGATGCTCACCCCACGCTGGTTAACAGAACGCCGCGGCGACATCCCAGGACGAAAGGAACCCGACCAGTTTACCGTCCTCTTCCACGACCAGATGATGACGCGAACAGCTCGATAATCGCTTGGCCGCGTCGCACAGCGGCGTGTCCGGCGCAACCTTCTCCACTGACACGCTCATGATCTCCCGAATCGGTTGCTGATCCAGCTTCCGATGCGCCAGATCCACCGCCCACAAACAATCTTCATAGTGCGGATAGCCACTCCGCAGCGCCGCGTTGGTCTCGCGAATCAGCCGCACCAAGTCGGTCGCCGTGACAATTCCCACACACTGGTCCTGGTCGACGATCGGCAAGGCGTGAACATGATTGTCTTCCATGATCTCCAGCACTTTGCCGATCGGGGTCTCTGACGCCACCGACTTCACGCTGCCCGACATCACGTCGGCCACGCGCAACTCGTGTGTGGATTTTGAAATCATCGTCTGGCTCTCCCAACACTCGAATTGACGTTTAATAATGACACGTGGCAGAAAATCACGCGGCAAGCTTCGGACCGATGGGCAATCCGTCCTCATCTTGCCAAGACTCGAATCGGTCTTCGAAAACGAGACCGTTGCGTCTGCCGATCATACCATCCCCTGCGTCACGCTCCCCCGGGGATCAACATGCTGACACGATCGGCTTCGCTGCGTTCGTGCTGGTCCATCGTTTCGAAAAAGACATCGACTTCATCCATCGCGTCGGTCCATGTCTTGAACGGAGGGTCCAATTGCTTGAGTCGGACATGCAATTCGTCCAACCGGCCCAGTAACAGCCGATGATCCGCAGCCGTCTGTCGTTTGAACGCGCTGACTTCGGGGGATGCGGCCGGATACAGCTCTTCCAACTTCGCCAACATTTCGTCTTCGCGGTCAAAATGCTGCAACAAACACTCACGCAAGGGCTGCAACCGCGACGCGGTCTCACCGAAATGGGGAACCCCCAGTTGATTGACTTCCGACATCCAATCGCGGATTTCATCCACACACTCGGCCAGCTTGCGGTCTTCCGCCTTCCAGTCCTCGAAGAGCTGGCAGAGTTCTGACGTCCTCTTGGTGCCCATTGGAATCTCCCACGTTGTTGGGTGCTCGCACGCTCGGAATGAAACCCGAGAAAGCACGTCAGGAGGGCTGCAAAATCGGTGCCGAACTCCGCGATGTGGCGTCCAAGTGCGGGTGAATTTACGTCGCCAGATCGAGTGTGCGAATGCGTCACACTCGGCAACGCCCCTTTCAATCGATCCGCGTCCAAATCGCCGTTTTCCAAATTCTACTCGTCCAAATCGCCGATGTTGGGCGTTTCGGTGTCCTCCGAGTCACCGTTTCGCAGCGACTGGTGGCATTCGACACAGCTGACGGTCAATTGGTTGAACGCCAGCGTCGCCCCTTCGATGTTTTTCCTTTCGGCCTGACGCTCAATTTCCGCACTGACCCGGCTGAACGTATTGACATGCACGCGGTAACTGGGATGCCGACGACGGACAAATCCCTCGACACGATTGAGCAATTTCAAGCGACCGGCGTTGTATTTCACATCCTCAAAGTCTCCCATCGCCAACCCTCGCAGGATCGCCTGGGAATGCTTCAGCTTCTTCTCCATCCAGACACTCATCGTCGTCGACTCGGTCTCTGTCTCGGCATCGCCCTGCTCAACTGCCGCTCCGTCCCCCGGCGTCTTCGCTGGATCCTGGGGTCCGGCCCCCCAACTGAACGACGGTATCAATGCGAACAGGAGTACAATGGTCAATCGTGTCATCGTCAAATCCCTTTGGCTCAAGTTTTACACAGGGTTCGAATGCCAGCGCCGACGAACCGTTTTCCCATGATTTCATGCGAGCAATCTCCGTGCCGTCAGCAACGGTCGGCGCCGAGTCGATGGGGGCCGCCCCGTCGATTCGCTGGGCTTTCCCGTTGGGCTTTCGCAATTTCGAAATGCCCCGAGGTTGCGATGTCGAACGGTTGTCACCCTGCAATAGTAGCGGTGGCGCTGCGACAATGCGTCTCGGGTGTGCGTCCACGCACAAGTGTCCGATTGGATTGGCCTAGCCAACAGGATGGCGATTGAGTATCCCGAAATGATGATCCGCAACGCAACCCTCATGCCTCCACTTCTGTTCGCTGCGCTTCTGGTCGGCGCGTTGCTGATCGGTGCGACCACCGCGTCGCCTCTTCAGGCCCAGCAGACGCTGCAGCCCCAGCAAACCGCTCCGGCACCAGCCCAGCCGGCTCCCATTCAACCTGCTCCCGTTCAGCCCGCGCCTGCCAAACCGGCGGCCGTCCAACCCGCTGCGGCCCAACCGGTTGAAAGCCCCTATCGTTATTGGACCACCAACTGGTCGCTCAAGGACATCGCCGTCGGTGACTTGGCCAACAAGCTGCGCACGATCGGCCTGGGGCTGCCGATCAAAGTCGACGGTCTGGCGACGGTGGAGTTCGAAGTCGGCGTTCCGCTCAATGCACTCCGCACCGGCAAGGCCTATCGTTTGGAAGGATCGCTTTCGATCCGCGATCTGGTCGCCGACCAGATCCGTTTCGAAGTGTTTCGCGCCGAGGTGACGTATGCCGACGGCCGTTTGGATCTGGACACGCTACGTGCCGTCGAGCAACTCGATGCCAGCGGAAATGCGCTGCCCACCGCCGGTTCGATTGCCGGCTCCGCTTCGGCTGAACTGTTGCCGCGGGGCAGCTTTAGCGCCGATGTCAAAACCACCAACCTCCGCATCGGCCCGATCGCGACGTTGATCTCGCGGTTGGGGTTCGCCGAGACCGACGGGGTCCCCCAAGGCTCGGTCACCGCAAACGTTTCGGTGCGGGGACAAGTCGACCAGCTCAATCAACCGGAAACGTTGAGCGTCAGTGGCGACCTGTCTGCTGAGAACCTGCGACGTGATTCCTCGATCCGATTTAGCTTGTCAGCCAAGCAATTCAGTTGGCAGAACGGACAGCTGGATCTGCCCAGCCTGCGGATCGAATCGAGCGATCGCCCCGAACTGTTCCTCGATGCCGACGCCAAGCTGCGGTTCGAGCGTTCCACGCATTTCGAATCGAATCTGACCGCCAACGACCTTCCCATGGAAGACTTGTTTGGACTGTTCATCTCGGATGCGGAATCGATCGTGCAGGGCAAACTCGATGCCCGAGGCCGTCTGGTCGGCACGATCGGCCCGGCCACAACGATCGATGAGCTGGATGTTGAATTGGCCCTCGCGTCGCCCTCGGTATCACTCGGCGGCGTGCAACTCGGCATCTTGGAACATGACATCCGTCTCACACGCAATCACATCAACCTCGCTCCCCGAACCCTGCCCGACTCTGCAACCGATGATCCAAGCCTTCGCCCCAATTTGATCATCCGGTCGCTTGATGCGGACTTCGAAACCACGCCCGAGTTTGCCCGCTTCAGTCGGCTCAACGGAAGTCTGTTCGGAGGCACGATCTCCGGGGAGGGACAAATTGCCCGAAACGATCAACTCGATCACTCCTTGGACCTACGCTGGGAAAACATCAATCCCGAAATCGCGATTCCGATCAAGGCACTGGCACGGCGTCCCAAACTCTCCCTGGAGACCTCAGGACAAGTGCAGTGGAGTGTCCCGGCCGCAAAGGTTCTGCAACCGAGTGAACACCAGGGAACGATGGCGATCAACATCGCCGCATTGAAGCTTGGCGAAGAAACACTCGGCTCCGCGGACGTGCGTCTGTCGGTCCAACGCGATACGCTCGATTTAAACGTCGAAGGGACGCTGTTGGGCGGAACGATTAATGTTCGCAGTGATGCACCCTTGGACGCCACAACCCGTTGGAACCAAATCCCGTCAAAATTGCGGTTCACTGATTTCAAAGTCGAAAAACTCTCGCTGCGAAACCTTCTGTTACTGACCACGTTGCAGCGTCCTCGATTTGACGGACGTGTCGATGCGACGGTGACGCCGACGTCTCTTGTCGGTGACCCCGCGGCGAATCTCCTGATCCACTTGGATGGCGTGACCGCCGACGGCGTCCTGATCGCCCGCTCGCTGCGACTTAATCTCACAGTCACCAACGATTCCATCGTCATTCGGTCGGCCCGCGGCACCTACGGAGGTGGCCAGTTGGATGCGAAAGGCGAATGGGCGATCGGTCCGGGCGTGAAGTTGATCACTGCGAGACTGACTCGGGCAAGGGGCAACAGAATTTTGTTGCCCATTCACCCCCAGGGCGACCAATGGGTCGGTGGAATCGTGTCCGGACGCGCAACGGTGACGGGCAACGGCGACAATTTCATTGACTCGGTGCGTCTGTCCGGTTCGGTGCAGGTCGAAAAAGGATTGACATTCGGTATTCCGGTCGGCGACGCGCATAGCCCGATGGTGGTGACGTTTGACACGGGCCTGGGAAACTGGCAAGCAAAATTTCCGCTCGTGCAATCCACCTTGGCCAGGGGACGGCTCACCGGAGGTTTGTCGCTCCGTTCGGCCGGAGCGGGGCAGAAGGGCACCCACCTGGACAGCGACTGGCGGATCAACCATGTCGACTTTGAATCGTTGCTGCGTACCTACGTCGGAACACGAACGATCGGCCGGGGTGACGTCACCGGCACGTTGCACTTGGACGGCAACTACATTCGAGACGCTCGGGATTTGAATGGTCAGTTTCGTTTGCAACTCGGTGGGACCGATGCCACCGCCGTGCCTGGATTGGCGTCGGCGGGGTCCCTGCTGGGAGCCACGTCGTTGATCGGGACTCGGTTCGAGCAAGGCGAGGCCGTGGGCCGCATCCGAAAAGGGATCATCCTGCTGGAATCCGTTCTGATGACATCCGATCGCGTCCATGTGGCCGCCCAGGGAAGTGCCGGCTTGCTCGATCGTCGACTTCACGTCAACACGATCATTTCGACCGGCAACTTTCAAGCACAAAACCTACTGTTGTCGCGAATCAACACCCCCACCTTTACCGACTTTCTGCCACTCCGATCGGTGAATCGACTCTTGAGCGATCGAACGTTTGTCCTCGAAATCTCCGGCCCGACCCGAGATCCCATCATTCGGCTGATGTCGGGGGAAACACTCCGCGCAAACGTCCAAAGGTTTGCCCGCCAGCAAGCCTTCAGCATCATTGCCGCCGACGCACTCTTGACTGACTAGTGGTCCGTCCAGCTCAATTTTCGGGTAGTGGACGAGGCGACGAGTCCTCCGTAATCGGCATATCGGCAAGGACTCGTCGCCTCGTCCACGACCGCCGACCCGAAAACCAAGGTGCAGTCAGAGCACTCGTGCTTCGCTACCGTTGAGCAACGGTGGCAAACGAAGCCGTGGAAACCGTAACGATTGGGTAAAGCGAATCGGTCGGCACACATCTTCAATCAAAGTGGGGCCGATCATGCCGATCATGACGGTATGACTACGCCACACCACAAATCGCTTGTTGGGATTCATCTGATTCTGCTCCCGCTGCTGGCCGGCTGCAGCGCGTTGGGGTTCGCGCCCTATCCGGTCGCGCACGTCATGACCGATGATACCCAGGCCGTTTTGGCCCAGACCCCCAGCAATCTGGATGTCCCGCGTGAGCTCTCCAAGGAAGTCCAGGTCGCCCACTATCTGCAGCCCGGCGATGAATTATTGATCGAGACGACGGACGGGGATTCGACAGTCCGACTGCCTGCCGACCAACGGATCCTCGCCGACGGCAGCGTCGACTTGGGGGCATACGGCCGCGTCGTGGTGGCAAGCAAGACGCTCGAGCAAGCCGAAGCCTTGATCCAACGTGCCATATTTGACCTCAGCGGGGAATCCACAGCCGTCAACGTTCGATTGATCGCGCCCATCCACCGCTACTACGTGATCGGGGAGGTCAATTCTCCAGGGGCGTACTCATTGACCGGCCACGAAACCGTTTTGGATGCCATCATGGAAGCCGGTGGATTGACCGCACGCGCGTCCGCCTGCGATTTGCTGCTGGCGCGGCCGACCGAACCATCCGCCTGCCGGGTCACGCTCCCGGTCTGTTATCGTTCGATCACACAGCTGGGCGATTCGACCACGAACTACCATTTGAAGCCCGGCGATCGGATCTTCGTGTCCCGGCAATCCCTGTGCGAGGAACTCACCGGACCACTCCTGGGCAGTAGGACCTGCGATCGCTGTTGCAAGCGACAAGTGGCCTGTTGTGACCCCCGTGTCGCCCCGATCGACTTGCCCAATTTCATCACGTCGATGTTTGAAACGATCGTTCCTGTGGATCCGCCCGATGCTGACTCCAATGGCTCCAACGCGACAGACTCCAACGCACCCGACACGTACACACCAGAGCTGACGCCGCAAAATCCTGCACCGCCCCCGCAACGCCCTGCAGACGGTCCGCGGCCCACACCGGGCCGACTCGATGGCGAACTCGATTTCGGCATGCAACTGCGTTGATGACTCAACCGCGCCGTTTTTCAATCACGTTGGCAGATTGCTGACGGCCCCGGGCTTCGATCAACCGTCGGTCGACTCCAGCCGAAGAATCCGCCACCGGGCAGCCATCCCCAACGGTGATGGCTTTCCGCGATGCCTCTGATTCTGACGAGCTTGCCGATTCTCGGTGCCGTCAAACGACTATCGAGTTTCACGCACGCTGCGGCCGCTCGACGCTGCTGCGGAACTCGGCAATTCGTTCGAAACTCGCCCATTATTTAGACTATTTAACAGCTCAACGGGGACCGTAAACAGCAACCCGTGAACCGTCGAGATGACGATCTGGGGAGATGGCTGGCCGTTAGACGCCGCTTGTGGGATGATCGTGCTCATTTGTGATCTCGCTTCCGATTGAGAGTAGAATCCGATAATGGCTTATCGGCAATCGCCACGCAACATTCATTCCATTCTTGAGATCAACTGCGGAAATCCCCAAAACAGGCTCCGACGCGGCCGGCCGGGTGAATCAATGCGGGCGCCGACACAGCGGGAATCCCCCCAGCTTCTCTTGCACTGAACGGACGATCCCGATGAAATGTGCGAATGTGTCAATGCTCCGTTCCCCTGCGACCACCTGCACAGTGTCAAACGCTGCGCCAACCCCAGCACAGCGCCGATGCCCACACCCATTCCTCTCGATGCAACGTTGATGACCGACAAAACCAGCCTGCCGATCATTGGTTGGCGTGAATGGATTGCTCTGCCCGATTTGGGCATCAAGTTTATCAAAGCCAAAATCGATACCGGGGCACGCTCCTCGTCGCTGCACGCGTTCGACATCGAAGTGTTTGAAAAAGACGACGAGCAATGGGCGCGATTCAAAGTGAACCCGGTGCAGCGAAACGAAACCTGGGAGATCGAATCGACCGCCCCGGTGATCGACATGCGTGCGATCCGCAGTTCGAGCGGCCAATCCGAAGTCCGCCCGGTGGTGAAAACGACGGTGCGGTTGATGGGCCAACAATTCGACATCGAGTTGACGTTGGCCGATCGTAACCAGATGGGGTTTCGCATGCTGCTCGGCCGCGAAGCCTTTCGTCGACGCTTTTTGATCGACCCGGGAAAGTCCTACCGCGGAGGCATCCCGAAAAAGCGAAAACGCCAACCCTGATTGACCGCCTGGTACTTTCACTCAGCCTCTTTTAACACAGCCTCTTTCAATACAGCGTCCCGTCACTCGGCAAGCTCTCCGATTTTCATGCCGCCCGGCTAGACCTGTCGTCGGCCCCTCAAACACTCACTCCACCCGCACTGGTTTCATGAAACTCGGAATCCTTTCCTGCAGTCCGCGAGCTTACAGCACGCGTCGGTTACGCGAGGCGGCGGATCAACGTGGCCACCAGGTCAAGGTGCTCGATACATTGAAATTCGCGATCGACTTGGAACGCGGCGCACCAGATCTGTATTTTCGCCGCAAACACCTCAGCGATTATGATGCAATCCTGCCCCGAATCGGAGCGTCGATCACCTACTACGGGACCGCGGTCGTTCGACAGTTCGAACAGATGAACGTGTTTTCGGCCAACAGTTCCTCCGGCATCGCCAATTCGCGCGACAAGCTCCGCAGTCTGCAGATCCTCAGCCGGCACCAAATTGGAATTCCCCGCACCACCTTTGTGCGCGACAAACGCGACGTATTCCCGGCCATCGAGCGGGTCGGGGGCGCGCCGGTGATCATCAAGTTGCTCGAGGGAACGCAAGGGATCGGCGTGTTGCTGGCCGAGACGATTCAATCGGCCGAAACCATCGTCGAGCTATTGCAGAGCCAAAACCAAAACGTGCTGATTCAAAAGTTTGTCGCCGAAAGCAAGGGCCGCGACATTCGGGCGTTTGTCGTCGGCGATCAAGTGATTGCGGCGATGCGGCGGGTCGCCCAGGGACACGAATTTCGCAGCAACGTTCATCGCGGCGGCATGACCGAAGCGATTGAATTGGACGAGGAGTATCGCAACACGGCGTTGCGGGCCACCCAAATCATGGGGCTGCGCGTCGCCGGAGTCGACATGTTGGAAGGCCGCGACGGTCCCCAGATCATGGAAATCAATTCTTCGCCGGGACTCGAGGGCATCGAACGCTGCACCCAATTGGACATCGCCGGCGCGATCGTCGACCACATCGCGTCGCACGTCGATTTCCCCGAAATCGATCTGCGGCAACGGTTGACGGTCAGCCGCGGGTACGGCGTGACCGAAATCAGTATCCCCGAGGGGGCTGACATGATCGGTTCGACGATCGCCAGCAGCGGGTTGATGGACAATCATGTCAACGTGCTGACGCTGTATCGCGATGCCGCGGTGATCCCCAACCCCCGCGGCGATCGTGAACTGCAAGCCGGCGATCGTCTGCTCTGTTTCGGTAAACTTGAAACCCTTCGTCATCTGGTGCCCAAGAAGACCCGTCGACGCCGCTGCCCGACGGTGAAAGAATTGCCGGAATTGCCGGTCGCCAACCAGGTTCACGACCACCACGACGATGCCGTCGTCGAAACGATGCGGGAAGCGATCTGAATGATCCAACCGAGCCATTGATCCGGCGCCCCACACACGACCCCACTGACTGCTGATGGAATGATGGCCGATGGATTTCCTGTTCTACCTCGCGTTGATTCCTGCCCTGGCGGTCGCCGCCCAGTGGCTCGCCTGGCGCACCAACCTGCCCGGCATCCTGCTGCTGTTGTTGATCGGGGTCGCCGTCGGCGGGTTGTCCCGCCCGGATGATTTGTTGGCCGATTTGGTCGACGGTGATCCAACCATTACCGGACCGCGAATCCTCTTTCCGCTGGTCTCGCTGGCCGTCGCCGTGATCATGCTCGAAGGCGGTTTGTCGCTCAAACTCAGCGAACTCCGCGAGGCGGGGTCACCCGCATTTCGCCTTTGCACGCTCGGTGCCGCGGTGACCGCGATCGCCGCCACGATCGCAGCCCATTTCTGTTTCGACTTCACCTGGCGGCTGAGCGCCCTTCTCGGTGCGATCCTGGTCGTCACCGGCCCGACGGTGATCGGACCACTGCTGCACCAAGTCAAACCGAGCCGTCGTGTCGCCAACACGCTGAAATGGGAAGGCATCGTGATCGACCCGATCGGAGCCGTGTTGGCCGTTCTGGTGTTCGAAATCTTACTGCTTCACCCGGGCAAAGCCGACTTGGGGCACGGCGTGATGCTGTTGGGATGGACCGTCCTGGTCGGAGCCGTGTTGGGCGCACTGGGCGGCTGGGTGCTCACCCATGGCATTCGCCGCTACCTGATTCCCGATCACCTTCACGGCGTCGTGTCGCTGACGACCGCCCTGTTGCTGTTCGCCGTCAGCGACCACTTCGCTCATGAGTCCGGACTGATCACCGTCACCGTGCTGGGAATCTGGTTGACCAATCAGCATGAGTTTGACATCGAACACATCATCGAATTCCAAGAGAACCTGCGGACGTTGCTGATCGGTTGTTTGTTCATCGTGCTCGGTTCGCGGGTCGACATCAGCGCGGTCGGACAGGTCGGCTGGGCGGGCTTGCTTTTCGTCGCCCTGCTGATCGTTCTGGTCCGTCCGCTGAGTGTCTTTGTGTCCTTGCTCGGCAGTGGTCTCAATTTTCGCGAGCAGACGTTTATCGCGATGCTCGCCCCGCGGGGGATCGTTGCCGCCGCGGTCAGCAGCATCTTTGCACTGCGGATCGAGCAAACGGCCGAAATCAGTTTGTCCGGCGCCGATCAACTGGCGACCATCACGTTCCTGGTCATCATCAGCACCGTGGCCTTCTATGGCCTGTTGGCGTCACCCATCGCCCAGGCGCTCGGGCTGTCCGACCCCAACCGGAACGGCGTGCTGATTGCGGGCGCCGATGACTGGGTGATTCGGTTTGCATTGGAATTGAAAAAAGCGGGTTGTCCCGTCGTCATGATCGATACCAACTATCGCAAAGTCACCAAGGCCAAGCTGGAGGGGCTGGAAGCGATCTGTGCCAACATCATGAACGAACACGCCCGTGACGAGCTTTCGCTTTCCGGGATCGGACACATGATGGCCATGACGCCCAACGACGAAGTCAACAGCCTGGCCGTCCGCGAGTGCCGATCGATTTTCGGACGGGCCAAGACGTACCAGCTGACATTCAAATCAGACAACCGACGCGGCATGACGCGGCACCTGATGGGACGCGAACTCTTCGACGCCACCCTCACCCACTCCAAAATCAGCCAACTGGTCGCGCAAGGATTCGAATTCAAGACCACGGCAATCAGCGACGAATTCACCTTCCAGGACTTTCAGAACCTGTATGCTGAGCAACACGTCCTGGCAATCATCACCGACAAGACGCCGCAGAACAACGAGAGAATGTCGCTGACGCTGGTCACCGCCGATGAAGCCGCCGAGCCCAAACCGGGAGACGCCGTGCTCGCATTGGTCAATCCGCTGCAATCAGACCCGGCGTCCTGATCGTCGCCATGATCCCAAACGCGAAAGCCGATACCGTCGACACCGCTTCTCATTCGCTCGGAAAGAATTGCCAATCAGTCGGCAAGTGTTTCGCCCGCCCCTCGATGACAACCATTGAATCGGGGGCGATGACGTAAAAAAAACGCGGGACGCAAAGTTCTCCGATGTTGCCCCTTGATGGGTCAAACCCGGAGATTTTTTTGTGGACGGTTTCGAAGACATCATCAAGGAATTCCTCGTCGAGAGTTACGAGAATCTCGACAAGCTTGACGATGATCTGCTCGCCCTGGAAGACGCGCCGGACGATCAGCAACGGCTGGCCAGCGTGTTCCGCACCGTTCACACCATCAAGGGAACCTGCGGATTCCTCGCACTGCCCAAGTTGGAACGCGTCACCCACGTCGGTGAAAATCTGTTGGTCCCGCTCCGCGACGGCGAACTGACGCTCACCCGCCCGATCGCCGACACCCTGCTGGAAATGGTTGACGCGATTCGCGCGATGCTGCGGCAAGTCGAATCCGGCCAAGGCGAGGGCGATGACGATTACGAGCCACTCGTCGCCCGCCTGGAAGCCGCGCGGACGCAACCGACAGCGACGACGGTCGATCCGCCGACGGCGCCCCTTGAGGGTGGACCGACAGCGACGGGTGCAGGGCCGACAGCGGCGTATGCGCCCCAGTCGGCCGCACCGATCGTCAGCGAACCGATCGTGTCGATCGCGGATCAACCCCCATCCGAAAACTCGGCGACGACCTCACAAGCCAGTGACACGGTTGCGGCAGACGCTGCGTCCGGAACAGACTGCGACAACGCCGCCGAATCCCCCCTCCATCACCCGGCAGCACCCGAACCGGCAACACCCAAACCGGCAGCACCTCGCGACGCGGCGCCCGAACAAGCGAACTCCGAGCGCGCCCGTTCCGACTGGAAAGACGCTTCCGGCGTGACGAAAACCGAAGCGTCACTGGTCGATGCCTCGGTACGTTTGGATGTCGAACTGTTGGACAAATTGGTCAATCTGGTCGGTGAACTGGTGCTCGCCCGAAATCAGATCGTTCAATTCAGTCGGTCCACCGACGACGCTCCCATGCACGCCGCGGCCCAGCGGCTCAACCAGATCACCAGCGAACTGCAAGAAGGCGTCATGAAGACGCGGATGCAGCCGATCCGCAACGCATGGGGAAAACTGCCTCGCTTGGTTCGCGACCTCGCCGCTTCCCACGGCAAGCAGATTGATATCCGCATGGAAGGCGAAGAGACGGAGGTCGACAAGACGGTTTTGGAAGCGATCAAGGATCCGTTGACCCATATCGTTCGCAACGTGGTCGATCACGGCATCGAACTGCCCGAGCGCCGCATCGCCTGCGGAAAACCACCGCGGGGCGTCTTACATCTCAATGCCTTTCATGAAGGCGGCCAGATGATCATCGAGATCAGCGATGATGGGGGCGGCATCGATACCAACATCGTTCGCGCCAAAGCCATCGAACGGGGAATGATTTCAAGTCGGCGGGCGTCCACGCTCAGCGAAAGTGACATCACCCATTTGATTTTTTTGCCGGGGTTCTCCACCGCCGCTTCGGTCACGAACGTTTCCGGCCGCGGAGTCGGGATGGATGTCGTCAAGACAAACATCGAATGCATCGGCGGAAGCTTGGAGATTCAAAGCACGCTCGGCTTGGGAACGACGTTGCGAATCAAGATCCCGCTGACGTTGGCCATCATCCCCGTGCTGCTGGTCACGACCGAGGGAGATCGTTACGCGATTCCGCAAGCCAGTCTGCTCGAATTGGTTCACATCGACAGCCTGCGCGCGCACCAGGAAATTGAATTCATCCACGATACTCCCTTGTTCCGGCTTCGCGAACAACTGTTGCCGTTGATCTACTTGGATGAACAACTGGGGCTTCACCCGCCGCGGCGGCGGGGCGATCCGCCGTCCGACCTAAATATCGTCGTGCTCTATGCCGATGGTCACCAATTTGGTTTGGTCGTCGATGAGATCACCGACACTCAGGAGATCGTCATCAAGCCGCTCGGCTCGCATTTCAAAGAGATTCCCGTCTATGCCGGGGCAACCATCATGGGTGATGGAAAAATCTGTTTGATCTTGGATCTGATCGGCTTGGCCCAGAACGGCGGCATCACCGGAGGACAGGCCGAACGCAACACGCCGATTGCACAGCCTCCATGGCACTCGAATGAATCGTCCAGCGAATCGCTGTTGATCGTCGATTTGGGGGACGAATCACGCGTCGCGATCCCGTTGTCGTCGGTCGCACGCCTGGAGAAATTCGTGTCATCGGACATTGAACGACTGGGCGACTTCCATGTCGTTCAATACCGCGGTCAAACCATTCCGCTGTTCTCCATCGACGGGTCGCTGGAGTGTCAACTCGTTGATTTTTCATCCCAGCACCTGGGCTTAGAGGCTCCGTTGCACACGGTTGTCTTCCGTGACGGCGACCGTGTCGCGGGGATCGTCGTGAAAAAAATCTTGGACATCCTGCACGACCAACCGGTCCACGCCGAACCCGAAGGCGGTCAGGCAGGCGCCGCGAGGCATCTGGTGATCCAGCAACGCGTCACCCGCATCATTGACTTGGAGACGTTTCTGCGATCGTCCTTGCGGCGTTGGGCCGACGCCTGGTCCGCCGCCTAGCACAACAAACACCTTCGATCACGCCATTTGAAAAACATCATGTACACCACCACGCTCACCCGGCCGGAATCCTATTGCACCTTTTTGGTCGATGGGCTGTTGTATGGCATCGAAGTCCAGAAGGTCCAGGAAGTCATACGAGCTCAGCCGACCACACGCGTCCCGTTGGCCCCTCAAGTCGTGCGTGGCCTGATGAATCTGCGCGGCCACATTGTCAGCATGTTGAGCCTACGCAAGGCACTGGGATTGCCGGCCCGTTCCAGCGACAGCCATGAGATGAGTGTCATCATTCGTTCCAGCGAAGGCCCGGTCGGTTTACTGGTTGATGAAATCGGTGACGTGATGCGGGTTGATCAGGCGGACTGCGAATCGGTGCCCGGCACGCTGCACCGCCGGCAGCGTCCGTTCTTGCGATGTGCCTACAAACTGGAACAACGATTGTTGCTGATCCTCGATGCCGATCGCGTCGCCACCGCCACCGCCACTGATTGACGTTGACGTCATCACCACCTGCCCAAGCTACCGTTCAATCTTCACGCCGGAAAGGAATAGTTTCGTGTCCTTCAATCGCCTCACCGTTCGCTCCAAAATCTTCATCCTTGTCGGTGCCTGTGCACTCTCCTTTGTCGGTTACGGATTGTGGTCTTGGAATACGTTGTCGGTGGCCAAAGTCCATGGCCCCTATTACAACAGAATCATTCAGGGGAAGGATTTGATTTCGGACACGGTTCCGCCTTCCAACAACCTCATCGAATCCTATCTGCTGTCGCTCGAAATGGCCCACGAGGTGGAAGAGGGTGTCGGTGCGGAACAGATTCAGCAACTGGTTCAACGCGGCATCGAATTGAAGCAGAAATTCGAAACCAGTCATCGTTTCTGGGAACAGGAACTCGCCGAAGGACCGATGAAGAAGCTGAAAACGGTGGAGTGCTACGAAACGGCCAAGCAATTCTTTCGGGTCCGGGATCAGGACTTCGTGCCGGCTTGTTTGCGGGGGGATGTCAAATCGGCCAAATTGCTTTCTCGAGGCCCGATGCGGAAGCAGTACGAACAACATCGCGACGCGGTCAATGCGGTCGCTTCGATGGCGACCCGTCGCAATGCGGCCGACGAAGCGGCTGTCCAAGCCCTAGTCGATGCGCGAATGCTGTGGTCGCTCGCCGGCGCCGCAGGCATTCTGTTGGGGATCGCCGGTTTTGGCATTTATGTCGCCCGCGAAACCATCCTGCCGCTGCGTCGCTCAGCGACCAACCTTCGTTACCTTTCAACCCACGACCTGACCGATGTCAGCCGGCGGCTGCGGCGGGATGCAGAGAACACCAGCGATCAAGCCACCATGGCCAGCGGGGCGGCCGAAGAGGTCAGCGCTAATGCGCATGCCTTGGCGACCGCCGTCGAGCAGTTCGAAGAAAGCATCAAAGAAATCGCCGCCAACGCGGCCAATGCCGCCTCGGTCGCCCGCAATGCCGTTTGCGCCACCGAACAAACCAACCAGACCATCACCCGTCTGGGCGAAAGCAGTGCGGAAATTGGCAACGTCATCAAGGTCATCAACTCGATCGCCCAACAAACCAACCTGTTGGCCCTCAATGCGACCATCGAAGCGGCCCGGGCCGGTGAGGCCGGCAAAGGCTTTGCCGTCGTCGCCAACGAAGTCAAGGAGCTTGCCAAAGAAACTAGTCGGGCGACCAAACACATCATCGGACGCATCGAAGCGATCCAAGCCGACACGCAAGAAGCGGTTAATGCGATCGGGTTGGTCAGCGAGATCATTCGCGAGATCGATGAAAGCCAGAACGTGATCGCCGGCGCCGTCGAAGAGCAAACGGCGATGACCTCGGAAATCTCGCGCAACATATCCGACGTCGCAACCGGCAGCTATGAAATCGTCAAAAGCATCACGATGGTCGCCGAGACGGCGCAAAGCACAACCTCCGGCAGTGATGAAACCCTCGTGACCGCCGCCAGCATCGAACGGTTGGCCGCCGATTTGATGCTGCTGGTCGGGCAATCCGGTGAAGCGTCCGGACGCGAAACCTCAGAGCAAGACAGCGCATCAAACCGAGGCGCCTCCGGTGGCAAGTATCGCTTGCCGGCCGCCAAAGAAGACGCGTTCCTGGAATCGCTCTAATTCAGCCCCCCTCCCACAGCCCAAACAACCAACAGCCGCCCCCTCCCAACTGGTGCCATCCACCTCCTGTGACCGCGACGACTGCAACAGCGATCGTAACAGTCCTTCAGTGCTATTGGAAAGCGAATCGCAGCGGGTCTTTACTGTAGTGTCGCTGGATGTCGATGCTAATTGCAACGAGGCCACGATACGATCGTGGACTATTGAATGCGCAATTGCAGACCGAAGGAACTCGGATCAGGCTTTGGTTATGCAGCGAAGCACTCGGCGACTTGCCGGTGCCCTTTGGCCCATTTGCGACCGCTCGACTCGGCGAACTGTGTCATGCCGCTCGGTGATCCCGCACAGCAGCTATTGCCGAAGTAACGTTGAAAGTTCCAGACCAGATCACGCCACATCGACAAGTCGATCCCTAACCGAGAAACCAGTCCCTGCAGACTCGGGGGGACCTTGCGTCCCGCTCCCTCTTCGCTTTGCTTCGCCGTCCAACGGAGCAGTTTGGTGTAGTCTGTCAGGCTGATCCCCAAGAACCCTTTGTCGCTCGCCCGCACACCCTCGCGGTTCAACTCCGCATCGCTCGAAAGTGTCGAACGATTCAGGGTCAACGGCGCCAGCCAACCGTCGCGACGAATGCGTTTGCCGGTCGGGTTCCTGCGTTTCGCTCGCTTCTTGTTACGCAGTTCATCGACCGGCGTGTTGCGACGCTCTTCGCCAGCCTGTTTTGTGGTGATCGGAACCAGGTCAAAGGCGGCTGAGTCGATCTGCTGGCCTTGCTCTGCCTTGATCCGATCGTAGCCCGACGTGTGCACCGACTGGTCGGGCGATTCCGCCAGCGCGGCACGAACCGGATTGAGGTCCACGTACATTGCACACGCCAACAATCCCGCCTCGTCGGTAATGCGTTGCAGCTTGAATCGGCCTTCCCAGAATCGACCGGTGCACTCGTCTTGCCGGTTAGCCATCCGCGCAATCGGCTCACTCAGGGAACGCATGAACCAGGAGATATCCGACAACCGACGCCGTACTTCGGCAAGACGCTCCCGATCGGAGACCAGCATTTGTACATCGTTTTCGGTCGGCTCGCCCAAGTGCTCTTCGATTCGACGTCCGGGGAAGACTTTCAGCCACCGGATGGCGACCTCTTGATCGGTCCAAGCGGCGACGACGTCGGGCCGATTGCGGAGGATCAGATGCAGGTGATTGGACATCACCGCATAGGAGAGCACATCGACACCGAACACGGACGCCAGGGCTTCCATCCGCCGCCGAATCCACTCGCGTCTGAAGCCATAATCCTTCCCCGTCGCCCGGTCGACGCCCGCCAAGAACGCGCGCCGGACACACCGCTGAACGGCATGGACAATCGACACTTCATCACCCGCAACCTGCTCTGAACGCAACGGACGTCCCATGGCACCTTCCTCCCCAAAAGCAATGGTGGCCCGATTCTACCCCGGTGGAGAAATAGAGTCAAATAAATGGTGGGTGGCACCATTTGGGTGAGGGGTGGGGCGACGGCGGCGGTCCGATGTCCGTGTTCCCCTACGTTCGAGAAAATTAACAGTTCCTGCCGACCCCGTCGCGCAACGGCACCGACAATTGCCCGACTCCCCTACGTAATCATTACAGTGGTATCTCTGATGACCGTCCAAACCTGCTCACCACCCGAAAAGCTCAAACAAGCCCTTCTCAAGCGTTCGGACGAATTGGCCATGCTGCCGGCGGTCGCCACCGAAGCCTTGGAGTTGGCACAAGACCCCGACTGCGTGACCGCCGAATTCGCCGGAGTCATCGAGCGTGATGTCAAACTGGCCACCGAAATCCTGTCGCTGTCCAACAGCGTGTATTTCGCTGCCAGTTCCCCCGTCGTCAGTCTTCGCCAGGCGGTCGTTCGACTCGGATTGCGGCAATGCCGGAACCTGATCCTGACCTCCAGCGCGGCGAGCTTGATGAAAAGCATGCCGCTTGAACAGGAGTGGGTCCGCGAAGTCATTTGGCAACACAGTTTTCGCACCGCTAAGGTGGCCACCCACATCAATAAACAGCTGCGGCTCGGTTTCGAGGGTGAAGAGTTCACCGCGGGCCTGCTGCACGATTTCGGCCGCCTGCTGTTGGCGGTCGCCGCCCCCGAGTCCTTTGCCAAAGCCGACCCGTTGGCGTTTGTCGAAGACGGGCAGTGCTTGACGGCCGAAAACGAAATCCTGGGGATCGACCACTGCGCGTTCGGCGCCTGGTTCGCCACGCACAACGGGCTCCCCCGCGCCCTGGTGGCCTCCATCGAACTACATCACCTGCCAGAAACCCATCACCCCGACGGCAAGCTGATTTCGCTGGTCGCCGCGGCCGACCACATCGCCAATCACTTCCAACGGTACGAAGAAGCCACCGACTATGACGTCGGACTCAACCGCGGGGCTCATGTGATCGCCAAGAACGGGCATCCGCAGCTCTTGAACAACGACAACGGGATCGTCGAAACGATTTTCGGCGAAGTCCTGCAAGACAACCAGCGCGATCCCAGCGATCTTTCCTAACGTCGAAGGAAGCTTGACTATGAACAATGAGATTCGCGTCATGGTGTGTGACGATTCAGCGATCATGCGCCGGTTGATCCGAACCGCGCTGGAGCTGGAACCGTCGATGACAGTGGTTTGCGAAGCCAAGCACGGACGCGACGCCATCGATCAGCTCGACCAGACCCGTCCCGACATTGTGGTGATGGACATCGAAATGCCGGTCATGGACGGCGTCGAGGCGGTTCGAGAGATTCGTAAACTGGGCCGCACACTGCCGGTCATCATGTTCAGTTCGCTGACCAGCCGTGGCGCCGAAGCGTCGCTGGATGCCATCGCCGCCGGGGCAACCGATTTCGCCACCAAACCGACCGGTGCCGGACACATTCAAAAAGCCTTGGATTCGCTGCGGCGAGACCTGATCCCCAAGCTGATGCAATGGACCGCCGGCAAGCGGGCCGATTCGATGGCGGCGACCTCTGCTGCCGAACCGACCGCGACCTTCCCGACCAGGGATGCCGAGGGATCGAATCGCAGCGTCGCCGCGATCGCCATCGGCGTTTCCACCGGTGGCCCCCAGGCCTTGTCCAAACTGTTGTCGGGACTTCCCCACGACTTCCCCACACCGATTCTGATCGTCCAGCACATGCCACCGGTGTTTACCGGACTGCTCGCCGAACGGCTCTCCTCACAAACCGGCCACTGTGTTCGCGAAGCAGCCGACGGCGATCGGCTCACGCCGGGAACCGTCCTGATCGCCCCGGGCGACCATCACATGGTCGCATCACGTGAGCGTGACGGGGTCCACGTGCGATTGAATCAGGAGCCCCCGGAAAACGCCTGCCGTCCTTCGGTCAATCCGCTGTTCTGTTCGCTGGCCAACTGTTTCGGTGATCAGTCCTTGGGAATTGTCTTGACCGGCATGGGACAGGACGGAACGCGGGGCGCCAAATCACTCAAAGCCTGCGGAGCCCGCGTTTACGTCCAAGACCAGGAAAGCAGTATCGTGTGGGGCATGCCCGGCCAAGTGGCCAATGCCGGACTTGCCGATCGCGTTTTGCCGCTTGATCAAATCGCCTCACAAATCCTTCGCGTCGTCGGCTCCGGCATGCGCGAACCCCTGACCGCCTCTACCAGTTGATCACCGCAACGCAGCCGGTCTCCTTTGCAATGACACTCGCAACCGCCGACTTCGCCTTCCTTCGCACGCTGGTCGCCGACCATTCGGGCCAACGGTTGGCGCCGCGACACGTCGGCATGCTCGAACAACGGCTCGCGCCGATTGCCGGCACTGCCGGTCTGAAGGACGTCTCGTCCTTGGTCCGACATCTGCGTCGCAGTGACGATTCGGCGCTCTCCTCCCAGGTGGTCGAAGCGGTCGCCGTTAACGAAACCAGCTTCTTTCGTGACGCCTCGGTGTTTGAATCACTCGCCAAAGGAGTGCTACCGCAAATCGTCGCCAACAACCGCAATCGAAAGCAACTGCGAATCTGGTGCGCCGCGTGTTCCAGCGGACAAGAACCGTATTCCATCGCAATGTTGCTGGAGGACCACTTTCGCCACTTGCACGACTGGGACATTCGCATCACTGCATCGGACTTGTGCGAGAAAATGATCAAACGCGCGCGGCTGGGAACGTTCAGCGCCCTGGAAATTGCCCGTGGATTACCGACCGCCCAACTCCTCCGCCACTTCGATCGTCGCGGTGCAGCCTGGCAGGCTAAGCCTGAGCTGCGCGAGAGGATCGAATTCCATCGCATCAATCTGGCGCGGCCCTGGCCCTACCTCGGGCAATTCGACATCGTTCTGGCCCGCAACGTGTTGCTTTACTTCGATCAGCCGACCAAGCAAAACATTCTGAAACGACTTCGCGGTGCCATGCGTCCCGATGGATACCTTGTCATCGGAGCCGCTGAGACTCTGATCGGACTGTGCGTTCCCTATCAAAGGAAAGAAATTGATGACATCGTTTATTATCGCCCCGCGGCCATCTGAGCCCAGCGGTCGCGACAGGATCAGTCACCAGAGTCTCGCGCAGATGGTCCAGGACGTCTTGACGACCATGCTCGAACTGCCGCACCAATCCTTCGACGGTTCGCCCGAACCCATCGCCCCCAATCAGCTCATGGCTGCGGTTCGAATTTCTGGCTCCTGGCAAGCAACTCTGCAGATTTACGCCTGCGAGAAACTGGCCCGCCGCATCGCCTGTGCTATGTTTGCTCAAGCCGCCGACGTCCTGGACGATGAAGACGTTTTGGATGCGTTCGGCGAAGTCGTCAATGTTATCGGTGGGAACGTGAAAGGAATGATCGACCAGGATTGCACCCTCTCGCTGCCCTGTGTCGGAACCGCCCAACCGGATCCGACACCCACCAGTCTGACGATCATGTACGACGTTTGTGGAAACCTGCTCACCGTCGAACTGATCCAAGCATGAGCTCCTCTCCCGCTACTGGCCAATCGTTTCAAGGAGAACGAAAATGAAAATCCTGATCGTTGACGACAGCAGAGCAATGCGAATGATTGTCTGCCGCACACTGAAACAAACCGACTTCAGTGGATTCACCGTGATCGAGGCGGAAAACGGAATCGACGCGCTGAACAAGATCGCCACTGAATCGCCCGATCTGGTGCTGTCCGACTGGAACATGCCTGAGATGAAAGGCATCGATCTGCTCAAACGCGTGCGTGATTCGGGCAACCACGTCCGCTTCGGTTTTATCACTTCCGAAAGCAGTCTGGAAACCAAAGAACTGGCCCACGAGGCGGGTGCCGATTTCCTCGTCACCAAACCCTTCACACCGGGTTCGATGCAAGCGGCGCTCGATCCGATCCTCACCTAGCGTGTCCATGCGGTCCAAACTCACGATGCTCCCGACTTACCGTTAGTGCCCCATTTTATGTCTATCGCCAGCCCTGCCATCCCTGCCGACGAAATCGGCAAATTCATGAACCACCTGTTCGGGTTGAAGGTATCGGCTACCACGATCAAACCGGAAGACCACGTTCATTCGCCGGCTGCTGTCGCGATTTATACCGACGGAGACGGCTCGGTTCGCGGTCAGATCGCCTGTGACCTCCGCTGCGTCGCCATCCTGGGCGCCGCCTTGACCCAAATCCCGATGGGAGCCGTGGCCGACAGCCTGGAAAGCGGCGAACTGTCGGCCAACCTGAGAGCCAATGCCTACGAAGTCTTCAACATCTCGGTGAACCTCTTCTCCTATCGGCCCAGTCGCCGCGTCGTGCTGAGCGAAGTTCGCTTCGAACAGAACGCCGCCCTGGCCGAGTCGCAATCCTCCTGGAAACGTGACGCCTTTCAAATCCACATCGAGCGTTACGGCGGCGGACATCTGCAGCTTATCCACCGCGCCTGACACTCGATCCGCTCTTTCGCGCGACCCAGCACAGGCCGCTCACCTCTTTGCCGGCCTCTTTGCGCAACACGGACTCCTTGACGCTGATCTCTGAAAACCCGCATCGCTCCAAGGTTTCCCGAACGTAATCGACTCGATGCGAATAGCGTCCCGATGGATTGAGATGGTACCCCACCGAACCGCCCGATGCGTCCCATTTCTCGAGCGTAAAGACCAGCGGGGCGCCCTCACCACGCAGCGACTGATGAGCCGCCAGACAAACGGCCGCCAGATCACCAAAGTAGATCAAGGTGTCCATCGACGCGATCAATTCAAACTCGTCGGGATGCTCGTTCAAATAGGCCACCAGCTCCGAACACTCCAGCGAGTCGTAGCCGCGATCGCCGGCCCGCTGGAGCATCCCCGCAGATAGATCCACGCCCACCAGTCGTGAAGCAAACGGCCGCAACAGGTCGCCCATCAAACCGGTGCCGCAACCGGCATCCAAGATCGACAAGCTGCCGTCGGCGGACAACCCGAGTTCCGCAATCATTGACCGAAGCAATCGCGGTGCGGCGTAATCGAGCGACTTTAACTGTTCGTCAAACGTTTCGGCAAACTGATCAAACACCTCCCGGACGTAATCGTCCGAGGCCCGCGCCGGCAACGCTTCGACTTCAAGGGACTCGGATTCCTGTGCAGACAACAGGTGACGGACGATCGAGTTATCGGGATCCCGCTGCAACCAATCGCGAAGTGCCGCGGCGACGCCCGCCTGGTCATCGAGCCTCCGGTACGCCGTCACCAACTTTCGCCGAGCCGACTGATGATCAGGGTCCAGCTTCAATACAATCGACAACGCGTCGACGGCTTCGTGCCACGATTCAACTGCCATTTGCAAGTCGCCCAACTGAAACGCCAGGTGCACGTCGTCGGGCCATCGCTTGACCGCCGCCTGGCACTCGGTCAACGCGGCATCGAGTTGTCCAGATTCCTCCAGCACCAGAATCAGGTTTCGCGCAAACGTCACTTCATCAGGGTTCTGATCTCGCAGCCGCGTCAGAACCTCGATGGCTTCCCCGTATCGCTTGGCTGCATAAAACGACTTGGACAAATCGTTTTGAATCGCCGTCGCTTGGGCCGCGTTTTTCTCAGCATCGCATCGCTTGGCCGCCGCCCGCAGCGTGTCGATCGCGGAATCGAACCGCTCCAACTGCGTCAACGCCACTCCATCGACATGCATCGCCAGCACCGACAGCGGACCGTGTCGCCGATGTTTTTCACAGGCCGCTACGACCTCGCTGAACTGACCTTGCTGGGCAAGTGCGATCAGTTCTTGTTCGAATTGGGCGGCATTGGGGCGTCGCTTTCGCCGACGCGCCGGTCGTCGAGTCGCCATCGAAAGATAATCCTCTCAACATCATCATGCGCCAGACCACCCTTTCACTCTACGTGAAGGATTGCCGCAGCGTAACCTACCGGCGGTCGGCGGTGACCTTGGAAACTGAAGATTAACGCCACTGGGCCATCGATTCATCCAGCAACTCAAGCGGCGTTGAATCCAGCCCCGTGTGTATCGATCCCGAATCGCCCGCTTCGGCAGTCCGCTCAGCCGTCGGTCGGCGGGATGAATCGACCACCGAGTCCGTCGCCCCGACCGAACCGAGCCTCGTGACTTCGACCTTGGCCGCAAGCCCCCAACCGGAGCCTTGCAAAACCGGGTCGGCATGAACCTGATCGAGCGACGCGTGCACAGGATTAGAAAACAACGATCCGGCTGAGGCGAGCGGTGCCGGCGGGGGCGGAGGCATGGTCCGTCCATTCCAGTCACCCGACAGCGGCACCCAGCCCGCATTGCCGCCGGGGCCAAACGCAAACGAGTGATCGGCAGCACCGGGCGTGAACGAATCCTTCAACTGAAAGAACGAGGTGTCGCCCCGGTACAGCCCGATCGTATCGACGCCGTCGCCGTCCCAGTCGCCGACCAACGGAATCCGACCGCCGCCGCCGGGACCGAATTGCACGTAGTGATCCGAAGCTCCCGGAGTGAACGAATCCTTCAAGTGGAAGAGGGAGATATCGGGTTGGTACAAGCCGACCGTGTCGATTCCGTCACCGTTCCAATCTCCCGCCAGTGGCGTCCAACCGGCGTTTCCACCAGGCCCAAACGCGAAGTAATGATCCGACGCCCCCGGTGTAAACGAATCCTTCAAGTGGAACAGCGAAATATCCGGCTGGTACAGGCCGATGGTGTCGACGCCGTCCCCGTCCCAGTCGCCCGCCAACGGAATCCAACCGGCGTTGCCGCCCGGGCCGAACGCGAAGTACTGATCCGAGGCCCCGCCCGTGAACGTATCTTTCAGATGGAACAGCGAGATATCGCCTTGGTAAAAACCGACCGTGTCGATGCCATCACCATTCCAATCCCCGCTCAATGGATTCCAGCCCAAGTTGCCACTCGGGCCAAACCCGAAATAAATATCCGATGGCCCCGACGTGAACGATTCCTTCAAGTGGAACAACGAAATGTCGCCTTGATACAGCCCGATGGTGTTTTGCGTGACCTGGTCGCCGAGAATCCTGCCCCTGGCAACCGCCGGCGTCCCGATCAGGTAAGGCCGGCCGGTCATTTCCAGTTCCCTGGACGTGTCTCGGCTGAACTGACCGACCGATAGCATCGTGTGTCCGGAGAACGCAAAGCTGTCGTTCCCGTCAAAGGCGTAACCGAACACGTTGTCAAAGTCTTCGTTGGAGTCCTGGGCCGGTTCCGGCCAGTTTTCGATCACACCACCGGTACCGGGCGTCTTGATTTCGATCAACGAATCATACGGGTCAAACGCTCCGAATTGATCGTACCCCGATGCCGACAAGGCCAATTGCCCTCCGGACAGGTAATCCAAGTCACCGCTGGCCACAAAACGAAACGGCATCAGTTGAGACTGAAGCGTGCCATCGATATCAAACACGGTGGTGACATTCATCATCACCACTTCGTCGTTGACCAGTTCCAAATCGATCCGCTGCAAATCCAAGAAAGCGTCTCCGACGGCAAACAGGTCCCCCGTTTCACTTCCAAAATCACCGTCCCGCGCGTCGATAAGCGTATTGGCACCACTGATGCCGTGCTGCCCGAGCGACGTGACCGGAATCAGTCCCGCGCTCGCATCGGCCAAACGGACTTCGTAAAGACGCTCGAACGAGATTGCGAACAGTCGGCCGTCTTCGGTGAACGCGATGTCCGTGATTGTGTCGGCGGTGTTGATGCTGCCGAGCACCTCAACGACCCCCGTTTCGATATCGACCGTCCCCAGTCGATTCTCATCATCTGCGATAAAGTACTCGGTGTCTTGATGACTCGCCAACAACGCCGCCCCACTGTAGACCGGGCCGAACTCGTCCGCTTCGACCAGAGTCACCACCACGCTTTCGTGGGGTTCGCTGATCGAGTCGGTTCGCGCGGTGATGATCAGATCGACCGTTGACTCACCCGGAAAAAACGTGGCAGTGCCGACGACGTCACCGCTGACGGGAGCATCGTCGGGCAGCCAAATCGTATCGCGGTCCCGTTCCCGCGCCGTGTAGTCCACGTCGTACGTTGCGTCTCCGGACAGTTCAAACGGGACCGCCAAGAATCCAGCGGTCTCGTCCCGATTGAACGTGTAAACGATCCGCTGCAGCGGTGCCTCGGGAACGGCGACCGGCGTCTGGACCGTCACCGAAACCGTCGCCACCAGCAACCGTCGCTGCTCCAGCGATTCATGGCGCAAGCGTCGCACTGGGCCGCTCGTCTTTGGCCGACCATCACTGCATCCGGCCGATCTCCGCCCACCTCGTAACCACATGATCTTTCTTTCCACGAATCGATTGATGGCCGCGGGACTCCGCGTCGCTTTTCAACGCGTCATTTTACTCACAATCCCGCCCTTCGGGTGGACCACGTTTGAATAGCAGTCAACGATCCCGAGGTTGTTCCAATGCAATCGGCGGGTTGCCTTCGATTTCGGCCGGCCCAGCGCAGCGCCGAACGATTCGGCGGCGCCGACGACGACCTCACCGCGTGGACTTAGATGCAGAAGGTCAGAGAAAGTTTCCCGCCGTCGGACGCTTTATCCAGAATCAGGCTTCTGAACCCAGGCTGGCAACGGCGAGCGGAGCAGCGTCGTGGCTGGACCGTCCCGCAACGTCGGCCACCTTGACGCCCGTTTCGGCAAACTCGTAGCCGCGTCCGAAACCGACTTTGCGACGATCGATCGTGACCCAGTTCTTCAATCGAATGAACTCGGGATCGGCATGAAACCGTTGGATGTGAAACGGATCGCTGCCCGGGAAATTGTACGCGCCATAGGCCGAACAGACGCCCGACAAGCCCTGGTCTTTGGCCAGATGGACGGCCGCCGCGCTCAAATTAGATTTCTGACCGTAGGGAAACGCGAAGTAGCGAATCGGCTGCTCCACCAACTCGCCAAGCTCCGCCGTGGCGGTCACGATTTCATCGACCATCGTCTCGGGATCCTCGATCGCCCCGACGTCACAATGATTGCGGGTGTGCGCCCCGATTTCGATCCCCGACGCCGCCATCTGGCGAAGCTGCTCGGGCGTATTGACCTGCAACGGCTGACCTTCGGCAACATCGTGCGGAAACGGGCGATCGTGAAGCACAAAATCCAATGCGACGAAATACGTCATCGGAATCTCGTGCTCGATCAAAAATGGAATCGCCTGCTGGCAATTTTCCGCGTACCCGTCGTCAAACGTCACCGCGACAGCCACCCGATCGTTGCGACCGGATCGCATCCGTGTTTGAATTTCCTCCAGCGAGACCACGTCGACATGTTGCTTCAACCAAAGCATCTGACGCTGGAATTCACGATTGCCGATCGACCAACCATTCGGATGCGTGTCGGCGACGCGATGATAGAACAGCACGCACAACGGTGCTTGCCCTTCCGCTTCGAGTCGGTTGCGATAACGCATCCGCATCGGCAAGCTGCTGTAATAATAGGCGTGCAGTGCGAGTTCACGAATCTTCATCGTCACGGACATCGTGGTGCTTGGACTCTCTATGCGTGTTAAGGGTGGATCAAGGAACCTCGTGCCGAAGACACTAGGACTGCGGTTGACCGATCCCGAGTCCCGACTTGACCAGGTTCTTAAAGGTCACGCCGACCTTGACGACTTGTTGACGCAATTGAGCCGATCGCCTGGGGCTGCAGACTCGAATCTCCTGAGCCGGCATCAACTCAGCCCGCCAACGCAATTTGTACGGTTCATCTCCACGCATCATGTCAAACGTCGTTCGCCCCGTCTCAATCGATTGACGGATCGCGTGGCAAAACATGCTCAACCCCGGACGTAACGCTTCGGCGTCCGGGTCCATGCCTGATTGGTAAAAGTACCAACGGTCGTTGTCTACGATCGCGAAATGGGCCGCCACCGGAACACCATCATTGGTCGCAATGATCAATTCCAGTAACCCGGCATCGAGTAGTTGGGATGCCGCATCACGCAGGAACACGTCAAAGGGCGGATGGTCGAAACAGCCCGTCGTACCGGACGCGTGCCGACGTCGTTGATGAAGCGCGACGAAGTGATCCCACACCGCTTCGAGCTGTTGCTGGTTCTCCACCCGATCCACGCGAACCGTTCCCGTATCGATATTCTTCAGCGACTGGCGAACCTCGCGACGGCCGCTCTTGGATCGCATGCGGACGTATTCGTCCCAGGTGGCGGGCAGATCGATCGCGTAGCACCCCAACCCGTCGGCAAGTTCAACATCTAGTTTTTCCCGTTGCATCGCCTCGACCAACGTGTTCATCGTCCGATCCGATCGATCGACTCCGATCAACTCGATCGCATCCCAGAGCAGACATTGTTCGCCGGCATTCTCGGTCGGATCCGCCGAGTGGGCCAACCAACGAGCGACCGCGGAACAGGCGTCGTCGATGTCACCATCGGCGACCAGCAGCGACAAGTGATCGGTACACGCTTTTCCAGAGCCCAGAAACTGGATCGTCTTACCGGTTCCGACGCGACTCTGCAAACACCATGGCGCAAAGGCGATGATTTCGTCTTGCCGTTTGATTTTCAATACACACAAACGGTAATCGCCTTGGTAGGCACGCCACCAACTGCCCAACCACTCCCATCGTTGTAGCGGGTTGCGGGCGAGCTCGTTCCAGCGAGCCAAGTCGTCCGCGGAAAGTTGTTCGACGTTTGTGATCAATTCAACCGATGACATCATGCTTCGTTCCGGCCAGGGATTCGGGTGTTTCCGAAAGCGTACGTGGATCGGTCCACGCAAAGAACTGTGGGTTGAAGCATCGGCAAGGCAAACCGATGGAGGCAACTTGCCGAGGGAACTCGAATCACATCCGCCGGTTGCACCGTCTGTGTCGGCGGCCATTAGGGTCGACCCGCGTGTGAACTCCATCGGCCGACGGACACGAACCCACGGGCAGTCGCGCTGCCGCCCCTGCGGCCCCACCCTGAAACCAGTTCGCGAATCGATCAATCCGCGCAACCGACCCCATCGAAACAAACCGAACGTGCCATTGCGCCAAAAACAGCTCGCGGTCCGGATCACCGCAAGCCGCTTTGTTGGCAACGTAAGGTTAGCCAACGGTGGTCGTTCGTCGCGGGATTCGCGGTTCGGGACACAAGGACGGCTGTCACCAACCCACGATCGCAACGACATTCGACGTTTACGCTTTTGCCGTCCATGAGCCAAGCCACCTTTTCTCAACCGCGTCCGAAGTCGGCCAAGAAGATCGTCGCCGATTCGTTCTCCCAAAGTGTTGTCCTGATCAGCCTGCTGATGATCGTGCAGCGCGGCATCGGCTTTGTCCGCAGCTTTTATGTTTGCGGCACGCTGTCGGCAGCCGAAGTCGGCCGTTGGGATTTGGCGTTCAGCTTTTTGATGCTGGTCGCTCCGCTGGCGGTGTTCGGTATCCCCGGCTCCTTCGGACGCTATGTCGCCCGGTTCGAAAACAAGGGCCAGCAATCGCGTTTCCTTCGCCAGACCCTGTTGGCCTGTCTCGCGCTGACGCTGTTGGCGTCCGTCTCGATCTGGTGGTTCCGAGAAACCGTCGCGCGATACTTTTTCGGCAGCGCCGACGATGCACCGTTGGTCTCGCTGTTGGCGATCGGGCTACCCGTCGTCGTGTTCTTTAATTTCGCCACCAGTTGGTTCTCAGGGAAACGTCTCAATCGATTCGTCTTTCGCATCCAGTTCGCACAAACCCTGTTCTTCGCCCTGCTGTGCGTCGTCCTGTTTCAACTGACTTCGGTCAGTGCGTTTTCGGTCATCGTCGCCTACCTGGTTTCCTGTTTCGTCGGCACCACACTTGCCGCCAGCTACACCTTGATCGACGGACGATCCGATTCGGAGCACGGGGACGATCACGAAACGACCGACCCAGCCGATCCGATTTGGCGAAAGATCCTTCCCTTTGCCGTCTGGGTTTGGATCAGCAATGCGTTAATCAATCTGTTTTCGGTCTGTGACCGATTGCTGTTGGTCAACTTTTATCCCGATCAACAGGTCGACATTCAATTCCTGGTCGGCCAGTACCACACCGCATGTATCTTTCCCTTGTTGCTGATGACCATCGGCGCGATGGCGGGATCGACCGGGATGCCCTATTTGAGCAAGGACTGGGAATCGGGTGACCGACAAGCGGTCGCCGATCGGATGAATCTGATGCTCAAAGCGATCGGTTTGTTCTGCGTCACCGCATCGGTCGGCATTCTGCTGCTCGCCCCGCTGTTGTTCGGTCAAATTTGGAAAGACAAATTTGCGATGGGCGAGTCGTTGTTGCCGATGACGCTTTGTTATTGTTCATTGGCGGCGATGACGATGGTTGCCCAAAAGTACTTCTGGTGCCTGGAAAAGACCTGGATCAGCAGTTGCTTTTTGCTGCTCGGGTTGGTCTGCAATTTCCTGGTCGGTCTGGCACTGATCGGCGAATTCGGCATCGACGGTGTCGTCGCCTCCACGTTGATTTCGCACGCGATCGTCTTGGCCGGTGTGCTGCTGATCAGCAAGTATCACAAGCTCCGAATCGATTTCGGCGTGTTTGTGGTTTCCATCGCATTGTTTGCGCTCTGCTTCGGCAAATGGATCGCCCTGCTGTGCCTGATCCCCTTGCTGCTGAGCGTTTGGTTCACCCCTCTTCTCTTCAGCGATGCGTTTCGTCGCAACGCGATCGCGAAACTTCGCTCCACTCTTGCTGGGAATACTCCATGAGTTTGGCAGAATTAATCGACCAACCAGAGTTTGGCCATCACGAAGCCCTCCGACATCAGACGCGCCGCGTGTTGCTGCTGGGCAATGACGACCGCGTCCTGCTGGCCGTCGCGCGGGGATTGGGACGCAACGGCATCTCGGTCGACGTCGCCTGGAGCGATCCGGATTCACCGGCACTGAAATCCCAATATGTTCACGCGTTTCACTCCGTCGTCCCCTACTCGCCCCACGACGATCAATGGCTCGATGGCTTGCATCGATTGGTCAAGCAATATGACTACGATCTGGTCATCCCTTGCAACGATTATGCTGTTGTGCCGCTGCAGCTTGAACGCGAGAAACTGGATCCCGACACCCATTGGTACCTGATCAACGACGACGCCTTTCAGGTCGCATTTGACAAAGCCAAAACAAGCCGCGTCGCATCGGAACTGGGAATCAACGTGCCGCGTGAATGTGAAATCACCGACGCCGACGTTCAAACCGGTTTCTCGAACCGGGAATTCAGCCTGCACGACCGTCGCTCGCTGCGATTTCCGGTTTACGTCAAACCACGCTCCTCGATCACCGCATCGGACGTGACAAACAAACGTGCCGCGCAGCGGGTCGATTCGCCCGACGCGTTGGCTGAATACCTGATTCATGAGTTCCCCGACGACGGCGTGCTCATCCAGGAAAGTTTTTCGGGAGTCGGAATCGGCGTCGAAATCCTGGCCCACCAAGGGCAGGTTCTGATGCAAATCCAGCATCAACGGCTACGCGAAACGATCGACGGAGGCAGCACGTACCGAGAAACGATCGACGAAATACCCGAGTTGACCGAAGCGACACGAAAACTGGTCCAGCATCTGAACTACACCGGGGTCGGGATGTTCGAATTTCGCTACAACCGCGAAACCGGTGACTGGGTGTTCCTGGAAATCAACGCGCGGTTCTGGGGCTCGTTGCCGCTGGCGATCGCGGCCAAAGCGAATTTCCCGTTTGCCTTGTATGAATTGTTGGTCAAAGGCCAAACAGACTTTCACACCAACCACACGATTGGCGTCCGTTGCCGAAATCTGATCAACGATCTGCGTGCCTTCCGGCATCAGAAGGCAGAGGAATTTGAGCTGGAAAACTTGTTGTTCGGTAAGGACTATCTCGATTTCTATGCCCCCGATGATTGGCGTCCCCAGCTCGCCACGCTCGTGAATTTCGCCCGATCGGTACTGGGAAAATTCACGCGGCACTTCAAAGCTTCGATCGGTAGGAATCAACGCGTTAACGCGATAAACTAGGCCGGCCCGACCGATCGATTCCGCCCTGTTCCAGCGTGCTGAGCCTGATGCCGACCCCCAAACCACTCACCGACGAAGAACGCGCCACCTACCAATGGCAGATGTGGGTCCCCGACTTCGGCGAATCGGGGCAGGAAAAACTGAAGGACGCATCGGTGATGATCTCGCGGGTCGGCGGCGTTGGCAGTGTGGTAGCGTACGAGCTTGCCGCGGCGGGAGTCGGAAAAATGGTGCTCGCGCACGCCGGCAACGTGAAGCCGAGCGACCTGAATCGCCAACTGTTGATGACACACGATTGGATCGGCAAGCCGCGGATCGAGTCCATTCGACGCCGGTTGTTGGACTTGAATCCTCGGCTGGAAATCGTGGCCGTGGGAGAAAACGTCAGCCAGTCCAACGCCGCCGAATTGGTCGCCCAATGCGACATCGTCGTCGACTGTGCGCCGCTGTTTCCCGAACGATTCGCGATGAACGAACAAGCGGTGTTGCAAAACAAACCGATGGTCGAATGTGCGATGTACGAACTGGAAGCACATCTGACCACGCTGATCCCGGGCCGGTCGCCCTGTCTACGCTGCCTGTTCCCCCAAGAGCCGCCGACCTGGACCCGCCAATTCCCCGTCTTCGGCGCCGTCTCCGGCACCGTCGCCTGCATGGCAGCGATGGAAACGATCAAAACAATCGCCGGAATCGGCGACCCGCTCGCCGGCCGTTTGCTTAAAATGGATTTACGGGACATGAGCTTCCACCGGCTCAACGTGACTCGTCGTCCCGATTGCCCCACCTGTGGCCACCTGCCACCGGATCCCTCCACGGATGCCGCATGAAAGTCATCATACCTACCGCGCTGCGAAAACATACCGACGGGCAGAATCATCTCTCCGTCACCGCCACGACGGTCGAAGACGCCTTGAAGCAAGTCGTCACGGCGCACCCGGAGCTGCGCAGCAGTCTGTTCGATGATCGCGACCAATTGGTTTCGTTCGTCAACGTCTTTGTCAACGATCGCAACATCCGTGACTTGGAAAACGAAGCGACGCCGCTGACCGAATCGGACGAAATTCTGTTGGTACCGGCGATCGCCGGAGGTTAAACGCATGGCGGAGAAATCACTTCTGGCGCGAGAAGAGACGGCTCGCTACGCGCGGCATCTGACATTGCCGGAAGTCGGCACCGATGGCCAGGTCAAACTGAAATCCGCCTCGGTCTTGATCGTCGGAACCGGGGGACTGGGATCACCGGTCAGCCTGTATCTGGCCGCCGCCGGCGTCGGCCGGCTTGGGATCGTCGACTTTGACCGCGTCGAGTATTCGAATCTGCAGCGTCAAATCATCCATGGCTCCGACGACGTCGGCCGACCCAAAGTCCAGTCGGCTGCCGAATCCATCCGACGCGTCAATCCTTTGATCCAAGTCGACCAGCACGACAAAGCGTTCACCAGCGCCAATGCGATGCGGATCGGCGCCGAGTATGACATCATCATCGATGGCACCGATAACTTCGCCACACGGTATCTAGTCAACGACGTCTGCGTGCTGCTCGGCAAACCAAATTGCTACGGCAGTATCTTTCGATTCGAAGGTCAGGCGTCCGTGTTCGGACTTCCCGGCGGCCCCTGCTATCGATGCCTGTACCCGAAACCGCCCGATCCCGGAATGATCCCCAACTGCGCCGAAGGCGGGGTGCTGGGGATCTTGCCAGGCATCGTCGGAACGATCCAAGCGACCGAAGCGATCAAGTTGATCCTGGGGATCGGCGCGTCCCTTTCCGGCAGACTGCTGTTGCTCGATGCCCTGGAGATGAAGTTTCGCGAATTAAAAGTCAGCCGAGATCCGAGATGCCCGGTGTGTGGCGACCAGCCGACAATCACCGCGCCGATCGACTACGACCAGTTCTGCGGGACGCCCAAACAGGACGCCGCGCAGAGCCCCTGGGACATTGAGCCGACCGAATTGAAACAGCGGATGGACGCCGCCGAGCCGATGACGATCTTGGACGTCCGGCAGCAACATGAATATGAGATCTGCAATCTCGGCGGGACCCTGATTCCGCTCGATGAATTGCCGACACGAACCGACGAATTGGATCGTTCGTTGCCGATCGTCGTCCACTGCAAGATGGGCTTGCGAAGTGCCAAAGCCGTCCAGTTGTTACGCGACGCGGGATTCACCGACGTCAGTAATTTGAACGGCGGGATCAATCGCTGGTCCAAACAGATTGATTCCTCCGTACCGACGTATTAGTGCTGCAACCGCTTGATGACAGCGGGACGAAATCGGGGCAACGGAGAGACTGGTCAAAAAATGGGGAATGGGTGCGTGGCGGTCTCACCTGGTAGCGGACACGTGATCGAGGGTTTGACGGAGCCCATCCGCCTACGCTAGGCGTCCATCGCGGCCACCAAATTTTTTGACCACCAAATTTTTTGACCATTCAATTTTCTGACTAACCCATTTTTTGACCAACCCGTCAGCCCTCCGTCAACACTCCGTCGTTAAGTTCAAAACGCTGATCAGCCAGCACTTCGGCTTCTTCGTTGCTGTGCGTGACGTGCAGCGTCGTGACTCCGGTGGTCGTTTTGACCCGTTTGAGCAACTCGTGCATTTCCGCCCGGGTCGATTCGTCGAGCGCACTAAGCGGTTCATCGAGCAACAAGACGGCGGGGCGAAATGACAGTGCCCGCCCGAGTGCGACGCGTTGTGATTCACCACCACTGAGCGCGTCCACCTTGCGTCCCAACAACGGCATGATCCCGAGCACTTCGGCGAGTTGAGAAATTCTGTCGTCGATTTCGCTCTGCGGACGTTTCCGCAACCGCAGCGCGAACGCCAAATGTTGTGCGACCGTCAGCGTGGGAAACAGCGCCAGGTCTTGGGGGACATATCCGATCTGGCGATCGCCCGGCAACCAAGTCGTCACGTCCACGCCATCGATCAGAATCCGCCCCGACGTGATCTTGCGCAACCCGCAAATCGATTCCAGGATCGTGGTCTTGCCGCGACCGGTCCGCCCCATCAGCACCGCGTATTTCCCGCGGGGCACTTGCATGCAGATGCCCGAGAGCGAGAACTCGCCGGCATGAATGGAAACATCGTCCAGCTCGATCACGCGTTCAACCCCGTTCCCAGCACGCGGAGAATCAACAACACGACGACCGCCATCGCGACCATCAACAGCGAGACGGCGACGGCGGCGTTCAACTGACCGATGCTCAATTCCAAAAAGACCGTCGTCGAAAGCACCTCGGTCCGCATCCGTGTCGCACCGGCAAACACCAGGATCGGTCCGAACTCGCCGAGCGCCCGAGCCCAGGCAATCGTCGTCGCGGCGATCATCCCGCGCCACGCCTGCGGCAGCGCGATTTGCATGAACGCCTGACCCCGCGTGCAACCCAGCGTCCGCGCCACGTCTTCGGCACGCGGATCGATTTGGTCAAACGTCACCCGCATCGTTCGCACTGCAAACGCACACGCGACCGAGAACTGGGCGAGCACAACGGCGGGCCATTGATACGTGACCGGAAAACCGACGCTGTCACGCAACCAGGCTTCCAATTCCCAACCGAAAATCGGCAGGTGAAACAGAATCAACAGACTCAGTCCCAGCACCAACGGTGGCAACACGATCGGAATATCGACCAGGGTGTCAACCAGCCAACGGCCGGGGAATCGATAGCGCGACAACAGGTACCCCAGCGGCGTCGCGACCCACAACGACAACACCGCCGCCGCCGAACAACTCAAGATCGTCAACCGAAACGCAGCCTGAATCTCCGGCTTTCGAAGTGCATCGATAAAGTCGCTCGGGGAAGTGAACACGACATCGGCGGCCAACAGCAGCACAATCAAGATGATGAAGCAGGCCGAGATCCCGCCCATCACCAAGAAGAACGGCGTGTCGCTGCGACGCCGAAACGTCGGCGACGAAGTAGCTTTCACCGGCTCACTCATCAGTCACATCGTTGCCGAGATTCTGCCAACGAAATCCTTCGGCGGCGAAGATGTCTTGCGACTCGGTGGAGCAGATTTGTTGGAACAATCGCGATGCCAGGTTCGGATACGGCGACTCTTTGGCGACCGCCCAGGGCTGGGTGGCAACGCTACATTCGATGCCTTGAATGCGGATCGCGTCCAAGAATTCTGACGCACCAGCCGCGTTGCTCAAGTACGCCACCGCGGCGTCTAGCGAACCGGTCTGCAATTGGTTGACCAGCATGTCGCCGGTCGGCGTTTGAACGGTCACGTTGGGCATGATCTCTTGCTGCACCCCGCCTTCGCGAAACGTGTTCTGAGTGATCCAACCCATCGCGCATTGCTTTTCGTGGCCGATCCCCACACGCAAACCTACTTTGGCCAAGTCACGCAGCGAAGCGATCCCCTTGGGATTTCCTTTCTGCACCAAGATCACCAATTCATTCTGCGAAACGGGAACGGGTTCGGGAAACAGGTCGTGGACTTGGTTCATGAATTCACTGTCACAAGCGAAGTACGCGTCCGGATGCTGGCCGGCTTTCATCTGCGCCACCAAGATGCCGCACCCGTTGTAGACGCGATTGACCTTCACCCCTTCGCGTTTTTCAAACGCCGCGATCGTGTCTTCGATCGCCGGACGCAGCATCGATCCGGCGAACACGGACAATTCGGGTTGGTCGGCCCAGTTGTCACCGCCAGAGACGCGGAAGCCGTGATCGGCGTAATGCTGCAAGCCTCGATCAGCGGATGAAATGTAGCGGGCGAAATGCAACGCATCGGCGGAATGCTGGGTCGACGCGATCACCCCGACGGAAATCTGTGACGCCGTCGCGGCCAATTCGGGGATTTCGACAAAGGTCAAATCGGGATAGGTGTGCAACACCGCGTCGTACACGATCCCGGCGTCGGCGGCACCAATCTTGATGTCGTTGGCCACTTCATTGACGGTCCCACGATACGCCTTGGTGGCTTTGTCCAAGCTGTCCCAGCGACCGACCTCACTTAACGATTCACGAACGACCTTGCCGATCGCCGCCGAATCCGGACTTGCCAAGACCACGCGGACATCCTCACGCAACAAGTCGTCCAAGCTTTGGATCGATTTGGGATTCCCCTTGGGCACCGCGATCACGGCTTGCATTTTCGCGATCGGGATCTCTTCGGCGATCAGCCCCTTTTCCTTGCCCAATTTCAGGTAGCTGTCATCGGCCGGCAGATACAGGTCCCCCTGTTTGGCCACTTCGATCGACGACAGCAGCGTTTGCGACGGCCCGTATTGAATGTCGACGCTGCGTTCGAACTCCTGCTCGTATTCCTCTCGGATCGATTCCATCACCGCCCGGTTGCTGGCGGCGCAGTACAGCATCACTGCCCGTCCGCTCGTGGAGGGTTTGTCTCGGTCACCGAGCAACAGGACGATGCCGATCAACGCGACCAGCGAGCCGGCCATCAAAATGTAGGTGCGATTCATGGTTTTAGTTTACTTGCGGCCCTGCGGGATCGGAACCAGGACAGGATTGCGATTGCGTCCTTCTTCCGCACTACGGTCGGGCGGACGATTGTCGATGTCACCAAAAAGCTGACCGTCCCAATCGGCGTCGATCAGCAAATCAAAACCGGGGTTCTGCTCTTTGACCTGACAGGAACACGCCCCACTGAGAAAGACCGTCAGTTCTTCCATCAATCGGGCCGACAGGTCACGTGCCGGGATGACTTCCAAAGCCCGACCACGTCCAAACACCGGAACCAGCAACGGCTCGCCTGCTTCGAAAGCCGGCAACCGCAACCCCGACAGCAGACCGATCAAAAAGGACTCTTTCGGGTCCTCCGGATCGATCTCCAGCAGGCTGAATTTGACGACCAGCGGCAAGTCGGCGTACAACTCGGACCCCGGCAGCCCGATCCCCTCTGGCAACGTCACCTTCGATGACAGCGTTTCAAATGTCTGTTGGACAAGCTGCTTGGCGTTCTCGTTCTTTTCCTGGTCGGCCGATCGAACCAGCAACCAAACGACACTGTGCCCGGCCAACAGTCGATCCCGGAGTTCGGTTCGAATCGGCGAGTGAAAGATTCCCAACCGATCGGCGTCGGCAAGCGTTCCGTGCCAATGGTTGACGAAACGTCCCCGCCCCAGCTTCGTTCGAACCAAGACATGGGGCAACGTCGTCTTCTCCGCGTTGGCGTCGATTTCTTTCCACAACGCGACACGCTCGCCACTGGCGTCACCGCTGACATCGACCGCCATGACTTTGGCATTGGCATGCCCGCCGTGATTGTCGGTTGACGCATTCAATCGATTCATCAAGGTGGTGTCGGCGGGCGAGAGCGGTCCATCGTGAAAAACAATCACTTCGCAATCATCCGGCGTCCAACGCTCCAGTGCGTAGCGAAAGACCGGAATGTTGCACGCACCGGCGTAAGAACTCCAGCCCAAAAGGATGAAGGTCAGGAGAAGTCCGTGCGAAGGACCAAGCAGTCCGTCGAGAGTTGAACGGTATTCCAAGTGTTCAGCCACGCTTAACAAATTGAATCTCTTGTACGTTGAAACGGAGCCCCAACCGATCCCGGGCTGCAATTTTCCGAAACACATCACGCTACTTTCCAAAACACATCACGCTGCCGTCGAGTGTCGACAGGAATAGGCTTCCGTTGGCGCCGGCCAGCCCGTCCCAGGCGGGCAGCGTGTCCAGCTTGATCTCGTTTTCGATCTCGCCGGTGTCAATGTTCACGGCCAGCAACGACGAGCCGTCTTTGCCCATCAATGCCGCATCTTGGTCATCGAGCAATGCTTGCACTTCCGGATCGCTCTCGCTGAGTTTCTGGAACGTATCTTCTTCGTTGATGGTGTCCGGCGGACCGACGATGAACAGCTTGTTTCCGGCCAACACCATGCCGCGCACATAGACCGGCACGTCCTTGGCCCACTTCGGTTTGACCAGCGAGTCGCCGGGTTTGACGGTGCTGTTGTTTCCGCCTTTTTTGGCGGGGCCTTGATTGCGGCTGGTGAACTGAACGGCTTTGCCGAACTTGCCGTCGACGAGTTTGCCGCCTTCCAGGGTTCCATTATTGCGATGCAGACTGTGATCGCGGGCGGTGCCGTCGTCAAAGCTGACCGCCAACACAGCGTCAGAAGAGATCTCTGATCCGTCGGCGTAGCGCCGGGCAATCTGCTCGGCGCTGGCGGGTTGGAAATACAATCGCACTTCGTCGATCGCACCGGCAAACGGCAACGGAGACGTGTAATTGCCGACGGCGGTCTGCCCGTCCGCACCGATATCCATGCCCTGTGCGGGGTCAATGTGAATCAATCCGCCCGCCTTGCCGGTGGCGGCCAGTTTCCCATCGACATACAGCGACATCGATTTGTCTTCGCCCAAGACCCCGACGACATGATGCCAACCGCCGACGATCCGTTTGGGTCCTTCGACGGTGGCGAGTCCCTGTTCGCCGCGAACCAAGAACTGTGGTTTGCCGGCTTTCAGCGTCAGGGCAAATCCGGCGGACGGCCCGCCGCGGGCGATGATCACACCCTGGGGCTTCGTCGACGTGATCCAGGCCTCGACGGTGATCGGTTTGCCTTGCGGATTCAAGCTCGGCGATTTCGGGAACGAGGCCGAAGGAGCCGACGGGCCGCCGCCGCCACGCTTCTTCCCAAACCCCTCCGGGATCTCCGGCGGGTTCTGCTCGGCGGAGAACAATTGATGTTCCAACACCGTGGTCCAACGCAGGTACTGGGGCTTGCGGCCGTAACCGTAAACGTAGCCGTCGCCCTTGACCAAGATTCGGCCCGAAGGCGCAAACTTGCCGGCTTGATAGTAACCGCCGTGACCACCGGCAAAGCTTTGCCCCAGCACCCAATACGATCGATGGAACCAGGTGTCATCCAGGAATCCCATCGGTGCAAAGATGTGTGCGTCCTCGCCGCGTTGCTTGGACGCCTGGGTGGCGAAGTCGCCGGAATTCGGTCCGATCTCCAGCCGGTTGCCTTCGAAGTCAAATTTCTGAGACTTCATGTAAATGTGCCGCCCGTCGGTGGACAAGATGTCGGGAAGCCCAACCGGCATTTGCAGGATCTGAATTTTTTCCTGCAGGTTGTTGCCGCTGTCGGGATTGGTTTCATCCATGATCGTTTCGGAAAGTTTTTTGCCGGTGGCTAAATCCAGACGCAGCAGACGCAGCCCGCCGTCCAGGAAATTGGATCGTCCGGCGACGGTGTACACCGTGTCGTCGTGAATCAGAACGCTGCCGTGGACCGGCCACAAGGATTCCAGTTGTTCGTACGCCATCGCGCGACGATCCAGCGGCGCGGCACGGTAGCGCCAGACCAATTGCCCGTCGGTGGTCAAGCAATACACCCATCCGTCGGCACCGCCGAAGACGACTCGGCCGCGATGAATCGTCGGCGGCGAATCGATCCGTGCACCGGCGGTGAAGGTCCATTTTGATTCACCCGACTTTTCATCCAAGGCGTGCAGGGTGTGCTGGTCGATCTGAGCCACGTAAACGTTTCCACCGGCGATGACCGGCGAGGTCAGACGGCCACCGAGGTTGACCGTCCACTTGGAATCGACGTCCTCGGAAATCGGGCCGCTGGTCGTGCCGCTGCGGCCCGCGTCGTGACGATACGTCGGCCAGTCATCCGCCGGCGTCGAACCGGTCGGTTCGGCCGCGGCCAATTCCGCTCCAAACGCCGGGCCTTTCTCACGCCGTCCCGCTTCCAGAACCTTGGTCGGGATCGGTCGCGTGGGGGCCAGCGGAGCCAGGGCGTTGAACCCGAACAGCTTGGCTTCCGGATAACAAGCACAATTGTGTGGCGGTGCGTAGGTCAATCCGTTGCACGGCATCACGCCATACAAACACCCACCGCGGACCCAGTGATGGATGTCCCAGTGCTCCTTGTCCGGATCGACAAACTCGATCCCGGTCCGTGACGGCATCAAAAAGTTATCGGTCGCTTTGGCGATGTAGCAGCGGTGGTGAAACCAATACGTGTCCACATCGGGCGCGAACGACTTGACGACTTCACCGGTTCTCGGATTGCGTCCGGTGTAAACGCCGCTGTCCTTGCCCGACGTCAACGGCGCCAACCACACCAGGTCGTTGACGACCATCAAGTCTTGCGGTGATTGATAGCCGCTATTGGGAAAACTCGCTTCCCACAACTTGTCGCCACTCTTGGCGTCGCTGCTGATCATTTTGCCGTCGCCGCCGGCATACAACACCACGTCGTTGTAGACGACCAGACGCGGACCGAAATTAAACGTGAACGCATCGCGGCGGGTCACCGATTCACTTTCCCAAACGACGTCTCCCGAGCGTCCGTCCAGGCTGACGATCTTCTCGCCGTCGTGAAAGTAAAGTTGAGAATCTTTGGCGGCCAAGGTCAGCGGAGAAACCTTGGTCTTCTTGGCCCACAGCTGCTTTCCGGTGCTGGCCTGGAACGCCATCAACACACGCGGTTCTTCGTTCCAGAAAAAGCTGCGCGAGCGTGCCTGGTCGCCGACCGTGCCGTGCAGCGGGGCGTAGTCTTCCAGTTCCGCCTTGCCTTTTCGCACGACCAGGAACAACAGGTCACCGGTCGAGATGATTTCTTCGGTCGCGTTGCTGCCTTCATAGGTCCGTAGCAGCTCACCGGTGGCGGCATCGAGTGCCGAAAGCGGCGCGTTGAATCCCAGCGTGACGAACACTTCCGAGTCCGTCGAAACCAATCGCCGCGACAATTGTGTCGGCCCACTTTTGAGCGGCCAGAGGTGCGGCTGCCAATTGTCGATGTCTTTTTTCCACAACACGCTGCCGTTGAAGGCGTCGCGGGCGATCAATTTCCATTTCGGTGGCAATTGGATCGAGATTCGGCTGCCCTCGTCCATGATGTAAAACATCCGTCCGCCGGTCGAGACCAGCGCGCTCATGCTGGCCATTCGGTCGTGGTGCCGTGACCAGCGCGGGCTGCCCACCCATTGCAAGTGACGCGGCGGCGCGACGACGTCGTCGTGGGCGACCGAGTTGCCCGTGGCATCGTGCAGGTAATGCGACCACTCGTCGATGTTGTCCGGACGCGGCTTGCGAAACTTCGTCCACTGACCGTCTTTCTTGATCAGGGCGACGCCGTTGGGAACCAGCACCCGCGTCACCTCGTCCATTGCCACGTCGCCCAGCGATTCGGCGACCAACAGATTCACCATGTTGTCGACGTAGGGAAGCTGGTGCCCCTCGATGCGGTCGAACGCGACATCCCCGTAACCGCCCTCAGCCAGCACTCGATCGCGAATCGTTGTCAAGCGGTCCGCATCGGTGACCAGACCGTGCACCTGAGTCGAATCGTTTTGTCGCAGCGCCGCGGTGAGCTGACCATCCCCCGCGCCCAGATGCACAAAAAATCCGGCTTTGATGCCCGCTTGATCGATCAGCTTGGCTGCATCGTCCTGCACGTCCGCATGGCAGATGTCGGGAAATCCAGTCACGCCAAGCAACAGCAGGGCACAAACGACGGCTCGAATCGGAAATCGCAACATGAATCAGCTCCGGACGAAGCGGACGGCGGGGGAAAACAGCAAGGCGTTGATTGTAACCGTCAGCGCCGGTCTGCGTCGCCTTCCCAACCCGACTTCCCCATTCGCGGCCAGAAACTCGCGTTTCGCAGGGTCAGAATCCGCCAAGTCATGGTCGGTCCCCCCAAGTCAACTCGCTCTGAGTGACCGACGTCCCCTTCCGGTCGGGATGCGGAATGGTTCAGTGCAGACAGGGGGCTGCTGATTGTGAATCTCGATTCGATTTCAAATTTTGCGGCCCTCGGCGAGGCTGGAGTGCGCATTGCGTTACCGGAAGTGGTCTCGTCGGGCGAAAACGGTGTGTGCATCGTCTTTCCGACCGTGGTTGGGCTGCAGAACCTGGAACGATTGAGCGACTGTCGATGGAGAGAAGGACGACATGAATTTAGCCCTGGCCTGGGGAATGTGGGGTAAGCGATTACTGATCCTCCCACCGATTATTCTGGCGATCGTGGCCTACGTTTGGCTGGTCCAGCATTCCCCTCCGCTATCGATGCAACCGCAAGATGAAGCGTCGCGGTTGCTGGAGACGATCACCGTGCCACGCATGGAGGTTCGTCCGATGGTCAGTGGATTCGGGACAGCCAAGTACGCTCGTTCTTGGCGAGCGGTCACCCAGGTGGAAGGTCGAATCGAACAAATCCATCCGTCGCTTCGACCCGGTTCAAGAATTCGCGCCGATGAAATCTTGCTAAAAATCGACGATTCGGATTATCTGTCCCGCGTCGAGGAATTGGATGCGGCGATTGACCAACAGAACGCAGAGATCGAGCAGCTCGAACAGTCGATTCAAAACGATCGTGAATCACTGGCTCTGGAAGAAGAAGTGCTCCAGGTCCTGCAGCGTGAATTTGATCGCGAGCAAACCCTACTAACACGGCAAGCCGGGTCGGGGGCATCGATCGATGCCAAACGGCGTGAGTTGTTGGCCCAAATAAAAGCGGTTCAAGACCTAAAAAACAGCACGGCCCTGATCACGCCGCAGATCGAAGCGTTGAAAGCGGCGGTGCGTCAATCAGAAGCCCAGAAGCAACAGGCGCTGCGTGACATCGAACGCACGACGATCATCGCACCGTTTGACATGCGTGTGGGCGAGGTGCAGCTCGAGATCGGCCAGTTCGTCGGTGTGGCCGAAGAACTGTTCATCGGCTACAGCGGCGCCGAAATGGAAGTTGAGGTGCAGTTGCCGCTGCAGGACATCCATCGCTTGTTCGTCTCTGAAATCGGCGACGCGGTACCGCAAGAGAAACTGACACCGGAAACGTTGCGAGCGATGTTTCAATTCGAAGCGTTGGTCAACGTTGCGGGCACTGAATCCACCGAATCGTATCGTGGGCGTTTTCTGCGAGTCCGCGAGATTGTTGATGCACAGACCAAGATGGTCGGATTCGTCGTCGGTGTCGAAAACGTCGTGCCCTCGCAACAAAAACGCCCCCAGCCGCCGCTGCTCGAAGGGGCGTTTTGTGACGTCGATATTTTTGGAACACCGCTTCCCGACCGGGTCGTCATTCCGCGTCGAGCCATCCGCAATGGCACGGTGTTTTTGATAGACGAAGAAAATCGCTTGTCAAAGCG
Source organism: Stieleria magnilauensis (assembly GCA_007753675.1). Classification (GTDB taxonomy): domain Bacteria; phylum Planctomycetota; class Planctomycetia; order Pirellulales; family Pirellulaceae; genus Stieleria; species Stieleria magnilauensis. The sequence continues at coordinate 3,459,545 of CP036432.1, forward strand.
CGCCATCGAGGTGACGTTCACCCAGGATGACTATGCAGTGATCGCATCGGGGCTGGAAGGTTCCGAGACGCTGGTCGTCGCCAATCCCTCGCCTGCGATCATCGGCATGTTGGTCGACCCGATCGAGGCCGACGGGGAAGTTGACCAATTGATCGAGTCGGTCAACGCCGGCGGCGACGCATTGCGATTCCACTCGAAAACGCATTCGGCGCCAAACAGGCCTTGATGAAAGTAAGACGCACACGTTCCCGCCTGGGCCGCTGGGCCGAACGTCATTTGACCCTTCAAAACCGGACCTGCGTGCTTGGCTCCCTGGGCACGGGCTCCTTTTACTCGGCCGCCGGCATGGCTCCTGCTTGAGCCATTGAAACGCGGGACTGATCGCCGGATCGGATGCCGCCGACCGGCTCCACTTTATTGCAGTCCATCGGACGCCCCATCACCGACTCGGATCGTTACCAGTGTTAGAAAAACTCGTCAATCACCGAACGTTAGCCAACGTGTTGATGCTGTCGTTCATCGGATTGGGGCTGTACGCCCTGCCTCGATTGCAAAAAGAGACGTTCCCCAGATTTGATAGTTCCGAAATCCAGATCGCGATGACCTATCGCGGCGCATCGGCCGAGGACGTGGAGCAGGGAATCTGCTTGCCGATCGAGGACGCGTTGGACGGGATCCAAAACATCAAGAAGGTCACCTGCACGGCCCAGGAAGGCGCCGCGTCGATCGTCGTCGAAATTCAAGAGGGGGCCGATGTCGCGGCGGCGCTGAATGATATTGAAACGGAAGTCGAAGCGATCTCGGACTTGCCCGAAGGGGCGGAGGACCTGATCGTTACCGAACTCAATCGCACCGATTCGGTGATGACCATCGCGGTCAGCGGCCCCATGGATGAAGATTCGCTGAAAGACTACTGCGAACAGTTCAAGCAGCAACTCAAACGCCTGCCCGGTGTCTCGCTGGTGGAGATCCAAGGTTTTTCCGATCGCCAACTCCGGATCGAGTTGGACACCGATGCGCTGCGCCGCCTGGGGCTGTCCGCCGCAACCGTCTCTCAGGCGGTGCGGAATCAAAACCTGGACATTCCGCTCGGGACCATCGAGTCGGAAGAGGAGGACCTGTTGTTGCGATTGGTCGAACAGAAACAAACCCCGCAAGACATCGAAGAGATCGTCGTCCACGGGGTGCCGGGACGGTCCGAGGTCCGCATCGGTGACATCGGCCGTGTCGTCGATCGCTTTGCCGACGCCGAACAAATGGCATGGATCGATGGCGAGCGTGCCGGCATCATTCAGGTCAACAAAACACGATCCCAGGACACCAGTAGGATTGCCGAGGTGGTGCGTCAGTTCGTTCAGGAAGAACGGCAACGGCAGCCCCTGTTGCAGATCGCGATCACCAGCGATGGGTCCGAACTGATTCTCGAGCGGTTGACGTTGCTGGGAAAGAATGCCTGGCAGGGTGTCGTGTTGGTGTTCCTGGTGCTGTGGTTGTTTTTCAACCTGCGACTCTCCTTTTGGGTCGTGATGAGTTTGCCGGTCTCGTTCATGGGGGCATTTTTTGTGCTGCCGCTGATCGGTCAAAGTCTGAACATGATGTCGTCGGTTGCGATCCTGATGGCGACCGGAATTCTGATGGACGATGGGATCGTGATCGCCGAGAACATCGCCCGCCATATCGCGTCGGGCAAGCCGACGATGCGGGCTGCAGTCGATGGCGTCAAGGAAGTCTCCGGAGGCGTGATTTCCTCGTTTCTGACCACCTGTTGTGTGCTCTGCCCGTTGTTCGTCCTGGAAGGTCACATCGGCAAGGTGCTGCGGCTGATTCCCATGGTGTTGTTGACGACGTTGTTGGTCAGTCTGTTCGAAGCGTTCCTGATTCTCCCGGCGCACTTGGGCCATTCATTAAAGCCTTCCGGTGCGGATGCACCCGGCGGGCTGCGACGAACCATCGACGGTGCGGTCGACTGGGTTCGCGAAAGCGTGTTCGGTCGGCTGGTCGATTGGACGATTCGCTGGCGGTATCTCTCGGTCGGATTGTCGCTCGGCACGTTCATCATGTCGCTGGCGATGGTCGCCGGCGGGTTGGTGAACTTTTCCCCATTTCCGAACCTGGAAGGCGACACCGTCGAAGCTCGAATTCTGATGCCACAGGGCACACCGCTGGCCAAGACCGCCGAGATTGTCGAACTGATCAATGACGCGGCAGCACGGGCCAACGCACGCTTTCCCGATCAACCCGATAACGCCGACTTGGTGCAGTCGGTGATGAGCAAGTTCAACGAGAACAGCGATGCGGGCGAGTCCGGGCCGCACGTCGCGACCGTCTCGATTCGGATGCTGCAGCCCGATCAACGAACGACGTCGACGGCGGATTTCATTCGCGTGATGCGAGAAGAGGTGGGAACCATCCCCAACGCGATCTCCGTCGCGGTTGCCGAAGCGACCTTGGGGCCGGCCGGCCGAGCCGTCGAAGTGCTGTTCAAAAGCGACGATCTTCAGGTGGCCCAAGCGGCAGCGATCGAGACGCAGCAATGGATGGCTCAATTCGCCGGCGTCTATAACTTCAACATGGACCTGAGGCCGGGCAAACAAGAGGTGCGGTTGCACTTGAAACCCGATGCCGTGGCGTTGGGGTTGAATGTCCAAGCGATGGCGAGCCAATTGAGCACGGCGTTCCAAGGGGCAAAGATCAACGATATCCAGGTCGGCGTGGAACAGTACGAAATCAACGTCCAATTGGCACCGGAAAGCCGCGACACACTCGAGTCTTTCCTGGACTTTCGATTCATTCTCGCCGATGGGGCTCAGGTCCCCTTGCAATCCGTTGCCGAGCTGGAGATGACGTATGGCTGGTCGAAAATCACGCGGGTGAACCAGTGGCGGACCGTGACGCTGATCGCCGACACCGATACCGACACGGTCAACACGACCAACTTGATGCGTGAGTTTCAAACTCGCCTGCTGCCGGAACTGGAATCCAAGTACAGCGATCTCAAAATCACGCTCGGCGGCGAAGCCGAACGCTCCAGCGAAACCGGCTCGTCGATGGCTTGGCTGTTCTTGATGGGATTGTTCGGCGTCTACGCGGTGTTGAGCTTCCAATTCGAAAGTTGGCTGGAACCGTTTGTCGTGATGGCGGCCATCCCCATGTCCTTGATCGGCATGATCTTCGGCCACCTGTTGATGGGAATGGACATCAGCATGCCCAGCCTGATCGGGTTCGTGTCGTTGGCCGGGATCGTTGTCAACGATTCCATCCTGCTGGTCTTGTTCTTGAAACAGGAACGATCCGAAGGCAAGCCGATCTACGATTCGGCGCGCAGCGCCAGCCGGCTCCGCTTTCGCGCGATCATGTTGACCAGTTTGACCACCATGGCCGGATTGCTGCCGCTAATGCTCGAACGAAGCACGCAAGCACAGGTGCTGATCCCCACGGCAATCTCGATCGTCTTCGGATTGCTCAGCTCCACCGTCCTGGTGCTCGTCGTCGTCCCGTGTCTGTACGTCGTGTTGTGCGATTGGGGACTGATCACGTCCGACGATCGCGGGGCTGACGAGCACGGAGCTGACCAACGCGGGGCGAGTGGGACACGTTGAGCACCCTCGCGACCCTGACAGGCCTCCGCACCCGCCGGCCGATCGCCGAGATCCTCCGTTTGGCACGTGCTATGCTACAGAAGCCGACTCCCCGCCGTGCCTTTCGCCCGCCTGTCCGCCCCTTGCACCTCCCAATCGGAAATGTCGCCAAAACCCGCCAAACCGTCGAAAAACGGCAGCAGTCGCACGAAGACCAAATCAAAGAAGCAATCCAAACGTCGTAATCGCCTGGTCGCGGAGGGGGACACCTCACCGTCGCTGACCCCCGACGAGCTGGAGGCCTTCGAGGTCGACCAATCGGTCGCCGCGGCCCAGCAGAGCAAGATCACCGCGGTCCGCGACATCATCGAGACGACGCCGCCGCATGACGTGCACACGCTGGCCAAGACGTTGGAAGTGATCATCGATGGCGCCTCACCCGAAGACGCCACCGTGCTGCGCAATGCCTTGCTCAAAAAAGCACGCCCCGGCTCGGCCGGGCGACGCAGCAGCCCCGACGACCAACTCGCCAGCGGCTGGCGTGACGGTGCCTTCCCCTATCGCAACTTGATGTCGCGAAAAAGCTACGAAAAACAAAAGTACCAACTGCAGGTCGAACTGCTCAAACTGCAAGCCTGGGTCAAGGAATCGAAAGAGAAAGTCGTCCTCCTATTTGAAGGCCGCGATGCCGCAGGAAAAGGTGGAACCATCAAACGCTTCATGGAACACCTCAACCCCCGTGGTGCGCGCGTCGTCGCGCTGGAGAAACCGAGCGAAACCGAACGCGGACAATGGTACTTCCAACGCTATATCCAACATCTCCCCACCGCCGGCGAAATCACAATGTTCGACCGATCGTGGTACAACCGCGCCGGAGTCGAACGCGTGATGGGATTCTGTAGCGATGATGAATATGCAGAATTCATGCGGCAAGTCCCCGACTTTGAACGAAACCTGGTCCGCAGCGGCACCTGGTTGATCAAGTTCTGGTTCTCGGTCAGCCAAGACGAACAGCGGAGACGCTTCAAGGAGCGTGAAGCCCATCCGCTGAAACAATGGAAACTCTCGCCGGTCGACCTCGCGTCGCTGGACAAATGGGACGACTACACTCGCGCCAAAGAAGCGATGTTCTTCTATTCAGACACGTACGACGCCCCGTGGACGGTCGTCAAATCGGATTGCAAAAAACGCGCACGACTCAATGCGATGCGATTCGTCTTGAACACCATCCCCTACGCCAATCGAGACCAGGATCGAATCGGCACGGTCGATCCGCTGCTGGTCGGTCGAGCGAATTTGGTCTCCCAGAACCGCGACTAAACCGCAGCCGGGGCGCAACGGCTTGTCGATTCGGACGCGGCACAACCCCACTGCCCCGCCACGGAGCGATCCATAAACCGTCAGCCACCACCCACCCGCATGGATCCAATACGCTACGTTGGTAACGCGTTCTCTTTCTCTCTACCAACCGACCGCTTTGGTCAAGGATTCTAACATGTCAACCGGCAATCCCTACGAAACTCCCAACGTCGCTCAATCGGTCACCTCAACGCGTCGAACCGTCACGGTGAAACGGCTGGACGTGATGTCTTGTGGAATCATGCTGGGCGTGCTGTACGCCCTCATCGGCTTGCTCGTGGGCGGGTTGTTCAGCCTGATGGCACTGGGCGGTGTAGCGGCACAGGGAGGCGACGCGATGGCGGGACTGATCGGCGGCATCGGAGCGATCATCCTGATGCCGTTGTTTTATGGCGTCGGCGGATTCATCGGCGGTGTCATCGGCGCGCTGCTCTACAACCTGTGCGCCACCTTCGTCGGCGGCATCAAGTTCGACCTGGAGTGACCGGCGGCGCTGCAGCGCCATCATCCTTGGCACCCTGGACGACAACGCGGTGAAGCATTTCTTCCCTGCGTTTGACGAGGTGTTTGCGGTATTGGGCGCACGGCATGACCCCGACGGGGTCCAAGCCAGTAGCCGGAGGTGAGCGAAGTTCTTCCCGGAGGTGGCGCTGCCCTGACCTCCGGCTACTCGCTGAAATCCCTCCGGGATACTCGGTTCGCTGCCGCTCTCCTTTGACACCTAACGGAGTGATGCATGTTAGCGGCAGGGCGCAAGCCCTCCGGTCCCTCATCGTTCCCCAAACACCGGAGGGCTCGCGCCCTACCGCTAAAAAATGCTTCACAGCGTTACCCGGTCGGACCGGTTCAGACGGCCTCGCCCCGGCTCCATCCCACCCGGTTCCAACCCACTTGGTCCGCTGTTTGCATCACAGCCTTGTGTCGACCGGGAGCCTAGCTCCCCTGCGTGGAACGCGTCGAGGAGACACTGGAAAAGTGGAACGGCCCATCAAAATCAACGATCGCTTCGGTTTGCTCTGCGAATCCGTCTGGATCACACCGAATTCGATTGTGGCCAACCATCGCCCTGTGTTTCGTCGCCACCCGGCTCCAGCGCGGCAAGACGCCAGGCGGGACTCCCGAGTCGACTGCCGTCGAGACGAAAAAACGCGCCCTGACCGTGCGTTCCTGTCACGAGTGTGCGAGAATGCACGCTCGTTGATCGATGGTATCCAGCCGATCGGACCGATCAACCGGAATGCCAAGGGTTTGGCATGATTGATCGTATCCCCTGATTACCCACCCGCATAAACCTTGCCAACGAGTTCAGCAAGCCACCATGTCCAATTCACCGATCAAGCTCCTGCTGGTTGAAGACGAAGATGATTTCCGCGAAACCTCCGCCCGTTGGATGGAGCGGAAGGGTCATGACGTCAGCGCCGCGGCGAGCGGTGCCGAAGCATTGGAGCTGTGCGCGCAAGACAGCTTTGACGTTGCCGTGTTCGACATGAACATGCCGGGGATGTCCGGGATGGAATTGTTACAGCGTGTGCAGCAGGACAAGATCGAGATGGAAGTGATCATCTTGACCGGCCAAGGGACGATCGAGTCGGCGGTTTCGGCGATGAAGCTGGGCGCCTGCGATTTTTTGACCAAGCCCTGTTCGCTGGGCGACTTGGAACACCACTGCATGTTGGCCCGGGATCGTGGCCGTTTGCGTCGCGAGAACAAACAACTCAAAGCGATCATCTCGCGCAGCCGGCCCGCCCTGGAGCTTGTCGGCGAATCACCGTCGATGCGACAGGTCGTCAAGATGGTGCAAAAGGTAGCCCCCACCGACAAGCCGGTGCTGATCCAGGGTGAGAGCGGGACCGGCAAAGAAGTGGTGGCCCGGGCGATCCAACAAAACAGCAAGCTCGCTGACAAGCCCTTTGTCACGATCAACTGCGCCGCGCTACCCGAGCAGTTGGTCGAAAGCGAATTGTTCGGCCACCAGAAAGGCTCGTTCACCGGGGCAACCTCAGACAAACCCGGCCTGTTCGAGATCGCCGACGGGGGCACGCTGTTCATCGACGAAATCGGCGAGTTGCCGCTTTCGTTGCAACCCAAATTGCTGCGTGTCTTGGAAGACGGTTCGATGCGACGCATCGGATCGCACAAGGAACGTTTTGTCCGCGTCCGAATCATTGCGGCGACCAACCGGGATCTGACCAAAGAAGTCGAATCGGGGAATTTCCGCGAGGACTTGTTCTATCGGGTCAATGTCCTTTCACTGGAACTGCCGCCGTTGCGCGAGCGTGAAGGCGACGTGGACCGGTTGGTCGATCACTACTTGCCGGTCCCCTGGCACGTCGACCAAGCCGCCCGGGATGCGCTCAATCGCTACGCCTGGCCTGGAAACGTGCGTCAGCTGATCAACGTGATCCAACGCGCCACGATCCTGGCCGATGGCCACGACGTGACCCTCGATGATCTCCCCTCGGAAATCGCCGATTGCGTCGACGGTGATGTCGAGCGTCACACCACCGACCGGGCCAGTGCCCCCGAGGCGGCGGAAACCAGCGATGCCGAATCCGCCTTCAAACCCGACTCGCTCAAACTCGACGACATCGCCAAGGCGCACGTCATGTATGTGTTGGCCAAAGAAAACGGCAACAAGGCCAAGGCGGCACGCGTGTTAGGCATTCACCGCCGAAAACTCTACCGCCTGCTGGAACGGTTCAGCTGCAACGAAGCCGAAGCTCCCTTGAGCGTGGTCGAGTGACCCGTCATCGGCTTGAACTCTAAGATTCAATCTTGGCAGAGCACTCGTATTCTATGTCAGCTCAATCTTCAGGTAGTGGACGAGGCGACGAGTCCTCTGCTCAATTTTCGGGTAGTGGACGAGGCGACGAGTCCTCTACCAATCAGCCCACTGCAGAGGACTCGTCGCCTCGTCCACTACCGCCTACCCGAAACGCAAGGTGACACGGAGCACTAGCCATCGACGTTGGCGTCGCCGGTGATTTTGTCTTTGTAGAGCGCCAGTCGCCCCAAGGCGTCATCGACGTCGCGTTTGGAGGCACCGTGGTCTTCCATGGCATCGGCAAAGTGTCCACAGAATTTGGCGAAGTGCACCGCCGTGATGCCGCGACCGGCGTGAATCCGGGTCAAGTCGGCCCCTGAGTACTCGGCCGGCCCGTCAAAGGCGGATGCCAGAAAGTGAAACTGCATCGTCTGCAACCGGTCCATCGAGGCGTTCTCGAAAAACGGTGCCAATTCCGGGTCGTCGAGGACCCGAGCGTACATCTCCTGAACAATCGCTGCGACGGCGGCGGTGCCACCGAGTCGGTCAAACAGGGCTCGTGAATCGTCGGTCATGGAAATCTCACAGAAGGGGTTCAGCAACGCTCCTGTTGTAACCTCCGCCACGCATTCTGTCAGGAACCAGACCCTTCGACTTTTAGAATGTGAACGGTCGTTTTCAGAATCGAATCCGGGGTCAACGACATGCTATCGATCCCTTCGCGGACCAGAAATTCGGCGAACTCGGGGTAATCACTGGGTGCTTGGCCACAGATGCCGATTTTTCGACCGCAACGCTTCGCCTCGGTGATCACGCTGGAAATCATCCGTTTGACCGCTTCGTTTTGCTCGTCGAAGACATGTGCCACGATCGCCGAATCGCGATCCACGCCCAGCGTCAACTGAGTCAGATCGTTCGAGCCGATGGAAAAACCGTCAAAGATCTCGGCGAATTGGTCGGCCAGAATCACGTTGCTGGGGATCTCGCACATCACATAGATCTCCAACCCGTCTTCGCCCCGCACCAAGCCATTCTTTTTCATTTCCGCTTGCACCTTTTTGCCTTCTTCGATGGTGCGGCAGAACGGGATCATCAACTTGACATTGCTCAACCCCATGTCGCGACGGACCCGCAGCGCGGCTTGGCATTCGAGTGCGAACGCGGCTTGAAAACGTTCGTGGTAATAACGCGAGGCGCCGCGAAATCCGATCATCGGATTCTCTTCTTTCGGCTCATACCGGCGGCCCCCGATCAAGTTCGCGTACTCGTTCGTCTTAAAATCGCTCATCCGAACGATCACGTCTTTGGGATAAAACGACGCGGCGATCATCGCAATGCCCTCGGACAGGCGATCGATAAAGAACTGCGGCTTGTCGTCGTAGCCCTGGGTGGCCTGATCGACTGCGGCCCGCGTCGTGGGATCCAGTTGGTCGTAATCCAGCAACGCTTGGGGATGCACCTTGACGTAGTTGGAAATGATGAATTCCTCCCGCGCCAATCCCACGCCGTCGTTGGGGATCGCCGAGAGCGCAAACGCTTCGTCGGGCGTCGCGACATTCATCATGATCTTGGTCTGCGGTCGCCCGATCGCTCCCAGGTCGATCGTTTCGATTTCAAATGGCAACTCGCCTTCGTAAACCACGCCGGTGTCTCCGCTGGCGCAGCTGATCGTGACGACTTGGCCGTTGCGAAGTCGATCCGTGGCGTCGCCGGTGCCGACGATCGCCGGCAATCCCAGCTCGCGGCTGACGATCGCCGCGTGGCAGGTCCGGCCGCCGCGATTGGTGATGATCGCCGCGGCGCGTTTCATCACCGGTTCCCAATCCGGATCGGTCTTGTCGGTGACCAGAATCTCGCCGTCAAGGAACTGCGACAACTCATGGACATCACGGATCAGACGAACGGGTCCCGAGGCGATCTTCTCTCCGACCGAACGTCCTTCCAACAGCTTCACACCTTCCGCTTTCAGGTGATAACGCTGCAGGGCGTTGGCCGATCGCCGCGACTGGACCGTTTCGGGGCGGGCCTGCACGATAAACAATTCGCCGGTGACGCCGTCTTTGGCCCATTCCATGTCCATCGGGCAAAACGACCCGCGAACGCCGCTGTAGTGGTCTTCGATTTCGCACGCCCATCGCGCCAGTTGCAAGATGTCATCGTCCGACAACGCGAATCGTTTCGCCATGTCGTCCGACACCGGAACGTTCTTGACCATCTTGCTGCCACCCAAGTCGTACACCATCTTGATGGCTTTCGATCCCAGCGTTCGCTTCAAGATCGGACGGTGACCGGTCCGCAACGTCGGTTTGAAGACATAGTACTCGTCCGGATTGACGCTTCCCTGGACGACATTTTCTCCCAACCCGTAGGCGGCATTGATCAGCACGGCATCTCGAAAACCGGTCTCCGTGTCGATCGAAAACATCACCCCCGACGTCGCCAGATCCGATCGCACCATTTCCTGGATGCCGATCGACAACGCGACCTGCATGTGGTCGAAACCTTGGTCGGTGCGATACGAAATGGCGCGGTCAGTGAACAACGACGCCAGACAACGACGGCACGCATCCAACAGCGATGCCTGACCGCGAACATTCAAATAGGTCTCTTGCTGGCCGGCGAAACTGGCGTCCGGTAAATCCTCCGCCGTCGCGCTGCTGCGGACCGCCACGTCGGACAATTCGCCACGACCGCTGGACAACACGTGATAGGCCCTGACGATCGCGTGGGACAGATCGTCCGACAGCGGCGTGTCCAAGATCATGTGACGGATGATCCTGCCGTGATGTTGCAACGACCCCACGTCCCGGTAGTTGATCCCGCTCAAGAGCTGCCGGATCTTGTCATCCAACCCGCTTTCAGACAAATGATGCCGGTAGGCCGCTGCCGTGGTGGCGAACCCGTTGGGAATCCGCACGCCGTGGGATGTCAATTCGCGATACATCTCGCCCAGCGACGCGTTCTTGCCGCCCACCACGGCGACATCACCCATGCCGACTTGGTCGAACCAGCGAATCAGGTCCGTGGCGGATTCTGCTGCCGTACTCATCGTGCATACCGGAGATTAAAGTTCGATGGATGACCGCAGACACGGCGTGCAATGTGCATACCATCATGCCGGCGATCGAGTGCGGCCGTGGCTGGCCGTCGCCTGAGGGTGTTCAAACCGGCCGGCAATCTTGCGCCTGCCACGGTGCTGCAGCCCGCAACTTCGGGTTCACGGTCGCCCAGCACGCCCGTGCTAGGCGAAGTAGGTCGTAGAATTCGGCCACAAACCGCCGTGCCCATTCCGCACAGGCGCGACAATAAGCGCGCCTCCCCACAACAAACCCTAGGCAATCGTCGCGGATTGATTTTGGCACAAATCATGCAAACCCAGAGAGTGAGAACCACTCTTAGGAATCTGCGATGCAACGATTTAAGAATATCTTGGTCTACGCGGGAACGAACGATCCCGAAGCGGCAATCCAACGGGCTTTTGAGATCGCCAAGGAGAACAAGGCGGTGGTCACGCTGATGGATGTGGTCAAGCCGCTGCCTGGTGCGATCGGCTTGGTGGCGCATGGTGCCAGTCACGAGGAACTCGAACATCTGATGATCGAGGACCGCGGGCAAAAATTGGTCGAACTGGCGAATCAATTTTGCCGCGAAAGTCTCACCGTGGAGATCCTTGTTCGTTGTGGCGATCCGGCACAGGAAATCACCAAACGCGTGCTCACCGGCGGACACGACTTGGTCATCAAGACGGCCGACGGGTTATCGACCACGGGGCGTTTGTTCGGCAGCATTGCTCGATCGCTGCTGCGTGTTTGCCCCTGTCCCGTCTGGATCCTCAAACCGCTGATCCACCCCGAGTTCAAACAGGTGCTCGCGGCGATCGATCTGGATGCCGATGATGAAACCCATTTGAATTTGAACAACACCATCCTCGAATTGGCGTACGCGATCGCGCTACGTGACCGCGCAAAACTGCACGTCGTCAGCGTCTGGGACATGTGGATGGAACACGCCCTGCGGCGACGCGCCGGCGACGCGGAAGTCAATGCCGCGTTGGCCAAACGCGAGGCCAAGGTTCGCAAACGGCTCGATCGACTGTTGCATGAACCGTTTGCCGACGCCGACGACATCCAGGTCCATCTGCATCGCGGTCCCGCGGCCCCCAACATCCTCGCCGTCGCCGAAGACATCGAAGCCGACTTGGTGGTCATGGGGACCGTCTGTCGGACCGGCGTGGCCGGATTCCTGATCGGCAACACGGCCGAAAACCTGCTCTGTCAGTTGAACAGTTCCGTACTCGCCCTGAAACCCGAAGGCTTTGAATCCCCGATCCACATCAGCGAAGACGATCAGTCGATCGACACGCTCTTGTTGCCGATGACTTGACCAAACGGATCCGTCGATTGGACGAGGTTGCTTGAGACAATCGCGGTCCGTGCCACGCGACCCAAACAGGTAGGACAATGAGTCACGCCGACGCCACCGCGACCGCAAACGGCCCATCCAGCGAAGAATTGATCAACGGTCTTCGCAGCCCCGAGGCCTATCCGGAGGTCCAAGCGGATGACGTGGAGTTGCACGAGACCCACATTTCGTGGGTCTTTCTGGTCGGCGATTTTGCGTACAAGATCAAAAAGCCGATTCGCACCGCGTTCCTGGATTACTCAACACTCGAAAAACGCAAACAGTTTTGCGAACAGGAACTCCGCCTGGATCGACGGTTCGCCGCAGAACTCTACCTGGACGTCGTCCCGTTGACGTGGCGGGACGGAAAACCGGTGGTCGAAGGCACGGGGCCGGCAGTGGAATACGCCGTCAAAATGCATCGCTTTTCCGCCGGCTCGCTGCTCAGCGAACGACTGGACGCCGGCAAACTGACGACCGACGAAGTGTTCGATTTGGCCCAGTGTATTGCCGAGTTTCACCGTTCGGCCGATCGACTGCCCAGTGATGCCGAGGGCAAACGGCTCGGATCGATCGACTTGATCTACCAAAACGCCACCGACAACCTGGCCGCACTGAAGGATGCCGTCACGGGTCCGTCGGCCAAGATCCTACGCGTGCTCGGCGATTGGACCGGCACCTTCTTTGAAGAACACCGGCGCGTGTTTGTGCAACGAGTCGCCAACGGTTTCATTCGCGAATGCCATGGCGACATGCACCTGGCCAATATCGTTCACTGGAACGACCGCTTGATCCCCTTTGACGGGATCGAGTTCAACGAGCAGTTTCGCTGGATCGATGTGCTCAGCGACGCGGCGTTCGCCGCGATGGACTTCGCCGCCCGTGATCGGATGGATCTGTCGCGCAGTTTCATCAATGCCTATCTGGAACACACCGGCGACCATGCGTCACTCGTCGTACTGAGATGGTACCTGGTCTATCGCGCGCTGATTCGTGCCAAGGTGGCGGTGATGCGGGCGTCGCAAGCCGGTCTGTCCGACTCCGAGCGAGCCACCGCGATGCACGATTGCGAGCACCACATCGAACTGGCCTATCGGTTTTCCTTGCGTGATCGCCCCGCATTGTGGATCACCCACGGCGTCAGCGGCAGCGGAAAAACCACCGCCAGCGAATGGGTCGTCCAGCGGCACGGTGCGATCCGACTCCGCAGCGACATCGAACGCAAGCGGCATTTCGGAATGCAGCCGACCGACCGTCCCAACCAACGGCAACAACGCGATCTGTATGGTGAAACCGCCAATCACGCGACCTACGAGCGGTTGCGTCGGATGGCGCGTTGCATCCTCCGTTCCGGCCACTCGGTCGTCATCGATGCGACGTTTCTGCGACGCGACGACCGCCAGATGTTCGAAACTCTGGCGACGCGCGAATCGGCGACGTTTGCCATCCTCAACTGCCACGCCGAGGAGCAAACGCTGCGGCAACGCATCAGCGACCGGATCGCCCGCGACGACGACGCTTCGGATGCCGATCTGGACGTGCTGGATGGCCAACTGTCCAGCATCGAACCGCTGTCTGAAAGCGAACAAGCGAGCGTGATCGAAATGACGATCTAGTGCACGTTCGTCGAGTTGGCTGATGTCCCTTTGCACTCAAGCTGTTAGCGGAACGGCGCGAGCCGTCCGGTTTCAGCTTGGAAGCACCGTGAAAGACCGGAGGGCTCGCGCCCTGCCGCTAACAATGAACACCCTGTTTGGTGTTAAAGTTAGTGGAATTGGGCTCGCGTCCTACCGCTAACCAATGCTTCACAGCGTCGCCCTCCGTGGCCTCAAAGACTCGCCAGCGGTCACGCCGGCAACCCTACCTGGCTTTTTACCGCCACCCGCTTGGCTTTGGTCACTTCGCCTTTGGGCAAGTGAATCGTGGTCGATCACAGGTTTCACACGACCGCCCCGCGGCGCGTAAAAATGCACAGGTGGTGACGCCACGTACCACACACCACGCCATCTTCCACTCCATTGCGATTCCCCAGTGCTATGACTGAACCGCCACTGAGTCTTGTTTGTTCCGACTGCCTCGCTGTCAATCGTGTTCCCAACGATCGGATCGACGACCGACCGATCTGTGGCAAATGCCAAACCCCATTGTTGCCCGCCACCCCGATTGAGTTGACCGATCGAACGTTCGGCAAATTGGTGTCGCGGTCCGATGTTCCCGTCCTGGTCGATTTCTGGGCGTCTTGGTGTGGCCCTTGTCGAATGATGGCCCCTTCGTTCGCCGAAGCCGCCGCGGAGTTGTCACCGGGGTTCCTCCTCGCCAAGCTGGACACCGACGCCGCCACGCAAACCGCGGCCCAGTTTTCGCTCTCGGGAATCCCCACGATCATCCTGTTCCGCCGCGGATCCGAAATCGCCCGCCAAACCGGCGCGCTGAACACCCCGCAAATCCTTCAATTTGCCCGCTCCAACGCCTAGTATTCCGTGTCACCTTGCGTTTCGGGTAGGCGGTAGTGGACGAGGCGACGAGTCCTCTGCCAATACGCCCACTGCGGAGGACTACCGGAAAGTTGAGCTGACATAGAATACTAGTGCTGCGCCAACTTTCAGATTGAGGTTGCGTTTGTGGAAGCGGAACGATGAAACGATGGTGGTTGAGTCGCGCCGATCGGCTGATATTCGATTCACCAAACGCAATGGGATGCCCCGAGTTTGTTATCCTACACGGTGCTCTCCTTGTCTCCCCGTCTCCTTGTCTCCCTCTCTCCCCGTCTCCCATGTCCACTCCGATCTCCCAGCTCGATCGTGAACAGTACCAGCGCGACGGCTTTCTGCTTCGCAAATCATTGTTCGATGCCCAAGAGATCGACCTGTTGCATCGGTCGGCGCGGGAAGACAAGCAGCTTGACGATCACGCGTTCGGCCGCGCCGATGGTGAAGGCGGGACGGTTCGCCTATCGCTTTGGAATCATCCCGGCCAAGGGATCTACGGTGCCTTCGCCCGCTGTCATCGAATGGTCGATACCGCCGAACAACTGCTCGACGACGAACCGTATCATTACCATTCCAAAATGATCATGAAGGATGCCCGCGTCGGCGGTGCCTGGGCGTGGCACCAGGACTATGGGTATTGGTACGCCAACGGCGTGTTAACACCGAACCTGGTCAGCGCCTTCATCGCCGTTGATCCGGCCACGCGGGAGAACGGTTGTTTGCAAGTCATCCGGGGCTCACATCACTGTGGCAGGATCCATCATCAATTGACCGGCGATCAAGCCGGTGCGGACGTCGAGCGTGTCGCAGAAATCCTGAAACGCATGGAATTGATCTATGTCGAAATGGATCCCGGCGACGTGCTCTTCTTCCATTCCAATCTGTTGCATCGCAGCGACCAAAATAAGTCCGCCCATTCTCGCTGGTCGATGATCTGTTGCTACAACGCCAAATCCAACGACCCCTACAAGGACTCGCACCACCCCCGCTACACGCCGATCGATCGCCTGGACGACTCGGCGATCAAACAGATCGGCGTCAAACGATTCGACACGGACACCGCGGAAGCGGCATTCCTGGATCCCAACCACGACGCCAGCGCCAAGTCGCTCCGGGACGAGTAATCCATCGATGCCGCAACACCCCGCCTCCGAAACGCCCGCCTCCGAAACGCTTGACTACCTGCCCACGCTTCCCGACCGCCTGGACGTCGGCATCGGCTGCATCGGCGCGGGCTTCATCATGGCCGATTGCCATCTGGTCGCCTATCGCGCCGCCGGCTTGCGACCGGTCGCCATCTGCTCGCGAACGATCGAAAATGCCCAACAGGTTGCCCAGCGGCATTCGATCGAATCGGTGTATTCAACCTACCAAGAACTGCTGCAAGACCCACGCGTCGAAGTCGTCGACATCGCCGTCCCTCCCGATTGCCTGCTGGACGTCGTCCGCGAAGTCGTTCGGCACAAACAGATCCGCGGCATCCTGGCACAAAAGCCGCTCGGCGTTTGTCTCGATCAAGCCAAAGAGATCGTTCGATTGTGCCGCAACGCCGGCATGACGTTGTGCGTCAACCAAAACATGCGCTATGACCAATCCGTGCGAGCCTGCCGCCACCTGATCGCGCGGGGCGTTTTAGGTGATCCGGTCCTGGCAACGATCGACACCCGTGCCATCCCGCACTGGATGCCCTGGCAAGAACGACAGGGCTGGGTCACGTGCCGAATCTTGTCGATCCACCATTTGGACACGATGCTTTTTTGGTTCGGCGATCCGCAGCGAGTTTATGCCAGCTTTCGTACCGATCCACGCACCAAGTTCAAACATACCGATGGGATCGGGCTGTACATCTTGGAATACGCATCGGGCTTGCGTTGCATGATCTGTGACGACGTCTGGGCCGGACCGGTCCGCGAGGGGGCCGCCGAGGCCATCGGCATTACGTATCGCGTCGAAGGCACCCAAGGCTTGGCGCTCGGCGAGATCGGTTGGCCCAAGTATCCCAAGCGGACGCCCAGCACACTTCAGTACAGCACGACATCGACGGGCACCTGGCAACGTCCGCACTGGGACCAGGTCTGGTTCCCCGATGCGTTCTTGGGACCGATGGCCGAATTGTTGGTGGCGTTGGAAAACGGAGTCGATCCGGCGCTCAGCGGCGAAGACAATCTGGCCACGATGGCGCTAGTCGATGCCTGTTATCAATCCGCCGCCCAGCATTGCGCCGTTGAATTGGATCTTTAGCGATCGTTGCCGGGATGGCAGAAAAATGGCAGGGTGAAATCAGACAAGAAAATGGGTGACAGGAAAATAGGGTAATCGTGATAGGCGAGCGATGGATCGGTTGGGGGACATTTTCTTGTCACCCATTTTCCTGTCTCTCCACTTCCCCCTCTATTTTTCTGCTCTCTCCCCACCTTTCGTCTTACACCGATGCAGCGTCATCAGCGCGAACCCGGTGCCGTAGGGGCGGTGGTAATCGTACAGCGGGTAATCCCACCACGACCCGTTTTTTTCTTGACGGTCCAAGATCAATTTCGCCAACATCGCTTGATAGGGCGATCGTTGTTCGGCGGGCAATTGGTCCAGGCACACAGCGCCGTAGTAGTGTCCGAAGTAGTAAAAATACCCGGCCACTTGCATCCATGACTCGTGGGGGATCGGTCGTTTGCGTCCGATGTCCAGCCAACCATTGCGGACGTACAAGCGATACAGCCACGTCTTGATCACGTCATCGGTCACCGTTTCATCACCCCAGGCCCGGAGCGCGGCGTTGCAGCACTGTGTCCGTCCCAAACTGCCGCCCGGGCGATTGATTTCTCGTGCCGGCCGATCCTTAAGATACTCACCGTACAGGTAACTGAAATCCGACTTCTTTTGACGATTGGTTGCGGCAATGGCTCGATCGACCATTCGCTTCGGGGGCTCCACCCCGATCTCTCTCGCTTCGGCCAAAGCGATGAGCACGGCGCCGTTGACGAAACTGATCGAACTGGAGGTGGGCTGATTGGACTGGTACCGGAAATCGTAGTACCCCCAGCCGCCGTCCACCGATTCGTAGCGTTGCAGCATGTCGAATTGATCGCGGATCAGTGCGACAATCTTTTCCTGAGCCTCAGTCTCGCCGGCATGTCGCCCGTGCAGCCGGACGAGTGCCTGGATCGAATAGGCATGGCCCCAAACGTTGTAAATCGCGTCACCACTGGCTCGGCGGAGTGATCCGAGGTGCTCGTACAACCAAGCCTCGGCTCGATCGATCGTCGACTGGGTCTTGGGGTCATCGGGGGCGACTTCCAGCAAACCCGAAAGTGCCAACGAGGTCGTTCCGGCGCGAAACGCGTGGTGCGCACCGGGAACGGGCGCGTAGATATTCAACCCCTTGGTCTTCGTCGGCGAGCCCCAGGATCCATTGGGGTTCTGGTCGTCGATCAAGAATTGCACGCCACGTTCAATCGCAGCCTGCAGCTCCTTCGGCTCGGTCGGCTCGACCACCGGCAACGGTCGAACTTCGTCCCCGATCCGAACCGTCTCCTGGGTTTGACCTTCCGTCTGCCACAGCATCAGAACTGCTACGGCACCGAGCCAACGTTGCGACAAGAATCTCATTTCGATGCTTTGTCCTTTTTCTCTGCGCCGTCGGCAGCCTTTTGGTTTGCCTGCGCAAACTGCAACTCACAGGTCATCGCCGGCAGCACGTCGGCCAAAGCTTTGCCACGCAGGGAAACGATGCAGTCGTATTTCCCGGCGGTCAGCGGCACGATCCCGATCGACTTGACGACGCCATTGAGTTCCGTGTCGGCGACTCCTTTGGGAACGACCTTGCAGCGGTCTCCGACGTGAATCGCTTTCAATTGCGATTCGGGCAGTTCGACACGCACCTGCAATTTGGCGGGGTCGAGGACCGTGCCGATCACTTGTTTACCACTAACACTTGTCCCCTTTTTCAGTTCGACCGGTTTGGCCGGAAGCTTGGCCCGCGTGACGCTGCCGTAAACGAAGATCCCGTCCAGTTCTGACTTCAGGACGACCTTTTTCCGTTCCGCTCGCATCTCGTCAAACTTTTCTGCCTGCTGTTCCAGCTTGATGCGTTTGCGTTCCAATTCGAGCTCGCGTTTCTGTTTGTCGATGCCCATCGCGTGGAGGGATTTTTCATACTCGATGACGGCGCGTGCCAAGGCTTCTTCTTGATTGGCGTCATCGCGGGGGATCGACTGCTTGATGGTTCGATCGTGCTGAATCTGGGCGCGATCGAGTGAGAATTGGGCCGACTCCATCGCCCGCTTGGCCCGTCGCAACACGATCTCCTCCGACTCTTCGGTCAAGTCGTCTTCTTTGTACATCTGTTCGAGTTGCCGATACTCTTCGGTGGCACTCTCGAGCGAAAACTGCGACGACTCGAGCGAGAACTTCGCCTGCTTGATGGCCCGTTCGCGGTCCACCCGTTGATAGTTGTCGTAATTCTGTTGCGCCTCATCCCGAGTCCGCCGTACCTTGGCTTTGTCGAGCGCTTGTTGTTTCAGAAACTGCTCGTGGGCAAACTCGTCGGATTTCAAATCCAGCCGGGCGATGGCGAGATCCGATTCAGCGCTGCGAATCTTGTCGTTAAGTGGTTCGGTTTCGAACCAGACAAGCGTCTGCCCTTGGGTAACGTTCGTCCCGGAGGGAACGATTCGCTCGATCACCAATTCCGTCAAATGCTTGTTGTCCGCGGTGACTTCGAATTGCCGGATGGCTTCGAAGGTGCCGTCCAATTTGACCGTCGCGTCGGCGGAGTCACCCGACGATGCGGCCTTGTCTTCCTTGTCCTCTGCATGGCCGGCAGGGACAGACACGGTCAGTAGCAAGACAAACAGGAACATCGGCCGGCACGCGGCGGGCCTCCAAGATCGCATCATCGCTGTGTGGCTCTTCGTTGCAGAATCGGTACTTTGGCAAGAGGCACCATGATTACTCATCATCCGGTCCAGGTCCAGCTTTTCTTGGGCACCTCGATCGATCGGTCCGTATTTGCCCGCCATCTGAGGCTGAAGCGGCTATGATGGAGGTAAATCGAGTCGTCCCCCACATTGCTGGTCTGACGCCATGGCAAATGCAGAAATCGGAAGTGCTTCAAACAACGCTGAACTCGATTCGGGCACGCTACCTGCCATCCCGGAGCGTTTGTTGCAACGGTCCAGCGAGTGCCGATGGACCGCGTCGTTGGACGAGCCGCGGTTTCAGTGGATCGATCCGGCCTCGGTGAATGTCTTTCGCAAATCCGCCGATGAACTGCTCGCCAACCCCAACGCCCGGCTCGATCTGATCCACCCGGACGACCGAGCCGTCGTCGCCGGGATCTGGAGGGATTTGGAAAAAACGGAACAAGCGGAATACGACTATCGGCTGGCGGTCACCGAAGGCCCCGCGATCTGGATCCGTGAAACGGTCCTGTTGGATCCTGACGCATCTCAGGAACCGCTGCTCTGCGGTGCCAGTCACGACATTTCTGAACAACGACATCTCAGCCGATCGCTGGGTGACGCCGAAGCGGTGTACCATTCGTTGGTCGAGAGTCTTCCGCTGTGCGTGCTCCGCAAAGACCTGCGCGGCCGATTGCAATACGCCAACGAGCTGGCCTGTGAAGTGATGGGCGTCTCGGCCCCCGCCATCGTTGGCAAGACCGACTTCGATCTGTTCCCCGCGGACCTCGCCAAGAAATACTTGGCCGACGATCGGCACGTGATCGAAACCGGCAAACTGCACCACAACGTCGAACGCCACCAGGATTCCGGCGGCAATCTGAAACACGTCGAAGTCTGGAAGGCCCCCGTTCACGACGTCAGCGGCGAGGTGGTCGGAATCCAGGTGATGTTTTGGGACATCACCGATCAAAAGAACGCCGAGCACCAGGTCGAGTACGAAAAATTCTTGCTCTCCATCCTGCTCGATACCGTTCCCGACGCCGTGTATTTCAAGGATCGCGACAGCCGCTTCATTCGACTCAGCCGCAGCTGCGCCAAGAAACTCGGCGTGGATGATCCGCGCCAGGCAATCGGCAAATCCGATGCAGACTTCTTCGGCCGCGAACATGCACGCGAAGCGCTCGCCGATGAACGTCGCATCATGGAGACCGGCGAAACCATTTTGGCCAAGATCGAACGTGAAACCTACACCGATCGCGAGGACACCTGGTGCAGCACCACCAAGGTTCCGCTAAGAGACCTGCACGGTGAGATCGTCGGCACCTTCGGGATCTCCCGCGACGTTTCCGAACAAAAGAAAGCCGAACAGGAACTCTCTCGCGAACGAGACCTGCTGAAAACGATCATCAACAACGTCCCCGATCTGATCTACGTCAAAGACCGAGCGGGCCGATTCATCACCGCCAACGCCTCACTCGTCAAGTTGCTGGGACTCGAATCCGCCGATGATCTGATCGGCAAAACCGATTACGACTACTCACCTCCGGAAATGGCGTGTAACTATGTGACGGACGATCAAAACGTTATGCGGACCGGCGAACCGTTGCTGGATCGTGAAGAGTCCCATCACGGAGACCACGGCGAAGAACTCTGGCTGTTGACGACCAAGGTACCGCTCCGCAGTCCCGAAGGCGATGTCATCGGAGTGGTCGGAATCGGACACGACATCACCGAACGAAAGAAGTTCGAAAAAGAACTGATGCAGGCCAAGGAAGTGGCGGACAAGGCCAATCGGGCCAAGAGCGATTTCCTGGCCAACATGAGCCATGAAATCCGCACGCCGATGAACGCCATCATCGGCATGACCGATCTGGTCCTGGACACGCGTCTGGATGCAACTCAGCGCAACTTCCTGTCGATGGTCCAAGAATCAGGCGAGGCGCTGCTGGCGGTCATCAACGACATCCTGGACTTCTCCAAGATCGAAGCCGGCAAGCTTGAGATCGAATCGCAGACCTTCGATCTGCGTGAAAGTCTCGGCGATACGATGAAGACGCTGGGGCTGAAGGCTCACGCGAAAGGCCTGGAACTTGCCTTCCGCGTCGATCCTGCGATCCCTCGCTACCTCTGTGGCGACCCCGGACGCCTGCGACAAATCATTGTCAATCTGGTCGGCAACGCCATCAAGTTCACCGAACAGGGCGAAGTGTATGTCGAAGTCGAGCTTGTCGCGCAATCCGACGAAGAACTGGAATTGCAACTCTGCGTGCGTGATACCGGAGTCGGGATTCCGGAAGACCGGTGTGGTGCGATCTTCGAAGAATTCGAACAGGCCGACACCTCGGTCACACGCCGCTTCGGCGGCACCGGACTGGGACTTGCGATCTCGTCTCGTCTGGTCGGCTTGATGGGCGGAGCGATTTCGGTCGATAGCGAAGTCGGCGAAGGCAGCCAATTCACCTTCAATGTCCATCTGCGCCAGGCCCCCAACGGCACCGAAGCCCACGCGACGACCGGACTGGTGTACGTCGGCGGCTCCAAGGTCCTGGTCGTCGATGACAACATGACCAACCGAAGGATTCTGCAGGAAATGCTCGGCAATTGGGGCATGGTCCCCGTCCTCGCCGACTCGGGGGAATCCGCGCTCGAACTGCTGCGCGAAGCCGACCAACACGACGAACCTTGCAAATTGGTCATCAGCGATGTGCACATGCCCGAAATGAGCGGGTATGACTTTATCGAACAGGTGCGGCGAGACCCAAATGTTTGCGACACTCCGATCATCGTTTTAACCAGTGGCGGCCGCGAAGGCGAAGACGCACTGCGCGATCGACTGGATATCTCCGAACGACTGATGAAACCCGTCAAGCAATCCGAACTGTTCGATGCAATCGTGCGAACGTTGGGCGTGACGGCCCCCGAAGACACGCCCGAATACGATTTCAGTGAGCCCATTCACGAATCGATCGATCATCTCAAAGTCTTGTTGACCGAAGACAACGCGATCAATCAAAAACTGGCGATCGGTGTCCTCACACGATTCGGTCATCAAGTGACCGTGGCCAACAATGGCGCCGAGGCGGTCGAAGCATTCCAAAATGATCAATTCGACGTCGTGCTGATGGACGTCCAAATGCCCGTCATGGATGGATTTGCCGCCACCGAGGCGATCCGTGAAATCGAATCGAAATCCGGAGGCCACATTCCCATCATTGCGATGACCGCACACGCCATGAAGGGCGACCGAGAAAAATGCCTCGAAGTCGGCATGGACGAGTACGTCGCCAAACCGATTCGCATCGGCGTCCTCAAAGAAAAGCTCCTCAAAGTCCTCCAGGTGCCAGCCGCCGGTGACGTTCCGAACGACGACACCGCCGGCGTCGATTCGGTAAGCGATGATTCGGTCAATGAGGCGTCCGCTGACGCCGCGTCATCGGACACGCAGCCCGACGCGGCTGAAACCGAAGCGGCACAAACCGAACCAGACGCCGACTGCCCCGCCGACGCAGCGTGCGGATATGACTTGGAACCCGTCCGCACCATGGTCGCCGGCAACGACGAACTCTTGCGTGAATTGTTGGGCATGTATCTCGACGAAAGCGAAATGCTGTTGTCGCAGATCGAATCCGCAATCTTGGCGGGCGACGGCGAAGCAGTGCGGCGTGCCGGACACACGCTCTGCGGAGCCTCTCGCAGCGTCGGCGCAGCCGAAACGTCTGAAATCGCGGAGGAATTGCGGTCGGTCCAAGACGAGGGCCCCTTCGATGATGCCGCCGAATGCGTGACCAAACTACGGACGTCCGTGGCCGCCGTCGCCAAAGTCATGAAGGCCTACCTGGACACCGATCCGTGTTAACGGCCCCTTCAACGATGACGGGATTCAGCGCACGTTGGTGTCTAGCCTTCAGGCGACTCCCACTCGCTGCTCCGCAGCGAAACCGGGCGGCTAAAGCCTGCACACCAGCGCACGTTGGTGTCTAGCCTTCAGGCGACTCCCACTCGCTGCTCCGCAGCGACCTTCATTCTTCACCGACCAACTCACGAACCCGATCCTCAAGTTCCTCGCCGGAATCGAATCCCACTTTGTAGTCGACCACCGTGCCTTCGCGATCAACGAAAAAGGTCGTCGGATAGGCGCCAACCAAGTAGACTTTCGACGCGACCTCTCCGCCGCCTAACACGATCGGATGATCCAGTTTGTTCTGCGTCGCGAACTCGGCAACCACGTCGGACGCCTCGTCATATCCGTTGACCGCGACGATCGCGAATCTGTCGCTGTACTTTTGATGCAATCGGGTGAGGTGTGGGGCTTCTTGGCAACAAGGTCCGCAAGCAACGCCCCAGAATGTCACCAAACCTGGCCGTCCATCAAGAAAGCGATTCAGCTCCAAACGATCGCCGCTGACCCGATCCAACTCGAAATGGGGAACCGGACGCCCAATCAGTTTCTCCGGCGCCCCACCCCCGGGCGAATGGACGTAGCTGATTGTTTCGAATCCCAATTCACGCGCCAGCTTCATCGCTGGCGAAGGTTGATATTGCTTTCGCTGAGACTGTAGGAAATCAAACAGCGGACCGTCTGTGATGTCCTCTGGGATCATCGGCGGACGACGGGCATCAAAGATCTGCTCCACCAGCTCTCGCCCGGCGGCCGTACTATTCACTCGAAATAGGAGCTTCTCCTTCTTCATTCTTGGTCCAACCGATTCAATCGCACGACGAATCGTCGACTGAAGTTCTGGTGACAAATCAGTCTGCCGACCATCGATAGAGGGTTTGATCTCGACCACACAGTCGGCGTCACCAATGGCGATCCGAGACAACTTCGTGCCAAGCGGGTACACGTTGACCAGTCGATTTGTGATTACCGACTCGTTCACCGACTCGGTCTCGGTCCAATCTTTCAAGGGCTCGTAGAAGTCGTCCCAACTGGCCGATGTATCCATCTCGACGGCGTTGACCGATTTGAAGCCGGCTGATTCGCAAAGCCGCTTGAGATGGTTCTTGATCTCCGTTCGCGTCGACCTTTTGATTTCGACGCCGAGGTGGAATCGCACGACAAGTTTCAGCGGGTCAGCATCCGCAGCGGCAAGCGAACGCAATTCCGACATCAGCGAAGTAGTGTCAAAGGCGTTTGGGTCAAATTGAGCGTCCACCACAAACGCGTTGCAGTTGACCACCGCATACGCACTGGCGCTTCCCGAAATCTCTCGGCGCTGCACCTCGGTTTCGATCGGCGCCACAAAGTACTGAGGCGTGTTAGCTTGCTCCGCTTCAGCCTCCGCCTTCACAACACAAGCCAAACCCAGACAACAAACCGCCGTTACAATCGCAAGCTGTTTCATGTTCAATTCTCACCAATGAAGACGATGGGCAAACGCCGCTCGCTCCAATCGACCTATTGCGCGTTCTATTGCGAGTTGCGTTTCTTGCCCTTGGCCCGTTTCCCTTCCGCTTGTTTTGCCTTTTCTTCCCGTTGGCGATAGGCTTCATACGCTTCTTCGCGGGACATTCCCTTGTACCTGCCTTGATGCAGGATCGCGTCGTGCTCGGTTTGGATTCCCTCGTCACCTTGCGATTTCATCCACTCGGTCAGCTCGCCCTTCAATCGCGAGACGACTTTGGCGTACCTTGGATCATCGACGATGTTATTCATTTCCAAGGGATCGGTTTCACAATCGAACAGTTCGAACTCGGGACGGTAGTGATACTTTTTGACCAGTTCCGCCGCTTGGGCATCACCGGCTTGAGCGGCTTGGATCATGGATTGAAAGTAGTCGGCCTTGGTGCAGGCGTTGGTAAATTTCGTTTCGTGGCTCAGGTTCCAAACCAGCCGATAACGCCACCCCCGCACCGTGCGGATCGCGAACGCATCGCTGCCATTGATGATGCCTCGCGTTGTCATGATGCCGTACGCGAAATTCTTGTGCGTGTCGGCTTGGCCCGTCAGCACCGGCACAAAGCTCTTGCCGTCCAAAACGTCCGCGGGTGTCCCTCCCGCGGCTTCGACGAACGTCGGCGCCACATCGACGTATTCCACCATCGCATCGGTCACCGAGCCGGCTTTCACGTGTCCCGGCCAGCGAACGATCATCGCCGACTGTAGCCCATTGCCGTAGCACGTCCACTTGGCGAACGGGAACGCGTTGCCTTGTTCGGAAACCACGACCACAAGCGTGTTGTCACGCATCTTGTGCTTGTCGATCAATTGCAAGATCTGTCCGACTTGACTGTCGTAGTACGTGATCTCGGCCAGGTAGCGGCTGAAATTCTCCCGCATCACAGGCGTGTCTGCCAGATACGGTGGCAACTTCACTCGCTCCGGCGGATAACGCGAGGCGTCGCCTTTGTTCCAGGGCGAATGCGGTTCATTGGAGCAGGCGAACAAACAAAACGGAGTGGAAGACTCACCGCACTGGGAAAGCAATTGATCGACCGCTTCCATGTCGGGGTTGTTGCGTTTGCCGCTGTATTCGAATGGGAAAACGTCTTTGGGGCCGATGTGCGTCTTACCCGACAACGCGACGCGATACCCCAAGGGTTTTAGATAGTGGACGATGCTCTTCGTCCCCTGCTCGGCAAACGTGTGGTTGGGGTAGGCTCCTGATTTGACCGGGTACAGACCCGTGTAAATGTTGTGTCGGGTCGGCGAGCACATCGGCGCGGCCTGAAAACAACGCGTGAACTTCATTCCCTGTTCGGCCAAGCCATCGATGTGGGGCGTGTGCGCCTGGCCGCCATAACATCCGATGTCCCGAAAGGTGCAGTCGTCGGCGATGATGAAGACCAGATTCGGGCGTGCCGTGGCCGCGTCAATCCGCGTCGTTTGCATCAATGCGATGGCGATAAACGCAGCGATCGCGATCGGTTTGGTGGGGAAATGCATGATTCGGTCGCGAATGGGGAATTGCGAAATCGAAGGGCATCGTATGCCTGACAGGCCCGATTGTAATCGATCGTTCAGACCGTCGAGTGTGTCGTGACGGAACCACGCTTGCCAGGCTGCGGACGGCCCCCGTCGGGGCGACAACGGCTCCGTTTGATCAGCAATTCACCGCGTTTTTTGCTGCACCGGGTTCGATCCAGTGGTGCGGGTCACGCATCCACCGGCGTTTCCGATGGCAGTGCCGTGCGGATCGTTTTCAACACGTCCGACAGACGCGCCACGCGGGCGTAGCGGTCACACAATGTCGCCAAAGACGCTTCATGCAACTCGGGCGTCACCGTCGCGCAGCAGTCCTCGACGACGGTCACCAAGTATCCCAGGTCACAGGCGTCGCGGACGGTCGTTTCCACGCACTCGTTCGTGTACACACCGACGACCATCAGCGACTCGATCCCCATGTTATTCAGGACATAATGCAGATTGGTCGAGGAGAACACTCCGCTGGCCGTCTTGTTGATCACAATCTCGTCCCGCGCTTCGTCCGGCGCCACCATCTCCAAAAAGTCCGCGTCACGCGATCCCGGTGCGGCCAGCAAGCCCAACCGCCGATGCCCCTTGCTGCGGTCGCGGCCGTCGCGTGTCAGTGCCTGAATGCGCGTGTGAATCACTTCCAATTGGTGAGCCCGGAATGCATCCTGCAACCGTCTCACATTGGGCAGCACCAAACGCTCCAGCCGGTCGAAGTAGTACTCTTGGGCCTCCAACGGAACGCCACTATTTTCGGCATCGCGAAACACTCCATGCCCGCGCGCCGCGTCGAGATACTGGATATCGATGCACAACAACGCCGTGTGCCCCTCGACCAACAATTCCTGTCGCTCGGGATTATCGACGATCGCGTCGTGATAAACGTCTTTGAGCGGATCGACATGGGAGGGATCATGGTTCATGCGTCGTGTTTCCTATTTTTTCAGTACCGAGAAAGCGTGTTGGATGAAGCAAACTCATTTCCAGGCTCACGCCCGGCGACATGGCCTCATCCGTTTGCCAGATCCATCAGGGAATGCAGCATCAGGTTGGCCCCGGCTTCGATGTCTGTCCAGGAGGTCCATTCGGCCGGCGAGTGACTTTGTCCATTCTTGCTGGGGACAAAAATCATGCCAACCGGAACCATGCTACCCATGATTTGCGCGTCGTGGGCCGCCCCGCTATGCATTTGCAGATGCGTCAGTTCCAACCGCTCGGCTTGGCGGAGCAACCGTTTGACGATCGCGGGGTCGGCGGCGACCGGCGGCAAGTAACTCTTTTGCTGGAATTCGAACATCAAATTCCGGCGACGGGCGATGGCCGAAAGCGCCTTGCGAAAGGCGTTGCCCAGATCGGCCAGCGTTTCCGGGCTGGTGTCCCGCACGTCTAGCGAAAACTCGACGATCCCTGGAACCGTGTTCGCCGCACCCGGCAAGATCTGCGCCTTGCCGATCGTCGCACGGCTTCGCGCACTGCCGTTTTCGTCCAAGATCCGGGGGATGGCAGAGGCAAAGTCGGCAAGGCCCATGAAAGCGTCGTGCCGCATCTCCATCGGAGTCGTTCCGGCGTGATTCGCTTCGCCCTTCAGATTGACCGACCAGGTAAACAGCCCGGTGATCTCGTCGACAATGCCCACCGATTTCTGACCGCGATCCAGCACCGGGCCCTGCTCGATGTGCAACTCCAAATAGCTCGCAATCGTCTCGGGGTCGCGAGCCGCGTCGAGCGCACCGAGGGGATCGAATCCATGCCGCCGCAGCTCGTCGCCCAGTAGAACGCCGTCCAAGTCAGAAAGCGTAGCCAACACGTCCGGGTTCAATTGGCCGCACACCGCCTGAGACCCGAACATCCCGCCGAAGCGTCCTTCTTCGTCGCTGAACGCAATCAATTCGATCGTCCGCTCGGGCACGACGCCCTGTTCGCGAAGACAACGCAGGCATTCCAAGGCGACAATGACGCCCAGTGTCCCGTCCAGAGCTCCGGCGCACGGCACCGTGTCAATGTGCGACCCGACCAAGATTCTCGCCTGGTCGGTCGCCCCCGACAACTCGGCCGAAACATTCACGGCGCCGTCAGTCCGAGGCTCCAACCCGGCGTGTTCGATCCGATCCTTGAGCCAGCGTTTCCCCTCCATGTCCGCATCGGTGAACGCCATCCGGTAAATGCCACGATCGTCGCGACAGCGACCGATCTGGGCAAGTTCGTGGATGTCGTTTTTGATTCGTTCTAGGTTGACGCTCAAGTCCATGGAGTTCTCATCGTTAATCGACCGTCGGCAGCGGCATGCCTTCGACGTACTGTCCCTGCAGCATGTGCAGCTGCAACGCGTGGTTCATCAGAATGTCATTTCGACGCGCAATCGTGCCGTCGGTTTCGCGCCATGCCTGGGTAATAAACTGATCAACACGTTCGTGGTTCAAAATCCCCAACTCGTTCATACGTGTTGGCGTTAACCAGTGATCGATCATCTCCTGCACGGCGTTTCGTTTGACCGGATCGGTGTGCGCCGGCGGCGCCATGAACGCGAACTTCTTTCGTTCGTAAAGTTCCCTGGGCAACACGTTGACCATCGCTTCGCGCAACACCCATTTCTCGACGCCGTCACGAATGCGGATGTCCGGCGGAATCGTCACCGCATACTCGGCCAGATGATGGTCCAGGAACGCCGGTCGGGCTTCCATGCTGTTGGCCATGTCCATTCGGTCACCGCCCCAGGTCAGGATCTGGCCTTCGAGCATCGTCTTGCTCCAAGTGTATTGCGAGATATCCAAACGGTGTCTGCCGCGCACTTGAGCGGGGTCAATCGCCGCGGCGACTTCGGCGACCGGGTCGTAGGTCTCCAACAAATCGATCAACTCGTCCGAGAGCAGCGAACGTGCCGCGCGCAGCGTCAGCATCCAGGGTTGAATCCACGACGGCGTAAAACCGCACAGGTCTTGCCAGGCCGGATGCAACTGGTCCTCTTCGGCCAAGATGGCGCCGGCAAAAATACCCCCTTCCCCTTTTTCGCGTCCCAGCCAATCACGTTTGAAGAACGGATAACCGCCGAACAATTCATCGGAGCCTTCGCCCGTGATGACCGCTTTGTAGTTGCAGGCCCGGACGCGTCGGCTCATGTGCCACTTCGCCACCGCCAGGGTGTTGTAGAACGTCCGCTCGGCGTGCCACGTCGCCCGCTCGAACGCCGGCCCGTAGAGTTCCTTTTCCGTCAACCGCAACAGCTCTTGTTCGGCACCGGTGCGTTCGGCCATTAACTTGGCGATGTTCGATTCGTCATATTCATCGCTGTCAAAGGCGATCGTGAACGCCTTGACCGGCGATTGCTGCAGGGTTGTCGCCAAACCCAAAATCGAACAACTGTCGATACCGCCGGACAGGTAACACCCCACCGGCACGTCGGCTTCTAATCGGGTCGCGACCGCATCGATCAAGCGGTCCTGGACGCCCTGGACATACTCTTGCGGATCCGCACCGGATTCGTGTGACGTGGGAAATTCTAGATCCCACCAACGCTTCGATTCGGTCACCAATCGATCGCCCACCCGTTGGACGATCAGCATGTGACCCGGCTGAAGCGCTTGCACACCTTCGAATGCCGTCGTTCCCGGAACCATGACCTGCATCATCTGGTGGATCGCAGCCTTGGGGCACAGTCGCGGAACGACGCTGGGGTGCTTCAAGATCGACTTGACCTCCGATCCCCACACAATCCCATCGTCCTTGACGGCGTAGTACAGCGGTTTGATGCCGAATCGATCTCGGATCAGAATCAATCGTTTCTCGCGATGGTCGTACAAGACGATCGCAAATTCCCCACGCAACCGTTCCACGAAGGACAATCCGTGCCGCAGATACAACGGCAGCGTGATCGCGCTGTCGCTCTTTCCGTCGCTGGCGAGTGACTGACACGCCAACCGAGTTCGCTCGCGTTTGTAACCATACAATTCCCCGTTGACCGTGACCGCGTAGTCACCGTCGCGGGTCTCGATCGGTTGGTGCCCGTGATCCAAGCCGATGATCGACAGGCGGGTGTGCCCCAGGGCGAGACCTTGATCGAGAAAAAACTTGCTGCCCCGTTCGTCGGGGCCGCGATGGTCCAAAACGTCCAACATCTGGTCTAGCGTGAAACGCAGCTCGCGCTCGTTCGTCCGCGCGGGATTCCAAAATCCAGTGATTCCGCACATGTGTGCCTTCCGTATTAATCTCTATCGTGGTGTCGTTAGCAAAGTTCCGAAATCCGGTCCAGCCGATTCAAGACGGCGGCCAACACGGCTTGACGGACGAACACGGCGCCCGCGGCTTGGGCGAAATAAAGGTTGTGTTCCGATTCGTCCAAATCCTCGGACAGTTCCTCGTTGCGGGCGAGCGGATGCATGATCACCGCCCCCGGTTGCAAATTGCTCGACGCATCCAACGCGTACCGGCTGTCCAGATTCCGGTAGCTGTCACCGAGAAATGCGATCGAGTTGACATAGACGACATCCAGTGTCGGCAAGACCTGCTGGACATCATTGGTGATCTCAATCGGAATCGGCGACTCTTCAATCGGCTCGGTCAAATCCAACCCAACCGGGTCGGCCATTTCGGAAACCAACGTGATTTTGGAAACCGCGTTAACGAACATCAGCGACAGACGCAGAAAACTCTTGACCGCACGCATCGATCCCGGCGTGCCGACAATTCCCAAATGGATTTTCTTGTCGTCTGGACACGACTGGTCGCTCAGCTCCGGCCGCCACTTCAGCAACGTGTACCAGTCCAACAGCGCCTGCGTCGGGTGATGACCGCTGCCATTGCCGGCGTTGATCAGCGGACGCTCGAGATTCTTTTGAATCTCCTCGACACTTTCGGTTTCGGGATGCCGCATGATAACGACATCTCCGTAGGTATTGAACATCTCGCCGATGTCGGCCAACGACTCGCCCTTGGCGATGCCGGTGACTTGTCCGTCGGGGACCGACAGGACCTTTCCGTCCAATCGAAGCACCGCGCTTTCGAACGACAATCGCGTCCGCGTGCTCGCTTCGAAAAACGCCGTGATCGCGATTTTCCCGTCCAGCGGCTTCTTCATCTCCACATTCCGCGTTTCCAACAACGCGGCCAACTGGGCGATCGCCACCACGGTCTCGCGATCGAACTGCCGCGGATTGACGATCGACGTGCCCGCAAGCTTGTGCAGCGTCTCCCAGTCGACTTGCATGTCGGTGTGTGCGAGCAGATCCTTGGGATCCAATTTGCGGCCTTTCGAATTGGTCGCGAACTCCGTCAACGCACGGCGCTTTTGTGTCGTGTTCATCATCAGTACGGGTCTACCAGATTCTTTTTTCTTTAAAGTCGAGGATCCAAAACACGATGAGTGCCGCCGCACCCACGCCACACAGCGTGAGTCCACCCACCACAATCAACTCCAGAAACCAGAGGGGAAACATCATCGCGTTTCACCTCCCTTAGGGATATCTCCAACCATAACACCTCGTCCATTGGGGTCGATGGGGCCGCCGTCGTCGCCACGGCCTGCTTGCGGCGTTCCTGGCGAATCAGACAACAATCGGAAATCAAAGTCATCGGGGTACAAATACATCCCTATCAAAAACACCACACCGGAAGTCGCCGCCCCGATCAATGAAGCGACAAACCATCCGATCGCAAAATACGCCACCAACCCGAGTGACGTGCCGACCACCATCGACGCACAAGCCGCGATCGGACTGGAACGACGAAAATACAGACCGCCGATGATTGGCCAAATACAACTTCCGACCATCGGTCCGGCAAAAAAAAGAACCGTCGCCAGGGTGCCCACGTTGGGATAAGCGGCGCACCAGGTGACCACCCCCAACCCGATGATCGCGAACAACGACCAACGCCGCTTGATCGCGTCGCTGGCGCGGCTGCCCGTGATCCGTTTCGCCAGCGGCTCGGCGATGTCGTTGACGACCAAATCACTTGTCGCAGCCAACAAGCTGTCGATGCTCGATGCCAGCGAGCAAAACACCACCACGAACACTAACAACGCGCCGCCGGTGCCCAACAACGTCGCGGCGACCAACGGCCCGACCGTGTCGGGTTGGCTGACTCCGATCCCCAGCGCCGGCGCGGCCAAGCCCAAAAAACCGGCGACGATCGGAACGGGCAACCACAGCAACCCGCCCAGCAAATACGCCTTGGGCCCGACCCCCTCACGCATCGCAAACGCGCGGCTCCACCACACGTTGCTGTGAAAAATTTCTCCAAAACCAAACAACATATTATTAAACAGTGCCATCAACGCCGCCGGAAACAGAACCGACAACAGCATCGGTCGATCGTCTTGCAACTGATGATGAACGTCCGCAATGTCGACATGCAGCAGCACCGCGATCGCGACGACCACCAAACCGATCAGGATGATGATGCTTTGCACAAAGTCCGTGCCGATGACGGCGTACATGCCGCCAAAAAGCGTGTACAGCACACAGACCGCTAACACGACCGTCATCCCGACCTCATACGGAATGCCCGAGAGTGCGTTAAGTAATTTGCCGCCCGCCATCGCCATCGAGATCAACCACGTCATCGCGTAGAACAGCGAGATGATCAGAAACGGGACCGAGCCCAAACGCCCATAACGACGCCGAACAAATTCGACCGCCGTGTAGCCGTGCGGCATCAAGCGACGAATCCTGCCGCTCAGCGGAGCAAACGCGAACAATCCGAAACTGGCCGTCGAATACGCCAATGCACCCCAAATGCCCAATTGCAGCGCGAACTGCGGCGCCAACATCGTCGTGTTGGATGTCACCCAAGTCGCCACCGCCGTCGCCGTGCCGAGGGCCAATCCGACGTTGCGGCCCGCGACGGCAAAACCGTCGTAGGACGTCGCCCGGCGGCCCCACCAAATGCCCAGACCGATCCACGCCAATCCGAACAACAGCAGCATCCCGTAGCCGGCCTCTTGACTGAGAATGCGACCGGCGTCGACTGATTCGGAATAGATCAACACGGTCGAGATCCCTTCGGTTCCCATCTCTGCGATCGTCATGACTGGTCCCCCGATTCGATCGAGGTTGGTATCGACGACACGCCAGCGTCGACTCCGGCGATCTGTTTTTCGATCCAACGGCCGCGCAGGATGACGAAAACGATTCCGGAAACAACGACCGCCCCAATCGCAAACAAACCCAGCGACGGAAACAGGCCCCAGTGCTTGACCGTCGCCACCGCCGGTTCAGAGGTCGCGAGGACTTGTCCGTCATCGCCGATCGCTTCGACACGATACCGGTAGACCCCGTCGCTCAACCCGGACTGAAACGATTTTGTCGCGACGCCCTGATACACGATCTCGTCGGCACGGTCGCGGACGCGGTACGACACCGCCCCGTCCACCGCCGACCACTCGAGCGTGAAGTAACCCTCACGCAAGACGCCCAACTGGGGTTCGACAAACGCCAGCGCAGGCGGCGACTCCGGGTCAGGCGGCAACTCCGATTCGGGCTCGGCTGCCATCGCAACCGAGCACCACGTCGCCAGCGGACTTCCAAGCAGCAACAGCGCGGCCGCAGCCATGCCAGCAAGCATCGGGCAACCCAGTGCCCGTGCGCCGCGGCGATTTCGGCGAGTGTTCATTTGACCTAACATCCCCATGAAAGCGGGCTTCTCGCCTAGCGGCGTCGGACGCGTTTGAGCCAATAGTCGACACCCATCTCGTTGATCGGCGCGCCGTCCAAACAGACGGTGATCTTCTCAGTCCCGTCGGCCAGGTTTTCCAGTTGCTTGGCGGCAGCTTCGCCGCTTTTGGCATCCACCGGAAACGACTCCAACACGGTGCCGTCGCCATCGATCTGTTTGACTTCGTAAGTTTTGTGTAGTGAATCCGACCATTCCATCGTCATGTCTCCTTAGGAGGAAAGTGGTGTGGAAGAGATTTGTGAATCTCTGTGAAGCGACGTCACCAACCCGTAACAGGCCAGTAACAAGACAAACGTCAAGGGATGTGCGGCCGCAATCGATGCGGCCTGCAATGCGTCCAGGCCTCCGCCATCGAGCAAGGCAGTGGCGACCGGCCCTTCACTGATCGCCTTGCAAACGGCAACAAACGCATCCTGCAACTCGTTGGCCGGCCACACGAAACACAGCAACGCGACCGCCAACACGATCGCAGCACTCCTAAGCAAAACGACCGGGTGCATCTCACAGTGCGGACCGATCACCACGCGCGGCAGCTGCTCGGCACGGGATGTGGTGGGGCGTTGAGTAGTAGTCGTATGGCTCAAGAATCAATCGAGAAAGGAAATGGAACGTGCCTGAAAACGTGCCGGGCTTATCAGTCTGCTGATTTCGGAACACCGACTCAATCAGTATGCCTTGATGGCTTGCCGAACAGAAACACACACCAGCTCAGGTGCCCTTTCCGGCCTCCATCGACCCAGTGCTGAAGCCCCGATTTCAGTCGCTCCAACTACTCGTCGGAAATCTTGCCGCTCTAATGCGGCTGGCAATCTCCAGTCACGCTCAACACGCGGGAGCATTGATTGACGAGCTGAGGCAAAATCCCCTTCCGACTGCCACCGTTGCTGCCAGTCGATCAACTCATCCCGAACCTCCACGACACCCCCAACCCCCGAACATACCCGCCAGCACAGGTATCTTCTGACCTCACCTCGGTGGGGCCAACCGCGTCGTCTTGGGAGTTGCATTCGTGCAGGGATTCGTCGGGTGCCATCTGGTTTTGCCTAAGGGAAACGATCGTCGACTTGCGGTCTAGCCACTCTGGACGAGTCGCGTAGGTTAACAGAAATTGGTTTGAGCTGAAAGCAGTTTTGTGTTCGGCGAGAGTCTATGGACGGCTCCCGGGCGGCGTCAACCTCGCGTTTTCCCACCGAACTGAACGCCTGAACCGGCCTGAAATTTCCCCCCGGCACCGATTGAGCTAAATTGAGTGGTGACGGTGGAAGACGCGTCTCATTTCATTCACTTTGGGATCGAAGCATTTGTTGACTCATGAGGACCAGATCGTTGCGGCGATCAGGCAGATCATTCGGGCGGTCGATCTGCATTCACGCAAATTGGTCAACGGCCACGGGTTCACAGGCCCCCAACTGGCCGTGTTGCAAGAAGCCCAGCGTCTCGGCAGCGCCTCCCCCAAAGCGATCGCCCGCGCGGTGCATCTCAGTCAAGCGACGGTGTCGGGCATTTTGCAGCGACTGGAGCGACGGGAGCTGATCCTGCGAAAGCCGAGCGCCAACGACAAACGCTCCGTCATGATCGAGATTTCACTGAAAGGCGAACAGGTCCTGCAGGATTCACCCTCACTGCTTCAAGACCGCTTTCGCGACGCGCTCTCGTCGCTGGAAGAGTGGGAGCGGCTACAAATCCTTTCGACCCTGCAACGCGTCGCCGGCCTGATGGACGCCGAGCACCTCGAAGCCTCGCCCCACCTAACCCCAGGCGAAATCCCCGGCGACGAAGAAGAACTCCCCCACCTCAACAAAGGGGTCAGGCCTCTTTTCCGTCCTTCGTAGACGGGAATCGGACCCTCGGTCGCCCTCGCGGCCGCATGGTTGACTCCAGGTTCAGACGGCGGGCGATCGATTCAACCCAGCCTTCATCACCCAGTGGCGCGCCACGCTGGGCACAGCGCCGAACCGCCTCGAGCTCCTTCTCCGACAGAGCTTCGTTGACGCGATCGACCCACCGAGGGGATCGAGAGATCGGCCACGGCGATAGCAGGGGCGGATTTGAGTCTCGCTTGAAATGCCAACGCCAGAGTGAACCCCAGCGCCACTGCTCTGCCCGGCCGACCAGGCCAGCGCGAAGCGCGTTGCGTTCAACATATCGGCAAACGACCAGAAGGTGATCGTCGTCCTGAATCGGAAAACTCTTGTAACGCTGCTGGTAAACGTGCCCCATTCCCCCGGTTTGGTAATGGGCGTGATAACGCATCGTGTGCGTTCCGCCGACCCAGCCCATGAACCGACTCATTTCACCGTCGACCAACGGTCTGACCACAAGGTGGTAGTGATTGGGCATTAGTTGGTACGCGAACAGTTCGACTTGGTGAATCGCCAACGCTTCACCGAGAATCTTTTCGAACGCGGCATAGTCGGCGTCCTTGTGGAAGATCTCCGCGCGAAGGTTGCCGCGATTGAGAGCATGGTACAAGCCGCCCGCTTCATCCGCCCGAGGCGCTCGTGGCATGATTTGATCCTCCAGATTCGAATTAGCCCGACCCTTAACCAGGCCCGACCCTAAACAAAGAGGCCTGACCCCTTTTCCGCTAGTGTTCGATCAATCGAACGGTGAGGTGTTGCAGACTCCAGCTGCCGGCGGCTTCGACGCCGTAGTGCGGGCTGCTGTCCAATCGCAACGACGCCCCGGCCTGCAGCACCCCGATGTCGCTGAGCAAACCACTTTGGTCTTTGGCGTCCAGATCGGCATCGACGCAGTAGATCGCCAACGGTGCCCCCTCACCGACTCGGTAAAACCCGCCGCAGACACCGTCTTGCCCGGCCACGATCGCGGCGGATTCTACGATCACGTCACGATCGAATTTGAGCACGATGGCTTCGTGCTGATCAACTTTGCCCGGACGGCCGCCGTGGATCCCTAAGCCGACTGCAGCGGCGCGGAATGCCGGCTCCGCGGACGCTCGTTCGCCCGCCACGGCTTCCATCACCATCGTCAACGGCGTGCCACCGACGTCGACCACCGTTTCAGCGACCGACTTGCCGTCGATCTGCCTGGCGACCGCCCCGTCGGCATGCAAGTCAATCGTCGCTCGCTTCGTGGCCGCGATCGGCACCATGCGATGGCCGCCGGCGTTGCGATGCAAGAACGCTTGCTCTGTCATGGAATGAATCAGTGGCTGAAGCGTTGGATCATCAATCCGATCATTGGTTTCCCACTGGTCGACCGCCAAGTCGTACAGTTCGTACGGGTGCGCTTGTCCGGCGCGCAACAGACGGGCATCAAAAAACAGCTTCCACTGCCCGTCATAGGTTGTGCCGTCGATCGTGGGCGAATCAAGACGCATGGCGACCGCAGCCGGATCCCCCTTGGCTTCCTTGTGATCGTTGAAGAACAACGGCGGGCGGGCGGCGATTGAATCTCCACGGAGTGCCGCCAGGACGCTGAAACTGTCTTCGGCGCCTTTTTCACCGCGGCTTAAATCTGGCAGGTCGGTACCGACGATTTCCGCGACGGTTGCATACAGATCCTGGAGCCCGATGGGTTGGTGGACGGTTTGGCCGGGCGTCGTCACATCACCGTCACCGATGCCTCCCGCCGCCCACGCGGCGATGAAGGGGACACGGTGGCCGCCTTCATAGATCGATCCTTTGTGCGAACGAAACGGTCCGGTCGCAATGTCACTGTTCTTTTCCGCGCCATTGTCGCTGATAAAGATCACCAGGGTGGTCGCGATCATCTTGCGGCCGGCGTGCCGGGGATCGTCCGTCTTTTCCAACCAGTCGAGCAACCGCCCCAGCGCGACATCATTCTCGTAAATAAAATCGTGCCGCGCGTCCATCGGATCGCCCGACTTCGTGCGGGCAGCGCCTGCGACCGGCTTGCCATCAATCGCATGGTCCGGGGTGTACGGCCCGTGATTGGAATTGGACGGGTAATACAAAAAGAACGGCTTGCTTGAGCCACGGCCGGGTCGCGTCTGTTGCTCCAGAAACTCGATGGCGTGATCGGAGTGACGGCTGCCCAACTCGCTCAACACATACGCGGCCGGGCCGTCGGCGGCAAGCTGTTTTCCATTGGCCGTCGCAGCGATCGCGGTCCGACCGTGAATGTGCCCCGGCCCGACGCTTTGCCGGGGGCCGTTTCGCTTCTTCGCATTTCTTGTACCCGCATCCGGACCCGACGTTCCATGAGACCGCGAGGTGAATCGGGCGAAATCAAAACCGTGGTCCAGTGGAGTGGT
Organism: Stieleria magnilauensis; assembly: GCA_007753675.1. Lineage (GTDB taxonomy): Bacteria > Planctomycetota > Planctomycetia > Pirellulales > Pirellulaceae > Stieleria > Stieleria magnilauensis. The sequence continues at coordinate 3,497,855 of CP036432.1, forward strand.
GAACAAGGGCTGGCGCAGATCGGCGTCGCTCCATTCGGCCGCCGGTGAACCGTCGCTGCGGCGATAGCGCAGCCCCACGTGCCACTTACCGACCAGCCCGGTCGCGTATCCATGGTCGCGTAACATCGATGCGATCGTCGGTCGATCCGCTTCGATCATCGGGTCGCCTTGGGCGCCAAACAACACCCAATACTTCAACCGATTGCGCCACGGATATCGCCCTGTCAGTAACCCGTAACGCGTCGGCGAACACCGTGAAGAAGGCGTGTGGGCATCGGTCATCCGCACACCCATTCTGGCCAGCCGTTCCATGTGTGGTGTGTGGACCTGGACGTCATCCCCGTTGCCGGTGAAATCCTGATACGCACTCGTGTCACCCATCCCCATGTCGTCGGCCATCATCAACACAATGTTCGGCCGACGCGTGATGTCATCAGCCCGCAGCCCCCTCGGCCGCAAGGCCTGATGAAGTGACAAACCGATAACCAAGACGAGAATAAACGGTGTGACTTTCATGATCCATCCGCGATCGACAAGTTTGAAAGCGTCCTAGTGTACCCGCTGCCTCCGCGACCTTTGAGCGTTCTGAAATAATTTTGACGAACCCACCCATGCCAGCGTGATCGCGAGTGTTCTCCCTCCACTGCCAACGGTCATGCTTCTCGCCGACGCCACCACCCCACGTCCTATTGGAGCTGATGAAAAAACTGACGCCGGTCCCGGCCAGCCCCATTGTTGATCGCACCGTTGCAAGACGAAAATGCGGACGCCGACATTCGTGCGGCTTTCGGTTTGATCCTTCCTGCCCGGTAACCCACCCTGATGAGAAAAAGCAAAACACTGGCACGCATCCGCAATGGAGAAGCCATCCGAACCTGCGTGCTGGGGCACTATATCCCCGCCTATGTCTGTCATGCCGCGCGTGCCGGGTACGATTGCCTTTGGCTGGATTTGGAACACCGTGCGTTGTCGATCCACGAAACCCAGGCGTTGCTGGCGTTCTCGCACTTGTACGACATCGACGTCATGTTGCGGCCGCCAACGCTGGAGAAAACGGGGCTCTATCGGTACCTGGAAGACGGCGCGACGGGCTTGCTGATCCCACATGTCTCGACGGCCGAGAAAGCCAGGATGTTGGTCGACGCGGTCAAGTTCCCGCCGCTGGGCGACCGCGGGATCGACAACGCCGGACTGGACGCCGACTTTCATGTTCACGACCCCGACCACTACGCCCAATGGGCCAACCGCGAAACCTTTCTTTGTGTTCAAATCGAAACGCCCGAGGGTGTTCACAATGTCGAGTCGATTGCGGCGGTCGAGGGCGTCGAGATGATCTTTGTCGGTCCAGGTGATCTGGGACTGCGGTTGCGTCAATCCGGCGAAATGACGATCGACCAAGCTTGGGATGCGGTCGCCGCGGCCTGCAAAAAACATGGCGTCGCGTTTGGCGGTCCGACGATGGGGCTTGAAGAGATGCAAAAGCGGCGCGACCTCGGTGCCCAGTTGCTGGTCAACAGCAGCGAGTTCGGGCACTTTTCCAAAGGCCTTCGAGAAGACATCCAGCAATACGACGCACTCAGCTGAGCGGCTGATGCTGCCAGGACATCCAACTCTCGCCGCCGGAGTCATTGGTGAGCTCGGCTGCGACGGGACGAGCGTGGAATCCGATGCGTTCAGCGGCAGACCATCAGGCGATTCGATGGAAGAACCGTCGTCGAACAAATTGGCTGTTTTTTTTCCGGTCGCTCGCATCGAGTGCGCGGCGTGAGTATAACCATGCATTCGCGTCACTCTGTTTCTGATGGGGCATAAGGCGACTGGTTCGGATGCGATTTCAGTGGTTGCCCGATCGTCTCGTCTGCCATCTCATTGGCATACCTGCCGATCGGGGATTTTGATCTCAATGCAGAACAACGAGGTTTCCCCATGCGTCGTCGCAATCGGTTTGAGCGTTTAGAGGCCCGCACACTGTTGGCTGCCGGCCTGATACCCGTCGACACGACCTTCAGCGTTGACACCAATGAAAATGGACTTCAGCTTTCCGGCAACGCCGTGTTGAGGTTCGACGCGGTGGTACTCGATCCCGCACTCGACGGTCCCGAAGACATCAGTCTGACGAACGTCGAAGTGACAAGCTCCGGCCAGGCGAGTGGACAGGTCGATGGATTCAACGTCGTCGCCACGTTCCAGACGACCAACTCGACGCCTCCGTTGGCGATCGTCGCCGGCGTCAGTCCCAATACGTTGCAGGTCGACAGTGTCGGCCCCGATCACCTTCCCGGCACGGTGACCGGAACCGTCGCCGGTCAACCGATCCAAAACGGTGAGTTCACTGCGACGTTGGTTACGGACATCGATTTCCCCACACGCGGCTTGTCTGGCACACTGGGGATCTCAATCACCGGCACCGTGTTCGGGGTCCCGTTTTCCGAATTTGCCCAGGCCGCGATTTCGCAAATCAATGTCATTCCATCCGGAACCGAATTCCCAGATCCGAGCTTGAGAAGTGTTTCCGGACGCGTCTTCTCAGATGCCGATGGAGACGGTCTGCGCGAGGCAGGCGATCAGCCCGTCGAGAATATCACCGCCGTGTTGCTGCAAGATTCCGTCGCCATCGATTCGATGCAAGTCGATAGCAACGGTTTTTATTCGTTCTACAATTTGCCCTCAGGCAATTACCAGGTTCGTTTCGACAACGTGCCCAGCGGCCAAGAATTCACGTTGCTGCAAGTCGGCTCCGACACCACCATCGATAGCGATGTCGATCCGGCGACCGGGGCCACCGCCCTGCTTGATTTTGGCGGCGGCCAAACGCTGCTCAACGTCGACGCCGGCATCCGCACGGAGACGACGAATGAATTCAAGCTCGATACGATTGGACTTTACCAAGGCGACATTTCACTGTTCCATCTCAAGGAATCCTTCACCCCCGGCCCGTCGGACCAGTACTTTGCGTTTGGACCGGGTGGCAACGCGGGCTGGGTCCCGGTGGTCGGTGACTGGAACGGCGACGGCGTCGACACCATCGGGCTGTATCAACCCGATATCTCGCTGTTCCACTTGAAGGATTCGTTCACGCCGGGCGCATCGGATCACTACTTCAGCTTTGGCCCCGGCGGCAACGCGGGCTGGATTCCGTTGGCCGGTGACTGGAACGGGGATGGCATCGACACGATCGGTCTGTATCAACCCGACATTTCGCTGTTCCACCTCAAAGATTCCTTCACCCCCGGGGCGTCGGATTACTATTTCGCATTTGGCCCGGGCGGCAATGCGGGCTGGATCCCGGTGGTCGGTGACTGGAACGGCGACGGCGTCGACACCATCGGGCTGTATCAACCCGATATCTCGCTGTTCCACTTGAAGGATTCGTTCACGCCCGGTGCCTCGGATCATTACTTCGCGTTCGGCCCCGGTGGAAACGCCGGTTGGACACCCTTGGCGGGCGACTGGAACGGTGACGCTACCGACACGATCGGTCTGTATCAGCCCGACATCTCGCTGTTCCATCTGAAGGACACCTTCACCCCCGGCGCCTCCGACCAATATTTCGCATTCGGCCCCGGCGGAAACGCGGGATGGACTCCACTGGCCGGTGATTGGAACGGCCCCGAAAGTCCCGTCTTGTTAGCAGCCAGTCCTGCGCTTGCCGCGTCCTCGGACGTGCTGCGGACAGGTGCCAAATCGGTTGCCGAGCCGGAAAACGACTCGGCCCCCTTGTCGTTATTGACAAGTTCGAATGCCCAAACGCAAGGAATCCGATGGAGTGCCGAAGCGGTCCGTTCATCGGACAGTGGTTCGGCAACCACGCCATCCGAATCAAGTGGAGAAAACGGTGAAGAGACCTCATCGGACGCTTCTCCCCTGCAGTTGCTCGACGACGCCTTCGCAGCCTGGCAGTGACCAAGCACCCGCCGTCCACTCCAACGCGACGCGTTAGCGACCGGCACGTGAACGTTCCGCCCTCTGGCGACGCCAGCAGATGTAGGTCAGGCTGTGCCTGACGGACCGATGGCATGCACAGTTTGCCCCTACGCGGCCGCCATCCCTGTCTCATCACGGCTGTCTGGCGAAGTCAGCGACGAAGCAGGAAACAATGATGGACCACTGGTCGCTAAGCGTTCGGCGCGTCATCCCAACCGGCGGCGATCAATTCCTCGACGACTCTCCGTTGGTGTTCGGGCGATCGTTTGAAGAATCGATGGTTGATTTCGATCTCAATGCCAAAGTATCGCCGCGAATCGTAACGTTGCCGCATCGCCGTCGTCAGCCCGTCGGCGGTTCCGGCATACGGCTGGTTCATCAGGACCCGCCGTTTCGGAAAACGCTGCACCAACCGCTGTCGCCAGCGGCGACAATACTCCGCTTCGCCGCCGGCATCGGGGTCAAACAACAATCCGATATCAATCGGTCGCCAAGCGCCAGCGATCCGAGGCGTAAAGGTGTGGACGGAAAAGTGGATGGCCGTCTGGCCCTGATCGACGATCGAATCAATCACATTTCCTACTGCATTTCGATAGGGGTGATAATAGCGATCCAAGATCAACCGCTTCCGCTCGTCGGCCAGGTCGCGAGTGAATTTGGAAAACAGCATCTGGTGATCGAGAGATCGATTCAAATCAACCAACAAACGCGTGGTGGTCGATGAAATCAGATCGACGTTCAAGTGTTCTGCCAACTGCATCGCGGCCGTCAACGATCCTGGGTCGTGACCGCGATGACTGGCCAGCCAGGCCATCGCATCGCCGCGGCGAAACGCATCGGCAAACTCGCTCGGAACCTGGTTGCCACCATGTTCGCACGTCACGACGTAACTCTGATCGCAGTTTGCAGAGGGCATCGAATTCATTGACGTTCGTTGGCGATCAACCGGTTTGCCGTTGAATGATCTAGTAATCTTTCGCAGCTCAATTTCCGGGTAGTGGACGAGGCGACGAGTCCTCTGCAGTCGGCATCTTGGCAGAGGACTCGTCGCCTCGTCCACTACCGCCTACCCGAAAACCAAGGTGCGGCGGAATACTTGGCGTCGGGTTCCCTGCGGCACACTTTCGTGTCACGGTTGGAAGGGTTCCCAATGATCCAACGAATCGGCGACTTCGTCATAAACGTCTTTCAAGTCGTCCAACGTAAATTTCTTGCCCAGTGCGGCACAAATCCGCGTCGCCAGCGTTCCTTGGTCGGTGATCACCTGCAGCGGTGCGAACAGACTATCGAGCACTTCATCGTTTCGCTTCATCCGGTCAAGCAGGAACGCCCACAAGTCACCGGCGCGGCAACTGGATCCAGGATAACCGAACAGCTTCAGATAGTCGGGCGATTCGATCTTGGCGTTTTCAGCCTGCTCGCTCACGTGGTTGAGGATACCGCGGAGCAATGAAGTCGGGACGTTTTTTTGCTGGTCCAGTGACGTCCAGGATTCCGAGACGAGTTCTTTCACCAACGCGATGACCGCGGCGCAGACCGCCACGTCGGCACCGGGATACTCCTGCACGTCCATCACCCGCAACTCGATCGATCCACGGTCGAATCGGGCGATCGCCCCCCGCGCATTGAGGAACTCTCCATGTAACACTCCGTCGGCATCGTGATGACGAATGTCAGCGAACAGACGATCCATGATTTCCGCCTGGTAAGTGGCCTGATCATAGATCGGTTCGGGAATCACGTCGCCGACCAACGAGGGCACTTTGCTGCAGTGTTCGGCATAAAACTTCATCCGCGAATCGAGCTGCCCCGAATAGTTGCCACCGACCACCGGTGAACTGGCCGTCAGCGCCGGCAGCAGCGGCAGCACCAATCGCACGGCGGCGTGCAGCCGGCCGAATTCCTGGTCATCGTCAAACGGCAGGTTCAGGTGAACGCTTTGCACGTTCGCCCAGCCATGGCTGTGACAATCAAAGATCTTGTCGTAGACACTGTAGATCTCGTGATACTGATGCGGCCACAACGCGGTCTCGGCGACGGGATCCATCCAGGGATGCATCCCCGTCGGCATCAATCGCACGTTCAGCGCGTCCAAGGCAGGCCCCAGATCGCGGATCGCCTTTTCAAACCGCGACGGCAAAGGGCGAATCTTCGTCGCCGGTTCGGTCGTCTTGAGCTCGATGACGTGCAAGGCCAATTCGTTCGACCAGGTGATCGGTCCGGATTCATATTCCGACGTCAATTCACCGCCGGCCAGTGACGCCAACAGCACATCAGCGACCGGACGCACGCCGAGCGTGTCGCGGTCGACCAACATGTATTCCAGTTCAATGCCATAGGCATCGAACAACTTCAAACGGTCTGACATGATTATCTCGAGTTGGCTAATTGCTTTTGGACTTCGATGCGTCGAGTGAACGACTCCATGATGCGTCGATACAGTTCATCGCGGAGCACGGCGTCTTCAATTCCGGAATCGAGGTTGGGATTGTCGTTGACTTCGATGACATAGAACTGACCGTCGGATTCTTTGACGTCGACGCCATACAGTCCGTTACCGATCAAGTTGGCGGCTTTTAGCGCCACCGAAACGGCCTTTCGTGGGGCGGTTTCGACGGGCAAGGTCTCACATTTGCCGAATTTCGGCTTGGTGCCCTTGGAACCGTGGTTGGCGATCTGCCAGTGCCCTCGCGCCATGTGGTACTTGCAGGCGAACACGGCGCGTTGATCGAGGATCCCGATCCGCCAATCGAAGTCGGTGCGCATGTACTCTTGGGCGATCAGCAGTTCCGAATCGGAAAAGAATTCGTCCAGACGGCGTTTCAGGTCGTCGGCATTTTCGGCTTTGACGACGCCTTGCGAAAACGCGCTGTCGGGGCGTTTCAACACACACGGAAAACTGAGTTGCCCGGCGACTTCATCGGCGTTGCCGCGATGGGCCACGATGGTTCGCGGCGTTGGCACTTTGGCTCGATTGAGCAATTCGGCCAGATAGACCTTGTTGGAACAGCGCAAGATCGAGAGCGGATCGTCGATCACGACCATCCCCGCCGCTTGCGCACGCCTGGCCGTGCGGTAGGTGTGATGGTTGACCGCGGTCGTTTCGCGAATGAACAACGCGTCGAACTCCAGCAATCGCCCGGTGTCTTCGCGCGTGATCAATTCCGCCGCAATGCCTTCTTTCGCTGCGGCCTTGACCATCTTCTTCAACGCGGCTTCGTCCGACGGTGCCAATTCGCCTTCCTTCGGGTCATGCAAGATCGCCATGTCGTAGCGCGTCACCTGACGCTTCGTGCGAACGGTGCTCCGGCGAGTGAAGTGCCGCTGTGCGGCATCGGCAACGAATTGACGGTGGTGCTTGGGCACATCGTTCAATGCGATCGCCGACGCGCCACGCAGCCGCCACTTGCTGCCTCGGGTGAACTTGAATCGCAACAGCGGAGCTTGAAACAACGCGTACAACTCTTTGGCCAGCCGGCTATGCTTTTTGGCGACGTTTTCACCGAAGTACACGCTCAGCACAAAGCTGTCGGTCGTCAACGATTGCAACGACTTTTGAATCAGCTCCTCCAGATGTTGCGGGATCAGCCGGATCGCGGCGGTCCCCCGCAAGTCTTGGATCGTGACGACATCGGGCACCGCACGTTGCCCACGCGCCTCGGCCAACAACGACACGTAATAACCGAGGCTTTGGTAGGCGTACGATCGACACAGGTTGTAAACCCTGGCCCCACGTGGAGTGCTTCCATTGGGACTGGACAAGAATTCGCCTGGGTCAATGGTTTGAACGCCCTCAAACCGCCCGAGCCAATCGTCGGCGGTTTCGGCAACAAGCACGATGTTCAATCCAAAATCCTTTCTGATGACGCAGCGGGTTCCAAAGTCAATAAATTGGCATCGTACGTGACGATACCCAGCAAGATGGCCGACGTGACTTGCGACAACGGCGCCAAGTAATTGTTCGTCGGTGCGAACGGATTGGGGTGCAACGGATCGGCAATCAAAACATTGCCCGAAACACGGTCGTATCCATGCAGCACCACAAAATGCCCGACCGGATCGCCGCCAATGTCGTCTGCAACACTGCTGCGTCCGTCCGCATCAAGCGGTTGGGGGCGCTCCCGTGATTCCTGATACAGGTAGGTTGCACTCAAGCCACACAGAATTGGCACGCCTGCGGTCAACGTTTTCGTGATCAAATGATCGTCCAGTCGCTGCATCCGCACGCGCCCGCCCAGCCGGAGGTACTGTAGGTAGTATCCCGTCGCAACTTCGAAACGCTTCACATCGATGTCCTTGCGGCAACGTTTAGCCTCCAGCTGCTGACGCAGCTTGTGGGACAATCGATCGGCCTCGGCGGTGCCGCTGGTCGGATCAAACCACGACGGATCGAATAGATGCAGATTATACGTCGTGATCTCGGTGTCGTAGCCTCGCTGGAGCGCATGGCACCCCAGTTGAACCGCCAACGTCCCCGAGCCGTTGCCGCCACCCGTTTCACCGATCAGCTGGCCAATGTCGACGGGGTCATTCCAGTAGGCATAGACGGCCGCTAAGCATGTCGGACCACAACTTGAATCGTTGGGCTGGGGTTGTATTTCGAGGTGCAGCGCATGTTTCATGGAGCGACAGTGGCAAGACAACAGAACTCATCCGCTCCATCCAATGGGGTCGTAATGATGATCGCCAGTTGCAAGGCACATCGCGTACCAATGTCAATTGCTGCAGCGGCGGCGCGTCCGATTCTGATCTGGGCCGATCGACACCGCAATGGTTTTTCCATCATCCAGTCTGCCTGGGCGGATTGAACCGTCGCGACAAACCGTCACGACGGTCCAACAGCATCGCAATCCGGCAAAGAAACTGCCATCGCCGGAAAAATATTTTCCAGTCCGAATCGCCAGCGATGGTGTTCCGGCGGTAGGCAACGCTGCGAAGCATTGATTGGCGGTAGGTGGGAGCCTTCCGGTGTTTGGGTAGCAATGAAAAACCGGAGGGCTCGCGGCCTGTCGCTAACAAAAAACACCTGAAGATGGTAGCGGAACGGCGCGAGCCGTCCGGTGCCAGCTTGGAAACACCGTCAAACACGCGGAGAGACGTACTTCACGGCGTCACGCTACCGGGTGACGCATGACATTTCGAGCTTCCGTCACGCACAGCGTGACCTACAGCTAATGCAGCGACAGCCCGACTTGGCACGATTCGTGCATTCGACCGGCAACGTCACGACAAACCGTCCGCGGGTGGTGTTCTCGGCGTGCAGCCCTGCATCGCGACTTCCTCGGCGTTTGTCTCTCACGCGTGTTCCCCAGCCCGCCACCAAGCACCTCCATGCCACTCAAACGCTACCCGACCGTTCTCAGCTGCTGCCTTTGCGTTTCATTCTTTTTGCCAATTGCCGCTGCGAACGACTCGGCCAACTGGACACAGTGGCGTGGCCCGAATCAAAACGGAATCGCACAGGCGTCGGGACTGGTCGACGACGTCAAGTGGTCCGGCGGATCGGGAAGCAACATTCGATGGAAGAACCCGCAAGCCGGCGGGATCTCCACCCCCGTCATCTTCAACGAACGACTCTACACCATCGTTCGTGATCAACCGGGCACCCCCAAAGACGCCGAAAAGGTCATCTGCCTGGATGCGAACACGGGAGAGCAACTTTGGGAAAACGTTTACAACGTGTTCTTGTCAGACGTGCCCGCCGAGCGAATCGGTTGGTCCAACGTGGCTTGCGATCCGTACACCGGCAATGTCTACGCGCTCGGTGCCTGTTGCCTGCTGCAATCGATGAACGGACAAACCGGCCAGACGCTGTGGTCCCGGTCATTGAGCGAAGAATTCGGAATGCTCAGCACCTACGGCGGCCGCACCAACACGCCGGTGGTGTTCGAGGACCTGGTGATCATCAGTGGCGTCACGACGGGCTGGGACGAAACCGCCAGACCCGCGCACCGCTTCCTTGCCTTTGACAAAGCGACGGGAGTGCTCGCTTGGATCACCAGCACCCGACCGCTGCCCGAAGACACCACCTACAGCACGCCCATCATCACAACCATCAACGGGCAAGACGTGATGATTGCCGGCGCGGGCGACGGATTCCTGTATGGCATGCAACCGCGAACCGGCAAGGTCCTCTGGAGTCAGCCGATTTCACGACGCGGTATCAACACGTCGGCCGTCGTCGATGACAACGGCCAAGTTTACACCGCCCACGGCGAAGAAAACCCGACCGGCACCGCGATGGGCGCCGTGGTCCGGATCGATGCCACACGAGCGAGCCTGGATTCGGCGTCGGCCGAAGTCTGGCGGACACCCGAGTTGACGGTCGGCAAAAGTTCGCCCTTGTTGGTCGACGGTCGGCTCTACGTGGTCGAGGATTCCTCGCACCTGCACGTGCTCGACGCGGAAACCGGCAACGAGATCGGCGACGGACTGAAACTCGGCACTTCGATGCGTGGCAGTCTGATCTACGCCGACGGAAAGATCTATGCCTGCACCGCGACCGGCTACTTCTACATTCTCAAGCCGACCGAGGACGGGATCGAATCGGTTTACAAGTCGCGTTTGCCGCGCGGTCATGAAGTCGGCGGTTCCTTGGCTGTTTCCAAAGGCCGGCTGTACCTGCCCACCACCGAAGGCCTGTACTGTTTGGCCAGCGAGCAGGCCGAGGACACCGCATCTGGCGAAAACGCAATCGCGTCGACGCTCGACGCCCAGCCTCGACCGGCCGTCACCGACACCACGATCAACCACTTGCAATTGATCCCCGCCGAAGCCATCGCAGTCCCGGGCGCGGCGCTGCCCCTGCGGTTGGTGGCGTACAACGCGATCGGGCAGCGTTTGGAAACTCCGGCAAACGCGACGTTTGAAGTGTCTGGCGATGGGCGAGTCGATGCCGACCAGAATTTCCTCGCGTCCAGCGAAGTCGTTGGCCACACCGCCGCCGTTGTGACCGCGCGCATCGGCGACCGCGTCGCGACATCCCGATTGCGCGTCGTCCCTCCGTTGCCCTGGCAATTCGACTTCAGCGACAACGAAGTTCCGATGACTTGGATCGGCGCCCGCTATCGTCACGAACCTCGCAAAATCGATGGCGACCCGGCGTTGGTCAAAATCACCACCATTCCCAAAGGCACACGCAGCCAGTCTTGGATGGGACCGACTGACATGCACGACTACACCGTGACCGCGGACGTCAAAGCAGCGGTGGCGTCCAAGTTGCCCGACATCGGTCTGATCGCCCAACGCTACACGCTGGATTTGATGGGCACCAACCAGCAGCTACAAATTCGCACCTGGCCGGCGCAGAACCGGATGGCGCGCAGTGTTTCGTTCGCTTGGAAAGCCGACACGTGGTATTCGATCAAATTTCAAGCCACCAACGAAGAGGGACAGCTCGTCTTGCGTGGCAAGGTTTGGCCGCGGGGAACGGAAGAACCTGATACCTGGACCTTGACCGCGACCGACCCCGCGCCCAACACCCAGGGCAGTCCCGGATTGTTCGGCAACGCCACCAACGCAGAGATCTTTATCGACAACGTCACCGTCGCGGCATTCCGGCCGGCGGCAAGTGAGCGAGACGACCGTTAACATTTTGCACTGCCACCACCTTTGACGCTGTGAAGTACTCAATGGGTCTCGGGCCCTTCCGCTAAAATGTGCTTCACAGCGTTGCCCCACCTTAACGAACCCTTCTACCTTCCAAATCACACTTCATGAAATATCTTGTTTGGGGACTTGTTGTCCTTCTGGTCGTCTTGCACCAGGATCTCTGGAACTGGGATAACGACCGGTTGGTGTTCGGATTCATGCCGGTCACGTTGGCGTATCACGCCGGGATCTCTATCGCGGCGAGCGTGGTTTGGTTTCTGGCGACGAAGTTCGCCTGGCCCAGCGATTTGGAAGGCGTCACAAAATCGGCATCCGAAACCGAGCATTCGGAGGCCGTGTCATGAGCCCCGGAGTGATCAAAGTTTTAATCATCGGCGTCTATCTGGCGGCGCTCGTCAGTTTGGGGCTGTTTTCCTCGCGGCTGTTTCGCGGCACGTCAAAAGACTACCTGCTGGCCAGCCATTCGATCGGCCCGTTTCTGTTGTTGATGTCACTCTTCGGCACGACAATGACGGGGTTCGCATTGGTCGGATCGACCGGTGAAGCGTTTGCCGAAGGGGTGGGCGTCTACGCGATGCTCGCGTCCTCGTCGGGCATCATTCACTCGCTCTGTTTTTTCGTGCTGGGCATCAAGCTTTGGTCGTGGGGAAAGAAATACGGCTACACGACACAAATCGCATTTTTTCGCGATCGACTCGGCAGCGACAAGATCGGCTTGCTGCTGTTCCCGATTCTCGTTGGGCTGGTCATCCCCTATCTGTTGGTCGGAATCATCTCGGCCGGCAAGGCGATCGAAGGCGCGACGCGTGGCGATTTCCTGATGCTGACCGAATCGGGCAGCATTCCGCCGTGGTTGACCGAATTGGTGATCTGCGCCGTCGTGCTGGTGTATGTTTTCTTCGGTGGGATGCGGGGCACCGCTTGGGCCAACACATTCCAGACGATTGTCTTCATGGTCCTGGGTGTCGTTGCGTTTTATTTGATCGCGACGGGCTTGGCCGCCAAATCGGTTGAAAGCGGACGTGCCCATGAGATCCGCGACGGCCAGCGCGTCGTGCGTACCGAGCCACCGTCGGGGCTGATGGATTCACTGCACATCGTCTCCCAAGAAATCCCCAAGGCGCGGCGGGTGCGCGCCGAAGTCACCCTTTCGGACCAACTCGCCACCGTCGAAGCGCCCGAAAAATTTCGCACGCGGGAACGAATGGATCCCTGGTTGTTCTTGACGTACATGTTGATTCCGTTTTCGGTCGGCATGTTTCCGCACCTGTTTCAGCACTGGTTGACCGCCCGGGACGCCAACGCATTCAAGTTGTCTGTCGTCGCACACCCGGTGTTCATCTTGATCGTCTGGATTCCTTGCGTGTTGATCGGCGTTTGGGCGACGACGGGCTTGATCGACATCCCACCTCCGATCGCCAGCGATCCCAACAAGGTGCTCGGATTCATGGTCAAGTCGCTTTCGGGCGATGTCCTGGGCGGGTTCCTGTTGGCCGGCATCTTGGCCGCGATCATGTCCAGCCTGGACAGCCAGTTCCTGTGTATCGGAACCATGTTCACCAAAGACATTGTGGTCCACTACAGTCGCGAAGACCGCTTCAGCGATCGTCAGATCATCCTGATCTCGCGTGGGTTCATCATCGCCGTCGTCTTGGCAACGTTTCTGCTCAGCTTGACCACGATCGCCCAGACCCGCGTGTTCCAACTGGGGATTTGGTGCTTCAGCGGATTCAGCAGCTTGTTCCCGCTGGCGTTCTTGGCCATCTACTGGCGTGGGTTGACCAAGTGGGGCGCCTACGCGGGCGTGTTGACCGCGGCCTCGGTGTGGTTCTGGCTGTTTTCGGCCAGCCAATTCGGCGCGATCGAAAACTGGTCGGTCGATTTCACGCTGGGCGGCAGCACGATCCACACGATGCCGGTCGCGACGATCTTCATCGCATCGACGCTTGCGACCGTGATCGTGTCGCTGGTCACCCCCAAGCCCGACGCGACGACACTGGAGAAGTTCTTTCCCGCCGCCGATGGAGGCCGCGTCGATGATGCGATGTGAGGCTCGCGTCGATCGTCTTCCGTCATGTCCAGTGCGTCGTTAAAGTGGTCTCCTTTGGTGCGGTTACCGTAGCTCTCCGCAGACACTCCACCCGTCCAAAGCGATCCCATGGAAATTCTCGACATCCTCTCACGCATCGTTCACGTCGGCACGGCGATCACTCTGGTCGGCGGAAGCGTGTTCACCGCGTTCGTGTTGATGCCGTCGGCCAAAGAGCTGGGCGACGAACCGCACCGCCAATTGGCCACGGCGATCACGTCGCGGTGGAAGCGGTTCGTCCACATCGGCGTGCTGCTGTTTCTCGTCAGCGGACTGTACAACTACTACCGGGCCATTCCTGCACACCAGGGCGACGGACTCTACCACGCCCTGGTGGGCACGAAGATGTTGCTGGCGCTGGCCGTCTTTTTCATCGCCGCGGCCCTGGTCGGACGAAGTGCCAAACTGCAACCGATCCGCGACAAGAAAGCCACCTGGATCAAGATCCTGGTGCTGCTGGCGGCGATCATCGTCGCCATCTCCGGATACGTCAAAGTCCGCGGCGCCGCGAAAGCCTTGCCGCCAATCGGCGACGCGACGGTGTTGACTGAAACAGAAGTGGGTTAAACGTCCAGCCTGTCATTGAGCCCTGCCGGCATTCTTTCCCGCGTGCAAAACACGATGCTCGACAGGGCGGCAGCCTTGGCCCAGCGGCGGCGATAGCTCCAGCGACGTGTGAACGGCGGAGATCGCACCTTGCACCGCGGAATTCACCCGAAGGGCATGCGGGTGCTTGGGACTGGTCAACGTCAAACGTGCCGCGATGGTCGCCGACAAACTGCAGCCCGCACCGTGACCATGGTTTCCCGGCACGTCTGCGACGCCGATGCAAGTCACGTGTTCATCGTCGGCGAGGATGTGCTGCCGATCCCCGTCGATCACCCCGGCTTTGATCAACACATACTTTGGTCCCAACTGATGCAGGTCATCGGCGGCCTGGCAAAAGGAATCCAGATCGGTCAGTTTCCGCCCCAGGATCGCTTCGACTTCATAGCGATTCGGCGTGATCAGGGTGGCGATTGGAAACAGGTGCTCGCGGTACGCAGCGGTCATGCTGCCGTCGCCCAACAGATCACCGTGCTTGCTGATCAAGACCGGGTCGACGATCAAATCGCCTGAATACGTTTCCAAGCGTTCCGCAATCGCGCGGACGATTGCCGGACTGCCGAGCGCGCCCGTTTTGATCGCCAGCGGTGGGATGTCTTCCAAGACGCATTCGAGTTGTTCCGCCACCAAATCGACCGGCATGACTTCGACACGTTTGACTCCGACGGTGTTCTGAACGGTCAGCAAGGTCACCACGCTCATCCCGTAGACGCCGTTTTGCTGAAACGCCTTCAAGTCGGCTTGCAGCCCCGCACCGCCGCTCGGATCGGATCCGGCAATGGTCAAAGCAACCGATTTGCGGGCAATGGAAAAGGAACGGGAGGCAGCCTTGCCGGCGGGCTTTTTCGGTTTCATGAACGTGGGAGCATTTGTAAAAAAAGCGGTCCGGTGCGGACAAGTCGACGTTTTTTCGCGAACTTACCCTCCCATGATTGCCTCTCCCTCGATTGGTCGCAATGTGCCGTCGGCACACGGCCTCGACGCCATGGGGCGACTGGACGGCCTGTCGGCCTGTCGGCTGAAGCCCGCACGCGTGAGCAAGGGGCCACGCGGCGCCCCTCGCTAACGCGCCGGGCTGGCATCATTGCGTTGATTTCGGAACATCGATTAAGTCGACAGGCCGTAGAACGACGCGTTCAATCGCGTTGTCTCGATTGAACGCCAGGAATCGACGTTCTGGCGAAACTAGCTACGTTTCACCGGTTGTTGAATCCTCAGCAACGGCCCCTCTTGTGGTTCGCCACTGCAGCCAGAGGATGCGGTCCGATTGATCAGGTCCTATGACACAGCAGACATCCAAGCAGTACATTGTCTTGCCAAGGGTTTTCCCGTCGTCCCAACCTCCAATTTTCCTGCCCGACATTTTTCGGCCACCCGTCTTTCGTTTCTCCAGGCTTGGCTTCGGCACACCGTCCAGACATCGCCAGGGCATTGATTTCCAGATTCTTGCTCCACCGGATGAACGCTCTCTGGTCAATGAAGTAGTCTCCGTTAGAACGTCGTCAGCTTCCCTTTACTGATTCTCCGATGAAACGCCTGATCGCCGGTTCCGTCTTCGTCCTCCTTCTTGTGGTGGGGGCACTCGGCGCGGTCGGCTACGCCAAGTACCGCCAAATCCAGGCCGCCGGTGCGATGCCCCCGCCGCCGGAAATGCCCGTCGCCGTCGCCACGATGACCGCAACGGACCTACCCTACCGCCGCAACAGCGTGGTGATCGGTACCGTGCTGGCGCCCCAGTCGGTGATGCTACGCAATGAGTTGACGGGGGTTCTCACCGAAGTCGCTGTCAAACCGGGAGACTCGGTACATCGGGGCGACGTCTTGTTCAAGTTCGACACGGATCTCGAATCCGCCGACTTGAAGAGCGCGGTGGCGACCCGGCAACTGGCTGAAGACGCATTGGCGAGAAACCAACGATTGAAACAATCCGGTGCCGGCAGCGAGCAACTGCTGGAGGAAGCGACCGCGAACCTGGCCCGATCGGTCGCCGAAAACGAACGGTTGGAAGCGTTGATCAAAAAGAAGACGCTGACCGCGCCCTTCGATGCCCGCGTGGGCCTGTTCGACCTCCATCCCGGACAGTACCTGGCCGCCGGCAGCGAAATCACGGAACTGTCCGGCGTGGCCGACTATCTGAACATTGACTTTGCGATGCCCCAATCGGTCGCGGCCACCGTCGGCGTCGGTGACGCGATCGAGTTGTTGCTGCCGCCAGCCCCACAGCCACTCCAGTCCAACATCGTCGCTGTGGATGCGTCCGCGAATCTGCAGTCACGGTCGCTGATGGCTCGGGCGCGGCTGGACAATCCGCCGACGACCCTGCATCCCGGTGACTCGGTCAAGGTTCGTATTCCTTACGGCCCCAACGTCCCCGCGGTCACGGTGGCGTCGACGGCGGTTCGTCGGGGACCGACCGGCACCAGTGTGTTTGTCGCGGTCGAAACCAACGGCCAGCTGCGTGCCGAGTCGCGTTCGGCGGTGGTGCTGGGCAGCGACGGTTCACGGACTTGGATCGCAGAAGGGATTGCGGCCGGGGACACCGTGATCACCGACGGTTCGTTCAAGGTCAGCGAAGGACGATTGCTGGCCCCGGGAGACACCCCATGAGGCAACACGAAACCACCGCCGCGCCACGCCGCGCGATCACCGACCTGTTCATTCGCCATCCGGTGCTGGCCGTCGTCGCCAATTTGATATTGGTGATCATCGGAATTCGCTGCGCCGCTTCGTTGCCCGTTCAACAGTTCCCGAAACTGGAAAGCAGTTCGATCACGGTCACGACGCTGTACTACGGTGCCAGCGCCGAAACCGTCCGCGGCTTCCTGACGACACCGATTGAACAAGCGGTATCGTCGATCGCGGGCGTCGACACGATCGAATCGACGAGTATCGCCGGCATCAGCACGATCACGATCAAGCTGCAACTGAACCACGATTCGACGCGGGCGCTGGCGGAAGTCAACGCGCGGCTGAGCCAAATTCGTTCGCAACTTCCCGACCAGGCCGAACCGCCGACGGTCGATCTGGCCCGCGCCGACAAGCCCTACGCGACGTTCTACATCAGTTTCACGTCGGATCACTTCGACATCCCCGCGCTGACCGATTTCTTGGCCCGCAACGTCCAGCCACGACTGGCGACCGTCCGCGGCGTCCAGCGCGTCGGCGTCGAAGCCGGCCAGACACCGGCGATGCGGATCTGGATTTCACCGCAGCGGCTGGCGGAGTTGAATCTGACACCGGGCGATGTCTACCAGGCGCTGCAACGAAATAATTTTCTCGCCGCCATCGGCCAAATCAAAAGCGACTCGGTCCAGATCGACTTACTGACCAACACCGATCTGCGAAGCGTCGAAGAGTTTGGTGACTTGATCGTTTCGCAAACCGATGATTCGATCGTGCGATTGCAAGATGTCGCCGACGTCGAACTGGGATCGGAAGAGCCGACGGCGACGGCGATGTACCGCGGCCGCAAAGCCGTCTACTTGAGCGTGTGGCCGCTACCGGCAAGCAATGAAATCGAAGTCTCCAACGCCGTCGCGGTCGCGATGGCCGAGCTGCAACCCCGATTGCCTTCGCACGTCGACATGCAGATGGCCTACGACGGCACCAAGTTCATGCGCAAGGCGCTGTCGGAGATCTTCACGACGCTGTTGGAAACGGTCGCCATTGTCGCCTTGGTGGTGTTTCTGTTCATGGGGTCGCTGCGTTCGGCACTCGTTCCTCTGGTCGCGATGCCCGTCTCGCTGATCGGTGCCGCCGTCGTGATGTTTTTACTGGGTTTCTCACTCAACCTGCTGACGTTGCTGGCCATCGTGCTGTCAGTCGGATTGGTCGTCGACGACGCCATCGTGGTGGTCGAAAATGTCCAGCGACACCTCCGCGAAGGCCTCTCCAAAACCGGCGCGGCGCTGGTCGGCGCCCGTGAACTGGTCGGTCCGATCATCGCGATGACGATCACGCTGGCAACCGTCTACGCTCCGATCGGGTTCCAATCGGGACTGACCGGCATGCTGTTTCGCGAGTTCGCGTTTACGCTGGCCGCCGCCGTGATCGTTTCCGGAATCGTGGCGGTGACGTTGTCGCCGATCATGAGCGGGTTGCTGTTACAAACCGAAGAACGCGAGGGGCGGCTGACTCGATTGACCGCGCGGCTGTTCGATCGATTGCAAGCGATCTATGCTCGGCTGCTGGTTTGGGTGCTGGATCTGCGTTGGTCGATCGCCGTGGCAACCTTGATCACCGCCCTGGCTGCCGTTCCGCTATACATGTTGTCGGGCAAGGAACTGGCACCGATCGAAGACGAGGGAGCGATCTCGTTGGTCGTCAGCGCCGCACCCGATTCAACACTGACGGCGTCGACGCACTGGGCCGGCGAGTTGGCCCAACGCTTGCAAGCGATCCCCGAAACCGAGTACATGTGGTCGCTGGTCACCGCCGGTGGAGGCTTCGGGGGCGTGATCACCAAAGACTGGGACGATCGAGAGCGTGATACCCAATCGATGCTTCCCGAAGTCTTCGCAATCGCATCACAGAGCGTCGGACTGGAAGCGTTTCCCGTGCTGGTTCCACCGCTTCCCGGCGCGGGCCAATTCGATGTCGAATTGGTGATCAAAAGCGACACGCCGACGCGACAGCGGCTGGAATGGTCACAACAGATCATGCAGCGCGCCAGTGAAACGGGCATGTTCATGTTCGTCGATTCCGATTTGAAATTCGACCTGCCCCAGGCACGTGTGATGGTCGACCGCGAGGTGTTGGCCGACCTGGGACTCGACCAAGCCGCGGTGGGCCGTGAGTTGGGCGTGTTGCTCGGCGGCGGTGAAGTCAATCGATTTAATTTCTTTGACCGTTCGTATCGCGTCATTCCACAACTCGATGCCCGCCAGCGTGAAGACATCGGGTCGTTGATGGATTTAAAAATCCGCAATCCGGCCGGCGAGTTGATTCCCGTGTCGGCATTCGCATCGATCCAGCCGGTGACCGCACCGCGCAGTCTGCATCGATTCGGACAACAAGACTCGCTCAAAATCTCCGCCGCCGTCTTGCCCGGTGTCACCAAAGCGACGGGGTTGGACGTGATCGAGCAGATCGCGCGCGACGTCACCGGTGGTGTCGCGGAAATTGATTACGCCGGCGAATCACGGCAGATCCGCAATGAGGGTTCCAAGCTGGCCGGAACGCTCGGGTTTGCCTTGGTGCTGATCTATCTGGTGCTCGCGGCGCAGTTCCATTCGTTTCGCGATCCGCTCGTTGTGCTGCTCGGTTCCGTCCCGCCGGCGATCACGGGCGTGCTGGTGCTGACCTGCTTGAATCTGACGACCATCAACATCTATTCCCAAGTCGGATTGATCACCTTGGTCGGACTGGTCGCCAAGAACGGAATCTTGATCGTCGAGTTCGCCAACATGCTGCGTCGCGACGGCTGGGAGAAACGGGCCGCGATCATGCATGCGGCAAAGACTCGCCTGCGCCCGGTGTTGATGACGTCGGCGGCAACGATCCTGGGTCACTTTCCGCTGGTTCTGGTCACGGGCGCCGGGGCGGAAGCTCGCAACAGCATCGGCATCATCCTGGTGGCCGGTATGGCGTTGGGGACCCTGTTGACCCTGGCCGTGGTTCCCGCGCTGTACCTGATCATCAGCACCAACCGACGATTGGATCCGCACCCTGGAGAGCGGCTGCCCGAGGTGGAAAACCGGCCGCAAGAACGCCCCTCTGTCGGCGAACTGGAACTCGTCTGATCGCCGACGTTACAATGGAATCAGCGGATGATGCCCGGCGCGGCGCCCCATATTCCTGTGGCCCACGATCCCAACGCCCCGTTTTCCTGGCCAACGTTTTCCTGGCCACCATTGTTGTGCCATTTCATTCCCCGCGTTTCCTGTCCGACAAACGAGCCCCACGATGCATCGACTCCGAATGGTCTGGTTCGCCGCCATCGGCTGTGGCCTGTTCGGCTGCCTGATCGGCGATGGCTTGATCTGCTGCGGCGACGAAGCGGTCAACATCGTTCCGTTGGAATGGATCGGAAAGTCGTTCCAGGCCTCCGATTCGATCAACGTCGGCGATGAACCAGCCGAGGACGCACGCGCCTGTCTGAGCGGATTGATCTGGCAAGCCACCGAGTTCACGACCCACTGCACCACTGCGGATGAACTCCGGGGCGACGTCACGGTACGATTTCCGTCACCCATCAACACGGGCCATCCCGCGAACGACTCGGTCGCGATGGAATGGTACGTGGCACGGGATGAACAACAGCGTCCCAAACGAGCCAAGGCGGTCGTGGTGGTTCACGAATCGGGCAGCAAGATGCCGGTGGGACGCATGTTTGCCCATGGATTTCATCACTGTGGTTTCCATGCCTTTCTGATTCATCTGCCCCACTACGGCAAACGTCGCGAAAACGGTAAGAAGCCCGACGACGTCGTTTTCTTTAACGCCATGCGGCAGGGGATCGCTGATGTCCGCCGCGCCCGAGACGCCGTCGCGTGCCTCCCGTACGTCGATGATTCCAGCATTTCATTACAAGGCACCAGTTTGGGCGGATTCGTTTCGGCAACCGCGGCGTCGATCGACGACGGCTACGACCACATCTTCATCACCCTGGCCGGCGGAAACCTGTTGAGCGTGATTGAAAACGGAACGAAAGACGCCGCCAAGGTACGCCAGCGTTTGCAAGAAGCAGGCATCACCGGCGAACAACTTCGATCGCTCGTCAATCAGATCGAACCGACGCGTGTCGCACACCGCCTTCCCCCCGACCGCACCTGGCTCTACTCCGGAACCTTCGACACTGTGGTTCCGATGTCCAGCGCCAACGCCTTGGCGACGTCCGCCAAGCTGGATCCATCGCATCACATCAGGCTGCTAGCCAATCACTACTCGGGCATCATCTACCTGCCCGCGATCATCGATCACATGCGAAACCAGATCGAATCGGTCAAGTAGTAAGTACAATCCAACGGTGTCGCCATGCTGCGGCGATTCACCCCGCACCACTCACCCCACAACATGACCCACCGATGGAAAACCCGACGCTTCGCTGGACGAACCAACACCTCGCGATGCACGTGCTGGTTGCATTCGGTGCTCTGCTGTCCACGATGGCGGGAGCGAACGACGGTCTTGGCCCCGTCTATCGCGACGCGACCTACGACGTAACGGTGACCAAAGGTGAACCCTATGCGCAAGGCATGATCTACCATCCGTCCGATCCGACTCGAAGCTTCCCTCGCAATCTGACGCTTGATGTCTATCAGCCGAATGACAACCACCATCAGAAGCGGCCTGTGGTGGTATTGATTCACGGCGGCGGTTTTTGGACCGGAGACTCGTTGATGTGGTCCATGGTGACCGGTGCCGAGTACTTCGCCCAACGAGGCTGGGTGTGCTTCTCGATCAATTATCGTCTGCAGGGTGATCGCGGGATCGCACCGAAAGGCTGGCCGGATACCCGTCCCCGGTTTGCTGCACCAAGTCGTCTGCCGGCGTCTTCTGCCGACGTCTTCTGCCGACTCCTGCGCTTCGGCCGGCCCCAACCGCGATGACCTGCGGAATTCCCCACGAAGACGACAGGGAAACGGGTGGTGATGAAGATGGAACGCCATTTTTTGAGAAGGAAATTTTGGATCGTCGTTGTGGAAAACTGACCGCCTATCCGACCGAACAGGGGAGGCCCCAACGGCCCTGTCCAAAGAAATCAACGTTTCACTGCCGCGTCACGCGGGCCCGATCGCATGGCGAGCCGGACGAAGTGGTTGTGTGATCGTTTGAGCCGTTGCAAAATGGGGCTGTGCGCGTTCCCCCAAGAAATCTCACAACCTGAACAGGGGAGTATCGATGGCTAAGAAGAAAGCGGACAAAACGTCAAAGACGAAGACAGTGCCGAAGCCGGAACTGGAGTCAGCCAAAGTGCAGACCAACGGTGCTTCCAAGAAACCGAGTTCCAACGGCGCTGCCAAGAAAACGTCGGCACCTCGGCGGATCTTCGACAACTCCGAAATCGGCCTGGTCGCCGGAGAGGTTTGGCAGACGCTCGAAGATGGCGGTGAGCAAACCCTGACCAGCGTCAAAAAGAGCGTGGAAGCACCGGGTGATTTGGTCACCGCCGCGGTCGGCTGGCTGGCCCGCGAAAACAAACTCCGCTTCGTCCAATCCGGTCGGACCACCAAAGTGACGCTCCAGTAGTCACGCCCGATCGCCGTGCCAACACTCGTCCGGAACGCAGGTGGCATTGTATCAATACCACCTGCTCTGAAACCAAACGGCATGTTCACGCACGGCGTCGAACCGGTGCGACGGGCAGAGACTCACATGGGGCTCCACACCCGCGAGAGCTTCAGCTTCAGATCGATCTGGCCGTCCTTGCCTCCGGAATGGATCGTGATGTCGTTGTGGTTGATTTCTTTGACCCAGTACGGATCTTTAAACGGATGCCAAGCGGACCACAGCTGAACATTGCCGGAGACGATGTCGGACTGGTCGTCCTTGAACAGCTCTTGGACCGCGCCGAAGATCTTGTCGGCGACGAACTCGACCGCCGCCGAAAACAGTTCGGTCAACAGCGGCGCGAGCGCGGGCACCTTGAGCGCCTCGGCGAGCGAAACACCGGCTTTCTTCGCTCCCTCGTCTAGCTTTTGCCGAAGCTTCTCCTCGATCGTCTTGACAAGGTATTCGGCGATCTTGTGGTCGTCCTTTTCGATCACTTTGATGAAGTAACCGAAAGCTCCAGGGATCACCGCCGCGTTCCCCAACAAATTCGCTTCGCCGATCACCGCATGCGGTTCACTGACCTGACCGGAGTATAAAAACGACTGATGTGACTTGCCGTGCACGCGGACGTCTCCTTGCGTGGTGTAGCAATCGATCTGCAAGTCGCTGAAGCCGTTGAGGTCGTCGCCGGTCGAGCTGTCCACGGTGATCCGGTTAAGAATCAACTGAAAGCCTGTTAGCAATTCGCCCCGCCACGTTCCATTCTTGAAGATCATCCGCCCGAAGAACGTCTCCACGGCCGGGTCCTTGGCCGTCGGGATGTAAACGCCGCCGGAGTAGTAACCCGAATCATGACGTCCCTTCCGCAGCGGAGCACCCAGCGGACCTTCGGCGTCACCCAACGACTTGAAGGTGGTCCAGACGTTTCCCACCAGCGCGACGGCCTGGCCACCGTTGATGTGTGGCCCCATGTAGTACGTCGCCGAGTTTTGGCTTCCCTTTCGCCATCGTTGTCGGGTCAGCAGTCGGCCGTGGCGATCCCTGACCTTTTCAAGTGACTTGTACTTGTTTCCCAAGTCATACTTTCGTCCCGCGTTTTCATGCGGGTTGCTCGTGGTGGCAAGGTCCAGGCTGACGCCACCGGCCATGCCCGATGCGGGCTTCGCATTGGAACTCATTGTGACGAGTCGCGGCGGTGTCTGCCCGGCCCTGCGGCCGACTCTGCTTCCGACTTTGCGCCCAACTCTCCGCGCGACGTGGCCGATTGGTCGCGGTGCGTGAAAGTCGAGCGTGGGGGGCTGGCGAATCTCGTTCGCCAACGTGTCCACGGCGGATCGCACACTTGTTTGGCGGGCCAGACGTGAGGGTCGGCGAAGCGATTGCGAGAGCCGAGCTTTGCGAGCCGACGGCAAGTCGTCGTAACGCGTTTTGATCATGCGATCGAGCGGGTTCCGAGTCACACGGCCGCTCAGACTGCGGCCAACTTCCGCCTTGACTTCGTCGACGACTTCATCCATCCACCGAAGATGGTTACGGTCGAAACGCGCTGTAGCAACGGCATCTGCCGCCAGGGCGCTGCCAGACAAGACGTCAAAGAGTGCTCCGCTGGAGATCGCTGCGAAGGCTGCCGCACCGTCGGACAGAAACTGGCGGCGGTCGGGATCAACTGGGTTCAGATGGGAATCGGACATCGTAGGGTTCCTGGAAATCATGATGAATCGTTGGGGGGGGAAAAAGCGTGGCGTGGCGGCGCGTTACGGTTTGTGGTAAGCGTCGTTGTTTTGCTCGTTCGACTCATCGACATGCTTGGACGCATCGACGGTCAGCCGAAAGTGCGTGTCAGACAACGCGACGCCGCCGGGCAGAATCGAAGCGGTATCGACCATCACCACCGCCGCCTGCATGCTGTTTAGCTTGGGCACGGCGAACATCTTCTTGCGATTCACCTTGGTGCCCTCGATCTCACCGATCGTTAGCAGCAGACGACAGGGTGACGACGAAGCAGAGCCGATGTTGGCGACCTTCACTTCCGTCACTGTCGAGGGGCCCGCGGCGGGAAAGAGAAATCCGACGACCCGCAGGTCGGGTTGAGAGGCACCGGTGTGAACAAAGACGTTGTTCTTTTCGTTGGATTCCGAGATCGTCTCTTGGGAGTCGACCATCAGCTTGAACGTCGTCTCGGCCGCGCGAACCGACTGGGGCAGAAGCCCGTCCAAGTGAATGATCAAGATCCCGTTCGAATTCGGTGCCAGCGACTGGACCTTGAAACCTTTTTGCCGGGCGACATTGGACTCGCCGATTTTCTTGACGACGCAAATCAGCCGGCAGGGCTCTGATGCCTTGCTCCCTTGATTGAGCAAGGTGATGCGGACCGTTTTCGGTTTCTGGGGGTGGAATTTGACGCCGCCGATCGCAAGGTCTGGCGCGACGATGCCGGGTCTTCGACCGATTGCCTCAGCAAGCGGCGTGCGCCCCTTGGGGAACTGCAATCGCTGGCCGACCGCAGTCCTCGCACGTTCGAGTTTCTGGGCAACGACAACCGGCGGGCTTGTGGCCAGGAAGCCGACTGCGGCAACCATAACAAGGACGAATCGACGGGGTAACCGAAATGGACGGGCGGGCATGCTTGCTCTCCTCAGAGTTGAAGGGTCGGCCGGAAAGCCGGCCGGCTTGATGGTTCAACTCAGTTACGGAGGGCATTACAGAATCACAGAAAATTCTGTCTCCCGTTGCCAGCCCCCCGAGGGAGAAGCTGTGTTTATTCCCTGCGTTTTACGAGGTGTTAGCGGCAGGGCGCATGCCCTCCGGTACCTCATCGCGACCGAAACACCGGAGGGCTCGCGCCCTACCGCTAAATCGACAAGGTCCTGCCCCTCATCGTTTTGCCCCTCATCTATCTTCCATTGATGACCAGCAAGCACGTGCATCTGCCCACAGCGGATCAGATACTTTCAACCACTCCCGTGCTGTCGGCGAACGAATCGGTTTGGACGCCCAATCGTTGCAGCATCGTCACGTAGAGGTTCGACAACGGCAGGTCTTCCCCTTTCGCTTCGTCTTGCCACGGCTCACGTTCGCCCAACCATGGGCCGCCTTGGAAATTCTCACCCGCGTGATTGAAGTATTGCCCGTGCTTGAATCCCATCTGTTTGCCGCCGGCCAGAATCAACGGGTAATTGCGTGACAAATGGAATGCACTCGATGCCGATCCCAACAGCAGCAGTGTGTTGTCCAGCATGCTGCCGCTGCCGGCCGGTTCAGGTGTCGCCTTGAGCTTGCCGATGAACCGTCCGTATTCCTCGTTAAGGAAACGGCAATAGGTGCCAAAGTTCTTCCAGCCGTCGGGATTCTTCGTCTCGTGCGACAATTGATGGGCCAGATTGAATCCGACCGCTCGCGCCAGGTGATCGCTGCGGCCGACTCCGTTTTCCCGTCCGATCTGGTACGTCGCCACCCTCGTCGAGTCGGTCTTGAATGCAAGGAAGATCAGGTCGAACATCGTCTGCAGATACTCGCGAGGCTCTTCGGTGGTCAGTTCCAGATTCAATTGATCGCCATCGACACTGGGCAGCGGCGCCCCCAGCCAACGCTTGGCCTTTTCGACCTTGACCTCGGCTTGTCGAACCGAGTCCAGGTATTCATCCAGACTGCGTCGGTCATCGGTCGACAGCGATTGTCGCAGACGCCGGGCATCCTCCAGCATTTCGTCCAGTGCGCTGCGACTGAGCAGCAGCCGGCGAGCCGAATCGGCGTCGTTTTTCACAAACAGTCGATCGAAAATCTGTTTGGGGCGATGCTCGGCAGGAATCGGCCGCCCGTTGCGATCAAACGAAATGGTGTGCGTTCCGCGCGCGGTGCCCGTTCCCCCATCGGTCGACATCACCAACGATGCAAAACGAGTCTGGTCCCCGACGTATTTCGCGTATTCCTGGTCTAACGAAATCGTGTTCTCGTACTCTTTGTCACCGCCGCCGGTGGCCGCTGCGGTCAGAAACTGATCTGCGTTGTTGTGACCGTGAACGTTGCGGGACTTCGGATGCGAAAAACCAGACAGCACCGTCAAGTCGTCTTTGAGCGACTCGAACGGTTCCATGCACTTGGAGAACGTGAACTCGTTGCCGCCACCATGGGGAAACCAGGACCAGTCTTTGTAAGCCGGGTCTTCCGGCAGCGGCATCGGCACACCGTCGGGAAAGTAGAAGCAGCCGAGGCGTTTCGGGTTCTCTCGCGTCTCCGCGCCGCGAGCCATCGGCCCCCACACCGATCCGAACATCGGCAATGCCAACGCCCACCCGCTGCCTCTCAGGAATCGACGACGATCAATCATATTCATGTTCCATGCCATGGGCGGCTTCCCGTGTGAATGCTAACGTTGACGTGTAACGGTTTGGGTTGGGTGTTTACATGGATCGAAACAGTTCGCTTTGAACGATCGCTTCAACGGTCGTCCTCAGTCCATCGCCGTTGCGGCGAACGCGAGCGGTGATCGCGTCAATTTCCGCTCGATCGGAGAACGCCAACGGGCGGCCCAACGCGTACGTGGCCAGCTTGGACACCATTGCTCGGACAAATTGATCCTGCCGGTTCTGCAACAGGAATCGTTTCAAGCCATCCATGCCATCGAGCGTTTGGTGATTGAACAGCTCACTGGACGCGTCGACCGGTTTGCCACGAACTTCATCACGCCACTTCCCGAGCGCATCGTAGTTTTCGAAAGCGATCCCCCAAGGGTCAATCTTGCTGTGACACGACATGCACGCGGCGTGATTGCGGTGGTCTTCGATGCGTTCCTTCAACGTCATCTTCGCGATTTCCGGATCGGCCAGATCGATCTGCGGCACGGCGGGCGGCGGCGGGGGAGGCGGATCGCTGAGGACGCTTTCAAGCAACCAAATCGCTCGTTTGAGCGGGTGAGAATCAGGCCAATCGGAATTCATCGACAGCAGCCCGGCCTGCGTCAGCAAACCTCCGCGGCGAAACCCTCCGTCCAACGAAACGCGGCGGAAATGGTTGCCGTAAACACCCGACAAGCCATAGTGTCGGGCCAGTCGCTCGTTGACCATGGCGTAGTCGCAGTGGATGAAGTCCAACACGCTCGCGTCGTCTCGCAGCATCTGCTCGAACAAGGCGACCGGCTCGTACTGCATGGCTTCTTTCAATAGCGGATCGAAGCTGGGCAGATGTTGTTTGAAGTTCAGGAAATCAAGCAGCTGCATGTCCAGCCACTGATGCACGAAGTGTTTGGAGAAACGTTCGCTGCGTGGATCGTCAAGCATCCGCCGGACCTGCGATGCCAGGATGTCGCGGTCGGTCAGCCGCCCGGACTGCGCCAGTGTCAACAATTCCTGGTCGGGAATGCTGCACCACAGGAACAACGACAGTCGATTGGCCAATGCATGTGCATCGATCGGCGAACGCTCACCGGATTCGCCGGTCGTTGGCGCGTTGGTCGTGTTCCAGACGTATAAGAACTGTGGCGACGAGAGCACCGTTGCCAGGACCTCGACAACGGCTTCTTCAAAGCTGTCGCATTGCGGACGCATGGCGGCAAAGAGTTTTAGCTTGCGATCGATCTCCGCGTCGCTGATCGGTCGCCGCCACGCTCGGTTCATGAACGCTGCGATGGTCCTTCGCGCATCAGCCAATTCGTTGGAGTCTTCACTCGCGGTAAAGATGCGGCGATGCGACTGAGACGGCCAATGATCATACACCGGTGCAGCGACGTGCACGAAATCGATCTGGATCTCCGACGAAGACGCCGAGCTGTTGACCAAGCGGATGTATTCCGACGGGCTGGGCGTCACGCCCATCGGCGACGTTTTCCTGACCGAGTTGCGGGGATAGATTTCACCCAGCGGCACGTCCCACTGGATGATCTGTGGTTGGTCCGGGCCGGCCGTGACCGGTGTGTCTTCTTTGCTGACTCGTATCAATGCGCGGCCTTCGTTGCTGGCTTGCCAGCCGAACAGCAATTGCAGACTGGGAAAGCCATCGCCCTCGGTCTCCACTCGCGACGCTCGAACGGTCACCCGCATCGTGCCTTCATCAGGCAACTGATTGCCCAGCTCGACGATCAGCCGCGTGCCCAATCCGTTCGGCAGAATCGCGACGCAGTCGTCTGGGTCGGGAAACGCGACGGGCTGCTCCGTGGGCGCAAATGCATACTGCGCGCCGTGGTACCGCCACTCGGCCTTTGCCGTCCGACCACTGGACAGGTCTTTGTAATAAGCCCCACGCGGCGGTTGCCGAAACGTTTCCCGTAGTTTCTCCAGTTCAATTGCCAGCTTCTCTGGGTCGTCATTGAATTCCTGTTGCAGCTCACTGATCTGTTTGTCTTGTTTGGACCACTCGCGCTGGGCGGCATCCTTCATCGCGATGCCCCAGTACCGCGTCGTCGGCTTGGCGCCCGTCGCCGTGACGCGATCGAGCGTGTTGCGGGCGATTCGGTGATAGGTCTCGAAGTGCGTGACCGACAAATGCAACACATCGGAACTGTTCTCGAAGCCTTCTTCGGAGTGGGGTTCCGGCGGCAGGTCCCTGGCAAAGTCCCAGGGAACACCGAACAGGTCTTGCAACGCGTAGTTGTATTCGTACCGTGTCATGCGCCGAAACGCGGAATGACCGCCGGACCGACGCCGCACGATGGAAGCAGTTTGCAGTTCACTCGACAGCCAATCGACAAGCAGCCGCCGCTCGTCGTCACTGAACTCGCCAGCATCAGGCGGAGGCATTTCGCCCTTGGTGATGGCGGCGAAGATCTCGGACCACCAATCGGTATCGGCACCGGTCAACAGATTCGGATCAAGCGTGTCGATTCGGACGTTGCCTTCGACGGTATCGGGGCCATGACAATCGAGACAGTTTTGCTCCAAGAGTGGCTTGATCGTTGATTCGAACTGAGCCAAATTCGCTTGACGTGCTGCGCCGTCTCTGGTGCCCTCGCCTGGCTGATCCTTTCCGGAGGCGAAGTCATTGAACCGGGATCGCTCTCGCCCGATCGCCTTTAAATCGGCGAGGGTCGGTCGGTCGTTTGTAATCCCTAACGAGTGGGCGGCAGCGTTTGCGTTTGCTCGGAGCTGCTCGTCGGGTGTCTGGGCGCGGATCGATGTGGCGACAACGGCGAGCACGGCTGTCAGCAGCAACAATCGACTGGCTGTTCGTAGCATGAAAAACATTCGCGGGGGGGACCTATGGTGGCAGGTCGTCGTTCTGGCGGGCGGGATCCAAACGGCGAACTCGCCAAGCACCGAACCGGTTTCGATCAATCTTCGGCGGGAGCACGCGTCGGGACGCATCCATGATAGCAGGTGATCGCGATTTGTCTCCGCAGACCGACAGGGTTTTGGCATCGTTTGCCGCGTCG
This sequence comes from Stieleria magnilauensis, assembly GCA_007753675.1. Taxonomy (GTDB): domain Bacteria; phylum Planctomycetota; class Planctomycetia; order Pirellulales; family Pirellulaceae; genus Stieleria; species Stieleria magnilauensis. The sequence continues at coordinate 3,527,662 of CP036432.1, forward strand.
CAGAAATGACTCAAAGCCTCTGTGGAGTCCAGAAACGCCATGATCCGCACCATTGTTTTGCCGGTGTTGGCAGATAACTCGCCGGCAGGAACATGGGAGAGCAAGCAGAAGGAGCGACAAAAAAAGAACGGGCACGTGCGCTGGTGCCCAGGCTTTAGCCGCCCATTTCGCTGCTCCGCAGCGAGTAGATTGCGCCTAACCCGGATATTGCATCCGCTTATTCGACTGCCCCTATAGCGCGAAAGCCTTAGTTCGTGTATCTATTGGAGTTACGACACTTCATAGACCACAAAACCAAGGCTTTCGGCAATGACAAAGCGTAAACGAAATCGTCCCGCATTGAAACGCCTCAGAAGGCAGGCCGTTGAGGTAGATTTCGACGGCGGATCGCTCACTTCCGATGGGGGCCTCGTCCTGCTTCGCGAAGTCGACAAAAAGCTCAATTTGATCAAGCGGATCGACCAAGCGATTCACGACCCGCGTGATCCGATTCACACCGTTCATTCTCAAGCGGAAATCCTTATCAGTCGAATCTTTGCGATCGCGGCCGGATACGAAGACGCAAACGATCAACAGCAGCTTCGCGATGATGCCGCCTTTCAAGTCGCCGCCGGACGGCCCCCTCGAATCAATGACAGGTCGGATGACGATTGGGATCCCACTCTGGCGAGCCCCTCGACTCATTCCCGATTTGAAAACCGAATCACCAAAAAAGAACTCTTCGAACTCAGCAAGATCCTCGTCGACATTTTTCTTGACAGCTTCGACACCCCGCCTGATGAAATCACACTCGATCTAGACGCAACGGACGACAAGGTACACGGCGATCAAGATAAAAAGGCTTTCAATGCCTACTACGACAGCTATTGCTTCCAACCTCTGTACGTGTTTTGCGGCGACCAACTTCTCGTCTCGTATCTTCGTCCAGCCAACCTCGGTGATGGCCATCACGCACGCGGAATCACAAAATTGCTTGTTGCAAGGATCCGCCAACGATGGCCTCGGGTCAAAATCACCCTTCGTGGTGACGGAGGTTTTGCTATCGAACGCCTCATGCGCTGGTGCGACAAAAACGATGTCCACTACGTCTTTGGTTTGCCCAAGAATAAGGTTTTGGTCAAGCAAATTGCCTGCGAAATGACTCGCGCAAGAGTCGAGAGATTCCACCGTGGTGGCAAACAAGCCTTTTACAAGTGGTTTCGCTATCGCACCGGCAGGACGTGGGACCGCCATCGCTGGGTGGTCGGCAAAGCAGAGTATACCGCCAAAGGCCCCAATCCTCGCTTCGTCGTAACAAACTGTTTCTCAAGTGACGACATTGTCGACACGACCTACCATCGACCGATGGTCGATGGCAAAAGGCAGCCGCTACAAGTTAAGACTCCAGGGACATGGTGCTCTGTCGCTTATGACCCGGAGAAGTTTTATCGAGAGCACTACTGCATGCGTGGCGAGATGGAGAATCGGATCAAAGAGCAACAGCTTTGTCTGTTCGCTGATCGCACCAGTTGCACCCGTTTTATTGCCAATCAGTTCCGCGTGATGCTTTCATCATTTGCTTACGTTCTACTCGATGGGTTGCGTCGCCTGGGCCTGAGTGGAACGAAACAGAGTCGTCTACGTGTGGACACGATTCGATTGCGACTGTTGAAAATAGCAGCCCGAGTTCGAGTGACTTGTCGTCGGGTGGTATTTCATCTTTGCAGCCATTGCCCCTGGGAACCGCTGTTCAATCAGGTGCTGGCACGTCTGTGCCGTAGCGATTAGCCACTCCCATCGCATCGTGTGGCACCGCGCAGCGACTTCCGGTCGTCTGGGGGTAGGGGGCCCTCTGCCCGCAGCGAATCGATTGCAGCAAAAACCGGCTATCGTGGACAGCCTCGCCGTAACTCAGTCTAAAATCAGAGTCAACCAGTCAGCGGATGCAATATCCGGGCTAAAGGCTGGACACCAACATGCGCTGGTGTCCAGGCTTCAGCCGCCCATTTCGCTGCTCCGCAGCGAGTAGATTGCGCCTAAAGGCTGGACACCAACGTGCGCTGGTGTGCAGGCTTCAGCCGCCCATTTCGCTGCTCCGCAGCGAGTAGATTGCGCCTAAAGGCTGGACACCAACGTGCGCTGGTGTGCAGGCTTTAGCCGCCCATTTCGCTGCTCCGCAGCGAGTAGATTGCACCTAAAGGCTGGACACCAACATGCGCTGGTGTGCAGGCTTCAGCCGCCCATTTCGCTGCTCCGCAGCGAGCGGGGATGCGCCTAACCCGGATATTGCATCCGCTGACTGGTTGACTCTGATTTTAGACTGAGTTACGGCGAGGCTGTCCACGATAGCCGGTTTTTGCTGCAATCGATTCGCTGCGGGCAGAGGGCCCCCTACCCCCAGACGACCGGAAGTCGCTGCGCGGTGCCACACGATGCGATGGGAGTGGCTAATCGCTACGGCACAGACGTGCCAGCACCTGATTGAACAGCGGTTCCCAGGGGCAATGGCTGCAAAGATGAAATACCACCCGACGACAAGTCACTCGAACTCGGGCTGCTATTTTCAACAGTCGCAATCGAATCGTGTCCACACGTAGACGACTCTGTTTCGTTCCACTCAGGCCCAGGCGACGCAACCCATCGAGTAGAACGTAAGCAAATGATGAAAGCATCACGCGGAACTGATTGGCAATAAAACGGGTGCAACTGGTGCGATCAGCGAACAGACAAAGCTGTTGCTCTTTGATCCGATTCTCCATCTCGCCACGCATGCAGTAGTGCTCTCGATAAAACTTCTCCGGGTCATAAGCGACAGAGCACCATGTCCCTGGAGTCTTAACTTGTAGCGGCTGCCTTTTGCCATCGACCATCGGTCGATGGTAGGTCGTGTCGACAATGTCGTCACTTGAGAAACAGTTTGTTACGACGAAGCGAGGATTGGGGCCTTTGGCGGTATACTCTGCTTTGCCGACCACCCAGCGATGGCGGTCCCACGTCCTGCCGGTGCGATAGCGAAACCACTTGTAAAAGGCTTGTTTGCCACCACGGTGGAATCTCTCGACTCTTGCGCGAGTCATTTCGCAGGCAATTTGCTTGACCAAAACCTTATTCTTGGGCAAACCAAAGACGTAGTGGACATCGTTTTTGTCGCACCAGCGCATGAGGCGTTCGATCGCAAAACCTCCGTCACCACGAAGGGTGATTTTGACCCGAGGCCATCGTTGGCGGATCCTTGCAACAAGCAATTTTGTGATTCCGCGTGCGTGATGGCCATCACCGAGGTTGGCTGGACGAAGATACGAGACGAGAAGTTGGTCGCCGCAAAACACGTACAGAGGTTGGAAGCAATAGCTGTCGTAGTAGGCATTGAAAGCCTTTTTATCTTGATCGCCGTGTACCTTGTCGTCCGTTGCGTCTAGATCGAGTGTGATTTCATCAGGCGGGGTGTCGAAGCTGTCAAGAAAAATGTCGACGAGGATCTTGCTGAGTTCGAAGAGTTCTTTTTTGGTGATTCGGTTTTCAAATCGGGAATGAGTCGAGGGGCTCGCCAGAGTGGGATCCCAATCGTCATCCGACCTGTCATTGATTCGAGGGGGCCGTCCGGCGGCGACTTGAAAGGCGGCATCATCGCGAAGCTGCTGTTGATCGTTTGCGTCTTCGTATCCGGCCGCGATCGCAAAGATTCGACTGATAAGGATTTCCGCTTGAGAATGAACGGTGTGAATCGGATCACGCGGGTCGTGAATCGCTTGGTCGATCCGCTTGATCAAATTGAGCTTTTTGTCGACTTCGCGAAGCAGGACGAGGCCCCCATCGGAAGTGAGCGATCCGCCGTCGAAATCTACCTCAACGGCCTGCCTTCTGAGGCGTTTCAATGCGGGACGATTTCGTTTACGCTTTGTCATTGCCGAAAGCCTTGGTTTTGTGGTCTATGAAGTGTCGTAACTCCAATAGATACACGAACTAAGGCTTTCGCGCTATAGGGGCAGTCGAATAAGCGGATGCAATATCCGGGCTAAAGGCTGGACACCAACGTGCGCTGGTGTCCAGGCTTCAGCCGCCCATTTCGCTGCTCCGCAGCGAGTAGATTGCGCCTAAAGGCTGGACACCAACGTGCGCTGGTGCGCAGGCTTCAGCCGCCCATTTCGCTGCTCCGCAGCGAGTAGATTGCGCCTAAAGGCTGGACACCAACATGCGCTGGTGTGCAGGCTTCAGCCGCCCGTTTCGCTGCTCCGCAGCGAGCCGGGATGCGCCTCAAGGCTGGACACCAACGTGCGCTGGTGTGCAGGCTTCAGCCGCCCGTTTCGCTGCTCCGCAGCGAGTAGATTGCGCCTAAAGGCTGGACACCAACATGCGCTGGTGTGCAGGCTTCAGCCGCCCGTTTCGCTGCTCCGCAGCGAGTAGATTGCGCCTAAAGGCTGGACACCAACGTGCGCTGGTGTCCAGGCTTCAGCCGCCCAATGTCGCTGCGTAGCAGTGACCGGGAATCCCCTATAGTGTTAGCCCCCTTCCCCTGTTCCCGTATCAGCCTCCCCCAGAACGTTGTCCGCTATGTCAACCTACCTTCGCAACACCATCGCTCGCCGGCAATTCCTTGGCACGCTTGCCGGAGCGTCCGCATTGGCCATGTCTCGTCAAACGATCCGTGCTCAAGACTCTCTCACGCGTGATCCGATTACCGAATTGACCGAGCGACTCAACCCAAAAATCCACCAGTCGCGTGAGGTTGCCCTTGGGATCCTGAAACCCTCCAAGGCGGAAATCGATCGGGGCATGAAACTGCACGCCGAGTCGATCGTGTTCGATGCCTATGGGTTTGGACCACGAGCTGCAATCGACGGCGACGCACTTGCCGCCGCGATCGAAGCGGGGGCTTCAGCAATCGAGATCAAGGACATGCGAGAAGAGATGTCGATGACGCGATTTGTCTCCGACCCGGTCCAAGAACAAGAGTTTCGCGATGCCTGGCGAGCCTCCGGTGTGACCTGTGTGTTCAACAACGCCGGTGAAGAGGGACAAGACCCGATGCGGCTGATCAAGCGATTGGCCAGGCACACGTACACAACCGATTTGATGAGAGGGTTCGTGTTCAAGGCTGCCGTTCCCGATGACATTCGGACGGCTAAGAAACAGCGCCGCCACTGTTACTACTTGACCGGGAACGGCGTCCCCCTCGTCCAGCAATGGGTGTCGGTCGAAGACGAACTGCGGTACGTCCGCGTTTTCTCTCAGCTGGGAATTCGGATGATGCATTTGACGTATCAGCGACGCAATATGATCGGTGACGGTTGCGGTGAAAAAAGCGACGCCGGCTTGAGCGATTTCGGTCGCAAGGCGATTGCCGAAATGAACCGCGTCGGTGTGATTCCGGACTGCGCCCACAGCGGGTGGCAAACCAGCCTGGAAGCAGCGCAAGTTTCTTCGCGTCCCGTCGTGGCCAGCCATTCAACGTGCGGCGCGATTTACCCGCACTTCCGCAGCAAGCCCGACAACGTGATCAAGGCGATCGTCGACTCGGGCGGCTACATCGGCATTTGCTGTATTCCACGGTACCTGCGTGGGGCGGGCGACATCAGCGCGCTGCTCGATCACATCGACTATGGGATCAAAACGTTCGGCCCCGATGCGGTCGCGATCGGCACGGACGTCTCCTACACCTCGCAAGATTCCGCCATGGAAAACGCCAAGGTTCCCAAGCAACCGCGACGCCGCGAAGAATTCCGCATGCTTTGGCCGGACGATGACTTCAAAACAACCTCGCAGATGAACCAAAGTCTCTCCTGGACCAACTGGCCGCTCTTCACCGTTGGCCTTGTTCAACGCGGTCACAGCGACGAGGTGATCCGCAAGGTCATCGGCGGGAACGTGATGCGAGTCATCGACGCGTCTCTGTCGTAGCCACCCGCATCGGCGGGATGATCGCTCACGATCGCCACGTCAACTCGCATGCGCTAAGCCGAGGGCAAGGGCGGGCACACGAACCGTCAAGCAGACTCGCGCCGACGCAGCTCCTGAATCGATCGCCGTAGGATGCTTGCGATGATGAAGGCTGTGACGATCGCCAACACGACGGCGATGGGGCGATTGAGCAAACCCAATGGGTTTCCGCCAGACGCGGTCAGCGATTGAATCAAACGTTCCTCCAGTGGTCCGCCGAGCACCAATCCCAGGACCACCGGGCCGAGCGGAAATCCCCGCCGATTCAAAACGAACCCGACCAGTCCCATCGCCAACATGATTCCGACGTCGAACAGGCTGGCGTTGAGTGCATAAGAGCCGGTGACGCAAAACAACACGATGATCGGAAGCAGAATCTGCTTGGGAATCCGGACGAGACGAAGTCCCAAGCGGATGGCCAGAAAGCCGACCGGCAACATCACGAGATTCGCAATCAGAAACACGAGGTAAATGCCGTACACCAGCGACGGTTGACTCTCAAAGATTGCTGGCCCCGGTGTGACGTTCTTCATCAACAACACCCCAATCACGATCGCTGTGATGGAATCACCGGGAATGCCAAACACCAACGTCGGTATCCAGCCTCCGGCCAAGGCAGCACTGTTGGCCGTCGTGGCGTCTCCGATCGCATCGATCGATTCCCGATCCGCCTTCGAATCACGACCACGTTTGGCCGCGGCGAATGTGACCCACGATGCGATATCGGCGCCGGCGCCAGGCAGCATCCCGATCAAGACTCCCATCAAGCTCGACCGGACCGTGCCCGATCGGCGTTTGACTAACCGAGTCACCAATGCCGACCGTGAAGCCCCGATGATCGTGCCGAATGATACCGCCGGTGCAACGGCACACGCCCCGCTGTCACCTCGCTTGGCCTGTGAAAGATTCGCAAACACTTCCGACAACCCGAACAGACCGATCATCGCCGGGATGAACGAGATCCCTTGGTACAGCGCCACGGAATGAAAGGTGAATCGCGGTTCAAGATGCACCGCGCTCAGGCCGACCGTGGATAACAAGATCCCAAGGATCAGACTCAACATCGCTTTCCACCGAGCCCCCGCTGGTACCACCAACACACAGCAGCTGAGTCCGATCAAGTACAACCAAAAGTACTCGGTGACAGAAAACCAGCTCGCGACCGCTGCGAGTTGGCTGCCCAGCACCATCAAGAGGATCGCCCCGATGATGCCGCCGATCACGCTGCACGTCAGCGAGACCGACAAGACTTGCTGTGCCAGCCCCTTTTCCGACAACCGATACGCTTCATCGGCATAGGCGGCCGACGCCGGCGTGCCCGGGATTCGCAACAGAACCGTCGGAATGTCTCCCGCAAAGATCGCACAGGCGACCATGGTCACGATCGCACCGATCGCAGCCACCGGATCCAACCAATACGCCACGGGGACAAACAAGGCCACGGCCATCGTGGCCGTCAATCCCGGGATGGCACCGACAAAGATCCCATAGAACGCCGCGGCGACGATGATCAGCCAAACATCAGCGCGGCCGAAAACATCACCGGCTGCTTGTAACAGTGCAGGATCCATGTCACCAACCCAACCAGCCCCAGGGAAGGGGAACGCCGAGTACGACCGCGAAAACGTGATACAAGCTCGGAATGGTCACCACGGTCACAGCCACGGCGAGGCGCCATCCGACTCGCAACATCAGCAACATCGCAAGCAGCATCGCGCCTGCGGAGATCACGTAGCCGAGCGATTCACAAAGCACAATGAACAGACCAACGGCCGCAGCGAATCGCAACAACGCGTGATAATCAATCGCCAAGTTTTCGGCCGCTGCTGTGTTTGCCTCCTCGTTCAGCGTCGACCTGGAGACGCCCCATCCAAACGCACCGATGACGATTCCCAGCGCGGCAAGGATCGATGGAAGAAAGTAAGGGCCGATCGCTGACGACTGTGTTTGCTTCATATGTGGCTGATTCAAAATCTCGCCAAAGTCCGCATCGGTCTGCGTCAGAAACGCTTCAAACTGATCCCCGTCGGCGACCGCGACCTGGAATCCAGACGCCGCCATGAACTGACGAAACTCGTTGCTATTGGCGACGTTCAAAACCGCCTCCCGCATCTTCGTGACGCGATCCTCCGGAACACCTTTGGGAAACAGCAGCCCCCGCCAGGCCCCGATCGACCAATCAATGCCCTGCTCGGCAAAGGTCGCGACCTCGGGCGCCGCGGGGCTTCGCTCCCTGCTCATCACCCCCAAGCATCGAATCTCTCCGGCATCGATCAATCCGCGCGCTTCGGGGATGGAGCAGCACACGATCTCCAACCCACCGGCCATCATCTCCTGGAGCGAAGGTGCCGCTCCGTTGATCGAAACCCAGGTCACCGATTCGCTCGGTAGATCGCTGCGGTCCAACCAACCCAACAATGCGAGGTGCCAAATCCCGCCGGCTGCAGTTCCCGACGCCCGCAAGGATTCCGTTGATTGACGCAGCTTGGCATCCAGATCCCGCAGTGAATGCCAAGGAGAATCTGCGGACACGAAGATCGCTGCCGAATCTTGGTTGATCATCGCCAACGGCTCAAAGCGATCGGGCGTGATCGGGCACAGGCTGCGCCAGTGCAACATGTTTAGCTCCACCGTGGCCATGGTCACGGTGTATCCGTCGGCAGAAGCGGTGGCACCGCGTGTGTGTCCCGTCACGCCCCCGCCGCCCGTGGCGTTGACCACATTGACTGGCACACCGAGCTCGCTCTCAAGCTGCACCGCAACTTGCCGCGACACCCGATCCGTACCTCCCCCGGCCGACCACGGACAAATCAACGTGACCGGTCGGAAGGGCCATTCTTCACGGCGGTTGCACCCGACGGCCGCAAGGCATGCGACCAGCCAAACGATTGGGCAGATGAATTTCATTCCGTTTCCAGCGGGCCCGATGCGTCACTGACGATCTGGCGCAGCTTGGCCGAATCGCTGACCAACTCTCCCGCCGCGACATCCTCTTCACGGAACGTCGCCATCAGAATGTGGCGTTCACCGGTTCGACTGAAGTCATAGATGATGCGGATGGTCCCGTCGGCGGCTTGCTGTCCATCGGGATACGAGACCTGATTGCGTTCGTCCAGCAACAGACCGCCGCTCCAGGTCTGACCATCGTCGTCGGACAGGAACGCGGTCAGGTGGGATCGCCCGATCCGCTTGTCGACGGGCCCGTGTTTGACCAACAGCAGCTTGCCAGAATTCAATCGACGGATGAAAAACCTGGCGCTGGGGTGGGCGATGTTGGAAGGAGCCAATTCTGGCCAGGTGCGTCCGCCGTCGGTGGAAACACTTTCGCCGATCCCGTACCGCGTCCGCGCCAACATCCACAGCGATCCGTCGCGTCGCTCAATCAACATGTGTTCGTCAAAGGCACGGTCTTTTTCTGGGACGTTGCAACCGCCCCGCAAGGTCCACGTCGCCCCTTCGTCATCGGACACGATCACTCGAGCGCTGTGATCGGTCTTCCGCCACGTCGACGCCGGTAGCACCCATTCGCCCGACGACAAGACGAGCGGTTTGCACATCATGACTCCATCGGTGACCCGTTCGGGCGCCTCGTATTGCGGCCGAGCGTCATTCGGATTCGTGATCGTCAGAAACCAGACCCCGGCGATGGTACCTTCGTGCCCGATGGCCTGAGCCCATGCCAGACGCAGTTTACCGTCCGGGGCCATCCACAGTTCCGGGTCGTAAGCTCGAACCGGACCGGCTTCGTCAGGATCCACCACCAGCACTTCGGTCCACGTTTCGCCATCGTCGTCGCTCGTGCTCAGCACGACGTAGTTATTCTGGTCTTCGCCGGGCGTGACACCGGCGTACCAGGTTGCCCACAATCGACCACCGGGAGCAATCGCCAGACTCGGAATCCCTTGAAACGCGCGGTTGTTCGGGGAATAAATTGGCTTGTCCGGTCGCACCACGGCCGGAGGTTTCAAAAACAAATCGCCATCATCGGCGACCGCCGAGATCGTCGGCAAACAGAATAGACAACTCATCGCGGCAAGGCGAATCAAACGGCTGAGCATCAGGCATCCCGTAGTAAGTCAATGAAGTCTTCGTCATAGCGTGCCAAACCCTAGGCACGATTTCGCAGACGCAACAGTGTAGCAAGAACGAATGGAAGCGACCGAGCCGTCTAAGTCGCGTGCCCTACTCACCATACTTCCGAAAAACCTTCATCAGCTCTTCGATTTTTTCGTCACGGTCCTTAGCCCTGCCGCACTTGATGGCATCGCTGACGCAGCTCCGAATGTGCTCTTCCAAGACGATTTGGCCAACTTTATTGAGTGCTCCCATCGCGGCAGACAGCTGCATCAGGACATCGACGCAGTATTCCTCATCCTCGATCATACGACCAACCGCTTCGACTTGTCCGATGACACGCCGAAGTCGATTGTTGAGTTTCTTTTTCTCGTCGTCTAAGAACATGGGGGGAGACTTTTGGAACGGTTCGTTTCGCCGAGGCCGCAATTTTACCCTCTAAGCGTTTCTGCAGTCAGCTGTTCATCACCAACTCATAAAAGTCGTTCGGTAGGACATCTCCATGCCCATCATCACGACGTGAGCGTGGCCGCACGCAATCTCAACGCGTTTGCAATCACCGACACGCTGCTAAAACTCATCGCTGCCGCCGCAATCATGGGACTGAGCAATACGCCGAAGAACGGATAGAGCAATCCTGCCGCGACGGGGATTCCCAGTGCGTTGTAAATGAACGCGAAGAACAGGTTCTGACGAATGTTGCTCATCGTTTTGCGGCTCAAATTTGCCGCCGCAGCAACCCCGCGGAGATCACCACCGACGAGCGTGACACCCGCAGATTCAATCGCAACGCCTGTCCCGGTCCCCATCGCGATGCCCACGTTTGCTTCGGCCAGTGCCGGAGCGTCGTTGATCCCGTCGCCACACATCGCAACGGTCTTGCCTTCCTGCTTCAATTTGCGAACGAAGTCGTGCTTTTCCTGGGGCGAAACACCGGCGTGAAACTCGTCGATGCCCAGCTTCGATGCGACGGCGTTCGCAGTCGGTTCGGCGTCGCCGGTCAACATCACGACCTTCAACCCCAGATCATGCAACGTCGTCAACGCTGCTGGCGTGCTTTTCTTGATCGGGTCGGTGATCGCAAGAATTGCCGCCAGTGTGTTGCCGATCGCCACGAACACAACCGTCGCCCCCTCGCTCTGATGCGATCCCGCAGCCTGCCGCCCCGCATCCACGCCCTCGATGCCTTGTTCGTCCAACAAGTCAGCCTTGCCGATCAACACTTCATGATCATCAACGCGAGCCCAAACTCCTCCTCCGGTGATACTGTCGAATTCACTTGCCTCGACCACCTGTAATTCATCCGCCTTCGCTCGGCGAACGATCGCTTGAGCCAACGGATGTTCGCTCTGTGCTTCGACCGCCGCAGCCAACGTCAACACATCAGTCTCGTTCCAGTCGTTAAACGTCTCGACGCCCGTCACTTCCGGTCGTCCCTGGGTCAACGTGCCGGTCTTGTCGACGACGATCGTGTCCACCTTCTCCATGACTTCCAAGACTTCTGCATTCTTGATCAACACGCCTTCCTTCGCACCGCGGCCGACACCCACCATCACAGACATCGGCGTGGCCAGTCCCAAGGCACAGGGACAAGCAATGATCAGCACCGCCACAGCCGCGACAAACGCATGAGCCAGCTGCGGCTCCGGGCCAAAGACCGCCCATCCGATAAATGCGACAATCGAACAGACGATGACCGCTGGCACAAAGTACCGTGCGACCACGTCGACCAGTTTCTGAATCGGGGCGCGACTCCGCTGAGCTTCCGCAACCATTTGCACGATGCGGCTGAGAACCGTATCACCGCCAACCCCGACCGCCTCCATCACCAGCGCGCCGGTCTGGTTCAACGTCCCGCCGGTGATTTCATCGCCTTCCACCTTCTTCACCGGCATCGGCTCGCCGGTCAACATCGACTCATCGACACTGCTTGAACCGCTGAGCACTTTCCCATCGACCGGAACCTTTTCACCAGGACGAACCCTCAGCCGATCGCCCATGTGCACTGAATCCAGCGGAATGTCTTCTTCGCCATCACCCGTGATTCGGTGTGCCGTCTCGGGCGCCAGCTTCATCAGTTCGCGAATCGCACCACCGGTTTGATGGCGTGCCCGCAGTTCCAGCACTTGTCCGAGCAACACCAACGTGATGATCACCGCCGCGGCTTCAAAATACAGTGGCGGAACACCGTTCTCGAAGAAAGCCTCCGGGATCACGCCTGGGACCAGCACGACGACCAAGCTGAACAGGTAGGCTGCCAATGTCCCCACGGCGATCAGTGAGAACATGTTTAAATTCATCGAACGGAACGACTTGGCTCCGCGGACTAATAACGGCCATCCGCACCAGAACACCACGGGCGTCGCGAGAACCAACTGCAGCCAGCCAAACACCGACTGGCTCATCCAGTCCGCAATCCGCAATCCCACCATCGGTCCCATTGCGATCACAAGCAGCGGCACCGACAACACAACGCCAACCCAAAACCGACGTTTCATGTCGGTGTACTGCTTGTCTTCACCCTCGTCCGCCAACGCGACGACCTTGGGTTCCAAGTCCATCCCACAAATTGGACAATCGCCAGGCCCGACTTGTTCGATTTCCGGGTGCATGGGACAGGTATAGATCGCCGTCGGGTCTGCCGGCGAACCGCTCATCTTGGTTGCTGAGTGACCACCGCAACACGAAGACGCTGCCGCGGTTTCCTCGATCCGAGTCGCAGTGTCTCCACCGCAACAGGACGAGCCGCTCGAGGCCTCCTTCTGCGATCGTTTGGCCAGCACTCCGGCCGGATCCGCACGGAACGTTTTTAAACATCCATCGCTGCAAAAAACGAAATGCTTGCCCTCGAAATCTGCCGAACGGGCAGCGTCTGCAGGCACCTTCATGCCACAAACCGGATCAAGTTGCATTGACGGACCGGCGACCGGCAATGACGTCTCATCTTTGTTAGCGTGGTCCATCGTTTCTCCAGACTGTCAAAAGGTCACCGTTTCAATATACCCCATGGTGGTATGCAAGTCGCGTGCCGACCAGACAGCGACAGCGGTGGCAAAACGACAAATCTTCGCCGGGAAGGACGGATCTCCGGTCCGGCGATCGCCTACCCGAAGGCGGCGAGCTCGCAAGGCAATCCCATGTCAATCGGATGCGCGACTGCGACATCTAGCGTGCAGTCGGCTCGATGATCGCGCAAGGTGGACTCAGGGGCTCCCGATCTCCGGCCCAGCGCGATCACCGGATCGCACAGAATGACTGGGAGGGGGCGCCCCCCCTCCTTCGCGTTTCATTCAGGTGCCTCATGGTTAAGACTCTTCTTGTCGTCGGTCTGTCGATCGTCATCGTGACCGATACCGCCTCGGCGCAGGTCCTCTCCGGCGACAAGCCGGACCTATACGCGTTAGTCATCGCTCCCATCGATTTGACCGACGCGACGCGATCGATGACCGTCTACGACACCGACGAAGACGGCTCGATTGACAAAGAGGAACAGAAACGGATCGACTGGAAAGACGAAATCGAACAGTTCGATCTCAACCGAGATGGCAAACTGACACACCTGGAACTCTGCGTCCGCTTCGCAAAACTGCGAGGCGATTCCGGCGTCACACAGCAAGTCGTCAACAACGCGAACATCTACCTGAGGCGAAACGACCGCAACGGCAACGGCCAGCTCGATCCCGACGAGATTGCCACCATGCTGGCCAAGCATCGCCGAGACTCGGGAATGAGCAAGTCGGACCTCGCAAAGGTGCGTTCGGTGTTTGAACGCTATGACCGGAACTCCGATGGCACCATCGACACCGATGAATTCGTCGCTGCCGAAGGCCCGTTTTCAAACGGCTCCGGCACAAACCCACTCAGCGAATTGGACAAGAATGGGGACGGCGAATTGACGCAAATGGAAGTCCAGCAAGTCATCACGCAAACGCGAAAGACACTCGGTTTCGACGACGGACACCTGGCCGAAGCGAGGAAGTTGCTCACCCGTCACGACAAGAACCGAAGCACCTTCATCGATGAATCGGAGTTATTTGAAACGCCGGTCAGCGGCCAACTTGCCAAAACCATTTTGAAGCAGGCCGACCAGGACGACGACAAACGCGTTTCACTGATCGAACTGGCAACGTATCTCGCCAAGCAAACGAAATAACGATCATTCAGCGTCCATCTCATATCGCGCGTTGTTTGTCATGCTGCTATTTTCCTACCCCAAAAATCTTCCTACCCCAAAATCTTCCCATTGTTACGGTGCCATCGGCTGTCTTAGTTTCTGTCAATGGCGAGTGATGGCTCGCCCGGAAGTTTTCTTGGTTTTGCATCTTTGGCTCTGGTTGGTGAGATTCAGCTCAGGGTGGTACTGAGGGGGGCTGACGCTCGTTCGGGACTCAACGAAATGGGCCGCCCCATTCCGCATCGCCGTCACATCGGCCTCATCTGCTTGCGCAGGCCAATGTGACGGCGACGCGAAAGGGGCTCACCAAACGTCTTGTTGTATGAAGGGGGTGAGTGACTTCCGATGCGACACGTATGCATGTGGGACTTTGCCATGTCGGACCGATGCCAGTGTTGCCCCAGAGGCCTACCCCGCAGGCGCGAGAGTGGATTCACGCCAAGGCGTTCCTTCGCGCACCATGACATTCAGCGTTACCAAGAGCTTTCGCATCACTGCCACGATCGCCACCTTCGGCGGCTTGCCTTTGGCCAGCAGGCGTTGGTAGAACGCTTTCATGATCGAATTGTATCGCGTGGCAACCAAAGCGGCCATGTAAAGCACTTTGCGGACCAGGGAGCGACCGGCAAACGTGCTGCGTTTGCCTTCCTTTTGGCCGCTATCACGGACGATCGGCGCGACGCCAACGAGCTTGGCAATTTGGCCGCGGTTGAGCGAGCCTAGTTCGGGGAGCTCGGCCAGAAACATCGCGACCGTTGCGGTGCCGACACCGGGGCACGAAGCGAGTAGCGCTGCTCGCTCAGACAGGGGTTGGCTGGCATCGATCAGCGCGGCAATTTTCTTCTCAATCCCCGCGATTTGCCGTTTATAGAAGTCCAACGCTTCCTGGATGACTTCACGCACTTCCTCGTCGCGGGCTTGGGCAAGGCGGTTCCGTTCGGCCGACTGTTGCGAGAGAATTTGATCACGTCGATGCACCAGCGCCTTGAGCTTGCGTTCTTCGGGAGAAGGTTTCTCACGCAACTTTGGCGTGACGACCTCACCAAACCGGGCGATCATTCTGGCGTCGATCGGATCGTTCTTTTCGATCAGTCCGATCCCTTTGGCGAACGATCGCACCTGCGCGGGGTTGCACACGCAACAATCCGTATCGGCTTCGTGCAAAGCGTCCACCAGATTGCTTTCGTAGCCTCCGGTGGCTTCCATCACCACGATTGTCTTGGCACGCTTGCGGCGGAGAAGTTTGATCCATGCGTTGATTGCTTCCGGTGTGTTATCGATCGTTTGATGTACTTTTGCAACCGAATCGAAGAGATCAAGTTTGCGGCTTGCGACGTCAACCCCAATGAATCTTTTGTAAACTGTCGTCATCGTTTGGTCCCTGGATAGTAGTGCGAGCTCACACTTGTCGGTGGCTCCCTCGGCTGTTCGGGCTGAGAACGAAACGGACCGGCGATCTAGATGGCACACGACATCGGGTGTCTACCCACAACGATCTACCGAGTCCGCGTGCCTGCCGGCAGCTAACCGGCAGGCACTTTTCGAATCATGGCTCACGCGTAAGCCCAGCTTGAAAACGAATTCAATCGTGGACAGCGAAGTCGAGCCGCCGTTTCCAAGACACTACCCACCAAATCTGGCCGGCAATGACGAGCAATGTCCCTGCTCGAGAGTCCGCAGACGGGTCGGGCCATCATTCCCATCTGCGTCAGCAAGCAACGCTTGATCGGTCGCGTCAGTCGAAGACTGAAAATGAGCACAGAACGATAGCCTCACCCACCGGCACAAGCATGCCGCAACGAAGTGACATCGATCGACCTGACGCCCACGCAATTGATCGCCAAAATCTGCATCGCAGCAGCATCACGACTGTTACGCGAAACAACAAAGCCGGTCATTGAAATCGCGTTCGCCTGCGGCTTTTTCGATCACAGCGTCTTCACCCATGCCTTCCGCCGCACGACCGGCGTCACGCCTTCGGTGTGTCGAAAACAACGCTGACTGCGGCCCCCATTCGATACAAAGATGTCTATCCGCTCTGGCATCTTTCCTCTGTGGCGTGCTGGTTTCCCTTTCTGATGCTTTGCGGCAGCCGACAATCCGTTGGACTTTCGGTCGTCCAAATTTGCCGTGACGACATGCCGTTTGATGGTCGTGCGTCTCATGCCGAAGGCTGCTCTTCCACGCCCGCAGTGTGCGCAGAAACTTCGCTGAATGACGATCGATGCATATCCTTGAAAGAGGGGAGCGCTAACATTCCTATTCAGTGACTGCATTCTCATCCGCTTGAGGTCCGAAACTCGTCGAGGGTCTCGGGGCCTGATAGCCGGGGTTGCAATTTCTTGTTTCAGGTTTGATCTATTGATTAGGAAATCATGCTATGCGTAGCTGTAATCGACGAAGAGGATTCACACTGGTTGAACTCCTTGTCGTCATCGCAATCATCGGAATCTTGGTGGGGTTGCTTCTACCTGCCGTTCAAGCAGCTCGAGAAGCGGCTCGCCGCATGAGCTGCAGCAATAATTTCAAGCAGGTCGGTTTGGCGATTCACAATTACCATTCGGCCTATCAGCGCTTACCCGCCCAGGGCGGCGGAACCTACTCGACCACCCGCCGAGAATTCGCCCCTGGAAGCAACAGTCTGGAACTATCCGCATTAGTCGGGCTCACTGCGTTCATCGAACAGCAGGCCCTTTGGGACCAAATCTCCAATCCTTACAAAGTTCCCGACGGGGAAATTGGTGCCGGGAACATCTATGCCCCGATGGGCCCCTATCCAGGCCGTGTGTTCAGTCGTCTCGTCAATTCAGCTGCTGGACCCTACGATCCATTCGAATCAGATATCCCAACTTTCCGTTGCCCCAGCGATCCAGGTGTCGGGCTTCCCGCCATGGGACGGACCAACTACGGCGCGTGCATGGGGGACTCGGTCCACCGGACGAATTACGGGGCCGCGTACACGATACAAGGGGCGTTGAAGTCGGCGGATATCATCCAATCAGCGAGGATCAGCAACCGAGGCTTTTTCAATTGTCAATTTAAAACCGCCTTTCGAGACGTGCTCGATGGCTTGTCCAACACCATCGCAATGGGTGAGTTTATCACCGACCTTGGTGATGATGACAAACGCTCAAGGCATGTGAACGGCACGACCGGGGCAACCGGGCCGATCAAGTCGCCCGGCGGTGCAATCGCTTGTGAGTCGTTTGTCGATCCCGATCGACCTCTATTCTGGGGCCCGACTGCTCCGTTTGTCAGCAATCCCCACATCGACAATCGCCGCGGTTTTCGCTGGGCCTGGGGTCTGCATATCCACTCCGGGGTCTACACGATCTTGCCTCCCAACCGAGAGTTGTGTTTCGACCAAAACTGGTACCAGTCCGAAGGCGTGTGCCCACCGAGCAGCCGACACCCAGGCGGGGCGCATATCTTGATGGGCGATGGTGCCGTCAGATTTGTCACCGACTCCATCGAGGCTGGAAACCCATCGTCGCGAGCCATGGTGTCCAACGCGAGCGTGAACACGGACCCGTTGTCGGTACCCGGTTCACAAAGCCCCTTCGGTTTGTGGGGAGCACTTGGCACGCGTGCATCCAATGAAGTGCTCGACGGAGAGTTTTGATTTCGCGCTGACATTGCAACAGTCGTCGCAATAACCGTCGTGCACGATCCCGGGGTCACGATCCCCGCGCACGATCCCCGGGCACGATGGCTCACTGGTGACTGCTTTATCTGTTTTCGCGTGTTTGAAAAACGTTGAAGCGACGCGTGTCGCTCTGCAATGTATTGTATTCATTCTATTTCTGGGAGTCTGCGTTCGTTATGAAGTTCTTTACCCATGCGTTTGTTTTGTTATTGGTGATAGGCTCCGCAGGTTGTGCCGAAGAGGAACCCGAGAGAACCTACAACGCTTCCGACATCGAACAACTGTTGATGGAACACCCGGAGTTGAATGATGCACCTCCTCCGGAATTTCGAGAAAAAAGCGAGGTCTACGAATGAGTTCACGCGGTTTCTGACGCAACGACCGCTCGTGATTCAACATCGCTCCGGTCGAGGCGTCGATCGTTTAAAATTGCATTCAGCAACCTATTTCGCTGCGACAGGCTGTATCGCTGGTCGCGCGAAAGCAATCAAAGCGGATGAATGGTTGATCTGACGGTATCCCGATGAGCAAGGAGCAACGCATCGCGATATCGTCGGACGCATCGGGCGTTCACTGGCGCTCGAAGCGAAATGTCGAAAGCCTCCTGCAGTGAATCTCTGACTGACTATCAATGCAGAGCGTTTGCCGGGAGGCTTTCCCCCATTCCGATCAAGCCAAATCACTCAATCAACTTCGACGTAGAACATGAACCGCATTCTTCGCCTGCTCCCATTTCTTTGCATGGTCGCAACCGCGACAGTTGCGACCTCCAAACCGCCGAACATCGTCTTGATCCTCTCCGATGACCAAGGCTACACCGACTACGGTTTCATGGGGCATGCAGACATCGAAACGCCCAACCTGGACAAGCTTGCCAGGGAGAGCGCGTTGTTTCGACGTGGCTATGTTCCGACCGCACTGTGCCGCCCCTCATTAATGACGCTGATCACAGGACTCTATTCGCATCAGAACATGACGACGGGAAACGACCCCGCCGGCACACCAGCCAACAGGGCTCACGCTGAAAAAGCGGGCAGAGACATTCGCGAATTGCTGATCTCACACATTGACCGCACCGGCGCCCTGCCTCAGTGGCTGGCCACAAAAGGTTACGTCAGTCACCAGAGCGGAAAATGGTGGGAAGGCTCTTTCCAACGTGGTGGTTTCACCGAAGGCATGACCAATGGGTTCCCCAATCGGGGCGGGCGACATGGTGATGCGGGGCTGACGATCGGGCGCGATGGCATCAAGCCTGTTACGGACTTTATCGATCGCAGCGTCGAAGCGGGGAAGCCATTTTTTGTTTGGTACGCACCGATCATGCCCCATACACCACACAATCCGCCGACTCGACTTCTTGAAAAGTACCTCAACAAGAAAGTCCAGGAACGAATCGCGAAGTACTATGCGATGTGCGAATGGTTCGATGAAACCTGCGGTTCTCTGTTGGACCACATCGACAACTCGGGCATTGCGGAAGACACGCTTGTCATTTACGTCACGGACAACGGCTGGATCCAGACGGGAACAGGCGGCTACGGACCGCGATCCAAACGCAGTCCCTATGAGCTCGGGACACGAACGCCGATCATGTTCCGTTGGCCAGGCAAAATCACGCCGGCGGATCGCCCCGAACTTTGTTCGTCAATTGATTTTGTTCCGACCGTTCTGGCAGCCGCCGACGTGAAGGGCCCACACGACTTTCCCGGACTCAATCTGCTGCCCCAACTAACGTCAGGCGATCCCATCGAGCGCGACACGCTGTTCGGCGAATCCTTTGCCCACGACATCGCCGATATCGAGAATCCGCAGGCATCGCTTTTGTATCGCTGGGTGATCCACGGCCACGACAAGCTCCTGCTGACGTACGACGGGGCGCCGGGAAAAATGAAGTACCCGCCTCTCAGTGACGCACCGCAGCTCTACAATCTGAAAGACGATCCCGGTGAACACGTGAATGTTGCCGTGACGAATCCGAAAAAGGTCAAGGCGCTCCGTGCACTTTTGGACGGGTGGTATGTCCCCACCGAACGCCAAGCCGATTTGAGACACAAAGAATGATGATCAAAAAGATAGGCTGTGATTGTTGCTTGGCTTCGCTGATTGCCCTCAGTGCCTTGTCGACGATTGCGTTTGGCCAGGACACGGCAAACCAAGAACAATCGCCAAACATTGTTTTGATCATGGCGGATGACCTGGGGTGGAAGGACCTTCATTGTTACGGCAACGAGAAACTTGACACGCCCCACCTCGATCGGCTGGCAAAGCAAGGTTTGCTTTTCACTGATGCCTACTCCGCTGCGCCTGTTTGTACGCCCACACGCGCAGCTCTGATGACGGGAGAGTCACCGGCTCGTCTCAACATTACCAATCACGCCGGAGGACACCCGCCAAATTTCCAAAAACCCGGTACGGATCTGATCACACCGATTTGGCTGCGACACCTACCGCTGGAACGGGTCACCCTGGCCGAGCAACTCAAACAGGCAGGGTATGCGACAGGCTTTGTGGGAAAGTGGCACCTCTCCCATCGCAGCCGATCCGACTCCAACTCCGACACGGATCTGCCGACGGAACCGGAGTTGCGTCCTGAACACCAGGGCTTCGACATCAATATCGGAGGCTGTCGTTTCGGAGGGCCACCAAGCTATTTCAGTCCGTACAGGATTCCCAATCTGCAAGGAAAATTCGACGGCGAGTACTTGCCGGACAGATGTGCCGACGAATGCATCAGCTTCATCAAGTCCGCCAAAGCGGATGGGAATCGCCCGTTCTTTCTGTGCTGGTGGAATTACTCGGTTCACTACCCATTCCAAGCTCCCGCCGACTTGATCGCCAAATACGAACGCAGAAAAGGACCGGGCGTCGAGAATCCGACATACGCTGCAATGATTGAGGGCATGGACCGATCGATCGGCAAACTGATCAAAGCGATTGACGAACAGGGGCTGGGCGAAGACACCCTGGTGATCTTTACCTCGGATAACGGACCATTCCAGGCAAACGTTCAACCACTGCGGGCGGAGAAAGGGTTCCTGTACGAAGGTGGAATTCGAGTCCCGATGATTGTTCGCTGGCCCGGTCGCGTCAGGCCTGCCACGCAAACTTCAACACCGGCGATCACCATGGACATCCATGCAACGATTCTTGACGCAGCGAATCTGAAGGCCGATCCCTCCAATACTCCCGATGGAATGTCTCTGTTACCGCTGTTTAAAAACGAATCCGAGTTGAATCGCGAGTCGATCTACTTCCACTATCCCAATTACGCCTTTCACAAAGCCAATCGACTAGGAAGCGCCATTCGCTCTGGGGACTATAAATTGATTAAGTTTTATGATGATGACTCAATTGAACTTTATAACCTAAAGATCGACATCAGCGAGTCGCGGAACCTCGCCGGCGAGTTGCCGAAAAAAGCCGAACAGCTTCGATCTGAATTGGAGGCGTGGCTGAAAATGACTAACGCCAGTCAGCCAAAGCGTGCGACGTGATCCCCGCTGCAAACGTTGACGCCTTGCGACTGATCTCTGGGATTGCGTGGAAAATTGAAATGAAGACGTTCCTCCGCTTGCTGGTTCTGTTGCTCATCGCCGGCTCCTTCGCACAGGCGTCCCACCGACCGCCCAACGTGATCATCTTTCTTGCCGACGACCTCGGCTACGGTGACCTCGCTTGTTACGGCAACCCGATCGTCCAGACGCCCCACCTTGACCAATTCGCTTCCGAAGGCGTGCGTCTGACCGACTGCCATTCCGGCGGAACGGTTTGTTCACCGTCGCGGGCCGCGCTGTTGACCGGGCGTAATCCCTACCGCAGTGGTTTCTTCTACATCCACAACAGAAACACGTACCTGAGAGACGAGGAGGTCACCCTTGCCGAAGTGCTGAAGCAAGAAGGCTATGAGACCGCTTTCTGGGGCAAGTGGCATCTTTCCACCCTCGAGAAAACTCGCTACGTCCACCCCGGGCCCGGCGAGCAGGGCTTCGATTACTGGATGGGCACGACCCTCAATGCATTCGACAAGCTTGGTGGACCGCGCAGCCCCAAGGCGTTTATCAAGAACGGCGAGCCCTTGGGCGCGATCGATGGTTGGTACTGCGACGTGATCGTTGACGACGCACGCGACTGGCTGGCAAATCAACGCCACAAACAGAAACCGTTCTTCATGTATGTCTGCTCGCACGAGCCGCATACCCCGATTGATCCGCCCCAGGAATACAGCTCCCGATACGACAACGCCGAAGTGGAGCGATTGGAGAAACAAATCCGATACGGTCGGGTCAATCGTCCGCAAAGAGATCTCTCCGGGTACAAGAAGGACTACTACGGAACCGTGAACCAGCTCGATGACGCCTTCGGACGATTGATGAAGACGCTCGAGGAACAGGGCCTCAAGGAGAACACGTTGGTGCTGTTCACCAGCGACAACGGGCCGGAAACTCCGGTAACGTTGGAAGAGTCGCGGGGCCAGTGGGAGGATCCCATCCGTGATAAGTGCTTCGGCAGTCCCGGTGTGTTGCGCGGCATGAAGCGTTATCCGTACGAAGGTGGTCACCGCGTCCCCGGGCTTGTCCGATTTCCCGGCGTCATTCCCGCGGGCACCAACAGCGACGTGCTCTTCAATGGAACCGACATCCTTCCCACTGTCTGCGGGCTGGTCGGAGCCAAGGTGCCTGCCAATCGGAACGTGGATGGCGTCGATGCCTCTTCTGCATTTCTGGGGCAACAGGTTCGACGCAACGATTCCTCCATCTGGTTCTTCCCACACCACGGCGACACATGGTTTCGCATGCCACAGATTTCGATGCGCCGAGGCCACTTCACGTTGGTCGCTTGGCTGCCCAAACGGTCAGACGGCGTTTTACTCGACGAGTGGCTCGCGACATCCGATCCCGACCGAGTGGAACTGTATGATGTTTCGGTCGATCCCGCGCAGAGCAACGACATCGCAAGTGAATTTCCCGAAATCGTCAGCTCCATGAAGCAGGAAATGACCTCGCTCTGGCGCGAAATGCGCGACGAAGGCCTATCGAACTAGCAGATCGACGAGTGCCAGGCCGACGCCACCGGCAAACGTTCAATCATCCCTCCGGGGCTAAACCACCTCGCCTACTATCGTGATGGCGAATGACGAAACACCGAATGTTGTACAACGCATTGATGAAAGGCAAGCTCGTGAAAAACAGACTCCAACTGATGGTGACTTGCCTATTGGTATGGCCCGCGATTGCGTCAACGTATGGGCAGGAGCAGCGTCCCAACGTGCTCTTTGTTTCAGTGGATGACTTGAACGATTGGATTGAACCGCTCGGAGGGCATCCCCAGGCGGTGACACCCAATTTCACTCGTTTCATGAAGCGGTCGGTCTGTTTCACGAACGCAAACTGCCCGAGCCCCGGCTGCAACCCATCACGCACGGCGATCATGACTGGGTTGGCACCTTATACGTCCGGCGTTTATTCCAACTACCAGGATTGGCGCGAAGCGATTCCGAATCGCCGAACGATCGGAGCCTATTTTCGACAGCACGGTTACTTCAGTTGCGGCGCGGGAAAGATTTTCCACTACCACATGGTCGATCCCCAGTGTTGGGATGCGTACTGGCCGTCGCAGCAGCAAAACATGCCTGACGAAGCCTTTCCAGATTTCAGCAAATCCAGGCTCTCGGCGGCGGATCAGCCGACGCCAAAGACGATGAACATGCCGGCGTTCCATCAGATGTATGGGATGTTCGATTGGTCGGCGCTGGATGTCCCTGATGAACAGATGGGAGACTTCAAGAGTGTCGATTATGTGCTGCAACAGCTCAACAAGCCACGCGACAAACCGCTTTTTCTGGCCTGTGGCATTTATCGTCCACACCTGCCGTGGTATGTGCCTCGCAAATACTTCGACCTGTTTCCCCTCGATGACATCGTCCTGCCCATGCGGCTGGAAAACGATCTTGACGATGTTGGACCACGAGCAAGAGACATCGCTTTTCGTGGCGGAGGCTACCATCAGCACGTCATCAATGCGGGGCAGTGGAAACAAGCCGTCCAGGGGTACCTCGCGTCGATTGCGTTTGCAGATGCCATGTTCGGACGTTTGCTCGATGGCCTGGACGAAAGTGGCAAAGGTGAAAACACGGTCGTGGTGTTGTGGTCCGACCACGGATGGCAGCTTGGCGAGAAACAGCACTGGCGCAAGTTCGCGCTTTGGGACAATGTCGTGCGTTCGGTGTTGATGATCCATGTCCCCGAGGATGCCCCCGGACTGCTTGACGGGTCTGCGGATGGGCAATTGTGCCATCGACCCGTTTCGTTGCAAGACATCTATCCAACACTGGTAGACGTCTGCGGACTGCCCGCCAATGACGGGATCGATGGACGCAGCCTGAAACCTTTACTGGAGAAGCCTGATGCAGAGTGGGATCACGTCGCGTTGACGACTTACGACTTTGGAGAGTTCTCCGTACGCAGCCAGCGGTATCGGTACACGCGTTACATCGATGGCAGCGAAGAACTCTATGATCACCACGCCGATGCCGAGGAATGGCACAACCTTGCGGAGGATCCGAAGTTTGCTCAGATCAAGAGCGAGTTGGCCGCCAAGATTCCGGTCTCGCCAGCCCCTTTAGTGAAAACATCCGAGAAACTGCAGCCACACCACATCCCCCCATTTCGCTCTCGAGCGGAATACGACGACTGGTTACGGCACGGCAAAGACAATCAATACTTACTGAAAAAGCACTGGCAATAACAAGCCGCTTGGCGACACAGAGCAACTCCCCCCTCCCAATGGGTGCCATCGGCTGTCTTAGTTTCTGTCAATGGCGAGTGATGGCTCGCCCGGAAGTTTTCTTGGTTTTGCATCTTTGGCTCTGGTTGGTGAGATTCAGCTCAGGGGGGTATTGAGGGGGGCTGACGCTCGTTCGGGACTCAACGAAACGGGCTCACCAAACGTCTTGTTGTATGAAGGGGGGGAGTGACTTCCGATGCGACACGTATGCATGTGGGACTTTGCCATGTCGGACCGATGCCAGTGTTGCCCCAGAGGCCTACCCCGCAGGCGCGAGAGTGGATTCACGCCAAGGCGTTCCTTCGCGCACCATGACATTCAGCGTTACCAAGAGCTTTCGCATCACTGCCACGATCGCCACCTTCGGCGGCTTGCCTTTGGCCAGCAGGCGTTGGTAGAACGCTTTCATGATCGAATTGTGTCGCGTGGCAACCAAAGCGGCCATGTAAAGCACTTTGCGGACCAGGGAGCGACCGGCAAACGTGCTGCGTTTGCCTTCCTTTTGGCCGCTATCACGGACGATCGGCGCGACGCCAACGAGCTTGGCAATTTGGCCGCGGTTGAGCGAGCCTAGTTCGGGGAGCTCGGCCAGAAACATCGCGACCGTTGCGGTGCCGACACCGGGGCACGAAGCGAGTAGCGCTGCTCGCTCTGACAGGGGTTGGCTGGCATCGATCAGCGCGGCAATTTTCTTCTCAATCCCCACGATTTGCCGTTTATAGAAGTCCAACGCTTCCTGGATGACTTCACGCACTTCCTCGTCGCGGGCTTGGGCAAGGCGGTTCCGTTCGGCCGACTGTTGCGAGAGAATTTGATCACGTCGATGCACCAGCGCCTTGAGCTTGCGTTCTTCGGGAGAAGGTTTCTCACGCAACTTTGGCGTGACGACCTCACCAAACCGGGCGATCATTCTGGCGTCGATCGGATCGTTCTTTTCGATCAGTCCGATCCCTTTGGCGAACGATCGCACCTGCGCGGGGTTGCACACGCAACAATCCGTGTCGGCTTCGTGCAAAGCGTCCACCAGATTACTTTCGTAGCCTCCGGTGGCTTCCATCACCACGATTGTCTTGGCACGCTTGCGGCGGAGAAGTTTGATCCATGCGTTGATTGCTTCCGGTGTGTTATCGATCGTTTGATGTACTTTTGCCACCGAATCGAAGAGATCAAGTTTGCGGCTTGCGACGTCAACCCCAATGAATCTTTTGTAAACTGTCGTCATCGTTTGGTCCCTGGATAGTAGTGCGAGCTCACACTTGTCGGTGGCTCCCTCGGCTGTTCGGGCTGAGAACGAAACGGACCGGCGATCTAGATGGCACACGACATCGGGTGTCTACCCACAACGATCTACCGAGTCCGCGTGCCTGCCGGCAGCTAACCGGCAGGCACTTTTCGAATCATGGCTCACGCGTAAGCCCAGCTTGAAAACGAATTCAATCGTGGACAGCGAAGTCGAGCCGCCGTTTCCAAGACACTACCCACCACCTGTGATCTGTAGGGCCCGACTGCTGATTTGCTAGCAGGAGTGTTGTCTTGGTCGGTGGGTGGCACCAATTAGTGAAGTAGCGATCTGGCTACAACACGATCACGCAGTCAGGTAACTGTGCCCGTAACTGCTCGGCGAATTCCTCGTCGAGTCCACCCACATAGGCCGGATCTGCTTCGTCGTAGGTCAAGATCTGGAGTGTCTCGTTCAGCGGAGACATCTCCCAGTCGGCGTCTTTGAGCGATTCACAGCCCGTCAACGCCAGCGTGCGAAGCGCACTGGCATATTGGGGCAACTCCGTGAATAAACGCGTAACGTCGAATTCGTAGCAGTCGGTCATTGAAAAATGCTGCAGCTCCGCGAACGTTGAATAGTCGAGGTCGGAGCATTGCAATTTCGGGCAATGCGAGACGTTCAGGGTGACCAGAGATTCAGGCAGCCTGCCGCCCAGAGATCGCAACGAATCGCAATCCGCCAACCGCCAACCGCAATTCGACCAACTTGCTGAGCCGGTCGAGCTGCCATCGTCCGCCGCTCAAGTTTTCGCACTTTTCCATTCGCAACAACTCAATCGACACGGGCAGTTGATTGACGGTGCCGTTGGTCAGGTTTGGCAACTTGCGCAGATCCAAACTGCGAAGCGTCGGCAAACGGTCCAGCCGCCAGTCCGTGCCTGTAAGATTGCGTTGCTCGGCCAACTTCAGTGACTCCAGTCCGGTTAACTGCGTCGCGACCTGAGAGATCAATTCGTCTTTCAGATAGAAGCACTTGCTGAGGTCAAGCGTTCGCAGTCGGTCGCCACAAGCGAAATCCCAACCGTCACCGGTGACCACGCCTGGGTCGCTTTCGTATCCACGTCCTCCATTGACCCAAGTCAGGCTGAGCGTTTCCAGGCGATCGAGCCGTGACAACAGCGTCGCCAGGGTGCTGTTGCTAACGGTGCAATGATGAAAGGAAAGTGATTCAATGCTGTCCGGCAACGATTCAAACAACGCTTCTTCCAATGAACCGCTGGAGAACGAAAAGGACTCTAAGGCCTTCAGATGTGAAAAGGTCGCTTCCGAGTTCGCTGTGTCGGATTTGCTTTTCGAGAAGCCTGATAGCTGAAGCGATTTTAGAGAAGGGGGCAGTTCGGTAAGCACATTCTCGGTTGCACCGAAACTGGAGAGGTCGAGACTCCGCAAGTTGCTGAGGTGTGATAAATCAATGCCATCGAGCGCATTCGGTGGCAGTCCACGTAGTGATAACGATTCCAACTTTCGCAACAAAGGCAGCTCCTTAAGCGAGAGATGAGTTTTCTCGCGGGGGCCGATGATCGACAATTCTCGCAAGTTGTTGGCCTGCGACAGATCAAAATTCAGGTCGAACGGTTCGTACCATCCACTCAACCGAAACGACTCGAGTTGTGGAGCTGACTGGAAGATGCCGTCAAACCTCTCCATCGCGATCCCCTCACAACTGTAGAGTTCTAACTGGCGAATCGCCGAAAGTTTGTTCGGCAACCAGGCTTCGCCGGTAAATTGATCGCCGTACAAGCTCAATGATTCGAGTTTGGGTACGTCGCTCAGTATTCTGTCAACCAGTGGATCGTGGAGGTAGTCTCCCAGAGACACGCTTCGCAGCTTTGCAAGTGACCCCAGAGGCCAGTCTTTACCGGCGAGGGAGCCTTCCTTTCGAAAGCTCCCCGTCACACTCAACTCTTCGAGGTTGGGCGTCCAGGCAAGCAACTGCGCCCATTGTTCGTCGATCGTTTCGACCCAACCG
Organism: Stieleria magnilauensis; assembly: GCA_007753675.1. Classification (GTDB taxonomy): domain Bacteria; phylum Planctomycetota; class Planctomycetia; order Pirellulales; family Pirellulaceae; genus Stieleria; species Stieleria magnilauensis. The sequence continues at coordinate 3,555,505 of CP036432.1, forward strand.
ACATTGATTTCGCCGGCGTCCGTCACGTTCTCCCGCCCGCCTAGACAACTCGTCACGCTTAGTTTTCGCAGGTTGGAGGAGGCTGCGTTCACTTCTTCCACAGGCCCGTCGACGACGATACACGAGATCACGGACAGCTCTTGCAGATTCTCGGATTGTGTTGCCACTGCGAGGTCGCTCAGTCGGAGCGTCCAGCTATTCAGAGTGAGTGCTTCAATTTGGGGGCAGCCGCGTAGGATTTTCGGTAGCACCGAAAGCTGGTCGCTGATCGAGAGTTTCCCGGTTACAGCAGACCCCGAATACGGTTTCAGTTTGAGTTTGCGAACATCACGTTCGTTGACTTCTGCGATGAACGCCTCCAATTTGCTTGAGGACAACATGGGGCAACCGAAGAAACCGTCCTCCAGCGGAGTGAGTAGCGCACGCGTCGTGGGCTGAGCCGTCTCCTTGTCCGGAGGCCTTTGCCCGGCCGCAGTCGCGTGCGGGCTCAGCACCTTTGTGTCGCGTTGACAACCGACGACGAACAGCAGGCTGGCAGCAAGGAGGCTGCCAACGATCCCCAATCCACCGGCAGTCGTTGGGGGCTGAGCGGAATGCCCGACTTTCTGAAGTCGGATGTGCCAATGCATGATGGTCCTCCCTAAAGACCCGTTGTTCCGTCACTCGGAACTCGCGTCGACTCGACGTACCTCAGCATTTTAGACGATCGCCGAACAGCATGAGGTGCAGGAGACCGAACTGATGGATGATGCCCCGCCAGGTGTTATCGGTGCTTCCGGCCTGCTGATTTGCTGGTTGGAGTTTGGTCTGCGTTGCCACCGTCGTTTGGTGGGTGATGCGAAATCATCATCCAAGCCTATGCTTGGCTATTGAGTTCTGTTGACTCTAACGTCTTCTATGTTTGTTCGCGATGAAGCCCGGAGGGCTGGCACAGTGTTTGCCGGTGGCGTCAGCCACCGGAATGGAATGACCTCGAAGACGGAGGCCTGAAAGGCCGGCACAATCGGTCTCATGAACCGCGGGTATTGCTGAAGGTTGGGGAATTGTGTCGGCCCGCTGGGCCTCTGAGATTCCTTGAAATCATCTCCGGTGGCTCACGCCACCGGCATCCACTCTGCCGGCCCTCCGGGCCTGAAGGACTTCGCCTATCCGGCAAAATCCGACACATGGAAAACGGTAGTGTCAGGAATTCTGAACTCTTTCTGGCGGCAAGGACCCGTCTGCAAATAGGTTTCCTGATTGACTTGTAGCGGTAGGGCGCGAGTCGTCCGGTTTTGCGATACCGGACGACTCGCGGCCTGTCGGTTTAGTGTATCCACAAAACGAGGGGAGGTGGCTTAGTAGGCATCGTCACGATGTTTGCTATTCTTGGCGGATCGTCGTCGCGATTCACTTCTCACGCAGGGAGGCTTGCCCAGTGAGCCAGAGACAACCCAAGACCAGCTATTGGCAGGAAGCTCCTACACCACGCGGGCAACTGGTCCTCATTCCCACCGCCCTGGAGGAACTCATCCCTCAGGATCATCCCGTTCGCTTGGTCGACGAGATTCTCGATCAGATGGACTGGACTGATTGGGAGGCGGCCTACAACGGCGGATTCGGTCAGCCGCCGATCCATCCCAGCGTAATGGCAAAGATCCTGCTGTTTGCCATGATTCGGCGAATCCGATCCAGCCGGAACATTGAATACGAACTCAAGCATTCGATCGATTTTATCTGGCTTAGCAGCGGTCGCCGCATCGATCACAGCACGATCAGCGACTTCCGCCGAAACAATAGTGATGCAGTCAAAGGCATCTTCAAACAAATGGTCAAGCTGGCGATCAACCTGGGGATCGCCAATCTCTCGGAACTGTGCATCGACGGCACACGCATCCTGGCTGACGCCAACAAATACAAGACTTGGACGGCCAAACGATTAGCCAAAGCACTCGAAGAACTTGACGCGCAAATTGATGAGGCCCTGGAAACCTTCGAAGTCAACGACGCATGCGACGAAGATCTCATCGGCCAGGACGTTTCGGCGGACCGCCTCCCCGCCGCCGTCGCCAACTTGAAGTCACGCCGCTCACAACTGGCCGCTCATCTGGAGACGGTCAATGCGATGGACGAAGTCCGCAGGAAAAATGGGACGAAGGGCCCCGCCCAGTTACCCAAGACTGACACGGACAGTCGCATTCTTCCCAATAAGGAGGGTGGTTACGCAGCCAACTTTACTCCGATGGCGACGACCGAAACGCAGAGCGGCCTGATCGTTGCGGCGGACGTCTTGATCGGCAACGTCGAACACCACGAATTTGCCACCATCGTCGACTGTGTGGCCAACGACTTTGGAATTGACATTAAGCGAGTCATGGCTGACTCGGCTTACACGACGGGCAAAAACCTCACTGCGGCTGAGGAAAAACAGATCGAACTGATTGGCCCGCTTGCCGAAACCAATCGCGAGAACAACCCTGCCGAGCGTTCGGATTTGACTGAGCCCGTTGCCGCCGATCAGATTGATCAGTTGCCGGTTAATCCACAAACCAAACGATTTGACAAAGCAGCGTTTGTGTACGACGAAGCGAACGACTGCTATTACTGCCCGGCAGGCAAAGTGCTTTCACATCGGACGACCGAGAACACGACGCATGGCGACGGCTCTCCGGTGCAGCGAAAGGTTTACACCTGTTTTGAATGCGAGGGCTGCACGCTGGCTGGGCGTTGTCGCAAGAACGTGAAGCCAAAAGACGAGGCAAGCAGCAGCGAGGCATCGTCCCAGGAGTCCAGCGAAGCGACCTCGTCGGACAAGCGAGCGGGCAAGCGACGTGGTCGCAAGCCTGGCCCGCCACGTGGTCGCGAGACGATGCATGATGAGCATGAAGGAGCGCGACGTCGGCAGCGTGCGCGAATGGAAACGCCTGCAGCCAAAGAGGCTTACTCTCGTCGTCAGCATTTCGGTGAAACGCCTTTCGCCGTGATCAAGAGCACGCTTGATATGCGGCGATTCCTGCTTCGAGGTATCGCAGGTGTGAATCAAGAATGGCGCTGGGCGGCGACCGGATTCAATCTGAAGAAAATCATGAGTTACTTGGCGAAGCTGCGCGCCGCCGCGGCGACACAATCGCTCGGAACAGCAAACTAGGGGAGATAGGGGGCATTTCGAACGAAATCCGCCACAAGCGAACGCCACGATCCCGTCAACACGCTTACCAACGACTCTGGATGCCCCGCATAGCACCATAAAAGCCTCGTCCGGAACCAAAATCGAATCAACCGTCCCCAGGAACTAAATCGACAGGCCGCTCGCGCCGTTCCGGTAAAACGGTAACTTGTTTTGAGGACGGACGCTAAGCCATTCTGTTCCCTGCGAAACGCCCCGACGTCGCGTGATGAAAAAACACGGATTGGGAAGATTTAGTTGACAACAATCCTCTCGCGGAGACTCGCGTTCTGATAAAATACGACGCCATGTCTACTTTGTGTCTGAAGAGGAGTTGAAATGATTGGTTTTCGTCGCGTGTGTTGGAGCGTCGTTTGGGTCGCGTTGATTCCCCTGTCGGTTGACGCTGACGACGCATTGGAAAAAGAACAGATTGACAAATGGTCGGCCTATTACCTGCAACAAGCGAAGAGCTATGAGTTGCGACTGACGGATCCGGATGACGAAAGCTTGGCGTTGGTGCCCACTCCGGTGTTGCGCTGGCAAAACCCGCTGCGATCGACAACCCACGGAGAGTGTTTTGTGTGGACGCGCGATGGCAGGGTTTTAGCAATCGCGTCCATTTTTTCTTATCCCGTCGATAACAATCAACGGAGGGTCGCGCACGCGTTCAATTCCTTTGCCCTGACACCCTTGGTGGCCGAACTCAACCAACAGCCGTTTTGGAACGCCCCGCCGGTGGCGAACGAGGAGTGGCAGATGGTTCCCAATTCACCAACTGTTGCGAGTTCGCCAACACGACGTCTGTCTCAAATGCGTTCCCTTGCTCGGCAGTTTACCTCGGAGCTTGGAGGCACCGATGGGGAGGAGAAGCGAATGCTGCGATTGATGACGGCGCCGCTCTATCGTTATTCGTCGCATGACGACGTAGAAAAGGATGGAGCTCTGTTTGCGTTTGTGATGGGGACCGATCCGGAAGTTATCCTGCTGCTCGAAAGCCGCAAAACCGACTCCGGGCTGAAGTGGTTTTTTCTGGCCGGACGTCATAGCTACACCACACTCGTTCTTCAACACCAAGATCGTGAGGTTTGGCGGTACACGCGAGGTGAGCATAGTCCGCGTTACCTTTCGCAGCATGGCATCGATCTGCAGCCAGCCGTTCTTGAGTGACCGCTGCCGAAAACGGTGCCGAAAACGGGTCCGCATGCCGACACCGGCTACAATCGAGACTTCCGAGCACTCTGGTGAAGACAGCGATCTGGACGCAAAACTCGAGTGGTCGAGCGGAACAGCTCTGGAGCGACATGTTGCCGTTCGGGGTCTGCTGAATCATCAGATCATGGGTTGGGTTTCTAGAATCGAGAAGCGAAGGGGGCTTGGTAATGAGTGAACGTTCTGGCCGGCAGTCCAGCAACGAGCGGCGCTGGCTGCTGATCGGCACCGCCGGCATGCTCGCCGTCGTCGGGATGCTCTATTTGCTCTATGTTGTTGGTGTCTTCAGTCCGCATCCGCGTCAGTTGCGAGACCGCTGGGAGGCTGGGCATTTCGATCTTTCAGAGGATGAACGAAGGCGTCTGCGAGGAGTTTCTGTCGAGTTCGATTCCTCCTACGCCCGATACGCCGACCTTCCGTTCGAGCAAACGAAACTGCCCTCTTCGCGCGTCATCGAGATGGACAACGCGGTGAAGCGTCGCGATCCACTTGCCGTCTTTGAGCGAGATCCGACGCGTAAAGTTGCTGTGACGTCGGAACAATTCCGGCACTTCTATCAAGCGTACGCCAATCAGAAACATCCGGTGTTCATCACGACGGACTCGATCTTGAATGCCTTTCATCGGATTCTGGAGGACTCGATTCTGAAGTTGGAGTTTCGTCAAGTCGAAAGACTGCAACAATTGTTGCCTGCGTTTGACGATCGGCTGGCTGCGGCGAGTCGGCCCACGGATTCCGACATTGTTCGATCCGCCCGCCGACGCGCGCAAATCGTCATCGGCGTCGCTCGGCAGTTGATCGATGCAAACTATGAGCCCGATTCGGAGATCCGCAGCATCGTACGAGCAGAGACGCAGCGGGTGGAAAACGCCACGGGACGCTCAATGCCCGATTGGTTCGGAGAACCGAGACCGTCGTTTCTTGCCATTGACTATTCGCGTTTCACGCCCCAGGGGCTCCACACTCGCGGCGATGTGCTTCGCCGTCACTACCGCGCCGTCCGCTGGTTGCAAACCATCCCGTTTTTCCTCCACGATGACGAACATCTGATTTCGCTGGGGCTGATTGGTGGGGCGGTAAAAGACACCAACTGGACTTCGTTCGTCGAGACGTATCGCGAGTTCTTCGGTGGTGCCGACGATTGGGATTTGCTGACTCTCAATTCGCTGCACACAGACTCCGGTGATTTCCTGAATTCGATCGAACCCGTTCGAACCAAGCTCTTGCAGCGAATCGACGACGAGACACCGAGCAGAATCAACGATCTGGTCGCCACGGAGTTTGCCCCCGGAGACCCTCAGGCCTTATCCTTGCGTGTACTCTCCGCGTCTCTGACTCCCGAGGCTATTCTGTTCCAGTCGGCCGCCGAGTCGATGAAGCCGTCAGGTTCCGTCGGACTGCTCTTGTGCACGGCCCTTGGTTCGAAATTGGCAGCCGAGCTTCTTGCCGAAACGAACGAATCGGATTCGATTGACAATGCCGATCGCTGGGACGGGTTGCTCGATGACGACTCGGTTTACGGTGCATATCTACAGTGTCTCGAGACGCTGCTGCAGCCGATTGATTCGTCGCCGGAATTCATGTCGACTCGACGTTGGCAATTGAAAAGCTGTCAGACCGTTTTGGGCGGGTGGACGCAGATGCGCCATACGTTTGCACTGCAGGCAAAACAGGACGCTTTGATTCTGAACGAATCGTGGCATGTCGGGGCGGGATTCGTGGAGCCAAACCCCGAGTTTTTTCATCGCCTCGGTCGATTGGCGTCCAGGATTGAAACGTTGCTCAGTGAATTAGATGCCTTTGAAATCAATTATCAACACTTGCACTTTCGATTGAATGAATTTGCTCGTTTCTTCACACTGATTCGCGAGTTGGAGAACGAGGGGATTCGGGTGCACGAATTGAACGAAAAACTGGCGAGGGAAGATCGAGAGTTTATCAACGATGTGTACGACAGAATGGGGGCATCGAATCCTCAAGGGTGGCTGGGGCCCCACCAACTCGATGGCAGCACTTCTGAACTGGTATTGGCCGCCCTTGTTCAAGTTTCAGACCATGTCAAACGGGCGGAACTGCCAAGCGATCCGGCCGCGCGTGGCGCGATTCTCAGCGGCGAAAGTAGTTCGGATCGGTCCCGTTGGCTGCGTTTGACGGAAGTGTGTGAGCGGCTTGGTGACCTGGCCAGCAGGCAACTTGACAATCAGACACTGACGGCCCTGGACCAGCAATTCATCACCAACTACGGCGAAACGCTTGCCGCTCTACTCAATTACGAATCTTATTCCGCTGCGCATCCGCTGGACGATGCGATGCGTTGCGTCAGCGTGTTGACTCAGGGCAATGGAAATCACGTTCACATCGCGGTGAGTCGTCCCCAAGCCATCTTTGTGTTGTATCCTCATCAAGGTCAAGAGTTGCTTTGCCGTGGAGCCGTGTTCCCGTATTTCGAATTCAGTGACGAGCAGGTTGTCGACGATGCGTCCTGGAAGACTCGTATCGATCGAGGGACAATACCGGCACGTCCGGACTGGCTGGAGCCGCTGTTTTCAGACGACTAAAGCCGCTCGGCCAACCGAATGTTGCACGTACCGGCGCGGGCGAATCGAACGGCGAGAACGTGAGTCTTCCGCGTCGGCCACCGGTGCGTGGCATCGACGGGTGGAATTGGGGGAGGTAGCCTCGGCGAGTATCAAACCAAGAAATGAACACCGAATCATGAAGAAGTGCTATCTCGTTGTTATTGTCCTCGCAAGCTTTTTGACGGGGCCGTTGCACGGTCAGGAATCGACAAATTCCAAGACAGTGTTGTCCAACGCGGAGGTCACGTCGGCAGATGTCGTTGTCTATGGTTCGACGCCGGGCGGGTTTTGTGCTGCGATCGCGGCGGCGCGAGAAAACGCTGCGGTGATCCTGCTGGAACCGACCGGCCATGTGGGGGCGATGACCACCGGTGGGTTGAGCCACTGCGACTCCAACCAGATGGTCCGCAGCACCCTGATGGGACTCTTCGACGAGTGGCATAGGCGAGTCGTCAAGGACTATACCGATCGCGGCTTGAAGGCTCCCTACAACCCGGCGGTGAAAGATCAATCGCGGTGGACGTTCGAGCCACATGTCGCGACGCGCGTCACGATGCAAATGCTCGCCGAATCCGGAGTCACCGTCCTGACCGAACGCTCTCTCCGATCGGTCATAAAAGAAGCAGCGCAGATCAAGGCACTGGTCACGAGCAACGGGACGTTCGCGGCCAAAGTCTTCGTCGACGGTACTTACGAAGGCGATCTGATGGCTGCCGCCGGAGTCGACTGGACGGTCGGCCGCGAAGCCCGCGACGAGTATGGCGAATCGCTGGCGGGCAAACAGTACCCGAAGCAGAAGATGGACATCGACGGCTTTGATGATGACGGCAAACTGTTGCCGCTGGTCACCACCGACGATGCCGGGCCGGAAGAGGCTGGCGATAGGAACATCATGACGTACAGTTTTCGGCTGTGTCTGACAACCGATCCCGTCGACCACGTGCCGATGCCGGAGCCGGAACACTACGACCCGGCCCGTTTCGAAGTGGTTCGGCGTGCCTTGAAGGCGGGAGAGAGACGCGTCGGCTTTGACCTTTATCCGCTACCGGGAAATAAGTTTGATGGCAACAATTCGATCGGCGGACAGTTTTCGATCGGCTTGGTCGGCGGGGGCAATCATTGGCACTCGGCGGACGAAGCGGGGCGCAAGAAGATTTGGGAAGCGCACAAACAGTATACGCTCGAATTCATTCACTTCTTGAAAACCGATCCGGCTGTTCCTGCTTCGATGCGCGATCGGTATGCGAGTCTGGGCCTTTGCAAAGACGAATTCGCGAACTACGGGCACTTCTCTCCAGCCCTCTACGTCCGTGAGTCGCGTCGGATGAAAGGCCTGTACGTCATCAGCCAAAAGGACATTCTCGACGAGCCCAGCAAGGATGATCCCATTGCGATCTCGTCATTCCCCATCGACTCACACGACGTCCAACGCGTGGCACTGAAAGACGGCGGCGTGATCAATGAGGGAACGATCTTTCCGGTCAGGCGAATTCCGGGCCAGGGTTACGCCTACCAAGTGCCCTACCGTGCGATCCTGCCGAAGCCCGACCAGTGCGGCAATCTGCTTGTGCCGGTCGCGTTGTCTTGCACCCATGTCGGCGTCTCCTCGCTGAGGATCGAAGGCGCCTGGATGGTCATCGGTCAGGCAGCTGGTGTCGCGGCCGCCCTGGCGGCGAAAGACGACGTGGTAGTGCAGGAGTTGGATTACGCAAAACTGCGTAGCCGGCTGCTGGCCCAGAAACAGGTTTTGGATCTACCGGACGAATCAGACCTGCCGACGGCAGACGGCTCCATTGATGCCGAATCGCTTCCGGGAATCGTACTCGACGACACGCAAGCGAAACTGACGGGCAACTGGTCCCGATCAACCAATTTCAAGCCGTACATTGAAAGAGGCTACGTTTTCAGCGGAGAAAAGGATTCGGAATCGAAGGGCGAGGGGAGCGCGACGGCGACGTTCCAATTCACGGTGCCAAGATCCGGTCGCTATCAACTGCTGATGGCGTATTCGGCTCACGAATCTCGGGCGCAGCAAGTCCCCGTGACGGTTTCCTCAGGCGTTCATCGCAAAAAATTTATGGTCGACCAAACCAAGCCCCTTCCCGGCGGCAAACCGTTTCGCCCGATCGGCACCGTCGATCTGGACGCGAACGCGGAAACGGTGATTCGAGTCTCGAACCTCGACACGGCCGGGTTTGTGATCTTGGATGCGCTGCAACTGATACCTGCCCAGCCGGATCCGCGATGAATTCGGGCATCGACCGAGAGACACCTCGCCGGCTGTGTTTTCGGCGTCTCGTCTCTCGTCGGGCATCGTGCTCAACCGAGCTGGCCCATCTTTCCCGCTTGGTAATCCCTGATCGCGTCGTGGATTTCTTCGCGAGAGTTCATCACAAATGGGCCTTGGCCGACAACGGGTTCGCCGAGCGGCTGGCCGGTTAAGACCAGCACTCGCGAATCTGTTTCGGACTCGATCGTGATCGAGTCGCCTTCGCGTTCGAACAGGGCGAGTTCGACGGCTTTCATCGGCGTTTCGTTTACCGACAAGCTGCCCGATTGAGCTGTCAGGATCGTCGTGTGTCCGGCCGGAACGTTCAGCGTGGCGTGTTTGCCAGCTTTCAGTTGCAGGTCCCAAACGTTGATTGGCGAAAACGTACTGGCTGGTCCGTCAGTCTCGCCGAATCGTCCCGCAATCACACGAGCCGTTCCCGCACCGTCGCCAATTTCCACTCTTGGGAACTGGTCGTCTCGCAGATCCTGGTACTTGGGTGGTGTTGATTTGTCAGTGCTGCGCAGATTGACCCAAAGCTGAACCATTTCCAACGTACCGCCGTTCCGCGTGAACGCTTCGCTGTGATACTCTTCGTGAACGATACCGTTTCCGGCCGTCATCCATTGAACGTCGCCGGGGCCGAGATGCCCGCTTCCGCCACTGGAATCCCGGTGAGCCAGTTCGCCCCGATACAGGATCGTGACCGTTTCGAATCCCTTGTGAGGATGCACGTCGACTCCACGTTTGCGGTCTGACGGGGAAAACTCATGTGGTCCTGCGTAGTCGAGCAACAGGAACGGATCGTACTCGTTGTCCCCGCCGTAAGAAAACAGGCTTCGGACGGGGAAGCCGTCGCCAACCCAATGTTGAGGAATGTCGCGTACGATTCGTTTGATTTTCTTCATTGTCATTCTCTGTCGCTCTCTCGAAAAATCAGCAGGTTCTTCTCCCATTGTGGCCCGGCAGCTTCACCCGTTGGGAAATTGCCCGACCTCCTTGAGCCGATGGTCCGTTTTCGGAGATCAAGCTGAGTTGGCTGCCCATGCCAACGTCGTCAGCGAGAGTGTCGACCATCAGCTCGATGAGCAACATGGCTACATCGTCCGGGGCGGTCATTCCATTTGTTCAGGCCATTTCAGTCTCATTTGCAATTGTGAGGCGAAAGAAACGCAAGCGGCGTTGACGGGTAATGCGACAACGCGACGGTTTAGAGCCGGCCTTCATTGATTCGAAAGCCCGGCGCAGAATCGCCAGATCATTCCTTGATTTCGAAGATCGCTTCAACCTCGACCGCGACGCCTGTCGGTAAAGCGGCAAAACCGACGGCGCTGCGTGCGTGATACCCGTCCGTGTCCTTTCCGTAGATTTCATGGACGAGGTCCGATGCGCCGTTGATGACGAGGTGCTGGTCGGTGAAATCTGGCGCCGAGTAGACCATTCCGAGTAGCTTGATGACGCGGAGATTGTCGAGTGTGCCGTGTGCGGCATGGACGCTGCGCAGGATTTTCTTCATGCAGTCCTTCGCCGCTTCGTAGCCTTGTTCGACCGTCAAGTCTTTCCCAAGCACGCCTTTCATGTCGCTGACGTGACCCGACGTGATCAGCTGATTGCCCGATCGAATACAGAGATTCAGATAGCCAGGCTCTTGGGGTTCCAAGGATACTCCCAGTTTGACGGCCTTTTCTTGTGCGCTCATCGTTGATTCAGTTCCAATGGTTGGTGAAGTGAAAAAGAGAAGTTTAGCCGCGTCTGAATCGCGTGAAAGGTCACAGACGCTTTGCGAACTGCCTATGATGTGCTTTCCCGCCAAGCTCCCACCGCGCGCAATTCTACGCACCAGCTCTTTCCACCATGACCCCGATCGACTGGATAATTCTGTTTCTGTACGCCGTTTCCACGATCGGATTGGGATGGTACTTCAGCAGAAATCAGCAGGACACGAGCGAGTACTTTGTCGGATCGGGGAAGATGAATCCGGTTCTGATCGGCGTGTCGTTGTTTGCGACGTTGTTGAGCACGATCAGCTACCTTGCGATTCCCGGTGAGGTCCTCGGCAAGGGGCCGATCTTCCTGAGCAACTACATCGCGTACCCGTTTGTTTATCTCGTGTTGGGATTCGTCATCTTGCCGGTTTACATGCGGCAACGCGTCACCAGCGCGTATGCGTTGCTGGAAGATCGGCTTGGGCTGAGCGTCCGACTACTCGGTGGAATCCTGTTTCTGACGTTGCGACTGGTTTGGATGTCGCTGCTGGTGTTTCTGACGGCCAAGGCGATCGCGGTCATGATCGGCGTTGGCGATGAAATGGTGCCTTGGATTGTTCTGGTGACGGGCATCTTTGCGGTCACGTACACCTCTTTGGGAGGACTGCGTGCGGTCGTGATCACGGACCTGATGCAGACCGTTTTGCTTTACGGGGGAGCGTTGCTCGTGATCGGAACGGTTAGTTGGCAGATGGGCGGTTTCAGCTGGTTTCCAACCCAATGGCCAACGGACATTTGGGATGAACAACCGATCTTTAGTTTTGATCCGGCGACTCGGGTAACGGTGGTCGGATCGATCGTCTCGGTCTTCCTCTGGATGGTCTGCACTTCGATGGGAGACCAGGTTTCTGTGCAGCGTTTCATGGCGACAGAGGACGCAAGATCCGCTCGCTTTGCAATGGGAATGCAGTTGATCGTCTCCGTTGTCGTCGGGGCGACGCTGGGGCTCGTCGGCATCGCGTTGCTCGGTTTCTTTCAGGCCAACACGGGGATGCTGCCAGGCGAAGGCACGTTGAAGGCGCAGGCGGACACTGTTTTTCCGCATTTCATTGCCGCTCACCTTCCGCCAGTCGTCACCGGTCTGGTCGTGTCAGGACTTTTTGCGGCTGCGATGTCGAGTATCGACTCGGGTGTAAACTCCATCACGGCAGTGGTGATGACCGATTTTCTAGAGCGTTTTGATCGCAAACCTGAGACGCACGCAAAACAACTGAAAATGGCTCGCCTGTTGGCGATCGTCATCGGTGGCGTAGTCGTCTCGCTCAGTTCGTTCATTGGTTACATCCCCGGCAATTTTATGGCGGTGACAAACAAGACCGTGAACTTGCTGACCGTGCCGATTGCGTTGTTGTTTTTCTTTGCCTTGTTCGTTCCTTTTGCCAACGCAAAAGGGGTTTGGATCGCGACCATCGCAAGCGTCACCGTGGCAGTTTTGATTGCGTTTTCGGGTGTGATTTTCGGAAAGGTTTCGGACGCTGCCCCGGACCCCGTCAGTTTTCAATGGATTTCGCCCGCCGCATTGATCGTGGGTGTGACGGTCGGGCTTGTCGCCTGTAAGTTGTTCGCAAAGAAGTAAGTTGTTCACAAAGAAGACGACCGCATGAATCGAAGAAAACTTGTCGCCATCCTTCTGGCTGTCGCTTCATCGGTGACCGCACGAGCCGATCAGGGATGGGAATTGACTCCGACGTTACGGCAAAAGTGCGTTGCGGTGCTTCGCCAAGGTTTGACCGGCGATGAGTTTTGGCCTGCGATGCATGCAGCCGAATCGCTGACGTTTGCCGGACAAACGCAGGAGGTTCGCAAGCACCTCTTGCCAAAACTTGACACCGAAACGGACGATCAACGGCGATGTGGATTGGCGAGGGAATTGGCCCGCGCGGGAGACCAAAAGAAAAGCACGCTGCTCTTGGATATCCTGCGAAAGAACAGTCCCCACGGTCACGTGCACGCTGCCGAAAGTCTGTATAAAGTCGGCTGGCCGGGCGATGGCACTGACTTGCAAAAGGCGTTTGCCAACAGCAGTGACATCCGGGTACGAATCATGGCCGCGGCTGCTCTGGCCAAGTACGATCAAGGGCCTAATCGCGATGAGTCGTTTGAGTTTCTGCGGCAAACACTTCGCGACGAGAAGGACCCAGCCCTCTTTCGACTCGCCGCGTGGATTCTGGGCAGGATCGGCGAACCGAAAGACTGCGGTCTGATTCGCTCCCGCCTTGAAGATGCGAATGACGACGCTTTGGCCCAAGCCTTTCTGCAGCACGCGCTGGCTGCACTGGGGGATCCACAAGGTCGGGAAGTCCTGATGCGAAACCTACAGTCAACCGATTCATCGATTCGAACCTATGCAGCCGTCTTCGCGGGTGAGTCGGGGATGGCAGACGCCGCTCCATTTCTGATCCGCCAACTTGATGACGAAAACCTCGATGCGCGGATTCGTGCAGCGGGTGCCCTCCTTGCACTTGACCGTCAACCCCAGACCAGTTCGGAACGACGATGAGCTTGTTTGATCTTATTCGCCTGGACGGAAAACGCGCGCTCGTCACCGGGGCAGGCTGCGGTATTGGAAAAGGCTGCGCCGTAGAGCTGGCTCACGCCGGTGCCGACCTGATTCTCAATGACCGACCTGGCAGCGACGAACTCGCCAAGACCGCCGAAGAGATTCGTGCGTTGGGAAGAAAATGTTGGACGGTTGAAGCCGATGTTTTTTCCGCAGCCGGTTGTGAATTGCTGGTTCGTCAGGCGATCGAACTTGCCGGCACAATCGACATCTTGGTCAGCAACCCGGCCTACGGAAAGCGATGCGGCTTTCTGGAGTTTCCCGCTGACGAATTCGACAAGGTGATCGACGCGACGTTCAAATCGGGGTTTCGTATCAGCCAAGCGGTCGCACGCCACATGGTTGAACGTGAGATCTCGGGAAAGATCCTGTTTGTCAGCAGCGTCGTTGGCGAGATGCCGTTTGAACGCAATGGCCCCTACGGATCGGCCAAGGCTGCTCTGAATCAGCTGACCCGGAGTATCGCGGTGGAACTGTTCCCGCATCGCATCAACGTCAACGCGATTGCGCCCGGCTGGATCGACACACCTACCGAACGAAAGACATTTACCAAGGAAGTCATCGAAGCACGAGGCCCCACCTTGCCTTGGGGACGCATCGGAACGCCGTCGGACATCGGTCGCGCCGCTGCGTTTTTGGTTTCCGAAGCCGCCGACTACATCACCGGAGTCGTGCTTCCGGTCGACGGCGGATTCCGGTTCAAGGACATGCGAGCCGACGATGAGCCACAGGAAGCTGATCCGTTGTGAGCATGAACGAAGCGATCCAGCTGGAGTTTTGTCGCTTTGGCGGAAATCATGTCGGGCCGAATCTGTTGATCACCGCGGGGGTTCACGGTGATGAGTATTTGCCGATGCTTGCCGTGGGCGAACTGATTCGCAGGTTCGATTCGGATGACAGACTTAGGCGAGAGCTGCGCGGCACGTTGACATTAATCCCGGTTGTCAATCGTTCGGCGTACCACGCCGGACGCCGCGTCGGCGATGACGGTCGGGACCTTGCACGCACTTGTCCGGGACGGCAAGACGGAACTGTGACCGAGCGAGTCGCCTATGCGTTGAGTCGTCAGATCGCCGAAGCGGATTTCTACATCGATTTGCATTCGGGAGGAACGGAGTTGTGCGTCTTGCCGTTGGCCGGTTACATGCTCCACGCAAATTCAGCGATTCTACAGCGGCAGCGTAAGGTGGCGTGCGTTTTTGGGCTGCCATTCGTCTGGGGCACGTCGGCGGAGTTGCAAGGGCGGTCCCTTTCGGTGGCGCGTGATGCCGGCGTTCCTGCCATCTACATCGAGTATCTCGGTGCGCATCGTGAGCTTTCGGAACTGTCAGGCGGTGCGTTTGCTTCAGCGGGAATCAATCACCCGCTTCTCACTGGATGTCTGAACGTGATGCGGCACTTTGAGATGCTGCCGGGAGCGATCCAGAGGTGCGACGACCAGCAAGTGGCCGAAGACTGGCGCGTCGGTTCGGGGCACATGCAAGTCAGCCATCCGGCGCCCACCGGAGGGTTCTTGACTCTTAAGGTAAAGCTCGGCCAAAGAGTCTCATGCGGCGAGTTGCTTGCCGAGATCGAATCGCTGTTCGGAGGTGAGAAGCATGCGGTGGTCGCTGAACAGGACGGGACCGTTGTCATGTTGCGCGAGTATCCGAGAATCAATGAAGGCGACTCCGTAGCCGTCATCGTGGAAACTGGAGAGCAGTCATGAGTGTGTGGCAATGGATGGATCGGTATGCCCCATCGATTCCCGAGGAGAACTGTCTCTCGCTCGGTGAGGGGCAGACGCCTTGCATTCGTTCGAGGAGTATCGGCGCTGAATTTGGGATTCGTAATCTCTTTTTTAAACTTGAGACGGTGAATCCCAGCGGGTCTTACAAAGACCGATTTGCCGCCCTGGCTGTCAGCCACATGTTGGCGAATGGTCAACACACATGTTTGGCCACGTCGAGTGGAAACACTGGCGCGGCTCTGGCAGCGTACTGCGCCGCGGCGAAGATTCGATGTCGAATCGCAGTGGTCGAATCGGCACCATCGGCCAAGCTGCAACAGATGTTGGCTTACGGAGCGGAAATCCAGCGGGTTCGAGAGTTTGGCACCGATGCGAGTGTGACAGGATGTGTTTTCGAACAACTCGAAGCGAAATCTCGGCAACCAGGTTTCGCCCTACAGATCAGCGCGTTTCGCTACAGTCCGCTCGGAATGCAGGGAGTGGAGAGCATCGCATTTGAATTGCAGGGTCAGGTGCCTAGCCAAACTGGAAGCGTTTTTTGCCCGGCGGGCGGCGGTGGGCTCACACTTGCAGTGGCTCGCGGGTTTGCCAAAGCGAGCGGACTTGCATCGGTCCACTGCGTGCAACCCGAAGGAAACGACACGATCGCCGGCGCACTTCGCGAAGGCAGCGACGAGGCGCGCAGCGTTCGCTGCAGCACGAAGGTCAGCGGGCTGCAAGTCGCCAACGTGATTGATGGCAACGAGGTCATTGCCGCTTGCCGAGAATCCGGCGGCACGGGGCACACCGTTTCGGATCAAGAGATTTTCGATGCCCAAAAGCTCCTCGCGCGTGCCGAAGGGATCTTTAGTGAACCGGCCGGTGCGGTGGCGCTCGCGGGGGCACTCAAAGCAGCCAGACGGGGCGAGCTGGATCTTGATTTGCCCGTGGTCTGCCTGGTCACCGGAAGCGGTTTCAAAGACTCGTCATCGATCGACGCAATGAATGCCGATGCGGAGTGTCCGGTCGTTAACGCGGACGCGATGTTCGCCGAGGATTGAGAGTCGAATTAGGAAATCCCAAGGATTTCGAACCCATCACGGAAAATCAACTTCTCGATTTCCTGTTCATTCAATGTGGGCAGATTCGTTCCCGCCACCATCTCGTTTAGTTTTCTCAATCCCGAGATCGATTCGTTGACCGTCGTGAACGGGTAGTCGGAGCCAAACAACAGCTTGTTCCAAACGCCGTACTCCTGGACCAGCATCAGGCTGTTGTAAAGTTGCCACGGTCGATAGTGCAGCGCACTGATGTCGGCAAACACATTGGGGTGCTTTCGAATGGTCGCCACGCACTCACCCTCGTACGGATGACTGAGGTGCGCCAGAACGAACTGAATCTCGGGGTGTCGCGTCGCAACGGGGTCGATCAATCGAGGCAACGTGTATTTCAACGGTGCTTGGCGGACAAAGGTGGTTCCGGTGTGCAGCAATACCGGCAGCCGCTTTTCTTCGACGTATTTCCAGAGCGGTTCCAGCCGATCGTCGTCGACGCCGAAGCCCGCGTACATCGGCAGAAGCTTGACACCACAAAGCCCCAGTTGCTCGTGTCCGTGCCGCATTTCGTCTTCCCATCCCGCTTGGGTTGGGTCGATGGAAAGGTATCCGGTAAGACGCTCCGGATCTTGTGCGACGTAGTCCGCGATATACTTATCATCAACCCACAAACCACTCAATCGCGCTTTCCCACCAAAGACAACGGTACGCGTCCCTGGGGGCGCGGCATCGCGGTAGTCATCCAAACGAATCGTCAGGTCGACGGTTTCCCCGGCCTTCGCCGCGGACGCTTGGCGAATGAAGTCTTCGCTGAACGCATCAGGAAATGGCCATGCGTGGCTGTGAATGTCTGTGATCATGTGAGGTCTTGACGCAGGTGTGGTGGGATTATCGTACACTATAGAGAAAGGCGCCCACGCGGTGGTTCTTGCCTAGCGTGAAGGACAGAAAGGATACACATCTGCAGTCATGACCGACCAACCTCGTATTCTGATCATCGGCGTCGGATCCATCGGCGAGCGACACCTGCGTTGCTTCCAGTCAACCGGGCGCTGCCACGTGGGGTTTTGCGAGCCGTTAAGCGATCGACGCAACGAAGTGGCTGAGCGATACGCTGTCAACGGGTACGAGTCTTGGGAGCAGGCGTTGGCGGACGAGCGTTTCTCCGCCGCCGTCATCGCTTCTCCGGCACCCTGGCACATCCCGACAGCCCAAGCCCTCACCGATCGCGGAGTTCACCTGCTGATCGAGAAACCCTTGAGCCTGAATACCGATGGCGTCTCTCAGTTGTCGGATTCCATCAAGCATCATGGAACTCGCGTCTCGATCGGGTTCGTTTATCGCTCTCTTCCGGCGCTGCAGCAGATGCGTGCGGTGATCCGGTCTGGAAAGCTGGGACGGATCGTACAAGTCCAAGTTCAATCCGGACAACACTTTCCGTTTTATCGTCCAGCCTATCGCAAGATCTATTACGCCGACGCTGCGCAAGGTGGCGGACTGATCCAGGACATGCTGCCGCATTTTTTGAACGCGGTGGAGTGGATTGCCGGACCGGCTACAAAGGTCGTCGTCGATGCAGCGCACCAGGTTCTTCCCGGGGTAGAAGTAGAAGACACCGTCAATGTTCTTTCCCGGCACGGAGACGTCTTGGCGAGTTTGACGACGAATCAACATCAGCCTGTGAACGAATCCGTCATGACCGTCTTGTGCCAGCGCGGCGCCGCTCGATGGGAACTCAATGGACATCGATGGTTCTTGGCCGATGAAATCGGAGGCGATTGGACGTTGCAGCAAGCGTTCGACCATCAACGCGATGATTTTTATATTCTTCAGGCGAATGCGTTTATGGATCTTCTTGAGGGAAAGGCAGAACCGTTATGCTGCTTCGATGAAGGAGTCGCCACGCTGCGTTCAACGCTGGCGATTCTGAAATCGAGACAGACAGACGCCTGGGAGACTGTATCCTAATGCTTTCTCACACACAGCAACCGTTGGTGTTTAGCCTTTAGGCGATTCCGGGTCGCTGCTCCGCAGCGAGAGTGGGCGGCTAAAGCCTGGACACCAACACGTATGCCCGTGGCGTTGGTGTTTAGCCTTTAGGCGATTCCGGGTCGCTGCGACGCAGCAACAGTGGGCGGCTGAAGCTTGGACACCAACACGTATGCCCGTACCGTTGGTGTTTAGCCTTTAGGCGATTCCGGGTCGCTGCTATGCAGCGAGAGTGGGCGGCTAAAGCCTGGACACCAACACGTATGCCCGTGGCGTTGGTGTTTAGCCTTTAGGCGATTCCGGGTCGCTGCTCCGCAGCGACAGTGAGGTGGTGACCTGATTCCGGGCGCGCTTGGGGCTTAGAATGGCCGACCAAGGAGATCCCCAGAATGAGCAAGAAGCCTCTTAAAGACAACAGCAAATCACGACGTCAGTATTCCGATCCATTTAAGCGGGACGCGGTACAGATGCTGCTCGACGGGCACACGGCGACCTCGATAGTCGACCGGCTCGGTTTATCAGGCACCAATTTGCTATACCGTTGGAAACGAGAGCAGCTTCGGCAAAGCGGCCCAGTTGCCTCGTCGCTTGACAATCGGGTGAAGGAATTGGAGGTCGAGCTGCGGCGAGTTGAGCGAGAGCGTGACATCTTAAAAAAAGCATTGTCTATTTTCAGCCGAAGCGACTGATTGATCGGTTTGTCGCCGCAGCAGAAGTCATTGACTCGACGAACGTATCGGCCAGCGAGGTTTGTAACGCTCTATCACTTTCGCGAAGTTCGTTCTACGGATTTCAACAGGTGAGTCGACGTGACGAGCCGACTCGGACCGAGGAGCTTTCACCCATGATTATCGACATTTTCTGGAAGCATCGGCGACGTTACGGCGCTCGGCGAATCGTCAGTGAATTGGCCGATCGCGGCATCGTCGTCTGCCGAAGGACGGTGGCGGAAGCGATGAAATTACAGGGATTGAGGGCAATTCAGCCCAAATCCTTCAAACCAAAAACAACCGAAAGTCGACATCGATTGGGATACAGTCCGAATTTGCTGTTGGATCCATTCGAACTCAACACCATCAACAGGCTTTGGGTCGCAGACATCACCTATATCCCCATCGCGGGTCGAAGGTTTGCCTACCTGTCGATGGTGATGGACCGATTCTCACGACGAATCATCGGGTGGAAATTGGATGTGACGATGACTGAACAACTTGTCATTGATGGCTTGAAGGATGCGATCAGGAGTCGGCAACCTGGTCGAGACCTAATCCATCACAGCGATCGCGGCGGCCAGTACGCTGGCAATCGGTTTCGTCAGATATTGAAGCGTTCTTCGATCCGACAGAGCATGAGCCGTGCCGGCGACTGTTACGACAACGCATTCATGGAAAGTTGTTTCGGAACGATCAAGACCGAGCTGGAGATAACCGAATACGAGACTGTGACTGAAGGAGAACGTAAGTTGGGAGGTTACTTCGGCTACTACAACCGAGATCGAAAGCACTCGAGTCTTGGCTACCAGACACCTACACAATTTGAATCCACTCACCCAGGTCAAAAATAAGACTTCGGCGCGCCCGGAATCAGGTCACCACCTCACAGTGGGCGGCTGAAGCCTGGACACCAACACGTATGCCCGTGGCGTTGGTGTTTAGCCTTTAGGCGATTCCGAGTCGCTGCGACGCAGCAACAGTGGGCGGCTGAAGCTTGGACACCAACACGTATGCCCGTACCGTTGGTGTTTAGCCTTTAGGCGATTCCGAGTCGCTGAAACGCAGCGACAGTGGGCGGCTGAAGCCTGGACACCAACACGTATGCCCGTAGCACCCGTTAAAGCACTCGAACGATCACCGGAATAATCGTATGAATGATACAACGATACAACAGCTGTTCGATCTGACCGGTCGGGTGGCTCTCATCACGGGAGCTTCTGGTTGGCTCGGAAACGCGATGGCTGCGGCGCTGGCGGAAGCGGGGGCCAACGTGGTGGTCGCCAGTCGAGACCAGAGTAAGGCGGACGAGGCACGGGGCACGCTTCCAACGCACAAAGGGAGCCAACACCATGCTGTTGTACTCGATCAACTCGACGAAGCGTCCGTCTGTCGTGGCTTCGAGGATGCCGTTACGAAAGCGGGCGGGGTCGACATCTTGATCAACAACGGTCACGCTGCGGACGGTCATGATTTGACCGATGTGAGCGCCGACCAGTTTCAACAGGTCCTCGCGAACGCAACCGGTTGGTTTCTACTGTCGCGGCAGTTCCACGGCCATGTCGTCAATCGCAATGCGTCGGGCTGCATCGTAAACATTGGGTCGATGTACGGTCAGGTCGGTTCCTATCCCGATGCCTACGAGGGCATTTGCGCGGCGAGTCCGGTTTCGTATCACACGCTCAAAGGCGGGATCATCCACATGACCCGCCACCTCGCCGTCTATTGGGCAAAAGACAATGTTCGCGTCAACTGCTTGAGCCCAGGCCCGTTTCCAGGACCCGGTGTCGCACAGGAACTGGTGGAGCGACTGAAAGCCAAATCGCCGATGGGGCGAATGGGGTTGCCGCACGAACTCAAGGGCGCCCTGCTGCTGTTGGCCAGTGATGCGGGAAGCTACATTACTGGCCAGAATTTAACCGTCGATGGCGGTTGGACCGCGTGGTGAGGAATCCGTGATGCAAGAATTGCCGCAATTGTCGATCGAATCCTGTCGTGTTCGCCAACACAGACTTTGCGAAGCGCTCGCCGACCTAAAAGCGGATCGTGCGATTCTTGTCGCTCCCGAGAATGTCCAATGGCTGACCGGTTTTCGCCCCCACCCGTTGATGCGGGCGATCGCGGTGCTCGATGTTGATGATGGCTGCACGCTGATTGCACCCGGCGAAGAGCCACCGCATCATGCGGCAGACGAGATTCGAATTTTTGAGGCGCAATGGCGATGCACGTTGCGGCAAGATCAATTGAAAACTGCGATGCAACGGGTGAAGAAATCAAACAAGCGAACGGCGTTGGAATTCTCGTCTTGCGGGGAGCACGTCAGGCAGAGTCTGGACTCCGAGCCGATCGATTTAGATTCGGCATTTTGGAACCTGCGACGCAAAAAGGAACCCGATGAGCTTGGGATGATGCTGCACGCGATCGATTGCACGGACGCAATGTATCAAAAGGCTCGCGAGATCATTCGGCCGGGTATCACCGAGCTGGAAGTCTTTTGTCAGCTTCACCGCGTCGGCGTGCAAACCGCCGGCGAACCGTTGACAGCCCTTGGCAACGATTACCAAAGCAATTCACCGGGTGGGCCGCCTCGCACGCGTCCCGCACAAGCAGGCGAGTTGATGATTTTGGATCTGGGGCCGGCATACCGAGGTTACCACGCCGACAACTGCCGCACCTTTGCCGTCAACGGACAGCCAACCGAGGAACAACTCAGGGCGAGAGACGTCATCATGACCGTGTTTGATTTGGTCAAAGCGTTTGTGAAACCGGGGCAGTCCTGTCAAGAATTGTTCGTTCAAGCGAAAGCGTTGCTGGACGAATACGAACCCGACGCGTTCTTTCATCATTTGGGTCATGGCGTCGGTTTGTACCCGCACGAAGCCCCGCACTTGAATCCGAGTTGGGACGATCGATTTTCCGAAGGCGATGTGTTCACCGTCGAGCCGGGGCTCTACAACGCATCGTTGCGGGCGGGGATTCGGATCGAAGAAAACTACGTCGTCACCTCAAACGGTGTTCGGCAATTGACCAAGACGTCGACGCAGTTGTGATCAAAGGCGGTCACTTTCGCTTTCTTTACAGCACGCCGTACTTGTGAAAGGCATCGGTTGCCTTCATGCCGCCCGCGATCGCGGCTCTGACTTTGTTCTCATCGTGCACTTTATTCCAAGCGAGGGACAGCACTTCTGCTTCGACTTTCTGCGGCACGACGACAATCCCATCTTCATCAGAAATTACCAAGTCCCCCGGAGAAAACACGACGGAGTCAATTTCCACAGGAACATCCACATCAACCACGCGTTGCCGATTCTTACTGTCGTACAAGCACGTGCCACGAGCGACGACGGGAAAGCCCAGCTGTCGGATTTTTCCGACGTCACGAATCGCGCCATCAACGATGGCACCAACACAGCCGCCATGGAGTACCGCGGTGGTTAGCAGCTCGCCCCAGATTCCTGATCTCATCGATCCTCCGGCCGCAGCAATCAACACATCATCGATCCCACAACTGTCAACGGCTTTCAGTTCCAATTCGTAAGGGGCAGGATCCTCATGGAACATGTCTGCCCAAAGGGTGGTGCGGCATCGGCCCACGATCATTTCGCCGGATGTAAGTTGACGCAGTGGCGTGCGTGGCGACTGATTGGTGTACCCTATCGAGTCCAACGCATCACAAATGACGGCAGAATACATTTGCTGGCGAACGTCCGTGAGCGAGATTTCATTGGGTGCTGGGGCCATTCTTGCGTTTTTTTATGGGCAACGAGCAGGGAAGAATCGGACGATGGTAACGTAACCAACGACCCGAGACGACCTTTGAGCTGCCTGATCAATGATTTCCGATGCGAATTGGTATTATCGCGCTACTGCACGAATCGAACACGTTTTCGTTTCAACCAACCACCTTAAAATCGTTTCACCAGAACCTGTTATTAACAGGCGAATCGATTCGCACGGCCCTTGCGGATGCCCATCACGAGGTTGGTGGTTTCTTTGCCGGTCTCGACGAGAGTATTGACGCCAGTGTCAATGCGGGGAAAGCGGAAGCCGTTCCGCTGTTTGCCGCGCGAGCGTTACCATCGGGAACGATCCGCGCTGAGGCATTTGACTCGCTGGTCAGCCAACTGCTCGATTGTGTCCGCGAAAGCGAACCGCTCGATGGAATCCTTGTGGCTCCCCACGGCGCAACGGTTAGCGAAAACTACCCGGACGCCGACGGCCATTGGCTCAGTGAGTTGCGTCAACTGGTCGGCCCAGAGATGCCGATCATCGGAACGCTGGACGCGCATGCAAATTTGTCGCCGCTGATGGTGGAGAGCTGCACCGCATTGATCGCCTACCGCACCAATCCTCATCTGGACCAACGTGAACGAGGTTTGGAAGCCGCCAACATGATCCTGCGAACGCTGCGCGGTGAGATAACGCCAGTCATGTCGGCTTGCTTTCCACCGATGGCGATCAGCATTGAAAAGCAATGCACCGAAGAACCGCCGCTGGATGCTCTGTATCGTGCCGCGAACGAGCAATTGAAAATGGAGGGCGTACTCTCGAACAGTATTTTGCTTGGCTTTCCCTACGCCGACGTGGAAGAAATGGGGGCTGCCACGATTGCCGTGACCGACGGACGCAGACGACTCGCCAGTCAGCTGGCGGACGAACTGGCTTCGTCGCTTTGGCAGTTGAGAACGCAATTTTGTAGCGAATTCACATCGGTCGACGAAGCGATCCGTCAATGCGAACAAACAGAACGCAGGATTTGTCTGCTGGACATGGGGGACAACGTTGGCGGAGGATCAGCGGCGGATGGGACGGAATTGCTGGGGGCGATTCATGCTCAGAAAATCGGACCGTCATTTGGTTGTCTGTATGATCCGGAGTCAGTCGCTTGCTGTGATCGAGCAGGTGTCGGATCGATCATTCGGCTCCGTGTTGGCGGGAAAACGGACGCTCAACACGGCGATCCGATCGACGTGACCGTCAAAGTGATCTCGCTCTGTGACGGCAAGTTTTGCGAATCAAAGCCTCGGCACGGTGGCATCACGGATTTTGATCAGGGGCGAACGGCAGTTTGTGAAACCGATCATGGATTGACGCTCATGCTCACTTCCCGGCGGATGGTCCCGTTCAGCCTACAGCAGCTCAAGGGCTGTGGAGTCGATCCGATGCGGTTTCGAATTCTTGTCGCCAAGGGCGTCAATGCACCGATTGCAGCCTATCGCGAGGTGTGTTCGTCCTTCATTCGAGTCAACACGCGGGGCGCCACTTGCGCGGACCTAAGCCGATTGACCTACAAGCATCGTCGCCGTCCGATGTTTCCCATGGATCCTGAATCAACGCAATGACCGGAGCGAATCATGACGTCCTCAGCGACTAGCCAGCCCTTGCACGGAGTTCTTCCCGTTCTGCACACGCCATTGACCGAACAAGGCGAGATGGATCACGAATCGCTTCAGCGCGAAATCGACTGGGCGTTTGAGACAGGCGCCGATGGAGTCGTTGTTGCGATGGTCAGCGAGATCCTCCGGCTCGGCGACCGCGGACGGCGTGAGCTTGTTGAACAAGTGTGCGAAAGGGTGAGTGGTCGTGGAGACATCGTCATCAGCGTCGGAGCCGAGAGCACGGCCGGAGCGGTTGATTTCGCCCGACATGCGGAGGATTGGGGCGCTTCTGCCGTGATGGCAATCCCACCGGTTGCAACGACACTGGGAGCCACGGCCACATGCGAGTATTTTTCTGCGATTGCCAGCAGTGTTTCAATTCCGCTGGTGGTTCAGGACGCATCGGGATACGTGGGTGCTGCAATCGACTTGGGCGTGTATCTCGAATTGCTCAATCGATTTGGCAGTCAGCGGATCTTTTTCAAACCCGAAGCCAGCCCGCTCGGTCCCAATCTCTCGAAACTTCGCGACGCAACCGATGGTCAAGCCAGGATCTTTGAGGGTTCCGGCGGGATCAACCTTGTCGATTGTCATCGCCGCGGCATTGTTGGGACCATGCCGGGTACCGATTTGCTAGACGGAATCGTCGCGCTTTGGGACGCACTTCAAGCAGGTGACGAGAAACGCACGTACGCATTGTCTCTGCCCATCGTGGCGATCGTTGCGTTGCAGATCCAAGCCGGCCTGGACGGTTTCTTGGCAATCGAAAAGTATTTGATGCAAAAACGAGGGCTGTTCCGCAATGCGCACCAAATTCAACCTGTCGCGTGGACCCTTGACGAAGAAACCCGAGCCGAAGTCGATCGTCTATTCGCGCTCCTGCAGGCCGCGATCGAATGACGTCTCCCATCACGCCGATTCGCCCTCTATCCCAGGCCTGGCCGAACCTGCCCTCACCCAATTGGTGCCATCGGCTGTCTTAGTTTCTGTCAATGGCGAGTGATGGCTCGCCCGGAAGTTTTCTTGGTTTTGCATCTTTGGCTCTGGTTGGTGAGATTCAGCTCAGGGTGGTATTGAGGGGGGCTGACGCTCGTTCGGGACTCAACGAAACGGGCTCACCAAACGTCTTGTTGTATGAAGGGGGTGAGTGACTTCCGATGCGACACGTATGCATGTGGGACTTTGCCATGTCGGACATATGCCAGTGTTGCCCCAGAGGCCTATCCCGCAGGCGCGAGAGTGGATTCACGCCAAGGCGTTCCTTCGCGCACCATGACATTCAGCGTTACCAAGAGCTTTCGCATCACCGCCACGATCGCCACCTTCGGCGGCTTGCCTTTGGCCAGCAGGCGTTGGTAGAACGCTTTCATGATCGAATTGTGTCGCGTGGCAACCAAAGCGGCCATGTAAAGCACTTTGCGGACCAGGGAGCGACCGGCAAACGTGCTGCGTTTGCCTTCCTTTTGGCCGCTATCACGGACGATCGGCGCGACGCCAACGAGCTTGGCAATTTGGCCGCGGTTGAGCGAGCCTAGTTCGGGGAGCTCGGCCAGAAACATCGCGACCGTTGCGGTGCCGACACCGGGGCACGAAGCGAGCAGCGCTGCTCGCTCTGACAGGGGTTGGCTGGCATCGATCAGCGCGGCAATTTTCTTCTCAATCCCCACGATTTGCCGTTTATAGAAGTCCAACGCTTCCTGGATGACTTCACGCACTTCCTCGTCGCGGGCTTGGGCAAGGCGGTTCCGTTCGGCCGACTGTTGCGAGAGAATTTGATCACGTCGATGCACCAGCGCCTTGAGCTTGCGTTCTTCGGGAGAAGGTTTCTCACGCAACTTTGGCGTGACGACCTCACCAAACCGGGCGATCATTCTGGCGTCGATCGGATCGTTCTTTTCGATCAGTCCGATCCCTTTGGCGAACGATCGCACCTGCGCGGGGTTGCACACGCAACAATCCGTGTCGGCTTCGTGCAAAGCGTCCACCAGATTGCTTTCGTAGCCTCCGGTGGCTTCCATCACCACGATTGTCTTGGCACGCTTGCGGCGGAGAAGTTTGATCCACGCGTTGATTGCTTCCGGTGTGTTATCGATCGTTTGATGTACTTTTGCCACCGAATCGAAGAGATCAAGTTTGCGGCTTGCGACGTCAACCCCAATGAATCTTTTGTAAACTGTCGTCATCGTTTGGTCCCTGGATAGTAGTGCGAGCTCACACTTGCCGGTGGCACCCTTCATCCACCAGGGCATGTCGACCGGACAGCCCCGCATCCAAACCGTCGGCTTTGCAAATCCACTGGCCGCAGTTCATCAGCGTTGTGCTGGCAACGGCGTCTTGATCTCATTGGTACACTTCAAACATCCGTGGGCGCTCGACTCCCAAGGAACGGAGCGTCGTGCGTTTGATCGGGTTCGTCTTTCAATAAAAGAAAAACACCTTCGACCACACGACGCGAGTGACGGGAAAGTCATGCGCCTGTGGATCACTCAATGGGCCGCGAGAGATCAAAACGTCGATCGAACCAAAACGCTGACGACCTGCGGCCGGAGGATTCGCGAAGCGGGCGCCAGCCTTCCGGGCTGGAGTCACGCGTTTGCCCCACCCATCGACGCCGCACGTCAACCGTCGAAGCGGAAAGCAAATCGATTAAGTTCAACGCAGCGTCTATTCGTCTGCCGCGTCTGTGCTAAAGACTGCGTGGCTGTGCGTTGGTGCCGTCCGGAGGCGGCAACCCGCACGCCGAGCTCAATGCAAAAGAGGGCATGATTTGGTGCCCCCCACCAAACCTTGACGCCATTGAAGCTCAAAACGTCAACACTTCAACCGATCCGGGCATTCAAACCCAAACCACCAACACCGTCGAAGCCACCGGTTTGCTGAACAACAGCGGAAGCGAGAGTATAATCACGTTCTAACGCTCTTTGAATCGGGGAAAAGCTCTATGGACCGAATGACCCTCGCAGCGTTGGCTGTCTTTTCGCTGTTCGGCGCCATTGCTGCCGCTGACGAATTTCACCCCCGGCCAGACGAAGCGACTTTGAAAGATACTGAACGACTCTATCGGCGCGTTGGCGTAGAGAAGGACTGGCATTCAATTCATGTTGTTGGCAATCACGGCTATCGAATTGAGGGCAACACCGTTATCGAAGTTGCCGTTTCCGACAAGCCGAAACAGCGTAAGGCGAGTGTGCCGGCAGACTATCGCCTCCGCTGGCTGGACGCTGCCGAAGGGATCGCCTTCATCGTCGCTGACCGTGACGTTGCGAAACTCGATCCAGACGATCCTAAATCGAATCGCGTATTCCACCGACTTGATCTCGATTCGATGGAGTGGCTTGATCCGTTCAAATTGCCAGAACCCTCGATCAAATCAACACACCAGCAGAGAATTTTTCTGGGCCAGCACGCGAACGAAAAGCCACAAACTCTGGTGCTCGCAGATCATTTGCTCGTCACACCCAAGGGTGTCGTGGTGCTTTCTTCGGAAAGCGACGTGTATCGTGACGAATCGTTTCCAGACTTCCCGCAGCGTGAATTGATCGGCTACCACGTTAGTTGCTTTTCGGCCAGAGAAACCGAAGCAAAGTGGGACGCCATCATCCGCAACGGCAATCCGGCAAATCGCAGTGTCGGTTTTGCGATGTCGTCCTACGGCGATTCGATAGATCGACTCACATATGTCTCTTCTCCCCACGACAATGACCTGATCCTTGTACTCCCCAGCGAATGCGATCCGCTCATTTGCGTGACTGCTGCTGACGGAAAAGTACGCTGGCGAATTCCGGCGATTTGGGAGTACGAGCGGGGCTTCTTCGGTCCCAGCGTCTTCGAGCACTACATTGAGCGATTCGGGCTGGACTCTATGACCGTCCAATCGGCAAAGAGTTCGGTGCTGCCCGGCAACGAGAAGGTCGACAGGAAGGAACTCCGCATGAGAATCCAATCGAAGGTGCAAGGACGCCGCAAGCTGACCGCCGCTCGCAAGGCTTTTTACGCCCGATACCAAGGTCGGATCACTGGCGGGCCTTTCGTCGCGTCTCACGCTGACCGCTTTGGAAGCCCTAGGATTTACATGGCGGCAGCACGTTCGCTCAAGCCCGAACCGGGCTGTATGGAGCAACCGGAGCACGCACTTATCTACGAGATCGAACCCAGCGGTGACGGAGCAGAGATAACTGGCATGACCCGACTGCCGCGCGCCGTGATTAGTCAGCCCTATCGAAAAGTCCCCGGCGGCGTCGTGCTGTCGTGCGAGAAGGGCTGCATGGTCCGGTTGCGGACATACGAACCGGTATTCGGTGGGATAATGGGTCCAGGGAGAGCGGCCGACGACCTAGTGCTCCAAGTTGACTGGTATCGAGAATACCTGATGCACAGCCCCTCTGCGTGGCTCTATGCCGATCCGCGTACCGACGTTGCCGGCTTTTCAAAGGCGAGGCTTTTTCGCCCGAGCAGAGCGTACGTCCGCAAGAAGGAAGACGAGGTTTACCAATTGCAAATCAACGCGGTCGATTTGCGAACCGGCTTGGACGGCGACCTGACACTTTCTGTCCCGTTCAAAGGAAGTCTCCCTCTTCCCGAAGCGGGTCTTAGCTCATTCAATCGAGGTACGGCCACAGAGCGGTTCTACGCCCACGGCCCGCACGCCATTTGGATCGACCGCCTCAGTGTCGAAGGCGAAAGGTTGAAAGTCGTGGTAGCTCACGACAACTCCTACACAGAACTGTCCTTCGACCTGTCAGCAATGCTTGCCGACGAAGTGAGCGTCAAAAGGGACAAATGATCCCATTTGCCGGCCTGTGATCGTGCGCCTGCCAAATAGCGTCAGCATTGGCCCAAGCTCAAAAGCCCTTTGTTTCCACGGTTCATTGCCCAGAAAAGAATGATGACATGATTTGGTCCCACCCACCAAACCAGGACGGCAACGAAGACGAACGCTCCCACTAGCAACTCAGCAGGAGGGACGCACAGATCACACGTGGTGGGTGGCACCATTCATCGCGATGCTATTCGAATGTCGCGATGGTGTTATCTCTCGATGTCGGGTGTTAGCGGCTTAGTGGCGTTTTCCGTGTAGAACAGGAAGCCCCCGACAGGCCACTCTTCGTCCTGCTTGCTCGCACTTATCCCGCGACGTAAACTCTCTGTTGCCTTTCACGTTGTTTGAATCGCCACCGAGGACAATATGGCTTCCGGATTAAGAGTGAAGCATTTCAAAGTTCGCGGTTCTTCCGATGACGGGATTACGGTGCATCAATGGGAGTCGGTCGAACACACTTGGCCGAATCACTCACACCCTGAATACAAACTGGGCGTTTCCGAAGGCGGAACGGGAACGTTTTTTTATCGTGGCCAGCGATACTTCACCGGACCGGGGAAGCTGCTTGTCATTCACCCCAACGAAGTGCATTCGTGCACGGCTACCGGAGCGTGGCGTTATCTCTATGCTGCCCCAAACGTCATCGCCAGTATCGTCAAGACGTTTGACCGCAACGGTGATATCGAACCATTGCTGCTGCCCCCGGTCATCGACGACACGCAACTTGTGGAGCTCGTTTTGCAGGCTCACCGGGCGATGGACGACGGAGATCCGCAGTTGGATCAGGAATCAGCCTTTTATGAAGCCATCTGTGAGCTTTTAGTGCGGCACGCGTCAATGCCGGACATTCCGAAAAAGCGGGGACGTGCGAACATTCGCAGAGTCAAGGAGAGCTTGGAAGCGAAATTCCGCGAGAATGTCTCGCTTCACGAACTCGCCCAATTGGCTGGGACCTCCGCCCCGTATCTAAGCCGCGTCTTCTCCAAAGAGGTCGGCATTCCCATCCAGGCCTATCTCTCTCAAATCCGAGTGCGTCGTGCGCAGCAGATGTTGATGGCTGGTGAGACGCTAGCTAATGTCGCCTACGATGCCGGTTTCGCGGACCAGTCGCACTTCACGCGGCATTTCAAACGATTCATCGGGGTCGCGCCGGGAGCGTATTCCAAGGCGGTGAATCCATCGAGCAACTCCTGACGCGCCGTCGCAACCCCAAAGCCGTCCGGTGTCAGGCGCAATCGATCGCGAAAAATCGGATGGCTCGCGCCCTTCCGCTAAGAAATCCACCGTTTTGATGCCAAAGTGGACGGGCGCTGGGGACGATCCTCAGGTCCTGAGCCCGCGCCAATCCTTGCGGTCCATTCGTTTGACGGCGCGCAAAATCGTTCAAGAAGCTTCCCGGGCACTTCCCTAAACTCATGACGTTGAAGGGCTACCAGTCAGCCCCGTCTGTTGAAGTATTCGCTTCGACACCCATCCGTGAACGCCAGGGAATCAATCCAGTCGCAAGTCGCTGATTGGACCTGGACAACAAACACAACACACTTTTCTACAACACCAATAGGATAAGAATTCGATGAATCTTGAACTCAACCATAAAACAGCACTGGTCACCGCATCAACAGGCGGAATCGGTCTGGCGATCGCGACTCGCCTGGCTGCCGAAGGGGCAACAACAATCGTCAATGGTCGCAGCGAAGCGAGCGTCGACAAGGCGATTGGAAAAATTCGCGAGAACCAACCGAAGGCCGACCTGATCGGGCTGGTTTCCGACAATGGGACGGCCGAAGGCGTCGCACGAACGATCGCCGAACATCCGCAGATCGATATCCTGGTCAATAATCTGGGCATTTTCGAAGCGGTTGATTTTTTCGACCTGACGGACGAAGCGTGGCAGCACATCTTTGACATCAACGTGATGAGCGGTGTGCGTCTTGCACGGCACTATCTGAAGGAAATGCTGGAGCGAAACACCGGACGCATTATCTTTATCAGCAGCGAATCCGGCGTCGTGCCGGCTCCGGAAATGCCTCACTACGCGATGACGAAGACAGCACAACTTGCCGTCTCGCGCAGTCTGGCTCAATTGACCAAGGGAAGCTCCGTTACGGTGAACACCGTCATGCCTGGATCGACGTTAACGCCAGGTGTGAAGGAATTCGTCAGCAACCTTTTCCCCGACGAGCCCTACGATTCAGCTGAGAAACGATTCATGGCAGACAATCGGCCGACCTCGTTGATTCAAAGATTGATAGAACCGGAAGAGATTGCCAACATGGTTGCGTTTGTTGCCAGCCCACTCGCATCGGCGATCAACGGAGCACCCATACGAGTCGACGGAGGACTCATTCCAACGATTGCTTAACGGTGTCAGAAAGGAAACATGATTTGATGCCACCCACCAAACCGGGACGCAACGAAGACCAACGCTCCCGCTAGCAACTCAGCTGGCGGGACGCACGGATCACACGTGGTGGGTAGTGTCTTGGAAACGGCGGCTCGACCTCGCTGTCCACGATTGAATTCGTTTTCAAGCTGGGCTTACGCGTGAGCCATGATTCGAAAAGTGCCTGCCGGTTAGCTGCCGGCAGGCACGCGGACTCGGTAGATCGTTGTGGGTAGACACCCGATGTCGTGTGCCATCTAGATCGCCGGTCCGTTTCGTTCTCAGCCCGAACAGCCGAGGGAGCCACCGACAAGTGTGAGCTCGCACTACTATCCAGGGACCAAACGATGACGACAGTTTACAAAAGATTCATTGGGGTTGACGTCGCAAGCCGCAAACTTGATCTCTTCGATTCGGTGGCAAAAGTACATCAAACGATCGATAACACACCGGAAGCAATCAACGCGTGGATCAAACTTCTCCGCCGCAAGCGTGCCAAGACAATCGTGGTGATGGAAGCCACCGGAGGCTACGAAAGCAATCTGGTGGACGCTTTGCACGAAGCCGACACGGATTGTTGCGTGTGCAACCCCGCGCAGGTGCGATCGTTCGCCAAAGGGATCGGACTGATCGAAAAGAACGATCCGATCGACGCCAGAATGATCGCCCGGTTTGGTGAGGTCGTCACGCCAAAGTTGCGTGAGAAACCTTCTCCCGAACAACGCAAGCTCAAGGCGCTGGTGCATCGACGTGATCAAATTCTCTCGCAACAGTCGGCCGAACGGAACCGCCTTGCCCAAGCCCGCGACGAGGAAGTGCGTGAAGTCATCCAGGAAGCGTTGGACTTCTATAAACGGCAAATCGCGGGGATTGAGAAGAAAATTGCCGCGCTGATCGATGCCAGCCAACCCCTGTCTGAGCGAGCAGCGCTACTCGCTTCGTGCCCCGGTGTCGGCACCGCAACGGTCGCGATGTTTCTGGCCGAGCTCCCCGAACTAGGCTCGCTCAACCGCGGCCAAATTGCCAAGCTCGTTGGCGTCGCGCCGATCGTCCGTGATAGCGGCCAAAAGGAAGGCAAACGCAGCACGTTTGCCGGTCGCTCCCTGGTCCGCAAAGTGCTTTACATGGCCGCTTTGGTTGCCACGCGACACAATTCGATCATGAAAGCGTTCTACCAACGCCTGCTGGCCAAAGGCAAGCCGCCGAAGGTGGCGATCGTGGCGGTGATGCGAAAGCTCTTGGTAACGCTGAATGTCATGGTGCGCGAAGGAACGCCTTGGCGTGAATCCACTCTCGCGCCTGCGGGGTAGGCCTCTGGGGCAACACTGGCATCGGTCCGACATGGCAAAGTCCCACATGCATACGTGTCGCATCGGAAGTCACTCATCCCCTTCATACAACAAGACGTTTGGTGAGCCCCTTTCGCGTCGCCGTCACATTGGCCTGCGCAAGCAGATGAGGCCGATGTGACGGCGATGCGGAATGGGGCGGCCCATTTCGTTGAGTCCCGAACGAGCGTCACCCCCCCTCAATACCACCCTGAGCTGAATCTCACCAACCAGAGCCAAAGATGCAAAACCAAAAAAAATTCCCGACGAGCCATCACTCGCCATTGACAGAAACTAAGACAGCCGATGGCACCATTCATCCGGGTGGCACCAATTATCCCTTCGCGGCGTTGGCGACGAAACGGGTGGCGTAGTCCAGGTAGTCGGTGTCGCCGCGGCGGCATTTGCTGCGGGTGGTGACCGATCGGTAGATCACCCGCAACCCAGCGTGCCAGGTTTCTTCGTCACATGAGAACTGCAGTTGGCTGGGGTTAAGCGATTCGGCCAGCTGCTGTGCGGCGCCGCGGACCGTCGGTTTCCGCTCCAAGATCGCGCGGATGGCGGTATCGACGTCGGCGTCATCGGCACCGACTTCGGTCCCCACCGCAACGAGCGTCTGCTCGATCTTAAGCAGGATTCGGGGGTGCTGCTGGGTCATCCGATTCTGCTCACCAGTGGTCGCTCTGAGCTTGACCTGCGGAGCCGAGACGACTTTGCCCTCACGTTCACGCCGCGCACGCCGTTTTTTCGCCTGAGCAATCTTATCGTGCAATTTTGTCATCGAATGCGGAGCCTCTCTGCAGTGCGTGTTGATGCCGCTGTCAATCCTGCAATCACCATTCCCACGCTGCCAAAAAAAAAGCCCATCGCCGATTACGACGATAGGCGTTTGATGTTTCGACAGTCGGGGCGACAAGACCGCTATAGAACTTTTTCGCTCCAATTCTCTCGTAGAACCGAAGGCGTTATCCATGATGTGTAAAGCACTTACGTCATCGACTGAGTAAACGGAGGTTCGGAAGCCTCGTCCACTTCCGGACCCTGACTTGGGTGGGGGTAAGGCCGCTTTGTCTACGCGCGGATTGTGCTGACAACCTCTTCCAACTGGCTACGCTCAAACTTCACATAGCTCTCAGGATCGGTTCTGAATTGCGTCCAACAATCGTGAACCATGTTGGCAACTGGCCTGCCATCCGCACCAGTCTCGAATCGAGACAGCCCGATGTTCTCGCACTCCTGCCGGAAAAACTGAGTCAGTTCTCGGAGCAATTCATTGGGGTACGCCAGGTCGTAACGCGACGGCGGTGTTTCCATCGCAAGACTGACCAATTCACTCCATCGCTTCTGAATGCTCTGTCTTGTCTCGTCGAACCCGATTTCGGTCAACATCATGCCGATTGCAGTTGCCCGTGCATCATCTGCCGGGTGTGAATCCGTTCCCAAAAACAACTCGCCGCCGAGGTTCGTTGCCACTCGTATGTTGCACCAGCCAAATGACGGACCGATCAGATAGGTGGCAATCAGGTCCGACGCGAATTCCAGAAGCCAAGCCCCTCTCCAACTGTGATGGTACTGCTCCACCAACTCCAGCGATGCGTCCGCCCAATTCAGCCTCTTTCCATTTTCGACCATTTTCTCGTAGTGTCGGTCAACGATGAGTTGTGCAGGCTGGACAAGCCGCTTCTCATCGCGAAACAGCAGAAAGTGGCCAAGTTCGTGGTAAATATCTGGAAGACTCAGGACGTGGTCTGGTTCCAAACAAGGCATGAATACCAAATCCATATCCGGAATCGTCCAGAAGTATTGAGAGCTTATCGCTGAACAAAGCGGTGCCGGATACGGATAGCCGGACTCCCGGCAAATAGCTGATACCAAATCAGTCGCCCGCTGATCAGACTCATTGAATCGCTTCAAAACGAGCAGAGAAAAATACTCAATCTCTCTCAACAGCCGAGTGATGTGGCAGTAGTCTCGGAAGTAGTTTCCTGCGTAATTCGGATCGTCGATGTCGGGATCGCGGAGCAGTCGTGCAATGAAGTCTCGGGCCTGCGTCGCCAAACGTTTCATCTTGTCACGATACGCTTCGACTTCCGCACCGCTCGTCGTGATCGCTTCCAGTGAATTGACAATGTCGTCCGCACGCTGAGTTGCATCGTGCAGAAGTTCATTCAACAACGTAGCCACTAGCGCCTCCAAAGTTTGCGAAATGTCGCCGAAGCGGAGGCGTCCGCAACCTCGCAAACCGTGTCCAGAAGCTCGATGTCAGAAGACCTCAGCTCGCTGCGTTTGGACAATGACTCCTCCAGCTTCGTGAGGTCATCCAAGAAATACTCCATGTTCCCGCGTTGCTTCTCTTCCAAGCGAGCAAGGACATCCTCGGGAATGGCGACCATATCCTGCGACTGACTTGGTTCGACTGCCGCTCCCAATCTTTGCAGCAGGCGACGGACCATTCCGTGAATCAGCACGGAAGCATCAGCAAGGTCTTTCGCATCAACACTCTTCCCGCCGCCGATGTGCTGCTTCTTCAAGACCAACACTGCTTGATTGACGTGATGTGAAAAATCTGTCGTTGACGCGTACTCATGCGACAGGCTGGACATATCGCTCATGATATTGTTCTCCCGTTATTTTGGCTCATGCGCTCCAACCGACGGCCTGTTTCTGTTCTCCCCACTCTTCCTCACTGTCTCCAAACTGCCCCTCGTCTTCATCCGCAAACGATGCGATTGAACGAAGGTGATCGTCGCAAAGTTTCAGGTCAATGCTCAGCCTCATGCAGCGGTCGGGTGCAGACCAGCACAATTGAGACATACCGAATGTGTCTTCCAACACGTCTGGCAATTCAAGCGGCCCTTCCACAACACGAACGCACAGGGGCTTCGCCGTCCCCGGAAACTTAAACGGGAATCCAGTTGTGCAAATGATCCCTTCCCGGTCATCTATTTCGGTCCAAGCACCAGCAGTCGGATTGCGGTATTTGCCGTCTCGCGTCTCATCGACGAGTCGATACCCTTCAGCAGACGATTTGTGAACTTCGACAACACCAAACGTTGTATCGTCACCGAGGTGACCTTCTTTGATAAGCCGCTGGATCGCCTCGCGAAACCCCCTTCGCTCGGTGCCGAATGAACGCCCATCGCGTCGCAGGACGATAGAACGCGGTGTGGACGAACCTGATTGAAGCAAACTCAGCAGTTGCTTGTAGATAACCGAACGGACTTGATTTCTGAGTAGCTTTTCTCGTTGCGTGGAGTCGACGGATTGCATGAAGCACTGACGCCCACCATCGGAAAAAAACGTGAACGCCGCAGTCGAATGAAGTACATCCAAACCGATGTACATGTCGTAATGAGTGTCTTCAGCGAGCACCCACGGCCACTGTCGATTGACCATCAGCACGCCCATGGCCGCATACCGAAGATAGCTTTGGTAACGACCATTCATGCCGTCTCTGACCCGATACTGCTTGCCTTTGTCAGAGACTTTCCAACTGTAAAAGTTATCGACTTTGTTCGCATCCAAACACTGGAACTGAATCCGATCACGCAGCTTCTTCTTGAGGAAATTGTGGAGGTCAGGCTCCGCCGTTGCGGGCAACACAAGAACGCCTCGGCCACTCTTCACTTTGGCCTTGTCTATTGCAGTGACGATTGCATCCACTTGTTCCTTCAATTTGCCGGACTTGGGGTCTCGATAGACCACTCGGTCAAACCGAAAACCTCGCTGAAGCAATTTTCGCATCGTCTTCTCGAACCGCGACTGCAAATCTTCTGTTGCTTCGCGGGCCAACGACGAAGGCACGATGAAATACTGAGCGTCCAGAGGATTGCTGACAGCAACGCCTGCTTCCGGGTCAAGCAACGTTGCAAGCCGCTGACGCCCCAGATCGCGAAAGTGGTTCTCACCTGAAGAAGCGTCACGCCCGACGTGGATCGTCTGCCCCTGCCCAAACTCCTGCGGCGGAACTGGAAAGACCTTCCGACGGCAACGTTGTGGCTTCGTTGAAACATTCAACCGAATTCCGTTGAAATCAACTTTGCTCAAGTGCTCTTTGATGATCTTTGAACACTCGGGAAGCAGAATGTCGGGGCCAACGATTGACTTGCGATGCAACCGCGAAACGCGGGGATCATTGGTTGCCTTCATCAGCTTGCAAAGAGCGGCAGCGCCAAACCTTTTCTTCTGATTGCCCGGGTACTGATACTTGATTGCCGGAGAATCTGGATCGAGTGAGTCGATCCAAGCCGGTGCTTTGGGGCCACCCACGGCACGCACCGTCCAGTCGTAGACACTGATTGGCTCCGTTTCTCCTTCGGGAACGAACCGTTGTTCGGAGATTGACTTCCCGCTCGGGCCAAGTAGCTGGATGGGAAACCATTTGTGCCCGTAGTGATATAGAGCGTGCTTCATTCGTAGCTTCTGTTGCATCGCATGTGTGTCGTAGGCATCAGGCAGCCAATCGGATTCCACATACTTGTGCGTGAGTTTGAGCCAAATGCAGGGCCGACCATCGACAATGCGTAAACGCAGGCCAAAGCCACGGAAGATGTCCACGTCGCGATTGTCATGACGATAGTTCATCGGTCGACGAAAGAAGTTGATCCATGGATTAGAATTCCAGAGCCGTCGGTCGCGCCGCAAATGACCTCGAAGGTGCCATCCCAAAAACGCGAGTCCGATTCTCTCCGATTCCCCACACAGGTTTGAAAAGTCGAGCGTCTGCTCATCGACTTGCGGGGCTAGCGTTGCCACTTCCGGCGACAGATTGAATTCGCTGGTTCTCAGCGAATACTCCGACGGAATCGCCAGCACCGGATGTTCGCCACCACTGACGATTGCAACCGGTATGTGCTCAGCGAAGGCAATTTTCTTGACGAGTTGCTGTAGGTTAGATTCCGCAAGCTCCCCGTCACCAAGGTTCGCGTCGAACGGACCGTCAACGTCGACAAGGCGATACGACGCAGACAGCTTGTCCGCATTCAATATGTCAAAACAATTCAAGACATGACTCATGACTCTTCTCCTTGGCTTTCTTCTTTCGTTCCTTCACGGGAGCGGCCGGCAACTCGCCTTCCCGCTGCTGCTGGGCTATCTGCTGGCAGAGCACCTGCTGAGAACAAAACGCACAGTTGTTGGCATTCGCGGCAAACTCATAGTCCTCGATATCCGCGATGTTGAACTTGCGTCCCTGCCGCAAAGACTGAATCGAGTCCAGACTCCGATAGATTCGATTCTCAATACGATCAAACGTCTTCTCGTCGGTGCGATGACGAATCACATCATTCGACAGAAGCTGAACTTCAACCAATTCACAATCTGATGCCTCTTCGACTCGCCATTTCGGATGCTGGCACATCGCCCAAGCGTAAAGACCTGTTTGCAGATCAGCATCACTACCGCCCATCGACTCCGATACCTTCCAGTCGATAATGGTCGGCTGGCCGAAGCTGCAAAAAAACATCAGGTCCAAGTGGACTTCCAAACGGCCAGCATCGTACTGAAGGTAGAGAGGAAGCTCGCACCAAATTTGATCAGCTTGTCCTATCTCATTCAGCAGTTCCGTCATTGACGACAGGTTCCGCAGGCAGGTTTCGATGGTCGTCAAGACCGTCCCAAATTCCTCCTCGCTGACACCTGCTTCGGACTCGTGACCCACCAGCGCACAGTATTCATCACCTGCTTTCGTCTTCGTCATCCCTTCTTCTCGATAACGATGCGCAGCCGAGAAGGCGAGTTGCTGCCGGGCGAGTTGCTGAGTCTGTTCAATCGCTGAATCCCAATCGACCGCCAGACGCTGCTGCCATGCAGGCGCGACATATTTTTCGATTCCCGTGTGAACCAAAGATCCACGCCACAGTTCAAGCGTCTTCACTTGTTTGCACAGAAAAGCTTCACGTCGAATCGGATCTTTGGCACTGTGGTAGGCAGCTATCTGCATCAAGAAATACTGCCGCTGACATCGCCGAAAGCAGCGGTCTGATGAAAATGACCACTTGATCGTGTCGCTCACTCCTTCTTCCTCCGTTCGCGGTCCTTCTGTCGTTCATCCAACATATCGAGCAATGCCTCCCAATCATCCGGTGAAGCCACTTCACGCGCCCGTTTGAGGAAACGCCGAGCATGAGTGTCTGAGGCAATTCCTTCCATTTCGGGCGGCACCTTGTCCGCCAATTGCAGCAGCTCCAGCGGATCAGCATCGAGTTCCGACGCCAGCGAGCGAATCGTATCGGCTCCTGGCATGTAACCTGCTTTGCCGTTCTCAATCTTCGACAGGTAGGTGAAATCAACTCCGACAGCCTCCGCCAATCCACGCAGGGTCATTCCATGCCCCTTCCGAAGTTCTCGCAGACGCTGTCCGAATTCCATGTGAATCACCTCCCGTTGGCTGACTTCTTCTCGATGTCGACTTAAACATACCTGCTTGTTGAGTTGAAGTCAACATCAACGTTCCTTTCCCGCTTTTTCCCCACAAAAACAAGGGTTTACGACGCCGTCACTCCCTCCCAAAATACTCCCAAGTGGTACTTTGAATCACGAAACGGTATCATGCTGGGTCGCACCTTTTCTTACGTTTTCGCACGTGGAGGCACTCTCATGGTCCAGATCGCTGACAAACAGGCTTCAACGTCGGTCAATCGGGTTGCCTCAGCAGTCGCGAACCGCAACCGTGTCCGCTCCCATTTTGATGATCTGCTCACCTCGCCCGAGGAACCGTCTAAAAACCGTCTGGCAAACGAACTGGCATCGGAGCTTTGGAAACGATTGCCAATATCCCGAGCTGCCGACCAGTCGGGCGAGCGAGACATCGAACACACGCTCCGAATTGCCACCTCCAGCACTTCTCAGGTGCAATCATGGTATGGGGAGCTACGCGACTTCATTCCTGCCATTGCCAAGGCCGCGACAGAACTTCGCGGAGAAGTCTTGAGCGAAGCACTCCAAGACGAATTGTGTGCGGACATGGAGCGACAGATGCTGGAGCAGATCCGGTATCCACTACCGAGCCGTTCGTTCGTGGATTTCAAATTCGCTGACCTGTCACCCGCCGAGGCATGGACTCAGGCACAGCATCGTCTTGAACAAGAATGCCTGAAATTCGCCAATCATGTGTTTGCACTCTTCGATACCCTTCAGCAGAAGAATGTGATCGGTCAGATTCAGGAGACGACATCAACATGTCGTTTTACATTCTTTCGTCGAGTCGCGATCGCCGCGCCGCCGAAGAACAGGAACGAAAAACGCACCAGACGTGATCCCGACTTTCAGATTCCGGGCCACACTGTTTTTCTGGAAGAGACCTTTCAGGTTTCCGACTATGACATCCAGCACAGACACGCTCAGTGTGTCCATCATGTGCGCAACCCGGTTTTGAATCGACCGGAGGCGACGGTCAATCCGCTCCCAGAAAAGTACAGTCGACTGATCGATGCCTGCCCGAACTGGCTGGCTGGTTCGGTTCGTGTTTTGGAGGGCGAGTTATTTCGTGAAGAGCGAATCGAGTGGGATCTCCACACCGACACGCGAACAGAGGAAAGAGTGATTGAACGAGTTCGGCGTTGTCCTGCCGTTTTGTTCGGCCCCTACATTCTTGCTGGTTGGGGTGAACTGGCGATCAAAGCCGAGGAGAACAAGAAACGAGAGGTGGAAGATGCAACATTCAGACAGGCGATTGCCAAGAAAGCCCGCGTCAATCAATGCCTCTCCTTCGCCATCGCGGCGGCAGCAGTCGGCGCGATCCTGTTCACAGGGACGGCGACTGCGTTCACGACATCGCTGGCCATCCTCGTGGGCTTAGCGGCGATGGCACTGGCCGGTTATGCGGCACATCAGACGATGGTTTCGCGGGGGCAACTTTTTGCAGGCCGCGTGCTTCTGCACAGCACGCTCATTGGTGCCACGATCTTCACTCTCCAAGCCTTGCTCTTCAGCATCATGCACTGGTCGCTATCGGCGTTTGGATTGGCCGTGCTCGCGGCCGTAGCCGCAGTCGTAGCGTTCAGTGTGAAGAAAGCTGACACAGAGTTGGGCGGGTCCCGTGTCGGTTGATACAACCGCCAATGATGATGGCGGTTCAACCACTCCCACGATGGTCGCGGCGCGCAGACGATCGGCGAAGCGAAAGTGGCTGTTTTCTACGATCCTCGTTCCTGTCGCGTTCGCCGTTTTGGCACTCTCGGTGCTGGGATTTGGCTTATTTCTGCAAAACCATACGGCGGACAAGCCTGAACCCAAACCCAATCCAGATCCTACAATCGGGAAGAGCATCAGCGAGAAGGAGAAACATCCCAGCAACTCAGCGAGCATTGCAAAAGTCGAGTTAGCGGTGCAGCGTGCGCAGTTTCAGATTGAGCTTGCGGCCGCTGTGCAGCTTCAACGTGAGGTTCGATTCGCGCAGACGGAGTTGGGCAATTTGCGCGAGAGCACCGAGAGTGATTACGTCGGGAAGCGAATCGCCGGGAACAAGGAGCTGCTTCTTCGTTTTCGTGCATTCAAACAATCCCTTAAGAATGCGCCATCCATATCAGCTACGTCTCTTTCCGCAATAGAAAACGCTGCGCAGAATGCGATAGGCAACCATAAACAATTGGATGCTTCATTAAAAGAAGAAACGAAACGCCTTGCTCAGTCGATGCGTTTCTACGAGCAGCATCTCAGCTGCCTCCACAAAATGCGGGAATCCGCTGCTTCCCTTCCTCAATCGGAGCACACTCTTGACTCTGCGATTCAACTCTATGAATCGTCGCTCGCGATGCATGCGGAAGCAGTCGCGAATGACGCTGCAAGAGAATTGAAGAACACGTTGGATGGTGAACGTGCGTCGGCGATTGGCCAGCAAAGTAAAGCCGCTCAGTTGGTAGAAGAGCTTGAGACACAACTTGAGCAGATCAGAAGCGGAAAACCGTTTACTTCCGAGACGAATGACGCAGTCTTGCCGCCACAGGCTTCACGGGACGATTACGAACGAGACCTGGAGAAGATCCGCACACACCTTATTGCCTTCACAACTCCCGGTTACGTCCAACCGGAATCGGCCGATAAGCTTGTTTTCCGCAGTGTG
This sequence comes from Stieleria magnilauensis, assembly GCA_007753675.1. GTDB lineage: Bacteria > Planctomycetota > Planctomycetia > Pirellulales > Pirellulaceae > Stieleria > Stieleria magnilauensis. The sequence goes on from CP036432.1 coordinate 3,597,467, forward strand.
AAGCAGCCAATGTCTTACTCTGCTTTGCGGCGAATCGGAGCGTTGGATGTCACGAACGAAGGTCGTGCTACTCTGCTTCGTGTCGGTGGCTCCAAGTCAGCAACACAAAGGAATGACAGGCCACTTGGTAGCTTTCCACGCATGAATTCAATTGAGCAGCTACGCGATGACAAGAACCTCAAAGCCCGAGTCGATGAGGCTCAGCAACTTCTGAGACGGTATGGTCCCTTGATGGTCGAAGATGGCCTCCTTTTACCTTGATTGATCCATGTCGCACGTTTCGCCCCATTCGCGTTCAGAAAGTGAACGTACCCAAAACCAAAACGCAGCCGCTATTTTTACTGCTGTCACGTTCGCGATTCTATTCGGCGTGTTGTGGCTCGCAAATCCAAGCATGCTCGCATGGTCAATACGCGGGAAGGGTAGAGGTGGCGGCACTGAGAATACTGACGTAACGGTCACTGACAATCACGATTCTGAATCTGCCAACCGTGTCGATTGGGAAGCTGAAATTAGAGCGGTCGAGCAACAATTACCTGATGTCGATCCCGGCGAGCGGAGAAAGTACCTTGAACCCGTCTTAAGGCTCTTAGAAAACGAGACACTCTCTGAGCAAGAACAGGTAATCGCCAAGCTCCTGCTGAATCAATTAAGGGAAGAGGTCACGCGGCTCAACGAGCAGTCCAACCAATCGTCGGAGCCGTCTGCGATTGATGACCATCTAGAATCGATTGCGCAATCGATCCGATTTGATGATGAAAAAGCACGTCGGACGGCCATTGAGAATGCGGAGCAAAGAGTTCGTGCGGAACATGCGAAGAAGGAACCTTCTACGAGGGACATCCGCCTGAGTGCGAACGACAATCAGGACAGGGCTGCTGCCCTCCGTCGCCAGATCGCTCAAACGCAACAGGAGCAAAAGGACTTTCAGGCGAAGGCTGCTCGCTTGGCGGCATTGGAGCGTGATATGGCCGACGTGGAACGATATCTTCAACCGTTTACCGCTCCGGGCTACCTGCAGCCAAGAAGCGACCGCAATGCGTGGGACACCGAGCGCACGGTCGAAAAGAAACCAGTCTCATTCTCCCGTCTTAAACGTCTCGGAGCACTCGACGACACGATGGAGGGGCTTGAGCGGCTCTACATTTTCGGCGGCGGCAAAAATCCAGTGCTCAACAATTCGCGGCCACTCGGTTCGTTTCCACAATACTGGGCTCAACACCTAAGTAAACCGGAGGTGAGACGCGTTGTCAGTCGTGCCCAACAACTCCTTCGTGAACACGGTCAGGCACTTGTCGAGGAGCAACGACTATCGCCTTAGCGATTGTTAATATTGCATCATGACGAATTCTTGGGACTGGGTCGAACAACACAACAAGCGAGAGCGGCAGCGCAAACGCTTCCGAATCTTCGGCATCATCATGATGCTCTTCTTCCTGCTGTTTGTGATTGGCATTCCCCCGATCTTCAAGTTCGATGATGAACCTCAACCACCCGCCAACGATCCTAATGAGCAACTGGCGGAATCCGATGCTGATTCGGAACAGAATCGCCCCCTTTATTCTGAATCAGATCGCAGTACCGCATCGGACATTGCTAATCCGGAACGACAATCGAACGAGAATTCCGCAATGGAGCCCCCGGAAGACATGGCCCCGCCGCCGGTCGAAGTGACTCCGCCTGCGATTACAAGTTCCATTCCCGCCCCAGAAGAACCGCCACACGACGCTGAACAACAGAGAGCCGCAGAGAGGGCGATCGCCCGACTCAAGAGCAAGATTGAACAGATTGACGGTAACGATGGCCGTCTGGAAAGGTATGGTGGAGAACCTTGGAAGTCGGTGCAGGTTCTTGTCGAAACTGCGAACAGCACCGAAGACCCAGCTATCGCCATTGAGGCGGCAACGAAAGCCACTACGCAGCTTGAAGCACTTATTCCTGAGCTAGATTACTCAAAGTTTCGCGAGAGCATCCGGGGACAGGATGCTCGCACTGTCTTGGTAGCACGTGTCGAGTTTCGCAATTCACATCCGAATCATCCTCGGTTGACCGAACTGGAACAGTCATTGAAAGACCTGCCACGACAAAAGTGGCTGGAACTGGCAGCCGAAGAGTTGACAGCCTCTTCCCCCGCCGACGCTGGGTTTTCCGAAGGTTGGTTGCCAATCGCTTCAGCGTGGCAGTTAGTTGGCAACGATGCTGAAGCTCGCGAAGCTGTGCGACAGGCCATCGAGGCTCTGCCTCGCATGACGTTGCCGGAACGTGTCATTGACTCGACAATCGAGATTTGCCAGCACGAATCTTTCGACAAATCATCATCGAGCCAACTGATAGAAGACGCGGCGAAAATGTGCGAGCAGATCGCTGCAAAATGGACTCGCGGGACGTACTTTGCCAACCTCTCAGGACTCGCATCCCAACTTGGTCATCGAACGCTTGCGACAAAATTGCTTGAGCAGGCACTTTCGCCGGACAATATGACGGTTGAATTTGGCGTCACGGAAAAGCTGGTCTTAACGCAGCAAGCCCGTGCTGCGTCTTGGACTGCGAAGCCTGAAACCATCTTCGCGATCTGTGCCAAGCTGGAAAAGCTCAATTATCCCAAGCCGGTCTACAATGCGAATGCTTTCGGTCATGCTGCCATCGCGGCCGCAAGAAACAATGACAGCACGCAGTTCTTTCGAGCGATGCTCTTGACAGAAAATGCGTTGGCTCCGGTTCGCGTCTACGACTATCCCAACTATCTCTACGCTGTCCGCCTTGCGGAAGCGAACATGCTGCAACGAAGATGGCGGGCGGCAGTGATCGTCGCGAACAATATCCCCGATCCCTATGTTCGTGCATCTTTGCTGTTTCGCATTATGAAAGACGCACCGCAGGAGATTCGTGCTCGCAATCTCCCCGAGCTATTCGAGCGATTTGCGGATCAGCGATACGCTTCACCGGCATGTGCCGGACACGCGGAACACCGCATTCGTTCCGGCGAGAGTCTGCTTTCCGTTGCGGCGTGGACTCACTCACTTCCGCTGGCATCACAGCGGGCTGCCGCGTTTGTCGGGATCGCTCGTTCCACCGGCACGACAACTGTTGCAGATGATCGCCCTGAACATGAACTGCACAATTCCGTTGATTTTGATGATCCCGCCTCACTGATGAATTCAGCCGAGCGAGTTGCTCATCTAATTCAGGAACCGATTGATGCCGCATTCGTCTGGGTACAAATCGCAAGAACTTGGAACCTGTTGGGAAAGACACAACGGTATCGACAAGCAATCGCTAACTTGGATGACCGCCTCTTCGATGCGTGGACCGGAGTCTGGGAAAATCGTCCACCTGTAAAGCGTTCTTACAACGGCGGGTATATCGACGCTGATGACCGCCATCGCGACGACGAGAAGTACACAGTCGGAATGATTGTCGCGTGCCACCGGCACCTCGCAGAAATGCAGACGGACTTGGGCGATACACGCGGAGCGATGGACTCATGTCTCAACTTGGCGAATGCCGCTGGACTATTAGACGCAACTGCCACATACAACAACTCGAACTTTCTTCACCTAAAAGCATTGCTCAACCGCCTTCAGGGAGCCACGAGTGTAGGGCCGGATGCCGTACCGCTCAAGAAGCATCGTTCCTATCGCTACACCCGTGCTCTGATGGCAGCATGGGCCAAGGATATTCCCGGTCTTGAAGCAGCAATGCCTGAGCTTGTCGATAACTCACATCGAAAACTAGGCTCCGCTTCCGAGAAAGCACAGCCAGCACGAGCCTACGCTGAGCTTGCGATTCTTCATGCCGAACGCGGAAACACCGAATCCTATAGAAACGCGCGACGTTCGGCCCAAAGCCTGATCTCGCAAGGCCGAGCCGGTTCGGAAATGAAACTCATACTGGCAACCGCAGATGCTCTGGCTGGCGAGTTCGCACTCGCAGAATCGAATCTCGTTCGCGGCACCCTCGGTTGGTACGGAGACGCGAATCGCCCACGCCGCCAACTGGCTATTTCTCTTGCAGCGGATGGGCAGTGGGAAAAAGCATTGGATCATGCCCGTAAGATATCAGAGACTCAACCACTGTATCGAGCTGATGCATGGGTAGCTGTTGCCGAGGGCCGCAGGAAACGCAATTCGGAAACGGACACGGAACTTCTCCAATGGATCGACTCATTGGAGTCACAGGTCGACCGGGCGGCAGTCTATTGCGGACTGACCCTCGCCGTGGCAGCCGGAGAATAGCAGTCGGCGATGAACCCAGCTTCTGACGCTCTCCAACGAAAGCAGCGTGAGGCCAAAGGCGTGTGGGCTGTGACGCGATAGCTGCTTTCATCTGCGCCAATCATCGTTGGGGGGCGGGGCCGGGTGAACCCAACGATGATCGGCTCCGACGAAAGCAGCCACGAAACCGGGCATTTCGTTTCCGGAAAAATAATTCCGGTTGTGATTGTGACAGAGGGTTGGGGACGCTGGTCGAAGTCGCTTGCTGCGTTGCGACTCGACTAAGCGGGCAGACAGTCCAAAAGCAACGTATGAAAGGTTTGCTTCTGAGTTCGGAAACGTGGTACCTATGGAAGATGAATGATTCATGGATTGCCATCGTTGACCGACGCGGACTCAGGCTACTGGTACTTGAAACTAGCCATGCCCTTCCGTTCTTACTACGACGTGCGTCGCGACAGAATGCTGAATGTTTTTGGGCAGTTCTCGAACCTCGGCACGCTGTGTTCATTGAGCACCTCAGACGCACCGGCAGCCCGAATTCAGCACTCCGGTGGCTGGAGTATCTGGCTACGGATCTCGGGCGTGTCGCGCCTTGTGACTCGTCCGATCCGCCGTGGATTTCCGAAGACGTGACAATTCCCCACGACCGTGATAGGGAATGGAACTACTGACTTCAGTCGTTCCTTGATTTCACAACATTGGTAGTTCGTGTACCACCTCTCCCTTGACGGCAGCAGACGCCGTTTGCGCCGTCGAGAGAGGTCGGTGGTCTTAAAGGTTTTTGACAAGTTTACTGCGACTCGTTTCGTAAACAGCCAGCCGGGCGATCGTTTGTCTTTTCGAGGCATACGGTCGCTCGGCTGTGTTGGTTGAGTGATCTACTTTTTACTTACGAGAGGAGTTGCAGAATGGCCACATTGAAAAAGGCTCATGACGAACTGTTTCGACGAACCCCCGATGAAGCCTACCAGTCGTTCGACGAAATGTACGAACACTGCTCGAAGCAGAGACTGCAATCTGAGGACATTTGGGAACGCCCGCAGGACTTGACGCTCACTCACGACATGACTGTATGTGCCGGTGACGGGGACGAACTGTACTTGAATGACTGGTCGTTCTCGCAAATGTGCCGTATGGCTGGTGTGAGCAAGGAAACTGTCAATCGGCTTTCGCATCGAACCGCCAGCAAGGTGTTTAAAGAAACTCTGCCACGAGCCGACAAGCCGTTGCAGGTTCTGACGACCGGCACCGATATCCGCAGCATTCACGGCGTCGCCTACACGCGTCTATGGAATGCGGACTTGCTGGATGTCGTCAAGGAATTCGCTTCTGATTTCACTCCGCCGCAAACTGCGATGGATGACACCAGCACCGGACTCTACTGCGGCGAACAGGATTTATTCGCGTTCATGATCGACCCGACTGGCTGGGCTGAGATTGACGGGCAAGCCTTCGCACCCGGTTTCTTCGTCTGGAACAGCGAGGTCGGCAAACGTTCGTTGGGAATCCAGACGTTCTGGTTTCAGAAGGTTTGCCAGAATCACATTGTCTGGGATGCAACGGAAGTCGTGGACTTCAGCCGCAAACACACGGCTAATGTTCGCGACGGTCTGGATGAGATTCGATCTATCCTTGAACGACTCGTCGCCCGGCGCGATGAACGACGCGATTCATTTGCAACGGTCATGAAGAAGGCAATGACCGAACGACTCGGCGACGACGCGGATGAAGTGACGAAAGTTCTGTCTGCCGAAAAGATTCCTCGCGGTCTGATCAAGGACGCGATGGAGATTGCTCGCACTCAGGGCGGGTTCACGATCTTTGCGTTGGTCGATGCACTGACGAAGCTGAGTCAAAAGGTCAACTACGCCGGTGACAGAACGGAACTCGATTCCCGCATCGGCCAACTGCTTGCACTGGCGGCCTGATCATGGACCCACAAGCAACATGGAACAGCCTGCTCGAAGAATGGGCGGAACGAAACTGGCTTGACGTTTCTGAGTTGGCGGAAGCTCTCTTGGAGTGGTTGAGCAAGGGCGGCTTCCCACCGGACACGATGGGAAATCGCAATTTGGGAGCGGACTGGAATCGCGAGTTGGCTCAGACGATGTGCAAGTTCGCACTGAAACGAGCCAACGACGTGCTGGACAGTCCGAATCAGATTCCCAGCCAAGTACCGTTCACGTTGACTTGTGCGACGTGCAACAACGAAGGTCCTGACACCTACGTTGAAGCAATCGACGAAGGCTGGGCGCGAATCGAGTACTTCCCGGCTGGTGACTCTGAAAACTTTCTTGGTGAGTGCCGCGTCTGTCGTGAAAGCGACGACGAAGCCTGACCTGTCTGGCGATGTTCGTCGGCAAACTGTGTTTCTGTTTCTTTTCAATTTGGAGAATGCTGTTATGGCAACTGCAACCGCTACGAAGAAGAATTCCTCGAATGGCTCCGCTGCCCGACCCGTGCAGGAAATCCGCATGGGCCGCATCCGGGCTGCCATCTGGGAGAACGAAACGACGAACGGCACGCGATACAACGTGACCGTCAGTCGCATCTACAAGGATGGTGATACGTGGAAAGATTCCAATTCCTTCGGACGTGATGACCTGTTGATCGTCGCCAAAGTGCTCGACCGCTGCCACACATGGATCTATGCCGAGAACGGCAGTGCAGTGGTCAGTAGTGGTGAGGAAGGTGGCGACGACGCTCCGTTCTGATCGACGGACTCAAGGCAGCAAATGCTGTCCGCCTGGCTGAATATGTGTCTCAGTGAGAAACACTGACGACACAGGTGGCCCCGGTTCAACACGCGTTAAAAGACCGCCGGCCACCGCAACTAATGTTCCTTCTCTTCATCGGATTGTACCGAAAGTCAGTCGCCTCGATCTGAGTTGAAACTCAGTTGGAAGCGATGCGAGCAACTTGGTTTTTCAAGAGCGATCCCAATCCATCGCACGAACCTGACCGCCTGCCATGCAAATGCAGACGAGATGGCCCGTGCGATCGACGGGGAATAGTGGGCCTACTGACATTCCTGACAGTGTGAGCCGATTCACCCACTGAAATCTAACGAACGGGTTGAAACTTGTCGTCCGGTCGCGAAGTGTCTTCAAAGACCTCGTGCAGCGACAAGCACCAAGGGTTATGAAAGCTGCCTCGCTTCCGGTCATGCACTCTGTGATCGTACCGGTATCTATCATCTATCCAAGTGGGCCTCTCTCCGGATCACGCTGCTTGCCTGAAAAGCGAATCTGTCGTACCGTCAGGCTATGTCTAAGTCAAAGAGTATTGCGGGAGTCAAATGGCGGCAGGTAGCGGGTGCTTTTGCTGTTGGTAGCGTCGCGTTTTTAGTGGTCGCTCTCCTACGAGTCGATTGGCTGCTTGCGGCGCTGTTTGGCGGGATGACCAGTGCCCTGATTGCTCTTGTTTTTCAGTTGTTTCGGACCAGAAACAGCGTCGAACCAGGCTTGCTCGAAACGCCGCTCTATCTCGCTCACGACGCAGAGTTGTTCGACCGCTACCGTAAGATCGCTCAACAATTGCTTCGCATTTCCGGCCGTGTTGACCCCAACTTCCGCAAATGTGCTCTGCAATCACTTGATGAATCGATTCAACAGATTACCAATATCGGAGACGGGAAGCTCATCTTCAAGGACACCGAGGCATGGCGGATCGTTTACGAGCGTTTGCTCCGAGATCCCAGTGTGATGAACTACCGCTCCGTCGCGCTCGTTCGCGACCCAGCTTACTGGCAGGATGGAGCTGGCATGCAAAGCATGCAGTTGAATTTTGAGTTGATTTCAAAGTCGATACTGACAATCGAACGAACTGTCATCATTGCCGATAACCACTGGCCATCAGATTCAGATATGCCAGTCGAGTCACTACGACAGTGGATTCACGAACAGTCTGTGAAAGGCATCTATATTCGGATCGTCCGGGAGTCTGCCCTCGAGTCTGAAGCGGAGCTTGTCCGCGACTTGGGGATCTACGGCATGAGTGCCGTTGGCTATCAACAAATGAATCACGACAACCTGCGTACAGCCGAGTTCATGCTTGATTTTGACTTCTCAGCGGTTCGTGCCGCAGAGGGTTGCTGGACCAAGCTAAATGTTTACGCAGTTCCGTACGAAGAACTACTGGATCAATTTCGATTGGGCGAATAAGATCACCGATCTAACAAACATGGGTGGTCGTTTTGTCATTGATTTACCTCGATACTGCGAGGCTGGGTCAGGCCTGCCCACAAGCATCCCAAGCCCAGCTTGATTTTTGTCGGCTCTCTGCCGAAGACCCCTCCATGTACTGCGAGCAGTTCTTTCGCGATGGAACTGTGGATTGGTCCGAAGACAAGCGATTAGTTTTTCCGTCCCTAGCTCATTGGCACGGGCTGCGGACATTCAAAACGCAGATTGCCAGACGTTTCGGTGTCTCCTCACCGGAATTCGTGCTTTTGGCGAATCGCTCTGCACAGCTTGTTCGACTCGCAGCACGGCTGATGTTCCGCAAATGTCGAAACGTACTTACGACCGACTTAAACTGGCCATCGTGGCAGAACATCGTTTGCGATGAAGCAGTTCGATGTGGTCAGCGACTCACGAACAGCCAAATTACTCCGTTAGTGTTTTCTGATCAGGCTAGTGCCGATGACGTCAACGAACGACTTGCTCAGGCGTTCACTGAAAATGGATGCGACGGTGTCTTTCTGCCTGCGGTTACCAATCTCGGTGTTCGGCTGGATACTTCGTCCCTACTAGCCAAGCTCAAAGCGAATGGCGGTTTGCGGTTTGCCATGATTGATTCGGCCCAGAGTTTTTGTCATATCGCAAGCCCGGCCCCTTTGCCGTTTGCAGACTTCACGATTGCTGGTTGTCACAAGTGGTTGCGAGGATCGCTGCCACTGGGACTTGGAATTTGCGGACGCTCCATCGTTGCTGAGCAATTTCGCGATATGCTTGCATCTACGCCGTCTTTGTTTGGGATCGATGATCCTCTCCTACGGTTCTCTGAGCAAATCGAACATCAAGCGGTAGATCGGTATTCAGAGACAGTTAACGTGACACCACTGTTTTCCGGCAACGCGGCCATCGTAGCGACGGACTCTGGTGAAGCCATTGTTGCCAAACAGGCATGCAAGCGAACAGCAAATGCAGAACTGATCCGTAAGTCAGTCCCCACCCGGCTGTGGCAACCGGTGGAAACCGATACCTCGATGAATTCCGGCATCGTCCTACTTCAATCAAAAAGCCATAACATAGTTCGCAGCGAACCGAACGTCGTGCGTTCAAAGTTCCTTGAGAAGAGAGTCGCAATCAGCGCTTACAAAGGTGGTCTCGTCAGGCTGTCGGCACCTGAGTCGATCGACTGCCAGATGATTGAATCACTTCAAGATGCACTGGTAAGCGTTGCATGATGGCGTCCACGAAGCTGGCTTTTGCTCCAGTTCTCGAAGAGTTGGCCAGCAACGTGGCAACTTCATGTCCATTCAACCGAACACTTGATGGGACTAGCAAATAATCGGTGTCGCATGCCGATCAAAACGCTTCGACCTGTTGAAAAAATAGTGCATGACAAAGGACGTTATTGTGCGCTATTGTGGAAGCTGGTCAAAACTCACCGGAGCGTAATAGATGATCAGCCAAGTGTGTGAATTGGCTGCTGGGAATGGCAAACAAGCATTCGGATAGGCATTGAAGCAAGCAGTTAACAAAACAAATGCTCGCTACGGCGAACAAACGCAGTTCGCGAATCTGGCACCAGCGACTGTCACGAAATGTGATAGCCCTCTCCCCGTTCTTATCGAGAATTCCGGTTCAGCCGCACAGTTCGCGTGGGAGGAATTCATTTACGGCAAGATTCGCAATCCTCACACGCGAGCAGCCTACGAGAGAGCGATTCGACAGTTCTTGAGTCACTGTCATGCTTTGGACAAACAGCTTCCCACAGTTTCACCACGAGACGTCGGTAGCTATCTGGATCAGCGGGACTATGCACCGGCAACCAAGAAACTGCACCTGTCGGCTATTCGTCACTTCTTCGATACGCTTGTCACACGGCACGTCGTCGTGTTGAATCCCGCCCACTCAGTGCGCAGTGAACGGCTTCAGGTTGTTGAAGGAAAAACGCCGGAGATTACCGTTCCACAGGCTCGCAGGCTCATGTGGTCACTTAACAAGACACACGTAGTCGAGCTACGGGATCGCGCAATAATCGCCATCATGATTTACACTGCGGCTCGCGTCGGAGCCGTTGCGTCGCTTCGACGCGGCGACTTTTACGACCTTGGCGACCAGTATTGCCTGAGGTTCGCCGAGAAAGGTGGCAAGTCACAAGAGATTCCGGTTCGCCACGACTTGCAGAAATTCATCTTCGACTACCTCACGGAAGGTGGAATGGAATACGCTGACAAGTCCAAGCCTTTGTTTCGTACGACAATCCGAAAGACCAAGAAGCTCACACAGAACGCCATGACCGCAGGCGACATGGCTCGGATGGTGAAGCGGAGGCTTCGTAAAGCGTCCCTCCCCGCTAGACTCTCGCCACATTCGTTCCGAGTTGCAACCATTACTGACTTGCTCAGCCAGGGCGTCCCGCTCGAAGTTGTTCAAAACCTCGCGGGGCACGCCGATCCTCGAACAACGAGACTGTACGATCGGCGGCAACACAAAGTGACTCGCAACATCGTTGAACGCATCTCAATTTGAGGGAGATCCTGTCTTCTTGGTTGGTCTTCAGCCCGATTCTCGTTGTAACCATCGGGTGATCCCTGGTCCAATTTCAACTGCCGATTCCATATTCTCTCGCCTTAGGTTTTTGTGGCCGCCAAAGCGAGCGCTCGGTCGTCGTCGCATAAGGTATTGCAGACCAGAACAATTTTGCCTTGGCCTTCATGAATGACTTTTCCTGCCTCAGGCCCTAAGCCACGAAGTCCTTGTTCAATACGTTTTTCGATTGACTGCCGAAATGATTTCAAGAGGTCGTCCCAATAGTAACAAGGGCGGCGCGCCCACCAAACAAGTCTGCGAAGTTCAGACGTAACCTGATGTAGAACGCCGCCCTTGAGGGGTCACGGCTGCGTCTTGTTTTATGGGGGAGTCACGGAGCTTGCTGCGTCGCCTACTTGTTCAACTTGGCAAGGTACTTCTCAGGATCAGCGAGCAATTTGTCTTTGCATCCATCGCAGCAAATCCACACCGACTGGCCGTTGACATCGACCTTCTCCGGGGCTCCCATGACGCCGAGCATTTCGCCGCTGACCGGACAAAAGTGTTGCTTCATCGCGGATTTGCGATCCTCTTCAGGCAGGTTGGCGAGTGCATCCATCATCTTGTCCATGTCGGACTTGGCCGCAGGGATTTCCTCGGCACCCTGCGGTGCGCTGTGGGCTAAGTGATCATGACCATCCATGTCGTGTCCGTCGTGATCCATATTGTTGTGATCCATCTCGGCCGCCGCCGGGGCCGTCGCTTCACCGTCCGTTTCAGTTACGTCGGAGGGATTGCAACCAACCAAGCCGAAGAAGAGAATCGCCATCGCGGCGGTCGGAAGGGTCCATTTGACAAAAGGCATTGTGTCAGGCTCCAGGCATGGAAATGAATGATTCGGATTTCTCGATCGGTTGCTTGGATGCTCGCAACCACTGCGTTCTTCACGAGATTTGCTGAAATTTTGAAAACAGCCTGAGCCATCAAGACGTTTCTCGCAAAATCGAGGTAAATCGCGAAGAAACCGGCACGACATCGCATCAAAGATTTGTCAGATAACCCGTGCCCGAGCGTTTTGCACCGCGTTGGGCCTGCGCCCCATTTTTTTGGCGCTGGATGTGCGCAGCCCAAGGCAAGTGATAATGAACTGCACCGAAATCCGAGAACTGCTCTCGCCCTACTACGACGGCGAACTGCCGAGCGACACACTCGTGACCGTTGCTAAGCACGCAAGAGGATGTGCTTCCTGCGCCGAAGCGTTGGCTGGATACGGGAGATTGAGTAAGTCGTTCTCGGCAGCTCCGGTCGGGGCTGTTTCCGAGAATGTCTGGGCGAAGATCGTCGACGAGTTGGATCGGCCCAGTGAGATACGAGAGAAGTCGAAAGTCCTGGCGCCTTCCGCTACTGCGGAGACTGGGCGGTTTCGGCTGAGTCGGGCGACCTTTCAGCGGCTGGCCATTGCAGCCTCGATGCTAATCGTTTTCGGATTGAGCGTCTGGCTTCGCCGTCAGGATTCCATGACCGACATGCACGATGGCCATGCAGCAGAATTCGTAGCGACGATGGATCACTACCTGGAGATTCTGCCAGAGAATCCAGACCAAGCGGAGCAGTTCTTGCTGGATAAGTACGACGGTAAGGTGGTTGCGCTAGAGCAGGCCATTCGCTTGGTGGGCTATCGTCCGAAGGTCGCCGATGGACTCCCCGAGGGATATACATTGGCGTCGACCAGCGTGTTGAAGATGCCTTGCTGCACATGTGTGAAAGCGGTTTGTAAGCGAACAGACGGGTCAACGCTCGTTCTGTTTGAGCATGAGGACAAGAAAGCAGATTGGTTTGGTACTCGTCCCACAAGCATGGCGATGTGCGGCGATGAAAATTGCTGTCTCGTTGATTTAGGTTCAAGTATCGCGGCAACTTGGCAAGCGGGTACTCGAAGCGTGACGGCTGTGGGAGCGCGAGATCAAACCGAGGTCGCGTCATTGGTAAATTGGTTCAAGAAAACTTAGTGGAGGAGTGAGGAGTTGGGAGTGACGTAGATAGTCCTGTCTCCCAACTCCCCACTCCCCACCACTCCCAGCTCCCAGCTCCCAACTCCCAACTCCCAACTCCCAACTCCAACTGGGAAACAACGGTATGAAAGACTTTTTCAAACGACTCTTCACACAAGCTTGGTTTCTACAAGCGATTGCGTTTCTGGCAATTGGCTTTACAGCGGCTTGGTGGCTGCGTGGACCAAGTGGGGCTCCGCAATCGTTGCCAGCGACCGATGTGTCGAGCACCGATGCCGACAAAGCGACGATATGGACGTGCAGCATGCACCCGCAGATCAGGCGTGATGGTCCCGGTGATTGTCCGATCTGTGGTATGGATTTGGTGCCGGTCAAAAAATCCTCCGGAGGTATCCGCACCGTTTCGATCAGCGCGAATGTTCAGAAGCTAATGAACGTGCAAACGGTGCCCGTCGGAAGGAAATATGTGACTGCAGATGTCCGCATGGTCGGGAAGATTGACTATGACGAAACGCGTCTCGCGTATATCACCGCATGGGTATCAGGTCGTCTGGATCGTCTCTACGTCGACTTTACCGGGGTCGAGGTCAAGAAGGGCGACCACATGGTCTACATCTATAGCGAGGAGCTTTATACCGCACAGCAGGAACTGATCGCGGCACTTGAATCCAATGCCAGTCGCCCGTCCTCGCGGTTCGTCAAGCCGATCGACCTAGCAGAGTCGGCGAGAGAGAAATTGCGTTTATTGGGGATCACCGAAGAACAGATTCAGGAAATCGAACAGCGTGGCAAGCCCAATGAGCACATCACGATCTATTCTCCGGTCGGCGGCATTGTCATCGAAAAACTGCGGCAGGAAGGCGACCGCGTTCGCACAGGCGATCGCATCTATACCGTTGCTGACCTAAGCCAATTATGGGTGCAGATGGATGCCTATGAATCAGACCTCGCTTGGCTCCGATACGGCCAAGAAGTCGAATTCACGACGGAAGCCTACCCCGGTGAGGTTTTCAAAGGACGTGTGGCGTTCATTGACCCAGTTCTGAACAAAGACACGCGGACCGTGAAAGTGCGTGTGAACGTCTCGAACGAAGATGGTCGTCTAAAACCAGAGATGTTTGTTCGTGCAGTGGTTCGGTCGAAGATCGCATCGGGCGGGCGTGTTTTAGACGCTTCGTTGGCCGGGAAATGGATCAGTCCAATGCACCCCGAGATTGTCAAAAATGAGCCGGGCGATTGTGACGTTTGCGGAATGCCATTAGTTCGTGCGGAATCGCTTGGCTACGTCACAGCGGAACCAAGCGATGCGGCGAAGCCGTTAGTGATTCCCGTATCCGCCGCGTTGCTGACGGGAACGAGAGCCATCGTTTACGTACAAATCCCCAATGCCGAAGTGCCGACTTACGAAGGACGTGAAATTGTGCTCGGCCCGCGAGCTGGTGACTACTACCTCGTCAAAACGGGGCTCGAAGAAGGCGAATTGGTTGTGACTAACGGCAACTTCAAACTCGACAGCGCACTGCAAATATCGGCCAAGCCATCGATGATGACGCCCGATGGCGGAGGTGGGGGAGGAGCTCACAATCACGGTGGTGATGCGATGCCGAAGGGGAAGGACGCTGAAATGACGGACCATTCAGCAATGTCACTTCCGCCGCAGGTGAAAGCACAAATGGTGGCTCTTCTTGATTCGGTGCAAGCAATCGAGAAGGCGATTGAAGAAGCTGAACCGCAAAAGATTCGCGAGGCGTTCGCGTCGCTGGGACAGCAGGTTGCGGCGGTCAACGGAATAGCGTTGATGGGGGACATGGCGGCGCAGTGGGAAGAGTTTGCGATGTTGCTACGAAATGACTCGGTTGAAGGCGAGAGCATCAAGTCGTTGCGGGATGCCGACCGTGTGTACCTGGTCACAAAAGATCACGCGAAGCGATTCCAGACGATGTTTGGGGTTCCTCATCCAAAGCATGAAATGCCAGTCGAAACGCTCGACGTGCCGGTGGCGTTCCGCCAGCAACTTGATCGACTCTTATCGCCCTACTTGGCGATCGGCGAAGGGCTCGCGTCGGATGACTTGGGTGCTGCCACGACTGGCGTCGATCAGTTGCATCGAGCAATGAACTCGATCGACAGTAGGAGCATTGACGCCGCAGTCGGTAAGCGATGGCAGGCGGAGCAGAAGAGCTTGTCCTCAATCACGGGGCGACTATCGAGAGCCAATGATTTGACTTCCATGCGTTCGGCGTTTGCATTGCTTTCTGACGAAATGCTGACGATCCAGCGGACGTTCAGTTTCCAGAGTGCAAATCAATTGTTCGAGTTGCACTGTCCAATGGCGTTCGATGGACGCGGGGCGACATGGCTTCAAACCAGTGACGCCGTGCGCAATCCTTACTATGGCGGGTCGATGCTCAAGTGTGCTGATCGAGTAGAAAAGTTGGTAGTGGAGGAGGTGGGAGGTGGGGGTAGAGCGGAACCTCATCAGCACTAACCGTTCCCAACTTTTCAACTCCCAACTCCTCCACTCCAAGCTCCCAACTAAAAATGCCAGCTAACGACGACATCGCCGACGACATCAAACAAGGTCGTAAAACGATCCTTGGTGGAATCATCTGGTTCTGCATTCACAACAAGCTCGTCGTCGCCTTGCTCGTGCTGGCCATCGTCGGTTGGGGAGTGATGACCGCTCCATTTGACTGGAAGGTCGGCGACCTGCCACGAAACCCCGTTCCAGTCGATGCGATTCCGGACATTGGCGAGAATCAGCAAATTGTCTTCACCGAGTGGATGGGGCGAAGTCCGCAAGATATCGAAGATCAGATCGGGTATCCGCTGACTGTTGCGTTGTTGGGGCTGCCTGAAGTCAAAACGATTCGCAGCTATTCGATTTTTGGCTTCTCGACGATCTATATCATCTTCAACGAAGAAGCAGAGTTCTATTGGTCGCGGTCGCGGGTGCTGGAAAAGCTAAACAGTCTTCCCGCGGGAACTCTGCCCGAAGGTGTGCAACCGGCACTCGGGCCAGACGCGACGGCTCTCGGCCAAATCATGTGGTACACGCTTGAGGGCCTCGATCCCGATGGCAATCCGACTGGCGGATGGGACCCCCACGAATTGCGCACTTACCAGGACTGGTATGTGCGCTACGCGATCACCGCCGCTGAGGGTGTCAGCGAAGTTGCTTCGATCGGCGGATTCGTCCAGGAATATCAGATCGACGTTGATCCGGATGCGATGCGAGCTGCTGGCGTCAGTCTGACAGACGTCTACATGGCCGCGAGGATGTCCAATGTGGATGTTGGGGCGCGCACGATTGAGCTGAACAAGGCCGAATATATTGTTCGTGGGCTTGGCTTCATCGAGGGCGTGGAAGATATCGAGAAGGCGGTCGTCAAAGTTTCCGACAACGTTCCGATCACAGTGAAAGACATTGGCAGTGTGCGTTTGGGGCCTGCGCTGCGCCGTGGGGCCTTGGACAAGGCGGGATCAGAGGCCGTCGGAGCGGTGGTGACCGTTCGCTACGGGTACAACCCGCTGCAGGCAATCAAAAACGTCAAGAAGAAGATCGCGGAGGTTTCGGTTGGTCTGCCAACCAAAGTCGTGATCGACTATTCGCAAACCACTGCCGAGCAGGTAGAAGCATACGCCGCCGCGAATGAACTTCCAGCCATCGAAGGTATCGAACCTGTTCACGATCCTTGGGTCGCACACCTCAAGAACATGCCACGCGAGCAGTGGCCAAGCTGGATCACCACCAGCCAAATCGGCATCGTCCCCTTCTACGATCGCACAGGGGTCATTTACGAAACTCTCGGTACCCTCAACACAGCACTCACCGAAGAAATCCTGGTCACGATCATTGTGATCATCGTGATGGTCTTGCACCTTCGCAGCTCCATTCTGATCAGTGCGTTGTTGCCGATCGCGGTTTTGATGTGCTTCATTGCGATGAAGACGTTTGGTGTTGACGCAAATATCGTTGCGCTCTCAGGCATCGCAATTGCCATCGGAACGATGGTCGATATGGGGATCATCTTGTGTGAAAATATATTAAAACACCTGGATGAGGCCGACCCCAATGAGGATCGTGCCAACGTCATCTTCCGAGCCGCCAACGAAGTCGCGAGCGCGGTGCTGACGGCGGTATCAACGACCGTCATCAGTTTCTTGCCGGTGTTTACTATGGTTGCAGCTGAAGGAAAGCTCTTCCGCCCCCTGGCGTTCACAAAAACGTTCGCTCTCGCTGCATCTGTGATCGTTGCCTTGACGATCATTCCACCTGCCGCACATGTGCTGATGGGTGGGCGTGTCAACTCGGGCGTTCTGCGACGTTTCATGAACATCGCATTGATCGGCGCGGGTGTCTTGATCGCGGTTCTCATTTCGTGGTGGGCCGGAGCGATTATCGCTGGTCTCGGGCTATACAAACTTCTTGAAGATCGAATTCCGTCGAAGTTCCAAAAGTCCGGTCCCATGATCGCCAACGCCTTGGCTGTCATCGTCGTCACCTACATTTTGGCCGAACATTGGCTGCCTCTTGGTCCCGAAAAGGGATTGATCCGCAATCTGCTATTTGTTGGGATTCTGATTGGTGGACTGCTTGGCTTCTTTACCCTGTTCCAACGCTACCTCTATGAGCCAATCCTTCGTTGGTGCTTGGGGCACAAATTGCTTTTCCTCTCGATGCCGTTAACGGTCCTGATAATCGGTGCCTGTTCGTGGTTGGGATTTGATAAAGTCTTCTCGTTCATTCCAAAGGCGACCTCTATTGTCGGTGTTTCCGAATCGACCGTGCGGGAATCAAAACCTTGGGTCGCCGCCAGTTCCGCTTTCCCAGGACTGGGCAAGGAGTTCATGCCGCCGTTGGACGAAGGTTCCTTCCTGTACATGCCGACAACGATGCCGCACGCGTCGATTGGCGAAGCAATGGATGTGTTGCAGTTGCAGAACAAGTTCCTGATCTCAATTCCTGAAGTGGAGTCGGTTGTCGGGAAAATCGGTCGTGCCGAAAGCCCACTCGATCCAGCTCCCATTTCGATGATCGAAACCTTTATCACGTACAAGTCAGAGTATAAAACCGATCAAAACGGAAACCGACTGAAGTTCCGCTACGACGAGGAGGCGGACGACTTCGCACGGGATGAAGACGGAGAATTGATTCCTGAGCCGCACGGGAGACCCTTTCGGCAATGGCGAGAAGAAATCAAATCGCCCAATGACATTTGGGAAAAGATCACCGAAGCCGCCGATATTCCCGGGACCACGTCCGCGCCGAAGCTGCAACCGATTGCTGCCAGAATCGTGATGTTGCAAAGCGGCATGCGTGCTCCGATGGGGATGAAGATCAAAGGCCCCGATTTGGAAACGATTGAAAAGGTCGCCCTTCAGATCGAGGGCTATTTGAAACAGGTTCCCACGGTGGAGGCCCCGGCAGTCATTGCCGACCGAATCGTCGGGAAACCCTATCTGGAGATCGACATTGATCGGGATGCCATCAAGCGATACGGCTTGCAGATTCGCGATGTGCAAGACGTCGTCGAAGTAGCGATCGGCGGAAAGCGAATCACAACGACCGTCGAGGGCCGTGAACGCTATCCAGTTCGCGTTCGCTATTTTCGCGAGCTTCGCGATGAGGCTGAATCACTCGGTCGAATTCTTGTTCCAACTCCGATGGGGCCGCAGATTCCCATCGAGCAACTTGCGGAGATAAAGTACATTCGCGGGCCGCAGGTCATTAAGAGTGAGGACACATTCCTGGTTGGGTACGTGCTATTCGACATGAAGCCTGGCAACGCAGAGGTCGATGTGGTCGAAGATGCACAGGCATTTTTGCAGGAGAAGATTGACAGTGGCGAGCTAGTGTTGCCCGCCGGGGTCAGCTACACGTTCGCGGGCAACTACGAAAATCAAATCCGGTCGCAGAAGACGCTGATGATTGTCCTTCCCCTGGCCCTAGGTTTGATTTTCTTGATTCTGTACATGCAGTTCAAATCGGTCATCACAACTTCGCTAGTCTTCAGTGGGATCATGATCGCGTGGGCGGGTGGATTCTTGATGTTGTGGCTCTATGGAACCGATTGGTTTCTCGATTTCAGTTTCCTCGGTACGAACATGCGAGAGTTATTTCAGGTTCATACGATCAACTTGAGCGTGGCAGTGTGGGTTGGCTTCCTCGCACTGTTTGGAATCGCAACCGATGACGGGGTGGTGATTGCAACTTATCTGGACGAAAGCTTCCGAAAAGACAAAATCACCGACGCCCAGCACGCTCGCGAAGCCACCGTGACGGCTGGCATGCGGCGTTGCCGCCCCTGCTTAATGACGACTGCAACGACACTACTGGCGTTGATCCCAGTGTTGACGTCCACAGGTCGCGGCAGCGACATCATGGTCCCCATGGCAATCCCCAGCTTCGGCGGCATGACGATCGCGATCATGACAATGCTAGTCGTACCGGTGCTCTATTGTGCCGTCATGGAATGGAAACTGAAGCTTGGCATCAAGGACGAGAAGTTCGCTGAAGATGCTTAGCCGAAATCTGATGTGGAAAGCGAAAGCGAGCACAGTGTGCCACCCTTCTTGCTTTCGGTCGCCCGCTTTACCTCTCCTGTTGATTGACTCGCTCTGGAAGTCTACCGGCACGTCATAGCGTGGTTGGCATGGAAGGGCACGATCATGTTTTCGACTGGTTTCAGCGCATCAAAGAAAAATAGGTCCATCCTTCGTTTTCGTGTCTTTCTTGACTATTCAGTGAAGGCATCGCCGATGCATTGCATCCAATACATAGGACGGTGATTTGGGATGCAGGGACTCTCAACATTCGTCGTAGTTCTGTGCTCGTCAGCACTTTGCAAGCCTAACATGGGAGGACGATGCCGATGGGAGATACGTTCACAAGAATGAAACTCAAGATTGGGGTGATGGGCGGGGCCGGTGATGGAATTCTTGATGCTGACCTGGAGCGGGCCGGACAACTCGGCGAAGCGATCGCCGACGCTAAATGCATCGTGATCACCGGTGCTTGTCCCGGACTGCCGCTTGCTGCTGCGAAAGGTGCTTGTCGCCGCGGCGGCACCGTGATCGGCATTTCGCCTGCCCTTAGCCTAGATGAACATGCGTACCACTACGGTTCGCCAACGCTGGCGCATGACGTGCTGATTTTCACCGGTAGTGGGCTAATGGGAAGAGAGGTCGTCAATATTCGCAGTAGTGACATGATCGTGATCGTGGGTGGCAGCAGTGGGACGCTTGGCGAGTTGGCGATTGCCTATGACGAAGGCAAGTTGATCGGAGTGCTAACTGGCAGCGGTGGCATCAGCGATATGGTCGAAACGATCTTGGAAACATGCAACAAAGAGACCGGTGCACGGGTTCTATACAACGACGATCCTGTGCAGCTCGTCAACAATTTGCTCGATGTCTATCGAAAGGAGCACTTCCGCCACCCTTCTGTTTTCTGTCGGGGAAACGACGATGAGCCAATGCTGAACGAGGTAGAGGGCAAGCGCGATATTGTCTGCGGTATGACCGTTCCGGCTGGCAAAGCAGCAGCAAGACGAAAACGGAAATCTGCTGAGTTCGTGTTTTGTTCGTTGCGTTGTGCCGAGAAGTTTGACGAGCAGCCGTCGCATTATCTGGAGTCTACCACGACATGATTCCTGATCTTGTCAGACATACTGAAGTGCTGGGAATTGTCGGCGATATTTTGAAGGTGCGCGCTTCGGGGGTTGGCTTCGGTGACTTGGCCGTCGTTGAAAACTGGGATCAACGCCGATCGT
Source organism: Stieleria magnilauensis (assembly GCA_007753675.1). Lineage (GTDB taxonomy): Bacteria > Planctomycetota > Planctomycetia > Pirellulales > Pirellulaceae > Stieleria > Stieleria magnilauensis. Next base: position 3,618,172 of record CP036432.1, read on the forward strand.
TGGGACAGGTCATCGAGTTGGAACGCGATGTGGTTTCATTGCAGGTGTTTTCCGGAGGCAAGGGACTTTCGACAAGGGCGAAGGTCCGGTTCTTGGGCCATCCAACCCAGGTCACCTACTCGCCAAACATTCTGGGCCGCGTCTTTCGTGGTTCGGGAGTTCCGTTGGATAGCGGGCCTGACTTGTCCAATGACCCCTCGATTCCAATCGGAGGTCCGTCGGTCAATCCCAAAATGCGAATCGTGCCGCAAAACATGATTCACACGATGGTTCCCATGATTGATGTTTTCAACTGTCTCGTTGAGAGCCAGAAGCTTCCGATCTTCTCGGTCGCAGGCGAACCGTACAACCAACTGCTGGCTCGGATCGGAATTCAAGCGGATGCGGACATCGTTGTGTTTGGCGGATTGGGATTGATCTTTGACGACTATCACTTCTTTCACTCGACGTTCGAGAATGAAGGAATACTCGGTCGCACCGTCATGTTTGTGAATCAGGCATCGGACCCGATTGTGGAACGGTTATTGGTGCCCGACATGGCGTTGAAAGTCGCTGAACGGTTTGCTGTCGAAGAGGGCAAACGCGTCTTGGTGCTGCTGACCGACATGACAGCCTATGCCGACGCATTGAAGGAGATTGGTATCGCGATGGAGCGAGTCCCATCGAATCGCGGTTACATGGGTGACCTTTACACACAACTCGCTCAGCGCTACGAGCGAGCTTGCGACTACAAGGGCGCTGGCTCCGTCACCATCCTGACCGTCACGACGATGCCAGGTAACGATGTCACGCATCCGGTACCCGACAACACGGGCTACATCACTGAGGGCCAATTATATCTGCACAACGGCGTCATCGACCCGTTCGGCTCACTCTCGCGGCTGAAACAACAAGTCATTGGAAAGGTCACTCGCGAAGACCATTCGCAAATCATGAACACGATGATTCGCTTTTACGCCGGGGCGAAGGAAGCGGCAAAAAAGCAAGCGATGGCGTTCGACTTGTCGGCGTTTGATGAAAAGCTGCTGAAGTTCGGCAACCTGTTTGCGCAGCGGTTCATGGATATTCACGTCGCGATGCCGCTGAACGACGCGCTTGACTTGAGTTGGCAGACGCTGGCCGAATGCTTCGAGGCTGAAGAGTTGCTGATGAAGGAAGCGTTGGTCCAAAAGTATTTCCACAAATCGGAGGTGTGAGCGATGTCCCTTGCCCTGAACAAGACGTCGCTCAAACAGCAACGCGATCAACTCGCGATGTATCAGCGATTCTTGCCGTCATTGGACTTGAAACGGCAACAATTGCTCGCCGATCTACAACATTCCAAGAACAAGCTCAAAAGCACAGAGCGGGAGATTTCCGACTTACTCGATTCACAAGCGGGATTGTTTTCGCTGTTGGGAGCCAGCGATCAGAATCTAACCGATCTTGTTCGTATCGAAGCAATGGTCGTCGATGAAGAGAACGTTCTTGGTGTGCGGCTACCGATGTTGGGTGAAATACAGTTCTGCGTCAAAGAGTATTCGATGCTGGCCAAGCCTTTTTGGGTCGATTTCGTCGTTGAGTTATTGCAAAACGTGGCGACTCTTCACGCTCGCCGTGACATCGAACGGAAACGTATGTCTCGGCTCAGCAACGCAGTGCGTCGAATCACGCAGCGAGTCAACCTTTTCGAGAAAGTGCTGATTCCACAGGCAGAGAATGACATTCAACGCATCAAGATTCATCTCGCCGATACCGAGCGAGCCGCCGTCGTTCGTTCCAAAATCGCCAAGGCGAAACAGAGTCGCGACAAACCCATGATGAGGGCGATGTAGATGGCAATCGTCCCCGTCGCCAAAGTAACTCTGTATGGCACCGCTGACCAGAAACACACCGTGCTCGATGGCCTACAAGCGTTGGGTTGTCTTCATCTGCTTGATTTGAACGACAGCCACAACGACCAGCCGCAACGGCAACCGTCTTCCTCGGACGCCGCGCAAGCTTTGAAGTACCTGCGAGCTTGCCCTATCCACCGTCGTGTGATGAAGGACGACACGGCTTTCCAGTTGGATGACGTGGTCGGTCGCGTCTTGTCCGTCCGGCAGCAGCGAGAGCAATTGCAAACTGAACGAGATGAGTTGAAGCACGCGATAGTGTCACTGGTTCCTTGGGGTGATTTTGAGCTTCCACCCGAAGGCGAGCTTGGCGGACTACGCCTGTGGTTCTACGTGATCCCGCACTATCGGTTGGGTGCGTTGGCAACGTTGAGTGCCACATGGCACGTCGTCAGCAAAGATCAACGTTTCGCGTACGTTATTGTCTTAGGCGAAGAGGAGCCGAGCGAAATGCCGGTGCCACGTTCGCACTTGGATGATCGACCGCTGGGCCAGTTGAAGGATCGTCTGGAAGCGGTTGAATTCGAGCTGGAGGAACTGCATTGGGAGCGGGTTCGACTGACTCGGTGGATACACCTGCTATCGCGATCATTGACACTTGCTGACGATCGAGTCGCACGCGAGCAAGCTGCCGGGCGAGCCTTCGATGATCCCTCACTATTCGCCATTCAAGGCTGGGCTCCTCAGTCTCAACGCGAACAAATTGCAGCCTTCGCGAAAGCCCACTCGCTAGGACTGACCGTTGAACTTCCAACATCGGATGATTCACCGCCCACGTTGTTGTCAAATCGTGGGCTTGCCGCAGGCGGTGAAAGCGCGGTCACGTTCTACACCACGCCCGCCTACGGTGCGTATGACCCGTCGGGCATTGTTTTTCTCTCGTTCAGCGTTTTCTTCGCGATGATCATGGCCGACGCTGGGTACGCGCTGGTGTTAGCAGTCGGTCTGCTGCTGTTCTGGCGACGCTTGGGCAGGTCGGAAAACATGCGGCGGATGCGAACATTGTTCGTCGCCACTGCGATTGCGTCCGTTGCTTATGGCATCGTAATTGGCAGCTACTTTGGCTTTTCACCGCCCGCCAGCTCGTTGCTCGGCAGACTGCATGTCATCGACGCCACGAACGCGACCTTGATGATGCAGATTTCGATCGCGATTGGTGTCGCCCATCTAGTGATCGCCAATCTTGCTCTGGCTTGGACTCGTCGATGGTCGTCAACGATGCTGGCGTCACTGGGTTGGGTCGCGGGGTTGCTCGGAGGCTTCGCATTGGGGTTGGGCAATAGCGGAACGCAACCTGTGCAATTGCTGATTCACTTTGGAAGCTGGGGCCTCGGGGCGGGACTTGTTTGCGTGCTGTTGTTTAGCAGCGAACGACCATGGATGACGTTCAGTCTCAAAGAACACGCAAAGCGATTGATTGACGGTGTTGTCTCGCTCACGGGCTTCACTCGCGCTTTCGGTGACGTGCTGAGTTACCTGCGGCTGTTCGCGCTCGGATTGGCCAGTGCGCAACTGGCGGGGACGTTCAACGATCTTACATACAAGGCGAGCTGTTGCGTCGGCATTGGAAGTCTGTTGGCGGTGGTCGCTGTTGTTTTCGGGCATGGACTGAACTTCGTCTTGGCAATCATGAGCGGCGTCGTCCATGGATTGCGTCTGAACTGCATCGAGTTCTTCGGCTGGAGTCTTCCGGGTGAGGGATACGCATTTGAACCATTCAACAAGAAGGCAATATAGACATGGAGAGTTTCATTCTTTTACTGGGTTGGGCCGGAGTCTTTTTGCCTACCGCCTTTGGAGCAATCGGCAGCATCATCGGCTGCGGACGCGCCGGGCAGGCAGCCTCGGGAGCGTTGCTGGATGTCGAAAGCGGCTATGGGCGGCTGGTTGGTTCCTCCGCCTTACCCTCGTCGCAGACCATTTATGGGATCGTTGTGACAATGCAGTTCAACCGCGCTGTTTCCTTGGACTCCGCGCCGGGATTGTTCTCCATCGGCCTGCTAGTCGGGCTGGCCCTGCTGTTCAGTGCCATCGTTCAGGGTTCCTGTTGCGCAGCGGCGATCAATACGACGAAGTCGAAGCCCGAAGTCTTTGGACTCGCGATCGCACCGGCTGCGATCGTGGAGGGATTCGCGGTCTTTGCGTTCATCTTCGCTCTGATCGTCGGCGGAAGCATTCCCGGTGGCACGGCAGGCTAAGGAGATAGCGACATGACAAAGCCAAAGGAATCATCCGGAGTCGAAGAACTGATCGGTCGTTTGCGCGAGCAGGGTGTCGAAGAAGGCAAGGCTCAGGCTGATGCGCTCATGGAGCAAACTCGCCTCAAGGCGGAGCGGCACCTTGACGAGGCAAAACGAGAAGCAGATGGGCTGCTACAAAGGGCACGCGAAAACGCCGAAAAATCGAAGCGAGCTGGCGAGGAAGCCGTGCAGTTGGCGGTGCGGGATGCGATCCTCAGCCTCAAGTCGGAAATGGTGGACCAGTTTTCCGATCGAGTTCGACGTCTGGCGAGCCGAGAGTTGAATGATGGAGTTTTTTTGAAGCAGCTAATCTTGGAAATCGGCGGGAGGTCAGCTCCAACTCGCGATCAATCCGCCAAGCTGCTCCTCCCGAAGGATGCCATCGGACTGGAGCAACTGCGCAGCGATCCAGAAGAAGTCAAAGAAGGCAACCTCAGCCACTTCGTCGCCTCGATCACAAAGGAAATGCTTCGTGACGGCTTGGAACTCGGAACCCGAGAAGACACGTCCGCTGGCATCCGTATCCAATTGCTCGACGAAAATGTCGAGATTGAATTGACCGATGAGGCTATTGCGGAATTGCTGCTACGGCACTTAGTCCCACGATTTCGCGCGATCATGGAGGGAATTATCCAGTGACCGCAGCCACCAATTACCACTGGTTCATTTCCAGCCTGCCGCATATGCCCCGCTCGTTTGATGTTGAGCATGTGCCGATTTCCGGGATTCGTCTGCAAGAGAGACTGAGGATGTTGGGCGACGACGACAAGGTCATTGTCGAACAAGTTCAACGCTTTCTGTTGTGGGATCGACAGCAGCCGGAACGCACAGACGAAGATGTGCAAATGGAATACGACCGTCTGATGTCTTCCGTTTCCAATCCGCTTGTCCGCGATATCATCACTTATCGCATGGATGTGCGCACGATTACGTCCGCATTGCGTAGACGGCGTCTTGGGCTTGAGCCACCAACCGCTGTTGGCCAGTATGTGGACCATATTCGAGAGCACTGGATTCATTCCGATTTCCGTTTGCAGCGAGAGCATCCCTGGATTTCCGGCGTCCGTGAGGCGTTGGACGCAAGCAAGCCGTTGTCGGTAGAACGCCAACTATTGAATGCGACGTGGGATCGCTGGGTGAAACTTTCAGACGGATTTTATTTCTCGTTCGAGACGATTCTGTTGTATCTAGCTCGCTGGGAGATTGTCGATCGTTGGACCCGGCTGGATGAATCGGCTGGGCGACAGAAGTTTGAAAATCTGTTGGCTCAAACAATGGCTTCGGGCGGAGGCATCAAATGACGTCGGAGTTGAAAACAGGTGCTAGCGTAACGGCCGTCAACGGCAATATCGTTTCGATCGAAGTGCCCGATGGGCACATCGTCAAGAACGAAGTCGCCTATGTTTGTCTCGGCGACAAACGCTTAAAATCCGAAGTACTCAGAGTCTACGGAAACGAAGCGGATTTGCAGGTGTTCGAGGACACCGAAGGCGTGAAGGTTGGTGATGCCGTCGAGTTGACGCACCAATTGCTATCCGCATCGCTCGGGCCAGGTTTGCTGGGCTGCGTTTTTGACGGCTTGCAGAATCCGTTGGAAACACTTGCCAATCGGCACGGATTCTTCCTACAACGTGGCCACTACGCCGACTCGCTCGACCGTTCACACAAATGGTCCTTTGTGCCGCTGCGCCGCACCGGTGAGCGACTTCGCGCTGGTGACAACTTAGGCACCGTTCAGGAACGCGGCGTCGCACACAAGATCATGGTACCCTTTAACTTGAGCGGTCAAGCGGAACTGACGTGGATTCAGGGAGGAAGCTTCACCATTGACGAACCCATTGCCCGCGTTCGTGACGCGCAGGGTGAGCGTCCGTTGACGATGCGCCAAGAGTGGCCGGTCCGCATTCCATTGCCAGCAGACCTCTTGCAGCTGAAATTGGTCCAGCGAATGTACCCGTCCGAACCGCTGGTCACCACCATTCGGACCATTGACACTTTCTACCCCATCGCTCGTGGGGGAACGGCTTGCATTCCGGGTCCGTTCGGAGCGGGCAAAACCGTGTTGCAAACCTTGATTGCACGCTATTCCGCTGTTGACGTTGTGATCGTTGTCGCGTGCGGCGAACGGGCGGGTGAAGTCGTCGATACGATCAACGAGTTCTCACAGGCACAAGACCCACGAGGTGGCGGTTCGCTGATGGATCGAACCGTCATTATTTGCAATACATCCTCGATGCCCGTTGCAGCGCGTGAAGCCTCGATCTACACCGGTATCACGCTTGGTGAATACTACCGACAAATGGGCCTCGACGTGCTGCTGTTGGCCGATTCCACATCGCGTTGGGCGCAGGCGATGCGAGAGACGTCTGGACGCTTGGAAGAAATCCCCGGCGAAGAAGCCTTCCCGGCCTATCTCGACTCAGCCATCAAAGGTGTCTACGAACGAGCGGGAGTAATCACCGCGCGAGACGGGTCGCTCGGTAGTCTCACAATGATCGGCACAGTCTCTCCCGCCGGTGGAAACTTTGAGGAACCTGTCACACAATCCACCCTTGGTACTGTGAAAACATTTCTGGGCCTTTCCTATGATCGAGCCTACAAGCGCTTCTATCCTGCGATCGACCCACTGTTGTCTTGGTCGAGGTACCGGGAACAGCTCCAGGAGCACTTGGACCGCGCGCTCGACGCTGACTGGACTGCCGGCACCGAGAGATTGCTCGAACTACTTCGCCAAGCCGACGCAATTTATCAGATGATGCAAGTGACGGGTGAAGAAGGCATTTCGCTCCAAGACTTTGTAACTCTACAAAAAGCAAATTTCCTCGACACCGTCTATCTTCAACAAGATGCCTTCGACCCTGTCGATGTGGCGACCCCGATGGATCGGCAACAGACGATGCTAGGCCTGGTGAAGGACGTTACGCAACGAGAGTTTTTGTTCAGCGACAAGGACGAAGCTCGCGATTTCTTCGTGCGAATCACGAACGCTTTTCTCAACTTGAACTACTCGGCGACCGGATCATCCGACTACGAGAAGTTCTTGTCTAGCATTCAGTCAATGCTGTCGGATCGCGCAAGCGACGCATGACAGACAGTTACGCTCGTTTGCTTGTGGGTTGCGCTTTATGAACGTAAATGAGGTCATTTACGAAAGTGCTGCGACGAGCTTTGCCAGTTCATTGGTATTCCTTACGCCAACCACGGTCATCACGCGGGAGCCTACCTGCCATGAGGCGGCGAGTTGACTCTCAACCTGAGTGATCCGACACCTTGTGCCCTCGCATTCAATATGAATGCTCGGCTTGCCAGCAAACCACTCGTCCATCTGCGATTTGTGCTCGAACACCGCAAGATGCGAGCCATCCTCGCGATGCCAAACGGCTTGGACGCATTTGCAGCAGGGCATGGCCAGGACCACCAGCTTGTCACAAGTGAATTCAGCGGGTGGCGGTTCAACGTTACGTGGCCGATAGCCGACCAATTGCACCGCTTCGTCTGGCGAAACGACCCGACCGGAATACTGCTCAGCTAAGTGTTCCTGGGCAATCTCGGGGCTTGTTCCAAGAAGGTCCACGTACGATTGAAGCGGCTCATGATGCCTTTCCGGAGTGAGCACCACCCAAGACAGTCCAAACGCAATCAGTACCAGTACCGCAGTTGCAAGGATGCCCCATCGAAATCGGTGCTTCAGGTCAGGGTGACCGTTCGACAGCGTGGGGTGGGTAGGATTCTCAGACGCTCCGTCCAGCTCCGCCGTAATTCGTTTCCTCAGCATCTCGCGCGGAATCTCGGGTGCCGACAACTTTCGGATGGCCTCCGAAAGCTCCGCAAAGAACGCGAGGTACTGCAAGCAATCCGCACAGTCTTTGATGTGACTTTCGACCTCGATTCGCTGATCAGCGGGAAGTTCTCCATCGAAGTAGTGGGACAACAGATTGTTCGTTTGTTGGCAATCCATGTGACTGCTCCGCGAAGGATTCGATTGAAGAGTCCAATTGCTTGGTTTATCTGTTTGGATGGTTTTTGCGGTTGAAACCTTCACACGAACGACGAGTTTTGAGCGAAACGAATGATCCGAGAATTCGTCGGAATTCCGTGAAGAACTCCGCCTGTGGGAGCATCCAAATTTGCGAAAGACGGATGACGGCGGAAACGTTCCGCCGAGACGTCTTGGTTCCCAATCCCTGACGACTAGAGGTGGAAGTCATGTTTTTGAAATCAGTAGCAGCCGGTGTTTTGGCTCTTGGACTTTTTGGTACCGCCGCGTTGAGTGTGCCTGCATCCGATTCGGCACCCGGTGCCATGGTGCAAGCCAATTCGATCGAACCGATCGAGTTGGTTGGAAACACGTGCTGTGCAAAGCGTGCGTACTGCTGCACGGTCAAGCGTAGTTGCTGCGGTAGTTCGGCAATGGCCCAAAGCGACGATCAGTAGCAGCGATGAACTTTGTCAAATCGCCAGAAGAAACCTGGACGCTTCTGGCGAATTTCCGCTTCCGATAACACCTTGACTCTCGCGGTTTTCTATCGTCACTGAGTTACCCGCAAATTCAGCTTCCCTCGATGCCCCGGAGGTTCGCATGAACGTTGTTTCTACAAAGCAGCGATGCTCATCCCCAACGGGTCGCTCGGTGGAACAAGTTGATCGAACGGTCGGCGTGGAAAAATGCGACGACACGGATGCAGGACTGCCATTCGACGACGCTGAAGAGCGATCGCCGACCAGGCTAACAGTGCTTCCGGTCATTCAACCCTGCGGATGTCGTGTTGTCGCGGGCGTGCAGAGCCGATGGGCGAGAAGCGGGTACGCCGCGCTGCGAGACATTTCTTGCCGATGTGATGATGGTGTTTTGGTCATCGACGGCAGCGTGCCAAGCTTCTTTGTCAAGCAGATGGCGCAAGAGCTAGCACGGACGGTCGACGGAGTTCAGCGAGTACAGAATCGACTGATCGTGAAAGACGTTGGAAGTGAAAAACAGTAGTCTACGGAATGACGGACGACAAAGCCGATGATCAGTAACGAAACGAATCCGCCAGTGCCAACCGTCGCCTATTTCTCAATGGAGGTTGCACTCGATCCGGAAATGCCGACCTATAGTGGCGGATTGGGGGTTCTTGCTGGGGACACGTTGCGGGCGGCAGCCGATATGAGCGTGCCAATGATTGCGGTTACGTTGCTGCATCGACAGGGCTACTTGTCGCAAACACTTGACGCCGAAGGCTGGCAGCACGAACAACCGGTTGATTGGAATATCGAAGAGCATTGTCGGGAACTGCCCCAGCGGGCAGAGGTAGAAATCGAGGGACGAACGGTCCACGTCCGAGCTTGGCAGTATGACGTGGTCGGGTGCGAAGGGAACCGTCTTCCGGTTTTGCTTTTGGACACCGACTTAGATGAAAACGCTGACACTGATCGAGCATTGACGCAGCAACTCTACGGCGGCGATAGTCGACATCGCTTGAGCCAGGAAGTCGTGCTGGGAATTGGTGGAGTTCGTATTCTGCGATCGCTTCGCGTTGACTCGCTCATTCAATTCCATATGAATGAGGGCCATGCCGGACTTCTCGGGCTCGAGTTACTTGATGAGCGAGCGAAGTCTCTGGGTCGCGAGATGTTCAATTCCGAAGATGTGCAGGCCGTTCGGAAGCAGTGTGTCTTCACAACACACACACCCGTGCCCGCCGGTCATGATCGTTTTGGTTTCGATCTCGTCGAACAAGTGCTGGGCCGATCCGATCTATTCGACATGCACGAAGTGTTCTGCTGTGCGGGCGAGCTGAACATGACGTACTTGGCCTTGAACCTGAGTCACTACGTCAACGGAGTGGCAAAGAAGCACGGGGAAGTGTCGCGTCACATGCTAGTGCCCAAAGACACGAACCATCATTACGCCATCGACCACATCACCAACGGCGTTCACGTTGCGACGTGGGCGTCCCCCTCCTTCTCCGAATTGTTTGATCGTTTTCTCCCAGGATGGCGTGAGGACAATGCCAGTTTGCGCGGCGCGCTGGCGATACCGCCCAACGAAGTCTGGCAGGCTCACCGAGCCGCAAAGCTGCGGTTGATCGACGAGATCAACTCGACTGAAAACGTCTTGTTTGATCCGCTGACGTTTACGATTGGATTCGCAAGACGCGCGACGGCCTATAAGCGAGCGAACCTTTTGATCAGTGATCCAGGGCGACTCCAACGCATCGCTGAAAAGCATGGGCCAATCCAGATCGTCTTCGCTGGCAAGGCGCACCCGCACGATGTCGAGGGAAAGCGTCTGATTCAACAGATCGTGCGAGCCAAGAGTCACCTGCACCCCGCAGTCAAACTCGTCTATTTGGAAAACTACGACTGGGAACTTGCTCGACTGATCGTTGCTGGCGTTGACGTCTGGCTGAACACTCCACAGCCGCCGCTGGAGGCATCGGGTACCAGCGGGATGAAAGCGGCGATCAACGGAGTGCCAAGCCTGAGCATTTTGGATGGATGGTGGATTGAAGGTTGTGTCGAAGGCACCACTGGCTGGGCGTTCGGAAATGCCACGTCAACGAATCCTGCGGATGTCGACCGCTTCAAGGAGGACGCAGATGCCCTGTACGACAAATTGGAACAAGTGATCGTCCCCCTGTATTACACAAAGCCCGACCAATGGCTGCGAATCATGTCGCACGCAATTGCACTGAACGGGTCCTATTTCAACACTCAGCGGATGGTGCAGCAGTACGTGGTGAAGGCTTACTATGAAACCTAAATGACGAATGAAGGAATTCGGAGGGATGTGCATCTAAAAGGCAATCAATCACCTTCACTTAGTATTTCAGGAGTTACTGATGTCGAAAGCCAAAAGAGACAGCAGCGAAACCGAGTTTACCTGCCACGCTCCCGATGCCAAAGCAGTATTCCTGGCGGGCACTTTCAATGATTGGAAAGCCGATGCAACGCCAATGGCTAAAGCCGACGCCGGAAAATGGACGGCGAAGCTGGACCTTCCGGCTGGCCGATACGAATTCAAATTTGTGGTTGATGGCGATTGGGTCTGTGAAGCGAATTATCACGCCGAAGGCGAATGCCCGCAGTGTGTCCCAAACGACATGGGCACGATGAATCGCGTCTGCGAAGTGCAATAATTTTGGAGCCAGTCATGAGTCAAGAAACAACCGTCACTGAGGTTTTGCCGCGCGTAGAATCGTTTCAACGGATTTTCCACCCCACCGATTTCTCGGGCGGGGCGGAGCCGGCGTTCATTCATGCTCTGAAGCTGGCCGTCAACGCCAACGCATTGCTTGAGATTCTTCATGTGGACCGACATCCTGAATCGGTCGATTGGGAAGACTTCCCCCAAGTACGCCAAACTTTAGCGCAATGGGGATTGCTTCCGGATTGGGCATTGCCCGAAGACGTAGGGCGTCTGGGGATCGGCGTTCACAAACATCTCGTGGGCGGCAACGCTCCCGTGGACGCAATCCTGGACCACATGGATCGGTACGAACCGGATCTGGTGGTGCTGGCGACGCATCACCGTGATGGCCTTGATCGCTGGTTGCATCAAGACATCGCGAAACGCGTCGCCCGAATTTCGCACCGAGCTTGCCTGTTCGTTCCGCATGAAATTCCGGGCTTTGTGCGGCGGCAAGATGGCGAAGTCGCTTTGAAAAAAGTCATGATTCCGGTTGCCAAACAGCCTGACGCCCAGTCGGCAATATCCTGGGCTTGGGAGCTGACGCGAATTCTAAAGTGCGAATCCGTTGAAGCGACTTTGGTTCATGTGGGAAACGACAATGCTGTTTTTGACTCGTTGTCGTTTCCGAATTTGGAGGATTGGACGTGGGAGGTCGTGGTGGCGACCGGCGACCCCAGCGCCGAGATTCTCAAAATTGCTGAGCGACATAACACCGACTTGATCGTCATGACGACAGGAGGGCGTCACGGCTTTCTTGACGTGCTTCGAGGAAGTACGTCCGAGCAAGTCACTCGCCATGCGGCTTGCCCGATTCTTTCCGTCCCCACTGGTCAATCACCCTATTCCACATTGGAGTTCTAAAATGTGTCGAAAATGCGAATCACACACTCCGTCACAACCGACGCGTGTGAAGACCTGGATGTTGGCGGTCTTGGTCTTTGGAGTTATTGCTGTCTTTGCAGTTTCGGCTGCGATATCTCAGGAAAACTCACAGAACGAACAATCGCACAATGAACACGTGGCCAGCGATGTCGACGTTCGCTACTTCCAGAAAAAGCTAGAACTGGCAAAACACGATCTGCAAACCGCGTTGGCGGCCAATCGGCGAATTCCCAACGTGAACTCAAAGCTGTCGCTGCTGCGGCTAGAAAACCAAGTTGCCTACGCGACGAAGTTGGTTGAGCAGGCTGGGAAACGTACGGATCATGACCTGCACAAGAGTCATCTGCAATCGGTCAAGAATGACGTGATTCTCGCGGAGGAGCAACTTGCATGGGCGAAGAAGGCATCTGGTTATCTTCGTGAAGACCAGATAAAGCGAATGGAGCTGGCCGCCCAGCTCGCACGATTGGCTCTGGAGCGAGCCGAGCAGCCAGAAATCACCGCCGATCCGACGCGACACCTGCAGTGGCAGATCGACCGGTTGCGTTCGGAACTGCTGAGCCTGCAGGTCGAGTTTGAACGCACGCGATCAGGGCACTAGAACCGGGTAGCTCAATGATTCAAGAGACGATTCAATCCCACTGTCGTCACTGCGGCACCGATGTGAGTTCAGTGACGCAGCATCGGCCAACGCTCGGGCCAAACTGGGAGCGGGCCGACGGCACGCCGCGACCGCTCGGCGTCACTTGGCTGGAACACGAACAGTCCTACAACTTCGCGCTCCACGCAGGAAATGCTCGCAGCGTCACGTTGCTGATGTACCTCAAAGATGAACTGCGAGTTCCGTGGCACTCCGTGGCGCTTGATCCACTGAGAAACAAGTCGGGACCGATTTGGCATTGTCGAGTTCCCATCGCCGAAGCCGGTGACGCGGAGTACTACGCTTACCAAGTCGACGGTCCGGTTGAGGGTGCCGCTTTGCCGTGGCACGCTTTCGACCCTGAGAAAGTCTTGCTCGATCCGTATTCGCGAAGCATCTATTTTCCCGATTGCTTCAATCGCGAGGCAGCACGCTCGCCCGGCTCCAACGCGGGCCGCGCTCCGCTGGGGCGTTTGGACGTTTGCCGATGTCCGTTTGACTGGGGCGATGAACAGCGAATCCGCCATGGTTCCGATTTGGTCATCTACGAAATGCACGTTCGTGGCTTCACGCGGCATCCCTCTTCAAATGTCGAGGCTAGCAATCGGGGAACATTCGCTGGTGTCGTGGAGAAAATCCCGTACCTGAAGGAGCTCGGCGTTACCGCAGTTGAATTGATGCCCGTCTTCCAATTCGACCCGGAAGACAATAACTACTGGGGCTACATGCCGTTGAATTTCTTCTCGCCCCACCACGCCTACTCTGCCCATCAGTCGTCTTGCGCCCAACACAGCCAGTTTCGCGAGATGGTTCGTGAGCTGCATGCCGCTGGCATCGAAGTCATTTTGGATGTCGTCTACAACCACACGTGCGAAGGCGATCAACAAGGACCGACCTATTGCTACCGAGGAATCGACAACGACGTCTATTACGTTGCGTCCGATGATCCAGCTTCGCCCTACGCGAACTTCAGCGGAACCGGAAACACGCTCGACACCTCGCATCCAACAGTGCGTTCACTGATTGTCGATAGCTTGCGGTACTGGGCGAAAGAGATGCACGTTGACGGATTCCGGTTTGATCTCGCGTCGGTTTTCTCTCGCGATTCCGAGGGGAACGTCAATCTGCAACAACCCCCGCTGTTTGACCAAATCGCTAGTGATCCCGACTTAGCCAACGTCCGACTGATCGCCGAACCATGGGACGCCGCGGGACTCTACCAACTTGGTAGTTCGTTTCCGGGGCAGACTTGGATGCAGTGGAACGGCCGCTATCGCGATACGCTGCAACGCTTCGTTCGTGGCGACGTTGGAATGGTGCCGGACCTGATGACACGACTGTACGGAAGCAGCGACCTGTTTCCCGATCATCCATCGCAGTCATTCCGGCCTTTTCAAAGCATCAATTTCATTGCGTCCCATGATGGCTCCACAATCTACGATCTCATTTCGTACAACGAAAAGCATAATGAGGCCAATGGTGAAGACAATCGAGACGGCCCGACGGAGTTCCGTTGCAACAACGGCTGGGAAGGCGATACAGAAGCACCGCAAGAAGTGCTCGACCTACGCAAACGCCAAGTCAAGAACTTCTGCTGTCTGTTAATGCTTTCCGCCGGAACGCCGATGTTCCGTATGGGTGACGAATTCATGCAAACCCAGGGCGGCAACAACAATCCGTACAACCAAGACAACGAAATAAGTTGGCTCGATTGGAGTCGACTCGAAGCAAACCAAGAAGTGTTTCGCTTCTTCAAGAACATGATCGCGTTTCGCAAGGCGCATCCAACGATTGGACGCTCAACATTCTGGCGTGACGACATTCGCTGGTTCGGTGCCGAATCGCCTGAAGTAGACATGTCATTCGAGTCTCAGATTCTGGCCTATCACCTGTTCGGCAGTTCAGCGAGCGAAGCTGATATCTACGTGATGATTAACGCATCGACTCGTCAACTCGTTTTTGGCATTCACGCCGACGGTCCAAACATCTGGATGCGGGCAATCGACACTTCGCTTTCCAGTCCGCTCGATATTGCTGGTCGGGAATCGCAAGTCGCGATCGAAAACAGCCGCTACCACGTAAACCCTCGTAGCGTCGCCGTGCTGACACGCAGCAGCGGTACATCCACCTCCTAAGTTTTCTCCGAAGGAATGACTTATGAACACCATACGATCCATTGCCTTCCTTTTGACACTGACCACAACGACGAGCGTTTTCGCTCGCGAATGGTCCGACAAAACAGGGCAATACCAAGTTAACGCCGACCTGATCGGTTACAGCGACACGACCGTTGTCCTGAAACGGAAGCCCGATGACTTGGTCGCCGTTCCGATCGAGCAATTGTCAGACTCGGACCGCAAGTACCTCGAAACCCAAACGAAGGACACGATCGCCGGTGGTGGCAGCGGCATTCAAGTCTGGGAATTGAAGTCCGGCCTGAAACTCCCCGGGCGAATCATCGGCTTTGACAAGCACGGCGTCACCATTCAGCGTAGGCTAGGGAAGGTCTACGTCAACAACCAACGCTTCGATAAGATGCCTGGCGTCTACCGCGCCATCATCCCGAAGCTGGTCGAGCAATTCACTTCCGAAGAAATTGACGGCGAAAAGGGACTCGAGGACTGGGCGCGCGAACAGCGAGGCAAACCACGCACGTTTGAGTGTGCCGGAGTGATGATCGAACTAGAGGACAGCAATCTGTACTGCGTCCCGTTCTTCCTCTTCACCGACGAAGTCTTCACGATGCTCAAGCCGGGCTGGGAACGCTGGCTGGCCGCCAAGGAAGACTATGACGAAAAGGAGAAAGAGTCGTTCCTTCTCCAAGCACAATCACGTGCTTACGAGCAACAGCAAATGCGAGCGAGGCAGATTCAGCAATTGCAGTTAAATCTACAAGCCTACGACGCCGGTCTCTTCGATCTGTGGGAGGTCACGATGTATCCGCAAGCGGGCGGATACGGAATTCCACTGAGCGTCGTAGTCCCAGCAACCGACAGCCAGCAAGCCGCCGCAGTCGCCCATCAGCAAAACCCCTCGTACGTCGTCGGCCCCATGCGAATCGTCAGACGTCGAAACTGAAGTCAAAGCTTCTCTGTGCCCTTGCGATCAAAGTAGATTCAACCCGACTTCGAGGTCACGATCCTAATCACCAGTCAATCCTTTGTGAGCTTCACGATGCCAAGAACTGTCATTCCCGGTTTCAGCTTCCGCTCAGGCTGCCAGAGATCGACCCCCACTGTGGTCGTGCGTGAATCGTAATCACATGGTCATGAACGACTGCGGCGGCCGAATGCGCCTCGCGAATGAAACGCTGCCGCGCCGTACCGTTTGAAGCCAACATTGGCGAGAGGATCTTCACTGCGACGACGCGGCCGAGCGTCGTATCGACCGCCTTGAAATCCGTGCCCATGCCGCCGCGGCAAATGATCCCCATCACGTCATAAGTACCTAATCGTCCCAACGCCTTCGGGTTATCAGATGGCGAGAACATCGTCAATGAGCTGTCGTCGCTGGCCAATTCGCAATGTGTATCCATCGCCTCACCTTCATCTTCATGCAGCCGTTGCATCGCTATCTTGAGGGCTTGATCGCGGGTTTCCATCTGCAAGTCGGTGCCACTCACCCGCAGCGGCCACAATTCCTCGCGTGCCGGAGCAAGACTCTCCACCGCTCGCTGGCACTCTTCGCAATGGTCGACGTGACCGGCAACTTTCGGCTCTTCCGCATCGGCAAGCTTGCCCATGATCAGGTTTCGTATCTGTAGTTTGCTGGGACAGATTTATTGGTTAACCATGTTTGGCTCCCACGACCGGCAATTCGATTTCTGTCGTTGCGATCTTTGCTTTGATTCGCATGAGGATGCGGCTCTTGGCGACATAGATGGAACCAGCGATCATACCGAGCTGCCGTGATCGTTGACGGCGGTCTGCCAGAACGCCTGCCAAGTATGTTCCTTAAATTCGCTGCGGACTTCGTCACACGCCCAGGCGAACAATCGTTTCTGATATTCATTCTCCCATTCTTCCTGCTCGTCCGGCACCGCCACTTGCTCAAGTCGATCTCGAACGTGTGAATCGTCGCTACCGATCGGCTGTCGCTTTCCGCCGCGCAAATGTTTGTGCACTGCGTTTCGAGTCACCGTGAACATCCGAGCCCGAAAGCGAAGAGTGACCACGTCTCGAACGATTGAGACATCAGCTTGAAGTGCCACCGCACCCCACTCGCGAATCAGTGACATTGAAGCAGCTCTCGACTGCCCATCTTGTCACTCCAGCGACGATACGCACCAAAGCCTGCTCGCGTCCGACTGTGCTCAGTGCCATGCAACCGACCGTTGGACGATAGCCGATTGCAGGCATCCGTCGGCCAGGTCGAATGATTGCAACCAATGTCATCAGGCTCCGCCCAGCCACTACATAATGCACTTCAAGATGATTTCAGCACGCGTAGCCGGCTGGCCCCACGCTCGCGTCGACCAGTGAAACCAATGCAACCAGACAACATCTTGGAACGACATCAAACGGGTCGGCATGTACAAACATCATTGAAGAAGATGAGATCTGAGATGAACGTCTAGCCGGGCGAGAATCCTGTAGGATCGTGGCAATCAGCATAATCGGACGTGATCATTCGTGCGGATCGCTGTTGTCAACCGGCTTGAGGCAATGGAAGACCTATATTCTTCTGTCAGCAAACGTCGCCCATCCACGCGTACAGATGGATTGGGTTTGTCAAAATGCACATCATTCCAAAAGCCGCAGATGCACACCAAAGAAGGCGGATCAGAACCGCGAAAAAAGTTTATCCCCGAGTTCGAAGGCCTGCGGGGACTACTGGCGGCATGGGTTGTCTTCGGGCACATACTTCTGTTCTGCGGATTCACATACCAGGACGGTTGGTTTGGAATCTTGTTTTCACCCATCCTGGGCGTATACGCTTTCATGATGCTAAGCGGGTTTGTGATCACCGCTGCGCTCGATCAGCGCCCAACGACATGGCTAACCTTCATGTCCCGACGGTTCTGGCGTTTGTTCCCGGTGTATGTGTTCTGCATGACGCTGGCCATTGTCGCGTTCAACGTGTCCGTGAACATATCTAGCTCATCCACACTTGCGACGTTTGGGCAAACAAACATGAGCCGGCTTACCGACGTCGATCAACATTTCGGTCTTTACCTGGTCGCCGATGCCACGCTGCTTCAATGTTTGTTGCCTCGGTACTTGTTTCCATACGCAGGCGAATCGTTTCTGCCGCCGACTTGGAGTCTGACGATCGAATGGCTTTTCTACATGGTGGCGCCGTTGTTATTGCTCTTGATCAAGCGCAGCCGACCGTTGGCGACTTTCGTCACGGGGAGTTTTATCTTGGGAGTCTACTCCCTTGGCCCCTGGATGACGGAGTATATCAACCAGTCTTTTCACGTGGAGAACGTTTTCCATTTTCTGACGGGAATCGGCAGCTATTTCATTTGGAAGCACATGCCTGAACGGAAGGGCTGCTTGGTATCCACCGTATTGTTTTGGACTGCCGTCGTGGGTGGCATGGTTTTGTTGAATCTGCCGTACAAGATTTGGCTAGCAACAATGGCGATCGTACTCTACGACCGAGTCCATCAGCGACAGCTGTTTTTTATCGAACGGCCGCGGCATCTATTGACCTCGAAGCTGGTTCAATTCCTTGGTCGCATCAGTTATGTCACCTATCTATTGCATTGGATCGTTATTGAAGTCATCTTGTTTTGGGTCATACAATTCGCACCCCAGCTGACCGATCGATTCGTGTTAGCATTTCTATGCACGGCCATCGGTTTTCCGTTGACGTACGCTTTCTCGTATGTAGTTCACCGCTGCGTCGAGAATCCAATGATGCAGCTTCCAAAACGCTGGGCCGAGCGGCATCAGTCTAAACAACAACTTGTGATATCCGCTTGATCGCCGGGTCTCGTGAAGCGGATACGCAGGTGTTCCCAAGACGCCTGCCATGATACATCGCACGATGATCTCGGCGAATGTTGCGGACAAGTCACACGCCCGAGTCAAGCAATATCACCAATGCCATCAAACCACGATTTGGAACGAATTCAACGAGCTGGTTGGGACAAACATCACTGACCTTCAATTCACCAGCAAGCGAACATGTCTGTCGACCCGTGTTTTCGTTGCGGTAGGCTGATTCATCCTAGCGACAACTCCAGCCCAAAGCGTAACCCCCTGTGGCCAGAAATCAGTGCAGCGGAAGGCAAGCGCTGGCCTCGCGGCACCCACCACGCCCGGAGGAATCTGGCTGGTGTTGACGCTTAAGTCAATTTGGTCATCCGCGCGGGCGATGTCGTTCAAATACAAAATCGAGTAACCGAACATAGGTTGCGACCATGAGCGTGGTATCCCGGATGTCTTTTTTTAGAATTCGTGAAGAAAACTGGAGCACACACCATCTGACTTTATGGTTGTGTTAACGCGATTGCTTCACGACAGATCGCGACGAGATTACCGCGGTTGCCCCTCGTTCAACAACGAGTTCGTGAACTCCTGTCATGCAGTGTATAAAGCCACTCACATTGAGTGCCTTTTTCCATTCACTCGTCTTCTTCAATTTCCATCTAACGTCGTCTTCGAACGAGCAGCCCCAGCCCCAAGGCGCCCAGCAGGCATGCCGAACTTGGTTCTGGAACAGCAGTAAACTCGACGGTTAAGGCTGGGTTGTTAGAGCCGTTTGAACGACTGTTGAATCGTTTTGCAGAACTTGCAACTGCTTCGTTGCCGATAGCTATCCAGCCGAAATTGGCAACACTGCCATCCACCCAACCTTGAATCTCACTAACCATGCTAGGACTCGACCAAGTATAGGCTCCGGTCGTGCTGACAGTTGTGGTTGCACTGGCATCGGCGACAAAATCTCCGCCAGGGGTCGTCCAGAACTGGTCGTTAAAGAAAGTATTCGTCCAAGTTGCATCACCAGTCGCCGCAGCGATGCCAGCGCCTTCGCCGCCATTCGCATCAGAAGTCGATTCCCCCCATGCTGATTCCAATCGATAAAGGCTGACGTCATACGCAGTCGACGATGCGACTTGCGAAGCAAACAAACTGAGAGACGCTCCCGTGATTACTGCATCGGTTGGAATCGCCGTTAGATCGAACTGAATCAAAGCTCGCCTTGGTGATGGGCTAGCATTTTGTCCGGCAAAGAAAAAGTCCCCCGACCCATTACTATTCCCCGGTGAATTTTCGTAAATCGAGTTGTCTTGGCTGGGGTTCAAAACAACAACCGTAGCCGCATTTACCAAGGCCGATGATGCGAAAAATGCCACGACAAAAAACAAGACAATTCGCATAGAATGTTCCGGGTATCTGAAGAATGAAGGCCGATACCTGTTCGAGCGTAATTGAAGCAGCTCGTCCAGCAACCTATTTTATGTGGTGATGCGGACAAATCACCATTCGCGAAAGCAGTCGACGCAACCAGTGGCCAATGATCGCAAAACCTTTCTCCCCTTCGATCCATTTCGTCGGCCACTCATCACAGCTCCAATGACTGATCGGGGGGCTGACTGCTTCGGATCTGCACACGTTTTGGCGGCCAATTCGGCTTGTTGAGCCGCCGTCATCCCTTGAGGCCTTTCACAACGCCTGATATCACAAAGCAATTTGATGATCGCTTTCTTCAACGCGGGGATGATACCGTCGTTGCACTCGATACCGATCAGCCGGGGCCAATTGTCTCGATCGCTTTGCCTGACATGTTCCCCTCCGTGGAATTGGGCAAAGCAGCGATTTTCCGCTGTTAACGCATTTCACGTCAGATCAAATCGTTCCGGCGACACTAGAACTGTAGCTCCAAACCGAACCGCAGCCCCTGCGCCCAGAAATCAGTGGAGCGGAATGCAAACGCTGGCCTCGCGGCACCCACCAGCACGCCCGGAGGAATCTGGCTGGTGTTGACGTTTAAGTCAATTTGGTCACCCGCGCGAGCAACGTCGTTCCAATAAAGAAACGTGTAGCCGAAGTTCGCAGTGAGGCTGCGACTGAAGTGGCGATTGAGTGTGACACCGAACTCGGTGATGGTGGTGAAATTATCCGAACTGTACGATCCGATGTTGGACCCCTGAGTTAACAGGCCCGCCGGGTTTTCAATGTTGCCGACAGCGGAAACGAGCGTGCGGCCCGTCACATCCGCTTGACGCTGTGTCGCTCCCAAAGCCAACTTGCCGATTAGGTCGATCGACCAGCAGCGATTGGGTTGCCACTGACAGGCAATCCCGAACTGCCCGCCGTGGAACGTGTTTTTTGAATCGAACTGATCCAGCAGATCGAATGACGTTCCGGCGGTAGGACCGGCTAGCGAAAGCGTTGATTCGGCGATCGTGATTCCATCGTCAAGTTCGGCAAACCGATATCCGAGCAGATACTCCATCCGACCACACTTGGACCTTTGTGCCGTCCAACGGTACAAGGCTTCGGCTGACTGAAATTTGGACGTCATGTCGATGTTCAAACTGCCATCGACCACACCGGGGAAGGCGATCAAACGAGCGTCTTGCGCATTCGTCGTCTCGTTGAAAAACGGTCGTGCCAAGATCCCGGTATTTGCATTCGAGGCTGAGAACGAGGTCGTTTCGTTGCCGAGGTGCAGGTAGCTGAATTCCCAGCCGCGACTTTGACAATCATCGTCCCAAAGTCCGATGGTGTATCGACCGCCCGGGCGGCTGCCGTCGTTGTATTCGTTATCGCCGAAGAGCACACTTGTACCAAGCTGACCGAGTACACCGGCTTGATCCTGTCCCGTTCCCACGGGGCTTGTGGTGGCCAATGGAGGTGTGTCGAGCCCCGAAGTCCACCAAAGTAGGTATTCCGCCCGGCCCACCAGTCGGCTAAAGGACGTTCTTGAGTTTCGTCGGTCGCAACTTGTGCATTGAGCGTTCCCACATCCGCTAGAAGGCATGAGGCTGTCGCAGTAAGGGCCCATGTCGTCACATGCGCTGGGCTCGAACGACCGGGGGGGCGGAGCGTAGACCACGGAATCGTCAGCGAACGCTTCGGTGTGATATTCAGCCTGCGCGACCGCCACGTTGAGTGGTTCGGTAGGTTTCCCAGTGTCGGCGTCGGGTCTGCGGTGCGGGCGTGAGGTTGGTCGTGCATTTGTACTGGCTTGATGGCGAGGCGTCTTTTGAGCACCCTTCGGCACGACTCGCCAACGCATGATCTCAGGTTTTTGACTGGCGGTTCGACGTCCATTGCGTTCCGCTGGGCCCTGGCCGAAGGCGTCTGCTCCGGCCAGTGAAGCAGTAACCACGACGGTTAGCAAACAGAACAGCGTTCTCAGTAGATTCAATCTGCTGGAATGAATGCGTTGAGATGGCATGTTGGAAGCTCCCGCTGGCCGAATAAGGACGTACATCCGGTGTAATCGGCACAACCCAGCTAATCGCCCCAGTTTTTTCCCTGAAAAACACTGCTCTTCCCGGAAATTTTGCGTAGATTGCCCAGGTTTCCCTGCGGCGTGTGAAGCGCGTGCCTACGGAGTGAAACTTGTCCGGATCAGGGGAATATCGGGGATTTGTCGAATAATAGCTGTCTGTCAGGCTTTAATTTGACGATTCGTGTCAATGTGTCACAATATACCGGCACGGGGTATGGGATAGCCACACCGGATCGGAACTTCTGATTGCCTCAAAACGTCCAAACCCTTGCGATTTAGCGGGGGATTTCGGTGACGCTCCTCAGCCTTCCCTCCTGCGGCTGTCCAATCAACTGCTACTTCACAGAAAACTATGAAACGAGATCGCCGCTCCGCTCGAAATCTGCTGCGTTGGATTCTCGGTCAACCCGAGCGAGATCGTCGGACGAGGCCCAAGAATAGACCTCGGCTGGAGGCACTTGAATCGCGGCGATTACTGAACGCCGACAACGGGCCGCATCCGAACGACCCGACCTACGACCTCAACAGTTTTGAGATTTCAGCCAACCTGTCGATCTACGTCGATTCGCAGCAGGTAACGATTCCAGCTAGCTCGGGTGACCCGTCAACCGGCGAGGCCGATATTCATGTCCATGACAATTCCGGCGCTGTCCATATTCATCCGCAGACGCCGCTGACCGATTTCGTTCAGTTAGGCGACTTCTTTGATTCTTGGGATGCGAACCCGGCACCCGGAAGTCCGTCAACCATCGAACTGTCTAACACACAGCTTTTTGGCAATTTCGTCGATAGCAGCAATCGGCTACAGATGTTCGTCAACGGCATTGAGGTTGAGGGCGAGTTTGCGGAGTACCAGATTCATGACAACGACAACATCGTCCTGGTCTACGGTTCCAATCCGGTGGTCAGCTTCGACACGAATGCCGGCAGCATTCCGCTGGAACTGTTGGCGGACGAAGCCCCCATCGCCGTGGATAACTTTCTTGATTACGTCAATGGTGGCGCTGACGGGCGTGGATACGACGGCACAATTCTTCACCGCTCGGTCCCGGACCTTGCGATCTTGGGGGGCGGCTTTCGCCCCACCAGCTTGACGACGACAGAGTTGCTGAACATCCGGGGGCCGCTTCGATTTGGCCCAAACAATTTCAGTCGCTTCATTCCCGAGCTTGATGGTATCACGAGCGAACGCGGTCCCGGCGACCGGTCGAATACCTACGGCACGCTTTCCGGGGTCGCCAGCCGCAACGGCTTGACCAGTGGGTTCCTATTCAACACCGCAGACAATGCGCATCTCGACGATCGAGGCTTCACTGTCTTCGCCGTCGCGCTGGGCACAGCGACTCCAGATGGCCAACCGGTTGCCAACTCCACGCTCAACGAGATCGTCGGCTTCACAACCGTGGACGTCGATCGCAGCAACGACAACGGTGGCGACACCCTTTTTCCAGACTTTGACGAAGTGCCGTACACGCCAGCGGGTGAGTTGGTGGCAATCCAAGCGGTCTCTGGTAATGGGACGGTGCGGGGGCAGGTTTTCGCGGACCAGAACCAAGACGGCGTGTTGAACAATGGCGAAGCCGGTCTGGCGGGCAGGACGATCTACAGCGATACCAACGACAACGGCGTATTGGATGCAGACGAAGCTTCAGTCGTCACGGACTCCAACGGTGCCTATGCGCTGTATCTCGAACCGGGGCCCCACACGATCCGCCAACAGACCGTGCCTTGGGAAAATCAAACAACGCCGGTTGGTCCTGAAACGTTTACTTTGGACGTCGAGATCGGTCGGGAAATCAGTGATATCGTGTTCGGCAATTTTGAAGTCAGCAGTCCTACGCCTACGGCACTGGATGACGTGTTCATCGATCTCGCTAGAGACAGCGCCGACAACTTGTTGAATGTGCTATTAAACGACCAATTCATCGGTAACGCCGGCGAGACGCTTCGCATCACGGCCGTTAGCCAACCAAACCAAGGCGGCACGGTAACGATCAGCAGTGGCGACGATAATCTAATTTACACACCGGCTGCAAACTTCAGCGGCACGGAGACATTTACCTACACAGTGACCGACCGTAGCGGTGTCATTGGTTCGACCAGCCAAGCGACCGTTACTGTGACCGTCGACGCGGTCGATGACCCGACGACGAACGACCGGCCAACTCCGATCGCTGATACATTCACCGTTCGACAAAACACATCCAACACGACGCTTGACGTGCTCGCCAACGACTCGGACCTTCAGGGCGACACATTGACGGTTGCTGCCATCGACACCAGTGGAGCCAGAGGAACCGTCACGATTCCGACGAACCGCATGAGCTTGCTGTACACGCCGCCCGCCAATTTCAGCGGAACCGATACGTTTACTTACACGTTAAGCGATGGAACGAACGAGGCGGCACCGGTAACAGTGACCGTTAACGTCGTCGACGAATCCACGAACGGGAGTAACGGAAGTCTTGCTGGTCTCGTCTATCTCGACGCCAATGACAACAATGTTCGCGAGTCGGTCGAGGGCGGCATCCCTGGCGTCGTTATCACGTTGACCGGCACAACCGATTTGGGAGCAGCGGTCGAGCAGTCCAGGCTTACCGATGCCGATGGTGCGTACTCGTTCGATGGCCTGGAGCCGGGAACCTACCAGGTATCCAAGCGGCAATCGACTGCTCTCGTTGATGGTCAGGACTCCTACAACGGGACGAGTTCTACGCATAGCGTGATGGACAACCTCGTGCTGGCCGGCGGTCAGCAGTTGGCGGGGATCAACTTTGGCGAGACCGGCTTGCAGTTGGAGTACATCAGCATCGCTTGGTTCTTTGCCTCGTCTGAGTCAAACATCGAGATGTTGCGGGAAACGCTGGCGATCGCCGAAGAGAACACTGGCGATTCGGATCTCGCGGAGAGCATCCGCGCCGGCCGCGGCGACGTTCCGACCGATGTTAACGACGCGCCCTTGGCAAGCAACGACAATTTCGAGTTGCAGCAGGGCGGTACGCTCACCGTGACTGCAGCCAGTGGTGTCCTGGTGAACGACACCGATGCGGATAATGATTCACTAACAGCAACTGTCGTTGGTCAACCGCGCAACGGCAACCTAACGCTGAATCCTGACGGCTCTTTCACATACATTCCGAACGCAAGTTTCAGCGGGACCGATTCGTTTTCATATACGGCAAGCGATGGGCGTCTGACATCGAACATCGCTACGGTCACCGTGACTGTGACGGAGATCGACGATCCCGATCCACCCAATACGCCGTTTGGTCCGGTAACGCCAGGTTCGTTTGAAGACGCTGGCGTGCTCGGCATCCGCACGGACCTGCAGCCTGGCGCACCCTCGCTGACGGCAGATCACGTCTCGACGCCCGTCGACTACACCGGCTACAGCAACCCGCCGACTTACGGTCCGCATCATGCATTCCTGCGTGATGGACAAGGAAATGTGGTCACGCCGCGCCCGACGGGTGTGTATCAAACCGAACAGCCGGATGAAGACCTCCTACACAATCTCGAACACGGACATGTCTGGATCAGTTACAACCCGACGCGTCTGAGTAGTGAGGACATCAGTAAACTGGAGCAGTTCGTCATCGACGGCGGCACGGACACGGGTGTAATTCTTACGCCACGGGTCGCTAATGACACAGCCATCGCAGCGGCTTCCTGGGCACGGTTACAGACATTCGATTCGTACGATCCGGTCGCACTCCGCAACTTTGTCGAGGCGAACCGTGGCAAGTCGCCCGAAGGATTCATTCCCGGGGGGCAGAAGGCGGGCAATTCGGCCAGCGAAAACCTTGATGATGGGCTTGACCACGGCATGGCACCTCCGAATCCCAATATCGCACCGAACGCGAACGATGATTCGTTCATGACAGATCGCGGGAGCACGCTGAGCATTTCCGTTGCGCAGGGCGTTTTGGCCAATGACACCGATCCAGAGAGCGACAGTCTAGCGGCCTCCGTCGTATCGAATCCGGGCAACGGGACTTTGTCGCTGAGTTCTGACGGCACGTTCACCTATTCACCAAACGCTGGCTTTACCGGAGTTGATTCGTTTACTTACCGGGCCAGCGACGGAGTGCTGTCGTCAAATGTTGCTACGGTGTCGATCACGGTTTCGGACCCGGGCGGCACGACAAACTCCGCACCAACGGCTGCCAGCGACGTCTATTCCGTTGCCGCGGGCCAGACGCTTTCGGTCGGAGCGGCTGACGGCGTATTGAATAATGATTCCGACCCAGAGAACGACAATTTATCCGCAACAGTCGCACAGAATGTAAACAATGGCCAGTTGACACTCAACGCCGACGGTTCGTTCTCGTACTCTCCCAACGCCGGCTTCACGGGCACCGACACATTCACCTACTCGGCGAGCGATGGCAGCCTGACTTCAAACGGGATCGTTCAGATCTCTGTGAACCCGGAGAACAACACCGAGTCCTTCTCCGTCTCGGCGCTGCCCAGCCAGGACGCCACGCTGGTCGAGAACCCGACCGGAGCGGTCGCCAATGGTGCCGGTCCCGGAATATTCGTCGGAACGACGAATCGCAACGCCAACGCCATTCGACGCGGCCTGATCGCCTTCGACCTGATCGACGCCGGGGTGCCCCAAGGAGCCACGATCACCAACGTCGAGTTGACATTGAACATGTCGAGGACACTTTTTGGTGATAGCGACGTGGCGCTCCATCGAGTTTCAACCGCATGGAGTGAAGGTCCGTCAGATGGCGGCGGGTTTGGGGTCCAGGCGGAAACCGACGATGCAACGTGGATCCACACCGCGTTCCCGTCATCGAATTGGAGCAATCCTGGTGGCGACTTCGTCGCCAGCGCGAGCGCCACAACCGCGGTGGGTGGAGTCGGCTCCTACAGTTGGACATCTTCGCAATTGATTGCCGATGTGCAGTCATGGATCGACAATCCGTCGAACAACTTCGGCTGGATATTACTCGGTGATGAGACTCAACCTTCTTCTAAGAGATTTGATAGCCGAGAGGCTCCCAACGCCGGGGACAGGCCCAGCCTGAGCGTAACGTATACGGTCGCCGCCAATGATACCAACACGGCACCGACGGCAAACAATGACTCATTCAGCTCCGGCGCGGGCAGCACGCTTGACGTCCCCGTGACGCAAGGCTTGTTAGCAAATGATTCCGATCCGGAGAACGACAACCTGACCGCCACGGTCGTATCGAATCCAAGCGGCGGTCGTCTCGAGTTGAGTCTGGATGGCTCGTTCTCTTTCACACCCAACAGTGGTTTTACTGGCACCGATTCGTTTACCTATCGAGTACACGATGGGAAGCTGTTCTCCAGCACCGCAACCGTGTCGATCACCATTGATTCGACAAACGCCGCGCCTTCGGCCACGAATGACACTTATTCTGTCAATGAAGGACAAACGCTGACGGTAAATTCGGCGACGGGCGTGTTGAGCAACGATTCCGATGCGGACAACGATAGTTTGACTGCCACCGTCGTGTCGCAACCGAGCAATGGGACGTTGACGCTGAGTTCCGAAGGTTCGTTTACCTACGTCCCGAACGCCAACTTCTCGGGAAGCGATACGTTTACCTATCGAGCCAACGACGGTGACCTATCGTCAAACGTTGCCACCGTCTCGATCACGGTCGACGCAACGAACAGTGCGCCATCAGGCTCGAGTGACAACTATTCGGTTGACGAAGGTCGAACTCTTGTGGTGAATGCCGCTACGGGTGTCTTGACCAACGATTCCGATCCGGAGAACGACAGCCTCACAGCCGCGCTCGTGTCCAATCC
Organism: Stieleria magnilauensis; assembly: GCA_007753675.1. Taxonomy (GTDB): domain Bacteria; phylum Planctomycetota; class Planctomycetia; order Pirellulales; family Pirellulaceae; genus Stieleria; species Stieleria magnilauensis. Next base: position 3,646,186 of record CP036432.1, read on the forward strand.
AAGTAGCGGCACGTTAACACTCAACGCCGACGGTTCGTTCACTTATGCACCCACCGCCGACTTTACGGGCAATGACTCGTTTACCTATCGGGCCAGCGACGGGTCGTTGACGTCCGACATCACAACCGTCTCGATCACCGTCAACTCGACCAACTCCGCGCCTTCCTCGTTGAATGACTCTTATTCAACCGGCACAGACCAGACGCTGACGGTCAGCGCGACAAACGGAGTCTTGGCGAATGATTCCGATCCAGAGAACGACAGTTTGACGGCCACAGTTGTCTCAAACCCGTTGGGAGGCACGCTGACGCTCAATGCAGATGGCTCGTTCACCTATGCACCCAATGCCAACTTTACCGGGGCTGACAGGTTTACCTATCGGGCCGGCGATGGTTCGCTCTCATCCAATCCCTCAACTGTAACGGTCACGGTTGGCCAAGCCCAGACTGCAACACTGACGCCGTTCAAGGATACGACGCTGTACGAAGATCCCAACGGAGGCAACGCCAACGGTTCCGGCCAGTACTTCTTCGCCGGACGGACGGCCGAGCCGGGGAATTCGTTGCGACGCGGCCTGGTCGCCTTCGACGCGGCCTCCAATATCCCCGCAGGTGCAACGATCACCGATGTCACCCTACAGCTCTTCATGTCGCGCACGATTGTCCAGCCATACGACGTTAGCCTTCATCGGGTCACCTCAGACTGGAACGAAGGAAGTACCGATCAAACCGGCGAGGAAGGCGGCGCGCACGTGACAGCGCCGGCACCGGGCGATGCCACCTGGATTCACAGCGAGTTTCCGTCCGCGTTCTGGAACACTCCGGGCGGCGACTTCGACCCGACACGGCTCGCGACGACATCGGTGGGCGATACGCGAGAATACTTCTATTGGAATTCCGCGGAACTGGCGGCTAGCGTCCAGGATTGGGTGGACAACCCCTCGCAGAACTTCGGCTGGATGCTGATCGGCGATGAAACGGTGATTTCGGCCAAGCGGTTCGACAGCAGCGAGAGCCCTGATCCTGCAACTCGGCCCACCTTGCTCGTCACCTACATCATGCCGGCGGCGGGCAACAACGCTCCTGTCGCTCGAAATGATTCCTATGAAGTCGATGAAGGAAATACGCTCAGTGTTTCGGCCCCACAAGGCGTTTTGGCCAACGACACCGATCCCGAGAATGACAATCTGACCGCCACGGTGGTCTCGAATCCGTCCAGTGGCACGTTGACGCTCAGCTCCGACGGCTCGTTTACCTACGCACCCAACGCGGGATTCACTGGCACGGATACGTTCACTTATCGAGCGAACGACAACCAATCGTTTGGGGAAGCAACCGTCACCATCACAGTTAACGCGGCCAACTCCCCGCCTTCGGCTGCCGACGATGTTTACTCGACTGACGAAGACCAGACGCTCACGATCGACGCGTCGGGCGGCGTGCTGGCCAACGACACCGATCCCGAGAATGACAACCTGACGGCCACGGTAGTATCGAATCCGTCCAGTGGCACATTGACACTCAACTCCGACGGCTCATTTACCTACGCACCCAACGCTGATTTTAGCGGAACGGACACGTTCACCTATACCGCCGGCGACGGTCAACTTTCGTCGGGCGTTGCAACCGCCACCATCACAGTCAACGCGGTCAACTCCCCGCCTTCGGCTGCCGACGACGTTTACTCGACTGACGAAGATCAGACGCTCACGATCGATGCGGCGGGCGGCGTGTTGGCCAATGACACCGATCCCGAGAATGATAACCTGACGGCCACGGTGGTCTCGAATCCGTCCAGTGGCACGTTGACACTCAACGCTGACGGCTCATTCACCTACGCACCCAATACCGGCTTCTCCGGTACCGATACGTTTACCTACACCGCTGGCGACGGCCAGCTATCGTCTAGCGTTGCAACTGTCTCCATCTCGGTAAGTTCGGTCAACTCCGCGCCCTCCGCCTCCGACGACGTTTACTCGACGAACGAAGGCCAGACGCTCACGATCGACGTGGCAGGCGGCGTGCTAGCCAACGACACCGATCCCGATAACGACAACCTGACAGCCACGGTGGTAGCGAATCCGTCCAGTGGCACGGTGACGCTAGGCTCTGACGGCGCATTCACCTACGTACCCAACGCCGGTTTCTCCGGAACGGATACGTTTACCTATACCGCTGGCGATGGTCAGCTATCGTCGCCCACAGCCACGGTCACGGTGACCGTGGTTGCCGCGCAGGTCGAGACGGCGACCTTATCCGCCAACAAAGACGCGACGCTCTACGAACGGGCCGACGGTTCGGTTGCCAATGGTGCCGGGCAGTACTTCTTTGCCGGCAAGACCCTTGAATCGTCCAATACACTGCGACGCGGACTGATCGCGTTTGACGTCGCGGCGGGAATTCCCAGCGGTGCGACGATCACGGATGTGACACTGGAACTGAACATGTCGCGCACGATTGTCGATGAGTTTGATGTCAATCTGCACCGTGTGACGACCCAGTGGAATCAAGGCACGTCAGATCAGATCGGTGAGGAAGGCGGCTTGAATCCGGTGCCGCCGACCGCTGGCGACGCCACTTGGATTCACAGCGAATTTGACACGGCGTTGTGGAACACGCCGGGCGGCGATTTTGAAGCGACGCCAGCCGCGACGACGCCGGTCAACCGCCGTGGCACGTACCAATGGAATTCACAGCAGATGGTGGCCAATGTCCAGGATTGGCTCGACAACCCTTCCCAGAATTTTGGCTGGGCGGTGCTGACTGATGAAGTCAACGTTTCCGCCAAACGTTTTGACAGCAGCGAGAACCCCAACGCCGACAATCAGCCCCGATTGATCGTGACCTACACGGTGCCTGCGGGCACTGGAAACACCGCGCCGGTCGCGGCTGACGATAGCTATTCCGTTGACGAAGACGAGACGCTCAACATCAGCGCGTCAGCCGGTGTCCTCGCAAACGATTCCGATGCCGACAATGACCCATTGACGGTAACCGTTGTCGACGACGTCGATAACGGGCAACTGACCCTCAATAGCGACGGCTCGTTGACGTACACGCCGAACCCGGATTACAACGGCGCGGATTCGTTCACATATACCGCTAGCGATGGACAGTCGTCAGCCGTTGGCACGGTGGTCATCACGGTGAACCCCGTTGATGAGCCGCAAGCATCCTCCGTGACGATTGTCTCTCGTCAAGATACGACGTTGATAGAATCGACCGACGGCGAAAGGGGTAACGGCGCGGGGACCGGTTTCTTCGTTGGACGGACCAACGGGAATGGCGGCGGGTTGCCCGTTCGCCGCGGGCTCGTTGAATTCGACCTGGCCGGCGCGAGCATCCCCGCCGGTGCGACGATCACCAATGTCGAATTGACATTGAACATGTCGCAAACGACCACCGGTGAGGCCGACGTTGCTCTGCATCGGGTCACCAGCGATTGGGGCGAGGGCGCATCGTCAGGCGGCGGCTCGGGCGCTCAAGCCCAGACCAACGACGCCACTTGGTTGCACACGTTTTACGCCGGAGCAACTTGGAACACGCCGGGCGGTGACTTCGAGTCGTCTGCCAGCGCCAGCACGCCGGTCGACGGTGTTGGCTCCTATTCCTGGTCTTCGCCTCAATTAGTGGCGGACGTTCAGTCCTGGCTTGCCGACCCGTCCAGCAATTTTGGATGGATCATGATCGGTGATGAAACGGCGCCGTCCACGAAACGATTCGACAGTCGCGAGCATGCAAACGCCGACAATCGGCCTCAACTGAAAATCGATTTCGAGGTGTAAGCCGCCCTGCTTGCGGAGGCTGAGTGCACAAGAGTCTCCGTTGAGTTGAGGGTTATCATCATACGGATGCTAAACTCAATTGAGCACCAGTGACACGACCGATCTCGTTGTAGGGAGGCTCGTTTTCATTAGTTCTCAGATCTTTGCAAAGACGAGAGAATCACGCATCTCAGAAACAGTTGGGGCATTTTATGAAGACGGCAGGCGACTCGGATTCCTCGAATCAGGTTCGGGTGCTTTTTGCGGGATTTGGCCGATTGGGTTTGAGCATCATGCGAAATCTGCTCGCCTCTTCGGGCGAAGTAATCGTGTTAGGGATGATGCCTGCGAGCAACTTGAGTCGCTATCGATTTCTAGTAGATCATCCGTCAGAAATTGAACTACTACAGTTGGCCCATGACAACCATGTTCGGATTCTGACAGCGCCAAGTATCAACTCGGACGAATTCCGGTCTGAATTGCTCAATCTCTCACCCGACGTCCTGCTAATTGGCAGCTGGGCTGAAATCATCAAGCAGCCAGTTCTGTCGATAGCAAAGGAACGCGTGATCAACTGCCACGGTTCTCTGTTGCCGAAGTACCGAGGTGCATGCCCACAAATCGCTACCATTTTTAATGGCGACAAAAGTGCGGGGATCACTTTTCATCTAATTGATGAAGGAATTGATACGGGGCACATTCTACGGCAGCAAGACGTTGAAGTTAGGCCGCGAGATACTGCGATCCAACTCGACGAACGCATCGCGAATCGATTCGGTGAGTCAGTCGTGGAGCTACTTTGCGATTTCAAGAACGGGGCAATTGTTCCCCAAAAGCAAACAGGTGGAGCTTCCTACGTGCCGAAAGAACACCCAGAGTGGGCTTGGATTCCGTGGGAGGAAGATCCGGAAGTGATCGATCGACGAATCCGCGCTCTTCACGGAATTTTGCCATTAATCACATCGGATGGCCAACTCGCATTTGGATTTGATGAAGGTGAGGTTGTCAAATCGAACACCACCCGGATTAATGGGCGCGCCTTTAATCTCTTCCAAATTCGTAGTCAACTTCGCCCGGGAACAGTGCTGGCAGTGGATTCTGAAAACGTAGTGGTTTGCACGCGAAACCCTGACTTCGTCGTTCAACTGAAGCTGCCCCTCATTGTTCAAGATGGGCAGACGCCCCCTGTGATCCGACCAGGAGAGCGTTTTTTCAGTATTGCAGTCCAGAACATTTTGAAGTCGGCTTGATTAACATTTGGTTGGCCGAGCTAGAACGTTGCCGTCCAGCGGACGCCGATCACGTCGATGTCACTATTGTCGGGCAGAATCCAGTGCTCGTGGTTCAACAACAGCAGACTGCCGCCGGGCGTCGCTACATTGAACCCCCAGGTAACACGGTCGATCTCCTCATCGCCGCCCGTAGACCTTCGCTCCAAATTGTCGAGCCGCGCCACAAACGAAAGCGGCTCCCAAAGCCTGTATTCGGTTTCGGCGACGTAACCAGATGTAAATTCATCAAGGTCCGATGCGGTCAACGCAAAATTCCGGCGTTGTGCATACTCGAAATAGAAACGCAGCTTTTCGTTTGGCCTGGCGATCGCATCCCAGCCAATCATCTGATACCGCGCGGGATCATCAAACGGGTCGTCCGAAATCGCTCCCGCCATGGCTGAAAAACCCAGCCTCATCCGGTTGTTGCCCAGGGTCATGCGGCCTCCGTAATCCGGCCGACGATTGTTATCGTAGTACCGCCTGCTGGTGTTGAAGTTGATTCCGGATGCATTGCCCTGAAGTCCGTTGACCGCAAACAGGTCAATCGTTGCCACCCAGTCGTTCGATGCGGCAAGGGCAAACTGCAAGTCAACGCCTTCGTCAGAGAACGGCAACATTAGTACCGGCCGGATGCTGCGGTCCACTCGCCGCCCCATATCAAACATCAGCGGGTTGGTCACCGTGCGTAAACTTCCCGGATGAACCATCGAGGAGAAAGCGCCAAAAGGAACGATGAATCGCCCCACCTTCAGCTCGGCTTTGAACGGACACTCGTCGGCAAACCGAGGGCTTTGTTTTGACTTCTGCGGTTTTTGTTTGTTTAAAAACGACAACAAATCCAATGTCGCGCTCGCTTCAACCAGTTCCAGGGTGAAGCCGCCACTGGTGTTGCGATCGGAATGGCAACTCGTACATGCGGTGACTTTCGCTTTCAGTGGCCCCTCGGATTGCCAGTCAGCCGTTGCCCAGGCATCAATAAAGAATCCGGGGGTTTCGATCGTATCGCTGCTTCCACGCCACACGGTTGAGGCCGTCGTCGAAAAACTCCACGGACTGACGCTTTCTTCGGCAGCCGCGGATTCACCGTCACCGCCTGATTCGTTTTGCGAACCTTCATTTTGCGAGCGAAGGTACGTAGCGATCGCGCGAAAGCTCGAACTGGGAACTTGCGCGCCGTCCATCGCTGCCATCCGCCGGATCGTCTGCATCCAACCGGCAAAGCTCTTCCGCTTGCTCAATGATCGTTGAGCGTCGTGACACTGGATGCAAGATGAGTTGAACGCAATCCTTCCCTGTTCGATCAGTGCCCTGTCCGGCCCGTCATCTTCAGATGCATCGCCTCCAGTTGCATCCTCTTCGTTTTCGGAATCTTCATCGTCCGACTCGGTGTCGGCTTCATCGTCGGAACTTTCGGCTGCCCCGGCTTCGGCTGTCAAGAATACCGCAATCGGTTCAAAGTCGGCCGATGGAATGTCGGCATCATCCATCGCCGCCATACGGCGAATTGTTCGCATCCATCCATCGAAACTCTTTTGCTTGCTTAGCGACCGCTCCGCATCATGGCATTCGACACAGGATCGGTTAAAGGCGATCTTCCCACGCTCTAACAACGTTACCGCTGACGATTCGGTTTCCCCCGCCTCGGTTTTTTCGCCGTTCTCCTCATCTTCCTCTGCGTCGGCTTCGTTGGTGCCCACTTCGTCGTTGGTAGTGTAGAGGTGACCTCGTGGATCACGCAGCACCTGCGCGGACGCCGATCCCGCGCATCGCAATACGATCACGCCAAGAATCATTAGTATCAAAGGGCGTCCAATCCCATCCACCGCACATCGTCCCCATCCTTGGGTGTCAGCTATCTAGGTTACATCTCGGCGGAAAGTAGCAAAACTTGCGAATTGGAGTCAAGATTCGCTTGTTAGCAATTTCGTTCGGACCGTCCAAGGGCGAGGTGTAGTCAAACCGACTCTTCAGTGACGTCTTGTTGACACCAATTTCGCTCGATTGTTTTTCGCAAAAGGTCCTAAACGCGTCGTTTTCAGCGATTTGCCGCTTTGGCACATGGAATGCGTCGCTTTGCCATCAGTAAAACGTTCTACCCCTCCCAATTCAGGACAAAACAATGAAACGCCTATTGATGGTCGCAATGACGGCCGGAATTCTCAGTGTAGGGATCGGCACTGCAAGAACTGAAGCTGCCGATTTCATCTATCGGGACTATCACCACGGTCCGGCCTACGGGCATCGAATCGTAGGAGGTCACAGATCATCGGGCGTCCACCATATCGATCGCGGAATTGGCGTTTACGGTGGTCACGGCTTGGTTGGCCACGGCACGCATTACCCCCACTACGGATCGGGCTATCGCGGCTACATTTCGGGGCATCACGTGCCAGCGTATCGTTCCTATCGTCCTATCCACCGTAGCCAAGGCGGGGTCCACCTGGATGTGGGACCGTTGCATTTTGGCATCGGCGGACATTAACGCGGTAGCTTCGGCGGTTCCTGGTGACGCGCCCTGAGCGCCCGACGCGCCGGCGCCATGTCGATTGTCGACCAGTCCCGGCGCGCGAAACGTTCGGCTCAGCGCATTCCGGTTCCACCAAACACGTCGATGTCACTTGGGCGAGCAATTTGAATGCGTCGGCCGGTGAATGCTTCAAGTCTCTGATGCAACGTGCCGATGCGTTGCCTCATACCTGACAGCATCTGTTCGCGATTCTCACCCTTTGGTTTACTTGCCTGCCAGTCGTCGTCGGCCAGCCATTGCTCTGCTGCGCGATGTGCTGACTGAAGCGTCTGCCGGCTCTCTGCATCGAGCTTTTTCGTCCTTCCACATGGTGGCTTGTTCCAGGTGTATCGTTGCCGCGTTGAGTTCTCTACAAACGCAAGTCACATCGCCTACTTGATCCCCTTTTTCTAGTTGGCAACAGCAATGCGAGCTTTGAACGCAGTGATGCGACGAGAGTGCAAGGTGCGCGGCGACGAAAGCCTTTTGCATGACGCTGTATGATTGAATTTGTTCTTTCTCCACCGCCGACGCCAGGCGTTCAAGCTCTCCGATCGAATTCTCGATTGTGATACGGGATGCGGCGTCAGCACGAACAGACTCGAGACGCATAAAAGCGGATGCTGTCCTCAGATGATCGGCAGATTTTTGATGATTCCCAGCCAGGAATGCGCTTCGAGCGGATTGAAAATTTTCGCAGGGTTTGTTCACAAACGCAGATAAAATCGTTGCGTCAATCACGACCTTGCTGTGCATTTCATGAACCGTATGCTCATGACCGCCACCGAAGTGGCAAGGATCCACTCGTCAGCGACGATCGAAACGTCCACATCCAGCGTAGTTGGGAACGCGTCAGCCTTGGCATCGATCCTTCGATTCGCAATTCCTATGCGATGACTCGCTCGCTTCTGCTTGAGCGAAGATCGAACAGGCTGGCCGCGGAGCCGTCAATCTAGCCAGTTGAATTTGCGATGACTGCGAACTCTCCGGTGATCGCGCCCATCGGATTTGAACAAATCGATGTTGGCACGCCATCTGCGTAGTGCGTCAGTCGGGATGGCGATTTGCCGAAATATGCCACCATCGCCTCTAACAATTTTACAGCCAAAGGAATTAGTACCGTGTCCAAATATCGCCTTTTTGGAGCCATGATCGCAACGTCCACCGCAGTCATGCTCTTGTTGATGTACCTGAACACTTACGCCATCGATCACGTCTATTGGAGCGAGACTCGCTTCTATATGGCGTTGGTGATGGGTTCGACCATGGCAATGATCATGCTGTCGTTCATGCTAGGGATGTACAAAGACACCAAGACCAATATCGCGATTCTCGTCACCAGCATCGTGGTATTCACTGGATCTTTGTACCTCGTCCGGAGCCAAGAAACGGTTCAAGACGTCGCTTGGATGAAGGCTATGATCCCTCACCACTCAATCGCGATCCTGACCAGTGAAAGGGCTGAGATCAGTGATCCACGGGTCCGTGAATTAGCCGATGAGATCATTAAGGCGCAAAGAAAAGAAATTGCTGAGATGAAGGCGTTGATCGCGGATTTGGAGAATGAGTCTGAAGGCCCGATCGCGTCACGGTAGAACGGCTTGACGAATTGGGTAGGTTGCGAAAGTTGCCGAGCGGAAAAAGGCAGGACATAAGCGCGATCACGGCGAGCATGTCAACTCCGGGAACTGCGCGAGACCGCAGTGACGAAGGCCTTTGGCTCTTAAGACTGTTGCACGCCGTCCGGATGCTGTGGAACTCAATCGGCCGACGTGACGGCTCATCCACCGGTTTGAGCTACAAGCTATCGAGAACGCGCCGTTTTCCCTGTTTTGCTTCACTTTGGAACAGCACTTGCTAAACGTAATCGCAGTTAAAGCGGTCGAGTGATCGCATATGAGAAAATCAATTAATCACGGGAGTAGACGATGAGCCAATTCAAAAGTTGTATCGACGCGTGTCAGCAGTGTGTGGTTGCTTGCACCGAATGCCTCGAAGCCATGGGCGGAAAGAAGAGTGACAACGATTGCCCAAGCTGCTGTGCTCAGTGCATCGACATTTGCGAAGCCTGCGTGAAGGCGATGGCGCGAGATAGCAAGTACGCCAGCCAGTTCTGCCAGTTGTGTGCCGAAATTTGCAAGTGGTGTGCCGATCAATGTGGGCAGCACGACCACGATCATTGCAAGCGTTGTGCGGAAGCTTGTCGAAAATGTGTCAAAGAATGCGAAAGCATGGCAGCAAGTGCTGCTTAAAATTATTGTGCAGTAATGAGTAAAGATCGCCTCCCGTATAGCCTATGCGTGTTACGGGAGGCGATGACGCTCGCTAGGAGTCGAGCGCCTCGATCCAACCGTTTCACTCATTGGCACAGTTTCGCCTAACCAGCATACTCTACCAGGGTATAAGGCCTGTGATGCGTCGATCCTCATTAGCAACGATGATCTCACGAGTACGATGGCGATCCCGGTTCGATGTCGTTCCCGTCATCTCAGCGCAGCGAACATCCCGGAAATAGGTTTGTTGCAGTTCTTGGCGTGCGACCGTGATTCGCTGCACTGCGAAATCAGCGTCAATCAATTCTTGAGCCATGACGTGCGGGTTGTGGCGGCTGTCGGCGTGATGTCGAAGAATGATCGTGCCACCCAGCACGATCACGCGAACCATCTCGAAGACAGCAGCGCGACGCAAGGGTGCTCGTTCCATGAGGATTTGCTGAACGCTGCGATTGGGCAACGGAATGCGCTCAGCCCGTCCGAAGATGTGATGTGGGAAGGCAACGCCCTTGTCAGGCCCGAGCGTTTTCAATGACCGAGGATTGAGGTTCCAAGCATTCTCGTGGCGTCCTTCCCCGCCAATGTCGAGTAGTTCGATTTTGGTTCGCATTCTCTTGGTTGCCCTGCGGCTTCTAGTTCTTTGCTACAAATACGGGCAGTAAATTTCTGCCGCCTGCCAGAACTTGTGGGGCAGCGGAATCAGGATGAGCGCCAGGATCACGAAGGTTGCGTAACCGATCCAGCGGCGACCAGGACTGATGGGTGTGATGTCGTTGAGCGGCGGTGTTCCTCGTCCGGCGATGAAGTAGATGAACAGTGCGAAGAACAATAGTCCGGGCCAAACGAAGATGGCTAGCAGGAACAGCGACCACATGGCGACGCTGCTGATCGTTTCGCCGACTCGCCGTCCGAACATCGCTCGGGCCATGTGACCGCCGTCGAGTTGACCGATCGGCATTAGGTTCAGGGCTGTGACCAACAAACCTAGCCATCCGGCGAACGCGAGCGGGCTGAGTTGTAGCAAGTAGCCGTCTTGAAGCTGGTCTCCCAGTGCGATTTTGGAAATCAACGCAAAAAGCAACGACGATCCGGCGGATGTGCCGTGCCCCATCATCCCGGACGCTGGTTCCGCATCCGGTGGCAGCACTTCGGTCGTTTGCAATCCGATCAGGAGCGCTGGTATCGCAATGACGAGTCCCGCCAGCGGGCCTGCCACCGCGACGTCGAACAATGCTCGTCGATTCCTGGTGGGTGACTTCATCTGAATAAACGCACCGAATGTTCCCAAGGCAAACGGAACTGGGATGAAGAACGGCGGCGAGACATTCAATCCGTGGTGCCGGGCCATGAAGTAGTGGCCCAATTCATGCACGCCGAGGATCAACATCAGGCCAACGGAATACCAAAGGCCGACCGCGATTTCGCTGGGTTGCTCGAGCAGATTGACGCCTTGGTGCAGTGCTCCCGCCCAGGTCGTGGTTAAGAACGTGAGTCCGAACAGGAGCCAGTGCAGCCAAGGTCGGGTCGGGCGTTCCAACATCGCCTCCCCCGTTGGACGGTTCATCACGACGATTGCTGTTCCGAGTTCGTCGTCCTGCTGGATCATCGGAACTGCGTTCTCACCAAAGGCCGATTGCAGTCGAACGAGCGCTTCGTCGGCGGGGGTGGTCAGGCGTCCGCGAAAAATCCCGGCGCCGTTTTGCTGCATCGCGACTCGCACATCCATCACCGCGCGAATGGCATCCGGCTGCTCGCCGTCCGGAATCATGCGAACCCCATCGTCGACCGTGTGGTCGGCTTGCTCCTGTTGCTCACCGCGAGCCGCCGCCGCCATGCTGGCGATCATCCAAAAGCACAGCAACAGAACAATCGGCATCCACAGGAAGCCGCCCATCATCGTTCCGCCGGGTATCATCAACAGTACGAGAACCGGCAAGAAGAGGCAGAGAACAAAGAGTAGGTTGAGCCAGCCAATTGGTGTTGTGTCTTTTTCCATGAGGTCATCCAGTTTGGGTTGTGCGAATGTTCGTTTCGTTTGCTTTTGCCGATTCACTGCTACATGGCATGAGCGTCCGAATGATCTGATTCGTCGTCCTCATCCTTCCAGGACAAAAACAATTTTTCACCGGCGAAGATGAAGACAATGCCAACGAGCGCGACCCAGATGACCAGCATGTCGCTGTTGGCTTTCATCCATAGAAACGCTGCGAGAATGACGACATCAAACAACAATGCGATTGACGGAATCCACCGGTTTGCATTCACCTTGTCGCGTACATGACGCAAGACGCCCCAGTGCACGGCCATGTCCATCACGAGATAAAAAATCGCTCCCAGTGACGCGATTCGTGACAGATCGAACAGGATCGTCAGTGTGATCGCGAAAACCACTGTGTAGACAAGTGTGTGCTTCTGGATATCGCCAGGCATTCCGAAGTGCTTGTGCGGCACGAGCTTCATTTCACTGAGCATGGCCAACATTCGTGAAACGGCAAACGTGCTCGCGATCAGTCCGGAAATCGTCGCGACGATCGCAAGGCCCACGGTGAAATACGTCCCCCACTGACCAAACGCTGGGCGAGCGGCTTCAGCCAATGCGTAGTCACGGTGTTTGATGATCTCGGCAACTGAAAGATTGCCCGCGACGGAAAAGGCGATGAGCAGATAAACCCCCAAGCAAATGGAAAGCGAGATGATGATCGAGCGACCGATGTTCTTTTTCGGCTCCTTGATCTCCGATCCGCTATTGGTGATTGTTGTGAAACCTTTGTATGCCAGCAGCGCCAGGGCCGTCGCCGACAAGAAACTGCCAGCGGACGTTCGCTCGGTAACGCCAACGCTTTCAAACGTCAGTCCAGATACCCATAAACCCGAAGCAGCAAAGATCAAAACACCTGCAATTTTGATGACGGCGGTCACTGTCGAGAAAGTGCCAATGAATTTGTTGCCGAGAATATTGATGACGAATGCAGCGACAAGCAGACCGACGGCAAGAGTTGGCACAAGGAACTGGTTCTCTTTGGCGTCGAACAATTGCAACGTGTAGGTGCCGAACGTTCGAGCGACGAGACTTTCGTTGATGACCATGGAGAAGTACATCAGTAGGGCCATGCCAGCGGTCACTGTTCCCTTGCCGTAGGCTTTCATCAAGAACATGGCGATGCCGCCAGCGGACGGGTACTGCTCGGCCATCTTCACGTAGCTGTAAGCACTGAATCCGGCAACGACGGCGGCGGCCAAGAACGCCAGCGGAAACAGACCGCCCGCCTGTTCGGCAACTTGTCCGGTGAGTGCAAAGATTCCGGCACCGATCATGACGCCAGTGCCCATCGCGACGGAGCCGGTTAGCGAGAGGCTGTTTTCTTCGTACTGCTTATTGTCGTCGTCCGGCAAAGTTTTTCCTTAGTGAGGAGTGAGGAGTTGGGAGTTGGGAGTACCGTGCCAGGGCATAAGGTTGAGCAGGTGACCGTAGCGGAAGCGGCCATGGCTTTCGGATCGCAACGGATTTTCGTGAGGCCGAAATGCTAGGCGCATTCCGCTACGAATGGTCGATCGAAATCAACTCCTTCACTCCCGACTCCCAACTCCCCCACTCTTCTTCTCTCTTCCGCAGCAGTTGTAGCAGCAAGCAATCAGTGCGCCGAACAACCATCCCAAAACGAAAATTCCAACGGCGCCCAACACCGTCTCGCCAATCGGCATGTCCCAACGCATGATTGTGGTGACGTCAACGCCGTGCATGAGGCTATTGAAGAACCGGATTGCGACATCCTTGGGGACGGTCATCATTACGAAAACACATCCGAGGTACGACACGATCGAGGCACTGGCGATCGCGAAGCCGAAACGTTTGATACTAAGAGTTTGCATGACCTTGGTCCTTGTGTTGGTGGTCGTGATCAAGGTGGCCCGAGTGGTGACTGGGCACCATGAGCAAGTGGCAACCGAGCATCAGAACGAGGAAGACGGCTAGGGTCACGCCTTCGCTGACTCCGAGCAGAGGCAAAACAAAAATCATCGCTATCGGGATCATGCAACCCAATAGCATTCGCCAGAAGTGACTCATGGTTTCTTTCCATTTTCTCGTGGATCAGCGGCTTGGTCGTTTGCTTCTTTAGATGCAGTTCAACGCTGTTTTCTTCATCATTCGCTCGAGAAACGATGTCCAGAAACGAAAATAGGCCGCGGCAGTGGGGATGCTGCCGCGGCCTATTGAGTGGCGGAGTTTGGAGTCAAAAAGGGTGAGCTAAATTGGGAACTCCTCACCCCTCACTCCCAGCTCAAACTCAGTGTTTTTGCTCACCGTGACCATGTGTAGCGTGATCGTGACCTTCAAGCGTTCCGGCCTTGATCAGCTTTTGAGCCTTCGCAAGGGTCCCTGCTGGATCAGCTTGTGCTTTCTTGGTGCATCCGCCGCAGCAGAGGTAAACCGGCTTGCCATCAATCTCAAGCTTCAGCGGTGCGCCCATGGAGCCGAGGAAGCTGGTGTTGGCAACGGCACAGTACTTCTGTGCTTCCACTGCCATTCGTTCGTTCATGGGCAGCTTGGCGAGTGTGGCGGTTGAATCACGTAACTTCATGACGGTTTTGACCGTCTTCGCTCCGCCCTTCTTCGCATCCTCGACGCAAGCCTTGCAACATAGGAAGACTGGCTTGCCTTCGATCATGACCTTGAGCGGCGTGCCCATCGAACCGAGACGGTCGTAGGTCATGATGGGGCAGAATCGTTGTTCCTTCGCGAGCTTCTGGTCAGCAGCCGGAAGTGTGGAAAGGGCGCCCTCGATCTTCTTCTCGGCCTTCTTCATCGCTTCGTGATCGTGGCCTTCGTGGGCAAGAGCGTTCACAGAAACGAGGCTGCTAGCAATCAGTCCGAGGGCCAGCGAGAACAACAGGGGTGATCGTTTGATCGACATTCGGAGAATCCTTCGATTCAGGGTTGGGAAACCAATTCTTTCGCTTTGCAGTTCGTCAGGCGATTCTCTCACCAGCAACCGCAACGCGAAAACGTTGTACGTTGCCCGCTTAGATGCTCGTGGCTTCCTAATCCTTCACGAAGATTCGGAATCTTTTGGACAATCGAGAAAGTCTGCCAAATCCCAGTTTTTCGCTGACTTTGGCACAGCGAATCGATGCCTGAAAGCCTCAGCGAGCTGACTTACTCTGGTTTTTCGTGAAGGATGCGATGGTTCGCGGCATCCAAGCGGCCATGTGAGTTCACGATTCCCAAAACCCACCAGAGAGATTTTGATGATGAAAACGTTCATTGCAGCAACCGCGTTGGCCGGATTGATCGGTGTTCCTGCTCAAGCCCAAGCCGGTTGCGGCTGCTCGGGCAACGCTCAGGGGGGGATTGCTGCTGCGCCGATCACCGCCATACCGGGTTCTCCGTATGGCGTTGGGGCGTCGTACTACGCTGGCGGCTACCAAACCGCGGCACCGAGCTACCAACCAGCGATGAGTTATCAGCCAGCTCCAGTCTATTCCAACAGGCCGACTCATCTTGCCGCTCCGTATTCGGCAGCCCCCATCCGAACACAGATGGCTTTCCCGGCCCAAACTTCGTCGCCTCAACCTTTCGCAAGTGTGCCCATTGCCGGAAACGGATCGAGTTGTTGTGCCAATGGCGGATCAAACTGCTGTCAAACCCAGGCTGGCGTTGCACCGGTATCCGCACCGTCGTCAATCCCCACGACGCTTCGGCTAAGCACGTCGGGCGATTCCGCCTTGCAAACGCAGAGTGCCACACCTTCGAGCAACCATGTATCCCCGAGCAGCCAGGCACCACCGATGCCAATGCCGAATGCCGCCCCGGCAACCCAATCGGCACCTGCTGTGGCTGATCCACACGCCGGTCATCAGCACTGATGGTCAACCGGTGTCGAGCGGAGTTCACAACGCTGAGCGGAACGGCAAAGCAATGAACTTCGTTTGGCATCAATCGCATGAACGAATCTGCAAGCTCGAAATCAATCGTCGCCTCGAATCACATCCCGGAATTGGATGGGGTTCGGGGTTTGGCGATTCTGGCCGTGACGCTCTACCGTTTCAGTCGCGACACCCCGACCGACACACGACTGGGGGCGGTTCTGCATGATGCGTTGACGTTAGGCAGTCGGGGCGTCGAACTGTTCTTTGTTCTATCCGGATTCCTGATTACCGGCGTGTTGCTGGACGCGAAGTCCAGCCCCCACCGGTATCGGAACTTCTTTGCCAGGCGAAGTCTACGGATTTTCCCGCTTTACTTCACGGCTCTCGCCCTCTTCGTCGTGATCCTGCCCTGGGTTCTAGGAAGCCGTGCCCCGTTCACGCAAGCGACCGAGCAACAGTTCTACCTGTGGACCTACCTCAGCAACATTCGCATGAGTTGGATGGGGGAGTGGAACTTTGGACGACTCGATCATTTTTGGTCGCTCGCCGTAGAGGAGCATTTCTATCTGATTTGGCCGTGGATCATTTTCACAGTCCCTGATCGTTGGTTATTGCGTGTCACGGGAATTGGATTCGTGGCTTGTGCTGCCAGTCGAATCGTCTTTGCGGCGTGGAGCGATAACGATGTCGCGCCGGACGTTTTCAGCTTCTTTCGATTTGACGCCATGTTGATCGGTGCGATGTTGGTGATTTACCGGCGGTCGCAGCCGACCACTCGATCGCCGGTGCAAAGCATTCGTGTTTTGCGAACCCTACTAATTTTGAGTTTTGTTGCCACGTTGGCGGTTGCTCTTTTCAATCGACGTCTACTGACGGTCGCTGAAACCGCATTTCCGGTCTCGTTTGCGTTGTTGATCGCCGTTGTTCTGCGGCCAGAAAGCCAAAACAATCTTGCTCGCGTGTTTCGCTGGAGTTGGCTGCGATCGCTGGGGAAATACAGCTACGCGATGTATGTGTTTCAAAGCCCGCTGATTCCGCTGGTTGCGCTGCCGCCGTTCTCGGCCAGCGCCTTCGATCGACTTGGTGGCGACGATTCCATAGTCGCGCATCTGATCTACATTGCGTTCATGTTCGTGCTGACGTATTGCGTCGCGGTTGCGAGTTGGCATCTACTCGAAAAGCACTGCTTGCGATGGAAGCGATACTTTCATTCGGAAAGCGAAAGCCGTCAACGCATTCAACGCCACAACCACAGGTAGGTAGCGGAAGCCGCCAAGGCCTTCGGGTCCGTTCGGAATCTCGCCAGGTGTCCGAAACTCTTGGCGAGTTCCGCGACGAGCGGGAGCGCCTAATTCATCGCCAGCATCTGATCGAGTTCTTCCAGGTCTTGCAAGCCAAAGGCGGTGAGCCGACCGCCTGCCGCCTGCCAACTGACGGCGAGTGCGTCGCCGTTCTTGCCGACCTTTAGCTCGTGCTTGCCGCGTTGGACAATCTGAGTGGGTGCGTCGCCGAATTTGACATCCTGTCCTCGACATTGCTCGACCACCAAGAACGTTGAACCGTCGGCCCGTCGGCATACCGCGGCAACGCAGTTGCATCTGCCCGGTCCACAAGTGCATTCGCCTTCGCTGCAATTGCACTGCGGCATTTCGAGAAGTTTTGTGGACACGAGCTTGACTGATGGTGGCAACATCGACTCGATCGATGGCCTTCGTCCGAAGCTGGCGACTACCTCGTCCATAGACGCCTCCTTACCGTTGTATCGGCTTGCCAGCGTCAGCATCGCCGCATCGGTGCCGACGGCGTGTTGATTTAGTGTGTCGAGCAGATCGACCACGGCTGCAACTTCCCCACCGTGTGCCGCATACTGATGGCCCCCTGCATGTTGATGTTCGGCAAGGCCGTGGCTTGCGGCAGCACCGTCAGAAGATGGTTTCGTCGTGTCTGATGCTGTGTTCTGCATCGAAGAAGTATCGTGGCTTGCAACTTGGATCGGAACGTCGTTTCGCCCGACGGTCCAAGCCAAAATCAAGACCGATGCGGCTAGCGAGCCGGCGATCACCATCGCGTCTCTGATCCACTTGGATCGACGATTGGTTCCTTCGGCTGCCGGTCGAGCGAGTTGCACCGTTGCGGCAGGCGACACAGGCTCGTCGGTTAATAGCTTCTCCTGGACCGCAGACCACGGCGGTGCTTCGCCGTGAACCGGAGTCCCAATCGCCATACTGACGGCCTCGAACCCGTCCAGTTCCGCTTGACAAGTCGCACAGGTTTGGACGTGCTGACGCACCTGCATCGCGGCCGGCTCAGAAAGCTCGCCGTCGAAGTAGCTTGAAAGTTGTTGTTGGACGCTGTTGCAATTCATGTTCTTTGCCATGCTTGGATCCCATCACTCTCTAAACTGCCCCGATTTAGATGTCGCGTTGAGACGGATTCTTCACGAATTCACGTGATTATTCGAGAAATCGTGTCCAATGTCGAGCTTGCCATCCACTAGTCATGCCGTTACACCAGATTCTGGCTCCAGGTGCCACACATGCGCCTCAACATGCTTATCATCGCTGTTGCGCCGATCCCAGCGACAAGCAGAACGAAGCGAACGGCTGACGGGTTTCACGCAGGGGGGACATAAAATCGGCCAACCGTCGTCGCTTCAATCGGGTAATAACGGTGTGTGTCAGTCAATCCAGACTGGCGAACCGTCAATTGACCTCAGTGGCTATGACCATAGTGCCCATCCGAACCGCCATAGCCACCGCCACCGGAGGCGGCACAGCCGATTGCGGTGACGGCCATCACCAATGCCAAGACCAGGAAACCGGCGCGTAGTACGTTTTTCATCTCATTCATCCTTGATCGAGAAAGTTTTCAAAGTTCAGACTGACGAGCCCCAGCAACGTTAGTGATCGCTGGCAACCGCAAACTTTTGGATGCTTGACTGGCAAGCTTTCTTCACGAGATTCGAGAAATATTCACTCGTTGCGAGCGATCGCGAAATATTTGGCAGGGTCGGCTTTTACCTTCTTCACGCAGCCGCGACAGCAAACATACAGAGTTTCCCCGCCAACGGTCACCGGAACGGGATTACCCATCGAACCCAGCGGCTCGCCCATCACCGGGCAAAGTTTGTGATTGATGACACCACCGGAGGCAGCCATTGGCTGCTGCACGGATGTCGAAGCCATCGCTTGGTGCGACATGTTTTGCTGGGGCATCGCCGCACCGCCAGGGGAACGGTAATCTGCCACGGCGGCATAACCTGCAGGACTAGGCGAGCTACCGCAGCCACCGCAGCCTCCTCCACCACAGCCCCCGCCGCCGGGCATTCCCACGAGGGCGGTGCGATCTTTGGCACAGCCGGAAAAGACAAAGACCAGCGAAAGAGCGACTGGCCAGACCAACGGCTTCATTGCGTTTTTCATGATTTCCTCGAATCCTTGAGGAGGTAGTGGTTAGTAGACTGCTCGGTTAGATGCCGCTGCTCGCCGAATCCTTCACGAAAAAAGAAGAAAGTGAGGAATAGGGAGTAAGGAGTTTGGTTCGCCAACTTCCCAACTCCTCACCCCCAACTCCTCCCATCGCCCGCTTCAACGCTGGCGGCGTGATCAACGTGGTCACGAGTAAGGCAATTAGCGAAAGGGCATTTCAACGATGGGCTCGTGTTCCGCTGCTGGGCTGATTTCCTTCGCCCGTTCGGCTCGGACGGCGTACCATTTCGCGACCGGATATGCGGTCAATCCATGGCAAAAGACACTCAGTGCGACCGTCGCCATTGCGATCGCAAAGATGTCTTGCCGGGCGGGAACCTCAATTTCCTGGAGCAGCACCAAGGCGAACACGATTGATGCGACACCACGGGGACCGAACCATCCGACAAACAAACGTGTTTCCCCACGCAATCGAGTACCGACAAGACTGATCGCCACCGGCAACATCCGTAACACTGTCAGCGCCAGAATTGCGAAGAGCATCCCGGTGAATGTGAGATTCGTGTAGGCCAGCGGCAATAGGACAGCACCAAAGACAAAGAAGATTAACAGAGTGAGCAACTGCCCTTCCGCCTCCGCAAACTCATGGATGGCGAGGCAAATTGATCGAGAGACGTTCCCGACAGTCAGTCCCGCACAGAAGGCCGCGATAAAGCCGTTCCCGCCGACTGACTCCGCCGTTCCGTAGGCAACCAATGCCAGAGCGATGGTTGTCAGTTCGAGAAAAGAATGGCTTACCCACTCGCGAATCGCCGAACGTTCAATCAGTTTTCCGCCGATGTAGCCAACTCCGATACCGACCAGTGGTCCAAGTCCGATTTGCATCGCGGCGAACTGTACCCAATAGGCCGTCGTTTCCAAATGCTCAGCGACACGTGCACCACACAAGAAGATCAAGAACAACGGCAGACACAACCCATCGTTCAACCCACTTTCGACGCTGATTGCTTGACGAATGCGCGTCGGAACCAGTTTGTTCGTCACGACAGAATGTGCCAATGCTGCATCGGTTGGAGCAACAATCGCGGCCAATACTGCGGCTTGCCAAAACCCAAACTCAGGGAACAACCACCAAGCAGCGATCGTTCCAACCAACATGCAAAGCGGTAGACCAATCGTCAACAATCGAATAGGCAAATCGTGTTCACGGCGAAGTAGCTTTAAGTCAATGCGAGATGCATCCGTGAACAGCACTACGATCAAAGTCAATTCCGCCAGGAGATGGATGGCGTCATGTTCCAACCGGAATTCGAGTACGCCAAATCCGGCATCGCCAACCAGCAGTCCGAATGAAACGAAAACGATCGGAGCCGTGATGACGCTCTGCCGTAATCGCGCCGACACAAGGCTGTAAAGAATGATTGCCAGCGAGACAATTGTGACGGAAGTTGTATCCATGAAAAATGATTTTTCTCGCAAACCAACAAATCACAAATCAGCTCTCGTGAGGAGCAACCAAGCTAACTTGCCAATACGTTAGTCCGTAGCCACCTATATCGAGTAGTAGTTCTAATTCAATTGACTCAGTGGCTGTGATGACTGTGAGAATGTTCGTGTCCGTCGCCAGAGGCTTCGCTGCCTCCGGCACGTATGCCAGCCACCGTAACCGTAACAACGACTGCGATGACGATTGCCAGTGCCGTCACCCATTTCCGAAAGATGCTTCTGGCACTCGTCGGTGCCGTGTCTTCCGTCAAGGAAAACGACTCGGTATGGATGTTGTGGCGTGGCACCTTGTGTTGCCGCAGGGCAGTGACGACCTTACTGGTCATCGCCGCAGGGCCGCACAAATAGAAGCCGGTTTTCATTAGCTCGCCGCCGAGCAAGCGGTTGAGCAACTTTCCATCAATGTGTCCGTGCTCTCCCGGCCACGGTTCTTTGGGTGTGGACAGGACATGTACGACCTGCAATGACGGTTGTTGTGTCGATTGCATCTCATCTAACTCGCTGCGAAACACGATGTCCGCTTCGGTCTTGTTGCCATAGATCAGTGTGACAGGACGCTCATCACCGATGTCTCGCATGTGACGAAGCATGCTCATCAGCGGCGTGATGCCGATGCCGCCAGCGATGAACACGAGTTCGGATTCGTTCCGGTTCAAGGTGTAGGAAAAGCGACCAAAGTTGCCCTGCACAATCGCTGTTTCGCCACTTTGAATCTTGCCGACTTGACTGGTGAAATCTCCCGAAGCTTTGATCGTGGATTCGACAAACCCGGTCAGTGTCGGGCTGGAGGAAATCGTGAAGTGGTGTTCCTCCGCAGGAACAACAGCGGAGTTTGGAAACGTCAAGAAGTGAAACTGACCCGGCAAATGGTTAGCTGTTTCACCCTCGGGCAACGCGAATCGCAACGTGCAAACATCAGGTGATTCCTGTCGAACGTCGTCAACGCGATATGGCTTGGACGCCAAGCGTCGCGGTCGGATGAGTCGATGCCAAACAAACGCGGCGATCGCTGCGCCGCCAAGCAGCACCCACAAAATCTGCATCGGCAATGCGGATAGATCACCGCCCGCGTACCAACTGTGGAGCAGCGCCAACGCGATGATCGCTATGGCCAGCGAATCATGAAAAACTCGCCACCGCTCAAAGCTGAGCCTCAACGATCGACGGAACACGGAGATCAATATGTGAACGAGCAAGAGCAACAACGTCGTCTTACCAGCCCAGATGTACCAGGTCTGATCGAGACCGTAGAGCAGCTTCCAGTTCCCTTCGCCAAACGCTAGCAAGACGGGATGCACGAGCAATAGGGCGAGTGCGAACATGCCCATCGAGCGGTGAAAGATCATCACGCTATCGAGGCCAAAGTAGCGATTCGTTACTGGCAGCCGCGAGGCCAGGACAAACTGCATCAGCAGAACGCCGATTCCGATCAGGCCACTATTCTTCGCCACCTCGCTCCAAAGCGAATGGTCCGTTTGCGGGACCGCTAGCAAGGCGATCCAAACCGGTGCGGTCACGGTGAGCAAGTAGAGTGCGATGAGAGCGGTTTTCATTTTTAGTGGGGAGTGGGGAGTGAGGAGTGAGGAGTGAGGAGTTGGGAGTTGGGAGTTGGGGAATCAAACTCTTAACTCCCAACTCGTCACTCCCCCACTCTACTAGTGATGCTTGTACCAGCCGGCTCGTTTGATGTCGTTCCAGCTCGTCGTTTGATGACACTGGTGACATTGTTCGACGCGGGCGTGCGGTTTACCGGCGACCTTCGCCGAGATCATCTTGAAGTGCATCATGTAGTGGCTTGGTGGTGCCTGATGGCATTGGTTGCAGTCGGTCGAACTGGTTGACGGGTGTTTGAATTCGGGGATCGTCCAGCGATTGGTTGCATGGCACTGGGCACAATCGCCGCCGAATAAGCTCTGGTGTTGGTCATCGTTGGAATGACACGAAGCACAGTCGAGCACCGATTCTTGCAAACTGATCCGTTCGTGCGGTGGAGACGCCAGTCGAAGTTTATCGACGAGCATGTTATAGGCCGACGCTTCTTCAGTTCCCGCTTCCGCGTTTTGCATAGCCTTCATCCCGATCGAGGTCAGTAGCGAGTGGTCCATTTCCGACAAGTTCGCATCCAATCCTTGATGTTCGAGATGGCATTGCTTGCAGGTGCCGACGCTGGCGTGAAAGGCTGTCGGTTGACGTTGCAGAATCGACTCGTTATTGGCGTGACACAAGATGCACTTCGCGGTGTCAACACCCATCACCGGCGTGTGGCAGGCTTGGCAATTGTCACCAAGGTTGGCGTGTGCAGCCGACAGCGGGCCGGGATTGACCGAGCGGTGCAACGTGTGTGACACGGCATTCGTCGCCGATTTCGGCAAAACACCCATGGCGTAGGCGGTCGACAGGATTGCCGCGAGCGTGACGAAGATAAGTAGGTTGCGTTTCATGGAGATCGAGTCTTATTCAAACCACCGCAAGCCGAAGTAGACGGCGTAGTAAACATGCACGAACATCAGGGCGTAGAGAACAAACGAAATCACGATGTGAAACTTCAACCACTTGCCGAACCATTGTTTGAAGTCCTCGTGCGTCGCGATTGCGTATTCGACATCCGCAATGGATTCGGCAAGGCGAATGAGTGCGATCGTGCTTTGCCCCGGCGAATTCACTGTGTCGCTCGCTTCCGGCAAAAGGAAACCAGCAGTCAGACGGCTGAAAAACCCCGAGAATGGCCGCAAGCTTTCAGCGGTAGCCGGATGTGAGCCAACCTCAATGACGGCTTGGTCGTAGGCGGTTTGCAATTCGGACAGCATCGCTTTTTGGGCTTTGATCTCCTTTGCGAATCCCGACATCAGGTATCGCCCGATGAAGCCGCTGACAACGACCAGCAATGTCATCGCCGTTAGCATGATTCCCAGCGGACTGTTGTACTTGTGGCCGCTGTGCAGGATGACCAGGATCGGGCCCAGCACACCGGCATAGATATGCCATGCGAGCAGCGTTCGCATCGAAACGTGTTTGGTGACGGCCTGCTTCAGTTTCTTGTTGCGTTTGACGACCAGGTACGCCAGCGGCACCAGCATCAGCAGCGCCCCGGTCACACCAAAAACGCCGCCCCAGAAACTGCCCGCAAAGCGATGCGAGTGATGCAGAGGAAAGCCCAGCCATGCGAGCAGCATGAGGACGACGAGGCCAGTGACAACGATCTTTTCTCGCTCTTTCATAAGTTTCCTCCAAGTACGAGAGGTAGGAGTCGAGAAAACAAACTCCTCACTCCCGACTCTTCACTAAGCCTCCACGCTAACGTCTTCTTTCGCCTTCGCCTGGCAAGCCAAAATCATCCCCGCTTCCTTCTCATCCGGTTCTAGCCCATCGTCCACTTCCATCGACACGTTGCCCGAAAGCAGCTTCACGCGGCATTCACCGCAGGTTCCGACACGGCATGAGTAATCAATGTCGACGCCGATCCGTTCGGACGCTTCGAGGATCGTTTCGTCGGGAGGCAACGAGGTCGACTTGTCGGATGTCGCGAACCTGATTTTTGCACCTGTCGCTTTCTCTTCGTGAGCCTCTTGTTTCTTGACAACTTTCGCCTTCGGCTTTTGTGTGGAGCCAAAGTTCTCGGTATGAATGCTCTCGGCAGGTACTTCTAGTTCCGCGAGCATCGCTTTGGTGGCCTCCATCATGGCCGGAGCACCACAGATGTGAATGCGTTTTGACGCGATGTCCGGCACCCACTCGGCCAGCAATTCTTTATTCAGGCGACCGCTCGTATAGCCGTTGACGTCTTTCTTGATCCGGCTCATCGCGACGTGGACGTGCAGGTTGTCAAACTGCTCTTGAAGTCGTTTGAGTTCCGATTCAAAGATGAAGTGCTCGGGATCGCGGCACGCGGCGACGAAATGAATCTCGCCGGGCCATGCCATGTCCGTGAGCGCCCTGGCGATGCTCATCATCGGTGTGATTCCGACGCCACCGGAGATCAATACGATGTCGTCCGATTCCTTCCCCGAGAAGACGAACTTGCCACTCGGGGCTTTGACTTCCAACGTGTCGCCGACTTTCACTTGGTCATGCAGGTAACGAGACCCCGCGCCTTTATCTTCACGTTTGACAGTGACCTCGCAGAAGTAGCCCTGAGTGGGTGAAGACGAAATTGTGTAACTGCGTTTGATCGGTTTCTCGGCAACCGGCAACGTAAACGTCAGGAACTGACCCGGCAGGTAGCTGAACGGAATGCCGCCACCGTGGCACGCAACCAAGCGAAACGTCTTCACGTCTTCTGTTTCTTGAATGATCTTGGCAACTCGCAGCTTACAGAGCTTCTTTTTGCCAACGGCGAGCAGCCCGTCGTGATTGATGCCTTCGGCCTTTTGTTCGGTCACACAACCATCATCGGTGTCGCAGCAATCTGAGTTAGGAGTGATGAGTGAGGAGTTAGGAGTTGGGAGTGACGAGTTAGGAGGAATCAGTTGGGGGTCGTTCGTGCTTTCCCCCTCACTCCTCCGCTCCTCACTCCTCACTCCTCCACTCCCACCTCCTCCACTTACTGCTAGCTGCCCGAGCAGCGAAGCGGCGCGGCGCATTTTGAAGAAGTACATCCAGATCATGGTGGCCGCGAACAGCACCAAGATCACCATCACGATCGTGTGGAACGGTGTCATGCCCCATAGCCAAGCGTTCGACGCTGCCACCGGGGAACCGTCAGTCAAGTTCATCTCGCTTTTGAACCACTGAAGGGCGACACTGCGTGGTGCTTTGCCTTCCCGAAGGGCGCGATGGGCTGCCAGGCCACTTTCAAAATCACCGAGTCCTTCGCGAATCTTGGCGGTCGCCGCCTGCATTGCCGCGAAGTCGTCGCTGCCCGCTGACGAGGAAAGCTCATCAAAGCCTTCGCTCAGCACTCGGGTTCCCGCGATCATTCGCTGGTGCGCCTCTTGCTCCAACTCGCCACGTCGCTCCATTGGTAAATCGGGCAATTCCATCAACGATGGATACAGGTCTTTGGGTTTGGGCGCCCCCATCTTCTCCATCATGCCACCCATTCCGCCGCCACCCATCATCCCGCCGCCGCCTTTGCCACCTCCCATCATTCCTCCCATGCCCCCGCCTTTACCGCCCATCATTCCCGGCCCAGCTCCTTCGGGCGGGCCGCCCATTCCCTTACCGCCCATGCCACCCATTCCTGACTCGCCGGACGTTTTGGCAGCTTCTTCGGGATGGTGACTCGCGTGTTCTTCTGGCGAAATCTGGGCGTACGCAATTCCGGACGCGGCTAACCCGATCACCATCACGGTGGCTACAGGCAAATGAAAAACGGCAATACGGCGTTGCATCGAGCGAACTTTCCCATTTCGTGTGATGTTATTACCCCTTTGGATGCGGAAATCCTTCCGTTTCTTCACGGACAAACCTGAACGGCTGCAAATCACTTCCGAATTTGTTTAGAAAATTTTTGATTTGCCGCGAAGGATTCCATCCTCTTGTGCATCAAACCTCGCGACACTGGCCCAGAACAGGGCGTTGAATGAGTCGCGATCACGGACGATCCCATGAACCCAATGCTTTTTGGCCTAATGAAACTTGCTGCCCTCATCGCCGTCGTCGTGTTCTCGGCCGGGGCGCCGCAGTCTTCCACTTGCAAATGCGAGCATTGCCCGTCGAAAATCGTTTCGTCCCTGACTTCAGCAGATTCCACACCGGACTGTTGCTGCGGAACTGATTCTTCGGCGCCTTGCCAGTCATGCCCTTGTAGATGCCAGCAATCATCACCTGATCAGGGTCTTGAGCCACAATCCGAAGTTCCATCGCTGAACTTCGCGAGCGAGCGAGTCTTTGCTTCGCACTGGACAGGCAGTTCACTTTCCCGCGCGGTCACGCAGGCTTCCCCCGCCGTGCTGGCGGGTGCGCCGCTTTGCGTTGCCCTATGTCGTTTTCGTTTGTAGCGCACGTCATTTTCGACGTTCGCCCCACTGCAACAAACCAAACGACATTCTCAAACGGAAAGTGATTTCAAAATGATCATGCAAGAACGATATGCTCCCATCGCAACAGAAAGCTATCAACGCGGAGCCACCGAGCCACTCCTAATTGGCTGCCCGGTATGCGGACGCCCCGCGAAGGTTCGCCCGCACCTCATTGGCGAAGAAGTTGCGTGCGGGCACTGCCACGGCACCTTTGTCGTGACGGAACAAATGAATGGCGAGAAGATCGCGAGATCAATAACCGCCGCTCGAGAGACCTCGAAACAAGAATCGCCCGTTCGCTCGACACCAATACGGCCATCTCGTAAACAGGACAAACTTCCCAAACCGCATCAAAGTCGCCAGTCAACGCCCCGTCCCATCGCATTCATCGTCGAACCACGCGACGAGGTTTATGCTCGATTGGCCGGTGATTTGATCGAAGCTGGCTATCGCGTCGTCAGAGCCTTGTCGGCTACGGATGCACTGAAGGCGTGCGGAAAGTATCGCCCTAAACTCGTCCTGGCGCAGCTTGCCCTTCCAAGCCAAAAGGCATGGCAGTTAGCTCCGAAGCTGGCGATGCTCGATTGCGATACGCGAGTCGTTTTGTACGGTGCTGAGGTCGCAGTCCACGACTATGCCATGGCCGACTTCTTGGGAATCGAAGAATTGGTCGAGTACGGCGGTGACTTGTTTCGACTTTCTGCACGGATTCGTCAAGTGCTTGGTAGCGAGTCGCCTGTGCAAACTGAATCGAAATACCGAAGCGTTGCCTAAAACGGCGTCGCCCAAACAACACAAACAAGCCAATCATCGAAGGACCGATTTCATGCTAATTCTGTCACGCAAAATAGGCGAGTCGATGTGCTTGCCCGGAACGAACACCACGATCACGATACACCGGACTTCCGGCGGTCGAGTCATCTTGGCGATCGACGCACCACGCGAGGTCGCCATCGTGCGCGGCGAGCTGATGCCGATTGAACCAAGCTCGTCAATGACAACGGATGTTTCTCAAACACCTCCAGTGGCAACGAAACCGCGTTAAGGCCCCCATCGGATAAGCATCAACCGCGAGCAAATTTCGCCGCGCTGAAGATCGCTCGACGGCGCGGAAGATATTCGTCGCTTTCCCAACTCGGCTACCTCATCAATCACGGATCAATACCCGCAACCCGAACGGACGCGACGATGCAGTACTCGACGAGGGGCAACGTAGCTCGCTCGGTAGCTGGAATACGTCGGGACGTAACTGGAGTAATAGCTGGGATAGTAGCTGCCGTAGCCGAAGCCCCCGTAGCCAATGCCGCTGTAACCCACGCCATAGCCAAGCCCGATACCGTAGTAGCTGGCTCCATGACCGTAGCCATAACCGTGACCGTATCCACCGTGACCATATCCACCATACCCATGCCCATAGCTACCCCCATGGCCGTATCCCCCGTGTCCGTATCCCCCGTGTCCGTAACCACCATGGCCGTAACTCCCATGGCCTCCGAAGCCATGACCGCCGCCGACGTGTCCGCCACCATGACCACCTCCATGACCGCCATTGGCCATCACGGGTGAAGACAACGAAATCGCGGCAGCTACAACAACCAAGCCAGCAAAAATTTTGAGTTTTGATGCGTTCTTCATCGGAAATCGCCTTTTGAAAGGAATGTGAAGGCCCGTTTAGGCCAGTGCGGGAACAAGCGGGGCGATCTGCAATCCAGATGCCAAGCTTCCACTGATTTAGATGCGAGTTTCACATGGTTTCTTCACGCCAAAGATCACGGGTTCGTGAAAACATGGCGCGAGCATGCTGGTCATGCCGATTGATTGGCCGTCTCGTTAGACCAATCTGGATCAAACGCTTAGTGTTTTCATGCGTTCATGATCCAGGGAGCGGTCAACATGACCACTTGAAAACTTGGCTGCTTGCCGCGTCCCGGGCTGTATCGCAAGTGAGTACGCAGGCCGTTAACGGCCTTGCACCGCATGCTCAGACGAAAAGAAGCGCTCCGTGCCTTGCGCTTCAATCGCATTGCCGATGCGATTGAGCGCGTGCGCGTACGCCGAAGTTCGCATGTCGATTTGATTCGTTGTCATCAAATCATAAATGGTGTTGAACTCACGCGTCATGATCTGGTGCAGACGCTCGTGAACCTCATCAACGGTCCAGTAGTAACCGGCTCGGTTCTGTGTCCATTCAAAATAGCTGACCGTCACGCCACCCGCGTTTGCCAGGATGTCCGGCACCACCAGTGTCTGCTTGTCGTTCAGAATCACATCGGCATCCGTCGTTGTCGGCCCGTTGGCAACCTCGACGATCACCGGTGCAATCACCCTTTCCGCGTTATCAGCAGTGATTTGGTTTTCGAGTGCCGCTGGAATAAGGATATCGACATCCAGTTCCAGCAATTCTTCATTGGTAATGACTTTCCCACTTCCAGGGTCGCTTTGCTGGCAGTGGCATTCGACGCAGCCGCACTTGGGGCAATCGCAAACACTGCGACTGGCGTAGACCTCGGACAGAGATTCACGCTTCTGTTTCAGCTCGATCGCTCGGGGAATGTCCAAGCCTTCTTCACGGACGATACCGCCACGCGAATCGCTGATCGCGACGATACGGTAACCATCAGCGTGCAAAAGACTTGCAACGTGTTGGCCTGCGTTACCGAATCCTTGTACGGCGACACGGATGTCTTGCGGTCGCCAAGCCTTGATCCGTTCAAGCTCTTTGATGCAGTAGTAAGCGCCGCGTCCGGTTGCGTCATCACGGCCAAGGCTACCGCCAATCGCGATTGGCTTGCCAGTGATCACAGCAGGCGTTCGGCATCGCTTGATCTTGGAATACTCATCCATCATCCACCCCATAATCATCGCATTGGTATAAACATCCGGTGCGGGCACGTCGGTTTCGGGACCGATGAAGTCTGCGATTCGTTCGATAAAGGCTCGACTGAGTCGTTCCAACTCCATCCGAGACAGCTCTTTCGGATTGACGATGATGCCACCCTTACCGCCGCCGAACGGAATTCCAGCGACAGCGCATTTACACGTCATCCAGAAAGCGAGTGCTTTGACCTCGCCCAAATGAACATCCGGATGGAACCGAATGCCACCCTTGGTTGGGCCGCGTGTGTCATCGTGTCGAACGCGGTAACCTTCAAACACTCGTAGTGATCCGTCGTCCATCCGGATGGGAGTGGAAACTTGCAGGATCGACTTGGGGTGTCGCAACCGTTCAAGAGACTCGCTCTCGATGTTTGCGAACTCCGCCGCGTGATCGAGTCGAAGGAGAGATTGCTCAAAGATGTCATCGGACGGTTTGATAGCCATGGAGTATCTCGAGTGAAAGCCGCGTAGAGTTAGGATTGCACATTGTCAGTTGCCGCTAGTTGTTGTCCGTCGCAGTCCCGACAAGTGCTTGGCGTTGATCCTCGGTCAGAATCTCGGCAGCGTTTCCGACGGCACGGATGAACTCGATGCGGTTGTTGACGGTCAGGCTGGCGATTTCCTTTGCCTTGGCTTCGATCTTGCTGATGTCTGGCTGGTCAGCGGCGGTCAGCACCCACAGTTCCTGTTCGGCTTCTGCGATTTTGCGTTCCGAGGTGGAAGTCGCCAGCAACGAAGACTCCTTGATCGTGTTCAGCTTCTTTTGCTGCTGGTCGGTCAGCGTGATGTGTTCGGGATGATCGAGGAAGAAACCGGTCTGGCCGATGTGATAAAGATGCGATGCCCCTGGAAATCCAGGCAAGGCGGACGGCATCTCCATCCCGGCCATCGAATCCGATTGCATGGCGGGGTTCATTCCCATCATTCCCATGCCCATCATTCCTTTCTTGCCTTTCATCATGGACATCATCCCCATGCCGCCCATGCCTTTGCTCATCATGCCCATTCCCATGCCGGACGATTGGCTGCCGGAATCCTGAGACATGTTTTTCATGCCGCCCATCTTCCCCATTCCCATGCCGCCAGAGCCCATCGACATGCCGCCGGACTCGCTCGAATCATTGGCGTCCTGGGACATGCTTTTCATACTGCCCATGCCCTTCATTCCACCCATCGACTTGTCGCCCATCGCTTTGTTACTCGACATGCTCGGCATGGAACCGCCGGTTGCGTAACGGGCTTGGTGCTGTGCCTTGAGAGCCGCTTCCAGTTGCCCCACCTTCAATCGCAGGGCTTGCAATTCCGACGCGAGACCACCGGCTTCTGCTTTGGCTGGTGGCGTATCGGAGTGATTGGCGTGCGTGTCGCCAGTGGTTTGTGCGACGGAAGAGACGCTTATCAACAGCGTGATCAGTGCCACGCAAGTGAATGAGACAAGTGACGGTGTACGTTGAGTGAACATTTGTAGGACCTCGGAGCCTGGTTGGCTGATTTTTGGGGGGACGTGACGGCAGGAACCTGCCCTTGATACCCAGTGCGGGTATATCTAAACTGTGACCATCATAGGGACTGGGACGTTACGCGAGGCAACAGGGTTGGTAAGTTACGCAAAGCAACCGCTTCCACTACTTCACGAATGCAAACCCAGTCCAAGCGATGTTCTCGGTCGCGTGAACTGGGTTTTTACGATCATGGCGGTCAATTCCTTTGAATCTCGATCAAATCAAGCGAGCACGGATGCAACGAAGGTGCATGAACGCCATGCCTGCTGCGAAATCACTCGCTAGCATCGGGTGCCGCGTGTCCTTCGTGCTTGTCGTCGCCGGTCATCTTCATCAACTTGGCGTGGTCCTTGCTGATCTCGTCCAGCGCGGTCGTCAACTTCGTGGCCATTTCGCCGCAAACCTTGCCGTCGGGCGTTTCCTTGCAGCATTCCGCGTGCAGCATCTTTTGAGTTTCCGAGGCCGCCGCCAGCTTGTCGTCGATGACTTTGACCTGCTGGACGACTTGTGGATTGTCGACGTATGCCTGGCGGACGATGCCCATGTCGCGCTGAATGCCTTGGACTTGCATGCCCAACATTTGCGATTCAGCGTGCGTGATCGCTGGGTTGATCACCGGGGACTGGGTTGTGTAGCTGCCGATGCTTCGCGAGTAATCACGGGCGTGTTGGATGTTTCGCGATGTACGCTGATTAGCCCAGAATCCTTTGCCGG
This sequence comes from Stieleria magnilauensis, assembly GCA_007753675.1. Lineage (GTDB taxonomy): Bacteria > Planctomycetota > Planctomycetia > Pirellulales > Pirellulaceae > Stieleria > Stieleria magnilauensis. The sequence goes on from CP036432.1 coordinate 3,677,857, forward strand.
GACTTTGCCGTCGCTCGACGGTCGAGCGAATCTTGCTGCCTTGCGCCGACGCGGGCTGGGGAGCCAGCGATCCAAAGGTGAACATGGCGGCCAGGGCCAGCGCAGCGATTCCGAACGGTTTTGTACTCATTTGCGGGGTTCCTTTGTTGGAAAACCAGGGGATGTTTTGGTGAGGTCTCTTTCTCACACGTTGTTTTGGATGCTGGGCGATGTTGCGTCCTTCACGAAAAAGCTCAGTTTTCCTCACCTTGCTGCTGTGCATGCCGGAGACACGACTTGTTGAGCAATCCACACAAGACGAACGAGCAAGCGTCGGCGGAGGCAACGGTTGATTCCGTGGCAACCGCCGCATTGATCCGCGAATGTATCGATGGGGACCATGACGCGATGGGTCGGCTGTACGAGCGTTGCAGCGGCCGTGTTTATGCGCTGATGGTTCGCATGGTGGGGCGCCAAGACGCAGATGATGCGATGCAGTTGGCATTCATGCAGATATTTCGCAAACTTGATCGCTTCAGTGGCGGGTCAAGTTTGGAAACGTGGATTTACCGTGTGGCGACGAACGAGGCATTGCAATTTTTGCGACGTCGTAAGCGAGACAATGTCGACACTCTTAGCCTGGAGCCGGAATCCAAAGTGACTCAAAGCGGGCTACGACTAGAGGATGCAGAGATGTTAGAAGCGGGACTGGCCAAGCTTGAACCTGAACTGCGTGCGGTGCTGACGCTGAAAGAAGTTCAGGAGCTGTCCTACGCCGAGATCGCTGAGATTATGGACATTCCTGAGGGCACAGTCGGATCAAGACTGAACCGTGCGCGTCGAGAGCTCCGGGACGAGCTTGAGAGGCTTGGGTGGGTGTGAGGAGTTATGGGATTTGTTAAAGGGCATCGTGATTTGATTGTTTATCAACGTTCGTTTGCCGCTGGGAAACGAGTGTTCGAGTTGTCGAAGGCTTTTCCGAGAGAGGAAATGTATTCGCTGACGGATCAGGTTCGCCGATCGTCGCGAAGCGTCAGTGCGAACACTGCTGAGGCATGGCGGAAACGTCGATTCGAGAAGCACTTCCGCAGCACCTTGAATATCGCTGAAGACGAAGCGGCTGAAACCCAAGTCTGGATTGAATACGCTGCGGCACATGGATACTTGGACGCTTCGACGGCGAGGCAGGCAGATGAGTACTACGAAGAGATCATCAAGATGCTGGTAGCAATGATTCTAAAATCCGATCAATGGTGCAGTGTCAGTTCAAACTCCAAATCCTCGCCCACCGTCAAAGAGTCCTCGGCAACCTACGAATCCGAAGCAGCCAGATTGACCAAGCCCAACTCCTCAACCTCTAAACCGCTCCCAACTCCCCGCTCCCAACTCCCCACTCAAAACGGACATCCAACTGTTCGATCAATCTGCGCGATCGTGCCCGCAAGCGTAGCATTGATGCGTGCAAGCTGAATCTCGAACATGAGCAGTTCGCGGTAGGTTTCGATCAGCGTGAAGAAGTCAGTGCGTTCGCCACGGTAGTCAGCGATCGCAAGTTTCAGTGTGTCTTCCGCTCGTGGGATGATGCGGTCTTCATAGATGTCGGTTTGCTCGACAAGCGAATCGGCTTGAGCGAGCAGCCGACGCAAGCGACCATAAATTTCATCGCGTTCGGCTTCGAGTCGCTGGGTCGTGCTGCTCGTGCGACGATTGGCCTCGCGAACGCCAGCGTTGATTTTCTCTCGCCAGATCGGAAGCGTCGTTCCGAACGTAATGCTGAGGTTGTCGTTTCCGTTGGCAACCGGACTGATCACGTCATGACCGTCACTAACAATGCCCCAGTTGAGGCCAACCATGAAGTCCGGGTATTGCTGCAAGCAGGCAAGTCGTTGCTTCTGTCGATCTCTCTGAATTTCGGCGGCGAGCCCGCGGAGGCTGGGATTGCATTGTTCAGCCTGTGCAATCAACGCGTCTAGCTGCAATGGTGCATCATTAACGCCGAGTTCTTCGGTCGCTTCGGCGAGAAGTGAAGTGGGCTGCTGCAGCAAGGCAGCAAGGTCGGCCTGAGAAACTTCTTTCTGCTTCTGTAGCTGAATCAACTGATCGTCCAGTCGATCGGTTTCGAGCTGAGCGCGAAGTACGTCTTGCTGCGTCCCGCCAGAACGATAACGCGCCTCGGCGACTTTGGTGAGATCATCGACCAGATCACGCGTCTCTTCGATGATTTGAATTGCACGAGTTGCATACCAGACTTCGTAGTAAGCAAGGCGAACGGATTCAGTGATCTGCCGCTCGATCCGTTCGACTTCTGCCTGGGCCATTTGGGCTTCGCGGCTAACAATCGCTCCCTTTGTGCGGAGCTTATCCGGAAATGGAACACCCTGCTGTAGGGACATTTGGTTCGCGATGCGTCCCCCCGCGGTTTGAAGCGCATTGTCGTGAAGCGGCCAGAACGTGTTATTAAATTGAGGGTCGGGCAGAGCGGTGACTTGAGGGATGCGGTCGAGTTCTGCGGCTACACGCTGGCGGGCGGCGCGAATGCTGGGGTGCGCCGCAAGGGCTTGCTGCACGAAATATTCGACAGGCTGGCCGGTGGCGAGCTGGGAGTTGGGAGTGGGGAGTGGGGAGTTAGGAGCGGACTCCGAACCGGCTTCCGCTTCGTTTTCATCGTTACTATCTGTATCGCTGTCGGATTCATCCGCTTTGTCGTCTTCCGACCTCTCCTCTCTCCGCTCGTTACTCCTCACTCCCAACTCCTCATCTTCCAAGTCTTCAACTTCCTTGAGCAATTTGCCGAATGGGTTTTCGTCCACCCCTTCGTCCGGCTCTTCCGCGGTAAGCATAACGGGGGCAGCAAACACCAGTCCGTGACTGTCGCGGTTGCTTGTCAAGGGGAAGTCGTTGTAGCCGACCGGCGCAACGCCGGGATCGCCGCCGCTAGCTGGTGATTTCGGCGTGTCCGCGACGACTTGGGAAACTGCACTAGCAGCGACCGTGGGCGTAGACGTGTGCCTCACCAGGCTCGTTCGAGCCGGTCCTGAGGCACACCCACCAGCGGAGCATGCGATGAGCGATAGGGCCAGAAATTGACGCTTTCGCGAGCGAGATAGGGTGCGATCTTGGTGCATTCGCATGACAAACTGGCTCCATCCAGCTATTCTTCAATGAAAAGTTCGGCGACAAGTCCAGATTCGTCTTGAACTTTCAAGCCTGATTTCCGATATACTCCGTATACGGGGTCTAGGTATCTGTTTCGGAAGTTCCAAGTGTTTCGCTGTCGTATTATTCGTTCCGTCGTTAATCTTTCACTGATCGTCGCAATGATGATTCAGCCGGGGATGGCGTTGGCATTTACGAATGATTGCGGGGCGAATTGTGCTTCCGACTTCATGTGTGAAGGCTGTGGATGCTGCGAAGTCTCGTCCCCAGAAGAGAAATGTTGCTGTTGCGGTGGCGGCGACAATGCCGAGGGCGGGAAGAGTTGCTGCATGGGCGGAACTGAGTCAGAAGACTCCTGGGACAGCCCTGAAGTGACTCAACCCGAAGAAACATTGGAACTGCAGGTCATCGTCCTCAGTACAACCGAAGCCGCAGCTGATTCCGATGACGCTATTGGTGATGCAGCGGAGGAAGTCGAAGTCACATCTACCTGTGGTTGTGGTGTCGAAAGCCCGCCGCTAGGCGAGTCCGCACCTGCTCGGCCCACGATCCCGACCCGCGAATCCGTTGCAATCCGTTATTCGGATTTAGCCGATCTCTTCGGTGGCTCAGTACTTCCCCGATGCCCATTGAGCGTTCGTGGCGAGAGTATTAAGCAGCCTCGCTTCTCGCAAATCCAGCTCTGTATTTGGCGGCTGTGAATTCGCCTGCGTAGGCCGATTCGTGCGCGTTCCACAAGGTGCGTTCACGCCGTAACGGCAGTCGTCAAGACTTTCGGGCCTACATCTTAGCGAAGCTCAGTAAGAGCTTGCGATCGCTGAAAGTCTCCGTGGCTTTCGCTACCGCAACCTTCCGTCTCAGAAACCGCACCCCGATTGCGCGCGTTTGGTCGGCGATGAATATCCTCCGATTCTTCGTCGAGCTCTCATGCCGTCACCTGGTTTGTTGCTGCGTTCTTCGAGCATTTCAAAATCAAATCCAATATCAAGGAGGTACCAACTATGAATCAAGAAAATCCAAACAAAGACAGCGAGTCTGAAGTAGCGACGACGTTGCCATCAACACCGGAATCAAGCAATAAAGAGCAGAATGCTGAGGCAAGCGACCTCGCTCCAGCGACCAGTTCCAGTGAAGAAGTGCCCGGCGATTCGGTAGAAACCAAACCAGAATCAAACGAGGCACCTGCGCCATCCACGCCGGTCTCGGAAACGAAAGTAGGTGGATTTGGTTGGCTGTTACGCGTCGGCGTGAATGCGGGCGTTGTAGCCGGGGTCGCTGCACTGATCCTGGTCATGATCGGTATCGCTCAGCGAACGGAATGGATCACCGCCAACGGCTTTTCTGGTGGCGGTGACGGCGAAGCGGTAGCTGATGCCGGTGGCGGCGAAGACAAACGCTACATCTGTCCCATGATGTGTACCCCACCTTCGACAGAGCCAGGTCGTTGCCCGGTCTGTGCGATGGAATTGGTTGAAGCGACCGGTGGCGGGGGCGGCGACGGGATCTCAGTTACGATCGAATCGTCGGCACGTCGTTTGGTTGGAATCCAAACCGCGACTAGCAAAATGGGAGAAGTGAATCGAACGATTCGCACGATCGGCTCGATCGACTTCGACGAAAGCCGACTATCGACAATTTCAGCTTACATCGACGGCCGCTTGGAAGAACTATATGCCGATTATGTGGGCGTCGAAGTAGATGAAGGCGATGACCTCGCTCTGATCTACAGCCCCAAGCTCTACTCGGCTCAGACCGAGTACGTCACCAGCCTGGATAGCAAGTCGGTGGGACGGTTCAGCATCAACAGTCCCAACATGCAAGCGATGGCTCGTGAGAACCTTAGCGAACTGGGCATGACCACCGAGCAAATTGATGATTTGCGTGATAGCCGAAAGCCGCAGTCACGCATCCGAATCAAATCACCACAAACGGGAACCGTCTTAGAGAAAGCAGCCGTCGAGGGTGACTATGTCAAAACCGGTCAGAAGATTTACCGCATCGCTGACTTGACCTCCGTGTGGATGATGCTGGATTTGTTTCCCGACGATGCCGCGTCAGTTCGATTCGGCCAACAGGTCGAAGCCGAGATTCAGTCGATGCCGGGCGAAGTTTTTACGGGCCGAGTCGCGTTCATTGATCCAACGGTCAATCCAACCACTCGCACCGTTCGAGTGCGTGTCGAAGTCATGAACTACGACGGAAAGCTGCGTCCTGGAGATTACGCGACGGCTCGCATCAGCGTGCCCGCGATTCCTGCCGACATGGTCTACGATCCCGCCTTGGCTGGGAAATTCATTAGCCCGATGCACCCGCAAGTCATCCGCGATGAACCTGGGGATTGCCCGCTGTGCGGAATGGATCTCATTCCGACATCGCAACTCGGCTACTCGCCAGAACCGGTCACGGCCCAGCGCGTCGTGACCGTGCCCCGTGACTCGGTGCTGCTAACTGGTCAACACGGAGTCATCTATGTCGAAACCGAGCCAGGACGCTTTGAGATTCGCCGCGTGACCGTTGGCGCGATGAACGATGATGATGCAATCATTGTCGAGGGGATGAGTGCGGGTGAGACCGTTGCCACAAACGGCAATTTCTTAATCGACTCGCAAATGCAGCTTGCTGGCAATCCATCGTTGATGGACCCGAGCAAGGCACCGAGCTATTCACCTGGTCCACTCGAACTTCCCAAACGCGAACCAGTCATGCTGGCAGGTGAGTCCGGCAAGAATTTCGACCGTGCTTATGACGCCTACTTCGAGATTCAATGTGCGATGGCGGCCGACCAAACGCCTCCGCCCGTGGCACTCAATACGCTGTTGGATTCACTGAACAAGTTAGAAATGCTACCCGACGTTCCCGACGATGCCCAATCGCGATTTGCAAGCGCACGACGTGGGGCTTCGAGAATGGACGGATCACTCGAAACAGCCCGCGAAGCTTATCGCAGCGTCAGCCATGCCATGTTGCACGCCGCAACCATGGCTCGCGGGCCGAAAACGGCGAAGCAGCTGACTCACTATTTTTGCCCGATGGTTCCCGGCGGAGGTGGCGACTGGATGCAGCCCGGTGGCGAATTGCAAAACCCATACTGGGGCAGCGAAATGCTGACATGCGGCGAAGTAGTAGGGGATATGGGAGTGAAGAGTGAGGAGGTGGGAGTGACGAGTGAGGAGACGAGAATGAGGAGTGAGGTGGTGTTGAAACCCGACCCGGACGGTGTAATCCGTCTGTCCACCAAGTAACTCCCCACTCCTAACTCCCCACTCCTAACTGGCAAAAAAAATGCTTAACTTAATCATTCGCTTCTGCGTCAAAGAGCCATGGCTGGTCGTCTTCCTGACAATCGGGCTGAGCGTGGGTGGGTGGTTCGCATTCAAAGCGGTACCGATCGACGCAATTCCCAATGTCGGTGAAAACCAAGTCATCGTGCTAACGCCATGGCCCGGTCGTTCGCCCAAGGACATTGAGGATCAAGTTACTTACCCGTTAAGTGTATCGTTACTGGCGGTTCCCGGCGCTGAATCCGTGCGTGGCAAGAGCATGTTCGGTTACAGCTTTGTGCAGGTCACATTCAAAGACGAAATTGACTTTTACTGGGCACGCAGCCGTGTTTCTGAGCAGCTCGGAAGCGCGGCATCTCAATTGCCCGATGGTGTTGTTCCGCAACTAGGTCCCGATGCAACGGGACTGGGGCAAGTCTACTACTACACTCTGCAGCCGCCAGAAGAAGGCATGAGCCTGGCGGAGCTTCGCAGCATGCAAGACTTCGTTGTCAAGTATGAATTGCAAGCCGTCGAGGGCGTGAGCGAAGTGGCATCCATCGGTGGTTACGTCCGGCAATATCAAATCGAAGTCGACCCCGATAAGCTCCGCTTCTACAACGTCTCGCTTGACAAACTAGCGATGGCGATCAAGGGATCAAACTTGGATGTGGGTGCCAAGACCGTCGAGACGACTGGCATGGAATTCATTGTCCGCGGCAAGGGGTTTCTCGGCACCGACGGTGATAAGTCGAAAGCAATCACCGACATCGAAGAAACCGTTATCCTGCAGCGGGACGGCGTTCCGGTTCGCGTCAGCGATGTCGCTCAAGTCCAGCTCGGCCCTGATTTCCGACGTGGTGCTCTCGATTACAACGGAGCCGAAGCGGTAGGTGGCGTGGTCGTGATGCGATACGGGGAAAACCCTCGCGTTGTGATTGACCGCGTTAAGGACAAGATCGCAGCAATCACACCGGCGTTACAGGGAGTGAAGATTCATGGCGTCTATGATCGCAGCGGGCTGATCGACGAAACAATGGCGACGCTGACTCATGCGTTACGTGACGAGATCATCATCACTGCCATTATCATCCTGCTATTTTTGTTGCACATTCGCAGCAGCTTCGTGGTCGCGATCTGCTTGCCCGCCGCCGTGCTCATGTCCTTCATTGCGATGCACTTCGTCGGAGTGGAGGCGAACATCATGTCACTTGCGGGAATTGCGATCGCGATTGGGACGATGGTCGATATGGCGATCATTGTGTCCGAGAACATCTACCAGCATTTGGCGGATTGGGAGAAAGAAGATAGGGCGATTGGTACTCGAGGAGATCGAGAGAAATCGAGAACGGAAGTCGTCTATGAAGCTACAGTCGAGGTTGCTCCCGCAGTCGTGACGGCCGTGTTGACGACGATCGTCAGCTTCTTGCCGGTCTTCTTCTTGACCGGGCGTGATTATCGACTGTTCTCACCGCTGGCGTACACGAAGACGTTTGCAATCGCCGCCGCAATGATCACGGCGGTGACGATTGTGCCCGCACTCAGCCGCATTCTGTTGCGAAGCGCCAACTATCGAAAAGTGAATGCGCTGATTGCAGCGATTTCGCTCTCGGGACTGTTGGCCGCCATGTCGCACTTCATGTGGGGCGATGACTTGGGTGGGTACTTCGGTGTGGATTCATGGATCATCACTTTCGCTGCGGGCGTGATCGGATTTGTCGGCGGTTGGCAGCTGCTTCGCGAGCGGATTCGCCCGATTGAAGAGATTCCTTCGAGTCGATTCGTTCGCTGGATTTACGCTGCCCGATTGCGTCATGCTCTCAATCACAAGGCGTTCGCGCTGTCGTTTCCGGCAATGTTGCTGGTGCTAGGTGTAGGAGCTTATTTCGGGATGCCAACGGTTCTTCAGCCTGTAGAAAGAACCGCTCGGGTTTTCGGTGCAGAGCTGAATGACTTCCCTGGTTATGTCGATGCCAAACATGTTTTCACTGGACTCCAAAGTGACGACTGGATCGCTCTGGATGAGGGCAGTTGGTTCTACATGCCGACGCTATACCCGGCGGCCAGTTTCTCGCAGGCCATGCAGGTGCTGCAAACGCAAGACGTGTTAATTGGACAAATTCCTGAAGTCAAAGACGTGCTTGGGAAAATCGGACGCGTCGAATCGGCGCTTGACCCAGCTCCCGCTGCGATGGTTGAAACGTACGTCATGCTCAAGCCCGAAAGCCAGTGGCGTGAGGGCGTCACCGCACGCGACGTTTGGGATGAGATCAACAAGGTCGCCACGCTGCCCGGCGTCACTCCCGCATCGGCTTTGCAACCGATCGAAGGTCGTGTGGTGATGTTGCAGTCCGGGATCAAGGCACCGATGGCGATTCGTGTCTACGGCGATGACCTGACGACGCTCGCCAGCGCCGCAATGAATGTCGCCGGAACCTTGAAGAAATCGCCTGTTATCAATGAGGGAACGGTGAATCCGGACATCGTTCTTGGCAAGCCCTACATCGAATTCACCGTCGATCGTGAAGCGGCGTCACGCTACGGAATGAGTGCGTCGATGGTCAATCAAGTGATCGAAACGGCGCTGGGCGGAATGAATCTTATCAAGACGGTCGAGGGTCGCGAACGCTACCCGGTGCGATTGCGTTACAACCGAGATTTGCGTGAGCGGATCGACCAACTCAATCGACTGCCGGTTGTGACCCACAGCGGTGCCGTGGTTCCGCTTGAGGAGCTTGCAACTCTGGAAACGACTTGGGGTCCTGGCGCAATCAATAGTGAAAACGGTCGGTTGGTCGCTCACGTTTCCTTTATGACCAACGGGTCGAAAGGCGATTTGGAATCCGTGACGGCAATTGAGGAACAACTCAGGGAAGCTCAATCGCTGCCGCCCTCACACCCCGACCACCTGGGTCTTCCCGCCGGGTACTCATTGGAAGCAGTCGGTAGTTTCCGCAACCAGATTGAAGCTAACCTTCGATTGATGTGGATCATTCCCGTCGTAATCATGATCAATTTGTTGTTGATCTACTTTGAGTTCCGCAATCTTCCCATTGCCATGGCAGTGTTCACCGGTATCCCGGTCGCCTTTGCGGGAGGCATGATCTTGGTCGCCTGGATGGAGGTTGAGCTGAATACAGCCGTCTGGGTCGGATTCATTGCGTTATTCGGTCTGGCGGTCGACGATGGTGTCGTGATGGCAACGTACATTCACCAGTTGCTGCAAAAGCGAAAGGTCAGCAGCGTTCAGGATATTCGGGACACTGTCTACGAAGCAGGGCTGAAACGCATTCGACCCTGCATGATGACGACGGTGACGACGCTAGCCGCCCTGATTCCCGTTTTGATCGCGACCGGCCGTGGTGCCGACGTCGCTCGGGCGATGGCGATTCCTGTGTTTGGCGGCATGCTGGCCGAGCCGTTCACGTCGTTCATCGTCCCCACGCTGTATTCCGCTTATTTGGAGATGAAAATGCGATTCGGCATGAAGGACGAACTCTGGGAAGGGACTGAGGAAGTGCCCAAGGAGGAGTTGATGAAAGCTGCGTGAAGAAAGATGGGGAGTGAGGAGTGGGGATTTACAGCACCAAACTCCTAACTCCCAATTTTCTTCAAAACCTTGTGAAGAAACCAAACTGACCGAGCATCTAACCCACATCCAACGAATTCTACGACCGAACGGATTGGTCGTGAAACTTTAACGGAGTCTCAACCATGAAACATAAAATCCTACTTACAGCCGCATTGATTGCCGTCGCTTCGGTGTCGACTTCCAGTGCACAGCACAATCACGCTGGCCATAATCACGCGATGCCCGGTCAAACGGCGACCGCTCAAATGACTCGTCCGGTCGCTGGGCCTCACGGAGGGTCGCTAAAACAAGCAGGCGCTGTTCAGTTAGAGACGGTGGTGTCGCAAGGCGGCATTCAGATGTTCGTCTTCGACCGAAGTGGGCAACCGCTTTCCGTCGATCGTGGTCGTGGGGCTGCGTCCCTACGAGTCGAAGGCAACGCGAAACGGTATCGCTACGACTTGCTGCCTGACGGTAAAGGCGGCTTGACCGCTCCCGTCAATCTTTCGCAAATTGCTGGGCGTCAGATCGAAATTGAAATCCAGTTGGTTGGCATCAATGCTGCTGGCGGCCAACCATTAACGCTGAATGAAGTGGCGACAGTGCCTGCGAGCGAACTTCAGCTCGCAGCCGCCGCAATCGCTCGGCAAAAAATATGTCCGGTCAGTGGAAAACCACTCGGTAGCATGGGTGATCCCGTCGCCGTAGACGTCAACGGTCAACGCGTATTCGTTTGTTGCGGAGGCTGCGTCAGTGCAGTCAAGTCAGACCCGGCCAAGTACGCCGCAGGGCGTCCACAAATCACCGTTGCGACTTCCACCGCAGCGGATGCAGCAGCGATCGCCGCACAAAAGGTCTGCCCCGTGATGGATGAGCCTCTCGGTGGCATGGGCACGCCCATCAAGGTAACGATCGGCGACAAACCAATTTACCTCTGTTGCAAAGGCTGTATCAAGAAAATCCAAGCCGAACCTGCGAAATACCTCGCGATGGTTTACGGAGATCAGAAGGGGAGTGCGGGAGCGAGGAGTGACGGAGCACCTGCCTCCAATCCCAACATCACGGTCACTGCGGCAACACAGGCCGATGCCGCCATGATTGCTCAGCAAAAAGTCTGTCCCGTGATGGACGAACCACTTGGTAGCATGGGCGATCCAATCAAGGTGATGGTCGGTGATAAACCAATCTTCTTGTGTTGCAAAGGTTGTATTAAAAGAATCAAAGCCGATCCAGCCAAATACCTTGCGATGGTTTACGGCGCTGGCTCGACTGGTTCCGTACCTGCTGGAACCGAACAAGTCCGCGAAGGCATTTTCAAGGTCAGTGCCGAAGACGCACCCTTTATCGCAGCGCAAAAGAAGTGCCCCGTGATGGATGAGCCACTCGATGCGATGGGCGGACCTTACAAAGTTCACGCCGCTGGCAAAGCGATCTACATCTGCTGCCCCGGTTGCGCAAAAAAGATTGCTGCTGAGCCTCAAAAATGGTTGGCTGTCCTCGCGCAGCAAGGAGTCAGCGCCCCGCTGATTCGGTAACGAGTAACGAGCTGGGAGTGAGGAGAGAGAAATTGCAACTCCCAACTCCTCACTCCTCACTAAAAAACGCGGGGGCGGTGTCCCTGGAAATCGCGGCTCGTTCGAGGTCGAAAGTCACGCCGTCCCCGCCCTTTTACTCTTTTGAATGACATGGATTGTCAAAATGAATATCAAACGAAATGTTTTGCTTGTCGCTGCCGCGTGCTTTCTGTTTTCAACGACAGGTTGTGCTACGAGTCGGATTCCGTGGCTTGCAAAGAAGGAAGAGACTTCTGCGATGGAAAGCTATGTAGCTCAAGCCGCATCGAACATTGAGTACAACACCGAAGTTGATTTCGATCGCGACTATCAACCAAGTGCGCAGCCGGTTGCCAGCTACACAACTCCACCCGCTCGGACCGCGTCGCGATCTAGTGGCGGATCAGGCGAGAGTTGTTCCAGCGGATGCTGTCACTGATGAGTCTCTTCACAAGCATCAAATACCTTCCTATCGGGTAGTGCGGCGTTTCGCCATTGCCAACGTCTGCTGCTTCTTTGCGGCAGAACTCGGCGACCTGCAGATGACCAACCTGCCCGATGGGATGGTGTTTACGGAATTGACAGCTCCAATGCTCGACGATCTGTGTGCCGACTATCCAGACCACTTCAGTGACGAGCATCGCAAGCTTCTTGCAAGCGAGCGAATTCGAGGCTTTGCGGTTTTTTACGATCAATCGCTTGCGTCGTTCTTGTGGCTGGCCATCGAAAACGTGCCTGGAGAGATCAACCACGACGGACACCCGGCGACGCAAATGCCTCTCTACCTTCCTGATGCCGTGGGCTACGTCTTCAATGTCTTCGTGAAGCCTGAATATCGGGGGCGAAGATTGTACGGAGCGATGATTGCTCAATTGGCAAATTGCTTAGGCAGCGAAGGTTTTACCGGGCTAATGCTAACGACCGAAGGCTCGAATTATCGCGCGTTAAGCAGTGTCCGACGGATGGGTTTCCGGATGGTTGGACGCAGCATGCTATTCGGCATTGGCGGCTTCACATTGGCGAAGTATCCCGGACAACCGATGTTGGGTGGTATTTAGACGGGACGCTATGCTGGCGACACCAGAGCTTAGCCGACTTGAGCGACAAGCAACGTCGTGTCGTCGAAGGCGGCCCGCCCCTCGCGAAATTGATGCAGTTCGCTGGCAAACCGTCGCACCAAGGACTTAGCGTCGTCCCCGCTTCCCACGGAAACAACGCTTTCAACACGGCCGGTTCCAAACTGATCCTCGCTCGGATTGAAAGCTTCCGTGACGCCGTCACTGACAATGACGATCTTCGTGCCTTCACAAACGTTGACGCTGTGATCTTCGTAGGTCGTGCTATCTTCGACGCCCAAAATCAAGTCGCTATGCTCAAGGCGCTCGACAGGTCCATCTCCGCTTTGAATGAACGGGAGTTCGTGCCCGGCGTTGGCATACACGACCTGCCGCCGCAAACTGTCGACGCGAACAAGTACCATCGTTGCGAAGTGCCCCATCACGACGTACTCATAATACTTGCGGTTCACATGATCGAGAATCTCTGCCGGGCGATTCGATAGTTTCGCTGCGTCAGTGACAAAAGATTTCAGTAAAGTCGCTGCCATCGCAGCGGGGACGCCATGACCTGAAACGTCGGCGACGCATAGCAATGTTGATCCATCGCTGAGCTGGATCACATCGTAGTAGTCACCACCAACATCGTCGGCTGGCTCAAAGAGTTCAGCAACCTGCACGCCCTCTAATGCCTGGCTCTTGGGACGTAAGTTTTGCTGAATCGACTTTGCTTTTTCCATGTGGACACGGCGGTCTTGCTCGACCGCGTCCAGTTTTGCCCTCATCTCGTTGATCTGTTCCCCCAAATACGCTAGCTCGCGGCAGCTATGAACATCGACATGAGCGTTCAAGTCTCCACTGCCAATTCGCTGCAACGACGCCTCCATCCTTCTCATCGGTTTGGTAACAATCTGCCGTATGACGAGGCTCACAAGCGCCGCAGCGATGACGCCTCCCAGCAGGACCGCGATCATCTGTCGAAATAGGGCCTCCCGGGCGACGGCAAGGATGTTTGATCGCTTCTCCGAGACGTACACGCGACCTGCTGGTCCATCAAAAGAACCCACAACCATGGATTCGGCCATTGGCATCGAATTTGGATTCCCGGTCGCAGCCGCCATCATTGCATCGAACATATCTGAGGATGCTCGTCCGTGTGATTGAGCTTGCAAATTTTGGCCTTGCCACCGGAGTGCAATATGATGTCCTGGCGAATCTTGCGAGTTCATTCTCGCACAGACGCTATCGACCAACTTTTGCACGGCATCGCTGCCACTATCGTCGATCGCAACCGCCGACTCGTACAAAGTTTTCGCTTCTTCGGCCAACGCAATCCGAGTCTGCTGGACCTCACGCCGAATCCGTAACCGGTGATCAACCACGAGAAAAGTCGCGACCAGAATCAATAGGAACGAATTGACGGCAAGCAACAACTGTCTCGCCAATGGAAGCCGTCGCCAGAACTGGGGAGTAGGTATTCGTTTCATTGGCTCGGAGATTGACCGGGGACGTTCGCGATAGTGGGGCTGTCCGCTTGGATGCTTGCTACATAGGCGTTCTTCACATGTTCTTCACCAGCCGTGGAGATTCTTGAAAAAATCGCCCCATGGCCCGCAAGCATTCATTGCTGTTGGTTTGATTGCTGCCGAGGATGACTGTACGAACAGTGTTCAAGTGCATGGAGCTTACCTGCCCATTCTTGGCAAAGGGTTTCATAGCTAGCTGCGAATCTTTTCGTGTCATCGCATTGCACGTCGTGATCAACTTCAAAAACCTGGCTGACAAACTGATCTGCGACTTGCGGTTCATTGAAATGATCGTTTGATGTGCAGATGACAAAATGTCGTTCCGCATCATCGAGCATTTGCATACTCGCATTCCAAATGCGATCAATCGGTTCAGGGTTGCTTGGTGAACTCAAGTGCTTTGTTGCCCTGAGAGCTCGCAGGATCGTCGAGACTTCCAAGCAGAAGCGGAGCATCTGGCTCATGGCATATCGAGACTCCGAAAAACGGAAGTAGTGCAAGGCCGGATAGAAGTGGTGCGACTCCAGGAGTTCCGCCAGGTTTGACGAAAGCGTGTTGAGATCCTGCTGAAGAAGCGACCAGTCTCCCGACAACACATGCGGTTTCAAATAGATAATCGCATTCCCCGTTCGCTGCGTTCGGAAGTCAATTTCGCAGGCAAACTGGTTTCGTCTCGCAAGAGCCGAATAGATCGCAATGACGTACGCTAAGACAAGCGTGAAGAAGCTAAACCCCAGCCCCGCCGCCGTGACCGTTGAAATCTTCGTCCATGCCGTCGTGGGAACCAAGTCACCAACCCCAAGCGTGGTGATCGTAAATCCTGCATAATAAAATGCAGTCACGAATGACTGATCCGTTGGTTGCGTCCCGCTTGATATTATTCCAGTTCCTAGCTGGGGCCACACAACCAAGCTGATGCCGAACACCAGCAGTGAAGCCCAACAGATTGTCTGAGTGACGAGAAGAATCGGACCGCTAAAGACGATGAGTGGGCTGGGCCGGATGAACCGTGCGCGAATCACATCATGAAAGATGCGATTGATTGCTTTGGTTACCGGCCCCACGACTGCTCGGGGATGAAGGACAGCCATGAAGGTTTCCCAAACGCCCAAAGCACTCACCAGCAGTCCTGCGGTCGTCAGGAAGACATCGGTCACGCTAGTCGATCACGCTTGCGTACTTTCGGAACAGACTGATCAACTCTTCAAGCTTCTGTTCTCGATCGGCGGACGGACCACCTTCGAGAGCCTCGACGACACAAGTCTTCAAGTGCTGTTCCAAAACGATTTGACCAACCTTGCCGAGAGCACCTGTCGCTGCCGACAATTGCATCAAGACATCCACACAATATTGATCCTCTTCGATCATGCGGCCAACAGCTTCGACCTGTCCGATGACACGCCGGAGTCGATTGTTGACCTTCTTTTTCTCTTCGTCTGAGAGCATTGGAAACGCTTACGAAAAATGGCTTTGGTAGCGGAAGTCGTTGAGACTATCGGGCAGCAGGGGTCGAAACTCTAGACGAGTTCCGCTATGAATCCCTGATTTTAACCGGCAAACGCCTTCGCTGTTAGGCCGCTACATCTTCATTCCAGGCATCAACTTTTTGCCAGAATTGTACTTGGAGATGTCTCCAAATCGTCTCACGATCTCGGTGAAGACCTCGCCAGGTTTCACGGTCTCATTGGTTTCCATGACTTTATGGTACAGGTCCTCCGGCATGACTCGTAGCGTTGTCATCAGTCCCATCACCGCCATTTCCGCCATCGGACGCATGCCCATCATCTCGCGGCGCGAGCCGATCTTCTTCATCATCGCATCAGACATGTTCATGCCCTTCATCTCTTGCGGATAGCCGGGGGTCCCGAAGCCAGGGTCTTGGCGAATCGAATCAACGGCGGGTCTAGAATCAAGGTTGGCGAGGTATTGGTCCACCGAGGTGTTCTTTCGCATCCGCGGCCCGACTTGTTCGGTCATGTGGTTCATCATGTGATGGACCATGTGACAATGAAACATCCAGTCGCCGGGATTGTTTGCGATGAACTCGAAGTCAGCAGCTTGTGCGATGCCGATTAGTTCCGTGTTGCGTGGAATCCAAGCAGAGTGCGGAGTGCGGGCACCTTCGCGACCGGTTAGCCAAAACGTATGACCGTGAAGGTGGATTGGATGGTGCTGCATCGGTGCAAAATTCATAATTCGCACTCGCACTCGCTCGCCGTGCTTGACGACCAGTGGTGTTGTGTAGGGACCGCTGCGACCGTTAATCGTGTGCCAGTTCCAATCCATCTTCCAACTGTCAGCGATATTTTGCGAACTGTCGATGAAGAAGTTCTGGAAGATCAATCCGAAGTCACGGTCCACCGGTGGATCAAAGACTTTCTTGGGATGGACGATGAACCATCCCACCATTCCAAACGCTTCTTGCATGGGCACGTGCGAGTGGTAGAAAAACGTGCCTTCCTCATGAACATCGAACTCGTAAACAAAGGTCTCGCCCGGCTTGATCGGTTCTTGGCAAAGCTCCGATGCACCGTCCCACTGAACCGGAAGCTCCAAACCGTGCCAATGCACATATGTGTCTTCGGGTAGTTCGTTGGTAACAACAAACCGCACTCGATCTCCTTGGGTGACTTCGATCGTCGGCCCCGGCATGCTGCCGTTGTAGCCGTACACGTTCATCTCATAGCCGGGCAGAAACTCTCGCTTAACCGCCATCGGGACAAGTTGAAACTCCTTGACTCCGCCAACCATCTTGTAGGGAAGCTTATCCAAGTCGGGAGCTTCAAATGGAGCCGGGCCATCGGAAGCCGGTCGAAATCCCGGCATCAATTTGCCAAGGTAGTAGTCACTGTTGGGATCATTGCCGCGAGACGGTTTGAATCGCGAATAACCATCGTATTCGGCTTGAACCTCCGAGTCGGCTGGAATCTGGGGAGCTGCCTGTTCGCCGTGCTGATGCGACGACATTCCCTTCATGTCCATTGGCATCGGTTCTTGCGCCTGTGCATTTCGGCCAAGCAAGTTCCCAACGGCTCCCGCCGCGGCGGCCAGCGATCCTGCGGTTAAGAAGCGTCGGCGGTCTTCGGTGTTTGACATTCGTTTTTCCGATTGTTTGTTGGGTGGTGTTTCGTTTCAATCGTGCAGAGACCTGTAGCGGACGCCGCCAAGGCTTTCTGCCTGACTTATCTCGGCTTGGCTACCGCATCAATGTGCCCCGGTGGCACAGGGCCGTCGGCAGCCATGAGTCCCCCGCGGAGAAGGAAGCCGTTGATCATCGTTTCCTGTTGGCGAACGACTTTGAACTGGTCGATCTGCTCCATTCTGGCTTGAAAATAGCCGCGTTGGCCTTCCAAGACTTCCGGCCAAGCGATCCGATTTTCTTTGTAGCTAACGAGCAATTGCCGATAGGCCGCCCGCAGCTCGGGAATCACGACTCGATCGTACTCCGTGGCATGTTGTAGAGCGGTGGCGTAGGCCCGATAGGCTGACGCCAAACGCTCTTTCAGATGCAATTCCATTCGTTGAATCTCGAATTGCTGTCGTCGCAAGTCTTGGCAAGCCTGGCGAATCGTTCCTTGGTTGCGATCGTAAATCGGCAACTCGATTTGAACGCCGGCGTTGTAAACGTCGTCGCCATTGCTGAAGTTGTAGCCAGGCCCGCCCTGGATCGTGATGTCAGGAATCCATTCCACCTGTTCGCGCCGGACAGTGGTTTGATCCACTCGTAGTTTCGCCCGCGCGGCCAACACTTCGGGACTTTCCATCACTAAACGAGAGAGAACGTTGTCGAAGGACTCCAACGCATCGCTCGGACGTAACTCACCTTCAGTCGGTCCCATGGATAGCGGAACACCGACGATTGCGGATAGACGCCGCAACGCATCGCGGTACTCGTTCTCGGTCGCCATCCGTTCTAAACGCTGCTTTTGCAGCATGACGTTGGCGCGTCGAACCGCCGTCAAATTGGCTTGCCCTTGGTTGTACTGTTCGCGAGTCGTCACGGCACCGTCTTCGGCCGTCTTCTCAATCTCTCGTTGAAGTTCGAGTCGCATAGACGCCGCCAAAGCCTCGATGAATTGAACTTCGACAGCATTCGTCACGCGGTAAGTCTGTGCAATCGCGAGGTGCTCGGCGACATGTGCGCGTTGCCGATATTTCAAACGACTCAATTGCAGTTTGCCAGCGGTTACGAAACGCTGAGAGACCTCGAACCCCTGAAACTCCCCCGCGCTGCCGTCACTACCAATCTTCTCGCCGACATACATCAAGACCGGGTTTGGATAAAGACCTGCCTGCAACGCTTTGGAAGTTTCCGCCGAAACGTGCAATCTCGCTTGCTGGATGGTCGGGTTGTTTCCCGCTGCCAGCGCCAAGACGGTATCAAGCGTGTGAGTTTCAACCGCTCCATTGTCCGCGTAGTCATACGCCGTGTCGAAATCAGCAAACCCACTTGGCATATCGGGCAGCGGGGGCAAGTCGCTCTCAGGAACCACTCGGTCGTCGACACCGCCGAGTGACTGTGTCATTGACCGATCCATGCTCATCATCTGTCCCATCGAGACGTCCTGAGCAACCGCCGTTTGATAAGTTGTCGCCGCCGTCACTGCGATCAACAACTGAAGTAGTTTTAGTTTCATTGCTTCCGAATCCTTGGAATGATGCCGAGTCGTATTCAAACCTTCGGCCAAATACCCGTACCGGGTACAGCGGCGAGTGAATGAAGGCGTCGTCGACTCAGTATTCATTCCGCTTGTAATGATTGGGCAAGAATTAGCCGCCGGTCGGACTGTCCGAATGTTTCAGCAAAATTTAGACGATGCTTCGACGGATCGTCACCCGGTAATGCCTCTCCCAACCGGGTTGTCAGGCAAACGCTACCGACGCTAATGACGACGACGGGTTTCATGATCACAAACAATTTAGCTTTCTAGGTCAGCGAAGCTCGACGCAACCTCAACGCATTCGCGATCACCGACACGCTGCTTAAACTCATCGCCGCTGCCGCGATCATCGGACTGAGCAGCATGCCGAAGACCGGATATAGAAGTCCAGCCGCAACCGGAATTCCGAGCGTGTTGTAGATGAAGGCGAAGAACAAATTTTGACGAATGTTGCTCATCGTCTTGCGGCTCAAGTTTGCCGCCGCCGCGACGCCTCGTAGATCACCACCGACGAGTGTCACGCCTGCCGATTCGATCGCCACTCCGGTTCCCGTCCCCATCGCGACTCCCACGTTGGCCTCCGCCAATGCCGGTGCGTCGTTGATTCCATCCCCACACATCGCGACAGTCTTGCCATTGTTTTTCAGCTCTCTAACAAAGTCATGTTTTTCCTGCGGTGACACGCCCGCATGAAACTCGTCAATGCCTAATTTCGACCCGACCGCCTTCGCAGTCGGTTCCGCGTCCCCAGTCAGCATGACCACTCGCAACCCTAGCTCGTGCAAGGTCTTGAGCGCTGCGGGTGTCGATTCCTTGATCGGATCGGTGATCGCCAGTATCGCAGCCAATTGATTGTCAATCGAAACAAACACCACCGTAGCACTCTCGGCCTGATGTGACCCAGCACGACTTCGTCCTGCTTCAACGTCCGCGACACCTTTCTCATCCAGCAAATCCGCTTTGCCAATCAATACATCGCGACCATCCACGCGAGCGCGAACACCTCCACCAGTGATACTGTTGAAATCAATCGCCTCGACGACATTCAACCCATCCGTTTTTGCCCGCCTGACGACCGCTTGGGCCAAGGGATGCTCGCTTTGTGCCTCAACTGCAGCGGCGAGTCTTAGCACGTCCGCTTCTTGCCAGTCACTAAACGTCTCGATGGCCGTCACTTCAGGCCGACCCTGCGTCAACGTTCCAGTCTTGTCCACCACGATCGTGTCAACATTCTCCATTACCTCTAGCACCTCCGCGTTTTTGATCAGCACGCCTTCTTTCGCACCCCGCCCTACACCAACCATCACCGACATCGGCGTCGCGAGTCCCAACGCACAAGGGCAAGCAATGATGAGTACCGCGACGGCAGCAACAAACGCATGAGCCAACTGCGGTTCTGGGCCGAACACGGCCCAGCCAATGAATGCAGCAATCGAGCAGACGATCACCGCGGGAACAAAGTACCGAGCAACCACATCGACCAGCTTTTGAATCGGTGCCCGGCTTCGCTGAGCATCTGCAACCATTTGCACGATGCGGCTCAGCACGGTATCGCCGCCCACGCCAACCGCTTCCATCACCAACGCGCCGGTTTGGTTCAGCGTTCCACCGGTAACGTCGTCGCCTTCCGATTTCTTCACCGGAATCGGCTCGCCAGTCAACATCGACTCATCGACGCTGCTTGATCCATTGAGCACGCGACCATCGACGGGAACTTTCTCACCAGGGCGGACTCGCAGGCGGTCGCCTTTATGAATCGCTTTCAGTGCGACTTCTTCTTCACCATCGTCGGTGATTCGGTGTGCGGTCTCGGGTGCGAGTTGCATCAGTTCGCGAATCGCTCCGCCAGTTTGTTGACGCGCCCTCAGTTCCAAAACTTGGCCCAGTAACACGAGCGTAACAATGACCGCTGCAGCTTCAAAATAGAGCGGTGGCATACCGTTTTCAAAGAACGCCTCGGGAATCACACCCGGAACCAGTACAACCACCAAGCTGAATAGATAGGCGGCCAAAGTTCCAACAGCGATTAACGAGAACATGTTCAGATTCATGCTGCGAAACGACTTCGCGCCACGCACCAACAACGGCCATCCGCACCAAAACACCACCGGCGTCGCGAGAACCAACTGCATCCAACCAAATGCTGTATTGCTCATCCATGCCGCAACTCGCAATCCCACCATCGGTCCCATTGCAATGATCAGCAACGGCACCGACAACGCAACGCCAACCCAGAACCGCCGCTTCATGTCGGCATATTGTTCGTCCTCGCCTTGATCAGCCGTGTCGACAAACTTCGGCTCCAAGTCCATCCCACAAATCGGACAGTCCCCGGGACCAACCTGCTCGATCTCCGGGTGCATCGGGCAGGTGTAGATCGCCCCTTCATTAACGGGGCCAGTCGCTGGCAACGTCGGTCTACCGCCACCATGCTCATGCCCACCACAGCAACTTGCCTCGCTTCCCGATTTTCGGATACTGGTTGCCTCCTTCTTCGCGCGCTTAGCCAGGACTTCACCCGGATTGGCCGCAAACTGACTCTGACAGCGAGAACTGCAAAAAAAGTACGTTTGCCCCTCGAAATCGCTCTGAAGAGCACCCGCAGGAGACACACTCATGCCGCAAACGGGGTCAGTGACGGAACTTTTGTTGGTCATCATAAATTCAATCTCTTCTTGGCTGGTTGCCACGCAGCAAAGTTGTGGTCGTTGATAAACAAGTCATTCGTGCAGTCTAGCAGATACCCCTTAGCGGTATGCAAATTGCATACCGAGATGGAGAAAACAATGACGCGAGCCACTGCATGCACGCAAAACTGTAAAGCCACGTTCAACGATGTGCTAACGCCCACCTCCTGTCGAAGACGGGATCACGTCGGACAGACCATGTCATGGATGCTGGACTGCGCCGAGGCGTGCGCCAGCTACATCGACTTCATGAGCCGCCTACGTTTTGAGCACATACGATCATCTAAGCCCTGGCTCGCTTGCTCAACAACCGCTAAAGCAAGAAAACGAGTCAGTTTAGTCAGTTTCGCAATTTGGAACTGACGTCACCGAACGGCTTGACCACGCGTCTTCTTAGAGGAAGGATTTCGTAAGGCAGTTGCTTTTTGCCAGCCATCTTCCGAATTCGATTCACCTCCCGGAGCATCATTAGCATCTGGCGACGAACGGGAGCATAGGGAGCGATCGGCAGTGCGCAGAACGCCATCGCAAGTCGGTCGGTCGAATCCCGCAAGGCTCGCTCGGAAAACCAAGCTCGCAATTCAAGGAATTGGTCACGGTCCATTTCAACGTGAGCATGCCACCGGTCGTCATTGCTGCCGTCCTTGTTTCGCCCACCCGGTTTGTAGCTGATCGAATACCCAGCGTATCGAATTGGGACTCTGCGAATATCGCGAATCAGATTCGCCTCTTCCTCAAAAAAGCGATGCTCACCTTTGGTCGCCAGAATGACGAACGTTGATTCATGACGAATGTATTGCAGGTTTGCCCGGCCTGCCTTCTTACGACGTGCTCGCGTCGATTCACTGACGTCAATGCCATACTTCGCGATGAGCTTCTGATCGATGCTCTCCGCTCGCTTGCCTTCAGGAACGCGGCCTTCGACATAAAACCAATAGCCGTGCCGCAAATAGCAACAGGCAATCTGTTGAACGAATCCTTCCACCGATGTTGTCACAGCTCGATACTGCATTGAGCTTCCGTGCTCCACGAAACTAGCAATTAAAATGGTGGAACCTGTTTTGCGACCAAATTGGTGCGCACGGCACAGGTTCCCAAAGCCGCTGGAAAAGAAAAACGCTGGCGGAATGCCTGCGGTGCTGCCACTCTGTAAAGACCCAGCAGGTCCGCTCACAGAGGGCAGAAACACCACGGCAGGGTTCCATGCTGGCGCGTCACTACATTCATGTATTGTGCCACGCCAATGCATACAACCTTTCACACAAACAACCTCACAGCAGAACCATCAACGTGCAGACGCACGTCAGGTACCGCTGCTGAGTCATCGCCACAGAAGACCAGTGCTCCCGCACAAGTCTTGTGTGACCGCTTGCGTCCTTCCAAGAACTGCCGACTGAATTCCCTTCAGTCGACAGCACAGCATCATTGACAGAAAAACTGCCCGTCAGCCCTTTCGTCGTGGCAAAGCTCTCGGCACCACCCGAGAACACCAACGAGACTGCACTGCCTTGCACAGCCATCGCTCAAGTCGCACAGCAGGCTCCCGCCTGAAGGCAACTCGACTTCTAATCAGGCCACACTCCCACTCTACGGCGTTTGAATCACTTGACTGACCATGCCAAGCACCGGTAACCACACCGGCTGCCATAGAGCTTCCTGCGTTAGCTATTCCCTTCACCTTGCAGCTCACGTCGCTATCCCGTGTGACCGGGAGGGGATTTGGCTGTATGTCCAGTTCGCCAGAACCGGCATAGTTTCGATTGCAGGTTGCAATCATTTCTGAGGGCCGAACGTAGAAGCACCCTCTTACCCACCAGCCAAAGCCGTTCGCAATTCGGCTCCGTCTTCTGCAAAGTTCACCGGCAAGCCCTCGCGGGCCTTTCGTAGTTGAGCTATTCGCGGTCGTTGGATTTGCCAACGATCCCCGCAGTAAGTCGCCTGCGGTTCGGTCTGTCACCAGACTCGAAACTCCCCACGCCGGACAGGTTGAACGAGGTCGGTGACCTCGGACCCCCTGTACAGGATTACGCATCTTTGATGTCAGAAATTCTTTCATCTCAAATACCTCACCTGTTTTGGAAAATAGCGGCCTTGAGAACGTCTCAAGGTATTTCCGCATCGCCCTCGTTTGCTTGGGGCACAAGCGCAATCAATGGATTGCATCCGCGTTGGTCCCCAAACGAGCTATCGGATCGAATCGTCGGATTACTCGGTCTACGCGTTTGCTGACGTACGAATGTCAGCAGTCGAGACCGGATTACTCGACGAAGCCTCCGTCGAACCGGACAAGCACCTCTCGATGCATCCGGCTCTACGGGCCAATCGCGTCGTTGGTGGTTAGCCCAACGCCCTTAGCCTGAATGGTGAGTTCAGGTTTACCGGGTGCGATTGCCTGTCAACGTCTGTCATGCGTGCCACCGCTTACGAACTGAACTCGCAGTCCGTTCGCAGCAGCGCGTTTGACGTAAACAACAGCCGTGGAAGAGAGTCCGATTCTCGACCACCTTGACTCAATACCGTACCGGTGCGTGTTTGCAACTTTGACCTGAACGAAGGCGCGTTTGATTTTCTGAGTAAATCCGTGCTAACCGAAAGACATGAATGTCAACGTGCCAGATGAACGTCTCGTCTTTGTCGATTTGGAAACGGCTGGTCTGAAGCCGTGGCGACCGATCATCGAAATCGCGGCCATCGCAGTCGACAGCAATCAGCGAGAACTGGAACGCTTCGAGGCCAAAATTCAGTTCGAGAGAAAGTTTGCCAACGCAAAGTCACTTCGCAAAGCAAGCTACTCGCCGCAGCGCTGGGAAAAAGAGGCTAAGCCCGCTGGTGACGTGATGAAAGAGTTCACCGATTTGCTTCGACGACATGCCACGGTTGACCAATTGTCAGCCAAGGGGCGAGTCTTTCGTGTCGCTCAACTGGTGGCACACAACGGAGTCTTTGACGGAGCGTTCCTCAGTGCATGGTATGACCGCTACGACGAGTTCCTGCCAGCTTCGCCGCGAGTCTTCTGCACATTGCAGCGAGCGATCTGGCTGTTCCACGAAGACAAGTCGCTGACGCCGCCACCGGACTTCAGTCTGCGAACACTCTGTCACTATTTTGGGGTGTCACTGAGAGCCTGTGAGGCTCACGAAGCATTGAACGATGTTCGCGCAACCGTGGATCTGTACCGAGCCATTGCTCAACATCGCCAGAGCATGATGCGGCCACCGCTGCATGCCTGTGGATAATTTTCTCCAAGCGTGTAGTTCGCGTCGTAAAATGATCGTCCGAATGCGTGTAGCTGGCATCGTAAAACGCGGATTGATACGTGTAGATGGCGTCGTGTTTTCTGTCCATCATTCCCATTGGAGTCAGTGTAACCGCCCGCAAACTCTGGAGGTTTCCTGAACATTCGGCGAATCGGTCTCAACCACCAAAGTACTTGTACAAAGTACTACTGATACAACCAAAGGACATGCTTCTGCAATTTGCCTTCTGAGAGGTGAGGAAGTCTCGATAGTCGAGGTTCATTCATGGTCAGCGAATCGTTTTGAGAATATCGCCGACAGCAGCAACGCCTTTCGTTGACTCTGTGGATTCGTCAGACGCGCCGCTGAAAAGTTCAGACCGTATCTGGTCGAACACTTTTTGACTTTCATCCGTCAAGCTCGCTCGTTTGCTTTCTTCACGGCGGAGATCGTGCCACCAGTCGGGAGGTGTTCGCATTCCTTGATGGGCTTTGCTGACCGAATCAACGAGGTAGGCCATCGGTGAACGGCGAAATGAACCCAATCCCTGACGATCGATCTTCGCCTGAGTGATGTCAGCCCATTCTTCCAATAGCCGAGCTGGATATCGGCGAAGTAGACCACGGGCGGCACCCGTATCGAAGCCCAGCCCAACGAGCGTTTCCAATACTGGTTGTAGTTCCCGACCGTGCGTCCCGGAAATCGGATCGCGGTCAAAGTGTGAGCCTCGTCGAGCATTCACCACGTATTGATTCTTGGCGACTCGAACGACTTGGAAATCACGGACGACACCGGCAACGTCCAATCGTTTCAAGCATCGGAGGACTTTCATTCGCAGGTCGTACGCAGCGATATCGGCAGAGAAACCCAAAACGTCTACCGCCAAATGCCGCAAGTCGAACTGCGGAAGAGTCGCTCGACGGTGGAAAATCTTGGAGGCAAACAGGAACAGCCGTCGTGAAGCCGGGTCCAAGTTTCGGTACAGGTCTAAGTCGAATCGCAAATGACTCGCTCCGTGTTTTGCCAGCTCGAAAAACGTCCGGTCCCAAGACAGACGCCAAGCACGAGACGACAGTGGGTCGGTCGGCAGGCTGTAGCTGAGGAAATGGAAGCTGACCTCGCGATGTTCGGCTTGCACAGGATCGTAAAACGCGTCGCACAGGTAGCTCGCTACCGAAAGACGTCTCAACGCATCGCGAAACAGGCGATACTGTTCGCCGCCACGACCGGACCCGGAATTGACGATGCCAAGCTGTTTCAGGCACCAATGGGGTGTTGCTATTAAGTCTGAACGTTCGTCCGGCTGAGAGAGCGTCAAGGCCAACAAACCCCACAGATAGATTTCGTCACTGGCCGACAGCCCCAGCGGACAGAAGATGCGAGCGTTCGCAGTTCGCCGTTTGCGATTCGCATCACTGAATCGGTATTCCGTATGATGGACGAGGTTTTCGACCAGCGACGACTGCCGGTCGAGCGGACACAGGGAGTGTTCCACCAAACTTAGCTGGCCAAAACCAATCCGACGTGCTTTAGGTTGCTCACTGGAACGTGCCATTTACTTCAACTCCCTTGAAGTTCGTAGCACGTCGCCCGACCACTGAGCCAGCGAAAATCACGATGAACTGCGGCTGTACTGGAGAGTGCGAAAGTTCTTGACGACCTTCATCGGACCGTGCCACGATTCCACGAGAGATTTCGGACACTTGCCCGAAATTGCAACTTGCAATTTTCATGGAGGAACATGGCGGCGACGTTTTGCCTAATCAATCAAAAGGGCGGCTGTGGGAAAAGCTCGACCTGCTTTCATCTTGCTGGAGCATTCGCGGAACTTGGCCTGTACGTCCTGTTGCTGGACATGGACCCGCAGGGTTCACTGAGCCAAGGATTTTTGGGATCAGAGTTTGTCGAATCGCTGCGCAGTCAGGAAACGATCTCGATGTTGTTCGACGACAACAGTGCGTTCGAGCCGCGAGACACATTGCTGCGTGCGACACCGTTTGACCGAATCACAATTTGTCCGGCGAATCACATGCTCGCACGCTTCAACCTTCCGGAGCCGGAAAAAACTGGAATGCAGCAATACGCAATTCAGGAGTTCCTGACTGAACAATCCGGCTTCGACATTGTTCTCATCGACTGCCCACCGAACCTATATCGCTGTAGCTGGACGTCGATGGTCGCGGCAGACTACGTGCTGATTCCGGTCCCGCCGGAGGATTTCGGCACGCAAGGTTTGCGGGCCGTGCATCAGTGCATTGAACAGGCCCGTCAACTGAATCCGACGCTTCGCCTGTTGGGGCACTTGATAACCCGTCGCGACAAGCGATTGCTGGTTCACCGAATGTACGAACAAAAGTTGCGTGAGATGTACGGCGAAATGGTGATGACGACAGCTATCCCAGAAGCATCTGCTTTCAAGGTCGCGTTGACTCGTCGGCGACCGGTCGCGTTTCATGACAGAAGGTCCAAAGCCGCCAAATTGACACTTTGCCTTGCTCGTGAGATTCTTGACCGAATCGATATGGAAGAACGCAAGCGAAGGATCGCGTAGCCAATGGCAAACACAAGAAATGCACTCGAAGAAGTCGGTTTGAATGTTGATGAATCAATGGGTTTGCGAAGAACAGCACGGTCCGCACAACTGAGTCCGGTTTCGTCAGCGAAAGATATCGGACGACGTCCGCTGCGGACCTTCGGCTCGGTCGAAGTGGACCGCATTGTCCCGGATCAGGAACAGCCAAGAACTGAGTTCGACGATGCTGACATCAAACGCCTTGCCGGAAGCATTCGTGCCCACGGACAGCTTCATCCGATTCGTGTCCGCTGGAACGACGACATCAGCAAGTGGATCATCGTTTCCGGCGAACGCCGCTGGCGTGCCACAAAAGCTGCCGGGCTTCCCAACATCGATTGCTACTTCGTTGATAGCGAGTTGACAGCAGGTGAAGTGAGGGAGCAGCAACTTGTCGAGAATCTGCTTCGGGCCGACCTCAAACCGCTTGAAGAAGCCAAAGCGTATCAGTCGCTTATGGAACTCAACGGCTGGAATGGCAAACAGGTCGCCGACGCGCTTCGCGTGACCACGTCACGCATAAGTCGCTCGCTCGCGTTGCTTGACTTGCCGACCGAAATTCAACGAAAAGTCGATGCCGGAACTCTGCCGAAGACATCGGCCTACGAGATCAGCAAACTCAACAACACGGAACAACAGACGAAACTGGCGAGACGGGCGGCATCTGGTGAGCTTTCTCACGCCAACACGGTTAACCAGATCAAACAGCGTCGCGGCAAATCTTCCTCGAAGCCACGCAAGGGGATTCATCAGGTGTTCTTTCCCGAGAACGGCTTGAAAGTGACTGTCACCGCCGGGACCAAAGTCAACTATCACGAAGTCGAGTTGGCGTTGTCTGAGGCACTCGACGAAGTTCGCCACAGGATTCGGAACAACATCAAGCTGATCTAGATGCAAAACAATGCGCCACTGTCGGCGCAATGGGTCAGACCGACCCTCCAATTGGCGCGTGAAGAAGGGGCTCGACGGTCGAGCGAAGCAATCACCAACTAACCCACCCCGCGAGTGGCACCGAACTCGCACCCAATCTATCTACCTAAGTTTCTGACTTTCAGATGAGGTGCCAGCTTCGGACGGATTCGCCATTCGGGAACAGGCTTGTCATCGTCGCGACTGTAACCTTCGTAATGTACGTTGTAGTAAATTCCCTTCTTGCTGTTGTAGTTTGTTACCCGCGCAAGGATGACGGCGTCATACCATACTTCGTCGTTGTCCGGCTTCAGAGCGGCGACTCTGGCACCGGGCTGTTGTTCTTCGGTGTGAAGCATGGAACCGACGAGCGTTTTCGCTCCGTGAGGTTCGGTGACGATTTCTTGGATAAGCTCTGTGCCAGCAAAATACTGCGTCACGCGGTGAATCTCGCCCTCTGTGATGTGCGGCTTGAGTCGCTCGATTTTGAAGATGCTGACGCTCTCTACCGAACAGGCCACGAGCCATTTACCGTCCGGTGAGAACTTGACCATCTTGAGAGTCGGTCGCCCCACTCCATCGTCGTCTTTCCCTTTCCTTGGCCCCTTCGTCACTTCCAACGTCGCAATACGGTTGCCGCTCGCCGCGTTCCATAGGTGAATGCAACTGTCGCTACCAATCGAGGCAAGAACCTTGCCGTTAGGACTAAAGGCGACGCCTTCGATCCGCCACTGCACGGTGCCGTTTTCCGCAGACGATTTTCTGTTCAGACCTTCCTTGAACGGATACGCCACTTTCCCAGTCGACGGGTTCCACTTCGCAATCGCGCCGTAACTCCGGTCAGAACGGCCCCAGATTTCTGTCGTGCCAGGACGAATGACTGAGTGGCAGAACCCGCTTGGCGATATGGTGACCTTATGGCCGGTGCTCAGATCCCAGTAGTAACAGTCTGCAATGATGCGTTGTCGGTTGGCTTCGCTTTCGAGGCTCACGAGATCGATGACCCTGTCGATTGGATATTCACTCTGCAGTTCACCGGACGCGGAATATTGAACCAGTGCCTTGCTTTGCCGAACAACGATGCTGCCGTTTGGTCCCCAGCAAAAACCGCTCTTTAGCTCATTCGCCCAAGATGCGTCCTTCAGCAATTCAACTTTGGAACCTTCGCCGGACTCTGCGTCCCACAGGAGTAAATGGGATTCGTCTAATGCTGCAATTGACTTCCCATCTGGCGTGAACCGAATGACCTTGTGAGCACCTACCTCGATCCAATTCAGAAACCGTAGGCTCTCCAGTTCCCAAATCCCGATACCTGAGCCTTCGGGGACATCCTTGCAGACGACGGAATTCTCGTCATTGCCGTGTCGTTCCCAGACACTCTTGCGATTTGCCAACGACACCGCCATCCGCTTCCCGTCCGGCGAAAAACAGACCGGCGAATAGGGCCGCTTGTAGTCCGCCCCGCCGCCAACGTTTCGCAATTCCAAGTGCCATAGTTCACGTTCTTTAGCCTCGTCCGCACGTGCCGGTTCGAGAACCAAGAAACAAACCACGAGCGCAATCAAACCGAATCCGAATCGTCCATCTCGCGAAATACACATCAAATCCAACTCACTGCGAATACCGGTGGGGGGTGTCTACAGATTTCTATTCTGACCGCTTCGGTCCGGAATCACCACCACTACGAGGTCGAACGGAAGCAAAGCAATCGGAATGGCTGGGGCCTGTCTGCGGCATTTCCAATCGTGCCACAGCGTCAAGGTCCGTTCGTCCCGCCGCTTTGCTCTGGCCCTCACTGCTGCTTTCGCTACGCGAAAGGCTCCACCTTGACTTGCTGCGTCCGGTTCGGGGTGGCCACCGACAGGCCGACTGAAAACAGATTGCTGCAATGTCGGATGCAGCGAAATCAGAGGAACGAAACGATGAAGAAAGACGAAATCGCAAAACTGGTGTCGACTGGGATCAATGAATTGAATACCGCTCTTGCGGAAGGACGTTCTGTACGGCTGGAAGAAGTGCTGAAGTTGATGGCTCGGTTCAACAAATACAGCTTTAACAACTGCCTGCTGATTGCACAGCAGTTCCCTGATGCAACGAAAGTAATGGGCTTCCACGGCTGGAAATCGGTCGGAAGGTCTGTCAAGAAGGGTGAGAAAGGAATTGGCATAACAGCCCCGCTGGCGTTCCGAAAGAAGGATGCCGTCACTGATGAAAAGGAAATCCGTGGCTTCCGTGTCGTTCACGTTTTCGATATCAGTCAGACCGAAGGAGATGAGTTGCCGAGTTTGACTCAACCGACTGGCAGTGCGGCACAGTGGATTGAACCGGTTGAACGCCTGATTGAGTCCAAGGGAATTGACTTGAAATATGGCCTGCTTGGTGGCGGTGCTTATGGCGCGTCGTCCGTCAAGAAGATTACAGTCCTTTCCGGTCTGAAGCCGCCCATGCGACTGGAGGTTCTTATCCATGAACTCGCACACGAACTCCTGCACCCGGATCGAGAGACGAGAAAGCGGTTGAAGCATTCTGTGATGGAAACAGAAGCTCAGGCGGTTGCTCAAGTCGTGTGTCAGGCTCTCGGGATGGATGCTATCGAACATTCCGCCGACTACATTCACCTGCACAACGGTGACAGCGAAGTCTTTGCGAATTCCATGACACGGATTCAGAAATGTGCATCCGGAATTCTCAGTGACTTGTTGGGCAACGAGCAACCGCCGGTTTGTCGAAGCGACTCTGAAAACAAAAAAGAATCGAAACGGCAACCAACTTTGGCTGCCTAGCCGCAACGTTCAGGCGACCGCAAAACGGAATGCGAGTTGACTCCGTCCCGTGGTCGCTTTTCTCTCAACCTTCCATCGACGTTACCCCGATTAGCGTGACGACTGACACGCTAACCGATTGTCGAGTTACATTCTTGCTAAAAAAACGGGATAGAATGAATCGCCCTGCGGGCGATCCGGTCGTCGAGGCTCCTGCTCGGTTTCCGCAGACTTCATTCTGCGGAACACCTCGGCCGTCGCTTGGCTACGAACAATTCCCGACCGCGTTCGCGATCAGGAGATTGCCCTTCGCCCACCCCGCCGACTCGCTTGTGCCTTTCCGTTTCACGGAAGAGTCACGCACTCATTGAAGCTGTCTGAGCCACTCGGTTGAAGCGACGTCCGCCCGTGACTGACACTTCCCAAGTGCTTTCTCGGCAGTTTCGGTCGACCGTCGTTTCAACGCTCCCGGCCCACCTCTTCAGCGCCTCTCAGTCTGGCTGGGGCCAGACTTTCGGCTTTGTTCCGCTGAACGCTCCACCGTTCCTGTACGGAACGTGACGCTCACCGCTGGGGCGGTTCGCTGCGGGCTTGAACGCCCGCCCGTCTCGCTGGGACGCTCGACTCACGACCGAGCCTGCTGGGGCAGCCTGCGGTCGTCTTCCGCCTACGCTGTACGCTCCGGCGGTCAGCGGCTCACTACCGTTCGCCGCTCTCAGATTCGGGCCGCGCTGCGGCCCGTACCCCACCGAGAAAACCGGAACCTACACTGGAACCTCGGGTGACCCGCTGACATTCCGCTCCTGATTCCATTGACTTCCTTTGTGCCAAACGACTTAAGGTCGCTTGGCACTGGCAGGTGTTAGCTACAGGTGTTTGGCAACACTTTGCGGTACACTTCGTTCTGTGAGTCAGAATTGCCATCGCTTCACGCAGAAAGAATTTGCCCCATGCAGAACCGTTCGATTCGATATCGAGGGACCGAATATCCGGTCATCGAACGTTTTCGCATCGGGGGCCGCACCTACCTTGCTGTGGCCAAGATCGGCACTTCGGGACGTCGTGCATTCCAAGTCTTCGACGCAGGTGCAAAGCAGATGCGAGCATTGCACATCCTGCCGAATTCATCTGGCGGCTTTGACCGCGTTCGCACTCTGCAACGACTCACGCGAGGCGATAACGAGATTCTTCAGATTCTCGAATGTCATCGTGACGGTAGCGATGTCTATATCATCTTGCCGTGGATTGACGGTTTCAACTTGCGAACTGTGCTGAACGGAATCCGTGACCGTAACAAACAGCGGATTGCAGCTCCCGAAGCGGTGCGACTGGTGAAAGGAGTCGCCCATGCTCTGCGGCATCTTCATCGCAACAAGCAGATCATCCACGGCGACATCAAACCCGCCAATTTGATTCTCACCAAACGGACGAGTCTCGTGCTGATTGACTACGGCAACGCATGGACAATCGAGCGTACCACTCAGCGGGACGAGGGCGATGGTATGAGCGGCGTGTACTCCGCACCAGAGTTCTTACGGGGTGATGCCCACGTCAATTTTCGGGCAGACTGCTTTTCACTGGGGGTCGTCCTGTATGAAATTCTGACCGACAGAATTCCGTACGACGGTCACGGTGGCAAAGTTGGAATGCTGCCTGACCCCGTTAAGTCGGGGTCACAACTGGTTCCAGCCAGTAAAATCAGCCCGGAGAGAGATGAGATCCCCAAGCGAATCTGGCGACCCATCGACGATTTGCTCGCTCAATCGCTTGCCATCGACGCCAATGATCGGTTCGAGACATCAGGCCGGTGGCTCGATGCTTGGAACTCTGCGATGACCGAAATCCGGAGAACTGCGAAGACCGGAAACAAGAAGCGGCTCGGCTCGCAGGTGATCGATTGGATTCAGCGGCGACTCGGCTAACAAAGGTCATTCCAGCTTTCGCATCTTTCGGGTCCGCTCGTGTTTCGGCTTCCAGTGAAACCGATCACCGCAATCGCAGTGAAAGACCTTCTTGCCATTGTGGAACAGCACCGGATCAAGCGGTTCTCCGTAACGCATCGTCTTGTCTTCCAATGCGACCGATCTGGGATGCCCGAAATGACAGGCGCTGCAAGCATTGCCGGTGATGGGTTCGGGTGGTTGTCGTTCACCGTTGTCTGATGCGATGATCGCTGCGCGGGCACGTTCAAGAGCTGTGTAAAAGCGTTCTCGATTTTCTGCTGTGTTGGGCACCGTCATTCCTTGGTAGGTGTTGCCGAACAGAATAATCGCGAATGGACTGTCTGCCCCTTCCGTCCTTTCGATGAGATGGCAGTGGGCCATAACTCGCACGATATGCTGCGGTAGTATTGGCCCGTCCGGTTTTCTGATGCGATGAACCGGAATGCTCATCGTGCCTTTGTCTAAAATTCGCCGAGGTTTCCCGCTGAGCTTCCAACGCTCGTCCTTTAATGGGTCTTCAAGTCGACGAACTTCGTATCCTGCCAACAGAAGGCCCCACCAGTCCACTGGCTGAAATGCGTTCTTGCCGGAAACAGGGTTGCATTCCGTCGCAAGCAATGCAGCAAGTCTTCGATGGCCGATGTCACGCCAGTTCCAGAAGGCTTTTACGGCAAAGAAGAGCCAGATTGCAACAAGTAGAAGCACTGCGGCGAAATAAAGAGCGTGTCCCCGCATCATCAATGTCACAATGACAAAGGTAACGACCAGTCCGACTGGCATCGCAAATAGAGTGTACAGCGCATGGATGTAGGCTTCTTCGATCGCTTCCCGCTTGTACCACGGAAGCAATGCGGAGGACGGCAACTCCTCTTCCGGGTCCGAGAATCCGCCTTCGTGTGTCAAAATTCCCGCACGCGGACAGAAAGTGTATTCCGCAATTGTTGAAGCAGTTACCTCGGGGTCATCGTCGGCAGCCTCCAGCAGCGGTCGTGATTCGCGTTCAATCTCTGTCGCGTAGGTCTTCGGTTCCGATTCATTCGAGGAATTTGTCTCGAACCGAAGCGATGATGATTTCGACTTTCTCTCAGGCTCAGGAATCTGCGGAGCATTCGTCGATGGACGTGTGCTTGCGGACCTGCTTTCCATTTCCTCAACGTGCTTGCGGACCACTTCGAGAAAAACGCGTGTGGCTTTTTCCAGCTCTTCGTCAGTCGGGTTGCGGCGGCGAGTATGGTGAGAAACTCGGTTTCTCATCTCGACAGCGAAGTCCGCGTTGTCGAACAGTTGTCGGCCGAGAAACTGTCGTCGCATGCGGAGCAGTGTTCCAAGGCCGTGTTTTTCTCGGTCTGAACGTAGGAAGTAAGTCTTAATGATCTTCTCGACCAAAACCGCCGATTCAAGCAACCGCTTCTTGGGGTCGAGCATTTCGCGGATGTAGTCGATTTCACTGTAGTAATCTGCGATCGACTCCTGCCAGTCATCATGTTCCCCGTCGTTCACGACCCAACACTCCATTCTTCGATCACATGAATGATTTCGTCCACCGAATTCGGCCGGTCGCTACGAAAAACGGCAGCCGACTTGCCCAAGCAGTCGCGAACCAGAGATGGAATTGCAATCTGTTCGAGCGCCGAATTCTCCTGTCCAATTTCGGGTAACTCACCAAACAAGGCATGAATCCCAATCCGTGCCCAACTGTAGATGTCAGCTCGCAAATCCACGTCATCAGCGTCCGCTTCACCCGCACGGTACGGGTCGACGGGCCAATCATCTGTTGACACCGTAGGGCCACGATCAATCAGCTTCGCCAACTCAAACTCGGTGAGAATCGCCCGACGGTCTGAACTCCGAATCAGGATTGTCGTTGGATTCAGCTCTCGGCGAATGATTCCCTTTTCGTGAAGCCCTTGCAGGCCGCGTGCTATATCAAGCAACAGTCCTTTCGCCTCCGCTGCCGAGAACTGTTTCCGACCGAGATTTCGCTTTAACGATTCACCCTCGATCCATTCGTCAATCACCCAATAGAAGCTCTCAGCCGGATCGTGAAACGCTGTCAGGTTGCGAGCAATGTTTGGGTGATCCTGAAGCGATTCGCAGACGTTTGGATGTCGTTTGATCCAAGTGCGACACCGCTGCTCTTCGTCGGTGGTCATTTGTCGCAGATCAAACCGCTTCCCGCGAGCCTGTCGATCGAGTTCCAGATGACGCAAGTGACAAATCTGAAACCGCAAACCGTTGGACGCAGCGATCCAATCGGTCAGCACGTCGGAGACCAGATACTCATGGACCGTCGCAGCGCCGCCGCTTGAAGCAGATGCCCCCATGAGCACGCCGAGCGTCGTTTCAAGGGCTTCGGCAATTTGAGTTGCAGTGGTTCGGTAAACGGGTTTTCCAGCCAGCAAATTGTTGACGGTGCCAATTGATACGCCAGCCAGTTCCTTCAACTGCTCAACACTCAGGCCGCGATGATCCATCGCAGCCGACAACTTGTCGACGTTGATCTCAACGGTTCTTCCGTGTTGCAGACGTTTCTTTGCCATTGTTGGGGGAATCGCGACTTGGTTCGTGATGCAGGCAACTTGTTCGCAGATTGCATCAGCTTGAATTTAGCGTGAACCGCAGGTCGCGAATAATTCTGTCACTCCGGGTTGATTGACGTTCCCGGACAGTTGTTCCTCAACCCCTGACAGGATTCGCCATGCTCCAGAAAACGACGCAATGGATCACGGACCGACTTGTTGAACGAGCCTTGCCCAGCATCGGCAGCTTCATGGCTTCCGCTCTGCAACGCATGCTCATTCTCGGTCACGCAGAACATCATAACCAATTAGAAGAGCAAGCTCGACGTTATGAAGCTGCCGGCAAACCCCATTTGGCCAAGCTGATTCGAGACGAAGCTTCAGAAATGACGCTGAACGACCCGTTCAGCTCCGCTCCGGGAATCTGCGAACGCCTGACGGATGACAGCCAAAGCATTTCGGGACTGGCAATTGGACTACCGGACGCCACCACCGCGAAAAAGAAGCGGAGCAAGAAGAAGCCGGTTCAAACTGAAGATGCGGCAGACAACGGGGAACTGGCCGAATGAAGAAGCGGACTCAGTTCACCGATCGAGACGTCACTGTGCTCAGAGCACTCGGCCTGCAAGTCAGGCTTTTTGGTCAGCGTCAATTGGCCGACGCACTTTGGGCGGGCGACGTCGCCAATGCGAGGCGAAGACTTAATCGCTTCGTCGACATGGGCTTGCTTCAGCGCAACGTCGTGATGGCAAGGCCCCTGCCGGAGCTACTGAGTCCGGTTTTTGTCTGGCAGCCGGGCGACGAGAACCCGGATGCCAGCCAGATTGCATTTCAGTTGCAGAGTCGGTGGCGTTATCGAGCACTTCGTTCAACCGTCATCTTTCTGCCGACCGACATCACCGTGAATCACTTCGGTGGTCGCAACAAGACGGTGATGTCGGCTCAGGTGTCCCACGACCTTGGCGTTTCCGAAGTCTGGCTGTGGTTCTGCTGCAACCACCCGAGCTACGCCAAAGCATGGCGTGGCGAGAACCTGATCACTGACAACGAACCGGGGCAGTCAATGCCCGATGCCGTTCTCGTCGACTCAAACGACCAACCGGCAATGCTCATTGAATTCGGCGGCGACTACGAAGCCGACCGTATTGCCGCTTTCCATGACGACGCTGTCCTGCGAGGACTGCCTTATCAGATTTGGTAAACGCACCGATGCCTGAACAGACCTTCCGAACCCGAGACCTTGCGATCGTCGAATTCGTCCGACGCTATCGTCTCGCAACAAATCGAATCATCGCCTCGCAGCTTCTTCCCGGACGCTCTTTGAACGCCGTAGCGAAGGTGACCGCCCGACTTTGCTCAAATCAAATTCTCAGCCGCAATGTCCTCGTTCCGCCGGAAACTTACTTCCGTCTTGGCAGCCAAGCCGTCAATTCACTCGGCTTGTCAGCACGGCTCAGTGAACCGCTTGGGCCACAATCGCTACCGACCGACTACGCCACTCTGGTTTACGCCACCAGTGGCAGTGCTCGCCGTCGCCGACTCATCGCCGCCGAAGTTGCCCAGTATATGCCTTGGCTTCCTCACGACTTGTCTCAGTCGCCTTACTGTGTGGACGCAACGGGCCAACTGGAATTGGTTCGAGTAGACCTTGGTGGTTCGCCGCAGCATGTGGCCCGCAAGACAACGCAAGCGTCTCATGAACGCCTTGATGTTCCTCAGATTTCTGAGTTGGCTGCGGCCTCGCGATTCCAAGTCGTCGTTCTCACGACAAGCGAAGAGAAATCGAAAGCAATTTCTAAGGCTTTGGTTTCCTGCGGATGCACCAACGCGGTACGAGTCCACATCGCCGTCATACCCCGTCTGTCCTTTCTGTTACTTCGAGCCAACTAATCAAGGGATTCACCTTATGCCCAGAAGCGTTTATCGACAGTCGTCTGGCAACCCAATCCAACATCAACTGGTTCCAGCCGAGCCGTTGGAACTGGAATTCGCCTACTACCGTGGCGTCGACAATGACGATGCGGAATTCACAGTCAAAGTCCTGAAGGAATTGGTGTTCGCCAGCTTTGCGGCATTGCTGTGCTGCTGGGTTCAGCTATTTGTCTTCGATGTAACGCTGTTCGTGATGTTGCTCGCCGGGCTATTCATGTTTGTGGCGTGGCGACGTGTGAAATCACATCTTGTTGCCATCCGTGATGTCAGCGTTGCAGTCATTTGTATCTCGTGGGTTTACCATCTGTTTCCTGTGCCCGTCGCGATCGAGGTTTATGTGGCACTCACGGCAACCGCATTGGTCGCGAGAGAAGTCGTTCGACACTTCGCGTTCGTGGCAACCGTCTCGCCAACATCCGTCGACACAGCATGGGATACTCGTGAAGCACTCTGTTGGCAGACCTTGGCTAGCAGCCTGTTACTTGTGCCAATTGCTCTCAGCGTCTTGATTCCTCAGCACACGCCGATCTTGCTGCTGATTTCAACCGTTGGTTGGTTGATCATGACCGCCGCTTGCGGCAGTTCACCCGATAGCTTCGTTCGAGGGTTTCAATCGGCGGTCAACAGTTGGTGCAGTTACAACCGAGACGATGAGCCACTGGCTGGTGTGCTGGTGAGTCCATCCGGCAACTGTCGCCGACGGCTGACGGTGCTCGTGATTGCGGTGTTGCTCAATGTGTTCGCATTCTTTCGCGTCACCAATCTGTTTCAGGTTTCTGAGGTGTCCGTCAGCTTCGGAAACGTACTCCAGTCCGGAAACCTGCTCGAACTGTTCTTTAGCATTGGCCTATTGCTTCTGCTGTGTGCAGGGCTGGCCCTGATACCCGTTCTGCTTGTGTTTCTGGCAATCGTCATTGTGGGGACTCCCGTGTTTGGTCGGCTCTCGATACCCAAGCCGAGTTTTGTTCCGGCCAGTGAATGGAAAGAGATCACCAACCGAATCCGGTCATCACAAAACGACATCGAGCGAGAGAGTCTCTATCTCGGACGTGTGACTTTCGATCAGTCACCGATGCTTGTTCCATCGGAGGTGTTTCGCGAGCACGCACATTTCCTTGGCGACAGCGGTTCCGGAAAGACCGCTCGCGGATTGTCACCGTTTATTGAACAGGTCATCGGCAGCGGCAACGCCAGCGTGATGGTTCTCGATCTCAAGGGTGATTCCCCGGAGCTGCTTCAAACGCTCAAGCAGGGAGCAAAAACAGCCAAGGCATTGAACGGTACCGACGTGCCGGTGCGCTACTTCACGCAGCGTGACGACCTTGCCACCTATGGCTTCAATCCGTTCAAGCTTCCCTGCTGGGGTCGTCTCAACGAATTGCAGAAGACCGACATTCTTTGCGGTGCGTTGGGGCTGAACTACGGCAGCGACTATGGCGAAGGCTATTTCAGTTCCGCCAATGCTTCCGTTCTCTATGCCACGGTCAGCCACTTTCCGCAGATCAGCAACTTTGAGCAGCTTCGAGACAAAA
The DNA here is from genome assembly GCA_007753675.1 of Stieleria magnilauensis. GTDB lineage: Bacteria > Planctomycetota > Planctomycetia > Pirellulales > Pirellulaceae > Stieleria > Stieleria magnilauensis. The sequence goes on from CP036432.1 coordinate 3,716,710, forward strand.
TCGCATACGTCATTTCATCGCCCAAACGACATGGACTCGATGACAAATCAAAAGACGCTGGCAACCACGTCAAGATGTCAGTGACGCGACTGGCATCCATCGCGGCCCTGAATATCACGGACAATTGCACTCCGAATCAAGCGGTTGCTGATCTCTGCATCGACCCGACGCGATTATTCCTGCACCCGGAAGCCCACTACTTCAGCTTGTCTGCAACACTCGGGCCGGGGTCTTCACCTGAAATCGGCCGACTCGCCAGCTACATGCTGCTCACAGCCGCAACGCTCACCGAACGCAAGGTTCCGGTCTATCTGGTTGTCGACGAGTTTCAGCGCATGGCATCGCGAAATCTCGACTATCTGCTGCAACTTGCCCGCAGCATGGGCGTCGCAGTGATTCTTGCGAACCAATCCATGCAGGATCTGGTTCGTTACGACCTGACGTCAACATTAGAAACGAACTGCCGCTATCGACAGTGGTTCGCCATCTCGGGCTGGGACGATCAGGAACGGCTTTCAAAAGCGAGCGGTGAAACCGTCGATACGATGGACTCCATCACTGTTTCTCAATCTGTTAGCGACCGTGGCACGACCACCAGCACCAGTCGTTCACGCAACGACTTCATTGCTCCAAGGCTGACCAAGAATGACATCAAGCTCGTCAGTGACGACGACCGCAAGAGCGTTGTATTGATCAATCGTGGAGCGGGTTACGCCCAATACGGCGGAATGCCAGTCATCATCGAAAGTGACTTTCACATCTCCGCCGAGGAATACAGCGAACGAAAAGCCACCCCGTGGCCATCAACCGATGTCGGGACTTTTCTGGCGTCGGACTGGGAACGCCCGCAGCCGGAAGTTCCTCATCGCGGACGCAAGCCGAACACTTCTCCGTCGATCTCAAAGGAGACCATTACAGTTGGCCCGGAACCACAGACGCAGTCGAATCCCGCACGCTCATCGAACAAGCCGAAGAAGCAGCGGAGAAGAAAGTCAAGAGGCCGAGCGAAGCCACAGGCAAAAACAGGCAACAAGCCCGCGAATTCTGATTCGGTTGGCATGTTCGACCAGTACCTGAAAGACCATCCGCTTGATTCTTCAAGCTCGACAGCGGGAGCAGAAGGATGATTCAACGAACTTGGACAACACCAATCTACGACTTGATGGAAACGCTCACATGCCGTGTGCGTCTCTTGTCGCTGGCACACATTCACCGCGTCTGGGCTGACCAGTTTGGCTCGTCCGGTGCGGTCATCGACGCGATCCAGCGGCTTATCGGTGCCGGTCTGCTCGTCGGCGATGTGTGGAATCTGCCCGCATCTCCCATCGGCGAGGAACCGCTCGCAGCTTGGACTCCTCAGCAGCCAGCGCCTGACTTCATACATCTCACTGACGTTGTTCAGAACAGATGGGGCGAACCTCCGACACCGACGCCCGTCGTCGCAGCGACCCACAAAGCTGCGCGACTCTTTGGCTCATCGGCTGGCGGCTTACCGCCAACGAATCACCGAAACCACGACCTGCTCTTGGCAGGTGTTTATGCCCGCTATCGGACTACGGAACCGGAACTGGCTAACACATGGCTCGGCGAAGACGCCGTGGCAATCGCTGAACGTGGCGTGAAGAACCCCGATGCGTTCTTGTTTGACGACGAAGGAAATGTCACCTGCGTCATCGAGTCAGCAGGTCGGTATTCACTGGAGCAAATCGAATCATTTCACCGGCACTGTCAGTCTGCCGAACTTCCCTACGAACTGTGGTAATCATGCAAAATATCAACACACTCAACATGAAACCCCAGAGGCTCATTCTTGAGTCCATCGACCGATACACGCTCGCAGTTGACCGCTGCTTGCCCGTCACTGACCGCGAGCTCGCAATGCTCGCGATTGACTTGCTGCTGCGAGCTGGCCACATCAGCGAATGGCACCACGTTTGCGGTCTTCGCTACTGGACAACAGCCAATCCGAAACCGCTTTCGGATCGGTCGCTGGCACGCTCACTGGGCACACTCACGTTCTGCCACGGTTCTGAGTCTCGGTCGGCTGTCACGCAAGCGGAAATGGAAACCTATTTCCCGAAGTTGTTCCGGCATGGCCTTCCAGCGGGTCATTATGTGGATGCCAAATCGCAGTCGACACGACTGGGAAGTATCCGTGTCGACGCTGGGCAATCAAAAATCAACCGGATTGCCGCTCGAACTCAACGAAGCATCCAGAAGTACCAACGTCAGGATGGATTCCGCGAGCTAATTCGCAACGGTGATTTTGAAATCACTTGGATCGTTCCAACTTATCCAAAACAACAACGCTTGGCAGAGGCACTGCGCCCGCTAAAAGGCAGCGGCGTCCACTTGAACGTCGTCGCATTTACGGAACTGCTTAACATCGTCGCACACATCCCCCAGCGAACAAACGCAACGCGTTAATCACTCAATCCCCACGCGGGTTTGAAAACGTCTCTCGGCCCGAGAGCAGAAAAAACAACGGGTAGGCATCTGACTCTGATTGCTTGGCACGCGCTGCAAGTGCTTGTCAATCAAACGTCGTCTGGAATGAACCAGCGGCGTCAACCGGAGGATTGTCATGAAAGTGACATTGACAGAATGCCTTGAAGGAATGGCAGCCGAGATACGTTGGGGTGTCTCGGACGCTCTTGATCATTCCGTGAAGTTCACACGCTACCTGCTGTACGCCATTGAGGCGGTCGCAGGATATGCCGGTGAGTTTTTCGGATGGCTCTACAAGCGAGGATACTCGCAGGTAGATGTTCAGCTTAGTAAGCGAGGCACACCAGTCGAGCTACGCTCGGCACTTGGGTTCGTCATTGGACTGCCCGCACTCGTAGTACGTCTTGTCTTGATCGGCATCGTCGCGGGTTTGTGGCTATTCCATGCACCGCAAGTTGCAGTTCATGCGTGGGATACCCTCGTGAAAGTTGAACAGTCCCCCAACAAAAAGAGAACGCCGAAGAAGAGTCGACCTCGGAAAAGACTCGACGACTTCGACGACGTTCGGGTTCGCGTTAGCGAGCTAACACAGTAGCCAGAGCAATGAGGCTTTGGCTCTTACAAAACGTGCTGGCGGAGACAGGAGGGCCTGCTCCATCAGCGAACGAACACAGTGTGGATAACACACAAGGAGAAATCATGGCAAATAATGCACCGATTAAGCGTTTCGCAGTAGGTAACGGTATTCGAGCTTCCGTTTGGAAGAACGAATCGAAGAAGAACGGGTCGTGGCTCAGCGTCACGATCACCCGCACCTATCGTGATGGCGAAGAATACAAGGACACCACGTCATTTCGACGTGACGACTTGTTGTTCGTCGCCAAGGCGTCGGAACTGGCGTTCTCATGGTGTCTCAGGCAGGCCGAAAAGGCCAAGCGTGAGGCCAACCAAGAGTAATGGATTATCAACTTGCCGGTGGGGTTCACCCACCGGCTTCACGGATGAAAACGCTATGGAAGATGTCAACCAAATAGCACTCTTTCCGCTGGGAAGAATTGTGATGACCAAGGGAGTTCACTTGGCGATTTCGGCAGATGAAATGCTGACCGCGTTGCTGAGACATGCTCAAGGTGACTGGGGTGACGTTTGTGATGGAGACCGAAAGACCAACGAAGAATCGCTCGCGCGAGGCTTCCGATTGTTCTCGGTCTACCACGCTTCGGACAAAACGAAGTTCTGGATCATCACGGAAGCAGATCGCTCCTACACCACAATTCTTCTTCCTGAAGAGTACTGAGTCGCTAATCGGTTTTCGTCGTTCAGGGAACGACATGGGTTTTACCCACGGTAACGCCGGGCTGTTCGTGTCAGCCCGGCACTTTTCCAACTTACCTCTCCCTGACAGGCAACTGTCAGGGAGGGGCGATTGAAAAACGGGGAGTTCACGCCCCTCTGTCACACGTGAACTTCCCCTTCGGAGAAGAACAATGACACGACTTTATCAAAAACTATTGGTTCGGCTGATACCTGAAGATGTGCTTGAAGCAATTCACATTCTGCATGAAGAGCAGGTGGAACGCATGAAATGCAATCCGCCCGCCATCAATCGTCGCTACCCGCTGTATCCGCAAGAGCACGCGGTTGAGCTTATCGACGAATTGCTCGACGCCGCCCGCGATGCGGGTTGGCGTTCGGTGCAGGATCAATTGTCAGAGTGCTTCTCTGATGCACCAGACTACGACCAATAGCAAATCCGCGTGGAGAGAGTGACAGCTCTCCACGCATTTTCAATTCAACATTGCCAATCGACAGCCACACGATGCCTGACAAATCAAGAAAGCCATACACGATGGTTGGAGCCGAGCAGCTAACCGCATCGGTCTACAAGACCGGCGATGAACTGATGGGCTTTGACTACCGATTCAACATCACTCGCCTGAACAACCGCACTGGCCGAGTGAATCAATGGTTCACGCCCGACGACCTTTGCGCGATGGTCAAGTTGGTTCGCGTCTTGTCAGCCGAACTTGCTCACGATGGCTGTATGGATGAGGAAAGTCGCAATCTGTTGTTTCGCCTCGCAGCAGGGCTTGATGACGCTATTGCCGAAGTGTCCACCAACAACAACGTAAATGGAGCCACCAACCAATGAGAACAAAACTCGTACACGAAATCCGGCAGGGGCTTCTTATTGTTCGCATACGTCGTGCGAAGTCAGGCGACACAATTCGCCACATGCTTTCCCTACATCGCCTCTATAAGAACGGTGACTTGTGGCACGAATCAACTCGTCTTGGCCGCGACGACATCCCGTTCGTTCGCTTCCTGCTTGACGAAGCCCACACGTGGATGATCGAGCAGGAGAGTGGAGTCACACAAGGCATGGAAGCCGCCGAATGAACGAACGGCTCCCAAGCATCGTCGAAAGCCTCGAAGAGCTTGTTTCTTCCGGGTCGAAGTTCGGCACGGTCTACGCTGACCCGCCTTGGTCCTATTCCAACAAGGCGGCTCGCGGTGCCGCCGACAATCACTATTCGACGATGGATCTCGAATCGATCTGTTCAGAACCGGTTAGCCAGTTGATTGCGAACAACGCTCACTTGCACCTCTGGACAACGAATGCGTTTCTTCGAGAAGCATTCGATGTCATGGACGCATGGGGCTTCCAATTCAAATCGTGTTTGATCTGGATTAAGCCACAACTCGGCATGGGCAACTACTGGCGTGTCTCACACGAATTCTTGCTTCTTGGTGTGCGAGGCAGCCTGCCGTTTGCTGACAAGACCTGTCGTAGCTGGTTGCTGCATCGACGAACGCGCCATAGCCGAAAACCGTTTGCGGTTCGTGAACTCATCGAGAGAGTCAGTCCGGGGCCGTATCTCGAACTGTACGGTCGCGAAGAGCATCCCCGAACGCAGTGGACCGTCTACGGCAACCAAGTCGAACGTCGCTTGTTTTAACCCTCTCCAACGAATCTGACATTTACTGATGCGAAACCCGAAAACCAATCGACGAAAGGAAGAGTGTGACCAGAGGTCGCGTTCCGACCTGCCCGATTGGGTTTCGGATGAACTGCTGAAAAAGACCATTGAAATCTGGCAACCGTACTACCCGAACCAGTTGACCCGCGACGATGCCATCGCGATCATCAACAATGTCGGTGGTGTCATTGATTGTCTTCGTCGGGAGTAGTGAAAATGAAGCGGTTCGTCGCCTTAGCTCGCGTCAGCAGTCGCGAACAGGAACGAGAAGGATTCTCACTCGAAGTACAGGAAGACGCACTCAGGCACTACGCGGAATTGCAGGGCGGTGAAATTGTCCGCTTCTTCCGCATCGCCGAAACTGCATCCAAGAGCGATGAACGCAAGACCTTCAAAGAACTTGTACGTTACGCCAAGAAGCACTGCTTGGAAATTGACGGTCTGCTGTTCTACAAACTCGACCGGGCGGCACGAAATCTTTACGACTACGTTGAGCTGGAACGTCTGGAATCCGAATACAACGTCCCGTTCATTTCCGTCGCACAACCCACCGACAGCAATCCTGCTGGCCGCATGATGCGTCGCACGCTCGCCAACATGGCCAGCTTCTACACCGAGCAGCAATCGGTTGATGTACGCGAGGGCCTCGCTCGCCGCGTTCAGGAAGGCTGGTTCATCGGTCTCGCTCCCTACGGCTACAAGAACGTTCGTAAGAACGGTCGCGGCATCGTGGAAGTCCATCGGCGAAACGGCAAAACCGTGAAACGGATCTTTGAGCTATTCGCCTTCCATTCGCTGACGCTCGACCAACTCGCCGAAAAGTTGCATGAAGAGGGGTTAATTTACCGGGACTCCACCCACAAGTTTCCGCGTAGTTCCCTCCACAACATGCTCCGCGACCGGGCCTACATCGGAGAGATTGAACACAAGGGCAACTGGTATCCCGGTAAGCACGAGCCACTGGTTGACCGAGCAACGTGGGACCGCGTTCAGACCATTCTGGGCGGACACGTTTACCAGTCCCATGAGCTGACCTACGCGGGAGACCGCATCAAATGCGGACATTGTGGACATCGAATCACGGGTGAAGTCAAAACGAAACAGACGAAAGCTGGGCCAAAGCGATACATCTACTATCGCTGCACCTACTACAACAAAGGCGACCATCCACGTATCCGGGTCCGCGAGGCTGACTTCGACTCTCAAGTGATGGCGATTCTCACCAAGATGAAGATCGAAGACGAAGGCGTGCAGGAATGGTTCCGCACTGTGCTTGCTTCCAAGACACGCGATACACAGTTGGATTCGCTCTCGCAACGACATGAACTTCAGCGTCAGGAGACCCTGATAGTCGGCCAGCAGGACCGTCTGCTCAACATGCGATTGGCGGAAGAGATTGACGAATCAACGTTCGCCGCGAAGCAAACAGAATTACGTGATCGCCTCAGTAACATGAAGCTGCAACTCGACGTTCTCGACCGCTCCCACGACGAATATGCCGACTTGGCGAGCAGAATTTTTGAACTTTCGCAAAGCCTTACTAGCAAATGGCTTACCGCCGATGTGATGGAAAAACGTCAGATCCTCGATATCGTGTTTTTGAACTGCGTCCTCGATGACGTAACTCTAGTCCCCACAATAAGAAAGCCCTTCGACGTACTGGCCGAAGGGCTCATTTCTAAGAATAGTCGGGGCGACTAGATTCGAACTAGCGACCTCTACGTCCCGAACGTAGCGCTCTACCAGGCTGAGCCACGCCCCGATGGTGGGATTGTGATGCGGGTTTCTTTGGAAAATCCACCCGCTCACGGATCTCTTCGCTCGGCTTGCGTCCCGATCAATCGACCGTCGCAACCCGAACGGACGCGTAATATAACCTCGCCCCGCCGAGCTGCAAATACCCACCTGAAAACTCCTCCGACCGCCTTTTCCCGGCTCCCCAACCCCCGCCGGCGGAATGGCGGTTGCCAAGTCCTTGGCTGGCTCCGCGGAAAGCCCGACGGGCACGCACAAGCCGGATTGGAGACAAGGCGGATTGGAGACAAAGGCCGAGGCATGGTGTCGGGCCGCCGGAGCCTTGGGATCCCGCTGGATTCCCTCCGGCGGTCGACGCTCCATGCCGTTTCCTGGGCATCGGATGAGATGGCGGAACGGCGGGAGACGTCCGGTGTCGGTCTTGGAACACAGTGAAAGACTCGCGGTCTGCCGCAAAGTGAGGCGTCGGTTCCTTGGGTTGGGGCCGGTAGGCTCGCGCCAAACGGCTGATCGTCGTTCGACATCAGCCGGTTCGCGCCGGCGCGAGCCGCCTCCTCGTTGCTGTCAACTTAGTGGGATTGGGTCGGCGTCCCACCGGTATCCAATGCACTCTGTTGGGCGTCAATGTAGTTGACGGACCGGAGGGCTCGCGCCCTACCGCTAACAAATGCGTACCGTTTGGTGGCAAAGTAGGGGCCCGTAGGCTCGCGCGATACCGCTGATTTCGGGGGTGGTTCGATTGCGTCGAGAGACTCTTGGCTTGTTCCGCTACGGTCGGGCATTGGGTGAGGCGAGTAGGCCGGTTTGGGCGAATCGTTGCAGCTTTTGCTCGACGACGGCGCGGAGTTGCTCCTGGGTGGGGGTGACCGACTGGAGTTCTGTTTTCGGATCCGGCGATTCTGCGTCCGGTGACTCCGCCTGCATCGCGACTCCAAACTCAAGTAGCGCGGCGGCGATTTGATCGATCGTTGCGACGCCGTCCATGCGTTTGATGATCTCGCGTTCGAAGTCGTCCAGGTGAACCGATTCGTGTCGCAGATTGGTCACCCGGCTGTCCTGCTCGGCTTGATGACGGATCAGTTCGGTTGTGACCGGCGTCGGGCCGATTTCCACGGTGCAGTCGGACGGCGCCGCGTAGAGCGCAACGAGACTGGACGAATACAGTTCCAAAAACGTCTCGTACAACTCATGACGACACTCTTCGACGCTAGGTCGCTGCTCGGCCGGAATGGCTTGACGAGCGATGTCGGCCAAGGCATCGATCGAAATGTCACAGGGCCAGATCGATGCGAGATGGCGGAAAGCATGGACCTGGACCGGATTGCCGACGGTCAGGGTGCGGCCAGAGGCGTGTTCGAAAACATGGGCATCGCGTGATTCGTCCGCGTCTGCGTCCTCGGGCTCTTGTTCGGCCAACGGTGAGTTGACGTACAAACGCTTGAGCCGTTCTGGACCGATGGCTCGATCGAGTTGGACGTCGCAGTGGCAAAGCAGTGATTGCCGAAACTTTCGATTGCGAAGAAAGTCCAAATACTGCTCCATCTGAACCAAGCCGGGCGCGATCTTCGACAACGTCCCTCGCGTCTCGTCGCCGTACTCGTTCGGAATCATGCTGGCGAATTGAGCTTCGCACATGAACCGTAATCCACTCGCCTCGGCGCGGGACACGAATTGGTGAAAGAAGAGCGGTTCGTTGTAGTCTTCGAGATGTTCATGGTAGATATAACTGTCTTCGCTGGCCCGCACGATGCTCAGTTCTTCGTGCAACAGTTTTTCATATGCGTCTTGATTCTGCTGGACCGCCGAGGCGAGAAAGTCGACGAGGGCGCGCGACTGATTGATCTTGGTTTGCGTGTCATCGAATCCCGATGCGTGATAGCTCATCATTTCACGCACGCCGCGTCGCAGGTACCAGCCGGGGTAGGTGTTGTAGCTGACGTAAGCCACCCCGTTTTCAGCGAGATGGTGACGGCAGACGGATAAGATCTTTTCTTGAACCTCTGGCGGAACCCACGAATAGACTCCGTGGCAGATAATGAAATCGAATTTGCCTTCGCTGGAATCGAATTCGAGAATGTCTTGATGCCGAAGCGTGATGTTGCTCAACGACAAGGCGTCAATGACCGGCTTGCCCTCTTCGACCTGACGCTTCGACGCGTCCAAGCCCAGAAATTCGGAACCGGGAAAACGGGCTGCCATCGGAATCAAGTTGCCTCCCGCGGCAGATCCGATTTCCAAGACGCGACATCGCGAAACGTCGGCCGGCTGCATCCCAAAGAGTTGTGCCAGGGCGGCTAGATTGCGCGGGTGACTGGACGCATAGGGATAGCTGGCATAGGGATACTCGTCGTAGCTGAACGGTGGTGTGGATTCGGACGGCATCGAGGGGCACGCGGTTGGGGGTTGGCGGAGAGGAGAGGGGTGGATTGCGACGGGATGGAGAGGTGATGGGATCGGCTGGGGAGCCTCGGTGAGAGCCCTCCCCTTATAGCATCTCCTCAGTGTTCGGCGTTGAGCGTCCTTGCCATCGCGCAGCCCTTTCCGCAGCGCAGCTTTGGCATGGCGGATTCTCAACGCCGCGCTGATTATTATTTGAAGCGGTAGCCAGCGGAGTGCTACGGATCCCCTCCCCAGCCGCATGACGGCTTAGCGAGACTTCCGAGCACACCGCTCGCTTCATCCCAAAACGGATCACTCAGATGTAGCTTAGCGGGCTCTCTATAAGGTTTCCGAAGTGGGTGAGGCTGGACTACCAATCACACAAGCCTTTCAACTCGGTGAGACTACAGCATGAACGACAATTCACCCACACTCAACCAATCCATCGCGCTTTTTGTTGGAATCGATTGGGCTGATCAGAAACATGACTGCCACATCATTGATTCTCAAGGCAGAGAATCGGCGATGGAACTGCCCCACACCCCCGAAGCGATCAACCAATGGATCGCCAAGATGACTGAGAAAGCCAAGGGCGGGAAAATCGCGATCATGCTCGAACAGTCCAAGGGCCCCCTGATCCATGCCTTGATGTTCCGTCAGAACATCGTTCTCTACCCGATTAACCCTAAACAACTCTCTCGCTATCGAGAAAGCTATCCGGGTGGCGATGGCAAAAGTGATCCTACCGACGCGATGTATCTGGCCAGGCTTCTTCGCGAACGAATCGAGACCCTTAAGGCATGGCTGCCTGATGATGAGCAGACGCGATTGCTGAACCGGCTTTGCGAGCAAAGACGCTTCATCGTAGGCAGCCAAACAAAACTGCGTCAGCAGCTTATCAGCGTACTTAAACAGTATTTTCCTGTAGTTTTGGAGCTGTTCGGCAAATCCCACCAGCTGGATTTGCTACTGGCTGTACTCAAGCGGTGGCCTGATCCCAGGCAACTCCGTCGTGCTGATCGTCGGTTGATTGTTCGGGTTCTGCGAGAACACGGAGTCCGAAATGAGGAGCGGCAAAAAGAAGCCCTCGATGCCATTCGTAGCTCGCCGTTGCTCTGCGATGACTCTGCCCTGATCACTCCCATGTCCATGACGGTTAAGCATTTGGCTCAGCAAATCGAAGGATCCATCAAAACGATTGAGCAGTTCGACCAACAGATTAGCGAGTCGTTCAAGGCTCACGGCGATGCCCACCTGTTCTCCTCGCTCCGAGGAGCCGGCCCAGCACTTGCGCCTCGACTTCTGTGTGCGTTCGGTTCGCAGCGTGATCGCTGGTCCGATGCCGATGAACTGGCTTCCTTTAGCGGAATCGCACCCATCACGCGTCAAAGCGGAAAGCAGCGTCATGTTCAACGGCGCTATGCCTGCCCGAAATACCTTCGCCAAACCTTTCATGAGTTTGCAGCCGCAGCCCGGACATGGTGTCCGTGGACCAAAGCTCGCTACCAAATGTTACGAGCCCAAGGAATGAAACACCACGCGGTGCTACGCAAGCTCGCACGTAGTTGGATCCGGATTCTCTACCGCGTCTGGCAGACCCGCATCCCGTTCGACTGTGGTCGATACATTGAAACTCTCAAACGCCGATTACCCGGTATCGTCCCCTACCTCGAAAATTCCTGAAATCCGAAAACAAGCCACTTGCTCAGAGCTCAGATGTCTCGCTTCGCTCGCCCCTCCCGCGTACGGGTCGTGCGGTTTTTAAGCCGTTGATCATAATGGGTTTTCGTCACCCTCCCCCAGGGCATTGGTATCTACACATCTTTTGCATGTCAGAAGGTTGTGCATGGCCGTTGGCCAAATTGAACCTCATTGCGATGACGTTCCTGGGGCGGCGCAACCCTCGCAAATGCTCGGTTTGCTTGCCCCAGGCTATGGATATGCATGCCCTTTGGGCAAAAAGCGACTTGTGTCGATACTAATGCCTGCCAGGAGGGTGACATTAGAAACTGCACGACCTCCACACGGGAGGATCTGTTCAGTCGGGTCGACCTCCGTAACTGCCATGGAAGCGTTTCGTATTGGGGCGCGGTACATTCGTCACGTTCGGCAACCTTTCACAGTCATCGAGACGGCGCAAACCGTTCATCCCGTAAAAGCATCTCTGCGTGACGCTTGCGAGCGGACGAGGTGCGGAATCGTCGAAGAGAGTATAGCGCTGTGCGTTCGCGTCGCAACGGGCACCGCGCGGAGCAGGCCATCATGCCGATGGCGCTACCCACATTGTTCCACGGCACGATGCCAGACGGGACAGCCATCTTGATTTGAGCAGAACGGATTATCATGCAACCGAATCAGCAACCGTCGTGGCAGGCAGCGGCAAAGAAGCGGAGTCGCGCCAAACTGGCGCGGGACCTGCGGCGGGCGGCGATCGTGATCGGTCTGATCGCTCTGACGGTTGTTCTGGTGTTTCTGTTGTTCCCGCCATTTTTTGCACCACAAACTCACTTGGTGCTGCTGGGTTCACGCGGCAACGAGGCATTCAACGCGCCGCCGATCGCGTTCGTGGCCGAGGACTTGGAGGCGATCGCGTCGATCGAAGAGGCGAAGGTTCGCGACCAGAGCGACGTGTTGCATTCGGCACAAGCAGCCAAAAACCTGGCAAACCGATTGGCGGAGGCGAGGATCTCGTCGCGTGACAAGCTGATCTTGTACATCAACGCGCACGGGGTCACCGACAACGCGTCCGCCTACTTGCTGTGTGACAACTTTGACTTGCGGCAGCCGGATTTGGGGCGGGTGTCGGTTGAAACGCTGATCGACCAAGTCCGACAATCGCCAGCGGCCACGAAGTTGATCCTGATCAATGCGGGAACCATCGACTATGACCCCGGACTGGGCGTCCTGGGCAACGATTTCCCCAGGCTGTTGGAACAGGCGGTGCACCAATCCAAGGACCCTTCGTTGTGGGTCTATTGTTCACATTCGTCCCTGCAGTACTCGCATGTTTCACGCGCCGCCCGGCGAAGTGTTTTTGGGATGTTTGTCGGCGAAGGACTCAAGGGTGCCGCGGACTTGGATCATGATCAAGCGATTCAGTTGAGTGAACTGGTCGCGTTTACGTCGGCAAACGTGTCCAAGTGGGTCGCCCAAAGTACCGACCGTGGGGCGGAGCAGACTCCGCAACTGATCTGGGGCGGTGGCAAAGCTGGACAGTCGGATCCCAAACTGCTGACATTGTTTGAGCAAGATCCGGATCAGGAATTGACGGCCGCGTCGTTGATCATTCCACCCGATGAGCTGGCCGGTGGCGGCGGATCGTCCGCGCGTTCGGGCAGGGTTCGCGGGCTGCTGCGGCGACAACAGGTCACGTTGGCATCGAATCGGATCGCCGGCGGGGGCGTGAAGTCGAACGACGTGGCAGACGCGGACGGTGGCGCCGACGCGGAAGCCGGAGGGAGCGACGACGGTAGCGGGCAGCCGGCCGACGGCGATCTCTCGGCGGCCGATGGTCCAACCGACGCCACCGCGGACGACTCCGCAGACGGAGCCGAAAACACCGACAAGTCTGGTGAAGCGGGCGATGCGAAATCGAAACCGTCCGAGGCTGACCAGAAGGCCAAGGCCAAGCAACTGCTCACCAAGGCCTGGCGACTGCGCGATGCGGCGTCATTGGCGTGGTCGGCGGCCGATCCGAGTTTCAGTCCGGTCGAAAACAAACCGCACCTGTGGCGGGAACTGCAAGCCGAATTGTTGGCCTTTGAACAGCAGCTTCACGGCGGCAAGGGATACGATCCCGAGAAGATTGAAACCACACTCGAAGACTCCTTTCCCGCCAAAGCACCGGCCGGTCCGGCAGCTGGGGCGACATCAAAAACCACACCGCCTCTCGCGTCACTGTTCGGTCACGCATCCGACGACACCGTTTCACTGCTATCCATCCTTGAACCGGAACAGGCTCACAGTCTGGCTCTGGCACAATCGGCTGCCGTGATTCGCGGCCAATCGTTGGACATCGATGTGAAGGTATTGCAGGCGGCATTGGAGCAAGAAACGCGAGAAGCCTTTGACGAGTGGCTGAAAACACGCTGGCGCCCGAAGTTTTCCGGTACCGTTGAAATGACGTTTTTAAAACGTCTGGCCGACTCGCCGGAGCTGGATTGGGATCTGGTTCAAATCGCAGCGTTGACGTGTTTGGCGGGAGAGCGAGTCGCGGCACTGGATTTGTTGTCGCCGGGCTGGATGCGAGTGGACGTGGAGCGGGCCGACCAGTTTCGTTTTTTTGCCGAACAACTGGTGTTTGACCAGGTCGGTTTGCAGTGGCCACAGCGATGCCGGACGTTGTTCGAAGACGCCGGAAAAATCTACGCGGCCGCTGAGCTTGAATTCGTGGAGGTCCGTCGGGCCGAACGCGCGTTGGACGTGCTGCTGGCGAAGCTGCCGTCGTTGATGCACTGGCATTTGATGTCTCGGTTTGTGCCCGATCGACGTTCGGTGATTTACGACGACCTTTCGACGCTGCTAGAACTCGCAGGCGAGCTTTCTGGGTTACTGAACCATCCGGGGCAGTCGAGCGTCGCAACGGTGACGAAGGTGCGGGAGCAATTGGAATCGATTCAGTCACGCCTGGAAGCCGCCTGTGGAGATGTCGCGGCAGAACGACTGTTGGCACAAACGGCGACACCGGGAGATTCCTATCAAGCCGATCTGTTGCTCAAAACGCCATTGTTGAGTTCGGCGCTGCGGAACGATCTGCTGGCAGCGATGGACCAACGGGATCGGCAACTGGCGTCCAACTACGATCTGGCCAACGTCACGATCGACGACGTGTCAGCCATGTCACTGGGCGATGCAATGTCACTGGGCGATGCACGTCAAATGCCTTCGCCGGAAGAATGGCGGTTTCTGTTCGAACAGGCTCAATTGGAATCGCAATACGTCGGGCTGTCGCACTTTGAGGGCGTTTCTGCGGACGCGTTTGCGGCAATCACTGCGGCGCGTGAAGTCGAGGCGGCCTTTCAATCGTTCGAAGTCGTCTATCGGACGATGGACGCAAACGACGCGGCGAACGTCTCGGAACTCTGGAACCGACATTTGAAATTCGGTGCCGCATTGCAATCGTTTTACCGCTCGGCAATAGAAGTCGACGGTGCGTTGTCAACATGTGCCGTGTCACCGGCGGCATCACGGATGGCGATCCGCTTGTTGCGGATGATCGACCCGCGTGATGCGTGGCAGTTGGACGACGTTGACGTGAACTCACTGTCGTTGGAGACGCAACTTCGTTCGACCCTACAGTGGCAAGCCGAACGTCTCGAACAGATGTCGACCTACCGCGCTGGAAATCAATCGGCGACGTTCGCCGACTGGGCGGAACATTACCGCGCCCAATCCGAACGACTCTGCCGCGTCTCGGCCTCGGTCACCGAACCGACACGAATCAGGATCACCGCCCCGCCGACGGTCGACCTGCAATACCACGACTGGCGGCAGGTGATTCTGGGTCTTGAAAACCCCAGCGACCGCGAGGTCTCGATCACGGTCTCGTTGGAATACGAACGGGGATTGGTCGACGTGATCAACGTTGCCTCGAGTGAATCGAACGACTCGGCGGCGGGCATCCGATCGATTCGGCCTGAATTCTTCGACACCCCGTCTCAATTCGGAACCTGGCGGTCAAAGCCGATCACCATCGCGGCGGCGGGTACGGTAACGTTACCGATGAAGATCGTCCGGCGCGACAATGCGTCGGAAACGACCAAGTTGGTGGTGGACGTGTATGAGCGATCCGAGTTGACGCGTGCGGAATCCAAGCCACCCGTTCTGCTGACGCGGCGAACACTTGACCTGATGTTGCCCGTTGCCGAAGTCTACGTCGAACGCGGCGCGGCGTCGTTTGTGTCGGACGTCGAGGGAGTGGAACTGTTGCCGCACCCCAATCGGTTGGAGAAATTCCGGTTAGGCGTCGTCAATCATGCATCGCGGACCAAACAGATCTCGATGCGGTGTTATGCCCTGGGTCAAACGTTGATCGGCCCGCTGCCTGCGGACCCGAGCACGTTGCTGGTCGGTGCGTTGCCGCTGGCCAGTTTTGACGTCAGCGTTCCCGGCGACGGTCAACCGGCGTTCCCCAGTGCCGGAGACGCTGAACAAGCCGACGGCGAAGACGCGGAGGCGAAAGAGGCGTCCCCCAAACAGGACGATGCGGGCAAAGACGAAGAGGAGAAAACCGAACCGATCGAGTCGACCGACATGCCCCACGGAATGCTGGTCGAATTGAGCGACCGCGACACCGGGCAATCAACGTATCGTCACGTCCGCTTTGCGATCCAACGACCTCGGCGGTTCGTCTCACCGCGCGTCGGCTTTGACACCAAGAAGCAGCAGATCACCGTGGAAGTCAGCGCGGTTGACCCGAGTCGGTTGCCCGAGGGGGCTCCGGTCCGTGTCGAGTGCCGATTGGCAGACGACCGCAGCGGCCGCACCAGGGGCAAGCTGCAAGGGATGATCACCCGCGCGAGTCCGACGACGAATTTGTTCATTGCGACGACGGCACCGCCGCCGAATGTCGCACGGGTTTATATCGACGTCGATGGTTATCCCCGGTCGTTTATCTTTGATGTGCCTTGTGGCAAACACCTGACGAATGTTCCCGAAGTCACCGATTCGGTTGATCTGCGGATGACGACGTCGTCGAAGGGTGGCATTCTAGGGGCGACGAAATCGATTCCTGTTTCGGTTCAGATCGATGCACCGGTTGGATCGTTCGAGAACGGACGAGATCACTTGAACCTTGGAATCGATCTGGACGGGTCGGGCGTGCCCCACCCCGAGGACAGCGTTCGATTGACGACCGATCGCGGCGTGATGATCGGGTTTGTCAAATCGACGCCCGACGGCACCGTCGAACTGACCAATGTCGTTTCGGACCACCTGATCGGTCTGCCGGCGGAGCGACTGGAGAATCTGCTGATCGATGTCGCAGCCAGTTTGACCATCAATGACCAAATCCAATCGTTCCGCAAGATTGAGTTGTTGATCGACACCGCGCCGCCGGTCGTCGGTCCGGTGACTCGAACCGACGGCTTAAGTTTTGCGGCGGTCAACAGCCAAGTCGATCTGGAGGTTTGGGCCTGGGATGAGGGATCGGACGTGACGAAGGTGCAGGCAGCCTTTGACGTCGATGGAAACGGCGAGTTTCCCGCGGCGGGAAACATTTTCACGGCCTCCCGGACGTCCGATCGTCAGTGGATCTTGACCGTCAACGCGGGAGCCGACGCCGGCAAGAAATCGTTGCTGGTGCGGGGTGTGGATCGTGTCGGCAACGAAAGTGATCCGGTAGCGGTCGAAATGGAGGTGGTTTCGCCGACCGAGAGCACCAAGCGGGTCAAACAGCAGACCGTGAATCTGGTGGGAACAATTCAGTTTCGCGAGAAAAACGTGCCGGACGCGGAAGTGGTTTTGACGGCCCTGCCGGAGGATCCTGCCGTGGCGACGGTTGCCGCGGCCCCGGATGCCGCATCGGCTGCGTCGGGGGTGTCCGTCCGTTCGACGGAGAATGGAGCGTACGTGATTGCCGGGGTTTCGCCGGGCAGTTATCGGTTGGCCGCGCGTGCGGTGATTCGCAATCGCGTCCATCGCATGGAGCAAGACGTCGAAGTGACGATCGGGCCGGAGCGGACGATGCGAGTGGACGTGACGTTGCCGTAGCGCGGGAAGCGTTCGCGTCTCAAATTAGCAGTATTGGGTGAAAGCCAGGCCACCGACGGGTTTCTTCGATGCCTGCCGGCAAAGTTTCTGTGGTTCGCTTAAACGTCATCAACGGAATGACCGATACAGAGGGGTGTGCGTGGCTATCGATGCGCCCCGGTGCCCCCCGGAGGCGAACGTCACCGCCGCTGCGTGGAGTCCGGCAGGGACTTCTTGACCGTTGAGGTCCAATCCTACAAACGTGTTAGCAAGGCGCGATTCGTATTTCGTTGAAGAGACAAATGACCTACAGCCGCAACCACTTTTCGATAGGGATCTGCTTTATCGCAATGGTTTCCTGCGCGGGTTGTGCGTCGGTTCCGCCGGCGGCCCCCGCCCCTGCACCCCCGACATCGGCACAAGCCGGGGCGACGACGATCGTCGCGGTTGCGCCGCCGGCCGCGGCGCCGGGCATGACGCTGCCACAGTTCTTGGGGTTGGACGTGGTGTTCGGGGGAGTCCGCACCGTGGGCCAACGGGTTCGCAACCGATTGGGAACCCGGTTTCCCGGACTGGAGGCCAAACCGCCGATCAAGTCGATCACGGATCCGGCCAATTTGGGACCGGACGCCAGCCCGGCGGAGAAAGCGGCCGCGGAGGCCAAGATGGAAGACGACAAGGCACCCCAGAAAGCCAAAGCGATTAACTATCTGGCAAGTCGTGGATGCGGGGAATGCTATCCGGATACCGAAATGGCGATGCTGGCGGCACTGGAAGACTGCAGCGAAGACATCCGCTATGCCGCGGTGCGTGGTCTGCGCAGCGTGAGCGGTGATGCGTGCAAGTGCTGTCGCGAGAACAGTTGCTGTTCGCCGAAATTGTTAAAGAAGCTGTATGAGATCGCTTATGAGCGTGACGATTCGGGGTGTTTCCTGGAATCATCGGCAAGGGTTCGCCGCAACGCCCGTCTGGTGATCTGTGACTGCGGCGGCGTGCCATCGCTGGACGGTGATGGTCTGCCGATTGAAGGACCGACGTCGCCCGCCGCCGTTCCCACACTGGCCGGAGAGATCACGCCGGCGGTCGCCGCGACGACCACGCCATCCGATTCCAGCGGCGACGCGACGACAGCCGAAAACCCCGTCGCGGTTGTCGGCCATACAACCGACGCAGATTCCGAAACGGATGCCTCGACGGCCACCGCGGGATTCTTGTTGCCTGAAAGTTTTGACCCGACGCTGGAATCCGACGACGATTCGGTTCGACGCGAGTAACGTTCCCTTCGGACGACGAGCCCCACGGACGACGAATCCATGTCGACATCACCGATCCAGCCCGCTGGCAACACCAAGAAATCGACGCGCAAGGTTTGGCAAGGTGACCGATCCAGCGGCGTCGACGTGTTCGGTTTTCTGTGGCGGCGGTCGCGTCAGTTTCTCTGGGGTGCGTTGTTGCTGGCCGCACTGCTGTTGTTCGTCTGGCTGATCTGGCTGTTGTTGCTGTCGCCCAAACGGACCCCAATGGTGGTGTTGTCGGCCGCACCGTACAGTTGGCCGTTGCCGCCCAACGCGTGGGCCAAGGAAGATTTTGAGAAGCTGGCCGCCATGGACGGTGAAACCATCACCCTGCGCGGCAGCGATGATCCGGTTTTTAAAGCGACGGATTTCTACCAGCGGCTGGACCGCGAAATCAAACGGGCCGAGGGCCAAAGTCACCGCGTGCCGTTGATCGTGTGGGTCAGTTTGCACGGTGTTGCCGAAAGCAACAGTGGTGCGATTCATTTGATTCCCCCCAAGGCCGCGATGACCGATCCCAAATCCTGGATCGAGTTGGACGCGCTGCTGGATCGCTTTGAACAGCTCGGCGCCAATCGCAAGGCACTGCTGATTCTCGATTGCAATCGGATGCAGGTGAATTGGAACATCGGGCTGGCTGCCAATCAGTTTGCCGACAAGGTGCAGACCGTCTTTCGTGATCGAGTGGCCGCGAAAAAGACGACCGCCGATCTGGCCGTTTTGCTGTCCGCGGGACCGGAACAGACCTCGCACGTTTCGGCCGACTTGGCTGGATCGGTATTCGGTCACTACGTGCAACGCGGCTTGGCCGGCGCCGCCGATCAAATGGCCAACGGCGGCAATGGTGACGGATGGGTGGATTTGAGCGAACTGGATCGCTACGTCCGATCGCATGTGCAATGGTGGGTCCGGCAAAGCCGCGGTAAATCACAGCGTCCCACCTTGTTAACGACCACTTCGAAATCAGACTTTCGACTCGCGCGGAGTTTGAACCCGGAGCTATTGAAACAACTGACCAGTCGCCCGCTGTCGCGACGCCCCGGGCCGACGATTTCGGACCCTCAGCTGGATGCACTTTGGCGATCGCTGGACCAGATTCGCGAAGCACAGCTTTATCGTCGCGAGCCGATCGCGTTTCGTGATTTAGAACACGACCTGCTGTGGCTGGAACAACTCTCCAGCGCCGGCAAGGGGTACCAAACGCTGGCCAAACGAACCTTCAATCGGGTGGTCGGTGACATCACGGCGACCGAGCGACGGATGGCGCAATTGCCGCAGACCCCAACCTACGCGGCGGCCTATTCGTTGCTTTCCGGCGATCCACCACCGCTGCCGCGTTCGCTGAACGTCCACTCGCTGTCACTGGCCGAATTCTTTGGCACCCAAGATGTCATCTCCAGCACGCAACTGCGAGATCGATGGAACGAACTGTCCGATCAGCCCGACGCCGGACTGCTCGCCAAGGTGCGTGAGGCGTTTGAAACGCAGGCGACGTCGGACTATCGCGACGCCCACTTCCTGCGAATGCTCGATCGTTACCAGACGCCACGCCTTTGGCAGCAGCCGGAGTCACTCGGCAAGTTGTTGACGCTGCAAGGGTCCATCGACGATCTTTCGGTCCCGCGCGATGCGACTGGGATCCCCTCGGACCTTCGCATTCATCGCTGGAAACGTGTCTTGCTGGGTCCGATTGATGCCGCGCGTCGACGTGCCGAAGACAGCGTGTTTCTGCGATTGCAGAACGGACTGGAGGAAAGCGTCCGAGAAACGGAGTCCAGATTCGCAGCGTCCTCGGAAGCGGCAAACTTGGCCGCCGCGACGATGCAGATCTGCGATCAATCGATGGCCGTCGCGCCGTACTACGCACAATGGATTGCCCATCCCGACCGCGCGATGGCGTCCGAAGAAACCCAAGACGCGATTGATAATCTGATTGTGCCGTTGATCGCAGGCACTCAACAACTGGCAGCCCAACTTGACGCGGTACCCAACGCGGCGACGGATCAACAAGCGGTGATCGACTCCATCCGTGCGGCCCACGCCGTGGCGAATGAAACGATCCAGCCGGTGATGGGGTCGCTGGCCGAATCGCTGACCCTGCGGACACGTCAACTGATCCGCCAGAGTCTGACGAATGAGTTGACGACGATCGGTGAAATCGAGGCTGCCTTGTCGGTCCCGCTGGTCGATTGGGAATCCAGACGTCAACTGCGAACGGCACGCAACGAAATGATCACCCGCGTTCAGCAAACGTTGGACGCGCCGAGTGCGGAAGACGCTGAAACGAACGCTGAACCAGCCGATGAACGAGCACTTGCTTATTCGGCTCGCATCGCCAGTTGGGAACAACATCCGCTCGACCTATTGCTCGGTAGTGAACGGACCGGATCGAATGTTTCCAACAAGAATCGAATCGCAAACTTTGTCGATTCGATCGGCCGCCAGATGGAGCGATTGGAAACGGAGTCGACGCTGGAGGGCGAGCATCAGATCTGCGGCGGCGCGGCGCGTCGGATGCGTGCCGCAGCAGCGATATGGTTTCCCCGCCCGAAATCAGACCCGATCGCGACGCTGCGCACCGTCGGCATCAAGTCACTGTTGGTGTGGCATGTCGATCGAGCGATCGGCGATTTTTGGGGACCGGCCGGTGGCGAACGGTCGTTCTATGACCTTGCCGCGAGCGACTACCTGGAATCGGCTGACGAACTGGATCGTCTGGGGAAGGATTCCGCCGGCGGTGGCGCCCGGCTGGTCGAGATCGAAGCTGCGAAGACGCGGATCGAAGCGAGTCGCCAGTTCCTGCCGAACTGGTTGACGACCACCGCCCCGCGAACGATTCAGCTGGATCCTATGGATGCGGTTCGTTCATCGTTTGTTGTCAGTTCGGAACCGGGCAATGTGGCGTTGGCCGATGGATTCACGCCGCCGTCGGGAACGGCCGCGGTTGCGGTACGGACTGAAACGCGACGCATTGACTTTCGCACGATCGAGCCTTCTGACGCCTTCGTCCTGTCCGCGGCGAACGCCCGCTATGAAGTCGTCATGCCTGCTGAGGTCGCGACATCAGACTTGGCGTTGAAAGCACAAACGGTTTTTCGCGGCCATGAATATGGCGGCACGCTGGATGTCGACCAGCTGGGCGGTTTGAGGATTGATCTTGAACCGTTTCACTATCAGAAAAGCGAAGTGACGTTAAACGGTCCCTGGGACGAACTGTCGGTCGTGTTTGTGCTGGATTGTTCGGCCAGCATGGGCGAACCGCTCGACGACGAAGGCGCGGGGGGCGACGGCGAGGGTTCCGAAGGCGAGGGCGGTGCATCGCGGATTGCAGTCGCCAAGGCGGCGCTCCAAGAAATGCTGTTCGATCTCGGGCTGCGTCGCAATGTGCGTGTCGGCGTGCAAGCGTTCGGGCATCGCTTGGGATGGAGTGTCGACGAACCGATCAAGCTGCTGACCCGGCCTGATTTCACCGGTCCGATCGATCCGACGTTGACGCCCGAACAGGACGTCGAATCCATTTTGACGCTCAGCGAGTTTGATCTGGCGACGGCGCAGTCCCTGGTGCCGGAGATCGAAGCCTTGAAACCGTGGGGACAATCGCCACTGTATCTGTCAGTGCTGCGGTCAATTCAAGAGTTTTCCGCTGTGGATGCGAAAGCCGATCGCCACGTCATTGCGATCACCGACGGAGCCAACTATCAGTACATCCCTTCGTCGGCGACCAACGTGTTGCCGACGACCGACGACGATGTTCGCGGGGCGTGGATGCAACGCCCCGTCCCCGTCCACATCCTCGGCTTGGGGATGGATCGGACGCAGCAACGAGACGCCGTGCAAGCGTTCGAAAGCTTGAGCCGCGAGACCGGTGGGCATTTCCAGGTACTGGACAGTTACACCGACCTGAAGCAAGCCGTCCGCAATCTGCTGGCCCCCGGCATGTATCGGCTGCGGTCGTATCAAAACGCCGAACGCCCCGAGATGCCGACGACGCTGGCCACACCGACACAAGTGATCCCGGCCCCGACAGCTCCCGAGTTGTTTGCACTGCAGTACGAAGGTCGCCAATGGGTCGATACCGCCGCGGCCGACGCCGATCCGTCACCGCTCGCGGTCGAACCGGTGGTCTTGGAAGGCGGCGAAGCGTATCAGTTGTACGTCAATGAGGCGGGTACGGAGATCTACGACTATGCCTACGACGACAACGTCGAAGCGATGGCAGAGCTGGTAACCGGCGATGGGATCGCGACCGAGCAAGTGGTCCGTGTGCATCGAGCGAACCGTCGAGCGCCCGGTCAGATCGTCTTTCCCGTGTCGTGGCAGCGGAGAGATTCTGCCGGCGCGACAGATCGTCCGCTGTGGCGGGCGACACGACGCCCGTCGGATGTTTGGATTCAAGTACAACCGGTGGCAGTCGATGGCAGCGAGATCGGCCAGCCGTATACGTTCTTTGATGCGACGTTCCAGCCCGGTGAACCCGTTCCAGTGATGAACCTTGTGGCGAACGACTGGCCAGCGACTGCCGTCCGCGCCCGGCTGCGACTCTGGTCGCGACCGGCGGAAGAGGCAACGACGATCGAATTGCTTCCGCCGGCGGTTGCGAGCGGTGCCAACCTGAATGATCCGAGACGTCGGCTCAGTCGTTTAAACACGACGATCGCCATCGATGAAACGACCACCGAATCGGTCGAAGTCGCCTCCGGAATCCAGCTGCGCATCGATCCGCTGGGAACCCAGTTTGTCGACGGCGTGGCCCGTCGCAGATACGTCGTTGATTTTTCCGATCCGGACGTGCCGGTGACCTCGATCAAAATCAGTCTTCGCGAATCGATCGATGAAAAACCGGTTCGCATCGTGCGACAGTTCGATCCCGAACGCCGCATGTCGGTGCACACGTTTTATTATCGATCCAGACGGAACGAGCCGGTCGGCCAGATCCGTGTGACGAACCGCGAACAGGAAATCGACGGGGCCTGGAAACTGGATCGTGATTGGATCGAAGTCGCGATTCCCAACGCAGGCGGCTTGTTGCCGGTGGGCCGTTAGGGTTTTTGTCAACGATTGAAACGTGGGGTAAGCATCTTGCTTGCCGTTTCGGAGAGGCTGGGTAGGCGTACGCTGGTCGCGTACGCGAAGAGTCGCAAGCTGGAAGCGTACGCCACTGCTGGAGGCGTGCGCGAAGAGACGCAAGCTGGAAGCGTACGCCACTGGTGGAAGCGCAGCTACTTTTCAGCTGCACTTTTGGGCGACGACGAGATGGCTGTCGTAGGACACCATGCTGCGGTCGTGCATGCGGACGTGCCAGGAGCAGTTGTCTTCCACGACCAGACGCAACGTGGTTAACGATTGCGGGTGACCGGGGCTGAGCAACTGTCGCAAGATGGGTTCGCTGGCGCCGCCGCCGGGACCGCGTTGGGAGTGCCCACCGAGCCAGCCTTCCATCGACGTGGCCGAGGATGACCAATCGTAGGGACAGGCCAGAACCGCCGAGCCATCGGGCTTCAAAACCGATCCGAGCGACGCGAGAAATTCCATCGGCGAGTGGACGCAATCGAGCAGGTTCATGCTGAACGCGGCGTCGACCGAATGTTCAACAAACGGTAACGCGGTTGCGTCGCAGGCCCAGAAGTCAACCTGATGAGCATTCGGAAAAGTCACCGGAAACTCACGCCGATCATAGACAACCCCGACGCGCCGTCTGGGATAACGCACCATGCCGTCGCGCAGGGCCCCCGCGGCGATGCGCAACATCGGAAAATTCAAGTCGATGCCGAGCACCGGGCGATCCAGTTTTTCGGCCAACGCGAACGTGCCTCGTCCGACCGAGCATCCGACGTCTAAAACGTTGTGCAGATTCGCCGATTTCAACTCGGACAATTCCAAGCCACGTTGGAGGACACGGAGCATCGAGCCCGGTTTCGGATCGACCGGCGGCTCCTCCGGATCGAGATCACCGTAATGGTCCCAGGTGTAACAACTGGTGTGCTGTCGGATCGCATCCAGCGTCGACCCGTGCCCACAGCAATCGCCCAAAACGCTTTCGATGGTTTCACTCAGATCGCTTCGTTGGCAGACCTGCAAAACATTCTCCGAGAGATAACTGCGGATGTCTCGGATGATCAACGGCACGCCATCGATGATGGGGTATTCGCGTTGGCAATGAATGTTGCTGCAATGCAACAAGCCTTCGACGATGTGATCGTCGACTTCTTTGATGACCGTTGCCAGTTCGAGAAAACTGACCTGGTCGGTCGCGGCGCGACAAACCGGGCAGACCGGTTGAAAGGTTTCGAGATGCCGGCGTCGCACGAGACGTCAGCCCCCGATCATGACAGTCGGGCAACCCGGCGGCAAGACTTTACCGACCGGGCTGGGGATCGGCGCAACGCAACTGGCGTGGGCGGTCATGTCGTTGATCCTGGCAGCCGGCAGACCGCCGATCAATACCTTCCCGGATCCCTTGGCAATCATGCCGGGACCGGCAGGTACACAGCCTGGCAACATGCAAGGCAGTGTCGTGTCGGTCACGCGTGCGGCGGGCATTTTTCCGATCAGCACGTTGGCCTGGCCCTTGATAATCGTCAACGGCAGTGGCGGATGAGCCACCGGCGTCGGAACCGGAGCCGGCGGATGAATCGGTGCGTGGCAATGCGGAGCGTCTTGTTTGACAAGATCAGTCATGCGGGCAGCGGGAGGAGCCATGGAATCAAACTCGTGGCAGTGCCGGTCGAACAGGGGTCGCGGAAGTGAAGTTTAGCTTGGGGAAGGTGATTGTGCCATCGCAGTCGGCGTGATTGGGGCTTCGTCGGTCTTACGCATAGTCTGTCCGCGCGAGCACTTCGACGAGGTGATAACCGTTGGCGGTGGCGACGGGTCCATAAACGTCGCCGATGTCCCCTTGCAGAAACACCGGCTCCAGTTCGGGAGCCATGTGCCCGGGACCGAATTCGCCCAGCGAGCCGCCTTGGCGGGCGGTGGGACATTCCGAATAGACCCTCGCCAATTCGCCAAAATCCGCACCCTGTTGCCATTTCACCATGACCTCGTTGGCCAGTTCGGGCGTGGAGACCTGAATGTGGCGGGCTTTGATGCGTAGCACGTTGTGAGTCTCCGTGGTGGGTGAAACTGAATCGGTCGATGTTGAAATGACAGTCGTCAACGTCCGGCGACGCAAAAGATGTTGGGGCAGGGGGCGCCGGAGATCATCGGGGTTTCCATCGCGGCTTCAAAGGACGCGGCCATGGAGGCCGCGATCGACATGTCGCCCATGCTCGGCAACCCGCCCGGCTCCATCGCAGCCAACGCGGGCGCCGCCGGCATCGGTGCTTCGGCGGCGATGGCCATCGCCGCGGCCAGTTCGGCGGCGGCGCCCCCTTCCGCACCGCCGGTTAACTCGGCAGCCATATCACCGGAGGCGGCGACAGCGGCTTCCATGTTGGCGGCCATCCCCGCGGCGCCTGCTTCCATCGCCGGCAATGCCATTTCCATCGACATCTCGCCCATCTCGGCGCTGACGAGCCCGAAATCGGAGAGCCCAGCGCTGACTTCGCCCATCTCACCGGCCGACATCGCGAGCGGAGGGACTTCGAGACTGCCCGCCATTTCCAGCGCCGCGGCAAATTCGCCGGGGGCGGCAGGGTTGAATCCCAGCGCGACCGCGGCGTTCAGTGCTCGGGCGGCCAACGCGAGCTCCATCGCAAAGGAACCTCCGGCGGAAACGGAAAGACCGAGTGTGCCCGACATTGCCAGTGAAGCTTCCAGCGCCGCGGCCAAGCTCGCTTCGAGTGCCGCAGCCGCGCCGGGGGCGGCCATGTCGATTCCCAAGGACGCTTCAATCGCGGCGTTGATCCCCAGCGCCATCGGCAGTCCGCCCAGCGGTTCCATCGCGGCACCGAGAGCCCCGCCCAACTCACCCAAGGCGGGCGCGGCGATGTTCAAGGCGCCCGCGGCGAGCGACAGTTCCATCGCGGCGCTCGGTGCGGTCATGTCGATCCCCAACGAAGCGCCGACTTGCGCCATCGCTTCCATCGCCAAAACAGCTTCCATCGAAAACGCCGGCAACTCGGCGCTGAGCATCGCCTCGAGGGCTCCCGAGGCGGCCATTTCAGCCGTCGCATTGACCGCCGCGGCGACTCCCGCGGCGGCTGCCAGTCCGGCTGCACCGGCGGGCAGCGGCGGCACCTCGATCGCGACCGGCGGGATCTCGATGCCGGCAGCCATCTCGGCAACTTTCGGCATGCAAATACAAAACATGGATCACACCTTCACAAAGACACGTTTGACTCGGCCGCCGGCGAACTTGTCGCCCCAAGTCGCGACAACGCTTCGCAATACTGGTAGATTATGGACAAGAAACGGTCGCGTAGGGCCATGATGTAACTGTCGGAGAGATCTTTTGTCAGAAGAGAGTCAGCTTTTCCATGTCGCCGAAGAATCGGGAAAATTTGAAGTGCTCGATCCGTCCGGCCGTTCCATCTTGACCTGCCGCGATGCCGCCAGCGCCAATCACTATGCCGTCCTACTCAATAAGGCCTACAAACACGGTTACAAAGACGGCTATCACGCGGCAAAGTCCGTAGACGATTCATGAAGACCGAAACCGTTGACCGACTGAAACGTTCAGAACCCTTCCCGTCCATTGCTGCCTGAACCGGAGTCCTTACGTTGTCCAACTCATTTGAATCCAGCTTTCAATTCGGCAATGTCGGCTCGGCACGCCCGCTCGATCCACAACAGCCGATGCGGATCGTAGTGATGGGGAACTTTTCCGGCCGCGCAGGCGACTCCGGATCCCTGGCGGAGAAAAAGTTTCAACGCGTCGATATCGACAACTTCGAAGACGTGTTGGAAAAAGTCGCTCCGACCGCAGCGGTCCGGTTGAGCGACCACTGCGACGGCGTGATCGAGATCGGAATCAGCGAGCTGGATGACTTTCATCCCGATTCACTGTATCGCAACGTGTCGATCTTTCACGAATTGCGGCAATTGCGAAAGCGGCTGATGGATCCCAAGTCGTTCTCCGCTGCGGTCGCGGACTTGAGCCAGGCACTGTCGCTGCAAACGGCAAAGGAATCAGAAGAGGCGAAACAGGATGCGTCTGCGGCAGCGGACGCAGAACCCGAGGCCGGCGACGAAAGCGACTCGGATACGTTGGAGCGTGTGCTGGGTCAATCGGCCAAAAGCGTGGACACGACGGGGCCACGCTCACCACAGCTGGACATCCAAGGTTTGATCAACCAGATCGTCGCACCCTACATCGAACCGAAGCCCGATCCGCGGCAGGACGAATACATCGGCCACGCCGACGCGGCGATCGCCGGACAGATGCGAACGATTCTGCACGACCGATCGTTCCAGGCCTTGGAAGCCGCTTGGCTGGGCCTGAATTTCCTTGTTTCCCAAGTAGCGCAATCCGAGGAGGTCCAGGTCTTCCTGTGGGACGTGACCAAATCGGAGTTGCTGGAAGCGGGCGAGTCGCCGTCGGAACAATTGGAAGATTCGTTGCTGTTTCGACGTCTGGTCACCGATCGAGAACAAGTCCCGTTTTCGCTGTTGGTCTGCAATGAAACCTTCAGCCATGAACTGAACGATCTGATCTTGCTGACCCGGCTGGGAGCCATCGGGGCAAACTCGGGAGGCCCCGTGCTGGCGGCGGCATCGCCACAGTTGGTCGGTTGCCAGGCGTGGACGGATGAAATTCCCAAGCCCACTGCGGAGCCGAGTCGACAAGAAGCGGATTGGCAAAGCATTCGCGAGAGCGCGGCGGCGCGTTGGATCGGATTGTCCGGACCGCGGTTTTTGTTGCGATTGCCCTACGGCGCATCGACCAGTTCGGTCGACGCATTTGATTTCGAGGAGATCGACGACCCGATCACCGATCACGAGTCGCTGCAGTGGGGCGCGTCGTCATGGTTCGTCGCGACGTTGTTGGCGACCTCGTTCCTGGAATCGGGCTGGCAAATGACGCCAGGTGACTTGCAGGAGATCGGTGATTTACCCGCGCTGACGTACAAGGACGAAGACGGCGAAGTGCACTTGAAGGCTTGTGCGGAAGTGTTTCTGTCGGAGCGTGTGGCCGATCAGGTATTGGATCAGGGCGTGATGCCGCTGATGAGTTTCAAGAACCGCAACGCCGCGCGGGTGTTGCGAGTGCAATCCGTCTCCTCTCCGCCGTCGGCGCTCGCCGGGCCGTGGTCGTAGCTCGACAGGCATGGCCAAACAGGAATCTCATTCGCCTCCGATGGATCTCATCGAACTCGACTTCCCGGTGTGCTGGGACACACCGCCGCAGGAAATTTTGCGCACGATCGAGATCGCCGAGCGTTTGCGAGAGCAGATGAAGTCGGACGAGAATCAGAAGCGGATCCCGTTGCTGGTCAACAGCAACTACTACATCGCCTACCACGCATTCAAGCACATTCGAGACGCAGGACTTGGCGGCGACCTGTCGTTTTGCGAATGGGGCAGCGGGTTGGGAGTGGTGACGTGCATCGCGTCACAACTCGGTTTTCGCGCGACGGGAATCGAAATCGAGGAATCGCTATGCGAGTTTTCAGAGAAGCTCGCCAAGCAGGCAGACGTTGACGCACGATTTTTTCAGGGCAGCTATCGATCCCCGATCGGCAACGAAATCTCTCAACTTCAGCCACGTGAAGGGGACCGTCCTTTTCCCCTGGGGCGAAGGAACTGCGACGTCATCTATGCCTACCCTTGGCCTGCTGAAGCAGCGTATCTCGCGTCGCTTTTCGAGCAATCCAGTGCGTCCTTGCTCGTCACCTACCACGGCGGAACAACGCTTCGCGTCAGAAAACACATCTGCTGATTCAGCGAAGCCGTTCGCCCGAATCTCTCAGAGATGACCATCATTGTCGCCTTGAAAAAAGTCGAGTCTGATGCGAGTCATCAACCATTATGATATGATCAAAAAAGTCAAGGGGTCCCACTTCAACAGGCCCGACACGCGATCAAGAGACACGGCGTTTTCCTGAATGCTCACCGGGATCTTGGACGAAACCCAACTGCAAATGCACCACTCTCAAACATTGAGGATCGTAAGCCATGCCATTGAGCGGAAGAGATATCCAGGAAGGAGTAGCAGGCAGCGACGCGCATCGTTTGTATGGCGAAGTTGAAGACGCGATTGCGGCCAATACGTACTCCGAAAGTGAACTGAGAGTGGTAAACGCCGTTCGGGAATTATATCGACGTGCCGCAGCCGAAACGCCTGGGGGCGCAGGCGCGCTTGGTGGCAGCCGCGTGTTCGAGGGCGGCCATGTCTTGCTCAACGACAAAGGGACATGGTACACCTGGCTCAAGGCGAGAGCGGGAAAATCTCAAAAGCAGAACGCCGGGCAATCGCGAGTCCGCTGGTCGTCACACGAAAGCACATCGCAGAACCAATATGAAATCCCACTCGGCGGACTCGGCTGCATTTTGTTTGGAAAGATCAACGGTAAGACGTGGTTCCAAAACGAGGCGCATGCGGCAACGACGACTCTCTCCGATTCGATCCTACACGGCTTGGACTGGGTCAAGCATAAATGGAGTGGGAATCAGCAAGTCGGTGCGTTGGGATACAGCCCGTTTTCAGAAAAAAATGGCACCCATCTCGTGCTGAGCCACCCGCCCAGCCCGGATGACTACTGAGCGTAAGCGATTAGTCATCTTCATGACCAGCCAGCATGTCGACCAACGCGGTCGATGCAATGGTGTTTAGATCATAGACAATGGTGCATTGCGTATCATTGGCAAAATCCATCATGATGATATTGGGGATGAAGGCTTTGAGTTGCGGTCCTGACGCATAATTGGTTCGCTTGATTCGATTGTGTTCACTTCGTTCACGAATGGAGTCATAGAGACCACCTTCCCAAAGCCCTTTCATTCGGTCGACGTTTGCGCCTTCCCACATCTTGGTGTTTCGCTTCTGGATGTTCTCGAAGTACCCCGTCGAGGTCCAGTACATCATTCCGAGGACGTCGGAACTATGAGACATGACGCCGTTTGCCTCAATCATCGGCTTCATGCGTTTTAATTGTGTTTTTTCATTATCTTTGATTTTCCCTTTCATCGTCCACTTCATCTTGAACGGGTTCAAAGTGGTCCCACCTTTCCCGGAGTACTGGAGCCCGTCGAATCTTGAATCGTAGGCTTTCGGGCCATTCTCCTTGTCATAAACATTGCGCCATTTCTTGATGCCTCTGGCGGCGTAATAAGTCAAGTGCCCGGTTTCTGCGAAGCCCTTCTCTGAGAACAACACAATCACCTTTCCCTTCACGTCCTGCAAGGTCCTGCGATTGATATCACCCTGATCGACGAAGATCGTGTCACCAAGGTAATCGATGCAGTAGTCAGCAATCAGACTCCAATTACTACACTTGTCGAACTTGAAGATCAGAAATTCAGACTTGTAGTTCGTGACGAATTGCTTGGCCTGTTCCAACATGCCTTTCAGGCCCATCCCCCAGGTACCGACAGTAAGCTTTGACCTGGTCACCTTAACGGTTTCACCGCTGCCCTCAAGTTCTACTGTCTTCTTGCCTTTGATGATCCCGCCCCCGGCGTGATAGGCGCTAAGTCTTGCCCGTCCACCGCCGATGGACCGGGCATGGATGCGAAGATCGAAGAACCGCACCCCCGACATCGCTTGGTGGTAAATGTTCTGGCTTTGAGTCTTGGCATTTCCGCCACCCTCGGTAATCCCCGCGTCGTGGCTACCAGCGATCACGATATCCCTGAGCCGTTTGTCCATCCCAAGCTGTCCGTAGAAGCAATTGCTCATGAGGTTATCCTCCTTATCAAAAACCTGAATTGAATTGTGGCAAACACTTACAGAATCGATTATATCTGCCGCTGAAATCGCTGACGACTACTTCACATCACACTTTCCGTCAAAAATCCAGCACGCGGTCTCTCTATTCGGGATTGGCTTGCTGGCAGGTCCAGCCGTCGATGCTGCTCGTCAACCCCGAGACTGATGGGCAGAGAGGAATGCGCCACGAATGTTAGTCGTCCAGGAACCGAACTCGTGGTCGCCGCCCCGCCTCAAATCGTCCGTCCGCGGAATTGCGACGGTGACGATGCGTCAGAACAATCCAATCGTCGTCGCGCATCGACAGGAACGCACAACCAGTTCTGCCGACCGCATTCATCTGAATCCACCCACTTGCAAAAAGTGAAGCCCCTATCTGGGCATGACGAACTCGTTCGTGAATGGCTTGTAAGGATTGTTCAACGAAATGATTTTGTCGCTAATCTCCTTGCAGACAAAGTCGTACTGAATGATGTTTGGCATTTTGTACCGAACACTCTTTCGTTCATTGAGTTCGTCGACCAATTCATCGACGCGAAGGTTCACTCCTGCGGGCTTTTTCACCCGCCCTGCCCTATTCCTCACTTCCGGCCCCTTCGTCATTTCCTCGATACTCTTATTTCTTATCGCCCCCGTCTTGGACAAGGTCTGCTGCCAATAGAGTGAGTGCAGCACTCTGCTTGTCACCGCCCCATTTTGATCATTGAAGGCGTCTAACTTGCCCAATTGTCCCGTCAGCACAGTCGTGGAGTCTGGGTTATCTGAGAATTTGCCGTTGATGGCTAACCCAGTATCGCACGGCTCGATCCCTTTTAAGTACTGATGAATCCCTTCTTCCTGAGGAAATGCCCTTGTCTTCGTTTTTGAGAAGATGCAAATTGCTTTGCCTCGTAGCAAGCCAATATCCATTGTCGCGATATTGCCAGTCTGGCACAACAATTTACCCTCGAATATTTCACGCACTCCATCTTCGAGATCCTGCTTATCGTGACATTTATCAAACCGCAGGATCACAAACTCCGAGCCCCGGGCGCTTAAGAAGTTGCTAACACCTTCGAGTGAATCAGTCACATTAGCGCCATAAGAACCGATCATGGCCTTTTTGCCGAATGGCGTCTTTCCATGGTAAAATCGGTCGCCGATCACTCGCAAATCGAAAAACCGAGATCCAGCCATACACTGTTCCTGCAACGTACCATCCTGAGTCTTGGCATTCGCGCTGGCACCTTCATTAAAAATTCCTGCGTCGTGACTTCCCGGGATACAGATATCCGCAAGTGATTTATCATCCCTAAAGCTCGCCATAAATAATGAGGTGTCTATCACTTCACTGTTCCTTGCATTATGTCGGTAATCTGAAACACTGCACTCCGAGCGACGTTGCTTAGACTAAAATGACAGGCTTCTATTAAAATGGCATTGCAGGCCACCGGGAACATCTGTCCCAGGTGGCAATCATTTTGCGGCGCGGCGAATTGCTTCACTTGCGCCGACGCTCCAAAAACATCGGTGCGCCGCACAAGCCCCCGCCGCTATGGCGGGTGAGAATTCAGCCTCGATAAAACTCGTTTGTCCTACTCAAACGAATAATCAAATTCACCGTCTTTGACTTGTACATGGACGCGCTTGGCAGGGTTGCCTTCCATCATACGGGTCAGGAATTCGCCGCTGATTTGTGGCAGGACTGTGTTGGTCAGGATCGCGTCGATCATGCGGCCGCCGCTTTCCAGTTCCGTGCAGCGGCTGGCGATCAACTTGATCACTTCATCATCGTACGTGAACGGGATGCCGTGGTTGGCTTGCATCCGTTTGGCGATTCGGCCGAGCTGTAGTTTCGCGATCGCGCCGACCATTTCGTCGCTGAGCGGATAGTACGGAATCGTCACGATGCGGCCGAGCAGTGCCGGCGGGAAGACCTTCAACAGCGGTGCACGCAACGCCTTGGACAGGCCCTCGGGATCGGGCATCAACTCCGGATCCTTGCACATGTTCATCGTCAGGTCGGTACCGGCGTTGGTGGTCAGCAGGATCAGCGTGTTTTTGAAGTCGATCACGCGGCCTTCGCCGTCTTCCATCCAGCCCTTGTCAAAGACCTGGAAAAAGATTTCGTGCACGTCGTGGTGCGCCTTCTCCACTTCGTCCAACAACACGACGCTGTACGGTCGACGCCGTACCGCTTCGGTCAACACGCCGCCTTCGCCGTAGCCGACGTATCCGGGAGGCGCCCCTTTGAGCGTACTGACGGTGTGCGCCTCTTGGAACTCGCTCATGTTGATCGTGATGACGTTTTGCTCGCCGCCGTAAAGCGCTTCGGCCAGGGCGAGTGCGGTTTCCGTTTTCCCGACGCCCGAGGGACCGGCCAGCATGAACACGCCGATCGGTTTGCCGGGGTTGTCCAAGCTTGCCCGCGACGTTTGGATGCGTTTGGCGATCATCTCCAGCGCGTGACGCTGGCCGATGATTCGATCGTTCAGGATATCAGCGAGTTTGAGAACGGTCGCCAATTCGTCTTTCACCATCCGTCCGACAGGGATCCCGGTCCAATCCTGGACAACCGATCCGACGGCTTGCTCGTCGACGGTGGGCAGAATCAACGGGTGTTCGCCTTGCAGCTCCTGAAGCTGGGATTGCAGTTCTTTGAGTTCATCGAGCAGCTTTTTTCGGTCCGCGTCGGACAGCTTGACTTCGGCTTTCTCTTCGGCCGGCTCGGCGGTCTGAACCTTGACGCTTTTGGCTTCCGCGTCGGCGGCCTTTTCCAACGGACTGTCGGTGCCTTCGACTTTGCCGTGGTGACCGCGGAGCTGGCTGCGAACGTCCAGGATTTTTTCGACCAGTTCCTTTTCGTTGTTCCAGCGTTCTTCCAAACCGCTCAGCCGTTCTTGTTCGTAAGCGAGCGCCTCGGTCGCGCGTCGCTGTCGTTCGGTCGTTTCGACGCCCACCAGGTCCTCGTCGGCAATGATTCGCAATTCGGTATTGAGCGCATCGATGCGTTTCCGAGAATCATCGACTTCGGCCGGAACGGCATGCTGACTGATTGCGACGCGTGCAGCGGCGGTATCGAGCAGACTGACCGATTTGTCGGGCAACTGACGCGCGGGGATGTAGCGGTGGGACAGTTTGACGGCGGCTTCCAGGGCTTCGTCGAGCACTTTCACCTTGTGGTGTTTTTCGAGCGTCGACGCCATGCCACGCATCATCAGGATGGCGCGTTCTTCGCTGGGCTCTTCGACTTGAACGACCTGGAAACGCCGCGTCAGCGCGGGATCTTTCTCGATGTGTTTTTTGTATTCGGCCCAGGTCGTTGCCGCGACGGTGCGCAGGGTCCCTCGGGCGAGGGCCGGTTTGAGCAAGTTGGCCGCGTCGCCGGTGCCCGCGGCGCCACCGGCGCCGACCAGCGTGTGGGCTTCGTCGATGAACATGATGATCGGCTTTTCAGAGGATTGGACTTCTTCGATCACCTGTTTGAGTCGGTTTTCAAATTCGCCTTTCATGCTCGCGCCGGCTTGCAACAGGCCGACGTCCAGCGAACGCAACGAGACGTCTCTGAGCGGCGGCGGCACATCACCCGATGCGATCTTGAGCGCGAAGCCTTCGACGACAGCTGTTTTTCCGACGCCGGCTTCACCAGTCAGAATGGGGTTGTTCTGCCGGCGTCGCATCAGGATGTCGATGATTTGACGAATCTCTTCGTCGCGTCCGACGATCGGATCGATCTTGCCTTGGCGAGCATTTTCGGTCAGGTCGACAGTGAATTGTTTGAGCGCTTCCTGTTTGCCCATCGCCGCCGGAGCCATCGCGCCGCTGGCTTCGCCCGGGGCCGCGCCGCCGCCGACCTGGAACCCGTCGCTGGCGCGCATGGATTCTTCCGGGGACCCGCTGACAACTTCATCGAATCGGTCGGTCAGCGTGTCCAATTTGACCTTTTCGAATTCCGCGGAGATGTCGTACAGGGCGTGTGTCAGACTGCGTGTCTTGAGCATTCCGACGACGAGGTGCCCGGTGCGGACTTGCGATTCGCCGAACATCAACGTTCCGTAGACCCAGCCCCGCTCGACGGCTTCTTCGATGTGTGACGACAGGTCAGAGATCGAGGTGGACCCACGGGGCAGCTTGTCCAACGACTCGGTCATGTCCTTGACCAGTTTCGAAGGGTTGATGTTGAACTGCTTGACGATGTGATGGAGGTCCGAGTCCTCCAGCTGTAGGATTTGGTTGAACCAGTGGACGAGTTCGACGTAGGGGTTACCGCGCATCTTGCAGAATACGGTGGCACTCTCGATCGACTTGTAACCCACGCTGTTGAGTTTTCCAAACAGTGCGGTGCGGCTGATATCGGACAAGGTCTTTCTCCTAGGTTGCGAACTTGACAGGCCGGAAGCCTATCCCACTTGTTCATTCGAGTCTTTTTAACTGTGTAACAATAAGTCTTTCGGATCTTCGGTGACGCCATCGCTGTCCAACCACATGGTTTGACCGAGTTTTGCCTCGCCCAGTTGCCAGGAAGGCGTTTCTTCTTTCTTGAGGACGAGGTTCAGATCCCAAAGCAATTCTTCGCCGAGATAGTTTTTGACCAGCGCGGTCAATCGCTGCAGGCTTTCGCCACCGGGAAGCAGGCGGGAAAAATCATCCCAACCGACCGGTCCGACGGTGATGCGAAAGTTTTGTTGGCACTCCCAGACATGCGAACCGAGCGTGCAAGCGACCCCGACGCTGGAACTGTCGGGATCGTCACCGAGGTTGAAGCGGCAGTTGTCGGGGATTTCGGTCCATCGGCCGACAAACTCTTCGATCTCGCAGGGCACTTTGAAAAAGTCTGAAATCATGGCCTGCAAGCCTTCCGGGTTGCGGGCCTGGCAGGCGAAGCGACCGGCATAAAACAGCTTTGCCAGATCGGGCAATTCGTCACGATCTTGCAGCGACGGCATGCCGATCCCCATCAGGGACCCGACGTAGACCGAGAATCGATCCGATTCGGGACGATCGAAATGCGCGACCGGTTGAGCATCAGCCCAAGCCCGATAGAAGAGCGAGAGCATGCGGTGATGAAAGACGTCCAGGAAAGCGGCGAACGTGGTGTCGTCGTGGTGCTGGATTCGATCGCGAATGTATTCGGTCAAGTGCAGCGGCAGAGCGCCGTTGGGACCGCACAGCCCGAAGAAGCGGACGCTCATTTTGTGGTAGTCGTTGGCGCCGGCCCCGCTGGCGAGATCAAACGCCGACAACGACGACGGTGCGAAACTGAGCGAGGGTTGCTGTGCCAACCGGACGCGATCGTCGGACAGACGAATGGTGTGACCGAACCGAGGGGAATCGGGAAACGCACATTCGAGCAACCGCATCGCTTGATAGAAATCAAACTTGTACGGTTCGTCGTTTAGCCGTTGCAGCGTCACGTCTAAAGGGCGTGTCGCCGTCCCATCTTCGCGGGCCATCGCGTTACCTCTCCTCGTTCGGCCGTTCGAAAGACCGTTTCGGTAAATGAGTTGATTGACACATACTTTGCAAAGAATTCGTTGAGCACCGCCGCCATCAAGAACGCACCGGTTCCCTCGAATCCTGTTTCGTCCAGCGTGAGCGTGAGTTCGAGACCACGGCCGAAACTGAGCGGACCGGACGACGAAATCGGGCGGGTGACCGGTTTGGATTCGATCGACCGCACTGCGTCGATCTGCTTGTTTGTCATCACGTTGTTGGTGTCGGAGTAGAGCGACAGCAGCTCGCGGAGCGCGGTCGCGCCGCCGGATTCGCTGTTGACCAACGAGAGATAATTGAGCGACAGGTGATTGATCAGACGCCAAGTGGTCTGGCCGTTCTCGTAGCTTCTGGAAGGCTGTGGTTTGGTGGGGCCGACCAGACAGCGAACGGCCTGGACGGGGGCGCTGACTTCCAAGGTAAAGTCGGAATCGCTGATTCCCACCGGCATCTGCAGCGGCAGATCACGATTGGTGCAAAGTGTCTCCACCGACAGCTGGCGAAGCTCGTGCGAATACGGAGCCTCGTTCGCGTCGACCAACGTCAGGAATGCTTCGCTGCCGATGTAGCTCGAACGTGGCCCGTATTGTTTATGCTTGCCCGACAGCATGCGGGGCCGCCGCGTGACGGTGAAGTACGCCCGGCTACGGTGATCCGACGTGAAGTCATTGATCGAATAAAACGGCCTGAACTCCTGTTCGCGGTCGTTGCTGGTGCCGTAGCCTCGCACCTCGCCGACATCGTAAACTTCGAAATCCAGGGGCCGCGTGCGATCCGGCATGACCTGGTATTCCGACGCACGGTCACTGAGATGGATTCGATCGGCGCGTTTGGGGAACAGATTGACCGCCGGACAGCTGAAGAGCGAAAAATGAGTCGCGTCGACGCGATTGGAAAGCTGCGGGTCGCCGCGGCGAAGCAGAATCGCAATTTCAATCGACTCGCTGTCGCATTGTTTGACCAGTGACTGAAGCTCGTTCAGCCGGGCGAACATGTACCGATGCGGGAACGAAAAGTATTCCTGCAACAAGCGGTATCCCTGGAAGGACCGCGGGCCGTAGGGGAGCATGGCTTGGTCATCGCCAAAACCCATCGGGCTGACCTTCGACTTCCCCATTTGGACCTTCCAGCGTGCCTGATTGCCGCCGGCCCGCACGGCGATTCCGACGCCACCGGTCATCAATTGTTCATAGATCCGCATCGGCACGTCGGTGGCGCCGCGAATAAACAGGGGCAGCTGATCGAGCGGAAGCTGATTGAATTTGAGTCCCGCGGTGGACTCCAGCTTCAACACCATGGCGGCTTTGACCGACGGATGGTCGGGCAGCCCCAGCGCGGCGACGTCACGCAGGAAGTAATCCGCCTTGGCCAACTTGATCGGCCAAAGCGTGACCTCGTCGGCCGTGCGGAAGGTACAGCGTGTCTGTTCGCCTTTGCCCAACAGACTTTGCAGCAACGTGTTGCGAGGCAGCTTGAATCCCTCGGCCAACGCCCCTTCGGTCAAATCGGGCTGAAACTGGACAACGGCCATCGAGGGTTGTGGCGACAGATAGTGGGGACACACCATTTGCAGCAAGTGCTGTGTCAGCCGGGGGAATTCGGCATCCAGCTTCAACTGAATCCGCGCGGCCAGCAATGCAAACCCTTCGAACAACCGCTCCACATACGGATCGGCGCACTCAAAAACGTCGATCCCCAAACGGCTCGCGATCTTGGGATATTCCTCCGCGAACTCGGCGCCCGATTCTCGAACGAATTGGAGCTCCTGGTTGTAATAATTCAGCAGACGCGGATCCATGCAGACGTGCCTCGTTAGGCTTCGTGAATATTGACGTTGCCCGTCTCTAGATCGAGCTCCGAACGCAGATACAGACGTTCGGGAAACGGCCTGGACCAAAGTTCGCCTTCGATCTCAAACTGCAATGAGTTTGACAGCGGCGAATCGGGGTCCTTTTCACCTCGCACTTCTAACGTGTCGGCAAGGATTCGGGGTTCGAAATCCAAAATCGCTTGACGGAGCGCCTGTTGGACCTCGAACACTTGCAATCCGGAGACAGTTTTACCGGTCAGATCCGGGATGCCATAATTGATGACCGACTTGGCCACCTCGGGGTAGTCACTGAGGTCCTGGTGGGCGGCAAGGTGGCACGTGTTCATCAGCCATGCCAGGTCACGCAAAACGGCCGCGCGCAACTTGTGGATCGAGAACACACGCTGGTCGCGTGATTCGGTTTTGGTTCCCGCTTGGTCATCGGTCAACCGATCCAACAGCGAAGGAAACAGACGTTCTTGAGAACTCAGGTCTGCCATCGTACTCAGTCATCACCACTTGGAACGTCGCTTGA
The DNA here is from genome assembly GCA_007753675.1 of Stieleria magnilauensis. Classification (GTDB taxonomy): domain Bacteria; phylum Planctomycetota; class Planctomycetia; order Pirellulales; family Pirellulaceae; genus Stieleria; species Stieleria magnilauensis. Next base: position 3,755,882 of record CP036432.1, read on the forward strand.
TTCGTCCTGGTCAGATTCAGATTCCTGATCGGCTTCGATCTCCACGTTCAACGTGATTTTTCGGACGTCCAGCAACGCGTATTCATCGGCGTCGGTCGCGAGCATGCGTTGACCGATACCGATCGTGAGCTCACTGTCGGAATCCACAACGTGTTGCCAGTCGGTTTTGCGGGAGAGTCGGACCAGGGGATCATCGATTGATTCGGACCCGGGATAGCGAGTCGGAATCATGCCGAAGGATTCTCCGCCGTTGGCCCACGTGAAATGCACCGGTGTCCAGACAAAATCTCGCAGGTCCGAGGGTGCTTCGATTTCGATTCGGGCGATTCGGTGGAACGGGATCCAGTAATATTGTCCGTTGAGCAGGCCTTCGAGCACGGGTCCGAGTCTCGGATCGGCGTCGGCAATCCAATCGAATTCGTGCCGATGATCACCGGTCAATTCGAGGGTCCCGGCGGTGGTGGGAGCGGACTCGAACGCCTCCGACCGCAGCGATTCGGCTTTAGCGTGTTGCCCGTTGGCGGCCAGCTTGAGCGCCTCGATCATCAGGGCCAGCCAGCGATCGGGTTCGCCAAAAATCATCGGCGAGGTCTCGCCGGCGAAGACGCGGGCCCGAATGGTTTCGCACTTGATGGCTTCGCGATAGGCTTGCACCATCGCCAGATTCCCGGCGTCCAGATCGCCGGCGATTTCGAGTTGGCTCAGCGCGCTGTCCCACTTGCCGAGCACCGTCAGCATTTGGAACAGAAACACCCGATACTTTTCATTGGCCGGATCCTGCTGGACGACCTTTTTGAGTTCCGCAAAGGCTTCATCCAATTTTCCATCACGGAGGTATTCTTCGGCGAGCATTTGCAGCGATCCGATAAGAGAGACGCCAACGTCAATCGGTCCAATGACGACAGCGATCGAGTGAATGGGGAACAGCACCGAGGGTCTCGGCGCTAGCAATGTCAGAAGCCCTGCTCCCGATGCGCGATGGGAAACCGCACATCGGCAAAGGACATCATGGCTGGACGACCGACCCAGCGGACGAGCGTGTCACCGACAGGCTCGTCCCCTCAGATCAATCGATCGCAATCGCAAGATCACGATGCGGCGTTTTCGGCGATGTTCCAGGTGAACACTTTTGCAGAGTCTGCCGTTCCGTCAGCCTTTTGAGCTTTGTACTCGACCTTCACTTCACGGAAGTTGAGCGACACGTTTTCGGTCAATCGGTCTTCTCCACCCGACCCACCAGTGCTGACCGAGGTCACCAGAACATCCTTCATCTGAATGACCAGATATTCCAGCGGGTTCTTACCGGCCTTTCGGATCGTCAATTTGGCGTTGGTGAAGTGATCACCGTTCGCACAGTACACCATCAAAATCGGCGAGGAGGAGTCGATCCATTTGGTGACACTGATGTCTTGGAAGTTCGCCTTTCCGGAACCACCACCGCCACCGGCGTGGAAAGAGCCGGATTGCGACATCCCCCAACTCCAGGCGAGAACATCAATCTCGTCCTTGTGAGTTTTGTCTTGAGATTCTCCTTGAATCTCTCCCTTGATGTCCAGAAACATGTCTACAGCCATCGTGATTTCCTTTTGCAGTCAAGTGCCAGTCAGTGAATAAAACGTCGCGAAGGTTACCGCTTCGCGACGTGCGAAAGTCTACACGCCACGGAGCTATCGATCAGCCACCCTTGGCCGAAGGAAGTTTCGAGACGAGACGCAGAGATACCGAGAGTCCCTCCAATTGATAGTGCGGACGCAAGAAGAATTTGGAGGTGTAGTATCCAGGATTCCCTTCGACCTCTTCAATCACCACTTCGGCGGCGGCCAATGGCTTGCGTGCCTTGGTGTCTTCGCTGGAAGTCCCAGGGTTACCGTCGACATATTGGTTGATCCAGTCTTGCAACCATCGCTGCATGTCCTTGCGTTCTTTAAAGCTGCCGATCTTGTCACGCACGATGCACTTCAAGTAGTGCGCGAACCGGCAGGTGGCGAACAGGTAAGGCAGCCGCGCACCCAGGTTGGCGTTGGCGGTCGCATCGGGGTCATCGTACTCGGCCGGCTGATGCAACGACTGGGCGCCGATGAAGGCGGCAAAGTCGGAGTTCTTTTTGTGGATCAATGGCATGAAGCCATTTTTGGCGAGTTCCGCTTCACGACGATCGCTGATGGCGATTTCGGTCGGACACTTCATGTCGACGCCACCGTCATCGGTCGGGAACGTGTGACAGGGCAAGCCTTCGACGGCACCGCCGGATTCGATTCCACGAATTCGCGAGCACCAACCGTACATCTTGAACGAACGGGTGATGTTGGTCGCCATGGCGTAAGCGGCGTTGGACCAGCAATAGTTTTCGCTGTTTGCCGCATCGGTGTCCTCTTCGAACGCAAATTCGTCGACGGGATCCGATGCCGCACCGTAGGGCAATCGCGACAGGAAGCGTGGCATTGCCAACCCGATGTACTTGGAATCATCCGACTCCCGTAGCGAACGCCAGGCGGCGTACTCGGGGGTCTGGAAGATCTTGGTCAAGTCGCGCGGATTGGTCAGCTCTTGCCAACTGTCCATCTGCAACACTGCCGGTGCGACACCGGCGATGAAGGGCGAGTGACAGGCGGCGGAGATTTGAGCCATTTCGCCCAGCAATTCGACGTCCGGCGGGCTGTGGTCGAAGTGGTAGTCACCGACGAGGCAGCCGTAGGGCTCGCCGCCGAATTGACCATATTCCTCTTCGTACATCTTCTTGAAGATCGGACTTTGGTCCCAGGCGGTGCCTTTGAACTTCTTGACCGTTTTGTGCAGCTCTTTCTTCGAGATGTTCATCACTCGAATCTTGAGCATCTCGTCGGTCTCGGTGTTGTTGACCAAGTGATGCAATCCGCGCCACGCACCTTCCAATTTTTGGAAGTCCGCGTTGTGGAGAATCAGATTGATCTGTTCGCTGAGCTTGGAGTCGATCTGGGCGATGATCGCTTCGACCGATGCCAGCACGTCATCGGAGATGAGTGCGGTTTGCGAGAGCGCGTGTTCGGCCAGCGTTTTGACGGCGGTTTCGACCGCCTCTTTGGCTTGGTCGGACTTGGGGCGGAATTCCTTCTGCAACAGCGAAGAGAACTCACTCGCTTCGAGGGTTGCGCCCTCGGCCTGTCCTGCGGATGCGGCTTCGTCAGTACTCATTATGGATTACTCCTCGTTGGCGGGTGTTTCTGCGTCGCCGTCCGCTTTCGGAGCGGCGGAAAGGGATTGCAGCAGTGCGGGGTCTTTCAGGGCTTTGGCGAGCAAGGCTTCGGCGCCGTCTTTGCCGTCCATGTAGGTCAGCAGATTGGAGAGTTGCTCACGGGCTTGCAACAGTTTGCTGAGCGAATCGACTTTGCGGGCGATTGCCGCGGGCGAAAAATCATCCATGCTCTCGAACGTCAAGTCGACGGCCATGTTGCCTTCGCCGGTCAACGTATTGGGCACCTGGAACGCGACGCGAGGCTTCATGGATTTCATTCGTTCATCGAAGTTATCCACGTCGATCTCAAGCGCCTTTCGGTCCGCGACCGGCGCGAGCGGTTCTTCCGGCTTGCCCGACAGGTCAGCCAGCACGCCCATCACGAAGGGAAGCTGAACCTTCTTTTCGGCACCGTAGACTTCCACGTCGTATTCGATCTGCACACGAGGAGCTCGATTCCTCGCGATAAATTTCTGAGCGCTAGCTTTAGCCATCTGTTACTCCTGCGTAAAAATTCGGGCGGTCACGTGCCGCCGCTATTGAAATTGTGGGGTCACCAACTTGATGATTCGTCTTGGGTCGCTTCGCCTGAATCGCTGACCGGCTCGCTGCTGGAATGTGAAAGATCCGATTTGCTTCCGCCGAGCGCTTCGGCCTGCGAGACGGCATCGGGGGCCAAGTCACGCAGAATGTCCAGAAAACTTTTCGATGCGAGACGTTGGGCGCGTCGAATCAGCAGGGGAAGCGGGCTGGACGGTTCGTTTTCTTCATAGAAATCGCAAACATCATCCAACGCTTTGATCGCATCTTTTCGTGACGCGATCTTGCCGTTGACGCGATACCCCGGTGCCGCGACTGACGCGGAATCCGCGACTTGCTCGCCTGAGCCAGGCGTTTCAGCACTGTCATCCCAGCCCCATTTGCCCTCGCTTTCGGTTTCGGATTCGGGTTCGCTGGCAAAGACACCGCGTCGCTCGAGTTGCGAAACGACAAACTTGTCCATCTCCTCAAGCAGCATGCGCGGCGGAGCGAGGCTGACGGCAAAATTGACACCGACCTGCTGGGTGACAAACTTTTCGATCGCATCGAGGTGTTCGGCCGCAAGACGCAGTGCTTCTTCGGTCGCCTGAATCGATTCCACGCTCACATCACTGAACGCCGCGTCGATCACGCCGAGCGTGGGACCGCTGGAACCGGATTCTTCGTCGGTGCTGGGATTCTCGGCAGCCTCGCGGGCATGTTCGACGTCGCGAAGCGAAAAACGTCCGACCGTGCGCGATGCGACCAACGGGGCGTCGCGCAAATCTTTCATGATCCCCTGTTCGTCACAGAACGTGATCAATGTGTTCGTGCGGTAGGTCGGATCGTCATTGTCTTCGCGGTCCAACTCGGGATGCACGGTCTCCCAAAACGTTTCGAGATAGCTGCGTAGCAGATGCAATGCGTGAGAGAAACCGATCACGCCGTCTTGGTTGAGCGTCGCACGCGCCAACATGGCGACGACTCGCATGTCCTTGGTGCGGGACAACAGGGCTTCGGCCCGTTTCTTGACGTCCTTCCAATCGGGCGGCTCGGCGGCGACGACGGTATCGCCGTACTGTTGTTCGGCCGTGCTCTGCGCCGCTCGCTCCATCTCGCCGAACTCGGCATCGTATTCCAAGTCCGGACCACAGGGTTCGTCGTCGGAGATCGGCGCAAGTAGTGTTTCGAGATCCGTTAGATCCATCTGGCTTACAACTTCCCGGAGAGCGACTTGGATGAAGGTACGATGGCACCGAGGTCGGTGCGAAACGACGCCGCCACGCCGCTAGAGTGTCTCAAACGCTTGATACGTCGAGCGTCGGACTTGGGAACCGTAGGACATCGATAACGATGCGGTCGTTGACCAGAAAGATTGGCAGTCACGATTTACCCCATCTCGGTTGGATGGAAGGAAAACTCCGGTGATACCACTCAAGATACAATTCCTACAGTCGCCAATGTGTAACGTGGGGAAAAAAATCGTCTCAACACGATTCTATCGCGATGGCAGCGACAGCATGCGAAGCTCTAGTTTCGGCGAACAGGTGCCACCGGCTTGAGTCGCACCTGGACGATCGTCCCAAGGAGAATGCAATTTGTGAACGCAAAACGGCCCCAAGGGTACTTCGCCGTTTTGCAACCTGACCCCTATTCTGTGGCACTCCAGGTTGAAAAGTTGACGGAGCGTTAGAACGTCCAGCGCAGATCCAGTCGCAACACGCTGCGATACCAATGTCGCTCGGTCACGCTGACCCCGCCGTTGATCCCCAGTTCAAACAGTCGTCCGTTGTCACGAACGATCCGCAAACCGGGATAAAGATTAATGATATTTTCGCCGTCGATGCTTTGAGGATTGGGCAAGCCGACGGATTTCTGTCCCGTCAAAATGGACCAACCAACCAGCTCAAACGTGGGAAGAATTGCAAACGTGTCACTGTCATAGAGGACGTTTGCAAAACCCATGCCGTATCTTAATACCGGACCCGAAAACCCCGGTTCGCCGCCGATCGGAAACCATAATTTCAGTTCATTATGAATCAGCGTGCGATCGCTCCACTTATAACTTGCGACAAACCCCGGCTCCATCGAGACGTGTCCGTTGCCGAGCCCACGTTTGGCCGACCCCGTCGCCAGCTGGTTCCGCAACACCTGCGTCAGCTGCAGTGAGTCGCCATCGAGGAGCACCGTTTTGGTCGTGATTGCCATATCCCCCATTCCACCTGTATTACTCAGGATGGTGGGATCGATGAACCGCAACGGCAGTTCAGTGGTGGCGGAGAACCTGCTGCCGCCGACTTCGAACGACAGCCGAATGTCCTGGTAGTCGACCGAGGGTTCGAACGTCAGTGGGTTGGTAAACTCAGGCCCCTTCTTGCCGATTCGGGACCAAAAGTATTCCACGCGATCGGCGAATTCCCAGTCGCGCGCCGACTCAAACCGCAGACGAAAATTATTGGACGGTTGTGAGGCATCGATTTCGAACAGGGCGAACGGCAACCGCTCGACACCCACACCGACATCGCGTCCGGCTTGGCTGCGCATCGCCCTGGCGGTGCGTTCAAACAGTGCTGCCAAGGGTTTTCGCCGTCGATTGCGAAACGTTTCGAACCGATCACTGGCCGCGGAAGGGACCCAGACAGGATCGGGTTGGAAGTTTTCGGCGATCGGAACGCGGTCGCCTTCGACTGGCAGCGTCGACGGAATCAGCTCCGTCGCGATGGCGTTGGGCGTCGGCAGAATCTCAGCGGCGGGATCATCGGCCAGATGAACGGTCGGCTTCAAAATCGTGCCCGCGGCAGGGTCCCAACTGGGAACGGCTGGCTGAAACAAGATCCTGGGCCGCGCCGCATCGGGCGTGACGAACCGCTGTGAAACCGTTTTGCCTGCGGTACTTGGTGAGCGTTGAGGGGCATCGGCTGCCATTGCGCCGTGATCGGGCGGCGGCAGCGCCGAGTCCGATTGGGCCAGCACGACGGCGGGCTGGCCGTCGGTCGTCGGCAGGTTTTCCAGCGGATCGGACGAGGCAATCCGAACGTGCGGCGGTCGCGTCGTCGCCGAGGGCGATTGGCCGAGCGAAGGCGATTGACCGAGCGCATGCGAGTGACCGAGCGCATGCGGCGTGCTGTTGAGCGTCGCCGGCATCGTGCCCACCGTGACGGGAACCGACAACCGCTCGGGCAGCAACAGCCCTACGATCGGCTGCGGCTCGTCGATGGTCCACGAAAACGGGGCGTCGGGATCGGTGGACGACCGCTGGGTTGAAGACGGTTCGGCGGACGACAGCGGCGTCGAGGTCTGACCGGCCGCGAGTGACGGGTTCTGGGCATCCGCGGAGTGGACTGCCCCCAGGGTGCAGCCGAGCAGCAGCCAGATCAGCAGTCGTAGCGGGACGTGCAGAGGATTCGTCACTGAAATGGTGAGTGTCTCTGGAGGAATCGTGGGTCTAAACCTCAGCCTGACCGGCGGGCGACGTGGTGCGAACCCGCTGCCAGGACGGTCGATGTTGGTTGGTCTCTGTCGATTTATCGGACGTTCGGAACTTTACGGTCATGAGAATTGGGTAAGATTTGTCGGTTATTACCGAACGGCCGCTTGATTTCCTGCCCGATTGGGCTGTGGGAACGGATGTTGGGCAACGAGGATGCCGATGACGGGCCGGTCGGGAACACGCAATCACGTCCGTGAAGGGAGGATCAGCAGTTTCACGGCAGAAACGTTGAACGCCGGGTCCGGTTTGCCAGGTGTTGTTGGCGGAATGACGTTGCGACGACTGCTGTAGGAGATCCAACAGCGGATGGCGCATAATGGGCCGGAGTCTCACAAGATGGGTCGACTTGATGAATAACAGAGGCGTTACCGACGTATGAAGAATCCACGCGTGCACTGGTATCAAGGGCTGTTTGTGCGGCCCCACCATCTACAGGCAGCCGATCGACACTGGTTGGAGCTGTCGCACACGTCCGAAAGCTGGGATCATCCCTATGGTTATGGTCTGCACGCGTTTCAGTACAGCAAAGACGCCTTGGCCAGCGGCCATTTTCGCGTCGAAGAGCTTGACGCCCGCTTGCGTGACGGCACGTTGATCCGATTGGACAGCGGCCAGGAACTGGAGGTGGATTTGAAGGCGGCGTTCGACGCCCAATCGGCGACCGAGTCCGAGACGTCGTTGATGATTTACATCGGCGTCCCGAAGTTGAACCTGGGCGGCGAGAACGTCAGCGGAGATTCCACCAACGGATTCGCGCGTTTCACCCGCATTCAATCCAACGTTCCGGACGAGAACGGCCAGGACAGCGGCCAACCGATCGAATTTCGCCGGCTGAATTTGCGGCTGATCGTCGGCAGCGACACCGCCGGCTACGAAGTGCTGCCGATCGCGCGGGTCCGCAGCGCCAGCGAGCGCGAGGTCCAACCGGTGATCGATGAAAACTACATCCCGCCGATCCTGGCGACCCATTCCTGGCCCTACCTGCGGCGCCATTATGTGCAGGGGATCCGCGACGTGTTGAGCGGCAACATGGACACGCTCAGCGAACCGGTCCGGCAGTTGAGTGTCGGCCGCCACAGTCTGGAACCGGCCGATTCGGGTCGCGTGTCGATGCTGGACCGTTTGAACGAAGCGTACAGCACGTTGGACGTGATGGGCCCGGCCTTGGGCGTGCACCCGTTCGACGCCTACATGGAATTGGCCCGGATCTTGGGTCGGTTGTCGATCTTCGGCCCCGAACGACGCGCCATCGAGGTGGAGCCGTACGATCACGACAACTTGGGATTCATCTTTGCCGACATCCGCGAAAAGATCCTGGGCATTTTGTACGCCACGCAGTTCGACGAATACCTGCGGGCCAACTTCGAGGGCTACGGATCGACGATGCAGGCTCGGTTGGGCCCGGAATGGTTCGACCCCGATTGGGAATGGTACCTGGGCGTCGAACGCGGTGGTGCGAGCGAGTCGAACTTGCGCGAATTGTTGGAGCGTTCCCCGGAATGGTATTGGGTGTTCGCCAGCGCCGATCAGGTCGAAGATTTCTTTCACGTCCGCCAGAACGGGCTGGGCCGCGAGATCGTCTCGACCACGATTCCGGATCTGCCCTCGCGACAGTACTGGACGTATTACAAGGTTTCTCAAGACGAGTACGAATCGCCGGCCTGGCCTGAGATTCGGCGCACCCAGTCGGTTGCGATGCGGGTGCGGAACTATGACGAACTGACCGGTGCGCGACACTTGGATGTCGTGACCCCCGACGGCAATCGCGCCCGACTTCGATTCGCCCTTTTCGCCATCCGCACGTAAGTCATGACGCCAAGATTTGCCGACGCCGTCGATCCGATCCTGATTCACGCGTTTTCTTTGATGGAGCGGATCGATGGAGGCGTGGAGATCGCTCCGGCGGAAGAGAAACGGACGTTAGAGGGGCTGCTGCAACAGGCCGACAGTCGACTTTCCGGCTACACCGATGACTGGGATCTGGCCAAGTACGCCTTGGTGACGTGGATCGATGAGATGCTGGTCGATGCCCACATTTGGTCGGGGCAAAACTGGTGGCGTGACAACGTGCTGGAATGGAGTTTGTTCAATACCCGGCGCTGCAATGATTTGTACTACGTCAACGCGACGACGGCGCTCAATGCCGGCTCCGATGACGCGTTGCAGCTGATTTATGTCTGCGTGATGCTGGGATTCCGCGGTCTGTATCGAGACCCCAAATTGAATCGGATGCTGATCGACAAACATGGTTTGGCGGTCGATCTGCCGTCCTGGGCGGCCGAATATGGAAACGCCGTCGGCCAGGCGCGACAGCGCTGGAACGACGCGACCGCGGGACAGGAATGCGAACGGAACCTGGTCCCGGCGGTTCCGCACTGGACGCGCGCCCGGCTCGTTTGGCCTTGGCTGTTGGCAACCATTCTCGCCGGATTGCTCGCCCTTTCCTTCTTCCGAACCTGATGACAGACGTCACGGTAACCGCTAACGATAGTGACCATGTCCAACGAACCGCCGCCCGAAAAAAAGCTTCCGCTGCATCGTCGTTTTTTGCCCACGACGCTGGCCGGAAAATCGGCCGCCGTGACGGCATTGGCGCTCGTGATCCTGTTGATCATCGTTTGGATCTTCCGCTTGTTCGGTTCGCAAAGCGTCCGCTTGATTCACGCGGTCTCGATGACCCACATCGTGATCGAATTCGCGCTGGTGATTCTGATTCCGGTCGTGCTGTACTGGGGCATGCGGCGTTGGAACCAGGTGATCGAGGGTGAATTTCCCGATATCGACCGTGCCTGGGAGGCCGGGATTGCAGCGCTCGAGGCAAAGGGCGTCTCTCCATCGGACTATCCGATCTTTTTGATCCTGGGATCGTCCGACGACCAAGCCGAACAGGGTTTGATGGAAGCGTTGGAGACCAAGCTGCCGGTGCACGGCGTGCCGGAAGCGGCTGGCGTCAGCCACGCCTTGCAGTGGTACATGAGCACTGATGCGATCTACCTGTTTTGCCCCGGCGCCAGCTCACTGAGCGCGTTGATGGGGCGTTGGGCGCCGTCGTCGATGAACGTCGCATCGCGGCGGATCGCGCGCCGCAGTGACGGCGGGGCCGCCGCCTCGGCCGCGCCGAACGCCGCGCCGGATGCGTCACCCAGCCCGATCGGCATCCAGAAAATACAGCGTGCCGCCCCCGGCAAACCTCCCGCACCGGCCGCCGCCAAATCGCAACCGCCGAAGCTGCAGAAGGAATCGGCGATGCGTCCGGCTCCGCAATCGACACCGCCTGATCGGCAGCCGGCACAACCGCAGACCTACCTGGGCACGATCGGCAACCAAGCGATGGACTCGTCACCGCTGGCCGGGGCGGGCCGAGAATCAGCGTCACTGCCGCCGCGTGGATCCGCGTTTGACCTCCCGACACCGCCCCGCCCTCAAACGCCTCAGCCTCAGTTGCCTCAACCGCACGTGCCCCAACCGCAAGTGCCGCGTCCCCCCGCACCCGCCGCGGCGATGGGTGACGCGCTGCGACCGGCACCGCGGTACGAAGGGACGATCTCGTTCGACCAATACCCGCCCAGCCAACCCAGCGCAACCCCCACGCCGGCTGCCGCGTCCGCGACGGCTTCGCCATCGCCGGCGGTTGCCGCTGCACCTCGCGCAGCGGTTGCTGCCGAGACGCCGTCGCCGCCCCACGTCACCACGACGACATCGTCCGGGGCTCCGTTGGCCATGCCGCGCAGCAGCGGCAACAAAAAGGTCGCCTTGCCGGCGTCGCTGGACACGTCGGACCAAATCCCTCGCTTGCGTTATGTCTGCAAATTGCTCAAGCGTGCTCGACGTCCGATGTGTGGCATCAACGGTGCTGTGACCCTGATCCCGTTTGAACTTTCTCGCGTCGGTCCGTTACAACTTTCGGCCATCGCCCAATCGGCCCGCAGCGACATCGAAACGATCCAACAAACGATGGGCGTGCGGTCGCCGGTCACCGCTGTGATCGTCGGTCTGGAACAAGACAAGGGATTCATCGAGCTGGTTCGTCGCTTGCAATCGGGATTGTTGTCGCGACGACTGGGTGGCCGTTTTGATCTCCGCAGCCGGCCCACGCCCGACGAATTGAACACCCATAGCGATCGCTTGTGCGATGCATTCGAAGACTGGGTGTACCGGCTGTTCAGCCGCGAGGACGGACTGGCCCAGCAACGTGGCAACCGCAAGCTGTACGCGCTGACGTGCAAGATTCGACACGAGTTAAAACCGCGACTGCGGATGGTGCTGGGACAAGCGTTCGGATGTGAATCGAGCGAGAAGAGTGCCGGCGGCGAGAAAGACGATTCCTTCTTTTTCAGCGGTTGCTACTTTGCCGCCAGCGGAGCGACCACGGGACAAGCCGCGTTCGTCAAAGGCGTGTTGAAAGACAAACTGATCGACGAGCAATCCAAGGTCGAGTGGACGCCCGAGTCCCGTCGGAAGCAACGGCTGCTGACCACGTTCACCGTGCTCGGCTGGATCATCGCGCTTTTGCTGACCGTGCTGTTGGTGCTCCAGAGTTTTGTCTGGAGCTAAGGGTCGAATGGGAAAGAAGTGTCGAATGCTACCAGTGGGATAGGCATCCGGCCTGTCACCGAGCGTCTGTGCTGTTTGCCGGATCGGCTTTCAGTTGATCAGGAAAGAGTTCCTCTAACTTCTTCAGTTTCGGAACGATGTACGCTTGGCAATACTGCTTGTCTGGGTTTCGGTTGAAGTAGTCCTGGTGATCCGCGTCTGCGGGATAAAACGTGCTGGCCCGTTCAATGGACGTCACGATCGGCGACTGGAATGCCTTTTGCCGATTCAACAGTCGCTTGTACTGTTGGGCGACGTCTCGCTGCTGGTCCGTGTGGGTGAACACCACACTGCGGTACTGCGGTCCGACGTCTGGACCTTGACGGTTCTTGGTGGTCGGGTCGTGCGTGCGCCAAAACACCTGCAACAACGTCTCAAAGGTGACCACATCGGGGTTGTATTCCAATTGGATCACTTCGACGTGACCGGTCCGTCCCGTCAGCACTTGGCGATACGTCGGATTCTCAATTCGTCCGCCCATGAATCCGGGCCGGACATTGCTGACGCCTTCAATCCTTTGAAACACGGCTTCCACGCACCAATAACAGCCACCGCCGAACGTTGCCGTTTCTCGCTTGGGTTCCTCGGCCGAGCCAGCCGAGGGAACGCAACACCATGCGGCCAACAGGATCAACGCAAGCAGCGCGTGTCGATTGATAGTCATGGCAGCTCGTTGATGATTGGTAAAAAAGGTCATTCGATCAGTTTAGGAAAGTTCATTGTCGCGATGGACGCCGCAACATTTTGCTGTCGTTCGGTTGGCAGTTCGTCCTTCACCAGGCCGCTGCTGCCCATGGTATACCGGGTATCGGCGTAGTAGTCGAAGAAGTACGTTTCGTCCTCACCGCGGAAGACGATTCCCGATGGCTGTCCGTCGCCGTGCCGGGCCGCGACGAAGTACGTGTTCTTGTCAAGTTTCTTGTACGTATTGGATCGTTTGAATCCGTGGTCATACAGAAACTGCCCCGCCATCGCGGCGTTGGGAAAGTCATCGGCCAACTGATCCTCAATTGCACCGACACGTTCCTTCACGGGGCTCCCCTTCACAGGATACCAATCGGCAAACCGCAAATCGGACTCGGGACGGTGGGGCTTGCAGGATTTGCCCCGGAGAAGGAATCGGTTGCACGGCTGGTACTGAATCAGATGCTTGCCGAGGATGAACTTGACAAAGAAAACGCGCCGAGCCGCCTCGGTTGCCTGACCGCCAGGCGTACTCACGCTGTACTCCCCCTCGTCAACATCGGGGGCCCCTCTGCGTTGATAGCCGAGGGACTCGAGCAGTTCGATGGTCGGCTCAAATCGCTCGTCCTGCGGAAAGCCGTCGATCACCATGATGATGGCGCCCAGTTCGTCGAAGCCTTCCGCAACGAAGCGGTCGAATTGTGTTTTCAGCATGGTCAAACGGCCCAGGAAAAGCCGGGCAATAAAAAATGGTGCGTCTCAAGTCGGTGAGAGATTTGATTTCCACCTAGGCAGGTGTCTAACGTACCAGCATTCTGTCGCAACTCAATTTTATCGTTGTGGAACTTTCAGAAAATTCACAACGTTCTGCCCGGTGAATACGTTGCGGTAGACGACAGGTCTTCGTCCGCTTTACGGCCATCCCGCTGAGTCGACCTCAATGAGGAGGCCGCTGGCGCTGGCGCGAACCGGCTGATGTCAATGGATGATCAGCCGTATTGGGCGTGAGCCGACGGGCCCCAACGAGTCAGAACGCGACATCCGAAGGTGACTCGATCGGTGCGTCGATGTCGACGGTCTGCCCCCGAGATGCTTCGAAGGCAAGCTCTCGTTCGATGATCGCGTTGATCGTGCTTTCACCGAACACCGATTCTTCGGGTTCGGCGGCCACGGTCGATGGCGGATTGCCGGCGAGGGGGGCGTTGTCGTTGTCGTCGCTCCACGGGGAGGTGGCGAAATCGACGACCGAGCGAACGATTTGTCGGCCGGGTAGGGGCGATGTCATCCGCGCCGCGGCCGACTGCGTTTCCGTCAAGTGAATGTTGAAGTACTCCAGCAGCGTTCCCATTTCGAAGTTCAGGTTTTTCGTCGCCAAGGCGTACTGGACGCGGGCACGATTGGCGTCGCTGGCCGCCTCGGCGTAACGCTGTTCGGAGTCCAACAAGGCATTGAAATCGAATTGACGCACCGGCGCCTGGGCTTCCCCGGCCAAGATCTCGTATTGTTCTTTCGCCGCGTTCTCGCGATTCAACGCCGTTCGTAAGATTTCGTAGGCGCGATCACTTTCGGCCATCGCGTTGCTCAATCCATACACGACCTGACGCTCCAGTTCACTCAGCAGGGCGCGTTCACGGGCCAACCGCAATTGGGCGTTGCGGACCGCCGAGTGGGCTTGCCGGAATCCGACCGGATAAGAAAGACTGAGCCCCATCAACCATTCGTGCGTCCCCGTGCCGGTCGCGGTACCGGCCGGAGAGATATTGTGATCGAACAGGCTTTCGCCCAGGGCGCGATACCGGTAACGACCGACGGCATCGAGACGTGGCAGCAAGAAATTTCGGCTGGCGGTCAATTCGTAGCGTCGTCGATCGACGTTCAGCCGCTGGCGGCGCAGCTCGGTGCGGCGTGCTAAGGCGTTGGAAACGATGTCGTTCCAATGGTAGGTAACCGGCGCGTCAGTCGGCGGGCTGGAAGGATGAATCAGTCGACCATCGTTGATCGGCAATCCCATGATCAACCGCAATCGTCGTTCGTTGACATAGACGCCACCGGTCCCTTGAAAGGTCCCGCCGCCACTGCCGTTGAACGTTCGGGTGCCGACGACCAGACGACCGGCCAGCGAATTTTGAACGTCTTGCTCGAACCGGAAGTATTGCTCTTTGGCCTGCGCCAGTTTGTCGTCTTCGGCCCCGGGAAGCCCCTGCCGTGCCTTGAGTAACAGGTAGGTATTGAGACTGCGGTCACGAGCCTGTTGCTTGACTTCCAAATCGGCGTACGCGAAGTGTAGATCCCAGTAGGCGTTTTCGACGTCGCTCAAGTAGTCTCGCAGCGCGATCTCAAGCTGGGCCACCGTCACGTCGGCACTCAGTCGGGCGATAACGACGCCGTTGTAGACACCTGGTGTGGCATTGGGGCCGGCGATTCGATTGAAGTTGACGCCCCGCCCTTGCAGCAACGGATGTCGGACCTCGCCTTCAAAATTCCAATTCCACGCCGTGCCATCGAGCAGATTGCGATCGGAATTGTTCAAGTCCGCGTCAAAATTGTGTCGCAGGGTAAACAAGGCTCCCGAGGCCGTCTGTTTACTCAGGCTCGATTCCAGCCGCGTGAGTTGCTGTTGGTAGAAATTTTCGCCGCCGCCGGCAAACTCGTTGTTGAGCACCCGGTCGTTGTCTTCGTGAAACAGGTCGCCGTTGACCTGGGCATCAAATTCGCTGAGCGCCGCTTCCACACCGCTGGTCGGATCGGTTGCCTGAATTGCCGGTCCATAAATGGTCGGCGTTAATCCCGGCGTTTGAACCACACGGGCACCCAGGTCACGCAGCACTGTGGAGTTGGCCAATGCGATCTGAACCGCCTGATCGATCGTCAGATCCCAGGGCTGGGGTGCCGCGGTCCCGGGCGACGCACCCTCACCAATGGAGAACGGCGTGTTGGCACCGAGCGGGGCATCGCTCTGGACCACGTCGTTCAGATTCGGCTGCGCGATCGTGACCTCCGCCAAAATGCTCGACACCGCCGCAGACGGCACCGAAACACGGGTCGCGCAACCGACAATTGCCAGCAGGGAGATCGCGCAAAGGCTGTAGTTCGTGATGCTCCTACACGTCATCGGAGGTCTAATTGTTTCCGTAGCGTTTGCGAATCGTTCCGTGGTACGATGGTAGCCCCGTGTCGTAGATCGGCATCAAGACGGCCGAAATAGATTCTGTTTTCGGCAAAGACGCTCTTTTTGATACATTCGCAACAGGCGACCTAGACCCCCTATTTTATCGTAAAGGTCGATTTCAATTGGCAGACAGTGTGACGTCCTCCCCGGAACAATGCGGCGAAGAGTGGGGCGAGATCGAGCAGTTTGTTGCCGAGATTTCCGAGCTTTCCCAGGCTTCCGATTCACTTCACGCGTTCGCCAGCGAAGCACTTGAGCGAACCGTTGAACTGCTCGGTGCCGCCGGCGGCAGTGTTTGGATGGTCGACGACGCCGCAGGGTTTCAGTCGCTGTGCCAGGTAAAGGTCGACTCGGACTTGCCGGAAGCCGCTTTGATCGCTGGTGAACACCACACACGATTGTTGCGTTCGGTGCTCGACAGCAGTCGTCAGCAGTCGGCCGCATTGCCCCACACCACCGAACCGGGCGACCGGCCCCAGAGAACTCCGTCACGGCGCGGCGGCGTCCACGAAACGTACTTTTGGACCGGTTCGCCGCTGCGGATTGACCGGGACGTGATCGGCGTCCTTGAAGTCATTCAATCCAACTCGGTCAGCCCCGCGGCGCGAACGGGAAGTGAACGTCTGCTGGCAATCGTCGCCGATTTGGCGGGCGACTTCTTGCGGCGACAGCGGCTGAAAGATCTTCAATCGGCGGTCGATCGCTGGCGTCAATATGAAGCGTTGTGCCAGCGTGCCCATGCGAGTTTGGACTTGCGCGACACGGCGTATCAACTGGTCAACGACGGGCGCTGGTTCATCGGCTGTGACCGGGTCAGTTTGCTGGTTCCCCTGCGTGGTCGCTTGACCGCGATGGCGACCAGCGGCGTCGACACGCTCGATCGCCGCTCGGACCTGGTGCGTTCGATGGAAGAACTGGCCAAAGCGGTCGAGCCGTCGCGACAGTGGTTGCGTTACCGGGGGACGACCGATCAGTTCCCGCCTCAATTGGAACGCCCCCTGTGTGCGTTTGCTGATGACTCCCACTCGCAATCCATCGACGTGGTGCCGCTGTTGGCGGCGAGCGACGTCTCGGGCAACGTAGCGGGCGATGCGGCGGGCAATGCGGCGGGCAATGCGACGGAATCACTGGTCGGCATGTTGGTGTTGGAAACGTTCGACGCTTCGATCAACCCGGATGCGGAAGAGCGGATCGTTCGCATCGCCAACCTCTGCAGTTCTGCGCTGCGCAACGCGATCGACTACCAATCGCTGCCTATGCTGTCGTTGGCTCGTTGGCTACGCCGGACGATCCGTTATGGCGGACTGCAACGACGAAAACTGGTGATCGCCACGGTGGCCGTGGTGCTAACGATCTTGGCGCTGCGGGTGATTCCGGCGACCCATTACGTGGCAGCCGAAGGGGAAGTGCAACCGCTGATCCGACGCAATATCTATGCGCCCGTGGATGGTGAAGTGGTCGAGGTGCGTCGCGGGCACGATGAATCGGTCACCGCCGACCAGATCCTGGTGGTGCTCCGCAGCCGAGATTTGGAACTTGAACTGGAACGGTTGCAGGGCGAGTATCAGACGACGGAGAAACGATTGTTGGCGATCGCATCGGCGCGTGTTCAAACCGGGTTTAACGAGACGTCCGCGCGAATTCCAGGTCAGTTGGCTGCCGAAGAACAAGAATTGAAACAGCAACTGGCGAGTTTGCAGACCCAGATCGCGTTGGTCCGCAAACAGCGCGACAGCTTGGAAGTACGCAGTCCGATCGGCGGGCGAATTCTGACCTGGGATCCCGAAGACTTGTTGGCCGATCGCCCCGTCCAACGGGGGCAACTGTTGGTCAGCGTCGCGGACCTGTCCGGCCCCTGGGTGCTGGAATTGTTGGTCCCCGATCGCAGCGCCGGCCACGTGATCTCGGCCCAGCGAATCGAGGACGCCCCCCTGGACGTTTCGTTCACACTGGCGACCGGCAGCTCACCGACGTATCGTGGCAGCTTGAAGCAGATCGCCGGACGCACCGAAGTGCTGGACCAACAACAGGCTTCGACTCGGGTACTGGTTTCAGTGCCGAGCGAAGCGGTGGAGTTGCTGCGACCGGGAACGACGATCAAGGCGAAATTCGATTGCGGCCGTCGATCGTTGGGCTTCGTCTGGCTACACGACCTGTTTGAAACGGTCCGAGGATGGATTTTATTTTGAACCTGTTGAATCACGAACGGGATAGACGGATGAAGAACGGGAAAGCGATCGGCATGTTTCACCTGGCCTTGTGGACGATCATGCTCGCATCAACTTCCGTCGTTGCCTCGGCCGAAACGATCGGGGTGGATTCGGTGCTGATTCGATTGATCGATCAAGTCGACGTGCCCGCTCGGGCGGTCGGCTCGCTGGTCCAGGTCCATGCATCGGAAGGCAAGCTGGTCGAGAAGGGAGATCTGCTCGCACAAATCGACGACACCGAAGCCCAGTTGGACTACAAGCGTGCGACGTTTGAATTGGACATCGCGATGCGCGACGCTGAAAACGATGTCGCGGTCCGATCGGCCATGAAGACACGGGTCTATTCACAGGCCCATTTCGATCGACTGGTGCGAGCCGACGCCGCACAGCCGCGAAGTGTTTCTCAGTCGGAACTGGAAAAGGCGCGACTGGATGCGGAACAGGCGGAAATTGAGATTGAAAAAGCGCGCAGCGAACTCCAAAATGCCAAGACGAAAAGAGACTTGATGGCCAACGCGCTCGCCATGGCTGAACGAAACATCGAGGTGCGGCGCATTTTGGCGCCGCAGAGCGGAGAGGTGGTCGAAGTGTTGCGTCACGTGGGAGAGTGGGTAACGCCCGGCGAAAAGATCTTTCGGATCGTCAGCATCAAACGGTTGCGTGCAGAAGGATTTGTCCAAGCGAGCCAGGTCACCGAAGCGTTGAAGGGAATGCCGGTTTGGGTCGTGCCGCACGACGAACACGATACCGCGCAGTCCTATTCGGGAACGATCGTGTTCGTCAGTCGCGAGATCGACCCGGTCAACGGCCAAGTTCGTATCTGGGCCGAGGTCGACAACCACGACGGACGATTGCAACCCGGCCATCGCGCTCGAATGTCGATCATCACGGATTGACCCTGGGGTGCCGCGGAAAAGGGGTCAGGTAACAAAAATGCGAAGCACCCGTCGGGCCATTGGGTTTTTGGTACCTGACCCCTTTTCCGCTCGACAAACGCAACCCTTCATTCAAATCGGAACAGAGCACCAGGGAGACAAGCGAAGTGTCGACCGACAGTGAATCATCGGCGGGAGCGGGGCGTCTAAAGCTTCGCAAACGTCCGGACCTGGAAGTCTACCCGCAGCGTCGTCGCGGACAGTCCGTGTGGGTGATCAAAGACCCGCTTGCGCTGCGATACTATCAGTTTCGTGAGGAGGAGTTCGCGATCCTGGGGTGGCTCGATGGTCGCTCGAGTCTGGAGCAGATCAAGCAACGGTTTGAACAACGTTTCGCCCCGCGCCGGATGACCAACCAACGGCTGCACTGGTTTGTGGCCCATTTGCATCGCAGCGGCCTGGTCCTTTCCGATACACCGGGACAAGGCGAACCGTTGCGGACGCGTCATGACCAGCAGCGACGCGCCTCGTGGATGAACGCATTCTCCAATCCGCTGGCGATCCGATTTCGCGGATTTGATCCCGAACGTTTACTGAACTGGCTGTATCCGAAACTGCGTTGGGTGTTCTCGCCCTGGTGTGGTGCGGCGTGTGGTTTATTGGTTGTCACGGCGGTTGCGTTACTGGTGACGCAAGAGGCTTCACTGACACGGCGATTGCCGGAGATGAATGCGTTATTGAGCCCGCGCAATTTATTGGCGTTGGCCGTAGCGATGGCGTTGATCAAGTTGCTTCATGAAATCGGTCACGCGTTGACGTGCAAACACTACGCCGCCCGCTGTCATGAGCTGGGTGTCATGTTGTTGGTGTTCACGCCCTGCTTGTATTGCAATGTGACCGACGCATGGAAGCTGTCCAGTCGATTGCAGCGTGTGGCGATCAGTTCAGCGGGGATCGTTGTGGAGGTGGTTCTGGCAGCGATTTGCACGATCCTATGGTTGTCCAGCCAACCCGGATTGTTCAACACCCTCTGCCTGAACGTGATGATTGTCTGTTCGATCGGAACGGTGCTACTCAACGGAAACCCGCTGCTGCGGTACGACGGCTACTACATCTTGTCCGACGTCCTGGATTTGCCGAATCTCTGGCAGGACTCACGGCGCGTGGTGCAGCGTCTCGCCTGGCGTGTGTTTCTGGGCATTGATCCGGGGAAACCGGTCTCCGTTCAGGGGCGACGCGGAGTGTTGTTCCTTTATGCCCTCGCGTCGATGCTTTACCGAATGGTGGTGATGGTTTCGATCCTGTTTCTGGTGTACCGCATTTGCAAACCGGCGGGATTGATTTTGATCGCCCAGATTTTGACCGTCGTTTTGCTCGTCGGTCTTCTTTCGCCTCTCTTGACCGCGGTAGCGAGAATCATGACCAACCCTTCGACACGTCGCAAAATGAAGCCCGGCCGGTTGTTGATTTCCGCTGGGGTGGTGACCTTGCTGGTCGCCGCCTGCCTGTGGGTGCCGCTTCCCTGCCGGATTGTCGCGCCGACGATGATCGAGCCGTTGAATGCCCGCCGCGTCTATGTTTCGGTGCCGGGCCGGCTGACGAAATCGGTTGCTGCCGGAACCAAGGTGGCTGCGGGAGAACCGCTGGCCTACTTGGAAAACATCGATGTCAAGCGCGAGCTGGAAAGTGTTCGCGGTCAGCTGAGCCACCAAGAACTGCGGGTCAAGCATTTGGAATCGTTGCGTGGCGACGACGAGACGCTGGCCTCTCAATTGCCGGCCGCCCGAGAAATCCTGGCGGACTTGCAACGCAGATTGGTTCAGTTGCGCAACGATGAACAAGCGTTGGTGTTGACCGCTCCGGTCGAAGGCACGGTGCTGGCTCCGCCGACAGTGCAGCCGCCGACGCCCGGTGAGCTGGAACTGGTCCGTTGGAGCGGCACGCCGATGGACCCCAACAATTTGGGGATGACGCTGGAGCGAAAGACGCTGTATTGCCTGATCGGCCAGGAAGATGCTTTTGAAGCGGCGGTTTACATCGACCAATCGGACCTGCAATTTGTCCGCAAGGATCAGCGGGTGAAGCTGCTGTTGGACATCGCCGGCGGTGAAGTCATCGCAGGCACGGTGACAGAGATTTCACGAGTGAGTGTGAAAAGTGTTCCAACGGAATTGGCGGTGGATCAACAACTCTCCAGCCGTGTCGACCAGGCCGGCGTGCTGCGACCGGAAACGACGTCTTACAAGGCCCACGTTCAACTCGATCCGACCGATGTGCCGCTATTGATCGGCGCTCGCGGTCGGGCGAAGATTTCGGTTCAATCGCAACCGCTCAGCCAACGTGTGCTCCGCGTCCTCTCACGCACCTTCAAAACGGTTATCTGATCAACCGTTTCAACGGTGGCGTGTGGTAGCCGCTGCGAACGGAACTGCAGGGCGGATCGATGGCCGCAGACAACGGCAAGACACCGGCTTTCCATGCGAAGTGGATCCCTGAGTGGACCGCCGGCACGCGTTTCAGCGGACCACGGATCGCGCCGTAGCGTTCCAATCGGTTGTCTTCAAAATACAGCGGCTGGTGGCAAAACGACGCGCCCGTCCAAAAGTCTCGCATGGTCAAGTCAGACCGATGCAACGAGGTCAGATGCGGAACAGCATCGTGCCGGGGCAGGCCACTGGTATCGCCGGGCAGATCCGCGTCGGCAACCAGCTGCGATGACGCGCCCAGGCCTCGAGGGCGAACGTCCAGCCACGCGCCCGTGGATTGCGGTGTGGCTGTGACACGTTCGTGCCGCATGACATCGCGACCGAACTGCCTGTCACCCAGATCCAACACGTCGCTCTCGATCAGCTCCGGCTGTGGGTCGTCAAATGAATCGAAGGTCCGGGAGCCCTCGTCGTTGGACTCGGCGGCGGGTTCACGGCGGATCGGCAACAGCCCCGGCGGTTGTGACACGGGCACGGGCTGCACCAATGCCGGCACCTCCACTTCCACTTCGACCGTGTTGTCGGCGGACGGTCGGGGCAGTGATTCGAATGGTTGTTGCGTCGACGGCTCCGGCGCCGCCGGTGCTTGGCCGGCCTGATGGAGCGAGGAAAAGGTCGCTTGGGAAACGAGCGTCGGTGGATTCGAATGACGCCGCGACTGATTCCATGTCTTGCTCGCCGAAGCGTTGATTTCGGCTGGGTTGCTGATCAAGATCCTGGGGGCGAGTCGAACGATGGTGGCGGTCGGATCGGTGGTGATCGGCACGGTGGTGATCGGCACGGCGCGGTCGATGTCGGCGCCCCCGGCGGCCAGATGGGTGGCGGTCAGCATCGAGGTGGCACAGGCCAATGTGGCCACGCCCCTGCGGCACAACGAATCAAGGGTGTTTCGACGTCGAATGCGGAGCGATCGCGTCGGGCGGATTGCCGAGTCGGTCATGGCCAGTCACTTTCCAGCGTGTTGATGCAACGTGTGGATGCATCGTTTCGATGCACCGTGTGTTCAATCAGCGTGTTAAATCAGCCGCTCAGATCTCGAGGCCGCCGAGGGCGGCCGCTGTGAATGGAGGACAGAGTACCTGGAGCAAGAGATGGCTTCGTCGCCGACGGACATCGGACTGCAGTTTCTGGCGTTGCGCGATCAAACAGGCAGGACCGCTACATCCAGAGCAAGTGCATCAGTTGCCCAGAATTGTGACTCAAGCCGATCGAGATTCCGCAAAGCCTGGGAATCTGATCCGTTTGTACCGAAATTACACCGGGACGGTTGCGGACCTGTCAGTGTTTCTGACGGTGATCCAGGGGCGATGTGTTAAAATCTGAAGGTTGCGTCAATCGTCGGTAAGAGAACGCTTCTTTCGGCTGTTCGTTTCGTACCATTTGCCGGTCTGTCGGGGTCACGCCGGGTCCCGACCGATCAGCAGGCGGTCATCGGCCGGGAAGAATGCAGGGAACTCCTTGCCCGGCAGATAGGTCCAACGTCAGGTCGCCTTGTTGATTCCGAGCTCGTCATCATGAAACTCCCCAATTGGATTCGAAAGCTCACCGGTGGACGCCCACCGGTGCGACGAAGACGAATCGATCGGCGGAGAGAGGAACTTTTCGCGGAATTGAACGTAACGCGACTGGAAACCCGCCGTGTGCTCAACGGCGATGGTTTGGCCAGCGAATTGGTCGTCGACGCCGGCGCGGACGCCAACGACGGCCACGCCGATGCGTTTCATTTGCAAGTCGATCAGGATCAGGTCCACGTCAGCGTCAACGGCGAACGCGTCAACAGCGTTTCGGTCGATCAAGTCGACACCATCACCATCCACGGTTCCGCTGACGATGATTCCCTCGTCATCGATCTCGGTGACGGCACGATGGCCGAACAGACGATTCGGTTTGATGGCGGACAAGGCCAGGATTCGGTTCGGATCATCACCGCCGCGCACATCGAGTCGCTGATCCACGCCATTGAGTCTCCCGGTGTCGTGCATACCGATCTCCGTTCCGCCGCCGGCGGCTCAGCATTTCAGTTCGAGGGCATCGAGGATTTGAGCCACGACCTGAGCGTGGATCGTTTGACCGTCCAGCTGGGCAACGATGCCGATCGGGTCACGTTGGATCAATCGGACGTCGCGGGAGTCAGCCAATTGCAGGTCTGGCAATCGTTTGACGCGAACATCGATTCTCAATCGCCATTCACGATGTCCTTCGATGATCCGAATGAATCCTTGCGAATCGTATCCGACGTGGACGGTGAAACCGATGCCGATCACGTCGACGTCAAGGGACTGTCTGATTCATTCGGGGCAAGCTTTGTTTTCCAGGGCGACGAAAACGATTTGATCGTGTTCTCCGGCGCAACGAATCTGGGCGGCGGTGACGTTCGCGTGACGGCGGGCAACGTGCAGCTGTCCTCCGCGATTCACACCGATCATGCCGAAGTTGAATTCGTCGCGACCGAGGAACTGACGCTCACTACCACCGGCAGCATTGTCAATCACGGCGGCACCGTGGAACTTTCCGGTCCGTCGCTCGAAATGGACGGCTCCATCGATGCCTCCGCCGGCTTCGCCTCCCTCGATAGCGGTGAAACTGGCGTTGCGATTGTCCGCGGACGGATCGACGTTTCGTCCGACCAAGCGGGACATCAAGGCGGTGTCGTTCATGTGTTGGGATTCGATGTCGGCTTGCTGGAACAAGCACGCATCGATGCGTCGGGGTCAGCCGGTGGCGGAACGGTCTTGATCGGAGGCGATTATTTGGGCAAGGGCGAAGTGAAAAACGCTTACGTCACCTATGTCTCTCAAGACTCGATCGTTCGTGCCGACTCGCTCGACAACGGACGTGGCGGCAAAGTGGTTGTCTGGGCCGACCACACCACGCGGATGCATGGCACCATCTCGGCACGCGGGGGCAGGCTGGGCGGGGACGGAGGCCTGATTGAAACGTCGGGAAAAGTGTCGCTCGACGTGACCGCAAGTTCGGTCAACGCCAGTGCCGCAATGGGTGTTGCGGGATCATGGTTGTTGGACCCCTTGGATGTGACGATCTCCGACGGCTCGACACAAAACAACATCCCGAACACTGGCGGACTCTTCACGCCCAGCGGGAACAATGCAAACATCGGTGACGACATCATCAACGCCGCACTTGATGCGGGCACCAGCGTCACGATCACCACAGATTCCGGCAGTACCAGTGACAACAGCGACGATGGCAATATCCAGCTCAATGCGAACGCAGATATCGTCCTCAGTACCGCTCAAACGGTCACTCTAAAACTGATCGCCGCGGGTACCATCGATCTACGGGGCACGATCACGACGGCAACGGGGACCTTGAACGTCGAATTGGTCGCCAATGACAATAGCGGGACTCAAACCGATCAAAAAACGGGCGAAGGCGATGTACTGGTCAAGGATGTCGTGACCACCGGCGGAGGAACGTTCACTGCCTCTGGAGTCAACTTTGATAATTCCGGTGGCGCGATTACCACCGGCGGTGGTCTGATGAAAATCGAACACACCGGCAACGTAAAGATCGGTGCGGCGATTGATGCCGGAGTCGGCAATGCCGAGATCACCACGACCGGCGGCAACATCAATGGTGGGGGCACCGTGACCGCCGCCGCATTGAGATTGGACGCCTCGGGTGGCATCGGGACAGCAACCACGTTCAACACGGACGTCGATTCATTGGACCTGACAACCGGCGGCTCTGGCAACGCCGGCGACATCACACTGGTCGAAGCCGATGGGGCAAGTCTGACCGCTGCAACCGACGCCACGGCACAGTCGATCCAAGTCACCGCGACGACCGGAGACTTGACCATCGGAGGCGCGACCGGTGATGGCAATGACAATGTCACCTTGATCGCCTTGGCGGGAGACGTCGACGGCGGAGCGACGGTGACTGCGAATGCACTGGTGATCAATGCCGGTGGTGGGATCGGGATCGGCACAACATTCTCCGCCAATGCAGCCAGCTACAGCCTGACCACGTTGGGCGTCGGGGCATTGGGCGACATCACGTTGGTGGACACCGGCGCGCTCAACACGAGCCAAATCACGACGCTGTCCAGTGTCGCGTCGGTTCAAACGGTCAGCCTGACCGCGACGACAGGCGACCTGACGATCAACTCGGCGATCGGCAACACCACTGACAACCTGACCCTGACCGCGACGGCGGGCGATATTGTGGGCGGCCTGACGGCGACGGCGGCCACGCTGACGCTCAATGCCAACGGCGGCATCGGAATCGGAACCGCGGTGACCGCCAACGCCACCAGCTACGTGCTGACGACGTCCGGTGCCGACGCTTCCGGTGATATCCACCTCAGTGACACCAACACGCTGAACACCAACCAAGTCACACTCACGACAGCCGGAACGGCCCAAACGGTGCACCTGACGGCACTGACCGGCCATCTGACCGTCGGTAGCGCGATCGGAAATGCGACCGACAACCTGACATTGACCGCCACCGCCGGGAATGTCGTCGGCGGAGCGACCGCGACCGCTGCGGCACTGACCGTCAGCGCCGGACTCGGTATTGGAATCGGCACCACGCTCAACACCGACAGCGACACACTCGATCTGTCCAGCGGCGGCGCCACCGGAGCCGGCGACATCACGGTCATCGAAGCCGACGCCGTGGACCTGTCCGTCGCCACGGCCGCCACGGCGCAAACGGTCAGCGTCACCGTTTCCAGCGGCGACCTGACCGTCGGCGGGGCAATTGGTGGTGCCAACGACAATGTCTCCTTGATCGCTTCATCCGGCGACATCGTCGGCGGTGTGGCTACGGTGAGCGCGAACACTTTGACGCTCAACGCCAGCGGCGGAATCGGGATCGGTACCGCCCTGCAAGTCAACGCGACCAGCTATAGCTTGACCACCACCGGCGTCGCCAACGCCGGCGACATCGTCTTGATCGATACCGGTGCCTTCAATACCAATCAGATCACACTGCTTTCCACGGTCGCATCGAAGCAACTCGTCAGCCTGACCGCGACCACCGGCAATCTGACCATCGGCGCAGCGATCGGTAACGCCGTCGATGATCTGACACTCGTCGCCACCGCCGGTGACATTGTCGGCGGTGCGACCGCGACCGCCGACGCATTGACGTTGAACGCCGGCGGCGGCATCGGTGTCGGCACCGCCGTGACCGCCGATGCGACCAGTTACAGCCTGACCACCGCTGGAACCAATGCCGACGGCAACATCACACTCATTGACGTCGGAGCACTCAACACCAATCAAATCAGCACGCTCGCCACTCACACGTCGGCACAGATCATCAGCCTGACTGCGACGACGGGTGACCTGACCGTCGGGGCCGCGATCGGCGATGCGGCTGACGACCTGACACTGATTGCAACCGCCGGTAATGTCGTCGGTGGCGCCACTGCCACGGCGGCAACCTTGACGATCAACGCCAACGGCGGAATCGGCATCGGAACCACGTTCAACTCGGACGCCGATACGCTGGACCTGACCAGTGCGGGTACCACCAACGCCGGCAACATCACCATCGTCGAAGCCGACACCGCGAATCTTTCGGTCGCCACCGCAGCGACCGCGCAAACGGTCGATGTCACGCTGACCACCGGCGACCTGACGATCAGCGGAGCCGTCGGTGATGCCAATGACAACGTCAACCTGACCACCTCCGGCGGAGACGTGGTCGGCGGGGCAACGGTCACGGCCGGCACCCTGACGATCGATGCCAGCGGTGGCATCGGCATCGGCACCGCACTCGACACCGATGCCAACACGCTGGACCTGACGACTGGCGGAACCAATGCCGACGGCAACATCACCGTTGTCCAGGCCGATGCCGCCAATCTGATGATCGCCACCGATACGTCGGGTCAAACGATCAGCATCACGCTGACCACCGGTGACTTCACCGTCGGCGGTGCGATCGGCGACGGCAACGACAGTTTGACCTTCATCGCATCAGGTGGCGACATCGTTGGCGGCGGAACCGTCATCGCCAACGACTTGACGCTCGACGCCAGCGGCGGCATCGGCATCGGAACCGCCGTGACCGCCAACGCGGCCAGCTACAGTCTGACCACCAATGGCGCTGACGCCGCCGGCAACATCACGCTGGTCGACACCGGGGCGCTCAATACCAGTCAAATCACCACGCTCGTGACCGCCGGCACGGCGCAGACGATCGACCTGACCGCGACCACCGGCAACTTGACCGTCGGCGGAGCCATCGGACAGTCAAACGATGACCTGAACTTGACCGCACTGGCAGGCAACATCGTCGGCGGTGGCGCGACGGCGACCGCGGCAACCTTGACGTTGGATGCCAGCGGCGGAATCGGGATCGGTACCGCCCTGCAAGTCAACGCGACCAGCTACAGCTTGACCACCACCGGCGTCGCCAACGCCGGCGACATCGCCTTGGTCGATACCGGTGCCTTCAACACCAATCAGATCACACTGCTATCCACGGTCGCATCGAAGCAACTCGTCAGCCTGACCGCGACCACCGGCAATCTGACCATCGGAGCAGCGATCGGTAACGCCGTCGATGATCTGACACTCGTCGCCACCGCCGGTGACATTGTCGGCGGTGCGACCGCGACCGCCGACGCATTGACGTTGAACGCCGGCGGGGGCATCGGTGTCGGCACCGCCGTGACCGCCGACGCGACCAGTTACAGCCTGACCACCGCCGGAACCAATGCCGACGGCAACATCACACTCATTGACGTCGGCGCCCTCAACACCAATCAAATCAGCACGCTCGCCACCCACACGTCGGCACAGACGATCAGCCTGACTGCGACGACGGGTGACCTGACCGTCGGGGCCGCGATCGGCGATGCGGCTGACAACTTGACGCTGATTTCAACCGCCGGTGATGTGGTTGGTGGAGCGACAGCCACTGCGGCAACCTTGACGATCAACGCCAATGGCGGAATCGGCATCGGAACCACGTTCAACTCGGACGCCGATACGCTGGACCTGACCAGTGCGGGTGCCACCAACACCGGTAACATCACCATCGTCGAAGCCGACACCGCTAACCTTTCGGTCGCCACCGCAGCGACCGTGCAAACGGTCGATGTCACGCTGACCACCGGCGACCTGACGATCAGCGGAGCCGTCGGTGATGCCAATGACATCATCAACCTGACCACCTCCGGCGGAGACGTGGTCGGCGGAGCAACGGTCACGGCCGACACCCTGACAATCGACGCAAGCGGTGGCATCGGCATCGGCACCGCACTCGACACCGATGCCAACACGCTGGACCTGACGACTGGCGGAACCAACTCTGACGGCAACATCACCGTTGTCCAGGCCGATGCCGCCAATCTGATGATCGCCACCGATACGTCGGGTCAAACGATCAGCATCACGCTGACGACCGGTGACTTCACCGTCGGCGGTGCGATCGGCGACGGCAACGACAGTTTGAGCTTCATCGCATCAGGCGGCAATATCGTTGGCGGCGGAACCGTCATCGCCAACGACTTGACGCTCAACGCCAGCGGCGGGATCGGCATCGGCACCGCAGTGACCGCCAACGCGGCAACCTACAGTCTGACCACCAACGGTGCTGACGCCGCCGGCAACATCACGCTGATCGACACCGGGGCGCTCAATACCAGTCAAATCACCACGCTCGTGACCGCCGGTACGGCGCAGACGATCGACCTGACCGCGACCACCGGTAACCTGACCGTCGGCGGAGCGATCGGACAGTCAAACGATGACCTGAACTTGACCGCACTGGCAGGCAACATCGTCGGCGGCGGCGCGACTGCGACCGCGGCAACCTTGACGTTGGATGCCGACGGCGGGATCGGGATCGGCACGGCGGTACAGGCCGACGCGACCAGTTACAACTTGACGACGACCGGCGTCGGCAACGCCGGTGACATCGCCTTGGTCGATTCCGGCGCCTTCAACACCAGCCAACTCGCCACGCTCTCCACGGTCGCCTCGGCGCAAACGGTCAGCGTGACCGCGACCACCGGCGATCTGACCATCGGAACCGACATCGGCAACGCCATCGATGACCTGACCCTGGTCGCGACCGCCGGCAACATCGTCGGTGGCGCGACCGCGACCGCCGCCACGTTGACCCTGAATGCCGGCGGCGGGATCGGCATCGGCACCTCCGTGACCGCCGATGCGGCCAGCTATAGCCTGACCACCGCCGGCACCGGCATCGTTGGCAACATCACGCTGATTGATATCGGGCCACTGAACACCAATCAGATCACCACCCTGGCGACCGACGGTCCGTCGGCACAAACGATCAGTCTGACCGCCACCACGGGGAACTTGACTGTCGGAACCGCGATCGGCGACGCGGCCGACAACCTGACGTTAATCGCAACCGCCGGGAACGTCGACGGCGGGGCGACCGCGACCGCAGCGACGTTGACGATCGATGCCGACGCGGGCATCGGCATCAATGCGACCTTCAATTCCGACGCGGACACGCTGGCCTTGACCAGCGCCGGTGTGGGCGTTGCCGGCGACATCACCATCATCGAAGCCGACG
Organism: Stieleria magnilauensis; assembly: GCA_007753675.1. Lineage (GTDB taxonomy): Bacteria > Planctomycetota > Planctomycetia > Pirellulales > Pirellulaceae > Stieleria > Stieleria magnilauensis. The sequence continues at coordinate 3,785,651 of CP036432.1, forward strand.
CCGCCAATCTTTCGGTCACGACCGACGCGTCGGCGCAGACCGTTGACGTGACGATCACCACCGGAGACCTGACCGTCAACGCAGCGGTCGGTGATGCCAACGACAACATCAACCTGACCGCCTCCGGCGGTGACGTGGTCGGCGGAGCGATGCTGACGGCCGATACCCTGACCATCGATGCCAGTGGCGGCATCGGCATCGGAATCGCACTCGACACCGATGCCAACACGTTGAACCTGACCACGAGCGGAACCGACGCCGCCGGCGACATCACCGTCATTCAGGCCGATGCGGCCAACGTGATGATCACCACCGATGCCTCGGCACAGACGATCGGCATCACACTCTCCACCGGTGACTTCACCGTCGGCGGTGCGATCGGCGACGGCAACGACAGTTTGAGCTTCATCGCATCAGGCGGCAACATCGTCGGCGGCGGCGGAACCGTCACCGCCAATGCTCTGACGCTCAACGCCAGCGGCGGCATCGGGATCGTCACCGCCATCACGGCCAACGCCAACACCTACAGTCTGACCACCGCCGGAACGAACGCCGCGGGCAACATCACGCTAATCGACGCCGGCGCACTCGATACCAATCAGATCACCACGCTCGTTACGCACGGTTCGGCGCAGACGATCGACTTGACCGCGAACAGCGGTGACCTGACCGTCGGCGGAGCGATCGGGCAGTCAAACGATGACCTGAACTTGACCGCAGCGGCCGGCAACCTCGTCGACGGCGGCGCTGCGGTAACGGCCAACGTCCTGACGCTGGATGCCAGCGGCGGGATCGGCATCGGAACCGCCGTACACGCCAACGCGACCAGCTACAGCTTGAAGACGACCGGAGTGGGCAACGCCGGCGATATCGCCCTGATCGATACCGGAGCCTTCAACACCAATCAAATCACCCTGCTGTCCACCGTCGCGTCGACCCAAACGGTCAGTCTGACCGCGGCGACCGGCGACCTGACGATCGGAACGGCGATCGGCAACGCCGTCGATCATCTGACGCTCATCGCCACCATCGGTGACATCGTCGGCGGTGCGACCGCAACCGCCTCGACGTTGACCCTCAATGCTGGCGGCGGCATCGGCATCGGTGTCGGCAACGCCGTGACCGCCGATGCGACCAGTTACAGCCTGACCACCGCCGGCACAGACGCCGCCGGGGACATCACGTTGGTCGACATCGGAGCACTGAACACCAATCAGATCACCACCCTGGCGACCGACGGTCCGTCGGCACAAACGATCAGTCTGACCGCCACCACGGGGAACTTGACTGTCGGAACCGCAATCGGCGACGCGGTCGACAATCTGACCTTGGTTTCCAGCGTGGGCGATGTCATCGGTGGAGCAAACGCGACCGCAACCGCCGAAACGTTGACCGTCAATGCCAACGGGGAGATTGGGAATGGAATGGCGTTGATGACCGACGCCAACACATTGAACCTGACGACGAGCAGCGTGGGGGCTGCCGGCGACATCACAGTGATCCAAGCCGACGCCGCCAATCTCTCGGTCACGACCGACGCATCGGCACAGACGATTAGCGTGACCGTCTCGACCGGAGATTTCACCCTGGGCGGTACCATCGGCGACGGCAATGACAGTCTGGCCTTTGCCGCTACGGCCGGGAACATCATCGGCGGTGGCACCGTGACGGCCAACGATTTGTCTTTGAGCGCGGGCGGGGGAATCGGAATCGGCATTGCCGTGATGGCCGATGCGACGACCTATAGCTTGACGACATTGGGAACCGACGCTGCGGGTAACATCACGCTGGTCGATACCGGGGCGCTCAATACCAATCAAATCACCACACTCTCAACGAGCGGCTCAGCGCAAACGGTCAGCCTGACGGCGACGACAGGAGATTTGACCGTCGGCGCTGCAACCGGTAACGCGACCGACAATCTGACGTTGATCGCATCGGCCGGCGACGTTGTCGGGGGTGCGACCGCGACCGCCGCAACACTGACGGTGAACGCCGACGACGGGATCGGAATTGGTATCACGCTGAACACGAACGCCGACACGCTGAACCTGACCAGCGGAGGCGCAGCGGGCAACGGCAACATCACGGTGATCGAAGCCAATGCCGCGAAGCTTTCGGTCGACACTGCGGCGACGGCTCAAACGGTTAACGTGACCGTGACGACCGGTGACCTGACCATCAGCGGCCCCGTCGGAGACGCCAACGACGACGTCAACCTGACCACCTCCGGCGGCAACGTGGTCGGCGGCAGCTTTGCCGTGACCGCGGACACGTTGACGATCGATGCCAGTGGCGGGATCGGTGTCGGAGTGGAGCTTGACACCGATGCCGACACTCTGGACCTGATGACCCACGGTGTCGCAGAGGCCGGAAATATCTCGATCGTTCAGGCCGACGCGGCAAACTTCTCGATTGTAACCGATGCGACCGGCCAAACGATCAGCGTGACGCTAACGACCGGTGACTTCACCGTCGGCGGTGCGATCGGCGACGGCAACGACAGTTTGAGCTTCATCGCATCAGGCGGCAACATCGTCGGCGGCGGAACGGTGACAGCCAACGACTTGACGCTCAGCGCCAGCGGAGGGATCGGCATCCTCACTCCGGTGCAGGCCAATGCGGCAACGTACAGCCTGACGACGACTGGAATCGGAACCGACGGAAACATTCGATTGGTCGATACAAATGGGCTCAATACCAATCAAATCACCACGCTCGACACGGACGGTTCGGCGCAATCGATCAGTCTGACCGCATCGACGGGCGATCTAACAATCGGTTCCTCGATCGGGAATGCCACCGATCATCTGAGCTTGATTTCAACCCTGGCGAACGTGGTGGGCGATGAGACCGTGACCGCGACCGCGACGGCGGCGACGTTGACCCTCAGCGCCGGCGGTGGGATTGGGATTGGCGTCGGAAAGGCCGTGACCGCCGATGCGACCGGCTACAGCCTGACGACGACAGGAATCGGTACCGCAGGCAACATCACGCTGATCGACGCCAATGCGCTCAATACGAATCAGATCACGACGCTCTCCACCGACGGTTCGGTCCAAACCGTCAGCCTGACCGCGGCAGCGGGCGATCTGACGGTTGGATCGGCGATCGTCGATGCCGTCGACAATCTCACCTTGATCACATCGGCCGGAAATGTGGAAGGTGATGGAGTGACGGTGACCGCGGAAACGTTGACCGTCAATTCCAGTGGTGGAATCGGGATCCTGACCCGGCTCGAAACCGACGTGAACACATTGAACCTGACGACCGACGGCATCGGTGCGGCCGGAGACATCACGGTGACTCAAGCCGACGCATCGAATCTGTCGATCGCAACTGACGGATCAGCACAAACGATCAGTGTCACGTTAAACACGGGTGACTTTACGATCGGCGGTGCGATCGGCGACGGCAATGACAGTTTGACCTTCATCGCATCAGGCGGCGACATTGTCGGCGACATCGGCGGCGGCGGAACGGTCACCGCCAATGTCCTGACGCTCAACGCGAGTGGCGGGATCGGGATCGGAACCGCCGTGACCGCCGACGCCAACACCTACCATCTGACCACCTCGGGGACGAACACCGCGGGCGACATCACGCTGATCGACGCCGGCGCACTCAATACCAATCAGATCACCACGCTCGTTACGCACGGTTCGGCGCAGACGATCGACTTGACCGCGAACAGCGGTGACCTGACCGTCGGTGGAGCCATCGGGCAGGCAAACGATAACCTGAACTTGACCGCAGCGGCCGGCAACCTCGTCGGCGACGGGGCAGCGGTGACGGCCAACGTCCTGACCCTCGACGCCAGCGGTGGGATCGGCATCGGCATGGCGGTGCAAGCCAACGCGACCAGCTATAGCTTGAAGACGACCGGGGTGGGCAGCAACGGCGACATCGCACTGGTCGATTCAGGAGCCCTGAACACCAGCCAACTGACGACCCTGGCGACCGACACATCAACTCAAACGATCAGTCTGACCGCAGCGGTGAGCAACCTGACGGTCAATGCCGCACTCAACCACGCCAACGACAATCTCGAATTGATCGCTTCGGGCGGCGCCGTGCAAAACACCGGCGCGTCCGTCACCGCCAACGCGCTGGCGGTTGATGCGATGGCGGGGATCGGGCTCAACACCAATGTCAGCTCGTTGACGGCGATCAATCGCGTCGGCGGAGACATTCAGGTCGCTGAATCCGACGCCGTCACGATTTTGATGGTCGAACAATTCTCCCCGGGCGACATCTCGATTTCCGCCGGCGGAACCATCGACCTGTCCAGCGGCGGACGCATCCCGAGTGGCATCACGTCGAGCAGCGGTTCAATCAGTTTGGAAGCCGTCGGTACCGCGTCGGATCTAAACGTCAATGGCTGGGTCACCTCGGGGACCGGACAGATCACCTTGCGGGCCGACGACGACCTGGCGCTGGGCACCGTGGCCCGCGTCACCACCGGCAGCAACGATGCGGTGTCGGTCACGCTCTCGGCCAACGACGACGGTGCCGGCACGGGCGTTCTGACACTCAATGATTCCGCCATCGTGGCAACCAACAAGGGACAAATCAGCGGCGTGCTGGTCAACTCACCCACTCCGATCAGCGGAACCCAAGTCGGTGAACTACTCGGCGGCACCCAGCGAAACGCCCAGATCGATGTGACGGTCAATGATCCTTCGGGGCTGGGGTTTGTCGCCGAAGTGGACTGGCTGGAGGGCAACCCGGGTGACAGCGACCCGTCTCGCCGCAACCCGCTGGAAAAGAACATCAGCACCGGTGGCGTTGGGGTGAACTTTCAACACTCCTACGACGTCGCCCCGAATCAGGGTGACATCAATGTGAACGTTTCGCTGACGTCGATCGCCGATGGTTCAATCGTATTGAGACAAAACACGACCGACTTGCTCAATCGCCCGGAGTTCACCACCACGGTCACGCTGCGGGTCGAAGGCGCGCTGCTGCCGTTCTCGGCTCCGTTGCCCGAAGCCGACAGCGTTGATTTTGTCCGCACCTTCGAGCAAATCGTCGTCACCACTCCGGCCACCCAACGCATCGTTTTCGTGACGCCTCCGTTGCAATTCAACAATTCGGTCGGTTCCGCCGTCGTGACCAGCCAGCGCTACTATGTGCTGCGAATCGTTTCGTTCGGTGCCGAGTCGGAGGGCGAAGTCAAGCTTTGGGATTCCGAGCCGGGACGCGAGGAGTACAGCCTGCCGGATCTGGAAGACCCGAATTCGGGCGAGGGATTTGAACTGAGCCAGTTGCCAGAATTGTTCAAGCGATTGCCCGACGATCGTTATCGAATCTATTTGATCGAAGGTCAAACGGAACGTCTGGTGTTGGACTTCATCATCCGCGACGGACAACCGATTGAATCTCAAAGCGACGACCAACCGGTTCAGGAAAGCGAAGCGACCGAGTCCGACGGGGAAATGGACGCCGAACCGCCGGAGATCCCTGAGGCTGGGCCGATCGCGCGTCCCAACTTGAGCAGCATCGAACGCTTGGGCAGCGTTCCAGTGGTCTCCACGGGCGGCATTGTGCTGGCCGCGGGGATGGCCAAACGCGATGGAAGACGGCAGCGGCGCACCGCGTCAGCGCAACCCGAGCGCGATCGAAATAACATGTCAGCGAGGAGACCAGCGTCATGGCGCTAATCTGTTCTTATTGTGGTTCCGAATGCAGCCAGCGCGACCAGGCCAATGGGCGTTGCGGAAGCTGTGCGTGCTTCTTCACCGGCAACGAAGAGATCATCCCTGATGCCCCGGCCGAACAGCCGGTTGCGTCGTCCGACGATGCCGCCTCCTCTCCCTTGACCGCCCCCAAACCGGCGGCCGAGACTGCGGAATCCGATACGGAACAGGCGGGATCGGCACCGGACACCGCGGTCCCGCCGCCGAGTCAGTTTGATCCGACAGCGATTGAGCCCGACAGCCCACTGCAGGAGCTTCCCAGCAGCGAAGGGTTGATTCAGCCGCGACGTTTGTCGCCCCAATTTCGGCGACGGGTTGAACGCACGTGGGAGTCGACGTTCGGCGGCGGAGGAGCAGGCTTTACCGCAGAGAGCACGCTCAGTTCCCATCAGCCGTCGACCGAAACGAAGGTCGAAAGCCCGACGCTGAGCATCGCGACACGAAAAATCACCAAGGGAAAAAGCGGTGCTAAAGGGGCCAGTGAAGGCGATTACGAACTGACCGATGTGATCGGCGAAGGCAGCATGGGTCGTGTTTGGTCGGCCCGCCAGACCTCGCTGGACCGGAACGTCGCAGTCAAAGTTCCGATGCCTGAATTGGCCGGCGCCGGAAGCGTGGGCGAGAGCCAATTCATTTCCGAAGTCGTCGTCACGGGACAACTGGAACACCCCAACATCGTTCCGATTTACGAACTCGGACGCGATTCGACCGGGATCCCGTTCTATTCGATGAAGCACGTTCAAGGGCGACCCTGGAACGAGTTCATTCAGGAGAACACGATTCAGGAGAATCTGGAAATCCTGATGAAGGTCTGTGACGCGATCGCCTTTGCCCACGACCGAAACTTCTTGCACCGAGACATCAAGCCACACAACGTGATGGTCGGCGAGTTCGGTGAAGTCTCGGTGATGGACTGGGGGATCGCGGTTTCGATCACCAAAGATCCCAACCAACCCTGGGCGTCGGTCGCGACCGGACCGGCCGGTACACCGGCTTACATGGCGCCCGAGATGGCGGCCCACAATCCGTCCGAGCTGGGTGTGGTCAGCGACATCTATCTGTTGGGCGCGGTGCTGTATGAGATCGTCACGGGAACACCGCCACACCCCAAAACCGGCGACACCGGGGAAGCCCTGCTCGCCGCGGCAGCCAACGAGATCATTCCGACGACGCGATCGGGAGAGTTGGTGGACATTGCCCGCCGCGCGATGGCGACCAATCTGGATGACCGATACCAGTCCGTTCAAGAGTTGCAGGATGCGATTCGAGAGTACCAATCGCATCGAGAGAGCATCAAGCTATCCGAAAGTGCCGACGAGCACTTTGCCCGGGCGAAGGAACAACAGAGCAGCGACGAATTCGCCCGCGCCAGGTTCGCTTATGAAGAGGCATTGAAACTCTGGGACGGCAACACCGCTGCTGCCATCGGCATGCGACTGTCGACGTTGGAACACGCCAAAAACGCTCTCGCGCAAGAGAACTATGAACTGGGGATTTCCGTTCTGGATTCGAAAAATCCAGAGCATCGCGATCTGCTTTCCAAGCTGGAAACCAAGCGGGCGGCGCGACGACGCCTGGCATGGTTTTCAAAGATTGCGGCGGGAACGGCGATCGCCGCCATTCTGACCGTCGTCGTCGTGACGCTTTACTTCTACATGGAGTCGCTGGAAAACGCCAAGTCGCTGGAAGCCGAACGAGATAAGGCCCGTGAACAAGAAGTGGTCGCGACCAATCTGAAAACGAAAGCGGAAGCTGAAAAAGAAAACGCCGAAATCGCTCGAAACGAAGCATTCCGGGCACAACGGGAAGCTCGGCGATTGGAAGCCGAAGCCCGGTTGGAAAAACGCCGCGCCGAAGAAGCACCCTATTCCTCCGAAATCGGATTGGCCGCCGAGTCGATCCGACGCAAGCTGCGCGACAAGGCCGAACGCATCCTCGATAAATTGGATCCGACCAAGCCCGATGCCGATCCGGTGATGTCGCAGTTGCGGCACATCGAATGGGGGATTCTGAAACACAGTTGGGGCCCGTCCTCGGTGGCGACGCTGACGGGCAAAGATCATGTCGAAGCGGTTGCCAGTTCAGCCGGCGGCGACGTGCTTGCCGCCGGAACGGATCTCGGAGACGTGTTGGTGTGGAAGGGTATCAACGGCTTGGACAACGACGCGGAGCCGGTGACGATCCGATTCGGAAACAAAATTAGCGCCCTGGCGGTCTCCGACGACGGACGATACCTGGCCGCGGCGGGGATTCGCAAACAAGATCCGGAAGGTGATTCGCGACAAAACGATTTCGACGTTTGCGTCTGGGAAATCACGTCCGATGGAGTCGCCCAATCGCCTCTGTTGCTGCACGGCCACAAGGCTGAAGTGTTGAGCGTCGCCTTTTCCAGCGACGCGACCAAGGTCGTCACCAGCGCCGCCGACCGCACCGCCGTGGTTTGGGATCGGATCACCGGTGACCGTCTCTCCGTGATGGCGGACCATTTGGATCCCAAGGTTTGGAGCGCGAGGCTTTCACCCCAAAACGATGACCTGGTCGTCACCGCCTGCGAAGACGGCAGGGTCCGAGTCTGGCGAACCACGCCGAAGTCCGGTGGCGTCAGTGAAGCGAAGAAGCTGTACGATTTTCGCGGTCACGACGGACCGGTCTACGCCGCCGTATTCAGCCCCGACGGCCAGTCCGTGCTCTCGGGCGGTTACGACCGTAGCCTGCTGCGTTGGAAACTCAGTTCGGCGCAAGCCGACGTGGTCGCCGCAGGCACCGAACTGTTGAAAAAACGATTGCAAGGACAGGCCGATGCGAAACAGGGGGACGCCAACGAGCGAGACGAGATCGGCTCGACCGGCGATCGTCACACCGCCAGCATCCGCAGCATCGCGGTGGGCCGACTGGGCGATCAGCAGATCATCGTCACCGGCGGAAACGACAACACCGTGCGTGTGTGGCGGCCGACCGAAGCCAGCTGGAAATTGGACAAAGTACTCAGCGGACACGGGCGTTGGGTCCGGTCGTGCGTGTTTTCCAATCACGGTCAATACGTGCTGTCGGGGGCCGACGACGGTTTGAAACTGTGGGCCTGGCAAGATTATTCGATGCCCCGGGATCTGATCCCGGATCCGGAGGTTCGCTTGAGCCGCCAACCGAGTGAACGCGGACTGTCCAGTGCGCTCAAGTCGACCTATTCCCGCGACGGACGTTGGATCGCAACGGTCTATGCCAACGGCACGGTCGAAGTCTGGGACCTCCAAGACCCCGGCCGCGCGACCGGAGAGATGTTGGTCCAGGGGCACGCCATGTTGGCGGCCACCGGCGTGATGGATCAGCAAGGCGAACGGTTGATGACCTCGGCCGGCGACAACACCACGCGACTGTGGAACGTCACCCGCGGGACGCATACGCTGAAGCTTGATGGGACCGGCTATCGAGGCGCCGCGGACGTGGCGTGGCAGCACGACCAGGGCAACGCCTTGGTAGTCACCGGCAGCGATGAACACATGACGCCGGCATGGTTCTGGCATGTCGATGCAGAGGGCAAAGTGGTCAAGACGGCTCTGCTGGGCGACTATGCCCGTGCTCAGTTGGCCCAGCAAGCCGAAGCGGAGACCAAACGCCGCGGCGCGACTTATTCGGCCGTCTCGCTTCGGACAACCGACGACGGTGTCGATGCGATGGATCGTCTGCGACGGCGAATTCCCGATGTGACGACGACCAAGTTCTCACCCGATGGAGGGCGGTTCATGGTCGGCGATTCCTCGGGCCACTGTTTCGTTTTCCAGGTCGACGCCGAATCGAATCGCCCTCGCCAACTGGTCCGTTTTCGGGCACACCGTTCCGCCATCCGCAGCGCCGCGTTTTTGCCATCGGGACAGTCATTGATCACCGCCGGCGTGGATGGTGAAGTCATCATGTGGAATGCAACTGACGGAACGCAACAAAACAAACTGCCTTGGTCGGGACCGGTGACGGCTTTGGACGTTTCCGCCAGTGGTGACCGCCTGCTGGTGGGACACGCCCCGTTGGAAGGCACCGATTTCCCCCTCGCCGAACTGTTCCGCCTGGAGGGCGAGGAGATTCGACCGGAAGCCAGCTTCTTGCTCACCGATGATGCAGGCCATCGCGATTGGACCGACAACCGGCCGACGGTTCGTTCCGCGCGATTTGTACCGGGAACCGATCGGGCTTTGCTGAGTCTGTTTTTCCCGGCCAAGTCAGGCTCGGAGCGCGGCGGCCAGTCGGCCACCAGCCGCCCCTCACGTTATCGGATCGGCTATTGGACCTGGAACCATCAGGGCACTGATTTTGCCGAGATGCGTTCAACGCAAATCGGTGAAGTCTCAACCGCGTTCATCGTGGGCAATGACGCGCCGCAAACCGAACTGCTGGTGGTCGGCGGCAAGGGTGCCCGACTGTTGGCTGCCGATGATCAGCGGCCGTTGAGTTTTACGACACTCAAGAAGAGTTTTCGCCCCGCATCCAAAATCGTTGCCGCCGATTTTTCGTACGATCCCGCGGGCGGTCAAAGCAATCGATTGGTGGTCGGCGACAGCGAGGGCAACGTACGCGTTTGGGAACTGGACGCGGGGCGCTGGAGTGAAAACACCAGCGCCGCGGTTCACCTGGTCGGCCGGCATGACGGACCGATCGTGTCCACCTTTTTCGATCCGTATGATCCGAACCGTATGATCACTGCGGAGCGAAATGGAACCTGGAAACTTTGGCGGTTCGATGCCGAGCAGTGGCACAGTCCAATTCAATCGCCCCCGGACGCTGATCGGCGCGCGTTGAATTTCGCGATGTTTTCGCCCGATGGTAAACGCATCTTGGCCGGGACCGACAGCGGCGCGGCGGTTTGGCAACTCGAGGATGACGGAACCTTGCAGCGTGTGTTGGAAACGTGGCAACCGGGAAAAGTGCAGACGGCCGTGTATGCCGACGACGGCAGTTGGATCGTGACCGGTGACGGGGACCGAGTCGTGGCGTTCTGGGATGTGCGCGGAAATCTGCTTGCACAGATGGATCAGGAAGACGCCAGTGGAACAACTGCGATCGCGCTTTCCTACGACCGACGACGACTGGTCACCGGCCAGGGCAAAGGCATCGGCATCTGGGACACCAGTCGCATCTTAGAGGCAATCGTTGCGAAAGATCCGTCGCAAGGGGAAGCCGGTGCAGTAGCAGAAACGATCGCTTCGAGCGGCTTGATCAAAGAGTTGTTTACGCTGAACAAAAAACTGTTCCGACTGGATGCCGAAAGTGAAGTCAATTCCGAAAGTGACGTCACCTCCATTTCAATTTCGCCCGACGGCCAAAACCTGTTGTCGTCCGGGATGAATGGTCAAACGACGATTTGGGAGGGCGCGCCCCTGTATCCGATCGCGTTTGCGTTTTCGAATGATCAGTTCACGGTTCGACGCAACGCATCGTTCAAGCATATCGGCAGATCTGCGTTTCTGAGCGATCCCAGTCGGTTGGCACGATTTGACGGTGCCGAATTGAACGTGACGATTCAAGGTGAACCGCTTGCCGGTGAGGCGTTGGCGATTCGTCCGATGACCGACCTGTTGGGCGCAACGATCGTGACCGACACCCGGCAGGGCCGCACCATGCTTTATCACCGCGCCCATCACCTTGCCGCACCAAAGTTGATCGGAGAACTCACTTCAGCCGAGGGGCCAGCGGATCGATTGAGTATCCGATTCAGCGATGCGGTCGACGTCAGGTCGGTGCAAGCATTGATCACCGCGTTGGCCTACCGGGTCGAATCGTCCACCGCCGATGTCCCTCGCGACAGCGCCGATGTACCAAGCGACAGCGATGACGTGCCGAGCGACAGCGCCGAGGCGGCGGATCCGGAGCAGGATGCCGAAGTCGCTGAAGTGGCCGTGATCTCGCGGACCGTCCAGGTCACGCTGTCCGGTTTTCAGTACCAGATCGGTGACCCGAGCGGGGCAACGGACGGGTTGCCAGGAGAATCCCTTCCCAAGCAGTCCCTCAGCCAGACGATCACGATTGAAGTGGAACCGGATCACAATCAAGAGTCCGGGCAAGAAACGCCGCTTGCGGAAAGTTTGGCGGCCGGTGCCTGGTGATTCAGATCTCGGTGATCGTGGGGAAGGATTGCTGAATGATGCGGGGCTGACCGATGAGTCCGGCCGCTATGCGGGCAACTCCACGTCACCGGCAAGAAACTCTTTTCCGATCTCGGTCATTTTTCGGAAGCGATCATTGATCGATGGCACCTCGCCGGTGGTCGCCGTCATCGACATCGCAGCGGCGGCCATTTGGGCAGTCAGTTTCGGATCCGGCGGGACTTCTTCGAACTCCGCCGGCGCCATACTGCCTTCGCTCCAACACGCCGCCGCGGCGACCAAACTGGCGGCATTGGCGAATTCAAGTTTTTCGGCAATCGCCATCGCCGCGCGGCGGTTTTCTTCGCTGGGATCCTTCAACCACGCCAGCGTCACGTCGAGCGCGGCTCGCTCCTCGCTGGTCAACTCTCGTGGAAAGACTTCGTCGACGGCCCGATACGCCCAATAAATGGCTTGTCGCTTGGGGAGGTACAGCGAGAGGATTCGGATCGCGTCGGCAAACAGGTTGTTCTCCGTCAGAACCTGAAAAAACTCTTCCGGCGAATGACTGGGACGAAAGAGCTGCAACGACTCTTCCTCCAGGTCGGTCATTTGACACAGTTCGACGGCGGAGCGTTTTGGCTCGACCGGTTCCTCAGTCGGTGGCTCGTCGGGCGTGTGCTTTGGACCGCCGGGGCGTTCCTTGACCACGGTTCGAAGCATCGTTTGCCCGGCGACGATCTGATCGCCGTCGTCGATTGACGCTTCCGTGACGGGTTCGTTATTGACAAACGTCCCGGCGGAACCCGACAGATCGCGAACCAGGCATTGTTCGGATTGGCAGTCCAGTTCGAAATGCACTTCGGCCATCTCTCCATCTTCTGGAAAACAGACATCGGCAACGTCACTCCTTCCGAACCGTGCCCGTTCGCCGGACTGCAGCGGGATTTGGCGACCCAGTGCCGGTCCTGCGGTGACCTGAAGAATGACTCTCATGACTAGAGATCCGGAAAGAAAGAAGGTGGATCGAGGACTGGGAAGCGGATGGACGACGAGACAAATGTGCGGGGCGGATCAGTTAATTTGCACCAGGCTACCCTTCACAGTCACCATGCTGCCGGAGACGCTTGCCATGGGAGCTTTGAGGGTCGCCGACGCATTACCTTGGACCAGTACCTGAGGCGCCTTGATCGTGATGCCCGAGTTGTCGATCTTGATGCTGCTTCCTCCGACTTTCAGCAGGATCGACTTCGCCGCTTCGGTCTTGTGTGCACCTGATTTGACCTGCAATGAGTCGTCACCCGTGGTGACCACCGAGGTGCGATTGCCGGTCTTGATCGTCAACGCTTCATCGCCATAGATGGTTGTCGAGCGTTTTCCTTTTTCGATGGCGATCGTCGCGTCACCCTTGCTGACCGTTTGGGTAAAGTTCTTGAGGATCGTGATGGTCTGGCTGCCGTCTTGGGCGCCGGCGTCACCGATCACGACTTTTTGGTTGTTGAAAATTTCGATCAGCTGATCGCCATCGTCTTTCTTTTCGAAACCGACTTTTAGGGTGTCGTTGTTTTCGACGACTCGTTCAAAATCTTTTTCGGCGTGAAAGTAGACTTGTTCTTCGCCCTTCTTGTCTTCGAAGCGAAGCTCGTTGAAGTTTTGGTCGGTCGCATCGGACGAACTATGGGTCTTGATGCCGCTTTGGGTCCGGTTGTCCGGCAACTTGTAAGGCGGCATCTCATCGGCGTTGTAAACCCGACCGGTGATGATCGGCCGGTCGGGATCGCCTTCGAGAAATTCGACAATCACTTCCTGGCCGACTCGCGGAATGTGAATCGACCCCCACCGTTTGCCGGCCCAGGATTGGGCGACACGGACCCAGCAGGAACTATTTTCGTCTAATTTCCCCTCGCGATCCCAATGGAATTGAACTTTGACGCGTCCGTACTTGTCGGTGTAGATCTCCTCGCCCTGTTTCCCAACCACAACCGCCGTCTGCGGGCCACGAATCCTGGGCAAGGGCGTTTGGCGCTGCGAGCGAAAGACTTGACTACTCTTGATCGCCTCGAACGAGCATTCGGGCAAGATTCCGGCTTCGGATTCTCCCGACCCGTAGTCGCTCGTGCTCAATTCCAGATTGGTCGCAACCGTCAAATACTCCTCGTTTTGATCGCCGCGAAAATGACCGGCCAGGGTGAACAACGATCCGGTTTCAAAACCGAGGACGTTGGAATTGCCTCTCACTCGTTCGAATCTGGCCTCTTGTTCTTCGATGCGTCGCTGAGAGTAGCTCACCCCGTCTGGCGCTTTGGTGTATTCACCGGGGTAGTCAAACATCTCAAACTTCGACATGTCGTGCTTGAGAGACGTCTTTGACGTCGCCAACAGTTCTGCCCTGGGGCTTTCAAAATTATAGTCGTTGAGGACATACGCACCGGTTTGGACCTCTTTGCACACAGACCAATGATGGACGTGCTCGATTTCCCGCAACCGCCCTTCATCGGGTGGAAAAAACGGCACGGTCGCGTAGCCGTTGGCCGGCGAATGCGCCGAGACACCATCGGCCAAAACCATTTCGTGTTTTGATTGCTCGTGTGTGAAGTAATAGTAGATCCCTTCCTGTTCCATCAATCGATTGACGAAATCGAAATCGGATTCGCGGTACTGAACGCAATAGTTCCATCGTTGATAGGTTTCACCGAACCGTTCGACATAGTCGGTGAACCCATGATCGCGAAACACGGTCGTGATGATCTCCGGGACCGTCATTTCCTGAAAGATTCGGCAGTTGGTGTTACGAGTCAAGAACCACAGCCAAGGCACCAAGGTGGCGCGGTACACCGAGAATTCACCGTGGCTTCCCGCCCACGAAAAACGGTTGATCAGCCCGTGGAAGTGACGCGTCGAACCATTCGGACGCAACACCGAGACGCAAGCCGGTGTGCCGAGCAGGTCATCGAGGACGATGTTGTGATCGGTCGACAAGAGATCCAACGAAAATTCAAACGGACTTCCCAGCCGTTCGAAGGCAGACATGCGATGGAACAGCAGCTTGTCCAGCCCGGCCTGTGTGGTGACTGCAATCCCGCGGTTGATCTGGGACGGACTCATAATTCAGCTAATCTCAATGCGCCAGAGCAGGGACAATCTGTAGTGGCCGGATTGTACAGTATCAGAGGACTGCAGCACCAGACTGCGACGTGCAGCCCGCTGCTTCCACGATGGCGTGCCGCCGGGCCAATCCTCCCGTGTGGAGACGGAATCTCGATTCAGTCGACAGGCCCGTTTCCGTGCATCACGTTCAGTTTTCTTTGACCGCTGTCACCACGAAACCGTGGACGGGGCGTTTCAGTTCCTGACGAAGGGTCACCGGCTCAATCGCGCGAACGGCGAGTGAGGCTCCATTGATGCAATCGGTGAGATAATCTTGCCGATGGCTGTATCTGCCGTGGGGATTGAGTCGATAGGGCGGCACGTCGTCTGCATCGGAAAGACTTTCGACGGTGAACAACAGCATCCCTCCCGGACGCAACGCCTTGGCCGCCGCGCCGATCGCCTCTTCGAGTGCTCCAAAATAGATCAGCGTGTCGCACGAGACGATCAGATCGTATTGGTCGGCGTGTTCGGACAAGTACTCCACCAAGTCGGCCTCGATCATTTCATCGTACACACCGCGCGCCGCCGCCTTGACCATCATTTTGGGGGACAGATCGATTCCGACCAGCCGCTTCGCGTAGGATCGCAAATCCTCGCCGCACAACCCAGTGCCACAACCGGCATCGAGCACCTGCATGTTTCCCTGCGGGCTCGCGACATCCGAGAGTGCGTCGGCAATCTGGGCCGGTGCCCGATAGTCCAACCTTTCCAGCACTTCGTCGAAACTGGACGCAAACACATCAAACGATTCTCGGACAAAGGCTTCGGAACAACGGTCGGGAATCTCTTTTCCCTCGCACGCAGCCAATATGTGCTTGGCGATCGGATTGTCGGGGTCAATCGCCAGCCACTGACGATAGACGATGATCGCTTCGTCGATTCTGCCGAACGCATACAGCGCCCGCCCCAAGTTCAAGTGGGACGTGCTGCGGTTCGGATCGATTTCGACCGCCTTTCGCAAGGCCACCAACGCCTCTTCCTGTCGCCCGCTGGCTTTCAACGCATTGCCAAGATTTTGGTAAGCGTCGGCATGTCGAGGCTGTAACTCAATGGCCGCCTCAAACGAAGTGATCGCCTCATCGGTCCGTTTGAGCGCGCGAAGCACGGCCCCGAGATTGTTGAGCGCATCGGCATGCTTGGGATCCGCCTCGATCACCTTTCGGTACTCGGCTTCCGCCTCGACAAACCGTTCGGACTCTTTCAGTACGTTTCCCAAGTTGTTGCGGGCACCGTGATAGCGGGGATTACCGCGAAGCGATCGCCGAATCAGCCGCACCGCCTCGTCGGAGTTGCCCTGCGTGTGCCGCAGCACGCCCAGAAAGTGCAGCGCATCGACGTTTTCGGGCTGCCGTTCCAACGCGCGTTGGTAAAGCCCTTCGGCTTCCGTCAAATGCCCACCCTGATGGAGCGAAACGGCTAACGAAACGACGTCCGCGACGGGTGGGAGTTGGGGTCGAGATGCCATGCAGACGGGTGACGTGTGAAGGGAAAGTTCGAGTCAATCAACGGGATCGGTGCTCAACCGACGGTCGAAACGCGCCAAAAACCCGACGAAACAAGGTAGGGACGAATCCGTGGCATCCAGACGTGATCCACAAAGGCACGCTGGGCCGCGGTCAGCTCACCGCCCGGCAAGTTCTCTTGGGGCGTGCGTTTGGGGTCGTAGTAATCTTCCAACGTGGCGATTTTCGCCTGTTCCGAAACACTCAGGCTCGCCGCGATCGAATCAAACAGATAACGGGGCGGAAGCGGGATGGCGGGACCATCAGGGTGTGTCGATTCATCTTGCACAGCATCCTGCCCAGCATCTTGCCGTTGATCCTGTCCGGCGCCACCGCTTTCGTCGTCGGCAACACCTTCGGATGGGGGCGGATCGCAGGTCGCCGCCTGCAACGCCTGCCGCAATGGGGCGATCGATTGATCGATCCGCACATCCTTGGGCGGAATCAGGGACAGGTCGCTGATACGCGCGGGAGCTGTCGGGGCACAGAACACGTCGTAAATCGCAATCGCGCTGACCGCTTGTGGACGCAGCTGGTATTCGCCAACGCAATACAAAAAAAGGACGTCGGTGTTAAACGAAAACACACAATGGGTGAGCAATTCGATCAACTCCCGACCGCCGCGTTGCAAGATGGTTTTGGTGCAAACCGGCACGTTGTTCAAGCCTCTGAGGATGTGATGTTGTCGTCGTCGCCGCGCTCGGCTGATTCCACGAACGGATAGCGTGTCACGTTTTGGGCGTCAATGACAGCCACCCGGGTGGACGGGCAGGATGAATCACCGGGATCAGCTCGATCGTAGTCGCTGACGGAAATCACAAAAACCTCCGGTGATGAATCCTGCAACTGGTCGAGGATCTCGTCGAGGCCTTTGCAAAGATAGCCGTTACAGACCGTGGATCGCATCTCTCGTGGCAATGTGCATCCTGTCTCGGCATGGTAGACGCAGGAATCTTCGTAGGCTTTGGACCCGATGCGAGACACGTAAGCGTCCAAGACATCACGCGGTCGCTGGTCCGGATGACGCTGCATGTATCCGAGTACAGTCTCCACATGAATGAACGCGTGGCCGCGGCCTTGGAAACAACAGTGGCCGCGACACACCGCACATCCGTTGCCCAGGATTGCGAGCTGGGAAGGCGACAAGTCGGCGGGTGTTTGGTTGCCGGCACCGTCATCTTCCAGTGTCGCTTTGCCGAAGCGGATGGCGGCCGCCCGGCTGATGACGCCCATCAAACGATCGATGAACGGGCGCAGCTGTCGCTTGGAAATTCCGACCAGCCGACGCTGATTGGAGGGCAGCACACCGAGTCGTCGATCGCCCCCGGCGGGAATCGAATCCGATTGAACGAGCGCTTGCTCGGCCATCGCGACTCGATCACGCAACTTTTTTCGGTGACGAATGTCTGCCTGTGCTTGCTGCCGCACCTGATGCGTTTTGCATTCGACGCGCGAGCAGCTGTTCCCGACCGCCTGCTCGGAAACCGTCAACAAGTTCCCGCAGACGACACAATGGGGCGCCCCATGCGACCGAAACGGTCCCGGCCTGGCCTGGGCGCCACCTGGTGGTCGCATGTCGGCAGATTGCGACGGTCGATGGATCGAACGATCGGGGCGCGACATGGTGCGGATCAAAAGATAAATGCGAAGCAGTCGGACAGATCAATGGCGTCCGTCGTTCATGGTAAGGGTTCGCTGACCCGCTGCCTACAGAGGTGCGGCCGGAACGATCACATGGCTGCAAGGCAACAGCTGCAAGGCAAGAGCTGCAAGGCAAGAGCTGCAAACAAGCGACGATCACGGTGTCACACCGGTGGGTCAGCCGATGTGCCGCTGGGCCTGATTGCCGTCGTCCGCTAAACTCGTTTTTCCGAAGACCGCCTGCGACAAACGGGCGGTGCAGTTTTTGTTGCTTTGTCCAAAATTCCATCCGGCGGAAAACCAACATCATGGCGAGTGAGGCATCGACCGAATCAAAAGAATTGCTGAAACAGGCCATCGCGTCGCATCGCGATGGGGATTTGACCCGCTCGGAATCTCTTTACAAGCAAGTTTTAGAACTCGATCCGAAGCAGACCGACGCGATGCAATTGCTCGGAGTCATCGCGGCCCAGTTGGGGAACACTCCGCTGGCGATTGAACGAGTCAACCAGTCGATCGCGATCAATCCCAATCAGCCAGGTGCACTCAACAATCTCGGCAACATGCTGGTCCGAGAGGAGCGGTACGAAGAGGCCATGGATGCCTTCGAGCGGGCGATCCATTTCGCTCCCGACGACACCCAGTCGCACTTGCATTTGGGGCACGTGTTCGGTTACCTGCACCGTCATCTGGACGCCTATACCGCGTACACCCGAGCCACCGAGTTAAGTCCTGAGGACGCAACGGCATGGCACTCGCTGGGTGCAGCATTTGAGAAGCTTGGCCGCCTGGATGACGCCGTCGAAGCCTACCAGAAGTCAATCGCGATCTCCACCGAGTACGTCGCGCCCCGAGACGGACTGGGAAGAGCATTGCGGCTTGCCGGGCGTCTCGACGAAGCCTTGGAAGTCTATCAACAATGGCTGGCGATGGATCCGGGAAACCCCATTGCGGAGCACTTTATTCTGGTCTGTGGCGCTCCCGAGAACGTTCCCGAGCGAGCTTCACAGGACTATGTCAAACAGACGTTTGATGGATTCGCCGATACGTTTGACTCGCTGCTTTCCAGACTCGACTACTGCGTCCCCGAACGATTGGGAAAGATCGCCGACTCGCTTGTCGCTGATAAAGATCGCGGCACGCTGCGAATCGCTGACCTGGGCTGCGGAACCGGACTCTGCGGCCCGTACCTGAGAGATTTGGCAAGTCATCTCGTCGGCGTGGACCTGTCGCCGATGATGCTGGCCAAGGCGAAAGAACGAAACCAGTATGATGAATTGGTCGAGGCGGAACTGACGCAATACCTGATCGACTGCTCCGAGCCTTTCGATTTGATCGTCTCGGCCGACACCCTGATTTACATCGGTGACTTGCGTCCGACCTTTGACGCCGCTGCGGCCGCAATCCGGGCCGGCGGAGCGTTGGTGTTTAGCATCGAAAAACTGGAATCGGAAACGGCACCAGACGATCCCGATCATTTTCGACTGGGAACGAGCGGCCGCTACCAACACACCGAGGCCTGCATTCGCAATTGGCTGCAAGCACGCGGGTTCACCGTCAACGCGTGCACCGAAACGGAAGTCCGCAAAGAAGGCCACGACAGCGTGACCGGATACCTGTTCACCGCCACACGAAACTCAACCGATTGATACTCAACTGATTGATATCGATTCGCCATCACCCCTGAAGGACTCTGATCCCGTGTTCTCCGATAATACGCCGACTCCCCTGGGAGCGAAGGAAGCGAAGCTCTTTCGTGACGTTTGCCAAGCCGCCGGCTACACCTCGCCCCAACTGGAGGAGCGTTTCGGATTGCTGGTGCCGCCGCCGAGCGACCGACTGCCCGCAACACTGGGGGCGAGACTGGACCAGAATGGAACGCCGCTGGATGTTCTGGCCAAAGCGTTTTTCCTGGGGACGGCGGTCGATACCGAGACGGCAAACGCACTGCTGCCCGATGGCTTCATTCGCTTGTGCCTGCAGTGCGGCTTGCTGATCGAAGACGGAACCGATTACCGCCCGACCGCCCTCGTCACCCCCGTCGGCACGGCACTGCTGGCCTCCGATCTGCAGCGGATCGAATACCAGGACGAGGAACAATTCGTGCCGGCGCTTTGCGACGCGGCACTGCACCTCAATGCTGTTGCGATACGCCAAAGCGTCGGCAAAACGCTCGACCTGTGCAGCGGGTTCGCGCTGCACGGCGTCCTGTCCTGCCCACACAGTGAAACCGTCGTAGCGTCCGACTTGAATCCGAGGGCAGCAGCGTTCGCCCGCTTCAACGCCGCGCTGAACGGTTTCGAAAATTTACGCGCCGTGACGGGGGAACTCTTCGACGCGGTGAAAGGCGAACGATTTAACCTGATCCTTGCCAATCCGCCGTTCGTCATTTCGCCCGACGCGATGACGACGTATCGATTCAACCCCATCGCATTGGACGGATTTGTCCGGCAGATGCTTTCGCAAGCGGCCGACCACCTGGAAGAAGGCGGCATCCTGCAAACGATCTGTGAATGGGTCGAAGTGCAAGGCCAGGACTGGCAAGATCGACTCCGCGGCTGGCTGGCAGATTCCGGTTGCGATGTCTGGATCCTGCCGGCCAATCGACAACTGCCGGCCAGCTATGCCCGTAACACTTTGGCCCAAACGATTTCCGACGAAGCGGAATTGGCAGCACAACAGGCGAAGTGGGAAAACTACTTTCAAGAGCAGCGGGTCGAAGCCATCCAAGGCGGCTTTCTCTTCATCCGCCGTCGAGCCGGCAAGAACTGGTTCGACGTGACACAAATGACCAAACCCATCCGCCAACCGATCGGCGACGCAATCGCCCGCGGTTTCTCCAATCGAGATCTGGCACTGAGTGACGACAGCGACGCGTTGCTGTCCAGCCGATTGACCGTGGCCAATGGCTTGCGTCAGGTCGAGACGTCGCACTGGAAAGAATTTCGTTGGCAACGCGACTCGATCGTGCTCCACCTCGACGATGGATTACCCGTCTCGATCGGCATCGACGAATACGTGCGCACGTTGCTCGAAATGTTTGATGGCAGCCGGCCCGTCTTGGAGTGCCTGGACCGGTTCGCCAACCAAGTGGGACTGGCGATCGAGACCGGGCGGAAACAGGGCACTGCCATGGTGCGCTCGCTGCTGAAGAACGGGATCCTGGTCGCGACGGGCCGCTGACGCTTACTGGTCGGCGCGAAACCGCTGGATCAGTTCACGGAGCGTCATCTCGTTGGCGTAATACTCTCGCTCCACATCGTTTTGCCCGTGCCAACGCAAGAACTCCAACAGCTCGGATTGTTTCAATTCCTGGATCAATGTCGGATTGATCGGATACTGGTAGCCGTGCTCCTGAATCTTTTCGCACACCTGAATCAACTCGGAAGGATCCAGCAAGTTGGCGGCACCGGCAACGACCAGTGCGTGGACACCAAACGGCGTCGGCGCGGGATTCTGGGTCAAGAATCGATCGACGACCTGCCAGACCGTGGCGACCTGCAGCGTCTGCCGCAGATCGTCCGCCGGCGGAACGCGCGTGCCCTGTGATGGTGCGGCGGAGGGCTTGGAACGGGTGACGATCTTTTTTAGCCATGCGAACATGAAACAAGCATAGCAACACGGTCGGTGCGCAGACCAGACGGAGCAAGACCGAAGCGCGCGGGGAAACATGAGTCGCGTCGAAAGCCGCTCGTCACCGCGATGAAGGCGGGGGCAAAAAACAAACGCGACCCGGTCTGTGCAGACTCGGGTCGCGTTCATGAATTCGTTGAGTGTGAGCCGGCAACGACCCACATGACTTAAGCACGATGGCTCAAGGTGACTTACCAGCCGCCGCGGCCTCCGCCACCGCCACCGCCGTAACCTCCGCCGCCGCCACGGTTTCCACCGCCGCCGCCGCCGCCACGGTAACCACCGCCGCCGCCACCACCACCGCCGCCACCACCACCGCCGCCACGCGGCGCTCGCTCTTGGGCTTCGTTGACCCGCAGCGGTCGACCTTCAAAGTCTTGTCCGTCGAGAGCATCGATTGCTTCCTTGGCAGCCTCGTCGGGCATCGTCACAAAGCCGAAGCCACGGCTTCGACCAGTCTCGCGATCGGTCAAAACAATCGCATCATCGACCTGACCGTACTGGCCAAAAATCTCTTCCAGCTTTTCCGTCGTTACGGCCCAAGCCAGATTTCCCACATACATCTTCATCGCTACTACAGCTCCAAATTCCGGAAGGCCTCATCACTCGGAGCTGTCCGCGACGCACAATAGGCGTCCATTTCGTTCTGAGAGTCTCGGTCTTCGATCTAGCCGGACAACGACAACCGTCGTCCGCACACGCGATAAGTGTAACACGATTTCCAAGTAGCTTGGGAGTGATTCTTTCGGGGATTACAAGTGGATACCCAAAAATATGGGTGATATTCTGTCCACCTCCGTGGTTGGGGCAGGCGAAAGGCGGGGGGCAAAGCAGCCGTTCCGCCCGTCATTGAGCGGTTTTTGTTCGTTTCCTCCGCTGGGCTTGGCGCCACAATGGACATAGATTGCGGTCCGCAAGTCGAAGACAAGCCAAGGAAAAAAGTTCATGAAATTCTGCCAAATTGGTCTTTTGATGGTCGCCGGATTGAGCATCGGATGCGGTTCCGGCAAGCCGACCGGGGCGCCAGGCGGTGCCGGAACCGGCGCCGTGGAGAAGTTGCAAGTGGTGGTGACCGTCGGGATGGTCGGCGATTTAGTCCGCAACGTCGGCGGCGATCGGATCGAAGTGACACAGATCTGCGGCGCCGGGGTCGACCCCCATCTCTACATGCCGACGCGTGATGACGTCCAGGACATCATGGAGTCCGACGCCGTCTTCTATTGCGGTTTGATGCTGGAAGGAAAGATGGCCGACACCCTTAAGAAAGTGGGACGCCGCAAACCGGTGTTCGCGGTGACCGACGCGATCGACCGCAGTCGCTTGATGTCCGGTGACGCCAGTCAACCGACTGACGGAAGCGAGGCGCACGGCGACCCCCATGTCTGGAACGACGTCTCAATGTGGAGCCAATGCGTGGACTTGATCCGCGAGAAATTGACCGAGTTGGCGCCCGAGCACGGAGATCAATTTGCGGAGAACGCCGCGGCGTATCGAACCGAGTTGGAGCAGTTGCACGCCTATGGACTGCGGGTCATCGCCACCATCCCCGAAGAGAGTCGCTTGCTGATCACCTCCCATGATGCGTTCAATTATTTCGGACGCGCCTACGGATTGGACGTACGGGGCATCCAGGGAATCTCAACGGAGTCCGAAGCCGGTCTGCAACAGATCAACGCGCTGGTTGATTTGTTGATCCGTCGCAACGTCAAAGCCGTCTTCGTCGAAAGCAGCGTGTCGCCGAAAAATGTCGAGGCCTTGATCGAAGGCGCGGCGAGCCAAGGGCACACGGTGACAAAAGGCGGCACCCTATTTAGTGACGCGATGGGGCGCGAAGGCACCTACGAAGGAACGTACATCGGCATGTTGGATCACAACTTGACGACCACCGCACGCGCGCTCGGCGGCCAAGCGGATCCCGGCGGATTTCAAGGCAAGCTGAGCGGCCAAACGAAACATTAACGGCGTCTCGCCAGCGGCGGCCGAATCCAACCATGCTGAACCCACCAGAACGAAATGATGACGCGAACCTGCCGACCGCGGCCCGGGACGATGGAACGGGCGCCGAGGTGCCGTTGTCGGTCTATGATCTGACCGTGGCTTACCATCGCAAGCCGGTGATCTGGGATGTCGGCTTCGACCTTCCCGCCGGCCAATTGATCGGAATCGTCGGCCCTAACGGTGCCGGCAAAAGCACCTTGCTCAAAGCCGTGATGGATCTGATCCCGCGGGCATCCGGTCGCGTCCGTGTGTTCGGCGATACCTATCGAGAAAACCGGCACCGGGTCGGTTACGTGCCGCAGCGTGAAAGTGTCGACTGGCAGTTCCCGGTCAGCGCCTTGGATGTCGTCGCGATGGGGCTGTACGACCAAATCGGTTGGTGCCGACCGGTTCGTAAGAAACATCGCGAACAGGCCCGCGATGCGCTCGGTCGGGTCGGGATCGGTGACTTGGCGGATCGTCAAATCAGCCAACTTTCCGGCGGCCAACAGCAACGCACGTTCTTGGCACGCGCCCTGGTGCAAGACGCCGACTTGTACCTGATGGACGAACCCTTCGCCGCCGTCGACGCCGCTACCGAACGGGCGATCGTCGAAATCCTGCGAGACTTGAAGGAACGTGGCAAGACCGCGGCGGTGATCCACCACGACTTGCAAACCGTTCCCGAGTACTTCGACCACGTGGTGCTGTTGAACATGCGCGTCGTCGCACAAGGCCCGGTCTCGCAAACCTTCACGCAAGACAATCTGCAAAAGACCTACGGAGGACGGTTGACGCTCTTGGACGAAGTCACCGAGGCAATGCGGAGACGGGAAAGTTCGCTTTGAGTGGTTCGCTGTTAGTGGTTGGCGGTTAGATTTGAGATTTGAGATTTGGATTGGGTGACGCAACGATGTGGCATGCGAAGACGAGCAGGAGGAACGCGTTGGCCGGGATCGCTTCGTGCGATCGGGGTGTGCAGCTGTCTCGTGGCCTGTGGTTGCTGGCGTTGCTGACGGTTTCGGCGACCGTCTGTCACGCGCGGGGCAGGCCGTCGCCGGAGGCGTCCTCGCAATCCGCCGCGTTTCAGTGGACCGATTCGCAATGGGGCCGCGTGTTGTTGATGAAGGATTACAACACGCGGATCGTGATCTTCGGCGTCGCGGTGCTCGGCGGGGCCTCGGGCTTGGTCGGCAGTTTTACGCTGTTGCGCAAGCGTGCCTTGATGGGCGATGCGCTCAGCCACGCCAGTTTGCCGGGGATCGCGATCGCGTTCATCGCCGCCAATTGGTTCGGCGGAGACGAAAAATCCCTGCCGTGGTTGCTGGTCGGTGCGACCGCCAGCGGGTTGCTGGGTGTTGCGGTGATTCTGGTGATCCGCAACCAAACACGGCTGAAGGAAGACGCGGCGCTGGGCATCGTGCTCAGTGTCTTTTTCGGTGCCGGCGTCGCGCTATTGGGTGTGATCCAGCAGATGGACACGGGACACGCGGCGGGTTTAGAAGGTTTTATCTATGGCAAGACCGCTTCGATGCGGGCGGCCGATGCGCGATTGATCGCCATCACTTCGCTGATCGTGATCGCCGGTTGCCTGTTTCTGTTCAAAGAACTCAAACTGCTGTGTTTTGACGAAGGGTTTGCGGGGGCGCAGGGGTTTCCCGTGATCGCGCTCGATGCCGGCTTGATGACGATGGTGGTCCTGGTGACGATCGTCGGTCTGCAGGCGGTGGGATTGGTGCTGATGATCGCGTTGCTGGTGATTCCGGCGGCGGCGGCGCGGTTCTGGACCGAAACGATGTGGCGGATGATGCTCTGGGCGGCGGTGCTGGGGACCGGCGGCAGCATCGTCGGTGGATTGGTCAGCGCGCTATTCCCGGGACTCCCCTCCGGTGCGATGATCGTCCTGGTGTGTTCAGTGTTTTTCTTCGTCAGCATGATGCTGGGAACGCGACGCGGCGTGATCATCCGCTTGATCCGCCGGATGCGGCTGAACCGTCGAATCGATCGCCAGCATTTGCTGCGGGCGATGTATGAACAACTCGAAAAATCATCCGGCGGGCCCGACCACCCGGGGCTGGCCGAGCGCACCAACCGACGCATTTCTGTCAGTCTTGACAAGTTACTTTCGATGCGAAGCTGGTCGCGGCGACGCTTGAGCCGGGCGATCGAGCGGGCGGTCGAAGACGAGTTGCTGCGGATCCAAGACGGTGCCTGCAAATTAACCCAAGCCGGATTCACCGAGGCGGCACGGCTAACCCGTCAACACCGCTTGTGGGAAATGTATCTGATCGCCTACGCAGACGTCGCGACGGCCAACGTGGATCGCGACGCCGACAAGATCGAACACGTGTTGGCACCGGAAGTGATCGACCAACTGGAAGACTTGTTGGATGAACAAGGCATGACGATCCCGGTGCCGCAAAGCCCTCACGGCCCCCTCGGCACAGGCGAAACACTCGGCACAGGCGAAACACTGGACGGCCAGGGAGTCGACGCCGACGGTTACGCCGGCTCGGAGCGACAGCGCGACGCCTCGGGGGGACCTCAGTGATGACCGGCGAACCGCTCGTTGCATGGATCGGACAGATGCTTCCTCTCGGTTTTTCGTGGAGCTGGGGTCTGGACGGCTGGATCGTGGTGATCGGCAGCCTGGCGGCCGTCGCGTCATCGCTGCTGGGAAATTTTTTGGTGCTCCGCAAGATGAGCATGTTGGGCGACGCGATCACGCACGCCGTGCTGCCGGGGATCGCGGTGGCTTTTTTATTGACCCAGACCCGCAGCAGTCCGGCGATGTTTGTCGGTGCCGTGATCGTCGGGCTGTTGACGGCTGTGTTTACCGAATGGATTCGCGGCGCCGGGGGTGTCGACGAAGGCGCTTCGATGGGCGTCGTGTTCACGTCCCTGTTTGCGCTGGGGTTGGTGATTTTGGTCCAAACCGCTGACGCGGTGGACTTGGATCCGAATTGTGTGTTGTACGGATCGATCGAGTTGACGCCGCTCGATACAGTCTCAGTCGGCGGTCGCGACGTGCCCCGAGCGGCGGTCGTCCTTGCGGTGGTGACTGTGGTCAACGCGTTGTTCGTCTTGCTCTTTTTCAAGGAACTGCGTTTGACCTCGTTCGATCCGGCGCTGGCGACGACGATGGGTTTTTCGTCCAAGTGGATGCACTACGGGTTGATGATTCTCGTCTCGGTGACGGCGGTCGCGTGCTTCGAAAGTGTGGGCAGCATTTTGGTGGTCGCGATGTTCATCGTGCCCGCCGCGGCGGCTTACATGTTGACCGATCGGTTGGGCGTGATGATTGCGATCAGCGTCGCGTTGGCGATCGTGTCGGCGGTCCTCGGCCATGTTTTGGCGCTCAGCGTTCCGGCCTGGATGGGGTACCGCAGCACGACGACGTCGGGCATGATCGCGGTTGCCGCCGGAGGTCTGTTCTTTGCGGCCGCGACGCTCGGCCCCAGGCACGGCGTGTTGGTGAAATTGGTCCGACGCCAATTGTTGTCGCTTCGCATCCTCTGCGATGACATCGTCGCGTCGCTGTTTCGGGGCGAAGAACTGGAACAACCACCGCCCACGGCGACCTGGTTGGCCGGGGAGTTGTTCGCTTCCAACTGGTCCATGAAGACCGCCCTGGCGATGCTCCGCCGGCGCGGTGAAGTCGCCGATCAGGACGATCGATTGCAATTGACCCACGTCGGACGCGAACGGGGACAACGGTTGGTCCGGTCACACCGATTGTGGGAACAATACCTGGTCGACCGGGCCGGCAGCGGTGCCGAGAGGATTCATGACCAGGCGGAACGATTCGAGCACTTCACCGACCGCAATCTGCGCGACGAGCTGGCCAAAGAGACCGACACACCGGTCGAAGACCCGCACGGCCGGCCAATTCCCGATGAGAGTTAAAAAGTCCCCGCTGATGGCCTAATTCGTGGCCTACGGTTTTCCTAGTGCTTTGCCAACTTTGAAGTTTCGGGTTGCAATTGTTAGCGGAAAAGGGGCCGTTTTCCCCGGCCCCCCTCAGTTCGAAGCTGACGGAGCACAAGGGCGTGCCTGCGAGAGTCTGCGGGCCACCGGTCAACCACGAATCAATCAGATAGGACGATGGCTACAATTCCCGCTAAACGCAGCAGAACGCTTGTTGATTCGGAGGTCCAGGGCAGCCTGGTCCGCCGTGTGGCGTTGCACTGGGTTGTGTTCTTTGTTTGCAACACGATCGCACTGACGTTCTGGATCCGGTTGTTTGAGCAACCCGATGCCGATTGGGGACAGACATTCGGCGACACCATTCGTCGGTTCTTGCCGTTCTTCGTGATCACGGTCGCGTTGATCCCGGCGTTTGTCTGGGACACGTTGAAGCTGAGCCATCGCTTTGCCGGCCCGATCCTGCGATTGCGCAACACGCTCAAGGACATCAAGGCGGGTCGCGCGGTTGCCCCGTTGAAATTCCGCGACAACGATTTTTGGCAAGAGATGGCGTGCCACTTCAACGACGTCATGCGGCTCCGCGACGCCGACGGTCAACCGAAACCGGTGGAGTCCGACACCGACGAGACAGGGAGGGAACCGTCCAATGCATAACCCCTTCAAACGCAGTTCGATTCTCGGCGTGCGAAGTGGTCGCCGGAAACGAGACGGGGTTGCTGCGGTTGAATTCGCGGTTTGCTTGCCTGTGATCGTGCTGCTGGTTTTCGGATCGATTGAGGCGTCCAGCTTCATCTTTCTCAAACAGTCTCTCAGCGTCGCCTGTTACGAGGCCGCTCGAGAAGCCTCGCAGTCAGGCGGCACGGAGGCGGAAGCGGACGCGCGTGCCTCGGCGATCCTGGAATCCCGACGCGTCAATGACTTCGAGATTCGATTTCCCACCGGCGTGGACGAGTTGCAACGTGGCGAACAAGTCGTCTGTGAAGTCTCGGCCCCGACACGAACCAACAGTCCGATCGCGGGCGAATTTGTCACCAACCGAACACTGGTCGCCCGCGTCGTGATGTTGAAGGAATAGATCAACCGTGCCCCATCCCACTGATAAACCTGATAATCCAAATCGTTTCCATCCCATGGTCAAGCACCGTTTGACGCGTCGCCGGCAACGCCGCGGTGCGATGCTGGTTTTAATCCTCGTGATGCTGATCGGGTTTCTCGCCACGGTCGCCTTTTCGGTCGACATCGCACACATGCACCTGTCGAGAACGGAATTGCGTTCGGCCACCGACGCGGCATCTCAAGCGGCTTCACAAGAACTGTCCAAGACCTTTGACACGTCGCTGGCGATTCGCAGGGGCCAGGAGATCGCGTTGCTCAATCGAGTCAACGGGCAGCCGCTGCAGTTGGAATCCCGTGATTTCGAATTCGGTCGCAGCGATCTCGATGCCGACGGACGCTTCGTCTTTCGCCAAGGCGCGACTCCGCTGAACACCGTCCGCGTGACCGGCCGACGCACCAGCGGCTCCGCTTCCGGAGCCATTCCGTTGTTGTTCGGAAACGTGTTAGGGTTCAACACGTTTGAACCCGAGATGACCGCGGCGGCAACGTACATCGAACGCGACGTCGTTCTGGTGGTCGACCGCAGTGGGTCCATGAGAGGAACCAAATTCGCCAATCTGCAAACAGCGATCGGCGTGTTCGTCGCCACACTCGAAACCACTCCGGTCAACGAGCAAGTCGGCTTGGCATCCTACAGCCAATATGCCACCGAAGATGTCTCGCTGACCACCAATCTGGTCGAGGTGACCGACGGGTTGTCCGCCCTGATCACCAGTGGCCGCACCAGCATCAGCCGCGGGATGAAAGCCGGTGCGGCGATCATGAAGGACGGTCGCGATGAGGAGTTCGTCGAGCGGACGATGATCGTGATGACCGATGGATTGCACAACGAAGGCCCCGAGCCGAGCACCGTGGCAAGAGATTTGGCAGCCGATCGGATCCAAATCCATACCATCACCTTCGGCCGCGGCGCCGACCAAAACCGCATGCGGACGGTCGCGCAAATCGGCGGAGGCAAACATTTCCACGCGCTCAGTGCCGCCGAACTGATCGAGGCCTATCGTGAAATCGCTCTCACCCTGGGAACGGTGATCACAGAATGACAGCCACCAACCATTCAGCGACGGCGACAAACCGGAGTGACAACCACGTGAACGCCCCCACGGATTTCCAGACCGACGCCCGTCTCCGATCCGATATGCAACCGCGCGACCAAGTGCAGACCGATAATCGAGTCAGTCGCCGGCGAGTCAGCCGACGACGCGTTAACAGAAGATCAGGGCATCCTCGACGCGGTGCGGCGATGGTCGAGTTCGCGATCGTCGCTCCGCTGTTGTTTTTCTTTTTCTTCGCGGCCTTTGAATTCTGTCGCGTCTCGATGATTCGACACACCGTCGACAACGCCGTGTACGAAGGGTGTCGCAAAGCGATCGTCCCCGGGGGCACCGCGTCGGACGCGCGGGCCGCGGCCAACCACGTGCTGGGAACCTTGGGACTGCAGAAGGCCACGGTCAACGTCTCCCCCGCCAAGATCAATAACCAGACGCCCGAATTGACCATGACCATCGAGGTCTCGTTGGACGCCAACACCTTTGTGCCGCCCCAATTCACCGGCGGCAGAAAGATCATCCGAACGCTGACGATGAAGCGGGAAACCGCCAATCTGTAGGTCCGACGCAAGCTGGAAGCGTACGCCACGACGCGAACGCAAGCCTGGAAGCTTACGGCACGACGGCAATGAGCTACACTGGTCGCTTCTCCCACTCGCGGTCGCCGGACTGCGAACCGGGATCTCCGCTCCAGTCTTTTCAATGCAGTCCGATGGGAATCCGCTTTTCGTGTCACGGTTGTGCGAAACCGTTGAATATCAAAACCGAGTTAGCGGGCCGTCGTGGACTGTGCCCCGAGTGCGGCACCAAGTTTCGCATCCCACTGACCGACGCTGAGTTCTCGACGCCGATCGCCCCGACCGGCACCCAGGCGGGAAAGGCAGTCACCCCGAACGAACCGTCCGCCACCGCAACCGCACCGCAACCGGCGACGCCCAACACGGCGATCAAGCAAAACGAGGCCCCCCTGCCGTCCGCAACGGCATCGCCGTCCGCAACGGCATCGCCGTCCGCAGCGGCATCGCCGTCGACCGAGGCATCAGCGTCGCCAGCGGACGCACCGCAAACCGATCCGATTCCCGGCGGTCAGCAACCGGCGACCAACCAAGTGGCGACCACCGACGCGGCGAATGCCGACGCAGTGCACCCTGCCGCGGGCAACTCCACGGTCCCATCAGCCGGGGAACCGGATTTGCTGTCCAGCGAATCGACCGCTACCTGGTACGTCCGTCCACCCAGCGGGGGACAATACGGGCCCGCCACCTCGGCGATGTTGAAGGTTTGGATCGACGAGGGACGCGTAGCGAAGACCGCGTTGCTGTGGAAAGACGGCTGGCCGCAGTGGCGTGAAGCGTCCGAGGCGCTGCCCGAAATCGCCGACTCCCTGCCCGGATCGCTGTCACTGGAAACCGCCGAACCGTTCCCCGACGGCCCCGGCGGGTCGAAATTGACGACGCCGATCGCCCATGAAAAGACCAGCCGGATCCATTCTGATTTCGCCGGTGATGCAAAAATCGGTGCCGTCCGGCGAAAACGCTCCTCACGGCGGATCACCTTGGTCGCCATTCTCGCGGCCCTGGTCGTCGGCTTGATCGTCACCCTATTCCTGGTGGCCTCCACCAGTAGTTGACGCGAGAATTGGGTCGGAACCGTGCCCGACGACTTTCGTACTCTTTGCCTGATCGGCTAAAGTGTTCCAAGATTGAGCACTGTCTTCTTCAGCACTGTCTTCCCGTCTTCACCTGACCATCGCGGAGTCCCCAAGATGCGAAACCGATATCCAGCCCTTCGCCCCGTCGTCCTGATCGCAGCGTTCCTTTCGTCGGCCGCCTTTGTCACCGGCAGTCCGGCCACTGCCGAAGACGCGGAGAAAGCTCCGGAGTCGGTCAGCGTGTTTGACAAAGCCGAGTTGAAGGTTCCCGCGGAATTCAAACGGACGCAACCGGCTTCCCGGATCGTTCAGCATGAGTTCAAGGTCGGCGAAGGTGACTCGACGGCGCGATTGACGATGATGGCGGCCGGCGGTAGCGTCGACGCCAACATCAAACGCTGGAAAGGTCAGTTTTCCGGCGGCGACGAAGCGGACCAGAAAAGCGAAAAGATGGACATCGGCAAATGGACGGTTCACATCGTCGATGTCAGCGGCGCCTATGCCGAGCGGATGGGCGGTGGTCCGTTCGCCGGAGGCAAGGTCGTCCAACGCGAAAACTACGCCATGGCCGGCGCCATCTTGATCGAGCCGGAAGGACGCCAATTCTTCATCAAGATGATCGGGCCGGCCGACGTCGTGAAGGCCAACCGTGAAAAGTTTGTGGCGATGGTCAAGTCGATCGGTCAGTGAGACCGAGACATCACTGAATGGGTTTCAAGCACCGCTCTTGAGTTTCTGAGCACGAGGCAATGATTCGAATATGAATATCCAGAGTTTGCTTGAGCACCACGGGATCATCCGCAATCCGTTTGCCGAAGAAGACGCCCAGACGGATCAGGTGTTCAAGGAACACTGCATTGCCAACGCCTACCATCCCGTCTGGGACAAGGTTTACGGCGATCCCGAGGAACCGTCGACCGCGATCGTGTTCGGCCCCAAGGGGTCCGGCAAGACAGCGATGCGGTTGCAGATCCGGCGGCACCTCCAGAAGTTCAATCAAGAACACCCCGCCGAACGGGTCTACACGATTGCCTACGACGACTTCAATCCGTTCCTGGATCATTTCAGTGAACGATTGAGCCGACGCACCAATCGCAAGCCCGAACGTGTGCTCAAAGAATGGAAGCTGTGGGACCACATGGATTCGATTCTGTGTCTGGGCGTCACCAAGCTGGTCGATCAGATCTTGAAAGCCGACCACGTCGAAGACGGGATCGATCGCCAGGCACTCTCAAAGCTGGACCGAACGGCGTCGCGTGACTTGCTGTTGTTGGCCGCCTGTTACGACCAGTCCAGCGACGGCTCGTTCACCGATCGTTGGAATGACCTGCGACGCCACCTCGGTTACAACAACGTGGTGGCAAAAATCAGCTGCTGGTTCGCCTGCGTCTGGAGCGTGATCGTCGCCTGCGGATTCGTTTACCTGATGTTCACCTCATCTGGTGGCGGTGATGCCGCCGCGGCCGAAGGCGGCGAAGTGGTGGCGCCCAAAACGGTTTGGGATTACCTTTGGTTGGCGCCCCTGTTGATGTTGATCGGGTCGGCACCCTACCTGCTGCGTCTGCTGAAAACGTGGTGGGCGGCGTTTCGGATTCGTCGACACATGCGAGTCGGGAAACGGGAAATCGGCACCACGCGCAAGCTGCTGCATTGGATTCCCACCAAAGAATTGGCCAGTCAACCGTTGCCGCGTTACGATCGGACTGACGACCGCTACGAATTGCTGAACAAGTTTCAGTCGGTGATCGATCGACTCGGCTATTCCGGCATGATCGTGCTGATGGACCGCGTCGACGAACCCCACATGACCGGGGGCAAGACCGAGTTAATGCGTCTGTTTGTTTGGCCGCTGTTGGACAACAAGCTACTCAAGCATCCCGGGATCGGATTCAAATTGATGCTGCCCCAGGATTTGCACCGAGACATGGAACGCGAGTCACGTGACTTCCATGAGCGCGCCCGACTGGACAAGCAAAATGTGATTCCGTCGTTTCAATGGACCGGCGAATCCCTCTATGATCTGGCGCGGGCCCGGATGATGGCCTGTGCGGCGCCGGGGCAATCGCCCGAGCCGAAGGACCTGTTTGCGGATCTGGATTACGCACGGATCATCTCCGCATTCAACTCACTGCGCGTGCCCCGGCATCTGTTTCGATTCCTGTATCGGGTCTTGGTCGATCACTGCAATCGATACACCGACTCCAATCCCGAGTACAAGATTCGCTCGGAGACGTTCGAAACCGTCCTGGCCGTCTACAGTCGTGAAGTCGACTCCAACACGCTGTGAGCGATCCAGTGCAGCGTCCGGTCCACGATCCGGCGCAAGGCTCGGGCGGACCGGCCGCGGCGACGTGGCAAAGCAAAGCCGCCATGATTGTGCCGCTGCTGGTGTTCTTTGTCTTGGCCGCAGCGATCGACACCAGCCCGGTCCGCGACGGCGACACCATCAACGCCCAGGCGTACTTGATTTCCGTCATCGCTCGGGTCGTGGCGATGTCGGCGATGATGCTTTGGTTCGGCAAAGAGATCGTCCGCCAGTTTCCGTTGGCGATCGATCGCTGGGGATGGATCGTCGGCATCGTCGGCGCGGCGGTTTGGATCGGCGTCTGTTCGCTCGATCTGGAACGCCAACTCATCGAGGCCGTGGGACTATCGGACGATTGGTTGCCCCAACGCGAAGGGGTCAATCCGTTTGCGACGTATCAACCGGGATTCGAGCTGATCGGTTTTCTGATGGTGCGATTCACCTTGCTGGCGGTTTGCGTCCCGATCGCGGAAGAATTGTTTTTGCGTGGGTTTGTGATGCGGGCCTTCGAAGCGGAAAATTGGCCCGCACTGCCGCTGCACGAAATCGGCCGTAACGGTTTGATCGTCGGTACCGTCTACGGAATCGCGACACACCCGGCCGAGTTCATCGCCGCGGCGTTGTGGTTTTCGTTGGTCAGCTGGCTGATGGTGAAAACGGGAAAGTTTTGGAATTGTGTGATCGCACACGGTGTCACAAACTTGATCTTGGGCATCTATGTTTGCCTGACCGGCACCTGGCATCTTTGGTAGTGATCAACGCCATGCACTTGAAGACCCGCGATCGCCAAGACGAATGGATGGACGAACCGGACATCGATTCGACCTTGCACGCCGATGCCTTGCGAGGCCTTTCGCGAGTCAATCGGCTCAGCGGCGCGGTGCGTTCGATTTGGAATCCGATTGCCGAGGTGGCGCGGAAGCGGACCGGGGGTCCGATTCGGGTGCTCGATGTCGCATCCGGCGGCGGTGACGTCGCCATCGGAATCAAGCAACTGGCCGATCGCAAAGGTTTGGCGATGGACGTCGTCGGCTGCGACATCAGCCAGACCGCGGTGGAATTTGCCGGGGAAAACGCGAAACGCCGGAACGCGGACGTTACGTTTGTCCAGCAAGACGTGCTCGGCCAAAATTTGCCATCGGACTTCGACGTCGTCTATAGTTCATTGTTCCTCCATCACCTCGAATCGACCGATGTGGTTCGTCTGTTGGGTTCGATGCGGGCCGCGGCACGACACCGAGTGGTGATCAGTGACTTGTTGCGATCTCAGCTGGGCTACGTGTTGGCCAAGTGGGGCATACGGCTGCTGACGACCAGCAAGGTCTGTCACGTCGATGGTCCATTGAGCGTGCGCGCGGCGTTGACGATGCCGGAAGCGATCGAATTGGCATCGCAGGCCGGGTTGACGCCGGTTCGTATCCAGCGGAGATGGCCGGAGCGGTTTTTGATGGTTTACGACATTGAAGCCACCTCGCAATGATCCGACTTCGCAATGATCCAAGAATTGGCCGCGACGACGACCCGACAGCAAGCGTCTCAAGAACGCTGGGACGCGGTGATCGTGGGCGCGGGGATCGCGGGATCGTTGGCCGCGCTGGGGCTGGCCCGGCTAGGCCGTAAGGTCTTGCTGATCGAGCGGACGACGTTTCCACGTCACAAGGTTTGCGGCGCCTGCCTCAACGGCGACGCCATCGCCGGACTTCGCGGCGCCGGGGTCTGGGATCCGATCGAAGCACTCGGCGGGCATTGGCTGAGCCAATACAGCATTCGCAGCGGATTGAACCGGGCGAATTTAGAACTCCCCGGCGGACATGCGGTTTCACGATTCGCGATGGACCGCGTGTTGGCCGAGTCCGCGATCGCTGCCGGCGCACAATTTTTAAGCGACACGGCGGTGACGATCGGCAGCGACCCTCCCGACAGTCCGACACGCTCACTGCATGACAACGACGGCCATCGCTATCATGCTTCCGTCTTGATCGCGGCCAACGGTTTGGCCAGCAAGCCGGCTTCGGGTGATCCCGACGACCGGCTGGTCGTACCGGCGGATTCACGCATCGGCTTGGGCGCCCATTGGACGCAATCGGACGACCCGCGAGGCCCGATGCACTTGTCCAGCGGAGTGATCTACATGGCGATCGCGGAAACCGGATACGTCGGCTTGGTGGTCACGGAGAATCAGGTGATCAATCTGGCCGCGGCAGTGGATCGGTCCGCGGTCCAAACATCCGGGCCGGCGGAGGTCTGTCTTCAAATCCTGCGCTCCTGTGGCTGGGATCTGACCAAACAGCTTCAAACGACGCATTTCCGAGGAACGCCCACGCTGACGCGTCGCCGCAAGATCGCGGGGGGGCACCGGCTGTTCTATGTCGGTGATTCGTCCGGTTACGTCGAGCCGTTTACCGGTGAAGGCATGGCGTGGGCGATCCGCGCCGGGTTGGCGGTCGTGCCACGAGTCGATGCCGCAATCGACCGCTGGACGCCGGATCTTCCCCAGCGATGGACCGAGGACTTGAAACAGACGTTGGGAAAACAGCAGTGGCGTTGCCGGATGATTTCCAGGTTGCTCCGCCACCCCGTGCTGGTGCGGCACACCGTCGGTGCCCTGTCTCGATTCCCGCGATTTGGCCGATTTGCCGTCCAGCAGATCCATCGCGACCGTCGACAAGTGCTACAGGAGCTTCACTCCGAAGCGCGCCAGTCGGGGGCAAGTGGGGATGCTGCGTGAGCCGCGGAACCTCTCGATTGGCTGGATTGCCGGCTCTTTTGGCCGTGCCCGGGCCCGCAGGCCATTTTCGGCTTGCCCGTGGTCGTGAATTTGCTAGGCTTTGGGGCTCGCAGTTGGCCGAGCCGAAGCGCCGGCCGAGACATCCATTCACAATTTTCTAACGGCCGATCAAGTCGGCGCAAACTTTTGGAGAACCGACTAGGTGGGTACCAAGAAGACCGGTAAAGGGCGACGAAAAGTAGGACGAAAGAAACGACGCATGCGCAGCAAGATTCGGCATCGCAAGAAGTAGACGCCTGCGGTGATGACAAGTGAACAAACGGCTTCGACCGCCATCGGGGCCGTTTTTTCGTGCGCGGTCGGGTGGTTTCAGGTTTCAGGTTTCAGGTTTCAGATCGCTCCCACTGGGAGAGTTCAGCGTAGCAAAGAGAGGGTTTTCTCTGCTCGGAGGGACGCGACTCTGACCGGCGAAGTGAACACCGCGATTGACCGTTCGACCTCCCCTCGCTTCGCTCGACCGGCCTGCCGGAAGGGTGGCTTCACATTTTGCGACACATGTAGACCCCCACGGGCTTGGTCGTAGTCGGCCCGGCTGGCCCTTCCCGGCTGTGATCGGTTTGACTTCAGTTGGGCGTCGGACGCTGCAACTCCCAACCGGTCTTGACTGATTCCTCGCCCAACCTCGTCTCGACCGGGTGATTGGCGATCTTGTAGGATGCGCGTTGTCGGCGTCGCGATTGCTCGAATCGCGACGCGTCCTTTTTTCCCTTAGTTACAAGAGACTGGTTCTACCCGGATGGGATTGTACGAACGTGATTACGGCCGCGAGGATGAATCGCCCTGGGATCGGCACATGCGATCACAATCCCAGATGCCCAAGAGCATGACGATCATCTTGGTGATCATCACCGTGGCGGTCTTTCTGGTCGACGTGTTCACGGCCAAAACGGTCGGGCAAGGCGAAACGGTCAGCCGGTTGATGCCCTGGTTCGGCTGCTGGAAACAAACGCTGTTGCAGCCCTGGATGTGGCACCAGTTCCTGTCCTACGGGTTTCTGCACTCGTTGGAGACGCCGTTTCATGTCGGCTTCAACATGTTCGGTCTGTTCATCTTCGGCCGGTCGGTCGAAGAGCGGATGGGACGCTACGAGTTTCTGCGGGTTTATCTGGTTTCGATGTTTCTCGGCGGTATTGCGGGCTGCCTGACGTACTGGGTGATGGGCGTACCATCGGGCGTGGTGATCGGTGCCAGCGGCGCGGTCAGCGCCGTGACGATCCTGTTCGCCTGCTACTACCCCCACGCGAACATCCTGTTGATGTTTATTTTTCCCGTCAAAGCTTGGGTGGTCGCCGTTTTCTTTGTGATCAGCAACTTGTTCGGTTCATTGTCGATGCTGTCCGGGCCGGCGGGCCAGGACAGCGGTGGGACGGCCTTCACCGTCCACCTGGCCGGAATCGCATTTGCCTTGGCCTATCACTACCAACGCTGGAATCTGAGCTGGCTGGACGTTTCCAAGCACCGAAATCGCGTGGGCCGATCGGTCAAACGAACCAAGTTAAAACTGCACGACCCCGACGCCAAACTGCGGCGGGAAGAAGACGACGTGGACCGAATCCTGGCCAAGATCCACGCTTCCGGTGAAGCCAGCCTGACGCGGGCCGAGCGACGGACCCTGGAACGACACAGTCGCCGGAAACGCGAGAGCCGCAAGTGAGACCGGTGCGTTGCCGTCGTTTGGTTTCACGATCGGGTCAGGATCTGTCCTGGCGAGATTGATCATGCAGGACGAGTTCCTGAGCTACACACCACCACGTCACCATGAGGGTTCCCGATGAGTTCACCACCCGTTTCGTTCAGGCTCGCTCGTTCCACTCGCACACGCTCAGGCGTGGCACTCGTCGCACTGCTGGGCGGCCTGTTGGGTGGCCTGCTGGTTGCTTCGCCGCTGTCAGCGGCAGACGCTGACAAACCAATTGCCGTCGGTGACAAGGCGCCTGATTTCGAATTGCCGGTCCAAGGCAAAAACGGATTCGTGACGCTCTCGCAGCTCAACGAGCAGGGTCCCGTGGTGGTCGTCGTTCTGCGGGGTTATCCGGGGTACCAGTGTTCGATCTGCAAGCGACAGGTCGGCAACATCATCAATCGAGCCAAGGCACTCGCCGCAGCGTTGGGCGATCAACCGAATCGTGTGCTACTGGTTTATCCCGGCAACGAATCCAGCGCCGAACTGGATCGACTGGCCACACAATTCATCGGTGGACGCAGGATGCCCGATCCGCTGGTGATGGTCTGCGACCCGGGGATGGAGATGGTCAAATCGTGGGGGCTTCGCTGGGACACACCTCGCGAGACCGCCTATCCGGCGGCGTACGTGATCGGTGCGGGACGCCGCGTCGAGTGGGCCAAGGTCAGCGATTCACACGCCGGTCGCGCCTCGGTCGATGACATCTTGAAGGCGCTCAAGAACCTGTAGTGCTCCGTCAACATTTAGATTGACGGTGCCGCTCGTGTTTGTCATTTCCCGTTCCCTTCCAATTATCCGGCGACCGCCATGCAGGTTCGAAAAGCAGTCATCACAGCTGCGGCCCCCAACCAGAATCGTATTCCAACCCAGCAACTGGTTGACTGCCAGGGGAAAGACAAATCCGCGTTGCAGCTGATCCTTGAAGAGGTCCTGTCCTGCGGCGTCGAAGAGATCTGTCTGGTGATCCGGCCGGGCGATCAACGGTCCTTTGAACAGGCCGCCGGTGATCTGGTCGGCAGTCTGCAATTTGTCGAACAACCCGAGCCGGTCGGATACGCCGACGCGATCTTGCGTGCCAAGGGGTTCGTCGCCGGAGAACCGTTTCTGCACTTGGTCGGCGATCACTTGTATTTGAGCGCGTCGAACCTCTCCTGTGCGAAGCAGTTGGTCAACGTGGCCTCGGAGTTTTCGTGTTCCGTCTCGGCCGTCCAGTCAACGCGTGAAAACAACCTGCCCTACTTCGGAATCGTCTCGGGCACCCGCGTGGCGCGAAAGGAGGGTGTTTTTGAAGTCCAACGGGTGGTGGAAAAACCGACTCCGACACGCGCGGAGCAAGAATTGGTCACGCCAGGACTTCGATCCGGTCACTACCTGGGCTTCTTCGGCATGCACGTGCTGACCAACGACGTCATCGCCGCGCTGGAACAAGTCGTCGCGGATCACTCGGTCAGCAAGCCGACGCTGTCCGATGCGCTGGACGTGCTCCGTTCGCGGCACAAGTACATGGCCTATGAAGTTCACGGGACGCGCTACAACTTGGGCATTCCCTATGGGTTGCTGATCTCGCAATTGGCGATTGCACTCTCGGGACGCGATCGCGATCGAATCCTGACCGAGTTGGTGGACTTGCTGGCACAGCGCAATGCCGTCGCCGTCGACGGGGGACGGAACGCATGAGCAATCGATTGATTGACATCATTCGGTCGGAAGACGATTCGGTTCGGCACCGTTCCTTGGAATCGGTCGTCGCCGACGCCGACACGCAACAACTGCTCGAGCATTGCCGACAACTGGACGCCTACCGACGGACCGAAGACAACCTTTATTGTCGCGTCCGCGCCTTGTTCTTTCTCTCCTCGATCCACCGCTATCACCTGCCGGATCGACTCGAGCAGGAGCTTACCGATTCGACCGCGCGACGCTGCGACGGATTGATCCCCTTTAGCGGTTATGAGCATCTGCTTTCGCGTCGCTTCGGCGAGGCGATCGATGAATTTCTTCAGACCCAGGAAACGTCCGGCCCCAGCGATGCGGTCAGCAGCGCCTTGGCCCAAGCGTATCACCAACTGGGTTTTCAAACGCTGGCCGACCAGGTGCGAAAAAGCGTTCGCACGGTCCGCGGCAATCAATGGATGTTTCGCCTGGGGCACCCGATCGACCATCCGCTACGGCTGCGGCGTGAATTGCTCGACGGCGATCAACAACACGGTGTGATGCCGTTGCTGTGTGAAACGACCGCAGTCCGCATGGACCTTTCGCACAGCGCCTGGAGCGACATCTTTTTTTTAGGGATGGACTACCCCGAAGGCGCGCGGGTGTTGAACATCTCGGTCGACCTGGGTGTGCGTGGTCGAGACGATCACCCCAGCCCGCCGATTGAAACCTACCTGCGGGTGATCGACGAACCGGTGTTCCGATTGGCCAGCGTCGACTTGGCGGCAACCGCCGACGTGACAACGATCGGCGAGATGTTCGATTTTGCCCGCGATTATTTAGGCTTGTTGAAAGCGGCCGTCATCGCCGCGGGCATCGTTCCGCCGGGGCTGGAAGGCTGTGGTCGACCGATCAGCGAATTGCTGACCCAACTGGTCGGTCCCGGCAAAGGTCTGGAACTGGTCTCCAAGATCAACGACATCCCCAAGGGGTCGCGGTTGGCCGTGTCGACCAACCTGCTCGGCTCGCTGATTTCGATTCTGATGCGTGCGACCGGACAGATCGAATCACTGACCGGCGGATTGACCGAATCCGAGCGGCGTCTGGTGGCAGCCAGGGCGATTCTGGGTGAATGGATCGGCGGCAGCGGAGGCGGCTGGCAGGATTCCGGTGGGGTCTGGCCGGGCATCAAACTGATTTGTGGCACCGATGCCGGCGAGGGAGATCCCGAGTACGGCGTCAGTCGCGGACGATTGATGCCAGTCCACGATGTCTTTGATCGCAAACGGGCGACCGAGCAAACCCGTCAAAAATTGCAGGACTCGCTCGTCTTGGTGCACGGCGGCATGGCGCAAAACGTTGGCCCGATCTTGGAAATGGTGACTGAGCGTTACCTGCTGCGCAGCGAAGCGGAATGGATCGCCCGCAGTGAAGCGATGTCGATTCTCGATGAAGTCGTGGCGGCGATCGAGTCGGGCGATATTCGCAAGATCGGCCAAGCCACCACTCGCAATTTCCAAGGCCCGTTGCAGACCATCATTCCCTGGGCGACCAACCGTTTCACCGATCGACTGATCGACGCCTGTCGTGACCAATACGGCGACCAGTTCTGGGGCTTTGTCATGCTGGGCGGCATGTCCGGCGGCGGCATGGGGTTCCTGTTTGATCCGTCGATCAAAGCGAAAGCGAGCGATTGGCTTCAATCCAAGATGATCGAAGTCAAGACACAGTTGCAGACCGCGTTGCCATTCGCCATGGACCCGGTCGTTTATGATTTTTCGATCAACGATCATGGCACTTGGGCAGAACTGCGAACCGGCGGCGATGGGATCATGCCCGACCGCTATTACCAATTGGTCCTGCCCGGACTGCTGCGAACGGCGCCGCGTGATTTGTCACCCAACCGACGGTCGGAGCTGCAGTCGATCGCGCGGCGCTGCGCCGAAGGACAGATCGCGACGACTGCCTCGTCGAAACTGTTGCAAAGCGTCCTCCCCCACGACGAATCCAAGCAGCGATCTGGCGGCTCCTTGCACGAACTGTTGCACGCGATCGGGTTCGACGCCGAACAACACGAACAAATCCGTGCCGATCTGAAAAACGGACGCATCGGATTGGCACAGAACCGGCTCTCGCCCAGCACCACGATTCGCGACGTCGGCCCGGAGCACGTCACCGACGTCCGCCAAGGCTGTGCGGCGAAAGACATTCGGGCAGGGAAACAGGCGATCG
Organism: Stieleria magnilauensis; assembly: GCA_007753675.1. Classification (GTDB taxonomy): domain Bacteria; phylum Planctomycetota; class Planctomycetia; order Pirellulales; family Pirellulaceae; genus Stieleria; species Stieleria magnilauensis. Next base: position 3,827,729 of record CP036432.1, read on the forward strand.
CCGACGGACAGGTCGCGGTTGTGACGCTGGCGGCGGGCGTGGGAAGCCGCTGGACCGAAGGCGCCGGCGTCTGCAAGGCACTACACCCCTTCCATCGGTTTGCCGGCCGCCACCGAAGTTTTCTGGAAGTCCACCTGGCAAAGACGCGCGCGACCACACGCGCGTTCGGTGGACCAATCCCACACGTCTTCACGACCAGCTATTTGACCGACGCCCCGATTCGAGAACACCTGCAGCAGAACGATGATTTCGGGTTCGAGTCGGGTGTTGAAGTTTCCACCGGTAAGAGTGTCGGATTGCGAATGGTACCGACCGTCCGCGATCTCCATTTTCTTTGGGAGGAAACGGCCAGCCAGGTCTTGGATCAACAGCAGCAAAAGGTTCGCGAGAGTGTTCGCGCGGCGCTGATGAATTGGGCCAAAGCGACCGGCGAAGCGAGTGACTATACCGACAACGTCCCCAACCAGTGTCTGCATCCGGTCGGTCACTGGTACGAAGTTCCCAACTTGCTGCGAAACGGAATGCTGCATCAATTGTTGCAGGATCAACCGTCGCTTCGCTATCTGCTGCTTCACAACATCGACACGCTCGGTGCAAACGTCGACCCCGGGCTGCTGGGGATGCACATGCGGAGCGGCGCCGAACTCAGTTTCGAAGTCATCCCGCGTCGCTTGGAAGATCGCGGCGGCGGACTGGCGCTGGTCGCCGGCCGGCCCCGATTGGTCGAAGGGCTCGCGATGCCGGACGAACGCGTCGAATTCGATTTATCGTATTACAACTCGATGACGACCTGGATCGATCTCGACAAGTTGCTGCAAACGTTCGGACTGACGCGCGAGGATTTGGCCAATCAAACCAAGGTCGATGCGGCGGTTCGCAAGTTGGCAAAACGATTGCCCACCTACGTCACGCTGAAAGATGTCAAAAAACGTTGGGGCCACGCTCAAGAAGACATCTACCCGGTGGCCCAATTCGAAAAACTGTGGGGCGACATGACAGCGCTGCCGGAAGTGGAGTGTCAGTTCATGGTCGTCCCCAAGCGTCGCGGACAACAACTCAAGGAGCAAGCTCAGCTCGATCCTTGGAAACGCGATGGTTCGGCCGATGCGATCGATTCGCTCTGTGATTGGAGCGACTGAGTCGCCGCCGGGGCGTCAGCCGGCAGGACGATCATTCTGCCCCCATCATTCTGCCCCCTCCCGATCACGCCGACGGCCCACCAGCCACCCCCATCGACCGATTCCAATTCGCGATCCAGGCTCGGACGCGTCGGGCGAATTCCGGCGGAGTCGCTCCGACGGTTTGCAGGAGAGTCTGATCGCCGGCAAGCATCATCCGATCGAGCGTCGCGTCGATTTGTTGCAAGCGGTCAGAAAGCCGTTGTAGAATTGCGGCTTCATCGTCTGCGGAGATCGGTTCGGTCACCATCCGTAATCGTTCGACGGGGCGATCGATGGATTCGTGTGGCTGACGCAGGCGGACCAGTTTTCCGTTTTCTGCTTTCAAACGACACGAATCGATAAAGACGCGTCGCAGCCGGCAAGACTCATCGAATTGAAACACCGGATCCTGGTCCCAATACAGACTCAGCTGCCCTTGGGATCGGAACCCGATCACGACTTCGGCTCGGTCCACCCACAGTCTGCCGCGAACCGGCATTGCGGTCCCATCGCGGAGCAAGTCTTCACGGTCGTCGGTTTGCTTTGCCATCAGGAGCGAGAGAATGACGAATCAAATTCAAATGCAGCCGACGTTTCGTGTCCAGCTTCCTTGGGAACGCGAGGAGGCCAAACAACGGCTTCGCCGTGCGATTCAATCTGACGAACTGTCTCCCCACGCGGAAGCGGCCGGTTGGGTGATCGATTTCCAGATCGAATCGGCGGACAAACGGTTCTGGTCGCCTCATCTATCGGTCCAATTGAACTGTATCGACGAGCCGCAGTCTAGCGAGGCATTTTGTCGATTTTCGCCACGGCCCGAAATCTGGACGATGGTGATGGCGATTTACCTGGTCGCGGCCTGCTGTTTCTTCGGCGCGCTGATCTTTGGATTTGTGCAGTGGTCGATGGGCAATCCGCCCTGGTCGCTGGTCGTGGTGCCGATCTCAATCGCCGTGATCACCGGGTTGCATCTGGCCAGCCTGGTCGGTCAGGGCTGGAGCCGTGACCAGATGGATTTGCTTCGCGCCCGCTGGGACCGCACGCTGGAACTGGCGCGAGACCTGACGGTCGTTGAGTGTCAAAGGAGAGAGTCAGCGAATCCGGTATCCCGTTCGGGGTAGGCCGCCGACATTCGGTTTAAGGTTTTAGCGGAACGGCGCGAGCCGTCCGGTTTGACCGTGAAAGACCGGAGGGCTCGCGCCCTGCCGCTAACAATGCTTCACAGCGCGATCCACTACGCCTGTTCGGCTTGCTCATGCATGATCGTCAGCAGCCGGTTGATCATCGTGCTTTCCTTGTGAGAAACCTTGCCCACTCCCAGATGCCCGCCGGACGCTTTGGCAACGGTAATCATTTGCTTCTCGGTCAAGTGGATCAATCGATTCGCGGCGTTGCGTGACATCTTTTTCAAAATCCCGCGCGTGTACCGTTTCCAAGCATCGATGCCCAATCCCGGCGGCTGTTTTTGCAACCACGTTTCCAGCACCAGCCATGCGGTGGAGTCTTCGCGAATCCCCAGCTTGGCGGCCTGTGACTGAATCACCTCGCGTTCTTCCGAGTCGGCGTGGTCTTCGGCCCACGCGACCAACACCAGCGGGATGAATCGCAGGCAGATCAATTCGTCGGCGGTGATCCCCAACTTGGAAAGCTCGTCGATCAATTGGGGGTCTTCGACACCGGTGCTGCGAACCAACGCGGCGCGCGACGCCTCCGAGCCGGCTTCGGCATGGAGTCGCTGGACGATCCTGGCCTCCAACTCGGCGAAGTAGTGGGCCGCTTGTGACTTCGTGGTCTCTGGCTGGTCGGTCATGATGGCTCTCGATTCAACTGGATGGCGGGGAGGACGACGTCGATCACACGTTCGCGGCAAGCGGCGGGTTGATTGAAGCCCGCAGGCGTGAGCGACGGGCCACGCGGCGCCCCGCGCTGACGTGTCGCGCCTGGCGCGATCGCATTCGATTCGGAAGATCGACTCATTCGATGTCCCGAAATCAACTCGCGATGCTCTCCGCCTGAAGGTGCAACTGGAGGGCCAAACCGGGGTGGCAGGATGGTTTTACCGGTGTGATTGGAACGCGTTGTCATGATGTCACACATTGGCGCACCACCGATTGAGACAAATGGCACACTGTGGGCCATTTCGCGCGCTCGATGGAAATTCAAATGATCGAGAGGGGCGATCTGACTGTCGTCGCACGTTCTGGCATTCGATTTGCTTGACTGCTGGTTGATCACCACCCTGGAGAATTTTTGCTATGCATAATGTCTTACTTGCCATCGACGGATCGACCCCTTCAATCGAAGCCGCCAAACTGCTTGCTCACCTTCCCCATCCGGACAGTTTGGACCTGACGGTGTTGAGTGTCGTTCAACGTCCTTTCATTCACAGCAGCTATGCGACGGGCGAATTGCTGGAAAAGGCGTTTGAGCGAGACAAAGCCTTTGCCAACGAGACGTTCAGGCAGGTGGCAGAGATGTTCGACGGGGCCAATGTCACGATCAAGCATGCGATGCGTGAAGGTCCGGTCGGTGAATCCATCGTCGAGCTTGCCGGATCGCAGAAACGAGATTTGGTGGTGGTCGGTGCCAAGGGGCATTCGCAAATCACGCGTTTGTTGTTGGGCAGCGTCAGCGATCACGTCGCCACCCACGCCCCCTGCAGCACGTTGGTGGTTCGTCCCACGGGGCTGCACGAAACGGCACGTCCGATCCGAGTCTGCTTGGCGTACGAGAGCAGCGACTCGGCGTCCTTGGCGTTGGAAGAGATCGCAGAAGTCCCTTGGAAAACGGGCACCGATTTTCATCTGCTGACGGTCGAAACCTACCTTTCGGACTTCATCGGTCAGCGCATCGCGGACGAGGGCATCGAGATCTCGTCGCACTACCTCGACGGTCTCTCTGACGCCAAAGAGCGACTGGCCGACGTGGCCCCGCACGCCAAAACGCATCTGGTCAAAGGGGATCATATCGGCGAAAGCATCGTCACCTTTGCCGAAGACAACGCCATCGACTTGCTGATTGTCGGTGAGACGCCTCGGAGCGCGGTGAATCGATTCCTATTGGGCAGCACGTCGCGGTATGTCTTGCGTCATGCACCTTGCAGCGTCTGGGTGACACGCAATCGAGCGGTCAAACACTTGGACTCTTAAACCACACCACCACCTCTCTGGAGCGTGAGACGATGAAAGTCTTGCTAGCGACCGATTGTTCTCAGCAGGCGGCAGCGGCCGCAAAATTTCTGCGCTCGCTGAAATTCACCGAGCCGATGAGCTTGACGATCATCACCGCGCTCGGCGACCCCTACGGGTCAAGCCCAGAATCGACCCAGCATTGGTTTCCCGAACTGCTTCGACAAGAACGTGCGCGGGCGGAAGTGCATCAAGCCGACATGGCAAAGCTATTGCGCGAACGCTGCACACGTATCGATACGATCTGTCGTCCGGGCCATCCGGTCAAAGTCGTCTTGGGCGAAGCCAAGGATTTGGACTGTGATCTGATCGTCATCGGTGCCCGCGGCCACTCGTTCTTCGGCCGTTTGTTGATCGGCAGCGTCTCGGACAGCATCGCCACGCACGCCAAATGCTCGGTGCTGGTCGTCCGCCCGCCGGAAGAGGAAGATAGTCAACGCGACGCCGATGCGTCCAAGGCCAATCGAATCCTGATCGGTTACGACAGCTCGAAAGCGTCTCGTGATGCCGTCGAAGAGCTCATGGCACTCGATTGGCAGGCCGACACCGAGGTCGAATTGCTCAGCGTGGCTCCGATCTACGATTATCTGCTCGGCAACGGTTTGTCGACCGCCGCGATCGCCAACGAAGAGGAGATTTTCAAGGAGATGAAGCAGGGTGGTGATCAGATGAAGGACCGCTTGATCAAGAAATTGCCTAAGACCCAATCGGTGATCATTCATGACCAGCGGGTCGGAGACGCGATCGCCGATCTGGCGGACAAAAGTGATTCCGATCTCGTCGTCGTCGGTGACTCCGGTCACAGCTTGCTGGACGACTTCCTGCTCGGCAGCACCACAAAGTACGTGTTGCGTCATGCCCCCTGTAGCGTCTGGATCTCCAGGCACCACCGCACCAACCCTGATCCAGACACGACCGCGGCCGACGCAGTCTCCAACGGGACTTCAGAATGAGATCGATTGCAGCGGAGCCGCGTTGGGGTGACAGTAGCGGGCGGCAAAGCCCGTGAGTGATTCGACACTGGGCAGCGCCAGTTTTTGTCGCGCCCGTCTCAAGTGCGTGTGAACGGTGCTCGCGCTGACGTCCAAGCGTTCGGCAATTTCACGGGTCGGGCAGCCCAACGCCAACAGTCCCAAAATCTCGCGCTCTCGATCGGTAAGCGTTTTCAGTTCGCTCGGGATCAACACCGACAACACGCACACGGCGACCTCCGGACGGTCCAGCGGCCACAACCATTCGCGTGAATGTTGGCCGCGTTTGTTCTCCAGCTCCAGTGTCGCCTTTTCACCGAGCGTGACGACCTTGGCAAAGGCCAGCTTGGCCCGCTCGCTCGATTCACCGGTCAAGTGCTTCCATGCCAAATCACCGGGTTTCCAAGACGGCTTTCGATCGCTACGCCAGATCACATGGCCTCGCCAGTCGCAGATCGTGACATTTATTCCATCCAGTATCACATCAGACATTAAGAATCGCCGTCATTTTGCTCGTATTGCGATGTTTCACGGTGCCCAACTCGCTTACAACTTGGCCTTCATGAATCGGACATTGTTCTTCGAAAATCCACCTCCAGGCGAGACCGGGGCAATCTCGCCGGGAGGCTTCGAAGCAATGCCGGACATAATGGATCTACTCCATTGCGGCTTTTCGATGCGGCGAGTTCTGATTAGATCCACGACATGGTTAACAATGGTGCTCCGATCGTCATCGTTGTACGTGTTGTAACGTCGTCGCCGATGGGGTTGACCGCCAATTTACCAATTCCTGATCGACCGCTGCGCTAGAAAAAGCTTCACCGCCGTGCCGCCGCGCGATACAGGTTCGTCGGCTGTTTTGACAGCCCCGCCCTTCAATCACGCGTTATCTGGCGGCTAATACCGCAACGACACGCGACAAAGACTCGAAGGCCGGTGCGTCACTGCACATAGGCTTCGGCCGCATATTGATTGCTCAATCGCGTGCTGCTGTCACACGGCAGCGTACGATAGGTGTACCCGGCCGCCTTGACCGCGTCTTTGACCGGATTGAATTCCGAAAATGAATCATCCCAAACGGCGATCAACACATGAAATTGCCCGGGCTTGAATTCGGCCTTCAGACGCGTGACCAAGTCGGACAGCGATTGCGAGGTCACCGGCGATCCGCGGTGTGGCTTCGGCGTCACGCGCGTCAACGAGCGACTGTGCTGTAGTACAAAGAAATCGTCGCGATTGACGCCTTCGCTGGGTCCGGTTTGTAACAGGTACCAACGCCCGTACCGTAGCAACACGACCGCCTCATCGGTCATGCTACGACTCAAAGGGCGGAATTCAACGGACCGTTCGGACTGGGTGCGGATCGCGCTGGCGGTGGCCGCTTGGTCGGCGATCTGTTGTTTCACGTCGGCGATTTGTTGTTCCAGTTCGGACTGGTTCGCCAATTGATCCCGCAACGCCTGCTGTTGTGCTTCCTTCAGGTGATCGGTCCGGCCGGCGTGGCGTCGTGCCAGCGAGAGCGTCTGCTCGAGGGATCGCAACCGATCCGATTTGGCCATCACGTCGCCGTCGGGGTCCAGTTGTCGCATGATTTCTTGCTGAGCCTGGATCGCGGCGGCGGTCTGCCGGATCTTTGCCTCCACCAGTACCGCACTGACCGGCACGGGCCGCTCCTCGACTGCGTCGTCCGGTTCCGCCGGCGCGGTCCCTCGCGCGATGATCAACAACGCCGCCAACAGCGTCAAAAACATCACGCCCCCAAACACATTGGACACCGTGTCCAGTAACAGTTCCAGCGAATCGTCTTCGTTGCTGTTCGTCCTCCGCCGGCTCATCGTGCGTCCCCCTCGATACGGTCCCCTTCGATCGGCACGTTGCCCTGAACCGTGATCTCGGAATCTTCGTCCAACAACTCTAACGCCAGATTAAATCCGGCCTGACGGAAATCAGATAACAAGACGGCACCGGCGCCGGCCACCGAGGGACGCAGCACCAGGATGATCGATCGCGTTTGAGTCTTGTCCGCTAACACGTCACTGATTTGGGCAACCGTCTGCATCGGGAGCTGCTCCCGGTCGTAGGACACGGTGGTCACATCGGTGAGTTGGAGCACATCGAACAGTTCCGCGTAGGTGTCGCGCAAATCGACGACCCACATCGGACGCGTGGGGCTTGCGGTGGTCTTGAATGCGACCAGTTTGCCACTGCGGTGGAGCACTTGTTCTTGTTTCAGCGACTCCAACTTTTCCCGAAGTCGCTCCCGCAATTCAAGGATCTCTTTGCGCTGCTGACTCATCTGCTGTGACGCCACCTGCTGCTGTAACTTCTCTGCCTGTGTCTTCGCCTCGTCGGCTTGACGAACCAGTTCGGCGAGTTCCGATTGAGCGGCCTGGATGTCAAAGTCCAGGTCGCGAGCGGTTGCATCGAGCAGTTCCTGGTTGTCGCGGCGCAGTTGTTTTAACTGTTGTTCCAGCTGATCCAAATCCTGGAAGGGATCTTCCATCGCCTCGTCCGGCGGCGTTGTGGCAGCAGCGGCGTTGGCGGCATCATCGGCCAGCTTTTCCTGCAGTTCAGCCGCTTGGGTCGCCAGTCGTAGACTCAACTGCACCACCAACAGCAACAAGATAAACAACATCACACCGGCGACACCGGTGATGATGTCTTGAAAGGCAAACAGGTTGACGGTCTGCTCACGTCGTCGACGTCTCATCGTGCATCACTCCAACACAATGGGCCCATCGATGACAACTGCGTCCGCGTCTGCTTCGCCTTCCTGGATCACTTCGACCGGGGCAAAACCCGTTTCGTCGTCTGGAATCGATCCAGTTGCGTCCGATTGTGGTTTCGTTTCAGACGTGACATCGCTCGCGTCGGAATGTGCGATTCGGCTCAGCACTTCGCGCTGACAATACTCCGTGCATTCATCAAGAAACTCTTCTTCCTGTTTCTTCTGAAACGTCATCGTCATCTGGACCAACAACGCCGCCATCAGGGCCAGTAGTGTTGTTTCAAAGGCTGTCGCCAGTCCGCCCGTCACACCTTGAAGCGCGCCGATCAATTTCGACGGGTCTTCGGTCTGGCTGAGCACCCGTCCGAATCCGCCGATCGCGATCGATAGTCCCGAAACCGTCCCGATGAAACCGAGAATCGGAATCGCCCACACCAACCCGCGAATCAGATTGAAACTGGTTTCCATCACCGATTCGTCGTGCTCGGATTGTGTCCGCAAGATCTCGCCCAGATCGACCACACGGCTCAAGTTCCGGGCATTGGACAGGCCGACTTCGATTCGATGCAGCAGCACAAACCGTTTGGGATCGTCACAGACTTCGTACAAGCGATGCAACACTTCGCTCACCCGATCGACCGACAGGACAAAGTCGATTTGGTCCGGCATCACGCGCAGCCGTAGCGCCTTTTGTTGCAGCTTCAGTTTGGCGCGTTTGAACCACAGAATCAGCATCGACCAGACGGAAAAAAAGACGATCACCGGCGGCGTCCAACCTCGTCGAATGAACATGTCCACGATCGGATTGGAACCGATCGCGACGAACGATCCGAACAGGGCCACCGTGATCGCCGCGGCGATCAGCGCGGGCAACACGCTGCCCACACGCGTGTAGCGCGCGCCCGCAAAACCGAAACGGCGTTCGATGTCACGTCGCATCCAAACGAGTCGATCGTTGCTGACCGGCGATGCATCCACCTTGTTCATTTCCTGGTTGTGGAGGGAGTTGATACGGCGGAGCGTGGTGAGACGACACAGAGGATCGCGCCGCACTGCTGGGCGTCCGGATGGGTCACCCGGAGTGGCTTTGATGTCGGCGCCGCGCCGATGTCGACGCGTTTCGTCTGTCCGGTTTGCGAATCGACCGGAAAAACAACCAGCGGATCGGAATCGGCCGTCTCACTGAGAACCGATTCGTAGTATTCACCGTCCAGGGAGACCCAACCGATCCAACGCGGCGCCGGCGGACGGGGGCTACGGAACGCTTTGAATTCGGCGAGCATCCGTTCGACGCGATTGTTCCAATCGTCCACACCTTCGAGCAGTCGTCTCGCTTGAGTCACTTTTACCAGTCGATCCACGTCTTCAGGGTCAGACGTCAACCAGTTGGTTTCCCAGTCGAAATCGGACGCTTGCAAGGATTCGAGCCAATCACCAAAGGCCAATTTGATCGGAACGCTTCCCTGGACGGCGATCTCCAACACGCGTCGCATCCAAATCAGTCGATAGATCGGATCAAATTCCGGCTCGCTCTGAAACGATCGCAACTCGCTGATCAAACGATACGCGACGGGAGTGAAGTCGGTCACCGTGACGTCGGTGACGCTGGGCGCCATCTTCGCGGCGAACTGGCTGTGCCCCGACAACGCAACCTTGGGCAGCACTTCCTCACGAAACCGCAAGCCGAAGTTTTGGGTTTCACGCTCCAACGAGGGATTCAATAAAACCGAAACAAGGTGTGCCCGCGGCGACTTTGGATCCGGCGCCTGTTCCGAATAAAACACACTGCCGCTGGGATCGGGATAGACATAGATGCGATTGACCAACGGTGACCGAAACGCCTCACGCAGTTCCTTGATCGCCTCGTCACAGCCGGCGAGGGTTTGATACGTCGCCCGCCATCGGGTCGCCGGAACGGACAGCGGATGCTCAGGCTCCAGCGATTCGGCGTGCTCGAGCGTCGCCAACCAGGCTTTCGCCATCTCAGCATCGGCCGATTGTGGCTGTTGATAAGCGGGATGGCTCAGCACATCGATCCAGGCAAGCGTGGCATCGATGGCGTCGGCACTCGGGGCGTCTCGCTGCAACCGCTGGGCCAACGTGTCTCGGGGCCAATCGTCGACAAACTGCTCGATCGCTCGCCTGTAACGTTGGGCGTTTCCCACCGATCGCGTGATCGCCTGAACGAGCTTGTCGCGGTCGGTCTGCTTCCTTTCCTGCTGGGCGGACGCGGCGAGCATTTTGGCTGCCTGTTTGGCTGCCTCGCTCAATTCCGGATTGCCCAGTTGATGGTCGGCGGCAAACCGCCCCAATTCTTGTTGCAACTCAAAACGTCGTGCCGCCCGCGCGTCGTCATCAAGTTCCTCGGATTCGACACGAAGGAACCGCTCGACCTTGTCTTGCAATGTCTCGAAAGCATGCGTTTGATCGTTCGCGCGGGCGGCTTCTCGTTGCAACCGTTGCTCTTCCACTTTGGCAAGCATTTCGCTGGCGAACTGCCGCTCCTCATCGCTGCGCGCCAACGTGTTCAATCGTTTGACGTCTTCGGCATCAATGTCGGTCACAGAAGAGGATCGCATCTGATCGGCCAAACGTTTGAATTCAGCCTTGCGTTCGGCTTCGCGGGCGATCGCTTGATCGACCATTTCACGGCCGCGGACGAACGCGGGTTCGGATCGCGTGTTCTCGTCGAGCTGATCGAGAAAGTCGGATGCTTCGTCCCAGGATTCCGCCGCAACCAATTTATCGAACTCGGCCTCGTGATTGACCAGCGTTCGCATGCGGTCCAGAGTGGTCAAGCCGAATGCGCCGACGACGGTCGCAAACAGGCACACCACACAGGCGACGGCGAACATCAGCCGACGCCGTTCCAACATGCGTTCGGCCTGGACGTACTCTTCGGCACGGTACCGCAACAGCGACGAGAATGCCTCGCCCGACTGCTCGGCCGCCGATTCCGCCGCTGCCAAAGCTTCAGAAACCTCTTCGCGCGACGCACCGGTTTCCAGTGCACGTTGCAGACGATGAAGAACCGGGTCGACGTTTCGCTGAATCAAAAGTGCACCGCTGACTGGGAAGACAAGACCGACCGCAGCGCGATCACGCTGCGTTGGCTCACTGAATCTCGATGAGGTCCCGCTCCAAGCTTAATTCGCTGTTGGTCCGCCCGGTACTCCCTTCCAGCCGTTCGAGTAAAGCTTCCAGCTCTTTTCGCATTTGCCGAACCTCCGCATTGGTCACGCTCGAGCTGGTCGAGGCACCTTGGCCTTCGTCCTCCAGATCGGACTCGGGTGATTCCCCCGCTGATCCGCCGGCCGGATCTCCCCGCAGGCCTGCCAATTCGGTTTCCAAGTCAAAGTCTTTGCCCGGCGGCGGCATCAGTCGCGCTGCGTCCAAGGCCTGCTCAAGCGCGGCTTGCGATTGTCCCCAACGACGGTTGGACTGAGCTTGCTCGAGCAATTCTTTGGCCGCATCGACCCGGCTCCGCCAATCCATCTCGCCCGACTCGTCTCGGAACGCCAATTCCTCCTCACGATCAGCGATCGCCTGGGCCTGGCGCTTTTGTGCCGATGCAGGAGACGAAGCCGGTGGCGGGAAACAGCCACAGCAAACCAACAGACAGCCAATCACAACGTACGTTCTCTTCATCACCGTCACCTATTCCAGATACGTTTCTTTCATTTCGGCCAGCAACGCTTCCAGCAGTTCCGTTTCGCCGATCATCCCATTGTGACGAAAGACGATCTTACCGCCCGGCGCGACCAACACGGTGTGCGGCTCGGGCCCCTCCCACTGTGGATCCAATGCCGCGATCAGTGCATCAACATCCGGGTCGGTAAACAGATAATTGTTCGACGTTCGGCCTTCGGATTCCAGCGAGGGTTTCAATCGCGCCGGCAGTGCGGCTCGGTTTGCCGACAGAAAGGCGAGTACACGGTCGCGGTTTTTAGGCAGATCGGTGCTGATGGTGATCAGCTCAAATTTTCGCAATCCCATCCGCCGCGAAACACGCGTCAGCCCCGGAAACTCTTCGACGCATGGCGCACACGTCGTGGACCAAACATTGAACAATCGATACTTGTCGGTGTTGTTTTCGACCAACTTGGCCAGCCCCGCGGCATCGATCTCGTCCAGCGTCACCTCCGCCGATTGCCAACGCGTCTCATCCTCTTCCACGTTGACGATCTTTTCACGCCACTTCGTCGAACAGCCGAACGGTTTGGTCACCGGGACAGGCACGGGTTTTCCATTTAAGAGCGCGAGAACGGCGTCACGTGTTTCGCGCGACTTGACCGTCGCAGGGTCTGGATAGCGGGAATTGTCCAGACGCCCCTTGTAGCGCAACTTTCGGTCGGAATCAAAAACGAAAACATGGGGCGTTGCCAAACAGCCATAGCTCTTCGCCGTCGCTTGCGTGGCCCCGTCGTACAGGTACGGAAACGTGAATCCATGTTCTTTCGCATACGGCGTCATGTCTTCGAAACTGTCATCGTACTTGGAATAGCCCAATTCGTCGGGCCGAAGCCCGTCGCCGGAATTGGGATTGATGGCGACGACCCTCACGCCCCGGCCGTCGACTTCGCGAACCAATTCCATGAATCGCGGATCGTGGGCGTGGCAGACCGGACAATGGTTGGACGTGAAGTAAACGATCAACACCTTTCCGTCTGAAAAATCGTTCAAGGTCCAGTCACGGCCGTCGATCCCCGGCAATTTAAAGTCCGGTGCCGCATCGCCAATTTCCAGGGTTTGCAGTCCGGGTGGAAAATCGGCCCCGCCGGACAACGAGGGCACACAGCTCAGGGCCAACAACACGAGTAAAACTTTGGGCATCACGATCACTCTGAGGGGAAGTGGCGATATCGGTTCGGTTTCCGGTGCACCCGATTGTAGCGGAACTCGCCGGGCATTTTGCGGTCCCTCGTTCATCTCACCCGAACCACGAGCGGTGAAGCCGTGAGATCGCAGGATTGACGATCAACGTGAGCTCTAAAAGATCAACGCCGAAAAGCAGCCCCCCTCGACTCGACTCGATTTCCGCACCTTTTTAGCGGAAACGCGTGTTCATCGCGGTCACTGCGGGAGTCCGTCGACTGATGTTTCGCGATTTGGCACGACGTGTGCGATGCACTGAAATCCGCCAACGCAATGTTGAATCTCGATGATGTCCATTGAGACGACTTGTGTGTACCAATCCGGGGCGCAATACCAGAGAGGAGAACCGATCGTGACATCATGCCAAACAATCAGTTGTCCTACTCGCGCCGAGCAGTTCTTTACGACTCGTCGCGGGAAACGCGTTGGCCTGTTCGCACTTGTATTGGCCATGCTGAACTGGTTCGATCTCGAGATGACGTTGATGGCGTATCACGCCGGCATCCTCTATGAAGCTAACCCCATCGCCGACTGGGTCTTGAACTTTCATGGTCCGGTCGGACTGCGCGTCTTCAAAGTCGCTTTGGTCGCAAGTTCGGTTTCCGCGTTTTTAATCGGAAGACAACTTGCGCTGAGCGAAGCCGGTTGTATCGGTGCGAGCGTGATCTACCTGGGCGTCGCAATCGCATGGCTAAACTATCCGCTGTTTTATCTTTGAACCCAACGACGATTAACGTTGGAAGTCATAGATCGCTCCCAGACGCAACAGATCGGTCAGTTCATCTAACGCTTGATAAGACTCTTTCATTAAAACAGGATCGGCCAAGTCGGCCGCGGTGAGAGATTCTCGGTAGTGCCGATCGATCCAGTTTTCCAACTGAATCACAAGTTCGTCGGTCAATAAAACGCCCGATGCGACCGATGCCAGTTCATCAGGCGTCAAAACGACCCGCAGCCGCAAGCACGCCGGCCCTCCACCGTTGTCCATGCTCTCTCGCAGATCGACGAATTCGACTCGGTCGAACGTGTTGTCCTCGACCAACTCGCCCAGCAGGGCGTTCACGCCGGAATGTTGTCGACAATCCTCCGGGGCGACCAAGACGGTCTGGTCCGTTTCCGTCGTCACGATCTGGCTGTTAAACAGGTACGTTGCAACGGCATCGTCCAGGCTGACACGTTGCTCGGGAACCTGGACGACTCGGATCGTGTCGTTAGTCGTCCGCCGCAAGTCCTCGATGACTCGATCCGGTTGCGCAAAAGCTTGTTCGTGGCAAAGCAGCAGCTGGCGATGTCCCACCGCGATAACATCGTTGTGGAACACCCCCGCGTCGATGGCGCGAGGATTCTGTTTTGCAAAGACAACTCGGTCCGGATCGAGACGATGAAGTCGAGCAATGGCCTCGCCGGCCGCTTTCGATTGGCGGGCCACAAACCGTTTCGGACCCGATCCGTCATCGCCGCGGGAATCGCTTCCGTACACAAACAGTTGCACCCCGGGAGCGTCGAACGTGTCACAGAATCGCGTGTGATTGGCGGCGCCTTCGTCACCCATGTCTGTCGAACTGGGGACCGCATCGTGGTGCACGAAGAATCGCGGGTCGTGAAAGATGCGTCTGAGAAGCATCGCCGTCACGTCGGTTTCGCTGGCACGGTGCAGACTGGTGACCAGATTGGCCGGTGTGAAGTGGACGCGTCGGTCGTCGGCGTCGGCCGACGGACAAACCGTTGCCGCGTTGGCCGTCCACATACTGGAACTAGACATCGCGGTCGCAAGTAAATGTGGAGACTGCTTCTGTGCCGCTTCCAACACCGTCGCGTCATCACCGGAAAATCCCAACCGTCGCAATAGGCCCAGGTTCGGCCGCGGTTGCGGAGGCAGAACCGCCTGCGGAACCCCCAACGAACGCAACCGCGCCATCTTTGCCAGCCCCTGGCGGGCGGCAGCGCGCGGATGGCTTGGTTCACGGCGGTGCGACCGTGAAGCAAGGTTGCCCGGAGCGAGGCCGGCGTAATTGTGTGTCGGTCCGATCAGACCATCGAAGTTGACTTCGGCGGTGGTTGGAGCAGTCGTATTGGACATCGGCATCAAGTTGAAGAATCACCCTCCTCGCAGGAGCGTCGAACTAAGCGGGGGCCGGGTCAATCCCCGGCATGATCGTCGCAGGCATCGACAACGATTCCGACTCCAGCATCGCGGCCGCGTCGCTGCAGTAATCGGCCGCGAAGTAACCACTCGGGCGATGATTGCCCGACGCACCCAGACCGCCAAACGGCAGGCGACCACTGGCACCGATCGTGGCTTGGTTCCAATTGACGACGCCGGCACGAATGAATGTTCGAAACCGATCGAACAACTCGCGATCATCGCAAAGCAGCGAGGCGGACAATCCATACGCCGTACGATTCGCTTCGTCGATCGCCGCATCAAAATCAGCGACACGGACGACCTGAAGCAGCGGCCCGAAAACCTCTTCATCATTCCGATCGGGCATGGCGGTCACATCAATCAGACCGGGGCGAATCAGCGCCGGATTGCGAGGATCACGCTCCGCCGTAACAAGTTCCACCGCGCCACCACGAAGCCATTCGGCTTGGGCGCTGAGCACTCGGTCGGCGGCCAGGCTCGAGATCAACGGCCCCATGAATGGTTGCGGATCATCGTCAGGCAATCCAATTCGCAAGGTCTGGCAATGCACGGTAAGCCTTTCCAACAACGGTTCCGTGTCGGCGCCGTCCACCAACACCAACCGCCGCGCACACGTGCAGCGTTGGCCGGCGGTGACGAACGCCGAAACGGCAGTCAGATACGCCGCGGCGTCGAGATCTTTGGCTTGATGAACCACCATCGGGTTGTTGCCACCCATCTCCAACGCCAACAATACCTGGGGGCGGCCGGCCAACGATCGATGGATCGCGCAGCCGGCGGAGTAGCTGCCGGTGAACAGGACACCGTCGACGGCTTGCGACACCAGCGTGGCGCCGACCTTGCCGTCGCCCTGAACGGTCTGCAGCACGCCCGGCGGCAACCCGGCGGCTTGCCAAAGCTGGACCAGCAATTCTCCCGTGCCCGGCGTCATTTCGCTGGGCTTGAATACGACCGTATTCCCCGCGATCAACGCCGGAACGATGTGCCCGTTGGGCAAGTGGGCAGGAAAATTAAACGGTCCGAGCACCGCCATGACGCCGACGCCACGATAGACCACGCGTCCGATGCCTTGCGGCAGATCGATCTGTTGCGCCCCACTCCGCTCGCGATAGGCTTCGATGGCCAACTTGACTTTCGCCGGAATCAGCTTCGCCTCGCCGACGGCTTCCCAATGGGGTTTACCGGTTTCACGACTGATCTGTTGCGCGATCTGGTCCTGGCTCTGGATCGCCGCGTCGGCAAATCGTTCTGCCACAGCGATCCGTTCCTCCACCGGGCTGGTCTGCCATGACGTCAGCGCGGCCCGTGCGTGCGAGACGGCGTCGGCCACCTGCATCTCTGTCGCCACGGTTCCTTCCCAAACCACTTCATTGGTTCCCGGAAAGCAGGCCACCAGGGGCGGCGTGGACTCGGATGAAGCTGTCATGATGGTTTCCTTTCGTTAGACGGCTCGCCGCTCCAGAAGGCTTTGGCCGTTCCCTTCAGCGGCGAGACGATCAACGAATCACCCACCGAAACGCCCAGGCTTTCGGCATCCTGTGGTTGCATTTGTATTCCATCGGGTGACCGCCGCGTCGCACAACCGATGCACCGGAAGGGACCGTCGGCGGTCGCCACCAGGGTGTCCATGACGGCATCCTGGTTCTCGTTGAACAGGCCCACCAGTTCAACCTGACTCGATTCAACAATCGTCCGAATCGCCTTGCGATCGCATCGAATACACGGCCCGCCGTCAAAGATGTCGACCATTTGAGCCTCGTGGAAGCCTTCGGATTCGAGCAACCGCAAGGCGGGCTCGGTGTCGGTGTGCACCTTCCCGATCACCTCACGCGCCTGCTCGGGAAGCAGCGGCACATAGATCGGATGCGTCGGCATCAACTCCGCGATGAACCGCTTGTCTCGAAACGACAACGTGTCGGCGATCGGAAAATCGACCTGAAAAAAAGGCCGGCCGACGGCGTCCCAAAACGGAGAACGCCCATCCTGGTCGATCACGCCCCTCATTTCTGCAATGACCTGCCGATCGAAACGCTCGGGGTCACGGGCGATCAGCATGAACCGCGACAGCGACAACACACGACCTTTCCCTCCGCCGCGAAATTGGGGATGCAAAAACAACGTCCCCAGCTCGGTCGGCCCGTCAAAGATCTTGGCCAAATGCAAGGTGTCGACCTCGGTGCGAACGTTCAACGCCTCCGATCGATGGATGCTGCGTTCCAATCGAAACGCGTAAAACGGTTCCCCTTTGGCGGAATCACCGACGTGGGTGAACAATCCCGCGGTCCCGATCACGCGTTGCTCAGCACCCTCCACCCACACCAACAACGGCGATTGGCCACACTCGGATTCTTCAATCCGCTTGGCCAGCCGTTCGCGATCCGGTGTCAAGGTGGTCAACCCAAATGTCGACTGGCCGGCCAAGTCGAACAGTGCATTCAGGTCTGCCGGCCGGACGAGCCGGATGGTGTGCATCGATAGGTATCCTGAAAAGTAGGCATGTTATTGTATCCCATTGAACACGATCGGTCCAAATCGATCGGCCTCGGAAAAGGGGGCAGGTACCAAAAATGCGAAGCACCCTTTGGGCCATTTGGTTTTTGGTACCTGCCCCCTTTTCCGCTCGACTACGAACCTAAGCCAGCAACTCCTTCACCACGTGTCCATGCACGTCGGTCAGCCGATAATCACGCCCCTGGAATCGATACGTTAACCGTTCGTGGTCGAAGCCCAGTTGGTGCAGAATCGTGGCTTGCAGGTCGTGCACGTGCACGGGGTTTTCGGCGACACCAAAACCCAACTCGTCGCTCTGACCATACTCGAATCCGCCCTTGACTCCCCCGCCGGCCATCCACATCGTGAACACGTCGGGGTAGTGATCACGACCCAAAATCTTGCTCTTCGCCGTCCGGCCCTCGCGAAACGGCGTCCGACCAAATTCACCGCCCCAAACGATCAGGGTGTCTTGCAACAGGCCGCGTTGTTTGAGATCGCGGATCAACGCCGCGATCGGCTTATCCATCGTCGCACACTTGTTGGTCAGGCCGTCGGTCAGTCCCGTGCCGGCTTGCGTGCCGTGGAAGTCCCAGCCCCAATCGAACAACTGCACAAACCGCACTCCCGATTCGACCAACCGGCGGGCGAGCAAACAATTGTTGGCTAAACTCGACGCGCCCGGCGTCGCACCGTATTCATCCAGAGTCTTCTGGGACTCGGCCGAAATGTCCATCACCTCCGGAACCGAGGTTTGCATCCGGAAGGCCAGTTCGTATTGCGAGATCCGCGTCAACGTTTCCGGGTGTCCCATCTGTTCGGCTTGCAACTGATTCAGATCCGCCAACGCATCGAGCGTCGCGCGGCGCGTCGCTCGGCTCATCCCCGGCGGGTCCGACGAATAAAGTACCGGGTCGCCCTTGGATCGACACTGCACGCCTTGATAGACCGATGGCAAAAATCCGCTGCCGAACGAGTTATTGCCGCCGTTGGGTTGGACGCCGCTGGAAATCAAGACGACGAACCCGGGCAGGTTTTCGTTTTCGCTTCCCAGCCCGTACGTGATCCAAGATCCCATCGAAGGTCGTCCGCTACGCGGCGAACCGGTGTAAACCAACAACTCCGCAGGCGCGTGATTGAATTGATCGGTATGCATCGAATGCACCACACACATCTCGTCGGCGACTTCATGGAAATGTGGAATCGCATCGGACATCCACATGCCCGATTGACCGACGCGCTGCCACTTCCGCGGCGACCCCATCAACTTCGGCGTCCCGGATGTAAACGCAAATTCACGACCGGCCAGAAACTCGTCGGGGCAATCCTGGTCGCTGCGTTTGACCAGTTCGCTCTTGTAATCGAACAAGTCCAGGTTGGGCGGCGAGCCGGTCATGTGCAGATAGATCACCCGCTTGGCCTTGGGAGCAAAATGGGGCGATCGACTGGCAAGTGGATCACTCGCCCGTAGGACCGCTGACTCGCCGGCGACACCGTCTCCCGCCATCAACGACGCCAACGCCATCGAGCCGATCCCGGCAGTGGATTGCTGCAAGAAATGCCGGCGGGTGCGCAATTGAAGGTGATTGAATCGAGGATCCATGGCAGTCTAAAGGTTCGTTGGGGGCTTGTAATAATCGTTGCAAGATTCAGTGCAAAATCGTCAATGCAAAATCGTTGATGATGACTCAACCAGACCCAATGACGGCCGTAACGGACGCCACCGCCAGCCAACCATCGGCGCCTCCTTCTCATCACTGACCCTTCTTCGCGGGGAGGGGCAAGCGAGGTGACAGGAGCATCGCACCAGCAACGTTTTTGTTCTCTCTATCGTTTCATCAACAGTTCGTCCAAGTTCAAGATCACGTTGGCGACCACCGTCCAGGCGGCGTATTCGGCCGGGTCGGCATCGACGGGCAGGGCGCCGATCGGATCGGTTGCCATCTTCATCGCATCTGCGGTCGCCTCGCGATAGGTCTCGGTCGCGGCGATCACGAGTTGTTCCAGACGCTTGATCTCCGCAGCACTGGGCGGCCGAATCAATGCGGTCTGAAAGGCGTACTGGATTCTTCCTTCGGCCGAGTCCGCCTCGCGGATCATGTTTCGCGCGAACGACTGGGCCGCTTCGACATAGACCGGATCGTTCATCGTGACCAAAGCTTGGAGTGGGGTGTTGGTTCGAATCCGGCGGACCGTGCAAACCTCTCGGTTGGGTGCGTCGAACTGGGCCATCGACGGATAGGGGCTGCTGCGGCGCCACGTCGTGTACAACCCGCGTCGGTAGCGGTCTTCCCCCTTGCTCGTCTGCCAATCGGTGGCCGATCCGAACGCGGCTTTCAATCCCAGCTCGGGTTGCGGCGGATTGACCGGCGGCCCGAATCGTTTGTCGCTCAACAGCCCGCTGACGAACAATGCCTGGTCGCGGACCATCTCTGCCGAGACGCGGAATCTCGGTCCCCGTGCAAGCAGTCGGTTGGCCGGATCGGCGGCGATCAATTCCGGCGTTGTCACGCTGCTTTGCCGATAGGTTGCGGACATCACCATCGACTTGATCAAGCGTTTGATGTCCCATCCGCTGTCACGAAACTCGACCGCCATCCAATCCAACAGACGCGGATGGGAGGGCAATTCACCTTGCGATCCAAACTCTTCGCTCGTTTCGACGAGACCAACGCCGAACAACTGTTCCCAATGTCGATTGACGATCACCCGCGGGGTCAACGGGTTTGCCGGATCGACCAACCAGTGCGCCAAATCCAGGCGGCTGGGGTTGTCGGCATGGGCGATCGGGTGGAATGCTTCCGGCGTGCCCTCCTGGACCACATCGCCGGTGCTTTGGTAGTTGCCCCGCAGCTGCACCTTGGTGACGCGACGCTTGTCGGTGGGCAGCTCCTTCATCACCGGAACGCTGGTTATCGGCTTCATCTGGGCTAGTTCGTCGCGCGCCGCCTGCAACTCGTCTCGCCACGGTTGGAGCGCCGGTGCAATGTCACGGAAATACGCTTCAACTTGCGATGCCTCGTTTTCGTTCCAGCGATCTTTGCGTTTGGCGACGATGCGACGAATCGGGTCCGGCAACGTCGCCCAGCGGGTCAGGTTCACGTCCGAACTGATGGACAAGCGAAAGTGATCGATCAAATGACGCGGGTGTTCCGATTCTTGTGCGATCGATACCGTCAGCACGCCCTCGGCCGCCGGGGTCGGTGCATCGAGCGACACGGTCAATTGATGGGGGCGTCCGACCTGAGGCGCGATGGCCCAGCCCGACTTGGAACTGACCGGCGTTTGCAGGACGGCCGTTGCGGGAAATCCACTTTGTTCGTGATCGGCCGACGCATGACTGAACGAGACCGTTCGAACCCCGGATGGGGACAGGGCATGTTTGGCTTTGGCCGGGGTCTCGGGTTTGCTCGTCCAGACGACGTCGCGTTCGTTGCTCAACAGCGTCACCGTGAATCCGTTCAACCGTTCGATGATTCCCGCGCCTCCGTCGGTGCGATTCCACAGAACCAGGTTGTCGATCGGCATCGCTTCGCCTAAATCGATTTCAACCCAGGGGTCCGTTTCACCGTTGGTGTGTTGGACCGAACCCTTGTTGTAGTCGCTTGCCGTGTTGCCGTCGTTGACTCGCGTGGCGTCGGCATCGGCGTAGGTAGAACTCTGAGTCGCCTTGCCGCGCGGCGCGACGTTTTCGCCTTCGCTGAACACTTCGATCTCCGCGAGATGCAAAAACCGTGATTTCCCAGGCAAATCGACTCGCACGAATCGGGCTTGGACCGGAGCAAGTGGCTGGGGCGTCCAGGTCGCGCGAAGCTGGGTGATCACGAAGTTACGTTTCTGTGACGGTGACGTTTCCAGGCGAAGGCCCGTGATGGATTCGTCCGAGGTGGGAATCTGGATCTGATACGTGTCCGTTTCCAGCTCGTCTTCGGCAGCCTGAATCCATCCGTCGTCGGTCATTTCCAGCTGGCGTTTGGAGTCGATCGAGGCGACATCGGCGATTCGCCACTCGGGCGGCGAAGAGAACTGGGCCAACCACTGTTCACGTTCCTGGTCGACTTGATCGGTGGGGGCGACCAGTTTGGCCTGGAGTGATTCGATGCGTGCGGACAATTCGACTTTGCGGCGTTCTTGATCGTCACTCCAGACTTCCAGCAGCGGGCTTTCGTCACGTTTGTCTGCATCTTCGGTGCTATTGAAGAAAGCGAAGAATTGGAAGTATTCGTCTTGGGTGATCGGATCGTACTTGTGGGTGTGGCATTGGGCGCAGGCCATGGTCGTTCCCATCCAAACCGCCATCGTCGTGTTAACCCGGTCGACCACCGCGACGTTGCGAAATTCTTCGTCATTGGTGCCGCCTTCGTTGTTGGTCAACGTGTTTCGATGAAAGGCCGTGGCGATCAATTGCTCGTCGGTGGGATTGGGCAGCAAGTCACCGGCAATCTGCTCGATCGTGAATTGATCAAACGGCATGTTGTCGTTGATCGCTTGGATCACGTAATCGCGGTAGGCCCAGATGGTGCGTGGCGGGTCATCGGCGTAACCTGCCGAGTCGGCGTAGCGGGCCAGGTCCAGCCAGACCCAGGCCCAGCGTTCTCCGAATGCCGGACTGGCGAGCAACGAATCCACGTAGATCTCGTACGCATCGGCGCGATCGTCCTCGGCAAACGCTCGGGCTTGTTCCCAGTTCGGCGGCAAACCCGTCAGGTCGATCGCCACGCGTCGGGCCAGCGTCAAACGGTCTGCTTGGGGCGAGGGATGCAAGCCTTCGGCATCCATCCGTGCCAGCGTGAAATGATCGATCGGACCGGTCGGCCAGGCCGGGTCGGACACTTTCGGCAGCGGCGGTCGACGAGGGACTTCGTAAGACCAGTGTCGGGCGTAGCGTCCGCCCTGTTCGATCCACGTTCGCAGCAAAGCGACTTCGGCCTGCGTCAGCGGATCGCCTTTTCCCGACGGCGGCATCACCACGTCTTCGTCGTCGCTGGTCACCCGGGAGATCAGTTCGCTGGCTTCGGGGTCACCGGGCACCACGGCCGCGTATCCGCCCAGTTCCTCATGCGCCCCTTCGGCGGTATCCAACCGCAATCCCGCCGCCCGCTCCGCTTCGTCGGGGCCATGGCACGTGACACAGCGATTGAACAGCAGCGGCCGAATGTCACGATTGAAATCAACCGCGGATTCCCCCGCCGGTGCGAAGGCCGGTGCGATGGACAAAACCAAGGCATAAAGCAGAGAAACCGAAAAAACGCGTGTCAGTCGCATAGGTGGGAACGTTCAACGTTTGGAGGGGCAAGGGGCGCCATTAGTATACCCGAAACACAAGTCGACTCCCGAATCCCCGCCCGCACAAATCCCCTCCCGCCGGCATCCCACCACTCCGCAGACCGCCGTCCCCCGAATCCCCCCATCGACCTCAACCACCCGGGGACACGGCACCAACTCACCCGGGGACACGGCACCAACTCACCCGGGGACACGGCACCAACTCACCCGGGGACACGGCACCAACTCACCCGGGGACACGGCACCAACTCACCCGGGGACACGGCATTAACTCACCCGGGGACACGGCACGTTGATCTAATCCAGTGCTATCAAACTTAAAAGATTGTGTCTGATCTGAGCTGGATTTTGGAGCAGCGAAGGTTGACTGATGGATCGGTTTGCGTTGCAATGAAAGCTCGTGGGAGTCGCACGGAGCGACTCGTTTTTGGGCTACGCAATTTGAAGAAGATTCACTTCAAACCGTAGCAACGTCTAGAAACGAGTCTCTTTGATGAGGATGCGATGTCACGTTCCAACCGCGGCGACAAGATTGACCCTCGCGAGGTCCAAATCGTTCATGCCATCAGTCGCACCACGCGGGCTTGCCGGTTGTTTGGCGACGATCCGCTGTCCGGCAAGAACTGCGACCATCGCAAGGGCTGGATTGAAGGGTTGATCGAGCATTTCGCAGGCCAGTTTGCCATCGACGTTCTGGCGTATTCGGTCCTCTCCAGCCATCACCATCAGATGCTACGTTCGCGCCCCGACATCGTCCAAACTTGGGACGACACCGAAGTGGCACGACGCTGGCTGATGATTTGCCCCAAACGCAAAGACGACCACGGCAACCCATTGCCGCCGTCAGAGTCCGAGCTCAACACCATTCGGAACTGCCCGATCAGGCTCAAGCAGATACGTCTTCGGCTCAGCGACGTTTCCTGGTGGATGCGTCTAATGAACCAACGCGTTGCCCAGCGAGCCAATCGGGAAGATGACTCCAGCGGCCGATTCTTCGAAGACCGCTTCAAGGGGATTCCGGTGATTGATGATGAATCCGTGTTGGCTTGTGCCGTCTACGTGGATTTGAATTGGATTCGAGCTTGCATGGCCGAAACATTGGAGTTGAGCAATCACACGTCGGCTCAGCGCCGTATCGAAGCGATCACGGCGGAAACGCAAGCCCCGGCGTCGGACCCTGCATCGGCCCCCACCAGTGCGTCGGAGCCCGCGGACAGACGTGGCCGGCCGCTTGCGGATTCGTTTCTAGCGCCGGTTGATCTGAATGAAGCGACGGAGTTGCCCGGCCCCCAACCGAGCCAATGCGATGCACGCTGTAGCGACAAGGGGTTCCTACCAATCAGTGCGGCGGAGTACCTTGAGCTACTTGACTGGTCGGCTCGCCAATCGGCGGTTGGTAAACCCGGACGTACCCCTGACACTCTCCCGCCGATATTGATTCGGCTCGGTTTATCGCCGACAGTCTGGCTGGAGCTTGTGGCCAATTTTGATGATCTGTTCACCACAATGGCTGGATTACCGGAACACATCGATCAGCGACGTGGCAAACAAACCGGTCGCTGCTTTCACGTCCAGAAGCGGACGCGTGAGCTGTTCGCCCAAGCGGCCTAGATTGAACAATCTCCATCGATCTGGTTGGATCTTGCAACAAAGGCTTTGCAAGATCGCAGCATGCTCGCTGCGTTTCCGCTTGGCTCTCTGTGTGCGGAGTCGCTGACGTCTGCAGGGCGACGTCGCTCGGGTGATTGAGTCGGGTCGAAAAACAAGGTTTGAACCGCAGGCCGAAGCATTTGCAGCAACAATCGAAATCTCTACGCTGAAGAAGCTGTGCCGTGTCCCCGATCGTTGTTATCGTTGTTCTGTTGGGTTGATTTGATGCCGTGTCCCCAGGTGCTGTTTGTTATTGCTTTGGGCTGGTGCCGTGTCCCCGGGGTGTTGGGTGGGCGGGCATTTTTTGCTTTCCCGGCCGGTAGACGTTAGACTCGGGCGGTTTAGACCTGCGATTTCCTTTTTCTTTTCAACGGAAGGGCCAATTGATGGGCGTTCGATTCAGTGAAGTCGACTTGGCGACTCGAAACGATAGCAACGTGATTCACTTGCATGTCAGCGGCACGATGAACCATGAAGATTACGAAATCTTCGGCCCCGACATCGAGCAGGTCATTCAGAAACATGGCAAGATTCGCGTGCTGCTGGAATTGGATGACTTCCACGGCTGGACGGCCCGAGCACTGTGGGATGACATCAAGTTCGACATCCAGCACTTTCGCGACATCGAGCGAATCGCCATGGTCGGTGACAGCACCTGGGAAAAGTGGATGGCCATTTTCTGCAAACCCTTCACCGCCGCCACGATCAAGTACTTTGACGCCAGCGACATCGACGCCGCTTGGGATTGGATCTCCGAGAAATAATACGAACGATTGTCGCTTCACGAAAAACGCCACCTGATTTGGTTCGCTTGCGGCGTGGTCGCCGGGATCATGGCAACACGCTGCTGGTGGCGACAGCAACTGCCGCGCGGTTGCTTGTTTTCTGTTGCGAGCTTTCTCGTGATTCCGTTGTCGCGTCAGCTGTCGTGAGACGCAGTCGCGTCAGTTCTTTGGCGGCGTGGTAGCGTGACGCGACGCCGGGCTGCGGTACCAGACCGCCGCCGAGAATCAGCACCGTCAACAGCAGCACCGCGATCCGTTCCGCGGGACGAGCGTGCATCGGAACCTGGGTCCGAGTCGGGTGACCGGTGAAGATGCGAAAGTACGCCGAGAGCACGGTGATCCCGCACAGTGCAGCCGCGATCACCACCATCGTTCCGACCAGCGGGTAGATATCCACCGCACCTTCGATCAGCAATTCCATGCCGACGAAGCCGACCGTCGCGGGAAAGCCGATCGCAGCCAGCCCGGTCAGCAGGAAAAAACCCGCCAGCATCGGCATCTGGTGATACAAGCCGTGGTAATCGGCCAACGCGACCCGCGAGATCCTCGCTTCGATACAGCGGAGCGTGATCCCGAACCCGGTCAGCGACAGTCCCACGGACAACCACAGGCACAATGCACCGGTCAGTCCGATCGGCGTGACCAGTTCCAGTCCGGCCAGCACCAGCGAAGATTGGCTGAGAAACAAAAAGCAAAACATCCGCCGGGCTTCTCGTTGAATCAAGGCCATCGATCCCGCATAGACGGCCGTCACCAACGACAGCACGGCAATACTTTGCAGCGCCCACGACGGCGCGATCGGCAACACCAACCGCATCACGGCATAGGCCCCGACCAGCGGCGTGGAAAACAGAATCGCGGTTCCGAAGGTCGCCTTTTCAAACAGATCCGTCATCCACAGATGAAACGGGAACACGCCGCTGCGAAACAACGCCGCCGCCGTCAACAATGCCCCCGGGATCAGCACCGCCGTGCTGTTCATCTCGGTCATGCTGAGCCAGCCATAGCCGACCAGCAGCAGCGCCGCAAAGACGGCCATGTGCAACACATACAGACGCGTGCACCGCTGCCGGTTCCGCAGTTCCAAATATGGTGGAATCGTCGCCGCGATCAGCAACACGATCAGCGTCCAAGAGCTGCGACAGCTGAACGTTGCCAACACAAGCGTCTCGGAGACCAACGCGAGTTTCAGCGAGAACCGTGGCGCTTTGGTGCGCAGCGTCGACATCACCGTGACCAGAAAGATCAACGCCGCGAGCGGCAATTGAAAGGCGCTGAGTTCGTCGACGACAAAAACGTCTCGATCGAACATCCAATCGATAAACGGCCAATGGTCGTGCGCTTCGAACGTCCCGATCAAGACAAAATCGATCAGTTCGCCGATCGTCAATGCGAGCGTCACCGAACAAATCGCGATGGCGTGTCGCAAGATGTTGTCGCGGTTGCCGAGCACATGAATCCAAACCGCCCCGAACAGGGGAACCAGAATGGAAACTTCAATCCAGGGAAAGTGAAACTCGGGCATCGTGGACGTTGCGGGGGTAAGTGATCAAATCGTGGACGGTGATGCGTTAAGCCGCGGACTTTAAATCTTCGGGGTGCAGTTCAGCCTGGTCGGATTCACGTGACGCTTCATTGGACAACGCATCGGTGACTTGTCGCTCCATCGAATCGCACCAGCGGAACACCCGCACGAATGGCTGGACGATCCACTTGTCCAAAGCGATGTCCATGAATCCCCGCTCGAATCCGAACCGGTAGCACCAACGCTGCATGCGTGGCGGCAAAAAACCAGCTCCCACCCAGGCATCACGCGGCAATCGCGTGCCCATCTTGTTTTCCAAATCGCTGTAGTCCCTGAGCAACGTCGGGGCACGCAACAATTGCATCGTTCGCAGGCTCGCGTGTCCGATGATGTGGATCAGTGCCAGATACTTCAGCCCCAATCCGATCTCCACGACGATGATTCCGACCTGGGTCAGCGAGGCGTAGGCGAGCGAGACCTTGACATCGTTTTGCACGCGTGACATGACCGCGCCGCAAACCGCCGAAACGACGCCGAGACTGATGACCATCACTTGCAGGGTCAACGAGGCTTCGAGAATCGGACTGAGTCTTAACAGTAAGAACGCGCCCAAGTGAACCGACAAGGCGCCGTAAAAAATGGCACTCGAGGGTGTCGGGCCTTCCATCGCTCGGGGCAGCCAACCGCTGAACGGAAACAGGGCCGACTTACCGGCCGCCGCGACCAACAGCAGCGACCCGACCATCAAGGCCTGGCTGGACGTGATCGCGGCCGTGCCCTCGGGCCAAACGCCGCTGCTCATCAGCCCACCGAAGTCGCCTTCGCCGGTCATGTGATGCATCGTGATCGCGGCGATCAAAAACGCGGCGTCGCTGAGGCGATAGATCGACCACACCCGTTGACCGTTGCGCACCGGATTGGTCCGTTCATGAAAATAGGCCACCAGCAGCGCGGACGACAGGCCGACCATTTCCCAGCCGACAAACAACGTTTCGATCGTACTGGCCAACGAAGACAGCACCATGCCACAAAAGAACATCGCGTAGTACAGAAAGAAACGTCCATACCCTTCCTCGCGATGCAAGTAGCGACGTGTGAACGCACCCACGACACCACAAAGGACGCAGGAGAGCATCAAGAAAGGAATACTGAGGCGATCGAAAACGAACTTCAAATGAAATTGAAACTGCTCCTCGGGAATCGTCACCCAGTTCCCCAACTCGATCGGCACATAGCGAATGTCCGTTGCAAGCATGATCAACAGGATGGCAACGGCGGGCAGCAACGAAAACAGTACGGCCGCCTGCGTGAAACGCGCGATCGACGTCTCGCTCAAGGGACGATTGACGAGTGTCGAAAGCCCAAGAATCGCCAACAACACGATCGGGCTGCAAACGACCGCCGTGCCGAGGATATGAAAGAGCAGGTGGAGGGGAGTCATGATGAAGGGTTCAAATTGAATTCAAGGTGCGAGCCGAAGTGGCGTAAGCTGCTAGCTTGCGTTCGGTGGTCTGTTTGGAGATGGCAAGCAAGCTGCTTCCCCGACGATTGAATCGGACAATCTCACGAGGATTCTTCGATCGACGCATAGCCCAGGTGATCTCGCTGGCCGCGGTACCAATCG
Organism: Stieleria magnilauensis; assembly: GCA_007753675.1. Classification (GTDB taxonomy): domain Bacteria; phylum Planctomycetota; class Planctomycetia; order Pirellulales; family Pirellulaceae; genus Stieleria; species Stieleria magnilauensis. The sequence continues at coordinate 3,856,157 of CP036432.1, forward strand.
GCCGACGACGCGACGACCGGCAAATCGCTCGACTCCGGGGTGTAGCGTTGATACGTGCCGTTGACGTACCGCATGATCGTCGAGGTCTCGGGATCGATCAGCGCAATCTGAACCCAATTCCCCTTGATCAAGCGTTCGATCCCCGGGTTCTCGTTGATGATCCTGTCCATTTTTTCTGGCGAGGTTTCGATGACGAACAGGATCCGCATCGGTTCGTGGATTTCAACCATCTGTTGAGACAATCCCGGACGCAGATCACTGGCGGCTCCGGTCATCACGCCGATCATCGACGCCACGTTGTGGGGCAACTTGGATCCACAGCCGTATCCTTCGACATCGACGGTGGAAAAGTAGTATTCCAAACTGATCCCCGCACAGACGGGGATCGCCGCTTGCAGAATCCGGGTCAGCACGCTGACGTGTTCGTCGTCCACCGCCGGATCGTATTCTGTCAAGAACACGCGACGATCCATGAACAGGCCACGGGTCCAGTCGCGACGTCCGACGGTGACGACCGCATTGGTCGCGTGGTTGTATTCCGGCCGAGCCTGAGACAAATCTTCCGCCCGCTCTTCGACATGTTCGAGCGCCTCTTCGGCGGTCAGATCCAACGGCGCGGATTCGAACCGTCGAGCCCGTTCGTGAGCATTTCGGGCGCGCGTCTCGTTGACGCTTTTTTCAATGCGGCGAAACAGCGAACGATGCGTCCGTGGCAACAGATCCAGATCGTAGTACTCCACGTCATCATTGCAGGTGTTATGAAACGCCCCCACAAAACGCACGTCATCGGGCAATTCCATGCCGCGTCCGGAGATCAATCGTCGGACACGGGGATCGTTGGCCATCATGGCAAAGGCTCGTGCGTTGGGACCGCCACGTCCGCCGCTGCAGGCGCCACAGTTGTAAGCGGATTCATGGGGATTATTCAGACTGCCGCTGCCATGACCGAAGAAGACGATGATCGGAGGAAAGTTGTCGACCATCCCAATGTCTTGCAGGATACGGATCACGATCCCCGCCATCTCGTCCAAGCTGTAACCGAGCGATTCGGGTTCGGGTCCGGGTGCTGCGGCGGTCCGTTCCAGATGCAACTCGGTCGCGGGTGGTTTGACAAAGGACCCCATCGTTGCGCGAATTTTGGAAGTCAGCCGCGGAGCCAAGATGCGTGCCACCATCGGGAATGTCGCCAACGCCCCAAAAACCCCGGTCACCCAGCCACCGATCATGGTCCGCGAATGGGCGTGAACTTGATGGGTGAACCAACCGATGCGGCGGCGTCGTTCCGCCCGTTTTGCGCTGACGTGCCTGGCCGAGAACAGGGGTTCTTCGCGGACGAAATGCTGCGGCGTCAGAATCGCCGGACAGAGCGCTCGGTAGTGTGCGTGGTCGACGCCCTGGTAATACATGGCGACCGCGAAGAAACCGGCGGCCGAGGCCGTCACACTTTCCGGATCGACTTCTTCCAGGTGTCGGCGGAACGATTCTTCCCGATCATCGATGCAAAAGATCGCCGCATACGCGGGCTTGCCGGACTTGCTGTCGCGACGTTTTTGGCGGCGACGAGCCGAATGGATGGCGATCGCATCGAGCGTCGCATTGCGATAGTGCCGTTCATAAGCGGCGTGCAGGACGCGACGCCGTTGGACCGAATCGAACGTTTCGATTTCACGAATCAGACACGCCCATTGCCCGGGCGTCATGTGGACCAATTGTTCGGGTGTCCAACCGCCAGCCTGGGCGAGTTGAAAGATCGTGTACGTCCGCTCGTCGGTCGAGGGTCCCCGTTTGACGCCAAGCCGGCTTTCGGCGATCCCGCGAATCTCCCGATAATCGCGCGTCCCGTACTGTCGTTCGCCGAAGTCAGAGATTGCATAGCGTTCGAGCATCAAGCGAATGGCCAAGTATTCGTTCAACGTTCCGCCGCGAACCGGGTGCTGCAGGAACGGAGTATTCGTCTCCATTTGCCAGATCATGCCCGCCCAGCCTCGCAGGGCCAACAGCGTCGATGCGATCTTCTCTTCGACCTCTTCCTCGGCGATCCCCAATGCTTTGAGCGACTGCTGGATCGAGACGAGCGGATCGAACGGTTCGGACTGGATCGCTTTCAATTCGCCGACGATCCCGTTCATCCAGTTCGGCGTCACCGCCAGCGATCCCTGGTACAACCGTGCAAACGCTTGCGCGAATCCGAGTCCTCGATCGGGCAACGCCCAATCGGAAAAACCTTGATCGAGAAAGGCGCCGCAGAAACGAATCAGCACGTCGTTGACGCTGACGTCGATGTCTTCGCCAGAAACCTCCCACAACAAGTCACGTAACCGGATCGGATCCCGCCGTTCAAATTCGGGTAGTCCGGCGGATTGGACGCCGGCGCGTGAAATCTGCCACAGCAGTTCCAGCGTGAAGGCTTCCCACTGGGCGTCGGACCACCATTCAATCGACTGGCGACGTGAACGATCGACCGCCGACAAAACGACATCGGGCAATCGCGTCTCCGAATCGCCTCCGTCACGTTCCGCCGCTTGCCCAGTCAGATCCAGATGACGCATCACCCAACTGCGGGTCTTCCCCACCATCTGTTCGGCACGCTGTGGCGAAACCTCGGCGCGAAACCGGGTCAGCAAATCCGATTCGGCCAACAACCATTTCAGCTCCGCATCGGGGGCCGAATGCAGCGTCATCTGCAGCATCGCCAAGCGAAGGGTGTAGCGTGTCCCGAAACTGGCGACCAATTCATCAGCTTCCTCATCCAGGTCATCCATCAAGACCTGTCGCAGATCCTCCGCTGAGATCCGCCCACGAGCCAGTTCGCTCCGATAGCGTTGTTCCGGCCAGTAGGGCTCGCAACCGTAACGCCGTCCCCCTTCGATCACCGCCTGTTCAAACGGCATGTCCTCAAAGGAATGCAACGTGTTGTGGTGAACGAAGACCGAGATGGGTCCTTGAGAAGGCAAGAAGTGAGTCGCGTGTTCGATCGCCGCTTGCAGCTTGGAGTGTTGATCCGCGCCGGCTCGAACGAAGGCTTCGGTGGTGGGAATGACGGCGGAGGTTGCGTCTTGCATGGTGGCGATGGCTGGTTCGAGCAAGGTGATCACATCTTCATGATTTGTGTTGTGATCACGTGTTGACGTCATTCGTTGGGCACAATCCGTACCAAATCGATGAAGACCGTCTCGGCGGCGGCCCCCGATTGCCGTCCGTCCCCCCAAACACGGACGTTTGCGCCAATCACCGACAAGAAAAAAACCAGGATGGCATGACGCAGCAGCGGGCAATCCCACACCCCTTGCTTGAAAGGCGGGCAGGTGCATGCCGTTGCTTCGACGCATCGAGAGGCGTACATGCTTCATCTTGCAGAGTGCATCGCCTTGCACGTACGTGCAAAGATTTGCACAGTTCAGCGCATCGATCTGTTCAACGCATCGATCTGCAATTCACTGCGCGGCCGGCATCGAATTGCATCACATCCAGGCCAATAGGGCCGGAGTCACGTGGCGTCGAGGGATGAAAACGGATTGGCATGCGGTATGCGAAGCGTGCAGCGAGGAAATTCCCAACAGACCGGCGATCGAGGCGGGGAGATGCACCGACGTATCCAATTGCACAAACACGTTCACACACTTCGGGCAGACGAATTCGGCTCGCTCGCCGACGTTCGTGAATCAGCCGCTGCGACTTCACCGCGGATTTTGATCGTCGGATGTGCCGATCATGGACTGGCTCCCGACATGCTCTCCTTCGCGACACCGGGTCGCTGTGCCGTCGTGCAAAACTTGGCGGCGTCGATTCCGGCGGCGGACCAACCTTACGATTCCACGATGGCCAGTCTCGAGTACGCGGTCGTTCAACAGGGTGTCCGCGACATCATCGTGTGCCACCACCTGTGCTGCCGAATCGTACGTTATTGGATGAGAACACCGATCCTGCACGCCCCCAACGATCCCGGTTGTCGATTCAACCAAAACGCTTGTTGGACCGTCGACCGTCTTTACCGCTACACGACCCAAAGTGAGCGGCAGACGCTGATGATTTGTGAGCACACGCTCTATCAACTTGAAAACCTGAGGTCACATTCCTTCGTTCAGGATCGGCTGGCGGTTGGGCGATTACGGCTTCACGGCTGGGTCGTCGACGACAGCACCGCCAGGGTCTTGGCGTACACCCCCCACACGCACCAGTTTGTGAGTATCGAAAAAATCTCCAACGGGAAACGCATCTCATGATGAACGAGCTCGACGGCGGATAAACTCGTGACACGCGAGTCTTCTTTTTCCAACGACAACTTTCTCACAGCAACACGCGATGTTTGACTCTCATGACGGGCGGGGGATTCGTCGGTTCGCATTCGGGCTGGCGTTGCTGAGTCTGACGGCGGTCTCGGTCACCGCCTGGATCCTGTCCAACGTCCGTCGCGAACAGGAGATCGTGGCGCGTTTGATTCAACACTTGCCCGAGAGCGACCTGCAAGTAGCCAAGGAACTCTCCGGCGATTTGAACCTTCAAAGCAGCCTGTCGTTTCTGCTGGTGTTGAATATCGTCGCAACCGCGATCGCGTTCGCGCTGGTCGTCCGCGGTTACTTGAGCAGCGAACGAACGCTCCGCGACGTTCGGGTGCTTTCGGCGGACATCTTGGCCAGCATGGATGTGGGTGTCATCACCACGGACAAGAACGCGGTCATCACCAGCACCAACCCCAGCAGTCGTGAGCTGATCGGATTGGACGGTGATGGCGTTGGCACCCGGTTGTCCGAGATCGATCCGCAACACGCCTTGCTGGACGAGATCTGCGAGGAAATCACGACCTACCATCAACCGATTCGCGATCGAGACTACTGCGTCCATCGCAACGGTCACCCCTCGACCCTGCGCGCCGGTTGCACGATGCTCCACAATCGACACGACGAGCAAATCGGCATGGTGATTCACGTTCGTGATGTCACCGAAAAAACGCTGATGGAAGAACGGCTCCGCAGGATGGAGCGTTACATGGGTCTCGGATCACTCGCGGCCGGCTTGCAACACGAAATCAAGAACCCGCTGAGCGCCCTGTCGTTGCACATCCAACTGTTGTGTGAACGACTGGACCAGGAGAGTGAGGATGCGGAAGTCGCCGAGTTGCTGGACATCTTGAACACGGAGGTCAGACGCATCAATGACGTGCTCGATGGTTTCCGCAACTATGCCTCCGTCGCCGAGCTCGGCCGCGTACCGGTTGACGTGACGTTCTTGGTCGAAAAATTGATCCGACTGCTTCGCCCCCAAGCGGAACACCAGAACGTCAAACTGGTGGCCGATCTTCCGTCGGAGATGGTCGGGATGATCCAAGCCGATTCGGCGCGGTTAGAACAGGTCTTCTTGAATCTGGCAATCAATGCGCTCGCGGCGATGCCCGCGGGCGGCACACTGCGTTTTGAAATCGCCGGCGAAAATGGCGACGTCAAGATTGCCGTCAGCGACACCGGAACCGGTATCCCCGCGGAGATCCAGGACCAGATCTTTGATCCCTATTTCACGACCCGTAACGAAGGCACCGGAATGGGCCTCGCCCTGTGCGACAAAATCATTCGCCAACACGACGGCAGCATCGATTTTCAGTCTAACGGTCAAGGCACCGTGTTCACCGTGGTTCTGCCTGTCGGGACGGTCGAAAGCGGGGGACAGATGGCAGAATGATGGGGGGCAGAATGATGGGGGCGCGGGGGCGGGCGCCCAACCCCAGCTACTTTGGCTCTGAAGGTGTTAGCGGAACGGCGCGAGCGGCCTGTTTCAGCGAAAGACCGGAGGGCTCGCGCCCTACCGCTAACAAATGCGCCCCGCTTGGCGGCAAAGTAGCAGGCATCGGGGTCGCGTCGTGCTGGTATAGTGTTCGGCAGATCAATCCGCGTTTCCTTCCGTCATTCAAGCGAGATCTGCGACGTGAATCCCCGGTGCTCCTTCGCCCCCACGAACTTTGTCCGCTCCGTCGCATCCCTGCTCGTCATCGGCTGGCTCACCTGCTGCTGCCAGGCCGATGACTTCCCGCCCGTGTTCAACAACGAGGCAAGCTCCGACGCCAGCCCGATGCCTGCTGCCGAAGCCGCCGCCACGATGACGCTGCCCGAAGGGTTTCGGGCGACGGTTTACGCCAGCGAACCCGAAGTGCGTAACCCGATCGCGATGGCCTGGGACGACCGTGGCCGCATGTGGGTCGCGGAGAACTACACTTACTCCGATCGCACCCAGCACTTTGATCTTTCGTTGCGTGACCGGGTGATCATTTTGAATGACCGCGACGGCGACGGGCACGCGGAATCACGCAAGGTGTTCACCGACAACGTCCAAATGCTGACCAGTGTCGAAATCGGTCGAGGCGGCGTTTGGTTGATGTGCCCACCGCAGTTGCTGTTTATTCCCGATGCCGATGGTGACGATGTCCCCGACGGATCACCCGAAGTCGTCTTGGACGGGTTCACGGTCTCGCAAAGCAACTACCATAACTTTGCCAACGGACTCCGCTGGGGCCCCGACGGTTGGCTGTATGGGCGTTGCGGCCATTCCTGTCCCGGCAATTTGGGTGTTCCAGGGACGCCGGAAGATCGACGGATTCCGATCGATGGCGGCATGTGGCGTTATCACCCGCAGCGTCAGACCGTCGAGGTTCTAAACCACGGCACCGTCAACCCTTGGGGATCCGACTGGGACGCCAACGGCGAACTGTTTTTTATCAACACCGTGATCGGCCATCTCTGGCATTCCATCCCCGGCGCCCACTTCATCGAGTCGTTCGGTGAAAGCCCCAACCCGTTGGTGTTCGAGCGGATGGACATGATCGCTGACCACTACCACTACGATCGCACGGGATCGTGGACCAACAGCCGCGATGGAGCCGCCGATGAACTCGGTGGCGGCCATGCCCACATCGGCATGATGATTTATCAATCCGACCGATGGCCGCAGCAATATCGCGACAAGTTGTTCACCTTGAACATGCACGGCTTGCGGGCAAACGTCGAAAGGATCAACCGTCACGGCGCCGGTTACTTGGCCAGTCACGAACCCGATTTCTTGATTTGCAAAGACCCGTTCTTTCGCGGCATCGAAATCAGCGTCGGTCCCGACGGCGATGTCTATGTGCTCGACTGGAGTGATACCGGTGAATGCCACGATCACACCGGCGTGCACCGAACCAGCGGACGCGTTTACAAAATCAGCTATGAAGGCGGCAGCAAGCCGACTCGCCCATTCACCAAGCCGGCCTGCTTGGCCGGTGACGGCGAATTGCCCCAGCTTTGGCGTGACTACCAAGCGGGGAACACGACGCCCGAGCAACTGCGAAGCCTGCTCAGTGATCCCGATGAACACGTGCGTGTCTGGGCCATTCGGCTGCTGACCGACCACTGGCCGCTGGACACGTTGCTGGGACCGCAACCCGATGTCACTTATCCCGACGATCCTAATACGCTGGCGGCGTTGAAACGCTCTGCGCAGCGAGATCCATCCGGGCTGGTCCACTTGACCTTGGCGTCCACGCTGCAACGTTTGCCCGTCCGGCAACGCGCCTTGATTGCCAGCGAACTGGTCGCCAAACCAGAATTTGCCGAAGACCGCGATTTACCGATGATGGTCTGGTTCGGTCTGATGCCGCTGGTCGATCAAGACCCCGCGGCGTTGGCGGAGGTCGCGGCAAAGTGCCGCTGGCCGGACACGCTGCGATGGATCACGCGTGGATTGGCAACCCGGGTCGAAACAACGCCCCAGCCCCTCGACGGTGTGTTGACCGCTGCGCTGAAGATGCCGGAAAGATTGCAAGCGAGCGTTCTGCGCGGCATGGCGGAAGCCTATCGCGGGTGGCTGAAAGTTCCCATGCCTGAGAACTGGCCATCCATCGCACAAAGCCGAGCGGCACGAGCCCATCCGGATATCGTTCGAGAGCTAAATCTACTGTTCGGTGACGGCAGAGCCATCGACGAGTTGCGCGAGCTTGCGATGTCGTCCAAGGTTTCGCTCAAGACTCGGCAATCGGCGCTAGAGAGTTTAATCAGTGCGCGGCCCGATGACCTACGTGAGATCTGTGAATCGCTGCTGACCCAGCGTGAGCTCAATGCGACGGCGGCTCAAGGTTTGTCGCTTTTCGACGATCCCGCCGTCGGCGAAAAACTGGCCAAGATGTATCGCCGGTTTCATGTCAATGATCGGCCCGCGTTGATTGAGATCCTGGTTTCCCGCCCCAGTTTTGCAGCAGCGTTGCTGGATCGGATCGACGCACCGAAAGACCCGATTCCTCACAGCGACATCAATGCGTTTCACGCCCGGCAAATCCTGGGACTCGGTGACGATGGCTTGCGGGAAAAGCTGACCGAATCCTGGGGCGCACTGCGTGATTCGCCCTCGGAACGTCGCGAGAAAATCGCGGCGATGAAGGCCCGGCTCTCCGGCGATGTTCTGGCCGAAGCGGATTTATCGGCAGGGCGTGCGTTGTTCAAGAAAACGTGCTCGCAATGCCACATGTTGTTCGGTGACGGTGAGAAGATCGGTCCCGACCTGACCGGTGCCCAGCGATCCAGCCTGGAATACCTGTTGGAAAACATCCTCGATCCCAGTGCGGTGGTTGGCAAAGACTATCGCATGACGATCGTGTTGATGGAGGATGGTCGCGTGTTGAACGGCTTGGTCGTTTCGAAGAACGACAAGACGATGGTCATTCAAACCCAATCCCGTCAAGAAACCATCCCGATCGAATCGATCGAAAACGTCAAAGAAACGACACTCTCACCGATGCCCGACGGGTTGCTGACGACACTGACCGACGACCAAATCCGTGATCTAATCGGCTACCTGATGTCTCCGACGCAAGTCGCGTTGAAGTGAATGGGTCAAAAGATGAGTTGGTCAAAAAATGGGAACCTCCCGATGGAGACTTGGTCCTGAGTACTCGACTTCATTTTTTGACCAATCAATTTCTCGACCATCAGACTATCCACGTTGGATTCCTCGCTGGACAACCGTAGAATCATTGCCCAACAAACAAACCCGGGGACATGGCACGAAAGCAAACCTGGGGACATGGCACGACCCCTTGGATTGCAATCAAATCCCCTCAAGGAGCCGTGTCCCCGAGCCGGCTCTGGCTCTGCTATTGCAATCAAATCTTGCCCGGTGCCGTGTCCCCGAACGGTGTGTCGGAGTGAGTTGGTCAAAAGATGAGTTGGTCAAAAAATGGGAGCCTCCCGATGGAGACTTGGTCCTGAGTACTTGACTTCATTTTTTGACCAAACAATTTTTTGACCATCAGACAGTCCACGTTGGATTCCTCGCAGGACAACCGTAGAACCATTGCCCAACAAGCAAACCCGGGGACATGGCACGAACGCTTGGCTTGCAATCAAATCCCCTCAAGGTGCCATGTCCCCAAACTGGCTATCAAATCCTCTCAAGGTGCCATGTCCCCGAGCTGGCTTGTTCTTGATCAATCGAACGTGCTCCACCTTGCTGTCGAACACGGCGGACTGCGAATTTGACGTCGTGTCGCCGATCGGGCAGTCGAGCGCTAGTGTGAAAGGCTCTACCAACACAACGCGGGTCTCAAGATCGGCATCGGCTAGGCGCACCGCCAACCAGGAACCGATGCATTCGGCAATCGGATTCTGATTTCGAAATTGAGTTTCCAATGCGACTCGCAGTACCGCCGCAATCGCCGCCGGACCACCATCGGTAGCGGTGCGAACAATCGACTCAATTGGAGTCGCATCTTCGCTACATCGAAGCAAATCGGTTAGCAAGTCGTGGTTTCACGGGTCAATCCGGCTCCGTGAATGGCGAGCCATTCCTTGGTGACCAAGCCCGCCGGAAAAAGGTGTTGACTTGGGAACATCCAGATTGCGGTGGTTAGTAGAATAGCGAATCCGCGGTGTTTTCGGTGACGGCATCCAATGCATGCAATCACCGTCGAAAGCGAGAGCACTCGTGAGTGGGTCGATCCGTTTTTCAGTTTCAGTTTTGACTTGAGTGATGAATGATGCGTTTTGTGATGACTCTTGCGGCTTTGTTGGTTGCGTCTGCGGTCCAATCGGCCGAGCAGGACAAGGCGAAATCTGCACTTGAGGCGATTGAGAGTAATCGCGGCGGCCGGCATTGGGTCGAACAGGAAACGGCGCCGCCGAAGTCGCCGGCGGATTCGCTCAACGCGATTCAAATTGAACCGGGCTATCAGATCTCTCTGTTCGCGGCCGAACCACTGGTCCGCGATCCCGTCGCGATCTGTTTCGACAAACATGGCGACATGTACGCCGTCGAATACGGCGACTATCCGATCGGTCGCGAAGATGAGGGTGATCCGCTATCAAAGATCGTGATGTTGGAAGACAGTGACGGCGACGGCGTTGCGGACCGCCGACACGTCTTTGCCGATAAGCTGGATTTCGCCCACAGCATGATGGCTTACAAGGGAGGCTTGCTGGTCGGTGCGAAAACGAAAGTCTTGTTCCTCAAGGACACCGACGGAGACCATGTCGCCGATGTCCAAGAAACCTTATTCCACGGATTCACCCCCGCGCACCCCCAGATGCAAATCGGCAACCCACGCTGGGGAATCGATAACTGGGTGTACTTGAATTACGGTCCGGGAAAAGTGACGTCGAAAGCCGACCCGGATTCATCCATCGATCTGCCGCGCAAAGACTTTCGCTTCCATCCCCAGACGATGGAGTTTGAAGCCGACAGCGGAATGGGACAGTTCGGCAACACCGTCGACCGTTGGGGGCATCGTTTTTATTGCACCAACCGAAACCCGATCATCACGACCTTTCTGGCCCCGAGCGTCCTGGCGAGAAACCCGTTTCATATCGTCAGTGCCCCCTACTACGACGTCGCTCCTTCGGGCGGACAATCACAAGTCTTTCCCCTGGTTGCGATGAAAAGCAATTATCTGTCTCACGCGGGAACCCATACCTCGGCCTGTGGCACGACCGCGTACACGGGCGACCTGGGAGACGAATCGTTTCGCAACAGCGTGTTCGTTTGCGAGCCGATCGGCCACTTGGTGACACGGTCGATCGTCGACACCGATTCCCTGAAATTCACAGCGAAACGTGCGCAACAGAAAAGCGATTTCGTGGCCTCGGCCGACACTTGGTTCCGGCCATCCAGCCTGGCGACCGGTCCCGACGGTGCGCTGTACCTGGCAGACATGTATCGTCTGTGGGTGGAACATCCAAAATTTCTGCCGCCGGAAATCGCGGCAAAGCTGGACTGGCGGGCCGGCGATGATCGCGGCAGGATCTATCGAATCGTTCCCGCCGGTTCGAACACACGGCCATTCACTCCGCCGCAATCAGACGCCGATTGTGTCGACTTGTTGGCCGACGGCAACGGATGGCGCCAATTCCTGGGTCAACGGCTGTTGGTCGAGCAGCAGGCGACCGATCAGACGGCTCGAGTGCGCAGCCTGCTGACGTCGCAATCACCGACGACACGTTTGCACGCCCTTTGGACGCTCGACGGGTTATCGGCACTGACACCATCCGACATCCGGCAGATGAGTTCCGACGCGAACGTTCATTGCCGTGTCGCGGCGGCGACGTTGGCGGGCGACATGACCGATGACGACACCGTTCAGGACGCTTTGAACTCGCTCGCGGGCGACCCCAGCCCCCGCGTCCGTTTCCAAGTCGCCCTATCGCTCGCGGCCAACGATTCGCCACAGGCCACCGCAACGTTGACTCAACTGGCGCGACGCGATGGGCACGACAGCGCCTTTGCCGACGGATTGCTGACCTCACTCCGGCAGCGCAGCGGCGCGGTGTTGGTCGGGTTGATCGCCGACGGTTCGTTTCGCGAGCAAGGTAACGCCGGCAAGTTGGAATTGGTCCGAAGACTGGCCGCGATCGTCGGCGCCCGTGGCGACCAGACAGAATTGAGAACTGTTTTTGAATTGCTCGGCAGCGACGGCGACGAAAATTGGTGGCGTGCCGCGGCGATCGCCGGGATCGGTGACGGCCTGCCGCGTTATCGTGGCGAGCGGGGACGGATGACGTTGCCGAGTCTGATCGCGAAGCCGCCCGCAGAGCTGAGCGATTCCATCGTTGCACTCAAAGCGGTGTTTGATCGCAGCGGAGACATTGCGTTGGATCCCGAACAAGCTGTCGCGGATCGCGTCGCGGCGATCGAGTTGATGGCCTATCAACCGTTTGACGCCGCCACAATAATGTTTGCGGAGTTGCTCTCGAGCGAACAACCGGTGCAAATCCAATCGGCCTGTTTGGAGGCACTGCAACGGAACGGCTCGGCTGGAGCCGCGCAGATCGTTTTGGATCGGTGGCCAGAGCTGGGACCGTCGGTCCGCGGCACCGCCATCGCGTTCTTGCTGCGTCGGACCGAATCCACCCGTCTGACACTTGATGCGATGAGCGAGGGAAAAATGAACCCGTCGGCGTTGAGCATCGATCAACGGGTACGATTGCTCAAACACTCCGATGAACAACTGCGAGACCAAGCGACAAAACTGTTTGGCGGAGTGGTTTCGCCGAACCGCCAGAAAGTGGCAAAGGATTATGAGAGCGCGCTGGCGATGAGTGCCGACGCCGCGCACGGCAAACAAGTCTTCACGCGGGTTTGCGCCAGTTGTCACCGGATCAGCGGCGAAGGCCATGAGACGGGTCCCGATTTGACCGACGTCCGCAATCGTTCCAAACCTGCGTTGCTGTACGACATTTTGGATCCCAACGCCAAAGTCGAACCGCGTTTTACGTCGTATTCGATTTTGACGGCCGAAGGCTCGGTGTTCACAGGACTGATTGAATCGGAAACCAGCGAGGCGGTGATCTTGAAGATGGCGGAGGGGAAGACCAAAGCGATCGGCAGGGCAGAGATCGATCAGATGAAAGCCAGTGACGTGTCGTTGATGCCCGAGGGAATCGAAAAAGACATCACGCTGCAGCAGATGGCTGACCTGTTGGCCTTTCTGAAGGACCGTTAATCAAGGAGCAGCAATCAAGTGGATTAGGTTCCTGTCTGTCATTTCAGCATGGACAGGCAGGAAGCCTATTCCACTTTGCGGCTCAGGTATTCGGAGTTCACGTCGACGAATCGCAGGTTGCGGTGTTTGGCCTTGCTGATACCGATCCGTTTTGTCGCCCGGATGACGGGGACACGCGGGATCGAATCGGTGAACACGCCGATCCGTTCGTCGCTGACCAGACATCGGCCGTCGTCGCCACGATCGATTTGCAACGCCTGGCACAACATTGCCGGACCGCGAGTCAACCGGCGGACATCGTCGTAACCCCGGAGGCGACGCATGACATCCAGGCCCCAAACTGGTTCGATGGCCCGGATCAAAACCGCGGCCCCCTGGTCAGCCGGTTGCGTGACCGCATTGAGACAATGTTTCGCATGAATCGGATAAACGTACAGCGTCCCCGGGTCGGAAAACATCGACGCGTTGCTGGCCGTCTTTCCACGCGCCGAGTGACTGGCCGGATCGCCTTGATCCAGATACGCTTCTGTCTCGACGATCCAGCCGCCCAGCCATTGACCGTCGACGTGATGAAGCAGAGCTTTGCCGATCAGTTCTTTCGCCACGACCGCCGTCGGACGTCCGTAGAACGCGGCGCCGAGGCGATTGGAGTGCAGCGATTTTGGGGGCGAGAAATGTTGGACCATTCAAGACATTCGAAGAAATGACGCTGTGAACGCAACAGGCCGTGAAACAATCTATACCGCTGGTTGGATTTTCCCCATCTGTCGACCGCCGATCAATGGTGGTTTCTTGCGCGTCGTCGATGACCGAATCGTGGAGATCGGGGCACTGTCTGACGGCGATTACCGACACCAAGATGTCGTGGATCTGGGGGACGTGGCGGTGCTACCACGAATGGTCAATGCGCACACGCACCTGGAGTTTTCTGATTGTCTGACACCGATCGGCCAACCGGGGATCGCACTGTCCGACTGGATCGGCAGCGTGATCGCCGCTCGCGGTGTGGCAACGTCTGACCAGCGTCAGGATTGCATCGGCGCGGGGATCGCCGAATCGGTCGCCGCCGGCGTGGGATTGATCGGGGATATCGCGACCGCACCGTCCGCCTACCCGACCGACGCGGGTGCGACGATTGTCTCGTTTGCCGAAGTACTGGGTTTGAGTATCGACCGAGCCGGAGAGCGGTTTCGATCCGCACAGAAGCACGCGGACAGCTTAGCGGCGAACCCGTCGGTCGACTTTGGCGTCAGCCCCCACGCGCCCTATTCAACGCCACCTGATTTGATTCGCCGCTGTGTCGATTTGGCCAAGCAGCACGGCGCTGCATTGGCGATGCACGTCGCCGAGTCGCCCGACGAGCGAACGTTGCTGCGGCAGGGCAGCGGGCCGTTTGCCGATGCCCTCCGCAGCGCCGGGCTGTGGACGGAGGGGCTTTTCCCTTGGGCCGGTTCACAACCGCTGATGGAGCTGATCGGCTGGCTCGCCGAGGCGCCGAGGGGCTTGCTGATTCACGGCAACGACCTTCAAGACGACGAAATCGAGCGAATTTCGCGACACCGTCAACTGAGCGTTGTGTACTGTCCACGAACGCACCACTTTTTCGGTCATCCCCGCCATGGCGTCCAAAAACTGCTCGACGCGGGAATCCGAGTCGCTATCGGCACGGATTCGCGGGCCAGCAATCCCGACCTGAGCGTCTGGAAAGAAGTGCAATTTCTACTCGATCATCGCCCCGATCTCGATCCACACGCGGTGCTGGAGATGGCGACGCTGGCCGGATCGGATGCCTTGCTAGGCGCCGGATCTCAATGTGGGAGAATCCAACCCGGGCGGATCCCTCACCAGAGGCCGGTTATGATTCCCACGACCGCCAAACGCCTGAATCAGGTGTGGCGGGATTTCGCAGTCGGGGAATTGTCGTGCACGGGGTTGCCCGGGCGGGCATAATAGGTCCGAGTTTCAAGTTCCAAGTCCCAAGTCCGGTTTGTTGCTTTATGTATCTTCGTTTGGCTTCGCGATTCCTTTTCGAAACCGACAAGCGATTGCTTGCCAAAGCGGCGTGGACGCTTGGTGTGAAGGGACTTTGGAGTGTGCACAAGCACAAGCGGCGGCTGAAACGCGGCGAGTTCTTTCCGCCGTTTCTGTATCTGTCGGTGATCAACAGTTGCAATTTGCGCTGCCAAGGTTGTTGGGTGGACGTGGCGGCCAAACAACAGCGGATCGAACTGGATGCGGCGAACGAGACGATTCGGCAGGCCAAAGCGATGGGCAACAGCTTTTTCGGCATCCTGGGGGGGGAGCCCTTCATGCACAAGGACCTGCTGAAAATCTTTGAACAAAACCGCGACGTCTATTTCCAAGTATTCACCAACGGTCACTTCATCACCGACGAGGTGGCTGCGGAATTGAAACGGCTGGGGAACGTCACGCCGCTGATCAGCGTCGAGGGATCAGAAATCATCAGCGACGAGCGACGTGGTCGTGCCGGCGTCTTGAATCAAACGATGGAAGGGCTGAAGACTGCCCTGAAACACAACTTGTTGGTCGGCGTGTGCACGAGCGTTTGCAAGTCTAACATCGATGACCTTGTCAACGACGCCTGGGTCGATCGATTGATCGAGATGGGGGTGATGTATTGCTGGTTCCACATCTATCGACCGGTCGGTCCGGAATCCAATGCTCAGTTGGCACTCAATAGTGACGAGCAACGGCGGGTTCGACAGTTCGTCGTGGACACCCGCGCGACCAAGCCGATCATCGTCATCGACGCTTATCACGATGACGCCGGAAACGCCCTGTGCCCTGCGGCGACCGGGTTCACCCACCACGTCGGCCCGTGGGGCGATCTCGAGCCCTGTCCGGTGATCCAACTGGCCACCGAGTCGATCCACGACGACCGTCCACTGGCCGAAACGTTCAACGAGTCACAGTTTCTTAAAGAGTTCCGATCGCTGACGGCCGAGCACACGCGCGGCTGTGTGATCATGGAGCGCCCCGACTTGCTGGTCGAATTGGCCGAAAAGCACGGCGCCCGCGACACGACCGCTCGGGGTGCCGTCATCGAGGAACTGAAAAACGTCACGCCGCGGCGGAGCCAGTTCCAACCCGGTGATGAGATTCCCGAACGGAGCTTTGTTTATCGCTGGGCCAAGAAGTACGCCTTCAACGATTTCGGAACCTACGCACGGCACTTCGACGCGGCGAAGTATCGCGACCCGGACAAAGACGCCCCGGATCGCGAGTCGTCCAAGAGTGAGTTACCGGTGCTGCAGTAGCGCGCCGCTCCCCCTTTCGAACGGGCGGCGGCAAAGCCGCCGCCCGTTCGAAAGGGGGAGCGGGTTGGGGGCTTTCTTTCCTCGGGTGGCGGTCACTCCGCTGCGCTCGTTCCCTGACCCCAGGCTATGTTGTGCATGCCCTTTGGGCAAACACTGCGGAACGTTATCCGCACCAGGCAACTACAGCTGGATCACCTGTTCTTCGTTGATCGTTTCGGCGTGGGATTCGCAGCTTGCGGCCAGTTCGATCTTGGCGTGCCAGCGACCTTCGGCGTCACCGCGGACCAACCAGTGCGGCTGCACGCAGACGCTTTGGTGCACTAGTTCGAACCCCGCTTCACTTTGGCTGACCGTTTCGACGGGGAACGCCCAGATGCCGCTGGGGCGATCCAGTTTCAGCGACACGTCGATCCCCAGCCAGCGATCGGAAAGCGATAACTGTGAGGCGTGTTCCAGATTCAGTTTCTCGCCGAGTTGTCCGAGATGCTGGCCGTCTTCGTCGCTGAAATAGCGGTCGTCGGCACCGGAGGGAAGCCCCGCAAAATTCATCTCGACTGCAAAGTGCAGATCGCGATCTCGCGGCAGGTTTTCCAGCAAGTAGGTGATCTCCAACGCATCGCTTCCGGTCACCATCGTGACGGCTTTGGTCAGCACGATCGGGATTCCCCAGGCGTTGCCTTCGCGGCGCATCTGCACTTGGACGCGATCGGCACCCCGACGCAGTTTCGCCTCAAAGGGAAGCTCAACGAAATCGCCGCGTTCCATCGCTTCACCACGGGCGACCGACTCGAGATCCGTGTCGACGTCGTAGAAGTGGTCCATCAAGCTTTTTCGCGGGTAGCGATCGTATTGCAACCGCTGATCCAGATCGGCTTGTTTGAACACCACGCGGTCGTGGATGCTGGCGACGCTGTCGCCATCGGCGTTGGGACCGGCGAGCACTTTCTGGTGGTAACTTTCCGGACGCCGCTGCAGCGTGGCGAGCAAGTTGTGGCTGATCTCGCGCACATCCAACTCATAAATTCGACCGCCACGTCCCGGAGCGACCCAGGCGCAGAGTTTGTCATTGCTCAAGCGGACTTCTTGCAGCCCATCAAAGTCGTAATCGTCGGCAGTCGCCTGGACCGCGCCGGACAGTTCACCGGTCAGTTTGCTGAGCAGATTGTCGGCCGTGATCAGGTGTTGATAGACGGCGTTGCGGAGGTGCGGCAGATAGATCCCACCAAACGCGCCGTGCCAGTAGGGGCAATTGCACTGGCCGCGGTACAGATGATCGCGAATCACCGCCAATTGCCCGGCGTCGATGCCGGCCGATTCGGCATCGGCCAGACGACGGCTGACGTGCATCATCCGCGCGTACATCTCGTTGGTTTCTTCGTACTTCGATTTGAAGTTCCGCCAGTACCCGCCGCGGACAAACGTTTTCAAATCGTTCCAACGCTCGTGGGAGTCCATCTCATGGGTCACCTCATCGAGCACGACTTGTGACTCGGTCGGCAGCGACCACTCGGTCATCTCGCGATAGCTGCAATCGGGCAAATAGATTTTCCCGACCGGTGCGGTGCGATTGATCGCTTCGCCGAGGGCCACGGTGTGCAACCACGGGGCGTTTTCTGTCAGCGCGTTGAACAGCGATTTCAACCAGCCCTTGTCGTACACGTGTACTTTGGTGTCGGGCCAGGTACCAAATTTTTCGCCGTCGTCGCCGAAGGTCAGGACCGCGCCAGGGGCTCGCTCGGCCACGCTGCGACAATAATCGATCGTCGCCTGGACCGGTTGGAAGGGGATCGTGTAACGCAGGTGTTCTGAACCGGGGAAGATACGCAGCAACCGCCCGTCGTCTTCGGTGATGAAGTAACCGGTCAATTGATTCTCATCGACTCCCGCGGCCCGGAAGTGATAATCGTCCAGCACGGTGTAGCGAATGCCGGCATCGGCGACGTCACGCGTCAACGTGGATTCCCAAACCCGCTCCGGCGTCCACATCCCTGCCGGGGTGCTACCCAGGTGCCGCTCCAGCCAGCGGCCATACGCTTCGATTTGGCCGATCCGGTCTCGCGCCGGCAGCATGGTCAAGATCGGCTCGTATTGCGGACCACCGACGATCTCGATCCGTCCCGCTTCGACCAACAGTCGCAGCCGATCGAGATACTCCGGATGACGCTCGGCCAACCACATCATCAACGGTCCCGACGTGTGCAGCGAAATCTGCAACTTGTCATAGGGCTCAAAGACATCCAAAAACGGTCGATAGCTATCTTGGTATGCCTGCTCAAACACGCCGTCAAAGTTACCGATCGGCTGATGATTGTGCAAAACCAAGCAAAGATGAACGTGAGCAGACATGTTCGCAGGAGTTAAAGTCGTGAATTGGTAGCAACGATTGATGACACCGTGCGTTGTCGCACAGCGTAAGGGTTCAACCAGGTTGCCGGACGTGATTACTGAGCGAATTGTATGAAACGAGTGGACGTTTCCGAATGGCCACTCCGGACGGATCAGTCCGGTTGCACGAAATCGATCAGGCGTTGAAGCAAAAGGTTTCCCAGTTTGTACGTCTTCCCCTAACCGTTAACGGCGACCCACAGCTTGTATCGGCATGACTGTAGGGGTGGACAACAGTCAGAATCGGCAAATTTTCACAGCGATTCTTGACCGATCGCTGGGGCAGACCGGCCGACAGGGTGGTGCCGGTGACCACACCGGCCAGCCGGGGAACTGGATTGCTTGAGAACGGGGTCGCCAGCCGGTGGGCCGTCGGGTCGCCAGCCGGGCGGCCGGTTCGCGAGTCTCAACGCCTGGGGAAGGCGGAGGTCTGGAGCCGCCAGCGTGCGGGTGTCTTACCGCGTCAGCAAAACGTTTCGCGGATCATGCCGTCGGGCGATCTCGCGGTAACGCAGCGCGGCGGTTTCCGGCAACAGTGAATTGATCATGCAGTCACAGCTCCACTCGAATCCCGCGGTTTTGTTCAATCGCGGAAAGACATCGAGCGACCATTGAAAGGCTTCGGGCTGTTGGCCGCCGGGAGGGCAGGTGTGTAGCAGGTAATTGAATGCTTTGCCCGGGAAGGCTTCGTTGACCCAGCAGAGCACTCGCCACAGGAAACTGGACAATTGGTCCAACGACGTGTCGGTCATCAGATCAAAGTGGGGTTGGTGTTCCACCGACGTCAATCGAATCATGCCACCGAAGCGGCTGGCGAACGGGCAGAACGCGACAAACGAGTCGGTACGATCGATCACCCGACTTCGCTCGGCCAACTCGGCACGCAACAAATCGCAGGCGAGCGTGCATCCGGTCCGTGCCCGGTGGTGCTCGCAACGAAGCAACGTGGTACGGACATGGTGCGGCATCAGGCTGGTCGCGATCAGCTGGCTATGGCTGTGCCGCAGCGACGCACCGGCTTCGGGACCGCAATTCTTGAACACACTGATGTAGTTGATCCCACGGACCTGTCGCCAATGGCGAATCCGGTCGCGGAAAGCGAGCAAGGTCATGTAGACCATTGCGGGGTCATATTGCGTGATCGATTCGGCGTGCAGCGAGGATTCGACAATCACTTCGTGTCCCCCGACCACATCGGTGATCGGAAACAGATTGTGCCGATCGACGTGGCCGCCTTTCTCGGCATCGCAGGGGCTGACGGCCGGAAATTTGTTGGGCACGACACGCACGTCCCAGTTCTCTTGTTCGCCCGGAACGACCTCGACCGCCGGTCCGGCAAAGCGGGTCGCCGCGCTATCGAGTGGCGCCGTTGCCTGGTCGCCCAATTTGGCCGACCAGACGGCCTCCGGCGTGCGGTTTTCGGCGCCGACACAAAAGGGACAGGCCGCATCGACGCTCGGACGCTCGAACGTCGGGTGCTCCAACGCCGAATGCTCTGTGGCGGTGGCGACAGAGGGCTGCTTGGCGGATTCGTAATCGTTGGGGCGCTGATCGCGTTTGGGCGCAAAAATCGTCCAGTCGCCGGTCAGCAAGTCTCGCCGGGTATGCGACGTTGCGCTGCTGCCCCGATAGGAAGCCGCTTCTTTTCGGCTTTTGGTATCGGCATCTGAACGTGTCAGTGAACGGATGACCGATCGCCGCGCCGGTCGTCCCGGCCACATCGCTTCGGTTTCGCCGGCCGACGCCAGTCGCGTGTCGGTGTCGATGGTCCCGGGCTTCGCTTGATATTCTGAGACCGCTTCGCTTACTTGACGGGGCAGATCTGATTCTGCCGAAACGATTTGCGGTTGTTGCTCAGAATCAGAAGACATGCGTCGCAGCAGGGTTAGGTTGGGATTGATGAGGATGCCTGAACACGGGTGCTGCCACCACCGGCTTGTCCATCAACCTCTCGTCCGCTTGAGCCGTCCCAAGTCATCCAGATTGGGAGTGCTGTTTACGGACCCGACTTGCGTCACTCTACCAATTTCTGAGCAATTTCCAGTCTTGTCTGAGCAAAAAAACAAAATCGTTTGCCGGCCCTCATTTTGGCACGAGAGCCTTGCCCCCCTTAAGGGAAACTGCGTTGTCGTAAAGCTCCACATACTGGGACGCACTCTTCCTCCAAGACCAGTCCGCGGCCATCGCCCGCTGCACCAAATTATTCCAAATTTTTTGCTCGTGATATCGCAATTTCAGGGCTCGGCCGATGGATTCGTCGAGTCCGCGCGGAGAAACCTCGCGCAAGTGGAATCCGGTCGCCGTTTGGTTGGATAGCGTTTCGGCCGTCGTGTCGACGACCGTGTCAGCCAGACCGCCCGTTGCGGTGACAATTGGTATCGTTCCGTAACGGAGGCTATAGAGTTGATTGAGCCCACACGGCTCATAGTGACTGGGCATCACAAACAGATCCGCACCGGCTTCAATCCGGTGCGCCAGGGCGTCATGAAAGCCGATGTGTGCGGCGACTTGCTGGGGCGCTTGGGCCGCCAATGCCGTCAGTTCGGCTTCGATCTGCTTGTCGCCGCTGCCAAGGATCATCCATTGCGTCGGCCGGCCTTCTTCAACGTGCTGACGGATCAACGGCAGGATCAAATCCCAGCCTTTTTGTTCGGCCAAACGCCCCACCAAACCGATCATCGGCACGTCGGCTGATTCTTCGAGTCCGAACTCGAGCTGCAGTGATCGTTTGTTGGCGGTTTTGCCCGACGGCCAATTGTTTTGATCGTAGTTTGCGCTCAGGTGAACATCGGTCGCCGGATTCCAGACGGTCTCATCGATTCCGTTGGTGATGCCAGTCACACGCCCGCCTTTGGACGCCAGCACGCCATCGAGACCGCAGCCGTGCTGCGGCGTGCAGATCTCCATCGCGTAACGGGGACTGACGGTCGTGACATGGTCGGCGCAGACGATTCCTGTTTTCAGAAAATTGAGCTGCCCGTAGTACTCGAACGTCTCGTGGGTGAAATGTTTCCAATCCAAGCCCGTCCACTTGAACGCGTCATGGTGAAACTGACCCTGGTAGGCCATGTTGTGGATGGTCATCAAGGTCGCCGCCTTTCCGAGCGACCCAAACGCTTTCGGTGACGCCTGGAGCAGGGCGGGGATCAAGCCGGATTGCCAGTCGTTGCAATGCAGCACATCGACGTCCATCTCGATCCGCGCGAGCGCAGCCAGCGCCGCACGACAGAAGAACGTGAAACGCTCGGCATTGTCCCGATAGTCCCCCAGCGCGTCTCCGTAAAGTGATTCGCGGTCGAAGTACTGGGGCTGGTCGATCAACCAAACGACGACGTCGCTGTCGGGAAGCAGACACCGCAGCAGCCTCCCCCCCACCAGTTTTCCTGGCGACATCGGGATGGCGAAACTAATATCCGTCGTGTCAATCTTGAGACCGGCCCGGTAAACACTACGAAAGGCGGGCAGGATCACGGCACAGCGGTGTCCCAGCGCGGCGACTTCGCGGGGCAGCGTGCCGCAGACATCGGCCAACCCGCCCGTTTTTGCCAACGGTACTGCTTCGGAAGTTACGTAGACAATATTCAAAACTTGGTACCTGAGTCGGAGCCGGACGTCACCCACCGAATGTGGGCCACGGCCGAAGTTAATTCAA
The DNA here is from genome assembly GCA_007753675.1 of Stieleria magnilauensis. GTDB lineage: Bacteria > Planctomycetota > Planctomycetia > Pirellulales > Pirellulaceae > Stieleria > Stieleria magnilauensis. The sequence goes on from CP036432.1 coordinate 3,878,424, forward strand.
CGGGCCAAGGATTTACAGCGTTCCCACCCACCCGTATGGAATTATTGGTCGCAATTAACGATCGAGCGGGAAAGCGCGGGGGGCGAATACGCCAGATTTCCACCGCATCAGCTAAACTTTCTCCTGAACCGTCGTAATCTGGTCTTCTCATCCAAATCCGTAGTTGTGTTGCCTGCATGTCGATCGCACAGAGCGAATTCTGGTCTCGTTTGGTCCAATCTGGACTCGCCGACGCGGGGAGTTGCCAACGTTATTCGGCCGCGTTCGAACAGTCGCCGGACAAATCGACCGGCGAGGACGCCAAACCGCTCGCAGCGTTCCTGGTCCGCAGCGGCGTTCTGACAAAGTTTCAGGCCGGCGAGTTGCTCCTTCCGCAGCCACCGACGCTGCGAGTCGGCTCGTTCGTGATCACCAGCGATGCGCCGGTCGCACCGTTTTCGCACTGGATTCCCGTCCAAACGCCGGTCAGCGAAGACGCCCCCGTCCCGCGGTACGGATTCCTGCTCCGCGTCCCCCTGGCCAGCCTGGATGAAACGCGTCGCGGTTGGCTGGCCGTGCACAGCGAAATCCAGGCGGAATCGTTACAGGCGATTGAATTGTCCGGTGGCGCCCAAGCGGGCAACGCCGAGCAAACGGTCGAGATTTTCTCACCGCTTCCCGACGGCACGCCGCTGTTGAACGTGCTGCAATCCAACCCACCTCTGAGCCCCCGCAAGACCATCCGCATCGGCGTCGACCTTGCCAACGCACTGGAAACGCTGCACCAACCCCTCGACTCCGGATTGGTGATGGCACACGGGGCCGTGGCCGCCGACCACGTTTGGGTGACTCCCAAGGGCCGCGCGATCTTGCTCCGCGATCCCTCCTCCCCCGCGCGATCGCCTCGCGCCGATCTTTCCACCAGTTGGATCGACCGCATCGAACCACCCGCGCTCTATGCCGCCCCCGAACTGGCCGATCCGGCCGCCATGCCGACGCCGGCGTCGGATGTCTATTCGCTGGGATGCTTGCTGTTCTCGTTGCTGCTGGGACGCCCCGCGTTCTCCGGCGATGACGATCGAGATCTGTTCGCGGCGCACAATGAGGTGCTTCCACCGGAACTGATCGAGGCGGTCGAGCAAGGTGCCGCCGGGAACCCGCTGCTGCGTGTGCTCGCCTACGCGATGGCCAAAGACCCCGCCGCCCGATTCGGATCCGCCGGGTCGATGGCCGAAGCTCTGCAACGAGCCGGTGAGCTGGTCGACAGCCAACCGAAACCGACCCGTCAAGCGAAACAGAAACCGAAACCAGCGAAGACGCCCTCGGCACCGCCGGTCGAAGCCCCCACCGCACCGCCGATTGACGTGGCCTCTGCACCGCCGGTTGAAGCAGCGTCGGCACCGCCGGTTGAATCGTCCTCAGCACCGCCGGTTGAAGCAGCGTCGGCACCGCCGGTTGAAGCAGCGTCGGCACCGCCGGTTGAAGCCGCGTCGGCACCGCCGGTTGAAGCCGCACCGGACGCCGCCGCCGAGCCCGCTTCGATTCCCCCCAAGCCGCCGACGATCGAGACTCAGCCAACCCGCGATCAGCCGCCATCAGAGCTCGCCCCGGTTGAGCAGGCGCCTGACGAGCAAGCGTCTGCCGGGGAGACCGCTGAGTCGGAGGCTGAGCAATCGGAGACGCCCGCGCGGCGAAAGCGGCGCAAACGACGCAAGAACCGGATTCCGATCCTGGCCGGCACGATGATCGTGCCGCTGTTGATGTTGGGCTTGGCGATTGCGCTTCGTGGACGCGGCCCCATCGAACCTCCGCCCCGGCCGCGGCCCAACCCCTCGATCGTCAACCGCGTCCCCGAAGTCCGTGAGTCACGGCGCGAGGTGCCCAGCGACGAGCCGACGCTGGTCAATGGCTATGAGATTGTCGACAGCGATCGCTTGCTTTGGGTGCCACCGTATTCCGCCGATTCTCCACCACCTTCCTTGGAGCTTTTGCCACCCGGGCCGGCGGTGATCGTTTCGATTCCCCTGGCACGCGTCTCGGCCAGCGCCGATGCGCAAACGTTGACGACGACCTTTGATGCCGAATTGTCGCCGTTGATCGCCTTGGTCGAACAGCGTGCCGGAGTGACGCGGGACCAGATCGGACGCTGTACCGCGGCGTTGTTCCCCGGCAAGCAGGGATGGCCCGAAGTCGCTTTGGCGATCGACTTGGTCGCACCGGTCGAACTAGACACGTTGAGCGAGAAATGGCAAGCCTTGGAATCCCGCACCGACACGGGCGTGATCCTCTACGCCGGCGAAGACCTGGACGGGGATGCGTACTTCGTCGGCGGCGGTGAAAAAGGAAAACCGCCCGAAGACGGCAAGGCCCAACGGTTCGCCATCGCGTCGTTGGATCGAATTCGCGAGGTCGCCGAGACCGAGGGCGCGTCGATCCCCTTGGTCCGCAGCATGCAAACGCTGTGGAATCAAACGAGTGTCGAAAGTGATCTGGTCGCTCTGGTCACGCCCAACTTTCTGTTTGCCGACGGCCGCGAGATGTTGGCATCCTCATTGCCAGAACTCAGAGCGCCGCTGAAACGATGGCTGATCCCCGATGTCGCCGCGTTCTCCTTGTCCGCTTCGGCAACGGATGGTGCGCTGTATCTGGAATTACGTGAACTGCCCAGCGGCGGCGCGACCGCGGCGACGTTGTTGAAATCGTTCCGCGAAACAACCCAAACGTGGCCCGATTGGGCGGACAATTTCATTTTGAATTCGGTCCCCGATCCCTCCTGGCGTCTGCTGGCCACGCGCTTGCCGCTGATGTTGCGGTTCGTCAACGAACAGACGCGCAGCACGATTCTTGGTGAAACGGTCGTCGCGTCGACCTACTTGCCCACCGATGCCGGAACCCAAGTCGCCCTGGGCACGTTCCTGGCGATGAACACCGAACCCGGACAAGAAAGCCTGGTCCAAACTCCGACCGCGGACCCGTTGACGGTCGACGAGCTGCTGGACCGGCCGATGTCGGTTTCGTTTCTGCAACTATCTCTGCAGTTCGCCGTCGATGCCGTCGTCGATGAATTCAAGTCATCGCTTCCGGCCGGATCGACGATGCCGGATGTCAGAATCATCGGCGCCGATCTGGAGAAAAACGGGATCACACAGAACCAACAGATCCGCAACTTTCAACGCGATGAAGAACCGTTGCGAAAGGTGTTGACCGACTTGGTCTTGGGTGCCAATCCCGACAAGACGGCGACGGGGCCGAGCGACGCAAAACAGTCGCTCGTTTGGGTCGTGCACCCGCAGGGCAAACCGCCCGAGGAAACCGAGATTCTGATCACGACCCGCGATGCCGCAAACGGCAAGTACGAATTGCCGAACGAGTTCCAGATTCCCGCCCCCTAACGCCGCAAGCTTCCAGCTTGCAAAAGTGGCGTCAGCTTCCAGCTTGCGATCCGTGGCTGCAACGCAGACAGAGTGCAAAAACTCTCTGATGGCAAGCAAGATGCTTACCCCACGTTATTATTCGATCAGATCCAACAACGCGTCGACTTTGGCTTCGGCCGGATCGACCAATGACGCCCGTTGAGCTTGCAAGACGCTGCTTCGCCAATGCTGTTTGGCGATCTCCGTCGTCGACTCCGCGGCCGCTTGTTGCGGTCGCGTGTGCAAGTCCCAGCCTGCCGTGTCGGGGTTGACGCCGACCACATAATCACCGGGCGTGACCAGCGTCGACTTGCTGCTGCCGTCACCGAGTCCGCGATCAAAATCGATCCGGGCCGGGCCGTCCAACCGGTGCTGCATCACCGAACCGGCTGCGGCGATCTGCGGTTGACCATTGATCAGGTAATGGAATTCGGCGGGCGATTCACTGGCGTCGATGGTGACGTCCACCGCGGTCTTTTGACGAAGATCCCAGCTGTCTTGATCGACCACCCAGCGATACATGCCATTCTTAATCGTGTATCGCTTGACGACGCCTTTCCCGTTTTGAAACGCGACGACGAAGGATTGGTCCAACGGCACCATCTCGCCCGGGGCGAGCGTGATTTCCAACGCGTCGTCACAGACAAAACTGATCGGTGTCGTGTTGAGTTCTGGACTGTAGAGCACCACCGCGGGAATGCCTTCGGGAAGCTGCATGTCGGTCACGGTACTACCGCCAGCTCCCAAGCCGACGCCCAACAATCCCGTGATCGCTTCATCCGGCGCGTCGCTTTTGGCGGCCGCTTCGGCGATCCGTGTGAACAGATCGTCGCGACGTTGCACCCCAAGCACCCGCGCGATCTCGCTCAGCACGACCATGTTGCGGATGTTCTTGGCGCGCTGGGCAATGACTGCGATCTCATTGCCGCTGAGAACCTGCCCTGTGATGCCGGTCACCTTGTTCCGCAACGCTTCGATCGCTTCGGTCAGCGCTTTTTGATCGGATTCGGGCGGCAACGCCGCGATTTGATCCGCGGCGTCGGCGGCGTCAACGAGGGACGACCAAGCTTGCCGCGACCCCGCGGCGGTCAGGGCCGCATCGTGGTTGAGCATCAGGTCGGCGCGCGCGGTTTTGGGATCATTCTTGTTCAATCGATTCTGATAGTCGCGACGCAACGCCTCCAGCGTGGCATCACCCGAAGATTGGCCGAGAGATCGCATGACGGCCTGATCGATCTGGCCGGCGATTTCGGCCGCTTCGGCACGAATGACTTGACCGGTCAAACGCGGACCTGCGGAGACGACGTGGGTCAACGCAATTTCCGTCGGCGCCGGATTGGGCGAAACCGACGGTCGCGACACGATTCGGTTTTCAGGTGGATCGACCGGAGGCGGAGCGGTTGGAGCCGGAGCGACGCTAGATGGCGGCTGAACCTGGTAGGACCCCGAGGGCACGGTTTGTGGAGAAGGTTGCGGGCGGATGACTTGGGGACGTGAAGGACGCGTCGGCGTTCGCCCGCCCCGACCCGGCAACCTTCCGCCTTTTCCGAATCCTCCGTTCAATCCCTTTTCAAGGATCTGGCCGCCGGCACGGTCCAGGATGACAGGCCCGACGGCCGGCAAAATGACTTTTCCCAACGCCTCGCCGATGATGTCCTGCCCCGAAGAAGCCGACGGAAACGCGGTGAGTGTTCCGGCGGCGGCCAGAAGACAGAGGATTTTGTGTCGTCGTTTCATCTCGTCGCGCCATCGTTGGAGGATTCAGACCGCGAAAACGGGGTCAGGAGTCAATAGCCGGAACGGCCCTACGGGTGCTTCGCACTATTGACTCCTGACCCCCTTTTCGCTCGCCGTTGGAGGATTCAGTGGTTCGCAAAGACTAGCTCAAAAACCAGCGACGCGGCGCCCGCCCGTACCGCTAAATCGACAAGGTCTTGACCAAAGCAGAGGCCCGAAGGCTTGCGGCAAACGGCTGATCATCAATGGACATCAGCCGGTTCGCGCCAGCGTCCGGGTGCCCGCACCCTTCCATTGTGCCCGATTTCGGAGAGCCGCGGGGGATCGCAGCGAATCATCGCCCCGGGCGGTAGGGGTTGAACAACAGATAATTCAGATGGCGATACAGATCACTGTCGCTCAGCAATTCTGAATGTTTTCCTTCGCCGGCGAGATTGGGGCCGTTGAGCAGAATCACGCGATCGGCTGTTCGTAAGGTTTGCAGCCGTCGCGGCAACATCACGACCAACGATCCCTGGTCGACCAGTTTCTTGATCGCCTTCAAGCACGGATCATCAGCCAGTTGCGCGTTCGGTGCCGGCGGTTCATTGACCAGCAAGATCGGCGGGCGATGCAGCAGCGCCCGCGCCAGCCCGATCCCATAAGTCGCTTCGGTGGACAACGAAAATCCTTCGACCGATGCATACGTCGACAGCCCTTCGGGAAGACGCTGGATCTGTTCATACACATCGACTTCGCGTAACGCCTCGACGATGTCCGCGTTGCTGATCGTGCCGCCGCTTCCGGCCGACAGGTTTTCCTCGATCGTCCCATCCCACAACGGGCCCGACGGTTCGATCCACATCACATTCTTGGCCAGCGACGCGGGGTGAACCTCCAACAACTTCAGCCCATCGATCCGAACTTCGCCTGAGCCCGGACGTCCGAATCCCATCAACAATTCCACCATCGCTTGCGGAGACACCGAATCGGTTCCCAACAGCGTCACCAGAGACTTGGGCGTGAACTCGGTCGTGATGTGATTGAGGATCGCCTGACCGTGCGAATCGGCCAGCGTCACGTCACGAAACTCGACGCCGTCCCGCAGCCCGGCCAATCCGACGCGTTGTTCCGAAGGCGTCGCTCCATCGCTTTTGCGCAAGTACCCATAGACCGCATCGCAGGCCGTCCCGCTGGCACGCAATCGTCGGGCGAGTGTTTGCAATCGCCACACGCCCGACACCGCGCCGGCAAGCGCCAACCCCAACACCACTGCCGACGAAAGACTTAACCCGGAGTCGGTCTCCAGCAGATTCAGCCCCAACCCGATGACCATGATGGCGGTGGCCGCCGACGTGGCCAAGAACAGCAGCGGCCAGACACGTCCCCGCCGGGAATCGTTTTCTGCCAATTTCTGATACAGCTGGTCCAGTTCGTGTTGAAACGAAGCTTCGGCAATGCCTTGCGCCTGCAGCCGAGCCATCTTGGGGGCGCGGCCGACCAACGCCGCCATCTGGGCGCGCAACTGCGGCAGCTCCCACCGACCGGCTTCGTCCGTGTCGCCGCCATGCACCTGACGATACAGACGCCAAACCATCACGCCGCTGATCACCGCGACGATGGCCAACCAGATGTGAACCAACAGGGCCAGCGACACGCACCCGAGCAACAGAAACAGGCTGCGGGGCAACGAGCGATACCAAAGCGACAGCCCGGCCTGAACCGACGGCAGGTGCCGACCGATCAGCTTCTGAGCGTTCAACGATTGCGCGGCGGCACCTTCCAACTCGGCGCGACGCACGCTCTGTTTCAAGACCTTTTGATGCAGCGACTTGGTGATCGCCGCGGCACGACGATCCGCCAAGCATCGATGACGCCAAACCGCGGCGCTCAACACGACTGCCATCGCAAAGGCCAGCGAAGTGAGCTGGGTGAGTTGGACCAGCGGCGGCTGATCGACAAACGACGCCGGAAGCCGGATGTACAGATTGGCTCCCAACCGCACCGTCGATTGGCTCAGCTCTCCGGTCTGCAGCAACAGCGAAATCAGGCCGACGACCAAAACGATGCACGGGACCAGCAGTCCGGCGAGCGTCGCCCAAAATAACGAGAACAGTTTGCCCGGACCCGCCTCCGGTTCATTGCGGGCTGCCGACAAGGTGTGAAATCGATTCAAAGCAACGGCTCCCCGATGATAAACGCCACTGAGTCTTCGGGGAACGAAACGTCTGTTGATCCAATCCGAAGGTTTCCGCAGTGCGTCCGGCGTGTGTCGCCATGCGGAAACCTGGTTTTTCGTTCACCCACTATGCCAAATCGCGGTCCTCGAACAACAGCATCGCCAGCATCCAAATCGCGACCGCGAAACACACAAGATAGTTAAAAGAACCGGCCAAGTAGATCCATGGGACCTGGCTTCCACTATCCATGGCGCTTTGAACGTTAAAAATGTTCAAATTCGGGACAATCACCGCGATCAGATTGCCGAAGAAGCCGACCAGCGGGTTTTCGCCCTGGGCCGACGCGACGAGCGGCTGGGTCAGGTTTCCGATCACATAGATCACAAAACACAGGATCAAATTGGCCAGCAGGGGCAGCCGGGTGGCCAGGGCAACGGCGATCGACGCGATCACCATCGTCTGCATGAAGTACAGCCCGAGGACGGGAACGGTGGACATGATCTCTTCGAATCCGATTTCCCAAATCGGCGTCGCCGCGGGCGTCTCGCGGGCGTCATAGATCGGCTTGTAGGCCATCAACAACAGTAACACGGCTCCGATGATGACAAACATCACCGCGACCGACATGATGATGCCGGCATACTTGCCCAGCAAAAACGATCGCCGCGACACCGGCTTGCTCAGCACCGTCAACGCCGTTCGACCTTCGATCTCTTCGCTGACCGAAGTTCCCGAACTCCAAACGGCTTGCAACATCGCCAGCACCATGATCAGCGTCACGCTGCTGTCCTTGAACATGCGAATGTCATCGCCGAGCGTATTGAAGGGGTAGATCGAAAAGATGATGACCCCGACCACGCCAATCACCAACAGAATCAGATATAGCGTCTGGGCCATCTCGTTCTTGGCGGTCGACCAGGCCAACGCCCAGACACGCGGTGCGGCTTGTCGAAACGCCACCAGCCCGCTGAACAGAAAGAACACCATCGCACCGATGCCGGCCGCCTGTGTGACCTCGGGGACTCGGGGGATCGATGTCATCGTGATCGTCACGGTCGCCGGATCGAGTTCGCGGTTCTGAATGTGGAACCGCGACGGGTCCTGCGGCAGCGGCGGCTGGTCACGGTCTTGATAGCGGAACACCAACGTCTCGCCTGCGTCGACGCGGGTCGGGTTGCGTTCAAAATCGATCATCTCGGCACCATCGGCCAACATCACCGTCTTGTCGGTCGTGATCTTCAGCTCGGAAATCCCCGTCAAGTCATAGTCGATGGACTGGGGGTGAAACGTCGCCGCATCGGGACTGACCGAAGGATCGGCGCCGGGGATGGTCAGCGCGACTTCCGTGACGCCGTCACCGACCAAATGGACTTCCGAGAGCGAGCGGACGAACCGCATCGGGTCGGAGATGAAGTAGCTGCCCGCCAGTCCGACCAAGACAAACAACCCCGCGACCGACAACACGTAAGGCACGATGCCCTCGGTCAAGATCTCTCCCCATTCCACCCGCGTGCGATACCACATCGCATAGATGATCGCGTAGCCCATCACCAACCCGATCAGAACCAGCGGCAGGATCAGCGTTTGCGCAAACCCGTCGTCGGACCAGGCGTACTGGCTGCACAGCAATACCGCGATCACGACTCCGATCACCAGCGAGGCGATGTTTCCGGTGGTCGGCGAATCGGCCAATTTTCCCAGCGGCGGAATGAACGACAGCAGCGCCAGGACTCCATAGAACAGCGCCGCGACCCCCGCTCCGAGCAGCAGACCGATTGCGATCGTGTAGATCGGTGTGACCCAAATTGGAAACCAGTCCGCAATTTGCCCGAGCAACATCGGTCCGGGGAACAAATTGGAAACGTCCAACGACAAGCCAGAAATGGCGGCAGGAGCCGATAGCACAGACGGGGCCATGAGCAGGGCAGCAACGAGGTGAAGGGAGACAAGCGCGAGCGACGGACCTTTTCCGCCGACTGATCGCTACGCAACGAGTCGCCAAATGGTTGCCCCGCTTCCCCGAGATTTCTCAGTTTCGCAGCGAAGACGCGTACGGCATGCCGTGCATGCCAACCACCACACGTCGGGCATGCTGTGCATGCCAGCGCCTCGCCGGGCACCACCTGACCGACGCCACGGGACGCAATTCCCATCCGCCCCTACACGGATTCCAGCTTGGCGCGGATCTCATCGGGGATCATCGCCTTTTCCAGCCCACCGCCGGGGCGGAGACGGCAGCAGACAACGACCGTGGTCCCTTTGGCGACCGGGACGATGCCCCCGCCTTTGTCCTGGCGTGAGAACGCCACCTCGTAGCGGATACTGGAGCGGCCGATCTTGACGACCGAAACCTCGATCTCCAGCCAATCTTCGAAGCGGGCGGCGTTGGCGTAATCGCAGCCGACACTGACGCGAGGCCACGTCACGGAGGGGTCGTCGTGGGAATCCGGCAAGACCTTGATTCCCAACGACCGCAACATTTCGTGCTCGGCGGATTCCATCCAGGGGAAGAACGCCGAAAAGTGAACAATTCCGGCGGCATCCGTGTCACGAAACTCGACGAGACGACGAGTTCGAAAACTCATCAATCGCCTTGGAAGGGCAGCAGAGCCATGTAGCGGGCGCGTTTGACGGCGGCGGTCACCGCGTGCTGGCTGACGGCCGTGCATCCGCTCTTGCGCCGTCCGACGATTCGGCCTTGGCGATTGATCATTTTCTTCAGCAGCTCGACGTCTTTGTAGTCCACGTACATCGGACGGGGACGCTGACCATCGACAAAAATCGGATCTTGTTTCTTGGCTCGGGAGCGGACGCGTGAACGTTTTCGGGCTCGGCTACGCGAACTCATCGGTCGGGCTGGCATTTCTTTTCTTGGGCTCTACAGAAAGGGTGGCGATCGGACACTCAAGGCGGCGTGCAACACCCTTAAATCGCTGAAGCGGTGTTGTCGGTGAAGACGTCGCGAGTGGTCGGTGAGACAGGAGCTTGGGCGGAAACCATTCCCGCGGGCGGCTCATCGACTCGCCAAGGGATCGAATGAAGCGGGGCAGTATGCCGCGGTCGCAGCCCTTCGGCAAGAGGAAACCAGCGGGGGCCTTGTGAAAACGGTGTGAAAAGCGGTCGAATTGTTGGCCGCTCCCGTTGGATTTGCCCTTTCCGCTGGGCCAAACCTTTGCCATATTCCGCAAAAATTTTCGGCGTGATTCAAGACGGCCTCCTTTGCCGCGATCGAATCAGCCCTTCCCCGTTACTGAGACTTGTACCGAGCCGGCTGTACCGTTTGCCCCCCAGGGGGCGTCGCGGACGACACCGATCGGTGCCCCACAACACAATTCGTTCCGACCCACCATTCTCGGTCTTTCCAATAAACAAGTTGACGCGAATTGTTTTCCGCGTCCCCGAGACGTCTTCGGTCGGCTGCGACAGCTAGGTGAATGAGATGAAATTGGAGAAAGTTAGAAACATTGGGATCAGCGCCCACATCGACTCGGGCAAGACCACATTGAGCGAACGCATCTTGTTCTACGCTGGTCGAATTCACAAGATCGAAGACGTCCGTGGCGGCGGCGACGGCGCGACGATGGACCACATGGAACTGGAAAAAGAACGTGGGATCACGATCACCAGTGCCGCCACCAGCCTGGAATGGAAAGGCTACAAGATCAACCTGATCGATACGCCCGGCCACGTCGACTTCACCGTCGAAGTCGAACGTTCTCTCCGCGTCCTCGACGGCGCCGTCCTGGTGCTGTGCAGCGTCGGCGGCGTCCAGAGCCAATCGATCACCGTCGACCGGCAAATGAAACGCTACCAAGTGCCCCGCGTCGCGTTCATCAACAAGATGGACCGAACCGGCGCGAACCCGTTCCGCGTCGTCGAACAACTCCGCGACAAACTGGGTGCCGAAGCGTTCTTGATGCAATACCCGATCGGTGCCGAAGACAAATTCCAAGGCGTCGTCGACCTGATCGAAATGAAGTCCTACCGCTTCTCCGGCGACGAAGGCCAAAACGTCGACGTCGGTGAAGTCCCCGCCGAATTGATGGACAAGTGCGTTGCCCAACGGGCCCACATGCTCGAGCAGCTGTCGATGTACAACGACGAGATGATGGAACTGTTGCTCAGCGAAGAAGAAGTGCCGCTGGAGATGATCTACAAGGTCACCCGCGACGCCGTGCTCGCCGGTGCCACCCCGGTCTACATGGGCAGTGCGTTCAAGAACAAGGGTGTCCAGCCGCTGCTCGATGCCGTCAACCGCTACCTGCCCAGCCCGCTGGATCGCGAAATCCGTGGCGTCGACCCCAAAGACGAAACCAAAAAGATCGAACTGAAACCCGATCCGGATGCACCGTTCGTCGGCATGGCGTTCAAGATCGTCGACGACGAGTTCGGCCAATTGACCTTCATGCGGATCTACCAGGGAACGATCCAAAAAGCCGGCACCTACGTCAACCAACGGACCGGCCGCAAGGAACGCTTCAGCCAAATCGTACGAATGCACAGCGACAAACGCGAAAAAATCGACTCGGCCTGCGCCGGCGATATCGTCGCCGTCACCGGCATCGATTCGGCCAGTGGTGATACCTATGCCGAAGAGCGAGATCAGTGCACGCTGGAATCGATGTTCGTCCCGGATCCCGTCATCAAGATCGCGGTCATGCCCAAGAACCGCAGCGACGGCGACAAGATGAGCAAGGCGCTGCAGCGGTTCCGCAAGGAAGACCCCACGTTCCGCGTGATGACGGACGAGGAAACCAACGAAATCCTGATCAGCGGCATGGGCGAATTGCACCTGGAAGTCTACATCGAACGGATCCGTCGTGAGTACGACGTCGAAATCGAAGTCGGGGCGCCCAAGGTCAGCTACCGCGAAAGCCCGACCCGTGCGATCGAGTTCAATTACAAGCACAAGAAGCAAACCGGTGGTTCGGGACAATACGCCCACATCGTCGGCAAGCTCAGCCCGCTCGACTCGATCAGCGAAGACAGCTTTGAATTCGAAGATCACGTCGTCGGCGGCCGGATCCCCAAGCAGTACATCCCGGCAATCGAAAAAGGGTTCCGAGATATCCTGGGCAAAGGCCCCCTCGCGGAATACCCCGTCGTGGGCACCAAGATCGATCTCGACGACGGCTCGTTCCACGAAGTCGACTCGTCGGAAAAAGCGTTCTACACCGCCGCCCAAGGTTGCTTCCGCGAGTACTTCAAGCAAGCCGCTCCGAAGTTGCTCGAACCGATCATGAAGATCGAAATCGAGTGCCCGGAAGATTTCCAAGGGACCGTCGTCGGTGACGTCATCCGTCGCCGCGGCATCATGAACAGCAACGACATCGTCGACGGAGTCAGCGTCATCATCGCTGAAATCCCGCTGGCTGAAACCTTCGGCTACTCGACCGATCTGCGTAGCATGACGCAGGGCCAGGGAACGTTCACGATGGAATTGGCGACGTATCGCGAAACGCCGTCTAACGTTCAGGACGAAATCGTCGAGATGAAACGTCGCGAAAAGGAAGGCAAGTAGTCCGGACGCAAGTGATCACGGCGCGATCACCTTCATGGTGACGTGCCGTGGTCGGGCAACCGGCTGCGAATGATCTTGGTCGTCGGATCGCCGGGCAAGATCGTGTCGCTCCACCATTCCCCCTCGAATCGATAGCGGACTTGGATCGCGCGGGCGGTCCCTTGGGCGAATGCCGCTTCGGCATCGGCCAGCGTCACCGCCGCGTCGTCCGACGCGGTTCGCAACTGCACGTGCCGGACCTCAGATCCGGCCTCCAGATCGGCGAACAACGCCATCACCTGATCCCGCGCCCATTCGGCCTGCAGGATTTCTGGAAGTGGTTCTTCTTCGGGCGTCATGACGGCAAACTCGGGCGATTCAGCAGCGGCATCAGCAGAATCGCGTTTTCCGGTGCCGGACAAACATAGCGGCAGACACCACAACCGGTGCATGTCCCTTCATCGATCGTCGGCTTTCCATCGGAAACGCTGATCACGCCCGCGGTCGGACAACGCTCGCTGCAAACCGTGCAGATCGTCGAGTGATGGGCCAGGCACAGGTGCTCGGTGACCCTGGCGGTGCCGATCGTCGTGGGCAGCAACCGTGACAACACGCCCGGTTCGCAGGCACTGATGCAAGGAAAGTCTTCGCACATCAAACATGCGTTGGCATCGGCGTCGATGGTCGGCGTCCCCGCGATCGCCCCCATGCGATCCGGTGCTTTGACGATCGCGTCATGCGGACAGACATCCACGCAATCGCCGCAGCGCGTGCAACCGGCGAGAAACTGGTGCTCAGCGACGGCGCCGGGAGGCCGAAAGACCGGGAACGATCTCGGCGGCGCGGTCGTGTCGAACGCTGTCGGCGGCACCGGTTCGATCGCGATGCCGCCGATACTACGTGGCGTTTTGCTTGACGGCTTGCTTGACGGCGCAAGATCGGAGCCATCGACGTCCGCGCGCGTTTTGGGATAACGCATCACCAACGGCGTCCGCTCCGAAGGCCGCATCAGTTTCCAAAGCCTGCCTTGCAGCAGATCGCGGCGATTGAGCGTCGGCTTTCGGCTCGGTTGATTATCGTCTGCCGCAGGCGATGGCATTGAATCGGACCGTGAAGTGATGAACAGGAATGAGTGGAAGAGGGCGCGTTCGCAGTACAGTGCGAGCCCAATGCCCCTAATTCACCACCACATCGAGCGGCGGCAACATCGGAATCGTCTTGGCGGGAATCGCTTGATCCAGGATCGCCGAGGGTGCGTGGCATTGGGTGCAGTTGGTTCGCCAGGGGTGCGTCGATTCCATACCCGCCCAACCGTTGGGACCGCCGTGACACGCATTACAACTTTCTCGCATCCACTGCGAATGTGGGATCGTGGGCGGCGCGCCGGGGTAGGCCCGTTTTCCGGCCTGGGGTGCCGCCAAGCCGACGAAATGATTGTCAACGTCATGGGGAACGTCTTGAAACGGCGTCGGCGGAGGCGGCGAGTGGCACTGGACGCAATTGGCCAAATACGCGTGCGACATCACGCTGGCCTTCATCCCGTCCAGCCGAACGCCGCCGCCATGGCAGGCGTAGCAGGCCGCGTCGCTGGTGTGTTCCACCGCATGCGGAATGATCGGCGGGGCGCCGTTGTACGCTCTGCGGGAAGACCGGATGCGACTGGAATCCAGTTTATCGGCTTCACTCGGCTCGATCTTCTTAAACAAATCGTACGCCAGCTGATCCGACAGCGCGACGGGTTTTGCCTGGTAGGCGACCGTCGGCCCCATCGGCGTGGCGGGAATCTCGGCATAGCTGACCGCCGGGATGACCTTCCCCGACGCGTCGACCGCGGACGTTTCGGCGACGTCCGTCGGAGAACGTTCGGACACGCCATCGGGCCTGGGTACACCGTCGGAAAGTCCGACGAGATAGCCGATCGCGGAAACCGCAATGACGACAAACAGGAACATGGACATCAGCCGTCCGCGGCCCGCGAGCTTTGGTTGATCGCTCATGACGACGCCTCACTGAGCTTGCGAACCCGCGCGGCACACTTCTTGTAATCCGGTTGCTTGGAGAACGGGTCGTGATCATCCAAGGTGCAGTTGTTGATCAGTTTGGTCTCGTCAAAGAACGGAACGAAGATCGTCCCCCGCGGCGGTCGGCCACGGCCATCGATCCACACCGGCAGCTGTGTCGTGCCGCGTAACGATTCGATCACCACCGTTTCCCCTTGGCGAATGTTCTGCGCCAACGCGTCCTGCAGATTCATTTCGACATAGGCGGTCGGCATCGCGCGGTTGAGCTGCGGCAGACGCCGGGTCATCGTCCCGGTGTGCCAGTGCTCCAGAACCCGTCCGGTGCACAGCCACATCGGAAACTCTTCGTCGGGAACCTCTGGCGGTGGTTGGTAATCGTGGAACCACACCTGGGCGCGTCCGTCACCGCTGCTGGAATGATAGAAGTCGAATTCCTCGCCTTCGGCCACGAACGGGTCGTCGAAACCGGCGAAACGGAATCGCGTTTCACGCCAAGACCCGTCATCTTGCTGGACGACCGGCCAACGCAATCCACGCGCTTTGACATACTCGTCATAAGGCGCCAGGTTCTTGTGCTTCATCGTCGTGAACTGGCGATACTCCTCGAACAAGTGCTTGTCGACGTTCGTGTCGTAGTAGTGTTCAAATTCCCAAATCGGGATATCTTCGCCCTGATCATCTTTGACCGCGAAGATAAATTCGCCGTCTTTGTCTTTCATGCCTTCGTGACCGAGTTCCAGCAAACGGTGCGCGATGGCGATCGTCATCCAGGTGTCGTCACGAGCTTCGCCTGGCGGATCGACCATTTTGAACCACTGCTGGGTTCGGCGTTCGCTGTTGCCGTAGATCCCGTTCTTTTCGACCCACAGCGCGGCCGGCAAAATCAAGTCGGCCAGCTGCGTCGTCGCCGTCGGATAAACCTCCGAGACGATCAAGAACTTGTCCTTCAGAATTTCTTTGTCGTTGAACAACTTGTTCAAGTTGGGCAGGGTTTGACCCGGATTGGTGACCTGGACAAACAACGTATCGATGTCGCCGCCTTCTTCGGCGGACTTGGTGAACTGGTCGAACATCTTGACCGTGTGAAAGCCCGGCGTGGGACTGATGCGGCCGGCCGGCAGGTTCCAAAACCCTTCGCATTGGCCGCGATGATCCGGATTGGCGACCACCCGACCTCCGGGCAACGCGTGAGCCAACGTGCCGACTTCGCGAACCGTCCCGCAAGCAGACGGCTGCCCGGTCAAACTGGTCGGCGCATCGCCGGGGCGTCCGAAGTGGCCGCTCAATAGGTGGACCCCGTGGACCAGCGAGTTGACCGCCGTGCCCATCGTGTGCTGATTCATCCCCATGCACCACAAACTGGTGATCCGCAAATTGCGGTCGCCGAACAGTTTGCCCAACATGCGGATCTTGTCGGCGGGAACCCCGGAAAGCTCTTCGACACGTTCGGGCGTGTAGGCCGCGATCCGTTTGCGAAACTCGTCCTCCGAAATCGCCTCACCTTGCAGCGTCGGGGATTCGGATTCGAGCGCCCGAAACGCGCAATGTTTTTCCACGAAGTCTTTGTCGTAGGTGCCCGAAGCGATCAGCTGGTTCATGATCCCCAAGGCGATCGCAACGTCGCCGTGGGGGTCCATTTCCAAATAATCGTTGGCCGCATCGGTGGTCCGGGTCCGTCGGGTGGAAATGTCGATGATGCGAACGTTCTCTCCGCGGGAGCGGCGGTCGGTGACCCGTGAAAACAGAATCGGGTGCATTTCCGCGGGGTTGTTGCCCCACGTGATCAGGACATCGCAGGCGTCCAGGTCGTCGTAGCATCCGGCCGGCTCGTCGACCCCGTACGTCGCCAGAAATCCGGTCACGGCCGACGCCATGCACAACCGAGCGTTGGGGTCGATGTGGTTATTGGAAAGCCCACCCTTCATCAGCTTTTGCGCCGCGTAACCTTCGGGGATCGTCCATTGACCGCTGCCGTAAAACGCGAACTTCTCGGGAGCGTCCATGATGCGTTTGGCGATGAGATCAATCGCTTCGTCCCACTCGATTTCGACCAAACGGCCGTCTTTGCGAAGCAACGGTTTCGTCAATCGATCCGCGCCATACAAGATCCCACCGACGTGATAGCCCTTGACGCACAACAGGCCCTTATTGACCTCGGCGGCTTTGTCGCCGGCGACCGCCACCACGCGTCCGTCGTGCACACCGACTTGGACGTGGCACCCGGTTCCGCAAAAACGACAGGGCGCCTTGTTCCACGTCACATCATCGCCATCATTGGGCGCATCGGCCGCGCCGAGCACGGGCAAGGAGAACTCCCCGTCGCCGAGCACCATCGAACTGGCCGCAGCCATCGCGGCGGACTTGAGAAAACCACGTCGCTTTGAATCCATTTCTGTTCCCTACTGGTCAGTCCACCGAATCGGTCGTTGAAGAGGAGTCTGGGGTCGCGTCGTCATCGAACCCGACGAACGCAACCTGGATGCCCGCTACTCCAGGCAAGTCCTGTACCCACTGGTAAATCTTTTTGTCGTCCGCTTGAGAAGGCGTGTCGACAACGATCGCACATTGTTGCCGGTCGCAGGCGCCAACTTCGATCGCCGGCTCGGCCCGCAAACGGGAAAGGGTCTCGTCGATGTGGTCGAACGTTTGATCGAAAGTGATCACCAAGCCGCTGATTGGCACTTCGCTTGCTTCTTCTACTTGAGTAGTGTTTAATCTGCACAGCAGTGTATAGGTTTTGTCTCGTCAGTTGAACCCAATCTCCGCCAGAAAATGCATGACGCGAATCGCCAGTCTTCTTTCAGCCGGTGTCGTTTGTACAGCCGCGCTGATGGTTGTGGTGTGCTGGGACGGCACACCACCGCGCGACAATCAGCGCAGGGAGCGTGACGTTTTAGCGCAGTCGATCTCGACGGTGCCCTCCCCGATCGTGGCTCAAGCGATCAGCGAGACAGAACGCAAGTCGAGTGCGCCGAGTGAGCCTGGACGTCATGCTGTCGTGGTTCGTCGCCCCGATGGTCCACCGTTGATCGAGCTGGCCGCGACGGACCCGCAAGGTCGATCCGGTCAGGTCGCCTGCTCGACCTGCCACAGCGTCCGCCCACCCAACCTTGCCAACCGAAGCAGCGATTCGTTGGACGAGTTTCACCAGGGTTTGACGTTCAATCACGGCACCTTGGCCTGTTATGCCTGCCACAACCCCGAACAGTCCGACGCCTTGCGACTGGCCGATGGCAGCGTGGTCGAGTATCGCGACGTGATGACATTGTGTTCGCAATGTCACGCCGCCCAGGCGACCGCGTTTCGGCACGGTGCCCACGGCGGCATGAACGGGCACTGGGATCTGTCGCGCGGTCCGCAAACGAAAAACAACTGCATCGATTGTCACGACCCCCACGAGCCGAGCTACCCCAAGATGATCGTCGGCTTCAAGCCACGGGATCGCTTTCTGAAGGATGAAACGAAGCATGACGACCACAAATGATCCGTCACCGGCAGGTGATGGCGGGGGCGATCGTTCGCTGCCGGTCATCGCAAATCCCAGCCGACGCACCGCGGTCAAAGGCGCCTTCGCCACCCTCGGCGCCGCCGCGTTTGTCGCCGCCGTTTCCCCGTTGCGGCAAGCCGCCCAGCGGAGCTCGGCGGCCGAGTTCATGCAATCGCATTACAAACGCTTGACCGATGAGGACAAGCGTCAGGTGATCGCGCGACTGGAAGCGGAGGCCAAAGAAAACCATGGCGTCGAAGTCGAGATCGCCGACGACCGTCCGATCCCGAACACCAAGTTTGTCTACGCGATCAACCTGAGCGTCTGCAACGGCAACGGAAAATGCGTCGAAGCCTGCCACAAAGAGAACAATCACGACCGTTCGACCGGCCAGTCGTACATCCGTGTTCTGGAAATGCCCAAGGGCACGATGGACATGGAGCAGGGCAACACGACGTACAGCGGCGTGGTTCCCAAAGACGACAAGTTTTACTTGCCGGTCCAGTGCCAGCAGTGTGACGAACCGCCTTGCGTCGATGTCTGTCCGGTCAAAGCGACGTGGAAGGAAGAAGATGGGATCGTCGTGGTCGATTACAACTGGTGCATCGGTTGCCGGTACTGCGAAGCGGCCTGCCCCTACCACGCACGGCGTTTCAATTGGAAACAGGCGGAGGTTCCTGCCGAGGAAATCAATCCGGACCAAAGCTACCTGAGCAATCGAATTCGCCCCGTCGGGGTCGTGGAAAAGTGCACGTATTGTTTGCATCGAACCCGTCGCGGGAAGCTGCCCGCTTGTCTGGAAGCTTGCCCGACCGGTGCCCGTGTGTTCGGAAACATCTTGGACCCCGATTCCAATATCCGATGGATCTTGGAGAACAAACGGGTCTACATCTTGAAGGAAGAACTGGGAACCAAGCCGGCGTTCTTTTACTACTTCGACTGACAGTCACAACATCCAAACCGTTGGTGTCCAGGCTTTAGCCGCCTCCTCGCTGCCGCGTCGCGGCTGCCGCCTGTGCGGGGTGCCGAAAGGCATCCGTGGAAGCGTCTCAAGGCTGCACACCAACCATCAACGTCCATCCCCCGTTTGCTTCGGCAAGTGAATCAAGCAAGAACATGAGCAGCACCACGGCCGTGCCGACGAGCGATGATCATCGCAGCGATGAATCCCATCTGCTCAGCTATCCGCGATTTCTCAAACGCATCCTGTGGCTGGCGACCGAGGGATCTTTTGGGTTCTATGCCTGGATGACCCTGCTGACCGCATTGTCTTTGGTGGGGGCCAACGCATGGGCCAATCAGGTCGCCGGCGGCATGATCGGCACCAACATGACCGATCACGTCAGCTGGGGTTTGTACATCGCCAACTTCACCTTCTGTGTCGGCCTGGCCGCCGGCGGCGTGATGATGGTGATCCCCGCGTATTTGTATGACGACGAAGACATGCACAAGGTGGTGATCGTCGGAGAAACAGTAGCGATCGCGGCGATCGTGATGTGCACGTTGAGCGTGATCGTCGACCTGGGCCGCCCAGATCGATTCTGGCACATGATTCCCGGCATCGGGGAATTCAATTGGCCGATGTCGATGTTGACCTGGGACGTGATCGTGCTCAACGGCTACCTGTTGATCAACCTGCACGTCGTCGGCTACTTGCTCTACATGCGTTACCTGGGTCGCAAACCCGATCCCAAGTGGTATATCCCGTTTGTGTTTTTGTCGATCTTTTGGGCGATCAGCATTCATACGGTCACCGCATTCTTGTACTGCGGACTGGGCGGACGGCCATTTTGGAATACCGCTCTGCTGGCGCCGCGATTTCTGGCCTCGGCATTTGTCAGCGGACCGGCATTCATCATCCTGGTGATGCGGGTGATCCGGGTCACCACCGGCTACACCGCGCCGGTGGGTCCGGCCAGGACGCTGATTCAAATTATCCGCGTCGCGATGGTGGTCAATCTGGTGATGTTGGCCAGCGAGATTTTCACGCTCTTTTACACCGGCGGCGGGCACGCATCGGCAGCCAACTACCTGTTCTTCGGGGCCCACGGTCATCACGGCTTGGTGCCGTGGATCTGGTCGGCCATCGCGCTCAATTTGCTCGGCACGTTTCTGTTTTTCCTGCCCGCGGCCATGGAACGCAGTACCGTCCGCATCGTCGCCTGCCTGTGCTGCATCGTCGGCATCTGGATCGAAAAAGGCATGGGCCTGATCATCCCCGGATTCATCCCTTCGACGCTTCACGAGATCGTGGAATACACGCCCAGCCTGATCGAATGGAAAGTCACCGTCGGGATCTGGGCGTTCGGAATGCTGGTTCTGACACTGCTGATGAAATTGGTGGTCAGCGTCTTCACCGGGCAGGTGCGTTCCAAAGAGCCAACCGCGACGGTCTGATGCGGTGTACAATGCCCGACCAAATGCGTCTTGCATGAACGCCGCCACAGACAGAGCTGGTAGCGATTCAGCAAGCGTTGGTGTCCAGCCTTTAGGCGCATCCGCAATGCGGCGGGTGTTGGCCCGCAGGCTCGCGGCAAACGGCTGATAGTCGTTTGACATCAGCCGGTTCGCGCCAGCGCGAGCGGCCCCCTCGTTGACGTTAACGTAGCGGGAATCGGCTAAAGCCTAAACACCAACACGCATGCTCGTTTCATTCGCGTCTTCCAACGTTGTTGCCATGCGCCGATTCTCTCTGTGCCTATTGATGGTCTGCTCGATCGCAATCCACGTCCGTTCAGCCGAGCCTGCAATCCAACATGATGTTGCGTTTGCCAAGATCGACGGCGTTGATCTGAAACTGGATTTCTACCCCAGCCAGACCGATGGCGTGTCCCCATTGATCGTTTGGGTGCACGGCGGTGCCTGGCGAGCCGGTGACAAACGCAACGTGCCGATCAAGCGATTGACCGAACAGGGCTTCGCGATCGCAAGTCTCAATTACCGCTTGAGCGGGACGGCACGGTTTCCCGCGCAAACTGAAGACATCAAAGCGGGAATTCGTTTCCTGCGCACGCATGCGGCGAGGTTTGAAATCGATCCTGATCGGATCGTGATTGCCGGTGCATCGGCCGGTGGCCATCTGGCAGCGTTGGTTGGCGTCAGCGACGGCGTCCAAGCCTTGGAAGATCTGGCGATGGGAAATGCGGAGGTTCCATCCGGCGTCTCCGCGATCATTTCCTTGTACGGCGCGAGCAACTTGCAAACGGTCCTCAGCCAATCGACGCCGCACGGTTTGAGCGTTCGCGAACCGGCACTGAAGCTTTTGCTGGGTGACTTGCCGACCGGCGTTCCCGATGCGGCTCGGCTGGCCAGTCCGGTCGAGCACGTTGATTCCGGCGACCCGCCGCTGTTGCTGATCCACGGGGACCAAGATCCGCAGATGCCGATCAACCAGTCACACGAACTCCAAGGGGCTTACGAGCGCGTCGGACTGGATGTCACGTTCCACGTCATCCACGGCGCCGCACACGGCGGAAACGCATTTTATGATGACGAGCACTTGAAGCTGATGGCGGAGTGGATTCGCAGCCGGTTGGATTAGTCAGCCCTGAAATGACAGGCTGGAAGCCTATCCCACTTTTTCGATCCGATCATCCTTTCCTATCACTTAATCAGACAATGTCCCTACGCCTTCTCGCCCTATTGCTTGTCGCTTCCCCGGGCTTCGTCACGATTGCCCACGCACAAGCCCCGACCAAGCCACCGAATATCCTTTGGATCATCGGCGAGAACTTTGATCTGGACTTTGGATGTTACGGTGCGAAGAACGTCCACACGCCGAACGTCGACGGCTTGGCCGCGGCAGGGATTCGCTACACCAACGTCTTTTCAACCTCACCGGTTTGTGCACCGAGCCGGTCGGCATTCATGACCGGCATGTACCAAACGTCCACCGACACGCACCACATGCGTTCGCATCGCAGCGATGACTTTCGGCTGCCGTCGGGCGTGCGTCCGATCACGCAACGGTTGCACGACGCCGGCTACATCACCGCCAACCTGAAAACGATCGGTGATCGCGTCATCGGCACGGGAAAGTTGGATTTGAACTTCGTCAACGAAGGCCAACTTTACACGACCGACGACTGGGAGAAACTCAAGCCGGGCCAGCCGTTCTTCGCCCAGATCAATATGCCGGAAGCGGAATACGACATTTACGACCGCAAGTCGGCTGAAAAGGAACGCGTGAAATGGGTGGGTGAAGAGTGGCATCCCAAGGTCGCGACGCCGGAGAACGTGACGCCGCCACCGTATTACCCCGATCACCCGATCACGCGCCAGGAATGGGCGCGGTATTTGAACTCCGTCACCGGAACCGATGTCCGCGTCGGCTGGATCTTGGACCGGCTGGAAGCAGACGGTTTGGCCGACGACACCATCGTCGTTTTCTTTTCCGACAACGGTCGACTGGAAGCACGCGGGATTCACTGGTGTTGGGATTCGGGGTTACACGTCCCGATGGTGATTCGCTGGCCCAAGAATTATCCGGCGCCGAAACAAATCAAACCGGGCGCCGTCAGCGACGAGCTGATTAGCCTGATCGACTTGACCGCCACGACACTTTGGATGGCCGGAATCGAGCCGCCCCTCGGCATGCAAGGTCGTCGGTTTCTGGGTGAACAAACCGGACCCGATCGCAAGTACGTGTTCAGCGCCCGCGATCGCATCGACGAAACCGAAATTCGATTGCGCAGCGTCCGTGACAAACGCTACCACTACATCCGCAACTTCACGCCCGGAGCCGGTTTTACGACGCTGAATCGCTACAAGGAAAAGTGTTTCTTGGTCAAGCCGTTGATGAGGAAATTACATGCCGAAGGCAAACTGACGGGACCGCCGGCGGAGTTGATGAAACCGTTCCCGGACGAACTGCTTTACGACACGCAAGCGGACCCTTACGAGATCAAAAACCTCGCCGATTCCGGTGACGCATCGCATCAAGAAGCCCTGACTCGGATGCGCGCCGCGCTGGATACCTGGATCGTCGAAACCGGCGACCGAGGAGAGATCCCAGAGCCCCGCGCCGTCGTCGCCCCGTTCGAAAAGGAAATGCACGATTGGTTCGGAACACCCGATTGGTATTCGAAGTGAGTGTTGGTGTCCAGGCTTCAGCCGCTTCCCCTGCAGCCGCGCAGCGACTGGCGGAGAGACGCGATGCCTAAAGGCATCCATGGAGGCGCCTAAAGGCTGGACACCAACACCTGCCGAAAGTCCATGGTGAGTGTTGGTGTCCAGGCTTCAGCCGCTCCCCCTGCAGCCGCGGAGCGGCTGGCGGAGAACCGCGATGCCTAAAGGCATCCGAGGATGCGCCTGAAGGCTGGACACCAACGGATGCCGAAAAACCATGGTGAGTGTTGGTGTCCAGGCTTCAGCCGCTCCCCCTGCAGCCGCGGAGCGGCTGGCGGAGAACCGCGATGCCTGACGGCATCCGAGGAGGCGCCTGAAGGCTGGACACCAACAACTGCCGAAAAACTTTGGTGAGTGTTGGTGTCCAGGCTTCAGCCGCTCTCCCTGCAGCCGCGGAGCGACTGGCGGAGAACCGCGATGCCCAAAGGCATCCATAGAGGCGCCTAAAGGCTGGACACCAACACGTGTGACCTTAATTCCCCGTCCGCTGCAAAATAAACACGACACTTGATTCGACGCTGGCGTCTACCGAATAACTTCGGTTCAGATCGACGTTTAACGTCGGCTGGGTTTCCAAGACGGTGTAACCCTTTGTCCGCACACCGACCTCATAGACTTCAGGGGCTGCGTCCAGGATCGCCACCTTCGACGTTGTCTTTTGCTCCAGCGGCAATTGCGAGCCACGCCAACCGTAGCGTCGCCCGATGTAGACGTAACTATCTTGGGGAAGTGGCGAACCATCGCTGGTCGTCACGGTGACCGACAAGCGTCTCGGTTCAACCGCCGGAATGTCGCCCAGATCGGCCAATTCACCGTGCCGGGCTGCCTGGACAAAACTCAGTGGCAACACCGCCGATGCAGCCTGGCCGGTGTGCGTGTAGAGGGCGTAATCAAGTTCCGGTGGAAGCTGTTCGAAGCGGAACATTCCGGATTCGTCGGTGAAGACTTCCTGTGGCGTCACGATGCTGCCCATCATGCGATTCTTTTGTACCAGGCCGACTTCGACGCCGGCGACGGGTTTGCCGCGAAACACCAATCTGCCCCGTAGATCTGCGCCGGCTCCAAGCGAGATGATGAGTTCGTCGTCACCCGAACGACTCCACCGGGTTTGTGCCGGTGCATAGGCAGACGCATGGATCCGCAGGTCGATCCACTGGATGTGATCACCGACCGACATTTCGAAGAAGCCGTCGACATCGGTCAACGTCAGCGGTGTCACCGAACGGTCGGATCCGCCACCGATGCCGTTGCTGCGGAGGATGTTATGGGGCCGCACCTGGGCTCCCGCGATCGGATCTTCATCGCTGTCGACCACCCGCCCGCGGACGACGTCGATTTTTTCCGTCCGCTCGAGTGGTTCGAGCTGAAATGTGATCTCCGGTTTCAGGGCCGGGTCAAAGTGCTCGGAGACTTGGCCTTGATAGCCCGCACCGCCGGCGGCCAAGCTGAACAGCAAGCTGTCGGACAGATCAGGGATCGAAAACCGTCCGTTTGAATCTGTGGTCGTGCGTTTGGTGCAATCGCGGTAGCACGACGGGCAGGTGGTGGCCGGGCCGACGCGCGGTTTGGCGGTGCTGACGACGACGATCGCCCCGGCAACCGGAGCCTTCTCGGAATCGACCACCCGGCCTGACAGTTCGGCTGTCCCGGCGGTCAGCAGCAGCGACAACAGGAATTTGATCGAGAGCATTTTTCGGGTCCAGCGTCTTGGGTGATGGTGTGGGATAGGCTTCCAGGCTCATCGATCCGGCGAATGACGATCCTGGAATCCAATCCCACTTGTTGCTACCGCCTGGGGGTGATTTCCACTGGAATCAATCTCTGGATCGGGGGGGCACTGGGCAGGTTTAACGAGATGTCCAAATTCATCTCGCCGGTGCTGACCGGAACCATCGTGGAGATCCGTGACGACGAGACGGAACTTGCGCCTCGGGGTCCGCGGACCATCAATTGATAGTTTCCTTGCGGGACCTTTTTGAGGTGAAACCGTCCGTTGGCGTCGGTCGTCGATTGGCTTTCGCGATCGTGATCAACCCAGAAGTTGGGGATCACGTTCCGGTCGCGGCGGATGGAAACCATCGCCTTGGCGACCGGGTTGCCGTCGGCATCAATCACACGTCCGGCGATCTCCTGGTCACCGCGAATCAATTCAAAGTCCTTGACGATCAGCTTTCCGTCGCTGGCGGGTTGTGCGTTATAGCCAATCCCCGCTCCGACACTGAGGCTCGGCACACGGTTCAAGCTGACGCTGACCCGCTCTCCGGCGGGCACGGATGCCCGATACACACCCTCGGAGTCCGTCGTGACGAACTGATGGCCTTTGGATTGAATGACAGTCATGGTCATGCCGTTGGCAGTTCGCTGGATAGGCTTAGTCAGGCTGACTTGCATTCGGGCTCCAGCGACCGGCTTGCCATCGAGCAACACGCGGCCTTCGACGATCGCGGAAGATTGCAACACCAGATGGACGACGCCGTCTTTGGCTTCGCTCAGCTTGACTGTGCCGTCGAAGGCGGCGTCATCGCGGAGATACTTGACGTCGATGAACGCTTTGGGTGATGTCACCCCTTGGGGAACCAGCGTGGCGCGCCCGAGTGAATTCGTGGTTTCGGCCTCGGACTTATCCACGATGCGAGGTGCCCGATCGAATTCGGGAGCGTTCGTGCTAGCCGTTGCTTCGTCACGCAGAATTACCGATGCCCCAACGGCAGGTTTACCGTCGGGCAGCGATACAATGACTTGGTACGTGGCCAGCTTGGGGACCACGATCGGTTCAAGCTCGCGAGGGACAAAATCGGTGATCGTGATTTTTCGATGCGGTAACGACGCGGCTTCCTCCTTCGTCATTCCATATGAAGACGAAGGGATCGCATAGCCCGGTTCCCTAGTCGTCATCACCAACAAGTGCTCGCCCAGGGGGAGTTTCAGACTGAACGTTCCGTTTTCTTTCGAAACGGCCCCGTACGGCGCCGGACCGTCGAGCGAACGTATCGAGATGCCTTTAACGGGAGTTCCCGACGCGTCCACCATTTTCCCGCTGATCGCGACGGCACGGGGGAGCACAACATTGATCGGCTCTTTTCCCGTCACTTGCTCCTTGGAAAGCTCGATTTGCTTCAACAGGAACGGGCTTTCTTCGGGCGTTACGACCGAAAACTTCATCGGCCGATCGTCGCGATCGAAATAGTATTTGATCAGGTGTGTCGCGACACGAAATCGAAAGTTGCCGTCCGAATCGGTCTCGTCGCGGTCAACGCTGGACGATGGATAGACGCTGACTCCCGCGATCCCCGCGCCCCGTTCGTCGCTGACGTTGCCAACGAGCGTATAACCTGGGTCGGCGACAACTGTTGCCGGACTCTCAACGACCTCTCCACTGGGAAGCCTGGGATTGGGACGTTCAAATTTCCCGATTGCGACGTCGTCACTGGTCCGAATGGCAGCGTATCCGTCCTCCCAGTCATCATGAGAAGCCTCGATCGATGCGATCAAACCGACGGGAATGTTTTCGAACTCGAAGTAGCCCGAATTGTCGGTGATGGTTTTCGGTGTCAATTGGCTCATCAACAATTCGAATCGCTCGGGGGCATCCCATGGATCGGCCGTCGGCGCGTACAAGCCTGTCAGGTTCACGATCGCCCCGCCAAGGGGTTGGCCATCGGGCGTCACAAATCGACCGCTGATGGAGTTCGTCTTCGCGAGTTGCAAGGTGATTGCTTCGACCGGCTTCGGATTCGACTTTTCGATGATCAGCTGCAACGTGGCGACGCCCGCGCCCGGCATTGCAGCAACGAGTGAGCCTACCCAACGGTCCGTGCGATCATTCGGAAACGCGGGTGCTTTGACAGCGGCGAATTCGAACTCGCCGCTCGCGTTTGTGTCGGTCCGCCCAATCACGTCGGGCGCTCGAATCAGATCTCGGTCCACCGAGTAAAGGTACTTTTGAGGATCACGTGACACTCTGTGACCACTCGATTCCCTCAGTACGACCGCCGCCCCCGACACCGGCTGGCCGTCGGGCGAGAGGACTGTGCCGGAGACATTGACGATCACTGCGTAATCATCCGGCTCGGCCAGCGTCGGTTTAGACCCTAGTACTCGGGCAATCAAGTCATTGTCGTCTGGTCGAATCGGCTCGTACACGGGGCCGGCGTTGTCTGCTTCCGCTTGACCGGTATCCGCTGAACCCGACTGCGTTTGCTGGTCCGGAGTTCCTTGAGCGATTGAATGCTCCAGCCGCACCGTCGTCGCGATTGCCGCCACAGCAAGCAATGCGACCATCAATCGCAACGAAGCGATTCGCCAGCGGGACAGCCCCGGAACGCCGTTGAGGATCAACGTCAAGCGATCTTCAATTTGAGTGTGACGGCTCATCGCGATGGCCGAGCGATTGGAAAGCTGAGTCGTCGTTCCCTCGCTGCGAAATCGCGAAACGATATTGAGCAGGCTCTCGGCATAACGCCCCGACGACAGTCCGCTGTAGTTTTCGGATGTTGCGATCAGGACATCGCGATCGGTTGCCCATTCACGCGATTCGGAGAGCCGCCGATCGATCAGCCAAACGGCGGGATGGAACCAGTAGAGCATCAGATTCATGGACGCAATCAGCTGGACTGCACCGTCATGCCGACGAACATGCATCAGTTCGTGAAACAACGTCGACCGAATTTCATCGTCACTCCACGATTCAAATTGCCTCGGAACCAGAACGGTGAATCGGAACAGGCCGAACACCAGCGGCATCGAAGTGCGATCCGTCCGCACGATCAAAGGTACTCGCGTCAAACCGATCCGTTCGGCAATGTCATTGGCCAGCGCAACGAATTGCGGATCGACACGCTGTCCCTTCGCCGCCGCGACACGCAATCGAATCATCCCGGCCGAGAATCGCAACGCCACCCACACAAATCCAGCGACATAGATCCAAACAAACACGGTCAATGTCGTCGATCCATCGAGCTTGCGATCGATGGTGGCTGAGCTACGGAGATCGCTCGTGCGCCCCAGTAAAACGTCCTCTCCCGCTGAGGTGAATGCGGACGACGACGTGGCCGGCAAGGCGGTGGAAAGCCGGTTCGGTTGCGTTGTCAGATCGGCGAGCGTTGAGTCTTCTTCTCGTTCCAAAGGACTCGGGATGACTGCCATCGGTTGCATCGCCCGGCCATCATTCCGCCGCGCCCGTTGATCTGTGCCGATCGATTGCCTTGCCACATCGACTTCCGCAGAAGCCAACGGAATCTTCCATCCGCCGAGCAGCAGATGCGCCGGCAAGATCCCCAAGGTCAAGCAAGCCGCCGTCAGCCAGACGGCATACGTGCGTCCTGCGTCGACGCGTTTGATCCGGGCCGCGACCAACCATGCGATGACCGAAACGACCGCAATTTGGACGATCACGACCAAACACAGTGACAGCGGACTATCGATCAACCAGTGGTTCACGCGATCGCTCATTGCTTGCCGCCTTTGGTTTGATGTTGGTTCAACAATCGACGCAGACGCTTGACCTGCTCGTCGCTCAATTCCGTCTTGGGATCGGCAAGGTGCGTGGCCAGTGCATCTTCCACCGAGCCGCCGAAAAAGATTTCCAGGACTTTGCGAAACGCCTTGGCCGCGGCACTTTTTCGCGGCACCGCGGGCAAGTACACGAATCGTTTTCCTTCGCGACGGTGCTTGACGACGCCTTTTGATTCGAGCGTGCGAAGCTGTGTCCGCACGGTCGCATTGGCAAGCTCGTCGGGCATCGCCGCAACGATCTCGTTAGCCGTCGGTTCGCCGAGCTGATAGATCACTTCCATGATCTGCCGCTCGCGGCGGGAAAGGTCAGAACGCACGCTGGACTCCGGGGGCAAATAAGGGTGTCGCATCGAAGTGTTAGAAATGTAACAAATCGAGCGTCACTGGCAAAACCTCTTTTGTTATTTTTCTAACATTTGTGACATTGGTGTCCAGGCTTCAGCCGCTCCCCCTGCAGCCGCGAAGCGGCTGGCGGAGAGACGCGATGCCTAAAGGCATCCATAGAGGCGCCTAAAGGCTGGACACCAACACCTGCCGAAAAACCATCGTGAGTGTTGGTGTCCAGGCTTCAGCCGCTTCCCCTGCAGCCGCGAAGCGACTGGCGGATAGCCGCGATGCCTAAAGGCATCCATAGAGGCGCCTCAAGGCTGGACACCAACGGATGCCGAAAAACCATGGTGAGTGTTGGTGTCCAGGCTTCAGCCGCTTCCCCTGCAGCCGCGAAGCGACTGGCGGATAACCGCGATGCCTAAAGGCATCCATAGAGGCGCCTAAAGGCTGGACACCAACACCTGCCGAAAAACCATCGTGAGTGTTGGTGTCCAGACTTCAGCCGCTCCCCCTGCAGCCGCGAAGCGGCTGGCGGATAACCGCGATGCCTAAAGGCATCCATAGAGGCGCCTAAAGGCTGGACACCAACACCTGCCGAAAAACCATCGTGAGTGTTGGTGTCCAGGCTTCAGCCGCTCCCCCTGCAGCCGCGAAGCGGCTGGCGGATAACCGCGATGCCTGACGGCATCCGAGGATGCGCCTGAAGGCTGGACACCAACAGGTGCCGAAAAACCATGGTGAGTGTTGGTGTCCAGGCTTCAGCCGCTCCCCTGCAGCCGCGAAGCGGCTGGCGGAGAACCGCGATGCCTGACGGCATCCGAGGATGCGCCTGAAGGCTGGACACCAACGGATGCGAGTAGGACCTTGAACCGGCGCGAACGACTACAATGGGGTCCACTCGAACCCAACTCCATTGACCTTACCTCTCCCATCCATTTCCAAATGCATCTCCCTTTTCGTTTCATTCTTGCCACCCTGACCGTCTTGGCGTGTTTCGCGTCCCCTTCTGCTGCCGCCGAGCAGCCCAATATCGTCTTGATGCTGTCCGACGACATGGGCTGGGCCGACCCCGGATTTCAGGGCGGCAACGCCGATCTGACGCCAAATTTGGATCGTCTGGCCGGCGAAAGTCTTCGTCTGACGCAGTTCTACGCCCATTCGGTCTGCGCACCGACTCGCTGTGCCTTGATGACCGGACGCTATGCGTTTCGCAATTGGATGGATTGGCGGTCGGAGGACTTCGGCAAACCCAGCTACCTCGAGAAACTCGGTCTGGAACTGGCCCACACCGCCGACGGGACGCCGACGCGGATGCTGCACGCGCTGGATACGAACGAACACACCATCGCAGAAGCACTCAAAGCCTCCGGCTACTACACCGCTTTGATCGGCAAATGGCATCTGGGTGAATGGTTACCCGAACAATTGCCGATGGGCCAGGGTTTTGATCACCAATATGGTCACTACGGCTGGGGCATCGATTACAACAACTACACGATCCCCCACAATTCGCCGGCCACGTTTGCGGTCTATGACTGGCATCGCAATCAACAACCGCTCGATGAACAGGGATACTCGACCGACCTGTTCGCCAACGAAGCGGTTCGGTTGATTTCCGAGCGCAGCAAGGACGTCCCGTTTTTCATCTATGTTCCCTTCAACGCGATCCACGGACCGTTGGAGGAGATTCCACGCTACACCGACACGCTCGACAAGCGTTCGGCGGCGCTGAAATGTCTCGACGACGCAGTGGGACGCATCGTCGGTGCGGTTGACCAACACGGTTTCGCCGAAAACACGATCGTCGTATTTGCCAATGACAATGGAGGATTGACCGAAGAGGTCAACCGGCCGTACCGCGGAACCAAGAACACGACGTTCGAAGGCGGAGTCCGTGTGGCGTGTACGATGCGATGGCCCGGAAAGATTCCCGCCGGAAAAACCAGCGACGCGATGATGCACGTCGTCGACTTGCTGCCGACCTTTGTCAGCCTGGCCGGAGGCAGCACGAAACCGTGTCGACCGCTTGACGGCATGGACATGTCGCAAGTGATTCTGAATGGTCAGCCGAGTCCACGGACGGAGATTGTGTACGAGGTCGCCGGCAGCGTGCGATTGCCGACCATCCGCTCGGGTGACTTTAAACTGATGGGCGACATGCTTTACAACCTTGCCACCGATCCGACCGAGTCCACGGACATCGCGTCAAAGCATCCCGAGATTGTCGCTCGATTGAAATCGCAACTTGATGCGATCGGCAAACAACGACCACCGTTGCAAAAAGTCCTCGGATCGCCGCCGCGATTGATGCATCCGCCGCAGCCCTTTGTCTATGGTCAAGCTGAAAACCGCGATGCACCGGACTGGTTGAAGACGCGGGTGATGGCGGTGCGGAGCAAGCAGCCCCAGTCGTGGGCGCCCGGCGAGACCCCTTGGCCGCAAGCCCCGACCGGTGCGACGATCAAGTACAGCGGCGACGGACGGTAGCCTTGAACCCGTGAGAATTACGCTTTGAGAGTCCATCACCCAACCCTGGCGTTTCGCTCCGTCCTCGGTTTGCTGTTCATTCTCGGCGGTGTCACGACCGTCGTCGCCCAGCAAACGTTTGACCTGAAACCGGCCGCCAGTCCGGTCGACAATCCGCTCAAGGGTTTGGTGCCGTACGCGCGTCCTTACCCGGATCGATTCCCGCACAGCATGGAATTCAGCTATCTCGCACTCAGTGATCTGATGCGGGCGGAAGACGAATTCGACTGGCAGCCGCTTGAAACACTGCTCGACGACATCGCCTCGCGTGGCAACCAAGCGGTGATTCGGGTCTACGTCGAGTATCCGGGAAAGCAGAAAGGGATCCCGGAATACCTGATCAAGGGCGGGCTGAAGCTGCACACGTACCTCAACACCAACACGGCTCCCCTGCCGCCGAAGCAGATCACGACGCCGGACTACGAGGACGAGCGTCTGCGATCGGCGTTTCGTGCCTTCATCGCTGCGTTTGGCAACAAGTACGACGGAGACGCACGGTTGGCCTACATCACCGCCGGCTTGCTGGGCACGTGGGGCGAATGGCATACCTATCCCCGCAACGACCTCTGGGCCAGCAACGAAACCCAAGCCATCGTGCTGGATGCGTACGAGGCCGCGTTCGCATCGACGCCCGTCTTGCTGCGTTACCCCGCCGGACCGAATCACGGCTATCAGGCCGAAAACGCGTCGCGCCCCTTCGGCTATCACGACGACTCCTTTGCTTGGGCAACGATCGAAACCGGCAAACAGGAGGACGATTGGTTCTACATGCCGGCGCTCAAGGCCGCAGGCCGCGCGGCGATCGATAAATGGAAAACCCAGCCGATCGGCGGCGAGATTCGTCCCGAGGCTTGGGGCAAAATTTTCGATGACCGCGATCAGTGGCCCAAGCAGGTGCAGAGTTTCCACGAATGTGTCAGCCAAACACACGCCACGTGGTTGATGGACACCGGGATGTTTCGTGAAGTCGCTTCACCGAAGCGGCTGGAACGTGCAACGAAGGAAGTCCGGCGGATGGGTTACGACTATTATGTCCAACGAGTGGCGTTCGTTCCCGATCGACAGACGGACCGATGCCAAATCACTCTGCAGCTGATCAATCAAGGCGTCGCGCCGTTCTACGCCGACTGGCCCACCGAAGTGGCCGTTGTCGATGCAGCCGGCAAAATCGCCAAACGCATGATCGCGCCCGGGCTGTCGATGCGGGGACATTTGCCGAGCGCAACGGCGCACGAGTTGTCGGCGTCGATCGACATTGCAGGGCTTTCGGGAACGAACACCGTGTTGATGCGAGTGGTCCATCCGCTCGAAGCGGGAAAGCCGTTGCGGTTCGCCAACGCGGAGCAAGGTCAAACGAAACCGGGCTGGTTGACCCTCGGGCAAGTTCGCTTGCCGTGACGAAACGCGTTCCAGCCAGACCACAAAGCCCCGTGCCGTTCTGATACGATTGAGAAGTTGCACGCCGTTACCGTGCCGTGTCTTTTGACAAACGCTTGAGTTGAAGTGTCATGAAAAAATTGATCGAACCGCAATTGGGAAACGAGATCGGGATCAACATTCACAGCGCCCACCGGATCGAATCGGCAACGCTGCTTGCCGCCGAGGAGGATTATTTTTCGGTTCGATCCGGCGATGACGCGAACGTTTTTCACGTCCCGTATGTCAACATCGTCAAAGTGATCGAGAACCCGGAGGGGGTGACGGTCAGCGGTTTTTTCAAGAGCCACAAAACGCACCCGTTTGTGATCAAGATCGGCCACGTGGTGGAATACGTCCCGACGTAACCAGCCGCCGTAGGTCACGCTGTGCGTGACATCACGATGTAGGTCATGCTGTGCATGACGTCACGACGTAGGTCACGCTGTGCGTGACGTCACCGTGTAGTGGTCCGTCTATCTCTAAATGTCATGCTGAGGGTATAGGCTTTGAAGCTTGACCCGCGCGTCTGCCGTGGTGAATCTCCATTGAGCGCCACAGCGACCCGCATTTCGAGCTGCAACCCATTTATGCACGGCTGCATCAAGAGATTCCTCGGAAGCAAAACGCTGGCTACCGATGCATTGGCGGCTTAGAACGCTCAGTTCCATTTCAGCCATGTTCAACCACGAACCATTTTTCGGCGTAAAGACGAGGTGGATACGGCGACGCAGATCACCGGCCGTCTTCGCGTCAAACGTGTGGTACAGGCTGGCTATCGCATGAGTATTGAGATTATCACACACCAGCGTGACTGTCTCGGCGTGTGGATAGTCGTGCTCAAGAAGTTGCCGGACTTCCTCAGCCCAGTCGGTACGCGTACGGCTCTCACGGCAGCCAATCCGTCGCCATCCCTCAATCGGGTTGTAGAACAACAATAAGGATCGAACGCCGTGCCGAACATATTTGTCATCAACGCGTTTCCAGTTTCCTGGCTTCCCGTCTCGTTTGGGGCGAGCCGGCAACGGTTCAGAGAGATCTGCGAGTATTTGCCGTGATGCTTCGTCCATGCAAATCAGGACGTGTTTGTCATCGTATTGCTGCTGATAGACGTCGAGGACTGTTTCCATTTGAGCGACGAATCTCGCCCGATCCGACTCGGGGATGCAGTAGCGTTCAGTCCGCCAGGGCTGCAGCTCGTTTTTTTTAGACATTGACGCACGGTCTCGGGGCAAACCGATTCAACAACTTTCAGGCGAGCTAATTCGTCACAAAGCAATTGCAACGTCCAATGATCGCGTCCATCAGGTGGCTCGGCGCAGGCCAAAACGATAAGCTGAGCCTCGGCCTTGCCATCAAGCTTTCGTCGCTCGGGTGCGGCTGGACGTGGTTTGCGCTCGCACGCAGCTTCCACACCCTGAGAGTCACGCTCACAAACAAATCGTTGTCGAATGCGAACGACCTGACGCACAGAGAGTCCTACCAATTCCGCGATATTGGCATCCGTCCGTCGACCATCAGGGTGATTGACATCGGAGAGAAGTAGAATTCGTGCCCGCCGCTGCTTCGACACACCAACAGACTGCAGGCGTACAATCGCCTGCAACTCCTTGCGTTCCGCCACAGATAATTCGACACAATACTTCCTTGACGTATCTGGCATCACTAGTCCTCCTATCTAGCACTCTGGGAGCCCAGAGTGTAAGAGATGGATGACATTTAGGCATAGATCAACCAGTAGGTCACGCTGTGCATGACGTCACGATGTAGGTCATGCTGTGCATGACGTTACGATGTAGGTCACGCTGTGCGTGACGTCAGATGGCATGCACAGCATGCCCTACTTCTTCTTGGGCTCAGGTTTCTCTTTATTGGGCAGCCATTCAGCCAGCTGTGCTTTGATCGGGGTACTGCTCGTCTCGGCGGCCAGATTTTTCCATTCGTAGGGATCGGCGACAACGTCGTAGAGTTCTTCTTCGCCGTTGGCGTAACGGATGTAGCGATGCGTTTCGGTCTTGACCGAATGGTTGCCGCGTCCGTGCGTGGTGATCGCGGGGAATTCCCATGGCGATTGGGGATCGCGTAACAACGACGAAATGTCGCGACCGCTGACGTGTTCAGGCGTCGCGATCCCTGTCAGCTCACACAGCGTCGGGTACACCGACATCAAATCGACCGACCGGTCACAGCGTGTGCCGGGCGTCGTCAATCCCGGGACGACCCAGAGGAAGGCGGTCCGCGTGGTTTCTTCCCACAACGCGAACTTGCGCCAGTGTTCTTTTTCGCCCAGGGACCAACCGTGATCGCTCCACAGGCAGATGATCGTGTTGTCTTTGTTCGGGCTGGCATCGAGTGCGTCGAGCAACCGGCCGAGGTTCATGTCGGTGTAGCTGCATGTCGCCAAGTAGGATTGAATCGCGGCTTTCCAACGCCCGCTTTTGAGGAACTTGGCGTGATCGCCTTGCGGCCCGGCCATCTTCACGCCCGACGGCGGAATGTCGGCCAGATCGTTTTCGATGTGCGGCGGCAACTGGATCGATTCCAGCGGAAACGCATCGTAGTACTTTCGCGGGGCGACGAACGGCAGGTGGGGTTTGTACAGTCCGCAGGCGACGAAGAAGGGTTTGTCGCTTTTCTTGGTGATCCGTTCGATGCAGTAGTTGACGCAGTGCCAATCCATGATGTCGTCGTCTTTCAGGTTCGGGTGCGTCACGTCGTCGTGATAGCCATCATATTTCTTGACGCCCGGTCCACTGGCGCTCAATCCGTCATCGGACATGTACTCGGTCCATTCGCTGGGATAGTACTGCCTGGAGTGATAGATTTTTCCGGCACCGGCGACGTGATAACCGGCCTTCAGAAATTGCGCGCTCAATCCCTCGCCGGCCGCTTGGTGGTTTTTCCAGGCGTGACCGTTCTTGTAGCAGCCTGACACCCACGGTCGTCGACCGCTCATCAACGCACAACGCGATGGTTCACAGGCCGGCACGGCACAATGGGCGTTCGTGAAGGTGACGCCGCGCCGAGCCAGCCGATCAAAGTTCGGCGTGCGGGCCTGCGGGTTGCGGTTCAAATGCGTCAGCCAGTGGTTTAAATCATCGACGGCGATGAACAAGACATTCGGCCGATCGGCCGCCGAGACGAAACCGGACAGACAGCACAAGACGGCGACAATCATCAATCGCGACATGGGAAATGGCCGGGGTGAGGGGGAGACGGTCGGGGTGGGTGAATACCAACCCCTGCCAGTCTATTCGATTGAACGGATCGCGGTGCAGCTCGTCAATCAAGCATTTTTTAGCGGTAGGGCGCGAGCCCTCCGGTGTTTCGGGAACGATGAGAGAGCGGAGGGCTTGCGCCCTGCCGCTAACACATCGTCAAACGCAGAGAATAAATGCTTCACAGCGTTGCCCTTCGGGGTCGCGTCTGACGGGGGACCGGATGTCCGGAGGTGTCGCTGCGCTCACCTCCGGCTACTGGCTTTGACCCCGTCGGGGTAGGCCACCTGCTTAGGCACTGCAGGCGCTCGCACCGTTCCGCTAGCTCCTAAAGGCCAACGTGTGGGCACAAGATCAATCAAAGGGTGCGCCCTGGGGCAGGCGCGTGTCTGCGGGCGCCGAACCGGTGCCGCGCCATTGCGATTATTGCTAAATTCTCTTCGCGACATCGAATTCCGCAGTCGCGGAATTCGCCTGGCGGTCTCAACCCATTGCACCACCCATCGAGTGAACGAGATGAAGATTACGGGATTCAAGGTTTATCAAGTCGACCTGCCCCTGGCGGAAGGCAACTACAGCTGGTCGGAGGGGAAGAGCGTCGACGTCTTTGATTCCACGGTCGTCCAAGTCGAGACGGATTCGGGAGTAGTCGGTTTTGGTGAAGTCTGTCCTCTCGGGCCGGTCTACCTGCCCGCCTACGCCGCCGGAGCCCGCGCGGGGATGCAAGAACTCGCCCCCCAACTGATCGGCGAAGACCCGACCCAGTTGTGGGCGCTCAATCACAAAATGGACCGCGTGATGAAGGGGCACCCCTACGTCAAAACGGCGATCGACATGGCCTGCTGGGACATCCTGGGCAAAGTCTCCGGGCTGCCGGTTTGCACCTTGCTCGGAGGCCGATTCGGTGACGATGTGGTGCTCTATCGCGCGATCTCCCAACGACCGGCCGCGGAGATGGCCGACAACGTGGCCGGGTACCGTGCCGAAGGTTATCGGCGGTTTCAGTTGAAAGTCGGTGGCAAAGCCGATGAGGACATCGAGCGAATCCGCGCGGTCCGAGAGATCTTGCAGCCGGGCGATAAGTTGGTCGCCGACGCCAACACGGGATGGTTAATGCATGAAGCGATGCGGGTCGTCGGTGCCGTGCGTGACGTCGACGTCTACATTGAACAGCCCTGTGCGACCTATCAGCAGTGTTTAACGATTCGCCAAAACACCAACCTGCCGTTCATCTTGGACGAAGTGATCGACTCGGTCGACGCGATCCTGAAGGGCGCCTCCGATCGCGCGATGGATGCCGTCAACATCAAGATCAGCAAGTTCGGCGGACTGACCAAAGCGAAACAGGCGCGCGACCTGTGCGTGTCCCTGGGAATCGCGATGACACTCGAAGACAGCTGGGGCGGAGACATCATCACCGCAGCGATCGCGCACCTGGCACACAGCACGCCGACGGACTATCTGTTCACTTCGACCGACTTCAACAGCTACGTCACCCAATCGATCGCCGATGGGGCACCCCAACGGGTCAACGGCCGGATGGCAGCATCGACCGAGCCCGGGCTGGGGATCACACCCAAGTTCGACGTCCTCGGCGACCCGGTCTGGAGCTGCTGAGCGAGCCCGTTGACGCGAATGCATTCAGGATGGAACCGGCATAGGGTCAAAAAATGGGTTGGTCAAAAAATGGGTTGGTCAAAAAATGGGTTGGTCAAAAAATTTGGGGCCTGATGGGATGATTGCAGTGGAGTCGGGTCACTGCATTTTTTGACCACCCAATTTTTTGACCAAGATCAGAACCGGCAGGTGAGGAGCACACACACATTTGCGTCCTACCCGTGGTCAGCGTCATACTGGGATTCTGACAGCCGCGGACGACGCGTTGCGGCAACGGGTTTTGAGCACGGCCAAAGACGACGAAGATGGCGACACTGTTTTCCTTCTCACTGCGTTTCAGGTCGACTCATTCGAAGGTCGTCTCGGTCCGTTTCGTCGCGCTCTGCCTGATGACGCTGCTGGCCACTCTCTCGCCCTTGTCCGCGCAGCCGCCCGAACAAGAACGTCAGGTCGCGGATCGGTTTCTTGACGTCCTGCTGCGGAACCCACAACCCGGCACGGCGCTCGATCGTGTCTATGACTTTCATGTCCAAGGTCAATCACTCGATGCCTTGCTGCAGTCGCTCGATGATGCCAACTCGGGTCACAAGCAGATGGTCCGTGGCTTGATTCAGCTCAAGCGGGCCGACACATCCGCCGCGGTTGTTTCCCTGCAGAAAGCGGAAGCGTTGCTGGTCGGAAATGCCAGCGTCAGTCACCAGCTGGCCAAAGCGCTGGCGGCCGAAGGTGAAAACGAAAAAGCGATCGAGGCGTTTCAACGTGCAATCGCCAACCGCCCCGATCGTCGGCAAGCACCGGACATCTATCTTGATCTCGGCAGACTTCATTGCCGGACCGGTCAGACCGACCGGGCGATCACGCTTTGGAATCAGTTGGTCGATCAATACCCCGACGATCATTCGATGGCGGAAAAAGTTGCAACCGCCTTGGTGGCCCAGCAAGCCTACGAACCAGCGCTCGACCACTATCGACGGTTGGCCGGACAAGCAAAGACGGCGGAAACCCGCGTCGGCTACCAAATCAAAGTTGCCGATCTGACGGCCCGGATCGGTCAAACACAACAGGCCCGCGATCAGTTGCAATTGATCCTGGATCGACTGCGACCGGGAAGCTGGCTGCACTCCGACGTCCGTAGCCGATTGGAACGGAGCTATCTGTCCGCCGGCGACACCGATGCGTTGGCGGATTACTACCGGCACCAGGCGGAACGATTTCCGGACGACGTCACGCTGCCGATTCGATTGGCAGAAATCCTGGCGGGATCCGGGCGTCATGACGCGGCCGTGCCGATCTTGTTGCAGGTGATCGAGCAGGCGCCGCAACATGTCGATGCCCTACTTGCCCTGGTGGAAATCCTGGAAGGCGAAGGCAGGGCCGGCGAGGCGGCTCGACAGATCGAACAGCTGATCGCCATTGATCCGGCCAACCCCGACTATCGGTTGCGGTTGGGAGAAGCCCGTCTCGGTGATTCAACGATGAGTCTCAAACGACGGCGCGCGGCGGCACAGCAGGCCTGGGATCAGCTCGCCAACGTCAAGTCGGATGATGCCGCCCTGTTGGCGACCCTCGCGCGACACATGCAATCCATCGAAGCCTCCGATCGCGCCGTCGAACTCTATCGGCGAGCGATCGATGCGGCGCCCGACGACCCGCACTATCGCGAATCCCTGGGCGAACTGCTGCACGGTCTCGGACGGCACGACGAGGCGATCGCCGCTTGGCGATCCATTGCAGATGGCCAGCGGCGGACCGCGGAATCGCTGATCCGGCTCGCGACGGTCTTCGGTTCATTCAAGCTGACCGACCTGGCATTGCAAAGCTGGCAGCGAGCGGCCGAGCTGGATTTGTCGATTGACCAACGCTTGCGTTACGTCCGCGTGCTCTCGGAAGCGAAGCGACACGACGCGGCGTTTACAGAATTGGAAACCGCAGCGGGTTTGGCGCAAACCGCTGAAGAACGCGAGCGACTGATCCGGCGTCGCATCGAAGCACTTCGGGCGGCGGGCAAACTGGGCGAACAGATCGCTCAGGTTTCCGTCGAAGCACCGACGCCGGAAAACCAACGGTTTCTCGCTTTGCTTTTTCTTGCCAACAGACAACCGGCGGCGGCATCGCTTTCGATCGACGCCGCATTGAAACTTGATCCAGAAAACGTTGCGATCCTTCGCGATGCGGTCGACATCGCCGAAGGATGGGGGCGACGTTCCACCGCCGCAACGCATCTGGAAACGTTGGCGCAGTTGGACAAACGCTTTCAAGTCAACCATCTCGGTCGATTGGTTCAAATCTGGGAGCAGTTGGGCGAATGGGATCAAGCCTCTCGCGCCGCCCAAGCCATGATTGACGCCAATCCGGCATCCCCGGATTCGTATCGCTTGTACGCCCGCATCGCCTTTGCGTCGGACCAGGATCAAGCCGGCGAAAACGCGCTGCGACGAGCCATCGTGGTGGATCCCCGCGCCATCGACGCACGCGTCACCCTGGCACGACGATTGGCCGACCGCTATGAAACACTTGCCGCGATCGATTTGTTCTGGCAAGCCATCGAACACGAACGTCGATTCACCGAACGGACAGACCTGGTCGAGCAACTGGTGCCGCTGTATGCACGGCGTGGAGAAATCGACCAGCTCGTGACCCGGCTCGAACGCGCTGAAATGGACGGACTTGATCAAAAATCCAAGTCAATCTTGATCGCGTCCGTTTGGACGTTCGTGAAGGATTTCCGGCAAGCTCACACCGTGGTCAAGCGGATGCTCGGCAAACATCCGCGGGATGTCAAACTGCTGCAGGCGATGGTCGACCACTTGTCGCAATCCGGGAACCTGCTCTCGGCGATTTCGTATCAACGCCGGCTGGTCAATGTTGAAGACACGCCGTCGAATCAAAGTCGACTCTCGTCGCTCGAATTGGAAGCCGGCTTGGTCACGCAAGCCGAAGTGAACCTGCGAGAGATGAAGGCGACGAAGGATCCCACGCGGATGGCGTCCATCATCCGTCGCATCGCAATCACCGATCCCGAGCAGGCGGCCGAGTTGTGTCGTGTGGCGTTGGAAAACAATCGCACCTTGTGGGACATCCGCATCGTCCGGGCTCAACTGCTGTTGCTGTCCGACGCCCCCGAACGCGCCGAGCATTTGGCGCAAGCCGCGAAGGTGGCCGGCGAAGTTGCTGCGTTGAAGCTCGATGACGACGCACCGTCAATCTCTGGTTTTGCCCCGACGCTTCAGTCCCCTTCCGCGTCGCGGGCTTCGTTAAGGACATTCCCTTCGTCTGCCCCAATGTCGAATGTTGTCGTGGTGCGTGGCCCTCCGGGATCTCCCCTGACGCTCAAAGCCAGGCGACTGACGCAAGTTTTCATCGACCGCGATCACTTTCCCGCCTCGGCTGCGGCATCACTGCAAACCATTTTGTTGCTCAATGAGCGACGAATCACGAGTCGGCAAAACAGCGGTTTCAAAAGTTACTCGTTCTCCTTTGGCAGCAACTTTCTCGCGCCCGAGAATTACTTCCAGGCCTACTGGATCGCGCATTGCGTGCAGATTCTTGCCGATCGTGAATTGGCGTCCCTGCACGGACAATCAGTCACGACGAAACAATTGATCGATAAACGGTTCTCCGCCCCGCCGAACGACTCCGATGACGTCGCCGCGTTTCGACACGCCATCCTGCTGCACTCGATCCAGAATTCGCTCGACGACACCGACACGTTGCCACCCGAAGCAATCATCTGGCGGGTGGCTCAGCTCGATCCGGCGGGCGACCACCCGGCGCTGGTAGACCTACTCGCCAGGCGATCACGCATTCGGCAGGTACTGGAAAAGACCCAGCAAGAAAAGATTTCCCCACTCGATGATTCAAAGCTGGAGATCCTTTCCACCGTTTGTCAAACACACCAGACCCTGGCAACGAAGCGTTCGGCGCCGATCGAGTCGATCATGCGCGATCTGCAATTGCGACAAAACTTGATCGCCGAGTGTCGTGTGGCGGGGAAAAAATACCCGTTCGCAGAAACGCTCGATCAGTCGGTCGTCCCATCGACTTACCACCGCGCGGTCGCCGAGATCCATGCCGCTTTGTGGGAAAACAATGTTTCCTTTGCAGATGAAAAAGCTGCCCATCTGGTGCAGATCGCCAGGGCCAGTCGCCCCGGAGATTCGATGACCGACCAAGTGGTTCCGTGGATCGTTTCGCCGACGAGTGAACCGGAACGAGCCTTCGTGCTTCGCCATCGCGAGCTACTGGCCGATGCCTGGATCGCGCATTGTTCTCGTTGGTCTCTTTTGTATCGACAGGGGCTGCCACCGTCCGAGTTGTTCGGGGGTGAGCAACTGCAGATTGTCACGCCGCTGTTGTCTCCTGGTATGAGTCCGACGCGATATGAACTGTTCAAGTTGCAGATGCCGCTTTCGAAGCGATTGATTGAGGCGAATCTGTTGCGGGGGTTGCTGCCGCTGATTCCGAAGCAGATCGTCAGAGGTTCCTCACACGCCATCCTTTCGCTCCCGGACGATTTCCTGGAGCGGTTGGTCGAGCCGCTTGAGGGTGCGACGCCACACGAGTTGAAATTGCGGCGGATTCTTGCTGCGTTCGCCGCATGGTGGGACCAACGGCCGCTGGATTGTCTTGTCCAACTGGAAACGCTGGCCGATGAGTTCCCCGATGATCTGGATTTACAACTCGAAGCGGCACGTCTGGCCGTGATCACGGAGCAACCCGCCAAAGCGTTCGAGCGTCTTGATCAGATCACAACAGCCGACGCCCCCTCCCGCCAGCAAGTCGAATTGGCTCGCTTAATTTTGGCCGCACAGGCGGGCAACGAGGACCTCGTTCGCTCCACCGCCCGACAACTCCTCGCCCGGCCGATCGATACCGACACGCGGACCTTCCTGACAAAACAACTGCAATCGATCAATTCAAAAAATGCATCGGTGGCCTCGTTGCAACAGGCGATCGCACAACAGCCTGTTGCCTCGCCCCCCAGTCGCCGTTCCAAACGCAATCCACGGAGCGATGATGTCGAGCAAATGAAATTGGCCCAGTCGCTGTTGGAGTCCGGTGATTTGATCACCGCGTCGGAGGTCGCCTATTCAGTCATCCATCGCCAACAGGACCCTCGCCAGGAAGACCGCTCCGGCACACGGCGTCAGGCGATCCTGATCCTCGCCCAGACGAATCGTTTGCAGCCCCTGATCACTTCGACCAAGCGAAAACTTGAGTCATCCCCGAACTCGAACGTCTATCGCGAAGAACTCGCCGACTTGTATCTCGCCGCAGGGAAACCGGAACTCGCCCGCGGTCTTTGGGAACAGATTATCGAGTCCGAACAGCTGACGCCGCGACAAATCATCATGCGAGCGAGTTCGCTGCGGGGCAAACGAGATTTCCATCACGCCGCTGTGCTGTACTTGTACGCGTTCGAACGTGATCCCAAGCAATGGAAAATTCACTGGAATGTGTTCACCCGCGCCGCGTCGATGTCGACGTCGCAGGAGATCCTGTTCGATCACCTGTGCCGAATCGACATCCGAACGTTTTCACTGGAATCTGTCTGCAGTGCAATCCGGATCCCCGGCTCGAGGCCATTTAGCGACGCCCAGCGGCGTTTCGCCCGACATGTCGTCGTAAACCATCCCCAAGCCGTCGCACAGTTGGACGTGTTGCTGGCCTCGATCCCTGAATCCGAACGGAAGCAGATTCCCGAGTTGAACTCGATGATGGTCGATGCCATCACGTCGCCGAACGCCTTTCGCCACGATTCACCGCTGTGGAGCGTGCGGGGATGGAATGAATCGGGAGTCGTTCGGGGCGTCTTGGCCGATCTGATGAATCTGTTGCATCGCGATGACCAAGCGTCGCAGCGGTTTCTCAACGCGGTCGACGGTTCAATGGACAAGGACACTCAAGCGGTTAGGCAATGGCTGAAAGCCGTTTATCAATTACACACCGAGTCGACACGGGCCGCGGCGGCGGAGCGGATTCGTGCGATGGTTCCCGCTCGCTTGAATGACCAGATCACCACCTCTCCGCCGGTAAACCTCCCCGCCGGACTGCTTTGGCAAACCGGCCAGCTGATCGAAACGCTTGATCCGATCGATCAGAAAGCGATGCTGCAGATCGGTATCTTTCAGGCCGCGGTTGGCAATTCGCCAGCGGAGCCATT
Source organism: Stieleria magnilauensis (assembly GCA_007753675.1). Taxonomy (GTDB): domain Bacteria; phylum Planctomycetota; class Planctomycetia; order Pirellulales; family Pirellulaceae; genus Stieleria; species Stieleria magnilauensis. Next base: position 3,922,631 of record CP036432.1, read on the forward strand.
GCCGTCACACACCGTCGGTTCTCCGCTGGATCAACTGTTTCGAACCTATGTCAAAGTCGGCCGGAGTGAGCTTGCCCGTCGCGGTTGGCTGGAGCGTCTGCACACGTGGCAATTTCCGCGAACCACGGGCGTGCGTGAGAATCGGCAATTGCAGGTCGCGGCGCACCTCGCAGAGAACCTGTTCGATTCCGGCTTCCCGATCGATGCCGCCGGAATCTGTCGGCGTTTCTTGGACCAGCCCTTGGTGTTCCAACTGGCCAGGCGTTATAGCCAGGGACGGAATCATCGCAGGATTTTGGAAACCCGATTCGAATCGGCAATCCAATCCGTCGATGCCGAAAACTCCATCCACTACGTCGACGCGATGCGGAGTGATTTTTTGGGCGGCGTTCCGAATGCAACGTTGGATCTTTACGGGACCAAGTTGGACGACTTGACCGAGACCCCACAGGATTGCCTGTTCGAGTTGGCGATCCGATCCGCCTGCTCCACTCCGGCTGGGCGTGATGCATGCCAGAGACTGCTGGAGGAACTCGATCGCATCGCGGATGCGGAAGAGCGTTCATCGGCGAATCTTCCCGCCCATCTGGTGTTGGCGTCGGTGGTCCGCCCAGACAGCTTGAGCGACTTGCTGGACGAATGCTTGCAAACGTTGCCGACAGGGACGCGGATGGATTCGGGTCCGTTGCATGAATTTGTCATCGCGTTGACGACGATCATGAGGAGTGATGTCGAATCCGCCGACGCAGCGACGACGCAAGTGATTGCACGGTTGAGTGAAATCGCGACCCAGCGCAACGATCAGACCGCCCTGTCGGTGCTGTCCGGGCTCAATCGCGGCGAAACCCCCGCCGCCCGCTGACCGGTTTGCCGACTGGATCAGCCGTTTGGCGCGAGCCTACGGGCCTGGGTGTGTTTGTGTCGTCGTTGGGGCCCGTACGCTCGCGCGATACGGCTCATCCCACGTGCGATCCGATTCAACCAACAAACCGCGAAGCGTCCCATCCCAGCACGTGGCGTCAGCCAGTGGCCCGTGACGGCACCGCATCGCCAACGCGCCGTTCGCTCACGCGTCCCGCCTACACCCAGCACGTGGCGTCAGCCAGTGGCCCGTGATCTTGGTACGATGGATCGGTACAATCGTTGATGGCGTATGGGTACCGATGTCAACGCGGCACTGTTCGGAGAGTGGTTTTCCACGACGATGACGCAACACAATCGCTCTCGATTCCACTCGCCACGCCGCATGGTGTCGCTGGTCTGTTTGCTAACGATCGGGGGCGTTGCCTTGACCGATCGATGCGGTGTCCTGGCGCAACGCCCAGCCGCCGAGTCCGACCAGGCGATCAAGCGATTCACCGAGGTCCTGCTGCGGCGACCGAGACCGGGAATTGCGCTCGATCGGGTGTACAGCCACCATCTCCAAAATCGCACGTTGGACGATTTCCTTCGATCGCTTGATGCCGCTGAGTCGGCCGAGCGTGCCGGGGAACGTCAAATGGTGCTCGGGCTGATTCAGCTCCGTCGCGGTCTGTACGGCAAGGCGATCGTGGCGCTGGGCAAGGCGGAACGTTGGCTGGAACAGGATGCCATGGCCAGCTTTCAATTGGCAGCGGCATTGCGTGCGACGGGAAAGACCGACGAAGCGATTGAGGCGATGCAGCGTTCACTCGATCGCGGCCCCAGACGCGTCGATGCGGTGGAGATCTATCTGCAGCTCGGTCGACTGCATGCTCAATCGGGCAATCAAACGAAAGCGATCCAAACGTGGAAACAACTCGAACAACAGTTTCCCGGTGATCAATCGATCGCTGAACGGGTCGCCCGACAATTGGTTGACGAAAGGCTGTACGAACCGGCTTTGGAACAATACACCCAATTGGCTCGGGGGGCGAAGAACGCCGAACAGAAGATTCGCATTCAAATCCAAACGGCGGAACTGCAGCGTCTGCTCGATCGCCCCGACGAGGCGAACGAACAATTGAAATCCTTGTTATTGCGTCTCCGTCCGGGCAGCTGGCTGTATCGCGATGTCCGCGATCGTCTGGAGGCAGGACTACTCCACGATGGTTCATTCGATGCACTGATCGAGTTTTATTCCGCGGAGGTGCAGCGGTTGCCCGATGATCTGTCCTTGCGGATTCGCTTGGGTCAGATCCAAACGCTCGCCGGACGTTCGGATTTGGCCCGAAAAACGATGCTGACCGCCGTCGAAAAAGCGCCGGGCGACATCTCCGCCCGTCTGGCATTGATCGACGTCTTGGACCGCGCCGATCGTCTGGCAGATACATCGCCGCACTTCGAAGCCCTCGTTCGTCTCGACCCCAACAACCCGGATCACTTCATTCGCTGGGGCCGTCTGTTGTTGCGTGACGTGGACAGAGAACTGGACGCACGACGTGATGCCGCCGCTGGCGTCTGGGAACGGCTGTTGAATTTGCGGCCCGAGGATCCGGTGCTGCACGTCCGCGTTGCCAAACTGCTGTCCGGCATTGGTCGTACCGACCAGGCCATTTCTCTGTACCGCAAGGCAGTCGAGCTAGCCCCCGATTCCACGCAATACCGCGAATACCTGGGCGAGCAACTTCATACGCTCAAGCGGGTGGATGAAGCCATCGAGGTTTGGCAATCAATCGCGACGGGTCCGCGTCGGAATCGCGAGTCGTTGATTCGGTTGGCCGAGATTTTTGCATCGTTCAAGTTCAACTCTCAATCACTCGAGGCGTGGCGCGAGGCGGCTTCATTTGATCTGACCTTCAATCAACGGCTCCGCTACGCCCGGGCGTTGATGGACGCAAACGCCTATCGACAGGCCATCGCACAGCTGGAAACGGCAGAGTCGATTGCGGAAACGCGAGACGAGCGTCAACAGGTGCTTCGCGACCAAATCACGGCCTACATCGAAGCTGGAACCCTGAGACAAGTGATCGCACAAACGGCCAATCAAGAAGCCTCGATCAAGAACCGTTTGCTGTTGGCGCATCTGTACCTTGCCGACAACCAACTTTCCCGCGCCGCTGAGACAATCCGAGACGCCTTCGATCAAGCCCCCGACGACGTCGAAACGCTACTTGTCGCAGCGGAGATCGCCCAACGACAGCAGCGGCGAATGGACGCGATCAAGTATTACGAGCGTTTGACGGAACTGGACGCGCGGTTCCAAACGGAATACCTGCGTCGAATCTTGACCTTGCAAAACGAAATCGGCGATCTGGAACAAGCGGCTCAGACCGCCGTCGCCTTGATCCGCGTCGCTCCGGGTGCCGCAGATTCCTATCGAATCTTTGCGGAACTGGCGTTCGCCCTCCGGCGCGACGAAGAAGCGGTCGCGGCCCTGCGAAACGCAATTGATCTAGCACCGCGTGACAATCTGCACCGCTTGATGTTGGCCAAACACTACGCCGATCGGTTTCAGACCGACCCGGCGATCCTGCTGTATTGGGAAGCGATCGAGATGGAACGCGACTGGGATCGCCGTCAGGAACTGATGCAAATGATGGTTCCACTGTATGAGCGGCGGGGAGAATCGAATCAGCTGCTCAGACGATTGGAACAGTTTTTGTTGACGACCAAGGACCGCTACCACGCACAGCGAATGGTCGCATCGTTTTGGCAATCGATCGAAAACTACAAACGGGCGAGTTTTCTGTTGCGGCAATTGGTAGATCAGCAACCCGACGATCAGGATTTGATCCGGCAAACCGTCACCTGTCTGATGGCGATGTCCGATTTTGAGACCGCCGTGGAGTATCAGCGTCAATTGATCGACCTGGCAGGCACGCCGGACGACTATGATTTGTTGGGGGAACTGCAGGCCAAGCTTGGCAAGTTGAAGCAGTTCGAATTAAGTGCCAGCGAACTGGCCCACACAACCGATCCGCAACGCGCCATGACCCTCATCGCGCGAACGGCCGACCAAAGTTTCGACAAGGCAATCGAACTGTGCCGCATCGCAGGCGAGCATCAAACGGCGTGGTGGGGAATCAAATGTGTGGAGTCGCAGTTACTATTCTTGACCGCTCGCGACGCCGATGACGCTCGGCTTGCCAAAGCGATTCGCTTGGCCGGCGAGATCGACGCCCTGGACGCCCAGTTCGACCTGCCTCCGCCCTGCCAAGCCACGCAAGCGTCCGGCAGGGGCCTGTCCGGCAACTACACGATTCGTCTCACTCCGCGAGTCAGACGTTCCGGCACCGCCAAATTGAGCACGTACACGGTGTCGAAACGCAACTTCACGCTTTTCCTAAGCAACTTCCTTGGCAAAGCGGACTCCGCCAATACCGCCCGCGTTCCGGCCGGTACCCCCGCGCGACCCGCCCCGCGGGACTACCTGATCCCCGAGGACTACTATCAGGCCCGTTGGATCAGTCGCGCGATCGTGGTGCTCGGCCGTAGCAAACAAAACACACGCGACGGCAACCCGCAATCGGTTCACGATCTGATCGATGCGATGTTCCCGATGCCGCCGCCGGATCAGATCAAGGACCCGCGCCAGTTGGAAGAACTGCTGGCGCTTTATGGCTTGGAACGATCGCTCAGTCGCACGGCGATCCGTCCCCCCGAGTCATTGTTTTGGCGAATGGCAGAAGTTGCCCCGGCAGACGAGCACCCGGAATGGCGATCGATCTTGGAAGCCAGGACGAAGCGGATGAGGGTCGAGGGAGATGGATCGTCGAGGCGTCTCAAGTCGCTCGACGACCACCAACTGGGGATCCTGGCCAAGGTTGTTGCGGCCAGACGGGAAGTGATGCTTGTCGGCAACCTATCGCCCGAGCAGATCGGGCAAGAACTTGAATTGCATCGTTTCATGATCCGTGAGTATCGGCAAGCTGGAAAGGAAATGCCGACGCCCCATCACGACGCGGCGGCTCCCCCACTGAATCGTTTGGTGGTTGCCATCGCGGACGTCCAGGTTGCACTTTGGCAAAACGACCTGCCCCGTGCCGACGAACTTGTCGCCCGATTGCCCGACATCGCACGTCGCGACCGGCAACTCGATTTGTTGAAGAACATGCAGTCCAACAAAGTCAAAACCTGGCTCTTCTCACCCGCGTTGCCTTCGGAAATAGAGTTTCGACGGCGGCATCGGACGGTGCTTCTGGATACGTGGTTGGCCCACTGCACACGTCGAAACACGCTGAAACAAAATGCGCTGACCGGCAACGAGTTTGTGCGTCAGTATGCAACTGACGCGACCCGACAGGTGACAACGTCGATGACCTCGATGAGTTTCACCTTCTCGCGAAACCAACGGCACACAACGCTTGCCAGGCAATTGATCGACGACTATCTGATGCGAGGTTTTCTGCAACTGGCAATCGACGGCGACCCTCAGCGTTTCAGCCCCGTCCCGGATTCTCAGTCGGATGGCTGGATGATGGGCCTTGAGCGTGATTTGCCCGATGCGACGGAACAAGAACTGAAACTGCGCAAGTTGGTTGCGGCGTATGCAGCATGGTGGAATCGACGCCCCGCTGATTGCTACAGAAAGTTGTTAGGGCTTTGCCAAACTTATCCCAACGACGTCGACCTGCAAATCGAATTGGCGCGTTTCGAGATTGAAACCACCAAAGCCGACCAGGGGTTTGCGCGGCTAAACAATGTCGAAACGAGCGACGACCTGTCGACGCAGAAACTCGAATTGGCGAAGTTTTACCTGGCGACACGGATCGGCGCCATTGCATCGGCCCGTGATGCTGCCGATCAATTCCTGAAATTGCAACTCAACCACTCCACTCGCACGGCATTTGAAAGACTATTGGCGGAACAAGGATTGGGCGGCCGACCGAACCTGGCGGTCGCGACTCGTCGACGCGTCACCTCACCAGTGACGCCCTCGCTGCGACAAGACGATTTGTATCAACTGCGGATCGCCCAATCACTTCTGATGGACGGAAACCAGGTCACGGCCGCGGAGGTCGCGTTTTCGATCATCCAAGGTCACGTGTCCAATGGAAAGATTTTGCGATCCGCGGTGTCTCACCAAGCCATGGAGATCCTGATCCGTGCCGGTCGGATTGACCAATTGATTTCGCTGTTCGAGCGGCGGGTCGGTACTGCCCCCACCCCCGACGCGCCGATCCCGGAAGGCTTCGTTGACACACTGGCAGCGTTGTACCAGCGCGCCGGCCAAGGCGACAAAGCGATCCAGCTTTGGAAACAGGCCATCGACCAGGAAAAGTTGACGCCCGAATTGACCCTCGCACGAGCCGACAAACTCTTATCAGAGCGAAAGTATCATCAAGCCGCGATCACCTACCTGTTCGCATTTGAGCAAGCCCCCGGACTGTGGAAATTACACTGGAGTGCGTTTGTCCAGTCGGCCGAAATGTCGAAAGATCCCTCAGTGATCTACACGCGACTGTTGCCGATGGACGTCAGCCCGCATTCGTTGTTTTCACTCTGCAATGTCATCGGCATCCGCTCCGGCGACGCCTTCAACGAGAGTCAACGAGCGTTCACCAGACATGTGATCCAAACGCATCCGGACGTCCCCAAGAAACTCTCGCTGTTAAAGCAATTCATCCCGGAATCCGAGCGGTCGAATTTTCCCCGATTGGTCGAACTGTTGCAGCGGGATTAAAGAGCGAGCGGGTGAGCCGTTGGATGATTCAGCGGTACCGTTCGCGTTCCTTGGCGCTGACTCGGATATTGAATCGGTCTTCGTAGCGTCCGGTTTCGTTGACGAAATCGATCTCGGTGTCCTGGTTCTCGAAGCGGAACCGTTGGATCGGGGGAGGGGCGACGGGACGAATCGAATAGAATTCCAGCAACGAGATCATTTGGCGTTTTTTGAGCGTCGACCGCAGTTCGCCTTGGGGGGCGTCGGACGTGGCAATCGGGTCGCTGAAGTGCTCGATTCGAACCGGCAGGCCTTTGCCGAAGTTAATTTCGGGGTCGTCGTCTTGGGCGATGGCCACGTTGACGCGTGTGGGAAACAGTGCCGGCAATTCGGCTCCGTCGACGATCGCGGTGATTTCGTCGCGTCGACTTTGTTTCAGCGTGCCGATGACGACCAATAGCGACCGTCCGGCGAGCGAGCTTTTGCCGAGTTTCAAGTCATAGTCTCGGCGAATGCTATCAAGCATTTCGCAGGGTCCCCCGACCATCATGCTGGGTTTGATCCGGTTGTTTCTGCGTAGCGTCCGGGCTCCTTCGTCCAACCATCCGACATCAACGCGGCTGAGGGAGATGACGCCGGCGACCTCGGTGCGGGTCCATGCCAGGCGTCCGTCGCTGATTTGTTGCAGACGATGTTTTCCGGTGCCATCGTGCATTTCAATCTGAAAAGAAAATTGTCCGGTTCCGCCACCGACCTGCAGGTAGGTGCCGACGCCGAGCACTTCGCGTCCGGCGGTTCGAACACGTTGGCGGATTTTACAATCGAAGGCGGCACCATTGGCCAGACGATCGATGACTTGATCGATCAATGCGGCGGCACGCTGCTGGTCGGCGGCGCTGTCCGCCGAGCCATCGCCGGTATTTTCTACAGCATTTCCAGCGGGCGGTGGGCTTGGATCGGGCGCCGGCGGGTGTGTCGTCTGTCCGGTCATTGGCGGCTCGGCTTGGGCCGGTTGTCCACCGAGCGGCTGATTGAAAAGCACCGCGACGAGGACACAACCGAAGGCGAATAGGCACAGTGGGGGCGTGAAACGGAGTTTCACGGGGCCTTTCGGCTGCTCGCGGTCGTGTCGATCGATCTTCATGGTCGGGTTATGGCGATTTTTCCAAAGAATCAGGACGCAACGTGCCGATGGGTTTATCACGTGGCCGTCCTGTCCGTTGCGTGGCGCGAATCGTAGATGCGATTCGGGTCACACGTCCAGGCAGATCGTGCACGAGAAACTACCTTTGATTTTTCAGCCCAGGCGGGGACCGACCCGCAAACCGCATTCGAGCGCGGTGCTACCCAAGGAATGGGGGAAAAGATGAAACGATTCGTCACTCACTTGTCGCTGATTGCGGCTGGTGCGATGGTCGCGACCGGATGCGTACCGACTCGCCACAATTTACCACCGGCTCAACAAATGATGGAGCCCGGTCCTGGAGTCGGAGGCCCCGGCCCCGGCGTCTTGGGACCACCACCGTACGCCGGTGCCATGGCTGCTCCGGCCGGATCCTGCAACACGATTGCGGCCAACAAGGTTCCGACGGAAGTCCCGTCGGAGCTCGCCGCCGCAGGCCGAGATTTAAGCCAGAGCGAAATCCAGCAAGTCGGATTCGTTGACGGCATGCACGCCGGCGGTGCCGCCTGCGGATGCAACGCCGGATCCAGCGGAACGATCGTCGGCGGAGCCGGCATGGGCGGCATGATGGTCGCCGCGCCGATCAATCAAGCCGTTCAAGTCACCTTCGGTCGCCCCGAAGGCATGCAGGTTCGCTACGACCAAACCGGCAGCGGCATGTTCGACAGCGAACCGTTGATCGTCCCCGCCCGCCAAAACTTTCCCCAAGGTGGTTTGTTCCGCATCAAGCTGACGAACATCCCGGGACGTGAAGGCGTGGAACTGTACCCGACGATCGAATTGGCCTATGCCAATCCGCGCACCGGCGCTTACCTTGCCCACAACTCGATTCCGCTTCAATTCGACGAAGAGGATTTCGACCAAGTGGTCACCGGTAATTTTGTGACCAAGGTGCTGTACCTGCCCGATCCGGATTTCCAAGGACCGGCTTTGGCGGGAATTGATACCCTGGTGAGCACGCGGCTGGATCCGGGCGTGGATCCGATCGTCGAAGCCGACCGACGCGGTTCGATCCTGGCGATCATCCGACTCGGTGACAAAGATATCGAAATGCCCGGATCGGGCGGCATGGGACTGGGAATGTCTCCGCCGATCGCCGGACTGCCCGCACCCTTCGCCCCGGCGTCGACGAGCGGCTGTGGCCCCGATGGCGGTGCCTGTTCGATGACTCCGCCGCAACTGCCGGGCATGATCGCCGGCGTCAACGCACCCCAGTACGGCATGCCGATCAGCGGCACACCGATCGGGTTGCCCGGACCGCCGCACATTCCGTTGGGAGCCCCCGCGGGATTGAAGAAGCACGTGATGCGGAACCGCACCCCGATGCATATTCCCCAGCCCGTCGAAACGATGCGAACGACCGTTCGTCATCAGCCCGGCTACAGCTATCCCAACCCGGTCAGCCGAGTGCGGATCACCGAGCAGAACATCCACCCCGGTGCACCTGCGGGACGTCCCCTGTTGCCGGGAAGTCAGCCAGTCGATCCGAATTGCCAACCCTGATCGCAGGGACCGCATGACGAAGGGCTGAAGAGGTAACTGTTGAAAGCACGTGGCGTCGGCATCTGATTTTCGGATGACCGACGCCCACGTTTGAGTGGACCCCATGATGCAAACCAGGCCGAGATCCATGCATACCAGGCCCAGAACCGCCACCATCACGATCGACGTGGCCGAATCGAGCAACCGAGCTGAGGCGTTGGTTTGCATGTTCGTCCTTGCCTTGCTGATCACCTTGTTCAGTAGCGTCGCGTTCAATCGTGTCGCCGCAGCGGTCGAACCGCTCGATACCAGCGGGCGGCATCCGCTGTACTACAAATCACTGCCGCCGGGTGCGGTTTGGCAAAGTCCGGCTGCGGTCTCTATGCAGCAGGGCACGTTCCAACCGGTCGCCTTCTCGGGACCCGCCGGCACCAAGTTCTCCTTGCCCCTGGCGGGCAGCCACAGCGAAGAGGAACCGGATCTGATGGCCGGCCTGATGGTCGGTGCGGTGTACCGTTTTCGCATCACCGGCATCCCCGACGCCATCGGCGCCGAACTCTATCCGACGGTCGAACTGATCGGGCGAATCTATCCGCCACGCGGACTCGAAACGCTGTACCCGATCCCGATCAACCTGAGCGAATCGGACTTGCAGGAAGCGCTCGACGGCAATTTGGTCACCAGGGTCGTTTACCTGGAAGACCCACAAACGGCCATCCCGCTTGCCCAGCAACGCACCGAGTCGCGTCCGATCGATATCCCATTGGACCAAGACGCGCTCGCGACGGCCGATTCGTTCGGCCGACCCGTTGCGATCGTACGCCTGGGATCCAAGTCGCCGCCGCGGAACCCGGCACTGAGCTCCCAGTTCTACTTCGGCTTTCCCGCTTGGGCGCCGATTTACAAGCCAGAACCCATGCCTGAAACACCTTGATCGCGTCGGCAGCACGAAAACCACGCATCTGGACCGTGCCGCTGAGCGACAAGCTTTGTTCCCGATACACCTTCAACTGCAACCGACCATGTTTCACTGCTTTGCATCTTGCCGATCTTTCTGTCGGGGCACGTTCGCGGCAGGGACACTGCTGGGAACGATGGTGGTCCTTGTCGGTTGCCAGTCGCCGGCGGTGACCAACGGATTGCGGTTGCCGGGAACACCGAACTTGCCAGGCATGCATCAGACACCCACGCCGAAGCTGACTCCCGGCGGTCACACGCCTGCGGTTCCCGGAGTGAAGACCGCTGCAGCGATCCAACCGGAACCAAACGAAATCGCACAGGTCGGCTACTTCGGTCGATTGAGCGATCGCGCCGGTGATCAAGCCGGGGTCTGCCAAGGATGCATCCAAAGCACCGACGCCGGATCATGCCAAACCTGGGCGCCCGCGACTCCCGTCATGGCGATGGGCCAGCCCTACGATCCGCAAGAGTTTTTGTGCAACGGCGGTGACACGCCGCCCGAAGCCCGCGTGATGGTCAATGACCACGTGGGCGGGCTCGATCCCCAAGATGCCGTGGTGCATTACACGACCGAGGCGGGTGACATCGCGGTCCAAGCGAGCAATCCCGTCTGTCTGTACTCACCCCGCTTCGGCGCGATTCGGCAAGTCAGCGGCGCGGTCGCCGGCGAGAAAGCCGTCGGCCTGCGCGGCACCTTTCAACCGGTCGGCCCCAACGGAATTGGTTTGACGCAACCGAGCTTGGTGGTCGGCGAGACCTTGGAACTGGCCCGTGCGGACGTCGCACGACGCGTCGACGCGATGCGCGATCGCAATCGCGGTGTTCCGGTCGAAGGCATCGTGCAACCACTGCTGGCCGAAGACGCCTTGGAAATCCTGGCGACACTCGATGCCGTTTCGTTGAATCGTTTGGATGAATCGCAAATCGCCATCCTGAAACAAGGCGCCGTCGCGGCCCAATCGTGGATGATCCGCGATGCCGTGGAAGTGATGATCGAAAGCATCACGCCGCCCGTGCTGACACGTGATGCCAAGGTCGAAGGATTCGTCCGATACGATTTCCCGGACGCCGGTCGCCTGGAAATCATGAAGGTCGCCGACAAGGCTCACGCACAGCAGGGCGACGAAGTCAGCTTCGCCATCCATGTCCGCAACGTCGGTGACTCTGCAGTCAGCCACATCGAAATCGCGGACAGCCTGGTCGGACGACTGGAGTATATCGAAGACTCCCAGCACTGCGATCGCCAAGCCGAGTTCACAACCAAGGGCAACGCCGCCGGTTCGGTGCGGATGCAGTGGACGCTGGCCGATCCCCTGGCCGTCGGCGAAACGGCAACGATCGAATTCAAGTGCCGCGTGCGGTAGCACGCAACGATTGGTGTTGTCCCGCCATCACTATTTGGCTGCGTGGGGCATGCGGACAAGTCAATCGATTGGAGGATCGACCACCCGCTGCTGGCGGAATCGCGATCGCACGGTCAATTGGAAAAGTACTTTGGCTGTTGGTTGGCGTTCGGCTGCAGCGGTTGCCCGGTAGGGACCCCGCTGGGCACAGCGGTAGTGGAACCACCGCCGGTCGTGATTGCCGGCCCGGGCAGGCGCACGCCCCTATTTAAGCGTCGTTTCCTCTAGGGAGGGCCCGTAGGCTCGCGCCAAACGGCTGATCATCGTTTGACATCAGCCGGTTCGCGCCAGCGTCCGGGCCTTAACTTAGCGGTATTGGGATGAAGCCGGCACGCCATCGAAGTGCTTTTTGATGGTCTGGACTTCATCGCTTTTCAATTGCTCGTCCGTTCCCGGCACCACTGACTCAGTGCACTCGGCCGCACTTGGGGCAGCGTTTGGAGGTGGAGTCGGCGACCCGCGATGCCACACGCGACGCGACCGCCCGCAACGGGTTGGGGGTCAAGTGCGCCGTCTTGATGATCGGGTAGCGATTGGGATCGATCAACGCTCGGTCGCTTCCGCCTCGCCCGACAAAGACCATGTAACGCTCGCCGTCGGCGCCGATCGCCACCCCGGCTCCGGCGTAACGGAAATCGCATTCGGTCGCACAGGTCAGCCAACCCCACGTCGCAGTTGCTTCCCCACAACCCTCGGTCCAACCGGCCGGAACCGAGGGGCCTTGATGTCCGTTCTTCAGTCCCCGTGCGGCGCGGTACTCCGCTTTGCGTTTGGCAAACTCGGTCATCGCGGGGTCTTCGATCAATTCGGGTAACCCGGCAGCACGGCGCCACGCATTGACTTCATCAAAGGCGCCACCCTGGGCGACGGCAACGGAAGACACGGCAAAGACAACGAGAAGAATCAAACGTGATTTCATCAATACAATCCCTTTTCATCGTTCGGGCGACAAGCGTCCATGAAACGACGGTCGGCGAACGAGAGCCGACCGTCAGCAGCACACCGCCACCGGTGGCCGCGAAGAAACCTAACGCTTCTGCCCTCGTCGACAACCCCGGCCGAAGGGCTGATGCGACACGGCAGGGCGGGTGACGGACAAGCGAACAGACGCGTTTGGCCAAGGGGACCGACAGGCGTGCTATATTCTTGACCACCAGAAACGCCCCTCCGCCGATGCGACTTCCACACCCCCGCATGAACACCCCGTCCGATATGATCCGTTGTCTCGTTTCCCGCCCAGTCCTACTGATCGGTGTTCTGCTGGGCACTGTCATGCCGTTGACGGCGCAGTCTCCACCGTACGACGTGTTCCTCGATGTGGAACCGCCCTATTACCGAGTCCGCTACGATGCCGCGGAGACGTCCGACGCCCAGAAGCCTGATGACCCGACGTCCAACGAGTTAATTTTCCCGGTCAGCTACACGATTTGGATTCCACCGGGCGTGAAGACGTTGCGAGGTGTCGTCGTGCACCAACACGGATGCGGCGAAGGTTCTTGCAAATCGGGACTGACCGGTGCCTTTGATTTGCACTGGCAGGCGCTCGCCAGAAAACATGACTGCGCGCTGTTGGCTCCGGCCTACGAACAACCGCAGGAAGCAGACTGTCAGATGTGGTGCGATCCCCGCAACGGATCGGCGACCACGTTTGAACAATCGCTCGTCGACCTTGGCAGGCAATCCGGGCACCCGGAACTCGCGTCGGCACCGTTGGCGCTGTGGGGACACAGCGGCGGTGGTCACTGGTGCGGCGGCATGGTGATGATCCGGCCGAATCGGATCGTGGCGGCGTGGCTACGCTCTGGCGTTCCGCTGCTGGCCCCCAACCCCGATCGCCCCGGTATCAAACCGCACACATTGCCCGAGGCTGCGTTGGGTGTGCCGATGATGTGCAATCCCGGTACGAAAGAAGGCGTGACGGTGAAGGACGGACGGTTCGCGAAGGTCTGGCCTGCGAACCTGGAGTTTTTTGAAACGGTTCGCGGTCGCGGCGGGTTGCTCGGGATCGCGATCGATCCCTTGACCGCACATGAATGCGGCAATCAGCGCTACCTGGCGATCCCGTGGCTGGATCGATGCCTGGAACGTCGGTTGCCGATGGAACCCGGCGGTGCCTTGCGTCCCATGCCCACCGACTCAGCCTGGCTGGCCAAGCCGACCGACACGACTGCCGTCGCGGCGAAGGACTTTGACGGCGATCCGCTGCAAGCCGGTTGGCTGCCCGACGAGACGATCGCGACATTGTGGATGCAGTACCGCAAAGACACCCGGGTTGCGGATGCCTCACCGCCACCGCCGCCGAAGTCGGTTCAGCTTCAGGGCAACCGTTTGCGCTGGCGGGCGGAAGCCGATTTGCAAAGCGGGATCGAGAAGTTCATCATCCTTCGCAACGGCAAGCCGCTAGCCGAAGTGCCAATCGAAGTGACGAACCGATTCGGTCGCCCGATCTTTCAAGGCTTGCAATACAGCGACACGCCGATGCAGACGTTGGTGCAGATGGAGTTCGTTGATCAAACGGCAGAGCGAGGCGTCGACCACGGCTATTCTATTGTTACGGTCAACACCGTCGGCCTGAAGTCGAAACCGACCCCAGCCGGCCCCACGCTCGGCGGTGATTGAATCCAGGTGGTCGGCACAGTCTGGCCGGGGCAGTCTGCCCGGCCAGAGCAGCCCGGTCTGCGTCGACACACCACCGGGTGCGACGTGCTAGAATGTCGGATCTACTTTTCAAATCCAGTTGGGTCCAGCCGTGGAACTTGACGAAAGCGTCGAAGCGATTCTGAGCGACGAATCCAACGCACTGGATGGGTTTTACGAGCGGCTGTTTCAGCGCTATCCCGAGTTCAAATACTTCTTCGCCGGTGCCAACGTCAAACGCCAAACGGCGATGTTGACCATGGCGTTGCTAGCCGTCAAGCAATACCCGGCGCTGCGTCGTTCCTCCAAGGACTACCTGGAAGTGCTCGGAACGAAACATCACGGGCTCGGGATTGCCAACGAGTTGTTCCCGAAGTTCATTGAGGTGCTGGTCGAAACAATTGCCGAATTCCACGGCAACGACTGGAACGCGGCACTGGACAAACAGTGGACCGATGCATTGAACTATGCCGCGGCGATCATGCATCAGTCGCCCCACGAATTAGTCTTCCGCGTGACGTCGGCTTCGTCGTCTTGATCCTCCACTGAAACGCCCTGAACCAAAGCACTTCAACCATGACCGACTCCGACCAGCCCGATGCCGCGCCGCAACCCCGTTTCCGAGTCAGCATCGTGCCGGTCACGCCACTGCAACAAAACTGTTCGATCATCTGGTCGACTGAAACGAAACAGGCCGCCATCGTTGATCCCGGCGGCGACACCGAGCTCATCATCGGGGCCGTCGAAGAACTCGGCGTCGATGTCTCGGCGATCTGGCTGACACACGGCCACATCGATCATGTCGGGGCCGCCGGTCCATTGAAAAAGAAGTTCGGCGTCCCGATCATCGGCCCCAACGCCAAGGATCAGTTCTTGCTCGATTCGATCGAAACCGATTGTGGCAAGTACGGCATCGTGGGCGGGACGAACGTGACCCCCGACCACTATTTGAATGAAGGCGACAAAGTCGAGCTTGCGGGAATCGAATTTGACGTGTACGAGTGCCCGGGGCATACCCCCGGGCACATTGTGTTGGTTCAGCCCGACGACGCCTTTGCCTTCGTCGGTGACGTGTTGTTCTGCGGCTCGGTCGGACGCACCGATTTCCCCTACGGCAGCACCGATGACCTGATCGAATCGATCGTTCAAAAACTGTGGCCGCTGGGCAAGCAGATCCAGTTCCTGCCCGGCCACGGACCGGTGTCCACCTTCGGCCAAGAGCGTCTCAACAACGCCTTCGTCGCCGACTCGGTGCTGGGCATCGAGGAAAACTAGCGTTCAGTCTGAAAAGATGCCACGACCGGTGTCCCGGCAATCGAGCTCGTTTTTCGGGATCGGGCCGACGGAATGCTTGCGATTCAGACCGCGACTTCACCCGCTGATTTGCGGCCTAAAAACGCCCATGGAGAAAAGTTCAGGGGTTTTCTGTAACGGGATGGGTGCCTGCGCATATGTGCCGATGAGAGCAGGAATTTTCTGTTCGCGGCGTTAAGGGATCCCCAGCAAATTGACGCAGGATCCGACGTCCAGCCCCATTCGCACCCATACAGACCACCGATCCATCAAGGAACACCCCGATGCTGACTCCCAAACGACGCGACAAACGGAATCGACGCCCGCGCAAGATGCTGATCCAGAAGCTGGCAAACCGGCAAATGTTTGCGGCCGACCTGGGCGTGATCGACGAAGGTCTCCAATCGGAACTGTTCGACTCGCTTCAACAGCAAGTCAACGAGCTGGTGCTCACGACCGAAGCCCCGTTGATCGGCAGCCAACTCGCGGGGCAAGGTTCGAAAGGCCAATTCATCACGCAGCTCAAGCAAGAATTGGCGGACGTCGAGCTGGAATCGGGTGCGACGGTGGAGGAAACCAAGACGGCACTTCAAACGGCGCTCAACGGCATGATCGCCGAAACGGGAATCACGGTGACGCAGAGTGACGACGGCGGCGAAGTCCGATTCACGATTCCTGTCGAGATGACGTTGCAAGACTACTTGGATCTCGATCTGGGGCTCGGCGACGATTCGGTGGTCGACGTCTTGCTCGACAACGATGACGCGGTCGACACGAAACTGACCGTACGATTCGATCTCGAATTCGGCGTCCGCGAACTTGCCGGCGGCGACACCGAGTTTTTCGTCGTGACCAGCGGCGCCGATGAAATCACCATCAACGTCGACGCCCAACTCAATGAAACCATGGGCCATGGCGAATCCGGACCGGCACGTGGAAAGATGGGGGTCTTTATCGGCGAGTTTCAATCACACGATGGGAATTCGCACTTCAAGGGCACTTACACGATCGACATCACCGATCCCAGCAAAGACGGTTTCTTGGTGACCGACGAGTTCGGCAAAGTCGGCGTGTCCGGGACGCTCACCGGGGACGGCGTCGTCACCCTTGATGCCGAGGGAAGTTTCCTGCCGACCATCGAAGGGCTGGGCAGCGATTCGATGTTCAACCTCGCGGTCACGAATCGGGTCGAAGTGAAGTACACCCTGCGTGAGGCGACGACATCTGGCGAAAACACCGCTGAACAGTCGGACGTCGCGATCGAGTACAAGGACATGCGTCTCGATTTGGGAACGCTCTACCGAAACTTCATCGATCCGATCCTTTCCGGCATTCGCGATGTCATCATGCCCGTCAAGCCGATCGTCGATCTGCTGACCGATCCGATCCCCGGACTGGGATCGTTTATGGATCTGACGTTCCTGGATGTTGCCCGCAAAGCGGCCCAGGCGAATCGCAATGCTGATGATCGTCGCGAGGCCTTGCGCAAGATCGATCGCGCCGAGTCGGTGCTTAGCCTGATGAATCGGATCTTGGACTACAAGACGCCGGGTACCGAAGACTTGAATGACACGACACGCGGCCTTGGAAACGTCAAAGCCTCGTTCGACTATCAATTCGGCAAGCAGGATGACGAAGACAAACGTAGCAAACTAGATCAATTGAAGAATATCACGACGGAGCAGAAATCCGCGAAAAAGACGAAAACCTCGTTCGAGACCGAATTCGAAGGCGACCTGCGTCTGCCGATTCTTTCCGAGTCGCAGACGCTCGTCGACCTGCTCCGCGGTGACGCGTCCACCACACTGTTCCAAGCCGATTTGAATTTTGACCTGACGGCGATCAAGTACGAATACACCGCGCCGATCGCCGCGTTGGCCTTTCTTGCCAACGGCGAGTTCCAATTCGAACTCGGCGCTGGACTGGACCTCGGGTTCGGTTTTGACGCGCAAGGCATCGACGACTACACCAACGCCTTGGACTTCACCGATCGAGAGACATTCGAAGAGAGCGGGAAGCAGAACGAACATTTCCTGGATCGAGGATTCTATGTCGATGACAACAATCAGTACGGCGCGACCGATGGTGACGTTAGCCGGATTCGCAGTCAAAAGAAGGACCTGCCCGAAGTTTACTTTCGTGCCAAAGCTTCGGTCGGGGGATCGCTGGGGCCTGACTGGAAAGTCCTGACGGCAAAGGCGGGGATTCTCGGAACGATGTCGATCGACGTCAATCTGGACCTGAACGATCTTCCCGACACGCTGCCCACCGACCAGTGGACGGATCCTTTCACCCCGACGCGTCCCCAAAATGAAAAGGATTGGACCTACGACGGACACGTTCGCTTCGACGAATTGCAAGAGATCGTCGACTATAACCCTGCGTCGATCGTCAACGCGTCGGGCCAATTGCTCGTCGGCGTGGATGCCATCGCCAAGGTGTCGATCGTCGGCTTCGACCTGCTCGACTGGAAGTCGACTCTCGCCGAGGTTTCGTTGGTCGACTTCGACATCTCGACGCCGGACGACAAAGACATTTTGGCGAAGACACAGACAGAAGCCACGCTCGGAGCGATCGATGAGAACGGAAACCTGGTCGTTCACGCCGGCGAGACCGCCGGTTTACGCAAAGGGATCACGCACACGAAACAGGGAACCGTCGCAGACGAGAATTTCCGTGTGCGGTCGCTTGGCGAGACCGACCAGGGGCATCGCGTCCAGGTCATCTACTGGTTCGTTGATACAAGCGGCGTGCGACGTTCCTATAGCCAAACCTTCGAAGGTGTGCAGTCGCTCGAACTCGACGCCGGCAGCGGAAATGACGAATTATTGGCTGCCCCCGGGATGACGTTGCCGCTGAACTTCAACGGCGGCGACGGCAATGACATCATCGTCGGCGGCAAGGCAGGCGACACCTTACTCGGCGGCAACGGGAATGACGAAATCCGTGGCGGCGGCGGCAATGATGCGATCAATGGCGGAAACGGAAATGACCAATTGATGGGCGGAACCGGAAACGATGCGATCCGCGGCGGCAATGGAAATGACAACATCATGGGCGAGGAAGGCAATGATGAAGTCTGGGGCGACCATGGTGAAGACAAAATTCGCGGCGGTGAAGGTTCCGACACGTTGCATGGCGGCGAACATCGAGACGTCATTTACGGGGACGAAGGTTCGGACAACCTCGTCGGCGATGGCGGCGACGACTGGTTGCATGGCGATTCCATCGCAAACTACATCTTCATGACCGCGACAAGCAAGGGCGCCGGCAACGACACCATCGACGGCGGCAGCGGCAAAGACAAGGTGATGGGCGGATTCGGCAACGATCGGCTCTACGGCGGAAGCGATGCAGACTTGATCTACGGTGAGGCCGGCCACGACTACATCAATGGTGGTTCGGGCGCCGACGAATTGTTCGGCGACTTCAGCGATATCGACAACGTGCTCAAGATCTTTCAGGCCGGTCATGACACGATCGAAGGTGGCAGCGGAAACGATGTCTTACGCGGCGGATTCGGAAACGACACCCTTCGCGGCGGCGACCACAACGACACGCTCTGGGGGCAAGATGGGGGTGACACACTCGAAGGCGATGCGGGCAACGACGTGCTCTACGGTGACCACTTCATCAGTCTGACCGGCGGCAACGACCGACTCTTTGGAGGCTCCGGCAATGACAAACTGTACGCCGACCTGGGTGACGATTACTTGGACGGTGGCTCGGGATCGGATCACGTCCGTGGCGGACGAGGAAACGACACCGCGCGTGGCGGCAGTGGCAATGACAACGTCGACGGCGGCTGGGGCAACGACGTGATCTATGGTGACTCCGGAAATGATCACCTCAGCGGCGACCTCGGCAATGATCGTATTCACGGCGGAAGCGGCAACGACTACGTCCACGGAGGATGGGGACATGACACGCTCTACGGCGATGCCGGACACGACAAAATCTACGGCGACCTCGGCAACGACACGTTGCGTGGCGGTGACCACAACGACCTCGTCGATGGCGGATGGGGACACGATCGCCTGTACGGCGACCGAGGGCACGATCGCATCCTCGGAAGCTTAGGCAACGATTACATGTCCGGCGGATCCGGCAACGATTACATCCACGGCGGATGGGGAAACGACAAGATGTACGGTGGCTCGGGACATGACAAAATCTATGGCGACCTGGGCCGCGACTACATGCGGGGCGGGTCCGGCAACGATCACCTCGATGGCGGGATGGGAAAAGATTCGCTCTACGGTGATAGCGGAAACGACTATCTGGACGGCGGGCGTCTGCTCGGAGGCCGAGACTGGTCCAGCGATTACCTCAATGGAGGCAGCGGCTACGACACCTTGAAGGTCCACCGTTACTGGTGGTTCGGCTGGAAGAACGAAGACCGCTACACCGGCGGAGAACGCATCCGGCACTAGTATTCCGTGTCAGCTAAATTTTCGGGTAGTGGACGAGGCGACGAGTCCTCTGCGGTCGGCCTATTGGCAAGGCCCCGTCGCCTCGTCCTCTACCGCCTACCCGAAACGCAAGGTGACAAGGAATACTAGGGCTCCGGCCAAACTTAATTTCGGTGTAGCGTAACTCGCAAGCGGCTCGTTGATCGAGTGAGCCGCGACGCGTCAGCGGCCGGGCGCGTCGGACTTTACCCGTGGCCTCACGGCCAGCGGCTCACCGATCGTGTTGAAGGGCGTGGATGAGAGTGCAGCTCGACAGGCTCCTCATTTCCCGATCGGGTGACTAGGCTTTCAAAGTCAGATGTCAGCCGGCATCGACGACCAATGCGGTGGCCTGGAGCTCTGAGATCCGGTTGCGGAACCGCTTGAAATCGTCGGAGTCACTTTTGGCGGTGTTGAGGTTTTTGAACAGCCCGATCAGCTCGGTGAAGAACACTCGAGCTTGCTCTTTGTCTTCGAACGCATACTCGTCGTTGATCAGCTTCTGGCAGAGCAGGAACGTTTCCTTTTGTCGTTCCAGCGGCACCGAGACGTCGACCGGATCAAAGGCGTCTTGTTGCAAGTACACCATATCCAGGAACATCGCTTTTTGGTACGTCACGTAGTCTTCGATCGAGATGCCTTCTTCGCCGGTGACCTGCATCATCTGGTCGATACTTTCGCCGTCTCGCAACAACTGGTGCATCGCCGAAACGCCGGCGGTCCAATGCGGATCGACTTCGGATTTGAAGAATGATTCGAGCTGATCGCGATAGCGAGACCACGAAATCAGCGGATCGATGGCGGGATAAAAACGCTTGTACGCACGGTCATACGACAGTCCCAAAAAGCATTTGACCGTCCCCAGTGTCGACTGGGTGACCGGTTCTTCAAAGTTGCCGCCGGCGGGTGAAACCGATCCGATCAGGGTCAAACTGCCGGTCGTGCCGTCCGCCATCCGCAACACACCGGCGCGCTCATACAGTTCCTTGATCGCACTGTCCAAATAAGCCGGAAACGCCTCTTCGCCGGGGATCTCTTCCAGCCGTCCGCTGGTTTCCCGCATCGCCTGGGCCCAACGCGATGTCGAATCGGCAAGCAGCAACACGTCCAGGCCCATTTGCCGATAGTATTCGCCCAGCGTGATGCCGGTGTAGATGGATGCTTCGCGGGCAGCGACCGGCATCGACGAGGTGTTGCAGATGATGATCGTGCGATCCATCAGCTTTCCACCGGTCCGCGGATCGGGCATTTCGGCAAAGTCATGAATCGTTTCAACGACTTCGCCCGCCCGCTCGCCACAGGCCACCACGATCACCACATCGACGGTGCTGTAACGCGCGATCAATCCCTGCATCACGGTTTTGCCCGCCCCGAACGGGCCGGGGATGCAGGCGGTCCCGCCGCGGGCGATCGGAAAGAACGTGTCGATGATTCGCGTGGTGGTGATCAGCGGTTGCGACGGGAACTCTCGCTCGATCAGCCGCTGTTGCTGCATCAGCGCCGAGATCGGTCGACGAACGGGCCACGTTTGCACCAGCGGGATCCGCATCTGGCGGCCCTTAGAATCCGTCAACGTGGCCACCGTTGCGTCGGTCCGCCAGCGGCCCTCGGCGATCGCCTGGACCGTCATCGTGCCGCTTGCATCAAAGGGAACCATCACCTTGTGAACGATGTTCTTCTCAGGAATGGTCCCCAGCACCTGACCGGCGACGACCTGATCACCGACCTGACACACCGGGGTGAAGTCCCACCGTCTGGCCGGGTCGAGCGCGGCGACGTCACGACCGCGTTTGAGAAAGAACCCGTCCAACTGGGCCAACTCGCTGAGCGGGTTCTGCAACCCGTCATAGATCGTCCCCAGCAGCCCCGGGCCGAGTGACACCGACAACATTTCACCGGACAGCTCGACTTTGTCACCGAAACGCACGCCGTCGGTTTCTTCGAAAACTTGCAATTCGGCTTGGTCGCCGTTAACCCGCAGGACTTCGGCCTTCAAGCGTTCTTCACCCACGCACACGTAAGCGACCTCGTTCTTCATGATCCGTCCGCCGGACACTTCGATACGAACGATGTTCCCGTTGACCCCCAAGACCTTGGCGGTGGCAGAGTCTTGATCGTTGGCGGTAGCGTTCATTGAATTCCCAGGTATCGACGAAGAGAAAAAAATCCGTGGCGTAAGCAGCCGGCTTGCGTCTGGCCTCGCCCCAATCGGCCTGTGCATGAGTCGGCGTCATTCGGGTCACCCATCCAACTGGAGTAGCACATCAGCAATTCACCCCACCGGTTTGCAGGATGTCATCGACCAAGTCGTGGAACCGTTGTCTGCCACATTGTTCATTTTGGCTTGCCCAACGATGCAGGATCTCCCATCGCGCCAGGTACAACACGACCGACTCGAAAGAAAACGTGTACTGATCGTTCCATCGACTCCAGTGATTCCACAGTTCTGTGAACAGGTGCCACTGGGCCCGTCGCGGTTGATGGTCTTCGATCGCCTGGCAGAACCGTGGCAACCAACGGAAACGGTCGTTGAGCCGAAAACAGGGTTCATCCCAATGCCGTTGGATCCAGACGGCCAAGGGCAATTCGGGAAACTCGGGCGGAGGCAACCCGCTGCGTTGGCATCGCAGCGCCGCGACCAGCATCCGCATCTCAAATCGATGGTGAACCAACTGGGCGACCAACGGGTGCCGGATCTCCGCGACCAGGCGACGGTGCGTGGCGCGGATTTCGGCATCGCTGCGGTCGCGTGGCTGACGGTCCCAACGAAAGAAGTCAGAAACTTGCTGGACGGTTTGCCGGTCGTGGTGGTCGAGCATGGAAACCCTGTGCCGCAACGTGGCTGCGGAGATCGGGATCGGCCCGTCATCAAACTCGCGTGGCAACTGCGGCAGCGATGCCATCAGCGTGTAGTAGGACTGCATGTCAAATCAGGCATCGTTGGCGAGGGAACTGATCCGTTGGCGAAACTTGGGTGCCAAGAAACGCATCAGCGCAGCGGTGACCGCCTCGTCGCTGAAGTTGATCTCGATGTCGTCGTCGACGATCTGGATGCGAAATCCGTGCGTCAACGATCGATCGGCTTGCAAATGAACGCCCTGCCGCAACATGTCCGCGGCTTGGCCTTTGACGAACGCTTCGATCGACTTTGCGCCGTCCGGGGAGACCAAGAGTTTTAGCTTGGCCGTTTGATCCGACTGGGCGCCGGCAGGCCCGGCACCGAGCGTCGCGATCGCTTGGGTGGCCATTTCTCGAATCAGCTCCGCGACAAATTCGGCGTCTTCGAATTGCTCGCGCACCAATCCGCCGACCCAGCCGCGGAATTCGTGTTGCAGTTGTTCCTTGAGGTGCAAACTGGCATCGCGGCTGGCCAATTCGAGCGCCCGCTTGCCATTGGTCTGCGTCCGTTCGGCTTGCAGCTGAGCTTCGCTTGCGATCGTGGCGGCTTCGGCACGAGCCGCGTCGATCAACTTGGCGGCCTGCTTCTTGGCTTCGGCCAACAAGGCCTCGGCCTGCTGCTGGCCTTCCTGAACGCCTTCGGACTTAAGCCGGTCGATCAGTTCTTGAACGCCCACATTGGCGTCCGCTTTGGCGTCTGGCTGGGGTTGGGCCGCCTTGTCGACGGGGGATGAAGTTGACATGGAATCAGGAACCTCCAGCCGCTGAGGGCAATCCGCCCGCGAGGATCAAGGCAAACACAAAGGCGAACACGGCGAAACCTTCGACGATCGCCGCGGGTGCCACCGACAATCCAAACACTTCGGGTTTACTCTTAGTCGCGTGAATCGCCGACGCACAGCACTTGCCTTGGAACCAGCCGCTGAACAACAACGCCAATCCGCACAGCGTGCCGATCGCGAACATTCCCGGCGCCGCTTGGATCTGGAAACTGCCGTTCATCGACAGCATCACGACAATCCCATAAATGGTTTGCGAGGACGGCAGCGCGGATACACCGATCAGTCGCCCGTAGCCGCCTTCCACATCCAACATCGCCCCGCAGGCGGCTTGACCACCGGCGGCGCAGCCCAAGATGCTGCCGATCGCCCCCAAGAACAGCGGGGCATAGATCCCGATCCTGCCCAACATTTCCACCATCGGTTCGTCCATCACTTGTTCGCTCTCATTTCAAAGGCTTGGAACGGTTGCCCCTCGTCAGTCAGGGACCAGCTAAAGAATTCAATACAGGTCAATCGCAGCCCGTGGACGACGCCTCCGACCACTGCCAGGACGAAGTTCAGGGTATGGCCCAACAGAAAGACCAACAAACCCAACAAGATCCCCACGCCGGGCACCTGCGACGCATCGGACGCCATCTCGTTGAACAACAGCGCCAATTGAGCACTGGCCAACCCCAATGCGAACAGTCGCAGGTAACTGAGCGCGTCCCCGAACGCCTTGGTCACACCGGTCAGCCCCAACGCGCCATCGAGACAGCGCGCCAGCAGGTCGCGTGGACGCGTTGAAAAGACGGGACGCGTGCTGGAAAAGCAAAACACGAGCAGCAACCCGACACCCAACATCCACCAGCCACCGGCGGCAACCGTTTCCGACCACGTGGCGGAGTCTCCGCCAAGATTATCCGCCAACAGCGCCATCACGTCAGGCTTGGGCAGCATGGTCAAAGTCAACAACCACCCGCCGATCAAAGCGACCACCCAGCCGACCGAGGACAACGCATGACCGCTGCCCAGCCAGCGCCAGGCGACCACCGCGTTGGCCAGCACCAGATGAAAAACTCCGATCGTGGCCGAAATCAACATCATCGCCTCGCGATCCTGCATGATCGAATTGTCACCGCTCTTGATCACCAGTCGGTCCAACCAACTCCCCGGTGCCGGCGCGACGCCGAAAAAGCTTCCGATCATCAGCCCATAGACAATGGTCACCACGACCATGAACACCGCCAGTTGCCGGAACTGACGTCCCGCGGCGGTTCGGCCGAGCCGCCGCGCGGACAGTGCCACAATGCAACCGAGCACGACTCCGTAACCGGCGTCGGCCAGGATCATGGCGAAGAACGCGGCAAAGGAAAAAAACATCACCCAGGTCGGATCCCAGGAGCGATAGCCGGGGGTCATGAAGAACGTGACGGCACCCTCGGCACCGGCGATCGGACGCGGGTTGCTGAGCAACGTCGGTGGCAATTCGTCCATTTCGGGAGCCCGTTGATGCAACGCCAACGTGTTTTCCCGAGCAAAGGTTTCCAGCGCCGCCAGTTTGCTGCGTGGCGCCCAGCCTTGCAGTGCAAACACCGGACCATCGACCAACGAACGCTGCTTCGCGTTCAACCGCGCCGTTTCGTCTTCGGTCACCGCAAGCGCTCGCCGCAAACGATCCAGCCAACGGGTCAGCGCGATGCGCTGCACTTGCAGCCGTTCGCGTTGTTCGCCGATCTCCGCCAGTCGCGACTGCAGCTGCGACAACGGACGCGGATCCAACTCCTCCGGATCGCAGGGCATGTCGGCGGGCGGGTGTTTCGCGATGATCACCCAGTATTCGTGTTCTGAGTCGGTGTTGACCACACTGACACAGCAGTCCGCTCTGACGCTAGCCGGCACCTGGCGGACCTCGCGATGCAACAGCCGGTAAAAGAAGAATTGTTGTCCTCGCAATTCGTCGGTCGCCGGCAAACGGAAGTCGCCCCACGGACGGATTTGTTCGATCTTTTCGGCAACCTCCTCCTGTTCGTCGGCCAGTTCCCGCGATTCAGATTCGATCCGTAAGACTTCTGCGGCGATTCGCGTGACGTCACCAGGATCCGAGACGGTCTTTGTCGAACCGCGCCGCGTGGACCGTGACGGCGGAGGACGTTTTTCGGGGCAACTGTCCAGAGAGGCGATCGCCGCTTTCAAGTCATCGGCGCCGATCGCCGTCCCCTGCGGCTTGCTGCCATCGTTGACCAGATCCACCAGATGGACACAGCCCAATCGTTGCAGTTCCAACAAAACCTGATCGCGATCTTTCAAATCACCGATCAAAGTCACTCGTTGCAGCGGAACAATGGCCATCTCTTGATCTTCCGCCTAACGTGACTTGGCAATTTTTGATCGCACGACGGCCGCGCGTTCTTGGTCGGACAGGAAGATCACGATTCGGCGAATATTCTCCTCCGCTTTAGGAATCAACACCTTGTCGAACAGATTCACCCGTTGCGTCACGCGGCGCAGCGCCGCGCCCAATGCGTCGGTTCGCTTTTCCGCAATCCTCATTCGCACCCGCAATCCCACCATCTGCTTGAGTGCTTCGACGAGGGAATCGACCCAGAACGGAATCGCCAGACGCGAATAGGGATCGACTTCCAAACGCAGTCGGCCGAACTTGGGGATGGCGGTACCGACGACGTTTTCCGTTTTGATTTCAACCTCGGCCACTCGCACCCACTGGGCCATCTCGGTGATGTCGATCGTGGAACCGCCGATCAGCGGGTACAGCGATTGCAACTCCTCACCGACGCGGTGGACTTCGGCCGCGATCTCCTCCAGTTCCTGTTTCGACTGTCGCCACGCGGCTTGCAACTGCTGACGCTTCAGTTCCAACGAAGGCAAGAACCGGCGATACAGTTTGGCTTGATCGCGTTGCCGCTTCAGCGTCGTTTTGTTCAGCGCAAGTGTCATGATGCTGGGTAATACTTGTTCAACAACTTTTCGCGAACCAACAGCTCTTGTGGCTCAAAACATTCCGCCATCGTTTGCCATCCCAGGTCCAATGCTTGTTCCAGCGGCACGGCGACGTCGAAACGCATGAATCGCTGCGTGAACAGCTCGCCGAATTTCAACAGTTTGTGATCCATCGCCGACAGTTCGAACGCCATCTGTTGTTTCTGTTCGGCTTGACGGGCTCCGGAGTACAAGCGGATCATGGTGTTCATCACCGCCGAATGATCCTCGCGAGTGACTTTACCGATCACTTGTTGTTTCAACCGCGAGAGCGAACCGAAGGGGTCGATCATCCCATCGTGCAAATAAAACTGTCCTTCGGTGATGTAGCCGGTGTTGTCGGGCACGGGATGGGTCACGTCGTTGCCGGGCATAGTGGTCACGGCCAGCAGCGTGACCGAACCGGCACCGCGATAATCACACGCCCGCTCGTAGCGCAACGCCAACTGGCTGTACAAGTCGCCCATGTAGCCGCGATTGGACGGGATGCGTTCCATCGCCACGCCGATCTCTTTCAGCGCGTCGGCGAATGCGGTCATGTCGGTCATCAGCACGAGCACGCGTTTGTTTTGTTCGACGGCAAACCGCTCGGCGACTTTCAACGCCAAGTCGGGGGCCAACAACCGTTCGACGATCGGATCCGATGCCCGATTGGCGAACATCACCGTGCGGGGGAACACGCCTTCGTTTTCGAAGGTGTCGCGAAAGAAGTGGAACTCATCAAAGATCAGCCCCAGTCCGCAAAACACGACCACGTCGGCGTCGGCTTGGATCGCGATCCGAGCCAGCAGTTCGTTGTACGGCTCGCCGGCGATCGAAAAGATCGGGATCTTTTGACTTTCCACCAAACAGTTGAAGACGTCGATCATGGGGACCTTGGTCTCGATCATCTTCGACGGCACGACCCGCATCACGGGATTGACCGAAGGCCCGCCGACGTCGACACGCCGTTGTCCGAGCAATTCCGGACCGCCGTCGACGGGCTGGCCGACGCCGTTGAAAATGCGGCCCAAGATGTCATCACAGAAGAGCACTTGGGCGGCGTGACCCAGAAAACTGACCCGCGCGTCCGAACGCAGCCCCTTGCCGCCGGCGAACACTTGCAGCGAAACACGTTCGTGATCAATCTCGGTGACTTGAGCCAACGACGTCGTCCCGTCGCTGTTCTTGACCCACGCGAGTTCGCCGAGCGCGACGCCACTGGCGTGGATCGTCAGAATGTCTCCGACGATCGAGAGCACTCGGGTATGTGAAAATAGTTCAGGAAAAGGCACAGTGGAGTTATCCGCACAGGCGTATGAATTCACAGCATCATCACGTCAATGGCTGTTTGAATCAATGTCATTTCGAATCGATCACTTCGACAGACGCCTCACCGCAGCCAACTTGGGATGCAGGTGGCGAAGTCATCATGACGTCTAGCGATCGACTAGGTTGCGTTGGTCGCAGACACCCCCTTACTGTCAAGCAGCGATAACAACTCATCGAGCACGCTGGGATCTTCAATCGTGGAGGGCAGTTGCCACGTTTTGCCTTCGGACATCAAACGCATCGTTCTCCGCAAGATCTTTCCCGAACGCGTCTTGGGTAACCTGTCGGCCAGGATCACGTGTTTGAGCGCCGCGACCGGCCCCACCTGATCGCGCACTCGCTGGATCAGTTCCGCTTCCAAGACCTCCGGATCCAGCGTCACATTGGATTTAAGCACCGCAAACCCCACCGGCACCTGGCCTTTGAGCGCGTCTTCCACGCCGATCACCGCACATTCGGCCACCGCCGGATGCGACGCCAGTGCCTCTTCCATCGTTGCGGTGGAAAGACGGTGGCCGGCAACGTTGATCACGTCATCCATCCGGCCGGTGATATAGAAATATCCGTCCTCGTCGCGATAGCCTCCGTCGCCCGAGGAATAATAACCGGGGTGCTCGGTCAGATAGGCGTTCCTGAATCGTTCGGTGTTGTGCCACAAATTCGGCAGACACCCCGGTGGCAACGGCAACCGGACCACCACCGCGCCTTCTTTGTTGGGCGGCAACTCTCGCCCCTCTCGATCCAGGATCCGAATGTCATAGCCGCAAACCGGCTTGGTGGCCGAGCCGGGACGCAGCGGCAGCAATTCCTGGCCCGCCATGTTGGATATCATTGGCCAACCGGATTCGGTTTGCCACCAGTGGTCGATCACCGGGACGCCGAGCACGCGTTCGGCCCACTGAAGCGTGGCGATGTCACACCGCTCACCGGCAAGGAACAAATAACGGAGACAACCTGTGTCATAATCGCGCGCCCGCAGCCCGTCCGGATCGTCGCGTTTGATCGCGCGGATTGCCGTCGGCGCGGCAAACATGGATCGCACTTGGTGTTCCGCGACGACACGCCAAAAGGCCCCGGCATCGGGAGTGCGAACCGGTTTGCCTTCATACAGCACCGTGGTGCAACCCTGTATCAGTGGCCCGTAAACGATACACGAATGCCCCACCACCCAACCGACATCCGACGCGGCCCAAAAGACTTCGCCCGGTTCAACGCCATAGACGTTCTGCATGCTGAACTTCATCGCGACGGCATGGCCACCGTGGTCACGGACGATCCCTTTCGGACGTCCGGTCGTGCCGGAGGTATAGAGCACGTAGAGCGGATCGGTGGCGAGGACGGGAACACAGTCGGCCGGTTCAGCAGTCGCGGCCAATTCGTCCCAATCCCAGTCGCGCCCGGGCTGCAAATCAACACGATGAACCTCGCGCTGATACATCACGCAGTGGGACGGCGCGTGGACCGCTTCGGCCAACGCGGCGTTGATGATCGTCCCATAGTCAATCACGCGATCACGCTCTTTCCCCGCGCTGGCCGCCAGGATCACCTTGGGTTGCAAATCGTCGATCCGGACCGCCAATTCGTGCGGTGCAAACCCTCCGAACACCACCGAGTGGATGGCGCCCAAGCGGGCGCACGCCAGCATGGCCACGATCGTTTGTGGAATCATCGGCATGTAGATGATCACGGCGTCGCCTTGACCGACGCCCAGTCGACGCAACACGCCGGCGAACCGGGCCACCTGATCGAGCAGTTCTCGATACGTGTCGGTCCGCCTCGTGCCCGTCACCGGAGAATCATAAATCAACGCCGGCTGATCGCCGCGTCCCTGTTCAATTTGCCAATCCAACGCCAGGTAGGCGGTGTTCAGTTGGCCGTCGGGGAACCAGCGGAAAAACCCCTGCTCGTCTTGAGACAGAATCTGGTCGGGCTGGCGATACCAAGCAATCTGACCCGCCTGCTCGCGCCAAAACGCTTCAGGCTGTTCGATGCTGTGACGGTACTGCTGCTGATAGGTCATCTTGCCTACATCCCTGACCGCGGCGTGTGATGCCGCGGCTGATCGATCCTACACGTCTTATTTGCCCCGACCTTTTCCTTTGGATCCTCCGCCCCCAGACCCACCGCCGTTGCCGCGACCGCCGCTGCCTCGGCCACCGCCACCGCCACCGGAAGCCTTGAGCCCGCCGAATCCGCCGCCGGATGCTTTGAGTCCGCCATCGTTCCCACGGCCGCCGGAAGCCTTGAGCCCGCTGCGGTTGCCAAAGTCGCCGCGATTGAGCGTGGGTGAAGACGATTGCCGGGGTGTGTACGATCGGCCTTGCGGGATCGAACGCCCCGGCGGCGAGGACCTGAGATCCGGAATCGAGCGGAGGTTCGGCACCTCGCGGTTGCTGGACCTGCCGAAACCGGACGGCGGCGTCGACTCGTTGCCACGCGGTGATCCGAATTGGCGAACCGGGGGCGATATTTTGTCAGACGTCGGCGCCCGATTCACTCTGCCGCCTCCCCTGATGTCATTGCCTCTGATGTCGTTGTTCAACACGTCTCGCCCACGAATCGACGATGGCACGCCGCGCTGGGGCGACTCGTCGCCTGGCAGACGAAAACTGGAAACGCGTGAAGGTCCCCGTGGTGTGGTGGATCGGCCGACCGCTGACGCATCGCTCGCGATCTTCTTTGCTGGCGGCAACTTTTCGAAGTCTCGCCGGGCACTCCGTGTTTTTTCCTGGGACTGCTCCGCAAAACGTCCCAACGACGAGGCTTGGGTATCGCTGATGCGACGAAATCGAATGTCATCGGAGTTCCGCCGGGCATAGTCTTCCAGCGAATTGGCCAAGTTTGCCGTCTCGACCCGCTCGCGATTCCCCCTGCCCGTCGCCGAACCTGCTCCACGCGGTCCCGCGTGAGCGGGCGGTCCCGCATACGTTCGCGGCGGCCTGAGTTCTTGATGCTCGCGGATCTGTTGATGTTGTCGTGCGATGCGATCGAGCGAATACTCTCGATCGTGCAGCGACCGGATCCCGTAGTACGAGTACAACGGATCGTACAGCCGTGGCCGCTGGTAGTAGCTGATCCAGGGATAGTAACTCGTTCCATATCCCACTCCGTAGTAGTCGCCAAAGTAATAGCGACCGTACCGCGGATTGACGAACAGATTCGCCAACAGACCAAGACCGCTGTTGATGACGTAACGCGGCCGATACCAGTAGTTGGCGCGCAGATAAATCGGCGACCGATAATACACCGGAGTGAACAACACGCCGCGCCGCTGGAGACGATAGTCCCAATACCCGGTTCGGAAGATGCAGCCCCGCGGGGTCCAGACGTATTGGTTCGGAATCCAGACCCAGTTGGGCTGGGATCTGGCCCAGAAGCCCGGCGTCCACTGGTACTGGCTTGTTTGATAGGTCCAGTTTCCAGGCACATAGAAATAATTGTCCCCCGGCGCCGGCGAGGCCGGACCTTGCTCGAGTGACTCCGGCGGCGGCGGCAGGTAGTCGACCGTTGCCGCTTGTTCATTCGCCCAAAAGCCTGCGACGCGACGATAGCCGTCCTCGGCCGGCTCCCAGTAACCGGGCACCCAGCGACGTTGCGGCGGGACTTCTCGCCACACACCGCTGATCCACAGGTAGTCACCAAGCTCTTCATCCCAATCCCAATATCCCGGGATCCACGTCGATTTCTCACTGTCCGGCCGAAGCGTCGGCGGCAGTTCCTTGACCGGCGGCGGAGGTTCTTTGGGGACCACCGGGGCGGGCTTCGGATCGGCCGCGTAAGGTTCAGCGTACGACTCGTGCAACGGTCCGTGTGTCAGGTATTCCACGCCGGATTCATCGACCACCAGATCGCCCTGCGCCGGATCGATCGCCTGCAAGTCGGCATTGAGCACTTCGGGAGATGCGTTGATCGATCCCGCACTCGGCTGTCCGACTTCCTGGGGTTGGAACGGGGGAGCTTGAGCAAGCAGCGGACTGGCCAACAGAACCGCAACGACGGTGTGCAGGCAGGAGAAAAAGAGAGACCTTGGGAAGTGGATCATCGTGTAGGTTGGCTGTGAGTGATTCGTCGAACACCTTCGCACCGCTTTCCACTGCAATCCGTGTACCGTCCGCGGTAGCACGACGTTGCGAAGTTGATATTCCGGCGAGATTCAGTCGCTCAGTCGATCACCCGGCCACTGCAGCTCGATTTGTCAGAGGGCGCGACGTTTTTAGCGGCCAGCGCGAAGCCTTCGCGCCGTATGGCTGGAAGATCGATTTGACGACAGTTGGTTGAGATTGCGACGATTCTGGACTGGCTCGCGCCGTTCCGCTAACTCCAGCCGCTGGATTGATTCACTTGCACGCTCCCGATGGACGCCGATCAAACATCTGCCGATCGCCGCAGCACCCAGGCTCACACCGGCGAGGATTCGCTGGTCAACAACTGGTCGACTTCGTTACTGACGATGACGCCGTAATTGATCGCCCCGAGCCAACCGCTCATGATGATCCCGACGCTACCGGCGTGGTACATGCCTCCGACTTGGTTGGGCAGGTCTCGGCTGACCCCCAGGCCTTCGAATTTGGTACCGAAACTGGCGCCCCGTTCGTGGAGCGTGTAGTGCTGGAAGGTACGCGGCGTGGCGGCTTCGGCATGGTCGATCTTGTCACGCACCCCGGGGATGTAACGCTCCAGCGCATCGATCGTGGTCTCCACCAGATCTTGCTTGCTCGCTTCGTAATCCTCTTCGTTCAGATCGTTCCAGTCCGACCAGTTGGCGTTGGTGCTGCTGACGATCGCGTAGCGTTCCTTCGTTTTCCAGGGCCGTGTCCGAGGATAATAAAAGCTGAAGGTCCGACTGGTGATGTCTCGGCTGAGCAAGGACTCGGTATTGAACGTCTCCGCCGTGCTGGTGAAGAACAGGTCACCGCTGCTTTCGTCGATCGTTTCGCCCTCTTTGAGCGCCATGTAGACTTGCGTGCTGCTGTTGTTCAGCCGGACGGCGTTGGTCCGTTGGACGTAGTCGGCATCCAGTTTTTCTTTGCCGATCATCTTCAGGATCGTGGTCCGCAGGTTCGCATTGCTGACGACGGCACGACAGCGAATGGTTCGATCGCCGACCCGGACCGCACTGACCCGACCGCCTTTGGTAATGATCTGATCGACCGGACAATTGATGCAGATGTCGACCCCGTTGGATTCCAATTCCTTTTTCATCCGCTTGATCAGGTCGTCGGTTCCCCCTTCATAGATATAAACGCCCTTGCTCATGAAGTTGCTGAAAACGATGCCGTACGTGATCGCGGGGTCTTCCAGTGTGGACCCGTTGGCGTAGGTGATCGGTTCCATCAACAAACGAACGATGTCGTTGCGTCCGGGAAAGAACCGCTCAAAGAGTTCTCCGGTCGTGGTGGTTTGGTCGTCGTAGAAATTCATGCCCCGCGCGGTATCAAAAAACGACTTGACCGTCTCGGGATTCTGACCGAACCGCTCGACCAACAACCGCGAAAAATCTTCGCGATCGAACGTCGTGGTGAGCGAGAACTGGGGGTTGTCGAAGCGAATGTTTTTGAGCTGGACGATTCGGTCGGAGATGCCACGGTTCCAATATCGGCGACACGATTTGATCATCCCGTGAGGAAACCCATGCAACGAGATGTCGAAGGTGTGGCTTCCGGGCCGCAGAAACCAGGTCGCCAACCCGCCGAGTTTGTAGTGCTGTTCCAACAACAGCACACGGTGGCCGGCGCGACCGAGAATGTTGGCACTGGTCAGCCCGGCCAACCCGCTGCCGATCACCACGACATCGTACTCGTCTTTGGCACCTTTTAGAAAATCACGCGGCATGGAACGGCAGCAGCAATGGGGGAAAAAGGAATCGAAAGCGTCTTGCGGGGATAATTTGAACGATGACGGGCGGGAAGCCTATCCCACTAGATGGCGCCGGTGTCGGGTTGCAGTTCGGCGAACACGCCCACCATCTCACCGCTCGGCGGCCCGTCACCGTACAGCATCATCGCCCCTTCGCCAACCAAGACCCGTTCATCCAACAGTCGCAACGACTGGCCGATCGGCCGGGTCGAGCACTGTCGGGTCACGCCGGAGCGGAGCCAATCGTGGGACCCGCGAAAGATCTCGACGTGCTTTTCCGGCAGCACGGTCGCCATCCGGCGGGTCCCATCGGCACCGCGACGAAGTGTCGTGATTTTCCAGCGATCATCGCGTGGATCTCTCAGAATTCGCACCGTCACGACCGACTCCCCGGGCGGCACGGCGACCGCGCCAAACCAGTGGGGTGCGGCAGCGGATTCCGGCCAGAGTGAGCTGTACGCGATCCGATACCGCGGTGAGGCGGGCACGCGGACCCGCAGCCGATAGGTCATCGGCTGGTCACTGTTCAGTCGCACCGCGGCGATTTCGTCCTGATCCGAGGGCGGCAGATAGCCCGTTTCCTCACGCAGCCGCATCAATTCGGTTTCGGCCGATCGCAACCGCAATGCAGTCACCGCGTAACCCGACGCCAGCGCGACCACCAGCAGCACCGTCAACAACCAGGTCAGTGAAAACTGAACCGGCACGCGTCGCGGCGACGTTGCTGGGGCTTCTTCGCTCATCCGACCGACAGGGACAGGGCTTGCTGGACGACGGCTTTTGATTTTTCCAAGCCTTCGCGCGCAACGGCCAGCGCGTCACGTTTCCAGTACTCGGGGTTGAACAATTCCAGTGAAAACGTTCCCGTGAATCCGTTGTCAATCAAACCGCGGATGATCGTGGGCAACGGGCAAACGCCGTCGCCGGGAAACACGCGGTCCTTGTCGGCGATTTTGTCCTGCGGCGGATCAGCCGGGTAATCGTTGATGTGAAAGCACAGCATTTTGGAGGCTTCGATCATGGACAGGCCGGCAAAGTCGTTGCCGCCCTTGTAGATGTGATAGAAGTCCGGCAAGACGCAGGCGGCGGGATGAGCCGCCGCGGTGGCCACGTACGCCAATTCACCCAGTTTGCTGAGCGTGGGCGAAAATCCCCACAATTCCAATTGGGGTTGAACGCCCACCGAGGCTCCGATTTCGCACAGCGCGCGATAACGCTCGGCAACCAGTTCCAACGGCGGCGAGACGCTGCCGCCTCGATGCGCCCCGATCGGCGGCGCCGCGATCAGCTTGCCTCCCAGTCCCGCGACCAGTTCCATATCGTGACGGGCCGCTTCCAGTCCCGCCCGCCGCTGCTGGTCATCGTCTGAAATCCAATTGGCAAACCCGATCGCGCTGGCGACAAACAACCCGGCGTCCTCGATGCGTTTGCGCAAGTCACCGAGTTTGCCGCCTTCGGCAAGGAAGGTTTCGATGTCACGCATCCACGGTTCGATCCCGTCGTAACCGGCCGCGGCAGTGACATCGACCTGTTTTTCGATGCTCAGGTTTTGACCGCGAATCGTGCTGGTATTGAGCGAGAAACGGACGGGCAGCTCGGGGGTGCTCGGTTCTGCAGCCGCGAGTCGTGCGGAAAGGCTGGGAAACGTTGCCGCCGAAGCCGTGGCGGCGGTGGCGGCGGTGGCGGCCCAAATAAATGAACGTCGGTTGGTCATGTCGATCTTTAAAAAGCTAGGAAGGGTAGCCGCGTAGTTTAATCTCAAACGGATCTGCGTTGGCAGTGGCGCGATCGGATTGCGAACGAAGACCCACCGATGGACTCGTACTCCTTGTCACCTTGCGTGTCGGGTTGGCGGTAGTGGACGAGGCGACGAGTCCTTGCCAATAGGCCGACTGCAGAGGACTCGTCGCCTCGTCCACTACCCGAAAATCAAGCAGAGGACTCGTCGCCTCGTCCACTACCCGAAAATCAAGCTGCGGCGGAAGTCTAGCCATCCGCACCGGCGAACCGGCCGGGATGGATGGTGACGGGACGCTGCTCGGCCGGGAAGACACGACGGAATTCAGCCGCCGCCAAGTCCGAGAGCCTTGGTGAGAGTGTTTCGATCGCCAGTCGGTACGCGTCAAACGCGGAAGTGCGGTTGCCGGCGAGAAACTGTTTGCGAGCGAAACGGACCAACGCTTTGCCTTCGGCATCGGGATCCGCTTTCGTGGCACCTAACTTTGCCGAACGGACGGGAAGACGCGACGCGGCGCCGGACTTGGGCGGCAACCCACGAAGCTGGCGATCGATTGCGTCGTGATCAATGATGGTGACGTGGGCACTGGCCCCGGCGTGACCCACTCCCGCTCCGATGCCGCGCCCGCCGCCTCGACGCGAGGATCGCCCGCTCGCCGATCGCGAGACGCCGCCCAAGGAGGTGGAACCACCGGTCGGCACGAGCACGCTGCCGGAATACGTGAATCGCGAGAACGATGGCAATTGGATCGTCGACTGGGCCGACGCGAACTGGTCGATCCCAAAAACGAGCAGCGCGGTGGTGACCAGAATACCGGTTCGATGCATGGGACCGATCCGCCTTGGGCGTTTCGTGAAACGATCTTGGCCCGTTGGTTACTTTTTGATTTTGTCGCCGAAGTTCCGATTGAACTTCCGCACCTTGTCTCGGACGATGGCTTGGCAATAGCCGTAATTGGGGTTCTTTCGATAGAAGTCTTGGTGAACTTCTTCGGCCGGATAGAACGTCGTGGCCTTTTCGAGCAGGGTGACGATCTGGCGATCAAATTCGCCCGATTCGTTCAATTTCTTGATGTACGCTTCCGTGGCTTCTTTTTGCTGTTCGTTGTGAAAGAACACGCTGCTGCGGTACTGCGGACCTTCGTCGGGTCCCTGCCGATTGAGCGTCGTCGGATCGTGTGTCTTGAAGAAGACTTCCAGCAATTCTTCGAACGTGACTTGAGAGGGGTCGTAATAAATCTCGACCGCTTCGGCGTGTCCCGTTTTCTTGCCGCACACTTGCTCGTACGTCGGGTTGGGAACCGTGCCACCGATGTAGCCGCTGATCACGTCGTTGACGCCGATCATCCGTTCGAACACCGCTTCGGTGCACCAGAAGCATCCGCCGGCAAAGGTGGCGACAAGTTCTTCCTTCTGTGGCTTGTCTTTGGTATCAACCTTGTCAGCAGACGCCGCGGAACCGTCTTCGGGAAGCGGCGCTGCAGAAACGTTGAGGCAGAAGCTGGCCAGTGCGGCCAGGACCCAGAAGCAGATCCAGAGGGTTTTTTGTGTCTGGCGCTGGGGCTGCTCGACCACTCGAACCGCAACTCTCGTGTTTGACATCATCGAACGGATTCCTAACTGATCTGGTTCTGCGTGTGCGTCTAGACTGGACTCGATTATACGCTTCCGGACAGGTGAAAAGTCGTCAACCGACCGAACATAGGCAGAAAGCTTGACACAATCAATCGAAGATCACGCCGCGACGGCGGCAGACGGGCATTTCGACCTCGCCCACACGGTCGCAGAGGACGAAATCGACGCGCAGCAACACGTTCACAATTTACGTTATCTGCAATGGACTCTCTGGGCCGCCGGCCGGCATACCGAGTCGATCGGGTGGGATGCCAAAGCAGCCCTGGCACGCGGGCTCGGATGGGTGGTGCGAGAACATTCCATTCAGTATCGCGGCGCGGCGTTGGCCGGAGACGAAATCATCGTCCGGACCTGGGTTCACGATCTGCAGCGTTTTGCCTCGCGGCGAAAGTACGTGATCTTCCGCCCAGCCGACCGCACCGTGTTGGCCAAAGTGGAAACCCGCTGGGTGTTCGTGGATTTGAATCAGCACAAGGCGTTGCCGATCCCGGAGGAAGCCAAGGAACACCTGGTGGTCTGCCCCACGCCGCCGTCGTTGCCGTGGGAATCCGCCCGATCGTAGCGAGAAGCGTCAGCGACCGGCGCGTGTGGATCACGCCGCCCACGCGCCACTGGCTCACGCCGCGTGCTGAGAGCCACTGCGTGCTGAGATGCGGCCCTACTGATTCAGGGCCTCGTCGATGATCTCACGGCTGGCACGGGTGCCGAGTGCCCCGATGATGCCGTACGGGCTGGCGTCGCCGGGACGAATGCCATCGTTTTGTCCGGCGCGGGAATCCCCCGACCCGATCGAGTCGGAGATGAAGACGACCGCCCCGTCCCCCATCAAAATGTGGGCGCCGCCTTGGTGCCGGCTGCTGATCGACCAGTTGCCTTCGGTCAATTCGTGGGCACCATGCAGACACAATTCGGTGTTGGGGCCGCGGTTGGTGGTGACACTGGAATGGATGTGCCCGAAGTTGGCCCAACTGAACCCGCGACGCGTGCCCAATTCGACCGCCACGAAATACGCCGAGCCGTCGTCGTTCTTGGGGTTGTGGGCGGGGAACGCTGTCGGAACCCAAAACGAAGGACGTTCCGGATCGATCAGGACTCCGGAATCTTGGCAGGCCATCGTCCCGCCGTCGGCGCTCATCGTGACCTGCAATCCATCGACGTTGCTGACATCGAACAATCCGTGCGAGCGCGTGTCACGGTCCAGCAGGTCGGTCATGATTTCGCCACAGCAGATCGTGTTGGAAAGCCCGTCCAGGATATCGCGGAATCGCGTGAATTTGCGGGTGACGAAAATCCCACGTTGCCAGCGAGCCACGGCGCTGGCCTGGATGACCGACGGGGGTTGGTAATCGCCATGCAAAAAGTTGGTCAAACCGATCCGCGACGACATCGCGCTGTCCCCGATGCAAGCCGCATAGTTGGTGCGTCCCAGGGCCGGCAATCCCGTACCAGGGTCGCTGGGGCAACGCAGCGTGGGGATTTCGGTCACCCAGGGCCGGTAACCGTATTGGCCCCCCTGGGGCTTTGGCCCCATCGGTTGCCAGGGCGGATTGATCCGGTTCCCCAACGGGTCGGTGGCCAGTCGATTGGAAATCTGACTCCACAAGGCTTGCTGCTCCATGAACGGAGTCAGCCCGACCAGAAAACTGAGACTCTTTTGGTTCGTGCGGGGAGAATAAAACGCCAACGTGTTGCCGGCCTGGTAATCGATCCCGGTGCCGCCACCGTGCATCGGCAGCCGCTTGTAGGCGGAGTGGTAATTGTGCAGCGCCAGCCCGATTTGTTTGAAGTTGTTGCTGCAACTCATCCGCCGCGCCGCTTCGCGGGCCGCCTGGACCGCCGGCAACAACAGGCCCACCAAAATTCCGATGATCGCAATCACGACCAATAATTCCACCAGCGTAAACCCGGCAGTGTTTCGCCTCGACATCGACGGCTCCTCGTTTCTAAAAAAGTGGTGGACGGTCGCGTTCATTCAGCAGGCGCGCCGGCCGCCGCTGCGGCTTCTTGCTCCAACGCTTCCTGCTTCGCTTTCTCGAGCTCTTCAATCTCTTCTTCGGACAATCCCGACGTCTCATCGATCTTGGCGTTCATCGCCCGCTGTTCTTGCTCGCTGATCTGGTAGGGGTTCTCGTTCAAGGGGACATCAACCACCCCGCCTTCATGACCACCACAACCCGTCATGACGACCATCGACAAACAGACCAAACCGGCTGCCAAAAGGAGGCTTCTCATTGGAGATCACTTGAAAAGGACGTGAAGAGGACGCGCCGGCAGAGCCGGACAGAACCTGGACGACTGTATTGTAGCCACTTTCCCGCCGCAATCACTCACGAGGGATTTGGGCAACGAAACTCGCTTTGGAGGCATGACTGTCGACACAGGACGCTCAATGGGCCCCGTGAAAAGCTACGCTGCGAAGCAATCTTTAGCGGTAGGGCGCGAGCCCTCCGGTCTTTCAAGGTGGTTTCGCGCTGCAACCGGACGGCTCGCGCCGTTCCGCTAACACCTTCGTTGCCTTCCTGTGACATTCCTCACCGCTTGCCCGATTACCGCAGCTTCTTACTCAGAAACCGCGCCGTCGCGTTGTCGGTCTGTTCGGCGATTTGCTCCGGCGTCCCCTCGGCCATCAGCCGTCCGCCATGGATGCCGCCGCCGGGACCGAGGTCGAGGATCCAGTCACAGCAGGCCAACAGGTCGAAGTCGTGCTCGATCACAACGACCGTGTTGCCCGAATCGACCAACCGTTGGAGCACGCCGACCAGGCGTTTGACGTCGTCGAAGTGCAATCCCGTCGTCGGCTCGTCGAGCACGTACAAGGTGTTGCCGGTCGAGGTGCGTGCCAGTTCGGTTCCCAGTTTGATGCGTTGGGCCTCGCCGCCGCTGAGCGTCGTGCTGCTTTGCCCCAAGTGCATGTAACCGAGTCCGACGGCTTGCAGTGAAGTCAGCAAGCGATGGGCCGCGGGCATGTTTTCAAAAAACGCGGCGGCCTCGTCGACCGTCATCGCCAACACATCAGCCACGTTGGCGCCTTTGAATCGCACTTGCAACGTCTGGCGATTGAAACGTTTTCCGCCGCAGCGTGGACAGGTCACGAACAGGTCGCTGAGAAAATTCATCGAGATCCGTTCGACGCCGTGCCCCTTGCAAAGTTCGCAGCGTCCGGCGGCCGAATTGAAACTGAATCGGCTGGTCGTGAACCCACGTGTCTTGGCCTCCCGCGTCGCCGCGAAGACCTTGCGAATCTCATCCCACACGCCGCTGTAGGTCGCCGGACAAGAGCGTGGGCTGCGCCCGATCGGAGCCTGGTCGATGGGCACCAATTTGTCCAACTCCGCCGCCCCGGTCAGTTTGCCGAACTGGGCCACGCTGCCTGCTGTGGTGGGCAATCGTTTGCCATGGGCCAGTTGATACTCGACCGCGGGCAGCAGCGTGTCGACGACCAACGAACTTTTTCCGCTGCCGGACACGCCACTGATTCCGATCAGACATCCCAGGGGAAATCGCGCCGTGATGTTTTTCAGGTTGTGCGTGTTGACGTCGGTCAGGCTCAGAAAACGATCGGCCGCGCGCCGCGTCTCTGGAACCGGGACCGCGTCGACACCCGACAAGTAGCGGCCGGTCAAACTCCGCTTGTTGGCCTGAATTCGTTTGGGGGTTCCCGATGCAACAATCTTGCCGCCCTGGGCTCCCGCACCGGGACCGACATCGATCACACGATCGGCTGCCCGCATCGTCGCTTCATCGTGTTCGACGACCACGACGGTGTTGCCGTTTTGTTGCAGCCGCCGCAGACAGCGGATCAAGCGATCGTGATCGGCCGGATGCAATCCGATCGAGGGTTCATCCAGGATGTAGCACACGCCGACCAGCCCGCTGCCGATGCTGGTTGCCAACCGCACGCGTTGCAGTTCGCCACCGGAGAGCGTTTCGGCACTGCGGTCGAGCGTCAAATACGAGACACCGACTTCGTCCAAAAACTCCAATCGCTTGGTGACTTCGGATTGAATCGGCTTGGCCACGGCGCGATGAAGTGGCGAGAGCGAGGGACCGAGGGCGCCGATCCAAGTCGCAGCGTCGGTTAGATTCATCGCCGTCAGCTCGGTGATCGAAACGCCATCGATCGTCACGCCCATCGCTTCGCTGCGCAGCCGCCCGCCGTCGCAGGTCGGGCAAATCGTTTTCGAATCCCCCGAATCGACTCGCCCCAACCCGTCGCAGGTCGGACAGGCGCCGTAGGGACTGTTGAAAGAAAACGTCCGCGGTTCGATCTCTTCGACGCTGGCACCACACTCGATACACGCCATCGCGGTGTTGTAGATCGAATCGATCCAGTTTCCGCTTCCGTCTTCAACCGCGGCGGTCACCAGCCCCTTGCCCAAACGCAACGCCAACGAGAGCGAATCGGCCAACCGAGAATCGACGCCATCACGCACCACCAAACGGTCCACGACGGCTTCGATGGTGTGATTCTTGCGCACCGCCAATTCGGGCACGTCGTCCAACAGATACATTTCGCCGTCGACGCGGGCGCGGACCAAACCGGCGACCTGGATCGATTCGAACACGTCCCGATGAGCTCCCTTGCGGCCTCGCACCATCGGCGCCATCAACACCAGCTTGCTGCCCTCGGGACGAGACAACAGCGCATCGCGGATGACGTCGGCAGACTGTCGGGCGATCGCCGCACCACAGCTGCCACAATGCGGTAGCCCCACGCGAGAAAACAACAGACGCAAGTAATCGTAGATCTCGGTGACGGTGGCCACGGTGCTGCGGGCACTCGTCGAGCCGGGCTTTTGATCGATCGCCATCGTCGGCGCCAAACCGTCGATCAGATCCACATCCGGTCGCGGCATCGAATCTAAGAATTGCCGGGCATACGCCGACAGG
Organism: Stieleria magnilauensis; assembly: GCA_007753675.1. GTDB lineage: Bacteria > Planctomycetota > Planctomycetia > Pirellulales > Pirellulaceae > Stieleria > Stieleria magnilauensis. Next base: position 3,964,690 of record CP036432.1, read on the forward strand.
CTATCGATGTATTGCCGCTGCCCCTCGGCGAACAACGTGTCGAAGGCCAGCGAACTCTTGCCGCTGCCCGAGACACCGGTGATCACCGTGATCGCGTCGCGGGGAATATCGACGTCCACCGATTGCAGATTGTGAACCCGAGCGCCGCGAATTCGGATCGAGTTGGGGATTCGGCGCGGGCTGGCGGAACGGGATTTCGGCACCGGTGTTCAAGCTGCGGGGGGAAAGACTGGGGCAACGCGGCTGGACAGTCTATGCAATCGGGCAAGCGGACAACACGGTGTAGGCCAGAGCCAGCCCCGTAGGTGACGCTGTGCGTCACCTACCGCTACCGCAAACTCAAGCCGCTTTGGCGAGTCGTTTGGCGACGCGTGGGGGCGGCTCACGCCAACGTCGGTGCAGCCACCAGTATTGCTCGACCGCTTCGGAAACGCTGATCGCCAGCTGGCGGTTGTACCACTTGGTCAACGATTCGACCGACTCGCAATCGCCCCGGGGATCATCTTGCGGATCGGCGACGGCGACGCAAGCGGTTTCGAATCTCATCGGCTGGTCGTCGATCCGCCGGGTGGATCCGGCCAGCATGGGCGCGCCGCTGCCGAGCGAAAACAACGCCAGTGCCTTGTGGCAGGACGCCGGAACGCCCAGAAACTTCGTCCAACATCCCTTGGGGCCGGCGTGCTGATCGGCCAGGATCGCCAACGTGCCGCCGTCGGCCAGATGCTGATCGACCTGGATCGCGCAGCCGTCCTTGTCCAACATCCTCTGCCCCTTGGCGCTACGGAATCGGTGAACCCATTCATCCAGAAAGGGGTTGTCCAGACGGCGGGCAATGGTTGTCGATTCACACCCCATCAACCCCGCGGTGTAGCCGCCGATTTCGAAGTTGCCGAAATGTCCGGTCACCATCACGGTGGGACGTTTGGACAGACAGTTCCGCAAGATATCGCGGCTGTTGCGAAAACGAACGTATTGGGACCAGTTGGTCAGGTGCAGCCGCCGTTGAGCCCAGGCGATTTCGCAGACCATCAGCATCAGCGAGTGCCACATCGACACTTCGATCGCCTTCCGCTGACGCTCGCTGGCGTCGGGAAAGACCTGTTTCAGATTCGTCGCCGTCGTGTGTTTTCGGAGCGGCCCGAGACGGCAGATCAGCGTCGCCAACAGGCGACAGAGCGCGTCGCCCAAGTCCAACGGCAGCGTCTGGATCACCGCGACGACCAGCCGAATGACCAGGTAGCTGGCAAAATCGACCGCCCGCTGCCGAGCCGGTTTCCAGCCGGCGGCCAGTTTCCCGCCGACACCGAGCGGCATGAATCGTTTGAGTGGCGTGACCATCGGGATCAGATTGAACCGGGGAAAACTTGCGAAATGCGACGACGCCCGCAGCGGAAGTCCGGCGAGAGTGTCTCAGAAGTGACGCGTCAGACTCCAGAGCGATTTTCTGAACTGCGTTTTGCACTGAGTTCCTGGACTGCGGGGTGAAACACGCCCCAGCGGGACGCGTCGCGGCTTGTTGATTTAGTGAGCCGTCGGCGCTAGCGGCCTGTCGGTTTAGTGTATCCACAAAACGAGGGGAGGTGGCTTAGTAGGCATCGTCACGATGTTTGCTATTCTTGGCGGATCGTCGTCGCGATTCACTTCTCACGCAGGGAGGCTTGCCCAGTGAGCCAGAGACAACCCAAGACCAGCTATTGGCAGGAAGCTCCTACACCACGCGGGCAACTGGTCCTCATTCCCACCGCCCTGGAGGAACTCATCCCTCAGGATCATCCCGTTCGCTTGGTCGACGAGATTCTCGATCAGATGGACTGGACTGATTGGGAGGCGGCCTACAACGGCGGATTCGGTCAGCCGCCGATCCATCCCAGCGTAATGGCAAAGATCCTGCTGTTTGCCATGATTCGGCGAATCCGATCCAGCCGGAACATTGAATACGAACTCAAGCATTCGATCGATTTTATCTGGCTTAGCAGCGGTCGCCGCATCGATCACAGCACGATCAGCGACTTCCGCCGAAACAATAGTGATGCAGTCAAAGGCATCTTCAAACAAATGGTCAAGCTGGCGATCAACCTGGGGATCGCCAATCTCTCGGAACTGTGCATCGACGGCACACGCATCCTGGCTGACGCCAACAAATACAAGACTTGGACGGCCAAACGATTAGCCAAAGCACTCGAAGAACTTGACGCGCAAATTGATGAGGCCCTGGAAACCTTCGAAGTCAACGACGCATGCGACGAAGATCTCATCGGCCAGGACGTTTCGGCGGACCGCCTCCCCGCCGCCGTCGCCAACTTGAAGTCACGCCGCTCACAACTGGCCGCTCATCTGGAGACGGTCAATGCGATGGACGAAGTCCGCAGGAAAAATGGGACGAAGGGCCCCGCCCAGTTACCCAAGACTGACACGGACAGTCGCATTCTTCCCAATAAGGAGGGTGGTTACGCAGCCAACTTTACTCCGATGGCGACGACCGAAACGCAGAGCGGCCTGATCGTTGCGGCGGACGTCTTGATCGGCAACGTCGAACACCACGAATTTGCCACCATCGTCGACTGTGTGGCCAACGACTTTGGAATTGACATTAAGCGAGTCATGGCTGACTCGGCTTACACGACGGGCAAAAACCTCACTGCGGCTGAGGAAAAACAGATCGAACTGATTGGCCCGCTTGCCGAAACCAATCGCGAGAACAACCCTGCCGAGCGTTCGGATTTGACTGAGCCCGTTGCCGCCGATCAGATTGATCAGTTGCCGGTTAATCCACAAACCAAACGATTTGACAAAGCAGCGTTTGTGTACGACGAAGCGAACGACTGCTATTACTGCCCGGCAGGCAAAGTGCTTTCACATCGGACGACCGAGAACACGACGCATGGCGACGGCTCTCCGGTGCAGCGAAAGGTTTACACCTGTTTTGAATGCGAGGGCTGCACGCTGGCTGGGCGTTGTCGCAAGAACGTGAAGCCAAAAGACGAGGCAAGCAGCAGCGAGGCATCGTCCCAGGAGTCCAGCGAAGCGACCTCGTCGGACAAGCGAGCGGGCAAGCGACGTGGTCGCAAGCCTGGCCCGCCACGTGGTCGCGAGACGATGCATGATGAGCATGAAGGAGCGCGACGTCGGCAGCGTGCGCGAATGGAAACGCCTGCAGCCAAAGAGGCTTACTCTCGTCGTCAGCATTTCGGTGAAACGCCTTTCGCCGTGATCAAGAGCACGCTTGATATGCGGCGATTCCTGCTTCGAGGTATCGCAGGTGTGAATCAAGAATGGCGCTGGGCGGCGACCGGATTCAATCTGAAGAAAATCATGAGTTACTTGGCGAAGCTGCGCGCCGCCGCGGCGACACAATCGCTCGGAACAGCAAACTAGGGGAGATAGGGGGCATTTCGAACGAAATCCGCCACAAGCGAACGCCACGATCCCGTCAACACGCTTACCAACGACTCTGGATGCCCCGCATAGCACCATAAAAGCCTCGTCCGGAACCAAAATCGAATCAACCGTCCCCAGGAACTAAATCGACAGGCCGCTAGCCGCGGGCCTAGTGGAGACGACGTTGCCCTTGGAGGCCCGTGGCTAGCGCCCAATGCCACCTACTTTGTGGTCATTCGGGTGGTATATCATCGGGCTGCTGTTTTTTTCTTCGAAGTGACTTCTGGAATTTCGTTGTCTTTTGGCGCCGCGGGTGGGCTATGCGTGGGTAGCTGCGAGGCAATTTTCGATTGGGAAGTTTGCGGCCCGCTGCGCTCACCAAAGCGCCGTGATAAGCCAGCCTCCATTCCTCCAGGGTCGTAAGCTTTTCACGTAGCAGATGATGCTTGAACGTCGTCCAAACTCCCGTGAAGCTGAGCTCGCGAGGGTCAACTCGAATCAATTTCGCTGCTTGTTTGCGTAGCTGAGCGACAAGATTATAAGCGATGATCGATCCCATTAGCTCCTTCATCACCGTGTCGACACTCTTGGCGCGAATGTTTTCTGTGTCCATCGTCACTTTGACATCGCGGATATCGAACTCCACATCGTAGCGACGAACGTACAGGGCAGCGGCCGAGTGAGCGTCCGTCTCAAGGCTCGTCACGATCTCCAGCGTGTCTCCATTTTCAAGTTCAATTTGGTGGAGAAAGACTTCGATAGACGTGTCTTTACTAAGATCGAGATTGGTTCGGCGGTCCTTCGGTGTCGGCCGCCAAATCAAGTGAAACGTCTTGTACCCGTCCCCTTGGTCGACCAACGTAGCCGACTTGCGGTACGACCTGAATCGCTGTTTGGTCAGCCGCAGCACGAAGTCTTGATGATGTAATTGGCAGTGGTGGGCGACATTAAAAATCCCAAAACCGCTATCAGCCAGAACGATCGAGCGTTTCGGGAGTCGTTCAATAATCGGCTTGGCTTGCTCAAGTTCACTTTTGTTGTCCGCTCCGTACATCGGATCGACTTGCGGCAACAACGCGCACCCGGTCTGCATTTCATTTGCGACCAGCAATCTCGCAATAGGCCAAACCGTCTCTCCGTGTTGGTTGGACGCCGGCGGGAACGCTTTCTGAAGTGCTTCGGTCGGAGGAAGCGTGATCGTCGTCCCATCGATAATGAATACACGTCGATCGAGAAAGGCTTTGGGAGCGCGGGAAGCAAGGTGATCGCAGATTCGATGGGAAAACTCTTCCACGACAGCGAGCGGAATCCTTTTTCTGGCGGCGTTGTAGGCCGAATTGTTTTCGGAAAGGCGATTCTCTTGAACCCTTCGATTGTCAGGCAAAATATCCGTATGATTTTTGAGCAAATCTGCGACGGCATCGGTTAGTGAGATGCCTCCTTCGAGCCGTTGTAAAACGAGTAGCCAGAGGGTCGGGGCCTGCGTATAGACCATCCGCGCGTTGGCACAATCGTGATCTTCAAAGACCCGTTGTAGTTTGGGTAATTCAAGAAGCTCAGCCAGCAACGCTTTGGCTTTGCCAAAGCGAGACTCTTCATCGGCACCGAGTGTCGTCGGGTCGACCATGGCGATTCCCAGTCAGAAAGGCAGTAAGTGTAAACTTACCTGCCAGGCGCAAAAATCGTGCCAAAACCGGGTTTTTGGGACCGCGCCACCCGATAGGGTCCAGAATAGGTGGCATTGGGCTAGCGCCATCGGCTCACGATTGTTTCGGTGACGACTAAATCGACAGCCCGGTCAGCGAGCGGCACCCCAGACGCGACGCCTTGGCGAGGGGCGCCGCGTGGCCCCTTGCTCACGCGTGCGGGCTGAAATCGACAGCCCGGTCGGCGACCGATGTGGGTTGATCGCCCCGATAAAACCGGGCGTCGGGACACTATTTTGGCATTCGTCGATTCTCACCGCTGGGGTGGTGGTTGTTGGATCGGTGCTCGAAAGCGAACATGCCGCTTCTGAGCCTTTGGTTTTCGTTTGTCCCCCCAATCCCCAGACCGATGAATTCCCCCGACCCTTCCCGTTCATCTCCCCCCAGCCCCCCAGCCTCCGACGGGGCCGATCCGTCCAGCGGGGCCTGTGCCGTCGTGTTGGCCGCCGGCAAAGGGACGCGCATGAACAGCGATCTACCCAAAGTCCTCTGCCCGGTCGTCGGCCGAGCGATGATCCATTTCGTCATCGACGCCTTGGAAGCCGCCGGCATCCACCGCCAGATCGTCGTGGTGGGCTACGAGGCCGATGCGGTCAAGCGAGAGTTGGCGACGCGGCAGGGGAGCAACATTCAATTCGCACTGCAGTCCGAACAACTCGGGACCGGCCACGCGGTGCAGTGTTGCGGTGACTTTTTGGCCGACCAAACCGGTCCCACGATCGTGGTCGCGGGGGATTCCCCCTTGATCCAATCCGACAGCTTGAAAACGCTGCTGGCGCACTTCAACGAAACACAACCGGCCCTGCTGCTGGGCACGCTGAAAAAAGACGACCCGACCGGTCTCGGCCGCATCGTGCGAAACGAACACGGCGACTTCATCGGCATCGTCGAACACAAGGACGCGACGCCCGAACAGTTGGCGATCAACGAAGTCAACATGAGCACGTACCTGTTTCGCACCCCGGATCTGCTCGATGCACTTGCGATGTTAAAAAACGACAACGCCCAGGGCGAATACTATCTGACCGATTGTGCGCGTTTGTTGCGAGAATCCGGACGCCCGGTCGCGGCGTTGCCGGCGCTGCAACCGTGTGAATCACTGTCGATCAACAATCCCGACGAACTTCGATTGGTCGACCAACAGATGCGGACGATGGGTTATGCGTGAATTAAAAATTTTCAGCGGCAGGGCCAATCCCGATCTGGCGATGAAAATCTGTCGCCACCTGCACCTCGAACCGGCCGCGATCTCGCTGGGCAAGTTTCCCGACGGGGAAAATTATTGCAAATTGGACGAAGACGTCCGTGGTCGCGATGTGTTTCTGGTTCAGCCGACGTGCCCGCCGGTCAACGACAACTTGTTCGAGTTGTTGGTGATGATCGATTGCTGCAAGCGCGCCAGCGCCGAACGGGTCACCGCGGTGATCCCGTACTATGGCTATGCGCGACAAGACCGCAAAGACGAAGGCCGCGTGCCGATCACGGCCAAGATGGTCGCCAACATCATCGCTCGCGCCGGTGCCGATCGCGTGTTGACGATGGATCTGCACGCCGCCCAGATCCAAGGCTTCTTTGACGTCCCGGTCGATCACCTGTATGCCGCACCGGTGCTCAATGAACACTTCAGCAATCGCGGATTGACCGATGACAAGATCGTCGTGGTCAGCCCCGACGAAGGCAGCATCAAACGCGCCGTCGGCCACGGCAAACGCCTCGGCGGAAAACTGGCGATCGTCGACAAACGACGCACCAACGCGTTGGAGGTCCGCCAAAGTACGATCATCGGCGGTCCCGTCGAAGGCAAGATCGCGCTGATGTTTGACGACATGATCAGCACCGCCGGATCGATCTGTGGTGCCGCCAAACTGGTTCACGAAGCCGGGGCCGCGGAAATCCACATCGCCTGCACCCACGGCGTCTTCTGCGGACCGGCCATCGAACGACTCCGCGAAGCCCCCGTCGATTCGATCACCGTCACCGACACGATCCCGATCGCCGCCGACAAGATGTTGCCCAAGATGGTCCAATTGTCCGTCGCACCCCTGTTGGCCGAAGCGATCAAACGGATCCACCACGATCAATCGATCAGCGAACTGTTCCGCGAACGCTAGTGGTGCGTCAAAGTCTAATTTTAGGGTAGACGGATTTGAGTTTAACCCGGGCGTCGTCAATTTTCATCTGCCAGTCAACGCCTCGTTGTCTTGCATTGATGTCCGATGACCATGCTGCAATCTCTCTGGCCAACTCCTCAATACTTCCAATGCGTCGCCCGCCAACACATTGACGGGTGATGCTGCTTAACTCGTTCTCTGCGATATTGAGCCAGCTACCGTGCTTGGGCGTATAGCACCAGTTGATTCGCTTCACCAACGCCCGTGCTCGAGACGGCTCAAACACTTCGTAGAAAGCCCCGCGAGTGTGCGTGTTGAGATTGTCGCAAACCAACGTCACCGTCTCGCAATCGGCGTAACGTCCCTCAAGCAGCTCAGCCATTAGCAAGGCCCAGTCCGCTTTGGTCTTGGTCTCTCTGGCGTAGGCTTCTCGCCATCCTGCCAGCGGCTCGGTGTACATGAAAATGTTCGCTACTCCGGCACGTTCGTATTCATAGTCCACCCGGCGGGGATGTTCGGTGGTCGCTTCGATCGGAACGTTGACGTCCTTGATCAGTTGGACCGGTTGTTCATCCATGCAGATCACCGGATGACTCGAATCGTACGGTTTTTCGTAAGTTTCTAGCACATCTTCCATGCTCGCGGCGAACTCCGCATCGCACTGTGGCGGGATCACCCAGTACTCGATGTTGCGATTATTCATGCGATTTTCTTTAGCGTCTGGCGAACGGTTTCATGCGAGACCGAATCGCAGATCCCCAGTTCGACGACTTTCTCGGCGAGCAATCTCAGCGACCAGTTGGCATAGCCTGCTGGCGGTTTGCCTAGACGAGTGGCGATGATTTTCGCCTCTTCTTGACCGCTGAGGCATTTAGGTCTGGCAGGCTCCGCACGTTTCTTTCCCTGCAGTGTTTGCTCAAAGCCAAACTCGACAAACCGCTGTCGTATATTTTCGACCGTCTTGGTGCGGCAACGATAAGCTTCAGCAATCGCCGCATCGGTCCATGCCAAATCGTCTGCATCCGCAGCAAGCAAGATTTGGGCACGACGCACCTTCTGGCTAGAACCGCTAAACTTCTTGACGATTGCATCGAGCGTCCGACGCTCCTGATCGTTCAACCGAACGATGTACTTTTTCTGCATTGGAAAACCCTCCGTGTTCCCCAAAGCATGAAGCTTTTACGCGATTAGACCAACCCTAATTCTTGAAGCTGACGCACCACTAGGGCGGCAGCGGGGCAGGAACGTCACTGCCGGCGAAGAGGATGGGGTCAAAAAATGGGGTGGTCAAAAAATCATCCCACCGAAGTCCAGCTCAAGGCTCAGTGTTTCTCAAGGCTCAGTGTTTCTCAAGGCTCAGTGTTATTGAGCGACCACGAACGACATGATCACGACCACGGCGTGGGATTTCGTGTCGTTCGCGTTTTTCGTGGTTGAAACAACCACGATCCATCGACCGGATCTCGATCGCACGGGGCGGCGACGAGCGGTGCATTCGGCACATCCGGAATTTCTTGAACCGTATTCGCACCGCTCACCACGGGTCGGGCGGAAACCCGCCGATGGCGGCGAACGGGCAAAGCACATTTCAGGATCACTTCTGCACGCCCCACGACGGTCCTCTCGGTTCTCCCATGGCCCAGAATTCGCCAGCCACTGAACACGTTCTCCAGCCGCATCGACGCATTCTGGAGTTGGATTCACTGCGGGCGCTCGCAGCGATCAACCTGCTGCTGTTCCATTTCACGCACGTCTACAGCGTCAAATTCGGATACACCTCGCCACTGGGTTTCGAATGGCCTTACGGCGCGTACGGCGTCGAGATGTTTTTCATCCTGTCGGGGTTCGTCAACAGCATGTCGCTGATGCGACGCGGAAAACCCGTCGACTTCGTCGCTGCGCGGTTGATCCGCATCCTGCCGATCTTCTTGATGGTGATCGTTGCCAATTTATGGATCATGAGCTTCGCGCCGCTCAATGAGATCGGCATCACGACGGCACAATTCGCCGCCAATTTGACGTTGTTGCCACGCATCTTTGGACACGAGTGCGTCGACCCGGTGATGTGGACGTTGCAAGTCGAGATGATGTTCTACTTCACGCTGGTCGCGTTGTATCGATCCGGCGGCCTGCGGCGCTACTTTGTCGGCTGGGGATCGTTACTGGTCCTGTCGTATTTTGTTTGCCCGGCGCTCGATGCGGTGGAATCGACGGCGGCCGGTGCGTGGTGGTTCTCGCTGGCAACGGCGGCCCGGCGTTTGATGCTGTTGGATTTCGTGCCGTTGTTCTCAATGGGATTCCTGCTGTACATGGTGAAAACCAAAACGGGGCGGTTGTGGCAAAACCTGCTGGGCATCCTGGTCGCCGCCTTCGTCTTTCACAGCATTGATCACGGCAAGCACAACCCGGCGGCGACGGCGTTGATCCTGGGACTGGTGACCGCCTGTGCGTACGGCAAGATGCCCGTGCTGCGGTTCCGTCCGCTGCTGTTCGTCAGCACGATCTCCTACGCGCTCTACCTGTGCCACAACAACCTGGGGTGCGTGTTGATTCACCGACTGGACCACAGCGGCTATCCGCCAGTCGTGTGCTTCGGTTTGGCCGTTGTGTTCGCGTTCTGTCTGGCGACGCTGGTGACCACGCGGATCGAAGGCCCGATCACGAACTGGCTGCGAACACGCTGGGAACGCTATCGCAGCGGAGAACAGACCTCCGCGGCGGTGGCGACGGAGTAGCCGCGGAGACTCGTTTAAACCGTTACTGCTCGCTCAGTGCGGCGGCGAGCTGTTCGTAAGTGCGACCGGAATCGATCTTGTTGCCGCGGTTGTCCAGTGCGATCTGGTACAAGTGTTGGCCACAGGTGGTCGGGTACTTTCCGGTGACACAGGCTCGACACAAATGGTCGGCTGGCAATTCGATGGCGCGTGCGAGCGCTTCGACCGGCAGATACCTGAGCGAGTCGGCGCCCAAGTCATCGGCGAGCCGTTGCTGGGCTTCATCGGTCAATTCGCCTTCGGTGCCGAAATACTTGGGCCCGATTAACTGATCGATCGTGCTCATGTCGATACCGTAAAAACACGGCGCGACGATGGGCGGACAAGCCACGCGAACGTGAATTTCTTTGGCGCCGCCGACTTCGCGAATCCGATCCAACAACACGTTCATGGTGGTGCTGCGGACGATCGAATCTTCCACCAGGATGATGCGTTTGCCTTCCATCACCTCGCGCAGCGGAGTGTACTTCGTCGCCGCTTTGACTTTCCGCGCCCGGCCGCCTTCGATGAATGTTCGACCGGCGTACCGATTTCGGATCAGCCCTTCGCGGCAGGGGATGGACAGTTCGTAGGCCATCGCGTCGGCGGCGGCTTTGCTGGTGTCCGGGACGGGGACGATGATCGTGTCGGGATCGTCCAACGGGACACGGCCGAGTTCGCGTTCACCGCGGGCGAGTTCTTCCCCCAGTCGCGTTCGGCTCAAGTAAACGCTGCGGTCATCCAGCGTGCTGGCGACGTTGGCGAAGTAAATCCATTCAAAGAAACAATGCGCGGGCTTGTCGACCGGCGCGAATTGTTCCATCCGAAACCCCGACTCGGGGCTGACGATGATCGCGTGTCCCGGCGGCAGCGATTTAATTTGATCGGTTTCAAACCCCAAGTTCAGCAGCGCGACACTTTCGCTGGCAGCGGCAAACAGGGGGCCCTCTTGGACATAACACATCGGTTTGATGCCCAGCGGATCGCGGGCCACGATCATCTCGCCTTCGGCGGTCAACAACGCCAACGAGTACGCACCGTCAAAATCGGCGGCGACCTGTCGCAGCACATCGATCCATTCGATCCGCTCGGTCGAATGGCTGAGCACCCGGCCGATTTCGTGCAGAATGATTTCGGTGTCGGTATCGAGTGTCAGGTGATGGTCGCCGTCGGCCAACAAGCGTTCTTTCAAAACGCCATAATTTGCCAGTTGGCCGTTGAAACAAAAACTGAACCATTTCCGTTTGTGGATGTGATCCCGCTGAAACGGCTGGGCGTAGCTGCGGTCGTCCTGGCCACAGGTGGCGTAGCGGACGTGACCGATCGCCGCACGTCCGGCCAGACCCCGCATCAAGGACTCGCATTTCGCGCGGTGGTTGAGCCGAAACACCTCGGTGACGGTGCCGACGTCTTTCCGTGTGTGCAGCAATTTGGCTCGATCGGGATCATACGTGGACATCCCGGCGGCCAATTGGCCGCGGTTCTGGATATCCAGCAACATCCGCGGCAGCAATCGAGAGATCTGACGCGGCCCCTCGTCGGTGCACATCGGGCTGCGCCCGCGGCCGGAAAGATGGTAAATCGCCGCGACACCGCATTCGTGGTGCAACTCGCTCATGCCGGGGTTTGCTCGTCAAACGTTGAGAGGGGAGATCATGGGATCGCAGCGAGCATGTGACTCGTCGCAGATGTCTACGTGCCTATTGTCCAAATGCAGACCGATTTGTCGAACCGCCCAGTCGCGGGGAGGATTCGATTTTCGAAAATTTGACGCGGTTTGGCCAATCACCCGCCTTTTGCCGGATAGGCGATGTTCGGATCGGAAGTTATCGTGTTCGGGGTTCTGTCGCTTAGACAGTTTACTTGAGAACGTCCGCCGGACCTGTTTTTTCGCGTTCCGCCCAAACTTCCTCGCCGTTTGTTGCCTTTGTGACTGATTCGGATTCCAGCCAGCTGCGTCACGCCGCGATCGAGGGAGCACGCTGCGTGGTTGTCAAAGTCGGCACACGGGTGTTGACCGATCCCCAAGGCAAATTGGATCGTCGCCGCATCGAATCGCTGGCCAATGGCCTGTGCCAGATCGCCGACACCGGCCGCCAGACGGTCATGGTCAGCAGCGGGGCGGTCGGCGCCGGCATGGGAAAACTGAATCTGGATCGACGCCCGACCGATTTGGCAAAGTTGCAAGCCGTCGCCGCGGTCGGACAAGCCGATCTGATCCAAGCCTATGAGAAAGCATTGGCGGGGTGTGGCCGGCACGCCGCGCAAGTCCTGCTGACACGCAACGATCTGCGCCGCCGCGACGGATACCTGCACGTTCGAAACGCGTTGGCGAGTATTCATGAATTGGGCGCCGTGGCGATCGTCAATGAAAACGATTCCGTCGCCGTCGCAGAATTGATGACAACATTCGGCGACAATGACCGCCTGGCCGCGCAAGTCGCCGGGCTGCTGGACCAAGCCTTGCTGATCATCCTGTCGGACGTCGATGGACTCTACGACGGCCCGCCAGACGCCCCCGGCAGCCGACGCATCGATTTGGTCCAATCGCTCGACGACAAAATCTTGGGCCTGGCCCAAGATCACCGCAGCACCCTCAGCAAGGGCGGCATGGCCAGCAAGCTGTCGGCGGCCAAGCTGGCCACCGCACACGGACACGCCGTCATCATCGGTCCCGGCCGCGTCGACGGAGTGCTGGAACAGATCCTCCGCGGCGATTCTATCGGTACGCTGTTTCTGCCCGGCCAACGGAACCTCCGCGGGCGACGCCGTTGGATCAGTGGTTCGGCCGAAATCGAAGGCCAATTGATCGTGGATGCCGGGGCCGCACGGGCGCTACGCGAAAACGGCCGCAGCCTGCTGGCGATCGGAATCCAAGAGGTGCGTGGCAAATTCAACGCCGGTGCCGTGGTCACGATCAAGGACCAGGAGGGCAACGAAATCGCCCGCGGTCTGTGCAATTATCCCTCCAAAGAAGTTGATCGGATCAAGGGAAAAATCAGCGACATGATCACCGGAATCCTCGGCCACCGCCCGTACGATTCGGTCGTCCATCGCGACAACATGACGCTGCGAATCTGACCTGGTAACACTCCCCGGCAATCTCCGCTTGGTCAGACAGACCCGTCCGCCCGCGGCGAATGAACTCGCCGCGCACTCTCTGTCGCCAGGTGCCGCCATGCCCGTTTGGACCCGAAACACGCTGCTCTACCCGTTTTTGATCGCCCTGGGCATGATCGCCCTGCCAACCACCCCGCTGCACGCCGATTCCGCCGGCTACCAGCAAACGCTCAAAAGCACCGCGTGGGTGATCACCAGCAACGCCGAAAATGAAACCTCCGCCGGAACCGGCGTCTACGTCGATGCCGAGAAAAAGCTGCTGTTGACCAACGCCCACGTGATCGGCGAAAGCCGCAAGGCCGTCGTGTTTTTCCCGACCCAATCGGGCGGCAAGCTGGCCGTTCGCCGAAAATTTTACCTCGACAACATCCTCAAACTGGGCATCCAAGGCGATGTCGTCGCGGTCGACCGCAAACGCGACTTGGCCCTGATCCAATTGCCCCGCGTGCCGGCCGGGATCGAAGCGATCGCGATGGCCGATGACAGCACGACACCGGGCGCCAAAGTCGCCCTGGTCGGCAACCCCGGCGACAGCGAAATCCTGTGGATCTACACCGCCGGGACCGTTCGGTCGGTGTACCAAAAGAAATTCAAATCCAGCCACGGCGAACATGACTTCATGGCGTTGGAAATACAGAGCCCGATCAAGCCGGGTGACAGCGGTGGTCCGATCGTCGACGAAGCCGGCAAGCTGGTCGGATTGGCCCAGTCGTTCTCCCCGCAAAGCCCCTTGGTCAGCTTCTGTGTCGACATCACCGAAATCCGCCAAATGCTGGCCAGCCCTTGGAAAAGCGCCCCGCTGCCGGCCAAGGTGCTGCTCGACGAAGCCGGAATCGAATACACCCGACATTCCAGCGGCCACTACCAAATCGACCGCACCGTCGGATCAAAAACCCAAGCCGTCTTCGTCGCCAAGAACACCGAATACCACGGCCGGGCCGACATTCGCCGCATCTGGTCGACCGTCCAGACGACCGACCAGGCTCCCAGCGAAACGCTGCTGATGCGACTGATGCGTCAGAACACGGCGACCAAACTCGGCGCCTGGGCCATCGAAAAAACCGACTCCGGCTACGTCGTGTTCTACGTCGCCAAACTGGACGCGACCGCCAGCGACGAAGCCATCGAAAGCACCATCGACTACGTCGCCCGCCTGGCCGCCGCCATGGAGCAAGACCTGAAACCGAAACCCGACCAAAAAACCGCCCAAGCCACGCTGCAAGCCTGGTTGGCGGAGTAGGGGGAGGTTTCAAGTTTCAAGTTTCAGGTTTCCTGACTCTAACGTTTTCTATGTACCGGAATTTGCCGGATAGGCGAAGTCTTTCAGGCCCGGAGGGCCGGCAGAGTGAATGCCGGTGGCGTGAGCCACCGGAGATGATTCCAAGGAGTCTCTGAGGCCCAGCGGGCCGACACAATTCCCCAGCTTTTAGCAATACCCGCAGCTCATGAGACCGATTATGCCGGCCTTTCAGGCCTCCGTGATCGAGGTCTTTCCATTCCGGTGGCTGACGCCACCGGCAAGCATTGTGCCAGCCCTCCGGGCTTCATCGCGAACAAACATGGAAAACGTCAGAGTCAGGAAACTCAAAACTTGAAACATTCTCCCATGAGATCCGCTTGGTTGTTTGAAAGGCAACTCAACGCCGCAACCCAACATTCTTTCTTCCGGATCTCGACCCATGAAACGCACTGCCAAAAAACTCTTCGTCGCCGCAGCCATCGCCGCCGTCTCGATTCAATCCGTTCCGACTGCATCGGCGTGTGGCGGACGCGGGGGGCGAGTTTCTTATGCCCCGGCTTACGGCGGCTATTCCCGCGCCGCGTCGAACTATCGCACGACGTTGCCCGTGACACCGCCGATTCATAACGCTCGACCGTCGTTCAACCCGCCGTTGCACCAAACGTCGCAACCCGCCGCGGTCGCACCGCCGGTATCGACCGCATCGACGGTTGCTGCCGTTCGCCCGCGACCGCGGGCCCAAGTCGCGTTGCAAACTGCGGCGGCACCGCAGCCCACCAACACGGCCTCAACCGTCCAATCGCAGCCGTCCGCGCAAACGACCGCAACGACTTCGGCGGTGGATGCCGAAACGTCGGCGCTGGCCGCACTGGCGTCCCTGGCCGCTTCCCAGCCGACGGCGACGACGACTCCATCAACCACGCCGCAGCCCTCCGCGCAACCGGTCGCAGCCTCCGCAGCCACACCCGACCACATCGGCAGCTTTCGGGCAACGCTGCCGAGCAACGTCACGATTGAATTGAGCTTGAACGGCAGCGGCACGTTTTCGTGGGTCGTCAGCAACAACGGCAAAACCAGCCAGTTCTCGGGCCAATACCGCGTGACCGACGGACGGTTGACGTTGGTCCGCAGCAACGACCTGCAGAAGATGGCCGGCAAGCTGACCCTGGGACCGAACGGTTTCACGTTCCAACTGGACGGTGCCAACAACGCCGGACTGGATTTCAAGAAAGTGGGGTAGGTCACACGGTGCATCACGATGGGCATGCTCGACATGCCCATCGTCCGACGCAACCGCGGGCTTAGCCGCGATGCGTGATCGGGTGCTCGAGCAACTTGCGAAGATAACGTCCGTACTCGCTGTGCCGAATCGATTCGGCACAGCGGGCGAGCCCTTGGCGATCGATCCAGCCGTTTCGAAACGCGATCTCTTCCGGACAACAAACCTTCAACCCCGTCCGCTTTTCGATCGCACCAACAAAACTGCTGGCGTCATGCAAACTCTCGTGCGTCCCGGTATCCAGCCAAGCGATCCCACGGCCCAGCACCTTCACTTCCAACGCCCCTTGCTCCAAGTAAACGCGGTTCAGATCGGTGATCTCCAGTTCGCCGCGCGGTGAAGGCGACAACTGCTTGGCAATCTCACTGGCACGGGAATCGAAAAAGTACAAACCGGGTACGGCAAAGTTGGATCGGGGCTCGGCGGGCTTTTCTTCCAACGTGATCACGCGGCCGGCGGAATCGAACGACACGACGCCATAGGCGGATGGGTCTCGCACTTCATAGGCAAAGATTTTTGCGCCGCGGACTAGCTCCGCCGAACCACGCAGCAATTGAATCAAGCCCTCGCCGTAAAACACGTTGTCGCCCAAGACGAGACAACTCGGTTGGCCCTGCAAGAAATCTTCTCCCAGGATCAACGCTTCGGCTAATCCGCCGGGACGCTGCTGGACCTCATAAGAAATCCGAAGTCCCCATGCCGAACCGTCCCCCAACAACGACTGAAACAGCGGCGTGTGACTGGGGGTGCTGATCAGCAAGATGTCTCGGATTCCGGCCAACATCAATGTCGACAGCGGATAGTAGATCATCGGCTTGTCATAGACGGGCAACAACTGTTTGCTGATCGCCGTCGTCAACGGCGCCAGTCGGCTGCCACTGCCGCCGGCCAAAATAATGCCCTTCATGATGGATCCGTCCTTGAAACCTGGCCGAGTCGCTGGAGTTGGTAGTTCCCGTCCAGGATCGATTGCCACCAGTCGCGATGGGTCAGGTACCAATGGACGGTTTGGCGAAGACTGGTTTCCAGGTCAAATTGCGGCCGCCAACCGAGTTCGCTGCGGATCTTGGTCGAATCGATCGCGTACCTGAAATCGTGGCCCGGTCGATCAGGCACGAACTTGATCAGCTGCTCGTATCGCCCGTCGCGTCGTGGATTCAGTTCGTCCAAGATGCTGCAGAGCGAACGGACCAAATCGATGTTACGCCGCTGGCTGTCCCCGCCGATGTTGTACGTTTGGCCGACACGACCGTTCTCTAACACACGGCACAGCGCCCGGGCGTGATCGAGCACATACAGCCAATCGCGAATGTTTTCACCCTTGCCATAGACCGGCAGCGATTGCTCCCCGAGCGCCTTGATGATCATCAACGGCAGCAGTTTTTCGGGGAACTGGTACGGTCCAAAATTGTTGCTGCAATTGGTCACGATCACGGGCAAGTCGTACGTCGTCTTCCAAGCCCGGGCCAGGTGGTCCGAAGCAGCTTTGGTGGCCGAGTACGGTGAATGCGGGTCGTACGGCGTCGACTCGCTAAACTCGCCGGTCGCACCAAGCGTCCCGTAGACTTCGTCAGTGGAGACATGCAGAAAGCGAAACGACGCGGCGCGCTGGCTCGCCAGGCCTCGGTAATAATCCACCGCCGCGGTCAACAGATGGAACGTGCCGACCACGTTGGTCTGGATGAACGCGGCAGGGCCATCGATGGAACGGTCGACGTGTGATTCGGCGGCCAGATGCATCACGGCGTCGGGACCATGCTGGGCAAAGACACCACGCATCGCTTCCAAGTCCGCGATGTCGACGTGACATAACGTGTAGCGGTGATCCTCGGCGACGTCGGCCAACGAGTTGGGATTGCCCGCGTACGTCAACTTGTCCACGTTGATGACAGTGTGCGATGACGACGTGAGCAAATGGCGGATCAGGTTGCTGCCGATAAACCCGCACCCACCAGTGATCAGGATCTTCACTTGACCACTCCTGACCTCGCAGCGTCGCTGCCATCGACCGTTTCCGTGCGGACGAAATACAGCCAAATCAATCCGGCGATCGACAGACTGAACACGACGACACTGACCCACTGGGAAATCGACAGCGACGTGTTGAATTGACCGGCCTCGTCGACCCGAACGATCTCCAGCACGAACCGCAACACCGCGTAGGAAGCAAACCCGATGAACATCAACGCGCCGGTGCGAGTGATCATCAACGACAGGGCGCAAAGTGCAATGCAAAGGACCAGGGCACTGATACTGCTGATCGGTTGCGCCGCACGCACCGGCAACGCCCGCTCGGGAAGCTGGTCGGGCGCCAACACGTGTGTCTTACCAGAAACACGCATCATCCATCCCGGCACAATCTCTTCTTCGGGGGTCTCCGGGTCGGCTTGCTTGAACGGACGTCGATCAAAGTCACCGGCTTCGTAGACGTCGTTGGCCTGGATGCCCAATTCATCCGCGACGCTGTCCGGGACCACCGAACGAATCTTGCCGGTTTTTAAATCGATGTTCATGCCCAGCAATTCGCCGCTGGCCAATTGCTCTTGATAAACCTTGGTGATCGGCGGAAATCGCAGCGACGCCCAACCGGGTTCGCATCGCCCGCCGTAACAGCAACCGTTGAGCAGGCAGCCGATCCGGCCAAAAAAGACGCCCAGGAAAATGCAGGGGACAATCGCATCACCGAAACGCAGCAGAGGGATTTTGTTTCGAGAGGTGAAAACGAGGAAGGCGAGGAATCCGCCGATGAACGAACCGTAGACCACCAACCCGCCTTCGGTGAACGCCAGCATGTTTTTGATCGTGTCCAGCGTCGTCTCGCCGATGTATTGGTCGCGGTACTGGATCACATAAAACAGCCGGGCGCCGACGATGCCGCCGATAAAGACCCAGGGGGCCAACCCGAAAATCCACTCGGGGTTCATGCCGGCACGCTCGGTCCGGTAGGCCGCCAGCGCAATCGCACTGGAAACGCCCAACACCAAGAACACGCCGTAGCCGCGGATCGCCATCCCGACCGGATCGCCGGCGACGTTTGTCAATTCGACGCTGGGCAGGATAAACACGACCAAGCCCGCCGCGATCGCCCAAAACAAGCCTTCGCCGGCGAGGACCTGGCCGAGCGTCGGTGGTCCGGACGGGTCGTTTTCTCCCGCGTGCCGGCTGAGTTGAAACTGGGCCCAAACCAGCCGAACGACGAGTGCCAGCACGAGGATCCCCAGCGCCCAACCGAACCCAAACACGGGAAACGGCCCGATTTCGTGGGGAATGAAGAAAAGCGTGCGTTGCATCGATGACGGTGAAGGGTTGAAGTTGCGAAAAACCCGGTGACATTGGCCTAGACCACCGGCGTCTCCCTTTTCTACGCTCCAGAGAGTGAAAAAGTCCAGGTCGCCTCGTGGCATCCCCCCGAGGACGCCCACCCAATGACGACCACCCGATCACGAACCACACCTACGAGATCGCCAGCATGATGCGGCCTTCCCATTTCATCGTTCCGAATTGGTTCGCGGCAATCCTTTTGATTGCCGGGTGCAGCCTGCTCACATCGGCCCGCGCCGACGCGGCCGAACCGCCCCAGGTCCGACTCGCCGCAGCAAACGTCCCGGTCGCCCCCGGCGACGCATTCCAAGTCACCGTGGAGGTGTTTGAAGTGCTCGGCAATGAAAAACTACAGCTCCAGGATCGCCACCTGGTGCTGTTCAAAGGCGGCAAAGCCTACGACTTTGGGTTGACCGAACCGCGCGATGTGACGCTGATCGACCCGGTCAATTCCCAAGTCATCTTGCTCTCACGTGTCGACCACGTCAAATCGACGATCACCCACCACGAGATCGTGACCGCCGCAGCCCGATTTCGACTCTTTGCGACCAACGAAGGCCTGGAGACCCGGTTGGGAATCGACGCCAAGACGACCAAGGATCCGAACCAAGACAATCGCTACAGCATCGAGTTCGGCGACTATCACTACAGCGTC
This sequence comes from Stieleria magnilauensis, assembly GCA_007753675.1. GTDB lineage: Bacteria > Planctomycetota > Planctomycetia > Pirellulales > Pirellulaceae > Stieleria > Stieleria magnilauensis. The sequence goes on from CP036432.1 coordinate 3,984,253, forward strand.
GCGGCCGCCGAACCGTCGATGGCGGCACAACCGCATCGCTTCGCCGAGTTCACCGACTGGGTTGCCCGAGTGAATCTGGTCCGCAAACTCGGCACCCCGCCGTTTGCCCGAATCAATCTGGGAAACGCCATCGCGGCCGAGGGTTTGATTCCGCAAACCGTCACGCTGACACTGAAATCCCAGACCCACTCCCGGACGTTCGTCTCGTCCTACACGTTCAAACCGGGGCTGAGCAAGGAAAGCCAACAGCGCCTCGATGAGGTCGCCGGCATGCTGACGCTCTACCGCGACGTGCCGCTGGCGGCGTTTCCGCGCTAGCGGGCTGTCGATTTAGTCGTTGTTCTGATTGCAACGCGATGAGGTTAGCCCGACGCTTGAGCGAGGGGCGCCGCGTGGCCTCTTGCTAACGCATGCGGGCTTAAAGCGACTGGCCGCTAGTGGTGCGTGTCAGCCAAATTTTCAGGTAGTGGACGAGGCGACGAGTCCGGGTAGTGGACGAGGCGACGAGTCCTCTGCAGTCGGCATCTTGGCGGAGGACTCGTCGCCTCGTCCACTACCGCCTATCCGAAACGCAAGGTGGCAAGGAGCACTCGCGCGATCTACGACTGCATGCCCAGCGACAGGCCGTCGAGCATTTGACCGGCCGCATCGCTCTTGTTGAGCACGTAGTAGTGAATCCCGGGGACTCCGTTTTCGATCAAATCGATCGTTTGTACCCGCGCGTGATCCACCCCGACTTTGAATTGATAGTCGGCATCGTCGTTTTCGTTCATCGCCGCGGCCATCTGGTCCGGGATGCGTGCTTTGCACATGCCGGCGATGCGGAGTGCCTGCTTGTAGTTGGTCACCGGCAAAATCCCGGGCACGATCGGCACGCGGATCCCTGCGGCCTGGCAGGCATCGCGAAAACGATAGAAGTCGTCGTTGTCGTAGAACAACTGCGTCACGATCACGTCTGCCCCGGCATCGACCTTTCGCTTCAGGTTGTCCAGGTCGGTTTGTGCGTCGGTCGCTTCCTGGTGGACTTCCGGATAACCGGCGACCGCGATGCCGAACTGATCGGGAAAACGTTCTTGGATCAGTTCGACCAATTCGTTGGCGTACCTTAGTCCGCCCTCGACCGCCTGGAACGATTCGCTGCCCTTGGGCGGGTCGCCACGTAATGCGACGATGTAATCCGCCCCGCGCCGCTTGGCTTCGGCCAAGTACTCACCGAGCTGGCCGACGGTCGATCCGACACACGTCAGGTGCGACGCAACGGGCAGCCCTGTCAGCTCGCGGACCCGTTGGACCACATCCAGGGTGCGCGATTGGGTCGAACCGCCGGCGCCGTAGGTGCAGGTGAAGAAACTCGGCTGAAATGCCTTCAATCGCTCGACGTTCTTTTCCAGCAGGTCCATGCCCGCATCGGTTTTCGGCGGGAACAACTCGAACGAAATCGCGCACTGCTCGCCGTTGTAGTGATCGGCAAGTTTGATCGGAGAACTCATCTGGGACCGAAAAGCGGGGTGAAAAATCGTATGGAAACGGCGTCCATTGTAGCCCCTCGATCAGATTCGCAATGCGCCCTCTCAGAAAGGTGGCAAAGGCCAACGCCTGGCACACCAGCGCACGTTGGCGTCCAGCCTTCCGGCGACGGTCCGACGCGCTGCGAAGCAGCAAGACGGGCGGCTAAAGCCTGCACACCAGCACACGTTGGTGTCCAGCCTTCAGGCGACTCCCCCCACGCGCTGCGAAGCAGCAAGACGGGCGGCTAAAGCCTGCACACCAGCGCACGTTGGTGTCCAGCCTTCAGGCGACTCCCCCTCGCTGCTCCGCAGCGACCCCGAGCGGCACCAGCGCACGTTGGTGTCTAGCCTTCAGGCGACTCCCCCTCGCTGCTCCGCAGCGAAAGGGGCGGCGAATGCCTGCACACCAGCGCACCGTCCCCTCCCCCGTGACGCCCCGCTAAGGGCCAAATCTTGACCCACGCGGGCCGCCCGCCTAGACTCGCCGCTCCCGCCAGCGACTCCGGAGCCGCTGAATGCTTCTCGGGCATCCCCTTCCGTCTCTCCGCCTGCTCCACACGGTGCCTCCGTTGATCGATGCGTCTTTGCTTCCCCCGGTTGATCTCCTGTCGATGACTTCTGCTGCGATGCTGTGGGGGCAAACCGAGACGGTGACGCCGCCGGCGGGGCCGTTGATCGCGCTGCTGGTGTTCGGCATCGCGTTGCTGTTGGTGCTGATCCTGAAACTGAAACTGTCCGCGTTTCTGGCCTTACTGGTCGTCTCGGTCTTCGTCGCCGCGACCAGTCGGACGGTCAATCCGGAAGCGGTCCCGCTGACCCAAGTCGCTGACACGATCGTCAAGAGCATGGGCAGCGCACTCGGGTTCATCGCGACGATCATCGGGATCGGCGCGATCTTCGGCGCGATCCTGGAACACAGCGGCGGCACGCAAGCGTTGGCCAATCATCTGGTACGCATCTTCGGTCCCAAACGCGCGTCGTGGGCGATGTTGTTGACCGGGTTCATCATCTCCATCCCCGTTTTTCTGGATGTCGCGCTCGTCATCTTGGCGCCACTGCTGTTCGCCCTAGCCAGAGACACGAAACGGCCGTTCCTGCATTTCGGCTTGCCGTTGGTCGCGGGGATGGCCGTGACCCACGCGTTCGTGCCTCCGACGCCCGGACCGGTTGCGGTGGCGTATCTGTTGGGGGTCAACTTGGGCTGGGTGATTCTGTTCGGCGTGATGGTCGGATTGCCGACGGCGATTCTGTGTGGCCCGTGGTTGTGTGTGAAGCTGGCCAAGGGCGTGGAGATCAACCTGCCGCCGGCCCCGCAAATCGACGAAGACGAGCAAGTCGCGTTGCCGTCCTTCGGTTTCATTTTGTTCTTGATCGCGCTGCCGATCGGGTTGATTTTGGCCAACACGGTCGTCGAGCAGTGGATCGCGTCCGGGCTGCCCGAAGGCCTGACGCGTGACGAGCGAGGGGCACAACTGGCCGCGACGCTGGCGACCGCATCGCCCGTGGTGCAGTTCGTCACGTTCATCGGGCACCCCGTGATGGCGTTGCTGTTTTCGACGATCTTTGCGTTGTACTTTTTGGGCACACGGCGTGGCGTGGACCGCGAGACGTTGCTGGAAATTTCGACCAAGGCGCTCGGCCCGGCGGGGATCATCATTCTGATCACCGGAGCGGGCGGGGTGTTCAAGGGCGTGCTGGCCGCGACGGGAATCACCGACGCGATGGAAGAGATCTTTCGCGATTCGGGCATCTCCGTGTTGCTGTTGGCGTGGGTGTTCGCGACGCTGATTCGCGTCGCCCAAGGGTCAGCGACCGTGGCGATGCTGACCGCTGCCGGACTGATGGGCAATTTCGTCGATGGCATGAGCCAGCCGCAATTGGCACTGATCACCGTCGCGATCGCGGCCGGAGCGACCGGGTTTTCGCACGTCAATGATTCGGGGTTCTGGATGATCTCCCGCTATTTCCAGATGTCCGAAGCCCAGACGCTACGGACCTGGGGCGTGATCTCGACCCTGATCTCGCTGATCGGATTCGCCATCGCCATGGTGTTCTGGCAATTCGTTAGCTGAGCCCGACGAGGCGATCTCCGCTTCACCGGCAGGAGCTTGTTCGTCAACACCGGCTTGCCGACCGACACCTTCATCGGCAACCGCATCCACCGACGCGACGTCCGTGGTGGCGGCAGTGCGATCCCGGACGAACCACGGCACCACCAAAACCAGTAGCGCCGAGACGATGATGACGTTGCGGCTGCTCTGGTCGCTCGGCCAGTACGGCGTTTCCCAAAGCACACGCCAAAACAACAGGTGCAGCGTCAACGCAAACGGCAACGCAAACGCGAACGCCTCCATCGCACCCCGATCCGCAATCTGGCCTTTCGGTCCATCATTGATGGGGATCCAACGCAACATCGGACGCAGCAGCAACGAAAGGATCGCCGCAACGATCACCAGCGCCGGCATCGATTGCCAACCGATCACGATGGCGGGGATCGACAGCATCGCGATCAAGTCGACCAGCCGCGTGGTGCCGCCCCCGAGCGGGTCCAGCTTCAAATCGGCCGAGGGGCACAGCCCTTTGGCCAGCACGCGCCCGAACAGCGCCGCGGCAACCAGGGCGGTAGCCACCCTCATGATCGCCTCGACGTGCAGCCCCTCGGGGACCCAGTACAACGGCCGAGTGGCCTGCCACGGGACGACCATCACGGTCGGATAGCCCAGCATCGGAATGACCACGGCGATGCCGGCAAACACGATCAATCGGGTCGGCAATCGCGTCCCGTCGATCCGGATCAACGCCATCGCCCAGAGCGTCGAAACCGCGACGGTGTGATAGGTCAAGATCGCCAACAGCTCCGGTGACACGCGAGGCGTCCAAAGCGGACCTTCGTGCGCGTGGACGAATTGAGCCGGCAGCGAAAGCGAGTACAGCTGGGTGATTCCGATCAGCGTCAGCGAGCCCCCCACCAACGCTTCGACGATCGGATAACGGCGGGAAATCGGCAGCGAACAGAATCGACATCGCCCGGCCAGCGAGATCCAGCCCAACACCGGAACATTGTCCTGGATCTTCAACGTGTTGGCACAACGCGGGCAATGCGAGTGACCTCCGATGCCTTCGCCACGAGGCATCCGCCACGCGACGACGTTCAGGAAACTGCCGATCGAACTGCAGAAAAACAGCAGCCAGCCGACGATGGTCGCATCGATCAACCGCGGCTGGATCAGGTCCTCGAAGTCGTAAAACGCATACATCCGCGACTGGATCCACGCCAATCCGAAGATGTAGGCGGCCGCGGCGAACACGATCAGGGTCAACGTGGCCAGCAGGGGAAGCTTTTTTCGCAGTCGGTTTCGCGTCAAGTTGTCAGATCCGAATGAATGCCGGGCCGGTTGCTCTGGCACAATACTATCGCCGTGGTGACGTCCGCTACAGTCTTGCTTGAAAATTCCACCCGTCCATGAGCCAAGATGCCAATCCCCGAGATTCGACTCTCTCAGGCGAATTCCCGTTCCTTGCAACGTGACGGCCAGTACGTGTTGTACTGGATGATCGCGTCACGACGAACACGTTACAGCTTCGCGCTGCAACATGCCGTCGACCGGGCCGAAGCACTCGATAGACCGCTGGTGATCTTCGAACCGCTCCGCGTCCGTTACCGCTGGGCCAGCGACCGCATCCATCGCTTCATCATCGAAGGCATGCGAGACAACGCCGACGCCTTGCGTGACAAACCGGTGACGTATTTTCCCTACGTCGAGCCGAAACCGGGTCGCGGCTCACCGCTGCTGGCGAAATTGGCTGAAAAGGCGTGCACGGTGGTCACCGATGAATACCCTTGCTTCTTCCTGCCCGACATGATCAACGCGGTCAAGGATCGCTTGCCGGTGCCGCTGGAACTGGTCGACGGCAATGGCGTCGTACCGATGCGGCTGCCCGAGCGGACGTTCACGGTCGCTCACAGCTATCGACGCTGGATGCAAAAAAACATCCTCGACTGCCTGACCGAACTGCCCGAACCCGACCCATTGGACGGTGTTTCGCTACCTGAACTGGATCAATTACCGGCCTCGGTGACGCGAAAATGGAAGCCGGCGGACCTCGATGCGCTGCTCCAACCCGATGGCTTGGCCAAGATCCCGATCGATCATGACGTCGCCCCCAGTCCGGTGGTCACCGGTGGCAGTGCGGCCGCGGCGGAACGCCTGGACCGGTTCTTGGCCGATCGGCTGGAAGTGTATCACACCGATCGGAATCATCCCGACGAAGAAGCCACGACCGGACTGAGCCCGCACCTGCACTTCGGCCATATCGCCACCCACGAAATCGTCGAACGGGTCTTGGATCACGAAGAATGGACCCCAGACCAGGCTTCCGAGGCAAACGGCAAGAACAACGGGTTTTGGAACACCAGCGAACCGGCCGAAGGTTTTTTGGACCAAATCCTGACCTGGCGTGAAATGGGCTTCAACCTGGCGTTTCGCGAGCCCGACCAGTACGACAAAATCGAGTCGTTACCCGATTGGGCCAAGAAATCGATCGCGGCAACGGCCGACGACGAGCGTCCGGTGACGTACACGCTGGAGCAATTTGACGCAGCCGAAACCCATGACGAGGTTTGGAACGCGGCCCAGCGGCAACTCGTCCGCGAAGGCGTGATGCACAATTACATGCGAATGCTGTGGGGCAAGAAAATCCTGCACTGGACCGAATCCGCCGAACAGGCGTTGGAGTTCATGATCCATCTGAACAACAAATATGCTCTCGATGGGCGTGACCCCAATTCGTACAGCGGCATTTTTTGGGTGCTGGGGCGTTACGACAGGGCTTGGGGTCCCAAACGCCCCATCTTTGGGAGTTTGCGTTACATGACCAGCGACAGCGCGCGCAAGAAACTTCGGCTGACGAAGTACTTAAGCCGTTTCGAAAGTTGAGGCGGCATCCCATTTTCGACCCCGAAAACTCTGAAAAGCCCTTGCCGAGCCGCGCGGGTGTCGATACGCTTCCGAATCCTCCGCCCGAGGACCGTTCTCGGTCTTTCTCGGCGGCAGACCCGCGAACTCGATTCGCTCAGCTTCCAAGCGAGATGCTGCCGTGATAAACCGGCTGAAATCGCAGCCGAAGACAAAGGGTGCCTGACAACACGGCCGATCTGCACGTCAAAGTGGCAGCGACCGCATCGATGGCAACGACCCGTTGGATCGTCCCGTTGTGCTGAGCCTTCCGTTTGACCTTCGCCCGACCGCACATTTTCCGTTACCCGTAGAACTGTTTCCGTGACGCAACCTACCTACATGGCCAAACCCGGCCAAGTTGAAAAGAACTGGCACGTCGTCGACGCCTCTGACGAGGTACTCGGACGCTTGGCCAGTGACATCGCTGTCGTCCTGATGGGCAAACACCGCCCGCAGTACACTCCGCACGTCGATTGCGGCGATTTCGTGATCGTCACCAACGCCGACAAGGTCGCGATGACGGGCCGCAAGATGGACGACCGGCACTACACCTGGTACACCGGCTATCCCGGACTGAAACTGGAAAGCTATGCCGATCGCCAGCAACGCAAGCCGGAAGACCTGATCTTCCACGCCGTCCGCCGGATGCTGCCGAAAAACAAACTGGCCCGCCAGATGATCAAGAAACTGAAGATCTATGCCGGCCCGGATCACCCGCACGTCGCTCAAGATCCGAAGCCGCTGGCTCGCACAGGCAAGAAAGTTAGCTAGCCTCATTCGCTAGCCCCACGCGTCTGTCTCGCTCGGCTAGCACCCTGAAACCACCCTCCAAACGACTCATTTACCGACTCTACTGATGACCCTGGTCAAAAAAGACAAGATCAACGGTGACGCCCTCGGAACCGGACGACGCAAAAGCAGCGTCGCTCGCGTTCGCGTCCGTGCCGGCGAAGGCAAGATTACGATCAACCGAAAACCGTTGAACGAATATTTCGTCAACGACCAAGATCAAGCTGCAATCACCGCAGCCCTTGCCGCCGTCGAATTAACGGACAAGCTCGACGTCGTCGTGCGTGTCACCGGTGGCGGTCTGACCGGTCAAAGTGGTGCGGTTCGTATGGGACTCGGTCGCGCACTCGTCAGCTACGACGAATCGCTTCACGATGCCCTCCGGGATGGCGGGTTCCTGACGCGAGACTCTCGCATGAAGGAACGAAAGAAACCTGGTTTGCGCGGTGCCCGACGTGGCGTCCAGTTCAGCAAACGATAACCCCTAGGAAAACAGTTGGGAAAGAAAGAAGAAGCGTTCGAAGTCGAGGGCACGGTCACCCAGGCCCTCGCCAACACCCGGTTCCGAGTCCAATTGGAAACCGGCAACGAAGTGATGGCGCACGTCGCAGGACGGATGCGCAAGCACTTCATTCGTATCGTCCCTGGCGACAAGGTCCGTGTCGAACTGTCGCCCTATGACCTGACCAAGGGTCGAATCACCTACCGAGAACGCTAGCGGTCAGCCGACGCACCTCGCGTCGCGAGCAGCCTTGACGTCGCGGCGCTCGCCAGAGCGTGGAAAACGCCAGAGACCTAGCTCCTGGCGTAGGCAGCTACGCTTCAACGGCGATCCACGGTGTCTCTTGTAGTTAGGCGCTGCCCAGCGTGGCGGCATCTGCCCGCCCGCTCCCCCGCCGCAGCAACTCGCCCGAGCAGTCCATGCCTAGCGACCTGGCAACCATCCTCCGCCTCGCCGACTCGGCCGCTGCTGCCGGCGGCCATGTCCTGCATCGATATTGGCACGAAGGCGTCGAGCTGCGCGATAAATCTGAAATCGGCGGCAAGAGCTACGACCTGGTCAGCGATGCCGATCTGGAAAGCCAGTCCGTGATCGCGAATCTGATCGCCGAAGAATTCCCCGATCATGCCTTGATGGGCGAAGAAGACCTTGTCGGCGACACCGGTGCCGAGCACCTGTGGGTCATTGATCCGCTCGATGGCACCAACAACTTTCTTCACCATGTGCCGCACTTCGCCGTCTCGATCGCGTACTACCGCGGTGGCGTCCCGACGGTCGGCGTGGTCCACAACCCGATCACCGGCGACACCTACACCGCCGTGAAAGGCGGCGGGGCGAAGCACGACGGCAATCCCATCGACGCCTCAAGCGTCACCGCACTCTCCAGCGCGCTGATCGGATGTGGATTCTATTACGACCGCGGCGCAATGATGCGGTCGACCCTCGCGGCGATCGAAGATTTCTTCAGCCACGACATCCACGGGATCCGCCGCTTCGGAACCGCAGCGTTGGATCTCTGCGCCGTCGCCAGCGGCATGTTCGGCGCGTTCTTTGAGTACAAACTCTCCCCCTGGGACTTCGCCGCCGGCCAGCTGATTGTGACCGAAGCGGGAGGCAAGGTCTCCGACGCCAAGGGAAATCCCCTGGGGCTGGTTCCATCGAGCGTGCTGGCCAGCTGCCCCGGTCTCTACGACGCCGCGCTGGCGATCACGACGAAGCATCACCCGGCGTAACCGCAACGCGGCAGTGGCTTGCCAATTCCAGCCCGCTCGCTAGCGCTAAAAAATGCTTCACAGCGTTGCCCGAAGGGTGTCGAAGCAAATGACGTCGGCGCCCTCGGACCCGGCCAGCCCGCACGCTCTGGCTCACCAATCAAATCCTTTACGTACGCAGACTGCCGCACCGCCGGCGGATTAATTCGCTGCGCCCCCGTCTAGTGAGCGCTACGATGCGCTCGTGTCGCTCCCGTTACTGGATCGGAGCCAGCAGACGCGAGGCGCGGACCAACATCCGAAACACAAAGGCTCGCTCTTGCAGTTCATCACCGCTGGTGATCTGGCTCTGCGACAAGTCCTCTTCGAGCATCTGCGCGACGTCCGCGACGAAATCGGCATCGAAGAACGCCAACATGACTTCGAAATTCAGCCGGAATGATCGATTGTCAAAGTTGGCCGTGCCGACAGCCGCGACCGAATCGTCGACCAGAATGACCTTTTGATGCATGAACCGTCCCTGGTACCGATAAACGCGGATGCCGGATGCGTCCAATTCATCCAAGTACGAAAACGAAGACAACCAGACAAGCGTCGAGTCCGATTGCTCCGGGATCAGAATGCGGACATCAACACCGCGAAGCGCCGCCATTTTCAACGCCGTCACCATCTGCTCATCGGGAACAAAGTAAGGCGTCGCGATCCAGACGCGTTGCTGGGCGGATTGGATCAGCTGCATAAAAAACAGGGACGCGGTCTCGAAGTCATCTGCCGGACCTGTCGGCACACACAGCCCAACGCCGCCGGAGTCCGTCGCCGCAACGGGAGTCCATTGAAGTCCATCGAGAATCTCGTTCGTCACCGCATGCCAGTCTTCGGCAAACACCACTTGGCAGCATTGGACGAGAGGCCCACGAACTTGGACATGGGTGTCTCGGTAGAGCCCCAGCTCATCGACTCCGTATCGATATTCATCGCCGATGTTCAGACCACCGACGAAGGCGGTGTCGCCGTCGACGACAATTAATTTTCGGTGATTGCGAAAGTTCAGTCGAGTCGTTGAACCGTCGGCCAGTGGAGAGTTGAACCCGACGACCGCGACACGGTTTGAACGCAATTCCGAGACGTACTCACTCGGTAAATTGCGACTCCCGTACTCGTCGTAGAGCACACAAACCCGCACACCTTGGTTCGCCTTGGCGATCAGCAAGTCTTTGAATTCTCTACCGAGTTGATCATCGTGAATGATGTAGGATTCGACCAGCACATAGGATTCGGCCGCTTCGATCCGGGCCATGATTGCGTCGAACGTTTCAATCCCGTCGATCAACAATTGCGCCGCATTGCCACGCGTCACAGGTAACTTCACGAGACGCGTCAGCAATCGCTTCGTGTCGTCCGTAGCGGGAACCACCAACTCTGCCGATTTGAGGTCTCGGTAGAGTTGCTTGACGATGGGCTGCCCCTTCGAGAGGCTCGCTCGATAGGCGATCGCACTTGCACTGTAGTCAGTCTCGCCGACCGTCCAGTAGAGCGGGACCGCGATGGAAGGCAATGTATTGAGCGAGACAATCCAGGCGATCGCACCCTGTGGAGAGCGCTGCTCGGTGAGCACGTTCAGCGACGCGATCGCGCCCAAGACGTGCGTCACCAGAACGAACACTGCGATCAATCGCCGTCGTCTCAGCCGCATCCAAGCAGCGAACCGCGCCAACCGATCGCTCTTACGGAGAACGAAACGAATCGGAAAGAACAAGGCGCCGAGGACTCGGTCTCGGATCTTTCCCGGCCAATAGCGAGCACGCCAAAGGAATGACCAGATGGAACGCGTCTGTTGTCGAGGAGCATGCATTGTCAATCGTGGTGATGCTGGGCTTGAATGACAGTGCACCCTCCTGCGAAATGCAAGTTTTGCTGATGGTCCCTCCGTGATCGTTGCACGCTTCTTCTGAATGAGAATCGCTGCAATCGCCCAAGGGCGTGCTCGCCCGGCCGCGTAAGAATGTTTCGCGAGGGCTTGCACTGATCGTCATTGCGAAACTGCTGACGGATGCATTGCTTATGCCAATCACCTTCGATGCCGCCAAAGAGCGAAACAGCCACTCAGAATTGATCGATCACGCACCAACGTGGTCGCTGATCAACTGCACATTGGACAGACGCTTGGCTTAGCGGTAATGCGTTCGAGCCGACCTGCCTACTTCGTCATCGACTTGGGTCGCACGACGTCTTTCGCCAGCCCGACCATTTCCATGAATCGAATCACACGCCACGACATGTCGAATTCCCACCAGCGGTGACCGTGGGCGGCCGAGCGGGGTTCGGCGTGGTGATTGTTGTGCCAGCCCTCGCCGTGGCTGAACAGCGCGACGAGCCAGTTGTTGCGACTGTGGTCACGCGTCTCGTAGTTGCGATAGCCGAACGCGTGAGCGACCGAATTCACCGCCCAGGTACCGTGCAGCACGAACACGGTGCGGACCGCGACGCCCCAGACGTAATAGCTGGCCGCGTATTTCAGCGCCCCCGCACCCCCGTCGACGAAATAACCCACCAACGCACCGATCAAGGTCAACACGATGGCGTGCCCGAGGAAGACGAAGAACCAACCGCCCTTTCGCTCCAGACGCAGATAGAACGGATCTCGCAGCAAGTCGCGGACGTAGCGCTCGTAGTGCGACGTCCGATCGAGGTCTCGGTTGCGGACCACGACCCAGCCCATGTGGCCCCACAGAAAACTCACCAACGGCGAGTGCGGATCGGGCTGGTCGTCGCTGTGCTGGTGATGCATGCGGTGGATCGCGACCCAGCGAGCCGGCGAGTCCTGCAGATTACACATCCCCAGAATCGCCAAACCGTGCTCCAGCCATTTCGGGCAGGTGAACCCGCGGTGAGTGAGCAACCGATGGTAGCCGATCGTGATCCCCATCATTCCGAACACGAAGTGACCGGCGATCGCAATCACCAACCCCGACCAGGTGAACAGCCACGGGACGAAGGCCAGCAGGGCAACCAGATGGACGGCGGAGAGCACGGCGACGTACTCCCACAGAATCCGCGTCGGGCGCGTTTTCTCGGGGTGGGGAAGCCGCTGAGGATCGACCGCCACAGCCGGATCACCGGCAGGACCACTGGCCGTTTCAGTGACCGCCACGGTCTCCGCGGTCGAGCCTGACTCGGTGGTGTCGGTTTCCGCGACAGTCTTTGCGGTTGCGTCGGCAGTGGACATCAAAAAAAGGCCGGGTTGAGGGAGTTGGCGACTGGCGGGTTCGCCCCGCGACGGGCATGCCAAAAAGGCCCCACATGCATCCCTACTCGACTCGGCCACGCCGTCGTCTCGGACGGCCGAAGCGATTGCGCCACGACATTCGCCGGTAGGCGGCGGGCGGCGGGGGATGCAGGGGCAAACGTTTCCGAAGACGTAAGTTGTACGCGAACGCCGGGGCATTCCGGCAGGCCAAACGGCGAAGAAAAAAGCCGTGCGCGAAAGAATTCGCTCACGGCTTGATCGTTCGTGCGGCAACGCACAGCCGAAGCTGAACGTGCGCGACAACTGGGCTCGACTACTTTTTGTCGTCGTCGGCTTTCTTGACCTTCTTCTTCTTCTTCAGCGAGACCTTGACCACACGCACCTTGGGCATGCCCAGGATGGCTTCGTCTTCGTTGAATTTCTCAAGTCGTTGCAACTGGGCGATCCGCTCGGCTCGGGTCAGCACGTTCCGCGCTTTGATCGCCCCAGCTTTTACCTTCAGGCTGCGATCGAGCGTCATGGTAGCTTCCTCGGGGGAGGGAAATTGGGGTTTTGAAGTGGTTTCGAGCCGCGAAGGTTAATGCCTGGGGCCGGAATCCGCAAGGTTGAGCGGCGAATTTTTACCACCGGGGGGCAGGCTCACTTTTTCAAGTAACCGGCGCTCGTCTGGAAATACTTTCGCCGCCGAACGACATGTCGGTCGGCATCGGACGCGGCCACCAAATCCGCCAGATTGGCCTGGCAGTAGCGGCACTCCGCGGTCTCCAGATGGAAACGGATGTAGTCCGATTGCTCGTCCGACAACGTCTCCAGCAAGAACTGCCCCAGCTCCTCTCGCGAGGGGCACGAAAGCCGTCCGCGTCGCCAAATCGCCCCCAGCGTGTGCAACCCCGCGTTCTCGCGGCCACGCACGGCGATCAACCGCTGCCGCAACTCCGTGTCCTCCCGCAATTGCCCCTCCAATGCCGTGGACCGCTCATCCGAGAGCGCCTCGTCGAGGAACGCGACCAGTTCGGCATCGGTGAATTCGGGCATCGCTAGACGTCGCGACTGAGGCACAGGGTGACGTTTTGGCCTCCAAAGCCAAAGCTGTTGTTCAAGGCGTACTTCACGTCCGCCGGGCGGGCTTCGTTGGGAACATAATCCAGATCACAAGCGGGATCGGGGTTTTCGTAATTGATCGTCGGCGGCAGCACCGAGTCGCGCATCGCCAACAGGCACACGATCATCTCGGTCACGCCCGCCGCGGCAATCAGGTGTCCCATCATGCTCTTCGTGCTGCTGACGGGAACCTTGGCCGCATCCTCACCAAAAACTTCGTGACAGGCCAACGATTCGACTTTGTCGTTGACCGTGGTGCTGGTCCCGTGGGCGTTGACGTAACAGATGTCGGCGGGTTTCAGGCCGGCGTCGGCGATCGCCATCCGCATCGCAGCGATCCCTCCGTGGCCGTCGGGCGGGATATCGGTGATGCGATAGGCATCGGCGGTCGTTCCGTAGCCGGCGATTTCACCGTAAATCGTCGCCCCGCGGGCCTTCGCACGGTCCAGATCTTCCAAGATCACCATCGCCGCCCCTTCCCCGAGTACGAAGCCGTTGCGCAGCCGGTCGAACGGACGGCTGGCCTTGGTGGGCTCATCGTTGCTTTCGCTCAGCGCGGTCAGCAGGTTGAATCCCGTCACGCCGAAGGGGTGAATCATGCTGTGCGTCCCGCCGGCCAACATCACGTCGGAGTCGCCGCGGCGGATCATTTCGGTCGCTTCGCCGACCGCTTGGCTGCTGGCCGCACAGGCGGTCAGGCAGTTCATGTTGGGGCCTTGCGCGTTGAACAGCGTCGCCAGATGAGCCGCCGGCATGTTCGGCTCCTGTTCCAGCTCGCTGGCCGGATCGAGCAGCTCCAGCCCGCGGGCGATGAATTTCGACGCATCAAATTCCCCGCCGGCCATCGCCGCGGTCATCATCTGACTGAACGTGTTGAAATCCTGGTTCCCTTCACCGCTGCCCAGATAAACGCCGAAGCGAGTCGGATCGGTGATCGTTTCCAAGATGCCGCTGTCGGCCATCGCCTGTCGGGCGGCCCCGATGGCGAATTTGGTGTGGCGACCGAGGGTTTTGGGACGGCCCGGCGGCATGTCCTCTTCGGCCAACTCCCAATCTTTGACCTCGGCGCTGATTTTGGTCGGAAACCCGCTGGCGTCGAACAGGGTGGTGTAGCCGACGCCGCTTTTGCCCGCTTGAAGCCCGGCCCACACCGTATCGACGTCATGCCCCATCGGGTTGACCATGCCGATCCCGGTGACGACGACGCGACGGCGGTCTTTGTGATCACGCTGCATGCTGACTTCTCGGCGCTGGAATCTAATTGAGTTTATCGTAGGTCGGGAATCGATTTCCGTTGGCGTCGACCGCCACCGAAAAGAACTTCATGATCTGCAGCATTCCCCTTAAATCGTCCGGCTCGAACAACGGACCGTCGATCAAATAGCCATCTTCGAGAAATGCGAACATCAAATCGATCTCCGCTTGAATCTCGCCGTCGCAGTGGCTGGTGCTGGTGACGGTGCCGCCATTTTCCTGAACGGCGTCCATTCTGACTTCGTAGTTCAACGTGGTTCCGTTGAGCGCGGGCGCATGAAACTTCGCTCGCCCGACCTTGGCCAAGACGACGCGTTTGTCAAACAAAAAATGCTCCGCCACCAGGATCCCGCCCAGCTGAGCCATCCCCTCAATGATCAGGGTCGGCGGCAAAAACGGGTATCCCGGGCAATAGTCGTCGACGGCTTCTTCAGCCAAGCTGATGTTCTTGATGCCCTTGGCGTGCGAGCCAGAGACAAATTCGGTGAACCGATCGACCCAGAACCAGCGCATCAGTCGTTGACCTTGGCTCCGACGTAACGGCACAGATCGCCGACGGTCAGCAGATTGCCGAAGTTCTGCACCTTCGGATCGGCTTCGAAGTCGCTCAAATCAGCCCAGGGCATGCGTTTTTTCAGTTCGGCCAGTCCGTCGGCGGTGACCACACCGTCCTGAACGTATTGGCTGTTGGTCAAAATGTCTTCGGGAGACAATTCTTCACGCGGAATCTGGATGTCGAATGCCTTTTCCAGCTTAAAAACGATGTCCAGGAAGTCGATCGATTCGGCACCCAGGTCGCCGACCAGGGTGGCGTCCATCGTGACCTCGTCATCGTCAACGCCCAACGCGTCTTCGAGTGCCGATTGAACCTTCGCGAAAATTTCGTCTTCTGTCAGAGCCATCTCGTGTTTTCCTTTGCAAATGCTTTTCTGCACATCCCGCCCAGGGGGTCAGTCCCCCGGTTCAAAACTGGACCTGCAGATGAAACTAGGTGGTTGGATTGGGGGTGAACGAAACGTCACCGAACAACTCTTTGAACTGCTTTTTTGCCCGCCGAATGACGTCCGCGTCTGTACCAGTCTCCGGCGGCTCGATGCTACCCGAACGTTCCAAAATCAGCCGCGCCGCGACGGTCACCCGCCCCTGTTTTTCGGCGGTCGCCTTGACGGTGATCAGCCCGTCGGCCTCCTTGACGCGCTCTGCGGTGACCTGAAGCGTTTCGTCGGGCGACAGGAAGTCGCCGAATTTCACGTTGCGGACTTCACGCAGTAGCACCAGTGGCGAGGCAAAATCGTCTCCCGTTCGGATCATCCAGACCGCGGCTTGATGCAAGGCTTCGAGCATCATCACGCCCGGCATCACGGGAAAACGCGGAAAGTGATCTTTCAAATATTCCTCATCCGCTCGCAAGGTGCGTTCAGCCACGATCCGTTGTCCGGGATCCAGGCTGACGATGCGGTCGAGTTGGCGATACTTCATGAAACGGCAATGATGAACCAAGAATCAGTGGGCACGGCGTCTTGCCATCTCGATGCGATTGTCAGCCCTGGACGCGTTTTCACTCTCTCCAGCCATCGGCTGTTGAGACCTTCACGCTTGAGTTTGGATGGGTATCGGCAGCGGTAATGTCAGCCGATTCGGAAAACTCAATGTTTTCCGCAGCCACAAAATAGTGATCTGGGCAAATTCGCTCAACCACAGCACGACGAAGTCCGCAAAGAGTCGTCAAGGTTTTGACACGCCCCCTCCCGCCAGACCGCCCCCAGCGGCCTATCGATTGAAGCCCGCACGCGCTACCAAGGGACCACCCGACGCCCGGCGTTAACCGTCTGCCCATCGGGGACAGACCCCAGACCCATCGGGGACAGACCCCAAGCCCATCGGGGACAGACCCCAAGCCCATCGGGGACAGACCCCAGACCCATCGGGGACAGACCCCAAGCCCATCGGGGACAGACCCCAAGCCCATCGGGGACAGACCCCAAGCCCATCGGGGACAGACCCCAAGCCCATCGGGGACAGACCCCAAGCCCATCGGGGACAGACCCCAAGCCCATCGGGGACAGACCCCAAGCCCATCGGGGACAGACCCCGGAACCCGTCGGGGACAGACCCCAGTGCCCGTCGGGCGAGGAATTAGGGCAGATGGGACAACTAGGACTTATGTGTCCCATCGGTCCCATAGGTCCTATTCGCCCCCTGGCATCCCGGCGCAGCGTCCCGGGGTCTGTCCCCGGACCCTCGGCGCGGAACCTCCGGGGTCTGTCCCCGGTGGGAAAATTGGCGTGGCGGGGGGATTCCTGCTAGGCTACGGGGCCTTCCTTTTGCATCGCCGTCTCCCCGATAGCCCGCCCCGATGCGATTCTCCACTTCTGCTCGCTGCCTCCTCTCCCGCATTGTGGCTTCGGCGTTGTTTGCGTTGCTGTTCTCTGTCGCGGGGACTGCGACGGCGATCGACGCGGACTCCGAAGCGTTCTTTGAAACCAAGATCCGCCCGGTTCTCGTCAAGCACTGCTACGAATGCCACTCCGGCGAATCCGAAGCAATCGGCGGGGCTCTGTGGCTGGACAGCGCCACGGCGATGCGTGATGGCGGGGAGAGTGGACCGGCGATCCGCCCCGGTGATGCCGACGCGAGCTTGCTGATTTCCGCGATCCGCTACGAATCCAGCGAAATGCCACCGGACGCACCGCTTCCAGCCGCGGTGGTCGACGATTTCGTCCGCTGGATCGACGCCGGCGCGATCGACCCGCGAACAAAATCCGCCAACGGGTCGCCCCGTCCGGCCGCTGATGAAATTGATTTGCAGCTGGGACGTCGGTTCTGGGCCTTTCGCCCCCTGACCGATTTCCGCAAACCACTTTCGCCAGCATCCGAAGCGGCGATCGGCGAAAACGTGATCGACCACCAGCTCGACAAACAACTTTCTGAACACGGAATCGACCCGGTCGGCACCGCGCCCGCCGAGATTCGGTTGCGGCGATTGGCCTTTGACCTGACCGGTTTGCCGCCGTCCGAATCCATCCAGCGGCGCTGGGCGGAATCGCCGACTGAAGAAACGTGGGTCCAACTTGTCGACGAACTGCTCGGCTCTCGCGCCTTCGCCCAGCACTGGGCGCGGCACTGGATGGACGTCGCCCGCTACGCCGACAGCAATGGCAGCGACTTCAACGCGACCTTCCACGAAGCCTGGCGCTACCGTGACTACTTGATCGATTCGTTTGACAGCGATCGGCCGCTGGACGAAATGATCCGCCAGCAAGTCGCCGGCGACCTGTTGCCCGCCGCGACTGACCAACAACGTCATGACAACATCGTCGCGACAACGTTCCTGATGCTCGGCCCCAAGATGCTCAGCGAGCGGGCCAAAGAGAAATTGACGTTGGACGTGGTCGACGAACAGATCGACACGGTCGGCCGCGCGTTCCTAGGCATGACGCTCGGATGCGCCCGTTGCCACGACCACAAGTTCGACCCGATCCCCACCGAAGATTACTACGCGTTGGCTGGGATTTTCAAAAGCACCCAAACCCTCAACGGCGAATCGCAAAAATACGTCAGCACCTGGAATCGCGTCGAATTGCCGACCACGCTCGAACACCGGCAAGCACTCGACCAGCACCGCACAACGGTCGCTGCGATCGAGGGCCAAGTGAAGGAAGCGACACACGCATTGCAACTGGCAAAGGACGGTGAAAACAATGGAATCATCGTCGACGACCGCGACGCGACCAAGATCGGCGACTGGGTGGGATCCACGTACACGAAAGGTTTCATCGGTTCGGGTTACGTCCACGACAACAACACCAACAAGGGATCGCTGTCGATCGAGTTTCGCAAACGTCTGCCGGCCGGCGGACGCTACACCGTGCGATTTGCCTACAGCAGCAGCGACAGTCGGGCCGCGAAAATTCCGGTCACCCTCATCACCGCCGAGGGAAGCGAATCATTGATCGTCGACCAGCGAAAACGATCGGACACGCCGCCTTGGAATGAGTTGGGAACGTTCCAGTTTTCCGCCGACCAAGACGCGGTCGTGACGATCCGCAACGACGGGACCGACGGCTATGTGATCGCCGACGCCGTCGCATTTCTGCCGGCCGATCAGGCGGAGAAGTCGGACGAATCACGGCAAGCGGCCGAGCGAATCGCTGCCGCCCAGAAACGGCTGGACGAACTGAAGAAGCAACTCGATGCCGCCAAGAAAGACGCACCGCCGCCGCTGCCGGTCGCGATGGCACCGCGAGATTTTCCCACCGACAAGATCGCCGACAGCCCCGTTCATATCCGTGGCGAAGTCAACAACGTCGGCGATGTGGTCCCACGCGGTTTCTTGCAGGTCTGTGGCCCCGGCGACGCGACGATCGAGACGCCCACCGGTAGCGGTCGGGTCGAACTGGCCCAGTGGCTGACCGATCCCGACAACCCACTGGTCGCCCGCGTGCTGGTCAATCGAATCTGGATGCACCTGTTCGGCGAAGGCATCGTGCGCACGGTCGACAACTTCGGCACCCGCGGCGATCGCCCCTCGCATCCCGAATTGCTCGATGCCTTGGCGATCGACTTCATGCGACAAGGCTGGCAACTGAAACCCTTGGTGCGGCGAATCGTTCTATCCCAGGCCTACGTTCGCAGCAGCGAGTTCGACCCGCAAGCCGACGCGACGGACCCCGAGAACCGACTGCTTTGGCGGGCGCATCGCAAGCGACTGTCGGCCGAATCGATACGTGACACCATGGTGCTTGCCGCCGGGACGCTCACGCCGGAAGAACGCACCGCGCCGGTCGCCGACAAAGGCGTGTTGGTGACGGCCAACAATGCGGTCACCAAAGCCGTCGCCTCGGGCATCGACCAACCCGTTCGTTCAATTTACCTGCCCGTGATCCGAGGCTACCTCCCTCCGCTGATGACCGCGCTCGATGCGGCCGACCCCGACTTGCTGGTCGGCAAGCGACCGACGACGAACGTGCCCGGCCAGGCGTTGGTACTGATCAACAGCGACGATGTGATCCGTTGGGCGCAGCAAACCGCCGACCGGATTCTGCAGTCCGAGTCGACTTGGGAGGGCCGGTTGCGGGTGGCCTATCGTCTGTGTCTTTCCCGACAACCCTCCCCCAGCGACTTGGACATCGCCGAACACTACGTCGGGATTTCCCAGTCCCTGACCGACGACCAACTCAAGCACCGCTTCGCAGACTTTGTCGCCGCGATCTTTGCCTCGACCGAATTTCGAATGCTGGATTAAGATGCCTGATTCCTCCACCCCGCCGCTCCAACTCGGCCGCCGCAGCCTGCTCGCACAGGCCGGTTTTGCGATGGGGTCGCTGGCCGTTTCCGCACTGACGCCGATCGGAGCACGGGCGACCGGTGCGATCGACCTGAACGCCGGGTCGCATCCGAAGCCTCGCGCCAAACGCGTCATCTTTCTGTTCATGCACGGCGGGCCGAGCCACGTCGACACGTTTGATTACAAACCGCGACTGGCAACCGATGACGGCAAGCCGCTGCCGTTTGACCTGCCGCCGAACCTGGACGCCGTCCCCAAGCTGATGAAGGGGCCATGGGAATTCTCGCGCCGCGGACAGTCGGGATTATGGGTCAGTGAACTGTTGCCGCGCATGGCCACGCTGGCCGATTCGCTGTGCGTGATCCGCAGCATGCACACGCGCGGTCAGTCCCACGGTCAAGCCGTCGGGATGATCAACACCGGCAGCGACAACCTGGTCCGGCCGAGCGTCGGCGCGTGGCTCAGTTACGCGCTCGGCAGCGGGCATCCCGATCTGCCGGCACACATTGCGATCGGCCCGGCCACCGCGCACGGCGGACCGCGCAACTACGGCGCCGCGTTTTTGCCGGCGATGCATCAGGCGACCGCGATCGGCAGCAACGGCAAACCGGGAACCGCCAAGATTCCTCATCTGACGGGAGCATTGAATTCCGATCGCGTGGATCGACGGATCGAGATGCTCGCCGCGCTCAACGCGAACCATCTTTCCCAAAGCGGCCCGGATCGTGAAATCGAGGGTGCGATCCAGGCGGTCGATCTGGCGCGACGCATGCGATCGGCCGCGCCGGACGTTTTTGATTTGGACTCCGAAACCCAGGCCACCGAGCAGGCGTATGGGATCGACGAAACAGCGACCCGCGAATTCGGCCGAAGCTGTCTGTTGGCGCGACGATTGGCCGAAAGTGGCGTGCGGTTCATCACGGTGTCCAGCGGACAGGTCTGGGACCAACACAGTAATTTACAAACGGGACATGAGAAAAACGCGTTGGCGACCGACAAACCGATCGCGGCGTTGATCACCGACCTGAAGCAACGCGGTCTGTGGGACGACACCTTGATCGTCTGGGGCGGCGAATTCGGGCGGACGCCGGTCGTGCAGGGATCCAACGGCCGCGATCACAACCCGCAAGGTTTCTCCGTGGTGCTGTCCGGCGGTGGGGTGCGGGGCGGGTTTGCCTACGGCCAAACCGATGAGTTCGGCTACTATGCCCGAGAAGACCGGGTCCACATGCACGACCTGCATGCGACGATTCTGTATCTGATGGGGATCGACCACAAACAGCTGACGTATCGCTACGCCGGACGCGATTTCCGGCTGACCGACGTCCACGGCAAAGTCGTCGACGGCATCGTGGCATAGCCTGTTTGGGCCGATATTTCCCGACCGGCGGGACACTTGGGGGGCACCGTTTCGCCACTGGCCAAACCTGGCGACATGGCGATAATGTGGACCCAAAGGAGCGGCCCTGTCGGCCGATCCGCTAGTTCGTTCCCCGTCTTGCCTGTAGACTCCCCGCCATCGGAACTCCCCATGCTACGAACCCTAACCGCATTGGCTCTCGCAGCCACCTTCCTGACCATGACCAACGAAGCATCCGCCAAATCCGCCTCTGAAGCAGAAGTCACCCACAAAGTCTATTTCGACATCGAGATCAACGGCGAGCCCGCCGGCCGGATCGTGATGGGCTTATTCGGCGAAGACGTCCCAAAAACCGTCGAAAACTTCCGCGCCCTCTGCACCGGCGAAAAAGGTGTCGGAAAGATGGGCAAGCCCCTGCACTACAAAGGCAGCAAGTTTCACCGCGTGATCACCGAGTTCATGTTGCAAGGCGGTGACTTCACGGCCGGAAACGGAACCGGTGGTGAGAGCATTTACGGTGAAAAGTTTGCCGACGAAATATTCGCCTTCCCGCACGATGAAGTCGGATTATTGAGCATGGCCAACGCCGGCCCGAACACCAACGGCTCGCAGTTCTTCATCACCACCGTCAAGACGCCTTGGTTGGACGGCAAGCACGTCATCTTCGGCCGCGTGATCGAAGGGATCGATGTCGTCAAGCGAATCGAGTCGCTCGGATCACGAAGCGGCGCGACCCGACTGCCGATCGTCATCGCCGACAGCGGTGAACTGAAAGCGGAGTAGCAGTCGATCAAGTGAGCCGACGGCGCTAGCCGCGGGCCACTTGCTTTGGCACTGAAGGAGGTAGCGGAACGGCGCGAGCCGTCCGGTTTCAGCTTGGAAACACCGTGAAAGACCGGTGGGCTCGCGCCCTACCGCTAACAATAAACACCCCGGTTGGTGTCAAAGTAAGTGGCATTAGGCTCGCGCCCAATGCCACTTCGTTTGGCATGGAACGAGGTAGCGGAACGGCGCGAAGACACCCTGAAAGACCGGAGGGCTCGCGCCCTACCGCTAACAAAAAAACACCCCGATTGAAGTCAACTTAGCGGTATTGGGCCCGAAGGCTCACACCAACCGGCTGATCATCGTTTGACTCCGGCGGTGTTCCCGTCGATCGCACCGCCGGATCCGTTTCATCGCCCCCAGCGTTTGTCGTTGGGATTGCCGGCGGTCATCAGGTAGGTCAGCAAGTCGCGAACTTCCTCGGCCGATAAACGGTCCAACAAATTCTCCGGCATCTGAGAAACCTTGGAAGCTTCGATCAGTTCCACACTGTCCGCATCGAGGTCCACCGCCTTCGCGTTTTCGTCGATCGGATAGACCGTCAAGTCGCCGTCTTCTTTCTCGACCACCAACCCGATCAGCACTTGGCCGTCGGCGGTCAGCACGCGGGAGGATCCATACTGGTCCGAGATGTCTTTGCTGGGATGAATGATGGCTTCGACCAAATAACGTTCGTCGAATTTGTTGGGGATGCTGGTCAAGTCTGGTCCGATCGCACCACCCAGTCCCGCCAAGCGATGACACGCGGCACACTTGGCGCTGAAGAACAATGACCGTCCCCGCTCAAAGTTCTTGGGACCACGGTTGGCGGCCAACGCCGCATCGACGGTCCACTTCTGGCCAGGACCTTGGGGCTCGACGATCGGAAAATCGGGCTGCGGATTAAAGTCTTCGCCGGTGATTTCCTGAAGCGCCACGCGTTGCTCGGACGAACAATTCGCCAGAGCTTCGTCGCGGATCCGCGTCAGGTAGCCGGCATAGCTCGCTCCGCCGGATGCCTTGGCGGCTTGATTGAGAAACGCGAAGTAGCTGCGTCGCTGGTCCAGCGTCCATCCGGTTCTCAAGTTTCGCAACATGAACGCGTACAAGATCTCTCGCGACGGCGGCATCGACTGGATCATGTTGTCGATCGTCCGCCCATACCCCTTGTTACGACTGGCGAGTTCAGACCACTGGGGAGGCTCCGTCGGTTGCCGGTTTTCGATCAACGCCATCGACTTGGCAATCACCGACTCGCTGCGCAGATACGTCAACACACGAATCAGTTCGGTGTTCACGTCGTCGTCGTCACTGGGCAATAGCGGATCAAGTTTGGCGATGACTTGCTGGGATTCCAGATCGGTCGGTTTGCCAAGCCGCTCAAAGACCAACGCATAGGCACGGAGCATGCCTAACATTTGCGGCGTGTTGAGCGAGTCGAGCGGCAATTGCAGCAATCCGGCCAGCGCACCGGCGCGATGGTATTCGCTGCCCATGCGTGCCAGCGCGACCGTCGCCGTGATGTGTGCTTGGGGGTCTGATTCGAGCACCGCGCGCTCGGCCCAGGTTTCCAAGGGCTGACTTTCGACCGCGATTCTGGCGGCATGACGGAGGAAACGATCGTCGCTGGAAAGCAGCGGCCAAGCGGCCTGGAGCGCATCGGGTGACACGATGCCATGAAACGCTTCCAGCGATCGACGCTGTTTCCGCGCAGCCTCCGCCGCGGGATCGATCGCCGTCGGACGCTCCCGAGATTCGTCACCGACATAGCGGACACGATACAGGCCCGATTGTGTGCCCCGTCCGCCGACGGCGAAGTAGAGCGCGCCGTCATGACCGATCACGGCGTCGGTCAACGGCAGCGGCGATCCGTACAGAAACGGCTCCGCCTCGCCACGGTATCCGGCCCCATCGGGTTTCAAGTGAATCGCATACATCGTGCCGAAGGTCCAATCGCAGGCGAACAGGGCGTCGCGATAGCGTGTCGGAAAATCGGCTTCCAATCCCGAGACCATGCCGGTCGGCGATCCCGGTCCGATTTCGACCACCGGTGGCAGTGAATCTTCGTAGTAGGTCGGCCACTTTCCCGACCCGCTTCGCCAACCATAATCCGCGCCGCTAGCCGCCAAACAAATCCGCGTCGGTCGATACCACGGCAAACCGAGATCCCATTCCATGTCGGCGTCGTAAGCGAACAGATCACCGTGTCGGTTCAGTGCGATGTCATACTGGTTTCGAAACCCAATCGTGCGAACGACTTGTTGTTTCGACGCGACGTCCAATTCCGTGACCCAGCCGCCGGGCGCCAAACGACCGCGGGCGTGCCCGTTGGAATCCCACATCCGCGGCAACAAATGGCCTTCGTACCAAGTCGGCACGCGACTGCGACTGTGACTGGCCAACGGTGCCGCGTTGCCTCCGTCCAAATAAAGTCCCTTTCCGTCCGGCATCGGCAACACAGCGTGATTGCCATGCTCACCGCCGCCGGTGGTTCCGGGATAAGTTTCCGCCACGTCCAAGACGTCGTCACCATCGGAATCACTCAGCCGCATCAGGTTCCCACCGTTGCGATGAAACCACAGACTGTCCTGCGCCCAGTGCAAGCCCTGCGCCCCGGAGACACCCGCGAGCTGCCCTTCGGAAACCTTTTCGATCGTCGGCGCTGTTCCCGGTCGCAGCGTCACGCGGTACAGCCCCGCGCCGCCTTGGTCAGACGCATACAAACGGCCTTGGGGATCGGTCGCCAACGAAACCCAACTGCCCTGTTCCTTCGGCACCTCGTAAATCTGTTCGACGACAAACCCCGCCGGCGCATAGATTTCTTGGGGACGAAGGGTCGCCCGGCCGCCGGCATCCGCACCCTCAGAAGTCGGAATCCCCCAAGGGCCCGCACCGATCGCGGCGATGGTTTTGACACTCGCCCAGCCCGAATCGTCGAACCCAACGGCGTTCCAATCGTCCGTTTGCGTTTCGGAACGCTTCCACGTCTGGTCGGTCACGATTGAAGTGGAATTGCCGTCGGAATTGTCCAGCGTCAACTTGGCGACCAACGCCGCCACACCGCCTTCGTTCTGGCCGGCGATCGCGATCACATTGCGACCGGGCTGAAGCAGCTTGGCAACATCCTGATCGATCGGCGACTGCCAGGCGTCGCTCTTGGCCACCTGCTTTCCGTTGAGGAAGACAGTCATGCGGTTGTCACAGGTGGCGTACAAGCGGGCGTTTTTCACCCTCGATGCGGCTTGAAACGATTTTCGAAACCAGACCTTTTGATTCCCTGCCGACTTGTCGGCCCAGATCCATTGGGGCTGCGGCGATTGCTTGAGCCAGGTTTCTGCATTCGGTTTGGGGGCCGCTTCGTCCGCACCACGCTCGGTCGCCGCCTTGGCGGATGACGTCGAATCAATCGCAGCCTGCAAGACCCGTTGTGCCTCGGCACCCTCGAGCGGTCGCAGCAGCAGATTACGGTACTCCGCCTTCATCGCGGGTCCTTGATGAAGTTGCAGCCCCAACAATCCGGACCGCTGGGCATCCGGGTGATGGTCCGTGACATCGACCGTGGTGACGCCATTGATCTGATGAATCATCCGGTTGCCGACGGCGACGATGACCAGTTCATTCCACTGCTCGGTCACGATCCCACCAAGCGGCGTCAAGGCCTCCGTCACGTCGGACTTGCCGTCCACGGAAATGGTCACGCGCTGACCTCCGGTGGCGATGATCCCACGCCCCGTTTTTTCGCCGTACATCATGCCCATGTATTCGGGTTTGGGATGCAGGTCGGCCTGATAGCCACGCAGCGCCAACTGTTTTTCGTCTGCCAGTGCACTGCGATACTGGACGCCGGAATTATTTCCTTCGAAACGAACCAGGCAGCGAAACTCAAAATCGCTGACCTCGCCGCCCTGCCAAATCAGAAACGTATTGGTAGGAACCGGATTTTCTTTCGTCGATTCCCCGACAATCGCCCCGTCACGAACCGACCAAAAGGCAGCCAATCCCTTCCACTGGGAAAGATCCTCGCCGTTGAACAGGACTTGGTACTTCGGCCCCTCGCACCATCCGAACGTCGCGGTGCAGGCGAGCAGCCCTAATAGTATTAATCGCAGTTGTCGCATCGAATTTCGTTTCCGCTGTGAAGTCGTTTCGGTGTGTCGATCGGCACTCAATCATCTGGGGCAACGCCGGCTGACCCGAACCATGAATGCGTCGGAAAAATGCAGTGGCCGGTGTTCGTCCTCGACGTTGTCCGTCGCTATAGATCTTAGCTGGTTCATTTCAGAAAGGGTGACGGCGAACACCAGCAGAATCGCCAGCAGAATCGGCCGGGCGTCACGAACCGGCTGGTGTCAGTTGATGATCAGCGATTTGGCGCGAGCCTACGGGCCCTGCACTGGTCAACACCTTGTCGCTTTAGCGGTATTGGCCGCGTGGATCCTTGCAAACGCGTGCGGGCTTGACTCGACAGCCCGCGAGCCCTCCCAGGTCTCGCTTCGCCCCGCCCGGCTGCCAGGAGGGTAAAAGGCGAAAACGGCGCGACAAGAACCCATGACATGGGGGGATGTCGGCACCGAAAGAACTGCGATCGGGGGAGCGAATTCGGCAAATCCGGCGGTCTTCGGCGCGCGGCAAACGGCCCATCTCGGTCGCTTTGCCGCACTATTTTCCTGTGCCCGAGTGTAAGTGGCGGACTCGATGCCGTTTAGACGATTTAACAACCCTCTTGTTTTCGCCTACCTCATCGACCGATTCAATGATCGCCCCCAGCCACTTTCACCATCCCGATGATGTCGATGCCCAGTTGATGCTCAGGATCAAGAACGGCGAGAGCGATCTTTTTGACCGCCTGGTGCGACGCAATCGTACGACGGTGCTGCGCTTCATCCGGCATTTCCAGGCCCCCAGTGTGGTCGACCCGGAGGACCTGACCCAACAGGTTTTTCTGCGGGTGTACAAGTCGCGGCACACCTACCAAGCGACGGCCAAGTTTTCCAGCTGGCTGTACACCATCACCCGAAACGTGGTCTCCAACACCAATCGACAACTGGCCAGGCGTCGCGAGGTTTCCATGCAAGGAACACCCGACGCCAAGTTCGAGTGGCAGACCCCGTTTGAGATTTCGGTCAACTCGGATCCGGCCCATCATCTGGTCCGCAGCGAATGCCGACTCGCTGTGCAACGCGCCATGACTCGACTGGGACAGCGTCAGCAACAGGCCCTCCGCCTGGTCCATTTTCATGGCTACAGCTATCTGGCTGCTGCGAAGGAATTGATGCTGACGGAAATGGCCCTCAAATCTCTGGTTCAGCGTGCCCGAACCGGGTTGAAAAAATCGCTGCAGCAGGAACACGGCGAAGACATTGACGATATGCTGAGAGCTTGCGCCCCCTGCCACCAAACGCCATTCGCGATCAAACGGTCGTGAATCGATCCGCCAGATTCCCCCTGTCCGATCTGATCTGATCCGACTCTGCCCTGCCCGATCCGCCCTGCCCGATCCGCAGTGGCATCAAGCGGAGGTGACGGACCAGACGGCAGGCGGTCCACGTCGGGCGGTCCACATCGGGGGCAAACCGTTCAGACCCCTTTTTCTGAAAAGAACACCATGAACATGATGCGTCCTCTGATTTGCACTGCGATCCTCGCCAGCCTGTCGCTTCCGTCCGCTTCCTACGGCGAAGACAACTGGCCGACCTTTCGCGGCGCCGACCGATCTGGGGTTTCTAGTGACACCGGTCTGTTGGACCAATGGCCCAGCGACGGCCCCGAGTTGATTTGGACGGCCGAAGGTGCCGGACGTGGTTACGCCAGCGTCGCGATCTCGGACGGCAAACTGTTCACACTCGGCGATGGACTTTCCACCGCCGATGACGATGACGAATACCTGGTGTGCTTCGATCAAAAAACCGGCCGACCGATATGGCGCAGCAAGACAGGTGTCCCGTGGACCAGCGGCAATGAATCCTGGCAAAGCTCTCGCAGCACGCCGACCGTCGATGGCGATCGCGTCTATGTCCTCACCGCGTACGGTGAATTGATCTGCTTCAGCACGACGGGCAAAGAACGATGGAGACGCCATCTGAAAGACGACTTGGGCGGCAAAAAGGCCGACGGCTGGGGCTACAGTGAATCCGTTTTGATCGACGGAGCGAAATTAATCTGCACCCCCGGCGGACCGCAATGCACGATGGCCGCCCTCGATAAGATGACCGGCGAAACCCTGTGGACCTGCGTCCGCGCAGAGGACCGTGGTGCCGGACATGCGTCGGTCGTCGTTTCAACGCTCGGTGACACAAAGGTGTATGTCCAAACGACCGGCAGCGGACCACTCGGCATTCGCGCCGATGACGGAAAACTGCTGTGGTCCTACGAGATCAAACGCACCACCGCCGTGATCCCCACCCCGATCGTCAAAGACGATTTGGTGTTCTTTTCCGCCGGTTACGGCACCGGCGGAGGCTTGCTCCGGCAAATCCCCGATGGAGACGGTGTGACCGCAGCAGAGATCTATCCTCCGAATCCCAAACTGGGAAACAAACACGGCGGCATCGTGCTCGTCGGTGATTTCCTGTACGGCGACTCGGAAGACCAGGGAGTCCCGTTCTGTGCCGAATTGATCAACGGTCGGACCGAATGGAAATCGCGTGGGTCCGGAAGAAAATCGGCCAGCATCACCGCT
The DNA here is from genome assembly GCA_007753675.1 of Stieleria magnilauensis. Lineage (GTDB taxonomy): Bacteria > Planctomycetota > Planctomycetia > Pirellulales > Pirellulaceae > Stieleria > Stieleria magnilauensis. Next base: position 4,012,953 of record CP036432.1, read on the forward strand.
GCCGACGGCAAACTTTTCATCCGCTTCAGTGACGGCACCGTCGCACTCGTGCCGGCGTCACCGGACGAGTACGAGGAGCGAGGCAGTTTCAAAATCCCCGGCAGCGGCGAGCGTCCCAGTTGGGCACACCCCGTGGTCGTCGGCGGCAAACTCTATCTCCGCGAAGGCGATCAGATCCTCTGCTACGATGTCAAAAAGTAGCCGGCGATCATGATGCGCACTAAGAAGGGTCAGGAGCGTTATTGGCAACCTGGGCAATCCAGGCTTGCCTATTCTGAATTAAATGCTCCTGAACTTTTTTTCACGCTGGTTGCAGCCTTGTGTGTGTCGGCACTGGTTGCGTCTGCCCTGAACGCGGCGTCTCCGTCACGGCCCAACATCGTGTTCGTCATGACCGACGATCAAGGGTACTGGGACACTGGCGCGACCGGAAATCCGCACATCGACACGCCGAACATGAACGCGATCGCCGAACAGGGCATCCAGCTGGATCGCTATTATGCGGCGCCGGTTTGTGCCCCCACGCGAGCCGGATTGATGACCGGACGCTACTACTTGCGAACCGGGTTGTACAACACACGCTTCGGCGGCGACTCGATGGGCTTGGGCGAAATCACCGTTGCCCAACTGCTCAAGCAAGCGGGCTATCGAACCGGGCTGTTCGGTAAATGGCACCTGGGAAAATACCCCGGCTATCAACCGCAAGAGCGTGGCTTTGACGAGTTCTTTGGACACTACCACGGGCACATCGAACGGTATCAGTTTCCCAACCAGGTCTATCACAACGGACGGCCGGTCGAGGCACGTGGCTATGTCAGCGATGTTTTCACCGATGCCTCCATCGACTTCATCCAACACTCCGTCGAATCACATGACGGACCGTTTTTTTGTGCGTTGATGTTCAACGCCCCCCATTCACCGTTCCTGTTGGATACGTCGCACTATGCACAACCCGAAGGCGACAAGACGCTGAAGAAATACCTCGATCGCGGGCTTCCCATCCGCGAAGCGCGGATCTATGGATTGATCGACCGAGTCGACCAAAACATCGGACGGTTGCTCGAAGCGATCGAACGGTTCGGCGCCGCGGATAACACGCTGGTCGTGTTCACCAGCGACAACGGCGGCGTCAGCAAGTTTTGGAAAGGCGGGATGAACGGAAACAAGGCGGGAGTTTACGAAGGCGGCGTCCGGGCGCCCTGCTTTGTTCGCTGGCCGAAACGAATCAAACCGGGCCACAAAATTCAGGCTCAAACCTCACACGTCGACTGGCTGCCGACGTTTTGTGAATTGGCCGGTGTCGATGTCCCACAAGACCGAACGATCGACGGGATCAGTCTGGTTCATTTGTTGACCCACGGAGACGACAAGCCCCATCATCGGTACGTCTATCACACCTGGGATCGCTACCAACCCAACGCCGAAAAGCGTTGGTCCATCAGCGACGACCGATGGAAATTGTTGTGCCAAGTCGGCAGCTCGACGACGCCTTCGAAAACCCACTGGCGGTTGTTCGATCTGCAGGCCGATCCGGGTGAAAAGAAGAACGTCGCCCAACAGCATCCCGATCACGTGGACCGCTTGCGAACCGAATTTGTCCGCTGGTTCAACGACGTCACCGCAGGCCAATCCTATACCCCGGTCCCCGTCCCCGTCGGCGACGTCAGCGTCGACATCGAACCGAGTTGGGCGACCTGGACCGGCAAACACATCCAGTACGTTTTTGACGGTTACGACTGGGACACGATCCAGGGCTGGAAGGAACCCGGTGAACGAGCGAGTTGGAAACTGGACGTCGAGCGTGCCGGCTCCTACCGCGTTCGCCTGACCTACGGGTGCCGCCCCCTCGATGCCGGCGGCAAATTGATCTTGCGCAGCGGCGATCAACCCACCAGCCATGACGTCGTAGCCAGCGCGACCGCGGACCAATTCGAAACTCACCCCGCCGGCGTGTTGCATTTGGAACAAGGCCAGGTTGAATTGGTCGCCGAAGTCGCCACGTGTCCGGGAAACGAGCTGATGCGTTTGAACCGGATCACGTTGGAGCCGGTGGAGTAAGCGGGGCCCGTGTTCACACTTCGATGAACCCTCGCTTCGCTCTACCCCCTACGCATCAAGCGGACCTTGGGCGATGCCCAAGGCTATGGATGTAAACGGCCGTTGGCCGAAGCCATTCACTCAGAATAGATCTGACATGCAAAAGATGTGTAAACACCATCGTCCAGGGCGAAGGTGACCCAAGGAATCACTTCTCCTCGACCAACTTGCTCGGATCGATGACGACGTGTTTGACCTTTTGCCGTTTCCAGGTGTAGGTCGCATGGACCAGACCGTCGTCGGTCTGGATGATCGCCGGGTAACTGAATTCGGCGCCCTTTTCTTGTTCCAGCGTCCCGACACGTGTCCAGTGATCGCCGTCTTCGGAAATCGCCAGGTTCAACATCCCGCGTCGTCCCCAACCGCTGCTTCCGCTGCCCAGATGGTTGTAGATCAGCAAGTGACGGCCGTCGGCTAACGAAACGACTTCGATGCCCGAGTTGGGGTTCGGCAGGTCGATGGCTTTCAGAGCCGACCAAGTGGTTCCGCCGTCGCTGGAGCGAGTGCTGACGATCACGCCTTCTTTGCTTCGGCACAAGGCTTGAAGCGTGCCGTCGGCATGTTGCAGCAGGGTCGGTTGAATCGCGTTGAATTTGGACGCGTCGTTGATCGGCCCGATTCGGTTCCACGTCCCGGCGGGCTGACCACCGAGCAGATCGACTTTCTCGAAATGCACTCGCCAACCGTCATATTCGGTCGACGATCCACACAACAGACGCCCGTCACCGGTCAGGATTGGTTTGCACCGCACCGGACCGTCGATGCCTTCGGGCAATCGGACGCGATCACGGAACGTTCGCCCGCGGTCATAGCCGACCATCATCTCGCCCCACCAGCTCTGCGGGTCGGGGCCGACCTTGAAAAACAATAGCGTCGGGGCGTCGCCGGGTGGTTGAAACAGCACCGGATTCCAGCACGGATGACGCAAGCCATCATGCTGGACACCGGTCGCCACTTGCGAAGGCGACGACCAGCGGCTTCCATCGTGATAGCTGGTCCAGATCCCGACGTCCTTGTGCTTCTCTTTCGTTCCACCAAACCAGGCCGCGACCAATCCACGACTGGTCTGACAAATCGTCGATGCGTGGCATTCCTTCGTCGGCAATTTGTTGTAGATGAACTCTTCGCTCACCAAACCGGGCATGCGTGGCTCCTCCGCTTCAGCGACGATGTCCGCGGCGACCTGCTCGTCGGAATACTCAATGCAGTCGTCGTGGGCGATGTAGTAGATCCGACCGTTTTCCGCACCGACCATCAAGTCCGGCTTGCCGTCGTGATTCAAATCGCAAGCCGACGGGCTGGAGGTGTGTCCGGCGACGTTACGGCGGGCCAGATTGCCGATCCGCTTCAGGACAATCTTGCCGTCGACCGTGTCACAATTGCGATACCAGATCGCGTTCTCGGAATTGACCAACACGTCCAACCGCTTGTCGCCGTCCCAATCGACCACGGCAAGCTTGTAGCGACCGGATCCGCCGCACGATTTCTCGTTCAATCGAATCGGTTGCAACTGTTCATCGACAAACACCCGTTGCGCCTCGCCGGCGTCGGATCGCAGCGTCAAATAGCCTTCTTGATCCAGCATCACGAGGTCCAGTTTCTCGTCGGCATCAAAATCGATGACCAACGGTGTCGTCCGCCACTGGGTGAGCGCCGATTGGCTCTTGGTTCGCCACCAGTACCACGCCGGCGGAGCCTCCGTGGGCGTTCCCGCGGTCTCCGCTTCGACCATCACGCCGCCGTCGTTTCGCAACCACTGAACGCGGGAAAGGATGGAGTTGTAAACGATGTCGGGATCACCATCGTCATCCACATCGGCGACCGAAAGCGTCGTGTAGCCCCACTTCGCTTCACAGGGTCCCTGAATCGAACCACTGGGCCCGGCCATCACGCGAAACGGCGCGCTGGTTCGTCCATCGGCCGATTGCACTTCCACCAGCGAGGGTGCCGACCACTTCGGCATCCCGTTGCTGCCGGCGCCCAGGTTTTCAAAGTAAGCGATGTTGCCGGCGGTATTCCCACACAAAATGTCTTCATCGCCATCGTCGTCCCAATCGTAGGCAAAGGGCGTGGCGAGCGCACCGAATTTCAACGTGTCGGCCTGCTGCCGGAAATAACGCGGCGCGAGAAAGACCGGTTGACGTTCTCGCAGCTTGCCGGTGTTCTCGATCAACGCCACGCGACCGTCTTCGTCACCGACGATCAAGTCCATGTCGCCGTCGCCGTCCCAGTCCATCGCCTTGGGGGTGATCATTTGCAAATGCATCACCAACGGCTGCCCCAGGTTGTCATTGAGTTTGACGCCGGCAGCGTAAACCGGCCCGGTGCGCGATCCGATATTTTCGAAATACGTGAACCCGTCCAAGAACTCGCCGCACAACAGATCCAAGTCCCCGTCGCCATCAAAGTCCGCGAAGTTCGGCGACGGCCAGCCGTAGACATCGATGTCGCCACCGGCCGCGGTGAGACGTTGGGGAGTCGAGGAGTAACTCGGTTGCTCGTCCGACCCTTCGTTGTCGATGATGTAAACGTTTCCATGCAGCGGACCGTTTCGCCATCGCCCGGCCGCGTCATAGGCGTGGTCCCAACCGTAGTCCGTCCAGTCTCCCGTGCCGACGGCGATGTCTTGATCGCCGTCACCATCAAAATCGACGTAACGCCACATGTTGCCACGCACACGATTGGCATGGACGTTGGACTTGGGGTAGATCTTTTCAGGTTTGTCAAAATCGAACGCGCCGGTCGATGCGTCCCGCGGAAATTCGCTCCCCGGTTGCAAAATCCTTGGCTGCCCATCGACATAACTGACCTGCAAGTTGTGACCGGCCTTGCCGAGTCGAACGCCGGGTTTGAACACCGGCATCTTGATGCTCGGATCCTGGGTCGGGTTCTCAAAGTAATAGACGCCTCCGGACGGCTTGTCCGGACAGGCAACCAGCAGATCGATGTCGCCGTCGCCGTCGTAATCCATCGGCATCGGCCAGGCCCAAAGCCCGACTCCCAGATCGACTTCCAATCCGGGGTTGTTGTACTCGAGCGGTTGAAGCTTCCAATCCGGATCGGCGGCGTGCAGGGAACCGGTGACCAGGACGAGTCCCAGAAGCAGTAGAGGGTGGAGGTGGCGATTCATGGTTTTGTCGTGGGGATATTGGCAGAACAATGGAAGGCGGGAGGGAGCAAGGAAGGGATAACGATGGGAAGGTTGGGTTGAATGGTTTGGCTGGAGGGAGCGGTGGGAAGGCAGAATGATACGGGGCAGAATGATACGGGGCAGAATGATGAGGTGGGGAGTGATGGCGTGATCGCATGACCGGGCATGGCAATCATTCTGCCTCTTTTTGTCCAGGCGGTGCTGCCATCCGGGCCTGCATGGATTTCAGCTCCATTTGCAACTCACCGCGTAACGCGTGCGCGATCTCGGCAGCCGAATCAGAAAGGTCGTGTTGTTCTCCGGGGTCGGATGCTAAATCGTACAGCTCGACGCGATCGTCTTCGGCAAACCAGAGCAGTTTGTGCTGATCGCGGCGAAGTGCGGATTGGGGGCGGGTTTGACTGACACAAAAATCGTCGATGCCGATCGTCTGCTTCGCATTCTTGTACCCGCGTTCGGGATGGTAGTAGGGAAAGTGCCAGATCAGACTGCGATCAGTCGGCTGGGATGTCCCTTGCAACACGCCTCGAATCGATTCACCGTCAACGCTGTCGACCGTACCGCCGGCGACGTCAACGAAGGTCGGCAACAAGTCATAGCCGATCACCGGCGCATCCGACTCACTCGCCGCGTCGATCTCGCCCGGCCATCTGGCGATCATCGGCACGCGAATCCCGCCCTCGTAAAGGTTCCATTTCGAACCCCGCAGCGGTGCGTTGGAAACGTATTCGGGATGACCACCGTTATCCGACATGAATACGACCAAGGTCTGATCCGCTTGCCCCGAGGCGTCCAGGGCATCGAGCATTTGACCGACGTGATGGTCCAGTGTCTGCAAGAACGCGGCGTAGGTGACACGTCGGTCACGATGGGGGATACCTTGCGGGATGACTCGATCGAATCGGTCGACCAGCCACTTGCATGGCGTTTTGACGGGTGTGTGCACGTAAAACGATGATGCCATCGCGAAAAACGGTCGGTCCCGTTTCTCGACCAAATAATCGCAGACTCGGTCGACCATCGAATCCGACGCGTACTCGCCTTCGCGCTCAATGCTCGCCACGGGAGACCGCTTCCACGAATACGGGTGCGTGCCAAAGTCTTCGACGGCAATTTCAAATCCCTGTGCCGCCGGACCGTGCGTCGGACTCCAGCCGAGGTATCCGCCGTGATGCTGATTGAGGTGCCATTTGCCGAAGAACGCGGTTTCGTAACCGAGTCCGCTCAAATGCTCGGCGATCGAGGTTTCCTGCAGCGGCAGATTCAAGGTCAACGGCGGTGCTTGCAGCATCGTCGTCCCCTCGATCTTCTGAAACCCCGGTTGATCCTTGGTGACAAATTCAAACCCCAGCCGAGCCGTCGTCTTGCCCGTCAACAAACTCGCTCGCGATGCGCTGCAAATCGGCGCCGACGCGTAGCCGTGGGTCAACCGCATGCCTTGCCCAGCCAATCGATCGATGTGGGGCGTCTGGTGCCAGGGGTGCCCGTAGCATCCCAGGTCTGCCCAGGCCAGATCGTCAACCAGAATGAACAGAATGTTGGGCTGGTCCGTCAGGTTGGGCCGGTCGGTTGCTTGGGAAAAACAACGCGTCGATCCCGTCATCACGACAAACAGAGCCGCCATCGACAGCGGTCCCATTGCAATCTTCAAAATCCATTGCCTCACTGCACCGCTCTCCCACGAGAAACAACCAAACCGAGCGTCACCATCACTGCCGGGCCGAACACGATGACCAGAAACGGGTGGAACGGACTGGCGATCGATTCGAACGCCATCGGCCAGTAGGCGGTTTTTGAGAACGTCATCCAAGCGATCAAGACGACGCCGGCGGCGAGAATCAGAATCGCCGGGCGTTCCCGCAGTCTCGGCGAGGTGGTTCCCAACAAAAACAGTCCGATGATCGCCGCGCCGAGGACCCCCGACAGCGTCCACCAGATGTCCAACACGCTATTGGTCAACCGCACCAGAATCAACGCCACGATCGTCCCAAGAGCCCCCCAGACCAACGTCGCCGATCGCAACACGAGCATGCTGGCCTGGTCGCTGGAATCGGGCCGCAACAGCCGCTTGTAAAAGTCGCTCATCACCAACGTTGCCGAAGAGTTGAGCCCGGTCGACACGGTGCTCATCGCCGCGGCGAACACGGCCGCGATCAGCAACCCCCGCGCTCCCACCGGTAAATTCGCCGCGATGAAATGGGGAAAGACGCGATCGCCCAAGTCGGTTTGCGATAACCCGTCGGCCGTGGTTTGCAATTGATCTTGATAATCAGCGGATTCCGGATCGACACCGGCTTGCATCAGCTTTTGACTCGCCACGATGTTCCGCACCGCGTCCATGTCTTCGGGATGATTTTGATAGTGGGCGTACAATGCCGTTCCGATAAACAGGAACAGCGCGCTGACGGGAACGTACAGCAACGCCCCCAACCAAATGCTTTTTGCGGCTTCCCGATCGCTGCTGGAGGCGATGTATCGTTGGACGTAACTCTGGTCGATGCCAAAGTTCTTGAGGTTTTCGAACAACCCGTAGGCCAACACGATCCACAGGGTCGGCGTGGCCCACTCCGTCACCGATCGACTGCCCAGCGAAAACTTGCCTTCGGCCGTTGCGACTTCAAACACTTGTCCTGGACCATCGGGCATCCCCATCAACAAGATCACCAACGCCAGCAAGGCACCGCCGAGCAACACGAAGGCCTGGATCGCATCGGCCCAGATGACCGCGGTGATGCCGCCGATGAAGGAATACGCCGTCACGATCACGCCGGTCACCAGAATCAGCGTGCGTATGTCCCAGCCGAACAGGATCGCCATCGGCAAGGCCATCAAGTACATCACCACGCCGATGCGGGCGACCTGAAACAACAAGTAAAACGCACTGGCAAACAAACGGGCCCACAATCCGAACCGGTGTTCCAACAAGGAATACGCGCTGACTTCACCGGACGCCCGGTACATCGGCAAAAAGTACCGCACCGCAATCCAAGCGGCCGGAGGCAGGGCGAGTGAAAAGGCAAACGCATTCCAATTGTCCACAAACGCCTTTCCGGGCAATGCCAGGTAGCTGATGCTGCTCAGATAGGTCGCGAAGATCGACATGCCGCACAGCCATCCCGGTAACGACCGCCCGCCCGCGGTGAAGTCGTCGGCCGATTTGTTGCGCCGCCAAAACACCAAACCGATCGCCAGAATGCCGACGAAGTAAACGATCAGCACGAACCAGTCGATGCCCGTAAAGAATGTCGCTGCGATCATCACTGTCCTTTCGGCTCCCCCGCCATTGAGTTCAAGACCGCTCGCAACTGCGAAAGATGTTTCTGGTAGTCGCCGTCGTCGGCACGGTTGACCGATTCGGATGGATCCACGTCGTGATCATACAGTTCCACCCCGACCAATTCGCCACCCGCCGATGATCCGTCTTCGCTGGAACGCCATTCGGTGTAACGAAAGCGCGGAGTCCGGATGCTGTGGCCCATCGCTTTCATCGATTTGCCGTAGTAAGACGGACGGGGGTGCTGAGTCAGTGCGGCCGGCTTGACCTGCACGGCGTCACCATCGATCAACGGCCGCAGACTGACGCCTTCGATTCCACTCGGTTCGTCCAGACCGCAGAGGTCGGTGATCGTCGGGTAGAGGTCCAGCAATTCCACGATCGCATCGGTCTGCTTCACCGCCACACCCTGCGGCGGCGCGATGATCAGAGGCACGCGGGCGTCGAGTTCAAAATTGGACGTCTTGCACCACAGCGTGTGATCGCCAAGCTGGAACCCGTGGTCGGACCAGAACACGATCAGAGTTCGCTCGGTCAAACCCAAACGATCCAACTCACTGAGCAGCCGACCGACTTGCGCGTCCATGTAGCTGATCGCGGCAAGGTAACCGTGACGCAGCTCTTGCTCGTCGTCCTTGCTCAACGTCGCCGGTTTGCTTTTGCCCAACAGTTCCTGACTGTTGTGCCAGGCGATTCGCGGCGTCCCGACCGGCCATTGCGGGCAATCCGGCCCAGTGATCTCGTCACGATCGTACAGATCCCAATACTTCTTGGGCGCATTGAACGGCAAATGCGGCTTCCAAAATCCGACCGCTAAAAAGAACGGCTGTTGCGACGTCGCGCGTTCCCGCATCGCATCGAGTGCCAGCGTCGTGATCCGCCCATCAAAATAGGCGTCGTCGGGCACGTCACGGCACTCGCACCGAATCGCTTCGGCGAAGTCGCGAGGAAGCTGCCCTTCAACTTGAGGCACATCGTGTCGGTGGGAATCAAAATGCATCACCGCCGGCACGCTCCAAGAATCCGGATCGCCGTGAATTTCGGTCGCCCAGTTGTGAAAGATCTTGCCGATGTTCTGGGCGAAATAGCCGTTCTGTTTGAAATACTGCGGCAGCGTCACGACGTCGGGAATCGCGTCACGAAAGTGCTTGGTCAAGTTGTACTGGGCCAGCGTGTTCGGCCGCCGACCGGTGAGCAGACTGCTGCGTGAGGGATTGCAAAGTGCTTGAGCGCAATACGCCCGATCAAACCGAGTGCCCCGCGCGGCCAAACGATCCAGATGCGGCGTCTTGACCAACGGGTGACCATAGCAACCCAGATCACAGCGCAAATCATCCGCCGCAATGAACAGCACGTTGGGACGATCAACCGCCGCAGCCTGCGACGTGATCGCCAACGTCAACCAAAAGATGAAAAACGTTCGAATCATTGGGTCTTGGGTACTCAGTACTAAATTTCAAATTTCAAATTTCTCATCATTCTGCCCCATCATTCTGCCACTCATCATTCTGCCACTCATCATTCTGCCCCCATCGTCTTGCCCCCATCGTCTTGCCCCCATCGTCTTGCCACTCTTCACTCCGCCTTCCCCAACACCCCGATTTCTCTCAACACTGCCGCGACTTGTTCGCGTTGCGGTTCGAGGAACCGATTGAAGGGATCGGCGGGCAGGTCTTCGCAAATGCCGATCAGTGAGAGTGCGGATTTGGTGGCTTTGATGTGTCGCGACGCGTACTTGCCGATCTCGTAGATCTCTTGGAACTTCAAGATCGTTGCCAGGGCGGCATCGGCTGCTTCCGCGTCATCGGCGACGAGGGCCTTGTAGCAATCGACAAAGACGCTGGGCATGACATTGGCGCCCCCGTTAACACCGCCATCACCTCCCAGCGCGATCGCCTGGGGCAACAGGGCTTCCGGGCCGATCAAGACCTGCCAGTCCGCGCGAATTGATTTCAATTGACACAGTTTTTCAAAGTACTCCAGGTCCCCGCTGCTGTCCTTGACGCCGATGATCGAAGGGATCTCCGACAGTCGTTTCAGCGTCTCGATTTCAAACCAGACCTTCGTCAGTCCCGGCATGTTGTAGAGCATCAACGGCAGGGGAATTTTCGGCGCGATACTCTGCACGTAGCGTGTCAGTTCGGTCTGACCGGCGGGAAAATAATAAGGCGTCGTCAGCACCGCGGCGTCGGCACCGCATTGGGCGGCATACTCGGCCAGGGTTACGGTTTCGACGTACGCAGTGTCGGTCACTCCGACCAGTACCGGCACGCGCCCGCCGACGATGCGAACCGATTCGGCGATCATCTCGCGGCGCAACCGGTAACTTAAACTCGGAGCCTCCCCGGTGGTCCCCAAAATGAACACCCCCGCCACGCCGCCGTCGATCACGTGGTCCAACAAACGCTGCAACCCGGCGCCGTCCAACTCGTCACGTGCCGCCAGCGGTGTGACCAACGGTGGCACGATCCCCTGGAGCGAAATCGGGCTGGAGGCCGAAACCGATTGTCCACTTGCATGATCTGTCACGACACTTCCCATCGATTGGTTTCCCTGGATTCAATTTCTTGCAGCGTCAACTGAAGCCCCGATGCGATGTGACGCTGCATCGCATCGCGGGCGCGTTCGGGGTCCCTGGATCGGATCCCGTCAAAGATTGCGGCGTGATCGTCGCACGTCGACTCCATGATCGCGGCGTCATAGGCGTGCCGCTCGGCGGCGAAGACACGGACCAGGGCGTTGAAACTTTCGCTCGACCGGACCATCGTTTGGTTGCCGGTCGCGTCGATGATCAACATATGGAATCCGAGGTCCGCGCGTTCAAACTCCGCCGTGTCACGCTTACCGGCTTGTCGGTTTTTCGTTTTTGCGACCTTGCCGGCGATCGTCCGCATCCGCCCCAGCGCCCGACCGATCGCGGCGATCTGAGCCTCGCTGGCGCGTTCGGCGGCTTTGGCTGCCGCGTATGGCTCGATGGCTTCGCGCATTTCGTACAGTTCGACCAACTCGTCGGGATTGATCGTGCGAACGACGGCCCCGAGCTGCGGGACCAGTTCGACGAATCCTTCGTTGGCCAACAACCCCATGGCTTCGCGAACCGGCGTGGCGCTGATCCCGAGTTCCTGTCCGATCGGTCCGTAGCGAATCCGGCTGCCCGGCGCGAACTCACCGGCGATCAGCCGCGAGCGGAGGTTTTGGTAGGCCAGTTGGGCGTGGGTGGAAGTCACGGCGACACTCAGGTTTGTAGAGGTCTATAGACTTTACCAGAACCGCGGCGCCACGCAAGCGACCGACGAGACAAGGCAACGCGGTGAAGCATCGATTCGCGACAGGCCGCGAGCCCTCCGGTATTGCAACGGGCTTTCACGCCGAGACCGGACGGCTCGCGCCGTTCCGCTAACATCTGCAGTACGTGGGCTGCCCCCGAACGGGGTCAAAGCCAGTAGCCGGAGGTGAGCGGAGCGACACCTCCGGATATCCGGTCCCCGGAACGACACGGCCGCGTCCGGCAACGCTGTGAAGCACTTTTTAGCGGTAGGGCGCGAGCCCTCCGGTGCTTCGGGAACGACGAGGGACCAGAGGGCTTGCGCTGGGCTGCTAAAAGTTCGGGGTTGACGACCTTATTCCTTTGCGCTGGTTTCATTCCAAAAATGTCCGGCACCCGTTTCCCCGTTGCAGGACACGGAGCAAGATATTGAAAATTGCAAAATGAAAACTTCCAATTGCAAATTTGCATTTTTCAATTTTCAATTTGCAATCTTCCGTCCGTCCAGATTCCTCACGACCCATCGTGTCTCGGCTGAAGCGAGGCCGAGCGGTGACGAAATCAAACGGAAGCGAAGTCGCGTAAACCGAACAGAGTGTCAACACCAACGTTTTAGCGGTCCAGGCTTGCGCCCTGCCGCTAACACCTCGTCAAACGCAGGGAATAAACGGCTTTGCGGAGGTGGCGCTGCGCTGACCTCCGGCTACTCGCTGCCATCCCTTCGGGACGTCGATTGTATTACTGAGCTCTGTTCAACCCCGTTGGGGTTGGCGGCCGGTTGGCGACCGGAACTTGGGGTGCGCGGGCGCGACCCCAAGCTTTGATGTGGCACGCCGCTGGCGTGCGGGCCGCAGGAGCGGTTGCCGCTCGCGAGTCGTTCCCACAACGCGGTACGGCGAGAAATTCGTCAGTCATACAATCGACGTCCTTCGGGATACTCGGTTCGCTGGCGCGAACCGGCTGGTATCGCTCGCACTATCAGCCGTTTGACGCGAGCCTGTCGGGCGGGAGAGATGACAGGTCGAAGGCCGATCCCACGAAAGCGTCGTCTGGCGCTCAGGCAACCAGACGGAGTTTTTCGGCTTCTTGCTCTTTGGCCGCGCAGATGCCTTCGATGAACTCTTCGAAGATGCGGACGTCCAGCGCCGAGGCGGCGGCACATTCGGGGTGGAACTGGGTTCCGACCGCGAACCAATCCATCATTTCGCTTTCGATGGCTTCGATCACACCATCGGGGCAGCGGGCGGTCACGCGGAAACCCGGTGCGACTTCATCGATCGCCATGTGGTGGCGACTGCTGACACGAATCTCACCGTCGCCAAAGACGCGGCCGACCAGCGAATCACCTTCGACTTCCAGGGTGTGTCGGTGGTTGGGGTCATGGGGGTCCAGGTGCGGAACCGCCGCCGGCAAGTCTTCTTTGATGTGCAGGAACAGGTTGCCGCCCTGTTGAATGTTCAACAGTTGCATGCCGGCACCGATCGCCAGCAATGGGATGCGACGCTCGGCGATTTCTGCGACCAAGTGGCGGTCGCTGGTTTCGCGGACCGGATCCATCGGGCGAACGCTCGAATGCAACATGAAGCCGTCGTTGCGCGGATCCAGGTCTCCGCCACCGATCATCATGAAGCCTTCAACGTGATCCAGAATCCGGGCGATCGATTCGGGGTCGTCCATCGGAGGCACGACGACCGGAATGCCACCGGCCGAAAGAATCGATTGAAAATAGCCCGCCGCCAGATAGGCGAACCCGGGTTTGCTGCGGTCAGCAGCTTTAAAATCACAATTGATACCAATGATCGGCTTGGTAACCAGGGCTTCGTTTGACATCCGACGTTTCCTCATAAAAGTCGCAAAATCCAAGAATGACAACGCAGCCGCGTGCTGCGTCAAAAAATGGGTGCACGGTTACCTGGAAGAACGCCCCGCCACTTCGGCTCGACGCAAACAATGCGTCGGTCGGAGGTGACGGGAAGCAGGAAAACGCAGCGGCAAAGCGGTTGCGAGTGAACCGGGATTGCCAAACCGAACTGCCGAGTCGGGGTGAGTCCGCTGAACTCGATGAATAGAAGAGCGATAAGAATCCATCTTGGAATCCATAGTGATCGTCCTTAATCAGGACCGCCCCGGCGGTATCGGCTCTGGGTCAGAGGCCGGCGACGTTTCGCAAGCCTCTCCGAGCGGTGCGAAAAGTAGCGGCAATTTTCACTGGTTCCAAACAATCTCTACATCTTGTGCAAAGTGACGTGTGCTAGCACGACAGGCAGTGCTAGCAAAGCGCTTTTTTGCTATCAAAGCGGCGTTCAGAGGCGGATGGCTCCCGGAAGCAACCCGGTATCAACCCGGAACGCGACCGGAACGCCAGGCTGAACATCGTTTCCGCGGGATTGGCCCGTAGGCTCGCGACAAACGGCTGATCATCAACCGACATCAGCCGGTTCGCGTCAGCGTCCGGGCGCCGCCGCTCTCAATCGACAAGGTTCAAACCAGGACGAGGCCCGTACGCTGGCGTGAGATGGCTCATCCCGCGTGCGATCCGATTCAACCAACAGGCCACCGACGGCCTCCGCGACGCCTCTCCCTGAGAATGCTGCTGGGGTAGACTACCGCAACTCAGCTGGAACCGAGCGGAAGAGAATCAGGCCTGGCGATACAACCGACGAAAATTCAACCGAGAAGGAAACGCGTCCGTGAAATTTGAAAACGTTCGACTGGCGGCGATCGGCGCGTTGGTCCCCGACGAGGTTTGGTCGAGTGACCAGATCGAACAGCGTCTGCAACCGCTCTACCAGCGTCTGAAGCTGCCCGAAGGCCGACTGGAGCTGATGTCGGGAATCGCCCAGCGCCGTGTCTGGCCGGTGGGGACTGTCCCCAGTGGCCCCAGCATCGAAGCGGGGAAACTGGCCGTCCAGGCTGCCGGGCTGGGCGTCGAATCGATCGGCTGCCTGATCCACGCCAGCGTGTGCCGTGATTTCCTGGAGCCGGCGACGGCATCGCGGGTGCACCACGGGATCGGGCTGTCCTCGGATTGCTGGGTCTATGACGTCTCCAATGCCTGCCTGGGCCTGATCAACGGCGCGATTCAGATTGCGATGATGATCCAGAGCGGCGCGATCGATGCCGGGATAGTGGTGGGCACCGAAAACAGCCGGATGCTGCTCGAATCGACGATCCAGGCCCTCAACGGGGACACGTCGCTGCGGCGCAAGGACATCAAGGGCGCGTTTGCGTCATTGACGATCGGATCGGGCAGTTGTGCCTGGCTGCTGACCCACGAGCGTTTGGCGCCCGAGGCGACCGCGATCGAGGTCGGCATCGCCGAGGCCCGCACCCGGTTTCACGATCTGTGCGTCAGCGACAGCGACTCGGCCGGCGCGGAGATGCAACCGCTGATGGAGACCGATTCGGAGCAGCTGATGGCCGAGGGGATTGCCACGGGGGCGGCGGCTTTTGAAAAACTGTTGGCCGAAAGCGGCTGGGATCGCGGGTCGATCGAGCGAACGGTTTGCCACCAGGTCGGGACCCGCCATCGGGTGGCGATGCTGGAATCGATGGGGCTTTCCACGGAGCGGGATAGCGTTTCGTTTCCCCAGCTCGGCAACACGGGCTCGGTTGCCCTGCCGCTGACGGTCGCGTCGGCGGCCGCGCAGGGCGACCTGACGGCGGGGGACCGGGTAGCGATGTTGGGGATCGGGTCGGGGATCAACAGCGTGATGCTGGCGGCCCGCTGGGGCAGCACTGCGATCGCGGGAAACATCAAAGCGATTCAAAATGTCCCGTTGGCCTTGAAAATCCCGAGCTGAGCGGCGACACTCTGCCGCTTCCCAAAACCGACGCGCGACCGCCCTCGGAGAATCGTCTCTCCGGGTGAAATCAGCGGATCGCGCCGGCAGCGTTTCGATCGGTATCAATCCACCGTTCGTCCCGCAGCCCGACCCCCTTTTATTGATCTGTAGCGGTCCACCCGCGGCTTGGTTTTATGCCGATCCGTCAGTGGGGCCGATTGCGGACACCCAGGAGAATCACCGTCTATGGCTCGTTACACCGGCCCTAAAGCACGCGTCAACCGTCGACTCGGCACCCTGATTTATGAAACCGCGGGTGCCGCTCGCGCCCTCGACCGCCGCAACACGCCGCCCGGGATGCATGTCCGCGGCCGTCGCCCGAGTAACTACGGTGCGGCATTGCAAGAAAAGCAAAAGATCAAGCACTATTACGGGTTGGGCGAACGCCAGCTGCGTCGCTACTTTGACGCCGTCGGTCGCAAGTCTGGCAACACCGGTGAGCTGTTGTTGCTGATGTGCGAGCGTCGGTTGGACAACGTGGTTCGCCGAGTCGGATTCACCAAGACCCGTCCCCAGGCCCGTCAGGGCGTCGCGCATGGCCACTTCCTGGTCAACGGCGTGAAGGTCGACAAGCCCAGCTACATCCTGCGTCCGGGCGACATTGTCGAAGTCCGCAATCGCGAGAACCTGAAGAACCTGTACCGGGGTGTGATCGCCAACGCGGCCCCCGATGCACTGGACTGGGTGGCGTTTGACAGCGAAAGCTTGAAGGCGACGATGCTGGGGTTGCCCGGTGCGAGCGACATCAGCTTGCCGGTCGACGCGAACGCCGTCGTCGAATTCCTGTCTCGTTAATCAAATCGGTGTGGCGTCCAGCTTGCCTTCACGGGGTTTCGCAGGCTGGAAGCATACGCCCATTTGCGGTTTGACAGTACAATTCAGCTTCCGTCGCGGACGCCTCGGCGTCCGTTCTTTTTTGCTCCGACGGTGGTCTTTGAAACCAACAGTCTTCCTCGCCAATCGAATAGAGAAAAATGCATTGTCCCGTTGTTGTCTTGGGCGGTGGTCCCGGTGGTTATGCGGCCGCGTTTCTGGCCGCCGATGAAGGATTGGACGTCACCATTGTCGAAGCGGAACCCCGACTCGGCGGGACCTGCTTGTTGCGTGGATGTATCCCCAGCAAGGCGCTACTGCACGTCGCCAAAGTGATCCACGAAGTGGACGACTTGAGAGCCAATTGGGGCGTGGAATACTCCGGCAAGCCGACGATCGACATCGACAAGGTGCGTGCCCGCAAGGACCAGGTGATTTCCAACCTGACCGGCGGACTGGGCAATCTGGCCAAGCGTCGCAACGTCACCGTGATCCAAGCCCGCGGCAGCTTTGTCAACTCGACCACGTTGCAATTGGAAGGCGACCACGAATCGATTCCCGTCGGCGGGCAACTGACCTTCGACCACTGCATCCTGGCCACCGGCAGTGTCCCCGCGATGCCGCCGGCGTTCAACATCGGCAGCGACCGCGTGATGGACAGTACCGGTGCATTGGCGCTGGCCGACATCCCCGAATCGATGCTGGTCGTCGGCGGCGGCTACATCGGATTGGAAATGGGCAGCGTGTACGCCCATCTGGGTTCCAAGGTCACGGTCGTCGAATTGGCCGACGGCTTGTTGCCCGGAGCGGATCGCGATCTTGTCAAACCGCTGGCCAAACGCATCGACAAACTATGCGAAGGCCGTGTGCTGACGAACACCAAGGTCGGCTCGTTGACCGAAGTCGGCGACAAGATCGAAGTGACGTTTGAAGGGCCGGCCCATTTCGGGCACGAGCAGTTTGATCGAGTGCTGATCAGCATCGGCCGACGTCCGGTCACCCGCGGCCTGGGACTGGAAAACACCTCCGTCGTTATCAACGAGCGGGGCTTCGTCGAATGCGACGACCGACAACGCACGGCCGACCCGCACATCCTGGCGATCGGTGACGTCGCCGGGGATCCGATGCTCGCCCACAAAGCGACACACGAAGGCCGGGTGGCCGCCGAAGTCCTGGCCGGGAAAGCCGCCAGCTTTGACAAGAAAGCGATCCCGGCGGTGGTGTTCACCGATCCCGAGATCGCTTGGGCTGGCATCACCGAAACCGAAGCCAAGCGAGACGGTGTGAAGGTCTCGGTGGAAGTCTATCCCTGGGCGGCGAGCGGACGGGCTCAGGCTCTGGGGATCACCGAAGGGTTGACCAAGTGGCTGGTCGACCCAGACTCCGGACGCGTGATCGGTTGTGGGATCGTCGGATCAGGGGCCGGTGAATTGATCGCCGAAGCCGTCTTGGCGATCGAAATGGGATGCGAAGTCCATGACGTGACCGAAAGCGTGCACCCGCACCCGACGCTCAGCGAAACGTTGATGAACGCCGGTGAAGTGCACTTCGGCACCGCCACCGAAATTTTCAAACCCAAACGAAAACCTGCGTCAGTGGGTTAATCCATGACACAACGCGTCTACATCAAAACCGTCGGCTGCCAGATGAACGTGCTGGACAGCGAAATGGTCATCGCTGACTTGAAACGTCACGGCTACACCGTCGTGGACTCGCACGAAGATGCGGACTGCGTGCTGTACAACACCTGCAGCGTCCGCGAGCATGCCGAGGAAAAGGTCTACAGCGCGTTGGGCAAGATCCGTGAATCCAAAAAGGATCATCCGGACAAACTGATCGGCGTGATGGGCTGCATGGCCCAGAAGGATCAGGAGATCATTTTCAAGCGTGCGCCCTACGTCGACATGGTCGTCGGTCCGGGGCAATTGCACACGATCCCAGATCTGCTAACCAAATTGCGAAACGGCGAAGGCCGTCAGATGGCGGTCTCGCTGGGCCGCAAGGACGACAAGCAAGCCGTCGTCGCGCGGAGCCACGAAACGTTCGACCCGCTCCGTGATCCCACGATGCGGCCGACCCCGTTTCAGGCGTACCTGCGGATCCAGATCGGTTGCGATAAGTTTTGCACCTACTGTGTCGTCCCCAACACACGCGGCCCCGAGCAAGGACGTCCGCCCCGGCAAATCATCTCCGAGGCGCAAGTGCTGGCTGAACAGGGATGCCGCGAGATCACGCTGCTCGGTCAAACCGTCAACAGCTACAAGTATTCCGCCGATGGCGAAACGACGGACATGACGTCGCTGTTGGAAATGCTGCACGAGGTCGATGGGATCGAGCGGATCAAGTTCGTCACCAATTACCCCAAAGACATGACCGAGCGGTTGTTGGTGGCCGTCCGCGACCTGCCGAAGGTCTCGCCGTATTTGCACGTGCCCGCCCAGAGCGGCAGCGATGACGTGCTCAAACGCATGAAACGCGGCTACACGATCGCCGACTACATGGAGATGTTCGAGCGGATCGAGCGGATCTTGCCCGAGGCCGCCGTCAGCAGCGACTTCATCGTCGGGTTCTGCGGCGAGACCGACGAGGACTTTGAAAAATCCGTCGCGTTGGTCGAACGTTGTCGCTTCAAGAACAGCTTCATCTTCCAATACAGCGTCCGGCCCGGCACCAAGGCCGCCGAACGATTGGAAGACGACGTCCCTCGCGAGGTCAAAGCCGAGCGGAACCATCGCTTGCTGGAAGTCCAGAACCGGATCGCGAAAGAAGAAAACGCCAAAATGATCGGCCGCGAGGTTCAGGTGTTGGTCGAAGGCCCCAGCAAAAAAGCCGCCGACGCCGATGCAGACAGCCCCGTCGTTCAAATGACCGGGCGGACCCCCTGTGATCGCATCGTCGTGTTCGACGGCAACCGTCGCCAGGCGGGGCAGTTGCTGGACATCCATGTCGACGACGTCAGCAGCCACACCTTGATCGGCCGTGTCAAAACGGTCGACGTCGTCTCGATCGGGTTGTAGTGGTGGCTCAGCCAGGTTCAAAACTCGAAACGCACCGCAGCGCCGAGCGGATGTTCGAGAAAGCCGATCGCGCTGTTGCGGTGCGATTGGTCCGAATTGCCGTTGAGGGATCGAGGGCCCGTAGGCTGGCGCCGAACGGCTGATCATCATTTGTCATCAGCCGGTTCGCGCCAGCGTTCGGGCACTTTTCTCCACAGATTTTACCGATGTCCACTTCTACCAAATCCGCGGCGGACCAATCCTCCCAGAGCGAGATCACGACGCATCCGCTGCCGTGCGGAATGACGGTCCTGGTTCAACCGATGCCTTGGCTACGAACTGCGGCCTTCACCCTCTCGCTGCGCAGCGGCATCCAGACCGAGCCGGACAACCGCGCCGGCCTGGCGTCGATGGTCTGCGAGATGGTCCAGCGCGGGGCCGGCAGCTTCAGCAGCCGAGACCTGGTCGCGATGCAGGACAATCTGGGCATGGATCGCAACAGCGGCGTTTCGACGGCCACGTCATCGTTCGGTGCCGCGATGCCGGCCGAATCGTTCGGCGAAGCATTGAAACTGTACGCGGACATCGTCCGGCGGCCGCACCTGCCGGCGGATCAAATCGAAGATGCCCGGATGATGATGATCCAGGAACTGCGTGCGATCGAAGACGAGCCGACACAGCGGGTGATGAAGCGTGTCCGCGAGTTGCACTATGGTTCGCGACTCGGTCGTGGCAACCAGGGAACGATGGAGTCCTTGGCGGCGATCAATAGCGATGACATTCGACAGTTTTATCAAGCCAACTATCACGCCGGTGGTGCGATCCTGACCGTCGCCGGGCGCGTCGAAGCCGACACGGTGGTGCAGCTCGCCCAGGAAGCGTTCGGAGACTGGCGAACGGAAAACGTTGATGACGCCCCGTTGCCCAGCGGCGCGCCGGTGTATGAACACATCCAAGCGGCCAGCAGCCAAACCCACATCGCGTTCGCTTTCCCAAGCATCCCTTACGGTCACCCGGACTATTTCGCCATGCGTGCGGGCATCGGCATCTTGAGCGACGGAATGAGCAGCCGGCTGTTCGATCGCGTCCGCGAAAAGCGTGGGCTGTGTTACACCGTCTCGGCGAGTTGCCATTCGCTGATCAATGCCGGCGGCGTGTTTGGCTATGCCGGAACCACGCCCGCCCGCGCCCAAGAAACGCTGGATGTCACGCTGGGAGAGATCCGGAATCTGCCCAGCGACTTGGAACAAAGCGAGCTGGACCGCTGGAAGGTTCGCATCGAAAGCGGGCTGATCATGGAACAGGAATCCAGTGCCTCGCGGGCCAGTTCCCTGGCCAGCGATTTCTATCAGATCGGCAGGGCGATGCCGACGGCCGAACTGAGTGAGATCATCGAAGCGTTGACGCTCGATGATGTGAAGGGCTACTGGGAACAACACCCGCCGTCGGACTATCGAATCGTCACCCTCGGCCCCGAGAAGCTCAACGTTTAACCCGGCGTGCTGCTTTCGCGTTACGCGTCGGGCTGAAAGGCCGATCGCCCGCCGGCCCACGACAGCAGGCTGGTCCGCCGGATGAAATCCGCCGGTTCGCGGCAGCCTCCAGGCCCTCCCCCCAAACATCCCCGAACGACACTCCTCGTCTGAATCTCAAATGCCTAAGTTCCAGCAAGCCACCCTCGCCAACGGACTGCGCATCGTTGCCGAAACGGATCCACGCAATTACTCGATGTCCTTGGGGTACTTCGTCCAGGCCGGATCGCGCAACGAACTCGACCCGCAATCCGGACTCAGCCACTTTCTTGAACACATGATGTTCAAGGGGACACAGCGGCGCAGCGCCGAAGACGTCAACCGCGAACTCGACGAACTCGGCGGCCAATCCAACGCCTACACGTCCGAAGAACAAACGGTCTACTACGCGACCGTGCTGCCCAAGTTCCAGGACCGAATCGTCGACTTGTTGACCGACATGATGTCGCCGATTCTCGATGGAGACGAATTCGAGACCGAACGCAACGTCATCTTGGAAGAGATCGCCAAGTACGAAGATCAACCTCCGTTCGGCGGATTCGAACGCGCGATGGAAATCTACTTTTCGCCGCGTGGGCTGGGGCGACGGGTACTCGGCACCAGCGAATCGATCGAAGCGATGACGGCCGAACGGATGCGCGACTATTTCAACCAACGCTATCGCCCCGAGAACATCGTGCTAGCCGCCTCGGGCAACGTCGACTTTGACGCGTTGGTCGCCGAGATCGACAAACGCACGTCATCGTGGGCCGACCGGGTGGCCGCGGAAACGCTCCCCGCCGATGACGCCGATTCCATCCCCGAGGGGATCGAGTTGTCGCATCGAGTCGCGACACCCGATGCGGTGCAGGCTTACTGCATCCAGATCGGCAACGGCCCCTCCTCGGCCAGCAGCCAGCGGCATGCGGCGCGGTTGCTGGCGTCCATCCTGGGCGACGAAGGCGGCAGCCGGTTCTTCTGGGATTTGATCGACACCGGACGTGCCGAAGTGGCGACCTGTTGGCCACAGGAATTCAGTGATTGCGGGGCCTGGTTCAATTACCTGGTTTGCGTGCCCGACGATCTGGAAAGCAATCAGCGTTTCATGCGCGAAATCATTCACAGCGTCGTCGAGAAAGGCGTCACCAAAGAAGAGCTTGAGCAAGCGATCAACAAGACAGCCGCCGGCTACATCATGCAGAGCGAACGACCGAGCAATCGTTTGTTTAGCATCGGCAGCCGCTGGCTGATCCACAACGAGTATGTCGATCTGGATCAATCCCTGACCAACATTCGGTCGGTCGACCAAGCCGCGATCGCCGAGGTCGCCAAAACCTACTTGTCCGAAGAACCGACGGAAATCTTGGCCTGTTGAATCAGATTGTCATCGATTCGGCGTGGATCAGGAAAGGAACTGACGGATTTTTCGGATCAGTTGATCGGCGTCGATCGGCTTGCTGAGGTAATCGTCGCAGCCACTGTCGACGCAACGTTTCATGTCACCCTGCATCGCGTCGGCGGTGAGCGCGATGATGGGGTTGGTAAACCCTCTCGCTCGCAAGCGGCCGGCGGTTTCATAGCCATCCAAGTTCGGCATCTGCATGTCGAGCAACACGATATCGAACGCCTCTCCATTGGACTCGGTCGCCGCGACGGCTTCGAGCGCCTTCAGACCGTCATTGGCTTCGGTGATTCGGGCGCCGGACTTTTGCAGGATGTGTTTGCTAAGCAAACGGATATCGCGGCGGTCATCGACCAGCAACACATGACAATTCAAGGGGATCGGTTGTTCGTTGCGTTGTTCGTTGTGTTGTTCGGCAGGATCGGTTTCAGCCGCATCGTGGGCGACTGTCCCCATCGGCACTCCAGCCAAGTCGCCGGCGGCGATTTGCAGTGTCACGGTGCTTCCCTGTCCGAGTTCGCTTTGGACCGAGATTCCACCACCGAGCATGTTGGCCAAACGCTGGCTGATGACCAAGCCCAGTCCTGTCCCGCCAAATTCGCGCGACACGCGGGCGTTCCCTTGAAAGAACGGCTGGAAGAGTTGTCGCTGTTGTTCCGCCGAAATTCCGATACCGGTGTCGATGACCTGGAACTGCAGCATCGGTTGGCCGCCGTCGAGTAACTCCACGACCAGGGACACGCTGCCTTGTTTGGTGAACTTGACCGCGTTGCCGAGCAGGTTGATCAAGATCTGTTTGAGTCGTTTCGGGTCACTTTCGATTTGGCTTGGGATATCGCCGCGGTAGTCGACGGTAAACGTCAACTGGTTTTCGCGGGCACGGATCTCCATGATCGATCGGACGTCCTGGATCAACTTGTGTGGCGAAAAATACTCCCGCAGGACTTCCAGCTTGCCGGCTTCAATCTTGGACAGGTCCAGGATGTCGTTGATGATGTCGAGCAGAAAATCGCCATTGCGGCGGATGGTCCGCAAATGCTGGTGGGCCAGGTCGTCATTAACGTGCTCCTCCAGGAGTTCGGCATAGCCCAAAATGGCCGTCATCGGGGTGCGGATTTCATGGCTCATGTTGGCGATGAATTCGCTCTTTGAGGTACTGGCGGCCTGGGCCAATTGCCTCGCTTTCTTGAGCGAACGTTCGAATTCTCGTTGTTCGGTGATGTCCTGTGTCAGCCCGGTCACGAACCCCGAGGCTTCGTTTTCACGTCTTTTGAATCGTCCTCGTTCGCGAAGCCAGCGAACGGTTTGATCACGTCTGACGACACGAAACTCCGCTTCGTAGATGCCTTCGGACTCGATGGTTTGTTTCCACGCCTGCTCGACCACCTCACGGTCGTTGCGATGAACAAGGGTGAATCGATCTTCGATCGGGCCCACGGTTTCGACGGGTTCAAAACCGAGGATCTGATTGAGGTTGGCATCGCGGGTGTGTTTGCCGCTGGACAAATCCGCTCGCCAACGTCCCATGCCGGCGGCATTGAGCGCATCGCGGAGACTCTCTTCACTTTCGCGCAGCTCGGCTTGGGCCCTGGGACGATCGATTGCGATGCCGGCGAATCGCGCATTGGCTTCGAGCAGTTCCTGTTCGTGCTGTGTCGGCTCTCTTGATTCTCTGAAGTAAATCGCAAACGTCCCGAGCAAGGATCGATTGGCAGCAAAGATCGGTTCTGACCAACACGATTTCAGACCGTATTGTTGTGCGAGTCCCTTGTACTGCGCCCAACGAGGGTCGTGGTTGATGTCCGACACGATGTTGCGTTGTTGCTGATAGGCCGCGGTGCCACACGATCCGGCGTTGGGCCCGATTTCGATCCCGTCGACGGCAGCGTTGTAATCGTCGGGCAAGTGGGGAGCCGCTCCGTGGCAAAGTCTTTGTCCGTCCTCGTCGAGCAACAGCACGGATCCGAAGGAACCAGGAATTTGTGATTCCACCGATTTGACCAGCTCGGTCAGGATCTCTTCGACGGGCTGCTCGTTGGCGATCATCTCCAGAATGCCGGCTTGTCCCGCCCGGAACTCTTCGGCCTGCTTGCGTTCATGAACGTCGATGACCGCGCCGACGTAACCTTCAAACTCCGCTTCCTCGTTGAATCGCGGTCGAGCCGCATCGATTGCCCAGCGGTACTTTCCGTCAGCCCGTCGCAATCGATAATCAAACGAGAACGCTTCCTGGCGTTGATTCGCCTGTTTAAAAATACGAGTAATTCGTTCGCGGTCCTCGGGGTGAACCGCATCGATCCAGCCGAAGCCCAGCCCTTGTTGTTCGCTCTGGCCGGTGAATTCGTACCAGCCGCGAGACAAGAACGTACACGAACCGTCGCGTTCGGTGATCCACAGCATCGTCGGTGCGTTGTCAGCCATCGCGCGGAATTGATCGGCGCGCTCCCGCATTGCCACTTCGGCACGTTTCCGATCGGTGATGTCCACGACGACGCCGACCAGTCGCAGCGTCTTTCCCGATGCATCGACGACCGCATGGCCCCGCTCTTCGATCCAGATGACCCTTCGGTTGTCTGCACGGATGGCCCGAAATTGCAATTGAAATTCTCCGCCGGTGGCAATGGCGGACTGGACAATTGAATCGACGCGATCGAGATCGTCCGGATGGACAAGTTTGAACGCAGACTCACTGTCCTTGGGGATTGCATCGGGTTGCAGCCCAAAGATGTCGACCACGTTTTCTGAAAAGTGAACGACGTCGGCATGCGGGTCCCACTGCCAAGCCACCATCCGGGCGGCCGTCAGCGCCAATCGAAGCCGGCTCTCGCTTTCGTGGAGCGCTTCTGCGGTCTCGCGACGCAGTCGGGTGATCCGAACATGAGACCTGACCCGCGCGACCAATTCGCGGGCACTGAATGGTTTGACTAGGTAATCGTCGGCGCCGGCTTCCATTCCATCGACGCGACTCTCCTCACCAGCGCGGGCCGACAACATGATGATCGGGATATCGCGGGTCCGCGGATTCTCGCGTAGTCGCGCGAGCAGTCCGTAGCCGTCCAGTCGCGGCATCATGACATCAGTCAAGATCAAGTCGAAATGCTCCGCCTGTGCCCGTTCCCAGGCCGCTTGCCCATCGGCGACCACCGTCACCGAATAGTCGTCGCTTAACAACCGCTTGATGTACTGCCGCATGTCTGCGTTGTCGTCGGCGACCAAGATGCGCGAACGTGGGTGATCGTGAGTTTCCGCAATCTCTCCGGCGATCGGTCCGGCAACCGACGTGGGATGCGGTTGGATCCGTGGCGGGTCTGGAAAATCCTCTTCCCCCACAAGGTCGTCCGCAAGCCATCGCAGCGCTTCCTCGACATAGGGCGTCGATCCGGTCCCCGTCGAAACGGCGTCATTGCCATCAACCGCCTGTTCGCCCGATGCGGCTTCACGACGGATTGGAATGCAGACGGTAAACGAGGTGCCTTGGCCCAACGCACTTTCGGCCGTGATCGTGCCCTGGTGCAACTTGACCAATTCCTGCACCAACGCCAGTCCGATTCCGCTGCCCTCATGCGTGCGTCCGCGGGCGTTTTCGATGCGGTGAAACCGTTCGAACAGCCGGGGAATCTGGTCTTGGGGAACCCCTGTCCCGGTGTCTCGTACGGTCAGTCGAACCTGGTCGTCGACCTCTCGCTGGGTGACGACGATTTCACCGTCGAAGGTAAACTTGAAGGCATTGGACAGCAGGTTCAAGACAATCTTTTCCCACATGTCGCGGTCGACGTGGACCGGATTGGACAGTTCGTCCACCTCGACCTGCAAACGCAAACCCGCTCGTTCAATGGCCGATCGGAACACGCTCGCCAGTTCCCTCGTAAACGCCGCCAAATCGGTCGCCTGGAACTGAGCTTGCACTCGGCCGGCTTCGATCCGTGAGAAATCAAGCAGCGAGTTGACCAGTCGCAGCAATCGCAATCCGTTTCGATGGATCACCTCCAGTTGTTCCGTGTCGGCAGGCGATCGGTCCAGGCCGCGGCGGGACAACAAGTCTTCCACAGGCCCGAGCATCAACGTCAGCGGCGTGCGGAACTCATGGCTCACATTGGAAAAGAAAACCGTCTTGGAGCGATCCAATTCCGCCAACGCCTCGGCACGACGTCGCTCCGCTTCATAAGCCTCGGCATTGGCCACCGCGGCGGCTAATTGTCCGGCCAACAGATCGAAAAAGCCACGATAACTGTCGTCGAGTTCCAATCGCGGGCTCGCACCGGCGATCAAAAATCCTGCCAGCAGATCTTGTCCGGGTTTGGCGAGCGGGACGACCATGGCGTTTTGAGGAGGTTCCGGCCAGATCCCCACATCCAAGTGACCGATCCGCGTCGACAAATCGCTTAACTCAACCGCCCGCTCGTGATCGATGACCTCCCGCAGCGGCCAGAGGCTGTCGTCTTTGCTGACGTCGATGACCGCCGGGCAGGCGGGGTGTTCCGTCGTCAGGCCGCACCGCCCCGCCAACCGTGCCCGGCAGGTCTTTTGATCGAACAGATAGATCAACGCGAACGGCAGGTCCTGGGGATTGCCCGCAAGAATTTCTGCGGCGGTACGACAAGCCTCATCGATCGACCTGGCTTCATCCATCGTGCGGGCGGCAAGCTCGCGCAGGGTCGCCAGACGCCGCTCGCCAATGGTGCGTTTGGTGTCCTCGGTCACGACACACAGCATGCCACCGGTGCGTTCGCCCCCGCCGTCGAACGGCAGCGGACTGTAGGAGAACGTGTGGTAGGTCTCTTCCGGAAACCCCTTCCGCTCCAGGAACAGCAACATGCTTTCGTCCCACGTTGCTTGCCCCGTTTGCAGAACAGATTCCGCCAGCGGTCCGATGTCATCCCAGATTTCGGACCAGACTTCACTGGCAGGTCGGCCGAGCGCCCAGGGGTGCTTGGGACCCAGCGTCATCTCTGAATAGGCGTCATTGTAAAAGAACGTGAATTCCGGACCCCATCCCACCCACATCGCATAGCGTGAGCCGAGCATGATTTGGATGGCCGTTTTCAAACCCATTGGCCAATCTTCCATCGGGCCAACCGGAGTGCTCGACCAATCAAACTCCCGCGTACGACGGGCCATCTCGCTATCAAATTTGGTCACAAATGCCCTCTGCGTCGTGTGAACGGTCGGAAAGTCGCTGCAAGCTGGCCGTGACGACCGCGGGCCTAACGAGGGCGATCGGGCTGCCCTCAACGGTGGCCCATCAATCCAAACGACCTGTTTTCGTTGGTTCGACCTGTTTCAATCGCTGCCACACCCCAACGGTTGCGCGGTTGCGCGACAGCAGTTGCCCCGTTACGCCACCGGGCTCGCTCGCAGCCACGGTCGGTCGCTCGTTCCAAAAGGCAGTGGATTGCGACCCGGTCGTCATCGAGACCTAGAATAACGATTTTCGCCGTAGCGAATACGTCTGGACCTTGGACGGCCGAGGCTTGATTTGCGAACAGCCCGTGGATCGACAATGCCCGCTCGGCGAGATCCGTTGGAAGGGTTCCGACATTCGATCACGATGATCGCTAAGAAAAGGCGTCGGTCGTCCCAGCGTGAAGAAGAGTGGCAGTGTGAAGGAGAGTGGCAGCGTGCAGAAGCATCGCAGCGTGCAGGAGAGTGGCAGCGTCGGTTCGCGACGATGCCGTGGTGGCGTCGCTACCGGGGGACACCCGGCCGAATGCGATCGAACGCAAACGGCCAGGCGACCAGATGTTCATGCCGTTACCGACGACCGCTGTACCGGGAGTTGCTGGTCACGAACCGATCCAGATCCTTTTCCAGTTGGATCAGCTCTTCGTCGAGCCACGTGGCAAACTCCGCCCGCGAGACGTCTTCGACCAGCGCGGTGAACTGATCCCAATTCGTCGTGATCACCTGCTTGGCCGATTCGCTCTTCAAACTTGGCGTTTGTTTGTCGCTGGATGTCGACATATCGAAACCCTCCGGTTGGGGGTGGTTGTGATGTGATCAAAGCTGGAAACTGAATCTCAGTCCCACGTCGTCTCTGCCAGTTAGACGCGCCCACCAAGCTCGGGGTTCATCGTATTAACAAAGGTTCTTTGGGGAACGTTCCTTCAGTAGCAGCAAGCCGCATGCCTTTTTTCGCCCTTGCCGCCCACTTCTTGGGTCCTGACCGTGGAATTCATCCTCTTTTCACACGAAAAACGACTCGGAAATTAATTTTTGGCAATCTCGAATTGACTCCGATGCAACCAGGGGTGTGTCGTTCTGGCGACGGATTGTTTCAAAACTGCCACTTCTTCATGCAGCGGACGACTCCGAATGCTCAAAGAGACCGCACCGCCATAGAATACTCCGTTATCGTCCGATAACGGAGCGTGTTTCGACTTTAATATTTTTTTTGGCCGATTTAGCCCTCGGGTTGCCAGGGTCAACGAAGCGGTAGCGGTCGCGGTCACTGTTACGCCAGCCATTTTTCGCAGCGTTTGGCGGAAATCTTGATCGAGGTGCCTAGCGGCTGGGCAAACAGGCTGACACGCAATTCTTCGATCATCCAGCGAAATTCGTCCGCCGAGCGTGCTTTGGGATGCTGTTCTGCATCGGGAAACCGCGCGATCCACTGCTGCCAGAGACCGGCCACGGTTTCCGCACCGGATTGATCGCGTGATCCGGCACCGCTACGCAGTTTGTCCAACCGATAGGTGATCGCCGACAGATAGCGCGGGTAGTGCTGCAGCCACTGCCAGGGTGTGACAGACAAGAAATCAGGATGAACCAGCCAGCGGAGCTGTTCCTGCACGTCCTTGCCGGCGGCAGCGAAACGCGAGGTGGAAAGCGATTCAATTTCGCTCCGCATGTTCAAGTACGACTGGCCGAACTGGGTCAGCCATTTCGCGACTTCTTGAACGGCGACGGAGATGCGTTCGCCGCGATCGACCCGCCGCGCTTCGAATGCCTCGCGGCCCCGCGGCAGGGCTTGGTTTTCGACAAAAGCGATCCGCGCCAACAGGTCGATCAATGACGGTTCGAACTGGGCTGCCGGAACCGCACCGGCGAGTCGGATCTTGGTTTCGTTCAACTCCGGCAACCAACGGACTTGGCGTCTCAGTTCCGCGCGTTCGCTGATCGCATACAGCCGGGTCAGGCCTTGCCGCATGATCGAATCGGCAGACGCTTGGTCGGGGAACAATCCGATCGTGACATGATCCCCCTGGTCGACGAGTGCGGGGTACTGCGCGACTCGCACACCGCCGCGCTCGCGTGTGACATCGACCGGCAGATGATCCAGATCAAAGGACCGCATCGGTTCGCTGGGCAACTCGGTATCCATCTGGCCGCCGGCGTCGCTGGATGCCTCGCCGCCACCGCCTCCGAATTGCCGGGCCAGTGGCTCGACCGATCGACCTTGCGCGATCAGCTTGCCCTCGTCATCGACGACGGAGATCAGGAACCGCAGATGTTCCTCCAGTTTTTCGTCTTGAAAATCGGATTCGCTGATCGTCATTTCCGCGTGGCGCGACATCGCACTACACAGCGCCGGCATGAACGGGACTTGGCCATATTGCGGCAACAGTTCCTCGTAGATTTGCTGGGCGACATCGGCAGCGGGAACCAGGTTGCGGCGGATCCGTTTGGGCAGCGATTTGATCATCGCGATGATCTTGCCGGGCAGCAGCCCTGGGACGAGCCAACCGAGTCGATCGTCGCTGATTTGGGAGACCGCCGCTTGGTGGATCCGCAAGCTGACGCCATCATCTTCGGCGCCGGGTTCGTACCGATACTTCAGCGGCAGTTCGGTCTTGCCGACGGTCAGCTGATCGGGAAAGGCGTCGCTGGAGATTTCATCCGTGGCGATGTCGATCAAATCGGACGGCATCATGAACAACGTGGTCTCGTCGGCCGGCACGTCCGGGCGGTCATGCAGCCAGGCCGACAGCGCCGTCGAATCGGTGAGCCGGCGGGCCCAATCGGGCACCGGCATGGCTTTGGCCAGTTTCTCCAGTCGTCCCTTGTCACAGACGTCGGCCGGTAAACGCTGTTGATAGAACTGCGCGACAACAAAGTCATCGACGACCATGTCGCGTCGTCGCGTTTTCGCCGCCAGCACTTCGAACGATTCCCGAAGCGATCGGTTGTGTCTCACGAACCTGGCATTGGTTTGCAATTGCTGTTCGACCAGTCCGTGCTGGATCAACAGGTCGCGTGCCGTGGCCGGATCGACCGGCGGCAGCGGCACGCGGCGGCGGACGACGATCGGCAACCCAAACAAGGATTGACGTTGGTAACAAAACGCACCGCCCGACTTCTGGCTCCAGTGTGGATCGCTGTAGGACGACTTGAGCAGGTGGGCGCCGATGGCTTCGACCCATTGCGGCTGGATCTTCGCCACGGTGCGTGCATATTGTTTGCTGGTTTCCACCAGCTCGGCAGCGACGATCCACTTCGGTTTGGATTCGAACACGCCGCTGCCGGGCCACAGGAACAGCTTTAAATTCCGTGGCCCCAGGTAAACATTTTTTTCGCCGGCCATGGCGACGCCGGACAGGAAACCGCTCAACAGCGCCTGGTGGACCGCCGTGTAACGTTCTTTGTCGATCGTTTGCTTGGTTTGATCGTCGGCGAACTGAATCGCGCCGATTCGCCGTCGCGGCGACGATGCACCGGCGGCCCGCGAGCGGTTCAGGTCGGATGCGATCTCACGGAGTTGGCGGTAGGTATCGGCCCATTCCCGCATCCGTGTCGGTGACAGGAAACGCCGACGCAGTTGTCGTGTGAGCTTGGCCCGCGAGCAATCGGCGCGGGCCTGTTCGTAATAGCGCCACAGTCTGAGAAACGAAAGGAAATCGCTTTCGGCGTCGCGGAATTCCGCGTGCGCCTGGTCGGCCGCTTGCTGCTGGTCTTGCGGACGTTGGCGGGGATCGGGGATTTCCATCGCCGCCGCGATCGGCAAGATTTCTGGCAACACGCCCAGCTCATCCGCGGCCAGGATGATGCGTCCGATCCGCGGATCGACCGGCATGCGGCCGAGTGACTTTCCGATCGCCGTCAATTCTTGTTGTTCGTCGATCGCACCAAGCTCCAGCAACGTCTGGACGCCTTCGCGGATCGATTCCGGTCGCGGCACATCCAACAGCGGCAACGCGTCCAGCGATCCGAATCCCAGCATCTTGCTTTGCAGCACGACCGAAGCCAAGTTGGTTCGACGTATCTCGGGTGTCGTGAAGGCATCACGGGACTCAAAGTCCATCGGCGAATACAGTCGCACGCAGACGCCGGGACCGACGCGGCCGCAGCGACCGGCGCGTTGGTCCGCACTCGCACGGCTGACTGGTTCGATCGGCAATCGTTGCAGCTTGCTGCGTGGGCTGTAGCGGCTGATGCGTGCCGTGCCGGTGTCGATCACCGAGCGAATGCCGGGCACGGTCAGCGAGCTTTCGGCGACGTTGGTCGCAAAGATGAACCGTTGTTTCTGGCCGCTGGGATGGAAGATCCGTTGTTGATCCTTTTGCGGCAACCGCGCGTACAGCGGCAAGATCTCCACACGTCCCTCCAGCCCGAGACGTTTGTAGTGTCCGGCCACGCGGTGCGACACCAAACGGATGTCGCGTTCGGTGGGCAGAAAGATCAGCGTGTCACCGCCGCCGCTGTGACCGCGCGACAGATCTTTGATCCCCGCGATCACATGGTGCGCCAGGTCATACGAACGGTTCTCGTCGGCGACGTCTTCCCAAGGCAGATAACGCATCTCGACGGGATAGCCGCGGCCTTCGACGGTCAAAATCGGTGCCGGTCCTTGTTCGTCACCAAAATGTTCGGCGAACCGTTCGGCGTCGATCGTTGCCGAGGTGATGATGATTTTCAGATCCGGGCGTTTTTGCTGCAGGCCCCGCAGGTACGCGAGCAAGAAATCGATGTTCAGCGAGCGTTCGTGAGCTTCGTCGATGATGATCGCGTCGTATTGATCCAGGAATCGATCCGAACCGGTTTCCGCCAGCAGGATGCCGTCGGTCATCAGTTTGATCATCGTGTCGGGACCGGTCTGGTCGCCGAAGCGAACCTGGTAGCCGACCTGTTGTCCGAGTTGACACTGCATCTCCTCGCACAACCGCGTCGCGATGCTGCGGGCGGCCAGTCGTCGCGGCTGGGTGTGACCGATCATCGCGGCGCGACCGCGTCCGGCTTCCAGACAGAACTTGGGCAGTTGGGTGCTCTTGCCGCTGCCGGTTTCGCCACACACCACGATCACTTGACGCGACTGAATCAGTTCGATGATCTGATCCTTGTAGCCGGTGATCGGCAATTCGGCCGGGTAGTCCAGTCGCGGCGTGTACGATTCGCGTTGTCGGCGTCGGGCGATCGATTGGGCCAGACGCGATTCGAATTCTTCATTGGACAGACGCTTTTGTTGGCGGCGGAGCCGAAACTGGTCGGCACGCATCGCATGCTCGATCACCAACTGGTCGCGGGGGATCGCTTGCGGGTCCGGATCCGTCACTGACGCTCCACCCTGGGACGGCTCTCGGGACGCTTCCTCGCTGGCAGCCCGGGCTTCGGTGTTCGCGGGCGCGACAACGGCCTTGTCAGGTTCCGACGTTCGCTCGGGCTTCAATCGGGGGCTGGATGGTTTGAAGTTCATGGAACGGGGAAACAGGGAAAGCCGCGAAGAATTGGAGTGGAAACCACCACCCTACGAAATTATCCGCCTCGTGACAGCGGCAGGTAAATGTGACACCACCGGCAAACCTCGTGTTCGCCCTCGCGATTGATCGTGGGGATCCATTCACCATCACCGTCAGGGGATCTGACGGAGCGAGGAAGCGGTAACGTGCGTGGTAAGAAGATTTTGGGGTAGGAAGATTAAGCGGAGACGGGGGGGCGGCGAAAAAGGATCGCGAAAGGCGATGTCCTCATCCCCGAGGGATCACAGCGAGTAGCCGGAGGTCAGCGCAGTGCCACCTCCGGGCACCGTACCCACTCCACCCCACGACCCCGGACGGGGTCGCAGCGAGTTCCAGCGAACCCAGGCAAGAGTCAACGACCGATCGGCGTGATCGTCATCCAAGACGCGAAATCCCAGCCGGCAGACACTGTGTCTGCGGCGCGGGCATCGCCCACGGCCCACGCTTGCTACGATCGTTGTCCCTCCGCCGAACCGTCCGCTTCCGAACTCTCTTGCACGCAGTTCATCAGCGTTGTGCTGGCAACGACGTCTTGATCTCAATGGTGCACTTCCAACATCCAAAGGCGCTCGACTCCCGGGGGAATGGCGCGTCGTGCGTTCGGTCGGTTTTGTCTTTCAATCAAAGAAAAACACCGCGGACCACACGACGCGAGTCACGGGGGAGTCATGCGCCCGCGGATCATACAATGGGCCACGAGAGATCAAGACGCCTACCGCACCAAAACGCTGACGACGTGCGGCCAAAGGATTCAAGAAGCTGGCGTCAGCTTTGGGATCGGCAGGCGTCGGCCTGCCTCGTTCGGCCGAGTCGAGCGCGCCTATCGAACCGTGACATCAGGAGCGAATCCTAGGAAACAGAGGCCTGATGAATTCCGGTGGGCGAACTACGAGCGCACCAATCAAACCCCGGATGTATCGTCAACCACGGAGATCACGGAGGGACACAGAGAAGAGGTGGTCCGTTGCCGTCAGGCGTCGGTTGGCAGCGCGAACGGCACGAATCACGCGGTCGCCTCAAATGATCATCCACTTCGCAAAACTCAACTCGGCGACTTGCTTGCATCGGCTGGTATTGCAAGGTCTCCGTGAGCCATTGAACTTGTGGCAACTAGAACTTAAACCTCATGGGTGACATTGGCAGATGCAATACGACTATCGGGTCGATTTCGAATCAGGATGACTAGCGGGATTGCTGCAATTGTTTGCACCACAATATAAATCATTGTCACCACCGCCAAACCTACCGGACTGGCACCTATCGAAGACCTGCCGCGTTTCCACGCCGGCGTTTGCAGGTCCTCAATGAGGATGTACATGAGACATGCGTATGCTAGCACGACCAGGATCGCGAGAATGCAGTGAGTGACTGTTGCTAGCCACCATGCGAAACGCCAGTTTAAAAATAGGCCGATGCCCGTTGTGATCAATGAAACAGCAAGTATCAATGGAACAGCAAGTGTTTGCAGCAGCGGGGGCGCGTCCATCATATCTCCAAACCAAATATGTAGTCTTTCACAGCCTGAAAAAGGGCGGACGTCAAATAGATCGCAAGTACTACACCTGCCGTAAGATGCAGCGTTGCGAGAACTGCAACCGAAGTTGGCAATTCCGCTTTGTCTTTAGGACGACGTTCGGTCGATGAAGAAGTACGATAGGGATTTGGGAATTTCAATGTGCTCTCATGCGCGCGGCGATTGGATCATCGGTGACCGCCGTTTCTGCTAAATTCGCAGAACTTGTTGATTACCTGGTCGGCCGAGGTGGGGCTGTTTATTTGCCGCCTAATCCTCTGGTGGATAAGTATTTGGCCGTCTTATCCTCGGGTCGGCTGATCATTCGCTTCTGTATTCTCTTGTTTTCGACTGAACTTGCAAACCGAGGGATGGCCCAGGAACAGTCTGAAGGGGCGGATTTCGAGATTTCCGGCCGAGGTGGGGCTGTTCAGCTCGAAAGCTTCACGTTGCGGCTTGGACTCTTGTTCCACTTTCTGCCTTCTCCGTACGGAACCTGCGGACGGCAAGGATGTCTGGCAAAACGGACGGGGACACGGCACTTGGACATGCACGTTTGCGAGGTGCTGACTGGAGATCTGGGGACTGTCATGAGTGGTTCCGAGAGTGAAACTCCAGCCAACTGAGACCACACGTCAACCGCCGAGGCGTTAAGCAACGCGATTGCGTTCAACCGTGGCGTTCACCGAGGAATGTCCGAGAATCTTCAGAAAACCCTGAGACGAGCGCCGGTCGGTAACATCCTTGTATCAGATGCGGCGCCGAGGGCGTCGGAAGAATCCTCCGATCGTGATGCCGATGCCTCCCCAAGAGCTTGCCGAAACGTGGAACCGCTGCTCGTCGCGATTGTTGTTGATCGCTCGCGCGATCGGCGAACCGGCCGAGGATGCGGTTCAGGAGGCGTTTCTGCAGCTCGCCCGACAATCACCGACTCCGGACGACCCGTTCGCCTGGCTGGTCACCGTGACGCGAAACCAACTGTTGCAGTGGCGGCGCAGCGGAGATCGCCGCCGCCGTCGTGAGCAGACGCCGCAGGGTTCGGTTTGGTTTGACGACGCGCACCGTCAGATTGAAACCCAACTCGATGCCGAGCGAGTGACCGAAGCGCTTGTGACGCTGGAGTCCCAGACGCGACAGGTCATCGTGATGCATCTGTGGGGCGAAATGAGTTTCGACAACATCGCCGAAGTCATCGGGTGTTCGCGATCGACGGCCCATCGCACCTTCCAATCAGGAATTCGTACCATGCGACAACGATTCGAACCCGCTCCCGATGCTCGCCCGGGAGTCTCCGTGCAAGGAGTCATCAGCGATGAATGAGACAAACGATCCACTCGATGAAGCGTTTGCCGAGCAATTGCGGGCGTTGGTTCCCACTGCGATGCCCGACGGACAACGATCAGGCGACCAACCCGGTTTGGTGAGCGTTCTGTACGAAGCGGGGTATCGCGCCGGTAGCGAGCAGCCCCTCCATCGCGTCACGCCATCACGTCGCCCCATGACTTGGCTCTCGGTCGTCGCAGCCAGCCTGTTGACGGCCGCGTTGACCACGCCGGTCGCCTATCGGGTCGGGCAACGATCCCTGGAGACAGATTCCGGTACGTTGGATTCCGGTGCGTTGGCGGGCGGCGATGGAGCGAACCGACAGGGCACGGTCGGTTCCTCCGACTCAAGGCACGCTGAGTCACTGCGCCAAGCTGAGTCACTGCGCCACGCTGAAATGCAGGACGTGGACGACGACGCAAACGAGTCTGACGAATCGCCTTCGATCGCTCCGAAGACGGATTCAGAGTTCGCGCCGGCCTCGTTGGCCATCAAACCATTCGATTTCAAACAGCTCGCGCGACTGTGGCAACCCGACTGGAAATTACGTGAGCCGCCGACCGACACACTGACCGCGTTTCATGGGGCTTCCCTGGACGATCTTCCGCGTTCCCATTGGATCGTGACTCACGATGACCCGATGATTCCCCGCGAGACACTGTCGGTCGGGGATTTTGACGCATTTTCTCTTGGACTCGAGGTCAACCCACGATGATTGTTTTCCCCCGCAAACATACCGCCCTGCTTTGCTGCTTCGCTGTGTTTGGCTGGACGCAGGTCAGCCATGGACAAGTGATGCTGTCGCCGACGGTCGAAAAAAGTGAAGCGGTGGCCGAACCGGAACCGCGCTCGCCGCCGTTGCTGCTTCATGCCCGGCCCCAAAGCGACCCTCCGCTGCGTTATCGACTGTGGCCGGCACCCGAGCGACATCGTCCGCGGAATGCGATGGTGGCGGTCAATCGATCCATGCTGTTGGTCGCTCAGGTCTCAGCGAAACAAAAACGTGACTTTTTGGATCGCTACGACGCCTGGACGGAGATCCCGATCGACGAGCTTCCGGTCGAGGATGCGAAGGCGAGCTACGCGCCGTTTGGCACCGCGATCGACGTCTTGCGGACGGGCGAGAATTGGATGGACTTGAAATACGATCTCGGTTTGGAAGACATGACGTTTGCCG
Organism: Stieleria magnilauensis; assembly: GCA_007753675.1. Taxonomy (GTDB): domain Bacteria; phylum Planctomycetota; class Planctomycetia; order Pirellulales; family Pirellulaceae; genus Stieleria; species Stieleria magnilauensis. The sequence continues at coordinate 4,049,990 of CP036432.1, forward strand.
AGAAACTGGCGACGCTGCTTCCTGAACTGCAGGAATCGCGAGACTTGGCACGTCTGCTCTGCATGCGTGCTCGCGTCGCGGCGGCTGAAAATCGCTGGGACGATGCGGTCGACGACCTGCGTTTGGGATTCCGACTCTCCGAAATCACCGCCCACAGCACCAACACGCTGCTCAGTCGGTTGATCGGGATTGCGATCTCCGAATCCCTGCTCGATACGATTGAATCGATGATCCAACAGCCGAATTGCCCCAACCTGTACTGGGCGCTGGCAGGATTGCCCGTCGATCCGCTTTTTGCGATGCGTGCAGCGATCGAGTACGAATCGACGACGGCCTACCACGCCGGCAGTCTCGTCGGACTGAACGAGTTGCCTGACGAAATCATCGGCGAAGCCAAGGCGTTGATTCGACTCAAGGAAATGTCCGATGCGATTGCGACGATGTTTGACTCGGTCGACACGACGGCTGAAACGACTTTCCTGCATCAATTGTCGACCGGTGTGTTGATCACGATGATGGTTCAGCCGTCTCGTCAGTTGTTGCTGGAAAACGAGGACTGGGACGAACGCGTCGATGAACTCTCTGACGCCGAAGCCGTGTTGCGAGCGAGCGATTTTGAACTGACCCGGATTCGCGAGCGTTGGTTGGCTTGGTCGCTGTTGCCCGATGAATTGTGGGCCGATAACAAGGCCCGGCGTGAGGCGGCGATGAGGGTTTCACCGGACACCGTCACACTTGGAGGACAATTGGCTCGCATCATGTTGCCCTCGTTCCCAAGTGCGACCTCGCGGGGCCTGGACGTCAAACAGAAACATCATCAACTGCTGACACTCGAAGCGTTGCGGATGCACGCCGCCGAAACAGGGGCGTTGCCCGATGCGATCGACAAGCTCACCCCCGTACCAGCTTGGCTGGACCCGATCTCGCGCAAGCCGTTCGTCTACCTTCGAAAGACGCCCACCGAAGCCACCCTGTCGCGTGCGGCAGGGTCAAGCAACCAAACCAACCCGACACTCACGATCCAATTGCAGGTGACCAAATGATTCTGTTCAAACGAGCCACTGCCGCACAACGAGCCGTCGCGTTATGGATGGTCTTCAGCGCCGCTCTGATCTCCCTCGCCGTCGGTCAAGAAGTCCGCGAAGGCCTGCCCGGTGGGGCTCTGATCAACGATCTCGCGGCAAGCCATCCCGTTTCGGCGTACATCGATGCATCAACCCTGCTGGTCGCGGAGATCGACTGGGAAAAACTGGACGTCGACGCGTTTTTTAAAACCGTCCAAAACCTGACAGGGGATCGACCCTCTGACACGGCCATGGTGAAAGATCTGATCGGAAAACTCAAAGCGGGAAAAGCCGGTCGCATCTACGTCTTGGCGGGGCAGCAAACACTCAGCGATCGCTCGCCCCTGGTTGTTATTCCGACGACAGAGGCACCGACGCTGTTCGATTCGATCAAAGGCCTGTTCGGCGAGAACGTCCGAATCGCGCCTTCGGGGTCCGCTCTGCTGTTCGGAACGCCCGATCAACTCGATCGCATTGAATCGTTGACTCCCATCAGTCACGACGACATCCTGACTCCGCTTCGCGACGCGAATCGGCTGCAACATACCGCGGTGATCACATTGCCCGACACGTCGCGCGAGTTACTGGCCAAGTTGTGGCCGGCAGCAGCACCCTACCGGTTCCCTGTCAAGGTTTCACCGCGCCAGGCGGTCGCTGACATTCATCGACTGATCCTCTCGGTCCGCACTCCGCCGGATCCGCTGGTTCGCCTGTCTTTGGACACCGTCAACGACGAAGCAACCGACCGCATCCACGAATCGTTGGCAGCGATCAAACAACAGTTCGATCCGATGCTAGCCGGCGTGACACTGAATCGCGAGCAACAACGGATCATCGTGGAGATCGACCGCAAAACCATTGAGTTTGTTGAAACGCTGGCATCCGAAATGCGCCAATCGGCAGCCCGGTCAAAACGCGTCTCGACCATGAAGCAGCTAGGCATTGCGTTTTACAACTATCACAACCGCGAGAAACATCTGCCGCCCCGTTGTTTCGTCGATCGCGACGGCAATCCGCTGCACAGTTGGCTGGTCGCGGTTTTGCCGGATATCGACAACCTGGCGCTGTATCGCAGCATTCGACTCGATCTGCCATGGGATGCCGACGAGAACGCACGACTGCGAAGGACTGTGCCCGCCGGGTTCGGCAGTCAGCAGTTGCCGGTCGGCCACACCGTCATTCGCGCCCCGGTGTTTCCCGGATCGCTGTGGCACGGGGATGGTCCGCCGAAACGACTGAAGGACATCACCGACCCGGTGGCGAACACGATCCTGCTGATCGAGGCGCCCGACGACGCCTCGATTCACTGGGCCGACCCGACGCCGTGGATCATTTCTCAGGACAATCTGATGAACGATGTCTTCGGCGACCGCGACGATGCACGCGTGCTGCTTGCCGACGGATCGGTGCTGTTGCTCAAACGAGCAGACGTGGACCAGCAAACACTCAAAGCGATGCTGACCATCGCCGCCGGTGATTAAGTCCAAGTGGCGTAACGCTTCTAGCTTGCGACTGCTTTGGCTGGAAGCTGACTCCACTTTGAAGCTAAAGCTTCAAGAGAGGCAAGCTGGAAGCTTACCCCACTTTATTTACCGATGGAGTTGGCGAGTTGGTCGGCTCCGTAGATGTTGCGGAGGGCTTCGAGGATTCCGACACCGGAAACGCTGACCGCACGGGCTTGTTGGTCGGTGTAGAGGTAATCGCTGGTCAGGCTTTGGATGTTGCCGTCAAAGATCAACCCGACCAGTTCACCCTTGCGATTGACCACCGGCGAACCACTGTTGCCGCCGATGATGTCCGCAGTGCAGACAAAGTTCAGTTGTGTGGACAGGTCCAATTTGTCTTTAGCTTGATTCCAAGAGGGCGGCAAATCGAAATCCGTTTGACCTTGGTGTTGGGCTTCGTGCTCGAAGGCCCCGGCAAAATCCGTTGCCGGTTCAATGCGTTCGCCGTCCTGCATGTACCCTTTGACTTGACCGTAAGCTAATCGCAGCGTGAACGTCGCGTCCGGGTATCCCGATGCCCCTTGCAACTTGCTGACCGCCGCGGTGATCTTGGCATAAGCTTGGCGTTCGCGCTCATCGAGTTCTTCGTTGATGGTTCGAATCCGGCGATACTCGGGTTCCAACTTGCGCGCCAAATCGATCAACGCATCGTCGGAGCGTTTGATGTCGTCAAGCGTTCCGTCGAGATACGTTTTACGGACGCTGATGTCGTCCAGCTTGGTGCCCTCGATCAATTCGGCCGCTCGTTCACGCGGTCCCTTGCCGTCCAAGACCACGGCGACCCATTCGTTGTCGCCGCCACGACTTTCGACGAAACGGGCCAATTCATCGGCCAGTTTGACGCGCTCGAGGTCTCGGTAAATCGGTGCCGTGCTGAGCAGATCTTGGACCAGCGACTCACGCCCCGATTCGGTGAATTCCCGCAATCGCTCGCCGTTGGGTTTTTCGTCTTCGGCGGCACGCAGAACCGACGTCAGCGCCAGATCGAACAACCGCGAACGGAACGTCACGGTCTGTCCCAGCATGTTCTTCTTTTCGGCCTGCACGGCCGCGATCTCGGCAAAGGCACTTTCGGTTCCGCTCAGCTCGGGATCCGATTCGGCCGCCGCGCGCAACTTGGTTTCACGTGCCTGTTTGGTCGCGATGGTGCTGGGGTCTTGCAATCCGGCCAGCATCCCCGTGTAGGCTTTGCGGCCGTTCTGGACACCGAACAACTCGTCCCGGGCGCGGCGCGTCGCTTCGGCGCCTTCCAAGCCGAATTGCTGCAGCATGATCTCTTTGCGGCGAAGGTAATCCAAGACGTACGGCAGTCTGGAGTCACGCAAAAACTTGAGCGCCTCGACGGTGAAGATCCGCTGCGTCCGCCCGGGGTTTCCGCTGACGAAGACCAAATCGCCTTCGCTGACGCCGGAATCGCTCCAGCGGAGAAAATGCTCCAACTTGGCGGGCTTGCCGTCTTCGTAGACCCGCATGATGGTGGCATCGAGATTGTAGCGAGGGTATTCAAAGTTATCGGCGTCGCCGCCGAAGAACGCGGCTGCGGTTTCGGGAGCCCAAACCAGTCGCACGTCGGTGTATTTCTTGTAACGGTACAAGTGATATTGCGCGCCGCCGAAGAGGGTCACCACGTCGCTGCGCAGACCGGTTTTGTCGGTCGACTCCTTTTCGATTTCCGCGATCACCGCCCGTCGCTGGGTCGCCGCATCGGCAACCGAAGCGTCCTTGGCGACCGCAGCATTGACACGCTCGGTCACGTCTTCGATCGAGACCAATTGGTTCAGTTCCAGATCGGGAGCTTTGAGTTCCTGGTCCAGCGACTTAGCCAAGTAACCGTCATCGATCAGGTTGCGGTCTTCCGAACTGAGTTTGTGTAACGTGTCGCTGGCGACATGATGGTTAGTCAGCACCAAACCATCGCTGGAGATAAATGATCCCGAACCGCCGCTGTTGAACCGCACCGAAGACAAACGCAACGCGTCGGCCCACGCCTGCGAAGGCTCAAAGTCGTACTTCGATTTCAGCTGATCAACCGGCAGATCGTTGAACAAGTACATGCCTTCGTCACCAGAGGTTTCAAAGACAGGACAGAGCAAGGTCATCGTTGCCAGAGCCAAGGGGTAGAGCTTTCGCATGGTAAGTCGTGATGGAGGATGCAACAAAAGTGGCGTCAGCTTCCAGCTTGCGAATTGCAGGTTGGAAGCTTACACCACGGTGGGGATCGCAAGCTAGAAGCTTAGCCACTTGATCGCAAGCTGGAAGCTTACGCCACTTCCCAGCCGGGGCGGTAGGTTTTTTGGATCAGGGCGTCGGCCTCGGGGCAGTTGGTCGCTTTGAGATGTTTGCCGTCCCAATCGAGCGCCTTGCCGGTGCGGAAGGCGACGTTGCCCAGCAACACCGACTCGGTCAGCGCACCGGAGTAATCAAAGTTGCACGTCGTTTCGGCGCCCGTTTTACAGGCGTGGATCCATTCCTGGTGATGACCGATCGAATCGGGAATCGTCGGGGTCGGCGGCTCAAAGTTTTTGAAGCTGTCTTCGGGGTACAGGCGGTAGTTGCCGTAGCTGGCAAACATTTTGCCTTCGCTACCGACAAACATCACACCACTACCGGGGACCTTTTCGCCGGCCACGGTCTTGGGGATGTGGTCGCCGTCGTACCACGTCATCTTGACCGGGACCTGCGATCCGCGGGCAGGGAATTCATAGTGGACCGTCAATCCCAGCGGGCAGGTTTCCGGATGCACTTCGGGCCCTTCGGCAGCAACGCGGGTGGGGTGTCTCAGGTCCAGCGCCCAGAAGGGCAGGTCCATGTAGTGGCATCCCATGTCGCCGAGGGTTCCTTGTCCGAAGTCCCACCAACGACGCCAGTTGGCCGGGTGATAGCGGCCTGCTTTGTAGGGGCGTTCCGGCGCCGGGCCGAGCCAGAGATCCCAATCCAAATGTTCCGGAACGGGATCGCCTGATTCGGGGCGTTCGCCGCCGCCCCAGCCTTTGCCCACCCAGACGTGTACTTCGGCGACGTCACCGATCGTTCCGGCGCGAATGATTTCGACGACGCGTCGATAGTTGTTGCCGGCGTGGATCTGTGTGCCCATCTGCGTGGCGACACCTTTTTCCTTGGCCGCTTCGGCGATCAGCCGCGCTTCGTGAACGGTGTGGGTCAGCGGTTTCTCACAGTAGCAATGCAGCCCGGCGCGAATGGCTCGAATCGCCGCGGGCGCATGGTTGTGGTCTGCCGTCGAGATCACGATCGCATCGGCGGTGTCGGCTTCTTCGGCGATCATTTCGCGATAGTCGCGATAGGTCTTGGCCGACGGGAATTGTGCCGCGGCTTCGGCCAGGTACTTGGAATCGATGTCGCACAAACCGACGATGTCTTCGCCCTTGACGCCATCGACGTTTGCGCCGGCACGGTTGGCCGTCCCGACACAGAGCACCTTGAGCTTTTCGTTGGGTGAAAGAGAATCGGCGGCACGGGTTTCACTCCATACCCCGGCGGTCAGCGCTGCGGTGGAGAGGACGGCGGAGTTCTTGAGAAATTGGCGACGTTGCATGGCAGGTTCGTTCAGGCGGGTGAATGGTGGGTGTCCGCGGAACATTCTAGCCAATCGAATCAAAACGAGTGTGGGTGGTGCGGCAAGATATCCGGAGGTGTCGCTGCGGTCATCTCCGGCTACCGGCTTTGCCCCCGTTGGGCAACGCTGTGAAGCATTTTTGAGCGGTAGGGCGCGAGCCCTCCGGTGTTTCGGGAACGATAAAAGACCGGAGGGCTCGCGCCCTACCGCTAACAAGAAAAGGGGACGATGAGGGACCGGAGGGCTCGCGCCCTGCCGCTAACAAGAAACGAGCGCGGTGCCATAAAAAAACGACACGCGACAATCAGTGTCGCGTGCCGTTTCGTTTTCTCAGGGCGAGGCTGGGGGCCAAGCTCAGATCATTTCCTTGAGGCCCTTGAGCGGACGGATGACGACCTTCTTGCTGGCCGGTTTCGGCTTCAGCCAGATTTCACTTCCGTCGGACGGGTTGCGTCCCTTTCGCTTCGGTTTGGCTTCCACATCCTTGCGTTGGATCTTGCACAGACCCGGGATGGTGAACTGACCGGAGCCGGTGCGGCCCATTTCACGAGCGATCTCATCGGTCAGCGCGTCGAAAACCGCGGCGACGTCTTTTTTGGACAATTCGGTCGACTCAGCGATGTTCGCGATGATTTGAGTCTTCGTAGGTGCCTTCGGCGGAGCTTTAGCCATTTGGGAGAACCTTTTCTGATTGCTTATGCAGGAAGGGTTGAAGAGGGGATTGCGATCCCGTGTGTTTGTGACGGCCAAGTGTTATGTTGCGCCAAAGGTTGGTGCAACCCGGCATCGTCCAAAAAACCCTGCAATTTGCGGGGTTTCCGGCGATTCTTAGCCGAACGAACCGTAGCACGCGTGGGAAATCCCCGGGGCCGAATTCGCCCAAAAACGCTTAAAAGCCCGTGTTTTCGAGGTTTGCGGCCGTTTCCACGAGCAGCCCGTCGCAAACACGCCGCCGAAAAGCCGCCGCCAAAGGCTCGAAAAAAGCCCCAAAAACAGCGGCCAAATTTCCTGGCCGAATCTCAAAAAAACCGCAAATCACCGCCTAAAGCGGAAAAACCGACTGAGCGAACTCGCACTCAGACCGGACTCGGAGGTCGATTCCGACTCCGCAGCCGACTCCGTTTCGGACGCCCGGCTGTCCGTGTAAGCCTCCGCCTCGTCGGTCTCCGAAGCCGCCTCGGAAGCCAAAATTCGACTCGCACCGGTAGAGGAAACTTCCACTGCCACCGCCTCCGGTTCGTCCTCGGCATCGGAATCGTCTGACGTGGTCGGAGCCAGCAGAGCGGCCGACAACATCGGTGCTGCGACCTCGCTGACCGACGTCGCCTGAGCCACCGACTCGCCTTCGCCCGAACCGGCCGTCGAGAAGATGCCCGTCGCCGGTTCACTGTCAACGAGCGGACTGTTCACTGCGTGATTTGCCACGGTGTCAGACGATGGCGTGCCGACTTGTTCGCCTTCACCGCTGCCGGCGGCGAGCTGCGTTGTGGCCGCACTATTTGCAGCGTTATTCGCTGCGGGGGTGCGGCTGTAATTGACGGCGTTGCTGTCCACGTTCACGCGGAACAGTCTCAAGTCGCCGATCTGGCCACGCGGCTGGACGATGTTTCGATTGCTGGTCAGCACGGCTGCGTTCAACGTATCGGGATCGGTGCCGCCGGCGTCGTCGTCTTCACCGGAGATAGTCAGTTCGGTTCCCAAGTCGTTGAGCGTGAAGTTGGCGTTGGAAATCGATTCCGATGCCAGCGACGTGGGCTCGGCCAGCAACGCCTGTTCGCCGGGTTGGACGACGACCAGCGCGGATTGCTGTGGCGTCGAGCCCAGCCAATCTTGGATCGAGAGGTACTCCGGTTTGATCCGCCCCATCTGCGCGTCGATCACCGCGTCACCATCGTCGGCGCTGCTATTGATCGTGTACTGCTGAGGCTCCTCGGCACCGCTGAAGAACGGAATCGCCGGGATCTCGACGACGTAGTCACCGGGCAACAAGTTCGCGAAGAACAAGTTAACCCCATCGAGAGTCGGAGACTCGTTGACGGCATTGCCCAACGCATCCGTTCCGGTCAGACGTACCGCCGAAACGAGTCTGCGGCCTTGGCTGCCGCTGAATCGGACGGTGATATTTCGCTGGGTCAGATCCAGCACTTCGATGGTCAACGTTCCCACGCTGTCGGTGCCGGATCCGTCGGACACGCTGTAGGTCAGCGTGTCGGTCCCGGTGAACGTGCTGCTGGGCGGGGTGTATGTCAATTCGGTGCCGGCGGTGTTGACCGACGCGGTTCCATTTTGCGCCGTCGTTTGCTGGGCCGTGGTCAGCTTCAGTTGCAAGGTTTCGCCATCGCCATCGACGTTCTCCGGCAAGTCTTCCAAGCGAAGCACGACCGATGCGCCGCTGCCCAGGTTGATTTGAACCGTGTCATTGAGCACCGGTGGCGGGTCTTCGACTTCGGTGACGGTAAACATGACCGTCGCGGTCGCCACTCCGCCGCCGGTGTCGCGGATGGTGTAGGTCACCGTTTCGGTGCCGAAGAAGTTAGCGGCCGGTGCGTAGAAGAACGTGGAACCGTCGCTGCTGAACCGGGCCGTCCCGCCTTGGCTGGGTGTGCCGACACTTTCGATCACGAAGGCCTGGTCATCGACGTCGCGGTCGTCATTGGCCAGAATATCGAAGGAGGCTTCGGCGGTGTCTTCGTTGACCGTGAAGGCGTTGTCGCGCGCCGTCGGTGGCGCATCGGACGACGTCACCGTGACGGTCACCGTTACCGTATCAGTGGCTTGCCCGTCGCTGACGACATAGGTGAAGGTATCGGTTCCGGTGAACCCGGCCGGCGGCGTGTAATCCACGGCCAAGCCATCCGAGGAAACTTCGACGGTTGCCCCCGTGGTGTTGCTGGTCACCGACGTGACGGTCAGCGTGCCATCGGTGTCGGGATCTAGCGAGTCATTGGCCAGCACGTTCAGTCGATTGGCGGTGGTCCCTTCGACCACTTCAAACGCGTCGTCCAAGCCGGTCGGCGGATCATTGACCGGTGTGACGGTGACGGTCACCGTGGCAGTGTCTTGTGCGCCGCTGCCGTCCCCGGCCCGATAGGTAAACGTCGTCGTGCCGTTGAAGTTTGCCGCCGGCGTGAACGAGACTTGGCCCGAATTCACGCTGACCGTTCCTCCGCTGGCCGGTTGGGTCACCGAGACGATCGACAAGGCCGCACTGCCGGTGGTGGTGTCGTTGGCCAGAACGTTGATGGTCATCGCCCCGGAATCTTCGGCGACGGTGATCGCGTCATCGAGCAACGTGAAGTCCAGCCCCACGGTCAAGTTGACGTTGCCAAAGAACACCGAATCGGCCGGTATCTGGTCGTCCTCGCCGTAGAGCAACATCTCACTGCTGGGCTCGTCGGCTTCTTCGCTGCGAATGTTGACGCTTCCCGCGGCGATGGCTTCCATTCGCACCCGGGCGATCACCGATTCGGCTTCGCCGGTCGCGACCGCGGCGGTCGATGCGGCACCGAGTTCGTCAATCAAGCCGGTCGAGAACGTCCCCTTGGGCGACAGCGTAAAATTGCCGACGTATTCGATCGTCGTCCCGCCTTTGACGCGGATGATCGAGGAATCGAACAGGATGTCGGTGTAGATCGCAAACACCCCGTCGCGGTCAAAACTGCCGCGGGCGTCGACACCGACCAGTTCCAAGACAAACTCGTCTCCGACGTTGACGTTGCTGACCTCGTTACCGTCGGTGTCCCTGAGCACCAATTTGACTTCGGCCTTGGGGGCCTCGGCGACCGTGACGGTGAAGTTTTCGGTACGCGTGTTGCCGGCCAAGTCGGTGATCGCCAGCGAGAACTGCGTGTCGCCGACATCACCGGCATCCGGCGTCCACTGGATCACGCCCGATCCGGCGTTGATCGTCGCGCCGACGGGAAATTGCGTCAACGCGTACGTGATCGAGCCTTCTTCGCTGTTGATCAAATCGGTTTCATACAGCCGCCCGACATTGGCGCGGGTGTTGGCGCTGCTGGTCACCGACGTCGGTACGGTGGTGTCGTAGGTGACGCTCACCGCTGCGCTTTGTTCGCTGGTTTGTCCGCTGAAGATCTGGCGAGCGGTCACGTTGTACGTGCCCTCGCCGAGGGCGGCGATGTTGTTGGTCGTGATGGTGACACTCGTCCCGCTGGCGACGGCTTCGCCCAAGACCGCGGAGGTTTGCTGATTGATCAGCTGGACCGTCGCACCGCTGGTGACGCCATCGACCACAAACGCCAGAGAACCCGAATTGGTGATGTTGTCGCTGTCGCTGCTGCCGGTGTCGCTGCCCGCACTCAGGTCAATCGAGGTGGGGGCGGCGAGCACCTGTTCGCCTGCAAAGTTGAACGTCAGGACTTGATTGTCGCTGTCACTGGAACTGTTGCCGGTGACCCCCGGTCCGGGGCGGACGGTGACTTGGACGTCAACCGTCCCGGTGAATCCGGTTGCCGGCGTGACCGTCAGCAAGCCGTTTTGATCGATCGAAGCGGTCGCATTGGAGCCACCCGAAATGACGGTCGCCGAATAGCTGACCGCGTCGCCTTCGATGTCGGTGCTGGACATCTGCAACGTCGCCGGCGTGTTGCGTGTGAATTCGTCAGGCACCGTCACCCGATTCAGGTAGGGCTGACTGTTCTGCGTGTCATTGTTGACGTCCACCTGGAACGTCTCGCTGTGCGTATTGCCGTCGCCATCGGTCACCGTCACCGTGACGTTGGTCGATCCCACGCCGTTGCCGGTCGGCTTCAACATGATCAACGAGTTTTCTGTGTCGTTGAACACCTCGATCGTGTTGATCGCGATGTCCGTCGTCGGCCGGTCGGCACCGTTGACCGCGTGTTCGCTGATCGCATCCAAGACGTCAAAGCCCTCGATCAGCTGGCCGAAGACACTGTGGTTGAAGTCCAAGAAGCGCGTGGGCACTTCGGTGAGAAAGAACTGCGAGTTGTTCGTGTCGTCGCTGGATTTCGCAAAGGAGATCACCCCTTTGCGGTTGTGCTGCAGTTCGGGGTGAAAGTCGTCGTCAAAGTTGCCGAGCGTCGAACCGCTGGTACCGGTTCCCGTCGGGTCGCCGGCCTGGATCACGAAATCGTCAACCACACGGTGGAAGATGATGTCGTCGTAGAAGTCGAGATTGGCCAGATTGATCACGCGTCCGGCCGCGGTCGGGGCGCGCTGCTCGAACATTTGGATCACCATGTCACCGTAGGTCGCCATGTCGATCCGGATCGAACGGTTGCCGCTGACCACACTGGCCTCCAGCAGGTTCGAATCGGCGACCGAGACGGTCACGGTCAACGGACCGCCGTCGGGGTCGTAGGCATCCACGGGCACGTGCAGCGGTGAACCGATCAAGGCGGTCTGGTCACCGATGTCGACGAAGGTCGGGTTCCCCCCTTGGGGAATCGGCACACCGGAGCGATCGCTCAGTTGTTGCAGCGTCAGCACGCCCGTCTCACGCGACCCATCGGGAAACACCCACGTCGGGTAGGCCGTGATGTTGTTGTCGATGCCGAGCTGGCTGATCGACCGATCGGGGTTGGTCACTTCCACGAAGGGCAGGTAAATCTGCCCGTCTTCAAACAGGTGTTTCTGTTCGGTGCAGGCCGGGCACCAGGCGGCGCCGAAGAACGTCACCTGGCCTTGTCCGGAGATCGGATTGCCGTTCGCATCGCGACCGACGGCCGCCAGGTCCTTGGCGAACTGAACCAGATCTGGCGCCGATTCGCCCTCGGCTTCGCTGACCGTCGTCAGCGTCGAACCGGCGGTGGCGGCCGCAAGCGTGGCGACTTCGGCACGCGCGTCGATCGGCCCCATCGAATCGGTGGAAACGATCGAGACGTCACCGGCAAGCAACTGGCGAGCCTCCAGGCTTTCCAATTTCAGCCGTTCCCCTCGCTTGATCCGGGGGGTGGTCGCGGAGGACGATTGGGGATTGCGGCCCAATTGACCCAGCAGACGGCTCAGGCGACTTCGACGGACTCGTTTTTCGCGACCTTGGAACATCTCTATTTAACCAGCTTCGGTGAACGGCATTGGGCGACGACGGGAGAAACACTTGCCAGCACCCAGGACAATCACGGATCTTGAGATTTCAACTGCTCAGAACCGTCTCTTGGGCCATTCGGCACACGGGGCGGGGCGGACTGAGAAAATCCCGCACAACCGCTACCTTTTCACAGCCCGGTCTAGGACGTTTGGGGACCCACGATTGTTCCGGCAAAAATGCGTGCCGGGCTGCGGAACCCCCCAAATAGGTGCGTTCGCGGTCGCGCCGTTCCAAAGGATGCTTGCTTCAAGGGCGGATTGAGTCGCCGTAGCGCACGCCAAATCCGCTAAAAAGTGGATTTTTTATTGCGGCGGTGGGTCGTGCCCGCCGGGATGCCAGGGATGACACTTCAAGATTCGCACGATCGTCCAGAACACGCCGGCGATCGGGCCGCGATTGCGGATCGCTTCGACCGCGTACTGGCTGCAGGTCGGCGTGAACCGACAGCGGGGCGGGAACAATGGGCTGATTCGAGTCTGGTAGACCCGAATCAGCCAAATCATCGATTTCGAGAAAATTCCCAGCGGATCACCTCGTCAAACGGAGGTCGACGGGAATGCGGCAAACGACTGAATACCAGCGGAAGTGCGGCTAAAGCCTGGACACCAACGGGATTGGGCTAAGGCCTGGACGGCAACGCGGTTAGTCGTCAGCTGGACTAGGCCTGGAAGGAACTTCCGCAGCCGCAGGTTTTGACGGCATTGGGGTTTTCGAACGTAAAGCCTTGTTTTTCCAGGCTTTCGTACCAATCGACGGTGGTTCCGTCGAGGTACAGGGCACTTTTCTTGTCGACGACCAGTTCCACTCCGTGGCACTCGTACTTCGAGTCCGCTTTTTCATCGTAGCTGTCGTCGAAATTCAGCGTGTAGTTGAATCCGCTGCACCCGCCACCGGCGACTCCGATCCGCAGGACCATTTCTTCGCCAAAATTGTGTTCGGTACGGAATCGTTGGACCTCTTGGGCCGCTCTTTCACTCAATTTGACTGCCATCGGGGCGTCACCTGGTTTTTTGGAGGACAAATTAACTTGCGCGTTCCAACGCGACCGCGTTTGCGGTCGCATTGTCATTGTATTTAGTCGGACACCGAACGGAATGTAAGACGAACGCTGGGAAACGGCCGTCGATCGGTGACTATTTTTTGGACCGCATGGCGGCAAAACTGACTAACCGTCATAGTATCGGGTAGTCCGCCGTCGGCGGCAAGTCTTTGCGCGCCACCGCAGCCCACTCCGAGCGCATTGCATCCAGATCTACGGCCGTTATTTCCACCTATTTTGTAACAATTGCATGCGCCGAATCGGCACTTTGACGGATCCCGACCAAGCGAGACGTTTTGCGGACTTTCTGTTCACGCTCTCGATCGAATGCAACGTCGACATCGAAGACGCCCCCGCGGCGGACGGTGCGGCCGGCGGAAAACAATGCCATTTGTGGATTCGCGATGAATCCCACGTCGAGCGTGCGAAACAGGAATTGCAGGCCTTTTTACAGTCACCGACGGATGAGAAGTACCGTGTCGGTGACGAGGCCGAGCGGATTCGGAAGCAGCGGCAAAGCGAGGAAAAGCGGAAAAAACGCTTGCAGCAAAAGGTCAATCCGAAAGCGCCCGCCACCGGGGCCGGCCCCCTGATGGGCGTGCCGACGCGCCAGCAGACGATTCCGGTCGTCATCGCGATGGTCGTGCTGTCGGTGATCGCCAGTTTTTCCACCGGATTCGGCAGCCCCAAAACGTCTCAAGTTCCTGGCGAACTTTCGACCGAGGAAACCATCTTTTACGGTCTGTCCTTCGTCGATTGGCGCGATTACGTGATCGGCAAAGACCCGCTGGCGTCGATCAAGAAGGGCGAGGTTTGGCGACTGATCACGCCGCTGTTCTTGCACGGCGACACCTATCACTTGGCGTTCAACATGCTTGGGATCTTTTTTCTCGGTTCGGCGATCGAGCGGCTGGAGGGGTCGTGGTTCATGGCGTTGTTGCTGTTGGCCAGCGGCATCTTTGGCGGATTGGTGCAAATCTGGTTGCCACCGGAGGACGCGTTGCCGCCGATGCTGGCGGGGTTGGCCGGATCGCCGTTTTCGATCGGCGCCTCCGGGGCCGTCTACGGTCTGTTCGGTTACCTTTGGATTCGGCCGGCCCTTTCGCCGTCGTATCCGGTTCGCATGATGCCGTCCAACGTCGCGATCATGCTCGGCTGGCTCGTGTTTTGCATTTTCTTCGTCGAGCGGATCGCCAACGGCGCTCACATCGGCGGCCTGGTTGCCGGGGTGGTCATCGCCGTGGTCATCTCGCGGATGCCCTCGGACCGATTTGCGTAAGACCCGATGTCGGAAATCTCTGGCGGGCGTCACGACCTGTCACAGCCAGCGGAGACCGTCCACGCCCTGCCTGTGCCGACCAATCTGGCAGAAGCGGCCGCCGAAGTGCTGCGCGTCGCGATTCCGTTGATGGTCAGCGCGGGCATGATGTCCATCGTGCTGTTTGCCGATCGCACCCTGTTGATGTTTTATGACGGCATGTCGATGAGTGCCTCGATGGCCGGCGGCAATCTGTTTTGGGTGGTGGTCTGTGTGCCGATCGGGGCCGCCGCGATGACGGGCGCCGTGATCGGTCAACTGATCGGAAACGGAGAACCGGACAAGGTCGGGCGTCTGCTCTGGCAATCGATCTGGTTGGCCTTGATGACCGTCCCATTTTTTATCGCCGCCTTCCTGGCCGCCGAGTCGCTGTTCCGCTGGACGGGGCAACCGGACGAGTTGATCGCCGCCGAAACGAGCTACATGCGCTGGTTGATGCTGGGGGCTTTGGGGTTGGTGATCGAGTCGGCGTTGAGCGGTTTTTTCAGCGGCACCGAACGCACCTCGGTGATCATGTGGGTCTCGGTCGCCAGCGGATTGCTCAATGTCGTCTTGGACGTGGTGTTGATTTTTGGTTGGGCGGGGTTTCCGGCGTGGGGCATTACCGGAGCGGCGATCGGCAGCGTGATTGCGTTCTGGTTCAAAGTCGTTTGCTACGCGTGGCTGCTCAGCCGACCGGCGTTGGAAAGTCGTTATGGGATGCGCCGCGGCTTGGTGATTGATTTTCCGATGTTGCGCAATTTCCTGTACTACAGCCTGCCCAGTGGATTGATGTACCTGACCGAAGCCGGCGCGTTCACGATCATCATCTTAAAAATCGGCCAGCTCGGCGACGTGCCACTTCGCGCGACCACGATGGCGATCAATTTCAACATGATCGCGTTCATTCCGCTGGTCGGCATCGCGATCGCCGCGTCGGTGCTGGTCGGACGGCATCTGCTGCAAAATGGTCCGGCCTTTGCCGTCCGCACGTCACTGGCATCGCTGCTGGTGGCCTTGGTCTATTCGGCGTTTTGGGCGATCGCCTACCTGGTCGTCGGCGATTGGATGCTCTCGCTGTACGCCTTGGGAACGCCCGATGAAAACTCCCGCCAGGCGATCGCGCTGGCCGGCGGGCTGTTGGGCTTTGTCGCCTCGTACGTCCTGGTCGACGCGGTCCAATTGATCTTCAGTGCGGCGCTCAAGGGTGCCGGTGACACCTGGTTTGTGCTCGCCGCCGGTGCGGCGACGAGCGCGCTTTCGATCACCGCCGGAGTCGCGTTTGATCCCGGCCGCTCCTCGCTGACGTGGTGGTGGTGGGTGATCACGATCTGGATTTGGGCGTTGGCAATCACCATGACCACACGATTCCTCGGAGGCCGCTGGAAATCCATGCGGATGGTTTAATGAATCAATCGATCTCTGTCTCGTTGACGCCGTCGGAACTGTCGCCGGAGTGCGATTTGCACCAGGCCTGTTCGATCATCATCGACGTGCTGCGCGCGACCAGCGTCATGGCGACCGCCGGCCAGTCGGGCGTCCGCCGAATGATCACGTGCGAAAACATTCACGCAGCCGCCCAGTTCGCCGATCAGGCCGCGATTCGTCCGCTGCTGTGCGGCGAACGCCATTGCAAACCGATCGATGGGTTTGATCTGGGCAACTCGCCGGCCGAATACACGCCCGAGCGAGTGGCGGACCGCGACCTCGTGTTGACGACCACCAACGGCACCCGAGCGATTCATGCGGCCATGCGATCGCGCCGCTTGTTGGCCGCCTCGTTCTTGAACCTCGACGCCACCCTGGCCGCCGTGCGGTCCGAACCGCACCTGCAAATCGTTTGCGCGGGAACCAATGGTCAGATCAGTTACGAAGATGTCCTGTTGGCCGGTGCCATCATCGACCGATTGGCTCCACCCGATTCGGATGGTTCCGAGCCGTCCGGTCACATCGATGACTCGGCACGCATCGCCTGGAGCGTTTGGCGACAGGCCGACGGAAACACGCGACCGCTGCAACAGTCGCTGCGCCACTCCCTGGGCGGACGCAACTTGATCGAGGCCGGGTACGAGGCGGATCTTGAACGTTGTGCACAAGTCGGCACGATTGACGGAATCGTCGAACGCGCCGAGCCGGGGAAAACGGTTTTTGAGTTCCGGCGATTAGCAGTTAGCAAGTAGCAAGTAGCAAGTAGCAAGTAGGGCATTCTGTGCGTGCCGGCGGTCACTCCGACGCTTCCTGCCATGACCCCGGCGGGGTCAGAGCCAGTAGCCGGAGGTGAGCGCAGCGACACCTCCGGATGTCCGGTCACCCATCGGACGCGACCCCGAAGGGCAACGCTGTGAAGCATTTTTTAGCGGTAGGGCGCGAGCCCTCCGGTGTTTCGGGAACGATGAGCGACCGGAGGGCTTGCGCCCTGCCGCTAACACCTCGTCAAACGCAGGGAATAAATGCTTCGCTGCGACCCCGCCGGGGTCGATGGGAATTGGCGAAGGCCTTCCCGGAGGTGTCGCTACGCTGACCTCCGGCTACTCGCTGTAATCCCTCCGGGATACTAGCTTCGCTGCCGCTCTCCCCTGACAACAATCTGAGTGTCTTTTGTTAGCGGTAGGGCGCGAGCCCTCCGGTCTGTCCACTCGTATGCAACGCGGAAACCGGACGGCTCGCGCCGTTCCGCTAACACCTCCAGACCGACCGGGCTATCCCAGCCCTTCGGGCAGCTTGCCTGCGGCGACTTCTTCGTCCCATTCGTCCATCAACGGCCAAGACTCGGCTAGGGTTCCGAAATCGGCCATCTTCAGATAACCGCTGACGCGATCGATGGTCTTGTTCATGAAGTCCTTGTTGTTGGCGAAGATCGGGCCGTGGCTCGGTGCCAACCACTTGACGTCGCTGTCTCGGATCCGTCGCAGCGATTGCAGGAACGCCTTGATGTCGCTGCCGTGGTGTGCGTCGATCGCGCCGATGCATCCGTCGCGGTAGATGTTGTCACCGCTCAGCAGCACGTCGCCGATGCGGAAGGCGAGTTGGCTGTTGGTATGGCCCGGCGTGTGCCAGACTTCGACTTCCAGATTGCCGATCTTGATCACGTCGCCGTCATTCACTTGGTGTTCGACGTCGACCTTGGGCATGTCCAGTTTCAGGTTTTGGGCTTCGATTTCGGCGAGCGTCCACAGCGTGTCGCCTTCGGCCAACGGCCGCACCGCGTTGGGATGGGCCGTCACGCTGGTCTTCAGCAGCGACTTGAGCTTGGCCAGCCCCTGGATGTGATCGACGTCGGCGTGCGTCGCGATCAGGGTTTTGCAACGGGACAAGGGGAAATCGAGCTTGCGAATGATTTCGACAAAATCGTCGACGGTTTCTTCGTAGCCGATGTCAACGAGTGCCCATTCGTCCTCGTCGTAGATCAGGTAGACATTGCAACCGAGCACTTCACGAGCTTGAAAGTTCAACTCGAGGATGCCGGGGAAGAGGGGGGTGCGCTGGATCATGCGTTCGGTGTGGTGCTCTGAATTCGTTGGGGCGTCATTCTATGGGGGCTTGCAAGACATCCGCCAGCCCGCTGCGATAGTCTGGAAAGTCCAACCCCGGTAATAGCTCACGCCGTAACTTTCGATTCCATACGCGTTTGTTGCTGTCACTGCGCATGCGAACCGGCGCGTCGGCCGCGGGGGGGACAAAACGAGGCGGCGGGGCACCGCATTGTCGGGCGATTTCGCGATAAAAATCGCCTCGCACGACCGGCGCGTCGTCGGCGACGACGTACAACCGCGATTGCATCCCGATGGAAACCCGTTGCGGCGGAACGGACATCGTTTGCCAAGCCGCCAGCACGGCTCGGGCCGCGTCTCGGACGTGGATCAAATTCAAAAACCCCGTTTCGGGCGACGCGATCGGTCGACCGGCGACGACATCGGCGGCGCGGGGCACTCGACCGGGACCGTAGATCCCCGCCAATCGCAACACGGTCCACGGTGCCGCCGGGCGTTGGGCGTGCAGCAAGCCCTCGGCCTGCAGATGGACGCGTCCGCCCAGGCGATTGGGGTGCGTGGGCGACGTTTCATCCACCCAGCGGCCGTCGGTTTGGTGATAAACGCCCGTCGTGCTGATGTAACAAAGTCGCATGTCGGTCGGCAATAGGTGGAGCAGGTTTCTCAGCCCCCCGACCTGGGACTCGTAGCGTCCCAGCGGGCCATTGCGGTCGTAGCTGACCGCGACCAGCACGCGCGCGGCGGCGGACAGCTGCGGCAAAGGGAGATTTCTATAAGTTGCCTGATCGGTCCAATCAAAACGGATCGGGTGAAATCCGTTGTCGGCCAAGCTGGCGAAGCGGTTTTTAGAGCGCGTCGTCGCGTAAACTTTCGCACCCGACGCCGCGGACAGCTGGGCCACGGTTCGCCCTAAGTAGCCTGCACCGACCACTAAAACATCTGTATTGTCGTTCATTCCGGCTTTTTCCGCGACTTTTTCAAAATGGTGGGGTTGAGGCTACAATGGGTGGCGTGACTTTCAACCGGGCTTTTTATGACAGGGAGTGTGTTTTGAACCAGGCTGGTCAAACCAATCGGATCGCGGGGGCGGGGGCTGATTTAGCCGGTCGTCGTTCTGTCGGTCGTTGTTCTGTCCGTGGTTCGTTCTCCGGGCTGGCCTGCATGCTGCTGGCCGCCCTGCTGTCTGGCGTCCCCGCCCACGCCGACGATGCCTCCGCTGGCGAGCGCAATTCGCCAGCGATCCAAGAAAACGCGTTCGTGCAAAACGACTCGCGAGAGACGGCGGCAAACGCGGCGGGAACCTACGTTTCGGTGCCGATCGATCTGGAACCGATTCACCGCCGCGGTGGCGTCCCCGAATCGCTTGAAATCTTGCAGTTGATGGAAAAACAACAGCGGCTAGTGGCCGAGCGGGCGAGCAGGTGTACCGTCAGTGTCAAAATCGGCGCCGCCCAGGGCTGTGGCGTGATCGTCTCCGATAGTGGCTTCGTCATCACGGCTGCCCATGTCGCCATGCGACCCCAACGGCGGGCGATCATCACGCTGTCCGATGGACGCCAGGTTTCCGCGACCACGCTGGGGATGAACCGAGAGGTGGACGCCGGACTGATCAAAATCGATCCCGACCAAAACGGTGGCAAACCCTGGCCCCACGCCAGCCTTGGCACGAGCGACAACCTGGTGCCGGGCATGTGGTGCATCGCGATGGGCCATCCCGGCGGTTACGATCCGTCCCGCGGCGCCGTGATCCGCGTCGGCAGATTGTTGGAAGTCAGCCCCGACGTGATCCGCACCGACTGCGCCCTGATCGGTGGTGACAGCGGCGGCCCGCTGTTTAATTTCGCCGGCCAACTGATCGCCGTCCACAGCCGGATCGGCAATGACGTCGCCGACAACTTGCATGTGCCGATCGACCACTACGACAAATCCTGGGACCGCATGGCGCTCGGCGAGGCCTGGGGGTTCTTGCCGAATTTCAAACCCACACTCGGCGTCTCCGGGAACCGATCCACCAAGACCGCTGAAATCATCGCGGTCAAACCTGGCATGGCGGCCGAAGCCGGCGGGATGATGGCCGGCGACGTCGTGATCAAATTCGGTCGCCAGCCGATCACGGATTTTCAATCACTCGTCGATGCCGTCGCCGACACCATGCCGGGCGAACGCGTCCCGGTTTTGGTCCAGCGGGGGAACGACACCGTGCGATTGGTGATCGAAATCGGCAGGTCGGGATGATGCAGCCCCCGAGTCGCGGCCCCGAGTGGAAAACCCTGATGGGCAAACCCCGATTGCGCGTCCGAACGGTTCACGTTGGCATGTTCACGTTGGCTTGAATTTTGAAATCCTTTAAAATACGTTCGTCTCCTTTATTGATGGCCGCCATGATTCCTCAACCGATCGACTGGTTTTCAAAACGTCGCCCGTCCGCCTTGGTGTTGGCCGCGGTGATGTCGATGGTCCTCTCGGGCAGCGTGCTCACGCCTGCGGTTCACGCCCAGTCGACGCCCCACTGGATGAGCCACGGGCGGTACCGGACATCCATCGCGTCACGCGACAGCGGTGCGATGATGCGTCTGGTTCGGCCCCTGTCCGAAACCGTGGAACAATCGGTCGTGCAGGTCTATTCGGGCGGCCAGGTTGTCTCGTTGGGAACGGTGGTGTCCGAAGACGGTTACATCCTGACCAAGCGAAGTGAGCTGAGCGGCGGCGATCCGGTTTCGGTCCGATTGCCCAGCGGCGAGAAAGTGGACGCCCGTGTCGCGGCCCGAAAAAAATCTAATGACCTGGCGCTGTTGAAACTTCACGGCGGCGATGAAGCCAGCTGGAACATCAAACCGGCGACCTTCAGCACCGTGGAACCTCCGACAGGCAGTTTCTTGATTTCACCCGGACGCGACGGATTCACGATCGGAATCGGCGTGCTGGGTGTTCCGCCTCGTTACGTCGCCCACCACGGGCTCTTGGGCGTCAACTTTTACGACGCACAAACGGGCCCCGCGATGGTCCGCCGCGTTCATCCGGAAAGTGGTGCCGACAATGCCGGGCTTCAAGACGGCGATCGGATTCTGAAAATCAACGGACTGCAATTGCTCGGCTCCGAGTCGGCGGTCAACACGCTGAAAAAAATGTATCCGGGCGATGTGGTGCGATTAACGATCATGCGGGGCGAAAACACGCTCGAGTTGGACGCCCAGATGAGCGACAAGGCGTTGTTGATGGAGTCGGAAAATGACGCCAAGGTCAACGGGCCGCGGAACATGCGACTGAGCGGCTTTGACAGCGTCATCCAACACGACACCGTGCTGGCCCCCAACCAATGCGGCGGCCCGCTGTTGGATAGCCATGGTCACGTCATCGGTATCAACATCGCCCGCGCGGGCCGAGTCGTCAGCTACGCCTTGCCGTCGGCATTGGTCACCGCCGAGATGGTCGAAATGCTCGAAGAGGCTCGTCGACCGCGGGAGTGATAAGGTTCTCGTTCTCGTTTGCGGACTTGGGCGTTGCCCAAGGCTATGGATGTGAACGGCCGTTGGCCGAAGTCGTCCACTCTGAACAGATCGGACGTGCAAAAGCTGTGTCGATACCAATGCCCCAGCAGCAGGATCGAGCGCAGCGAGGGGAGGATTGCGTCGCGTCTTAGACGAGCTCCCCGCGTCGCAAACAGGCGATCAACTGCTCGGGCTGCTCGCCCAGCCTGGCGATCTCGGTCACCCAATCCCATTGACGTGGGTTGATCGGGACGGGACGACCGAGCGGCGGCAGATCATCGATCAGCATTTGGACCACGGTTTGAAGCAGGTTGCCAATGCCCGCTCCCGTGGTTGCAACTGTTGCCAACGCATCGGCCGGCGCGTCAGCGGACTCGACCGGTGACAGGTCCGATTTATTGATGACCCTGACTGTCGGCACGGAGGCGTTGATGCGTTCGAGTGCCTCCAACAGCGTGTGGTCCCATTGCAATCCCGGCTCGGTGACCAGGGCGACCAGATCCGCCGTCGCGATCGCCTCCATCGCTCGATCGATGCCTTGTTTCTCGATCGTGTCGTCGCTGCGGTGCAACCCCGCGGTGTCTCGCAGCCGCAGCGGCCAACCGTCGAACACGGTTTCGGCATCCAGGACGTCGCGCGTCGTCCCGGCAAAATCCATGATGATGCTGCGATCGTAACCCACCATCGCATTGATCAGACTGCTCTTTCCGACGTTGGGGGGACCGGCCAGCACGACATCAAACGGACGCGTCAGGCGGTGTCCGATGCGGCCGGCAGCGGCGATGTGTTGCGTTTGCGCGGCGATTTCGGCCGCGCGTCGGGCATCGTCGCCGAGCAGCTGGATCGACCGCTGTCGCCACTGACACAGCGCACCGCGGACTTGGTCCAACGCGATGGCAGCCGTTTTCACCGTCGTGCTTTGGGACAACACCGCACAGGCCTCATCGATCAAACGCTGATCCACGGGATCCTTGACCGGAAGCCGTCCGGCCGAGGGGACGCCGTCCAAGGGATGCGGGGCGACGCGGCGGACACCGATCGAGGACAGATCATCCAGGATTCGAGCGATCGCGGCTTCTCCACCGTGACAATGAAGTTCGTAGCGTTGTGGGGCGGTCGGCACCACCACGATCGACTCGCCGGCCGTCGTGGCACGTTCTGTTGAGGAGGAGTCTGCCGGCGAAGCTGTGTCCGCAGACCCGCCCGCCCAGACGCCATAGCGTACTTGGCCGACATCCATCGCCCGCGATCGGTTGCAGCGAAAGAAATGCGTGACACACGCCTCGGCACGTTCACCCCACAATGCGATGACTGCGATTGCCGATCGACCGGCACCGGTCAACAGCGCGCAACAGGTCGTTTGTTTCGACAGCGATTGGGCGTTAGACTCGTCGCCTGGTATCGGTAACGTATTGTTTTGGGATAAGGACATCATGTAACGTCGGATGCACGGATGCGGGCAGTCAATCGCGGCTCGCCAAGATCATCGATCGGACTTCCATTTCACGACCCAACCGCAACAACCATGGCACGGAGAACGCTCGACCTGTCGTCACTCTCGGACGACCAATTGTTGGACATGCGGATCTGCGATCTACAGCTTTCCATTGTCGGTACGCCTTTGGAAGCCCGGATCGATCAATTGAACAGCGAATTGGCCGAGCGGGGACTGAAGTTTCGCCCGCACTTCTGGCTCAGCGACGATTGGTTCTCTCCCGATGGCATCCCGGGCATCGCGATCCCGTTCTATTTGGCACACCCCCGGCTGATCCGCTTGGAACGCAAGCAGTTGCTCGAGGTCGAAGGTGGGACCAAGAGCTGGTGCATGAAAATCTTGCGGCACGAGGCCGGCCACGCGATCGACACGGCGTTTCAGATTCGCCGCAAAGCCCGCTATCGAGAGTTGTTCGGCAGGTCCTCAGACCCCTATCCGGAATTTTACAGCCCCAAACCGCAGTCCCGTGAGTACGTCCTGCATTTGGACATGTGGTACGCTCAGGCTCATCCGCTGGAGGATTTTGCGGAGACCTTTGCCGTCTGGTTGCCGCCCAAGTCACGCTGGAAAGCGCGTTATCGAAACTGGCCCGCGCTCAAGAAACTGTGCTTCATCGACGAGTTGATGAGCAGTCTGGGGGGGAAACCCGCGGTGGTTCAAACCAAGCAGCGGGTCGATCCCGTGTCGCAAATACGCCGCACCTTGCGTACGCACTACCAGCGCAAACGCGAGTACTACGGCATGAATTATCCGAATGTCTTCGACAAAGATCTTCGCAAGCTCTTTTCGTGCGACCGGAGTCATCGGCGTAACCCCACCGCCGCCGCCCTGCTGTCGCGTTGGCGTGGGGAGATTCGGAGGGTCGTCGCGAATTGGACCGGCGCCTATTCGTATATGGTCGATCAAGTCCTGCAGGAAATGATTGAAAGGTGTCGAGAGTTAGAGTTAAGGCTGGGGACGACACCCGAGACGTGCAAACGTGACGCGATGATCTTGGTGGCCCTGCGGACGAGCAATTATCTCAATTCGGGTCATAGACGGGTAATGATGTGAGCAAGCTACGTGTATTGGTGCTGGTCCGCACCGGGCATGTTCCCCCCCTGACCCTCGAAGGTATCCCAGAGAAAGAACTCGACGCCTGGAAAGCGGAATTCGATGTCTGTGACACCCTGCGACTGTTGGGGCACGAGGTGCTGCCGCTGGGCGTCTACGATGACCTGTCGCCGATCCGTAACGCGCTGACCGAATTCAAGCCGCACATCACCTTCATGCTGCTGGAAGAATTCCACGGCGTGGTGACCTACGATTTTGCCGTGATCAGCTACCTGGAACTGATGCAGCAACCCTACACCGGTTGCAACCCCCGCGGATTGTTGCTGAGCAAAGACAAAGCGCTGAGCAAAAAAATCCTCACCTACCACCGCATCCAGACCCCGCGTTTCACCGTGTTCCCGTTCGGACGCACGATCCACCGTCCCAAGAAGCTCGAATTCCCGCTGTTCGTCAAATCGGTCTCCGAAGACGCGTCGTTCGGAATCTCGCAAGCCTCCATCGTGCAAAACGACGAACAGCTGCTCGAACGCGTCGCCTTCGTCCACGAGCACACCCGCGACGACGCGATGGTCGAACAGTACATCGAAGGCCGCGAGATCTACGTCGGCGTGATCGGTAATCAGCGGCTGCAGACGTTTCCCCCCTGGGAAATGGACTTCGGCCAAATGCCCGCCGAGACCGCCCGCATCGCCACCAGCCAGGTCAAGTGGAATCGCAAGTATCAAGAGAAACACGGCATCACCACCCACGAAGCGGTCGACCTGGGCGGTGAAATGGGCGAAAAAATCCAAAAGATCTGCAAACGCGTTTACCGTGCCCTCAACATGAGTGGCTACGCCCGCATGGATCTGCGGCTGAGCAACTCCGGTGAAATCCACGTGCTCGAAGCCAACGCCAATCCGAACCTGGAATACGGCGAAGACTTTGCCGAGTCCGCCGAGACGGCCGGCATCGAGTATTCCATGTTGATGCAGCGGATTCTCAACCTCGGCCTTCGCTACAAGGCCGCCTGGATGCTCGGTTAGGGCGGCGGATACTTCTCGGCGTTGCGAATCATCTTCTTCGCCAGTGTCGAACTGAGATCGATCTCCATCGTGTTGGCGATCGCCAAGACATACGCCAGGCAATCGGCCAGTTCTTCGCCGACGTCATGCTTCTTGGCCGCGTCTTGCTGCACCGCAGCGGCTTCCTCCAGCGTCAACCACTGGAAGTGCTCCATCAGCTCTCCGGTTTCAATCCCCAAGGACATCGCCAGGTTCTTGGGGTTGTGAAACGAGTGCCAATCGCGCTGGGCGACAAAGTGTTCCACCAAGTCGCGGAGGGCTTGCACGCTGGTCGATTCGTCGCGGCTGCTGGGATCGATCGAAGAGGACGTCATCAGGCGGCGACCAACAGTTGCCGCTGGTGCTCGATTTCGTCCACCGCTTGGCAGACGTGCTCCACACCGATCGCACACATCGCCGCATTGGACGCGCTGCGGCGTTGCCGAGCCGAACCCGATTCATAAGCGACTTGAATCGCCGTTTGGCCATAGGGGCCGCTGTCGCCCGGCCGGGTCGCACCGTACAGACCGATCGTCTTGGTGCCGACCGCCACCGACATGTGCAACGGACCGGTGTCGTTGCTGATGAACAGGTCCGCCGTCTGGATCATCGCCGCCAAATGCTGAAGATCGGTTTCGGGGGCGAGAATCGCGGTTCCGTTACTCGTCGAAACAATGTCCGATGCCATCGCACGATCAAAAGGCGTGCCCCATACGGCGATGCTCGTGTAACCATAACGGTCGTACAGATAACGTGCCGTCGCGCCAAATCGCTCCGGCAACCAGCGTTTGCTGTGCCACGTCGCTCCGGGATTAAGAATCGCGATCCGCTGCGAAGGAATCGTGTTGCGATAGCGTCGCGCCCACACCTGGGCCGGTCCCGCGATCGGCAAATCCCAACGCACCGAAGGCGAATGAATGCCCAGAGGAATCAACAACTCCAACGAGCGGTCGGTCAAATGATGAAAGACCGGATTGACCTGAACATTGGAAAACCATCGGCTCAACTCGCGCGCATGTTTTCCCGCGTAACCAATCCGATGTGCCGCGCCGGACAGATAACACGCCAAACTCGATTTGGTCATCCCCTGGCAATCAATCGAAACATCACACTCGAGCGCCCGCAGCTGTCGACGGGCATCGCGGATCCGACTCGGCGACGTGAACCACCCCCGCGGCAGGACGATCAACTCATCCACGGCGGGATGTCGGCGAACGACCGGCGCAGATTTCTCTTCCACGATCCAGGAAATCTTGGCGTTGGGAAATCGATCCCGCAGCGCACAGGCCACCGGCAAGGTCAAGATCGTGTCGCCAATCGCACTCATTCGGCTGATCAGAAATCGCGGTGACTCGGTTTCGAGCTTGATCGGGGCCGGCGGTGCCGGCTGCACCGCTCGCTGCGTCTTTGATCGTTTCTGAAAACCTGATTTCGGAGTTTTTTCGCCACTGGACATCGTCACGATCCTTCGTGTTGATAGAGAGAAGAGTAGGCTGATCCGTTCCCCCCGATCCGGATCCCGCGATCGCTCCCAAGAGAGGTCGCAGAACGCGGTTGACTGGCAACCTAGTCTTTTCGCAAAACCGCCGCCAGATCGACTTTTTGACTCAAGTCGCCGGGCCGGAAAACCGGGCGCGGGAAACGCACCCGGGTGGTGGCTGTGAGTGCTTTGGCCCCGCTAAACTTGATGGTTGTGGACCAGGTCACCAGTCCCGTTTCCATCACGCCATCGAACCATGTCTGATTCCAACACCCCGACTGCCGAAACCCTGGCCAATTCGAAATGTGTCCCCTGCGAAGGCGGGGTACCGAAGCTGACGCCCGACCAAGCCGCCGGGTTTGCACGAGCGACGCCGAATTGGTCCGTCGATTCGGATGCCAACCAGATCCGCCGCAAGCTGAACTGCAAAACCTTTGCCAAAGCCGTCGAGCGAATCAATCAGATCTGCGAAATCGCCGAGCGCGAGCAGCATCATCCCGATCTGCACCTGACCGGCTATCGGCATTTAGAAATCGTGCTGACGACCCATGCGATCGGTGGCCTGAGCGAAAACGATTTTATTCTCGCCGCCCAGATCGATCGATTGCTGGACGACCAATGAACGTTGTGCCACGCCATCGCTTGCTATCATTGCTCGCCGAATGCACCGGCGATGACATTTGGAGCGTCGAGCATTGTCGGGCGCGGCGGATCCCGGAAAGCTGGATTGAGCAGCTCTCGGATGCTTATGAATCGGGGTTCCAGTCCGATCATCAAACGATCTACACCGAGGCCGGTGTGACCAACCAGTATCACGGCGTCCGCGATGTGGATCTGGCCATTCGCTTGGCCGAGTCGATGGGAATCCATGTCGACGCCAACGCGTTGGCCCGACTCGGCCGCGCGCGACTGGTCCAAGCGATCAAAGACGCCGTCATGAACGGTGACGATGAACTTTGATGGGTACCTCGGCAGTTGACCGGGTCAACCATTGAAACTGATACCACGGATGGCAGCGCGAACCCACGGATTTCTGGCACCCTGTCATCCGTGGGTTCGCGCTGCCATCCGTGGGTTCCGTCGAGGGCCTGCGCCCAATATCGCCAACAATAGACGCCCCCTTGGTGCCGCACTCGCATACTCGTCGGGCCGAACTGATCGCGTTGATTTCGGACGACCGATTGAATCGACTCATCGCAAACGGCGTCCGATCTCCGCCGCCACTTGCTGTCCGACTTCCATCCCGGTGTCAAAGATTCCGGCGAAGTGCAAAAACGCGTGAAGCATGCCGTCGTGCTGTTGGTGTTGCACCTCCACGCCGCTGCGCTGCAACAGCTGGGCGTATCGGTTGCCTTCATCACGCAACACATCATATTCGGCCGTGATGACCAGCGCCGGAGGCAGATGCTCATGTGAGGCGGCTTGGCTGGGCGCCGCTTCGGAAGCCCCCGCTTGCCCGTCCAAAAACTGGCTCCAGAACCATCGCATGTTCTCGCGTGTCAATCCGAAGCCGTCGGCAAAATCGCGATAGGATGGCGTTTCGAAATTCGGTTCGATCACTGGATAGAGCAACACTTGCAGTGCGATCGGGAAATCCCCCTGGTCGCGCGACCTGATCGCAACCGACGCGGCCAGGTGGCCTCCGGCGCTGTCGCCGGCGACGGCCAACCGTGACGCGTCCACGTTCAATCGAGCCGCGTTTTGCACGACGTATTCGGTCGCCCGGTAACAATCGTCGATCGGCCCCGGAAATGCATTCTCCGGCGACAATCCATAATCCACCGCGACAACCGCGCATCCCGACGCGTCGGCCAGTCGACGGCAAAATGCATCGTGTGTGTCCAGGTTGCCGAGCACCCATCCGCCGCCGTGAAAAAACATCGTCACGGGCACCGCCGTCGCGTGATTGGAATAGAGCCGCAGTCGCAGCCCACACGGCAAGGTGTGGTCTTCGACGCGAGCCAACTCGGGCGCGTCGCCACACATCTCTTCAAAGGTCAAGAAGACTTCTCGCGCCTTTTCGACGCCCAGTTCTTCCCAACTCGGACGGTCTTCTTCAGCCAGGGTATCGACAAAGGCTTGGGCTTGGGGATGCAGCGGCATGGTTGATTTTGGCGGTCAGAAACGAGTGACAGAAGCGAGCGAAGCTACCAGGACTCGAGTCGCTTTTGCAGCGCTTCATACTCGGTGTCGGATTGTCCGCCGGATCCTATCAGACCGATTCGAAACGATTGAGCACCCTTGAGCAACGGCTGGATTCCCTTGTTGCCGCGACCGAATCCGAACACGACCATTCCGTCAGGTGATTGGAGTCCTTTGTCGGAGTTGCCCAGATGGGCGAATGTGTCGAGGGCGTCGTCGGGCGTTTGATGGACAAACGCAAGAACACGTGGTGTTTGCACGTCGCCCAGGTATGCCCAGCGGAATCGATCAAAGAGTTTGTCACCGGCAAAGTAGTCGCGTGGCGTTCGCGTCGGCGGCGTCACATCGGTGGCAAAGTATTGTGACTGGGGAGCCCATCGTCCCGCGATCGGGCCTTCATAGAGAAACCAGAACGGACGCTTCGGGTCATCGGTCTGAACCTGCAGATCCGCGTGTGTGGCGTGAAACGTCCACCGAAGCCGCCAGGTGCCGGTTTCGCTCGTCGTTTCAATGGTTCGCGGGTCAACTTGTTTGCTGGTCCCACGATCCCAACCGGGATGCCCAAATCCACCTTCATCCCCCTGAAACAACAGATTCGGCAACCCACGAAAGGACGATGCCGCCGAGGCCGGATAGCGATCCCAAGGTTCGTTCTTGAATCCGATCCAATCGTTGCCGTCGCGATCGATCAAACGCGACAGACCGCCGGATCGCTTGTCCAGCCAATAGGTCACACGCGGAGTGTCGATCACAAAATGATCTCGATCCTCGTAACGGCCCTGGTTAATCACGACCTCCGGCCGCGGCATCCGCACGGCGATCGCCGGTCCCGGCCAAAGCACCTCCAACATGTGGTGTTCCGTCTCGCTATGGATCGTGAACGTGTTGACGCCGTGCTTCAAAACGCTCGGCGGAAACGCCAGGATGTCATAATCATAGAAATGATTCTTGCCGCCGACGGGCAACGAATGATCGTTGATGCGAAGCGGTTCGTGGTGCCCGTCCCAGCCGTGCCAGGTCCGCAGGTGCAGCACGGCTTCGGTTGACGCGTGAATAGGGGCCGAGTCGGGAATCAAGAACGTGCACGACTTCGTTTTTCCCGCGCGGACCCCGAAGTCTTCTGGCACGTCTGCGGCCGCGAACAGCTGGACGCTGTGGTCGGGCCGATGCAACGAAAGCTGTTCGACCGGTTCGGTGACCGACCAATATCCGCGGGAGTCCTGGATCCGAGCGACGAGCGAAATGTTTCCCGGTGCTTGATCTGGCACCCACGCGGTTTGCCAACTCAAACGATAGGGCTGTTTCCAGATCGTGCCGACGTGATCACGAATCTCGTTGGCCTGACCGCGGACGAGCTGGAAATGGCTTTCGTGATAGCCGTTGAACTCGCCGTCGCCATCTTCATCATAGCCATCGTACGACGCCAACACGTCGATCCGTCCGACGCCCATGGCCGCATCGGCGACCACCTCGATTTGCGGGTTCTCTCCCAGCGTCTGGCCCCTTTGTGGGCTCACAATCCGACCGGAAATCCGATGGTTTTCGCCTTTGACGTCTTTGTCGTAATAAATGCGAACGACCATCGAATACAGCCCCCACTGTCCCCAGCCGAACCCTCCGTCTTCATCGCAATCGGCATCGAAGACGTTGACCCCTTCACGCAAGTCTTCCAGCGGTACGCCGACCGTCGGGTTGTCTTGAAAGAACACCTGCTCGGGGCGGATGCCATCGGGCAAACCTGTCAACTCGGGAACCGGAATCCAATCGTTGTCGTTGAACCGGATGCGTTTGTTGACCGTGCCGCGATGGCCACCCCAGCGATCCAACATCGCTTCGGCCCGAATCGCATGCTCAAGATCATCGATTCGAATTTCGATCCGCGCATTGGGCAGATGCGCTTTCGCACGCTCGAATTTCTCGACTGCCCGTTTGTCGGTGACACGCCAATCACGATCACCACCGTTGTGCGCCGCAAACTCGCGATACAGGTCCCCGGGCTGCGGACCACGTCCGTCGGCAACGGGAACGTGAATCAAGATCAGGGCGACGACCAAGACGATCGGTTTCATGGGGATCTCGCGATCGGCGGATAGGGAGAGACGCAGCGTGAATGATAGCTGATGGACCGCCATCTGATGCCACTGGGGATTGCCGCGCCCGCAAGCCGATCCCATGCTTCCATCGACCACGTCGACGCGCTACGTCACCTGCTGAGCAAACAACCGATTGATCTCATCCGCCAGGATTTCGATCCCGCGACGCAGAACGTGTTCCGAGGTGGTGAAGCTGATCCTCAGGCATTCGTTGCGGTGCGACCAATCATCATCCGGAAGCCCGAAGAAGAAGTAGTGGCCGGAAATCACCATGACGCCGCGTTTTTTCAGCCGCTGATAAAGCTCCGCCGACGAGATCGGCAGCCCCTCTAACCACAGCCACAGGAAAAAAGCGCCTTCGCTGCGATGGATCCGATACGGCACCGAGTCGTCGAGTGCCTCGACCAACCAATCGTGCGCATGCCGTGACCGCGTTTCATAGAACGGACGAATCACCTCGTGGCTGATCGAAATGATTTCACCGCTGTCGATCATCGGGCGAATCATCGCTTGCCCGACGTTGTTGTTGGCCAGCGAAGAGATCGCGTTCATCGATGCAATCCATTGGACCATTTCCTCGCTGGCGATCACGATCCCCGTCCGCGTCCCCGGCAGCCCCAGTTTGGAGAGACTGTAGGTCAGCACCATCGACGGCCTCCAGACCGGTGTGCTGTCGGTGAAGATCACGCCCGGAAACGGGTCGCCGTAGGCGTTGTCGACGATCAGCGGTATGTCGTTTTCCTCCGCCAGCTGGGCCAAATGTTCCAGTTCCGCATCGGAGACGACATTGGAGGAAGGGTTGGTCGGCCGAGAAAGACAGATCGCTGCGATCGAATCGTCGATTTCCAATGCGTCGAAATCGATCGCGTACTTGAACTCGTGGTCACCGATTTTTTCGATCAACGGATGCACGGCACGATACAGGTCGCTCGACGTCGCCAGATCGGCGTAACCGATGTACTCGGGCACGATCGGAAGTAGCACCTTACGCTGCGTCCCATCGTCAAACTTCCCCGCTAACGCATTGAGCAACAAGAAGAACGCCGTCTGTCCGCCGGCTGTGATGCAAATATTCTTGGCGGTGATCGGCCAGCCGAATTCGCGCTCAAACAGCTTGGCGACCGAATCGCGAAAGCCGGCATCGCCGCCGGGCGGTTGGTAGTCCCCGAGCACACTGGCGACCTGCCGCGGATCGTCGGCAAGTTCTTGGAACCGCGCCAGCCAACGCCGGTCGACCTCCGGAATGTGAGCCGGCTGACCGCCCCCAAGCATGCACAGATTCTCGTCGCCGGAGGCAAGTGTTTCGCCCAAGTCCTGCATCAATTCGCCGATTCCCGAATCCAGGGCCAAGCGGTTTCCGAACGTCGAAAGGGTATGTTTCATGAGTTCAATCAAGGTGTTTCGGCAACAAGGAGATCTCTGATGTCAAATCATCGAAGGCATCCATCCGTTCCATCGCCGCCAGCGTCGAGCGGACATCTCCGGCCGATCGCCTGGCGACGTCAATGTAATGGAGCAGCTCGGTTGCCGAACCCCTCAGAACACCTTCGGCGAAGTTATTGCTGACCCAGAGCGTTGCACGCCGGATTTGGTTCGCCAAATCGCCCTTACCGAAAAATCCCGGCCGCATCGTCCCATCCATCCCGAGCGTCTTCAGACCCGTCGCCGTTCTCAGTCCGGCGGGGTTTCAACTCGCCTGTTTGATGTCGTGTTTCAACGCTCGTTTGATCTCAAATCTGAAATCTGAAATCTGAAATCTGCTGACTCTAACGTTCTCTATGTATCGCGTTTCGCCGGACAGGCGAAGTCGGTTAGGCCCGGAGGGCCGGCAGAGTGAATGCCGGTGGCGTGAGCCACCGGAGATGGTTACACGGAATCTCTGAGGCCCAGCGGGCCGACACAATTCCCCAGCTTCAAGCAATACCCGCGGTTCGTGAAACCGATTGTGCCGGCCTTTCAGGCCTCCGTGATCGAGGTCTTTCCATTCCGGTGGCTGACGCCACCGGCAAGCATTGTGCCAGCCCTTCGGGCTTCATCGCGGGTAAACATAGAAAACGTTAGTGTCAGCAATTTTCAATTTTCCATTTTCAATTTTCAATTCGCCCCTTCTCGCCTCCCTCGGCCAACACAAACCCCCAACACGTTGCCTCGATTCAAGACGCTTTAAAACTCCGCACACAATCGCGACGAAACCGCACGTAGCCGATTGAAATCGTCAGCAAACAAAACACGGCGATCGTCACCGGATGGGCGCCGGCGTCTAGCAGTCGTGGTGTGTCGAGGAACCGGTCGCCGGAGAGCCAGCCGAGTGCGAGATAGATGCCGTTGGCCAGCAGGCAGAAATCGGCGACCAGCCACGCAGACGGCCGGCGAATCACGGCGGCGATCGCCAGCGGGATGAGCACGCCCAACAGCGGACCGCACCAAAGCGTGACCAGGGGATGCGGATCGGGGCCGTGCAAACTGTACGGCATCCGCCACGGCGCGAGATCCGCATCGACGAGCGTCGCGCCGCTCGCCCAGCCACCGATCAGATGCCCCAGCTCATGGGTGAACGTCATCACGATCCACGAGAGGAGCAATAGCCCGAGAAAGACGACGACGCGACCGCGCATGAACCGTGGCACAGTGGGACAACGCAACGGTTACTTGCCGTATTTTTCAATCAGCATCGTCAGGAACTTTTCCGATTGATCGTGAACATCACTGGTCGTGGAAATCACCAGGACATGATCAATCGCCATGGCGGTGGAGTTCCCACCAAGCACTTCCCAGGTGTCGGGAACGACGGTGGACGTCATGACTTTGATCACCAAGTCTGCTTTCTCAGCCAGGTTGTCCGGCAGCACATACATCGCCAAAATCAGGTTATCCTCGGCCGCCTCGACGGTCGTGATTTGCATCACTTCATCCTTGATCATGTACGTCAAATCCAAATCGCGGAGCATCAGTCGCAATGCCGCACGGAGGGTGACGTTCTTGAGATCGATGGTCACGGCCACATCGGCATCGAGACCAATTTCCTCCAGCGCCCGTTGGTCGATCACAATCGGAATCGAATGCTGCGCGGAGAGTGTTTGCATTGCTTCTTGCATTGGTGTTTCAATGAACGTGATCGATGTTTCATCGTTCAACGCCGCGTTGATCCGCTGCTCCGCTTCGTTGTGCATCCGCGCGTTGGGCGACTGGGGTTTGCGGCCTTCTGCCAACGCCTGCTTGGCTTTCTGTAACACGGCCCCGCGAACCGTCTTGGACTGGGCCGCTTTGGAAGGCTTTGCCGGTCGGGTATTGGGCTGTGGTGCAAACGGATCTGCCGGCTGGCCCGGTGAAGCACCGAACGGATCCGCCGACTGCGACCACGCAATCGAGCTAGAGAAAACAAACAACAACGCCGCCAACGTCGCCGGAAGAACGCGCATCAAAACACCTGCGAATCGAGAAGAGTGACAGAAGGGGACGGTCGGCCCCAGCGGGAATCCTCCCACGTCGACAAATCAGATGCAAGGAAAAACTTGGTCGGTCGCTGTCATCGGATCGATGGACGAATGTCGATGCCACGCTCTTTTGGCGGGCCAAAGATGGCTATCATAAGACCAACCCCATTGCAAATTAGCCTCGAGTCAAACGCCCCGTGACCGCCGACGTCCTGCTACAAGCCGTGAACCTGACGCGTCGAGTCGACGGCAAAACCTTGCTCGACGACATCACGCTGGATCTGGCCACCGGCGCGCGTCTCGGGCTGGTCGGCCCGACCGGCAGCGGAAAGTCGTTGTTGCTGCGAAGTCTGGCGTTGTTGGAACCGGTCGACTCGGGCGATTTGCTCTGGCAGCAGGCGCCGGTTGCGAACGACCAGGCGACGATTTATCGCAGCCAAGTCATCTATGTGCATCAGCGCGCCGCCGCATTCGAAGGAACGGTGGAAACCGTCTTGCGTCAGCCGTTTCAATTGAAAGCTCATCGCGATCGTCATTTTGATCGCGATTGGATCGTCGATCAATTGGCAACGGTCGCCCGCGACGCTACGTTTCTCGACCAACCTCACGAACAACTCTCCGGCGGCGAAGCACAGATCGTGGCCCTGTTGCGAGCGATTCAATTGTCACCTCGCGTGTTATTGCTGGACGAACCCACGTCGGCGTTGGATCGGCAATCGGCGCGTCATATCGAATCGATCGTGATGCGTTGGTATGACGACGCACCCGACTCGCGAGCGTACATTTGGGTCTCGCATGATCCCAGCCAGGCCGATCGCGTTTGTGATTCGTTGATCACCATGCATGCCGGTCAAATCCAAACCCGTCGAACCGCCCCGTGACAAAGCACGTTTTATGTCGCCGTACATCGAATTAACCAATCTCGAAGTCTGCTTGGCGGCGGTCTTGATCGTCATCAACGGTGTCGTCTCCATCGCGTTGCGATTACGTTTGGAAAAGACGCTGGCGATCGCGAGTGTTCGCACGGTCGTCCAACTGTCGCTGGTCGGCGTCGTGTTGTCGTGGGTGTTTCGCGTGGATCGTTGGTACGTCGTCCTGGCGATCGCGGCGGTGATGACGCTCATCGCCGGTTTTTCCGCCGCCGATCGCAGCAAACGAAAATTCCCTGGAATTCGCCTGATCGCCATCACCTCGGTTTGGTCGTGTGCGTGGATCTTGACCGGATACGTGCTGTTGTTCGTCTTTCAGGATTTACCGAAGTGGTACGAACCGCAGTATGCGATTCCGTTGTTGGGCATGGTGCTCGGCAACACGCTCAACGGGATTTCGGTGGGGCTGAGCACGTTGACCGAAACTCTGGTTCGATCTCGCGGACAAGTGGAAACGTTGATCGCGCTGGGCGCGACGCGTTGGGAAGCGGCGGGGGAGCCGATCCGCGAAGCGGTGCGGACGGGGATGATCCCGATCGTCAACTCGATGATGGTCGTCGGCGTGGTCAGTCTGCCGGGGATGATGACCGGCCAAGTGATCTCGGGCATGGATCCCGCCCAGGCGGTCCGCTACCAGATCGTGATCATGTTTCTGATCGCCGGCGCAACCGCACTCGGAACGGTCTCGGTCGTGTTGCTCTCGGTCAGACGTCTGTTCGATGCAAACCATCGATTTAAATTCGAACTGATTCGAATCGCGGGATCGTGATGAAGGATCCATTTAACAAACCGAGTTTTGAGACGACGCGTTGGAGCGTGGTCG
Organism: Stieleria magnilauensis; assembly: GCA_007753675.1. GTDB lineage: Bacteria > Planctomycetota > Planctomycetia > Pirellulales > Pirellulaceae > Stieleria > Stieleria magnilauensis. Next base: position 4,086,013 of record CP036432.1, read on the forward strand.
TTTCGGCGGGGCAAGATGATTCCAAGTTAGCCCGTGATGCGATGGAGCAGCTTTGCCGTCGTTATTGGTTTCCCTTGTTCGCGTTCATTCGACGTCGAGGATACGGCGAGTGCGATGCGGAGGACTTGGTCCAAGCGTTTTTCGTCCGCGTGGTGGAGAAAGACGTGTTTGCCGCAGCAGACCAAGACCGCGGCCGGTTTCGCACCTTTCTACTCACTTCGCTCGAAAACTTTCTCTCCAACGAATATGCAAAAGCCACCGCGTTGCGTCGCGGAGGCGGCAATCCACGCCTGAGTTTGGATTTGCGAAACGCGGATGGGCAACGATCCCACTGGATCGCCGATGGCGGCCGCGCGGAAGACGAATACCATCGCCAATGGGCCATCGCCGCATTAGACGCGGCCTTGAAATCGGTTCAGACGGAATACGAGCGAGAGGGCAACGCCACGCTGTTCTCAGAACTTCGCCCCTATCTGTCAACCGACGGGGAACGGAAACCCTACGCGTTAGTCGCGGAAGCGTTGGGGATCTCGCCGACCAACGTCAAAGTTGCCGTGCATCGATTGCGAAAGAGATATCGTCGACAATTGGAATCGGAAATCGCGTCGACCGTCGAGTCGCCGGAACACATCGAAGATGAAATTCGGCAACTCTTTCAGGCGCTGGGGGGCTGAGTCCGCTGGAGAATTCTTTTTTCAGTTTTCTTGTAACCCCCCGCCGGCTTTCCGTTACCCCATGATGAGCAACACGACGTAACGGAAAAACCGATGAATTCAACTGAACGATGCCCAACCTGTGACGGTCCGCTCACTCCGACAACGGGCCAGCCGATGTGTCCGGCGTGCCTGATGCGCGGGGTGCTGGAGCCGACCGATTCGGAGCTGGCAAGCCGATTTTTATCCGAAACGCGTTCGCTGCCCGGCGACAAACACTTCGATTCCATGCAATCGGTCGGTGCGACCGCTCCGTTTGCCGACCTGGATCCCGGTGCTCGGATGGGAGACTACCGGATCGTCCGCCGGCTCGGACGTGGCGGGATGGGAGTGGTTTATGAAGCCGAGCACCTGCCGACATCCCGGCGTGTAGCGCTGAAGGTATTGGCCCAATCACTCGACCAGCCCGAAGCACGCGCACGATTCTTGCGCGAAGGCCGACTCGCCGCTTCGATCAATCACCCCAACAGCGTCTACGTCTACGGCACCGAAGAAATCGATGGCGTTCCGACGATCTCGATGGAATTGGTCGACGGTGGAACCCTCGCCGAGCACGTCAAGCGGATGGGACCGATGTCGATCCGCAGCGCCGTTGATGCCGTGATCCAAATCATCGATGGCCTTGCAGCTGCCGATGAGCGCGGAGTGCTGCACCGTGACGTCAAACCCTCCAACTGCTTCGTTGCCGCTGACGGAACGGTCAAAGTCGGCGACTTCGGCTTATCGATTTCGACCACCGGCGGACCGCTCAACACGATGTCAGAAGTCACGATCGAGGGGACGTTTCTGGGAACGCCCGCCTTCGCTTCCCCCGAACAGCTCCGCGGCGAACCGCTCGATCGCCGCAGCGACATCTATTCGGTCGGTGTCACGCTGTTCTACTTGCTGACCGGCGAAGTCCCGTTTGATGCCGACAACATGATCCATCTGTTGGCGACCGTGCTCGACAAGCCCGCACCCTCGGCGTCAACGATTCGTCGTGAGATTCCTGCGGAATTGAATGCAGTGATCGCCCGCTGTCTGCAGAAACCCCAGGGTGGGCGATTTGAAAACTACGATGCGCTCCGTGCGGCGTTGAAACCATTCAGTTCCCAGTCCCCGGTCGCAGCCTCGCTGGGTGATCGGACGCTGGCCGGTATTGTCGACGCGGCGATCTGTTGGTTTGTACTGGTACCGGTCAGTTTTATCAGCCAATACCGCGGCGACCTGGCAACGGATTTCGGGCCCACACAAAGCTTGGGAACGATCGCCTTGGGAGTGTTGATGGTCGGATTGACGATCGCCTACTACGCGGTCGCAGAATGGAAGTACGGATACACGATCGGTAAGAAACTGTTCAGTCTGCGTGTCACGGCCGAGGGCGACCGTCCGACCTTGTCGCAAACCATCGGCCGGGCATTTCTGTATCTCGGTGTTCCCATCATTCCATCGACGCTGTTCAACTTGTTTTATGTTTCGCATGACTCGACGGAGTTTGTCTTCGGCCCCGCCATGTTTGTGACCCTCCTGGTGGGCTGGTCTTACCTTATCCTCAAGTTTGGCCTGTTCGTGACTGCGCGTTCGAGAAACGGCTACGCGGCGATTCACGATCGCATGACGTCGACACGTGTTCTGCAACGGGTGCCAGACGTCAAACGGATCACGGCGGAACAGGACCAAGACGCAACAGAGCGTGACTCATTTAACTTCGATCCGAACGCGGCAACGATCGGCCCCTACCACAAATTGCAAACCGTATTGGAACTTGAAAACGAACAACTGATTCTTGGCTACGATGCCAGACTATTGCGACGGGTTTGGCTACATGTTCAGCCCATTGGCACCTCGATGGTTCCCGCGACGGTACGGAATTCCACGAGCCAGGCGACACTCCGCTGGCTGGGCGGACGCCGTAGCGAAACCGAGTGTTGGGACTGTTACGAAGCCCCCACAGGACAATCCCTGATCGGCCTGTTGAAGTCGGTCAGCTGTGCCCGAGCGATCCGTGTCATGCGACGTCTGGTCCAATTGCTGACGGAGGTGCCGAGGCCACCAGAAATTCCGGAATCAGGGGAGCAACGCGACACATCGCCTGACGTCGCGAAGCTGCCGACGCTGCGACAACTGTGGGTCACGGACTTGGACGAATTGAAGCGGTTGCCGTTCGAAATGTCCGCCGAGAGCGCCACGGTGAATGTCGGCGACGATGCAAACGTACCCGAGTCGTCGCAGCCTGATGCGGAACCGTTGCAGTTGATCCGTCGAGCCGCGTCGATTTGGCTCAGTGCAGACCATCGCCCGGCGTCGAACGATCGATCGTGGTCACTCAGTCAATACAATGCGATGCTTCAAGTCGCAGACGCCGACGAAGTTGGCAGCGCGACACAGATATTACACAGTGTTGATCCTGATCGCGGGCTGAAACTGCGTTCCCGTGTTCTGGGTGTGGTCGCCATCTCACTCGCCTTGCCGTTGATGACGGTGATGTTTGGTCTGTTCGCGGCGGTTCTCTACCAAAGTCAAAAAGACCGGTATCCCGAGATCGACCAGCTTCACGAAGTGGCACAGGTACTGGCGCGTGAAGAGCGATTGTTGACCGCAGAGCGTATCGATCGCGTGGTCGCGGTGCAGCGTCATGTGGCCGGAAATTTCGCTCACGTGATGGAGGATAAGGACGCGATGAATTCGATCTATGCCATCACACGGCTGACGCCAGCCGACCGCATGGCCATTGGTCGGGCGATCGATTCACAGCAACCGACCCCAGACGAAGTGCGCGAGGCGACCGCAGTTTATCAGGCGTTGCGACAAGACTGGCTGGACGACCCCGGCGATCAAGTCCAAATCACGTTTTCTTTCTGGACAGCGCTCGGTCCAGCCTACACGTGGCTGGAATTCATTTGGTTCCCCAGTCTGTTCACCGGCCTGCTGTTTCGTGGCGGCCTGCTGATACGAATGTTCGGCTTGGTGCTGGTCAATCGTCGAGGCAAACGAGCGTCGGGGTTGCGCGTGTTCATCCGCATGTTTTTCAGCGGCATTCTGGTGTTGGCAATCGCCATCGTCGGCGCAGCGTTTCATTTAACGCTGGCTTATTGGAGTCCTTCCTCGATCCAACTGGGCGTCATTGTTAGTCTGGTTGTGGTGGCCGCAACGATGGTCGTTGTTCCCATTTACCGAGGCAATCAGTGCCTGAGTGATCGTTTCGCCGGGACCTATTTTGTGGTGAAATAGAAATTGGAACACAAACCCGATGGCGCGACCGTGTAGACGCATGAACGCGGAAGCGTTCGCTATGTCAAGGCTGAAGAGGTACCCACCGATGGCAGGGCGAACCCACGGATTCCAAGCAGGATACGTTATCCGTGGGTTCGCACTGCCATCCGTGGGAGAAACTCTTGATGCATGAAGGCGGGTGGGGGCACAGTCGAAATCGATCGATGGGGCATCTCTCAATCAGGCCGCGACTGCTCCCTGGCAAGTTGGCGTCGCTTGGACAGGTACTGTTGGTTGGCCCGCTCGTACGTGTCGGCACGCGAATAGATCCGAAAAGCCATGAAGACGCCGAAGGCGATGAACAGGACTCCGAACAAGGGGAAGATACGAAAGACACCCGGTGCCCCCATGCGAGAGCCCGCGCCGGATATCCCCGTCGCCATGATCGTCCAGAACAGCCCGAAGACCGCCACCATCACGCCACCAGCCACCGCTCCCGTCTTGGTCGGCAGACTCTGATGGCCATGCTTGCCGGTCACCATGTGTGAGAGGCGTTCCTGCTGCCAACGGGAATCTAACTCCTTGATCTCGCTGGAGGATTTGATTTCGGCCACGTCTTTCGCGATCTGCGCGGTCGTTTCCTTCAGCTCATCCAAGACCGTCGTCGAATAGCTGTTGCCGACATGCTCGATCGCCAGTTTCGCTTCGCAAAACCCGCAGGTCGCGAAACGTGCCTTGGCGGGAACATCCAACGGAGCACCACAGTGATTGCAGTTGAGCGAGATAACTTTCATGGGCACATTGCGTGGGGAAAAGTGGGATAGGCTTTCAGGCTCGTCATATCCGAAGTGACCGGCTGGATATCCCACGGGTGGATTTGACAGGCTGGAAGCCTATCCCACTATTGAAGCACAGATCATGCGTCCGCGGGGCGCGCCGATGTTTATTGGCTGGCAGGGCGCACGAAGGTTTTTCCGCCTCCGGCGGCCCAGGTTTCCCTTCCCGCGACGTGGACTCGGATCGCGATCACCCCGCTGCGTTGCTGCTCAAGTGGGATCAAAAATGTTTTGGGTTGGCCCGCCGAAATCGGTTCCGCGACTCGGGCCAGGGTGATTTCGTTCGGGTCCGGTTTGGGCCGACCGGGGACCGTCTTGCGAGTCTCTCCCAAGGGGTGATCCAACATCACCACGCACTCGCCGTCGATCGGACTGGTCACGGTGACTTCGATCGGGGCGCCGAAATCGAATCCGGTCTCCGTCTCGACTTCAACGGCTGCGGGAGGATGCAGTTTCAACAGCGGGTCGCCCAGCAATCCGTACAGCGCCGCATGCTCGCTGCGTTCGTCGGCCAGTTTGGTGCCCGCCGGACTGACCAACGTCGCGACGGCATCGACCATCGTTCGCAGCGGACCTTTCTCCGTTGATTCGTCTTCCGATTCCATCCGCCGGATCGCGGCCAACCACGCGCTGCCCAAGCGATCGGCCGGTGGCAGCCCCTCGGCACCTTGGCCGTAGATCGAATCGATCAACCCCAACGTCAACGAAGCATTGCCGTACGGCATGGTCACTCGATTGCCGGCGATCACCGCGATCGGACCACACTGGTGCAACAGCAACTGCTCGGCAAAACTATCGACGCCGGCGTCGATGGCCCCGGTGAAACAGCACAGCAAGACTGCGATCGGTGCGTTGGCGGGATCGCATTTCAAGTTGCCGATCGAATTGCCATCGAGCACCGGGATGCCGGTCGGACCACTGGGGACGCTGTCGAGCCGATCGACCATGCCGTGCCCGGCGTAGACCCAGAACCGACAGCCTTGGGTATAACGCTCGGTCACCGACTCGGTAAATCGTTTACGGGGATAAAACAGATGACCGGGACTGCCGTAGGTCACACTGGTGCGAACCGGGATCGGTAGCGAAGCGGTCACCATCATGCGCGTGACCGACTCGATCGCCGAATCAGCCAACATGCCGAACCCACCGACCCCTCCGACCAATTGAACGCGCTGACGCCACAGCGAAAAGTTGCGACTGGCCTCGTAGGCCTTGATCCGCCGAATCAAGTCACGCAATTGATCCGGGGTATCGACCGGCAGCCGTCCGACCGACACATCGGCTTGGCCGTCGGAATCGATGTCGCTGTACGGATAGTCGGTCGCCATCGTCGGGGTGCTGCCGAACTTGGCGCTGACCGTGGTGGCGACATAATGCATCGGCACCTGCTTGCGTGTGTCCGCCGCCGAACCGATCACCGGCGCGTCACCGACCAGCAATAAAAATCGATCCGAGCCGATGGCGTTTTTCCGAATCGCCGACAACAATCCACCGGCGGTCGATTCGGAATCGATCACGCGCACGTGAATTCCCTGCGTGCGGCGATAGTCGATCCATTCTTCAAGCGGCTCGCGAAAGTCAGACGGGCACACCACCAGCGCGGTTTCGGCCGGTCGGGGGTCATCTGCTCGAGCAGGCGAGATCAGCGAGAACGCCACCGCGACCACACACGCTAGCGCCATCCATCGAAGTCGCCGCTGGAACGTCCCACCGATGATCGCGTCGTTTGATTTGACCGTTGGCCGCATCGACAATCCTGCCCTTTCCTTTCTGTAACGTTTGTGGGATAGGCGTCCCGCCTGTCAAACCAGACAATTCGACGATGACAACCGGGAAGCCGATACCACGCCACCGTGGTGCTCGTCGATCCGCTATCTCAACCAATTCCCCAAGAAAACGCTAGTCCAATGTCTGACCCGTCGTCACCTGGAGCCGCGTCCGTCCACCGCGACAAACCCCGTCTGGCCATCACCGTCGGCGACGCGGCGGGGGTCGGACCCGAACTCGCGTTGGCCTGTGCAGCAGAACCGTCGGTGCGCAGCCGCTGCGTTCCTATTCTAGTCGGCCCGGCGGCGATCCTGGGAAAGCTTGCGGCGATGCGCGGACTGGAGTTGCCCCCACTGACCACGATCGAACAACTGGCCGGTGCCGGGCCGTTTCCGCCGTCGGGGCTGGTCGACTGCGGGGACGTGCCGCCCGAAACGTTGGTCCCCGGCAAATTTTCGCGAGAAACCGGGCAGGCATCGTTTTCAGCGGTTGATCTGGCCATCGCAGAAACCTTGGCGGGGCGTTTCGACGCCATCGTGACCGGCCCGATTCAAAAAGAGGCCTGGCACGCTGCCGAGACGGGCTATTTGGGGCATACCGAATTGCTGGCCGATCGCACGCAAACAAAAGAGTTTTGCATGATGTTGTCCGGCCAAGCCTGTTCGACGGTGCTGGCGACCATCCACGTGCCCCTGGCCGACGTGGTCACCACGCTGACCGTTCCGCTGATCGCACGCGCCATCCGGCTGGGCGGATCGGCGATGGAAAAACGCTTCGGCCGGCCGCCCCGCATCACCGTGCTGGGGCTCAACCCCCACGCCGGTGAAAACGGATTATTGAGCCACGGCGAAGAAGACACCTTGATCCGCCCGGCGATCGAAAGGGTTCGACAGGAATGCGCATCCGAAAATCGAAATTGGCGGATCACCGGCCCGGTCCCGCCCGACACCGCGTTCACGCCGGCAATGCGAGCGGACACCGACGTCCATATCTGCATGTATCATGACCAGGGCTTGATTCCGCTGAAGGCGTTGTCGTTCGACGACGCGGTCAACATCACGCTGGGTTTGCCGATCGTGCGGACCAGCGTCGATCACGGCACCGCAATGGATCTCGCCTGGAAAGGAACGGCGAGTCCCAATAGCATGCGTTCGGCCATCGACCGCGCGATCGAGTTGTGTCGGTGAGGGCCGCGGGGCGATGAACACACGGTTAGAACGGTTGAACGTCGAGACATCAGCAAGCGACACGCCAGGGAATCATCGCCGCGCCGTTTGGATCGCGGTCGCAGAGGTCGCTGCGCTGCTGGGTCTGTTTTTTGTCTATGCCGGCGACCCTCCGCCCGCGGTCAATGAAGCCCATTATTTGGTCAAGGCCAAGAACTTTTGGGATCCCACGTTTTGCTCGCGCGACCTGTTCGCGGCATCGGGGAAGGCCCACACGACGTTCTACTGGACGTTCGGCGCGCTGACCCAAGTCGTCTCGCTCGGGACCACGGCTTGGATCGGACGTCTGGTCGGCTGGCTGATGCTGGCGATCGGATTGCGGCGATGTTGTCGCAGTTTCGGATTGCCCGCCTTCGCGTCGTTGGGCGTCGCAATCCTGTGGCTGGTCGGGATCGAACACGGGAACCTGGCCGGCGAGTGGGTCGTCGGCGGAATCGAAGCCAAGGTGCCGGCCTATGCCTTGGTGCTGATGGGCATCGCCGAGGTGGCGCGGCGGAACTGGTCGCGCGGCTGGATCTGGTTCGGCGCCGCATCGGCCTTTCACGTGCTGACCGGTGGCTGGGCCGTGATCGCCGCGACCGTCGCCTTTGTGGTGACCGAACGCTGGTTCAAACCATCCGATCAGCCGCCGATGCGATTCTTCAGCGTCGGGCTGTTCGTCGGCGGAGCCCTTTCGTTGTTCGGCTTGCTGCCGGCGATCAGTTTGACCCTCGGCGCGACGGCCGCGGAGAGTGTGGAGGCGGCCAGGATCTACAGCTACATGCGGATCCGACATCATCTGCTTCCCAGTGATTTTCCGATGCACTGGTTTGTCCGTCACGGTGTCTTGGCGGTCGGTTTGCTGACGTTGGCCTACGTTGGCCGCCCGACGACCGCACAACGACGGGTGATCTGGATCGGCATCGGCGCGCTGGGGATCGCCGGCTGCGGTTTAATCGTCGGCGCCCTTCCGGCGGTGATGCCGGATTTGGCGGCGAAGCTGTTGCGTTACTATTGGTTTCGGCTGAGTGATGCGATCGTGCCCCTGATCCTGGCGCTGTGGTTGATGCAGTTGCTGGCGTCGCGACAATCGCTGGAACCTGCCGCACTGACGCGTGGGGCCGCCCTGTTGGTGCTTCTGGTCGCGACCGGAATGTTTCTGGGATCGGCGTGGGAGCGGAATCGAATCGGCATCCCACCGTCGACCAGCCATCGTCTGTTGGGGGTCGACTTGAATGCCGACGCCGAACGCCAACAACGTTCGCATTCGGACTGGGTCGCCGTCTGTGACTGGGTACGTGTCGCCATGCCTCGCGACGAGATTTTTCTGACGCCCCGGCACCAGCAAACGTTCAAGTGGTATTCGTCCCGCGCGGAAGTTGCCAATTGGAAGGATGTGCCACAGGATGCCAAGTCGTTGCTTCAATGGAGAGACCGGTTTGACGACATTTTCCCCAAGCGAACCGGCGTGATCTCATTGAATTCCGTGCGGGTCCCGATCAGCTATGCGAAACTGCGGGCGTATCGCCAGCGGTACGGGGTGCGATTCATGATCGTCGACAACCGGGTTGCGACCAAACGGTTGCCGTTGGTCAAGATCTACCCGGTCAACGGTCAGCAAAACGAGACGTACAGCGTTTACGAGCTGCCCTACAACTGACGCGACGTAGTGGGCGATGAATGAATCCGATCGCCGCCGGTTGATGCTGTGAAGCAATTTTTAGCGGTAGGGCGCGAGCCCTCCGGTGTTTCGGCAACGATGAGGAACCGGAGGGCTCGCGCCCTGCCGCTAACACCTCGTCAAACACAGGGAACAAACACTTCGCAACGTAGACCGCCGGTGGGCAATCACCGCCGGTCAGCCGGATCGGTTATCCTGTGGACATCATCAACAACCTTCCGTTTTTTAGGAGTCCGGCAGTGCACGAGAGAGACCTGTCAAAAATCATCGCCCTGATGTTGCTGCTCGCCGTGTTTGCCGGATGCAGCAAGCCGGCGACGCAATCGAGCACCGCCCCCCAGCCGACGACACTGGAGGAGATCACAACGGATGACAGTTCGATCGTTTCCGATGTCAGCCCTGCCGAAGCCGAACAATTCGCGGCGGAGTGGCAGCTAGCGGTTGAGCAAAATGATGCCGCCAAGGCGACCCAATTGATCGACTGGACTTCGATTTTCGATCGGGCCCTGGAAGGATTTGATGTGGATCCCCGCTTTCGATCAGGCTTTCATCAGGGCGCCTCTCAAGCGGTCAAGAATCTGGTCGGCGTGGTTCACCAAAGTACCTTAAACGGTGGATCGTACCGCCTGGTCCGCACGGTGCAGCGTGGCGAAGCGCAGCATGTGGTGATGCGGCTATTGACCGATGACGGCGGCACCAACTACCACGATTTCCAACTGGCTCGCAAAAACGGCAAGGTCGTGGGAGAGCATTTCTTCATCGCGATGACTGGTGAATCGTTTGGCGATTCGCTTCGCACGAACGTCGCCGCCGTCATTCAAAGTCAGAACTCGGTCCTCTCGCGATTGTCGGGAACGGCCAAGACCGAGATGGAAAACCTGACCAAACAACAGGAGATGTCGACTGCGGTCCAGCAAGGTAACTATCAGCGGGCGTTGCAGATCTATGACGAATTGCCCGCCAAGATTCAACAGATGAAACTGCCGATGCTGTTTCGAGTCATGTCGCTGGCCGAGGGCGACTACGAGGTCTACGTCGACGCGATCAACGAGTATTCCGATCGATTTCCCAACGACGCCTGCTTGGGGCTGATCACCCTGGACGCGGCGGGAATCAACGAAGATGAAGCGCTGTTGCTGAAGTCCTACGATTCGATCCAAAAGTGGACCGGCGGCGATCCCTATTTGACGACGTTGGTCGCCGGCGTGCGAGCCACCTTCGGGGCGACCGAAGCGGCTCAAAAAATGATCGAAACGGTGGACGTCGACGCGCTCGGCTTGGCCGGCGCCCACGACTTTGCGTTGACCGTTTCCCTGGCGAGCGATGATCATGAATCCACGCTACACCATTTGGCGGCGTTACGCGATCAATACGGCTACGAGTTCACCGACCTGGCGACGGTCGAAGATTTTAAACGCTTTGCCGCCTCGCCGGTTTATCAGCAATGGCTGCAAGGTAACACGGCCGGAAAGTGAAGCCATTTCAGCGGGACGCGTCAGCGACCGGCGCGTGGTGTCTGCATCTCGCGCCACTGGCTGACGCCACGTGCTAATGGGACGTGCTAATGGGACGTGCTAATGGGAGTCGCCGGCGACCAGCGTGACGATCTCGCCGGCCAGATGATTCACGCTGCCCTTGCCGTCGGGATGCAGTCGCGAACTGAGGAAGATGAAAATCAGATCTTTCTCCGGATCGATCCACAGCACGGTGCCGGTGAAACCGCCGTGTCCAAACGCGCTGTCGGACAACGCCGTGCCGCGGTTGCTGGAATAAGGCGACTGATGATCCCAACCCAAGGTCCGGGTTCCGCGCGGGTTGTCGGCCGGAACGGGGTGCGGGGCGGTCATCCGTTCAAACGTCTCTCGCTCGATGACCGATGAATCCCCTTGCGAGGCGGCCAACAACTCTTGGCCGAACTTGACCAGATCGTTGGCCGTCGAAAACAGCCCCGCATGTCCCGCGACGCCGCCCAAACGCGAAGCCCGCGGATCGTGCACTTCGCCTTGCAGCCAACCGTCGGATTGTTTTTCCGTCGGCGCCGCACGTGCCTTCAAGTGCGAGGGCGGATTGAAGGTGGTCTCGTCCATCCCGATGGCGCCGAATACGTTTTCTTTGGCAAACCCATCCAACGGCTGACCGCTGACCTTTTCAACCAGCTTTCCCAGCACGATGAATCCGACATCCGAATAGGCAAACTTGGTTCCCGGATCCGATCGCAAGTTCAATTCACAGATCCGCCGCCACGCCGTTTCCGGTCCGTCTTGGTAGTCGGCCAAGGCGTTGTCGGGCGTCAGTCCGCTGACGTGCAGCAGACACTGCGCGACGGTAATGGTTTCTTTCTTGTGCCCCGTGAATTCTGGCAAGTACTGGGACACCGGGGCGTTGAGATCGATTTTGCCGCGTTGGGACAACAGCGAGATCGACGTCGCCGTGGCCACCGGTTTGGTGATCGAGGCGAGGTCAAACACCGTGTCGGCCGTCATCGGCAACGTGTCTGGTTCGACTTGGCGGTCACCGAACGTCTGGAGATACCGGATCTGGTTCTGATCGGCAAAGCAGACCACGGCACCGGGCAGATCCCCGTCTTGGATGGCCGCATCGATCAGAGACGAAATCTGGGCATGAAGTTCGGGGGCGGGATGCTGAGCGGTCGAGACGGCAGAACCGATCAGGCTGCTGAACAACAGAAAGTAGATCGAGATGCGTTTCACAGGGAATCCAACGTGCAGGCGGGCGGGACAAAACAAGGGCGGGCCAAACAATGTAACTCAACCAACCGCCCACCTCCATCGTTCTGCCACCCCATCTGCCTTCCCATCATTCTGCCTTCCCATCATTCTGCCTTCCCATCATTCTGCCTTCCCGGCATTCTGCCTTCTCATTTTCCTGCCTCCCATTTTCCTGCCACCCCACTATCAAACTCACTTCGACGTCCAAATCAGCAACTCCGGTTCACCGAGCACCGCTTGCACGTCCGTGCTCGCCGGGCGAAAGAAATTGCCGATGGCGAAGTCCAGTTTTTGATCTCCGTTGAAGTCGCCTTTGACGACCGACAGGTGATCATGCATCCGTCCGGGCAACCGTGACGGCGAGAACGAACCGTCGTCTTGTTGGGTCAACATGACGATCGGAGAGGCTCCCTTGGCGACCCAGTCTTTGGAAATGTGCGACCCCAGCAGCGCGACGGCGACCACGTCGGCGTCACCGTCGCCATCGAAGTCACCGGCGGTCGCGTTCAACACGCCCGGCATCAAACAGATCTGGTGTCGCTGCATCGGCAGCGGTCCGTCGTTTTCGAGCCACTGGACGGAGTGAAACGGTTTGGGGCCGCGATCGAAGGAATCGCCGTTGGTGTAGAGCACGTCCAAATCACCATCGCCATCCATATCCACCAATTCGATCCCGCTGGAACCATAGGCCGGATCCGGCGCCGCCCAGATCAACTCGTTTTCGAAATCGCCCTTGCCGTCGTTGCGAAACAGTTCGACACGCTCGTGTTCCTGGCTGATCAGCGAAACAAAGTCGAGGTCGCCGTCGCCATCAAAGTCCACCAGCGGAACATGCACGGGCCCATGGCGTGGGTCGATGTCACGTGTTTCGAACACCGGTATCCCGTCGTCGCCGAGGCCTTGATTGACCAGCATGAACGTCCGCCCGCTGTTTCTCCAACCGAAGGCGGCGACCAGCACATCGATGTCCCCGTCGCCGTCCAAATCTCCTGCACGGGCGTCGGAGGTGCGGCTGAGTCCATCGATCAGCACGTGCGTACGAAACGCTTCGCCGTCCTTGGATCGCTCCAGCCACAGCACCTGTCCCAAGTCACTGTCGTTGGCGTTGAACTCACCGATGTCAGCGACCAGCAGATCCACCAACCCGTCTTGATTCAAGTCACAGGGTTCGGTGTGGACCGGTTGCAACATCGTGCCCAAACGTCGGACTTCGCCTTCCGAATCGCTGGGCCAATAGGCGTTGACGGTTCCCGTTCCGATGTCACAGTACACCAAGGCATGACCGGGCTTGGAATCGAATCCCAGGTCGATCCAATTGACATTGGTGACGCCGGCTGCACGAACGCGTTGTCGCAGCACACCGGACTTGACGTGCGTCGGGGCCGCAGCGGGATAATTCAACGTGTCAGGCACCGGCATCCCCGAATCTTTGGGGGCCTGCATTTTAAAGTACCGCTCCACATCGGCTTCATCGGGAACGTCCAAGTCGGTGCGTCCGGACGTCCGATACAAATCGAAACCTTGGATGATCTCCATTTCCCATTCGTCTTCCGGTGAACTGGTCGGCCGGGGCATGGCGTGGCAATCACCACAAAACGCCTCGACCTTGGGTCCGACTCGATTCAAAAATGCGACATCTTTGGCAGACAGCTCACCCGACGAGGCATTCTCCGCCGTAGACACTTCGACTGCCGCGGTCGAATCATCGGCTTTTTTTGCACAACCGCCCCAAACCGGGACCAACATTACGACCAAAGCGGCGTATAGAAGCTCGAGGGACAGACCCCCGGTGCGACCGACGCGGCGTGTCGAATAATCTTTCATGTTCACGAATACTTTCAGGGAAGAAATCATTTTGGGCGGAGTCGGTTATAACAAACCACGGAGATCCACAGCACCGATGCGGAAACGAAGCAAACAGAACGTCACGTCGAACCGAATCACCGCCATGTCGATCTCTACGCGGCCAGTCACACGATGGTTGCCCCAAGCCGTCGGCCGTCGCCCCACTTCTGTCCCACCCCGACGCAGAGCCCCATCGCTGCGTGGGCTCGTCTTGCTGCTGGTTGCCAGCTCGCTGATTTGGGGCTGCGATCGCTCACCGCCTGCCGGAGACCCGGGCGGTAATACCCCGCTGGAAAACACCGCCACGCCAGGTACCAAAACGCTGGCCAATCCAGTCGGTACGCTCAAGTTGTCGCTGCGGCGGCGACAGTGGGACCAGGCTTGGGAAGCGTCACAGATCATCCTCGCCCAAGCCGGTGTCGACCAAACCGCAGCGATCCAGGCAACCGATCCGGGACTGATGAAAATCGAGCCGGACACCTTGGCGCTGATCGCGCAGGCCGCCCACCAGAGCGGGCATCCCGATCAGGCGGCCAAATTCTTGCGTTCGGCGTGTCAATCCGAGTCGTTCGCCAACCCCAGTCGTGTCCGCCAGACCATGATCGCGATGATCGGGCTGGGACAATACCACGACGGGCTGGATTTTTTGGAACAGGCCCTCCTGGCTCAACCCGACCAGCACGAAACCCGCCGCTGGCTGTTCGATTTCTACATCGGCGCCGATGATCGCGTTTCGGCGCTGCGACACGGGCAAACCCTGGTGCTCGCCCGGCGGTTCGACATCGGGATGCTGAAGGACTTGAGCAATACTGAACGACGAACGCTCGACGCCGACCCGCTGGACCAGATGGTCACCCGCAACCCCGACGACAAGCGACCGCTGTTGGGGGCGGCGAAGTCAAAATTCGACGAGAGTAAATTCGACGAAGCGATCAAGTTGCTCCGCGAGATCGTCACCGATCACCCCAAACACCATCCCTCGCAAGCTTTCTTGGGCCAGGCCCTGGCTGCGTCTCGGCGGTTCGAGGAACTGGAAACCTGGGCCGCCGAGCAATCCGATGGGATTCAGGACTACCCGGCCTATTGGATTGCCCTGGGCGATTGGGCTCGGGCGAACGACGACGCTCCCGCGGCACTCCGGGCGTTTGCCCAAGCGGCCGTCTGTGGCGATCCCGAAGTCGTCCAGATCTGGACGCGGTTGGCGACCCTGCTGCCCGAGTTTGCCGCCCGAAACCCCGACTTCAACAAACAGATGGTCACGATCGTCAATGATCGAGCCCAACAGTTGACGCGATTTCACCAGTTGAAAGATCGCTTCACGCGGACCGGCGAAATCTCAAGGGCGATCGCGTTGGAGATTGCCCAGTCGCTGGAAAAACTCGGGCGGCTCTGGGAGGCCGAAGCCTGGTCGGCGATCGCGACCACCCTACCCGAAGACGACTCGGTTGACGTCGCCGGATTTCGCGACGAGCTGGTCCAACGTTTGAAACCGGGTACACCCTGGCGGGTGCCCGAGGCGCTGCCCGATTTCGACGTGCTGTTTGCTCGACTGCCACTGCCGAGCATCGAAAAGGTGGTTTCGACGAACGATCCGAGCGAACAAACGATCCGCCGCGACGACGCGGTCGCCGGTGAAGCCGCCGAAGAATCCGGCGTGGCGGTCGACTGGATAATCGCAGACGAAGCAGTGCAGCGCGGATTGACGTTTTGGGGGCGGACCAGCGAGACGCTCGACAAGCCGGGAATCATGCTCTACCAGACGCTCGGTTGTGGCGGCGGAACGATCGATTTTGATTTGGATGGCTGGAGCGATCTGTATCTGGTGGCCGCCGGTGGAACACCACCCGGACAAGATTCCGATGCCAACGAGCTGTTCCGAAACCTGGACGGACAATTCCGGCCCATCGGCGAAATCGCACAAACCGGCGACAAGGGATTCGGACAAGGCGTCGCGGTCGGAGATGTCAACGAAGACGGCTTTCCCGATCTGCTGGTGCTCAATTACGGCCCTAATCGTTTGTACGTCAACAATGGTGACGGAACCTTTCGGGATGCCAGTGACCAAATGCCAGCGGGCGACGCTGACGAATGGTCCTCCAGCGGCGCGATCGCGGATCTCGACCACGATGGCTTGGCGGATCTCGTCGTCGTCAACTACTGCGCCACGCTGGGCCCGGTCACACGAGGCTGTCCGATGGCCGGCTCCACGGTGATGCGATCCTGCTCCCCGATGTTGTTTCCAGCCATGCCGGATCGCTTTTTACGTTCCAGCGGCGACGGAACGTTTTCCGACACGACCGAAACCTGGGGCGCGATCACGGATTCGCCCGGGCGTGGACTGGGAATCATCGTCGGCGACTTGGATGGCCGGCTCGGCAATGAAGTGTTTGTCGCCAACGACATGACCAACAATCACTACTGGAGTCGCGTGGCGGGCGAATCGAACGACACCCAACTCGCCTTGTCTGAGTCGGCGATGCTGCGTGGAATCGGCGGCGACGACCGAGGGATCCCGCAAGGTTCGATGGGGATCGCCACCGGAGACTTTGACCGAGACGGCGACGTCGACTTGTACGTCACGAATTTCGACAAAGAATACAACACGCTGCACACGCAATCCTCTTCGGGCATCTGGCAAGATCGCACCGGACCGCTGGGACTGGTCGAGGCCACACGTCCTCTGGTCGCATTTGGCACCGAAGCGATCGACCTGGACAACAGCGGCGACGCGGAGATCGTCGTCACCAATGGGCACGTCGACCTGTTCTCGCGAGGCGACGAGAAAGCGATGTATGACCAGCCAATGCAGATCTTTCAACGATCCGCGACGGGCCGCTATCGCAGCGTGTCGGTCGGAACATTGGGGCCGTACTTCCAGAACAACCACGTCGGCCGCGGCTTGTGGACGATTGACGCCAACCGCGACGGACAAGTCGACTTCGTGGTCACGCACCAAACCGAACCGACGGCGCTGATGATCAATCGCACCGAGAACAGCGGCAACTGGATACGTCTGGACTTGAAAGGCCGCACGTCCTCCCGCGATGCGATCGGTAGCACCCTCCGCGTCGAAACCAGCCAGGGCACACACACCGGGTTCCTGGTCGCCGGTGACGGATATCAATGCAGTAACGAACGCATGCTGCACTTCGGTTTGGGCGACCTGGACGACGCGTCGGTGACCGTCTCGGTGACTTGGCCGACCGGAAAAACCGAGCAATTCACGCAGCTCCCCACACGAACACAAAACGTGATCGTCGAATCCAACTAACCAGTGGCGTAAGCTTCCAGCTTGCGATTCTCCTGCATCCTTGATGCTTCATTCCGAAGATTCATTCTGGACGAAGAACTCCAGGCCATTTTGCCGGGCTAATCATCGAAACATTCTACCCACGGATGGCAGCGCGAACCCACGGATTTTTGGCACCCTGTCATCCGTGGGTTCGCGCTGCCATCGGTGGGCTCAATGGTCCTTTCAACGCTCCGCAAGTTACAGACTGACACCGATTCTGCGCGACAAACGCAACCTTAGGTTCACTCTGGATGAAGCATGAAGGTAAAGGGGCGGGTCGGAAGCTGGGGCTTCCGGAGAGGCAAGCTAGGACTCGAGTTCTTTTAGGCGGGCTTCCAGGTCGTCGATTCGTTCGGTGACGGCGTCCAATCGCGCGATCAGCTGATCGATGACATTCTTGCTGGTGTCGGGGACCGCCGCCGACTTTGCCGCCTGCTTTTCGACACGGGCTTCTAAGTACTGGCGTTCTTGTGGCGGATAAAGTTTGTGGGCAAACGTTTGCCCGCGGCCGGGAGGCGTCAACGCTTCCACCAGATCCTTGTCGGCCAGCGATTTCAAAACGGTTTTGACCGAGTCGAGATCGGGCAGACTGCACATCCGCGACGCCCGGGTACGGATCTCACCGATCGTCTGCGGCCCGCGGAGCAGTAATTCGGTCAACACGGCGGCCTGCGGATTGTCCAGGTCCAACCAATCGTAGGCGGCATGACGATACTTGGTGACCCGTCCGCTGCCCTGGATCTCCCGCGCCGCCCCGACACCCCGCAACTCGTCCAGCGCCAACAGCACATCGTCTTCGTCGAGCTGCATTTGCGGAGAACGATTCGATTTTTGATTGCAACCGCTGATGATCGCCGCGGCGGACATCGGATAGTTGTCCGGAGTCGTTTTGGCTTTCTCCACCAACACACCCAGCACGCGGCGGGCATTGGCGGATAATGGCACAACCGGCTTGGCATCTTCGCCGTCGTTTTCAGACATGGATCACTGGAAGGGGAAGGGAAGGAGGGAAGTCAAACACGGCACGGACGATTCATCCGCACGCCCCGGCGCTGTGGTTTCGCGACCGAGGCCTGTAGTTTAACGCCCCGAAACGCCCTTCGTCAGTCGGTATCATTCGGTGCCGATTCCGTCTGCGGTCGCCCAGTAGCCGCCTCGGGAATGATCGAACCGCAGCTTGGCACCGCGAAACGATTCGTCAAACCCGTGGTCGGCATCGTAGACCTTGTGCCCGCCGACGAAGGTCGCGACCGGCCAGCCCGTCAACGTGACCGAGTCCCACGGCGACCATTTTGATTTGGTGTGTTGCTCGGCATCGCGAATCGTCTTTTGTTTGTGCAGGTCCACCAGCACCAGATCCGCATCGTATCCGTTTTCGATCCGTCCCTTGCCCACAATTCCCCAGACGCGCGCCGGGGCATCACACATCCACGACGCGACTTGGTTGATGGAGCATCGTCCCTGGGTGACTTGATCGAGCATCAACGCCAAACTGTTTTCGACGGCCGGTAATCCCGAGGGGCTGTTGGGGTACTGCGCCGCTTTTTCTTCCAGCGTGTGCGGGGCATGGTCGGTCGCGATGACCTGGATCGTCTGGTCCAGCAATGCCTGGAACAGTCGGCGATTGTCGTCGGCCGATTTGATCGAGGGATTCATTTGGATCCGAGTCCCCAAGCGGGGATAATCGTCGACATTGAAAAAGATGTGATGCAGGCAGACTTCGGCGGTGATGTACGGCGCGGGATCGGCCAGGATTTCCAGTTCGGCGGCGGTGGAGACATGCAAGACGTGAAAGCGATGTTTGTATCGGCGGGCCAAATCGGTCGCCCGCCGAGTCGCGATCACGGCGGCCTGGACGTCCCGGATGCGTGAATGGTCGGCCACATCGGTGGTACCGGCCAATCGAGCGGCATTGGCGCGAACCGTTTGTTCGTCTTCGCAGTGGGCGCAGATCGGCAGTGTTGTTTCGGCAAAGATCCGCTCCAACGCCTCCTGTTCATCGACCAACAAGTTGCCGGTGCTGCTGCCGATAAAGATTTTGATTCCCGGGACATCGGTCACCTTGGCCAACTCGGCGGAGTTGTCGGGGGTCGCTCCGATGTAAAAGCCATAATTGACCAATGACTTTTCCGCGCCGAGTTGCTCTTTGGCACGGACACCGTCCAGCGTCACCGCGGGCGGTTTGGTGTTGGGCATTTCCAAGAACGACGTGACGCCACCGGCGGCACAGGCATGGCTGGCGGTTGACAGGTCTTCTTTGTGCGTCAGTCCGGGTTCGCGAAAGTGAACCTGGTCATCGATCACGCCCGGCATCAAGTGCAATCCCGCACAATCGACCACGTTGTCGGCCGCAGCGTCGGCGGACGCCGCCACATCCAAGATTTTGCCGTCTTCGATCAGAACGGAACTCTCGGTGACCGTGTCGGCCAGCACAACGGATGCATTTCGAAACAGGGTGCGGGGCATCGAATCGTCCAATAAACGCGGCGGAAAAAGAGAGGGTCGCAGTCGCCCAATCAAGGCAGAATCATCCAGAAGGGCGACGGCTATTTCAACCATCACCCCCTGTCAATCGTATCGGTCGAAGCGTCTGACGCGAAGAGGCCGCCAGAGTTGGGCGACCTGCCAACCAGAGCACGGGAAAAATCCGGACTGCCGCCCCGAAGCGTGCCGGTATCGCGTTTCGATCGACTATCCTGGGCTGCGAGTCGGCGGTGTGCCGGACGGATCCCCTGGCATCCGTGTGACACGCCAGGCAATCGGGGGCCGGTTTTTCACCCAACATTCAGCCGACCCGACGAACCGCAACAAGGTTTCGGGCCGCGATGAAGCGATGCCCAATATGTTTACCAAACCCCCGTCGGTCCGATTCCGGATGTGATCACGATTCGCAACAGCCTGTTTGTGGAAGATGACTTTACCCACCGAAGCTTGGTCTGCATCGAACGAAACAAGAAAAGCGGTCAGGAGTTCGAAGGCGAGTTCACCGCGATGGTTTTCGGGACGCACAACCCGGTCCAAGAACTTGATTTGAACCACATCGACCTGTTGCTTCGCCCTCGCGATTTTGTTTGGCAGGGTGTATTGCACATCTGGATCGGGATCGACCACATCCTGTTTATCGTCGCATTGCTGTTGCCGGCGGTCTTGGTCCGCCAAGAAGGCAAGTAGGTTCCGGTGCCGAGTTTCAGGCAAGCGTTTTTGAACATCGTCAAGATCGTCACGCTGTTTACCGTCGCGCATTCGATCACGCTCAGCTTGGCCGCGCTCGGTGTGATCGACCTGCCTTCGCGATGGGTCGAATCACTGATCGCCTTGTCGATCGTGTTGGTGGCGATCAAGTCGATGCGTCGCGTAGGAATCCATATCTTTGCACTGTTTTTGGAGAGACTTTCATGGCGTGCTGCCGTTGTTTTACCATCCTGATCGCGTTGTGTTTCGGTTTGCCTGCTTCCTCGGTTCACGCCGACCAACGCTACGTCTTGACCAGCACCGAGCAGAACGTCCACCGTGACAGTTGGAAACTCAGCGGAGGCAATTGGTCGGTCGAAAAGAAGACGCTTCACGGTGGCAAGCAAGAAGGCGTGGACCTGATCACGATCGACAATGGCGTGCTGCAGATCGACGTGGTTCCCACGCGGGGGATGAGCGTCTACGAAGTCCGTTCGGGCGACATGCGTCTGGGCTGGGACTCGCCGGTCGAAGACATCGTGCATCCGTCGTTGATCGATTTGGAAAGCCGCGGCGGACTCGGCTGGCTAGAAGGATTCAACGAGTGGATGGTCCGTTGCGGCCTCGAGTTTGCCGGCCATCCGGGAACAGACGAATTCGAAGACGGCGCGGGCGGTACCACAACGAGGGATCTGACACTGCACGGAAAAATCGGAAACATCCCGGCCAGCGAAGTCGAAGTCATCATTGATTCGGCCGCGCCGCATCGCATCCGCGTCCGTGGCATCGTGTACGAAAAGTTCTTCTACGGACCGAAATTAAAATTGATCACCGAGATATCGGTCGTTCCCGGTCAAGACAGCTTTCGAATCGATGACACCGTCGAGAACTTGGGTGCCCAGGAACAGGAATTCCAAATCATCTATCACGCCAATTTTGGTGCCCCGTTGCTGGGCGCGGGCGCGACGGTGCATGCCGCGGTCAAGTCGCTGACGCCGATGGACGCCCACGCGGCCGAAAGCATCGACGGCTATGCGACCTATCTGCCGCCGACCGCCGGCTTTGTCGAACAAGTCTATCTGGTCGAGCCGCTGACCGACGAGCACAACCGAACCGGCGCCGTGCTGCAGAACGCAGCCGCTGACCGTGCGGCGTCGATGCATTGGTCGGCCGAACAATTGCCCTACCTGACGATCTGGAAAAACACCGCGGCCACCGAAGACGGCTACGTCACCGGCATCGAACCGGCGACGGGCTATCCCTATAACCGCAAGGTCGAACGTGCCGCCGGACGCGTCCCCAAATTGTCGCCGGGACAGAAACGGCAGTTCACACTGGACATCGGACTGCACCGCGGAAAAGACAACGTCAAAGCCGCCGTGGAGCAAATCCAATCGCTGCAGGGTGATCATCCAGTCGACGTCCAACGGGAACCGCCAAAATCATGAATCTTGTTCGCAACGTCTTGGACCATCGGTTCGCCACCGCACTGCTGCTGGCCATGCTCGCTTCGACGCTGGCAGCTGCGGATCAACGCCCCAACGTGATTCTGTTTCTCGCCGACGATCTCGGTTGGAACGGCGTCCGATCCTTCGGCAGCGATTTTCACGAAACCCCCAACGTCGATTCGTTGGCGGCACAGGGCGTCCGATTCACCGATGCCTATTCGGCGTGCACCGTCTGCTCGCCCAGTCGCGCGGCCATCATGACGGGAAAGTATCCCGCGCGTTTGCATCTGACCGATTTTATCGCGGGCCAAGCCGCCCCTTACGCCAAGTTGTCGATTCCCGACTGGACGAAGTACCTGCCGCACAGCGAGGTCACGGTCGCCGAAGCGTTGAAGGCGGGTGGATACAAGACCGCGCACGTCGGCAAATGGCATCTCAATCCCAAAGGCCGCGACGCGAATCGGTACCAACCGACCGACCATGGATTCGATGTCCAGGTCATGAAGCCGCCGGCCAAAGGGTACTTCTTGACGCGACCGGCGGGATCGTTTCAGAAAGGCGATTTCACGACCGACTACTTCGCCGATGAAGCGTCCAAGCTCATCGACCGATGGAAAAACGAACGGTTCTTTCTGTACTTTGCCTTCGATGTCCCCCACACGCCGATCCAGGGCAAACAGCAACTGGTCGACGCGTTTGCCGCGAAAGTTGATTCGAACGCCATCCATCACAATCCCACCTACGCCGCGATGGTGCGCAGCATGGATGATGCCATCGGAACCGTACTGGATGCATTGCAACGCAACGGCATTGAAGATGAGACCGTGGTCATCTTCACCAGCGACAACGGTGGGCTTTCACACAAGTTCCGTAAACCCACGGGGTTCACGGACAACGATCCGCTGCGACGCGGCAAAGGTTCCGCGTATGAAGGTGGCACGCGGGTGCCGATGGTCGTTCGCTGGCCGGGCGTGGCACCGGCAGGCAGCACTTGCCGGGAACCGGTCATCGGCAACGACTTGTACCCCACCGTATTGCAACTCGCATCGGTCAGCGGTGACGCCAGTCACAACGCAGACGTCGATGGCCGCAGCTTGGTGCCGCTGTTTCAAGACCCCCAGACGAGGTTGGACCGCGAGGCGATCTATTGGCACTATCCGCACTACCACGCCGGTGGATTCGCATTGCCTGGGGAACCGAACAACGGGCCGTACAGCCATGGCCCGTACAGCAATGGCCCGTACAGCGCGATCCGAGCTGGGAAATGGAAGTTGATCGAGTATTTGGAAGACGATCGTGTCGAGCTGTATGACCTGGAAAGCGACGTCGGTGAGTCCAACGATCTGGCGAGTCGAGAGCCCCGCAAAGCCGCCGAGTTGCGATCGCAGTTACAGGCCTGGAGACGTAGCGTCGACGCGCAATTGCCGCAGCCCAACCCGAATCACGACCCGGTCAAAGCGGAACCGAGGTCTTAGGTCAAGATCTGACGGACGACGTGAGCCGGTTCTTCGACTCCGGTCAGTCGTTGATCAAGCCCTTGGAACTTGAAGGTCAGCTTTTCGTGGTCGATGCCCAGCTGATGCAAAATCGTGGCGTTCATGTCACGGATGTGCACGCCGGTGTTGTTCAGGATGTTGTAGCTGTGGTCGTCGGTCATGCCGTATTCGAATCCACGCTTGATGCCGGCACCGGCCATCCAGATCGTGAAGCAGCGGCCATGGTGGTCGCGTCCGTGGTTGTCGGCCGTCAATTTGCCTTGCGAGTAAATCGTGCGTCCGAACTCGCCGCCCCAAACCACAAGTGTGTCGTCCAACATGCCTCGTTGCTTCAAGTCTTTGATCAGTGCCGCGGCGGGCTGATCGATGTCCTTGCATTGCTGTCGAAGTTTCGACGGCAGTGATCCGTGCTGATCCCAGCCGCGATGGAACAACTGGACATAGCGGACACCCTGCTGCACCATGCGACGGGCGAGCAGACAATTTCTGGCAAAGCTGCCGGGCTTTTGCACATCGTCGCCATACAGATCCAACACATGCTGGGGTTCTTGTTCGATCGCCATCAGATCCGGCACTTCGCTCTGCATGCGAAACGCCATTTCGTACTGCGAGATTCGGGCTTGCGTTTCCGGGTCGGCGAATTTGTCGTAGGCCACCTGATTGAGTTCGTTCAATCCGTCCAGCATGCTGCGTCGCGATTGGCGGTCGATCCCAGGCGGATTGTTCAGGTACAAGACCGGTTCACCACTGCTGCGCAGTTTGACGCCTTGGTGACGTGCCGGCAGGAACCCCGATCCCCACAAGCGGTCGTAAAGTGCCTGCAATTGGCCGCGCCCTCGCGAAATCATCACGATGTAGGCGGGCATGTTGTCGTTTTCGCTGCCCAGGCCGTAGCTGAGCCAGGAACCGAGCGCGGGCTTCCCTTGCTGTTGAACACCGGTGTTGATGTAGGTGATCGCCGGATCATGATTGACCGCTTCGGTGTGCATCGATTTGATGATGGTGATGTCATCGACGATGCCCGACGTGTACGGCAAGATGTCTTTGTTGACCCAAGTCCCGTGCTGGCCGAAGCGTTCGAAATTAAACATCGGCGCGACGCATGGGAAAGTCGATTGACCGCTGGTCATCCCGGTCAACCGTTGCCCCTGGCGAACCGACTCGGGAAGCTCCTGGCCATGAAACTTCCGCATCTCCGGTTTGTAGTCGAAGGTGTCGATATGGCTGGGGCCGCCGGCCATGAACAGATAGATGATCCGTTTGGCCTTGGGGGCAAAATTCGGGAATTGCGGCAATCCGGGGTTGGACGCCCCCGCGGCGGCGTTGGCGGTACCGATCAAATCTGGATTCAACAGGGTGCTCAGTGCCGTTGCCCCCAGCCCGTAACCGGTCCCGAGCAAAAACTTGCGGCGTTGTGTGGTCAGTGAGTCCATGGTTAGCCTCGGGTCAACGTTTCGTCTAAGTTCAAAATCATTTGTGCGATCACGGTCCAAGCGGCGTGCCGAATCGCATCGATCGATTCGTCGCGCGGCAACTCACCGACCGACAAGAATTGGTTGGCGGATTCAGGGTCGGCGGTGAAGCGTTCGTGCTGGTCGGCAAGGATGTCCAACAACACCGACGTCTCCCGTTCGCTTGCCGGTCGTGCGGTCGTCAGACGGTAGGCCAAATCGATTCGCTTGCGATCATCGGATTCGGACTGGATCAAACGCCGGGCGAGCGCTCGGGCCGCTTCGACGAACTGCGGGTCGTTGAGCGTCACCAGGGCTTGCAGCGGTGTGTTGGTTCGGGCCCGGGCGACGACGCATTTCTCACGCGATGGCGCGTCAAAGATCATCATGTTGGGCATCGGT
The DNA here is from genome assembly GCA_007753675.1 of Stieleria magnilauensis. Lineage (GTDB taxonomy): Bacteria > Planctomycetota > Planctomycetia > Pirellulales > Pirellulaceae > Stieleria > Stieleria magnilauensis. The sequence goes on from CP036432.1 coordinate 4,111,241, forward strand.
GCACTGCGTTTCCAATACGTGTACATCGACTTGCGATACAGTTTCTCGCCCTTGTCTTGCGAATACCGCAGACCACCGTTCAGACTGACTTCGTTCCAGATATTCACCGGTTGATACGGTTTCACGCCGGGGCCACCGACCTGACGGGTCAGCAATCCGCCGACGGCCAACGCCTGGTCGCGAATCAATTCGCCCTGCAACCGAAATCGCGGGCTGCGGGCCAGCAACAGGTTCTCGGGGTCCTGTTCCGCGTGCACGGGTTCTCGACGCGAACTCTGGCGATAGGTTCGCGAGAGCACCAGTTGTCGCAGCATCCGCTTGACGTCCCAGCCCGACTCGACAAAATCGACGGCCAGCCAATCGAGCAACTGCGGGTGGGTGGGCGGCATGCCTTGGGCACCAAAGTCGCTGATCGTGCGGACCAGTCCATTGCCGAACAGCATCGTCCAATACCGGTTGACGGCCACGCGTGCGGTCAACGGATGATCCGGCGCGGTCAGCCAACGGGCCAATCCCAATCGGTTCGGCGGAGCGTCTTCGGCCAGCGGTGGCAGAGCCGCCGGGACGCCTGGTGAAACCGGTGTGTCCTTTTTAGGCGAATCGTATTGACCGCGGTCAAGGACGAACGTCATCCGCATTTTGTCTGCGGGGTTGTCCGACATGATCATCGACGTCGTCTTCTTCGCCGCCAGATCGGCGTGCTGTTTCGCAGTCGCGGCGAGCGACTTGCGGAGCGATTGGAAATCCGCGTCTTGGCTGAAATAGACGTTTCGCAGGGCCGCCCACTGGGCTTCACTTCGCTCTTCGGCGGCGGTCGCCAAGATTCCGCCGACCACGTCGTCCTTGGCCAGCGGCACTTCGGACTCGCTCAATGCAAACGAGTAAATCCGGATGTCGTCGACTTCACCCTTCCAATTGGCGCCGTTGCTGCGGCTGCCGATTTTGAAGGGCACATCGGTTTGCAGCGTGCCGGCCAGACTGTCGGCTTCGACTTGATTGGCCGACAGTTTTCCGTCGATGTAAATTTTCACGCCGGCGGCTTTCTGGCTGCCGTCGTAAGTGATCACGACGTGCTGCCAGGTGTCGGTTTTCAGCGCGTCCTTGGAGACGACTTTGACGGCATTGTCGGACCAGGAATGAATGATGTGGGTGCCGACGTTCGTCCCTTGGATCCACATGTCATAGCCGCGATAGTTGTCGGCGACATCCATGCGTGAAAAGACAGCGCCGCCGGACTTGCCGTCGAATTTGATCCAGGCGGCCATCGTGAACGGCTGATCTGATTCCAGCTGCGGCGGATTCTCCGAACAGGCGAACTGAGTTTGCCCGTTCAACTTCAGCGCTTTGCTGCCCTCTCGATCGCTCGTCTGAAACTTTCCTTGCTCCAGAACCGCGACCGCGCCGGTGGTTTCATTCTTTAATTGCGAACCATCGGGCTCGTCGAGCGGAAACCAATGCGCGATGCCGGACAGTTTCTTGGTCGATGGATCATCGCTGGCGTACTTGGCGGTTTCCTGTTCCGCCCAGGCGACGAATTGGGGGTCGGCCTGGCGTTGGTGGGATTCCAGCTGTTTCTTCTTCGAATCAATCTCCGCCTGCAATTCCGCCAAGCGAGCTTGATGCCGTTCGTCATAGACGTCGACGACGGGCGACTGATTTCCCTGGCGTGTTTGCATGCCGGGATCGGCCGTGTTGTTGAAGTACGCGTAGAATTGGTAGTACTCGGCCTGAGAGATCGGATCGTATTTGTGATCGTGGCACTGGGCGCATTCCATCGTCAATGCCATCCAGACGGTGGAAGTGGTTTGGACGCGATCGACGACGTACTCGACACGCAGCTCCTCGGCAAATGCCCCGCCTTCGTCACTGGTCGCATGATTCCGATTGAAACCCGATGCCACCTTTTGATCGACCGTCGCGTCGGGAATCAGGTCGCCGGCGAGCTGCTCGATCGTGAATTGGTCGAACGGCATGTTGGCGTTGTAGGCGTTGATCACCCAATCACGCCACGGCCACATGTCGCGCGGGCCGTCGGCGTGCATCACGCTGGTGTCGCCGTAGCGTGCCGCGTCTAACCAGGCCAACGTCATGCGTTCGCCGTAATCCTCCGATGCCAACAATCGATCGACGAGTGCTTCGTAGGCCAAGTCGATTCCCAGCGAATCCGCATCGGCCAGAAACTGCTCGACTTGCTCAGGCGTCGGCGCCATGCCGGTCAAATCCAGCGACACGCGGCGGATCAACGTTCGCAAGTCGGCCGGCGGCGAAAACGTCAGCCCGCGCTCGTGCAGTCGTCGGCCGATGAAATGGTCCACCGGATTGGCCGCGTCGACACCGGGGGCTTTCCGGGGCGGGACGAAGGCCCAGTGTTCTTGATACGTCGCGCCCTGGGCGACCCATTGCTTGAGCAGATTGCGCTGCGTGTCGGTCAATCGTTTGTTCGAATCCGGCGGCGGCATCAGCGAGTCCGCGTCTTCAGAGAACACCCGCGCGATCACTTCGCTGTCCTCCGGCTGGCCGGCAACCAGCATCCCTGAATCGATCGCGGACTGACGAACATCCAATCGCAAATCGGCTTCGCGGGTCGATTCGGAGGGTCCGTGACAGAGGAAACAATTGTCCGAAAGGATCGGCCGGATGTCGCGATTGAAATCAATCTCGGCGGCGGACACGCCGCCGATGCAGACGAGCAGCAGGATCGGGACGATGGAGAACGGATTCTTCATGGCAGGAACGGGCGGAGGGAGATTTCAATCTCGGGGCGGGAGCCAGATGAGCTGGTCGGGAGCCAGATGAGATTGAAAATCGGACGAAGGGAGGCGTGGGGGCTGGGAGCGGATTATCGCACAAAACAGATGGCTTCGCATGGGGAAATGTGCGGGATCGCCAGACGGTGACGATGATGTGGATCTGGTGAATCTGGCAAATTCAGCTTGACGAACCACCGCACTCTTTGGATCGTAGGAGTCTTGCGATGCAATTAACGTGCGGATTGAACCCCCATTTTCTTGTGCAAATGAACTCTCTGGTCGGCAAAACGATCTCCGTGCTGCTTTGTGGTTTGGTCCTGATGGGCCAATCTGCAGCGTGGATCCATGTCGCCACCTGCGAGGGGCATCATGACGTCTCGGCGTTGCCGGCTGACGCCAGCAGCGGCCCGTCGCACCATGAGTGTGGGCACCATCACGGCCACTGCGGCTTGGCGGTATCGACGCACCGCCACCGGCCTGACAGCTCGTCTCCGTCGCCACTGCACTCCCACGATTCCGACGATTGTGTCGTCTGCCAATCACTTGCCTGGGCGGCCGGAGAGGTCGTTTCGAATCCGGTACTTTGCACCGGCGACGCGTTGGTTGAGCGTCAGATTTTGACGGATTCGCCTTGGGTTGAATCTTTCTCAACGTCGTTGCCGCATCTCCGCGGCCCGCCGATCGGCTGAATGAATTTCGACGTGCGATAGGCTTCCAGCCTGTCATTTCGCACACCTTTCCACGCGTCCTCGTGGCAGCGGTGTCCCATCACGCCTGATCGGAGTGATCGAGCGGGACGGCCGCGCTTCGTCGTTGGTTGGGCACGTGCAACCGTTCTCCAAATCATTTTTCATTCAGCAATCTTTATGTCCATTCATCACGCAAGTCGGGCGCGAGTGTCGCGCCCGCAGCGAGCCTTTACGCTCGTCGAGTTACTCGTCGTCATCGCGATCATTGGCATTCTGGTCGGACTGTTGTTGCCGGCCGTTCAAGCGGCGCGTGAAGCAGCCCGTCGCATGAGTTGCAGCAACAACCTGAAGCAACTAGGCATCGCGCTTCACAATTATCACGGAGCCTACAAACGGCTTCCGACCTACAAGGGTGGGACGTGGGTCAACGGATCCGACGGAACAACGGACCAAGACAACCGGATGGACCTTTCCATCTGGGTTGGACTGACGCCCTACATGGAACAGCAAGCACTTTGGGATCAGATCAAGAATCCGAACCGCATCATCGTCAATTCCACCAGCCGACGCACACCGCCGTGGCCGGCAATGGGGCCGCGGACCTCGCAAGCCGGTTATCCGCCATGGCAGGTTGAGATCCCGACGCTGCGTTGTCCCAGTGATCCGGGAACGGGGTTGCCGGCGATGGGACGCACCAACTACGCCGCATGCGTGGGCGATTCCGCGGTGATGATGGATCAAGGACCGTGGTTCCAAGTCAACAATGTGGTCACATCGCCGCCGATCGCGGTCGCGGTTGAAGCCAACGCGTCGTGCCGCGGTGCCTTTGTCGCTCGCAAGAGCTTGCGATTCCGAGACATCTTGGACGGATTGTCCAACACGATCGTTGCCGGCGAAATCACAACCGACTTGGGCGACCGCGACAAGCGAACGATTGCCTCAATCCGAGGAGAAACCGACGAGATTCGTGACGAACCGGATCACTGCGAGCACGAGGGATACGTCAGTCCCGATCGCCCGCGATTCTGGTCGAATGGAAACGACGGAGGCACCGCGCCGACGTTGGCGGCCAGCAACCAGGGACGCGGCTTTCGATGGGCCGCCGGAGGAACGGTTTACACGGCGATGAACACCATCCTGCCGCCCAACAAGGATCTCTGCCTCGGTGGCGATAGCACCGGTGACGAAAACTCAATGGGGATCGCCCCGCCGAGCAGCCGCCACCAGGGAGGCGTTCACGTCTTGATGGGCGACGGCGCGGTGATCTTCCTGACCGATTCGATCGAAGCCGGTGACGTTCACCATACGAATGTCTGGAGCGGCGGAACCGGCGCGTCGGTGCCGGGGGCAAAGAGTCCCTATGGATTGTGGGGAGCACTGGGAACGCGAGCTTCACGCGAAACGGTCCAAGCACAGCTCAACCAATAACGCTGCTATGCAGACGTAGCAGGTTGTCGATCGCCGTTGTCTAACTCGCGTCCCCACGGCACGCCCTCCTGGGCGTTACCGGGCAGATGACCCATGTCTTTGCATCCCCGAATGGAATGCAGATAGAAGCCTGCGGTCGAGCGAAGCGAACACCGCCGCAAGGGACATCGATTGTATGACGGCAGCGATTGGCAGCCTGTTTAGATTCTCTCCCCCTGGGCGAGACGGCGTTTGCGCAGCAAGCAAACGCCAGAGAGGGCGCGTGCTGCAAAAGTCTTGGCGTCTACCTTGAACTCAAATCAGGGACACGATGCGGCGCCAACTCGACTATACTCGAAACGAGCGCCGGCCAAATCGAGGAAGGCAAAGTTCCTGCGCGGTTCGGTTGCAGCTTCCCCTTCAACTCCCGCAGACAGATCGATACTGAATATGCGTACGGTCAATCCTCCGATACGAATTCCGGCAACGGTGTTGGCGTTGTTTGTGGTGGCACTTCTGCCGGGTTGCGGCATGACGGTTACGCCTCTGACAACCGAGGAGACGCTCATCCTCGACTCAGCTGCACCGAATGACTCACTCATCATTTGGTCGAAATTCGACGGCGTCTTGGTGGTCGATGTCGACGACAACGACTTGGTTCCTGACCAAAGACCTCAAACGATCGACGCATGGCTTGGAGCGATTGACTCGCTCGAGTCGCGTGGATTTATCACGAATGATGGATTAAAGATTGGGTGTTACATACTGACCGACGCCGGCAAAGCCGCTACCAGCGATTGAAATCGCTTGTTCGAGGCCCGTTGTCATATGTCGGAGTGTCACGAAAAGGGGATCACGGTTTGAGAACCTCCGGCGCGTCAGCGAGCGGCGTCGCGTAGCCCCTTGCTAACGCGTGCGGGCTTCAATCGACAACCCAATTTCCGGGTAGTGGACGAGGCGACGAGTCCTCAACTCAATTTCCGGGTAGTGGACGAGGCGACGAGTCCTCAACTCAGTTTTCGGGTAGTGGACGAGGCGACGAGTCCTCTGCTCAGTTTCCGGGTAGTGGACGAGGCGACGAGTCCTCTGTTCAATTTCCGGGTAGTGGACGAGGCGACGAGTCCTCCGCAGTGGGCGTATTGGCACGGGACTCGTCGCCTCGTCCACTACCGGGCACGGGACTCGTCGCCTCGTCCACTACCGGGCATGGGACTCGTCGCCTCGTCCACTACCGCCTACCCGAAACGCAAGGTGACACGGAATACTAGCGGATTGCGTCACCCAAACGCTTCAAGAAATTCAGCCCGAATCGTCCGTAGTCTTGTCCGTCCACGTCGCCATCGCCGTCGGAGTCGAGGTGCGGATTGAAGGCCGGGTCGGTGCCCGATTTCAGGAAACTTAATCCGAATCGCCCGTAGTCTTGGCCGTGCACATCGCGATCGCCGTCGGTGTCACCGAACAGTCGGAAAAACGCGTCGACATTTTGTTGACCCCAAACGTAGTCACGGATCATGGCGGTTCCCTCGGCGGTTCGAATCCTGGCCGCGTCGACCGCAACGCGATAGTTCGGTTCAACGGAAACCACGTTCGGCGAGTTCTCAAACGCATGCAACATCGCGCTGCGGATCAGTAGATCGTCGAATTCGTACAACCGACGTTCAATGTCGGCGTCGACCGAAATCACTTGCTTCGGTTGGCGGCGCTGCAGCCATGCTTGGGCATTGGCCAATGCGTCGGCTCGGTCACCCGACTGTGGCCCCGCCGTCGCCCGGCGATCAAACTGCACCACCCACTGGCCGCGTCGAATCTCGACCGATCGGTCCTGCCAAAACACCGATTCTGTTTCCGGGAGCGATGCACCCACCGCGATGGCATCGAGACCGGCATCCGGGCGGGCGTCCAGGCCGGCATCCGGGCGGGCGTCCAGGCCGGCATCCGCATCCAAGGCTGCCGCCAGCAAGTAGCGCTTTTCCAGCGACTCCACCCTCAGCCGCCTGCGTCCATTGCCTCGGCCCACTCGGGACGGTCCAGCCGTTCGGCCGACGGCCGCAAACATCCGTTGTGTCACTCGTGAACCGTGAAAAGAATTCCAGTGGGAAGAAGAGGAGCTGTTCAGTATATCTGGTCGCCCGAACGGGTGCGTCGTGTGGGGTATCGATGACGCCTCGGGACGTACAAATTGTTACCAAAACCTCTTGGCACCGAAGCCTTGTCGCGTCTCTCTCCCTGAAAGCCGCCCAACGACGCGACCGATTGATTGCTTGAAGCCCAATCCCGCTAATTGAAGCGAGGTTTCCTCGGGTTGGGGCCCGTAGGCTCGCGCCAAACGGCTAATCATCAATTGATATCAGCCGGTTCGCGTTAGCGCCCGGGCCTCCTCATTGAGATTCACTTCGCGGTATTGGATTGAAACCCGCATGCGTTAGCGAGAGGCCACGCGGCGTCCCCCGGGCGTAGAATCTGCAAATAACGGAGTGAATTTCGCGGCGCGCCACGGAGCCGTTCGACAGGCTCTCCTATCGTCATTGCGCCAAAACCGAACGCAGCACGACGATTTCGAGGCTCCGAGGGAAATGAATCATTCTATTGCTCACGCCATGCTCTTTAGCTGGATCCTCGCTGGGGCAACCGCCCTGGCGCAGGAGTTTCCGTTCCAGCACACCGTCGAGGTCTATCGCAGCGACGAAGACGAAACGATCGCGTTCTCCCTGCGGTTGGAACAGCCTTTCTTGGCCGAAGAGTTCGAGAAGAGCAACTACCTGCGGCTGCGTTCGAGCGACCCCAACGCCTACTTGATCTATCCGAAAGAAACCAAGTTCCACCAAAAGCACGCCGAGTTCTACGGCAGACTCAAGGGTAGCGGCAACGTCGACGTACAACTGTCCTATGAAACCGTCTCGGAAAATCTGGACGGGTCACGTCGGGTTCAAGTGCGCGAAGGGACGATCACCCTTGCGATTCCCGACGTGCCGGCCGACCGAAAATCAGTCGGCGCGCGAAGCATCTTCGAAGACTGGGCGCGGCAACAAAACGAACACTTTGCGCGACTGTTGACCTACTACCCCGACGAATCCTTCTTCCAATACTGCTTGCTTCAGTCCAAGGCGCGTTACGGCGTCGATCCGCCGGCGATTCCGAAACGGATGCCGACGCAAGACAATTTAGAAGACGGACTCTACAAGCTGTTCACCGGGTCGCTGGCGATTCAAGAGTCGCTGCAACGGCGGACGCTCAGTTCGTCGGCCAGCCGCGGCGCTTACACGCGTCACATCAGTGAGATCTCGCCACCACGCATCCGATCGCTCGACTACGAAGACCTGCTCAAGCAACGGCTGGACAAGGAAAAAGACGTCACCGTTCAGGTTCACGAGATTTCCAAACTGGTTCCGTCAGACCAGTATTTCCTGCACTTCAATTCGTTTGCTTCGTTGGGTGAGACCGTTGATTTGGCGACCCAGTGGGGCGACGACCTGGTGCGGCTTTCGAAGTTGACCGCCCAGGACAATCGGTTGTTGGCCAAACTGGAAGAACAGCTCGGTATCTCTCGATCCGGGATGGAGGAGTTGTTTGCCCAAGCAGTGGCTACCGAAGTGGCCGTCACCGGCTCGGATCCCTACCTGCTCGACGGAACCGACGTGACCGTCATCATTCGCGTCAAAGAGGAGCAGGCGTTCGCGAAGCAGCTCAATGGCTGGGTCGACGAAGAACGCGAGCGACACCCCGATCTGGTCCAGCGGGACTTTAATTACCGCGGGCATCAAGTGACCGCCCGTTACACCAGCGATCGGCTGGTCAGTGCGTTCACGACGCGACACGACGACTACTATGTCTTTTCAAATTCCCACCGCGCCATCCGCCGCATCGTCGATGCATCGCTCGGGGAAGTCGACCGCCTGCATGATGCCGCTGATTATCGATACATCAGCACGCTGATGCCGCCGTCGACAGACGCCAACTCGGGATACTATTTCGCCTCCGACGCGTTTATCCGACGCATCGTTGCCCCGGCGGCCAAGATCTCGCAAAAGCGCCGCGTCGAGTGTTTTAATAACCTGGTGATGCAAAACAACGCCTCGTTGTTCTTTCGCTTGGAATACGGTCGCTCACCGAATTCGCTCAGCGAGATGATCGAGAAACGTTTCATCGCGGCCGACCGAATCACCTGCCCGCACGGAGGAGCCTACGCGTTCGACGCCAACAGCGACACCTGCACCTGTTCGCTGCACAATCGACTCCGCTACGTCACACCCAATGCCGAACTGTCGGTGCTGAAGGTGTCGGCCGAGGAAGCAGCCGAATACGGACGGTACAAGACACGGTACGAGTCGTTCTGGCAAAAGGTCTTTGATCCCGTCGCGACTCGCATCACCGTTGCGCCCACGATGAAACTGGAAACCTGTGTGTTGCCGATGGCCGGCAGTACGTTTGACCAGGACATGCGTGCCATGGTCGACCAAAACCCGCAGCCCATTGATGTCGCCACAATCGCCCCGTCCGCAGTCGCGTCGATGGTCATGGTCCCCGGACGCAAGAACACCGCGCAGTACCTGATGGCGATCCCCGGCGTGTCGGACGTGGTCACGGAAGATCCGACGCTGACTGATCTGGAATGGTTGGGCGATCGTGTTTCGCTGCATTTTTGTGACGGCGAGATCGTCTTTGAAATCGACCCGACGCAACTGTCTCCGATCCAGCTGCCGTTCGTCGGCGAAGCGCCGGCGATGTGGCAGGCGCTCGCCGGCGGATTGATCTTGACGGCCAACATGCCGGTCTACGCCACCATCGACGTCGAAAACAATGAGAAAGCCGAACGTTTGCTGGAACAGTTTTCACAGAAAGCGTTTTTAAAGGGCGGTCAAGTGGGACCGTTGCCCAGCAAGTTTGATGCATATCGATTGCCCGATTATCGCGATCACGAGATGTACGTTTTGAGTGCACGACTGCACGCGGTCGCGCTGCGGCTGCACATCGCGTTGGTCAACGACCAATTGGTGCTGGCGACCAAGCCCGAAATTTTGCGTGAAGTCATTGACGCGAGTTCAAACGTGCCCTCACAAGAACCCTCCCAGGCGCAGCTGATGTTTCGGCTCAATCGCCAAGCGTTGGACAAGTTGCAGGATGACGCCCACCTGCACTGGGCGGAAAAGTCGCGTCTGGCCTGTCACCGCAACATCATCTCGATCCACAACTTTCATCAACTGTACGATGCCCCGATCGACCAGATCGCAACCCTATCGGAAGCCAAATATGGAATCCGCTACTTCTGTCCCGAAGACGGCGAGTATTCGTTCGATGAAGGGTCCAGCCAGGTCGTCTGCAGCGTCCACGGCAACCGCGAGGCGTCGCGTCAGAATCCGGGGCTGAACCCGAATTCGTCGTCGGCCAAATTGATCGAAAGCATCGACCAGATCATCGTGTACCTGCGCTACGAACAGGAAGCCATGATCGCGACTGTTGAGATCGACCGCAACGAAACACCATGAGTGGCAGAACCGTTAGACTGAAGATTCAATGATCGATTCGAAGACGCTGATTTCATGGGACCACCGTCATCGGCGACCGCAACGACACGCATTTTCAGGAGACACCATTCGATGGGACTTTTATCGGGCATGCTGGGTTCGGCTTCGGAGGCGAATCTGGACAAGGTGGAAAAACAGATCGCATCGATCGTCATCGAAGACGAGTCCGTGGAACGAGCGTACCAGCTTGTCCGCGACATGATCGTGTTGACCAACAAACGCATCATCGTGATCGACAAGCAGGGCATGACCGGTCGAAAAACCGAGTACCTTTCGATTCCCTATCGCAGCATCGTGCGTTTTTCGATCGAAAGTGCCGGCCACTTCGATTTGGATTCGGATCTAAAACTCTGGCTCTCCAGTACCCACGAGCCGATGACGTTTGATTTCCGCAAAGCCGAGAACGTCGCGGACATCATCAAGGTCATCACCCGGCACACCTGTGGTTAGCGTGCCGGTGTAGCCGGTGTAGGTCAGGCTGTGCCTGACGGTGTTAGCGGAACGGCACGAGCCGTCTGGTAGGCAGCTCAGCAACACGTTGCAAGACCGGAGGGCTCGTGCCCTGCCGCTAATAACAACCGAAGCTGTTAGCGGAACGGCGCGAGCCGTCCGGTACGCAGCTCAACGACACATTGCTAGACCGGAGGGCTCGCGACCTGCCACTAACAAAAAACCGAAGCTGTTAGCGGAACGGCGCGAGCCGTCCGGTGGCCAGCTCAGCAACACGTTGCTAGACCGGAGGGCTCGCGACCTGCCACTAACAACAACCAGCTTACTCAAAATGGCTCCCCTCTCCCCCGAACAAGCCTCTTGGTTGATTCGAATGGATGATGCACGCCAACTGATTTTAGAACGCGAAAACGTTGCGACGAGTAGAGGCTTGTTTGGGGGAGAGGGGCTGGGGGTGAGGGGGAATCCGCATGACGAAACGACGATGCAATCACAACGCCACCGAGCTTGCTTGTGATCAGCTTGCTCGTGATCAGCGCGGCCGATTGAATTAATTGGAAAGCTCGGTTTAGCTGATGACGCGCAATCGTGGTTGCGCCGGAGGAAAGTTTCGAAGTGCGTATCCGATGGGCGATACACCGTTGATTTCTACTGTGTCGATTTGAAGTCGTTCGCATTCCAGCGTACGACATATCGCCAGATCCAACCGGGGTTCGAGAACGAATCGTTGCCGTCATCCAGCAACGGCGCACAGAAGAAATCCCCCTCACCCCCAGCCCCTCTCCCCCAATTCCTGACTCGCTTAGGCTCGCCAGGAATCGGGGGAGAGGGGAGCCATGGTGTTTCATTTTCGCTTCTCGATTGAGCGGTATGGGGCTCGCGCCCTGCCGCTAACAACAACACGGCCTGCTGTCATTGAACCTCAAACGCCGATCCAACGCCCCCGCACAACACTCACATCGGCGCGATACGCCGTGACCCCATGTCGGTCGTCAGCACGACGTGGGCGTCGAAGGCGTCTTGAATCAGACTGTGCTTGATCGATTGATGTTTGGGATCATCCCAGAGGTCATCAAACTCCCACGGGTCGGCGTGAAGGTCATACAGTTCGCCGAGCCCCTTGTCGTGATACACGCACAGCTTATAGCGTGGCGTCCGATACATCGTGCCGAACGTTCCCACTCCGCCGGTGAAGTGTGGATCGAGTGCATCAAAGTACTCGCTGCGGACGAAATCATGGTGGTGGGTCGGATCCGACTCGCCCCGCAAGATCGGCATCAAGCTCTTGCCCTGCATGTAATCCGGGCACTCCAATCCGCACAGCTGCATCAACGTCGAGGTCAGATCGAGCAACTCGACCAGTCCGTCACAGATCAATCCTGATTGAAACTGATCCGGCCACGAGAAAATCAACGGCACCCGCACCAGGCCTTCGTAGAATCGGCACCCCTTGAACATCAGCCCGTGATCGCCCAGCGACTCGCCGTGGTCGCTGGTGAAGATGATCACCGTGTTGTCCCGCGCGCCGGTGCGATCGAGCGTCTCAAGGAGACGCGCAAACTGGTCATCGATCTGCGCGATCATGGCGTAGTAATCCGCCTGCACCCGCTTGGCGTTGTGCTGTTCCGGCGTGCGGATTTCGTCTTGGAAATCCAGCGACGCGAGTTTCTTTTGTTGGATCAAATCCGAATCGCGAAAGTGCGGTCCCGGCATGTCGGCGGCATCAAATCGATCGGCGTACGCTTTGGGCGGGATGAACGGCGGATGGGGATCGTAGATGTTCAAATTCAATAGCCAAGGTTTCTCCCCCGCCGCGTGGTCTTGGATGAATTCGATCGCACACTCGCTGGCCCAGGTCGTTTGGTGAAACTCCGTCGGAACCCGTTCGGCGGACTGACGCATCGCATCCAAGTCACCGCCGCGACGGCGAACCCATTCGGCATAGTCATGGCCTTCGGACCAATCATCGCGTGGCGCGTGGCTGAATTTCCAATACGAAAACCCGTCGTCGATCCGCGGTTCGGTGCGATGCCCCGCGCTTTGCAAATGAAACTTACCGACCAGACCGCAATCGTAGCCGGATTCCGCGATCAACTTGGTGATCACCGGAGGATACGCCGGAAACGACTCGTTGCCGTTGCGAGTGTTGTGAACCCGCGAGGGGTACATGCCGGTCATGAAACTGGAACGACTCGGCGTGCAGATCGGGCTTTGGCAATAGGCATGGGTCATCGCGACGCCGGAAGCGACCAGTTGGTCGATCGTCGGCGTGACCACGTGCGGGTTTCCCAACGCACCGATCGTGTCGAAACGCTGTTGGTCGGTGCAATACCACAGGATATTGGGGCGCATAGTTTTGGCGGATCGAATCGGGGCAGAGGGAAACGGGGTAACGATTGGACGGGGGCGTTGAACGCGATCGCTAAGCTACGATGACTCGTCAGGCAACACGATCGCCTTGCCGTCGTTGAACCGACGCCATAGTGTCCATGCCAACAGCCCCAGTGCAACCAGAGACAAACCCAATGAGATCGGTTGGGTGAACATCGGCATCAAACTGCCACCGCTTTGCATCAGCCCCGCCGCCAGGTGTTCTTCGCCGATCGGTGCCAACACAAACCCGATCACCAGCGGCGCAATCGGAATGTGAAACCGTTCCATCAGGTACCCGATGACACCGAAGGCGAGCATCACCCAAACATCAAACATGCGGTTGGCAAGCGCGTAGGAACCGATCACGCAGAAAATCATCACCACGGGGACCAGGACAAACAGGGGCACCCTGGCGGCACGAACCATGATCCGCACCGAAGCCAGCAAGAACAGCAGGGTCAGCAGGTTGGCGATCAGCATCGTGCCGACAATCGTCTGCACCGCCAGCGGATCGCTTTGCACCAGCATCGGTCCGGGTTTCAAGCCGTGAATCACCAGTGCCCCCAACAAGATCGCGTCGATCACGCTGCCGGGGATCCCCATCGCGACCAGCGGAATCAGCGCCCCGCCGACGGTCGCGTTGTTGGCGGTTTCGGACGCCACCACGCCTTCCTCACTGCCGTTGCCGAATCGTTCCGGCGTCTTGGACGCCCGCTTGGCGGCCGAGTAGGCGATCACCGAACCGACGTTAGCACCGATGCCGGGCAAGATCCCGATCCAGGTGCCGATCAACGCCGAGCGGACAAGGTTGACGCCGTGGGTCGCCACATCGCGAAGCCGAAAATCCAGTTTGTCGCCATCGTTGACTTCCGCGGCGCTGCCGCCGACATCGCCTTGCAAGACCTGGCGAATCACTTGATTGACCGCAAACAGCCCGATCAAGACCGGCAACAGTTTAAACCCGTCATCCATCTCATGGATCCCGAACGTGAATCGCGCGATGCCGGTTGCCGGAGACGAACCGGGCATGGCGATCATCACGCCCAGCGCGCCGGAGAACAGCCCCAGGCTGAGTGACTTGCCGCCGACGGTCGCGATCAAGACCATCGCAACCATCACCAGCGCAAAGAATTCGAAGGGGCCGAACGTCAACGACCAGGCCGCCATCGGCTGGGCCAGACAAACCAGGAATCCCCAAGAGATCATCCCGCCGATGAAGGTGCCGCCGATGCCCAGTGCCAGCGCCCGCCCCGCCTGGCCCCGCTGCGCCATGGGGTAGCCGTCCAACGTCGTCATCATCGATGCCGGCGTCCCGGGAATCCGCAGCAACGTCGCCGTCACCAGTCCGCCGCTGACCGAACCGACATACATCGAAACCAACAAGACCAGCGCCAACTCACTCGGCATCGAATAGGTCAGCGGCAAAGTCAACGCGATCAACATCGCGCCGGTCAATCCGGGAATCGCGCCGACGAAGATGCCCAACAACGAACCGATCGCCGCCATCAACAACGATGTGGGAGACAACAGAAATTCGATCGCGACAGCGGGCTCGGTAAACAAACGATGATTCTCCTGCGCTAGTATTCCGCCGCACCTTGGTTTTCGGGTAGGCGGTAGGGGACGAGGCGACGAGTCCTTCCCAATATGCCGACTACAGAGGACTCGTCGCCTCGTCCACTACCCGGACTCGTCGCCTCATCCACTACCCGGACTCGTCGCCTCGTCCACTACCCGAAAATTGAGCTGCGGTAGATCACTAGGGCAAATCCACGACCAGGACTTCGGTAAACAGGTAATGCATCACGACGCTCATCAACACGCTGACGATGAGCAACGCGACCGTCGCCTTTGTCGCATTGATGCGACGTGACTGGATCAGCGGCCAGACCAGGATGCCGCCGATCAGCAGGGCGTAGGCCGCCGTGATGGGAACGAAACGCACGAGTTGGAATTGCAACGTGATGACATAGCAGACGGTGGTGCAACCGATCGCAGCGAGCTGGCCCGTGTGTGCCGACGTCTCGCGCTCTGTCCGGTCCGCGGCTGGGCGGGGAACGCCACTGCTGCGCCGTCGGACGGCTCGGATGAATGCGGCGACGGCGGTCAACGCCAAGCAGCCCAAGGCGATCATCGCAAAATCAGGCAACTCCACTGCGGCCGACGGAGCCACCTCGGCGATCCGACGTTCGCGCCGTTGCAATTCCGCCTCAAGTGCTGCCCCCCGCAACACCGTGTCGGTGATTTTCATTTCCGCCAACGTCTGGCGCACCTCGTCCGTCTGCATCGCTGCGGCCAACGCATCGGCGATCGTTTCGACACGATCCGGTGGAGTGCCCAACGGTGCCCACCAGAACTGCATGTTCTGGCTTTCGACGTCAAACCCTTGTTCAATTGCCGTGCCCAGATCCGGCAGATCCGGGTGTCGTTCAGGTCCCAACAATGCCAGCGCGCGGATCCCGCTGAGTTTGAATTGAACGTATTCAGCGATCGAAAACGACGACACGTCGGCATGGCCGCCTTGCAGCGCGGCGAACCGTTTGGCACCGCCACCGGTCTGGGTGTATCGAAACTTGGATCCGGGTTGTTTGGCCTGCAACATCAAGCCGGCAAAGTGGCTGGGGGCACCGATGTTGGCCGAGAAGACAATCGAATCAGGGTTTCGCGAGGCCTCACGCATCAGCGATGGGAGATCTGAATAGGTCGAGTCATCGCGGACGGCGACCACTTGCGTCGCGTTTCCGGTGCCGGCGATCGGCACGAACGCTTCGGCCCCATAGGCTGCGCTGCCCGAATGCCGCGCCGTCAGGATGCCCTCGTGTAACAACAACAACGTGTAGCCATCCGGTCGCGCGTGCTTGACCCGCCGGCTGCCGATCGTCCCGCCGGCGCCGGGCACATTGATGATCACCAATCGCTCGGGCAGCAATCGATGGGTTTCAATCGCGTTTTGAATCACGCGGCCAAACGTGTCGCTGCCACCTCCGGCGGCGAACGGGACGATCAGTTTGATGGGGCGCCGCGGGTAGGCGTCGTCGTGTTGCTCGCCGTCGGTGCAGCCGATAACCAGCAAGAGCAACAGGCTGCAGCCGAGCCAGGGCACCCGCCGTGCCGGCCATCGGAGTGGTTGAAGAAGGATCGGTGGATACAAAACGTTACGAGAGGTGTGGGGCGGGGCATGCGCGGCAGACTACGGAAAATCGCGTTCACTATATGCGAATTTTGTTCGTACGTTTTCGTGCATGCAGCGGAAAAAACCATTATCGTGGTGACTGGTAAGCTCGATTCGTCCATAGCGACCTCGTCTTCCGGTCGTTCGTTCAATTCATACGTTCCATCGCGGTGAGCAGATGAAATTCTCTTGGATCAACATGACCGCAGCTTCGCTTTTGGCAGGCACGCTCCTGTTCGTCGGATGTGGTCCTTCCACTGAGCCGACGGGGCCGGAAGAGGGATCGGTACAAGCATATCTGGATGCGAATCCAGAAGCGGCGGCGCGCATCGATGAAGATGTCGACGAGGGCGAAGACGACGGAACGGGCGAGTAGATCGTTGAGAAGAAATTCGCGGATGATGACGCACATGCGTCTTGGTTCTTATAGCGGTGCGTAGGACGTCGTGATGACAGACTTCGCACCTCGGTTTCTTATTCGTTCTTGTTGCGGGAGAAGTCAGATGCGAAGAAATTCCAGACGAGCATTCACGCTGGTCGAATTGTTGGTGGTCATCGCGATCATCGGCATCTTGGTGGGGTTGCTGCTGCCGGCAGTCCAGGCGGCTCGTGAAGCCGCTCGCCGAATGAGTTGCAGTAACAACTTCAAACAAATCGGCTTGGCGTTTCACAATTACCACTCGACGTACAAGAACTTGCCGCGAAACCGTGGGGGCACTTATCGCTACGGCAACAACACCCAGGCCCGGACGCCGGTTCCGCCAGGATCACCCTACGGCGGAAACAATTTTTTCAATCTGAGCGCTCTCGTCGGCATTTTACCTTTCGTCGAGCAACAGGCCTTGTGGGATCAAATCAGCAACCCGTTTGCCGTCAAAGAACCGGCCTCGGCCCAGGGGCTGTTCTTTAGCGCGATGGGTCCCCAAGTCGCCATGAGTCTGGCCGAACATGGCCGATTTCAATACGACCCCTGGCTGACCAACATCCCCTCGTATCGATGCCCCAGTGATCCCGGAGTCGGCTTTCCGGGTCAAGGACGCACCAACTATGGCGTCGCGCTGGGGGATTCGATTCAGTTCCAAAACAATGGCGGACGCAATCAAACCGGCGTGGTCGCGCGGACGCGGATGACACGCATGCGTTCGACGACACGCGGGATGTTTGTGCCCCGCGAGGAGACTCGATTCCGTGATGTGCTCGATGGCCTGTCCAACACGATCATGGGCGGTGAACTCAACACGGATCTCGGTGACAATCAGATCACCACGCGGGTGGCCGAGGCCCGCGGAATCCTGAACGATCCCAGTCTGTGTGCCGCCCAAATCGATCCGGATCGGCCCAAGTTCTGGGCTCCCGGAACCGACTTCGCCAGCAATAACGCCGAAGTCCAACGGGGCTTCAAATGGATGAACGGGATGGCCGTCAATGTCGGCATCACTTCGATTCTGCCGCCGAACCGTGAAATCTGCAGCAACGGCAACAACACGTTCACCATCGGCATCTACGGACCGAGCAGTCGCCATCAGGGCGGCGCCCATATCCTGATGGGGGATGGTGCCGTTGTCTTCATCACCGATTCGATCGAATCGGGCGATACCACCGCGGGCAACGTAAAATGGAACGGCACCGGGGTTCAGGCCCCGGGGATGCCCAGTCCCTACGGGTTGTGGGGCGCCCTTGGAACCCGTGCCGGCGGTGAAACGATCGAGGAGCAACTCAACCAATAACGCTGCTTGGTCGGAGAAAAACTCCCCTTGTTTTCCCACGTCACCCTGCTGGCAGGGAGGGCGGAGAAAATCGAGGGGCATACGCACCAAGTTAAGGAATTGAGGTAGAAAAAAAGCGGAAAAACCTTCATGAGGTAGTTATCACCACAACCTCGGAAGAAGGAGTTTCCGCCGTGAAGACCATAGATCGATTGGCCACTTTGTTACAGACCAGTTTCGGAGAACTTGCCGAGCAATCTGCCGCCGAATCCAAGGTCATCAAACGACGACGAAAGTTTGATGCCTCAACGCTCGCGAAGTCGTTCATTTTGGCCATGCTAGCCAAACCGACCGCCAACGAGGAGGACATTGCCAGCATGGCTGCTTCTGTGGGGCTGACGATTTCTCCCCAGGCCGTTGAGCAACGATATAGCGATCAATTGGTCGCCTTCTTTCGTTCGCTGTTTGCCAAGATGAGTATGCAGGTCATGCACTCCGAGTCGAAGCTCGCCCCGCTTTTGGAACGATTTACGTCGGTCAAGCTGATCGACAGTTCGGTGATCAGCTTGCCGCCGAGTTTGGCAGCAGAATTTGCAGGTTGTGGCGGTGTAGGGGAGCACAATACCGCTGCAGTGAAGCTTCAAACCGAACTTGACCTGGCCAATGGGGAGTTGCAGTGCATTCAACTCGAACCAGGGAAGTCGCCCGATCAGGCAACAAACCGTCAAGTCGTGCCACTCCAGAAAGGCTCACTTCGAATCGCTGACCTCGGCTATTTCTCATCCGCCGTCCTTTCGTGTTATGCAGCGTGGGGAGCCTTTTTCCTGACGCGATTGCTTTACAACGTGAAAATCAAGGTGGACGATCACTCCGAAGGGCTAGTTGCTTGGCTGAGCCGACAAAATGACTCACTGATCGACTGCGACGTCACAGTCGGCCAAGGCACTCCGCTGGACTGCCGATTGATCGCATGGCGAATCCCCAAGGCAATCGCCGCGAAACGTCGCAGGGAAGTTCGCAAACGGGCGAAAAAGAAGGGCCGTACACCGAGTCAGGACCGCTTGGCGGCTTGCGACTGGAACTTTTTAGCCACCAATCTTGCAGTAGAGCAATTGAGCGTCCAAGAGGCGATCGTTTTGTACCGCAGCCGCTGGCAAATTGAATTGCTCTTCAAGCGATGGAAAACGTACTGCCAGATCGATCTGATGGATGGGCGCACGGACACCATTTCGATGGCCCGGTTTTGGGTCCGCCTCTGTGGTGCACTTCTCCAGCAGTGGTTGGTCATACTGGCGGGCTGGTTCGAGAATTCATCGCTAAGCTTCGCAAAGATAGCTAAGCGGCTTGCAAATTGGATGGATGAATTGGCCAGTTGCCTCGTATCGCATTCAAGACTTTGCGAATATCTCGCAAAAATCCGAAACCGAGTCCTACCGATCTGCAAGCGAACAAAAAGGCGGAAAAAGCCGGGAACTGCGGAATTGCTCCGCGATCCCAACTTGCTCGAATATTCCTTAACTTGATGCCTATGGGGCGGAGAAAATCGAGGGGAGGTCGAACCGTAGCGATGGAGCGATGCGGAAACGTTGAAGCGATGTTTGCGTCGTCGGTGGCGGAAGCTGTTTCGGGAGATGTTGGCTACACTAGTATTCCGTGTCACCTTGCGTTTCGGGTAGGCGGTAGTGGACGAGGCGACGAGCCCTCTGTAGTGGACGAGGCGACGAGTCCTCTGTAGTGGACGAGGCGACGAGTCCTCTGTAGTGGACGAGGCGACGAGTCCTCTGTAGTGGACGAGGCGACGAGTCCTCCGCAATGGACGAGGCGACGAGTCCTCTGTAGTGGACGAGGCGACGAGTCCTCCGCAATGGACGAGGCGACGAGTCCTCTGCAGTGGACGAGGCGACGAGTCCTCTGCAGTGGGCGTATTGGCGGAGGACTCGTCGCCTCGTCCACTACCCGAAAATTGAGCTGACATAGAATACGAGTGCTCGGTCAGCTTTTAAGCTGACCGAGCCCGAGGGCGCTGCGCCCGTTTCACGTCACCAACACGACCCGAATTTTCCACCGCCGATGTCCTTCATGCCCCGATTTTTTGCCGTTCTGATCGGTTGCGTTTTCGCAACGAGCGCCCTGTCCGATCCAAACATTCACGCCAAGTCTCCCAACGTCGTCTTTTTCTTGGTCGACGACTTGGGATTTATGGATGTGGGTGTCAACAATCCCAAATCGTTCTACGAGACGCCCAACATCGATCGACTTGCCGATCGCGGAACCAATTTCACCGACGGCTATGCCGCCAACCCGGTTTGTTCCCCGACGCGATACAGCATTCTGACCGGGCGGTACCCGACACGGGCCGATGCCACCAACTTCTTTTCCGGCAAACGCCCCGGACGTTTTTTGCCCGCGGTGCTAAACGACCACATGCCGCTGAGCGAGGTCACGATGGCCGAAGCGTTCAAGCAACACGGCTACCACACGATGTTTGCCGGAAAATGGCACCTCGGGCCGAGCGAGGAGTTCTGGCCGCCCCGACAAGGGTTTGACTTGAACTTCGGCGGTTACAGTCGAGGCGGACCGTATGGCGGAAAACGGTACTTTTCTCCCTACGGCAACCCGCGACTGACCGACGGCCCCGATGGAGAACACTTGCCGATCCGCTTGGCGCAAGAAACCGCCAACTTCATCGCCCAAAACAAAGCCGATCCGTGCTTTGCGTACCTCGCCTTTTACAGCGTTCACACCCCGTTGCTGGCTCCCAAGGCGTTGGTGAAAAAGTACCAGGAGAAAGCCAAACGCTTGGGTTTGGATACCCAAGAAGCGTTTGCCGATGAAGAACAGGTTTGGCCCAACGCCAAACAACCACGTCGCGTCCGAACGCTGCAAGCCCACGCGACCTACGCCGCCATGGTCGAGTCGATGGACCGTGCCGTGGGCATCGTCATCGATCGGCTCGAAGCCTTGGACTTGATGGACGAGACCATCATTTGTTTGACCAGCGACAACGGCGGGCTGTCCACCTCGGAAGGTTCCCCGACCAGCAACTTGCCACTTCGCGGCGGCAAGGGATGGGTTTACGAAGGCGGGATCCGTGAAGCGTTCATGATCCACGCCCCGATGATCAAGGACGCACCAAAATCATGCAGCGTCCCCGTCGTCAGCACCGACTTCTATCCGACACTGCTGGAACTGGCCGGTTTGCCCCCATTGCCTCAACAACACCTCGACGGCGTTTCACTGGTGCCGCTGCTCAAAGGGGAAAAGAATCTGGAACGCGATGCCTTGTATTGGCACTACCCGCACTACAGCAACCAAGGCGGATTCCCGGGCGGAGCGATTCGGATGGGTGACTGGAAGTTGGTCGAGCGTTACGAGGACGGCAAGGTTCATCTTTACAACTTGGCCGAAGACGTCGGCGAGCAAAACGATCTCGCCGATCAACACCCCGAACGAGTCGCAGCGATGCGCGAACAACTGCATCGCTGGTACCAAGACGTCGACGCCAAATTCCTGCGCCCCAAAGACAACGGCCCGATGCCCTGGCAGCCTACGCAGTGAAGCATTGATTCCCTGCGTTTTACGAGGTGTAACCCTCAGGGCGCAAGCCCTCCGGTTCCCCGTTGCAGGACACGGAGCAAGAGATTGAAAATTGCAAAATGAAAACTTCCAATTGCAAATTTGCATTTTTCATTTTTCATTTTTCATTTTTCATTTTTCAATTTCCAATTTCCAATTTCCAATTTCCAATCTTCCGTCCGTCCACCTTCCTCACAACCCATCCTGTCTCGGCTGAAGCGAGGCCGAGCGGTGACGATATCAAAAGGGAGCGAAGTCGCGTAAACCGAACAGAGTGTCAACACCAACGTTTTAGCGATCCAGCGCAAGCCCAATACCGCTCAATCGACAAGGTTTTGACCAGCGCAGGGCCCGTAGGCTCGCGCCAAACGGCTGATCATCAATTGATACCAGCCGGTTCGCGCCAGCGCGAGCGGCGCCCCTCAATGTCGATTGAGCGGTGTTGGCGGCAGGGCGCAAGCCCTCCGGTTCCTCATCGTTACCGAAACACCGGAGGGCTCGCGGCCTGTCGGTTTAGTGTATCCACAAAACGAGGGGACGTGGCTTAGTAGGCATCGTCACGATGTTTGCTATTCTTGGCGGATCGTCGTCGCGATTCACTTCTCACGCAGGGAGGCTTGCCCAGTGAGCCAGAGACAACCCAAGACCAGCTATTGGCAGGAAGCTCCTACACCACGCGGGCAACTGGTCCTCATTCCCACCGCCCTGGAGGAACTCATCCCTCAGGATCATCCCGTTCGCTTGGTCGACGAGATCCTCGATCAGATGGACTGGACTGATTGGGAGGCGGCCTACAACGGCGGATTCGGTCAGCCGCCGATCCATCCCAGCGTAATGGCAAAGATCCTGCTGTTTGCCATGATTCGGCGAATCCGATCCAGCCGGAACATTGAATACGAACTCAAGCATTCGATCGATTTTATCTGGCTCAGCAGCGGTCGCCGCATCGATCACAGCACGATCAGCGACTTCCGCCGAAACAATAGTGATGCAGTCAAAGGCATCTTCAAACAAATGGTCAAGCTGGCGATCAACCTGGGGATCGCCAATCTCTCGGAACTGTGCATCGACGGCACACGCATCCTGGCTGACGCCAACAAATACAAGACTTGGACGGCCAAACGATTAGCCAAAGCACTCGAAGAACTTGACGCGCAAATTGATGAGGCCCTGGAAACCTTCGAAGTCAACGACGCATGCGACGAAGATCTCATCGGCCAGGACGTTTCGGCGGACCGCCTCCCCGCCGCCGTCGCCAACTTGAAGTCACGCCGCTCACAACTGGCCGCTCATCTGGAGACGGTCAATGCGATGGACGAAGTCCGCAGGAAAAATGGGACGAAGGGCCCCGCCCAGTTACCCAAGACTGACACGGACAGTCGCATTCTTCCCAATAAGGAGGGTGGTTACGCAGCCAACTTTACTCCGATGGCGACGACCGAAACGCAGAGCGGCCTGATCGTTGCGGCGGACGTCTTGATCGGCAACGTCGAACACCACGAATTTGCCACCATCGTCGACTGTGTGGCCAACGACTTTGGAATTGACATTAAGCGAGTCATGGCTGACTCGGCTTACACGACGGGCAAAAACCTCACTGCGGCTGAGGAAAAACAGATCGAACTGATTGGCCCGCTTGCCGAAACCAATCGCGAGAACAACTCTGCCGAGCGTTCGGATTTGACTGAGCCCGTTGCCGCCGATCAGATTGGTCAGTTGCCGGTTAATCCACAAACCAAACGATTTGACAAAGCAGCGTTTGTGTACGACGAAGCGAACGACTGCTATTACTGCCCGGCAGGCAAAGTGCTTTCACATCGGATGACCGAGAACACGACGCATGGCGACGGCTCTCCGGTGCAGCGAAAGGTTTACACCTGTTTTGAATGCGAGGGCTGCACGCTGGCTGGGCGTTGTCGCAAGAACGTGAAGCCAAAAGACGAGGCAAGCAGCAGCGAGGCATCGTCCCAGGAGTCCAGCGAAGCGACCTCGTCGGACAAGCGAGCGGGCAAGCGACGTGGTCGCAAGCCTGGCCCGCCACGTGGTCGCGAGACGATGCATGATGAGCATGAAGGAGCGCGACGTCGGCAGCGTGCGCGAATGGAAACGCCTGCAGCCAAAGAGGCTTACTCTCGTCGTCAGCATTTCGGTGAAACGCCTTTCGCCGTGATCAAGAGCACGCTTGATATGCGGCGATTCCTGCTTCGAGGTATCGCAGGTGTGAATCAAGAATGGCGCTGGGCGGCGACCGGATTCAATCTGAAGAAAATCATGAGTTACTTGGCGAAGCTGCGCGCCGCCGCGGCGACACAAGCGCTCGGAACAGCAAACTAGGGGAGATAGGGGGCATTTCGAACGAAATCCGCCACAAGCGAACGCCACGATCCCGTCAACACGCTTACCAACGACTCTGGATGCCCCGCATAGCACCATAAAAGCCTCGTCCGGAACCAAAATCGAATCAACCGTCCCCAGGAACTAAATCGACAGGCCGCTCGCGCCCTACCGCTAAGAAATGCTTTCCACGTTACGTGGCGCTCCCGCTCCGTCGGCTAACCATCGGTGGGCTCAGGAATCATTTCATCACCCCGCCAGTGACAGCCCGTCTCCCTTTTCCCGATCATCGAAAAAGAATCCCATGTCAACAGCACGCCTGCTCGCCGCCCTACTCGCAATCGCCATTGGTCCAACCGAATTGCTCCACGCCGCCGAACCACCATTCGATGTCGCCCCGCAAAACAGCGATCTGGTGGTGGATCAAACGTTCGACGGGCCGCTCGGTGACAAGTGGCACATCAACACCGGATCATGGACGGTGGCCGACGGCGTGCTGCAGGCGAAGGAATTGCCGGCCGACAAACATGCCGCCGCGGCCCGCTACACCGTCCAGACCGACAATGCCGTCTACCAATTGGGTTTCAAAATCTCCGACGGCACCAAGGCCTTTCATTTCGGATTCGATCCGGCCAAGGGAGAACTGGACAAGAAGGGGCATCTGTTCTCGGTCATCGTGTCGCCCACCGGCTGGCGGATCATGAAGCACGTTGACAAGAATCGCCCCCAGGAAGATCCCAACGAGGTGCTCGCGTCCTCGGACACCGCGGTCGAAACGGATCGATGGCATCGAATGCGTGTAACGACTTGGGGACCATACGTGACGGCGACTCTGGACCAAACGCAGCTCAAGGCGTCACACCCGACATTTGGGGTGAAGAAGCCGACGCTCGTCTTCCGTTGCGCCGGGGACGGTGTCCAGATCGACGACGTCAAGGTATGGAACCAACGCAAGTGACGACATTCGGGACGCGGGGGTCGGGATGCGGGATCCATTTAAAAAAGCCAGCGATGGGGATCCCATCATGAGTGGGGCAAACTCATGCGGGCCACCATCGCTGGCTGGATCGATTGTGCGATGTCTGTCAACATTATAAGAGTTCAGCAGCAGCCTCCGCCACCAAATTCTTCCGGCCACCGAGAAGGGAAACCCAGGAAAACGCTGGTCGGCTCAGGCCCCTGCAATCTCGCCGACGGGCGCAAACACACCCGTCCAATCTACATCTCCCGGCGCCCCGCGTTTTCCCCTCATTGAATTCATCGAAAATCCAAGAATTAAATCTGACGCCGTGCCGTCCCTTGATCAGCCGTCGTCAAATTGATCCTCGCCACCGGCCCGCGACGATCGCAATCAGTTTCCGCAGCAGCGAAATGCGCTCCCGAACTGCAGAACCCAGTGCACAAAACCCAGCAAGCAAAACCCGGTACACTGTTTTCCATGCCCTGTGACCAGAAAGACGACAGCGATCAAGACAGTGTTTCGGAGTGGATCGCCGACATGAAACGAGGCGACTCGTTGGCCGTCGCGTCGTTATGGGAGCGTTATTTCGAGCGGATCTGCCAATTGGCGGACAAAAAGCTTGCCGGAGCGTCTCGCAGCTTTGTTGACGAACATGACCTCGCCATCGGGGCGATGCGGGCGATTTGGGAAGGCGCTCAAAAGGGCCGATTTCGACGATTACAGAATCGAGAGGACCTTTGGCAACTGTTGGTCGTGATCACCAAACGCAAAGCGGCCAACGTGCATCGCGATCAACATGCGTTGAAACAACGTCGCGGCCGCAGGAGCGACTTTCACCCCAGCATTTTGCTGGACTTCGTCGAACTGATCGAATCGCCGCCGACCGAAACGCTGATCGACCAGATCCCGCTATCCTGCCGGGAATTGCTCTCGCGGCTCAATGAGCGAGATCGCGGGATCGCCTTGATGCGTCTGGCGGGGCATTCGAACCGAGAAATCGCCGTCGAGCAGAATTGCAGTGTCGCGACGGTGGAGCGTCACTTGCGGAACATCCGCGAGGTCTGGTCGGATCACGATCCGAGTTTATGACCGCCGCGCCGGCAGGCCGCCAGCCGGCCGCCAGCCGAAGCGTTTCAGCCCGTTTCTCGGCAATAAAGTTTGCAGAGATGCCATTTGGCGGGTATCTTAAAAGCCCCGAAAACAGGTGCTTACTTATCCATCGATCGAGCTATCCAGGCGACTCGAACGACTTCACCGCGGCGGGTTGAGGGAACCAGGTTGATGAGCACATCGGTCAACGCGGGCTATTCGACGGGATCTGCAGCGACTGCCAGCGGACTGATCCGTCAGTTATGCGAGGAAGACCCGCAGGCATGGGCGAGGTTCGCCGATCTCTACGCACCGATGGTGTATCGCTGGTCGCGCCGCGCGAACCTGCAGATGGCTGAGGCCAGGGATCTGACCGTGGAGGTCTTTCGGGTGGTCTCCACGCGGCTGTCCACGTTTACGCCCACCGGTGTTACCGGCAGCTTTCGCGCCTGGCTGTGGGGAATCAATCGCCAAGTCTTACGTCGGCATTTCGAACGCCTGCAGACGGAACTTGGTGATCAAGCCGATCCGACGGCGGACGTTTGGCGGTGCAACGTACCGGAGATGCTCCGTTGCGACGTGCCGCCCGACGAAGAGGAAGTGAGAAAGGGGCTGGTGTTCCGAACGCTTCGTATGATCCGCGATGACTTTGAAGAGACGACGTGGCAAGCATTTTGGCGGACCACGATCGAGAATCAATCGGCAACGGATGTCGGACGCGACTTGGCGATGACCGCGACAGCCGTTCGCCTAGCAACGTATCGCGTCTTGTGTCGGATGCGTGAAGAAATGATGGAATGAGCGACGCCCGATGACCGCTCCCGATGATTCCGCAGAAGAATTCGATCGCGAACTCTCCTTGCTTCGCGAGTTGAGCGACTGGGAGGGTGATCCGTTTGAACTGGAAACCGGCTGCATCGAATCGGTCTCCAAAGTGCGGTCGTTATCCACCAAGCATGACGATGCCGAAGACGCAGAGGTCGCGACAGACATCAGTGACGCCGTCGGGGATTCGCTTCCCTCCTTGAAGATCGGTCCGTATCGATTGCTGGGCAATCTTGGACAGGGAGGCATGGGGCGTGTTTTCAAGGCGCGGCACGAACGTCTCGATCGCATCGTCGCACTCAAGGTGCTGACCGCATCAAAACAAGAACGATCGGCGATCAAGCGACGGTTTCGCCGCGAGATGAAGGCACTCGGCAAGATCAGTCATCCCAACATCGTCGCAGCGACCGATGGCGGCGTCCGCGACGGTATCCAATTTCTAGCCATGGAACTCGTCGACGGGGTGACGTTTTCCCAGCTGCTGCGTTATTGCCGACCGCTGGCGATCCCGGACGCGTGCGAACTGGCTCGACAAACCGCGATCGGCTTGGCAGCGGCGCACGAGGCCGGACTGATTCATCGCGATATCAAACCGTCCAACCTGATGCTGGCGTTGGATCACGAGGGCGCCCCCGTGGTCAAGATTCTGGACTTGGGGTTGGCCTCGATCTGTGACCCCGACGCCGACCGTGACGAGTTGACCGCGACCGGCCAAGTGATCGGAACCCTGGAGTTTATGTCGCCCGAACAGGGGCTCAACAGTCGCGACGTCGATTATCGCGCCGATATCTATTCACTCGGTGCGACACTGACAAAGTTGCTCTGTGGCAGGACGCCGAGCAAAGCGAGCGCTAACAAGACAGCCGTCGAGCGGGCGGTCGCGTTGACCACGCAGGACGCGCCCTCGATTTCAACGATGCGAGATGACCTGCCGCCACAACTGGTCGCGCTGATCGATCAGATGGTCCGCCGGCTGCCGGAACAGCGGCCGGCAGATCTGAACGAAGTCGCGAATCGATTGCAGCCCTTCGCCCAGGATCATCGGCTTGCCGAATTGCTCGTCGCCTGTCCCAAGCCGAGCATGTCATCGACCAGGCCGATCAGCGAGGTGGAGCGGATCGGACCGGCCAGCGACGTGCATCCCGCCACGGTCAGTCTTCACCGCTCGCCATCTCACTTGCCAGACCGCGGGGACCGACAGGCCACGTTTGTCCTCCGTCGCTGGCCTTTCCTGCTCGCAATCCCGCTTGTTGTGGTACTCGCCTGGGTTGGCCTTGTCGGCAACCCCTTCCACCGGGTCGATCCCCACGCCGCTGTGATTTCGGGCGGAGAATCACCGCCGCAAACGCAGCCACCGGAGACATCGCAGGAAGCCGTGCCGACGGACTGGACGGCGTGGAACCTCTCGTCCAACTTGATCGCCTATTGGCCGATTGATGCCGACGACGAAAACCGGTTGGCCGACCGATCGGGAAACGGACACGATGTCATTGACGTTTCGAACGAACGGTTGACCCTTCGCGACGCCGCGCCATTGCCCGGCGACCGTGCGTCGTTGGACATTGTTTCGACCGCCGAGCCGATCTCCGTGAAGTCGGATGGCAGCTTGTTCAATGACGAGACGACGGTGGGGTTTTGGATCAAACGGAAGCAGTTCGTCTTCGATGTGGTGCCGATCCTGCACTACGCAACTCCGACCGGCATGTTCTCAATCAGCATGACCGGCAAGACTTCGCCGCGGCCGGGTAAAATCATCGTCGAGGGCTTCAGTGAATCCGTCCAAGATTCAAGCCCTCAAGCATTGAGATCAGACATTGACGCGTTCTGGCATCACATCGCCGTCGCGAAGGACGGGACCAAATTGCGGCTGTACGTCGACGGCCGACTGGTCGATTCCGCCGGTTTGGACAACTCACGTCGGCCCGAAGATGCGTCCCTGATCCTCGGCGCCCAAGTCGAACGCAAACACGTTTCGATCTTGATGGACGAATTGATTGTGTTGGATCGTGCACTCGAGGTCGACGAAATTGCCTACGTGACGCAACATCGCCTTCCGCCCAAGCCGTTGCTCGCGCCCCTGTCGCAGCCGAAGGTACACAACATCCGGCGTCAATGGGCCAGTCATCTGGGTGTGGATGAGTCGACGAACAATTCGATCGGGATGAAGCTTTGCCTGGTGCCGGCCGGTGAATTCACGATGGGCACCGGTCCAGATGAACTGGAGCAACTGGCGGTCCAAGACAAACGCAAAAACATGCGAGAGCGTTATCTGACCGAAACGCCGGCACACCGCGTTCGAGTGTCGCTGCCGATGTACGTCGGCGCGATGGAAGTCACACAATCGCAATACCAAGCGGTGATGGGCGAAAACCCGGCATCGTTCTCGGCCGCCGGAGAAAAACGGCAACGGGTCGAGGGAGTGGACACCGGCGATTATCCCGTGGAGTCGGTCAGCTGGTTCGACGCGATCGAGTTTTGCAATCGACTCAGTCAGCTGGAAGGGTTGAACCCTTGCTACGACATCCGTGGTGTCGAGGTCAAAGTGCTGCCGGGAAACGGCTACCGGCTGCCGACCGAGGCGGAATGGGAGTATGTCTGTCGCGCGGGAACGGACACGCCATGGTCGTACGGCGAACAAGACTTCCAACAGTCTTCGTGGGTCGTCGCAAACGCGGGCGAGCAGCCCCAGCCGGTGGCACAGCTTGGCCCCAATCCGCTGGGGTTGCACGACATGCACGGCAACGTCTTCGAATGGTGCTTTGATTTTTATGATCAAACCACCTACTCCACATGCTGTGCCGACCTAGGGATCGACCCGGCCGGGCCGGACACCGGCACACGCCGCGTGTTCCGCGGGGGAAGCTGGTGGCAACGCCGCCCCAATTCCCGATCGGCGTTTCGCGGCCACCACTTCCCGCATTTCCAGTCCCACGAGCACGGGTTTCGCGTCGTCCGGCAAATCGCGTCACCGTAGCGAAGCGTGCCAACGGCTTGTCGCTGAAATCCCTCCGGGTCATGCGGCGACTCACACGCCGTGCTGGTATAGTGCGTCTTTCATCCCCACTCTTCGAAATTCAGTTCTTCCATCGCGATGACAAGGCTCTTTGCAGGCACCCCGTTTGATATTCCTCCCGAGTGTGAGGATTGCGGCAAACCAGAATCCGAATGCATTTGTACGCCGGAAGAAAAGGCACAAGCGGAAGCGAAACGCCAACGCGACGCCGACCGATTGCCGCCAGAAAAACAGACCGCCCGCATCAGTGTTCAAAAACGCAAGGGCGGCCGCAAGGCAACCGTCGTCGAAGGCTTGACCGCCAAGGCGAACGACCTGGCGGACGTGTTGACTCGATTACAAGCCGCCTGCGGCAGCGGCGGGACGGTCAAACCCAAAGAAGACCTGATCGAAATTCAAGGCGACCACGCCGACACCGTTCGCAAAACGCTTGCCGGAATCGGATTCAAAGTGAAACCGACTCGGTAACGCGACGTCGTGCCTGACCGCTTTCAGCGTCACCCCACGTCTTCGGTCGGCGGAATGATTTTCACCGGTTGGGTTTCTCCCAGATCATAGACTTCCAGATCGAAGGCGGACTCGGGCTCGTCGATTTGGTCGATCGCTTCGTCGGTCATTTCCACACGCAACGTGATCACACCGATCTTGACTTCGCTGCCCGGCAGCAGCACCGCCTTTTCGACGCGTCGATCATCAACGTAAACCCCGTTCTTGGATCCCAGATCGCGGACCACGAGCGATCCGTAGGGGTCGATCAGGAACTGGCAGTGTTTGCGGCTGATCGAACCGTCGCTGAGCGTGATCTCGGCCGTCGGACAGCGACCGATGGTCACCGGAGGGGAAAGGACCCACTGTTGTCGGTCGATGCCGCTGGCAGTGTCGACCCAAACGAACTTGTAATTCATCGGCAGCGTTCCAAGAAAGAGAAGAGAAGAAGGATCCGCCTGAATGTTCTCGAAAACAAATTTACACCATGGCGCGCCCGGCGTCGAATTCAGTGGCGCCAGAAAATTCACGGACGCCGAAAATCGCGACTCGCTGCCGCCCGACTCGCTGCCGCCCGACTCGCTGCCGCCCGACTCGCTCGACGCCCCTCCCGCGCGACGCCCCTCCCGCCCGACGGTGGCGGCGGACTGATGTGGCGGTAGACCCCGTTTCGTTTCCGAGTAGATTGGTCGTCCGCGCTGGCATTTCCCTCCCCTCCCCCCCGTTCACGACAAGAATTCATGAAAACCGCTTGGTCCTCCCTTCCCGCCTGGGGCGTGTTGTTGTTTCTGATCCTGATCCCCGATGTGTCGCGAGGTGACCAACCGGTTTCGGTGATCTTTGACACCGACATCACCGGAGATGTGGACGACGTGCTGGCGCTGGCGATGCTGCACACGTTGGCCGATCGTGGCGAATGCACCATCACCGCGGTGACGGTTTCGAAGATCAATCCGTTGGCCGCACCGTTCGTCGACGCGGTCAACACGTTCTACGGACGGCCCGATCTGCCCATCGGGGTGACACGTGATGCCCAGCACCGTGACAGCAAGTACCTGGATCTGGTCGAAGAAAAAGAGGGTGACACGTTCCGCTATCCCCACGACCTTCTCTCCGGCGACGACGCACCAGACGCAGTGACGGTGCTGCGTCAAACGCTGTCCGCCGCCGCCGATCAAAGCGTCGCGTTGGTGCAGGTCGGCTTGGCGGCCAACCTCGCCGATCTGATCGAGTCGCCGCCGGATTCGATCAGCCCACTCTCGGGCATCGAACTGGTGCGCCGCAAAGTGCGTTTGGTTTCGGTGATGGCCGGTGCGTTTCGACCGGTCCGCGGCAACACCCATTTCTTGGAGGCGAACGTCCGCAACGGGATCGGGTCGATGCAGCGGTTCGCTCGGCAATGGCCCGCCGACGTGCCAGTGGTCTGGAGCGACTTTCTGATCGGCATTGCCGCGCCCTATCCCCGCGAAAGTATCGCCCGAGACTTTCGGTATCGGGACCACCACATCGTGCCCGAAGCCTATTTGTTGCACAGCGGCCCCGACCACGATCGCCCCACTTGGGACCTGACCAGTGTCTTGTACGCCGTGCGACCCGACGACCAATACTTCGGCCTATCCGAACGCGGCACGGTCGCGGTCGACGACGACGGCTTCACCCGATTCACGCCCGACCCGCAGGGACGTGACCGCTACCTGACGATGAACCCCATCCAGACCGCACGGGTCATCGAAGTCCAGCGTGCGCTCGTCAGCCAACCGCCGAGAGATTGATCGAGCTGTCCTCCCGTTCTCTCGCACCGTCGGTCGTCGTGCCGTTTCGGCGTCACCCTCCTGGCAGGAGGGTCGAGCGAAGCGAGGGGAGGTCGAACGGTCAATCGCGGTGTTCACTTCGCCGGCCAGGATCGCGTCCCGGGCCGCAACGCCCCCCCACAATGATCAAACACCTAATCACTGCACGACTGCGTCGGTGGTACCCGCTGCGGGTCCAGTTGACGAAGTCTCCTTTGCCACTGCCTCCCAGTAGAACAGGAACATAACGATCTGGATGATGGCATAGACGATGTCCAAGAAGCAGTCCAGGACAACCGATGTGGCCATGGTGTCCAACTGCGGATAGAAATCGACTGGAAGGTAGATCGCGACCGACAGGAACATGTAAGGGACGAAGAACAGAATCGCGGCAAAGAAAATCTGCCAACGCATGCCGACGGTCAACTCCGTGCTTCTGACCCTGGCAGAATGAGCGTCGGCATCGTCCAGCACAACCGCTGAGTCCAACAGGGCGTAACGCACTTGCAAGACGATTCCGGGGATAATGAGGACAAGGAAACCCAGTGTGACGATCAAGCCGGCGACCAACCGAGCAGCGAACAGTCGCCCCCAGTTGCGAATCCCCACCCCGATCGCCTCCGAATAACCTGCGTACTCTCCGCGTTTCAATTTCCACAGCACATGGATCATCGCACCGATGTAGACCGGACCAAAAATCCCTTCGATCCACATCGTACTCCGCATCAAATCGACAATCTCGTCCTCGCTGTAGACATAGTAGGCGAGGTAATTGATCAGCAGATTCCCAGGCAGCCAAACGGTCAGAATGATCGCGCTAAACAACACAAGATGGTTGGAGAGAAGCCGGCACGCTTCACCAAATTTTCCGATCAGGCTGGTTTGATGCATCGTCGAAAAATGACTCAACGCGCTCGCGTCTGACGCAGGTGTCGCGTAGGGATTCACAGAAGGCGGGGGCCGGTCATTCGAAGTCATCTTGATCTCTGGAACAGGGTCTGGAGCCTTGTCGGTCGACGGGGTAGTTCGCGAATGTTGACTTAGGCGTTTTCGATTCACGGTTGGACATCCTCTTGAATATCCAGACCGCATCATGTTGATGCCGTCGGAGCAATGTATCATGCGTTGAACCACCGAGCCAATGGTGCGCTCCAACCTGACAAAACAAGATCGCCCCCGCAACCGAACCTCGTTTGCATAAAGGACCGATGCCCTTTGGTCTTGTCCCGAACCGGTTCCCCCGATCCGCTCCAGCCTCCAATTTTCCTACCCCAAAATCTTCCTACCTCCTCTGGTCACCAAAGCCGAACACCCGATAACTCGCGACACGAACAGCGACAACATGCTGTCGAGCATCCGTTAGACTGGGGCAGCGACCGGCAAGCTCAGCGACGGCTGGGACGACCACAAAAACAAGACCAGTGAGAGTATCACCGGAACGATGAGTGGCTACGGATTCGATGTGATAACGAGCGGCACCGACGACGTGTTCTACCAATGGGACGCACTCGGTCGCCGCGTCGCACGCGGCGACGGCACGACGGTCAGCATCGATGTCCAAAATGGCCAGCCAACGATCGCAGACGACACGTCCGGAACCGCAGCGACCAGCCCGACCTACACCACCGCCTACGCGAACTCCCTCGACGAACCGGTCGTGCGTGACAGCACCGGCGGCGTGCGACACTACCATCGCGGCCAACAGTACAGTGTCAACGCACTGACCGATTCGAGTGGAGCGATCAAGGAACGGTACGCGTATGATGCCTACGGCAGTCTCTCGATCTTCGACGCCAGCGGCACGGCACGTACGCCAACTGCCGAAGGCAACCGGTACACCTACACCGGTCGCGAGTACGACGACGTCCTTGACCTCTACCACTACCGCGCCCGCATGTACGATTCGATTGCGGGACGGTTTTTGAGTCGTGATCCGATTGGGTTCGAAGGTGGCCAGTGGAGCCTGTACATGTATGTTGGTGGGATGCCAACCAACGCCGCTGACCCCAGTGGATTGCAGATCAGGTTCTTTCCACCGGAAGGAGATCCACGAAATGAGAACAGTAGGTTGCCGGGATTTCACGTAGCTGACAAACCTGGGTGGTTCAGGATCGTATGCCACGGTGGCTGCCACCTGGATGATGTAAGTGAGTTTTCACCCAAAAAACCAAATCCAAATTGGACGCCAGACGGAGGAGGCGGACCCGCATATATTCCCATCCCGGTAAATGAAATGTGCGCAAAAATCTTGTCGCACCCTTCTTATAAGCCCGGTTGCAAGGTCGAAATCATTGCTTGTCAGGTGGGACGAGGGGATTACGGCGAACGGTTGGCCGAGTGCTTGGGAGGCGGTTCTGATGTTTACACCTACCCAGAAAGCATCAACCCCGTAGGCAATAGCTTTTACTGCAACAACTCACCCCAGGAACCCGAAGACCTCTATGCCCCGGATTCCGGAGGAAACAAGCCACCAGTCATTTCACCTGGGCTATCGGATCTAGAAGCATGCTACGCGAGGTGCGATCGAACTTTTCCCGGATTAACGAATTGGGTTCTTCGCAGCATATGCAAAGCAAAGTACTGTGACGTTCGTTACGGAAATGGAAGCCTATGACCCATGCAGTCAACTGAAACATGCGATTCTCTATCAAAACTGTGGTGGTTGCAGTCCTTATGGCTGCTTTAGCAATGTCACATTTCGTGCTCCAAGCGAAACTACGAATGCAAATCCGTGCGTTCGAAGAGAAAGAGGAAGAACGCGAAAGCCTTGAGGACCCACTGGAAAGGCAACTAGTCGACTCGCTCACTACCGGCGACTTACTTGGGACGAATCCATATTATATGATTCTTGTGGATAAGGTCGTGACACCAGCCAATCCGGAAATGTTTAACGGCTGGGCGAAAATGTTAGCCGAACTCGACGATTCTTCTCCGTCCGCTTTTGTGGACTGTGAATTCCACTTGTTTCGTTTTCGAGAGGGCAGGGACTACACAATCTTTGCCGTTATCGTGCGAGAGGATAGGTGTGTAAAGGTAATGTGGATAGGAGCAGAGATAAAACCCGTCTGAGTTGACGCGCTCAGCAATTTTCCGTCAGTGACCAAGCCAAAGGGGGCCATTACCTTTCCGATTAACCTGCCCGGTGGGCAGGATGCCCGCCGTCTTTGGGCACGATGCCGACTAAGAAAAAGGGTCAGGAGCCGAATTGGCAGGATAGGCAACCTGACGACTACGGACGCATCAAAGGGGGCGGGGGTTGAACCCCGCAAATGCAGCGGCGGACGATTGATGTGATCACAGGACCGAGTTGACTTCCGCCGCAATGGGAGGCCGCTTGGTCTTGCCACAAGACCGACCGCGCACCTTCGGACATGAAAGAACGCCGAAGGCACGGCGGGTAGGATGCCCGTCGACTGAAACCCGTCGGGGACAGGATGTCCGTCGGAGAACGATGGCAGGAAGCGGGAGCACAGTTTCAGGTTTCAAGTTCCAGGTTCCAAGTTGAAAGAGAAGAAGTTGGAAGTTGGAAAACGTGAGCGGGCCATCCTTCGCCGACCGGAGTGAGGGAGGGATCGACCGAGCGGAGCCGACGGTTGACGGAGGTGGTGACAGCGACCGAAGGATGAGGGTAGCGCCGAGCGCGAGCGAGCAGCACCGACGCCGAGGGCGGAGCCCGATCAGAACAGTGCGAGGCAGGATGCCGAGCTCCTTATCAAGAAGGGCGAAAGTGACCGCGACGAGCGACAGCGACGTAAGCCGGGAACGAGACGCTCGGTCAACCTTCAACCGACAGCTTGTCTGTTCGGCCAAAGCCCTCAGCGAATCACCGACAGGCTCCCCGGCAGTCACGGGCGCATCAATCTCCGGCGCACGCGACTTCACGCAAAAGGCCGACGCCTCACTCTTCCCATACGTTTTTTGGCTTTCGCCGATTTCGGACTGACGCCGTCACCCGTGACCGTCCGGTGGCAGTCCGAGAGAAGGCGAGAGTCAAAAAACCAAAGTGCGATCGTTAACACCAAGTGCGTTGACTTTAACGATTGATCCCGAAGCGGTTTTCTACTTTCGCAGCGGTTGGCCGATCGACACGCTTGACAGTGAGCGGAAGCTGTCGCGTCATGGAGGGCCGGCCGATCCGTGA
Organism: Stieleria magnilauensis; assembly: GCA_007753675.1. GTDB lineage: Bacteria > Planctomycetota > Planctomycetia > Pirellulales > Pirellulaceae > Stieleria > Stieleria magnilauensis. The sequence goes on from CP036432.1 coordinate 4,147,525, forward strand.
GCCCCTGAGCCACGTTTCACCATCGCACCGTCAAGGCTCTCGACCGCCAACGACAGCCGACAGGTGCGCAGCTTTCGCGGACCCGACCGGCAAACCGCCGACACCTCTCCCCGCGATCTCTACCAGATTCAAAGCACCCAGCATGGGCCGGGCCACCGGTCTGCGCGCACCCAACGGAGCCGACACAATGAACGAAGACTTCCTCAACGCGATCATCGAAAACCCATTCAAGGCTGTCGCCGAATTCTATGCTTCATGCTTGAAGGAAAGCGAGCGAGCCATGGCGTACGTCAATGACGAACTTCATCTCACCAACGAACAAGCGACCGAACAACAAGTCGGATTTGCCGATCGAACACTCGGCAAGCAGATCCCGCAGCGACGTATCAAGCGTGGTCGTGAAGTCCGCGACGCGCTCGTCAACGCCGGCCTCTACAAGGCCAACGGACGAGAAACAATGCGTGGCCGTGTCACGGTTTCGATCACCGACAACGAAGGCAGCATCGTCGGCTTGCGTGGCTACAAGATCGATGCGCATGCAAGCGGTCCCGACGTGATCGTTGTTGGCGAAGAAGTCAAGACACTGTCCACGAATCACACCAATGACACGAATGAAGACAGTGCCACCGACACCAAGCCTAAGCCGACAACCCAAGACGAGAACGAACTGATCATCGAAGACAATCAAATCATCTTCATCCGCGATGATCGCCGCTATCGCATTCGCGGTCTTGAAAAGAACAAGTCGACGCTGACACTCAAGGTCAACCTGATGGCTTCGCGCGATGACCTCGTTCACATGGACACGCTTGATCTTGTCAAGGCCCGATCACGAACGTCGTTTATCAAGGCTACCGCGACGGAACTCTACACCGATGCGGACATCATCAAAAAAGACATTGGCACGTTGCTGCTGAAACTCGAAGCGTTGCAGTCCGATCGCATCGCGGCGTTGAAACAACCGACACGCGTCGAAGTGGAGCTCAGCGATGAAGAACAACGCGAAGCGTTGGGTCTGCTTCGCTCGCCCAACCTGCTCGAACGCATCGTTGCCGACATGGATGCCTGCGGGATCGTCGGCGAATCCACCAACAAGCTCGCCGGCTATCTGGCCGCGACCAGCCGCAAGCTTGCCAAACCACTCGCCATTGTGATCCAGTCATCATCCAGTGCCGGCAAGACATCGCTGATGGACGCGGTGCTTTCGATGATGCCAAGCGAAGACGTCAACCGCTTCAGCGGCATGACCGGTCAGTCGTTGTTCTACCTTGACAGCGACAGCATCAAACACAAGATCCTAGCCATCGCCGAAGACGAAGGCATCCGTCAAGCATCTTACGCGCTGAAGCTGCTTCAAAGCGAAGGCGAACTGCGTCACGCCACGGTCGGCCGCGGCGAAGATGGCCGCAGTCAAACCCAAGAGCACCACGTCGAAGGCCCCACGCAAATCTTCCTCACGACAACAGCCCTCGACATCGACGAAGAACTGATCAATCGGTGCCTGATCTTGACTGTCGATGAATCGCGCAATCAGACCGACGCGATCCAAAACATCCAACGCGATGCGCGCGCAGCCGTGCTCAGTCAATCCAACGAACTCAAACGCAACATTCGCGAGCTGCATAAAAACGCACAACGACTGATCCGTCCGCTCACGATCGTCAATCCCTACGCGCCCCAGCTGACCTTCGCCAACTACAAAACCAGGCTTCGCCGTGATCACGAAAAGTATCTCACGCTGATCGACACAATCGCCCTGCTGCATCAACACGGCCGCGAAGTCAAAACCGTTGACCACAACGATCAATCGATCGAGTACATTGAAGTCACCCAAAATGACATCGCCGTTGCCAACGGCATCGCGGGTCTGGTTCTCGGGCGCAGCCTTGATGAACTCGCACCACAGACTCGCAATCTACTCGGCCTGCTCAACGACTACGTCACCGACACGGCCAAAGCGAACGCGGTTCCCCGCGACGCAGTCCGCTTCACGCGTCGCGACATCCGTGAAGCAACCGCGATCGGCAACAGCCAATTGAGCATTCACTTAAACCGTCTTGTCGATCTCGAATACGTCCACGTTCATCGCGGCAAAAACGGTCAGCGATACGTCTACGAGCTGCTCTACTGCGGCGAAGGCCGCGAGGGTCAACCGTTTATGATGGGACTGATCGATCCCAGCAAGCTCACCGAACCTGCAACTACAACCAAAACCTTCCGGGCCACCAAGTAAGCTTCCGGCCCTAGCCAAAACCTGCCGCCCTGCTTTCCGGCGGCTTCCACCGACCTTCAACCCGCTTCCGATTCACCCAAGTCGTTGTACCGCAACGACCTAGCCTCTCTGGCGTCAAACCTGATGCCAAAACCTCGCAAGGCCCCCTTATTGAAAGCCTTGTCATAGCTGCATCGCCGCGTTGGTGATGCCGTCTTCTTCGGCCGAGTGACGTTCACCCGACCGCTTTCACCCCGATCGAGCACGCCCGGCTACCGGTGCGCGCCGATCACAACCAAAGGATGCAAATCCATGTCCCAAGTTCCTCTTCCCACCGTCCTGCTGTCTCGCTACTTCAGTTATCTCAAGATGAACAACTGGTCGACCAACACCCTCTCGCGCCGCGACTATGTCTTGAACAAGTTCATTAGCTGGTCAAGCGAACGCGGAATCGACACGGTGACTGAGATCACATCCGATCTACTCGCTGCTTACCGACGTTGGCTTTATCACTATCGCAACGAGCGTACCGGCAAGCCACTCAAGTTCTGCACTCAAGCAAGTTATCTCTCAACGGTCGCGCACTGGCTCGGTTGGCTCAATGAACAAGGCTGGATTGAAACTGACCCATCAACAAATCTCGAACTGCCTAAAGAAGAACAACGCTTACCGTCATCGCATCTGACGATCGATGAAATCGAAGCGCTGCTCAGTTCCGTCGATCTCACAACACCAACCGGTCTTCGCGACCGCGCAATCTTGGAACTGTTATATGCCACCGGCATGCGACGCGCGGAGTTGATCGCACTGAAGCTTGACGACATCAACCACGAGTCTGGTCTTGCCATGATCCGCCAAGGCAAAGGCCGCAAGGACCGCGTGGTCCCCACCGGCAAGCGTGCCCTCCAGTGGCTGATGAAATACCTTCACGACGGCCGTCCTGCGCTGATCGCTGAAGACACGCAAGTGATCTTCTTAACGACCCGCGGCAACGCGTTCCACCCCGTCACGCTCAGTCAGCTCGTCAGAAGCTACCTGACCGCGTCCGGCATCACGAAGCCGGGCAGTTGTCACATGCTTCGTCACACGACGGCCACGCTGATGCTCGAAGGCGGCGCGGATCTGCGTTCGATTCAAACGCTCTTGGGTCACGAGCAGCTCAACACGACGCAAATCTACACCCACGTCTCGATCAAACGCCTCCGCGAAGTCCACGACAAAACCCATCCGGGATCCAAGGACCGACCACCGCAATCAGATCCCAACAAGTCCGACGACAAACCCACCGAGTAGTCGATCGATCCACTACAATATCGGGATGCTCTGTCATCGATCATCCCGCCGCCAAAACCTTCGCCAACGTCTCGCGCGCACCCGCGCGCGAGGCGTGAAACCGTGCGCCGATTTAAATTCAAACCGTAGCTGCAAAACGCTTCGTCAACCAACTTGCTCGCCCGGCAAATCACGCCCTGAAAACGACAGGCCATCTATCAAGTTCACGGTTCGCTATCTCCGCGGCCAACAGTACAGCATCAACGCACTGACCGATTCGAGCGGGACGATCAAGGAACGGTACGCTTATGACGCGTACGGCGGTCTGTCGATCTTCGACGCTGCTGGAACCGCACGTACGACGACGGCCGAAGGTAACCGCTACACGTACACCGGACGCGAGTACGACGACGTTCTCGACCTGTACCACCATCGCGCCCGCATGTACGACTCGATCGCTGGACGGTTCTGCTCCAGAGACCCGATTGGCTTCATGGGGAGCCCGTTTAACCTGTATGAGTACGTTAGTGCGATGCCCCTCTCGGCGCGGGATCCGTCTGGACTTGTTGGCCCTGGCGACGGCGGAGCCGGTGGCTGGCCGGGGGACCCGTTCATTGATCCAAAGCGACCGAGGCCATCATTGCCAGACGTTCCAGCCGGTGGTGCGGGCTGCATGGCGATCGCCGTTCCAATTGCTGTTGTTGAGCCGACACCCTGCGGTGAAGCTGCTCTCGTGGTAATCGTCTGGGTCACTGCGGTCGTCTGCGACAAGGCCCAAACACAACGAAGAACGACTCGGTTGCCAAAACCACCTGGAAGGCCATTCAAATTTCGCAACCCGTTCCGATCGCCGAGGGTCGATCCTGGGTATCCGCCTCCGAATCCTCCTGACCGTGACGACGATAAGGAAAAGAGGTGTCCGGAAGGTGAGTGTTGGTGTTGCGTTAATCAAACCTATCCTATGGATCCAAACCCCGGTTCAGTGAAGTCGTGTTCGTGCCGAGACGCCGAAGATTGCTGGCTGGATGGTGATACTTGCAGCCCTTACGATCAAGAAATCGACAAGCCGGCGAGACCAGACCCCAACAACCCACCACCATGGGGAAACTAATTAATGGAAGAGCCCGACCCGTTGCTTTCTGACTATCTTCGTCGCCTTGCGGCGAAACATGGACCGACACGGCGTTGGGCGGCGATTTACGCTGGGTCGTACCACAAAGAAGACTGTGCTTTGCTAGTTAAGGGGCTATCCGACTTGGTCGTCCGGGAATGCAAGGACTCGGAAGGCCAAGTTCTAGCCGGGATTCATAGAGATATCGTTTGCCGATCACTAGACTCAATAGGCAATATCATAGTTCAGAGCGCGTTTGAGTTGTCGCAATTCGATCGGCGTTGGTTAATCGAAGCGATGGAGGAGGCTGTTGGAGCAGATCTTGACGAGGTAGACGCTAGCGTTATTCAGCTATGGGAGAGGTCTGGGGTTTCATCTAAAAGAATCGTGGATTCCCTTCGCCGATCCAGCACTCGACTCATCCCAACTTGGCAAGAACGATTGAATCGTCTACTGATCGAATCAAATCGTTCCCGACTCTCTGATGATTGAGCAACGCGAGATCAAAGGGGGCGGGGGTATTTTTTGGGGACCGAATCTAAGGGAACACGCCTCTTTGATGAGCGAGGGAAGCGGTTGACTTGCTTTCGATGCCGCCGCAAGGCGGCGTTTACATTTTCAGCGGCGGACGATTGATGCCAACACAGGACCGAGTCTCGTTCCGCCGCAATCGATGGTTGCAAGACCTTGCTGTTCGCGCTGACGGTCACGATAACCGCCGCCTGTCTTCGGCACGATGCCGGACCGCGCACCTTCGGGCACGAAAGAACGCCGAAGGTACGGCGGGTAGGATGCCCGTCGCATGAAACCCGTCGGGGACAGGATGTCCGTCGGAGAACGATGGCAGGAAGCGGGAGGCAAGAGAGGGAGACACGGAGAGGGGGAGACAAGGAGAGTGGGAGTGATGATGATGGTGGTTTGATGGAGCGGGCCATCGTTCGGCGACCGGAGTGAGGGAGGGATCGACCGAGCGGAGCCGGCGGTTGACGGAGGCTGATGACAGCGACCGAAGGATGAGGGTAGCGCCGAGCGCGAGCGAGCACCACCGACGCCGAGGGCGGAGCCCGATAAGAACAGTGCGAGGCAAGATGCCGAGCTCCGTATCAAGAATTGCGAAAGTGACCGCGACGAGCGACAGCGACGTAAGCCGGGAACGAGACACTCGGCAAACCCTCAACCGACAGCTTGTCTGTTCGGCCAAAGCCCTCTGCGAATCACCGACAGGCTCCCCGGCAATCACGGGCGTGGCATCCAAACCGTTGGTGTCCAGCCTTTAGGCGCCTCTTCACGACGCCTCCGGCGCTCGACCGACCGGACGAGGATCGGCTGAAGCCTAGACACCAACGGCACATACCCACCTACTCTCCCCCTACGTTTTTTGGCTTTCGCCGAGCCGGACTGACGCCGTCATCCGTGACCCTCCGGTGGCAGTCCGAGAGAAGGCGAGAGGCGAAAAACGCCCACGTGCGATCGTTAACACCAAGTGCGTTGACTTTAACGATTGATATCGAGGCGGTTTCCTACTTTTGAATCGGCTGGCGGATTGACCTGTTGACACGCAGCTGAATCTGTCGCGTCATCAAGGGCCGACCGTTCCGAAAGCGTTTCATTGCACTTTCACCGTCGCATCCTCAAGGCCACGCAACCGACGACGCCAGCCTTGATGGGCGCAGATTCAGCGGACCCGATCGGCAAACCGCCGACACCTCTCCCCGCCGATCTTTCCCAAAAACAATCCCTAGAGCAAGGGCCGGGCCACCGGTCTGCGCGTATCCAACCAACCCACAGAGATCAAACCATGAACGACGACTTTTTGAACGCGATTCTCGCCGACCCGATCAAGGCCATCGCCGAATTCTACGCTTCATGCTTGAATGGAAGTGACCGCGCGAAAGCCTATGTCAACGACGAACTGCACCTGACCAATGAACAAGCGACCGAACAACAAGTCGGATTTGCCGACCGAACACTTGGAAAGCAGATCCCACAGCGCCGCATCAAGCGTGGCCGCGAAGTCCGTGACGCGCTCGTCGAAGCCGGCCTCTACAAAGCCAACGGACGCGAAACAATGCGTGGCCGTGTCACGGTTTCGATTCTTGACAACGACGGCAACGTGATTGGGCTACGTGGTTACAAGATCGATGCGCACGCCGATGGACCCGACGTGATCGTAGTCGGTGATGAAGTTGAAGCACTGTCCACGAATGACGACAGTAACAACGAGAAGGACTCAGCGCCAGCACAACAGTTCGACAACGAACTGATCCTCGAAGACAATCAAACCACCTTCATCCGCGACGATCGACGCTATCGCATCCGCGGTCTTGAAAAGAATAAGTCGACGCTGACACTCAAGGTCAACTTGATGGCTTCGCGCGAAGACCTCGTTCACATGGACACGCTCGATCTTGTGAAGGCGCGCTCGCGAACATCGTTCATCAAGGCTACCGCAACCGAACTCTACACCGATGCGGACATCATCAAAAAAGACATCGGCACGTTGCTGCTCAAACTCGAAGCCTTGCAGTCTGATCGCATCGCGGCACTAAAACAACCGGTGCGAATCGAAGTCAAGCTCAGCGACGAAGAGCAACGCGAAGCGTTAGCTCTGCTTCGCTCTCCCAACCTCCTCGAACGGATCGTCGCCGACATGGACGCTTGCGGCATCGTCGGCGAGTCCACCAACAAGCTCGCGGGATACCTGGCCGCAACCAGTCGCAAGCTTGCCAAGCCGCTCGCCATTGTCATTCAATCATCATCGTCGGCCGGCAAGACATCTCTGATGGACGCAGTCCTCTCGATGATGCCATCCGAGGATGTCAACCGCTTCAGTGGCATGACCGGCCAGTCGTTGTTCTACCTCGACAGCGACTCAATCCGTCACAAGATCCTGGCGATCGCCGAAGACGAAGGCATCCGCCAAGCAAGCTATGCATTGAAACTACTGCAAAGCGAAGGCGAGCTGCGTCACGCCACGGTCGGCCGCGGCGAAGACGGTCGTAGCCAAACCCAAGAACACCACGTCGAAGGCCCTACGCAAATCTTCCTCACCACAACCGCGCTCGACATCGATGAAGAACTGATCAATCGTTGCTTGATCTTGACCGTAGATGAATCCAAATCACAGACTGATGCAATCCAGTCGAAGCAACGTGAATCGTTCACGCATGACTTCACCGAACATGGCTACCTTGCCGGTCAGTTGAAACGCCTTCATCAAAACGCTCAGCGGTTGCTGCGTCCCGTCGAGGTTTTCAACCCGTTCGCGACGCAGCTGACGTTCCCCAATCACAAAACACGCATGCGGCGCGATCACATCAAGTATCTGACGCTGATCAACACCATCGCGTTCCTGCACCAGCACCTGCGGACGATTCATTCGGCACAACAAGGCGACATCTCGACCGAGTTCATCAACGTCGAGCCCGGTGATATCGCAATCGCCAACGGCATCGCGGGTGAAGTCCTCGGACGCAGTCTGGATGAACTCGCGCCGCAGACGCGAAACCTGCTCGGCAGACTGCATGACTTCGTCGACTCGAACTCACGATCGATCGGGCTTCCGCGGGACGCATTCCGGTTCACCCGCCGCGATGTCAGGGAAGCGATCCACTGGAGCGATTCGCAAATCCAAAAGCATCTTGGTCGGCTTGTCGATCTGGAATACGTGCTCGTTCACCGTGGTCGCAACGGCCAACGCTACGTCTACGAACTGCTTTACGGTGGGGAGGGACGCGAAGGCCAACCGTTCCTGATGGGGCTGATCGATCCGGCGAAACTCAAGACACCTGCAACTACAACCAAAACCTCGACCCCCTTGGTCGAAACCTCAACCCCCTGAGCAAGCAAGCTCAACCCCGGCTCTGTCGCCGCTCTGCGGTCGCTTCACCCCACCTCGCACATCCAATAAGTCGTTGCGACGCAACGACCTAACCGCTCTGGCGGCAAACCTGGCGTCAAAACCTCGCAAGGCCCCCTCATTGAAAGCCTTGCCATAGCTGCATCGCCGTGATCAGTGATGCCGTCTTCTTCGGCCGAGTGGCGTTCACCCGGCCGTTTTCACCCCGATCGAGCAGGCCCGGCTACCGGAGCGCGCCGATCACAACCCCAGGATGTAAATCCATGTCAAACGTTCCTACTCCCACCGTCCTACTGTCTCGTTACTTCAATCACCTCAAGATGAACAACTGGTCGGCCACGACCATCTCGCGGCGCGACTACGTCTTGAACAAGTTCATCACCTGGTCAAGCGAACGCGGCATCGAGTCCGTCACCGAGATCACGCCCGAGTCACTCGCAGCCTATCGCCGTTGGCTCTACCACTCCCGCAACGAACGCACCGGCAAGCCGCTGAAGTTCTGTACGCAAGCAAGCTACCTCTCAACGGTTGGTCACTGGCTCGCATGGCTGAGTGAACAAGGCTGGATCGACAGCGCTCCATCAACCGGCATCGAACTCCCCAAGGAAGAACAGCGTCTTCCATCATCGCACCTGACGATCGACGAAATCGAAACGCTACTCAGTTTAGTGGATCTCACAACGCCAACCGGCCTTCGTGACCGCGCGCTGTTGGAACTCTTTTATGCCACCGGAATGCGCCGCGCCGAGCTGATCGCACTGAAGCTCGACGACATCAACCACGAGTCCGGCCTTGCCATGATCCGTCAAGGCAAAGGCCGCAAGGATCGCGTGGTGCCGACCGGCAAGCGAGCGCTCGGATGGCTGATCAAATATCTTCACGACGGTCGCCCCGCGCTACTCGATGAAGACACGCAAGTCATCTTCCTAACGTCCCGCGGCAACGCGTTCCATCCGGTCACGCTCAGCCAACTCGTCAGAAGCTACTTGACTGCGGCGGGCATCACGAAGCCCGGCAGTTGCCACATGCTCCGCCACACGGCGGCGACGTTGATGCTCGAAGGCGGCGCGGACCTGCGCTCGATCCAAACGCTCTTGGGACACGAGCAACTCAACACGACGCAGATCTACACCCACGTGTCGATCAAACGACTCCGCGAAGTCCACGACAAAACCCATCCAGGAGCCAAGGACCGACCACCGCAAAGCGACACCGAATAGCCTGTCCATCAGTTACAATAGCGGGATGCTCTGCAAGCCATCATGCCGTCGTCGAACCCTTCAACGCCGTCTCGCGCGCCACCGCGCGGGAGGCGTTAAGTCGTGCGCCGATTCAAAACAAATCCGTAGCTGCAAAACGCTTCGTCAACCAACCTGCTCGCCCGGCAAATCACGCACTGAAAGCGACGAATCATCTAACAAGTTCGCGGTTCGCTACGTCCGCGGCCAACAGTACAGTGTCACCGCACTGACCGATTCGAGCGGAACGATCAAGGAGAGGTACGCTTACGATGCCTATGGCAATCCGTCGGTGTTCGATGGCGCAGGTGTTGCACGTGCAGCGACAGCTGAAGGCAACCGGTATACCTACACCGGCCGCGAGTACGACGACGTCCTTGATCTCTACCACTATCGCGTCCGCATGTACGACGCGATCGCTGGACGGTTCTGCTCCAGAGATCCTATTGGGTACATGGATGGGCCTATGCAGTATCAGTACGTGGCTGCTAATCCGACCGGTCGTATTGACCCAGGTGGGCTGTCAATGTTTTGGCCGGGCGGCGGCACTGTGTTGCCCGACATCAGCATCCCAGACCTGTGGGATTTTCCACAGTTTGCATGGCACTATTACTTCGGCGGAGGTAGGCCGTATTCAGTTGATCCCGAAGACATGCAGGACTTCATAAACGGGTCGTCCAACGCAATGGGAGCATTGCGAGGCATGGCAAGGGGTTCTGCGTTCAGTGCAGCTACTTGTGGAAAAACTGTCCAGACACACGGTCACCAAAGAATGAATGGTTTTGGACTGAACGTACCGAAAGGCAGTTTATGGGCGTTCTTCCGGGACAAGCACATTCTTAATACAGGTACCGCTGATGTAAGTTGGACTTGTTCGGCAACGAAAAGTTGCTGCAAAGATGGAACGGTTGAATCAATCTCTTTGTCTTGCACGGTGAATGTTAACTACTCAGATAGATTTGCTAATCCTTTCGACATTGGCGGAGAGTATCACGAACACGACCCGATCAAACTAAGGAAGTGCCAGGAGCGCTGCCGGGCACGTTATGAAGCCGATGGGAATTCGGTCGGATACATGAATTGCAATGGAAGATGTTGGGAGAAAAACCCGTTGACTGAACGTTTTGGTGCCGTAGCGTTTAACATTTTTGGGCAGCATTCTGAATCGTTTAGCGAGAACTACAAGCTGGGAACTTGCTGTGATTAAGCTGACAGCGATCCTGCTTCCGGTAGTGTTCGCAGGGGGATGCTATTCCAACGTCTCACAGCTTGACGTCCTAGTCAATTCTCGGATTCAACACGCCGAGCTCTTACAAACTGCAACAGGTCATGGCGTTTCAACGTCGGCACCTGACGAGATAGTAGGACTCTTTAATTCTCTTATTCCTTATGAGCGCACCGGTCCAGGTCGAATTGAGAATCCACAGTACATAGGTAAGTTTTTTGTCGCTGGACGCTGGGCGGAAATACGAGTCGCTACCGACCAGGAGCCGCCAACGTTTTCATTCGATGGATATGTTTACAGAAGCCAACGGGCGAATGGGTTTACAAAGATAGCGAACGATGTGCTTAATGCGCCTTTGGAGCGATCAAACGCGATGGAGGTAGTTTCGGAGAAGCCACCCGATGAACCGGAGTGAAACGACGTTCAACAGGCCGCCGCGAGGCGGCCTGTTCTGTTGGCGGGCACGATGCCCGCCTGTTCTTCGGCGGGATGCCGACCATGCGCATCGGACCAAACAAAGGTGGACCAAACAAAGGTGTCAGGACTGAATGGCACGGGCATAAGTGGAATCAACTAGATGTGGTGCGATTGCGTTCGTGCTAGCACAACGGGCAGTGATATCAAATCGCAATCGCACTTTGCGTGCCGTAAATGAATTGAAAACACAGCGAGCCTCCGGTGCAATGGAGTTATCAAGCACATCACTTCACTGGAGGGCTCACCGTGAACGATCAGTCTACCGATGCAGGCTTCGAAGTTCAAAGCAAATTGCGAAAAGCCTCATCACTCGTTTTGGACCTCCTTCTGCCTCAGGTTGAGGTGGCAAGGGTTTGCGCTGAACTGAAGCACAAATACCGCGATTGCCCCTACAACCCGATGATCACCGTTTGGTTGTTCATTTCACAGGTCCTTTCGGCAGACCACAGTTGCCAACAGGCCGTCACCCGCTTCAATGTGTACCGCGTCGCGAAGGGGTTGCTTCGCGTCAGCAGCGAAACAACATCGTATTGCAAGGCACGCGGCAGGCTTCCTGAGCAACTCTTCGAAAGGCTGCTTGCATGGACCGCGAAACGTTGCGAAGAGGCGACCGACCAAGCTTGGCTGTTTCAAGACCGGATTGTCGAAATGGTTGATGGCTGGACCTTGACGATGGCTGACACCGACGAGAACCAAGAAGAATACCCCCAAATGAAAAGTCAAAAGCCTGGCTGCGGTTTTCCGATCGCCAGGATGATTGGCTTGTTTTCCCTTGCGACAGGTGCAATTCAACGCACGGCAGTGGGGCCGTACCGAGGTAAACAGACTGGTGAGACAGCGCTACTGCGGACGTTTTTGGACTGCATTTTACCGGGGCGAATCTTGCTGGCTGACCGCTACTACGCAAACTTCTGGTTGCTTGCCATGGGGCCGATGCGAGGTATCGACTTGGTGGCCAGGGCGCACCAACTTCGCAAAATCGATTTTCGCCGTGGGCTCAAACTTGGCTACCTGGATCAGTTAGTCGCCTACCGCAAACCGCCACGTCCCAAGTGGATGAGCAAGAAAGAATACGATCAGTATCCTTGTTTGGTCATTGTCCGTCACCTGAAGTACAAGGTTGAGCAGCGAGGTTTTCGAACCAGGGAAATTACCCTGGCCACGACGTTGGTGGATGCCGAAATCTATGCCGCGGAAGATTTGGCCGAACTGTTTCGCAAGAGATGGCAGGTGGAGCTTCACATCCGAAGCCTGAAAACTCAAATGCAGATGGAGCACTTGCGATGCAAGAGCCCGCAAATGGTTCGCAAGGAAATCCACTGCCACATGATTGGATTCAATCTAGTCCGCGCTGCGATCATGGCATCTGCGTTGAAGTTCGGGCGATGTCCGACAAGGCTGAGCTTTACCGGCGCGATGCAGGCGATTGAAGAGCTTGCAGCATTTCTCCGACTCCGCTGCGGAAGCCCGGGCGAACAATTCGACAACCTGCTCGAAACGATCTCCGAACTGGTTGTCGGCAATCGACCAGGTCGCCAAGAAAAACGGGAACTCAAACGCAGGCAGAAAAACTACAAGCTCATGAAAACGAGACGCAACCCGAACCGAAACCGTTACGCCACAGCAGCTTAGGCTTATGCCCGTGCCATTCGTGTCAGGACTCTTTTCCGCGTAAGTCAAGCGATTGACGATCGCACAACGCCGCCGCGAGGTGGCGTTTGCTTTTCTGGCGGCGGACGATTGATGCCAACACAGGACCGAGTCTCGTTCCGCCGCAATCAATGGCTGCAAGACCTTGCTGTTCGCGCTGGCGGTCACGATGACCGCCCCTGTCTTCGGCACGATGCCGGACCATGCATCTTCACGCGTAAAAAAACGCCGTAGGCACGGCGGGCAGGATGCCCGTCGATTGAAACCCGTCGGGGACAGGATGTCCGTCGGAGAACGATGGCAGGGAGCGGGAGGCAAGAGAGGGAGACACGGAGAGGGGGAGACAAGGAGAGTGGGAGTGATGATGGTCGTGGAGTGAGGTAGCGTGCCATCGTTCGGCGACCGGAGTGAGGGAGGGATCGACCGAGCGGAGCCGGCGGTCGACGGAGGTGGTGACAGCGACCGAAGGATGAGGGTAGCGCCGACACGAATCTAAGGGGTCAGGCCTCTTAGATGAACCGACCGAGGAATCAGCCCCCTAAGACGCGGCGATTGACGTTGCTTCCCTTTCTGGCGGCGGACGATTGTCTTGACCGCACGGCCGAGCTGACTTCCGCCGCAACCGGATAGCCCGCCAGCTTCACTTCGCATGGCGGTCACGACGACCGCCGATGTCTTCGGCACGACGCGAGACCGCACACCTTCAATCACGAAAGAACGCCGTAGGCACGGCGGGTAGGATGCCCGTCGATTGAAACCCGTCGGGGACAGGATGTCAGTCGGAGAACGATGGCAGGAAGCGAGAGCACAGTTTCAGGTTTCAAGTTCCAGGTTCCAAGTTGAAAGAGAAGAAGTTGGAAGTTGGAAAACGTGAGCGGGCCATCGTTCGGCGACCGGAGTGAGGGAGGGATCGACCGAGCGGAGCCGGCGGTTGACGGAGGTGGTGACAGCGACCGAAGGATGAGGGTAGCCCCGAGCGCGAGCGAGCAACACCGACGCCGAGGGCGGAGCCCGATAAGAACAGACGAGGCAGGATGCCGAGTTCGTTATCAAGAAGGGCGGAAGTGACCGCGACGAGCGACAGCGACGTAAGCCGGGAACGAGACGCTCGGTAAACCATCAACCGACAGCTTGTCTGTTCGGCCATAGCCCTCTGCGAATCACCGACAGGCTCCCCGGCTGTCACGGCTGTGGCGTCCGAACCGTTGGTGTCCAGCCTTCAGGCGCTCTTCCACGACGCCTTCGGCGCTCGAACGACCGGGCGAGGATCGGCTAAAGCCTAGACACCAACGGTTCATTCACAAGTGCCTTCCCCAAGGTCGAAAAAAGGTCAGGAGCCGTTTGGGTCAACACATGCGAGTCCGGATTTCTAGACGATTACGGAAAATGGACGCTTCTTTCCAATCCGCCAGAGCCGTATGATTTGCTCAATCTGAACCTCTTGGCACTCCCATCGATCCGCCGTCAACCGTCAGGAAGGCTTCAGCTTAAGGACGCAAATCGTGCGTCGGAACCGATGACTTTCGAAGTCGGGGTTTGGGCCCATCGGCCGCGAGGTTGGATCGTCACGTTCAGCTGGATGCTTGTCGTTTCGTCGGTCTTGCGGAGCACGGCGACGGCCGAATTGACACGCATCACCGTCGACGCCCATCTGACGAACGATGGCCGTTTCCAGGTCACCGAAACGCATGACCGCCGCATCGACCAAGGCCATGAAAGTGGTTTTCGGTCCTTCGGGTTGGGCGTGGATCAGTCGATCGCGTCTCTCAAAATCACGCGAGTCAGTACGGATGGGACGCAGACGCCGCTCCTCGATCGGGGGCCGGCGAATCGCGAAGTCGATGGCCCCGATCAGTTTCGGTACTATCCACGCGGCCACATCTACTTTCGCTATCCCGAGGTCATCGGGCAGACCGAGCTTCGCTATCGTCTGGATTACGAACTGGTCCATGCGGTCAGTCCGGCTTGGGGACTGGGGGCGGGCTGGGATCCGCTGACGCCGGAAGATGGATATGGCAGCCCGTGGCGTCGATGGAAGTCCATCGTCGACGACGCCAAAGCGGCCTGGCCGGCTCCCGATCGTCGGTATCGCCTGGATCACTCCGTCCTGTTTCCCGAACGCGACGAGAATCGCGATACGGGGTTCGAGCTGAACTACAACCTTCGCTTCGATACGGCATGGCGCGAGGTGGATTCGACGGCGGAACTGGCGCGCGTGACCCCCGAGATCGAATACCGTGTCCGACGACTGTTTGAGTATCTGCCCGCCGGACGACCTGCGGCGACCAACGCACCGCAACATGAAACGCGTCTGAAATCGGTGGCGGCCGTTCTGATCGTGGGCCCCGTTCTCTTTGTGGTGTGCCTGATCTTGGAAGCATTGACAGCGGGCAAACGGTTCGATGCCTCCGCCGTCGCCGAGCGGCTTCGCCCGCTCACTCCCGAAGAGGTTCAGACCTATTTCCAATCATCACCGCCATTCTCATTGCAAGATCTGTTAGCGCGGCTGGAGAGCGAAGGAAAGCTTTCGATCGAACCGGTGCTGAATCACGAAGGGAAAGAGACCGACGAACTGCAGTTGCGTCTACTCGTCCCACTCGCGTCGCTGCCACGGGTCGAACAAGAATTCGCCAAGTGGGTGTTTGGTGAAGACGACACGACGACCAGTGAAGCCATTCGAAACCGAGCGAGTGCATCGGGAGTCGATCTCAATCAACACTGGCGGAATTTGATCGCGGAATCGACGTCCAACCAAGACGCCTCGCGTCTTCCGCGGATCGCGCTTGTGCCAATCGCGATTGGGTTATGGGGCGGTTCTCTGCAACTGAACGGTCTGCAACGCGATGACGAGTTGATCGTGGTGGTCGTCGTCAACTTCCTGGCACTGATGCTGACACTGGGGTGGCCGAAACGATGGTGGCACGTCGGAGTCGCTCGACGCGGTCTGTTGCTGCATCTGATCGTGCTGGCGACCGTCTATGCGGCGATGCATCTGGCTGTCAATCGACCGTATGCCGCCCAAGCCTGGATCGGATCGGCCGTCAGCATCCTGGCGTACTTTTGTGCCCAATTGATCGCCGCTTGGATGCCGCACCGCGGAGTCTGGCAGATCAAACGCGAACTGTATCGAGTCCGCCAATACGCCAGGGGCGAACTGCGAAAACCGACTCCGATGCTGGACAATCGCTGGATGCCATACCTCGAAGCACTCGGGCTTGGGCCAGAGATGAAACGCCATCGGAGTGAAATGGGCCAGTCCCTTCGTGCCGCAGTGATCTCACGATCCCATGATCACACGTCCGAGGCAATCCGTTCGGTCATTCGTGTTCCCTATACGGGGATTCCTGCCCAGCGGTTGATCCGGGAATCCGGCTGGGCGGATGTCTTTCTCCTTTCGCTGGACGAGCTGAACGCTGACGATGATGACGATGCATAGCACCGCTTGACACCTACGTGGGTGTGTCACGTCGTAGGGAGATGAGGCAGAATGATACGGGGCAGAATGATGCGAGGCAGGGTAATGCCAGATGGAAGGATGGGGGCGAAGTGGCTTCAGTCGAAGAGGGACTGGGGATCGATTGTCATGGTGCAGTTCGCGGTGGCGAGCGTGAGGTGGAGTGTGGTGTCGAGCGGCGGGTGATCGCTGCCGGCGGCCGTCACGTGCTCGATCGTTTTTTCGGCCGGGTCGATGATCAGATAATGCGGGACATCGTTCTCACGGCACAGCGTGCGTTTTGCCGTCAGGTCTCGGCCACGGGTGGAGTCCGAGAGCACCTCCACGACGAGCTCCGGTGGCCGCTGGAGGTGTTTTTCAGGCTGGTCGCCACAAATGACCATCAGGTCCGGGCGGATCACGGTGTCGTCGCCGATGATCCAGTCCAGATTGGTGTACACCTCGCACGGACACTCATGCTCCCGGATCTGAGATTGAATTTGGAATGACAACCGGGAGATGACGCGCTGGTGCGGGCCGAACGGTGACGGCCCCATCGAGATGGCGACGCCGTCGATCAGCTCCCAGTCGCCTTCCCAGCGGGCGTAGTCTTCCAGCGTGTAGTGGGGGATGTAGCGTGGTGCGGTGCGCATCGAGACGTGCTCTGCGGGAACGGTTGCCGGTTTGCGGGGACGGAATTGATTGTAGCGGCGGTGCCGGGTCGCGGCCAAGCGAAACGACGGGGCGCTGGATCGGCGAAGGCGTGTGTTTTTAGCTACTCGCGAGTGGCGTGGCAGGGGCGCTGACGACCGGAGGGCTTGGGCCCTGCCGCTGGCATTGGCACGGCAGGAGTTAGCGGAACGGCGCGAGCCGTCCGGTTTGACCGTGAAAGACCGGAGGGCTTGCGCCCAGCCGCTTGCATTGGCGCTGACGACCGGAGGGCTCGCGCCCTGCCGCTGGCACTGGCACGGCAGGAGTTAGCGGAACGGCGCGAGCCGTCCGGTTTGACCGTGAAAGACCGGAGGGCTCGCGCCCTGCCGCTGGCATTGGCGGCGAGGTGGCAATCTGGTCCACGGTTCCCAGGTAGCGTGTTTTGGCGGTTCGGTGGTACGGTATGCAAATCAAATCCGTTTCTGCGTCGCAGGTCTTCGAATGATTTTGATTGACACCTTGTTTACCGGTTCTCCATTGCTTGCCAGTTCGGTGGAGGAAGCTCCGATCGAACCCGCCTCCGCCGGCGTGATGCTGCTGTTTGCCGCCGTCATGTGCGCCACCTACGTGGGCGTTGCGATCGAGCGATTTCACAAAACGGTCGCGGCGCTGTGCGGTGCGGCGGTGTTGGTGGTGCTCGGTTTGGCGTTGGGTCTGTTCGAGTACCCGAAGCTGTATGAGTTCCTGAAGGAAGACCTGAATATTTTTGGCGTGATCATCGGCACCGGAATCCTGGTCGATGTGGTCGGCAAGAGTGGCCTGTTTCATTTTCTGTCGATGTGGATTGTCCGCTTCACCGGCGGGTCGGCGTCCAAGCTGTATCTGACGTTGTGCCTGGTCACGTTCGTGTTCGTCGCGGTGCTGACGATTGTTCCCGCGATGTTGATCCTTTCGTCGTTGGTGCTGGTGATCTGTCGCTCGCTGAATTACAAGCCGATGCCGTTCTTGCTGAGTGTGGCGATCTGTGCCAACAGTGGCGCGATCGCCACGTTTGCCAGCGGGCTGCCGAACATCATGATCGGTACGGCAGCGGGAATCCCATATGCCCATTTCTTGCAAGTCAGCTTGCCGTACGCGGTGGTTTCACTGGTGATTGCGATCGCGGCACTGCGATTTTTCTTTCGCAATGACTTGCCATGGAAGCAAACCGAGGAGCAACAGGAAGCGCTGCGTGCTCAGATCGAGACGTTTGATCCCTGGGCGATGGTCGAAGACAACCGCGTGCTGCTACGCAGCGGCACGATCCTCACGTTGACTGTGATCGGATTTGTATTTGCGCAGCAGATGGGCGTGGGAATGGATTTCATTGCGATGGTGGGCGCGACTGCGGCGCTGCTGTTTGCGGGCAAGGGTGTCGAAGATGCGATCGGCAAGGTGAACTGGACCGTGATTTTGTTTTTCATGGGTCTGTTCATCATCATCGGTTGTGTGAAACAAACCGGCGCGTTGGCTTGGGTGGCCGAGCAAGTGATCGAGTTGTCGGGGAACGAGTTAACGCTATTGGTTCCGCTGCTGGGCGTTTTCTCGGCGGTTGCCAGCAGCATCGTCGACAACATCCCGGTCGCCGCGACGCTGATTCCGATCGTCAAGGACATCGCGGCCGATGGCACGGTGCCGATCGAACCGTTGTGGTGGACCCTGATCATTTGCTGCAACCTGGGCGGCAACGGAACACCGATCGGATCGATCTCCTGCGTGATCGCGATCTACGCACTCAAGAAAGAAGCCGGTGTGCACGTCGGCTGGGGAACGTTCTTGAAGATCGGTGGATTGATCATGTTGTTGCAGGTCGCCGGCGCGATTGTTTACGTGCTGTTCCACTACAACAATGGATGGATGCCGGCGTTGTCCTAAGATTGCTTCAGTTGTTGCTGAAGCCGTAGCCGACGGTGGTTTCGCGACCGAGCGGGTTGCTGGCGAATGCTTCGTAGCATTGTTCGCAAAGGTCATATTGCTCGGGACCATCGTCGAGATCCCTTCCGCACAGGACGTCGTCGATTTCGTCGAGCGTGTCGTGCAGACACATGCCGATTTCGGCATTGAGTTCTCGCTGCAACTGATCGTGCAGTTCAGCGAGTTGATCCAGGTCGTCTCCCTGGTCACTGTTTGGCTCAACCACATTGGCCATACGAACATCGATCTCGACGACAAACCTTGGTTCCGTTTCCGGATCGATCGTGCGTTTGCAGCGATCACAGGTGTAGTGGATCATGGGCGATTCCGACTCGCGTTACGTTCGAAGAAAGCGGTCACCCTCTTGCGAGAGTGTTCACGGACAACAAATGACAACACTTTTGATCCGCCGCTCACACCATGGTAATGGCTGTGAGCCGTTGATCGCAAGCTTTTTGCGGCAACCCGCTAACGGGGATCCGTTGCAGGTGGATCGCCACTGCTAGCGTCAACTTTGGGGATTTGATTACGCCCCAAACGCACTTCGATCAACATGCCCGGTAGAAAATTCAGCGGCAACTGATCGACATCTCGGTCATCGAGCACCTTGGTTTGGTATCCTAACGCATCAGCCTCGGATAACAGACGCGTGATTGCGGGAGCATGCCCGTATGCCAAAAGACAACGTCCGCCCGGGTTGAGATGCTTTGGCAACCCGGCCAGCAGCGAATCCATCAGTGCGAAATCGGGGTCGTAAAAGGCATGATCGGACGGTGCAGCGACCTTACCGTCCTCCCACGGCGGATTGGACACGATTAAATCAAACCGTTCGTCCGGTTCCAGGACCGCAAAGGCACTCGGATCCGCCGGCGAAACCTGGCGGACGTCGAACGATTCGTCCAATTGATGCATCGCCACATTGTAGCGGGCGTTGGCGACTGCCGCCGGGTTGATGTCGGTCGCCACCACCTTCTGGGCTCCGTTGGCCAGGCACAACAGCGACAACAAGCCGGTGCCGGTACCGATTTCCAGCACACTGCGTCCCGCCGCGATCTGGTCCTCGACAATCAGTTTTCGCAGCGACGTGGTGTCATCGGGCTCCCAAAACACACTTTCAAATTGAACCAGCGGTTGACCATCGATCTGTTCCAGATCGGGCAGCACGACGTACTGTTCAACGTCATAGGAGTAATCGAGATCGTTTCGTTTCGATGCCGGACACCCCAGGCACGACAGCAGGGTCGTGGCCACCACGGCGTGAATCAAAGACCTCCGGTGGCCGGTGCCGCGGGTGATCCGCGGAGAAACGAGAGCGTTCATTCAACCAGTTCTCTTTGTAAAGCGGCTTCGATCGCCGATTGGTATTCTTGTTCGGTCAATTCCAGGATGTCGCGCATCTGGGTCATGACCTGAAGTTGTGCCCCGTCCATCTTACCTTCTGCGGTCGCGGCCAAGAACATCGCCTGAAGCGCCTCGGACTTTTGCGTTTCGCTCCAACGTCGGGAAACCGTCATCACGTAGTTGGCCGCGCGAATTTTGTTCTGCTGTGCGATCGAGCACAGTTCACCCAATTCCTCTCGGTCGACCATCCGGCCGAGCAGTTGTTGGGCGATCTGCTGAAGCACGTTGACCTCGGTGTCGCTGATCTGGTCGTCGGCCAAGACGACGAGCACGGCGCTGCGGAGTGCTTCGCGTTGGAACTGTTCGGCCTGAACCTGTTCGTGTTCACGCTGGTCCATCTGCAGCACGGTCGGATCCCACTTGTCGCGACAGCCGCGGCAATCGACAAACCATTCGGCGGCACCGATCGGAACGACGGGAATGAAGTACAGCGTCAAAAACGGCCGCCGGGACCGCAAACGATACTCTTGGGCGCAGCGACACGTGGGGCAGTAGAACTGCCCCGTCTCGCGTGTCCGCGTCAGGTTCATCGTGCCGATGAGGATCATGAAACACTCTGCGGGAAAACCTTGGCTTTGGTGCCCGGCTGGCACCGATTTGGAGTTCTTGTCTGATTTTGTCGATTTCGAAAGGGACTCCGCCGATAACGATAGTGTAGGCACACCCAATCTCTCTAGCGCCACCGAGCCATTCCGATGCGGATCGAAACTCAGCGTTTTGGCAACATTACTGTCGATCAAGACCAGCTCCTTCTTTTTCCCGCAGGACTGATCGGGATGGAAACGCTGCGCGATTGGGCGCTGCTTCCTGATTCGGAGAATCCGGCCGTGGCGTGGTTGCAATCGGCATCACGTGGGGATCGGGCACTACCGCTGATCAGCCCCCGGGCGTTCTTTCCGGACTATCGCGTTCAGGTTTCACGTCGGGAACTGGCCGGATTGCACATGCGACCGGGCACAGAGCTGTACGTCTTGACGACGGTTTCGGGGCACAGTGGAAAGCTGACGACGAATCTACGCTCGCCCATTCTGTTGAATCTCAGCCGACGGCTGGGTTGTCAGGTGATCACAGACAACGACTATCCGTTGCAGCAAGGCGTCTCGTCGTTGCAGTCGGAAAGTCTGGTGGTGCCGTTGACCGACGCCCCGTCCACGGCGGCCGATGCGGTTGCGGCGGCAACGTCGTCGAGCCTGATCGGGCAGATCAATCGCGCGGCGTAACGCCATCTCGCTGTGTGACGCCATCTCGCTGTGTGACGCCATCTCGCCGCGCAACGCCGCCGTCGTTGTCGATCCTGACCGACCGTCGGCGGATTTTGAGGGTCTCGCGGGGCCGACGAACGCCCATCACATTGGGAATTTCGTTCCAACCCGGCAGGCGCGATGAATCGGCATGACCGGCATGCGCCGACTTCCGCAGAACGTTGTCAAATGCCGGGACCGCTGCGCCGATGAACAGGTTGTCAGGAGGCACGTACGCAGGACGCGACGGGGTCTGCTGATCTTGAATCACCCGTTCCAGTCCATGGAAACCTTTCTCCACCGCGATTCGATCGCGTCGGGGAGCCTGCCGACTCGGGTGGTTTAATCGTTGATGTAACCTCCTTCTGTTTCCTTTAGAATTCAATGATGTCGAGGCCAATATGCTGGTCCTATCCCGACACCGCGACGAAAGCATCATGATTGGCGACGATGTCGTTGTCACGATTGTCGATATCCGCGGCGATAAAGTTCGCTTAGGTATCGAAGCCCCACAGTCGATCCCGGTTCACCGACAAGAAGTCTACGACGCGATCCAACGTGAAAATCGACGCTCGTCACAGACAAGTGCCGCCGCGACCAAAGACGTCAAACCGCCACGCGATTAGGCTCCCGGTCACCCCGACTGCCACAGCAGCGTTTGCGATCGCGCCAGTGCGATCGGCGATTGGCTGTGCAGTTCGCTATTGATCGATGGTCGGATTGTCGTCCAAGTCACCTTCGGTGATGATCGTGAATCCTTTCTCGATCAATGTCTCCATCGCCATTTCGATGTTTTCCACCATGATCGCCACTGCCGGCTTGCCGAGCGGTCGGACGATCAGTGGATACGTTTGGATGATGTTCAGCTCGGCCTGCAGCAACGCGGTGCAGACGCGGAGCAGCGGTTGAGGCCCTTCGGGGAGCTGGACGCCGATTAAATCGGTTTCAATCAACGCCAACCCGCTTCGTTCGAGGATTTCTCGACCGCGGTCGGCGTCATTGACGAGGAATCTGACGAACGCACATTCGGCGGCGTCGTTGATCGACAACGCACAGATGCGGATTCCCGTCCCTTCGAATCGCCGGACCACTTCCAAGAGTTGTCCGACGCGATTTTCCAAGAAGATGGTGAATTGGCGGAGTGCCGGATAATTGCGGCCCCGCATCGTATCGAATTTGGTTGCCGCACCACTTCCGTCGTCAGATTCCATCACAGCCTCGTCGTGAATGCAGCCTACGTTCGCGTTGCCATCGGCGTAGTGTACGCTTTTCCCGTCTCGCAGGTCAATTCGGCGATTTCCCCGCGGCTTCAGCCCGTCCCCAGCGGCGGGGCAGGACTACTTCCGGACCCGGACCAGCTTCATCAACCGACCGGAAACGTTCCAATCCTGGACGTACAGGTTTCCGTCCTTGTCCCAATAGGAACCGTGCGTCCCGCTGAAGACGCCTTCGACCCATTCGGACTGGGGGATGTTAAAACTGCGCCCCTTGGCCGGATCGGGGTTGTTGCCCAGCACGGCAATGATCGTGTTGGTCTTGTTCAGGATCACCAATCGTCCGTGCAGATCCGGCACCGAGACATAGTCACCTTGGATCGCTACCGACGTCGGCATCCCCAACCCGGTGATGACTTCTTCGATGAAGGTTCCGTCCAAGTCATAGTGCAACAAGCGGCCCTTGGGCTGGTGATTGCGATCACAGATCAGCAGGCGGTTGGGTTCGTAGCGTGTGTCCAGGGTCATGCCGTGGGCGGTATTGAACTCTTTCAGCCCGTTGCCTTTAGTGCCAAAGTGCCGCAAATACGTTCCTGTCTTGTCGAACACGAAGATGTTGTTGCTGGCGTAACCGTCCGATAGATAGATGTCTCCGTTGGCGGCCACGGTGATCGCGGTCGGGCTGAACTTTTTCAGGTCCAGCCCCGACTCTTGCGGGAACGGCAGTTTGAGGACGATGTCGCCGCCGCGAACACGAAACTTGATCCCCTCGGCGTCCTTGTTCCGCGCCCCATAAATGTACTCTTCGCCGTCCTCCTGACGGATTTCCATGTCGTGAATGTTCGCGTACTCCGGCCCCAAGTAGGTGTGAATCACGGCACCTTCGGGGGAAAACACGAACACGCCGGCTTGGGCGCTGGTGTAGATGTTTCCTTCTCGGTCGACGACGACGCCGCCATGGGTCGGCCCCAGCGGCGAGTTCCCGTCGGCCCGCAGTCCCCAACCGGGCACTGTGTCAAAGGTCATGTCGCCGCATCCCATCCGAACGGGATCGGCGGACCAGGCGGGAATGGCGAGAACAAACGCAAGCGAAAACGTAAGCAGCGGGGTTCGGTTCATGATGCTGAATGTCGGTGGGGCGAGGCGGGAAAAAAGAGATAGAGATGGAGAAGATCGCCTGCCGATTGTACCTCGCGCCGCGGCCAGTGGGGCGGTTGGGGGCGATCGGGTATAAGATGCCACGAGACCCCCGCCAGACGATGGCTCGGTGGCCCGAAAACTAGATTTGGACAAGACGCCAGGATGCCCGCAGACACCCTCCTTCACTACTCCCATGAGTTTCGTGTCGCCTACCACCAGACCGATGGCCAGCGACGCGTGCACCATTCCAATTACCTGAACTTCTTTGAAGACGCCCGCGTCGAAATGCTTCGCGCCGGAGGGGTGCGTTACAAAGATGTCGAAGATTCCGGACGACTGCTGGTGGTCACCGAAATGAATGTCCAATACCACGCCGCGGCCGAGTTCGACGACTGGCTGCGTCTGGACGTCGTGGTGACCGAGATTCGCAAGGTCCGCTTGCGCCACCATTACGACGTCTTTCGGGACCAGACGCTGATCGCCTCGGCCGACTCGACGATCGCCTGCGTGGGCCCCGACGGCCGCCCCAAGAAATTGCCCTCGAAATTCTTGGATCTGGCCCAGCATCTGGACCTGCCCCGGCAGTGAACAGCTCCCGTCAGGCAACGCCGCAAAGCATTTTTTGGCGCTGGGGCGCGAGCCTAAATCCACTGCCCCCTTTCGTGCGTCGTATATTGCATGACCCCAACGGGGTCAAAGCTGGTAGCCGGAGGTGAGCGCAGCGACACCTCCGGATCTCCGGTGAGCCGCATGACGCGACCCCGGAGGGTGTCGAAGCAAAGGGCGAACGGGCCCTCGGACCGGGCCGGCGCAAGCGGAAAAGCATCCCAATCAACTCGTTCGCAATGGCGGTCTGCGACACAGCCGGCGGATTGATTCGCTGCGACCCCGTCCGGGGTCGGTGGGTATCCCACGATCGGCTCTCCGGAGGTGGCGCTGCGCCTTAGGTTTGACCACATCTTTTTGTTTGCCGGCGGATGTGTCGAGTTGGCGCGGCTGTGAAACCAATTGTTGATCTTTGTAAATGAGTCAAGCTTGGTAAGGTTGATCTGGTAATTTGGCGATGCCTGGAGTTTTTTCCCTGTGGGAACCGTGGCGTGGAACACACGCTGCGATTGATTCGCGACGGCGGGTTGAGATGGTTGCTGGTGACGGAATGGCTACCAGCACTCGTATCACGGAAGGCCCCCCATGGTTTTGCCCCTGCAAACATTTGGACAAGTCAACTTTGCCAACGCTCAACTCGGCGACAAACGTAGAACAAATCGTCTCGTACAACTTGCTGACTCAATGGCTCGACGACCAAGTGGAACATTGCCACAGAAATTCAATAGCCCCAAAGACCTCAGGGCTTTCTACCGGTTGATGGACCGTGACCAGGTGACGCATGAGGCAATTCTCGCATCTCATCGTGAGGCAACCTGGCACAAGATCAAGCAAATCAGAGGCCCAGTCCTGATTCTTCATGATGCCACCGAGCTGGATTTTACCAATCACAAGTCACTTTCCGATGACATGGGCCAAATTGGCAACGGCAATCGCCGTGGGTACATCGCGCAAAACAGCTTGGCCGTGAACCCGAAAACACGGCAAGTAATTGGATTGTGCAATCAGGTTTTGCACCATCGGGAGGATGCTCCCAAAGACGAACTGACCGCTCAGAAACGCAAGCGTGAATCACGAGAGAGTCGATTGTGGTTGCGCGGTGCCGATCCACTGGCTAACAGCGAGAAACTCGTTGATGTTTGTGATCGAGGAGCTGACACGTTCGAGTTCCTCGAACATGAATTGGCCAGCGGCCGTAGGTTCGTCATTCGTGCCTCTCATAATCGGGCGATCATTCCTGGACATGGCGATCAAGGCAGTAGCGATCAAGCCTGTTACCTTCGCAACTATGCTGCCAGCCTTCCGCCAGCAGGACACTGGACGTTATCGGTAACGAGCAAAGTCGACAAGAAAGTACGGGTTCGCAAAGGCAAAAAGAAATCAGCCAATCGACGGGCTCGTGAGGCGAAGATGGCTGTCTCATTTGCCCCGGTTCAAATCAAACCACCCGCGAAGAAACTAGGAGAACACGGCAACGATCCGCTTGCCGTCTGGGTTGTTCGAGTCTGGGAAGAAGATCCGCCCGCCGGAGAAGAGCGTCTGGAATGGTTTTTGATTACAAACCAACCCGTACTTGATTTTGAAGATGCCTATCAGGTTGTCGGTTGGTACGAATGTCGCTGGATCATTGAAGAGTATCACAAAGGGATGAAAACAGGATGTAGCATTGAGAGCCCGCAATTCACTAGCGAAGAACGTTTGCAGCCAGCGATCGCTTTGATTTCAGTGGTGGCGTTGACTCTGCTGCAAATGCGTGATGCCAGTCGTCGTTGGGACGCAAAGAAACGCAAAGCGACCGAAGTTATCTGCAGCGACTACGTGAGTGTGCTGAGCGCTTGGCGACATGGCCAAATCAAACCCGACTGGTCAATTCACGATTTCTTCTATGCACTGGCGAGACTCGGCGGTCATCAGAACCGCAAATCCGATCACCCACCGGGATGGCAAACGATTTGGCGAGGCTGGAACGACCTCCAAGCGATGCTCTGCGGCGTTGACGCAATGAAGATTGTAAAAAGATGTGGTCAAACCTAAGCGCTGCGCTGACCTCCGGCTACTCGCTGAAATCCCTCCGGGATACAGTCGACGCTGGCCCAAATCGGCTGATAACCCGCGCGCCATCAGCCGTTTGGGTGCGGCAAACTTTGCTGCTTGAACGGCGCGGCTTCGGTTCTCCCCGCCAAATTCGCGCAGTCGTCCCGATTTCTCTGGAAATGGGTGGCCAAATTCCTACAATCAACTGTCCCTCCACTCCCCGGAATTGGAACACTTCGCCTGCGTCGTGTTCGGCAGCCCCCCGTTGATGGCTTCCCGTTCCGGTCCCGCCTTTCCTACCCGATGGTTTTTCCGTGTTCGATCAAACGATCGTAATACGACCGTTTTACGTGCAGCCCGATCGCGGGTTCTCGTCCCACGTTCGATTTGCCGCACGTCTAAGCTTGTTGGTCGTCCTGTTGTCAGGGCTCGGCTTTTTGTCGGCCGGCGGACAGGGTGTCGTCGCAGCCCCACCCGTGGACGCAACGCAAACCGCGGAACCGCCACCGCCATCGGAATCCGCGGCGCCGGACGCGCTGGCGAATTGGCAGGCGACCGGATTGCCGTTGATGCAGGCTTATTGCGTCGACTGTCACAACGAAGACGTCCAGGAAGGCGGTTTGGATCTCAGTCCATTCGAAACGCTCAGTGACCTGACCACGGCCGAGGTGAAACGGGTGCTGGAGATGGTCCGATTCGGCGCGATGCCGCCGGAGGACTACGACACGCCGGAGATCGAGGAGCGTAAATCGCTGGTCGCGTCGCTTGAGGCAACGATGTATTCGTCGACCTGTGATCTGACCCCGCGTGCGGGCAAGGTCACCGTTCGCCGGCTCAATCGCAGCGAGTACAACAACACGATCCGCGACCTGTTCGGGCTCGACCTGCGACCGGCCGACCGCTTTCCGTCCGATGAAGTCGGCGCGGGGTTCGACAACAACGGTGATGTGCTTTCGCTGAGCCCGATGTTGATCGAAAAGCTGATCGAAGCGGCGGAGTTTGTTTCGCAGAACGTGATGATCGATCCGGCTGACTTGCCCGAACTTCGTCTGGAGCTGCCCGGCGACCAGTTGCCGATCTATGGCGATCCGAAGATCGGCCGTTTCAGCGGTCGATTTGTTGACCGCGATAGTTTTGCTTGGATCGATTTGGACGCTCCGTTCGACGGCCAATACCGCATCGACGTCCGTGGCGGGACGACATCCAAGTCACACGGCAAGGCCAAGGTTGCGATCTGCGACGAGCAGGGCAAGCTGTTGGCGAGCGACGAGTTGGACTATTTCGGCGGCGGGGGCAGTTCTGATTCGATGCAGGAGACCATCGAATTGACTCAAGGCAAACATCGGCTGATTTTCGTGCCCGTGTTGGACGATCGCAAGCTGGTCGTCGGTGAAACAAGCTTTGAATCGGTCACGACGATGGATCCGGAACGCGTCAAAACAATTCTCGCCAAGCGTGGCAAACCCGTCTCACCAGACGGGGACATCGATTCGGACAGCTATCCGTTCATGTTTCGTTCGTTTCGCGTGAGCGGTCCGAGAGAGCATCCGCGGGACGCGTATCCGCCCAAACAGTTTCAGATCGTTCGCCACGTCGCACCCAAGAAACGCGACCGGTATAGCGACGTCGCCAAGACAGCGATGAAGAACTTGCAGCCCTTGATGAAACAGGTCTTCCGAGGTCCGGTGTCCGATGACGAGGTTCGGCCCTACGCCCAATTGGTCGAGCAGTCGGTCAAAGAAGGCGCATCGTTTCACCGGGGAACACAAATCGCATTGTCGGCGATTCTGGTCAGTCCTCGTTTCTTGTTCCGGGTCGAAACGCCGCCGCCGGACAGCCAACCCAATTCCTTCGGTGACATTCCACTGTCGCCGCACCAGTTGGCGACCCGCCTGTCGTATTTTCTGTGGAGCAGTACTCCGGATCAAACGTTGTTGGACCAAGCCGATCGCAACGAGTTGGACCTGGAGCGGTTAAAGAGTCACGTCGGTCGGATGTTGGCGGATCAAAAAGCCGATGCATTGGCAACGGACTTTGCCGCCCAATGGCTGGGATTGAGAAATCTGGTCGAGCACGAAGCCGATGGCAAACGCTTTCCCACCTTTGACCAGGATTTGAAATCGGCAATGGTGCGCGAAACTGAATTGTTGTTTCTGCACATTCTGCGGAACAACCTGTCGATCAGTGAGTTTCTGACCGCCGACTACACGTTCGTCAACGAAACCCTGGCCGAACACTACGGTTTAACGTTTCGCGGTGAACCGTTTGAAAAGGTGTCGCTGTCCGGCACTCCCCGTCGAGGTTTGCTTTCCCACGGCAGCGTGTTGACGTTGACCAGTACGCCGAATCGCACCAGCCCGGTGTTGCGTGGGAAATGGATTCTCGAAAACGTGTTGGGGACGAAAGCCCCGGATCCACCGGCCGGTGTTCCCGAGCTGGACGATGCGAAAGCGGCCGGCGAAAACGCGACACTGCGCGAACAACTTGAATTACACCGTCAAAGTCCCTCCTGCGCCTCATGCCACCGAGTGATGGACCAATTGGGGTTCGGATTGGATGACTATGACGCCATCGGCCAATATCGAACCGAAGAGGGTGGCAAACCGATCGACGCCAGCGGCGCCTTGCCCGACGGTCGGTCGTTCAACGGAGGCGCTCAGTTGAGCGGCATGCTGGCCGAGACCGAAGTCGAAGGGCTGGCGCGGACGTTGGCCGAACGGCTGCTGACCTTTGCGATCGGCCGCGAACTGACCCCTGACGACCGCTGCACGATCGACGAGATTCTCGAACACACACGCGGCAACCAATTCCGTCTGGCGGATCTAGTCACCGAAGTGGTGACCAGCCGCCAATTCCGATTCCAAACTTTCGACGCCGACGCTGGCAGCCGGTAACGAATCCATCAACAGAGGACCGAACGATGAAGTCGAGACCACAAATGATTCAGCGCAAGAAGGTCGATCGCCGAACTGTCCTGCGGGGATCGGCGGCCGTCCTGGGCCTGCCCTTGCTGGAGGCGATGACGCCGATGGCACGCAGCGCGTTCGCGTCGCCCGATTCGATGCCGCGGCCGGTTCGGATGGCCTGTATCTTCGTGCCCAACGGCGTGATCATGCCGCAGTGGAAGCCGATCGTCGGTCCGTCCGGCGAGCCGACCGATTGGGAATGCAGCGAGACACTGCAGCCGTTGGCGCCGCTGAAGCACAAGCTGAACGTGATCTCCAATCTGACCCATGACAACGGGCGCGGCTACAAAGACGGCGCCGGCGACCACGCCCGCTGCGGTGCAACGTTCTTGACCGCGGCACGTCCGCTGAAAACCAGCGGCAACATCCGCTTGGGCGTCTCGGTCGACCAGATCGCCGCGGCGCAATTGGCCGGTCAAACCCGCCTGCCTTCGATCGAACTCGGACTCGAAGGCAGCCGCAACGCCGGCAGTTGTGATTCCGGGTACAGCTGTGCCTATAGCAGCAACATTTCCTGGCGAAATGAAACGCAACCGATGCCCAAGGAAACGATTCCACGGCTGGCATTCGAGCGGATGTTCGGCAGTGGTGATTTGGCCGAGCGGCGGGAAGCCAACCGGATCCGCAAGAGTGTGCTCGATGTCGTTCGTGGCGACGCTCAACGGCTGATGAAGCAGCTCGGCAGGTCCGACTTGCGCAAGATGGACGAGTATTTCACGGGGGTTCGGGAGATCGAACAGCGGATCGAACGCACCGAGCAAGAAGACGCCGCGGCACTACCGGACATCGAGATCCCCTTCGGCCGCGTCGAATCGTTCCGCGAACACGCCCGGCTAATGTTCGATCTGATGGTCCTGGCGTTTCAAACCGACACCACCCGGGTTGCGACGCTGATGTTGGACAACGCCGGAGGCAACCGACGCTACACCGAGATCGGAGTCAGCGACGGGCACCACGGAATGAGCCACCACCGAGACAAGCCGGAACTGGTCGAGAATCTTCGTAAGATCGATCACTACCTGGTCGAGCAATACGCGTATTTCCTGAAAAAGCTGGAGGCCACCCAAGACGCCGGCGGCTCGCTGTTGGACCAATCGATGGTGCTCTACGGAAGCGGGATCAGTGACGGCAACCGGCACCGGCACGAAGATTTGCCGATCGTGCTCGCCGGCAGCGCGGCGGGACAGATTGAAACGGGGCGTTACGTCGATGCCGGGAAAGAATGTCCGATGGCGAATCTGTTCCTGACCATGCTGGACCTGATGGGCACGCCGGCCGATTCAATTGGGGACAGCACCGGCCGAATGACGATCTAGGCCAGGGGGCACGCCATAGTAAGATTTAAGGGCGGTAGACGGAATACTTAATATTTTCGTCAGCGGGTCCGACCAGACTACCAAGGGGATGCATTCTTTTCCGCGCCTTTTGGTACGCCCGTCTCATGAAACGAACGACGCTCGCCGCACTGTGCTGTCTCGGGTTGAGCCTGGAGACGTGGTCGGTCGGACAGGAACCGGCACCCAAGCGACTCGGATTGACGGCCATCGGTCAACTGGCCGAGGGCGGTCAGCAAACGCCCGGCGAACTGGTTCCGGCGACGGTGGAACCGCCGCCTGGGGAACCGCCGCCTGGGGAACCGCTGCCTGCAGAATCACTGACCGACGGTGGGCTGGGTGCCGCCGACGCCGACGACACGGACGCTGCTGCCGTCGAAACTGAGTCCGACAGTCAAGGCGAAGAGGAGCCAGCTGCCGAAGACCAGGAGTCGCTAGCCGACACGCTCGGCTTTGATCTCTCTGCACTGGAAGACTTTGCCGAGCAACCGCTATTGGTTCCCGTCGAAGCGCCGGCAACGCTGGCGACACTGGACACCATCGACGAAATCGCTCCCATCTCGATCGGGGGCGGCATTCCGGCGATCTCTCGAATCACCCCGGCCGCGGTCACACGCATCGGTGCCCCGACGATCTGGTCCTCCGGCGCACGCAATCTGGACGAATTGCTGGATATTTTGGTGCCCAATTTCCAGCATGTGCATCAAGTGGCCACCGGTCCCAAGATGGGCATGCGAGGCATCATCAGCGACCGCGATGACAAGATTTTGTTGAAGGTCAACGGCCGGATCATGAACAACCGGGGTGAGTCCGGTGCGTATCACGAGCGAGATCTGCCGCTGCTCGGTGACCTTCACCTTGTCGACGTCCTACGCGGTCCCGGCGGGGCGACCGATGGTCCGGGCGCCATCGCAGGTGTGATCAACTTGCAAACGCACACGGGTCTGACGTTCCAGGGACTCGACGCCACCGTCCGGCAAGGCTTCATCGACGAATTCACGGCGACCGAACTGCGTTACGGCCGCAAGTTCGATGAGGACACGGGCGTGTTCGTCTATTACGGCATCGCAACCCAAGATGGCGCCGATCAATCCGATGCGCCCTTGGTGTTCGGTCGCAGCTTCCTTGCCCGAGACAACATCCCGGTGACGGCCGGTGAGCCGGTGACGTTCAATGTCCAGGACGACGGCCGCGGGTACCGTTCCAAGCCGAAACACAAGTTTCACGCACAGGTGACCGATGGCAATCTCAACGCCTGGGTCCGCTACACGCGTGGCGGTCAACAAATCGATCCCGATCGGCGTGACGTTGCCGTCGCGCCGGCCGGTGAGGCAAATCCCGGCGACAGTTTTGCCGACCTGCAAACCTCGCAGGCCGGCTACCAACAACTGACCTTTGCCGGCAAGTACTTGTTTGAATGCACCGAGTCTCTGAATGTGGAGTGGATGGCGAGTTGGGATCTGTTCGATTTCGAACGCTTCACGCCGCGAGACGGGATCATCACCAACCGCGAAGACGAGTTCTACACGCGTTTGCTGGCCCGCTGGACGCCCAACGAGCGGCACACTCTGGCATTTGGGACGGCACTTTCGTACGAGTGGTTTGGGTTACCAAGTCCCGGGTATCCCGGATTGCCGGCCAACGTCGAAGGCGTGCCTGCCCCGATCGAAGGCCCGTGGGAAACGGATACGTTTTCGTTGATGGGTGAGTACGTGTTGCGGTTCAACGAGCGTTGGACCGCATTCGCCGGGCTCCGCAGCGACAAGCACTCTTACAGTGAGTGGTTGCTCTCGCCACGGACGGCATTGGTGTTCGCACCCAATGAACAAGATACATACAAAGCGATCTGGTCGGTGGCCAACCGACGTGCGACCGACGGCGACCTGAGACGCCAGTTCGTCGAACAAGGAAGCTTCAGTGAGGCGGAAGAAAACGAAAGTGCCGAGTTCCGCTACGAGCGGCGGCCCTGCGACCATCTTTACTTCGGCGCCAGCGGCTTTTACCAGTACTACACCGCGATCGGGTTCAATCCCACGCCGACCGTGCGACGGCAGACGGTGTTGGGCAAGTTCAAGATGGCCGGTTTGGAATTGGAATCGTCTTATCGGACCGAGTGCTACCAATGGTCGCTTTCGCACTCCTACACCCAGTTGATCAGCGGGTTTCTGCCGGACATCACCCGGAACCAAGGCATCAGCGCCGAGCCGTATGGTTTCGGCAACGACTTGGTGAGTTGGTCGCCGCATTTGACCAAGTTGTACGCCAACCGAGAATGGAATTCACTTTGGAGCACCAGCGGGTCGCTGCGTGCCTATTGGGGTTTCCCTGGTGACGAAGACCTGGCCAATTACAACGAAAGCTTGCCGGCCCCGAACGGCTTTCTGCCGTACATCGATCCGGGTTACAAGAAAGCCTTCCGCGGCAGCTACTTCCTGGACTTCGGCATCCAACGCAAGATCTGCTGTGGTCAGGGCCGGATGCGATTGGACTTCTACAACGTGCTCGGCTGGATCGACCGAGATCTAAACAAACGCAATGTGCTGCGACGGGCCTATTACCGCAGCGAGGCGGCGGCGATCGCGTTGACGGTTCAGCGAACATTTTAGCGGGTGATCCATCACCCCACGGTCTCAGAATTCTTGCCCGGCCGGTTCACAATGACTAAGTTGAATAGCATGAACACGCTCCGGGGTCCGTGGGCTCACGTCCATCGGCTGATTCAATCCACACGCCGCGGTGGTGCCGGATACCGTTTGGAATGGCGGACGCCACAAAGGTCCGCGAGGCTGCACATGCGCCGTTCACTTTCATTGCTTTGCGTTTTGATCACCTGTGGATTACTGATCGATGCGCGTTCCCTCGACGCCCAACAGCCGGCGCCGCAGAACGAATACGACATCAAAGCCGGTTGGTTTTATTTCTTGGGCGGCTTGATTCAATGGCCGAAGCAGCCGTTTAAGGGAGCCGACAAAGATTTCGTGATCGGTGTGCTGGGAAACAATCCGTTCGGAGCCTACATCCGCCCGGTTGGCAATGGAGCATCCATCAAATCGACAAGAATCACGACCGATACGATCCAGCGTAAACCGATCAAAGTCATCCAGTACAGCTCGGTCGCTGAGTTTCAAAACAGCTACAGTCCGTGTCACATTTTATTCATCTCACGTTCTTCCGCCCCCGGAGTTCTCGGGGAAACGGCACAGGCACGGGTCGAAGCGGCCTTGCAGAAAACCACGGGGCAACCGGTGGTCCTGGTCGGAGAGGCGGAAAACGAGGCCGAGTCGTTGGTCTACGCCAAGTCGGGGATCATCATCTGTTACTGGAACGATCTTCAAGAAAAGCGTGTCAAGATGGTTGTCAACGACACCCATGCCAAACGCGGACAGCTAAAGGTTCTTTCCCCCCTCTTACGCTTAAGAATTGTCACGGTGCTCTAAGACATTCAATCAGGACCCCACAGCATGCGACCGCTACGCGACCTGTCGATTCGAGTCAAATTAACAGGTTCGTTGATTGCCGTCGTCAGCATCGTGTTGTTGTTGTCGACCGTCGCGGGACTGGTCGAGCAACATCGCTCGGCAAAGACCGCCATGATGAACCAGTTTTCCGTGTTGGCCGATGCGTTGGGTGACGCCAGCATCACGCCATTGGTCTTTGACGACGTTGACACGGGGGCGGAAGTTTTGGCGTCGGCGCGTCTGGAACCCAAGATTCTGTTCGTGCAAACCTTCGACGCCAATGGAAACCGATTCGCTTCCTACCAAGCCCCTGATTTCGCGTCCGAAGAAGTGGTCCTGCCGCCCGGTGAAGATCAATTCCTTTTCGAAGGTGAGTTCCTGCACGTGTCGAAATCGATTGACCGAGACGGAGCGACGATGGGAAGGATTTATTTGCGGGCGAGCATGAAAGACCTATACGCGACGACGCGTCACAAGATTTTCCTCGCGACGCTCTCGCTGTTGATTTGTCTGTTTATCGCGATCCTGCTCGGCTCACTGCTGCAGCGAGAGATTGCCAGGCCGATCCTGGAATTGGCCGCTGCGACCAAGAAGGTGTCCGGCGAAGGGGATTTTACCGCACGCGTGCACAGCAACTCCGGTGACGAAATCGGCGTGCTATGCGACGGTTTCAACACCATGCTCGATCAAATCCAACAACGTGATCGAGAGTTGGAGAAACATCGCGCGCATCTGGAGGAATTGGTGCGGGAGCGGACCAGTCGACTGGAAGCCCAGACGCAGGAATTGACCGATTCCAACGCCCAACTGGAACGCAGCAATCAAGAACTCGATGATTTCGCCTACATCGTCTCGCACGATTTGAAGGAACCGTTGCGTGGGATCTCACGTTACTCCTCGTTTATTGCCGAAGACTATGCCGGGAAGTTAGACGAGGCCGGCCACGAAAAACTTGAGACGCTGCAACGGCTTTGTTTACGTCAGGAAAACCTGATCGATTCGCTCCTGCATTATTCCCGCGTCGGCCGCGCCGAACTGGCGATCGCTCCGACCGACCTGAACGACGTCATCGAACAAGTTCTCGACATGATGCATATTACTTTAGAGGAACTGGGTATCGAGGTGCGAGTACCGCGACATTTGCCGACCGTGGCCTGTGACTCGGTCCGAATCGTTGAAGTTTTTCGCAATCTGATCACCAATGCGGTAAAGTACAATGACAAGGCGGACAAGTGGATCGAAATCGGTTTTCAGCAACATGGTGAGTCCGGCGGCAACGATCTGAACCCAACCGGCTTCGTCTTTTATGTCCGTGACAACGGGATCGGCATCCGAGAAAAGCACCAGGAGTCCGTCTTTCGAATTTTCAAACGGCTTCACGCCCGGGACAAGTACGGCGGCGGAACCGGCGCGGGATTGACGTTTGTGAAGAAGATTGTGGAGCGACATGGTGGTAAGATCTGGCTGGAATCGACGTTCGGTGAAGGCACCACGTTTTATTTCACGCTTGAAAAAGGAATCGTCGCGTGAGTTGACCGAGCTATTTTTCGTAGGCGAAGGTTGGACGTGTCATTTCGATGCCATCGGAAACACTCGAGCCGATTGTGCAAAACCCGATGCAGAGGAGACGCGTGACTGATGGTCGACTGGAGCAATCAACCGATCCTGATCGTCGAAGACAGTCCGGAGGACTTTGAAGCGACCGTCCGCGCTTTGAGGTCCTCGGGGCTTCGCAATTCGCTGTACCGATGTAGCGACGGTGACGAGGCACTCGATTACCTGCACCGCCGTGGCGATTACGCATCGGCCGACACCGCGCCGCGTCCGGGGATCATTCTGTTGGACTTGAATCTGCCCGGGACTGATGGTCGTGAAGTGCTCGAAGAGATCAAGCAAGATCCTGAGTTGAAAAAGATCCCCGTGGTCGTGCTGACAACGTCAACCGACGAACGGGATATCGAGGCGTGTTATGAGTTTGGTGCGAACAGCTACATCCAGAAGCCGGTGGATCTGGCTGGGTTCGTCAATGCGATTCAGCGGCTGAAAGATTACTGGTTCCGGATCGTGGTGTTCCCCAAGACCGACGACTGAGAAATGACGCTTCGTATTTTGATCGTCGACGACAGCCCCGAAGACCGTGAGGTCTACCGGCGGCTGTTGGCCCAGCAAGCCTGGAACGAATACGACGTGGCCGAAGCGGATTGCGGCGAAGATGGGCTTGACGCGTGTCGGGACCATCCGCCGGATTGCATTTTGCTCGATTACAATCTGCCCGATCTGGACGGTCTGGAATTCCTCACCGAACTCCATGACGCCGTCCCCGATCACCACCTTGCCGTCGTGATGTTGACCGGCCAGGGCAACGAATCGATCGCCGTCGAAGCGATGAAGAAAGGTGCCCAGGATTATCTGGTCAAGGGTGAACTGACATCGGACAACCTGCAGCGAGCGGTCTCCAACGCCGTTGAAAAGGTCAGCCTGCAACGCGAAGTCGAACTGCAGCGCGAAGAACTGAAGCAGCGCAACGAACAGTTGCAACTGGCCAAGGAAGCCGCCGAGGCCGCCAACCGCGCCAAGAGCGATTTCCTGGCCAACATGAGTCATGAAATCCGCACGCCGATGAACGGCATCATCGGGATGACCGAGCTGTTGCTCAGCACGCAACACACAGCGGAACAAAATGAATACCTGTCGATGGTCAAAGACTCCGCCGACGCGCTGCTTCGACTGCTCAACGACATCCTGGATTTTTCAAAGATCGAAGCCGGAAAGCTCGCTTTGGAGGCGACGCATTTCAACCTGCGTGATTGCATCGGCAAGACCGGTCAAACGCTGGGAATTCGCGCGGCCGACAAATCGTTGGAGTTGCATTGTCGGATCGACCCGGAATTACCAGAGTACCTGCTCGGGGACGCCGGGCGGCTGCGCCAAATCATCGTCAACCTGGCCGGAAACGCCATCAAATTCACCAGCGAAGGTGAAGTCGTCATTAATGTGGCCGAGGAAGCTCGGTTTGACGATCAGGTGCGATTGCATGTCTCGGTGTCCGACACGGGAATCGGGATTGCCCCGGAGCACCAGAAGAATGTGTTTGGGGTGTTCGAGCAAGCGGACTCTTCGATCACGCGAAAGTTCGGCGGCACGGGACTGGGGCTGGCCATCTCCTCGCAACTGGTGGCGATGATGGGCGGACGGATTTGGC
This sequence comes from Stieleria magnilauensis, assembly GCA_007753675.1. Lineage (GTDB taxonomy): Bacteria > Planctomycetota > Planctomycetia > Pirellulales > Pirellulaceae > Stieleria > Stieleria magnilauensis. The sequence goes on from CP036432.1 coordinate 4,185,202, forward strand.
TGGAAAGCGAACTCGGTAAGGGCACCACGTTTCATTTCACCTGTGAGTTCGGGCTCGGCGCACCACAGCCGACCGTATCGCCGATCGACCGTTCGGCGCTCGAGGGGCTGGCAACACTGGTCGTCGACGACAACTTGACCAACCGTCGAATCTTGGAAGAGATTCTGAACAATTGGAAGATGCAGCCGGAAACGGCTGAGAGCGGTGCGGCGGCCTTGAGTGAGCTGACGCGGGCGACGGCCGATGGCCGGCCGTATCAGCTGGTGCTGCTCGACGCGATGATGCCGGAAATGGACGGATTCGAATTGGCCAAACGCATTCACGCCGATCCGAACATCAACCGCTGCACCCTGGTCATGATTTCCTCGGCGGCGCGACCCGGTGATGCAGACCGCTGTCGCGAACTGGGCATCCTGCGGTACATGACCAAACCGGTCGTCCAGTCGGAGCTGCTCGAGACACTGTTGGAGGTGTTCGGCGAGCAGGCCGCCCAGGATCGTGCAGCGCAGTCCGATTCCGGCGAACCGGCAGAGCCGTCCGCGGGGCTGAAGATTCTGCTGGCCGAGGACGGGTTGGTCAATCAACGCGTCGCCGTCGGGCTGTTGCAGATGCGCGGCCACCACGTGACGATCGCCAACAACGGCAAAGAAGCCGTCGACGCGGTTCGCAACGACCGCTACGACGTCGTGCTGATGGACGTGCAAATGCCCGAGATGGACGGTTTGGAAGCGACGATCGCGATTCGTGAACTGGAGAAACCAAACGGCCGACACACGCCGATCATTGCGATGACCGCCGCGGCGATGAAGGGCGATCGCGAAAAGTGCTTGCAGGTCGGCATGGACGGCTATATCTCCAAACCGATCGACCCTGAACAACTCACCAGCACCCTCCAACAGATCTCTCCGGCCGAATCCGGTCCCGCCGCCGACGTGACGGCGCCCGCGACGCCACCGGAATCCACCGACGTGATCGACCTGGAATTCGCCCAGACGAGAATTCCCGGCGGAGCCCAAGGCGTCAAGGAAGTGGCACAGTTGTTGATCGACGAATGCCCGAAGATGATCCATGAAATACGTGAAGGCTTGGCCAACCAGGACGCCAATCAAGTTCGACGCGGAGCCCACACGCTGAAGGGGTCTGCCGATTGGTTTGCCGCCAAGCGGGTTGTCGCGACGGCCAAACGATTGGAAACTTACGCCCATGATGGAGACCTGGAATCCGCCTCGACGGTCTTGCCAGAGCTTGAAGCCGAGGTGCGGCAACTCGTCGATGCCGTCAAAGAGCTGACGAAGCCCGCCGCCTCACAATAGCAATCGCCCCCCGTTTCGTCTTCCCAATGCCCTACCTCCCGTCCATGCCGACGCGATGCATCGCTCGGACTGTTGCCACATTCTGTTTCCTTGCCATCGCGTCACAGACCGGATCGGCGCAGACAGCCCCGTCGTTGTCCATCGATCAAGACGGGCTGAAGCTGATCCATTCCGATCACGCCGCATCGGCACTGCATTCGCCCACCGAAGGTCTATGGTCGATCGGTACCGGATGGAGCGAAAATGCGTCGACGGCCTGGCACCACGGGCAACCCGACCACGTGGAACGACGTGGGCCGTGGTCGATCGCGACCGGAACGGTTTCGACGGTCGATGGCGTCTGGGAAATCCGCGACCTCTATCGCGTGATGCCTCTGGGGGTGGTGCAAGCCAAACGGCGCTGGCACTACACCGGAGAAAAGCCCAGCGGACCGGTCGTGCTGTCGGTCCGATTCGTGATCGATTCGGCCAAGAATGAGACACCGCAACCGTTCTTGCCCGGCATCAATTATTACGGCAATCCGTCCGGAACCCGAATCGATGACACGCGCGTCCCCACGTGGTCCGGCCGACCTGGCGAAGAGGCGTTGTACGAAGAGCATCGCTATCCATTGCCGTTTGCCGCAGTCGAACAGACGGGTAAGGCAGTCGCGGCGATCCACAGCCGACCGTCGCGGTTACCCTTTGCGGCACGCGAGGATCTTTGGTGGTCGCTCGGTTTGGTGGCCGGCGAGGGGACCGTTGGGATGACGCTGCGAAGTGGCCCCACCGCATCCAATGGCCAACGGGGCGTGGTCAAGGCGCGGCAAACAATGTTCTTGCCGTACGAAGACGCACACTTGGTCGACATCCCGCCGGGCGCGATCATCGAGAAAGAGTTTTGGTTGCAGTTCACTCCGGCGACGGATCCGGGCCACGGCTTTCGCCATCCGCTTTGGACGTCCATTGACTTGTTTGATCCCCGCACCGATCGCTCGCTGCCACGTCCGGCGGACGTGATGGCGGCCAAGATGAACGACACGTTCGATCGCTGGCACGAAGACGACCAGTGTGCCGGATTCCGGACGCGACCGCCGGGCAGCAATCCGTGGATCATGATGGGCTGGGCCGATCGCGCCGAAGTCGCTCCGCGGGCGCTGCTGGGGATGGATCTTCGACCCTACACCGATCAACCGGACAAATGGAAACAGCGGGCCGCCGACGCGCTCGACTTCCTGACGTCGGCCCCGACGCGGAAAGCCCCCTACGGCGATGGTTTTCCGATCGTCTATGACTATCAATCGCACCGCTGGCTTCCACTTCAGAATCCGCTTTCCCAGGCCCAGACGCTCCACGCCATGGTGGATGCCATCACCGAAACGGATCACCCGCATCGAGATCAATGGATGCGTTTCGTCGCGACACACCTGGACGCGATCGCCGAGCGTATTTTGAAGTCCGATTGGCGGCCCGTGTCCACCAACGAAGCGTTTGCGATCGCGCCTCTGGTCAAAGGCAGCAGCTATGCGTCGAACGATCGGTGGATGGCCGCGGCGATCAAGCTAGCCGATCACACGATCGAGCGTCATCTGGACATGAAAGAACCGTATTGGGGGGGCACGTTGGACGCCCGCTGCGAAGACAAGGAGGGGGCTTGGGCGGCGTTGCAGGGGTTTGCCGCACTGTACCGGGCCAGCCGCGATCCCCGCTACCTCCGCGCGGCGGTTCATGCCGGTGATGTCTGCTTAAGTTATCTGTATGTCTGGGACGTTACGTTGCCGCCGGGACGTTTGGCCGATCATGATTTGAAGACGCGCGGTTGGACCGGCGTCTCGGTGCAGAACCAACACCTGGATGTGTTCGGCGTTGTGTTCACTCCCACGTTATGGGAACTGGCCGACTGGACCGGCGACCAGCGGTATCGTCAGCTCGCCAAAATCATGTTCGTCAGCTGTGGGCAAATGACGGATCTGGCAACCGGGGTCCAGGGCGAACAGTTGCTGCAAACCAATTATGAACAGCATGACCCCCGCGACGTCGTCGAAGGGATGCGTGGTGATTACGCCGAACGGTGGAACATCTACTGGATCACCGCACACTTTTTGACCGCGGCGGCCGACTTTGAGAAACTGGGCGTCGATTGGCGATCGTTTTGAACGGCGTGGAGGTGCCCCCGGTTTGGCAACGCTGTAAATCAATCTCAATGGTGAGGCTCGGACGCTGGCGCGAACCGGCTGATGTCAAACGATGATCAGCCGTTTGGCGCGAGCCTACGGGCCCTCATCTGAGGAAGCGCCGCTTCACTTAGCGGTATTGGGCTTTAGCCGCTCTCTGTCGCTGCGTATCAGCGACCGGAAATCGCCTGAAGTGGTCCGGAGGTGGTGCTGCGCTGACCTCCGGCGACTCGCTGAAATCCCTCGGGATACTACGGACGCTCGGCGCGTCGCATCTGTGTCGGCCAGACATCAAGGGGGCAGTCGGCTCAGTAGCGTGAAAGTCGATGGAGGACTAGGATTCCGCCGCACCTTGGTTTTCGGGTAGGCGGTAGTGGACGAGGCGACGAGTCCTCTGTCGTCGGCATATTGGCAAGGACTCGTCGCCTCGTCCACTACCCGAAAATTCAGCTGCGATAGAGCACTAGGATGCGGTTCCCGTCTGCTCGATGTGCTGGAGCAAGAACTCGAGCGCAGCGGATTCAGTGTCGAGTTGATCCAGCTCGACGGTGGTGATTTCGCTGAACGATCGAAACCAGGTTTCCTGGCGTTTGGCCAGCTGTCGGGTGTGGGTCGCCACCAGGTCTTTCAGTGCATCGATGGGACCGCCGCCTGCCGCTTTCCAGTCCAGGATTTCTCGATAGCCGACGGCTTGGGAGGCGGTCCGGGACAACGAACCAAACCGCTCGACCAATTGCTCGACTTCTTCAATCAGCCCCCGCTCAAACATTTGCTCGACACGTTCGTTGATCCGCTGATGAAGTTTGCCTCGATCGTGTCGGAGCGCAAACACGTTGCAGGACCGCGCGTCGACGTGGCGGTCGAATTGAACCTGTCGATGGCTCAGCGGCATCCCGGTGTGCTTAGAAACCTCCAGCGCCCGAATCATGCGGCGCGTGTCTCCCGGCGCGATCCGGGCGGCCGAAACGGGGTCGACCTGAACCAACCGCTGTCGCAGTGCCTCCGCCCCGAACGTCTCGAGGTCACGTTGCACCGATTCGCGAAACTCCCAGTCCGGCGGCGGCCCCACATCAAACCCCCTCAACACTGCCTTGAGGAACATCGGAGTTCCGCCGACAAAGATCGGGCGTTTTCCACGGCTGCAGATCTCGCCGACGCGTTGATGGGCTTCGGCCAAGTAGCACGCAACGCTGAAATCCTGATCGGGATTGGCCAGATCGAGCAGGTAGTGGGGCACCCTGGCGCGGTCGGCGGCACTCGGTTTGGCCGTCCCGATGTCCATGTGTCGATACACCGCGATCGAATCGAGCGACAAAATCTCGCCCCCGATCGCTTCGGCCAATCGCAGCGCCAGCGACGTTTTCCCCGAGGCCGTCGGACCGGTCAGGACAATGGTTTGTTCAACCAGGGGTGGAAAAGTCGTTGGAGTCGGTTCGGACATCGGCACGCCGGATAAGCCAAAAAAGAAGATTTCCCATTTGAAGGGGTTGCCCAAAGTTTACGCAGATGCGGTCGGATCGGTAAACGCGTGGTAGAATCAAGCATCATGGGCATGACGTATTTCAAACGATATCGAATGGAATTTGACCTTCGCGATTGGCGTGGGGACGATGCGCGTCTGCCCGAAGGCTACGAGCTGTTGCCCTACCTGCCAGGGCTGTTGCGGGAACACGCGATCGCCAAGTTCAATAGTTTCAAGGAGGAATTGGACGCGAACGTTTTCCCCTGCTTGTCTCGACGCGACGGCTGTTTGCGGCTGATGCGTGAGATCACCAGCCGCGGAGATTTCGTCCCCGACGCGACCTGGCTGATCCGCGCACTCGAAACGAACCCGAAAACCGGCGCGGTCCAGCCCTACGCCGTGGGAACCATTCAGGGACTTTCCACCGAAGGCTGGGGCTCGATCCAAAATGTCGGAATCGATCCGGCGCATCGAGGCAGAGGCTTGGGATCGATTCTGCTGTCCAAGGCTGCGACCGGTTTTCGCGCCGTCGGCTTGGAGCGGATGCACCTGGAAGTCACGACGGAGAACACCGGCGCGGTGCGGTTGTACGAACGACTGGGATTCAAGCGGTCCAGTGTCGTCTACAAGGCGGCGGAAGTCGCCGGGGCGAACGCCTAGTACTCCGCCGCAGCTTGGTTTTGGGTAGGCGGTAGGGGACGAGGCGACGAGTCCTTGCCAATCTGCCGACTACACAGGACTCGTCGCCTCGCCCACTACCCGAAAATTGAGCTGCGATAGACTACTCGTTTCTGAGGATCCACCAGATCCGGCTGAGCGCCGATTCTCGGCTCCTGGATTCTTCTTTCAACCGGTTTGCCGCCGCGGTGATTTCCGGCGTGACACGGTTGCGACCGGACAGGTAGACCAAGTGCTGGACTTGCAACTCGAAATCGTCGATCGAACGCAACCACGAAACCGGCAACGCGGCTTCGTCACCGGGAAAGTCGACGCTCAATTGTTGCAAGAAACTCGACGCATTTTCCGCATCGACCTCGGCAAGCGATTTGGGCGATCGCCGAGGACCATCGATCGGTTGAGCCAGGATGGCGCCCTGGTCGTCCGGGCTGAATTGCCCCCCGACACGACGCATGGCAACTTCGACACGCTGATCCAATGAAGAGGTCGGAGTTTGAATCGCAGCCGCGAAGGCTTGAACCAACTCCAACGCTTCCTTTCGCTCCTGCTCGGATGACGTCAACATCGCATCGCCTTGCAGAACATTGGGTACGCTGCGGTGGGCCATCGGGGACGCGATGATCAGCGCCAACGTTCTGGCGACATCGAAGTCATTGGCCTTCAAGTCGTCGGCGAGTTGCCTGTGCAAGCGATCCAGGTTTCCATCGACCGGAGGCGCGAAGGCGTCCACGGGAGACGGTTTCAGGGGGCGGCCGTGAACCAATTGCCAAAGCGAGTCCACCAAGCTGTCGGCCAGCACGTCGCTGCCGACGAGCGTCTTGGTCCAGGTTTGGAAGTCTTCCATTTGCTCGGTCGACTGCAACAGGTACTTGCTGACCTTCGGAACCGCCATGCGTTGACGCCCATCTAACAGTTCATAAAACGTCGGCTTGAGCGTCGCCGGTTGCGCGGCCACGACCCAACGATTGTCCTGTCGACGAACGACGTTGCGGACCAGGGCGACGAACGACCAATAATCATCTTGGGTCCCCGAACGACCGATGTGCGAATCATGGCATCGAACACAACGCATGTCGGCGTTGATGGAGATGCTGGCCAGGTGCGTGGCGATCCCTTCACTGCCACGACGCCCGATCGCTTGATACCACTGTCCGGATTGCTGATTGGACCCGTCGATCAACGAGACCAGGGTGACGTCCAGCTTGGCTTTGCCGCTGACACTCTTGGATAACTCGTTGACCAGCCCGGCGTTCTCGGGGCGATCCATGACCGCGACACCATTGCCAGTGGTCAATGCGAGCCAGCGTTTAGAAATCTGTTCCGCGTTGGAGGCCTCGGCCAACAGATCACGGAGCTGTTGCGGATCGCGCAACGCTTGTTCGGAAAGCTTGATTCCCAATCGGGCATTCAAGCGGGCGGCGATTTCCGCCGGCGCGGCATCAGGCGTCGGCTGGATCCCAAGCGTCTGCCAGTAATCGCGGACCGTCGCAGCGGTTTCCGCCGCGACCCGGGTCACCGCTTGTGACTCCCCCGTAGACGGCGCTGGCGAGACCGAATCGGGAGCGGCCTCAGGCGACGGATCGGTGTTCGAAGCGATGTTGTGTGAGTCGAGTGGAATGCCGCGTGGCAGATCCGGTGTGTCGCTGTCGGACATCACAGGCGGGTTGTCGACCGGATCGACAATCGCGACTCGTGGGTCATCCGACGATGAGGATTCAACCAGCTCTGACGGAGACGGCTGGTCCGGAACATTTTCGGCCACGGTCAGACTTTGATCGTCCGGATCGTTCTGCAGGTCGTCCGGTCCGCTGAGGTAAACGACGGCCAGGAGACAAGCGGCGACGGCGATCAAGATCGAGACCAAACGCCCGATCGACAGCCCGCCACCGGAGGCCTTGATCGGCGGCAGCGAAGGGCTGCTTTGCTTGGCCGCGTTGGGGGATTGGGCAAGGATCGGCGCGACCAGATCGGGCGGCGACTTGCGTTTCAGCGGGTTGACTGGGACAAATTCGGTCAGCAGCGCATCGACGACGGGATCGGCATCTTCGGCAAACTCATTGCGTTTACTGTCGGCCGACTCGGCAAGCCGTTGCAGGATCGTCGCGGTCAGATCGGGTGGGCACGATCGCGCGTTGTCTTCGCCAGGCAAAAACTCCGCCAACAAGGTGTCGACGACCGGATCCGCATCGTCGTCGGTGTCGAGTGGTTGTTCGTGGTTGGCGGCGGCCAGCTGCGCGAGAATGCTAGCCGACAAGTCGGGCGGCTGCTTGCGTTTGCTCGCATCGCTGGAGACAAATTCAGCCAACAACGCGTCGATCAACGGATCGGCATCGCTGCGTGCTTCGTGCGGCAGTTGGCTTGCGGATTGGGTCATGGTTCGTTTTGAAGCTGCAATTTCTCTTCGACACAGTTTCGCAGCTGTTGTTTGGCTCGCTGCATCAAGTTTCGGGCTCCGTGATCGGTGATGCCCAGGGCTTCACCGATCTCGACTCGGCTGGCGCTGGAATCGAACCTCATTCGCAAGGCGATTTGAGCCCGTTCGGTTAGTTTTTCAAAACACTGTTGAAGGGCCTCCACGGCGGCGTCGCCGGTGAGATCCTTTCCCGCCCATCGGTCCCAAGTTTCGTCGAGCAACTCGGGTTCTCCGGTGGTCTGAACGCGTCCCAGTTTGCGGTGCCTGGAGACGAGCAGGTTGTAGGCGGTTCGCCGCAAGTAGCCTGCCGTCGCGCTGTCGTTGTGCTGGACAAAATCAGGGCGCCGGAGCACACGCAAGAAGGTTTCTTGCGTCAAATCATCGGCGGTCGCGTCGTCGCATCCGAGCATTCGCAGGTAGCGCCACACGCCACGTTGGTGTCGTTGGATGAGCGTGGCCGGGTCGAGGGTTTCCGCTTCGGCCGACGGTCCATCAAACGCAGTTTCCTCGTCGACGTTGCCCTCGGGCATCGAATCGTCGGGAACATCGTTTGACTGGGTCATCGAGACGGTACTCGGCCCGGTCGAGCTTGGCGTCTGTCCGCCTAGACTGCCTTCATCCACCAATCATCAAGCCACCAATTCGCTTATCACTTTTCCACCATTGGCAATTTTCATCGGTCGTCGATTTTTGCTCATGAACGTGGTGTCGAGACTAATGCTGAGTCCCTTGCAGACGGTCGCCATCAAGTCTTCACTACTGAACGGCTCGGATTCAACCGCCGTTCCGTCGCTGCTGGTTTCACCGACGGCCAATCCGCCTTGGATGCCTGCACCGCCGACGACGCAGGACCAGGACCGTGCCCAGTGGTCTCGCCCGGCGTTCTGATTGATCCGCGGTGTTCGTCCAAATTCTCCCATCCAAATGATCGCGGTGTCTTGCAACAAACCGCGTTGTTCCAGGTCCTCGACCAGGGCGCTCATCGCCTTGTCCAGTTGCGGCAACTTCGTGTCCGCCAAGGTTTGGTGAACGTTGTTGTGCAGGTCCCAGCCACCCAAGTCGACTTCGATAAACGGGACACCGCCCTCGACCAAGCGTCTGGCCAACAGACAACCTTGGCCAAACCCGTTGGTCCCATAACGTTCTTTCGTCTTCTCGTCTTCCTTCTCGACACGGAAAGCTTCCATTTGACTGCTGGTCATCAAGTCAAACGTCTTCTTGAGCACCTTGCCGTGCTCGCCGGCGGGAAGATCACGCGTCCGGTTGGCGAAACCGCTTTCGATTTCCTGCAGGGCGGCCATCCGTTGACGTAATCGCATCCCGTCTAACTTCATGTCCAAATTGCGAATCCGTCCGCTGCTGGTGACGGCAAAGGGAGACCACGCCATCCCCAAGAATCCCGGACCCGCGCTGGCACCGCCGATGGTGACAAACGGAGGGATCTCCAGCTCGGGACGCTGCGACATCAACTCATGAGCGACGACGGCACCATAGCTGGGGTGTTCGATATTGGGGTTGGGGACGAAGCCGGTATGCATGTAGTAGCGGCCACGATTGTGGTCGGCTTCGCGGGTCGACATGCTGCGAACGATCGACAGATTGTGCATCTGTTTGGCGACCATCGGCAGATGCTCACAAATCTGCATGTCGCCGGTTGTCGAGATCGGTTGAAACGGACCACCGGTGGGCGCGCCTGGCTTCAGGTCCCACATGTCGATCGTCGGCGGGCCACCCCCCATCCAAAGCATGATCGCCGATTTCCGATTGCGACGCATCTCTTCGGCGTTGGCTGCAATGGCACCACCCATCGTCAGCGCCGCCGAGGCGGCAGCACTGGAACCCGCCAAGTGGTTCATGAAGTGTCGGCGGCTCATCCCGCTGGGAGTTTTCCAAGGTGAAATCATTGCGATTGCCTATCGAAGAATTCGGTTTCGAAGGAAGTGTTGTCAGATTGGTAACGTTTGAGAACCGCGATTGAACCCAAGCTCAATGCTGCATGATGAATTCATTGCTGTTGAGAATCGCCCACCAGACGTCCTGCAACATCTCGATCTCCTTGCCGCCACGGGCACGGTAGAGTTCACCGGCCAATGCGACTTCCCGCTTCGTCGGCTGTCGTGACAAGCCCGCCTTGTACAGTAGGTTTAATCGGTCACGGGTCGATTTGCCCGACTGTGAAAGCCGATCCAGAAAGCTGCCCGGCTTCGTGCTCGTCGCGTTTTGTGTCAATTCGCCGTTGAACAACATCAACGCCTGGGGAATCGACCCGTCAAAGGTCGTCGCTTCGTCGCCTTCGTCGGTTCCAAAGGTCACCACGAATTGACGGAGCCATTCACGACGCTTTTTCTCCTGCTGCTCGTACGTGCCCGTGGCATTGCCTCCGGAGGCGGAAACCAAGGACTGATACAGTTGCTCGGCACTCATCTGGCGGAGATAGAAGCGGGAGAACTTCGGCGTCTCGCCGATCGACGGATCATCGATCTGGTTGTTGCTGCCCAACACCGCCGCCAGCGAATAGGGCCGGCTGAGCGTGAGCCAGGTGATCAAGTCTTTGACGTTGTAACTGGATCCGCGGAACGCATTGGCCAAATCATCCAGCAATTGGGGGTGCGTCGGGTTGTTGTGGGGGCCCATGTCATCGATGGGTTTGGTGAACCCGTATCCCAGGAACATCGACCAGTAGCGATTGATCGCCATGCGGTCGAGCGACTGGCTGTCCATCATCAACCGCCCGAGTTCGTGGCGGCGATTGACGTCATCGACATATCCGCTTTTGGAAATCTCGGTGCCGTCGGTGAAAACCGGATAAGCGACTCGCGTCAGACCGTTCCGCATCTCGTAAAAGACCAACGCATCGTTCGGATCACCTGCTTCGCCGGCATAGTCCTCGCTGACCAATTCGGCGTAATCCACATCGCGCGTCCCGTCGACGAATCGGCGCAACGCACGCGTCTGTCGAAAGAACGAATTGAACTCCCAAAACTTTTGTTGCTTCCAATCATTGAAGGGGTGATTGTGGCACTGCGTGCATTGAACCTGTTGGCCGAGGAAGATCCGCGACACACTGCTTGCCGCCAACACCGCTTTCTCTTCGTTGACTTTGCCGACCAGGAAATTGACGGCTCCATTGAATCCAGGTGCCCCGGGCTTGGTCGCTCCCTCGGCGGTCACCAATTCATAGACCATTCGGTCGTAAGACTTGTTCTCGGCGAACGAGTCTCGCAGGTACTTCATCATGCCGTCGCGATTGGTCAGATCACGCCGGTCCATGCCCCCGCCGCGGCCGATCAACAGATTGCTCCAAACCGTGGCCCAATGGTTCGCATACTCTTCGGTGTAACGATCGTCATGCAACAAACGATCGACCAGCTTCGCACGACGGTTGCCGCCACGGTCGGCTGCAAATTCCTGTTGTTCTTCCAGGCTGGGAATGCGGCCGATAATGTCCAAGAACACCCGCCGACACCAAACCGCATCGTCCGCCTCCTTGGCCGGCGTGATCTCATAATCCGCCCACCCCTGCTCGATCGCATCATTGATCATCGCGATCTGGGGAGGCACGACGCTCTGCGCTCGCGCCAGCGAAGCAAACGCGATCATCAAAATCATCAGACCACCCAAAGAACGCGTCAGACGCGACAGGAAGATTGATTTTGGTGCCATGTACTGAAACCTAAACTGCTCGAGCAAACGGATGGGGTGCCCCGGTAACGGGTCGATGCGGTGAGTGCGATTCGCCCTATCCATGAAACGAAATGTCGGCGCGGTGGTACCTGATCAAGTGTCAGATTTGTCACACATTGGGAGAATCGGTCGCAGCAGCACAGATGTGTTCAGTAATGGTACCCGGTTGGACACAAAATCTTCCAGTAATTCAGCACTTTTTGCGGCAAGCTGCACGAATCGACGGGCCAGAATCCCCCTGATGGTCTGCTGCGGTCCATCAGCTGGAAAACGATGGGCTCCAGCTGTCTCACTCTGCGACGCGACCGAGCCGCAGATGGCATGATCAAGGGCATCAATCAATGGATTGACCAGACGTGTCACCAGCGTTGCGATGCTGGTCGAATCAGCCACCAGATTGGCTCAGCCACCCGATGGGCGGTCTCAACCATGTGCCATTTCAGGGAGTTTGAAATGCCGGAACTTTATCGCGGACTTGAGCATCCCTATTGTCAGCCATTTGATCCCGGTGCGGGAGCACTGCCCCCCCGCGTGACCCGCCGCACCGACGGGAATCTTGAATGCAGGGAGCGGTGGGTGGGGACCGCCCCAGCGGTGGCAGTCGGCTTGGAGGCGGGCTGGCTGATCGCAAAGAAGCCGGACGCCGCTGATGCGAAAACCGACGACGCGAAAACCGACGACGCGTCACCACGCTGTCTACAACTGGCAACCGGACAATGGTGCCTCCCGATTTGGGCGACCTGGTTTCCCAGCCCCGGTCCGGCTGTGATCTATGCGTCTGATCTGGGTTACCGGATCGGTCAATCGGTCGAAATCATTTATCTGCAACGCGACCGACAAAACGAGACAGTGCCGAGATTGCAATCATGAAAATCTGGATCGCCGCCTGATTCGCGCAGAAACCGGCGTTTGCCACGGTCCCTCGAACCGCTTTCTAAACTTTGCGCACACATTGTCTTCATGCTATCTTCATGGGCAATCGCATGGCATCTTTTTGCAATCGCCTGGATGGCGACGGGTTTGCTATGATTTTCCCGAGAGATACCCCCCAGAGAATTGGGCAATGGGAATGGACCTTTGGATCGCGATCGGTTTTATCGCCACGGTCTCCACCCTCGCGTTTGTCGCGGGACGGCGACTGTCGCTATCGGTCTACCAGAACAAGCCCCTGCTGCTGGCCGAATGCTTGATTTTTTCGCTGGTGTTCGCATTCGGTCTTGCCAATCGGTTGTCTTGGGCCCATGCCTTTCCCACGCCGGCAGCACTTTGTTGGGCAAATTGGGTGCCGGTGTTTTTGTCGTTTAGCGCCGGCTTGGCCTCCGAAGTGTCTGCGTTGCGAGCGGCGTGTCGGCACGGCGTCGCCGGGTTGATGGCGCTGCTTGCGATCGGGTTCTTGGTCTTGCCGGTGCTTCGCCCCCAATTGTTTCCGATCGAAGTGGACCGGGCGGCGACTTGGAAAGACGGAGTCTGCTTACAAAGTCATGAAGCCAGTTGCGGTCCCGCGGCCGCGGCGACATTACTTCACCAAACGGCGCTGACCACTTCGGCACGGTTGAGGTTCGCCGACGGACAGTGGGCTGGTGCACCGCTGGCGTCGGCCGAGCAATGGATGGCCGATGCATGTTTGACCAGCACCCAAGGGACGTCTTCACTGGGCTTGATTCGTGGATTGCGGATCGCCGTTGCCGACAGTTCACAACAGGTCGAAGTCGCCGACCAGGATCCAACGCTGTGGCGGGCCCGAGGCCAATTGCCCAACGTGGCCGTCGTCCGCTTCAGTGATCATCCTCGGGCCGGCGGTCCGGTCCGCCGGTTGCTCGGGACCGATGGCGAAGGACACGCGGTCGTGGTGCATAGCCGATTGGCCGATGGGCGTTGGAGAGTCGCTGACCCGGCGGTCGGCTGGCGTCTGTGGGATGACGAACACTTTCGTCGCGTATTCACCGGCGAAGCGATCTATCTTGCGACGCGTCGGTGAACGGCATCGAGCCCGAATGAGTTTTTGCGGAGGGCTTGAAGCAACTGTTCGATTTGCCGATGCGTTTGGTACGTCGTGCTGACGACCAGTCCGGGACGGTTGCCCGGGGCAGGCGACATCGTTGAACTGCCACCGAGCGACTCCCATTGGTCCGAGTGGATCGTGGTTTCGATCAGACTGATCAGGCTGTCAAAGTCTCCGCCAAGGCCGATGCCTTCGAGCCAGTAAACGCGACCGAGCAAGTGTTCGTCGCCGTAGTCTTCGGCGACCACGGTATGAAGGTTGTCTTTTGAAATGCTCGTTTTTTCCCCGTTGAACATTCGTGCGACCGGATTCCGGGCCGAATCGCGTCACGTCGACGCCCCCTTTTCAGACCGATCGGACTACCCATGAAGGTCCGCAGTTGTTAAGGTACAACCATCGCGTCGCACACCGGCGGGCGGGTCGGTCTGGTTTGGTTCGAATCGGAACCGCTGGACCCGTTCGCCGGCGTGTGACATGGATGGCATGCAAGGCTGCATCAGACGTTGCGCCTTGGTTTGCCTCACGTGTCACAGCTGCTTCTCTCTGCGTCCGCGCCTCGGGGTGTCTCCCGATCGAGGCGTCGTGCGAGTGGTGCGGTTTGGCACGTGCCTTACCAACGCACGACTCTTTCGCACGCAAGAACCTTGTCTTTACCGCTTGATTCTGAATCCGATGACGCCGAACTGGCCCCCGCCGGTTCCCTCACCGATCACCTCCATTGCTCCGACGATCACGACGATTCTTTTGAAAAGGATCCAGACGATCTCGACCAAGAACGATCCAAGCCGGTGATCGATTTCGACCCACCCGGCACCGGCGACGACGTCCGACTGGTCGCGTCGCCTCGCGACGAAAGCGGTGACCTGGATCACTCCGAGAAACTGATCCGTTGCCAACAACTGATCGATTATCAGTTCAAGGATCAGGAGTTGCTGCGTTTCGCATTGACGCACGCTTCAGGGGCATCGCATCGCTTGGCGAGCAACGAGCGATTGGAATTCCTCGGTGATAGCATCCTCGGCTTCGTCATCTGCTCGTGGTTGTACGAGGAATACCCCGAGTACAACGAAGGCGATTTGACGAAAATTAAATCGGCCGTCGTCAGCCGCCGCACCTGCGGGAAAGTGGCCTGTCAAATCGGACTGGACGAGTGCTTGATCGTGGGCCGGGGTGTGACCCGAAATCGTAGCTACCCGCGGTCGTTGGTCAGCGATGTCTTTGAATCGATCGTCGCCGCGCTGTATCTCGATGGCGGTCATGACATCGTCCGTGACCGACTGAAGACCTGGTTGCGGGGCGAAGTCGAAATGGCGGTCACCAGCCAGGGAGCAACGAATTACAAGTCGACGCTCCAGCAACGCGCCCAGCGCGATATCGCGTGCACACCCCTGTATCGACTCAAACGCGAAATGGGGCCCGACCACCGAAAATCGTTCCTGATCAGCGCCGTGATCGACGGCGAGGAATACACCGCCGCCTGGGGCACCAACAAAAAGGAAGCCGAACAAAAAGCGGCCGCCAATGCACTGGCGGAAATGAACGATGACCCGCTGCCGTATCCGCTGCCGGAAGATCCCAACAGCTAGAACCGCAGCAGCGCGGTGCCCCAAGCCAGTCCGCTTCCGAATCCGCACAGCAGCACGTAGTCACCACGCTTGATCCGCCCCGCTCGCAGGGCTTCGTCCATCGCCAGCGGGATGCTCGCCCCGGATGTGTTTCCGTAGCGATCCAGATTGACGAACACCCGGTCCTTGGGAACGCCCAGATCGGAGACGGCGGAGTCGATGATCCGCTGGTTGGCCTGGTGCATGATCACCAACGCCAGTTCCTCGGCGTTGACTTGTGCCGCCGCGAGCACGTCTTTTGCACTTTCGTCAAAGACGCGAACGGCCCACTTGAACACGTTCCGCCCATCCATCTTCATGTACTGCAGCCCCTCGCGCCGCGCCTCTTCGGTCAGCGGCAACCGAGTTCCGCCGGCGGGAATGCACAGCATTTCACCACCGCAACCTTCGCTGCCGAGCTGGTAGGACAAAATTCCCGACGGACCGTCTGCATCGGTTTGATCGACACCGCCTTCGTCAGGGCAACGAGAATCGTCTGGGCCGATCAGGACCGCGCCGGCGCCGTCACCGAACAACGGATAAGTTTTCTTATCATTGGGATCGATCGTTCGGCTCATTAAGTCGGCACCGACGATCAACACCCGTTTCGCGTTGCCGGCGGCAACGAACTGGGCACCGGTCGCCAACGCGTAAACAAACCCCGCACAGGCGGCGCCCAGATCCATCGCGGGGGCGAATGCGCCGAGTCGCTTTTGCAGGTGACACGCCGTTGAGGGCGTGAAGTGGTCCGGGGTGATCGTCGCGACCAGAATCAAGTCGACTTGGTCGACCGAGACCGAAGCGTCGGCCAGACAGCGGACGGCGGCTTCGTAGCACAGGTCGCTCGTCGCCTGATCCGCGGTCGCATGACGTCGCTCCAAAATCCCCGTGCGTCGAACGATCCACTCGCTGTCACATCCCAGCGCCGCAAGGTCTTCGTTGCTGACCACATGGTCCGGGACGTAAGATCCGCAGCCCAAGATACGAACACCCGGCAGCGATCCCATTCGGCCCCGCGTCTCAGGTTGGTGGCGGAATTCCAATTCGTCGCCGCTGGTCGAATCCGTGGCTTGTGGCGATCGTTCGGTTCGGTCAATCGTGGTCGGGTCGGGCATCACTGGAGTCTTCATCACGCGACTGGCATCATAGAAATCCCGCTTGCACTGCGTTGAGCGGTCGTGACGGAGTATAACTGGGGCACGTTTTTCTCGTCAGGTGATCACTTTTCACGATGAAACCTCTCGCCCGTCGAAGTCTGCCGATCGTCGCGATCTTGACTGCTGTCGCCGTTTTCTCCGTCGCATATCGCTGGGGCAGACGATCCGCCCACCCGAATTCGGCTGCGAGTGATTCGTCCGGCCGCCCCGCCAACGACCGCGCCCCCCTCCCCTCGGCGTTTCGGATCGTCGGCAATTCGATGGCCCCCACGCTGGTCGACGGCGACGTTTGCCAGCTCGCCGATTGCGACACTCTGCAGATCGGCGATGTCGTGGCAATCCGCTGGGGCGGCAAGCGTCACGTCAAACGCGTCGCCGCTGTCGAGGGAGACGTCGTGGATCGCGTCGAAGGTCGACTGACCGTCGGGGGGTGGCGGCTGGAAGATCGGCTCGCCCAGCGCGACACCGACGAGTTTCTGCCTCCGGCGCTGGTGCCAGTCAATTCGCAACCGGACCACTGGAGCCGTGACGCCGCGGTTCCCAGCCGACTCGTCTACGGCCATCGCAACCCACACCAAGCTGGCCGAATCACTCCCGTGATGGACGACTACCCGATCAACCAAACCGTGCGGCGAGTCCTCAATCGTGTCGATCGCTTGGTCGTTGAGATTCGAGCGAAGACGCCCACCGTTGGTCCCGAAGCTCCTTTCCGCGTCTTCTTTTATGATGCCGAGCGATCTTTGGTTTCCACCACCAGTCGCGGCGGCTGGGCGCGCTATCGCGATGCCGTTGCTGATCACACTGCTGATACCGAGCGAGGAAACGAACAACTCGGAATGCTGGACGCGGCCCATCCTGTCGCCGTCGAGTTGGACGAGCCGCAGGCATCACGGTACACGCTGCATGTTTATCGCGAAATCGAATATCGCGACGATCGACCGAGCGGCAACGTGAATTATCCGGTCACCGTGGGCGATGAAGAAGTCTTTGTGGTCGGGGACAACGTTCCCATTTCGGTCGACAGCCGAACCCTCGGCCCCCTCCAACGCACCGCCATCGAAGGACAAATCCGAACGCCAAGCCGTTGACCTCAAATCTAACAGCTAACAACTTGGCAGTTTTAACGCGGTCGCCTCTTCGGCTTGTCATCGCCGGGCGCCTTGGCCACCTCCGACGGCTTCTCGTTCTCGTCAGGCTTCTCAGACTCCTCTGGCTTGTCCGCGGGTTCCAATTCGGGCGGCGTCGGGATCGCTGATTCTTGCCCGTCGTCGCTTGAAGCGATCATGCCGTGGCCTTCACCGACATCGCCGAATTCCGGCCATCCTTCGTTGAACCGCGTTTCGGCGCTGTAGTCCACCGCGGGACGCTCATAGTCTTCGGCAACCGATGCGTTTCGACTCCGTCGGCCGAACGCAATGCCGCTGCCCACCAACTTGGTCTTTTCTCGGATTGACCCTCCCTGAAACGGCCCGATCCCCATCACCCAAGTGTTTTTCGCTGTCGCGGTTGAATGGCGGACGCCCGATTGCCAAATCGGTTTGCGGGTTTCACGGTCGTAGGCAAACGCGGCGATCTTGGCGGCGGCTTCGCGAGCCTCGCGTCGGGCCACGGAGATCTCGGGCAACGTGGGGATCGTCGGGGCGCCCGGGATGACGTTGGCTGCGCTGTTGAGCGAGTTGTTTTCCGGAATCCCGTACGTCACCTGATGCTCATCGGCACCCAACGCACCGATTCTTGCTTCGATGATGACGTCGGACTCGTTGGCCGAGTCCTGCAACAGACAGCCCGCAGCCAGGATTTGCTGACGCAAGGCACTGATCACATATTCCGCGTTGACAAAGCCGACACTCTTGACCTGTCTCAGATAGCTCGAATCCAGATAGACCTTGCGGCCCGAGAGCGGGCGAAAGTCCATGTGCTGAATGCCGCGATCGACGGCATCACTGACGACCAATTGTTCGGTCGCCTCGTACTGACGCGTGGTGCCGCAACCGGACAGTGCCAGAATCAGCAAGCTTGAGACCAACAGGCCCCGCATTGCTAGCAGGCATCGTAATCCGACAGCGTGAAACATCTGGTGCAAAGGCAGGCGAAGCGGTGGGAGATCGAGCGGCAGCCGGCACTCCGGCGTGAACTGTCACTGTTAGCGAGTCCCACCGGGCCCTGACAAGTCCGGTTCTGCCCCCGGCGCCCACCAGGAACAAGCGCCCACCGGGTCATATGCGCCCACCAAAAGAGTCGATTGGGGACACGGCACAGAGTCGATTGGGGACACAGACTCGATTGGGGACACGGCACAGAGTCGATCGGGGACACGGCGCCGTTGCAGCTGCAGGAGATAGAGTCGATTGGGGACACGGCACCGTTGCAGCTGCAGGAGATCGATTTGCAGTCAATTCCTAGCTTTCAACCGTTGCGATGCCTGCATTTTTGGAGCTGGTGCCATGTCCCCGTTTCCGAGGGTCTGTCCCCATTCCCCAGGGTCTGTCCCCATTCCCCAGGGTCTGTCCCCATTCCCCAGGGTCTGTCCCCATTCCCCAGGGTCTGCCCCCACTCCCCAGGGCCTGCCCACATTCCCCAGCGGTAGGGCATCGGGGACACGGCACAGAGGGCATCGGGGACACGGCACCGTTGCACTGCAGGAGATCGATTTGCAGTCAATTCCTAGCTTTCAACCGTTGCGATGCTTGCAATTTGGACCTGGTGCCGTGTCCCCGTGCGGTGAGTCTGTGTCCCCGTGCGGTGAGTCTATGCTTGCAATTTGGAGCTGGTGCCGTGTCCCCGTGTGGTGAATCAGTTGCAATGCTTGCAATTTGGCGTTGGTGCCGTGTCCCCGTGTGGGGAGTCTTTGAATAAAGCAACAACTGGCCTAAGAAAACCAGCGTTGAGGCGTCCAATGATCGGGGGCGAGGTGTCGTTTGCCGTTCGCCACCAGGTGGCTTACCCTGTTTCAAGCTGCGGTTTGCCGTGTCGTGGCAGCGTCTGGCGACCGGCATCGGCGGACAATCCATGGAGATGACCATGCTTCGAATTTTTCTGATCGCGTTCAGTTTGCTCGTCGCAATGGTGACGCCCGCGTCTGCGCTGATCACCGGCGGCAAAGACGAGCCCGTGAACGTCCAGGGCCTACCGGACGGCTCGTTGCCGCTGGCAAACTTAAAAACGCGAATCGCTTGGTGGGAAGGCCCGCCCTTCGGCGGTGGCCAATATCACTTTGAATACTCCGGCACGACAAGCGATCTGCAAGCGGCCATCGACCTGTTTGCTAAGATCGATTCCGCTCGCAAGCAGTTGATCGTTCGCAGCGGTGTCCAAAATAGTTTTTGGCTGAACATCACCGACAAAACGAAACAGCAAACGATCGACTGGCAATTCATGGTGTGGCGTCCGGCCAACTGGCAGCAACTGCGCGGCGCCAAAGCCGGCCTGTTGCCGCCGGGGGAAGAAGGAGACGGCCCCATGACCGAACTGGTGGTGCATGTGAGCGATCGGATCGACTGGAAGTCGCTGATCATTCCGCCAACGCTGACGGTGGTCGATGAACGCTTGGAATCCAATGGACTCTCGCTCGATCAAGGTGCCGCATTGCAGGGCCACATCCATGACACCGACGGGGGCGCGATCGCCGGAGCGACGATCACGATCGGCAAGGACACGGATCAGGTCACGGCAACGAGCGACGCCGAAGGGGCGTTCCTGGCGACCCAAATCCCTGCTGGCACCCATCGGGTCGTGGTCGCCGCCCAGGCATTTGCATCCAAAGACAACTACTACCATTCGTTCACAAAGTCGACCTTCAAAAGGCTGGACGCAACCTTGGCCAAAGCCGCCAACGTCCCCGTGCGCGTGGTCGATGACCAAGGCAGACCACTCGACGGTGTCGAGATCCGAGTCGCAGTCTGCCTCGATCGCTCGGGGGATTTCTATCGTGTCGCCGGCGAACATCAATACACATCGAATGCGGCCGGCGAGTTTGTGGTCACCGATGTGCCCCACGGCAAACTCAAGTTCAGCAGCCGAACCCAAGGCTATTACTACAATTCGGTGTTGAACGAACACGATACCGCCGAGTCACCGATCATTCTGACTTTATCGCCGACCGGAACGGTCAAGGTGTCCGTCGCCACCGTCGACGGCCAACCGGTGACATCGAAGTACATCGTTGAAATCGAAGAGGCCGGGATCGACCGCGACAAAGACACGACGGTGGGCAGCTGGGGCGGTTCGGCCAACATCGGCGGCGACGGCAGCTACACGTTCAAGAACGTTCCACCAGGCGAGTACACCATCAGCGGCAAACCGAACCCGGGACGAAGCGCCGATCGGACGGATCCGGCAACGGTCCAAATCAAGGGCAAGGACCAGCACCACGTCAAGCTGACGGCGAAGTGAGACGCGGCGACGATTGAAGATGCCCGCCGATGGCTCGGGATTCAGCAACCCTTGGTGTCTAGCCTTTAGGCGATTCTTGGGTCGCTGCGATGCAGCGAAGGTGGGCGGTAGTGGACGAGGCGACGAGTCCTTGTCAGTATGCCGACTACAGAGGACTCGTCGCCTCGTCCACTACCCGAAGCCTCGTCCACTACCCGAAGCCTCGTCCACTACCCGAGAATTGAGTTGCGGTAGACTTCTAGTGGTGCGTCAAAGTCTAATTTTAGGGTAGACGGATTTGAGTTTAACCCGGGCGTCGTCAATTTTCATCTGCCAGTCAACGCCTCGTTGTCTTGCATTGATGTCCGATGACCATGCTGCAATCTCTCTGGCCAACTCCTCAATACTTCCAATGCGTCGCCCGCCAACACATTGACGGGTGATGCTGCTTAACTCGTTCTCTGCGATATTGAGCCAGCTACCGTGCTTGGGCGTATAGCACCAGTTGATTCGCTTCACCAACGCCCGTGCTCGAGACGGCTCAAACACTTCGTAGAAAGCCCCGCGAGTGTGCGTGTTGAGATTGTCGCAAACCAACGTCACCGTCTCGCAATCGGCGTAACGTCCCTCAAGCAGCTCAGCCATTAGCAAGGCCCAGTCCGCTTTGGTCTTGGTCTCTCTGGCGTAGGCTTCTCGCCATCCTGCCAGCGGCTCGGTGTACATGAAAATGTTCGCTACTCCGGCACGTTCGTATTCATAGTCCACCCGGCGGGGATGTTCGGTGGTCGCTTCGATCGGAACGTTGACGTCCTTGATCAGTTGGACCGGTTGTTCATCCATGCAGATCACCGGATGACTCGAATCGTACGGTTTTTCGTAAGTTTCTAGCACATCTTCCATGCTCGCGGCGAACTCCGCATCGCACTGTGGCGGGATCACCCAGTACTCGATGTTGCGATTATTCATGCGATTTTTTTTAGCGTCTGGCGAACGGTTTCATGCGAGACCGAATCGCAGATCCCCAGTTCGACGACTTTCTCGGCGAGCAATCTCAGCGACCAGTTGGCATAGCCTGCTGGCGGTTTGCCTAGACGAGTGGCGATGATTTTCGCCTCTTCTTGACCGCTGAGGCATTTAGGTCTGGCAGGCTCCGCACGTTTCTTTCCCTGCAGTGTTTGCTCAAAGCCAAACTCGACAAACCGCTGTCGTATATTTTCGACCGTCTTGGTGCGGCAACGATAAGCTTCAGCAATCGCCGCATCGGTCCATGCCAAATCGTCTGCATCCGCAGCAAGCAAGATTTGGGCACGACGCACCTTCTGGCTAGAACCGCTAAACTTCTTGACGATTGCATCGAGCGTCCGACGCTCCTGATCGTTCAACCGAACGATGTACTTTTTCTGCATTGGAAAACCCTCCGTGTTCCCCAAAGCATGAAGCTTTTACGCGATTAGACCAACCCTAATTCTTGAAGCTGACGCACCACTAGTACGCCTTGGCAAAGATCGCCTGTTTCTCCGCCGGCTTTCCGGTCGCGAAGCACGTCCCCGGCGTGTCGTTGTTTTCACTCGGCACGCAACGGATCGTCACCTTCAATTCTTTCAACAGCGCGTCGATACTCGCTTCATCGGCGAAATGACACATTGCGAATCCACCATGGATCTCGGGGTTGTCCGCATTTTTGGGCGTGAAGAAATCGCGAAAATCGGCTTCGTTGGTGATCGTGACCGTGTTTTCGATTCGCAATTGATCGGCGCGATCGTAGAGCGATTGCTGGATCTCGCCGAGCAGTGTTCCGATATTCGCGACCAATTCGTTGCGGTCCATGCCGACGCTCTTAGGCTGGTCGCGTCGTCCCATGAAGACCGAGTTCTTTTCCATGTCTTTGGGGCCGACTTCCAATCGGATCGGGACACCGCGTTTGACGTGATGCCATTTCTTTTCACCGCCACGCATGTCGCGGTCATCGATTTCGACGCGAACGGGAGCACCGTTGTAGGTCTGATCGCGGAGGGCGTCGCGTAAGGCGTGGATGTATTCCATCACGGCGCTGCGCGAGTCGTCTTTGTAGATCGGCAGAATCACGACGTGGATCGGCGCCAATTTTGGCGGCAAGACGAACCCGTCGTCGTCGCTGTGCGTCATGATCAGGGCGCCGACCAGGCGTGTCGAAACACCCCACGACGTCGTCCAAGCATATTCGCGCGATCCCGATTCGCTTTGAAACACGATCTCTTGCGCTTTGGAAAAGTTTTGGCCGAGGAAGTGGCTGGTACCGGCTTGGAGCGCCTTGCGGTCTTGCATCATCGCTTCGATCGAAAGCGTTTCGATGGCACCGGGGAAACGCTCGCCGGCGGTCTTGGCGCCGATCGTGACCGGCATCGCCATCCAGTTGCGTGCAAAGTCGGCATAAACGTTGATCATCCGCTCGGTTTCTTCGATCGCCTCGGTGTCGGTGGCATGGACCGTGTGTCCCTCTTGCCAGAGAAACTCGGCGGTCCGCAAAAACATTCGCGTTCGCATTTCCCAGCGGACGACGTTGGCCCATTGGTTGATCAAGATCGGCAGGTCACGATAGCTTTGGACCCACTTGGCGTACGTCGCCCCGATGATCGTTTCGCTGGTCGGCCGCACGATCAAGGGTTCTTCCAGTTGGCCGGCCGGTCGTAATCCGCCCTCGGGATCGGGTTCCAAGCGATGGTGAGTGACGACGGCGCATTCTTTGGCAAACCCTTCGACGTGCTCGGCTTCCTTCTCCAGAAAGCTCATCGGAATGAACAACGGGAAGTAGGCGTTCTGGTGCCCGGTGGCTTTGAACATGTCGTCCAAGGCGCGTTGCATGTTTTCCCAGAGCTGGTAGCCCCAGGGTTTGATCACCATGCAACCGCGAACCGGCGAGTTTTCCGCCAGGTCGGCTGCTTTGATGACTTGTTGGTACCACTCCGGGTAATCGTCGGCGCGGGTGGGAGAGATCGCGGTCTTGGGGGCTTTGGCCATATCAAATCAGCATTGTCAGAGAACGAGAAAGATTCCTTCACTCAGTTAATCGGTCAATCGACTGAGGTCCTCAATTTCTTCCTTGGTGAATTTACGGTCCAACCGGGCGCCCAATTGCGCGACGACGCGGGCGGCGGCGTGCGACGCCAAGTGCCCCGCGGTCCGCCAATCCAAACCGTTGGTGATCCCGTACAACATCGCACCGGCGTACATGTCGCCGGCACCGGTGGTGTCGATCGCGTCGACCTTCACCCCTTCAATCGGGAACTCTTCACCGCCGTGCATCACGATCGACCCTTTGCCGCCCAACGTCAGCGCCACGTTTTCGCAGTGTTCGTGAATCTTGACGGCGCACTTCAGCGCGTCGGTTTCTCCGGTCAGCGACTTGGCTTCCTCTTCGTTGCAGAAGAACAAGTCGACAGGGCCGGTGATCAGCTCCCAGATCTCATCGCGGATCAAGTTGACCAGGAACGGGTCGGAGGCCGTGAAGGCGACTTTGACGTCATGCTTTTTGGCCAATTCGAACGCCTTGTAGGCGGCCGCTTTGGTGGTTTCGCCGGTCAACAGATAGCCTTCGACGTAGACGTATTTGGAACTGGCGATCTTGTGCTCGTCGATGTCGTCCGGGCACAGGCTGGTCGAGGCGGCCAGATTGGTCAGCATCGTGCGCTGAGCGTCTTCGGTGATCAGCACCGCGCAGGTGCCCGTGGGCTGGTCCGCCGGCGTGACTTGGATCGACACGCCCAGGTCGCTCATGTCTTTTAAGAAGAAGTCGCCGATCGCGTCGCTGCCGACCTTGCCGATGTAGCCCGCCGCCCCACCAAATTCGGCCAGGGCGACAATTGTGTTGGCCGCCGATCCTCCGGCACAGCGATTCAGGGGGCGTCCATCGAGACGGCTGAGCACGCCGGATTGTTGTTCGTCGTCGACAAGCGTCATGATGCCCTTGTCGAGTGATAGCTCGCGCAGCAGGGCATCGTCGACGCGTGCCTGAATGTCAACGAGCGCGTTCCCTACACCAAAAACGTCATACAAAGCCATCGGGAGGCCTCTGGGAGAAAATAACGGTCAAACCGGGATGACCGATAGCGTAGTGCAGAGGCGTGATTTCGGGAAGTTGACCCGCACCCAATCTCAACTGCGAGCGTTCCCCGCGGATCGTCAGCGCCGCTCTTGATTGACCCGAAGGTTTCCCGGGTGATTGCCCGAGCCCCGATCCATGCCCGCGGGGAGCGCCGTCGGCTTGTCCCCTGGCTCTTTCCGGGACCTCACTGAGATGGCATTCCAAGGCCGATGCCTTGGAACGAGGGGCCACGATTGCATCAGCGGATGCGTTTGAGGACCACGTCGAGGGTCTTGCGGAGTGCGGCGCCGCTGGCCCGCATGCCTTGGACCTCTTTCGGCCACAGATCGATTTCCATCCGATCGACGACGCCGGTTCGGCCGACGACCGTGGGGACCGAAAGCGCAACGTCGCGAACGCCGAAACAGCCGCGTTGGACGCTGCTGACCGGAAGCACACGGCGTTGATCCAGAATCACGGCGTCGATCACATCACGAATCGCGATGCCGACCGCAAAGCCGGCTCCGCCCTTGCGTTTGATCACTTCGGCGCCGCTGCCGCGCGTCCGCGTGAACAGTTGCGTCGCCAGCGTCGGCGACCAACCGGGGTACTTGTCCAACGGCAGTCCCGCGATCGTCGCACTGCTCCAAACCGGCACCATCGACTCGCCATGTTCGCCCAAGATCAAGGCGCGCGTCTGGGTCGGCGGTGCTTTGAGCTGCTCGGAAATCAACGCACAGAATCGAATCGTGTCGAGCTGGGTGCCCAAACCGATGACCTGGTTTTCGGGCAGCCCCAGTTTTTGCGCGGCGACGTAGGTCAAGATGTCGACCGGGTTGCTGACAACCAACACAATCGCCGTCGGTTTCGGGCCGGCCGCTTTGACGTCGTTGAGAATCTGGACGAACAGATCGGTGTTGCGATTGATCAAATCCAACCGTGACTCGTCCGGCTTGCGGCGCAGTCCGGCGGTGATGCAGATCACATCGCTGCTGGGGATGTGTTCGTAACCGCCACCGACGATCGTCTGGTCGGCGACGCTCGGTCCGCCATGCTGCAAGTCGAGGGCTTGACCGACGGCCAGTTCCTGGTTCACGTCCAGCAGCGCGATTTCACGGGCCAGACCGCCACACTGCAGAGCATACGCGGCACAAGAACCGACTAATCCGCCGCCGCCGATGATTGAAACTTTCATGATGTTTGATTGATGAGGGGATGATTTGTTTTGGATCGTCGCCAGGAAGCAGTGGGATCGGCTTCCAAGCTGTGCCGAGCGGATGCCGCGGTACCTAGGCCTTCATTTGCCGCATGACTTCGTCGGTGATCAGCTTGACGAGTTGTTCTTCGTTGATGCCGGCCGGCATCGCTTGTCCGTTGCCGGAACTGGCCGGTTTGGCCGGCATCGCCGGTGGCGGAGTGAACGCACGACGTTCGACACCCGACTCTTTCCACGAGTCACGGAAGATATCGTTGGCACAGATGTCGCAATCCTCGTACTCCTTGGTGTTCCGCGGGTCCTTGTATCCCCATTGGTCCTTCAAATCCAACAGCTCTTTCGATTTCTGTTGATCCAGATACGACACGTTGCCGAGTTGTTTGGCCAGCATCAGCATGCGGCAGTACGAATCCAGGATCTCCGTCCACCAGTACGCCTGTTCGACGGTTTCGCCATAGCTGACCGTGCCGTGGTTGGCCAGAATCATGACGTTGGTCTTGGCGACGAACGGAATAATCGTGTCGGCAAACGCCTGGCCACCGGGCGTTTCATACTTTGTGATCGGCACATCGCCCAAGAACACTTCGACTTCGGGCAAGATGCACTGCGGGATCGGCTCGCGTGCGATGGCAAACGCGGTCGCGTGCGGCGGGTGGCAGTGGACGACGCTGCGAATGTCTTCACGCTGTTTGTAGATCTCCAGGTGCAACAACGCTTCGCTGGATCGTTTCTTGCGACCGGCGATCTGCTTTCCCGTCATGTCGACGGTGGAAATGTCTTCGGGCGTCAAAAACCCTTTGCAGTGCAACGTCGGCGTGCACAAGACTTCGTTGTCGCTGATTCGCACGGTGATGTTGCCGTCGTTGGCAGCGGCGAATTGGCGGTTGTAGATGCGACGGCCGATGTCGCACATGTCCTGTTTGATCTTGTGGATATTTTGCATGGGATTCTCGAGTGACAGTGGAACGTGTGTGGTGTGGTGTGTTGGTCGAAACGTTTGAGTGAAACGGGCTACAATTCAACCTCGTCCAGCAAGGCGACGATCGAAGCATCCAAGGGTTTGACGTCTGGTTTGAATGGCTGGGCGGCCTCGGGGCCTTCGGCTAGGGCGACCAGGTCGCCCAGTCCGGTGCTGCACAAGTCCCAGGCCACGATGGTGTCCCCACCGAGCGGTTCGGTTTCGACTCGATCGATCGAATCCACGACCTCGACCAGACGCAGCTTGGCGTTGGCCATCGCGGGATGCGACTTGGAAAGTGTGATCGAGCCGATGGTGCGAGCGAGTTTCATCGGGAACCTCCGGAAGTTTGCGGCACCGCCGAGGAGCCCGTTGCTGAACAACGTGCGATACGAGCGGCCACGTTGACCGCCGCAACCAGATTCAGTTTCTGGCGATCCAAAACCCAAACGTTGGGCGAAAGTTCGGCGGCGAATCGTTCGACGTCCGACAGGGCGCTGACCATCGCCGCACGCTGTCCCCCGCTGCAACGCCGGTACACTTCCGCGGCGGGCTCGTCGGTCCAGAGGATTTCGACACCCGCCGGCAACGTGATTCCACGCCGGGCGAGTTGATTGCCAAGTGAATCCGGCAGCTGCATCTCTGTCGGCGGCGACGTGTCCGCTTGGGCATTCGCGGCGTTGCTGGACGATGTGATGCTGGGTGATGCGACGCCCGACGCGGCAAATTGAATTTGGATCCCCCGCTGCGCCGCTTCTTCACGGGCGGCGGGGGTGATGACCGCGCCTTCGACCGCGAGGATCTGGCCGGTGCTCGCATAACGATCCAAGGTTGCGATCGTGATCAGCTTTTCGCCGCCGACCGGGGACGGTCCGGCGGGAGCGGAGGTTGTCGAAGCCGAGGCGGCTGAACCCGGTGAACCACTTTCGCGCAGCCGCCGAATCACCTGGCGCGCAATGTCAGCGATCATCGCTGTCTCGTTGCTGCGGTCGTAGGTCAGGCGGCTCACGTTCGAATACTGGGGTTGGGTGTCAGGTGTAAAGAGGTTGTGAAGGCGGTTGGCTAAGCTTCGATGTCGTCGATCAATCCGATCACCGTCCAACGGGCCGGCGTCAGATCGTGTCCGCATGCCTCGCGGGCGTACGAACCGTCGCTGGTGATCATCACGTGATCGCCCTTGCGTGAACCGAGTTGGTCCAACGCAATCAGCGGCGGTCCGTCAGCCTTCTCGTCCGTCCCGATTGGCTGCAAGACGACCAAACGCATGCCGACCAAGCTTTCATGCTTGACGGTGGCGTGGGTCGATCCGAGGACAATCGCAGGCTGCATTCTTTGAAACTTGAAACTTGAAACTTGAAACCTCAAACCACCCGCAGTTCGCCGATCATGCTGCATCGTCGTTCGCGGGTGAACGTGGTCGGCGTGGTGACGCCTTCGCCGGTCGGCCCGGCGATGGAGAATGACAGGTAGCCTTCGCCGCCCAGGCCGAGTGACGCCATGCAGGGTCCGTTCTTGACGTACAGGGTCGTGTCCAGTTCGCGTCCCATCTTGGTCATGTTGCGAACATTGCGCGAGTGGATGATCGCGGTGTGACGGAAGCCGTGTTCGTAGTGTTTGGCCATCGCGATCGCGTGATCGACATCGCGGGCGCGAACGAAGGGCATGAACGGCATCATTTGCTCGACGCTGACGAACGGGTGATGCTCGTCGGTTTCCCCGAACACCAACTCGGTTTCTGGGGGGACCGAAACGCCGGCGGCGGCGGCCAGGAACGATGCGTCCTTGCCGATGTAGTCTTTGCAGGCCGCGTCGTGTTGGTCATCGCCGACGGTGACGATGGCTTTGGACGTCAGTTCGGCGATTTGCGCGGCGTTGAGCTGGACGGCACCGGCACGTCGCATCGCATCCATCATCGCATCGAAGACCGAGTCGACGACGAAGACTTCTTTTTCGGCGATGCACAGCAGGTTGTTGTCATAAGCGCCGCCGGTGATGATCGATCGGGCGGCCAGATCCAGGTCAGCCGTTTCGTCGACGACGACCGGCGGGTTGCCCGGTCCGGCGACGATGGCGCGTTTGCCGCTGTTGAGCGCTGCGCGGCCGACGGCGGGACCGCCGGTGACACAGATCAAGGCGACGCTGCGGTGCTTGAACAACGCTTCGGCGGATTCCAACGTCGGTTCGGCGATCACGCAGATCAGATTGTCGATCCCGATTTCCGCCTCGATCGCTTCGTTGAAACGACGCACGCCTTCGGCGGCGACTTTCTTGCCCGACGGATGGGGATTGACGACGACGGTGTTTCCGCCGGCGATCATGCTGACCGCGTTACCGGTGATCGTCGGCAAGCTGTGAGTGACCGGCGTGATCGCTCCGATGACGCCGAACGGGGCGCGGTCGATCACGGCCAGACCGTAGTCGCCACTGAAGGCTTTGGTTTCGAGAAACTCGACACCGGGCGTTTGCTCGCCCAGGGTCTTGAGTTTTTCGATCTTGTGTTCCAGACGGCCGATCTTGGTTTCTTCCATCTCCATCGTGCCCAGCTCTTCGCACTGCTCGATCGAGATCCGCCGAATGACGTCGATGATCCGTTTTCGATCGGCCAGGGTGCGTTCGCGCAGTTGCTCAAACGCCGCACGTGCCGCCGAGACGGCCGACTCGGCATCGTAGAACACGCCGTTGTGTCCGCCGGCCGAAGCCGCCTGCTGGGCCGCCTGCTGGGCCGCTCCGTTACCCGGTGGCATCGGACCGACCTCGGCCAGGACCTGTGCGACTACGTTTCGGATCAGGGTTTCGTCGTATTGCATGGTGGGTTGCTAGTTGGGGGTGAATGTCGGCCTGCCGCGATCACGCGAGAGCGGGGCGGTCTTAACGGTCGTTTGATTCGTTGCGCGAGTAAACGCTGAACTTGTCGATGTGGACTTGATCGACGATCCCAATGATGACGGCGTCGATGGGTAAAACCTTTGTTTCCGGCGTCAGGCGTGCGCTGCTGCCTTGTGTGATCAGGACAAAATCGTTCTCTCCGGCACCCAAGGTGTCGACGGCGATAAACGTTCTTCCGGTTGTGACGAGCGATTGACGCTTTTTGTCATCGAGCCGATAGGGCTCGACGACCAGTAATTTGTGACCCGTCATCGTCGCAACCTTTTGAGTGCTGACGACCGATCCGGTGACTCGGGCGATGAACATTCGTGCCAGGCTCGTTGGGGGTTAAGGGAGGAGGAAAGGTCGGCTTCACGAATGCTTCAATGCATGCAGGGTCTGCCTGGCCACGATCACTTCTTCGTTGGTCGGGATCACCCACAATTGAGTTTTGGAATCGCCGGCATGGAACGAGGCCTCGCCGAGATCGTTGGTTCGATCACGCAGGCTTTCGTTGGCCGATGAATCGACAACGATGCCCAGTTGTTCCAGTCCCGCACAGACGCGGCTGCGAACGAGCGTGTCGTTTTCGCCGATGCCGCCGGTGAACACGATCGCATCGGCGCCGCCGAGCGCGACCAGCATTCCACCCAGGTAACGCCGAATCTCTTCGATGAAGACATCCAAGGCCAATTGAGCTTGGGTGTTCCCCTCGGACGCCGCTTGTTCCACGTCGCGGATGTCACCGCTGTGGTTACTCAGCCCCAACAGTCCGCCTTTGCTGGCCAGTTCTTGCAACGCTTCGTCCAAGGACAAACCGGTCCGCTGCAGGATCAGGGGCAAGGCGAAGGGGTCAAAGTCACCGACGCGGTTGTTCTGCGGCAGACCCGTTTGGGGTGTCATCCCCATCGTCGTCTGAACGCTTTGTCGATTTTCGATCGCGGTGATCGAACTGCTGCCGCCCAAGTGACAGGAGATCACGCGGGCGTCTTGACGGCCCAGGATCTCGGCACTGCGGAAGGCGATGTAACGGTGGCTGGCACCGTGGAAGCCCCACTTTCGAATGTGGAACTCGTCGGCCCACTGACGTGGGATCGCGTATTCCTTTCGGGCCGGGGGAATCGTTTGGTGAAAGTCGGTTTCGAACGCGGCGACCAGCGGCAGATCCGGGAACCGGGCTTGCAGGGTCTTCATCGCCGCGATGTAGGGCGGGTTGTGTGCCGGTGCGGCGGCATTCATTTCGGCCATCGCATCGAGCACCTGATCATCGACCACAAACACGCCCGACAATCGTCCGCCGTGGACGGCTTTGAAACCGATCGCGGCGACCTGGGACGCATTTTCGATCGCACCGTTTTCGGGGTCGGTCAGCTGATCCAAGCAGGCTTGGACGGCCACCCCGTGATCGGGCACCGACATCGTCAGCTCGTTGGACCAATCACCGATCTCGACGGTGCACTTGCTTTGCGCATCGCCGATCCGCTCGACCGCGCCTTTGGCGAGGCAACGTGCGTTTTGGATGTCGTCGATCGCTCCATCATCGGTCATTTCGAACAACCGATACTTGAAACTGGTCGATCCCAGGTTTGCAACCAGTACGAGCACTGGCGGTACCCTCCGCGATGAGTTGGGGTCTGTCGTGGACGTCAGCGTGCGTTCGTCATCCCGCGGGCGGTCTTGCGACTCACCGGGCGGGTTGACGCTTAAGCCAAAAAAGCTTTCGCAACACCTTCGGCGGGACGAGGGATCACGTGGCTGGAAACCAACTCGCCGACTTGCGAGGCCGCGTTGGCACCGGCTTCGACCGCTGCGCGAACGCTGCCGACGTCTCCGCTGACCACGGTGGTGCAATACGCACCGCCGATGTCGACTCGCTTGACGATTTCAACGTTGGCCGCCTTGGCCATCGCGTCGGTCGCTTCGATCAGTGCCAGCAAACCCTTGGTTTCGATCAATCCGATTGCGTCATTCATCTTGGTTTTATTTCTTTCGATTGTTGTGGAGGGGGTGTTTCGATCGCGTCGGATGACACGACCGGTGGGCGTCCGCGATTGCTTGGCGGCCACTACTTCTTGGCGGTCGGTGCGCTGGTTTTGAGCACTTTCTGCAAATCGTCGTGCGGACGTGGGATCACTTGCACGCTGACGACTTCGCCGATGCGTCCGGCTGCCGCGGCTCCGGCATCGGTGGCGGCTTTGACGGCGGCGACATCGCCGGCGACAAACACGCTGACCAGTCCGCTGCCGACCTTGTCCCAGCCCAGGAATTCGACGTTCGCCGCTTTCAACATTGCGTCGGCTGCTTCGACCAGGGAAACAAACCCTTTGCACTCGATCATGCCGAGCGCTTCATTACTCTTCGCCATTGGAAATCTGCCTATTGATAGGAGAAAAGGAGGTGTAAGTACTATTGATGACAGCCGCAGCCGCCCTTGGTGAGTTCGACCTTGGACGCGCCGTCCAAGAAACACGCGTTGCCCTCATCGGTGTCGATGTGGACTTCCAGCTTGGCCGCTTCATCGGCACGCACCAGCACGTCGTCAAACACCGTGGTGCATTCGTGGCTGGTGACTTTCAACTGCATCATGTCGCCGTTGGAAACGCCGAAGTGATCCGCATCGAAGTAATTCATGTGGACGTGACGCGCCGCCCGGATCACGCCCTGTTCCAGCTGGACGCTTCCGACCGGTCCGACCAACACGCATCCGGGCGTGCCGTCGATGTGGCCGCTGTGACGGACCGGTGCGTCGATGCCCAACGAGATCGAATCGGTGAATGCCAATTCAACCTGGCTGGCTCCCCGCGTCGGCCCCAAGACCCGCACGCTGGGTAGCATTCGCCGCCGTGGCCCGACGATCATCACCGTCTGCTTGGCGGCGTAAAAACCGTCCTGGTACAGATCTTTATCCGGTTCCAGCACCGATCCGGCGCCGAACAAGATTTCAACGTGCTCGTCGGTCAAGTGAACGTGCCGGGCAGAAATGCTGACACGCAGATTCGGCTTGCCGTCGACCCAACCGGGAGGATCATGGGAAAGTCCGATGTCGGGCCGAGACGCCGACGAAGTGCCGAGGCCGCCGGCGATCGCGCGACGAACCAGGGATTCGATTCGGGCGCGGTCAATTTGAGTCGCGTTCATTCGGTTCGGGGAAAGGGAGGTGGTGATGGGGGAAAATAGATTAGAAGAGTGAAACGCTCCGCCCTCGGAGCTCATTCTGAATTGGATCCGGCGTCGGTTTCGTCGCTGCGTCGGTTGTCTGCTAACACTAGTTCGACACCAGCGTCGTCAATCCGCTTTTTCCAGTGCGATGCCAGACCGGAGTCGGTCACGACACCCTGGACGTCCTCCAACCGGCACAGATGGGACAAGCTGACTTTGCCAAACTTCGTGTGGTCGGTGACGACATACGCTTGGTCGGCGGCCGCCAACATCGCTTTCTCGCTTTCGACCAACATCATGTTGTTGTTGAAATACCCACGCTCGTTGATCCCCGCGACCGACAAGAACGCCAACCGCACGTTGATCTGACGCAGCATCGATTCGGCCATCGGGCCGATCGCCACCGCCGTGCGACCGCGGACGCAGCCACCGATCGTGACCAGGTCGATGGAATCACTGCTGGAAAGCAAGTGCGCCACGGGCAAGCTGTTGGTCACGACCTGAAGCCGCCGACCGACCAGACAACGGGCCAATTCATAAGTCGTGCTGCCACCGTCCAACAGGATCGTGTCGTGCTCTTCGATCAGCTTCGCGGCCGCCGCGCCGATCGCGGCTTTCACCGTCCACGTCGTGTCCTTGCGGCCTTCGAACGCCCGGATCGTCGCGCTCTCTCCGGTCCAAAACACCCCGCCGTGCGTGCGGCGGACATCGCCCGATCGCTCCAATTGCTCCAAGTCGCGGCGGACCGTCGATTCGCTGACCGAAAGCGACTCGGCCAACTCACCCAACGATGCGAACCCGGTCTGACGCACCATCCGTCGCAAACGCTCACGACGCCCGCCACTGGACGTGCGGGTTTCGCTGCTGACGCCGTTGGACGAGTTGACGGATCGGACCACAGAAATTGCCTATCTTGCGCAGGTATTGCGTTTCGTGATAGCTTTCTCTCATTCGTGACAGTTTTCAAGCACCAATTGACAAATATGAATCATTTCTGAAAGAAAACTTCCTTTTGAAGCACGTGCGGTGTTTGACGTCCCCCAGGCGATGGAGATGCATGCCCGTTGGGCAAAACGCGACTTATTAGATGCCAATGCCTGCCAGGAGGGCGACGTTAGAAACCCCACGACAGAGCCCCCTCCCCGACGGTTCGTCGCCCGCCCAGAAAACGAAGCGGTTCTTTCTCGATCTCTTTGCCGCATGGTTTTCCCGCGGTCGCCGTCGCGATACGCTTTTCGCTGATTCATTTCGGGCGGACTGTTTCACTTCTTGTAGCGTCAACACATCAACATGACTGAACTATCCGGAAAGCGGGCGATCGTCAGCGGGGCATCACTTGGGATCGGTCGCGGCATCGCGGTCGAACTGGCTCGTGCCGGTGCAACCGTCGCGGTCAACTATCGATCCAACCCCGACCAGGCCGACGAAGTGGTCGCCGAATGCAAGTCGGTCGGCGGAGATGCGTTCAAGGTCCAGGCCGACGTCTCGGTGCAAGAAGAAGCCGAAGCGATGATGCGGACGTCGATCGAGACGCTCGGAGGGTTGGACATCGTCGTCAGCAATGCGGCCTACAGCGACCGGCACCTGATGCTGGAATCGGACATGCAGGAGTTCCGCAAGACGATCGATGTCAGCATGTGGGGTGCATTCTACGTCGTCCGGTCGGGCGCCGCGGAGATGGTCAAGGCCGGCAAGGGCGGCAACATCGTGGTCATCAGCAGCCCCCACGCGCACCTCGCGATGCCCGGCGCGATGGCCTACAACATGGCCAAGGCGGCCAACGACCAGATGGCGCGGACGGCCGCCTGCGAATTGGCTCAACACCGCATCCGATGCAACATCATTCACCCCGGCTGGATCAACACGCCGGGCGAACGAAAATTCTTTTCCGAAGAGACGCTGAAAACCGAGTCGGCCAAATTGCCGATGAAACGTCTGGGCGAGCCGAAGGAAATCGGACGCGGCGTCGTGTTCCTCTGTCGCGAAGAAAGCGAGTACATCACCGGCAGCACCCTGACCATCGACGGAGGCATCCAGCTACCGTGGCGCGACATGTTCCGCGTCGAAGAGACCGCAGCGACGGCCAAGCCGATGCAGGACAACGCGTAAGCAGCGAGACGGTGCAGAATGGGCTTCCACTGGGAGCCTCTTCCACTTGCCGCCCTACTTCGCTGCCTGAATGTCCGCGAGCGTCTCGGCGTAGCGATGGCCGAATTCCAACAGCGATTGACGATCAAAATGAGTGTTGTCGCTTTTGAGCGCCAACCCGGTCGACTCGACGAACGCGCACGCCGGCAATTCCGAAGCGACTTCGCGATGGGCTTGGTCCACTCGCTTTCGATGCTCCGTCCACTTTGGCGTGTCGCGCTGCGCCAGACCGCCGATGAGGATCGGAGTTTTCGCGCCGACGTGACTGCGGAATCGTTCCATCACCTCCGTCAGATTTGACTTGTACGCCTCGGCCAGTCCCGGTTTGCAATCCGATTCGCCTTGATGCCACAGGATTCCCTTGAATGTTCCGCTGGCCATGGCCGTTTGAATCCGCCGCAAGGCGTCATCGTAAGGATGCGTTTTGGTTTGTGGGTGATAGCCTCCGGGCGCCCATGCGGCGATCGGTGATCCGCCGACGGCACAGGGCACCAATCCGACAGTGACATCGGGGTGCTCGCTCGCATAGCGTCTGGCAAACCCGCGTCCGAGTCCCACGCCGGCGATGGATTTGTCAAAGTGCAACGGGTCGGTCGCCGGGACCCAATTTCCGTCACGATCGAGCATCAGGATTCGCGGATCGGGGACACGATCGGCCGGCGTCACCTTGCCTCGACCGGCCATGTTCGATTGCCCGGCAAGCAGAAACAGGTGGAATTGTTTTTTCGACGGCAGGTCCGCGCTGGTAATGGTCACGCCGCCGAGTTCGATCATCTGGCCGTCCTGTTGGCGTTTCAGTTGCAGAGTCGTTTGTCCGGCCGCGATGTTGATCATCCCCAAAGACTGTTGGCCGAAGAACAGCATACGGCGGGGCGTTGCCTGAGAATCCCAGTCAGGACGGACGACCGATTCGGACTTGAAACGTTGCAGCGTCGCCGAAATGTCCTGGTCCGCGATCGCTGCCGAGACCGAGACGTCTTTGGCGTTGCAAACGTAGTGCAGCGTGATCTGGTAGCGTCCCGATTCGGCAACGTCGATCGGCCACGAGATCGTGTCGGCGGCCGAGGTCCAGTTGTCGACCCAGCCGTGCGCCCAGCTGATGTTGTCTGCGAACCCCGGGTTGCCGGTCAGTGTTGCATCGACCGATGGAATAAAGGTCGGTCGTTGTTTGGTAATCGGAACGTGACGTGCTTGCGTGATGCTTGGCGTGATGGCGTCGACATAGCCTTCGATCTCGGATTTCAACCGCTCGGTGGTCTCGGGATGCTGTTCGGCGATGTCGGTTTCCTGTCCGGGATCGGCATGCATGTCAAACAGCGCGACCTTGGCATTTTCGATGGTCAGCCGATATTGATTGGTGCGGACGGCAGCCTTGCCGAATTTTTCGAGCTGCGATTGGTTCGGGCGATAGGTCAAAATGGAACGCTCGGCGAGTGCCGGATCGCTGCCGTCTTGAATCAATTTCACCAGGCTTTGGCCGTCCAACGCAGCCGAATCATCCGATGGAATTCCACACCATTGGGCGAGTGTCGGCAGCAAATCGATGTGGGCGGTGATTTGCTCAATCCGCTTCGGTTGGATCTGCCCCGGCCAGCGGATGAAGCACGGCACGCGGCACCCGCCTTCGTGGACGCTGCCTTTGGCGCCGCGCATGCCGCCGTTGAATCGTTTGCCGTTGGGCCCGTTGTCGGTCAAGAACAGGACGATGGTGTCGTTCGTTTTGCCTTGCTGCTCGAGCGTGTTCAACAAGCGGTCGACGTTGTCGTCGATGTTTTCGACCATCGCGTAGACCGCCGCGGTTTTCTCTGAAACTTCTCCGGTGTCGTACTTGTCGAACAGGTCTTGGCGGACTTGGAACGGTCCGTGCGGCGCGTTGTAAGGCACGTAGCAGAAAAAGGGTTGCTCGCGCGGCGTCTTGAGGAACTCGATCGCGGCGTCGGTCAGCACATCGGTGATGTAGCCTTTGGTTCGCACGGGGACGCCGTTTCGTTCCAGCAGCGGATCGTCGTAGAGGTTGAAGTGACCGCCGCAAAAACCGAAGAATTCTTCGAAGCCTTGGCCGTTGGGATGCAACGGCATCTGGGCGCCGTTGTGCCATTTCCCGAAACAGCCGGTTGCATAACCGGCGTCGCGAAACCGTTCCGCCATCGTACGTTCCGCCGCCCGCATGACTTCGCGGCGACCGGTGACGCCGGCAACGCCGGTGCGTTCGGGGTACCGCCCGGTCAACAGTGCCGCCCGCGTGGGTGCGCAAACCGGTGACACATAAAACCGGTTCAGCCGAACGCTCTCGCCGGCCAGGCGATCCAGCGTCGGAGTCGAAATGATGGAGTTGCCGCTGGAACCCAAATCGCCCCAGCCCTGATCGTCAGTCAGAATCAACAACACGTTGGGGCGGGCGGTTGACTCTGCCGCCTCGGCCTTGAGCAACGATGTGAGTAGGGACGCGGTGGCGAGAACTGCGAGTGCCGTGATTTGACGTGACAATAGACGCAAAAACATACTGCGGGGACCGGGCGATGTCGGGTGATGAAACTTGGTGATCAGGCTAGATCTTATCCAAGTTTGCCGCGCCACTCGCCACATCTGAAAAAAACTCTGCAAGATCCCTGGGCGATCGACACATCCGATCGCAATGTCGACCTTACAAAGTTTGGCAAGCCGCCCCCGTATCTCCCCAACCCGTCGTCCGTGCGGCCATGACTCGCTCCGCGGAATCCGATACGCTGAACAGCTTGACATCCTCCTGCGTGCCCGTTCGGTCCGCAACTTGCATCGTCGACTCAGTCGTCTCCAGCATGTTCAAGGAGGAATCATTCGTGGCTGGCAACCCGACCGCGTTCCCGTCAAAGACCGTTCCACTCCTCCAGAATTCTATTGATGCCCCCTCGCAGGCCCACCGTTGAACTTCGCAAGACGCTTGCCGTGTTGCCATCGGTCGTGCTGGCGCTGTTGCCGAGACTCGCTTGTCCGTGCCAGTATCCCGCCTATGCGGGACTGCTCGGCTGGCTGGGGCTGACGTTTCTCATGCAGACCGTGTACCTGTTTCCGCTGACCGCCGCCTGTTTGACCTTTGCCGTCGGCGGGCTGGCCGTCGGTGCCACACGTCGCCAAGGCTACGCGCCGTTTGGGATCGGACTGTTGGCGGCGATTGGGTTGCTCGTCGGTAAGTTTGTCATCAACGTTGACCTCGTCGTCTACGTCGCGATCGCCGTCTTGTTGGCCGTCTCGGTTTGGAATGCGTGGCCGAGCAAGAAGCGGTCCAAATTGCGGTTTGACGCCGAGGGGTATGTCCATTCGGATGAACATTCGACGCGCTGAAGACCGTGGGCGTTCGGCCTCGAGTGGAGTCGCAGGTTAGGCTGTGCCTGACGGCCCGATAGCTCGATAGCGCGATGGCATGCACAGCATGCCCTACTTGGCTACTCGGCTCATTGCTTCGCTTTGACGCGACTTGAGATTTGAATTTGCGTCAGTTCCGGCGGGCGGCGACTGGGCGCAAACGACAACGCGGCGGTGGGGCAGGCGTCGACACACTCTTCCGCCACCTTCGTCAAGGCATCATCGAGTTGCCCTTCAAACGGCACGCTCAGCAAGACATCAAAACCGCGACCGACGAAGGCCAGCCCCAGCGGCTCCTGGGCTCGTTCGGCAATCTTGATGCACAGTTCACACTTGATGCACTTGCCCGGTTCGAACAACACCGAGGAGGCGCGTCCGACCACCTCGTAAGGACGGCGCACCCTGGGAAAGCGGTTCGGGTTTGCGCCGTAGTACTCGGACCAACGTTCCAGTTTGCATTTGTTGTGTGCCACACAACCACAGCCCAAACATCGCTCGGATTGCTCCGTCGCGTCGGAGGGCACGTAGTCCGTGCCGTTCGCGGGAACGGAGCGTGGGGCAGGGACGGAGTTGGCCAGAAACTCTTCGATCTCGCCCGATTCCAAGCGACCGATGCGCGAAGAAAACTCGTGCCCCAGGCTGAGCTTCTTCCAGCCGGCGAGGTACTGGTTGATGATCGTTGCCGCTTCTTTGCCGTCAGCCGTACTCCGCACCACCATGCCGTTTCCTCGCAACGCATTGCCGACGGCGAACACGCCCCGGCGGTTGGTCGCGTAGGTTGCCGAGTCGACATCGATGCCCTTTCGACTCGCTTTGATTCCCAAGCGTTCCACCTGGTCGGGAGTGGCCCTGCCGATCGCCAACAGCACCGCGTCAAACTCCTCGCACAATGCATCGAGTTGCTCTTTCGTGGTGACAGACGTCTGCAAACGCACGTCCACGCCGAGCCGAATGATCTGCTTGATTTCCGCATCCAAGATGTCACGTGGCAAACTCTGTTCGTCTTCTTCGGTGCGGAGACGGCCGCCGAGTGATTCGTTCTGTTCGATCAACGTGCAAGCGTGCCCGGATCGACGCAGGTAAAACACGCCGGCCAGACCGGAGGGGCCGGCGCCGACCACGGCCACGCGTTTTCCGCTGTCCGGTTTGCAGGGCGGCAGATACGGATCGTCGGTCGCCAAATCGGCATCCGCCACGAAGCGTTTCAGATCGCAGATCGCGACGGGTCCGTCGGCGGTCTTGCGGCGACAGCCCTTTTCGCACGGCTTGGGACAGACGCGGCCGAGCACCGCCGGCAACGCAATGTCCGCTTTGATTGTGACGATGGCATCACGCAAATTTTCATGGCTGATTTGATCCAACATCAGCGGGATGTCCATGTGTGCCGGGCAGGCAAAGTCACAGGGGGCGCGACAGTCTCCGACGTGCTCGCTGAGCAGCAACTCCAACGCCGTCCGCCGCACGTCGCGAATCTCTTCGGTTTCGTTGTCGATCTCCATCCCCTCGACAACCTTGGTGCCACAGGCCGAGATCAATCGGCCGGAGCGGCGATCCTTGACCGTGCACACCTGGCACGAATTCGAAGGCTCGTAGCCTTTGAGATAACAGAGCGTGGGAATTTCAACGCCCAACAGCTCGGCGGCATCGATGATGTTCGATCCCGGCGGAACCTCCACTTCACGATCATCGATTTTAATTTTA
Source organism: Stieleria magnilauensis (assembly GCA_007753675.1). Classification (GTDB taxonomy): domain Bacteria; phylum Planctomycetota; class Planctomycetia; order Pirellulales; family Pirellulaceae; genus Stieleria; species Stieleria magnilauensis. Next base: position 4,225,488 of record CP036432.1, read on the forward strand.
AGCACGGTGGGCGACCTCGTTCTGAACTCTACTGTAAGAGCGTTGCAGGTTTTGATTTCGATTTGGATTTAGATTTGGGTTCCGACGCGATGAAGACGGCATCCTCGGGACAGACTTGGTAACAGGTGTCACATCGTGTGCAGCGATCCAGGTCGATCGTGTGTTTGTAATAAGGCGTCATCGGGATGGCATCGACGGGACAGTGTTGCGAACACAGCGTGCACCCGATGCACTTGTCGTTGATGCAATAGTCGATCAGATCGACACATTTGCCGGCCGGGCAGTATCCGGCGATGTGCGCCTCGTACTCCTCGCGAAAGTACTTCAACGTGGAAAGGATCGGATTGGGCGCGGTCTTGCCGAGACCGCACAGGCTGCCCGCACAGACCGATGTCGACAGCGTTTCGAGTTGTTCCAGATCACCTTGCTTGCCGTTGCCCGTGCACAGCCGGTCCAGGATGTCGAGCAAACGCCTGGTCCCGACGCGGCAGAACGTACATTTACCGCAAGACTGATCTTGGGTGAATTTTAGGAAGTAACGGGCGATGTCGACCATGCAATCCTTGTCATCGAGCACCACCAGTCCGCCGCTGCCCATGATGGAACCGACCGCGGACAATGATTCATAATCGATTTGCGTGTCCGCCAACTCGGCCGGGACGCAGCCGCCGGAGGGCCCGCCGATCTGCACGGCTTTGAACGTTCGCCCGGGCTCCACCCCGCCCCCGATGTCCTCGACGATCTGGCGAATCGTGATTCCCATCGGGACTTCGATCAAACCGCCGTTGCGAACCTTTCCGGCCAACGCAAACGCCTTCGTCCCCTTGCTGGTTGCCGTCCCCAGCTTGGCGAGTTCTTTGCCGCCATGGCGCAGGATCCAGGGAATCGTGGCCAGGGTTTCGACATTGTTGATCAACGTCGGTTTCTCCCAGAGTCCGCTTTCAGCTGGAAACGGCGGACGGATCCGCGGCGTGCCACGACCGCCTTCGATCGAGTGAATCAGTGCCGTTTCTTCGCCGCAAATGTAGGCCCCCGCGCCTTCGCGAATTTCAAGGTCGAAACGAAATTCGGTGCCCAACACGGAATCGCCCAGGATGCCGCCCTGCCGGCAGATTTCGATCGCGTTACGAATGCGTTCGACGGCCAACGGGTATTCGGCGCGGACGTAGAAGATGCCGTCATGGGCGTCGACCGTACACGCGGCGATCGCCATGCCTTCGATCACGCGAAACGGAATCGACTCCAACAGCACCTTGTCCATGAACGCGCCGGGGTCGCCCTCGTCACCGTTGCAGATGACGTATTTCGTCGGGCTCACTTGGCGACGGACGGTTCGCCATTTGATGTGCGTCGGAAATCCGGCACCGCCACGGCCCCGCAACCCACTGGCCTCGATCTCGTCAAGGATTTGTTCCGGCTGCAGTTGCGTGAGACATTTCTTTAACGACTCGAATCCGCCATGACGCATGTACTCGTCCAAATCGAGTGGATCGATCGCATCGAGCAAGTCCAACGTCAGGTGCTTTTGCGGACCGATGAAGCAGTCGACCACACCGTCGCGAGCGGCGCGGTGTTTCTGCAACACATCCTGGTCTTCATCGGATTGGATCCAATCGAGAATCCGCGACGCGGCGTAGCGGATCGGCTTGGAAATGCCCTTCGGGCGAAAGTGTTTCTCGACGATCTTTCGAGCCATCTCGGGATTGACATTCGTGTAGCTCTGGGACGTGCCGTCGGGCGATACCAACTCGACCAGCGGGACCTTGCTGCAGATCCCCGTGCAACCAATTTGTTTGACGTAGGCGTCGCCGCCGGAGTCATCGATCGCATCACACAGCGCTTCATGCACCTTGTCGCTGCCCAGTGCCAGGCAACACGAGCCCAACCCGATCCGGACCTCCGTGGTGTGCGGCCCCCGCGGCTGTGAGATCGGACGGTGCACGGCAGACAATTTGACGAATTCCGCTTCGTCGTATTCCTGCAGCATCCGTGGCGTCGTCTGTGAACTGACATGGCCGAAAATCGCATCATCGATTTGCACGACCGGCCCCAAGGTGCAACATCCCAGACAGGCCACTTTCTGGACCGTGAACTCACCCTCGGTATCGGTGTCCTCGTGCGGGGCGAGCTTGAGCTCGTGTCGAATCGCATCGTCGACCAGATCCGCCCCTTTGACGTGACAGGCCGTTCCCGTGCACACGCTGATCATGTGCTTGCCGACGGGATGATGTCGAAAGTGATCGTAGAACGACGCGACGCCGGTGATCGCGGCCGGCGTGATCTCGGTTTGTTCGCAAATCCGCCGCAGCGCCTCCTGCGGCAAATAACGATACTCCCTCTGCACCGCGTGCAAGATCGGGATGACCGCATCGGGGCCGCGACCGATCTGTTCGATCATTCGATCGACGGCGGTCAAGTCGATTCGTGGGTTTGTCGTGATCATTCGGCAGCTCGCCCGAAACTCGAGTCATTGATCATCAGCGTTTGCGCTCCCGATGCAGAACAAGTGCTCGCTTCCTCGGATGAAAATCTTCCCCTGGTGAAACGCCGGACAGGTCACGCATTCTTCTCCCAATTGAGCTTCCGAGATGCGATTGCACGCTTCGCCGGTCGGCTCGACCACCCATGCCGTGCCGTCTCGGCTGAACAAATAAACTCGATCTCCAACCAGGCTCGGGGACGAAAGGAAATCCGCTCCGAAATCTTCTTCCCACAACGGTTCACCGCCTTTCTGCTTGTCGAAACAGAACAGCGTGCCGTAGGAAGCCAGCGTCAAAACAAACTCGTCGGTGACCAGGGGGCTGCAGGTATCTGGCAGCCCGTAATCGGCGGTCCACTGCACATGGGTTTCGGTCACGTCGCCCGATCCGTCGACTGCAATGGCGGCATAGATCGCAGTGTCGTTGCCGGCATAGACGATGCCGTCGGAGTACACCGGCGAGGGGCCCACTTCGACACGTTCCAAGCAGTTTGCCCGCCACAGTTCCATCCCATCGCTCGGCGAGTGCGACATCACCCAGGGATCGCAACACGTAATGACCTGAGCTTGGCCGTCGTGCTCGATCACGATCGGTGACGACCAGGACGCCGGTGTCGCACGAATCGTTTCCCAGATCGGACTGCCGGTTGCACCGTCGAAACACATTAATTTGGAAAGCTGGTCCTCGCTGCTTCCCTGGTCGTACTGCACGATCACCGAACCCTGGTACGTCACCAGCGAAGACGCGTGGCCATAATTGTTTCGCTGCGGCACGCCCAACGAACGCGTCCACATTTCGTTGCCGGCGAAATCGAGTGCGACCAACTGCCCATCGGCAAACATCGCAAACACCAGACGTCCATCGGTCGCCATCGTCGGCGCGGCATAGCCGGTGTCATCGGAGGTCTTGATCGGCTGGCCGGCGACCGTGGGATCGACGGCGATGTCGGTGCTCCAAAGCAAACTACCGGAGCCGGCATCGAAACAGTAAACACCACGTTCCTCTGCAGTCGCGCCGGAGAGAAACACGCGGTCTTGCCACACGATGGGCGAATTGACACCGGGCAGCGGCACCACCGCCTTCCAAACTATCCCTTCGCCGGATTCACCGTCCCAGACCGTTGGGGCGTCTTGATCGGAAGCGATTCCCGAACCATCGGCCCCACGGAAACTGGGCCAGTTCGCCCGCATCTCGGCAGCACTTGGAAGTTCTGCAAGCACCGGTTCGATCACCGCATCTTGACCGTCGCTCTTCCGCTCGCCGACCGGATGGTGGACCGACGCCAAGGCATCCAAGGTGGACGGCAACACACTTTGGTGACCGGCTTTCATCGCCCAGGCCGTGCCGACCAGGACCAGCATCACGACGGCGACCGCCCATGGCCCCCGGTGGCTCAAGACTTCGTCGCTATCAGGACCGGGCAGTTTCGGCTTGGGGCGGGGCAGCTTGCGGTACAGCGTGGCGGCCCACTTGCTGAAGATCAGCGTGACGAGGATGCCGCCCAGCAACAGGTACGAACCCCGCTCGGTGAAACGCAACTCGCGGAAGTATTCTTGACGCAGCGCCAGGTCCAACGCCTGGATCTCTTGCCGCAGCTGATCGTTGTCGGGCTGCTGGAGGAACTGTTCCCTGAGCTGGACGAATGAAGTCGCTTCCAGGGGAACCTTGTCCAACCGGTTCATGCCATCGATCACCAAGATCACGCCGACGAGCGTCGAAAACACTCCGGCCACCCACGCGGAGAGCAGGATCGATCGATAGCCCAAATAAGCGTTCACGATTTCTTCCCTCCGACGGTCAATTGGACCAGCGGCCCCGTCGGCAGCTGACCGTCGGGCAGGGCTTCGGAAACATCGGAAATCAGACCGAGTCTGACCTTTTCGACCGGGCAATACCAGTAGCAACGACCGCAAGAAACACATCCCGCACGGTCTGCCTGGTAATCATCACGGCGACGCCGCACCGACAGATGGATCAGCTTGAAACCGATCACCAACCCGGTCCACGCACCGAGCAATCCGCCGAGGGTGACAAAGTCATTGCGCCGCGATAGCGCCGATTGATACAGCTGTTCCACCGACCGTCCCGATCCTCGAAAGGCGTCGCTGGCTTCGGTGGTGGATGCCGCCACACCCAACTCTTCCAGCCGCACCTGTTCGGCCAAACGCGACTCCGGGTGCCACTGCGACAGTGGAACAGCCAGCGCCGTCCCGAGCCACCAGAAACCGAGCACCACGACCGGCGCTACCATCAAGGCGGTTACCAATCGACGTTTCCCTTTTCGCCGACGTTCCGGCGACTGCGTGACCGTCGGCGGATGAATCGCTCCGTAGGGACAGACGTCTTCACAAAGCTGGCAATTGATGCAGGTGTCCGGCGGAATGCTCAAACGCCATTTGGAAAAACACGACAGCACACGCAGAATCGCGCCGTAAGGACACAGATAACGACAATACGGTCGACCGACAAACACGCTGATCAGCAAGATGCTGCTGCCGAACAGCAGCATGTCGGTGTTCGCACCCAGGCGGAAAAAGGGAATGAACGGATCGTAGCGACAGATGATGAATCCGGTTTTGGTCGCGGCGAAGATGACCGCGGCACCCAAGTAGATGTAGGCGACCAAACCCAACGAATGGTCCAGCCAGCGGGGCACCCTGATCGAGCGAACCGCGAGCAGCTCCTGCATCGCGCCGAGGGGACAGACCGACGCGCAGAACGTGCGTCCAAAGAACAGCGTGAACACCAACGGCAGCACAAAGAACGCCACCACCGTCAACGGCACCACGTACGTCGGATCAAAAATCGCCAACGCGACGTTCTGGGTCGCCCCCACCGGACAGACACAGCCTTGCCGCCAAAAACCGAACCACAGCAAGCTTGCGATCGTCAACAACAGCACGTTACGACGCGAACGCGACACCAGCGTGAAGTAGGACGCCAGGCACAACGCGACAAACAGAATCGCCACGTCCAAGAGAGGCGCCACCTCGCCCTGCACTTCCGGGACACTGGCCGTGGGGATCGGATGATCGGAGAATTCCGGAACCGGGAACATCAGATCCGACGACTCGTCCGCCATCACGCCGCCCATCAAGACACCGCCCACCAGGGCAACGACCAGCAACGCGGCAACACGGAGTCGAAAGATCCTATTCATCGGCTTGCACCTGATCGATCAGCTTCTGCGCGGCCTTGTCGGCTTTCCCCGCCTTTTGCCGCATCACGCCCAACGCCACCCGTTTCAATCGATAGGGTTTGTCGGCGGAAACGTTGACGAACGCGTCGCTGGGACACGCCACCGCGATCGCACACTCGTTGCAGTTGACACAGCGATCGTGCATGACTTGCAGGTACAGCGAACCGTTCATCAGGGCACAGCCCTTGACGCACATCGCACAGCCGATGCAGGCGTCGGTATCGATCGTGTACTCGTAGAAGTTTTGGCCCGCTTTGCCTTCGACGAAGGTGCGAATGATCGCTTCGGTCGGGCACAGCAAGTCCTCCGCGGCCGTGTCGCGACTGTCCAGTCCGTCCAGCGTGTAGTAGCCGGTGCAACGGTTGCAGAACCCGCACATGTCGAAACACTGAACGCATTTGACGGCCGATTCGTCGAGCACACAGTGGGTGGCACAGTTGCCGCATCCGACGCATTTGTCGGGATCGATCTGCCAACGGTTCTCGTCGGCCTGACCCCGACGGCCGGCCAGAAATCCACCCAACACCCCCGCGGACACGACGCCGGCGACGCGTGCGCCGTCGGCGAGAAAACCGCGTCTGTCGGTTTGTTTTTCGCTGTTCATGACGCATTCCCCTCGCTCGTTGATTGCCTGGCCTCGGCCGCTTTGGAAAGCTCACACGCTTTGAACAGCTCGCAGCTCTGGCAGGGAGATTCCAGCCGCACGCATCCACCGCGCAGCGCGCGGTCGATCAAGTTCAGTGACAAGACGGACAGGCCACCGAGGAGCATGTAGCGTCCGGTGCGAATCAGATATTGTCGACGATCGTCGTTTGTTTCTGGATGCGTCATTGGATGGATCCTCTTGCCGATGCCAGCGGGAAGCGTAGGCGAGCGGCGCGTGGGCGTTGTCGTGCGTCATGCGCCACTGGCTGACGCCACGTGCTGATAACGTCACGCGCCACTGGCTGACGCCGTGTGTTGGCAACGTTGATTTCGGCTTGTTTTTTATGCATCGTCGCCACCGATCCTTTCGAAAATCCGCACCGACTTTCGTCTCGGATCCAAAACCAAGATGCGACCCCGGCTGTCGGTCGCCACGTCAAAGATCGCTTCGGCTTGGACGGCGCGGGGGTCTCCGATTTCCGACTGGGCGACTCCCAACATGCTCGGCCCCGCGACCACACACTCAAATTCTCCGAACTCGCTGTAAACCTTGATCCGTGGGATGCCCTTTTCCGACGTCACGATTTCGCCACCGGGCAAGACCGCAAACTCGCTCGGATTGCAGCAACCAAAGAAACGGTCGATCGTCGCGCCGGGCTCGCCCCAACGAACTTCCAGCGCTCCGTCGAACGTGTACGTCTCCAGTCGCAGGGCGCCCGGGTTGGCAACGTGCAGCCGTCCTTCGGATCCGATCGCGATGTCGAAGTGGGCACTGGGGACGTTGAAGGTTCGTCCGCCGTTATCCGGATCGCCGATCGTTCCCACGCGTTGGCCGAACGGGTCGTATCGCAACACCACGCGGTTGCCCGCGTCGGCGACGAACACATCGTTGCCCGCAACCGCGATCGATGCCAGGATCACGTTCTGCTCCGGCACGTTCCAAATCCCGACGCGACTGCCGTTCGGCTGGAACACTTCGATCCTGTCGCCGCCACCGACGTAGATTCGACCCGGGAAGACATGTTCGTCACCACCGACGGCCACGCAGCCGGGTTGGCCTTCGGTTCGGATCACCGCCAACTCGGTGCCGTCTTGCGAATACACACGTACGGCTTGGTCACCGGCGACATAAATCTTGTCCGCGGGGCCGACGTCCATGCAGCGAACGTCATCCAACTGGACTTCGATTTCGCCAGTCTGCTCGAACTGGATCAATCCCGGATCGATGTCGTAGACACTGGAAAAATCGATCGTGAAGGATCGACGACTGCGCTGGGCCAACGGGTCGCTGCTGACGACGGCATAACTGGCGATGCCGACCGCCACAGCGATCACGGCGGTGACCAGCGTTCCGCGATGCTGATTCAGGAATCGCATGTGTCGTTGAACTCCATCTTCATCGGGGATCGGGTTTTCATCGCCATCAATTCGCTCGCAGATCCAGGCAAACCAGTCGTGTCATGTCGCGGAGGATCAATCGGCCCGCGACCATCGCCATCGGGCCCCAGGCATCATGGCCGCCGGGTAGCACCTTGTGCCGGGCCAGTCGTTTGTAGCCGGACGGAGTCGCCTCGGCGGCCGTCAGCGTTGCGTCGTCGTCCAAGATCAGCAGCAGGTCGTCGGCGAACAGGTAGGGACCGAGTCCGAACCGATCGCCGCCGCTGTCCCAAACCTCATTGCCATCGAGGTCCAAACAGACCATCGTTTTTGCGCCGACCTTTCGAATGCCGAACAGATGGCCGTCGCGGTAGATCGGTGTCTGTTGTTCGGAACTGAACTGTTTGGGCGTCAGTTCAAACAGGCTCTGGGCCTCGATCCCGCTGTCGGTCTTGACCAGTTGCAACATCAATGCTCCCGATCCATAGCCTCGGGACAGGAAAAGACGATCATCGGGTAACACCACCGGTGACGGACTGGTGGCATTGATTTCTTTCCAGGCGGTCGTTTCCCAAAGCAGTGTTCCGTCGTCGGCCGCAACGCCGGCGACGCCGCCGCTGGCGCAGTAGACATACGTCCGACGTCCCTGCAACTCCATCGGAACGATAGAAACATGCGTCATGTTCCAGCCCTTAGGATTCGGTGACTGCCAAATCACGTCGCCCGTCCGGTAATCAATCGCCATCAACATCGCGTCGCCACAAGGGGCAACGATCAAACGGTCTTGATCCACCAACGGGCATTGGCCGGTATACCATTCCGGCACTCGGGTTCCATGATCGCGTTCCAGATCGATTAACCAATGCGATTTTCCGGTCGCCGCATCCCAACACGCCAGATGACAACGAGGTCCCATCGTGATCACGTAGTCACCGACGATGGTCGGCACCGTTCGTGTCATGCCGTGATGAAACGCGACGACCACGGGATAGCTGTTGCGCCAGATTTCGCGGCCGTCGTCGAGAGACAAGCAACGCAGCGTGTCCGCTTCGGCTTCCTCGTCGTAATCCAACACGTAGACTCGCCCGTCGCTGATCGCGGCGCCGGCGTAACCCTCGGCGACGTCGATCGACCAGAGCACGGGGGGACCTTCGGCGGGCCAGGAGCGTGCCAACGGTGGGCCGCCGGTTGCAATCGAATCGCGGCCCGGACCGAGGAATCCTGGCCACTGGCCGGGAATTTCCGACGCGGTTCCAGGCCCGGCGATCGGCTGTCCCGGCTCGGGGCGAGCCGTCTGGCCGGACCGGTCGATCGTGCCGTCGCGTCCCGAAGTCCGCGGTTCCAGATCGCTCGGCGGCCCGGTCGCCAACCAGAACGCCAGCAACACGACTCCGACCGTCGCGGTCAGCGTGGGGAGAATCGCTTCGGGGGCGTGGACTTTCACAGGAACTACCTAGACAAACTCAACGAACTCACTTGCCGATGCAATACAGATGCTCTTCCGTGCGGATAAAGATTTGTCCCTCCGAGAACGCAGGCGTCGCGTTGGTCACGCCGCCCAAGTCGTTGCTGGCAACCTCTTCGTACTCTTGCGGGTTGGGCTTCAAAACGATCGTCGAGCCGCGTTGGCTGAGCGCGTACAAGTGCCCACCGGCCAGCACCATCGACGCCCAATGATCCTTCGCTCGACTCTTCCACGTACTCTCGCCCGTTTCGGCATTCAAACATTCCAGCGTGCCGGGACCGGAGTTGGGTCGAAAGATGTGACCGTCGACCAAGACGCCCGTGCCGACGCTGCTCGGGTTCCGTTTCTCGACGTGCCACAGCCGATTCGATGCGGTGACGTTGCCGGTGCCGCCCAGCTTGAAACCCATCGCCGGACCGCGCAGGTCGGCCATGGCGAAACCGATGCCCTCACCGATCAGCGGTGAAGAGCTGACCACGTCGTAACGCGAACCGTTCAATCCGTCGCACCACCACATCAGATCGCCGCTATCGAGATCGTAGGCGTTCACTCGCGTGCTCATGGCACAGATCACCTGCGGTCGGCCATCGACTTGGGCGACCACCGGCGTACTCCATGACCCGACGTCGTCGGGGCTCTTGTCGCCGCTGTAGGCTTCGTCGGTTTCCCACAGGGTCTTGCCGCTGGCCAAGTCAATCGCGGTCAAAAAAACGCGTTCTCCCGGGCCCGTTTGCAGCAGGACCTTGTCCTTGTAAATGATCGGCGACGAGCCATAACCCCAGATGTGTTTGAACTCGCCCAGATCGCGCGACCAAAGCGGCTTTCCGGCAAAGTCATAGGCGTGCAATCCCGCCGAACCATGCCAGACAACGACGTGCTCGCCATCGGAGGCGGGCGTCGTGCTGCCGAACGGGTTCTTTGAATGCGTGATGTCTTCACCAAACTCGACCGTCCGCGTCCAGAGCAGCTTTCCGTCGCTGCGGTCGACGCAAAGCAGACTGCGTTGGCGACCGTCCTCGGTGGCGCTGGTGAGGAACACACGTCCGCCCGAAACGATCGGACTGCCGGCTCCGGCGTCGGGAAGATCGACTTTCCACTTGATGTTTTCTTGCGGACTCCATGTCAACGGATAGTCAACGCCCTCGGCCACCCCGTTCCCATTGGCCCCGCGGAACTGTGGCCAATCGCCGGCGTTCGCACCCGGTGCCGCCCAGATCGGTGCCGTCCAAATCGCGGCCGGCCAAACTGCCGCCACGACGATGACCACCAAGCCCATGGTCAGTCCACCTCTCAACTTCGTCATCCGCTGGTCCCTCTTCGTGATACACCTGTTACGTCGATCCCCCAAATGGTTTTTCTCCGTCCATCACTACCGCACGTCGTGTTCCGACCCCGTTAAAACTTGGCGTGTGGCGCGACGCCGATCCCTGATGCGGGTGATTGCCAGAGTTTGCCGGGAAAAGCCTGGGAATCTCACGCCGCCAGCCAATCCTGTCGGGCAACGCTGTGAAGCATTTATTCCCTGCGTTTGACGAGGTGTTAGCGGCAGGGCGCAAGCCCTCCGATCCCTCATCGTTCCCGAAACACCGGAGGGCTCGCGCCCTACCGCTAAAAAATGCTTCACAGCGTTGCCTGTCGGGGTGGAAAAAGATCTACATGCGAAACGAATTGCAGAGCGTCGCAACGAAGACGTGAGACAACGCGTCACGAAATGTTGCGATGCCTCAGCGAGCGCGGGCGGATACGCACGCGGCTATGTCGCACAGAGATCAAGAGTCTTCGCCGCTTCCGCTACCGGTGGGCGGACGAGATTCCCCCGTTTTAATGAAACAAGAACAGCGGCAGATGCGACGCTTCGATCAACGTCTGGGTGAACGATCCGAGCAACACCTCGCGGATCCGTGAATGGCCACACGATCCTGCGACCAGCAGCCCCGCGTCCACCTCGGCGGCGAGACTCAACAACGCCTGTTCGACCTTCGTTTCCCCTTCGATCGCGTGCAGCTGCCCGTCAATGCCGTGAAGCTGTAGAAAATCAATGGCGGGCTGCGCGATCATCCGGGCCGATTCGACTGAAGCCGCCGCGGTCGCGACGTGGACCTTTCTGCCCGCGCCCAGACCCAACGTGACGAACGCCAACAGCGCTTGTCCGGCCGGCCGGCTGCCGTCATAGGCAATCAGCACATGGTCTTGCTGAGGCAGTGACAGGGGCACCGTGATCAGCGGACGCGGAGCCTGACGGAGCACCTTGCCCAAGGTGCTGTTGGCGGACGTTGCCGATTCCAAGGGCGTATCGCGGCTCAGGATGACCAGGTCCGATCGTTGGGCCTCCGTCACGATCTGCTCTGCCACATCCCCGCTTTTCCCACAACACTCCGCGCTGATCCCGGCAGTGCGACATCGCTGCTGGAAAGCGTCCAGGTTTTGCCGGGCCCGTTCGCGCAGCTGCCGGATCTCCCGTCGACGCTCCGCCTCGGCCGTCTCATCGGCGACGCCATAGATCGCAAGTTCCGTGTCGTCTTCGTCGACAATGTCGATGCCCACCAATCGGCATCCGTAGCGGCTGGCGAATTGAATCGAAAAATCCACGGCCACGTGACCGTTGGCGGAGCCGCCCACCCCGACCAACACGCGTTGCAGGTTCGAGACTTGGTTCATTGAATTTCCTTCTTGCTCGACGGTGGCAAAACGATGCGCATTGTCGCAAATCGTGCGCCATGCCGTGACAGGTTGTTTGCGACAACGAGTCACCCGCGACGGCTCCACTCCGCCTCACACCGCTCTTCATCTCTTCATCATACCCGCTCACATCCGTTCGAGTGCATTGACGATCGGCCCTTGCTCGGTTCTCGACCACGGTGGGTTCCCGGCATCCAGGCAAACCGATCCAACCCGGTGATTTACGGGCTTTTCGCTTTGGATTCACGCAAACATTTGATTTGGCACGGCAATCGCGTCGGTCGGTTGGCACTCGGCAAGTGGTGAAGTCCACCGCTTTGAAACAACCTGTTTAAACCCTGGAGATTGACATGTTGAGTTGGGCACTAACCTTTTTGGTGATTGCATTGATCGCCGCCGTCCTCGGATTCGGCGGCCTCGCCGGAACCGCTGCCACCATCGCAAAAATATTGTTCGTCGTGTTCCTGGTGTTGTTCATCATCGGACTGATCATGGGGCGCCGCGGTCCGGCCGTCTGACCGCTGGGCAACCACTGGCGATGCCACGGTGACCGTGGACCTATGCGTTGCAGGGTCCAAGTGCCCGACATTTTGACGACAGACATTCCAGTCACTGCAAACCGTCAGTTTCTGTCCGTTTAGCTCTCAATCGTTTTTTGGAGAAAGGTGATGCGCGCGATCATTGGTATAGCAATCCTTCTGCTCGTTCTGGCTTGGGTCGGCTGGGTTCAATTCAGTTCACCCGAGGGTGATCCGACGATGCGCGTCGATACCGACAAAGTTCGGCAAGACACCGCCGTGATCGTCGAGAAGTCCAAACAGGTGCTCGACGAAACGGCGGAGAAAGTGGATGCCAGCCTGGACACCGAACCGCATGACCATGACACCGAACCAGTTGAGACGGAACAGTAGCAGTCGACGCGGGCAACATGCATTGCACGCCTTGCGTCATCCGATGGAGCCACGCCCCCTGACGATTGACGACATTCTGTGATCGCGACGATCCAACCATTTTCAGCCTTGGAGACAAACCATGACCAACCGATTGTGCGCCGTGCTGGCGATTGTGTGCAGTTCCATGTTCGCCGTCGCGCCGGCGCCCGCCGAAGAGAAACAGGCCGAAGAGAAACAGGCCGAAGAGAAACAGGCCCACGAGAAGCCGAATGATACGCTGATCGAAAAGCTGCAAGGTCGCTGGGAAGTTGTCTCGGGGGTCAACCAGGGCCGCGAGCTGAGCGAATTGGAGGTCGAGGGGACCTATGTCACGATCTCGATCAATCGGATTGTCACCTATGATCGTGACGACCAACAGCGGTTTCGCGCCGTATTTCGCATCGACTCGTCCGCCAAGCCCGCGAAGATCACGATGACATCGGTGCCACAGCTGGCCAGACCCAGCGAGATCGACCCGCCACCGAAACCGGACGCGGCGGTCGCGGAGGGCATCATCCGATTCGACAACGATCATCGTTGGACGTTGTGCTACGCACTGAACGGCGCCGATCGGCCGAAGGACTTCCAGTCGCCCAAAGGCAGCAAGAACATGCTGCTGACCTTGGAACGAAAACCTGGCGATCCGACTCCCGATGAGTTAACCAAGAACAAGTCCAACTAGTGTGCTTTTTCTCGCCACCTTTTTCGGTCGTGGGTACGGTGACGAGTCCTGTTGAAAGTTGAAACCATGCTTGACTCCGTTGATTTAGCGAACCTGCAAGCGATCGCGATCTCGGCCGCGTGCGGTGGGGTGCTCGGGATCGAGCGTGAAATCGCCGGTAAACCCGCCGGGATCCGCACGCACATTTTTGTCTGCGCCGGATCGGCCCTGATGATGATTCTGGGTCAAGAAATCGTTAATCAATTTGAGCAGCAGGAAACCGACTCCCTGCTCAAGGCGGACCCGATTCGGATTCTGCAAGCGATCGTCGTCGGCATCAGTTTTCTTGGCGCGGGGACGATCGTGCATCAAAAAGGCGAGGGCGTGGAGGGGTTGACGACCGCTGCCACGATCTACCTGACCGCCGGGATCGGTGTGGCCGTTGCGGTCGACCGTCTGGGGCTCGCGTTGGCGGTCACCGGACTCGCCATCGCCGCCTTGTTATTGCTGGGTCTTGTCGAACGCAAGATTCAGTTGTTCAACGATGCCGGCAAAGAAAGAAAAAAAGACTCCGACGATCGCAGGTGAATTCGTGCAGCCATCCGCGTTCACCGTCATGATGGTCTGATGACCGCTTCGCTCACCGCTCTTCAAACACGCCACCGATGACCATTGCCAGCATCAATCCAGCGACTAACCAAACGATCCAGGAATTCGCACCGCTCACCAAGGACGACGTGATCACCGCGATCAGCGTCGCCGACACCGCCTACCAGGACTGGCGTCGGAAGAGCTTTGCAGACCGCAAACGATGTTTGCTGCGGTTCGCCGAGTTGCTCCGCGCCGACGCCGACGAGTATGCCCGCACGATCACGCTGGACATGGGAAAACGGATTTCCGAGAGCCAGTACGAAATCGAATACTGCGCCAAGATCGCGGAGTTTTATGCCCACGGCGCCGAACGTTTTTTGGCGGACCAACCGATGGAAGTCGAAGGCGTCGATGCCTACCTCCATTACGAACCGCTGGGCGTCGTGATGGGCGTGATGCCGTGGAATTTCCCCTTCTATCAAGTCGTCCGCTTCGCAACGCCGAACATCATGGCCGGCAACACCGTGTTGGTCAAACACGCCAGCAACGTTCCCCAGTGTGCCAAGACGATTGAAGAACTGTTCTCTCGGTGCGGATTGTTACGGGGCGTGTACACCAACCTGTTTATTCCGTCGGAGTTTGTGGAACGGATTGTCTCCGACGCGCGGGTCCAGGGGATCTCATTGACCGGCAGCGAACCGGCCGGCGCGGCGGTCGCGGCACTGGCCGGCAAGAACCTGAAACGCAGCGTGCTCGAACTGGGCGGCAATGACCCCTTCATCGTGCTCGAAGACGCGGACTTGGATGAGGTGATTCCCCAAGCCGTCAAAGGTCGCATGGTCAACGCCGGGCAATCGTGTGTCGCGTCCAAGCGGTTCATCGTCGTCGAATCGGTCGCCGATAGGTTTTTGACCGGATTCAAAGAACAGTTGTCCGAGCTGAAGATGGGCGATCCGATGGACGAAGCCACCACGTTGGCTCCATTGTCGAGCGAGGAGGCGGCGGTGAAGTTACAAAAACAAGTCCAAGCATCCATCGACGCCGGCGCCACGGTCCTCTTGGGAGGCGATCGGCCGGACCGCGATGGCGCCTACTTCAATCCCACGCTGCTGACCGACGTCACACCGGACATGCCCACGTTTGATCAAGAGTTGTTCGGACCGGTCGCGACCGTGTACGTCGTCAAAGACGAGGCCGCAGCGATCGAGTTGGCCAATCAATCCTCCTACGGTCTCGGCGGCAGCGTCTTCACCGCCGACGTCCAACGCGGTCGCCGCGTCGCCGAGCAGATCGAAACCGGAATGGTGTTCGTCAACCAACCCACTCGATCACAAGCGGAACTGCCGTTCGGCGGAATTAAAAACAGCGGCTACGGCCGGGAGCTGTCCCACTTGGGCATTCTCGAATTCGTCAACAAGAAGCTGATCCACCTGGGTAAGAAATAGCTTGAAGGCTTTTCCCCAGGTCCATCGATTGTGGCTCACGCCATCAACAGACGCGTCAAGAGATTCGGCGTAGGTCAGGCTGTGCCTGACGCCCTTCTGGCATGCACAGCATGCCCTACGCGGCTACGGCATCCGGAAGGCGTCCTGAAAACGAAGCTCCGGGTTGATACGGCGTATAATCGGCCGGGCAAATCGCGATGAACCGCACGTCCATGGGGTCCACGTTCCAACACCCTGCCGCACCGAGTTTCCCCGACCATGCACCGAATCCTCTTTCCGCTCTTGCTTGCACTTGTCGCGACGCCAGGCTTCGCGCAGGACACATCGGTCCCGGTCAGCATCAACGACTTGCGAACACGCATAGCGGCGGTTGCCAAAACCCACCCGCGGCTGATCGCCGATGCGGCACAGCTTGATGCGTTGCGGACGTCACGGGGTGATTCGTCGTCGACGCGAGATGTGCTTGCCAACGCCGTCATCCGCCATGCCGATCTGCTCGCCGACGTTCCGCCGATCACGCGAGCACAGCAGGGGCGACGATTGCTGAGCCAATCGCGCCGCTGCATCGAACGGATGCTGAATCTGTCGATGGCGTACCAATTGACCGGCGAAGTGAAATACGTCGAACGCGGCAAACAGGAGATGCTGGCGATCGCGGAGTTTTCGGATTGGAACCCAAGTCACTATCTGGATGTGGCTGAGATGACACTGGGCATGGCGATCGGATACGACTGGATGTTCGACGCACTGGACGATGCCAGCCGGCAAACCATTCGCCAAGTAATCAAAGATAAGGGAGTGTCGCTGCCGTTTACCACCAAACACAATAAATGGGTCCGCGCCACGAACAATTGGGGACAAGTTTGCCATTGTGGAATGACCGCCGGTGCGCTCGCGATCCTGGAAGACGAACCGGAGTTGGCGGCACAGACGGTGCACCATGCGATTCAAAACGTGCCGCGGTCGATGAAAGCGTTCGCGCCCCATGGCAGCTATCCCGAAGGGCCGGGTTACTGGGCCTACGGAACCAACTTCAATGTCATGCTGTTGGCGATGCTCGACGGAGTCTTGGGAAGCGATTTTGATTTGAGCCAGATGGCGGGCTTTGATGAAACAGGTCAATACATGCCTCTGATCACGGGGCCGTCGGGTGAAACGTTCAACTATGCCGATGGCGGGTCGGGCCGAAAACCCCAAGCTGCCTTGTATTGGTTTGCACGTCGCTATCAGCGTCCGGATTGGTTGCTCGGTGAAGACGCACGAGTCCGGGCGGAGATCGCCGGCTTTGACCCACGCGAAGCCGGTTCGGGCGGAAACCGTTTGCTGCCGCTGGTGTTGCTCTGGATCGGTGACGAAAAACGATTGGACGAAACCGAGATCCGAATGCCGTTGCATTGGCAAAGTGAAAGCAGCACCCCGGTTGCGGTGCATCGCAGTTCGTGGACGGATCCACGGTCCACATTCGTAGGGCTGAAAGCCGGCTCGCCCTCGGCACCGCACGGGCAAATGGACACGGGTTCGTTTGTGCTCGACGCCGACGGCGTGCGTTGGGCGCTCGACCTGGGCGCCGAAGGTTACCACGGCATTGAATCGCGGGGCATGAACTTGTGGAGTGCGGCGCAGGATTCCGATCGCTGGAAGATCTTTCGCCAATGCAACGCCGGGCACAACACGCTGGTCATCGACGGAAAGCTGCAAGTCGCGAAGGGACATGCCGAGATCACGGACTTTTCAAGTGAACCTGATTTCCCACACTCCATCGCTGATTTGAGTTCGGTGTACCGTGGCCAAGCCGAAAAGGTTCGTCGCGGCGTGGCGTTGCTGCCCTCAGGTGAAGTCGTGATTCAAGATGAATTGGACGGATTGGCGACCGGCAGTCGGGTGCGTTGGGGCATGATCACGCCGGCCCAGATTGAATCACGATCCGGTCAGACGTTGCAGCTGACCCAACGTGATCAACGGCTGAAACTGACCATCGTCGAGCCGCGCGGGGCGAGTTGGACGGTCGTCAACACGGAGCAACCGCGGCATGAATGGGATTCGCCCAATCCCGGAACGCAAATGGTGGCGTATGAAGTCGAAGCTCCGGCCTCGGGCGAGCTTCGCTTGGTCGTCGTGGCAACGCCGGGAAGTTGCGAAATTCCTGTGGGCGAACGATTCACCGTCGGGTCGCTTGAAAACTGGTAGGGTGCTCGCGAGACTTTCGATTCATCCCCATCAGGCAACGCTGTGAAGCATTGATTCCTTGCGTTTGACGAGGTGTTAGCGGCAGGGCGCAAGCCCTCCGGTCCCGCATCGTTCCCGAAACACCGGAGGGCTCGCGCCCTACCGCTAAATAATGTTTCCCAGCGTTGCCCATCAGGCGAGTGAAAACCGGGCGTCGGGCACCATGTCTTCGAGATCGGCGAGCACATGGCGCAAGTGCCGCTCACGGATTTGTTTTCCCACATTCATGATGCTGTTGGTGTCGGCCAGGTACGGGCTGGCTGCGTGCGATTCGTCATGGTGGTACCCGATCGCGTGCAAAAACTCGTGGGGAATCGCGTTGTGGATTCCTGTTTTTCCCGCCACATTCGTCGGCTGATAGTCCTTGATGTCGGCGGTATCCAAGTGGATGGTCGAGCTATGCGGCATCACCTTGCTCTGATAGGTAAAGGACTCGCTGGTCGGATGAACTTTGCGGAGCAAGACGGTCCAGTGCCGATGTTTCTGCAGTCCACGACCGATGCTGAAGTCCACGCCGAGTGTGGTCGTGAACCCCCGATCGGTCGCGGTCATCCGAATGCGTGTGTTGCGGAACGCATCGGCCAACAACAGATTGAACACGTCGTGATAGAACTTCTTCTCACGTTCCACCCACGGCGTTGTCACTCCCGGCCCGAGCAGCCAGCGGTAGTACCAGCGGCTGACCAGGATCACTTTCGGGTACACCGAAAACGCGTCCACCTCGATCCGATACCAGGGTGTTTCTTTGGCAACCTCTTGTGAAATCGTGCGACTCATCTTTCACCTCACCCGGGACAGAACGTGGACGTTTGTGGAAGCCCCTTTCGCGCAGACGCGCTTTCCCTGTTATCGTGGCCACGATTGAATCGTGACCTGAAAACGAGAAAAATGGTTGCGAAAACACTCCACCTGTTCAGATGCATCCTGCCGTCACAGCGGGGCCGAGACGCAGACGCCGTAGGGGCTTGCGTCGTTTCCGCAATGCGCCCGACGATAGAGCCTGGCTGGCGGACGACGGAGACGGCGCCCGCTACACTGTTCTGCGATTCGGGTTCTCTCCATCGACCATCAACCATTGAGGCACTCCATGTGCGACCAAGATCACTTTGAAGAAGATCTCAAAAAATACTCCCGCCGAGACATCGGCACGCTGGCCGCCGGCGTCGGGGCGGCGATGATGCTGCCCCGCGCGGCGAACGCCGCGGAGGTACAGGACCGCGACGTGACGATCACGACACCCGATGGCGAGTGCGACGCGTACTTCGTCGCCCCGTCGACGGGCAAGCACGCCGCCGTGCTCATCTGGCCCGACATCTTTGGACTCCGTCCGGCGTTTCGCCAAATGGCCAACCGTCTCGCCGAATCGGGCTATAGCGTGTTGGTCGTCAATCCGTTCTATCGCACCCAGAAAGCCCCCACGGCAGCCAACGGTGCGAGCACGTCGATTTCGGACGTGAGACCGCTCGCGCAGTCGCTGAATGCCACCACACATACGACCGATGCCAAGGCGTTTGTCGCGTGGCTGGACGCGCAGTCAGAAGTGGACACGACCAAAAAGATCGGCACCACCGGTTACTGCATGGGCGGACCGATCGTGATGCGTACCGCCGCGGCCGTACCCGACCGCGTCGGCGCCGGCGGCACCTTTCACGGCGGCGGGCTGGTCACCGACAGTCCGGACAGCCCCCATCTGCTGATCCCGCAAATGAAGGCGCAGTTCTTGATCGCAATCGCCGAGAACGACGACCAACGCGACCCCGAGGCCAAGAACGTGCTGAAGCAATCGTTCGCCGACGCGAACCTGGCTGCCGAGATCGAGGTGTACCCGGCAGGGCACGGTTGGTGCCCACCGGACACCCGCGTCCACAACCCCGAACAAGCAGAAAAAGCCTGGGGACGCATGCTCGAGCTGTTCGAGCGGGCACTTGGCTGAGCCACATCTGACATGATTAAGACCTTCGAACAAGCGTTTCAATTTATTCTCGAACAAAAGGTCTGCACGGCCGGTCGGCGAGTTGGATTCGTTGTCACAACAGGTTTGTGAGTTCATCCGCTTGGAACCCAATTACACCGGGGCACTTCGCAAACAAGCGATCGCGCAGCTAGAGTGCACGAAGAGTCAATTCGATACGACGCTCAAGAGGCTGCAAGTGAGCTTGAATATCGTTCGCTCGAACGACCCGAAGCATAAGAAAGATTTCTGGTTGCCGATGCGTGAAGTGCATTTGGACATCGTGCAAATGCACGAGGCGAACCAGTAGAAACGAGTGGCATGCACAGCATGCCCTACGTTGACTTGCCACGACGATTTTCAATTTTTCTCGGAAACATCTCCACGACACCTTCGCTTGGATCGGTGTCGAGGAGGGTGGTCGGGTGTTCCGATCAACGCCAAACGTAGATTCTCGGCACACACTTTGTTTCGGGAGAAACTTCGATGGCTCGTTCCAAAAACCAAGCATCAAAAAAACGACGGCTCGGACTTCAGAATCTGGAAACCCGCAAAATGATGGCCGGTGACGTCACCGTGGATATCGATATCTCCGGTAGCCGAATCGATGTCGAACTGACCGGCGACGGGGCCGCCAACGGCGTCGAAGTGCGACAGATCAATGACACGCTGCGAATCACCGGTTTGACTCAAGGCGGCGCGCCGACGACGATCAACGGAAGCTCATCGCAAGTCAACATTCCGACCAAGCTGTTCACCGGGGGCTCTTGGAGAACGCTCGACGATCTGACCATCAAGCTCGGCAACGGTGACGACCAAGTCGTCATTCGCGACGTCAACATGCAGCACCATTCGCACAGCGATCTAAGGATCGAAACCGGGCGTGGCAATGACCGGATCACGATGCTGGATGTCAATGTTCTGGACGACATCGACTTGATCGACCACTCCACCGATGACGGCAACGATTACTGGTGGATGCGTAACGTCGATGTCGGCGACCGATTGAGCGCGAACATGGGTGATGGTGCCGATACCTTCGTCGCCTCGTACACCGACGCCCGAAGCCTGAACATCGACAGCGGACGGCACAACGACTACGTCAGCTTGTTCGGAATCGACGTCGACAACCTGGACGTCGAGCTGCGCAGCGGAAACGACACGCTGCGAATCGATGCATCCGATGCGGACAATGCCCATCTGGACGGTGGCAGCAACCACGACACGCTGGACGTCAACGGCACCGGCTTCTACGCCAACGCCTTCGATGCCGTCCTGGCTTCGGAAGACTTCGAGACGATTTACGCTTGAACGTGATCGGCAAGGCTTCGGGTGTCCCCTCGAAGCCTGCCACACATTTCATCGCGACTCGTTCCCAGGCACAGCTTGGGAACGAGTCCGCAAGATCATTCTGCCCCGCATTGTCTGGCTTCCTTTCCACGTCAGCGGTTTGTCTGATCGGAACCAGGTGGCATGCAGAGCAGATCCGACGCCTTACTCCTCGGTGGACTCGGCGGCCTTCTTCTTTCGCGCCGCAGCAGCTTCCTTCGCGGCTCCTTTGGCGCGAACATGGAAGCCGGCTTTGTTCATCAGGGTTTCCGAGTGTGGGGAAGGGAAGAAATCCGTGCGCTGCAATTCACTCGGTTATTCTACATCCCACGCGACCCCATGGGCGGCCCCATGGGCGGCCCCATGGGCGGCCCCATGGGAGGCCCCATGGGAGGCCCCATGGGAGGCCCTGCGAAGCGATTGGTACCGGGCGGCTATTGGTCGCCTTCGGAAGCGTCCGAGCTGGTCGCCATGTCTCCCTCGGCTGCCGCCACCGCCGCTTCGTATTCCGCGATGGCTTGCGCGTCGGCTCCTTCGGTGGACGTCTGGGGACGGCTGTCGCCACAACCGACAACGGCGGCGACCAAAAGCACGAGAACCAAGCAGGACGACAATTGGGTTTTCATTGAAGGGACCTGATGTAGGGAAGACGCGGGCGATGGACCCGCACAATCAATCGATCGACAAACATAAAATGACTACGGCCCGATTGCCCCTTTGGGCAGCGCTGTGAAGCATTGATTCCCTGCGTTTGACGAGGTGTTAGCGGCAGGGCGCAAGCCCAATACCGCTAAAAAATGCTCACGGCGTTCCCGTTGGTCCTGCCCGCTGGGACAATCGAGCGGCATAAGCCATACGGAGTGCGTTAGATCTCTTCGTCGATGGTTTCGTTGCTGGCACGCGTGCCCAACGCGCCCCAGAGCCCGTAGGGACTTTGCGAACCGGGAAGCTGGCCGCCGGTCCCGTTGAGCCAAACACTGCCGGCCGTCTGGTCACCGGCTTCGATGGAATCGGTGATGAACTTAACCGCTCCGTCGCCCATCAACACGTGACATCCGCCTTGGTGGCGGCTGGACATCGTCGCAATCAGGGTCGTGCCGAGCGTGTTGTACGGTCCGCAAAGCTCGCGATTGGGAGACAGAATCGTCAAGCAACCGGTAAAGAACGGCCCTTGGTCAGCCCAGCGATAGCCACGGGCAAACAGAGCACGAGAGATCATGTTGTACTGGGGATCCCAAAACCGGGGCCTGTCCGGGTCGATCAATGGCTGGCAAATCGACGGGTTGTCGCGAAGGTTCGCCAGGGAGACCCCGGGCGCACTGCGGTTTCGGGCCGATTCGGTCACCTGACCACGGATATCATTGTCGCCCAGATAGGTGATGATTTCTCCCATCGCGATGGTGTTGGACAGACCGTCCAGGCAATCGCGGAATTTTGCTTCCTGCAGCGGCTTGAAGAACCCGCGGTGGGCGGCGTTTGATTGTCGGCTCCGTCCGTTGGTCACCTGGGTTCGGTTGTTGTTGCGATTGGCGAGGTGGAGCAGCCACGAGGAATCTCCCAAGCAGGCGGCGTAGTTCGTCCGCCCCAGGGCCGGAAGTCCAACCCCGGGATCGCTCGGGCAACGGTACGTCGGAACCTCGGTCGTCCAGGGAATGTACTGAATCTTCTCGGGGGTCGGCCCCATCGCCGGCCATGGATTGGTCGGTGTGCCCACCGCCGCACTGGTGTTGCCGTCGGTTCGCTTCGAATTCGGGTTGCTGATTTCATTCCACAACGCCTGTTGCTCGATGAACGGCAGAATCGGAACCAGCATGCTCAAGCGGTGACGATTCCCATAGTCCGAGGTGCGGAACCAAGGCGCCGGCGTCCCCGGTTGGGTTCCCGAGCCGTGTGTCGGCAACTGTTTGTAGGCCGAGTGATAGTTGTGGATGCCAATCCCAAGCTGTTTGAAATTGTTACTGCAACTCATCCGTCGGGCTGCTTCACGAGCAGCCTGGACCGCGGGAAGCAAGAGTCCCACGAGGATTCCGATAATCGCGATCACCACGAGCAGCTCCACCAACGTGAAGCCCGCCCTCTGTTTCTGTCTGGGCATTACCATAGGAGCACCTTGACTGTTAAAGAGATAGAAAGAAATAAAAACGAAACTCGAACAAGATCGCCCGGTTTCCATCGTTTCTAGCTGACTGGATACAGCCGAGTGAAGTGATGTAAAAATGCGTCGTCGTGACAACAAAATGCGTCATGGCAGTTGACCGGCTCGAAGCCGCTAAATGTTTCAATTCTACAGCGGCCAAATGCCAAGGTGTTGGGAAACCAAGTAATCCCGTCCGCCGGTCAAGTCGCCGAGCGATTCGTTGCTCCCGTCGGGCCACGTCACGTTGACGTCTTCCAATGTTTCGACGCCCGGCACCGCCACCACGATGCACGCTTCGTTGGCGCACTGGAACCCGTTTCCGGTTAGCAATGATTGTTCAATGGTTCGGTCGTTCGCGGTGAACCGGACCCGTGCGCCGATCGCGTCGCGATGCGTCGCGGTGGCCCGCAAGAAGAACCGCGTCTGCTCGGCCGATGTCTCGGATCGATTGATCAACAGCGCCACCGGATCGAATAGATGTGTGACGATCAAGTCGGTGCGGCCATCACGATCGGCGTCGAGCGTCGCAACGGACCGGGCCAGTCGAGGCCGAATGAAATAGTCACCCAACGAGTCCGCATCCCTCTCGCTCCATCGGCCGCGCCTGGCCTGCTGCAAGAGCTGGGGAAGTTGCCGAAACGATCGTCCTTCGAATTCAAAGTCGTCGATGTCACCGTTGGCAATAAACACTTCCAACATGCCGTCATTGTCGACATCGATCCACTGGATGCCGTAAGCGAGCATCGGTTTGGAGGAATCCGCAAAGCCGGCGGCTTGGGACGCATCGGACCACACGCCCGGGCTGTCTTGCCGGTAGAACGTATTGTGATCATCGACGAAATGCGTCAACAAAAAATCGATGTCGCCGTCGTTGTCGGCATCTGCCGCGGCGATGCCCATCGAGGCCTGGGCGACGGAGCGACGGTTCAGCGCCAATCCACGCACGGCGGCTTGATCGGACAGCCCGAACGCGGGCGTCTGGTCCGATTTCGCCCAATAATGATTGGCCGTCATGTCGTTGGCCACATAGGTTTCCAAACCGGGACGGCGATCGAAGTCTCCAATCACCAGGGCGAATCCGCGGCCTGGTTCGTGCGGCCCGAACCAGTCGGTCGCGTCGGCAAACGTCCCATCACCATTGCCGACCCAAATCCGGTCGGGTTCGGCATCAAAGGCCATCGGGTTGCACGATCTGGCTTCACCGATCGACTCGACCACACAAGGCAATTGCAACGGTTCTTCGCCGCGGCAGTAACCGACTTCGTAAAGATCGGCGTGTCCATCTGCATTCAAATCGGCGATCGCGACCGACGTCGTCCAACCACTTCCGCTGAGTCGACACGACGCGGTGACATCACGAAACGTCCCGTCGCCGTTGTTTTGATACAGACGGTTTTCTCCGATGTTGGCAACCAAGACGTCCGGCCAACCGTCGGCGTTGTAATCACCGACCGCGACGCCTTGGGAAAACCCACGATCCAGCAGCGCCGAGAAGTCCGTGACGTCGGAATACTCACCTGCCAAGTTTCGATACAACCGATTGGGCCCGGAATCCTCGCGACGGGGCGTCCCATCCATCACCGTCAAATAGGTATCAGGCCAGCCATCCAGGTCAAAATCCACCACGCCCGCCCCGCCCGCCCCGGATTGATAAATCATCAGACCGGATTCGGCGTCGCCGGTCTTGTCGAGGGCACAAACGTGATCGAGCGATCGCGCTGCCGCTTCGTCGCGAAACCGCAGATTTCTGTCCGAGTGTTCCTCCATCGGCGGCGTGGGAGACCGATCCGAGCGATGCCAAACCATCGCCGGAAAAGAAGACAGGTCGACGTTCGCCGACACCGTTTGCTCGGGCAATTGCCACGGCGTCGAACCGGTCAACCGATCGCGGATCGCGCGGAAGGTCTTCTCGAACTCGGGATCGGGATGCTGTTTCATCGTCGCCCCGATCATCAACCAATTCGTCGCCTCCCACCGTCGCCCCAGTTGTTCCAGCGTCAGCGCGAGATCGACGACGGTGGATTGGGAATCAAGGTCCCAGCTGCTCAGCGTTGCCAGATGACTCCGCAGTGCGGCAATTTTTTCGCCGCGGCGGGCGACACGTTCCGCCTGCTCGGTGCGTCCCAATTGGGTCAACGCACTGGCCAGCCCCTGAAGCGCCTCGAGATCGTTCTCGTTCACTCTCACCGCCGACCAATAGGCGCGCGCCGCTTGGTCGACCGATCCGTGACGTGACGCCCAGTTACCCGCCGCCATCCAGTATTGCGAGTAAGTCTCGATGTCCCCGGGCAACGATTGGCTCCATTGTTCCACCGCAACGGTCTTGTTCTGTTCCACCAATGCCCGACCATACAGGGCGACGGCCGGGGAGAAATCGGGGTGCTGCCTGACGACCGCCGCGAGCGTTTGTTCAACTGCATTCCAATCGGACTCGGCGGCGTCGTGTTGAGCCAACGAAAACACCGGGCGAAGGTCTTCGGGGTTGCGACGCAGTGCCGATTTGCACGTCTCGTCGTGAGTCTGCGGACGTGTCAGGTCGGCCAAGATCAGTAGGATGGCCTGGCTGCCGTGCTTGTGTTGGACCAGCCATTGAAACTGCTCGGCGGCTTCGTCTTGCAAGCCGACGCGGGCAAGAAAACTGGCCAGGTTCTGTCGGATCTCCAATGCCTCGGGATAGTCTTGGACTGCCTCACGCAAAACCGCAATCGTCTCGAAGGGGCGTTCCGCGGTGATCGTCGCCCCCGCCCATTTGAACCACAACTCCTTCGTCGGTTTGCCCTCTTGCACTTCCCTTGTTGCTCTGGCTGCCGCCTCATAGAACCCGATCGCGGCGGCCGCATCGCTTGCCTGGATCGCACCATCACCGGCCATTTCCAGGGCTTGGGGATCGTCGGGGTGCTGTTGCAGATACCGCCGGATCACTTCGCGAGCGGCATCGAATTGCTTGGTCGCGATCAATCGACGCGCATTGTCCAAATCAGCCCCCAAAACCTGCGAGTCTGGATCGACACCCTCGCGGCCCACTTCTGTGGCCGAGCGGTCGCATCCGTTGCAAAACGCGAGCACTAGGGACAGACACAAGGACAGCGGTCGCAGGTTGAGTTCCATCATCCAGCCTGAATCAGCGGGTGAAGCCGTCACGGAACTGGAAGGCGTATAGATCGGCGTCCTTCATGACAAAGCGGAGGCGGACAGGGCGGCCGGCGAGAGGGGACACGTCGGGGCCGGATTTCCAGGAAACCACGCGTTGGATTTCGTTGCCGATCTGCTCGCGAGATTCGGCGAGCGTGAAGCCGGGGATCGGCGTTCCGGAAGCGTCTTGGATCTCCACGCGAATGCCGCCGGCGGCGGAGGTGGCAAAGTTGAGCGCCAACTGCGATCCGCTAAACGCCAGCGGCTTGGTGACCAGTTCCCCGCCGTGATAATCGGCTTGGGCCGACGCGAACCCGTCCAGCCGCATCGAATAGCGGCGCAGATGGGCCGTCGGTTGCGCGTAGTCCTGGTTCAGATACATCGACATCTCCGTCGGCCCGGTTTGCACGACGTTCAATGCCGGGTAGTTCGTTCGCGACACCCAGTTGTGAGCCCCGATCCCCGGTCGCACGAAGCTGCTCAGGAAGGTGCGGTCGTAAACGTCGCTTCCCGGCCGTGAGGTCATCAGGATCGCATCGGACGTGTCCTTGAAGTAACGCGGATTGACGTGGATCGCCTGAGCTTGCTCGTCGGTCAACACCTGTCTGCCCGGCATGAAACGGGCGGCGATGGAGACATACAAATGCGGGGCGCGAAAATACGGATGCGTTTGGTTCGTGTACAAGTGCTCGATCGGTGCCTCGCCGCCGCGATGTCGATACCCCATCAGCACCGGCGCCGACCACTGGACGAAATCGTCGCTGACCGCCCGCGCGATGCGACGAATCTTGTCCTGGAAGACGCGGAAATAGCAGACGTACTGTTGTTCCGCCTGCGACCAGAACGCCAGGTTTTGAGAGTCGAAGAAATGGGGATAGGCAACCTGGTCACTGGGGATCACGGGTTGTTCGCGCAGCTTACGCCAACGCGTTCCGTCGGCGGAAACCCAGGCGATCAGACCGCTTTTGACGGTCCCGCCGAGTGCTTTGAAACGCTCCTCCGCCGGGACGCCTTCGCGCGTGTCCAACATCGGGCAGAAATTATGCGTGACCGGCGCGGCGTCGGCCAACACCACGTTGTTCTCGCGCGTCCCCTGGACTTCGAACAGTCCCAAATTCGGCTTGGTCCACTCGATGCCGTCGGTCGACTCCGCGTAGCAAGTCGTCTCGGCACGGTTGCCATCCTGGCCGGCGACGCCGAGACCACGATAGTACAGTCGCAAGCGGTCGCCGTCGCGAATCACGGTCGCATAAGCACTAAAACCGCCTTCCCATGGCTTGTCAAACGCCAGCACCTGACCTTCGTCACGCGGCCGATGCATCACCAAGTCGACATCGTCGCGCGTTTCGATCAAGGCTTCGTCGACAAACAGCTCGCGTCGCGAACCGATCTCGTGGACGTTCGGCAACGGGTCTGCGGCGAAGGTTCGGCGGGGCATTGAACCGGTTGCAGCAATGACCGCCGAAGCACCCGCTGATTGCATCCAGCGGCGACGAGAAAGCGAATTCAAACTCATGGCAACTCCTTGTCGTGAATCGAGTGATCCAGCAGTTTACTCGTTCCGCGGACGCAAAGGTTGCGTCCATCGAGTCGCCGAAAATGGACTGGTCAAAAAATGGACTGGTCAAAAGATGGGGACGTCTGGGTTGAGATGTTTCAGGACTCAGCCAACCGCATCAAGCCGTCTTCCATTTCATACCGGGTGTCGAAGACGTCCAGGGATCGATGGTCGTGGGTGACGACGATGACGGCGGCTTGCTGTTCGTGGGCGACCTTGGCGAACAGTTCCATCACTTGTCGGCCGCGGTGGCTGTCCAGCGCCGCGGTGGGCTCGTCGGCCAGAATCACGCTGGGGTGGTTTGCCAGCGCGCGGGCCACGGCGACGCGCTGTTGTTGGCCGCCGGAAAGCATCGACGGCAAGTTCTCGCCCCGATCGCCGACGCCGAGATAGTCGAGCAACTCCTGCGCGCGGGTGCGGGCCGATTTGGGCGTGTCGCCGTTGAGCTGCATCGCGATCTGCACATTTTCGCGGGCGGACAAAAACGGGATCAAGTTCGATTTTTGAAACACAAATCCGAGGTGTCGGCGGCGAAACGATCGCAGATTGGTGTGCGGGACGTCGCCTTCGACCACCAACTTGCCGCCGATCAACACGCGTCCCGCCGTCGGCGGGTTGATCAGGCCGACGGCGGTCAGAAACGTCGACTTGCCAGAACCACTCGGCCCCAACAACGCCACCACTTCGCCGCGATGCACCTGCATCGAAACGTCGCGCATTGCGACGACTTCGGTATTGCCGCTGCCGTAGATCTTGGTCAGCCGGTCGGTTTCGATGGCCAACGTTTCCCCGGCATCGCTCATGACAGGGCCTCGTTGGGCGAGATCCGCAGCGCTTTCCAAATCCCCAGCACGCTGGACAAGATCGAGATTCCCAGCACGATAGCGGCAAGCTGTATCAAGTCGGGTTGCGTCACCAGGACGCGTCGGGGAAACATCGGAAACACCTTTTGCCCGACCAGGTAGGCGATCGCAAACCCGAACGCACCCAACAACAACGCTTGCTGCAGAATCAAACCCAAAATCACGGTGTTGGGGGCACCGATTAATTTCAACAGCGCGATCGAATGGATCTTGTCCAGCGTCATCGTGTACAGGATCAGCGCCATGATGATGGCTGCGATGACGGTCAACAGCACACGGAACAGTCCGATTTGGCGTTTGATCTTTTCGACCGTCCCCTTGAGCAACAACTCGCGTTGCCCATCGGAGGTGTACACCGAGACGTCGCCCCAACCGCCGATGATGTCGGCGACGACGTCGGCGTCCGCGTCGGGCTTGAGCGAAACCATCACGGCACTCAGCCCGGGACGGGCGACGGCGGGCAATTCGCTTCCCGGGCGTTGCGCGTTGGCCAGCAACATCGGTTGTTGTGCGACCAGATCAAAGCGGCGACCGCGGGCTTCCCGGGCGGCCCGTTCCAGACGGACCGCTTCGCCGGGCACGTCAAATTGAATCGCCTGGGCATCGCGGACGGTGACAAACGCCATGCCGTCGCCGCTGCTGCCGATCATGTTATTGGTCGTGCCGACGACCGTGTAGGTTTCCTGCCCCAGTTGGATGCGATGTCCGACCGGCAGCCCCAGCGATTCATTGGCGATCATTTCAAAGTGGTTTTGACGCAGCACTCGGCCGCCGGTCAGCGCGATCCATTCCCCCTTGTCGGTCGGCCAACTCAATCCCATCACCGCGATCCGTAGGGGTTTACCGTTCCGCTCTCGTTGAATGGTGTGGTAGACAAACTCGCGGGCCGAAGCGACGCCGGGCACCGCCGTCGCACGATGCACCAGACTGGGCGGCACCCGCGAAACTTCGGCGAACGGGCCACGGGTGTCGCGTTGGACGATCCACAAATCGGCATCGACGCGATCGATCAACAACGTCGCGTCTTCGATGACGCCACGGTAGATCCCTCCCATCCCCATCACCACCATCAACAACATGCCCACGCCGAGGGTGGTCAACGCAAATCGTCCAAAGCTGTAGCGGATGTCCTTCAAGGCCAGGTTCATGATTCGTCCACGCTCACGTGACGTCCGTCGACCAATGCCGCGCTGCCATGACGTGGCATGACCACCTGGTCCGTTGCGGAAAGCCCCAAGATGACTTCGACGCTATCACTTCCGCGCAATCCGAGCGTCACCGGTCGCAGCCGCGCCACTCCGGCGTCGTTGACGAACACGGCGTGACCGTCGTCTGTACGCACTAATGATGCGGCATCGATCTGAATCGCGGAAGGCTTTCTGCCGGTTTCCAAATACACTTCGGCGCGCTGCCCAACGGCCCACTGATCCGGCATTGCGTTGGCTTGCACGTCGACCACAAACTCACGCGTTTCTCGATCGGATTCGTTGGCCAATCGAACCACGGTCCCCGGATACGATTGCTCGGGTTGGGAACGGAACACGATGCGGGCGGGTTGGTCTTTGGCGACCCTCGACATCTCCGTTTCATCGACCCAGGCGCTGATCCAGAGCACGTCGGTGGAAATCAGTGTCAATATGCCGCTGCCGGGCACCACCACGTCACCGGATTCGCGATGTCGCGCCGTAATCAGACCGCTGAAGGGGGCGAGAATCCGCGTGTCCCGCAACCGCGCCTGATGGTATTGAAGCGTCTTTTCCGCCGCCAACAAAACCTTTTGTCCTTCGGTTATCGCCGCTTCGGCGCGGGCCACATCGGCGACCGCAACCGACATCGCTTCGGTGGCACGTTCAAACTCCTCCTGCGACGTTGCCGATCGTTCCAACAAACTTTCCAGCCGTCGACTGGTTCGTTGCGTTTGGTCCAGCACCACCGTCGCCCGTTCCTTGTCCGCACTCAGTCGCACGATGGCTGCTTGGGCGGCGGCCACGTTGGCTTCGGCGATTTCGACTTGCTGCTGCAATTCGGCCGCGTCCAGCTCGACCAGTAAATCGCCCTCGGCAACCGCGTCCCCCTGGTCGGCCGACACCACCGTGATGCGGCCGGATATCTTGGGGCTGATCGTTGTCGACACGCGGGCTTCGAGTGTCCCGGTCCCGATGATTTCCGAAACGATCGGACCGCTGCGAACCGGAACCCTTTGGACCGGAACCGGCCGAAACCGCAGCCAGTAAATCGCCCCCGCCAGAACAATCAACACGGCCAGCCACTTCGCAAACGTCCTGGACCATTGGATGAAACGACTCTGCATGGAAACTTCTTCAGGTGATCGGGCGTTCTGAGCTTGTGTCAGCGGGCTGAGAATATACACATTAACATATAGGATAGGGCGGCGCGTCAAGGTGATTGCCGACGCCGCCGTCCTTGCAGCTATCGCTCAATGCCACTTACTTTGGCACTGAGGGAGGTAGCGGAACGGCGCGAGCCGTCCGGTTTGACCTTGAAAGACCGGAGGGCTCGCGCCCTGCCGCTAACAAAAGTCGCCCGTTTGTCGCCAAAGTAAGTGGCATTAAGCTATCGCCCCCCAATCCCTTCGCCGGCGCCCCGCCCCTTCGCGCAGGCGGATTCCGTTTCCAGTCACACCAGTTCGAGGACAAGCCATTGGGATCCACCGGTTCACTTCAGACACCGCTGTGTGATGTGCTGGAATGCCGCTACCCGATCTTGCAGGCGGGCATGGGAGGCGTGGCGCGTGCGGAATTGGTGGCCGCGGTTTCCAATGCCGGCGCGTTCGGTTGTCTGGGCATGGTTCGCGAATCGCCGCAGCGGATCACGCAACAGATCAACGAAGTTCGATCGCTGACCGACAAGCCGTTCGGTGTCAATCTCATCCCCGCGGCGACCGACCCCGAACTGTTTCGTGTCGAACTCGATGCGTGCTTGCGTGCCGGTGTACACACGATGGTTTATTTCTGGGATGTCGTCCCGGACGCGATCAACCGCGCCAAGCAAGCCGGGTGCCGGGTCGTGTATCAGGTCGGCGATGTCGACCAGGCGATCAAAGCGGAAGCGGCGGGAGCCGATGTGATTGTCGCACAGGGAGTGGAAGCCGGGGGGCACGTTCACGGAACGGTCACTTCGCTGGTGTTGCTGCCGCAGATCGTCGACGCGGCCTCGATTCCGGTTGTCGGATCGGGCGGTTTTGGAAGTGGTCGCAGCCTGGTCGCAGCGTTGGCCATGGGCGCGCAGGGGATTCACTGTGGCACGGTGTTGCTGGCCACGCACGAGTCATTCGCCCACGACGTCCACAAACGTCAGATCGTCCGGGCCGACGCCGACGACACGCTGCACACCGACGCGTATGCGATCAACTGGCCGCCCCACTCTGCCGTCCGTGTGATCAAGAGTCAGAGCACCGAACCGTACGAACAGCAGCCCTTCGGACACCACGCCGACGAGATGCCGCGAGAACAGGTCGCCGAAGAAGAAGGCCGTCCGGTGTACTTGATGAGCACGGATTCGCCGTTGAAATCCATGACCGGGGAACTGGAAAAACTGGCGATGTTCGGCGGCCAGGTCGCCGGACAAGTCACCGCGATCGACTCGGCGGCAACCGTGATCCGGCGGATCGTCGACGAAGCCGAAGCGGTGATCGAAGGCTTTGCCCGATCGGCGGGTCCGGCCGGGGATTCCGATTCGATCACTTGATCGGGACGGTGAATCTCGCGACACACTCGGATCACGTCGGCAGACACGGCTGCCATTGAACCCAAGCCGAACAGCAACGACGCTGCGAAAACGAGTGGCCGAGAGGTGGTGTGCATGATGGGCAAGGGGGTCAGGGTCGCTGGATCAAGAATGCTTGTTCCAATTGATTCAGTTCCCGCAGCAAGGCCAGCGAGGCTTCGGTTTCTTCGGTGACGACGACATCGGCACCGACGCGGCGCAGTTTGGGGACACTGGCCTGGTAGCGGCAGCGAACCAGCAGTTTGCCGTCGGGGTTGATCTTGCGGATCGCGCGGACCACACGCAGGGCCACTTGATCATCCGGGACACAGACGACGATGACGCCGGCGTGATGAACTTCGGCACGCTCCAGGATACTCGTGTCGCTGGCATCACCAGCGACCGTGCGAAATCCCAACTGCGAAAACGGATGCAGATTCACGGGGCTGAGATCCACCAAACAAACGTCTTGCCCCGTGGTTTCCAGCTGGGAGGCAATTCGAGAGCCGATCGGGCCGGCACCGATGATCGTCGCCAGTCGCGTCGTGGTGGATTCGGAATCGGACTTGCGGGGTGTTTCGACATCAATGGTTTCGTCGTGCACCAAACGCAAACCCGTTTTCATCAGCAAGGGAGTCAAGATCAGTGATCCGACCGAGATTGCGATGACACGTTGATAATCGATCTCGCGGAGCACGCCGGATTCGACACCCAACAAGATCAAGACGAAAGCGAATTCACCGACGTGTGCCAGTCCGACCCCCATGCCGAACGCACGTTGCAGCGGCATGCCGGTCAGTCGAAACGCGAGAGTTCCGGCCAACGCTTTCAACGCGATCAGTCCCGCCAGTGCGGCGCCCATCGCGAGCGGTTCGTGCCAAATCAGCGCGGGGTCAAAGATCAATCCGAGTCCGACAAAGAACACGGCGGCAAAGGTCTCGCGGAACGGCAGCACCAACGCATCGATCTGCTTGGTCCAGCGGTTACCGTTAAAAATCAATCCGGCGGCGAACGCGCCCACCGCGGGCGGCAGGCCGACCGCGTGGGCAGCCAACGTCACGCCGCCGAGCGAGACGATCGTAAACAAGATCACCATTTCTGGGCTGCGATAGCCCGCCAGCAACGGGATCAACCAGTTGGACAGACAGTAACGCAGCGTGATCACGGCCAACACGAACAGCAGCGAAACGGCGGCCAACGCCAAATACTGACGCGGACTCGGTGCATTGCCCTCCCCGGTCAAGAGCGGGACCAGCAACAAGAGCGGAATCAAGGCCGCATCTTGGAACAGCAGGATCCCGATGGCGCATCGACCGTGCGGTCGCTGGGATTGCCCCCATTCGGTGAGCGCTTTAAAAACCAACACCGTCGAACTGAACGCGACCGCCGAAGCGATCAGGACGGCCGATTGCCAACTCATCCCGAAGGCGACCAGCAGCGCAACGACGGGCACCGCTACCAGGGTCATCTGCGTCGCTCCGCCGATGAAGAACTTTCTGCCCAAACGTTGTAGGTCATCGAGCGAAAACTCCAGTCCGATCGAAAACAGCAGCAGAAACACGCCGGCTTCGGTGAAGTGTTCCAACTGGTGTGTTTCATCGCGGACCCAGCCGAGCACG
Organism: Stieleria magnilauensis; assembly: GCA_007753675.1. Classification (GTDB taxonomy): domain Bacteria; phylum Planctomycetota; class Planctomycetia; order Pirellulales; family Pirellulaceae; genus Stieleria; species Stieleria magnilauensis. The sequence continues at coordinate 4,259,503 of CP036432.1, forward strand.
CCCTGGCCGAGCAGCGCGCCGACGACCAGATAGCCGATCAACACCGACGCGTGAAGCCACCTGCAGATCAACCCGGCAAGCAGCCCTGCGGCCAGGATAAAAAGCAAGTCGTGAATGAGCGTTTGCGTCATCGCGTTGGGCAGGTGATGAAGGACTCGACCCGATGCGTCGTGCCGGATCTTACCAGTGGGACAAGCGTTCGCAACGTGTTTACTTTTTCGTCAGTGTCAAAACGCCGTCAAAGTCCTTCGAAGGCTCATTCAGTTGGCCGCGGGCACGCTCCAGTAAATCACGACTGGGGCGGTCTTGGGGGTAAGCCTTGATTAGGGTTTCGATGAGTCGGGCTGATTTCTCAAAGCAACCGCGTTCAAACTCGTCGAGCGCCTGCTCGTATTCGATCTTTAGTCGCCGCCAGGTTTCGTCGGGCTGGACCGTGACCTCGTAGACGTTGATGCAGTCTTCGATGCCGACGACCGACAGTTTGGCCAGTCGACGGCATTGGTCGCTGCATCCGGCCGACTGCACGGTCGTCTCGCCGGCCAAACAGGCGACACCGAGTTGCTTGGTCGCCGATTGCAAACGAGAACTGAGGTTGACGGTGTTGCCCAACGGGCCGTACTGGAATTTCTGCCGCGAGCCGACGTTGCCGACCAGCGCCGGCCCGGTGTTGATCCCGACCCCGGCTCCGAATTTCTGTGGCAGCACACTGCTCCACCGCAGACGCAGCTTCTCGATCGCCCGCAGCATCGATTTGGCGCACGCGAGGGCGCGGTCGGCATGGTCGCGTTGGTCGCCGGGGGCACCCCACATCGCGAACACTTCATCGCCCATGTAATTGACCAACACGCCGTCGGAATCGATGACGCACTGGCTGAGCTCGGTCATCACGTCGTTGATCCATTCGATTGCTTTCCGCGGGCCCAGTTTCTCCGTCACGCTGCTGAACTTGCGAATGTCACAGAACAACGCCGTCACGTCGATCTCTTTCGCTTCCATCAGTTGCGGATCGGAAACCAATTGATCGGCCACCTTGGGTGAGAAAAATTCGGCCAAGGAATTGCGGATGCGTTCTTGGTTTCGACGAGCCAGGCCGCCGGCCAACGCCCCGGCCAGGATCTCGATCAACGTCGCTTCCATGTCGCTGATGCCGGTGGACAGCGCGCCGCTCGCGCAAATCGTTCGATCGCCGTAGATGACACCGATCACCTGATGTTCGGCATTCAGAATCGGCGACGCGACGGCACACTGTACGCTCTGCAGTGACGGCGCAAAGCGATCGGCGTCGTTGTCGGCAACGTTCGCGTCGGCGGGATTCGCTCCGCCCATTCCCGCGGTCTTGGGTTGGTGAATCACCGTCAAGCAGGTCTCGCGGACACGTTTGAGCAGCGTCGTGCTGATCCGGCCGCGCGGGTTGCCCAGCGATCCTTCACCGCGGGTGTGGTGGGCGACCTGGAACCAGCCGCCTTCCAATTCCGACTCGACGGGCAACTTGTCGGATTCGGCCGTTTCGCCACGCAGCAAGACGACGGTTCGATCCAGATCCACCATCTCGGCCGCCGCGCTGGCACACTTCTGAAAAAACGCGTTGCTGCCGACCGATTCCTGGACGACTTGCAAGGCCAGCTGGAGCATCTTGTTAACCTCCTGGCCTTCAGATTGGGCAAATTGCCCGATCGCGGCGGTGTGTTCGACGAAGCCCTGCCCACCGGGTACCAGTGGCAGACTTTCCAGGCTTCGGTAGTCGGCCGATCCCATTCCCGACGCATCGACCGCTTCGATCCGCAGGGAAAGCCGTCCGCCCAAATCGACCAGGATTTGTTCCTCGAATCGGCGGGTTTGTCCCGGCGGGATCTCTTGATCGCCGACGATCACGACCGGGCAGTGCTCGTGCAAATTCTTCAGTTCAAAGGCAAACGATTCGATCGGAGAGACTTCCATCCACTGTCGCGACATCTCCTTTTGCCGCACATCGGCAACGATCAGCCGCGTCTCGGTTGCCGTCTGATGCAAGGCGACCGGGGGCGGATCGCCTTTGCGTGGATCTCGTCGCCCGATCACCACCGGCTGGTCAACGTGCACCTCGTTGATTCGCAGTCCGGCATGGAAGGTGGCGAGACGAAGGTGAGACATGGAACGATGTGTTGTTCAGAAAAATGGGTTGGTCAAAAATGGGTTGGTCAAAAAATGAGCTGGTCAAAAGATGAGCTGGTCAAAAGATGGGGCACAGATGACTTGCGACCAACGTACTAGATGGAATCTCAGCCGTGCGAGATGACAGAAAGAGACAGGGAGATAGGGCTGCGTTGGATATTCATTTTTTGACCACCCCATTTTTTGACCCACCGATTCCTAAACCTTGCCCCACCCTGTCGCTCTACCGACGACTGATCCGCAAAAGCGATCCGCTGTCGCGTTGAAATTTATCGTCGACGACCCAGGCATTTCGCAGCAGGACATACAGCGCCCCGTCTGGTGAAAAACGCAGGTCGACCGGACGCCGCAGCCCGCTGGCAAACGTCTCGGCGGGCCCGCCGGTCCGGGCGTCGATGCTGTGGATCCAGCCGTGCACAAAGTCTGCGAAGACATAGCGGCCGGCCAGTGGGGCGCCCGCGGCATCGGGGGCGAAGTCGCCACCGGCGATGGAGGCTTCGCGGTAATGGTGAATCGGTCCGGTGTAGCCTGGTCGATCGATCGGACCGTGTTCGATGTCGGGCCAGCCGTAATTAGTGCCCGCGACCCCGGGATTGATTTCTTCAAACTTCCCGCCCACGTCATTGATCAACATCCGACCGGTGGCTTGATCGATGGCGAAGGTAAACGGGTTGCGGCAACCGAGTGCCCAGATAGCTTGATACTTGCCTTCGGTTTGGTCGACGAAGGGATTGTCTGGTGGGATGGATCCGTCTGCCATCAGGCACAAGATCTTGCCCTGCAGGGCCTTCATGTCCTGCGCGGGTTTCTTTGCCGTCTGTTCGCCGATGCCGACATACAGTTTTCGGTCGGGGCCGAAGTGCAACGCGCCGCCTTGATGGCCGGCCGGGACGTTGCCGCCGAACTTGCTCTGGTCGTCGCCGCGGAGCAAGATTTCTTCGCTGCTGGGGTCCGCGACGTCGCCGCGGACACGAAACCGGCTGACGCGATGATGCGTGAACGGTTCTTTGACGACATAGCAAACGTACAACCAATTCGTCGCCGGGAAATCCGGGTGAACGGTGACACCGATCAGGCCGCGTTCCCAGTGGTGTTCGACGTCCAGGGTGAGCATCGGTTGTTCCAGCAACTTGCCATGCTTGACGACTCTCAGATGACCGTCTTGTTCGCAGACCAGGACACGCCCGTCGTCCAGCACTTCCATCGCGGTCGCGCCGGAGAGTCCGGTGACCAGCATCTGGATTTCGTAGCCGGCGGGGATTCGAATCGGCCCGCGCGTCGCGGAACCGAATTTGTCGCCGACGCCGGTACGCAGCGTTTCCAAGTACGCGATCAGGTCTGTGAATTGCTGCTTCGATAACGCTTTGGCCAAGTTATCGGGCATCGTCGACGTGGCGCTCGGTTTGATCGATTCGATGTCACCGCGGGCGATCCGCCACTGTTTGCCCGCCGAATCCGTCAATAACAGAAACTGTTTGTTTTCCTGCGTGATGACACCCGACCGGACCTCCCCGGAGGAGGTCAGCACGACACTGGTCTGATAGCCCTGGACGATCTGCCGTGACGGTTCCAGCAGGGATTCGATCAGGTGGATGCGATCAAACTTGCCTCCGATCTTGGACAGGTCCGGGCCGACCTTGCCGCCCGACTGGCCGACCTGATGACAGGTCAGGCAACGGGTGATGCGTTCGTCGCGAAAGAGTTGCTTGCCGCGTTGGGCGTCGCCCGCGTGCGTCATCGCATGCCGTGCGAGTTCCGAGACCGAGGGCGGGGCGGCATGCGAATTTGCCGACACGATGGTGGTGACGAGGAAGCAGACGGCGAGCGTGAGACGTTGCATCGTTGATTCCGTGAAAAATAAATCCAGCGCCGCGGCGTCGAAACGCTACGGCAAAGAATACACGAAATCAGATGGACAGAGGCGTTCGAGTTTCGATCGTGTAATCAGGCCTCGAGCCGGTCGACGCCGTGTCGGCTGGCTGAAGACGTTTGCTGCCCTACCAGATCATCTGCTATCGGCGACGTTGCGATTGCGCCGAATCGGCGAGCGACTCGGGGATCCAGGGCGTGCCGGCGCGGAAGACGCGTTGGTGGTACATCGCCAAAGAACGCAACGCGTGTCCTTTGGGACCGATGCTCCAATCGTGATCCAAATCGGAGCCCATCGAGCGGAGGAGGAACGCCACGGCGGCGACCAGACGACGGTCTTGCAATTGATCGTCCGGCGTGACGGTCAACAACCATTCCACGATATGGCCGGTCGTCTGGACCTTGCGATCGACGTTTCCGTTGTCGGCTCGACCGTCGAACCAATTGGTGCTCATCGAACCGTCGCGGTTCTGGAGGGAGTACGCATAGTTGACGAAGTCTTCGGTAAAGATTTCGGCGCGCTTCCACTGGCCCGTGATCGGTTTGCCTTCGGCGCGTCGTTTGCGCAGGGCGTGTGTGTAGCCCATCAGACGATGCGTCCCGCCGCAGGCGCTACCGACGATCGGCTGTTTGAGTTCTTCTTCGATCAGCCGTTCAAAATCCCAGCGGGTTCCATCGGCGGCGACCCACCTGCTGTCGGTGTCGAGATAGTGTGACAGTCCGATCAGCGTGAACGTCAATTCTTCGCCCGCCTTGCAGGCCCGCTTTTCGGAGTCGATCAACGCTGCGACATCGTACTTCACTTTGCCGGCGTACAAGGGATAGTCGGTGGGAACATTGCACATGCCCAACACGGCCAGGAACTGGCCCTGGTGGCCTTGCAATCCGACGCCGCTTTTGGCTTGGATTCCGTTGGCGTCGTGGGTCAGCAGACGTTGCCCACGGCAATTATTATTGCCGGCGATCCAGGCGATCGTGCTGTAGTGCTCGCGCCCAACAACCACCTTGGTTTCCGCACCGAAAACCATCATCGCGTGCATCATGCCCCAGTTACTGCGTCCGGTGGCGATCTCTGGACGCTGGTAAAAGTAGGTCAGGATCCGTTCGATGCCGCGTCGCAGGTTCGCAACCGTGTGCGTCGGAGTGACTTCGGCGGCGGGACGCCCGGTGTAATCAAGGACCGGCGATTCGTCGGGCTGCAAGTCGCTGATCGATGCCGACGCACCGGCGTCGGCTGGGGGTTTCCGGTCGACGCTCTGCCGGGTCGGCTGCGCCGCTTCCTTCTGCGTTACTTCGTTCTGTGTCGCTTCTTTCTTCACCGCCGTCGAGGTGCTTTCGACGAGGTTGGTCAGCGGTTTTCGTTTGGGCAGCGGTTGGGTGTCGTCGACGACAGGTTGCCCCTGAGGCTCGTTGAGCGACGTGGCGGGCTTGTCCGCCTTGGTCGCCGGCTTCTCGCTCTGCTTGGTGTCGCTCTGCTTGGTGTCGCTCTGCTTGGTGTCGCTCTGCTTGGTGTCGCTGTTGTCGGCGGGAGTGCTGGCGTCCGGCGGTGGCAGCAAGGGCAGTTCACCAGCCGGAACCGCGCGTGTCGAGTCGACGGAAGATTTGGCTTCTCCCAGGGACATCGATCGGGCTGACGTCGATCGGGGCTGTGACAAGAACTGCGATTGGGGCTGCGATCGGTTGCGTTTGGAGAAGTCGTCCTGCGGGGGCAGCGCCGGCGCGAGACGCGTCGCCGGTGCCGACTCCGTCGTCGCTTCCACGCCCCCCCGGCCCGATTGGGCAACAGGGTCTCGCAGCGGCGAAACACGATTGATCGCGTCACGGGCGACCCAGCCGTCGTCGAGCACGGCGGCATTTGATGCACGGTCGCTGTGCATCGGACCGATGTCTTGCGATGCGTCCGGCTTCGCCACCGCTTCGTCGGCGTGCTCCGGTGGGGTTGCGTTGGCGTTGTCCAGTTCCACGTCGCCCGGCGTGGGGATCGACGGGGCGGCGGGTTTCCTGGAAGGCAGGCTCGGCAAGGCACCGCGGAAGCGATCCAGGGGCCCGGAGGCGGGTGTTGCGGAAATCGTCTTGGAAGCCGGCTGGGTCAGCGTGTCTTCGGCGACGACGGCGGCCGAAGCGCGCTCCTGGCCCGTCGCGGTGGTCTCAGTCCGCTTCGTCCAAGCGGTCTCGGCAGGCAACACCTCGGGCGTTACCTCGGGCGCAGCCTTGGACTCCACACGACTGACCGTCACGTCCTTCGGCACGGTCACGTTAGCCGGCGCGGTCAGCTGGATGGCTCCGTCGGCGACGGCGACGCCGGCCAAGCCGAGCGCGAGTCCGGCGGTCAATCCGGCAACCGCGGCGCGCAGCTGTCCACGTTTGACGCATTTTGGGGGGGGATTCAGTTGACTTCTAATTGGGCGGGTCGGCACAAGCGGGCTCCATCGAAAGCAGAGGGTTAGTGTCTGCTATCGGAAGCAATTCGCTTGGAATTCACCTAGAAACGCACCTCGATTTGACGAAGAAAAGCTCCGCGAGGTGGGGAATTTGTGCGGGCGGGTTGACTGCCAATTGCGGAAAAATTCCCGATCCGACTCAAGGCCTAGTTTCGTCGCAGCGTGGCGGCGGGATGCTGCTGCAGGAACCGCTGCTGACCCAGTGCAGTGACGCTGTCGGCGCTGACATAAACGTTTTTCAGATTTTTCAGGTCATCCAATTCGGCCAGTCCGTCGTCGCTGATGGATGTTCCGTACAGCCACAACCATTCGAGTTGTTTGAGCTTGCCGATCGATGCCATCGCGGCATCATCCAGGTTCGATTTCGCCACCCCCAGTTGTTTGAGATCGGGACAGGCCTTGACCAGTGCTGCCATGGCGCCATCGGCGATTCGTGCGTTGCTCAGGTGCAGTCGTTCCAGTTTCAGCGTGCCCAGAAGTTCCAGATCCGCTGCCTGGACGACGTTGCCTTCGAGACGAATTTCGGTCAGCCCGGGTAGTTCACGAACGAAGCGAAACACTCCACTATCAAGTTGCGGATTGTCACGCAGCGTCAACTGGGTCAGTGACTTGAGTTCGGCGATGCCGTCGAACGCCTGGTTGGTGATCTGGGGGCAGTTCCCGAAATTGAGCGAGTCGAGTTGCTGCTTGTCGCACAACCCCGTGATCAACGCTTGGACTCCCGCGTCAGTCAGCGGGGCCTTTTGAATCCAGAGTTTGGAAAGCGACGGGATGGCAAGGATGGCATCTTTGCATCCGTCAGTGAGTCGGTTGGACGTGACGGTCAAGGATTGCAGATGGGGATGCGCTTTCAACGCGGCCAGCCCCTGATCGGTGACGGCGTCGGAATCAATCACCAGTCCTTTGATCGGCAGCGTGGCGATCATTCGGACCTGTTGATCGTTGCTGTTGATGCGGGTCATGAAGACGGTGTGGACATCCTTTTCCTGACGCAGCTCTTTGAGCGTTGCGTCGGTCAGTGCGGTGCGCAGGTGGACGTTCTTTTTGTCGATTGCCGTCGTGACGCTGTACGCTTTGGCGGGCGTGAATCCCGGCGAATCGATTCTCAACGTGCGGAGATTGGGAAGCAGCTTTTTCAAGCGATCGGCGCCGGACTGAGTGACATTCGTCGCGCGAAGATTGATGTATCGCAGGTTGGTGAGTTCTTTCAGATGCAACAGCCCTTCGTCACTGACGGGCGAATCGGAGATGGTCAAGTACCTCAGTTCCCTCGCCGAGCCGAGACATTTCATCCCGGCATCGGTGATCGGGGATTGATAGGTCGACAAGGAATGCAGGTCCATTCGGCCGAGATGTTCCCAGCCGGCGAGTGTCAATTCGGGCGACCGCATCAGGGACAGGTAGGTGGCGGTTTTGATTCGCGCCAGATGCTCGCACTGCGGGTCCGTCAATCCGGTCGCGGACAGGTGCAGTTTCGTCAGCTGTGTCAAACGGCTGATGACGTCGACCAAGTGTTCCGTCACCTGCTTTGTCGACAGGCTGAAGGACGTGAGGCGTTGAAGTTCACCGACGGCCTGCAAAGACTCGATGTCGATCGGAGAGAACCAGGAAAGGGATGTTAACCCTTTGACCCCTTTGAGCTGTCGGATGCCGTCGGCGGAGAAGCGGTTGTCGAGCAGATGCAGTCCCGTCAGCGCGGGAAGATGTTGAAGTTGTGCCAGCCCCATGTCGGTCACCGCGGTGCCGGCGAAGGACAAGTCGGTCAGCTGTTTGCAATCGAACAGGTGTTTGAGGCCGCCGTCGGTGATACCGTTGCCGGACAGGTTGACTCGCCGCAGTCGGGGAAGAAACTTGAGCCAGAACAGATCCTCGTCGCGGCTGATTTGCAGAGAATAAATCTCTCCGCGGGTGGATCGCTGGACGCGGACCCCGGCGGCGATCAGTGCTTCCACGGCGAGTTCTTCTTTCGTCATCCTCAACCGTTTGGATTCCGACGCGGCCAGTTTGGCGATTCGCTTGGTGTCGTCCGCGGCGAGCCGGTCGAGAGCCATCAGGGCCGCCTCGGTGCATTCACTGTCGCGGGTGATTTCCGCCAGCGCGCGGACGCATCGTTCGGCAACGTTGAAATCGTCGTCGCCGGCGGCATGTTCCAAACTCGCGATCGCGTCCCTGCCGCATTCGATCAAGAACAGATAGGCCGCGTGCCGCCGCGAGAATTTGGGGTCGGACAGTTGGTCGATGGCCGTTTCGATCGACCGTTCATCAGCGCGGTGTGGCGTTGACGGCTCGCTCGGTTGATTCGAGTGTTCAGCTTGCCGGGCGGAGCTTTCTTGGGCTGAATCTTCTTGGGAGGGGGCCACCGACGCGACCACCCCGCAAACCCAAACCGCTGCGAGCACCGTGACAGAGCGAAGCCTACGAGTCATCGAACCCACCCCAGAAAAGATTGCTGCAAAACCAGACGCTCACGCGCTCCCCCAGACTCCCTCCATTGAACCGATCAGTTTAACCGATCAGTGGGATCGTTTTGGACGGTCATCGCCACGCTTCGGTGAATTTCTACGCATCGGACCGCAACGCCTTGTCAGAGGTTCAGGCCATCATGCCACTGCAAAGCGTTCTGACGTGGAGAGAGCGCCGTTGGCGACACGCGGCCATTTTTTGATTTCCTAGGTGGTGCAGGTGCACGCTAACTGGCATGCATGGTCGTGATTTAGCCATCGTTCAGATCGATATTGCATCGGATATCGCGTCCGCCAAACTGTCATCGGTCTCGACGCACGTTCTGTTTGCATGGCAGTGAGTTCACCATGGCTGATACGCAACGCCCCTTTCGGCACACCAAAATTGTCGCGACGATCGGTCCGGCAACCGAGACACTTGAGAAGCTGGAAGCCCTCATCGAGGCCGGCGTCGACATCATTCGGCTGAACATGGCTCACGGCAGCGTGGAATGGGTGGGGGAGATCATCGCGCGAATTCGCCAGGCCTCGCATCATGTGGGACGCGAAGTTGCCATCATGATGGACGTCAAGGGTCCCGAAGTGCGCACCGGGCCGGTCGATGCCGCGATCGAGTTGAAGTCCGGGGACCGATTGGAATTGCACACGCAACCGTTTCAACTCAGCGACGATGGCGTGCACCGCGTCTCGGTCAATTACCCCGACTTGCCCGCCGATGTCGAAGTCGGCGCGACCGTGTTGATCGACAGCGGGCTGCTGCGAACCAAGGTGATGGAGAAGACGGACTGCTCGGTGGCCTTGGAAGTCATCACACCCGGCAAACTCGGATCACGTCGACACATCAACTTGCCGGGCACGCGAATCAATTTGCCCGCCCTGACCCACAAAGACGAAACGGATCTGCGTGCCGGTGTGGCCGCCGGGTTGGACTTCGTCGCGCTCTCGTTTGTACGCCAGGCTGCCGACATCGCCACGTTGCAAGCGTTTCTCGATGAACTCGATAGCTGCGCCAAGATCATCGCCAAAATCGAAGATCAGGCGGGCGTGGAAAACATGGAGGAGATCATTCGAGAATCTGACGGCGTGATGGTCGCACGCGGTGATCTGGGAATCGAAATCGAATACCACAAATTGCCGCTGGTCCAAACCCAGCTGGTCAATGCCTGCCAGGTCCAGGGGAAACCGGTGATCATCGCGACGCATCTGTTGGAGTCGATGATTCAGTCTCCGATCCCCACCCGCGCCGAAATCTCAGACGTTTCCAACGCCATTCGAGAACAAGCCGACGCGATCATGCTGTCCGGTGAAACGACCGTCGGCGCGTACCCTCTGGAAGCGGTCGAAGTGCTGAAGAATATCGTTGAGAGCATCGAGCCGTCGGTCGATGGCCAAATCAATCGACGCATTCAGCTTCACACGCCCAAGGCCAAGATGCTTCGTTCGGCAGTGGTGTTGGCCAAAGAACTCGGTCACTCCGGCGTCGTCGTGTTCACGCGGAGCGGATTCCTGGCTTACGTGCTCGGCGCGATGCGGGCCCAAGAGGTTCCGATCTACGCGTTCACCGACATCCCGTCGACGTTCCATCAATTGATGCTGCCGTGGGGCGTCGAGCCCTTTCTGATGGAGTTCTCCGATGACCCCGAACACACCATTCAAAAAGCGTTGGCTCAGCTGAAAGCGAAGGGTTGGGCTACGCGCGGCGAATGGCTGGTCGTGATCACCAACGCCTTGGCCGATGACAAGATCATCGACACGCTTCAATTGCGACAGGTCAACGGGGAGTCGTGATGGGAGACCGGAGGGCTCGCGCCCTGCCGCTACGAATTCATTGATGCGCGAACGCACCGTGTTAGCGGAACGGCGCGAGCCGTCCGGTGATGGGAGACCGGAGGGCTCGCGCCCTGCCGCTATGAATTTGCCGATGCGCGAACGCACCGTGTTAGCGGAACGGCGCAAGCCGTCCGGTGATGCGAGACCGGAGGGCTCGCGCCCTGCCGCTACGAATTTGCTGATGCGCGAACGCACCGTGTTAGCGGAACGGCGCGAGCCGTCCGGTGATGCGCGAGGCCGCCCAACGCTAACGTCGAAGCATCGCCTCCAGCTCCGCCAACGCGCTCTTGGCTCGATTCAATCCCCCGACGGATTTGACGAATTGCATCGCCAGGGTCATGTGATCGTTAGACGTGCCCTCGGCCGACGTCGCGCCGGCCGACTCCGATGGCAGCTTTGCCGTCATCGAAACACCCAGGCTCGGACTGAAATGATCGTCGGCTCCACCCACCTGGTCGGCAACCTCGTCGGCGGCATTGACCAGATCGTGGTGGACTTGTTCAACCGTGGCCGCCGACGTCTTGATGCGAAAACGCTTTTCCACCGCGTCGACCACGTCGACGTAATCCATCGCTCCGCCTTCGGCGATCACTCGCTTGATCGCGTCGATTTCCGATTGCTCACTCGATTGCGTCATCTGCCCGTTCCTCCGCTTGAGTTCGGTGAGACCTGGACGGTTGGGGGGGCGGCCTCGGTTTGGGGTGCAGGCAGGGGCAAACACCGTGCCGGAACGGAGAGATCGAGGTCGATTGAAACGCCCGGACGCCGCGAACCGGCTGATGTCAATCCAAGACCAACCGTTTGACGCCCGCCGACGGGCCTCGGCCCGACCGAACCCGCGCCGAGAAACCGGCATCGCGACTGCGCCATATCGCACAGCGGGTGTGCCAATCGCGCCCAGAGGTTATCAATGCGGCAGCTTCGGTTTTAGGGCGGCATAGCTGAACATGCCCAGCAACGCGCCGACCAGCGTGAACAGCGCCATCCACTGGCCGCCTCCGATTTGGGCATAGATCGGTCCCGGGCAGGCACCCGTGATCGCCCACCCGGCGCCAAACAACATGCCACCGATGACGACACCGGTGTGATAGGGTTTGGGCGAGTACTTGATCGGCTTTCCTTCGATCGACCGGATCTGGAATCGTTTGATGACCTGCATCGAAAACATCGCGACCACGATGGCCGTCACGATGATCAAATACATGTGGGCTTCACGAAACAAAAACATGTCGTGAATGCGTTGCCAGTGGGCGACTTCGCTCTTGCTAAACAGGATGCCCAAGTAAACGCCCATCAGCAGCACCATCAGGTAGGCCGCTGGAGAAGTCGCGGGCTTGGCTTGCTCGGCTTGCTTGGGTGGTTGCGAGTCGTTTGTTTCCGTCATCGTTTCCATCATGATCTCCTCGTTAGAACAACCACCCACCGAGTCCCCACGTCACGGCCAACCCGCCGGCAAAGAAACAGACCGTCGCCAGCAGGCTGGGCCAATTCAAGTTGGCGATGCCGGTGATCGAGTGGCCCGACGTGCAACCGCCCGCGTAACGCGTTCCGAACCCGATCAGGAATCCGCCGACGAGTAACTTGATCGCTCCGGAAACACTTTCCATCGAGGCCGGCAGAAACGGTTTCGGGTCCGCCGACAAAAATTGGGTGGCCACGAAGGCCCCGATCGCGATCCCGATGGCGAACACGATCGTCCACAGATTGGCTTTGCGGTCGAACTTGGAAAAGTATTCCAGTTTGCTGTGGGGGGAACACAGCGCACCGATCTCTTGCAGACTGGTCGAGATCCCGAACGCTTTGCCGGCCAACAGGTACAGCAGCGGAACGGTCAAACCGATCAGGATCCCCGAGAGCCACCAGGGCCAGGGTTGCATCAGCCATTGCATGTCAAAGCTCCTCGGCGGGGGTTGGTGTGGAGGGTGTTTCGCCGCGATAGATCAACCAGTAGGCGGCGGGAATGACGATCAGGGTGAAAAACGTGGAGGTCAGGATTCCAAAGATGATGGCCCAGGCCAAACCGGAAAACACCGGGTCCAGCGTGATCACCCAGTTGGCCAACAGCGTCGTGCCGGCGGTCAACAAGATCGGTCGGGTGCGGACGGCGACGCTGCGGATGATCGACTCTTCCAACCCAAAACCTTCAGCCTGTGCCAGGTGAATGAAGTCGATCAGGACGACGGAGTTTCGTACCACGATCCCCGCCAAGGCGATCATGCCGATCATCGCCGTGGCGGTGATGAACACGGGATTGGGGTGACCCCCGACGGGTTGATTCATGATCAGATTCAAACCCCAAAAACCCGGCATGATGCCGATCATGGACAACGGAATCGCCGACATGATCAACAACGGTAGCGTCCGCGAACCGGTTTGGAACATCAGCACGACAAAGATGCCGACCAAGGCGGCACCGAATGCCAAGCCCAGGTCGCGAAACACATCCAGCGTGATGTCCCATTCCCCTTCACCGGCCCACTCGACCTGATAGCCGTCGGGAACGGACCAGGGAACGCCACCGCCGAGGGAAACCCAGGAACGCCGGCCGACGGGCCGTGGTTCGCCGCGGGCGTCGTCTGCCGCCGCGGCATCATCTGCCAACGCCGTGCGTCGATCCCACTCCACGTCCATGATCGCGTCGGCCGGCGGTCGGCCCGCGACCTCGGCGTAGACGTAAACGACGCGGCGGAGATTTTTGTGATAGATCGCCTTGTCTTCCAGCGTTTCTCGAAACCGTCCGAGCGAACCGAGCTGAACGATTTGTCCGCCCTCTCCCTGGACGTAGATCTCTTCCAAATCATCCAGTGCCGATCGGCTCGCCCGGGGGAGTTTCAGTTCGATCCACAGCGGTTCCACTTCCTGCGGCAGATGCAAGACCGTCGCCCGATTGCCGCTGAGCGCAGTTGCCACGGTTTGGGCGACGGTTTCGGTGGAGATCCCCGACAAGGCTGCTTTCGCTTTATCGGTTTCGAACACGAAACGGATTTGGTCGTCTTCGGCACTGACATCCAGGTCAACCACGCCGGGTTCATGTTTCAACCGGCCCATCACATTGCGTGCGACGTCGATCTGTTGCGTGTAGGTTCCGTCAGGCGGCCCATAGACTTCGGCCGTGATCGTCGACAGCACCGGCGGTCCGGGGGGAACTTCCACCAGTTTGATATTTGCGCCCATCGATTCAGCCAACTCGGTAACTTCATCGCGGATACGGAGCAAGATCTCGTGGGATTGCTGAACCCGTTGTTCTTTGGCCAACAGGTTCACGCGAATGTCGGCGACGTGTGGGCCTTGGCGCAGAAAGTAATGTCGGACCAACCCATTGAAATCCATCGGCGATGCCGTGCCGACGAACAATTCATAATCGCTGACCTCGGCCAGACCGCCGATGAATCGACCGATCCGCCGGGCGACCACATCGGTCCGTTCCAGCGTCGTCCCCTCGGGCATGTCGATGACCACTTGGAATTCGTTCTTGTTGTCATACGGCAGCATCTTGACGGGCACCCAGCGAAACACGGGCGGAATCAACGCAATGACAAACAACAACGCGATGCCCAACAGGACACCCCAGGCGTAAAGGGCGCGCGAGAGGATCGGCGCGAGCACGAAACGGGACAGACGATACAGCGGGCGGGTCGTCAAATCATAAGCGTCGTCTTCATCACCCGTTTGGTTGAGTTGCTTGAGTGAAACCATCGCCAACCAGGGCGTGATCACAAACGCGACGATCGTCGAAACGGTGACCGTCAACGGGACGTTGAGCGCCATCGGTGCCATGTAGGGCCCCATCATGCCGGTGATGAATGCCAGGGGCAGAAAGCTGACGATGATGGCCAGCGTCGACAAGATCAACGCCGGGCGAACCTCTTGAACCGCGCGCAGGACCGACTTGCGCGGTGGAAAGATCTTCATCGTGAAGTAGCGGGCGATATTTTCGACGTCGGTGATCGGGTCGTCGACCAACAACCCCAAAGCCAGGATCAACGCGAACATGGTAACGCGGTTGATCGAATAGCCGACCATCAGATTGACGAACAGGGTCAAACTGTAGCAGACCGGAATCGCCAGCGCGATCACCAATGCCGGACGCCACCCCATCGTCAAACCGATCAACCCGACCACGGTCAGGACGGCCACAACCAGCCCTTCGATCAGTTCATTGACCTTCTCGTTGGCGGTTTCGCCGTAATCACGCGTGACCCGGAAATGCGTTCCGCTGGGCAAGTGCGATGATTCCAGTTCGTGCAGTTTGGTTTCGACCGCGCCGGCCACGCGGACCGCATTGGCCCCCTTGCGTTTGGCCACCGAGATGTGGACGGCGGGATACAGTTCGGTCCGATCCCCGTACGATGGATCCGCCGCGCCGAATCCGATCCAGCTGTAACTGTCCGCTTCGGCCGGCCCATCGACGACCGTTGCGATGTTCTTCAGATACACCGGTCGTCCGCCGGCCACGTTGACGACGATCTCTTCTAATTCCGCGACGTCGCGGATGAAGGTGCCGGTTTCGACGTTGAATTGTGTGTTCTGTTGTTCGAAGCTGCCGTTGCGGGCCGTGACGTTGCCCACCTGCAGCGCCCGGGCGACCTGCAGCGGCGACGTCTTGTGGGCGGCCAACCGCTGGGCGTCCAAGTTGACAGAGATGCGGCGGGGCCGTCCGCCGACCACTTCGACGCGGTTCGTATTGGGAATCGCCTGCAGTTCCCGCTGCACTTCTTCGGCGATCCGACGAAGCTCGTGGTCGCCGTAACGCTGCGTCTGATCCGACCAGAGGGTCGCGATCACAATCGGCACATCATCGACTTCGATCGGTTTGACGACCCAAGACTCGACGACCGGCGGAATTTTGTCGGTCGACGAATTGATCTTGTTGTAAATCTTGACCAGCGAGTCTTCGCGATCTTCACCGACGTAAAAACGCACCGTGACGACGCATTGACCGGGCTGAGACATCGAATAGACGAATTCGACGCCATCGATTTGGTACAACAGCTTTTCCAGTCGATCGGTCACCTGGCGTTCCACTTCTTCGGCCGACAAGCCCGGGGCGGAGGCAAACACGTCGGCCATCGGCACGACGATTTGCGGTTCCTCCTCGCGGGGTGTCAAAAACAAAGCGGCCGTGCCCAGCAGCAGCGAGACCCCGATCAACAGGATCGCGACATCACCGCGTAAAAAAATCTCGACGATCCGCGTCATTAGCGGCGTGTCGGGGGCGTTTGCTTCGTCGCCGTCGTTCGTCATCACTCGGTGCCTCCTGCGTCCGCATCGCCGGCTTGCAACACCACCCGCTCACCGGCTTCAATCCCGCTGAGCACTTCCTGGCGGCCGGGCATGCCGAGCTGCCCGATTTTGACCAGCCGGCGTTCGATGTTTCCATCGGGAAGCACGACGTCGACGAAATCGAGTTGTCCGACCTGGATCAACGCGTCGGTGTTCAAACACAAGTGCCGGCGCTCACCCGCGGAGATTCGCAGGCGTCCGAACATCCCTTCGTACAGCTCTTCGGACTTGGGCAAACTGGCTTTGACCAGAAAGGAACGGCTGGGCGCGTCGGCTTGGGGAACGATTTCGTCGATCGTGGCATCGAATTCTCGATCGAGTGCGTCGACATATACGCTCAGACGATCGCCGACGTTGAGTTTCACCGCCAGGTGTTCCATCACCGGCGCTTCCAGCCGCAACGAGGTCGCATCGTACAGCGTCAGAATCGGCTCGCCGGGACGGGCGATGTCTCCGGGTTCGGCCGTGCGATCGACGATGCGGCCGTTCTTGGCGGCTTTGATGACCGTGTAGGAAAGCAACGCCTCGGCTTCTTGGATCGCCTTGATGGCTTGCAATTCGTTCGCGGTGGCCACCTGCAGGTCACGTTGGGCCAGATCGAATTCGGATCGCGACAACGCATTTTGTTGTTGCAGGGTGGTCGCACGCTGGAACGCTTTTTCGGCTTGCTCACGATTGGCCGTGGTGGCTTCGAGCGCCCGCTTGGCTTGGTCGAGTCGGGCTTCGTATTCTTTGCTGTCCAGACGGATCAGTTCCTGTCCCTGCTGGACTTGATCGCCCGCGGTGACGTGAATCTCGGTGATCGTCGCCAGCAACTTGGACGAGACGACGGTGCGACTGGACGCCTTGAGCGTCCCGATCGCCTCCTCGATGTACGGCTTTTCGATCTCATGCACGATGTCGGTCGGCTGGTCGGTGTGCTTGGGAACGCCACGCCCCGTCCAGCCCGGTTGGACTTTGTCTTCGAACATGCCGGAGAGCCAAGCGATGATCGCCACCAACAGCAACAGGCCGCCGCCGATCATGCCGATTCGCCCCAAGGCGGCGAACCATTTACGCATCAATTTCATTTGCACGACTGGGGCTCCTCTGAAGGATCGTCCATGGTTGGGGCTGTTGATCTGCCATCAAAGTCGGAATCGAACTGGTACTCGCTGACAAAACGCTTGTCGATCCACGTCTTCAGCCGCCAGCACCATCGAGCATGCGCGGTGAACCAGCCGTACTGCAGCATGGCTTTCCCGTCACCGGTGTTGAGCAGCTTTAAAAAGTCACGTTGTGGATCGAAATGCTGCATCGCGTTCTGGTTGAGCAAGGCGTTGACGTTGTGCCACAGAATCGGACATTGCCGGACGGCATACACGCCGGCTTTGGGACATGGCGATTCGATCATTGTTCCCGAATCGCCGACGGCAAAGATCCGCTCGTCCGAAAGCGATTGCAACGTTTTGGAGGTCGCGATGAATCCACGATCATCCGTTTGAAGCCCGAGGCGGGCGAGCACGGGAGGCGGGGCGGCACCGGTCGCCCAGATGACGCCGTTGGATCGATAGATTCGGCCGTCATCGGTGCGGAGCGTCGTGTCGGTCAAGGCATCGACGCGATGACCGCGGTGCACCGTGATCCCACGTTGCCGGAGCAGTTTCTCGATCGAACGCACGCTTCGGCTCGGCATCCCGTCGGCCACGTGCGGACTGCTGGTAAAGATCTCAATTTCGATCTCGCGATCGTCGTCGCGTTTCTGCCACCGCTGCTGCAAACAAAACGCGATCTCGACGCTGGCGACGCCACCGCCGACAACGGCGACCCGTAGCGGAGCGTTGTCGTCTGTCGGCGGGCTCATCGCTTGGTCGCTCAGGTGCGACTCCAACCGCTGCAAAAACGTTTGCATCGGCTTGATCGGGACCAACAACTTCGAATGGGTATGCTGCTCCCAACCAGCGGGCATCGAGCCGACCCCGATCGACAGGACATCAAACCGAATCGGTTCGTGATCGTGAAAGTGAAGCTGCCCGGCATCCAAATCGATGCCCTGGGTGTCGGCGATGACCAACTCCGCACCGGCGCGATGGGCCAAGGCCGCCAAATCGATTCGCATCTCCTGCTCGCTGAATTGCAGCCCCAACGTGCCGGGCAACATCCCCGAATACGTCGCCGCTGGAAACTTACTGATGCAAATCAATCGACAACCACCAATCGGTTCGCTGATCCACTGTTTGACCAGATGGGCATTGGTATGACCGATGCCCAGCAGGACGATATTTTTCAGCGAACCGTTGGCCGGTGAGGCGTTCACTGGGTGACCTGTTCGTACTTTGAAGGAATCTTGTATCGGTCGCTGTAGGTGTGCACGCGAGTGGTCGGCTTGCCATCGAGCGTGACCAAGGGCAGTTCGGCGTCGACCCATTTCAAGATGCTGCCCTTGTAGTTCTTGACTTTGACGCCCTTGGCGGCGAGCTGCTTGGCGTAGGCACCACTGCGGCCGCCGACGGTGCAATAGGGAATCACCGTGCGCCCCTGATAGCCCTCAAGATTCGCTTCGTACTGCTTCTTGGTGATCGCTCCGGGAATGATCGACACGTTGACTTCGGCGTCGGAGCGAACGTCCACCACCACAAAGTCCGCTGGGGGTGCGTCGTGCCCGGCGGCTTTCGCGTCGGCGGCGGCTTGCTGCTGCTTTTTCAGCAACGACTGCAATTCGTCGGTGCTGATCGTTTCGATCTTGGGACCGCCAAAGAGTCCACCGAACTGAGCCGGGGCGGGGTGGGATGCCAAGCCACAGATGGCCAAGGCCAGAATTCCAAACCAACTTTTTCGAATCATCTCGGTCCTCGGTTTCACGATGCGTCGGGAGTTTATTGTCGATGTTTCCGCAATCCAATAACCAATATATCGCTAGGTGACGAGGTGTCAATCAGTCTTTTTTGGCGGGATGCGTCAGCGGGCGGCGCGTGGCGGGTTCACGGTGACCACCCGACACTGGCTAACGCCACGTGCTGGTGCGGTTTCAGCGGGATGCGTCAGCGGGCGGCGCGTGGCGGGTTCACGGGCGACACCCGCCACTGGCTGACGCCACGTGCTGGGGACGCGTCGTGGGCGTAGCCGGCTTGTCACAGCAACGCCGAATCTGCTACAGGCGGACCGATTCGACCTTCCGCGACGCCGATGCTGTGAAATCAGAACGACTGGACCCGACCGAAAACGCTCCCACCGACGTGCGTGTCGTCCGTGAACTTGGAAAAGGACGGGCGGCGACGGCGCGGCTGGTCGATGCGGCGTTCCGAGACGGTTCGACGGTCCGTTGTGTCGAGAAAGTGTTTTGCCCGGGGCGATTGACTCGCGCGATCTATCGGATCTTCTTTTTCGCCCCGTTCGCCTATCAATTCAACCGCGACGCGATCATGGCGTGCTTCTATCGCCGCCGCGTGGCTGCCGAGATTCTGCAACGGGCGGGCGTGGACGTCGACGTCGCTGCTCCGCTCTACGTCCGCTTTGATGCCGCAGCCCCCGGTTGGGTGCTGGCAGCCGAGCATGTTGACGGTCGTGGTGTCCGTCCGACCGGCCTGGGCGAGGCGACGGGCGAAATCGATCAATTGGTGTCGGTGATGCACCGTGCCAAAGACGCTCTGGTGCAAGCGGGACTGACCGGCAGCGGCTGGCAGGTCGATCCGCGGGCGATGGTTTCCACCGCCAATTTATTGCGTCGCGGACAACGTTACACGATCATCGATTTGGAATCCGGCATCCCAGCGATCTTGGTCCCCAAGTATTGGCTGCTCGCCGCCGGCCAGCGAACCTGGCCGCCGTTTGATGATCTGGATGCTGGCCAGTTGCGTTCATCACGGTTAGCCGGGCAGGCCGATGTCGACGCGCTAATGGATCACACCGCTCGCTGGAAGACGTGCGAGCCGGCTCCGCTGCGACTGGACTCGTGGCGTCGGTTGGTGGCCAGGACGCGGCGTCATCTCAGCCGCACGGCGCGAGCGACGTGGCATCTGTTGACACGACGCCGCTATCAGACTTACGTGGGATTGCGGTACATCCGCCGTTCGATCCGGCGCTGGGAATCCGAGCAACGAATCGGTTCGGACGAGGCGTCCGATTTGGTTGGTCAGGTCGATGCGAACGAGGTCGCGACGTATGCGCGGGGCATGGCCCTGCATTTGGCGATCAAGGCCTGTTCGCCTTGGGTGGTACCGGCGAAATATGGCGGTGTGGCTGCCGCAGTGGTGACCGGCAATGCCTGGTTCTTGTTGCCCTGGTTGCTGTTGCCGTTGGCGCGTGCCGTGGCGACGCTGTCGAACTGGTTGGCGTGCGGCCGCGGCATCCGACATACCGAAGCCTTACTCTGGGGCTGTCTCCCCACCGTCGGTTCGCTGGCGTTTCCGGTTCAGATTTTCATCCGGCGTCCGGCGTTGGCGCACTTTCTGATTCGCGACTTTGCCTCGCGCATCGGCCGACGCCTGCCGATTTACGGCGGCAAGGATTCGCGGACGGAGATGATGTTGATTCGCTGGAGCGATCACATCCTGGTGGCGATGGCTTGGGTGTTCCAAACCGATGTGTCGCAGCAGGGCGATGCGGATCATGGTGCCACAGTCGGTCTGTCGCAGTCGGATCCTGTTGCGCTCGAGCACACGACCAAGCGAGCCGCTTGATCGACGTGTACGTCAACGGCGAGGCCGGACGCTGGCGCGAACCGGCTGATGCCAAACGATGATCAGCCGTTTGACGCGAGCCTACGGGCTCCAATCTATACCGCAAATGAAAACAGGCCGCCCGAATGGGACGGCCTGTTGCGTTGATTCATCGGGCGGGGAACCCTGGTCGAAACCCTCGCTTCGCTCGACCCTCCCGCACACAGGAGGGTTACTTAGCAGGCGTAGACTGCCAAGCCCTTGGCGGGATGGGGGTCTGCGACCGAAATCAGAACGGTTGTTGAGCTTGCCGTCCGGCCATGGCTGCGGCGCCGATCGCTCGGATCAGTCCTTCACCGATGGTCAGTTTCATGGAAGAGCCGTTGGGGATGGACTTGGTCGTGACGTTGACTTCGCCTTTGTCTTGCGAATTGGTCAGCGCGTTGATCATCGCCGCCATGTTGTCGTTCGCTTCGACCGACTGGGCCAGTTCCAAGAACGGCAACAGTTTGAACTTAAACTGCCCCAACGGACGATCGCCGCCGTTGTCGCTGCTGCCGGCGGTGATGAACTGCTTGAGCAATTCGTCGCTGCCACGACCGGCTGCGATGTAGACCGCTTTGGGTGCCGTCCCGATGTGGACTTGGATCTTTTCGCCGAACACTTTACGGACTTCGTCTTCGCTTGCCGGCACATCGGCTTCGATCATGTGCAGGGTGACGCCGCCAAAGTTGCCGATATCAAATTTAAACTTGGGGGCATCGGGGCTGTCGGGAACCTTCGTTGCCAAGTCTTTTGCCAGCGCGGCGACCTTCGTGCCATCGGCGACGAACGTACCGATCACGGCTTGGAATTCATCGCGTCCGGCCAGCACCATGACGCCCATGTCGGATTTGCCTTCGGACAAGGATTCGGTGACGATGTCGCTGAGCCGAGTGATGTACTGATCGATTTCGTTGATCTGATCTTCGCTCAAGTTCCCATCGGTTTCCAAGGCACCCTTGATCATTCCCAGCGAGGATTTAATGCCGTCTTTGGCTTGAGTGATCGCTTCGGGGCTGATCGACGTGGCGCTATGGATGTAGGCGGCCGCGTCGTCTCGGATGACCGAAGAGAAGCGGGACGGAATCGATTGTTGACCGCCATAGACGGCGGCCAATTGCGTTCCGCCGACTGCGGTGAAGGACACGTCCAAGGCGACCTGTTGATTGGCCTTGTCGATGTTCAACCCCAGATTCAACTCGTCGGCTTCTTGGATCAACCGCTCCAGCTGTGCGATCGAATTCTCGCCCATTTCGCGGGCCGATTCGGCGTCGCCTTGCTGAGCCATGGTTTGCTCGAAACCTTGACGCAGTTGATCGATCAAGATGTTGCGGATTTCGACGGGAACCTGTTGGACTTGCAACCGGACCGCCACGTTGTAGGCATTGCCCATGCCCTTGAACAGTTCGCTGGCGTCGGCCGGGGCGAGCTTCAGTGCGGCTTGGTTCTGTGCCGCGACGGCATTGTTGGCGTTCTGTTTGATGTACAGGGTGTTTTGGTTGACGGTCAAAACCAGGGTGCCGTCGTCGAGTTCGTCGACCGGTCCGGTTTGAGCTTCCAACCGTTTCAGGATGGGGCGGATGTCCTGGGTCGGCAACACAACAATCGGCTGCGGTGCTCCGCCGACCAGCGGCACCAGCACACCGATCGGCTGGTCCATGTCCATGCCTTGGGTGAACGTGGCGGCCAACATCGGGAACATCGCCAACTGGGGTTGGCTGGTGATTTCAGCCATGTAGCTGACGTCATCCATCAACTTTCTGACCGAGCCGAGCGTGACGACGACGACCGGTTGGGTGCCATCGGTGAGCGTCGCGCGCGACGAGCCGGCCGCCGGCGCAAGACGTTCTTGAGCCATGGCGGGTGCGGCGATGAACGTGGTTGCCAGAACCGCAACGGCCGCGACGGCTCGGGCGGCATGCCGGGGGCGGAGGCAATTTGTCATGAAACCCATAATCGTTTGTTGTCCTTGTGACAGATGGGGGTGCAAGATTCGAGCGTAGTGTCTACCAATTCGGCGAGGACCTGACAACTTTGGGACGCCGCATCGTAGAGATCTGTCAAGAATCCTGTGCTGAATCGCCCCCCGTGTGAAGGGGTCCCACCACTGCTATCTACCCGCCGACCGCGATTCAGGTTTCAACCGAACGGAAAAAAACGAAGGCTGCCACCCCGAAAAGGATGACAGCCTTTGAATTGCTAGCTGAATAAAGTCGTTTGCCGCTGTGACGGTTTAGTTGCCGAAACCGCCGCCACCGCCACCGCCCAGTCCGCCGCCGCCGCCGAGACCGCCGCCGGCGCCACCGCCCAGGCCACCGCCGGCACCGCCACCCGCACCGCCGGTACCGCCATCGACGAAGTTGAACGTACTGACATCACCGATCTGCGAGAAGAACGGCGCCGGTGAAATCCGCACGTAACGTCGGTCGGCGGAAATGATCGCCAGCGTCGACAGCGACGCACCTTCGGGCAACTGCGTGATCTGGGGCTGGAACCCGACGGCGTTGTTGCGGCCGAAGAAAGGGTTCGCCCCGACGCCGCCGGTCAAGCGTTGGGTGTCGCGGTACAGGTCACGCAGCACTTGGGCCGAGTCGTTTCCCGGGTTGGCGAATTGACCGAGCAGTTGTCCGTTGAGATCGCGTTGAACGTCTCGCAAGTGGGCCAACTGTGCCTCGCCGAGTTTCTCCTGGCGTTTTCCTTCTTTGACCTCGAACACGAACAAGGCGTTTTTCTCCGTCAGCGGGACTTCCTTGCGGATGAAACGCTGGCTCGGCCGTTTGGCATCGGTGACGATCTCCACGGTGACCTGTCCGGTCGAAACTTCGCCCCAGACCTTTCGGACCAGCAAACGATATTGGCCGCTGAACCCGCGCGGACAGATGTAGGTTTCCGAGACGGTCCCGGTGTTGTCTTCGCCTTGTCCCGGGTAAGAATCGCCCAGCAGCGTGCCGCCGCTGGCGCTGGATCGGTTTTCCAGTGAGCAAACGGTTCCGCCGGGTTCTTCGATCGCCAGATCGATGTCGGCATCACCGGTCCAGGAAACGCGAACGATGACATCGTGTGCGGCGGCCTGATCCAACGCTTTGGCGAACTTCGCCGCTTCGTCTTGCATGCCTTTTTCCTTCAGCTCGGCATAGGCGCTGCGGGCCAGCAGGGTGGCTTTGTCGACGACCGGCGCGAATTCAGCCGGCCAGGCCTGGGCCAAGACACCGCTGCAAGCCCAAGCGATGGCGCTGGGATCGTCGAGCTGTTCGGCCAGACGCAGGCCCATCACATAGGTTTCGCGTCGATTCGGGTCCAATTCGGCCACCCGCATGCACAGCTGCAACGCCGCGGCGTCGCTGCCCAGGTCTTCCAGACGACCGGCAACGTTCAAGATGTCGGCGGGGGTTTCGGCGAAATCGACCGCGGACAACAGTGCTCGCTCGACTTCCGACTGGGGAGCTCCGGTCGCTGTCAACGAGATCGCGTAGGCTTGGTACATCCACGGTTGAACATGACCGGCGCGAATCGCTTCGCTGATCATGTCGCGTGATTGAGCGAACGACTCGACGGCCGCTTTGCGATCGCCCCGCTCGTCGGCCGCAGCGGCTTTGAGCGAGAACTGGCGGGCGGTTGCACGAATCTGTTGATCCAGGATCGTGATTTCGCGAACGTCCGCCAGTGTCAGCCCGGCAAAGAACGCTTCCCACGCTTCGCCGCGTGTCTGGCCTTCTTTGGGAGTGACTTTCAAGGGTTTGATCAGCTGCTGTTCGGCAGCGGAAAGCGTTGCAGCAGAGGTGCTGTCTTGGACAACACCGGTGTCGGTCGAGGCCGGGGCGGATTCCGATTTTGAATCCAGGCTGACGTTGTCGGGCACGACGAACATACCGCCGCCCATGCCGCCGCCGCCCATGCCGCCGCCGCCCATGCCGCCGCCGCCCATGCCGCCGCCCATGCCGCCGCCCATGCCGCCACCCATGCCGCCGCCCATGCCGCCGCCCATGCCGCCGCCGCCGCCGAGCGAGACAACCGGCACGACGAGGTCACCGACGGGATAGACTTTGGTCACCAGGTTGTCTTCGGCTGCTTCCACCGTGGTGATTTGCATCACCTCGTCTTTGATCAGGTACGTCAGTTCCAGGTCACGCAGCATCAATCGCAGGAACGAACGCAAGGTGACGTTCTTGAGGTCGATGTTGACACCGGCATCGGCGTCGAGACCGATTTCTTCCAGGGCGCGGTTGTCGATCACGATCGGGATTTCGTGCGTGTCGCTGATCGTCTGAATGGCTTCGCTGAGCGGGGTTTCAATAAACGTCTGAGTCGTTTCGTCCGACAGCGACGCTTCGATCTTACGCTCGGTTTCGTTGTCACCGACCAGTTCGATCGAACCGTAACGCTCCAAGCGACGTCGGCTGAGTGCCTGCCAGACATCGGCATCGGGGTACAAGATCGGCGGCTCGTCGACAAACGGGATATTGCTCTTGAGCACCAGGGAGAACGCGTCGACAAAGTTACGCTCACGCATTTCCTTGTAGCGTCGGTCGCGGTCATAGGTTTGCAACGCCAGCGGCTGGTCGGTGAAATGACGTCCGGCGATCGAGTCTTCGGTGATCGAATCCCCCGCGATCTCGGCGAATTTCAACGAGACGTCACCGTCGGCTTCGGTGTAGCGGCCCTCGTCGATCAAGGCGTTCATCTGCTGGGAAAGCGTCTTCAACGTCGCTTCGCGGCGGAACGTTTCTTGCAACAACCGTGCGGTCGCACGCGACGCTTCGTCTTGAGCGACGATGTTGGCCTGTTGGGCGGCGAAGCGTGCTTCGGCACTGCTGGCCGCTTGGATGGCCGATTGCAATTGGCTTTCCAGATCCTGACGCAACTTCGGATCGATGTCCGGCAGCGTTTGCACGCGAGCGAGAACCGATTTCAGCTGGCCGGCGACGCCGGTCGGATCGGTGCGCAACGCCCGTTCGGCGGCCCGCAGCGCCGCTTTGACTTCGGCACGAAGTCGTCCGTTGGCGGCATTGCGTTGGGCTTCGATGCGGTCAAGCAGGTCGCCGCCACGCTCCAAGATTTCGTCATCGCCGACGATGCTGCGCCCCGCGGGAACTCTCGGTAGGCGTCCGCCGGCCGGCGCTGCCGGAGGTGGCGTGACCACCGGTGGTGCCGGAGCCGCGGGTGCCGGAGCGGGAGTAGGCGCCGGAGCGGGAGCGGCCGGAGCCGGAGCGGCCGGCGCGGGCTCGGGAGTTCCGAACAGGTCGTCGGTCGCATCCGCTGCCGGGGCTGCCGGTTCGGGTGTGCCGAACGGGTCATCGCCGGCCGGAGCGGCCGGTTGGGCATCGTCGTCGCCGAACAGACCGTCAAACGGCGAGTCGTTTTGGATGATCAACGTCGTGCCGCTGACCTTCACCAACGCTTTGGCGTCTTCGTTGTTCGGGTCGGCTTCCAAAGCCATCTCGGCGACCGCTTTGGCGCCCTTCTTGTTGCCCTGTTTCAGTGCCAGCTTGCCGGCCCGCACCAGTTCGTCCGACTTGGCGGTCAGGATTCGAGCGGTTTCGCGAAGCATGACGCTGCTGGCGGTGGGCAAGGTGAGCCCTGAATTCTTCTTCGCCCCGTCGACCAAACCGGGCAGGAAGGCAAAGTCAGGGTTGTCGCGTTCGACGCTGGCGTCGGTGGTGATACGGATGTCGGCGGTCGGGGTGGTGCCACGCAGAACAAACTTGACCGAATCGAGGTCTCCGGCGATTTGACCGATCAAGATCGAATCGCGGTCGACTCGCAATGGCGGCACCCGTTTGCCATGAGCGATCGTCACCGCCGCGGGCAAATCCGCATCATGGATCCAAATCGGTGAACGCACGGCCGACTCGCTCACTCGGTCGGCGATCGCGGTGGCGGTGTTGCCGTCGGCTTCATTCACGACGCCCAGGACTCCGCCAGTGTGATTGGCCAAGATGGCCATCAACTCAATGTTCTTGGATGGTCCGATCGCGATGCTGTGCACGGAGATATGGTCCGCCCGCAAGGCATCGACCAGGGCCGCGAAACGCGTTTCGTTGCCGGTGGCGTCGATCGACGCGCCGTCACCGATGTAAACGATCGATCGGGTGTGGTAGCGCGGGGCGGCGAGCAAGGTGCCGCGGACCGCATCGATCACCGACACCATGTTCGTGTGACCGAGCGGCAATCGCCGCTGGAGACCTTCCAGAGCGGTGTTGACGCTCGGTTGGTTTGCCGCGACCAGCGCGTCGTTCATGGCAACGGCGACCACATCGGCGGCGAACACTTGCACGCGGTCACCGGGCCGCAGCGAGGCGACGACTTTGTTGACGGCGGCCAGGGATTCGCGACGAAACTCGCCCGCCTGGCTGGCCGAGGTGTCCATCACGATGACGACGTCGGCGGCCGGCTTCTGGACCTCCAGGAACAACGCGTCATCGGCCGATGGCAAAATCGATGCGGCGAAATAGGCCGGGCTGTCGTCGCCCACCCCGTCGGCCTGGAAACTGACGATGCGGGCCTGGGCGCCGCTGTCATTGGCAGCGCTGCCCTCGGCCGCGTGGCTGAATCCTGGAGCCATCGGAATCGTCAAAGCCACAAGGCTGACAATCGGGCAAATCCACCGCCCTGGCGTAATCAAAGTCTTAAGTTGACGTGCGACGTCTCGCATCTGAATTTTCTCCGCGGTGCTTGAAAACGGCGATCTGCCTGTCTTCATCGGAACAACCGTTCTGTGTGCTAGGTTCCAAACCGCCCGAAATCCACGCATTTGGCGGGTTTCTTGCGATCTTGGGAAAAGGGATGAGTCAATCGAGAGAGATCTCTACTGGCAGAGTCTATTCCCGCTCAATTCAACTCGCTACGAAAAAAAACGCCTTTCGCCCACTCCATTTGCTCGCCATTCCGGTTGTGAGTGTTGCATTTTGCAACACCTGTATCGCAATTGATCAACTGGAATGGGCGAAAGACAAGTCAAACCCCGGTAGAGAATGAAAGAGACGCGAATGTTGTGCCAATCGGTAAAAGATCGTTGCGTGATTGTGTCAGGGGGCCAGGCTTTCAATGTCCACCGACTTGACAGGGCACGGTGGCTGAATGGAGAGGTAGGAAAATTTTGGAGGTAGGAAGATTGAAGAATTCGAATGGATGGTGCAGTTCATCATTTTCTTACCTCCAAAATCTTCTTACCTGTTTTCCGCAACGGCTAAGACAACAGGGGCCTGAACGCTTGCGAGAATCGGCTACCCCCCGGACCCCGCTACTCGGCTGCTGGGCTCTCGAACTTGAATTTGGACACCCCCCGTGACTTGCTCGGCAACTGCCCCCGAACCATCACTTCGGTGACCACCTGGGTCTCGGGATCGAAGCGGCGGTTGCTGCGTTTGTCGGTGAAGATCGCCTGGGGAAGCGTGAAACTTTCGCCCGGCTGAAGCGGGCTCGCCTGGGTGATCTCATACTGCCCGTTGAGGATGATCGACAAATGCCCGATCGGCTGGTCCAACTCGCTGGTGACCGTGACCACTGGAGTCAACACGGCCATCTGGCCACCTGTCGTCGGCAGCGGCGCCTCGTCCAGCGTCACGGCCACCGGCAAGGGTGGGCCGCCGATACTCTCGGGAAACAACGCATAAACGCTCAGCCCCACCCCGATCATCACGCAAAACGCGACGAACAACCCGCGGGAGGAAAGCTGGAACGTGGGAGCGACGCGAGGGATCTCGCTGGTTTCACTTGAATCGGCAGGAGCAGACGACGTCATGGGGAGGGCCGCGTCGATGGAGAGTCCCAGCAAAAGGGCGGACACATCAAGAACGAAAAAAAGCCGGCTGACAAATCGGTTGATCTGTCAGCCGGCAGTTGCTTCGACCCGTCGGCGGCAAAATGGAGCCGCTGGGAGAAACGCGTAAGTCTGAGCGTGCTACTGCACAAGCCGTTAAGTGACTTAGGCGAACCCTAAAAATGATCCCTCTGCCGAATTAAGAGGATCGAAGCGGGCGAGGTCTTTTTCAGACATCGCCGCGTAAGTGTAGGCCGCTGGTTCCTGACAGCAAGCTCAGGAACACCCCGACAGGAAAGTGATCGGCGTGCCGTGGCCGATGGCGTGAACCCATTTTGCAGCGTTGCCCCCGATTTTTTCGCACTGAAATGTTTTGCCAGCATCCCCAAACCCATTTCTGATTTTTTCCCGCCGTTGTTCCAATTCAGCGACTTTGGCGATGCACGACAGTTTTTCGTTCACATTTCGCGATGCCTTTCGCTTGGTGACTCAGACCTCTACCGACCCCGTAGCAACGAGTGACCGATCCATGCACCTTCTGCAACGAAATCCCGCCGCCCGAAATCCCGGCCGAAATCCCGCCGGATTATCTCCCGCGGCCCGATCGTTTGCCGGCCGGGTTACCGGCTCGGTTACCGACTGCGGCCGCGGGTTTCCTCGCCTGTCGACGGCGTTGGCCGCGATGGCCGCGATGGTGATGGCAATGTCGCTGACGCCGTCGGCGGGAGCGGGCTCGCCATTGGATGCGGAGTTGTTCAGCGAAATCTCGATGTCCGAGACGGTGGCCGATGCGTCTCGGCCACCCGCGACGTCGTCGAAAACAACGGGCACGGTCTTGGGGGCTGCATCATTGTCCAAGCTGCTTTCGGCGGATGGAATTCAGTGCGCCGTCGTGTCCTCGGCCGTTCGTGTCGAAGTGGCGGAACTGCTGCCGGCCAACAACGACGATGCCCCACAGGGAACGCTGCTCTGCACCGTGGATGCCGACGCCGATCGCATCGATGTCGTGCTGCCTGTGGACAATCTGCCGGTCGATGCGTCTGGAAACGAGCAGTCGGTCGACGGAGAGAAATTGATGGCGTTACTTGTCGCGATGCAAAACCATGACCATGTCCAGTTGGTCGCGTCGGGAAAAACGCTCGCGCTGCACACGTCGCTGAGCAATCAGGGCGTCACGGCGGACGGCTTGCGAACCGTGGCCGAGCGATTGGCGTTGGCGGCGACGAAGACAACCGGCATCGCAGCCACGGTGTTGACCAAGCAAGCTGTTGCCGGGGTCAACACCAACGACACGCCACCGGGGCGACCTGCAATCACGTCAGCCGACACAACATCGGTCGCAACGAAGGCAACCGCAACGAAGTCAGCCGCAGCGACGTTGGTCGGGACGTGGTCGGCGAAGACGTCAGCCAGCGATGCCTGGGCCATTCGCTTCGATGCCGACGACAACTTCGTGATGGTTCATACCCGAAGCGGAAAGAACTCGGTGTCGCGAGGCACGTACCAGACGACCGGGGATCGATTGGTGCTGAGCGAATCGTCCGGCGTGTCGTTGACCGGCACACTGGAGCGCACCTCGGGCAACGCGTTTCGATGGCGACTGCAGAACACCGGCGGCGACGTCGTCGCGACGCTTTCGTTCAGCAAGCAGTAGCACTCACTCCAACTCCGGAAAACGGATGAACGAATCGGGAGGTTGAAAGAGTTCCTCCCACGTGGCATCTTCGCGGTCGTCGGTGGCGTCCGCTTCGATCACGAGCGCGTCGGGTTCGACGAATTCGTCGTCGATGATCAATTCCGCCAGCGAACGGGCGACTTCCACGGCCGTCTTCACCTCGTCGACCAGTTCGTCCACCGCGGCGTCAGCGACGATGCGTCCCAAGTGCGGGTCAAGCTCGTGCCCGACATCCCAGCTGATTTGGAATTGCGTGGCCAATCGTGCAAAGAGCTGGACCGCGGCGGTCGCGATTCGAATCGGTTCGGCGGCCGCATCGGCGTCGCGTAACTCGGCGTCGCTTAAATCGACGACCAGTGCGACGCTCAGGGTGTCGGCGTCGATGGTTTCGACCTGCGTGGCGGCCGCATCGATCTGCTGCTTGCGGCACTCGGCCGGCAGCGCTGCCAGGATTCGCTCGATCCGCTCGGGATCATCCACGGGGCTACTGGTGTAAACGAAACGAATTTGCATGCCTGGGAGAAACAGTCGGGGATCCTGCCGGGTGAGATGACTGATAGACTAGTCCTCAATCAAGCGAACGCTAGCGTGGATTTTGCGTGACGCTTTCGGATTTTTGAGGCGCAGCAGCACGCTTGGGAGCACTGCTCCTTATTGGAAATTCGCATGGTATCGTGCTCATAAATTCGCTTCTCTCGGGTTAGGCGTTAGCGGCGGTACCGAAGCATCCGGACTTCGGCTTCGTTGGTTTCGACGTGTCACGTTCGAAGCGGCATCGCAATATGGTCACTGAGTGTGAACAAGTTTTCGACGCCGAGACGGTATGTCAAAATCCGCAGCTTCAGTTGACGCGATGAGCGGATGACTTGGGCCGGAATCTGGATCAACGAAGTCAAGAACGTCGAGAACTCCATTTTGATCACACGATCACGAAGGCGTTTTCGCGTCTTTCTCTGCCCGGGATTCCCTTTGACGCGGACCATCATTCCACTCCAAAGCTTCAGCGTCCAGGCAAGAGAAGCAATCAACATGTACGCCCAGTTGCTTTCCAGCGAATCCAGCGGCGCGGTCAATGCGTGACTCGCCTTGAGCTGGCTAATCGTGTTTTCCTGATCACAGCGATTGTTGCCGTCTCCGATCAGTTCACGCGACTGTTTTTCTTCCTTTGGTTCGTTGCTGATGTAGAAGAAGTACTTTTCGGTGCTGAACAAGAATTGCTGCCCACTCGTGACGTCGATGTCTTTGCGAACGGCAACCATCCGGTAGGGACGCTTGCAATTGCCAGGCTGATACGGGAACTCGGCATAGCTTTCAGCACGCAGCTTCTTGTTCTCGTAGCCGTTTTCTACGA
Organism: Stieleria magnilauensis; assembly: GCA_007753675.1. Classification (GTDB taxonomy): domain Bacteria; phylum Planctomycetota; class Planctomycetia; order Pirellulales; family Pirellulaceae; genus Stieleria; species Stieleria magnilauensis. Next base: position 4,291,003 of record CP036432.1, read on the forward strand.
CGATTTCCTCTTTGTAGTTGGGTCGTTTTGCACGCGGATTCTCAGAAGTCTTTTTCTGCCGCCGAAGCGGTTTCCATGCTGATTCGTCGAGGGAGTCGGCAATTGCGGTCAGTGTTTTGTTGGCGTCATAGCCAAACACGAAACGGACATCCTGCGCGTCCCATCGATCGAGATGTTGGGTTGACGAAAAGTCCGTGTCGCCACGCAACAGGATCTTTCGAAACCCAGCATTGCGACATAGTTCGATCGCCCTGTCAAAGTAGAACGATGAGCCTTCACCGCTCGGGCGATTGCCGCTGCGGTTGGCCAGGTACAGTAACTCGTTGGTTTCCGCGAGCGTAACGACCAGTGGATGGTAGCCCCATTGTCCTTTGTAGTTGATTCCGATGCCCTCTTTCTTTTCACCGCAAGTCTCGACCATCGTGCCATCGGCTTCAATGGTGGCCTGCTCGAAGAACGCATCGGATTGTTGTTTCCAAACCTTCTTGCGTGCCACGTTGATTCCCTGCATCAATAGCAGTAGCTTGAAGCCATCAAAACGACGGCAAAAGTCACCAGCAGTTGTCGGATCGGGAATCCGTTCAGCGCCCAGTGCGTCCAGATACGCCTCGTCGGTGCGGCGATGCTCCAAATGTTCGAGGCAGGTCCCACCGGCCAATAGATTCAGGGCAATGTTGAGCACGTGATCGGCTTCGTCGTACGGCGCGTGAAGCTTGAACACCGGTGCGGACTGGTTGATGTGCTTTCGCAATCCGAGTTGCTCGACAAGCTGCATGACCATGCCGATACCGCCACAGGAAACCGCCTCAACTTTCTCGGCCAGTTCGTACTTTGCCCGCAAGGGGCGAATCATGGGCGTATGTGTCTTACCCTTCTTCTTGTCGATACGTTGTAGAAGAACTCGCTTGCGGCGCAGCAACCGACGGCGTAAGTTGTCGTTCACTCGAAATCCTCCGTTGAGTGAGTGCGTTGAAGTTGTCGTTATCTCCAATACACCCGCAAAACGCCGAGGGTTTCGAGTTTTTTCAATTTTTCACCATCAAGCGTTCGCTTGATTGAGGACTAGTGCTTCGGGCCTCGCCCTTGGGAAGATGACGTTAACTTAATGGTATCGGGCTGGAATCCACACACCTCTTTGGAATCGTTTCGGTGAAACCTTCATACGCCTCCATCATTCTTGCGGGATTGCTGTGTTTGAGTCTCGGTTGTCCGTCCAAGTCGTCGGTGGAACCGGGGCCGGAAGCGCAGGCAGACCCTGCACCGCGCTCGCCGACAGACTCCGCGGACCGGGCGGCAGACATCGCCGCGGCCGTTGAAGCGGTGGCGAAGACGCGTCGCGATGGAAACAACGCGGTGATCGAGGTCGACCTCCGCGACGCGGACGTCACCGGTGTGCTGGAGCAGCTTGCTGCGCTGCCGAAACTGCGCAGCGTGTTGCTGTCGGGATCCAACGTCGACGACGACGGTTTAATCAGTGTTGCGAAGATTGACTCGTTGCAAAACCTGGATCTGCGCGGCTGTGCGGTCGGCGATGCGGGGGTTGCGCATTTGGGCGGACTGAAACAGCTCAAGGCGATCAAGTTTTCGGGAAAAGACGACGCCACCCAGGTGACCGATGCCGGGATGAAAACGTTGGGTGGGATCAAGACGCTGGAAGTGATCGCGTTGGACTTTTTGCCGATCACCGACCAAGGCATCGCGTCGCTGGGGGGGCTGTCCAAGCTGAGTGAATTGTATCTGGCGGGGACACAGGTGACCGACGACGCCGCCCAGACGATGGCATCGTTTCCGCCGCTGAAGAAGCTGCGGATTGCGTCCACGTCATTTGGCAACGACGGGCTGGCTGAACTGGTCGGGCTGTCGCAGTTGGTCGAATTGGATCTCAGCGAGTGTGCGGGGATCGACAATGCGGCGTTGGAAACACTCGCAGGGTTCACAAAACTTTCCAAGCTGAATCTTTACGCGACGTCGGTCGGCGATGGGGACTGGGGACAACTGTCCGGCGCGAGCGGGTTACAGTGGCTCAACGTCGACAAGACCAACGTCGGTGATGCGTCGCTCGATGCCCTGGGCAAGCTGACCGGATTGACGTTTCTGCATTTGGGCAGCACCCAAATCACCGACGCAGGGCTGCCGCAGTTGGCGGGATTGTCGAAGCTTGAAAAACTGATCGTGACACGAACGGCGGTCACCCAAGCCGGCGTCGATCAGCTGCAACCGCAGTTGCCCGAGACCGAAATTCAACTCGAGTATGTCCCGGGCAAGTGAGCCCTGGTGGACCGTTTCGTCACGGGTGAACCTTGTCCGCGGCACGGCCATCGATCATGTTAAGCGACACGAATGATCAGAGGGCGGGGTGATCGCTCGTCGGTATTGCACCGGCGGGAGGAAAGTCCGGGCTCCGCAGGACAGGATGGTCGATAACGTCGACCGGCCGCGAGGCTAGGGAAAGTGCAACAGAGAGTAGACCGCCGAACGGTCCGCGCGGGGTTCGCCCCTGGCGGATGCGTGGTGAGGGTGAAACGGTGCGGTAAGAGCGCACCAGCGATCGGGGTGACTCGATCGGCTCGGTAAACCCCATCCGGAGCTAGACCAAACAGGGTGCAGAAGCGGTCCGCTTCGCGATCGACACCCGGGTAGGTCGCAATGGAGGCGACGAGCAATCGTCGCGCACAGATAAATGGTCGCCACCATCGACGTCGCCGGGCTCTGGTCCGGCATGGCGTTCGATCGGTACAGAACCCGGCTTACAAGCCCTCTGGTCGTTCGTCTTCATTGGCCGGGGGATTGCCCCGAGACGCCTCAAACCCGCGGAATCTCGGCTTGCGATGACCGCGGCGGATTGCCTAGATCTTTCACAGAACTCTCTGAGAACGAAATGGAATTCCGCAACTATCTGACCTGTTTTTGGCCGGGGCTCAGCGAGCTCTGGTGGCGTGGTCGGTTGTCAGCATTGCCGTTGGCGATCGGGTTCGGTATCGGTTTGAATTCACTGTTGATTCTCAAACACTTCTATCCGACCTGGTTGGATCCGTTGCTGGTTCGATCCGCCTGGTGGGTCGGCGTGTGCGTCTGGATCTGCTGGACGGTGAAGAGCTTCCGCGAATTGCCAGCATTGATCAATCCACGAGCGGTGACCGACGCACCCGATCGTTTTGTCGAAGCCCAAGCGGCGTTTCTGCGCGGCGACTGGGAGGCGACCGAACCGCTGTTGCTGGGGATTTTGGCGATCGAACCGCGTGACCCCCCGGCGTTGCTGATGTTGTCGAGCCTCTATCGTCACACAGGGCGAGTGACCAGTGCGGCCGTGCTGTTGGATGAAATGCGGCGTCTGGAGATTGCCGATCGATGGCAGATTGAGATGGATGCCGAGGCGGCTCGGATCGCTCGCGACGCCGAATCGGCAGAGGAATCCGACGAGGACGCGGACGAGGAGTCAAGCGAGCTGTCGGCCTCGGAGTTGCAGGAGGATGGCAATGCTGCCGATTTGACAGCGGCGTGAGTGGGTTTTATGAGGGAATGCATCGAGTGAAACGGTGCGTTTGGATCCTTTCCCCGTGAAACTGACAACGTGACGACGGATTTGGCTCAGAGAAACGTAAAAATTTAAACCGCGTTTTTGCTTCAAATTCATGTTTGAGGGCGGTTGTTTCGCTGGGACTCCTATCCCCCAAAATTTACAAAACCGATAGAATCGAAGTGAGCCGGTTGATTGCCGGCGATCCCTTCCGCCGCTGTGTCCTCAAGCGGTCGTTGTGACTCGATCTCGCTTGGAATGGCGTACGGTTTGCTGATAAGGGACTGACGAGGAATCGAGACGAACGAATCGCCAAGTTGACAGTTCGGCTGTCAATCTGAGTTTTGAACAATGCAAGGCTGACGTGGTTACAAAAAGCGGGATTCACCTCCCCTTTGGACGCTTCGTCTGATTTGAATGGACCAACCCAGGTGTGTTCCCCCCGCGGGCGCATCCCTGGCAAAACCCGCCGGGTAACGAGACAACCAAATGTACGAACGATTTACCGACCGCGCTCGCAAAGTGATGCAACTGGCCAACCAGGAAGCACAGCGTTTTAACCATGAATACATCGGGACCGAGCATATTTTGCTCGGACTGGTCAAGGAAGGCAGTGGTGTCGCCGCCAATGTGCTGAAAAACCTGGACGTCGATCTTCGCAAGATTCGCTTGGAGGTCGAAAAGCTCGTCCAAAGCGGCCCCGAGATGGTGACCGTCGGAAAGCTGCCGCAAACGCCCCGGGCCAAGAAGGTGATCGAGTATTCCATGGAGGAAGCTCGAAATCTCAATCACAGTTACGTCGGAACCGAACACATCTTGCTCGGCCTGCTCCGAGAACAAGAAGGCGTCGCCGCTCAGGTGTTGATGAACCTGGGACTGAAACTCGAAGACGTCCGCGAAGAAGTGCTCAACCTGCTCGGCCATGGACTCGAGGGTGCCGAAGTCGGTGAACGCGGTGGACGCGGCACCGAAGAAGGCAGCTCGGGTAGCGCGTCGGGCAAGAGCGGCAAGAGCAAGACGCCGGCACTGGACAGTTTCGGCCGCGACCTCACCGAATTGGCTCGCAAGGGCGAATTGGATCCGGTCATCGGGCGGGAGCGCGAAATCGAACGCGCCATCCAAATCCTGTGCCGACGAACCAAGAACAACCCGGTGCTGCTCGGTGAGGCCGGCGTCGGCAAGACCGCGATCGTCGAAGGATTCGCCCAAAAGGTGATCGAAGGCGAAGTCCCCGAAATCCTGGCCGAAAAACGAATCGTGGTCCTCGACCTGGCGATGATGGTTGCCGGCACTAAGTATCGCGGACAATTCGAAGAACGTATCAAAGCGGTCATGACCGAAGTCCGCCGCGTTAAGAACACGATCCTGTTCATCGACGAACTCCACACCCTGGTCGGTGCCGGTGGAGCCGAAGGCGCGATCGACGCCGCCAACGTGCTCAAACCTGCCCTCGCCCGAGGCGAGATCCAGTGCATCGGTGCCACCACGCTGGACGAGTACCGAAAGTACATCGAAAAGGACAACGCGCTGGCGCGACGCTTCCAAGAGATCATCGTCGAACCGACCGGTAAGCAAGAGACCATCGCCATCCTGAAAGGCCTACGCGAACGTTATGAAGAGCACCACCGCGTGCAAATCACCGACGACGCCGTGGTGTCGGCTGTCGAGATGAGCGAACGCTACATCACCGCGCGATGCCTGCCCGACAAGGCGATCGATGTGATCGACGAAGCCGGTGCACGGGTTCGTTTGCGCACGATGACGCGTCCGCCGGATCTGAAAGAAATCGACGAAGAAGTCGAACAGCTGAACAAAGAAAAGGAAGACGCGGTCGCCAATCAGGATTTCGAAAAAGCGGCCAACCTGCGTGATCAGGCCGAAAAGCTTCGCAAGAAGAAAGACCAGATCACCCAGGACTGGCGCGAGAAGAGCCAGCAAACCGACGGCGTCGTCGACGAAGAAGTCATCGCGGAAGTCGTCAGCAAGATGACCGGCATCCCGTTGACCCGACTGTCGACCGAAGACAGCTTGCGGTTGATGCGGATGGAAGAAGAACTGCACAAGCGAGTCGTCAGCCAGGACCTGGCGGTTTCGGCCGTTGCCAAAGCCGTTCGCCGCAGCCGCAGTGGTTTGAAAGACCCGCGACGTCCGACCGGTTCGTTTATCTTCGCCGGACCGACCGGTGTCGGGAAAACCTTGCTCGCCAAAGCGCTCGCCGAATACATGTTCGGTGACAGCGATGCACTCGTGCACATCGACATGAGCGAGTACATGGAGAAGCACAACGTCAGCCGTTTGATCGGGGCACCTCCCGGATTCGTCGGCTACGAAGAAGGCGGCCAGTTGACCGAGAAGATTCGACGTCGACCCTACGCCGTGGTGCTGTTCGACGAAATCGAAAAGGCACACCCCGACGTGTTCAACATGATGCTGCAAGTCATGGAAGAAGGCCGCTTGACCGACTCGTTCGGACGCAACGTCGACTTCCGCAACACGATCTTGATCATGACCACCAACGCCGGTGCCGAAGCGATCAAGAACGAGTCGGCGTTCGGGTTCCAGAAATCCGACACCGATGCCAGCTACGAATCGATGAAGACGCGTGTGATGGAACAGATCGAACGCGTCTTCCGGCCCGAGTTCCTGAACCGCTTGGATGACACCATCATCTTCCGTCACCTGACGCGTCAGGATTTGAAACTGGTCATCGATTTCGAACTCTCCAAGGTCCGCGAACGCTTGCTCGACCGCGGATTGGCGTTGGAACTACAAGACGAAGCGAAAGAGTTCTTGATTCGTCGCGGAACCGATCTGGATTACGGTGCTCGTCCGCTACGTCGTGCGATCGAACAGCGAATCGAAGACCCGCTCAGCGAAGAACTGCTCCGCGGTGCGTTCGAAGGCAAGGACACGATCGTGGTCAAAGGGATCCTGGAAAACTCCGATGGCGATTCCGTGGCCCCGAGCGACATGACCGTGACCGACGACGGAAAGATGATCGACCCCGACGGCAAGAAGGTCAAAGTGGTTCGACTCGAGTTCCACGGCGAAACCCGTGGCTTGGCCGAGGAAAAAGAACAACCCGTCAGCGCCTCGGTCGGCGAGTCCGAGGAAAACAAAGACGACTCGGGCAACTGATCCGTCGACCAACGGCTGATTGAAAAACGAAACCCCGCCGGTCATCAACCGGCGGGGTTTTTTATTGCGCCCTTTCGAGTCAACGCTGTGAAGCATTTATTCCCTGCGTTTGACGAGGTGTTAGCGGCAGGGCGCAAGCCCTCCGGTCCCTCGTCGTTCCCGAAACACCGGAGGGCTCGCGCCCTACCGCTAACAAATGCTTCACAGCGTTGCCTTTCGAGTGCTTCGTCAAGATGGAATCTTAGGGTTGAAGCCGTAGCGGAAGCCGCCAAGGCGGTCGGCGGAGCGGAAACCGACGGCCTGAACCAGCAGTCTACCGCAGCTCAATTTCCGGGTAGTGGACGAGGCGACGAGTCCTCTGTCGTCGGCATCTTGGCAAGGACTCGTCGCCTCGTCCACTACCGCCTACCCGAAAACCAAGGTGCGGCGGCATACTAAGCCGCCTCTCTGCGAAGCGGTGCCTCGGCCGAGGGCAGGTTGACCACGTGGGCTCTGTCGTTGGCCGATGGGACACTGTCGGGGTCGATCGCGCGACGGACCGCCGAAAGGCTGTTGCGATAGCGCATCATCCCGATCATCTCGCCCACCGAACTTGAACCCAACAGCGCCTCTCGTAGCATCGCGACCCTTCCGGGGACCGGCTCGCCGGGCAACACACGATTGCGGATCGCGCCCAGGCATTGGCCACGGGCCATGTCCGAGTCATCGGCCGTTGCCAATGCGTCTTCGGCCTCAATGCAGCAGCCGTCCGCCGAGGCGAATTTCCATCCGGCACGTTTCATCAGGCACCCCATCGCGTAGCTGACCGCGATCGGATCACTCATCGCCGGCGCGACGGCGTCGAGCAGATTGCCGAGCAGGTGGCGGCGGGCAAAAAAGGCGCTGACAAAAAAACCACTGAGTGGCCCTTCGGGCGCACGCCCGGAGCGGCTTTGGCAGAATCGCCCGTCGGAATCCGTCCAATGCGCGCCTTCGACGGGCCGGCCGGACTGGTCGACCAATGTCGGCGCCACGGCTCCGACTTGCGGGTTGTCAAATGGCTGCAACGCGTGCTCCAGCCAATCGGCCTGGGCCCGCATGCCGGTCCCCAGAACGTGGACGAACGGGGCCGTCGTGACATCAAACGCATCACGTACCAGGTCGGTCAAATTGGATGATCGGGCGGTCACAAAGCTGACTTCGTCGCTCAGCTCAAAGGGATCAGCATACGTCCCATTGTGGACCGCGATGATCTGGCAATCATCCGTCTGATTTTCCAAAACACTGAGCAGCGTTTCCTCGAAAAGTTTCTCGTCACGCTGCAGCGGAATCACAATCGAGACGCGGGCGGGCCGCGGAAATTTCGGCACTGGAAGACTCCAGTAATGCGTAGGTGAACAGGGTCTGGAAAGAAAATCGGAGTTCTGAGCCGGCAATATTCAGTCGATCAGCGGGCTAGGGCAGCGGTTTCAGTGGCAAGAAGATGCCGGCAGACGGTCCGAAGCTTACAACCGGAAAGGTTTGGCAGCGCGGGCGCAGTTCGCGGGAGCGAAGCCCGGGGTTTGCCAGCTGCGGCAGCGTGAGCAACATCATGGCGAGAAAGCCGAAACGGACCAAAAGATGAATTGGTCAAAAGATGAATTGGTCAAAAGATGAATTGGTCAAAAGATGACGTGGAGCACCGACCTTAAGTTGCCGGGAACTCCCGTTTTTTGACCAACCAATTTTTTGACCAACCAATTGTCTTGGCCAACCGATCGGCCTGCCCGTCAATCGCCGTGTTTTTCGCGCAGGCGTCCCGACAGTCGCAGCATCCATTGGATGCGTTCGAACTCGGCGAGCCATTCGGCGGTGACGGCTTGGAGCAGGTCGACATTGACGGCGCCGATGCCGGTCGGGCAACTGGGGCCGAGCTGGGTGGCCGCCATGTGTCGATAGGTCGCCAGGGTGCGGTCGCCATAGCGTCCGCAGACGAAATTGTCTTCGCTGAGAAACAAGACCGACGGGACGCGATGGGCGCCGCAGGTCGAAATGGATTCGGCGAACGCGCTGTGTTCGTCTCGATCAAAGAAACGCACCCGAATGTTCTCATTCGCGGCTGCGAAGTGATCGAACACGGGGCACTGATTGATACAGTCTCCGCACCAGGCGCCGGCCGAGACGAGCACCTTCATCTCGCGGACGAATCCCGCCAACAGTTCGCGTTGTGATTCGCTGAGGCGAACTTCCGAGTGCACCCCGCTCCAGCGACTCCGCTGAGCCTCGTTGCCGTGTTTGGCCAAGAACGCATCGTACGAGAGCCCTTGATCGAACAGGGCGGCAAGGTCGAGTGGCATCGATTAGCGATTTTCAATCGGGACGACGGTTCGTTCGTTTTGCCCGGTGTAGATTTGCCGGGGGCGATAGATTCGCTTTCCGGGCGTCGCGTGAAGTTCTTTCCAGTGAGCGATCCAACCGGGGAGTCGCCCGAGGGAGAACAGCACGGTAAACATCTGGACGGGAATTCCCATCGCCCGATAGATCACGCCGGAATAGAAGTCGACGTTCGGATAGAGTTTCCGTTCGACGAAGTATTCATCTTCCAGCGCCACGTCTTGCAGTTCTTGGGCGACGTGGAACAAGGGGTCGTCGATGTTCAGTTTGGCGAGCAGCTTGTCGCAGCAGGCCCGGATGATTTGGGCGCGGGGGTCAAAGTTCTTGTAGACGCGGTGGCCGAATCCCATCAAGCGGAAACTGCTGTTCTTGTCCTTGGCCATATCGACGTACTTCTTGACGTTCCCGCCATCGGCCGCGATTTGCTCGAGCATATTCACGCAAGCTTCATTGGCCCCCCCGTGCAGCGGTCCCCACAAGGCGCCGATGCCGGCGGAGATCGATGCGAACAGATTGGCGTTGCTGCTGCCGACCATTCGCACCGTCGAGGTGCTGCAGTTCTGTTCGTGATCGGCGTGGACGATCAACAGCAAGTTGAGGGCTTCGGCAAAGTCGGGGTCGACCAGATGATCGTGGGCCGGCGTGGCGAACATCATGTGCAAGAAGTTTTCACAGTAATCCAAATCGTTGTTCGGATACATGAACGGCTGGCCGATCGACTTCTTGTAGGCGTAAGCGGCGATCGTCGGCAGTTTCGCGAGCAGTCGATAGATCGAGATTTCCACCTGATCCGGATCATCGACCTGCATCGAATCTTGATAAAAGGTCGACAGCGCACCGACGACGCTGCTGAGGATGGCCATCGGGTGGGCGTCACGCGGGAATCCGTTGTAGAACGACCGCATGTCCTCGTGGATCATCGTGTGGTGGCGAATCCCGCTGCGAAAGTTGGCGGCTTCTGCCGGGCTTGGCAATTCGCCATGGATCAGCAGGTAGGCGACTTCGACGAAGTCACAATGGGCGGCCAGGTCCTCGATCGGATAACCGCGATAACGCAGGATGCCTTTTTCGCCGTCCAGGAAAGTGACCGCGCTGCGGGTGCTGCCGGTGTTGACGAAACCTTCGTCCAGGGTGACCAGCCCGGTGCTTCCGCGAAGCGCGGAGATATCGATTCCGCGTTCCCCCTCGGAGCCTTCGACGACAGGGAGCTCGATCTCCTGGTCACCGTAAGTCAGACGAACCGTGCCGGCGTCTTGGGTTTCCAAATTAACGCTTGAACTCATCTCGTGATCCAGGAAATCTCGATGGGGCGAGGGCAGTGCAGTACGGGGGGCTTCGCAATGGGAATGGCGGGGGCGAATGGCGGGGGCAGAATCGATCCGCGGCAGTCGCTGTGTCCACCGCAGGAGTGTACCCCGGTGTCACGCGATCGACAATTAGACTGTCAGTGGATCGGCAGAAGACTGCTTTTGATCGGCTCACAGCCTTTGCAGTAGGGGTGCCGATTCCGCAGCCGGTCGATGTCGCGGTGCAGGGCCCCATCAGCGGTCACATCGGGCAGGCGAGCCTCCCAGGGCCGGCACTCGCGATTGAGCGGGCCGTTGAACAAGCGATTCTCCGTCCGTTCCCACTCGATTTGGTTTCGCATCGGATCGCCTTCGCTGTAGTGACCGTCGCGACAGGGGTCGATGATGTGGGGGATTAGGGCCACGATGATCTCGGTCCGCGCCCGTGAGGTCTCGCGGCGTTGAAAGAACTTTCCGACGTGTTTGACGTCACCGAGCCACGGCAGCTTTTTGATCACCACGCGGTCTTCTTCCTGGATCAATCCTCCGACAATCATGCCTTGGTGGTTGTCCAGCATGACCGAGGTTTCCACTTCACGCGTCGTTTCTTCCGGTAGCAGGGTGTCGGGATTGATTTCGCCGCTGCTGACTTTGGGTTTGACCTGGAGCAGGATTCGGTGATCGCGGCTGATCGTCGGCGTGACGTTGAGCACGATGCCGGTGTCCAGATAGCGAACGTCTTGGATCGTTGACGTTTGCGTGACCGTGGCGACGGCAAAGCCGAGTTGTTGGCCGACTTGAATCTTTGCATTCTGGCCGTTGACCACCATCACCCGTGGCGTGGCCAACGTTTTGGCGTCGGTCGTTGTTTCCAACAGGGTCAACAGAGCTTTCAAGTCGCTGCCGCTGATCTCACCAAAGTAAAACGGGTTGGTCGACGTGGCGATGTTATCGGTCAACCGAAATCCGCCCATTCGAACGTCGCCGCCCAAGATGTCTTCAAAGTTGACGCCGTGCTCCATGTTGTCCTTGAGCTCAATCTCCATCACGCGAGCTTCGATCATCACCTGCAGCGGCGCCTGGTCGGCCTGCATCAAGTACCGCTCCACTTGTTCCAGCACATCGGGCGTGTCGACGACCACGATCGATTCGCGACCTTTGCGATTGTCGATATCGTCCGCCTTGGAACTGTAGACGCTGCCGATCGGTGACAGCAAGCCATTGACCGTCGGTTCGATGTCTTCGGATCGGGCGTAGTCCAGCGAGAACACGCGCAGCTCGCGCGATTCCCGGGGCAGATTGTCTTTCGGGTAAATCAGGATCACGTTGTCGTCGCGTTGGATCGCCAGACCGCACATCCGTGCGATGCTGGTGAGCGTTTGCTCGGGGGTCAGCCCTGCGACGTTGGCGGTCACCGTGCCCTCAACATCGGGAGCGACCAGGATGTTCATGCCGTAGCCTTTGGCCAACATCTCCAACACCGTTCGAACATCGACATCGACATCGTCAACGCTGAGCGTGACGTCGTCCGTGTTTCCTGGTGTCGGCAAGGTTTCGCGTCCGCCCATCTTGAAGGGCCATTGCAGCGCGACCTCAGCATCGGGCGCGGCAGCCGCCGGCGGCATCGTTGCCATCGGCGACGGAGACGAAGCCGTCTGAAGCGGTGCTTCGACGGGCGTTGAATCCGCGGACTCCACGACGGCTGCGGACTCCGTTGCGGCCAGCTGAGCCGTCGCGGGGGCTGCCACCAGCGAGCGTTTGGGTTCCGGTTTGACAGCGGCCGCGGTCGGGGAAACCGAATTCGGGCGCATTGGTTCCGGGCGCATTGGAGCTGGGCGAATCGGTGCTGGGATCGAATCATTCGGTTCGGGGTTCGGATCGATCGGGGCCGCCGCAACGACCGGTGCGGCGGGGGACACCAACGCGACCGCTGGCGTGTCCGTCAGAAACGCGGAAAAGCTTGTGTCTTCTGGGCCGTCGGCTGACGCGGCCGTTTGCGAATTGCGTTTGTCCTGCGGTTCAGATTCGCCGGCATCGCCGGGCCGGTCGGCCGGCGTCGCGAACTTCTGTTGACCGGCCAGGGATTCGTCGACCACCACCGATTCCAGAGCAGGGCTGTTGGTTTGACCTTCCAGTTTCTCCGAATGCGCGGGCACGACCACCAACGGGACGTATCGGTCCAGCCGTCGCGGTTCCTGCCTGAGATCACCGAGACCTGGCGCAGTGGTTTCGGGCGGAGCCTCCAGGCTGAACGACTTGGGGCGGAGCAACGTGACGACTTGGGCCGTGCCGCCCGTTTGATACGGGGCATCGTCTCGGAAAGCCGTTATCTGAATACGCTGACCGGAAACACGCTCACCGACCGTCGGCGGGTGGACCACCGGCGTCGCGCGATGCTGTCGATTGGCGGCACGTCGCGTGATCGACTGGCGCAGCTTGATGCGGGCCTGCTCGGTTTCGATCATGGCCGTATAGAGCGAATCCAACCGAGACGCTTTATCGATGCGACCGAGCGCGTCCAGGTTTCCCAACGCAATCGCCGCGTCAACTTGAGATCGCTCCATGCGTTGGCGATACGGCGCGTCGCTGGTTAGGCCGATCTGTTCGGCCGACGCAACCCCTGCCGCACCGATCGACGCCAACCCAATGATCAATCGAGCCAGCAGGGATCGGTAGGCTGCCGGTCCGCAGAGCGCCGTCGGCGGTCCTGCTCGTTGCCCATCATCGCTCGCTGGCGAAGGGACCGAGTTGGCAGAACGTGCGGGATAGGAGTTCAATTTCAGCATCGGGTGGCTCGTTGACCGGGACCGTCAGGCTTGTCGCAACCACCGGCGTCAGTCCGGCAGAGCCTCTTGTACCGTTCGCATCGGTCGATCCGACTGTTGGGGTTGATCGGCACGTTCGGGAAGACGCGAAAGTGCGGGTGGGCCGGTCATTTGTCCCGCAAGATCAAAACGAACCGCAGTACCGGCAAGATCACGCCAATCGGAAAACTCTGCCCCCCATCGCCCAGGTCCCACCTCGTGCGGCCCGATGGAGTGGGTGCCTGTTCACTGCCCCAAGCATTCTGTTCAGTGCCCCAAGCATTCAAAGAGCGTCTGTAACGTCGCCCGCAACGGCTGAACCATGCCCGAACCGCTGCGCTCGACGAGCAGCCAAGCCTGTCGCCCCGGGGCCGAGTCAATGGCTCGGTCCAGGCGAACGAGGCGATCTCCCAGCAACCCCACTTGGTTTCCGTTGACGGTCAGAATCCGGTCCCCCACGGAAAGCCCGCAACGCTCGGCGGCGCTGCCGGGCAAGACGGCCGTGACCACACATCCCGCCCCCGTGGGCGTGGAACGAACACCCAAAATCCAGCGCCGCGGCACGTCCTCTCGGTGACGCTGATCGGGCCGGGGACCGGTTCCGTGTTGGTTCACCGGGGTGAGAAGCTTTGCCGCACCCGTTTTGTCCGTAACACGATGATCGCCCTGTGCGGTTTCCACCGTGTCAGCGATGGCATTGGTTTTCGGCAGCAACGCGGGCGTGTGATCCGGTCCCTGGCCGAAGACGGTTGCCGAAAGCATGCCGACGATCAGGGCGACGGCGATCACCACGTAGCCCAACACCGGATTTTCAAGCTGATCTTCGTTCACGGGACGGCCTCGCATGATTCTCGTGGCGGTTTCAAGGGTCGCAAAAAACGCGGTTCACCAGACCAAGCGGGAAGCCACCACAGATGTTACCGATCACCTGGGGTCACCAAAAAGAAACACAATCGGTACCATTCCGCAGATTGGCGGCGGCGGCCATCGGGCCGCAAAGCCATCGCAGAACACCCCTCCTATCCAAACCAGGGATTCGCACGGTCCATGTCCGGGCACGAAACTTCAAAGGGCGGCGTTATCCGCTTCCTGATCGACAATTCTCTCCTGCTGGTGATCGGAGCCGTTGCGGCTTTGACGTGGGCCAACTTGGCCGACCGAAGCGGCAGCTCCAGCTATCAGGATTTCATTCATTACGATGTCCGAAACCTATGGGGCGGCGGTGAACACCACCCCCCCAGCCCCGTTTCGATCGACGATCACGCCGCCTCACCTTCGGCGGGGCAGTCCGCGTCGGCAGATCAAGTGGCCGCCGGGGCGACCGAACACAGTGAAGACGCTCATGGAGAAAGCCACGCTGACGGCGGCCACCATTGGTATTCGCTCGGTTTTTTGATCAACGATGTCTTGATGGCATTGTTCTTTGCCATCGCGGCCAAAGAGGTTTGGGAATCGTTGCTGCCCGGCGGGGCGCTGTCCAATCCGCGGAAAGCGGCGACGCCGTTGCTGGCGACCTTCGGCGGCATTGTCGGCCCGGCGCTGTTTTATCTCGCCGGAGCTTACGCGACGGGAACCCAGGCCGAATTGGGACAGGGATGGGCGGTGCCGTGTGCGACCGATATCGCGTTCAGTTACCTGGTTGCCCGATTGATCTTTGGGGCAGGGCACCCGGCGATCGCCTTCCTGCTATTGCTAGCGATCGCAGACGATGCAGCCGGCTTAATGATTTTGGCGATCTTTTATCCGTCGGCGCCGATCGAACCGATTTGGTTGCTGTTGACCGCCACCGCGATGGGTTTGGCGTGGTTACTAAGAAAACTGAAGGTTCATTCGCACTGGTTTTATATTCTGGGACCGGGGGTGCTGTCGTGGTTTTCGTTTTACTCGGCGCACATCCACCCGGCTTTGGGTTTGGTGCCGATCATCCCGCTGCTTCCCGCCGCGACGTCCGACCTGGGGATTTTCGCCAAGGCAGAGTTGCAGCGTGACGACACGTTGAACGAATTCGAGCACTTCTGGAAAACCCCCGTCGAATGTATTTTGGGCCTGTTCGGACTCGCCAATGCGGGCGTCGTGCTCAGCAGTGTCGGGACGGGGACCTGGCTGGTTCTGGCCGGACTGCTGCTCGGCAAGCCTGTGGGGATCACGGCGATGACGTTGCTGGCCGAAAAAGGGTTTCGATTGCAGAAACCGGCCGGAATGGATTATCGCCATGTCGTCACCCTCGGTATGGTTGCCGGCATCGGGTTCACTGTCGCGTTGTTCGTTTCGGTGGCGGCCTTCAAGATCCCCGGCGCGACACAGGACTCGGTGAAGATGGGCGCGTTACTCAGTTTCGGCGCCGCCCCACTGGCAATCCTGATCGCCAAACTGCTGTCGATCCGCGCCGACAGCGACGACGAGGATAACGACAAAGAAACCGAGAGCGACGTGGCCGCGTGAGCCGGCTTTTTGAGCCTTCCCCATGTTTGACGGATAAACGCAGATGCAACCGAATCCAACGGATCCGAAACACTTACCGCCCGAGGCGATCGGTGAATGCGAACTCGAACGGCCGCAACCGGCCGACGAACCGATTTCGACAGTCCCGGCGGTCGAAAGCTCGGATCTGTTTGACGAGATGCGTGCGACCATTGCCCGGTTGGAAAAAGACCGCACCTCCCGCGGTGACTTGAAGATCCTGTCCCGGACGCTGCTGGAACTGCGTTATGCCTTCAAAGTGTTTCGTCCCTACCGTCGCCGTCGAAAGGTGACGATTTTCGGTTCCGCCCGCACCAAACCGGATCACCCCGATTACCAATCGGCGGTCGAACTGGGGCGGCGAATGGCCGAACATGGCTGGATGGTGATCACCGGCGCCGGGGGCGGCATCATGGAAGCCGGCCACGTCGGTGCCGGCAAGGAAGCCTCGATGGGGCTGAACATCATGCTGCCCTTTGAACAGGGCGCCAACGATGTGATCGAGGGTGATCCCAAACTCGTGACGATGAAGTACTTCTTCACGCGGAAGTTGATGTTCGTCAAAGAATGCAGTGCCGTGGTCTGCTGCGCCGGTGGATTCGGCACGCTGGACGAAGCCCTGGAGACGTTGACATTGATGCAAACCGGAAAGCAGACGATGCTTCCGCTGGTGTTGCTGGACCATCCCCAGGGAAGCTACTGGAGCGATCTGGGAAAGTTCATCGACAAGCAATTGCTCGGCGGCGGCATGATCAGCCCCGACGACGTCGCGCTTTACCGCATCACCAACGACGTGGAGGTGGCGATCGACGAAATCCTAGGGTTTTATCGACGCTACCACAGCATGCGCTACGTCCGCGACCGCCTGGTTTTCCGGCTCAAGGAAAGTCTGCCGGAGGAGAAGATGGAAAAGATCCAGACCGAGTATTCCGGCATCCTGGTGGACGGCCGCTTTGAGCAATGCAAGGCCCTAGCCGAAGAATCGGGTGAACCGGATCTGGCCGGCCTGCCGCGTCTGGTGTTTCACTTCAACCGTCGCAGCCTCGGCAAGCTCCGCAAGTTGATCAACGAAATCAACGCCGACTGAGGCCCGATGATGCCGGGTCCGCGATCTGAGCGGTCAGAACAACATTCTGCCCCGTCGGGTTTCGAAATATCCGCAGCAGTCCCGCCAGCGACGGGGCGTTCCGGGTTATCATATCGGGTCAATTCTCAGCCCGTCGTCGACGATGCTGTACCCCCGCAACGGTAACTCATCCTCTTGATCTGCAAAGAGATTTCCAAATGAACAGACTCTCTCGCCGCCAATTTGTCGGCTCGACCGCATCCGCCGCTGCCGCCCTGACCGTCACGTCTGCGTTGCCGGGCCGTTCGCTTCAGGCGGCCAACGCGAACGACGAAATCAACCTCGGATTCATCAGCTGTGGCGGACGGGCCGGTCAGTTGATGGGACAATTCGAAAAAGTCGAGGGCGTCAACATCGCCGGGCTGTGCGATGTCGATGAAAATCGATTGGGCGCGGCCAAGCAGCGTTTCCCCAAGGCTCAGAGCTGGACGGATCTGCGCGAGTTGATCGAATCACCGAGCATCGACGCCGTGGTCATCGCGACGTGCAATCACTGGCACTGCTTGGCTGCGATCTGGGCGATGGAAGCCGGCAAAGATGTGTACGTCGAAAAACCGCTTTCGCATAGCCAGTGGGAAGGGCGCCAGACGGTGGCGGCGGCACGCAAGTACGACAAGATTTGCCAAATCGGAACGCAGCAACGCAGCGACCCGATGCAGGCCGAGATCAAACGGTTCCTGCATGAAGAAAAGGCGTTGGGCGAGATTCAGGCGGCGCGGGTCAATCGCTACGGCGTCCGTCCGTCGATCGGCCGCCGCGACACCCCGTTGGAAATCGAAAAGAACGTCGCGTATGACCTGTGGCTGGGACCGGCCGCCGATGAGCCGATCTACCGCGAAAAACTGCACTACGATTGGCACTGGGATTGGAACACCGGTAGCGGCGAAATGGGCAACTGGGGCGTCCATGTTCTGGACGATTGTCGCAACAACATCTTCCAAGACAGCGTGGCCTTGCCCCAGCGTGTCCTCGGCGGTGGTGGTCGCGTCGTGTTGAACGACGCAGGCGAAACCCCCAACGTCCACTTCGCCTATTTCGATACCGGATCGATTCCGGTGGTGATCGGGCTGAGCAACTTGCCGTCCCAGCCGGGCGGCAAGAAAAGCCCCTCCCATCCCGGCCCCGCCAGCGGCTACATGGCGTACTGCGAAGGCGGCCGGTTCGAGGGCCAACGTGGCGGCGCGGCCGCCTATGACAGCGACGGCAAAAAGATCAAAGAGTTCAAGGGCAATCGGGGCGATACCGTTCACCAACAGAACTTTATCGATGCCGTTCGCGCCCAGGATCGCAGCCTGCTCAACGCCGAAGTCGCCGTCGGCAACGACAGCACCGGATGGTGCAATTTGGCCAACGTCGCCTTCCAGGCGGGCGAAAGCTTTAGCCGTGAATTGGCCGGCGAGGTAAAACTGGACCAGTGGGACGGGCTGCTCGGTGAAATGGATGAACACCTCGCCGCGCATGATCTAAAACTGGACAGCAGCGAGATCAAGCTCAGTCCGATGTTGTCGTTGGATCCGAAGACCGAACAGTTTGTCGGCGCCGATGCCGATGTCGCCAACGGGTTGCTCCGCCGCCAGTATCGCAAAGGGTACGAAGTTCCCGAGATCGTCTAGCAGGAACTCGCCTACCATGCCGCCCGCCCCGATGGATCGACTCGTGTTTTTTCGCGCCCTCGCGGCGACGTGTCTATGCATGGCGTTTTTCGCCGCGTCGGGTCTTGCCACCGCGCAGGGTGACGCCGCGCAGGGTGACGCGAAGCAGGGTGGCACTAAGCGTCAGGCCGCAGTCGAATCCGGCGATGTCATCCACAGCCTGTTGGATTTGAAACGGCATTACGGGCGGACGGACGTGGAGTCACTTCCGGTCGATTTGCACGCTCGGGTCAACTACTGGGACGTACGCGACCGAGCGGTGTTTGTGCAGGACCAACACAGCGCGATCTACCTGTCCGTTCCGTTCGTCCAGTTCGAGCGTCACAGCCGCCTACCGCCTGGCACCCGCATCCGCGTGATCGGTCGCTTGGTGATGGACGGTCATTACGTTCAAGTTGAAACGGTCGAAGTCTCCGATGACGTCGTCCCCGTCGAACCCAAGTCGCTTCGCATCGAAGACTTGACGCTGGGCAATCGATGGTCGCAGCGGGTCAAGACGACCGGTGTCGTGCGGGAGGTCGCCCGTTTCGGTGACCGTTGGATCGCTTCCTGCACGTCGGGCGATACCTCGTTCTTGGTTCACCGTTTCGAAGAGAACGCCATCTTCCAATGGACCCGTCTGATCGGTCACGAAGTGGAGATGGAAGGGACGTTGATCTGCGAAGTCGATTCGGACGGACAGCCGACTCGATACATCGTCGAGATGAACGAATTTGATTCCCCCTTGCGACCGATTCGGCACGTCGATGACATCGTCTCGGTCGCCGATGCGGAGAGCAGAACGATCGAACAACTTCGCACCACCGACACGATCCCAGGCGGGTTGTATCAGACCAGCGGTCAAATCACATCGGTCGCGGCGGGCGACGGCTATTTGATTGAATCCGAGGGCGCTGGGATTTTCATCGCCACCGCGATGGCCCGGGAAGATGCGGCGGGGCACTTGGTGGATGTGACCGTACGCCGCCAGGGGACGAACCAGTTTCAAGCCGTCTCGCTTCATTCCAGGGCTTTTCAGACCGTTCCGCCGCCGCAGCGTGACGAGGCTCAATCCGTTGAGTTGTCGCTGCTTCCCTACCGTGCGACGATCGAAGCCGATTTCATTTTCTCACTCAGCCAGGACGACGAACGCATCATCATGCTCCGTGACGGCGACACGGAGTTTGCGGCGACGTTGACGGTCAACGACGCGACCTGGGAAGACCTCTCGTTGGAAAACGCTCGCCGTGTCGCGGTCACAGGAATGGTGTCCACGGCGCCGCCCGGGATGACCGAGCTGGAGCAAGATTTTTCTCCCGAGTTCATTGTTGAATTGGAAGGCCCCGATGGAGTGCTGGTCGTATCACGCTGGTGGCAATTTTCGCGTTCGGCGGGGATCTCCGCGTTGGCATTGATCGCGGTCTTGGGGATCGCTGGCATGCTCTGTTTCGCGACGCTGTGGTTTAGATTGCAACGAACGGTGCGAACCAACCGCCGATTGGAATTTCAATTGCGCGAGAGCCAGAAAATGGATGCCCTCGGTCGACTCGCCGGTGGCGTCGCCCACGACTTCAATAACCTGTTGGCCGCGATCTCATCGAACTTGGAATTGATCGACATCGGGGCTCCCCAAAACGATGATCAACCCAGCCACTGTTTAGCCTCGGCCCGCCGGTGCACGGCACAGGCGACCAAACTGGTTCGCTCGCTGCTCGGTTTCACCCGTCAGACGAATCTCGACTTGCAAGTCGGAAATCTTAATGACGCGGTCGAAGAGGCGGTGCTGCTGGCCAAGACGTCGCTGTCACCCGATGTCGTCGTTTCGCTGCAATTGAGCCCCCGGCTTCCGCCATGTCGGTTTGACCACGCCCAGCTGGAACAGGTGTTGCTGAATCTCTTGTTCAACGCCCACGACGCCTTGGGCCGGCAAACCGGAACGATCGTTTTGCAGACCGATCCGTTTGTCGACGCCGACGGTTCCCCGTTCACACGCATTCAGATTCGCGATGACGGTCACGGCATGGACCAGGAAACCCGTGCCCGTGTCTTTGAGCCGTTCTTTACCACCAAGAAAGTCGGCGAAGGCACCGGATTGGGACTGGCGCTTTCTTACGGCGTGATCAACCAGCACGGGGGAACCATTGACTGCCAAAGCGAGTTGGGCCACGGAAGCGTCTTCACGATCCTGTTACCCGCTGCGATCGATGCGCCAACGCCGGCCAAGACACACGGCGACGCCACACCGTTGAACCAAAACGCAAAACGTTTCTCCACGTCCACCGAAACCTGCGCCGAACGGGACGAACTGCTGCGCGTCGATGACGCCGAGCAGGCGATCCAGTCTCCGCCCGCTGACGTCGCGATGGAAATCCTGCTCGTCGACGATGACGACGAGGTGCGTCGCGTCGCCAAGTTAAGTCTCGAAGCGATCGGTCACCGCGTGACGGATGCCGCGGGCGGCCGCGAGGCGATCGCGAGGGTCCAGCACGGCGAGACCTTTGATGTGGTCATCCTGGACTTGATGATGCCCGATGTTTCCGGGGCTGAGACCTTTCGACAACTCAAGGCGATCCGTTCGAACCTGCCGATCATCGTCTGCAGTGGCCTGTTGATCGAGATCGAAAAACTCAAGCAGGTCTCCGGCAGGAAGCCCGATGCGAGTTTGTCCAAGCCGTTTCAATTAGCCGATCTTCAGCACAGCTTGCGACAAGTCTGCCCGCAGCCACGTTCCAGGACGGACGCATTGCAAGCCGGCCCCGTCAGCGGCGGCTGAGCTCTTCCTGGACGCGTTGCGGCGTGGCAATGCGGCGTGGACGCGTTGTCCGCCATGCGGCAAAGAACGAAAGCAGAGCCAGGCAAACGGCGGCGCCGACGATTTGCCCCAGAACGCCCGGCGGCAACCGTCGTTCCACGGCCGTTGCCATCGTGAATGCCCAATTGGTGACCTGCCAGGTCGAATCGTAACTGAGCGGTTGATAGTCGTTGTAATGCAGCTCCAACGAATACGGGACCAGCGCCGTCATCACGGCAACGACAATCAAAGCAGCCAAGCCGACTTCGACGCGAGGATTGTTGCGCAATCGGACCGCGAACATCACCACTCGCACGGCGACAAGAAAGCTGACCAGGTAGGCCGGGTACAGAATCGCCGGCACACCCAACAGCAGCCGCAGCTGTCGTCGCATCGACCCGCCGACGTTGGCCGTTCGCAGCACCCAATCCAGTGACAAATACTGGATCGACGCCAGGATCGCGATTCCGAGGATCGCGAAGACCAGTCCGGTCGTCGGTCCCGGGGTGAGCCACGTTAAAAACAGTCGGCCCAGAAAACTGCTCGGCAATTCTCGTCGAATGCGCGGCGTGATGGTCGAGCGCTCGCCCACCATCAAGGCTCCGCAAAAGGTCCACAGTCCGGCGATCACGAGTAGCCCGGCGACGTAGACCGAGATCCCATCACTGCCCAGCACGAGCATCGCCGCGGCAATCGTGGCGACGCAGATCGTCGTCAAAACCAGCAGCGACAGACGCAGCGACGTGGAACGGTTCTCCGTTTCCGGCGTCAATTGAGCCGCCGTGGCGGTCAACAACAAATGCCCCAACGATCCCGACAGCGCAAGCGTCGCCAACACCGTGAACAACAACGCCGATGCAGAGAGCGGATTGCCGTACAGGATCATCCCGACAACCATCGAACTGATCCCGTATTCGGCAAGCACGAGAATGAAGATCAGGACCAACATCGTCGCCACGCGTCCGGATCGGCCACGCGCCAACGGCGCGAAGAACAATCCGACCACCGTCAGCAACGATCCGGCCACCGCCAACGAAGCGACGATCAGCAGCGTCGTCGGCAAATCCACCCCTCGCAAGGAATACGCGTAGGCCAAACAAGGAAACAGCGTGACGAAATACAGCAACATCTGCAGCGACGCACTTGCCAATTTGCCCATCACGATCTGCCAGGGAGACAGTGCGGTGATCGACAACAACTCCAACGTCCCGTCGTCGATTTCGCTCTCCAAGGATCGATACGCCGCCAACGGCACCACCATCATCATCGGCAGCGCCAGCACCGCGTAATAACCGATCATCATCCGTGGCGCCGACGGCGTCGTGTAGATTTGCGGCATCAACGAAAGACTGCCGGCAATCGTCCACGCCAACGCCGCAAACAGGATCATCGAAAACGTGACCACAAACTGTCGGCTCTTGAGCGACTGTCGCGTCTCCTTGACCAAGATCGGATTGATCGCATCGCCCACACGCTCGCACCACCGATCCAGCCGCGCAAGCCAATCCGCCCCCGAACCGGCGTGCGTGCTATCGATCGTGTTGTCTATCGTCGCCATCGGGACATGCAGGGAAGGGGAGGAAGAAGTGGGCAGAAAAAGGGGCAAATCTCAAATCTCAAATCTCAAATCTCAAATCTCAAATCTCAAATCTCAAATCTAACAGCTAACAGCTAACAGCTAACAGCTAACAGCTAACAACCTACTGAACCAAGCCTTCGGTCACCTGCAAGAACAGGTCTTCCAAACTTTTCTTATGCGCGGTGACTTCGGCGACTTGAAATCCTTGGGTGACAAAGTGCGTCACGATGGCGGCCTGGTCGTCCGGTTTTCCGCTGAATCCGAAGCGAACGAATTGCCCGTCCAGGATCACGTTGTCGATCGCGATATGGTCCTCCAGACGTGACAGCGATTCGGTGATTTCGTCGTGGCGATTGAGGATTCGCAGGGTCAGCTCGGATTGGTTTTGTGTTTCGCTTTGGATCTGCTCGACGCTGCCGGTCGCCAGCAGTTTGCCCTGTTCGATAATGCCCACCGCGTCGCACATTTCGGCCAATTCGGTCAGGATATGGCTGCTGATCAGGATCGTTTTGCCGCGGTCGGCGAGTTCACGAATCATTCGTCGCAATTCGATGCGGGCTCTCGGGTCCAGACCGGCGGCGGGCTCGTCCAGAATCATCACGGCGGGGTCATGCACAAGCGCCCGGCCCAGGCACAGACGCTGTTTCATTCCCTTGCTCAAGCCGCGAATCGGTTTGGTGGCCATCCCGCCGGTGCCGGTAAAATCCAGCACCCACTGCAGTCGCCGGGTCCGCTCCCGCCCCACCAATCCATAGGCCCGGGCGAAAAAATCCAGGTACTCGCGACAGTTGACGTCGCGATAGGTGCCGAAGGAATCGGGCATGAACCCCAACCGTTTGCGCACCAGTTCGGGATCGTTGACGACGGAGAATCCGTCGACGAAGGCGTCGCCATAGCTGGGCAAGTCCAGCGTCGCAAGGATCCGCATCGAAGTCGTTTTGCCGGCGCCATTGGGGCCGATAAAACCGAACACTTCGCCACGGCCGACGCTGAACGTGACGTCGTTGACCGCACGGGTGTCGCCGAAAAAACGATGCAGTCGTCGCAGCTCGATGCACTCGGAGTCGTTCGTGTGCACACCGGCATGTGGGGCGACGGTCGCCTCGGCCCGCACCCGCGGTGTCGCCGATTCACCGGCGGCCGATTCACCGGCGGCCGAGTCGTTGGACGACGAGTCGTCGGACGCCGTGTCGCCGGACGGGCGCGCGGTGGCGTTGCCGTCGTCGAGTTCGTGGTCGGTGAAACTCATTGCAGCGTCCCCATCACATAGCGGACGCTGGCGACCTGCTCGGCATCCGCGATGGCGACGACGTCGGGGCTGGCCGCACCGATGCCGATAAACATGCCCGGCGGCAATTCACCACGCACAAACAGGCTTTCGTTGAGCCAGTGTTCAAACACGCCGTCGGTCACGACGAGCCCGTTGCGGCTGATTTCTTTGTTGACATAAAGCACCAGGTCGCGGATCCGTCGACTGCCTTGCGACCGCCCCGACTCGCTGACCGCGCCCACCGGTCGATGCCGGGTGTAGAGGCGTCCGAGCAACTTCGATGCGTCTTGAGTTTTGGGAATCCAGCCGGCCGAAGCGGTCTGGCCGGCTTTGATGGAGTCGGTCGACCAATAGCGACCGTCGGGCGAACAAACGACCAGATCGCGCAATTCAAAAGGCAGCGAACTGGACAGTTCAATCGAACGAGCATTGGGGACCTGACCGGAGGCGTCGAACGGTTTGAGTCCGTTGATCGAGAGTGTCCCCACGCCGCGGCGGACTTGATGGGTGACGAACTGGGTCTGGGTGCGAGACGGCAAAAACGCAGCGTCCAGCCACTGGTCGTCGGCGTCGATGTCGGCGTGCAATCGCACCTCACCGACTTCGCTGCGCAGGTCCCGCCATCGCTGCTGGCCGCCGTTGGGATACGCCATGACTTCGGCGTCACCGGCGAATCGCAGTCCCGTGCGGGGGCTGATCCCGGAAAACAGTGTCGACCGGGTCCGCTCGATCGCATCGCCGCTGGCGCCATCGATCCAGGTCAATTGCCGCACGCGAACGGTCGTCCCGAACCCATCGGAGATGATGCTGTAAGCGAACATCGCGGCGGTCGTGACCAATGCCAGCGCCGGCGCGATCAGAAACATCAAATGGGACCGATGGCCTCGCGTCGTCCAACGATAGGCGACCGGGCCGACCAGCAACACGAACAACGTCAAAATTCCCATGAACGTGTAGACCGGCGGTTCGGCGACTCCGGGAATCAGCCACCGGCGGCTGCGGAAGTCACCCATGATCGGATCAACGCCCCGGGTCAGCATTGTCGAGCAGCGATAACCGATCAATGTTTCAAGCAGATCAAAGGCCAGCAGCGAATCGATCGACTGGGAGGGGATCCCCACCACTTGACCACCGCCGACAGATCGTCGGTAGCCTTGCTTCCAATCCGAATCAAACGCTTGGATCCGCGCTTCAACCTCTTCGGTCCATTTCCCGGTCGCGACAAGCTGTGCCTCGGAAAAGCGTTCACGGATGCTCGGCCCCAAGATGACCATCGAATCGCCGCCGCCCATCGAATCGCCGCCGCCCATCGAATCGCCGCCGCCCATCGAATTGCCACCGCCCATCGAATCGCTATCGCCTATCGGAAGGGAAAGGATGCGTGGAGCGACCGGCAGCGGAGCGTTCTGCGAGGGCTCGGACACCGAGGACAACACCTCTCGAAATCGCTTCAACGAATCGTCCATCGTCGATGCGACTGAAGTGATCAGCGCGGCGAACCCGTCGTCCTCTGCCTTCTGTTGCACCAACTTCAGCCGCAACGACCGAGCCAATTCGGTCGCATCGGGGGCTTGCAGCACGACCAGCGTTCCCCCCATCAAGACCCAATCGCGGATCGCCTCGATCGCTTGACGCTCCGCCGTCGCCGCGCCCCCGGCTTGCCCCGGCGTCGGCGTGTCGAGTCGGTCACCCTGTAGTAGTCGGTCACCCTGAATCACGATGCAATCGATGTCACGCAGCAGACGCCAATCCGACGGCAGCCGCTGCAGTGACACGGTTTGCAGCGCCGGACTTCGCCTGGAAATCAACGACCGCCCCGCCCGACCCGGCCGATCGAATGAGATCGCGTCGGCCGGTTTACCGATCGGCTTGGGATCCGTGTCCACCAACAGGAAATTGCAGATCAGTTCATTGGGCAACACGGTCGCGGGGGATTGGATCGCGTAGCCGGGAAAGGGGTTGCCGACTTCAGCGGTGTAGGGTTTCAGCGGGGCGCCGTCCTCGACAATTTCGATGCGATAGGAGTTGCCGATCGTCCACTTCGGACACGATCGCGACAGCACGACCTCGGTTTGCCCCTGTGGAAAGGTCAGCGGAAACTCCGTCGCGATTGCGCGGTCAGCGGGCAGATGGCGATCGATCGGTGTTAGCCGGATCGACAATTCTCGATTTGACGTCAGCGGCCCCAGCGTCGACGTCAGCGTGACGTCGACACCGACATAGCCGACACCCATCAGATTACTCACCTGGATCGTCGCTTTGAATCCACTGCCGCCGGCTCCGTTGGCCGCATTGGGCAGCACGACTTGATGGGTGGAGAGGATTTCAGGGACGCTGAACTGGGCGTTGGCGGAGGTCGCCAGCGCGGCCAGGACCAGTGCCAGCACCGCGGCGGCCCGCATGCACCTACTGTGTGACAAGCCAGGCGGCGGAGCAGACGGTGTCTGAATGGGGGCCGAGATCAGATCGTTTGGGGAGGGCATCGCGGGGGTCAATTCGACGGCTCCCGCGGTGCGAAGATCTGCGGCGGCAGCTGATCGCCGGCAAACGGGCTGGCAGCGTCGGTTTCTTCGGTGGCTGTGAACGGATAGAGCAGCAAGAACCAGCCGATGATTTGAAAATTGATCAACCAGATCGTTTCCTGCAGCAAGGACAACATGCCCAGCGGGATCCCCAGCAATCGCGTCATGGCCAGCGCGATCCCGACGACCAGGGCCGTGACCCCGGCCACTCGCGGCAGAAAGGAGACCGCCCAGGAGAGCAGGAAGATGAATGCGGAACAGACGAACATGCAGACGGCAAAGAACAAACCGACCGCCGCGGCCGTGGCGTAGGGCCCGCCTTGGTCGGCGGCGTACACGACGGCGATCACGACGGCCGAAAACGCGGTCAGGACCAACAACGACTGAAACGAAATTCGTGGCAGTAAGCGACTGCGGAGCACCGGCTCGGTGGCCGAAACGCGTCCGCGGGGTAATTGCTGGTCCATCGCAACCCAATTGAAAAGAAGACGAGGGCGTCTCGCTGGCCCCTAATGGCACCATTCTAACAAATAGAGAGCCGTTGTAGACCGCCGCGTGGCAGGAAATCGCCACGGGCATGTGCCCCCGGCGAGCCAATTCGCTGGAAAACGCCGCCCCTTTGCCCCCCGGCGATCCTTTGCCCTCGACGAACCGCACTGCCGATCGCTAAACTCTCCCGCTTCGATCCCCTTTCCCTGCCCGATCTCCCGATTTTCATTCCAAGCCATTCACCGTGATTCTGATTCTCAAGGGCGGAGTGACCGACGAACAAGTCGACCACGTCATCGAGCGTGTCGAAGCGATGGGCTTGAAGGCGCACCTGTCGCGCGGGACGTTTCGGACGATCGTCGGCATCATCGGCGATGAATCGAAGATCGTGGTGGAATCGGTGCGTTCGATCCCGGGTGTCGCGCAAGTCGTCCCGGTGCTCCCGCCCTACAAATTGGCCTCGCGTGAGGCCCACCCCGAATCCAGCGTGATCGATGTCGGTGGGGTCAAAATCGGCGGCGGACACATCGGCATGATCGCCGGCCCGTGCAGCGTCGAAGAAGAAGACCGCATGCACCGCATCGCCGAACAGGTCGCCAAGGCTGGTGCGAACATTTTCCGTGGCGGCGCGTACAAGCCGCGGACCAGCCCCTATGCGTTTCAGGGACTCGGCGAAGCCGGGCTGAAACGACTCCGCGAAGTCGGCGACGCCCACGCCATGCCGGTCGTGACCGAGGTGACCGATCCGCGTTTGGTCGAATTGGTGGCCGAATACGCCGACATGCTGCAAGTCGGTGCCCGCAACATGCAGAATTTCGCGTTGCTCAATGAAGTCGGCGCGTCGAAGCGGCCCGTGTTGCTCAAACGCGGCATGTCCGCCACCGTGACCGACTTGCTGATGTGCGCCGAGTACATCCTGTCCAAGGGCAATCCCAACGTGGTGCTGTGCGAGCGCGGCGTGAAAGGATTTGACCCCGCGACCCGCAACCTGTTCGACGTCGCGGCCGTGCCGCTGGTGCAGCAACTCAGCCACCTGCCGATCATCGTCGACCCCTCACATGCCACGGGGAAACCCGAACTGATTCCCGCCTGTGCGATGGCCGGTTTGGCCGCCGGCGCCGACGGGGTCCATGTCGAAGTGCACGATTGCCCGGAAGTCGCCAAAAGTGACGGCCCGCAAGCGTTGCTGCCCGAACAATATGCCGAATTAGCGAGCCAGTTGAAGTCGCTCGCCACACTGCTTGGAAAAACCGTATCCCCCTTGCCGGAGAAGACTGCGTGAGCCGCCGAACGATTATCGCCGGAAACTGGAAAATGAACACGCGTGCCGCAGGCGGCGCGCAACTGGCTCAAGGCATCGCCGATGCCGTCGGGGAAAACCCGACGGTCGAAGTCGTTGTCTGCCCGCCGTCGGTCTACCTGAGCCGCGTCGGTGACGTGTTAGCCGGATCCGCCGTCAGCCTGGGAGCACAGAACCTGTATCCCGCCGCGGACGGTGCCTACACGGGCGAAGTCAACGCCGCCATGTTGTGCGATAGCGGCTGCCGCTACGTCATCCTGGGACACAGCGAACGACGCGCCATCCTGGGCGAAACCGATGCCCAGATCAGCGAAAAACTGGCCGCCGCGCTGGCCGGCAACCTGGTCCCGATCGTCTGCGTCGGCGAAACGCTCCAAGACCGCGAAAGCGGCAAGACCGAAGCGGTCGTCGAAACGCAACTCCGCGGCTCGCTGGAAGGACTCGATGAAGCCCGCGCCTCGGGCGTCGTCATCGCCTACGAACCCGTCTGGGCCATCGGCACCGGAAAAACAGCGTCGCCCGAACAAGCCGAAGAAGTCCACGCGTTCATCCGCAAGCTGCTCGGCGAGATGTTCACCAACGACGTCGCACAGCAGATGCGAATTCAGTACGGCGGCAGCGTGAAACCGGATAATGCCAAGGAATTGCTCGGCCAACCGAATATTGACGGCGCCCTCGTCGGCGGTGCCAGTCTAAAAGTGGATGACTTCGTCGCCATCATCAATGCCGGCTGATCCGATCAGCCCTTTTACCGTCCAGAGACAGACAACGGATTCGCAATGACCACGCTTACCAATCAGACCTTGATCCTGGGTTCACTCGGCAGTGCCGCACTGGGCTGGCTGATGTTCATCCTCTCGGTGTTTTTGATCCTGCTGATTCTCGTCCAACGCGGCAAAGGCGGCGGATTGACCGGTGCCCTGGGCGGCCCCGGCGGTCAAAGCGCCTTCGGCAGCAAAGCCGGCGACACGTTCACCCTGATCACCGCCGTCTCGGCCATCATCTGGGGCTTGGTCTGCGCCATCGCGATGTACTCCCTGGGCGTCCCGCCGCTGACCGCCGACGACGCCGATTACCCGATCGACGACACCCCGGCACTGAAATCATCCGCCGATGAAACCACCGGAACCACCGGCAGTGGTGGCCTGAGCGGTCTGAGCGGTTTGCTGTCCGACGAACCCACCGAATCCGGTGGGGATGCCGCAGCCGACACCGGAAGCGAACCGGCGACCGGAACGCCCACGATGGAATTGACACCGGCCGAAACCGCCCCCGCGGAAGAGACAGCGGACGAAACCCCGGCGGAAGCACCAGCGGACGAAACCCCAGCGGACACGTCTGAGTCAACGCCCGAATAGGCCACTGGCCGACACAGCGATTGGGCAACACTTGCGTCCCCGTCCCGCCAAGGACGGTGCGACGCAACGAGGGCGGCCGCATTGCAGGTTTCTTGCGAACGCGGAAGGCCTCCCTTTCTTCTCCCCCGGCATCGAATCACATGCCACTGATCCACCTTGACGCCGCATGACACAAGCCACCTCGACCCTTGCGCCCGCCTGCGGCATTCGCAGCATGACCGGTCAGGGAAGGGCCGCGGGAAAGACGGACATCGGAACCGTCACGGTCGAGCTGCGGACGGTCAACAACCGCGGGTTCAAGTGTTCGGTGCGGACCCCGGATCCACTCTCCGGCAGCGAAGCGCTGATCGAATCGGTCGTCCGCGAGCACTTGCACCGCGGCTCGATCAACCTGTCGATCAACCTGGAGCACCAGCAAGGCCAGACGCCGGTGCAGATCAACGACACCGTGCTGGCCGGCTACATTCGCCAGTGCAAAGCGGCCATGGAACAGTCCGGCGTGGACACCGACGCGAACGTTTCCCTGGACGTCGCCGCCTTGCTGAACCTGCCCGGGGTCCAGACCGGAGCGCGGCCCAAGGGCGATGACGCCGAAAAAGTATTCCAGCAAGCCCGGCTGGTCGTCATCGCGGCGCTACAAAACCTGATCGAAATGCGCGAGCAAGAAGGCGCCCACATGGCCGAAACACTGCTCGGCGATTGCGAAACGATCCGAGGGCACGTGCGAGCGATCGAGACACTGGCCCCGCAGGCGGCGGAGAGCTACCGGGTCCGTCTGGAGGGGAAAGTCCAGCGGGTCCTGGCCGAATATGATGCCGAAGTCAATCCGGTCGATCTGCTTCGCGAAGTCCAAGTGTATGCTGACAAGGCGGACGTCAGCGAGGAAATCACCCGCTTGGACAGTCACCTGAAGCTTTTTCAGGCGGTTTTGCGGGGGGAGAGCCCCGACGGCGACAAGGAATCCGGCCGCGACGAGCCGGTGGGGCGAAAACTGGATTTCATCATCCAGGAGATGTTCCGAGAGACCAACACGATCGGTTCCAAATCCGCTCACGCCGAGGTTTCGGCCATCGTGGTCGAAATCAAATGTGCGATCGAGCGGATGCGTGAACTGGTCCAAAACCTGGAGTAGCCCCCTAGGCGGAGCATCAACGATGGCTGAATCAACCTCCCCACGTCTGATCATCATTTCCGGGCCCAGCGGCGCCGGCAAGTCGACGGTGACACGACGGCTGTTGTCCGAGTGCGATCTGCCATTGCGATTGAGCGTCTCGGCGACCACCCGCGGCCCGCGCCCTGGCGAACAAGACGGAAGAGAATATCATTTCCTCTCTCAGCAACGTTTCCGTGAACTTCGCGATCAAGATGCCTTTCTTGAATGCAAAGAGGTGTTCGGCAAGGGACACTGGTACGGGACCTTGCGCAGTGAAGTCGCCGACGGGCTCGCCGCGGGAAATTGGATCATCCTTGAAATCGACGTTCAAGGTGCGATTGAGGTGATGGAGCATCTGGAGACCGATCCCATTTCGTTGTTCATTCATCCCGGCGGAATGGACGAACTGGAACGTCGTCTCCGCGACCGGGGAACGGAAACCGAAGCCGCGATTCAAAGCCGTTTGGAGACGGCCGCGGGTGAGATGCGGTTCGTGCACCGCTACCAATACGAAATCATTAACGGCTCGGTCGACGCGGCCGTCGCCCAAGTCTGCCAAATCCTCAGAGACCACCAGGAGAAACACACATGCTCGAAGAACTAAAAGACGAAGAGACCGTCAACAAGGTCGGCGGTCGATTCAAGTTGAGCACTTTGATTCAAAAGCGGCTCGTCCAGTTGAACCAAGGCAGCCGCGCGTTGGTCAACGTCGACACCCACGACAAGATGTCGATCGTGCTTCAAGAAATCATGCAGGACAAAATCGTCCTGAACATGGAAAACGAAGTCGAGCAAGTCCAAGAGATGGACTTGGATGCGACGATCGCCGCCGCCGAGTCCCCCGACTTGGACGCCGCGGACCTGTAGTTCGCTCGTCGCGGCAACGTCGGCCTGGTGACTCGTCCTGGCCAACGGTTTGTCGATTCAATCGCGACCGCAACAATCGTGAGCCGATGGCGCTAGCCACGGGCCCCCAACGGCAACGCCAGATACTTTGGGCACAAACCTGTTAGCGGAACGGCGCGAGCCGTCCGGTTTGACCGTCAAAGACCGGAGGGCTCGCGCCCTACCGCTAACAAAAGCCCCCCGTTTGCCGCCAAAGTAAGTGGCATCGGACTCGCGTCGTGCCGCTCATTCGATCGTCGTTTCCTTGGCGTTGGGGCCCGTCGGCTAGCGCCAAACGGCTGATCATCGTTTGACATCCGTTCGCCATTCCCCCAACGCTGTGTGCCATGCCGGAACCCGTTGCATCCAAGCGAATCCTGTTGGCCGTCGGTGGCGGGATCGCCGCCTACAAGGCCGCCATCTTGTGCAGCCGGCTGGCCCAAGCCGGCCACCGGGTGCAAACGGTGATGACGCGTTCGGCGACCGAGTTCCTGGGTCCGCCCACCCTGGCGGCGCTGTCTGGGCGGACGGTCGGCCTGGACGGTTTTGACGCCAAACATCCGCTCGGATCGCACATCGAACTGGCCCTTGACGCGGATCTGATGATCGTGGCGCCGGCGACGGCCAATTTGATCGCCAAGTTTTCTCAAGGCATTGCCGATGATCTGGTCAGCACGCTGTATCTGCAAAACACCGCTCCGGTCTTGATTGCGCCGGCGATGAGCGACCCAATGTGGAACAAACCGTCCGTCGGCCGCAACATTGCCCAGCTGACCGCCGATGGCTGCCAGCTGATCGGCCCCGAATCGGGATGGTTGTCCTGTCGCGTCAAAGGGGTCGGACGGATGAGTGACCCGGAAGCGATTTTCCAGCGAGCGTTGGAAATCTTGGCCGCGTAGGATCGACGTTGAAAGCGATTGCGATGACAATGCTCGCCAATCCAGCTCACCGTTCTCATCGAATCGCGTCTCATGCCTTTATTCGTTTTTGGTCATCGTAACCCCGACACCGACGCGATCTGTGCGGCAATCGCCTACGCGGATTTCTTGCGACGAACGACACGTCCCGATGCCATCGCAGCGAGTTGCGGACCGCCCAACCAGCGGACCGAATACGCACTCAAAATCGCCAAGTTATCGGCGCCGCGGATCGTGATGGACGTGCATCCCCTGGTCGAGGATGTCTGCCAAACCGATGTCACGCTGGCCCATCGCGACGAAGTGTTTTATGACGTCTATCGGCGAATGGACGAGCGTGGGTTGCGTAGCATTCCCGTGGTCGAACCGGACGGCAAGCTGTCCGGGATCGTCTCGCTGTTGGATATTTTGGAACTGGTGCTCAACAGCGGCGTCGATCCGCTCAAGGCACGTCAGGTACGCACCAACCTCAGCAAGATCGCCTCGGTGCTCGGCGGGACGTTCCAGCATGCGGTCAACCCGAACGTGGACGAGGACTTGATCGTCAGCGTGGGGGCGATGAGTGCCGGCGGGTTCACCGACCACATCAAACAATTCCCTGCCGAAAAATTGCTCGTCGTCAGCGGCGATCGCCCGACCGTGCAATTGCCGGCCCTCGAACTCGGCGTCCGCGCGTTGATCGTGACGGGCGGCTACCAGTTGTCCGATGGGTTGATGCAATTGGCCAGGGCGCGAGGGATCACCGTCCTGGGCAGCCCGTTCGACACCGCCACGACAACGATGCGAATCAAAGCGGCACAGCTGATCGGCGATGTGGTCGAAGAGGACTTCACTTGGCTGCCCGCGCGGATGCCCGTCACCGAGGCACGGGATAAAATCTTTCGGTCCCCGCAAGCCGTGTTCCCCGTCTTGGAAGACGGGCAACTGGTCGGCGTGCTCAGCAAAAGTGACTTGGTCAATCCGCCCAAAACCGAACTGGTGCTGGTCGACCACAACGAA
The DNA here is from genome assembly GCA_007753675.1 of Stieleria magnilauensis. Classification (GTDB taxonomy): domain Bacteria; phylum Planctomycetota; class Planctomycetia; order Pirellulales; family Pirellulaceae; genus Stieleria; species Stieleria magnilauensis. The sequence goes on from CP036432.1 coordinate 4,324,580, forward strand.
CTGGGCCAAGCCGTCGCCGGCGCCGACGAGGCGCGGATCGTCGAGGTGCTGGACCATCACCGATTGGGCGGATCGCTGAAATCGACCGAGCCGATTCGTTTGACGATGGAGCCGGTCGGATCGACGTGCACGTTGGTTGCAAAAATGTATCGCCAGGCCGGCATGGACCCCGAACCGGGGATCGCGGTCTGCATGGCATCCGGGATGATCAGCGACACGCTCTACCTGCGTTCACCGACGACCACCCCGACCGATCGCGACATGCTGGAGTGGTTGCAGCAGTTTTGCCCCATGCCGCTGGAATCGTTCGCCGAAAACTTCTTTCAAGTCGGCTCAGCCCTCCGCACCTGCTCGCCCGGTCAAGTCGTCCGCGAGGATTGCAAACACTTTGAAGAATCCGGGCACGCCTTTTCCATTTCGCAAATCGAAGAGATCGGATTCGATCTGTTTTGGGAACGCAAAGACGAATTGTTCGGCGCGTTGGAAAGCATGGCGCAAGAACAAAAGCTCGACTTCAGCGCCCTGTTGGTCACCGACATTGTCAGCAACGGTAGCCTGTTGATGATGAGCAGTGAACCGCAGGGCTGGGAAGACATCAACTATCCCGAACTCGAAGACCGCCTCTACCAACTCGACGGCGTCGTCAGCCGCAAGAAGCAATTGCTGCCCCTGATCAGCAGCCTGATGGAATCGATCTGATCGGCGGCATCAGAAGTTGAATTCACCGCCCAAGTGCAGACCGTGGGCGAGGTAGTCCGACTGGATCCACTGAACGCGCGGTCGTAGCGCACCGGCCAGCGGATCCATTCCGGGCGGAACCAACCCGGGATTCACGTCCCGGTCGATTTGCTCGGACGCGCGAATCACGTTGGGCAGATACAGCACCGAGTAACCGATGTTCGCGTGCAGCCGATCGGTCAATCGGATCCCCAATCGGACGCCCAACTCGGGCACCAACGAAAACTCATCGCGACTCCGCGTGCCGCTGTTGGTCCGCTGCGCCAATAGTCCGCCGTCGTAGGTTTGGCTCGTCGCCTGATCATCAATGGTGGTGCTGCCGGAAACCCGCAGCGTTTGTTCGGTGTTCCCCAGGGCGACGCGCATCGACGTTTCCAACCAGGCCCGCTGAAACAACATGCGATGCACGATGCCCAGCTGCAGTCCGTTGAACTGATTGGTCGTTTGAAACTGATCGGATGATGCGAACGTTTGCAGATCACTAGTGACTTCGCTGCGTCGGTTTTCGACGATCGACAGTGAATCGCGCAGACGAATGTTGCGGTAGCCGATGATCCAATCGGTGCGGTCACGCAGTCCACATTGTTGACAACACGCGCCATGCGTGGGGCAAAGCGAGACACGTCCGTCGATCAAGAACGATCGCAGGTTGGACTCGGTTCGAACGCGAACGTCGCCGCTGACCAAACCCGGGTACGCGATCAGCTCAGCCGTCTCGTCGCCGTCGGTGAGATCGAAGTACGGGCGTCCCAGGATCACGCTGCCGTCACTCGATCCGTTGTAGCGGTCATCGAGTTCGGACAATTGGAAGTACTCGGTTTCGATCGCGAAATTCCGTTGCGGAGAAATCCAAAGTCCGCCACCGATCAAGAACCCGCCGGTCGAACCGTCGTTGAGCGTCTTGCCGCCGAATGCGACCGAGGTGCCGGCTTCACCGAGCGTGGCGGCGACGTCCTGGCCGGTGCCGTCGGGGCTGGTCGTGACCAGCGGCGGGGCGTCCATGCCAGAGACGTCCCACAGCAGATACTCGGCGCGAAGGAAAAGCCGCGAATCGATGCGGTTTTGAAAACGTGGAAGTAGCGGATCCCATTGGCGGAGACTGTCCACCGCCGGGCTACCCGCAAAAAGTCCGCCGCCGGCAGGCAAAACCGCCGATGAAGGGTTCCCCGCGGTGGGTGCGACCATTTGGTACGGATCGGAGGAATGGGTCCCAAACTGGCTGCCGTCCAGGTTCGGATTAAAAATCGCCCCCGGTTGCTGGGCGTGACTCAAATCAGCGGAAATCAGGGCGCCGGCGAGCAAGCAAAGCTGGAAAAGTCGCCCTGCGGTCGCGCTACCGCCGGCTAAACTGGTCAGCCGCCGACTGGCAATGGCTCTCGACACGTGAAGCAACGGGCTGGTCTCCGAGCGAAAAAGGGTAGAAAATCGCCTGCGTCGCAGGATTTCGATCAAGTTTCCGGTGGCGGATGCCGACCGCGGTTGGAAATTGCGATAATTGACCGATTCACGTCAAGATGAAACGATAGGGTGTCCGCCAATTTGCACGTCGGCCGGAAAGCCGACGCGCGGCGACCGCCCCCCAAACTTCGGTTTACCCCGCCCTCGACAAAATCCACCTTCCCTTTGAAAAGGACCCTTCCATGCGATCTCTCGCTTACGGCGCCGCGATCTTGGCTGCTGCCGGAATCATGTACATGATCTCAACCCTACCGACCGAGCCCGCTGCCGAAGCGGTCCCCTCCTCGGCGACCCCGGCGGATGCGGTCGCAATCGCGCCCGACGCGGAGGTGACGACGGCATCGTTGACGATGACGGTTCCTGAAATGCATTGCCCGTTTGCCTGCTACCCCAGCGTGAAAAAGAACCTGGAGAAACGCTCGGACGTGGTCGCCGTCGAACTCGCTCCGCAAAAAGAAGAAGGCATCATCGATAACCCCCAAGTCATCGTGACCTACAAAGACGGATTTGACGCCGAACAGGCGATCGCCCAGTTAGAAGCCGCCGGGTTCACCGGTTCAACCGTCGCCACGAACTAGTATTTCGTCTCAGCTCAATTTTCGGGTAGTGGACGAGGCGACGAGTCCTCTGCAGTCGGCTGATTGGCAAGGACTCGTCGCCTCGTCCACTACCGCCTACCCGAAACGCAAGGTGACAAGGAGCACGAGTGGCCGGCAAACTCGCGGCAACGCCGCTTCGCGACGCAGACTTGCCGAGCGACGCAGTTCTGTTGGTCGGTCACGGGACCCGCGATCCGGCCGGGACCGAGGAGTTCTTTCAACTCGCGTCGGTCTTGGCCGAGCGGCTTGCACCGCTGCCGGTGGAAGGCTGCTTGTTGGAATTTCAGCAGCCCACGATCCCCGAAGCTTGGCGAACGTTGGTCCGACGCGGTGCGAAACAGATCCGTGTCGCGCCGTTGCTGTTGTTTGCGGCCGGACACGCCCGAAGCGACATTCCCGATGCGGTTGCCGCGTGCGCCGCGGAAACCCCGGGCGTCTGCTGCAGCCAATCCGGCCCCCTCTCACGCGCACCGACGATCATCGCGTTGCTGTCCAGCCGGATCCGGCAAGCCGCCGATCGGGAAGCAATCCCGATGGACGATTCGGTCGCGCTGGTGATGGTCGGCCGGGGCAGCTACGACCCCTGCGCGAAAGCCGACATGCGTGTGCTCGGTGAAATCGTGGCGCGGCGATGTGAGATGCCGCATCACGCGGTCGGTTTTTATGCGATGGCCGAGCCCAGGCTGCCGGACGTCCTGGACGAGGTTGCCGACCGCTCCGGGATCCGAACCGTGATCGTCCAGCCTCATTTGCTATTCCAAGGCCGCTTGTACGACGCGATCGCCGATCAAGTCGCTGAGGCCTCGCGGCGTCACCCGCAGGTACGATTCGTTGTGGCGGACTACTTGGGGCCGACGGCCGAAGTCGCTGAGGCATTGGTCCGACGCGGATTTGCCGAAATTCCCGACTCGCAGACGTGATGCGTCGGGAATTCAGCTTCACCACACTCGCGGACATTTGCCGGGCCGTTTATCATCGGTGCCCTTCGCCAGAACGGTTTTTTCTTCCATCCCTCTGATCGCTGCTATGTCATCTGCCACCGAACCTGAAGTCAAAGATCCCTATTTCCAGTCGTTGTTTGCCGATCGCATCGGCGGGGCAAACTATGGAAAGAGCACCGAGATCTACAAGTTCGAAAAGATCAAACGGGCCAAGCGGAACGCCTTGGCGGCCCACCCGGATCGCCAATTGCTGGATTTCGGAATCGGCGAAAACGACGCGATGGCCGACGAAGCGGTGCGGCAGGTGATGGCGACTGAAATCAATCAGCCCGAAAACCGCGGCTACGCCGACAACGGCGTGATCGAATACAAGCAGGCCGCCGCGCGGTTCATGAAGCGGCACTTTGACGTCGACTTGGATCCGGCCACGCAGATCAACCATTGCATCGGCAGCAAGCCCGCCTACGCCATGTTGCCGGCCTGTTTCATCAATCCCGGTGACGTGACGCTGATGACCGTGCCGGGCTACCCGGTCGCGGGCACCCACACGCGCTACTACGGCGGTGACGTGTTTCGGTTGCCGCTGTTGAAAGAAAACAATTTCCTGCCCGATTTGGATTCGGTTCCCGACGACATCTATCGCCGCGCCAAGTTGTTGGTGCTGAATTACCCGAATTCCCCGACGGGACGATTGGCGACGCCGGAGTTTTTTGAAAAGGTGGTCGCGTTGGCCAAGGAGAAGGAATTTGTCGTCGTTCATGACGCGGCGCACATTCTGCTGACGTTTGACGGCAAGCCGACCAGTTTCCTGGAAACCCCCGGCGCGATGGACGTCGGCGTCGAAGTCCATTCGATGAGCAAGGGATATGACATGATCGGTTGGCGGATGGGTTTCGTCGCCGGTCACCCGCAAATCGTCTCCGCGTTCGCGGACGTCAAGGACAACAGCGACAGCGGGCAATTCATCGCGACCCAAAAGGCCGCCGCCGCGGCGCTCGACGATGACTCGATCCCTGCTCGCATCAAAGCCAAGTATCAACGGCGGATGGAAAAGCTGGTCGCGGTGCTGAAAGATTGCGGCTTCGATTGCGAAATGCCCGGCGGAACGTATTTCCTCTACACGCCCGCCCCGAAGGGGACCGAAAGTGGTGAAACGTTTGACAAGGCCGAGGACGCGACGCGGTTCCTGATCGAACAACTCGGTGTCGTCACCGTGCCCTGGGACGATGCCGGATCGTACCTGCGTTTCAGTGTCACCTACGTGGCCGACAGCGAAGCCGACGAAGACGCTTTGATGGCCGAAACCAAACGGCGGCTCAGCGAAGCCAAGTTCACGCGTTAGCGAGGGCTCGCGCCCTGCCGCTAACCCCTTCTGCGCCAAGACTTCGGCCGCAACAGCGCGGCCAAAAACACAATCGCGCAAACCCGCGCCGGCCAGTCACCGATTGTCATCACCAGACTGGTCCGGCTGTCTAAACTCGGCTTGGCAATCACCCATCCGTTGCCGCCTTGTGGCAGCTCGTCGACGACACGGCCATTGCTATCGATCCAGGCCGTCGGCCCGTTGTTGGCGGCCGACAAGATCGGCCGGCGACAGGCGACGGCGACGAATTGGGCGCATCGTTTGTGATGCGTGATGACGCTGGAATCATCAAACCAGGCGTCATTGGTGACGGTCACGATCGCGTCCGGCAATCCGCCTTCGTCAGCCTTGAGTTCACGCAGGTGATTGATCGCGACGCGTTCGACCGCGGTCTCGATACAGATATTGGGGCACAGCGTCGTCGGACCGACGTGAAACCGTTTGGCGTGCTCGCCGGGCGTTAAACCGAGGTTCTTCGGCACCCAGTCGCGAACGATCGGCACGTGTTTGACCAGTGGAATGTACTCGCCGAACATGACCAGGTGCATCTTTCCGTACCAGTCGACGACGCGGCCTTCCGCACCGACGTGGACGATCCCGCTGTACATCTTCGTCGTCGGCCCATCGTCGATCACCCCGCAACCGCCGATGATGTCAGGCTTGGTCGCCTGGGGGCCATTGCTGGCCGCCAACATCGCTTGCAACGATCCCGCGCGAAATTGAAATCGCTTGCGGTGCTCGGCGGTCATCGCTTGCTCTTCTTCCCGGCTGAGCCCCAATTCGCGAGCCATCGCGCCGTCGCCCCGGCCGGCCATCCAAGGGATCATGCCGGTGAACATCGACTCGGGCCAAACAACGGCATCGATCGTTTCATCAGTCGACTGGAAAGCGCGAATCGACTCTTGCGCGTAGGCGTCGAACAACTCCAACTCGCGCGAACGGTCTTGATCGTATTCCACCGGTTCGTTGCGTCCGATCAACGCGATCGTCGTCGTGGACGGTTGCGTCGGTTGCCGTAGACGATAGCGGCCATAGAGAAACGTTGCCGAGAGCAGCACGAGGGCGGCGATACAGCAGGTCACGACGCTGCCGATCGAAGGAGTGAAGGGGTTGGCCGCGTCGGCCGATCCCTTCGTCGAGCACCAACGCCATCGCCATGCCGACACCACAGCCACGTTCACAACCACGATCACCAGCGAAACCGCATAGCTGCCACCCAAGTCGGCGATTTGAATCAGCGAGGGGACGTCGGCCAAGGTGTGGCCGAGCATGACCGCTGAAATTCCCGTCAGCATGTAGTTACGAATGCACTCCATGCCGACCCAAGCGAGCGGCGCGGCGAACACCATCGCCAGCCCCAGCCGCATCAAACGGCGCAGCACCACCACATAGGCGACCGGGTAGATCGCCAGATAGGCGGCCAGCGCGATCCAACAGGGATAGATCAACGGGTTAGCAAACCGCAGCCCTTGCAACGTCAAGGCCCAGTAGCCGACCGCGGCCAAGTACAAGACCGCATACTGTCTCGATGAAATCGTCGCCTGCGTTGCCGCAAGCAGCAGGGGAGTGACGGCGATCGCTGCGAGCGGCCACCAGCCCAAGGGAGGCTGGCTCAACCAAGGCACGACCAGCGACGCCATCGCGATCCACCACCAGGTTCGTCCGACGGGCGGCTTCGTCGACGACGTTTTCGCGGGCGACTCGGTTTCAGTAGGGGGGGCCGATTTGTTCATGCCCCAGATCCTAGGCAAATGCGTCGGTCAGCGGAATTCAGATCTCTTGATCGGCGAACGTCAGACGCGGAAAAAATGTTAGATTAGTGGATGCGATCCTTCATCCTCGCACCCTTCTCTTTTCCCCGACGCTCCCATTGAACATGAAGCCACCCGAATACCTCGGCCCCTACCGGATCGGAGAGACCCTCGGCACGGGCGGAATGGGATCGGTGTTCAAAGCCAAACACGCCAAATCCGGCCAGGACGTTGCGGTCAAATTGATCGCCTCGCAAATGTCCGACGAAATGCGTTTTCGGCGTCGATTTGACACCGAAGTCAAAACGCTCAAGCTGCTCAGCCACCCGAACATCGTCAAACTGATCGGATTCGGCGAAGAGCACGGCATGCTGTTCTATTCGATGGAGTACGTCGAAGGCGAAACGCTTCAGGAGTTGATCCGTCAACAGAAAAAGCTGCCTTGGATGACGGCCCTGGATATCTCGATTCAGGTCTGCGCCGCGCTCAAACACGCCCACGACTTCGGCGTGACGCACCGGGATCTGAAACCGGCCAACCTGGTGGTGCAGCGTGACGGAACCGTCAAACTGCTGGACTTCGGGATCAGCAAAATTTTCGGCGAGAATCAGACCGCGGTCGGTTCGATCATGGGCACGGCCGACTACATGGCGCCCGAACAAGCCGACGGATCCGGAGTCACGTCGCGGACGGACCTGTTCGCACTCGGCTGCGTGATGTACTCGATGTTATGCGGAAAGCCGCCGTTTCGCGGCAAGAACATCACCGAAGTCATTTCGGCGTTGCAGCACAAGGATCCGGTGCCGCTGGATATGATCGATCCCGACTTGCCCGACGATGTCGTCCAAATCGTCAGCGAACTGCTGGAAAAGCAGCCCGAGAAGCGGCCGCCCACCGCCTTGGCAGTGATGAACCGCTTGAAAGCCATGCGCGCCGGCTTGCATCGGATGCAGACCCTGTCCGATCGCACGGGCGAAAAGCCGGAAACACCTTCCAGCGCAGAGACCAAGCACCAATCCGCCGACGAGCCAGACCCTGACGAATCCGACTCGGGGCGACCGACGTCGGATCGCTCGGGACCAGAATTTGACACGACCGGGCCGGAGAAACCTAACGGCGGCAAGAAGACCCGCGTGCAGGCCGGCAAGACGCGGCCAGAAGACACCGTGCCGTTTTGGGACATCAGCGACGGCAACCAGACCTCGGTCTCAAGCGTGGACCCCTCGGCGCGCACGGTCCACACCGAAGGACACAGTGGCAAACGCGGAACCGTGCTCAGTACCGCCGCCACTGCGGCGTCGGACGACCGTCGGTCGCCGGATGATTCGACGGTCGATCCCGATGCCCCCAGCAACCGCGACACGTCGGTCGGCTTGAGCGGAAAGACTCACTTTCAAACCGTCTCCGATGGCGAGGTCCGCGAAGGGTTCTTCGTGACCCCCAAAACCAAGGCGGAACACCCGGCACTGCGGATCGTTTCAATCGTCGCGCTCTCGCTGATCCTTCTGGTCGGTTTCGTCTTCCTGGTCGTGTCCACGCGAGGGCCGACGGCGGAAGAATTGCTCGCCAAAATCGACAGCCCGGACAGCTCCGTTCAATCGTTTCAGATCCAAGACGAGATGGAACGATTCCTCAAGCTGTTCCCCGAGCACCCCAGAGCGGACGAGATTCGTCAGCGAGAAAAGATCTATCGCGTGGAAGCGGCCGTGCGACGATTGAAGCTGAAAGCCAAGCTGCGAACCAGCGACGGACCGCTGTACGAAAAAACGTTTCTCGAAGCGATGGCGCTGCGGCACAGCAATCCGCTTGCGGCGCGTGAAAAACTGCGGCAGTGGATCGCGGTCTTCGGTGATGCCGAAGACGATGACGGCGAGCCCGCGCGGTTGGCCCAACTCGCCGAATTCGAAATCGCCCGACTCTCCGATGCACAGTCGGAAATGCAAGCAGCCCCGGGAGACCCGAAGTTGGCGGAGCTGATGCGGCGGATCGACCGCGCCGAACAGTTGCCGTCCGAACAACGCAAGACGCTCCTGGAGGGCATCGTGACGCTTTATGAAGGTCAACCCTGGGCGAGCGAGGCACGCCAGCGAGCGATGTCGTTGTTACACGAACCCGCGCCGGACGACGCGTCGCAGCCGGACGACGCGTCGCAGTGAGCGTGGGTTGCATGCGCCTCGTGGTTTGCAATCAAGAACCCCAGCGGGAAGCGTCAGCGAGCGGCGTGCTCAAAACGCCCCGTCGCGGCGCCGCTCGCTGACCGGCTTGTTGATTGAATCCGATCGCACGTGGGATCAGCCGCGAGCGCGCGAGCGTACGGGAATGCATCATGTCGATGACTCACCGGCGCCCGTAGGCTCGCGCCAAACGGCTGATCAAATCAACAAGCCGTGACGCGGCCCGCTGAGATCAACCCGCCTTTACTCCCCCTCGACGTGACGCTCGTCCGACGACGGCTTCCCCGCGCGGCCGGCGGCCCAGTTTCGTAACCCTTCCAAACGCTGCTTGCCACGGGCGAAATAAGTTTCGTCGAGCGATGCGAGATGTTGCGTCGCACGCTCGCGGTAAGACTCCTCGGCGGAGGCGGTCGCCGGGATCTGAAACCATTCCATCACCGCATCGGAGACGGCCAACGCGATCTCTTGATGCCCGGCGATCGTCGGATGAACGTGGTCGACGAACCGCTGCGGGTCTTCGATCCCATCAGGAATCGGCCTCCACTGAGAATCCGTTCGATCGAACAATTGATCACATCGAATCACACGCAGCCGATGACGCTGGGCCAACTGCACGATCGTTTGCAAAATCGGTGTCGTCGCCCGCAGCGGACAGACATCATGATCGCGCACGGCATAAAGATGATCCTTGGCTTGTCGGGCGCGACCCTGCTTCCAATGCAGCATGCCGGCCAAGAAATGGATTCCGGCATGTTCGGGATCGATTTCCAAGCACGCCTTGCAGGCCGCGAGGCGCGGTTCCACCGCCAGCCGGCTGTCCTCCGCGATCGCCTGGTGCCGGAGAAAGTCATCCAGTGCCGCTTGATCCAGATCCGCCATTTGGACCTTCAGCGGCGGCGTGTTGACAACGTCACTGGTCGGCACACAAACCAACAACGGGACTTCGGCGGCAGCGCACATGCCGATCATGCGTTCCAGCGTGACGCGAAAATGGTTCACGACGCCACGTCGCCATTGTTCATCGCGGACGTAGCGAGCCATTCCATCGACGAAGTCCAAGCGTGTTTTCAATTCCGCCGGCAAGTCCTGGCCATGGCCCGCTGGGGGACGCAAGTGCCGACGGATCGATCGGACCAGGTAGGATCCTTGGGCCAGGCGTTGCAGCGGGTTGCTTTCCCACTCGATCGTGCTGTAGCTGCGTTCTTCCAGATACTCGTTGTGCCCGGTGTACAGCACGATCGCGTCGGGCTGATAGCGGAGGACTTCGTCCAACACGATCGCGATCCGATAGCTGGCGTAGGAGACGCCGCCGCAGTTGACGACTTCGTAGGCATGCGACGGATCTTGGGCTTCCAGCCGCAACTGCATCCATTTTGCGAATGCGGTTTCGGTTTCGTAGGGACGGCCCTGGACGGTGGACCCGCCGAGCACGAAGATGCGTCGCGTGTTCTCCGGTTTGTCGGCGGCAAACGAGGCCGGCCGAAAGAAGTTCAGCCTCGATGGCGGGATCTCCAGACGTGTGGAATCCGACGACAGGACAAACAGCGGCGACTGGCCGGCAGAATCAAACACCGGATCGCTCGCCAGGTCCCTTGGATCGACGCGGTGCGTCACCCGCAGGGCCAGTTCCGCGGCGAGGAAGGGCAACAGGGCGATCGCCAGACAGACCGATCGAAACAGCCACACGCGTCGCGTCGGCAACTGCGGCGACGGCGAGTCGGGGGAGCGGCGAGACACTGAAAGACCAAACAAACGAAGTCCGGCGGGGTAAACGGAGGTGAGGGTGACTACGGATCGAATTTACTTGACCGGCTACCGCGGCACCGGAAAAACGACGGTGGGACGATTGATTTCTGCCGAACTGGCGACCGAGTGTATTGATTTGGATCACGTCATCGAGCAGGCGGCCGGTAAAACGATTCGCGAGATCTTTGCCGAAGGAGGCGAAGACCTGTTCCGCGATTGGGAATCACGGTGCCTTCGTCAGGTGGCCGCCGATCGATCACAGGGACGCGTCATTTCGCTCGGCGGGGGAGCGATCCTCCGTGAACAGAATCGTGACGTGATCCGGCAAACCGGAGTCTGCATTTGGTTGACCGCCAGTCCCGAGGTGATCGCCGGGCGTCTTGCGGCCGACCAGACGACCGGGCAACGGCGGCCGGCGCTGACGGAACTATCGCCGGTGGATGAGATTCGTGAATTGCTTGCACGCCGCGAACCGCTGTATCGCCAGGTGGCCGATTTGACACTTGTCGGCGACGCCAAGTCCCCCGAGCAATTGGCCCGCGACGCGGTCCAGTGGCTGGGCCAACATGGGGGTCAGGGCGTGACACCGCAACGAAATGATTGAGGAATTAATGGTGGCGAACGCTCCCTCGCTCGTTTCGTCGCATTAGCCGGTAAACCGGTCTTTTGCCCAGATCGCCAAAATCGGTACGCTTACCTAAAACCATTCGTGGCGGCGGCTTGCACTCGATCGCCCGCCGTCATGCGACCAGAATTCTAGACGTTGAATTGAAAGGATACTCCCGTGTTGATCGCCGCTTCTACTGAATGCTTTCCCGGTCTCGAATTGCTCGCCGCGATCGAACTTGCTTCCGACTTGGATTTCACCGCCATCGAAATTGCGTTGCACGAATCGGGGAACGTCAAACCGAGTGAATTGCTGGAGGACATGGATCGCTCCATCCAACTGCTCCGCCACACCCACCGACTCGACATTTCAGGCTACAGCGTGCAACTGGCGTCCACCGGCGCGGATCACTACCAGCAATTCGCCAAGTTGTGTTGGTTGGCCAAGACGACCAAGGTGGTCACGATCACCATTCCGTCGGCCGAACAGGGCACCCCCTTCAACGAGGAGGTCGAACACCTGCAGAAACTAGTCGAGATCGGTGAGGCCGAAGGGGTTCGCGTCAGTGTGAAAAGCCAACTCGGTTGCTTGAGCGAGGATCCCGACACGTTGATGGTGCTGTGCAACAACGTCGACGGATTGGGAATCACCTTGGACCCGAGCGTTTACATCACCGGTTCGGCCAAAGGCAAAAGCTTGGACCACATTTTGAAATTTGTTTGCAACGTGCACCTTCGCGACACGCGTCCCGATGCGTTTCAGGTCAGCGTCGGCCAGGGGGAAGTCGACTACGGAAAACTGATCACCCAGCTTGAACGCGAGAAATACGATCGCGCGTTGACGGTCAACATGACGCCGATGGAAGGCTTGGATCATCGGGTCGAATTGCGAAAGCTGCGTCGACTGCTCGAGACCCTCGTCTAGGTGCCCGTTGTGTCCGCCAGGGATCGTGCCGCCGAGCAGCTGTTTGCCGCGGAATCCATCAAGACGTTTGGCAGCGTGGTCGCTCAAGTGCTCGCCCAGCGCAGCGGCAACCAGACGGGCAAATTCCCAAGCGGCCGATTCTTGAACCGTTCGACCAGTTCCCCGCGGGCGAGCGGCGGTTCGAAGCTGGCGCCGCGTTTGTCTTACGGTCGCCACCGTGGCCCCGCCCGATCGGATTCACGCCGGGCGGCCGTTGTAATTGTGGTCTATCCCCATCGGCAAACCGGGCGGTTGTGCCTGACGCTCACCCGCCGACCCAAGGCGTTGTCGCACCACGGTGGGCAAGTTTGTTTGCCGGGCGGACAAATCGAGTCTGGCGAATCCTCCTTACAGGCGGCGCTGCGGGAATACCACGAGGAACTCGGACTGCCGGTGCAGGTGATCGACGTGGTGGGATGTTTGTCGCCGATCTACGTGTTTGCCAGCGACAACCTGGTGGAAACGCAAATCGTCACAACAAAGTGCCCCACAACCCAGTGGCGTCCCGACCCGGTCGAGGTGGACGAAGTGATCGAGATGCCTGTGGAATGCCTGCTGCACCTGGGGGAATCCGATGCACCCCACTCGCCCCCCCATTGCACGCTCATCGATCAAAAAAAACAGCGGATCGGTAAGAGTCAGGGCAGCGGCGAGGTATTCCAGTACAGATTCGGACACCGGGCGATCGAGTTCGATGATTGCCTGGGGCGTCGACAAGACGTCTGGGGCGCGACCGCGATGCTGCTCGGCGAATTTGCCGAAATCGTCTCGCGTGCCGTCGAGCACTGGATGCGCAGTGACGTTCGGTGACTCGAACTTGGACTCCCCGATCGGGGCAATCCAGCCAGGATGGCCAACGCCAGAATGGAACGCGACGGAATCGGCAGCGACCAGATGAGCCCGGCGAGCTGAAATTCTCGCTTTGGCTAACTTGGCCGACCACCCCCAGCTTCCTACAATTCGCACTCGAGTATCGGCGGATCACCGTCGGCCTCTCCTTTTCCCTGTTGCTATCCCGAGGACCAAGACCATGGCTTCAGACGCCGTGAAAGAATTTACTGACGACAACTTTGATGCCGAAGTCCTTCAAGCCGATGGCGCGGTGCTCGTTGATTTTTGGGCACCCTGGTGCGGCCCCTGCCGTGCAATCGCTCCGATGATCGACCAGCTGGCCGAGGAGAACAGCAAGGCAAAAATCGGCAAATTGAACATCGATGACGCCCCCGGTGTCGCACAAAAGTTCGGCATCACCGGGATCCCCACGCTGTTGCTGTTCAAAAACGGCGAAGTCGAGCACAGTTTCCGAGGCGGCAACACGACCAAAGCCGCACTTCAGGAAGCGATCGACGCGTCGGTCTAAGACGAAATGCTCCAGTACCTCCGCCTTCTCGAAGACATCCTTGAATCCGGCTCTGATCGGGGCGACCGCACCGGCGTCGGCACGCGAAGCCTGTTCGGCCGCCAGTTGCGATTCGATCTGTCCGACGGATTCCCGTTGTTGACCACCAAGAAACTGCACCTTCGCTCGATCATTTACGAGCTGCTGTGGTTTCTTCGTGGTGACACCAACATCGCGTGGCTGAACGAGAACGGCGTGAAGATCTGGGACGAGTGGGCCGACGAAAACGGCGACTTGGGGCCGGTCTATGGCCACCAATGGCGGTCCTGGCCGACTCCGGACGGGCAGACGATCGACCAGATCGCCTGGGTCGAAAACGAGATCCGCACCAACCCGCTTTCGCGTCGGCTGATCGTCTCGGCCTGGAACGTCAGCGAGGTCGGCGCGATGGCCTTGCCCCCCTGCCACACGCTGTTTCAGTTCTACGTTTCCGATGGCCGGCTCTCGTGCCAGCTTTATCAACGCAGTGCCGACGTCTTCCTGGGCGTCCCCTTCAACATTGCCAGCTACGCCTTGCTGACGATGATGATGGCCAGCGTGACCGGATTGAAACCCGGCGCGTTCGTGCACACCTTCGGCGACGTGCATCTGTACCAGAACCATTTCGAACAAGCCCGGGAACAGCTTTCCAGGGAACCCAAACCGTTACCGGAACTGGTGATCGCTCGCGTGCCGGAATCGATCGACGGGTTTGTGTACGAAGACTTCGAGATCGTCAATTACGAGCCCCATCCGCACATCAAGGCCCCCGTTGCGGTCTGAAAGCCAATACCGCCATGCCCGCAACCAGCAACCCTCCCGTCACCGCCGTCGTTGCGATGACCCCCAGCGGCGTGATCGGACTGGAGGGGACGATGCCGTGGCGACTGCGTCAGGACCTGCAGCGGTTCAAGCGGATGACGATGGGCGGCGTGCTGGTGATGGGCCGCAAGACGTTTGATTCGATCGGGCGGCCGCTGCCTGGCCGGCGGACGATCGTGGTGTCCCGCCAAGCGGACCTGACTTACGAGGGTGTTGACGTCGCGTCTTCACCCGACGCGGCCCTGCAGATGGGTGGCCAGGCACCAATTTATGTGGTCGGTGGGGCAGAAATCTATCGTCAACTGATCGATCGTTGCGACCAGATCTATTTGACACGCGTGCTCTCGGGCGTCGCCGGCGACACCGAACTGGAGCTGGATCTGTCAGATTTCCGCACGGTGGAGCAATTTCGGGTCCCGGCGGGGCCGGCCGACGCGGTGCCGACGGAGTTTTTTCGGATGGTCCGCAATCGCCGGAGCGAAAATTCCTGAAAAGGCTCGAAAGTGGCCATTGAGCAAAAAGGGGACCATTCGCTATAGTCCGGGATTCTTGGCCAGCACTTTTTCTGACTTTCTGCGGTCGCGTTCCCTCCCGGGGGCGTCTCCAACCGCAAGGTGCTGTGTCTTCATAGTTTTAGCACGATGATTTTGCAGGAGCCTCGCCATGCCCCGTTTGTTGGGCGTCGACATCCCGAACGACAAACAGATCCAGTATTCGTTGACCTATCTCTACGGCGTCGGCCTTCACACGGCCCGCGAAGCCTGTGAGAAGCTCGGCGTGGACCCGACGCGCGCCGCAAGCGACCTCGGAGAAGATGAGCTGGGTCAAATCGCAGCATTGCTGGAACGTGAATACACGGTCGAAGGTCCACTGCGTCGTCAAACGACCCAGAACATCAGCCGGCTGCGTGAGATCAAGTCGTACCGCGGCATGCGGCATCGAATGGGATTGCCGGTTCGCGGACAACGCACCAAGACCAACTCGCGTACCCGCAAAGGGCCCAAGAAGACGGTCGCCGGAAAGAAAGGCGTCAAGGATCTTCGCTAACGTCTGGCCGATGCACCCGGCGATTTACAAGCCGAGCATCCCCGACGTCCCAAGACATATTTTCGTTTGGTCCGAAGCAGCGACCGCGTCGTCGACGCGTCGCGTTTTGGCCTCCCCTCCAGTTCGACATTAACCGTTTGAAGTTTTAGGACTTTGCAGTGGCAAAGAGCAACAAAAAGAAACGAGTACGGCGAAACGTGACCAACGGCATCGCCCATGTTCACGCGACGTTCAACAACACGACGGTGACCATCACCGACGTCAAAGGCGACACGCTGTGCTGGGCAAGCGCCGGAACCAGCGGTTTCAAAGGCAGCCGAAAGAGCACCCCGTTCGCCGGCCAGTGTGCCGCCCAACAAGCCGCCGAAAAGGCGTCGAAGTTCGGCATGCGAGACGTCGAAGTTCGCGTCAAGGGCCCCGGATCGGGACGTGAAAGTGCCATCACGGCACTGCAAGCGGCCGGACTGAAGGTCAAATTGATCGAAGACGTCACGCCGATTCCGCACAACGGATGCCGACCGCGGAAAAAGCGTCGCGTCTAGTAGATCGGTCTCTCGGCTACTCTTTACCCCCGCATTTGCACTCCCAAGCGACAGGATCACAACCATGCATATCCGTTGGCGTGGAATGGAACTTCCCAGCAATCTGGAAGTTGACCGCGATTCCCTTTCCCAAACGTACGGCAAGTTCATCGCCGAACCGTTCGAACGTGGCTTCGGCACCAGTGTCGGAAACAGCCTCCGACGCGTCCTGCTGAGCAGCCTGATGGGTAGCGCCGTCACGCAGATCAAGATTCGTGGCGCCCAGCATGAGTTCACCAACATCCCCGGCGTCTTGGAAGACGTGACCGAAATCGTCCTCAACGTCAAAAGCTTGGTGGTCCGCAACCACAGCGAAGCGACGCGGGTGATCACGATCGAAAGCGACAAAGCCGGTGAACTGCGTGCCGGTGACATCGAAACCGATTCGGATGTCGAAATCATCAACAAAGACCTCGTGCTGGCGACGCTCACCGAAGACACGCCATTCATGATGGAAATGGTCGTCGAAAACGGCCGCGGCTATGTGCCGGCCACCGAACACAGCAGCGCCGATCACGAAATCGGGATCATTCCCGTCGACGCCGTCTACAGCCCGATCACCCGCGTTCGATACGAAGTCGAAGAAACCCGCGTCGGGCAAAAAACCAACTACGACAAGCTGATCCTGGAAATCTGGACCGACGGGAGCGTCAACCCCGAACTGGCACTCGTCGAATCGGCAAAGATCCTTCGCAAACACCTCAACCCGTTCGTCCAATATCGCGAACTCGGACCGAGCATCTTCTCGGCCGCTCGCGGTGGCGCCGGGTCGCCCGAAGCTCAGCTGGAAGCCAAGCTGAACATGACGCTCGCAGACCTGCGATTGTCCGTGCGGGCGAACAACTGCCTGGAAAGTGAAAACATTCAAACGGTCCGTGATCTCGTTCAACGCAACGAAGACCAACTGTTGGAAGTCCGGAACTTCGGTGACACCACGCTGAACGAAGTCCGCGAAAAATTAGCCCAGTACGGATTGCACCTCGGCATGCGAGTGCCGGCGCAACCCATGTTCTAGCGGACGCCTCGCCGCAGATCCGCTCGAAACCCCTTCGCACAAATACACCCCCAACCCTATCCGAATACGTCATGCGACACCGACGACGTGGCCGCACGCTGGGACGCAGTCCCAGCCACCGAAAGGCCCTGCTGAAAAACCTTGCCAGCGCTCTGTTCCTGACCGAGCGTGATGCCGAACTCGACGACAACGCTCCCAAGGTTGCCGGTCGAATCACCACCACGCTGCCCAAAGCCAAAGAAGTGCGGTCGCTGGTCGAAAAATGCATCACCATCGCCAAGAAATCGCTCCCGCACGCCGAAGAAGCGGCCAAGTTCGCTTGCGACGCCGACCGCGGCAGTGACGAATACAAGAAGTGGCGAAAAAGCGAAGATTGGCAGAAGTGGGCCGCCGCCCGCGCTCCCGTCGTCGCCGCACAGCGACGCATCGTTCAATTGATCGGCGACAAACAAGCGACCGCCATCCTGTTTGATACCATCGCCCCACGCTACGTCGATCGCGACGGCGGCTACACCCGCGTCGTCCGTCTGGCAATCCCGCGTCTCGGCGATGCCGGCACCCGGGCGATCCTGGAACTGGTCGGAAAGAACGATCGCGTCTCGCGAAAAGCCGAACGGCCCTCGTTCGCCGATGATAGCGATAGCAGCGACAACGAGGCGGAAACGACGCCCGAACCCGTCGCAGCAGCCGCTGATTCCGACGACGAACAGTCCTGAGCTGTTTAGCGGTTAGCTTTTAGCGGTTAGCCCAATACCGCTTAGTGAATACCCAGTGGCGAGCCCGCTCGCGCTGCCGCGAACTGTGGCTGATGTCAAACGGCGATCAGCCGTTTGGCGCGAGCCTACGGGCCCCAACTCTCTCATCGACGCCGCACTGGGCTCGCAGCCCAGGCCTTCGGGCACGCTCACGCGACCCGACAACGCTCTGATGGGGCACGACGCGGCAGACGAGAAATTCATCTGGACGACATCGCTCGCCCCGAGTCTCCCCTACGCCGCGCCGCACGCCGCGGCATCGACGAACCAACGCGTCGGTTTGATCCGTTGCGACGGATAGCGATTCAGATCGGTTTCGCCTGACAGAACCTGCTTCAGGGCCTGCTTCAGGGCCTGCTGTTTCGCTTCGCCGGCGGTCATCATCCAGATGTTTCGCGCCGATTCAATCGCCGGAAACGTCAGCGTGTACCGAAAGCCGTCAAACTTCGGCACCCAATTCTCGACAAACCAGCGGTTCTGTTCGCCCAGCGCCAGCGTGTCGGGAAACAAAGACGCGGTGTGGGCGTCATCGCCCATGCCCAACAGCATCAGATCCCAAGCCGGAAACGGCTCGTCGAAGTGGTCACGAAGCGTTTGCTCGTACTGTTCGGCTGCTTCGGCCGGTGCATCGACATTCACCGGGACGGCATGAATGTTCGCCGCCGGGATGTCCACCTTACTCAGCAATGCGGTGTGCACCATACGGAAATTGCTGTCGGCATGATCGTGCGGCACATTGCGTTCGTCTCCCCAAAACCAATGGATTTGATCCCAAGGAAGCTGACGCTCGCTCAGCATTTCATAGACGCGGCGCGGGGTAGAGCCGCCCGACAGGGAAACGCGAAAGACGCCGTTCTGCTTGACCGTTTGCTCGGCCAATTCGCAAAAGGAATCGGTCACGGCCAGTTGCAACGATGCGACATCGCTGAAGGGATCAAAGGAATCGTTCATGGTCAGCGGGGGTAATCGGATTCGGACGTCGGGGCCGCTAGATTCTATCAATCGATCGACGTCAGCCCACGGGCCCTTCAGCCGAAAAGCAAGTCGTGCTGCGGCGGCCGCCCTTGATCTCGATGACGGTGGATCAGCCCGAGCTTCTGGAGTGCAAGTCGCGACAAGAATGCCGGGTTGGTCGTCAGATAGCGTTTGAACAATCGCTTCGGTTCGTGCGCCAGTCGAAACAGCCATTCCAGACCGTGGCGTTGCATCCACGGCGGCGCCTGGGCCAACATGCCGGCGTGGAAAGCAAACGCGGCCCCGACGGCAACCAGCGGCATGCTCAGGCGATCACGCATTTCATAGGCGAACACCTCCTGCCTGGGGCAGCCCAGTCCGACGAAGCAGATCCCCGCGCCGCTGGAATTAATTTCCTCGGCCAACTCGTCGCGTTCGAGTTGCGACAACGTTCGAAAACGACTGCTGCGTGTGCCGGCGATCCGCAGCTCGGGAAACTGCCGGCACAGCGAGTCAGAAAACCGTGCCAGGACTTCGTCGGTCGACCCGAACAGAAACACCGGAACGGATTGTTGCGCGGCCGCCTGACAAAGCTTGAGCGTCAAATCAGGGCCGTACACCCGGTCGTCCAGCTTGCAGTCGTGCAACAGATTCAACGCCCAACGAACCGGCTGGCCGTCGGGGCAGACCAGATCAAATTGATTGAGCCGATATTGATGTTCGGGATCGGTCACCCCCGTCATCACACCGTGCACCGCCAGCGCGGTGACCGACATCGCTTGCCGGCCCATGGCCGCATCGATCACCCTGGCAACGGCCGATTCATAATCGATCGCGTTGACACCGATGCCGAGAACGTTTCGCTTTCCGAGGTCGATCAATTTGATTCAGGATGGGTTGGAAATAGGTGTCCGGCACCTTTTAGTGAGGACGTTGGTGTCTAGCCTTTAGGCGATTCCCGGTCGCTGCGACGCAGCGACAGTGGGCAGCTAAAGCCTTCACACCAACGCTTACGCTGGTGCCATTCGTGTGCGACACGCTTCCGCCTCGGCGTTGAGCGAGCGCACTTGTTGGATCATGGTTTGCACGTTGAAGGTTCGACCGTAGCGTTGCAGTGCCCAACGAACCAGTTTGAGCTTTTCCGCCCGTGGCATTTTCATTCCGGGGAAGTAGGCCATGTCGGGATCGTCTTCACAGCCCAGAACATCGGGTGGATGCAGCAACAACGAAGGCGTCGTGCCTGTCCATCGGCACAACCGCAACGCGCTGCGGAGGTAGGATTTGGCCGCCAGCTTCGAAACGCCGGCCAAGAACAGGAAGTAGCTGAAGTGAATCGGCGTGCGGGTCAACGGCATCACCGTCACCGGAATCTCCCACAACCGACTCGCTTCGACCGTGCGACAGAAGGGGCGATTCGGATTCCGCATCGCGGCGAATCCGCCATAGAGCTGCTTGGCTTTTTCTTTTTGCTCTCCCTTGAGCTTGGTTCGGGCCAGGAAGACGGCTCGGGCGATCGGCGCGACCGATGTCGGGAAAACGGAAGCGTCGTAGGCGTAATCCAGCTTCGCCAACACGCGGAGGACTTCCTCGGGACACGAGAATCCTGGTCCACGAAACCCCCGTGGCTGGACACCGAGCGAGGACGCGATGGCCTGATGCGTTCCAGCGATTTCCGCGAAGATTTCTTCACGATCCATGGTGTGCATCCACGGCAGATGATTCATCGAGTGATTCGCGAACTCCACCGATTCCAGTGTCTTGAACGAATCGATTGCCTCGGTGTCGCGCTCACAGCCCAGGTCGCGGCCGACAACAAACACGGTCACCGGCAACTCGAGTTCGCCGAGCAGGCTCACCATCCGCTCGGCGGCCATCGGCAGGTAGCTGGACGCCGATTCCCAGTCTTGGCGGCCGGCGGCACGGAGGTAGGCCCACTTGTTGTCGAAGTCGACCGATAGGCTGGCCGGGGGGCGTGCGTCTTTTTTAACAGATGCGTTCATGCGTGTTTTCCGCTCGAGCGCCTCATCGCGCCGCGGTACCGATGGAGCTATTCACCCCCGCGTCCGGTCAATGGCACCAACGCGGTGCGAGCGATCAGCCGCAGGTCGCGCCACAGATCGTTGCGGTCGACGTACTGCAAGTCCATCCGCATCCAGTCATCGAACGTCTCCGCCGCGGCCTTGTCGACTTGCCAATAACACGTCATGCCCGGCGGCACGTCTAAACGGCGGCGTTGCCAGTGATTGCAGGCGCGACTTTCATGCCAGGGCAGTGGCCGCGGTCCGACGAGCGACATGTCACCGCGCAGCACGTTGATGAACTGGGGCAACTCGTCGATGCACGTCTTTCTCAACAGGTGCCCGATCGGTGTGACGCGAGGATCGTGCTTGATCTTAAACGCCGGCCCGTCACGGTGGCTTTTCTGACGAAGCGCCGATTGTTTGCTCTCGGCGTCCACCACCATCGTTCGCATTTTGTAAATCGTAAACGGCTTTCCCCCCATTCCCTCACGGGTCTGTTTGAAAAATGCCGGTCCGGGACTGGTCAGCTTGACCGCCAGGCCTGCCACGACCAACACCGGGCTGACCAGGACCAAGCCGATCGATGCCCCGGCAAGATCAATCGCACGCTTGGTCAAACGCCGCGTCAGCGGTCGATCGCTGAGGAGAGCTTCGCAGGTCACAAAGGCGCTGTGATTGGAGCTGTGCTTCGGAGTGTGCGCCAAACTGCGTGCCGTACCGGTTGCCGTTGCCGTTGCCATTGCGTCCTCGTCGCGAGAAGTGACCTCTGGGGAGCGTGGCGTCTCAGCGATGATGGCGGGACGCTGCTGGACGGCCAGTCCGAGTGCGTCGCTCGAGCTTCGATCGACACGCAGCCAGCTGGATTCCGGGGCATCATCGCGGCGTCGTTTGCCGGCGCCGCTGGGCAGGTCGACATCGCGATCGGGGTCAAAGCCTTCGGGATCATGCACGCGCAATGAAAGCGTCGCATCGATCTTCCGCGTCTCGCATAAGCTGGCAAGTCGATCCAAAACGGATCGCCCGCCCATTTCGGGTGTATCGACCAGCAAGACGGCAAATCGATTGTTTCCCAGTTCGGCTTTCTGGTCGGTCAGGCGAACGTTTCGGTGCAAGATGCGAATCAAAGCCCGCCGACGCACTTGCAGTTGCCGTCCGCCCGCAACGTCGATGGTGACAATGCAAAACGGAATCGATCGTCGCGTCGCACGGATGCGTTCGCGCGCCACTTCCCGATTGAATTCCGTTCGAGTCAGCAGCAACGAATCACCATCCCGAAGGATGGAGTTTCGTGACTGCAAGCGGTTGATCAGCGCGGCTAGCACAGCAGGGTCCAAGCTCGTGTCACAGCGTCCTCGTCCATGAGCGGCGATGTGGCGGAATACGTGTTGTCGACGGCGCCCATCCCGTGGCGCCTTGGTCCAGGTTGTCTACTCTTGGTTACTTCAGTCGATCGATCGAGCGGGGCGAGCCAGCCAGGCACAATCCCCGCAGGCACAATCCCCTTCGCCGCCCTAGGCTAGTTATCCCGTGAAATCGGTCTAGGCGGTTTCGCGACAACGATCGTTGTAGTCCATGAACCAGCGAAAATGGTGACTGTTACACGGATTTTTACGGCAGGGTAATTTCTGTAACCTTATGCAACGCGTAAAGTCACGTAACTTTACCCTCAAAATGCAGTTTTTCCGCGCGAGGAGACACGTTGAACACCCCCCAGCAGCCCGGACGGCCGTCCCTGGTTCGAACACTCGAACCAGAGCCCATGGATGACGAATCGGAGGTTCAAGAGTACCAGCAAATGGATCACGAGGGTGTCAACGGCGCCTTTGTCGACGATTTGATCGGCGGGGGTACGGTCGGCCCCAAAGTCGTCGATTTGGGCTGTGGGACGGCGGCCATCCCCGTTTTACTGTGCCAGCGTCTCAGTGAAATTGAGGTTCTGGGGGTCGATTGTTCGGTCGAAATGCTGGAAGCCGCCCGGATCGAGATCGAACTCGGCTCGGTCACCGGACGGGTGTTCTTGGAACACGCCGATTGCAAGGTGCTCGACGGGTTCCAAGACGATGCCGCCGACACCGTGATTTCCAACACGATGCTGCACCACGTCGCCGAACCGGAGCGGGTGATAGCCCAGGCGATCCGCATCCTGGCACCGGGTGGACGTTTGTTTCTACGTGATCTTGCCCGACCGGCCAGCGAAGCCGAGGTCGAGGGGTTGGTCGATCTGCACGCGGCCGGGGAATCCGACTACGGCCGGCAATTGCTGCGACAATCCCTGCACGCGGCGTTGACCGTCGACGAGGCCGTGGACATTCTGGCCGGTTTTGGTGTCCCCTCCGAAGCGGTCCGGATGACCAGCGATCGTCACTGGACGGTCGATTGGATCAAGACGAACTGACGCGTGGGGCTTAAATCGACAGGCAGCTCGCGCCGGTCCGCTAACTTCATCCACGGCAACCCCGGCGTCGAATCCCTGTTGGTTGTCGCCCCGATCCACTAGGATCTAAAGCGTGAACGTTACTCTCGCTTCTTTGTCGCAAGACCCCGGCGCATGAAACAAATTCGGAACTTCTGCATCATCGCCCATATCGATCACGGAAAGTCGACTTTGGCCGACCGCTTGATCCAGGCTTGCGGCGGCGTCACCCAGCGTGAGTTCCACGACCAGATGCTGGACTCGATGGATATCGAGCGGGAACGTGGCATCACGATCAAGAGCAACACGATCACACTCGCCTACATCGCGCCGGACGGTCAGGAGTATCAGCTGAACCTGATCGACACGCCCGGCCACGTGGATTTTTCACATGAGGTCCGGCGATCGTTGATGGCTTGCGAGGGGGCATTGATGGTCGTCGATGCGTCGCAGGGCGTCGAAGCGCAAACGGTGGCCAACCTTTATCTGGCCATGGAATACGATCTGGAACTGCTGCCGGTGATCAACAAGATCGATCTGCCGGCGGCGGATGTCGACCGCGTCCGCGAGGAGATCGACGCCGACTTGGGGCTCGATCCGTTTGCGGCGATCCCGGTGTCGGCCAAGACCGGCCAAGGCATCGATGACGTCTTGGCGGGTATCGTCGAGCATCTTCCGCCGCCCAAGGGTGACCCCGACGCGCCGCTGAAAGCGTTGGTCTTTGACGCCCATTTCGACAAGTACCGCGGAGTCATCTTGCAGTGCCGCGTGATGGACGGGACGTTGAAATCGGGACAGACGATTCACTTCATGCACGGGGGTCGTGACTACAAAGTCGACGAACTGGGATACAACCAGTTCAAACTGAATCCCCGCAAACAGCTTTCCGCCGGCGAAGTCGGCTACATCGTCGCCGGCGTGAAGAGTGTTCAAGACATCGAGATCGGCGATACCATCACGCTGCTCGATCGTCCCGCCGGCGAACCCATCCCGGGCTACCAACCGGCCAAACCCGTCGTCTTTTCGTCGGTCTATCCGATGAGCACCGATGAGTACCAGGATTTAACCAAAGCGCTCGACAAACTGGCGATCAACGATGCGGCGCTGACCTTCGAAAAAGACTCCTCGGCCGCACTCGGGTTTGGATTCCGCTGTGGCTTTCTCGGGCTGCTTCACTTGGATGTGATCCAAGAGCGTTTGCAGCGTGAATTTGACATCGGCCTGGTCATCTCCGCACCGTCGGTCAAATACAACCTGACGCTCAAAGACGGATCGACCATCGACGTCGACAATCCGTCTTATTGGCCCGACCCGAGCCTTATCGATTCGGCAACCGAACCCTACATCAAGGCATCGATCCTGACCCCGGAAGAGTTCGTCGGACCGGTGATGGAATTGTGTCGAGAACATCGCTCGGAAAGCCAGACGATGAATTATCTCTCGGCGGGGCGAATCGAAGTGTCCAGCGAGATGCCGCTCGGCGAGGTCCTGTTCGACTTCTACGGCAAACTCAAGATGATCACGCGGGGCTACGGATCGTTTGACTATGAACAGATCGAGTATCGAAAGACCGATGTCGTGAAAGTCGATATCCTGGTCAACAAAGAACCGATCGACGCGCTGGCCTACCTGGTTCACCGCGACAAGGCGCGAGCACGCGCTCTGCATTATTGCGAGCAGCTTGCCGAAGCAATCCCACGCCACCAATTCAAGATCCCCATCCAAGGCGCGATCGGCGGTACGATCATCGCCCGAGCGACGATCCAGCCGTATCGAAAAGATGTGACCGCAAAACTGTACGGCGGCGACGTGACTCGCAAAAAGAAATTGCTCGAAAAGCAGAAGAAGGGCAAGGCGAAGATGAAGCAATTCGGCAGCGTCAACATTCCCCAAAAAGCCTTCGTCTCGGTGCTTCGAGCGGATAAGGATTGATCGTACTCAGGACTTGAGCTGCCGTGATCGCCAATCGAATTCAACAGGTACAAGACCCCGTCATTCCGATCGTGGGACGATGGACGAGCGAACATCCCGGAACCATTTCGCTGGGCCAGGGCGTGGTGCACTACCCGCCGCCGCAGGAAGTGTTTCGGGCGGTCGCCGAATCCGCCCAGCCCGGTCGCGGATTGGATCGTTACGGGCCGGTCGCCGGGAATGACCCGCTGATCGAAGCGATCGAAAAGAAACTGATCGCCGAAAACGAGATCGATCCGATCGCCGATCAATCGTCGGTCGTCTGCACGGCCGGTTCCAACATGGGATTCCTCAATGCCGTCCTGGCGATCGCCGAGATCGGTGATGAGATCATCTTGTTGAGCCCGTATTACTTCAATCATCACATGGCGATCGAGATCGCCGGTTGCCGCCCCGTCGTCGTTCCGACCGATCGCGAAAACCAACCCGACATCGATGCCATCACGCAGGCGATCACACCACGCACCAAAGCCGTTGTCACAGTTTCGCCGAACAATCCGACGGGGGCGGTTTATTCAAAAGACGCTCTCGCGGAGATCAACCTGATGTGTGCCGCCCGCGGGCTGTACCATCTTTCTGACGAGGCCTACGAGTACTTCACTCACGACGGGGTGCGACACTATTCGCCCGGTTCGGCCATCGGCGCGAGCGAACACACGATCTCGCTGTTCTCGCTTTCCAAGGCCTATGGGATGGCGGGCTGGCGAATCGGCTACTCGGTCGTCCCCAATCATCTGCTGGTGGGAATCAAAAAGATCCAAGACACCAATTTGATCTGCCCCCCGATCATCTGCCAGGTTGCCGCCGAAGCGGCGCTTCAAGTCGGCTCGCAGTGGTGTCGAAAGCAAATCACCGGGTTGACCGCTGTCCGCGATGCGACGCTGGAAACATTGTCCGAGCTGGGCGACCGAGTTCAGTTCGCCGTTCCCCAGGGCGCGTTCTATGTCTTGTTCCAATTGCAGACCGACCAGTCCGACATGGAACTGGTAGAAACACTGATTCGACAATTCGGGGTCGCCGTGTTGCCGGGCAGTGCATTTGGTGAGTCGAAAAGCTGCACCCTGCGTCTTTCGTATGGGGCACTCGATCCGCAATCGGTCAGCGAAGGCGTGGGGCGCCTCCGCGACGGTCTCGCCACACTCCTTTCCTGAACCGGTTACCAACGATGCAGATTGCCGCCGTCCAATTGAACATGGCTTGGGAAGACAAAGCCGCCAATCACCAGCGCCTCCGCGACTTGCTCTCCGCCGCCGCGATCCAGCCCGGCACGCTGGTGATCGTCCCTGAGATGTTTGAAACGGGATTCAGCATGAACGTGGACGTGACCGCCCAAAGCGAAGCCCGCGAAGGCGAAGCGTTGCTGCGAGATCTGGCGCGACAGTACGATGTCGCCATGATGGGCGGCGTGGCGAGCCCCGTCAGCGATGGTCGCTCGAGTAATCAATGCGTCGTCTACGCCCCCGACGGGACGCAGTTGGCACGCTATCAGAAAATGCATCCGTTTTCGATTACCGGTGAAGCAAACCATTACACCGCCGGCACGTCTCCGGTCGTGTTTCAATGGCAGGGCGTCAAGATCACCCCCTTCATCTGCTACGACCTCCGCTTCCCCGAAATCTTTCGGCCGGCGATCCTCCGCGGCGCAGAACTGATCACCGTGATCGCCTGCTGGCCGGCCGTCCGCAGCGAGCACTGGGTGCGGCTGCTGCAAGCCCGGGCGATTGAGAATTTGGCGCCCGTCGTGGGAGTCAATCGCTGTGGCGAAGAACCGAAGCTGAAGTTCGACGGCCGAAGCTGCGCCTTCGATCACATGGGAACCCCGCTCTTCGAAGCCTCTGACCAAGAGCAAGTCATCATCACCGAAATCGATCTCGAAGCGGCACGGCGGTGGCGTTCAAAATTCCCCGCCTTGCAAGACATCACAGGCGTCAGCGATTCGGCTGTTGTTGACGATTCGACACCGAACTGAGCGACGATAGCGGCTCAGCATGGCTATCGAAACCTGAATCACCCTCCCTGGCAGGGCATCGGTGGGTGCGGGGCCACGGAAGCCCTCCCTTATAGCATCTCCTCAGTGTTCGGCGTTGAGCGTCCTTGCCATCGCGCAGCCCTTTCCGCAGCGCAGCTTTGGCATGGCGGATTCTCAACGCCGCGCTGATTATTATTTGAAGCGGTAGCCAGCGGAGTGCTACGGATCCCCTCCCCAGCCGCATGACGGCTTAGCGAGACTTCCGAGCACACCGCTCGCTTCATCCCAAAACGGATCACT
Organism: Stieleria magnilauensis; assembly: GCA_007753675.1. GTDB lineage: Bacteria > Planctomycetota > Planctomycetia > Pirellulales > Pirellulaceae > Stieleria > Stieleria magnilauensis. The sequence goes on from CP036432.1 coordinate 4,352,146, forward strand.
CAGATGTAGCTTAGCGGGCTCTCTATAAGGTTTCCGAAGTGGGTGAGGCTGGACTACCAATCACACAAGCCTTTCAACTCGGTGAGACTACAGCATGAACGACAATTCACCCACACTCAACCAATCCATCGCGCTTTTTGTTGGAATCGATTGGGCTGATCAGAAACATGACTGCCACATCATTGATTCTCAAGGCAGAGAATCGGCGATGGAACTGCCCCACACCCCCGAAGCGATCAACCAATGGATCGCCAAGATGACTGAGAAAGCCAAGGGCGGGAAAATCGCGATCATGCTCGAACAGTCCAAGGGCCCCCTGATCCATGCCTTGATGTTCCGTCAGAACATCGTTCTCTACCCGATTAACCCTAAACAACTCTCTCGCTATCGAGAAAGCTATCCGGGTGGCGATGGCAAAAGTGATCCTACCGACGCGATGTATCTGGCCAGGCTTCTTCGCGAACGAATCGAGACCCTTAAGGCATGGCTGCCTGATGATGAGCAGACGCGATTGCTGAACCGGCTTTGCGAGCAAAGACGCTTCATCGTAGGCAGCCAAACAAAACTGCGTCAGCAGCTTATCAGCGTACTTAAACAGTATTTTCCTGTAGTTTTGGAGCTGTTCGGCAAATCCCACCAGCTGGATTTGCTACTGGCTGTACTCAAGCGGTGGCCTGATCCCAGGCAACTCCGTCGTGCTGATCGTCGGTTGATTGTTCGGGTTCTGCGAGAACACGGAGTCCGAAATGAGGAGCGGCAAGAAGAAGCCCTCGATGCCATTCGTAGCTCGCCGTTGCTCTGCGATGACTCTGCCCTGATCACTCCCATGTCCATGACGGTTAAGCATTTGGCTCAGCAAATCGAAGGATCCATCAAAACGATTGAGCAGTTCGACCAACAGATTAGCGAGTCGTTCAAGGCTCACGGCGATGCCCACCTGTTCTCCTCGCTCCGAGGAGCCGGCCCAGCACTTGCGCCTCGACTTCTGTGTGCGTTCGGTTCGCAGCGTGATCGCTGGTCCGATGCCGATGAACTGGCTTCCTTTAGCGGAATCGCACCCATCACGCGTCAAAGCGGAAAGCAGCGTCATGTTCAACGGCGCTATGCCTGCCCGAAATACCTTCGCCAAACCTTTCATGAGTTTGCAGCCGCAGCCCGGACATGGTGTCCGTGGACCAAAGCTCGCTACCAAATGTTACGAGCCCAAGGAATGAAACACCACGCGGTGCTACGCAAGCTCGCACGTAGTTGGATCCGGATTCTCTACCGCGTCTGGCAGACCCGCATCCCGTTCGACTGTGGTCGATACATTGAAACTCTCAAACGCCGATTACCCGGTATCGTCCCCTACCTCGAAAATTCCTGAAATCCGAAAACAAGCCACTTGCTCAGAGCTCAGATGTCTCGCTACGCTCGCCCCTCCCGCACACGGGAGCGTTACTACTTTACTGGGTGCCTATGGGGTCGATCGCAGCGAGGGAACGGTCGACCGATCGTCGCTGTGAGACCACCACGACGGATGGGTTCGGATCGCGTTGCGCGTTGTGGGTTCGCCGTGTGGCTTGGCAGGGCACTATAATGCAGACGTCTTTACCAGTTTTTCGTGAAGGAAACCCAAATGAGTTCTTCTGTTGTTGATGCGTTGCGACAGGTCGTTGCCGATTCGTACGCGTTGATTGGTCAAACACACCTTTGTCATTGGAATGTCCGCGGTCCCGGCTTCTTTTCGCTGCACAACGCGTTCGAGCTTCAGTACACCGAATTGTTTGCCGCGGTGGATGAGATCGCCGAACGGATTCGTGCCAAAGGCGCCCTGGCTCCCGGCGGCCTGACCAATCTGGCGAATATGGCGGGCATTCCCGAGATCGCCGAAGACGCGACGGCCGATCAGATGGTCAAGCATCTGATCGAGGCCAACGAAAAATTGCTCGGCGATCTGAAGAAGGCGCGTGACATCGCCGGCGAAGCAAGCGATTCCGAATCCGAGGACCTGATGATCGCTCGCATTCAAGTCCATGAGAAAACCGTGTGGATGTTGAGGAGTTACCTCGGGTAATGCCGCACCGGCCGCAGCAATGTTTCTGAAATCCGACTCAATTCGCCGCCGTGGAATCGGCGGCGTGGCGAGTTTGGAATGACGATCCAATTCTGCCCGACGGATGCGTCGTAAGGTTCACCGTTACTGATGAGATCGACCATGGGATCGAGCCGGAAAATTGTATCCGGCATCTGGATTATTCTACTGACGATCACGACTGGATGTGGTCGCCCCTCGGAAACGACAGTGCCAAGCGACCCGACCAGCACCGATCGAAAGAAGCAGGACGATTCCTTTGCGTTGCTGCGTCGTCAAATGGTGGCCAGGCAACTTGCTGGCCGTGGTATCAAGAATGAACGTGTGCTCGATGCGATTCGACGCGTCCCTCGTCATCAATTCGTCCCGAAGCGATTGCAAGACCGGGCCTATCATGACTCGCCGCTTCCGATCGGCAACGGACAAACCATTTCCCAGCCTTACATCGTCGGCTTGATGACCGAGTTGGTTGATCTGCAGGCTGACGATCGAGTGCTGGATGTCGGGACCGGGTCGGGATATCAAGCGGCCGTGTTGGCGGAATTGGTCCAGCATGTCGACAGCATCGAGATCGTCGAATCGTTGGCCAAGGCTGCAGAGGTGCGATTGAAAATGCTCGGGTACAAGAACATCCGTGTCCGCCACGGTGACGGCTACGCCGGGTTGCCGAACGAAGCTCCGTTCGACGCAATTGTTGTCGCCGCAGCCCCTGATCATGTGCCACCAGCGTTGATCGACCAACTCGCCCCCGGCGGCAAAATGGTGATCCCGGTCGGCGATCGGGTTCAATCACTGATCCTGATTGAGAAACAAAGCGACGGAGAGGTGGTTCGTCGAAACGTGGCCCCCGTGATGTTCGTCCCGATGACGGGCGAAGCGGAAAGGTGAACTGACGTCCGGCGGCGGGCAGCGGTTTCAGAATCAACCGAGCGGTTTTGGGTATACTGCCAGAGATTCACCACTTGCCGCGAGGAGCATTACGATGAAACCGCTGGGATTGAACAACGTCGGGTTGGCCATGGTCCTTTTGATCGGAGGTTGGATGGCTGGTTATGACGGGCATGCCGTCGAAGCGGTTGATTTGGAAGCCGCCAATCCGCTGATACCGATTCCTGATCCTCCGCTGGGGATCGGCGGTGAAAAAAATCTTCCCGCGACGCTGTTGGACTTGGACGACCCGCCGACTCCCGAAACCGTTCGACTCGGCCGCTGGTTGTTTTTTGACAAACGACTTTCGGCCGACAACACGGTGTCGTGCGCGACCTGCCACAAACCGGAAAACGCCTTCTCCGAAACGACTCCGGTTTCGACAGGGATCGGCGGCCAGAAAGGGGGCCGCAAGGCGCCTTCGTTCACCAACCAGGCGTGGGCCACGCTTCCCCATTTTTTCTGGGATGGACGGGCGGCGTCACTCGATGAGCAGGCCGGCGGTCCGATGACCAATCCGATCGAAATGGGACAGAAGGACCACAGCGTCGTTGTCGGCAAGATCGCGGCGATCCCGGGTTATGCAAAATACTTCGAAGAATCGTTCGGCACTCCGGAGGTGACGATCGAAAGAATCACCAAGGCGATTGCGGACTACGAGCGGACTCGAATGAGCGGCAATTCCGCCTGGGATCGCTACGTCGCCGGTGACAAGTCGGCGCTCTCCGAAGACGCCAAAAAGGGTCGCACGCTGTTCTTCGGTAACGGGTTTTGTAACAACTGCCACAAGGGCCCCAACCTGACCGACAGTGATTTCCACAACCTGGGCGTGGGCTGGGACGAAAAAACCCAGACCTTTGCCGATGAAGGTCGTTACGCGGTGACCGAGGACGAAAAAGATAAAGGTGCCTTCAAAACACCTTCGCTCCGAGATGTCAGCAAACGCGCCCCCTACATGCACGACGGCTCCATGAAAACACTGGAGGAGGTCGTCAAGTTCTACAGCAAGGGCGGAACCCCCAATCCCTACTTGGACCGTAAAATCGATCGGCGGTTTGCCGAGCAATTGGACTTTACCGATGCCCAAGTCAACCAATTGGTCAAGTTCATGGAATCGCTTGACGGCGAAGGCTATCAGGACACCGAGCCGGCGGCATTTCCCCAATAGTGCGGCTGCACCGCGAACGTGTTCCCGCCCCGACCCCGCGGATCGCGTTTTCGACGAGTTAGCAACGAGCGGGAACATCGATTCAATCAACCGTCCCACTGTGAATCATGTCGCGAGGTTGATGGAAACACCTGAGACGGGATCGGCAAATTCGGATAAACTGTGGTGGCGATTTAGCCCGACAAGAACGGACCACACCTACCCCGTGCCGGAGGACAGCATCGATGCGAAGGAAGCGTCTATCGGTTGCGTTGGTGGTGATCGCGGGTGTTTTCGCCGTCTTAGCAATCGAAACGCTGGAAAATTGGAGCGGGAAACGCGAAACGGAAACGCCTTTATTGTTGGGCACGAATTTGTGGCTTGGCTACGAACCCCTTTTTCTGGCGCGTGATCTCGGTCATTTTGATGAGAACTCTGTTCGATTGGTCGAGTGCGCGTCCTCGAGTCAAGTGATTCGCCAATTTCGTGACAATACGATCCAGGCTGCCGCATTGACGATGGATGAAGTCTTGTTATTGAGAGAGCGCGGTCTGGACCTGCGTGTGGTGCTGGTCATGGACATCTCACAAGGCGGCGACGCGATTCTTGCCCAGGGCGACGTGCAGGATTTGGCCGATCTCCGTGGGCGCAAGGTCGGGGTGGAGAACTCCGCCTTGGGCGCATTCGTGCTGACGCGTGCCCTGCAAAAGGTTGACCTCTCCGTCCAGGACGTGACCATTGTGTCGGTGGAAGCGGACGAACACGAACAAACATTTCTATCGCAAAAGATCGACGCGGTCGTGACGTTTGACCCCGTCCGCAGCCGACTGCTGGCTGCCGGAGCGATCCAATTGTTTGACAGCACCGATATGCCGAATGAAATCGTCGATGTCCTGGTCGTCCGAGCCGACGCATGGGAGCAACATCAATCGCACCTCGTCACGGCCCTGCGCGGGTGGTTCAAGGCACTCGAGTACCTCCGAGAAAACCCCGACGAAGCACTCCGCCGCGTGTCACTGAGGATCAAGCTGACACCCGAGCAGATCAGGCAGAGCCAAAAGGGTTTGCACGCGCCGAACTTACAGCAAAACCTGTCGCTACTCGCTGGGCAACCCTCTCCGTTAGAAGAAAACTCGCATCGCTTATCCAAGGTGATGGTCGATAACGCGTTGCTGGGAAAGGAGGTGGTTCTTTCCGATTGCATTTCGGCCGAGCCGTTGATGGAGGTGTCGGCGCGATGAACGATCGATCGGCTCCGACACGACCGCTCGATTCGCAGATCGATTCGACGATTCAATATCCGTTGCGGATTCTGTTGCCGCTGAGCCTGATGGTGATGGTGTTGGCGCATACCGGTTGGTCCCTGTTCTCCAATCGTTCGCAGATCGTCCACAGCACCAATCGCGAGGCGGTGATCGTTTTGAGGCGGACGATGTCGCAATTGGCGGGGTCATTGGAGCGGGCCGCGCGGCGCAATGAACTCTCCACGATGCAATATTCGCTCGCATCGCTGGGTGCAGATCCCGAGGTCAAGTTTGCCGTGTTGATCGATGAAAACGATGACGTCATCGTCTCCATGCGACGCGCCGATGTCGGTCATCGGTTTGCCGAGTCCTTGCCGCAAAACTATCAAGATTCACCGATCCTGGGTCCCGGCGCCCTCGCACGTGTCCGCATGTCGCAGATCAGCAGCACCGTTCCGTTCGGCGACGGGCACACCATCGTCGGCATCCACCCGGTCGTGCTGGGCGCCAAGGCCGATCGGATCCGCCCCGATCACTTGGGGCTGTTCGTCGTACTTCGTGACATCAGGCCGACCATCCAACGGGCCACCACCGCGGTGTCCCGCCAGGCACTCGGGACCTTAGTGATGAGTTGCCTGATCGCCATCGGTCTGGGGCTCTTCTTTCACTTCCGAATCGCCAAGCGTTTGGAACGATTGGAACAAATGACGCGGATGGTCGGCGCGGGAAACCTGACGGTGCGGACCGGCATTACCGGTGGCGATGAAGTCGCCGCGCTGGCCCGTTCACTCGATCGCATGGTGGTTGATCGCGACAGCGTCGAACAAACACTGGGCTTACAGGCGATGATTCTTGCCCATGTCCATGATGCGGTGATCTCGACCGATCTGAACGGAAATGTCGAGACCTGGAACAGTGCCGCGACGCGGCTGTTCGGATATTCGGTCGAGGAAGCCGTCGGCCGCTCCGTCGAGTTCCTGTTCTTTTCCGACCATGTGGTCGACTGGAAAGAACAGGTCATGCCGCCGCGAACGGAACGTTCCGCCGACGACCTGCAAATTCGATTGCGCCGCAAAGATGCCAGCGCGGTCCTGGTCTCGCTTCGTCTGTCGTTGATGAACGCCGATGACGGTCGCCCGATCGGCATCATCGGTTGCTGCAACGATATCACCGAGCAGAAACGGATCGAAGCGAAGTTGGGCGAAAGCGAAAAGCTGGTACGAGAAAAGTTGTCCGAATTGGAGCATCTGTATCGGACGACGCCGATCGGATTGTGCATGATGGATACCGACCTGCGGTACCGCCGAATCAATGATTACCTGGCCGAGATCAATGGACGGCCCGTGGAAGCGCATCTCGGCCGGCCACTACGCGAGGTCTTGCCAGACATCGCCGACAGCATCGAACCGCTTTATCGTGAGGTGATCGAGACCGGCCAGGCCAAACGCAGCATTGAAATCGAACGGCCTCCGGTTGACGGTCACGGCCAATCGTCGTTCTTTCTCGCCAGCTACCACCCGCTCAAAGATGATTCCGGTCGGGTACGGGGCGTGAGCACCGTCGTCAAAGATGTCAGTGAACGACGCCGCGCCGAAGAACGACTTCGAAACAACGAAACACAATTGGCTCACGTCTCACGACTGTCCACCATGGGGGAAATGGTGGCCGGGATCGCACACGAAATCAATCAACCCCTGTACGCAATCGCCAACTACGCGGCCGCCTGCGAACACCTCTCGCGAAGACGTGAGCCCGGCTGGGAGGACAAGGTTCAATCCGTCATGGGACAAATCGCCGACCAGGCCGTTCGTGCCGGGGAAATCATCCGCCGGGTGCGAGGCTTTGTTGCCAACACAGAATCAGACTACAGCCCGATCGATCTGAACGAATTGATTCGCGACACCACCCAACTCCTCTCCTTTGAAGCCAAACGTCTTGGTGCCACCGTGTCGTTGGAACTCGATGATGCCCTTCCACCGGTGATGGGCGACGCGATCCAGATTCAACAAGTACTCGTGAATCTGATTCGCAACGCATTTGAAGCGATGGACGGACAAGTCAATGGCAAGAACAACGTTCTGATCCGCAGTGCAATACTCGGTGGTGACGTTTCGGTGTCGGTGAAAGACTCCGGTCCCGGCATCTCCTCTGACATGGTGGATCAACTCAAAGAACCGTTTTACACGACCAAAGAACAAGGATTGGGGATGGGGTTGGCGATCAGCCAAACGATCGTCGCGGCGCATGAAGGCCACTTGGAGATCCGATCGGACGCGGCCGGGGCCGAGTTCTGCATCACGTTTCCCGCCCTGCACGAGATTTGCTGAAATGGTTGCCCCACCCACCGTTTTCGTGATCGATGATGACCCGTCGGCACTCAGATCGGTTTGTGCCTTGCTGACCGCGTTCGGGATGACGGTCAAACCCTTCGACTCCGCCGAAGATTTCCTGGCCGACTATGACGAATTGCAGCCTGGTTGTCTGCTTTTGGACGTGCAACTGCAGGGCATCGGCGGGCTGGATCTATTGCGACAGCTGAGAAGGAACCATCTTGATTTGTCCGTGATCGTGATCAGTGGGAACGCGGACAAGCAGGTCGTCAGAACCGCAACCGAGCTTGGCGTGACCGAGGTTCTTCACAAACCGGTCCAGCCGCACGATTTGGTGGACGTCATCCAGAGGGCGTTGGGATGATCGGCAACGACCGCAACCCCGCCGCGTCAACGGCTTGCCCGTTGCGACGTCACTTCGAACGGCATCGCGGGCAGGAAGCCATAGTCGGTACGTCTGGGTTTGGGTGCAGGGTCGGCTTCGGTCGGTTCGGGGGTGAATTCCTTGTAGACGCTCAACAACAGGTTCCCCCGCTCGCCCGGCTGAATCTTCTCACCAGACACCTCAAGCTTGATCGCGGCGCCCCCGACCGCATCCGGAACGATCGAAGCGGTGATTCCCTCGGGGGCTTCGTACAGTTCGACATACAATTGATCGACCGGCGTCCGTTGGGCATTGATCATGGCCCGTAACAAGAACGCTCCGTCACGCGGCAGCTCAATCCCGTCCTCGGGCATGGCGATCTTCAGCGGCATGTCGGCCCCAGGGCGTCCGCTGACCATCACGTTCCAGTTTTCCACCGGAACCAGGTGGTACCAGATGAACGCTTGCATCATATTCTCCGCGGGAATCGCCGGCCGCACGATTTTGGATCGGCTCCGCAATCGCCTCGGTGCGGAACCTTCCATCTGCAGGGTGATCGCTGTCTCAGTCGGCTTCTGAGGGACGGTCAGCGTCATCCGAATTTGATCGGATGTTCCAGGAATCATACCGCCATCGAGACGGTATCCGGGCGGCGGATCAACGAGGGTTAGATCGATGTCCTGGTCGAAGCCGTCTTTGCGCAGCGCGAACACGCTGATCGGTACGACCTGTCCGGCGCGGGCGATGATGCTGGACGGCACCACGCGGAGCTCATAGTCGGCTTGCGGTGGTCGGAGATGAAGTCGATACCCGAAATCGGGACCGCCGTTGCCTTGCGCGTCGGTGACGGTCAGGTAGTAGTCCGATCGCGAGCCGACCGAAGCCTCCAGGTGCGAATCGGCGTGATGGGTCAGCATCGCTTGCGACAGGTCCTTGTAGTCGTCATTGAAAGCGACTTCGTTTCCTTGGGCGTCGGTCAACGTCAACATCGAATCGAGTGGCGAACCGAGACGACGCGCGTGAATTTCGGCAATGATTCGACCGGTGGCGTTGATCCGATAAACGTCCACGTCACCCGGTTCATCGATTCGACCATTGACCGTCATGCGAGTGGAGATCTCTTGTGCGGTTTCTCGATCGTTGTTGGTCGCTTCCTCCATCACTTCCGGCCAATGGTCAATTTGCAACGGAAAACGCACGGCGTGATCGCCTTGGATGGAGGAGTACCAGCGTTGGGGGCGATACTGTTGACGCGACATGGTTCGGATCTTCTGCTCCGTTCGGGTCAGGTTCCAGCCTCGCAATTGGATCGTTGATTCCGATTCCACGCGTGCCCCGAGCGGAAAGACGCTGGTGACAAACGGTATTTCACCTACCGTGATTCGATACACAAAGTCCTCGCGGCCACGAAACAGTGCGTCGCGGATTTCAAGCGTGTAACGGCCGTCCCGGGGAACTTCAAAATAGAGCAACGGATCTTGGCGGTAATAAAACGAATCGGCGAAACTCACTTCGTCACCGGCTTCGTCCGTCATCCGTACGACCGCTTGAAACCATCCGGGGACGGCATCGGCGAGGTAGGGGATCACCTCACGGGCGGCGACGTGAACCACCAGCTTCATGCCTTGCTTGGCTTCCATTCGAAATCGATCGACGTCCCCCGGCATGATCTGGCCGTTGATCACCAGCGGAAAACGCCCCGTCACCTCCGTGGCAACCAGATCGTTCGGCTCCGACTCACGCGTCTCCATCCAGCGATCCACATGGAACCAGATCGGGTTGGAGATCGCATTGTCGCTCAGGAATCGCAACTCCCGCTTTCCCACCGCGGCTTCCAACGACGCGGTGATCCGCAACGTGACCTCTTCTTCGAGTTGGTCATTGGGTTGACGTTTGGGATCGCGGTCACGCCTGCGATAGATCTCCATCTCGCGGAGTTGTTCTTCGGTGATCCCGGCGGCCTCGGCGATCTCCTCGTCGGTCGGATTGTTGTTGCTGCCCCGTAAAACGGCTTGTCCCATCAGCCGTTCGCGCGTCTCGCGAAACTTCATGTTCAGGTTGTTGTACTCACCCGCAGTCAGTGGCCGGTACCAGCGGAGAATCTCTACTTTGACGCCCTCGCCGGACACGTAGACTTCGCTGGCGTCCTTCAAGTACTGTCCGCCGACAACGACTTCACAGGTCATCCCACGTTCGCATCCGGCTGGAAAGACGTACGCCAGATGCGGAGCTCTGCCGCGGTTTTGCGCCAGTGCCGGGGCAGACGCTACCGCGCACAACAACAGCACCGCGCAAAACGCTGACCGTGGAAGCGGGTGTTGATTCATCGTTGCCTCTCGATCATGAGGTGGGTTAAGCATCCTGCTTGCTGTTGAGCCTGAATCGCAAGCCGGAAGCTTACGGCACTTGTTTGTTAGGTGATTTCTTTGAGTCGTCCGCCGCTTTTCATGCCCTCGTCCGCTCCGGGCGTGGCGCGGACAAATTCGCCCATCGGATGCGGCAAACTGGCCTCGGGGTCGATGCCCAGTAATTCGTACATCGTGCCGATCAGATCGCCGGGATAGACCGGCCGGTCCTGGACGGTTTCGCCGCGTGCATCGGACGTCCCGACGACATGGCCACCTTGAAATCCGCCCCCGGCAACCAACGAGGAGAACACCGAACCGAAGTGATGGCGACCACCATTCCAGGGCGATTCGGAAGCGACCTTGGGCGTGCGTCCGAATTCACCGATGCACCACACAATGGTGCTGTCCAACATGCCGCGGTCGTCCAGGTCGGCGATCAGCGTCCCCAGACCGCGATCGAGTTCAGGCAACTTGCGACGCATCGACGGAAAATGATCTTTGTGTGTGTCCCAACCGCCGTGATTGATCGTCACAAATTTGCAACCGTTTTCGATCAATCGCCGCGCCGCCAAACACGATTGTCCAAACTTGGTGCGGCCGTAACGCGTCCGCATTTCATCCGGTTCGGTGTTCAAATCAAAGACCTTTCCGGCATCACCGACGATCAAGTCGTAGGCGTGTTGGCGGGCTTGGGCCGCCATCGACAAACTGGGACGGCCGGGGATCGCACTGCCGAGCGAGTTCATTTCGCCAAGCAATCGCCGTCGATCCAGTTGTTGCTCTTTGGACAGATGGGGCGAAATGATGCCTTCCACGGCGAACCGCGCCGCGTTCGGGTCGCCACCTGTGGCAAACGGTTTGTATTTGATTCCCATGAACCCGGCTTCGGAGAACCGACCTTGGGGACTGGTCAGGACGATGTACGGCGGGATCAAATTTTCTTTCTCACCCGGTTTCAGTTCGGGGAAACCTTTGAAGGCCGTGACGACGGCGCCCGCGGCGGGATAGACCAGCCGCCCCGGCATGCGACCGGTTTGAGTCAAGTAGGATGCGGTTTCGTGTCCATTGACGCCGTGGGTCATGCTGCGAATCAACGCGTATTTGTCCGCCACCTTGCTGAGTTCGGTCAACAGTTCCCCGATGTGGATCCCGGTGACGTTGGTCGCACTGGTGCCGCTGAGCGGGCCGGTGTAGTCGCTGCCCGATTCCGGCTTCGGATCAAACGTATCGGTGTGCGGCGGCCCGCCGGCCAACCAGATTTGGATCACCGCCTTGGCCTTGGCCGAATCCAGCCGGGCGGCCGAGTCCACGTCGACCGACGAGGGCGTTGCCCCCGCGGCAGCCGTGTCTGCGGCGCATCGGTGTGCGGAGATCAGCTGAGACGCCATCATCAAACCGGCGGCATTGATCGCGCCACCGTGCACGACCTGTCGGCGGCTCAGTCGCCCGCAATCGTTTCGTCGTCTCGGTCTCATCGTCATTCTCACAGGTAAAAAGTGGCGTAAGCTTCCAGCTTGCGATCGTGGCGTAAGCTTCCAGCTTGCGGTCGTGGCCTCAGCTTCAATGTCGGAACAAAAACTCATCACTATTGATCAGGACCCAAGCCAACTCGCGCGCCCCACGCGGATCGTCACAGAGCGCCGCAGCCGTATTGAGTTCATTTTCGGTCGGTCTTCGAGACAGGATGGCCAAATAAATTCTCTCGGCGGTGTCCCAGGAATCGCGGCCCTGTTGGACCAACGATTGGATTCCAGGTCCACGCTCGATCTTATTGCGGATGTGATTGGAATTGAGCAGATGCAGCGCCTGCGACGCCGTCAGGCGGTTGTTGCGTTCGGACAACAGACCGGTGTCACGCGCAGGGCGGCCGAACATTTCCAGGAAGCTGCTGGTGATGCTGCCATCGGGCAGCACGATCGCGCGGTGACCATCGGGCAGGAACGTAAAGGGTTCCGGGATGATGCTCATGTAGGTTTCGGTCGTGCCGGTGATTTGGCAAATCGCGTCAATCAAGACCTCGGCGTCGAGTCGTTGGGTCGGGTAATAGGCGAAGTGCTCGGCCGCGCGATCGTCATCGGATTCGGCAATGCACGAGAGTTGGTAGGCACTGGAGTTGAGGATCAAGCGATAGACGTGCTTGATGTCGTAGTCCGATGCGACCAGTTCCCGCGCGAGCGTGTTGAGCAGTGGCAGGTTGGCGGGCGGGTTGTCCTGCCGCACGTCGTCGGGCGGCTCGACGATGCCGCGGCCGAGCAACCAGTACCAGATACGATTGGTGACCGCGCGGGCGAACCAGGGGTTGCGGCGGTCGGTCAACCAATCGGCAAAGACCTGACGAGGGTCCTGATCCGGCGGAATGCGAACCGATACACCGCTGGGGTAGACGGCGTCGACGGCTAGATTGGGATCGGCTCCGTTGCGGCGTCGATCAAAGAACACGATCTCTTCTTTCCATTCGCCGGTCGGTTTGTAGCCGACCTTGCTGAAGAATTGTGCCACGCCGGCGCGTCGGGTTTCGGGCCAACCCTCGGATCGCTCGCCGAGAAACGTCAACGCGACGACGTGCGAGATCGCCTCGGGTTCCTTGCTCTGAAGCGCCCGATAGAAATTGACTTGGGGCGTTCGAAAGTTACTTCCCGACGCAGTCAACAACTCGCGTGCGAATCGGTCATAGGGCAGGTTGGTCTTGATCGCCGAATGGATCCAGCGGTGGTAGGCCTGCGCCGCTCCGGGCCACAGATTGATCGGAAACTCCGCCTTGACGCGCAGGACGTCGCACCATTTCATCGCCCAATAATCGGCGAATTCAGGTCGCTGAAGCAATTCATCGATCAGGGCTTGCCGTTTGTTCTCCTGGTGGTTGTCCAAGAACGACTTGGCCTCTTGGACCGTGGGCAGGGTTCCCAACACGTCGACATAGAGTCGCCGCAGGAAGACTTCGTCCGAGCAGAGTTTGGCGGGTTTGATGTTCAGCGCGATCAATTGTCGAAAGACATCGTCGTCGACGGCATTGTGGCCGTGGACCGGGTGGGAGCTTTCGTAGATGTCGCGGACATCGGGCACGTTGCCTGGAGCGGATCGGCCGAGCCCGGAGGCGGTGACCATCGTCGCGGCGTTGGCGAGCGGGCGAGGCTGTGAGGATCTCGGGTCGACACCGGCCAACAATCGGCCGGTCGCGTTGGGTGACGTCTGCCGGCGTGGGGCCGGATCCGGCGCGGGCTGCCCCGGCAACGCGGCAGCCGAACGTTCCGGACCGACGGCAGGCCGTTGCGTCGCGATCCGGGATGGATCGTCGGCCACATCGGGAACGGTCAACCACCAGACCAAACCGCACAACAGGGTGACCGAAAGTGACGCCGCACAGGCCAGGATCCACATCGGGCTCCAAGGTTCTCGGTGTCTTCGAAAACGGTTGTTCCGTACTCGAAGGACGCCAAAGTCCTGGGGGGCGAAGGGACGACTCGACATCACATGCCTGTTGAAATCAATTTAGGACGAGGGGGAAACATCTGAAAACGCGACGCCTTCGATCTCGACAAGCAGTTCGGGCCGACACACATCCGCCACGGCGTAGATCGCCGGCACGGATCCAAACCGGGCTTCGCAAATCGACCGACATGTCTCGTAGTCCTGCGGACGTTTGACATACACACGGACTTTGGCCAGATCCGTCAACTCGGCGGCCAGCCCCGGCAGTCCATGATGTTCAAAGTTCGCTCCGCTGATCAAGTTTTCGATGTTGTCGATCGTCTGTTCAGTCTGCTTTTCGACGTCGCCCAGGTGAACGCTTTCCGAATCCAGGATACTGGCGGTGCCGGAGATCCAGGTGGTCACGTGGTCGCCGATCTTGACGGCCATGGCGCGCGAGAAGAGCGGGCTTCGGGGTGAAAACTTTCTCGCATAATCGAAGGCCGATGTCTGTCGCGGGTTTTCCAGGGGATGCAACGAAACGTCTTCACGATCGGTTTGCAGTCCGAGGCAACTGACTGTCAGACCGGGGCCGGCCATTCCGATCCCCGTACTGGCCGGGTAAAACGGATGCCCGTCGCGCGACGTGTTGATCTGGCCGGCCGATTCGAGCCGTTGAAAGAATTCGGCGCGAGCCCGGTTGAGTTCTCGATACCGTTCGATCGGTTCTCCCGTCGGACGAGATTCCAGTTCGGTGATGCTGCCTTGGTACAACCAGATCCGGCAAACGTCGTTGAAGCTGGCATCGACATGCTGCAAACGTTCGGCCAGTCGACGAAACGAGTCTGCCGATTCCTCGTACGCGCTGGCGGCCTGCGGTGGAGACGTGATCCCGGCGACGTAGATCCAGCGGAGTCCATCGTAGGACACCGTGACCAGATCGGGTAACGGGAAATCAACCTGAACCCCTTCGCCGCCAAGGGCCCAGGCTTCGATCGCCAACGCCTGACCGTCACAGGGCGGTTGAATCACAAAACTGGTCGCCGGCACCCGGTCTCGGTAGGTCGCTTTGAACAACTCTTGAAACGTCGCGATGTCATCGGCCGAGCGGACAAAGACGGTTTGCTTCGTCAACGCCATCGGAACCGATTGTCGCCGCAGAATCTCGCGGATCGTCGAAACCGCCTCCCCAGCCTGGTCGATCGGAGCGCCGACGTTGGGCGGCGTGACCATCAATGCAATGCGTGTGACGTCGTCGAGTTGGACGAGACGGTGTTGCGGTTGGCTCATTAACATGTTGGTTTCATTGCCATTGAAAATGGTGACGCGACGGGGTCGCCGGGGGCGTGTATCGGCGTCAGGTTTGAAAGACGACACAGGAAACGTTGTCGCGAGCTTTGCGTTCCAACGCCGCGCCGATCAACTGATCGACGCATTCCTGCGGGTCAAAACAGCGGGCCATGATTTGTGCGATTTCGTCATCCGTCAGTTCGTCGGTCAGCCCATCGGACGTCAGCATGACGCGGTCGCCTATGCTGATCTGCGCCGAACGCAAACGGGCGCGTTGCTGCAATCCCTGCGCGCTGACACTGTTGGTGACGACGTGACGCCAGCGGTGAACCCGAGCCTGACGTGCATCGATGGAGCCCGCATCGACCAAGCCTTGGACCAGGGTTTCATCTTTGGTCAGTCGTGTCAGTGTGTTGCGATGCAGGAGATAGACGCGACAATCACCGACGTGACCGTAGTACATCCGGCCGCAATAAACGAACGCGACCGCCAACGTGCAGCCCATGTGATCGTATTCCGGATGATCACTCACCGCGCTCGACATTTCCCGCGTCGCACACGAAATGGCTTCCCGATAGACGGACTGGATCCCCGAGTAGGACAGTGAGTTTTGACGGGTCCTGCTCTGCCAAACCATCGGAATGGTTTCCATCGCAATCTGACTGGCCATCGCACCACCCAGGTGGCCGCCCATGCCATCAGCGACCAGATAAAACTGGCTCGGGTCCGATCGATAAAATCGGTCTTCGTTGTAATCGCGTCCGCCGCAAACCGATGCGCCCGCCGAACGGATCGCCAGTTCGAACCCGTACTCGTCAGCACCGGAGTACGTTTCCGCAGATTTCGAAGCGAGATATCGCTGAACAATGGAAGTGGGCATCGCAGAGGTCCTTCAGACGGGGAAGGACACTCGCAGGTGCACGAATGGTGCCAGCTGAATCGATTGTGTCAAAGTAAATGGTGCGAACGTGAAATCATCGGAGTTTCACGCCCTGACAGATGCCGGCTGTGACATTTTGTCCAAATCATGCATCGGCTGCGAGCGAGCGGCACGCGAAACCGAGATAGCGCCGTTGTGAGGGCGTGCTCTGGGCCGTGCGTCAACGGCACAGAAAAGGTGCGGATCGGCGCGCGTCCGGCGCCCGGTCCACCCGTCGTGATCGGCATCGATTCACTCGTGCAACGCGGCAACGGGGCGTCGTCGTCCGATCCGATGAATCTCGCTCAGCGGGATCGACCGGACGTGCTTGGACGGGGGCACGATCGCATAGAGGCGGTCTGCGTCGACGATAAACTGCCATGGGTCGGCGATGACGATCGTTTCGCCACCGATCAACTGGACCGCGATCGTGGCGAACGGTGTCTGCCGCTGCAGCTGCCGGAGCATCCGGACATGTTGCTGTTTTTTCTCGCAGTTTGGCTGATTCATCGATCCAATCGGCAAAGATTCGACACGCGTCGGGCGAACCATCATTGTATCGTCCAAAGTCGCTGATGCTCCAAAACAATGACGGCGTGCGCCCGATTTCCAGCCCAAACCCGGCCTTGGTTTTGTCTGGGCAGATCCGGGCGTTAAGATGAATCATGGCGCGACCCACCTCTCCTGAAGGATACCCATGCGAAGCTTCCCCCCCAGTTTGACGCTTGCCGCAATTCTGATCGGATGCTGTGGCTGCGAAAAAAATCCGTTCGCCGGCACGTTCGGATCCGACACGTCCACTGCCAGCCAAGTCGAAACCGCCGAGGGAAGCTCCACCGAGGGGGACTCCGCGATCGCCATCGTCTCGGAAACGATCGGCGACGGCCGGCTGCGCCAGCGCCTGGGCGATCTCTTCGAACGCGTCTTGCCGACCTTGGAAGAGACCCGACAGTTGGTCGATCGACATGCCGAGCTGCCCGACAGTTCGGTGATCCCCTTCAAGCTGGACAAACAATCCAACTCCGCTCAGATCAACGAACTGCTCGACCAGGCGATCGTGGCGCTGAGCATTTCGGAGGTCAGTGACTACCGCCGCCGGATTCGCGAGGCCAACGAGGCCATCGCGCAGTCCCAGACCAACATTGCCGACTATCGTCGCCAGCGGGTCTCCGCGTCCTGGGCCAAGGATCAAAGCCAGCTCGACA
The DNA here is from genome assembly GCA_007753675.1 of Stieleria magnilauensis. Classification (GTDB taxonomy): domain Bacteria; phylum Planctomycetota; class Planctomycetia; order Pirellulales; family Pirellulaceae; genus Stieleria; species Stieleria magnilauensis. Next base: position 4,369,402 of record CP036432.1, read on the forward strand.
AGGTCAACCCGTTTGAGCTTTCCAAAGAAGCCCTCGATGAAAGCATCGCCTCGGAGGAAGAGGAGATCGAACGCCAAAAAGCAATCCTGGTCAAACTGAAAAAGACGTTCGCCGAGGAACTCTCGAAGATCGGTGTCGAAGTCGATCAAGAGGGGGTGGAATCGTTGCTGTCCTCGGTCTCGGGCGATGACATCGTCACGATGGCCGTCGTCTTCGACAACATCAAACACGTCACGGCGCAGCTTCAAGAACTGACCGAAGAAAGCGGCGAGGCGTTGGATGTGTCGAAGCGGTACTACGGGATCTACGTCGTCATGATCCACGTGATGGATCGAATTCAAAAGACGTTCGTCCGCGACGTCCACGAAAAACACATCCCGAAACTCAACGAGTTTTCCGCCCAAGCAGAACAGAACATCAAACAGGCGCAAACGCTGATCAAGGTCAGCGGCGGTGACCGCGACGTCCTCGAGTCGAACATCGCCTCCAACGAGCTGACACGCCAGACCGCCAGCTTGTACATCGAATACCTCAAACGCAACGCGGCACTGATCGAAAAGGAAAACAAGCTGGCTCAAAAGAAACTGGCCACCGCCATGAACACCTATGACACCGTCAAACTTTCCAGCGACGTCGCGGCGCTGATGAACACCGGACGCCGTGATTTTGAAACACTGATGAAACTCAAAGTCCCCTCGCTCCGCGAGTTCAACAACGAAGCGATTCGGAAAGAGTTTCAACGCATGACGAGCGAACTGCGAGCGGGACGCTAGGAGTCTATCGCAGCTCAATTTTCGGGTAGTGGACGAGGCGACGAGTCCCCTGGCCAACGTAGTGGACGAGGCGACGAGTCCCCTGTAGTCGGCATCTTGGCAAGGACTCGTCGCCTCGTCCACTACCGCCTACCCGAAAACCAAGCTGCGGTGGAATACGAGTGACCTCCGGAGGATGCTCGCTGGTGTCGGGTATCCCGGAGCGATGGAACGCCCGTCGGCAACGCTGTGAAGCATTTACTCCCTGCGTTTGACGAGGTGTTAGCGGCAGGGCGCAAGCCCTCCGGTCCCTCATCGTTCCCGAAACACCGGAGGGCTCGCGCCCTACCGCTAAAAAATGCTTCACAGCGTTGCCCCGTCGGCCTCGCGACAGACGGCTGATCCCGATCGATCAGCCTGCATGTTCGACGCCGCGCGTCTCAGCGAGAAAGCGTCCGATACGTCGTCGTGACGCTGCGAAACAAACCGATCGATGGAAACAGCGGCTCGGCGATCATGTCCAAGTGATCGTATCCTTTCTTGATCGGGGCATCCCCGGCATCGAGGCGGTCGATCACGATCTCTTCGATGTCTCTTGCCAGACCTCGCGTGTCACAGTTGGTGCTGGAATTGGTCATCACCGCGACCGCCAACCCGCGATTGGGATACAGCGACAGATGGCAGCGTGCCTTGGTTTGGGAGCCGCCGTGTTCCACTTTGAAATCCAAATCGCTCGCCGTCCCCTGGCGAATTCGCCATCCTAGCGACCAGTTCGTCAGGTCTCCGTTGCGGAGCGACTGCGGCGACCACATGTCTGATTTCTCCGCGGGGCTCAAAATCTCGTCGCCCAACAGTGCGGCCGCGTAACGCCCCATGTCCTCAACGGTGGAGATGAACCCGCCGCCGGCCAGCTTCCATGACACGTCGTCGTCTCGATTGTCGCGCGTCGCGACGCCACCGCTGAGCGTGTAGCCGACCGCCCGTCGTGGAGCCGGATTCCAGAGCGTGTCGGGGCGAAGCGTTGTCATACCGGCAGGCTGGGCGATCAGCATCTGCGTCAACTGATCGAACGAGCCTCCCATTTTTTGTTCTAGTACAACGCCCGCCAAATTGTACGCCGGCGTCGAGTAAGACCAGCGATTCCCCGGCAGATCGATCAGCGGGTTGTCGACCCAATAGCTCAGCGCCCATTCCATTCCGGTGTTGACATCCTTATCAGCCGCCAATGATGCAGGTGGCTCGGGTCGCTTCAGTCCGTTGCTGTAGTGTTGAATCCCCGAGGTATGGCTGAGCAGTTGTCGCATCGTGATGAATCGACGGAACCAGGGCACGCTCTGGCCGTTATTCAGATTTCCGCCAACGTAATACTTGCTCGGAACCTTGTAACTCGGGTAGTAATAGGGGACGTTGGTGTCCAGGTCGACGATGCCGTCGTTGTCGGCCATCACCGCCAGCACGCCCGTCAAGGTTTTTGAAACCGACGCCCAACGGAAACGCGTCGCCTTCGGATCGACGAAAATGTCGGCTTCACGGTCTTCTTTGCCGTAACCTCGCAGGTAAACAATCTCGCCGTCATGAACGACGGCCAGCCCCATCCCGACAACCCCTTTGTCCTTTCGATAATCATCGACTTGCTTTTCGATGTCTGGATCACCGAAATAGATTGTGGCGAAATCCTGTGACCAACCGACCGTGCCGGTGCACAGCATCAAACCGACCCAAAAAAAACGTTGTACCAACATTGCATTCGACTCCCGTACGAAGATGGTGAAGTGTGTTTGCTGCATCGCGAATGTTCGCAACACAGACACGCCTCCCAAGCGAGAACATCGAGCCGATGTGACAGGCTAAACTAAAAACCTCCGAACCCCGGGCCGAGGACGAGAGCGATTCCATGACGCGACAGACCATTCTGATTACCGGCGGATACGGATGCATCGGCGCGGAAACGGCCAAGTGGTTGATCGCCCACTGCGATGCCGAACTGATCGTGTGCAGCCGCAGCGTCAGTTCCGCGCGGAGCGAACGCGTGTTCCACGATGTCGATCGCGATCGGATGATGTTTGTCCAGGCGGATGTCAGCGATCCGAAGCGAATGGGGGAGATCCTGTGCGCAAACGAAGTCACGCACGTGGTGCACTTGGCGGCACTGCAAACCCCCGACTGCAATGCCCATCGTGATTTGGGGTTGCAGATCAACCTGGCCGGCACGCAACACCTGATCGAAGCGATCAAGGCCTGCGCTCGACCGTTGGAACGATTCGTCTATGCCAGCTCCATCGCCGTCTATGGGCCCCGCGCCGCCTACCCACAAGACCGCGTTCCGATGCTGGCGATGCCCGAACCGGTCAACGTCTACGGCGTTTGGAAGCTTGCCGGTGAAAACGTGGCGCGGCTGTTCTGTGGCGAAACCGGAACCCCCACCATCAGTCTTCGCCCCGGCGTCCTGTTCGGCCCCGGACGTGACGCCGGACTGACGTCCACACCGACGACCGCAATGAAGTGTGTCGCGCTCGGATTGCCCTACAAGATTCCATTCCGTTCGCGACAAGATTACCTGTTCGCACCCGATGTCGGCGCGGCGTTCGGCAACGCCGTCCTCGGGCCATTCGATGGATACGGCGCGTTTACGTTACCCAGTCAAACCGTCGACACGGCCACCTTTGTCGACGTGCTTCGTCACGCGACCACCGAACTCGGCATCGCAGACCGATTCCAAATTTCGATCGGCGATCAAATGGTCCCGTTCATCTGCGATCTGGAGTATGAACCGTTTCTCGAAGCCTTTCCGGACGTCCCACAAACCGACCTGCAACTCGCGATCCGAAGATCTTTGGAAGTGTTTTGCGATCAAGTCCAGCGAGGTTGGTTGACGGCCTCCGACGTGACGGGCGAGTCATTGCGGTAGGTGCCGTTGGATTGCGTTTGGAAATGCATTTCCCCGGTAGCAGTTCAAGCCGCTTGCTTGGCCGCGGGCGTGAGATAGGGGAACAGGTGCAGCCGCTTGGTGGATTGGTTTTCCAAATCCCGGCAAAACGCAGCCGGACTGAGGTGAGATTCGTAGTAGTCGATCACGCCGCGTCGCAGTTTGATGATTTGGCGTTCATCCATGGTTTCGATTCGTGCCGCGGCGCGACGCAAACCGTCGATGCCTTGGTAGGTGATGCAATTCTCACCATCGCTTAACGGCGGCGTGAACAACGAGTTGTACTCCAGCACCGGGATCGTGCCGACGGCGATGGCTTCGATCGCGTTGTGAGAAAGCGGGTAATCGCATCCGGGGGCGGCCAGAAAAAAATCCGACTGTGCGAGCAATCCCAGCCACCGACTCGCATCGGGACGATAGACCGCGTTATCGATCATGACGAACGATTCGTGGCGTTGCCGCTGTGCCGATTCGAGCTGTTCGTCGCAGTCGATCCAGAGCGTGGAGTCGTAGAAGTACCGATTGACTTCGCGGACCACGCGGTGCCGTTCAACGGGCTGCAGCCGCGTGTATTTATTGATCCGGCGATAAGACGCTTCGGAACAGTGCCCCCCAAAAAAAATTCGCCAGACCCGGGCGCGACTCCGGTAGTCTTCGAAGCGTTGATCCTCGCCGTGATCCCAGATGGCCGGAAAAAAACTGTAGGGCATCGCCAGATCGCCCGGCTGCAGCGGTTTTTGAGTGCCGGTCAGGACCGGCAGCGTTCGTCGTGCGTAGCGATGCGCCGCGGCGCCGTCGGACAGACAGAGATCAAAGGGACAAAAATCCGCAGGCAGTTGGTCTTCGAAGAACGGGCGGGTTTGCGATAACGCGTTCGCTTTGAAGGTGCGATGGCCGGTTTGCAAGAAGGCCAGACGGGGGACCATCGACAATTCATAGCCGCCTCGCCGCAGCAGCATCACCAAGGCGTGAAATCGCCGCCCCTGCTCGCCGTCGCTGGCGATCCGTCGCAGGTCCAGCAAACAACGCCGCGTTGCGTCCGGCCGCGATGTCGCAACCGCGTCACCGCCTGTCCGCTCGCTCCAACTGTCAAACACACGTTTGCAATGGGCATAGCGCCACAGCCAACGGTGCTGTTTGAAGGACCGTTCGAGCGTGAGACCGAAATGACGCAGGTTCACCAATGGTCTGGGCATGCTGGGTGGGGGACGAAAACGTGTTAAGATCTGCAGCGATCGTTGCCGCACGGGCCGATCCGTCGAGATCTTGCCGCGACGGCGCGATCCTACTGACCAGCAGCGATCGATCGCTAGGTCAGGTCAATTCGAGACACCCAATGGAGCCAACCGGGATTCACTGTGAAGACAATCGTCACCAAAACGCCGTCCGACATGGGACGGTACACTGCCGAACATGCCGCCCAAGACCTTCGAGATGCCATCAAAGAAAATGGAGAGGCCTATCTGATTGTGGCCACCGGTGCATCACAGTTTGAAGTTCTCTCGCATCTGGTCGCGCAGGACGACATCGATTGGAGCCGCGTGCACGGATTTCACTTGGACGAATACATCGGGATCGGCCGCGACCACCCGGCATCGTTTTGCGGTTACTTGAAAGAACGCTTTGTCGACAAGGTTCCTCTCGCGTCGTTCCACTATTTGAGCGGCGACACCGACGCGACCGAGACGGTCCGTCAGGCAGCCACCAAAGTCGCTTCCGTCACCGTCGACGTGGCATTGGTCGGAATCGGTGAGAACGGCCACCTGGCGTTCAACGATCCGCCGGCGGACTTTGAGACCGATTCGCCGTACTTGATCGTCGAATTGGATCATGAGTGTCGCATGCAGCAGGTCGGCGAGGGCTGGTTCGGTTCCTTGGACGAGGTCCCGACCCACGCGATCAGCATGTCGATCCAACAGATTTTAAAAACAAAAAAAATCTACTGCAGCGTGCCCGATGAGCGCAAGGCGGCTGCGGTCCGCGACACGTTGTGCGGTCCGATCACTCCCGATGTCCCCGCCAGCATCCTGAGGAACCACTCGGGGACGACGTTGATCATCGACGACGCCGCGGCGAGCAAGATTCCCGAGGACGTCAAAGCAACGCTGGAGCGAGTCGAATGAGCGGTTTTGTTGATTTGCAGGTCAACGGCTATTACGGCGTGGACTTCAACAGCGATGACTTGACCGACGAAGCCATCCTGACGGCTTGCCGGCAGATGCGCAGCGACGGCGTCACCTCGTTTCTGCCGACGATCATCACCGACCAGATCGATGCCATGGTCCGTCGGATCCGCCGCGTGGCCGATGCCGCCCAGTCGCATGCCGAAATCGACCAGATCGTCGCGGGCATCCATGTCGAAGGCCCCTTCATCAGTCCCGAACCGGGATTTGTGGGTGCCCATCCGGCAGACTGTGTTCGTGAGCCAACGATCGAATTGGCTGAACAGTTGGTCGAGGCGGGCGGTGGTCGCGTGCGGTTGCTCACGCTGGCCCCGGAAATGCACGGCAGCGTCGAAGTCACCCGCTGGCTGTGCGATCAGTCAATCGTCGTTGCCGCCGGGCACTGTGACGCGTCGATCGCTCAGTTGCGCCAGGCGATCGATGCCGGGTTGTCGATGTTCACGCACCTGGGCAATGGATGCCCTGGACAGATGCATCGCCATGACAACATTGTCCAACGCGTGCTCTCGCTCTCCGACCACCTCAAAATCTCCTTCATCGCCGATGGACATCACGTGCCCTGGTTTGCGTTGGGAAACTATTTGAAGTGCGTTCCGGAACAAAACATCGTGATCGTGACCGACGCGATCGGCGCCGCCGGCTTGGGACCGGGCTTCTATCGACTGGCCGGCCAGATGGTCGAAGTCGACCAGCACTTGGCCGCTTGGGCCGAAGGCCATCAGCACTTCGCCGGCTGTGCGACCACCATGCCGCAGATGGCCGAGATGCTCGCCAGCCGTTTGGGAATCGACGCCGAACGGATCGATCGCTGGACCCGGATCAATCCGATGGAATTATTGAAAACCGGCCCGTAGTGCTCCGTCAACTTTTTGATTGAGGGTGCGGCGGAAAAGGGGTCAGGCTCACACTTCGACCGTTCGCCGGCGGAGCCGGCGTCGGTGGCAAGCAGGATGCTTACCCCACATCCGCTCTTAGTTGCGGACGAGCTTTTCTCGGCGGAGGCCTTCGATGTAGTCACCAGCAATGTTGATGACTTCGCGGTTGTAGAAGGTATCACGGAAGACTTGTTTGTCCGTCTCCTGTTCGATTTCTTCCTTTTCCTCTTCCTTCTGGGCATCGAGTTCATCGCGTCGCTGCATGAACGCGGTTTCTTCCAGCGGAACGGTTTGCTCTTCTTTCTGCTTGACGAACAGTTCGATGCGTCGCATCAGGTCGACGAATTCTTTGTCGGCTTTGACGCGTTGCTCGGACTTTTGTCGCAGTTCGGTGAGCAGATCGTTCGGCACCAGGTTATAGATGTCGTGACGGGCGCCGTTGATGCGGTCTTCTTCGAGAGCGTATTTTAGATCGCCTTCGGCAACATCCATCTTTTGCGTCAGACTAGGCAGCACGATATCGGCCGCGACACCGCCGCGTTGGGTGCTTTCGCCGTCGGGCAGATAAAACTGTTGCAGGGTGACTTTCAACGCCCCGTAGTTTTGGCGTTGGGTCAGGAACAGGCGTTCGCCGAGGTCCATCAGCGTTTGCACGGTGCCTTTGCCGTGGGTGGCGGGGTCACCGACGATGATGCCTCGGTTGTAATCCTTGATCGCACCGGCGAAGATCTCGCTGGCGCTGGCGCTGAACTTGCTGGTCAGCACGACCAACGGTCCGCTCCAAACCGTGCCGACTTCTTCGTCGTTGTACTGTTGGATTTGTCCACGTGAATCTTTGACCTGGACCACGGGACCACGATTGATGAACAGCCCGGTCAGATTGATCGCTTCGGTCAGCGACCCGCCACCGTTGCGACTCAGGTCGATCACGACGCCTTCGACACCCTTGCTCTTGAATTCCATCAGGATGTTTCGGACGTCGCGGGTGCTGCTGCGGAAATCGGTTCGATTTTCGCGTGCCGCTTGCATGTCCATGTAGAAACTGGGCAGGTTGATGAAGCCGATCTTGCGAACGCTGCCATCGGGCATCGTGTGATCGAGAATCTTGCCACGTGCGGCGGACTCTTCCAGTTCGACCTTGGCGCGGGTGATTTGATAGGTTTCGACTTTGCCCTTGCCGCCGACTTTGACGCCCAGGCGGACGACGGTTCCGGCGTTGCCGCGAATCAGGCTGACGACGTCTTTCAGAGGCATTTCAACGATGTCCACCATCGGGCCTTCTTCGCCCTGGCCGACCGAAACGATCACGTCATCGGGCTGGAGCCGTTCGTCTTGATCGGCCGCACCACCGGGAATGATTTGCATGACAACGGTATTGCCGTCTTTTTCACGCAGGGCGGCACCGATCCCTTGCAGCTTCAATCCCATCGAGATGTTGAAATCGTCCAGCGTCGACGGCGACATGTAGGTCGAGTGGGGGTCAAAGGCGCTGGTGACCGACGTCAGATACGCTTCCAGCAGATCATCGTTGCTATAGGACTTGAATCGTCGGGCGTAACGCAGGTAGCGGCGGCGGAGAAGATCGCGTGCCTCGTCACCGACGGTGTCATCGTCACGCAGATCCAGCAGGGCGTACTTGATTTGCCGGCGCCAACGTTGGTTCGCTTCTTCGGGGGTTTTGGCGTAACTGGCCGCGTCGGCGTCGACGATGATGTACTCGTCTTTGGTGAAGTCGAATTCCGAATCGAGGATCTCCAATGCCATCGCGACGCGTTCGTCGACGCGTTGGGTGAATCGGTTGAAGATCGTGTAGGCCAAGCTCAGGTCACCCTGTTTGACCATGTCATCGATCTGGTTGCGGTGTTTGGCAAACTCGTCGATATCGGACTGATAGAAGTACAGTTTCAGGGGGTCGAATCGATCGAGATACAGATCGAGCGCCCGTTGGCTGATGGTGTCATCCAGTTCAGCCGACGAGATGTGGAATTTGGGAATCAGGGACGCAATCAACTTCGCAATCCGTCGATCCTGGGCCGTCGCTTGGGGAGGCGCCGTGGCGGTGGTATTCTCGACACCCGGAAGTTCGGGGACGGCGGGCTGGGCCAGTATCCTCTGCGAGGAACCGGCCTGCGCCAAACAAACAAGAACCGCGGCGGTGACGATCGTACGCATTGTGAAACGGCGATCCATATGATTGGTCCGGATTTCGGGTGGGATGTTTCGGGAGTCGAAAGAGGCGAGATTTCCTGGCGGAACCCGCTCTATCATAGGCCCTCGCAAGTTGGGCCGTTGTGGAATGGTAGGAAAGAGGCGAAACGCAGACAATGTTGGTTTCTCATTCTTGACCGGTCGGATCGTCGACCGTCGCCAATTCGACGGTCAATTCGACGCGTTTTCCCTTGCGCCGGACGACGATTGGCTGTTTTGAACCGATCGGTTTGCGTTCAATGGCCTCCTGAAGCCCAATGGAATCTCGCACCTGTTCGCCGGCGAATTCCACGATCACGTCCTGAGGCTCGATGCCCGCCTGTTCGGCGACCGATCCCTTGATGATCTGATAGACCAGGATACCAGAATACGGCTCCAAATTAAATTGTTTCGCGATTCGCGGCTTCAGTTCCACCAGGGTGGTACCGATCGCGGCACGGCGAACTTTGCCGTGGCGGTCGAGTTCGTCGGCGATCCAGCGGGCCTGGTTGATCGGGATCGCGAACCCCACGCCCTGGTAAAACCCGCTCCGGGTGGCGATCGCGGTGCTGATTCCGACCACTTTGCCATCCAGATCGATCAGTGCACCGCCGGAATTTCCGGGATTGATGGCGGCATCAGTCTGCAACATGCTGCTGCGTCGAATCCGATCCAAACGGCGGTTTTTGCCGCTGATAATCCCCGCACTGACCGTCGCTTCCAATTTAAAGGGGCTGCCGATCGCCAGCACCCAATCGCCGATTTCCAGCTTGTCACTGTCGCCGACCGAGATCGGGTCGAGCGGTTCGGAAAAGTCCACGCGGACCATCGCCACGTCGCTGTCCGGGTCGCCGCGGACCACTTTCGCGTCCACGCGGGTCTCATCGGGCAATTGCACGACGACACGCGTCGCCCCGGTGATGACGTGGTTGTTGGTGATGATCAGCCCGTCGGCCGAGACGATCACTCCGGATCCCAACCCGGTCAGTTTCTCTTCGGCCGGCGGCGGCGTCGGGATTTCCGCGCGTTCCAACAACGGCAATTCGTCTTCCGGGACTTCCGTTTCACTGGAGTCACCCGGGTCCCCATTTTGGCCGTAGGCATACAACACGACGACCGACGGCGTGGCACGCTTGGCGGCCATGCGAAACGCCAGGGACAGCGCGCGTGGGCCCGCTTGCAGCGCCGCAAGCACTTCGGGGCTGGCCTCGGCCGCACCACCGGATTCGGCACTGGCCGGCTCCGCTTTCGGGGTCTCCGCTTTCGGCGGCTCGGCTTTGGCCGGCTCAGCTTTCGGCGGCTCAGCACTCGGGGTCTCGGCCGCCGCAGCGGGCGGGGCGGGTTCCTGGTCCGGCGATTCAGAAGCCGCTTGGTCGCCTTCGGGTGCGGTGACATTCGATTCCGTTTGGGCCGCCAGACACTGGGTGACCATCATCGTGGTGATGACGGAGAAAACCAATGCGATCAAGTAACGGGAGCACAACATCACTTTTCCTGGAGGTCGACAGAAAGGGGAACACGTGGCACGATCTTTGTTGACGCAATCCACTATAACGACCTTGCATACCACGGTCATCCGCATGCTGACGGCTAACCTGCTTGCCAAAAAGCGCGACGGAAACGCGCTCCACGATGACGAGATCCGGTTCTTGATCGATGGATTCTGTGACGGCAGTGTCGCCGACTATCAAATGTCGGCCTTCGCCATGGCGGTCTGCTTGAACGGGATGACCGAGCGTGAGACAACGACGTTGACTCGTGCCATGCTGGAAAGCGGCGACCGGCTGCCGCGCGCGGTGTCTGGCCAGACGCCGCGCGTGGACAAACACAGCACGGGGGGACTGGGGGATAAAGTCTCCCTGATCCTGGCCCCGTTGCTGGCCGCCTGTGGCGTTCACGTGCCGATGGTCAGCGGCCGCGGATTAGGCCTGACCGGTGGCACGCTCGACAAATTGGAAGCGATTCCCGGTTTCCAAACCGATCTGTCCGAACAAGCCTCCGTTGAAGTGCTCCGCCAAGTCGGTGCGTTCATCATCAGCGCCAGCGAACGCATCGCACCGGCTGACCGCCGACTGTATGCACTGCGTGATGTGACCGGCACCGTCGAATCAATTCCGTTGATCACCGCCAGCATTCTCAGCAAAAAGCTTGCCGCCAACTTGGACGCTTTGGTGATGGATGTCAAAGTCGGCGGCGCGGCGTTCATGAAGACGCTCGATGACGCCCGCGCACTGGCAGGCTCGATCGAACACGTCGGCCGAGCGGCGGGGCTGCCGACACAGGCGTTGATCTCGGACATGGACCAGCCGCTGGGCAAGGCGATCGGGAACGCGATCGAAGTCAACGAAGCGGTGGGGATTCTGGCCGGCCAACCATCGGATCCCGCGCTCCAAGGCGTCCGCGACTTGACCGTCCGGCTGTGCGCCCTCTTGCTGACCAGCGTCGGCGTCGCCAGGGATGTTGACGATGCGACGCAGCGGCTCAACCGGGCCCTGGACGACGGGTCCGCGATGGAACGCTTTGAAGCGATGGTCGCCGCCCAAGGTGGTCGCATGGCGGGGGATTTGGACGTCGCCCCCGGCCGGCCCCTGCAGTCCGAACACGACGGCTACGTCGGACGCATCGATTGTCACCGGATCGGATCGACGATCGTTTCACTCGGGGGCGGACGCCGCAAGCTCGGCGATCCCATTGACCCGACCGTCGGGATCCGCATGCACGTGCGGATCGGAGACCGCGTCGAGCGCGGTCAACCTCTTCTGGATTTACACTGCCACACCAGCCGGCAAAACGAGTATCTTAGAAGTCTTCGCCAAGCCGTGGAGATCACGGCTGAATCCGTCGCCGCACGCCCCCTTTTCGTCTAGCTTCTTTCACGCTTTGCACTGCCCAAATGATTGAGTTGAAAACCCGAGAGATCGACCAGTTGGTGCGTGCGGCTGTCGAGGCGCGCGATCAAGCGTACGCGCCGCACAGTCACTTCTATGTGGGGGCGGCACTGTGGATTCCCGGTGGCGCCGTCGTCAGCGGCTGCAACGTCGAAAACGCCAGCTATTCGTTGTCGATCTGTGCCGAACGGGTGGCGACGGCAACGGCGGTGTCCCAAGGTCACCGCGCGTTTCAAGCGATCGCGATCGCCAGCGTGGGTGGCGTCAGCCCGTGCGGGGCCTGCCGACAATTCCTTTCCGAATTCGCCAGCGACATGCAAGTCATCATGACCGATGTGTTGACCGGGGCGCGGCAGATTCGTCGGCTTTCACAGCTGCTGCCCGACGCCTTTGACGCGTCGAACTTGCCGGTGACGTAACGGGCAGCATCCCCGAGGGATGAAAGCGACTAGCCAGAGCGGAGCGTTCCGCTCACGATAGCAACAAACGGAGTGCGTCTTGTTAGCGGCAGGGCGCGAGCCCTCCGGTCTTTGTTAGCGGCAGGGCGCAAGCCCTCCGGTCCTTGTTAGCGGCAGGGCGCTAGCGGCCTGTCGGTTTAGTGTATCCACAAAACGAGGGGAGGTGGCTTAGTAGGCATCGTCACGATGTTTGCTATTCTTGGCGGATCGTCGTCGCGATTCACTTCTCACGCAGGGAGGCTTGCCCAGTGAGCCAGAGACAACCCAAGACCAGCTATTGGCAGGAAGCTCCTACACCACGCGGGCAACTGGTCCTCATTCCCACCGCCCTGGAGGAACTCATCCCTCAGGATCATCCCGTTCGCTTGGTCGACGAGATTCTCGATCAGATGGACTGGACTGATTGGGAGGCGGCCTACAACGGCGGATTCGGTCAGCCGCCGATCCATCCCAGCGTAATGGCAAAGATCCTGCTGTTTGCCATGATTCGGCGAATCCGATCCAGCCGGAACATTGAATACGAACTCAAGCATTCGATCGATTTTATCTGGCTTAGCAGCGGTCGCCGCATCGATCACAGCACGATCAGCGACTTCCGCCGAAACAATAGTGATGCAGTCAAAGGCATCTTCAAACAAATGGTCAAGCTGGCGATCAACCTGGGGATCGCCAATCTCTCGGAACTGTGCATCGACGGCACACGCATCCTGGCTGACGCCAACAAATACAAGACTTGGACGGCCAAACGATTAGCCAAAGCACTCGAAGAACTTGACGCGCAAATTGATGAGGCCCTGGAAACCTTCGAAGTCAACGACGCATGCGACGAAGATCTCATCGGCCAGGACGTTTCGGCGGACCGCCTCCCCGCCGCCGTCGCCAACTTGAAGTCACGCCGCTCACAACTGGCCGCTCATCTGGAGACGGTCAATGCGATGGACGAAGTCCGCAGGAAAAATGGGACGAAGGGCCCCGCCCAGTTACCCAAGACTGACACGGACAGTCGCATTCTTCCCAATAAGGAGGGTGGTTACGCAGCCAACTTTACTCCGATGGCGACGACCGAAACGCAGAGCGGCCTGATCGTTGCGGCGGACGTCTTGATCGGCAACGTCGAACACCACGAATTTGCCACCATCGTCGACTGTGTGGCCAACGACTTTGGAATTGACATTAAGCGAGTCATGGCTGACTCGGCTTACACGACGGGCAAAAACCTCACTGCGGCTGAGGAAAAACAGATCGAACTGATTGGCCCGCTTGCCGAAACCAATCGCGAGAACAACCCTGCCGAGCGTTCGGATTTGACTGAGCCCGTTGCCGCCGATCAGATTGATCAGTTGCCGGTTAATCCACAAACCAAACGATTTGACAAAGCAGCGTTTGTGTACGACGAAGCGAACGACTGCTATTACTGCCCGGCAGGCAAAGTGCTTTCACATCGGACGACCGAGAACACGACGCATGGCGACGGCTCTCCGGTGCAGCGAAAGGTTTACACCTGTTTTGAATGCGAGGGCTGCACGCTGGCTGGGCGTTGTCGCAAGAACGTGAAGCCAAAAGACGAGGCAAGCAGCAGCGAGGCATCGTCCCAGGAGTCCAGCGAAGCGACCTCGTCGGACAAGCGAGCGGGCAAGCGACGTGGTCGCAAGCCTGGCCCGCCACGTGGTCGCGAGACGATGCATGATGAGCATGAAGGAGCGCGACGTCGGCAGCGTGCGCGAATGGAAACGCCTGCAGCCAAAGAGGCTTACTCTCGTCGTCAGCATTTCGGTGAAACGCCTTTCGCCGTGATCAAGAGCACGCTTGATATGCGGCGATTCCTGCTTCGAGGTATCGCAGGTGTGAATCAAGAATGGCGCTGGGCGGCGACCGGATTCAATCTGAAGAAAATCATGAGTTACTTGGCGAAGCTGCGCGCCGCCGCGGCGACACAATCGCTCGGAACAGCAAACTAGGGGAGATAGGGGGCATTTCGAACGAAATCCGCCACAAGCGAACGCCACGATCCCGTCAACACGCTTACCAACGACTCTGGATGCCCCGCATAGCACCATAAAAGCCTCGTCCGGAACCAAAATCGAATCAACCGTCCCCAGGAACTAAATCGACAGGCCGCAAGCCCTCCGGTCTTTGTTAGCGGCAGGGCGCAAGCCCTCCGGTCTTTGTTAGCGGCAGGGCGCAAGCCCTCCGGTCCTTCAATATCTTCTCCAGCTTCACCGGACGGCTCGCGCCGTTCCGCTAAGACGTTCTCTGCCAACGGCCGTGCCGCTTACACCGTCAGCCCTACGCGGCCGCTTTGGCGCCGGCCTGATAGTATCCGCCGATGCAGTCGACGACTTGCTGCTGTTCGGCTTCGGTCAACGACGGGAAGATCGGCAGGTTCAAGATTTCCGCGCTGGCACGCTCGGTTTCCGGCAGCGTGCTGCCGTCCACGTTCAAGTACTCAAAGCATTGCTGCTTGTGCATCGGAACCGGGTAATAGATTTCGCTGCCCACGCCACGTTCGGCCAAGTAGGCACGCAAGGCATCACGTCGTCCACCGCCGACGCGGATTCCGAATTGATTCCAGACGTGGAACGCATGGGGATCGACCGTCGGCAAGACGATTTGATCGGGACCGACGAGACCGCGGTCGGTCAACAGCTCCATGTAACCTGACGCGATCTTGCTGCGCGACGTGATGGCATCACCGAGGTGTCGCAATTTGACCCGCAACACGGCGGCCTGAAACGTATCGATCCGGCTGTTGATCCCGACCGCTTGATGGTAGTAACGGGGACGCATGCCGTGGCCGGCCAACAAACGCAAGCGATCGGCCATCACCGCGTCGCCGCTGGTCAGCATGCCGGCGTCACCCATCGCGCCGAGATTCTTGGTCGGGTAAAAACTGAAGCACCCGACCAGTCCCCAACTGCCTGCGGGCCGCGAGTGGTACGCCGCGCCGATGGCTTGAGCGGCGTCTTCGACGACGGGGATGTCGTGTTCGTTGGCGATCTGGCAGATCCGATCGATTTGGGCACACTGGCCGAACAGGTGCACCGGGATGATCGCCTTGGTGTTTTTCGTGATCGCCTCGGCAACGCACTGGGGGTCGAGATTGAACGTGTCGGGACAGATGTCGACGAACACCGGTGTCGCACCCAACCGCGTGATGCAGCTGACCGACGCGAAAAAGGTGAAACTGGGCACAATGACTTCGTCGCCGGCTTTGATGTCCAACGCCATCAACGACAGCAACAGCGCATCGCTGCCGGAGGCACAGCCGACGGCATGTTCGACTTGGCTGTACTGGGCGATCTCGTTTTCCAATTCTGCGACGTCGGGGCCGAACAGAAATCGACCGCTGTCGACGACCGCGGCGAGGGCTTCGACGAATTCGTCACGATGGGGCTTGTTGTCGCGGTTGACGTCCAGCAACGGGACGGTGGTGTTTGGGCCAGCCATGGTCGAACCTTCCTTGTTCGTATTGTTATGCGGAATTCGCGAGTGGCGGAGAGTCCCGTTTGCCGGTCGGACCACACCGATCGCGATGATTTTTGAGCGGGGAACTCCGCGTTGGGTGATAACCGCGGACAATCGATCAGGTCAATAGAAAACGGCTTCACAAAAACGACAGAAAAATCGAACCGTTTGCCTAACATTGGCGCCGCCCGTTCGTGTTGTCGTCTGTACCGCGTCCATGATTCGCCCCGGAACACCATGCCAGACCACTCCGCAGCCGAAATGTTGGCCGACGACCCCGAATCGGGGCCGAACGCCGGCGCCGATCCGACCGCGGATTTGCCGCCCCACCAGCGGCAAGCCTGGTCCCCGGATGAATTGTCGCAGCTGATCAGTCGCTACGAGGGGCAATTGCTTGCATATGCCCGCCGGATGCTCAATGGCGATTGGCAGGCCGCCCAGGACGCGGTGCAAGAAACCTTTTTACGGCTGTGTCGCGAGGAGCGTGGAAAGATCGTCTCCCGAGTCCAGCCCTGGTTATTTGCCGTTTGCCGCAGCCGAGTGATTGACATGCAACGTACCCGACATGCGCACCCGATCGATGCCGCCGAGATCACGGTGCAGGACCCCCACCCCGACGCCGCGACCGCGGCCCTGGCCGCCGAACAGACCCACGCGACGGAGAACCGGTTGGCGGTGCTGGTCGAACGATTGTCCGGTCGGCAACAGGAAGTGCTTCGATTGCGGATGCAAGCCGGATTGAGCTACCGCGAAATCGCCGACGTCACGGGCCTGACCGTCAGCAACGTCGGCTTTCACCTGCACGCCGCCGTCCGCGCCCTGAAAGACGCCGTCGCCACCACCTGAATCGACCGCCTTTTATTCGCCGCCGATTTATTTCAGCCGATCCATCCCAGCCCACACGCCGAGAGGCAAATACCATGTCTGATTCCAATCGCCCCCAGGATGCAACCGACGACTCGTCGGTTTGGGATGACGCCCGCATCACCGCCTATGTGATGGGAGAACTCTCCCCACAGGACGCCGCAGCATTCGAACAATCGATGGCCACGAACGACCAGCTCCGCGCGGCCGTCGACCAAGCCGGACGAGTCACCGAACAGTTACAAACGTTGTTCGCCGACGAACCTCCCAAGACGCTCGACGGTGAGCGACGCGAACAGATTCTGGCAGCGTCGGCAAGCCACCGCGCAGACCAGGCGACGATCGAGCCGAGCTTGTTGGAAACCTCGAGCTCCTCCAAACGACTGGTGCCCTGGCTGTTGGCCGCCGCCGCATCGATTCTGTTGTTGATCGGCATCGTGCCGGCACTGAAGCAAGCGCAGGTCGCCCAGTCTTCAACCGGCGCGTCCGAATCCGAACAGAAACCGGAACTGAAAGAGACAGACGACGAATTGCTGCTCGAATCGATCGCTCCAGTCCCCGCGGCGGAAGCGGAGCAGGACGAGCAACGTATGGAAGAACTCGCTGCCAGCGGCGCCAGCGACTCCATAGCCCGCCAATCGGTCAAGCTGAATCT
The DNA here is from genome assembly GCA_007753675.1 of Stieleria magnilauensis. Classification (GTDB taxonomy): domain Bacteria; phylum Planctomycetota; class Planctomycetia; order Pirellulales; family Pirellulaceae; genus Stieleria; species Stieleria magnilauensis. The sequence goes on from CP036432.1 coordinate 4,386,655, forward strand.
CCAGCTGGAAAGCTCTGAAGCCGATGCGGGCGCAGCCATCGCGACCGCGTCTGACCAGACGGCGATCCTTCTCCCAGCACCGCCCGTCGTGGAAAAGCAGGTTGCCCGGCGGAACCTGCCGATCGAGCTTTCGCGGGAGGCGGTAAACCGCGATTCCTTCGGCGCCATGCCGGGACGGTCGGTCGCGGTCGCACCGGCCCCCGCCAGTGAACCGGCCCCCGCCAGTGAACCGGCCCCCGCCAGTGAACCGGCCCCCGCCAGTGAACCGGCCCCCGCCAGTGAGTCGGGCCCCGCCAGTGAGTCGGCCCCCATCGATGCGACGGCCCCCAAAGATGCACCGGCCACCACCAACGAGCCGCATCCGTTCGGGTTGTCGGCGGCAGCCGATGGGGCGATCCCCGCAGCAGACTCTGCTCCTGCTACGCCCGGGGGCGGCTCGGTGGCGTCAGCCCCCTCGTCGGCTTCGGGTCTGGCGAAGTCGCTTCGTGGGGGACGCACCCGACGCCTCGCAACGTTGCCTGGGGCGGGTGTGCCCGACGTCGCTGAAGGGGAATCGAAAGCCTTCTTTGACAAACGAATCGCGGCTCCGTCCGGGGACGTCGCGCTCAAAAAATCCGAAGCGAGGCTGGACTTGTATGCGCTGTCGCCAGACGGCGGCGCGCTGCCCTATACCGACGGAGATCGTTTTGATCGGATCGTCGAAAACGAATTCAAACAAGTCCGCGAGCATCCGCTCAGTACGTTTTCGATCGATGTCGACACCGCCAGCTACAGCAAGCTGCGACGCACGCTGGTCGAGGGCCGACTGCCGCGGCCGGACGCCGTTCGGATCGAAGAATTGGTCAACTACTTTGATTACGACTACGACTCGCCCCAAGCCGATTCCGAGCATCCATTCGCCACCGACGTGACGATCGCCGGCTGCCCTTGGAATGACGAACACCGCTTGGCCCGGGTCGCAATTCAAGGCAAACACCTCGCACCTGATTCCCGCCCACCTTGCAATCTGGTGTTTTTGCTGGACACCAGCGGATCGATGAATCAGCCGAACAAATTGCCGCTGGTGATCGAGGGCATGAAGATGCTGACCAAGCAACTGGGCAAGGAAGACCGTGTGGCGATCGTCGTTTATGCCGGTTCGGCCGGCATGGTGCTCGACAGCACTCCCGCCGGGAAACAAAAGAAAATCACCAAAGCGCTTTCGCAGCTCTCCGCCGGTGGCAGCACCAACGGTGGCGCGGGAATCCAATTGGCGTATGCGACCGCGCGAGACAACTTTATCAAAGACGGCGTCAATCGCGTGATTCTGTGCACCGACGGCGACTTCAACGTCGGCCTGAGCGGAACCGACCAGTTGGTGCGGCTGATCAAAGAAGAAGCGTCCGGCGGAATCTTCTTGACGGCCTTGGGATTCGGAATGGGCAACCACAACGACGCCATGATGGAACAAATCAGCGGCGAAGGAAACGGAAACTATGCCTTCATCGACACCGTCAACGAAGCCCATAAGGTGTTGGTCCGTCAAACCGATGCGACGTTGGTGACGATCGCCAAAGACGTCAAAATCCAAATCGAGTTCAATCGCCGCGTCGTTTCCAAGTACCGATTGATCGGCTACGAAAATCGCATGTTGGCGAAAGAAGACTTTTATGACGACAGCAAAGACGCCGGTGAAATCGGAGCCGGTCACCAGGTCACCGCGCTGTACGAATTGGTCCTCTCGGGCGCAAACGACGACGTGGAGCGACAGGTGGCCCCGCTGAAGTATCAGAAGTCACGCGAACTGACCGAAGCCGCTTCGTCGGGCGAGGCCATGACCGTCAAGCTGAATTATAAACAACCCGGCGGCGGCGCCAGCACGTTGATCGAACTGAGTGCCAAAGACAACGAACAAGCCTTTGCCAAAGCGGATTCGGATTTCCGATTCGCCGCCTCCGTGGCCGCCTTCGGCATGCAGCTTCGACAAAGCGAGTTCGCCGGCGACTGGACGCTCCGCAACGTCCTGGAAGTCGCCCAGGCCAACGTCGGCCCGGATGAGTTTCAGCTACGAAGCGAGTTCGTCCAATTGGTGACCGCGGCACTTCGTCTGAAGGGTGAGTAGCGGTTAGCTGCGTAGGGCATGCTGTGCATGCCAAAGTTAGCGTAGGGCATGCTGTGCATGCCAACGGGCGACACATCATTTCGATGTCGCGGCACCCTAAATCGAATCGTTGACGAAGCCCTAACGAACCAAGAACAGAATGTTCGCCATCGGGTCGGGCCCGGACTCGCCGCTGGGGTCGCCGCTGGGATCGCCGCCCGGCTGCGAGCTGATCAATTGCGCTTCTTGCTCGCCTCGAACAGGAATGAAGGGTCGATCGGCGAGCTGTTGGACCCAGGCATCAAACACTTCGTCGGCGTCACTGACGATCGGAACGATTTGACCCTGGTGACGAATCTTGGTCGGATCGACCGTTCGCACCGACTCGATCGATCGCAACAAGGGTGCGTCCAGCTGGACACTGATGGCGGAGAACCCGACCGCTTCGATGCCATCGCGGTCGCTGACCAATCGCATCACCAGGCGATCCAGTTTCTTGGCGGGCGATTCAAGCAACAGTGCTCGTGGCGACTGGTCGGCCGAAGCGTCGGTGTCGGCTTGGGGAGCGACCGCACGGGCGAGTGCTTCGTCGACCCGTCGTTCCTCGCTCTCGGCGATCTGAATCTCCGCCAGTGCTTGATCAAACGCACCGGTTTGTCGGCCGGCCTCGGACTGTTTGATCTCCACGACCATCAGCATGTTGAGCGGTCGCAGGGCGACCAACGGGGCCGTCTCGGGCGTGTCGGCGCCCGTCATCGCCGGGGCATCCTCCACCGACGGAGTTTGTGTCGTGGGATTCACCTCGGCCAACATCGGGCCGTTTGATTCCGGTTGCGTCTCCGGCGACAAATCTGGACGCGGAACATCAAGCGAATCCGCGGCGGGCTTGGCCACCGAATCATCCAACGAGTCCCCGCTGGCGGCGATCGCATCGCTCGGCGGGGCCGCCATCGGGTCTACCATCGGGTCCGCTGGGCGAACGGGATCGATCGATTCGGGTTGGTCCACGGTGGGCTGGGGCGACGTGACCAACAAAGGGTCCTCGGGTTGCGTCGTCGCAGAGCCGGAGAATTCTTTGACCGCCAGACCGATAAACAACACAGATGCCGCCAGGCCGGCGACCATCGCGATCAGTCGGGGCTTCGAAAAAGTTCGGTCAGATTGGGGGGCGACGAAGGATCCGCTTGCGGCCAACCGCAGCGGGTGGTCACTACGAAGCTCTTCGGCTTCGGCCCGGTCGATCGCGGCTTGCACGACTTGATCGGCGAACCCGTCGGGCAGCTTCGGGGTCGCCAACAAGGCCTGGCGATAGGCTTCACGCTGTCGCTTCAACCCTTCCAGCCGCTGGCTGATCGCGGGGTCATCGCTTAGCATCTGCTCGACCCGGGCGCGCTCGTCACCGCTGAGCGCACCATCCAGGTGCCCTGAAAGCAGCTCGTCGAGTAGTTCTTCTGGTAAAGCCATTTTTGAATCCGTCGCCGACAGTTTCCGAGTCATATCGGATCTACCGGGCTCAATGATACAGTGAAGAGCGGTCGCCAAGTGGGGACAGTAACAGCGTCACGCCGGAGGATGGGTTCGGCTGAGTGCCCCGAGCAGTTCAGCGTTCACGTCAATCGGATGAGCACAAGGCGGCGAAAGTTCCAGAAATTCCCGCATTTGACTTTTGTTTTCACCCCAGTTGTTGGGTTTTTCGTCAAAACAGCGGCCTGGCGGGATTTTTTTTGGGTCCATCCCGGAACAAAATGACCCGCCTGACGCGGGCCGCGTTTGGTTGTCATCACCGTGGTCAAATCACCCGGACTTCCCACCTACCCGAGAGTGTTGTGTGAATCACGACGCGACCCTGGATAACAATCGCCGTGTTTACGACCGAATGGCCGACGCGGGCAACCCGTTGTGCCGACCGGCCACCGAAGAGGAGTTGTCGCGTCCGCTGTCGGTCGTCGATCAGGCCGGTTGGTTGGGCGGATCGATCGCCGGCAAACGCGTGTTGTGCCTGGCAGCCGGGGGGGGCCGACAAAGCTCTCTGTACGCGGCCGCCGGCGCGGAGGTGACGGTGGTCGACCTGAGCGGTGCGATGCTGGAACTGGACCGCCAGGTGGCAGCCCAGCGCGGCTACCGCATGCGGGTGCTGCAAACGACGATGGAAGATCTGTCCGGGTTGAACAACGCCGAGTTTGACATCGTGATTCATCCGGTCAGCACGTGTTACGTCCCCTCGGTCACGCCGGTATTTGCCGAAGTCGCCCGGGTCACCCGCCCCGGCGGTCTGTACATCAGCCAGCACAAACAGCCGATCAGTTTGCAAGCCGGCTATCAACGCTCGGCCGACGGCTATCCGATCCGTCATGCCTATTACCGCGACGCGCCGGTTCCGCCGCCGGCGGTGATGTCGCCAAGTGCAAGTCGATTACGCGAACAAGGCGCGGTCGAATTCTTGCACCGCTGGGAAGACTTGATCGGCGGTTTGTGTCGCAGCGGGTTTGTGATCGAAGACTTGATCGAACCGCTGCACGCCAAAGCGAATGCCGTCGCCAACAGCTTCGCCGACCGGGCAACTTACATCCCGCCCTACGTCCGCATCAAAGCCCGCCGCATCGGCGATGCCGCAGCCGAGAGGCCTGCGATTGTGATCGCGTGAGGGGGAGTGGGAACTTGGCAGTCGTTTCAGGTTTCAGGTTTCAGGTTTCCTGACACTAACGTTTTCTATGTTTACCCGCGATGAAGCCCGAAGGGCTGGCACAATGCTTGCCGGTGGCGTCAGCCACCGGAATGGAAAGACCTCGATCACGGAGGCCTGAAAGGCCGGCACAATCGGTTTGATGAACCGCGGGTATTGCTTGAAGCTGGGGAATTGTGTCGGCCCGCTGGGCCTCAGAGATTCCGTGTAACCATCTCCGGTGGCTCACGCCACCGGCATTCACTCTGCCGGCCCTCCGGGCCTAACAGACTTCGCCTGTCCGGCGAAACGCGATACATAGAAAACGTTAGAGTCAGCAAATCTCAAATCGAACAGCTAACAGCTAACCGCTAACCGCTAACCACTAACCGCTAACCTACCCGCCGAAGCCGAGGGTCCGTTTCCAGGCGACGGATTGTTGTTCTCGGCCGAGTTCGTCGGTGATCGCGTCCCATTGCGTGGCGGCATCGGCGAGCGCCTCGGCGGCGGATTGTTCACCGGCCAAACAGCGCCGGACTTGCCGATCCAGCACGGCGTAATAGCGATCGGCGCCGGGCAGAATCAGTCCCCGCGTGACTTGCAGCGTCTGCAACCGCTCGGCCAGCCAACGCGCATACGGGCTGCCCGAAGGCGACGACTCATTGCCCGGGGTGGTTCGCGTTTGGGAGAACAGTCCGATCTGTTGCCGCACCGTCGAGATCCGCTCACCGCCGGAGAGCCAACCGATGAATTGTTTCGACGCGCTGGTCTGTCGGCACCCGCTGCTGAGACAGGCGAGCGGGGTTTGCGGTCCCAGCCACAACTGATCGGTTTCCGTTTCTCGCGGACAGTCAAACACACTGACTTCGAATTCTTCGCGGCCGTCTGCAGCGCGCTGATCCGACTCCGCGTCGTTGACGGCGTCAGGGACTTCATAGCCGATCCCGCCGGCCAGTTCACCGCGACGGATGGCATGCCAGATCTGACCGGGCGTCATCGCGGAATCGGGATATCGTTTTGCGGTCGCGGCAAGTTGTTCCAACGCGGCAACGTAGTCTTCGGAATCGATCTCCGGTTTCATCGTCGCGCGGTTGAACAACCAGCGACGCGTGAACGTGGACGCGCAGCGATTGAGAAACGAGGATCCGGCCCAGCCGGGCGCCAGCGGTTCGGCGGCTTTCCCGTAGAGCTGCTCGACCCAATCGTGATAGGCGGCCCAGGAATCACATTGGACTTCCGACTCGAGCGCCAACAGGGCCAGCACTTTGGCGCCGACGGCGATGCCCCAGGTGTTTCCGCCGTAATCGCCCAGTCCGTTGATCACGGCGGGGAAGGGTTTTCCGTACTGGGTCTGGTATTCCTTCAGCAGCTCGTCACTGAATCGGACCGCCGCGTCCTGTGCCCTGATTTCACCGAGATAGCTTTGCGGTGCGATCGCGACGTCGGCAAGCAGCATCTGAGCCGCGAAATCGGTCGCACGACTTTTCCCCACCGCGTCGTCAGACGACGATGACTCCGCTGACTCATCGGACACCGGTCCGGCTGAAACCGAGCCGTCGAACACTTCGATGTTGAGCGGCTGGTCTTGCGTCATCGACCAGGCCACACGGATCGACTCGGCAACGGATTGGCCGTCGGAGAGCAAACTGCCTGCGATCAGGATGCGGAGCGGCACCTCCGAGCGAGCCTGCTGGGCCGATGAGGTTGCGCTGTCAGCCCCCGTGCCGGTGGATTTGATGCCGGAGTCACCGCATCCGGCCACCACCGAGGCTGCGAGAATCGAGACCGCCGTGCGGCGATCGATTGGACGGGAGCGAAAGTCACGAGACATGGCGGCTGGCCGCGAGGGAAGCGGCATTTCTCGGTAATCGGGCGTGCGTGCGAGACATTTTGGCAAAACCATTCCCGTCAGAAGACGATGGAAATTACAGTCTGCCGGCGGCGCGATAACATACGCAGCACCCCGGGATCGGGTTCGGTAGGAAAGTTTCATTTCTAGTAGGCGCATCATGAGTCATTATTTGGGAATCGACATCGGCACCAGCGGCACCAAGACGCTGCTGATCGACGAGAGCGGAAAAGTCATTGCAGAAGCCGATGCGACGTATCCGATGGAGCAACCGAAACCGGGCTGGACGCAGCAGGACCCGGAGGACTGGTGGAAAGCGACGGTCAAGACGGTGCGGGCGGTGATGCGGTCGTCCGGTTGCAAACCGGACGACGTCAAAGCGATCGGGTTGAGCGGCCAGATGCACGGCAGCGTCTTCTTGGACCGCGACGACAACGTCATCCGCCCAGCGCTGCTGTGGAATGACCAGCGCACCGCGGCCGAGTGCGACGAGATCACGTCTGCCGCCGGCGGACGCAAACGCTTGATCAAACTGGTCGCCAATCCCGCCCTGACGGGATTCCAAGCGCCCAAGGTATTGTGGCTGCGGAACAACGAGAAACGACACTTTGATGCCTTGGCCAAAGTCCTGTTGCCCAAGGACGACATCCGGCGACGTCTGATCGGGGATTACGTGACCGAAGTCAGTGATGCCAGCGGCACGCTGTTCTTGGACGTCGTCCATCGAAAATGGTCCGCCCCGCTGCTTTCCAAACTCGGGCTCGATGCCGATCTGCTGCCCCGGGTGGTGGAGAGCCATGAAGTGACCGGGACGTTGACTAAGGCGGCCGCCAAGGCGCTCGGGTTGACCACCGATTGCAAGGTGGTCGGTGGCGCGGGCGACTGTGCCGCCGGCGCGGTCGGCAACGGTGTCGTGAAAAAAGGTGTGCTCAGCACCTCGATCGGAACCAGCGGCGTGATGTTTGTCCACAGCGACCAACCGCAATACGACGCGGCCGGACGCCTGCACACGTTTTGTCACGCCGTCGACGGCGCCTGGCACATGATGGGCGTCAACTTGACCAGCGGCGGATCGCTGCAGTGGTGGGTCGAATCGGTGCTGCAAGGGCTGGCCGGAATGGGCGGCAGCGACGTTTATCGGGCCGCCACCGCCGAAGCGCAAGCCTGTCCCGCCGGCAGCAACGGATTGTTGTTCCTGCCTTACTTGAACGGGGAACGCACACCGCACGCCGACCCACAGGCACGCGGCGCGTTCGTCGGATTGAATCTGACGCACACCCGCGGTTCGATGACTCGCAGCGTGATGGAAGGCATCACGTTTGCGCTGCGGGACAGCCTGGAAATCATCACCTCGTTGGATGTCCCCGTCCGCGAAATCCGCGCCTCCGGAGGCGGCAGCAAAAACCCATTCTGGCGACAAATGCAAGCCGACGTGTTTGGTAAAAAGATCACGACGCTGAAAGTGGAACAAGGACCGGCCTATGGCGTCGCACTGTTGGCCGCCGTCGGCGATGGCGCGTACAAGAACGTCCAAGCGGCCTGCAAAGCGACCATCGAAGTCGCCGAGCAAACGCCCGCCGATCGAAAATCCGTCAAGGCCTACAACGAGTTGTTCCCCGTCTACCGAAAACTTTACCACGACCTGAAGGACTCGATGCAAACGCTGGCCGGACTTCAACAGTGACGTCCGGCGAGAGGAAAGCACCGATCGATTGACCCGTTGGCACGAAACGGTTTGTGCATGGTTAGCGGCAGGGCGCAAGCCCTCCGGTACTGCCGACGGACATCGGATCATCCCCCGCCCTCAAACCAAACATCATGCAACACGTCGAACTGACCATCACCGACCACGTCGCCACGTTGGCGCTCAAGCGGCCGGAGGTGTGCAATGCACTCGATTCGGCATTGATCGCCGATCTCAGTCTGGCGCTGTCGGACGTGCACCAGGAACGCCGCGTCGGCGCGGTGCTGATCACCGGCAAAGGCGACCATTTTTGCAGCGGCGTCGATCTCAAAGCGTTCGCCAAAGTCGCCGAGCTGGAACCGATCGACGCCCAGGTCAAATGGTTCGAAGTCTGGCGTGAGCTGACCGAATTGTGCGAGACGATCTTGCGTTTCCCCAAACCCGTGATCGCCGCGGTCGATGGCCAAGCGATCGGCGCCGGACTGGCCATCGCCCTGGCCGCGGACATGATCGTGATGTCCGACCGCGCGGAACTGACGGCCAACGCCGCCGAGCGGGGATTGATCGGCGGATTGACCGCGCCGTTGTTGTCCTTCCGTTTCGGCGCGGCCATCGCCGCGCGAATGCTGTTGACCGGCGCGCCGCTCGATGCCGCCGAAGCGTATCGGTTGGGAATGTGTTGCGAAGTCGTCCCGGCGAGCCAAATCTGGATCGCGGCGACCGCGTGGGCCAAACGCTGCGGCGCGGCGCCACGGGAATCGCTGCAAGCGACCAAGCGGATGCTCAATGAAAGTATCGGCGAGACCTTGCTGACCAATTTGACCAACGGCGCCGCGACCGGGGCGACGGTGTGCAACACCGAGTCGGCGGCCGAGGGCATTCGAGCGTTCGTCGAGAAACGGATTCCCCAGTGGCCCTGAGCATCGACGAAATTGCCACCCACGCGATCAGCCTGGACAACCCAGTCGAACGGGATGTCTATCTGGCCGCGGCCTGCGGGGCGGATCAATCGCTGCGAAAACGGGTCGACTCGCTGCTGGCCGCACTGGAGTCCGCCGACGACGCCAGCTTTCTCGCCTCGGGGCTGTTCGGCGGCGGTGACCGACCGGCGGGCCTGGCGGAAGACGGCATCGCGGAAATCGGTGACGCATCCGACGATTCCGCTGATCGGTTCGAACTGCGAAGCAAGCACGCCGTCGGCGGCTTGGGCGAAGTCTGGGTGGCCTGGGACCGGCAACTCGGACGCGAAGTGGCGCTGAAACAAATGCGTCCGGAGTGGTCCGGAAATTTTAATGCCGCCGCGCGGTTTCGACGCGAAGCCGAAATCACGGGCTTTTTGGAACACCCCGGCGTCGTCCCGATTTACGCCCTCGGTCAGCAAGCCGACCGACGGCCGTTTTACGCGATGCAATTCATCCGCGGACGAACCCTGCAACAGGTCGTCGAAGAACAGCTGCATCGCCCCGTCACTCCGCAAGCGCTGGCCTCCCAAGATCGATCGCCACGCTGGTACGACACCGCATCGCTACGCAAGATCCTCGATCACTTTGTCGATGTCTGCCAGACGATCGACTACGCCCACTCGCGACAAGTCGTCCATCGCGATTTGAAACCCGCCAACATCATGTTGGGGACCTATGGGCGAACGCTGGTCGTCGATTGGGGGCTCGCCAAATGGCTGGACCCCTCGGTGCGTCCCAGTGATTCACCGGGCACCGAGAAAGAGATCGACCAACAGATCGATGCCACGCTTTCTCTGGCCAACCAAAATGATTCCTCCGTCGATGAAACCTGCCAGGGCACCACGCTCGGCACGCCCCGGTACATGAGCCCGGAACAGGCGGCGGGGATGATCGACCAGATCGGACCGGCCGCGGACATCTATTGCTTGGGCGCGACGCTCTATTTCATCCTGACCGGCCAGGCGCCGCACGCCGGTGAAGCGGATCTGCAGTCCACTTTCAATCGGATCATCGAAGGCCGATTTGACCCGCCGACGAAAGTGCGTCACGAGATCCCCGGCGCCTTGCAAGCGATCATCTTGAAATCGATGGCCACGCGGATGTCCCAGCGCTACGCCTCCGCCGGCGACCTGGCCGAGGACGTGCAAAAGTATCTGGCCGATCAACCGATCAGCGTGTTCACCGATCCTCCGATCGAACGGACGCTGCGTTGGGCTCGCAATCACCGCGCCTGGACCGCGGCACTGGCGGTCGGTTTGCTGCTGACGTTTGTCGGCACCATCGCCGGTGTGATGGTGCGGGGCGAGATGAACCGCCGCGCGATGGAAGCGGCGCGAATCGAAACCGAAAAAGAACGTGAGATCCGGTTTCAAGAAGAGACACGTCGGTTGGAGGCGGTGGCGGCGTCCGGTGCCGCGCTCCAACGCAGCGAAGCGGCGCTGGCGGAAAGCCGTTATGCGGACGCCGCCGCGCTGGTCGGTGTCGCCATCGATCGAATGGAACACCATGACTCGCTGGCCGGGCAACGCGAATCCCTGATCAGCCGCCGCGATCGGCTGCAGCGTTTGGGACGGTTTCATGCGCTGCAGCGTGAAGGCGAAGATCTGGACCACTTGGCACGCGACACCGAAGCCGCAGTCTTGCTGCAAGCTTCACTCGATGAGTTGGGCGTCTGGAAAAGCGACACGTGGTGGGACGACTTGCCGGATGAGGATCTGACCGCACTGCAACGCGACCGGCTGCGTTGGCAGGTCTATCGTATCTTGACCGCCCTGAATTCGTTGTACGTGACCAAAATGGTTGTCGCGATGGGCGGCGACTCCGATGGCGGATCACCGAGTACGTTGAAGTTGATTCGCAGCTACTTGTCGTCCGGCGTTGGCAAACGGGAAGCGCGGGCAGCGATGGAGCTGACCACACGGATCCAATCGTTCCGACGCAGCGAATCGGCTCGGTGGTTGGGAAGCATCGCCTCGTTTCGGCTCAGCGGCGGAAAACGCGTGGAACCGGCCGAACTGGGGCCGCCCCGAAATCCAGCCGATGGTCGATCGATGGCGATCTTCAGCCTGATCGCGAGCGTCGATGCCAACTACCGCTCCTGGTTTAAAAACTACGGCGAGGCGTTCATGGAACCGAGCGACGACGATCCCGCCGACCGGGCACTCGACGTCGCATTGGAGTCGCTGCGACGCGTTTCCGACCAGGCACCGGATGACTGCTGGATCCACCTGACCATTGCCCAAGCGTATTACTTGAAGGCGCAGCGGGCCGAATCCAACGACGACTTCGACAACGCCCTGTTGTACTACGAACTCGCGCGCGGCGAATATGGACGCTGCATCGCGATTCGCCCCGGCGCCGCGTTTGTGTTCGCCGATCGATCCACCGTCGCGCTCCGCCAAGCCGTCTTGCTACGCGATCATCCGAAATCCCACGCCAGCCACCGGCCCCGCGCCAAGGAACTTCTGCAGACCAGCTTTCGTGATGCCAGCCAAGCCAAGCGACTCAAGCCGGACGCGCATTGGGTGTACTGGCATGTCGGGGCGACCGCTGCGGAGCTCGGGCAGACCGACACGGCGATCGAAGCCTTTTTCCAGGCCGTCGAACTGGGTCTGGACCTGCAGGACACGATGGATGGCCCGCTGGTGCGACTGGACGATCTCCGCGGACGCGCACAAGCGATTGAATTCGCCTACCGCGATTCCGACCGCCTCGCCAACCTGACCGGCCCGGATCGCGCCGCCAGTCGCCGCGCGTCACTGATCGCATCGCTGGAGTATTCGCGCGGCAATCGAGAGCCCGCGCGGATCTGGTCGGCCAAAGCGATCGAGTTGGACGGCGACAACTCACGCGCCCACCAGATCGCCGGTTGGTGCGCCTTCCATGACCCGTCTTGGGAAACGGCGCAGCGGCATTTTGAAAACGCGATTCGTCTGTCACCGACCGATACCGTTTCGCTGATCGGCGCCGCACGCGTCGCCGAACAAATCGATGCTCAGAGATCGACGCAGGACGCCGGCCAGGAAGCAATGCACAGCGGGCAACTGGAGCAATCCGACAAGTGGTACCGTGCCGCCATCGAGGCGGCCGTTTCCCAGCGGCATCGTTCGACCGCTTGGTTCGGATTGGCGAAACGTGAATTGCGACGCGGAGCGTTGGACCGGGCGCTCGCGGCGATCGAATCCGCCCGAACGCTCGACCCGGCCTGTGACGTTTCCCGGTTTATCGATTTGTCTCGCACCGAAGCCAGGCGGTTGCTGCTGCATGCCCGCTCGGCGCCCGACGAACGCGAGAAACAACAGGCACTCGATCAGATTCAAGCGTTAAAAAACTTCCTCGACGAAATCTCGTCGCTGCCGATCGCTTCAGTCAACCAAATCGTCGACTCGGCCAGTGACCGCCCGCCCGCCACGTTGCCGCTGCTCGGCAGCGATTTCGAATTGCCTTTGGAAACCTATTGGCGACTCGAATCGGTCAGCCAGTCCAGCGATTCCGGCGAACAGATTCTCGGCGGCAGCCCTCCCTTGGCCGTCGTGTCAGACGATGCAAAATCGGGCAATTGGTGCTTGACGATTCGCCGCACCGAACGCGAGCGGCCCACCGGCAACTGGGCATTGTCCCAAACCATCCCTGCCACAACGGGACTGGATTATCGCGTCACGGCACGGGTTCAATCGAAAGACACAGACCGGCAAACGGCACAACTTGTGGTGCGTCACGCGGGAGCCGAACTGGTACGTCTGGAATTGGCGGGCGAGCGCGACACCTGGACGCGTCGGGCCGGCGAGTTTTCGATTCGGCGCACCGACACGTCGATCGATCCGTTGGAAATCCGCATCGAAGTCGCCGACCCGGAATTTGGAAGTGTCCTGTTGGATGAAATAAAAGTGACGCGGATCGAGTGACCAGTTGCCGTCGGTCACGCGGTGCAGGGCGATCGGCATGCACAGCAATGCCTCCCTCGCCTAAAATAAAGGAAAGTTCGAACTAGGCTTCCCCAGGGAGACTTTTGCGATGGATGCCTCTCAATCGGCGATGTCAAAACCCGTTTCCACCGCGTCGACTCGGCGTGTGACTGCCAACGTTTCGATCGCACAGTACTTGATCCAACGCTTGCAAGACTACGGGATCGGGCACATGTTCGGTATCCCCGGCGACTATGTCTTGTCGCTGTACAGCGAATTGGAAAAGAGTCCGATCGAAATGATCGGCTGCACGCGTGAAGACTGTGCGGGGTTCGCAGCCGACGCCTACTCCCGGCTCAACGGAATGGGCGCGGTGTGCGTCACGTACTGCGTCGGCGGGCTCAGCGTCTGTAACTCGATCGCCGGCGCGTTCGCGGAAAAATCGCCGGTCGTGGTCGTGACCGGATCACCGGGGCTGAAAGAACGATCCAGCGGGGCGTTGTTGCATCACATGGTGCGAGACTTTCGGACCCAATACGAGGTCTTCGAAAAATTCACGATCGCCGGCGTGGAGCTTTCCGATCCGCTGACCGCGTTCGCCGAAATCGATCGTGTGCTGGACGCCTGTGATCGTTTCAAACGCCCGGTGTATTTGGAATTACCACGTGACATGGTGCACGTCGTTCCGCCGATCGTCCATGGCTACCGCGGTTCCAGTCACGTCAACGACCAACAGGCAACAACGGAAGCCATTCGTGAAACGAGCCGCTTGATCGAAGCGGCAGACTGTCCGGTCATCCTGGCCGGTGTGGAACTGCATCGTTTCGGCTTGCAAGACGAATTGTTGCAGTTGGCTGAAGCGGCCAACATTCCGATCGCCACAACGATGTTGGGCAAAAGCGTGATCAGTGAACGTCATCCGATGTTCATCGGGCTGTACGAAGGAGCCTTGGGGGATCAAGCCGTCACGCAGTTTGTCGAGAACAGCGACTTGGTCCTGCTGTTGGGCGCGTTCATGAGCGACATCAACCTGGGAATTTTTTCCGCCAACCTCAATCCCGCACGCTGCGTGTACGCGACCAGTGAAACGCTGCGGATCTCCCACCACCACTATCACAACGTCGGTTTAAAAGAGTTCATTGTCGGGCTGGTGGAAGCGGGCTTGGTACCGCAGCAGCGATCGATTCCCGAACAGCTCTCCTCGACCAAACGTTCTTCGTCGAAACACTCCGAGCCCGGCGAAGGGGGCTTGCGGACGAGCTGGATGATGAGCCGACTGAATCGTCTAATCGACGCCGACACGATCGTGATCGCGGATGTGGGCGACTCGTTGTTTGCGGCGACCGAACTGACGATCCACGAGCGGGGTGAATTCTTGAGCCCGGCCTATTACACGTCGATGGGTTTCAGTGTACCCGCAGCCTTGGGGGCTGCCACCGCTCGCCCCGATCACCGTGTCGTCGTGCTCGTCGGCGACGGCGCGTTCCAGATGACCGGCCAAGAACTCAGCACCTTGATTCGTTGCGGCCACTGTCCGATCGTGATCCTATTGGACAACCACGGCTATGGCACCGAGCGCTACTTACACGCCGGCGATTGGAAATACAACGAAATCCATCATTGGGAGTATGGCAAGTTGCTCGACGTCTACGGTTGCGGAAAAAGCCACTACGCGGAAACGGAGCTGGAGTTTGAAGCGGCACTCCAAGACGCCTGGAACACACTCGACCAGCCGCACTTGATTCATGCAAAACTGGTCGAGGGTGATGGCAGTGATACGCTAAAAAATCTTGCCGATCGGATGAGCAAGACGGTTGGTTAGCTGGGCTTGTGCTTGCTGTGACAGGCTTTGCAATTGCTCGCTTTCTTCAGCATCGCGCTGGCGTCGGCGTCACCTTCGACCGCGGCCTTGCCGGCTTTGACCAACGCACCGGTCAGCTCTTTCCAACTTTCTTCCTCGCCACGCGGTGGCTCGTTCTTCGAAAGGGCGACCAGCATCGCGTGCAACTTCTTGGCGTCTTCGGCCGATCCGTCGCCACCGGCCACCTTTTTCAGCAACGGCCCCTTGAAGGCCTCTTTCATCACCTGCTTGGTCTTGAACTTGGGCTTGTCACCGTCATCGTCTGCGGCAATCGCCGGCAACCCGATCAAGGCCACCGCGACTAAACAAACCAGCCCACCGAAAATCTTCGCTCTCATCGTTGTCAACTCTCTTAATGGTACCATGAAGAAAAACCGGCCCGGGCGCTCCTCCGGATAGCGATAGATATAGGTGATCGGTCGGGCGTGTGCCACAAAAGCAGTGCCAGTGGACGGTAATTGTCGAGAATTCCCCAAACGAGTCGCTCTCCGGGTAACCAATTGTTCATGAACAAGCTGAGTCAAAACCAACGCGAACAAATCCTCTCGGAGTTCCAGACACGCGGCAAAATTGCGGCCGTCAAACGGTACAAGGATTGGATGAAGTGCTCTCTGCTGGAAGCCAAGAACGCCGTCGAAGCCATCGAGCGTGATGCGGAGGACGTCGAAGCCGACCAACCACAGTCGTCGGACTCGGTCGAATGGGACCGTGCCATGCGCGAGATCGACGAGGCCCTCGCTCGACGCAAGAAACTCAGAGCAGTAAAGATTTATCGCCAACTCTCCGGCAAGTCGCTTCGAGAATGCAGGGCCTTTGTGGATGCCAGGATGGAGCAGTCTCGATCAACCTCCGCGGAGTCGCCGGCCAGTTCGACGGCGGTCGATTCGCAACGCTCGGGATGCTTTTCTGGAATACTGCTCTTTGCCAGCCTGACCGGGCTGTGCTGCATCAGCGGTTTGATTGCAATTATAATTCTCGAATGAAATTATCATTCGCTCGACGAGTCCGCTACGCGAAGCTCAAGGGCCGACGGCTACGACTGCAACACTTAGAACCGCGTCAGTTGCTCGCCGCCGGTGCGGATTTGGCGTTTTACGAATTTGCCAATCACACCACGGCAACACCGGAACTGTTTTCGGTCGACACGCATGCGCAGACGACCGCCAGCGACATCAACTCGCCGCTCGGCCTGGGATGGACCGGAAACGGCGAACCGCCGAACGGTCTGGCGCTCGGTGGTGCATTCAACGAAACCAGCGAACCGACACCCGCCGGCGGCCAGGACGATTATTTTGAATTGACGATCACGCCCGACCCCGGTTACGTGTTAAACCTCGCTCGATTCAGCATGCAGATCCGTCGCAACGATCCCGATTCCAAGGACAGTTACTCCGTCTACTTTGACAACGATCCGGGACCCGGCGGAGACAACTTCACGACGAAACTGGCCAGCGGAAAAATCACCAGCGAAGACGTTTTTGAATCGATCAGCATTCCCCTGGAAGACGTGCCGGGATTGGCCGACCAAACCACGCCGATCACCTTTCGCGTGTACGCTTGGGGAACGGTGGGCTTGAACGCGATGCGGCTGGACAACATCCGTGTGCAGGAAGTGCAACGGACGGTCAGCGAATCGTCGTTGGCCTACTATGGCGATGCGGGTCGATTGCTTCATCCGTTGGACGCATTTGGCAATCGCATCGTCGATTTTTCGGCCGCCGGCTATCGCAACAGCAACGAACCCTTGCCGGATGTCACCGCGACAATTGATCCATCGCGGTTTGTCACGGTCGCCCCCGTCGCCGGTGATGACATGGCGAGTCTGCAGGCTGCGATCGATCAAGTCGGATCGTTGCCCGTCGCATCCGACGGCTATCGCGGCGTCGTGCAATTGACCGCCGGCGAATACCAAATCAGCGACCGACTCACGATCCTCGACAGCGGCGTGGTCTTACGCGGCGTCGGCGACGGCGACGATCCGCTGACCAGCACCATCCTCCGCGCGACCGGAACGACACAGCGGTCGGTCATCGTCGTCGGCCGGTCGTCCGGTTTCGCGTCCGGCATCGCCAACACGACGCACAACATCGTCGACAAATACGTGCCCGTGGGCGCGACAAGCCTGCGCGTCGATTCGACGGCCAACTGGAGTGTCGGCGATCCCGTCGTCGTCAAACGGCCCAGCACCGCCGAGTGGATCACCGCGATCGGCATGGACAACATTCCGCCGCGCAGTGACGGCGGAACCGTCAATCAATGGGCACCCGGCGGAAACTTTGACCATCTGTACGAACGCGTGATCACCCGGATCGAAGGCGATCGCGTCTTTCTCAATGCGCCGTTGATGTCGTCGTTTCAACAGGAATACGGCGGCGGCACCGTGTTTCGATACACGTTCCCCCGCATCGAAAACGTCGGCATCGAAAACATCCGCGGCGTGTCCGACTTTGTCAGCCCGACCGACGAGGCGCATGCCAGCACTTTCATCGAACTGCAATCCGTTCAAGACGCCTGGGTCCGCAACGTCACCGGACAACATTTCATCTTCGCAACCGTTCATGCGACCAGTCGTGCGATCCGAGTCACCGTGGACGATGCCCAGAGCTTGGATCCCGTTTCCATCATCACCGGTGCCCGACGATACCCCTTCACGATCGATGGGCAATTCGTGTTGATGCAGAACCTCTACTCGGAAAACGGACGGCACGATTTTGTCAACAATTCCTCCTGGCGGAATCGCGGACCAAACGTTTTTCTCAACGGAACGGCGGTCGATTCCCACAGTTCCACCGGCCCCCACCAACGCTGGTCGTCGGGCACGCTTTATGACACGATCACGACCGACAATCTGATCGAAGCACGCAACCGAGGCAATTTCGGCAGCGGACACGGTTGGGGCGGCGCCAGCATGGTGTTCTGGAACGCGCGTGCCGAACAGTTCATCGTTCAGAACCCGCAAACGGCCCAAAACTGGGTGATCGGGTCGACAGGCACACTGGTCAACGAAACGCGTTTCGGCCCCCAACCGCCGGCAACCGTCGACGCACACGCCACGCCGATCGATTTTGGCGACCCACAAAACCCGACCAGCAGCCTGTTCGTTGCCCAACACAACCAGCGGATGGCCGACCCGACCGCGGAAACCCGTGAGTACGTGCTGGGAGATTTCGATTCGCTCACCTACGACGGTTCGACCTCGGCAGATTCGCTGCCCGTCGATCCACAATGGATGAGCGACGTGACGACGTTGGCGGCGGGAACACCGATCCGGTCCAGCGACCAAGTGACCGACGGCCAGTACGTCACCTTTCGTTTCCAATACGCGCTGGACACCCACGAGGTGGTGCGTTCGGCGGTGCTGTCGTTGGGATTACGGGGAACCGGTGGAGCGACGTCCGATGATTCCATCTGGATCGACGACCTTTCGCGACCGCGATCGCTCGGCTCCCTTGGCATCACCGCTCCGCTGTCGACTTCCGAAACAACGACGCTGACGGTCGAACTGACCGGTCGGGATCTGATCGCGGCTCAAGACGGACAGCTGGACGTCTTGATCGGCCAGCACAGCGCCGTGGATTGGGCGGTCTTGAATCTGTCGGTCACCGAGCTCGACGTGTTTGATTTCGGCGATGCCCCCGCATCGTATCCCACAACCCTGGCCCAAGACGGAGCACGCCACGGAGCGACCGGGCCGCGTCTGGGCGAAACGCGCGATGAAGAATCCGATGGCGTGGCGTCCGCGGGAGCCGATGCGGATTTGGACGACGGAGTGTTGTTCGGTGCCATTCGCATGGGTCACCCGATGGCGGGCGTGAACATCGATCTGCAAAACGCGGCCGAAGCCAAAGTCGATGTCTGGGTCGATTTTGATTTTGACGGGACCTGGCAACCGAACGAACAAGTCCTTTCCGCCGCCCCCGTTTCCGCGGGACTGCAAACACTCAATTACAACCTGCCAGCCTCGGCGCCGCTCGGCCAGACCATCGCCCGCGTCCGACTCAGTTCGGTCGGTGGATTGCAACCGACCGGGTTTGCGTTTGATGGCGAAGTCGAAGACTATCCAGTCATCGTCCAAGCCGCCGTGGCCCCGGACGTCGAATCGATCGTGATCAATGACGGCCAGCCCCAACGCTCACGCGTGGATCGTTTGACGGTGAAGTTCGACAGCGAAGTCGAAACGTCGGCGGGCGCATTTTCGGTCCGCGACCGAGCGACCGGCCAACAGGTCGATCTTTCGCTTGCCACCGAAATCCAAACCGGGAAGACCGTCGCCACGTTGACGTTCTTGCCCGGCCCTGCCGTGGTCACCCGCGCGACCGGTCTGCATTCGCTCCGCGATGGCAATTATGAATTGACCGTGATCGGATCGGGAGTCACTTTCGGCGGACTGGGCATGGACGGTGACGTCTCCTTCGGCGATCAAGCCGCCGACGCGTTCTTCCGGCATTTCGGCGACACCGATGGAGACCGCGATGTGGACGGCCAAGATTACGGCCGCTTCGGATTGACGTTTCTGCGTTCCCCGACCGATGATGGCTTCCGCGAAGAACTCGATTTCGACGGCGATGGCGACGTCGACGGCCAAGACTACGGCCGCTTCGGACAACGTTTCCTCAAACGACTTGAGTTTTAGCCTGTTGGCATGCACAGCATGCCCGACGCACTGTCGGCATGCACAGCATGCCCGACGTCCCCGCCTCCCCATCGTTCTGCCCCGTATGATTCTGCGTTCTATCGTTTTGCCCCCATCGTTTTGCCATCATTCCCAAACCATGAACCGAGCCGCCACCACCTGCCTGCTGCTGATCCTCACCGTCTTCTCCGCGTCGACGCTGCCCGCCCAATCCGTCAAACCCGCCCGTCAAGCCCCCGCCCGTCAAGCTCATGCGCACAACGACTACCTCCACGACCGTCCTTTGCTGGACGCCTTGGACAACGGGTTTTGTAGCGTCGAAGCGGATATCTATTTGATCGATGGCGAGCTACTGGTGGCCCACGACCGAGACAAAACGTCGCCGGACCGCACCTTGCAAGGGCTTTACCTCGATCCACTGCGGTCTCGCATCAAGAAGAACAACGGCAGCGTCTACGGCGACGGACAAACGCTGACGTTGTTGATCGACATCAAATCCGAAGGCGAATCAACCTATCGCGCCTTGGACGCCGTGCTATCACAGTACACCGACATCTTGTCCCACGTCGACGAGCAAGGCGTTCAACCGGGCGCGGTCACCGCGATCATCAGCGGCAATCGTGCGGTCGACTTGATCGCGGCCGATCCAACGCGCTATGCCGGGATCGACGGCCGGCTTTCAGACCTGGACAGTGACCTGTCACCCGACTTGTTGCCATTGATCAGCGATCACTGGGGACGCAACTTCCAATGGCGCGGTGAGGGAGAAATGCCGCAGGCGGATCGTGAAAAACTAGAACGTGTGCTCCAGCAAGCTCACGCCGACCGTCGCCGTGTGCGTTTCTGGGCGACACCTGACAAGCAAACCGTTTGGGCTGCCCTGGCCGACGCGGGCGTCGACCTGATCAACACCGACGACCTGGTCGGGCTGGCCGAATTCTTGCGATCGCGATGACGCAGGCAGACGCGAGATCGCGGCGGATCGGATAGACTGCAGCCTCGTTGCCCCCGCATTTCCCCGCGCCTTTGACTGCTCGCCATGCGAACCACGCTCGCTTTGTTTTTGTCCGTTCTCGGATCGATCATTCACGCACAAGACGTTCCGCCACCGAAGCATCACGTTGCCGATCCGGCCGATGCCTCGATCACCATCTCCTCCGCCCGGGATCCGATCCGGTTGACCCATGGCCCGATGCTCGGCCAGCCCACCGCGACGTCGATGCGGGTCTGGGCGCGGACGTCCGATCCCGGACAATTCGAAGTCCATTACGGCACCGCGGCGGGCGCGATGGATTCGGTCAGCGAGCCCGGTGAGACGACGATCGGTCACGACAACACCGGCGTCGTTGATTTGGTCGAGCTGTCAAGCGACACCCGGTATCACTATCAGGTTTGGGTCAACGGGCGGCCCCACGGCTTGCCGGGCAGCTTTCGGACGCTGCCGAGTGCGGATCAGTCGCGGAACGAAACCTACAATCCCGACGGCTTGTTCAATTTCCGTTTCCAGATCGGCTCCTGTGCCAACCAAAATCCGCTGCACGGCAGCGGGCACCGAGCGACCACCTACGAACATCTGGTTCGCGACTGGGCCGACAAAGTCCACTTCCACGTGATGAACGGCGATTGGCTGTACGAAGAACAGCGGCGGTATCCGCCAGACGCCTGGCAGCTCGTTCAAGGAGCCAGTGCCAAACCGCGAGTCGCCCAGATCGCGCCCACCATCATCGGCGTTTGGGAAAACTACAAACTGTACCTGGATCGTGGTGAAGCCCTGTCGCAGTGGCATCGTCATGTGCCCAGCTACTTCACGTTCGATGATCACGAGTTGGTCAATGATATTTGGGGTTCGGCGGAAACGGGCAAACGTCACCGCCGCACGGTCTTTCGCGACATCGGCACGCAGGCCTGGTACGACTATTTAGGCTGGGCCAATCCGACCGAATATCACCACCCGATTCATTTCGGCAAAGCGACGATGCGCCGCGACAGCGAACTGCTGTACGATCAAAACGCCGACTTCACCAAGATGCCGCTGGCGGAAATGGGCAATCTGCACGTCCACTGGGGCACGCCCGAAGCCGGCGTCAACGACATGGAATTCGACGACGATTCCGGCCACAAGAATTCTTATGTTTACGACATCGTCGAAGTCATCGATCCGCACACCCTGCGGCTACACATGAAAGCCAAGATCGATGACACCAATGTCAGCTATTCGATCGGTCGACGAAGCTATGGCAAGAAACGTGTGGGCAATTGCGAGTTTTATTTCCTCGACACCCGCGGTGATCGTCAAATGCACGACGTCACCCAGCGAGACAAACCGGGCGTTTCGATGCTGGGCCGGCCGCAACGCGAATGGTTGCTGCGCAGCATGCGTGAAAGTGACGCGGATTTCCGCTTCGTCATCTCGACCGTCCCCTTCATGATTCCCCACAGCGGTGCCGGCGGGTTTGAAGCCGACGCGGCGAACAAGGAAGAAGCTTGGACGGGATTCTTTGATGAACGCGAGCAGTTGATCGCCGAATGGGAAAAGATCGGCAAGCGGGTCTTTGTGATGACCGGAGACTTGCACAACAGTTTTGCGATCAAGGTCACCGACAACGTGTGGGAGTTCTGCTGCGGACCGCACAACAGCGTCAACCACGTGCCGGTCAACGACGAGAGCGACCGCCCGGCGACGGGCAAGTTCAAGTTCGGACCGCGGGAATGCGACATCCGTTGGAGCAGCTACATCCTGCCGGATCTGCCGCGTCTGGAGCGGTTGTACCCGTACTTCTGTGTCGTCCAAGTCAACAACGTGTTCAACATGCCCCAGAAGTTGGGCGACAAACGTTTGGTCGCCTACCCGCACCCGCAAGTCGTCTTCCAGTACTACGACGGTCGAACCGGGGAACTCGCCTACGCCGAATCGATTTCAACGGAACGTTGAGACCGCCGGCGACTATCCCGCCACCCTCCTGGTAGAGGCGGAAAGGTGGATCCACGGATGAAAGGGGTGCTGTTTGACCCGCTGCTCGCCACAGTACATGCAGCTCATGCGTCGTTTGCTGAGCGTGCGTCCGCACTTGCCGCACGAGTCCGTCCCGCTGCCCATCTTTCCGTCGGCCACTCCATCGCGCAAGTCGATCTCACTCACCTTGGCCAACAACTGTTCGTCGCTGAGTCCTGAATGGTCCCGGGCGACTTCCCAGAGCGCTTGGCATGTCAGCGCCAGAGACTCGATTTTGTCCTCCAGGCGAGCGATCTCGAAGTGAACGTTCTGTGATTTTGATTCCGCCCGGGCTGCCGTTTCGCTGGCATCCCAAATTTGCGATTGTTGATACAGTTCCCACAACACAAGAGTCTCTCCTTTATCACGGATCGTTAGACTGACCGTGCCATTCGTCGTCACCCAGCCCGGGCTTAAGCAACAGGAGTAGCATCGGAACATTTGCGGTGACTTGCTGCCGAGGCGCCTGCGCGCTGGCATCGTTCGCATTGTATCCGGTCGACGCAGAGGATGTTCAGAGCGTCTGGGATTGATTGCTCAGCGATCTGCAAGAGTTGAATCCGCGCATTGGACGAATCACGTCCGCGCCTCGGTCGATGTAACCCGCGCGAGTTCAATGCTCCGGTTCAACGCACAATGTCGTCTTCGTCGCAGCGGTCGATCGCGTGGGCGCTGGCCAACAGAAAAAATCGGGTCGCCTCGACGATCGCTTCGGCGCTGATGCCGCCTCGGATCGGGATGTGGTAGTCAAACACGATGGACTCACGTTCGTTGACGTGTGCCCGGACCGTCGAGATGTCGTTGTTGACGCGATTGACGAACTCCAGCTTCGCGGCGCGATCGGTGTTCTCTTTGACGCCGACGAAGGTCATCAACATCAGTCGCTCGTTCTCGGCCGTTTGCATCACGTAACAGGAAACGCCACGCGTGACGACCAGGTCGCCATCGTTGTCACGCCGCACTTCCAGATCCGTCGGCTCAAAGATGGCGTCGAGTGTTTCTTCGGTCAGGTCGTTCGGTCGCAGCACTTCGTTGATTGGCATGTGATTTCCGGGGGCCAGGATGGATGCATTCGGCTTCAGGCGTGTTCGGCAAACCGACTTCGCCACGCCCAACCAAAACGGTAACGCCAACGGCTGTCAATGCCAATCCAATTCGCTGGCCCCAACCGCCGCGGGAAAGGGCCTTGCCCTCCATGGGACACAGGAGACCAATCGGACATCGAAGTCGTATGCGACTTATCCATCCTGTTTGTCGATCATGACCTACCGGGTGCAGATCCACCCAACAAAAAAACAGGCCCGCTGTTTCCAGCGAGCCTGTTTTGTGGTTCGTGCTTCAAACGCGGCGGCGGATCGTCACCGCGTCGGCGGCTGAACTCAGCCCGAGATCTTGGCGACCAGGTCCAGGACCTTGTTGGAGTAACCCCATTCGTTGTCGTACCAGGAGACGACTTTGACGAAGGTGTCATCCAATTGGATTCCGGCACCGGCGTCGAAGACCGAGGTGCGGGCTTCGCCACGGAAATCGGTCGAGACGACTTTGTCGTCGGTGTAGCCGAGGATGCCCTTCATGCTGCCTTCGGCAGTTTCTTTCATCTTGGCGCAGATTTCTTCGTAGCTGGCACCCTTTTCCAGTTCGACGGTCAGGTCGACGACGGACACGTCCGAGGTGGGAACGCGGAACGCCATGCCGGTCAGTTTGCCGTTGAGTTCCGGGATCACCTTGCCGACCGCTTTGGCCGCACCGGTGCTGGACGGGATGATGTTTTCCAAGATCCCACGTCCGCCCCGCCAATCCTTCTTGGAAGGACCATCGACGGTCTTTTGCGTCGCGGTGGCCGCGTGCACGGTGGTCATCAAACCGCGTTTGATTCCGTAGTTGTCGTTCAAGACCTTGGCGATCGGTGCCAAGCAGTTGGTCGTGCACGAGGCGTTGGAGACAAACGTTTCACCGTTGTAGGAGTCATCATTGACGCCCATCACGAACATCCGTGTGTCGTCTTTGGAGGGAGCCGACATGACGACTTTCTTGGCGCCGGCATCGATGTGCCCTTGGGCGCCTTCGGCGGTCAAGAAGATCCCCGTCGACTCGACCACGACGTCCACGCCGATGTCGCCCCAAGCCAGTTTGCTGGGGTCGGTTTCCGACGTCGCACGGACGGTCTTGCCGTTGACGATCAAATTGCTGCCGTCCACCGCGACTTCGCCCTTGAAGGGGCCGTGCACGGAATCGTACTTCAGCATGTAAGCCAAGTAATCGGTGTCGAGCAAGTCGTTGATGCCGACCACTTCGATGTCGTCTCGGCCGATGGAAGCGCGAAAGACCAATCGTCCGATTCGACCAAAACCATTAATTCCTACTTTGATAGCCACTGTTCGTTTTTCTCCTCATTGGGGTAGACTCAGCCAATTCGCTGGCCGGCATCGGATAAAGGTTCGATGAGTCAGCGGGAGCCCATTCTCACTCGCTTGGAGAAGCTGCGAATCGCTGCGATGAGCTGCAGTCGTGGCGCTGATCATGACGCCGGGATTATAGGAAGACAAATCCGTTTTGAACCAGCCCCCGCATTCCCCCCGTCCCCCGGACTGGCTGCGACCGCCCGGCGTCGCCGCCGGGACTTGGCAATACGTCCATCAGCGGACGATCGCACGCCACTACGACGACTTTGTGGCGGACACCCCGCTCTGTGAACTCGATCGACGCTACGTCTTGGAAACGCTTGCCGCCGTTTCCGCCGATCGGGCGACAGAACGTGCCGCAGAATCCGAGGATTCCCGCCCCGTGATCCTTGATCTGGGAGCCGGCACCGGTCGCTTGGCCGATCCCGTCCGTCAACTCGGCTACGACGTCCTGGCCGTCGACCTCAGTCAATCCATGCTAGAAACCCTGGTGGAGCGTCACGGTGATCAGGCAGCGGAACATCGGCGCGCGGCCGGAACGATCCTGCCGATGCGTGCCAATTTGGTACAGCTTGATGCGATCGCCGACTCCATCGCCGATCACGCGATCTGCATGTTCAGCACGATCGGCATGATTCAGGGCCGAGCCAATCGCGTTCGCTTTCTGTGCCATATCGCACGCGCCGTTCGCCCCGGCGGCTGCCTGATCCTTCATGTTCACCGACGCTGGGCGGCCTTGCGTGAAGCAGGCGGAATGCGGCGGCTGTTGCGCAGTTGGATCCATTCCTTTCGAAGTGACGCGGAATTCGGCGACGCGACCTATGCCTACCGCGGGCTCGACAAGATGTTCATGCACCGCTTCAGTGAACGCGAAATCAAATCGGAATTAAAAACGGCCGGCTGGACGGTCGAGCGGATCGACCGAGTGGGACTCGACGGCAGCGATCTGGCGAGGTCGGCTTGGGATGCGAGCGGGCTGTTCTTGGTGTGCACGCGATAAAGAGGGGCAGGCGGCGGATGTCGGTGGGGTAGGAAAATTTTGGAGTTAAGAAAATTTCCCAAAATCTTCCTACCTCCAAAATCTTCCTACCTCTACCGCGACTCGATCCGGGATCGGACCAGCGACACGATCTGCTGCAGCACTTCTTCGGGCAGCATGCCGTCGGTGTTGACGACCACGGCATCTTCGGCGGCGCGAAGTCGTCCGACGTCGCGCATCCGGTCTTCCAGGTCACGTTGGTTTTGCGCCGCCAAGACGTCTTCCAGCGAAACATAGCGTCCCGAATCGGCCAATTGCCGCATCCGTCGTTTGGCGCGTTCGACCGGCGATGCCGTCAAGAAGACTTTGCACTCGGCATGTGGAAACACTTCGGCGCCTTGATCGCGTCCCTCGGTGACGATGTCGCGTCCCTCGGCAATGTCCCGTTGGATCTGTGACAATTGCGTGCGGACGGCGGGGACGTCGGCCAAGTAGCGAATTGACTGGGTGACCTCCGGGGTGCGAATCAATTCCGAAACATCTTCCCCGTCGAGCCGGACGGTGCGATCCTGCCACGACAGATTGAGGGTAGCGACGAATTCGGACAGTCGTTCGGCGTCTTGCAAATCGATTTGGGCGCGGATCGCGGCCAGCGTTGCCGCTCGATAGAGCGCGCCGGTGTCCAGAAATTCGAAGGCCAGTTGTGCCGCAACTTGGTGCGCGATACTGCTTTTGCCGGCACCGGCGGGGCCATCAATGGTGACGATCAACGGAAAAACATCCTGTAATTGACGAAGTAAGATCACCGCCTATGGTGATGGCGCGACCCACGTTGTGCAATTGGGAGGAACTTCGAATCCCCACAACGATCAGGCTCCTCGCCCCCCACACCTGTCGTTTTGATTCGTGCGCGACTACCTGAAGCTCCACTTCGTCGTCTTGATCTGGGGCTTCACCGCGGTGTTGGGAAAGCTGATCGAATTGAGTGCGACCCAAGTCGTGCTGTACCGCAGCGCCGCCGCGGCCGCGATCCTGTTCGCCCTCCTGCCGCGCCGCGCGGCGGTTTCCAAACCACTCGCCGTGGCCTTGATCGCCAACGGCATGCTGGTCGGTGCACATTGGATTTTGTTCTTCCTGGCGGTCAAAGTCGCAAACGTTTCGATTTGCATGATCGGCATGGCCACCACATCGTTTTGGACGGCGCTGCTGGAACCGATTCTGATTCGAAAGGTTCGTTTTCAGTGGGGGAACCTGCTGTTGGGCTGTGTCGTGATTGCGGCGGTTTATTGGATCTACCGTAGCGAGACGCGATTTCACTACGGACTGTTGGTGGCGTTGGTCGGCGCGGTCGTGGCCACGTTGTTCTCGATCATCAACGGACTGTTTGCGGGCAAAGTCCATCCGCAATCCGTTGTCATGTACGAAATGGCCGGCGCCGGCGTGTTCTGCGGATTGGCGCTGGTCACGGCCGACGCCGTGGGGTTCCCGCTTGATTCGGACCGCTACTGGCCGACGGCCCTGGAATGGCTCTGGCTGGCGATACTCGTGCTGGCCGGCACGGTCCTGGCCTACCAGATCTACGTCGAACTGCTGGATCGACTTTCCGTGTTCACGATCAACTTTGCCAACAACCTGGAACCCGTCTACGGCATCTCGCTGGGGGCGTTGTTCTTTGGCGATCACGAACTGCTGGGTAGTCGTTTTTACGCCGGCACGCTGGTGATCCTGGCGGCGGTGATCGTCCAGCCCTGGCTGATGAAAACCAAACGCACGCCCGGGGCGGAGTGATCCGATAGAATAGATCGCCCGCCCGATGAACTCCTGTAGGTACGTCGATGTTTGATCCCGCCGACATGCTCCTTAAGCCCCGACGGCGACCGACCTGGCTGTTGTGGGTCGCCTTCCTCGTCACGGTCTCGGCCGTCGCGACAGGACGCTGCGTTGCGGAGGACCGGACGATCCAGCTGACGGTCGTCGATTCCGACACGGGCGCGCCCCTGGCCGCGCGGTTGTACCTGCAATCGACCGACGGCACCCCGTTCTATTTTCGGTCCGATGCCCCGACCGGTTCGGCGGTGCGATACGAAAAACAGAACTGGATCAACAAGCAATCCGTCGAATACCACACGACCGTCTCGGCACACCGCTGCTCGGCGACGGTGCCCGAAGGCGAGTACCGCTTGATCGTCCAGCGTGGCAAGACGTACTTTCCACATCGACAGACGTTGACCGTCGGAGCGGACGACCTTGATCTGACGGTGCGTTTGAAACGTTGGAACAATCCTCAATCCCGCGGTTGGTATTCCGGGGACACGCACCTGCACCGCACGATCGATGAACTGAAGAATGTGATCGTCGCGGAAGACTTGAATGTCGCATTGCCGCTGACGAACTGGGTGACGATCGCCGACCAGGCACCGCGTGCAGGAAACAAAAACCTGACGGACATCCCCGATGGGTTAGTCGTCGTCGATCCGACGCATGTGATTTGGCCGCGCAATACCGAATACGAAATCTTCACCGTCGCCGGACAGCGACACACCCTCGGTGCGTTGTTCGTGCTCGGACATCGAAACGGGCTGGAAACAGGCGTGCCCCCATGGCGACCGGTCGTCGAATCGGTCCGGTCCAGCGACCCGGGCGTGTTGTTCGACATGGACAAATTGGATTGGCCGTTCGCGATGGTGTTGCCGACGATCGTTCCCGATGCGTTGTACGAATTGTCCAACAACCACGTTTGGCGAACCGAATTCGCCTTTCGGAAATGGAACACACCCGCACCCGCGTACATGCAGCCTCCTCACGGTGCCAGCGAAGGCGGGCATCGTCAGTGGATCGACTACACCTTGGGTATGTACTACACGCTGCTGAATTGTGGTTTTCGCATGCCACCCTCAGCCGGAACCGCCAACGGAGTCCATCCGGTTCCGGCGGGGTTCGGTCGCGTTTACGTGCACCAGCCCGACGGATTTGAGTTCGAAAGCTGGATGCGGGGATTGAAGGCGGGGCGGTCGTTCGTCACGACGGGGCCGATGCTGTACGCCCACGCCGCGGGACAAGATCCCGGACACGTTTTCCGATTTAGCGAACCACAAACGATGCCTCTCGCGATCGACATTCTCTCGCAGACCAAGTTGTCCTACGGGGAACTGCTGATCAACGGTCGCCCAGAAACACTGCTTCGACCGCAAAACCAAGTCACGTCCGATGGAGCCTTTCGATCGGCGTTTTCCATCGACGTCTTGCCGAAACGATCGGGATGGTTTGCGGTCCGGTTTTGGGAACCCCGCGAGGACGGGCAGTCGCGATTCGTCCACTCGGCACCCTGGTACGTCGAGATCGGCGATGCCCCCGTTCGCCCGATGGCCCATGAGAAACGTTACCTGATCTCTCGGGTCGAAAACGAAATGCGTCGCAGTCGGGGCATCGTTCCCGATGCCGCGATGCAAGAATACGAGCGAGCGCTGGCGTTCTACCAATCTCTGGACCTGCACGACGATACGGCCGACGTGGCGGCCGAGGCGAGACAATCCGAAGGACAACCACTCGAACGCTGGCTGGACAACATGATCCTCGATCACCGCTTTGACGTCGATGAAGTCAGGCGGGCGACCGGACTGTCAACCGCAGACGTCATCACCGCGATGCAGCGGCGCGCCGACGAACGGCCCCAATCCGGATTCCGCATCTTGCCCTATCCCGGTGGCCGACATCCGCGGATCGGGTTTCTCGACGGAGCGATTCGGCCGCAACGTGAAACGAAGGTCAGCGTGTTCACCCCCTGGGCCGACGGAGGCTACGTGGTCGTCGATGTGCCCGAAGCGGTGTTCTCGAATCTGGGGCTGACCTATCTGGCACACGAGCACATCCCGACGATCTGGACCGAGCAAGACATCGATCTGCCACGCTTGGAATGGTCACGCGAGGGCGACACGCTGAACGTCCAGCGAAAGCTGCCCGGTGGGATCTTGATCGAAAGTCATGTGACCGAACAAGCCGGTGCAGCCAAGATGGAATTAAAACTGACCAACGGTACCCAGGAAAAATTGACGGGATTGCGCGTCCAAGTCTGTGTGATGCTCAAGGGTGCCGTCGGGTTCAACGCACAGGAGCAACTTGAGAGCGTGACGGCACCGCCCTTCGTCGCAATCGGTGCCGAAGACTCAAACCGCTGGATCATCACGGCGTGGCAACCGAACCACCGCGTCTGGACCAACCCGCCGGTGCCCTGCATCCACTCCGATCCGATCTTTCCCGACTGTGAACCCGACCAGACGGTCACCGTCAGCGGCGGATTGTGGTTTTACGAAGGCGACGAGATCCAAAGCGAACTCAAGCGTTTGGCCGATCAACCCTAATCAGGTGGAATCACATGAAAGCGACCATGATTGCGCTGTGTCTGGCGATCGTTGCGGTCACCTCGTTCGCGGCAGACTCCGTGCCCACGGTGCCCGTCGACGGGCAACCCCTGGGCGCCAACATCACGCGTTTGATCGAGGCACTGGAATACCTGGGACAGCCGCTCGATGACGAGATCGCCCGTTCACTTCGGGCGGCCGCGAAACAGCGTGATGCTGCGGCGCTGCAAGAAATCCTCGACGACCACGTGCTGTTCGTCGTCTCGTTGAATCCGGAGGTGCGTGTCAAGGTTGCACGTGGGCCGGCGCCGGCGAAACTGCAGCAAGCCGGTTACACCTGTCACATCGTCAAGGTGCTCAACAACAGCACGGTGACCCGTTCGCTACGCATCATGAGTCCCCAAGCCGGACCGGTTTATGCCGGTGCGGCGGAAGCGATCTTGAAGCGTCAGGCGCAAACCGAACTCAAAGAAAACGAAAACACCGATCGCGCCACCGATCGTTTCCTGGAACTGGAAATGTACAACGCCCAACCGATGTCAGCGCAGCTGAGCGGTCTGGAAGTCGAGTACGCGTTGGCGATGATCTATTGCAGCGAACGCGGTCAACGCGAAGCGACGATCGGGTTTGACGTCGGGGCCGGCACCCAAGACATCGGGTTCCGCGGTGAGTTGCCCGTCTTGTTTGACGTCCGGCCGGCCCAACCGCTGACGCTGCGGATCAAAGATATTGACGGCGCGCCGACGACCGCGCGATTGACGTTTCGCGACAAACTGGGGCATGTGTATCCGCCCCAAATGAAACGGCTCGCCCCCGATTTTTTCTTCCAGCCACAGATCTATCGCGGCGACGGCGAGACCGTTTTGCTACCCAGCGTTGAATTGGAAGTGACCTACAACCGAGGCCCGGAGTACAAGAACGTCACGACAACCGTTGCGTTGCAGGATCCAACCGTCGATGAACTGTCGTTGCAACTTCAGCGCTGGGTCAACCCGATGGCGTTCGGGTTTTATTGCGGCGACCACCACATCCATGGAGCGGGGTGTTCGCATTACGACAACCCGACCCAAGGCGTGACGCCCCGCGACATGTTCGCCCAGGTCAAGGGTGAAGGATTGAACGTCGGTTGCGTGCTCACTTGGGGGCCGTGCTTTGAGTACCAACGCCGTTACTTTTCACCGATCGCCGACACGGTCAGTGAGCCGACGACGATCCTGAAGTATGACTTGGAAATCAGCGGCTTCGGCTCGGCGGCGCTCGGACACGTCTGCCTGTTGCGGCTAGACGACCAGACCTATCCCGGATCCGGCGGCACCAAGGAGAAGGGCTGGCCGACGTGGACGGTTCCCGTCATGCGTTGGGCTAAACAGCAAGGCGGCGTGACCGGCTACCCGCACTCGGCGATGCACGTCAATCCCGGCGCCGCGGCCCAGCGGATGATCCGGCGCTACGATCGTGATCAGGACCAGTTCCTGAGCCGTGCGGAAACGTCAGACGCGCTGCTGCCAAAACCGTTTCCCAAAACGGACATCGACGGCAATGGAAAGCTGGACTTGAGCGAACTCGCCCAAACGATCGACGCGGCGGCTGATGAGATCCCCAATTGGTGCGTACCGGAAATGAACGGCGCCGGCGCGATGGAAATCTGCGTCAGCACGGCCGAGGGCGTTTGCGATTTCATCAGCGCGATGGACACCGAACGCATCCCGGAATGGAACACCTGGTATCACCTGCTCAATTGCGGGTTCCCATTGAAACTGAGTGGCGAAACCGATTTCCCCTGCATGAGCAGCCGGCGAGTCGGTCAAGGGCGGGTGTATGTTCAATTGGGCGATCCCCAGAACTTTAATTTTGACAGCTGGTGCGAAGGGTTGCGACGAGGCCAGTCTTATGTGTCCGATGGATTTGCACACGCGTTGCAGTTCTCCGTCGATGGTCAGACGCCGGGCAACAACGATGTAACACTGGACGTCCCCGCGTCGGTGTCGATCGAAGCCAAAGTCGCGTTCGCGGCCGAACAGCCCAATGCGGTCGCGTACGGCGGAATCATGCCTTCGGGCGGACGCCGGGTCGTCGGAGACACGCGACTGTTGCACGCGCCGCGAGAGTCCGGAATCCAGCGAGGCGGGAACCGTATGGTGGAGATCATCGTCAACGGCAACGTCGTCGATTCACGTGAAATTCCTGGCGATGGCCAGGTTCACGACCTGTATTTCCGCGTCCCCATCGAACAGAGCAGTTGGGTGGCGCTGCGTCAGTTTCCGCAACTGCACACCAACCCCGTCAACGTGATCGTAGCCGGCAAGCCGATTCGGGCGTCCCGCGCCAGTGCCCGTTGGTGCGAGGAGACGATTCACTTGCTATGGAAAAACCGCGAGCGATTCATCGCCGAAGATGAACGCCCCGAAGCGAGAGCGACGTACGACCGGGCGATCGAAACCTACCGAAAGATCGCCGCCGAAACGGCGTTGTAAGGCATGCATGACTACTGACTGAGCAAATCGCTGGCGTGGATGTGGACATACGCATCGAACCAGTCTTGGCGAGTGGGTAGGTCATCCGTCGTGAGTTCGTTGGATTCCGCTTTGCTCCGCTTCCAACGGACTTGTGCGGGCGTCATCGATTCCCAATCGACTGAAACCGCGTTCAGGTCGCTCTGCTTGAAGAGTTGTTGCACCGCGTTGTAACCGTCCGCCGTTTCTTTCTGCAGCCGTTCCAATTGCGGCGCGAGTGTTTTGGCCAATCGCAATGGCCGCACCAATCGCAATAATTCCACGATCGGATCGGAGTGCCGGAAATCACGCGTCGTGCTGACACTGATGTGTGAGACCCAGCTCTCCGGATAATTGCGCACCGCGAATTGACCGGGGGTGTGCCCGTTGAAGTAGGGATCGCCGAGTGGCGGATACGCATTGCTCCATTCCAGGCGGTTCGTTTCTTCAAATCGTTTGACGATTGCCTCGGTCAACGATTTATCACCACTGACGCGCGACGCAAATTCAAGATGTTTGTCCTGTTTCAGCCGCAGGACCGCTAGTGCGGCGGACAAATCAACCGGTTCTGTTTCATCGTCGGCAATCAATTGTTTGCAGAGGTCGAAGATCAGTTCGCCGGTCCAACCGCCTTCCGTTTCCCAGACCCAATTGCCCAACCAAAACATCGGCGAGATCAGGGGATCATCCGAGAGTGTCACTTCCCGCAGACGGTCACGCAGTTGTTTCCGCAACGTTGCGTCGTAGTTGGGATCAAAGGCGATCGCCACGCAGTAATCACGTGCCTCGTTGACCAGCTGAACATGACCGTCAGGGACCAGCACACTCTGCAGAATCCAGCGGCAAATCGCTTCGTGCGTTTCGATGTCGTCGCTTGCGATCCGACTCGCGTCGATCATTTTCGCAGCCCACCGCGGATCGCCACGTTCAAGCTGTTCGATCAGAAACGTTGCCAATTCATCCTCGGCGACCACGATCCCCAACGCGCGGGCGACATCGACCTTGGAAATTCGTTCATGATTGGAGATCACGATGTCGATCACTGCTGCCGCATCGTCGGGTGTCGCCAACGCCAACACGGCTTGCATGGCCGCTTTCAACCGAGCCTCCTCACGTTCGGTCTCGATAATGTTCAACCATTGCTGCAGCGTTTGACCTTCAAAAACGGGGACTTTTTCGGCGATGGGTTTGCTGTTCGCTCTGGCCGGCGTTCCGAGTGGAAGGTGGGGCGGTCCCGGCAAACCGACGGGGCTGCCGGTTCGCGGCGCGTCGAAATACATGAACAGCTCGACCGCGGGTTCGGCGTACCATTTCTTGTATGCCTGGTTCAGTTTCGTTTCGACCTGTTGCAGCGTCTGGTCGCGCACCGAGACGACCCCCAGCAAAGGTGGCTTGATCGTCGCGTCGGCCATCACCGTCAACTCCATTTCAAGCTCGTTGGCAGCCGATGAAGTCAGCTTCAATCGTTGTCCCGGCCGCAAGGTTTGGTCCGATGCGGGGATCGGCGAGCGGTCCTTCAACGCGGCGATGAAATCACTCGGGCCAGGTTGTGCAGCGACGGCCGCCAATTGTAAATCCTTTGATTCGCGGATCCGCGCGATCGTGGTTTCGCCGCGACGAATCACAATCGTTCCCTTGTCGATCGTCACTTGATCGCTGCCCGCCCCCAAGACCACCTGGTAGGCACCTGATCGCAAACGCGTCGTATTCACCCCGGGTTCGACGTTAAGTTGCGCGGCCGGTTCACCGTCTTGGATTAGACGGACTGAGACCTCATCGACTTCCGATTCGATCACCAGTTGCCCCTCGTTGGTCTTTAGGATGATTGCAATCCCCGCAATCAAGAACAGCGGCAGCGCAGCGACGGCGATCCACCAGCGACGACGCGGCGGGGGCTGTTGATCAGCCGCGGACAACGTCCAGGTCGCCGGGCCGGTGGGAGGCTCGGGAATCGACTCACGCGGCATTTCGTTCGATGCGTCGTGGACCAGCGCGGCCAGATCGCATCCGACGCAAAACTGTGACAACGCCTCGGCCACGTGCGACGCACTGGCCGGCCGCTGGTCGGCGGCAGACAGCAGACTGGCGGTCAACTCGACCAACTCGGGCGGTAAATCATCACGCAACGTATCCAGCCGGGGCGGCCGATGGTTGGCCAGCAATCGCAGTTTTGCCAAGGGTGACAGATCGGGGGCGGCTGCGAGCGGCGCTCGGCCGACCAGCAGACGGAACAACGTCGCACCGAGTGAATACAGATCAGCCCGATAGTCGACCGCGGTCGGCTGCTCGGCTTGTTCGGGTGACATGTAATCCAACGTTCCCATCAGCTGACCGACCGTCGTCAATTCGGCCAACTCGCCGTCCCAGCGGCTTACCTGTGCGAGCCCGAAATCCAGAATCTTCAATTCCCCATCGCGGCGCAACATTAAATTTGAAGGTTTGATGTCGCGATGCACGACGCCTTCGGCGTGGGCGTGTGCCAACCCGAGCGCGGCCTGACGCACGACTTCGCACGCGTCGGCGACGGAGAGTTTCACCGCACGGGCGACCTGGCTGAGATCCAATCCGTCGATGTATTCCATCGCCAAGTAGTGAACGCCGTCGTGCTGCCCCGCATCGGTCGCGTTGACGATCGATGCGTGTTCCAAACTTCCGGCCGCGCGGATCTCACGCAAGAAACGCTCCAATCGTTGGTCGTTACCGGTGGGCGCAGCCGGCAGCACCTTGATCGCCACCTGTTTTCCGAGGTCTCGATGACGTGCCAAGTAAACGGTTCCCATGCCGCCGCGGCCGATCGGCCGCAGCAACTCGTAGGGCCCGATCCGCTTGCCCGGTGCCATCATGCCGTTCGCGGCGTTGAAGTGGTTGGATTGGTCTGCGCCGATGAGCATCCGCGAAGACTCCAAGGCATTCTGCACGACGGGATCCAGCGGATTCGATTCGCCGGTTGCCCCCGATCCGGCGCGAAGCCGCCGCACAATCGTGTCGCCTTCACCCTCCAGCGATGCGAGCGTTTCATCGCACGATTGACAAACCGCCAGATGCGATTCGATCGCGGCGGATTGGAGTTCGTCCACGGAGCCGCCCAGGTAATCGCGCAGCGTGCTGGCTTTCAAACAAGCGTCGGTCTTGGCCATGATCATGATGGGGTGACAGCCGTTGGTGGAGTGTGTGACAATTCGATGCTAACATCATTTAGACTGATGCACGCAATTGGTCCGCTATTTCCTAGAACGATCCGGGTGTGACAGTGGTTTCTCAAAACGCCGATTCACACGCCACACGAACCAGCCTGCTCGGTCGCGCCCGTGATCGTGACCCGCTGGCCTGGAGCGAACTGGTGGATCTATACGGCCCATTGATCGCACATTGGTGCGGCCGCTGTGGGCTGGATCCCCATGCCGCGGCCGATTGCACGCAAGAGGTTTTTGCCGCGGTGGCGCGATCGATCGGAGAATTCGAAACGAAGCACCCCGGCGGTTCATTCCGGGGGTGGTTGTGGACGATCACGTCCAACAAGGCAAAGGACCGTCACCGCGCCGACGCGCGACACGTCCGAGCCGATGGAGGAAGCACGGCGTTTCGGACGCTGAGCGACATCCCTGATCCGATTGCCATCCCCGACGAAGAGCCGACCGGTGACGATCAACTCGATGAACTACTCGGCAGGGGATTAAAACAGATCCGCCACGAGTTCGCAGACAAGACGTGGCGAATCTTTGAGCGAGCGGTCATCGACGAGATCCCGTCGGCAACCGTCGCCGAAGAGTTTGGCATCACTCCGGCGACGGTTCGGCAAACACGCAGCCGCATCCTCCGACGGCTCCGCCAACATCTCGGCGACGTGAGTTAAGCGTCCCGCCTGCCTACCCCACCCTGGCCACACGACGCGTCACCGACGCATAGATCAAGCCGTACACCGCCACCGCGATCATCGCGACGACAAACGTGCCCGTCCACAGAGCCGTCGGCCCGAAACGGTACAACACCGCTCCGCCGATCGGAGCACCGATCGTCAACGCCGATGCGTAGCACATCGTAAAAATCCCCAGATAGCTGCCACGCAACTCGTCCGGAGCCATGTCGGTGACGATCGCCTGGTTGAACGGGGCTTGAAGAATCTCGCCCAACGTCCAAATCGCGATGCACACCGCGACAAAGACCAGACCGCTGCCGGTGGCCGTCAGCCCAAACCCGATCGAGATCAACACGCCGCCGATCAACACAATCGTCATCGCGTTGAAACGTGACAACCAATGCGTCAGCGGCAGTTGAAGGACCACGATCAACAACCCGTTGACGGACATCAGCAATCCGAATTGCAGGTTGCTGTAACCCAATTGCCGAATGTAAATCGGCAACGTGGACAAACCTTGCACAAACACCAACGCGATCAACAAGGTCGAGATACAAAACGACAGGAACGGAAGATCCAATCCGATCGTTCGAACTGACCTGAGCCAAGATCCGCGCGGCGACCGCGAAGGTTCCGCTTCGACAGACACTCGACGCGGATGGGTCTCTTCGATCGTCAGCGCAATGATCCCGCCGTACGCAATCATCGAAGCGGCATCGATCCAGAACAGCCACTCGAACGAGTAACCGGCCAGCAGCCCACCGATCGGTGGCGCGATGGCAAACCCCAGATTGACGGAGATGTACATCAGGGCGAACGCGTGCGGTCGGCGATCGATCGACACGAGATCCGCGATCATCGCAGCGGCGGCCGGCCGATACAGGTCCGCCACCAAGGCGAACACCCCGACCGACAGCATGAACAACCAACGGTTCGTCACCGTCGAAAGCAACAACAGAATCGCGGCGCCACCGAACAGCGCCAGCAACATCACGCCACGCCGTCCAACTCTGTCAGCCAAATGCCCGCCGAGCAACGACCCGGCCATCGAGCCCAAGCCCAACACGCCGATACACGCGGTGGCAAACGGCACGCCGAACCCGAGTTGTTCGCTCGCATAGATCGACAGAAACACCAACACGAACGACCCGGCGCGGTTGATCAGCGATCCCAAGCATAGGATGCGTACCGGTAGGGGTAATTGAAGGTAATCACGGAACATACGTCACGGCCTCGTCGCCAGGTCCATCCGGTCGAAACAGAAATGATCCCAACAGGACAGGACTAGGGCCCCCCAGGTTCGCGACTGGCTGCGGGCACTGGCCCCGCTGGCACAGGCCCCGCTGAGTCTTGGCAGCAAAGGTAGCGACTGAACATCTGCTGGTCTGGCAGGCTACAATGGACGCCATCCCCGCCTTCCGCCCGAAACGCCCGCCGTCTTTTCATGTCTCGCCTGTCCTGCACGATTCTGGTCGCCTTCCTCGCCCCGCTATGTGGTGTTTTTGACGGCATTGTTCTTGGAGGTGCTGCTGATCACGTCGCTGCTGCTGATGTCGACTTTGATTCGCAAGTCCGCCCGATCCTTTCGGACAAATGTTTCCAGTGCCACGGTCCCGACGAAGCGACTCGTGAAGCGGACTTGCGGTTGGACACCGTCGAAGGGGCGCGGGCTGATCTGGGCGGGTACGCCGCCTTTGTCCCCCACGACCCGGAGAACAGTGAAGGGCTGAGGAGAGTGCTGTCGAGTTATCCCGACGAAGTCATGCCGCCGCCGGATTCCAAGCTCACCTTGACCGAGCGGGAAAAAAAGATCTTGCAAACGTGGGTCCAGTCGGGTGCCACTTGGTCGGAACATTGGTCGTTCGTTGCCCCGAACATGCCCGATGTCCCAGAGGACCCGTCGTCGTGGTCACGAAATGAAATCGATCGGTTCATCCGAGCCCGGGCGATCGCGGCGGGAGTCTCGCCGCAAGCGGAAGCGGATCGCGAAACCTTGATTCGCCGCGTCACCTTGGACTTGACCGGGTTGCCACCGACTCCACAAGAAGTCGACGCGTTTTTGGCCGACCCATCCGATGACGCCTATGAACGATTGGTCGATCGACTGTTGGCCTCGCCACGCTACGCAGAACGGATGGCGTGGGACTGGCTCGACGCCGCCCGCTACGCCGACACCGACGGCTTTCAAGGCGACCCGACACGAACCATGTGGCCGTGGCGTGATTGGTTGGTCGATGCGCTCAACGCCAACATGCCCTTTGATCAGTTCACGATCGAAATGCTCGCCGGCGACCTGCTGGACAACCCGACGCCCGAACAGATTTTAGCGACGGGGTTCAATCGCAATCACATGTTCAACGGAGAAGGCGGACGGATCGCCGAAGAGACGCGTGTCGAAAACGTCTTCGATCGCGCGGAAACGACCGGCACCGTTTGGCTGGGTCTGACGATGACGTGCTGTCGTTGTCACGACCACAAGTTCGATCCGATTTCGCTGAAGGAATACTTTCAGTTCTACGCGTTCTTCGACAACACCTCGGAAACGGGACGCAGCGGTCGCGGCAAGACGCCGCCGGTGCTGAACTACCTGGACGAGGATCAGCGTCGGCGACGAGACGACGTCGCAGCGGAACTGCAATCGATTAAAGCCGAACTAACCGCACCGCGTCCCGACTTGGACAACGACCAAGCCGCATGGGAAATCGAATTGCGTGCCAAGCTGGCGTCCGATAGCGGTTCGGCCGAACTGGGACCCTGGTGGCAATTGGGGCCGATCCCGGCTGACGGGCGGCGAGCCTTTGACCAAGATCTCGGTCCCGAATCCGGTGTCGAACTTACGTCGGCCGTCGGCGAACTCACATGGACAAAGCGTGCGGACGTCAAAGACGGCGTCGTGCAGCCCTTGCCGGACACCGTCGGCGCGACGTATTTCTATCGCAAGATCGACTCGTCCTCCAAACGCACCCTGCAACTGTCTCTCGGCAGCGACGACGCCATCAAAGTCTTCTTCGGTGGCAAAGAAGTGCTGGCGAACTTTACCGCCAGGGCGGCGGCCGCCGATCAAGAACGGTTGCAGATCGAACTGGCGCCCGGCGAGAACGAGTTGCTGATCAAGATCGTCAACACCGGAGGGATCGGCGGTTTTTATTTCAACAAGACCAGCGAATCGGTTTTCGGATTGCCGACCGAAGTGGTCGCCGCGGTCAAGACAGAGCCGCAGAAACAAACGCCGGATCAGCGCAACGTTTTGCGAGAACACTTCCGGTCTAAACACTGGCCCCAATGGAAGACGCTTGCGCCGCGGCGTGATCAGCTGAACAAACAACTCGCCGCGTTGGACAAACAAGCGGTCACGGTGATGGTGATGGATGACTTGCCGAGTGATCGGCAACGCCAGACGCTGATCCTGGAACGCGGGGGCTACGACAAGCCGACCGATGTGGCCGTGCAACCCGGCACGCCGGCGGCGCTTCCGCCGTTGCCGGACGATGCCCCCCGCAACCGTTTGACGCTCGCCCGCTGGCTGGTGTCCCCGGCCAACCCGCTGACCGCACGCGTGACCGTGAATCGCTATTGGCAAACGTTCTTCGGGCGCGGCATCGTCGAATCCACGGAAGATTTTGGCCTGCAAGGCGATCGCCCGACCCATCCGGATCTGCTGGACTGGCTGGCCACCCACTTTGTCCAAAGCGGCTGGAACGTCAAACAACTGCACAAGCTGATCGTGATGAGTGCGACCTATCGACAATCATCCAAGTTCACCCAGGAATCGCTTCAATCCGACCCACAGAACAAATGGTTTGCCAGGGCGCCTCGCTACCGCCTTCCCTCCTGGATGCTCCGCGATCAGGCATTGTCGGTCAGCGGCCTGTTGAGCCCCGAACTGGGCGGCCCTGCGGTCAAGCCGTACCAACCCGAGGGCATTTGGGCCGAAGCCACGTTCGGAAAGATCCGCTACACCCCCGACTCCGGCGAAAAACTTTACCGCCGCAGCCTGTACATTTTCTGGCGCCGAATCGTCGGGCCGACCATGTTTTTTGACGGAGCCAAACGGCAAACGTGTGAAGTCAAACCGACCCGGACCAACACGCCGCTGCACGCACTAACGACACTCAACGAGACCACGTTTGTCGAATCGGCCCGGATGATGGCCCAACGGGTGCTTCAGGAAAAAGAGTCCCAGACCGCACGCTTGGGTTATGCGTTTCGATTGGCTACGGCGCGCAAACCCAAGGACCGGGAATTGACGGTTTTGAAAAACCGCGTCGAACAACTGCGCCTCGATTTTGACTCCAACCCCGAAGACGCGTTGCAGTTGCTGTCGGTGGGACAGTCGCCGCGTGATCCACAACTCGACCCCGCCGAGCATGCCGCCTACACCGTCGTCTGCTCCATCCTATTGAACCTGGATGAAACGTTATCGAAACCGTAAGCGGCCGTCAGTGAACTTTAGCGCAACGGCGCGAGCCGTCCGGTGCTGCAGTACCCACGTTAGCGGAACGGCGCGAGC
The DNA here is from genome assembly GCA_007753675.1 of Stieleria magnilauensis. Classification (GTDB taxonomy): domain Bacteria; phylum Planctomycetota; class Planctomycetia; order Pirellulales; family Pirellulaceae; genus Stieleria; species Stieleria magnilauensis. Next base: position 4,427,880 of record CP036432.1, read on the forward strand.
CGTCCGGTGCTGCAAAACCGGAAGGGCTTGCGACCTACCGCTACGATCCATTCAGCCTTTGAGTCCGAAACGGTCGCTCACATTCGTTCCACCCGTCGCTATGAACCGCGCACCATGACACAGCCCTTTAACATGCATCCGATGAATCAGACGCGTCGCCAGTTCTTCGGTTCGGCCGGGACCGGAGTCGGGCTGGCGGCCTTGGCGACGTTGTTGGGGAACCGCGCCGCCAGTGGTGCGGGCGGATTGCCGACGTTGCCGCACTATCCGGCCAAGGCAAAGCGGGTGATCTATTTGCTCCAGAACGGTGCACCGTCGCACGTCGATCTGTTTGATCACAAACCGATATTGACCAAGCTGCACGGCCAACAGATCCCGGATTCGGTCGTCGGCGGCGCCCGATTCAGCACGATGACCGGCGGCCAGACCGCGCGCCCCTGTCTGAAGGAGATCACGACGTTCGCCCGTCACGGGCAAAGCGGAGCGACGGTTTCCAGCTTTCTTCCCGAAACGGCAAAGATTGCCGACAAGCTGTGTTTCATCAAATCGATGCACACGACACAGGTCAATCACGCTCCTGCGATCACGTATTTTCTGACCGGCGATGAACGCCCCGGTCGGCCGAGCATGGGGGCTTGGCTCAGTTACGGTCTCGGCAGCGAAACCGAAGAACTGCCTGCGTTTGTCGCCATGACCTCGCGCGACAAGGAAGCATCGTGTGGACAGATCTTTTACGACTATTACTGGGGCAGCGGTTTTCTGCCGACGGTGCACCAAGGCGTCAAGTTTCGTGGCAGCGGCGATCCGGTGTTGTACCTGTCGGATCCGCCCGGGATGAATCGTGATCGTCGCCGGGGCATGTTGGACGACCTCGCCGTGCTCAACCAAGGACAGCTCGATGTGGTCGGCGATCCGGAAATTGCGACGCGGATCAAACAGTATGAAATGGCCTATCGCATGCAAGCCTCGGTTCCGGAGCTGACCGATCTGTCGACGGAATCCGAATCGACGCTTGCGATGTACGGCCCCGACGTCACACGCAAGGGCTCGTATGCCTACAACTGTTTGATCGCGCGTCGACTGGCCGAACGCGGTACCCGATTCATCCAATTGATGCATGCCGGCTGGGACCAGCATCGAAACCTGAATAGCCAATTGGAAATTCAATGTCGTGATACCGACGCCCCTTCGGCGGCGCTCGTCAAAGACTTGGAACAGCGTGGGTTGTTGGATGACACGCTGGTGATCTGGGGCGGCGAATTCGGCCGCACTCCATTCTTGCAAGGGAAAATCGAAGACACCCAACGTTGGGGCCGCGACCATCATCCGTATGTGTTCACACTGTGGATGGCCGGCGGCGGCATCAAGCCCGGCGTCACGTATGGGGAGTCCGACGAATTCGGATTTACCGTGGCCGCCGATGGCGTCAGCGTCCATGATTTCCAAGCCACCATCCTGCATTTGCTGGGCATCGACCACGAACGATTGACCTACCGCTACCAAGGCCGACGTTTTCGTTTGACCGACGTTCACGGAGAGATCGTCGAACCCATCCTCGGATAAGACCTCAGCCTGTCGATCGCTGACTTGGTTCATCATCGACGCGATCGCGTTCACCCTCTCACACCCAGGCAATTCGCCATGACACGGATTCTACTTGTCGGCCTTGCGTTGTTTTCGATGACCACCCCCGCAGTCACGATCCGGGCTGAGTCCCCCGCGACCGGGCTGACGATCCAATGGAATGGCCGTTATCTGGACGTCCACGGGCCAAACCTCCCCGGCGACTTCATTCGCACACACTATCTGGAAGCTTATTGCCGTCCCGGATCGACCGATCGAGACTGGAGTGAAACAGTGATCAAGCACACCAGTGAATTGATCAAGGCGACGCCGGATCGCAAACGAATCGAAATTCGTGACACACTCGTCGACGGCGTGATCGTCGACCACGTGATCCTGGCCGGCGAAGACGAAGTGACGTTTGAATTGACGGCGACCAACCCGACCGACAAAGCATCCGAGGCCCATTGGGCACAACCCTGCATGCGGGTGGACCGTTTCACCGGCGCAGATCCTGGCAACGCCCGCGACATCTATCCGCCTTACATCAGGAAGTGTTTCCTGATCGTCGACGGAACACTGACCCGACTTCCGACATCACCATGGGCGCTCAAGGCGCGCTACGTTCCCGGCCAAGTCTACGCCCCCGAACACGTCGACCGCGACGACGTCAATCCGCGCCCGCTCAGTGATGTCGTTCCCTCCAGCGGCCTGACCGGATGCTACTCCGCCGACGAGAAAATGATTTTGGCGGTCGCCTGGCACCCCTACCAGGAGATCTTTCAAGGCGTGATCACCTGCATGCACAACGATTTTCGCATCGGCGGTTTGGCGCCGGGGCAGACGAAACACATTCGAGGTAAGCTGTACGTCGTACCGGCGGACACGCAAGCGTTGATCCGGCGGTTTCAAACTGATTTTCCCGAATCGTTGTAGCCCACCATGTTTCGCCCACCGTTGTTCGTGTCTCTGTTTGCTTCGTTCTTCCTGTCTCTGATCGCTCCCGCGGTTGCCCAAGTCCCCGACGCCGCCGACCGGGCCACGCAGCAGGTGAAGGTCGCGACCTACAACATCCGCTTTGCCAACCCGAACGATGGGGATGACGTTTGGCCCAATCGCCAAGAGTTCGTGATTGAGTACTGTCGCGGCAACGACATCATCGGGTTGCAAGAAGTCACCGAACCCCAGTTCGCCCAATTGCGAGCAGGCTTGTCAGACTTTGATTCCTACGGCGTCGGTCGCCACGATGGGAAAAGCGGCGGGGAGCACGCGCCGATCTTTTATCGTCAAGACAAGTTCGAAGTGCTCGACAAGGGAACGTTTTGGCTGAGCGAGACTCCCGAAGCGGTCGGTGTCAAAGGCTGGGACGCGGCACTGCCACGGACCTGCACCTGGATTCATTTTCGTGACCGACGAAATGGCGCCGAGTTGTATGTCGCAAACACCCACTTCGATCATCGAGGCGCAAAAGCGCGGGCCGAAAGTGGGAAACTGTTGGCCGAGCGTCTGGGCAAGTTGCCTCAAGAACTGCCGATCCTTCTGATGGGCGACTTCAATTGCCTGATCGGTTCGGAGCCATACAACGCAATTGTTTCGGCGTTTACCGATGCGCGACAGGCCAGCAAGTCCAAACCGACCGGACCGACCAGCACCTGGAACGGCTTCAGCAAGATCGCGCCCGACCGCATCATCGACCACATCTTCGTCCGCTCGGTCGAGGTGCTGCAGTTAGCCGTTGACAACCCCAAGACCGACCAGGGGCGTTTCGCGAGTGATCACTTGCCGGTACAGGTGGTCGTTTCACTCGCCGAGTAAATCGGTGGGGTCACGTTCGGCTTTGACAGTGGCATGCGCACGTTGGTGTCCAGCCTTCAGGCGCATCCCCACGCGCTGCGAAGCAGCAAGATGGGCGGCTAAAGCCTGCACACCAGCAACCGTTGGTGTCCAGCCTTCAGGCGCATCCCCACGCGCTGCGAAGCAGCAAGGCGGGACGGCTAAAGCCTGCACACCAGCCACCATTGGTGTCCAGCCTTCAGGCGCATCCCCACGCGCTGCGGAGCAGCAAGATGGGCGGCTAACCCGGATATTGCATCCGCTGACTGGTTGACTCTGATTTTAGACTGAGTTACGGCGAGGCTGTCCACGATAGCCGGTTTTTGCTGCAATCGATTCGCTGCGGGCAGAGGGCCCCCTACCCCCAGACGACCGGAAGTCGCTGCGCGGTGCCACACGATGCGATGGGAGTGGCTAATCGCTACGGCACAGACGTGCCAGCACCTGATTGAACAGCGGTTCCCAGGGGCAATGGCTGCAAAGATGAAATACCACCCGACGACAAGTCACTCGAACTCGGGCTGCTATTTTCAACAGTCGCAATCGAATCGTGTCCACACGTAGACGACTCTGTTTCGTTCCACTCAGGCCCAGGCGACGCAACCCATCGAGTAGAACGTAAGCAAATGATGAAAGCATCACGCGGAACTGATTGGCAATAAAACGGGTGCAACTGGTGCGATCAGCGAACAGACAAAGCTGTTGCTCTTTGATCCGATTCTCCATCTCGCCACGCATGCAGTAGTGCTCTCGATAAAACTTCTCCGGGTCATAAGCGACAGAGCACCATGTCCCTGGAGTCTTAACTTGTAGCGGCTGCCTTTTGCCATCGACCATCGGTCGATGGTAGGTCGTGTCGACAATGTCGTCACTTGAGAAACAGTTTGTTACGACGAAGCGAGGATTGGGGCCTTTGGCGGTATACTCTGCTTTGCCGACCACCCAGCGATGGCGGTCCCACGTCCTGCCGGTGCGATAGCGAAACCACTTGTAAAAGGCTTGTTTGCCACCACGGTGGAATCTCTCGACTCTTGCGCGAGTCATTTCGCAGGCAATTTGCTTGACCAAAACCTTATTCTTGGGTAAACCAAAGACGTAGTGGACATCGTTTTTGTCGCACCAGCGCATGAGGCGTTCGATCGCAAAACCTCCGTCACCACGAAGGGTGATTTTGACCCGAGGCCATCGTTGGCGGATCCTTGCGACAAGCAATTTTGTGATTCCGCGTGCGTGATGGCCATCACCGAGGTTGGCTGGACGAAGATACGAGACGAGAAGTTGGTCGCCGCAAAACACGTACAGAGGTTGGAAGCAATAGCTGTCGTAGTAGGCATTGAAAGCCTTTTTATCTTGATCGCCGTGTACCTTGTCGTCCGTTGCGTCTAGATCGAGTGTGATTTCATCAGGCGGGGTGTCGAAGCTGTCAAGAAAAATGTCGACGAGGATCTTGCTGAGTTCGAAGAGTTCTTTTTTGGTGATTCGGTTTTCAAATCGGGAATGAGTCGAGGGGCTCGCCAGAGTGGGATCCCAATCGTCATCCGACCTGTCATTGATTCGAGGGGGCCGTCCGGCGGCGACTTGAAAGGCGGCATCATCGCGAAGCTGCTGTTGATCGTTTGCGTCTTCGTATCCGGCCGCGATCGCAAAGATTCGACTGATAAGGATTTCCGCTTGAGAATGAACGGTGTGAATCGGATCACGCGGGTCGTGAATCGCTTGGTCGATCCGCTTGATCAAATTGAGCTTTTTGTCGACTTCGCGAAGCAGGACGAGGCCCCCATCGGAAGTGAGCGATCCGCCGTCGAAATCTACCTCAACGGCCTGCCTTCTGAGGCGTTTCAATGCGGGACGATTTCGTTTACGCTTTGTCATTGCCGAAAGCCTTGGTTTTGTGGTCTATGAAGTGTCGTAACTCCAATAGATACACGAACTAAGGCTTTCGCGCTATAGGGGCAGTCGAATAAGCGGATGCAATATCCGGGCTAAAGCCTGCACACCAGCAACCGTTGGTGTCCAGCCTTTAGGCGCATCCCCACGCGCTGCGAAGCAGCAAGGCGGGACGGCTAAAGCCTGCACACCAGCCACCATTGGTGTCCAGCCTTCAGGCGCATCCCCACGCGCTGCGAAGCAGCAAGATGGGCGGCTAAAGCCTGCACACCAGCCACCATTGGTGTCCAGCCTTCAGGCGCATCCCCACGCGCTGCGAAGCAGCAAGACGGAGCGGCTAAAGCCTGCACACCAGCACACGTTGGTGTCCAGCCTTTAGGCGCATCCCCACGCGCTGCGAAGCAGCAAGATGGGCGGCTAAAGCCTGCACACCAGCAACCGTTGGTGTCCAGCCTTCAGGCGCATCCCCACGCGCTGCGAAGCAGCAAGACGGGGCGGCTAAAGCCTGCACACCAGCAACCGTTGGTGTCCAGCCTTTAGGCGCATCCCCACGCGCTGCGAAGCAGCAAGACGGGACGGCTAAAGCCTGCACACCAGCAACCGTTGGTGTCCAGCCTTCAGGCGCATCCTCACGCGCTGCGAAGCAGCAAGACGGGACGGCTAAAGCCTGCACACCAGCAAGCGTTGGTGTCCAGCCTTCAGGCGCATCCCCACGCGCTGCGAAGCAGCAAGATGGGCGGCTAAAGCCTGCACACCAGCAACCGTTGGTGTCCAGCCTTCAGGCGCATCCCCACGCGCTGCGGAGCAGCAAGACGGGCGGCTGAAGCCTGCACACCAGCGCATGTTGGTGTCCAGCCTTGAGGCGCATCCCCACGCGTTGCGAAGCAGCAAGATGGGCGGCTAAAGCCTGCACACCAGCAACCGTTGGTGTCCAGCCTTGAGGCGCATCCCCACGCGCTGCGAAGCAGCAAGATGGGCGGCTAAAGCCTGCACACCAGCAACCGTTGGTGTCCAGCCTTTAGGCGCATCCCCACGCGCTGCGGAGCAGCAAGACGGGGCGGCTGAAGCCTGCACACCAACTCTCACTCCCCCACGTCCCCTTCCCACTCCGACTGGTAACGGCGGATCATCTCCGCCTCGCGGTCGGTTCCGATGGCTGAGAAAACGTCCCAGGCGGGCTTTTCCGCGCCCAGCGGGTTCGCTTGACTCGGCAAACCACGCAGCCCCAATCGCAGCCCTCCTTCGTCGGGATGGTCACTGGGTCGGTGGTAATCAAAGGCGATGATGGAGGGACATTGGCGGAGTTTCTTCCAAGTCAGCAGCAGCGCGGCGGCCTGGGTGCGGAGCTGTTTTGGATCATCCTCGTCGGCGTGAAATCCCTGCTCGCTGCAGATCACCGGGCGGACGCTTCCGTCGACCGTTCGGCTCGTTGGCAGGTGCATGAATCGGTCGAGAACCTGCAAGTTCTTGATCGTGATCAATCGGGTCTCAAGATCGTCGGACACCTGCGTGTCGTTCCAGAAATCGGCCTTCCACAGGCTCTGCGGGTAAGGATGGTACGCAACGCCCCAAGGAAAGTCGCCTTCGAGTCGGCTGTCCTGGATCAATCGCTCCAACATCGCTTTGGGCGCATACGTTTTCCAGTGCTGGTTGTCGGTCGTGTTCCAGCGGTGGGTCAAGGAAATGAACGCGCGGGCATGGGGATTGAATGGACGGGTCGCCGCATCGACCAACCGTATCGACCGGACGTAGTGATCCAAAAAGATCTCCAGGGGTTGCTCGCCCATGTTGGTCCACTGCCATCCATAGTCGACTTCGTTGTGCACGATCCAGTGATCGACCCGGCCGTGTTCGGGATGCAGCCCGCTGTAACGTTGACCGAGCAGATGCAATGCGGCAACGTAGCGTGCGACGGCTTGAGAATCGGTCAAGTTCGGCATCGCATAGGTGCCGGCGTCTGTCGATTCGGGGTGGGCGATCGGGGACCGTCCACGTGACGAGGTCGGGATCAGCAAGATTCCCGCAACGACGGCGCCGGCGTCGGTCGCGGTTCGAATGTCACGGTCTTGTTGCCGCAGTCGCGATTGGTTGCTCCACCAAGTCCGCCCCTTGATGTCGAACGGTTCCCAACCGGGACGCGCCGTTTCGCTGACCAATCCGCTGACGACGATGTTGACCGAGGCATGTTGGATCCCGAGCGCGCGAAGTTGATCCGGCGAGAACCGCGAGGTAATACACGTCAATCCCTTGGCGGCTGAAAGTGTCTTGGCTGGCGGGACGGCGGCGTCTGGATTCAGGTCACGATATCGGGCTGCAGAAATCGGCGTCGGTGTAGACGTGGTCGCATTGTCGGTTTGTTGAAACAATTGAAACCGAACCCCCGCGTCCAACCAGGAAGAGCCAACCGGTGAATCAATCCGCGCCGTCCATCGCCGGCCGTCCTGATCGATGGTGACCGGCCAGCGCTGCGACAGCTCTGCGGTCGTCGGCGGATCGGCGGAAACTGAATCGGGATGCCGCGCGATCAAAAACGCCGAGCGAACCACCGTGGATGGCGAAAGGGTTCCCGCCACCTGAATCCGCTCGCCGTCAAAGTCGATCGAATCAGTCTTCGCCGGCCAGTGACGGGACCGATAATCGTTGATCCGTTCGGCCAATGCCGTCTTTTGCAACTGCCGTTGGGCGGCTTCGTCGCGTTGCCGGAGTTCCACGTCGTTCATGGGTCGAACGACGACGCCGCGCACTTGCAACTGAACCCCCGATCGACTGCCCCAATCGATGCGGACCGGAACTTCGGCATCGCTACCGATCACATCGGGCGCCAGTGCGTTGAGCGAGAACGAGTACTTCGTCCAGCCCTCGGCGCTGGGCATTGACGGCAGCGCGGTGGCGGCGGGCCGATGAATCCCGCGTCCGCTTCGCCACTGGATTCCCCGAATCCCGTCGGGGCAGAAGTATTCCAGTTCCAGGATCCAGTCTCGCTCGGTCGCCGGCAACCGGGGCAATTCGAAACGAAAGTACGGATCGTTTCCCAAGGCAACGAACGAAACCACGCCGTCACGCTGCGACACGCGGAGCTGGTTGGCTTGGTCGCCGACGCCGGACCAATCCAACGGATACTCGTCCGCAATCGTTGACGCCCCCGTCTCGATTCGGCCACCTTCGTCAGCCAGGCAATGACACAAAAACAAGGGGCTGATGACCAGCCAATACATCCAGACGAAATGGCGAAACATGGAAATCAACGGAAGGAGGGAGCTAACGGTGGGCCCAATCATCGTTTCATCGGTCCGCAAGTGACAGGCTGACGGAGCACTATTGCAGCGCCGGCGGCACAGCAAACGGGAACGCGATCGGGATCACGATCATCGAGACGGCAAACACGATCAGCGACAGGGGCAACCCGAAACGCAAGTAATCACTTGCGCGATAACCGCCGACGGTGTAAACCATCAAATTGGTTTGATAACCGAACGGGGTCAGGAAACTTGCCGAGGCCGCGATCATCACGGTGATCACAAACGGCACTTCGCTGACCCCCAGCGTCCCGGCGGCTCCGATGGCGATCGTCAACATGATCAGCCCCGCAGCCGTGTTGGTGATCAATTCGGTGCACAGCATCGTGACCAGGTACACCAACGCCAGGCTTAACCAGGGGTCGCCGCCGGCCAGGTTGATCATCTCGACCGCGATCGCCTGGGCGGCACCGCTGGTCTCCAGTGACGTGCCGATCCCGAGGGTCGCTCCGATCACAATCAGAATGCTCCAGTCGACCGAGCGTCTCGCTTCGCTTGCGGTGCAGCATCGGAACAGGATCATCGCCAGCGCCGCGGCCATCGCGGCGGTCAAGATCGATGCGATCTTCAGCGCCGCAATCAACACCATCGCAACCATAATGACGATCGCATACCACGCCCGATCGTGGCGGCGGATGACATCCGAGCCGACTCGGCTGACCAGATAAAAATCGCGGAGTTCTTTGGCCCGGTGCAGAAACGACGGCGAGGCTTCGAGCAACAGCACGTCACCGGTTTCCAATTCGACGTCGCCGATTTTGCCCGTCAGCCGACGATCGCCGCGCGCGACGGCGACCACCGCTGCGTTGTAATTGCTGCGGAAACGTCCTTCGCGAATCGTTTTGCCCAACAGCGAGCAGCGGGGGCTGACGACCGCTTCGATCAGTGTCCGACGCCAAGCGGGGACTTCCAATTTGCGACCTTGGTCGTCCGGAGTCAGCAGACCGCGGATCTTTCTCAAGTCGACCACCGACTCCAACGCGCCGACCAAAATCAACGCGTCGTCGGCTTGCAGTTTTTCGTTCGGCTTGGCCGGGATGACCGAGTCGCCGCGCTGGATCTCGGCGACGTACAGCCCCGGCAGACTACGCAGTCCCGCGTCCTGAATCGTTTTGCCGATCAACGGTCCGTGGGGATCGACCTGCATTTCGACGGTGTATTGTTTGGGATCGTCGCTGGCGCTGACGGCAGCTTTCCGCGCGGGAATCAACTTGGTCGAAAACAGAATCATGTAGCCGACGCCTAGAATCGCGGCGGGGACACCGACCACGGCCGGAGCAAAGAAACTGATCTCGCCGTCATACTTGGCCTTGAATTCCTCACGCACGATCAGATTCGTGCTGGTCCCCATCACGGTGCACATCCCGCCCAGGATTGCGGCGTAGGAGAGCGGCAACAGCAACCGACTGGCGCTGGCCCCCAGCCGTTTGCAGACGTCATCGACGATCGGCATCAGCGCTGCGACGACCGGCGTGTTGTTCAAGAATCCGCTGCAGATCGCGACGGGCAGCAGGATCCGCAACTGCGCATCGCGAAAGGTTTTCGCGCGATCGAGAAACCAGCCGGTCGCCAATTTCGTGCCCCCGGTCATTTCCAATCCCGCGACCACGGCAAACAACAACGCGATCGTCAACAGTCCCTGATTGCCAAATCCCAGCACCGCTTCGGCAGGACTGGGCAAGTTGGGCGTTCCGGTCAAGTCTTGGACAATCACCAAGACAGCTAAAAACACCATCGCCAACAGGTCGGTAGATGCGATCCGGGTTGCCAAACTGGCCAGCAGTCCGAGCGAAACGGCGAGCGATAACCAGGCTTCCCAGATCATGGACCGGCTGACAATGGGGTGGAACGACGGGGAAAGGGAACAGGCGGAGAAGTGAAACGATAATCACTCAGACGCCCGATGTTCAGATGGGGTTCGGATTCGCCTCCCGCCAGGGGCGAGCGGAAAAGGGGTCAGGCACCAAAAACCAAATGGCCCAAGGGTGCTTCGCATTTTTGGTACCTGACCCCTTTTCCGAACATTCGACAACACACTAGCGAAGCAGCCGGCGCAACAGCAACGGGGCCACCACCACGGCAAATCCGGCCGGGATCAGCCCCACCAAGACGCTCGATGCCCCAGCTCCGACCAGCAGAATCGTCGGGATCCAGCCGCTGAGGAATCCGCAGACGGCCCCAAACTTGTTGATCGATCTGCGATCCCAATGCGGCGTTCCGGACGGTCTCAGGCCGCTGGCGAACAAAAAACAAACCGGCACCAAGATCGCCGAGCCGACGCCGGCGATGACCAGCCCGGCGGCCGTCGCAAATGCAACCGCCCAAAGAAGCGGCAGCACATCGGTACCGAATTCCGACATCCCACCGAACAACTGGATCGATCCGACGGCGACCGCCGAGAGCACGACCCCGAACAGCCCTCCCGAGCCCGTCACGGCGGCGATGACCGAGAGAATGATGCGAAGATTCGAGAACTCCGCGGCCCCCGATGTCGCCTCGTTAAAGTCGACCGAACCGAGATGGGAGGTCGGAGCAAACGGATTCAGCGGGGGCGGTTGGCCATCAAGATCGTTCATCGCACTTCAATGCCGGCGTAAAACGGCAGGCCGCATCCATCGCCGACTATCTGGCAGTGGGACCATCGTTACAATCGTACCTGACACCGACGAAGGTCGCCACCATCGCACCCATCGATTGACCTCGCCCCTGACCGCCAGCAATGACTTCCAACGAGAAAACCTCCCCCATCGACGCATTGCGGGCTCAGTACGAAGAGCTCGCCGAACTCGCCGGATCGCTCGCCCACGAGATCAAGAATCCGTTGTCGGTGATTCACATGAACATCGACCTGCTGAGCGAAGACTTGGCCGATTGGAATTCGCCGCAAAGCCGACGGTCGATCGAACGGGTCAATATCGTGCGTGAACAGTGCGAGCGGATGCAGGGCTTGCTGCGTGATTTCCTGCGTTACGCTCGGCTCAGAGACATCGATCTGGTTTCCGGATCACTGAACGATCAAGTCGATACCGTGCTCCGCGCTTACAAGGCCGAAGCGGCTCAGCGGGGCATCGAGATCAAACGTTATTTGGACAGCGATCTGCCGTCGATCGCGCTGCACAGCGACTCGCTGCAAGCCGCCCTGATGAATCTGGTCAAAAACGCCCTCGAAGCGACCGGCCGCGGCGGACAGCTGTTGGCGCGAACCTATTCCACACAGACCAGCGTCGCCTTGGATCTGATCGACAGCGGCCGCGGGGTGGACAACAACACCATCATGCACATGTTCGAACCGTTCTACACGACCAAGGAAGGCGGCAGCGGACTGGGATTGCCGACCGCCCGGAAAATCATCGAAGCCCACGGCGGCCGCATCAGCGTGCAAAGCGAAGTCGGACGCGGAACCAAGTTCACGCTCGAATTCCCCGTGCTCAAGCGGATCGTCTAACCCGCTCCTGGCGTTGGTGGAGCGTGACTCGACACGATGAACGCGATGCGGGTTTCGAAACGGGAACAATCCCGACATTCGGCACGACCGGTTCGATCGGATAGCGGCCGAACGACTTGCGCAACACCGCCGCTTGTTTCTTCGGTCCGCTGAAATAGTTTGATTTTCCGACCCGCGTGATTTGTTTGTAACCTAGCGCGGCATTCATCTGCTACCGACGACCCAGAGCGTTTCCATGTCCCTGACGATCCCTCGCCCCCGGCCGCTTTCGTTTCGTTCGGTGATCTGGATCGCCGGCTTCGCACTCTCGATCGCCCCGCTACTGATGCTCTCCGCTTCCAGCGTCTCGGCACAGACCGACGAATCGAGCGACGTCGAGACGAAAGTCGATGCAGACGCCGAGTCACCATCGGATGCGTTGGTGATCGAAGACGCCCAGACCTCGTTGATCAAGAACGCATTCATCGCCGCGCCGCTGCCGGGCGTCGTTTCATCAGTCGACGTGCAGGAAGGCGATCAGGTGCAAGTCGATGCGGTGCTGATCCGTTTGCAAGAAGACTTGGCGGAAAAAGAATTGGTCGCCGCCAAAGCCGCTTTGGACGCCGCTCGCTTGGAAAGCGACAACGACGTCAACTTGCGATACGCCAAACGGACCTTGCAAGTCCGCGAGCATGAGATGCAGCAGAGCCGATTGGCCAACCAAGCCTATCCGGGTGCGGTCAGCGATTTTGAGCTGGAGGAAATCCGCTTGAAAGTCGACCAGGCTGCGTTGGCGATCGAGCAAGCCCGACACGACTTGATGGTCGCTGCAGCCGCCGCGGTTGAAAAACAAGCCGCCGTTTCGATCGCACAGACTCGGCTGGAGCAACACACCGTGCGGACGCGTGTCGAAGGCATGGTCGCGGAAATCGACGTTCAACCCGGCGAGTGGGTCGAAGCCGGCGAGCCAATTGTCCGCATCCTTTCGCTGGACCCGATTCGCGTCGAAGGCTTTGTCGACGGCAAGAAGCACGGCCCGCAACTGGTCGGACGCGCCGTCCAATTCACGCCCGCCGGAGCAAACGACGGCGAGCCCCTTCGCGGCCGCGTCACCTTCGTCTCCCCCGAAATGCACCCCGTCACCGGCCAAGTCCGCCTCTGGGCAACCGTCGACAACCCCGACGGAAAGATCGGCTCCGGCGCCTCGGGCGCGCTGGTCGTGGAGTAGGGATAGGTTTCAAGTTTCAAGTTTCAAGTTTCAAGTTTCAAGTTTCAAGTTTCAGGTTTCAGATTTCAGATTTCAGATTTCAGATTTCAGATTTCAGATTTTCCTGTCACCCATTTTCTTGTCTTCCCACAGCATCCCCCCAACCACCCGTTTTTCCGCCACCTCCTTCCCCCACCCCTCCCGACGCGTTGCAACATCTCCTTCGTTGACGGACAATCGACCGCATTGAATTGTCCGGATGTCTCGAACCGCAACGAAGCCTGAGATGAACCCACCGCCTCCCGCCGCACCTGCCCGATTGAGTGCCGGTTCGATGGTTGTTTCCGGCGTCCGATACAACTGGCGGACGTCGTTGGCGGTCTCGTTGGGGGTCGCCATCGCGACCGCGGTGATCGTCGGCGCCTTGCTGGTCGGCGATTCGATGCGAGGCAGTCTGCGTGGTTTGACGGTCGAACGACTGGGCAAGATCGATTCAGTGCTCGCCCCCGGCGGATTCTTTTCCGCCGAAAACGCAGCAACGACCCTGGGCGTGGATCCCTCGCAATTGGCGACGGTGTTGTTGTTCGACCGCGCGGTGATTGAAACCGTCGGATCGGCCGACTCGCGTCGTGCCGGTGCGGTCCAGACGATCGGATGTGACGAGTCGTTCTGGGATCTGGACGTTTCCGGCATCGCGCCGAAGACGATGCCGGGTGATGACACCATCGTCTTGACCGAAGCGTTGGCGGTCGAACTGGGCGTTCAAATCGGAGACCAGGTCACGGTGCGTTTACCGGTCGAACAGGCGGTGCCGGCGGACAGCCCGCTCGGTCGGCGTGACGTTCAAACCGAGGGAATTCCGCGGCTGACGGTGGTCGACATTCTGCCCGATCGCGGATTGGCGCGGTTCTCACTTTCGCCGGCCCAAGCGGCGCCGAAGAACGTGTTCCTGTCGCGGGATGTCATCGGCGAAGTCCTGGAGCGTGAAGGACAAGCAAACATCGCGTTGGCGTCGGTCACGATCGATCCCGAAAAGATTCACGTGGGACTGTCGGACTTGGGGCTGCAACTGGAACGGGTCACCAAGACCTTTCAAGACAAGACGATTTTTGATTACTACAGCCTCACCAGCGATCGCTTGATGCTCGACGACACCGCAGTCGAAGCCATCACCGCTGCATTGCCGACCGGCTCGGTGACACCGGCGATGACCTACCTGGCCAACGCCATCGAAACACTCGATGGCAGCGGAGAAGCATCCGCGACGGTCACCTACAGCACGATCACGGCGATCGATTCGTCGCCCGAGTTGCCACTGGATTTCGGCGAATCAGATCCGGCAAACGACGTCGTCCCGATGGTCATCAACTCCTGGACCGCCGAACGTCTCGGGGTCGACGTGGGTGCCACTCTTCGGATCGCCTACTTCGAACCGGAAGTCGAAAACGGAAAGGAAATCGAGCGCACGTTTCAGGCCGTCGTCAGCGGGATCGTGCCGATCACCGAGCCGGCCAGACGTTATTTCCGCAGCCGTCCGGCGGTGTTTGACCGTGAACCGACGCGCTACAACGATCCGAATTTGACCCCCACGGTCCCCGGCGTGACCGATCAAGATTCGATGAGTGATTGGGACACGCCGTTCGAATTGACCCGCGACGTGCCGGCCGCAGACGATGACTATTGGAAGAACCATCGGCTGACTCCCAAGGCGTTCATTCCGCTGGCCGATGGGCGACGCTTGTTCGGCAGCCGGTTCGGTGAAACGACCGGCTTGCGAATCGATCCGGCGGTTGCCGCTGACGTCGACGCGTTGCGAACACAGATCGTCGCGGCGCTGCAACCCGTCTTGCCCGAACTCGGTTGGCACCCGCGTCCGATCCGCGCAGATCAACTGGCCGCGTCCAAAGGCACCACGCCGTTTGATGGGCTCTTTCTGGCGCTCAGCTGTTTCGTGATCTTTTCGGCCGTGATGTTGATCGCGATGTTGTTCCGATTGGGTCTGGTCCGCCGCGGCCGCGAACTGGGAACGTTGATGGCGATCGGATTGCAGCGCAAACAGGTCTCACGTTTGTTCCTCGGCGAAGGCGTGGTGATTGCGTTGATCGGCGTGTTGCTGGGGATTGCCGGCGGGATCGGCTACGCCCATGCGGTCTTGGCGGCGCTGCGGACCTACTGGGTCGGCGCGGTCACCGTTCCCTTTCTGACGTTCCATGCGACATCGCAAAGTCTTGTCGGCGGCGGGTTGATCGGATTGTTGATCGGAGCGGGCACGTTGTGGTGGACGCTGCGATCGATGCTGAACAACCAGGCCGTCACATTGTTGCGCGGCGCGGACGCATCGGATGAAGTCCAGGCGGAGAAAGACGTCAGTTCGTGGCCGCGTCGGATTGCGATCGGGTTGTTCGTGATGGCGATCGGCGCGGGAATCGCAGGGGCGATGTCGGGCGGCCAAACCGCCGCCGGCGGATTCGTCGGGGGTGGCATGTTGTTGTTGATCGCCATCCTGATGCTCGTCTATGAAGGGCTGCGCAAATCCAAACGCGATCACGATTCCGCCCCCGGCTATTCACTCGGCCGACTGGCCCGCAGCAATTCGACGCGGGCGCCGCTGCGGAGCACGTTGACGATCGGATTGATGGCGACCGCGTCGTTTTTGATCGTCGCGATCACCGCGTTTCGGTTGCAACCGTCCGATGAAGGCACCGGTGGGTTTGACCTGGTCGCCGAGACCGCCCAGCCGTTGTACGAAGACCTGGCCGACCCCGACGTTCAAAGGGGGCTGTTGGGAAACGACGCCGAACTCGTCTCGTCGGCGACGATTGTTTCGCTGCGTGTCCGCAGCGGGCAGGACGCCAGTTGCAACAATCTCTACCAAGCCACCGAGCCGACCGTGCTGGGCGTGCCCGATCAGGCCGCCGAATCACTCGGCAAATTTCGCTTCTACGCCTCGGCCGCTCCTGACGCCGAAGGCCAAACGGCGTGGTCGCTACTCGGCCGCAAAGCGAGCGGCAGCGAAGACGATCCGATTCCGATGATCGTCGATCAGAACACGGCGATGTGGAGTCTGCAGATGATCAAGGGGATCGGCGAACGAAAGGCGTTTCTCTATGACAACCGCACGATTCACTTCGAGGTCGTCGGGTTGCTCGAAAACTCCCTGTTGCAAGGTCGGCTGATCGTGGGGGAGGCCAATTTCGAAGCCTCGTTTCCTGAGATCAGCGGTTATCGCTACGTGTTGATCAACACCGATGAACAAGACTCCGACGCGATTGCTTCAGCCATGGAAACCCGATTGGGCGACATCGGTTTTGATGTTTCGGATGCCCGCCAAGTGCTCAGCGGCATGATGGCGGTCCAGAACACGTACCTGAGGACGTTCCAAAGCCTGGGCGGACTGGGGCTGTTGTTGGGCACCGTCGGGTTGGCGATCGCACAATTGCGCAATGTACTCGAGCGCCGCAACGAGCTTGCCGTGATGCGGGCGATCGGGTTCACCCAAGTCCGCTTGGCGGCGATGGTGATGGGCGAAACCGCGTCCCTGTTGTTGATCGGCATCGGTTGCGGTGTGGCCTGTGCGGTCGTCGCGGTGCTGCCCCATGCCCTGACGGGCGGGGTGCGGCCACCGATCCTCGAACCGATCGTCGTGGTGCTCGCGATCGTCGTCTTCGGACTCCTCGCGGGACTGGTGGCGGCGATGAAGGTCGTCCGGATGCCGCTGTTGCAATCGTTGAGGGGAACGTGAGAGGAACCGTGTTGGACCCTGCGATGTTGCTAGCCTTGGATGAGGCGTTTTTACTGGGGGCCGAATCAGGCGTGATCGGTCCCAGTTTTCGGACCTGGGAGTTTCCCAGCCCGACGGTCGTGTTGGGGCGATCGTCCAAGGTGGATCGCGAGACCGACCGCGAGCACTGTGATCGTCACGGCATCGGGATCTATCGCCGCTGCAGCGGAGGGGCATCGATCGTCGGCGGGCCGGGTTGTCTGATGTACAGTGTCGTGCTGTCGCTGGAGCATTCGCCCCATCTCGCCAAAATCGACGAAGCCCACACGTTTGTGATGCAGCGTGTGCTGGCGGCGGC
The DNA here is from genome assembly GCA_007753675.1 of Stieleria magnilauensis. Taxonomy (GTDB): domain Bacteria; phylum Planctomycetota; class Planctomycetia; order Pirellulales; family Pirellulaceae; genus Stieleria; species Stieleria magnilauensis. The sequence continues at coordinate 4,445,169 of CP036432.1, forward strand.
ACAACGTCAGCTGCCCGAGATCCGACTGCAGGGGATTTGTGATTTGACCTGGCGGAACCGCAAGTTTTCCGGCAATGCGTTGCGGGTCACACGAAGCCACGTGCTCTACCACGGCACCGTGTTATACGCGGCCGATTTGGAAAACGTGGCGCAGTGCTTGGATTTCGCACCGCGCCAGCCCGACTATCGCGACGGCCGTGACCACCAGTCCTTTCTCACCAATGTTCCGCTGGACCCTGCGATGCTGGCCGATGACTTGGCCGCACAGTTCGATTTCGCCGAACGATTCGAGCCGCTGCCGGACCAGATCCCCGACCCCATCCTGGCGCGAGCGGCTGAGCTGGTGTCAAAACGTTACAGTTGCGAAGACTGGCGTTTCCGGCACTGAAATTTCGTCCGGTCGACGACAAGTTTTGGCATTGTCCCATTTGTCACCCGAGTAGACTAACATGTGGGGCCGTTGTGGTCGGAGGCGTTGGCCTGTCGCTCGCCGCTTGCCGTTCTCGGCCCACCCAAGCCACGTCTTGCCCCCTGACACGTCGGCCCGGTTCGGCGGTCGACGCCCCGCAAGACCGCATGCGTTGGAACATGTTCATGGCTGAAATTTGGATGGGAGCGGAACCATTTGGCGAAACCAGGGTTTCAACAGATGGCCCCCTTCTCGCATCCGGCTTGTGTGCTTTGACATCCCGCCCCCAAAGACATCCTGCCCTCCGTTTCTACGGTTTTCTAATGAAATTGAACCCGCGCCCCGCTGAGAGCACGTCGTTTTCCCGTTTTTCGCCACTGCGTCCGCGTCGAGGCGGTGCACTTGGAGCCGTCGTCGCCTGTTTGGTGGTCGCCGGAATTCTCGGTGGAATCGGCTACGCGCTGTTCTATGGCAACGGCGACGGGAGCAAGTCCGGCGAGCTGATCACGGCAAACGTCGTCAAGGGCCCGTTCGATCACATCGTGCTGGAACAAGGGGAAATCGAGAGCAGCAGCAACATCGCCGTGGTCTGTCTGGTCAAGTCGCGGGGCAGCGGCACCGGCGGCACCTCGATCCTGTGGGTGATCGATGAGGGCGCGCGAGTGGAGAAAGGCGACAAGTTGGTCGAGCTGGATTCGTCTCAATTGGAACAGACACTCAACGAAGACAAGATTCGCGTGATCGCGGCCGAAGCGAACGTGACGACCGCCAAGGCCCAGGTCGAGCAAGCCAAAATCGCCCGCCAGGAATACCTGGAAGGCGTCTACATGACCGACGAACGTGCGATCCAAAATGAAAAACTGATCGCCGAACAAGACCTGGTCAAAGCCCAAAAGGCGCTTGAAAGCAGCCAGCGATTGGTCGCCAAGGGGCTGATCAAGTCGCTGCAGCTCGATGCCGACAAGTTCGCCGTCGCCAAGGCTCGCAATGAGCTCGAAGCCGCCGAGGGCCGCCTACGTGTGCTCCAGAACCTGACCAAGAAAAAGATGCTGGTCCAGTTCGATAGCGATATCGAATCTGCCCAGGCCCAGTTGAGCGCTTACGAAAGCGAGCTGCTGGAACAGCAGATTCAATTGGCCGACACCAAAGAACAGATCAAAAATTGCATCCTGACGGCTCCGGCGTCTGGCGTCGTGGTGCACGCCAACAAATACAGCAGCCGCGGTGGGAACGCCGAGTTTGTGGTCGAAGCCGGGGCGTCGGTCCGAGAACGCCAGGAGATCATCTATCTGCCCGACCCCACCAAGATGCAGGTCAAAAGCAAAGTCAACGAGTCACGAATCACGCTGATCCGCGAAGGCATGGCGGTCAAGATCTCCGTCTCGTCGATTCCCGGGCTGACCCTCAAAGGCCGGGTCACGAAGGTCAATCGCTATGCCGAACCGAGTAGCTTTACCAGCTCGGGCATCAAGGAATACGCCGTGTTGATCGACATCTTGAATCCCCCCGAAAACATCCGCACCGGGATGACCGCGGAAGTGCAGATCTTCGTCCAGCAACTCGAAGACGCAATTCAGATGCCCATCCAAGGGCTCTACGAACACGACAACCGTATGTTCGCGTTGGTCAAAGAAGGACCGGAGTCGTTCCGAACGACCAAAGTCTCCATCGGTGCAACCAATGACACGATGGCAACGATTGAAGAAGGCCTGAAGGAAGGCGAATCAGTGGTACTCAATCTGCGTCAGCACCTGGACTTGATGGAGCTGCCCGAAGTCTCCGCCGACGACAACAGCGAAATGCGTGAGATCGCCGATGTCGACCCCAATGCCAAACCCATCGAGATCGAAGACGGACCGACAGACGGTGATGGTGGTGGTGGTGGTGGACGCAAAGGCGGTGGCGGCCCCGGTGGTGCGGGACGTGGCGGTGGCCCCGGTGGCCCCGGTGGCGCAGGACGTGGCGGCGGCGGTGGCCGTCCCGACCCGGCGACGATCGTTGCCCGCATGATGGAAAGCGGCGATAAAGACGGCGACGGGACGATTTCCGCGGAGGAACTCAGTTCGATCGACGCCAACTTCCGTGACCGAATCTCCGCCGCCGATAACGACGGCGACGGTGCCGTCACCCGCGATGAGATCATGACAATGATCCGCCAGCGGGCGGGAGGTTGATCCGGACATGTCGATGACTGATGCCTACCGGTCCTCCGAGGCCGATCCGAGTGCAGGCGCGACCACGCCCAAACGCCTGGCCACTTCGATCCGCAACCTGCAAAAGCACTACGTGCTCCGAAGTGAAACCGTTAAAGCGCTGCGAGGCGTTTCGTTTGACGTTCCCGAAGGCGATTACGTCGCCATCATGGGACCGTCGGGAAGCGGAAAAAGTACGCTGCTCAACTTGCTCGGTTGCCTGGACAAACCGACCAAGGGGTCGCTGATGCTCGGCGACGATGACATCGCCAAGATGACTGACGATGAACTCGCCGAGATCCGCTCCCAACGGATCGGGTTCGTGTTTCAATCGTACAACCTGATCCAACAGCTTAGTGTCGTCGAGAACATTCAGGTGCCGCTGTATTACCAAGGCAACATCGGAGCCAAGGAACGCGCCCGTTCGATCGAACTGGCCGAACGCGTCGGCTTGGGTGATCGCCTGGATCACCGGCCCACGCAATTATCCGGTGGACAGCAGCAACGCGTCGCGATCGCCCGCTCGCTGGTCAACGACCCGTACTTTGTGCTCGCCGACGAACCGACCGGAAACCTGGACTCCGTCACCACCGAAGAAATCCTGTCGATTTTCGATCAGCTCAACGAGGAGGGCCGAACGATTATTTTGGTCACCCACGAAGACTTCGTTGCCGCGCGGGCAAAACGTGTCGTGCGTTTGAAGGACGGAAAATTGCACAAAGACGAAATCAACACGGAAGACTCCCGCAATGCCGCTCGCGATTTCCAACGCAAGCATGTCGAGCAACTGTTGAAAGAGGGCGACCGTTAAGATGATTTGGCTCCGCACGCTTCGACTCGGGGTCAAAAGCCTCGCGCTCCACCCGCTCCGCAGCGGATTGACCATGCTCGGCATCTTGATCGGTGTTTGGGCCGTCATCCTGTTGACCGCGGTCAGCCAGGGTGCCAGCGATCAAGTTCAGAAACAAATTGAATCGCTCGGTGCGAACACGATCATTGTTCGCAGCCAAAAACCGCCGGAAGAAAAACTGGCCGCCGGCGGGTTCGCCAGTCAGTACGGTCTGCTGCGACGCGATCTGGACACCATTCTGGCCAGCGTTCCGACGATCAAGACCGCCGTGCCGATCCGCGAGATCCGGCGTCAATTCGCGTTTCGTGATCGCACCATCGACGGACGTCTGGTCGGTTGCACGCCCGGCTACGCCGACGTCAACACGCTGGCCATTCGAAACCGCGGCGGCCGTTTCTTGAGTGATGCCGATGGCATTCTCGCCGATACCGTGTGCGTCATCTCCGCCGGCGTCGCCGAACGGTTGTTCCCTTTCGAAGACCCGCTGGGGAAACGCGTTTACATTCCCGAAAGCAAGGATTACTACCGCGTCGTCGGTGTCTTGGAACCCCGCAATCCCTCCGCGGCCATCGGCGGATCGCTCGATTCACAGGATTTTTCGTCTGACGTCTACGTGCCGATCCAAACGATTCGCAGCCGTGTCGGCGACCGCATCGTGACCCGCCGGAGTGGACAGTTCCAAATCGAAATCATGGAACTCAATCAGATCACCTTGCAAGTCGGCAGTGTCGACGAGGTGCGTTCCAGTGCGGCGATGATCGAACGTTTGCTGGATCGAAACCATGCCAAGATGGGCGACGTTGCCGTCGTCTTCCCGCTGGAACTGCTCGAACAGGCACGGAATTTGAGATTGATGTTTTTGGGCATCGGAATCTTGATCGCCTGTATCTCGCTGATCGTCGGCGGGATTGGGATCATGAACATCATGTTGGCCAGCGTCACCGAACGAACACGCGAAATCGGAATTCGCCGGGCGTTGGGCGCCAAACGTGTCGACATCGTGCGTCAGTTCCTGGTCGAGACGTTGGTGCTCAGTTTCTGTGGCGCCGCGCTCGGCATCCTGCTCGGGTTTCTCGGCCCGGCAATGTACGAGGGCATGATCTATATCGTCCGCGAAGGATTCCCGGACAAGTTCGCCGCCCTGCCCGATGCGATTCGCGAAGCCAAACCGACGATCGTTTATGAAACGATTCCGTTGGCAGTCCTGATCGCCGTCCTGGTCGGCTTGGTCAGCGGGTTGTACCCCGCCATCCGAGCGGCGCGGATGAACCCGATCGAAGCCCTGCGGCACGAGTAGGACAGCCCGAGGTTGCTCGCTCCACATCGTGGAGGAGCCTGCCGCACGTGGTTGTCGAACGCTTCGTCCAGATTAGATTTTGGGTTGCGATTGCGGAGCGGAAAAGGGGCACCACTGAGCCCACCGATAGCAGCGCGAACCCACGGATTTTTTGCACCTTGTCATCCGTGGGTTCGCGCTGCCATCGGTGGGTGTTCTTTTCGAGGGTTGTCGCTGGCACGCCCCACAAGCGATAAGACGGTTCCAAGCCGTCGGACGCTGGCGGCATCGACGTCGAGCGACCATAATGCCGCTCTGATTCACGTCCCTCCAACTTCTCCCCCCCCTCCGTGCAAATCATCATGTCACGAATCCTCTTGATCGCGTCCCTCGCGTTGGTGGCGATTCCGCTCCCTGCAGGCGAATATCTCAATGGCATCACGTGGCAGGCCCCCCCGGTCGTCCAGCCCGGGCCCACCGCTGCTGATCCGCCGTCCGATGCCATCGTGCTGTTCGACGGGACGGATATGTCCAAGTGGAAAAACGGTGAAAACTGGCCGGTCGCCGACGGGGTGGTGACGATCGGCAAGGGCCAGATCGTCTCGAAAGACGAGTTCGGTGATTGCCAAGTTCACATCGAATGGTCGGCTCCGAATCCTCCCAAGGGAAACGGTCAGGGCCGCGGCAATAGCGGACTGTTCTTGATGGGCACCTATGAAATCCAAATTCTGGATTCGTACCAGGCCGAAACCTATCACGACGGTCAGGCCGGCGCGATCTACAAACAAACGCCTCCGATGGCCAATGCGATGCGCGCCCCCGGTCAGTGGAACACCTACGACATCATCTGGACCGCACCGCGGTTCAACGAAGACGGTTCGTTGAAGTCGCCGGCTTACATCACCGCGATCCACAACGGCGTGGTCATCCAGAATCACTTTGAACTACTCGGCGACACGCCCTACAACCGCCCGCCGGCTTACAAGCCGCATCCGCCCCGAGGGCCGCTTTCGATCCAAGACCACGGCAACCCGGTCCGGTTCCGTAACATCTGGGTTCGCGAATTGACGCCGGTCAAGGGTGAACAGACCCGCAAACCGTACATCCGTGACGGGCAAAAAGAAACGCCAATCGAATGACGATCACCGCGAAACAACCTCTCGACCGATTGAGCGTCGACGACTACTTCGACGTCCTCTCGTCCTGGTTGGATCTGGAAGCGGACGCCGAACGCGCCCGAATGGCGCTGCGACGGCAGATGCGAAACACGCGTGATGCCGAGCGAACCGGCGAGACGATTCTGGGGCTTCAACTTCAAGACCACCAGACCGGGCTCGCCGGAAGGTTTCTGTTCGATTTCGCCAAAGTTGGGGGGAAACCGTTACCGCTGAATCGATTGAAAGTCGGATCACCGGTCGTGATTTCTGATGCCGACGATCCGGGCGACCAGGGGATCGCGGGCGTCGTCAGTCGTCGCAGCCAATCGGTGATCCAGGTGGCGTCGGAAAAGTGGCCCGACGCAAGGTACTTTCGGCTGGATCTTTCACCCGATGAAACCACCCGTCGCCGACAACTGGCGGCGATGGCGTCGGCACGCTGCGCCAGCGGCCGGGCCAAGCAGATGCGGGACCTCTTACTGGGACAGCGCCCCATCCGCTACGGCGATCCGGATCCGATCGAATTCCGCAGCGACTTGAATCCGCCACAGCGGGACGCGGTCCTGTTTGCGCTGGCCGCGCCCGACATCGCGATCCTGCACGGCCCGCCCGGCACCGGCAAAACGACAACGCTGGCCGAAGTCATCTATCAAGCGGTGATGCGTGGCGACCGCGTGTTGGCCTGTGCCCCCAGCAACACGGCCGTCGACAACTTGCTGGAACGGTTGGTCGCGATGCTGCCCAACGTGCTGCGGGTCGGCCACCCGGCTCGAGTGTTCGAATCGTTGCGCGGTCACACGCTGGACGAACTCGTCGACGCCGACCCGTCCTCGGCGGTGATCCGCGACATGCGACGCGAGTTATCCGAATTGATGCGTTCGGCGGCGCGGTCGCATCGCGGGCGGGATGGAAAGAAGCGACGTAGCTTGTTGTACTCCACCGCCGGTGATCTCCGCGGCCAAATTCGATCGTTGGAACGCAGCGTTGTCCGGGGCGTCATCGAAGGGTCCGACGTGATCTGCACGACGACAACGATCGACGAAGACTTGCTGGGGGACGCTCGGTTCGACTTGGTCGTGATCGACGAAGCGTGTCAGTGCACCGAATCAAGTGTCTGGCAAGCGGTTTTGCGTGCCGACATGGTCGTGATGGCCGGCGATCACTGCCAGCTTCCGCCGACGGTGTTGTCCGACCAGGCAGCCGCCGAAGGCATGCGCGACTCGATGATGCATCGGTTGATCGAACGCGAAGGCCAATCGATCTATCGACGGCTGACGGTACAGTACCGCATGCACCAGTCGATCATGGAATTTTCTTCACAAGAGTTCTATGACGATTCGCTGGTCGCCGATCGCAGCGTTGTCGAGCATCGACTGAGTGACCTTCCGAATGTCCAGTCGTCGCCGATGACCGAAGAGCCCTTGATGTTGGTCGACACGGCCGGTGCCAACCTGAACGAGGAACTTGAACGCGACGGCGAAAGCAAACTCAATCCGGGCGAAGGCAAGCTGGTCACCCGGTTCGCGACCGAATTGATCGAGGCCGGTGTGCTGCCCGATCAAATCGCCATCATCGCCCCTTACGCGGCCCAGGTGCGTTGGCTCCGCAATCGCCCGGAATTGCGCGACGTTGAAATCGATACCGTCGATGGTTTCCAGGGCCGAGAAAAGGAAGTCGTCTTGATCACGCTGACACGCAGCAACGATCGCGGCGAAATCGGTTTCCTGGCCGACACCCGGCGGACCAACGTCGCACTGACCCGCGCCCGACGAAAGCTGATCGTGATCGGCGATAGCGCCACACTGGGCGGCAACGACTTTTACCGCCGAATGCTCGAATACTTCGAATCACAAGGCGCCTATCGAAGCGTGTTCGAATTCGGCGTCGATTGAATGAGTCCGTCACGCAGTGCGTGACTCCCGGCATGCTCAGCATGCCCTACGTTTACCCACCACACTACACACCGCCAGGATCGCGATCGCGGGCATGATCGGGGCTCGCATTCGAAGATTGCTCCAGTAGACCGCATGGACGCCCGTCAGCGTGATCGCCAATAACCAGATCGCCCACCAGCGACTGCCAAAGACTCGTCGCCGGTGCCGCGCGACTGTGACAATCACCGCCAATGACAGCGCGACGTAGAACAAACCCACCGCGAGGGTGGCCGGCGTGGAACGCCCCGCGACCGCATGCGGAAACGGACTCCACAGACGCCCCACACGCACGACCATCGACCATGCGAACACAGACGGGTGCCGCTTGATCGTGGCCACGGCCGATTCATAGCACAAACGATCGTCGTCAACCTCCGAGACCGCGGCGTCGTAATTCGGTGTCCCGGTCCAATCGCGTCGCCAAAACGCCGCCTCGCGCGGGTCGCCCTCGTAACGATGCGCGTAGGCGCTCAAGAACGACGTCGCGTCCCAGGCTTGCCCGAATTGCCCTTCAGAAAGATAGCGATAGAACGACTCGTTATTGGCCAACAACAACGTGTATCCGCCATGGGTTGTGGCCCAGACTGGATGCCCCAAAACGCGCATGTTTCGCCACGTCCAGCCGCCGACCGCGAGGGCGACGACCGACGCGATCACCAGGGCGGATTTCACACCGCGTCGGTTTCGAAAACGCAATGGCGTGGCGACAACCAACAGCACGGCCCAGACGAGAAAGGTCGGCCGGCAGAGGTAGGCCAACGCGAGCGCCCCGCCGATTCCCAAGGGAAAAAAGATCGAACCACGCTTGCGCGCGGAGGTCGCCCCTGCGGCATTCCATCCGCTCCACAACCAGATCGCCGCGGCAGCCAAGGTGGCGGCCAAGGTTTCGGTCATCACTTCGACGGATTGCCGCAACAGAATCGGGTCGATTGCCGTCAAGACAACCGCCGCCAAACCCAGGCGGTCACCGCCGTCGAACCGAGACGACTCACGAAGCTGCGCCGCGAAATGCCGCGTCGAGAGGAAGACAAAACAGGCCGTCAATGCGGCCAAGACGAGATGCAGCGCTGCGACGGCAAGTCGCGACAGTTGTCCGTCGGGCATGCAAATCGACAACAACCAGGGATACAGCGGCGGCCGAAACGCGATCGCTCGCGTCGATCCGTCCGCACCGGTCAGACCAAAAACACCGGATTGCCGCAGCGTTTTCGCGATCACCCGATAGGCATCCGGATCCGCGACGAACGCGTCGGAGTCAAAATAGATCACCCCACCTCGAATCAACAGCGTCAGCCCGACGGCCAACAGCAGTATTCGGAGATTTGATCGAGAGGGCAAGGGAACGGCTCTGGGGTAACAACCTGGATGCGACGACGCGGGGAGGACGCCGCCAATTCTATCAGCCTGACCGACGGTCGGGCACGCGATACACGCCAGATCGCATCGTAGGGCATGCTGTGCATGCTTGACGAGCCGTATGGCGTCCACGTAGCCTGTCGCGATGCAGTTCTTGATTCAATACGCGATTCGTTGGCGATTGGTCCTGATGGCCCTCGGCATCGTGACCCTGGCCGGCGCGTACCCCATCTCCACACGACTGACGACCGAACAAAGTGTTTCGTCGTTGTTCGGTGATCAAGACATCACGCTGCAACAATACGAAAATCTGAAACGTTGGTTCGGCGAAGACGACGTGCTGGTGCTGATGTACCGCGACGAAGCGTTGCCGACGGCGGGCGGCATCGAGCGGAGCCGCCAATTGACCGAAAAGGTCAGGGCGCTCGATGGAGTCACCGCCACCCTCTCACCTTGGGTGCTCAACGAAGCGGCCGAGGGGATGAATAAAGTCAACGTGTTGCCGTTCGGGAACGGCGACGCATCGCCGGCTGACGAGACGCCGGCGCTGATGCGTCCCGATGACCCGGTCGGCAAGGGTCTGAGCGACATTTTTTCCGGCTACACCCATTCGGCGGACTATTCGCACGCGGCGGTCGTGGTGATGATCGACGACCAAAAAACCGCGTCGACCGTGGCGGGGCTGCGCGACATCACCACCTGGTGGTCCCAGCAGCAGTTGGTCAGCAACGTTTCGCTGGTCGGCGAACCCGTGCTCGTCGACGAAGCGTTTGCCTTGGTGCGTCGCGACGGTGCGCGATTGGCGATCGTGACGATTGCGTTGCTATCGCTGGTGTTGACCCTGGCGCTGTTGGACTTGCGCTTGGTGCTGCTGCTGGCGCTGGTGATCGGGTGGTCGGTCGTGCTCACCAAAGCCACGATGTTTTTGGCCGGCATCTCGTTGTCATTGATCGCATCGATTCTGACGGCCATTGTCACCGTGGTGGCGGTCACCGCGGTGCTACACCTGGGCGTCCGCTATCACAGCCGCCGCGGCCGCGGGTTCTCTCAGATCGAATCGACCGAAGAAGTCATGCAGCGGATGGCCGCGCCGATCTTCTGGACGTGCGCGACCGATGCGGCGGGATTCGCCGCGCTCTATTTTTCCGAAATCCTGCCGGTGCGTCAGTTCGGTTTGATGGTTGCACTGGCGGCGATGAACGTGTTTGTCGCGATCTTGCTGTTCACGCCCACATGCTTGATGCTTCCCGAACTTCGTTGGATTCGACGCATCGTGCCGACACGGCATCTGCTGACACGCACCTTGCGTCGACTTTGTTTTCGTGTGGCGGCCTGGTTTGCCGTGCATCGCAAATGGACGGTTTCGGGTGCGGCCGTCGTGATGGTCGTTGCCATCGTCGCCGTCACGCGGGGCGAGACCGAGACCAGTTTCTTACGGAACTTTCGTCCCGACAGCACGATCGTCCAGGACTACGGCAACGTTGAAAATAACTTGGGAGGAGCGGGGGTTTGGGATCTGGTGCTCGATGTGCCCGCGACCCTGTCCAATCCATTCCTGTCGCAAGTGCAAACGCTTCAACGCGACCTGCTCGGCGAACTCGGCGGCGATTCGGGTTTGAGCAAGGCGATCAGCATCGCCGATGCCACCGAAGTCCTGGGGCGTTCGTCGGCCGGAAAATGGATGCCGGCATCGGTGCGGATCGCCGCGATGCGGACGCGATTGCCCACCTTCATCGGCGCGTTGATTTCCGAACCGATCGGCGCGGCACCGCAGCGGCGTAAGTTGCGCATCATGTTGCGAAGCCCCGAGGGATTGTCGGCCGACACCAAACGCGAACTAATCGCAAACGTGCAACGCATCGCATCGGAACATTTGCAGCGTTGGGACTCGGAGACCGAACCAACCACAACGGAACAACCAAGCAGCGAACAGCCGGTCACCGAACGTGTCACCGTGACCGGGTACTACGTGATCATGACGCGATTGGTCGACCAGTTGGTGTCGGACCAGTGGCGCTGCTTCATTGTTTCGGCGTTGTTAATTTGGCTGTTGATGGGCATCGCCACCCGCAGCTTGCGTCTGGCGACGGCGGCGTTGGTGCCGAACTTGCTTCCCGCGTTTTTGGTGTTGGCAACCGTCTCGCTCGGCGGAGGCCGAATCAACATGGGCGCCGCGATGATCGCCGCGGTCTCGGTGGGACTGTCCATCGATGGCTCGGTGCACCTGTTGACGGTGTATCGGCGTCGGCGAGCGATCGGCCGCAACCCCGGTCAGGCGTGTGTGTCTGCGGCCGGCAACATCGGCGCCCCCGTGATGTTGGCGACGTTCGCACTGGTCGCCGGTTTCAGCGTGCTGTCGACCAGCGAGTTCATTCCCACGGCGACCTTCGGGACACTGGTCGCATGGACGCTGGTGATCGGAACGCTGATCAACCTGAGTGTCCTGCCCGCGCTGGTTCGCACGCTGGTTCGCACGCTGGATCGCTAAACACGGGATGGGCCTTCAGCCTGTCCCTGCCTCACGCCGACAGCCGGTTTCACTTCGGCCGGCGTGCTTCCAGCCACGGTTGCTCGGGAACCCACTCGGGATGTTGCCGTGCCCACTCCGGTTCAGGGAACCAGCGCAGACCGCTGACCCGCGGGTAGGTCTCCCACACGTTCGCCTTCTCGGGCGCGGTGACGCGGACGTCTCCTGTACGACGCAGATAACTGTCGAGCAGGTTCGACAAACGCTCCCGAATCTCTCCGAACGATGGATCGGCTGCCAGATTATTGAGGCAATCGGGGTCGCCGACGATGTCATACAGTTCCTCGCCGGGACGCAACCCGACCGACAATTGCATCAGCCGAGCGACGTCCGGTTGATCCTGATTGGCGATCATCCAGTCAAGCGTCGGACAAGCATCGATATCGTGATAGCCGCCGTCGGCCGGCCCCAATTCGAAGCTGACCAGTTTGCCGGAATCATCGTACTTGGCGCGGTTGTATTTCTGCGGCGTCCCGGCGGGGAACCGTTCGGGCGCGAAGTTGCGGATGTAGAGATGGGTGTCGGTTCGGACGCAGCGACAGGGATACCCCAGCGTACGAAACCGGGACGACGAGTGACGTTCGCGACCGCTATAAACTGCGTCGCGCGATGGCGACACCTTATCGGCTTCGTTGCTGTATCGGGGCAGCAGGTTGATGCCAGGTAACTGATCGGCTTGCTGGGGCACGACGCCCGCGGCGGCAAAAATGGTTCGCGTCACATCGATCAGGCTGACCAGATCATCGGTGTCTTGACCGGCGGGAATCCGCTCGGGCCAGGCGATCGCCAGCGGCATGTGAATCCCGTACTCGTACAAATTCGCTTTGGCACGGGGGAACGACATGCCGTTGTCGCTGGTGACGATCACCAGTGTATTGTCCAGTTCGCCGTCGCGCTGCAGTCGATCCAACATGCGTCCCAAGTGCGAATCAAACCATTGAATCTCGTACATGTAATCGGCGATGTCGCTGCGGATTTCCGGCTCGTCGGGCAGGAACTTGGGCACCGAGATCGCATCGGTGTCGATGCCGTTTGCTTTGCCCAACCCCTTGCCGAACACCCGATGAGGCTCGGAAGCGCCGAACCAAAAACAAAACGGTTGGTCGTCGCCGCGGGCGTCGAGGAAGTCGTCAAAGTTCGCGGCGTAGTCGTTCGAGGCGATGCCCTTGGGAGCCTTCAGTTTTCGCTTGCCGTAGGATTTGCCCGCCGGGTTATGGGGCCAACCGACGGCCTTGCCTGGCGCCCAGCCCTTGCCTGTCATCCCGACGTGGTAACCGCTTTTTTCCAATTGGCTGGTGAAGACCGGCAAATCGGTGGGGAAAAAGCTTGCGTGTGTCCCGGCTTCACGGATCTGCCAGATCTCGCGGCCGGTCAGAAAGGCCGCCCGCATCGGGCTGCAACCCGGCGCCGGCGTGAACGCGTTTTGAAACAGCACGCCGGCTTTGGCCACGCGATCGAAACTCGGGGTCCGGATCGCCGCGTCGCCATAGGCCGAAGCATGGGGATAGGACTGGTCGTCGGAGATCGCGATCAAGATGTTGGGACGCCGGGCCTGGGCCTGGGAAACCGACGGAAGCATCACCGCCCATCCGCAGAGCAACCCAACCAGACCGACGAGGCTTCGCATTTCAATCAACCAACAGGAACGTGTCATCAGGCAGTCATTTCTTGTGGGGAGCAGGTCGTGTGGGGAGCAGGTCGTGTGGGGAGCAGGTCGTGTGGGGTGCAGGGGGTCGAGAGCTTCCATCAAATGCGTGGCAGCACGCGTTGGCGTTTGCGGAATTTGAGCGGAGTTTCTCCGATGTGCTTTTTGAACTGTTGCGTGAACGCGCTTTGGTCGCAGAAACCGAATTTCAAGGAGATGTCTCCGACGCTCATGTCGGTATTGATCAACGCGTCACTGGCCGCTTTGATCCGCGTCTTGGCCAAGAACTCTTGCACGTTCAACCCGAACAATTCCACGAATCGACGATGCAGCTGGCGTGATGAAACGCCCGCGATCGCCGCCAGTTCGTTGACGCCGATCTTGCGATCCAGGTTTTGGTGGATGTGATTCAAGATGTCGTCAATTTGCGAGTAAGCTTGGATCTCGGCACGCGCGCCATTGTAATCCCGCACCGTCCCCATCACCCCGATCACTTCGCCACGGTTGTTGCGGACCGGCAGCTTGGTGGTCACGAACCAGTCCAGCAGGCGATGTTCGGTGTACCAGATTTCGACACGATTGATCAACGGTCGGCCGGTTTCGATCACCGTCCGGTCGTCGCGGACAAATTCATCGGCAAGCTGTGCGGGAAAATGATCGTAGTCGGACGTCCCGATGATTTCGGCTTCGCTGGACACCCCCAGTCGATTCAGGATGGCGGAGCTGACCGCCATCATGCGGCTCTGGGCATCCTTGACGAAAAAGTAGACGTCCGGGAGATAGGCGAACAGTTGCTGAAATTGCTGAGGCCCACCCATCGCTTCAAAAAACTGCTCTTGAAGCTGACGGGGGTTGCCGGGCGGGGATACATTCATTTTTTTCGGTCGTCCATGCGATGCATTTGGTGGAGGACGCACTGTCGTCAACAAAACAAGATTGGATTGTAACCGATCTCCCCGGAGAAGCCTGACTGGGTAGCGACGCCGCCTTGCGTTAGAATTGGGGCCGACGGCACCTCGCCGAGGCGACCTGATGGCTGGGACCTGATGGCCGCGTCCTGGCATCGGCTGTCGGCAATTCCCCCCCACACCCGCCTCCTACTCTCCCCACCAACCTCGTGAGATCTCTTTCCATGCGAATCCTATCCGTTGCGTTTGTTTTGTTGTGTTTGACGGGTGTTGGGCTGAAGCTCGCCGATTCCCCCGGCTCTCAAGTCGCTCTGTTCGCCAATCATTTCCTGGAACAATTGGACGACGACCAGAAATCGATCGCAACGATGCCCTATGACAGCGACAAACGCGTCGATTGGCACTTCATCCCGAAAAAGACTCGCAAGGGTCTGATGCTTCGCAACATGAATGCCGCCCAACGGGTGGCCGCCCTGCGGATGCTTCGCAGTGCCCTCAGCGAAGCGGGCTACGGAAAGGCCAGCAAGATCATGTTGCTCGAAGGCGTGTTAAGGGAACTGGAAGGGGAAGACCGCACCTGGGAACGCGATCCGCACAAGTACTTTGTGACCCTCTTCGGCACGCCCGGTGACGAAGGAAAATGGGGGCTCAGCTTCGAAGGACACCACCTGTCGATGAATTTCAGTTTCAGCGACGGCGCGTTGGTCGACAGCACACCGCAATTCTTCGCCGCCAATCCCGCCACCGTGATGAACGACGTTTCCGGACCACTGGGCAAGGGAACGCGCGTGCTGAGAGACGAAGAACAACTCGCATTTGATCTGGTCGCGTCGCTCGAGACCGGCCAAAAAGACATCGCGATCATCGACCAAGATGCGCCCGAAGAAATTCGCTTCGCCGGCGAAGCTCAAGCAAAGGTCGATGAACCGGTGGGCATCACCTATCGCGAAATGAGCGAGGAGTCCAAGGCATTGCTGACCAAACTGGTCAACACCTACATCGATGCCGTCACCGAACCGGTCGCCGATGAACGCCGTGCCCAGATCGAAGAAGACGGCTGGGACGGTGTGCATTTCGCTTGGGCCGGCCCCACCAAGCCGGGTATCGGGCATTACTACCGCGTGCAGGGCAAACGGTTTTTGATCGAGTTCGTCAACACGCAAGCCGATGCCGCCGGCAACCCGGCCAACCATATCCACTGCGTCTGGCGCGACCTGTCCGGCGATTTTGATTTGACGCCGTAAACCGTCGAGCCGTCCGGTAGGGCATTCGTTTTAGCGGCACGGCGGGAGCCGTCCGGTTTGCGGCAACACCGAAGGGCTCGCGCCCTTCCGCTATCATCCACCGGCATCAAGACGCAACTCGGTTCGCGGCACAACACGCCGGCGCCACGCTGACTCAATCTGCGGACAACCACGCGTACAGCCCCACCAGTGTCTTCGCATCGCGGATTTTTCCGCTGGCGATCCAGGCTTTGATTTCGTCCCGCGTCGCGATCCGATTGACGATCGACTCGGTCGCTTCGCGGTCAGGATCCCCGGCGACCAACTCGGTCGCCCGGTACAGATGCATCAGTTCGTCGCAAATGCCCGGCGCGGAATAGAACTCATGAATCAATTCCAGCTTGCCTGCCCGGTAGCCGGTTTCTTCGATCAATTCTCGCGACGCCGTGACCACGGCCTCTTCGCCCGATTCACGCGTACCGGCCGGAAGCTCCAGCAGCGTCTCGCCTACCGTCGGTCGGGTGTTTTCGATCAGAACGACGCGGCCGTCCTCCAGGATCGGTAACAACACGACCGCACCGGGATGACGAATTACCTCTCGTTGATAAAGCCGGCCATCGTCGCCGGTCAACGTCATCCGGTGGACGTTGAACCTGGCCCCCTTCAAAAGCATCGGTTCTGTGGGATCATCGTCTCGGCTCATCAGTCGTCAACCCTTCTGTCAGCATGTTGTCTTGATTCGTCAGCCGGATATGTTACGCGGTCCCTCCGTTGATGGACAATCCACCGCCCCGCGGCCTCCACCCTGTGTACCAAGGCAACATGTTCGGATTTCTCAATTGCGACAAGCCGATCGGCTTTTCATCACGCGACTTGGTCAACATCGTCCAGGGCCGACTGCGCGGGCGGAAGGTCAAGGTGGGGCACTGCGGCACGCTTGATCCGCTGGCCAGCGGCGTGCTGGTCGTCGGCGTCGGGCCCGCCGCCCGGTTGACCCCCTTCGTGCATGAAGCTTCCAAGAGCTATCGAGCGACGTTTCGACTGGCCGCCGAGAGCCCGACCGGCGACATGGAATTCGAACCCACGCTGTATCCCGATCATCCGATCCCGAGCGCCCACGAACTCGCTTCGGCGTGCCGCAGCTTGACGGGAAGGATCGAGCAGATCCCGCCGGCTTATTCGGCCATCAAAGTCGACGGCAAACGGGCCTACGCGATGGCCCGCGAAGGCCAGGACGTGGTGATGCCCGCCCGAAAGGTTCACATCGAGTCGATCAAAATCCTGTCCTATCGCTACCCCGATCTGCAGCTGCAAATCACCTGTGGAACCGGCACCTACATTCGCACGCTGGGCATGGACGTTGCGAAAGCGGTCGGCACCGTCGCGGTGATGACGTCGCTGGTCCGAACACGCGTCGGCGAGTTTTCGATCTCGAATTCCATTTCCGAAACGCAGCTCCGTGAAAACGAAATCGAATCCCTGCTGTTGCCCGCGGCGATCGGCGTTTCGCACCTGCCCCGGTTGATCGTCAATCCAGACGAATGCAAACGCTTGGCCAACGGGTTGTGCCTGGGCACCCGGCAACCCGACACGCCCCGTGGCGCGGAGGGAGATCCCGAACATGTTGCGGCGATCACCCCCGATGGACACCTCAAAGCGATCTTGGTCCAGAAGCACTCGAGCTGGTGCCCGAAGCGAGTCTTTCCGGACTAGAGCCTGCCAGCGGGACTCGCTACGGTTGAGCGACAAACGGATCTGAAAACTTGGGATCGGTCAGCAGCGTTTGGTCGGTCAACGTGGCAAGGAACGCCGCCAGTGCAACCTTGGGGACTTCTGGCAAGGCCAGGCCGTTGGCGGCAAAGTCCGCCAGTCGAGGGTCCAGGTTTGCGTGCGGCCGGACGCTCCAGTTGTAATGTTCGATCACTTGGTCCAGCGTGACGAATCGTCCGTCGTGCATGTAGGGACCGGTTTGCGCGATGTTCCGCAACGACGACGGCTTGAACTTTCCCCGATCTTGCATCCGCCCAGACTGCGAGCCGACTCCGGCGTCAACGTCGGGGCCATCGCTATCGATCCCGTTGTTCCCCGGTTCGCTCAATTGAAAGATCGCCCACTGTTTCAGGCCGACATCATCGTGATCGGGCAGATGACATTCGGCACAGCGCGCGCGGCCGAAGAACTGTCGTTTGCCGAGGTTCTCTTGGTCGCTGAAACTTGGGAAATCATCCTTCGGTGACTTCACCTGTTGCAAACCGAGGTCGTAGCGTGATCGAAAGGAAACGATCGAACGGACGAACTGCGCGAGCGCTTTGGCGATCCGGTCTTTCGTGATCGCGGGATCGCCGAACGCGTTGGCAAACAATGGCGTATAGATCGGATCATCCGCCAACTGTTGCACCAATGCTTCGAGCGTGTGCCCCATCTCAAGAGGGTTTTCGATCGGCATCAGCACCTGCGTTTCCAGGCTCGATGCCCGTTCGTCCCAGAAGAACCGATCGCGAGCATAGAAACGCAGATTGACAAGACTCATCGAGTTCCGACTGACCGCTTCACCTCGAAAACCGATGCTTTTCGCCCGAGGGTCACTGAACGCGTGCTGCTGTTCATGGCATGTCGCACAAGACGTTGTGCCGTTGGCTGAGAGTGTTTTGTCGTAGAACAGGACGCGGCCGAGTGTCGCCCCGTGGTCGGTCAGTGGATTGTCTGCGGGAGTGTTGTCCAGTCGACGGAGTTGATCGGCAATCGCTGCGGGCACGTCCAAGTCGCTGTAGCGATAGGGCGTCGCAGGCAGATCGAGTTTGCGTTGTGGTGCGGACGCGGGCGAGCCGCCGGCATCATCCGCCGCCGCGGCAAAGCACATCCACACGGGCAGCAGGACCGCCACCAACAGATTCATGATCAAGGGTTGAACCGACAAACCAAACCTCTCCGCATCATTCAGGACAACCCGCAGGCTGAAGTGGCAAAACGATGGGGGCAAGACAATCCCAGCCCCAGCCGCCCAACACCATTCTACCCACAGACATTCGCGCCACCATTGTCCTACTCTCCCCATCACCGATCCCCAAAATCCATTTCCTCCATCATTCTGCCACCCCATCATTCTGCCACCCCATCATTCTGCCACCCCATCGTCTTGCCCCCATCGTCTTGCCCCCATCGAACTCCGGCACGAGACGTCGCCCCACTTGAGGGTTGCCGGTCAGAACGGCGGTATTGCGTGGGAACGCCACAACGGTGAACTATTTTGATGACTCGCAGACCGATTATTAAACAGGAGCCGTTGACGTGAGCAGTGATTGGGCATTGGACCAGCCTCGGCCGACCGATTTTGTGGCCCCCTACTTCTTCATTTCCCACCGCGGCCTGTCGGAGATCACCTACGTCAGCCCCTCGGTCGAAAACGTGTTGGGCTACGCCCCCGATTCGATGGCGGGTCTGTCATACGAATCGTTCCTTTGCCAGGGCGACCCGCTTAACGACGATGTCGCTGAATGCCAGCACGCTAACCTCAGCGGCGGCGGCAGCCTTCACGCGCTCCGCTGTGTTCGCGACGCGACGGGCAATCCCCGCGTCCTCTCCATCCATACCGTGGGCGTTGCTCAGCACGACGGCGGCCCGATCGAGCGGCGTCACCACCTGGCGCGAGATGTGACCGAGAGTGTGCGTCGACACCTGCAGATGACGAAGCAACTCGAGTCGCTCGAACATGCCGCCAGCCAGATGACGGATCAGGAACGCGCGGTGGCGGAGCGGATCATGCAAGGCAAGATGAATCGTGTGATCGGACGCGAGCTGGACATCTCAGATCGAACGGTCGAACGCCGCCGCGCCGCGATCATGAAACACTTCCACGCAACCACGCTTGCGGAATTGATTTCCAAGCTCGCGCAGCTCGACATGCTTCGAGAATGGACCAACACCGAGACGGAGACGCAGTGGAAAACGGCGCGGAATGCGGATCAGGTTTCCGCCTTGGCCGTTTAAGTGGGCGAGGTTTCGAGACTCGCCGCTACGATCCGCGGAGCACTAACGCGAGACAGCACCCAGCCAATACCGCTCTGCCTCTCGCTTTAATTCCGCTACACCGATCAAGAATGTTTCTTGACGTTCCCCGGTCCATCGATCCGAAGCACGTTTCAGCTTTACACGAATCGCCTGATCCAAATCGTGACGCTCGGCAAGCTGGACGGCCAGCTCAAGCTGATACCTGGCTTGCGGATAAACGGGCACCCAGCGCCGCTCCAGCGACCATTGCCCGATATCCAAGTCACTCCATCGATCACCATCCGGATCGTCCAAAAAAGCGGCGACGTCACTCGGCATCCGATCGATCGCGGACTGATGGATTTGGATTTCGACGCGGCTGTTGTGTGGCGAGTACAGTGCCCAAGACGTCCAATGATCCCAATACCCCGATCGTTCGGTCAGGGGCAACAGCAAGGCGGCGACGACCGCCAGACGAATCGGCCAGCGTACCAGATGCCGTGTCGGCAGCGGAACTTGCTGATCGGTTTGCTCCATCGGTCGCGGGGAGACGACAAACAACAACGCTGCCTGGATGGCCAGCAATCCGTTCCATGCCAACACCCCCAGGCTGTGCGAGAGGGACCACGGGCCGAGCAACCCGATCAACGTCACGTGCATCGCGATCGCACAGACACCGCCGATTCGGCGTGTCCAGGGAAACGCCAACGCCATCGCGATCGCAAGTTCACCGGCTGGCAACGCAAACGCAAGCCTCGCCGCGGTCGCATCACCCACGCCGCCGATCGGGCTGGCGAGCGTTTGCACCATTTGATGGCCAACGGTGTGAACAAACTGGTAATCAAACTTGCCAGACGCGCTATAGAAATAGATGCTGATCGCAATCGCAATCACCCAGCGACGACCTTCCCGCCACGACATCCCGGCAAACAGGACAGCATACAACAGCGATTGGTAGGCCCAGGGTTGCAAGCGATGTTGGTCCAGCACGATCAAACAGGCCAGCGCTGCGGCGACGCCCCACCAGCACCATCGGTCGGCGCCACGATAGACGGCCGCCGCCAAACCGATCAGCAGGACGGCCAGTGCGACAGTTTCCACCGCGCCGGCCAACCACTCGGCACCGGGCACCGCGATCCAAGGAACGGGCGGAAAACCGGGGTCGCGCCCCCAGGGCGGGATCCAGATCGGCAAGGTGACCAGGATCAAAACCGCTAGCCCGATCGCCCACACTCGGGCAAACCGGTTGGCTGCCATCGAGGGCAGCGGGACCGTCGAAGGTGATGCGGTGTCGGGTTTGTCGGGCGGAAGTGTCAAGACCAGACGTCGGGGTTGCGGAGTGATCGGTCATGCGTCAAGCGGCACGCGCCGGACCACGAGGTTACACTACGGCGTTCCAATTCCCCAGCACCTCTCGGAGCATCATCATGCGGCTACCTCAATCCATCGCCTTGCTGGTTGTCAGCAACCTTCTGTGGAGCGTTTGCGCCTACGCTCAGTACGAGATCGAAGACGGTTATCACTCCCTGTTCAACGGCCAAGACCTCTCCGGCTGGGTGGTCCCCGAAGGCGACAACGGTCACTGGAAAGTCATCGACGGCGTCATCGATTACGACGCCCGCAGCGAAGCAACCGGCGACCGAAACTTGAAGACTGCCGCGGAGTATGGCGATTTCATTTTGAAGATCGATTGGCGGATCAAGGAAGCCTCTGGGTCGTACGACGTCCCGATCGTGCTGAGCGATGGAAGTTACCTGACCGATGCCGCCGGCCAGAAGCTGACGATCAAGATGCCCAACGCCGACTCGGGGATCTACTTGCGAGGTCACCCCCAAGCACAGCTCAATATTTGGCGATGGCCGGTCGGCTCGGGCGAAGTGTATGGGATTCGCAACAACCGGGACACGCCGCCGGAGATCCGCGCCGGCGTCACCCCACGCATCAACGCCGACAAACCGATCGGCCAGTGGAATTCGTTTGTGATCATTTTGATCGGAGACCGGGTCACGGTACTCCTGAATGACCACATGGTCCTGGAGCAAGCGAAATTACCGGGAATTCCCGAGCGGGGCCCGATCGTGCTGCAGCACCACGGCGGCCCCGGAAAAGACGGCAAACTCAAGCCCGCCTCCAGCTTGGTTCAATTCAAGAACATCTGGATCAAGTCGCTGGATCGGTGATTCGGCAAGATCCATCAAGGCATGAGCATTGATCGGCACGCCGCGTTCACCTCACAAAAAAAGGCACCACCGATTCACAATCGGCGGTGCCTTGATGGTGGGTATTCCCAGGGCTTACGTCTTAGCGACGACGGCGACGCAACAACACCATGCAGCCAAGTCCGCTGAGAGCCATTATGGTCGTCGGCTCCGGCACCGAGGTGATCGTAATGGTTCCCGCGTTTGCGAAAAGCTCTGGATCAAGGTTCGTGAACGACGCATCATCGAGAACGTTGTCCGCAGTTGAGCCTGGGTTCGGATCGGTAAACGTAAACGTCGTCGTGCTTCCGCTCTGTTGTACCGTGTAATCGAAGAAGCCAATCAATGCGTTTCCTGTATCCTTACCAGGACGCAACGGTAAAAAGAAATTCACTCCACCGCCCGATACCACCGTTCCCACAACGTTGTCAAATGTTGCGGGTGGACCAAAGCCGAAACCGGCGTCCGTCGTCGCGTTGGAAACAACACCCACACCCGGGTTGAAATTCGCTTGAAATCCCGCGGTCGTCAGGCCGGTTGCAGCGATGCGGGTGTCACCGGGATCCTGAAAGACGAACACCGAAAGACGTACGGTATCGCCCGCGTCAGCGAGCACCACTAAGTTGTCTCTCGCACTGCCCGCAGTTCCATCGGACGAGTACCTCAACACAGCAGCTGCGGAAGCCTGGGAAGCAATTCCCACAGCAAGGGCGAGGGCACAAGGGAACACAAAACGACGCATTACATACTCCAATGACTGCGACTGACGACCTAGAGTCAAGTTCCGATCATACGCAAATCCTACAAACTGTCCAGCTTATTGACTGCGACTTTGCAGATTTATCCGATTCCAACACCCCCCTCCCATAGAGAACATCCCTGGACCAAATAGAGCAAGAGGCACACGGTTCCCTGATCGTGCAGGATCGCTGGAGTCGCACCGATGTCGCCACGCCGGCGGCGTGACAAAATTATAGCTTGGGGTCGCAGTATCGCCCCCCCAAGTTCCGGTCATCACCAGCCATCCACCCCTAACAGGTGCACGCAAGCCACCCAGTCGGTCGTCCGATGCCGTTCGCGACGCCCGACAATCTCACGCTATTTGTTGAACGCCGTCGGCGTTCCGGTCCGATTTGCATCCCTCACCCGGGGTGCACTCGAGCGACCCCGGGCTGTGTTGTGGCACCGCTCTGCGGTGTGACGCCGATGGCGTCGCTGGCGTGGATCATCGCCCGCACCGGAATCCGCCCCGTCGCGTGCACCCCATCATCCGAAAAACCGCGTCGCGGTTCCACGCCAACGGCGTGACACAACAAAGCTTGGGGTCGCGATAGCGCACCCCAAGTCCCGGCCACCACCAGGCCCGCCAATCCCAACGGGATTGAACAAGAACGCCACACCCCCATACTGGCGAAGTTTTTTTTGCGGAAGACGCCGCGGATGCTATACAGACCGGCTAACGAAACAAACCGCGACGCGGCATTCACGCCAGCGGCGTGACACATCAAAGCTTGGGGTCGCGGTAGCGCACCCCAAGTCCCGGCCACCGCCAGGTCGCCAACCCCAACGGGGTTGAACAACTGCCGTGCGCGCCGCTGGATCACTTGAGACGACACAGAAGGCGATCACGTGGGGCAATCACTCGTTCAAATCTACGTCCACTTGATCTATTCGACGAAAAGCCGAAAACCGTTTTTGAAAGACCCCGAATTTCGTCAGAAGCTATACGCGTACAAAGCCGGAATCTGTAAAAAACAAGGCTGCCCAGCCGTGATCATTGGTGGCGTCGAAGACCATGTTCACCTGTTGTGCCGACTCGGCAAGACGATCGAGATCGCGAAGTTCGTTCAGTCACTGAAACGCCCGAGCAGTGATTGGATCAAGGAAGAATCGTCCATCAGAAATTTCTATTGGCAGACCGGGTATGGCGCGTTTTCGATTAGCCCTGGACACGTCGATGGATTGACCGAGTACATCCGCAACCAGGAGATTCATCATCGCAAGGAGTCCTTCCAGGAGGAATTCCGTAGAATCTGCAAACGTTACCACGTTGAGATCGACGAACGGTACGTCTGGGACTAGATGACACACGCAGGGCGATTCGCCGACGGCGTGCCCTCCGCCGGACAATCCGGCACCGTTTGTTGAACGCCGTTGGCGTTCCAATGCCGTTTTGAATCCATCACCCGGGGTGCGCTCTCGCGACCCCGGGCTTTGTTGTTTCACCGCTCTGCGGTGTGACACCGATGGCGTCTTGCGTAAGGTTGACCCAACAAACCGCGTCGCGGTTTCCACGCCAGCGGCGTGACACAACAAAGCTTGGGGTCGCGATAGCGCACCCCAAGACCCGTCAACACCAGGCCCGCCAAGCCCAACGGGGTTGAACAAGACTACAACGCCTCTTCTTCGCCCGCGGGGAGTTCTAACACAGGCTCGCCCCAGTCGGCGAGAAACATCTCGCCGCAGGCTTCGCACTTCACTTCGGTCCCCAAGCATTGATCGTCGATGACTTGCGGGATGCCCTTGCACTCGACCCGCACCTTGCCCGGTTCGGCCGCCATGGCTTTGAGGTGCATCGGATCGACACCCGCCACTTCGATATCCTCCGGCTCAAGCGTCGTGAGCAACTCACGCGTCACGTCTTCAGTTGATGCGATGCGATTGGCCAATCGGCGCACACTCCGCTCCAAACTGTTGCGCGAAGTCCGCCCGTTGCCGAAGTGTCGATCGCGACTGGCGTACAAGTAGGTGAATCCACGCAGCAGTCGACGCCGTGATTCGGTCGGCAAGGTGTACTTCGATTTCTTGGCCAGCAATTCGAAGATCCGGCACAATGCTTCGGGCGAATAATCCGAGAACTGCATCGTTGTTCCGACACGGCTGCTCAGCCCCGGATTGCTACGAATCATCTGTCGCATTTCGACGGGATAACCGGCCAGGATGACGACCAGTCGGTCACGCTGATCTTCCATGCGTTTGAGCAAGGTCTGGATCGCTTCACGGCCATACTGGTCTTGGCCGCTCTCGTCGATCAACGTGTAGGCTTCATCGATGAACAAGACGCCGTCGAGCGCTTCATCGATCTTGGCGTTTGTTTTGGGGCCGGTCTGCCCGGCGTATTCGGCGACCAGTCCACTTCGATCGGTCTCCACCAAGTGGCCTTTTTCTAAAATGCCTAGCGCGCCGTAGATCTCGGCAATGATCCGGGCTACCGTCGTCTTGCCGGTTCCCGGGTTGCCGACAAAGGCCATGTGCAAACTAGGACGCGAGGTCGGCAGATCCAGCTCTTTGCGGCGACGTTCCATCGCCAAAAAATTGGTCAACGTCGTGATTTGATCTTTGATGTTCTCCAGCCCGATCAGGCTGTCCAGCTTGGCCTTGGCGTCGGCCAATCGCTGCTCGGGTGTCCGCTCATCGATCGGCGGGTCGTCGCTGGAGCGGTCCACCGGCTTTGCCACGCCGACACTGCTCCCTGCACCTCCTCCCGGTCCGGCAACCGGAGTCGGTTTTTCGGCGGCGGTCGGCCCGACGCCTTCCCGAAGTCGCTTGGCCTCTTTACGCAACCACTTCAGGGCGTCGCGGGCGTTGGACGTATCGGTTTCGCTGACCAATGTTTCCGGCGCCCGACCGCGGGCGATATCGAATTGCTGTTTCATCAACTCGACCCGTTCGTTGTCCGACGCGCTGACCGTACCGTCGACCGACGTCAACAGGGTTGCCATCCGCATGGCCAACGTTTCCAACTCGCCCCAGTGACCGCGGAGTTCCGGCAGTTCGACGAAAGGACGCACCAGGTCGGACCACTGGAAGTCGTCTGCGGCGCTGATCAGCCAGTCGACCGCTTCGTGCAGTTGGCTGCCCAGCACCGATTTGCCCCAAATGTGTTCCAACAACACGCGGCCGAGTTGACGCTGTTCCAGGTTCTTGGCACTCGCGTCGGGCACGACGGTCGCAAAGACTTTCATCAGGAACCCCTGATGCAGCTCATTCATCTGATCTGAGAGCGAGGCCGCATCGGGATCGTCACCACCGCCCAGCCAGCCGTAGGATCCACGCACCAGCTGGCCCCCTTCGATGTACAGGGCTTGCGTCTCCGCGAGGGCTTCGCGATAGAGCCGAATGGATTCGATGATCCTGTCGTCGCTAGGTCGTGACATGGTCTGGGGATTCCTAAGAGTGAGAGTATTACGCCAGTGCGTCCTGCCATTCCCGCGACAGTTCGGGGAGATGCATCAGAGCGTGAACGGCCATCCGATCGACTTCACGGCCGTAGAGAACATCGTTGGCCCGAGCGATGGTCCAATCGGCGTTGGGACGGCTGATCAATTCCAACTCCGAACCCGATGCCAACGATCCGCCCGTGATGACCCGCACATACCATCCGGTGCGTCCGGTCTGCGTGACCTCTTTGGTCATCGATTTGGTCTGCCAGCGCCGCGCGATCTTCCAACACGGCTGACGAGGTTGGCTGACTTCCAAAACACACTCGCCGGACCGAAAACGATCACCGATGCACACGTCCGACTCGGTCACACCGCCGAGTGTCAGATTTTCACCGAATCCGCCGGCCAAAAAGTCAAGCTCGGGATGTTCCTCGGCCCAAGATCGATAGTGAACACCGGCGTAACAGAGGATCGCCTTTTCCGGGCCGCCGTGATTCTTCCTGTCGGCAACTTGGTCACCGATCAGCCCCAATTCATTGACCGAAACCGCTCCGTCGACACACGTCTTTCGAAAGGCACTCGTCCACTGGCGTGACATCGCGTCACGTGAACTCGGGTCACCTTCGGTCACCACTTTTCCCAGTTGGATCGATTCGATCGTGATCATTTACGTTAAAGTGGAACGACTTGGAACAGGCGTCAGTGTGTCGCTTGATCAAAATAACGGATCGGACACGGATTGATCTATGCCCACCACCAGAATATTGCCAATCGCCCCGGTGCTTTGCGGTGCCGCGTTTGTCGTCGCCATTCTGATGAGCACCGCGCCGAGTTCCGTGATCGCGGCGGACGGTGAACCGCTTGCGATTCGTTTGTGGCCCGACGGTCGCGTCAGTATCGAAAACCACTGGGGACTTCGGCTGGTGGTTTCAGCCAGCCGACCACCTCAGCAGTCCTCCGACAGTCCCTTCGAAAAGCATGTCACCAGCCGCGGCGGGGTCGATCACGCCTGGTCCCGACGTGCCAATGACGACGCCGCAACTTGGACAGCGGCGACTGATCAAAACGCGATTCCCGGATCAATTCACGTGACGTCGATGTCCGGCCAAGACGACAAAGCCGCCGGGATGTGGGTCCAAACCGACGGTGTCCGTGTCGCCGTCCTGGGGGATTCGTCCGCCGCCGGCGCACCGCTCGCCAAGCAGGATGCGAAACTTGATGTCGTGGTCATCCCGTTGCCCAAAGATATCCCGGATGCCGATGCCGCTGTGACGGCCTGGATCAAAGCCATGCAACCCCGCTTCGTGCTACTGCCATCGCAGATCACGGACGAAACCGCCAAGCCGTTCGCGGACTCGATCGACGCGTCCGGCGAAATCACCGCGGTGGACCACAACACGTTCGCGGTTTCCCAGTCCACCGATCGCGCCGGGCAAACTCGTTTGGTGAAGTTGAACGACCAGCCGTACGAACTTTCCGAGGAGCTCGAATCGCTGATGAAGAAGATGGAAGCGTCGTGCGATCGCTCCCAAGCCGTGTTCAGCCGGTTGAGCGCCAATCAATTGAATTTCCGGCCCGCCAACGGGACGCATACGCCGCGCTGGAATGCCGAGCACATGATGGGGCGTCAGCTGCTTTTCTTTTCGCAGATCTATCACGCGCTCGACCCGGCGATTCCGGTGATGGATTTGAATCCCAAACAGATGCCGCCCGACTACGTCCCAGCCCACCCTGATTGGGACGGAAAGGAAGAGTCACGACAAATGCAACGTGTCAGCGACTTCACGCGACGGTTCGCCTACTTGCTTCGCGGCATCAATCTCGACGTCAGGGCGCCGGGAAGCCGCTGGACACTGCGTGGACTGTTGCGGCAAATGGATCGACACTACGACGACCACACGGCAAACACGAAAAAGAAATTCGAATCGGCCGGCTGGCCGGACGAGTGAGCCTCGCTGTACCGAGCCGCTCTGTTTCGTGTCTTCACAACGAAAGAGTCTGCGATGGCAAATTGGGATGTGATTGTGATCGGGCTCGGCGGAGTCGGTAGCGCCGCCGCCTATCATTTGGCTGCCAGGGGTTGCCGTGTTCTGGGGCTGGACCAGCACCACCGCCTCCACACCTATGGCAGCTCGCACGGGAAGACGCGGATCATTCGTCAAGCGTATTTCGAACATCCGTCCTACGTTCCGTTGCTGCGTCGCGCCTACGAGCTGTGGAACGAATTGGAACAGGCCGCCGACGAGCATCTGTTTCATCGAACGGGCTTGGTTGAATTGGGGCCGAAGGAGGGCGTGGTCATCCCCGGTGTGTTGCGAAGCGCGGCGGAGCATGGACTGGCGATCGAAGAACTTCCGATCGCCGAGGTCGCGCGTCGTTGGCCGGGATTGGCCGCACGAGAGTTGCACTCACAGTCCCAATGGCAGGCCGTGATCGAAAAAGACGCCGGGTACTTGCGCGTTGAAGCTTGTGTGGAAGCCCATCTACGCCTGGCCGAACAGGCATCGGCGACGTTGCAACATGAGCGACCGGTTCGTCATTGGCGCGCGTCCCCACACGGCGTTGAAGTGACCACCGACGACGGCGTCGAACACGCCGATCGACTGGTCATCGCCGGCGGCCCCTGGAGTGGACAACTACTTTCCGGGTTGGGAATCCGCTTGAGCGTGCTCCGCAAGTATCAATATTGGTATGCACCGCAACAAACGGGCTACGACCAACGCGACGGCTTCCCCTGCTTCTTTCATGAAACCCCGACGGGATACTTTTATGGTTTCCCCTCCAACGATCGGGATGGATTGAAAGTCTCGCGTCACAGCGGCGGAACACCGATCGTTTCCCCGACCCCGGCACACCCGCCCGATCACGCCGACCAATCATTGATTGAAGACTATCTCAAGGCGTTCCTACCCGGCGTCGGCAACCACCTGCAAGCACAAGTCGGGTGCTACTACACGATGACGCCGGACGAACACTTCATTGTGGACGTTCATCCGGACCACCCCCAGGTCGCGATCGTCGCCGGACTCTCCGGCCACGGATTTAAATTCACCAGCGTCCTCGGCGAAATCGCCAGTCAACTCGTCCTCGACGGCCAGACAACCCTAGAGACCTCGCTATTACGTCTTGAAAGACGACACAACACCTGACTCTCCCTATCTCCTTGTCTCCCTATCTCCTTGTCTCCCTCTCTCCTTGTCTCCCTCTCTCCTTGTCTCCTTGTCTCCAAACGCCCCCGACGAACACGATTCACCTTAAACGAACCATCATCCCCATTGCCCGGCGGCAGTCGGTTCGCATTCTCACCTTGCCGCGACGACTTCTTACGCCCGCGGGGGCTGGGGTTTATGTTGGGCGGCATGCAAGACTTTTGGCCCATCATCGCGTCCGTCCTCGGTGTCTTTCTGGTGATGGGCGTGGGGGCCGCCTGCCGGTCGCTCGGATGGCTGACCGCCGAAGCCGATCGGACGTTGGCCAATCTGACCGCCAACGTCATGCTGCCGGCTTACTTTGTGCACCAGTTTTCGCGAAGCAGTGAGATCGGTGAGATCTCCACCGCTTGGCAACCCCCGCTGTTCGGATTCGTGTCGACCGCTTTGGGACTATTTCTGGCGTTTGGCTTTGCCCGTTCAGCGATCGGCCGCTGGTTCGGGCTGGTCAGCGATTCGTCGCAGCGAGCCTTCGCCTTGAGCGCGGGGATTTGCAATTACGGTTACATCCCGCTGCCGTTGGCCGAACAGTTTTATCCCACCGCAATGATCGATCTGATTCTGCATAACGTGGGGGTCACGATGGCGCTGTGGAGCATTGGGATTGCAATCATCAGTGGTTCGGGCCGCGACGGTTGGAAAAAAACGTTGATCAGCCCACCGCTGTGGGCGGTCGTGTTCTCAATCTTTCTCAGTTCCATGGGGTGGGCACAATCCATCCCGACACCGTTGGCGACGGCGATCGGGACGTTGGGGTCGTGCGCGATTCCGTTGGGATTGTTGCTCAGCGGTGCGATCATCGTCGACTTCATCCGTGATCAATCCTGGCTGGCCGACGCGCGGGTGATCGTAGCGGGGATCGGCGTCCGGCAACTGATCTTGCCGCTGTTGATGCTCGGCGTGGGTGGCTGGTTGGTGCAAAGTCCCGACCTGCGCACGGTCGTGATGTTGCAGGCGGCGATGCCGGCGGCGGTCTTTCCGATCGTCTTGACCAAGCTCTACGGACGCGACACCGAAACCTCCTTGCGAGTCGTCTTGTGGACCTCCGTCGCGGGCATCGTCTTGATCCCCACCTGGCTCGCCGTCGGAGCCTGGTGGCTGACCTAGTGCTTGCAAGTGGCGTACGCTTCCAGCCTGCGCCCCCCCCAAACGCCCCGCTTGTTCGCTGCTTTCCACGCAAGCTGGAAGCTTACGCCACGAACTTCCCACGCACCAACTCGGTCGCTCGGTTCCAATCGTCGGTATTGGCAAACTGTTCACGCGAGACCAGGCAGCAGGCGACGTCGCTCTCGTGGGGATACAGCCCGATGGAGTCCTCGGTGATTTCCACGTGATCAAAGAATTGCCATGTCGCCCGTGTTTGGCCCAGCGACGTCATTGCACAATACCCTTGGTCATCCAGCCAGCCCTTGGAATACCAAGCGATCATCCGGCCTTTTTGTTTTGCCGCACGACGCGCGCGCCAGACACGCACAAAGATGCTCGCCACCAAAATAGCGATCCACAAAGCCGCCAGAGCGACATACAGCGTGCGAAACCCCGTCAGCACAAAGATGCTCACCAGCAGACTGGCGAGAAGAACGGCCAACGCGACCCAAGTCCGCACCACCGCTTGCTTGGTCGCCTTCAACAAACGCGTTCCCCGTGCACAGTCCTCGTAAAAGTTTCCTTCAAACTCGATCGCATCCCCAGGCATCGAAAACAGGCACACAGTCTCCGGCGGCGTTCGTTTCCGTTCGTCAAGAAGTTGTGGCAACTGGGGTGGAAAGGCTTGCTGCAGATCCGCCGCCACGCTTCGTGCCGATGCCGGATCGGCGAACGCATCGACCGGAAGCGTTTGCCAAAACGTCTGCTCCTTTCCAAAGCTGAGTACCCACAGGTCATGCGTTGCGGCGCAGGAGACGAGGTTGCAGAGCGGCCAATAGGCTTGACTCTGCTCGGTTTCGAGCCACAAACCGTCTCGGTCGATCCAGCCATGAATCGGCCCCAAGGCGAGCTGAAAGCTTGGAACGCGGGTCCCGATCAACCAACGCTGGTGGCGACAAAACAGGCCAACACCGACGAGCAGCACGGCGGTCGCCAGCAGCGTGCGAAGCAGGTGGGTGGCGTCCAGATTGCCGGTGACCAACACCAGCACGCCGGACAACAGCGCGAACAAGCCGGCCAGGACGAGCATGACGCGCGTCGTGTTGCGATACTCGGTTCGGATTCCCGCTTTGATGACCGCATCACGATGATGCTGCGGCGTCACCTGGCCCTTGAATTCCAAGCGGCCTGGAATGAAGTGACTGGGCGGGGGCGATTGCTGGGCGGCAAGCGAATCGGTCAGCGGAGCCTGATAGGGATTGGGCGTCACGCCTCCGATTTCTGCACCAAGTCCAAGAGTTCTTGATCGATCACCAGCGATTCATCGCTTTCGGGGTTGAGATACAAACCGTGTTCGGGAGGCATGTATTGCAGCAGCGCGTCGCCGTCGAGGACGTAGCCTTCGATCTCGTCTCCCTCTTCGTACATTTCTTCCATCGAATGGACGAAATCTCCGGCGGCTTGCTCGTTGGTGAATGCGACCAACAAATGCATCCCGTCCAGTTCGGTGCTGAAGACGCTGGCACCTTCTTCGTCATCATCATCTTCCTCATCCGACATCGTCAGCAGCACAAACTCTGCCGAGTCGAACAATTGACGAACCAGAACGGCGTCGCGCTGCTCGATCGCGAGCGCCAGTTTTGATTCGAGAGATTCGGTCGATTCGGACATCATTTGGCTCGCAGGTTTTTGGGGGCGGTTGGGCCGGAGTGGTGATCCCCTAGTTATCGCAGCCGGGCACGAAAAAGCAAACCCGTCATCCCGGCAGGCCGCGCCAGCAGCGTGGCGCGACTTGGCCGAGCATTCACCTCGCGCCGGTCGCTCACCGGCTTGTTGATTTAATCCGATCGCACGTGGGATTAGCCGCGAGCGCGCAAGCGTACGGGCATTCATCTTGTCAATTACTCTCCGGCGCCCGTAGGCTCGCGCCAAACGGCTGATTAAATCAACAAGCCGTCACGCGTCCCGCTGGAACGACTCACGTCCCCCCGCTTTCGCGGGGCACACGGTCTCAATCTCCCATAAACATTTCGCCCAACCCGCCCAACAGCGAGCCTTCGCCCTTGCGGGTGTTTCCGGCCGAGGGAATCGCTGCGGCGAGTCGCCCGGCAAACCGCGAGAACGGCAGGGATTGCAACCACACCGGACCGGGGCCGCGAACGGTGGCCAGAAACAGCCCTTCGCCGCCGAAGAACGCGTTTTTCAGCCCGCCGACGAACTGGATGTCGTAGTGGACCGATGGCCCCATCGCCATCAAGCACCCGGTGTCCAGCCGCAGCGTCTCGCCGGGTTCCAGTTCCCGGTACATCATCGTTCCGCCGGCGTGAATGACCGCGATGCCGTCGCCCTTGAGCCGCTGCATGATGAAACCTTCGCCGCCGAACAGCCCCGCACCGATCTTCTTTTGAAAGGCGATGTCCACTGTGATCCCGCGAGCACCGCACAAGAAGGCATCTTTTTGGCAGATGATTTCTCCGCCCAGTTGATCCAGGTGCAACGGAATCATGCGTCCGGGATGGGGTGCTCCGAAGGCGACCTTGGCTTGCCCGCGGCCCTGATTGGTAAAGGTCGTCATGAAGAGTGCCTCGCCGGTCAGCGCCCGCTTGCCCGCCGACAAGACCTTGCCGAACAGGCTGCTGTCCTGCTTGGACGGGTCGCCGAAGACAGTCGCCATCTCGACGCCTTCGGTCATGTACATCAGCGCGCCCGCTTCGGCGATCGTCTGCTCTCCCGGATCGAGCGTGATTTCGACGTATTGGGTCTCGTGGCCGAAGACTTCATAATCGATCTCGTCACTGCGCCGGCTGACCCCGTCCCCGGATTGACCGCCCCGCATCGTGACCGGCGCGGTGCTCATTTCGATCTCGCCGGCTGAGAACCGATCATCGCCGTCGGTGGTCGAATTCAGACCGGAAAAACCACCCAACGGAACGGTCGAGGAGCCTCCCGGGACACGGAACGTCTGGCGACAGGCCTTGCAATTGACGTCTTTCCCCGCCATCTCTTCACCGGCCTGGTAGTGTTTTCCGCACATCGGACAGTCAAATTCCACTGTTTCCTCTCCTCCAAACATTAACGAGATGGTCACTTTTCGCTGGGTCGCAGGCTGCCCCAAAGGGCCCATTAGCAGTTACCATAGGGCGCTGGCTCCGATACCGAACGCGAACCGTGGATTGTCACCGATCCCCGCTCGTTCGCGCCGTCCCGATTCTCCAGTCCTGATCTGCAAATTTCCCACACCAATCCAGTCCCCCATCATAAAGGCATTCCGATGACCAAGCGATCCAAGGTGAACCATCGCCAAGAACGTCGCCAATTCCTCAAGACCGCCGCAGCCGCCTCGGCCGCCGCCTCGGTCCCTTACTTTTATTCGACGCCGAAAACGCTGGCCGACGAAACCAAGAGCAAGAACGACCGCGTCGCGATGGGCGTCATCGGTGCCGGCGGCATGGCGGGCGGCAACATGAACTCCGCCAAAGACTGGGTGGACGTCGTCGCCGTGTGTGACGTCGACGCCGGTCGCCGCCAGTCGTTCAGCCAACGACACAGCGGCGGCAAAGCCGTACAGTCGTCCGACTATCGCGAGTTGCTCGACCGCAAGGATATCGACGCGGTGCACATCGCCACCCCCGACCACTGGCACACCAAGCCACTGATCGAAGCCATGCTGGCCGGAAAAGACGTCTACTGCGAAAAACCACTCACGTTGACGATCGACGAAGGCAAGTTGATCCGCAAGGTTCAGAAGGAAACCGGACGCATCGTCCAAGTCGGAACGCAACAGCGCAGTACGTTCAATCTGTTTGTCAAAGCGATGGCGATCGTCAACGAAGGACGACTCGGAACGATTCGTGAAGTCCAAGCCGCAATCGGCGG
The DNA here is from genome assembly GCA_007753675.1 of Stieleria magnilauensis. GTDB lineage: Bacteria > Planctomycetota > Planctomycetia > Pirellulales > Pirellulaceae > Stieleria > Stieleria magnilauensis. Next base: position 4,479,165 of record CP036432.1, read on the forward strand.
TGCCCCCACCAGCCCTCCAATCCCCGTCGCCGAAGTGCCCGAAGGACTGGACTGGGATCGTTGGTTGGGGCCGGCCCCGAAGGTCGACTACCGCAATCTGCCGAGCCAAAAGAATCGTGGCCGCGGCAACACGAATTGCCACTACGAATTCCGCTGGTGGTACGAATACAGCGGCGGAAAACTGACCGACTGGGGCGCGCACCATGTCGACATTTGCAACTGGGCGCTCAAACTGAACGGTCAAACCGAAGGCCCGCTGTCGATCGGCGGCACCGCCACCCATCCGGTCGAATTCAAAGACGGCAAGCCCGTGATGAATGACCGCTACAACACCGCGACCGCGTTCCTGTTCAACGTGATGTATCCCGGCGGCACCAAGATGATCATCCGCAACGACACCGACAACGGCGTGCTGATCACCGGCGACAAGGGCAAGATCTTTGTCAACCGCGGCAAGCTGGTCGGCAAACCGGTCGAAGATCTGAAAGACAACCCGCTGCCCGAAGACGCGATCGCCAAGGTGTACAAGAACCTGCCGATGGAGCGGAACGAGCGGGCGGCTCACTGGGCCAACTTCCTGCACTGTGCGAAAGAACGGAAAGAGCCCATCAGCGACGTCCACACCCACATGGAAATGCTCAACGTCTGTCACTTGGCCGGCATCAGCGCACGACTCGGTCGGGAACTGAAATGGGACAACGCCAGCGAGCAGATCGTCGGTGATTCGCAAGCCAACAGCATGCTCGCCAGGCCGTACCGCAGCGGCTACGAAATCGACATGGGCTAAAGCCGATGCAGTCCGAAGACGCGATCGATCTCCGTCGTCAGCTTCGCCTGACATGGCTGCTGCTGACGCTGGTCACCGTGGTCTTTGTCTGGCCGACCGTCCGCGTTTGGCTGGGGATCGGCATGGCCGCCAGCGGAACACCTCGCGCGATCACCCCGCGAGGTGATTTGGCGGCCTTTGAGCAATCGACGGTCGAACTGTTTCGCACGGTCAGCCCATCGGTGGTTTACCTGACGACTCGATCACGCGTCGCCAGCCCGTTTTCGCGACGGGCCATCGAAGTCGATGCGGGCTCGGGCAGCGGTTTCATGTGGGACGAATTCGGCCACATCGTGACCAATTTCCATGTCCTGCAAGAAGCGTCTTCGGCCAAAGTCGTGCTCTGGGATCAATCGTCCTACGAAGCGATCTTGGTCGGCGGATCAGCCGATCACGATCTGGCGGTGCTGAAGATCAACGCCCCGGCTGCGAAATTGCTGCCGGTGGCCATCGGCACCAGCGATGACTTGCTGGTCGGCCAGGCGGTGTTCGCGATCGGCAATCCCTTCGGACTCAGTCAAACCCTGACCACCGGAGTCGTCTCGGCCAAGAGCCGCTCGATTGACAGCCCGACGGGACGTTCAATTGAAGAGGTCATTCAGATCGATGCGGCGATCAACCCCGGCAACTCCGGCGGCCCGTTGCTGGACAGTGCCGGGCGGTTGATCGGAGTCAACACGGCCATCTACAGCCCCTCGGGCACCTCGGCAGGCGTCGGGTTTTCCATCCCTGTCGACACGGTCAACCGGGTCGTCCCGCAAATCATCGCCAATGGTCGCTACGAGCCGCCGCAACTGGGCCTCCGCGTCAACCGTGAACTCAGCGAAGTCGTTACGACGCGGCTGGGCGTCGAGGGCGTGCTGATTCTGCACATCGTCCCCGGCGGCCCCGCCGATCGCGCCGGACTACGGGAAACCGTGATCGGACAATCCAGCTTGGTCCGGCCCGGCGACATCATTCAAAAGATCGGCGACGCAACCGTTCGCGACATGAACGACATGCTGGAAGCCTTGGAACACCACCGCGTCGGCGAGACGGTCACGGTGCAATTCCTGCGGGAAGGCCAAACCGAAACCGTCGACGTCGTGCTGCAATAGGCCGCCCGCACCGTGGTCAGTCCCGTCGGTTTGGCCTAAACTGTTCGCCCCTCTCGACAAACCACCGTCCCCAGGAAGCGAATTGATGAGCGAGAATTATCGCCCAGGAACTTTGGCGTTGCACGCCGGCCAGGAACCCGACCCGACCACCAACGCCCGCGCGGTGCCGATCTATGCGACCACCAGCTACACCTTCAACGACACCGACCATGCCGCCGCCCTGTTCGGGCTGACCGAGTTCGGGAACATCTACAGCCGTTTGATGAATCCCACCGTGGATGTGCTGGAAAAACGGCTGGCGGCACTCGACGGCGGCGTCACCGGGCTGTGCTTCGCCTCCGGACAAGCCGCGATCACGGCCGCGATCCTGACGATCGCCCACAGCGGGCAAAACATCGTCAGCAGCACCTCGCTGTACGGCGGCACCTGGACCCTGTTCACGCAAACATTCAAAAGCCTGGGCATCGAAGTTCGTTTCTTTGACCCCGATCATCCTGAACAGATCCATGGCTTGATCGACGAGAACACGCGTCTGGTCTACATGGAATCGATCGGCAATCCCAAGAACGACGTGCCGGATTTCAAAGCGATCGCCGACGCCGCACACAGCGCCCCCCACGGCGCGATCCCCGTGCTGTGTGACAACACCGTGATGACCCCGATGTTGCTCAAACCGATCGAGCACGGCGTCGACATCGTGATCTACAGCACGACGAAATTCATCGGCGGCCACGGCACACACATCGGCGGCGCGATCGTCGACAGCGGTAACTTCAAATGGGCCGACCAACCGGAAAAATGGCCGGAGTTCTGTGCGCCGTCTCCGTCCTATCATGGTGCCGTCTTCGAAGAACATTTGCGCCCGATGGGCAACATCGCCTACCTGCTGCATGCCCGAACGCACTGGTTGCGAGACACCGGCGCGGCGATGAGTCCCTTCGCAGCATTCCTGTTCCTGCAAGGTCTGGAAACGCTGCACCTGCGGATGCCCCGGCACTGCGAGAACGCTCAAAAGGTCGCCGAATTCTTGGAGTCCAACGACGCGGTCGAGTGGGTCAATTACCCCGGACTGAAATCGCACAAGGACTACCAGCGCGGACAACAATACCTGCCCAACGGACAGGGTGCGATCATGGGATTCGGCATCAAGGGTGGCATGGAAGCGGGAAAGAAATTCATCAACGCCTGCAAGCTTTGTTCACACCTGGCGAACATCGGCGACGCCAAGACGTTGGTGATTCACCCGGCCAGCACGACGCACCAACAGTTGACGGCCGAAGAACAAGCCAAGGCGGGAGTGGTTCCCGAATACGTTCGGGTCTCGGTCGGGATCGAAGACGTCCAAGACATCATCGATGACCTGAAACAGGCCCTCGCCGCGGCGACGTGAGCCAGCCCGACTCCACCGCCGATCTGTTCGCAAGCACCGACGACGACCGCGTCGTCGGACCGCTCAAGCATGTCCGCTCGGTGACCTTCGACGGCGATGTTGCACTGGAACTGGGCGGACGCCTGAGCAACGTTTGCTGCGCGTTCGAAACCTGGGGCACACTCAACCGCGACGCTTCCAACGCCGTCCTGGTTTGCCACGCCGTCTCGGGCGACTCCCACGCCGCACGGCACGACCCGGACGACGATCCCGGCTGGTGGGACGATTTGATCGGCCCCGGCAAACCGGTCGACACCGATCGGTTCTTCGTCGTTTGCCCCAACGTCCTAGGTGGCTGTCGCGGCACGACCGGCCCCAGTGATCTGAACCCGGAAACCGGCCAACCGTTTGGCGCCGACTTCCCGCGGATCACGATCGGGGACATGGTCACGGTCCAGCGGATGCTGGCCGATCATCTGGGCATCGGCCGCTGGCACGCCATCGTCGGCGGTTCGCTGGGCGGCCATCAGGCGATGGCTTGGGTGGCCCAACATCCCGATTCGACCAATCTGTGCGTCGTGATCGCTTCGAGCGCGCGGCTGACCAGCCAAGCGCTCGGGTTCGACATCATCGGCCGCAACGCCATCCAAACCGATCCGCATTTTTACGGTGGCCAGTACTACGACAAACCCAAACGGCCCAACACGGGACTGGCCATCGCACGCATGCTCGGTCACGTGACCTATTTGTCGACCGAAGCGATGGAGCAAAAGTTCGGCTCCGATCGCCACGACCCCCGGCAAATCGTGTCCGTGTTCGAACAACGATTCAGCATCGGTTCGTACCTAGCCCATCAAGGCCAAAAATTCACCACGCGTTTTGATGCCAACAGCTATGTCACGCTGACGATGGCGATGGATCTGTTTGATCTGGGCGTCAACCGACTGCAATTGATGGAAACATTCAACGATGCGGATTGCCAGTTCCTGGTCGTCAGTTTTAGCAGCGATTGGTTGTTCACCACGGACCAGTCACGTGACATCGTCAACGCGCTGACGGCATTGGGCAAGCCGGTCACCTACGGTGAAATCACCACGCCGCGGGGACACGATTCCTTTTTAATCGCCGAAGACATCGCCCAGTACGGACCGTTGGTGCAAGCTCGACTCGGTGACATCGACACCGCGCCGGCCTCGATCTCGGAAGTCGAAGAGCTGATCCTCGCCGAGATTCCCGACGGCGCGTCGGTGCTCGACCTGGGCTGTGGAGATGGTCACCTGCTGGCCGCACTTCACAAACGGGGGCACCAGAAACTCGTCGGCGTCGAAGTCGATCAGGAGAGCATCGTCAAAACCGGACGCCGGGGCATCGATGTCATCGACTATGACCTGAACCATGGCTTACCGGCCTTCATCGACAATCAATTCGACGTGGTCATCTTGAGCGCGACCTTGCAAGCGGTCGCCAACGTGGAAACGCTGTTTCAGGAAATGATCCGTGTCGGTCGGCGGATCATCGTCAGCTTTCCCAACTTCGCCTACCGAAAACTCAGAGAAGACTATGTCGTCCGTGGGCGTTCGCCCAAAGCCCCCGGCGAATTCGCGTTCGAGTGGTACAACACGCCCAACCGGCGATTTCCCAGCATCGCCGATGTTCACGATTTGTGCCGCCAAATGTCGCTTCGTTTGGAAAAAGAGATCTATGTCGATGCCTCCCTGGGCAAACGCATCGACGCCGATGACGATCCCAACCTGAACGCCGACACCGCGATCCTGGTGATTTCGGGCTAACCGCGAAACGATGTGATCGGCGCGTCAAACGGATCGGTGTCGATGTCCAGATCCGACTGCACCAACTCCGGCGGCACGTCGCTCAAAAAGTACGGCTGTGAGCTTGATCCGCCGGATTGATAAAACCGATTGTGGTGCGGGACATAGGCACCGTGCGAACGCAGGGTGCCGGTCAGAAACAGTTCGTTCTGGGCACGCGTCATCGCGACATACAACACCCGTCGCTCCTCTTCCTCCTTGTCGTCGTCGCCGATGCTGCGGACATGGGGATAGTTTCCCGGCTGGACCCCGATCAGATAACACACCGGTGCTTCGGTTCCCTTGGCACTGTGAACGGTGATCAGCGTCACCAAATCGTCGACGTCTTCGTTGCTGGCCTCGGATTCGGTGATCGGGTCCAGCGTGTACGTTTCTAAAAACTCGCCGACCGATTGGTGTTTGGCCGCCAATCGTTGCAGCAACTTCAGGTCCTTGCTGCGACGATCCCAGTCATCGTACTTCTTTTCCAGCAGCGGCGTCATCTTGTCCGTCGCGGCGCCGATGACGTCACTGGGCCGGTCCCAGCACGTCAGACACTCGGTGATCGATTCGGCCAGACGCGGATTGGTTTTGTATTGATCGGCCAGGAACTCGCTGATGGCTTTGATGTTTGGCATCGTCAACAGTTTGCCGATCGTGGTCGCCGCCGTCTTTTCGCCGATCCGCGGCCACAGCGTCAGATAGCGCATCCACGCCAATTGGTCGGCGGGATTGTCGATCACACGCAGCAGGCTGAGCAGATCTTTGACGTGTGCCGATTGAAGCAGTTGCGTGCCGCCGATGAATCGATAGGGGATGTCGTTTTCGATCAAGGCCGCTTCGACGCTCCTGGCCGCCCACGCGCTGCGGGTCAGGATCATGTGGTCACGCCACGGATCACCGTCTTCATGTCGCTGCATCAAATCCGATGCCACCCAGTCCGCCTCCTCAAAGTCGCCGTCCAATTCAACCAGGACGGGTTTGATGCCCGGACCTCGGGCGGCCCGAAGGTGTTTGTCATAGCCCAGTGACGACTGGTCGAGCAACCAGTTGGACAGATCCAAGATCTCCTGGGTGCTGCGATAATTCTGCTCCAGTTTCAGCACCTGCGCGCCGGCGACTCGCTCGGTGAAGGAATGGACGTTGCGAAAGTCGGCACCGCGGAACGCATAAATGCTTTGCGCGTCGTCACCGACACAAAACAATTTTGCCGGGTCACGCATGCCATCCAAGATCAACCATTGCAGTGGATTGGTGTCCTGCATCTCGTCGACCAGAATATGGTCGTAACGCGATTGCATCTTCTCACGGACGATCCGGCTGCGGTGCAACTGCCGGGCGAACAGGTGCAGGATGTCGTCGTAGTCGAAATATCGACACTCGTGCTTTCGCTTGGTGTAGTCCTGCAAGACGCTGCTGATCCGTTTGATTGCGTCTTCGTCATGGTCGGTGAACTCGGCCAGGTACTCGGCGACCGGACGGTTGGTGTTCCGCGCGTAGGAATAGTAATTGGCCAGTTCGGCCGACTTGGGAAACGCGGCGTCCTTCCCCACCACGTTCGCGCGGGCGAGCTTCATCAGTTGCAACTGGTCGTCGCGGTCGATGATCGTCAACGAACCGCACTCGAACAGATCCGGCCATCGACGAAGGTATTGCAAACAAAAGTTGTGAAAGGTTCCCGTCGGCACGGTCTTGGCCGAGGAACCGATCTGCTGGGTCAGCCGATGCCGCATCTCGCGGGCGGCGCGGCGGGTGAAGGTCAACAACAGAATGCGTCGCGGGTCGACACCGATCTTCGTCAGATGGACGACACGGGCGACGATGGTGCTGGTCTTTCCCGTCCCCGCACCGGCCAGGACCAGCACGTCATCCCCGGCGAACTCGGCGGCACGCTTTTGCTCGGCATTTAATTCCATCACGTCCATTCCATCCCGCATTCGATCGGCAAAACACCGGGCGCAACCCCAACTACCGCTCAATCGACATTGATGGGCGCCGCTCGCGCTGGCGCGAACCGGCTGATCTCAGAGTTGCCAGGGTTCAGGCTATAGACTTATCCTTTTTTTTTCAAGCGTCTAGCGATTTCCCGCTCCTCGTCGGCGGCGTCGAAGTCGGGATTCGGCTCGGTCGGCACGGGGGCAGCGGTCGATTCTCGCCACGCCTTGAGCAGCCCGTGCAATCGGTCTCGGTCTTGCGGATGTGACGCGGCCAGATTGGTCGTCTCGCCGGGATCTGCTTCCAAATCGTACAGCTCCAACCCGCCGTCTTCGAAGTATTCGTGCAGCTTCCATTTTCCGTTGCGGATGATGCTGCAAGGCCGCGAACGAAACAGCACATCGCGCTGCTCGTCGATTCGTTGGTAGCTTTGCAGATAGGCGGGGAAGTGCCAGAACAGCGATCGCGTCTGGAACGCCGGATCCGCTTCGCCGGCCAACAGGGGGCGCAGGCTGAGCCCATCGACGGGCTGATCCGGCAGCGCCGCGCCGGTCATCTCACAGAACGTCGGGAACAAATCGACGTTGATCACCGGCGTGTCGCAGGTCGTCCCCGGCTTTGTCACCCCCGGCCAAACGACAAACATCGGTTCGCGGATGCCGCCCTCGTAGTACGTTCCCTTGTATCCTTTCAGTGGTTTCATCGATGTCGCCGGACCGTAGCCGCCGTTGTCGCTGGTGAACACGATGATGGTGTCGTCGGTTTGCCCCAGCGACTCGATCGTCTTGATAATCCGACCCACACCGCGATCGACACTTTCGATCATTGCCGCCATCACGGGATGGTCATGCAGTTCACCGGGTGTTTTCTGTTCGTACTTTTTCACCAGCTCCGGCTCACCCTGAATCGGCGTGTGCACGGCGAAATGGGTCAAGTACAAGAACCACGGCTTATCCGATTCGCGACGAATGAACTTGATCGCTTCTTCGGTCAATCGGTTCGTCAGGTACTCGTCCTCGGGTGCATCGGCCAGTTCGGGAATGTTGCCGTGCGGCGGATAATAACCGCGTGGCGGACTGCCGCTGTGCGTTCCCGCAAAATTAAAATCGAATCCATAGGGCAGCGGGTCGTTGCTGAGATGCCATTTGCCGATCGTGCCGATACGGTAGCCGGCGTCTCGCACACAGTGGGCCCAGGTGCGCATGTCGGTTCGCAGTGTGTCGGTGCCGGGAATGTGCATCAGCCGTCCATGTTTCCGATTCCCCCGCCGCGACGTCCCCACGTTGTAGATCTCGTGACGCGGCGAGTACTGTCCGGACAACAGGCAAGCACGCGACGGAGCACAATTGGCGGCGCCGGCATAGGCGTCCGTGAACACCATACCGTGGGCCGCCAATGCATCCAGGTTCGGAGTCTCGTAGAAGTCGCTGCCCATGAAACCGGCATCCCGCCAACCGAAGTCGTCCAAGAAAATGAACAGCACATTCGGCTTGTCGGCACCTGCTGCGCCGGCGGATTCGATTGCTGCAGTCAACGAACCAACGAAGCAGCAAACCAGGGCGAGAAGTTTACAGGGCATGGCAGAGACAAAGGTTGGGGCGAAAGAGGATCAGACACCACAAAGTGGGAGAGGCTTCGAGGCTGTCAGGGCACCGTCGATCCGAAGCGTTCACCACATCATAACCTGTTCACCGAAACGTTTGAAACAGCGTCCCGATTCCCCCCTCCTGCCAGGTCGTGTCAGGTGGGTGACGCCGAAAACTGCACGACCTCTGACAGGGAGGGTGGAACGTCATACTGATAGATTTCGCGTCCAGGCCGCCAACCCCAACGGGGTTGAACAGAACGCGGATCGCCGGATTCCCGCCGCCGCTTGCGCCGTCCGATCGCGCAGCCTTGCTTGTTGAACCCCGCTGGGGTTCCTCTCCTTCTGTGCCACCACCCCGGGGTGCGCTTCGCGACCCCGGGCTGTGTTGTGGCACCGCTCTGCGGTGTGGCGTCGATCCATGGCATCGTCTACTGCGTCCAATCGTTTTTCGTTGGGCATCACCCAATGCTCCGGTCAGTAGGTCGGGAAAAACGGACTCTGACTCTGCGTGGGCGCAGGTCCGGGAGGGGAAATCCCAGTCGATAGCGTGCAGGTGGTGAGTGCAGTCTCGGCGCCCCAGTGCCCCGTGAATCGCTGATTCCAAGGCGGTCTGTTTTACGATTCAACCTCAGTTGCTTCTTCCGGCTCGGTGGCTTCGGCGGTCATCTGGTACAGCCGGACTTGGCCATCGGCATGGGCGACGGCCAATCGGTCCTCCCCGACAAGATCCACTCCACGTGCAGCGCTTTTCATTTTGAACGTGTGAAATGCCTCGTCACTGCCATCGTTGTAAAACCAAAGTTCGCCTTTGCCTGATTTGTCCGCACCTCCGCCGACCAGGAAGCCTTGGGGATGGAACCGTACCGCCCACGCGACTCCTTTGAAATTTTCCGCCGCGCGAAGTTGCCGGGTCGCTTCACCGGTTTCCCAGTCGAAGACCACGATGATCGGATCTTGAATCCCGGCGAACGAGTTCACCACCTTGGTGATCCCCGCGCTGGCCCATCGACTTCCGCAGGGATTGAATTGCATGTCCCGTGCGCCACCCATGTCGGCCGCAAATTTCTTGTCGTAGCCCGTCATCATGCCGGCATCGACTTTGCGTTGCTGCTCACCCGTTTTCAGATCCCAAATCAAGATCACGCCCATCAGATCTTGAGAAACCAAGTGCTCGCCGTCGGGGTGAAAGTCGACACCGTAGACGTGTCGCTCGTGCCCCTTCAGCTCTAGCTCTTGCTCTCCGGTTTCAATGTTCCACAGTTTGACAAGCAAGTCATTGCCGCACGTCGCCAGACGCGTGCCGTCTGGGCTGACTCGCACCCAGCGGGCGGCACCCTGATGAGCGGAGATGCTGCGGATGATCGAAGGATCGTCTTGGGTGAGGTCCCAGATGTTGACGACTCCGCCCCAGCACGCGGTGTAGAGCTGTTTCGAGTCGCCGGAAAAATCGATGGATCGAACCCAGCTTTGATGTCCGCTCAGCGTTCGGAGTGTGCCGTCATCAAGATCCCAGAGGTGAACATCCAGGTCTTGAGCGCCTGCGGCGACAAAACGCGACGCCGGATCGACGCGCAGTGTAGTGAGTGGCCGGGAATGCTTGAATTCGCCGATCAGGTGCGTCTGAACCGGATCGATGGTTGCGTTTGAATTCATGCCAACAGCTCCTCAATCGGCGCCGCGGCGGGGTCGCCGATCGGAATCGATTTTCCGGCAACGTCGTGGTCCGTCGTGGAATCAAGCCCGAGTGCGGACAGGTACGTATGAAACAGATGTCCGCCGTCGACTTCGCGTTCGACGACTTCCGTCCCCTCGTCGTTGGTTTTGCCGATCACCGCGGCGGGCTGGATGCCGCACCCGCCCATCGCAACGGACCACGCCGTCCCCCAGTGATCACGACCATATTTCGTGTTGATTTTCGGCGTGCGTCCCATCTCGGAATAGACGATCACCAATGTACTATCGAGCATTCCGCGATCGTGGATGTCGTCGAGCAGCATCGAAAACGTCTTGTCGAATTCGCCGAGTTGCTCCAGGTGAAAATTAAAATTCTCTGCGTGCGTATCGTAACCATGATGCGTGACTTTGACGCACGTGGCACCGTTCTCCAGTAAGTCACGCGCGAGGATGCAATGGCGACCGAAATCGTGGCGGCCGTAACGGTCCAGGTCTTGCTCGCTGACGGTACCCTCAAACATCGCCTTGCGTTTCATCAGTTTTTCAGCTTGTTCGAACGAACTGTTGTAGACATCCGTCAGCGCACGTGAACGCTGCTGTGAGAACCGACGATCAAAGTGAACACGCAGCCGTTGGCGAGCCTCGTCGGCGGGTTCGTCGATCGATTTCGGCGAGACGAGGTTTGCCGGTGCCTGGTCGCCTAACAGTTTCAGTTCGGCGTGCCGAGCCCCCAAGAACGCAGCCGTCGAATCAACGATGCCGCGTTTGCTGATGTGAATGTAGCCGGGCAGTTCGGCATCGGTGGGAGCCAGATATTTTGAGACAACCGAACCGAAGTAGGGATAATCACCGGCACGCCGTCCCTTTTCCATAAACAGCATGCCTTGTCGGTGATCACCGATCTTCGAATTGATGCTCCGGACCAGCGAAAGCAAATGCATCCGACTGGCCGTGTGCGGTAATAATTCGGAGATGTGGATGCCGGGAACCGATGTCGGAATCGCTTGGAACGGGCCACCATACTGCGTCCCCGGCTTAGGATCCCAGGATTCCAACTGGCTCACCCCGCCTTGCAGATAGATCTGCAACACCCGCTTTTGTTGTTGCTGCAGGCGGGCGGCGTTCAACGGGCTGGTGAGCGTTCCTAACCCGATCGCACCGGCGGCGGAGCCCCACAAAAATTCTCGCCGAGCGATCAAGTGATCGATGCCGTTGCAGTCTAGATTTCGTCGCATGGAGGTTCTCCGTCGAAACTTGAACGGTTAGTGGTTGAATCGAAACTCGGTGGAAACGAGCGCTGCCCATACCAATTGCTGGAGATCCGCTTTGCGGTCGGTGGTCGCGTCGAGCATCTCTTGGATGAACAGGGTTTCATCCGCGTCGGGTAGCCGTGAGAAGACCGACACGTACAGCTCTTCGGCAACCGCGTCGTTATCAAGTGCATGCAGGCGATCCGACAGCCCATTCTTTTGCGTCACCCAACGTTGAACCAACGCGCCATTGCGAAGAAACAGAGCCTGATCTGCCGACGCGTCAAACGCTGCGTTCTGAACGCCCTCAAATCCAAAGATCTCGACAAACACCTTCGTGTCGCTTGCCAGCGCTTTGTTCAGTGCTTCTTCCTGCCAGATCGGATCAAGCGCCAACTGTGGATCGTTGGTCTTTTCTTGTTTGGAAATCGCGGCGGCCAACTGCTGCTCGGCAACACCTGTCGCACGCATCATCGACAACGCCAGCTGCTCCGGCGAAAGCGGTTTCAGCAACGCCACCGAGAAACCAATTGCACGGTCTGCGTTTGATCCATGGTCCAAGGCGTCACGTCGGCTGCTCCGTTGATAAGTGTCCGTAAGCGCGAGTTCGCGAAGCAAGTACCGCAGGTCATAGTCATGTTCCACCAGCGAATCGGCGAGCAGACTGAGCAGTTTTGGATGGGACGGCGGATTCTGGGCATGCCACATGTCGACGGGATCAACCAGCCCACGCCCCATCATCAACGCCCACATTCGGTTTGCAATGTTCTCTCGAAACGCTCGGTTGGCGTCGTCCGTCAACGATTTGGCGAGCTGCAGACGTCGGCTGTAGACGGGAACCGCCCGTACATTTTTCTCGGGCTTGACCTTGTAAAGCTGTTCGCCCGGCGGCGGGTCGATGACGGGAGGTGCGTCCAACATTCGCGGCGCCGTCTGGTCCGTTTCCGAGGTGAACACGGAGGTGAACTCGACGTCGCCGTCAGCTTTTTCGCCGATCGACGATTTTTTTGTCTTGGGATCTTGAACCAGATAGCTCCGCTTGATGAACGCGGCCAGACCGTAGTAATGTCGCTGCAGGTAGTCGTCGATCGCCGGATGGTCATGGCATTGGGCGCACTCCAGATCCCTGCCCAAGAAGATGCGTCCGACGTCGCGTGTTACCTGGTCGACATTCAATTCGCGATCGAGCAGAAATCGGGCGGCGGCACGCGTTTGTTCCTCCGTTCCATCGGCCGACAACAGTTCCTGAGCGAGCTGTCGCCACGACTTGTTCTGCAAAAAAGACTCCCTCAGATACGCTTGCCATTGCTCAGCGGTGACGTGTTTGTTCGGGCGACGTTCCATCAACAGGGTGTCGAACACGTATTGCATCCGCCGCGCGTATTGTGGCGAACCGAGCAGTCGGTCAACGAGTTTGATCCGCTTGTCGGGTGCCGAATCCGCGAGAAACTCACGCACCTCATTGGCGGCCGGAATGGTGCCCGCCAGATCCAAAGAAACACGTCGCAGAAACGAAGCGTCGTCGGTGATCGCGGCCGGCGATTTGAAATCGGAATGCGACGAAATCAGGGCATCGATCTGGACATGCAGCGCGTCGCTGGCCTGGAGCGTGCGTGAGTGGGTTGCCATGCTGCCGATGACAATACCGATGATCACAATGACGCGCGAACGAGTCATGGAGGTGCCTGGCGCAGTGGGGGGAGGCTGGTGGGCGGGGAACAAGTCGCGTCAGCGGCACGACTCATCGCCAACCAGTCTACCACATCTCAACCGGAGAGAATCAACTCGGGCGGTTCAGCAAGATCATCGGCGGGGAAACGCCCGTCCGCACACCTCATCAAATGGTGCCCGAACGACTTGGTGTCTCGACCTCCGACGCGTCCACATTTGTCAGACCACTTCGTCCACCAACCGCATCACTTGGTCCACGGGCAATTCGAACGACGGCAGGAACGCCCCGCGTGCGGTTTCACCGGCTCGAAAGACTCCGACGTCGTCGCATACCAACGCCCAGCAGCGTCAATGACAAGAACAGCGCGGCACTGGGCTCGGGAATTGCGGTCGGGATCGTGAACGTGCTTCTTTCAGATCCGGACGCGGACGTGTAGGCGGGATTGACCAGCGTGGTCAGCGACGTTCCCGACGGGCGGATCGCGACCGATGTCGTCCGGGTCGATGAGCCGTCGCTACCGCCGAAGATGTCCAAGCTGATCGTGTCACCGGGTTGCAAGCCGAGCCCGCTGTAATCAAAGGTCAGCGTGCCGATTTCAAACGCGTCGGTGCTGGTGATTTCATACGGAACCGGCGGGTTCGGCAAAAAGGACTCCAGCACGATTTGCGATTCGAAACCGGCTGAACCGCTGCCGAACTGCCGTCCGTCGAACCACGACGCAAACCGGGCTGTGGCGTCGAATCGGACCCGCCCGTAGTCGGTCAGCGGGACCGCATTGATGGTGCTCTTGACGATGTCCAAGTTGATCCATTCGACCAAGTCGCCGACGGCATCGGCCGTACCGGAAAACACCAGATCGGTCTCAAAGCGTTCCCCGGTGGCAGCGCGGGACGGCGTCAAATAAGCGACGATTTCCGCCGGGCAAGGTTGGACGCTCCAACATCCGAACCCGCAAAACGCAACGACGCCGATCAGCGATGACCAGACGGATCGACGATCAAGCAATCGATGGAACATGGGTCCGAGGGAGCCTGGAGGATTTGAATGCCTCAATGCTAAATCGAGCGGGGATCAAAAGCAAGCTTGCAATTGGGTCCCATACCACTAACCTTTGGGGGTCGCAGGGTTGGGCAGGCGTTTTCTTTTCAGTTTCGCGTGGCGTTCTTTGCGATCCTATTCCCACGTTTCTCGGTCGGGAACGGAATAAGGGCCACGTTCTCGCAGATCGCCCAGCGAATGTTTCGCTTGGATCGCAACCGCGAATGATGTCGCCTTTCCTCGTTCCAGTGCCGAATCGAATTGGTAGGCATCTCGGATGGCACGCAGAAAGGATCGGTCGCAGAGGCGACACGGGTTTGGACACCAATTGCGCAATCGACGTCGCAACAAAGCGGCACGGTTAGCCCGCAAGCGAATCAGCCAGCGGTTGATTCCATCACCGTTTGAAAAACTCGAAGACCGTCATTTGCTGGCGACCGTCCAGTGGGACGGCGGCGGCGACGGAACCCGTTGGCACGACCCCTTGAATTGGGACAGCGATGCGCTGCCGACCGCTTTCGACGACGTCACGATCGAAGATTCTTCGAATGATCTGATCATTCGAATCGATGCCGACACCAACGTCGTGTCGATCCTTTCGAGCGAACAACTGCATCTAGTCGGTGCAGAACTAAAGACCACGTCGCTGGTGGTCGACGAACTGATGCTCGACGATGCCACGCTGCGTCCGCCGGAGCAGTCTTCGCTTGCGGCGACGATCGCCGATCGCCTAACCATCGACGCTGCCGCCGGCCAATTCCTGATCCTGGGCAACCTGCACGTCCAAGGTGATCTGCTGCTTCGGTCTTCGATGACACTCGTCGCCGACGGAACCGATGCCAACCTGCGGGTCGACGGCGACGTGAACCTGGACCAGGCGAGTCTAACCGCCCGCGCCGGCGGCGTGATCTCCATGCCGTCGGCCGAGCGTTATCGGCACCAATCGACGGCGAACAACCAATCGCGACAGTTCCTCGCCACCGGCACCGGCAGCCGGCTTGAACTCGGCGGTTTGCGTTCGCTGACCGGCGCGACGCACTACAACTCCGGCGCCCTGTTTCAAGTCGCCGACGGCGGCGTGATCGATCTGTCCAGCGTTCAAGCCGTGATCGACCCGGTCGATGGTGACACGCGCCGCCGCTCGTTTTCCTTCGTCGCCAAAGATGCCGGCAGCCAAATCGACCTGTCCGCCCTGGCGACGGTGACGGACCAGGTCGCCGACCAGCGAACAAGCTTCTCCGCAACCGACGGCGCTTCGATCCAGATCGGCTCCCTGACCGATGCCCGAGGCACACAGTTCCTGCTTGACGGTTCGGGAAGTCTTGCGGTGACTCAGTTGCAAACGTTGATCGATTCACAATTGATCCTCCGGGACAACGATCTGACGCTGTCGCAACTTGCGTCGGCCAATCGGTCCGAGTTTGACATCGCCGGGGCGCAGCTTGCTTTGCCGCTGATCGATAGCCTGCGTGACGGAGCGATCGCCATCGACAGCGGCGGCGTCTTTGCCGCGCCACAGTTGACGAACATCGACGGAACCGATTTGCAAGTTCGCGGTGGCGCAACGCTATCCCTGCCCGGCGTCACCGGCTATCGACACCTCGGCGATGCTTCAAGCATTGATCGCTCTTGGTCGGCAAGCGGTGCGGGCTCACGACTCGAACTGCCCAACTTGTCGTCGATCCTCGGCGGCTGGGGATACAACAACGATCACGTGATCCAAGCCGACGACGGCGCCGTGATTGCACTCCCCGCCGTCCAACAACTGATCGACGAGCCCCACGGCGACCTGAACTTTCGCTCGTTCGAAATCACCGCATCGGGTCTAAACAGCCGCATCGAACTCGACGCATTGATTTCGATCGTCGATCGCAATGGCAGCGGCCCCGGTCAGCATTCAAGCATCGACGCCAGCGGCGGCGGTGAGATCATCGCACCCAAGCTCGCGAATCTGCGTGGTACGCAGACCACGATCGATTCTGCCGGCGATATCGACGTCGCCAAGCTGGTGACGATCGAAGACAGTGCCATCACGATCGATTCCCGCCCCAGTGACTTTGATGCCTTGCAAACGATCACCGGCACGCGACTCGTTCTGTCAGCGACCGATGCACGGCTCAACCAAATCACGCGGTTTGAACAAAACACGCTGGTCACCGATTCCGCCGCCACGGTCGCAATGCCCGGCGTCGGCAGCATCGATGGTTCGAGTTTCCAAGCGTACGGTGGAACACGAATCGCATTTCCTCAAATCGAATCCTACGATCTCGCCACGACACAAATCAATTCGATTCGTTCGTGGATCGCTGAGGGACCGGGCAGCCAGATCGATCTCTCCGGTTTGCGATGGATCCGCGGCGGGACGGAATCGGGTACCGGCCTGGATGTCGAAGCGGTGCTGGGCGGATCGGTAAATCTGCGAAACGTGATTCAAGTCGTCGAGCCGACCAACGGCAACACGAGTGGTCGTCGTTTTTCGTTCACCGCCGATGGTTCGGGATCGCTCGTTCAACTCGACACACTGGCAAACGTGATCGATCGAAATGGAAACGCCCTGTCGGCATTGACGGAATCCGCAGGCGGCCAGATCACTGCGCCCGCGTTGGCAACGGTGATCAATACAACGGTGACGTCGGAGCCGATCGGTCCACCGCCTGCCGCAAGCCTACGGGCACCCGAGCACACGGGCCCGGACGCTGGTGCGAACCGGCTGATATCAAACGAGCATCAGCCGTTTGGCGCGAGCCTACGGGCAACCGCGTCTACCGACGACGCCCCGCCACCCCCGGAATCCATTCCCTCCTTCCAAACGATCGCCTGGATCGGCGGCGACGGAAACTGGAACGACCCGACCAACTGGGACGCCGGCATCGTCCCCGGCATCTTCGATCATGTCGAACTCTCGGTCTCCGGTGCCACCGCCACGATCAGCGGCGACCACGTCGTTCGCAGCATCCACGGTCCCGGCGGATTGAACCTCATCGGCGGATCATTAACCGTCACCGCCGAGTCCACACTGACCGGACCATTCAATCTAGGCGACGGCGGCACGCTGGCCGTTGAAGGCCCTCATGCCTCGTTGATCGTGGAGGGCCTGCAATCGATCGACGGTGGCAACGTGCGGGTCGATGAAGGCGCCGAGTTGGTCTTCAAACACGTGAGCCGCTACGACGTCGCCGCGACGGCCAACAACACGCAGCGAAACTGGATCGTTCAAGGCCGCGGCAGTCGCTTGGTGTTCGAGTCGCTGGAATCGATCCATGGAGGCACAAACTATGGCAACCGGTTAAGGATCGAAGCCCATTCCGGTGGGCACGTCGACCTCGCGGCCGTGACGCAGATCGCCGATGGCTCCGAGGGGAACACCGCACGCCGCGGGGTTTCGATTTTGGCTCAAGACACCGGCAGTACGATCGACCTGCGGTCGTTGACGTCCTTTCAAGATCGGGCAACGGTTGCCGACGACGCGCCGTCCTATTCCGATCTCGTCGCCCGCGACGGCGGCTCCATGCGACTCGATTCACTCACCACACTCGACGGTGTCGCCATTGTTGTCGACGCCCTGAGTGACGTGCCGCTCGAGACGGTTTCCCGCTTCGATCACGGGCGATTGCAAGTTTCCGATCGATCCGTCGCCTTGCCCGCACTGACGTCCGCAAGCGAAACCTTTTTCACCGCCGATAACGGTTTCATCGACAGCGATGCGTTGACGACCTTGACCGGTGGCGGATTGGAATTGAGGTCCGGTGGCCGGATCAATACGACGTTGCTGGCGACGATTGATGGCACCAGCGTCCGTGTCGCCGATGGCATCACATTGTCGCTGCCCCTGGTGACGTCCTATTCGCACGCGTCGACCGACAATGACCAGACGCGAACGCTGGTCGCATCCGGTCTCGGTAGTCGCCTCGAATTCCCCAATCTGACACAGATCGACGGCGGCACGCACTTTCGATCCTCGTTGTCGGTCGACGCCCGTGACGGCGGAGCGATTGATCTGGCGCGTGCCTCGCAAATCTCTGAACCCGACACCGGAAACACCTCCGGCCGCGGCGTTCACGTCACCGCCGACGGCCCCGGCAGCGTCATCGATTTGTTATCCCTGACGACCATCACCGACATCGGCGAGTCTCCAGTCTCTCATGGCGCCGCGAGTGGTCACTCTTCTTTGACCGTCACCCGCGGTGGAACCATCGCGGCACCTGCGTTATCGAAAATCACTGGTGTGCACGTCGTCGCCGACGAGGGAAGTAATTTTTCGTTTGAATCGATCGTCGATGCCACCCATAGCATCTTGCAGGCCGCCGGCAGCGGAACGCTTTCATTCGCATCTCTCGCCTCTGCCGCCGGCACCGCCATTCAGATCGTCGGACACGCCGCATCGCTTCCCACGCTGACAGATCTTTCCGCCGGATCGCTCTTCGTCCAGGGCGGCGGCACCGCCGACGCACCACGATTGGTCAACATCGACTCGGCAACGCTGATCGCAAGCGATGGCATGACGCTTTCGTTGCCCGCCGTCACATCGATCAAACACGAGACGACGGCGCCGAATCAAAGCGCGACGCTGCGCGCCGAAGGGTTTGGCAGTCGCCTCGATCTGCCCGCGGTGACGTCGATCCAAAACGGTGACGATTACAACTCTCGCATCTTCATCGAAGCGTTGTCCGGCGCAGTCGTTGATTTGTCCGGCGTGCAGACCATCGAAGACCCCGATGTCGGCAATGCATCCCAGCGGCGGATCGAACTGCTTGGCGAAGGCATCGGCAGTGGGATCGATCTGGGCGGTCTGCAATCGTTCATCGACCATTCTTCCGGAACGCTGACCGGCTCGAACCGTTTTTCCAGCGTGCTTTCCCGCTACGGAGGAACCATCGATCTGGGTAGCAACGACGCGTCGGGCGCATCGCTCGGCGGAATCCACGTGACGGCGGGCGAAGCCGGATTTCTGGTCGGCAAGTTCACACTCGAATCGGGTTCGGTTCTCACCGGCAACGGTCTGGTGCGAGCAGACGTCATTGTCGGCGGAATCGTTGATCCCCAAGAACATCTGGTCGTGGACGGTTCGTTGTCGCTTCTCAGCGGCGGACAATTGAACTTCGACGTCGGAGGACTGACGCCGATTGAGCAGCACGACGTACTCAAAATCACAGGCGCCGCGACGCTCGACGGCATCATCCGAACCAACCGCGTCAACGAGTACGCCCCACAACCCGGTGACAGCTACGTCGTGATGACGTACGCATCTCGAAGGGGTTCACCTCGTTACGCCGGCCTCGATTTCGGCAGCCAAATCCTTTCGCCAGAACTGTCGCCTACTTCGCTGGAATTTGTGACCGGGTTTTCCAGCGGCGCCGCAGTCCTCTCGGTCACTGTCTCGGACAGTGCCGTTGCTCCCGATGGACCGTTTTTCGTCATCGAATTCAGTGAGCCGATTGAACGCGATTCGCTGTCCGCCGATGACATCGCACTCGTCGGACCGGCCGACACTTCGGTCGCGGTCGAATCGATCGTACCGCTGGACGCATCGAACACTCGATTCGTTGTCCGCCCGGTGATGAATCAATACGCCGACGGAGACTACTCGCTCGCCATCGGGCCGAATGTGTTCGACTGGGTCAGCAACCCGATGAATCAAGATGGAGACGAGACCAACGGGGAACCTAACGACGACCGATGGTCCGGCAACTTGCATTGGGCGCTGCCGGATCTGATGCTGGTCGGCGGCGTTCTGCCGACGGTCGCCACCGAATTCGAATTCGGCGATGAAGTCCCCTTGTTGTTCGACGTCAAGAACGCGAGTACTGCAACTGCCGGCGGCGGTTCATGGACCGATCGCATCTATCTTTCCACCGACAGCATTTTCGACCCCGGCGATCTATTGCTGGACGAATCGGTTCATCACATAACCCTCTTCGCCGGCGATTCTTACGCGAACCAGATCAACGTTTCGCTACCGCTGGCCCAGTCGCTGCAAACGGGGACCTATTACCTGATCGCATCGATCGACGACGGCAACCAGATTCATGAGACCGACGAAGCCAACACGTTCGTCTCGGCGCCGCTGCATTTGACGGTTCCGCCGCTGGTCGACTTGCTGCCGACCTCGGTCAGCGGGCCGGCGACCGGTCAACCCCGGACACCGAGTGTGTTCACGTGGACCGCGGTCAATCAAGGCGACGCGGCGACACCCGATCGCTGGTTTGATCGAATTTACTTGCAGTCGACCGCGGGAAGCGGATTTTCACATCTGGTCGGCGGCGTCTTTCAAGCCGAACCCGTCGCGCCGGGCGAGAGCTATCTGTCGATGATGACGGTCGACCTGCCGGACTTACCGGACGGCGACTACCGGATCATCTTGGCGACCGACGACACCGATCGTTTGTTCGAAGGCCCGTATGAGTCGAACAATACGTTGGTCGGCAGCACGATCCGGATCGACCATCCCGACGTGATCGTCCAAGACCTAAACGTCCCGGCCACCGCCAACTCGGGTCAAACACTTCCCGTCAATTTCAAATTCGTCAATCAAGGCACCGGCTTCGCTTCGGCCTGGCAACAACGCATCTACCTGTCGGACGATTTAACGGTCTCCGCTGACGATCGTCTGCTTGACGAATTTGCAATCAACCAGCCGCTCGCTCCCCAGCAAACCCGCGGCGTGACGCGTGAACTGTTGATGCCGATCGATGTTCAAGGTGCCAAGTACGTGTTGGTCGTGACCGATGCGTTGGGACAACTGGGAGAACGCTCGGCCGGTGAAGCGAACAACCTGCAGACCGCAGCGATCGAGTTGACGCTGTCGCCATACGCGGACCTGACGGTGACCCACGTCAGCACGCCGACGCTGGTGATCGGCGATCCCACGCAACTGACCGTCGACTGGACCGTGGCCAACGTCGGCACCGGCCGCGGGCTGACCGATCGGTGGACCGATGCGATTGTGCTCAGCCGTAACGCGGCCCTCGGCGACGATGATGACCTGGTGATCGCGACGTTTGAGCACTCGAGAGGTTTGGAAGCGGGCGGTGACTACTCGCGCAGCGAGACAATCACGTTGCCGCCCGGGACCAGCGGGCGATTCGCGTTGTGGGTGCGCAGTGATTTCTTAGATGGTGACTCTGGGGGTAACGTTTTCGAAAACGGCAACGAATCGAACAACGACATCGCCCACGCGGATTCGATTGACATCATGCCGGCCGCTTTCGCCGATCTGGTCGTCAGCAACATTGACGTGCCGCAACCCGTCAACGCCGGATCCGTCGCCAGCGTCACGTGGACGGTCGACAACACCGGGATCGGAATCACCAACCGTGGCGATTGGTACGACGTGGTCTACTTGGCTGAGGACCCCGCCGGAACACAGCCGATCGAAGGCAGCGAAGTTCGGTTCCAGCATTTTGGTCAGATCGCACCGGGCGACAATTATACACGAACCGGCCATTTCATCGTGCCCGACGGCTTGTCCGGTGATCACTACGTGATCGTCCACACGG
The DNA here is from genome assembly GCA_007753675.1 of Stieleria magnilauensis. GTDB lineage: Bacteria > Planctomycetota > Planctomycetia > Pirellulales > Pirellulaceae > Stieleria > Stieleria magnilauensis. Next base: position 4,500,918 of record CP036432.1, read on the forward strand.
CAAAAGAAAACGCTCCCTTCGAATTCATCTTTGACGACAACAATCGCGTGGCCAGCGGTGCGTTTCCGATCACGTTGTTGCCGTCACCGGATTTGATCGTCAGTGAAGTCGTAGCACCCGACGTGGCCGAAGAAGGGACGCTGTTGGATGTCAGCTGGACAGTCACCAACAGCGGGCTCGGTTCAGCGTCGGGTGGCTGGATCGACCGCATTTACCTGCAATCGGCCGGTGATCCAGATGGCCAGATCATCCAGTTGGGAACGTTTCCGTTCGTCGATCCCCTGACGCCCGGAAAACGCTACACACGCAATGAAGCGATTCGCATTCCGATCCAGTCCGCGGGCGTCTTCAATCTGTTCGTTCGCACGAATTTCCAAGAGTTGATTTACGAGGGCAGCGGCGCCGTTAACAACACCGAGTCGGAGCCGATCATCATCAACGTGCGTTCCCGCCCCGATTTGCAAGTCGACTCGATCACGATCCCCGAGCGACTGTCCTCGGGCACGACGCTGTCTCCACAATTCACGGTGGTCAATCAAGGCGCCGTCGGCACGGCCGGAACGAAATGGATCGATCGCGTCTACCTGTCGCTCGACACTGTGGTCGACCAGGCGGACATTCTGATCGGTGAACTCGACAACGGTTCGGCTCTGGCCGCCGGCGAGCGTTACAGCAGCGACGCCGGCAGCTTGGTCGTCCCCATCCGTTACCGCGGCGACGTCTACGTGATCGTGCAAACCGACGCCACGGACAACATCGCCGAATGGCCCAACCACCAGAACAACATCAGCTACCAATCGATTTTCATCGAGCCCGAACCGCTGGCCGACCTGGTGGTCAGCAATGTCATCGCGCCGGGTCAAGTCGTTGCCGGAGCCGAGATCCCCGTGCGATACACGGTGACCAATCGGGGCAGCGGTGCGACGCATGGCGACACCTGGACCGAAAACGTTTGGTTGACGCGTGACAAAAATCGCCCCCACCCCGGACAGGGTGACCTGCTGTTGCAGACGACCACCCACACTGGATCACTGGACCGTTTGGCCGGCTACGAGACTTCCATCACGATACGCATCCCAAGGCAACTCGAATCGGGCACATGGTACGTGACGCCTTGGATCGACCCGCTGGACGTGGTTCCCGAAGACATGTTGGCGTCGAACCACAATCCCGACGACCCCGACAACATTGACAACAACAACTACAAGGCTCGCGCGATCCAGGTGCTCGGGGCTCAGCCCGATCTGGTCGTCAGCGAAATCAATGCACCAGCGGTTGCCACCGGAGGCGACTCCGTCACGATCAGCTGGACCGTCGACAACCGTGGACTGGCAGATGCCGACACGGGAGCTTGGCTAGATCGCGTTTACCTGAGCGACCATCCCGACCCCAAGGCCGAAGGCGCCCGGACGTTGCTGTTGGGCGAAAAGCGTCGCGGGTTGCCGCTCGCCAGGGGCGCCTCTTACACCGCGTCGATCGATGTCGACCTCGCGCCAGCCGCCAGCGGACAATACATCGTTGTCATCACCGACGACGACTTGCCGCCTCAGCCATCGATCGATCGTTCCGGCTTCTTCTCCGGTGCGTCGACTTCGTCTGAGTCCTTCACCCCCGTCCAGGAAGTTGACGAAACGAACAATGTCACTGCGGTGGCGACAACCATCCATGCCGCAGCGGCAAACTTGAAAGTCGTCGAGTTTGACTTGCCAACCGACGCCAAATCTGGCGAAGAAGTGACGTTTCGCTACACCGTCGAAAACATCGGCGAGCACCCGGTCTGGAGCGGCACGACGTACTGGAAAGATTTTTTGTGGCTCTCGCCCGACAGCACGTTCATCCGCGAACGGGCATCGTACTTGGGGGCTTCGATTCACGCGCCCGCCGAAACGATTGATCCGGGCGACCGTTACACCGTCAGCTTCACCACGACCCTGCCCGAAGGCACCGGCGGTGATTATTCGCTGTGGGTTCATTTGAATGCCAACAACGACCGATCGCCGCTGCTGTTCCCCTATCAATCGCGGTTGCTGTTGACCGATTGGTTTTCGGCCATCGAAGGCGACAACGACGTTTGGAGATCACATTTCGGGCACTGGGCCTATGAAGATCCCGGCGACAACCTCGCCCGCGCCGACTTACCAATCCGGTACGAAGAAGCCGATCTGACGATCACGGAACTTCAAGTCCCCGCATCCACCACCTCAGGCGCAACCGTCGAACTGGTCTACACGGTCCAGAACACGGGTTCCCGAAAAACACGCGTCGATTCCTGGTCGGACCGTGTGTTTCTTTCCCGTGACGCGTCGCTGGATAATTTCGATACGCAACTTGCATCGACGTCGCGCCTCGGTTCGCTGGAGCCGGGTGAGTCCTACACCGGACGTCTGTCGTTCCAAATCCCCGCAGGCATCGAGGGAGAGTTTCATCTGCTGCTGTTCACCGATTCCGCGGCCAAGCAAGACCGTTCGGGACGGCCGAGCGACATCGGATTCCGAAGGGTCGGGATCGAGTTTGAACTTCCCGGCGTGCTCGCGCCGTGGGATCTGGCGTCGTCAGCCGCCCGCGAATCGGCACGCGGTGAAGTCTCGGAGTATCAACGCGAAGGCAACAACATCGCCGTGCGAGCATTATCGATCCGCCTGTCCGATCTGCCGGACTTGCAGGTCTCGACGATCAGCGGTCCAGCGCGAGCGGATCGCGGACAAGAAATCGACGTCAACTACACCGTCACCAACCACGGCGGCGACACGGTTGGTGGGCAAAGCGACTGGACCGACCTGCTGTACCTTTCACGCGACACCTTCTTGGATCTGGCCAGCGACCTCTACTTGGGATCGTCAGAACACAACGGTGGCTTGGCGGCCGGCGCGTCCTACCAAAACAACACCTCCGTTTCGTTGCCGGCTGGACTGACCGGTCCCTACTACTTGTTCGTGATCAGCGATCCCGATCGATTTGATCCGACCGGTGATGTGTTCGAAGGCCCAAACGAGCGCAACAATGCCGCCGCCTCGGCAACACCGATGGTCATCGAGTTGCCCGATCCGGTGGACTTGCAAGTCACCGAGATCGTGGTCCCGCACGATGTCACCGCCGGCACACCGACGCAAATCCAGTGGACGGTGACCAACACCAGCGACGTGACGGTTTCAGGGCGTTGGTCCGACAGTCTGTTTTTCAGCGGCGACGCGACGTGGGACATTCATGACGCGGCGGCCGGACGTGCCGAATTTCGCGGGACGCTGGCACCCGGTGAAAGCTACACCTCAACCTTGGAAGTCATCACGCCGCCGCTGACGCCGGGCAACTATCGAGCCATCGTCCGCCCCGACATCTTTGATCAAGTTTACGAGGACGTCGGCGAAAGCAACAACCAGACCGCGTCGGCATCGACGATGCAACTGACCGTGCCTTCGTTGACGTTGGACGTTCCGCTGGATACCACGCTGGGAACCGGCCGGCAAACCTTGTTCGCCGTCGACGTGCCACCCGATCGCGCGTTGCGAGTCACGGTCCATGCCGACGACAATTCGGTCTACGAAGTCTTCCTTCGACACAATCAGTCGCCGACCGCAAGCTCCTTTGACGCCCATTCCGGCGGCGCCCTCACCGACACGCCAGCCACGATCATCCCCTCGACCGACGCAGGCACCTATTACGTTTTGGTTCGTGCGTTTGCGACCCAGGGCGGTGACTCGGCCGTGGAGATTCTGGCGGAATTATTGCCGCTGGCGATCACCGACCTTCAAACCGACATCGGCGGCGATTCGGGTTTTGTGACGACGACGATTTCCGGCGCGAGGTTTCATCCCGACGCGATCGTCAAACTGGTCCGCCCCGGTTTCGCCGAAATCCTTCCCGCCGGCCAGAACTACGTTTCCGCCTCGCAGTTGATCGTCACGTTTGATCTGCAAGACGCGCCTCATGGACTCTACGACGTCCAGGTGATCAACCCCGGCGGCGACGTTGCCGTCGTCCCGTATCGATTTCAAATCGAACGAACGATCGAGCCCGAAGTGACTGTCGGCATCGGCGGTCCACGCTTCGTCTTGGCCGGTGACAACGGCACGTATGGTGTCTCGCTGAAAAACTCGGGCAACGTCGATGCGCCGTATGTGTTTTACAACGTCGGCATTCCCGAATTGGGCAGCAATCAAAACGTCTACAACCTGCCCTACAACCACTTTTCGTCCAACCTGCGCGGCGGCCCTGACGGTGCACTTGCCGATCTGCCTTGGGCCGAACTCGATTCGGCGGTCAACACTGACGGGCATCTGACCGCCAGCGGGTATCTGTTCGACCAACCCGCCGATGGCTTCGCCGGATTCACCTTCCAGGTCCAAACCTACCCGGGCTTACGCGAACTGCATGATCACGCCTGGGAGGCGTTCAAGGCAAAGATCTACGATGCGATTCCCGCATACGCGGCGATTGATTTTTTGGCGGAAGGACCGTCGTCGCTCGACAAGATCTCGCCCGGTCTGGCTCTGGTCTGGGAAGCCTTCGGTGCCGTGCCGGATTTGTTGATTCAGCCGCTGATCCCCTTCCAATTTCATGTCGTCGCATCGGCGACCACGATGACTCGCGACGAGTTCCTGCAGCACGCGCTCGATGAAGCGGACCGACTGCGTCAAGGGATTCTGGACGATAACGACGCCGATGCGGCGTTGGTCAATCTGGCCGGTGATCCGCAAGCCTGGCAATCGCTCTATGTCAGTTATCTGACCGAAAGCGGACGTCTGCGCGCCGTCGACGCCATCCCGCCGACGCGCCGCGATCAGGAACTGGCCAGTTTGATGGCGACCCTTGCCGGAGGTGTGTTGACCGGCCCCGGAGGCGACCAGATCATCGCCAGCGGAGACCTGTCGGACTTCTTTGACAACGTGCGGCGATGGTACGGACATGACGCGTCCCTGAAAGCCCCCATCGAACCCAATCAAGTCAATTTCACTTCGGATTCGCTCTCCTTTCTGGGCATCTTGCAAAGTCCCAATCCGGTCGCGGCGCTGCCGACCTTGGACGACTATGACTTGATGCTCGATGCCAACACGCACTTTCAAACGATGCGTGTCTATGTGCCCTGGGTTCCATTCGCCAATCGCGGCGCAGGGATTCCGGCGGAGTATCAGATCACGGGGATCACGCCCAACGATGAAGACGTCTTCTTTCCGCTCAATCTGCAGGGCTACTACGAACAAGCCGACGCACACTCGGGGACTGTCTCGCAGACCGGACCGTTTACGCTGGAAACAGGCGGGTTCGTACCCGCCGGTGAGCCGCTTCCGTTCACCGTCAACTTTCAAAACGATCCGAACACAACCCGCGACGCCAACGAAGTGCGAGTGGTCGTGCCGCTGGACGATGCCGTCGATCCCCGCAGCTTTCGACTCGGCGACATCCAGATCGGCGACATCACGATTCGAATGCCCGGCGGACGATCGCTGTACCAAGGTGATTTTGATTTCCGCGACACGCTCGGTATTAACGTGCGGGTCAGCGGCGGAGTCGACATCCAATCGAATGCGGCGACGTGGCTGATCCAGGCGATTGATCCGCTGACCGGCGAAGTGCGTTCGGATCCCGACGGCGGATTGCTGCCACCGAACAATGCCCGCGGTCAAGGTGCGGGGTTCGTCAGCTACAGCGTGCAGTTGGCCGATTCGGCCGAAACCGGCGACGTCGTGACGGCGCGAGCCCGAGTCCTCCTGGACAACGCCCCTCCGGAAGATGCCGACGATCTGGCGTACAAGGTCGATTCCGTCGCGCCGACCAGCCACATCGACGTCACACCGCTGAACGACCGGAACGATTTTGTCGTCCGCTGGAACGTTGCTGATGACGACGGCGGCAGCGGTTTCAAACATGTCAGCCTGTACGTGGCCGAAGACGGCGGCGCGTTCAAGCTTTGGAAACGGCAACTACAAACCGCCGGCGGCGAGGAAGTGTGGATCGGTCGCGTCGGCACGAGCTACGAATTCTTGGCCCTGGCCAGTGACCGCGCCGGCAACCGGGAAACGCCGCCATCGGGAGCGACCGCCGACGATGATGGTTCGACCTCGTCGCTGGGCGTCTTGCCCTGGGTGGAGGAAACGACGATTCCGAATTTTGGACAACCCGCCAAGCCAACGTCCACGCCATCGATCCACCCGCTGTTCGCTTCCGCCGAACGTCAGGTCCCGACACCAGCGTCACTCGCCAACCCCGCGGCCTTTGACAAGGTCCTGCAACCGTTCACCGCCGCTCGTTTCGCCGACGGTTTTGATGTGACGGTCGGCGCCGCGGCGGCTGCGGAGATCGGCCCGATGGCGCTGGCGGAAACGCCCGAAGGAGACATCTTGGTCAGCGCTGGCCCGGCCCGGAATCAACTCTATCGTTTCACCTCCGATGGCGGAACAGCCGGTGGCGTTTGGACCGAACTGGATCATCCGATCTTCAATTTGAGCTTCGACCCGGCCGGACGACTTTGGGCCACCACCGGCGGCGGCCCACTGTTGGAACTCGACCCGAGCGACGGAAGTCTGCTGGCCGAATACGGCGACGGACTGACGATGGGACTGGCCATCGATCCGGCTTCGGGTGACCTGCTCGTCGGATCCCGCTACGGCGTCGAGCGATTCGATCCGGACAACGGGACGTTTTCACGATTCAGTCGAGATCAAAACCTGCGTGTCGGAAGTCTCGCGTTTGCCGACGACGGGACGCTCTACGGTGTGCAATGGCCGGAGCGAAACGCTGTGTTGAAGTTTCTGCCCTCGGGCCGCGCCGAAACGCTGCTGTCGTTCACGACGCCGATCGATTCGCTGGCGTTTGGACAAAACGATTCGCCACTAGCCGGCCTGTTGTTCGTCTCGCACAACTCAGACGCTGCAAATGCCGGCACTGCAAACACCGGCAGCGAACTGACGATGGTCGACGTCGCCAGCCTGCGGCGCGTCGCGCTGGCCAGTGGTGGCAGCCGCGGCGACGTCGTCGTGACGACGCGGGACGGCCGCGTATTGATCAGCCAATCCGATGCGGTGGACGTGCTCAGCCCGATCGCGGTCCCCGAACTCATCGCAACCCACCCCGCCCAGCAAACGGTCGTCGCCCTGCCGTTGGGATTGCTTCGTGTGACGTTCAGCGAAGACATGTTCACGGGACTGGTCACGCAGCCGCATTCGGTCTTGAACCCCGGCAACTACGCCATTCGCACCGATGGCAGCGAGCCTCCACAGATCACCGAGGTCCGCTACGACGCGGCGTCGCGGACGGCGTACCTGTTTGCCCAAGGATTCTCCGTCGGCGAGCACACGCTGTATGTCGGCAAAGGCATCGAGAGCGTTGGCGGTTTCTCGCTCGCCGCGGGTTATGAAATCCACTTCACCACGATCAGCGAATTCTCGGCCAACGTCGACATCGAACTGTCCGGCACGCGGCTGGATCGACAATCACAATCGATCACTTACGACGTCGTGATCATCAACCGCGGCGATCAGGACCTGATTCTGCCGGCCCGATTAGTGCTCACTCCCGACGGGCAACGCACCGGCGTGTCGTCCGCTGAGGCCGTTCCGGGGCAACCCGCGACGCCGTCGGCCGATGGGCGCTGGTTCTTTGATCTGGCCGCCAACGTTCCCGATGGTGTTCGGCTGCGTTCCAGTGAGTCGACGACGGCCGAGACGATTCGCTGGTTGGCACCGGGAAACATCAACGCGAACTTCGCGCCCAGTTTTCTCGCCAGTGCGTCGCCAAACCTGCGTCCCCGATTCGATTCCACACCGCCGCAGCACGTCGTCGCAGGGTCCGTCTATCGATACGAAGCCCGAGCCGATGACCCGGATTCCAACGCAGTCGTGTATTGGTTGAATGAAGCACCGGACGGGATGCAAGTCGACCTGGACAGCGGATTCATCGATTGGCAAACCGGCGCCGAGACCGCCGAGCAGAATCGCGTCGTTTTGTATGCCTTCGACTCACGCGGCGGCTTCACGTCTCAAACATGGACAGTCACCGTTGCCGGCGGCAATCAGGCGCCGGAGTTCATCTCGCCGCCGGCCGACGCCTCGATGACGGAGAACGAAACTCTGGTCGTTCCCGTCAACGTGCTCGACCGCGACGATGCTACGATCGACGTTTGGGCCGACAACCTTCCTCCGGGCGCGTTCTTCGATGCGTCGGAGAGGACGTTGCGTTGGTCGCCTGGTGAACATGCGTCGGGGATTTACCGAGACCTGACGTTCTTCGCCAGCGACGGCGTCAACACGACCCGGCACACGTTTGATCTCGTCGTTGCCGATGCCGACCGACCGCCGCTGATCGAGACACCGCAGCCTTTCACACTCCGCCAAGGCGACCACTGGACCTATCGTGTCTCGGCAAGCGACCCCGATGGCGACGCTTTGTTGTTTACCAGCGATGACCTGCCCCACGGTGCGACGCTAGATGCCGATACCGGAACGTTGCGTTGGGCCGTCGGTTTTGATCAGGCGGGAACCCGAAACATTCCGATCACGGTCACTGCGGGCGACCAATCCACCAGCGACCAGATCGTCGTCGACGTGCTCAACGCAAACGGAGCACCGGTGTTCGAATCGATGCACGGCTGGTCGATCGACGAAGGCCAAACGCTGGTGATGGAAGTGTTCGCCTTCGACCCCGACCATCCAGAGTTTCGATTACCGGTTCGCACCAGCGAGGGCGCACTGTTTCCGCCGGGTCTGGTCTCACCGGTAGATTATCGCGTGGTCGGTTTACCCGACGGGGCATCGTTTGACCCCGAAACCGCGACACTGACGTGGACGCCGAATCATGACCAAGCGGGCGAATACACCGTTCACATCGAAGCAACCGATGACGGCGACGGCACCGGGGTTCCCGTCACGATTCATTCCCGGGTTCCGATTTCCGTCCGCGAGGTCAACCAACGTCCGCTGATCGATCCGATCGAAAACGTTGTCCTGTCGCGCGGTGACGTGGTCGATCTCCCCGTCGCCGTGATTGACCCGGACGGTGATGCGATCACGCTGACCGCGGCCAGCGGGTTGCCGGGATTGCCGCTGCCGGACTTCGTGACGTTCAGCGACAACGGCAACGGAACAGGTTTCTTTCATTTCACGCCGGGAACCGCCCAGCGGGGCAGCTACACCCTGTCGATCATCGCCAGCGACGACGGCAATGGTCACGGCCGCGGACGGATCGAAACGACGCAATACGATTTTGTCGTCACGGTCCAATCCGCCAACGATCCGCCACAACTTTCGCCTGTTCCGTCGATCGTGGTCTTGGCCGGTGATTTGCTTCGACTGCCGCTATCGACGGCCGACATCGATCAAGAGCCGCTGCACTACACCTTCAGCGGCTTGCCCGCGGACGCTCGCATTGTCGACTCCGGGTCGTACGGCCAAGCGTTGTTGAACTGGGATCCGAAAACGGCCCACACCGGAACCTACGACGTCACCGTCACGGTGACCGATTCGGGAAACAACGGCGCGGCGGCAACGCTTTCGTCCTCGCAAAGCTTCGTGATCGATGTCCGCGATCACAACACCGCTCCGGTCTTCAACCAGATTGCCGATGCGATCGTGGATGAAGGCGAGACGCTGACGCTCGAATTCATCGCGAACGATCTCGATGGCGATGCGATCTGGTACACCTCGTCGAATCTGCCCCCCGGTGCGACGCTGGATCCGATCGACGGCGTGTTGGATTGGACACCGTCGTTTGACGATTCTGGCTCGTACACCATCGACATCGTTGCGACCGATGGATCGGCATCTGACACCCGATCGTTTTCCATCGACGTGGTTCCCGTCAACCGCGCCCCGCGTCTCGCCTTCCCCGCGCCGCAATACGCCCGTGAAGGCGTCTGGATGGAATTTCGAATCACGGGCGACGACCTGGATGGCGGACCGTTGACGTTGACCGCCGACGAGTTGCCCGACGGAGCCTTATTCGATCCCAGCAGCGGCGTGTTCCGCTGGCAACCGGCGTTCGACCAAGCTGGCGTCCACGACGTTGTCTTCACGCTGACCGATGCACAAAACGCATCCGATTCGATCCGCGTCCCGATCGTGGTGGACAATGTCAACCGAGTGCCAACGATCGAAAGCCGACACCATCAAGTGCTTGTCGGCGAGTTGCTTGATTTCCATTTGGCCGCGTCTGATCCTGATTTCGATGACACGCTGACGTACGCGGCGTACGGCTTACCCGACGGGGCGGCGTTGGACGCATCCACCGGTCGGATCACGTGGATTCCCCAACCCGGCCAACTCGGCAGCTACGTCGTCGACGTCCGAGCGAGCGACGGATTGGCGGAAACGAAACACAATCTGGTGATCGAGTCGGTCGCGACACCTCGTTTGCCCGAAGTTCGGATTGTCACCACGCCCAGTTTCCCCGCATTGCCGGGACAAACGATCCGAGTCGATGTGATCGCCGACGGCGTTGCGCCGATCGAGTCCTTGTCACTGACCTACGACGGCGGCGAAGTCACGCTGGACGAACAAGGCCGCGCCGAGATCCTCGCCGGCTCCCCGGGGAAAACGTCGCTGGTTGCCACGGCGATCGACGTCGACGGCTTTGTCGCGACCGTCACCGAAACGGTGCGAGTCCGTACGGCCACCGACAAGGAGGCTCCCCAAGTCGCGTTGTCGTTTGATGGTTCCCAACGCATCACCGAGCCGACCGAATTGATCGCCGCCATCAACGACGTCAACCTGGACCAATGGTCGCTGGAAATCGCCGCTCACGGATCGGACGATTTTGAAACTCTGGCAAGTGGTCAATCGACCGGCGAAGATCTGACGTTGACGACACTCGACCCGGCATCGCTGGCCAACGGTTTTTACACGATCCGCTTAACCGCCAGTGACATTAGCGGACGCAGCTCAAAGACCTCCATGGGCGTGGAGGTTAACTCGGACTCCAAAACCGATGCCTTCACGAGAACGGACGTTGACGCGGAAATCACGTTCGGCGACCAGACCTTTCAGATCGCACGTCAATACGATTCGCTCCGCCAATCCTGGCGTTTCACGTTCCAAGACGTTGCGTTGCAAGCCTTCACCGAAGCGGCGGACGCGTCGTCGACAGTCGTCCATCCGGCTCTGTCCGGCGGCGATCGCGTCTATTTAAGTCTTCCTGACGGACGACGCGTCGGGTTCACGTTTGAACCACAACGCGTTCAGCTCTTTCCTTCCGACGACTCGCTGGTCTTCTACAAACCGAATTGGACAGCCGATGCCGGTGTCGACTACGAATTGCGATCCATCGATCGATTATTGGTCCGTGGCGGAGAGCGTTATTACGACCAGGCCACCGGCCAGCCCTACCATCCCGCCAATTTTATTTCAGCCGATGACGCCTATGAACTCGTGCATCCCGATGGCCGGGTCGAACGGATCGACGCAGCGGGCAGGATCACGCGGCAGCAATGGCCCGGCGGCGAAATCGTGCAGATCAGCGACAGCGGCATTTTACTTCCTTCGGGCGAGTTTCTTGCGATCGTTCACAACGCCCAGGGCCAGATCGCATCGCTCCGCACGCCGACGATGGATCTGCACTACCGCTACGACGACACCGGCCGACTCGTCGAAGTCGCCTCCGTGTCCGACGTCGCGCAGTCGCTGCACCGCTATGGCTATGAATCCGACACCGGCGAAACACTTTCGGTCGCGGTCAGTTTCGACGGGAACCATCGCGCCTACCCCGCCGACCAACCGCTGACGGCGGATCTTGGACGTGCCGCTGATTTTTCCGCATCGCCCATCATTGGCGAACTCGACGCCGGCCAGACCGATCAGTACGCCTTCACGATCGACGACGCCCAGTTGCGCAGCACCGATCAGCACGTCGTTTGGGTGCGCGCGATCATCGAACGATATCGCAGTCCGTTTATCGCCGACACGCCAAGAATCGCCGGACTCGATCCGATCGCCCGCAGCGTCGATGGCGATCGGACGGTCGCGTTGTTTTCGATCCAGCGTGCCGATCAATACTTGCTGAGCGTCGCTGGGGCATCGGCCGATGACGCGGGACGCTACCGGTTGCATTTGGATGTGGTAGGCGACATCAATCGCGACGGCGTCGTCGATGGATTCGATAGTGTGGCACTGGCGAATTCCATGGGAAGTTTTATCGGCGACCGAAACTACGACGCCGCCGCGGATTTCAATGCCGACGGCGCAATCACGATCGCCGACTCGCAACTGCTCGCTGCGAACTTCGGATTCACATCCGACTTTGCCGCACTTGGATGGGACGATCGCTTTGTCACCGTCGCCGACTTTCCAACCACCACGCCGCCACCGGGCGACCCTTCACAGCCACCGATCGATCCGCCCGTTGATCCCTCCACCGGCGACGACACCCGGATCACGCCCGCCCCCGAACTGCCGCCTTCGGTCGATCCCCCGACCTTCACACCGACTTCGCTGGCGCCCTCGGCCAGGGCGACGTTTGACATTCGCAACGGAAGGTTCGATGCCGACGGCGAAGCCTGGACGACGAACGGAAACGTCGGTTTTGACAACGGCGCAGCGGAACTGTCGGAATCCCCCACCGAGCGAACGTCACTTCGCCAAGCATTTTACGTTCCCGACGATGCCTCGATCCTGCGGCTGACGATTTCAAACCTGAGCCTTACCTCGGCCCCCGACCGCGCGCCCGATGCGTTGGAAATCGGGCTGCTCGATGCCAAGACGTTCGCCCCCCTGGTCGGCGTGATCCCACTGGGCCAGACCGATGCGTCACTCAATTTTGCCACCGACGGGACCTACCGCAGCGGAGCGGGCGTCACCGTCGGCGACACCCGATCCTCTGATCCATCACAAGACCTGGGCGGCGTGTTCACCGACGACACAATGCTGGTGCAGATCGACGTCAGTGCGGTCCCGACGGGAACCCTGGCCGTCTTGTCGATCGATCTAATCGGGTTCGCCCAGCCAAACAGTCACGCACGAATCGACGACGTGTTCCTGGTGTCCGGTGGGCTGCGCGCGCCAATTGCGCGAACCGACTTGGCCACGACCGAAGAAGACGTGCCAGTCAACCTGAATGTGCTCGCCAACGATTCCGATCACGAATCGCCGTTGGTTCCCGCATCGTTGACCCTCGTGACGCCGGCCGAGCACGGACAGGTGTTCGTCAGCACGCAATCGGGCATCGTCACCTATTCACCCGACCCCGACTACTCCGGCAACGACTCCTTCACCTACACCGTCAAAGATGTCGATGGCTACGTTTCTAACGAAGCCTTCGTCAGCATCAACGTGACGCCCATCACCGACACGCCGTCGTTGGTCGTCCACACCGCCAGGGGCGATCAAGACACGCCGCTGCCTTTGCAGATCGCTGCGACGGCGACCGATGCCGACGACAGTGAACACCTCACGGTCACGATCGCGTCCTTGCCACAGGGCGCAACGCTCAATCAGGGCGTCCGCATCGCCGACGGTCAGTATCGTTTGGCTCTCGAAGACCTGGACGAGCTGCAGTTGATGCCTTCGGCCGGTTGGTCTGGGCAAGCGATGCTGAACGTCACCGTCACGGCCACTGACCCATCCGCCGATCCCGTCTCCGCCGAAGAACAACTGCGGGTGGACGTTGGCAGCGTGTTCGTCAACCCGATGTCGATCAGCGGGTTCGAAGTCAACGCCGGCGAAGTCCAACGGTCGCAATTACACACCCTCACGGTAACCTTCAACCAGCACGCTTGGATCGCCGACGCCTCGGCAGACATTTTTGTTTCCAATATCGAAGGCGACAAACTCAGGATCCCGAGTGAGAAGTTTTCGTACGATCCAGACACGTTCACGCTGACGATCGACGTCAACGGATTGATCCGACAAGACGATCAATATTACCTGATGCTCCGCAATGCAGGCATCGCCAGCAACGCAAACCGCTTGCAAACGATGGCTAGCGGACCGGAGTTCGGCAGCGAGTTCTTGCCGCTTCCGTTCCACAGACTGCTTGGTGACGTCAACGGTAACAACGAAGTCGACACCGACGATTGGCGAGACATTCGCATCAGCCTGAATTCCAACGCCGAATCCCCACGCTATGCACGTCATCGCGACCTGACCGGTGAAGGGATGATCGATCGGCACGATTTCGTCGTCTGGCGCAATCGACTCGGGTCCACGACCGATCAAGACCCGCCGCAGATCCTGGCCGGCGTCACGCTTGCGAACAACCGATTGCCGCTGGTCAACGCCTTTCGCACCGATGCAGAATTGTCGCTCGTCGTCGATGACGTCAGCGAAGTGGCTTCGTTGACCGTTTCCGTGGATGGTTCCCCAACGATCGAACTCGTCGATCGATTGTCCTCCGAAGACGCGCTGCAGTTGCCATTGACGGAGTTGTATTCGATCGCCGGCCAAACGCTTGCACCGGTCGATCATACGCTGACATTCGTGGCGGTCGACCGGTACGGCAACGCGTCGAAACCGGTCGATGTCGAATTCGTAATCGATGAAATCGCACCGGCGATCCCCTCCACCCCCACGTTGTTGGACGGCGATGGCAACGTCACGTCAACTCGGACGCTCGCGGATCCGCGTGTCGTCATCCGTTCGATCGGCGAGACCGGCAGCATCGTTCGGTTGTACCGCGACGGACGTGAAGTCGGATTGGGTGTCGCGCAAAGCCCCGTCGACTTCCCGCTGAACCTGGGATCACTCGGCGACGGAACGTTCTCGTTCACCGCCACCGCGGAAGACCCGACCGGCAATCGCAGCGCAACGTCATCGTCACTTTCCATCACCATCGATACCACCGCCCCGCGGATCGATTCTTTGCGATTGGATCCCGCGAGCGACACCGGAACGCTGGGTGATCAGACGACCGAAAACGATTTCATTTCATTGATCGGAAAAACGGAACCCGGCGCGGTTGTCTCGGTCGCGGGCAGTCTCCAAACAACCGTCGCCGATGCCGCCGGCGACCTTCGGCTCGAAGGCATTCCGCTGCGATTCGGCCCCAATCGATTGACCGTCACCGTCGCCGATGCATTGGGCAACCAGCGACCGCGCAGCATCAATGTGTTCCGCCCGCGTTTGGAATCCAACCCGCCCACGATCGCTTTCACCTTGGCCGACGACACAGGGCGTTACCAAACCGACGCCGTCACTGCCTCAACTTCCCTCAGCGGCGCGCTGAACGACGAATCGAACGTGACAGGGTTGTTCTTGACGGTCGCATCAACATCCGACGAACACTCCACGCAACATACAACCGGGCCGTTTGATGTTTCCGGTGCGATCACAGGAGATGCGTTTCATCTCTCCGCGGCCGCGATCGAACACGCCATCGGCACGGGACTCGACGATGGCAACGTCACCTTCACCCTAGTCGCGGTCGACCAATACGACAATGCGTCCCGGGCGGAATCGATTTCGTTTGTCCTTGATCGTACCGCACCCGACGTCCCGCCGGAATTGCGGCTTTCTGCGGACAGCGATCACGGTCGCGACTGGACCGATCGAATCACCCGCGCTACCTCGCTGGTTGTTTCTCTGGATGTTCCCGAACTGGCCAACGTGGCATTCTTCGTTGATGGGAATCCGCATGCCGAATTTCTGTTACCCCAAGGCGTTGGCGAAGTCACGTTGGCGGGAATAGCGGAAGGGCATCACGTGATCACCACGTCGGTGACTGACGTCGCCGGGAACGTCAGCGCCGTCGGTGCCGCACTCGATGTCTCCATCGACACGACGCCGCCAAATTCGGTCGTCGCCGACCTTCAACTGCCGCCGCTGAACTCGGACTCCGGCGTCCTCTCAGGTTCGACGGAAGCCCACGCAACGGTGCGCATCTATCGCGGATTGGACTCGCAAACCGCCATCGCGGAAACCATCGCAGCGAGCGACGGCGGTTTCCAGATCGATGCCATTCGGTTTGCCGATGGCGTCAACCGGTTTCGTGTCGTTGCCGAAGACATCGCCGGCAACGCCATCGAGACCAACGTCTCGGCACGATACGACGCCCCCGACCGTTCCGCCCCCCAAATCCAGTTGGCACTGGAACGCGACACGGGCGCTTCCGATACCGATCGATTGACCAACGATCCGACTGTATCTGGAATGGTCGATGACGCCAGTCAGATCGCAAGTTTCCAAATCAGCGTCGACGATGGACCGTTTGTCCATTCGCTCGGTTCCCTTCGCGACAACGCGTTCACGCTCTCGCGCAGCATTCTGGAGACGATCGCGGGGCATCAACTGAGCGACGGTGAGAGACGAGTTCAGATGCGAGCGACCGACATCGTCGGGCATGCTTCGGAAATCGCCGAGTTGACGTTTCAGCTGGACACCACACGCCCGGACGCCCCGGCTCCGCTTGTCCTGGACACCGCCAGCGATTCGGGAACCCTTGGCGACGGCATCACCAACCGCGACACATTGACGTTCATCACCGGCGTGACGGCGACCGATGCAGAAGTCGTCTTGTATGCCGATGGAGAAGTCGTCGATCGTGCCGATGCTGCCGAATCCCTTTCGCTCCAAACCCGCAGTCTGCCGGGGCGGCACCGCTATGTCGCCCAATCAATCGACGCCGCCGGCAATCTCAGCCCCTTCACCGCGGCCCGTTTCATCACCTTTGACGACAACTTCATCGCACCGGCCATCGGGCTGAACGAAACCCAGCGACGCGATGACCTGGGCAGTCCCCTTCATACCGATTCCTCCATCGTTTCATTGGTCGGCCGCGCCGAACCGGGAACTCGATTGCAGATCCTGGGGAAACCGAACTTCGCCGACGCCGATGACTTCGGAGCTTTCACAATCGATGATGTCCGTCTCGGCGCAGGCGTCAACCCGCTGGTCGTCTCGGCAACGGACCTCGCGGGCAACGTTCAAACCGTCGAAATCGATTTGACCTTTGTCGACATCGACGGTCCCGCATTCGACGTGAACCTGGTCAACGACACCGGGCGCAGCGGCACCGATCGACGCACCCAGGATCCGACGATCGCCGGCACGGTCCGCGACGCGTCGGCGATCGTGTCGCTCTTCGGGTCTTTGAACGGATCGCCGCCGCTCGATGTCACAGCCGCCCTGGTCGAAAACACCTTGATGATCGACTTGTCGACATTGGAATCCATTGCCGGCCAGAGCGTGGCTGACGGACGCCATCTGCTGACACTGTGGGCAACCGATGCGGCTGGAAATGAATCTTCCACCGAATTTCAGTTTGACCTGGACCGTCAAAGCCCGCCGCTGCAAACCCCGCCGGACCTGATGACGTCCAGCGATCTCGGCCACAGCGATCAAGACAACTTGACGTCGAACACCGAGCCTGTGGTGCGTGTGTTTGCCCAGCGGGGAGCATTGGTCAAGTTCTACGTCGATGGAACACTGTCCGGCGAACTCTATTCCACCGGCGCGGCACAGTACACGTTACCGAGTCTCGACAGCGGAACGTACAACGTCACCACCACCATCGAAGACGCCGCGGGAAACGTGGCCGGCCCATCGGAGCCACTGGTGTTGACGATCGATGCGATCCCGCCATCGGACCTCACCCTGGAATTGATGCCGCTGCACCAAAGCAGCGTGCGGGCCAATCACACGACCGATGCCCAAGTCAGCTTGATCGGAACCGCAGAACCCGGTAGCCGAATCACGATGCCCGGGCAGCGAGAAACACCGATCGCCGATGCCGCCGGCACGTTCTTCTTCATCACTGATCTGCAGGTCGGCTCGAATGAGTTTCGTGTCAGTTCGGAAGACCCCGCCGGAAACCGAATGGAACAGACCGTTGTCTTCACACGCGGAGCCGTTTTACCTCCGGAATTCACGTTCACGAGTGTCATCGACCATGCGATCACGCCGCCAAGCATTCAAGGGCGACTGCGTAGCGAAACTGCGATCGCCGTCGCCGAAGTCAGCACCGACCCGAACTTCTCCGGTCGCGTCGTTGACCTGACGGCGTACACCACCGCCGATCGGTTCGTGTTGACATCGTCCGACGTCGAAATAATCCATGGCGCGCCGTTTGTCGACGGCGATCACGCGTTGTACTTTCGCGCGACCGACAATCAAGGCCGAACGAGTGCCCCGACAGCGCTGACCTGGACCCGAGACACGGCAAGCCTAGCTGGACTGCGAAGCTCGGTCACGCCGTTGGGCGATGACTACCGCTATGTGATCACCGCAACCGCCGCAGCCAACACCAGCAAACGACTCGACGCGATCACTTTACCGATGGCCACGGGCGTCACCGCAAGTGACTTCGTCGTCCCCGCTTCTTGGTCGGTCGCCTACTCGCCTGGTGACTCCGCCATCAAATCCTCACCCATTGACGCGGCCGACGGACTCAGCGGCACCGGCGAGCTGACGTTCAGCTTCACCGCAACGACTGCGCCGACCCAAACGATCGCCACCGCGACGATGGCGGATTTGGCAAACGGCGCTGCGACACGGCACGCCTCCGTGTCGCTTGCTCTTCCCTCGGCAACCGATGCCGTCGCGGTGCCGGATTACTTCCGCGGCAACGCATCCGAGACGCTCTCCGTCGACGCTTCCCTTGGCCTGCTCGCCAACGATGCTTCTGGTGTCACCGGAGTGTTGGTCGCCGACGATGCGACTCGCTGGGGAGCAAGCATCACGGTCGCCGCCGATGGCAGCTTTACACTCGGCCCCGCGGATACTTACACCGGAATCGGCCTGGGGGAATCGATCACCGACTCGTTCACCTACACCGTCCGCACCGCCGACTTCAGCCTGCACACCGCCACGGTTTGGATCACGATCGAAGGTGAAAACCAATCTCCGGTCGCCGTCCAAGACGAACCATCCAACACGGCGGTTTCGCTTTACACCCGCGCGGGCACGTCGTCGACCATCGCCTTGGCGGATCTATTACGAAACGACGTCGACCCCGATGTCAACGACTCGCTCGCGATCACGTCGGTTGAAGCAACCAGCCTGCTCGGTGCCGCCGTCACACTGTCTGGAAGCGGCCTGTTTGCCGACCAGATCGTCTATGACCCGAGAGGCGTCGCCGCGTTGGATTCGCTGGCCGCCGGAGAACATCGGATCGATCGGATTACTTACACAATCAGCGACCCCAACGGCGTGACCCATTCATCGACCGCGAGCGTTTGGGTTCAAAGCCCGATCAACCTCGCCCCCAGCGCCGCCCCTGGAACAGCTCGCCTCACCGAAGACGGAGTAATCGATCAGGCCACCTTCGATTCCCTCCTCGCCGGTGCCGTCGATACCGACCATCTGCCCTCGGATCCGGAATTGGCCGCCGTGGAAGAAGTCGTCACCAGCTCGCTGGGCGCCACGGTTTCGATCTGGCCAGACGGAACGTTTACCTATGACTCCTCCGACGTCGTCGCGATTCAATCGCTCTCCGAAGGCGAAACCACCGAAGACACCTTCTTGTTCCGCGTCACGGATGGCCTGGGCTTCTCGGCCGCTCAACCGATCATGCTTACCGTTATCGGCACCAACGACGCTCCCTCTGCGGTCGATGACGTGTACATCGGCGTGCCGGCAGACGGCTTGTTGACGACCAACATCGGCAACGGTTTGCTGGCCAACGATTTCGACACCGACTCACCGCCACCGCTGATCGTCGATCCCAGTCAAACCGCTTCGCATTCCGTCGGCGGCGCGACGATTTCATTACGTCCCGACGGCACGTTCGACTACGACCCGCAGGGTGTCTTTGACCATCTTGCCGAAGGCGAAACGGCATTGGACACGTTCACCTACGTCGTCTTGGATGATCAAGGTGCCGAGTCGGCCGCGACCGTTACCGTCGAGATTCACGGCGTCGACGACGCGCCGATCGCGGGTATCGACGACATCGAACGTGGCTATTGGACCGTCGCGTCACAGACGATCGAAGTCCCCGCCGACGAAGGTGTTTTGACCAACGACCACGATCCCGACTCGGCGTCCAGCGGCACCGTCTTGGCCGCCTCCTTCGACGGACTCAGCCAATACGGTGCACGAGTGATCGTCCGACCCGACGGCAGTTTCAGCTACGACCCGACCGCCAGCCAAACGCTCCGCGATCTACAAGCCGCCGGCGTCGACGTCATCGACAGCTTCACCTACACGCTCACGGAGGTTTCTTCGGCATCGGCAGCCGCCACGAGCGAAAATCAACGCCCCGCTGCGCCCCTCGAATCCACAAGCGAGGGCGTGGTGGAGATCATCGTGCGCAGCGGTCCCTCGGCGTACAGCTTTGACGTCGTCGGCAAGGGTTACGATCGAATCGGTTCCGGCGTCTCGATCAACAACCACGGCAACGTCGCCTACACCGCCACCCTATCGGGACGCGACACCCCGTTGATCTGGAGCGATCAGACGGGTACGGCGAAACCGCTGATCCCCAATGAATTCCTGTTCGGCGACGCCACCGTCTCGTCACCACCCCGCGGCTCAGGAACCGACACGCCCGAATTGCGATTCAGCGACAACGTGCAGCTGACCGACTTCAATCGTCTACTCGTCCAACGTCAGTTGAACGCCCGCACGGTCTCCGGCGTGATCCAGGTCGGTTATCCCTTGCTCGAATTGGCCGACGTCGCGCTGTCCTATGCGGAACTCTGGAACGCCGAACGGGTCTTGGCGGGCGACAGCTATGGAACACCCAAACAATACGCGGTCGGCGATTCGGGCTTGGCCAACGCGGGGTTGCGTTGGGGCGATCCCAAGTTTCTGGACCTGCAACTCTCAGGCTTTGCCGCTGTCCTGCCCCCAATCTCCGGCACCGCTCTGCTGGGCGAACAGACTCTGGTCCCGCGCGTTTGGACGCTCGATCCGGTCTGGTCCAGCACCTACTTCACCCCGGCCAATCCTGTTTGGAACGTTTTCCAAGACCCCGACAACTTTGATTTTTCACTGTTCCGTAGCGTCGCCCTCGGTACATCACTGGCCTCCATCTACGAAGAACAGCTCTACGTGACCCCCTTCACGTCGATCTATCCCGCAAGTGTCACCGTCAATAATCTTGGCCAGTCGATCTTCGTCGCCGAAACCAACAATTCGGAAATCAGTGCGGAACTGAGCCTGGTCACGTACAGCGAAGATCGCGCGCAGCCCTACGTCCAAATTCCCATCACCGATCCCGTCGAAAACATCCAGCTTTCAGACGTCGGCTGGGGCGTCTACGTCGATGACGGCCGCATCGTCACCATCGACCTAGACGGCAACACGCACCGCCTGGAAAACTTTCAAGCCCTCGACAAGGGCGTCGCCATCAGCGACACCGGCATCATCGCCGCGGCGGCTGTCGGACCGATGGGACGCGGGATCTATGCGATCAACCCGCAAGACAACAACTGGATCAAAGTCGTCGGCGAGTCGGCAGACGCCTACATCGACCCCAACGAAGTCAACGTGGACGATATCGGGATCGGCGGCGTCTCGCAAATCGTCGAAGGTGCCATCGGCATCAACGGTCTGGTCACGCTGGAATCGCTCGACGAAGCCTCCGGTTCCAGCGACGGTGATCCCGAAACCGACGATGAGGAAAAAGAAAACGACGACTCGCTGGTCGGAGTCGCCGGCGGACTCGTCGGGACGATCGACGGCACGTCCGGTGCGGCTGCCGGAACCCCGTTCCTGACCGTCGCCTTCATGGCAATCGGCAGCGGCGGAAAGAAAGGCCTGCACACCGCACGGTTCTATTTCCCGTCCGACTTGAAACAAGCCCCGCTGCCGCCGAGTCAATTCCTGGGGCACTCGGTGGTCGCGGAAATCGGAGACTTGGTGCCCAAAGCCGGCCGCATCGATGCCATCGAAGGCTTCGACATCATCAACAACTCGGGACAAATCGCGTTCGCAACCCACGACAAAGTGCTTCGTGCTACCCCGCCGCCGTTGACTTCCGGCGAAGTGGTCTACGCGTTCGAAGGCCGCTCGTTGACCGACAACACCGTCTTCCGACGCCTCGTCGATCAACCCGTCCCCACCGAACCGGACGGCAGCAGCAACCAAACACCCGATGCATCCGGGTTGTACGTCGGAGCGTCCGTTGCCACGTTCATCGCCGGCGACCCCGATGCCTCCGCGGATCAATTCCAGGCGACGATCTACTTCGGCGACGAACCGCTGCACGATCAAGCCGAGGGTCGCGGCGACGCGACGGACCACGAACCGATCCCCGCGTTGATCATCCCAAAATCGAGTGCCGGCGGTTCCGTCCCGCTGACCTTCGAAGTCGTGACCGAACACCAGTACCTCCGCGAAGGTCCCTACGTGATCACCGTGCTGATCACCGACACCAAAAACGATAACGGCGGTCTGGCGGTCACGCTTGCCAACGTCATCGATGTCACCACTGAAGAAGAGATCGAACGTTTGGCGCTGCTGGACGAAGAAGGCAACCCGATCGAGCCGACGGTTCAAAGTTTCGCCTTCCCATTCATCGAATTTGAATCTCCCGACGACGAAGACGACCTACAGACCGACGAACCTTTGAACGTGAAGGAACCGCGGCAAGCGGTCGAATCGACGTTCTCCTCGCTGGGCCTGAAAACCTTCGTCGCGATCGACCACAACAGCGGCTCCTTCGAAGTCGCCGCGGTCGGCAGCGCCGGGTTCTCCTATTCGTTCGGCCTGGAAACCGCCGGCAGCGACGGCCAAGGGGAGCCGAACTTCAAACAGCAAGGCGACGGATCGGAGATCAAAGTTCGCCAAGTCGTCGCGCGAGGACGGGTCAATACCGTCAACTTTGCCGCCGGCGGATTTTATGTTGCCGATTACGAAACGACCTTCGACGGAAAACTCGAAAACACCTTCACCAGCGAAACCAACTCGTTCGCTGAGACCTCCGTAACCGAAGCCTCCGTGACCAGCTTCTTCGTCGATCAGAAAACCGTCGTTTATGCCCCGGGGAATCGCGACAGCACCGTCGTCGATCCATACTTCGACTGGAAACGCACCTCGGAAAGCACAACCCGCTACACGACCGTCGGAGAACGCTTTGTCGATGGGGATTTGGCCGGCCAAATCGACAACTTTATCGGTGGCGGCGGCAGCTCGTTCGTCGGTGACTTCACCTTGCAAGGCAATCAAACGACGACCGAAACACTGCATGAGTTCGGCACTGAAACCTACGACGTGACCAAGGACCTGAGGATCGTCACGTCCAGCCGAGTCGATCACCGCGGCGGACGACAACAGTTTCAGTTTGTCGACGTGACCGAGTCGACCAGTGACTACCACGTCCACGGCGTGATCCCCCAAGCCGGCGACTACTCGCTGCAGATCGATACCGTCGCCTCCTCGACCATCATCGAGCGATCACAGACCAACGGGACGCTACGGTCCGCCTCCAGTGGCTCCTCAACGGTCACCACCAACGCACTGAAAACCTACGACGTGACCAGCGGGCGGTTTCAACTTTCCAGTTCGTCCACCAGCCAGTCCAACCACGAACAAACCGACACCAATCAAACGCGAACCAGCGAATCCAACAGCCAGACGACGTCGACTTCCACGTTGTCCGGCAGCGGCCACGACCTCGATGGCGATTTCGACTTTACCAATCAGTTCCATTCGACATCTCAATCCACCACCACAACCGCCAACGCCGTCGATTCGAACTTCCTCTCCACCACGTCCCAATCCGGCACGACATCAATCGTCGTCGACCAGACCGGCGATCTGTATCGCGGCAATTATGCCTACGACGAACGCTCCGCCCAAACCACGACGTCACAATCCGTCACGACCAACGGCCCCGTCACCTCGACATCCAACTCAACCGCAACCACCCACAGTGAAAAACGGAGCCAAGGAAACAAGAAGACCGGCGACTTTTTGATCGAATCCAAATCAAGTTCGGTCAGCGACACCCAAATTGTCGAGACCAACCAGACTCGCCGAAGCGAATCGAACATCCACGCGGAATCCGAATCGGATGCCGAAAAATCGGGCAACGCCAAACAAGGCGACTTCTCGTTCAATGGCTACGGTTTCAGCCAGACGACAACCCACCAAGTTCAAACCAACACTCAGCCATCCGGTCAAATCCAACGCATCGAAACCGACGAATCGCAGACCGGCGAATCGTCTTACTCAGGATCCGGCAGCGCAAAGACCGCACAAGTCATCAAGGACGAACAAAACCGCTCCACCCTTTCGGCCACCCAAACCACGACCAACCAGACGCTCCAGTCGACGCGAACCTCCACCAGCGAGTCCTCCGGGAAATCCCACTCGATCACCAACACACTCACCGGCGATTTCACCAGCGAGAACGAAAGTCGAATTCGATCCGATTCCCAAACGGTCGTGACCAATCAAGACGTTTCGTCGCGGTCCGAAGTGTTCTCCGAAAGCAGCACGGCTTCGACGACCGAGGGGAACCGCATCTCGGGCGAATCCACTAGCCAGTCCAGCTCCGTCTCCACGTCGCAAACCGAAGAGTTGGCGAACTTCCTGACTCAAACTTCCACGACGTTCGGGCACGCCACTTCACGCACCACGGCATCATCGCAACACAATTCGGTCACCGGCGCCTTTCAGACCAGCCAGTCAACACTGGATGAAGTCGACCAGCAATCGACGACGACGAATCAATCGTCCACCACCATCACCTCCAGCCGCGGAACCTCCACACAATCTTCCACCGCCAGCGGCAACTCCATCGTCGGCGATCACTCCGAAACCAGCCAACTGAGCCGCAACACGACGTTACTGAGCGTTTCCCTCAACGGCCGTCAGCCGATCACAACCGCCGAGCCCATCGTCTTTCCCGCCGATCCGGATTCCCCGATCGCGACGCTCGCCGACAACCAAACCATCATCATCGACACCGGCCGGCTCGTCGGATTGACCGAACAAAACGTCAATGCCTCCAGCACCACCAGCAACGGATCATCGACAACCACATCCAACTCCATCAGCGGCCTGTTCGAAGAATCGTCCACGACGTCCAGCACAGTACGAACGCTGTCCAGCCGAGAAAACCAAGGTTCGGTGACGTCGGTCGAAACAGAATCGACGTCCACAACCGTTTCGGAATCCTGCGGAAACTCGATCGTCGGAAACTTCATCGCAACCAACACCCAGGCCTCCAACTCGACCGACACCTCCACCCACTCCAATCAAACGCTTACCCGAGTCCAAACCAATACCACGACGGTGAACGAAGCCGCGAAACTCACCGGCAACCGGATCACGGGCATCGTCGACCACATTTCTGATTCCAGCCGCGAAACGGTCTCGGACACGACGATCACGAATCAAACCCTGACGCAAACTCAACACTCCCAGTCCACTTCAACCAGCCACGTCACCGCACAGAACAATCAGATCACCGGCGAGAACGAATCGACCAAGACCACCGACCAGTCGTCAAGCACGTCATCGACTGCTGCTAACGAGACACTCACGACCGGCGAGACGTCGACATCCAGCGGACAAGTGACCGTCATCAATACCGGCAATCAAAACACCGGTGACTTTTCCGAATCGCGGTCCGCCACCGGCACCGTGGAAACCGCTACGACCGCAAGCAATCGATCGCTCAGCCGGTCCGGCACCAAACGCACCGAATCAACGTCCTCCAGTTCCGGCACCGGAAACTCGGTCACCGGCTCTTATGATGGATTGGAATCGCTTCAGCAATCGATCACGGCTTCTGTTACCGAATCGAATCAGTCGTTGACCGATGCGACCACCTTGACGACGACCATCGATTCAACGACCCAGCGGAGCGGCAATTCGGTCACGGGAACCTTCTCTGATGCCGAGTCTTCCGTATCGACTTCACATCAGACCCAAACGATCACCAACCAGTCACGCACCACCGACATCACGAGCGTCGTGCAAACGGATTCGACGCGTTCCCTATCCGGAAATCGACTCTCCGGCGACTACACCGAATCGGCAGGCGACGAACAGACCGTCACCCAAAACGAAACCACGGTCAACGGACCACTGACGACCACGTCGGCGCTCGTGGTCACCCGTTCCAGCGAGGCCCACTCGGCCGGCAACTCGATTCTGTCAACGGCGTCAACATCCAACACCGTCGTCGAAACCGCCATCCAAACGGACACGTCCACCAATGCGCTCGACTCCGCCACGATCTCCATCACCGCCGCGTCGACGTCCACCAATCGACGCGACGAAAACCAGATCACGGGGCTGTATTCAGACACGTCGACCTCTGCCGTCACGTCCACCCGCTCGACGACCTCGACCAACCAAACCGAAACCACCGAAAACGCCACCGCGACGACGTCTTCGGTAACCGTCACCGCTACGGGAAACCATGTCCTCGGCGATTTCCAGCAACAAAGCAATTCGACAGCCACCGCCGAAACCGACGAAACCACGACCAATCAAACCCGCACCGAAACCGTCGTGGCGACCGAAACCGTCACCACCTCGGATCAGGTCACCGGCAACCGAATCTCCGGTCTGCGATCGGGAACCTCCGAAAGCGTGACCGAAACGTCGATGGCGACCACCCTGACCAATCAAATCCTGTCCAACCAAACGCTCGACGTCCAATCGACCATCCTCGAATCGGTCACCCAAACCTCGACCTTCACGGGTGATTCGATCGCCGGTTCCACCACCAGCGCGGCCCAAACCAGCGGCACAAGAACACGAGCCGAAACGCACTCCAACGGCACACTGCAAGCATCGGCCGACGAAACCACGACGTTCTCGTCCAATCGCACACGCACCGACAATGCGATCACCGGCAGTTACGACGATTCAAACTCCGGCTCACAAGACTCGACAATCGTTGGAACAGACTCCAATAAATCACTTGCCGTCGACTACACGACCACCGAAGTCAGCAGCTACGAAAACCATTCCAACGGAAATGTGATCGCCGGCGATTTCACGAGCACCTCCGCCGGCTCGTCCTCCTCGACTCGCGTCTGGACATCCACCAACGGGCCGCTGACGATCCAGGCAACCGGCATCACCCGCGAAACCACCGAAGAATCGCTGCTCGGCAACTCGATCGCCGGAACCAGTCAGTCGGAACTGCTGATCCAGACCACCCGCAGCCTCGA
Source organism: Stieleria magnilauensis (assembly GCA_007753675.1). Classification (GTDB taxonomy): domain Bacteria; phylum Planctomycetota; class Planctomycetia; order Pirellulales; family Pirellulaceae; genus Stieleria; species Stieleria magnilauensis. The sequence goes on from CP036432.1 coordinate 4,527,910, forward strand.
TCAGACCGATACCAACCAAGACTTGACGGTCACGATCCAGTCCGCCGAGACCTCTGAGACGACGACCGAATCAAGCCGATCACAATTCACCGGCGCGTTCACATCGTCCAGCGAAACCACCGCCAGCGGGACACGCGACGAATCGTCCAGCAACCAAGGCTACACGTCCACGGTCGCCGACGTTTTCTCCACCAGTTCCACGACACACCACTCGGGCAACGCCATCACCGGTGCATCGACTTCCTCCGAAAGTGCGTCCACCCAATCGACAACCACCGCATCGGGCGCCGTGCAAACCGAGACGACCGCCGAAACGACGACCACCACAGCGACCTATTCCTCCAGCACCACGTCCAACTCGGTGACCGGCACTTACGACACCGAGTCCTCCAGCTCCTCAACGCAGACCGTTGCACTTTCGCTGACCAACCAAACACTCCTTGTCAGCGGTAATTCAACAAGCACGTCGGTCACCGAGTCAACCGAATCCGGCAACTCGATCGCGGGCACCTATCAGTCCGACGCCACCACCAACACGACCGCGTCCGGAACCGGTCGCGATGAGAACCAGGTGCTGATCGTCGACTCCACCTTCGAAACCACGTCAATCTCCCGGAACCAGGAATCGGGCAACCGCGTCGAGGGCACCTATCAATCGACGGTCACCGCGACCTCGACCGAGCAACACAGCGAATCGAACCAAATTGACCCCGATTCGACCAACACTTCGACGAACAATATCACGTCGACGGCGACGACGGCGGGCGACCACCTGACCGGATCTTACGCGTCATCGAGTACTTCCAAATCCGCATCGACGTTTTCGGAAACGTTCGCCTACCTGGATTTGACCGCAAAAACGTCATCCAGCTCCACGACCGAAACCTCCCAGGCGGCGTCCGGAAACGCGATCAGCGGCGACCATTCCCGGACCACGCATTCCGAAATCGCATCTGCCGGCACCACGGCCGAGAACAATCAAGACATCACCACCGTCGCCACCACGTTCTCCAGTTCCACCGTCAGCGACACGACGGAGGTCTCCAATGCATTGACGGGAATCTATTCCAGTTCAACCACCTCGACGTCCAACGCGTCGTCCAGTGAAACCAGCAGCAATCAATCGCTCTCACTGGCCACCACCGCATCGTCCGAGTCTTCCGCGACGACCACCCGCAGCGGCAACCGTGTCATCGGAACGTTCTCCGAAACAGTCACGTCAATGTCATCGACGACCCGCAACGAATCGACCACCAACCAAACGCTTTCCAGCGTCATCGAGGTATCGTCCAGCGGGACAGCTTACACCAGCACCTCCGGAAACGATTTCACCGGTGCGTCGACCTTCGAATCATCCGGCACCACGTCGACAACGACCTCGCAAACCGACACAAACCAGACTCAGACCGTGGCGATGGAGGAAACACAAGCGTCAAGTTCCACCAGCAGCGGATCGACCAATTCCATCACCGGCACCTACCAATCGACTTCGACGACTGAGCGACAAACCGAACTCCAAGAAACCACGACCAATCAAACCTCAACAACCACGCTGGAGCGAACCGGTAATTCCACAACCACATCATCCCACTCCGGCAATCAAGTCACGGGCGACTACACGTCAACAGTTTTGACCGAGTCATCGGCCGTCGTCACCGGCACCAGCGTCAACCAAACGCTCTCGGTCACCACGACCTCGCAATCCGAAACCGCCTCGTCGACGACCAACGAAACGGGCAACACCCGCTTCGACGCGTACGAAACCGAGACGACTTCGTCACGCACCGTCGCCACCACCCAGATGTCGACCAATCAAACCCGCTCGACTTCTGCCAGCACCAGTTCGACGACCGAAACGTCGACGACTCGCGGCGGCAATCGAACCAGTGGCCAATACACCGAAGACGCGACGCGGGCCGTGAGTTCGTCGGCGACCGGATCGTCCTCCAATCAAACCCTGTCTACCTCCAGCGAAACGTCCGACGCGTTCGAAGAAGTGTTTCGGCAAATCGGCAATGACATCACGGGGCTCTACAACGTCACCTCCTCGACCATCTCGACGTCCAACCAAGAGCTGACCGAAACCAATACCGATCGCAGCGTCACCGACGCGTCGTCATCCACCGAGACAATCACCCGCAGCGGCAGCGGCAACGCGATCACCGGAGACTACCGCGACAGCGTCGAATCGACCGGCCAATCCACGCGAAACCAATCCGGCACCATCGGTGACCGATCGTTTACCTCGCAAGAAACCATGTCGACCCGCAGCGACTCCACTTCCACGGGCAACGCAATCACGACAGCCGATTCCAGCACCTCCTCCTCCAGCGAGACCTACCACTACAGCAAGAACACGACCTACGCCGACGGCAGCGACGAAAAGACGATCACGAGAACGGCAGCCCAGACCTCTGCGACGACCAGCAACTCCATCACCGGCATCTACGCCTCATCATCGAGCAGCTCGAGCACCACTGCGATCAGTGAAAACGGAATCCGCAGCGAATCGTATTCCGCGACGTCCGAAGTTCAATCCACAACGGAATCCACCGATTCGGGCAACTCCGTCACCGCAGCGTTTGAATCCGAATCCAGTTCCGAAGTCAGCACCTCGGTGTCACGCACCTTGACCGACGCCGATGGCACCACATTGTCGATCACCGAGACCGCCAGTAACGATTCAACCGGCACGCAATCCGGCAATCAGATCACCGGCGTCTTCACCAGCACCAGTGATTTCGATGGCAGCAAGACGACGACTCAAACGGTCGTGTCCAGCGACGGCGTGCACGACCACACCGCCGTCAATCGAACTTCGATCGACACCGCTTCGACCGGCAGCGGCAACTCGATCACCGGCACGATCGCGTCGGAAACCGATTCAACCGTTGTCACTTCGCTCGCCCAAGACGGACCCGTCGGCGGCCTTTCGGTCGACTATGACGCCACCACGGCCGACATCGCCGATACCGATTCAGTCGGCAACGCGGTCACCGGTGTGTTTGACGTCACCCGCACCGGCGAAGCAACCTGGTCGTTCACCCAAAACATCGATCGAGCCGCCGCGGGGCATTCGAATCTGTCTGGCAACGGAGTCCAAACGTATTCGAGCGATCGAGACGAGAACACGTTGACCGGCGAGGCGTCGCAGGTCACGAGGGGAACCGAGACGTATGCTTTGTTGCAAACCGGTTCCGATGCCGGCGGTGTGTACGAAGTCGACTTGTCCGGCCAAGACGCGTTCACCGAATCGGAAACCGTCAACGGGGAAACGGGCGTCTTCCAGCGGTCGAGCGAGGTAAATGGAGCAGCAACGGGCTCACGCACCGTCGGCGGCGTGACCGCCAGCTTCAGCGACCTGATCGACCAAGTGGTCACGCAAGCGGGCAACTACATCGACGGCGACGTCGACATCACGTTCAGCGGCGCGGGGCGGTACGATTCGTTGATCGACTTCGTCGACACGTCCGATTCCGCCGGTAGCACGCCGGGCAACCTGGATCATTCGCCGACCGGTGTACCGACGGTGATGGGCGAAGCGCCACCGCTGCCGACCGCCGGAGCGGCCGAATCGCTCAGCAAAGTCTCCGCGTCCGCAATCGACTTTTCCGCCACCGCGCCGACCGAAACGTTGGCCGCTGCCTCATTCCGCGACGTCCAGTCCACGGGCCTCGCCGGCGTGACCGTCGGCAGCGAATGGTCCGGCAGCTCGATCATCGCCGGCTACGCCAACCAAGGGGCCCAGGCGATCGAGCAGTATTGTTTTCCGGCCGGAACCGAAATCCTTCTTGCCGACGGCCGCACCAAGCCGATCGAAGCCATTGCCCCCGGCGACCTCGTCGCCTCCCGCCCCCAACCCGAATTCCCCCACCAAAGTCACCCTCTCGCGCACGCGAAGGTCTCCCATCAAAGTCAACCTCACGGGCACGGGAGGGTCGAGCGAAGCAAGGGGAGGGTCTCCCATGCTCCCCTCTCCACCACCCCCGGCACGGTCACCGAAACCTACCACAACGCCCCGCAGCAACTGCTGCACCTCCACATCGGCGACAGGAAACTCGCCACGACCGCCGGCCACCCCTTCTACGTCATCAACCGCCCCACCGAGTCCCCGCAGTCCCCCGCAGCGACTTGGAACCTGGAACCTGAAACTTGCAACTCCCCCGCAGCAACGTGGAAACTCGCCGCAGACCTCACCCCCGGCGACCAACTCACCACCGCCGACAACGTTTCCCTCACCATCACCGCAATCACACGCGATGCATCCCCGCCCGTTCCCGTTTTCAACTTTTGTGTCGCTGAGCATCACAACTACCACGTCCGCGTGCCCGGCACTGACCATTTTGTGCTCGTCCACAACGAATCCTTCGGCACATTCACCTACGGATTAGAACCGGTCCCCGAAGCCCAACAGGCGTTTAGTAACAGCGCCCTTGGGGAGCTGATGGAGTATGCGAGCGGACTGTTCGACGCCGCCTACGACGCCGCTTCACCGTACTTGTCGCAGCTGGACAATGCCGTCTCGTCGATTCAGGTTTCATCGCCTCAGTGGTTAAGCTCGCTCGGCGGATCGTTGCTGTCGTTCGCATCCGACGCCGGGGCGACCGCCAGCGGCGTGGCCAGTGCGGTCGGAACACAGCTCGCCGACGCGACCAATCACTTGTTGATCGACGTCGGTAACCTGGCGATTCAAAACGGACTGTTTCAGATCGGTGGCGCGCTGACGTATGCCGGTCAAACGAACGCCGTCGCAGCCACGCTCAGCAACATCGACGTCGAAGTCGTTGTGGCGACCGGCGCATTGGTGGTCGGTTCGGCGGCCGCGTTGATCGCCAGTGGCGGGACGGCGCTGCCGCTGGTCGCGGGCATGTGGGCCGGAGCGATCGACGTCTATATCCAAGGCGAACTGAGCGGTCAGGGGGCCGGATTCGCCGAGATTGCACTCGGGGCGACGTTCGGTTGGCTGGATCCGATCGGAGCGGTGGGAGGGCTCGCGGGCGGGGTGATCGGCTACGCAGGCGCCGATGCGCTCGGACTGTCGGGCGCGGAAGGCTACATGCTCGGCAGCCTGATCGGCGGGATCGCGGGGACCGGAGTCGCGGCGACCGGTCGCGGCGGGTCGATCCTGTATGCAGCCCGAGCGATGGCGCAGGACGCCGGCGGCGCGGGGATCGGGTTTGCCTATGGACAGCTGACCGGGCAAGACTTCAGCACCAGTCTGCAGTACGCGTTCTACGGTCAGATGATCGGCGGCACGATTGGGGCGTTGACGGTCAAGTGTTTCGTCGCCGGCACGCCGGTGCACATCCCTTCAAGCGACCCCAACCAAACATCGGTCACCAAGCCGATCGAACAGCTGCGTGTCGGCCAGCGGGTGTTGGGCGAGAACCCGCTGATCGATCGCGCCGATGCGTGCTTGTTGGAACCCGACTGGTCTCAGTACGTCGCGGTGACCGCCAAAGTCTCCAAACGCGACGGAGACGTGTTGGAGCTGACGACGCTCAAACCCGACATCTGGCTCAAGCGGAACAACGTCCGCGTCGGCCAGCGCACCTTGATGGACATCCCGGTCGCCGATGTGCACAACGAAGCCCTGATCACGGCGATCAACCCCAACCCCGACATCCAACCCGGCCCCGGCCGAGTCATCCTCTCCACCTTCCGCCACACCGCAACGGAGATCCTCCACCTCACCATCGAAGGTGAACCCACCCCCATCCAAACCACTCCCGATCACCCGTTCTGGGATGAAGACCGAAAGTGGTTTGTGCCGGCAGAGGAACTACATAAAAGGTCAAAACTGCGCCAGGGTGATCGACTTGCTCAGATTTATCGCACGCATACCAGCAAAACAAAAACGACCGTCTTTAATCTGGAGACGCAAGGCGAAAACGTGTATGAAGTTGGGCGCAGCCGGTTGCTGGTGCACAACTCGAGTCCCTACGGCGATCATGGAGCAACACGAAAAGGTCCACCTCACGTAAATAGCAGCGGGTTTCGCGACAACCACGAAAGAATTTTCTCACCTCCCGATTGGAAGGCCTGGTCGCAAAGTTTGGACAAAAAACTCACTCCAACAAATACAGCTCAGGACCTGTACGAAATCGCCCAAACGGGTCCCATCAACTTCCACGTAAAAGGTGGCGGCACGAAAATATGGGCGGATGGAATTGACGAATCAGCTGCCTCAGCTTTGGAGGCAAAGTATATTACCGATGCATCAAGAAGTCCGTTTGTTGCTGAATCGCTAACTCCAGACTTCATAAGAAAAAAGATCGCAAACGAAATTGCTGACGAATTCCGAAGGTATGCCGCTGTTATCGCTGATCCCGCAAACCCACTAAAGCAACTGGTCGTTCACGTGAACGATGCACGCGCCGTTCCATTTTTTGGAAGCCTGATAAAACGATTCAAGATTCCAGGTATCGTCACGGTTTCTCCATAGTCTCTCAAAGTTCAAAATGAAATTCTTCATCTCACCTCCCGAAGCAACAAGCTGGAACCTTGAAGTCCAAGAATTGGCTCACGCGATCCAGAAAACTTTTGGCGACATTGAGATCCATCCAATGGAACACGAAACCTCACATGCACTTGAATGGACATCGGCAAACGGAATTGAGGGAAGCCTTGATTCTGATCGAAATACGATTGTCCTTGAAGGAGACATTGGTGCATGTGCTCGCTTTGCACTTTGGTATCGCGACTTTGTACCGAATGCTCAAGCACTCGTATTTTTTGACGAAAGCTATAGTGCCGACGTCGCGCTTACTGCCAACACGAATATCGACGATTTAATGACTCCATTTGTTCCTGGTTGACTAACAAACTCGCAAATGGTGCCACCAACGAACAAGAACAATGGGGAAGGAGGTTCTATTTGCACGTTCCAAACAAGAAAAAGGGGAAGGGGGTTTTATTTGGCAGATCATTAGCCCCACGACTCCCACGTGACCGGCGATGTGTGATCGAGTCGGTTTTTCTTTGACTCAAAAGACAATCCCGTCAATCGCACGACGCGCCGTTGCGGGGGAGTCGTGCGGAAGTGGCGTTTCGAAACGACCCAATGAGATCAAAACGCCGATAACGACGGGACGCGGATGAACTGCGTGCAAAAGATGCCGGAAGCTGGCGTTAGCTTCTCCCGCTAGCAACGAGCTCATTCAGCCCCCTACAACGTTTTGGCACCACCCACCAAACGATTGCGACGGGGCATCAAATCGTGCTCCAGCCGCATCGCGGAATCACGCCAGCGGCGTGCCACATCAGAGCTTGGGTCGCGTTAGCGCACCCCAAGACCAGGTCGCCACCTCGCCGCCAACCCCAATCGGGGTTGAACAACACCATCCGCCCGACACCCCGCATTGTTTGTTGAGCCCCGTTGGGGCTCCGGACCTCATCCACCACGACCCGGGGTGCGCTGCGCGACCCCGGGCTGTGTTGTCCCACCGCCCTGCGGTGTCACGTCGATGAACGCGACGCATCGCCGGACAAGTAGAAGCCTTGGGGACATCGCTTGATTGCATCGCTTGTTTTCATTTCCAATCGATGACGAACGATTCCCGTATTCAGCTTCCCAACAGACAAATTAGGGGGGGGGGGGATTTGGCCCCACGGATGGCAGCGCGAACCCACGGATTGCAATCACAAAACGATCCGTGGGTTCGCCCTGCCATCCGTGGGCTACTTTTCCGATTGCTGCATTCGGATGCGAACGTTTTGGCACCACCCACCAATCGGTTGTGATAAGGCATCAAATCGCGTTGCAACCGCATCGCGGAATCACGCCGGCGGCGTGCCACAGCAAAGCTTGGGGTCGCGTTAGCGCACCCCAAGACAGGGTCACCACCTCGCCGCCAACCCCAGTCGGGGTTGAACAAGACCATTCGCCCGACACCCCGCATTGTTTGTTGAGCCCCGCTGGGGCTCCGGACCTCGTCCACCACGACCCGGGGTGCGCGTCGCGACCCCGGGCTGTGTTGTGGCACCGCTCTACGGTGTCGTGTCGACGAATGCGAACGTTGTGGCACCACCCACCAAACGGCCGTCAGGCGGCTGCCTTTTGATTTAGTTTTGCCGCAGCCCCCCGAGCGTCGTCGACAGTTGGTGGTTCTCAGTTGTGTTATAGTGGAGACCCCACCGACGGAGTTCCGTCACCCTCCCGCCCCGAATCACGCCGGACGACTGGAATTCGTGATGCGATCCCGCCTTGTTTTTGCTGCCGCGTTGTCGGTCTGTCTCGCTGTGCCAGCGGTCAGCCAATCCGACTCCTCTCAGCCTGCGGAAACGATTTCGTTTGAACGCGATGTCCGCCCGATTCTGAAGAAACATTGTCTGCATTGTCACGGCGAAGGAGACGACATCGAAGGCGGCCTGGATCTTCGCTTACGTAAATTCATTCTGGCCGGCGGCGAGAGTGGACCGGCGATCGTTGCCGGTAATCCGGACGAGAGTCCCTTGATCGAACGAACCGTTGCTCAAGACATGCCGCCGGGGGATGTCAAGCTGACGTCCTCTGAACAGGAGGTACTTGGTCGCTGGGTCGAGTCCGGTGCGAAGACGCTGCGTCCGGAACCGGAGGCGATTCCCGATGGAGTGTACGTGCCGGCGGAGGAACGCGAGTTTTGGTCGTTCTTGCCGATTCAAAATCCGCCGATCCCGGAGGTCAGTGCAAAGGATCGCGTTCGCACTCCGATCGACGCCTTCCTGTTGAGACGCCTCGAAGAACAGCAACTCAGCTTTTCTCCGGACGCTGATCGGCGGACCTTCATTCGACGAGCCACGTATGATCTGACCGGATTGCCACCCACCCCACAACAAGTCCAGGACTTCGTCGCCGACCAGTCCCCGGATGCCGTGGAAAACTTGATCGACCGATTGCTTGAATCACCCCAGTACGGTGAACGCTGGGGGCGTCACTGGTTGGACGTGGTTGGCTATGCGGATTCCGAAGGATACACGATCGACGATCCCATTCGCCCGCACGCGTATCACTACCGTGACTACGTCATCAGGGCGATGAATGACGACATGCCGTATGATCGTTTTATCCGCGAACAGTTGGCCGGCGATGAAATGATCGGCTTTCCTAAAAAGAATCTGACGGCCGACGAAACGGAGAAACTGATCGCCACCGGTTTCTTACGAATGGTTCCTGACGGCACGGGCAAAGTCAGCGGCGAGGAGCTGCCGCTGGCTGAAAACCAAGTCATCGCCGACACGCTGCATGTGGTGGGCAGCTCGCTGTTGGGGCTGACACTGAGTTGCGCCCAGTGCCACAACCATCGCTACGATCCGATTCCACAGGCAGAGTATTTTCAGATTCGAGCGATCTTCGAACCCGCTTATGACTGGAAGAACTGGCGTAAGCCGTCGGCCCGATTGGTGTCGCTGTACACCGACGAAGATCGCAAAGTGGCCGCGGAAATCGAAGCCCAAGCCAAACAGATTGATGCGGAACACAAGCAACGCGCCGAGGAACTGATCGCCGAGACGTTGGAGGATCAACTCGTCCAGCATGTTCCCGAAGCGTTGCGTGATGCACTGCGGGTCGCTTACCAAACCCCGGTGGCCAAGCGGACCAAGGAACAACAAGACCATTTAAAGAAGTATCCCAAAATCCTGAAGATCTCGGCCGGTGCGCTGTACCTGTATGACCGCGAACTTCGTAGCAAGCTCGCGGGGTTGAAGAAGGAGCAGGCAGACAAGACAGCCGCCGCAATCGCGGCCGCGCAAAAACTCGCACTCCAATCACTCGCCGACGACGTTGCAAAGCAAGTGGCTGCGGCGATCGCGGTCCCACGCGAAAAACGAACCAAGGAGCAGCAAGACCGACTGGCCGAACACGCCGGGTTGGAAGTCACCGCCAGCAACCTTGCAACGTTCGACCCACAGGCCGCTGCCGAAGTGGCACAGCGGCAGTCGGTCATCGACCGGACGAAGGAACGAGCGCCACAGCTGGCCGCGATTGCCAATCGCGCCAAAGCACTCCGCGCGACAAAGCCGAAAGAGCATTTCGTGCAGGCATTGACGGAAGTCCCCGGGAAGGTCCCCGAGACGTTTGTCTTCGCGCGAGGTGATTACCACAATCCGACGGACAAGGTGGCCCCTGCAGCGCTCTCGGTGGTAATGGCAAACAATCCCGCTGAAATTCCGCTCAATGACGAAGCGCTGCCGACCACGGGACGCCGATTGGCCTACGCCAACTATCTCACCAATGGTCGGCATCCACTGCTCGCGCGTGTCTTGGTGAATCGAATTTGGATGCATCACTTTGGGACCGGGATCGTGGCGACCCCCAGTGACTTTGGCAGGCTGGGTGAACCGCCCTCCCATCCAGAGCTGTTGGACTGGTTGGCGACGCAATTCATGGAGAGTGGGTGGAGCCTGAAAACGTTTCACCGCCTGGTGATGACGTCGACCGCGTACCGCCAAGCGCTGAGGGTGTTTCCGCCCGATCGCACCGACCCCGACAATCGGTTGCTCAGCGGGATGTCGTTGCGTCGTCTGGAGGCGGAAACGATTCGTGACAGCATGCTGGCCATTAGTGGCAAGTTGAACTCCAAACCGTTTGGGCCTCCCGTTCCGGTGATGGCGGACAGGGTCGGCCAGTTTGTCCTTGGGATTGAAAATCTCAATGCCGGTCGCCCCGGAGCGTTGATCGACATGAAGGGCGAAGACTTGCGCCGCTCGGTTTACGCCCAGGTGCGACGCAGCCGCCCGCTCAGTTTGCTCGATAGTTTTGACGCACCGCGGATGGATCCAAATTGTGAAGTCCGCCGGACCTCAACGGTCGCCCCGCAATCGTTGCTGTTGATGAACAACGAATTTGTGCACGATCGATCCCACGATTTCGCCCGCCGACTGGTCACACAAGCGGGGGCGGACCGATCCGAACAGGTCAAGCTTGCCTGGGAACTGGCCTATTGCCAATCACCCAGCGACCAACAGATCGCCTCGGCACTGGACTTCATGGAGCGTGAGACGGCGGTGCTTGCGAATTCTCCCCAGGCAGCCAGTCTCGCCAAGCAGGACGACACCCAAACGCCCGCGATGTTAGCGCTGTCCAGTTTTTGTCAGACGCTCTTGAGTTCAAACCGTTTCTTGTACGTCGATTGAATCGTGATGAAAGATCAGCAGCCAACCCGGCGTTCGGGAAATCCCGCCTCCACCACTGCGTCATTACGACGTCATTTCAACGCCACTGGCGCGATGAGTTTGATGGGATTCGCGTTAAACGCCCTACTGCAAAACGAGCGTGTGAACGCGGCATCGCCGGCGGACGATCCGTTTGCCCGCCCGGAAATGGAGCCCAAGTCGTATGACTTGAAACCGAAGTCGCCCCATTTCGAGCCCCGCGCCAAGGCGATGATCTCGCTGTGGATGCAGGGCGGCCCGAGCCATCTGGATCTCTTTGATCCCAAGCCCGAGCTGCAGAAGATGGACGGAAAAGATTTCGAAGGCGACATCAAGTACGACAACGCGGCGGAGGCCAGTTCCAAACTGATGGCGTCGCCGTGGAAGTTTCACAAGCATGGTGGTTGCGGGATGGAGATCTCGGAGCTGCTGCCCGGCTTGGGCGAAGTGGTCGACGACATCACCCTGATCCGATCGATGCACACCGGCGTGAACAATCATGGCCAGTCGATTCAAGCGATGCAAAACGGACGTATTTTGTCAGGTCGTCCCACCGTGGGGAGTTGGCTGACGTATGGTCTGGGCTGCGAAACCGAAAACCTGCCCGCCTACGTCGCGCTCATCGATCCCGGCCAGTTGCCGGTGATGGGCGTGGAAAATTGGACCAATGGTTTCTTGCCCTCGATCTATCAAGGGACGGTCATCCGCCCGCAAGCCCCGCGTATCCTGAACCTCGATCCGCCCCCGTACTTGAAAGGTGCCGCACAAACAGAGGCGCTCAACTATCTGGAAGAACTCAACCGCGAGCACCTGGCCCGCCGCGCCGGTTACCACGATCTCGAAGCGAGGATCGCCAGTTACGAATTGGCGGCCAACATGCAACTGGCGGCCAAGGAAGCGGTCGACTTCAGTACCGAGACGCAAGCGACACTAAAAATGTACGGGTTGGAGAATCCCGAGACGAAAGAGTTTGGAGCGAGGTGTCTGATCGCGCGGCGGTTGATCGAGCGGGGCGTCCGCTTTGCACAGATCTTTACCGAAAACCAACGCTGGGATCATCATGGCAGCATCGTCAGCAAGCTGCCCACGGCTTGTAAGAAAGTCGATGTGCCGTCGGCCGCACTCGTCAAGGATCTGAAGCAACGCGGCATGCTCGATTCCACCATCGTGCATTGGGGAGGCGAAATGGGCCGCTTGCCCGTCATTGAAAACAATTCCGGTCCCTCGAGGGTCGGGCGCGATCACAATACGTACGGCTTCAGTATGTGGGTCGCCGGAGGTGGTTTTAAACGCGGCCACGTTTACGGTGCAACGGACGAACTCGGACACAAAGCGGTCGAGGATGTGGTCAACCACTTTGATTACCATGCCACCTTGTTGCACCTGTTCGGGCTAGACGCCGAACGATTTCACTACGATTCCAACAACCGATCCATGTCATTGCTGGACAATCAAGGCGGGCGGGTAATCAAGGGGCTCTTGGCGTAAGCGTTGCCTGGTATTTCGTCTCAGCTCAATTTTCAGGTAGTGGACGAGGCGACGAGTCCTCTGCCAACACGCCCACCGCAGAGGACTCGTCGCCTCGTCCACTACCGTCTAAAGCAGAGGACTCGTCGCCTCGTCCACTACCGTCTAAAGTTTAAATCGGGACAAAGCACTAGCCGACGGATTGAACGTTACTGCGATGGGCGGCGTACCGACGAGCTGCTGATTTCGTGCCGTGCCTTTGCAGCCTGTTTAACGACTCGGGTGCCGGTCAGCGATGCGATCTCCATCTGCGGATGCTGTTGAGCTCGCGAAACCGAGAAAGGGGCAATCGAGTTGTGTCGTCGAGGATTCGTGCCCGGAAACTTGTTCGGACTTCGCTTTCTCGATCGTCTTGGGAACTTCGGCGCCAAGAATCATCGCCAAGGGCTGCAGTCCGTCATAGGCTTCACATGCCATTCGAACGGCAATCAAAATCGGCACGCTTAAAAACACACCCATGATTCCCCACATCCATCCCCACAGGACGATCGACAAGAAGACAAGCACGGGACTCATGCTCATCGATCGGCCAAGGATCGACGGTGTGATGAACTGGCCTTCCAATGACGTCAGCGTCACAAAGGTGCCAGCAACGATCACCGCGTAGTAGGTGGGTTCGAAATTCACCAGCGCCACCGCGAAGATGATGGTGGCACCTACAATCGCGCCGAGGATGGGAATAAAATTGAACGCGAAGGCCATCACCCCCCACAGCACAGGCGAAGGCATGCCTAACACCCACATGGCAATCGCGACGGCGATGCCCAGGCACAGATTGATCGTGGAGACTTGCGCCAAGTAATTACCCAGCCCTTCCTGGACGTTTTGAATCACCTCGACAAGCCGCCGTCGCGCCGTAAAGTCGGGCAGCATCCGCATGATGTTGCGGAGCAAGTCATCGCCGGTGGCCAGTAGAAAGTAGAGCAGCGCGAGACAGATGGTCAGAAAGGAGACGATGTTGCCTGTTCCACTCAGATAGCTCCATCCGCTGGCCCAAGTCGGTTGCTTGATCTCGACCGGCACCGGCTGTTCATCGGCATCGGTCGCGTCGAAGTCCTCCTCTGATTCGGCCAGATCCTCCGTCGCCTCATCCACGTCTTCAATACTTTCGGTGACAAACGATAGCTTTTCCTTGAAGGTCGCAATATGTTGCGGCGCCTCGGCAATTGTCTCGCGCGCGGGCTGGAACACGAGGTACGTGCCGCCCGCCAGCATCAGGAAAATGACTCCGATCACGCCGGCACCGCCAACGGCCGAAGGGATACCGAATCGCTGGCCCTGACGAACAATGGGGCGGAGCGTCAAGAACAAGACGACCGCAGTGACGACCGGAATCACCATCGCCCGCGCATAATACAACGCGAAAAACACCAACATGGTGGCGCAAATGCGAGTCGATAGGCTCGCCTTTGAGTCCTCCTTCCCCTCGCGTCGAATCGCTTCGCTGTGATTATCGCTGAGCATGGATGGTCTCGCCGCCGTCGTCTTTACCTGTTGCGAACCCGTCGATCGCGGTGGCGTAACCGTTGCAAATGTTGTGCCGCACTGCCGCTGGCACCACCCGGGATTGATCCTCCCCCACCTCTCTCGGGGCTACGATTGGCGGCGCACCGACTCCGTGCCGCACGCTTGCAAGATGGATCGCCCCCAGTGACGGTCAGCGAGCCATCTCGCTCCGCAAACGCTGTCGAAGCGACGCTTGAATGGCTTCGTGCTCCGGCCGATCGGCGAGATTGACGCGTTCGATTCCGTCGCTGCCATAGGCGTACAACTCTCGAAAGGCGGCATTTTGGGTGTTCCCCTTTAGCGGCCGCCATTCGGTGTAGCGATGCGTCTTCGTTCGAATCGAATAGCCCATGTAGCCGCCTTTGGGATACTGACTGATGGCGACTTCTTGGCCGGGGGCGTCGGGGTCGCGTACGTTGCCGGCAAAGCTTTCGCCTTCGGCACCGGAATGGATCGGCAATCCCGCCAATTCGCTGAGCGTTGGATGCAAATCGACCAATTCGATCAATGCCTCACACCGCCGACCGCGCGGCATTCCGGACGTAAACCACTCAGCAAGCTCGCTCGTGACGGCATGCAAACGGCCCACTGGCAATAAGCTCGCTCAAACAAAACCCCTTCGCGGGCCAGACGATCGATGTTTGGACTGCGGATGTGCGCGGCGCCGTAGCATCCCAACTCAGGTCGCAAGTCGTCGATCCCGATGAATAGAATGTTCGGCCGATCGACGTCGTTTGCGACGGTGCTGCTAGCCATCACGGTCAACGCCGCGGCCAACACGACACAACCCATCGAATGAATCGTCACGGAAGTTCGCATGGTGTTCTGACCGTTCGTCTGTAGGTCTAAGAGTGTGGCATTGAAACGTGTTACCCGTTGTCAACGCTAACTCTCTGACAACGTTTGTCCAACGCCCGCTAAGTCTACACAAACGGAGAAGCCGTTCGTGCGGGCGCGAACCGGCTGATGTCAAACCAAGATCAGCCGTTTGGCGCGAGCCGACGGGCCCCAGCACGAGAGGGCGCGACCAGCCGAACCTGTCAAAGGCGGAAACCAAACGGTGGTGACCGTGCGATGGAATCAATCGACGTCCGTCACCCATCGGGTCGGGTTGCGGCATGGCTGGAAGAACAAGGATTGAAAGCGGAGTAGAACGTCAGGTTGATTCAATACTCGATGACCCAATGACGGAACGATTTGAAGTGGCAGAATGAGACGCCTCACCGTCGGAGTTATTCGGAATCTCTCGCTGAAACGGGTCAACGGAAGAACGGCCTGGACATCTGGAGTAGAATAGCAATCTCGGGACATTGTTTCCGAGGCAAACTCTTCGACGTCGGAGCGAGACGCGGTGGATATACGAACCTCCTACATGGACCTCGGGTCGCTACACACGGCCAAGGATCAGCCTTTTACGAGAGATCAGCTTGTCAGAACGCTGATCAACGCGGCTCGACATCTCGTCTGGTGCACGTCGATGGACGGCAAGTTGCTGTATGTCAATCGCGTCGCCGAGCGTGTCTATGGCAGACCGCTCAAGGAACTGACGGCCGACCCCAATTACTGGCTGGACGCAATCCACCCGGACGACCGCGAGACCGTCGTCGCGAATCTGGACAATTTGCTTGAAAAAAAACACATCGAACAGGACTATCGCGTCGTGCGTCCCAACGGTTCGGTGATCTGGCTACACGACCGAGTCAGTGTGGTCCACGATGCCAACCGCCAACCCAAATTCGTCGGCGGGATTGGTACGGACATCAGTGCGATTCGCGAATCCGAAGCGCTCTATTCGTCACTGGTCGAGTGCATGCCGATGCAGGTCGTCCGCAAGGACATGAAGGGCAAGGTGGTGTTCGGCAACGAGCTGTACTGCGAGTCGATGGGGATGTCGTTGGATGAGATCTTGGGGAAGACCGATTTCGATCTCTTTCCCAAGGACCTGGCGAAGAAATATCGACAAGACGATCGTCGCGTCGTCAAAACGGGCAAGGTCGTCAATCATGTCGAAGCCCATGAGAAAGCCGACGGCGAACGGGTTTACATGGAAACGTTTAAAGGCCCGGTTTACGACGCCGCCGGAAATATCAGTGGCATCCAGATCATGTTTTGGGATGTCACACAGCGACATCAAGCCGAACAGGAAGTGCGTGCGGCGAAGGAGGTTGCCGAGGCTGCCAAAGAGATGGCGGAACAGGCCAACCAGGCCAAGAGCGAGTTTCTGGCAAACATGAGCCATGAGATTCGCACGCCGATGAATGGGATCATCGGGATGACCGAGTTATTGCTTCACACGACGCCGACGTCGGAACAACGTGACTACTTGAACATGGTCAAACAGTCGGCCGACTCACTGCTGCGGCTGCTCAACGACATTCTCGATTTTTCCAAGATCGAAGCGGGTAAACTTGACCTGGATCATCATCCCTTCAGTCTTCGTGATTGCATCGGGCAAACGATCCAGACGCTCGGTTGCCGTGCCGGGGGCAAGGGGTTGGAAATGCTTTGTCATGTCGCGCCCGAGATCCCCGACATGCTCGTCGGTGACGCGGGGCGACTGGGACAGATCGTTGTCAATCTGGTGGGCAATGCGATCAAATTCACCGAGGAGGGCGAAATCGAAGTCGTCGTCCATCTCGAATCCAGCAGTGAAGATTCAGTCGGTCTGCAGATTTCGGTCCGCGACACAGGAATCGGAATTCCTACCGATCGGCAACAAGCCGTTTTTGAATCCTTTCGACAAGCCGATGCGTCGACGAACAGACGATTCGGCGGCACCGGGTTGGGCCTGACCATTTCAACCCAGCTGGTCGAGCTGATGAACGGCCGCATTTGGGTGGAGAGCGAGGTCGGCACGGGAACGACCTTTCATTTCACGGCCCGCTTCGGCATCGTCGATCCGCAACCTACGCCGGTCGACACCGAAGTGTTGCACGGCGTCCCCGTGCTCGTGGTGGACGACAACGCGACCAGCCGCTCCATCCTGGACGAGATGCTCCGCCAATGGGGTCTCGCGGTGACGGTCGTGGCCGACGGTCAAGAAGCCCTCACGGAACTGCAGCGTGCCGCGGCGGACGGACGGCCCTATCCGCTTGCCATTCTCGACAGCGCGATGCAACCCATGGACGGTTTCGCGATTGCCGCACGCTTGCGACAGGATCCGGATGTCGCGTTGAAAGACTGTCCAATCATCATGCTCTCCTCGGCCGTCAAGGCGGGCGACGTGGAACAATGCAGGCAGCTGGGTGTGGCCCGCTACATGCAAAAACCCGCGGTTCACTCGGACCTGTTGAAAACCATCCTCAAGACCACCGGGCATTCCGATTCGTCACAAGTGAGTCCCAAGGACAACGCGACCAAGACCTATCGCAAACTGAAGGTCTTGCTCGCCGAGGACGGCGACGTCAATCGAAAGGTCGCGGTCGGGCTGCTGTCGCATCAGGGCCATGAAGTCCTGGTTGCCGAAGACGGCGTGGAAGCGGTTGCGGCGCTCGATGAGCAACGATTTGACATCGTGCTGATGGATGTGCAGATGCCGAACATGGACGGCATCGAAGCCACCCGACTCATTCGTGAAAAAGAACACCAGTTGGATCGACACACGCCGATCGTCGCGATGACGGCCGGCGCGATGAAAGGTGACGAAGAACATTGTCTCGAAGCCGGAATGGACGGTTATATCGCCAAGCCGATCGACCCCGAGAAACTGTATGACCTCATGGAACGCTGTGTCAGCGGCGAGGCGATCGGACCATCCAACGATCCCGTTTCGGTCGCACCCGAAAACGACGACACCAACGCCTCCTCCGACGTTGAAAGAGATCCCGGCAATAGCGACGGTTCGGACCTGACCGAGTTGATGAACGATCCGGCTGCCGCGAAGACGTTAGCCGCGATCGATATGGAAACCGCGTGTGAACGTTGCCGAGGGAACGATTCGCACCTGCGAATCCTTGCCGAGACCCTGATCGGTGAGGCGACTGAGCTGATGAAGTCCATGCGTGCAGCGGTCGATTCGCATGACGTCCAATCGATCCGCCGCGGTGCGCATTCGCTCAAAGGCGCCGCATCGGTGTTCGGTGCGACCGACGTCGTTGCTGGTGCCTTGCATCTAGAGACGATCGCGGAATCGGCTGACCCTGCCGAATTGAATGCCCAACTCGACAAGGTGGACGAAGAGGTCGGGCGTTTGGTCGCGGCGTTGATTCTGCTCTGCAAGCAAGACGCGGAATGCTAACCTCCGCCGCACCGGGCGAAGCCACGACTGGTAGGCCCAGCCCCCCAACCCACGGCAGGTGCAATCTTTAACAGCAGGTAGTCGTGGGCTTTCTTTGCTGCGAGCGACTCGACCCTCCCAAAGCGCATTGGCATCTACACCATTCGCTTTTTGCCCAAAGGGCATGCATATCCATAGCCTGGGGCAAGCAAACCGAGCATTTGCGAGGGTCGCGCCGCCCCAGGAACCGCATCGCAATGAGGTAAACTTTGGCCAACGGCCATGCACAACCTTCGCGTTTGACGAGGCATTTGTGGATGGCCGTTGGCCAATCCCTCGCGTCTCGTTTGCGGACCTTGGGCGATGCCCAAGTCAAAATCACGACTCCGACTGGCGGCACGATGCAATGATCACGCTACACTGGTGGAAAGGATCTTTCCTCGTCATCCAGCGAGAACCCGTCCACTCAGGTCCGAATGAGTCGGCATCAGTCTCCTCTTGAAGTTCAAAGCGTGATTCAGGACCTTTTCATCGCCCGCCGTGCACCGTGTCGGGCCTATCCGTCTCGTTGGATTCGCGACCGTCTTCGAAAGGGACTGATGGGATGCGTGCTGTGTGGCGTGATGGCCGGCGGATGCGACGGAACCAAACCGAACGCCCCCCCGTCATCCGGTGGAGCCTCTGCGGAGGCGGCCGGCGAGTCGCAGGATCCACGGGCGCTGATGGAATCGGCGATGCAAGCCGGGGACTGGCAGCGGGCCGATCGCTACGCGAAAGCGGCGCTGATCGCTGATCCGAACGATCCCGATTTGGTCTCGTTGGTGGCCAAGGTCAATGCGTACTGCGACCGCAAACGAGACGCAGCGAATTTGTTGGTCGAAGCGGCCAAGCTGGCGGATTATCGCCCGCCCGCGCGGGTGAACTTGGCGGTCCAGGCGCTGGTCGAAGTCGGTGAAATCTATCCGGCGATCGAACTGCTGGAACAATCACTGGCGACGCATCCCGAAGCAAACCAGCAGCGTCGCATGCTGGTCGGATTTCTGGCCGAGGTCCAACGCACCGATCGAATCGGACCGCACCTGAAGGCGTTGATCCAGAATCGTGCTTTCGATCTTTCGCTGCTGTTGGCGACGACAGAAAGGTCATCGCGACGTCTGTCGGAAAACACGGCGTCTCGATTGTTACAACGCAATCCCACCGATCGCCGCGTGCGTCTGTCCGACGCGTTTCTCTTCCTCTATCGACACGACGCGACCCGGGCGATCGACGTCTTGGAGGACATTTTGCAGCAGCATCCCAATTTCGCGCCGGCGCATGCGATGTACGGACAAGCGTTGGTGTTGGCCGGGCGTTGGGAACAGTTGCCTCAATGGATCGAAACCGCGCCGGCTGGCAGCCCCGATTTCGCCGGCTATTGGCTGACCCTGGGTGACGCGGCGATGCACCACGATGAAACGGCAGCGGCGGTTCGCGCCTACTGGGAAGCGACACGTCGTGATTCGAGCAACAGTCTGGCGTGGGATCAACTGCGATTCGCGATCCAACGTCTGCAAGCCGGCGAGTCAGAGTTTCGCGATGCGATTTCAAAGGCACAGCTGGCGGTCGTGTCCGACCATGCGGACGCCTTGCTGACTCTACGGGAACACTTCAATGAGTTCACCGGCGGTGGGTCGGTCAGCCAAACGGGCGCGGCGCAAGTCGCGCGTTCGCTGCTAAACGTGGGTCGAGTCTGGGAAGCGGAAGCCTGGTCCGCGGTGGCGACAACCCTGTCGGAAGATCCCAGCGATCAGCTGAAAACGTTGCGAAATGAAATCGTTCGCCAGCTCGGCCAAAGTCAGGAATGGGTTTCCACGCAGAACGCGTCAGGGCGTCTTGATTTGGCGTTCCTGCCTCCGCCGCAGTTGGGATCCGCATCGGCAGTCGAGTTGCGGTCGTCCGTCATCGCGACGATTCCTACCCACGATCATCTGCGGATGTCGGAACAGTCGCTTTCCTGGGGTTTAGATGCGGTCGGCCAAGGCAACAATCCGACCAACGCGCGGTTGGCAGCGCTGATTCGTTCCACAGGCGTCGGCGGGGGTGCGATCGACTATGACTTGGATGGTCGTCCCGACCTGATGATGATGAACGCGGGCGGGACGATGCTGCAGAATGACTCGATCGCCAACGATTTGATGCGCAACCTGGGAGACACCTTCGTTCGCGTCAGTCCGAGGGCGGGTGTGGCCGACCGTGGCTATGGACAGGGAGTCGCGATCGGAGACTTCAACGGCGACGGTTTTCCAGACCTGTTCTTTGCGAACCTTGGGGCGAATCGTTTGCTGCACAACAACGGCGACGGCAGCTTCACCGACTGCACCGAGCGACTTCGCGACGACCAACCGCCCGCCTGGTCCACCTCCGCAGCGATGGTCGACATCAATGGTGATTCAATCTTGGACCTGCTGGTGACGAACTATTGCAAGACCGTCGAAAATCTGGACAAGGCGTGCCCCAATGAGGAAGGTGTCTTGGGTCCCTGTCATCCGTTGAAGTTCCCCGCCGAGTACGATCAATTTTTCCTGGCAACGGGGACGGGCGAATTTGAAGACGTGACCGACACGTGGATCGACCGATCGTCTCCCGGCCGCGGGCTGGGGATTGTTGCCGGCGCACTCGATGGTCAAAACCTGGGCATCTTTGTCGCCAACGACATGTCGCGTAACGCCTTTTACACGCGTGCTGCCGGCGAGCGGATGAAACTCGACGAAACCGCTTCGGCGCGCGGTGTCGCCGTCGACGCGGTGACTCGGGCCCAAGCATCGATGGGGATCGCCAGCAGCGATTTTGATTTAGACGGCGACCTCGATTTTTACGTCACCGGATTTGCCCGCGAGTACAACGTGTACTACGAACAGATCTCGCCGGGGATGTGGAAAGACGAAACGGGAAAGCTTGGGTTGGTGGAACCGACACTGTCCCAGGTCGGCTTCGGCACCCAAGCGATTGACATGGACAACGATGGGATCGATGAAATCATCGTGACCAACGGACACATCGGCGAGTTTTCCGGACCGGACGTTCCGCCATACGAATTGCCGATGCAGTTGTTCCGCCGCGGTGCGACCGGTCGATTCGAATTGGTCGAAGACGATGCCTGGGGCGAGTATTTCAGGACACCGCACGTGGGCCGAGCGCTGTGGACGACCGACGTGAACCGCGATGGCCGGAACGACGTGATGGTCACGCACACGCACGAGCAAGTCCGTCTGCTGGTCAATGAAACCGAATCCCCAAATCATCGGATCGCATTCCGATTGGTCGGTACCGACAGCAGCCGTGATGCGGTGGGAGCGGTGATCCGTTTTCGCTGCGACGGTCGATCACGAACGATCTGGTCGCTCGCCGGCGATGGATACTTTTGCAGCAATGAGAAAACGTTGATCGCGGGACTCGCCGAGTCCGATCGGGTGACGGATCTGTCGGTGACCTGGCCGGACGGTTCGGTGGATCGGATCGGAACGTTGGCTGCCGATCACGTGTATCTGATCACGCAGGGGCTTGGCGAGGCGTTCTCGCTGTTTGAGTACGGGCGGCCGTGAGAATCATCGCCGGGCGTCCGGACGCGGGCGTGAACCGGCGGACGTCAGACGAAGACCAGCCGTTCACCAACGTTCAAACGGTTCCGGATCGCCTTCGACGATCAACAGTCGGCGATCGGCGGGAAGATTGTTGATTTGCTGACGCCGTCCACTCGGCCAGCGGATCGAGAGTTGGTCGACTTGTTGGCGGTTGCCGAGACCGAACGCCAGGACCGCTTCGTTGCGGCAAAAGAATCCGTCTCCGGCGACGACCCAATCCGACAGGCTGCGGTCTCCGACTTGAACGTCCACTTTGGCGCCGATCGCATCGCGTTCGCTTTGTGTGCCGACCAGTTGAATTTGAAGCCAGTGGTTCTGCGTTGCAGTGCGGTTGATCAGCAGCGCCGAGGTCTCGCCGAGATGCGTGACGACAACGTCCATCTTTCCGTCGCGGTTAAAATCCAGGCGTGCCAGTCCGCGTCCCACGTGTCGACCGCTCCAGTAGCCCGAGGGATCGGAGACGTCGCAAAGCTCGAACCGGTTGCCGAGGTTTCGAAACATTTGCGGGGGTTGCTCAAAGGGATCGGGAATGGCGGCGGACTGTTCGATGTGTCCGTTGGTCACGACCAGATCCAGCGTGCCGTCGTTGTTGTAATCGATCGCTTGGGTTCCGAATCCGAGCACGGAGGAACTGGGTCCGGCCAGTCCGAATCCGACGTTTCGGTCTTGAAACATTCCATCACGATTGAGAAACAGACTGGCATTTTCGTCTTGGAAATTCGTCACGTGAAAATCAAGGGCGCCGTTTTGGTCGAAGTCACCCGCGGCCACGCCCATCGACGCGGTCGGCACGCCGTCGAATCCGAAGGCACAACCGCGTGACATCGCGACATCACTCCAAGGATTTTCATCGGCCCCGCTTCCACGGACCCAAAGTTGATTGGGGTCGGTGTCATTGCCGACAAAGACTTCGTTTCCCGGATGGCGATCATCAAAATCGCCGACGACGACCCCGAGTCCGGAGGCGGCTGCGGTTTCGGGATCACCAATGAGCCGGAAAGACGCTTGCCCCTTGCCATCATTCGTGATCCATCGATCGGTGCCCGGATTGAACTCGGCCGGCTTGAGATAGCCGACGACTTGCCCGAGCTCGTTGACTGCGGGACGTTTGCTGAAGGCGGGGTCGTGCAGATAGTTCAACTCGAACACGTCCGGCAGAGCATCGCCGCTCAAATCCGCCATCGCCAATGAAGTCGTCAGGATCGTTTTGTCATCACGGTCATCGAAGTCGACCGATCGAAAGGTGCCATCGCCGGAGTTGATCCAAAGCGAATTCTGTCCGACGTTGGCAACCACCAAGTCCGCGAATCCGTCTTGGTTCCAGTCACCGACGGTGACACCGGTGGAGTAGCGAGACTGTTGGGCGCCGGCATGCCCCGTGACGTCCACCAGTTTCCCTTCCGTTTGACGATACAAAACGTTGCTTTCGCGACCGACAAAGTCCGGCGGGTCCGCACCACCCTGGGTGAAATAGAGGTCCGCCTGGCCGTCCAAGTCGTAATCGATGACCGCGACGGCACCACCGACGGATTGATACACCGAAAAACCACGATCCTGGCTGGAACTGGCGACGTGAAACGCATGCGTCAGACCGACGTTCGCGGCGACATTCTCGAACGAGGGCTCAACCGACTGGTAAGGTGCGGGGCTCGAACCGGCTGTCGGGGCCGGAACGTTTGTTTCGGTCAGATTCATCGCAGGCAAGGGGAATGCATCGAGTCGCATCCCGCAAAGCTTGACCGCCGTCTCGGGAAAACCCTGCTCGGATTGGACCAACCGCACGAGTTCGCCTTGCAGCCCTTGCAGGACATTGCGTGGGGCCCGCTGGTAGTGCGCTGCCAGTGACTTCCACAAGACGCTTTCCAGTCGACGATCGAGTGACTCGAGTAACGCGGCGAGCCTGAGCATCGATGCGAGATCGGGCTGCGGCGCATCGGCGATCCGATTGTTGACTTGGGACACGTCGCGGAGTGTCTTCCAGCGATCGGACCACTGTTCGGCATCTTCGCCGCGGCCGAGCGCTTCCAGCGCAGCTCGCAAGCGGACGATCGATCGGAAATCCGAGGGTTCACGATCGAGTGCTTCCAACAACGCTCGGGAGGCCTGCTCGGGCTCGCGTTGGGTCCACCAATAGGTCCCGATGGCGGCCCAGTATTCGGAAAACTGTTTCGTGCGCGCATCGACTTTGCCCAGCCACCACTGAAAACTCACATCGTCCTGTGCCTCGGCAGCGGCGCGGCCGAAGAACGCAACGATCGAGGGCGGCTGTTGATCGGCATCGACCGAATCACGCAACACGTCGACGGCCGCTTGGAAGTTTTCGTCCATGAATAACTTTCTCGCTTCGCCGGAGACGCCGATCGGATAGTACAGGTGTTGATCGGGAGCAGCAGGGGTATCGGAGGGCGGGTCGTACATCGCATCGCTCGGCTGCATCAGCGAGTGCAATTCGTCCTGACGCACGTTGCCCTGTCTGCACAGATGGCGGACATGTTCGACGGCTTCATGGCGTCGCCCTTGGCGGTTGTAGAGAAACGCCAGCTTTCGATGTGCCGGAGCGGCTTGGGGGATCTGTTCCAGAATTTTCAGATAGCCACGTTCTGCGTCTTGATAACGTCCCAACTGGAACGACCAATCGGCGGCCTGACCGAGTGCCGGCAGTCCAGATTCAGGATGATCGGCGGGAATGCTTTTCAGCACTTCGATGGCCTCGGCCAGATCACCGCGCCCGGCCGCAAGGTTGGCCATCCGGAACAGGATTTCATCATCGTCAGGGTCGACCAACAACAGAGACCGCAGGACAGACTCGGCACCGCGCAAGTCACCTTGTTGCTCCAGTTGTTCGGCTTTGGCAATCACGCCGGCGCGATCCATTTTGACGTTCGGTGGTGGATCGGTGGCGACGCCTGTTTGCGGCTCAGCGTCCGACGTATCAGCCGATGGCTCCTGCGGCAGCGAATCGCTGTCTTGTTCTGCGGACGTGATGGCCGTCTCGGGATTCCCGCTGTGCCGACACCCGATCGAAAGGGTCAGCACAATGGCAATCGCCGACGTCAGATAGATCGTTCGGTCAGTCACTTGTTCACGCTCAATGAATTTCAATTTCGGGCCAATCGAAATCCGATTGGTTCTCGATCAACAGGATTCGCCGGTCGACAGCGGTCGGGCCGAACTGCTGGTCAACGCCACTGGGCCATTGGACCTGGATCTGATCGACCGAGTTGGCATCACCCAAACCGAACGACACGACGGCTTCGTTTTTGGCCAGGTATCCATCGCCGCCGATCACCCAGCCCGTCAATTGCTGATCCGCCACATGAACCGTGATCTTGGCACCGATCGCATCACGTTCGCTTTGGACGCCGACCAACCGCAGCTGCAGCCAGTGATGAGGCGTCGCCGTTTCGTTCATCAACAGTGCGGTGGTTTCGCCGACGTGGGAAATCACGACGTCGGTCCTGCCATCACGATTGAAATCGAGTGTCGCCACGCTGCGTCCGAGATGCCCGGTGGCCCAATAGCCCGACGGATCGGCGACATCGACGAGTTGGAAACGCCCCGCCAAATTGCCGAACAGTTGCGGCAGTTGCTCAAAGGGACCGACCATCGATTGGTATCGGTCGATGTGACCGTTACTGACCACCAGATCCGGCAATGCGTCGTTGTCATAGTCCAAGGGTTGGGAACCGAATCCCAGTACCGAACGACTGGAGACGCCAAGCCCATATTCAATCGCTCGATCGCGGAACGAACCGTCTCGGTTCAAGTACAGGCAGACGCTTTCGTTTTGAAAGTTGGCGATGTGAAGATCCAACGTTCCGTTCCCATCAAAATCGCTTGCGGCGATTCCCATGCTGGCCGTCGCGGCACCCGACGATGAATAGGCACTGCCGTTGACAACCGCCAGATCTTGCCAGACGCCGGAGTCGCGATCGCGGACCCACATTTGGTTCGGCGATTTATCGTTGCCGACAAACACCTCGTTGCCGGATTGTCCGTCAAAATTTGCGATCACGATGCCCAGCCCCTTGTGCGCGTCGGATGCGCGTCGGCTGATCGGTTGAAACACCACATTGCCTTTGCCATCGTTGCGACCGATGCGGTCCATTGCCGATGTAAAATCGCCGGGACCGACCGCATCGACGACCTCGCCGGATGCATCACGATCGGGCATTCGTGCGATTTCAGGATCTTGGATGTAGTTGAGTTCCACGAGATCGGGGATCTGATCGCCGTCCAGATCCGCCATCGCGACCGAAGCCGGCATCCGATGCGGATCGTCGCTCCCGGCAAGCGGTGACGCCGAAAACGTGCCATCCCCGTTGTTGATCAGCAGCAGATTGGCGCCGATGTTGGTGGCCACGATGTCCGCAAATCCGTCTTGGTTCCAATCTCCGGCGGTGCAACCGATCGTGTAGCGGCGCTCCGTGACAGCGGCGTCGGCGGTCACGTCGCGAAGCTGCCCGTCGGCCTGGCGATAGAGCATGTCAGAGCGATCGGCTAGAAACTCCGGCGGATCGGCAGCACCTTGGGCACAATAAAGATCCGCCCATCCATCCAAGTCATAATCAAGGACGGCGATCCCACCGCCGGCTTGTTGGTACATCGCAAATCCAGAATCTTGGGGATCGCGAGCCACCGCGTAGGCATGTGTTAAGCCGATCGCTGTGGAGACGTTACGAAAGGCGGCGGGATGCGGCGCCGACTTGAGGGAATTTGGGCTCGGGGGTTGCGCGGCCGGAGCATGGACCGCGATCTCGATGTCGGGAAGTGGATAGGCGCCGAGTTCCATCCCGCACAATCGCGTCTGGCGACTGGGAAACCCATCGCCGGCGGAGACCAATTGCTGACGTTGGGTATTCCAATGCGCCATCACTTCGGCGGGCAGCTTGCGGTAGTAGGCCTCCAGGGATTTCCAGGCAACAGCCTCCAGCTTGCGATCGATCGCGAACAACTGGGACGCCAGTTCGTCGATCGCATCGACATTCGGTGTCTGGGCATTCGGTGTCTGGGCATTCGGTGTCTGGGCATTCGGTGTCTGGGCATTCGAAATCGAATTGTTTGCCGTCAGCACTTGGTGCAACGCTTTCCAACGTTGTTCCCACTTTGCATAACCCTCGGCGTCGCCCAGGATTTTGAGCATGTACAGCAAGCGGTTGATCGTCAAGAAATCGGTGGGATCGCGATCGAGTGCTTCCAGTGCGGCTCGAACGGCGGCGCGGGGCTGTTGCTGTCCGGCCAAGTACGCGGCCCATGCGGCCCAGTACTCCGAGAATCCACGCACGGCATCGTCCGTTTGGCTGATCCATCGCCGAAAGCCCTCATCGTCTTGCGCCTCGGCGAGTGACCGGCCATACAACGCCACGACCGAGGGTGGGGCGGTGTTTTCGGCCACGCTGTCACTCAGTAGCGCCGCGGCCTCGGAGAAGCGTTGTTCGGTGAAGAGCACGCGCGCCCGTCCCGCCGGGCCGATCGGGTCATAGCGGATCGCCCCATCGTCGGTGCTTGGGTCATCGGAGGCCATTGCATCGCTCAACACGATCAGCGAATGCAATTCGTCTTGTCGAAAATCTCCCAACCGGCACAACTCTCGGACGTGCACCGCCGCTTCGTGACGCCGTCCCTGGCGATTGAACAGGTAGGCGAGTTGCCGATGGGCCCGACTAGCGTCGGGGATCAGTTCCAGCAGACGGGAATACTTGCCTTCGGCGTCGGCGTACTGTCCGATTTGGAACGACCAATCCGCAGCCTGGCCGAGTGCCGGTAAACCGGCCTCGGGATGGTCTTCGGGGATCGAGTCAAGAAACTCGATCGCCGCCGACAGGTCACCCTCATTGGCCTTGGCGAGTGCCAATCGATAGATGACGTCCACGTCGTCAGGGTCGGCAACCAACAGGCGTTTCAGCACTGTGACGGCCTCGCCAAGCTGGCCCGCTTCGGTCAGCCGATCGGCCTGCTGGAGTTGGTCATCGCGAGACGGTGCGGGTGGTGGCTCGGGTGATCTGTCCGATTCAACCGTCGGTGTTTCGCGCGGTTCGGATTCTTGAACCGTTTCCAGCGATGGCCCACATCCGATGATCAGCATACCCAACAACCATGCAAACCAACGAGCGCACCGCGACGATGTGGTTTGACGAACAGGGGTGGTCGTGGAGTTCATGAAGTTCGGGCTAGCCCAAGGAGTGCTTGATTGGGAGTTGCTGGCTGCAACGTTTTCGATGTCTGTTTCTCGGGTAACGGGTTAGCGGTAGGGCGCGAGCCCAATGCCACTTACATTGGCGCCAAACGGGGGACTTTTGTTAGCGGCAGGGCGCGAGCCCTCCGGTCTTTCAAGGTCAAACCGGACGGCTCGCGCCGTTCCGCTACCGACAGTGAATGCAGCATCAAGTTTAACACGGAGTGTCGCTGGGCGGTCGTCTCGGCCAACGGCCCTCCACCAAGCTCTCACCACCGCTGTTCCACTTCCGGTTGGCCCTCAACGACCAGGTACCGATGATTCGCCTCGATCGCGCCGACGTCTTGGACCAAACCCGATGGCCAATGCACTTGCAGACGGACGATTGCATCGGGTCGAGTCGGCGGAAATGCAAATTGAATGACGGGTTCGTCGCTGCAAAAGTATCCGTCGCCGGCGGTCACCCATTCGACCAATGGTGTGTCGTCGACCGTCAACGAGAGTTTGGCGCCGATGGCATCGCGTTCGCTGGTGGTCCCGATCAGTTCGACTTGAATCCACTGGCCATCGGCACGTGTTTCGTCCCGCAGCAGCGCGACCGGTTGATCGAGGTGTCCGACCAAGAAATCGGCCGCACCGTCACGGTCATCGTCCAACATGGCGATCGTCCGGCCCAGGTACGTCTGGTCCCAGTAACCGGATTCGTCTTCGACGTCGGCGAGAGTCAAACCGCGGCCATCGGACATCAGCACTTGCGGCGCCATCTGGTACGGTTCCCCCTGGTCTCGGATGTCAAAGATGTGCCCATTGGTGACGATAAAATCCAGGAAGCCGTTTCGATCAAAGTCGACGGCCTTGGTCCCGAACCCGACGTAAGGATTCGTCGCCGCGGCGAGTCCGTATCGAACGCTATAGTCGGTGAAATCTCCCGATTCGTTTTGGAGATACAGGTTGGCCGGTTCGAGCGAGTAATTGGCGATCTGCAAATCGAGTCGGCCATCGCGATTGAAGTCACCTGTCGCGATCCCCATGCACCCGTTGGCCGCACCGCTGAATCCGTTGGCCAACCCGTTGGTGTCGGCCACGTTGACGAACGAGTTTTCGCCGTTTTGGACCAACAAATGATTCGGCCGCACGTCGATCCCGACGAACACCTCGTTCTTTCCGTCGGATTGGAAATCGGTCACGACGAGCCCCAGCGAGGTTCCCGGACTGGCGATCGAGCGGGTGATCTCATGGAGTCGGAATGCACCGTTGCCCAAGTTTTCGAACCAGCGATCGGATTCGGGATAGTGCGACAGCGGAGTGGGTGAGATCCATTTGCCATCCGGCCCCTTTTTGGGCAGTGCAAACCCGCCTTCCATCTCGATGTAATTGGATTCGAACAGGTCCGGAAGTTGATCGCCGTTGAGATCCGCGATGGCGACCGAAGCGGTGAACCGATCTGGAAAGGTTCCCAGCCCTGACGTCTGCTCCCGAAAGGTTCCATCGCCGTTATTGATCAACAAACGGTTGTGCCCCAGGCTGCCCAGGAACAGATCGGGAAAGCCGTCTTGATTGACATCGCCGGCGGCCAGCCCGGAGGAATAATGAAAGTCTTCCGCATCCGCGGCGACGGTCTGGTCAACGAACCTCAACGACTCGCGACGGAACAACACATTGGAACGCGTGCATTGATCGGTTGGCGGGTCGCCTGATCCTTGCGCGAGGTAAACATCGGGCCGACCATCCAGGTCATAGTCCAGCACCGCGATCCCGCCACCGAGCGATTCATGGATAGGAATGGTGGCCAAGTCGATTTCCACGTCCTTGTACCACTGGAAATTCAATCCCAGCTCGCCGGCTCGATTGACCAAACGCGGCGTGGCGGCGACGTCACGTGCCGGCGTCGACGTCCGCGGTTGTTCCGACGGCGTACCGACCAACAGCTTTTCTCGCTGAGATTTCATCTCAAAGTCCGAGGGGGCGAGTCCCAGCAAGGAGACTTCGACCGTCATGTCCGCCACCGACGGGTCTTGCAAAAGCTGGGCGCGCTGTTGAGAAACCATTTGCCGCGGCCCGATCGCGTCGGCGGGCAAGAGGGTCGAGGTCCAGCCGAGTGTCTCAAAGGGGCGTCCGAGTTCCATCAGGTAGCGCGCCAGTTGAGTTCGTTTTTCCCTGTTCGCCGAAGCTTCGCCCACCTCCTTGGCCAGCCGTTCGGTCTGTGCGATTTCCACGCCCCGGTTTCGAAACTGCGCGCTGTCCTCGGGACGATCGAGTGCCGCCAGGACTTTCCCGAGACGCTGATAACAAACTCGGTCGGTCGGATCGCGAGTGATGGATTCCAGCAGCGCCGCGGCCGCGGCTTCGTGAGCCCGGCTGTCGATAAAAAAGACCCCCAGGGCGGACCAGTAGTCGCTGAATTGTTCCACCTCGGGTGAAAGACTTGCGTGCCATTGCCCGAACGCCTCCCATCGCTGCGTTTCGGCCAACAGCCGTCCATAGAACGCTTGGGCGGCCACACTTTCAAAGCCCTCGCGGCTTTGGTCGGCGAGTTGCTCGAGGGCGCGGTCATGCTGATCAAGGCTAAAGTACCAGCGGGCTTTTCCCAGTCCCGGCGCGAATTGGTTCTCCGGCGGTTGGCCTTTGGTCAGCAGGACCTTCATCAGATCGGGTGTCGGAAAAGCCAGGCGACGACCGATCAGGGAGAACAATTCCGGCTCGCTGGCCAAGCCCAAGCGGCACAGTGTCAGGGCCTGATCGCAAGCTTCCTGTCGGCGTCCGACGAAGTTCAACAGCCGCCAGGCTTCGTGACGCCACCGCGGTTGGTCTTGCTTGGTTTGGAGCGCTTGCAGCAGTGTGTCGGCGGCTTCCGAGGGGCGCCCGAGCTTGGCCAGAACTTGATAACGCAGATCGATGACGGCGGGCCAGACGGACGAATCGGGGTCGACCGAGCGTGAAATGTCGACGGCGGATTCCAGGTTGCCCCGAGCGGCCTCGACTTGGGCGGTGAGCGTCTTGGCATCGTCGTTGTCACCGTGACGAATCATCAAGGCATACAGCGTTTGGGCGGCCGCGTCATGATCGCCGCTCTCGGCCAGCGCCCGCGCGTCCTTCAAAGCAGACTGCAGGTCCGCAGTATTGTCCGCCGTGACGGATGCCTGATCCGAGTCGCGAGTGGCGTCTGGATTTGAATCGCGCCGGCATCCGACCAGCAGAAAGGTCACCGCGAGGGTGAAGATCGAAGCAAAAATCCGCTTGGACACGTTTGGAAAATGGGTAGGGGTTGCCGCTCGTTGCCGCCAAACGGCTGATGGTTGCAGGTGACAAACTCGTACAAAAAAACCTCGCCCGCGGACTACACGGACGAGGTGTCTTGTTCAGCAGAATCGTTCTACGACACTACTGGTTCAACTGTTCTTCGATGGTTTCCTTCGAAGCCCGGCTGCCGAGCGATCCCCACAGACCATACACACTTTTCTTGCCGGTCTTGTAGAGCGCACCGGGTGCTCGTGGCGAATCCCAGGCACCGTTGGTGGGCGAGTTTTGGTCGCCGGATTCGACCGAATCGGTCATGAAGATCACCGCACCGTCACCCATCAAGATGTGGGCACCACCTTGGTGGCGGCTACTCGGCGGAGCCGAACCGACGTTGTCGTGCCAGCCGTTGAAGCAGACTTCCGAGTTCGGCGGTCGGATGGTGTTGACCATCGTCATGCCCATCGAGGCCCACGCCCAGTTCATGCCACGACCGTTGGTGTTCTCGGCGACAATCGGTGGCGGCGTGCATAGCGTTGCATCGTCACACCAAAACAGCGGCGAGTCGGGCAGAAGCTGATTGGCTTCGACGCAGTGCAGCGGGTTCTTCTCGACAACCCAACCACCGTTGGTGATCGAGAGCGAACTGCGTCTGTCGCGGTCGCCCAAGTCGGTCACGATTTCGGCCATCGCGATGGTGTTGGACAAGCCGTCCAAAACGTCGCGGAACTTGGTTGCCCGCTTGCGCGAGAAGTAACCGCGATCTGCGGCGCTAAACCAAATCGGGCGCCAATCATCTGGCGGCGGAGACAAGTTGCCTTCTTTGGGACCGTTGTCCCAAACCTGGCTGAACGAGTCACCGACACAAGCGGCGTAGTTGGTTCGTCCACGACCGGGACGTCCGGTTCCCGGATCGCTGGGGCAGCGAAGGGTGGGGATTTCGGTCGCCCAGGGAATGAATCGGTCGGTTTGGTCACCGCGGTCATGCCGCGGGTTGGGTCCCATCGGAGACCACAGACCGGTCGGCGTGTTCGGTGTCGAACCGTCCGTTGTTGCAGATCCACCCGCGGTGATCTGGTCCCAGATCGGTTGCTGCTCCATGAACGGCGTCAAGCCGACCATTGCGCTCAACTCTTCATTGTTGGTGGTCACCGAGCCTTCCCACCAAGAACCGACTCGCGTTCCACCTGCATTGTGACCCAGCCCGGTACCGCCGTTGTTGACGGGATTCTGCTTGTAGGCAGAGTGATAGTTCTGCAGCGCCAAGCCGATTTGCTTGAAGTTATTGCTACAGCTCATACGACGTGCGGCTTCGCGAGCCGCTTGGACTGCTGGAAGCAGCAGACCAACGAGAATACCAATAATGGCAATGACGACCAACAGTTCCACAAGCGTGAAACCACTCGTCAACGATTTCCGACGAACCATTTACGGTCTCCTGGAAAAGAGAGAGAGGGGAAAAGGAAAAAGGGATGATCAAATGACACTAATTGTGTCTAGAGCAGGCCACTTTACCCCTATCTCGCGGAATCGGAGTGAAGAATAAGACATCAATTGTTCACAATTCGCGAAAAAAACGGCAAAACAGTGGGTAGCCCAAAGCCCTGCAGAGGGGCGAATTTTTCACACACCCCTCCACTTTTGCCCTGCATCAACGCATTCACACGCTCGCGGGCTATCGATTTAGTCAACGTGATGAATTCAGCGCGATGTATTTAGCCCGGCGCCTGAGCGAGGGGCGCCGCGTGGCCCCTTGCTCACACATGCAGGCATCAATCGACAGCCCGCTCGCGTCATTCGTCCACTGCTAAGATAAGTCGCGACCGATTTCGAGTCGCAACGAACCGCTTCGATTTGGCCCGTCTAAACGATTCGCCTGATCATCGATTGACTTCAGCCGCGATCGAGCCGGCGTGGGGACGTCCCCATCGCCATGAGATCAAGAAGGGCCGTGAAATCAACAAGGATTGACACGGCCGCCGTCTTGGGGCGCTGTCTTGGGGCCACCCAAGGACTCGGTTGGCAAAAGAGACCAAGACAGCGTGACGACGAAACCGCGTGCCTACTTACTTTTTGGAGCGGTCGCCCGCGACGACCCGCCTTTACGCATCATTTCTTCGTATTGACGTTGCTGGTCGGCACTCATTGCGCCGTCTTCCTCGGTCACCGGTTCAATCACGGTTGGAGAGCCCGAACCACAACCGACCAGCGCGGGAACGGACAATCCGAGCAGCGCAACAAGGACAAGTAACTTCTTCATTTTGATTCCCTGATGAAAATAAACGGCCAATGAATGCCTGGTAGAAAAGGAAGACCCGCGATGCGCAAGAAGGATCTGGGCACATCGCCGCTCAGTCTAAGACGCCTTTATCCCCCCGTAAAGGAACTTTCACCCACAAAGCCACAAGCTACAGGGTGGACCAGTGAACCCCCTCGCCCTCTCGGATCCGCCCCAACGGACAGGACTTTTCCCGCGCTGGGTGACTAAAACCCTGCGTGGGCGGCGCCGTGCAGCTCGGCGAGTTCCGCGTCGGTCAGCCCCGCGATCCTGTCGGAATCAAACAGATGATCACGGGTCAGATGCGTTCGAAAGGTCATGCCACTGACGAGCGCCTCTTGGATCTCCACTTTCGCAAGCCAGACCCTGATCTCGCGGGTCGTCAGACTGCGCAGCCATTGGCTCGGTGGTCGACCATGACGGCCGCGCCGCTCATCACTCGAACGACCGGCGTCACTTTGCGAGCGGTCGCCGAATTCGACCGGCATTGTTTCTGGGTCTTGAATTTCAAAGACCAGATCGGCCAGCGAGGGTTTCATCGTAACCTGTCGATCCTGCCATGAATCGATCGCCACCAAGGGGCGTTTCAACCGTTTGCGATCGGCCGGGATCAAGATCACGTCGGGCACCAGGCTTTCGTCGAGGTACCCGGTTTGCCCGGTGTAGGCGTTCCCCGTTTCCCGGTGAATGGGAATGGTCACACCGGTGGTTTTCCAGTCGCCGCGGACGAGGTTCTCACGTTCATACCAACGCCAGGACGTGTTGTGCTCGATCGACCAGTGTTCGGCGAGCGACTCTCTCACAACCCCATCGGACGGACTCGGATTGTTGGGAAGCAGGTCGATTCCATCACTGCCGGCAATCGACGTCGCCACCGCAGTCAGATCATCGAGCGCACCGACCCTGATCCGCTCGCCGAGCGAGAGCGCTGCGAAGCCGAGCCAAAAGGCAAAGCGTCGCCGAGAATTGATGCCGGTGGTGGAATTCATCAGGGGAGGCCCGAGTGCTAAGGCAACGGACGATTCATGAAGGGTCGTTTGCTCTGGCCGAGGCCCGTAGGCCCCACGTCAAACGGCTGATCATCAATTGACATCAGCCGGTTCGCGCCAGCGTGAGGCCGCCGCGTCGTTGAGGTTCACTGAGCAGGCGTTGCGATGAAGGATTCGTCGGAAATGGTCCTCAAGCGACGCGTGCAGAGGCATTCACCACCGGTGGGTGACGTCCGCAATGGGCTGACCGCTACAACCGCTGTGACCTGACCGGGAATTGAGGACCAGGATCCGATCACCACCAGCGGAACGTCCACCGAAAATTCTCGACGGCGTCGTCCCTTCGGGGTGACATGCGAGCCGCGTCCCGACCGATTTCGGCGTAAAAGGTGACGAAGCGGTGTCGTTATTTCTTGTGGGGACAGTCAAAATGTCAGAGACTGACTGGTGCTGCCGATCGTCATGGCGCTGCCGAATCCCCAGGAGTCTGTTTTGAATCGTATCCCCGTCGCGGCCGTGCTGATCGTCTTGGTCGCGCTCGGCAGCATGGTCTCAAGGCACGCCCCACCCGCCGTCGCCCCCGCGGTAAAGGCGGCCGAACCGACGTATGTGGGTCGTCGAGTCTGTTTGGAATGCCACAGCGAGAACCATCAGCTGCACAGCCACCATGGCCACGCCACGACCTTTCGCAGCACCAAGGATCCTGAAGTGGCCGGCAAGTTTGTCGGCAAATCGTATGACGCCGGGGAACCGTTCGGCACGTACACCTACCACGCCGACGATCAAGGCTTGTTCGTCCGCATCCCAGAGAAGTTTGGAGATCAGCCGTTTCGCCTGGAGTACGCGCTCGGTCACAAGTCGATGACGCTGCTGTCCTTGTTGCCCGACCCGGACGAAGGAACGGTGGCGTTGGAGCATCGAGTGTCTTGGATGGCGGCGGCCGACTCATTGGGCAAAACGCCCGGCCAACATGACGGCATTCCGGAAACGGCGGCCGAACTATTCGGCCATCGTCACGAAGGTCGAATCATGCGCAAGTGCGTGTACTGCCATGTCACGACCGGCGAGATCGTCGATCAGCAGATTGTCGACCTGACTGCCAACGTGAACTGCGAGAAATGTCATGGGCCGGCGAGCGAACATGTTCGTCTAGCACGAGCCATGAAAACACCTCCGCCGTTCTCCGTCGGGCGCGCCGATTGGGATGCCGAATCGGAGCTGCAACTGTGTGGCGATTGCCATCGGATGCCGCGTGACATCTCGCGAAAGCAATTGCGTGAGTACCCGGATCTGTTGGCACGTTTTCAACCCGTCGGTCTGCTTCGCAGCGAGTGTTTCGTGCAATCCGGCGGACGACTGAAGTGCACGACCTGTCACAACCCTCATCAAACCATCTCAGCAACGACTCCGCGGGAACACGAACAAAACTGCCTTGCCTGTCACGCGGAGATGTCGGAGACCAATCAGGCCGCTGCGTCGCATGTGGTCTGTCCGGTTTCACCGACGACGGGATGCATCGAGTGTCACATGCCGGCGCTGAAGTTAGACGGATTGGGCGACGGCTTTCACGATCATTGGATCCGCGTGCGCGACGACAAATGAAATCGACACCCAACCTTGCTGCTGGTCTGCTGTGCGTCACCGTGTTGCTACTCGTCGGCTGCCGCAACGATGCGGCGACGATCGAAACTGGCCAAACAAGTTCCAACCCTGCGACGGACGTGCCGGGCGTCGCAGACGTTGTGGTCTCGCCTGGCTCGACCGATCGAGTTCCCGAAATCGATCGCTCGCCTGTTGAGCCGACGGGCGATCCGGCGAGTGAGTCGACACCGGCGTCGGCTGCCGTGGACGAACCACAGTTAGAGCCTGCGGAATTGCATGACGCGGCATTGACGGCGCTCGAATCGGATGATTTAGATCGCGCGTTTGCGTTGGCCCGCAAGGCGACCTCGGCGGCACCGGACGATCCACAATCCACGTTCTTGATGGCGCGAGTGCTGGCCGAGCGCAATCGGTTTCCCGAAGCCGTCAAGATGCTCGATGACTTGTTGGTCGAGCTGCCCGACGCCCGATTACCCATTTATGGTCAGACCGCAGATTGGTTGGTCCTGCAAGGCCGCTATGACGAAGCGGAAAAACGTTACCGCGAGATTTTAAAAGAAGTCCCCGACGCCAGCATGGCTCAACGAACACTCGCGCAACTGCTGTTGCGCCAAGGGCGGCGATCGGAAGCGGCCACGTATCTTCGTCAGTTGTGCCAAAGCGGTGTCGTCGAACCATCCAACCTCAGGTCGCTGTTGCGGCTGGCTTATCCGTTTGCCGCAGACGCCAATACCGACGAACTGGAACCGATCGGTCTGCTGGGCCGAGCGAGATTTGAAATCAGCCAAGGCAACTGGCAAGACGCGTTGCAGACGCTCAAGCAGACCGACTCAAACGATCCAGATCTTGATGCGCTCGTCGGACGTATTCACGCCCAAATGCACCTTCAAGGACAGGACAGCGAAGCGCTCACCCGATGGGCGCAATCGTCGCGGTCGACGCCGAACGATGCATCGGATTACTGGTTCGCGATGGCCACCCATCATGCCAATCAGGGTGAGCATCAAAAAGCGGTCCGGTGTCTTTGCAACGCCATCATGCGCGACCCGACCGATGCAGCGTCCTATCGGCTGATGGCTGAATCATTCCATGCATTGGACTTGGATGACCGAGCCGCCGAAGCATCCCGCCGCGCCGAGCTGATCGCCGAGACGCATCAGATCGGCGAGCAAATGGCTTCCGATCCAGACATCGACCTCGACCAGGTCTCGCGTTTGGCCGAGTTGTTGGACGAACTGGCTCGTCCGTTGGAAGCGTTGGCGTGGCGCACCGTACGGGTCGCGCTGGAACGTTCGCGTGGGACGCTGTCCGCCCAAGAGGCATCGCAGGCAATTGCCGAAATCAATCGCGACCGATTGCAGCGTCTGCAGTCCGGCGTGGCGAAATCGACCGAAGCGTTTCATGCATTCTTGTGCAGTGGACACGATGGAACAAGTTCCCAATGATAAGCATCCAATCGCGGACGACTTCACCCAATTGCGAAAGTTTGACTGCCACTCCAAGCCGCCGTCTCGGGTAAGATAAATGGCATGCGAGAGGAGACCGGAATCCAGCCGAAAGCCGGGGTGGCGGAGGACGACGAGGTCGTCGACGAGTTCCTGCGTCGCGCCCCGGCGGCATTGGTCAGCTTGATCGTCCATTTGGTCGTGCTGATTGGTCTGGCATTGCTTAGCTATCGCATCGAAGTCAACGAACCGTTTGTGATCGAGATCGGTGAACCGATCGATCAGAAACCGCCCGAGATCCAGTCGATCGTGATCGACAAGATCGAACTGGATGTCGAACCGGCCGTGGAAGACGTCGTCGCCGTGCCGATCGAGCTGGACGCCATTGAGATTCAGGGGACAAACGTCCAGCCAGACGTCGACGTGGAAATCCTGTTCAGCGGCGCGTTGAAGGGCTATTCGCGGGGGTTCTCCAACCGGATTCGCGATGCGCAACTCAACGGCATCGACATCGCGGTGGTGTTTGATAGCACCGGCAGCATGAAAAGTGAAATCCATGCGGTCAAACGACGGATCAGCGAGATCGGCAAGGTCGTCTTGGAAAAGGTCCCCAAGGCGAGGTTTTCTCTGGCGACCTATCGGGATTTAAACGAAGCCTATCTCGTCCGCGGCATTGAACTGGATAGCGACGTCCAAAAGGTGCAAAGTTTCGTCAATGCCGCGGACGCCCAGGGTGGGGGCGACCACCCCGAAGCCGTTCAGGCCGGGATGGCGTGGGCGCTCCGGACCAACCGGTTTCGCCCACAAGCTCAGAAGGTGATGCTGGTCTTTGGAGACGCGCCGCCGCATCGGTCCGACGTGCAAACCTGTCTGGACCTGGCCAAGGAGTTCCACGGCTATGACAAGGGACGCGTTTACACCGTGACGTGCCGCAGTGCCACACCAATGCCCGAGTTCTATTTGATCGCCCAGGCCGGCGGTGGCGAAGCGTTTGTGATGAAGGACAGCGAACGGTTGATGGAGTATCTGTTGGTGATGGCGTTCGGTCCCGAACATCGCGAACAGGTGTTGAAGTTCTTTCAGATACGAAACACCGATCGTCGGCAGCGTCCGGGGGATCGCCGATCACGCCGCCGCGGCCGAATTTAGGAGTTTCACAAACTCTCTTTTCAGCGACGGCCAGAATTTGGTACAGACCGTCGGTTGATGGATTCGGGCGGTTGCGGTTCGATTGGGCAATAGGTTTGCGAGTGTGATCCAAAATGAGAGTTTTATACGAAGGCGCGATC
Source organism: Stieleria magnilauensis (assembly GCA_007753675.1). Lineage (GTDB taxonomy): Bacteria > Planctomycetota > Planctomycetia > Pirellulales > Pirellulaceae > Stieleria > Stieleria magnilauensis. The sequence continues at coordinate 4,566,927 of CP036432.1, forward strand.
TTCCAGATCCTGCGTTGGGGCGGTGTGGCCCGTTACTTCAGCGAGCTGATCCACCACTTGCCAACCGATTGCCAGCCGGCGGTGGTCGGTCCGGCCGCTGACGAGCCTGAACTTTGCAACCCACAATTGCGCTATCACGGGGTGCAAACGGAGCCATCGGTTTCCTGGCTGAGAAAACTGACGCGTGATCGCATGCAGCGTCAAATCACCCAGCAATTCGACGCCATCGACGCCGACGTGGAGCATTGGACGTACTACAGCGGCTTGTGTCGGCGGGCGATTCGGCGGGGCAACCGTCCGCTGGTCGCGACGATTCTGGACTTTGTGCACGAGGCCGTTCCGTCGCTCGATCCGACCGGCAAACACATCGCCCTGAAATACGATGCGATTGCGGCGGCGGATCATCTGATTTGCATTTCCCAGGCGACCCACGATGAGCTGTGTGATCGCTTTCCCGATTGTCGCGGCAAGGCATCGGTGATTCCGCTCGGGACCTCTCTGTCGGACATCACGCCCGCGCCGCTGCCGGATGTCTTGACGGACAAGCCTTACGTGTTGTTCGTCGGTCGTCGCAACAGTTACAAGAACTTTGAAGTCGTTTGGAACGCGTGGAAACGATTGCGCGGCACGTTGCCCGAGGAAGCTAAACTGGTCGTGGTCGGACCGCCGATGAAACGTCGCGAGGCGGCGCAGCTGGAGTGGCGGGATGACGGCTCGGCCATTTTGATGCCGAATGTTCCCGATGCGTTGTTGCGGACGCTGTACGAGCATTCCCGTGGATTCTTGTTTCCGTCCCGCGCCGAAGGGTTCGGGTTGCCGTCGCTCGAAGCGATGTCAGCGGGTACCCCCGTGATGGTTTCCGATCTGCCGGTGATGCGTGAAGTGGTCGGCGAGTGCGGGTACTACTTTGATCCCGACGATGTCGAAATGGTTGCCCAGATGATGCGTTCGGCGCTGACCGATGCGTTGCCGATGCAGCAGGAGATCGTGCAGGCGGCGCGACAGCGGGCGGCGAGTTTCACCTGGCAGACCACGGCACAGCGCACGGCCGCGGTCTATCGAGGATTGGTGGAGAACGCCAAACCGTCCCGCGACCGATTGTTGTGTGCGGTCTAGCTCGACTCTCATCCGCAATTCCTTTTCACCGGTCTGCAAAAGAAACAATGACGATGGACTGTCTGGTATGTCGCCACAATGCCGATTCGTTCGCCCACGCGACGATTTTGGGCAAATACGAAATTGAATACTTCCGCTGTCGGGATTGCCACTTCATTCAGACCGAAAAACCGTATTGGTTGGAAGAGGCCTACGGCGATGCCATCATTGCTTCCGATGTCGGACTGATCGCACGCAACGAACGGTTCGCTCGGATCACCGATCTGCTGCTGCGATTCATTTATCCCAAGGCCTTTCATTGCCTGGACTATGGCGGCGGCTACGGGATGTTCACGCGAATGATGCGTGACCGCGGACACCATTTTCTGCATCGTGACCCGTACTGTCAAAACCTGTTTGCCGCGGGGTTGGAAGCCGAATCGTCTGCCAACGGATTTGATTTTTTGACAGCGTTTGAGGTTTTTGAACACTTTGAAAATCCGCACAGGGAATTGCAACGGATGGATGCGACGGCCGATCACTGGCTGATCTCCACCGAGCCGGTTCCCGATCCCGCCCCGCAACCCGATCAGTGGTGGTACTACGTCTTGGACGGCGGCCAACACATCAGTCTGTGGTCCAAGCGGGCGTTGCAGACCGTCGCGGCGCACTATGGGCGTCAACTGGTTTCCTATCGCGGGATACACCTGATGAGTCAATCAAAGATCAACCCGCTGTGGGTCACCCAGATCTTGAGAGACAAAGCCAGCCGAGTCCTAACCCCATTCCGGCGGCGAAGGTCCTTGTTGCAAGACGACTTTCAACGGGCCGTCGCCACGGTACGTCGCGCGGCGTGATGCGGCGTAGGGCGGATTGTCCTTCGTGTCTGCTCCTTTCACGACCGCGACGCCACGGCGGTGACTCTTGACGATTTAGCGGGATTGCCTCCGAGCCCCGTGGTTACCGCTTGATCAAATCCGCCAACTCCTTGGCGGCGGTGGCGATGGAATGTTTTTCGTCGACGCCGCGCCGGCCGGCTTCGGCCAGCGCGCGTCGTCGGCTCGGATCCGCTTTCAGTTCTTCGATCGCGGCGCAGAGGGCATCGATGCTGTCCGGGGCGACCAACACACCGCCGCCGGTGGAACGAACCAATTCACCGAAGGCACCGTGGTCGGGCATCACGACCGGTGTTCCGGCCGCCAAAGACTCCAACACAAACAATCCTTTGGGGTCTTCGTATTCGGTGGGCACGCTCAACAGATCGATGCTTTGCAGGAAACGCACCTTGCCGGCCAAATCGGGGCTGCCGTGATAGGTGAACCGGTCGGCCAGTCCCGCATCCTGTAAACGTTTTTGGAGCGAGCGCAGGTAGGGTTCGTTTCCGTTGCCCAGCCAACCGGCCGCGTGCAATGTGATGGTCGGGTCGTCGGCGGCGATGCGTTCAAAGGCTTCGACCAAGCGATGCAATCCTTTCTCCGGTGCGATGCGGGCCAGGTATCCCAAACGAAATTCGCCTGCGGACGGTTCGTTGGGTCGATCGCTCGTCCTAAACGGTGCCGGATCGATCGAGAGCGGCGTGATGACCAGTTTCTCGTCGGGAATCTCGAACAGCGCGCCCATTTTTTGGGCGTAGAACTGGCTGTGGACACAGAAGTAATCCACGTACCGGACCAGGTGGGTGCAAAGTTCGATCGCCGCACTGCGGGCCGCTTGGGGGAGATGATCGAGAAAGATGTCATCGCCCTGCAGCACCACGATCAACTTGGCGTCGGGCAACCGCTCACGCAGTTGCGGCAGTCCTCCGCCGATCAAAAGATTCGTCAGCACGACGGCGTCGGGTTTAAGCTCCGTGGTGATCCAGTCGGTCAAACGATTGAATTCTTCGGCTTGGCGGCCGTCGGCTCCGCGCAACATCGAAACAGACAGCTCGCCGAGTTTGGCCGGATCGACGCCGCCGGCACGCCGCGTCGCCCAGCGGACCAGCATGGGAGCATCCAACAGGCCGCGGACCGGGCGGGGCAGGAACCGCAACCAGGGCATCTGTTGCAACAAATAGACGTGAATGCCGCCAAGAAACACCTTCCCAACGGCAACACTTTCTTCGTCCGTCCGAATCGGCGTGTACACCGGCTGCAGAATGCACTCGACGTCGATGGAGGCCAATGCCCGGGCAATCGCATTGTCGTGCATGCAACTGCCGCAAAACATTCCTGCAGCTCCAGCGGTCAAATACACAACTTTCATGGGGGGGGTACGGATTGGGGGGAAACTGTAGGAAAACGCTCGTTGTGACTATAGCGGACCGTTTCTATACTCCGCCCTGTCAGATCCAATCAACTGTCAGATCCAATCAACTGTTAGTCCCACCCCACGGGCATACCCAATTACCTGGCGGTCGCGATGAAGCGGCCGCCGCGATCAACCGGCGACAACCGTAACCCACTGGAAACCCTAGGGGCGATGCGTCGGACCGTTTCTCACCCCAAAACGCAACTATGAGTCTTTCCAGCGACCCGGCGCCCGTCACGTCGTCTCAAATCCACCCCATTGAGCAGTCGAGTGCACCGTACTATTGGGGCATCGACATTGGCGGCACCGGGATCAAACTCGGTTTGGTCGATGAACAGGGCTACACGGTCGCTTATGAGAAAATCCCGACCCGTGAGGGCGAGGGAGCTCCGGCGGCGATGCAACGAATCGCCGACGTGGTCTCGGAGGTCGAGAGCCGTTTGGGTGTCGTCGGACAGGTTCCACACATCGGCTTGGGCGCCCCCGGGCCGATGGACCTTGCCAACGGACTTTTGGTCGCCCCGCCGCAATTGCCTTCCTGGTGGGGATTTGCAATTGTTGATGCACTCAAGGCGTTGCTCGGACGTCCGATTTCGTTCTTGAACGACGCCAACGCGGCAGCATTTGGGGAATTTTGGATCGGGACGGGACGGGATTCGAACTCGATGATTCTGTTGACCCTGGGCACGGGCGTCGGCGGAGGAATCATCGTGGACGGCGAGTTGGTCAACGGAGTGAACAGTTTCGGCAGCGAATGTGGGCACATCCTGGTGGATCCGTCGCCGAAAGCACGGTTGTGTGTCTGGGGCGGGGGCCGCGGGCAACTGGAGGCCTATGCCAGCGCCAGCGCCGTGGTGGACCGCACCCGCGAACGGTTGACCGCGGGCGCCGAGAGTTCGCTCAGTGGCCTACTGGGGGGCAGCAACAGCGAATTGACGGCGAAAAAGGTTTACGAGGCGGCCGATGAAGGAGACGCCGTGGCACTTGAAATCGTGGACGAAACGGCACAATGGCTGGGGATCGGGATCACGTCATTGGTGCACGCACTGGACCCCGGCGTGGTAACGCTGGGCGGCGCGATGAACTTTGGCGGCAGCGGTTGCCCGATCGGAGAACGGTTTTTGTCCGGCATTATCGAAGAATTCAAAAGCCGGACGTTTGAAAATGTATTTGACGGCACCTCCATCGCATTCGCGAACTTGGGTGCCGACGCGGGATACCTCGGATTGGCCGGGTACGCGCGAAAACAAGCAATGAAACAATCATGACCAAACAGATTCGAAACTTCTGCATCATCGCCCACATCGATCACGGCAAGAGCACGCTCGCCGACCGACTGCTCGAGGAGACGGGGACGGTCAGCACACGACAGATGAAAGAGCAATTGCTGGACGATCTGGAACTGGAACGTCAGCGAGGCATCACCATCAAAGCCCGCGCGGTCGCGATGCGCTACAAACGCGGGAACGTGGACTATGAATTGAACTTGATCGACACGCCCGGCCACGTCGACTTTCAATACGAAGTGTCGCGATCGTTGGCCTGTTGCGAAGGCGCCTTGCTGTTGGTCGACGCCTTTCAGGGAGTGGAGGCTCAGACAGTCGCCAATGCCTACGCAGCGATGGAGCATGACCTGCACATCATCCCGGTCATCAACAAAATTGATCTGACGCACGCGCGGCCGGACGAAGTGGCCGAAGAGATGATGCACTCGCTGGGAACCGATCCGGACGACTGCGTTCGGGTCAGTGCCAAGACCGGCGAAGGTGTCGCGGCGCTGGTCGATGCGATCGTCGATCGGATTCCCGCCCCGACCGGTGACCCGCAAGCAACCCTGCAAGCGATGGTCTTTGATTCCAACTACGACGACTACCGCGGCGCGATCACTTACGTTCGCGTGATGCAGGGAACGGTACGCAAGGGACAGAAGATCAAATTCCTCCGCGCCGGAACGGCTCATGAAGTCGTCGAATTGGGCCAGTTCGCGCCCCAGCGTGTCGCTCGCGACGAATTGGTGGCCGGCCAAGTCGGCTATCTGATCTGCAACATCAAAAGCATCGGTGACGTGCACATCGGGGACACCGTCAGCATCGCCGGCGACAACCCCGCCCCGGCACTGCCGGGCTACGCCCGTCCCAAGCGGATGGTTTACTGCGGGCTATTCCCCAGCGACGGACAGAACTTCAGTGACCTCCGCGACGCCTTGGAGCGGTTGGCGGTCAATGATCCCAGTTTCGAATTCGAGCCCGAGACCAGTGACGCGCTGGGGTTCGGATTCCGCTGCGGATTCCTGGGGCTGTTGCACATGGAGATCATCCAGCAACGGTTGGAGAACGAATCGGACATCGACCTGGTGCAAACCGCGCCCAACGTCACCTACGAGATCGTCAACAAGCGTGGCGAGACGAAGACGGTGCACAAACCGCAAGACGTCCCGGATCCGGGCGACATCGAAGAGTTTCGTCAGCCCATCGTGCGATGCAACATCATCGTCCCGACCGACTTCATCGGTGCGGTGATGAAACTGTGTCAAGAACGACGCGGCATTCAGAAGTCTCAAGAATACCTGGGTGCCCAGCGGGCGATGTTGACCTACGACATCCCGTTGGCCGAAGTCGTCTATGACCTGCACGATAAAATCAAAAGCTGCACCCGCGGCTACGGAACGTTGGACTACGAGATGGTCGGTTACGAAGCCGCCGATTTGTGCCGCTTGGACTTTTTGGTCAACGGCAACCGGGTCGACGCGTTAAGCATCGTTTGCAACCGGGCCGATGCCGACCGACGCGGACGCGCGGTCGCCAAGAAGCTGAAAAGCGAAATCGACCGGCACATGTTCGAAGTCGCGGTCCAAGCCGCCGTCGGCAGTCGCGTCATCGCCCGAGAAACCGTCCCGGCGATGCGAAAGAATGTGACGGCCAAATGCTACGGCGGTGACATCACGCGGAAACGCAAGCTGTTGCAGAAACAGAAAGAAGGCAAGAAACGCATGAAGGCGGTCGGCAACGTCGAGATCAGCCAAAAAGCGTTCATGGCCGTGCTGAGCGAAGCCGAGGGAGGTTGATCCGCGGTCGCTTTTCGGCGGATCGGGTAAGAAGATTTCGGGGGTAGGAAAATTGTGAAAAACACCCTCCATTGAACGAAGCGAATCTTCCTGCCTGCAAAATTTTCCTACCTCCCCACCCAGCCGCGGTGTCCAATTGCGTTGGTGGGAGCCAGTGCCCGCTTTGCCTCCGCTTCGTCTTTGACGAAACCGTTTTCGTAGACCGCGACGACCACGCCGCCGATTCCCAGCAAGAAGACCTGCACCATCGGGATGATGGTCATGTTGTGGAACATGGCGTTGGGAAAGTAGCAGGCCAGAATCCCGACCGTCAGGAGTCCGACCCGGCGCCGGTCCAGTGGCAAGGAACCATCGGTGGCCATCCGCCATCCGTAGCCGGCCAGCGTCACGAGGACCACCAGGAACAGTCCCAATCCGATCAGGCCCGAATCGACCAGGAACGCCAGAAAGACATTGTGGTGGCTGTAGGATCGAACGCGTTCCAACGGCAGACCATAATCCCGAATCGTGTGGTACGCATCGTGACGTTGGAAGTACTGTCCGTATCCGTGACCGGTCAACGGTTTGTCTTTAAACATCTCCCACGCGACGGTGGCCAAAAGGGGGCGAAGCTCAATCGACTTGGCGGCATCGGCGGCGGAGAGCGCTTTGTCACGCTTGAATGCCATCAGTTGTTCTTTCAAACCCATCGCCATCGCCCCGGCCAATAGCACGATGGCGGCCAATCCGATCACTCGCACCCAACGGGGACTGTGGACCATTGCCACAATTGCCACCGCGCCGGCGACCCCCAACCAGCAACTGCGTGTCAGCGTCGCGTACCCGCCGACCAACAGGATCACGCCGATCGCGGCGTAGATCGCTTTGGTCCGGCGATCGCTGCCGATGAAGCAGGCGGCGACCGCGGCCATGGCGACGCCGATGATGAATCCATTGCCCGCTGGGTTTAACAACGGTCCGCGACCGCGGCCGAGAAACATCCAAACGTCCGGGTCGAGGATGTGTTTGGGATACACAAAGGCGTGCCACCCTTTGACTTCACAAACCGCGGTGAAGGAAAGATAGACCCCCAATCCGATCAGCGCGTGCAGCAACCACCACAAGTCGCTTCGGCGGAACGGCGTGACCCGCGCGACGCAGTAAACGGCGATCGGCATGAAGATATAAAACAGCCAGCGGGCGGTCGGATCGACCAGCGTCTCGCTCAGGTCACCACCGCGGCTACGTTGGAACAGGTAGACGACGAACACCAACAAGCAGACATCGACGCGATTGACCGGCGACAGTTTCAGTTTGCCGAGTCGCCACTGGACGGCGGCCAAACCGATCAGGAACGCCCACAGCATGCGGTCCAAGCTGATCTGGATCGGCCCGTCGAAGGCCAGGAAGGGAGGTCCGAACACGGTCCCGGTCAACAACAGCAGCGTCAGCATGCTGGCCAGACGCCCGTCTTTGATGAGCGGGACCAGCCAGACGACGACGGCGAGTGCGAACAGGAGAGCCAGTAAGTTCATCGGAAACACGAAGGAAGCGGGCGTTTGTCGCTCGGCGGTGATCGCCGAGAGTTTGTTCGGTGCAAACAAGTGACAACGGGTTCCCAACCATAGGTGCCAGATGCATCTCGCCCGGCGGAAATTCGAACGCAATCCCATGCGGCCGAGGGTGTCCCAGAGCGTTTCGCCGGCGCATCGGGAACAACCGCTACCAGGTCACCCCGGTCGGCAAACCAAACCGTGAATCGCCAGCGCACGAGCATGAGTGTTGGTGTGCAGGCTTCAGCCGCCCCGTTTCGCTGCGTAGCAGCGACAGCGAATCGCCTAAAGAGACCGTCCAGCTTACGAGCGATATTTGCTGGCAAAAAAAATGGCCTCGCCGCTATAGGAGATTCGCACTAAATGTGCGAGTGCTTTCTTCTCCAAACGACAGGCCATTGGCAAGGATAGCCATGATTCGCGTTCAAAAAAATAGCATTCCGCGAGAATCCGCTCGGTCCGGGAGACCCGAAATGGGAAAAACTCCGAGAGAGATTCGCTGACGATAACCATGTCCAAGCGGTTTTAAGAACCATCGCCGTAGTCGATATTGACTCGCTTCACGCGGCGTATCGCGGCACTGGATCGAAGCCATTTCGCCCTGAATGTTTGCTTGCCATTGCCTTGGTCGAGACTCTTAAAGGCGTCACTTCACCGGCGGCATGGCACTCGGATGCCAGCACTCGCGATCAGTGTAAGTTCGTTGGCAACGGCGTCTGTCCTTCACGTACCGCCTGGTACGATTTCCGAGATCGATGCGGGAAGTTTATTGATGACGTTCATCAATCTCTTGTCACCGACGCGATCAACAAGGAACTGATCGATCCACACGAATGTTCGATCGACGGTACCTTTACAGCCGCCGCCGCTTCGCGTCACAAAATCTTCAATCTCAAACAAATCAATCGTCGCCTAGCGAAGCTCAAACGCATCATCCGAGAGCTCGACGATCCCGATCAAACAGCTTCTTCGAAACGCGTCAAAGCCATTCCGAATTGGGTAGGCAAAACGCCCGTTGGTCGCCAAGACCAGCGCCGTCGGCTTGCCGATGCGAAACGTCGAATGCTCGAAAATATTGGGAAAAATCGACTCAAACCCAGCCGCTACCGGAAAGATGAGTCGCGAATGGTCATCAGCCCCGCTGATATCGACGCCGTGATTGGCAAAGACAAAAAAAAGGTGGTTCGTCCACTTTACAATGTTCAGTACATGACGGACTGTGCCAGTGACGTGATTGTCGCTTATGGGGTTTGGGCGCAGAACAACGACAATGGAACGTTAGTTCCGATGATTCAGAAGACAAAAGCAATGACCGCTGGGCGACTTCGTAAGGTCCATGCTGACTCGGGATACTGTTCAATACTCGATCTTCAAGACTGCACCAACGAGAACATCGATCTGTTCGCTCCGGTTCCGAACAACACGGCAGCATCCCGCAAGCTTCCTAACGGTGAGATCCAGATTCCATCGAAAGACTTTTGCTTCGACGAATCCACACGCACGATGACTTGTCCCAATGGAAATGAGATGAGATTCGTCAAAGAGGTCCAAGTTCCGCGTGCATGTGGTCGCACCGTTGGTGAATTGCGTTTTGAGCAATCTGCTTCGGTCTGCTCGGCTTGCCCGCTTGCTTTTCGGTGCATCGGTGGCAAGTCAAAGCGGCGCACAGTTGCTCGCCAAAGTCAGCAAGGAGTTCTTGATGCCCAAAAAACGAAAATGGAGAGCGAGCAAGGCAAACGGAGCGGTCGACTACGTGGCCAAGTAATCGAACGGCGGTTCGCTGATGGAAAATTACATCGCAATCAGGAGCCCCAAAACGGACGTGGCCTGCACCGAGTGCGCCCCGAGGTGGGACTCCTCGCGGTTGCGCAGAACACCCTGACCCTGTACAACCTCGAAAAACGCGGGCCAAAGCCCGCCACCTAAGCTGGACGGTCTCTAAAGGCTAGACACCAACGATGGCTGAATCGCACAAGCATGAGTGTTGGTGTGCAGGCTTCAGCCGCCCCTTTTCGCTGCGTAGCAGCGAAAAGGAATCGCCTAAAGGCTAGACACCAACGATGGCTGAATCGCCTCAAGGCTCAACACTAGGGTTTCAACCGCTTGCTGATCCACGCCTTCCGCTCACGCAGTTCGCGTTCAAACCCTCGGTCGACCGGCTGGTAGTAACAACGATCGACACCCAAGTACTCTTGGGCTGCGATTCCGTGGGGGCTGTCGTGGCTGTAGAGATACCCTTCGCCGCGACCTTCACGCTCGGCCGAGGCGGAATGCGAATCGCGCAGGTGTCGGGGCACGGGGACAATTTTTTGATCGCGAACGTCTTTGCGGGCCGCGCCGATGGCCACCGTGGCGGCGTTGCTTTTGGGAGCCAGCGCCAAATAGGCCACCGTCTGGGACAGCATGTATTCGCTTTCCGGCAATCCGACCCATTCACAGGCCTGCATGCAAGCGACCGCCATCGGCAGCGCGGCCGGGTCGGCATTGCCGACATCTTCGCTGGCCAGGATGACCAGACGTCGACAGAGGAAACGCAGGTCTTCGCCGCCTTCGAGCATCCGCGCGAGCCAATAGATTGCGGCGTCGGCGTCGCTGCCACGGATGCTTTTGATCATGGCGCTGATCAGGTCATAGTGATCATCGCCGGTGCCGTCGTAGCCTGCGATCCGGGTGCCGATCGATTCGGCTGCCGCGTCGCGGGTGACCAGGGGGGGCTGCTGCGGCGAGCTGGAGACAGCGATTTCGAGTGCCGTGAGCGCCCGTCGCGCGTCGCCTTCGCAAACATCCGCCAGGAACGCGATCGCTTCGTCGTCGGCGCGTGCTCCCGTTGCCGCCAGCCCGCGTTCGCCGTCGGCCAGCGCCCGATGGAGCAACTCGGTGATCTCCGTCGGGGAGAGCGTTTCCAATTGGAACACCTGGCTGCGGCTGATCAGCGCCCCGTTGACGGCGAAATAGGGGTTGCTGGTCGTCGCACCGATCAGCGAAACGATGCCGGCTTCGACGTCCGGCAGCAACGCGTCCTGCTGGCTTTTGCTAAAGCGATGAATCTCGTCGATAAACAACACCGGCCGGGGCTCACCGCTGGCGACCAAGTCGGTGGCCCACGCCAACGCTTCACGCACCTCCTTGACCCCTCCGGTGACCGCACTCAGCCGGCGGCAGCGGCTGCCGGTTTCCTGGGCCAGCAGATGCGCCAGCGTCGTCTTGCCCGTTCCGGGTGGTCCGGACAAGATGACCGACCCCAACCGCCCGGCATCGACCATCCGTCGCAGCAGTTTCCCTGGCCCTAGAATGTGCTGCTGACCGACGTATTCTTTCAGCGACGTCGGACGCATCCGCGCCGCTAGCGGTTTGGCGTCTTCCAAGAAGTCGTCTTCTTGGGATTGGAACATCGAAGGCGTATGAGCCATAACGCAATGCAATGGGTGCGAGTTGGGGAGCGTGTGGCGAATTGTCCGAACGATCAGGCGACAAGGGAACCCCTAAACCAAGATGCGGAAAAGCAAAATGATGGGATGGATCACTCTGGGCGTCGCGCTCGCCATCACGGTCGCGATCATCGGTTCGGTGGTGCTGCGGATCGACGATTGGGGACGTGACTGGACGCAAAACCGAGCGGCCCTGGATCCCGCTGCCCCGCGTCCGGAGCTTCGGCCGGTCGAACTCGACGGCAGTGTCCAAGACGCCGCGGATCGCATTCGACAATGGACCGAGACGAATTCCAAGTGGGATTGGGTGTCCGAGGAACAAGCCGGTGGTGACCGGCGGCGGATTCAATTGACCCGCACGACGCCGGTGATGAAATTCGTCGACGACATCGAAGTCGAACTCACCGCCCATCCCGCCGGGCAAGATGCCACCAACCAAAGCGTGATCGTCAACGCCACCAGTCAATCGCGGGTGGGCAAAGGTGATCTGGGGCAAAATCCGAGGAATCTGATCGAGCTGACGACGGCCTTGAGAGATCGATGAAACGGTGGCGGCCCATTCTCGGTTGATCGAGTATACTTGTGAATCCTTCGTTTCTTTCCCGCCTTGTGTCCCTCCGATGCCGATTCGATTCTTTTTCGCCGCGGCGGTCCTGGCCCTTTGCGGATCGCCGTTTGTGCGGGGCGAATCTCCAGCCGATTCTGCTCCCGATTTTTCTCGCGATGTCCGGCCGATCCTGTCGGACCATTGTTTCGCCTGTCATGGACCCGATGAACATGAGCGACAGGCAGACTTGAGGCTTGACACTGCCGACGGAATCTTGTCGGTGGTCCAAGCCGGCGCGGTCGACGAAAGTGAACTCGTTTTGCGGTTGCGGAGCGATGACGACGACGTGTTGATGCCTCCCCCGGCCTTCAACAAACCCCTCACCGAAGCACAGAAAAAAACGCTCGAAGCGTGGGTGGCTGGCGGAGCGGAGTATCGTGGCCATTGGGCGTACGAGCCCCCCGTCAAAGTCGATGTCCCGCCCACTGCGTCGCACCCGATCGATCATTTCATCGACGCCAAAGCTGTTGCGAAAGGTCTCACGCTGGGCGGCCTCGCCGATGATGCGACGTTGATGCGACGACTGTGTTTGGATTTGACGGGTTTGCCGCCGACGCGTGACCAGATCGATCGACTCGCCGCAGGCAAACTGGACATCGATCGATTGGTCGACGAACTGCTCGCCTCGCCCGCCTTCGGCCAACATTTCGGACGCTATTGGTTGGACCTGGTCCGTTACGCCGACACCCACGGCTTGCACTTGGACAACTATCGCGAGATGTGGCCGTATCGCGATTGGGTCATCGATGCGTTCAACCAAAACATGCCGTTTGATCAATTCGTGACCGAGCAATTGGCCGGCGACTTGCTACCCGATGCGACGCTGTCACAGAAAATCGCCAGCGGATTCAACCGATTGAACGTCACCACAAACGAGGGCGGATCGATTTATGACGAGGTGTTCGCCCGCAACGTGATCGACCGCACCGATGCGTTCGGAACCGTCTTCCTGGGAATGACCACGCAGTGCGCGGTCTGTCACGATCACAAGTTCGATCCGATTTCCCAGAAAGAGTACTACTCGCTGTTCGCGTTCTTCAACAGCCTGGACGGAAGGGCGTTGGACGAAAACAAAAAGGATCCGGCGCCCGTCATCCGCGTGCCGAATGACGCACAGTCCGCGGAACTTGCCGCGTTGGACCAGCAGATCGCGGAACTGCGTCGCGAAATGCGTGAGCCGATCGAATCGGTCGATGCCGCCCAGCGGATTTGGGAAGCCGGCTTGAGCGGGAAGGACGAGGACGAACTTTCCCCCCGAATCGAATTGCTCTCTCCGAGCGCAGTGGACTCCAAATTCGGCACTGAGTTGGTGATCGAAGCCGACGGCAACGTTCGTGTCGGTGACACCGTTGCCGACCGAGACGTGCAAACCATCACCGCCCCGCTGGCCCCGTCCTTGGCCGGCGGTCATTGGCAATCGCTGCAATTGGAAGTCTCCCCCGATCCCAAGACCGATCGCGCGGGCGTCTCGCCCAACGGCAACGCCGTGCTGACGGAGATCGAAGTGGAAACACGGCAACGATCGTCGGAGAGCGAGGCCGAATGGGACCCCTTGCCGATTCGCTCGGCGCTGGCTGACATCGAACAGCAGGACGGCAATTTTGCGGTCGGCCTGGCGATCGACGGAAACCGACATGCGACCGAGGGCTGGGCGATCGCCGGGCACCAACAAACCGGAGGCCGCAACGCGTCGTTCGCCATTGCCGACCTGGCCGAGCGAATCGAACGCGGCCACGACCAGATTCGAATTCGGCTGGAGTACCTGTCACAGTTTGCCAAGCATCAGTTCTATGCCGTCCGCTTCCAGTTGTCCGAAGCCGCAGTCTCGGTTCCGATCAAGGACCAGATCACCGTCGGTGATCTTCATAGCGTCGGCCCGTTCCCCGTGGAAAGTTCCAACCCGGGCATCTACCGCAGTTTCGGTTCCCAACAAGAGGACTTCAAAGCCGAGGAAACTTTTCAATACGAAGACAAAACGTACGGCTGGGAATTGCGGAACGATTGGACCCCGGTTGCGATTCATACCTTGCCCGTTGCCGGCGAGAGCGTCGCAGTCAACTTAATCCACCAAACGTTGCAATCGCCCAAGAAACAGTCGATCGATCTGCTACTGGGGACCAGCGACAGTCACGTCGTGTTCTTGAACAAGAAACGGATTGCGCAGTCCGAACGCACCGGTCCGATCAACCCGCTGGCCAAGACGTACACGTTGGAGTTGAAGAAAGGGCACAACGACTTGTACATCAAGACCGTCTCGCTCGGTCGCACCGCGCAGTTCGCCTACGCCTATCGGTCCGCTGCGATCCCGCTGCCAAAGGGAATCGTGGAACTCTCGTCTCAGAAACCGAGTGAACGAACACCGGAGCAAGCGGCATCGCTACGTGCCTACTATCGTGAAGTCCAATGCACGCACCCGGATTGGTTGGTGCTGCAAGACATGGTCAAGGGCGCCGAAGCGGAGAAAGAAAAGCTGGAAGGCCAGATCGCGACGACATTGGTTTGGAAGGAACTGGACCAACCGCGTGAAGCCAAGGTGCTGGTCCGAGGCCAGTATGATCAACCGGGCGATACCGTCTCGCGACGTGTCCCCGAGTTTCTGCCGCCGATGGCCGACGACCTGCCGCGCGACCGATTGGGTTTAGCCACGTGGCTGGTCACGCCGGAGCACCCGTTGACGTCGCGTGTCGCGGTGAATCGTTTCTGGCAATCGATCTTCGGCAGCGGATTGGTCAAGTCCAGTGAAGATTTCGGCAGCCAGGGTCAGCCGCCCAGTCATCCCGAGCTACTCGATTACCTGGCGGTCGATTTCATCGAAAGCGGTTGGGACACCAAGCGGCTGGTCAAATTGATGGTGACCAGTCGCGCCTACCGACGTGACGCCGCGGTCAGTCCGGAGAATCTTGCGATCGATCCGGAGAATCGATTTCTGGCACGCGGTCCACGGCATCGCCTGGACGCCGAAGTGCTTCGTGATCAGGCCTTGGCGTTGGCAGGACTGTTGAATCCGCGACTGGGCGGTCCGAGCGTCAAACCGCCGCAACCGTCTGGGCTGTGGTACGCCGTCGGTTACACGCGGAGCAACACCGCGAATTTCAAAGCGGACGCGGAACTGGAGAAACAGCTTCGCCGCAGTGTTTACATCTTCTGGAAACGCACCAGTGCCCCGCCGCAGATGTCCACCTTCGATGCGCCCAGTCGCGAGTCGTGCACGGCGCGGCGGGAACGGACCAACACGCCGCTGCAAGCCTTGTTGCTGATGAACGAGCATCAATACTTGCAGGCGGCAAAGCACTTGGCGGTTCGCGCCCACGTCGAGTGTGATCTGGAGGATCCGTCGGACAAGTTGGCTTGGTTGTTCGAAACGGTGACCGCCCGAAAACCTGTCGCCGCGGAAGTCCACGAGTTGGTTTCGCTGCTGGACAAGGTGCAAAAACACTACCGCGACGACACGTCCGCTGCGGCGGATCTGTTGTCGGTCGACGAAATTAAATTCGACAAGATCGAACCGAGTGAGCATGCGGCCTGGATGATGATCGCCAGCACGCTGTTGAACTTGGACGAAGTGGTCAGCAAGTAGGAGAACTGAACGATGAATGCTAAGCAACGATTGATCCGCTTGAATCGACGTTCGCTGTTCTCGCAATCCGCGGCGGGATTGGGCGCCGCGGCGTTGGCGTCGTTGGACACCCGCGCCGAAGCCGCGCCCAGGGTATCGGATTATCGGTCCGAGACGGCCAAGGGCGGACTGCCCGAATTGCCGCACCACGAACCCAAAGCGAAACGGGCGATCTATTTGTTTATGTCGGGGGCACCCAGCCAGATGGATCTGTGGGACCACAAGCCGACCATGGCCGACTGGTTCGACAAGGACCTGCCGGATTCCATTCGCCAGGGTCAGCGGTTGACGACGATGACCAGCGGGCAAGCTCGATTTCCGATCGCGCCGAGCATCTACAACTTTTCGCCGCACGGTGAAAACGGAACGATGGTCAGCGAGTTGTTGCCACACACGGCGAAACACGTCGACGAAATCGCGTTGATCAAATCGATGCACACCGAAGCGATCAATCATGACCCCGCGATCACCTACATTTGCACCGGCGACCAGTTGCCGGGCAAAGCCAGTTTGGGGTCTTGGCTCAGCTACGGCCTGGGAACCGAAAACGAAAATCTGCCCGACTTCCTGGTCATGACTGCATCGTGGACCGGACGGAAAGAGGCCCAAGCGCTCTACAACCGGCTTTGGGGAAGCGGTTTCTTGCCCAGCAAGTATCAAGGCGTGGCGCTGCGCAGCGCTGGTGATCCGGTCTTGTATCTGTCCAACCCCAAGGGCGTCGATTCGAAACTGCGTCGCGAGATGCTGGACTCGTTGGCGCGTTTGAATCGAGTCACCGCCGAATCGATCGGCGACCCGGAAACCGACGCCCGCATCGCACAGTACGAGATGGCGTTCCGGATGCAGACCAGTGTGCCGGATCTGGCCAACATCAGCGACGAGCCGAAGTACATCTTGGACATGTACGGTGATGACGTGACCACGCCGGGAACGTTTGCCAATTGCTGCTTGATGGCTCGCCGAATGGCCGAACGCGGCGTGCGTTTCACCCAGATCTTTCATCGTGGCTGGGACCAACACGGCAACCTGCCCAAGGATTTGCCCAATCAGTGCAAAGACATCGACCGCCCCTGTTCGGCACTGCTGAAAGACCTTCGCCAACGCGGCATGATCGATGACACGCTGGTGGTATGGGGCGGCGAGTTTGGACGAACGATCTATTGTCAAGGAAGCTTGACCAAAACCAACTACGGCCGAGACCACCACCCCAAGTGTTTTTCCGTCTGGCTGGCCGGGGCGGGGATCCAAGGCGGCGTGGTCCACGGCGCGACCGATGAATTCAGTTACAACGTGACCGAGAATCCCGTCCACATCCGTGATCTCAATGCCACGATCTTGCATCTGATGGGAATCGATTCGGATCGATTCACCTATGCGTTCAAGGGACTCGATCAACGTCTGACCGGGGTTGAAGGTGGCGACGTCGTCCGCCAGGTGTTGGCGTAGACCGTCATAGGAATAGATCTTTGTCGCATCCCAAAATGAACGCGCCTTCGGCGGCCGCTGTCGTAGCGGCCAGCATGATCGGCGCCGGGGTTTACACGACCAGCGGGTTCACGCTCGGTGACTTGGGTGAGCCGCAGTACGTGATCGCGGCCTGGGCGATCGGCGGAGTGATCGCGATTTGCGGCGCGTTGTGTTACGGGGCACTTGCCCAGCAGTTCACCGAATCGGGTGGGGAATACTTGTTTCTGGCCCGCGCGATCCATCCCGCTGCCGGCATGATGGCCGGATGGGTTTCGCTGTTGGCCGGATTCACCGGCGCGATGGCGTTTGCCGCAACGACGTTTGAATCGTTCGCGCGGGGAGCGGGGTTTGGATGGCTGGACTCATTGCCCGATCGAACGATCGCCATCGTGTTGGTCTTGCTGGCGGCGATCGTCCACAGTCTGGGGCTCAAGCGTGGGACGCACATTCAAAATGGCGTGGTGATTGCCAAACTGGTTTTGATCGGGCTGTTCGTGCTGATCGCCTACAGCACGCTTTCGACGTGGCAGGGGACCAACGTCGCTGCTGCGTCCGAGGCAGGGGTAGACGCTGGGACCGAGGCGACGTCAGGCGGCGACTGGGCGTTTGCGTTGGTGTTCGCCAACGCGTTGACGTGGATTTCGCTCAGCTACAGCGGATTCAACGCGGCGGTTTATCTGACCGACGAGATCGAGCAACCGACGCGGAATGTGCCGCGTGCGATGCTGTTTGGCACGGTGGCGGTGGCGGTGCTGTACCTGCTGTTGAACATTATTTTCGTCTACGCCCCGCCGGCGGCTGATGTCGCCGGGCAGCCCAACGTGGCGACGTTGGCGGCCGAATCGGTCGGTCGACAGATCCAGGCCCGCGGATCGGTTTGGGGGTCATGGGTCAGTCCCTTGGTGCGAATTGCGATCCTGGCGGGGTTGGGAACATCGGTGTTGGCCCTGATGCAGACCGGGCCCAGGGTCTATCAAAAAATGGCGGCCGATCGCCTGTTGCCGCGTTGGTTGATCGGTCGCCGCGGCGGACACACTGGCGCCGCGACCATTACCGGACCGGTCGAATCGCTGCCGACGATCTGGATCCAAGCCGGCTTGGCGATCGTGGTGATTTGCATCAGCACGCTTCGTGAACAACTGGACTATTTGGGGTTTACCTTGTCGATCTGCGCCGCCCTGTGTGGGTCGCTGGTTTTCCTGTTTCGCAACCACGGCGTGCATCCGGTTCGGGTCTGGGGCTACCCGTGGGTGCCGTTTATCTACGTCGTGGGCACATTGGGGATCGCGACATTGACGGCGATTCGGGTTCCGTTGCAAGCCACGGTGGGTTTGGGCACCCTTGGGATCGGGATCGCGGCTTACTTGGTGTCCCGATTTCTGTGGGGTAGTCGGGCCTTCGTTGATCGACGAAACTAACGCACCTGCCCGCAGCAACACGAGACGCGAGTCTTGGCAAGCGGGGTGGGGAGGCTTACCACGGAAAGTGAGAATGCCCCCCGCAATGAGTTCACCGGTCGAGCGACTTGCCTGACCACCTTTTCACTGAAACCTCTCGAAATAGACGCGACTATGAGATACGCATTTCGCTTGGCTGAACTGTTGGGCCACACCCCGGACCGTCGCAAACGTCCGGGGACCATCAAATCGATTGTGGAACACACGGGTTTAGACCGTCACCAAGTCGCTTCGCTGTTGAAGAATGAGGCCAAGTACATCCCGCTGGATGCCCTGTCGCGTCTGTGCGATTACTTGATCGACCAGGGGCATGCGACCGCGGACCAATTGCCCGGGGCGCTGTTTGCGGTCAATCCGGAGAACTTTTGGGAGCTGATCGCGCGGCGGAAAGAAATTGAAATCATCGTGGGGGTTCGGGCGACCGATGCCAACGCGACTCCCGAAGGAGCTTCGGTGGTCGCCAGCGATTCGGTTCTGGTCGGCGAAGTCCTCAGTGGCGTGTCGACACTCGGCGGCGTCGCCAAGCACAAGGAGCAGGACGGCGACGAAGGATCCGGACGCGAAGTCCCCATGCCCGACCGATTCCAACAGACACTGGTCTGGAGTCCGGGCCAGGTCGATCCGACCGACGTGCGAGAGCGGGCGGACGAAGTCTTTGACGGGTTTGTCGATGCGACGGGCGACCGCGGCATGATCTGCATCGGCAGCATCAAGAGCAACCCGGTCGTCGAACTGCTGTTCTCCGACGTGTTCGGCTGCACGCCGTTTGTGACCGAAGACGACGTCGATGATGTGTCGGCACGTTCCTGTCCGTTCTTTCTGCGCTACCGAGATTCCGACCCCAAACCCGACAGCGCTTCGGCGGGCACGCGGTTGAGCAAGAACGAAGACGCGCCCGAACCGGGTTTCTACTACGAAAAAGACGACGGAACCTGGGAATTTGCCGGCGGCACGAACAAGGACACCGCAATGGTGTTCTACATTTACCGTGAAGCGCTCGGTCGACTCGATATGGTGCTCAGCGGATTCTCCGGACGTGCGACGCGGCTGTTGGCCCGGACGTTGGCGATTCGCGGCGAAGAGTTCTGGCCGCCGGTCTACGAGAAAGGCGGCGACATCATCGGCGCCTACCTGGTCACCTATGAGCAACCCGAAGACGAACAGACCCGAGACGACGCGCTGTTCAATCCCAGCGGCCCGGCTGAGATCATGCCGCTGCCGACCAAGGCGATCTCGCGTCGACTGGCGCGGCGATAATCCCACCATTGAATTGACAACATGGCAAAATCAAAATCCAAGTCGTCGCCCACGATGGCGGCGACGGCGGACAAGTTCGACCTCTATCAACAATCGGTACAGACCCCCGAACATGAGGTTGAATTCTTTGAACAAGCCTATCGCGAGGCCTATAAACGCAAACCTCTGACGCTTCGTGAAGACTTTTGCGGCACCTTCGCGGTGTGTTGCAAGTGGGTCGCGTCGAGCCCCCGCCGCACCGCAGTCGGCGTCGATTTCTGCAGCGAAACGCTGCAATGGGGACGCGATCATAATCTGGCCCAATTAAAACCGGCTCAGCGGAAACGCGTCACGCTGCTCGAACAAGACGTTCGCGACGGCAACACCGAACCGGCCGACGTCTTGGCCGCCCAGAATTTCTCGTTCTGGATCTTTAAAACCCGCCCCGAAGTCGTCGAGTACTTCAAGATCGCCCGTTCTCACCTGAACGATCAGGGCATCATGGTCATGGACATGATGGGCGGCGGTGAATGCTTCAACGAAGACCACACCGACAAGCGGACGATCAAAAAAGGCAAGAAAGGGTTCGACTATCACTGGAAACAGGAATCCTTCAACCCGATCACCGCCGACGCGAGTTTTTCGATCTCATTCAAGTTCCCCGACGGCAGCAAACTGAAACGGGCCTTTGAATACCATTGGCGGTTCTGGACGATTCCCGAAGTCCGCGAGATGCTGGCCGAAGCCGGATTTCGGGAGAGCCACGTTTATTGGGAACGCGAGAACGAAGACGATCCGGAACTCGATGGCGGATGGTATCGCTGCGGGGCAGCCGACAGCGACCCCAGCTGGATCTGCTACATCGTCGCCATCAACTAACCAGTGGCGTCAGCTTCCAGCTTGCAGCTGAGGGGACGCAAGCTGGAAGCTTACGCCACTACCTCGGTTTCGCCCGGGTCAATTGCTCAAGCGACTCAAACAACGAGTCGACTTGACGGTCGGTCGGGTCGGGGGCGATGGCGGTGTAATAGCCGGCGTGGATCCCGAGGGCGGCACGCATGGCGGCGGCGCGCTCGGGCGGGGCATCGATCATCACGTTGACCATTTCGAAATCGCGGTCCCAGAGGACGCGGTCGGCCAGCATTTCGACCAGCCAGCTCCAACGATCGACCTCCAGCGAATCCACCTCGATGTCAAACACCGATTTCTGGTCGGCGTCTTGCAAACGCTCTTCCTGACGTAGCACGTCGTCGTCTTCGTTTTCCAGAAAGGCGTCCAATGCGGCTTGTCGCCAGCGGCATCGGAATTCCTCCGGCGAGACCGGATGCAATTCGATCTCAAGCTCGATTTGCTGGATGATATTTTGATAGACCGCCGCGACGGCCGCTTCGTTGATGCCGCTCAACTCAAGTGTCTGGTCGGTTTCCTGCAACAGATTGGTGGCCAACAAATCGAGCACCGCGAGTTGCTGTTGCCAAGTCAATTCATCGAACAACGTGACGCCATACGCCCACGGCTCTTCCTCGGTTTCGCGACAACTGGCCAGTTCCTGAACCATGGTTGCGAGCGAGTCACGCACCAACTCCGCCTCCTCACCAACCAGATACCGGTCGCCAGATGGAGTGTGCCAAGTCATCGTGAGTATCCGGATCGTGCCAACCGTGCGAAAGAGAAGGATGCCGCGTCACGCAATCGGCCCGGCCGGATCGGCAGGTCGACGTGATCGAGGCAGGGGAGATCTTGATTGATCCGGCGCCGGACTGCAAGCTTTTAGCGCGACGCGACAACGAAGAAGCCGAATCGGCTGGGGCACCCTTTTTTTTGTTTGCCTATTCTTCGCGTTTTACGCGCCAATCGTTGAGAATTCAGCTCGAAAGCGGGGCAGGATGGCTCAAACGCGGTAATCTGGGTGACTTTTCCGTCCCTCAACCCCGGTTTGTCGTGTCGAAAGCCGCCGAATCGCCTTAACGGCTTGGCGTTGATCGCGGCATCTCTAAAATCTCCCCCTGACGACTTCCCTTCCCAATCCCGCTTTGACGGTCCGAACCGCCCCATCGATGGAATCTGCGTCGGCCCCTTTTGCATAGAAACAACCCTCCCTTCCCTGTCGAGTAATGAACACCATGCCAGACCATCACACCCTGGATATCAAACGCGTTGCCATTCTGTTTGCCGGAGGCCCCGCGCCGGCTGCCAACGCGGTGATTTCGACGGCTGCGTTTTCATTCCTGGAAGAAGGCTCGCAGGTTTTCGGGATCAAGCACGGCTACAGTCGTCTGGCCGATTACACCGCCGCAGGCCCGCTGCAAGAAGGCGTCGACTACTTACGCTTCACCCACGAATCGCTGACCCACGCCCGCAGCAGTCGTGGCATCATGATCGGGACCGCCCGCACCAACCCCGGAAAACATGTCAGCAGCCCCGAGCACTTGAAAGACCCCGAACTGGTCGCGCCGCTGCGACGTGTTTACGAAGGCCTGTGTTCCCTCGAAATCGACGCGTTGATTTCGATCGGCGGTGACGACACGCTGAAGACGGCCAACAAATTAAAAATGTTCCAGGACAACCTGCCCGGCGACGCGCGGCGGTTCCCGGTCATCCACCTGCCCAAGACGATCGACAACGACTACAGCGGAATCGATTTCACGTTCGGGTTCTTCACCGCCGTGGAAACGTTGGCCGAAGAGATTCGCAACTTGAATTACGACGCCGCAGCCGGAAAGGCGTACTTCCTGTGCGAAGCGATGGGACGCAGCGCGGGCTGGTTGGCCTATGGCGCGGCGATCGCCGGTGAAGGCAGTTTGGTGATGAGCGTCGAAGACATCGCCGGCGACTTGGCAGCCGAAGAGGTGGATCCGGAAACCGGCAAACCACGCAAGATCATGGTGCTGGACAAGGTGATCGACAAGATGGTCGACATGATGGTCGCCCGCGAACGCGAAGGCCGCGAGTACGGAACCATCGTCGTCGCCGAAGGCCTGGCGGAATTCTTGCCCGCGAAATACTTGGAAGGCGTTTCCCGTGATGACCACGGACACATCAACATCTCCGCGATCAACCTGGGCGCATTGCTGAGCGGACTGCTCGCGAAAGCCTACACGGCGCGAACCGGCAAAGCACGCAAGGTCAACGGCCTGCAACTCGGCTATGAAGCGCGCTGTGCGCCGCCCCACGCTTACGACGTGATGCTCGGCTCGCAACTCGGCGTCGGTGCGTACCGTGCCCTCGTGGAAGAGAAACTCAACGGCGTGATGGTCTCGGTCTCCGGTCAACTGGACCTGCACTACGTGCCGTTCAACAAGCTGGTCGATCCCCAAACGCTGGTCACGAAAGTTCGCTTCATCGAACCCGGCAGCGACTTCCACCGTCTGGCTCGGTTCCTGGAAACCTGCACCGACAGCTGATCCAGTCGGCTACCGAAGACCTCCCCCTTTCGATCTGCCGGCGGCAAGGCCGCCGGCAGATCGAAAGGGGGAAAGAGGGTCTGGGCTTTCTTTCCTGGGGTGGCGGTCACTCCGCTGCGCTCGCTCCCTTACCCCAGGCTATGTTGTCAATGCCCGTTGGGCAAACGCCGTGGAACGGTTTCCGCAGCGCATGGAGTTGCAGCGAACTCAATTGCCGTCACCCCAGCTGGTCCAGCAACCACTGCATTTCACTGGCGATGTCTTCGGCCAAGCCACGTCGCCGCATCGCTTCGGGCAAGACGGTCCAGGCGTACGTCTCGACTTCCAAGTGCCCCGTGAAGTCGACGTTGATCGTGTCATCGTCCAGGGCCTGCAAACATTCGATCACCGCATCCCGGCTGGTGGTCAATTGGCCGACGCGTTCCAAGAAAATCGGGACGTGAAAATGGATCACCCAGCGGAGGATCTCGTCGAGGTCGCCCGCTCGGGTTTGCTCTAGCAGTGCGGGCAAATCATCGGCCAATTGGAAGGAACCGTCGCGTCCGACCTGACCCGTCTGATGCAAATATCGGTCTTCGGCGAACGCGCCGAGCTGTTCCAGGGTCGCCCGAACCTCGGCGGCGGCGATCGATGCCCAATCGGCCACGATCGCGCTGCTGACCTGGACCTTGCCGATCGTGATTCCGGCATCGGCATAGGCCGTCACCACCGAACGTTGCGGTTCGTTCATCACGGCGCTGTGACAGATGTCGTGACAGACTGTCAGATAACGTCGGTGCGTCGGATCGGGTAGGTGTACGTCGAAGAAACCGATCAGATCACCGACCGTGTCGATCACGCAGCCGGGCTCCGGTTCGATCGCGACCACGATCCGTTTCCCGGTCTGATCCTCCAGCCGTTTCAGGAACGCCGCCAGTTCCCGCAGCTTGGCACCGGCGATTGCCACGTCATCGAGACCGGAGCGATCGTCTGCAAACGGGTTGTCGGGCCAACCGATCGGCAGCGTGCTGATCGATCCCAGCGGCTGATCCTCGTGAAGCAACCGCGACAAGACCGTGGCCAGCCGCTGCGTGTACTCCAACCGCTCTGGCTCAGCCCACGTCGGCAAGTACACGCGTTGCTTGACGTGATCGCCGTGGAAATTCGCGAACGGAAACCCATTGATCGTGAAGGGCTGCAATCGACTGGAATCCAGAAATCCACGAAAGGCGTCCAATTGACCGGCGGCCAGTTCACGCGAAGCCTGATCGGGGATCCACAGTCCGACGCCCAACGCGTTCAAACCGTGTGTCTGGGAAAGTTGTTGCTGGACCGGTACCGCGTACTCCTGCAGATTCGCCCGGATCGAGGTCAAATCGATGCCGACATGAACATTCGTGCAATAGCCGATCTGACGGTCGCGATGGCGGAGTGGATCTGAATCGTTGATGTTCAATGTGCTAACATGACGGAGGAAATGAACGGCCGTGCGGGAGCAGGTCATCGCTGTTGTGCCCGATGCCTGCGGTCGTCAGCCTGCACGAATTGCCCCCACCCAAGACGACCGTCATCAGGATA
The DNA here is from genome assembly GCA_007753675.1 of Stieleria magnilauensis. Classification (GTDB taxonomy): domain Bacteria; phylum Planctomycetota; class Planctomycetia; order Pirellulales; family Pirellulaceae; genus Stieleria; species Stieleria magnilauensis. The sequence goes on from CP036432.1 coordinate 4,591,679, forward strand.
ACGGCAACACGCCACGGAATGAACGGTGCCATCCCCCGAGTCTATGATGCTGAACCAAACGGATCACTATTTGCTGCGACGCGCTTACGAGGAAGCCGTGACCGGGTTCAACGAGGGTGGCTGCCCGATCGGATCACTGCTCGCGCGGGGGGACGAGGTCTTGGCCAGTGGGCGAAACCAGCGAGTCCAACAGGGCGACCCGATCGCGCACGGCGAAATGGATGCGTTGCGCAAGGCCGGGCGTCAATCGACCTATCGCGACACGACACTTTACACCTCGCTGAGCCCCTGCATGATGTGTAGCGGGACGATCGTCCAGTTCGGCATTCCGCGTGTCGTGATCGGTGAAAACCAGAACTTTGGTGGCAACGAAGCATTCCTGCGCGAGCACGGCGTCGAAGTCGTGATCGCCAATGACCCGGGTTGCATCGCCCTGATGGAGCGATTTATTCGCGAAAAGCCTGATCTATGGGCGGAGGACATCGCACAGGAGACATAACGTCGACAGACCGCAATCTGCCGAATTAAGATTGTCGCGTCATCCTACGTCGCCCCGTCCGCCCGAGTCTCGCACCCTGAGCCCCAGTACTGTGATTCCGCTCTGCCGTCGAAGCTACTTGTTCGTGCCCCTGGTGTCGCCTCGATTGGCGACAATCCTTTTCCTCGCCTTGCTGACGGCCGTGTCGGGCGTCGGCACCGACGAGGTCTCCGCCCAATCACCGGAATCGGCCAACCGAAAACACTCCGATCCCCACGACCCCTTCGCCCAACTGGACCCCTGGTGGCCGACGCCGGGTGCGACGCGAATCGCCTCGGGTGCTCCCGGCCCCGCCTACTGGCAACAGCGCGCCGACTATGAGATCGACGTCACGCTCGACGACGACCAGCAGCAGATCAACGGCGTGGTGAAGATTCGTTATCACAACCAATCGCCCCACACGCTGCCGTATCTCTGGATCCAGTTGGACCAGAATCGATTCCGCCAGGGATCGGACGCCTTGGAAACCACGACCGCGCCGTCGCTGTCGCCGCGGATCTCGTTCGGCGCGATGAAGTCCATTTTGGCCAGCCGTCGCTTTGACGGAGGCTACCGCATCGCATCGGTCACCGACGGCGCCGACAAACCGCTCCGCCACACCGACATCGGCACGATGATGCGGATCGATCTGTCGACGCCGATCGCGCCGGGCGAACAGACCGAAGTGGCGATCGAGTACTCGTACAAGATCGTCGATGCGAAAGTCATTCGCGCCCGTGGCGGCAAGGAGTATTTCGAGGACGACAAAAACTACATCTACGAAATCGCCCAGTGGTTCCCCCGAGTCGCCGCCTACACGGATTTCGGCGCCTGGCAACACAAGTCGTTCTTGGGCCGCGGCGAGTTCACGCTGGAACTGGGCAATTATCGCGTCCGGATCACGGTCCCGTCGGAAATGGTCGTCGCGTCCACCGGAACCTTGCAGAATCCGGATCAGGTGCTGACCGATCAGTGGAAACAACGGTTGGCCAAGGCAGAACAGGCTCCAACGCCGGTGTTCATCATCACGCCGGAGGAAGCCGAAGCGAACGAAAGCGTGAGAACGGAAACGACAAAGACGTGGGAGTTTGACGCAACGAACGTGCGCGACTTCGCCTTTGCCGCCAGCCGCAAATTCATTTGGGATGCCCTGGGGGTCAAGGTCGGCTCGCAAACAGTGATGGCGATGTCCTATTACCCCAATGAAGCCGAACCGTTGTGGAGCCAATATTCGACCGAGGCGATCGCGCACACGCTAGAAGTCTACGGCCGATACTCCTTTGAATACCCGTACCCGGTTGCGATCAGCGTCAACGGTCCGGTCTATGGCATGGAATACCCGATGATCTGCTTCAACGGTCCGCGCCCGGAAGACGATGGAACGTACAGCAAAGCGACCAAGTACGGTTTGATCTCGGTCGTCATCCACGAGGTCGGTCACAACTTCTATCCGATGATCGTCAACAGCGACGAACGGCAATGGACCTGGATGGACGAAGGGCTCAACACGTTCCTGCAATACCTGGCCGAACAGGAATGGGAAGAAGATTACCCGTCGCGACGCGGTGACCCCGAAAAGATCACCGGCTACATGCGGGGTAACAACCAACGTCCGATCATGACAGGCAGCGAAGAGATCCTGCAGTTCGGCAACAACGCCTATGGCAAACCCGCCACCGCGCTGAACATTCTTCGCGAAACCATTCTCGGCCGCGAATCCTTCGACTTTGCCTTTCGTGAGTACGCTCGGCGTTGGAAATTCAAACGCCCCACGCCCAGTGATTTTTTCCGCACGATGGAAGACGCCTCGGGCGTCGATCTGGATTGGTTCTGGCGGGGCTGGTTCTACGGAACCGACCACGTCGACATCGCCATCGACGACGTCCAGCTGTACAAGATCGACTCGGGCGATCCGGATGAACAAGCCGAACGAACGCGGCAGGAAAAGGACCGTGAAGAAGACACGATCACCGAGGATCGCAATCAAGGCATGCGACGGCGGATCGATTGGCAACCGGGGCTCAAGGATTTTTACAACAGCCCCGAGTACGACGAGTGGAAAGTCGAAGAGGAGGACCGCAAGTCGTTTCAAAAATTCTTGGACGGTTTGAGCAGCGAAGAACGGGCGATCCTGCGCCGAACCACCAATTTTTACGTCGTCGATTTTCGTAACGTGGGCGGCTTGGTGATGCCGATCCTGATCCGCGTCCACTACGCCGACAACACCAGCGAAATGATGACGTTCCCGGCCCAGATCTGGCGCAGCAACAGCAAACGCGTCAGCAAGTTGATCGTCACCGACAAAGAAATCGTCCGCCTGGAACTCGATCCGAAACGCCAGACCGCGGACGTCGACGAAGGCAACAACCACTGGCCCGAAAAAATGGTGCCCAGTCGTTTCAAGTTGTTCAAGGACGAAAAGAAAAAGAACCCGATGCAGAAAGCCGCCGATGATCAAAACGACGATCCGAAGCAAGACGCAGAGGACGAATCATCGGACGAGAAAGCCGAGCAAGAACCGGCCAAAGGAAAATGATCCACATGACCTCCGTTCTCGTCGCCCTCTGGTCCACGCTGTTGATGCACCCGGTCCATGAGACCGTTTGTGAAATCGAGTGGAACGCGGAATCGCGTCGCGTCGAAGTCGCGCTGCGGATCGACGTGCTGGACGAACAATGGATGGCCCGCTCGATCCAGGCCGACGCCGACGAGGATTGGCAGGGCCAGTACCTGCGTTCCAAATTGTTCTTTGATCCCCAAGTCGGGCAAGGCGAACGAGCCGAACCCGAGGCTGCCAAACCCGAGGCTGTCAAACTCAGCGGTCGCCCGATACGCTGGGTCGGACGCAAACTCGACGGCGGCCACGTTTGGTGGTTCTTCGAAGTCGTCTGCCAAGACGGCCAGCCACCGACATCGATTCAAACGCGACTGTTGTTTGACCGGCAACGCGATTACCAACATCGCATCGTGGTGCTCGGAAAACCGGTCGCCGACGACGGCAAGCGAGTCTCGATCCTGCTGACCGACCAAAAGCCTTCGGCGGCATTGACGTTGGTGCGTTGATCGTCAGCCAGGGCCTGTCCTGGCCGACCGCTGCAACCTGTCCCTGGAACCTCTTACGACGCGACCCATCCTTCTCGATGCAAAACGAATCGCTCACCGCCGAAGTCGTCTCGATCGGCGACGAAATGACCAGCGGCGCTCGGCTGGACACCAACGCCCAATGGCTGAGTCGGCGGCTGGGAGAATTGGGGATTGAAGTCACCTTCCACAGCACCGTCGGCGACACGCTGCAGCACAACATCGACGTCTTTCGTACCGCCGCGCTGCGGGCCGATGTGGTGGTCTGCACGGGCGGGCTGGGACCGACACGCGATGATCTGACGCGTCAAGCGCTGGCGGCCGTGCTCGACCAACCGCTGGAATTGCGACAATCGGCGTTGGACCACATCCACCGATTGTTCGCCCGCCGCAATCGCGAAATGCCCCAGCGCAACGAGGTCCAAGCGATGTTTCCCGTCGGCAGCCTGGAGATCGTCAATCCACAGGGCACGGCTCCCGGCGTCGATGCGACGTTCCAGCGGCCCGATGGTTCCACCAGTCGGCTGTTTGCGTTGCCCGGTGTTCCGGCAGAAATGAAACGGATGTTCGACGAGACCGTCGCGCCGCGGATTTTAGAAAGCGGTGCCAACACACGTCGGCACATCGAACATCATGTGATGAAATTCTTCGGCGTCGGCGAAAGCGACATGGAACAACGCTTGGGCGAGATGATCGCCCGCGACCACGTGCCACGCGTCGGCATTACGGTCAGCTCCGCGACGATCTCGCTGCGGATCAGCGCCATCGGCGAGTCGCCACAGGAATGCCACCGCCAGATCGAATCGACGCGTGCCGAAATCATGGAACGCGTCGGGGAACTGCACTTCGGTGACGGCGAAGAGTTCGAACAATACCACGCGGTGGAGCGGATGCTGGCCGAACGGGGCGAAAGTTTGGTGAGCGTGGAATTTGGACGCTCGGCGGTGCTGGCCAATTGGTTTGCCTCGCTCGGCGAATCGTCCACGTATCGCGGCGGATTCTGTTTTGCCAAGCTCGGTGAATTGGCGACGGTATTGGATGTCGATGCGGATTCGGCCCTGGAAACGCTTCGTCGCCGCTGCGACTCGCAATGGTTGGTCGCTGTGGACGAGTACCCGTCGTTGGAATGCAGCGACGACCAACCGCTGCCGGCCGCCGAGGTGACCTTGATCGTCATCGATCCGACCGGGACGGTGTTTTCGACGACCAGCCGACTGGGCGGTCATCCGTCGATCATTTACGAACGGATCGGCAAAGCAGCCCTGGCGTGGCTGCGACGCGTGCTCACCGAACCGCGGGCCGACCGGCATGACAACCCGACGGCGGCGGCGCGATGAAGGTTCTGTATGAAGACAACCATCTGTTGGTCGTCGACAAGCCGGCCGGGATGCCGACGATGGGAGCCGAACCGGGCATTCAAACCGTCCACGGCTGGGCGACGGATTATCTGAAACGTCGCTATCAAAAACCGGGCAACGTGTTTGTCGGCGTCGTCAGCCGGCTCGACCAACTGACCACCGGCGTGCTTGTCCTGGCGCGAACCAGCAAAGCGGCCTCGCGGCTGGCGATTCAGTTCGGCGGCCCTGGCAAAAGCAAGAAAGTGTCTACCCGGGCGAGGAAATTGTATCTGGCGATGGTCGCCGGGGATTTGGAGAAAGATTCCGGGTTGCCGCGATCAGGCACATTGACCGATTCAGTTTTCAAAGACGACGCGGCGCATCGCATGCGGGTCGCCCGGCACCCGCGATCGGACGCGCAAGACGCTCGTTTGAACTACTGTGTGATTGACCGATCGGCGGCGCGGACACTCGTCGCGGTGCGGTTGTTGACCGGCCGCAAGCATCAAATTCGCCTGCAATTCGCCGATCGAGGGCACCCCATTCTGGGCGACACCAAATACGGCTCGCACAGCCGTTTCCCCCACGGGGTTGCCCTGCACAGCTGGCGTCTTTTAATAGAGCACCCGACGAAATCCGAAAGGCGACTGTTCGCCGCGCCTCTTCCCGGCGTATGGCAGGAGCCCCCGTTTTCGGTTCCCAGTGAATCATCGATCGAATCGACGCTGATCGCCGACGCTGATTGGTACGACGAGGAGAGCAAGATTTGACGCAGCGTTCATCGAGCCCCCGTGGTGAGCCACCGTTTCTTCCCAGCCGCATCGTCTCCGGTGGGCAAACCGGCGTCGATCGCGCCGGATTGGAAGTGGCGATCGCCTACCAGATCCAACACGGCGGCTGGTGTCCCAAGGGGCGGTTGTCCGAAGACGGTTCGATTCCCAGCCGATATGAGTTGGTGGAAATGGAGACCGCCGAATATCCGCCTCGGACCGAACAGAACGTGATCGACAGTGACGCCACGCTGATTTTGTATGAACAGCGTCTCAAGGGCGGCACGTTGCTGACGCGTCGTTACGCGACACGTTGGAGCAAACCGTTTCTGTCGGTGGCGATGGATGCGTCGTCCCCGGTCGCCGTCCGCGTTTGGTTGGACCAAGTGCGGCCGCAAACTTTGAATATCGCCGGCCCACGCGAAAGCAGTTTCCCGGGGATTGGGGAACGCGCGCTGGCGTTCTTGTTGGAGGCATTCGCGGCCAGCGCCACGGAGGTGTCTGGTTAGCTCGGGCAGTCCATTTCGCATCTCATACTTGTTGACCCGTCGGCGGCTGGTCCGGCGCCACAGCGACGGCTCGTTCCCAGGCGGAACCGGGGAACGAAGGGAACGAGCGAAAATCCGCCGCGGCACGGTCCAGCGGGGCTTTGGCCAGATGCACCGATCGTGGTAACATTCTCGGCTCATCTCCCCCCATCCTCGATCTCGGCCCGTTCTATGTCTGTCGATCTGTACGCCGTTTGCCCCTGTGGGAACGGCAAAAAAATCAAGTTCTGCAAGTGCAAGGACTCCGTCGGCCAGATGGACCAAGTGCTGACGATGATCGAGGGCGGTCAGGTCGTCCCGGGATTGGATCGATTGAAATCGATTCTGGAAGAGCACCCCGATGCGGCGTGGGCGTTGGCGATCCGCGGTCGACTGTTGTTGGATCTTCGCGAGTACGATTCGCTCAGTGAGAATGCCGAACGATTCATTCGGCTTCAACCTTCCAATCCACTCGCCCTGACGCAACGCGCCGCCGCGCTCGTGTTCAGCCAGGACGTCCAGGGCGCGACCGATTCGTTGTTGGAAGCACTCAATGAAAGCGGCCAGGAAGTCGACGCGTTCTTGATGGATGTCGCGTTGATCGTCGCGATGGGACTGGCCCAAAGCGGTGTGATCCTGTCGGCACGCGTCTACGCGCTGCTCGCCATCAGCTCACAAGGTTATGAAGCCGAACAGGCCAACGCGTTCTTGGCACAGTTGGACACCTCACCGGGCGTCAATCATCTGCTCAAAAGCGTGCCGCAATTGATCGAGCGTGACGCCGACGCGGATTGGGGCGAACGCTATGACGAAGCGGTCGGGTTGCTGCGCAGCAACAAGGTGCTGCTGGCGCAAGACAAATTTGAATCGTTGCGACGCACCGCCCCGAATCAAGCGCCCATCCTGTCGGGCTTGTTCCACTGTGCGGTGTGGCGTGGTGATTTGGAACGCCAAACCGAAATGGCCAACCAACTCTCGCAAGTCGACGCGCTGGATCTGTTGACGCGTCAACGTTACCGTGCGATCAGCGGACTGCTTTCGCCGATCGGAACCCTGTCGGTCAACGCCCAAACGATCCACGTCGAATTCGACGACATCGATCAAGCCGAGATGGCGTTGATCGCGAGCGACCGAACCGAACAACTCTCCGCCCAGCGGTTGTCCCAGTTGCAAATCCCCGAGGGCGAAGTCCGACCCCGGAGTGCGTTTTTCGTTTCCGACCGACCGCTGGAATCGAACGATCAAGACGTACCAGCGGCCCAATGCCCGGCGTCGATCGCCCTGGTCGCGGTGTTCGGGCGACAGACCGATCGGAGCGCCCAAGCGATTGCGTTTGATGTCACCGAAGACCGCGTCGAAACGGTCAAGGGCATCCTGCTGGCCGCGATCCCCGATGGCAAAGTCGTCTTGGATGAACCCCATCCGATCCCGATGACGTTTGCCCTGGATGATCGGCCGATTCGTCAGGTGCAACCCAAATCGATGGCCGAACTGGCACGATTCAATCGCGAGTTCGCGGCCAGCCACGACGGCAAGCGAGCCTGTGAGCTGCCGTTGCCGATGCTGGCCGGCAAATCGTTGGCCGCCGCCGCCGATGACGACGCGCTGGCGATGGAGCGGGCCACGGTCGTCCGCGTTCTCGAAGGCCACGAGCGGATCATCAGCTTGGCGGGCGCGCTTGCCGACATCTATCAGATCTCCAAAGTCGATCCGTTGCCGGAACTGAAACCGAGCGACGAAACACTCGGCGACTTGTCCGCCGCCGATTTCTTTCGCGTCAATCCCGACGAACTTTCTCCGATGCAGTTGTACGTCTTGGCCAGCAACGCACGTGCGACCGGCGGCATGACCGCCTGCAACCGGTTCGCCGCAAAGCTGGTCGAAAAGACTGCCGCCGACGCTGCCAACGAGCAGGAAAACCGGATGGCGATGGAAGGTTACATCCTGTGGATGATGTCGACACCGGAACCTGGCGAGTCGATTGCGATCAGCGATCGAGCGATCCAATTCGCCAAAACACACAAGCTGAACTTCGCCTCCATCTTGCTCGCACGGCTTGAGCTTTGTTTGTCGATGTCCGATCAGGACGGTTTCCGACAAACGATCATGGACATCGAAAAGAACTACGGAAACGATCCCTCCGTGATGGCACGCGTGCAGCAGCTGCTGATGCAATTGGGGATCATTCGCCCCGATGGATCGTTACGCGATGGCCCCGGCGCACCGGCGGCAGCCCCGACCGAATTCACGCCGGCGGCACCTCCGGAAGAGCGTTCCGGCGGGGTTTGGACGCCCGACTCGCCGGCCGCCCCCAATCCATCCGGTGGTGAAGGCGGCAAGCTTTGGGTCCCCGGAATGGATTGAACGGTCGCATGACGTCGACCCACCATCCTGACGATGAACACTGGATGCGACTTGCCCTGGACTTGGCCGTCCGAGGGCAAGGTTACGTTGAACCGAATCCAATGGTCGGTTGTGTGCTCGTCAAAGATGGGGTCTGCATCGCCCGCGGTTATCACCACGTGTTCGGTGGGCCGCACGCGGAAGTCGACGCCTTGCAATCACTGCGGTCACCGGACGAGGCCGCCGGTGCGACCGCCTACGTCACCTTGGAACCCTGTTGTCACCACGGCAAGACGCCGCCCTGCAGCGAAGCGTTGATCCGGGCCGGCGTCACACGTGTCGTCGTTGCAATGCGCGATCCCTTTCCCAAGGTCGATGGCGGTGGGATCCGTCAACTGCGTCAGGCAGGGATCGAGGTCACGCTGGACGTCTTGAAGGCCGATGCCGAAGCATTATTGGCACCGTATTTAAAACGTGTTCGCACCGGCACGCCGTGGGTGATCGCCAAGTGGGCGATGACCGCAGACGGTCGCATTGCCACCGTGTCTCGCCAAAGCCAGTGGATCACGGGAGCGGAATCGAGGCGTCGGGTGCATCGGTTACGCGGCCGCGTCGACGCGATCATCACAGCGATGGGCACCGTCGAGGCGGACGATCCGATGCTCAACTCGCGATTGATGGACGCCGACGGAACACCGATGACTCCACCACGCGTTGCCAAACGTGTCGTGTTCTGTCGTCGCCGGCTTCCCGCGCTGCAGTCCAAGCTGATTCATACGGCAGATGCCATTGAGACTTGGTTGTTCACCTCGCCGCTGGTCGACGGCGAACGCTTGGCGGCGCTGCGCCAACGCGGGGCAAGGGTGTTTGCATTGGACTCGGATGACCCACAGTCGATGGTTCGTCAAACGCTCCAGCGACTCGGCGAACAAGACATGACAAACGTGATGATCGAAGGCGGTGCCGCATTGCTGGGCAGTTTCTGGGATCCAACCTCGGGCGAGTGCCTGGTCGACGAATTCCATGTCTACATCGGGGCCAAATTGTTCGGCGGCGTTACAGCGCCCGGCCCCATCGCCGGAGCGGGACTCGGCCCCATCGACTTGGCAACCAAGCTAGCACTTAGCCAGGTAGACCGTTTCGAAGACGACGTGCGTTTGGTTTATCGGCGTGCGTTAGGCTGATCAGGGGTCCGAATGGAAGGTGTAGACGCGCTGGTGTGCAGGCTTTAGCCGCCCGGTTTCGCTGCTTCGCAGCGAGCAGAAGCGCCTAAAGGCTGGACACCAACGGCGCTGGTGTGCAGGCTTCAGCCGCCCATCTTGCTGCTTCGCAGCGCGTCCTGATGCGCCTCAAGGCTGGACACCAACATGCGCTGGTGTCCAGGCTTTAGCCGCCCGGTTTCGCTGCTTCGCAGCGAGTAGAAGCGCCTAAAGGCTGGACACCAACGGCGCTGGTGTCCGGGCTTTAGCCGCCCATCCTGCTGCTTCGCAGCGCGTCCGGATGCGCCTCAAGGCTGGACACCAACGGTTGCTGAAGCCCGACCATTGGTTCCTGAACTCGTTCTCGCTTCAAAAACTGCACGACCTGCAATTGGCAGAGAATTCACGCTGTTACGGCACAGTAATCTTCCCTAAACGTGCGTTAATCACACCTCCGGGTAAAGATTGGTTGAAGTGCCCTTTCGGCATCGCCGATATTCAACTATCGAGCACTTAGGAAAGATCGGAAACGTTCAATTTCGGTCTTCGAATGTGCAGATCTTCACGTGGTCATTCGCGTGAAAAGGATCGGTGAAGCGATGAGGTACCCTTACCTGATTGCATTGGCCATCTTGATGGCGATGCCGACCGTGTCGACTCCTGCAGACGAGCCGACCGCCGATCAACGTCTCAAGGCGACCGGGTCGCCAGCACCTTGCCGCAAGAAACAGCGGGCCAGACGTCAACCGCCCGGCGTGTTTTCTGAATCCGGACTGGCCCGATTTCGGCTTCGCTCCGGGCGTCTCGAAGTCGACCCGATGCGGTATCGAAAAGGCTCGCAACAGCACCAGACCGATCGGTTCCGCGAATCGATTACCGTTTCGTCGTCGTCGGGAGTGCCCTCGGTCTATTACAGCTACGCGGACGATTACCAACGTGTCCAACTCGTCGCCGAACACGGCAAGAGTTTGCGGATGGAATCGACACTGGTTGCCACCGGTGAGCAAGCGGTCTTGGAACAGCAGGAGCCCGGCGCGATCCAATGGCACGTTCGCCGCGATCCGGCCGCCGAGAGCGATCTGGATCGTCATGTCAGCGGCCCGACGTTGCTGCACATCGTGGGGCAGGACGAAGCCGGGTTCCAGATTCATTTCGATATTCTGATCTCACGCATGCTGTTGGGCCGCAGTGTGATCGAATTGACCCGCCGAACCGAAGCCTTCTTGCAAGACAACGCGACCACCCTGGCCGTCGTTTCATCGGACGATGTGGACCGATTGATTGACCAGCTGGGGTCGGCAAAACATTCCCAACGTCGCGGCGCCGCGGTCGAGTTGGCCGGTTTGGGGACCAGCGCGATTCCATACTTGACCACCGCACTGACGCGCACTGACCTGGATGTGGAGCAGCGGGCGCGGATTCACATGCTGATTTCACGCTGCCCGCGGACCGACGAAGACACGCCTTCGTCACTGGCTTGCCTGTTGTCGACCGACCGCGATCATTGGCAGATCATGGCCAAAAAGATGAACCAGACGCAGTGGATTGCGGCCAACGCCCACATCCGCCGCTGTGGCCTGGACGCACTGACGCGATAGGCGGATTTGGGCCCGTTGCGTGCCCCTGCCGGTCAACACGCTGTTTTGGGCCTTGGTGGTGACGGGGCTTTGCCGTTAGAGTGGTTGCTTCGATGGCGTCGCGAAATCCGCGGCCAGCGGCCTATCGATTGAATCCCACACGCGTTTGTAAAGGCCCACCCGGCGCCCCTGGCTGACGCGTTCGGGCTAAGATCATCGAGTTGATTTCGGAACCTCGATTCAATCGACAGGCCGCGATCACCGTCCGGCTCCCGTTCGTTCTCTCCCCCCGAAAAGATATGGCACCTTCTAAATCTCGACGCGGCTGGGTTCTGCTGATCCCCGCACTGCTTGTGGGCACGGTCGCCTTCGCATCGGTGATGCGCAGCAAGCCCGATGTCCGCCAGGATGTGGCGCCGACCATCATGCAAGAGCCGGCGGATGACGCGACGGACCAAACGCCGCGGACCCGCCAGTCGTCGATCGCCGAAGTCCTGGAGCTTGCCGATCGAGCGTTGGCGTCGATGGACGATTCACTGGAAGACTACACCGCACGGTTCATCAAACAGGATCGCAGTGAGTCGGGCGTGTTGAACGAGCGCAGCGAGATGGAGGTCAAGATTCAGACACGCCATCGAAACGAAACGAATGACGCCCCGATTCGAATCTATCTGAAATTTCTGGCACCCGAAGCCACCGCGGGTCGGGAAGTGATCTGGGGCAAAGATCTTTACGACGGGCAGATGGCCGTCCACGAAGTCACGGTGTTGCTCAGTTGGAAAACCCTTTGGCTGGATCCGACCGGGATGCTTGCCATGGCCGGCCAGCGTTACCCGATCTACGAAATCGGGATCACAGGCTTGGTCGAGAAACTGATCGAACGCGGCCAAAAGGATTTGGACAATCCCGATGTCACTGTGACGATCACGCGAGACCATGAGTTCGACGGCCGGATGTGCGACCTGATCAAAGCCCAACGCAGTCAACCCGGCGGCGGTGAAGATGACTTTTCACTCGCCGAGATCGTTTATGACCCCGAGCGGTTGTTGATCCTCAGCTACCGCAGTTTCGGTTGGCCTGATCCCGATGCTCCGGACGATCAACTGCCGTTGGTCGAATCGTACGAGTACCGAGATTTGAAAACCAACGTCGGCCTGACCGACAAGGACTTTGACATCACCAACGAAAGCTACACGTTCCCGTAGGCTCTGTCGGTTATTCGAAGTCGGTTATTCGAAGTCGATGATTTGCAACGACTCGTTTGCCTCTTCCAGCTCATCGAGCGCGTTGTAGCTGATGTTGGTGTTGGCCACATTTAATTTCTTCAGATTCGGCAGCTTGCCCAACTGGATGAACCCTTCGTCGGTCATCTGTTGAACGCCGGCGACATTTAGATCCTTCAGTTTCTGGAACTTCAAAATCGTCTCGACTGCGGCATCGCTCAGGTCGGTCGCTTTGACGTCCAGGGTTTCCAAGTTGACCAACCCATCAAGTGCGGCGAACGCGTCGTCGTTGAGTTTGGTTTCCCAGAAACCCAGGTAGGTCAGACCGGTCGCGACGCCGAGTTGTTTGATGCCCTCGGGGGTGATCAAGCGACATTCCCCGAGGTCCAGATACGTCAGCTTGGGATACTTGGCGATGATCGTCAAACCCTCGTCATCGACCGAGGTGTCACGGAGTTCCATTCGCGTCATTTCCTTGGCACCGGCGATCTGCTTGATCCCTTCGCCGGTCACATCGCAGCCGCGGATGCGAAGACGTTTCAGTTTCTTCAGCCCCGCCAGCGATGCCATGCCTTCATCGTTGATCTTGGTGTAGTCGAGTTGGATTTGCTCGAGCGTGGGGATCTTGGCGAAGACATTCAGAGTGGTGTTGGTCAACGAGGTGCAATAGTTGGCGTTGAAGGATTTCAGGGGCAACCCGGCCAACTCTTTGACTCCCGTGTCGGTCACCTTTGATTTTTCCAGCTGCACGTCTTGCAGCGATTTCAGCTTGGCGAGTGCCTTCATGCCTTCGTCGCTAATGTTGCTGTTGCGCAAATCGATCGCGCGCAGCTTTTGCAGCGGCGCCAGTTTTTGCAATCCTTCGTCGGTCACGCCGACGCGACGCAGAAACAGCACTTGCAATCCGGGCAGCTTGGCGACGACATCGAGTGTGTCGTCGGTGATCGCCGAATCGGTGAAATCCAATCGCTCCAGACGCTTCATTTCGGCGAGCACGCCCAACCCCTCGTCGGTGATCCCGGGACCGCTAAAACGGGCCTCCTTCACGTGGGGCAGCTTGGCCAAGCTGGCGAACGTGTCGCTGACGTCGGTGTCGCTGGCGACTGAGATGGAGACGACCGCACCGTCGCTGTTCTTCTCCAGCAGGTAGCCGGCCGCTTCCAGTTTGGCCACTGCGGCCGGATCGTCTTTCTCCACGACCGGCTTTTTGGCGGTCGGGGCGGCGGCTGGTTTCTCTTCCGCCGCTGCTGTGGTTGCCACGTCCGGTTCGTTGGGCGGCATGACATCGGGGCCGCATCCGATCAGGCCCAGGCTCGTCACCGCGAGTCCGAGCGTGCAAGACAGTCGGGAGGGAAGGCTGCGTTTCATGGTCTTCAGGGGGTTCGTAGGGCGGGCGGATGAACGTGGCGGATTCCTGTTCGATCCTCCAATGTGACAAATGAAGCGAGAATTGACAACGAACACGCACGATCTCAACGCCGGGTGGCCGGGGGAGCACAAGGGGGTGGGATGTCCGCCCGCGAAACGGACTTGCGATCGTTGTTTGTTAGCGGGCTTCAGGTTATCCTTGCGGGGCTGTTAAGTCTTTCATCATGCGCATTCGGGAGCGTTGTGTCGGGGAAGATTGTTCTTCGCCCCCAGCGCCGATCGCTTTGTCGCTTCGCAATCAAGTCATTTCCAACTGAAGGAATTTTTGCATGACCAAACGGACCAATCGCCGTGGTTTCCTCGGTCGCACCGCTGCTGCCGGTGCGGTCGGTGTCGGGTACTGGACGGGCACCAGCCCCGTCCTCAAGGCTCAAGAATCGGCTCTGCAGGGCCTCAGTGCCGGCTGCATCGGCGTGGGCGGAAAAGGCGGTAGCGATACCAGCCACATCGCCGAGAACGGGGTCAACATTGCGGCCTTGTGCGATATCGATGGCGACACCGTGAACAAGAAAGCCCGCGAATTCCCCAATGCGGAAAAATTCAGCGACTTCCGCGAAATGCTCGACAAGGTCGGCGACAAGATCGACATCGTGACCGTCAGCACGCCCGACCACACCCATGCCGCAGCCGCCGTCCGCGCGATGCGGATGAAGAAGCACGTGTACTGCCAAAAACCGCTGACGTGGTCGATCAGCGAAGCCCGATTGATGCGGGAAACCGCCGAGCAGATGGGCGTCGTGACGCAAATGGGCAACCAAGGCACCAGCGAAGACGGGCTGCGAACCGCCGTCGAAGTGATCCAAAGTGGTGCGATCGGCGACGTTTCCGAAGTCCACGTCTGGTCCAACCGCCCCGTTTGGCCGCAAGGTCAGGGACGCCCCGCAGGCGAAGACCCAATCCCGGAAAACCTGAACTGGGATGCCTGGATCGGACCGGCACCGATGCGTCCGTTCAAGAGCGGCGTGTACCACTCGTTCAATTGGCGCGGCTGGGTCGATTTCGGAACCGGCGCCCTGGGCGACATGGCCTGTCACACCACCAACATGCCCGTCATGGCACTGAAGTTGTGGGACCCGGTCGCCGTCACCGCCATCAAGAACCCCGGGATCGTCGAAGGCGAAACCTTCCCGGCCAGCAGCGCGCTGATGTTCGAATTCCCCGAACGCGAAGGTTTGCCGGCCTGCCAATTCTATTGGTACGACGGCGGTGAATTGCCGCGCGAAGACCTGATCAGCAAGCTGCCCAAACGTTTCCAAGAACAAATCGCCAAGCAGCGTGAAGGCGGCCGCAAAACCAGCGGCGCGCTGGTCGTCGGCAGCAAAGGCATGGTGTTCTCGGCCAACGACTACGGTGCCCAGTTCGACATCTTGCCCCAAGAAGATTTCGAGGACTACGAGAACCCCGAACCGTGGCTGCCGCGAATCCCCTTCAAGGCCGGAAACGACCAGCGACAAAAGTGGGAGTTCGTCAGCACCATCAAGGGCGAATACGAACCCGGCACGATGTCTAACTTCGGTTACGCCGGACGTCTGACCGAAACGATCCTGGTCGGCAACCTGGCCCTGCGTGCCGGTGAAGGCAAACGCATCGAATGGGATGCGAAAAACCTCAAGAGCACCAACGTTCCTGAAGTCAACGAGTTCGTCGGCCGCGAATATCGCAGCGGCTGGGAACTGTAACGGATCGCCGCACGCGTTGCGTTTCTAAAGATGCTTGCGCGACCCTCCTGCCGGAGAGGAGGGCGCGCAGCCGTTGATCGCTCAGGGCTTTCGTCACTCTCCCTCTGGGCATCGGGGATCTACACAAGTCGCTTTTGGTCCAAAGGGCATGCATGTCCCTAGCCTGGGGCAAGCGAACCGAGCATTTGCGAGGGTTGCGCCGCCCCAGGAACCGCATCGCAATGAGTAAAAGTTGGCCAACGGCCATGCACAACACTCGCGTTTGACCAGGCATCTGTGAATGGCCGTTGGCCAATCGCTCTCGTTCTCGTCTGCCGACCTTGGGCGATGCCCAAGGCTATGGATGTAAACGGCCGTTGGCCGAAACCATCCACTCAGAACAGATCTGACATGCAAACGAGGTGTAGCTACCAATGCCCTCTGGGAGGCTCGAGCGGAGCGAGGAGAGGGTTTGTCGTTTAGGCCTCGCTCGAGGTACCGCGGCTTCCGCGATTACCGATAACGCGAGTCGCGGATCGCGCGGGCTGCCGAGGCCCCGTTGCGGGCCACGATCTCTTTGAGCGTCGGCACCGCGACGCCCCGCTTGGCCGCTTCGACACGCAGCGCCCGCTCATACACGGGCAGCGGAAAATACGGGCTCTTGCGGCGTGCGTAACGCTCCAACGCCAACACCAACCGTTTCTCCAGCTTGTTCTGGTCGACCAGCTTGACGATCTCGCGAACGTAATAGCGTTGATCGTCAGTGGTCGCGCGCAGACGGCTGATCAGGTAATCATCCAGCGCCGCCCCTTGAGTCGGCGCAACGATCGCAGTGTTGGTGATGCCGGTTTGTGCCGCGACGCTGGGAGCGAGTCCGGCAATCGCGAGCAGCAGTGCCGAGGCGATCACGGTCATCCTGAGTGACAGTTTCATCAATCTTGCTGGGGTTCAAGGAATCAAGTGGCCGGTCGTGGCTACCAGATTTGTCCCCTGCGACACAAGACAGACTCGAAACCACGATGGCCTTCGGGCGGTTTTCGCAGGTGTCCAGGCACCGCATCTCAGATTGCTAGCAACACCTGGGTAATTTACGGGTTTTGTTCGTTTGCGATTTTGAAACCCTGGTACGGGTCGCAGGGATTGTGTGCACCGAGCCGATCGCAACGTCGATGGAAGACGTGTGCCAGATAATCCCGCTGTGGGCGGCAAGGGTGAAGCATCCGTGGATGGATCACCGGAGCGGCCTGCGAATCTGGTCAAACACATCAGAGGGCGTCGTCAGATCTCGAATCATGTTTCGTGACTTTGGCGCAGCCACACAAGCAAGATGCCCAAAAGGACTCGGCGATGAACCGTTGGCTATGGATTGGATCGTTGGCCGGTTTGCTCATGGTAAGCACCGGATGTTTACACAATCAAACACGCAAAGGTTGCTCGACCGGTGCCTGCGGCTCGGGCGCTTGCTCCAGCGGCACCGGCTTGCTCGGCAAGATGAATGTCGGCGGCTGCAATTCGTGCGGCACCGGCTGTCGAACCGGATGTGTGCCTGGCAAACTCGGCTGGCAGCAGGGCGGGCTCGACTACAGCTCGCATCTGGGATCGGGAATGTTGGGCAATCGCGCCAACGCGACGCAGACGTTCACCCCCGGTCCTCCGACCGGTCAAACGGCCTATCCGTACTACACCGTGCGAGGCCCCCGCGACTTTTTGCTGAACGATCCGCCGACGATCGGTCGCTAGGCAGCGGGCTGGACACCAACGGTTGGCTGCCCGAACAAGACCGCTCAATCGACGTCGATTGAGCGTCCGGGCGGCCGGCGAGCTTGCCGCGAAACCCGGTTGAAACGCCCGACCGCACGGGTCGAGAGACGCCGCGCGGGGTCGCGGCAGTCGCCAAATTGGTTCACGACCCTACAATAAAGCGCCGGCAATGGCGTTCCGGTGAGGACGCTCGGGCCAGGACGGCCTGGGCAATGACGGCAGGGGCAATGAATCGTCAACGATTCGTAGGCAACCGGTCGCAGGAACGCGGCGGTGGTCGTGCGACGATCGGGACCTGCCCGGTCGATTCCGCCCGAGACATCCGCTAACGTACCGCCTCGTGGGTCCAGCGAGATTGTCGCGAACCAGATTGCGAACCATGCGTCACCGCGGGTCCTCCTGACCCATTGGCGTGGCCCCTTCGATTCCAAGCACCTTCGAGACATTGTTGTGGCATCCGACGTCCGATTAAAAGAACAGCTGCCGCGCTTGACTGAACGTATTGTCGCGACTTACACGCCCGATGATGCGATCAATCACCTCGGCCATTGTGCGCTTCCCAGTTATGAAGCGATCATTGCGATCCTGTTGGACATCAAGGACATCCTTTACCCGGGCTATCGGCGCAAGGTCGGATTGCATGCCGGCAACATCGCTTACCACGTCGGCAGCACGATCGATTCGCTGCACGACCAGCTGACGACACAGATCGCTCGGGCATTGCGTCACGAAGATCGCGTCCGCAACAAGCACAACGACTGCGAGAGCGAGACGGATTTCGAAGCCAAGGGCCAGACCATGGCGATCGAATTGCTGGAGCGGATCCCGTCGTTGCGCAAGACCTTGGCCACCGATGTTCAAGCAGCCTACGAAGGCGACCCGGCCTGCCAGACGACCGATGAAGTCGTTTTCTGTTATCCCGGCATTGAAGCGATCACGGTCTATCGGATCGCCCACGAACTGGTGCGATTGGACGTGCCCTTTATCCCGCGGATGATGACCGAGTGGGCGCACAAGCAAACGGGAATCGACATTCATCCCGGTGCCACGATCGGCGAGTACTTTTTCATCGATCACGGAACCGGTGTCGTCGTCGGCGAAACCTGTCAGATCGGGAACCACGTCAAGCTCTATCAAGGGGTGACGTTGGGTGCCCTGAGTTTCAAGACGGATGACAGCGGCGAATTGATTCGCGGCCAAAAACGGCATCCGACGATCGAGGACGGTGTGGTGGTTTATGCCAACGCGACCATCCTGGGCGGTCGTACGGTGGTGGGGCACGATTCCGTGATCGGATCGAGCGTGTGGATCACCCGCAGCGTCTCACCCAACACCACCGTGGTGCTTGAGCAACCGTCGTTGCGGGTTCGCGGCGGTGTCTCCGCCGACTCGGTGGACGAGCACGCCAACTATCAGATTTAGCGCTGGCGGGTTTCCCTTGGCGGGTTCAGCATTGGCGGGGCTGACCCGGAAAAAGGCATCCTTTCGATGACGGGATGCCGAAAATCCGTGGGTCCGCGCTGCCATCGTTGGGCTCCTTCGACAGCCACAAACCGAAAACCTTGAAGTTGACGCGGCGCCGGGGTTACCCGATCGTCTAAAATCCTTCGAGTCGTTTTTTGCCGCCCTTTCGCCGATTCGCCTGAGATCGATGACCAAACTGACACCCTTTGACGCCACCACACGCACCCGCATTGTTTTTGGGCAAGGCGTCTTTTCACGGATCGGTGAGCTGGCGGCAGGGTTTCGGCCCAAATGTGTGTTGGTCGTCAGCGACTCCGGCTTGGTCGATGCCGGCCACTTTGGCCACGCCGTCGATTACCTGCATGCGGCGGGACTGCACGTGGAATCGTTTCATGACTTCGCCGAAAATCCGACCTGCGCGATGGTCGATGCCGGTGTCGCCAAGGCGGCCGAAGTGAAACCGGACCTGTTGATCGGGCTGGGCGGCGGCAGCAGCATGGATTGTTGCAAAGGGATCAATTTCGTGTATTCCGGTGGCGGCTCGATTCACGATTACCACGGCGTTGGTAAAGCGACGGCGGACATGTTGCCGATGATCGCCGTGCCGACGACCAGCGGCACCGGTAGCGAGGCACAATCGTTTGCCCTGATCAGCGACACCGACACGCACGTCAAAATGGCTTGCGGTGATCCCAAGGCCGCGTGCAAGGTCGCGTTGCTCGATCCGGAACTGACGCTGACCCTGCCCCGCAACGTGACGGCGTTGACGGGCATCGACGCGATCTCGCACGCGATCGAAACCTATGTCACCAATCGGCGCAATCCGATGTCGATCACCTATTCGCGCCGTGCCTTTGGGTTACTGGCCGAAGGGTTTTCGCGCGTACTGGAAGCCCCCGACGACATCGACGCCCGCAGCCAAATGCAACTCGGTGCCTGTTTCGCCGGGATGGCAATCGAAACTTCGATGCTCGGTGCCGCCCATGCGACCGCCAACCCACTGACCGCACGGCACGACATCACCCACGGCCAGGCGGTCGGGCTGATGTTGCCCGCCGTCATCCGGCTCAACGGCCAGCAGCATCCCGACTGGTATGCCGAACTGTTGCGTGACGTGGATCCGACGGTGACCGAATCGGAGGCGCCCGATCGGCTCGCATCGATGGTCACCCGCTGGCTGGAACAGGCTGACTTGGCGACCAGCTTGAATGCGCTGAAAATCCCCGCCAGTGGGATCGAGAGCTTTGTCGAAGAAGCGCTCAAGCAATGGACCGGTACCTTCAACCCCGTGCCGCTGGACAAAACCAACGCCGAACTGCTGTATCGCTCCGTCGCCTGACGCCAGCTCGTGACGCCAGCTCGTGGCGTCAGCCAGTGACGCCAGCACGTGGCGTCAGCCAGTGGCGCGTGTCGGCGCTGAGTTCCCCACGCCCCGCTCGTTGACCGGTATGTCGATTCAATCAGCCGTTTGGCGCGAGCCTACTGGCGCCGGTGAGTTTACTGGGAGATCGACGCCCGTACGCTCGCGCGATACGGCTCATCCCACGTGTGATCCGATTCCACGTGTGATCCGATTCCACCAACAAGCGTTCCCCCGCTGGAAGGCACTCCGTGCTACGCGGCGTGAGTGGCGAAGGCCGGCGTCTCCTCGACGCCAGGTTCGCTGTGAATCAAACCGTCTTGCATCCGCCAACAGACATCGGCCGAGGCGGCGATCTCGTCGTCGTGGGTGATCATCAGGATCGTCAGGTTGTCGCGTTCTTTCAGATCGGCCAACAGACGCAAAATCTCTTGACCGGTCTCGGTGTCCAAGTTGCCCGTCGGCTCGTCGGCCAACAACAACTTCGGATCGGTCATCAGCGCTCGGGCGATCGCGACCCGTTGCATCTCTCCACCGCTCATTTCACTTGGACGGTGCTTGGCGCGATGCAGCAATCCGACGCGATCGAGCATCGCTTCGGCACGGCGACGATTTTCTGATCGCGATTTGAAGTAGCTCCAAACGCTCTGCCCGATCATGGCCGGGGCGAGCACGTTCTCGATCGCCGAGAGTTCGGGCAACAGATGGTAGAACTGAAAGATGATGCCGATTTCGTGATTGCGATAGCGATCGCGGACGGCGCGTGGGGCGTTATCGATTCGATTGCCCCGAAAGAAAACTTCGCCTTCGTCAGGCCGGTCCAGCGTCGCCAACAAGTGCATCAGGGTACTCTTGCCGCTGCCACTGCGGCCGACCAATGCCGTGACCAGACCCTGTCGGACTTCCAGATCCACGCCCCGCAAGACGGGGACATCGATGCGGTCCTTGTGGTAGCTCTTTTTCAATCCGCGCGCGGTCAGAACGATAGGGGTGGGCATCAAACGGTCTCAAGGCAAGGAAAGAGAGTGAAGGCAACGCAAATTCGACAAACTATCAAAAAGGTGTCGGACACCTTTTTCGCTCATTCGAAACGCAGCGCTTGAACGGGGTGCATTCGCGCCGCCCGCATGGCCGGCAACACGCTGGCCATCACGGCGATGCCGACGGCACCGCACATCACCCAGACCAGTGTGAAGGGATGCACGATCGTGGGGATTTCGGTGAAGTAATAAACCGTCGGATCGAACACTTCTTGGCCGGTAAACATCTCCAGCAACTCGGCGATGTCGTTGATGTAGTGCACGAACACGAGCCCACCGATCAACCCGGCGCCGCTGCCCACGAATCCGAGCAACAGCCCGTAGGTCATGAAGATGCTGCTGACACCGCGGCCGGACGCTCCCAATGCTTTGAGCGTTCCGATGTCACGTGTTTTTTCAACCACGATCATGAAGAACGTGGCCAAGATTCCGAAACCGGCGACGGCGATGATCAGGAACAGCAAGATGTTCAAGATCGTGGTCTCCAGTCGCACCGCAGACAACAGCGGGCCTTGCAGGTCGCGCCAGGTCTGGATGTTGTAGGCGTACAATTCGGGCGGAAAGCGATCGCGCAGTGCGTCGCGAATGACGTTCAGGTCGGTGCCTTCGGCGAGTTTTAATTGAATCGTGGTGACGCTGCGGACACCGGTCTCCGGATCGATCATGCCGCGAAATTCTTGCAGTTGATCCAAGCGGACGAATGCGAACGTGCTGTCGTATTCGCTCATCCCGGATTCATACAAGTCGACGACGGTGAACTTCTGGTTGATGACTTTCGTTTCACCCGCGGCGTTGGGAAAGATCATGCGAACGTCGTCGCCCGGTTGGGCGTAGTAGTGGTCCTTGACCTCGCCGGCCTCGTCGCGGTGGCGGACGCTGCAGGTTGAGATCCCCAAGATGATGCCGGGAAACTGTTCGGTCATCGGATCCACGGCGGCCACCAGCTGGCCATCGGAACCGGACATCAACTGCTGGGAGAACGAGGGTCCGAAGGACGGTCCCTTGGCGGCGCTTGCAGCGGCGTCGTCTTGTTCGGCCGGCTCGCTTTGGCCACTCGCCTTGCGATGCAACTCGGCCATCATCTTTCGCTCTTGGGCGACCATTTTCTCGATGCGGCGTTCTTCGCTGACACGGTCACGGCGGTGCCGCCAACCGGCCGCGGCGAGTTCCTTGCGGTCGGGGGCATAGCCCGATTCGCGCAGTTCAAAGCTGGCCGATTCTTGATTTTCCGGATGCAGCAGGTATTTGCCGAAGTCGCTGACACTGTCATAGGTTGCCGGATCGAGTCCGATCAAATTGACGTGCCGGCCGATTTGCTGGCCGCGGAAGTCGATCCCCAACATCGACGGGACGCTGACGCTGACCGAGGACCCGACCAGTGCCGGCCCACAGATCCGCTCGATCTCGCGCAAGTGCGCGTCGGGATCGGGCATGCCGCCGGTGGCATGGCATTCGATCATGACATCCGATGCCAGACCGTGCAGCCGCTCGTGCATTTCGGTCGAGAATCCGCTCATCACGCTGTTGACGACGATCAACGTCGCCACGCCCAGGGTGACACTGATGATCGACGCCAGTGCGATGTAGCGTGTTTTGAGATAACGAAAGCAGAGTAACCAGCGATACATTTAGCCCATCCTTTGGCTCGTGTCGGTGCTGCGGCATCCGTTTGACCGTTTGCCGCCGGAGTCTAAGGGACCGACGGGATCGGCGTAAAGATGAAGTCTAGTGCTCGGTCCAGATTGGAATTTGGGGTTGCGTTTATCGAGCGGAAAAGGGGTCAGGTACCAAAAACCAAATGGCCCAACGGGTGCTTCGCATTTTTGGTACCTGACCCCTTTTCCGCGGCACCCTCAATCTAAAAGTTGACGGAGCACTAGAACCCGAATCCGCCCGTGGTCAGCCAGAACGTGACGATCATGCAGACCCAGACGAGATCGAGAAAGTGCCAGTAATGGGCGGCGAAATCGACCGGCCAGTGTCGTTCGTGGTCGTACATCCCGATCCCCGATCGGGTGGTAACGATGCCGAGCGCGATGATGCCCCCCAGCACGTGCAGTGCATGCAAGACGGCCAGCACCACGACCATCCCCGCCACACCGCGACCGGGTCCTTCAAAGGTCGCCGGTCCGAGCAGGATTTCGGTCATCGCAAGGCACTGGATGACGGTAAAGATCACCGCCGCGGCGGTGCTGATCCCCAGCAACCAAGCCGTCGCGTGAAACCGATCGCGACGCACCGTCCGCGTCGCCGCGTGGACCAGAAAACTGATCACGATCAGGCAAACCGTGCTGACCAGAAAGGTCTTGGGAAGCGGCACCAGTTTCAGCGGATCGTCGCTTCGTGAGACCGCGTAAATGGCATAGAGCAGCAACGTGGCGCCGAAAAAAACGAACAGCGAAAGCAAAAACAGCCACCCCCCCTGCTTGACCCGTCGGTCTACCGGTAGCAAGGGGCGAGGAGGACCTCCGCGGTCGTCGAAGGAGTCGGTCACGCTAATTTCTGCAGCCATGTGTCGTGAACGCCGGTAACGTTTTTCGTGTGCAGGCGGTATGCTTGGCAATGATAGTCTGGCGGACACTGTTCCGCTGCCCGTTGCGCTTTAGCATCTCACTTCCCGCCCTCCTTTCCAACCGCATATTGCCTCCGGCAGACAACTCCCCCACGAGGCAGCGTTGCCCCCCATGAGCGAAGTACGCGACTTTTGCAATGCCGATTTACCCGGGCTGGCCAGGGTCTGGAGCGAGCATTGGACGGCCGCCCAGTCGCCGCCGCCGATCAGCTCGACCATCATCGAGCGCGCGATCTTGTCGCGCGCCTTTTTCTCGCCCAAAGATCTATTGGTCGCGACCATCGACGGCCGCGTCGAGGCCTGGTGCCATTTCAGCCGCCCCGGGGACCATGGTGATGAATGGTCGGGCATGCCGGCCGGTGACGTCGCGATCCTTTCGGCGATCTGTTTCACCCACGCGGGACTGAAATGCTGTGACGACCTGCTGAAGGCGGCCGAGAAACGGATCCGACAAGAACGGTGTCACTCCATTTTGGCAGGTCCGATGCGGGATCAGCAATGTGGCTATGTCGGCTTGGCGCCCATCGGTCACGGCATCGGGATCCCGGATGTCGATGTTCGCGCCGCCTCGTTGTTGAGTCGTCATGGGTACTCACCGGAAAACAGTTTCCAACGGATGGTGGTCACCACGGCACCCTATCGCCCGCCCGTCAGCCGCGAAATGATGCAGTTTCGGCGCACCACGCGAGCCGAACGGTCCGCGGTGGTTCCCCAACAAGGTCGTTACGCGTCGGCGATGGCCCACATGGACATCGAACACCATCAATTGATCAACCATCGCAACGGGGATCGTCTGGCCAACGTCCGGTTGTGGTTGAGTGACCCCGAAGCCCAAGTGATGAGCTGCTCCGAGGCGATCTTGGATTTGTCCGTCACCGAAACGCCGGGCGAATTGACTTCGGCCGAAACCTTTCTCGTCGCCGCACTGATCCAGTCGATGGCGACCCGCTGTGTCTTCCGCGTCGAAACGGCGATCAACGGCGAACACTCGGTGCTGAAAGAACAACTCACTTCACTTCAATTTGAAAACACACAGCGCGGCCAGCGGTGGACCAAGGAGCTATAGGCGTGTCACGCAAAGAAAAGATTTTGGCGATGCTCCAGGAAGACCCCACCGATACGTTTTTGCGCTATAGCTTGGCGATGGAATTGCGGACCGAGGGGGATCACCCGAGCAGCCTGGAGAAGCTCGACGAACTGACGCGCGACACGCCCCCCTACGTGCCGGCTTTTTTTATGGCCGCCCAGCAACTCGTTGATTTGGGACGCGTCGATGAGGCGCGGACGCGTCTGCGGAATGGAATCGACCAGGCGCGAGCCCAAGGCGATGGGCACGCCGCGGCCGAAATGAGCGAATTGCTGGCAACGCTCGGCGAGCTGGGCGAAGAAGAAGACGAGCTGTAAATGGCCGCCGAGCAAACCACGGCGGTGGTCCTGCGGACGATCGAATTCAGCGAAACCAGCCTGGTCGTCACCCTGCTGACCCGTGATTTTGGACAGGTCTCCGCGCTGGCCAAAGGCGCTCGCCGTCCCAAGAGTTCCTTCGAAGGTTCGCTTGACCTGTTGGCCGTCTGTCGTGTAGTGCTGATTCGGAAATCCTCCGATGCGCTCGATTTGTTGACCGAGGCAAAGCTCCAGCGTCGTTTTCGCGGAGCGGAAAAGTCGTTGGATCGCGTTTATGCCGGATACTATATCGCCGAAATGCTTCGACTGTTGACGGACAATCACGATCCCCACCCCGGGCTCTACGACCTGACGCTCAGCGCGCTCGGGCAGATCGACGGGACGGGCAATACCGCACTGGCGCTGCTCGGTTTTGACACCGCGGCGCTGCGATTGCTCGGCCATGCGCCTTCGACCCGCGGCTGTGTCGACTGCGGTGGCCCCGTCAGCGGAACCCCACGGGTCGCGTTCGCACCGATCGCCGGCGGCGTCGTGTGTCGCGATTGCCGCTCGCGTCAACACAGCCTGCTGACGGTCAGCCGCGGAACGATTGAACACCTGGAGCGTTTGCTTGCACCCCACACGCGGCTGCCGATCGAAGTTCCCTCGGAGGTTTATCGGGAGATGCGTGGCTTGATCAGCCGATATATCCAAACAATCCTCGGCTCGATTCCGAAAATGCAACCTTACCTGCCCGCCCGGATGGAACCGGTGGAATGAATAAAAAGAATCAACAAATGGACCGATCCCGTCGCCTCGCCCGTTGGGTGTTGCGGCCGAGTTTAGGCGCAAGCCTGTTGGCAGGCACGTTGCTGGCAACCACGACCGGATGCCAAACCTCCGGCGCCTCGGCGTCGCGCAGTTGGCTTCCCAAGCTGCCGTTTCGCTCGGTCGCGACCAGCGAAACGGAGCCGCCCGAGCCGGTGCAGGCGGAGGAAACCCCTCGCGTGGCTTCCAACCCGGTCACCAACGCCGGCGGCAAACTGGGATTGCCCAGCACCAATCGGCTGGTCGGCTACGTCACCGGTAAAAAGCACGAAGACATCCCGCGTGCGAAAGAGTACTACCGCCGCGGTGACGAACTGTTCCGACAAGCCGCACGGGCTCCCAAGGCGACCCGCACCGGCATGTTCGCCGAAGCGGCCGAGTTGTTCGAAAGCGCCGGCAAGGAAGCGCCGGGATCGGGATTGCACCAAGACGCTCTGTTCATGCAGGGCGAGTCGTTGTTCTTTGCCAACGATCTCAACGGCGCACGCGACGCCTTCGAAAAACTGCAAAAGGACTTTCCCCGCAACCGTCACGGGGATCGCGCCGCAGCCAGATTGTTTTCGATCAGCAAGTACTGGATCGACGTTTCCAAATCCGGCAGCGACGCCTGGTACTCACTCAACTTCTTCGACACCACGCGACCGCTGCGTGATGCCGACGGACACGCGATCAGGGTTCTGGACCAAATCCGTTACGATGATCCCACCGGGAAACTCGCCGATGACGCCACGATGGCGGCCGCGGCAGAGCACATTCGCAACGAGCAGTACGAAAAAGCCGATGAATTCCTGACGGACCTGCGCGAGACATTCACCGACAGCGACCACCTGTTCTTAGCTCACCTGTTGGGAATTCGTTGCAAGCTGGAAATCTACGGCGGACCGGAGTACAGCGAACTGGTGTTGGACGAAGCCGACGAGTTGGTCAAACAAACCCGGCGTCGCTTCCCCAGCGAATTGCGTGAGGAAAAGTACAACCAACTGCTCGCCCGCGCGGCGGCGGAAATCGCCTACCACAAAGCCGAGAAGCTGGCCTTCCGCGCCAAGTATCGCGAACGCAAGAAAGAGTTCGGCGCCGCGGCGCAGTTGTATCGCAAGATCCTGCGTGATCATCCCACCACGCCCCAAGCCGATCGGGCCCGCGAGGTGCTGGCCGAGATCGAGAAACTGCCCGCGACACCGACGCAGAACGTCGCCATTCGCGCCATCGCCAAGGCGTTCCCCTCGTCCAAACGATCGACACCGCTGATCACCGTCGACTCCCTGCAAACCAGCGATGAAACTCCGGCCGAGTCTCCCACGGAAACTCCCTCCGAAACGACCGGCAAAAAGCTGCTTCGCTAAAGGCACCCTCCCCGATGGACACTCCAACCAACCCCATCCCGCCCCAACAGAACGGCACGGGCAGACGCGTTGGTGTGCAGGCTTCAGCCGCCAACCCTTGCTGCACAGCAGCGACCGGGAATCCCCTCAAGGCTAGACACCAACGGTTGACCAAAAAAGAAAGCACGGGCAGACGTGTTGGTGTGCAGGCTTTAGCCGCCAACCCTCGCTGCACAGCAGCGACCGGGAATCGCCTCAAGGCTAGACACCAACGGTTGACCAAAAAAGAAAGCACGGGCAGACGTGTTGGTGTGCAGGCTTTAGCCGCCAACCCTCGCTGCGCAGCAGCGACCGGGAATCGCCTAAAGGCTAGACACCAACGGTTGACCAAAAAAGCAAGCACGGGCAAACGCGTTGGTGTGCAGGCTTTAGCCGCCCACTCTCGCTGCACAGCAGCGACCGGGAATCGCCTAAAGGCTAGACACCAACGGTTGACCAAAAAAGCAAGCACGGGCAGACGCGTTGGTGTGCAGGCTTTAGCCGCCAACCCTCGCTGCACAGCAGCGACCGGGAATCGCCTCAAGGCTAGACACCAACGGTTGACCAAAAAAGAAAGCACGGACAAACGCGTCGGTGTGCAGGCTTCAGCCGCCAACCCTCGCTGCACAGCAGCGACCGGGAATCGCCTCAAGGCTAGACACCAACGGTTGACCAAAAAAGAAACCACGGGCAGACGCGTTGGTGTGCAGGCTTTAGCCGCCAACCCTCGCTGCACAGCAGCGACCGGGAATCGCCTAAAGGCTAGACACCAACGGTTGCTGAAAACGGTTTCGGACACCTTATTGGTGGTTTGGGTAACGATGCTTTTGGGCGGATGTTCGGCGTACCAATTCGGAGCCGCGGCGCTTTATCCGCGTGACATTCGCACGGTTCATATCCCGGTCGTTCGCAACGAATCGTTTCGCCATGACTTGGGTCCCCAATTGACCGACGCCTTGGTCAAGGAAGTCGAACGACGGACGCCTTACAAAGTCGTCAGCAATCCGAACGCCGATTCGGTCCTGCGCTGCAACATCACCGCTCAGTCAAAAGTCGTGCTGACCGAAACCAGCAGTGACGACCCGCGAGCACTCGATAGCGCGATCACGGTCGGAGCCACCTGGACGGCACGCGATGGGCGTCGGTTGATGCAAAACAGCTTGGCCAGCATCGATAGCGACAGCACGGGGTTCAGCCAAAGCGTTCGATTTGTCCCCGAAGCCGGTCAGTCGATCGATACGGCCAACCAAGAAGCCATCGATCAACTCGCCCGTCGGATCGTTTCCCAAATGGAATCGCGCTGGTAGTGCTGCGACACACGTTCGTTTAATGCTACTGCAGCCCCCCCGCCCCTTTCTCGTCGGAAGTATCCAGTCGTGCCAGAGAGCCAAACCCGATCGACCAAGGTTTGGGACATCGGTCAGCGTGTCTTGACGTTCGAACATCGGCCGCTGGTGATGGGAATCCTGAACGTGACGCCGGACAGTTTTTCCGACGGCGGACGACACAATGATCCCCGCGCTGCGATCGAGTTGGCGTTGCAAATGCAGACCGATGGGGCGGACATCATCGACATCGGTGGCGAGAGCACGCGCCCCTACAGCGATCCGGTTGCCGCCGACGAAGAACTCGATCGCGTGTTGCCGGTCATCGCAGGGCTGGCCGGACAACTGTCGATTCCGATCAGCATCGACACGAGTAAAGCCGCAGTGGCCAAGTCCGCGATCGATGCCGGTGCGGAGATCATCAATGATGTCACCGGGCTAGAAGGCGATGCGGCGATGGCAGCCCTGGCCGCCGATGCCCAAGTCGGCGTCTGTGTCATGCACATGAAAGGCACACCGCAGACAATGCAGAACGATCCCACCTACGGCGACGTGGTCGAAGAGATTTACCAGTACCTGCGACAGCGGATGGAGTATTGTCTGGCTGCGGGATTGCGGCGGGAACGCATCTGCCTGGACCCGGGAATCGGGTTCGGGAAAACGCATGACCACAACGTGCATCTGCTGCAGCGGACCGCCCGGTTTTGCGAACTGGATGCACCGATCCTGATCGGTCATTCACGCAAAGGCTTCATCGGGAAACTGCTGGGCGATAAAACCGCCGATCGAACCGCCGCGACCCTCGGCGTGTCGCTCGCGGTGGCCGCAGCCGGGGCCGACATCATCCGTGTCCACGATGTCAAACCGACCGTCGATGCGCTCAAGCTATTTCGAGCGTGCGGCGGAATCGATTGATCGCGTCAGACGGTTGTCGCTGCGATCCCCTCCGAGTACTGGCGTTGAGCCAATACCACGAAGTTAACAGCAATGAGGTGCCCGGACGCTGGCGCGAACCGGCTGATATCAAAGGAACATCAGCCGTTTGGCGCGAGTCTACGGGCCCGGCGCTGGTCAAAACCTTGTCGATTGAGTGGTATTGGGCGCGCGGCCTACCGCTAAAAAGTGCTTCACAGCGTTGCCATTCGGGTTCCTGCGAGCGATTTCAGAGCCGCCGCAGGCCCCGCGCCAACGATCACTCGTTGGCGTCGTCGGACGATTCGTCCTCGCCGGTTGGTTCAGGTCCAGCTGGTTCAGGGGCAGCGTCGACGTCTTCGGTCATCCCTTCGGACTCGACCGATTCGGTGGCGACCGCGGCGGGCTGCGGGGAGGTCGGTCCAGAAACCACTTCGCCTTCTTCGGCTTCTTCTTCTGGCGGGATGCGGACCGCGGCGATCAATGTGTCGTCGGCGTCGACGCTCATGATGCGAACGCCCTGGGTGTTGCGTCCGATCACGCTGATGTCACGAGCGGCGATGCGTTGCAGCTTTCCCTTGCCGGTCATCAGAAAGACTTCGTCGTTATCATCGACACGTGCGATGGCGATGACCTTGCCGTTTCGGCTGCTGGTCTTGATATCGCGTAGTCCTTTGCCGCCACGACGCTGGGTTCGATAGCGGGCTGACGAGGAACCGTTTTCGGCTTCGGTTTCTTCGGCACCGTCATCGACGATCGCGTTAGGTCCAAATGGCGTCCGTTTCCCGTAGCCGTTTTCACAAACGGTCAACAACGTCGCCTCCGGTTCGGCGACGACCATGCCGACGACGGTGTCATCACCGACCAACGAGATGCCTTTGACGCCGGAGGTGTTTCGTCCCATCGGGCGGGCATCGGATTCTTTAAATCGGATCGCCATCCCGGACGCGGTGACCAGGATCACTTCGTCGCCGGGGCCGATCACATTGGCAGAAACCAGTTCGTCGCCTTCGCGCAGTTTGATCGCGATGATGCCGCCGCGTTTGGGGCGACTGTATTGCTCCAGCGGCGTTTTCTTGACCAAGCCGCTGCGGGTCGCCATCACGACATAGTAGCCTTCCTGGTTGAAGTCACGGACGGCCAAACAGGAAGCGATCTTTTCGCCCTCTTCGAGCGACAGCAGGTTGACGATCGCGCGGCCCTTGGCGTCACGCGGCAATTGGGGCAGGTCATAGACCTTTTGCCAGCGGACTTTCCCGGTCGTGGTCAAAAACAGCAGGTAGGCGTGGGTGCTGGCGACGAACAGATGTTCGATCGGGTCTTCGGTGTCCGTTTTGGCACCCTTGAGTCCCTTGCCGCCGCGCCGCTGGGTGTTGTAGACACTCGACGGCGTGCGTTTGATGTAGCCTTCGTGGCTGATCGAAACGACCATCGTCTCTTCGGTGATCAGATCTTCCAGGTCGATGTTGCCGAGTTCTTCGTTGCTGATCTGGGTACGGCGGGGCGAACCGAATCGCCGCTTCATCTCTTCCAGATCTTCCTTGATGATGCCGTAGACCCGTGCCTGGCTGCCCAGGATATCCAGGTAGTCGGTGATCTCTTCGAGCAATTGCTTGTGCTCGTCGGTCAACTTTTCCTGTTCCAAGTTGACCAATTGCCCCAGCCGCATCTTTAAGATTTCGTCGGTCTGGACACTGGTCAGGGTGTAGGTGTCCGACTCGCCGCGTTCGAGTTGGAATTGACGAAAGCCTTCGTCGCCGAGCGCCCGTTGCATCATCGATGCAGGACATTCGATGCCCATCAAACGTTGCTTGGCTTCCGGTTGTGTCCGGCTGGTGCGAATCGTTTTGATGATTTCGTCGATATTGGCCAATGCCAACAACAGGCCTTCGACGGTGTGTTTTCGTCGCCGTGCCTTGGCCAGCAGGAATTGGGTTCGTCGCCGAATCACGGTGATGCGGTGGCGGATGAATTCCTGCAGCATCTCCTTGAGCGTCAATTCGCGCGGCTTGCCGTCGACAAGCGCCAAGAAGATCATCGAGATCGTGTCTTGCAGTGGCGAGAATTGATACAGCTGGTTCAGGATGACATCGGGATCTTCGTTGCGTTTGAGTTCGATCACCAAACGCACGGGTTCCTTGAGGTCCGATTCGTCGCGGATTCCTGAGATGCCTTTGATGCGGTCGTTGTTGACCAATCCGGCGATCCGCTCGACGACCCGGTCACGATACTGTTGATAAGGAATCTCCGACACGATGATGCGGTGCCGGTTGCCTTTCATCTCCTCGATGCGACATTTGGCGCGGACGATGATCGTGCTGCGTCCGGTCTTGTAACCGCGACGGATCCCGGCGCGACCGCAGATGATTCCGCCGGTGGGGAAGTCCGGGCCGGGAACGATTTCGCACAGTTCGTCGATCGTGGTTTCCGGTTCGTCGATCAGTTTGATGACCGCGTCGCAGATTTCGGTCGGGTTGTGTGGCGGAATGCTGGTCGCCATCCCGACCGCGATCCCGCCGGACCCGTTGATCAACAGGTTCGGGTACTTGCTGGGCAAGACGGTCGGTTCGGTCCGCGCCTCGTCATAGGTCGGGATGAAATCGACCGTGTCCAGTTTCAGGTCATCCAGCATCGCCGCGGCGACGGCCGACAAGCGGGCTTCGGTGTACCGCATCGCCGCCGGAGGCAGCCCGGCGATCGATCCGAAGTTCCCCTGTTTGTCGATCAACAACGAACGCATGTTCCATTCTTGGGCCATGCGAACGAGCGTCGGATAGATCACCGATTCACCGTGGGGGTGATAGTTACCCGACGTGTCGCCAGAGATCTTGGCGCATTTGACCCGCTTGCTACCCGGGCCGAGGTTCAGGTCATTCATGGCGACCAGAATCCGCCGTTGGCTGGGCTTGAGCCCGTCGCGGACGTCCGGCAGGGCACGGCTGACGATCACGCTCATCGCGTACGTCAGATAGCTCTCTCGCAATTCGTCTTCGATCGGCAGATCGATCATCCGCAGGGCGCCCTCGCCCCCGATATCACCACCGGTGCGACCGCCATTCTCGCCGTCACCCTGAGGCTCCGTCGCCCCCCCCGAACCGTTCTCTTCGTCTTGGCCGTTTTCGTCGTTTTCGTCTGCCACGTGGTGTCCTAGCGGAGAGGTAGAAAACCGCGGAAATCCCGGTAAATCACGGGTTCGCGCAAGCCAGAGAGTCTACCACTTGGACGCCTGATTCACAACGGTGGCAAGGCCGCCGCGCAACGGCCGGCCCATGCCCTCTCGTTTGACACAGAAGAAGTTCGCGGAACGGCCCGAGCGGCCTGTCGATCTAAGCCCGCATGCGCGAGCAAGGGGCCACGCGGCGCCCCTCGCTGACGTGTCGGTCGTGACGATCGGGCTTACAGCTCGCGGATCGAGAGTCCACGGAACTGGACCGCGTCACCGTGACCGGCGAATCCGAAGTGTCCCTTCTTTCGGTCCTTGCCCGGATGGGCGCTGTCGGCCATGTAGTCGGTGATCTGCGACAGGTCCGTCTTCAAGATCACGGTGCCATTGAGTTCGACCGTGATGGTGCTGCCATCGACGGTAACCTCTTGAAAATTCCACTCGCCGACCGGACGCAAGAATCCTCGTGTCGCCGCCGCCATGCCATAGGCCGAACCGTGGTATTGGCGTTCGTCCAGCTTGGCATACTTAGGATGCGTGTTGTCGAGCACTTGCAACTCACACATCGCCTGGTAGGCCGGGTTGCCTTCCAGCGGTGCGCGAATCGCCAGTCCGTTGTTGCCGCCGGGCGGCAAGCGGAATTCGAGTCGTGCGACGAAGTTGGCGTACTCGTTTTCGGTCAACAAGTTTCCGCCCTTGCCTTTTTTGCAACCGATCGCTCCGTCGACGACTTCATAGTTGTCGGTCGCTCCGACCCAGCCGGTCAGATCGCTGCCGTTGAAAATCGATTCGAACTGATTGGCGTTTTTTGCCGCAAGCGTATTGTTGGCCTCTTGGGTGCTCAGTTCTCTGATTTTCAGGTTTCGCCAACGAATCTCACCGCCGTGCGTTTGCAATTCGATCGGACCGCTGACAAACAGCGGCGATTGGCGGTCCCAAAAATTCTCCATGATCGCATGGTCGACGACCATCTGATCGTTCAGCCAAACCGTCGTCCGCGCACCGATCTGCAGAACGCGAACCGAGTTCCACTGGCCGAATGGTTTGTCGGCATGGACCAACGGATCTTTGCCCGGGGCACCCGCGCTGTTATTCCAAAGCCCACCGCTTCCCTTGTCGGCACCAAGTTTGAACTTGGCGGTTTCGGTGGAGTCCCAGATTTGAACTTGCGGGGTTCCCTTCAAATAGATTCCGCTGTCGGCCAGCGGGACGGTCTTGTACTCCAGATACAACTCATAGTCACGGTAGTCTTGATTGGTGACCAGGTAAGCGCCGTGTCCGTCGTTGACCAGTTCACCGTTTTCGACGCGCCAGTGCTTTTCGGCATCGGCTTGCCACTCGGCCAGCTTTGCGCTGCGCTCTTCCTCGGACATTTCGGCCAACTTGATCGGGCTGAAATGGGGACGCCCGTGCCAGCCCTCCAGGTTCTCGCCGTTGAACAGCGGCTGGAAGGCATCGGGAGATTCGGCCTGTGTGACCGGTGGCATCGTGACGAAGGCTGCGATCGCGGCAGCAAAGACCAGGCGGGTGAGTTTCATGGTGGGATTGATGTCTAGCGGGTAGAGAACTGGAAGGTCGATATAATAACCAAACTTCACGTCAACAGTCCGAGCTTCAACGACAGGGCGTTAAAAATCGCGTCGTGCGAAGTAAACGCACGAAAGCGTTAGCATAACGGCCAAGAACAGGCTGCAACTGACGACCGGGCGAACGATTTTCAGCTGCACCACCTCCTGCTCGTCGTTGGCCACGTCGCCGATCGCGAAGGACGTCTTACCGCTCACCAACGCCGCGACGGTCTGGCTCAATTCCCCCGTCTGCGGTGTCAGCGTTCGCAACGGCGTGATGACGTATCGATCAACACTCCGCCAACTGGTCAGGGAGGGGCGAACGGCCCGTTCGATCGTCACGGAGGCTGTGGCGTCGGGGCCGATTGCGGCAAAGTCGATCGAATCGATGTGGTGCGCGATCGCCAGCCGACCGGATTGCTGGTCGTACTTGATGGCCGTCACTTCGCTCTGAGGCAGGGTGACCCACTCCACCCGATCTCCGCTGCGCGTCGCGACCCGGACGCTGCCGTCGGTCGTCAGCAAAGCGAATCGATCGGTCGCCCCCAATCCCTCTGCGGCCACGACCGTCTGGTCGTCCGGCGAGGGGAACTCGGCCAACAACGCCAGCGAGTCGGCCTGGTACCAACGGACCGGCTCGTCGTCACGGGCAAGCAACACCGACCGGCCCGCCGCCGCCATCGTCGCCCGCGCCGCGTCATTGTCGTCCAACATCAGATCCGCGGCCAACGTCGCCGTCGCCCCTTGCGCGTCGTCACCGCCACCACCGCCGCCGCCACCGGGCAACTCCAGTCGCATCAACCGTCCGCGGGCGTAAACGACCAGCGACCGGCCATCGGGAAGCACATCCAGTCGCACCGGATCGGTCAGCGTGACTCCCTTGGGCAAGATCACGCGAAAGGCTTCGGTCGCACCGCCCTGCATTCGAATCAAGTCGGTGATCCAAGCCGTGACCCCGATGTTGGACACCTCGATGTCCGGCGATCCGTCTTCCGCTTCGGAATCAGTGCCCGAGTCAGTGGTTCGATCGTCGGACGTTTGGTCCGGTTCGTCATCCTCGATCCCCGATTCGTCTAACACTTGCTGAATGGTCGTCGCCATCAGCCCGGTGTTGTTCAATGCGATCAGGCGGTTGCCGACAACCAGCAATCGACGCGTGCCGTTGGGCAGTCGCAATCCCGGGTTGGGCTTCCAGTCCTTGGACCGATCGAGCACCAACAAGTCCAGCGATCCGCTGCCGTACAGATTGAATCGGCCACCCCGGATGCGCGCCGTCGCGATCTTTCCGGGGGCGATGCGAACCGGAGGCACGATCAAATCACGGCGTCGGAAATCGCCTTCGATTACATCGGCCCATTGATTCGATTCGCTGTCGAACCGCTTCAGTTCGCCGCCACGCGTCGCGATCACGATGTCTTGACCATCAAAGGACAGCTGCGAGATACGGTCGGGTGCGCGAACGAGTGCGTCAAAGTATCCGCCGATCAGTCCGATCACCAACACGAAGGCGCCGAACATGCAGGTCACACCGATCGACAGAATCGGAGAGCGCCAGCGCAGCCCGGCGAGCAAGGAGACACTGAAGAACACCGCAAACAAAAACACCGCCACCGGGATGCACCACAACACCCGCGCGTTCCAAATGTCCAGCCGAAAGCCGGAGATCAACCACAGGCCGATCACCAATTGGCTGACGCAGAGAAAGACGAACGCACAACCGCCGATGAACTTTGACAACAGCAACATCGTTCGCGAGATCGGCTTGCTCAACAACAGGTGCAACGATCCCGGTTGCAGCATGTCGGGAATGATCGACGCGGTGACCAAGATGCCTAGAAAGATCAACGCAAAACCGAGCAACCAATCCATCATGATCGGGACGACAAACTGATTGATCAGCGAAACGAATTGTTCTTTGCCGATCAGAAAGAAGGCCGGAAAGTCGAAGCCCGCGTAGGACAGGGTGATGGACCGCGCCGACATCGCGGTGAAGACGCCCGGCAACGCCGCTTCGATCCGCAACCGCGCCCGTCGGCGACGTTCCGGTTCACTGATTTCATCGTCCGGGATCTCGTCCAACTCGCGAAGCTCGCGCAGCCGGACCGTCGTTCGCCACGCTTCGGCATCGTACCAGTCTTCGTTGTCCAGGGACTCGTTGAGAGAATCGGCCAGCGCCCCCTTGTCGATCCGAACGTCTTCGCCGCGGGCGACCTGGCGAAGCTTCCGTTTGATGTCTTCGGGAAAGGTACGGGCAAGTCGCCCCAGGGCCGTTTCTGATTCCTCGGGATCGACCAGCCCCCGCGCGAGCATCGCCTTCATCTGCGTCCCGTTGTCCAAGTCGAACCAACGAAACGTCGTCGTATAATCCTCGTGGTATCCGATCGGTGCCAGCGCGGCCAAGAAGATCCAAATCGCCACCATCGCGATCCAGAGGATCCGCGACGAAAGTGCCGAATGAAACGAGTCCGCGATCACGGCCAAATAAGGTTTGATCATGACAGCACCTCCTCGCCGGCAGCCTCCTCGCCGACAACCTCCTCGACTGAGTCCGTTCCCACCAGACGCATGAACGTTTCCTCCAAGGACTCACGACGCACTTCCAATCGAGCGATCGATTGATCGTTTCGCCGCAGTTGGTCCACGATCGCATTGATCTGATCCTGGTCAACGACCGCGATCGACAAACGGAACGCCTCGCGAACTCGGGTCGATTCGATGTCGACCGTGATGGAGTCGCCGAAGATCGCCTGCCAATCCGGTTCGACGTCGCCGGGCACTTCGACGATCAGCTTTTGTTGGTCGCGGTGCGCCAGTTCATCGATCGGTCCGATCGCTTTGATTTCGCCCTTGGCCAGGATCGCCACTCGCGTGCAAACCATCTCCACTTCCTGCAGGATGTGGCTGTTGAGGAAAATCGTCTTGCCGCTGTCACGCAACCGATCGATCACTTTGCGGACTTCGTTGCGGCCGACCGGATCGAGCCCGTCGGTCGGTTCATCCAGGACCAGCAGATCGGGGTCATGCAGCAGCGCCTGGGCGAGTCCGAGACGCTGGTACATTCCCTTGCTGAACCGACGGACCGACTCGCGATCACGTCCTTCGAGCCCGACCAGTTTCAGCAACTCGTCGCTGCGCGAGTGGATTTCGGCCGCGGTCATGCCACTCATTCGGCCGTAGTAACGGAGCGCCGATCGCGCCGAGTGATGGCGATCGACGCGTAACGATTCCGGCAGATAACCGACGCGCGAGCGGGCGGCGGAGCTGCCGATCGGTTGCCCGAGCAATCGGGCATGGCCGCCGGAGGGTTTGACCACGCCCAACAGCATTTTGATCAGGGTCGTCTTCCCGGCGCCGTTGGGGCCGAGCAAGCCGAACACCTCGCCCGGAAAAGCTTGCAGCGAAACGCCGCGAACGGCATCGATGCGGCGGCGTCCGGTCAGCGACAGACTGCGATACGTTTTTCGCAGCTGATGGACATCAACGATGGGGTCTGGCACGGCGGATCTTCAATGAGTGGCGGCGTGCCGACCAGTATAACGCCGGGTCTTGAAATCCGCCCGGGTGCCCCGACAACGACCCGCACTAGCGAGGCGCCGCGTCGCGGACGTTTATCCGGAAACCGAGCTGATCATCAGATAGCCCAGCCAAACGACGGATACGGCGATCACGGCGGCAGCCAACAAACGGTGCCCCGGGTGACGCCAGTCCGGGCGTTGGACTTCGCGCTCATACAGGCTGCGAAACCGCTCACGCTGGTTCTCCGTCGTGAACACCCCGTCTTCGACCAACTCGTTCAAGCCGAATTGAGTCGAGTACTCCACGACTCCATAGACGCGGTGACGGCGATCCAGTTCGTCGACCCCGACGCCCTCGAAGTACCAGAGTTGGTTACCGAACTCGGTCTCCGTCTCGGCGCGGTTGTCGATGCAACGCAACTGCAAGATCTCGCTGCGTTGGGGGCAAAAGCGAGCGCGGATCATGGCACGATTGCAATCGAGCCTGACCTGGCGGATGGTCGCTTCTGAAAACCGGATGACCTGGACGTGGCTATTCATAGATCCCTCTCTTCATTTCCCGCCTAGTGGAAACTAAATTCACTTAATCCGATTATTGCCGGGAACCTAAGTTCCGTCATGGTCAGAAAACCAAAAAAGCGGACCGAATCTTGATTTTTTAAGATGGGTCGCTTCGGCGTCGGTCAAACTGGCGGATCCTCGTCGTCTTTGTCGGTTCAAAATCGGCCTTGAATGAACACGTGCACAGACTTTTTGCGGCTCCCCGAAATGGGGTGCGGTTAGCACAAAGACGTCGGGCGTTAAACTGGCCCGCGACTCCGGTTTCTTCTCCGCTCCCCCTTTCCGACTAGACATGCTCGAACGTCGTTCCCTGCGGGCGCCCGTCACACTGGGCGTCGTCCTGATCGTCCTGGTCGTGATCCTCGGTGCGATCTGGGCGATCTCCAGCTTCATCGGATCCGAACGCAGCGGGCTGTTCTGGACGCTGTTTATTCTGGGCAGCCTGTTGCTGCTGAGCATCCTGGCCGGCGTGATCGTCTACCTGACGCTGACTATCAAAGCCGTCCGCTTGAATCAACGGCAATCCAATTTCATCGACTCGGTCACCCATGAATTGAAAAGCCCGATCGCGTCGTTGAAGCTGTACCTGCAGACCATGTCGCGACACAGCGTCGATGAGTCGCAGCAACGCGATTTCCATCGCATCATGTTGGATGACGTCGAGCGACTCGACGCCCTGATCAACCACCTGCTCGATGCGGCGCGGATCGATCGCGGCAACGAGCCCGAGGACGACGAGGTGTTCCGGCTTGACCAATTACTGGCCGAATGCGGCGAAGCGGCGTGCATGCGTTACCGGTTGCCGGTCGAAACGGTTCGAATCGATTGCCCGCCGGTGACGATCCGCAGCCAATCGGTGCAGCTGGAAATCCTGTTTCGAAACTTGATCGACAATGCCATCAAGTACGGCGGTTCGCCTCCCGAAGTCATCGTGTCGATTCGCCCGGTCGAAGGCAAAGAGGA
Organism: Stieleria magnilauensis; assembly: GCA_007753675.1. Classification (GTDB taxonomy): domain Bacteria; phylum Planctomycetota; class Planctomycetia; order Pirellulales; family Pirellulaceae; genus Stieleria; species Stieleria magnilauensis. The sequence goes on from CP036432.1 coordinate 4,631,115, forward strand.
TCAAGTGGTCGTCTCGATCACCGACAACGGCGCGGGGATTCCGTACGACAAACGCCGCAAGATCTTCGGGCGTTTTGTGCGGCTGGGCAACGAGCTTGAACGCAGCACGCCCGGCACCGGCCTGGGGCTCTACCTGGTGCGGACGGTCAGTAAAGCCGTCGGGGCGAGCGTGCGGATTCGCGGCCGACGTGAAATCGATGGGGTCGCCGGAACCGTTTTTGAAGTCACAATGAAACAAGCGGTCTCGGACGTGCCGACGGAATGACACGGCACCAAATGCCCCGCACCAGGATGGCCGCCCGACCAGACGCGTTTCCCGTTCTCGTTTCCACGTAGTTATTGTCGCCATGCGCCCGCATATCCTTGTCGTCGAAGATGAAAAGCACTTGGGGGTCGGGATCAAGTACAACCTTGAAGCCGACAACTATCGTGTCACGTTGGTCGAAGATGGGCCGACGGCGTTACGCTTGATCGATGCATCCAACGAACCGATTCATTTGATCGTCTTGGATCTGATGCTGCCCGGGATGAGCGGTTACACGGTTTGCGAGACGATCCGAGACGCTGGCGTCACCACCCCGGTCCTGATGCTGTCGGCCCGCACGCTGGCCGAAGATCGCGCCCGGGGTTTTGACGTGGGGGCCAATCAGTACATGAACAAGCCGTTCGAACTGGATGAATTACTCAGCCGGGTGAAAAACCTGCTCCAACACTCCCAGGCATCGTCGGCAAACGCGTCGCCGCGCCGCATCCGCGAGTCGATCGAACAGATCGCGTTCGGCGATGTCTCGGCGCACTTCCTCAATCACGAAGTCACCGTCGGGGGCAAGTCGGTGCCGATGACACCCAAACAGTTGAAGCTGCTGCGGTACTTCGTGGAAAACCCCGACCGCGTGATCAGCCGCAGCGAATTGCTGAGCGAAGTCTGGGAGATCAGCGGGAATCTGCAAACCCGCGCCGTCGACCAAACCGTCGCGCAGCTACGCAAGATCATCGAACCCGATAGCAGCCAACCGGTGCACCTGCTGACGATCCGCGACGCGGGGTATCGCTTTATCCTGGGGCCGGCGAATGCAAAGCAGGAACAAAACGTCGAAGAAGAAACAGACCAGTAACCGCGGTCGCTGATGCGTTGCCCGACGTGGGGTCAGCTTCCAGCTTGCCTGCCTGGAAGCGTCAGCTTCCCGCTTCTGCGAGGCACACTCGCAACCGCCAGCCTATAGGCTTGTTCATTGAATCAGCCGTTTGGCCACGGGGCATCACAGACCGAGAGCGTGGTACGACAAACCGATCGAGCAGGACCGGCGCATAAAAAAAAGCCCCCGGTCCAGTACGAGATCCTAGGGGGGCGGAGGATAACGCGCTATGGGACCGGGAGCCGGTGGATTTTCGGGTGAGTGGATTGCCACTCGATTCGGTTCGACGCGGTCCCTTGCTTCCTTGCCGGGACCTGCCGAACGCTTGCCAGTTTCTCGCCGCCTTCACCGCCACACAAGATTCGATCCGTCGAATCCGTGCCGTACGATTTGTCCGCAGCTACCGAAGAATCGATCAATGAATTCCAAGGTGCCAGTGCAGGATCACGCCAGCGAGTCGCTTCGATCACCGGGCTTTGGCTTGGCTCACGGCCAAGTGTCCCAGCGATGGGCGGAAGATACGGGCGCCCCTTCGCAGCGGTCAAGGCGGATCATGCGCGGATCAGAAATTGTTTTCTTGAATGTATTTGCTAGCAATTTGCGGACTGTCCGTCAGCAGCCACCGACGGCATCGCCTGCACGCGTCAAGCCTGTTGCGATCGTTCGAGCAAGCGTTTGGAATGTAACAATTCGTCTCAAATCGACTTGTCAGATGATGTTTGGAACGTTCGATTTTTAACAAATTCCTGTAGGCAATTTCCTTGCTATGTGTGATATTTGATTATTCAGCCAATCACCACTGACGACAGAATTCATTCATGACAACGATGCAAGCCCAAGAGATCGTCACAGCGGCTTCAGCGCTTCTCGCGAAGAGCTCGGTCCAGGAACTTCGTTCACTCCGCGTGGATGAAGATGCCAATGAGCTGCGGCTTCGCGGCAAGGTTCGCAGCTTCTATCACAAGCAGTTGGCCCAAGAGGCGGTGCTGCCCGTTGCCGGGTCGTTGCAAGTGGTCAACCACGTGGACGTTCACAACTAGTCAAACACAGCTCAATTCCCAAGTAGTGGACGAGGCGACGAGTCCCCGGTTTCCAAGTAGTGGACGAGGCGACGAGTCCTCCGTAGTCGGCACACTGGCGACCGCCTACCCGAAAACGAACGTGCCGCAGAAACGCGGTCAGGTGCCAAAATTGCGAAGCACCCTTGGGTGCCATTTGGGTTTTGGTACCAGCCCCCTTTTCGGCGCCTTTTATCGGCGCCTTCTAATTGACGATCACGCGCTGTTCGAATCGTTCGATCTTCACCGCGCGGCCTTCGGCGTCGGATTCGACGATCGCCCCACACAGGCGGACATCACCGGTCGCGACGTGAAAGTGACAGGGCTCAGCGGTGCGAGTCGTGTGAGTGACCCGTTCGATGTCTCTTCCGATGATACTTTCGTAGGGACCGCACATCCCGACATCACATTGAAACGCGGTTCGGCCGGGCAGGATGCAGGTGTCCGCGGTGGGGACGTGGGTGTGCGTGCCAAGCACGGCGGTGACTTTTCCGTCCAGGTATCTGCCGAGGCACTGTTTGTCGCTGGTGGCTTCGGCGTGCACGTCGACCAAGATTTGATCGGTATGCGGTTCGATCTCGGCGAGCACTTCATCGAGTGCTTTGAAGGGACAGTCCACCGGCCGCATGAAAACGCGTCCCATGATGGAGACGATCGCCAAGGGTCGGCGTCCGCTTCGTTTGATCAGTGTCCAGCGGCGGCCGGAGGCTTCGTCGGGGTAATTGGCCGGTTTGACGATGCGATCACTTTTTTCCAGTGTGGTGACGATCTCTTTGCGGCGGAAGATATGATCGCCGAGAGTGACCCCGTCGATGCCGCTGTCGATCAACCGCTCAAATTGTTTCGGCATCAATCCCGAACCGTCCGAAGCATTTTCGGCGTTGGCGATCACGTAATCCAGGTCCAACTCTTCGCGGATCCGCTGGGTATATTGCAGCACCGCATTCATGCCGGGTTTTCCTACGATGTCTCCAAGGAAGAGGAATTTCATACCGGCCGAATCGTTGCAGGTTGGAAAAGGCGGACGTCGATTGCACGGCAGGGGGCCGCCCCTCCCGCACGGTCAAACGGTATCGGTGTCGCCGCCAGTCGTCAACGAGCAAGACTCCAAGTGACAGCGGTGGCGACCTGCGACGAATCGACGTGTCGGCCAATGGAGGTTCCTTCTCGGCACAGTTTGGCTATGGTGATAGTGTCCCGAGCACCCCTGCGTGATCCATTCCTTACTTTCATCACATTTTCACGTCCATGAACACGGCCGCGCCAACTCTCGACCTCGCCGCTTACTGCCGCGACACTGCGCAACGCGCCAAACAAGCCTCCGCGGAACTGGCCACCCTGGATGCGGAGATCAAGAACCGCTGGTTGAACGAATCGGCCGACGCCTTGGTCGATTCGGCCGACCAGATCATTGCCGCCAACGAATTGGATCTGGCCGCCGCGCCGGGATACGGATTGACCGATGCGGCCGTGGATCGATTGAGGCTGAATCCGGACCGCATCGGTGCGATCGCGACGGCGCTTCGCGAAATCAGCATGTTGGCCGATCCGGTGGGCGAGGTTTTGGACGGGTTCACCCGCCCCGGAGGGCTGCAGATTCTGAAAAAACGCGTTCCGCTGGGCGTGGTGTTCTTCATCTACGAAAGCCGGCCCAACGTCACTGCCGACGCCGCGGCGATCTGCGTCAAGAGCGGCAATGCGGTGATCCTGCGTGGCGGCAAAGAAGCGATCCACAGCAGCCGCGCGATCGTCGACCTGCTGACCGCCACGGCGGAAACCTGCGGCTTGCCCGCGGCGGCTGTCCAATTGGTTTCGACGACCGATCGGGCCGCGGTCGGCGAATTCCTGTCCCTTCATGATTCGATCGATGTGGCCATCCCCCGCGGTGGCGAGGGGCTGATCCGCCGCGTGACCGCCGAGGCCACGATGCCCGTGATCAAGCACTTCGACGGAAACTGCCACGTTTACATCGACCAGTCCGCCGACGTCGACATGGCCAGCAACATCGTTCACAACGCCAAATGCCAACGGATGGGTGTCTGCAACGCCTGCGAGTCGCTGCTGATCCACGAGTCGATTGCCCCCTCGGCACTGCCGGTCATTGCAAAACGTCTGCAAACCGAATCGGTGGAAATTCGCGCCGATCAGGCGGCCGCGGCATTGATCCCCGACAGCGTGCCCGCCACCGAAGCCGACTGGGGGACGGAGTACCTGGGGCCGATCATCAGCGTTGCCGTCGTCAAATCCATCGACCAGGCGATCGGGCACATCAATCGGTACGGCTCCCATCACACCGATGCCATCGTGACCCGCGACCTGGCGGCGGCCGAGGCGTTCACCGCAGGCGTGGACAGTTCCGCCGTGATGGTCAACGCGAGCACGCGTTTCAACGACGGCGGCGTGTTCGGGTTGGGGGCGGAGATCGGAATCTCTACCGACAAATTCCACGCCCGTGGACCGTGCGGATTGCGCGAGTTGACGACTTACAAGTACATCGTCAAGGGCGATGGCCAGATCCGCACGTGAGACAAACCTCCCCTCGGGCGGGGTGCTATAGACGCTCCATCGGCGAAATCTGCGCCATTCTGCCCCCGGAAACGGGTTGAAGTCCCGGGGAACTGTCGATATTCTCCTGGACCCCCAAAAAACTCAACGATTCAGGTCAATCAGATGGCACATAAGAAAGGTCAGGGATCCAGCCGCAACGGCCGTGATTCCAACGCGCAACGTCGTGGCGTCAAAAAATTCGGCGGCGAAGCAGTCAACGCAGGCAACATCCTGATCCGTCAGTGCGGCACCCGCTGGCGTGCCGGTCGCGGAGTCGGCCAGGGTAACGATTACACCCTGTTCGCTCTGGTCGACGGAAAGGTCGAATTCGACCAGAAAGGTCGTCGCATCAACGTCGTCTCGGCGTAGCAACGAGCGAAACCAAAGTGAGCGAGGCTTCCAGCCTGTCGACACCGAGCCGACAGGCTCCAAGACCTCTCTCACGACCACCTATCCTGCTCCATCTTCGCCTGCGACATCGACCCATCGCTGCTCGCGATGGCTCTTCAGAATCGCTTCGCAGAGCAGGATTTCGCGGTGCCCCTCCTGGAATGTCGGGTACGGCGCCGGCCCGGACACCTCACCTTTGGCGATCGAACCGTAGAAGCAACGAAACAACTGCTTAAAGGTATCGGGAAATCCTTCGTTGTGACCGCCGGGATAACTTGAGATCGCCGCGGCCGAAGCATCCATCAGTGCGGGGTCGCGAACCATGCATTCATTGGGCTGATCTCGGCTTCCGATCTCCAACCGATTAGGCGACTCGCTGTTCCAGGCCAAGGACTGTTTGGCCCCGGCCAGTTCGTAGCGGAGGCAATTCTTTTTGCCGGCCGTCGTTTGTGAGACCCACAGGCACCCGTTTGCCCCGCCGGCGAACCGCAACAGAATCGCGCCGCAATCTTCCGTCGCGATCTCCACCGGTTCGCTTGCCGCCGCAGTTGGTCCATCGTCGCTGTTCGCGCCACCGGAATAGGTCTCCACTGAGCCGGTGGGCCGCTGCCGCGTCGGGTGGACCGTTCGAAGATCGGCGCAGACGGATGTGATGTGCCGGCCGGTGATGAACTGGATCAAGTCCAGCCAGTGCGTGCCGATGTCCGCGACGGCTCTCAATTCCCCGCCGTCGGCAGCCAGCACGCGCCAGTTGAAATCGGTTTCCTTGAGCAGCCAGTCCTGGACGTAGGAACCGGTGACGTGCAACAGGTTTCCCAACGTGTCGTTGCGGACCCGCGCGGCCGCTTCGTGACACAGCGGATAGAACCGGATGTTGTACGCCACCGCCGCGGCCCGCCCGCTCTGTTTGGCCAGGCGCACCAGTTCGCCAGACTCGGTCGAGTTCATCGCCAGTGGCTTTTCACAGACGACATGCTTGCCCGCCCGCAACACCGCTTTGGCTTGATCGAAGTGCAACCGATTGGGCGTCGCCAGATGGATGCAATCGATCGACGGATCAGCCAACGCCTCTTCAAACGTGCCGAACTCCGTCGGCAGCCCCAGACGCTCGCACGCCGCCCGTGATTTTGCCGGCGTCGACCCCACGATGCCGTCAACCTGCACCCCGGCGCGGCGCAACGCTTCCACATGAACCGGCCCGATGAAGCCGGTCCCTACCACCACCGTTCGAAACGTAGCCATCGGTCACCCGCAACGCGTTGGAAATAAAAACCACGCGACACAGTGTGTCGCATTGACGTCATGGGTTCCAGGTGAGGGGACGGCAGAAAACGGGGGGGCTCAGGACTCGCATCTCAGTGCTCGCAATGCAGACCGACCGCTCCGTCGCCAGTTGAATTTTGCGCTGTTTGCGGCGACCCACATGCGTGGATCACGCATGCGTGTTTGACACTGCGTGATGTGCGCGTGTGCCAAATAACACCCGCGTATGACACGCCCTCGCGGTGGGTGAGGGCGAACGCTCATACCAGCCGATGCAACTGGTGATGAGCAAATTCCTTACGCGGTTGTGAATGTTTTCCGCCGCCACCACCGACGCCAACGCACGAAGGCGAATTGATGATGAACCAACACGAAACCCCGTTGGGTCTGCCCCCCGCTCCCCGCCCGGCCGTCTACGCGGCCAGCAAGGACGCCGGCTGGCTCTCGAAGGTCGGACAGGCGGCTCAAGCAGAGAACTGTCGTTTCCAAACCTCCTCTTCGATCACCTCACTGATCAATCAGGCCGCCGCCGATAGCGATGTCGCTTGCGTGCTGTTGGACTACGACCCGCGCATTCAACAATGGACCAGCATCGAGCAGTTGTTGTTCGAAAAGAACGTGGTCGCGCCGGTCGTCTTGGTCTTGGATGAATCGAGCGGCATGGCGGCCTCGGAAGCCGTCGCGCGGATCGCGCACGTCGTAGCGATCAACTCGATGGAACTGCCCGAGATCATCGAAACGATCCAGCACGCGATCGGACTCAGCACGCTCGTCGAGCATCAGTTCGACGTCTTGCGATGCCATCGGCTGTATCAAGGATTGCCGGATCGTCAGCGACAAATCGTCGACTATGTCGTCGAAGGCGCTCCGAACAAACAGATCGCGACGAAGCTGAAGGTGTCGGTCAAGACGATCGAGCGTGAGCGACAAAAAGCGTACCGTCAGCTGAACGTGCGCAGCACCGCGGAGATGACTCGCGTGGTGATTTTGGGCAGCCTTCATGACGTCGTCTTCCCCGCGGGCAAGCCGGCCAAACCCACCGGTGGACTTCGGCTCGACTCACGCAGCAACGGGGCTAGCCCCGTTGCCCCGATCACGACCAAGCCGACGAACGTCTTCAATCCGCAGATGCCGCGCTGACGCGCGGTCAGGTGGGATCAGCTTCCAGCTGATCAGATCGCAAGCTGGAAGCTTACGCCACTCCTTAGAGTCTGGTGGGATTGACGGGGACGCTGGGGATTTTGCCGCTGGCCTTCATCCGCAACTCCGCTCGCAACCTCTCGATCACCGCTCGGTGCCTTGCATCGGGCTCGATGGCCAAGTTCTCGAACTCCAACGGGTCGGCGCGATGATCGTAGAGTTCGACGCCGGCGGCACCTTCGGCCCATTCGGTGTAGCGATAGCGGCTGGTGCGAATGCTGCACCCCATCACTTGTGTGGCCAACCGATCATCGGCAGGGCGCAAGACTTGAGTGATCGCTTGGCCGTTCCATGTCGCCAGCGGATCGTCCAGCAACGTGGCCAGATCTCGGCCGGCCAGTTTCGGCGGCGCCTCGATTCCCGCGGCCGAGACAACCGTCGGGTAGATATCCACAAACTCGATAATGCGTCGGCACGGCTGGCCATTGCCCGCAGCTCCGGGAACACGAATGATCAGCGGTGACCGGGCCGATTGTTCGAACAAGGTTCGCTTTTGCCAGATCCCGTCATGCTCGCCGAGGTGATACCCGTGGTCGCTCCAAAACACCACGATCGTGTTCTCGGCCAATCCCAATCGCTCGACCGCATCGAGCAGCCGCCCCACTTGCGCGTCGACAAACGAAACGCACGCATAATACGCCTGGGTGGCTTTGCGGAGCGTCAGGGGATCAAGGTTGTAGTTGGGGATCGGGCAATTGTGGGCGAAGGCAGCGGTCGGGATGTCGTCGCGATCACCCGGAGGTGCATACGGCAGCGACACCGTGTCGAGCGGATACATGTCAAAGTATTTTTTCGGCGCGACGTAGGGTGTGTGGGGCCGAAAGAAGCCGACGCCCAGAAAGAACGGCTTGTCGCGGTTGGCCTCCATCAATCGAATCGCTTCGCTGGCGATCATGCCGTCGGTTTGCTCTTCATCGCGGCCGTCGGCGGCAAGCCATGAGAGCGCCGCGCTGATCTTTCGGTGCGGTTCGGCGTTAATGATCAACGCTTCATCGGTCTTGTCGCGGCCTTTGGGATTGACGGTCAGGTTCCAGGACGGCGGATCATCGAAGCCGTCGGTGCCGATCGATGCGGGGACGTTGTAATGATAAATTTTGCCGACGCGTGCGGCCAAGTAATTTCGCTTCTGAAAGGCTTGGGGCAACGTCACCACATCGGGCAATTGGTCACGGAAGTGGCGGTCCAAATCGTAAACGCCGATTTCATCGGGTCGCCGCCCGGTCATGATCGACGCCCGCGTCGGATTGCACAGCGGCAACTGGTTGTAGGCGTTTAAAAAGCACACGCCCGATGCGGCCAGCCGGTCGATATTCGGCGTCTTGGCGAACGGATCGCCATAACACCCCAGCGTCGACGCCAAGTCATCGACCGCGATAAACAGAACATTGGGCGGCTCGGCGGCTTGCGATCGATTCGCAACTCCGACCAACAGCAGTGCGGCGATCGCGAAGGCTCGACCGAGCGTGGTGAATGCGTTCATGTTGGATGGCAGAATGAGACGGGGCAGAATGATGAAGAGGCAGAATGAGCGGATAAGGTTGATCTGGCGCGTCGGCGCGGACACATCCTACTTCGTCAACGAGGGTTCCGCCAAACCCGAGGGGTGTCTGGGCACGCAGGGGACAGAAGAGCTGGCAAAACGATGGGGGCAAAACAATCTGTCTCCTTTAGCATCCTCGCCCCCACTCATCTCTCCACATCATTCTGCCCCGTATCATTCTGCCAAATCCCCCCCCATCGTTTTGCCCCCATCGTTTTGCCACCATCGTTTTGCCACTCCCTCCGCGTCTCAGCCAGCTAAAACCGGCTCTGCCGCTGCGTCAGATACTCGGTCAACGCGGTGTCAAACGGCATGCTGGTATCCAGCGGGACGTAATCGATTTGCAGTTGATTGCAGCCGTCGCGGTAGGCGTCGCGAAACTCGGCCAGCGCCGCCAGATAGTCTTCACGGAACCCGGTCGCATCAACGGACACCGATTGGCCGGATTCCGAATCGGTGAACTGCACCGGACCATCATAAGGGAATTCAACTTCGGCCGCGTCCAGGATGTGAAAGACGATGACGTCGTGTCCGGCGTGCCGCAGTCGCGCCAATGCCGAGACGACTTCTGCGATTTGTTCTTGCCACGTTTTTTCGTCATCTTCACTGGGCCACAAATCACTGAACAGCATCACCAGCGAGTGTTGTTTCAACATCGCGGCGACTTGTGTCAACGATGCCGGGACGTCGGTCGCGCCGGCGGGCTTTAGGTTCGAGAGTCTGGCGATGACGTCGCCCATGTGTCCGCGGCGGGAACGCGCCGGCAGCGAGGCGTGGACTTTCTCGTCAAACGTGATCAGCCCGACGGGGTCTTGCTGCATGATCATCAAGTACGTCAGCGCGGCGGCTAAACACGTCACGTACTCGAATTTCGTCATCGACTGGTTTTCGGTAAACCCCATCGACTTGGACAGGTCGATGACCAGGTACCCGATCAGGTTGGTTTCCGATTCAAAGCGTTTGACAAAATACTTGTCGGTCTTGGCGTAGACCAACCAATCAATCAGCTTGGGATCGTCGCCGCGGTTGTAGCGTCGGTGTTCGCTGAACTGGACCGAGAAGCCGTGAAAGGGGCTGCTGTGCAAGCCTTGCAAGAACCCCCGCACGACCATCCGGGCGCGCAAGTCCAGCCGTTTGATACTCTGCAACGCTTCGGGCGAGAGCAGGGAGCTCATTTGGCCAGCTTTTCGGGTTGCGGCGGTCGGATGTCATCGAGCAATCGCGTCACGAGCGAGTCGCTGTCCATCCCTTCGGCAGTCGCTTGGAAATTGGTCCCGATTCGGTGCCGCAGAACCGGCAGCGCAATCCGCCGGACGTCATCGACGTCGACACTGAACCGGCCTTCCATCGCCGCCATTGCTTTGGCGCCGGCGATCAAGTTTTGGCCGGCTCGAGGTCCCGCGCCGAAATCGACCAACTCGCGAATGTAGTCGGGTGACGTTTCGTCCGACGGCCGAGTCGCGCGGACGATGCTGGCGACATACTTGATCACGAACGGGTTGACCGCCACGCTGGTGACGAGTTGTTGGACATTCAAGATCGCTCGTGCGGACAAGACCTTGTTGACCGTCGCGGTTTCGCCGCGGGTCGTCGTCGTCAGAATTTGTTCTTCTTCAGCCGCCGAGGGATAGTCCAGTTTGATGTTGAACATGAACCGGTCGAGTTGGGCTTCGGGCAGCGGATAGGTGCCCTCCTGCTCGATCGGGTTTTGGGTGGCGATGGTGAAGAACGGTTTGGGCAGGGCAAAGGTTTCGCGCCCCACGGTGACCTGGCGTTCCTGCATCGCTTCGAGCAATGCGGCCTGGGTCTTGGGCGGGGTGCGGTTGATCTCGTCGGCCAGCAAGATGTTGGCAAAGATCGGGCCTTCGACAAAACGGAAACTGCGTTTACCGTGTTCGTCTTCTTCCAGGACTTGTGTCCCGGTGATGTCCGAGGGCATCAGGTCGGGTGTGAACTGAATCCGTTTAAACGACACATCCAGAATGCTGGCCAGCGTGCTGACGATCAGGGTCTTGGCCAATCCCGGCACGCCTTCGAGCAAGCAGTGGCCGCGGGTGTAGATCGCGGCCAACAATTGTTCGATGGTTTCGGATTGTCCGACGATGACTTTGGAAAGTTCGCTGCGGATCGTCGCTTGATGGTCGGAAAACTCACGCAGGACGTCGCCGAGGTTGCGTCCGGGCTGGCCGCCAGGTTTGCCGGCCGGCGGATGGGGTGGAGTCGGGGCGCTCACGATAGGGCAGCTACCTTGCAATGTGATTGGGAAGAATGTCTCGGCACGGACCGAAAGCTGAAAAGCGCCAACGAAGGGCAGTTTCTACCGGATCAGTCGAACGATATCAGTCCCGCGGCGTAATCCCAAGTCCGTAAAATAACGGACGGGCACTGCCGCTGCGGACATGCTCTGCCGCAATCAGCCCGTGGCAAACCGCCGAGGTTCCAAATGATATCAGCCGGACTGCGACAGCGTACGGGCATGACCATCGCTCGCACCGACCAATCAGTGTAAGATGCAGACCTGGGTTACTGGTAAGGGGGGGGACCACCAATTGTTACGCTGCATCACTCTGTTTTTGTCGCTCGTGGTCGCGTCGGCCGCCGTTCCTTCCAAAGTCCACGCCGAGGTGGATGCTGCGGCGGTGAATCGCGCGATCGATCGCGGCGTTACCTATCTTCGCAGCGCCCAGAACGATCGCGGCGGTTGGGATGAGTTTCAGGGCCAGTCGTGCGGCCTTTCTTCGCTGTGCACCCTGGCATTGCTCAATGCCGGGGTCTCGCGTGATGATCCCGCGATCAAGAATGCGATGACGTATCTGCGGGCCACGGTTGCCGAGAGCACGTACTCGGTCGCGCTGCAAACGCTGGTGTTTTGTCAGCACGGATCGGCCAGCGATCTACCGCGTATTCGCAACAACGTGACTTGGTTGACCGAGGCTCAGACCGCCACGGGGGCGTGGAGCTACGGCGGTAAACGACAATTCGGCGGCGACCCCTCGAACGCGCAGTTCGCACTCCTCGCTCTTGGGGCGGCCCAAGACCGTGGCGTGGCGGTCAAGCCGGAGGTGTTTGAACAAGCGATCGACTATTGGGAATTGCAGCAGAATCCCAACGGCGGATGGAGCTACACCGGCGGTGCACCGACCGGAAGCATGACCTGTGCCGGGATCGCGTCGCTGATCATCGCCAACGGCCGCCTGGGCAACGCCAGTTCATCGGTCAAGGACGGCAGCATCGAATGCTGCGGAGGTGATTCCACGAAACAAGATCCGATCGCGCGCGGCCTCGATTGGCTGGGCAAACGATTCAGCGCCGAAGTCAATCCCGGCGGCAGCGCCGACACCTATTACTACTATCTGTATGCCATCGAGCGGACGGGGCGACTTTCCGGACGCCGCTTCTTTGGCGGTCACGATTGGTATCGCGAAGGCGCCGAACGACTGATCCGCCAGCAGGACGGTTTTCAAGGGTTTTGGGAAGGCGGACAATGGGAACGCCCCACCGTCGCCACGTCGTTCGCGTTGTTGTTTCTGTCCAAAGGCAAACGCCAGGTCGTCGTCGGGCAACTGGAACGCGACAAGACGGACCAACGGGAATGGCAACCCCACCCGGACGCGTTGCGGCAACTGGTGCGGCATGTCGAACGGGCTTGGGGGCGCGACCTGACTTGGCAAACCGTCCAGCTGGAAAACGCCGGCTTGATCGACTTGTTGCAAACACCGGTGTTGGTCATCAGCGGCAAAGAAACGCTGTCGTTGAGTGCGGAGAAAAGCGAGCTGCTGAAGGATTACGTGGACCAGGGCGGCACGATTGTGTTTGACGCCAGCGGCGACAGCGGCTGTGGTAACGCGGCGAATTTTCAAAACAGCGTCGCCAACCTCTGCGCCCAGTGGTACCCCAATGCCCCGCTGGAACGCTTGCCGACATCACATCCGGTGTGGAACGCCGAACGCAATGTCGATATCACCGCGATGCCCAACGGGTTTTGGGTCTATGGCGTCCAAGCCTGCTGTCGTACCGCCGTCTTTTATGTTCCGCAAAGCCTGACCTGTCGTTGGGAATTAGGCGACCGGCTGTTTCAACGTGGTGAAACCGACGATCCGGTTCGACGCCAAATCGATCACTCCATCCGTATCGGACAAAACATCATCGCCTATGCGACCGGGCGTGAATTGAAAGACAAGCTGGACGCCCAGATCGTGCTGCAGGCCGACGCGATGGAATTGACCGAGCGGGGCACGACGCGCATCGCTCGGCTGGACGTCGGCGCCGGCGGCGAAGACGCGCGGCGCGCGCTGCCCAACGCATCGACCATCATCCGCAATCAAACGCAGGTTGCGATCAGCGTGCCCGAAGACCCGGTCCGGTTTGACGAGCAAGCCTTGGCCGAAGTGTCGGTGCTGTGGGTCCACGGTCGACGCGACTTTGTGCTGTCCGCCGAGCAGCGTGACGCGCTGCGCCAATTCATCGAACACGGCGGCGTGATTTTGGGCACCGCGATCTGTGGCGACGAAGCATTCGCCCAAGCGTTTCGTCGTGAGTTGGCCGCGGTGCTGGGCCAGAACTCGCTGCAATCGATGCCTTCGGACCATCCCATGCTGACCCCGCAGTACTTCGGTTACGATTTGCGGTCGGTCACCATCCGGCGGATCGGTCGCGGAGCCGGCGGCCAACAAATCCGTCGGCAAACCTCACCACCCATCCTGGAATACGCCGAAGTCGATGAGGTGGTCGCGGTGGTGTTTTCGCCGCTGGACATCAGCTGTGCGCTCGAAAGTCAAAACTCCGTCCAATGCCCCGGTTACGGAACCGAAGACGCCGCCAAGATCGTCACCAACGTCGTGCAGATGGCGTTGAATCAGTAGGGTATGCCGGCGGAAATCATTCCGTAGCGTTTGCCCCAAAAGCAGACCTGGGGTTACGCCCGGATTCGCTGGGGCTCATCCGGTCTCACCCCAGGCTATGTTGTGGATCGCCGTTGGCGAACCGAGCATTGGATTCTGCTTCGTCCTGCATCAGATTGTCAATCCGGGAATACCGCCATCACTTCTTCGGCCCACTCGGTCCAGCCCTCCGCGGCGGCTTCGAAATCGACTTTCATCCAGCGCACCGGTTCTTTCGGCATCACACGCGGCCGGTACTCGCTGTCACGGCTGATCGGCAATTGGCTGCTGTCCCCCATCGCCAACCGGTCTTCGGTTTGAGCAGAAACCAGGTAGTCGGCAAGCGATTCCGCGGCGACGGGATGGGGAGCGTCCTTCAAGATCGCCAACGTGTTGGGAATGCGTAGGGTTCCCGGTTGATCGGATTGCTGATCGGGGAACACGATCGCGACGTTTCGCAATTGATCTTTCTCGATGATCGCGTCGTCGGTGTCGGTCAGCCCCCAGGCGACTTCGCCCGACGAGACCGCCAAGGCGACTTGCTTGTTGCCCGACAACACCACCGCGTTGTCGTGAATCTGTTTCAAGAACTCAAGCGTTTCATCATGACCGTCGCGGACACGGAGCACCGCAAAATGCGTCGCCGTGGTGCCGAACAACGGTCGAGCCATCGCGCAGTTGTGTTTCCATTTCGGATCGATCAGATCGGCCACACTGCTCGGGTAGTCGCCTTTGGAAGGAATCTTGTCGGTGTTGATCAGCAACACGCGCGCCCGGGCAGCAAATCCACACCACGTACCGTCGCTGGCGATCATGTCGCTGGGCCAACCCGGGGCAACGGCCCACGTCCGCGGTTTCAACAGACCGAGCTTTTGCAATCGAACGGTGTGCATGATCTCGTTGTTCCAGAACACGTCACAAACCGGCGAATTCTGTTCAGCGAGAATTTGATTGACCAGGCCGACGGTTTTCGTCGATTCGACATCAAATTTGCCGACGATCCCGGTCTCGTAGTCCACACTTCGTTCATAAGCGGCAAAAATCGGTGTCGCAAACTGCTCGTCGAGCGCCGAGTAGACCACCACGTCCCGCTCCGCCTTCGGAACACATGCCGCAGTCGAAAACACAAGTGGGCAGATCAGCAGCGGCCAATTCAGCAGCCACAACCGCGACCGAGCGAAGGTGAATCGTCGTTTCGCGACCGGCAGGTTAGAATGGTGCAATGGTTTCATTTTTTGAAGATCGTTTGGTCCACGTCGAAGGGTGCTCCGACCCGGCACCTGTTGGTGTGTTGCCGCGCAAGCTTGCCATGCAAATGCGTGCCCGTTGCCGGAGCGGCATTCTAACACTGATCGCCATGATCGGCATCGCGGCGCAGAGTGCTACGGTCGCATCGGCGCAAACGCCACCCCCAATGCAAGTGGTTGAGGGAAAGCACATTGTCCTGAAATCCGATTCGGGGTCACGGGAATCGCTGGTCGAGTTGGCCGAATCCTATGACGCCGCGGTGCCCCAGTGGGAACGGTTTTGGCAACTGCCGCCTGGGACGTTGGATCGATGGCGGGTCGACGCGTTTGTGATGGCCGATCCCCAGCGGTTTCGTGACAGCGGAGATCTACCGCCGGATTTGAGTTTTCCGTTTGGCTATGCCATCGATTCGAACATCTGGGTGATCCGCCAAAAAAGCGACTACTACACCCGGCATTTGTTGTTGCACGAGGGCGTGCATGCATTGGCGATCGAACTGTTCGGCGGCACGGGACCGTCATGGTTCGCCGAAGGGCTGGCGGAAATGCTGAGCGTTCACCGCGGCACGGGCCGTCAGGTCGAAGTCAACGTGGTGCCGGAATCAACGCAACTGGTTCCCTACTGGGGACGTTTCAAACTTCTCTCTCAACGTCGCGATGAGCAGCGGATCCCGACGCTCGATGCCGTGCTCCAGTACCCGCCCGATCTGAAAAGCGACGTCGAATCGTACGGTTGGAGCTGGGTCGCGGCGATGCTGCTCACCGAGTACCCCGAGTATCGACCGGCCGTCTTGGCCGAAGCCAAAAATGGCAGTCTGAGAACCGTCGCGTTTTCGACTGCGTTCAAACGGCGATTGAGTCAACAGTGGCCGATCGTGCAAGCCCGCTGGCGGATGCTGACCAACACCATCGACTATGGATTTGATTGGTCGCGCGAGCGAATCGACTTGGCGATCCGCGACAAACTTTGGCGCGGCAACCCGATCGAAACGACGATCCAGGCTGATCGTGGCTGGCAGAGCGTCGGTGTTCGATTCGCCCCCGGCATGCGCGTCAACGTCTCCCCGCGCGGACGATGCAGCCTGGACGACGATCCGAAACCCTGGATCAGCGAGCCTCCCGGGGTCACGATTCACTACGCCAATGATCGACCGCTCGGGCAGCTGCTGGTGTGTGTCTTGCCCAACAAGACCGACGAGCAACGACAACTCGAACCACTGCTGATCCGCAGCGTGGAATCCGACACCGAAATCATCATCGACGAACACTGTTGGTTGCTGTTTCGGATCAACGACGACCTCGGCGATCTGGGCAACAATCGTGGCGGCTACACCGTGTCGATCCGGAGGTAGGGTGCACGTGATGGATTGGTCAAAAAATTGATTGGTCAAAAAATGGGGTGGTTGAAAAACGCTCCGGGTCCGGCGCCTTATTTTTTGACCAACAAATTTTTTGACCATTTCTCCTCCCCAAAATCGACGTTGCCGTCTTCAACCACGTTGCAAAATTGAACCTGACCCGGCTCACCGGTTTTGATACGGTCGGCTCGAACTCGCTGGGTTCCCCGTTCTAATTCTTGCCAGTGTGTGGTGGGTCTGTGATGCGTCGACGAAAAGGATTTCGTGGTGGTGTTCATTTTGCCAGTTGCCGACGGCTCGGGGTCGAATCCCTCGAAACACGTCGACTGCTTGCCGGCGATTCACTGTCTCTGTCACAGCATCCGATTGATGACAGCCCAGCAATCGAAAGCGTCTCCCAACAAATTCAAGACCTTGCTGGCAATGTCAGCGCCTCCGACGCCGCCGGCGATACTCTGCAAACGGCGGCCAACTTTGGCGTGGTCGATGGAACACTGCAGCGTGCCGGACGGCTCAGTTGGTTCGACCGGATCGATGTGGTTCGTTTCGAAATCGCCGCCGATGCCAAGGTGCGGATCACGTTGGATCAACTCAATCGCGACGCGAATCTCTATGTTCTCGATCGCAACGGCAACCTAATCGGTTCTTCGACGCGTTCGTCCAATCGCAGCGAATCGCTTTCGGGGTCGCTGCCCGACGGCGAGTACTACCTCGCAATTTCCTCGGTCGATTATCGAAGCATTTCCTATCGACTAACCTTGGACGTTCAGACATCGCCATCGCAACCGACGGCGAGTCCCCCGGCGGCACCGACGCCGGTACCCCAGCCGTCACCGCCGCCTGAGCCGACCACGGTGACGCCGCTGGCGGAAGTGGCCTATTACGGCGGCAGCCGGGAATGGAATCTGAATGCCGTCGCGGCACCGGAAGCGTGGGCGGCCGGCTACCGTGGACAAGGCGTGACGGTTGCCGTGATTGACACCGGAGTGGATTTGGATCACCCCGACTTGGCCGGCGCCCTGTACGTCAATCCCGGCGAGATCGCGGGCAACGGGATCGACGATGATCGCAATGGATACGTCGATGACGTTTCGGGTTACGACTTCGTCTCCGGTGATGCGATTGCGGACGACGGCAACGGACACGGAACCCACGTGGCCGGCACGATCGCGGCGGGCGATAACGGTTTCGGCGTGACCGGAGTGGCTCCCGATGCCAAGATCCTGCCCGTTCGAGTGCTCGACGATTCCGGCAGCGGAACCGATGGTGGCGTCGCTGCCGGCATCCGCTACGCGGCCGATTTAGGCGTGCAAATCATCAACCTCAGTCTCGGTGGCGGGATCAGTTCACGGATCGCCAGCGCGATCGACTACGCCACGTCCTTGGGCGCGCTGGTGGTGGCTGCTGCAGGAAACGAGTCGGCGGCCAGCCCGAGCTATCCGGCGCGGCACAGCGCCGAATCGACCAGCGTGCTTTCAGTCGGCTCCTTTGACGCGTCCGGTCGCATCGCAGGCTTTAGCAACAACGTGGGCGGCAGCGGGGCGGTTCAAGTCGACGCGCCGGGCGTGAGTGTCTACAGCACCTATGTCGGCGGCGGTTATCGGTCTCTCAGCGGCACCAGCATGGCCAGTCCGCACGTGGCCGCCGTCGCCGCGCTCACGCTGTCGGCCAACCCGCAACTCACGTCTTCGCAATTGCGGGAACTGCTCTCCAGCGGAACCGTCGGACAAGCCGCGGCGAGTGATTCGATCGGCAAGGTCAGCACGTTGAATTCGGTCGCCTTTGCCGCCGCGGGACTAACGTCGGCCGGAGGCATCACCGGTTCGGACTTGGCAACCTCGTCCACCTCTTCGACCCAAGTTCGCGCCGCGCGAGGAATCATCCTGCCCACCCCAACGGACGCGATCGCCCCGCACACACCGAAAGTGGCAGAGCGAACGGAGGAGGGCGTCATCCCCTCGCCCGTCGAAGGGTCTCGCACCAAGAAAGTCGGCTTTGCCGAATCGATGTCATCACAGGCCATCGACGATGTGTTGGCGGACGTTGACAACGATTGGACGGATGCCGCATCAGGGCGTTGCGATGCTGAACCAAGGGTCGAGCTGCGAGCGGGTTTGAATGCGGCGGAGATCATGTGGGGATAATCACCCCCGACTGCTCTCGATCGATGACCAGCTGAGCTACAACTCAACCGGCTTGATCGGCTAGAATGCTCGCAACCCTCGCACCTAACGCTGCGAAGCATTTATCCGCTGTGTTTGACGAGGTTTGAGCGGAAGGGCGCAAGCCCAATACCGCTAAGAAATGCTTCACAGCGTTGCCTTCCACCGTGAGCTTCAGGATGACGCATCGGCAGACCAACACCAGGAAAAAAATACGCCACCGAACCGGCAAGACGCGGGCGGTGACGCCAAGCGTGCACCCGGCAGGGCCTTCGCCGCGTGATCCCGAGGTTTTGGGGCGACTGGCCGGCGAAGTCGCGATTCGAACGTTTCCCGCATCGCAGCGTGATCAATGGCGACGACAGATCTATGAGCAGATGCTGTTGACCAGTCGCTGTATCGACGGGCCGAATTTCCAAAAGGTCTCGCCGGAAGACGTTTCCAGGATGATCCGGTTGTACGACGACCGCTTCTTCGACGGCCAAATCCTCAGCGCCGCGTCGGCCGAAGGAATCTCCTTTCAATTGTCATCCCGAATGACCAGCGTCGGCGGCAAATTGGTCACCCAATACCCCGAAGGCAATTATGACGGGCGGCGACAATTTGAACTGGTCCTGTCCAGCACGCTGCTGTTTCAAACGTTTGAAGACGTCTCGCGGCCGATCGAGGTGGCCGGGTGTGTTTGCCATGACCGCCTGGAGGCGATGCAACGGATCGCCGAACACGAATTTGTGCATCTGATCGAGATGCTGATTTGGAATGACGGCAATTGCAGCGAAGCCCGCTATCAGTCGATCGCCCATCGGTACTTCGGCCACACCGACTATCAACACAACTTGATCACCCAGCGTGAACGCGCCGCGGTCCGCTTCAACATCCGCGTCGGCGACGACGTGGTGTTCCATCACGAAGGGCACCGCATGCAAGGCCGCATCAACCGCATCACCCGCCGGGCGACCGTGCTGGTCCCCAACCCCGCCGGGCAAAAGTTCAGCGACGGAAAACGCTACTCACGCTACTACGTCCCGCTGGAACGGCTACGCCGGGTTGAATAGGTTTCAAGTTTCAAGTTCCTGGCGTAAAGTCATCGTCAGACTGAAGCGCCGCGGCGAAGTGGGCGAGAAGTTGCGCGACGTGATCGATGTCGTCCAGCGAAATCGCTTCGACGGCAGAGTGCATGTAGCGATTGGGGATCGCCACCAGCCCGGTGGCAACGCCGGCACCGTGGAGTTGCAAGACGTTGGCATCGTTGGGGGTCGCCCGTCCGATGGCGGCCAGTTGGTAGGGGATGTTGTGGGCTTCGGCCAGTTCGATCAGCCGCGTGGCGACTTTGGGGTTGATGTTGGGTCCGCGAAAGATCACCGGTCCGCCGCCGAGGCGAATGTCGCCTTGTTTGTTTTTGTCGATGGTGGGGCAGTCCGAGGCGTGGGTCACATCGACGGCGATGGCGACGTCGGGATCGATTCCACCGGCGGCGGTTTTGGCGCCACGCAGTCCGATTTCTTCTTGAACGGTGGAGACGCTGTGCAGGTGGCAGCCGATCCCGCCGGCGCCGGCCAGTTCGTTCGCGCGTCGCAACGCTTCGATCACCGTCCACATCCCGGTCTTGTTATCCATCCCGGGACCGCTGACGAGTGAGTTCATCAACGGGCGCAGCTGCAGGTCCAACGTGATCGGGTCGCCGATGCGTATCTGCTCGCGCGCCTGTTTGTCGTTGTTGGCACCGACGTCCAACCACATTTCGTCCAGTCCGACAACCTTTTTGCGTTCGTCGTTGTTGAGCAGGTGAATGGGTTTGCGGCTGATGACCGCGGGGACTTCACCAGAGTCGGTCCAGATCGACATGGCTTGCCCGATCAATTGTTGGGGATCCCAACCGCCAATGGTTTGCGCGTACACAAAACCGTTTTCATCGATGTGGGAAACCAACATCCCGATTTGATCGCAGTGTCCGGCCAGCATCAAACGCGGTCCGTCACCGTTGCCGACTTCGGCGATCAAGTTGCCGTGCACATCGATGCGCACGCAGTCGGCATGGGGCGTGATGTAATCTCGAATCAGTTTCTGGATCCGCTCTTCATATCCCGAGGGACTGGGCGTGGCGATGGCTTGTTCAAAGAAGGCGCGAGCGTTGTCTTGCATGTTGGTTGCAGTGGTGGCGGTGAGGCGTGAAGGTGCGACTGATTTTGCGGCCAGATGACTCGTCGATTGGCATGCTGTCTAGACCGATTGGGAGCGAAAATGAACTTTATAAAAAGTTTTTTTTCTTCGCAAATCGTCTGTTTCGGTGCAACAGAATCCGTGCCTTTGGTGTCTAAAGTCCCGGAAACACGGGTGTTTTGCATCACCGGCATCGATCCGGACGTCCCGATTGATCCGGTCAAGGACCGTCACAGGGGCCATGACGCTTGTTCCCTTCCAAACGCCCTAAAGAATTGGGGCGGTTTTGCTCGACACTAAGTCTCGGATCGACAGTTTTCGACTGGGTTCTCTCGCGGAGAACGGTTTTCACCGTCTCGAGGCAGGAGGGCTGGTGGCAGCCGAGTTGTGGATCCGCCCAGGGGGGGATTCTGGGAAAGCAATCGAGTCGAGGGCGTCGCGTTCGTGACACCTCTCCTTCTCGAAGGCAGATGGCGACTATAGCCGAACGTTCCTGTAAACATCGGCATGATGACAACACCCATCATCATGTCAGCCGTGTTTCACCAATGGAACGTTGGGCGTTGGTCGCCGGACGTCACAGCATCTACCCCGACCAAAGCGGAGTGATCCGTTTGTAAACGTTTGAAACCTAGCAAGTGATCCCGTTCGGTAAGCGTCACAGGATGTGAGCCGGGTGGCCTGACCCAGCTTTCGGTTTGCAGTACACGACAGCATTCAGGTTCGTAAGACTTTGTCTCAGCGATCAGGACCGGTGAGACAGATGAAACGAACGAGAAGGCGTGCGGCACAACTGATCGACCAAGGCCATGAGAACATTGGGTACCGACGCACCATTGTTCGAGGGAATAATCAACGAGGCGTTATGGAGAGCCTGATATGAAGGTCTTTACGACTGGACAGGTCGCCAAGATTTGCAAAGTCGCACCCCGAACTGTTTCAAAATGGTTCGATTCGGGGCGTTTGAAAGGCTACCGAATCCCAGGATCACAAGATCGTCGTATTCCACGTGAATACCTGATCAAGTTCCTGAAGGAGCACGGCATGCCGTTGGGTGACTTGGAGGACGAAGCGATGGCCAAGTGCCTGATCGTCGCCCAAGATCAAGTTTTGATCGAGAACTTGAAGCGAGAATTACCGCCGGAAAAATCGTTCAAGGTCGCAGTTGCGGCGAGCGGTTTCGAAGCCGGAATTCAAGCCGAAAGCTTCACGCCAGACTGCATCATCGTGGACTTTTCGATCGGCAAGATCGAAGCCGTACAGATTTGCCAGAACCTGCGCAAAAATGCGGATTTCACCGATGTCATTCTGATCGCGCTGTTGCCCGATGACGGCCAGCCGATGAGTTTTGATCGAAGCAGCATCAACGAGACGTTCAAAAAGCCGTTCGACGCCCATCTGTTGGCTGAACGACTGAGAACACTCGTCGGAGCAAAGAAAGAACTGGTGTGAACGGTTCCTGCCCCGGCTCAGGCCGCCGCAGGATGCACGCTTCACCACCGACCACAACGAGAACGCCACACATTTCCCGCAAATGTGTGGCGTTTTTTTTATGTTTCAAGTTTCAAGTTTCAGGTTTCAAGTTGGCGGCAGCGGGTTGCGGAGTGGAGAGATTTCGTTACAGAATCGCTCCGACGGCCATCGGCAACAAACCTTTGGAACCTGGAACTTGAAACTTGAAACTAAGAAAATGCCTTCCAACCACTTCGACGCCGATGGCAACGTCCACATGGTCGACGTCTCCGCCAAATCGGTCACCAAACGCATCGCCACCGCCTCGTCGCGGATCTCCATGAACGCCCAAGCGGCCGAACTGGTGCGGCAAGGGACCAGCCGGAAAGGCGATGTGCTGGCGGTCGCACGGCTGGCCGCCATCGCGGCGACCAAGTGGACGCCCCATCTGATCCCCCTCTGTCACGCGATCCCGATCGAGTCCGCGGAAGTCGACTTCGAGTGGGCGGACGAACAGACGGCTGACGAACAGACGGCTAAGGAAACCGAATCGCCGCAGCCGACCTCGCAGCCGACCTCGCCCCCGCAGCTGATCTGTCGCGTCACCTGCGCCACGTCGGGGAAGACCGGCATCGAAATGGAAGCCCTCACCGGCGCCAGTGTCGCCGCGCTGACGGTTTACGACATGCTCAAATCCGTCGATCGGGCGATGCAGATCGGTCCGACACAATTGGAAGGGAAAGAAGGTGGCCAGTCGGGGACGTTCGTGCGAAATCCCGGCACGCATTCCTGATGCGACCAATCGTCCCCCTTTGATTTCGTTATCCCTGGTTTCTAATTGCGGTTTCGTTTCTATTGCAACCGATCGCCCCGTTCCCCCTTCCTGCTGACACGCGTAAGAAAATGGACGCTTCTGAGACGTTTCGAGACCGCTCCGACACGGTACAGGTCGACTCCGACAGCCGAGTCAGCGGCACACGCAACGGTGTGGCGCAGAGCGAATCCCGCCGATCCCCCCCGACGGGCGATCACACGGTCCGCGTGTCCAAGAACAGTGCCGCCCCCTCGGCCAATCCACTGTTGCAGCGACTTTATGGTCCCATCGCCAAGCCGTTGGCCGATGTCGAAGCCACCCTGCGTTCACAATTGCAAAGCCCCTTCGAAGGCGTTTCGGCGTTGCTGCGCCACGGAGTCGCGCTGGGGGGCAAGCGTCTGCGGCCGGCCGTGCACTTGCTGATGGCCGAAGCCCTCGGGGGCGTGAAGCCGAGCAACATCACCATCGGAGCGGTTCTGGAGATGGTCCATACGGCGACGCTGGTCCACGACGACGTGCTGGACGAAGCCGCGACGCGTCGGCATGTCCCCACCATCAACGCCCAATGGAACAATCACACCAGTATTCTGCTGGGCGATTATTTGTTCGCCCAAAGTTTCCAATTGGCTGCGACACTCGACTACACCCGCACCTGCCAGTGGGTCGGCCAAGCCGCACGCCTGGTTTGTGAAGGGGAGTTGCGTCAAGTGCTCGGCCGCGACGATCTCGAAATCGATCGCGACACCTATTTCGAAATCATCCAAGGAAAAACCGCCGAGCTGTGTCGCGTCGCCTGTTCGCTCGCCGCCGCGGAAGCCGGTTGCGATGCGGAAACGACCGATCGACTGGCCGAATACGGCAACAGTCTCGGGATCGCGTTCCAAATCGCCGACGATTTCCTGGACCTGTGGGGCGACGATGAAGCGGTCGGCAAAACGCTGGGAACGGATCTGGAACAGGGAAAAATCACGCTGCCGATCATCCGTCTGCTGGAAACAGCAACCCCCGAGCGACGAAACGCCATTTTGACGGTCCTCAACGGCCCGGCCGCCGACCGGATCTCACAGATTCGCAACTGGCTCGATCAATCCGACGCCAGGGAATTCACCGTCGCAACCGCAGCCGAATTCAAGCAACGCGCCCTCGACGCGATCGCCGATCTGCCCACCGGGACAGCCAAAAACTGCCTGATCGAAATCGCCGAGTTCTCGATCCAACGCTCGTTCTGATTGGGATGTTGAATCGTTACAGTAGCGTCCCGGTGAATCGCCGCTCAAGGAACGACAATGAGGGGCCGCTCGCGCTGGCGCGAACCTAATGCCACCTACTTTCAAACCAATCGGCGTGTTTCGTGTTAGCGGCAGGGCGCGAGCCCTCCGGTCTTTGACGGTGTTTTCGAGCTGAAACCGGACGGCTCGCGCCGTTCCGCTACCCCCTTCAGAGGCAAAGTAGCGGTAGTGAGCGCTAGCGGAGCCTTTGCCCGACTTTCGTCCGTTCGATCGTCTTGATGCGATCGGTCTGACCTTCCAGCCAGTAACGTTTGCCTTTGGGGGCCGAGAGACGCTGCAGATGGGGTCGGCGGATCATTTGGACCGAGCAGGGTGCGCTGGCGTCGGAGCGGATTTCGACCGCGGTATGTTTGTCGGTGCCCCATTGTCGCAAACGCCTCAACAGCGGCGGGGCGAGGGGCTCTTG
The DNA here is from genome assembly GCA_007753675.1 of Stieleria magnilauensis. Taxonomy (GTDB): domain Bacteria; phylum Planctomycetota; class Planctomycetia; order Pirellulales; family Pirellulaceae; genus Stieleria; species Stieleria magnilauensis. Next base: position 4,656,017 of record CP036432.1, read on the forward strand.
GCGACTCTCTGCACGTGCCGCGACGACCGACTCGTCTTCGCTCATCACCAGCAGCCGACGGAGATCTTCCATCCGCATCTCGGCGTTCGATTCCTGGATGAACACCAGTTCTCCGGTTGCCCGTTCCAGTCCGGTTTGTCCGGCCGCTTCCATCCCGCGTGGCCGGTCGTGTCGAGCGATCCGAACCTGGGGGTACTTGGCATGCAGCTCTTCCAAGACGTCCCGCGTTTCATCGCGGCTGCCGTCGTCGACGACAATGATTTCAGCGACCTCGTCGGTCAGATCGACCAGGCCTTCCAGGACGTGCTCGACCCGCTGAACGATCTCATGTTGCCGATCGCGAACCGGCAGAACGATCGATAGTTTTGTCGGTGACATGGCGGAAAACCCCGAAACAGCAACCATTGGACAAGAAAGTGTAGGTTGCTTATCGTCCGCGCCGCGGCAGTGCCTTCAGCGGCCGGGCCCGGCGAAACGATTCGGCCAGGGCGGCGTGTCAGTCGTTCCGTTTACTACGAATCTGCCTATAATCCTCGCTGCAGACCTGACCCTCTTTCCCCCCGGACAACTTGCCGTGATCGACGTCTCCGCCGCAGTGGACTTTTCTCGGGGCGCCGACGGTTTATTGCCGGCGATCGCGCAAGATGCCGACAGTGACCGCGTTCTGATGATGGCCTGGATGAACGAAGACGCGTTTCGAGAGACGCTGGCGACCGGTCAAGCCGTCTATTACAGCCGCAGTCGTCAAGCCCTGTGGCGCAAGGGTGAAACCAGTGGGCATCGTCAGAGCGTCAAAGAGATCCGAGTGGATTGCGACCGCGATACGATTCTGTTGCGAGTCGAGCAGGTCGGAGCGGCCTGTCACGAAGGATTCCAGAGCTGTTTCTTTCGAGCGGTCGATCCCGACGACGCCTCGCTCTCGATCGTCGACCCCCGACTCGTCGACCCCAACGAGGTTTACGGGAAAAAAAAGTAGGGCATGCTACTTGCCTCGGAAACAGCGGACCACGCCGTCATCATCAGCGACGAACAGTTCGGTATCGGTGACGGCGACCCCGGCGACGAAGCTGCCGCGAATCTCGTAGCTCCACTTCAACGTCCCGTCGGCCAGGGAGAGTCGCAGCAGCCGTCCGTCGGTCGCGGGAATCCACACGTCGTTACCGGCGATCACCGGAGACGCATCGGCGAACCGCCGCAAGGTGTGTCGCCAGATTCGCTTGCCCGTCTTCAAGTCGATCGCATCGACTTGTTTTCGCTGGCTGCTGACGACGGCGATTTCCCCGGAGATCGCGGCACTGTTGCGATACTCCTGGGCTTGCAACGGGTCTTCGTACCGCCACAACTGTTTCTTGTTCTTCCAATCAAAGGCGAACACTGAACCGTCGTGGGTCGGCAGGATGGCCAGCTCACCGCGGACGGCCGGCGTGCTTCCGGTTGGGCCTTCCAGCGGCATCCCTTCCCCATCGGCCTTGCCGGTTTTTAAATCGACCACGTGCAGTTTGGCATCACAACCGCCCAGGAACGTCCGATCGCCCGCGATCGTGGGGGAACATTGGATCTGGTCTTCGGCGGCATAGGTCCATACCGGCTCTCCGGTCGCCAGCTCGAAACAGTACAGCTTGCCGTCCTGGCAGGCGACCAGCACCTTGTCCTCGTAAATCGCCGCCGAGCCGCTGATCTCGCCGTCGGTCGTTTGGGTCCACAGCTCACTGCCGTCCTTGACTGACAGGGCGTACACGTTGCCGTCGTAGTCGCCGATGACCAGCCGGTCGCCGGCGATCACGGGCGAGGCCAGGAATCCGGTCTGGTAATCTTTCCGCCAGCGTTCCTGTCCGTCGCGACGAGCCAGGCAGTAGATTTTCCCCATCACATCGGCGACGAACACCTGGTCGCCGATCACGATGGGAGTCGACTCAATCGCCTCATCGGCCTTGAATTCCCACGCCACCTGCAGTTCGTCGGGCAGCTGTGCCGTGGTCGCCCCCGACCCGGCGGCGTCGCCACGGGGGAAGGCCCAGTCCGAACCCTGCGCAGCCCCCCGGCTCGCGGTCCCCCCGATCACGACGCAAATCAGTCCGATCACGGGGATTCGGATCGAGGAGGGCAAAGCGAACATCCATCGCGTTTTCGAACTCATCATTTATGACCTGCTGTGTGCTTTGTCCGTGCTGTATTTGTGGCAGAAGCGTTGGATCGACCCGACCGGCCATTCCTCAGGGGAATTAGACTACACCCCTGCTCGTTGCATTCGGTGCGATCTATTATACGCGGGCGGCACTCCGGGCAGTAAACTCGTCATGGAGCCCACCTCCCGTCGCCGAGGCCGCTTCCGGCAATCCACCACCACTTTCCTCGTACTTCAATACCCTATGATTTGTGTCAGTCTCGGTCGCAGTCGCCACACTCGGATGATTGGCGAACACAAGCATTTGGTCGAACAAGGCGCCGAACTTGTGGAATTGCGGCTGGACTATGTCGGTCGAGCCGTCAATCTGAAACGCCTGATGGACAATCGTCCCGGCCCGGTCGTGATGACCGTTCGACGCCGTCAAGACGGGGGGCGTTGGACCAAGAGCGAACAAGACCGACTGATGCTGCTGCGATCGGCGATCGTCGCGGGTGCCGAATACGTCGACATCGAAGCTGACGTGGCATCCCAGATTCCGCGGTACGGCAACACCAAACGAATCATCAGCTACCACGATTTTTCCGGCACCCCGGACAATCTGGAAGAGTTGCATGCGGCGATGGCCGAAGAAGATGCCGACATCGTCAAAATCGCCACCATGGCAAACTCGTTCGCCGACAACGTGCGGATGTTCGACCTGATTCGCAACGCCAAACTCCCCACGATCGGGATTTGCATGGGCGAGATCGGCACCATCACGCGAATTTTGGCCAACCGTTTCGGCGCCCCCTTCACCTATGCGACCTACAGCACGGACAAGAAGATGGCGCCCGGCCAGCTGAATTGGAAAGAAATGTCCAATTTGTACGACGTCAAAAACATCAACGCCGAGACCGAGTTGTTCGGCGTGATCGCCGATCCGGTCGCCCACAGCTACAGCCCCTTGGTGCACAACACGGCGTTCCATGCCGAAAAGATGAACGCGCGGTACCTGCCGCTGCGCGTCCCGCAAGACGATCTGCATCACTTCATGGACAGCGTCGACAAAATCGGACTCCGCGGCATCAGCATCACCATTCCTCACAAAGAGCGGGCGTTGGACTACTGCACCCAAGCCGAATCGAGCGCCAACGGGATCGGTGCGATCAACACCATGGTGTTTCATGAAGGCGATCGCCTGGGCTACAACACCGACTATCGCGCCGCAATGGATTGCATCATCGAAGTCATGGAAAAGAAAGACGTGCCCCGCGAGAACGCACTTCAGGGTGTCACCGCGATGGTGCTGGGCGCCGGCGGAGTGTCCCGCGCGATCGCTTGGGGGCTGCGGCAACGCCAGGCCGACGTCGTCATCGCCTCCCGCACCGAAGAGCGGGCTCGACTGTTGGCTTCGGAGATCGGTTGCCGCGTGGTGCCCTGGGAAGATCGACACAACCAAAAGGTCCAGCTGCTGATCAACGGAACGCCCGTCGGCATGCACCCCGACGTCGACAAGTCCCCCTTCAAAGCGTCGGCGCTGAATCAATTCATGGTGGTCTTCGATACCGTTTACAACCCCGAGAACACCCTGCTGGTAAAATACGCCAAACGGGCACAGTGTCGGATCATCACCGGGATCGATATGTTTGTCCGCCAGGCGGCCTATCAATTTAAGTTGTTCACTGGGAAAGACGCTCCGGCGATGTTACTGCGAAAAACCATCAAGCAAGCGACCAATCCGGTCCAGCTTCACTGACCAGGGTTGGGCCACTGCATTGAACGATCTTCCGCCACCCGACCCCACGCCGCTGGTTCTCCCGCAACTCCGACAGGCACTGCCCAGCGATGCCGCGGCAATCCATGCCTTACTGCGTCCCTTTGTGATGCAACGGCTGCTGCTCTCGCGAACCCATGCCGAACTGATCGAACTCACCCGGCACGGTTTCGTCGCAATGGTCGACGAAGTGTCAGAGGCCCCGGCGCCCGACATTCCCTCACCGAGTGACCCGACACCGAGCGACGAAGTCACCCCCGAGGAGCCGGCCCAGCGCTGCGTCGGGTTTTCCGCGGTCGAGGTCTACAGCCCCAAGCTCGCGGAACTGCAATGCCTTGCCGTGCATCCCGACTACCAGCGGTTCGGCGTCGGAAAACGCTTGGTCCAGATGTGCGTGGACCGGGCCAGAGACCTAGGCATCATGGAAATCATGGCCATCAGCTCGTCCGACCGCTTCCTGGAAAACTGCGGCTTCCACTACTCGCTCCCCGATCAGAAGCGAGCTCTGTTCCAACAACTTCGGCCCCGACCGTACGAGGATCGGAGTTAGGAGTTTCAAGTTTCAAGTTTCAAGTTTCAAGTTTCAAGTTGCAGCCAACCTGGAACCTGAAACCTGGAACCCGAAAAACTTTACTTGACCATTTCTTCGATCACAGCGTCCAGTTCGGCGGCGCGAACGTTGTGTCGCACCACGGTGCCGTCTTTGTCGACCAGCATCATCGTCGGCAGCGTTTGCACGCCGAAGGCTTTGGAGAGCCGGCTCGATTCCAAACCGCCCTCTTCGAACAACTGAATCCACGGCAGTCGGTTCTCTCGGAGGAACGCTTCGGCATCGCCACGCCGTGCATCGACGTTGATGCCGACCAGCGTCAACCCTTCTCGCTTGTAGCGGCCCTGCAGACGGCTGAGCAGTTTCATGTCTTGCTTGCAGGGTTCGCACCAGGTTGCCCAGTAGTGGACGACCACCGGTCGACCGCGAAGCTGTGAAAGCTTGAACGATTTGCCGTCGATGGTCGTGCCGTCGAGTTCGATTTTGCGTCCCACCGACTCCAGCCGCCGAACGGCGCCGGCGGCCTTTTCGCCGGCCTCGGTGCCTTTGTATCCGTCACGTACTTTGCGGTAGTACGCCAACGCTTCTTTCTCGTTGTCTTCGAACTCTTTGGCGAGCGCCAATTGAAGCATCGCTTGTGCGGATTCGATCGTCTGGGGGTGGGCATCGACGAAGGCGGCGAGCGTTTCCAGGTACCACATTTGGACCTTCTCAAAATCCGCATCCGGCGTTTGCTTGAGCACGTATTCGGCTTGGATGGCCTGGTAATCGGCATAGGCCGCCAACGCGTCATTGGCCCGGGCAAATTTGCCGGCCACGCGTTTCAGCCGGTCCAGCCCGTCGGGGTATTGTCCGCTCTGCACCGCGACACTGACGGTGTCGACCAACTGACGTGTCCAGGTCGCCCGGTCCTCGTCATTGCCAGAGCCCGCGATCAGTTTTTCGACTAGATCGGCGCGGGCGGCGTGCAGCGCCGGCAGCCCCGCTTCGGGGGCCGACGCCAGTTTCTTGTCGAGCGATTCGAGCTGGGTGACCAGAGCCTGGAGCCCTGAATCGGACGTCGGTGACAAAGCGGTTGCCGCACCACCGGGGGTAAAGAACAGGCCGCTGGACTGGGTCAACGCACCGTCGTCGCCGACGTTAGGCAACGAGACCATCCGCCAGCGATCACCGACCTGGACCAGCGTACCGACCATCAATTGTCCGCTTTGCCCACCGTTTTCGTACATGGCGACGACATTTTCGTAGACCACCAGGTCCTTCGTGCTGCCGTTGGTGCCTTCGGGAACCAGCCCGGGAGCCGGGGCTGCAAATTGAAGCCACTCCGTTTCGGGACCGATGGCGGTTTGTGATTTTGCCAGATCGGCAAAGTTCCGCGCCGCCAGCTTGGCTTTCATTTCAAGTTCCGCCAGCTTGGCCTCCCCGAGCCCGAGGGACGCCAGTTCCGCGGGGGTGGCCAGCAAACGGGCGAAACGACGCGGGTCCTTGTCGCGGAGCGCAGCGACGACTTCGGCGGAAACCTCTTCGGCGGAGATTCGTCGCCAGGCATCGATACGGCCGTCTTCGTCCTGATCCACCCCCCAACGGGTGCCCGTGTTCCCGAGCCACCGATACTGGTCGGCTTTGCCGTTGAAATCCGCATCGATGTCGCGGTAGGCCTCCACGCCGTAATTGTAATACGACCAAAGGTCGATCTTTTTGTCGCCGTTGGTGTCGACGAAGCGACGCAGCAGGTGGCCGTCGGGTCCGGTCACTTCCCAGCCGTTTTGGCCGTCTTCGGTGATATCGCTGACCGTGCATTTGGCCACTTGCTCGGCAGGAACAAGCTCATAGTTGGCGTCTTGCTGCAGCGGTTTAAGAGAAAGTGCCTGGGCGGCGGTGGGGCTTTGCGCGACGGCGGGGTGGGCCAAACCGGCCTGAATCGCCGTGGCAGCCGCGAAAAGCCCCGCGCCGAGCCACTTGGGAAGCCGCGTGTTGCGGAACATGGGCGTCACGAAACACGCATCCCAAGCATGCCATTGGCGTCGAGCGTTGACGTTAACCAGGGCAGGTCGCCGAGTGGAACGATCCATCATCTTCACAGGTGTCCATAGAGTGGGAGAGTTGATACGCCGACTATTTTGACCGAACCCGGGGCTTTGTTGGAATGTCGATTTAAGTGAAATGGTCGTTGTGCCGAATAAAACTGGTCCACCGGCAAACAAATCTCGTCCGAGGATTGCTTTGGCGACGGTCGTTCCGGCGGTTGGTGAGGAATCAGAGAAGCTTTTTTCGCTTAGAATGCCAACTTGGCTTTGACAGCCATTTTGGTTTGCGTAAACTTCTCGCTCGCCCGGCGGGACTTGCCGTGTGGGACAGCTCTGGCTGGACACTGGTTTGAAAGCGTTGCTTTCACTGCAGATTGTGTTGCCGGGCAAACAAGGGCGTGTAGCTCAGTTGGTTAGAGCGCGTCGCTGATAACGACGAGGTCCCAGATTCGAGTTCTGGCACGCCCACTCGGTTGCTTTGCAACCAAAATCGAAGTGAAGTGAAATTTCAACTTTGAAATTTCGGATCTGAGATGCACCCACCAGGGTGCCCTCGGGGGTATAGCTCAGTTGGGAGAGCGCCTGCTTTGCACGCAGGAGGTCGTCGGTTCAAGTCCGTCTACCTCCACTTCGGTTCGACGGGAATGAAGGCCGGCCGGATTGACAACCACGTCAAGCCGGACCGACCAGGGAAAACGCTCGCCCAGCGCGAGCAAATGTCATGCCGGCATCGCCTGCGTGTGACCCGCAAGGCGGCCTCGGGCCGTGATTGACGGCGGGTCCAAACGCAAGACGTGCCGCCTGGCAACCCAACCTTTCCACTCCTGCACGAGGAAAACCTCATTGCAGGACCGCGGTAGGCCGCGGCGGAAGGCTAAGAAAAAGTTTTCTTGGTTTTCCGATGAAGAACGGTTGACGGCCACGGCCGTCGGCTCTATCTTCCCGCCTCGCTCGTGAGTGACCGCCCGCCGCAGAGTTCTGCGGCGGGCGGCTGCTAACGCAGCGTCCTTCGATTGCACCCTGTCGGGGTGCGGTCGGAGAACTGATTTTTGACAATTTGGTTGTTTGGTAATTGGCATCAGTAATCTGCCGGTCAGTTCTTTGAATTGATCGGCGACTACAAAGTTCTTCGGAATAAGCGTTGCCAGTGTCGTCCATCGGGCTCCTTAAGCCTGGTGTGATCGGTGCTGGCAGATAGAAGCGAATCTGACAGGATTCTGTGCGAATACTGAGTTGAGACGTTGTGGCATTGCGATGCAGTGTTGTGACCGATCAATCCAGTCATGTGATATCGTTATGGTGATTAGCATCAACGACGAATTGCGATTCTTGGCGTTGAATTGGCTTGGCTTCGGCCGGGTTGATTCGAGTCTTGAGTTCGGGATTTCGTTGGCCAATCTACCAAGGGCACATGGGGGATGCCTTGGCATTAAGAGTGTGGGCGTGGAAGTCTGCGAAATGCCTGGGGGAGTTGACAAACAAGCGATGATCCCGGGATACCCAATCCAACCTGGTGAACTGAAACATCTAAGTAACCAGAGGAAGAGAAAGAAAAATCGATTCCGTCAGTAGCGGCGAGCGAAATCGGAACAGCCCAAACCGGAAGGGTTTCCCTTCCGGGGTTGTAGGACTCCAATATCGAATTGTGTGTTGTTAGTGGAAGGTTCAGGAAAGTTCCGCCACAGAGGGTGACAGTCCCGTACACGAAAATAAACACACATCGTAGGAGCACCTGAGTAGGTCCAGTCACGTGAAACCTGGACTGAACCCGCGGGGACCATCCCGCAAGGCTAAATACTCCTTAATGACCGATAGCTAACCAGTAGCGTGAGTGAATGGTGAGAAGAACCCCTGCAAGGGGAGGACAGTGAACCTGAAACCATGTGCCTACAAGCGGTCGGAGCCCGATTTGAACGGGTGACGGCGTGCCTTTTGCATAATGATCCGGCGAGTTGTGGTATGCGGCTTGGTTAAGTTCCTCCGGAACGAAGCCCAAGGGAAACCGAGTCTGAATAGGGCGAAATTGTCGTATGCTGCAGACGCGAAAGCTGTGTGATCTACCCATGGGCAGGTTGAAGCGTGGGTTAAACTGCGTGGAGGACCGAACCCACTTAGGTTGAAAACTGAGGGGATGACCTGTGGGGAGGACTGAAAGTGTAATCAAACCAGCAGATAGCTCGTTCTCTCCGAAATATCTTGAGGGATAGCGTCGAGCCACTATTTACCGGGGGTAGAGAGACTGAATCGGATGGGGGCCCTTCCCGGGGTACCCCACCGAACCAAACTCCGAATACCGGTAAAATTATCTCGGCAGTCAGTCCCTGGGGGATAAGCTCCAGGGTCGAGAGGGAAACAACCCAGATCGCCTGCTAAGGTCCCTAAGTAATACTTAGTCACTAAGGAAGTTGAAGTGCTGTGACAGCTGGGATGTTGGCTTAGAAGCAGCCACCATTTAAAAAGTGCGTAACAGCTTACCAGTCGAGCATTTCTGCGCCGATAATGAACGGGAGTAAGTATTACACCGAAGCAGCGGGCTTGTGCTTAGCACAAGCGGTAGGAGAGCGTCGATGATCAGATACGAGCCATACGGTAACGAGTGGTGTCGGGGTCATCGAGTGATTATGCCGGAATGAGTAACGATAAAACAGGTGAGAATCCTGTTCGCCGAAAGCCTAAGGTTTCCTGGGGAAGGCAATTCCGCCCAGGGTTAGCCGGTACCTTAGTCGAGGCCGAAAGGCGTAGACGATGGACAGAAGGTCAACATTCCTTCGCCGGTTGTGTATTCGATGCAGGGACGGCGTCCAGAAAGTGAGCGGTACGAATAGAAATGTCCGTAGCGAAGGCCGAGTTGGCGGGGGTTAAATGACCCGCATAATACAAGGCATAGCTCGAGAGCACTTAAGTTCTCGAAGTCATTGGAAGGACGTCCAAGAAAAGCTGCTAGGTTAAGCAACTGACCGTACTAAAACTGACACAGGTAGGCGAGATGAGTATTCTAAGGCGCTCGGGAGAACGGTGGTTAAGGAACTCTGCAAAATGGCCCCGTAAGTTCGCGATAAGGGGCGCCTCCGATGGTTCACGCTGTTGGAGGCCACAGAAAATCGGCTGTAACGACTGTTTATCAAAAACACAGGTCTCTGCTAACACGCAAGTGGATGTATAGAGACTGACGCCTGCCCGGTGCTGGTAGGTTAAGGAAGACTGTTAGCGTAAGCGAAGCAGGCGACCGAAGCCCCAGTAAACGGCGGCCCTAACTATGAGGGTCCTAAGGTAGCGAAGTTCCTTGTCGGGTAAGTTCCGACCTGCATGAAAGGCGTAACGATTTCAGCACTGTCTCAACCACCGACCCGGTGAAATTGTAGTCGTGGTGAAGATGCCACGTACCCGCGGTTAGACGGAAAGACCCCGTGAACCTTTACTGTAGGCTGATATTGGGTTGAGATATGTCTTGTGTAGGATAGCTGGGAGGCTTTGAGCTCGGCACGCCAGTGTCGAAGGAGCCGTTGTTGAAATACCAGCCTGGTCATATTTTAATTCTAACTTTGATCCTGTGAATCCAGGCAAAGGACAATGTCAGTCGGGCAGTTTGACTGGGGCGGTCTCCTCCCAAAGAGTAACGGAGGAGTGCAAAGGTACACTCAGCCTGGTCGGCAATCAGGCGTAGAGCGTAAAGGTAGAAGTGTGCTTGACTGCGAGAGCCATCACTCGAGCAGGAACGAAAGTTGGCCTTAGTGATCCGGTAATCCCGAATGGAAGGGTTATCGCTCATCAGATAAAAGGTACTCCGGGGATAACAGGCTTATCGCATCCGAGCGTCCACAGCGGCGATGCGGTTTGGCACCTCGATGTCGGCTCATCACATCCTGGGGGTGTAGAAGCTCCCAAGGGTTTGGCTGTTCGCCAATGAAAGTGGTACGTGAGCTGGGTTCAGACCGTCGTGAGACAGGTCGGTCCCTATCTGCCGTGGGCGTTCGAAACTTGAAGAGATTCAACTTTAGTACGAGAGGATTTAGTTGGACGAAGCTCTGGTGTACCAGTTGTCGCGCTAGCGGCACGGCTGGATAGCTAACTTCGGAAAGGATAAACGCTGAAAGCATCTAAGCGTGAAGCCCGCTCTAAGATTAGGTTTCGTAGACAACTGTCGAAAGTCCCCTGGAAGACGACCAGGTTGATAGGCCGGATGTGTAAGCGCCGTAAGGTGTTCAGCTAACCGGTACTAACGGACGAAGGGTTGGCCATCGATATCCCGCACTCATGATTCTGTCATGCGTCGCTTCGGATAACGCTTGAGCCGAACGAACTGCCATTACCAAACAACTGGCCGTGTGCTGGGCGAAATATCCCTCACACGGTCCTTTGGCGACCATATCGGAAAGGTCCCACCTGTTCCCATCCCGAACACAGCAGTTAAGCTTTCCGAGCCGATGATAGTGCCCACCAGCGTGAAAGTAGGTCTCGCCATTTTTTAAAAAACCCTTCGATGGATTTCCATCGAAGGGTTTTTTCATGCGGCCAAACAAACGGGCCGGCGATGCCGGCAACGCCGCTCGCAGATCGCGGGGCGCCAGTCGCCGGTCGCGGGGCGGCAGTGGAAATAGGACCAATGGGACAGATTGGACCTATGTGCCCCATACGTCGCATGGGTCCCCTGTCCCCAGCTGTCCCCGATAGCCCGGGGTCTGTCCCCGATAGCCTCTTCGATTTTTTGACCAACAAATCTTTTGACCTGATCACCCCAACGAGAGCGCAGCGTTCGGTGGTGACGCCCTGTTCTGCGTCACGTCTCTGGGAGACAGCAGCGGAGTTGTAGGTCAAAAAATGAGATACCCGGGGTCTGTCCCCGAAGTCCTATGCCGAGGCCTGTCCCCGATTCCCTCTCCGATTTTTTGACCAACAAATCTTTTGACCAACATCCCAAGGAGATCGCAGCGTTCTGTGGTGACGCCCCAGCTCCGCTCCACGCCTCCTTGGAATCTACAGTGGAGGGATTGGTCAAAAAATGGGTTGGTCAAAAAATGAAAAAATGAGATACCTGGGGCCTGTCCCCGAAGTCCTATGCCGAGGCCCGTCCCCGATTCCCTCTCCGATTTTTTGACCAACAAATCTTTTGACCAACATCCCAAGGAGATCGCAGCGCTCTGTGAGATACCCGGGGCCCCTCCCCGAAGTCCGTCCCCCAAGTCCCAAGTCCTGTCCTCCAAATCCTTTTTTTGAAATTCTTCCAGGATTGACGAGCAAATCAGAGCTCGCCAACACTCCGCCTGATGTGCACGCTCGCTTCGGTCTTACTGAGACTGCACCGGTGACTTCGATGACGCAGAGGATGGAACAATGAAGGACGCGTTGGGTATCGGATTGATACTTTGCCTTGCACTAAACCTTCATTCGGTTTGTGCACAGAATCCATCCCCCGATCCTCCGTTTTCCGTCTTGGGCAATTCGTCTGGCCCGGCGCTTCAATCGACCGAGACATTCAAACTCCGTGTGATTGACGCCGAAGGTGCTGCCATCGCCGGTGCCCGCGTGACACCGTGGGCGCTGCGCAGCAGCCAAGGACACGGCAGCTGGACGAGTGACGGCGAAGATCGCTCGGAAACCATGCCGACGTCGGCGCTGACTGACGAACACGGCGTCGCGATCGTGAAGTACCCGAGACTCCGTGATGTGGGCGAACAAACGAAAACGATCGGAGTCTCCGTCTGGATCGACCACCCCGACTATGTCCTTGAAGGTTCCGTCCATCTTGATCTTCCGCACGATCTAACGACGGCCGATCCGGTGACACTCAAACGCGGCACGGACCTGTTTGTCCGCCCGATGATTGATGGCCAACCGGCTGCCCCAAAGCTGATCGTCGCCAGCTGGTCCGACAGCCGCAGTTGGAAGGATCCCGGCGTGATGGAAGTGGTCGATTCGGAAACGCTGAAAATCCCGTCCATCAAGATCGGTGATGCGAGTGTGCTGTTGATGCGTGTCGAAGATGGTCAAATCACTCACTCCAGCCGGATCGTCGACGTGACGCTCTACGCCGATCAGCGCAACGAGATCACGGTTGATCTGAAACCAGTCGTCCCGATCAAAGGTCAACTGGACCCTGTGGTGCCGCGACCGATCCGCAATGGACGCGTGGCATATGAAACGCTGAATACTTCAATCGATTACGATCGCGCCGGATTCATCTCGTGGGCTCCCGTATCCGAGAACGGCGACTTTGTGATCCCGGTGTGGCCGACGGGCGAAGCGATCCAGCTGGCGGGCATCTGTGACGGGTACATCGGCTTGTCGGGTGAAGCACCGCCTGAGGTCTCCAATCCACGCAATCCTGATCCCTACCTACGCGCCCAAGTGATACGTCCGGATCGAGGTGCCCCGGTCGTCTTGCAAATGGAACCGTTAGTCCCCTGTGACATCACCGTTGTGGACGAGCAAGAGCAACCGGTCGAAGGCGTCGAGGTCAGTTCTTGGCCCAATATCCAATGGTGGAACAACGGATCTCAAATCTACTGTGGCACGTTATTGCGTGGCGAAGACATGATTCGCGTTCGCGACCGCAAACGAGATTACGAGGCGTTTCTCAATGAAGAATACGGCTATCCATTTGAAATCCAAACCGATCGCAAAGGCAATGGCACATTGATGCTGCCGAAGGGATCTCAAAGCCTGACGGCCGAAGACGATCGGTACGAGATGCCGGCCTTTCTGGGGCGGCGGTACACCAAGATAGAAATGGTCCCCGGTGAACGCACAAAGATCACGTTGACGGTTCAACAAAAGGGGACGGATCACTTGGGCGAGTGGGACAAACTGGCCGGCGTCGTCTTTGGATGTTCCACACGCGAAGGCCGAAGAATCTGTGCATTGCCGGAAGTGCGTGAGAAGATGGACGAATTCGCAAAAACCTTTCGCGAAGGCAAGAACCGCCAAGACCCCAAACTGCTGGCCGAAGCCTTCACGATCGTCGCCGACGCGTTTGTGAAAGCGGGTGACCTCAACGAATCGATGAAATGGCGAAAGAAAGCTGCCGAGCAGCAGGACAAGGTCGCCAAGGACACGCCCTAGTTATTCAGCATGGGCCGATGGGAAGAGGACCGATGGGACAAAAGACGACTTATGGGTCGCATTCGTCCCATTTCCCTGGCCAGCGATCGACGAACGATCATCAGCGGCGACACGAGCAACCCAATCATTCCCCGCCGATCGTTCGCTACGCGACTGACATGATCTTGAAGAACTCTCTGACCCACGGTGATGTTTGCTGCTGATAGGCGACCAGGTAGCGCCGACGCGTGAAGTAATAAATCGCGTTTCCGCCTTGAAAGATCACGCTGAGCACGATCACGCTTCCATAGACCGCAACGTTCAGCGTTTGGTAAAGCTGTTGACCGTCAGAACCGAGCAACCGGGAAAGTTCGGGGTTGGCGCTGATGTCCGGCACGTCCCCCAGCAACATCCACAAACAATAAGCAACGATCAGAGAGAGAAAGCCGACCTGGTTCCAGCCGAGCCAGGAGGTCGCCGATGGATCAAGTTTCAATAGCTTGCGGCGCCCCCAAAACTCAAAGAAGCAAACGGTCGAAAGCCCAGCCGTAATCGCCATCCCGTCCGCGCCGAAGAATGCGAACGGAAACGAGAGCGCCGCAATGACTCCCGTCGTCCAGCCATTGAACGCCGCCACGCGCGCAGCGCGACGAATCGGCCTGATCAAATTCGACGCCGCCATCAACTCACGATAATGAGCTTCGTTTAACGGCCCGCCCGACGGGGACGCGATCGGTTCAGCTTCCACGGATCCCGGTCTCCCTGAAATTCCTCGGCTTCGTTCATCTGGGACCTGGAGGTTAAGGGGCGCAGCGGGTGAAAGCAAGCATCTCGACGAATGATCCGGATACAGTCGACGCTCTGTTTCTGGTCAAAAAATGGGTTGGTCAAAAAATGGTTGCAGTAGTTGGGCTGATGGGGTTCCGGGGAAGTCTCCATGCAACGGCGCGAGAACGCAACACAGAGATTCGGTGAGAGCCCCATCCAGCCGTCGCTGTTTCATCTTTTGACCAGCCCATTTTTTTTCCCATTTCCCACTGACGCAGGGGGGTGCGGGCCTGCCGCTGGCTGTCTGCCCCATTTTTCAAGGACTGTCCGCGGTCGTCGCTTGAGCATCAATCGCCTTGATGCACCCCGTGCATGACCGGCATGACGGGAATGCATTGGATTCATCGAGTCGATCAAGCGAGAATTCCAGACCTTCGACTAGCCGGATCGTCATACTAACAGAATCCAACGATTCGAAGTTTCACGCGTCGAAATCCCCCCCACCCCAGGAAAACTCATGACTTCGATCACTCATTTCGCCCGTGGGATGACAGGCGTTGCGGCGCTCTGCATCGGCACCAGCGTGTTTGCTCAAGATTCTCCGCCCGCCGACTCGTCGGACGGACAGAGCAACGCGATCAGCAAGTGTCCGGTGATGGGCACCGTCCCTGAACCGGGCCAACGGCATACCGCAGCCGGCGTCTACTCCAACCGTGACTGGTGGCCCAATCAGCTGAACCTGCAGATCCTTCACCAGAATTCGCTCAAGAGCAATCCGATGGGTGAAGGTTTCAACTACGCCAAAGAATTCAAAAAGCTGGACCTGGAAGCGTTGAAGAAAGACGTCAATGAATTGATGACGACGTCGCAAGATTGGTGGCCGGCCGACTACGGCCACTACGGTCCGTTCTTTATACGCATGGCTTGGCACAGTGCCGGCACCTATCGCGTTGCCGATGGCCGCGGCGGTGCCGGTTACGGGACGCAGCGGTTCGCTCCGCTGAACAGTTGGCCCGACAACGGCAACCTCGACAAGGCGCGGCGGTTGCTCTGGCCGATCAAACAGAAGTACGGACAAAAAATCTCCTGGGCCGACCTGATGGTCTTTGCCGGAAACTGCGCCCTCGAATCGGCCGGGTTTGAAACGATGGGATTTGCCGGCGGGCGCGCAGACGTTTGGGAACCGCAGCAAGATGTCTATTGGGGTCCCGAGACTGAATGGTTGGGAGACAAACGTTATTCGGGTGACCGTGAATTGGAAAACCCACTCGCCGCCGTGCAGATGGGACTGATCTACGTGAACCCGGAAGGCCCCAACGGCAAACCCGATCCGCTGGCAGCGGCGAAGGACATTCGAGAGACGTTCGGCCGCATGGCGATGAACGACGAAGAAACCGTTGCGTTGATCGCCGGCGGACACACGTTGGGCAAGGCGCATGGTGCGGCCGATCCGAGCAAGTTTGTCGGTCCCGCACCCGAAGGCGGCAGCCTGGAAGAGCAGGGATTGGGCTGGAAGAACACGTTCGGCAAGGGTAACGCGGAAGACACCATCACCAGCGGTCTCGAAGGCGCTTGGACGTCCACGCCGGCCACTTGGTCGCACGAGTACTTAGACAATCTGTTCTCATATGAATGGGAATTGACCAAGAGCCCAGCCGGTGCACACC
The DNA here is from genome assembly GCA_007753675.1 of Stieleria magnilauensis. Classification (GTDB taxonomy): domain Bacteria; phylum Planctomycetota; class Planctomycetia; order Pirellulales; family Pirellulaceae; genus Stieleria; species Stieleria magnilauensis. The sequence continues at coordinate 4,671,948 of CP036432.1, forward strand.
AGTGGACGCCGAAGGATGAGTCCGCGCAGGGCATCGTTCCCGATGCGCATGATCCGTCGAAGTCCCACGCACCAATCATGTTCACGACCGACTTGGCGCTGAAGATGGACCCGATCTACGGTCCGATTTCGAAACGGTTCCACGAGAACCCCGACGAGTTCAACAAGGCATTCGCAAAGGCTTGGTACAAGCTGACCCATCGTGACATGGGCCCCGTCTCCCGCTGCCTCGGTCCCTGGGTTGCCGAGCCGCAACTGTGGCAGGATCCCGTCCCCGCGGTCGACCACGAATTGATCCAAGCGGACGACATCGCGACATTGAAAACCCAATTACTCGACTCGGGCCTTTCGATCTCGGAGTTGGTGGAAACCGCCTGGGCATCGGCGTCGACGTTTCGCGGCAGCGACAAACGTGGCGGAGCCAACGGCGCACGGATCCGTCTGGCACCACAAAAGGATTGGCAGGTCAATCAACCAGAAGAACTGGCGAAGGTCTTGAAGACACTTGAGAAGATCCAACGAGACTTCAATGACGCGCAGACCGGAGACAAGAAAGTTTCATTGGCGGACCTGATTGTGCTGGGAGGATGCGCCGCGGTGGAAGAGGCCGCGAAGCAAGCCGGCCACGAGGTTCAGGTTCCGTTTTCACCCGGCCGTACCGACGCCTCGCAAGAACAGACTGATGTCGAGGGTTTTGCGGTGCTGGAGCCCAAGGCTGATGGATTTCGAAACTACTTCGGCCACAAACTGAACCGACCGGCGGAGGAATTGTTGGTTGATCGTGCAAACTTGCTGACGCTGACCGCTCCGGAAATGACAGCGCTCGTCGGCGGCTTGCGGGTCCTCAATGCGAACGCCGACAATTTGAAACTGGGCGTCTTCACCGAGCGTCCGGGGGTCCTGACGAACGATTTCTTCGTCAACCTGCTGGACATGGGAACGACATGGAAAGAGTCTGCCATCTGCGAGCATTTCTATGAAGGCCGCGACCGGGAGAGCGGAGATATCAAGTGGCGTGCGTCGTCCGTTGACCTGGTCTTTGGATCAAACTCGCAACTGCGCGCCATCGCCGAGGTGTACGCCAGCGAAGACGCACAGCGAAAGTTCGTCAACGACTTCGTGGCCGCCTGGAGCAAGGTGATGAACCTGGACCGCTTTGACCTGGATCCGGCTCAGCGAAGCGGTGCGGCGGAACTGGCGGTCCGTTAACACGATTCGCCAGCGGCCAATCTCCGCGGGACGCGTCAGCGCGTGGTATCTGGTCGTTCCCAGGCTCAGCCTGGGAACACCCTGCCTCAGACGGCCCGCGGCCTGCGACGAACCCCTGTGGTGTGTTGTTTGTTAGCAACAGGGCACGAGCCCAATACCGCTCAATCGACAAGGTCTTGACCAGCGCAAGGCCCGTAGGCTCGCGCCAAACGGCTGATCATCAGTTGACATCAGCCGGTTCGCGCGAGCGTCCGGGCGCCCCTCAATGTCGATTGAGCGGGGTTGGGCCCACGCCGCTCCGCTAACCGGTGAAATGCCAAACCGGTCGTCCCCCGGATGCGCCACGGCGAAAACGAAAATCTCCGCGCGCACTTGACCGAGTCGAAAATGCCGCTTAAGATTCAATCGTTGATCGACGATATACGTTAAAGCGGATGAAACTCGATGGCTAAAAAACAGTCCAAGAAGAAATGCGATACCTCATCGGTGAAGCTGAAAGCGGATCCGATGGCGGAAGAGCTGGCGAAGCTGGCGTGGGCGATCGCGCACCCGGCCCGGGTGCAGATCGTGCGTCTGTTGATCGGACGCGATGCGTGCATGTGTGGCGAAATCGTCGACTGCTTGCCGCTGGCCCAGTCGACCGTCTCGCAGCACTTGAAAATCCTCAAGGAGTCGGGGTTGATCCAGGGCGAAGTCGACGGCCCGAAGGTCTGTTACTGCGTCAATCCCGAACGACTCGAGCAACTCAAGCAGTGGGTCGCCGCCCTCTGACACCGTTTTTTTTTGCCTGATCGTTCGCCGATCATCGATAGTCGATAACTTTTTCCCGTGGAGGCTTTCCAATGAGTACGATTCAAATCTACGACCGCGCCATGTGCTGCAGCACCGGAGTCTGTGGCCCCCAGGTGGATCCCGTGTTGCCCAAGTTTGCCGCGGACTTGGACTGGTTGACGGCCCAGGGCCATGAGGTCCAACGTTTTAACCTTGCCCAAGATGCGACCGCGTTTGCAAACAACCCGGCGGTTCAAGAAATGCTTGGTCGCGAAGGCGTCGATTGCTTGCCGCTGATCTATGTCGATGGCCGGATCGTCAGTCGTAGCGATTACCCGAGCCGTGAAAATTTGGCGTTGTGGACGGGGACGTCGCTCAAACCCGCGCGGACGCTTCCGGTGGCAGGTTCCGGTGGTTGCTGTGGCGACACCGGTTGCTGCTAAGGATCCAATCAGGAGAGAGAGATGGAGTTTTTAAAGACACCGACACGGAATCTGTTCTTCACCGGAAAGGGCGGTGTCGGCAAGACCTCGATGGCTTGTGTCAGTGCGATCGCGTTGGCGGATCGAGGCCTGCGCGTGCTGCTCGTGTCCACCGATCCGGCGTCCAACCTGGATGAAGTGCTGGCAACGCAGCTGAGCAACAAGCCGACTGCGGTCGGCTCGGTGGCCAACTTACAGGCCATGAACATCGATCCGGAACAGGCCGCTCGGGAGTACCGTGAGCGCATGGTGGCTCCCTACCGGGGCGTGCTACCAGACGCCGCGATCCAGAGCATGGAAGAGCAGTTCTCGGGATCCTGCACGCTTGAGATCGCCGCTTTCGATGAGTTTGCCAAGTTGCTCGGCGACGAGCAGGCGACCGCAGACTTTGATCACATCATCTTCGACACCGCACCGACCGGCCATACGCTGCGACTGTTGACGCTGCCGTCGGCCTGGTCGGGGTTCATGGAAACCAACACATCGGGAACGTCGTGCCTGGGCCCCTTGGCGGGGCTGCAGGCGCAGCAGACGCTCTACGGAAAAACGGTCGACGCGCTCAGCGATCGGCAACGGACGACGCTGGTCTTGGTCACGCGCCCCGAGACATCGGCATTGCGAGAGGCGGATCGTACCAGCAGCGAACTCCAGACGCTGGGCGTGACCAATCAGCACCTTGTGGTCAATGGCGTGTTCCAAGCCAGCGATGCGTCGGACCCGATCGCCGCGGCGATGCAATCCCGTTGCGATCAAGCCATCGCAGCGATGCCAGCGGGGCTGGAGGGTCTCGATCGCACGTCGGTTCCACTGGCCGGGCGCGGCTTCATCGGCATCGATGCGCTGCGGCAGTTGAGCACCACGCATCCGGCCGATGCCGCATCGATCATCACGTCCGTAAACGATTCCGCACAAGGCCGAGAAACCGACGCGACGCTTGCGACCGATGTGTTGATCGATGCTTTGTCGGCACAGGGCCATGGGGTCATCATGACGATGGGCAAGGGCGGCGTCGGCAAGACCACGGTGGCCGCCGGCATCGCCGTTGCAATGGCGGAAAAGGGGTTCGCCGTGCATTTGTCGACCACCGATCCGGCCGCCCATGTCGCCGCGACGATGGCGGCCGACCAGATCGCAGGCCTGACGGTCAGTCGCATCGATCCGGCAGAAGAAATCCGTGCTTATCGCGAGGAAGTGATGCGCACCGCCGGAGCCGAACTGGACGAGCAGGGGAGAGCGTTGCTGGAGGAAGACCTCCGCTCCCCGTGCACCGAAGAGATCGCCGTCTTTCGAGCCTTCGCCCAAACGGTGGCTGAAGGGGAAGACCGTATCGTGGTGCTCGACACGGCACCCACCGGGCACACGGTCTTGCTGCTCGATTCCGCACTCGCCTACCACCGCGAAGTGACGCGCCAATCCAGCGAGATGCCCGAGTCGGTTGAAAAGCTGCTACCTCGGCTGCGCGATCCGAACTTCACAAAGGTCTTGGTCGTGACGCTACCCGAGTCGACCCCTGTGCACGAAGCCGCCCACCTACAGGACGACCTTCGGCGCGCCGAGATTGAACCGTTTGCTTGGGTGATCAACCAGTCACTTGATCCGCTACAGTTGAGCGATCCTGTTCTGCGGAGCCGGCAAGCGAGCGAAGGCGTCTTTATCCAAGAAGTTGTCTCCCAGCACGCCAAGCAAACCACGATCCTTCCCTGGCAGGCATCGCCGCCCACCGGCGCCGAAGGGCTTCGCGAGCTTTTTCTCGTCTCGGCGGCGGGCACTGCTTCCCCGTGATCACCTCGCGGCGGCGCTTCGAATTTCGAAACGCTGGCGTTTGATGCCCAAACGCTCCTTCAACATGGACGCGATGAGCCGGTAGCAGCGGTCTACATGATGAACAAAAGAAGTATTACTAATAACACAATCAACTAATGGCACGTGAATTATATGAAAGGTATCAGTTTGTATCCTGAACTGTCTCGCTTTATTGACCAGCGAAAGACGGAATTTGACCAAATCCCCGAGTCGCGAAAGAAAGAACTTGAAGAAGTCTCCGCCTACGTTCGCCGGCGGTTGGATGTCGCGGGAGCGGCGAAGTTGACCTTTATTTGCACCCACAATTCGCGACGAAGTCACTTTTCCCAGATCTGGGCCAAAGTGGCCGCGGATGCCCATGGCTTGGACGGAGTCACGACGTTTTCCGGCGGAACCGAAGCGACGGCGATGAACGCCCGAGTCGTTGATTCGCTGCGGCGAAGTGGCTTTGTGGTCGACGTCGACCATGCCGGGGCAGACAACCCGACCTACCGCGTGCGGTATTCAGACGAAACGGACCCGCTGGAATGTTTTTCGAAGGTCTTTGATCAGGCTCCCAATCCGACCGCCGATTACGCGGCCGTGATGACCTGTTCGAGTGCAGACGAGGCATGCCCGATCGTGCGGGGATGCGAGTTAAGGGCGCCGATCCGTTACGAAGATCCCAAGGTTGCCGACGACACGGCGGACGAGGCCGGCGTCTATGACCAGCGATCACGGCAGATTTGCCGCGAGATGCTTTACATGATGTCAAGGGTCTGAGCGGCGAGCGAATGAGTCCGTGGAGGCGCCGATATGATTCCTTCGCCGCCCGTGTTCCCGGGCTTCGCCTGGGAACACACTGTCATGGAGGCTCTCGCCTGCTGGCCGCCGGCAGAGCCGGCGAGGGTGGCAAGCAGGATGCTTACCCCACTTTACTTGCGGGCGATTTCTAGAACGCGGGCAGCGTCATCGATCGCCGCTTTCGCCTTGTTTGCGTCACCGCATGCCTGGATCAGCTGAATCGCCGGCTCCAGACGATCGATGACCGATCCGCCGCTCGACTTGGTCGCCTTGCGTATGGCCGATGCCTTGGCCGAACGCTTCGTCATGCCGGCTTTTCGTTTCGCCGCCGAGACGGTTGGTACGGAAACCCCACATGCCTTGGCGGTGACCGCGATCGTCGCGCCGGGGTTTTTCTTCAAGTAGTCGATTACTTTCTCTTGCTTGTTTGCTTTTTTCGCCATCGGTGAATTGTCTGTGGGGGAATGAAGAAGACAAGATGATTGCATGCGTTCACATCAAACTGAACAACACTGCAATCAATGATTTGCTCAGCCTACATTATCAGACATTATCGTTCGCGTCTTAAAAGACGTTAAAAGGAAAAAAAGATTCGCTTAATCTTATAGCAAGAGAAGTCCCACACGACCAATTGCCCCCCAGGCTGGCGAAAACCCGCCAAAGCATCAGGCGTCGCCGACGACGATCGCCCACAAGGCAATCGCGGTCCGCTTAACAATCACCCTAAAACCCCCGACTTCCGGTGCGAAACGGTGATCGCCAGACGGAAACGCCACACTCAGGAAAACACCACGACCACACTTGTTGCGCGCTCGCTGCTGACCAGGATGTTCATTCTTTCAACCCTGTGTAAAGCATCTCGATCACCTTGGTGAATGAAACAAAGCACCAGCGCTATCGGCTCAATGGGTGTCGATGCAACCTGATGCGCTACATTATCAGCTTGCAACAGCCTCGCCGCAGAGGTAACACCCACCCCCTTTCGCAACGACCGCACTCAAGTCATGCGATGGACAATGAACCATGATGAATGAACGCACATTCAATCCTCGGCATCAGGCGATGACACCGGCCTTGGCTATGACGCGCCCCCTTTGATCAGAACCGAGCGACGCGCAGGGCACCGTACAAGGCGTTAGAATTGGCAATTATGAGACGAATACTGTTAATTATTGCCATGGTTTCGGGCCTGTCGATCACCGACGCCGCGGGGCGGGCCGAAACACCGACCCAATGGGCCGCGTTCACCGAAGCCCATTGCGTCGGTTGCCACAGCGGCGAATCCCCCGAGGGCGATTTCAGCTTCGACCGGTTGGACTTTGATCTTTCCAGCGAAGAAACGGCGCGGCGCTGGATTCGCGTTCACGATCGCGTCGTTGCCGGCGAAATGCCACCGGCCGATGAAGCGACACCGGATGCTCGCGAGTCGGCCGCCTTCACCACTGCGCTGGCGAATGAATTGGTCGCGGCCGAATCCCGCCGCAGCGACGTGGTGCTGCGGCGTTTGAATCGTCACGAATACCAAAACACCGTGTCTGATCTGTTTCAAATCCAAGTCACGGTGAATGGATTGCCCGACGATTCCTCGACCGGCGGATTCGACACCGTGGGCGAAGGCCTGGCGGTTTCCGCCGAAGCGATGGCCGCCTACTTGGAAGCCGCCGATCAAGTGCTCGATGCCGTGTTTGGCAGCAGTGCTCCACCCAAGCGGATTCGCCACGAAACGAACCTGCTCGAACAAGTGGACTGGCGGGGCCGTCCGCAATTGGAGAACCAAATCGGCAAGATGTTTCGCCGCACCGACGACGGCTTGGTGATTTTCCAGTCGGGCTATTGCCCCACAAACCTGGTGAACTTCGCGCGTTTGCGTGCCCCCGCGGGAACCTATCGCGGCACCATGCGGGTCCGGGCGGTACAGAGTGACCAACCGGTCACGTTGCGAATCTATGGTGGCGATACAATTGTCAATCGCGCTGAACGTCACCTGGTGGGGTACTATGACGTCGCGCCCGGACAGTGGACGACCATCGAATTCACCGATCGTTTGGTGGAAGACGGAGGCACCTTTCAGCCCAAATGTTACGGCACGCGCGACACGCGAAAAGACGCCGACACCTGGCCCGAACCGGGAATCGAAATCGGCGACATCGTGATCGAAGGTCCCCTGGACGAATGGCCGCCGCCGGGACGCGTCCGATTGCTCGGCGATCTCGATCTTGAATCGGCCGGGCGAGACGATGCAGAACAGATCTTGCAGCGGTTGTTGCCGCTCGCGTTTCGACGCCCGGTCGAGCCGACCGAAGCGGATGCCTACTTGGATTTATTCTCGTCGGCTCTCGCCGACGGTCGGTCTTTTGAATCCGCATTGCGGGTCAGTTTGAAAGCCGTCCTCTGCTCGCCCGACTTTTTGTTTCTCAATGAACCGGGCACATCGCAGATCAGCCCGCACGCGTTGGCAGCACGGTTGTCGTACTTTTTGTGGAGTACGATGCCGGATGACGAATTGATGAGACTCGCCGACGACGGTTCACTGCGGCAGAGCGACGTGCTCGCGCAACAGGTCGAACGGCTGCTGGCATCGCCCAAGGCGTCGTCCTTTACCAAGAATTTCACCGGACAATGGCTTGATCTACGCGAGATTGATTTCACCGAGCCGGACGCGAATCTGTACCCGGAGTTTGACGAACTGTTGCGGATCTCGATGGTGCAGGAGACGGAACGGTTTTTCGACGAAATCCTGACGAACGATCTCAGCCTCGTGAACTTTGTGGATTCGCAATTCAGCTTTCTCAATGGACGGCTTGCCAATCACTATGGCATCGAGGGTGTCGATGGTCAGACGTTTCGCAAAGTCCAGCTGCCACCGGACAGTCCACGCGGTGGATTACTAACGCAGGCCAGTGTGCTAAAGGTGACCGCCAACGGAACGTACACCTCGCCGGTGCTGCGTGGTGCCTGGATTTTGGAAAACATCTTGGGTCAGCCGACGCCGCCACCGCCGGACAATGTCGGATCGATCGAACCGGATATCCGTGGCGCGACGACCATTGGCGAACAGTTGGCCAAACATCGCGACGTTCAATCGTGTGCCGCCTGTCATCGCCAGATCGACCCTCCCGGCTTCGCACTGGAGTGTTTTGATCCGATCGGCGGTTATCGCGATCAGTACCGAACGATGTCACCGGACGCGCAACGACCGAATCTGAAGCAAGCGCCGTTCACCTATGCCTGGGTGCGGTACCGGATCGGATTGCCCGTGGATGCGACAGCGCAGATGCCGGATGGGCAAACAATCCAAAGCGTCGACGACTTCAAGCGGATCCTGGCCGCGAACCCCGATCAGCTGGCCCGAAATCTGGCCGGCAAAGTGATGACGTACGCGCTGGGGCGTAAGATAGGATTTGCCGACCGCCGCTCGGTCGAAGACATCGTCGGTCAAGCACGCCGCCAGAACTACGGTTTCCGTTCGCTGATCCATGCCATCGTGCAACACCCCACCTTTCAAAAACCATGACACAACCCAATCGCCGTACGATCCTGCGCGGCTGCGGCGTGGCCTTGGCACTGCCGTTTTTCGAATCCACGACCTCCGCCGCTGCGGCCAAACGTCCGCGACGGCGGATCGTTGCGATCGACGTCGGGCTTGGCCTGCACGCCCCCAACATGATTCCGCAGCAATCGGGGCGAGACTATCAGTTGCCAACCTACTTGAAGTTGTTGGCCGAGTTTCGAGATCATTTCACCGTGATCTCGGGCGTGTCGCATCCCGAAGTCGGCGGCGGACACTCGTCCTACAAGTCCTACCTGACCTGCGCGCCCCATCCCAACAGCGCGGGATTTCGCAACACGATTTCGTTGGACCAATTGGCTGCGGCCCAGTTCGGCAGTGAAACACGTTTCGCGTCGCTTTCATTGAGCAGTTCCGGTCCGGGACTGTCGTGGTCGCGGAGCGGTGTTGAAATCCCGACGCTGACACGACCGTCGTTCGTCTTTCGAAAACTGTTTCTCGCCGGAAAAGCAGACGAGCAAGCCAGGCAGATGCAACGATTGCAAGATGGCCAAAGTGTTCTGGACGTCGTGATGGACAAAACCAAACGCCTGCAGAGAAACCTGACCGGTCGCGACCGCGAGAAATTAGACCAGTATTTCGAAGCCGTTCGGGAAGCCGAGCTGCGTTTGGCCAAAGCCGAAGCCTGGGAACAAAAGCCCAAGCCACACGTTGATGCAAAACCGCCGCGCGACGAACCGGACAGCAAAAGGATTGTGGAATGCATGCGGCTGATGTACGACGTCATGCACCTGGCACTGGAGACTGATTCGACGCGTTTCCTGACGTACAACATTTCCGGAATGAACGCGGTCCCCGTGATTCCCGGTGTCGACGCCGACTATCACAACCTGTCGCATCATGGCAAAGACCCGGACAAAATCGCTCAGCTAACGCTTGTCGAATCTGCACTGATCCAGGAGCTCCGAGGTTTCCTGAAGAAACTGCAGGAGAGTACGGAGGAGGAAGCATCGCTGCTCGATTCGACGATGGTGCTGTTCGGTTCGAACTTGGGAAACGCCAGCAGCCACGATACAAAGAACATGCCGATGCTGCTTGCCGGCGGTGGATTCCGCCACGGACAACACTTGGCGTTTGACCGCGACAACAATTACCCACTGCCCAACCTGTTTGTCTCCATGCTGCAACGACTGGGCATGGAAACCGACACGTTCGGGACCGGCAGCGGCACGATGACCGGACTTGAATGATTATCCTAGTATCGGGGTGTAGGTGTCGGCGATTGCACAGACAGGTGTTCGAATGAAACCATTTCTTCCCGCTCCCGTGTTTTTCAGGATGCTGTTGATCGGCACAATGATTGCCACGTTGCGGTTCACGGTAGGGATCACTTCATGTGTCGCTGCGACCGACCAAGACGGACCGGCGTGTTTCGTTGCCGATCGATGGTTCGCCGACGAAGTCTGGGAAAAAGTCGGCAAACGAACTTGCTTGAAATGCCACAACGCCTCTGGCGATGCATCCGAGAGTGCCTTTGTGCTGCAGGACCCCGATCGGGATCGCACTCGGCGCGATGCCGTCCTTCGTAAGAATCGCCTTGCATTCGAAGACCAACTCGAAGCTGACGTCGATGGCGAATCACGCCTGTTGCAAAAGGTGGTCGGCGGCCTGGATCACGGCGGCGGAGAAGTCCTGCAAGCGGGCTCGACCGGTTATCGAGTCTTACAGCGATTCGTTCGTCGCCTCAATGGGAAACCCGATCCACTGCCGTCCGAAGTCGACGACGATCCGGTTCCGTTTTTTGACGGATTGGTGATGATGCCGCCTCGGCAATTGTTGCGTCGCGTGACCTTGTCCTTGGTCGGCCGCCTTCCTTCGCACGAAGAGCTTTCCAAGGTTGAAACCGAAGGGCTGTCAGCCTTAAGCCCCATCCTGGACGACGTCATGCGCGAAGACGCGTTCTACGAACGTCTCCAAGAAGCCTTCAATGATATTCTGTTGACGCGAGGGTACGACGGGGTCGCCGAAGGAGCGCTCTCGTACGAGCACTTCAAATCGCGATTGTGGTATCAGGAACTCGACCCGAACCGCGATCGCAAATCGGATGAAAAACTCAAGTACTCACACCCGGAGATGATCGCGTACACGAAATTGGTCCGCGATTATCGCGAAGCGATGCTTCGTGAGCCGCTGGAATTGATTCGATACATCGTCGGCAACGACCGGCCGTTCACGGAAATCGTCACCGCCGACTACACAATGGTGTCTCCCTACACGTCCAGGGGCTATGGCGTTTTTGAACAGGTCCGGGGCAAATTCAAGGACACCGATGATCCGTTCGAATTCGTCCCCACGAAAATCCCCGCACTGACGTCTCGAAACGGCAAGGTCCAGGAATCGAAAACCGGCTTTTATCCCCACTCCGGTCTGCTCAGTTCGTTCCAATACCTGATGCGTTATCCGACGACCGAAACCAATCGAAATCGGCTGCGCGTGCGGATGTTTTTCCAGCACTTCTTGGGTGTCGACCTGTTGGAGTTGGCTCCGCGGACGAGCGATGCCGCAGCGATCACGGCCGAGTACGACGTGCCGACAATGCAGGCGTCTGATTGTGTCGTGTGCCACAAGATCATGGACCCGGTCGCGGGTCTGTTTCAGGATTATTACGTCGTCGACGCCAAAGGGGTCTATGGGCCACGCAAAGAGGGCTGGTACGAAGACATGTTCGTGCCGGGATGGGGTCAGGAAGCGTTGCCGCCGGAAGAACGCTGGCGTGCGTTGCAGTGGTTGGGTCAGCGAACGGCCCGTGATCCGCGATTCGCCACCGCCATGGTTGAACACGTCTGGTACATCTTGTCGGGACGTCAGCCCCTGTCGCCGCCGGAGGACATTGACGACCCGATGTATTCGGCGAAGCATCGCGCCTATCGAGTCCAACGAAACGAAATCGAACGGATCGCAGATCGCTTCATCGAGGCGGATTTCAATCTGAAAGTCGCCTTCAAGGAATGGATTCACTCGGATTTCTATCGAGCCGATGGCCTGGCGACTGAGGAAGACGACCCACGACGTCGGGTCGAACTGGACGACGTTGGACTGGTCCGTTTGCTGACTCCCGAACAGTTGGAGCGAAAGTTGATGGCGATCTTCGGCAAAAAATGGGGACGTTTAACCGATCGTGAAGCGCAGTTGAACATCTTGTACGGCGGAATTGATTCTCAAGAGGTGACCGAGCGGATCACCGATCCCAGCGGCGCGATGGGAGCGATACAACGCATTTTGGCGAACGACCTTGCCTGTCGACACGTCGCCGCCGACTTCTCGCTGCCTGCCGAAGAACGGCGCTTGTTTCCCGGCATCGAAATCGACGTGGTCCCGGGAGGAAGCGACGAGGGGGACCGGCGGATTCACCAAGCGATCGTCCATCTTCACGCGTTGATCCTGGGCCGGAACGACGCCCCGGACGATCCCGAGGTGCAACGCACGTTCGATCTGTTCGCGGGAATCGTCAGCGATGCAAAGTCGCGTCCGGAAATCGATCCGACCGAAAGTTATTTTTGCCAGTCTCAGCGAGAGGTTACGCCCCGCGATCCGGATCCACACTACACCATTCGTGCTTGGCGAGCCGTAGTCACCTACGTGCTTCGACAGCACGAGTTTCTCTATGAATAAGGTGTCTTGATGCGCCGTCGTAACTTTCTACAACTTTGTGCCGCCGCCGGACTGGGTTTCTCAACGCCGGTTGCCGCTTCGGCGACCGCAAGTGCCGATGAAGCCGATCGCGAGCTTCCCTCATACGACGGTCCCTACTACATCGTGTTCAATGCGTCGGGCGGTTGGGACACGACGTACCTGATGGACCCCAAAGGCATCAACGAAATCAATCGTCTGTACAAACACGGCGACATCCTGACCGAGGGAAACCATCGCTTCGCGCCCAACGCGAAGCAGATTGAAGCGGGCATCAGCAACGAGACGTTTTTCGCGAAATACGGCAAGGAACTGCTGGTGATCAACGGCCTGGACTATTCGGTCAACAACCATTCACCCTGCTCGCGCTACATGGCGACGGGCAAACTGGACAGTCTAGCCTACCCGACGTTTGCAGCCCTCGTTGCGGCGTGCAACGGCCCCGATGTTCCACTGGCGTTCCTGACGTTCGGAAACTATTCGGCGACGGGAAACTTGGTGCCCCTGTCGCGCGTGCCGTACCTGAATTCGCTCAATCGACTGGCCAACGCCGACGGTGTCGACGGAAGTACCCGGCATTCCTATCACGACGACTTCGTCAGCGACCGCATCGAGCGAGCGCTGGAAGCACAAATGCAGGCCCGGATTGAATCCAATCGTCTGCCGCGTGTGGAACGATCCCAAAGCATGCTGTATGCGGCGCAGTTGAACTCAAGAGCACTCCAACGTGTAACGCCATTCATTCCAAAATCGTCACCGAAAGAAAGGCTGTCGCGACAGGTGGATATCGCTTTGGCATCTTTCCGAGCCGGCATTTGCGTGTCGGCCAATCTGTCCATCGGCCAGTTCGACAGTCATGCCAACAACGATACCGACCAAATGAAACTGATCCCCGAATTGCTCGCGGGCGTCGACTACCTGATCACCAAGGCGGAACAATGGAAGATCCGCGAAAAACTGGTGGTGGTCATGCAGAGCGAAATGGGACGGACGCCAACGTACAACAAGGGCAACGGAAAAGACCACTGGTCGATCGGTTCGATCATGTTTATGGGGGCAGGGATTCAGGGAAACCGCGTGATTGGTGCGACGGACGAAGAACAATTCCTGGTCCCCATCAACCCTGAGACGCTTGCCACGGACAAACAGGCGGGAATCCGAGTCCGTCCGGAACACATCCATTCCGCCCTCCGCGATTTCGCCGGAATCTCGACGCACCGTTCCTGCGATAACTTTCCGCTGAAAGTGGCCGAGGAGGAACGTTTGAAGAATCTGTTCGGTTAGATCCGGTGTAAGTTTGGCACCGATACCACCGTGGCTCGCCTGCACTTGTTCACACGCCCGTCTTCCGTACCGAATGGATCATCATGAGCCGTCGTCGAATCAAACTCATCGTCGCTTTCACCGTGGCGGCGATCACTGCGTTCTCCTTCCATGCCGTTTCGGCTGCCGGGCCGTTGAAGGTGTACATCCTGGCCGGGCAATCCAACATGCAGGGCTCGGCCCATCAAAGCACGTTCTCGGCGATGCGGGATGACCCGGCGGCCGCAGAACTCCTGGACGTGATCCTAGACCAAAATGGGGATCCGGTCGTGTGCGACAACGCCTGGATCGCGTACCGGACGGGCGGACGCGACGGGGAGACGGTGCGGCAAGGCAAAGTGGAAATCGGCTACGGGTTTGACGATCAGCGGATCGGTCCCGAATACGGTTTTGGCATCTTCATCGACCAGGCGATCGACGAACCGGTGTTGATCATCAAGACCGCGTGGGGCGGGAAGTCACTGGCCGTGGACTTCCGCCCGCCCGGCGCGGGACCTTACCAGCCCAGTGCAAACGAGAAAGAACGTGGCAACGTCCCCGAGGTGGAAAGCGTGGGACACTACTACCGCGAAATGATCCGGTTCGTGCAGTCGACGCTCCGGGACACCGAGGGTCTCACGAAGTTGGTGCCGACGTACGATGCAAGCCAGGGCTATGAACTTGCCGGTTTCGTCTGGTTCCAGGGCTGGAACGACATGTGCAATCGGCATCACATCGACCAATACACCGAGAACATGATCCATTTCATCCGCGATGTCCGCCAGGAATTCGATACGCCGACGCTGCCGTTCATCGTGGGCATCTTGGGAGTCTACGGCACGGACCCGGACAGTAGGAAATTTGACAAAGGGTTGCCGGTCAGTGACTTTCGCAAGGCTCAATTCGCAGCCGTCGAGCAATACGACCAGAAGGTCGCGGCACGCTATCGTGGCAACGTCGTCGCGGTCGACAGCGGACCGTATTACGAACTCGGGCTGAGCGACATCTACTGGAAACGGCGGCTGACCGGCAATTGGAAGCAGCGGGTCAATCAGGGTCAGATGACGCCGGAGCAGTTTCAAGCCGAATGCGACCGGTACGGATTCGGCGACGGTGAATTAACCGCGCAAGAGCAACGCACTTGGGATCGCTGCGCATCCAACGCCGAATACCACTACCTGGGAAGCGGCAAGACCTTCATCCGTTTCGGCAATGCACTCGCCGAGGCCATGTTGCAGTTGGAGAAGCAGCGACCTGTTTGAGGAAATCGACGAAGCTGTTTCCCTATTTCCTTTTCGACTCGCGACAGGCGGGCGCCTGTTCGAGGGTGAAGACGACGATCTCTTCGCCGGTATGCGTACTGATATCGTGATGCAGGCTGACCGGCTTGATGCCGGTGATCTCGTGAATCACCAACTCCAAGGTTGGGCGCGCCGTCTCGATCAATTGGGTTCGAACCTGCTTCAGCAGGTCTCGCCCTTTTTCAGCCGGCAGCGTGGTCACCAAATGTTGTTCGGCCGCGGTCAAGACACCTTGCAAGCGAACAACGAGCAGATCGCCGATCAAATGGGCGCGAATGTCCTTCGGCCCCCGCCCCATGTACTCCTGCTCGAAATGGGACATCCCTTTGCAGACGGCGGCTTCGATTTCTCCGTGTGTTTTCACCGACCCGTTCCAGTTCAACGATCAATTGTCTACCTCGCTCCGTTTTTCATCACCTCATTGGCGAACGTACGGTCAAACGATGCGAGAGTAGCCAATTTACCACACTCCTGGCAGGCAACGCCGCAGCGGATCGTTTTCCGAAGAAATCTGACATCACCACTGGTCATCAAGGCTGTGGGGCATTGATTTGCGGTAGGGCGGCGAGCCCAATGCCACTTACTTTGACGTCAAACAGGGGACTTTTGTTAGCGGCAGGGCGCGAGCCCTCCGGTCTTTCAAGTTCAAACCGGACGGCTCGCGCCGTTCCGCTAACTCATTCAGTGCCAAAGTAAGTGGCATTGGGCGCGAGCCCTCTGGTCTTTCAAGGTGTTTTCATCAAGCTGAAACCGGACGGCTGATGCAAAGTCAGGGGTACGCCCTTGTCTTTTCCATCAGTCGGCGTAGGATGAATTCGTTGAGGGAACGGTTTAGCCGATTTCTCTCTTCAACAATCCGGACGACAAGATAAAGAGCAATCTGGCATTCCCCAGCCAATGGGATTCCAAGAGGGCTCGTTAAAAAGTAAGCCGATGTGGCAGAACACCTTCGTGTGTGTTCTACCCCATCGGCTTTTTTTATGCGCAGGATTCAATTTCAGAATACCTGAAACCAACCATGTCCACGTGGTACAGGAAGAGACACCATGGATCAAGCCACGTCGACCATGACGCAAACGATCGCCCTGATCGCGAAAACGCTACAGCAGAACAGAACGGGAGTTGCCCCGACGTCCGTCAGCGCGGTCCTCAACGAGAACACTTTGGTCGTGACGATGGAAGGTGCCCTCACACCGGCCGAGCAGGCCTTGGTCCGTACGACGCAGGGCCTCGCCCAGGTCCAAGAGTTTCATCGTCAGTTGTTCGCCAGTTCATCCGACCCGATGCAACAGAAGATCAAGACAATCACCGGTCGGGATGTGCGAGAAGCAACCGCAGCACTTGATGCGGGTACCGGCATGATCACCCATACCTTTCGGTCCGGTGCGATGGTGCATGTGTATTTATTGACCCCTGAAATCGAAGCCTGCAAAAGCGGTGATCGTGCATCGATGGAACGCGCCGGTGACGACGGTTTCCATCCGCCGGCACAAGACGATCGTTCAGACTCAGCTGAAACAGATTGACGATGAAATACTGATTGAATGTTGGTCATTCACCGACCCGGTCAACCTTGACTCGGGTCGCGAAATCGAATGACGCTATTCCGAACGCCTTTAGGAGGCTGTCATGGGAATTCTACTGTGGATTGCAATGGGACTTTTAGCCGGAATCCTCGCCAAGTGGATCATGCCGGGGGCCGATCCTGGTGGACTCATCGTTACGACGCTGATCGGTATTGCGGGTGCGATCGTCGGCGGGATGATCGGAACGGCGTTTGGCTTTGGAAGCGTGACCGGTTTTGACGTTCGCAGCTTGGTGATTGCAACCGGTGGCGCCGTCCTGTTGCTGTACGCCTACCGGGTCGTCTCGCCCCGCATGTGGGCAACGTCCCGTGGGGCCTAAGACGAAAATACGACCAATCGAGAAACGACAGAACAGGGTTTCAATCATGAATGCGCTCCAAGCCAACACACCGTGCTATGTCTTGCTCGACGGCAAGCAACGTCTCGCACCCAAACTCATCGCCCCGGATTCAGGTCCCCAGTGCGTGGCAATTTATGGGTTCTCGGACAAGCAACCGTATGACCTGTTTATCGCCAACAGCAAACTCGCATTAACACCCTACCCATTGGTGAAGGGCTACCTGAAGAACCAAATCACCGAATCCAGCGATGTCATCCACCTGGTCGTGATCGATGCTACCGGACCGCAGCAATCTCCATTGAATGCGGCAACCGTGGACTGCGTCCTGCAAGCCCAGCAACAAAACGCGAATCAGGTGAGTGTCTCGTTCCGGCTGACGCTCGATGGCGATGCAAAGGCGTACCGCGTCGAGAAGGCTTCGCCAGGCTTGGACGAGACGAGCCAATCAGTGGAAACGCAAAGCACAGCGTAATCATTCGTTTTAGAAAAACAAATCAGGAGCAACACAGATGAATTGGGATCAAGTGACACGCGATTGGCTGTCCGTCAGCCAGCAAATCAAGCTCAAGTGGGGCAAGTTCACAAACGATGACCTCGCCATGATCTCTGGCGGTCGAGAGTCATTTGTCAGGCTGTTCGAACAGCGATACGGAGACGACAAAGCGACGGCGGAGAAGAAAATTGACGCGTTTGTCGCAGGATTGAAGTTGCCTCAAGAGCGGGGCAACCTCCTCTCATGGTCGCAACATTGCTGGAAAAACATCAAGAGTTTTGCCCGCATCCGCCCCCGCATCTAGCGCGTTGGCGAAGGTTGCAAGCAGCGAGAAAACGGTCGAAGCACATCATTCGAAGAACGAACAGGAAAAACGAATGAAATCATTGGAGGGGAGGCCCATTTCACCCGGTTTAGCCGTGGGGACTGCGGTCGTTTACGACTATGAAATTCAACGAACGTTGCTGAGCGAGTTGGAGCGTGATATTCGCCACGGTGATGTGCAGTCTGAATGCGATCGAATCGATAAGGCATTAGAGCGGTGCAATCGTGAATTGACGATTGCCACGCAAGTCGTCGGCGGAGACCCGCAGCTCGTCGACGCCGCGGCGTTGTTGTCCGCACATGCCACGATGGCTGCTGAGATCGCGGCGACCGTGAAGCAGCAGATCGGATGCGACCTCGTCAACGTGGAACTGGCGCTTGATTCAGTCATCCGCGATTGGATCAGCCGTTTGCAGAATCTTGACAACGAGTACCTTCGCCAACGCGAACAAGACGTCCGCGACGTCGGCCAGCGGATGACTCGCAATTTGACAGAGGGGATCCAGTACAGCTTTGATTTGGTGCCACCGGGATCCGTGATCGTGGCCCGCGAACTGCTCCCTTCCGAAGCGGTTGGGCTTGTCAATAGCGGTGTGGTCGCGATCGTTTCCGAATACGGAGGCAAGTTCAGCCACACGGCGATCGTCGCCGCGGCTTTGGGAATCCCGGCAATTTCGGGCATCACGGACGTGACCAAACTGATTTCGTCTGGCGAAACGTTGCTTGTCGATGGCTTGTCTGGAACCGTTGGGATTCAGCCATCGGAATCCGATAAGGCGGAGTTCTCGGTTCGTCAGCTCGCGCACGAGCGGCTCATTGCATCACTGGCGTCCGAGGAAGAACAGCCGTGTAAGACCCAGGACGGCGTCGAGATTTCACTGCTGGGCAACGTCGGATTGCCGGTCGAAGTCGATCAGATCGCAGAACATCACTTGGCCGGCATCGGACTGTTTCGTACCGAGTTCTTGTTCATCGACTCCTACACCCGTCCGAGCTTCGACTTGCAATTGGAAGTCTATGGCGAAATGGCAAATCAGTTGGCCGGTTTGCCGATGGTGATTCGAACCTTCGATCTCGGCGGCGAAAAACTTCCACCCTTCCTGTCATTGGATCGGCTGAGAAATCGCTCAAGTCTGCATCTGCGCGGACTGCGATTCTCATTGTCGGAGAAGAATCTGCTTGACGCTCAATTGCGGGCGATAGTACACATCGCGCAGACCGCGGACGTCCGGATCTTGTTTCCGATGGTGATTGGGAGTCACGATTTTTCGTTGGCGATCGAGGCCGTTGATCGTGCCGTGAAGCAACTTGACGTGCTGCGTCGACCTCCCGTTGGAGCCATGATTGAAACACCTGCGGCATTGTTCGCCTTGGATGAGATCCTTGAGCTGGCAGACTTTGTCGCAATCGGCACCAACGATTTGACTCAGTATATGTTGGCAGCCGATCGTGATTTGTCCGCGGGGACGGACGATTGCACCGCGATGCACCCGGCAGTGCTGCGCGCGATCAAACAAATCGTCCAGTCGAGTCAACAGTGGAGTCGGCCGGTTTGTGTTTGCGGCGAAGAGGCGGCAGACGCCGACTTTGCCCGCCTGCTCGTGGGTCTCGGTATCCGTGAATTGAGCCTTGGGCCAATTCGTGCCGCGGCAACCCGTCGGGCGATCCGCGGAATTGACTGCTGTCAGGTGACTCAGCTCGCCGAACTCGCGCTTCAATGTCGAAGCCCTGCGGAAGTTCGCCAACTCTTGACGGCATCATTCGGTGTGGCCCCGTCATCGAGCGAATCCCCGGGCCCCGTGTCTCAGCAATCCGTGGAGGTCCAATGATTCCACGGCTTTCCCAATCGCGACTGCTTTGCCCGGCTCAGCTGGCGCCGTCGCGAGCTGATCTCGAAGTGATCGGTGTCTTCAATCCGGGTGTCGTCCGGATCGAAAATGACGTGGTCATGCTCGTGCGGGTCGCAGAAAGGCCTCGTGAGAAACGTCCCGGACTGATGGGATTGCCGCGGTGGGAACCCGACGGAACCTGTGTCATCGACTGGGTGGGTGAAGCGGACTTCGGAGCAATCGATCCCCGCGTCGGTCAACTCAAATCCAATGGTCGGTTGCGACTGACATCGGTCTCGTCTCTGCGTGTGTTGCGCCAGCGAGACGGAAGCTCCGATGGCTGGTTGCCTGGACCTGCACTGTTGCCGGAAATGGCGATCGAGGAATTCGGCATGGAAGACGCACGAATTACGAAGATCGATCAGACGTATTGGATCACGTACGTGGCCGTTTCGCGACAGGGAGCGGCAACCGCACTGATTTCCAGCGAGGACATGCTGACCTTCAAACGGCACGGATTGATTTTTTGTCCTGAAAATAAAGATGTCGTTCTGTTTCCACGACAGGTCGATGGACAATACGTGGCCCTGCATCGCCCGAACCCGAATTCACATTTCAGTCCGCCACAAATTTGGATTGCCCGATCTCCTGACTTGCTGCATTGGGGTGAGCACCAGAGCCTGTGTGGCGGAGAACAATGTTGGGAAGGCGATCGAGTCGGTGGCGGGACGCCCCCGATGTTGATCGACGAAGGTTGGTTGCATCTTTATCACGGCAGCCGACGGACTCAGCGCGACGGTCGCGTCGGCGAATATTCGGTCGGGGCATTGCTATTGGATCGAGACGATCCGTCCCGGGTGCTGGCACGCTCCGGCCAACCGATGATGGCTCCTATGGCTGAGTACGAGCGAAACGGTTTCGTACCCAACGTCGTCTTCCCGACGGCCATGATCCCCGCAAGTCTTGACCAGAGCGATGACCGAATGAGCGTTTACTACGGCGCGGCCGACACTGCGATCGGCGTCGTCGATTTTTCCAAACAGGATATTTTGAAATCACTTCAGTGATCTCGCCATCCGCCCCCCGAGGAGTTTCCCATGGCCAACTCGGCCCTCACCAGAATCGCTTTTGTCGGCGATTATCTGCCGCGCAAGTGCGGCATTGCCACGTTCACTCACGATTTACGAAGCGCGGTTGCCGATGCTTCGTCGGCAACCTGTGTGGTGGTGCCTGTGGACGACATTGCAGAAGGCTACGAGTATGGGTCGGAAGTGAGTTTTCAAATTCCCGAACAGGAGATTGACGCCTACCGTTGTGCCGCCGATTTCTTGAACTTCAGCAACGTCGATGTGGTCTCGCTACAACACGAATTCGGCATTTTCGGAGGCCCCGGTGGAAGCCACATTCTGACTTTTTTGCGCGACATACGGATTCCGGTCGTCACGACACTGCACACGGTCTTGTCCGAACCCGACGCCACCCAGCGGCAGGTCATGGATCAGCTGACCAAGCTTTCCACCCGGCTGGTGGTAATGACGGAGCGAAGTCGCGAAACGCTCTGTGAGACCTATGCCGTCCCCGAATGCAAGGTCGATTTGATCGCCCACGGCATTCCCGACGCACCGTATGCAAATTCCAGTGAATTCAAAGAACAGTTTGGCGTGGCAGGCAAACAGGTCGCGTTGACGTTTGGGCTGCTCTCTCCGAACAAGGGCATCGAGTACGTCCTGAAGGCGATTCCCGAGGTCACGAAGAAGTTCCCCGATTTCATCTATTTGATTCTGGGGGCAACACATCCCAGTTTGAAACGCAGCGAAGGCGAACAGTATCGGATCAGCCTGGAGCGGATGGCAAAAGACTTAGGGATCACCAAGAACGTCAGTTTTTACAATCGATTTGTCGAGCTGGACGAGTTGACTAATTTCATCGGCGCCGCGGATCTTTACATCACGCCGTATCTGAACGTGGCCCAAGCCGTCTCGGGGACGCTTGCCTATGCGTTCGGTTGCGGACAAGCCGTCATTTCGACACCCTATTGGCATGCCGAAGAATTGCTCGCCGACGGCCGGGGAGTACTCGTTCCGTTTGCCGATCCGGACGCCATTGGCCGAGAAGTGATCGCTCTGCTAAGCGATGACGAGCGGCGACAGACGATGCGTGATCGAGCCCACCTCTTGGGCCGCGAGATGCTCTGGGATCATGTGGCGGAACTCTATCTGCAATCTTTCCGTGATGCTCAGGCGAACTTCGGAAGCGAACGCAGCCCCCTGGCGGTGCGAACATTGGATGAGCAGCCGCTGGATCTGCCGCGAATCAATCTGGAACACCTGCATCGCATGAGTGATTCGGCCGGAATCATTCAGCACGCCTGTTACTCCATTCCCAACCATCATGAAGGCTACTGCACCGATGACAACGCAAGGGCGTTCATCTTGACGGTCTTGCTCGAGGAACTGGGCAAAGACACTCCAGAATTGCACGCCTTGGCATCGACGTACGCGGCGTTTCTGAATTATGCCTTCGATCGAACGAGCGGCCGTTTTCGCAACTTCATGAGCTTCGATCGGCGCTGGCTGGAACGAGACGGTTCAGACGATTCACAAGGCCGCGCGGTCTGGGCACTGGGCACTTGTGTCGGTCGGTCCCGAAGGCTGGGCTTTCAGACCTGGGCGATGGACTTGTTTGCCAAGGCATTGCCCGCTTGTGAAGACACCACTTCGCCACGCACCTGGGCGCTGGCATTGCTGGGGATTCACGAATACCTGCGTCGCATGAGCGGTGACCGCGCCGTCAGTCAGACCGGTCAACGATTGACCGAAAAACTCGTCGACCTGTACGACCGAACCGCCACAGACGATTGGCCGTGGTTTGAAGATGTCGCGTCTTACAACAACGCCCGGCTCTCCCAGGCTTTGATTCGCAGTGGGTGTTGGGGTGAGAATCCGCGTGTGACGCAGATCGGTATCGAATCACTCCGTTGGTTATGCGAGAAACAACGCTCTCCCGAGGGCAGGTTCCGTCCGATCGGGTGCAACGGGTTCTGTCGCCAAGGTGTGCCGACCGCAATCTATGACCAACAGCCGATCGAAGCCCACGCGATGGTGTCCGCCGCGATCGAGGCCTTTGATGTCGCCAAAGATCCATTCTGGCGCGAGCAAGCACACCTGGCATTTGACTGGTTCCTGGGACGCAACGACCACGGGTTACCGATCTACAACGCGTCAACGGGCGGTTGCTACGACGGGTTGGCGGAGCATCAGGTCAATCAAAACCAAGGTGCGGAATCGACGCTCGCTTTCCTGCTCTCACTGGCTGAGATGCAACGACTCGAAGGATCATCGCCAACATTGCGAACGCCCCGTCCCGCTGCCGCCACTGTGCAGCGTCCCCACCACGCCCCCGTAAGCAGCACCTATGCTCGTTAAACGAACAGGAATCGTCCTTTCGCCCAACAACCGACGGGTCGTGTTGCGACCGTTCGAGATGCCCGATGCGGGCCGAAAACTTCGGATCATCGCACGTGTGTCGACGCTGTCCGAAGAGCAAGTCGATGCGCAATTGGATCTTGTATTGAAGGAGTTTCATGGACGACATCAACGGCCGCGCGAATTCTTCCTGAGCCGTTTCGAGGCCATCCGTCGGTACCTGTTGACCGACGCTCCGATGAGTGAAAACCGTCAGCTCTTGCTCGGCGCCTACTTCACGCAAGAGTACGCGTTGGAATCGGCGGCGTTGTTCAATCCATCGATCGTGTGGCACCCCGACCAGTCCAACCTTGCCGACGGTTCGCGACGTTTCGTTCTGAGTCTGCGCGCGGTCGGTGAAGGACATATTTCATCTGTCACATTTCGATCAGGAGTCATTGATGCGGAGAACCGATTGTCCATCGATGAACCGACCGGTTACGTGACGACGCCCGAATTTGTGCCCGACGCTCTGTATGAAAAAGAACTCTTTCTTCGCAAGTTGATCGAACTCGCGTTGGAGAGCCCCTTCACAGACTCGGTGTTTGCCGGCCTGGGGGACGAATTCAATTTGAGCCAACTGGAAAACGCGCTGAATCTTGGCATGCGTGCGTATGGGGCCCGCCGCCGCGAATTGGCGACAACGGTTGAACAGGTCGTCATGCTCGCAAAGTCAAACTATGAAATCACCTATCTGCCCCAACACGATCTGTCCGAACGCCTGATTTTCCCGTTCGGCCCAACCGAAACCAATGGGGTTGAAGATGCCCGCTTTGTCCAATTTCAAGAAGAGAATGGGGACTGGCGCTACTACGCGACCTACACCGCGTATGACGGAAAAATGGTGTTGCCCCAATTACTCGAGACACAAGACTTCCTGCATTTCAAAATGCACACGCTCAATGGTCCAGCTATCGTCGACAAGGGCCTGGCCATGTTCCCGCGAAAGATTAACGGCCGGTATGCCATGGTGTCTCGGCAAGACGGCGAGCATCTGTTCTTGATGTATTCCGACATGCTGCATTTCTGGCACACCAAACAGATGATCGTGAAGCCCACGTACCCTTGGGAGTTTGTGCAGATGGGGAATTGTGGTTCGCCCATCGAGACGGACGCGGGATGGCTGGTGCTCACGCATGGCGTCGGGCCGATGCGCAAGTACTGCATCGGCGTGATCCTGCTGGACTTGGATGATCCGTCACGTGTGATCGGTCGCTTGAAAGAGCCACTGCTGACGCCAAACGAAAATGAACGCGAAGGCTATGTCCCGAACGTCGTCTACAGTTGCGGCAGCGTGATCCACAACGGACAGTTGGTGCTTCCCTATGCCATGTCGGACTACGCGACGACCTTCGCAACCGTCTCTGTCGACGAACTGTTGTCCTTGATGGTCTGAACCAACGGTGGTTGCCGTGCACGCCTCTGACGTTGTTCATTCCCGGCGCGGGTGTCGCCGGCCGCGTGGTCAATCTACACGAAGGGTTCGAGGGACAGAACCGGCAAGAGGTGCGCCGACCGATGCGCCATCTTTGGCGGACAGGACATTGATTTAGCAATCAGCGTGAGATTGGCGACGTTCATTGCCCGATGGCAACGTCGTCTTTCCCGATCTGTCGTGACTGAGGTATAAGTTGATGAAGACAAATCGACCGGCATGCCGACGATTTCCTGCATGGCACGACGTCGCCCAAACCGCTAACGTTGTTGCTTGATCCCGACCACTCGTTTACCAATGCATACGGATTGCGTTGGAACGCCCCCCATGAGACCGCCTCCCCGACCACCATCGTCCTTGATGATACGGGCAAGATCATGTTCGTGAAGATCAGCGAGACTCACGGGGGACGATCGGCGGCCGAAGAAGTTTTGACAACCTGGTAACCTCATCCCGTTATGGCATGGATCTATTTGCTGATCGCCGGCTGTTTAGAAATCGGTTGGGCGATCGGCTTGAAATACACCGAAGGCTGGTCACGATTTTGGCCGAGCGTGCTGACCCTCGTGACCATGGTCGCCAGTTTCTATTGCTTGGCACTGGCGGTGAAAGAAATTCCGATCGGCACCGGCTATGCGATTTGGACCGGCATCGGAGCGATCGGGACGGCCACGTTAGGGATTCTGTTGTTTGCCGAACCCGTCTCCGCGATGCGCATCGTCTGCATGGCGTTAATCATCGCGGGGATTGTCGGATTGAAGCTGAGCTAGTAATAGTGGAGCGCTCCGGCCCGTTCGGGTTGAAAATAAATTCGTTCGACTCGCTTTTGCGTTTTTCGATTCAGCAGGGGCAAGGTCACGCTCTGGCCGATCCGGCGTCCAAAAATCTCCGCGCCCAGCGGCGACAGAATCGAGAGTTTCCCTTCGGCAATGCATGCTTCGTGCGGATACACCAAGGTGTAGGTTTCCGCATCATTTGAATCCATGTCGCGCAATTCGACCGTCGAGTTCATCGTCACCACGTCCGGCGACATTTCCTCCGGCTCGACCACGGTGGTGCAGTCAAGTGCCTTGTCCAGATCCGCCAGATGAGACCTGCCGCCACTGAGCGCACACGCAAACTCGCTTTGCAAAAGCTTGCGTAGTTGTTGTAAGTCGGTTCGGGTGACGGAAACAATTCGAGAGGTCATGATGGTGTGTTAGGGTAGATTCCAAGAGACAGCGTCCAAGGGACAGAGTCCAAGAGACAGAGGGCGCACCGCGGCGAAGGACCGACGTCGATGTTTGCCCCGCCTTTAAGACAACGTGCGCAGCACGATTGCGAGAGCGAAGAGGGCGATCAACACTAATTGCCCAAACATCATTTCAAGAGAGGTGGAGGCAACGTGAGGTTCGCCGTGACCGGTTGAGTCGTCGCGCTGACGAGGAACCGCATGCTCTGGGTTGTGCGTGAACATGATCGAGACCACTTCATTGGGGAAAAGACGGAACACCTTCCTGGCGACACGAGGTCTTTGCCATTGAAGCATTCCGCATACCAATGAGTCTTTCCACGCAACGGAGCCGGAAATCGCGTCAACGCGGGGTTCCGTGTCAACCTGAGTTGACGCCGCGGAGCCTCAGTAGGCCAGATTCGGCCCCAGCCAGCGTTCGATCTCTTCGATCGGTTTGCGTTTGCGTTTGGCGTAGGCCTCGATCTGGTCTCGGGTCATCCGCTCGACGGTGAAGTAACGCGCCTCGGGATGACCGAAATACAGGCCACTGACGCTGGCGCCGGGCGTCATGGCGAAACTGCTGGTCAGCTCAATTCCGGCATTTTCCTCGGCGCGGAGCAAGTCGAACAGCGTGCGTTTTTCGGTGTGATCGGGGCAGGCTGGATAGCCGGCGGCAGGTCGGATGCCGCGGTACTTTTCCGCGATCAAGTCTTCCTGGGAAAGCCCTTCGGTTTGGCCGAACCCCCAGTCGCGGCGGGCGCGTTGATGCAGCATTTCGGCCAGTGCCTCGGCGAATCGATCGGCAACCGCTTGCACCATGATCGCTTTGTAATCATCGAGTTCGGCTTTGTATTTCATCGCCAACTCCATCGCTCCGATGCCGGCGGTGACGGCGAAGCCACCGAGGAAATCCTCGCGGCCAGAGTCCCGCGGTGCGACGTAGTCGGCCAGTGAGCGAAAGTCCTTTTGCCCCTTGCGTTCCCACTGTTGTCGCAAGAAATGCAGCCGCGTCAATTCATGCTTCCGAGTCGAGTCGGTGAACAGAATCACGTCGTCGCCATCGCTAGCGGCTGGCCAAAACCCGTAAACAGCGTTGGCGGTCAGTGACTGGTCGCCGATGATCTCGTCGATCAAACGGTTCGCGTCCTCGTAGAGTTCTCGGGCTTGCGCCCCGACCACCTGGTCATCAAAGATTTTAGGAAACTTGCCCTTCAATTCCCACGTGCTGAAAAACGGAGACCAGTCGATGTAGGATCGAATCTGTTCTAGCGGAATGTCTCGCAGGACGCGGGTGCCGGTGAACGACGGCGCATCGATGGGAATGGAATTCCAATCGGTGACGAATCGTTTCTCCAGGGCTTCGGCATAGGGCACGAGTTTCTGCTTGCGATCGCGGAAGCTGTCGGCCAGCTTCTTTTGCGTCGAGACATTCTCGGCGACGAATGCGTCACGACCGTCGCTGAGCAAGCGTTCGACGACGTTCACGCTGCGACTGGCATCGAGCACGTGCACTACGGGACCGTCGTAGGCCGGAGCGATTTTGACGGCGGTGTGCTTGGCACTGGTCGTCGCGCCACCGATCAACAGCGGCATCGTCATCCCGGTGCGTTTCATCTCGCGAGCGACGTGTGTCATTTCATCCAGCGACGGCGTGATCAAGCCGCTCAGCCCGATCATGTCGACGTTCTGCTTGGCCGCTTCCTGGAGAATCGTTTCGGCGGAGACCATCACGCCCAAGTCGATGACTTCATAGTTGTTGCATTGCAACACGACGCCAACGATATTCTTGCCGATGTCGTGCACGTCACCCTTGACCGTCGCGATCAGAAACTTGCCGCGAGCCGCTTCGTGCAATGTTCCCGCCAACCGTTTCTCTTCCTCCATGAAGGGTTCCAGGTAGGCGACGGCCTTCTTCATCACGCGAGCCGATTTGACGACTTGGGGCAAAAACATCTTGCCGGCGCCGAACAGATCCCCGACGACCTTCATCCCATCCATCAACGGGCCTTCGATCACTTGGATGCAGCGATCAAAATGCTGGCGGGCGTCCTCTGTATCCTGGACGATGTATTTGTCGATGCCCTTGACCAACGCGTGGGTCATCCGTTGAGCCACCGGGGCGTCACGCCAAGCCAAGTCTTCCCCCGACTTTTTCTTTCCATCGCCCTTGACCGTCTCGGCGAATTCCAGCATCCGCTCGGTCGCGTCCGGGCGGCGATTGAGCAGCACGTCTTCGACGCGTTCGAGCAAGTCTTTGGGGATTTGCTCGTAGATTTCCAACTGACCGGCGTTGACGATGCCCATGTCCAGCCCGGCGTCGACGGCATGGTACAAGAACGCGCTGTGGATGGCTTCGCGGACCGGATCGTTGCCTCGAAAGCTGAAGCTGATGTTGCTGACACCGCCGCTGGTCTTCGCGCCGGGACACACCTGTTTGATTCGCCGCACGGCGTTGATGAAATCGACGGCATAGTTGTTGTGCTCGTCCATCCCCGTGGCGATCGTCAAAATGTTGGGGTCGAAGATGATGTCTTCGGTGGGAAAGTGCAGCTTTTCGGTCAACAGGTCGTAGGCCCGTTTGCAGATCCGAACCTTGCTTTCTTCGTCGGCAGCCTGGCCCTGTTCGTCAAAGGCCATCACCACGGCGGCGGCACCGTATTGACGCACCAATGCCGCCCGGCGCAGGAACTCGGTTTCGCCGTCCTTCAATGAGATCGAATTGACGATCGCTTTGCCCTGCACGTTGCGTAGCCCCGCTTCGATCACCTCCCATTTGCTGCTGTCGATCATCACGGGAACCGATGCGGCGACGTGATCTCCGGCGATCAAACGCAGAAAGCGGGTCATCGCTTCGACACCATCGAGCATCCCTTCGTCAAAGTTGACGTCGATGATGGTGGCCCCGTTTTCAACTTGCTCGCGCGCGATCTCGACGGCCTCTTCATACTTTTCATCGCGGATCAGGCGGGCGAACTTTTTGCTGCCCATCACGTTGGTGCGTTCACCGACCATCGTGAAGGGCACTTCGGGACGCATCACCAGCGGCATCTGACCGGACAATCGCGTGTAGACCGGGCCGGGTGAGTCTTGCTTGGGCCGGCATCCTTTGACGCGATCGGCCATCGCGCGGATATGGTCGGGCGTCGTGCCGCAGCAACCGCCCAGGATGTTCACCCAACCGTTGTCGGCGTATTCACCCACCTTGTCCGCCATCGCCTTGGGGCCGAGATCAAATTCCCCCATTTCGTTGGGCAATCCGGCGTTGGGATGGCAGGAAATCGGGATTTCGGCAACTTTGGCAAGTTCTTCGATGTGAGACCGCATCACGTCGGGCCCGAGTGCGCAATTCATGCCGACCGAAAGCAACGGAAAGTGGTTGATGGCCGTCCAAAAGGCCTCGACACTTTGTGCGCTGACAAAGGTCCGTCCGCCATCGCCAAAGGTGCCGCTGGCCATCACGGGAACCCGACGACCACCGGCATTGAAAAAGTCGGCGATCGCGAACAAACACGCCTTCAAATTCAAGGTGTCGATCGCGGTCTCGGGCAGCAGCACGTCGACCCCGGCGGCAACCAGCGATTCGACCTGGGCCCGGTAGCTGTCCACCATTTCCTGGAATGTCGTGCCGCGATACGCCGGATCGTCTTCGGTGCTGATGGCCAATTGCTTGGTCGTCGGTCCGATCGAACCGGCCACAAAACGCGGTTTGTCGGGTGTGCGTTCGGTCCACTCCTGGGCCGCGGCACGTGCGCACGCGACCGCTGCATGGTTGATTTCATCGACCAGGTCAAGCGGCAGACCAAACTCGACCATCCCAACCGGTGAAGCGCCGAACGAGTTCGTTTCCACGATGTCGCTGCCGGCCTGAAAGTAGGCCCGGTGGATCTCGGTGATCTTGTCGGGATGCGTCAGGCAAAGGATGTCGGAAAAGTTCTTGAGGTCCTTGTGGTGATCGGCAAAACGCTCACCCCGCACAGCCGCTTCGTCCAATCCCAGGCGTTGGATCATGGTTCCCATCGCGCCATCAAGAAGCAGGATCCGTTCCCGCGCGAGCGCACCAAGGATGGACGTGTCATGTGGTTCGGCTTGAATCATCGGGGTCGGCCAGGGTTGGTCGGGTAGGTTCAGGACGGGATGGGCGAGGGCGGGCGGATCACACGTATCGATTAGCCGTCTCGCGCGAGCGTACGGGCCTCGACCACCAAGGAAACGCACCGAGGCGAGTAGGCTCGCGCCAAACGGCTGATTCAATCGACAAACCGCCAAGGCTTTCGGCCGTTCGACGACGGATCCGCTCTCGCACCACGCAAGGTTGACAGGGGGAAAGCCGATCCCTACAAACATGCACGAATCATACATGTTTCAAAGCGTTGCGTTAACCCGCGTCATGAGACGACACCCATGCCGCCCAAAAGCCGAAAAAGTCAACGGTCGAATTGATCAAAGAAGCCAGTGTTGAGCTGCGTGGCAGCCTCCCCGACGAACTGGCCGACGCGACCACCAAGTTGTTGACGTTTCACGGCACCGACCAACAAGACGACCGTGACCTGCGCAAACCACGCCGCAAAGATGGACTCGGCAAGGCGTATTCATTCATGGTCGGCGATCGCATCGGCGTGGAAGCGTTGGCGAAGGTCGGGCAAGCGGCCTGACGGGCGCCGAACCAGCGGCCAGGCGCGACGGCCATGCCGGCAGCCGCGGCGACTGGATCGTGAAAGCGAGTATCGAAAAATTGACAACGGTCTTCCTGGACCCTAAAACTATACTCAGATATACACATTTGAAATTCCCCTCCGTTGCATCTCCCCCTTCAGGAAACTCCCATGAAACGCCTTCCCCTGTCTGCCTGCTTTGTCGCGACACTGGCGGTCTCGCTCGCCTGCGGATCTTCATTGACGATCCGGTCGGCGCACGCCCAAGAACCCGCGGCGACCGCGCGGGCTGATGCCAAAAAGGCTGAGAAGAAACCGGGCAAGAAAGCAATCGAGCGATCGCGCAAGACGGTGCAAACGCTGGACAACATCTTCAAGCAAACGATCGTGTTGGTGACCGACAAGTATGTCAACGACGATGACGATTTTGCTGCCGGTAGCGCGGCGGTGTTGTTGTTCAAGAAGATTTCCGATGGCAGCGACAACACGATTCGATTAATCGACGCCACGGGCGATCCCTATGAATCCGAAAATGTCGCCAAAGATGACTTCGAAAAGCAGGGCATCAAGAAGTTGAAGGCCGGGGCGAAGCGTGTCGACGAGGTCGTCAGCCTGGACGGCAAGCACTACTTGCGTGCATTGACACCGGTACCCGTCGTCATGCAAAAATGCATCATGTGTCACGCACACTACGAAGATGTCGCTGAGGGCGAGCCGATCGGAGCGATCAGTTACACCGTGCCGATCGAGTAGATGCGTTTTTCCTGCCGATTCTGGCACAGCGAACTGCTGCGTCGCGGACGGCGAAGTCCATGGCCCTGCCAAACCGGATGAAGTTGCCATCGCCGTCGGTGTTCAATAACCGAGCGGTTCGGCATTACCCCAGAAGCATCGCGTCAGATCCGACCGCCGAACCATTCGAGCGGGGCGGGTGTCGCTCAGGACCGTGAAACGCGATTGAGTTGTCGCCGCGTCGGGATCACATCGGCGAGCGTGACGCCTCCGAGAAACTCCTGCTGAATGCGTTCGGCTTCTGCCAGGACTCCCTTGAGCTTGCAGAACGAATGGATCACGCAGGAGTCATCGCTGCCGACACAGGAGAGCAGGTGCGTGTCGGTTTCCATGGTCGCGATCACATCCCCGATCACAATGTCTTCCGGGGAATGCGCCAATTCAATCCCGCCGCCGATCCCGCGTGTGCTTTGCACATAGCCCGCACGGGCCAGCAGGTTGACGACCTTCGCAACGTGATTCGCCGAAATGCCGAACAGCGCTGCGACATCGGCCACGTTGGCGCGCTCGCTGCGTGTGGCCAGAAACATCAGCGTTCGCAAGGCGTAGTCGGTCTGCGTGGTGAGCTTCATGAGATTCGCAACCGAACGGCGCCCCTCCCGCTCTCCGACCGAGGCTGCCAAAGCTGTCCAAAAGAGACTTGTTTCGATAAGCCTAAGGCTAGCGGGCATTTCGGTCAATGGACAACGAGCCAGCGATGGCGGCTCGCAGTCGCTCAATCACTTCCGGCGGACTGAGGCCTTGATGGACGCAAACGTACCGCAGCGATTTGCCCGCACAACCGATGTCCAATCCCAACTCGCTGAACACCCGCGTCGTTTCCGGATGCTCGATGATCCATTCGGGAATACTGCTGTCGAGGTCGCAATTCATGTTTGAAGTGTAGCAGAATCCGCCCCCCAGCACGTGGCGTCAGCCAGTGGCGCGGGGTGCTTGATCCCGAAACCACCACGCGCCGCTCGCTGACGCGTCCCGCTGGGGTGGCCACCCAGGTTGTCGGCGTCAACCTGGGTTGACGTTTTTTGCGCGTCAAACGTGGATTTGGCCCCCACCTCGCCGCCGGCCCGAATGTTGCTCCTGTGATTCGGGTAACCATGTGAGGGCACTTCGATGATTTATGCACTGATCAGCAATTGGCGTTCCAAGCCCAATCCGCCAACTCGACCAACGACGATGCATCCGTCGTTGGATCAATCGCTGCGGGCCTCCCGATCCGTTCACGCAGACAACCCGGACAACAAGGGGCTGCTCAGCCGCGAAGAACTGCGCATTGTCTTGCTGTTGCTGCCGCTGTTGATCTTCTCCCTCTCGCCGCCGATCGTGCTGTTCGTCTTGCACTGGTTCTATCCGGAACTGATCATTATCGAGGCGACACCGCGTCCAGAGTCTTGATCATTCTGCCCCGTATCATTCTGCCATCGTTCTTCTCGACCGCTAATTCGCCAATTGTGACCACAACACGCCGGCGGCGATGGCCGAACCGATCACGCCGGCGACGTTGGGTGCCATCGCGTGCATCAACAAATAGTTGCCCGGGTCTTCTTCCTGCCCGACCAATTGCACCACGCGCGCCGATCCGGGGACCGCGGACACGCCAGCGGCACCGACCAGTGGGTTGATCTTTTCTTTCAAGAACAGATTCATCAGCTTGGCGAACAACACGCCACATCCGGTGGCAATGGCGAACGAAACGGCACCGAGTACGAAGATCAAGATCGACTCACCTTTCAGGAAGTACTGTGCGGTCGTGCTCGCACCGACGCAAAACCCGAGCAGGATGGTGACGATGTCGATCATTGCCGTGCGTGCCGTCAGCGCCAGCCGGTCGGTCACCGTGCATTCTTTCAGCAGGTTCCCGAAGAACAGCATCCCCATCAGCACGATCGAACCGGGCGCCAACAGGGTGCAAATCAAGAACGCGACGATCGGAAACATGATCAATTCTTGACGCGTCACCTTGCGCGACGGTTTCATCCGAATCAAACGTTCGTTTTTCGTCGTCAGCAGCCTCATGATCGGCGGTTGAATCACGGGTACCAGCGCCATGTAGGAATACGCCGCGATCGCGATCGCCCCCAACAGCTCGGGGGCCAGATTCGACGCCAGGAAAATCGCCGTCGGGCCGTCGGCACCGCCGATGATCCCGATCGCGCCGGCCTGTTGTGGCGTGAAAGCCAGACACAGTGCGCCCAGGTACGTCAGGAAGACGCCGACTTGTGCCGCGGCACCCAACAGCACCAGTTTGGGGTTGGAAAGCATCGTGGAAAAATCAGTCATCGCGCCGATGCCTAAAAAGATCAGCGGCGGGTAGATTTCTTTTTCGACCCCGAAATACAGAAATCGAAGCACGCTGTCTTCGCCGTAGACCAGCGGCACACCGGACTCGGTCGGCATGTTGCCTACGATGACACCGAAACCGATCGGGATCAGCAGCAGGGGTTCGTAGCGTTTGGTGATGGCCAGATAGATGAACCCCAGGGCGATCACCATCATCACCACGTTGCCCAGTTCCAGCCCCGCGAAGGCCGTCGTCTCGTACAGCTGGACCACTTTCTGGCTCAGGTATTCCATGACGTTCATTTGGGGTCTCGATGTTGAATGCGGTGCGACATGTGATGCTTCATGCGTCCTTCCAGGGACCACGCATATCCGCCGGCTCCCAGCCCACGGATCTTGACGATCCGATGCGGTCGATCCAACGCCTCTGCGACCGCGGCGGCGATGACCACCAAGATCTCTTCGGGCAGCTCGTCATCGTGAGCGAGCGGCGAGGCGGCCTGGGGTGCGAGTTCGGGCTGGATGAAGGGGGCAACCAGACGCGGCAGGACGGTGATAAAAATGACGATCAGCACCAGCGCCGAGAAGACCACGACGATGCCCATGATGGCCATCGGAATACCATGCTCTTCCGTCAGGGGCGCCAGCGAAAACTCGATCAGCCGTTTGCTTTCCTCTTGAGCGAGCAGCGACATCACTTACTCCAGTACGACGAGGGTTTGGCCTTCTGCGACGGAATCACCCTCCGCAACATCGACACTTTTCACCGTGCCGGCGACCGGCGCGGTGATTTGGTTTTCCATCTTCATCGCTTCCAGGATGACCATGCCCTGTCCGCGTTCGACCGCGTCACCGGGCTTGACCAGGATCGATCGAATGGCGCCCGCCATGGGGCTGGTGACCGCGCCGCTACCGGCGGGCGGCTGGGCCTTCGTCGGCGTCTGGCGGGCGATCGCCGCTGGCGGTGCAGCGTCTGACGGCTGCGCGGGCACAGGGCGTGTCGGAACGGGATACGCTTCGGTCTCGCTGAGATCCTCCACGGTGACGTCGTAGGATTTATTTCCGACGGTGATACGTAATCTTTTCATAGCGGAATCAAACCATGCTTCTTTGGAGGACGGGTCTCGCTTTTGTTCAGCGTGTTCTGCAGTGCAAGTGACACGACCGCTCGGGTCTGCGCCGGGTCGATCACATCGGTGATCATGGCGTGGGAAGCCGCCAGATAGGGCGACGCAAATCGGTCACGGTATTCTTGGATGAATTGCTCGCGCAGCGCCGCTTTGTCATCCGCCGCAGCAAGCTCTTTGCGGTAGAGCACGTTGACGGCGCCTTCGGCGCCCATCACGGCGATCTCCGCGGTCGGCCAGGCAAACACCATGTCGGCTTTTAAATCGCGGCTGCACATCGCCAGATACGATCCGCCATAGGCCTTGCGGATGATGACGGTGATCTTGGGCACGGTCGCCGATGCGTAAGCGAACAACATTTTTGCACCGTGACGAATGATGCCACCCTGTTCCTGACCCACCCCGGGCAGAAATCCGGGCACATCGACCAACGTCAGCAGCGGAATGTTGAACGCGTTACAAAACCGAATGAAGCGGGCGGCTTTATCGGACGCGTCGATATCCAGCGTGCCCGCTTTCACGTTGGGTTGGTTGGCAATGATGCCAACAACCACGCCATCGACGCGTGCGAAACCGACGATGATGTTGGGGGCAAACTCGCGATGGACTTCCAAAAAGCAATCCTTGTCCACGATCCGTTCGATCACGGCGTACATGTCCATCGGGTCTTTAATATTCTCCGGAACCACATCGTTCATCGACAGGTCTGGATCCAGACACAGGTCTTCCACCAGGGCGTGCGGCGGGTTCTCCGCGTTGTTTTGGGGCAGGTAGGACAGCAGTTGCTGGACGATTTGCATGGCGTGCTGATCATCATTGGCGACGAAGTGAACGTTGCCGCTGATGCTGGAGTTGGCCGACGCGCTGCCGATCTCTTCCATCGTGCAATCGACGCCCGTCGCCGCCTTGATGACTTGCGGCCCGCAGATGAACATGTTCGCGTTCTCGCGCGTCATCACCAAAAAATCCATCAGCGCCGGCGAATAAGCCGCCCCGCCGGCACAATTGCCGGCGATCACGCCGATTTGTGGGACGCAGCCGGAAAGCATGACGTTGCGGTAGAACACTTGACCGTATCCCGACAGCGAGTCGACGGCCTCTTGGATCCGGGCGCCCCCGGAATCGTTGATCGCCACAAACGGCATTCCGCTTTCGAGCGCGTAGTCCATGATGTCGCAAATCTTCTTGGAGTGCCGCATGCCCAACGCACCGCCGCCGACGGTTGCATCCTGGCTGAACGATGCGGCCGGTCGACCACCGACCCGTCCCACGCCGGTGACCACTCCGTCACAGGGCATGGGTTTGTTCTCCATCCCAAATTCATGGCAGGAATGATCGACGTGCATTCCCCACTCTTGAAAGGTGTTGGCGTCGAAAAAGACATCCAGCCGCTCGCGCGCCGAGAGCATTCCCTTTTCTCGGCGTTTGGCGTGCCGGCTTTCGCCACCGCCCAAACGCAATGTGGCGCGGCGTTCTTCTAGCCCAGTCAAAAACTCTTTTCGAATACTCATGGTACTGCAGTTCTTTTTCCGTCAGGTCTCAGTTAAACGCCTCAATCTTCGTGCATGCCGAATGCCTGCAGGATCTTGCTGGCCGCTGCTTCGGGCGGCAGGTTGCCGGCAAGCACTTCGGATTCGAGTCCTTCGCGGATGCTCCGGACGCCGGGGTGCTTGCGAAGGGCTTGCTTCATTCGGTCTTCGATGATCGCCCACAACCAGCGGACTTGTTGTCGACGTCGTTTCGCGGCCAAGTCGCCGCTGGATTTCATCGCCTCGTAACGCTGTTGGACGGCTTGCCAGACGGCGTCGACCCGCTCGTTGTGCAACGCGCTGCAGGTCAACACCTGCGGCGGATGATCTTGTTTTCCTAAAATGGAATGGATCGCCATCTCATATTGGTGGGCGGCCAGTTCGGCCGCTTTCAGTGTCGCCGAGTCGGCCTTGTTCACGGCGATCACATCGACGAGTTCCAACAGCCCGCGTTTGATTCCCTGCAAGTCGTCTCCGGCACCGGGCAGCATCAACGCCAAAAAGCAATCCGTCATTTCCGCCACCATGGTTTCGGATTGCCCCACGCCGACGGTTTCCACCAACACGACTTCGTAACCGGCCGCTTCGCAGACGAGTAAACTTTCACGCGTCTTGCTGGCCACGCCGCCGAGCGTTCCGGCCGAAGGTGAAGGTCGGATGTAAGCGTTGCGTTCGGCCGCCAGTCGAGACATGCGGGTTTTGTCACCCAGAATGCTGCCACCACTGATTCCGCTCGATGGATCCACCGCCAAGACCGCAACCCGTCGCCCCTGGGCGATCAATTGCAATCCGAGCGCTTCGATGAACGTGCTCTTGCCTACTCCGGGGGCGCCGCTGATGCCGACCCGGATGGCGTTGCCCGTGTAAGGCAACAATTGGGTCAATAGCGTCTCGGCTTGCCGCTGGTGCTCGGCATTGTTGGACTCGATCAGCGTCAACGCTCGCGGCAGTACCGTGATGTCGCAGTTGCGGACACCGGCAAAATAATCCTCCGTCGTCAATTGACGACGTCGTGGAACATCACGCTTCATGCTGAATTCCGATCAGGCATCTTGAGTCTCGACTGTTTCATCGACCGAGAACCCGAGTCGATCGGCGAGGTCTCGAACCACTCGAATCGCCGCCTCACTGATGACCGTACCGGGGCCGAACACTTCGGCGGCGCCGGCCGCGTACAACGCCTCGTAATCTTCGGGCGGGATCACTCCGCCGGCGACAATCATGATGTCCTCGCGGCCCAAATCTGCCAACGCTTTGCGGAGTTCCGGGACCAGTGTCAGGTGACCGGCCGCCAACGAGCTGACGCCCACCAGGTGCACGTCGTTTTCAACCGCTTGCCGCGCCGTTTCGGCCGGCGTGCGGAAAAGCGGGCCGATGTCGACATCAAAGCCCAAGTCGGCGAACGCGCTGGCGATAACCTTTTGTCCACGGTCGTGACCGTCTTGCCCCATCTTGGCGACCAAGATCCGCGGCCGACGGCCTTCGTTGCGTTCAAACGCCTCCACGATCTGGCCCACTTCCGTTGTCATGGATTCACTCTCAAGTGCGGCGGCATAGACGCCGCGGACAGATTGCACGGGCGCTTCGTATCGATTGTAAACCTTTTCCAACGCCGCGCTAATCTCCCCGACCGTCGCTTTGGCACGTGCCGCGTTGACGGCCAGTTCCAACAAGTTGCCTTGTTCGCTGCGCGCCGCTTCGGTCAACGCATCCAATGCCGCATCAACCTCGGACGCATCACGCTCGGCTCGGAGTTGTTTCAAGCCCGTGATCTGTGCCTTCCGCACCGCCGAATTATCGACGTGCAGCACACGCATGTCATCTTCGGTCGCCAGCCGATACTTGTTGACACCGATCAGGGTTTGTTGCCCGGAATCGATGCGGGCTTGGGTGCGGGCCGAAGCTTCTTCGATCCGCATCTTGGGAATCCCGGCTTGGATCGCCTGGGTCATCCCGCCGAGTTCTTCGATTTCAACCAAATGGCTCCAGGCACGCTGGGCCAAATCGTGGGTCAAGCGTTCGACGTAGTAGCTTCCGGCCCAGGGATCGACGACCTTGCACGTGTCGGTTTCTTGTTGCAAGAACAATTGCGTGTTCCGCGCGATCCGCGCCGAAAAATCGGTCGGCAAGGCAAGGGCTTCATCAAGCGCGTTGGTGTGCAACGATTGGGTGTGTCCGTGCGTCGCCGCCATCGCTTCGATGCAGGTCCGCGTGACATTGTTGTAAACGTCTTGAGCGGTCAAACTCCAGCCGCTGGTTTGGCTGTGGGTCCGCAGCGACAAGCTCTTGGGATTCTTGGGGTTGAACTGTTTGATCAGTTTGGCCCAGATCATGCGGGCGGCCCGCAGCTTGGCGATTTCCATGAAATAATTCATGCCGATCGCCCAGAAGAACGACAGTCGTGGGCAAAAGGCGTCGACGTCCAAGCCCGATGCGATGCCCGTGCGGACATACTCCAGCCCATCGGCAAGGGTGTAGGCCAATTCCAAGTCCGCGGTCGCCCCCGCTTCCTGCATGTGATAACCGCTGATGCTGATGCTGTTGAATTTGGGCATCCGCTGGCTGGTGTACTCAAAGATCGAAGCGATGATCCGCATGCTCGGGGCGGGCGGATAAATGTAGGTGTTGCGAACCATGAACTCCTTCAGGATGTCGTTCTGGATCGTGCCGGCAAGCTGTTCCGGTTTCACCCCCTGTTCTTCGGCGGCGACGATGTACAACGCCATGATAGGAAGCACCGCGCCGTTCATCGTCATCGAAACACTCATCCGATCCAGCGGGATGCCTTCGAACAGCGTCCGCATGTCTTGAATGCTGTCGATCGCCACACCGGCCATGCCGACGTCGCCGCTGACGCGGGGATGATCCGAATCGTATCCGCGGTGCGTGGCCAGGTCGAAAGCGATGCTCAAGCCCATCTGGCCCGCCGCCAAGTTGCGTCGGTAAAACGCGTTGGAGTCTTTGGCGGTTGAAAATCCCGCGTACTGACGCACCGTCCAGGGACGCTGCACGTACATCGTCGCATAGGGACCGCGCAAGAACGGCGCCAGCCCCGGCATCGTGTCCAAGTGGTCCAGTCCCGCACGATCGGCCGAGGTGTACAACGGTCGGACGGGGATCTGCTCCGGCGTCTGCCAACGCAGTTCGTCCGCATCGCCAGCGACCTTGGCTCGCCAGTCGTCTAACGAACCCGCCGCGCGGTTTTCGCTTTCCAACGGCACATCGGAAAAGTTTGGAATCAAGGTCATCGTACCGGCTCTCCTTCTTCAATCACACCGACTTGAGTCAACAGACTACGCAGCGTCTCGAGCACATCACAACGCATGAAGATAAAGCGGTCGACGCCCGCTGCTTTCCATGCCTGTTCGTTGTCGCCCGGGTTTCCCGCCAGCACGACCGAGCTGGCTCCCGCCTGTTTTAGTTTGGCAGCCGCCGTGGGAACCACGTCGGCGTATAGTTTGTCTGAGGAACAGATCACCGCGATCGACGCGTCGGCTTGGCCAAACGCCTTCGCGGCAGCGTCCGCGTCCTCAAAGCCTCCGCGGTCGATCACGTCGAAACCGCCCGCTGCAAAGAAATTGCTCGACCAGGTTGCCCGGCCGCTGTAGTGCGACACGGGACCGAGGTTGGCCAAGAACACGCGTGGCCGTTTCCCCTGGGCATCTTGCCACGCGTCGCAGGCGTCACGCAATTGATCAAACGGCTCGGCCAGGCGTTGGGGCT
Organism: Stieleria magnilauensis; assembly: GCA_007753675.1. GTDB lineage: Bacteria > Planctomycetota > Planctomycetia > Pirellulales > Pirellulaceae > Stieleria > Stieleria magnilauensis. Next base: position 4,711,580 of record CP036432.1, read on the forward strand.
CAATGGCGGCGATCGTTGCACTTTGGCCCCGTCCCAGTCCGAGCGCGGCGGCGATCTGTCCCAGCGTCGCTCCGTCGGATGCCGCCGCGACCGCCGCGGCAACACGGTCCTCCGCCGCATCAAGCGACAGTGTTTCTTGCTCGGCCGATCGAACACCCCGAATCCGATCGGCGGCTTCCCCGGCAAGGGATTCCAGATCCGGTGCATCGCGAATCACCGCCTCTTCGCCGACGTTAGCGAACTCGCTGACGCCCGTGATCCCGCGTTTGCGAGTGGCGACATCCTTGGCCCGCGCCGCAGCCGTGGTCGCAATTTCGTTCGCAACCCACCCGCTGGTCAAAGCCGACAACATACCACCCTGGCGTTCGGTTTCTTGGAAGATTTCCCACGCCTTGCCAGCCACGTCTTCGGTCAGCTGGTCCAAAAACCAGCTACCGCCGGCCGGATCGATGACGCGATGCAGATGCGATTCCTCTTGCAACACCAGCGCGCTGTTGCGTGCGACGCGGCGGCTGAAGTCGTTGGACAATCCGGCCATCACATCAAACGGTACCGATGTGATCGCATCCGCACCGCCGATGCCGGCGGCAAAGACGGCCACCGAGTTGCGTAACAGATTGACATAGGGATCGTGTTTGGTCAGCACGCGGTTGCCGGTTCGGGTGTGAATCCGCATCGACCGCGAGTCTTCCGACACGCCGCACGATTCCAGCACACGAGACCACAGCCATCGGGCGGCCCGCAGTTTTGCGATCGCTTGAAAGTGCTCGGTGCCCACGCTGACGCGAAACTGAATCTGTTTGGCCGCCGCTGAAACGTCCATCCCCGCAGCGGTCATCGCTCGCAAGTATTCCACTCCCGTGGCCAGACTGAGCGCGATGTCCTGGGCCGCGCTCGCGCCGCCGTCGTGGTACGGCGAGCTATCTACGCCGACCGAGGTGACGTGCGGATAATGCTTGGACGTCCAACTGGCTAAATCGGACATCATGGACAGAGCCGACGAGGGTTCCAGCGGCAACGTTCCCCGGCGTGCAAGCTCACCCAGCGGATCGGCGTTCAGCGCCGCTTTCGCGGTTTCCGGCGAGACGCCGCGCCGCTTCCAGGTTGCCATCAGGGTCGCCGCGGCGGGAAAGAAGGCCGCGCCGGCGTCCAACGCAACCGTGACCATTTCCAATTGAACATCGCCGAGCAGTTTGTCCATGTCATCCACGCCATAGACCATCACGCCATCGCGACCGACGCAACCGGCGCTTGCCGCGTGATCGGGATCCAGTCCGTTGCGTGCGGCTTGGTCCAGCCGGATCTGGATCGATGTCACACCGCCGCTCAAGTCCGCCAAGATCGCCTGATTGCAGGCAACCGGGCAGGGCGCGGTGAACTCCTGACGCAAATCCCATCCGGATTGGACCGATCCCAGCGGACGTCCCCCGCGAACCCGGTTCGCCAAACCCGGGAACCCCATCGGATCGTCTTGGCCACTGTCATCGCGGCGACTGTAGAGCGGTTCAATGGCGAGCCCGTCATATGTCTTTAAGACAAGCTTCTTTTCAAAGGGCGCTCCGGCGAGCGCCTTTTCGACCAGCGTCCGCCATTGATCGTAGTCGACCGGAGGGAAATCATCTTGAATACTAAACTCACGGGGAAACGTGACCGTCATCGTGCTTTCATTCAATACGAGTAAAGTGGCCTTACCTTCCAAAGTGGCGTAAGCTTCCAGCTTGCGAACAGTGACGTAAGCTTCCAGCTTGCGATCTTCGAGCTTCCAGCTCGCCCATCACAGACCCCCGCCATCAGCTTCCGCCGGCCGGTTCACAAAGTTCGGTCAGCACACCGCCGGAACTTTTTGGGTGCAGGAACGCGATCTGCATGTGATGCGATCCGCCACGCGGTTTTTCATCGATCATCCGCAAACCGGAATCTTGCAATTCGGCGATACGGGCCTGGATGTCTTCGACGGTGTAGGCCAAATGGTGCAAGCCTTCGCCGCGTTTTTCGATGAACTTGGCAACTGTGCTGTCGTCCGACGTCGGTTCGAGCAATTCAAGTCGAACGTCGCCGGCACGAAAGAATGCGACGCGCACCTTCTGGCTTGGCACGTCCTCCAGCCCTTCGAATTCCAATCCGAGTGCCCCTTCGTAGAACGCCTGGTGGGCATCGATGGACTGCACCGCGATGCCGATGTGATTGAGAGACTTGACCGCCATTTTGATCATCCGTTGTTAATGGGAAACATTCATCGTGTTGGATGCCTTGCCTTGGCAACTTTCAATCGCGTCCAGCGCGTGGCCGGTCAAGAAACTTGCCAGCGCGGTGGGGGCGCCGAGCAGGGCGTGGGTTATATCGAAATTCGAAACCTGTGTGGCGAATCGATGTGAGAATGGTGGGTGGAACCAACGCTGGGGCAGTTCGACCGCGAAGTGTCGCATGAATTCCATGTTCAGTGTCCGATCGATCAATCCCGTCCGATCGCCGACGTCCATCACGACACCCTCGAGCGCCAACAGCGATTTACGGAACAGCATCAAGTCTTCGGGGACTCGCAATTTGGCTTGCTGGACCGCCTCGTCGAGCATCGCGACCAGCCAACTCAATCCGGGGAATCGACCGCGACGGACGCATGCGACCCATTTCTCGGCAACCGCCTTGAGGGCTGTTTCATCGGGCCGTTGCGGCGCGGCCAGTTCCGCCGTTCGCAACGCGACGCCGCGTGCATCGAGCACCACGGCGGCCAACGAGATTTGCACGATCATTCGCCTGACGTCGGCCCCCAATCGTCCGACCAGACTCCAATCCAGAATCCCCAGTCGGCCGTCGTCGGTCAGAAATAAATTGCCGGCATGTGGATCGCCGTGAAAAATCGGATCCTCGCGTTTGGAAAATACCGGCGCCGCGATCAACGCTTCACCGAGCAACGCGGCAAGCTCTCGTTTTTGTCGCCCGCCAAACAGTCCGTGGTCGGTCACCTTGCCGCCGCTGAGACGTTCCATGCAGGTCACGCGTTTGGTGCAGTGCTCCAGCAATTCAGGGGTCTGCACCCGTGGTTCATCAGCAAAAAACGCTTTGGCTTCCACCAGATGTCGCTGTTCGTTCTCCAACTGCACTTCGTCCAGCAGTTTGACGTGCGCCTGGCTGAAAGCGTCTTCGTAATCCAGCTCGGGGATCTGCAACGCTTGGCAGCGTCGGTCCAATTGCTCGCCGACCTGCGTCAGCAGCCGCAGCTCGTGATCGAGTTGTTGTTCGATACCGGGTTTGAGAATCTTGAACACGCCCGCGGTCGTCGTCTGGCCATTCGAGCTGGGACCGCTGGACGATTGATTCCGATCAAACGGCACGACCACCGCCACGCTCGCTTCGGCGATCGCCGGTCCGAGTGTGATGCCCAAGCGATCGAGCGGTCCGAGTTCCTGGGCGATTGCCTGCTCAAGCACCGGTTGCGAAACCACCGGCGGAAGACTTTCCAATTCGCTCAAGTAGAGCCGCAGTTCTAGCGGTAGACGTTTGTCACGCGCCAGAATCTGGCCGACCTTGTGCAACACCGGCGAGCTGCGGGCGAGAATCCCCAGCCGCTGTGAGAACGACGCCGACGCCGGCAATTGGGCTTGAGCCCGCACAATCGACACCTGTTGTTCCGGCGGCAGACCACCAAGAAACAGACTCAACCCCTCCCGAATCGGACGCGCAAATCGCGCGTGTTCGGGAGGCAGGATCGACTGAAACGCGGCTTCATCGAGCAGGAATTCCCAAGGGGGAGTCATCTCAGCCACCCGACCTTTCCGATAGCCAAGCTTCCATGTGCGGCCAGGTATTTTTCTCGGCGCCGCGTCCGGCCATGATGCCGATGTGCCCACCTCGCACTCGAAACAGTTCCTTGTCTTCGCTGCCCACCAAGTCCATGATCGACTCGGATTGGCACGGGGGTGTGATGTGATCGGCTTCGGCAATCACGTTGAACAGATTGGCTTTCAGCTTTTTCAAGTCGACCGTTTCGCCGCGCAGTTGCAGCGTTCCTTTGACGAGCTTGTTTTCTTTGTAGAGCTCATTGATCAACTGCTTGTACGCGCCACCGGCCATCGGGATGATGTCGCGGACCCAGGTGTTCATGGCGTGCCAGGCTTCCACGGTTCCGGGGTTTTCGATCTTGTCCCACAACATGCTGTAGCTGCCAAAGTAATTTTCGATCGGCTTGAGCATCTTGGCACCCGAATCGATCATTTCACCCGGGACGTTGCCCAGTTTTTCGACGATCGTGTCGGCATTGAACGCCGGGTTGCTGGACCAACGCGTGAACCCTCCGGCCTCTTGGTCGCTGAAGTCCAACGGGGCCGTCAGCAGCATCAGATTCTTCAGCCCGTCATCGGGTCGCAGCGCCGCGTACATCGTGCTGATCAAGGCGCCCAAGCACCAACCCAGCATGCTGAACTCCTCCGCCCCCGAGACGCTTTTGAACTTGCGAATCGCACGGGGCAGGTATTCCAGCGTGTAATCATCGAAGCACATGTTCTTGTCTTCGGGCCCGGGTTCACCCCAGTCCATCAAATACAGATCGTAACCGTGCCGCAGCATGTACTCGACGAAACTGTGGCCGGGTCGCAGATCCAGCACGTGCGGCCGGTTCATGATGGCAAACACCATGAACAACGGCACCGGTTTGCGATCCTGTTCCGGTACGACCGGGATGTAGTGATACAGTTTGGCCTTGTTGAGTGTCCAAACCACTTCCTTCGGCGTTTGGGCGATTTTGGCATCGGTGGTGAGCATCCGGTTGAATCGGTCAAGATTCTCGGTGGCCCGGTGCCAGCCTTCGCAGACATCCGAGAAGGAAGGCATGCCGTTGTCCACCGCTGGGGTCGATTCTTTCGTGGTCATGTGATTCCCCTTCAGTTGGTTGTTTGCGTGTCGTTGGATTGAGCCCCCTCGCTCAGTCGCGCGTCGAGATCATCCAACCGCATTTCGATATTGGTCAGACGCTCGGCCAGACGCGTGATGTCATCACGAGTGGGCATGTTCAGTTGAGCCATGGCCTGAGCCATGCTGGATTCCATGGCTTTGCGAAACGGTCCGCTGGTCGTCAGCCAGGCGTCCAGCATGGCGCCGGTTGATTCGGCATAGGCCTCGGTATTGACGAAGTCCGTCATGATCTTCGACCACGTTTCCATGTTGGAATCGCGCATTTGTTTCAGCATGCCCGTCGGATCGAAGGGGTCGAATGTTTGATTGTCTTTGGATTGCGACATCTTGGTTCTATTGGCTCCTGTAAACGTTTCGAAAAAACCTCTTCGATCGTGGCGTCTTGTCCGACGCGCGCGGTCGGCCTTACATGAAGGCTCCACCATTGACGTTGATTTGTTGCCCGGTGATGTAATCGCCGTCGGCGACCAGAAAGGTCACGGCTTTGGCAATTTCTTCGGGATGGGCAAATCGTCCCATCGGGATCCCACCGCGGATCTTCGCTTGAATCACCGGCGGGACCGCTTCAAACATGTCCGTGTCGGTGTATCCCGGCGCGATCGCGTTGACCGTGATGCCCGAATGCACCAACTCCGCGGCGGCCGTGCGGGTGAACGCGATGATCCCACCCTTGCTGGCGCTATAGTTCGCCTGCCCGATCGCCGGCAATTGACCATTCATCGAGCTGATGTTGACGATCCGGCCATAACTTTGCGACGTCATGATCGGGATCGCGGCCGAGGTGCAGAAAAAGCATCCGCCCAAGTTGGTTTGAATCACTTCCATCCATTGCTCATCGTTCATGCGGGGCAACATCGCATCGCGGGTGATCCCCGCGTTGTTGACCAGAATGTCCAGATGGGTGAATTCATCGGCGATCTTTTGAACCATCGCCCGTGCCTGTTTGGGGTCACCGATGTTGGCTTGCGCCAACAGACACGTTCCCCCTTCGCGACTGATTTCGTCGGCCACCTCTTGGGCCTTGGCCTCGTTACTGGAGAAATTGATGGCGACCCTGGCCCCCTCGCGGGCGAGTTCTAACGCGATCGCGCGTCCGATCCCACGTGACCCGCCGGTGACCAATGCCGTTCTTCCGTCGACCCTTCCCATTGTCTCATGCTCCGTGTCAATTCAATTGTGATGTACAGTTTCAGTGATGCCGTTAGATGTGTTCAAAAATGGCCGCGATCCCCTGTCCGCCGCCGATGCACATCGTCACCAAGGCGCGTTTCTTGCCGGTACGATTGAGTTCGTACAGCGCCTTGATCACCAGGATCGCACCGGTCGCGCCGATCGGGTGACCGAGCGAAATCCCGCTGCCGTTGGGGTTCGTGCGGTCCATCGGCAATTCCAATTCGCGGCACACCGCCAGGGCTTGCGAGGCGAACGCTTCGTTGACTTCAAAGACATCGATGTCGTCGAGCCCGAAACCGGTCTTTTCGAGCAGCTTGCGAACCGCCGGGACCGGCCCCATCCCCATGTACTTGGGATCCACACCGGCATAGGCGTAATCCACCAACTTGCCCATCGGCTTCAGCCCGCGGCTCTCGGCGACCTGTGCATCGGCCAAGACCAAGGCGGCCGCGGCATCATTGATGCTCGATGCGTTGCCGGGCGTCACCGTCCCTTCCCGATCAAACACCGTGGGCAGACGCGCCAGCTTTTCCGTCGTCACGCCGTAACGCACCGTTTCGTCGACTTCAAAGGGAACCACGTCGCGTTTGACTTTGATGTCGATCGGAACAATCTGCGCTTTGAAGTATCCGTGATCGATCGCGGCTCCCGCACGGCGGTGACTCTCCACCGCGAACGCATCTTGGTCTTCACGCGAGATCTGATATTTCTTGGCCACGTTCTCCGCCGTGACACCCATGTGACAATCGTCAAAGGGGTCGCTGAGCGCACCGACCATCATGTCGACCAACGTCGTGTCGTTCATCCGCGCCCCGAAACGCATCGCGGCAGAACTGTACGGCGAGCGACTCATGTTCTCGGCACCGCCGGCAACGGTGACGTCCGCATCGCCCAACATGATCGCATGGGCCGCCGTGATAACCGCCTGCAACCCGCTGCCGCAAAGACGATTCAATGTCAGCGCCGGCGTCTCATGCGGCAAGCCGCCTTTGATCGCTGCGACGCGAGCCAGATAATGATCATGGGCATCGGTATGAATAATGTTTCCAAACACCGCATGTCCGACATCGCTCGGCTTCACGCCCGAACGCTTCACCGCTTCCTTCACACACTTTGCGGCCAAGTCGCACGGCGGGGTGTCTTTCAAGCTGCCGCCGTATCCTCCGATCGGTGTTCGCACGCCACTGAGTACCACCACTTCACGCGTCATCTCGCTGGCTCTCCTCTACAACACGTTGATTAATACGGCACCTTGAAGAATTCGCACCGAGTGCGGGAACAAGGACACCAGACTTGCCACTTCAAAGATTCAACTCCTCGGTGGGCAATGGCGTCAGCCGGAGCAAACGCTATACCAATCATGGGGGACGCCCCGTGCCCGGGAGTGTGAAACGACGACGGGCAAACCCACAGACACCAGCGATCTGCAAACACGCAATCAAGCGCACTGGCGCGCGGAATCATCCCGACTTTCTGGCCGTCGATCAGTCCCTGCTTCAGACTGATTCCAAACGAACTGTGCGGTGGTGTAGCACTTGCAGTGCAAGACGCTCCACTTTGTGCGTAGTCGCTCGTTTCGTGACACCCTTCGCACGTTCGTGACGTTCGCTCTGCGAACCGCCTTCGCCAGCGATCCATGAAGTGAACGCTGACAACCAACGCAGCGTTCCTGTCAGCGGCAGGGCGCGAGCCCTCCGGTCAACGCAGCCGTTCCTGTCAGCGGCAGGGCGCGAGCCCTCCGGTCAACGCAGCGTTCCTGTTAGCGGTAGGGCGCGAGCCCTCCGGTCAACGCAGCGCTCCTGTTAGCGGTAGGGCGCAAGCCCTCCGGTCAACGCAGCGTTCCTGTTAGCGGTAGGGCGCGAGCCCTCCGGTAACCGCAGCGTTCCTGTTAGCGGTAGGGCGCGAGCCCTCCGGTCAACGCAGCGTTCCTGTTAGCGGTAGGGCGCGAGCCCTCCGGTCAACGCAGCGTTCCTGTTAGCGGTAGGGCGCGAGCCCTCCGGTCAATCTCGTGTTCCTGTTAGCGGTAGGGCGCGAGCCCTCCGGCCCCGCCGGCCGTAACCGGACGGCTCGCGCCGTTCCGCTATCTCCTACCGCTATCTCCATCGGCCAAAGCGGCCGCGGTCCACTTACAACGGCGCGCTGGCAGCAATCTGAACTTTTTACTCCACCGGAAATCTTCGACCGTCCCGCCCCAGCGGGCAGGTCGCCGAAGGTGGGCGGAATGCCACATTCAAGTGTGCATCCGCACACGTTTGACGCAGCTGCACTAGATCGACTAGCCGTTTTACCTTGTTTTTTGCGGTGGTACGGCGTTTGCATGCTGCCACTTTGCTGCGATTGCAGCAATCGGGCGTTGCAAGGAGCCTGTTTGTCCTTGGAATAGCACCACCATTCAATCTCGGAGGCTCTCCTATGTTCAAAACAGACAGCAACGTGCTTGATTCGATGCTCCAGGGCGTGCGTCAAGCCACCGAAGCGAACTTCAAACTGCAGCAGGATCTGTTGCGGGGCTGGACGCGTTACTGGCCTGGCTTCACGGCACGGCCGGTTGCTCCGATGGTGGATCAAGAGAGCGGGCTTTCCAATCCGATCTCCGCAGCCGCCCTGCGTCTGGCCAAGACCCAACACCAGCGGGCGATGCAACGCTATGACGGCGCGCTGGCTGCATTGGACTCGGTGCTGGGGATCACCCAAGAGGCCGAGGCGGACAGTGCTTCTCCGGCAACGGAAACGCCAACCAAGGTTGCAGTGCCACCGTCAGGTGCAGTGCAACCACAAAAAGAAACGATCAACACCAGCCAACAGGGACAAAGCGAGATGATTACCAAAGCACCCGAACCAGAATTGCAAGAATCCGCCGAACTGCCGGCGGGCGTCTACAAGAACATCCGCGAAAAAGTCGCCGTCGTGACCGGTGCGGCCAGTGGGATCGGCGAAGCGGTGGCGCGTGAATTGGCTGCCCGCGGCGCCAAAGCGGTGATGTTGGTCGACCGCAGCGACAGCGTCCAGGAATTGGCTAAATCGATCAACCAGAAAGCCGGCCGTGAAGTGGCCGAAGCAATGCTCGGTGACACGACCGACGAGGCTTTCCGCAAACGCGTCTTCAACGAGGCGGCTGAAAAATATGGCATCGTCAGCATCTGTGTGCCGGCAGCCGGGATCACCCGCGACGCACTCGCCGTGACGATCAACAAAGAAACCGGCCGGGCTCAGATCTATCCGACGGAAACGTTCCGCCAAGTCACCGAAGTGAACTTGATCGCGCCGATCTATTGGGGCATCGAGATGGTGGCCCGGATCGCCGAAGATCGACGTCAACGTGGACTGAAACGTTGGGATCCGGACGAGCTGATCCAAGGCGTGGTTGTCTTCCTCGGTTCGGTGTCGTCGCAAGGGAACAAGGGACAGATCTCTTACGCCGTCGCCAAAGCGGGCTTGGAAGGGGCCGCCGCGACGTTGACCAAAGAAGCGATTTTCCACGGCGTCCGCTGTGGCATCATCCACCCCGGGTTCACCGACACGCCGATGGCCAGGGCGTTGGGACAAGATTTCTTGGACAAGAACGTGTTGCCCTACACCCAACTGCGACGTCTGATCAAACCCGAAGAGATTGCCGATGCGATTTGCTTCATGATCTCCAACTCGGCGGTCAGCGGCGAACTTTGGGCGGACGCCGGATGGCACGGCCCCGCCTAGTCGTCATCCGATTCCAACTGTTCGATCCGCTCTTCGAGTTGCTTCACGCGAAGCGCCAGTTGAGCGGATTCGGACGACGGAGGATTGGCCGGGTCGGCCTTGCTGGTCGCGGAAACGTTGTCCAGCCAAGACTTAATCCATTGCATGGGGGCAAGTGATGTGGCGGCAGGATTGTGCCGCCGCAAATAATCGAGATAGGAAAGAGAGTGACGAAAGTAATCGCCGAAAAAGCCCGACATCAGGTCATTGGACCGGAGAATGAAATGCAACATCTCGGCGGGAAACAACGAAATTTTATCCGGGTGCCGCTCCATGATGATTTGAATCAGAACCGCTTGAGTCATGTCCTCACCCGACTGACTGTCACGGATCTCCACCGTGTGGCCGTCAATCACCATCTCTTCGATGTCCCTGAGCGACACGTACTTGCTGGTGTGACTGGCGTAATAACGGCGATTGGGATACCGCTTGATCAAGATCGGATGGTCGGTCATGAGAACCGTGATCCTCCCGGACAACAAAGCCACTTAAAAAAACTGCAGCGTTGTTACCGCTGCAGGAACGTCCGCCGGACCGATCGTCCGACAGACACCCGTTTGGAACCGACGCTTACATAAGGAGCGAAACAATGACCACGAAAACAGAAACGAACGTGTACGATCAAGTCTTTGAAAACATGAAGAAGGCAACCGATGCCGGACTGAAGATGCAACAGGAGGCCATCGCCCAATGGACTGCATTATGGCCGGCCATTCCCTCGCCGCAATCCGTGTGGGTCGACAAAGTGCGTGAATTCCAAAAGCAGTGGGGCGCGGTCCTCTCTGAATTGGCGCACCGACATCGCACCACTTTGGATCAGCAGTACGAAGCCGCGCTGGAATCCTTCGAAGAAGCTCTGCAGATCGGCGAGTCCAGCGATCCCGAAGAATTCCGCAAACGCACCGAGCAGTTTATCCGAAAGACGCTCGACTGCATGCGTGAAGCCTCCGAAGCTCAAATGAAAGAGTACCAGGAGGCAATGGCAAAACTGAGCGAGCTGGTCACCAAAGCAGGATCGTAGCGGTCAAGACGCGAAGGAAGAGCGATGCATCGAGGTATCAAGACGCAGGACGCCCCCGCGCGGGAATCTCCCAGACGGGAAATTCTGTTCTCGGACGCCGACTTGGATCACCTGACCAAGTCGACGTTCGTGGAGCGGGTCGATTTCCATCCCGAGATTGATTCTACCAATCGTCGCGCGATGGAACTTGCCCGCAACGGGGACGCCGCAGGCCCCGTGTTGATTCTGGCCGAGTCACAGACCGATGGTCGTGGCCGCGGCACGAATCACTGGTGGGCCGATTCGGGCGCACTTACCTTGACGCTGTTGCTCGATACCGGGCTGCCCCAGCGGCGGTTGCCCCAAGCATCCTTGACCGTCGGACTGGCCGTCTGCGAGGCGATCGAAGGGATCGTTGAATCCTCCGACATGCAACTCAAATGGCCCAACGACGTCTACTGCCGGCAACGCAAACTGAGCGGCATTTTGATTGAAATGCCAACGGCCCATCCCCAGCTGTTGGCGATCGGCATCGGGATCAATGTCAACAACTCCCTGTCTCGGGCACCGGACGAATTGCGGACGACCGCGATTGCCCTGTGTGACGTCGCAGGGCACCCGTTTCCGCTGACCGATGTGCTGATCGCGGTGCTGAATCGACTGCAGCATCGGCTGGAATGCATTGGCTGCCGCGACGATGAACTACGAACCAAGTGGCGAGAACGATGTTTACTGACCAACCGCACCGTCCAAGTCGACCTCGGGACCCGCTTCGTTTCGGGACGATGTCGGGGTATCAACGACGAGGGTGCTCTGGTCATCGAAACCCCTGCCGGGTTAGAACCATGTTACGCGGGAACGGTTACTCTGTTCTAAACGGCAATGCCGTGCAGCCATTCCGCCAACGCGTGCGAAACCACACGCAGTTCGAGCCGTGCATGAACCAACCAATCGACGAATCGAATGCGACGGATCGAACCTGGCCGCCCCTGGTGGAATGTTGGACCCAAGCCGTCAAGCACGCGGCTGAGAACGCGCATCAACTGCAACGGGCGTCCCATCCCAATGCAGACCCGACGACGCACCGCCGCCAGTGGTTTGACCTGTGGGGGCAGGCAACCGAATCTTATCTCCGCAGTTCCGAATTCTTGAAACTGTTGAAACGACACATCGATACCCTGATCGCCGCAAAGCTGGCCGGCGACTTCGACCCGGCGGACGCCCGCGCGAAAGGGAAGACGTTGAGCGACGATGTCCGGGCACTGTCGATGAGTTTTGGGCAACTGTTTCCGGAAACGAAAGCCTTGCCGAACCGAATCCATACCGGCGACGCGTGTGCCGCGACACCGGACGCACCAGGGAACGCATCGAAATGGGCGACATCGTTTGAGGTGGTCTACGAAGAAACGCCGCTGAAGTTGCTGCACTTCAAACCCCGCCACGCCCGCTTCGCCGAACCCGTCCTGATTTGTTTCGCGTTGGTCAATCGCCCCTACATCCTGGATCTAAAAGCCAACCGCAGCGTGGTCCGGCGGTTGCTCGACCGCGGTTTTGACGTTTATGTGATCGACTGGGGCAGCCCCGACGAATCCGATTCGGCGTTGCGGCTGGAAGATTACGTCTGTTCGATGTTGAACAACGCGGTCGACTTCGTTTGCCAGCGATCCCGCACCCCACGGCTCAGCCTGCTCGGTTATTGTATGGGCGGCACGATGTCGACACTCTACGCGGCGTTGCATCCCGAGCGGATCGGGAACCTGATTCTGATGGCGGCGCCGATCGAGTTCGATGGGGAGGACGGATTATTGAATTTGTGGGCACGCCCGGAAACGTTCGACGTCGATGGACTGATCGACGCGTTTGGAAATTGCCCCGGCGAATTTCTGCAGTTCGTGTTTCAGTTGATGAAGCCCGTGCAGAACTTTGCGGAAAAGCAACTGTCGTTCATGGAGAATGCGAACGATGCGCAGTTCTTGGATGATTTTGCAACCATCGAGCGTTGGTCCAACGACACGATCCCCATCGCCGGGGAGACGTTTCGCGACTTCGTTTCGATGCTTTATCAAGAAGATCGCCTGGTGAACAATCAAATGGTTCTCGCCGGTGAAACGATACGATTGGCAGCGATCGCGTGCCCGATCCTGTTGCTGGTCGCTCAACGCGATCACTTGGTTCCGCCAGAATCGACACTGGCGATCAAAGAACGTGTCAGTTCCCAAGATGTCACATCATTGTCGATCGAAGCCGGGCACATCGGTTTGGCCGTGGGCTCACAGGCCCAGCGAAATCTCTGGCCCCTGGCGGCGGAATGGATAGCAAGTCACTCAACCAAGCGGTGAAAACCTGGTCACGCGAACGCCTTCACCAGCGTTCGACGCAATCGAACGAGAAGCATCATGCAGGATATAGTCAAACGCCTTGAAGAAATGCGCAAGGCCGCCGAAATGGGCGGCGGACAGAAACGGATTGATGCGCAGCACAAAAAAGGCAAGCTTACGGCGCGGGAACGGATCGAACTGCTGTTGGATCCGGGGATGTTCGAAGAATGGGACATGTTCGTCGAACATCGTTGCAAAGACTTCGGAATGGACCAGCAAAGCATTCCGGGCGATGGCGTGGTGACGGGCTACGGGACCATCAACGGTCGCGTCGTGTTTGTCTTCAGCCAAGACTTCACCGTCTTCGGAGGCTCGCTCTCCGAAGCCCACGCCGAGAAGATCTGCAAGGTGATGGACCATGCGATCAAAGTCGGCGCGCCGGTCATCGGCATCAATGATTCCGGAGGCGCGCGGATTCAGGAAGGCGTGGCGTCACTCGGCGGCTACGCCGATGTCTTTCAACGCAACGTACTGGCCTCCGGCGTCGTGCCGCAAATCTCGTTGGTGATGGGCCCCTGCGCCGGTGGCGCCGTCTACTCGCCGGCCATGACGGACTTCATCTTCATGGTCAAAGACAGTTCTTACATGTTTGTGACCGGTCCCGACGTGGTCAAAACCGTGACCCATGAAGAGGTCACGCACGAACAACTCGGCGGAGCGGTGACCCATTCGACCGTGTCCGGCGTTGCCGACCGCGCGTTCGAAAACGACGTCGAAGCGCTCGCGATGGTGCGGCGTTTTATCAACTATTTGCCGGCCAACAACCGAGCCGACGCGCCGCACCGCCCCACCCCCGATCCGTCCGATCGCGTTGAACCCTCGCTCGATACGCTGGTTCCCGATTCGCCGACCAAGCCGTATGACATGAAAGAGTTAATCCTCAAGATTGTCGACGACACGGATTTCTTTGAACTGCAACCCGAGCATGCAAAGAACATCGTCGTCGGGCTGGCCCGGATGGACGGGTATCCGATCGGTGTTGTCGCCAACCAACCGTTGGTGTTGGCCGGATGCTTGGATATCAAGTCGTCGATCAAGGCGGCACGCTTCGTTCGTTTCTGCGATGCGTTCAACATTCCTATTTTGACCCTGGTCGACGTCCCCGGATTCATGCCGGGAACCGCCCAGGAATACGGCGGAATCATCAAGCACGGTGCGAAGCTGTTGTATGCCTATGCCGAAGCCACCGTCCCTAAGGTGACGTTGATCACCCGCAAAGCCTACGGTGGTGCCTATGACGTGATGTCGTCCAAACACCTTCGCGGTGACGTGAACCTGGCATGGCCGAGTGCGGAGATCGCCGTCATGGGTCCCAAGGGCGCGGTCGAGATCATCTTCCGCAAGGACTTGGGCGATCCTGAAAAAATCGCCGCGCTGACCGAAGAATACCGTGTCAAGTTCGCCAACCCGTTCATCGCCGGACGGCGAGGATTCATCGACGACGTGGTGATGCCGCGGATGACACGCAAGCGGATTTGCCGATCGTTGGCCATGCTGCGCAGCAAGAAACTGGAGAACCCTTGGCGGAAGCACGGAAACATTCCGCTTTAAAAGATTGGTCATTCAAAATCATGTTCACTAAAATACTGATCGCCAATCGCGGCGAGATCGCTTGCCGCGTCATCAAGACCGCCCGCAAAATGGGCATCCAAACGGTCGCCGTTTATTCGGAAGCGGATCGCGATGCGCTCCACGTCTCGATGGCGGACGAAGCGGTGTTGATCGGCCCACCGCCGTCGGCCGAAAGCTATCTTGTGATCGACAAACTCGTCCAGGCCTGCCGCGACACCGGCGCTCAGGCCGTCCACCCCGGTTACGGATTCGTCTCCGAGAACGCTGCCTTCGCCGAACAGTTGGCAGCAGCTGGCATCGCGTTCATCGGCCCCAACGTCCATGCGATCAAGAACATGGGCGACAAGATCACGTCCAAGAAATTGGCGCAAGAAGCCGGCGTGAACACCGTCCCCGGTCACGCCGACATCATCGAGTCCCCGGACGTTGCCGTCACGATTGCCCAAGAAATCGGGTACCCGGTGATGATCAAAGCCAGCGCCGGCGGAGGCGGCAAAGGGATGCGGATCGCCCGCAACGATGACGAATGCCGTGACGGATTCCAACGCGCCAGCGGTGAGGCGAAAACATCCTTCGGTGACGACCGCGTGTTCATCGAAAAGTTCATCGAACAACCGCGGCACATCGAAATCCAAGTGATCGCCGACAAACACGGCAACGTGATCCATCTCGGTGAGCGCGAATGCTCACTCCAACGACGCCATCAAAAGGTCATCGAAGAAGCCCCCTCGCCCTTCCTGGACGCCCAAACCCGTTCGGCGATGGGTGACCAGGCGGTCGCGCTCGCCCGCGCGGTCCAATACGAGTCGGCCGGAACCGTCGAATTCATCGTCGACAATGACCGCAATTTCTACTTCCTGGAAATGAACACCCGGTTGCAGGTGGAACACCCGGTGACCGAATACGTGACCGGGTTGGACCTGGTCGAATTGATGATTCGCAGCGCAGCCGGCGAAGTGTTGCCGTTGTCCCAGTCCGACGTCCAACTCAACGGATCGGCGATCGAATCGAGGGTCTATGCCGAAGATCCGCTCCGCGGTTTCCTGCCATCGATCGGTCGACTCGTTCGCTATTGTCCGCCGCCAGAAAGCGACGTGGTTCGCGTCGACACCGGTGTTTACGAAGGTGCAGAGATCTCGATGCACTATGACCCGATGATCGCCAAGTTGATCACGTACGGTACAACGCGTGACGCCGCGATCGGACACATGCGCGAAGCGCTCAACGAGTTCTACATCCGCGGCGTGTCGCACAACATCAGCTTCCTGGCCGCACTGATCGAACACCCGCGTTTCCGGGCCGGCAACATCAGTACCAATCTGATCGCCGAGGAGTATCCCGACGGTTTCCATCCGTCGGACTTGGTGCACGAGAACCCGGCGTTGCTGATTGTCGTCGCCGCCGCCATCCATCGACGCTACATGGACCGGGCCGCCGGGATCAGCGGCCAGTTGCCCGGCTACGAACGCAACATCGACGATCACTGGGTCATCATGCTCGACGGCCAGCAGTCTCCGGTAGCCATGCGCCCGCTGCCCGGTGGCCATGAAATCACCTACGGGACGGACACCTATCAAGTGATCAGCGACTGGCAATTCGGCCAACCGCTATTCCGAGGCACGGTCAACGGCGAAACGGTTTGTATCCAGGTCGAACGCCGCAACATGCATTACAGTCTGTTCCACTGGGGTTCCCAAATCGACATCATGGTCTTGACCCCGCGCGCCGCTGACCTGCTCGCCTGCATGCCGTTCAAAGAACCGCCGGATATGAGCCGCTTCCTGCTCTCGCCGATGCCCGGCCTGCTGACACAACTGAGAGTCGAAGAGGGGACCGAAGTGCACGCGGGTCAGGACTTGGCGGTGATCGAAGCGATGAAGATGGAAAACGTCCTGCGGGCCGAACGCGAAGGACGCGTTTCAAAGATCACGGCCAGCATCGGCGACACGCTGGCAGTCGATCAACCCATCCTCGAATTCGAACCGCTGGCGGATTGACGCGGTCGAGGGCAAAACAATGAGTTGGCAGAATGATGGAGTGGCAGAATGATGAGAAACAGTCACTTCCGTCTGCTGTTCCGACCTTAGTTCAAGATCATTCTGCCCCGAATCATTCTGCCATCCCATCGCCCAACAACATTCTGCATTCCTCCAACTCCCATCGTTTTGCCCCCATCGTTTTGCCCCGCCCTTCGTCGAACCTCACTTCGCCGGCATCGGATTCTTCCCGGCATCGTACGGCATCAGCTTCCAATCGGAACAAAACGGTGACGCCGACAACCCCTTGCGCGAATACAGATTCCAAGGTTCGCCCGCTTTCGCTTCCGGATGACACGCATAGCGGACCGCGATCGGCTGCGCCACATCGGGGCTCGACACGACCACCGTGTCCCCTTCGATCCGGGCATTCGCAGCCTGCCACCGCCCCTCTCGCCCGATCAATTCGAACCCGTTGAGCCGATCATCGTGACTCGGCTGGATCGACTGCACGCCCGCGACACGCCCCACCATCAGGCCCGATCCGGCATACTCGAATGAAACGGTCACCGTTGCTTCGTGGATCTTCGCCTCGCGAAACATCGGCCCACTGGCTTCGATCGCACGCCCGTATTCATTGGCCAACGGCCACCTCGCCAATCGCTCGCCGACGTCGATCTTGTTGGGCGGGTGGATGTCATTGCCGTTGTCCAAATCGATGGTCACGACCATGCCGGTGTGCGGCAGACTTTGGGCACGCCGCTGTTCCTCCCGCAGGTACGTCCACGCGTAACTGGACCATTGTGGCAACTGAACAAAGTAGACCGGCAAACGGTCGCGTTCCCAGACGCGCCGCCAGCCCTCGACCAACGCTCGCATTTTGTGTTCATAGTCACGCGGATCCTCGCCTCGGCCACTATTGGATTCTCCCTGGTACCAAATCGCCCCACGAATGGCGTAAGGCACCAGGGGCGCGATGCGTCCGTTGTAAATCGTGCCCGCCAGCCAGCTGGAATTGCGAACGTACGTTCCGCCGGGCATGGCCTGGATGCCTTCGATATCGCCCGCTTTTGCCCGCGCAGCCAGTTCAACCAGGGTGGGATGGCCGACGAAGGCTTCCACCGGAATGAACGGTTCGATCGGCTTGCCGCCCCAGGAACAGTCAATGACACCGATGGGAACTTGCAATGCTTGGTGCAATCGCCGCGCGAAGACAAAGGCCACGGCGGAATGCTGGAGCACGCTTTGCGGCGTGCAGACATCCCAGCGAGCGACCGTGGGAAGGTCGTCCAGCGGCAGGGGGGAATCCGGTTCGTTGATTCGACAGAATCGAATCACGGGAAAGTCGGCGGCTGAAACCAAGTCTTGTCCCTCGGCGAGTCGACTTGCCATCGCGCCTGCCGTGTACGCCATGTTCGACTGACCCGCTGCCAACCAAACCTCACCGACCAAAACGTTCTTGCGAACCACTCGATCGCCTTCAGACTGCACGACCAACTCGCGCGGAGACGCGGATGCCGACATCGCCGCCAGCGTCACCCGCCAGCGCCCCTGTTCATCGACGATCGTCGTATGGGACTGGCCATCGAACGCAACCAAGACACTCGCCCCCGGTTCCGCAGTCCCCCAGACCGGGACAGGCAGTTCGCGCTGCAGCACCATCCGATCGGCAAACACATTTGCCAGATGAACGTCTGCAAAGGCGACGCTTGATCCGACCAGTTGAAGAACAAGGATCAAGACCAAACCGAATCGGCCGAAACGAAGCCGGAAATCTCGCCGAAAATGCATCTATTAATGTCCCGCAAATGGTCATGAAACGCGATTGAAGCACGTCGTCCACCCCCTGTTCCCCTGGAAACAGGTTCCTCTCAATCTTGGCACCGCGGAGCCACAGACGACGGAGCACTCAACGTCACATTCAGTAGTCAAGACTTGCGCCGAAATCCGGCGTCTCTCCGTTCTCCACCGCTTCAGTCCAGGCATCCAATCGATCAACGCCCAGCTTCCAGAATTTTCGGCAAAGATCAAAGTATTCCAAGACGACTTGCTTTTCGTTGGCGGCAAGAAGTTCTTTGGCCAGTTGCATGTTGGGGCCAAACGAATTCATTTGCGGTGACCCTTGACTATCGACGGACGCCAGCAGACGTTTTTTTGCTTCGGCGATGTCGCCCGTTGCAAGGGCGAGACGCCCCAGCACTTGATTCCCGTCCTGGATGGCGTTGCCGTAGTTCCAGTCCTCGCGTTGTGTCTGGGCGCGTCGCAACAGTTCTTCGGCGAGCTTCCGAGCTTCCTCCGTCTTTCCATCTTTCAACGCATTCTTCGCAGCCCGGTTCAACGCATAGAAACGCTCGGTCTCGTTTCTCGCCGCATCCAGATCACCCCCGACAAGATCCATCATGCGTTTCCGTTCCGCAGGCGACACCGCGGCTTCGGCTCCTTTCCGTTCGACTTCCGCGGGCGCTGAAAGAAGGACGAAATTCAAGGTCGAAACATTGGGTAGGCGTACCTTTTGTGCCATGAACTGGATGGAGTCACCCGCTTGGAAATCACTGCGGGCCAACGGGTCACTCACGATCACCTCAAAGTCCTTCCATTTGACCAGGTAGGCGACGAACCGATGCCCGTCTTGTTCCGCGGAGAACACTTTCACGACCGCTCCTTCCTCCGTCTCAAACTCACTTTCAACGCCTTTCGGCAAAGCAGGCGTTTGGGCGAAGACTGGCGATATCCCGACCATCGAGACGCTTGCCAGCAATCCAGCCCAGAGCACTGTAAGTAAGTTTCTTGTCATGGTCCTGTCCCTATTCAGATTCGACGAACGATCTCGACGGAGTCACACGGGGTCTATTCTAAGGTCGAATCCGTTAGAACGGCCGACATTCTTGTGTTTCGCGCAAAGTCGACGACGATTGATCGTTCAACGACCGTTTTGGTGCACGCATCACGCGTTCGCAGTCGTCAAGTTTTGGCATCCGTCAACGTTCACGAATCGATGTATACCGGTAAGTATTATGGCGCTGCTTTCTTACGCCTCTAGTCAAAACGTTTGATGCGGCGAAAGGTCAACGCATCTTTGACCAGGTACCAATCCGAATACGCTTCCGATGAAAACACGGGTTCGGTCAACGGTGAATCGGCGTAAATCCGCACGGTGTAATTGGAGTTCTTTCGCGGAAGGACATTCCCGGCGAGCTTTCCGGCTTCGACTGCCGTGCGGAACTTTGCAGCGTCAGGCACCAACATCTTGAACTGAGTCTGCCCATTGAGTTCAGGTTCCCGTATGATCCGAACGAACCCTATGTCCTGCGGGTCCTCATGGGCCAAGAAGTAGATCGCTTCGCCAACTTTGCGGGCATCAATCACAGAATTCGCCGCTCGATGTTGTTGTCGATCGTCATCCCATGAAATGGAGCCCATCACCAGCTTTTGGTCGTTCGTCAGCCTCAACTCGAAGACGTCGGACGCGTCATTGATCCAGCGTCCCACGAAAGTGGCTTTCTCAGTTTCCATTAAAGGGTCGCCAATCGGCCCATCGAGCGTCACCAAATCGCATCCAACGGAACCGGCGACCAACATGGCGACGACGAGAAAAGGTGATCGGTTCATCGAAATTTCCCTTGCAGAACGGGCCCGTTCTACCGTCGTTTGGCAAAACGCAAAACCTTCATACCATCGTAAACCATATCGCCCTCGGGTTGCATGCCAACCTTCTCCAGCACACGAATGGATGCGGCATTATCGGGAAGCACCAATCCGACAATCTGATCGAGGCGGAGCTCGCGGAAGCCAAACTCCAGATTGGCCCTGCAAGCCTCTGTAGCAATACCCTGTCCCCAAAATTCGGGAAGGAATCGATAACCGAGATCAACCGCGTCGAGATCGGGCAGGTATTTCAGCCCGCAGAATCCGATGACGGTCTGCGTTTTCTTGAGTACGCAAGCCCATCGTCCGTACCCGACTTCGTCGAAATCCGGATAGCCTGCAATGGCTTCGATCGCCACCTCCAGCGACGGGACCAACAGCTCCCCGGTAAACCGCATGACGTCCGGGTTGCTGTTGAGCACAAAAAACGCTTCGGCATCGTCAACCGTGAAGGCACGATGATGGAGCCGTTTTGTCTCAGGTCCAGTCCTGTAGTGCTTCATCACGCCCGTCGATGAGTCAGTGGAATTTGGCTTGATCCATCTTCGTTCATTACAGTCACGTCGCGGTTTGTGGTTTCTGTCAGATAATGAATTGTGATCGATCCGCGCATGCAGAGGAACGGAGATCGATCGGACGCCAGAACTTTGTCTGCCCTTCACGTGGGCCGGTGATCGGACTCGATTAGAATGGATCCAGCCAGAGGGTGCCAGTTTCAAGAGTCAACGACTCGCGATACCAAGCCGGACAAGCCTCATTGCTGGTGCGAATAACGGCCGTCCACGATTCTCTCCCTCTGGGAGAGACGGCGTTTGCGCAGCAAGCAAACGCCAGAGAGGGCTCACGCTGCAAAAGTCTTGGCGTCTTCCGCTTCGATCAAATCCGTCACTTAGACAATCGACGTCCCACGGGGTTGAACAACACGGTTCACCCGACCCGCGGTGCCCATTGCGCCGTCCAACACGCCGCATCGTCTGTTGATCCCCGATGGCCAACGCTGTGAAGCATTTTTAGCGGTAGGGCGCGAGCCCTCCGGTGTCTCGGGAACGATGGGGGACCGGAGGGCTTGCGCCCTGCCGCTAACACCTCGTCAAACGCAGGGAATAGATGACCACACGACGCCAGTCACCGGGAAGTCCGCCGCTGCTTGATCACACCTTGGGTCACTTACCTATCCGTGGTTTCGGTGCCGGACACTTGGTGCTCGACTTCAGCGTCGTTTAACCGGAAACTTGCCAAGAAATGTTCGACTAAACGTCTCGGGCGTGCGCCGGTCCGATAATGAGCCTTGGCAGTGATTGCTTTTTGGCCCACGACGAACATGTATTGATCAAAAATAATGGAACCGGTGTCGATCAGCTGATGCCTTCCCTCGTAACCATCGGCAATCACGGGGACGCTACTCATGACGTACCCATCGTATTCGGACGCCAGGCCGACGGCTGAGTTCTCGATCAAATTTAATTGCTCGCGTTTGGTCCGAAGCTCGACCGGGATGACGGCGATTGAGTAACCGCTCTCTTCCAGCCATCCGCTCCACTCACGAACTGGAAATTGGGTGCTTTGGCTTGCAATCTCTCTGTATTCCACCTTCCGCGGAAGCACTCCCGTGCACAGCCCTTCGTCAATGACGACAGCGTGCCAGGTTTCTCCACCTGGACCAAGGCCGACACCAACTCGCGCATAGAAGTAGGTGCCCAATGCACCAGCGGACATCGCGATCAGAAACAGAACGATTTTCAGTCGTTGTGAGGGCAACTGGGGTATTCCAAAACGGGTTTCATTCCATCGGGTAACCCTAGCCGTGTTTGGCGAGGCTCGATCCCCACTGCGCAACCCGGTATTGGTACCGCCCTGGGTCACCCTCCGGCAGCAGGTTCGCGGCGATCAATCGCTGACGAACGACGACGCCAAGGAAGTCATACTCTTCTTCGTCATCGGTAGGAAAACGCTTCAAGATCTCTTTGAACTTGTCGAGCACCTCGCCGGTAATTTCGCAAGTCCCCTGCTCGACGCAAAAGTCCGCAAACTCCTTTCCACCAACGGTCGCCAGATCTGAATCAAGATGCGAGTAATCGTCTTCCGTCCAGAGATTTCCGGTTTTGCCAGTCGGCGGTCCAACATCAATTACATTCGATGGTTGTCCGAACAGTCGCTTGATAAAGGAGAGCATCGTTGAAATCCAGTTAGGCTGTTCGCGGCGAACAAACTGTGAAACAAATTGCGATTGACCCGCGAGTGCGGAAGAAAAGACATCGACCGGCCGCCAGACGTTCGTCGGCCTCAGGTGGCCCGGCGTTGGGGCTCCATTAGAACGGATCCGGGCAGAGCGTGCCAGTTTCAAGATTCAACGTCTGGCGACACCAGGCTGGCCACAGTTCGTCGACGTCGTTCACGCATCGATGTTTTCCGGCAAGGGTTGCCAATCCTGCACCACATCCAAGTGCAATTCGCGAAACGCTTCGTAGTCCAACAACACGGCTCGCCGCAACGGCTGGGGAATCGACCGCACGCCGCCCAGATCGATCGACTGGCGCAGCTTAATCGCGTCGTCAGGATGCATGGTCACACTTGCATCGCTTGCGAGCTGGATCTGTTGGTGCAAGGAATGCAGCGACGGATCGCAAATAAATCGCTCGAACAACTCGTCGGTCCGCGCAGGTTTCTCCTCCAACCGATCCAGGGCGAGGCGGTGAGACCGTATCACGTCGCAGGGGACAGACTCTTGAGGAGTCAGCAGCAATCCGGCACGTTTCAGTGCTCGGCCCACCGTTGTACTCGCCGCCAGCTTTGCCAACGGAATGGACACGACCAGTCCAATCAGCACCGGTGAAAACCAGATCAGCAAAGTAGGCATCCACCATGCGATCAAAGCGGTCAATGCGATACCGATCACGGTGAAGCCCCAAAACTGCCGTGCGACGTCTTTCCACGCCAAACAATGTTCGTTGCGATTCTGCGTCGCCCAACTGACACTCGTTCCGGTCAGCGCCGCGACGACGAACCAGCTGTGATAGAGAGCCATGATCGGGGACAACAAGACGGAAAAGATCGACTCCACAACCGTACTTAAAACCAGACGCGTTCGCCCGCCGACCGCCCGGACTCGATCGCGGTCGGTGAAGACATGGATCACGCTCCATAGCTTGGGCAAGAACAACAGGCACATGGAGATGCAAAACAGCACGATCACCCCGACCGTTGGGACATTGTCGCCGATTGATTCGGTGGGGTAGGTCCAGCTGTCATAAAGCATCCCGGAGAGACACAGCATCATGAACACAATCCAAATCGGTGACGCGGCGTAAGACAACACACCGCTAGCGAAGTGGAATCGACTGAGCATTCGATACTTCTCGGCCGCCAGCAGTTTGGCGTGCTGTAAATTCCCCTGACACCATCGTTGATCGCGTTGGGCATAGTCGGCCAGCGTGGTCGGACATTCCTCAAAGCTCCCTTCCAAATCCGTCGCGACCTGAACCTTCCAGCCCGAACGCACCATCAACGCGGCTTCGACGAAA
The DNA here is from genome assembly GCA_007753675.1 of Stieleria magnilauensis. Lineage (GTDB taxonomy): Bacteria > Planctomycetota > Planctomycetia > Pirellulales > Pirellulaceae > Stieleria > Stieleria magnilauensis. Next base: position 4,735,488 of record CP036432.1, read on the forward strand.
TCGTGACTGAGAATTTCTCCCCCCAAGGGCTCTTTCCCCGGCAACACCGGCAAATCGCAATGCTCCAAAAAAGCACGCACACGGATGATTGCATTGTGCCCCCAGTAGTTTCCGTCATCGCCCGCCCACTTGGCGAATCCGGCGACAAAGATCGGACCGTACGTGTGCGCGGCAAACTGTTGCAACCGCGCGAACAATGAATTCCGACCGACCGGCGCCGGGGGGACTTGAAGGATTCCCAACTGGCTATCCGCTCGCATCCGCGCGACCATCTCCAGCATCGTTTCAGCCGACATCAAACTGTCCGCGTCCAAAACGATCATGTACGGATAGCTCGCGCCCCAGCGGATACAAAAGTCAGCGATATTGCCTGCCTTTCGTGACTTGTTGTGCGGCCGGTGCCGATAGAAAACTCGGCAGTCGGGAACGCGCTCAACAAACTGAGACCACGCCAATTCCTCCTGCAACCAGACTTCTGATTGCGTCGTATCGCTGAGCAGATAAAAGTCGAACTGATTCGTCGCGTGGTGAGTGCGCAGATCGTCAACCATCGCTTCGATGCCTGCAATGACGCGTTCCGGTGCCTCGTTGTACACCGGCATCAAGACCGCAGTGCGCTGCGGTTCGCCGATCGCTGGTTCAGCCCCTTGCGGATCGTGGCGATCAGAAAGCTGTTGCTCGGCCGCAAGTTGTGACGCGTCTGGCGGGTGATGTGGTGAAGCATTGATCGTCCGTGGTTTACCAGGTTTTAGCGGCAGGGCGCAAGCCCTCCGGTTCCCCATCTTCACCACGACACCGGAGGGCTCGCGCCCTACCGCTAATAAGTGCTCCCCAGCGTTGTTTGGCGGAGCTAACGTCCTCGACATGCGACGTCGACTGTGCAGCGTGAGAAATCCGATGGTTGCGAGCACAAACGAAAACGCTATCCAACCGAACAACAATGCAAAAATCGCCGCACTCAATGCTTCGAACAAATTGATTCCGCTGCTGCGATCGACAACCACCAGGTAGCTAGCCGTCGCGATCGCCGTCAATCCGAGCGACAACAGAATCACCGTGACACGAACAGATGAACTGGAATGTTCCATTGATTGATCCAATCTTCACGTAGACCGAGAGACCTAGATAAACGCCAAAGCCGTCGATGCAAGAATGCTATCGGGCACCCACACTCGCAGACGCTGCGAAGCGGTACGACTGAATCAAACCCGACCACCAACTCAGCCGCAGCGGGGCGGCCCGGCGAACAGGTTGTGCCGGTTGCATCACACTACGTTGCGGCGACGGTACGACGTCCCGGTTCCCGGTGCTGGCCACGTGGTCGGCGGCCATTCGAAGTGCGGTACGGATCAGATCACCGTGTTCACGACAAAGACATCCTGCGCGTTCCGAGATCGCAAGGGCGACCAGGTGGTTCGACTGGTTATCGACAGATCCGCTGGCACGAAGATAGCGCTCGACCACTGGGACGAGAGAACTCGGTTGTTGATCCTCTGCAGGGTGGCCCGAAAGAACGAAAGGTTGAGTTAGTGGCGTCGTTTCAAAAACAACGGACATAGGTTCAGTTCCAATAGGAAGACAAGAGAAGCATGTCCACCGATCGACGGGGACATGGATCGAAAAGTTCAAGACACGGGTTGCCCACACCTTCAAACGCTGTGCCGATCGCGAGCATTGAATTTGTTTCCGCGTCGCATCGGCTGACGTCACAGGCCCACACGAAAGAGAGTTGGTCTTGCTAGGGGGAATGAAGTTCCCGTCCGACCGATTGCAGCGAAAGAGTAAACCGGACGAAATTTTTTTGCCCGAGCGGGCGTCCTTTCCGGTTCATCGAAACGAGATCGATTGCTGATGGACGGGCCGTGCAGAGTGGACGACAAACGAGCAACACTTGCTCGAAACTCAACCAGTCTCCTTAGGTTGAGTGAGCATGCAAGTTCATTTTGCGGGGGCGTTTCAGTCCATCACTTTGGCGATCGACGAACATGCCAATGGTTCCGCCGCGGACAATGGTTCCGCAGCCGACTGTAGAGTGCGTTTAACGGCGGGAACCGTGGATTGAACGGCATCGAGCGTTCGGTCGATCGGCATCGGTCGCCTGGACGTCGGCACAGGGATTGCAAGCTGCGGGTGATTCACAATCTTTAAAAACCGATTCAAATGCCGTTGGCCCATCCGAATCAGGCGGACGGTTGACTGAATCGGGTTCGCCAACGCAATGCATTGGCCGCGCACCTCTTATGGAGTCTGATATGGTGGTTCTGCGTTTTGTCTTGGTCCTGCTTCTCCTCTTGGTCGCGATCTGTTGCACCGGCATGTCTGAAGCGTCCGAACAACCGTCCGAAAAACCGGCTGACCAATGGACACAAGTTGTCGACTACGACAGTTTGTGCGCCCTCGCTCGGCAGGTGGCTGACCGTCCGGCAGAACCTCGGTCGGTCCTACCGGAGGTTTTGGCGCGCATGCAGTACGACGACTATCGGCGGATCGCGTTCCGGCCCAAGCATGCCGTCTGGTGGGACGAACTACCGACGTCACTGGAAACCTTTCACCGCGGATTTGTCCAACGGGACAAGGTTCGTATCTTCACGATCTGCGATGGCGAATCGAAGGAGGTGATGTTTTCGAAGTCTGATTTTCAGTACCAGTCACCGTTGAATCCAGACGCGATTCCCAGCGACGCAGGACACGCAGGGCTGAAGTTGGTCAGCACCCTCGATGAAATGAGCGGCGGTCAGGAATTGTTGACCTTTCTTGGGGCGAGTTATTTTCGCGGCCGTAGCGGTGCAACTCGCTATGGGACGTCCGCCAGAGCGTTGGCCATCGACGTCGCGATGAACCGCGAGGAAGAGTTCCCTTTCTTTCGCGGCTTTTGGGTCGTCCGACCCAAGCAAGACCAACGTTGTGTGACCGTGCTTGCTCTGTTGGACAGCCCCAGCGTGGCGGGTGCGTACAAGTTTGAACTGACACCGGGAATGCACGAATCTCAATTGCAAGTCGAATCAGTGCTTTACTTTCGCAGCGTCCCGGACAAGGTCGCGTTGGCCCCCTTGACCAGCATGTGGATCTGGGGCGACGGGCTGGACGGTCCGCCCAAGGATGCTCGTCCTGCCGTCCACGACAGCGATGGGCTGCTCGTGCAGCATCGCAACGAAACCGCCGCTCCCCGTCATTCCGGTCAGCCTAGTCGCGACGGTGCTTCCTCAGGAGAAACGAGCGAGTGGACCTGGCGTGCCTTCGCCAGGCAAAGTTACCCTTCGGTCAGCCGGATCGCCGTGGACCAATTGATCGGCTTTGGATTGATGCAACGGAATCGATCGTTTTACCACTATGACGATCACAATGCGCGTTATGACCTTCGCCCCAGCGTGTGGGTAACGACCGACCAGCCATGGACAGACGGCGTGATTGAATTACTGGAGTTGCCGGGGGCGCATGAAGGCGTCGACAACATCGCCGCCTACTGGATCCCCGATTGCAAACCGACCGTGGGCGAGCCGGTCAAATTGAAATACACGGTGAGTTTTTTTGCCGGCGACTACGGCCGTCAAGTCAACGTTGCCCGCGCGACACATTTTGATGTCCAGCGTGATGCCGATGGACAAACGATCGACATGACGATCCGATTTTCGGGAACGCCGCTCCACAAAACCCATCTGCTCGCCAACATGGGAGTGGACGTTCAACTGATGCGTGCTTCACTGTTGCGCAAGTCAATGGAGCGAACCGAGTCAGGCGACCTGCTGGTCGGCTTGACGTTCCAACTGGACAGCGACGCGCCGCCAGAACTGGCAGTACAACTCGTCGAGGATGGAAAACCGTTGAGTGAACGATTCACCTATCTCTGTCCGCCCCAAGAGCCAGAGTTTGTGTACCCTGCTGTGTACACGCGTACGGAGTGAGTCCGATCATCCATCTGCGTGCATGCAAGTCGGCCGTCGGGAAACACCCTTGGCGTTGATGGGGCGACGCCATCGATCCAGACGACGCGCGGCGATGCAGATTTTGGCGGAGATGGCAGAAAAAGAGCGGGCAGAAAAATGGGAGGTCAGGTCGAAGAAATGGTTAGACAGGAAAATGGGTGACAGGAAAATGAGTTGCCCAAACCAGACGGACGGCCGGCCGGCGGGACGGGCATGGGGACGGAAAACAATTCAGGGCATGATCACGCCATTTTCCTGTCTCCCATTTTCTTGTCTTTCCGTTAACACCCGCCATCCCCAGCACCTTGGGGCCGAAGGCCGGTCAGTTCCTGGATGCGTGCCCCCTCTGATGGCCGGACCCTCGTGGACGCGTTACATTGGTCGATTCCTGGGCTGCTTCGTTCGATCGCCTATCGACGAATCGGTGAAACAAGAGCCCCGACCCCGAAATAGCGAATGACCACTCGCGAAGCATGAATGGATCCCGTGACGCCGTATGGAAATTCAGTGAATCAAGACAAAATCACACTCGGTCAACTCGAATCGTTCCTGCTTAAGTCCGCTGACATCCTGCGCGGCAAGACGAACGCTTCCGAGTTCAAAGAATGCATCTTTGGAATGCTGATGAAAGAGTTACTCACGGGCGAGAAGCCACTGTTGGTTTCTGACGTAGTAGAGGACGCTATTCATGCTTAAACGTCAACGTGTCTTGTTGCGATTGTTGCACCAAGCCGACCGAAAAACCGTTTCAAGGATGGAACTCACCAAGTGGTGTTTTTTGTTGCGTCAAGAAACACCGTCGTGTGGCGGATCGGCGTTCTACGACTTCGTGCCCTATCAATACGGTCCGTTCTCATTCTCGATCTATCAAGAACTCGAGAAACTGGTCTCACAAAGCTACATCGAAACGCCCGATGATCAGACGCTTAAACTAACGGAACTCGGATCCGCCGAAGCGACCGTTCCCGCCGATGTTTCTCGCGACGTCAACCGTATTACGCGTCGATTCGCCGGTTGCTCGACGGGGAAACTACTCGACTATGTCTACGAATCCTATCCGACGTTCACGGTCAACAGTGTTCGCAAACAACTTGTGAAACGCCCGAAAACGGACACTCGGGTTTATACCGCCGGTTATGAGGGGTGCAGCGTCGACAAGTTTTTGTCGTTGCTGGTTGAAAGTGGCATCGAGCGATTGATCGACGTTCGGATGAATCCCATCGCTCGGCGTTACGGTTTCCACAAGAGCACATTAAACCGATTGTGCGGCAAACTGAATATCGAATACGTCCACGTTCCTGAGCTTGGGATCCGCAGCGACAAGCGCCAGGAACTCGACACCCAGGCCGACTACGACGCCCTCTTTGCGGACTATGAACGCACGACGCTGAAGAAGGAATCAGGGGCAATTCAGAAGGTCGCCGCGTTGATGCACGAAAAGCCTAGCGTGTTGGTTTGCATGGAAGCGGAACCGTGTTGCTGCCACCGTTTGCGATTGGCTAATTCCGTGGCGTCGCTGACGGGCCTCGAGATTGTTAATTTGAGGGCGAAGTAGTGGGGCAAAGCGAAAAGGTTCTGATCACGGTAATGACGTACCCGCATCCATCAGAGAAGTACCGCGAAAGCGTCTGTACGGCCGGCGTGTCGGAATCGGGCGAGTGGATCCGGCTCTATCCCGTTGATTACCGCTATCAACCGAGATCGAATCAGTTTCGCAAGTATCAGTGCTTGGCGTTGTACGCCCGTCCAAAGTGACCGACTTGGAGATCCGACCCGCCGAAGAAGAGTGGAAGCCGAAGTGGCAAAACCTGTTCTCGCAAATGTTGCTGTTTGGTCCCCAACAGAAACCGTTGACAAAGCTCCCGTATAGTTTTCACTATGTCTTTGAGTGCGAAGACTCGGAGAAACCGCACACGGCGATGTGTGAGGACTGGGAACTGGGGGTTCTGTTCCTTAACGAGAAGGCGAGACTCGGTTCGGATGAATTGGCCGCCCAGAGTGTTCGCAAAAAGTTTCTCGGCGAATTGTGTCGGAATGACAAAGACACGCGGTTCTTCATGGGAACCAAATTCCCTTACAACACTTGGCTTGTGCTGGGCGTTTTCTGGCCGCCCAAAGATCAACAGGGGACGTTGTTTTAACTAGCGTTCGTGCCGCACACAAACGACTAGCCGAACCTTAATTGTTTCGACACCCCACGATGGACGAACCCGAGCTGCTCGATAGTCTCTTCAAAGAGAAATACTCTTAGCGTTGGGTGGGCGACGCCATCGATCCAGACGACGCGCGGCGATGCAGCTTTTGGCGGAGATGGCAGACAAAGAGCGGGCAGAAAAATGGGAGGTCGGGTCGAAGAAATGGTTAGACAGGAAAATGGGTGACAGGAAAATGAGTTGCCCAAACCAGACGGCTGCCCGGCGGAACGAGCATGGAGACGAAAAACGATACAGGGCATGATCACGCCATTTTCCTGTCACCCATTTTCTTGTCTGTCCGCTGACACCCGCCATCCCCAGCACCCCCGGCAGGATTCGAACCTGCGACACCAGCTTTAGGAAAGCTGTGCTCTATCCCCTGAGCTACGGGGGCGTGTTGGTCGTGTTGCACGTTTTACCTTGGCCAAGATGCCAGGAAAACCAGCCTCCGCAATTGGCGCCCTTTCTTTGCTGGGAATTCGCCCTGCCTTGCGCCCCCTCCGTCCGTGGGTCCGTCATACTGGTGGTGGATGCGATAACGATTCCTCCCCGGGAGTATAGAGAGCGTGATTGCAGAAATTCGTTCGCCGCGTGTTTGGGTTTTCTTCGTTTGCACCCTGGTTTTTGCCTTGGATCCCTCGGGGAACCCTCCCGCCCGGGCGCAAGATCCCAATCCCGCCGAACAAACGCGGCTGTCCGAACAAGAACGCGCGATCGCCGAGAAGTTTCTGCAGGTACTGCTGCGCCGCCCACGACCAGGGACCGCGTTGGATCGGGTCTACGGATTCCACGTCCAAAACGGGACGCTGGACGAATTCATCGCCTCGCTGGATGTCTCCGACGATGCTCCAAACGCCGGCCAACAGCGGATGATTCTGGGGTTGTTGCAGGCTCAACGCGGCCGCCAGGCACTCGCGGCCGAGGCCTTTGCCAAAGCCGAATCCCTGCTGAGCGATGACTACGCCAGCAGCTACTTGCTGGGGCGATCGCTACTCGCGGTCGGCCAGACGGAGAAAGCGGCCGCGGCACTGGAGCGGGCGATCGAGCGAAAACCCGCTCGCAACGAAGTGTTACCGATCTTCACTGAACTGGGCCGAATCTACAGCCGCGCCGGACAAAACGAAAAGGCACTTGAGGTTTGGCAAAAACTGGAGGCATTGTTTCCGGGCGACACGCGGGTCGGCAGCCAGATCGCCAGCACACTGGCCGACGAAGGCAACGTCCAAGAAGCCCTGCAACGATTCGAGCGTCTGTCCAAGTCCGCGCGCAAAGACGACGAGAAGATCGCGTTCGCGGTTCAGGCCGCCGAAATGCGACGTCGACTCGGGCAGACCGAACAGTGCACCGCAGCCCTGGAAGCAATCCTGGCAAGGCTGCGCCCGGGCAGCTGGCTGTACAGCGATGTCCGCAACCGGATCGAACAAGGGTTCTTGAAATCCGGTGATTACGACGCGTTGGCAAACTACTACAAACAAAAACTCGCCGACTCGCCCGATGATCTCGCCTTGCAGGTTCGTCTGGGACGCATCTTGGTTTCCGCACAACGCATCGATGAAGCAGCCGAGACGTTGAGCAAGGCCGTCGAACGCGCGCCCGACGACGCCGACGTGCGATTGGCGCTGATCGATGTCTTGGTCAACAAGGCCGACATGGCCGCCGCCGCCGATCAATTCGAACAGCTTGCCGAACAAGATCCCGACAACCCCGACTACTTGCTGCGGTGGGGACAGACCCTGCTGGAAGACGACACGCGGCCACTCGCGGCGCGACGAATCGCCGCCGCCGCGGTGTGGCATCGGCTGGCGGATCGCCGCAAGGATGACGCCGTCACGCTGTCCCAGATCGCCGATCGCATGCGTGCAATCGATCGCAAAGAAGACGCCATCGGGCTGTACGAGCAAGCCATCAAAGTGGAACCCGATTCACCACAGTATCGAGAGTACCTGGGTGAATACCTTTATCGGTTGGGCCGAAAAGACGAAGCGATCGAGACCTGGAATTCGATCGCCGAGGGTGATCGACGCGGTCGAGACTCACTGGTCCGCCTCGCCGAAATCTTCGCCACCTTCAAAGAAGACGAACGGTCCCTGACGGCTTGGCGAGAGGCATCGGAACTGGATCTGACGTTTCCCCAAGAATTGCGGTTCGCGCAAAAACTGCGCGACGCCAAACAATTCGACGAAGCGATCTCTCGGCTCGATGCGGCGGCGAACATCGCCGAGACGCCCGACGAGCAGGAACAGCTGCTGAAAGATCGGATCGCGACGTTTCAGCAAGCCGGAACCCTGGATCAACAAATCGCACTGCGACAAGCCGCCGAGCCGACCGTCGAAAACTTGCGAACCCTGGCCATGATGCATGCCGCAGCGAGCCAATTGGCCGATGCCGAGGCGGCGATCCGCGGCGCGATCGAACAACAACCCGATGACCCGAACGTGTTGTTGGTCGCCGCGGAAATCTCCGAACGCCAGAATCGTTTCGCCGATGCCGCGGCAACGTTCCAAAAACTGGCTCGCGTCGACGTTCGCTTTCAGACCAATTATCTGCAACGCGTCGCGGATCTGCAGATGCGGTTGGGCCAAGTCGACCAAGCGATGCTGACCTGCGACGCGTTGATCGACGCCAATCCGGCAAGCCCGGAATCGTACCAGTTTCTGGCGCGGCTGGCCTTGCGAGCCGGACGCGACGACCAGGCCTTCACGGCGCTGCGGCGTGCGATGAACGTCGCACCGCGTGACAACGGGCCACGCCGCATGCTCGCCTCGGCCTTCGCGGACCGCTACCGCACCGAAGAAGCAATTGAGCTGTATTGGCAAGCGATGCGGTATGAATCCGAAGCGGACGCCCGAATCGCGTTGGTCAAACGACTGGCGCCGCTGTACGACCGCCAGAACGAGATGGACGCGTTGATCGAGCGGATCGACCAAATGGTACGCGACGACGTCGACGAGCGTACGGTCCAACTGATGGTCGCGGCGGGGCACGAAGCGGTTCAGGATTTCGGAGCCGCGCGACAAGCCATCGATCGCCTGCTGGCCGCCCAGCCGCGTGATGTCTCGCTTCTTGAAACGATGGTCCGCTTGAGTGACGCAGCCGACGAGGTCGTGGTGGCCGCCGAATTCCAAGAACGCGTCGTCGCGATCGCCGACACCCCCGAGAACCGTTTCAAACTGGTTCAACTGCAGCTTGACGCCGGCATGATCGACATCAAGTCGGCGCTCAGCGACCGAATCTCACTGGCCGCCGATCCGACCCGGTTGGGATCGATGATCCGCTCGGCGGTTCGTCGAAGTGATCGGTCGACGGCGCTCGCGATCTGCGAAGAAGCCGTCCGCCGGGATCCCGGTTTGTGGGACGTCAAACTGATGCTCGCCCAGTTGTTGCTTTACGAACGAGGTGACGATGAAACACAAGACGGCGACGAAGCAACTTACCCTGCGCCGCACCGCCGCGCGATTGAACTGGCCGGCGAGATTCGTCAGTTGGATCTGCCACTGGATGCGTTACCGCCAACGACAAGAACGCGAGCCACCAGCACATCAACCAGCACGTCACGTCCGCCAGGTTATGCCACCAGTCCGAGTCGTTGGACGGGCAGCTCATACACGTTGGCGCGAAACTATCGCGTCGGTCGCTACGCCAGCAGCAGCTACTCCAGCATGTCGTCCAGTTACTCGACCATCGACCCGTCCTCGTTCGGGCACGCTCGGGTCTTGGCCGCCACCGTGGAAATGGTTGCGATCGCCAAACGTTTTCCGGCCGATGAAGCGAAAACGAGAATCGATGCCTTGATCGAACGCACCATTGAACTGCCAGCGGTCGACCAAATCGAAGACGCCAACCTGATTTGGGAGCACCGGGCACTCCAGTCGCTTGCGGGTGCTGTGACCTCGACGACAACATCCAGACCAGCCAGTGGGGACGACAAAGAACTCACCGAAAAGCTGAATTGGCGACTGGCGGAACTGGACCCCAAGGAGGGAGCGGTTTCGGTGCGCGGCATGTTGATGGGGAAGATCCGCTCGGCTGCTCAAAACGAATCCGACAGTGACAACGCTGCCCCCGCCGACACGGCCGGCTTGTTGACCGAGCCCCAATTGCGGCTGATGCTGGATCTGTACGAACAAGCTCAAGTCGACGCGGCATCCGGTAGCAACACCGCCAGTTCCACCTCATGGTCGACGCTTGCGGATTATCGCGTGATCCTGTCGAACCACTTCAACGCCGTGGGCGACACGGCGCGGGCGAAACAATACTCCTTGCAAGCGCCACCAGCAGGCGCGTCGCTGAAGGATCTCTTGAGCGCGATGTCGTACTATTTAAACCTCAATCAGGTCGACCAGGCTGACGCCTTGGTGGAACGATTGATGCCCGCGGTGCGTGACGACACGACGGGAAAATCAGTGACGTGGAGTACGGTGACGGGGACGGCCGGCCATCTGGTGACGTCCGGACGACACGGGGCCGACTTTGTCGAGCGTCATCGCATGACGCTCCTCGACGCAGTGCTCGCCCAAGCGATCGAGCACAATAGCTTCGCGGCGCGACGCAGCACCGCACTGTCCAACGGAACCCTCAGCACGTACGTCCGCAGTTCGCAGAACAGCTACTATTCGTTCCAGGTCAAAGCCCCCCTGTCGTTGCAACTGTTGAACCAACAGATCATCAACGAGCTTTCCAGCCTGATGCCCAGCTCGGAAAGCGACGGCCAGCCCCGTGGCATCAACGTCAGCGACGAAGTGATCGCACACTTGGATCGCCCGTTGGCGGGAGCCCCGGTGCAAGAACAAAAAGCACGCCGTGTGTTGGCCGCGTTCGCCTGCTGGTGGACGAAGCGTCCGGAGGAATGCTATTCGCGACTCAGCCAGCTTTGCCGCGAGTTCCCCGATGACGTCGACTTGCGAATCGAACAGGCCCGGCTTGCCAGTGAGCTTGCCCAACCGCGCGTCGCCCTGGAGGCGCTCGACTCGTTCGATCCGCTCGACAGCGGGATGTTAGTTCGTAAAGAAATGGCGGCGTTGAACTTGGCCTCACAACTCGGCGATGTGGAACGCGCCAAGCAGGCCGCCGAGCGTCTGTTCGGATTGCGGATGGATACCAAGACCCAGTTGGCCTTGGCCGATCAGCTCCGCCGACTCGGGATGAATGACAAGGCCACCGCGGTGTTGCGGCGATTACGCGGAGGGCGTGCCCGTGATGAGCGAACGGAATTACAGATCGCCGACGCGTTTTTGGCCAACGACGACCAGGAGGCCGCTGCGGAGGTCGCCTACACGGTGCTGCGAAAGTTGAATAGCGGTCGGGGAGCATCGAGCAATTCGGCGTACTACCGCCGGCAAGCCGTTTCGATTCTGCAAAACGCCAAACGCCTTGACCCGCTAATCGAACAAGCGAAACGACGCGTCGCTGCGGCCCCCGCTTCGGTGCGGGCCAGGATGGAGTTGGCCGAACTGTACACCGCGGCGGGCAAACAGCGGGACGCCGAAGCGTTGTGGAGTGAGATTGCGAAATCCAAACCGAACGATCCGAACCAATTGCTCGCACGGGCAAGTGCACTCTACAAAGCCAAACAATACAAGGAGTCGGCGGAGTTGTACCTGGACGCGTTTGAAAAAGAACCGCAACTGCTGAACCGGCATGTCTATGAAATGACCCGTGCGGTGGAGCGGAGTAGCGATTTCGACCCGATGTTCGAGCGATTGCTGAAATTCGATCCCGAAGCCATTCAAAGCTACCGACTCGACACGTTGCTCAACGTCGGGCGACGCAAGCCCTACACCGACGCCAAGCGGAGGTTCGTCGCCCACGCGTTGAAGAACTCGCAGTTCAAACGAGACTTCTATCGGTACATCGATGCGATCCCGGTGCCGGACCGAGAGAAGATTCCGGAAATCCGCCAGGCCATGATTGACGTCATCTGCGGCGACGATGCGTTTAAGACGGGATCGACGACGTGGCGGGTGACCAGTCGCTCGTCCGGCGGAACGGCAAACGGTCCGTTGAAAGACATCTTGACGTTGCTCCGAAGCGACGAAGAAGCGCGGGAGCGATTCGAGGAAGCCGCCAAGAAGGCGATTCAAGACAAGACGCTCGCCCCCTCGTCGCGGTTCTTGTCGGCGCTGGTCGACGTGGCCGACGACGCCAAACGTGACGCGGCCGTCGAGTCGATTCGTGAACTGATGGATTCCGACGCGGTCGCCGCGGCAAAGGGTGCCGACACGTTGGCCATCAGCGGCGGATTGTTATGGCAGGGCGGCCAGGTGCTGGAATCGATTTCCGAGATCGATGACAAGACATCCCTGCTGGTTTCGATCTATCAAGCCGCCGCGGTCGATCCGAGTGTCTCCAGGACCGACATGCGGTTTTCGGTCGGCGCGCGACTGGTCAACGCCCTCGCAAAAGATGGTCAAAAGGCCCGGGCCCGAAACGTCTTGCTCGATGCCTACGCGAAAACGGACCATTCGGCCGAGGACCAATACAACCCCGGCTACGGCGACTATCAGGAGATCCAAGCCTACCAATCGATCGCCGAAAAATTGAATGAGATCGGATTTCCGATCGACGCCTGGATCATCTTTCAACAGTTGATCGCCAGCCCGGAACAGTTCGCCAACGCGAAACGCTGGGGCGGCGGCCTGTCGATCGACGATGCGAAAAAGACTGCCGAGCAGGTACGGAAGAAAATCACACCCGAGTCGTCGGCCGAGTACCTGGACATTCGCCGTCAATCACACGACGCCCCCAACGATGACCTGGCCATCCGATTGCTAGATCTGCCGCTGGAGATGATGCTCGTCGCCGATGCCGAACCGGGATTGCAAATCGCCATCGATTCGGCATCCCAAACCGACCCGGGCCGCGAGACACTCGAGGCGTTCTACCAGTCGTTGGAATCCGTTTCAGCGAAACGATCGAAGGATTGGTCGATTCCCGCGGCACAGCTGTTGGTCGCGATGAAGATTCGCCCGGACGATGTGGATGGCTTGCATGACACGCTGAACGAACGCTTGCCCGATGTCGCAACGATTCGTGAAGCGTTGGACACACCCCGAGCCGCCACGCTTGAACCGCTGACGGGATTGCTTGCCGTTGCATCGGCCGCAGCGACAAGTGACTCCGCCGCGGCCGAAAGAATCAGCAAGAACGTCGGCAATTACCTTCGCGTGTTGGCGGACTCGCTGCAGAAACCCGGCCTGGAACTTGCGGTCGCCTCGCTGGGTGGAGACGACGCGTCGCTTGCGGCTTTGTTGGATTCGATCGAGACGTCATCGGAGTCGGGGGTATCACTGATGAAGCCTCAACTCAATGCGTGTTTGAAAATCGCGATGATGGTCGCCAAACGCGGTGACATTCGAAATTCGGCCAGGGCGTTGAAACTGGCGCTGCAAAACGGGCCGCCGATCAGCTCCATTGGCAATGGAACGGACGCGTTCGCGATCAATACCAATCAAAACGTTTCCTCCACTTCCGTCGATGACGGCGTCCATGAACTGACACCGCGATTGTTGGACCTGGTTGATCTGTATTCCGATCTGACGGGCGAACAATTGGGGCTGCGTGAACCGAACGCCGACCTGGCATTGGATGCCGATGAAATTGATCAAGACATGTGGCAATCGATCGATCAAGCGTTGCGTGCGGTCGTCTTGCCAAGCGGTCAGCCGGGCATGGTCTATCCCTATGCCAAGCGAATCGCCTCGCGCACCAGCTACGATAATTATTCCAGCGATGATGACCTCCGTCCCCACTCGGTCTCGATCGCGATGGCGCGCGTCGCCGCGATCGCCGGCACCTCGGACACGCTGCTGGACTTGATTGCGTCACGGCTCGAGTCCGCGGCCGACAAGAAGGAGGCGGCCGCCGTCCTGGTCGATGCGGCATTGGCGAGTGTGGACCAAGGTGAGGGTGACGGCGGTGCGCTGACCGAAGCGTTGGAGCGTTTTGCCGAGTCCGTCGACGCGATCCTGCCGAGCGTCGAAACACCGGCGACCGAACCCGAACAGTTGTCGACGATTTCAGGCCAGGTTCAACAAGAGTCGTATCAGAAGAGTGACATCGTCGATCTGATGGTCCGCACGCTGGCCCCCCTGGTCGGGACCACCGACGGCGTCACGGAAGAGCATCGGGGCAAGGCAGCCGAGCTGTTCGAGAGAACAGCGCGATTGATTGATTCGGACAGCTACACGGCCAATCGGCATCGCGAAATCGCCCGGCGGATTCGCGAAAAGGTTATCTCAGGGCCAGAAAAACCAGAGGGTCACTCGGATGCGCAGCACGCCGAGCCAGAAACCGTGTTGGGCCAGCAACTCGATGCGATCAAACGATGGTTTTTGGGCGGTGGTCATTGATGCACAGCGTCCTGATGCACAGCGTCCTGACACCACGAGTTTCTCAGCCACAATGAGATCCTGCCGTTATTAAGTCGTTGAACACAAAGGGTTTTCGTCGCTCTCCGTCTGGGCATCGGTATCTGCACATCTTTTGCATGCCAGATCGGTTCTGAGTGGATGGTTTCGGCCAACGGCCGTTCACATCCATAGCCTTGGGCATCGCCCAAGAGGTTCCTGGGGCGGCGCAACCCTCTCAAATGCTCGGGTTGCTTGCCCCAGGCTAGGGATATGCATGCCCTTTGGGCAAAAAGCGACTTGTGTAGAGACCGATGCCCCCTCGGCCAGTTTCGCGTTTGAATTTCGATCCGCTCGGCCCGTTCTCGGCAATCGCAACTGATTTCGATACACTTCGTGGCACGCTGAGTTTTCTTCCCCGCACCGCTTTCATCCCCGCACCAGGACACGACGATGCCGCTGTGGCAGATTGACATTTATCCCGCCGAAAACGAGATCGACCGTGAGGGCGCCCGCACCAGCGAGGAAATTCATGAATTGGGCATCGGTGACGACGTCCCGGTGGTCTTCGCACGCGGTTTTTTGGTCCAGGGCGAAATCGACGGCGAACAGGCCCAGCAGATCGCCCAGACCCTACTGGCCGACGCGGTGACCGAGCGGACCGTCGTGGCGGTCGCCGGCGATGCGGTGTTGAGCCAGCCGCCGGTCGATTCTAACGACATTCGACTGGTCAACGTGTTGCCCAAACCCGGCGTGATGGACCCGGTCGCGGCCAGCACGATCGGGGCAGCCCGCGATTGTGGGTTCGACGTCCAGTCGGTCCGCACGATGCGAAAGTATTGGATCAGCGGGGTCGACGAGCCGACGTTCCAAACGATCTGCCGCCGCGCGTTGTCCAACGATTCGATCGAGCAGGTGATCGCCGGGCCGCTGGAAATGGAGCAACTCGATGTCGGCACGGCCTACGAATTCGAGCTCGTCCGCGTCCCGATTCGCAGTTTGAGCGATGACGAATTGGAAACGCTTTCGCGCGAAGGCCAGCTGTACTTGACGCTGGTCGAAATGCAAACGATTCGCGACCACTTCGTCGCGCTCGATCGCGATCCGACGGACATCGAGCTGGAGACGATCGCGCAGACGTGGTCGGAACACTGCAGCCACAAAACGCTGGCCGGTCGCATTCATTACCGCGGGGTCGGCGCCGACGGAACGCCCGGCGGCGACGAGCGGCAATACGACAACATGCTCAAAGAGACCATCTTTGCGGCGACCCAAACGATCCGCAAGAACTTGGGCGACGACGATTGGTGCGTCAGTGTGTTCAAAGACAACGCCGGCGTGGTGACCTTTGACGACCAATTCCATGCCTGTTTTAAAGTCGAAACCCACAATCACCCTTCGGCGCTGGAACCCTACGGCGGTGCAAACACGGGTATCGGCGGGGTGATCCGCGATCCGATGGGGACGGGCATGGGCGCCAAACCGGTCTGCAACACCGACGTGTTTTGCTTTGCACCGCCAGACACGCCTGCCGACCAATTGCCCCCGGGCGTGCTGCATCCGCGCCGCGTGATGAAGGGCGTCGTCGCGGGGGTCCGTGACTACGGCAACCGGATGGGCATCCCGACCGTCAACGGCGCGGTCTATTTTGACAAACGCTACTTGGGCAACCCGCTCGTCTATGCCGGCAACGTCGGGATGATCCCCGTCGGCATGGAAGACAAGCAGGTTCATCCGAACGATCTGATCGTTTCGATCGGGGGCCGCACCGGACGCGACGGCATCCACGGCGCCACGTTTAGTTCGGCGGAATTGACCAGTGAATCGGAATCATTGTCCGGCGGCGCCGTCCAGATCGGCAACGCGATCACGGAAAAAATGGTCTTAGATGTCTTGATGCAAGCCCGCGACCGGGGACTGTACAACGCTGTGACGGACTGTGGTGCCGGCGGGTTTTCCAGTGCCGTGGGCGAAATGGGCGAGGACGTCGGCGCGGAAGTTTGGCTGGAAAAGGCGCCGCTGAAATATGACGGTTTGTCGTACACCGAGATCTGGATTTCCGAAGCCCAAGAACGCATGGTGCTGGCCGTGCCACGCGAAAAGTGGGATGAACTTCGAGAGCTGTGCGAAAGCGAAGGCGTCGAAGCGGCCATCCTGGGTGAATTCAAACCGACCGGCCAGTTGCACCTGACCTATCACGGCCAAACGGTCGGAAACGTCAGCATGCAGATGCTGCACGACGGACGACCGCCGGTGATCCGTGATGCCGTGTACGAACCGCCGGCCGTGGTGCCGCTGGATTTGCCCGCGTCGGTTTCGGCGGAGGCGAATCAACAGACGCTGCTGAAGATCCTGTCCAGTCTGAACGTCGCCAGCAAACACTGGGTGATCCGTCAGTACGACCACGAAGTCCAAGGCGGCAGCGTCGTCAAACCGCTGGTCGGACCACAGTGCGACGGTCCCGGTGACGCCGCGGTGATCCGCCCACTGCTGGGCAGCAACCGCGGTCTGGTGATTTCCTGCGGGATGAATCCACACTATGGCGACTTTGACACCTATCACATGGCCGCTTCGGCGATCGATGAAGCGATGCGGAACGCCGTGGCGGTGGGGGCCGCCCCCAGCAAGATCGCGATCCTGGATAACTTCTGCTGGGGTTACACCGATCGCCCCGAGACGCTCGGTTCCCTGGTACGTGCGGCGATCGCCTGCCAAGACGTCGCCGTCCAGCTGGGCACTCCGTTCGTCAGCGGCAAGGACAGCTTGAACAACGAATTCAGCTATTTCGACGACAGCGGTGAAAAGCAAACGATCTCGATCCCGCCGAGTCTGTTGATCAGCGCGATGGGCCAAATCGCCGACATTTCGTTGGCCGTGACGATGGACGCCAAGGAGTCGGGCAACGCGGTTTTCTTGATCGGGACGACCAAAGACGAGCTGGGCGGTTCGCATTATTGTCTCAGCCAAAACCGATCCGGCGGCCAGGTGCCGACCGTGGATGTTCCGGTCGCCAAGGCCACGTTTGCCGCGGTGCACGAAGCGATTTCCGCCCGTCTGCTGCGAGCCTGTCACGACCTCAGCGAGGGCGGACTGGCCGTCGCGGCGACCGAAATGGCGATGGCCGGTGGCTTGGGAATGCAGCTGGACCTGGATGCCGTCGCTGACATTTCCGCACCTGGACTCTCCGACGTCTCGCTGTTGTTCAGCGAATCCAATTCGCGGTTCCTGGTCGAATTGCCGGTGGAGTTGGTGGATCAGTTCACACCAATCTTCTACGCCCACGGCGTTCAGGCGGCCCGAGTAGGTACAATAACCGACGACGGAAAACTGACCGTCACGCGATCCGGGGCCAACGTGCTGGACATTGAGATCGCGGCAGCGAAAGATGCTTGGCAACGACCACTCGACTGGTAAACGGATGATTTCCCCCAGCTCTCAAGCCGATCCGAACAAGACCGCCACCTGGACGGTGGTGGTTTCGCGCGGACAATCCCGCAATCCCGCCAAACGGTCGCTGGAACAATCGATCGCCGACGCGGCCTCGACGCTCGAAGACGCCGACGTGTTGGTGGTCCCGCACCTGTACGATTTGCCCAAGGGCGGGGAGTCGCTACAGAAACTTTCCGAAATCGAAGGGAATCTGATCGTCGTCTCGTGGATCTTTCCCCGCGCCGCCCACTGGGTGCTGGACCGAAATGGCATCCGGGGCCAGTTCGTTCCGGTGGCAATCGGCGACGCGGAAGACGAGGACCAGGATGAGCCCTCCGCCGAGCAATCGGAAAACGATGTCGATCGCGTCGCCGACCTATACCCGCGGCCGGATCGTCAAATCCACTGCATCGACCTCAAGGCCGAAGAGAGTCTGGATCGGTTCACCGAAGAAATCCGTCGGTTGGTGCTCGGGGAAACCGACGGCGGCAGAGAATCCGGCACCGCAGCGACGACGAATGAAACCTCTTTGCCGATCGTCGGCGGCCGGATCGTGCAAGTCGAAGAAACGACGGCGCGGCGCTGGTACCCGGTGATCGATTTCAGCCGTTGCACCAACTGCATGGAGTGCGTCGACTTTTGCTTATTCGGTGTCTATGGAGTCGACGCGGCCGAAACGATCCTGGTCGAACAACCCGACAATTGCCGCAAGGGATGCCCGGCCTGCAGCCGCGTCTGCCCCGAGAACGCCATCATCTTTCCCCAGCACAAGGCACCGGCGATCGCGGGTGCCGAAACGGGCGGAAGCGAAGGATTCAAGATCGACCTGTCCAAGCTGTTCGGCGCGCCCGACGGCGGAGACGATGCGATCGCGACGGCGGCGCGAGAACGCGATGAACAGTTGTTGCTGGCCGGTCGCACCGCGGTCGGCATCGACGAGCAACTTCAGCGTCGTCAGCAAGACCTGGTCGCCCAACCCAAGGACGACCTCGATCGATTGATCGATTCGCTGGACGAACTCGACCTGTAGTGTCGCAGGGCATGCTGTGCATGCCACACGTCACGCGCGGGACGCCCGACGGTCATCCCTTGACCACAAGGTTCACCAACCGGCCGGGCACGGCGATCTTCTTGACGACGTTCTTGCCCTCGAGCATCGATTGAACCCGCTGGTCCGCCATGGCGGCTTCGATCATTTGGTCGGGTTTCGCATCGGGCGCGACTTGAATCTTCGTCTTCACCTTGCCGTTGAACTGCACCGGTACTTCGATCGAACTTTGCACCAGCGCCGACTCGTCCCACTTCGGCCAGCTCTGCTGCGCGATCACGCCGTCTTGGCCCAGGATCTTCCATAGCTCTTCGCACAAGTGCGGTGCGTAGGGCGACAGCAGAATCAGGAACGACTTCATCGCGCTGATCGGACGTTTTTCCGCGCGGGTGAAGAAATTGGTGAACTCCATCATCCGCGCGATCGCGGTGTTAAAGCTCATCGCGTCGGTGTCCTCGGTGACCTTTTTGATCGTCGCGTGGAGCATCCGGTTCTGTTCTTCGTCGCAGGGCTCTTCGGTGAGCGCCGACTGCAGCGCGTAGTCGTCCTCTTGATCGTCGACGATCATCCGCCAGACGCGATCCAAGAAATTGCGGACACCTCCGACACCGGCCATGGACCAAGGCTTGGTCGCTTCCAGCGGCCCCATGAACATCTCGTACAACCGCAGCGAGTCGGCACCGTACTCGCTGACGACGACGTCGGGATTGATCACGTTGCCGCGGGCTTTGGACATCTTGTGGGCTCGGCTGTCGACCTTGATCGACGGATCCGATTTCAACACAAAGCCTTCGCCCTTCTTTTCGACGTCTTCTTCCGGGACCGTCTTTGACGCCACGACTCGACCGTCTTTGGATTGACGCCCGCCGTCGGGACTTTTTCGCACCTCGGCGGCGGAGACCGGATTGCCGGCTTCGTCAAAGAAGGCGCTGTATTCGACATCACCCAAGATCATGCCCTGGTTGACCAACCGGACAAAGGGTTCGGGCGTCGACACGTGGCCTCGATCGAACAGCACCTTGTGCCAGAACCGCGAGTACAACAAGTGCAACACGGCGTGTTCGGCACCACCGACGTACAAGTCGACCGGCATCCACTCGGCCTGCTTTTGCGGATCGACCAGCGCGGTATCGTTCTTGGGGTCGATGTAGCGCAGGTAGTACCAGCAGGACCCGGCCCACTGGGGCATGGTGTTGGTTTCGCGGCGATACCGTTTGCCGTCGATCTGGACGTACAACCAATCGTCATCGGCCTTGCCCAGCGGCGGTTCGGGTTTTCCATGGGGTTTAAAATCTTCCAACTCGGGCAGACGCACGGGCAACTCCGCGGGGTCGACGCCACGCATTCGACCGGTCGGATTCCCGTCGTCGTCGAGTTCGTGCAGGATCGGAAAGGGTTCGCCCCAGAAGCGTTGCCGGCTGAACAACCAGTCGCGCAGTTTGTAGTTGACGGCGGCCTTGCCCAAGCCGTCCGCTTGCAGCGAGGCGGTGAGTTCCTGTTTGACCTCCTCGGTCGACTTGCCGTTCATCGGTCCGCTGTTGATCGCGATGCCGACCGCGTCGTAACACGCTTTTCCGGCCAGGATGTCGTCTCGGTTTTCGGCGTCCGCGGGCGGGTCGACGACGGCGATGACTGGCAATTCGTACTTGACCGCGAATTCAAAGTCGCGTTCGTCGTGCGCCGGGACGGCCATGATCGCACCGGTTCCGTAGCCGGCCAAGACATAGTCGGCGACCCAGACGGGGATCGGAGCGCCGTTGACGGGATTGATGGCGTGGCTACCGGTGAACACGCCTGTCTTTTCGCGGTCGCCCTCGGTGCGTTCACGATCGGATTTGAACGACGCTTTCTCGCAGTACGTTTTAACCGCTTCGGATTGTTCCGCCGTGGTCAATCGATCCAGCATCGGGTGCTCGGGCGAGACCACCATGTAGGTCGCACCGAACAGCGTGTCGGGGCGCGTCGTGTAGACACGCAGCGCGTCGTCACCGGGGCTGGCCGGCAAGGGAGCCTTGGACCGCTCGGATTTCCACGCTTCAAATTTTGCGGCGTCGCCGATGAAGAAGTCGACTTCGGCGCCGGTGCTGCGTCCGATCCAATCCGACTGTAACTTTTTGATCCCGACGGGCCAGTCCAACGCGTCCAGTCCGTCCAGCAATCGCTCGGCATAATCGGTGATCCGCAGCATCCACTGGCGCAGCGGGATGCGTTTGACGGGGTGGCCCCCGCGTTCGCTCTTGCCGTCGATGACCTCTTCGTTGGCCAGCACGGTGCCCAGCTTGGGACACCAATTGACCAGGGCGTCGTCCAAATAGGCCAGCCGGTGCGCGTCGATGTAGTCGGCGACGGCCGATTCGCCTTGTGCTTGGATCTCGTCGGGGATCGGCAGTTCGGCGATCGGGCGACCTTTCTGGGCGTCGTGGTCAAACCAGGTATCGAACAGGACCAAAAAGATGAACTGGGTCCAGCGAAAGTACGCCTCGTCGGTCGTCGCCAACACGCGATCCCAGTCGTAGCTGAAACCGAGCATCTTCAACTGCCGCGTGAAGTTGTCGATGTTGCGTTGGGTTTGAATCCGCGGGTGTTCGCCGGTTTTGATCGCGTGCTCTTCGGCAGGCAACCCGAAGGCGTCGAATCCCATCGGGTGCAATACGCTTTCGCCACACAGGCGGGCGTAACGGCAGACGATGTCCGTCGCAGTGTAACCCTCCGGGTGGCCGACGTGCAGCCCGTCACCGCTGGGATAGGGGAACATGTCCAGGACGTAACGTTTTTTGGGACCCGGTTTCTCGGGCGTGGCAAACGTTTTATGTTCTTCCCAGTAGGCTTGCCAACGCGGTTCGATTTCGGCGGGATTGTATCGCGGCATAGGAGTCGAGCAAAAAAAGGGGGAAATCGGCGTGTCAGACGCGTGCAGAGCGAAATTCTAAGGATTGGCGGATTTGACGTAAGTCTTGGCCGGAAAATATGTGGGATCGGCGTCGATCGCTCAAACGCGTTAAAAACTCAGCAACGAGCGGATACGAGAGCGGGATTCATGGCAAAACTGTACTTCTACTACTCGACGATGAACGCGGGGAAATCCACGACGTTGCTGCAGTGCAGCTACAACTACCAGGAACGCGGGATGAAGACGTTGATCTTGCTGCCCGAAATCGACACCCGCGACCAGGCCGGCAAGGTCACCAGCCGGATCGGACTGGCGGCCGACGCGGTTACCTTCAACATCGCCGACAATCTACTGTCCCTGGTTCGTCACCGTCACGATCGCGAAATACTGCACTGTGTCTTGGTCGACGAAGCACAATTCCTGACCGGTCGGCAAGTCAAACAATTGAGCGATGTGTGCGATCAACTGGACGTCCCCGTGATGGCGTATGGATTGAGGACCGATTTCCAAGGAAACTTGTTCACCGGTAGCGAAGTGTTGTTGGCTTGGGCCGATACCTTGACGGAAATCAAAACGATCTGCCATTGCGGTCGAAAAGCGACCATGGTGCTGCGGATCGACGATGAGGGGCACCCGATCAAGGACGGCCGGCAGATTCAAATCGGCGGGAACGAACGTTATCTCTCGGTCTGCAGGAGGCACTTCAAGGACGGCATGTGTGAACGAACCGCCGACGAACTTCCGTTACTAGATGTACTGGAGTGATCGTTTTGACCGTTTTTCATGCGATAACGATCAGCTGTTGACCGATTGAATCCATTTTTAAACAGAGGGGGGGCGTAGAAAGAACGGGCGTAAGATGCACGCTTGCAATGTATCGCGGCGGGCTGCGAAGAAGGCCCTGCCGCAAACAGAGCGGTTGCTCATTCTTTAATGCATCTGGAACTATCGTGTTTGTTTTTCACACCTCGTCTTCGCACGCGAGCCTACCGGCACGAAAGCCACCAAGCCGTCCGACAAGACAGCCACCAAGGCTGCCCGAGCATTTAAAACTGATGTTAGTGACCGGGCTCCTGGTAGCCACGGCGTCTCAAGTTCGAGGCGAACCCCCGCTGTCCCCCGCCTTCGAATTTAACTTGGAGACGTTTTCAGATACCGACAATCTGCCGCTTACAGAAGTCATCGAAGAAGAAGAATTGGCGTCGTGGTTGTTTGAGCAGCGTGACCCGGCGGTTTCAGAATCGGACCAAACCTCAGTCGTCGCAGCAGCCGTCAGCAATACCGTGGCCGAGCAGTCGCCGGCGATCGAAATTGAAGCCTCGCTCGCGTCGAGCCGACGAGTGACCGAATCGGTACCGGAGGCGATGAAGTTAACTCATGACATCGACCATCATTCTGGAGACCTATTACCAGAATGGCCGGCGTTGCGTCTGGGCGGCTGGTTCGCCCAAGGCTTCACAGGCAACGTCAATCGCCCGTCAAACGGACTGAATCGCCCTGTTGTGTTTAACGACTTGGCGAACAAGTTCTCGCTTCACCAAGCTTATCTTCATGCACGTACAGACCTCTACAGCCAAGGCAACGACTGGAGCCTGATCGCGGGCTTGGATGTGAATTATGGTTACGATTCCCAATACTTGACGGTTCCCGGACTAGAGCGTCATCAAGACGGAACACGCAAACTTAACTCTGAAGATAGCGACTACGGACTCAGTTTCCCTCAATTGTTTTTTGAGCTCCGAACGAAACTTGGCGACCGACCTCTCACTTTAAAACTCGGACGCTTTCTTTCGCTGACCAGTTCCGAAAGTCTGGCGTCACCGGCCAACGCCCTCTACTCGCATTCGTACTCGTTTTCATATGCGAACCCCTTTACTCAATCCGGCGTCTTGGCGGCTTATCAAACGAGCCCCGGGACGACGTGGTTCTTAGGCTATAACCAAGGTTGGGACAATTGGCGCAGTCGGTCGAACCGGTGGGGGATTCTGTCCGGCATTGCACTTCAAGACGCGGCAGACCATCACGAATTCAGATTCTTCGCACACCTTGGCGAAGACCTAACGAACGCCCTGACAAATTCGACGCCGATCACGGGCAGCCGAAACTCGTTCCACGCAACCTATCGCCGAGCACTCCATCGCCGGCTTCGATACGTCGTTGATGCGGTTGCCGGATCACAAGAGGACGCGGTCATCGTCGTCCATCCAGCGATCTCACAAGTCAGCTTTCGGACCGCACGATGGTACGGGCTGACACAGTATTTACATTGGACTGCATCCGATCGCACCCGAGCATCGCTACGCGTTGAATGGTTCCGTGATGCTGATCATAGCCGCATCGGGACGCCGGTTGAGTTCGACCCGGGCGGCCTCGTTCTCAACGGCGGCGACTATTTTGGATTGACGGCGGGATGCCAAACCAGACTCTTCCCCAATGTACTGCTCCGCCCGGAAATCCGTTGGGACTGGTCGAACACTCGCGGCAGCGGCACCGTTCCCGGAGGCGATCCAAGTGTACGTGCCTTCGGCGACCGAACCGACGCCGAGCAACTGACGCTCGCTGCGGACTTTATCATTCAATATTAGCAATGCGTCGGTCGGCTCGATCCGCCTCACTCACGACGCAAGCCATCAACTCACGCTCTCTCAAGAAAGGACTCTTGATGCCTAGGAACCGCCGAGCTCGACGCAACGGATTTGAAGCATTGGAACGACGGCTTCCCCTTGCGATCGACACCTACTTCGTGGACCTGTCGGGAATCGGACCGACAGATATTTTTGGACCGACAGCTGGTGGCGAGGTTCAGGAAGTTTTTGTCAACCACCCCAAGAGTGATGGTGGAGTGATCAGCACGTCTTATGATCATGAACGGCAGAACCAGCCGCCCCGACTGACCGACCCGCCTGAGTTTGAGTTTGATTTGGGAGACGGCGATCATTTCGTTTCCTACCCGCCACCGGGTCTGCTCTGGACCGTATTCGATCCCGAAGGCGGGCAAGTCACGATCGTACCAGGCGAAGTGATCAGTGTCCTCGGCGCGACGGTGACCGTGTACGTCGACGGCAGCTTTCTTTATGACCCCTCGACCAGCGAAGCGATCTTGTCACTTCAATCGGGAGAAGTGGTGGAGGACCAATTCGACTACACGGCAGTCGACCCTGAGGGATTGACGACGACGTTCACTGCGACAGTTCGTGTGACCGGGACGAATGACGGCCCTTCGCTCAATACATCCGTCATCGCAACGGTAGGTGAAGGCCGATCGTCTACTCTCACCGCCGAAGTGCTCGACGGGTCAGATCCAGACACTCCCACGGACCAACTGGTCTATCATGTTTCCACCACACCGGCGCATGGACAACTCGAACTCACCGGTCAGGTCGGAATTCAAGTCTCGACCTTCACCCAGGCCGACGTCGACAACCATCGTGTGATCTATGTTCACGACGGCACCGAGACGACTGCGGATCAGTTTGCCGTAACGCTTCATGACGGTGGACTTGACGGAACGGTTCCGGCGACGGGGACGGTCGACATCGCAATTTTCCTGTTGAATGACGCTCCGGGAAGAACCGGAGCCTGGCCGAGCACCATCGACGCCCCCGAGGATGGATCCGCCTACATTGACTTGAGTGCGATCGAGGTCTTCGACGCCGAAAACAGTGATCTGACCCTGATGCTCGAGACGGCGGGCGGAATGTTGATGTCAAACCCACAAGACGATGTGGTGGTCAATGGCAGCGGGACGTCCCAGTTGACCATCGCGGGTCGCCCCGACGATTTAAACGAATTCCTGGATCTTTCGAATGGAATCTTGTACTCACCGCCGCAAAATGCCTCCGGCCCCGAAGCCGATCGTCTGACCGGCTCTTTGTCTGACGATCAATCAACCACGACTTTGGGTACCGCGACGATCCGCATCGAGAATGTCAACGATGCAGCACAAGTCATCTCCTTAGAGACGACCGAACTGAGCTTTCAGTCCGGGGCCATGCCGGTCACCCTCAGCCAAACCATCGACGTCTTCGATCCAGACCACTCAACCATGACGGGTGCAGTGATCGCGTTCTCCACGTTTTATGTTGCCGGTGAAGACGAACTGACGTTTAGCAACCAGAGCGGGATCTCAGGCAACTTCGATGCAACCACCGGCACGCTCACGCTGGCGGGGGCTGCATCCAAGGAAGACTACGTCGCTGCCCTGCGAACGGTGCACTACAGCAACGACAGCACTTCCACGACCCCGGGTAAGCGAACCGTCGCCTTCTCGATCGATGACGGCACCGGTCTGGGCCCGCAACAAACGCGCAACATCGCAGTCTCCGTAGGCCCCCCGCCGTTGCTGACCCTGGACGCAGACAACTCCGGGGGAGCGTCGCCAGATGTCTATCGGACGTTTGTCGAAAACTCCAGTGTCCTCCTGCTCGCCAATCAAAGCGGCATTTCCGATGGCGATGACCTTCAACTGGAAGGGGCAGAGATTTTTCTCACCGAAACATTTGATGGCAGCGACGAAGGCCTGACGCTCGCCGGAATGCTCTCGCCGGACATCATCGTCGATTCGAGCTCTAATTCTCAACGAATTGTGCTTCGAGGTACCGCGTCACTGGCATCCTACGAACAGGCAATCGATGCGGTGGGCTACTACAACACCTCCGAAAACCCGAACACGACCGAGCGACGTATCGAATTCACGGTCAACGACGGTGGATCCGACGGGCCGACCGTCGCGGCGCTGGTGTCCATCGAGCGCACCAACGACCTGCCTCGCAATGCCGGTGGACTACCGAGTGAATTCCTCGTGACTGAAGACGTCCCGACCTACATCGACTGGGGAAGCTTGTCTTTGGTGGACGACGATGACGACCCGCTGACGCTGCAATTGTCCGCCGGCTCCGGCACTCTCGCTGCCGTCTCCGGCAACGGCGTCATCGTCAGCGGCAGCCATACAAATAAACTCTCGCTCTCTGGAACCGTTGACGACCTGAATGCCCTCCTCGATCAGCCCAATCGCATCGAATACCTGGGCGCAAACAACCTCTACGGAAACAAAATCGATTCCATCACCGCCTCGGTGGTCGACTTGGATAATCTGGTGGTCATCGGGTCGGCCGATGTGACCATCAATGCAGTCAACGATCCGCCGGCACTTGCGACCAACAACCCCGCTACAGTCGACGAAGGCGACACCGTCGTAATCAATGCGACCAACTTGGATGAAAACGATCCCGATGATGAAGGTTCCGGAATCCACTACAGCATCCTATCGGGCCCCTCCAATGGACACTTCGAATTCACGGCGATCCCACTGACCCCCATCAGCTCATTTACCCAAGACGACGTCAATAACGGGCGTGTGACCTATCGACATGACGGCTCGGAAACGGCGTCGGATCTCGTCCGCCTCGCCCTGGCCGATGGCGGAGAGAACGGGGCAATGACCGTCGAGTTCGACTTCATTGTCAATGTCTCGGCTGTCAACGACGACCCGTACAACGACGGCGGGACTTTTTCGGACGCGGCCGTCACCGAGGACATGGCAAGCCCGATCAACCTCAGCGTGCTGAATCTTGTCGACCCGGACGCTCCGGTCAGCAACCACCAACTGACATTGAGTGTCGAAGACGGCTCACTCCTTCTCACCGGCGTACCTACCATTGACATCCTCGGAAACGGTACCGGAACGGCCACGCTTGTCGGCTCGCTGAATGACCTCAATGCATACTTGGACAACCCGTTAAACCTGAACTACCTCGGCGGACTCAATCTGTTCGGTGACGATGCCGACCTGCTGACGGTCACGATCAACGATGGAGGCAACTCCGGAAACGGTGGTGGCGACGATGTCGCTTTGGCTTCGATCAACCTAGACATTGCGGCGGTCAACGATGCTCCAACCAATGTCGGTGCATTGCTAACCGATCTGAACGTCATTGAAGACTTGCTGAGCCCGCTGAATCTGAGCGGGCTGGAGATTGCAGACGTCGATGTGGCGACCAACGACCTGACCGTTACCATCAGTGTGGCCAATGGAACCCTGCAACTGGTCGTTGATCCGTCCGTCGTCCTGACTGGCAATGGAACCGGGACGGCGACGTTGACCGGAACCTTGACCGAACTGAACAGTTACCTCGACGTTCCGACGAACATCCATTTCCTTGGGGCGCTCAACGCCGCCGGCAACGACGCAACGCTGCTCAGTGTGACCGTCAACGATAATGGAAACACCGGCAGCGGTAGCGGCAGCGATGTCACCCTCGCATCGGTCAACCTGGACATTTCGGCCGTCAACGACGCCCCCACCAATGCCGGATCCACACTTTCAGACCTGAACGTCACTGAAGACGTGCTCAGCCCGCTTAACTTGAGCGGCTTGCAAATTGCCGATGTGGATGCCGGCACGAACGACCTGACCGTCACGGTCAGTGTCGCCAGCGGAACGTTGCAACTGGTCGTCGATCCGTCCGTCGTCCTGACTGGCAATGGAACCGGGACGGCGACGTTAACCGGAACCTTGACCGAACTGAACAGTTACCTCGACGTTCCGACGAACATCCATTTCCTTGGGGCACTCAACGCCGCCGGCAACGACGCAACGCTGCTCAGTGTGACCGTCAACGATAATGGAAACACCGGCAGTGGCAGCGGCAGCGATGTCACCCTCGCATCGGTCAACCTAGACATCTCCGCCGTGAACGATCCCCCCACCAATGCCGGATCCACACTTTCAGACCTGAACGTCACTGAAGACGTGCTCAGCCCGCTTAACTTGAGCGGCCTGCATATTGCCGATGTGGATGCCGGCACGAACGACCTGACCGTCACGGTCAGTGTCGCCAGCGGAACGTTGCAACTGGTCGTCGATCCATCCGTCGTCCTGACTGGCAATGGAACCGGGACGGCGACGTTGACCGGAACCTTGACCGAACTGAACAGTTACCTCGACGCTCCGACGAACATCAGTTTCCTAGGGACGCTCAACGCCGCTGGCAACGACGCAACGCTGCTCAGTGTGACCGTCAACGATAATGGAAACACCGGCAGCGGTAGCGGCAGCGATGTCACCCTCGCATCGGTCAACCTGGACATTTCGGCCGTCAACGACGCCCCCACCAATGCCGGATCCACACTTTCAGACCTAAACGTCACCGAAGACGTGCTCAGCCCACTTGACTTGAGCGGCCTGCATATTGCCGATGTGGATGCCGGCACCGACGACCTGACCGTCACGGTCAGTGTCGCCAGCGGAACGTTGCAACTGGTCGTCGATCCATCCGTCGTCCTGACTGGCAATGGAACCGGGACGGCGACGTTGACCGGAACCTTGACCGAACTGAACAGCTACCTTGACGCGCCGACAAACATCAGTTTCCTAGGGACGCTCAACGCCGCTGGCAACGACGCAACGCTGCTCAGTGTGACCGTCAACGATAATGGAAACACCGGCAGCGGTAGCGGCAGCGACGTCACTCTCGCATCGGTCAACCTAGACATCTCCGCCGTGAACGATCCCCCCACCAATGCCGGATCCACACTTTCAGACCTGAACGTCACTGAAGACGTGCTCAGCCCACTTAACTTGAGCGGCTTGCAAATTGCCGATGTGGATGCCGGCACGAACGACCTGACCGTCACGGTCAGTGTCGCCAGCGGAACGTTGCAACTGGTCGTCGATCCATCCGTCGTCCTGACTGGCAATGGAACCGGGACGGCAACGTTGACCGGAACCTTGACCGAACTGAACAGTTACCTCGACGTTCCGACGAACATCCATTTTCTTGGGGCACTCAACGCCGCCGGCAACGACGCAACGCTGCTGAGCGTCACCGTCAATGACAATGGGAATACCGGCAGCGGCACTGGCAGCGATGTCACCCTCGCATCGGTCAACCTGGACATCTCGGCGGTCAACGACGCCCCCACCAATGCCGGATCCACACTTTCAGACCTAAACGTCACCGAAGACGTGCTCAGCCCACTTAACTTGAGCGGCTTGCAAATTGCCGATGTGGATGCCGGCACGAACGACCTGACCGTCACGGTCAGTGTCGCCAGCGGAACGTTGCAACTGGTCGTCGATCCATCCGTCGTCCTGACCGGCAACGGCACCGGGACGGCAACGTTGACCGGGACGTTGACCGAACTGAACAGTTACCTCGACGTTCCGACGAACATCCATTTCCTTGGGGCACTCAACGCCGCCGGCAACGATGCAACGCTGCTGAGCGTCACCGTCAATGACAATGGGAATACCGGCAGCGGCACTGGCAGCGATGTCACCCTCGCATCGGTCAACCTGGACATCTCGGCGGTCAACGACGCCCCCACCAATGCCGGATCCACACTTTCAGACCTAAACGTCACCGAAGACGTGCTCAGCCCACTTAACTTGAGCGGCCTGCATATTGCCGATGTGGATGCCGGCACGAACGACCTGACCGTCACGGTCAGTGTCGGCAGCGGTACGTTGCAACTGGTCGTCGATCCATCCGTCGTCCTGACCGGCAACGGCACCGGGACGGCAACGTTGACCGGGACGTTGACCGAGCTGAACAGTTATCTCGACGTTCCGACAAACGTCCAATTCCTCGGCGCACTCAACGCCGCCGGCAATGACGCAACGTTGCTGAGCGTCACCGTCAATGACAATGGGAATACCGGCAGCGGTACTGGCAGCGATGTCACCCTCGCATCGGTCAACCTGGACATCTCGGCGGTCAACGATGATCCAACCAACATCGGATCCACACTTTCGGACCTGAACATCACCGAAGACACACTCAGTTTGCTTGACTTGAGCGGGCTCGAAATCGCGGACGTCGACGCCGGGACCAACGACTTGACGGTTACCGTCAGCGTCGCCAGCGGAACATTGCAATTGGCCGTCGCCCCATCCATCCTTCTGACAGGAAATGGTACCGACACAGCAACGTTGACCGGAACGTTGACCGAACTCAATAACTACCTCGATCTCCCTACCAACATCAGCTTCCTTGGCGCGCGCGACGCCTCCGGCAACGACGCGACGCTGCTGAGTGTGACCGTCAACGACAATGGGAACACCGGCAGTGGCAGCAGCAGTGACGTCACACTGGCGTCGGTCAACCTGGACATCGCTGCGGTCAACGATGCCCCGACCAACGTCGGCGCGACTCTTTCTGACTTAAGCGTCACCGAAGATTTACTCAGCGCACTTAATTTGAGCGGGCTCGAAATCGCGGACGTCGACGCCGGGACCAGCGATCTGACGGTGACCATCAGTGTCGCGAGCGGAACGTTGCAACTGGTTGTCGATCCGTCCGTCGTCCTAACCGGAAATGGGACCGGGACGGCAACCTTGACCGGAACGCTAGCGGAGCTCAACAGTTACCTTGATGTCCCGACAAACATCGGTTTTCTCGGGGCACTCAACGCCGCCGGCAACGATGCGACGCTGCTGAGTGTGACCGTCAACGACAATGGGAACACCGGCAGTGGCAGTGGAAGTGACGTCACACTGGCGTCGGTCAACCTGGACATCGCTGCGGTCAACGATGCCCCGACCAACGTCGGCGCGACTCTTTCTGACTTAAGCGTGACCGAAGATTTACTCAGCGCACTCAATTTGAGCGGGCTCGAAATCGCGGACGTCGACGCCGGGACGAGCGATCTGACGGTGACCATCAGTGTCGCGAGTGGAACCTTGCAACTGGCTGTCGATCCGTCCGTCATCCTGACGGGCAACGGCACCGGGACGGCAACCCTGACCGGAACGCTAACGGAGCTCAACAGTTACCTCGATGTCCCGACAAACATCGGTTTTCTCGGGGCGCTCAACGCGGCCGGCAACGATGCGACGCTGCTGAGTGTGACCGTCAACGACAACGGGAACACCGGCAGTGGCAGCAGCAGTGACGTCACACTGGCGTCGGTCAACCTGGACATCGCTGAGGTCAACGATGACCCGGTCAACGTCGGCACGCTCCCATCAGATTTGAATGTAGTGAGCGGTTTGCTCTCGAGTCTTGATATCGGGACGATCCAACTGGTCGATGTGGACGCCGCGGGTGGAACCTTGCGTGTCACCATCGAATCATCGCTAAGCCCGCTGACCGTGTTGGCGGGCGGGGGAGTGACTGCGTCGGGTAGTGGTACCAATGCGGTTACCCTGGAAGGAACGGTGGATGACCTTAACACCTACTTCGACGCGCCTGCCAACATTTCACTGTTGCCGCTGTTCGGATTACTCGGAGACAACCAAGACTTGCTTACGGTCAAGGTCAACGACGGCGGCAACACGGGCACCGGTGGTGGATCCGATCTCACCCTCGGCACGATCAACATCGATGTAGTAGCCAGTCCTCCCCCGATCGCCGCTTTTTCATCATCGCCCGATGAGGAGGGGGAAGACGACGAATCGTCGCTGCAGCCTGCGGCGAAAAACTCTTTTGCAGCAGCAAATTCTACAATCAGCCAATCCGCCCCAGGCACCACTAACACGGTCGGTAGCGACCAAGACACGTCAAGTTCGGACTGGATTTTTTCGGCTCCACTTGAGGACCATCCTATCTCAGAATCGCTAATTTCGCTGCTCGCGGACACTCGTCACGGCAATGACAGCGTCGGCGAGACTTAAAAAACTATCGAAGCTCGTTTGCGACGTCCGGCAAATCACGCGATCGGCCGGAACTGTAGAGGCATTCGCCGCCGCAAGGTGAACGCGGCGGGGCAAGGAGGCAGCGGATCGAACGCGTGTAGGACTCCCCAAAGCAGTGAAAAACGAGGTAATTCCCACAATTTAAAGGGCTTAGAAGGGAGGCGACCGACGTCCGATCAGGCCCTCCGTTGCGGCCTTTCGAGAGATCCAACCGCCTCGCGAAAGTCGCCGGGAAATGGTAGAATTCCGCCTTCTGCCGCAGGCGGTTCTGGGATGACCAGGATTGGGAACCATCCCTCGAAATGCGGCCTACTTTTACGCCCCGTTTCAGGTCTCAATGAGCGACGCCCCCTCTTCGGATCTCCCGGAATCTGACGCCCCAGACTCGCCCGATCAGAGCGCGCAGGAAAAAGGCTCCCAGGAAGAAATGGACGCCCAGGAACGCGGCCCCGACGTGCCGGTTTCCTCGATTCCCGCCGCGAACCAGAAATACACCGACGAAGACCTCAAGCACCTTTCGGACTTGGATCACGTCCGAAAACGCCCGGGGATGTACATCGGCGACACCGCGACACGCGGGCTGCACCACCTGGTCTACGAAGTCGTCGACAATTCGATCGATGAAGCGATGGCGGGCTTTGCCAGCAAGGTCTCCGTGATCGTCCACACCGACGGCAGCGTGACGGTCGAGGACGACGGTCGCGGCATTCCGGTGACCAAGCACCAAGAGCTTTCGGCCGAACTGGATCGCGAAGTCAGCACGCTCGAGGGGGTGATGACGGTCCTCAAATTCGGTGGCAAGTTCGAAAAAGGTGCCTACCAAACCTCCGGCGGCCTGCACGGCGTCGGCGTCACCGTCGTCAACTTCCTCAGCCAGTGGGCCGAAGCCGAAGTCAGCCGAGACGGATTCACGTGGAGCCAAGAGTACGAGCGCGGCGTTGCGACCGGTCCGGTCAAAAAAGGACGCACGACCAGCAAGACGGGCACCAGGACCACCTTCAAGGCCGATGCGCAGATCTTTTCGGTCACCAAATTTAACTTCGACACTCTCTACAAACGCCTGCAAGAACTCGCGTTCCTCAACAGCGGTGTTCGCATCACGTTCTTGGACGAACGCAACGGCGAGGGTGGCGATTTCAAATACGAACGCGGGATCACCGAATTCGTCGAACACCTCAACCGCGCCAGCGACCCGCTGCACAGCGATGTGATTTCGATCGTCGGTGAAAAAGACGGCTGCCAATTCGAAATCGCACTCCAGTACAGCACCGAATACACCGAAAACGTTCAGTCCTACGTCAACAACATCCACACGATCGAAGGTGGAACGCACGTCTCCGGATTTCGTTCGGCACTGACGCGGACACTGAACAACTACGGCAAGAAAGAAAACCTGCTGAAGAACACCGCGTTGGGTGGGGACGACATCCGCGAAGGTATCACGGCGGTGATCAGCGTTCGTGTGCCGCATCCCCAGTTCGAAGGCCAAACGAAAACCAAACTCGGCAACAGCGAAGTCGAAGGCATCATCAACGCCGGCGTCGGCGAGCAGCTGTCGAAGTACCTGGAAGAGAACCCTCGCGTCGCCAAGTCGATCGTGCGCAAGGGATTGCTCGCCTCGGAAGCTCGCGAGGCGGCTCGCAAGGCCAAGGACTTGCTGCGAAAACGAAAAGACGCGCTCGGCGGTGGCGGATTGCCTGGCAAGCTGCGCGATTGCATCAGCAAGCAGATGGAACGCTGCGAACTGTACCTGGTCGAAGGTGATTCGGCAGGCGGTTCAGCCGAAGGCGGGCGAATGCGCGACTTCCAAGCGATTCTGCCGCTGCGTGGTAAGATCATCAACGCCTACAAGAGTCGCGAAGACAAGGTGTTGGCCAACGAAGAAGTCCGTTCGATGATCCAAGCGATCGGAACGGGCATCGGCGCCGACCAAGACATCTCCAAGCGGCGTTACAACAAGGTCGTGATCATGACTGACGCCGACGTCGACGGCAGCCATATCCGCACCTTGTTGCTGTGCTTCTTCTATCGCCAGATGTACCAACTGGTTGCCGACGGGCACGTCTATGTCGCACAGCCGCCGCTGTTCCGCGTCACCCACGGACGCAGCCGCTACTACGTCCAGACCGACGAAGAAATGAAGGGTCAGTTGCTCGATCGCGGTCTCAACGACACCGTCTTCGAAGCCGAAGACGGGCGACGGATCGAAGGCGAGGACATGCGAAAGCTGTGCGGTTCACTGGCCTCGATGGAAGACGCGATCGTGGCCCTGGAGCGTCGTGGCGTCAGCTTGCGCGTCCACGCCGTGCGGATCGATCCGGTCACCAACAAACTGCCCTCGTGGTTGCTGACCTACGGGAACGAGGAACACTGGTTCCACAGCACCGACGAAGTCGAAACGCATCTCAACCAGCACAACCTGGTCCTGGATGACGAGGCGGCCGCCGAAGAAATCGACGAAGCGGCCGAGGGCGCCGACGGCACGACCGATGCCTCGTCGCAAGCGGCCAGTAGCGAGCCGACCAAGACGATCGCCCACCTGGCTGAGCTGCACGAAGTCCGCACGATCAACAGCGGACTGAAAGAACTTTCCGAACTCGGGTTCTCACTCGAAGACCTGATTCCGGCCGATCGAACCGGCATGACCACCCCACGCTTCGAATTGGTCCGCGGCGAAGACACCCGCCGCCCGATGGTCGACCTGCGTGACCTGCTGCCCGAAGTCCGGGCGGCCGGTGAAAAGGGGCTGCAAGTGACTCGCTTTAAAGGGCTGGGCGAAATGAACGCCGAAGAGCTTCGCGAAACGACGCTCGATCCGGCCAACCGAACGCTGATCAAAGTGAACATGAAAGACGCCGGGGCGGCCGATGAAATGTTCCGCCTGCTGATGGGCGACAAAGTCGAACCGCGACGCGAATTCATCGAGAAGCACGCCCTGGACGTCCGAAACCTGGACGTCTAAGCAACGGGCGATTCATACGTGTCGTGGATCGCTCGGGACATCGATTGTATATCGGCAGCTTTTGGCAACCAATTTAGATTCTCTCCCTCTGGGAGAGACGGCGTTTGCGCAGCAAGCCAACGCCAGAGAGGGCTCACGCTGCTAAAGTCTTGGCGCCTTCCGCTACGATCAAATCCGTCACCGATACAATCGGCTGAAGCCTTGGAACGAGCAGGCGGCGTTACGCCCCCGCCGCCTCGGCCTCGATCTCGCGTTTGGCGATCAGGAACTGTGCCGCATCGTAGACCGCGTGCGCGACGATCGGGACGAGCAAGCTATCGGTCGCGATCATCAGCGCGGCAAAATAAACGCCCATCAAGGACGCGATGAAGACGTAGAGCTTGGTGATCGGATGCAACAAACCGAAACCGATCGAGGAGACCAGGACTGCCGCGACGAGCACCCCCGGAACAGCCACGCTAAAACTATCCCCGACTTGGAACGGGTTGTCGATCTGGCCGGTCGCGTCCTGCACCGCGGTCAACCAAGGCAACAGGCAACCGCGAAAGGCGAGTTCTTCACCGATGCCCGCACAGATGCTGACCGTCAACAACTCTGCGGGAGAGAGCGACAACAAGGCCTTCATCGTCGGTGCATCGCTGAGTCGTTTGAGGGCGTCGATCGCTTCGTGCGGAATTTTCATCAGCAGCGAAATGGCAACCAACATCGGGATGGACGCCAGTGCACCGATCCCCAATTCGATGGCCACGCTTTTCCACGCCAGTTTGTCGATCCGCCCCAAGTACGCACGGGCATCGACACCGAGAAACCACGCGAGCAGCAGCCCGGCCAGACCGATGGCGAGCTCGAATCCGCACGCCCAGACGAACAAGAAATCGTCCGGGACGTCTTCAGGGGGTGGCGTTTCTTCGTTCAAATCAATCCAGCTCGACGAATTCTAGCGGCTGTTCTTTGCGGACGTCCGCGACACGGATGGCCGCGTGACCGCTGAGCAGCTTTCGAAAGGTCTTTCCAACAATCTCGCCGCGCCATCCGGTCAGCAACGAGGGTATCTTGTCGCCTTCCTTGGGGTCCAATTCAAAACCGAGCACTTCCTTGACGTCGTCGGCGTTGCCGACGATCGACGGGGCCAGTTTGTTCTGACGACTGATGCAGGCCATGGACGTCGATAGAAACTGGCTAAGCATCGGGGAAATGACACCGCGTGATTTCCGGGTCCGCCGCGGGAGTTGGTCGTCGGGCACCTCAAGCGCGGCCTGGATCGCTGCGGAGATGTCGTCATAGTGTGCACTGTAACCGCGCCAATCCATGCCGCGGATGTTGCGGATTTTTTTGATCTCGGCCGATCCGCGTTTGGCGAGTTCGACCATCAGATCGTCACGCATCACGCGTCGCACCGGCCGATCGAGCGTCGCGGCGCGTTGGTCACGCCAACGCCAGAGGTGGCGGATGATTTCCAGTTGCCGCGGCGTCATCCCGGCACATCCGCTGACGCGCCGCCAGTTTTCGCTGGTTTCGTGTTGAATGACTTTCTGTTGGCGGATCTCGGTTTCCTCCTCCAACCAGGCACGGCGATTGAGCTTTTCGATCGCGTCGCGCTGCATCCAATACATCGCTTCCAGGTCGGTCACGTCTTGCAAGGCATAATTCAGCTGGTCACGCGAGAGCGGCCGATGCCGCCAATTGGTGCGAGACTCCCCCTTGGCAAGCGTTTTGCCGGTCAACCGATTGACCAGATTGCCGAGCGAAATGGGGAACTCCATGCCGCTAAATCCGGCCGCCAATTGCGTGTCAAAGAGCCCCGCGATCGGCTGATTGGTGAACTGGTAACAGAACCGACATTCCTCACGCGCCGCGTGGGCGATCACCGTTCGTCCGGGCTGGACCAGCAGATCCCAGAACGGGGCGGTGGTGTGCATCGCCAAGGGATCGATGATCGCCAACCGGTCTCCGGCAGCGACTTGAATCAAACACAACTGGGGTCGATAACGGTCTTCGGAAACAAACTCGGTGTCGAAGGCAATGATCGGCGCATCAGCCAGTTCATCACAGAATTGACGAAGATCGTCGATCGCACTGATCGATTCGTATTCCAAGGGTCGTTAGACTCTCTGCATCAAAATGGGAGGGACGGTCGCCCCGGGTTGCCCCACTGGCCACCCCCGACGTTCTTTCTTTTCGGCCATCACTCTAACCGCCCGGCACCCGCACGACCATCCTGCATGCCACCGAACGCACCACTGAACGCACCATCGAGCCGACTCCGGGACCCCGTGAAAACGCCTCCCGCGATCGCGAAACCTCAATGGCTGGTCAGCGTGCGTGATCTGGTCGAGGCGACGCGAGCGGTCGAATTCGATGTCGATATTCTGGACCTCAAGGAACCTGACCGCGGCGCTTTGGCTCCCGTTGGCGTCCAAATCTGGCAACAGCTCGCCCGCCAAACTGCCTGCTGGTCGACCGCCGGCAAGGACGCCCCCATGTTATCGGCAGCGCTGGGGGAATCCGATCAGGCGGTGGGGCTGGCCGATCAAGTCCCGCCCCAATTCGCCTTTGCCAAAGCCGGCCCGAGTGGGTGCAACAAGCCTGACCAGATCAGGGGCATGTGGGAGGCCGTCGAAAAACGGATCCCCGACCCGGTGGAATTGGTCGCGGTCGCTTATGCCGACCATCGGTCCGCCGACTGTCTGCCGGCCGAAGCGATCCTGGATCTGGCCGCCCGCCATGGTTTTCGACGCATTCTGCTCGATACGTTCGAAAAGAACGGCCGCTCGTCGATCGACCTGATGACTGCCCAGCGGCTATCGAATTTCGGCCGCCAAGCCTACCGGCGGCAACTGTGGTGGTCGCTAGCCGGTTCGATCACGTTGGGGCACGTCAGCGGAATCGCCGAGCTGATTCCGCCCCCCGAATTTCGGCCTAATTGCTTCGCCGTCCGTGGAGCTGTCTGTGACGGTGATCGAACCGGAACACTGAGCCCCGACAAGATGCGACAGTGGATGCGGGTGCTCGGCGAGTGCGCCGGCGACGTTCAACCTTGACGCAGCAATCCAGCTATTTTCCCGGGCTATCCATCAAAAAGCTGACGCAGCACTAGACCCAATCGAGCCCGGTCAGTTTCTGAAGACGTTCCTCAAAATTGCCGATCAGCCCCCCCACGAGTGTCCATTCGCCTTTGTTGCGAAGTTCGATTTCACCGAATCGATTGATCCGGATGATCGAGTCGCTCGTCACGCCCGCTTGACGCAGTTCGTTGAAATCGACTTCCCCCTCGTTGATCACATCAAGCAACGTTTTTCCGGTCAGTTCAATGAATTCCATGACTTCCTTTCTCAGCCCGTGGCTGGACTACATTCGATCGACGCCCGCTCCCTTTCTAAGCGGTTGACGAATCCTCGGCAACCATAGTCAACGACGCGATGGGGACGCCAAGAATCGGCCGCGCACGCCGAATCACTTCTGCCCAACCAGCCAGTTTGCTCACAACGGTGGTGTAGTTCAAGTTGCCGCGATCTGGATTGAGCGCTATGCTACGGTAGGTTCGTTTGTGCTCAACGAGCTTGTCGATTGTGAGAATCGAGCTACAAATCGCCTCCAACCCAGGCACCCCCCTATGCGTTTGTTCCTCTTCGCCCTGCTTGTCGTCCTCGCGCTGGCCAACCTGTTTCTTGAAGCGGCCACCACTGTCGCTCAACCGGCAACGGCGGAGGCCCAACCCAAGGCCCAAGCCGAGACGTCGGAAACGGAATCACCCGAAGCGGCCTATCTGCGGATCAAGAAAGACGAAAACGGCCGCAAAGTCGCGTTGCAGACCGCGATCGTTCGCTATCGCGGCAAGCCCGGCACGCGCTACGACGGTGCGATCGTCGACTTGGTGGGCGTCGTCCACATCGGCGAAAAAGAATACTACGTGGACCTGAATCAACGGCTGTCGAAATACGATTCGGTGCTGTACGAGCTGGTTGCCCCGGACGGCACCCGGATCCGGCCCGAAGACTTGAAGGAACGCCGATCGCTGGTCGCGTCGATGCAAACCGGCATGAAGGACATGCTGAAACTGGAATACCAGCTTGAATTGATCGACTACATGGCGACCAATTTCCGACACGCCGACATGAGCCCCGAAGAGTTCAGCGAGGATCTGCAGCGACGCGGTGACAGCGTGCTGAAGATGATTGCCCGAATGATGGGCGCCGGTTTGGCGACGCAATCGAAAAGCGGTGGCGACCTCGGCGTACTGATGGCATTGTTCAGCCAAGACCGCTCGACCGCAATGAAAAACGCGATGGCCAATCAGTTGATCGACATGGAAGCTGTCACGGCGGGGCTCAACGATGCCAACGGCGAGAACACGCTGATCAAGGGACGCAATGCCAAAGCGTTTCAAGTGTTGCGCGAAGAACTGGCTGCGGGCAAGCAAACCCTGGCCGTGTTCTACGGTGCCGGTCACTTGGCCGACATGGCCGAACGGTTGGAAAAAGACTTCGGCATGAAAGCCGAAAAAACAATCTGGCTCGACGCTTGGGATCTGGACGGCAAGTAACGCCTTGACTACGCCGCCCGTTTCATCGACTCGCGTTTCTCAGCCAACACCTGCTGCAACGCGGCGTGAGTCTTTGCGGCTTCGCTCGGATCGTAGGCTGCCTCCAGACGCAACAGCTCGTCCTGGATTCTCTGGGTGAACTCCGCGACGGACTCTCCGTCACGCGGGTACATCGGATCGCCGAAGATTCCGTCGATGCGGCAAAACGGAAGCGGAATCTGGGTGCGATCCCAGGTCCGTGACAACACGATCCGCTTGGTGGGAATCAGCGACATCGGCAAGACCGGAGCCCCTGTTTTCTGCGACAACATCGCGATTCCGGGACTGGCGATCCCGCGTGGCCCTTTCGGCCCGTCAACGGCCACACACGCCGGCCGGCCGCTGGAGACATGGGCGACCAGCGCCCGCAACGCCGTGACACCGCCTTTGCGGCTCGCACCGCTGCTGCCGCGAATCGGAATCACCCCGGTCTTCTCAAGCGTCCGGGCGATCAAATCGCCGTCTTTGCTGCGTGACACCAACGCGCCCGCGCCCTTTTCGGCGTGGACCACCATGGCGATCTGCTGGCCGTGCAAGCCGGCATAGAGATACGGCTGTCCGGCCGCGCGAAGCCGATCTCGAGAATCATTGACCGCGCGGACGCGGCACGTGGTTCGTATCAGCCAGATAAACCCTGTCACCAAGAAGGGCAGCACTCGATTCATTCCCAGATTCCATTCTGTTTGCAGTCAAAACGTTTCGCGTGTCGTGAAACTCCGCAGCCCCCTAAATAGGCTCGCCAGCCCCGGACGGCAAGATCGATTGCATCAACAGGCCGCTCAATCGCCGCCGGCGGGGTTTTCAATCCAGACCTGAAAGCAGGGCGAACACAGCAGCAGTCGCCGGCGACAGTGCACCTGGTTCTCGGCATCGACCTGTGGCGTCAATTCGAGCTGCTCGATGACCTTGCCCCATTGAGCATCCATCTCCTCACGATCGAGCGTCGAGGGGGAGTCCAGGATGGGAGGCGACGAATCGACGGTGGCCTGGATGTCGATTTCGTAAAACTCGCCCCGACCACCGACCAGTTCCCTCAAACAGCGATCACACAGGCTGGGAGTATCCGATTCAAAGACATCCATCACGCTGACTCAATGCACGAAAAGGAGGAGACGAGAGGGTCACGTCGGAATCCCCAGTTTAACGCATCACAGACGTCCCTGTTCGCAAAAGGTGTCCGACACCTTTTTGGCAAACTGGGTAATTGCGAGCGTGTGGCGGACTGTGACGGGCCGGCGGACAGGGTGGTATGCTGTGTGAAGGGGCGCGGTGTGTGGGGGGTGCAGTGCACGACAATGAGGAGGACGAGTGATGGCGCATCAAGTGATCATTGCCCCTGATTTCGAGACTTCGCAAATGCAGCAATTGCCGACGGATTGGCGGCCAGGCGTGCGGGTGTCGGTCGTCACGATCAAAGCATTTCCGCTGGGCGCAGCGTCGGTCGTCATTGCCGTTTTGCTGGTGGGCCTGATCGCCTGCAGTGGCGTCGTGGGCACGATCAACGGCGCAGGCATGACGGGGCTGATATTCGGTGGCGTCATCGCAGCCGTGCTGGCAGTGTGTTACGCCGCCTTGGTGCTGGCCATTGAGTTGCTCTTGCCGGAAGTCGAGACGGTGGTTGACTGGACGCAAAACACCATTGTCCATCGCCGAAACCGCTCCCAAGAAACCTTTCCGTTGGATCAACTGACAGAACTCCGCATCACGCCATTGCCCGAGCCGAACCAGAACTCCGTCGAGCTCCAATTGGTTGTCGGCGACCGGTCGATCCCATTACTGACGACCGACCGCTGTGAATCGACCGAACAGGCTTGTCGATTGGTCGCCGTCGCAGGCCGACACCTTGCGACAGTGACCCACACACGCCTTGTCGCTCCGCCGGAGATACCACTGAACGACATGACGCGCGATGCTCGAGCGTGGTCGGATGGCTATGTCAGCACCGGGGCCACCGCAGTGGCGATGATGCGAATGGCAGAAAACGCCGGCAACTCTGACGAAGCCGAACGTCACCGACGCGAAGCGATGGACTACTTTGATATCGCCAACCGCATCGACCCCGACAACCCCGCACCGCTGTTAAAACTCGGTGAACTTTCCGGTGATGCCGACGCCGGCAAGCGAGCGGTCGAACAGGCCTTGGCCGCAGATCCCGATTCGCCCGATGCCTTGATCCAACTCGCGAAAATCCAAGATCGCGACGGTGACACGGACTTGGCCAAGCAGAACTACGATCGAGCGGTGAGCATCGACCGATGTGTCGAGACGTTGCAGGCGCGAGCTTTGTTCTTCCAAATCCATGACCGCTTCGACGAGGCGGTGAACGATTTTGATGATGCGATGGAGCGGGTGAGCGACGACGACGAGCGGGCGTCGTTGCTGGACATGCGGTCGGACTGTTATCGCGATTGGTTTCATTCATCCGACGATCGACGCCACCTTGAACGGGCCATCAAGGACGCTCGAAAAACCGTCTCCTTGCATCCGGATCACTCCAGAAATCTCGCCAGCCTGCTGATCGACGCGGAAGAATACACGGAAGCCATTGCGATTCTGGATGATCAGATCATGAATGAAGAAGAGGACTCCTA
Source organism: Stieleria magnilauensis (assembly GCA_007753675.1). Lineage (GTDB taxonomy): Bacteria > Planctomycetota > Planctomycetia > Pirellulales > Pirellulaceae > Stieleria > Stieleria magnilauensis. Next base: position 4,778,089 of record CP036432.1, read on the forward strand.
TGTGTTCGGCTTGCTGGGGCGGGCATTTTTGCAGCAAGGCATCGACATGGATTCCGCCATCTTTCATCTCACCCGCGCAATCGAAATCGAAGAGGCCGCGCCACCAACGAGCACACCCCAATGGCGCGACATCCAACGTCGAAGTCTGTCGTATCTGTATACACTCAGGAGCGAAGCCCACAACAGCAACGAGGACGTCGAAGCCTCACGCCGCGACATGGAAATGGCGAGAGAACTGAATCCGCCATAGCCGTTGTCGGTCCGCTTCGTCAGGCCGGGGGTCGCACGAGGGCCTGGGCTTGCGGAATGGTGGGACGGAAGGGGTCAAAAAATGGGTTGGTCAAAAAATGAAGACAGTGGGGGAGAGGCGACTGGTGACACTCGCATGTTTAGCCCCACCCATCCTTTGACCATTCCATATTTTGACCAACTCATATTTTGACCAACTCTTTTTTGCAGCCAACCTAGCTTTGCCCCATCTGTTTGCCCCGCCCCCTCGGTCACTCAGGTCGTCGCGGAAGCGGCTGTTCGTCCTACGTGCCGGCGTTCCATTGGTCCAACTTGGACGCGATAAAGTCGATCACGGCTTGTTGCTGCCGGTCGCCGCGGCCTTCGATGGTGATCGGTTCTCCGAACGCGAATCGCACTTTCTTTTGCGGGTCGATCGGACCGAGGTCCTTGAACCATTTGCCGTTGCCCCACGCATCGGTCTGCAAGGCGATCGGCACGACCGGGACCTTGGCCCGAGCCGCCAGCTTGACGCCGATCGAATTGAACGTCCCCGGATCAAAGGTGTCGCTACGGGTGGTCTGGGGAAACACGACGATCGAGATGCCTTGGGCAAGTCGCTCGGCCCCCTCCGTCATCACCCGCTTGAAGTCTTCGCGTGGGTTGTCACGTGAGACAGCGATGGGATTGCGTGTCCGCAGGATGTGGCGAAACACCGGATAGTCCATCAAGCTTTGTTTGACCACGAACGTCACGTCGCGAATCGGTTGGATGATGGCGGGCAGGACGATCGTCTCCAGCATGCTCATGTGGTTGCCGACAAACACGCAGGGGGTTGCCAAGTCTTTCACATGCCGCAGCCCCGTGATTTCGAATCGAACGCCGACCGATTCGAGCGTTTGCATGACTTCCAAGCTGGTTTCGCTCCAGCGCCGGTTTCCATACTTTCCCTGACGGGCGACGCGACTGGATCGATAAACGTTCCACGCGAACTGGCGATAGAAGCTGACGGTCGGAAAACTCCCTGCGATCCAGCGTTTCTTCCCATCGGCGGTCCGGTAATCACCGTCCTGATCGGACAGCAATTCATTGCAGTGTGGTGTCTCTGTTCCTGTCATGGTCATCAACGCGGGCGGCTATCGATCGTCCTGTGAAGCCGGGGCCGATGAAGCGGGTTGGTGAGCCCGGTCTTGGGTCGGCAGATCACGCGCTGAATCAGCGTCATGCTTCGTCGGTTCCCCTGGCTGCACCAGTTGAACCGTTCGCCGCTGACTTGGCAACGCCGCCGTCGGTCGTGACGTCTGCCCTGCCGTCTGGGCTGGACTGCCAAACAGCCGTCGCGCCAAACCGGCCTTGGCTTCCAACAGCAGACTGAACAGTGTCGGCACCAAAACCAGCGTGAAGATGGTGGACACCAACAGCCCGCCGAGCACGACGCTGCCCAGGCCGCGGTACAGTTCGCTCCCTGCACCGGGGAACAAGACCAGCGGAAACAATCCGAGCACGGTGGTCAACGTCGTCATGAAGATCGGACGAATCCGTGTCCGTACGCTCTCCAGAATCGCCACCCGCGGCGACATGGCGTCCTCACGCATGTGATTGAGCGACTGGTGCACAATCAGAATCGGATTGTTCACCACCGTACCGACCAGGATCACGAAACCGAGCATCGTCAGGATGTCCAGTTGCTGCGTCAGCTGGCCGGTCATCGACAAATAGACGTTCAACAGGTTGAGCCCCAGGATGCCCCCGACCGCCCCCAGCGGCACCGTCAAGATAATCACCAACGGATACAACCACGATTCGAACAATGCCGCCATCAGCAGGTACGTGATCAGGATCACCAACACAAACTGGCTGGTCAACACACTGATCAAGCTGTCAAGATTCCAGCCCGACCATTGGCCCAGGAACGTCGCCTGCATCTTGCTCAGCTTATCCGCGGTGCCGGCCAAGTTGACTTGATAACCGCCTCCGAGTTGACCGCTTTCGGTCAGCGGCTGCACGATCTCGCGTCTGATCTGCGCCATCGCATCTTCCAACGCGATTTCGGGCGGCGGAGACACTTCGATGGTGATCGCACGGACGCGTTCGCGGTGATTGACCTGTTCGGGACCGCTGGCCAAGTCGACATCCGCGAGGGCGGCCAACGGAATCAATTGTCCTGCCGGCGTCGCGATCGGCAACGCTTCAATTTCTTGCGTCGTGTCGGCGTATTCCAATTCACCGATGATCGTCAGGTCAATTTTCTTTCCATCCAGGTAGTAATCGCCGGCATAGGCACCGTCGATCAGACAGTTGGCCGAGAACCCGAGGTCACGACTGCTGACACCCATTTGGGCCGCCTGGACCAATTTGGGCGTGATGTGGATTTCCGGGCTGGACAAATCCAGGCTCGGAATCGGCCGTGCCTGAGCGGTCGGCATGATCTGCTTGACCTTGCCGATCGTCTGTCCCCCCAACGCGACCAACTTGATCAAATCCGGTCCGGTGATCTCAATCTCGATCGTCCGTCCGGCGGTCAGCCCTTGTTCGAACAGACTCGATTGCTTGGCGACGGCAAAGGTCCCCGGCATCGAAGCACCGACTTGTTGCACCAGCGGAACGAGTTCACCGGCGCGCTGGCCATCGTAGGCCCGAATGCCCATGAACACCTGCCGTCCGCGGGCGACAAAGAAAAAGTCACCGATGGCGGGGAAGTCCAATGCGGCGGCTTCGGGACTTTCGGGATCCACATCCCAGTAGGGACGCAGTGCGGTTTCGACGGTCTTGCCGGCTGCGGTCAACTGATCCAGGTTGTATCCCGGCGGCGGCAGCAAAATCCCGAACACCAGGTTGCGGTTTCCGGTCGGCAGATACTCGACCTTGGGCCAAAACGACCAACTGATTCCCACTGCCAGCAGAACCAACGTCGCAGCCACCCCAAGCCGGCGCAATACGCCGCGTTGGATCCAGTCATTGAATCCGACGGTGCCCCGAACAAAGGTTTCGCCCAACGCATGGACCGGCCACAAGATGAATTGTGTGATGCGATGGGTGTTTTGCCGCGAGGATGGGTCCGACAGGTCGTCACGATCGGGTTGGGACTGAAACAGCCGCGAGGCCGCGGTCGGAATCACCGACATCGAGATCAGCAACGACAACGCGACCGCGGCGCTGATCGCCAATGCGATGTCCCGGAACAGTTGCCCGGCTTCTTCCTGGACAAACACGATGGGCAAGAACACGGCAACCGTCGTGATCGTCGAGGCGGCGATCGCGCCCCAAACCTCTTGGGTTCCCCGCACGGCCGCGGTGACTGCGGATTCGCCCGATTTGAAATGGCGGTAGACGTTCTCCAGCACGACCACGGCGTTGTCGACCAGCATGCCCACCGCAAACGCCAACCCGGCCAAGCTGATCACGTTCAATGATCGGCCCAGCACACCCAGCACCAGGAACGATGCGATGATACTGGTCGGGATCGCCAACGCCACCACCAGCGCACCGCGGGCGAACCAGAACCCGGCAACCAGAATGATCGCGATACAGATCAAAAAGAACCAAGGCGACAGGTAGGCCGCCGCCAACGAGCTTGCGATGATCAACGGGATCGTCACGATCGTCCGCACGCCCAAGTGCAAAAACAGCATCAACACGATCATCGTCAACGCACCGCCGATGAAGATGTTCTGTTGCACCAACTCGATCGACGAGTAGATGTATTCGGTTTCGTCGTAGACCTGAGTCAGTTGCAGCCCCCGCGGTTTCAAAATATTTTCATCGATGTCCTGATTGGCGGCGCGTAAGCCGTCCATCACTTCCAACACGTTGGCATCGGTTTCGCGCAAACAGTTGATCGCGATACTGGACTCACCGAATCGTCGCACCAGTCCGTCGGGCTTCTTGTAACCCAATTCGACTTTGGCGACATCGCGGACGAAGACGGGTGCCCCGTTGGTGACCGACAACAACTGTTGCTCGACCTGTTCCGGGCTGCGGAATTGGCCCATCGCACGCACGACCCACCGCCGTTTGCCTTCCCAGAAATCTCCCGCCGACGTGTCTTTGTTTTGACCCTGCAAGACGTTCCGGACATCGGCCAACGTCAACTGCCTGGCGGCCAGTTTTTCGGGATCGACGATGACTTGCAATTCGTCTTCCAATCCGCCGATCACGTTGGACTGCGAAACGCCGGGAACCCGTTCAAACCGGGCTTCGATTTCGTCTTCGGCAAACCGTCTCAGCTTGGTCACGTCCAGACCCTCCGGCGGCAACAGTTCCTTGACCTCGGGGTGCTCCTTGGCCAACAACCTTAGCCTCAGCATGACCAGTCCCACATTGTGGGCGTGGCGTGCCGGCGCGAGTTTTTCGACCAATTCGGGATGCCGGTCTTCAAATGCCTGGAACTGTTCGTCGGTCGGGCGCCGCGTGCTCAAGATGAACCAGGCGATCGGCCGGTCGGAGGCATTGGCCGTCGTGATCACCGGTTCGTCGGAATCCTCGGGATACTCGGGCACCTGTTGCAGTCGGCTATTAACCTTCAGCAAGGCCTCTTCCATGTTGGTGCCGACCAGGAATTCGAGGGTGATGGTGCCTTTGGAATCTGCGCTCTCGGACGTCATCTTCGTGACACCTTCGACGCTCTTGAGCTGTTCCTCCTGCTCCATCGTGATTTCTTGCTCGACCTCTTGCGGGCTCGCCCCCGGCCAAGTCGTCTCGATGGTGATCGTGGGGATCTGGACTTCCGGCGTCAATTGCATCGGCATCCGCGTCAGTGCGACGACGCCGAACAGGGAGACCAGCAACACGGCGACGCTGACTTTGACCGGGTTTTTGACAAAGGCTTCAATCAGTGCCATGCTCGTTGCCTCCGTTTAAGTCGGCTCGAGCGGGCTGTGAAGGGGACGCAACGACGCGTGAGATCACGACGCTTTGCCCCGGCCGCAGGCGTTCGTTGCCTTCCACGACAACCCGCTGCCCCGCTTCGAGCGGACCTTTGGCTTGGATCAGATTCGGCATCGCGACGCCGACCTCGATCGGGACCGGCCGCACGCTGCCGCCGCGTTGATCGCCATCGACGACATAAACCAACGGCTGCGGGCCGCCCAAGACCAACGCGTTCTTGGGAACCATGATCGCACTCTGTTTCGGGCCGATGGGTAATTCGACGCGGGCATACATCCCGGCCTTGAGCAACGGCCCGTCGTCGGTGATCGTGTTCTTGACGCGAATCTTGACGGGAAAGGTTCTGGACTTCGCGTCGGCTTGGGGAATGACAATGGAGATCTCGCCGGTGAAGACCTCGTCGGGAAGCGCGGGCACATCGACGCGGACGGTCGCCCCCGGTTTGATGTGTGCGGCGTGTTGCTCGACGACGTAGGCCAGGACTTCGACTTCGTCCAACGCCACCACCTCCATCACCGGGTCGCCACTGGTGACCCATGTGCCTTCATCGACGTGCTCGACGACCACGTAACCGTCGAACCGCGACATGACAGTGTATTTTTTGATCCGGTCCTTGATGCGATCCACCATCGCTTGCTGATAAGCGACCTGTGCCCGCGCCTGGGCGATCCGCTCCGGCCGCGGCCCTTCGACGATCAGATCGTATGCGGCCTTGAGCTCCTGGTAGACCTGTTCGGACTGGCTGGCCCGAGCCTTGACCTGTTCATATTCTTCCGGCGATGCGGAATTCGATGTCCGCAGCTGTTGCAAGCGAGTCAATTGCGCCCGGCCGAACTCCATGTCCGCTTTAGCGCCCAACATCTTTGCCTTGGCTTGTTCAATCTCGTTGGGTCGCGACCCCGCCTCCAGTTCGGCAAGCTCTTGGTTTCGCAAATCCAGTTCGGCTTCGGCGGCGGCGAGTTCCAATTCGATCGTCGCGGTCAGCAATTTGGCCAGTGGCGCGCCCTCCGCGACGCGTTCCCCTTCGTGAACGACCAGTTCGACCACGCGTCCGTCGACGGCGCTGCCCACGACGGCACGCTTGAGCGGCATCACGGTGGCAACGAACGCTTGGCCGGCGGCGACATCCATCTGCACCACTTCGGCGACGGCCACCGGTGCGGGCGGCGGCTGTTGCGCGTGCGCGTCGTGCATGCCGACAGTCACCGCGAGCAAGAAGAGTGCAATTCGAAAGACACGAGAGCGTTTCATATTCATCAGCTCGGACAATTTGGATGCGTCATGGAACGTGGAAACATGCCGACGCCATGGGTGGTGGGGAATTCGCAGCCAGCTATCGGTCGGACAACTCCGTCGGCGGTGTCAGCAACAGGTTTTCGTGAACCCGGCCGAGTAGTTTTTTGAGCGTGGCTTGCTGTCGATCGGTCAATCCATCGGTGGCCCGTGCGCGAATGCCTTTGGCACACTCGACGATCTTGGCCCAAACCGGTTTCGATTTCGCCGTTGCGCCGATCAACTTGCGGCGACGATCGGTCGGGCAGGGGCGACGCCGGATCAACCCGTCGCGTTCCATCCGATCGAGAATGCGAACCAACGTCGGCGGCTCGATCATCATCTTGCCGGCCAACTCGGCCTGCGAAAGCTCGCCTTCCAATGCCAGCCAACCGAGCACTTGCGACTGGCGGAACGTGATTCCGTAGGGCACCAAGGCGTCATTGAACGCGCGGTGGTAACGCTGCGTCGTCACGGTCAGCCAGTAACCGATGCTCTCGTCAAAATCATAGTCCAACACGGGCCGACTCCGGAGCCGAGACAATTCGTTAGCCTGCTAACTATTAGCGTTGCGGCACAATCGCTTGTCAAGTCATCGCGCCCCGCTTTGGAGGGATTCGATTCGGTCCGTGGGATCGCCTCGGCGCTGAGTGCCGTCATCTGAATTGCCCGGTAAGCTACAATCCGGCCCCGAACGACATCCCACCGTCATCCAGGAGATATGACCATGAGCGACCGCCTGAAAGTTGTTGGAATCAATTTTGATCATTTTCACATGGGTGACCTGTTGCGTATGGCGCACGAGCATCCGGGGGTCGAACTGGTGGGGATCTGCGATGAACATCCCGAACGCATGCGGGATGCAATGAAGAGCTTCCAGATACCGCAGGACAGGGTGCATACCGATCCGCAAACGTTGTTTGATTCGACGCCGGCTGACTTGGCGATCCTGTGTCCGGCCGCTTCGAAACACGGTGATTGGGTGGAACGGATCGCGCCGTTCGGCTGCGACCTGTTGGTCGAAAAACCCTTCGCCGGATCACTGGCCGAGGCCGATCGGATGATCGCCGCGTGCCAGTCGGCCGACGTCCGCCTGGCGATCAATTGGCCCTTGGCCTGGGTCGCGTCTCACCGGATGGCCAAACGCTTGATCGACGAGGGGCGAATCGGCCAGTGCATTGAGGTGCACTACTATGGCGGCAACCGCGGCCCGCTCTGGCACGTGGCCGATAAAGTCGAACGGACGGCTGAGCAGGTCCAGCAAGCCAAACCGACCAGCTGGTTTTACAAGCAGAGTCACGGCGGAGGATCGTTGCTCGATTACCTCGGTTATGGCACCACGCTGGGAACCTGGTACATGGATGGGCGGCGACCGATCGAAGTCACCGCGATGGTCGACCGGCCCGCCGGATTGGAAGTCGACGAACACAGCGTGGTCGTGGCTCGCTATGAAACCGGGCTCTCCAAATTCGAGACCCGCTGGGGAACCTTCACCGATCCCTGGACGCATCAACCCCAACCCAAGTGCGGCTTTGTCCTGGTCGGCACCGAAGGGACGATCTCCAGCTACGACTATGAAACCTCGATGCGGGTGCAAACGCGTGATTGCCCCGAAGGCCGGTTGATCCAGCCAGATCGGTTGGTGGCGCCCCAGCAAAATCCGATCCAGTACATGGTGGACGTGATTCAGAACAACCGCCAAATCGACGGCCCCTTGTCGACCCGGATCAGTCGCATCGGCCAGCAAATCGTCGACGCCGCCGTGCTCAGCGCCCAGGAACAACGCACGGTTCCCCTGGCTGAGTGATCTCAACCTCGTCGACGTGGCCACGGGTGGTTCCGTCCTCACGACAATGATTTCCGACACTGCAGGAGGTTTTAGCGACAGAGCGAGATCTCAATACCGCTAAATCGACGGCCCGCTCGCGCCGTTCCGCGAACAACTTGGACACTTTGGAAGCGGAGTCGAATTGCACGCAAAATCTTCACATCGGGGAAGTTCTCGATTGCGGCATCAGCCCACGACCCGCAACAAGAGAACGACGGCGTTTATTCCGCCAGTCTCTGAAACGCCCTGATTCACGCATTGTTTTGATCGCCCAACGTGATTTAAATCGTTCTGAACGCAAATCAATCGATTGACGTGGCGGAGTCAATTTTCAAACGTGAGAAAAGACGGAAGCAATGGAATTACTCATGCCGAAGCGCCGGTTTCTTGACCGGCTCCCCGAGAAATCCAGTTCGCGGTCCCGAGTGGTCGCCTCACTGATATGGCGATTGCTGGAATCCGGTCCCGCCTCACTGGGGATCTGTTGCCTGCTGATCGCATTTGTCTCGGTGCACGATGCAGCGTTGATCGTCACGAATCATGAAGTGATCTATGAGATGGAACAGAACCCGATCGGGGTCTGGTTGCTCGATCTGCAAGACGGCCAGGTGTGGCTGTTTGTGACGGTCAAGTTGATCTGCACGGCGCTCGTTTGTGCCGTACTGATCACGCTGTACAAACACCAGCGGCGAATGGCGATGACCGTTGCCGCAAGCTTGGTTTGTTTTCAGCTGTCTCTGCTCTGTTACTTATCGGTTGCCTGAGAAGGTTTAAACCGATGCGAATACAGAGACCGTGGATGACCTGGAAACACGTGACGGACTTCGTCGCGTTGTGGGGTCTGCTGCTCGGCGGAGTACTCGTGCTCGCCGGCGCCGAAGCCATCGTGATTTGGGGGACCGGCTTTCGATATCAGCCCGTCACCGAAACTCGGTCGGTGTGGTTCGAGGACCTGTCCTTCAACCGGTCTACCGGCATGGCGGCGGTCGTCGTTCGTTCCAAATTGAACGCGCAGACCGAGGGGATCAAGTCGGATATCGTCTTGATGAACCTCAAGACGCACGAAGCCATCTCGCTTAACGCGTATCATCTCCAACCTTATGCAGTGGCGCTGTCCCCCGACGCGTCAACGATCGCGGTGGTCGGCGCCGACGCGAAGGTTCGGTTGTTGACCGGCGTGACGCCGATGGCCCATGCCAAGATGATGGCGGAAATCAAAACCATCGACGGGGCGACGATTCACGACCCCATCCAGGTGCTGTTCTCACCCGACGGCGAAAAACTGGCAGCCATCAACGACAATGATGTCTGGGTTTGGAGCTTGACCGAAAACCGTTTGCTTCATCAGTACCCCCATCGACACGTGACACACGCGGGAACCCAAAAGGCACTGGCCTTCTCCGCCGATTCCCAACGCATCCTATCAGGGAATGTCGACGGAGGCATTTCGATTCGAGACCTCAAATCGGGCAAAATCTTGAAGCGGATCGCATCGAGCGAACGTTCGATCTTCGACGCCGAATACTTTGAACAAGGTCGATTTCTGATGGTGATGAACAACGGCGCACCGCACGAAATTTCGCTCTATCCCGTTGAATCCGGGCCTGCCAATGCAGACAAACGCCGTTGGGCCTGCAGAGCATCCGCACCGGTCGTGGCGATCGACGAGCGGGGAGACTGGGCGGCCATCGCATCGTACCGTCACGGCAAGCACCTGATTTGCATCCTCGATCTGCAGACGGGAACCGAACAATGCGTTCTGCCAGCGCACACCACTCCGATCATGGGATTGGCAACCAGCGACCGAACGCTGTATTCCTGGGATTCAGGTGGGACCATCCTCGAATGGGACATGGATGCTAAAACTCGCACACGCTCCTTCTCGGTGCTCGAGTGGGTGTTGAATTCGGTTGAAACCACTCCGGCCGTGCCATGAACCTCGGCAGCCGGCCCCCCCTTAAAGACTAAACTGTTGCTCGGTCACCGGGCGGGGCTCCTCTGCACTACAATCGCCATCCAAAGACTTCGTCAATCACGAGGAGATGGGTCATGGCGCAGAGGGATCGCAGCAGGATGAAATGGTTGACCAACGGGCTGGCCATCGATTGGCGAATGCGATCCTTGGGCCGCCCACTTGCTGCCAGCCCACTTGCTGCCAGCCCGCGACGACGCCGACTCGTCGGCGAACCATTGGAACCGCGACATCTGCTTGCGATCCTGGCCGCCGCAACGAGCGGTGACGCCATGCCGGGACTGCCATTGAGCGCTGGGAAACCGTTATTCCTGGGTCTTCACCTGCAACTGCTGCAACCGCATCGCATGTTGACCGGCGAGCTTCGAGTGCCGAGCCGCCAGATCGCCACGCCCGCGTGACTGATAGATGGCGGCCAGAAAACGGTGCGCGCTGACGTGTTGCGGAGCCAGCTCAATCGTCTTGTTCAGCGATTCAATCGCCTGCTCGGTGTTTCCCGAGTTCTGCTCCGAAACACCCAATTGAAAATAGTCAAACGGCTCGCTCTGCAACTCCGTGACTTCGCGATAGTACTTCGCCGCTTCGGCGAATTCGCGGCGCTGGTAGGCGAGATTGGCGAGCAGACGCAGTGATTCCAATCGCGGACGCGAGGGCACTCGCTCACTGGCCACCACTTCCCTTGCCAGGTCCTGGGCGATCGCCGACTGTCCCTGCGAACGAGCCAACATGGCCAGGATGGTGGTCGCATCGGCGTCCGCATGGCCCGCGTTCTTGACTTCAATCAGGGCTTTGGCGGCTTCGATGCCATAGTCTCGGAAATTCGGATTGCCGGGATCTTCTTGGGCGACCTGGAACTTGGCGAGCGCTTCGCAACGTTTGCGAACCATGCCCGGCAACTCGGCGACATCCAAGACCGGGCTCAACCCAACCGCCGGTTCGACACTGGTTGCTTGCCCGCTGTGAATGCCGATGCGGTGGTGATGAAACGCCGTGTGGGGAACCTCGGTGCCCTGGGCGGGCATGTGGCATTGGCTGCAGTCGTTCTGCGCCTTTTCGACCCGTTTGGCATGCGGCTCACCACAGGACTGATCGGTGTGGCAAGACAAACAGATCTTTCGATAGTGCTCGATCGTCGATTCGGCCGGAACGGTTTGGTGCGGATTGTGACAGGTGATGCAGGTCAGCGACTCGGTTTGCTGATAGCACTTGCTCATGTGCAACTGCTCCACATGTCCCACGACGCGCATCGTGTCATCGCCGAGACGATATTGGTAATCGATCCGAAAGTCGGTCAACGGCAACCCGGGTCGATAGTCCCATTCATCTTTGTTGGCCAACATCGCTTTGCCGGCGGCCTGCAAATGACATTGTTGACAGATGGCTTCGGAAAGCTCGCGTGAGAGTCTGGACGGATTGACGATCGTGTTGTCTGCCCCCGCAAACTTCGGGTTCTCGCGGTATCGGGCGACGTGTTTTTCACCTGGTCCGTGACAACGCTCGCATCCGATTTTCTCTTCCAGAATCGAAAACTCATTCGGGTTGCCGTTCTTGCGATCGATGTCGCCGACGTGGCAAAAGAAACACTCCGAACTCAGCTTGCGTCCGAATCCGGGATGAAAGGGCACATCATAGCCGGGCGACATGGCCCACTTCCCCGTGTCCTGGTACCAAGACAACGGAGATTGGCCGAAATGCGATCCGTCATGATAGACATAGCTTTTTCCGTGCGTTCCCGAGCCGAGCGTGAAGACGATCGGGTGTTCGGTTCGGGCCAATTCCTCGCCGTCGGGACCGCGAAGGATCTCGCGATGAATCAGGTCGTCGCCGCGACGCAACACCTGATAGTCGTTGCCGGACGCTTCGTGATGAAACGTCGCCGAGGAAACCTCTTTGTCCGGATCGACTCGCTCCATCGATTCGCTGTGCTTGGTATCCAGATACGTTAAGTGTTCGGCCTCATGGCACTGAGCGCACGTTTTTGTCCCCACATACCCGACGGCCGGATCCGTGTTGGTCGGTGGTTCGGCAAGACCGCGGACGGAAATGCCAAAGAACACGATGAATACGCCTGAGATGATTCGGGCAATCAAGGGTATCGATCCGCGGATGGAAGAAAAGCGACAGAAAAAGTAAACCGCAAGTCTAACAGCTGGAAATTCGACATCTCAAGTTTTTTGTTGCCGACTTCGATGAAGTGTTCCGCCACACTCGCCCGATGAGACATCCGGGCACACAGCCTTTTGCAGGGCCACTTGCGATCTGCCCAGCAAAAACGCCCGGTCCTTGGGGGCCCTGCCGTTGAAGGATCACGCCATCGGCGGGAACGAAGAATCGGGCGAGAGTACGTCCTAAGACCCAATGCCGGCATACATTTGCAACACCAGAATTGTATCCATGTATCCGTGCGCAAGAATCGTGACCCAGAGATTCCGCCGAACCACGACGTAGGAAATCCCCAACGCCAATCCCATGAAGCTGGCCTGGACCATTCCGGCGAGCCCCCAGTCCGAGTGGACCAGGCCGAACACGATGGAACTGGAGACGATGGCCAACCACCCAGCCGTCCTTCCACCTGCCCCCAACTCGGATATTCGTGTGATCATGAATCCCCGATAAATGACTTCTTCAGCGAATGTCGAGACGATGTACACAGATGCCAAGGCGAGGATCGTCAAGGTGAGATTGCCGCGGAGGTAATCGTACTGACTCATGTCTGCCCGCTCCGGAATGCCAAGCAGATTCGCCATCAGAATCGCGGCAAACACAAAAGCTACAATCGCGGCAACAAACACGACAATCGATTGCAAGAAGACACGGATCGCGGAACGCCAGCGAGAAAGACTTTGGTCCAGCCCCAAGTGCGTCCAACTTTGCCCGCGCAATCGCAGTCCCCAGTACACGATCGCCAGCATCAACAGATTGGCAGCCCAGACGCTGCCGATCGATGCGACCGGAGTCTGCCCGAATGTGTTGCTGGCAAGTAAGATCACCGCGATGCCGCTCGCAAACACGACAGCCACTTCAACCAAGCCCGCCCACTTGCTGGCAACCAGCACCCGACCGAGCCGTGTCGCGCCCACACTTGTGTCTTGCATCGCATCGCCCATGGTCAAAGGTCGTCAATCACCGCTCGCGTTGGTCTGCAAATTTGGCGAGCCGTTCCGACTTGTCAAATTGAGTTTTCAGCAGGACATTTAGCGACTCAAGTTTTCCAGCACTTCGTCACACCATGCCAACCTTGCCTCGATCGCATGAATGCCGTGTCGCAACGTCAGTAGAAAGATGTTGCAGTGCACGGCCCGACTCTTGTCCGAGGAATTCGCTATCTCGAAAATTCTGCTTAGATCATCTGGGTACGTTTCATCGCGAATCGCCTGACGAAGCACGTTCTCTGATTGTCGATACTCATCGAGCATGCCCTGCTGTTGTGCTCGATATTCGTTGATCAGCCGAACACTCTGGTCGGCCGGCAACTTACAACTCAAAAAGAACTTCAGTTGCAACTCATTCCGAACGATCGGCGCGTCAGTCGGTTCGCTCAGCCAGTCGCTGAAGGCCCGTTGTCCCTTGCGGGTGATGGCATACACAAATCGCTGTCTCTGGCCGGTGATCCGTTTTTCTTTTTTTGTGGCCATACCGTCTCGAACCAACTGTTCCAACGTTGGATAGATCTGGCCGTAGTTTTCATTCCAAAAGTGCGACAAGCCGACATCGACCATTTTCTTGATGTCATAGCCCGACATCGGCTTCCAGGTCAGCAGCCCAAGCACCGCGAATTTTGTTTTTTGTTTCGACGCCATTCGCCCAGTATATATCAAACTGATATATCATGCAATCGCGCTCCGGCAGAAGACTAAAACCGGCCCCGGGGCGATGCCCAAGACGATGGGTGTGAACGGCCGTTGCCCGAAACCGCCCACTCAAACCTCATCTGACACGCAAAAGGCGTGTAGGCCTCTTCTCTGACGAGCGTTTCGTTGTGCCACCAGTCCTCGTTTCCCGACCTGTCGATCTGTGTGTGGAAATCCCCGTCACCTGACACCAGCCCTCGAAACACGTCGAACCCCTGGCGAGTCGGCAGAAACGGCGCCCGGTAACCGAGGTGCCATTTCCCAAAGCAACCGGTGGCATACCCCTTTTCTCTCAGCCGCTCTGCGATGGTCTCCGCTTCCAGCGGAAGACCGTGCTGACGCTGCGTGGTCCCGGACAGGGCACCATCAAACATACCCCCGAAACGCTGCGGATAAAGTCCGGTCAGCAATGACGCGCGAGTCGGGCTGCACATCGCGCCCGCGGAATGAAAGTCCGTCAATCGCATCCCGGATGCGGCGAGCGCATCGATATTCGGCGTGTCGTGAACCTTGCTGCCGCAACAGCCCAGATCGCCGTATCCCAGGTCATCTGCCACGATCAGAATAATGAACGGATGAGCTTTGCTCCGGTTGCCCCTGAGCGACGCACGGTAGTACCATCGCCTGCATGAAAACAAGACATTCGACAAGCATGATTGCTCTGACCATTTACTTCTTCTCCGGCGAGTGACGTGTCAACGTTTCGCTTTGGTGTAGCCGTTCGCACTTGTGCTTGCTTCACTCGCGGATCGCGCCGTAGGGCAGGGCTCCCATCCAATGGTAATGGGGGTAGTGCCAAAACAGATCCTCCTGAACCCGTGGGGCCTGCGGATCTTTCGGGTCGGGCAGTATAATCGACTCGTCCGCGTCGTGACTTCCCACCAGTGATCAGCCTGCCGCTCGAGATAGGGATCTTTCAGTGAATGTATTCACTCACGCATTTTGCTTCTCACTCGCCATCCTCTTCGCGTTGCCCGGCATGGGACAAACCGCAGAGCCTCCCGAACCTTCGAATCCTGGCCATCGTTCCGACGCCCCGCCTCCTAACATTTTGCTGCTCTTGGCGGATGATCTCGGTTACGAAGCCCTCGGCTGCTATGGCGGTAAAGACTTCAACACGCCGCACCTCGATCGACTCGCCGCACAGGGAATGCGATTCAGCCGCGCGTACACCAGCCCCGTTTGCACTCCGTCGCGGATGAGTCTTTACACAGGCGCGTACGTGTCGCGTCACGGTTATTTCGATGTGCTGCCCGTCCACCTAGGGACGAAGAAGGCCGTCGATTTCCGCCGACGCTGGACGACCTATCCGCAGCTGCTGCGCAACGCCGGCTTTCTGACGTCCGTGACCGGCAAGTGGCAACTCGCGACGCTGGAATTTCATCCTGAGCACTGTCGCGATGCCGGTTTCGACTCCTGGTGCGTTTGGCAAATCTGGCGTCAAGGAGCCAAAACGACGCGTTATTGGAAGCCGTGCTTCAACCACGACGGACGCGTTCGTGAAGACATCGCTGACCGTTTCGGCCCCGACGTGTTGGCCGACTACGTGATCGACCAGATGCGGACGGCGGCCCAAGCCAAGCGTCCGTTCTACATTCACCACAACATGTTACTGCCGCACTGGCCGATCATCCAGACGCCAGACGACAAAGCGGAATCCACACCCTCATCCCTAAGCGGCATGATCGCCTACATGGACAAATTGTGCGGCCGGATCCTCGACGAGGTCGACCGGTTGGGAATTGCCGAAAACACGATGGTGATCTTCATGGGTGACAACGGCACGGACTCAAAAACGCCGCGAACAACGACAGCCGGCGAAGTTCGTGGCGGCAAAACGGATCTCAACGACGCCGGCACCCACATTCCGCTGATCTGCCGACAGCCGGGCAGAATCGAGGCAGGGACAGTGGCCGACGACCTGATCGACATGGCCGACTGGTTCCCGACCCTTTGCGAACTCGCCGGCGTTGAAGTTCCCGCCGATCTCCCGCTGGACGGTGTGTCCTTTGCGAGTCGACTTGATGGCGGACAGCCATCGCCGCGTCGTTGGGTGACGGGCGGTATTCACGGCACCGTCAGCGTGTATGACGGCCAATGGCGAGTGACCACCGGCTCCACCGGCTCCACCGGCTCCAGCGGCATCCTCGACGCCCGCCATCTTCCCCGCGAGACGATCTTGGAAACCGCACCCGACGGTTCCGCCGACAACATCTCTCGACTGCGCGCCGCAGCCGCGTCAATCTCAAAGTAATCCGTTGCTGCAGATGACCCGACGCTGAGGGACCGTCCACCAATAAGTTGCCGCTTTAGCGGAACGGCACAAGCCAGCTTGAAATGCCCCTGAAAGCCCGGAGGGCTCGCGCCCTACCGCTACAAGTCAATCAGCGCCCTACCGCTACAAGTCAATCAGAAAACAAGTGGGACAGGCGCCGACGCCTATTTTCCGTTCGACCCAGGCCGTAGGTGTGCCTGTCCCAGCTCGATGCCTGCGCACCGAAACTGTTTTTCGATGTGGTCCAACACCTTGGGGTCGTGTAGATCATTCGATTCATTGGCGATGATCAACGCCTCGGCCAGCAACCGGCTGACTTTTTGGCCAAAGCTTCGGCCGTCGCCGGGGTCTTCCGCGACCCCGATTCCGGGACAGATCGCTTTGGTGAACAATGGAATTCCCGACGAAAGACGAAACGAGGATCGATCGACTAGTGCTTTGACACAGCGAATCACCCCATCAACATCGCGCTTTTCAACGTACAACACCAACGCATCGCGTCGCCCGAACAACCTGGGATGATTCAGGCATTTGATTCGGAACGGAATCAAGCTGCGATTGAGACAAAGCGTCAACGCCTGGATGACATCGAACACCGAGTGCTGATCGCAATGGAAATAAAATCGAACTTGGTTCCCCTCCTTGTATTCATTCGGCAACGTCTCACTGAATGCGAAATAATAGTACGGCAGACACGTGCGATCTTCACGCTTGAGACGCATCACATTCAACGGCTGCATCTGCCATCGGTTAAAGCCCGGACGGACAGGCAACCATCCCGGTTGCAACGTTCCGCGGGTCTGATTGGCGCTGGACAGTCGCTCGACGAACCACGGGTCAGGCACCAAGTCGACTGGGACGCGATACGGTGCTTCGTCGGGGTCGCGACAATAGGCGGCAAAGTAAATCACCAGCGTCAGGGCATCGATCAGTTTCTCGCGCGGCGTGGCCGGGGAACCCTGCAATGGCGAGACAACTGCTGGATCGACCTGATGAACTTTTCCTGAGAACGCGAAGGTGGAGTCAGAGATGATTTCGAGACGCTTCGCGATCGCAAGCAATCGATCCTGCAAACGGGGCTGGGCTACTTCGTCTTGACTGATCGAGCGGGCTGTTGACCTGTGAAGCCCAGGTCTGGCAAAGGGCTGACACAGCATCTTGCGACTCGTTTCAATCAACCGGAACGAAAAGACCCCGGGGGTTTTTAAATGGAAATCGCGTTCCATGGCGGTCTGAATCAATCGTGATGCACAAAACCGATTGACGCGTTCGGCAAAGCTTGTGTCACATGGGCCGCTGCAGTGCTGGGTATACGAGTCAAAAAACACATCGGCGGCTTCACGTAGATCGGGTGCGTGATCGGATGCCGACGTGAGTGATCGCTCGATGGAGCACGCGATGTAGGACTGCAGCATGCCGGCGACATCCCAGGCGGGGTCCCCCGATGCGGCGAGTTCCCAATCGACGAGGGTGACGCGGGAATCCGAATCGGGATCCACCATCACGTTGTCCCACTTCAGATCACCATGGATGATCGTTGCGTCGCGCCACAGCGTTTGATTGCGCTGCAACTCCTCAAACAACGGAGCGTCTTGTTGGATCGTCCGGACGATTGCAGCGTAGGCGGGGCCGGCTTGAGACGCGTAGCTCACCGGAGCCTGCAGACGAATCGCAACCGGCAACGTCGCGCGAAGGCGTCCCCGTTGGGCGTCGTTGGCCGGATCGCGTCCACCGTTGTGGAGTTGTGCCAAGGCCTCGCCCACGGTCGATGACCACGCGATCAATCGTTGAGGCCGGCTGTTGATCGGTCCAGTCGTGGACAGGTCAAACAAGTTTTTCCCGTCGACGGACTCCATGATCAGAACATGGCGTGAGCGATCGACATCGACCAACCGCGGGACGAATTCCCGTAGTGAAGACCAGCTCTGCTGGCGATGAAACAAATCCAGGATCGATGCTTCGACTTCCTGGTCGGCGATCAAGGTTGGGTCAAGCGAACGAATCTGCTTGACGAACAACCCCGATCCATTCTGGTTTCGAACGATAAAGTTGCGGTTTCGCCCAACGGTTGGTGAAATCTCGACGGTTGGTGAAATCTCGCAGGTTGGTGACATGAAGTCACTCGTTTCGAACCCATCGCAATGTTCCCGATGCCCGCGGCGACGCAGATACGCCGGCAGGGTGGAGGGCGAAAGCAACAACGGATCACCAAACGGTCATCGGGTGCGGTCCCGGTTGCTGCTGCATGTAGGGGTTTTGCCCAGGATACTGATAACCCATCGGCGGCCCCTGCATCTGACCGGGTCCGCCACCTGTTCCTTGCTGCGGTGCCCCGGCAGCAATCGCCGCGCATTGGGCAGCCATTGCAGCGTGATGAGCGGCCATCGCGGCGTGCTGTGCCGCATGTAACGCCGCTTGGGCTCGTTCGTCGCTCATAAATCACTCTCTCAATTTGGGTGGAAAGAAAATGAAACCAATCAATAACGGTTTCGATAAACCATGAGGTGGGCGCATTCTAATCCGGCCGACGCCAGTTTGGGGGGGAGAGTGAAGAAATCGCAAATTGAGCGAAGTGGGCCGCTTGCTGGGCGAGGCGGGCAGATTGTTGGGCTTGCGCGGCGATGTCCGTCGTCTCAGTAGGTGGATCCTCCGGTTTGCGTTCCGGCCGCTTGGCCAACTCTCGTTTCACTCCCTCGAACAAGGCTCGGCCGACGGGAACGCCGTGGCCGGTGCATGCGTCCCAACCGATGCCGGATTTAAAAAAGCCGTTGCTGCCTTCGGTGATATCACGGAAGGCATCGGTGCCGGCCAAGCGATACAAGATCGGATGGATGAATCCGACGCGGCGCCCGAGACCTTGATTGATCCTCGCGATCAACGCCGCCCAAAGTGGCGCCGAGGCACTCGTGCCGCCGCTGTAGTCCCACCTGCCGGCAAGCAGCGTGTGGTAGCCGCTGGCCAGTGACGCGTTGGCCGCAACATCCGGCAAGCCCCGCCCATCGAAGTCGTCTTGCTGACTGGGCATTGAGGGAAGCTTGATTTGACATTGATAGTCGGGACATTTGAACTCTCGACTGCGGCCGCCGGCAGTGGCAAGACGGCATTGATCGAGATCATTCCAGGCGTATTCTCTGACAATATTGCCGTCGGTCGTTTCAATTTCGGTCCCACCACAGGCCAAAACATAAGGCGAACTGGCGGGGAAGTTGACGTGCGGGCTGGTCGGCCGTGTTCGGATCACGTCGAAGTCTCGCGATGCAGAACCGGCATCACCGGATGCCGCACAGATCGTGATCCCCATCAACGAAGCCCGTGCAAACAGTGAGTTGGCCAACTGCATTGGGCGAGACGCCAAGGTGGCTTCTGCAGAACCATAGCTGATCGAAACCACCGACGGACGGTTCTGCGAATGCAACGCGTGGGTCAACGCCGTCAGGTAGGGTTGCCGGGCGTTGGGGTGCAATCGAAAAACGACCAGCTTCGCACCCGGTGCGATACTACCGGCGACCTGCAGATCAAGCGTTAATTCGAGATCATTTGCGTACTCGGCGATTTGCTGAGCGTTCCAAGTCTTGTCCGGCGGGCCAGGCGGAGAAGCGGCACGCGGGTACTGTTGCCCGATCGGCTCCACGATGATCTCTGGAGGCGTGATGCCCTGCACGCGGAAGTACGTCTCCATGTCGGACCGATGAAATTGCCCGCCCAGCGAGATGATGCCGATCGTTTCGCCGGATCCATCAAACTGTTCAGGAAAGTCATACAGCCGCGCGATCTTTGACGGAAAGTGGATGCGATAGCCGGGTGGAATCGGTTCGTCGTTGGAGCTGCGTGGCGGGGCATAGTCGGGTCCGAATGGGTCGGCCCCCATCCTCTCTTCCGATCGGTATTCCGCACGCGCTTCGGCGCAGACCACCGGGGCATCACCGCCTTCCTCAGGGCCCGTCCACGTCGCGTCGGAATCCACGCTCACACTTTGGCTCGCGACCGGTGAAATGCCGGACGGATCCACCCAGGCCAACGCCTCGGACCGAACGATGTCCGGCGGCGCGTCTTCGGGTTCGGGCCACGCCGCCGGCAGTGCGTCCGGCGGCAGGTCTGGCTCATCGAGTTCGACCTCCTTGATGTTCTCTTCGATGCGAATTCGCCCGAGGGTTCCAATGCTGTCCAGCCCACCGACGGCCTCGATGATTCCGTCCAGCGCTCGTGGGACGAACACATCGCCGTGGTGCCCAAAGAATTTTCCGCGGCGACAATCAAACCGCTTCAACGCAACCTGAAAGGCTTCGCTACACTGCGCGACCGTGCCCTGGGCATGAACCACGCAGCGTCCGGCAAAGGGTTCGATCAAATCAAAGCCGACGCCTTGGCAGAAGTCCACGACGGCATCGATGTCCTCGTCGCTGGAACCAAATTGTTCTTCGAACTGCTCCAGTGAAAGCACTTCGTCCGCGAGCGTCTCGGCCCGGTCCTCGCTCAGCGCGGGTGCATCGGTTCGAGGACGAACATAAATGGTGATCACCAGGGAGCGATTCGGATCGGCGTCACCCAATTCGCGGACGTCCTGTGGCATCGGAACGGCACTGCCTTCCAGCGGCACCCAATCCGATTCGGCGTCAGTTGAATTCGGGGACTCGTCGGAGCTGGTCACAATGGGGTTCCTCGTCCTGGAGGTGAGACGCTGATCAAGGCTGCGTGAAAACCAATTCCGGAGAACCGCTCGCCGTGCTGAACGATTTGATGCACTATAGTAGAGCAAGACTCTGAATTCCAACGTTTAACAGAGCACGCCAACGCTTCCAGAAAGGTTTTCCAGAGTGAACGAATCGATCGATGCTGCTGTCGCTGCTTGGCGTGAGGCACTGGGACAGGCGAACGTCGTGACGTCGGCCGAATCGCTGGACCGGGCATCGACCGCGACGTTTCCGACCAATGCATCGGTTGTTGCGATTCTGCGCCCCGGCACTCATGACGAGGTGCGAGAATCGTTGCGGATCGCAAACCGATTTGAGCTGCCGGTCTACCCGACCAGTCGCGGTTGCAATTGGGGGCTCGGTTCCTCCGTCCCCACACGCGACGCCGTGCTGTTGGACCTGTCTCGGATGAACCGAATCGTGGACTTCGACCCGCGGTTGGGTTTCTTGGTAGTAGAACCCGGCGTGACGTTCCAACAGGCGAGTGAATTTCTGCGTGATCAGCAATCGACGTTCTTCCTGCCGGTCCCCGGAGGCCCGCCCCAGGGAAGTCTGATCGGAAACGTCGCCGAGCGGGGTGAAGCCGCCGGGCCCTACGGCCAGCGAGCCGACTTCGTTGCCAACATGCAGGCGGTGCTTGCCAACGGGGACTGCGTTCACACCGGTTTTGGACGCTTCTCCAACGCGAGTGCAAAGCAGCTTCATCGCGACGGTGTCGGCCCAAACCTGGAAGGGTTGTTCACGCAGTCCAACCTGGCCGTGATCACTCAACTGACGGTTTGGTTGACGCCCTCTCCCCAAGTTCTCAAACCGTTCATGGCACGCATCGGTCGACGGGATGAACTGAACCAAGCCATCGACACGTCTCGTGAATTGTTACTCCATCGTGTCGTCGAGACCAACGGAATCGGTTTGTGGAACAGCCATAAGATGGCGTCGACGATGGGCGGTTACCCGTGGCAGGCCATGGACGGAAAAACCCCCGTGGACATCGAAAGGTTCCCGAGCGAACCGTGGCTGATCGGCGGGGCGATTTATGCTGCCAGCCCCGAAATCGCCGATGCGACCGCCAAGCTTGTGCAGCAGAGGCTCAATGCGGTGACAAGCGATTGGCAATGGGGCGATTCGAATGATTCGCAGAACGTCTATTTGGGTGTGCCCACCGAACACAACATTCGCTCGGCGTACTGGCGAAAGAAAGGCGGATTGCCGACGCACATCAACCCGGATCGCGACCGATGCGGTTTGATTTGGATGTGCTTTGCCGTCCCACTGGTGGGCCAAGAACTGGTCGACGTCATCAACGCCGTGGAGCCCGTCGCCTTGCAACATGGCTTTGAACCCAATCTGGGAATGAACTGCGTCAACGGACGTTGCGCCCATTTGTACCTTTCGATCATCTACGATCGCGAGATTGCCGGCGAAGATAAACGTGCGGTCGCGTGCCATGACCAGGTCATGACGCTGCTACGTGACCTCGGGCATCTGCCGTATCGCTTGACGCTGTTGTCCATGGATTCCCTGCCAAAATCTCAGGATGATCATGATCGCTGCGTGCAGTCGATCAAGCGGGCGTTGGATCCCAAATCGATCCTCGCCCCGGGACGCTACGACGTTGTCCCAGACTGAATCAGGTCGACGTCGGTTCGGCTTTGGCGGAAATCAGTAACGAACCCAAAATCTCGGGATCTTCGCCGTCGCAAAATGGCACGTGACGAGGCGGTTGGAACCCGGCTTGCACCAACAGTCGAGTCGTTTGAGGCACCGAGTAGGCATCGCCTTCGTTCCACATGTGGAATGCCACCAGCGCGCCCAACGCCGGTTGCGTGCGGCCACCGTCGGTGAACAGGTCACGCACCACCAAACGTCCGCTCGCACCCAGCGCGGCGTGACAGGCGGAGAAGATTGACTGGACGGACGATTCGTCGAACAGATGGATCGTGTGGGAGAGCAAGATCACGTCATACGGTCCGCCATAGCATCCATCGGTGACCGAACCCGGACGCAACTTGATTCGATCGGCCAGTTGAGCATCGCTGACGTTCTGATGGGCGAAACGCAACGCATCATCCAGATCCAAAATCGTCGCGTTCAAGTGCGGGTATCGTTTGCACGCCGCGATCGCATAGCAGCCCGGGCCGCCGCCCAAATCGAGCAGCGTCTGATCTCGATCAAGCTGCATGGTTTCGGCGATCCGGTCGGCCGACAGATGTGCCATCCGATCCATGGCCGCCATGTAGTGTCGCCATTGGTCCGCGGTGGTCGCCGGTCGCACAGGCCCACCAAACCGCAAATGATTCATTAACAACGAAATCGGTTTGCTTTCGAATTGGTCGGTGAAAAAATCGACGAATTCTCCGAAGGACTGGGCATTTCTTCCGAGTAGGCTTTGCCGTGCGAGCTCGGTCAATTCGTAATCGTCGCCCAGACGCCGGACCAAATCCATCGTTTCCAACGTGACGAGCAGCTTGCGCAGTCCGGTTGCCTGGACGCCGAGCGTGTTCGACAAGCCCGTCACATCACAGGTTCTGTCAGCCAAGGCGGCAAACAATCCCAATCGGTGAGCGATCGCCAGACTGCGTGCACGCATTTGACCGGCAAGCAGGTCTTCGATGTAGCGACTCGGCGAAAGGGACTCGTCAGACATAATCCATTCTGGGCACGAAAAGCGATCGGATGTTTGGCGAACGGTAAAGTAGAATCATAGGTCGCCGATCGACGTTTCCGTGACCATTTACAAAACTTCCGTCCTGCTTTCGAGATTCGGAGCATGTTGAATCCTCGCGTCGCTCTGGTATCGATGCCGTGGCACAGCACCAACATGCCGTCGATTCAATTGGGAATCAACCAGGCGTTGTTATCGGAACACGACATCGAGACGACGAGTCACTCGTTCTACCTGGAATGGTCCCGGTTCCTCGCCCAACGCGTCTATCATCGCGAAGAAATGCTGGCCGGAATCGAGTCGGTCAGCGACACGTTTCACGGTGTCGGCTTGGGAGAGTGGATCTTCGGCGTGCCGCCACTGTTTCCCAGCGACCCAAAGTTCGACGCGGAGTATTACCGTTTTCTTGTCCAGAAACGCATCCCGGCGAGAGTCATCGACAGCGCCTTTGCGGTGCGGAATTGGGTGCCGGAGTTCCTCAATCAATGCGTCTCAGAGATCCTGGCCCAGTCGCCGGGCGTGGTAGGCTTCACCACGATGTTCAGCCAAAACATCGCCTCGCTCGTTTTGGCGAAACAACTCAAGATGCACGACAACGATTTGAAAGTTGTCTTCGGTGGGGCCAATTGCCAGGGCGAGATGGGAGCGGCACTGTTTCGACGCTTTCCGTTCATCGATGCCGTCGTCCGGGGCGAATCGGAAGGGGTTTTTCCCGAACTGATCCAAAACTGGCAATCCGGCAACAGCCCGTCGGAATTGCCGGGAATCTGTCTGCGGGATTCGGATGTCCAGCGAATCAACCCGGCCGCTTCGAACGCGTCCTTCACCATGGCCGACGTGCCTGGGCCGGACTATGACGAGTATTTTCAGCGACTGGTCCGACACCCGCTTCAACCGATCATCGACCCGCAGATTCAACTACCGGTTGAATCGTCACGAGGATGTTGGTGGGGCGAAAAATCTCACTGCACGTTTTGTGGGCTCAACGGCGCCACGATGTCCTTTCGGTCCAAGCCGGCGGAACAATTCCATGACCAACTGATGGATCTTTCGCAGCGTTATCGTCGACTCAAATTCTTCTCCGTCGACAATATTTTGGACATGAACTACCACCGTGAACTGCTGCCACGGTTGGCGGAGTCACCGATCGACTTTCAATTGTTCTTCGAAGTCAAAGCGAACCTGCGCAAGTCACAACTGCGGTTGATGCGTGACGCTGGCATTCGAACCATTCAGCCGGGGATCGAAAGTTTCAGCACACCCATTTTAAAACTGATCCGCAAGGGAACGACGGCCCTGCAAAACATCCGGCTGCTGAAGTACTGTGCCGAGTTGGGTGTCGATGTGGTTTGGAATGTGATTTACGGATTCCCCAACGAACCGATCGCGGAATACGAATCGATGGCGGCCGCCGCACCCTCGCTTGTGCATCTACAGCCACCGCGAATGGTGCGGTTGGTGATCGACCGCTACAGCCCTTACCATGCGGATCCGAGTTCACACGGTTTACAAATCACCGGGCCGGCGGAATTCTATGCGTACATCTATCGGGAAAAGGCATCCGATCTGGCCGATCTGGCGTACCATTTTGAAGCGGTGCATGCCGATGGTCGCGATCCGGAACACTACACGCAATCGTTAAAAGCGGCGATCGAAAACTGGGGCAACCGATACACGACGCATCCCAGTCGATTAACCCTGCGACTCGGCCCCGGATTCGTTCGAATCAACGATCACCGATTCGAACGACCCTCGGAAGTCATCTTGGAGGGAATCGAGGCGGCGGTGTATCAGGCCATCCAGCACGGGGGCAATGCCGAGTCCGTGAGTCGACAGCTTGTCGAATCCCAAGAGTTACACGTTTCCGCAACGCAGGTGCGCGACGTGCTGGAAGGATTCAAGGCCCAGTCACTCGTCTTTGCGGACGACGATCGATTCCTCGCCTTGGCCGTCAACGTTCATGACAAGGGCGCCGACGAATCCGATGCCGGTTTGGGCCAGCAACCGCTGGTGTTTAGCCTTTAGGCGATTCTCGGGTCGCTGCGACGCAGCGACAGCGGCGGCTAAAGCCTGCACGCCAGCGCACGTTGGTGTCTAGCCTTTAGGCGATTCTCGGTCGCTGCTACGCAGAGACAGTGAGCGGCTAAAGCCTGCACACCAGCGCACGTTGGTGTCTAGCCTTTAGGCGATTCTCGGGTCGCTGCTACGCAGCGACAGTGAGCGGCTAAAGCCTGCACACCAGCGCACGTTGGTGTTTAGCCTTTAGGCGATTCCCGGGTCGCTGCTACGCAGCGACAGTAAGCGGCTAAAGCCTGCACACCAACACTCATGCCGGTGTCATTCGGGGCAGACATCCAACGTTTAAACGTTGACAGAGCACTAATACGTGAACTCGGTTGCGAGATAGAAGTTCGCACCGGGTTGCGACACACTGCCAATCGAGGTTGCAGTGTTCGCTGGCAATCCTGGCAGGAACGTCAGCTCTCGACCGGCGGGATCGAGGTGGGTCCGGTACTGATTGTCTCCAAAATTCTCCACGCCCGCGTGCAGCGTGACCGAGCTCGTCGGACGCCAGTAGCCACGCAGGTCAAAGATGCTGTATCCAGGCGTGCGAACCTCGCCGAGCGAGTGGGCGACGAGACTTTGACCGGCGACAAACAAGGCGGAGATTTCCAGGCCCCATGGAGAATGCTGGTCGCAACCGTTGTTCAAGCGGATTCCGACGCGAGATTGCAGGGGCAACATGTTCGGCAGCGCTTCACTTTCCGTGCCGGCCAACAAACTGCGCAATTCTGATCCCGGAGGATCAAAGGCACTGGCGGCCGCATTCGACGTCCGTGTCCGATCCCGCCCCTGGGTGTAAGACGCCGTCACAAACCCGTTCGTTCGCTTGGTCAAATCCATTTCGCCGTCGAAGTCAAAGCCGACCAGCGTTGCCAGATCCGTGTTGACGGTTTGAAAGGCATAGAAATCGGGAGACAATGCATCGAAGGTGATGTAGTTTTCAATCCAAGCGGCGAAACCATTGACCCGAGCGCGATACCAGCCCTTGTCGGTCGCCAACGACGCGTTGAGCTGATAGCGGCGTTCCGGCTCGAGATTCGGATTGCCGAACAAGATAGAGAACGTTTGCTGGGGAAAGATCGTCGAGATGTGTTGGAACGAATACAGTTCCGTCATCGTCGGTGCACGCATGCCATAACCGAACCCGATGCCGGTGGTCCAATCCGAATTGAGCTGGTAATCGGCGTCGACGTAAACGGATCCCAGCCCGAACGAACGGTCAAAGTCGCCCAATAACAAGTCGTCCAATTCCGCCTGCACGCCCGGAAACGTCAGGACATTGCCGGTGCCTGGGTCAATCACGTTGACGGGGTCACCGTTGGGGTTGTAAACGAACGGAAATTCTCCGTTGGGCCCATTCAGAACCAATGGACCAGACAATCCACCCACTTGGTCGACGACGGTTTTCGCATTCGTCTCGACAACGTCAACACGGCCGCCGACACTGACGGTCAATCGATCCGTCACGCGGCGAATACGTTCCATGAACACCCCCGGGTTGGCCCAATACGCTTCGGGCACAGGACCATTCACCTCCGCCGATGCGTCGTTGCCGTTGATAAACGGCGGAGATAGAAGCGGCAGTTCCGAGAACTGATTCACTTCCTGAGTCAAATAGCGCAGGTCGCTTCCCACGGTCGTCACGCTGTCCTCGGAAATCCAATCGCCCGAGAGCGAGTAGCCGGTGGACATGTTGCGGGCGTTGGATCGGATTGGACCGATGTTCGTCCCCAAGAACGGGATCGCCTCACGCTTGGCCTCCGAGTTGGCGTTCCCGTTCAAGCTGGTTTCGTTGTACCAGGTATTGAATGTCAGAACGTCGAAGATTCCGGAATCCTCCACCACGTAATTGGCGTCGATCCCGTGAGTCCGCAGGTGGCCGATATCCAACAGTTGCGTCGGCACCTCGACGTCGTTGAGTTCCAACCAGATGTAGCTGACTTCCAGGTGCCGATACGGTGTCAGGTCGCATCCGAACGCGATGTCGACGTCTTGTGATTGATAACTGGATAGATATTCATCGCCGTTTCCGTCGTGGTAATCGCTTCCCGAACGTTTGCCGTAGCCGATGCGGAATCCGTAATCTTGGTTGCCTCCCCAAACGGACTGACGGCCGTACCATTGTTCGCCATTACTTTTGTATTCGGCCGTCGAACTGCCGTGAGACTCGAATCCGTTTTCATAGCGCGGTGACTGCATCACTTGAAAGTCGATGAAATCAAATCCGGGACCGTAGCGAGCCGCGAACGGACCCTTGATGATGATCACGTCCTCCAGAATGCGTGAATCAATTTTGTTCAAGACGGTGTCCAAATCCTGTCGGGCGGGAAACCAATAGGATCCCGAGGCAATCAGCTGACCGACCGTGCTGCCGTGCACCTTGGTGTCGGTGATGATTGGAGACCGACTCTTGGCCTGGACGCCCGGTGCCGTGATCGACTTTCCAAGCAGGTTGCCCGCGTCCGTGGAGACTCGGAACTTGGCTTCGGATCCGAACACGACATCCGACCGCGAACGCGAGTAGCGACGTCTGCGTGAGGAAAGCAAACTGGTGTCGCGCGAGGCAAGAATCGTGTCGGCGAATTCCCTCGCCTGGGGCGTCAACCCGATCGGACTTTCAAAGGTCTGGGGCGCGGGGACCAACGGAGTCGTCTGGTCGACTTGAAACAGAACCTGGTCAACCAGAGCGTCCGCCGCGTCGGCTGGTTCGATCGTGTGGTCGGAGAAAGCGGGGGTCGCCCCAGACGCATTCGTATCTGCGTCACCGATCTCACCCACGATCACGTCGACAAGCTCCCCTCGTTGCTCTTGAGGCGCAGTCGCCGAACGCGGCGGTCCTGCCACCGCGGCGTTGCCTGCAATCACCGTGGCAACGGCAAGGACGATCGCCCCGACATCGGTAAAAGGCAGTTGGAACAAACCTGAGGCAATCCAATTGCGGCAGAAAATACGTTGTCTCGGCATCAGGTTTCTTCGAGATGAGTCGGCAAGTCACGCACGGTGTTCGCTGTCAAACCGCTGCCCGCCGCGTACGGTGGTAACGGTTAGGACGCTTATCCCTCATCTTCGGCCTGGGGAACACCAAATGCGACTCTTTCCCGTGCAATCGATTTTAACGTGCTAGCTTGCCTGGATTCGCAGTTGCTAGCACTCCGGTCCGGCGAGACGTTGCAAGACGCTGGCGGGGCGACCTATTGACGTCACCGTCCTGGCAGGAGGGTCGAGCGGAGCGAGGAGAGGTCGAACGGTTAATCGCGGTGTTCATTTCGCCGGCCAGGGTCGCCTCTCGAGTACTCCGTGTCACCTTGCGTTTCGGGTAGACGGTAGTGGACGAGGCGACGAGGCCTCTGCCAATACGCCCACTGCGGAGGACTCGTCGCCTCGTCCACTGCGGAGGACTCGTCGCCTCGTCCACTACCCGATAATTGAGCTGACATCTAATACTTGTGTTCCGTCAACTCTTTGGTTAAGTGTGCCGCGAAAAAAAGGGGCACCCATGTACTTTCCGCACCACGTTTTGCCGCGCCTTCATCTGAACGACGCTGACCTCAGCGCACCGATTACCTCAGCGCGGCGGCGCGGCTTGGTCGTCGGGACCGGTGATCGCTTGTTCGGCGCGTCGACGCAGCGTCAACAACTCGATGCGCCCCGGGCACTGTGACTCCATCAATTCGATGGCTTTGCCAAGCGTTACCGATGCCCTTTCCGAGTTGGCGGTCTGTTGCAGCGCGATGGCGAGCACAAACAAGTCGAAGGGAGACGGCTGGATTCGCAACTGCACCGCCGCTTCGGCCTCGTCCAACGCCTGGTTGCCGTCGCCATCGGCCAGATACGCGACGGCCAATGAATAACGGAAATCGGGATTCAGTTCGTCTTGATCACGAAGCTCACGGGCCAATTGGATGGCACGTTGGGGGTCGCGAATCTGCTCGGCCGAGCACTCCGTCAGCACGCGGATCAACGCCCGTCGGTACTTGGGCGAATCGGGCAACTGCTCACGGAGACGAAGCGATTGTCGATAATGAGGCAACGCCGCGATCAGTTTGTCTTCGCTGGCAAGCAGTTCGGCAAGATAAAAATGACACCACGCGAGGGCGTCGCGGTAACGCACCTGGGTTGTGCCGGCGTCGACGACAGCCGTCAACTCGTCGATGACCTCACTCAGTAGCGCGTGTGCTTCTGCCGTTTTGCCTTGCAAGCTCTTCGTCTTGGCCAGTCCCATGCGACTGATCGCAACGTCACCCCGATATCGAATCAGATCGGGGAAGTCTTCGCTCAGCCAGGTGAATTCTTCGATCCCGCCGTTGAACGCCGTTTCCGCCATGCCGTGCTCATTGAGATCTCTCAAAACCATCGCCAACATCACCAAACACTGCGCTTTGGCTTCGCGATAGACCGCGACTTGGGGATAGGTCTGCGACAGCGAGATGAGTTCTGACACCGCTTGGTCCAAATGAACTTTCGCATCGCGACTGCGAGAGGAAAGGTGAAGCATCTGGGCGATGTTCACCCGCCCTGTGGCCACACTTTGCCGATACTTGGGCATCCCCGGACGCTGATTGAGCAGGACAAGGTAATCCTCCACCGACGACTGATAGGCGTCGAGCGGCCCGTCATCGTCGCCCGACAACCGCAATGAATTCCCCAGCAGCACGCGGGTGAGCGCCAAGCCTTCTCGATAGGAGATTTGCTCGGGGGCTTGGGCGATCAGACGCTTGAACTCGGATTCCGCGTGGCGTAGTCGCTCGGCGGCTTGTTGATCGTCACCGGTGACTTGCAAGAGTTGTGCGACTTCGCGGCCGCACATCGCCAGCCCTTCGCGAGCACGAAGGTCGTCCGGTGCTTCGTCACGGATCCGAGCAAAGCCTGCTTCCGCGGCGGCGAACATCTCCGCCGCTTCACCGATTCGATCGACCTGCACCAACAGTTCGGCGTAATTGTACCGGGCACCGGCAAGATCGATCTGGGCGTTGCGTTGCAAATCCGGATCGGAATGCGGTTGATCGAAGGCGCTGACGGCTTGCTGGAAGTACTGTTCGGCTTTCTCGGCGTCGCCGATCGACATGGAGAGGAGCGCTCGACGAACCCAAACATTTGCCAGGTCGATGTTCCAGCTCGTGTCCTCGGGATGTTGTTGTTTCAGCAGCTCCAGGTTTTGCTCGGCAATCTGATAATGCCCGTCGGCTGCATCATGTTCGTGCATCGTCCGGCGCAGGTCAGCCAATCGGATCCGCGTGCGTGCCGCTTCGCGACGCAGTTGCGGATCGTCTCCATCGATTTTTAGTAGCTCTTCGTAATCCTCTGCCGCGGACTGCAATAGGCCAGCCCGCACCGCGCTGGTGGCCGGAAAGACAGCCAGCACCTCGCTCACGCCTGACAACGAGCGGTCGATCGCATCTTGGGCACGGCGAAATTGTTGCAGCGCGAGTCTTTTTGCGGCTTGCTCTGCGTTCAAGGACTCGGTCGCCAGCACAAGTGCTTGTTGTTCTTTTCGCAACGACTCGGCGACATGATTTTTGGCGTTCGTTGTGACCGCAGCGATCGCGAAACCGGCCACGGACGCGACCAGCAAGACGCCTGCCATCGCAAGGCTCAAGGTTCGATGATGGCGAAACCACCGCGACGCTTTCTCGAGTGCCGTGTCTTGATAAGCCGAAACCGGTTCATCGGCCAGCCAACGTTGGATGTCGCCGGCAAGTGCTTCGGCTGACTGGTAGCGTTCATTTCGCGATCGAGCCATCGCTTTGGCGCAGATCGCATCGAGAGCCCGGGGCGCCGTCGGAACGACCGAACGGACCGTCGGCGTGGGGAACACACGAATGCGACGCAACAAGTCGTGGGCGGTGTCTTTGGTGTCGGCTGGGCGAGTCGTTTCGTGCGGCGATTTTCCGGTCAGCATCGCGAACAGGATCGCCCCTAACCCATAAATGTCCGTCAACTCGTCGTTCAAACTCACCCGACCGGAAGCTTGCTCGGGCGACATGTAGGCGGGTGTTCCCAACGCTTGTCCTTCTCGCGTGAAGCTAACGGAGTGTTCGTCGTCAAACACAACCGCGTCCATGTCCACGTCTTCTCGGGGTGCTTCATCAAGCTTCTTGGCCAATCCCCAATCGACCACAATCACTTCACCGAAGTCGCCCAACATGATGTTGCTGGGTTTGAGGTCGCGGTGAATGATGCGGCGGGAGTGCGCGTAGCCGATCCCATGGCAAATCGACACAAAGATGCCCAGCAAAGTCCGCAACTCCATCGCATCGATTTCCGCGGGCGGCCGACGACGGTTGGCGCTCCGCAGGTGGTCGCCGAGTGTTTTGCCACGCAAGAAACGCATGGTGTAAAACGGCTGGTCTTCCTGATTGGGCGAAAGTTCGTAGACCGGAACAATGTTCGGATGCTCGAGCTGGCCGGTGATCTGAGCTTCGCGAATCAGCTTCTTGTATCGATTCTTTGTCTGACGCTTGCCGGGCAAGACCTCTTTGAGTGCGACTTCCCGGTTAAGGATCGAATCGCGTGCCAGCCAGACACATCCCAGGCCACCGCGCCCATGTTCTCGCGTCAACCGGTAACGGTTGCGGGTGCGGGGCCGCGATTCGAGCGTTTCGAACAAATCCGACTCGTCGCCTCCCTCGCCGATGGCTCCCTCGGAGGACCGAGTCGCATCGTCAGATTCCCCCATCGTGCCCGGCGAAGGAGTATCGATCGTTTCCTCGTGACTTCCCCGTTGCGTCTTGGAAGGGACCGCCGTGTCTTTGCCAACCGAAGTGGAATCGGCGAGCAGGAGTCGATCGATTTCACGCTCGATGTCTGCTTGCTGCTCTGCCGTCAGAATCGACTGTTCACGCAACATCTCAATCAACCGCTGGCCGGAACTCTCCTCCAGTTGTCGGGCCAATTCCTCGAGACGCTCGGTGTCGATTACCCCCATTCGCACGGCGAGGACAACGAACAAAAACTCACGTTTCACGTTCACGGGAGGCACCAAACCGTACGAAAATCTCGACGAAACCGGGGCTGCGAGTATAACGGCCGTTCCCCCCCGCGGATATCCGCCGCCCGACGGCGTCCAATGGCACGTCCTGTGGTCCTGGACGTTAGGAAAACGGAGATCAATGGACCGCGTTTCGTCTGGGGTTACAACTGGATTAAGCAAATGAGAGATCGCCGTCCCCTAGCATCTTAGTGATGCATGGACCGAGAAGAACGAAACGACCGGATGAGGCAGGGGCCGATTCGCATTACCCTGAACAGCGGTGACACCGCCGATATTCTGAGTCGAGAAATGGTCACCGTCGGCTCCATGACGGCAGTCGTACTGGTGCGAGGCGAGGATGGCCAATACCGACACCATGTCTATCCCCTGGTCACCATGAGCAAGATTGAGCAATTGGAGGCGGCGCAGTAGCCACAGCGACAACGGCAGGGTTGAGGGAAAGCAGCTGCCCAGGTTTGCTCCATTTTCCTGTCAACTATTTTCCTGTCTCCCCTCTCCGAGCCCCAATTTTCTGCCCGCTATTTCTCTGCCAATCGTTTAGCAGCTTCCGTTGGGCATCGGCCAGCACCAATCGAATGCCCCCCAAACATTTCTTGCATCTTCCGTACCCGCGCGGCGCTGCGATGGCAATGCGCCGCGGTTATCCTTCACTCATCTAAGTCCAGCCGAAGAGAAGAGGAGCCCTCCCGTTGAAATTCTTAAAACGTCTCGTGGCCAAGCAAGAACTGCCCTCCACCTTGACTGACCGACTGTGGGGGCAGGAAGTGTTCGACGTCAACGTGACAGCGTTATCGACCAAGAGTTTGGACGTGTATTGGAAGGCGACGTCGAACGAATGGCGTCGCAAGGAGGGCGAACGTCATCTCTACGAATATCGGACCGATGTGACGCTTGTGTCGGACACTGAGAATCGTGCTCCGCATGCGATGCGCGTCGAAATCGCCGGAAAGGTGATTGGGCATTTGGGGCATTCCGACGCCCTTCAAATCTACCGTCGGTTGAACGATTTGGGATACAGCCAAATCCACTCCATCTGCCAGGCCAAGTTGGTCGGACGCACCGGCCACTGGGACGTAAAACTTGATTTGGATCTTCAGTTGTCCGATATCAGGTCCGCACGGCCAAAGCCCAACAACTAGCTGATGAGCGACAGAGCGGCACGGCGACAAGTGGTCATTTCCGTGTCCCTGGTTGGCTCCATTTTCTTGTCAACCAGTTTCCTGTCTCCCATCTCCGAGCGTCTTTTTCCTGCCCTCCATTTTTCTGACACTCCTTCCGCAACCCCCGCTGAGAATCGGCCAGAACCCATCGCCCGTCTCCATCATTTTGCCCCGCATCATTCTGCCCTCCTTCCGGCGACATCCATGGATGAGCCGCTGGATTCCACGGGATCCGAGGGGCATTGCATCACCACCCGTTGCATGAACCCCTGTCAATCGTCGATACTTCCGCGATCATGACGAGCTAATCGGGGGGGGGACGCAATGCTGGCACGACTGAAGACGTTTACTTTGTTGGGCATCGAGGCGATGCCGGTCGACGTCGAAGTCGACATCTCCCCAGCCGCGATGCCGAAAACGATTCTCGTCGGATTGCCCGACACGGCCGTCAAAGAATCCACCCACCGCGTCGAACGGGCAATCGTCAACAGCGGCTTCACCCGGCCACACGACCGCGTCGTGATCAATTTGGCCCCGGCGAACCTTCTAGTGCCAAACACAGTTTCTCGCCCGCAACCGGGAAGATTTCGACACAATCTAAGAATGATTTCTTGGCGGTGTATCGAAAGTTCACGACGATGCTATCGACAACACCCCGCAACGCTTCCGCCCTAGCTGGCCCTTCGTCGTTTGCAATCGTCAGAGCGTGCCGCAAAGCCTTTTGACGTGCCGCAACTTCTCCCGCAACCTCGCGGTAGGGAATCGCTAGGTCTTCCGCTTCCGCTTTCAACGCTTCGATTTGCGTTTGCAATCCTTCCATCTTGGCGTTGGCCCGGTCTTGCAACGCGGGAGACAATCGAGCGAAGCCCGATAGCATCGCGTCTAGCTCTTGTTCCTTCGCGTCAATCTCAGCGTCAAGGTTTGGCGGTTCGTAGGCTTCGTGAATGTTGAGCCATGCTGTCCACGCGTCACCGCTAACGTGTTGGACCCAATCGTCCGGCACGTAGTCCGTCATCCGTGCCCATAGTTTCATTTGCTCCGCGTATGCCTTGTTGAATTCTTCGCCCGCGAATTTCCTAACCGTGTTCTCTGGCGGTTCGGCTAGTTCCACTAGCTGCGGGTCCACTTCCTCAAGATACTTTTCAACCAGTGCCTCTAACACTGAATGCTTGACGCGATGGCAACGACAACCGGTTGGATTCTCTTTGCCGAACGTGTTGTAGTTTCCGCAGATGTAGGAACCGTAGGTAGTCCGCCCTTGAGGGGCACACGCAACCATCGGTTTACCGCAACCACCACAAACCAAAAAACGCTTTAACCAAAGATTCGCCACTTGTGACGGTCGCTTTGCTTTCTGACTTGACGCGGATAGCTTCTCTTGGACCTTGTCCCACACGTCACCGGTTACGATCGGTTCGAATTCAACGCTATCGGGTTGCACAAATTCGGACGGGTCACGCCGACGCGTTTTCTTGTCGGTCACGTCTTGTATCTGTCCGTTAACGTATTCCTTGAAGCGAGGGCGTCCGCGTTTGTTCCATGCAGGTAACCCGACATAGACCGGATTCGCCAAGAGCGACCGAACGCCTACCTTGTTCCAATTGTTGTTGTACGCGTTGACGATTCCCGCATCGTTCAAACGCGTTGCGATTTTGTGCGGTGAGATATCTTCGGTGGCGTACCAACCGAATATCTGACGGATAACGCCAAGACGTTTTTCACAACCCGGACGAAATCGTAGTTCGTCCGTCGGGTCTGACGCTGGCATGTTGCCGCGTCCGTTGAATTGCTCTTTCCGACCGTCGGGATAGATTCGCGTTCGCTCTGTTTGGCTATGCCATCGAACACGCCACTTTTCGGAACCGTTCGCGAAGCAAACAACGTCCAAGCCGTAGGGAGCGACACCGCCCGGATACAGTCCCGCTTTCGCGGTCTTGACCAAACCGCCGACGCTTCGCGTTGCCTTTTCCTTTTGTTCCCGGGTACTGGTCAACGCTCCGATAGTGTTGGTCAAAATCGTTGCGTCATCGTCGGCAGTCAAATTGCCCTGGGATACTGACCACAATTCACAGTTATTTTCTCTCAGCAAAGTTACGAATTGACCAAATTGGTAAACGTCTTTCGTACCGAACCGATCTTGTGAATCGACAATTATTTGTCGAATTAGTCCAGATTCGACCGCCTTCAATAGCTTCTGAAATTCCGGGCGTTTCGCTGCTTGGTCGCGTGGGTTCTTCCCTTCCGAGTCTTCGAACCAATGCCCAATGGTGCTATCGGTGCGGACTGCCCAATCCGTGATGGATTGGCGTTGACGTTGAACGTCCTGCTTGTCGGAGGAAACGCGAATGTAGGCGGCAATCATAATACGCGGTCGTGTTGGGTCTGGAATGGTCCACCTAAACCATAGTTCGCACCCGCAGACCGGCGTCAGACGATAGCGACCGATTCGAGCGGTGCGGGACGGCCTGCCAAATTGCCCAGACCTCCCAGGGTGCCCGTATCGCCACCAAGGGGCCTAGCGTCGCCTGTGTGCTCGTTCGATCGGAAACGTGAACGGGGAGTCACCCTTACGCCGAAGGGCGCTAGAGAGCGTCTCAGGAGATCGCCAACCCGGTCCCGATAGACGGCAAGGGTGAGGATGAAGGTGAAGGCACGCTTAAAACACCTGTTTTCCCGTGTTTCGCGGCGTATTTCTCGATTTGTGCCCGAAAATGAGTCACAACTCTAACACTCAAAAAATACATATACCACTTTGATCTTTATAAGTTGTTAAAGGTATATGTATTGGTTTTGGGGTTTGAGTAACGCGGGCGTTATTTTCAGGGTCCGTAAATGTGCCTTCATTTAGGTGGTTTTCACCGGAATCGCCAAATTCGGTCTTCGAGTGGGTACCCCACTCGCAACCGCTCGAAAGTCGAGAGGGTACCACTCGCAGCCAAAAACCAATCTCATCACTTGGGGTCTATCGGGACCGGGTGTAGCTCCATTGGGTGGTAGGCATTGCTGCCAAAATGGCAGCCCGCCCGCTACGGCCGCCCGCAAAATCCTCAACTCCCAGACATTCGGCCCAGACAATAGCACCGTTGCAACACGCACTATCGGTACAACCCGAACCCTAGCAGATTGTGACGGTCATCCGGCCCGAACCATCAGCACAATCGGCACTTGCCGTCACAATCGACCCAATCAGAACGCCGGACAATCGGAACGATCGGAGCGGGTGACGATCATTCTGATTGTGACGCCCGCAGATTCATCCCAATCGGAACCCGCCGTCACGACCGGCCCGATCGGTGCGGGCAGAGAATTAAGCGTTGCCTGCACAACCTGGATTGGCACTCAGAAAGTTTCCGGGAATTCTCGGAATTTGCTTGACTCAGCCGCACATAATAATAGTGACCAAGTCTGGTTGGCGTTTGTCGGTTCGGAAATTCTGGTGCATTCTGCACTCTCCGAACCCTAATTCAGAGAAATTCAAAGATATCTCGGATTTTGCTTGACTCCGCCGCACCTATTAAGGGTGACGAGGGCTTGTTTCAGCCATCGACGAATTCTTGACCATTCAACCCAACAAGAGAAACACCATGTCAAACGAAATCCCACAAGAGACAGAAAAACCGCAAGCCGACAGCCAACCAACGATTGAGGAACAAAACGCAATCCTTCGTGCTGAGAATCGCTTTCTTCAAGAGCAGTTGTCGGAACGTGGATTGAGCGAACCGGCGGAACAAGCCGTCCGCTTTGCTGTCCGTGAAGTTGTGGAACAATCCAAACCGCAGCTACCGGACCCCGTCAATTGTTCAGACGCGGAATACTTCCAACACCGCGATGAACTGATCAAGAAACACAACTTGCGAAGAAAGAACTACGGCTATTGATAACAACCAGAGAGGCAACATGAAGAATCGACAACGACCGTTCCCCATAACCGCTGAGACGCCCGACGGCGTGACCAAAACGCTTTTCTTGGCTGACTGGTCGCGTGTGTTGAACGTGCCTTACAACACGCTACACGAACGTATGAAGCAAGGCTTATCGGATGACGAAATCTTGAACACGCGAGACCGAAGGAAAGCCAAGGCAATCACGGTAACCGTGGACGGTCGCGAGTTGACTTTGTCCGAATGGTCGAAGATTGCAGGCGTCCCACGTCAAACGATCGTCACGCGATTGCGACGCGGTAAGACCGGGAGGGCGGCAATCTATGGGGCCTGAAATCACAATCGGCAATTGGACCAAATCACTTAGTTGGTGGTGCCGTCACTTCAAAATCAGACCGTCACACGTCCGAACACGATTACGGCAGGGACTCCCGCACCCTCAAGCCGTGTTTGGTGTGTCCCGCACCAATCGTGCCACAAGAGCAACTAGCGTCCGTATCGGTGCAATCGAAATGCCCGCTTCCAAGTGGGCAGCAAAGACAGGACAGCGAACGACGGACGTTGCAACACGTCTTGCGTCCGGTATCGACCCGGTCGCAGCGATCTTTCATTGACCGCGTGAACTGAGACTCGCGGTTGGAATCGCCCGTCGTGTCGGGCGATTCCCGAACATCACCACGCAACAGATTTTCGCACGTCTACGCGTATGGTGTGGTCCCGTGCCCTTGGAAACGAGGGTGCGGGCAATCTTCCAGAGGTTGGGTGGTGATGCGGCACGGACGCCGCAACGTCCAAGGGAGGCAACATGCAATTGACATTGAACAACGAAACGAAAAGCGTAATCGAGTGGGCAAAGCACCTTCACGTTAATCCCAATACGATACGCGGCCGCCTAAAACGGGGTTGGTCGATCGAACGGACATTGACCACACCAACGCTCTATTCACTTATCAAACAGCACACGACAGCGTAGCTGTCGATCGAAATCCCGATTGATCCCGGGTAGCCGTCTGTCGAGTTGGCAGGTACTCGACAGGCGGTGTTTTACTTGTCAAACCTTGCGGAGATTCTGAATATGCGAATCGCAAAGATTCCTCTTTCATCAAGAAAATACCCCGGACTCTACACGTACGTTGACGCTGATCTTGCCGATACGATCGGTTCGGTCAAGTGGCATCCTCACGTCCAAAAACACACAACGTACGCAACTCGCAAAGTTGAGATAGACGGCAAGCGTACTACTCGGTCACTGCACCGAGAAGTGATGCGGATTCGCGGGATTCAATGCCCTGAACAAGTTGACCATGCCGATGGTTGTGGATTGAACAACCTTTCATTCAACTTGTCTGCGGTAAGTGCCCAAGAGAATAGCCGTGGAAAGCGTAAGCGAGGTGTATCGGATTTCATCGGCGTTTGCTGGGAAATGGGGCGAGGCAAGTGGAAAGCCGCTATTCGCGATTCCCGGGGCGTCAGCCGAAATCTCGGTAGGTTTTCTGACGAAGTCCAAGCCGCAAAGGCTTACGATGCGAAGGCACGCGAATTGTACGGGCCGAAAGCGAAAGTCAATTTCCCCGATTGGCGTATCCAAATTGTCGACAGCAAAACCGACGAATCGAAAGCAATTGTCAGCTTTCATCCCCAAAGCAAATCAGCGATAGCCAACCACTCGGCATTCGTCGCAAACACGTTCCCCTTGGAGTGGTGTTGTGTTTGCTGATCTTTCGAAACGTCAAAGACACGTCTTCAAAAAGTCACCGGATGCGGAATTGCTCGCGATTGTCGGCCACCAAGGCGAACTATCAACTTGCCAAGACTGCGGGGACCAATTCATACCGCGTCGATCCGATCAAACGCGGTGCGTTCGCAATTGCAGGGGACGCGGTCGATATGGCATCAAGCGTTGCGTTGATTGCGGAGAGTGGTTCTCGCCCAACGATTGGCGGGTCAAGGCTTGCTTAACTTGCAACGCGTCAGCCAAGCCGATCGTAGGCAAGAATCGGCCCGAACAATGTCAGGCAATCATTGCCGACGATTGGGACGGGTTTTTGTCACACTATATGGCAATCGAGCCGGTCAAGCCCGTTGACTTGTTCAACGCGTGGTTTGAACCGATGCCGCTATTGGTCTGCCAATCCCGTTGGCGTTTGTTCATTCGGCAGCGGGCGAATAGCTGGAAACGGTTTGACAAATCGGGATACCATCCGGGCACCGTTCGAATGGTCGCAATGAATCTTGATCGATTGTTCCGCTCTGACTTCAAGCCGACGCGGGACGGGGTTTTAACGGTATCGGTCGACGTCGATTGATGACCGCGAAACTTTGATGCGGGCCATTAGATGACGCCCAGATAACGCCGTACAGTCTGCGTTGAAACGCTCATTGCGTTTGCAATCTCTTTGTACGTCAACCCTTGTTCGCGTAGCCGTCTGGCCCGCGTGGGCTTCTCTTTCGTCGTTCCAGACTTCCGACCGGAATACTTGCCCTCTTTCTTGGCAACAGCGATACCGGCGGCCTGTCGCTCGCGTCGCGTCTCTTGCTCCATTTCGGCAACAGCAAACAGAACCGATGCAATCAACTTTCCAGCGGCACCGCTGAAATCAAGTTGTTGAGTGATTGACACGACACGGACGCCACGTTGCAACCAGTCCGTTAGCGTATTGATACCGTCAGCCAACGAACGGCTTAGACGGTCCAGCTTGTAGACGATGACGCACTTGATCTTGCCAGCGAAGATATCGGACTGTAACCGCTTGAATCCGTCCCGCTGCAAGTTGTCTCCCGTTGACCGGTCGACGTAAACGGTTGCTTCCATCCCGTGCCCGTCGAGCCACTTTTGAATCTCGGAAAGTTGACCGGCTTCGTTCTGTCCGGTCGTCGATACTCGAATGTAAATTGCGTTCATGTTGTTCCTCTTTAGTTGTACACAAAGAGTATACCCTAAACGTACGATAAATGTTGTCGCGTTTTTGCGGGAAATAGCCGTGATTTCCGGGGTGATTTCGCCGCAACCCTAAATGTACACTTCGGGTTTGGCTGTGCCGGTTGCAGCGGTTCTGCGGGCTGTGCCGACTGTGCCCGTTCCACTGGTTGCACGGGTGTTACTGGTTGCACCGCTGTTGCGGGTCGTGCTGGTTGTCCAGTTCTACTGATAGTAGAGAAAGAGACGGCGGGACCGGTCGTAGGGGTGGGTGGGGGTGTGACACTTGCGAGGATGATACGGGTGGTGCGGGATATACTGGCGGCCCTATGCTGTCTCGCAAACTCGGAAATTAGTGCCCGAGCGAT
The DNA here is from genome assembly GCA_007753675.1 of Stieleria magnilauensis. Classification (GTDB taxonomy): domain Bacteria; phylum Planctomycetota; class Planctomycetia; order Pirellulales; family Pirellulaceae; genus Stieleria; species Stieleria magnilauensis. Next base: position 4,819,139 of record CP036432.1, read on the forward strand.
CGCTTGATCATATCCTCAATGGACGATGCTGGTTCGAGATTTGATTCGTCGGCAACCACCTCAAAGAGTCGTCGTAGCCACTCATTTGCGTGCATGGGCAAGACATGAAAGCAGCAAGTCGCGGGCCCGAAGGAACCCCTAGCACCGTCAGACAAGACTTCGGGATGGTCGTTGAGATACGATTGGTGTAGGGCAGACAAGTCCGATTTGACGTTAGTTCGAATGTTCCGCGAATTGACTAAGTCAACTTCGATCCGAATGCGACCCTTGTCCCGCTTCGCTGTGAACAGAATCGACCCATGATCAAAAGTAAGACGTGTCCCGCTAAGTGCGTCAGCGAGTTTCGGCGGATTTGCCATTATCGTTCCTGAAATCGAATGAGTTGACTGATTAATCGCTATCTCTGAAAGCGTACCAATATGTGGAGCGGGGAGGGGGTAAGAAACGTTGCCCGCTCCACAAGTGCCGATGGAACCGAACCGAAACGCAATCAATCAAATTTCGCCGTGAGAAATTCAATCCTCTTTATCGCCTTGCTCGTTTGCGGTTGCCCAGCACCAACCACACCGCTACCGGGCAACGTCGGCACCGTCTCGCGTGTGATGGATGGGGACACGGTCAAGCTAACGCAAGCGGGCGGGACAGAATTAACCATCCGTTTAGAGGGCATAGACGCCCCAGAGAAAGCCCAACGGTTCGGGAGCGAGTCAACGCAGTGGCTAGCGGACGCGACGGAAGGCGAAGCCGTCCGCGTTGTTGCATCGGGAAACGATCGGTACGGGCGAACGCTCGCCCATCTTTACGTTGGTGACCGTTGGCTAAACCGTGAATTGGTCGCGTCGGGTTTGGCTTGGCATTACGTCAAGTACAACCAAGACACGCGACTAGCGACCGCCCAGAACGAAGCGAGGGCGAACCGTTTAGGAATCTGGCAAGACGCCCGCCGTGTCGCCCCGTGGGACTATCGGAACGGTCAACGGATCGAAACGGCGTTACCGGCTAACGTCGCGTCAACGCGGGAATCTGACGCTGTCGTCTACGTGACCGGTAGCGGGACGAAGTATCACCGGGAGGGCTGCCGGTATCTTGGCGAAAACGGAAAACCGATTCCGGTTAGCCGTGTGACGTCCGCCTACGAACCGTGCAAGGTTTGCAAGCCGTAGGCTTTCTCTATTGCGACGCAAACCCGTTTTGGGTTAATCCCAGAACAGGTTTATGGTTCGCTGTTTCGGGGATTGCCACGGATGACGAAATCAACGTTCACCGAACGTTACGACTACTTTCGAAAACTGCTTGTTGACGCTCGCCTATCCGCCAACTTAACGCAAGTTGAATTGGCTGATCGATTGCAGCGTCCGCAATCATTCGTTTCGAAGTATGAGCGTGCGGAACGTCGGATCGACGTTGTCGAATTCTTGGAGATCGCGGACGCGATCGGCATAGACCCTTTCGAGCTATTGAAGCAGTTAAAAGGGCACGCACGGAATGGACATTGAATGGACGGACTTTAACGGTGCGGGTGAGTTGTTGAGTGAGAAGTACGCCGATGAGTGGTTAGAACTTCACAGCGTGCTAACCGCGATGCCTCTACATTTGAAAGCGTCCGATCAGAAAGGCAAAGTAGGTACGCACATATTCAACCCCGTTGGAACCAACCAGTACATAAAACATCATCTATCGAAGCAAGGTTGGAAAACGAACATCCCGGTTCCAGCCGAACTTCGGTTTCTTGGAATCGACGTCGATTTGACGCGTGATGGTGTGGTCTTGGAGGTTCAATTTTCCAATTACCCGTTCCTCTTGAACAATGTCATTCGTTCTGAGTTGTTCTTTCGCACCGGTGCCGCGTTCACGTCCGGCAAGCTAGAAATGCTGATTGTCGTAACAAAAGCCGGAAGATTTCCAGCATCGAATAGCACGCTCTATTATGAACAAGCGATTACGCAACTTGCTGGGCTTGATAACCATAAAATTTTCGACGTACCCGTCCGCGTGGTCGGGCTGTTTTCCGAAGTCAATAGCGTGGTTCCTTGCGTTTACGGCAAGTATTCAGCGAAACGCTACTCCCGAACGATTGAGACGGAAGAACAGAAACGGTGCCAAGTCTTGGATGGTCACACCACCAACGGCAAATGGCGTTTGAACGTCCTCGAATGAATCAGAAAAGCGTTTTCACTTCGCTTTTCTTTCGCTTTTTGCCGTTCAAACCTTCATCAACGGGGCGTTCTTCGCCACGAAGATCAGCAGCAAACGAAGCTTCTTCATACGATAGTCGCGTTTCGAGTTCTTCTAGGTGGTGCTGCTCGGAATAGATTTTCGATTTCGTTCTGTCCGTCGCTTTCTTGCCGACTTGGACATCGAAACGATACTTATCAGCGGGTTCCCCGGTTTGCTCTACGTAATCACGAAGCGTTTTCAGATTCGGAAAACAACCGTTCTTGTCTGGCTGACCGGATAGCCTGCGTTTCGAGACTTCAATGTATCGATCGTCCAATTCCGCCCCGATGAAATTTCGTCCGTAGTCGCGAGCCACAACGGCAACCGTTCCGGTTCCCATATATGGGTCAAGCACAACTTCGCCTTTACGCGTTGTTGAAAGAACGATTCGTGCAATTAGGTCTTCGGGGAATTGGCAAGGGTGGATAGTCTGTTCTTCGTGGTTGTGCTTCACGTTACGGAAGATCCAAATATCAGCCGGATTCTTTCCGTCGGGATTGCATGACAATTCACCCTTTCGATCATCGTCGCGATAGTGTTTCTTGTTCTGCCACTTCTGAGGGACGCGAATTGCGTCAAGATTGAATAGATAATCGTCTGACTTGGTGAACCAAAGAATGGTTTCGTGCCGGGCTGAGAATTTACGTTTACCGTGTAACCCATGTTGGCGAACCCAAATGATTCGGTTTCTAGGCTTCATTCCCAAGTCTTCAAGAACGGGAAAGAACCGAATGTCCAAAGGGATCAAGATCCCCTTGTCCGAGTAAGAGCCGACTTGCCAGAAAATCGACCCTGTATCTTTCAAGACTCGGACACACTCGGTCAATACCTCGCGTTGCCCGTCCATGTAAATCGAAAGAGCGGTTTTCGATTCGTACTCTTTCCCAATGTTGTACGGCGGGGATGAAACGACTAGATCGACGCTTGAATCTGGTAGCGTCCGCAGATATTCGAGAGTGTCCCCGTGATGGATTGAATCTAGCTTTAGTTTCTTCCGTTTTGCCACAACAACGCCCTTTTCCTTTGCGTGCGGTTATCCCAAGATGGGTTATCGTAGCGGTTTGTTCGCAACCGTCAACCGACTTGGTTCTATGCAAGTTGTTGACACGTGCGGTCAAACGATTCAAACCATTCCGAAACACCGGAAACGACTGATTCGACGCCCGCGATGGTTTGCGGAATCACCGCAACACAAACCGCCCCGTTGTTGTCGATAAGCTTGATTCGGGTATCCGGGAAAGTTGACGGTTCGGCTTCATCCGGGCGGAGCGTGGGCTGAACGTCTCGCCGAAAATAAGAAAAGCGAGTCCGAGAAAATCGAGAGCGTTCAAGCTGCTGTGAATCTGATAATCGGGCCAGACAAGTGAGAACCATTCGCCGTGAAAGCTAGCCACTGCGATTGTTCAGTAAGCCCCAAAAAAATCGTCGGGCGGCTCTGGAACTTCGGAATTGGCGTTTATATCGCTGTCTTCCGGGTCTCTAATTCTCCAAACCAATGATCGAAAGTACCGACCTTCCCTTGCAACAGCGGGAGTCAAATCTTTAACACCCTCGCGTCCAGTTCTGCGTACTCGGAAAATTATCGAACATTCGCCTCGCCTCGCAATAATTCGTTCCCGAATATTCTCACGGTCGGTTCGCCCAGGCATCAATTCGGCAGCAAAGGTGTAGATGCGACTGGACGTCACGTAGCCGTCTCGCTCGACACCATTCAAAGCCTGGCCGGTAGCGGCTACGATGTCGTAGAGCGTAGAGTCATTGGTGATTCCAATGTCCTCCGTCCGAACCAAATGACGGCTATCCGTTGACTCGGCCCGGAGGTTCTCGGATAAAGCCCTAATCTCACTTGCTGCTGAATCACTCATATCGCCTGCCCGCACAATCCGCGTGTAGTAAGTATTGAGTTGCGAATCTAACGGCTTGTGGGGGGTATGTCAACCTTCCCGCCGTTTCTTGGCGTTCGCCTTTCGTGTCGCTGCCGCCTTTCGCACCGATTCCGCCCACGGTTGCCCGTAAATCGGTGATATTTCCGCCCATTCAAACCGCCTATACAACGTCTTTCGCAGTGTTTGGCACTGGAAACTTGCTCCCCGGTGATTTGCCCAAGCAGGCGGCGTCGTTCGACTTGCCGGTCGCCCTCGGAGTGCTGGCCGGCAGCGGGCAGTTGATCCCAGACCGGTTGGACCATTACGCGATCATCGGCGAGTTGGCTCTCGAAGGGCACACCCGTCCGGTCAAGGGAGGACTGTCGATCGCGATCGAAGCGGCCAAGAACGAGGGCCTGCGTGGGATCGTGTTGCCGGCCGAAAACGCGGGCGAAGCGGCGGTCGTGGAGGGGTTGGAAGTGATCCCGGTGGAGAGTCTTTCGCAAGCCGTCGCGTTTTTCGCCGGGGAGATCGACATCGCGCCGGCACCGAGTCGTCTGGAACAGCTGTTCGAAGAGTACAGTGCCTACGATGTCGACTTCGGCGACGTCCGCGGCCAAGAAGCAGCCAAACGCGCGGTCACACTCGCCGCCGCGGGGCGGCACAACCTGATCATGATCGGCCCGCCCGGTTCGGGAAAGACGATGTTGGCCAAACGCGTGCCAACAGTTTTGCCACAACTGAGTGCCCCCGAATCGATCGAGACGACTCGGATTTACAGTGCGCTCGGTCAGCTGCCGGCGGGTCAGCCGTTGCTCGCCCGGCGTCCGTTCCGTTCACCCCATCACACAATCAGCGATGCCGGACTGGTCGGCGGCGGAAGCCCTCCGTCGCCCGGCGAAATCAGCAAAGCCCACAACGGGATCTTGTTCCTGGACGAATTGCCCGAGTTCAACCGCAAGACACTCGAAGTGATGCGTCAACCGCTCGAAGACGGCATCGTCACGATCTCCCGCGCCCTCCGCAGCACCACGTTCCCGGCGGATTTCATGCTGATCGCGGCGGCCAACCCGTGTCCCTGCGGCTACCGCAGCGATCCCCGACGCAATTGCAATTGTACGCCGCCACAAGTCGAAAAATACATGAGTCGAATCTCGGGGCCGTTGATGGACCGAATCGACATACACATCGAAGTCCCTTCGGTACCGTTTGAAGAACTCTCGTCCTCGTCGGTCGCCGGGACATCCAGCCAAGCGATGCGTGCAGATGTTGAACGGGCTCGGCGTGTTCAAGCCGAACGCTTTGCCGACGGACCGTCGGGCGTGCGTTACAACGCCCAAATGACCAGCCGCCAAGTCCGGGAGCACTGCAGACTGGACAAGTCGTGTCAACAAATTTTGCGACACAGCGTCGAAGAGATGGGGCTTTCCGCCCGCGCCCACGACAAAATCTTACGCGTCTGCCGAACCATCGCCGACGTCGCCGGTGACGCCGATTTGAACGAGAACCATCTCGCCGAAGCGATCAATTATCGGAATCTCGATCGCGATTTGTGGGTTTAGGTAGACGGAAGAGAAGGATGGCAGAATGATTCGGGGCAGAATGATGTTGTGTGGACCGACGGGAAATCACCCGCGAGGGTACTCCCATCATTCTGCCACCATCATTCTGCCACCATCATTCTGCCACCATCATTCTGCCACCATCATTCTGCCACCCCATCATTCTGCCACCCCATCATTCTGCCAAATCGATTCTGCTTCTTATTCAGAGTCGCCCCATCCTCGCAGCGTGAACTTGGAGACGAGCAGCGCGTGTTGGGTGTTGCCTCCGGATGACTTTCGCGGTACCAGATGGGGAGGTCTTGGGTTTAAAAATTTTGGTGGTCAAAACAGAAGAGCCTTGCTCGGGGACGAATTCACGCCCAGCTCATTTTTTGACCAACCCATTTTTTGACCAACTCTGTTCGCAGCATGATCCCTCTCTGGCGTTTGCTTGCTGCGCAAACGCCGTCTCTCCCAGAGGGAGAGAATCTAAATGGGTTGCCAAACGCTGCCGTTATACAATCGCTGCTCCTTGCGGCGATTTTAATAATGTCTCGAGACCAAAGTTGTTCACCTGCGTAGGCGTCTAGGTAAGATGATGGCACCGACAGATTCGTGCTACCAGGAGAAATGCGCAATGGTCACTGAAAAACATGGCTTACCGCGGGCGCGAACGCGGAGTTGGCTGCGTTTCGGCTTTAGGTCGACGATGGTGCTGATACTGCTGTTCGCCATCGGCCTAGTGATAAAGACTTCACCATTGAGCACCACCCTGTCGTTCGATCGAATTGGATGATGGCAGCGGATCAGGAACACGAATCGTTGTTCGATGCTGCGGCCGGCGGCGATCAGGAGGCCGTTGGTCAGCTGTTCGACGCTCACCGTGAGCGGCTGTTGGTGATGATCCGCCTGCGTTTGGACCGGCGTCTGCAGCGGAGGGTCGACCCGGTCGACGTGCTACAGGATACGTTTCTGACAATCCAAAAAAAGCTTCCGAAGTATTTGAAGCATCCGGAGTTGCCGTTCTTCCTCTGGTTACGCTTGGAAACGGGGCAGACGCTGGTCGATCTCCACCGCTTTCATTTGGGTGCCCAGGCCCGCGATGTGGGACGAGAGATTTCACTGCACCGGGGCAAGTTACCATCCGTGGAATCGATCACACTTGCCGAACGTCTGTTGGGACGGCTCACGACGGCCAGCCAGGCCGCGATGCGAGTCGAGTTGAGGCAGCGAGTGCAGGATGCGATTAACGAACTGGAACCCGGAGCCCGAGAGTTGTTGGTGATGCGTCATTTCGAAGAACTGACCAATGGCGAAGTGGCACAGATTCTGGGGATCAGCCCGACGGCGGCTTACGGCCGTTACCTGCGTGCGGTCCGCCGTCTGCGGAAATCGCTGGAGCAGTTTCCGGGCGGATTGGAGGTGTTTTCGAAATGAGCGAAGTTGACCAGCGGGATGAGTTGATCGGTCGAATCGCGGACGAGTTCCTCCGTGATTGTCGCGCCGGTTGCGCCCCCGGCATTGAAACGCTGGTCAGCAAGCACCCTGAGTTTGCCGATGAACTTCGCGACTTGCTTCCCACGCTGGCAGTGATGGAACAGGTCAAGCTCTCCGACGAGGAGGAAGATTCCGACCACCTTCCCGCAGCGGACGAATCGATGGTCGATCGGAGACTGGGCGACTACCAGATCATTCGTCAGATCGGTCGCGGGGGAATGGGTATCGTTTACGAGGCCGAACAAATTTCACTCGGCCGTCGCGTCGCGATCAAGGTGATGCCGCGGCAATCGTCCTGGAGCGGGACTCAACGAACAAGATTTGAGCGTGAGGCCAAGGCGGCAGCACGTCTCCACCACACGAACATCGTTCCCGTTTTTGGTGTCGGTCAGGCTGAGGGGGTTCACTACTACGTGATGCAGTTGATCGTCGGCCAAGGGCTCGACGACGTGCTCGATCAGCTGAAGTCGATCGGACGGCGATCGGCCGACGAGATCGGCCACCGTTCGATATGGGAACACGTCGGTGGCGGCGAGGAGTCGGAGCAGACCGACCAGAATCCGAGCTCGCACTCGTCCGGGGCCGCGGTAGCGAGATCGGGATCACAGGGTGGAACCGGCTCAAGTACCGGTTCCTCGATTGATCCGTATTGGCGGAATGTCGCGCGGATCGGACTTCAGGTCAGTGATGCGCTCCATTACGCCCACACGCAGGGCGTCACCCACCGCGACATCAAACCGAGCAACCTGCTCCTGGACCATCACAACGATGTTTGGATCACCGATTTTGGACTGGCCAAGGCTGATGACGACGATGGGAAATTGACTCGTTCGGGAGATATTCTGGGCACGATTCGGTACATGCCGCCGGAGGCGTTCAGTGGCCGGTCGGATGGCCGGAGTGATGTTTATTCGTTGGGCATCACACTCTACGAAATGGCAACCTTGGTCCCGGCTTTCGATGCGGTGGATCGCCGAGAGCTGGTCAAGCAGGTGACGTCGGGACGACCGTTGCCCGTGTCCCGCGTCAACCGACAAGTCCCCAGAGATCTGGCAACCATCATCGAGAAGGCGATGGAATGCAGACCGGAAGACCGGTATGCCTCGGCCGGCAAGATGCGGGAAGATTTGCGTCGGTTTCTCAACGATGAGCCGATTCTTGCCCGTCGTGCGACGCTCGGCGAGCGTTGCGGCCGATGGGCAAGACAGAATCGTGGTCTCGCCGCGTCGCTCGCCGCGGTCGCCTCGCTGTTGCTGCTGATCGCTTTGGCCAGCAGCGGTGCGGCCATCTACTATTTTGATCAGGAGGAGCAACAGCGGCGGTTGTTCCAGCAGGCGCGGTCGGTCTCCAATGCGAACGAACAACTGTTGCACGAGCTTGAAGGTGCCCTCGATCAATCCCGGCAAGCGACCATCGACGCCGAGAACGCTCGCCAAACAGCGGAACGAGAATCGGAACGCACGAGCCGAAGTCTCTATTCGGCGAGCATGATCAATGCCGCCAATTCAATGGATCAGCACCGTGGATTTGCGCGTGCCCAGGAACTGCTTGACCAATGGCGGCCGACAGACCATCGCCCCGACCAACGGGGATGGGAATGGTTTTACATCCAAGCGTTTTGCAACCAGCATGATTTCATCCTTGACGGACACGACAGCGAAGTCCATGCGCTGGCGCTCGGTCCGCAACAGCAGTTGGCGTCGGCGGGGCGTGACGCCCAATTACTGATCTGGGATTTGCAATCTCGTCAAGTGCTCAGGCAAATTGATTCTCCCGTAGGACCGTTGAATTGCGTCAGCTGGGACGGTCCCAGGAACCGCATCGCGGTCGGCGGCTCGACGGGGATCGCGGTCTACGAAACCACGACATGGAAACGGATCTATCTGTCTCCAAGCCCGCTGACGATTTACGCACTTCGGTGGAGCCCTGATGGACGCTGGCTGGCAAGAATCGGCAGGGCACCCGCTTCCGCCGCCCCCGTGCCCCATTACTGTCTGCTTGATGCCGACACGTTCGACGTTGCCCAGGAATTGCCCGGCGTCTTGAACAGGAGCGTCCAGTTCACTTTTCAAATCGACTGGTCCGAAGATAGTCGTCTGCTTGCATATCCGGCGAAGAAGCAGGCCAGGGTCTGGGATCGTGATGCGGAACAATTACGATTTGAAACCAGCAAATCATGGGGCGAACTGCGAGCAGTACAGTTCCATCCGACCAACTCCAACGAAATCATCGTTTGTGGTCGTGACGGGGCCGTGAGACTCTGGGATTGGAATCGTCAGCAGATCGTGACGACGATGACGGCGCACACCCACGCGGCCGCCGCGGCGGCCTGGCACCCGAGCGGGCAGCGTGTGGCGACGGCTTCCTGGGATGGAACGGTGCGAATCTGGCAGTCGGAAACCGGAACGCTGCTTCGCACTCTCCACGGACACGAGCGTCACGTCTTCAACCTCCAGTGGGATTCCACTGGCGAGCATCTTTTTTCGACCGGCATGGACGGGGCGATTAAATGTTGGCGACCTGAAGCTGCGGTATGTCGTCGAGAGTTACCGGCGACAACGCACCCGGTGAGTTATTGCGGACTCAGTCCCGACGCGGACCGTGTCGCTTTGGCGTCGGATGTCGGAGAATTGATCCTACGTGACACGAACGATTGGCATGTGCTTGCCGAGGCGAAGCACGGTCGCTGCCGATTGAAAGCGATCGATTTCGCACCCGATGGCCGCCGGTTGGCCATCGTCGGCGGCGTTGGCACCGTTTACGATCCGGGACTGCTTCGGGTCTGGGATTCCAAGTTCGAATGGCCGACGCGTGAGATCCGACCTGACGCCACACTCCGTGCCGTCGACTGGAGCCCGGATGGAGAATGGATCGCGGTCGGTGGCGATGACGGATCGGTATCGATTTTCGATCCGAATTTGCAGCCATGCACCAGGACCATTGAACGGGAACCGGGCAGCATCTGGTCGCTCGCCTGGCGTCCCGATGCGAAAGAATTGGCAATCGGCGGAATCAGGTCGGGGCTGCGGGTGTGGGACTTTGAGACTCAGCAGACGCGTCGGTGGCATCAGCCGCAAGATTCGGTCATCGATGTCGCCTGGAGTCGCTCAGGAAAACAGCTGGCGGTTTCCACCACTGACAACCTGATCAAAATCCTGGATGCGGCCGACCTACGCCAGATCGCTCAGTTGCCCAAGCAATTTGAGACGGTCTACGCGCTAAAGTGGGGGCCGGGTGATCGTCGCCTGATGACGATCGATGCCCGAGGGACACTTTTGCTCTGGGATCCTGTCAGTTTGCAACGGACGCTTAAGTTAACCGTGGGGTCCGGAGAAGTGCGGGCGGTCGACTGGAGCGAGGACGGCGAGAAGATCATCGCGCCGCGCGAGAACAAGATCGTGCTCTGGGACGCATCGCGAGGATACGCCGCCGAATCAAAGGGTGAACGTCCTGCGACGAAGTAGGTTGAACCCGCGTTTTCCCGCATCCCCAAGTTTTCCAGACAAAGCGTCGGCGTCTCTGAATCGGAATTCGTTCCATCATTTCGTCTCTCATCGACACGGTACCAGCGCAGGGCCCGTAGGCTCGCGCCAAACGGCTGATTCAATCAACAGGCCGAGACAACACCGGCAGAAACAGTGGCGGGACGGCCACGATGCCGACCTCTCGCAAAAAAAAACACGCTCCCCGCCCGAAAAGGGGGATGAATCACGGCGGCGGTTCGCCGTGTAAGGGACTGGGGACCGGCGCGCTTCACCGCTGCGACGTTCACACGATCGGCGTCGATCGGTTCCCGATGCGACTCACCGACAATCCGGAAGATTTCGGAATCGGTGTGACCACTGGGCCCTTTTATCAACGAACCAACTCTCATGTCTACTTTCCAGTCAACCGCACACCGTCGTCGTCGCAAGCAAACCCGCCATCGCCGCAGCCGCGCCGAACAGCTTGAACGCCGCGATCTGCTTGCCGCATCGCTGAGTATCGGGGACGCGACCGTCGAGGAGGGCAACCCGGGCGGGGCACCGGCCGAGTTACAGTTTCCGATCACTCGAGGCGGGGACACCAGCGAGGAGTTGACGGTGACTTTCGAAATCTTCGCCGCCGGCGACGATTTGCCCACGGACGATGAGCGAGGCGCAGCTCAACGTGGGCTGGCGGCCGCCGGAGGCAACGATGCCGATTTCGTCGTTCCGGCCTTCCAGACGATCACGATCCCGGCCGGTTCGGCCAGCGAAACGTTAACCATCACGGTGAATCCCGATGTCGTCCCCGAAGGCGATGAACGACTGGAAGTGCGATTCAAGTCGGTTGTCGGTGAGGTGACGTTTGCGAGCGACGCGGACACACGGGCGACGGGAACGATCGTCAATGATGATCAGCCCAACGAACTTCTGGAACTACTCACGAGTCTCGACACGGAGGAGCGAGATCGTCTGATCGGGCACGTCAAGGACGGATTTGATGACACCTTCGCGGAAATCGTTGCCGGCATCGAAACTGCCATTGACGAGATTTCCGGGGTCCCCATCGTCGGTGGCCAACTCGCTGATGCAGTCGAGCCTGTGCTGACCGAAATCGAGGCGATTCAGACCGATTTGACGGAGTTGGTCGAGACGGTCTTTACTTCAACCAGCGAAAACTTGATCGCCGACTTCCAGAACGCGATGTTCGAGATCCTCGAACCGATCCTGATGGATAGCCCCGATGCGGGTACCGATATTTCGGCGAGCGACATTCTGCTCAGCTACGGCGCCGACGATCTTGATGGTCCAACCGGCGAGGGGGACGGGAATCCGGATCCAGGCACCAGCTGGGTCCAGTTCGACTTTCACCTCGGCCAACGCACCATCCAGGATCTGCCGTTTGAGTTCGATCTCGGTGCCGCCACCGCGTTGCCGGGTCTGGAAGCACTCGGATTGAGTGTCGATGCGTCGGACGGGTTACGATTCGACTTGCAGTGGAACCTGCGATACGGCTTTGGGCTCAGTCAGCGCTACGGAATCGATCCAAACTTTGACCTCGACTACTTCTACGTGAACTCCGGCGCGGTCGATGTCACTGGAACGCCGGTGGAAGAGTTCCGCGCCTCGATCGACATCAAGTCCGCGCCCGCCAAAGACGGCGATGGCTTTGATGTGCTCAGCACCGATGCTGGACTGAAAGCCGACGCGACGATCGGTTTGCTGGCGGCAAAAGTTGAAGATGGGATTCCCTTTGCCGTCGACATCACCGCCGAGCAGGGGTTTGACTTTGGCGGCAGCGAGACGGAGGCCGAATTCACCTTGGTGATTGACGCGGGTGGAGAGGAGCCGGTGGAGGTCGACATCACAGGTCTCGCGCTGCCGACCGGGGCCGACGATGATCTGGCTGGCGCGCTCGAGAACCTGGGTACCTTTCTGATCGATCTGCAAGCGGAATTGATTGCGCAGCTGGAAGGCAAGTTCAACGACGTCGAGACGACAATGGGCGAAGGCCAAACGGCGCTCGTCCCGGTCACCGTGTCGCTCGATTTTGGCAGCATCAACGGTTTTGCCAACCCGGACCTGCCGACCACGCCCTCGATTGTGCTCAGTGCGGAAATCCCGCAAATCTCATCGATGACGATCATTGGCGGTGGTGAACTTGGCTTTGCCGAAAGCAACCTCGGCAGTCTGCTCGATCCCGGTCCGTTCGGCCAATTCGATGACGGGCGGAGTGCCGCGTTAGGATTTGATGCCTCGCCGTTTGATGAATCGGACTTCACGACCGCCAGCAGCGAAGTCGTGCCGGGCCGGTTCCGGTTGCGTGCCGGCGCCGCAGCCCCGGCGAGCGGGCTGTTGCGGCAGGACACCGAATTCACGCTGGTGCTCAACAATGGCCAGGGCGCCGAATCCGAAGAGCGGATCCTGATCTCGATCGGCGAGGAACAGAATCGAGACATCAAGTCGCTGCGAGACCAGCTGAACACCAAGAGTCTGGAATCGGTCTTCCGCGACACGATCAATCAGGCGATCAGTCAACAGCAGAAGAACAATGCGTACGAGACGATTGACGTTCAGATCGATGACGAAGGATTCTTTGTTCTGACGTCGCGGGGCGATGCAGACAACCCGGGGCCGACACTGGACATCGACTATCCCTCGACCGACCAGTCCAAGATTTCGGTGGTGTTTACCGTCGACATCGACGACCCGAACTGGACGCTGTTCAACCAACGACAGAATCCTAATGACCAGGCGTTTCTCGATCGTGTGACCCGCGGCGACATCCAGGACGCGAAGAAGATCACCGATCGTTTTCAACCCGAAGCCGAAGCCTCGGTGGCATTAAAACTGCACACCACCGCCGACTTGAACGCGTTGATTGACGAAGCCGGCGACTCGATCCCGAGTCTCCCCTTGGTCGACGGCGGGTTGTTGCTGCCCCAAATTGAATTCGACTTCGTGTTGGACGCAACCGCATCAGCAAAGTTTAAAAACCCCACAAATCCCAGCGACGAGGCGGGTGAAAAACGCTACACCAACGAACTCGAAACGCTGAAATTCGAGAATGTCACCATCGACATCGGAAGCTTGCTGGAAACGTTTGTCGAGCCGATTGCCAACGTCCTTGGCGCGGCATTGGGCCCCGTCTCCGAGATTGTCGGCGGCCTGGGCGGCGGCAGTTTCTTGAACGAGAACCTTCCTATTTTGAAGGACATTCCCGGCAATAACTTTAAGTCGCTTCTCGACTTTCTCGGCGATGCGAATCTTGATGATTTGAATGCTTTTCGACAAGCTTTGGGATCCCTGGTGGAGATTTCATCCGCGGTCGAAGGCCTGCTCGAAGACTTCGAAGATCGAGCGATCGCGCTCGGCTGTTTCGAGTATGCCAAGCTGAACGAGCAGGCTGAGAGTCGAACACTGATCCCCTGCGCCGCGGCCTCGGCCATCGATTCGGCGACCAGCGTGGAAGCCACGCAATTCATCAACGCCTACAACCAAGCGACCAACACCACGGGCGGCATCCGCCCCGATTTCATCTTTCCGACCAACTTCGTCAAACTTCTCAGTGGCGAAGACGCCGATTTGGTCAGTTTGAACCTGCCTGCGCTCGACATCACTGCGGAAAAGGACATCAACTTGGACGTGGGCGTTGCGGAGGCCGACATCAAGTTTAAAGCCGAGGTCAGCACCAATCTTGCCCTCGTTTACGATTCGGTGGGATTGCGTCGCGTTGTCGATGCGATTCGAAAAGACGACGAACCGATTTGGGAGGACCTGCTCAAAGGTCTCTACATCCGCAGCCAAGACGGCAAAGAGATTGAGGTTACGATCAGCGGCGATGGGCAGGTCGGTGTGGATGTCGAACTCGCCAGTGGCAATGTCGTCGCCGAGGCCGATGGGAGCGTCAGTCTGGATATTGTCGATCCAAACGAGGACGGCGCGCTGCGGCTCGACGAGATCGAAAGTTTGACCGGCGGTGATCTATCCAAAGTCTTCTGCCTGTTCGACGCTGCGGCCAGTTTCAACGGGAAAATTGATGTCAGACTGGAGTTTTTTGGCTTTGCGGGAAGCCTGGGTGATCTCGGGGGAGAAGACATCTCCGAAGTTAACGTGGACTGGAACCTCAGCGACATCCTGGGCAGTACATGCAGCACACCCGAGCCTGTCTTGGCGTCGTCAAGGAGCGGAGGCCGTGTGATTCAAATTCACACCGGGCCATTCGCACGGGATCGGCGGGCCGGTGATGTGAGTGATGAAGATGGCCCCGCCGAAATCAAAGTGGTCGAGGACGATAACAAAATCATCGTGACAGGCTTTGGCGGACGCACGGAGGTGCCATTTGACAGCAGTCTCAATCCCACCATCGCAATCGCAGGCGGTCCCTTCGGCGATACATTTGATCTCTCGGACGTTCGCACATTGTCGATTCAGATGGACGGCCGAGGGGGCAGCGATCTCCTGCTCGGTGGACGCGCAAACGATGTGATCGAAGGCGGTGATGGAAGCGACGAAATCGATCCCGGTTCGGGTGACGATTTGGTCTTCACCGGTACTGGAACCAACCTCGTCTTCTCCAGTAGTGGTGCCGACACGATCGACGCGAGCGAGAATTCAAGCAGCGACGGTTTCCAATACATCGGTGGTGGCAGCCATGCTAACGAAGGCGACACCGTCATCGGTTCTGCCGCCGACGATACGATCACGGCGACCAACGTCGAAGGCGGCGACGGTGATGACACCATCCGGGGATCGGGTACCGGTGGAACACTTCATGGCGGCGCCGGTAACGACACCATCTATGGAGGAGACGGAAACCAAACCCTAATTGGCGGTCCCGGTGAGGACTCGCTCGATGGTGGCCCTGGTGAAGACAGTCTGCTCGGCGGTGAAGACGACGATCAATTGATCTCCGGATATGGCGATGTGCTGGTCGATGGTGGCAGTGGCACCGACGAAATGATGGTCGACTTAGCAGTCGAATTAACGGGCTTGAATGTCACCGGTATCGACGTCACGCTCGGCGCCGGCAGCTATTCGGCCAAGTCCATCGGCGGATCGTTTGATGAACTGACAACCATTTACTCTGGTGTCGAAGAAATGGACTTCTCTACAGGCAATGAAAGTGACTCAATCACGATCAACGGTGCCAATGTGCCTGCATCGATTTCAGCGGGCGCCGGAGAAGACACCTTCCATTTGATTTCCAATGCTGCTGAAGTGGAACTCAACGCCGGAGCAGACAACGACGAGTTGGTGATCAACCGCAGCGGCCAGATCGACCCGATCGACGCGCTGTTACGACCGCGTCGGATCAGTGGCTTCGGGGCGGCCGACGTGACACTGTTCGGTAACAGCCTGGAGAAGATCACGATGACCTTGGGTGATGGCGACGACCGAGTGCGTTTGGTCGTCCCTTCGGCAGAAACAAGGATCAACGGAGGTGGCGGAGACGCGGACACGGTTATCGTCGACAGCCTTCAGGCCAGATCGAGGATCACCGCCGAGCAGGTGTTCTTGGAAATCGACAGCACCCCCAGCGGTATCCGAGACGAATTCGGAGAGGTCGGATTGCTGCTTGTCACCGCCGATCGCTTGTGGGTTGATAACCGAGACAACACCAATGCCCTGGACTTCTCGGTCAAGAACCGAGACGTTTTAGTGGCAGGGCTCGACGGTTCGCTGATCGAAAACATCTCCGGGGTCGGCCGAGTCGAATTCCTCGGCTCCACCGCGGCGGCAACCCAGGACACGCTGGAGGTGATCGACACGGCCGAATCGACCAAGACGTTTCGCATCGAAAACGACGTGGTCGAGGTGTATCAGGGCAGCGATGTTCTGGTGTTCGAAGCCGAATCGTCGGGCATTAACCTGGAGTATCCCGTCACGCCGCAACTCGATGGCCCGTTTCATGTCTTGTTCTCAGAAGGGACGAACCCCAACAATCCCGGCAAACATGCGTACGTTATCGACGGTTCGCGGATCAGTGTTTTCGACGTCGTTCGCAGCTCTAGTTACCGATTGCTCCCGTCGCGATCCACGCCCACGCCGTTCAGTATCAATGTGAATACGGACGCGGTCTTCGACCCCAGTGGACGGTTCCTTTTCATCACCGGAAATTTTGTCGATCCAGATGGCAGCCAGTCTAGCATCAACAAGATTGCGATTTACGAACGAGACGTGGTGACCGGTGAGCTGACCTTGGTTGAGACAGTCGATGCCATTGAACCGGCACCAAAAGGTCGGATCGAAATCGCAGACATCCAAGTCGCCGACGACTATGTCTTCCTGGCCATTGAAGAACTAGATGACCCCAACGGTAGTGCGACACGCGTGTATCGCTTCGACCGTGAACGAAATTCCCAGAGCGAACTTACGGGTAAGTTGATCAAAGGGAGGGTGGTAGGAGCGCCAGTGTCAGGAGAACCCGTCGATTCTGTTTTGGATACAGACGACAGCGACGACCTGTTTGTCCTTACCCAAAACGGTATCAACTTGGTGGTCTACCGATATTCGGTCGACTCGGGAGACGATTCGGTGGTCAGGGGCCCCTTCGAGAGTTTTCGCAAACCAGTTGAAGGCACAGACGCTAAAATCGAGATCCAGCCGGTTCGCAATAACCAACCCCGAAAAGTTTATATTGTCGAAAACGACATCGTCACCGTCACGCAGCGAGAGGGCGGCGGTGGCGACTTGAGACGGATCCAAGGGGTCAATTTACCCGCCAGCGAGCAAACCAGTGCACAACTAGACTCCACTGACGTGGAGTTCAACGACGACGGCTCGGAAATCTACATCAACAATGATGCGCAGATACAGACCTATCAACTGGCCGCAGGCGGAGACACCGATGGACAATTTGTCAACCCGGCTGGCAACCCCATAGGCGGTCCGGTACCGATCGCGACTTCAGATTTGCCCGTCTGGAACTTCATCGGCACCGACTCGCTAGCCCGAGATCCACGAAGTGGCAGATTCATCGCCCCCACGGCAAACGACGAGATCACGGTCTTTTCAAACTCGTTGGAAGCCATCCAGACGATCGTCGACGGTGCGCCACCGACCTTCGAGGCCGACTCACTGAAGAAGCTGGTGTTCACGAAGTTTCGGCCCGGGCGGGGCAGCGCCTACGGCATTGCTGAGGGTCCCGAAGGAGGCTATCTAGTCGAGTTTACACGGTCGAAGAAGACCGAAGGAGAATTTAACCCGAGGAGCATCTTGACTCCCGACGATTGGGAATTCGATCTTTTGCGAGACAAGAAACTCGAATTCGCGGAGGACCTGGTGCTGGCCGACGACAAGCACCTGTACGTGGCGACCGCCGGGTCCAACGGGTCCAACGGAGGAATCCAACTTTTCCAGCGTGACCGGGGCACCGGCGACATTGACTTTCAGACAACCTTCGAGGCCTTCGCTCCCTTCGACGACGCCAGGACCTTGAAGCTCAGCCCCGATGGCACAAAGCTCTGGGCCAGTTCATATGACACGATTCGATCTTGGACCCGAGACCCGGACACAGGTTTCCTGACAGAGCCGAAATCCGCACCCCTTTCGCAGCCGACGGAACTTTTCGTCGATCCGGATTCCGATTTGTTGTTCGTCGCCCTCGGTGGCACCGACGGCGGGATCGCCACACGATTGCAAAGCGATGTCAGCAACTCGGTCCAATTCGAATCGCTAGCCAATGCGACCAGCGTCAAACGCATCGGCAATCAATTGTATGCCGGCACAAGCGACGGAATACTGAAGGTCTACAACGTTGACAAAGATGGACAGCTAACACTGCTTCAAACTGCGTCCGGTGGTTCGGGTGGATCCGGCTCGCTTGCGGACATCGTCGATATCGTCTCTAGCAGACGCGATCGATTCGTTTTTGCCGGTTCCGTCGAAGGAACAATCCTCGCCTACGCGCGGGACCGTTCGACCGGTCGGCTGGCATTTGCGCAGCGGATTACGCAGGGCATCGGAAGTTTTAATGCTGCCGAAGGAATCGAGGGCATGACCTCAATGACCTTTGACTTGTCCGAGCAAGACTACTTTGCGGACTTGCTGTATGTCGCCAGTCCCAGCGGCTGGTCGGCAATTCAAGTCCTACCCAGCTTTGCAACGAGTGGTGCCAGCTACCGCGTCGGGTTTGACGGAAACTTCGGTTCCTTGGAAGTCGGTTCGAACGTTTCGACGCCCGGCGGCGACTTCACGGACATCGTCAGGTCTTCCGGGACCGGCAACATCCCGTTGACGATCCGAACCTTCGGTGGTGCTGATGAAATCTCGATTGCCAGCCAGCCTAGTTCCTTGACGCTCGACACCGGTGACGGCAACGACTTTGTCAGTTTGCGTTCGGTGTCGGGGGGCGAAACCGATGTCGACCTCGGTAACGGCGAAGATACGATCGAAGTGAATCTGCCGGGGATCCAGTCCCCTGCTCCGGTCGATGTCGATGGCGGACCGCATTCCAGCGGTGATCAGTTGATCTACATATCGGGAAGCCTGACGGTCGAGGAGCCGCCCTCGGAACTCACTACTCCGACAGGTCAGATCACGATTGGGACCGACAAGATCATTGACTGGGTCGAGATCGAATCACTCTTGGCGCTGGACAACTTGACGGCCGACATCACCAGTGATGATCCGGAAATCGCCGAAGGTGATGAGTTAACGCTGACCGCAACGGCCAGTTCAATCGGCCGCACCATCCCCGATTCGAGTTTCTTATGGGACCTCGATAGTGACGGACTTTATGGCGATGCCATTGGCGGTTCGATCACGCTCGGCTGGGATGAACTTCAGAATCTGGGAATCGACGATGACGGAAGTTACCCGATCTCCGTACAGGTCCAATTCGATGGGTTGCGAAGTGTTGATGTGACCACCCTGACGGTCAACAATACCGTACCGAGTCCCGAAATCACCGTCAGCCCCACCACGGTTGAACAATTCAGCACGATCAGTTTGGTCCTCGCTTCTGACGATCCCGGTAACGATACGATCGAGCGTTGGGAGATCGACTGGGAAAGTGATGGCACCATCGATGACATCTACTTCATTCGGGCCGGAACCGTCACGCATGTCTATCGGACAGCAGGAACCAAGGACATCACGGCGACCGCTTACGACGAAGATGGCGGACCTTATGCAGCACCGACGGCAACGGTCCAGGTCAACGCGATCCCACCCCGCGTGAGGGCGATCACCGGGGATCAGAGCCTGGACGAAGGCGACACGGGAACGTACACGTTGACGGCCAGCACGCTGGAAGCGGGCGGCGGCACGACGACGGCGGTTTCTTGGCTGGTCAATTTTGGTGACGGGACAATCGAAAGCGTCTCCGGCTCAACAGCCGGTCCAACCGTCACGCACACGTATGCCGACGACGGCATGTACACCATCAGTGCTCTCGTCGTTGAAAGCGACGGGACGATCGTGCCCGCTACGACCACCCTGACGGTCAGCGTCGCGAACGTCGCCAACCCGATGATCTCGGTTCCGGCCGATTTTCAATCGAACACCGGACTGGACTTCCTGGGTGCCGAAGGCCGACCGTTTGAGTTGATTCTGACCAATGACGACCCGGGCGACGACACCACCACCGAGTGGCGAATCGATTGGGACGGCGACGGTCCGCTGCCGCCGCAATCCTATACCGACGCCCCGCAAAACCTCACCACCGTCGAGTTCATCTACACGTCCGAGTTCCCGCCCCCGCTGGAAATCAGAGCCGTGATGATTGACGAAGACGGTGAACATCCGACCAATGTGCTGTTTGGCGAAATCGCCAATACGCCCCCGACTCCGCTGATCATTGGAGAAACAAACAACGCGGTTGAAGCTTCACCCTTCGTCGTGACGCTTGATCCGGGAACCGAGTGGATCAACACCCAGATCGTTCGCTGGCGAATCGAACGCAGTGACGGAGCGGAAGTGGAAATCGTCCAGCTTGATCAGCCCTCGACGACCGTCACCACCACGCTCGAATTCCCCGACGGAGATGGGAGCGCGATCACGATCAATGCCTTCGCGATCGATGACGAAGACCAGGAATTCCTGGCGACGCTCAGCGTCCCAGTGCTCAATGTGCCTCCGACCATTCAACTGTCCGGTCCTCCGGAGATCGAAGAAAATAACCTGTTCACGCTCACGTTTGGAGAAATCGTTGATCCGGCGGTCATTGACACCGTTGAGTTCTACACTGTCCATTGGGGCGATGGGACCTCTACGACCTACACCGCTGCCGAAGTTGCCAGCGCGAACGGCGTCGTCGAACACCTGTACGTTGATGACCCGCCGGGCATCCCGGACTTTAGGACAACCCTCAGCGTGGATCTGGAAGACGAAGACGGACTCGCCCCCGAAGCAGGCACCTTCTCCTTCTTCATTGAGAACATCGATCCGGTTGCGGACCCCGGAGGACCGTATCAGATCTTGATTCCCGAGACACAGATCGAGTTGCTCGGAAGTGCGACGGATCAGAGTCCGGAAGACACGTTCACGTTCGAATGGGATTTTGACAATGATGGTGAGTTCGACGATGCGGCCGGACCGACACCAATCTTTGATGCAGTCGCTGCGGGAGCCAGTCCGGGACAGATCTTTTACGTCGCTCTTCGCGTCACCGATGACGACGGAGGAGTCAGCGAACCCGTCACGACCACCGTTCAGTATTTGTCGATTCCTGAAATCACTGATCTCGTGCTGCCGACCGATCCGATCCTGGAAAATCAGCCGTTCACACTGACTGTCCTGTTCGAAGACACCGATCCCAAGCAAACCCATACCGTCACAGTGCTCTGGGGCGACGAAACGTCCAGCGAAGTTCTCTTGTTGGGCGGTGAAAGAGAAGTAGAGATTCCCCATACCTATCTCGATGATGATCCGACCGGAACTCCGGTCGATCCCTACGACATCACGGTGACCGTCGCCAATTCCGCGGCAGATGATGAAGCTTCGACGGCCGTCGATGTCAACAATGTGAATCCCGAAATCGCTTCCTTTACCAGCGACGCCAACTCGCTTAGAACGAAAAGCGTCGACAACCTGGTCTTGGTCTCTGGTGATGTCTCCGATGTCGGCAGCGAAGACACGCACGTCGCGGTGATCGACTGGGGAGATGGGAGCGAATTGGATACGCTCGACGTTGATCAATTGACACGGGGCTTTGCCGCACAGCATGACTATCCCGGGCCCGGGATTTACGAAATCACCGCCACGGTGATCGACGATGACGGTGGTGTCTCGGAGATCGCCACAACGGCTGCGGTGATCCAGGGCGTCGGTCTGGTCGATGGCACGCTATTCATTATCGGCACCGACGGCCGTGATCACGTCACGTTGCACTACAAGGAGAAAAAGGACGAACTCGATCTCAATGTGAAATTCAACCAGGGCGCCGGTCAAAATCATGTCAAAACGACGTTCCAGGCATCGTCAATTCAGCGAATCGTCGCATTCTTGTGTGGTGGCGATGATCACTACCAAGGAAAAATCGATGGCAACAAGGGATCATCGATCTCGATTCGTCAAATCGTCTTCGGTGGTGATGGACGGGACCACTTGCAGGGCGGCGATACCGAAGATGCGCTACTGGGCGGATCTGGGAAAGACGACATCAAGGGCCGCGGCGGTAACGACCTGCTGATCGGCGGTTACGGCGAAGACAAGATCTACGGCGATTACGGGGATGACCTGTTGATCGGTGATGCAATCGGTGCCGACGAAAGTGCGGTGACAACGGTCGGGCGTCTGGATGCGGCACTCCAGTCTTGGGCCGACGCCGCGGATCCAGGCGGTGCCGTGAGTGCGCTTTCTGGCATCATCGACGACGGGGACGACGATCGGCTGCACGATCGCAAAGGAGCCAACGAGTTCATCGAGGGATCGAGTGATCAGCCTTGGATCTGGTGGCTCGATGTTGACGGCAACGGTAAATCAACGGCGCTCGACGCATTGTTGATCATCAACCGTCTATCGCGGACCGACCGTGCCGCAGGCGAAGCGGAAGGGTACGTGCCCGAGACGGATCTCTACGACATCAACCAGGATGGACGCGTGACTTCGCTCGATGCCCTCCAGGTCATCAACGCATTGACGCGTTCGGCAACTCAGTCTGCGGGTGCAGCCCCGAGGTACACACCGCCGGTTGCATCTTGGCAGGACGAGGTCGACACGCTGATGAGTGATCGGGACCGACTGGAACGCTTGTATCCTTCGCTTGACCCACCCATTTTTTGACCCACCGGATCAAAGGGGTCAGGACTCTTTTGTTGAGCGCCACCGGATCAAAGGGGTCAGGCCTCTTTTGTTGAGCGAAATGCATCAAAGAGGCCTGACCCCTTTTCACTCGGCCGGACTCTTTTGTTGAGCGAAACGCATCAAAGAGGCCTGACCCCTTTTCACTCGGCTAGCGGTAGGGCGCGAGCCCTCCGGTGCTTCGGGAACGATGAGGGACCGGAGGGCTTGCGCCCTGCCGCTAACACCTCGTCAAACGCAGGGACTAAATGCTTCACAGCGTTGCCCGGACGGGGTCGCAGCGAATCCCAGCAAACCCGGGCAAGAATCAACGACCGAGCGACGTGACCGCACACGAGGTCGCGCAAGCCCAGCGGGCTGACAGAGTGCTTGCCGGGCCCGTCAGGGCCCGGACTCAGATGCACCTTCGGCGCAGGCCTGGAAGGCCGACACAGTACGCGGCGGGTCGAGGCCGCAGCATGGACTCTGTCGCCCGTCCAGGGCTGTTTCAACAGAGAATGTCTTCAATCCGGCGGCTCGCACCGCCGGCAGACACTGTGTCTGCCCGCCGGGCATCACCCGGGCACTACGCTTGCTCTAATCGTTGCCACTTTCTCCACATCGTCCACTTCTCGAATCAACTGGCCGCCGTTCATCAGCGTTGTGCGGGCAACAGCGCCTCGATCTCATGGGTGCACTTCCAATATCCAAAGCCGCTCGACTCCCAAGGATCGCCGCGTCGTGTGGTCGCTCGGTTTGGTCTTTCAATCAAAGAAAAACACCGCAGACCACACGACGCGAGTCACGGCGGAGTCATGCGCCTACGGATCACACGATGGGCCAGGAGAGATCAAGACGGCGAGCGTATCAAAACGCCGACGACCTGCGGCCAATAGATTCAATAAGCTGGCGTCAGCCTTACGGCCTGACGTCCCACGCAACGCCGACCTACGTGACCGCACATCAACGGTCTAAGCGGTATGCAAGTCGATGAAGTTCAACGTCCACCGCAACCGGGCGACGACGTTACGCGTCGATTTCAGTTTTCGCCGAAGTCGCCGCTTCCGTTCACGCAATGGTCCGCCAACGCATTGCCACTAATTTCCGTGCCGGAGTCGAACCGCACCGGGAAACTCGTAGCCTTCACTACCGAGTCTGGCTGAAATTGAGTCGCAAGTGTTACCATGATTGCGATCGACGAGAAATCCACGCCTCCAATTCGACTCCTCCGACAACACACAATGTTAGCAGACAGTAATAGATCGACGACGTGACCCACGTTGATGGTCCGTTGGCATACAGCCCCAATTGATGAAGTTGCATCAGTGAAAAGTATGCGATCACAACCATTGCGAACCCGCCTGCGAAGCTCGCGGTGCGGGAAGGTGCAATCGGCCCAGCGAACAACCTTCGGGGCAATCGCCAGCAAGTCGTTAACAGTAAGCAAACAAGTCCAAAGAGGAAAGGGAAGCTAGGTTGACCGGCAAGCTTCGTCACGGTTGATTCGACCCCGGTCTGAGCCAATGAACCGACAGCCCATCCAGCGGCAGCGCCAGGTACGCCCCACGCGTGCGCAGCAATGCTTCGCGAATGTGGCGAATCCATTGCTTTTGGTGTCTCATACGGATTAACAGTCACTGACTTGATCTCATTCGGCGCACGGCGCTCATCAGCGGGCGGCAACGAGCAATTCAACCACTCACAAAACGCCTATTTCGCCGCTCCGTTGTATGGTCTTGCTGTTCTAAGGCCTCGGTTATGGAAGGATGGCAAGTGCGTTGTCCAGTATCCATAATTCTTGCCCCTCTCTGATCTCCGATTCTATCGCGTCAAGCAAACTAGTGCCATCCGCGCGGTCAAAGTCGGAAACCATCTTGTCGGCGTCACCGTTGTCGTCGAAAAACTGAACAGCTCGCAATTCATCATGAGCACGCGAAAAACCATCAGCTAGTGAAGTCGCATGCATCCGCTGCAAGCAATTGATCAGATACACAAGCTCGCGTTCGGTAAGCAATTGGTCAAAGACGGAGTTAAAACCGCCCATGTCCATTTCGCAGCGAGTCGAGACAATGTAGTAGATCGTTCGATCATTTTCGGCCAAACCGTCAGGGCGGCCAAGTCCTTTCGCCGCCATATCAGCAACGATGCGGTCGAAGCGTTCAACAACAATGGTTGATGGGTCGTGCATCTTCAATCGAAGAACGTCGATGGTCACCGCGTCGGCGCGATGGACCGGACCTCAAATACAAACTCGACTCTCCGACTCCGTTGCACCACAGGGTTCACACGGATCGGCCACGACGACAGTTTGAGCCACCATCGCTGGTTGCCAATGTACTCGATCGAATTCGCCATGGGAAATCGAGTTTCGCAATCAGCAGTCAGCGCGTCAGGCGTCGGCTTTCAGTGTTACATTGTACAGGCGTCAGTTTGTCTTCTTCGGCCGAGTCGACCGTGCAGTAGGAGAGACCGCAATCAGGCTTAGTCGCTGTTCGGCGACAATTGGTTCTCCGCTTTAGCGACAACTAGAATTCCCGATCACGAAGTCGATTTTTGTTTCGAACCCTTTCGTGATTGTCCAGCTGATTTGGTTTGCCTGGCGGTCTCCACGCGATAGCTCGGCACGTTCAACTCGATGATCACGCTGTGGTGAACCAATCGGTCGATCGCCGCGGCCGTCGTCATCGCATCTTTGAAAATTTGGTCCCACTTGCTGAACGCCAGGTTGCTCGTCAACAACACGCTGCCCCGTTCGTAGCGTTCCGCCAACAGCGTGAACAGCACCTCCATCTCCTCTCGATCCTGTTGCACGTAACCCAAGTCGTCGATCAGTAGACCTTCGTAGCGTGACAGCTTCTTGATGAACTTCTGCAACCGAAGATCCCGTTTGGCGATCAGCAACTGTTGCACCAGCAGGCTGCAAGTCGTCAGCAACATGCTTCGGCCTTGCTGCACGAGTTGATTCGCAAGTGCACAAAGCGCATGACTTTTCCCGGCACCGGGCCGCCCAAAAATCAGGACGTTCTCCCGACGGTCCAAGAACGATCCTTCCCGAAGACTTTCCAGTTGCCGCGTCACCGACAACGGCAAACGATCGAACTTGAATGTCTCCCAGGTCTTGCCCAACGGAAGTCGGGAATTCGTCATTAGACGCTTGATCCGACTCTCGTGGCGGGCCTGGCATTCCAGGTCCGTCAGTTCCGCCAGGTACTCGACATGGCTCAGGTCCTCCGCTGCCGCGCGGTCGGCCGACGATTGAAACTGGTCGCGAAACATCGGCAGTCGCAAGCTGCGGAACTGCTCGGTCAGGCGTTCCTCCATCGGGCCGCTGTCGACTTGCGCCGTCTCTGGCGGGGTCGTCTTGCAGGTCCGCTTTGATGGGGATTGGGTCGCCTTTGTTTGACGCTTGCTGGTGGTAGTAGGGCGGTTCATCGTTTGGACTCTCCTTGTCGAACGTGTGAAGTAATACATCAAAGTCGTTCAAGTCGGGCGGATCGACGTCGATGTCGGTCGCCGGCTTGATTTCGATCGCTTCGCGCACCATCTGCCGAATAAGCTCGACATCAATGGATTGCCCCGATTGGATTTGGTGACGCAGCGCATCCTGCACTGCGTCTTGGCTCTCGCGAGCCGCGATTTGCAGGAGCTGCAGGTAGTTTCGCACCGCAACCTTCCCGCTGTGAGCATCACACAACATGTCATACGCGATCCGAAAGTGACTCGTCGGGAACATGTCTTGCCGATACTTGTAGTTCTCAAATGCCCCCGGTTTGCGGACCAGTGAATCGATCACGTGGCGATAATTAATCGCCGAACCGCCGACACCGATCAGTCGAGGCATCCGCTGCACTTCAATGCCGTGGTGCGTTACATCGATCCATTCGGCACTGATCCTCACGTCGACCTTGTGCTTGATCAGACGACTGGGGACGGAGTAGACATTCTTCTTCACCTTGATCGTACTGCTACTGTCAACGGTGAGCCCCCGCTGGATGTCATCGGTATCGAGCCTGTGATCGGGAAGTCGGCTCAAATGCGACTGTTCGATTTCGAAACGGTCCTTGCGAGCGAGGTTGCTTCGCGTGATCAGAGCTCGCACGAAGTCCATGTAGGCTTTGCGGCTGGCGAAGTCGCGGCTGCCGCGTAGCAGCAGTGCTTGGTCGATTCGGTTCTTGAGATGACCGTGAGACGATTCGACATCACCGTTCTCGTTGGCGCAACGAACGTTGATCCGCTCCGGTTCGACTCTGTAATGATCCATCAATGCCGCATACCGCGCCGTGAGTTCCTTGCGTGATGAATGGTTGTTGACCGCGGCGCTGAGGCTGTCGGTGCGATGACGCTCGGGGACGCCACCGAATTCCCAGAACGCATTCTGGATGCCTTCGCTGAGTGCCTCGAATGATTCGGAGAAGCAGAGCGTGACGGACTCGACGTTGGAGTAGGTCAACACGCAGTGGTACAGCATGTGCTCAAAAGACACTCCCGCAATCGTGACATGAAGTTCGTTCATGACGGTGAAGTCACTCGCGGCAAGGCGAGCAGGGTGATGCTCTTGTGGAAACATGACCGGTTTTCCGGGGCCATGCATGCTGCGCCACTTCCTCACACGCCGTTCGAAAGTTCTGCGAGTCGAGTCCGGATAGAGGCCGGGATAGCAATCTTGCAGCCACTGGAAAAGGGTCTTCGCTTGGAGTCGAGGTTCGGCCTCGAGTTTGCGTTGCACCTCGTCCCAGACTCCGGCGAACGGGTCGATTCGAGTTCGGTACGTCCGCGGCTTCTTGCACTCCGAAGGGAGCCGGTCGTCGTCTCGATAATGCCTTGCTGTTTTCTCATCCATTTCAGTCATCCTTGACGAGGCGGCCAGCGACTTGCCTGATGCTAGCAACCGCCGCAGTTCTTTAACTTGTCCGTCCGTGACCATCGCAATCTCCGTGGAAACAAGGAGTTACGATGATGACCCGAATCCCAAAATCCGGGAATTCTAATTGTCGCTGGCCGAAAACAAGCCAACATGAGATCGCCTCAACCCGGGAAAGCTAATTGTCGGTAACCGGGAAAACCAATTGTCGCTAGACAGTCGCCAAGCCGCAAAGGAGCGGTTTTAAATCTTTGCGACGATGCGTGAGGCCCTTCCAGGAAGAACATCAGCGACCTCTCGAACTTCGCGGAGCGACTGGACGTACTGGTTGGTCAGCGGAATGATGCAACCGGATCACGATCAGTGAACGACCGTGCCAATCAAAGCAAAACCCAATCCGGTCTTACGAAGACTCCAGCCTTCTTCGACAGAGAATTTGAATACCGGCCCGTCCGCCGGAGTTAATGCTCCCCTTCAGTTACGAACAGGCAAAGTGAGAGACACCGTTCGTCATTCACGCGATGTCAAATTCTTATTGGTTATCCGCTGGTTTGCGCTTCATGAAAGTAGTAGCACAACCCATCGGGAGCGACCACAAAGAACACGGTGTACAGTTCACCGTCACGGTCGTCGGTACGGACTTCCCCGGTTTTTGCACCTCTGGATTCCAATTCCTTTTTGATCTCAAGAATATCGGAAACAAGAATCGCAGCGCCGTCCTGTGAAGCATCGCCGCCGTTCTCCGCGAATCCGATCTCAGTTCCATCGCGTTGGAGAATAACGCTTGGTATCGGCTCCAATGTACGCTGCGTCTCCTCCATGCCGAAGTGCTTGCAGTACCACGTTGAGGCGTCGGAGATATCCGCGACCGGCAGCTTGAGAACGTCATGCTGATACGGGAAAGCAGCTTTGAACTTAGGCATTTGTCTAAACGAGTGGTGACGTCGCTCTGAGTTGAGCAATGCTAGTGCGGATAGCGAATTGCGATCTATCTGTGTTCAGGAGACACGGAAATAGATCGGGCGCCGAACTTTGTCGGCCTTCACGTTGGCCGGTGATGAGACTCGATTAGAACGGATCCTGGAGAAGGTTGCCAGCGTTTGCGTCTCAGGTGAACTCGAGTTGACCGGACGAGCGACATTGCTTGTGCGTACAACGTCGGTCCACGGCGCATTACGCCAGCGGCGTACCACATCAAAGCTTGGGGTCGCGTGAGCGCCCCCCAAGATCTGGGAACCACCTCGTCGCCAACCCCAACGGGCAACGCTGTGAAGAATTTTTTCCCTGCGTTTGACAAGGTGTTAGCGGCAGGGCGCAAGCCCTCCGGTCCCTCATCGTTCCCCAAACACCGGAGGGCTCGCGCCCTACCGCTAACAAATGCTTCACAGCGTTGCCGGGCGGGGTCGCAGTGACTTCCAGCAAACTCTGGCAAGAGTCCGCGACCGAAGCGAATTGACCACCCGCGGGGATGCGCAAGCCCAGCGGGCTGACAGAGTGCCTGCCGGGCCCGTCAGGGCCCAGACTCCGATGCACCTTCGGCGCAAGCCTGGAAGGCCGACACAGTGCGCGGCGGGTCGAGGCCGCAGCGTGGACTCTGTCGCCCTTCCAGAACTGTTGCAGCAAAGGAAGCCTCTAATCCGGCGGCTCACCGGGTTGTTGATTTAATCGCGACCGAAACAATGGTGAGCCGATGGCGCTAGCTACGGGCCTCCAACGGCAACGTCGTCACCACTAGGCCCGCGGCTAGCGCCGTCGGCTCACTATCTGACAGGCCGTCACACCGGCGGGCAGACACTGTGTCTGCCCGCCGGGCATCACCCAGGCACGACGCTTGCTGTGATCGCTGCTCGTTTCCCAAACCGTCCGCCTCTGAACGCTCTTGCACGCAGTTCATCGGCGTCGTGCTGGCAACAGCATCTTGATCTCATTGGTGCACGTCCAATATCCGCGGGCGCTCGACTCCCCAGGATCGGCGCGTCGTGCGTTCGCTCGGCTTCGTCGCTCAATAAAAGAAAAACACCGTGGACCACACGAGGCAAGTGGCGGGGGAGTCATGCGTCTGCGGATCACACAACGGGCCACAAGAGATCAAGACGCCTGCTGCACCAAAACGCTGATCACCTGCGGCAAAGGATTCAAGAAACTGGCGTCAGCCTGACCGGATGGAGTCACGCGTTTGCCCGCCCCATCGACACCGCACGTCAACCGTCGAAGCGGAGAGCCATTCGATTGAGTTCATCGGTGGAAATCACCGAGGACGCGCGAACGACTCAGTGCAAACCGATCGACCTGACTCGCGGCCTTCGTGTGTTTCCCATTGTTCTGTCTGTTCGTCGCAGTCGTCAATCACCGGAAACGCCAACAAACGCGAGTTGGGCCGGATTACCATCTTCATAGATCGTGAAATACACTGCGGTCCAGCGTTGCAGTTTTGCAGCAGGAGCGAGCCATCCTGCCGACTCCCAATCTTGAAGTGTTGGTTTATCAGTACCAAATAATTCTCGCCTTCGCGCAAACGAGAGAGGAAACGCTACACCAAAATCCGGTGTTTGCGAGCAACGATCAATGTCGAGAATCGAGTGAGTTCCGGATTCACGAGCAAGATCAACCGCCTCTTCGATTGAACGAGGCCCGCGACCACCACGAGCAACCCATTGGATCACTTCCTGCGCGGCAACAAAGAGAGAGGAAACACCGACAACCAATTTGATCAACAATGGCATGACCCAGAAGGAATGCCGCAAGTTAGACCAATGGTGATCACCGTAGTCACCGGACTCGAACACACGACGGCGCAACACGCGTAACGCCACATTCGCGTCGTCGTCGTAGTCAGTGGTGTAGTACCAACCAGATGCGGCCATACAAAACGGTGATTCAAATGAATGAGAGAACGGTGGCTAACGCGCGGTCGCCGCGAGTAATCTTCCAACTCAAAAACCACGACTCGGCGACTCGTCGTGCATCCATTCTTTACCCGATTCTAACTACTAAGCAATCAAAATCGGTCAGGAGTGAATTTTCAATTCCAGCCCCCCATTCGCAAACGTTGTATTTGCCCTGCCATCCCTTCGATTGGATCACCCAATGTTGTTCGGAAAGCCTTGCATCACCGCGAGCATCAAATCCAACAAACCCAGTTTCCGGCATAAATGCAGGGAACAAGCGCCCACCCGGCGACTCACCCCGCCGGCAGACACTGTGTCGGCCCGCCGGGCCTTGAGCGTTGCATGGAATCCATCCCCGGTGGCTGACACCACCGGCAGACACTCTACCGGCCCTCCGGGCCTAAGACACATTGCCCAACCAACCAAGTACGATCCAACGCTTCCGTTGGATTCGGCAAACACTTAGCGGTCGCCATTTCAGCCATCGGTTCTTTTCGTTCGGCCCAGTCGACCGCGTACCTGTCGAACCGTGACGTCAGGAGCGAATTCCAGGAAACGGAGGTCTGATGAAATCCGTTGGGTGCACTTCGAGCGCACCAATCGCAGCCGGGATGTCAGGCGTTGGACGATGCTGAGAACATCGCAGATGAGGGAACCACGAAACACGCCAAACACACGAAAGAGAGATCGGCACTGTCGTCAGGCGTCGGTTAGCAGCGTGAACGGTTGCGATGTGCGGGCGGCGACGGGAGACATTTCACTTCGAACGCCGCTGCCGCCGCTCCGTCACCCTCGCATGGTTCGCCGCCTGGTTAAGTTACGGTTGGCCCAACTACTTGCGGTAGCGTACATTAGGATCGTACCACAAGGAGCAGTCATGGTTCGCGAAACTCAACAGAATGTAGCAGCTGCAGCCAAGAAGCTGTATGACGAGAAACTCCGAAAATCTTTGGAGCAAGAGCACCGTGACGAATTTGTAGCAATTGAACCGGTGTCGGGCGAGTATTTCCTTGCGAAAACGTTGAGCGAGGCCATCGGCGCAGTGCGATTGAAGTATCCCGACCGGTTGGCCCACGCATTGCGTGTCGGACACAAGTCGACCCTGCATTTTGCATGCAAGTTCGATGAAAGGAATTGTCGACAACGGAGGTCGAGCTCTTTTGACCCTGCAAGTCTGGTCACGTGTCGGATCAGATAACAGTGAAGTCGCGGTTTGGATTGACACTGGGTTCACGGGTGACCTTGTCATTCCAAAAGCGTCGATCGAGATACTGGGATTGCAACAGTCGGGAAGCGTTGATGCGGTGCTTGCAGATGGTTCACAGATAGAGTTGCGAACGTACTGTTGCGAACATACAGTTGCGTCATCGAGTGGTTTGGGGACAAACGCAACCTTGAAGTCATCGCAAACGACGGAGAGTGTCCATTGCTCGGTGTCGGGCTGCTTCTCGGTTTGGAACTGCGAGTCGACTATCGCAACCTCAAGTTGACGCTTGAGCCAGCAGCGAAGGAAACGACATAGTTCGGCGAACTTGTTTATCGCCTGGTCGGCCAGGAAGGGGCACTTGTTTGCCGCCTTATCCTCGGCTGGATCAGTCTTTGACGGCCTTATCGTCGGGTCGGCGATACGCTGTCCCCGAATGATCCAGTTTTTCACCAGAGCCGTAACCTATATGGCTGGGCACGCACCCCCTGGCGAGCCAGCCGCC
The DNA here is from genome assembly GCA_007753675.1 of Stieleria magnilauensis. Lineage (GTDB taxonomy): Bacteria > Planctomycetota > Planctomycetia > Pirellulales > Pirellulaceae > Stieleria > Stieleria magnilauensis. Next base: position 4,851,409 of record CP036432.1, read on the forward strand.
AGGGGGAGTCGCGGATCCATCGCGAGACGCCGTGGCGGTGCGACACGACGGGCGGAGTGGGAAAAGGCAGAATGATTCGGGGCAGAATGCTGGGGGGACGCGGGGATTTTTTTTCGATTCTTGTTAACCTGCCGGCCGCGGGCGGCATTTCTTTATCATGGAGCCCGTGAACCAACCCCGCACCGACGATTCTGCTGATTCCGCCTTCGTGGGACTGCTGACCGAATGCCAGCTGCCGCTGCGGTTGTACGTCCGCGCCTTGCTGCCGGGCGACCCCGCCGCCGGCGATGTCATCCAGCAAGCCAACGCGAAAATTTGGGAAAAACGCGGTGATTTCGAGCCCGGCACCCACTTCAAGGCCTGGGCGATGGCGATCGCCCGGTTCGAAGTCTTGAACCACCGAAAACGCCAAGCCCGTGACGCCCGGCTCCATTTCTCCGACGAATTGGAAGAAACCGTCGCCACCGAGTTGGCTCAGGTCACCGACGACTTGGCCGAGCGGCAAGCGGCGCTCCGCGAGTGCATGCAGGCGCTAAAACCGGCCAGCCGCGAACTGCTGATGCGGCGCTACGCCACGCAGCAGCCGTTGGCAGAATTTGCCAGCCAGCTCGGACGCTCCGTCGGTGGAGTCAAAGTCACGCTGCATCGGCTGCGGACCGCACTGGCCGAGTGTATCGAACGACGCCTCCTTGCCACGGGAGAAACGGAATGACCCCTGACGAACAAACCACACTGTTCGATGCGCTGCTGGACGGCGACATCAACGAAGCCGACTTCCTGAGACTGGAGGCGGAACTGAGCGTCGATGCCGAAGTCCGAAAGGCTTACTATCGACGGCTAGAGATGGATCTGTTGCTCGAAGAACTGGCGGCGGAGGAAGTTCACCGTTTGCCTCCCCTTGCCGAACCGTTGTTGCAGCGTACGTCGAAGCGTGGTCTGTGGTGGGCCGGCCTGTTGGCCGCGATCGCCGCCGGATTGGTCTTGTTCGTGACGATGTTTGCCGGCCCCGCCGATCAACTCGCCGATCAAAACGATCGACCCCAGGTGGCACAAACCATCCAGAAAAACGAACCCTCGGCGACCGGTTTCGGCGTCTTGAGCGGACAGTCCGATGCGGTTTGGGAAGGCGAGGCGATCGAAAACGGCGGATTGTTGCCGCAGGGCGAGTTGCACCTTGTGTCCGGTTTGGTCCACGTCGAGCTGTTTAGCGGCGTGCAGATGGTGATTCGCGGCGAGGCGATGTTTTCGATCGATTCGCCGATGCAAGTCAGCATGCGGAAAGGCAGCGCGAGGGCTCACGTGCCCGAACCCGCCCACGGGTTCCGTCTGAAAACCGGAGCCGGGGAAGTCATCGATTTGGGCACCGAGTTCACCGTCGATGTGGACGAGACGCGTTCGAGCGTGAAAGTGGTCGACGGCGAAGTGGAATTGCGAACGCGAGAAGCCGAGACGCGGCGACTGCGCGACGGCGAAGGGGTCGAATTGGCTGCCGACGGAACGTTGGCGAAGGAGTCGGCCGAAGACATCGCATTGATCGGACCGGCCGCCTTTCAAGATGTATTGGCCGAGCGACAGTCGGATCAGTTTCGTCGCTGGCAACTCGCCACACAATTACTCCGCAACGACCCGCGGCTGATGGCACACTATTTGGTCGACCCGACGCAAGGCTGGTCGCGAACACTGGTCAATCGGGCGTCGGCGGCAAGCCGGGTCAACGGCACAGCGATCGCTGGCGACGGGGCGGTCGTCGCCGCGACACGGACCCAAGACCGTTGGGGACGTGACGGCGGAGCGTTGGATTTCAGCCGCATGGGCAGCCGTGTCCGAGTTGTGGTTCCCGGAGAGCATCGCGGGTTGACGCTGATGTGCTGGGTGAAAATCAACAGCCTGGATCGATGGTACAATTCACTGTTCCTGACCGACGGCCACGAAGATCGCGAGCCGCATTGGCAACTCATGAATGACGGCCGAATGTTCTTCTCCGTCAAACCACCCGACATCGATCACCTGTCGCCAGCCGAACGGGAGCGCCAAGTGTTTTACTCCCCGCCGTTTTGGGAAACCTCGATGAGTGGTCAGTGGATCATGCTGGCCACGGTTTACGATGTCGACCAGAAACTGGTGACCCACTATGTCAACGGCGCACCGATCAGTCGTGAATCGATTCCGGAGACGTTTTTGGTCGAATCGATCAAGATCGGTGCCGCATCGATTTGCAATTGGAGCGAGCCGATGTACCGCAGCGATGCAACGTTTGTGGTTCGAAATTTGAATGGTTGTGTGGACGAGTTCGCGCTTTTCTCCGGCGCACTCCTGCACGAAGAAATCTCTAATCTCTATCACGCTGGAAACCCGAATGAGCGATAGACCCACCGGAATGCAATCAAGTTACTCCCGACGACGATCGAGCGCATCCCAGACGTGTTCACGCGTGGATGACAGGCCAGCACGTGGCGCTAGCCAGTGGCGCGTGACCGATTTCGTTTCCGGCGCCGCTCGCTCACGCTTCCCGCTGGTGATGGCCGCTCGCTTACGCTTCCCGCTGGCGGTGGTGGCGGTGGTGTTGCTGGCCGGGATGGTGCGGGCGGACGAATCGGCCGAGGGCGATTGGCAGGCGGATTCGGCGCAGGCGGCGGAACGCGATTTCACGCTCAAAGTCTTGCCACTGTTGAAGGACAAGTGCCTGGGATGCCACGGCGGCGACGAAGAGGACATCAAGGGTGAATTCAGCGTGGTCAGCCGCGACCACTTGTTGCGCGGCGGCGAATCGGAAGAGCCGTCGATCGTCCCAGGCCATCCCGATGAGGGCACCTTGATCGAGGCGATCGCTTGGGAAGGCTTGGAGATGCCGCCCAAGGAGAACGATCGATTGAGCGACGAGCAGGTTGAACTGTTCCGCCGCTGGATCAAGAGCGGTGCCCCCTGGCCCGATGAAGAAACCCAGCAACGATACCGTGACGAAGAACGAACCAAGAAATCGACCAAAGATGGCGTGCTGTTCACGACCAGCGGCGGCACCAGCGAGCAGTGGACCGACCGCCGCTACCAGCCCGAGGATCTGTGGGCTTGGGAAAAGCTAAAATCGAAGTCGGAGTTGTTACCAGAAGGCACTCCGACAGAGCGAGCGATCGATTACTTCGTCGACCGCAAGTTACAACAAGCGGACCTGCAAGCCTCCCCGCAAGCCGAACCACGCGACCTATTGCGTCGGGCGACACATGATTTGACCGGATTGCCGCCGACGCCCGAAGAAGTCGACGCGTTTATCCAGGCGTGGGACAAAGATCCGGATGCAGCCTGGTCGAGCACGATCGATCGCTTGCTGGCCAGTCCACGCTATGGGGAGCGATGGGGACGTCACTGGCTGGACGTGACACGCTACGCCGACACCGGCGGCATGTCGAACGATTACGAGCGTTCCAACATGTGGCGTTACCGTGATTACGTGATTCGATCGTTCAACGAAGACAAACCGTACGACGAGTTCATCGTCGAACAACTCGCCGGCGACGAATTGGCAGACGAGTCGGTGCGAACCCGCAGCGGTGGCGATGAAAACGTCGTCGAAGAAACCCGGCTCAACGGCAACTACACGCCCGAAGAATCCGAGTGGCTGGTCGCGACCGGGTTCCTGCGACTCGGCCCGTGGGACAACGCGATGATCGAAGCCGACGAAGCACGACAAATCTACTTGGACGACTTGGTCAACATCACCGGCCAGACGTTCCTGTCGACCACCATGCGATGCTGCAAGTGCCACGATCACAAGTTCGACCCGATCCCCACGCGAGATTACTACCGCATGTACGCGGCGTTTTCGACGACGCACATGGCCGAACGCGCGGTGCCACTGCTGCCCGAAGAATCGACCGACGGGTTTGAAAGCGGTCGGGCACACGTTCAGAGAATGTTGGACTTTGCGGTTTCGGAAAAGAACAAGCTGGTCGAAAAACGTGAAGCGGCGGCAAGGAAATGGTTCGAAGAACACGGGCTGCCCTACAAGAATGAAAACCAGCGAAAGGACTTGCCCGATGAAGAAAAGCCGGAACGGCATGTCGGGCTGGACTACGTCGAACAGGGACAATTAAAGGTCCGCGAGCAAGACGAGTGGATCTGGAAACGACGCTTGGAACGCTACGAGCCGATGGCGCAAAGCGTCTACAACGCGGCATACGCCGAGATGGCGTGGAACGGAGCTCGCAAGCTGCGGATCGGAAAGCCGAAGAAAGAATCGCCTTCGGTTGTCAATCATATCCTGGTCGGCGGAGCATTGACGGCGCTCGGTGATCAGGTCCTGCCGGGTGTCTTGAGTGCGGTGGCGTTGCCGGCCAGTCCGTCGCTGGATCCGGGAGCAAACGAAGATCCCTTCCTGCTGACGCCTGAAATCGACGGACGACGATTGGGACTGGCCAAATGGATCGCTCATCCGGACAACGCACTGGCGCTGCGTTCGATCGTCAACCGAATTTGGCAGTACCATTTCGGAGTCGGCTTGGCGGCCAACGCCAATAACTTTGGCGCCAAGGGCGACAAACCCTCGCACCCGGAATTGCTCGATTACCTGGCCAGCGACTTTGTCGAAAATGGTTGGACGATCAAACGGATGCATCGCATGATCATGCTGTCAGATGCCTATCGACGGTCCACGGTTCCGACCGACAGCGAAACGCTCGCCGAAGTGGATCCGAACAATCGGTTGCTTTCGCATTTCCCACGCCGTCGATTGAGTGCCGAGGAGCTGCGTGATTCGGTGCTGGCAATCACCGGAGAACTGCGTCACTGCGACGGCGGTGTGCCGATCAAACCGGAGATCAACATGGAAGTGGCGTTGCAACCGAGAATGATTCAATTTTCGCTCGCCCCGTCTTACCAACCGTCGCCTAAGGCCGATCAGCGCAATCGTCGAACGATCTACGCGTATCACGTCCGCGGGATGGCCGATCCGTTCACGGAGTTGTTCAACCAACCGAACCCGAACGAGTCGTGTGAACTGCGCGAATCCGCCTCGGTGACACCTCAAGTGTTCACGCTGCTTAACAGCGCCATGATGACCGACCGATCGATCGCGTTCGCGCTGCGGCTGGAAAAGGAACGTGACGCGTTGCCGGCACAAATCGATCGGGCGTTTCGTTTGACGTTCGGCCGCGATGCTTCGGACGACGAGCGCCAGCAGTTGACACGTTATGTTAAAGAGATGCGCAGCTATCACGAATCGGTCGACCCCGCGCCGGTCGAGTATCCGACCACCATCACGCGTTCGCTGGTGGAGGAGTTCTCGGGCAAGGTGTTCGAGTACGAAGAGATTTTGCCGGTCTTTGAAGACTACGAGTACGATCGCAAGGCCAGTGACGTGTCACCGCAGACACGGGCGTTGGCGGACATGTGTTTGCTGTTATGGAACACCAATGAGTTCATGTACGTGGAATGACGGTGCAGAGACCAGCACGTGGCGTCAGCCAGTGGCGCGTGCCGAACACACCTTCAACACAAACAACAAAACTTCATCGCACAGGAAATTAGTCAAATGAATCCATCACTCAATCGTCGCGACGCGTTATTCGGACTCGGTGCTTCCTTAGGTTCGGTTGCCTTTTCGGCGCTGCTTCAAGGCGAAGAGGCGGTGCAACCGGCCGCGGGTGGTTCGCCGCTGTCGCCCAAGCCTCCGATGATGCCGGCCAAGGCGAAGAACGTCATCATGTTGTTCATGGAAGGCGGACCGGGCCAAATGGACACGTTTGACCCCAAGCCTGAATTGACACGTCTGCACAAGACCGAGTCCAAGCTGAAGGCGGGCCAAGAGCAAGGCTTCAAGTTCTTCGTCGGCAGCCCGTTCGGGTTCAACAAGGTCGGTGACACCGGCATCGAAATGTGCGACCAATGGAAATACCTATCGGATCCCTACGTCGCCAACGAACTGTGTAACTATCGCGGTTGCCAAGCCGAATCGCTCAATCACCCCGAAGCGTTGTTCCACATGAATACGGGCAGTCGCTTGGGAGGAGATCCCGCGGTCGGCGCCTGGGCGACGTACGGCTTGGGGACGGAAAATCAGAATCTGCCGGGCTACGTCGTGATGACGGAACTGGCATTGCCACAGGGCGGTCCGACGAACTGGAGCAACGGTTTTCTGCCGCCGTATTACCAGGGCACGCGTCTGCGTCCGGAAGGTTCGCCGATCTTGGATCTGACGCCACAGGATTTCAAGTCGCGTGAACACCAACGGCGTGCGCTCGACGAATTGGCGCGGCTGAACAAGGCGCACCTGGATTCATTGGGCGCCGCGGATCAAAAACTGAGCGCCCGGATGCAGAGCTACGAGCTTGCGTTCCGCATGCAGACCGAAGTGCCGGGCGTGATCGATTTGGCCAAAGAGTCCCAGGACACGATCTCGATGTACGGCATGGACGATCCGGAGACCGAAACCTTTGGACGACAATGTTTGATGGCGCGGCGGTTGGTCGAAAGCGGTGTTCGATTCGTCCAGATCTTCAGCGGCGGATGGGACAGTCACGATTATCTGGAACGCGGTCACTCCTCGCGAATCAAGAGCGTCGACAAGCCGATGGCGGCCCTGATTCGCGACCTGAAACAACGCGGCATGTTGGAAGACACGCTGGTGATTTGGACGGGCGAGTTTGGTCGCACGCCGGACAACAACAAACGCGGCGGCGTCTATTCACTCGGCCGGGGCCACAACAACATGGCGATGACGATGCTGATGGCCGGTGGCGGCGTGAAACCCGGCGTGGTCGGTGCCACGGACGAACTCGGTTCGTCGGCAGTCGAGTGTGTGCACCCGATTCGCGATTTCCACGTGACGCTGTTGAAACTGCTGGGACTGGACGACAACAAGCTGACGTATTTCCACGGCGGCCGTTTCAAACAGCTCAGCCAATTCGGCGGCGAAGTGATCAATGAACTGATCGCCTGACGAGAGGCGATCGAGCAATACGTCTTGAGAGAAGGCGTGAGAGGCTATCACCTGGCTCAAAAGTTGGCGGGCGGATCGATCGAGTCGAGGGTGGTCGAAGGATTCCAGATCCCAATCGCCGCGGTGTTCGATGACCATGCCAATGCGGAGGCGTTGGCAGCGTTCTGCGAATAGCTCTTGGGAGCGGGCTTCCAGCTTGTCGAAATGGTTGGTGTGGTGCTACGTGCCGTCGCGAGAAGAAACGGTGTGTCTTCACGCGCCACTGGCTGACGCCTCGTGCTGGAAGCCACACTCCAACGGGCACGCAGGAGTGAATGTGGGTTAAACTATCGCGTCCATCCTTCCCGCGACCGTTCCCACCGGACACGCTCCATGCGACAGACTGTTTTTTTGCTGCTGACGATTGCGCTAACGATTGCGCTGACTCTTGCCATCGGAGACGTGGCGGACGCAAAGCGTCCCAACGTCCTGATCATCTATGGTGACGATCAAGGTTCGATCGACATGGGTTGTTTTGGCGCCAAGGATTTAAAGACGCCGAACATGGACCGCTTGGCGAGCCAGGGCTTGAAGCTGACCCAAATGTATTCCGCCGCACCGGTGTGTTCGGCCAGTCGCGTCGGTTTGCTGACTGGGCGTTACCCGGCGCGAGCAGGACAACCGGGAAACGGTGACCTGAAGACCGAAGAGGTTACGATCGCAGAAGCGTTTCGCCAGTCGGGTTACGCCACCGGTCACGTGGGCAAGTGGCACTTAGGACGTACCGAGACGATCAATCCCGCCGGCCAAGGGTTCGATCGCTGGTTCGGTCACCTGGAAGGCTGCATCGACAATTTTTCGCACTTCTTTTATTGGTCGGGACCGAACCGTCACGACTTGTGGGACAACGGGACCGAAGTGCATCGCCCCGGTGAGTACTTTCCGCAGTTGATGGTCGATCGATGCAAACAATTCATCGACCGACAATCCGGCGACGGTCCGGACGAAAAGCCGTGGATGCTGTATTGGGCCTTCAACGCGCCGCACTATCCCTATCAGGGAACGCCGGAGTGGCTGGAGCACTACAGCGATTTGCCGACACCCCGTCGTGAGTATTGCGCCTTTGTGTCGACGATGGACCAGTACATCGGAAAGGTGCTGGACTATTTGGACGAGCGTGGTTTGTCGGACAATACGATCGTGATCTATCAGCCCGATCACGGGCACAGTACGGAAACACGCGCGTTCGGCGGGGGCGGCGACGCGGGTCCGTATCGTGGCGCGAAATTCTCCCTGTTCGAAGGCGGGATTCGGGTGCCCAGTGTCGTCCGCTTTCCCGGGCGGCTGCCGGCCGGGGAAACCCGTGACCAGTTCATCACCTCGTGCGATTGGTTTCCCACCGTCGCCCAGTGGTGTGATGTCGCGTTGCCGAAGACCAAGCTGGACGGCGTTTCGATGGTTGAGGTGTTGGCCAAGAACGCCCCCGCACCGCGTGAACAATTTTATTGGCAAATGGGCGCCGGGCGTTCGCCCCAGTGGGCCGTTCGCCGTGGCCACTGGAAGCTGATCGGCAATCCTCGCGACACCACACCGCCGCAGACCCAACAGGTCAGTGGCGGTCAATTGAAAGAAAAACTCTTTCTGGCGGACTTGTCGCGTGACCCGGGCGAGCAACGGAATCTGGCCGGCGAGCACAGCGACATGGTGATCGAATTGATGAAGCTGCGTGAACAGATGATTTCGGATTTCTAGCGACTCTGCGCCGCTGAGGTTTTTTGTCACCGCGGCGGGCATCGTGAGGGGCTCGCGATGCATGCGGGTGGGCCGTGAAGCACAGTCTGATTGACACTGCGGAGGGACCCAATGGCTCGTCTCGATGATTGCGTTGGGCTTGGCGTTGAGCCGGTCGCCGGGTTGGCAATCGGGCCGGAACAGTGCAGGATGATTCGACTGAACCAACCTTCACGCGAACTTTCATCCTGCCATGTCAATCTGTCGCATCCCCGGTCCCGACGGTCGTCCCGAGTACGCTTTCTATCGCGACGGCAAGGTTTGTCCGTTACGTCTGGTGATGGACAGCGCCCCGGTTGAATTGGAATTGTTCGGACTGTCACCGAGTGAGCTTCCGGATCCGACGGGACTCGCCGAGGAGCACTGGTCGCCCGCGCCGGACGTTTTGTTACCGCCGGTGCCGACGCCCGATAAAGTCATCTGCATCGGACTGAACTATCGAGACCATGCGATCGAGACCAATTCGCCGATCCCGTCCGAACCGGTCGTGTTCAGCAAATTCAGCACAGCGGTGATCGGTCATGGGCAAGCGATCGAATTGCCGGAGATTGCCCACAAGGTCGATTATGAAGCCGAGTTGGTGGTGGTGATCGGGCGTGAAGGCCGCAATGTTTCCGTCGACGACGCCATGCAGCATGTTTATGGTTACACCTGCGGACACGACGTCTCGGCACGCGATTGGCAAAAGGGTCGTCCGGGCGGTCAATGGTTGCTCGGCAAGACCTTTGACACGTTTGCCCCGTTGGGACCGTGCATGGTGACGACCGAAGCATTGCCCGACCCGTCAGACGTTCGCGTGCGGATGGAGCTCAATGGCGAAATCGTCCAGGAGAGCACGACGGCTCAATTGATCTTCGACATTCCGACGACGATCGCGCACCTGTCCAAGTTCGTCACGCTGAAGCCCGGCGACGTGATTTTTACCGGAACGCCGCCCGGCGTCGGCGACGCCAAAGATCCGCCGGTCTACCTGAAACCGGGAGATCGCTGCAGTGTGATCGTCGACGGCATCGGAACACTGACCAACGTTTGCAAGTGAGTACTCTGTTCACAACCCGAAAAGGAACCGTCTAATGGCAACTGAGCATCGCACCCTGCGTTTCGAATCGATCGACGCGGCCATGGCGGAAGCCGAGCGATTAGCCGCTGCAGAGACCCGGACGACGGGTCAGTTTTCACTCGGGCAGATTTTTGAGCACTTGGCGCGAACCTTCGAGGTGGTGTTGGGTGAGCGGACGATGCCGCCTTCACCGCTGCCGATGCGAATCTTGTCGCGGTTGATCCGACCGCTGGTATTGCGCAAGGCGCAGACGGGTTTTAAATTACCGTCCAAGGCCCAGAATGTCTTATGGCCCAGTGAAGCGGTGTCGGTCGAGGACGGGCTGCAGCATCTGCGCGAAGCGTGCGAGAAATTCAAGACCACCGATCCACTGCCCCGGCACGTCTTCTTCGGCAACATGACCCGCGCGCAACACGACGCATTGCAATGCCGACACTTCGAAGGACACCTGGGGTTTGTTCACCCGGTTGCCTAGCGAAGTCCGAAACACCGTTTTCCATCGTGCCGAACGAAGCTCCGGTGTCTGCCAGCGGATCTTGTCCTTTTTAACGCAGCGGTGAATCTGACCGCCCCGACTTCCGGCCGACTCAAAACCGCCTCGGTCCATGCAACCTCAGCACGACGAAAACGCTCTCACGACATCCAAGCCATAACGATGACGAACAGTAGCGCAGCGATGCCGAACATGATCATTAGCCCTCCACAGCCAATGGAGTTGTTGGATCCACCTACATCGCCGAAAAGATCAAAGTCGTCTAGCAAGGTACTGACTCATTGGTGATTGAGTGAAAGGCCGATCGCAGTTGGGACTGTTTTTATCGTAACCCGAAACAGCTGGCGCGGTCGCTGCCGACGAGGAGATGCCCTCTGACGAGCTGTCTTTTCTCTCTGCTTCGATCAGTCGGACCTGTCTGATCAGGCCGATCCGGCTGATCTTCCCACGCTGAAGTTGGACAAGTCGAGAGTTCGTGGAAGACTGGCAAATTGCCCTCGGTCCCGAACACCGGCGCTGCACCGGTGGCCGACGCCGGAACATCGAAAACCGGACAGGGCGATTTCGATTAAGGGCGTCACTGAACATGCGAACAGGGCGATCGTCAAGTCAAACGAGCCAACTTGGGGTTCACTGAGGTGAACTTCATTCGTGCAGGCGGTGAATCTGACCGCCGCGCCGAAGCGAAATGGCTTCGAGCTGGCGGTCGATGCATCCGCAGCGCCGAAATGCAACCGACCGCAACGCCGCTAAAGGCTAACATCGTGCCGTTCCGCATCACCGAACAGCGGGGGTTTTACCGGTTGACCACCGCCTCTCCGGATGATGCGACGATTATGTGGCTGCCTGACGTTGCACTCCGTTTTGGTCGAACTGCCACTGTTTTCCAGAGTGTACATCAAATGCCGTCAACCAGCCGCCGCCGTAGCAGTACGTATCGATGCATTTGAGGTACCCTCGATCTAGGGTGTCACCATCCTGTTGTTCAGTGTGCCCCACAATCGCGGTCTTGCGCGTGAAATGGCGTTTCGGCATCTTTGAGTCGAGCGAAAGCCATAGCAGCGTGTACGGATCTTGTTGTGCAAGTGGCTTCTTATGGTCGTAGTTGGCATGCACGAAGAAATGGGTCTCGATCTCGAAGTACAGTTCACACGTCTGCAAAAATGAAAAGTGTTCGTCGCGAAACAGCTCCAGCCCATTGTCTGGGTCGATCGGCGGGTGCCCAGGAATCTCCGTGCGTGACGATTGATTACGTAACAGCAGCTGGTCGTGATTGCCAAGCAAGGGAATCAGCGCACACTGGTCGCGAAGTGCAATGAGTTGTTCAATGACGCCGCGGCCGTCTGGCCCACGGTTTACGTAGTCCCCTAGTGTCACGATGGTGTCGGATCGATTGGGCTGTATGGAATTGATCAAACTGCGTAGAGCGGTCGAACAGCCGTGGACGTCACCAATTGCGATTACGCGCGATGCCATAGAAGTAAAAGATTGTAGAGGCCACATAACGACCGGGATCTGGAGGCCCGTGAGTCGAGAATCCTTTTAGCAAACAAACCACTGGACCTTATGGTCACTGCCGCATCCATATTAGTGACTTGATGAGATTCGGAGCCAGCCAACTCAAGGCCGAAGTCGAACGGCTATCACTCTTTAGTCCCGACACCGCTGCCGATCTGCCGATTTGGGCATTCGCTGGAGACTCCTCTCATTTTGGTCCCAGATCTCGAGAAAAGTGCGCCCAGACGATTTCGCAACGCCGCGCTGGTCGATGCACCCGACAGCACGTAGGAAATGCCGTTCGTGCAGTCGGTGAATCTGACCGCCGCGCTGAAGCCGGATCCGTTCGCTGCGGCGGTCGATGCAACCGCGTGGAGTTGAAAGTGCGATGCCGTGAACGCCAAGGGCGAGCTCCAGACCCTTGAGCAGCCGACGGATTGGCCATTCTGGTGTCAGTAGAACGCGCTTTTGCTTTCTCGCTCCGGCTCAGGTTACTAATGCAGGAAGAACATGGAGTACGAGGTCCACCGCGAAGTGAGCCAACATTGCCGCGATAAGACTACGCCGCCAATACAGGAACCCGAACAAGACTCCTACGAGTGTGTTTCCCATCATCGTAGCCGCGATGCCGACGCCATTGGCTGCCCCATAGGAGGCAAGCTGGGGTAAGTGCATGGCCGCGAAAGCCAATGCAGACACAACAATGGCAGACCATCCGACGACCGGAGAAACTCTGTGATGTCCGGGCAAAAGCAAAAAGATCCAGACAAGAATGGTCATAACTCCGAGGCGCAGCCAGACCTCTTCTCCCACCGCAGCACTGACTGAAACCAACAGTCCGCCCAATACGCCTCGATGTCCAAGGTCCGGTAGCTCAGGTGGCAGATACGGCCGAGCTGCGAACCGAAGCAGGAGCAGCAGGATGCCAAGACCTAGCCCCAGGGAGACGGAAAGCCATGCATCAGAGGATAGTTTCCTACCGGATCCTGGAGCGCGATTGAGTAGGTCCGTCACCAAAGGCGCGCCCAGGCCGATCTTTTGTCCGAGGATTAACCCTGACGCCGCCAGTGGAATTGTGACCGCACACAACACAAGGGCGCTTGGCGCTAGTGCGGATAGGAAGCTCCCGTCAATGGTATAGGCCAAACTACCGAGTTGCGTTATCAGAGTAAGGCACACCAGTACAATGAGCGGAAGAAGAGTTTTGCTTGGCGACGAAACTTGCGGCTGAGGTGTTAGCTCTGTGTCTCCCAGGAAATTCACGCTGTCAACTTTGCCAGAGGATGGGGATGGTCAGGCGAGCGCTCCGTCTCGAATGCTGATCTTGTGAACATTTCAATGGATGCCAAATGAGGAATCCGAACTCGCGGATATTCGCAACTTGCGTATGAATCTTTGCCGCTACCTGCGGGTTTTCTACCGATGCTCGCGATATTCAGGCCGTAGCTTCACCAGATTCTTCGATTCGCCGCAATCTTGCCCAGATTCATGTACGTTCTTGACGAAGTGTGCGTCGAAGGAAAATCGCTAACGCTTAGGATCTTAAAGGTCTTGGTGTCGAACCGACCAGCGTGGCCTCGCATGCTGAGGGTCTACCCAACTCTGTACGCTCAAGATTCCTGGTTGTAGATCACCGGCATCTGACCTTTCCATTTCTCCCAGGCGTCATGGTTCGTGATCAGGTCAGCCGTAAAATGTGCGACATTGATGCGACTCGTTCGCCCTGGATTGAAAATCGCGTTCCTGGTCGGCGACGGATGTAACTCGTAGGCGCTCACGCTGTCTTCGTCGAACAGGCTGTCTGGACGAACGGCCGCCCACTGAATCTCAGTATCATTCTTACCAACCTCCGTTCGCAGGTAGTCCGCGGCTTTCTCGTTATCTCGATGAGGCGGCACCAGCCATCGAAGCAGCCCGATCACGCAGCTCTGAGCGAGTGAAATCGGCTCGTTTAGATCGCGATTGCTGTTTCCGGCCGTGTTCATCAGAACGAACTTATTTGGCTTGTCAGTGCCGTTGGCCCTCATGGCCTGGCAACATCGTTCAGCAGCATCAGTCACGAGTCGGCGCGGCTGGCCGAAGATGCCCTTGAAGGTCAGATTGTGCCCCAAGCAAGATGCCACCGCCTTACATCCGGCTACGTGCTCCGCCATTTCGGTATCGCTGAGATCCAATACGCTCGCACGGATAAGCGATAGACTCTCGTGCTGCCGAAGGGAATCGGGAATCCTGTCGGGTGAACGCACGATCGCTTTGACCTTCAGACCGCGGTCAAGCAGTTGCCGCACCAGCAGCCGCCCCGTCGCTCCAGTGGCACCAAGCACGAGGACTGTCATCGTAACATTCATTTCGTTTCGTCCGATTTCAGAATTGTCGTTCGCGCGGCGCTACGTAAGCCCAATCGCAAGGAGCACGCACGCCAAAATGCATGCTGCCGTGCGAAAATGATTCCATCGCGTCCAGAGCCTCAGGTAGCGGTTCCATTCATGGTTGCTCTCCGGTGCGTCGAGAGGCAATTTGTCGAGAGCGTTGTTCAGTGGGACATTGAATACTGCAGTCACCATGAAACCGCCAAACAAATACGCGCAGGCTCCCGCGACGGCCAAACCGTACTCGGGTGGCCGCTGCCATGCGGAGATGATCGTAACGAGCATACAGGCCAGGGCCGTTCCAAAGAAAACGCTCAGGAATACGGGATTCAGGATCGTCCGGTTGATCAGCTGCATGGCCTTCATTCCCTCCGACGTCGGCATTTGCGCCAAGGCATCCATCACCGAAAAGGAAAAGACAAAGAACAGCCCAGCCATCAGCCCGCTGCCCGCCACCGCAATCACCATAATCGTTGTTAAGATTGTTGCCATCACTGAACGTTGGCTCTCCGGATTCAAGTTTCAGCGTGTTGGATTCGTCGGAACAACGTAACACAAGTGGTTCCGTTTCCTTCGCGGCTTACCGTTGCCGACAGCGTTGATTCTTGTCAAGCAGAGCTCGCGACATTGCGGATCCAACGCTGTTAACAGCTCTCTTCCCTTCTCCTGGGCGATGTCCGATTATACCCGTTCAAGCCAATCTTTGCGTTTTGTTGTAAACCGGATCGGTCGCCCGTGGGGCCCGATCGCGAAACTCCGCGATTGCAGACTCAAGCGTTTTGTATGACGAGCGATCGAAGCACCTCCAAAACATCCGACGGCTCTGCGCGCACGGTGTAGTCCGCAATTCCAAAGGCACTAGCGATCGATCCATCGACGTCGACAATGAAAGTCGCGGCAAGCGGCAGGTCGAATTGTCCGTCTCCGTTGTGTGCTTCAACATTGATCCCAAATGCCTCATAGATGGGACGTAGCCTCGCCGGCAGCGTAAAGACGAGCCCGATTTCTCGTGAGTAGTCTGAGTTGGCGTCGGTGAGTACTTCAAACTCCAACTCGTTCTTCTCGGAGGTCGACAGAGATGCGTCAGGGAGTTCGGGCGTGATGGCGACCAAAGTCGCTCCCGCAGCCTTGATTTCAGGAAGAACTGCCTGGTAGGCCCGCAATTCCAGGTTGCAGTACGGACACCATCCACCCCGGTAAAACGTCACGACGACAGGCCCACGTTCTCTCAGGGCAGCGAGGCTTCTCTTTTTGCCGAGATGGTTGGGCAGCGTGAAGTCTTCGAAAATGTCTCCAGGCTTCGGGGCCAACGCGACGATACCGGATGCGGTCAATTTCTCCGTCTCGTCCACCATGACGGCGGCGAGTTCCTCGGGGAGATTGGCGATGGTTTGTGCTTTAAGTGTAGATAGCTGTTCTTGAAGCGACATTGGATTCTCTTTGTAGCGGGTAGGAATTAGTTTTCGTAAAGTCGAAGCCGGCAATTCGGCTTTGACTGAGTTCATCGGATCGGCCAGATCTTCGCCTCTCGTCGATAGCCACGAGCCGGACATTTCAAACGAGAGCTTCGCCAATTTGGTTTCCATCGATGTGGCTTTGTCATTTGCTCTCATGCGAAGAAAAATGGGAGATCCACAAACTGCTGCTTATTTGACGAGTTAGCCAGGCACGCCATGTACGAGTTTCCGAGCGAACCACGCGTCGGTGTTTTGGATCGATGCACTTGGCGAAATCATCTCATTCTCGAATGCGACGACCCGTTCACCATTGGCAATCCTTCGAGGCCAATCTGGCGTCGCCAGTGCGGCGCGTCCGAGCGCAATCAAGTCAGCATGTTCGTCGAGGATCACGTCATCAGCGAGATCCGGATCATACAGCCCACCGTTGGCGATCACTGGCAATCCGGTAATCCCGCGAGCCACAGTAGAAAGCGGCTCTCGCTTGTCTGAACTCGACTCGCGGAAACCGCGGCCTTCGCCGGCCACATGGATGTAGCTCGCTCCGGCCTCAGCGAGTGCTACGAAAATCGTCTCGGCTTCGGACTTTCCACCCCAGCGGTAGTTAAAGTCGTTGACTTTAGCCTCCGAAACGCGGACTCCAACCACAAAGTCATCGGGGGATGTATCGCGCACCGCGGCAACGATCTCTGCCGGATACCGAATTCGCGCCGACACCGACCCGCCGTACTCGTCATCCCGGCGATTCGTGTATTCGGTAATGAACTGATCAAGCAGATAACCGTTCGCAGCGTGGATTTCGACGCCGTGGAATCCGGCGTCTCGTGCGCGTCTTGCCGCTGTGACAAACCCCTTGCGAACCTGAGCGAGGTCCGTCTTCGTCATGGCCGAAGGCAAGCGATAGGGACCGCTGCCTCCGTATGCTGGCATCATTTCGCCGAGCGGCGGAACAGCGGACGGTGCGATGATGCGAGCTGCTTCTTGCCTTTGCGACAATGCGCCAGCGTGCATCAGTTGCATGATGGCCAAGCTCCCGTGATCGGAGATCGCGGTGGCGATCGGCGCCCAGGAGTTGGCTTGCCGCCGATTCGCAATACCAGGCTGACGGTCGTAGCCCTGGCTGGCATCCTCGTCCGTGTAGACCCCCTCCGTGATGACGATCGCAAAACCACCGCGAGCATACTCGCGGTAGTAATCTTTCATGCGATCCGTCGCGAACCCATCGCCGCTGGCACTTACGCGTGTCATCGGAGCGACTGCCAACCGGTTGCGTATCCTGTGCCCGAACATTTCGACAGGGGAAAGAACTGGCCTTGATAGACTCAACATGTTGCCCGTTGCTTGTTTGAGATCGATGGTTGGGATTCTGGACATCGTTCAACTCGACTTCTGAAAGTGGTTCGGTTGGTCAGCGACGTTCGCCGATCGTTGACATTCCAAAAGGCACGTTCAATGCCAATTGAGGCAGTCTTTCTTAAGGGACTTGTGCAAAAGGAGTTACGGCCATTTCCACGGTCGCGGCCGACGGCACGATATTTCGGAAATCACGAAAATCCGTTGCGCAAGAAACGAAATGTCGTCATTCTTGCCACGCGCCCGATCAGTAAATCCCGCTCACCTCTGTTGGTTTACGGAGGCCAGGTGCTTGGCGTGTTGGGCACCGGTGAAAGCGGCACTGAAAGGGAACTTCTGGCGCGAGGGATCCATTTTCAGTCGTTCGTTTCGCCGCGGCGGTGAATCTGACCGCCGCGCTGAGGGCTGATTTGTAGGGCGCAGCGGTCGATGCAACCTCTACGCCGGCGTGCTGATTCTGAATTCGGGCATCGATTTGTCCGATGGAGTGAAAATCGAGAACGAGCAGGGGGCAAAACGATGCGGGGCAAGACGATTACTATCTGGAATTGTTTTGCCACTCATCCCGAATCGGCCGCTGGAAAAAGGCAAGAAGATTTCGGAGGTAAGAAAATGAATTACGGCTGCAATCCATGGTTGTCGACAATTTCCTTACCTCCAAAATTTTCCTACCCCCGCTTGTTCGTCGTCCGAAGCAACGAAACAACTATCTCAAACTCGCAGAGGTTGGACCAACCGCCTGCGCGAAGCGATTGTCTTTCGTGCGGGCGGTGGCGGACACCGACGGATGTTTTGGAGGTGGTGTCTCTACTGCCTCAGTGGCCGACGCCGGGGCGTGTGTTACACACGGACGTTAGGGCCGATCGGCGGGAAGGGTGACCGCTTGCGACTTTCGCCGAACGCCTTAAGTCGCGTCCATCCAGCGTCGCAGCAGGGTACGCGAGGTCCCGTGGACCAGTCCGAAGAGAAACAGTCCCAACAGCGTCGAGGTGAACACGGCGGCGATCAGGGCGTCGGTTTTGACGAAGCCTTGCCAGTGCGTCATCAGCGTCCCCAAGCCGTCGTAATCGGTGCCATTGCCGACAAAAAACTCCGCCACGATCGCGCCGATCACCGCCAACCCGCTGCTCGTCTTCGCCCCCAACACCAGGTAGGGCACGGCGGCGGGGATCTGTAATCGCGCCAACTTTTTTGCCCGCCCAGCCCCGTACAGCGAAAACAGATCCGACCATTGACGATCGATCGCCATCAGTCCTGCCGTCACGCTATTGACGATCGGGAACAGACACACGATGACCGTCACAATGACCACGGTGCGAAACTGGTATCCGCTCCAGATGATCAACAGCGGGGCGATCGCGACAATCGGCACGGTTTGCAGGAAGATCACGTAGGGAAAGAACGCCAGTCGGACACGCCGCGACTGCGAAAACGCAACGCTGATCAGCGATCCCAGCCCGATGGCCGCCAACAAGCCGGCTGCCGCCGCCAATCCGGTCGCATACAAGGCCTTCAACAATTCCATTCGGTTCTCCGCCGCCGCCCTCCAAACCTCCGCCGGCTTGGGCAACAGCGCCGACGGCATGTCGAATCCCCAAGCGACCAGCTGCCAAATCGCGACGGCGATCACGGCGACCCATAGCGCGGGTCCCCAATGGCGTGCCGCATCGGAGACTTGGGTTGTCAGAGAACGTTTTGCGGCACCGCTCATGACGTGTCCTCCTGCGCTCCAACGGTCGCGGACGAGGGGCCGCGTAGCAAATCGCTGACGACGCCGAAGAACTGAGCGAACTCGGGCGTTCGCATCTGTGACGGGCTGCGCGGCCAGGCGATCGGATTGTCGATCACCGATTCCAAGACGCCGTCGCGCATGATGGCGATTCGATGCGAAAGCAAAATCGACTCGCTGATGTTGTGGGTGACCATCACGGCGGTGAATTGTTGCTGCTGCCAAAGCGACAGCAGCAACCGGCCCAGCTCGTTACGGAGCATGTCGTCCAGGGCGGCAAAGGGTTCGTCCAACAGCAAGATGCTGGGGCCGGTCACCAGGGCGCGCGCGATCGACGCCCGCATCTGCATGCCGCCGGAAAGTTCGTGCGGTCGCTTGTCCCGGGCGTCGGCCAGTTTCACCGACTCCAGCGCATGTTCGGCGGCCTCACGTCGCAGTCGGCTGGTGCCCCGGCCGATCAGTTCCAGCGGCAACAGGACGTTTTGCAGCGTGCTCGCCCACGGCAGCAGTGCGGGTTGTTGAAAGACGAAGCCGATCTGTCCTTCGCTGGCGATGGCGACCGGATCGAGTTCGACTCGGCCTTGGTTCATCGGTTGCAGTCCTGCGATCGCGCGAAGCAGCGTCGTCTTGCCGCAACCGCTGGGGCCGATCAGTGAAACAATTTCCCCGCTCTGGACCGTCAACTCCACACGATCGACCGCGACCGAGGACGGAGCGAATTGGACCGTGACGTCACGGCAATGGATCGATGAGGCGGCCGGCCGATCGTTGGGCATCATTGCGTTCACGCTTCAGCGCTCGACCTGGTCAACGATGGTTTGGGCGATCGCCAACGATGCCGTCGCCGCGGGCGACGGTGCGTTCAAGACATGCACGGCCGCGTCACTTCGCTGAAACAGAAAATCGTCCACCAATTCCCCGTCACGCGAGACCGCCTGGGCACGCACACCGGCGCGGCCCCGGACTAGATCGGACGCGGTCAAACAGGGCATCAACTTTTGCAGCGCGGTGACAAAGGCCGCTTTGCTGAGCGAACGGTGCATTTCTCCCAGCCCGGTTTTCCAATGTCGCAGCGCCAGTTTTCGAAACCCGCCGAATCGAAGGGTTTGCGCCAGGTCCGTCAGCCGAATGGTTTTCCAATCATAACCCGCGCGCGAGAACGCCAGCACGGCATTGGGGCCACACTCCACACCCCCGTCGATCATCCGCGTGAAGTGCACGCCCAAGAAAGGGAACGATGGATCGGGGACGGGATAGATCAGGTTTCGAACCAGTGTTTCGCGGCCAGGCGCCAATTCATAGTATTCGCCGCGGAACGGGACGATTCGAATTTCCGGCGAAACGCCGGACAAGGTTGCAATTCGATCACACTGCAATCCGCCGCAGTTGATCATCATCGCGGCGTGGAAGACCTGGCCGCACGCGGCGGTCAGACGAATCGATTGGGCCCGGGCATCGACCGCCACGATTTCGGATCCGAACACGATCCGCCCGCCGGCGTCTTGGATACAGCGGGCCAGTCTCTTGCACACCGTCGCGTAGTTCACGATCCCGGTTTCGGGCACGTGCAGGGCCGCGATACCGGCCGCATTGGGTTCCAGCTCGCGCAATTGATCGCTATCAAGACGTTCGTAAACGATGCCATTCTCGGTACCGCGGGCGGCGATTTTTTCCATCGACTCCAATTCGTCGGAATCGGTGGCCACGATGACTTTGCCACAGCGATCCCAAGGAATCTGGTGTTCCTCGCAAAATGCTTCCATCGCCGCTTTGCCGGTGCGACAGGTCGTCGCCCGAATGGAACCCGGTTTGTAGTAGATCCCGGAATGCAAGACACCCGAATTGTGGCCGCTTTGGTGAGCGGCGACGTCGGATTCCGATTCGACGACGACGACCGAACAGTCGGGGAAACGCTGCACCAGACGCCAGGCGGTCGCAAGCCCCACAATGCCGGCGCCGATCACAATGAAGTCGTTTTGATCGGCGCTAGAGGGCATCAGGACGAGCGGTACAATGGAAGGGAGCGAACGCAAATCGGCCGGTCGTGATACTATAGCCTTAGAAAAACCTCTCCTCCAACGGTACTGATGGCGTCAAGTCGATCCAAACCGCTGTTCCGCTACCGCATCACGCGTCTGGGATTCCATTTTTTGTTCGTCGCCTTGTTCGCGATGATCGGCGGGTCGCTGCGCGGATTCAATTTGTTGCTGGTGCTGGCGGGATTGCTGATCAGCATCGTTCTGTTGCAATGGCGGCAGGGACGCCATGCGATTCGGCAGGTGCGTTTTCATCGGCATGAGGTGAGCGGCGTGTTTGCCGAGACACCGATGGCGGTCCGCTATGAGATCCACAATGCGGGACGGTTGCTGCCGCTTTGGTGTTTGCGCATCGAAGACCGTGTGACCGCACAGCCAGACGTCGATGCCGACCGTTCCGGCGAATCCAGTGACGATCCATTGCCAAGACCACAGGAATCAGAACTCCGGCAACCGGTCCCCTTGATCGGCAGTGTGGGCCATGTCCCGGCCGGTCAGACGCGTGGCATGTCGGTGATGTGTCGCTTCCATCGTCGCGGCCGATACCAGTTGGGGCCGGTTGTCGTCTCCACGACGTTTCCGTTCTGTCTGATGAGTTGCGAACGGCTTTCTCGTGAGACGGTCGAACCGCTCTACGTCTACCCGCGGCTGATCACGTTGCGTCGCGGGTGGAAGTCGCTGTTGCCGCCACGGCGGGGCGGGGACGGTCATCGGTCGACCGGTGGAAGCAATGAAGACGGTGAGTTCTTCGGGTTGCGTCCCTGGCAATCGGGCGATCACATCAAACACATCCACTGGCGGACGACGGCGCGGATCGGCGAACCGGCCGTGCGACAATTCGAACAGCGGAACCGACATCAAATCTGTCTCGTCGTCGATGCGGTCAACCGCCCAGGGGCACCCGGCGTCGTCGAGCAGGTGTTGGAAGTCGCCGCGACACTGATCAATGAACTGGCGTCACCGACCAGTTCGGTGGCGTTGCTGGTCGCTGACGCCTTTGTCGCCGACGCATCGCCGCGTTCGAACGTCCATGCATCGATCGGCGCGGATGCCACGGCGTTGCTGGAGCGTCTGGCCATTGCCAACCCCGTTCATCTTCAGGCGTCGCAAGACGATCCGTTGGTGCGTGCGGTCGTCGATCGATCGTCCCAGCTTCAGGCTTACGATCTGGTGGTGGTCAGCCCACGAGGATTCAAAGACGCGTGTCAATCGTCGGATCAGTCCGGCCAACAGGCGTTGTCGGTGTGGCGGTACTTTGATCAACGGTCACGGCTGGCTTGGATCGACGTCAGCTCGCCGCCGGTGGGACGGCTGTTAGCCATCGACGCGGACCGTATGGTAAGCGCTGGCAAGACGGAGGAGGCCGGGTATGTCCATGACTGAGCGGGACACCGCGGATCTTCCCGATTCGTTGCGTGGCGAGTTGCTGGCCGTGCCGTCGGTACGGACGCGATTGGAATTTCAGTTTGCGTTGTTATCCGCGGCCGGCGGGTTGGTGTTGGCGGGCGGTCAAGGCACCGAGAGCATCGCCCTGTTGGCTGTTTTTTCTGCGGTCGTCGGATTCGTGTTCGTCGATTGGTTGCGTTTGATCGAATTGCCGCCGATCGGGGCGTACTTGGCGATGGCCGGCGCCGCGGTGTACTGCGTGCAAGATTTCTGGGGGCTGCAACAGCGGGGCGAACCGCAAATGGTCTCCGTGGCGTTGTTGTTGGTCTTGGTCCAAGGCGTGTTGATGCTGCAGCGCAAATCGCGGCGCATTTTGGAACAGTTGGCGGTGTTCTGTTTGCTGGAGTGGGTTGTCGCGGCGATCTTCAGTGATGCAATCGGCTTCGGCGTGTGGATGATTCCGATCGCGATTGTCGGCGCCAGTGCGCTCAGCCTATTGGGGCTGGTCACGATGATGGAGAGCATCGATGTGACCTTGGACCGACCGGTCCCCGAGCCTCCCAAAACCAGACTCGGACGTTTCGTGCGGTTCATCATTGGAGGCCGTGACGACGTGCCGCCGCGCAACGCGATTGTGGCCACATCATCGCCGGAATCGGTGATTTCGATTTATTGGGCGGCCGGGCCTTGGTCACGCTACGCCCTGCTGGTGCTTTCGCCGGCGGTGATCGTGATCGCGGCGGCATTTTTCTACGTCTTGCCGCGTCGTGTCCAGCCATCACGATCGACCGCGCGTGGTCCCGCCATGGTCGGATTTGATGATGAAGTGCGAATGGAACAATTGGGCCCGGTGATGCAAAACGCTGACCCGGCGTTGCGGGTCAAGTTGACCGACAAGGACAGCGGTGAACCTTACATGATCAACGACAGTTTGTATTTGCGGGGGAAAGTGCTGGAGTCCTACGAAGTCGACTACTCCAGGGACCGGCCGATCGCCAAGTGGGTCTCAACCGACCAGAATTCGATCAGTCGCCGCGGCCGCATTCCCAGCGCCGATCGCCCCCGCGGAAGATCCGACCGCACGCCGTATGACCGTGTGCATGTCAAGATCACGTGTGAAGCGATGAGCCGGCCGGCGCTGTTTGCGATCGCTCCCTACCATCAAGACGGCGACGCAATCGACGTGGTTCACGCGATCGATCGCTGGACACTGGCCCGCGAATCTTCCGCGCCGCCGTATCCACGTATCAGTTACGAATTCGGCACGCACGCGTTTTCCGATGGCATTCAGACACGCTGGATCGCTCAAGCGTCGGAGTCGGAGCGAGTGATTTTGCCCTACGAACTGACTCGGCAACAGAGGTTGAACAGCCGCGCGCCGCGGCCGAAACGGGACTACGAAACCGACTTGCTTCGAATCGATCGCGCCAGCGTGCCGACCGCGGTCCGGTTGGCGAGCGAGGTCTTGGACGGCATCAGTGACGACATCACTAGCGACACCCCCAGCCTGGCGCGTGCAGCGGTGGCGATGGAGCAATATTTAAAGACCGATCCTGCGTTTTCCTACACGTTGAACTTGGACGCGACACCGATCCCCGGTGTTGATCCGGTCGAGCAGTTTCTGTCGGTCGATCGACGGGGTCACTGCCAGTACTTCGCTTCGGCACTGGCATTGATGCTCCGCAGCGCCGGGATTCCCTGTCGCGTCATCGTGGGGTACCGGACGGAGGAATACAACAACATCGGCAAGTACTACATCGCCAGGCAGTTGCACGCCCATGCCTGGGTCGAAGCGTTGATCGAACGAGATCAGATCACGGCGGACGGTCGCCTGACCGATCTCGCGGCCCGACGTCTAGGCGGTCAGCGACGATCACCCCGGTATTGGATGCGACTCGACCCGACACCTGCCGAAAGTGCGCTCGACGACGGAAATCCGGAGGGCGTGGATGGACTGTTGAACTTGGCGAACAATGTTTGGGAAGATTACGTCGTCGAGATGGATGCGCAACGCCAACGCGATGATCTGGTGCAAGCGACCGGACTGAACGACGTTCGAAGTTCGTATCAACGTCTGTGGAGCGATCTAAAAAACAAATTGGCTGCGATCCGCGCCGGGCGACTGGAGGGCGGGGAGATCGATTTGCCGCTGCAGTCCTTGGCGATTTCCGTCATCATCGTCGTCGCCGTGATCGCGATGCTCGCCATGTTGCTGCGGTTGCGATGGCCGCAGTTTCGACGGCGCGGCAAGGCACGCGGAGCGGCACACGCCCTGCAGCCCCGGTTGCCTTTTTACGCCGAAACACTGAAACAACTTGGACGCGCCGGGGTCACACGACGTGCAGACGAAACCCCGAGTGAATTGTTGCAACGCGTGGGACAGCGTTATCCCGATTTGCAGTTCTTGACCGACGCCTTTGAACGCTGCCGATATGGACAAACCGAACTCGGCAATCGGGAATCGATCGAACACGCGCTCTCGGCATTAACGGCCGACGTCGAGGGACAACTTCTGGCGGAGCAATCGGCGACGCGTCCGTGAGCCGTTTAGAGACTGATGTCTTGCGGGAGCGGTGCTTTGCGCGACTCGTCGTTTCGCTTGCCCACGTCGGAGCACAGGTTGTGCCACGATTCGAGTTTTTCGCCACACACGACCATCTCGAAGTAGCGGACCAGCTCGTCATCTGGCGTGGGCAGCGGCAACTGGCTGCCGGCCCGGCTGAGATAGTTTGACGCGACGACGGCGGTCAGCGGCGAGAACGACATCTCGTATGCTTTGGTCGGCGTGTGATGCAAGGCGACGATTTCGATAATCGTTTGCGGCAGCCCCCAGACGCTGAGCAGGTGGGCACCGATGGCGGCATGATCGGCGCCGAAGATCTGACGTTCGGCCCGCCACAACGGGATGTCATCGATCTCCGCTTTCAATGCCGCTTGGGCACACGTTTTGGGGTCGATCGAATGCAGCACGAGCTTGCCGATGTCGTGGAGCGTGGCCGCGGTGATGGCGTCTTCGAGAGCCTGGGAATCGAGTCGTTCCCGTCGGCCGATCAGCTTGGTCATCCGGGAGACTCGCAAGCAATGTTGCATCAACACTTCGGCGGAAAACCCGTTCACACCGAGTGCTTCGAATTCCTGGAAAATGCCGATCGCGAGAACGAGTGACTTCAGTGTCGATGCACCCAGCAACGAAACCGCTTTGATCGGGTCGGAAATATGATGGCTTAAACAGAAGATCGCCGAGTTGACCAGCTGCAGCACCTTTGCCGTCATCACGGCGTCCTTGGCGACGATCTTGCCGATGGACGAAATCGAGGCGTCTTCGTTACGCAGTGCGTTGGTCAGTTCTCGATAGACCGCCGGGACACTGGGCAATCGAGAAAGCCCACCGACCAAACGTTGCAAGGAATCGGAAACCAAGACGTCACGCAGCGCGCAGGCGCGGTCAATCGTCGTGCGAAGTTCTGATGCGTCGCACGGTTTTGGCAAAAACTGGTGCATCGCCATGATCGACCGAAGCACGGCATCGCGATCCGATGGCTTGGACAGCACGATCCGCACCGTGTTGGGATGGTGCTTGCTGACATAATTCAACAGCGCCGCGCCATCCATCCCCGGCATTCGCATGTCGGTGACCACGGCGTCATATTTGGCGGTCGCCAACATCTCAATCGCCTGTTCGCCGCTGGTCGCGAAATCGCAATCCCAATCGACATCCTCCGCAATCAGCTGCCGTTCCAGCTGGCGCAGCGCTTGCGGCTCATCATCGACGAATAAGACGGTCACCCTAGCCGACTCCCGGTAACGCAAATCAACGTGATTTGCAATGAAACGTTATTCAAAAAAGCCGTCGACCGCTGTCGGCTGACCTTTTCCTCATGGGAACGCTAACACGCGGTTCACCATGAACCGGGGAAAGCCACCACGTTGAGGGATTTCCTTCGCCGTGTGTCCGTCACGCGGTCTGAACACATCGCTCTTCCCGTGTGCGTCGCTGCACACCCTGATGGGAATTTGTGTGAAATCGGTTCTCGACGGCGTGTTGCCGTTTTCGGTGCCCGACGATTTTGCTACTGAAGAATGATGGATGTCGCTTGTCCATGAGACTTCGATCCGTGGTGTCGCCGCCGGGAAGCTTGGCTGCGATGCGCTTCAGCACCAGGCTTTGAAATGAGATTCAAATTCGTCCTGTTGGCGATTCTTGCCAGCATACCGCTCGCCATGCTCACCTGGGCCGATCCGGTGGTTCAGCCGATCGAACGATCCGAAGGCGTGCTGATGCGTTCCAAGTTGAAACGATCGCAGCACGTTTTGGAGGGTTTGCTTCGCAAAGATTTCCCGGCGATCGCCCGGGGTGCGAAGGAGATGAAGTTGATCAGCGAAGCGGCCGAATGGCCGAGGGCTCGGGACACGGTGTACGAGCATTTCAGTGCCGAGTTTCGTCGTCAATGCACTCAACTCGAAGAGCTGGCCGAGCAAGAGAATCATCAGGGTGTGACGTTCACCTACTTGCAAATGACGAACCTGTGCATTCAGTGTCACGATTATGTTCGCGATTCATTGCGGGTCGCCGAACCGAGGGGACGTCACGGCGTGCAGTTGATCCCCGCCGAATGGCCCGAAGGCAGTCAGTGACACCTGCCGGCGTCGGACGGGACGTTGAAGGCGGTCAGCCGTTTGCCGCGAGCCCACGGGCCCCAACAGGCGAAAGCCACGCGTTACGTCGCGGCATCGCCCACTAGCAACCCTTCGTTTGGTGTTTTAGTTCAGTCCCGCTGCTTCGTTGATCGCGCCCAGGTACATCGACGCAAAGCGGAAGATAAAAAAGATCAAAATGCCGGCGACGGTGAGCCAAATGACGCCGGTGGCGATGCCCGAAAGCGTTCGCATCGCCATTCTGGCTCGCTCTTCGTACTCGACCGCCAAGTGGTCGATGGATTCGCTTTCGGTGCCCGACATCTCGGCGACTTCGACCAGGTGCAAAAACGGATCGGGAAACAAGTCGGTCGCTCGCAATCCGCCGGCGAGCGTGTCACCCCGATCGCGGATCGCCGCCTCAAACATTTCGCCGCCGCTACGGTAATAGTCGCTGTCGGTACTGTCCAAGCTCAGTTTGACGCTGCGGATCGGATCCAAGCCGGCGCCGAGGGCGAGCGAGAGGGTGCGGGTGAATCGGGACAGGGTGATCGTTTGAAGCGAAGGGCCAAATTTGGGAACCATGTACAACAGCGGAACCAGGTTCTGGACGCCGGCGAAGTTCTGTCGATAGGCGTAGTACAGCGACCACAGGATGGCGGCGACACAGGCGATGTAGCCCCAAAAAATCAACACGCCTTTGCCACCGCGAAGCCCGAATCCCAAGATGTCCATCATCTGGCCTCCGGTGGACGGAGTCAGGATTCCCATCAAGTAGATCACAATCGAGATGACGCCCAATCCGAGCACCAGCTGAATCACCGGCCACGCGATCGAGGTCAGAAACAGACGTCGGAGCGTGACCTGTTGCTCGAAGTGCGTCGCCAACGTCAGGAAGGTGCGTTCTAACGTGCCCGTGCTCTCCCCGACACGCGTCATGGACACCATCAAGCGAGGAAAAAAACTGCCACGCTGTTTCATCGCGTCACTGATCTGAAAGCCCGCTTTGACACTTTCCAACACATGCGAAATCGCTTCACGCTGTCGTGGCGAACCGTATTTGGTTTCGGCTTGGAGCAGTCGCAGGACATCGGCACCGGCGCGCAATCCGATTCCCATCCGCCGACAAAACCCGCCGGCTGCTGCTATCCCCATTTGCCTAAAGAACATCCGCTACGCCTGAAAGATCGATAAAAAGAGGTGATGCCAGTGCCCAAGCCCCCACATTGTATCGATCAGGCCGCACGCTGCGCGGTGCAAGCGACGTTCCGCCGGGCCCGTCGTTCTCCCCCACACGCTGGCCGCTGTGACTCTGACTCTAAGCCGCGACTGTGGCTCTAGGCCAATACCACTAAATCGACAAGGTTTTGACCAGAGCTGGGCCCGTAGGCTCGCGCCCAATGCCACCTACTTTGTGGTCATTCGGGTGGTATATCATCGGGCTGCTGTTTTTTTCTTCGAAGTGACTTCTGGAATTTCGTTGTCTTTTGGCGCCGCGGGTGGGCTATGCGTGGGTAGCTGCGAGGCAATTTTCGATTGGGAAGTTTGCGGCCCGCTGCGCTCACCAAAGCGCCGTGATAAGCCAGCCTCCATTCCTCCAGGGTCGTAAGCTTTTCACGTAGCAGATGATGCTTGAACGTCGTCCAAACTCCCGTGAAGCTGAGCTCGCGAGGGTCAACTCGAATCAATTTCGCTGCTTGTTTGCGTAGCTGAGCGACAAGATTATAAGCGATGATCGATCCCATTAGCTCCTTCATCACCGTGTCGACACTCTTGGCGCGAATGTTTTCTGTGTCCATCGTCACTTTGACATCGCGGATATCGAACTCCACATCGTAGCGACGAACGTACAGGGCAGCGGCCGAGTGAGCGTCCGTCTCAAGGCTCGTCACGATCTCCAGCGTGTCTCCATTTTCAAGTTCAATTTGGTGGAGAAAGACTTCGATAGACGTGTCTTTACTAAGATCGAGATTGGTTCGGCGGTCCTTCGGTGTCGGCCGCCAAATCAAGTGAAACGTCTTGTACCCGTCCCCTTGGTCGACCAACGTAGCCGACTTGCGGTACGACCTGAATCGCTGTTTGGTCAGCCGCAGCACGAAGTCTTGATGATGTAATTGGCAGTGGTGGGCGACATTAAAAATCCCAAAACCGCTATCAGCCAGAACGATCGAGCGTTTCGGGAGTCGTTCAATAATCGGCTTGGCTTGCTCAAGTTCACTTTTGTTGTCCGCTCCGTACATCGGATCGACTTGCGGCAACAACGCGCACCCGGTCTGCATTTCATTTGCGACCAGCAATCTCGCAATAGGCCAAACCGTCTCTCCGTGTTGGTTGGACGCCGGCGGGAACGCTTTCTGAAGTGCTTCGGTCGGAGGAAGCGTGATCGTCGTCCCATCGATAATGAATACACGTCGATCGAGAAAGGCTTTGGGAGCGCGGGAAGCAAGGTGATCGCAGATTCGATGGGAAAACTCTTCCACGACAGCGAGCGGAATCCTTTTTCTGGCGGCGTTGTAGGCCGAATTGTTTTCGGAAAGGCGATTCTCTTGAACCCTTCGATTGTCAGGCAAAATATCCGTATGATTTTTGAGCAAATCTGCGACGGCATCGGTTAGTGAGATGCCTCCTTCGAGCCGTTGTAAAACGAGTAGCCAGAGGGTCGGGGCCTGCGTATAGACCATCCGCGCGTTGGCACAATCGTGATCTTCAAAGACCCGTTGTAGTTTGGGTAATTCAAGAAGCTCAGCCAGCAACGCTTTGGCTTTGCCAAAGCGAGACTCTTCATCGGCACCGAGTGTCGTCGGGTCGACCATGGCGATTCCCAGTCAGAAAGGCAGTAAGTGTAAACTTACCTGCCAGGCGCAAAAATCGTGCCAAAACCGGGTTTTTGGGACCGCGCCACCCGATAGGGTCCAGAATAGGTGGCATTGGGCTCGCGCCAAACGTCTGATCATCAATCGACATCGGCCGGTTCGCGTCAGCGACCGGGCGCCCGTAAATCTCGATTTAGCGATATCGGGATCTACGCGGCGAGTCGGCCTTCGCGGCGGGCTTCGCGTTGGTTGCAATACGACGCGATGATCTCGTCGATCTGCTCCAGTTGTTCGCCGGTGGATGCGGTCAGGTCGAGAAACAGGATCTTTTTCGGGCCGATTTGACACCAGCCGGGCATTTGGTCGTCCAACACGATCTTGCGGACTTCAAAGCCCATTTCTTTGGCGGTGCCAATCGCTTGGGCCAATCGCTGGACGATATTAGGAGATTCGGTCACAGAACGTGGGTGGGACTGTTGGGGCACGGTTGGCATCTCTTTCTCCGGAAACTTTTCCGATTGTGCGGGCCGTCACCAGCACTGGCAAGCTTTGCCTGCGGCCCAGGACGGGGTGTAGCAAATCATCCGCGGCAGACGATAGGTCAAAGGAGTCACGATGCAATCGCCAGCCAACCCACCCGGGGATCATGAACGCACCCAACGCCATCCCAACGCCGCCTGCGACGTCAAACCCCTCGTCAAGCGGCAAACCGGTCTCCACCGGTGCGCTGGCCGGTGGTTCCCCGTTGAGTGACGAGCAGCAGTACATCCAACACCTCAAAGCCCAGCTCCGGCAGTCACAGTCGATGGCCACCCTGGGTGAATTGACGAGCACCGCGACGCACGAATTCAACAACGTGTTGATGACGATCATCAACTATGCCCGGCTCGGGATCCGCAATCGCGACGACGCTTCACGCGACAAGGCGCTCGGAAAAATCCTGGAAGCGTCCGAACGTGCCTCAAAAATCACCGGCACGATCTTGGCCCAGGCACGCAATCGCAGCGAATCGTTCGAACCGACCGACCTGGGCGGCCTGATCCTGGACACCCTGGTCCTGCTCGAACGCGAGATGAACAAGTACCGGGTGTCGGTGACGACCGAAATTGAGCCGGGAGTGGCCAAGGCGATCGTCAGTGGCAATCAGATCCAACGCGTGTTGCTGAATCTCTTGATCAACGCCCGCCAGGCGATCGGCGAATGTGGCAACCTGTTGATCCGGCTGGCCAACAGTGAGGACCCCCAGTGGGTCGAATTGGTCGTCCGGGACAGCGGGTCGGGGATCCCTGCGGAGACACTGCCGCAGATTTTTGATCCGTTCTTTTCGACCAAAGTGGGCCCCGACGAATCGGGCAAAGGCGGCACGGGGCTGGGACTGGCTGCGTGTAAAGAGATCATCGACGCGCATCGCGGCAAGATTCGTGTCGAGAGCACGGTGGGCGTCGGGACGGCGTTCACGATTCGTCTGCCGCGGGCGTGAGCTCCCATCCACGAAGCAACGACCGGATCCTCAGCCCCAATCCAGATCGCATCGTGTAGCGAGACGATCGCTGATGCGACCGTCGTCACCGGTCAAGGCGTCCAGCCAAGCGAGCACATTGTCGAGTTTGATGTCCCGCGCTTCATGGATGAGCATGGGCATTGCAGCCCGCGCCTGGAAAGTGGTCAGCGCCACATCGTTCGAGCTGGGGAGCTGCGACTGCAACGTCCGCTGTTCCGATGCATCGCGACTGATCAGGTAGATGCGTTGTTTGCCGCCACATTCCAACAGCGGTGGTCGAACGGCTTCCAACGCGGACTCCGCGGTCAGACTGGGCGGTTTGCTGGGAGACGACCAAGAATGGGTCTGCGTCATCGCGACCGGATCGGATTGCGGATTGAAGCAGGTGGTCTTGCCGAGGATAAGTTCATCGGTCGTTGCGATCGACGACGTTTTGGTGTCCAGGCAGTCCGAACCGCGTGACTCAGACGCCCGGGAGTCGCAGGTCTGCGAATCGCCCAAGGCCGCAATCCCCTCGCGGATCAGACCGGCCGCGATGATCGACATTTCGTTGACCACCGTGTCCGCGGTCACGCTCACCGGGGCTTGGATGATGCGGAACAGTTGACTGACGGCGTTGGCGGTGTGGAGTCGGTCCACGATGCCGGGCAACTGGTCGCGAATCGATGGGGGCAGCATCGACCATTGGTCAACCGCTCGGCTGTCATCGTCGGCCAGATTGGCGATCGCCTGGGCGAGACGGGTCGAGGCGTCGACATAGGTTTCGGTGAGGTCGGCCAGTTTCTCCGCGAGCGTCGTCGCGACCGATGCGGCGGCGCGGCAGGCGATGATTCCGACCAATTGTTCGCCGATGCCACAGGCGCTGCGGAGTGACGCCATCGGCCGTTGCGGTGGCTGGGCACCGACAGTCGTCGGTTGGCCCTCCGACGCTTTGCCCTCGTCGGCGAGTTGGCGAAATCCGTCTTCGGATTTCTGCAGCAGTGTCTGCTGGAGGTCGGTCAGCGCGTGACGGATTTCATTCAGCCCGGTCATCGTCGACGACAGGTTGAGTCTGGTGTCTTGGATTCGAGCGTTGATTTCGCGTTCGATCTGTTCGACGATCTGTCCGGCCAGCACCTCGGTCTGGTCCAGATCGATCACACCTGTCAGCCATTTGACCAGATGCGACCTGACGGCGGCGGGATTCTTGAGCAGCGACGGGTCCAGGCTGCCGAGTCGTTCCATCAGTTTGCCACGACGTTCTTGGCGGTTGTTGCCGAACCATTGTTCGGTTTGACTACGCAGCGCGTCGCCGTCCAATCGGCAGCGTCGCCACACACGTGATGAAAACTCTTTCGCCGCGGGCTTTGCATCGCGCGGGTTGCCCAGCCATCGCAGCAACAGCAATTTAATCGCATGAGGCGCCAGCAGACTCGGTTGTCGTTCCCCGGGGTCACCGATTTGGGCGACGCACATGGTCCGAATGGTCCGCTGCCCCGATGGCGAATCGTCTTCCTCGAGTCGTCCCCTGGCAAACAGCTCGCCACAATCGCTCGCATCGGCCCACAGGTAATCGACGACCGAGTGCAGCGGCGAGGGGGCACCGGGGCGATCGGACTGGGCGATGACATAGGTGTGGTGCAACGGTGTTCGCGCAGCGGGCACACTCGGCCACCCCACGCCGGCGTCTCCGGGATAACTGTTGCCCGGCATCAAGAAGTGCGCCAATTCTCGGATCGCGGATTTGGTCGAGTGCAGGGCGAGCGGTCGCGAGGGATCGCCTTGGAATCGATTGGTCGTCAAAAACGACAAGATCGGCTCGTTTTCCATCGCCGATTCGTCGAGCAAATGACGCAGCAAGTAGACGATGTCGAGATACATTCCGCTGCCGGTCCCACCGGTCAAGGAGCCGACGACATAGATTTTGGGTGGGGCGTTGTCGCCGCTGGCGACGTTCAAGGCTTTGACCGCGTCACGCAACGTCTGCATCACTTGTTCGCCGTGATCGACCAACGCCAGACGCCCCAGTGGCCGCATCCCACCGGTATGGCCGTTTCGTGGAACGTTGTAGATCCAGCGTCGCGAAATGGTCTTTAATCGCTCCGTCCCGCTGTTACGATACTCGTTGGGCGTCCGCAGTCGGGCTTCGACGACGCGGCAGCGCGGGACCACGTCGGTGCCGTCGACCATCAACGCGGTTTGCGTGGTGACGGGGTTGGTATCGATCAGGACGCTGTGCAGGACGACGGGAGATCCGGCGCCGAATTCATAGATCCGCGACCGCAACTCGCTGAGACAATCCGCACCGGTTCCGCCCAAGGCGACCACCAAGGCTTGGCATTGATGCACATCGCTCGCCGAGCCGACGGTGCCGTCGAGTTGCGGCAGATTTTCGACCGCGTGGGCGGCCGGTTCGGTTGCCGCGGCTTCGACGGTGTGGTCCGCGGCGGCGGTATGTCCGGCGTGGGGACGCAGCAGTTTTTCAACGAATTCGGTGCAGGTGGCGAAACGCCGTTCGGGCGACTTTTCCAGTGCCCGTGCCACGCAGGGGCGATCGCTTGCCGGCAGCGGCTTCAGATTCGGCGCGTTGTGAACATGCTGGGTCGCCAGCTGCGCGATCGTCCGTCCGCTGAACGGCCGCGTGCTCGTCAGCAATTCCTGGTACATCACCGCCAGACTGTATTGGTCACTGTGAAGGCTGGGGCGTCCGTCAAAGACTTCCGGCGGCGCGTAGATCGGTGTCAGCCCGCCGACCATGCTGCATTCGACGTCACCGAGATCTTTCAGCAAACCGAAGTCGGCGACTTTGACCCGTCCGCCAACGATCAGCAGGTTGGCCGGTTTGATATCCAGGTGCTGAAGCTTGTAGAGTTGATGCAGATAATCCAGTGCATCGGCGGCATCTTTCATGTAACCGAGCAACACGTCGCGGGGGATGCCGCAGGAACCGCGGCCCTGGTGTTGCTTGAACACGTCCTCCAAGGATCCGTCGGCCAACTCCGTCACGATGACCAATTGGTTTTCGATCAGTTCGAATCGTTCCAGCGTCAGAATGAACGGGTGCTGCACACTCTTGATCCGTTCGAGCGACTTCAGTTCCTGTTCGGCGCGTCGTTCGTCCTGTTGTCCGAAAACGAACTTGACCGCCTTCTTCAATCCACCGGGAGCGACCGCACGCCAGACTTCGCCGTACCCGCCACGGCCGATCCGTTTTTCCAGCACGTAACCTTCGATCGGCTCGTAACCTGCTTGAATACGTTTCGATTTGACAGTTGTCATCTTCCGTTGCTCTGGTGGACTCAGCTCTGGTGGATTCGGGTGGCCGCTACAGGTCGCTAAAGTAGCTGCGGCAAGCGCGTTCCAGGTATTCCGGGCGGATACCCAAGGGCAGTTGTCGGTACCGGCAAAAGGCTTCGATTTGTTTCAGCAGATCGCGTGGATGGCAACGCCGGGGCTTGCGAGATTTTTTCTGATAGAACGACAGCAGATATTCCGCCGCCTCGGGAGTTTCCGGAAAACCCATCTGTCGGGCAACCGTTTTCATCAGTTGCCGATACTCATCCGGCCCCGGATCGCCGACAAAAATTTTGTAGGGCACGCGACGCAAAAACGCTTCGTCGACCAGGTCGCCCGGATCCAGGTTGGTCGAAAAGATCAACATCTGTTCGAACGGCATTTGGATTTTCTTGCCCGTGGGAAGGGTCAAGAAATCGCAACGATTTTCCAGCGGAACGATCCAGCGATTGAGCAATTCTTCCGGTGCGATGCGTTGGCGCCCGAAGTCATCGATCAACAAACAGCCGCAGTTGCTCTTCATTTGCAACGGCGCTTCGCAAATGTTGCTACGGGCGTCGTGTCGGACTTCCAAGTTTTCCATCACCAGTTCGCCGCCGACCATCACCGTCGGTCGTTGGATCCGCAACCAGCGGCGGTCCCATTCCTGAGCCTTCAAAATCTTGGCGGCGGTTTCGGGCACCGGTGCGGGGCGATGAAAGGCGTCGTCTTGAAGTTTGATCAGGTTGCCGTCATCCAGGATCGCGTGCGGGATCCAGATCTCCTGGCCGAGACATTGTGTCAAGCAGCGGGCGATGGTGGTTTTGCCGTTACCGGGTTCGCCGAACAGGAACAGTCCGGTGTTGCTGTTGATCGCCGGCCCGATAAAGTCCAGCAAGTCTTGCTGGTAGGAGATCCCCGAAAGCGCTTGACGCAATTGGTCTTGGGTGACCGGTTCCAAACCGGCCGACTGGGCTTCGACGCTGAGCACATAATCCGACAGCGGGACGGGCGCAGGGCCGACATAGCTGCACTGCTTCATCTGAGCGGCGGCGCGATTCTGCCCCAGTTCAGTCAATGAATAATAGTAGTCGTTGAACGGCGCCGGACGGACGTGCGCGATCATCTTGCGGGTTCGCATCACATCGAGCAGCGGATCGACCACCTTGAAGGGCAAACCGATGAACTCCGACAGGCTGCGTCCGCTGAGCGTGCCGACGCTCAACACGGATTTCAAGATCAACCCTTCGATAAATGAGTCACTCAATCCGGTTTCGGAAAGTGATTGGGTCTCGGCAGGCCAAAAGGTATCGTCGGTCAGAAGGCTGCCGAGCAAGCCCGCATCAACGGCATGGGTTTCGTGGATCGCGGCGTTCATACCGAATGAATGGATTGGGAAGTGGGGTGGGTGTCACAGGATGTCCTCGGAAGGATCGGATCCTGGGGCGCACGACAGATGTCGCAATCACCGGTGGGGCGATCACGGACAGGTTCTGTCAACGCGATTGCATGAAAACTAGCTCATCAATAGCCGGCGTCACGGCGGTTGCGTCCGGGGGGACGTTTCCCAGGCGGGTTTTCCTCCCCGCCCTCGCCGGCGCACCAGATCCCTCCACAGAATCCGCCCCCCCAAAGAAATCCGCAATCGGTTGACGGGGGGGCCAATTCGCGACCTACAGTTACCGTGACACCGATTCACTCGGGGGGATCTGAGTCCATCACCGGACCGGACCATCCCGACCCCACCAATCTGATGCCCCCATCCGCTCGTTACCCAATGACCTCGCTCGACACTTCCGCACTCGATCGACTCTGCCATAGCACGGTGATCGGGAGTGACGTTTGGTTTTTGTCCGGGGCCCTCGAGCCGCGAGACAATCTGCGTCACTTGCCGATCGACGAGCCCGAATTCACGATTGGCAGAAAGCCCGGGTCCTCGCTGAAACTGAATTTTAAAACCGTCAGCGGACGACACGCGATCCTGTCGGCCAAAGATGGCAAGTTGCTGCTGACCGATCTGGGCAGCACCAACGGCACCTACGTCAACGGCGAACGAATCCAAGGTCAAGTCACCGTCGATGAAGAAGATTTGATCCATTTTGCCGAAGCACCCTTTCGAGTCCTTCGGCAATCGCCCACCGGACAGTCTGCCGGGACGATCGCCCGCAACGTCTGCGATGAAGCGTTGGCGCTGGTTCAATTCGATCGAATGATGAGTGAAAAACTGGTGCGACCACACTTCCAGGTGATCGTCGACGTCGAAAGCGAAAGCGTCGTCGGGCACGAAATCCTGGGACGCGGCAGTGTGTTCGGGCTCGAGTCGGTCGCCGCCATGTTTCACGCCGCCAGCCAACTGAATCTGGAAGTCGAACTCAGCGAGCTATTGCGTTGGGAAGGCGTTCGTGTCGGACGAGATCTGCCCGCGCGGCCGAACTTGTTCGTCAACACGCACCCCAAGGAAATGGAGGATGCCGACAAGCTGATCGAATCGCTGGTCCAAGTTCGCCAGATGTCCGGCAATACCGACCTGGTTCTCGAAATCCACGAAGCCAGTGTCACCAATCGCAAGGTCATGCGAGAGTTGTCCGCCGCGGTCAAAGACCTGGAAATCGAATTGGCCTTCGACGACTTCGGTTCCGGTCAAGCGCGATTGGCAGAATTGATCGAAGCACGCCCCGATTACGTGAAATTCGATATCTCGCTGATTCACGCCATCGATCACGCCGATGAGCCACGGCACCGAATGCTCCAAACGCTTGTCCGAATGGTCCGCGATCTGGAAATCAAGGCGCTGGCCGAGGGCATCGAGACGTCGACCGAAGCGGAGGCCTGTCAAAGGCTCGGCTTCGACCTGGCGCAGGGCTATTTCTACGGCCGCCCAGCACCCCTGTAGTGCAAGCCGACCCCTGTAGTGCAAGCCGACCGCTGTATTGCAAGCAGCCTTTGCTGTCATCTCTCGCCTTTGGCGAACTTATGCCGGTTGTAGCAGATCAACCGTCTAGAACCGCCAACGACAGCTGCCGATCACCGAAATTACAGGGATCATCGTTGCGACCTGTCCGATCATCACAACGGTGATCACTCTCTCAACAGGGTGAGCACGTTTGAGATGACGCCCGACCGGACGGCACGGACACGGAAGACCAATGAACCGAACAAAGCGGAAACGGATGACGCTTCGCAATCGACCACGCGTTGTGCTGCTCGGCATCGTGCTCTCTGGGGCCGCTTCGACGCTGAACGCCGCAACGCAAGAGAATCCGTATTGCGCCGACGGCCCGTCCCTTGCCGGCCCGTCCCTTGCCGGCCCGGCGAACCATCCCACCGCAACCGTCCCCTCGGCGGCTCCGTCCACTGGAATCGATAACGCCGGGATCGACGACGCTGAAATCGGGCGAGACGACGTTGCCTTGGTGACCCCACCCACCGTCACGGTGCCCCGACGTTTGCCGCCGGTGCGATCACGCTCGATTCAATCGCCACAGGAATCGACGACACCTGCCCTGCCATCGGCACGGCCGCAGACGGTCGCTGAGCAGGTAGTGACGGCGCCGTGGTTGCAGTCGATCACGGCCGATTCCTGCTTGGCTCGAGCCAGCCGACATCTGGACGATGCGTACCGCGAATATTCCGTCGGGGCATGGTCCTCGGCGGAAGCGTCGGCTTGGAAGGCGTTGGAGTTAACCGCGACGGGAATCGACGTTGCCGATCGACAGACCGCATCGCAGCAGCGTCCCGCGACCGCTGCCAAAGACGTTCGCATCGCCCGAACGGCGATTCGCGAAGCGAGGGATTTCGTTGCTTCGGGGGCGGCGGTCGATGACGAATTGATTGCCGCGATCGCCTCGTCGCACCAAACGCCTGCACTGGCCGGTGCCGGGTCGATCGGTCTGACGCCGACCCAGTCTGCCGACCGCTATTTGGATTTTGCACGCGTGAAACTGGCGCCACTTGCCGCCCGTCACGTGCAAGCCGCCCAGGCGATGGACTTGATTGCGGCAATCCAACTCGGCCGCAATGAAACCAAATGGCTACCGGAAGAGACATCGCTTTGTCTCCGTCGTGCAGCACTCCAGGGCCAACCGTCCAACGCCAGTCTGGCGACGCGTTTGGGCATGCAATTGGCCGACATGGGGCTTGATGCTGAAGCACAATGGACGCTTCAACACGCGATGAAACTTTCCCCCACACAAGAGATCGCAGCGGCTTTGAACCGCGTGACGGCACGACAGACCGATCCGGCTGGCGACGTCTCCTTGGACCAACGTGTGGCCGAAGCCCCGACGACCGCTGCCTCACAGACGCGTTTTCCGAAAGTGATTGAACTTTCGCCGACCCAGTTCGCTTCGATCTCACCGGCGGTCAACACGCTGACACCCCCTTCGACAGTTGCCGGTCCCTCGTCCCGCGATGACGACCAGCGTCAGACATCATCGGTCGAACCGACAGCCCCGATCACGGCGCAGCCGGAGAAAAAGACGTCTCGATTCATCCCCGCCTCGCTGGCCCGGTTCCGGTTGCCGAAACTGAGTTCGAAACCGCAACCGAACGAGCCATCCACGTATGATCCCGATGTGATCGAAGCCAGGGTCGATGAGCGTTATCGCGCTGACGAGTTCGAGGTTTACGATGCGTCGGCGACCGGCCCCGCGACGGGTCAGCAAGGATCGGCGATCAAACGATTCTTCGGTAAGTTCCCAAAATTGTGGTAGCGACGTGTCGCTCGTTGTTCATCCGCGTTCATTCGCAAGCGTTTCCGTCGATCACTCCCAACGTTCATTCGAGTCCGTGAGATTTGGCATGCAGTCTCCATCATCCATTCGCCTGAATCTCGTATCGACACTGATCGTGACTGCCGCAGTCGCCGCGTGCCTGTTCATTTGCCAGGAGGGGTCCGCCCAGACATCGGTGACAGCGGCACCCCAGCAGTCGGTATCCGCCGCAAGCAGGGTCAACGAAACCGATTGTGGCTGTCGAAACGTCCCCGGTGGATATCCATGCCGGGGCGGATGCCCCAAATGCATGATGGCGGTCGACTGTCAGGACCATTGCGGAGCCGAAGGACGTTGGCGAGATATGTCGCCGATGCCGTTTGATGCCTACGGACCGGGCGGCTATGCCGGTCCATCACGTTACGCGCACCTGGGCGAATATCGACTGCGCCCCGGCGATGAACTGCAAGTGATCTATCTGATCACCCGACGCCAAGAACAGGGCGACTATCGGTTGGCCCCCGGTGACGAAGTCTTGATCGAGTCGGTGGCCGATGCGGATCTGCAACGTGGAACACTCGAACGTGGTTTGGAAATTCAGCCCGATGGAACGATCACGGTCCGTCTGCTGGGTCAAGTCCACGCCGCTGGTCTTTCGATCAGTCAGCTGCGAGACGTGCTGGAACAGAAATACAAGAAACTCTATGACGAACCATCGATCGATGTCACGCCCGTTCGAACCAACCGATTGGCCGATGACATTCGAAACGCCGTCGGCGGACAGAGCGGATTGCAGCAACAAGCACTCGCGGTCACCGTGATGCCCGATGGCAAGATTCGTCTGCCCGGAATCGGCGGGCTGTGTGTTCAGGGCTTCTCGCTTCCCGAATTGAAGAAAGAGATCAACCTGCGTTATCGCGAACTGGTCGTCGGATTGGAAGCCGAACCGATCTTGACGCAGCAGGCCAGTCACTTCGTTTACGTGCTCGGCGAGGTCGCGACGCCCAATCGCATTCAATTGGAAGGCCCCACGACGGTGCTCGGCGCGATCGCCCAAGCCGGCGGCCACTTACCCGGCGGTAACATGCGTCAAGTCGTTGTGCTGCGGCGTGCCGAAGATTGGCGTTTGATTTCGACCATGCTGGATTTGCAAGGAGCGGTCTTTGGAAAGCGACCGACACCGGCCGACGAAATCTGGCTGCGAGACAACGACGTGGTGATCGTGCCCCAGCGTCCCATTGTCCGCCTGGACAACTGGATCGAACAGATCTTCACCCGCGGCGTCTATGCGGCGATCCCACCGTTGAACATCGAAGTGCGATAAACGACTTCTGAAAAAGCGAGCGACCGAAACATCGCCCGCGAAGTGTCACAGTGATCACACGATCGACTGATACCACCGTTCCTGTTGTGCGTTTTGGGCATCCACCGTTTGGACGATTTTTCCGTCGAATTCAGGCCGTCGATCAGCAAATCGATCAATCACACGCGATCAACATCGTAAAACAAGCGGAGTAAGAATTGAGAACTCGACGGGAAAAACGGGACGCACATGAGTGACAACGACTTTGATTTTGACCTGTTTGTCATCGGGACCGGCCCCGGTGGCGAAGGGGCCGCGATGCAGGCTCGCAAGGGCGGGCTGCGGGTCGGCATCGCAGAACGATACCGACAGATCGGCGGCGGGTGCACGCACTGGGGGACGATCCCCAGCAAAGCCCTACGGTACACGATCACCAACACGATGAACGTGTTAAAAAACCCAATCTTCCGCGAACTCGGGATTCACACCACCCCGACGATGGAGCAACTTCGTCGCGGGACCGCCGAGATCATCGCCAAACAGGTGACGATGCGTCAGTCGTTTTACGACCGCAACAGCGTACCGATTTATTTCGGCCATGCGAGGTTTGTTGATGACCATACCGTTGAGATCGAGAACGGTGAAACCATTCGCAGCAAGGCGTTCGTGATTTCCACCGGAACACGACCCTATCGACCGCCGGAAGTCGATTTCGATCATCCGCGGATCTTTGACAGCGATACGATTCTGGATCTCCCTGAAAAACCGGGTTCCATCACGATCTATGGCGCCGGCGTGATCGGCACCGAATATGCCTCGATGTTTCGAAACATCGGCGTGAAGATCAATCTGGTCAACACACGGGGTAAGCTGCTGGAGTTCTTGGACGACGAAATCGTCGACGCGTTGTCGTATCACCTGCGTGACCAAGGCGTCGTGATTCGTCACAATGAAACGTTTGATCGTATCGAAGGCCAAGACGATGGTGTCGTGTTGCACTTGCAAAGCGGCAAACAGATCAAGACCGATGTCTTGCTGTGGGCCAACGGACGTACCGGAAACACCGATGATCTGGGGCTCGAGGCGATCGGTTTGGTGCCCAACAAGCGTGGGCAACTGGATGTGGATGAACAATTTCAAACGGCCAGAGAACACATCTATGCCGTCGGCGACGTCATCGGGTATCCCTCGCTGGCCAGTGCCGCCTATACCCAAGGCCGGGCGGCGGGCATGCACGTGCTGGGACGCAAAGACGGCAACCTGCGCGTCAAGGATCTGCCCACCGGAATCTACACCAGTCCCGAAATCAGTTCCGTCGGCCAAACGGAACGGGAATTGACCGAGAATCGCATTCCGTATGAGGTCGGCCAGAGTCAGTTCAAAAGTCTGGCGCGGGCTCAAATCATGGGCACCACCGTGGGGATGCTCAAGATTCTGTTCCATCGCGAAACCTTGAAGATCCTGGGGGTGCATTGCTTCGGGGCCAACGCGTCGGAGATCGTTCACATCGGGCAGGCGGTGATGGATTCCGAAGACCTGACGTTGGAATACTTTGTCGAAACGACCTTCAATTATCCGACGATGGCCGAAGCCTATCGCGTCGCGGCACTGAACGGTTACAACCGGCTGTTTTGACGATCGCCGCGCCGGTATCAACTCCTAGCCCGAGGGCGGCATAAACGCGTACAATGAAGCTGCCGGTGTTTCTGTGGTGCCGCCGGTGAACCGAATGACGTCTTCAAATGGACTTCGAATGACCCCAACATCCGATGCTGCGATGACGTCTTCGCCGCGTGCGCGATCCCGCCAGCCGATGCCTCAGAGCGACGATCCCGGCCCGGCGGAGTCGCCCGGCCCGGCCAACCGATCACGCTCCGCCATCGTTTGGCTGTTGATCGGTCTGTTACTCGGGGCCGGATCGTGGTTGATCATCGTCTCCACCGGCGCGTTCCAGCGGGGCGTGGTCGCGGTGGAGAGTCCGACCCGAAATCCGATTCCCGATCGTTATGATGCTGAGCGGGCGATGTCGTACTTGCAACAACTGTGCGATCTGGGACCGCGTCCCTCGGGCAGCCCCGCGATGGTGCGTCAACAACGTCTGTTGGAAGCGTTCTTCAGCGAGCGTGGCGGCACGGTGACCCGACAAGCCTTTGAAACACGCGACCCCCGCGACGGTTCGCCGTTGACGATGGTCAATCTGATCGCGTCCTGGCATCCCGAGCGTCCGAAACGATTTTTGTTTTGTGCCCACTATGACACCCGCCCCTACCCGGACCGCGATCCGAACAATCCCCGGGGCGTGTTTGTCGGTGCCAACGACGGCGCCAGCGGCACCGCCGGATTGATGGAACTGGCCAATCAGCTGCATGATCTGCCCAGCGACATCGGCGTCGATTTGGTTCTGTTTGACGGCGAAGAATTCATTTGGCAACGTGATGGCGGTCGTTATTTTCTCGGATCAACTTACTTCGCCGAACAATACCGCAACGACCCTCCCGCGGTGCCCTACGCCGCCGGGGTCTTGTTTGACATGATCGGGGACAAGGAGCTGAAACTTTATTATGAAGTCAACAGCATCCGATTCGCCAAAACGGTGGCTCGATCGTTTTGGAAAAAAGCGGATCAGCTCGGTGTTCAAGCCTTTGTCATGCGGACGCGGCATGAATTGCGAGACGACCATCTGCCGCTCAACCAGATCGCCAAGATCCCCACGATTGATGTGATCGATTTCGACTATCCGCGGCCGGGAATCGGGGCGCCATCGTATTGGCACACCGAGCAAGACGTGCCCGAGAACTGCAGCGGCGAGTCGATCGCGGCGGTCGTCTGGGTCGCACACCAGTGGCTCGTCTCGTTGAGTTCCGCCGCAACCGATCCGACTCGATAGGAGTGTCTGCGATGTTCGCCGGAGGGTTGTTGCTGGGCGTCACGCTGTTGTTTTTCGCGTGTTGGTTGCAGTGGACCGAACACCGCGGTTGGCCCCACGACACCTTCGACGGTGATGAAGACGTCGAATACCGCCGCCGCCGCAAAAAGTCTCGTCTGCGCGTCAACGTGCTAATCGGAATCTGTGGGTTATTGATCCTGGCGGCGACGTTTGCCGACGTGGGGGTCGTGTTTGTGGCGGCCTGGTCGATCGTGTCGTTGATCCTGATGGTGATCGTGATCCTTGCCGGGCTGGATGCCTTTCGCACCCACCGTCATCATCAAGACAAGGTCCGACGAATGCGGAAACGGGCACTGGAAGAGTAATCGCCGATCGCACTGGGCCCCGGACAATTGTGGGACAGGCTTCCGGCTCTGTCGAACCTGTACGCGACGGCCTGGATGCCAATCCCACTTGAGTGGGACGACCGAGCTACTATCAGAAGACTGAAATTGTGACGTTCGTTAACACCGCCTTGTTGTTCGCGCTGGCCGCGGTCGGGATTCCGATCGCGTTGCATCTGATCGCGCGAAAAGAACCCAAGCAGGTGATGTTTCCGTCGGTCCGTTTGCTGACTCAACGGTTCGAGACCAACCGCAGCAAGGTCCGGGTGCGACGATGGTGGTTGCTGGCGCTTCGCATCGCCGCCTTCGCCGTGGTCGCATTGGCCCTGGCCCGACCGGTGATCGCCGGTGCGCTCTCGCTGACTTGGTCGACGATCGGAATCCTGTCGATCGCCGGGATCGCGCTGTTGGCGATGGCATCGGTTGCAGCCGGCAGACCGAATCAGAAAACAC
The DNA here is from genome assembly GCA_007753675.1 of Stieleria magnilauensis. Taxonomy (GTDB): domain Bacteria; phylum Planctomycetota; class Planctomycetia; order Pirellulales; family Pirellulaceae; genus Stieleria; species Stieleria magnilauensis. The sequence continues at coordinate 4,895,429 of CP036432.1, forward strand.
TGGTTCGCTCGTTGCTCGCCGCGGCAGCCCTCGCGTTGATCGTTGCGGTGGGTTGGGGCGGGTACACGTTGGCCAGCGGCACCAAGCCAGAGATTGATGACGCAACGCCGGTCGCCCTGGCCATCGTCGTCGACAATGCGCCGCTGGCGGCCTGGCGAACCGGTGATGAAACACAACTGAATCGTCTCCGCGCGGCCGCCAAGCAGTTGATCCTGGCCGCCAACCGGGAAAGCCGGTTCGCCGTGATCGATCGGTCCAGCGCCCCCGCCGCGTTTTCACTCGACGTGACCGGGGCGCTCTCCAAAACCGATGCCCTGCGCGCATTGGAAGTGGTGCAACCGCTGGAATCGCGGGTGGAAGCAGCGGCCCGATTGTTGCAAACGAGCGAGATTCCGTCGCGACAAGTGGTGATCTTGAGCGGATTGACCGAGTCGAGTTTCGCCAATGAACTCTCGGGACAGTCGATGGCCGCACTGCTGGAATCGTCCGGCGTCGCCGTGACGGTCTGGGACATGGGCGGTCCCGTCGGCACCAATCGCACCGTCTCGCTGCCAACCCTTTCCGATGTGTCGCCGGCTCCGGAAACCTCGATCACCGTCGCGGCAGTCCTGTCGCTCGAAGCCGCCGCGACTACCGTTGACGAGGCGACCGACTCGGAGACGAATCCAGACGGCGCGCCAGGCGACACGAGCGAAACGCCACCGGGTTCACTCAGCGTCACCGCCGAATGCGTGTTGTTTCCCAGCAGCGCCGCTCTGCCCGTGGTCCGCGACGGCGATATCGTTCGTCCCCAGGCCAAGCCGGTGGACCGCCTGAGTGTCACGATGCAACCCGGACGCGACGTCGAATTGCAGATGACCTTGCCGCCGCTGCCGGTCGGGTTGCATCATGGTGCGATCCGATTGGTCGGTGCCGACGCGTTGGCGGTCGATGACGCGAGTTACTTTAGTGTGGCGGTGTTGCCGCCGAGTCGATTGTTGTTGGTCAGCGACCAAGCCGAAGAAGCCGAAGAGATTGCCTGGGCCGTCTCGGCGCCGGCGCCGATCGATGACCCGACATCCCAGTACGCGATCGAACGCATCGGCTACGATGACATGGCCGCCTCGCGGATGACGGACTTTGACGGAGTCATCTTGCTCGACCCGCCCGACAGCGCGCTCGGCGAGCCCGAACTGATTCGGTATCGCGAGCAGGGCGGCTCGGTGTGGGTCGCCGCAGGTGATCGGCTGGGCGAAGAAAACGTCGCGGTCGAAGGTTGGCCGGTGTTTCGGCGACGTTGGCGCGTCCCCGAACCGGGAACGTTCCTGGAAATCTCTGCCGCATCCCATCCCGCCCTGGTCACGCTGGCCAACACGCCCGGCGGTGTCCCCTTTCAAGATTTTCGAATCCACCAGTATTGGCAACTCGCCCCCTCGGACAACGCCCAGGTGCTGATGCGATACGCCGGCACGGACCATGCCGCGGTCGTCGAATGGCGTTCGAAATCCGCCGCTGAGGGTGCGACACCCGAAAACACATCGGGCTCCGGACGGATTGTGTTGATGACCACACCGATCCCTGCCATCACGCCCCCCTCTTCGTCCTGGAACGAATTGTTTCAAGCCGACGAATACTGGCCGGCGTTTTCGCTAGTTCGCGATGTCACGCGTTATGTGACCGGCCGCAGCGCCGAAAGCTGGATGACCCGCGTCGGCGCGCCGGTTTCGGTTCCGGTTCGTCAACAAGCTGCGATCGAAGTCGATGGCAAACCTCGACGATTGCAATGGTTTCCTCCGGTCGGTGCGACTCCGGTTCCGATCAATGTCCCACAGGGCGAAGACTCGGGCAGCGGTGGGACGTTGCGAATCGTGGTCGGCCAACCCAAACACAGTGGCATGCATTGGATTCGTGGCGATGAAATCGGGCTCGGCTTCACCGCCAATTTGCCCCGCGAGCAATTGGCGACCACGCGGATCGATGCGGCGCGATTGGAACGCCTGTTCGGTCCCGACCGCCTGCGGAAAATCGATTCGCTCGATGAAATGGAGTGGACCTCCAGCGATGACGCTCGGGTCGTCTCGCTGTGGTCGCCGATCATGCTATTGGCGTTGTTCGTTTTCATGCTGGAACAAGTGTTGGGCAACCGATTTTATCGTCGCTCGCCGGCGGCAAAGTCCGGCTCGACAAGGCGGAGATCGGCGGCATGACACGATTCACCCTGGAACCGCTGTATGGATCGATCTGGGTTGCACTGGCGGCAATGATCGCCATCGCCGCAGTGATCACGCTGGTCACGCCGCCGACGGACGATCCCAGGAAGCGAAAGTGGTTGATCTTGCTGCGATCCCTAGCCGCGATCGTGCTGTTGATCGCCGCGATGCGTCCGACGGTGGTACGAACCGACAATCGCCCCGCAGCGGCAACGCTGGTCGTTGCGGTCGATACCTCGCGCAGTATGTCGCTGCCCGACGGGGACAGGGCGGATCGATGGACCAGCCAGCAAACGGCGCTGAGACGCTTGTTGTCTGAAGTCGGCACGCTGGATGAAATGCTGGAAGTGCAACTGCTCCGCTATGACTCCCGATCCGAATCGATCGCCCAAGCCAGGCAACGCGATGCGATCGCGCGACTGGCCGATGCCATCGACGCGATGAAACCGGCCGGCGATGAAACGAACCTGGGGTTGGCGATGCAGGGCGCCATCGATGCAGCCGCCGGCAAACCGATGGCGGGCGTCGTCTTGTTCGGTGACGGCACGCAAACGGCGGTCGCGGATTCCGAAAATCAGACGGCGGACCAAAGTACCGCCGCCCGGCGCGGCGCCGAAGTGCTCGATGCGTTGGCGGTTCCGCTGTGGACGGTCCCGATCGGGCCGCCCAGCACCGACGCCTCGGCTCGTGACGTGGCACTGTCCAATCTGCCGGACAGTTTTCAGTTGTTTGCCGGCAATCAATTCGATGTTTCCGTCACGGTTGAAGCCAGTGGGTTGGCGAATCGACAAATCCCCGTGACCGTTTCTTGGATCGATGCCGAGGGAACCAAGACCGAAGCGCGGTCACGCCAGATCGATCCCCGCGGCGCTCGTGAATCCGTCGCGCTGACCATCCCAATGACGGCTCCCGCGCCGGGGCTGTATCGCTTGCAAGTGGAAGCGGCCGCACAAGACGGCGAATGGGTGACCAGCAACAACGCTCAAACGGCGTTTGTCGATGTCCGTGAAGGCGGCGGTCGTATTTTGATCTTAGAAGGCCCCGGGCGGCCGGAGCAAACGTTCTTGCGACGGTCCCTGCGACGCTTCCCCGATCTGGAACTGGACTACGCGCCGATTCGCGGTGACCGTACCTGGCCGGTTTCGCTGGACGCCGTCTTGAAACCAGGACGCTACGACATTTTTATCATCGGCGATCTGGACTCCAGTGCTTTGGGCGATGCACAGTTGAAACAACTTGCCGAGCGGGTCAGCCAGGGCGCCGGCCTGATCACTCTCGGCGGACTGCAGACCTATGGCACCGGCGGCTACGCTGACGGAGCATTGGCCGACGTGCTGCCGATCAAAATGGATCCGTCGCGACGTCGCCAACCGACGCGCGGTGTGATGAGCGCGGCAGAACGGGCGGCGCGATCAGCGGCGCAGATTCCCGGACCGATCAAAATCGAAGTCGCCCGGCGGCACCCCATCGTTGATCTGGGCGGACGAGATCCCGCATCGGTTTGGTCGTCTTTGCCCGAACTGTCCGGCGCCAACCGATTGGTCGGTGCCAAGGCTGCCGCCGGGGTGCAGACGTTGCTGGCGACCGACAAGCAAGAACCGCTGTTGGTGATCGGCGGCTATGGCAAGGGCCGCGTCGCGTCATTGGCGATCGATGAAACCTATCGTTGGTGGCGGGCGGGGAAAGCGGAGGCCCATCAACGATTCTGGCGCCAGCTGATGTTGTGGCTGATGTCGCGCGAAGAATCCAGCGGCGATCGCTTGATCGCAGAACTGGACCTGCGGCGATTCGAATCTGACCGCGGCCCGGAGTTTCGTGCCAGGCTGATGCGTGTCGGTGAGACCGCGACCGACGTGACACTTTCTGCGACGGTGGTCGACGATCAAGGCACCGAAACGTCACTGGATGTGACCGCAACGGCCAGCGGCGAACCGAGGATCAGCGGGACGATTCCCAAATTAGAACCGGGCTTTTACAAGCTGGTCGTTCGAGCCAGTGACGAATCGATCGAGCCCGATGAAGTCGCGTTTCAAGTGACCGAAACCAGTCGCGAACTGGCGCGGCCGATGGCCGATCCGGTGTACATGAAACAGTTGGCCGACCTGACCTCCGACCACGGCGGTGCCTCGTTCGATCCGCAACAGATCGATGCGTTGATCGATGCGATCGCCCAAAAACGCCGCAGTGCCGAAACGCCGGTGATCGAAAAGAATCGCTTGGGCGATGGGCCCGCAAGCGGCTGGTTGGTGTTCACCCTGTTCGCCGGGATGTTGTCGGCGGAGTGGTTTCTACGACGGCGCTGGGGAATGGTCTAGCGAGAAGGGTTCACCGGCAGGTTAGCACTCGGAAACGACGCTTAACTTAGCTGTCTTAGGGGATGCGACGCATGCCAACGCGTTCGTGCCACTCACAGTCGCTTGGAAGCGATCATGCGTTTACCGGTACCACGGAATTGAATTCGGATCGGGGCGGTCAGGTTGTAGTGGTCCGGGCCGAGTAATGTGGCCACGGTCGCGTTGATCACGGGGTTGATGGTGCTGGAATTGAAATCCCAGTTGTCGTCACCGGCACCGATCTCTGCTTCCACGCGGCGTTCCGCCGAGGTCACCACGAAGACGGTGTTGCGTTTCAAGGCAAAGCTGACGGTGCCGTGAATGTAGGCTGCGTCACCGGCCGAAATGCTGCCCGACGTGATGCCGTAGTCCCCCCAACCGTACAGGTTGGTTGAGATGAACCGATCCCGGTTTCGCACGGTTCCCCGAGCAATCAGGTGCCCCAGCTGGTGCCTGCCCGACGGCAATCGATCGATCGCGCCGATGGCTGACAAGATGGCATCGGCACCGCGTTCGACCACTTGGGGCATGTAACGGGTGTCACCCATCATCACGCCGTTGTCCAAGAAATGGTTGACCAGCGGGAAATCGAGCGCCGTGATGTTCTCACCGTAGCCGCTGTTCATCACCGCAGCCTGCGGCATTTCGATCACCACGTTGCCGAAATCGGGAACGTGGTCGTGGTCGTAACCCGACTGATAAGGGCTGACGGGTTGGCCGTATTCGGCAAAGTTATTGATTTCGGCGTACTGCAAATCCGAAAAGTTGGTGCAGCGCCACACTCGGCTTGCACTGTCGTAGGACCAGCTCACGTTGAATTCCCCGTTTAGAATGCGATCGCATGCGTGATCTTTGGTTTTCGTCGCGCCCAGGGATTCGTTGCTGACTCTTTTCAGAATTTGTCGAATGCTGTTTCGAGGGATCGCTTGATGCGGCCTACTCGCCGTGATGCGGATTTCCGTCGATGGGGCAAAACGATGGGGTGGCAGAACGATGATGACGTTGCGCCATCGCCAGATCACTCACCGGGGTTCATTTTCTTGTCACCCATTTTCCTGTCTCCCTTCCCACCATCTGCCTCTAAACCCCCAGCCTCTCTTTCGCTTCCGCCGCCCAAGGGCTATCGGGGGCGAGTTGCAGGATGCGTTGCCAATGCTGGAGGGCTTGCAGGTCATCGCCGATGCGATCGAGCGTTTTGGCGAGCGTGTAATGGACGTCGGCGTAGTCGTCGTGCATCGACAGGGCACCGCGCAACGCGGCGACGGCCAACTCCAGTTGACCGAGTTCGGCCAGCACGGCGCCCAAGCTGGCGCGGGCTTCGACGAATTCCGGATCAATTTCGATCGCGCTGTAGTAGCGTTCGCGCGCCGCGATCAAAAAGTTCATGCGATAAAGCAGCTCGCCGATCTGGAAACTGACATCGGCACGTGCTCCGTCGCGGGCCAGAATGGTGTGGTACAGATCGATCGCGGTTTCCAGATCGTCCTCATCTTCGGCTTGATAAGCAGCCAGCAGGATCGGATCGTGTTCGGCGGTACTGACCGCGCGCAGCATCGGCGGTTGGTCGGGCGGTTCAAACGCCAACACCTCCGGCGTCGATGCCCCGTCGCTTTCGAGCGCATCAAAATCGAACCGCATCTGTCCGCCAGGCTCGACCAGTCCATCGCCTTGTCGCAACAGCACGTGCTTTCCCTCGACCAAGATGGAAAGCTGATCGAGGGGACGGCGAATATTGGGGAGCACTTGAACCAGGTCCACCAGTCGACGTTCGATCGCCGCGGGACTCGCACCGGCAGAGATCCATCCGGCTAGACGCTTCGCAGTCGCCACCTCCGCATAGTCGAAGTAGGGCAGCTTGTGCAACGTCGTCACCGGAGTGATCAGGCCCCTGCGGTGCCACCGCCGGATCACGCGCACCGAAACTCCCAACAAGTCCGCCAGCATGACCGGTGTGTAATAACGCTGGGCGGAGCGTCCGACATCGAACAGTCCCAGTCGCTGCCAGAGTTCGGTTTCATGGATGATTTCAAGCTCACCGCGGCCGGCGGCATCGATCACGCCGGGCGGCAATAACTCGTCTTGCGAAAGCGGCGGTTGGTCGGCACCGATGACGACCAAGTCGAGCATCATGCGGTCGGCGGGCGGGTCAGAGGGATCGTCGCGTCTCTTTCCGCTCCCAGAAGCGGAGGAACGCCGGGGCAGATCGACGACCACCGCTTGGAACGACTGCAAGACGTTGGCCGCTTCACGTCGACTCATGCTGCCGAATCGGCCGACCAAGGCAACGCGTTTGTCGGCGAAACTGGCCGGATCGGCGTCGCCGGATTTTCCCGGGGACGGTTCAGTGATCAACAACTCCGCGTCCGATTCCCCGTCTTCGCCGTCGCCGTCGCCCTCGCCCTCGCCCTCGCCCTCGCGTTCGCCGGCCAGCGTGTTCTGTGTTACAGCGGCCTGTGTTTCGGTATTCGTCGCCATTGTCACGGGGGCCGCCGTCGCGCGGTGCGGTTCATCGGCGCGGTGCGGCTCGTCGGCGCTGGAAGGCTCGTCCGCGCTGGGCGGCTTGTCGGCGCGGGGCGGTTGGAGCCCGTCTTCGCCCTCGTGCGGGTCATCGCCGGAGAACGAGAGGATGCGAAGGGGGGCCGGATCGTCTGTGTCAGTCGGCTCGGGCAATGCAGTTTCGTCGGGGAAAGTTTCGTCGGGGCAAATTTCGCCCGGGGGGGCTTCATCGGGGGGGAGCTTCGTCAGGCGGCGGCACGTGCAGTCGTTTTCTCGCGATTGTTGCGATCGAACATCGTGTTTCAAGGCGTCAGGGTCAGAGAATCAGAGGTCGGCCGCATGGATTATCGCAGAACGGGCCGCTGGGAGTAGTCGAGTCGGCGGATTCTCTGTAACAATGCACCGAAACGCGAGTTGCTGCGTATCGCGCTAGTCGACTCTCTAACCTGACCGGGGTGATCCCCGGGCGGCGGTCAGGTTTCCTTGTCTTCACTCATTGTCCTTCTCCGTGGTTGCGGACGTCCATGCTGCATGTCGATTCGCTGACGAAATCCTTTCCCCTCGATGATGGTGTGTTGACCGCCGTCGACGACGTTTCGTTTCGTATTTCGCCGGGAGAGGTTTTCGGACTGCTGGGGCCCAACGGGGCCGGCAAGACGACCACGATGCGAATGATCCTGGGATTGCTGGAGCCCGATTCGGGTTATGCGGAAGTCGACGGGGTTCGCACGGCGACCGATCCGATGGCCGTCAAAAGCCGGCTCGGTTTCGTCTCGGCCAGCGACGGGGTTTATCCGTGGTTGACGGTCCGTGAGATGCTGCTGTACTTCGCCGATCTGTACGCCGTCGATGCGACGCTGGCCGAACAACGCTGTGAAAGCTTGGCGGACATGATGGATATCAAGCACCTGCTGGATCGGCGTGCCGGTGAACTCAGCACGGGACAGCGGCAACGGGTCACGCTGGTCCGCGGGCTGATTCACGACCCGCCGGTGATGCTGCTCGATGAACCGACGCGCGGGTTGGATGTCGTCGGCGTCCAAACGATTTTTGATTACATCGATATTCTGCGTCGCGGTGGCAAAGCCGTCGTCGTGTGCACGCATCGCTTGGACGAAGCGGAACGGTTGTGTGATCGATTCGGTTTGTTGCACGCCGGCAAACTGAAATACTGTGGCACGCTCAACGAGTTAAAGGAACAGACCGGCCAGGCATCGTTGGTAGACATCTTCGTGGACTTGATCAGGAATTAGCCGAGCGTGTCAAACGACCCCCAAACTCGCAGCGCGACGACGCAACACCGCCCACGCCGGCAGAAGCACCAACCCGGCAATCGGCTCGTGCGGATGTGTCAAAAGGAACTTCGCGAGACGATGCGCGATCGGCGGACGATCATCACGCTGGTCATGATGCCACTGCTGGTCTATCCGTTATTGAGCATGGCGCTGAATCGTTTCTTGGTTTCGTCGACGGCGGGAACGTCCGAGCAGACGCCGTACACGATCGGCGTCGAAACCGACGACGAAGGGTCGCTGTTGCTGGCGTGGCTGGAAGATCCGATGAGCCAGCCGCCCGCGGCGATCTTGAAGGCCAGCAAGGGGAACCTCGCCACGTTTCGTGTGGTCAACACCACGTCCGTCGGACTCAATCCCAAGCAAGCGCTTCAAGAGAAAAAGATTGATTTGGCCGCCCGTATCGAACTGGGAAATCCGCCGCGATTGCGATTGACGGCGTTCAACGGTGATCCGGCCAGCCAGGGAGCGCAACGTATCTTGACCGAGCGGTTGCATTGGTTGCGATTGGCGCGTGCAGAGGCGCTCGCCGCGTCACAGTTGAGCGACTACACGCCACCGACGGACGTGTCGGTTGAGAACATCGGGGTCGCCGAAAAGCCGTCGATGTTGGGCACGATCGTGCCGCTCGTGTTGGTGCTGATGACGATCACCGGTGCGGTCTACCCGGCGATCGATTTGACGGCCGGCGAGCGGGAACGGGGGACGATGGAATCGCTGATGGCATCGCCGGTGCCACGCTCGTACATCTTGTTCTCAAAATACGTGGCCGTCGTTGTCGTCGCCTTGCTCACCGCGATGGCAAACTTGCTGGCCATGTTCACGACGCTGTGGGCCGGCCGTTTGTTGCCGCTGTTGACCGGCGGTGAAGACGCGTTTCCGTGGCTGGCTGTGCTGCAAATCCTGGGCTTGCTGGTGCTCTTCAGTGGCTTCTTTGCGGCCGTGCTGCTGTCGTTGACCAGTTTCGCTCGCTCGTTCAAAGAAGCCCAGGCGTACTTGATTCCCGTGATGCTGCTGTCGTTGACTCCGGGGATGTTGTCGTTGATGCCCGGCGTGACCTTGAACGGTCCGCTGGCGATTGCCCCGTTGATCAATATCGTCTTACTGGCACGTGAGGTGTTGCAAGGCACGGCGCAAGCCGCCCCGGCGGTGATCACGGTCCTCAGTACCGTCGGTTATGCCGTGGCCGCGATCGCCATCGCATCAAAGCTGTTCGGCAGCGATGCGGTCAGTCGTACCAGCGGACAATCCTTCGGCGCGATGTTGAAACGACCGACGCGGTCGACGCCGACGCCGTCACCCCAAGCGGCCGCGATGACGTTGGCGTTGTTGGTCCCCATTTATTATCTGGTCAGCAATGTCCTGATGCGAATCGTTCCCGAGTTGTCGATCACCTGGGTGTTGTTGCTCAACGCGATCGCGCTCGTGTTGACCTTCGGCCTGATCCCGCTTGCCGCAGTTGTGCTGGCACGCTGCAATTTCTCAACCAGTTATCAACTGGCGACGCCGTCTCCGCTGACGCTGTTCGGCGTGTTGCTGGTCGGGCTGGGAGCGTGGGGGTTTGCACACGAGTCGTTTGTGCTTGCCAAACAGATGGGCATCGGCGGGCTGGACGTCGATCGGATCGAAAAGACGCGACAAACCGTCGAAGCGCTCAAAGTCGCTCCGACGTGGTTGCTGGTGGGGACGTTGGCGTTGGCACCCGCGGTGATCGAAGAATTGTGCTTCCGCGGTTTTCTGTTCACCGCACTGCGAAAGGTCCTGTCGCCGACTCGGGTGATCGTGACCACGGCCGTCATCTTTGGACTATTCCACGTCGTGACCGGCAACATGTTGCTGATCGAGCGATTTCTGCCGACGACGCTACTGGGGCTAATTCTCGGCTGGATCGCCTATCGCACCCAAAGCGTTTGGCCCGGCGTCCTGATGCACTTCACCCACAACGCCCTGCTGAATCTGGCCACAAAGTATCAGGACAAGATCGCGTTTTTGGGCGAAGGATTCGAGAACCAAATGCATCTGCCAGCATCCTGGCTGATCGTGCTGTCGACCACGACGTTGACCGGATTGGCCGTCGTTTGGTTTTCGACCCGCAAGCCGCCGGTCGCCGAGTCGAATTTGGCAACCACCCCAGCCTGAGGCTGAAATCGGGTCGAAAATCGGCGGGTCAAAAAATATCAGATTCGGCTTTCTGGCCGCGCGGTCGATGGTTGGGATTTAATCGGAGCTTGCAACCGCTACAACAATCCACTAACCAGGTGCCCCCTTTGTTGCCCCCCCATCTTTTGCCCCCCCATCTTTTGACCACCCCATTTTTTGACCAGATTCTTTTCCACCCGATATCGTGTAGGATGCCCAGATTAACGCCCGCACGGTTCGAATTCGATTGCATCACGAATGTCTGACGACCATCCCGTCCCCGCAAATGACTCCTCGTACGTCGTTGTCGCTCGCCGTTATCGTCCCCGTAATTTCGAAGAATTGGTGGGTCAGGAGCACGTCGGCCGGGCGCTGACCAACGCGATCGAAACCGGTCGGGTCGGGCACGCCTACCTGTTCACGGGGGCTCGCGGGGTCGGAAAAACCAGTACCGCGCGGATTTTTGCCAAGGCGCTCAACAATCCCAATGGGCCCAGCGCGACATTTGACAACGATGACGATGTCGCCCAGGCGATCGATTCGGGCGAAGACATCGACGTCATCGAAATCGACGGAGCCAGCAACCGCGGAATCGACGAAATCCGCTCGCTGCGGGCTAACGTCGGCGTCCGACCCAGCCGCTCGCGGTACAAAATCTACATCATCGACGAAGTCCACATGCTGACTCAGGCGGCGTTCAACGCGCTGCTGAAAACGCTCGAAGAACCGCCCGAGCATGTGAAGTTTATCTTTTGCACCACCGACCCCGAAAAGATGCCGATCACGGTGTTGAGTCGGTGTCAACGTTTCGATTTTGCGCCGGTCGAGGTTTCCAAAATCGTCAAACGACTGCAAGAGATCGTGACTGCGGAAAACGCCCAAGCCGACGAGGCGGCGCTGGAGTTGGTCGCGCGCCGCGCCGCCGGCTCGATGCGGGACAGCCAATCGCTGCTCGAGCAAGTGCTCAGCTTTAGCGATGGGCATTTGACGGCCGATCAAGTCCACTCGATGCTGGGAACCGCCGACGATGAACGGCTGCACACGCTGGCCCAAGCGATGTGCGAGCGTGATGCCGCCGCCGCGCTCGCCCAATTGGATGCGGCAATCGATGCCGGTGTCGATGCCGGGCGGATCGCTGAACAACTGTTGGGGTACTTTCGCGATCTGATGGCCGTGACCGTCGGCTGCGACGCCACGCTGCAACGCCACACCGCCGCCTCCATGCATGGCGAGCTGAAAAAACTGGGAGACACCTGGGGATTGCAAACCGTGCTGGCCGTCGTGGCGTTGATCGACCAAACGCTCGTTCGGATTCGGCACAGCGTCTACGGACGCGTGCTGCTGGAGTCGACCGTGATTCAGATCTGCAATTTGCCCGATTTGCAAGCCATCGCGGATCTGGCCGCTGCGGCCGGCAGCGGAAAACCGTTGCCCAATGCCCGCGCGACCTCGCAAAAAAAAAAGCTAACGGCTGACCCGTCGTCGCCAGACGCGGGGACTCCGCCCACGCCGGCGTCTTCCTCGTCTGCACTTTCTTCGGCCGCGGCTCCTTCGCCAGCACCCGCCGCGCCGCCAGCACCCGCCGCGCCGCCGGTCCCCGCCGCGCCGCTGGTCCCGGTCGCGGGCTCCCCAGCCACGGTTTCGCCAGCGTCATCGGCTGCGCCGACACCATCGGGGTCGACACCCTCAGCGCCAGCGCCCGCCGCAGGTGCCGCCGAGACGGACGCCACTCTCGGCTCCCCGTCGCCCCAGCGTTCCGACACCGCCGCGTCGGGCTCGCCGCCGTCGCCCAAGATGAAGCTGTCGGTCTCCAACGTTCAAGAAGTTCTGGCCAAGGCGCTGCAGGGCGTTCAGCCGATGACCGCATCGATCGCTTCGATGGCAGAGGCAAAGCTAGAAGGTGCCGCCAAAATCAATCTGGTCTTTCCGGCCGAATCATCGATGTCGATGAAGCGAATGGATTTGCCGGAACACCGCGGGCCGGTCTCCCAAGCGCTCGCCGAGATCGTCGGTCATCCGGTCACCCTTCAATTGGTCGCCGGCGCCGCATCGCCGGGCCGCCCCCAGGCGCCCAAGCCCGCGCCGAAAGCGACCGCAAAAGAACGCATGGAACGGATGCGAGAGATCGAGTCCCACCCTTGGATCCAAGCCTGCGTGCAAACCTTTCAAGCCGAAATCGTCAAGATCGATCCCAAACAATGATCGAACACGGCGTGAATCGCTGAACGTTTAGCGGTCTTGTTCGTTACTCCGCCACAATCACCGTGACGATGGTAAACGACTCAACCATAGCCGTTGACTCTCAAGGTGCACTCCATGCTTGCTAGTCAGCAAGTGAGACGATTCGCGCTTTCAATGATGCGACGACGTGCGTCGGTAACATCATGTCCATCATGTGTGTGGGTTCGGGATTCTGCTCGTTAGGAATGTGTGAACCCACCTTTGCCAACGCGCTTCGTCCTGGTGTCGCAAAGAAATTTTGCAAAATAAATTTTCAGTGAAGGGCAGCGATCGGCCTTAGGTGTCGGTTCGGCGAGGTCCCCTTCCTGTTGCTTAAGGGGGCACTGGATAACATCGCCAAAATTCCCCAACAGCAGAATGGGGGGACATCACTCCGACTTGATCTTGCCCCGGATGAATTCGCTTGACAGTTTTTGAATCGATGTAGAATCGGGACGTCGATTGGCGGCGACACACTCATGACAGAGCGCACCTTTCGCTGGAGCGAAAACTTGAATTGCCAACGCCCCAATGACGACCGCGCAAGCGTGTTCTCATTGAAAATGATTACGGAGATGACGCAGCGATTGACTGATCGATGCTGCGGATTGAAACGGCTCATGGACCGAACGATGGATAACGCGGTGTGCCCGCAAGTAAACCGAGCCGATGCGGTGATCTCTGTTTCTATCAGCCAATTTGCTCCTTGCCAGACGATCTCTCCCTGGCCCTTGGACCGTTTTCCCCTTCACCTCCGCACCGCCGCTCTCGCGCCCGGTGTTGTTCATCTCGACCAGCGTGTAGGGCGACCGCCGCCAGATTCTTTTTGATGACCTGCTTACCGGCATTGGATTGCCCAGCCGACTTGAATTCCAACATCGATTGAGCCGTTGATTGGCTCGCAGTGAGCTGAATTTGCGCACCGTGGGTGCCCTGAAGTTCTAAAAAGTGATCTCGTGACGCCACGTCGAATCGGGATCTAATGCTTGATAAAGCAACTATTGACAAGTGCACAGTTGTTTTGTGAATGGGGTGCATGTCACCCAAGCGGACGAAGTCCGCAGTGATCGATCGATGGTCGATTTTGCGTCCGGTGAATGTCACCCAAGTGGACGAAGTCCAGGTTGAGAAGTGGGGTAAGCATCCTGCTTGCCTGTTCCGGCGAAGCTTGCCTGACACACCGATCAGCGAAGAACGCAAGCTGGAAGCGTACGCCACTTCATGCAAATTTTGAATGAAGAAACCCCTATATCCCACGCTCGCGTTTGCCCTCTTCTCGCTTCAGACGCGCTCCCTCCCTCCCCACTGAAACCATGAAACGTTACCAAGACGAAGCTCTGGATGCCGATGACGGCCCCGAGCTGAATATCGACCTGCTCGGCATCGTTCGCCGCCGTTTCCATTTGATCATGTTGGGCGTCCTGGTCGGCGCGACATGTGCCACGATTTACTTTGTCAAGCAGAAACCGGTTTACGAATCACAGCTGGCCGTACTGGTGGGCCAGTTATCCAGTGAGATGGCGAGTACGGGCGTGCGTAGCACCTCCGATGGCGCCGTGACGATGCAAGACGAAATCTTGTCCACGCACATTGAGCTCTTCGGCAGCCCCAAGGTGCTTCAGCAAGCGATCGATCGAGCGAAATTGAACCGCAGTGTCGGCCAACTGCGAGGCGGTTTATCGATCAGCAAGGGAGGCCAGGGGGCGGGCGCGAGTGCAAGTATCTTGCGAGCGACGTATCGGGATGGCGATCCCGAAGTTGCGGCCAAGGTGCTGCAAGCCATTTTCGATTCGTATCAGCTTTACATCGATGGCCAGTCGCACGATGTGGGAGCCGAAGCGGTTGAGTTGATTGCCAAGGCTCAGGACCAAAACGAAGTCGCACTTCAAAAGGCCGACCAAGAGTACCGTGACTTCGTAGCGTCCGTACCGGCCTTGTTGAACGTCAGCGGCAGCGGAGTAGGAAACCTCGAGGACATCCATCGGACCCGACTAAAGAGCATCGAGAGCGAGCTTGCCAACGTGCGGACGGCCCTCGCGTCAGCTCGCTCACGACGGCTTGTCATTGCCGACGCGGTCAAGGGCAAGACCCCGGAAGACTTGACCGACGCCGCGGTGATGACGCTATTGACCGAAGAAGACATTGCTCGGTTGCAGACACTGATCAGCATCGCGAAAGAACGGAAGGCCGGGGATGATAGCCTCGACATCGCTCGGATCGTCGCGAACACGTCTAGCACATCGAAAGTCAATCGCTTGATGGGGTTGCTCAGTCAGCGACAGGTCATGCGCGCCACCTACGGTGCGGGCCACCCCAGCGTGGTTGCACTGGACACCGAAATCGCCAGCATCCAGAAATTCAGTCCACAGGATGGTGATGAACAGCCCGACTCCGCAAAGAGCGAGTTTGATGTTCCGCCTGCCGAAATCCTGGCGACTTATTACGCCGTTCTGAAGAGCGACATTAACGAGTTTGCCAGACGTGAATCCGAACTGCTCGCACTTTCGCAACAAGAGTCCAAACTGGCCAAGGAAGTTGAGCTGAGCTTCCTCAAAGGGACAGCGCTCAAGGCCAACCTCGACCGGGCGCAGGCTCGTTATGACGAAGTGTTCAAGCGTCTGCAGGAACTCAATCTCACCAACGACTACTCCGGGTTTTCAACGGACTTGCTGGTCATGCCCGTTCCGGCCAGTCTGCCCGTTTGGCCGGCGAAGTCAAAGATCGCAATGATGGGAATCATGGGCGGCATCATGCTGGGCTTGGGACTAGCGATGCTGGCCGAGCTGGCCGACCGCACATTCCGAAATCCCGAGGAAGTCGAAAGCGTGGTCGGAGCGCCGATCTTAGCCCACATGCCGATGCTTCCTGAATCAAAACTTCAAAAACAAGCGATCAAAGATTCCGACATCTCACCGATGGTCGCCGCGTTCCACATTCCTCGGGCGACCGATGCCGAAACCTTTCGTGTCATTCGAACGTCCATCCTGTTTTTGGCAAAGAAACAGTCGAAACAAGTGTTTCTTATAACCAGCCCCAGTCCCTCGGACGGAAAGTCGACGACGATCGCCAACCTGGCTGTTTCGATGGCGCAAGCCGGAAAACGGGTGCTGTTGGTCGACGCGGACTTGCGGCGGCCCATGGTCTCGAAAACCTTTGGCATTGAGCGTTCGCCTGGCCTTTCGGACTATTTGAATCGCGTGGTCTGCTTTTCGGAATGCCTGCACGAATGCGAGCAGATCAATCTGACGTTGTGTCCGGCCGGTTCGCGGACCTCGGCTCCGTCGGAGCTGCTGGAATCGGACTCTTTCGCGGAATTCATCGCGGAGGCGCGCCAATCCTTTGACATGGTATTCATTGACTCCCCGCCCCTGCTGGCGGTGACTGATCCGGCGATCATCACACTGCACGTCGACAGCTGCCTGCTGACGGTGCGGATTGAAAAGAACAACCGAACGCTCGTCGAGCGTGCCGCTGAAATACTCCGGGACCAGTGTGTGCCGATCGATGGCGTGATCGTTAACGGCCGTGATTCACGTCGTCGCGGCTATGGATACAGCAGCTACAACTATTACGGAAAAGACCAGTACGGCTACGTCGACGGCTACCGACGTTACTACGAATCCGACGACGAAGATGCCCCGACTTCCTCCAACGGGCGCTCGCGGAAGCGGGTCAATGGCAAAGCGGCCAAGATGAACGGGCATGCCGCTAGCGATCGCTTGATTACAGGCAAACGTTGATCGGATGCCTTGTCCTCTCAGTTCAATGATGTTTTTTAATCGATCGGGTCACGGAAGAACATGAATGCGATGAGCACGACAGCAAAAAAACCGTCGAACGTCCGCCCGGTGATGCAGAATGTGGTGGCGACGCCCCCGTCCGATTCGGACAGTCGTCTCGATGCCGCGTCGCTGCAAAAGCTTGGCACGTCGACGGCGTTGACCCTGGGTAGAAAACAGGCATGGTATGACTTCCGCTCAACCTTGCCGCTATTGGTTTCCGACATCCTTGCCAGCAGTGTTGCGGTCACAGCCGCGACGCTGGTTCATCGCTGGAATGGTGGAACGCCGCACCCGGCGTTTTGCATCAGCGTGGTGCTACTGGTCGTCTTGATGCACCGCATCCACGGTTTGTACCCCGCGTGCGGTGCAAGTTACGCGCAAGAGTTTCGCGGAATCATGCAGACCTGCATCGTCGTGACCGTGGGTGTCGCGTTCGGGCTGTTGATGAGTTCCAGTTTGAACGCATTCCCTTGGCTCTGCTGGGCCACCCTATCGATCACGTTGTTCTTCAGCCTGGCCGCGGTGCGTCCGATAGCGAGACGAATCCTGAGTCCGTTTGACTGGTGGACCCAGCCTGTGGTCATCGTCGGCAACGGTGCTGCGAGTCGGCAGCTGTATGACCGACTGGACCGATCGCGACACGAAGGATTGCGTCCGGCGGGAATCATTTTTGACCCCACTCGACACTGGGACGGATCCCCGGCGACGCATGCACCCGAACAGAAAACTACGAAGTCCCAAATTCGCGATCAGGCCGACGGTCAGTTCTATCGAATTGATTCGACCGAAGGAGTACGACGCCCGAACGGTAGCCCAAGCGGCAACGGCGCCCCGGTGCGTCGCTCGGAGAGTTGCTGGTTAGGGCCGACGACGGAGCTGGAATCGATCCTTCGTGGAACCGGGGCCTGCCGGCTCGCCCTGGCCGAACAGGACGCCGGCCAATGGCAAGACTTTCACGCCTTTCACGGGATTCCGCACGTGATGCTGCCGATGGACTTCTCCTACCATCCGACCGAATCGGTGCGGCTGGCCGAGCGGGGATCGGGGATCGAGCTGCATTGTTACACGGCGCTTACCAGTCCCCATGCCCAGTTGGCCAAACGGGTGATCGACCTTGTCTTGGTGTTGCTGACCCTCCCGTTCTGGTTGCCATTGATGATCGCCATCGCGATCGCCATCAAGGTGTTTGATCCCGGGCCGGTGTTCTACTACCAAGACCGCGTCGGCAGGTTCCGCAGCCCATTTCGAGCGATCAAGTTCCGCAGCATGGTTTGCGACGCGGATCGTCGGTTGAGCGAGTACCTGCAGAAAAACCCACAGATGATGAAGGAGTGGAAGCGAACCCACAAGCTGCAGAAAGACCCGCGAGTCACAAAGATCGGCGTATTCCTGAGAAAGACCAGCCTGGACGAACTGCCGCAACTATTTAACGTGTTGCTCGGGGAGATGAGTTTGGTCGGGCCACGACCGATCATCGACAGCGGTGACTACGACCGCGAATACATCCAAGAGTATCCGGAAGTCTTTGAGCTGTACCAAATGGTGCGGCCTGGAATCACCGGGCTGTGGCAAGTCTCCGGCCGGAATTCCACCAGCTACACGCAGCGCGTGTTCATGGATCGCTTCTACCTCCACAACTGGTCGATCAGCCTGGACATCTTCATCCTCTGGCGAACCGTCAAAACCGCCCTGCTCCGAGAAGGAGCGTGTTGATGGGAGACAAGGAGATTATGCGGAGCAGGAGACGAGAAGAGGAGCGATTGCAAGCGAATTTTTTCGCGTGGCAGCTACACTCGGCGCTTTTCAACGCGACCTGCTGACGCCCGCCATCCAATCCCTCTCTCCGTGTCTCCCTCTCTCCGTGTCTCCCCCTCTCCGTGTCTCCCCCTCTCCGTGTCTCCCCCTCTCCGTGTCTCCCCCTCACTTTCCTACTGACTATTGCCAACGCTCGTTCTCTTTCTTCCTGCTAACAGCTAACAGCTAACTGCTAACTGCTAACTGCTAACCGCTAACAGCTAACAGCTAACTCTCTGCCCAATGAAAAAAGCACTCATCACCGGCATCACCGGTCAAGACGGATCGTACCTGGCGGAGTTCTTGCTGGAGAAAGGCTACGAGGTCCACGGCATCAAACGCCGGGCGTCTTCGTTCAACACCGACCGGATCGATCACATCTATCAGTCGCCGCACGAAGAGCAACCGCAATTCAAGTTGCACTACGGCGACCTGACCGACACGTCCAACCTGACGCGGATCATCAACGCGGTGCAGCCCGACGAAGTTTACAACTTGGGTGCCCAGTCGCACGTCGCGGTCTCGTTCGAGTCACCCGAGTACACCGCCGACGTCGATGCGATCGGAACGCTACGACTACTCGAAGCGATTCGATTCCTGGGACTGGAAAAGAAGACACGCTTCTACCAGGCCTCCACGTCAGAGCTCTTCGGCTTGGTCCAAGAGATCCCGCAGAAAGAGACCACGCCGTTTTACCCCCGGTCGCCTTATGCGGCGGCGAAGATGTACGCGTACTGGATCACGGTCAACTACCGCGAGTCGTACGGGATGTATGCCTGCAACGGAATCCTGTTCAATCACGAATCACCGCGGCGGGGCGAGACCTTCGTCACGCGAAAGATCACACGAGGGATCTCCAACATCGCTCAAGGCCTAGAAGAATGCCTGTACCTGGGCAACATGGACGCGTTACGAGATTGGGGGCACGCCAAAGACTACGTACGGATGCAGTGGATGATGTTGCAGCAGGAGCAAGCCGATGATTTCGTGATCGCGACGGGAAAACAGATCAGTGTGCGAGAGTTCGTCAAGCTGTCGGCGAACGAGGCCGGCCTGGAGATCGAATTTTCCGGCAACGGTGTCGACGAGATCGCAACGGTCACGCAAGTCACCGACAGCGGAAAAGCCCCGTACGTGAACCCCGGCGACGTGATCGTCCGAGTCGACCCCCGCTACTTCCGCCCGGCCGAAGTGGAAACGCTGCTGGGAGACCCGACCAAAGCCAAAGAAAAACTCGGCTGGGAATGCGAGATCAGCGTCGAGGAAATGTGCGCCGAAATGGTCGCCAACGACCTCGAAAACGCCCGCAAGCACGCCCTCCTCAAACTCCACGGCCACACGGTCAGCGTGGCGGTGGAGTAGCACGCTGATTACCCGACGATCTCAATGCGACGAACACGTAAGTGAAATTGCAATCTGAATCGGAATGCTCCCTCTGGAACCCGGCCAGTTGGTGGTACATCGCAGACCGGTTCTTCAGCCAGCATGCGCGGTTATCGCGAGCTTGGACCCTCGGAAAACTGTGTGGGATCACCGGATCGGCGCAAGTCACGGTACAGGCGATCGGATTCCTAAGCGGATTAGTGACCATTCAATTGCTGCCGCCTCGTGAGTATGCGCTTTACACGCTCGCAACAACGATGCTCGGCACGATGACGTTGCTCGCCGACGGTGGAGTCGCTACGGGGGTTATGGCCCAGGGGGGAAAGGTTTGGCAAGACCGCGCACAACTCGGCAAGGTGCTGGTGACCGGCTTGAAAATGCGAAAGCAATTTGCAATCTGGAGTCTCGTCTTTGGCGTACCGGTGCTGCTCTGTTTGCTTCGACATCACGGCGCATCGTGGCTCTCGTCAGGATTCATCGTTCTCTGTATTGTGCCCGCGCTCTTTACGACATTGTCCGCCAAATTGCTTGAAATTGCGCCTAAACTCACTCAGGACATTGGTCCACTTCAAGGAGTGCAGGTTAGTTTGAATGCCAGTCGGTTCGCCATGGTCGGGCCCTTGCTCCTGCTATTTCCCTCTGCTGGGATCGCACTTCTTGCAAACGGAATCGCTCAGCTACTTGCCAATGGCCGGCTGAGAAAACTTTCGGACGCGTATGCCGACCTCTCCGAGCGGGAGGATCCGGTGGTGCGGCGAGATATCCTTGGAATCGTCAAAAGAGTCTTACCCGGCGCGATTTACAGTACGTTCTCAGCCCAGCTCACGATCTGGCTGATTTCGATTTTTGGATCGACGGAGTCGTTAGCCGAAGTCGCAGCGATCAGCAAGGTGCTGATGGTCTTGTCGCTGTTTACCGTCATTTTTTCGACTCTGGTAGCACCTCGTTTTGCACGATTGCAACGGAATAAGCACAACTTGACGATGGTCTTCGTGAAGGTCCAATTTTCGGTGGTCACGTTGCTAATTTGTGCCGGGCTACTGGCATCCTGCTTCAGCACACAGTTAACTGCGATACTCGGATCAAACTACACCGGTACCGCGTACGTGTTTCAGCTACAGCTAGTCAGTTCGATCTTGAGCGTTATTGGTGGTTGTGGATACAGCTTGCTGACGGCACGGGGAATTGTCCCCGCACCGTATCTCTTTATTCCGATGTCCCTGGTTTTCAAAGTTGCTCCGTTTCTGTACTTCTCGCCCACCAGTGTCGTCGGAGTCCTTCTGGCAGCGATCGTGTCGACCTCACTATATCTTTGCATGCTGCACGCGTTTGCAATCACATCTTTAAGAAAGAGCGGGTAGCGACAGCCCCGTTTCCCACGAATGAACTACCGGCTTGAGTATTACCGTGCCCCAAGTGGCAATTTTGGAGATGACCTAAATCTGCACTTGTTCACCCGTCTGCTCGGTCCGAGCGACCCCACTAGCAAGAACTCACTGATCGCGATCGGCAGTTTGCTTCACCGGCAAACGCTCGACAATCTTGCGATTCCGGACGACAACCGAATCCACGTCTTTGGAACCGGTGCCAGGGGCCCCGAAGCAGCATGTCTGGGAGACAACGTAAGGTTTCACTTCACCCGCGGGCCTTTGACTGCAAGTGTCTATTCCAAACCGTTCATCGCCGATCCTGCTTATTTAGTCAAGTTAGTTGCCTCTCAGGATGCTGGTGCCGACGCCGTCGGGTTTATGCCGCATATTCATAGCGAGAAGCTTGTCAACTGGGCCATGATCTGTTCTACGGTCGGTTGCCAATACATTTCACCTACAAACGATGTGGAGACAACACTAGCGGCGATTTGTCGCTGCAAACTCATAGTGACCGAAGCGATGCACGGGGCGATCGTCGCCGATGCACTCGGTATCCCCTGGGTTCGGTTTCGTTTCGCGTCTCACTTTCGCGAAAGCATCTCGACATCGGAATTCAAGTGGAGTGATTGGCTGCTGTCTGTGAAAGCTGTTCCGGTTGTTTTTGAAATCAATTTTGCTGACGTCCTGGCTCGACTCGACGGAAAATTGCTTGCGTTGCCAGTTCGACGGCTCTTTGAGCGGAAACTCATCCGAAAACTCCGTTCAGCGTCAATCTCTCAGGGAAGTCTATCCAATACAGAGACACGCCGAGACACCTTGGTCGCTCTAGAAGCATCTTTAAGAAACCTTGAGCGTGAGCTTGCATAACAAATGTTGCTTCACAAATGAGTACTCTATCGTGAAACCAACGATTCTCGAAACATCTACTCCATGGTTCGGTGGACACACCGGTTACGAATGCCTGCGACTGTGGATCAGTCAGATATCCGATGTGACGGTCGTCAAACCGAAAAGGAATCTCGTCTCTCGCCTGAAAGGCAAGTGGCTCAGTCTACGTCGTGGATTTGGGAATGCACCACAGCAGCATGTCGCCGCAATTTACAATTTCAGTCAACGCGTAAAGCGATCGGCAGGAGTTGGCCACATCATCTATGGTGAAGAATTCCTTCCCTATGCCGACATCCTCTCGGATGAAGTACTAAGCCGGACTTTGTTCACCTTCCACCAGCCCCTCTGCCAATGGAACAAGCAGCAACTTGAGCGTCTCGGTTCGATTGAACACGCACTCTTCTTATACGACCGAGACAAGCAGGCCTTTCGAAGTTACTTGCGCTCGCCACCTTCATTTATTTTGCATGGCGTTGACACCGATTTCTTTTGCCCGGGTCAGTATGACGAACCAAAACGTTTGCTGTACAACGGAATTCACCTACGCAATGTAGAGATGTTTTATCGCGTGGTTGCCGCTCTGCAGAAAAACTTTCCTTCTCTCTGCTTTGATGCATTGGTGCCGGAACATCGACGTGACTTACCGCTATTCAGGCAACTTGCCAACAATCCAAGAATATCTTGGCATTCGGGCTTAAGCGACAGTGAACTTCGAGACCTATACCAACGCTCCTACCTTACTTTGACTCCGATGAATGACAGCGGTGCGAACACGGCGATCGTCGAGGCACTTGCCTCTGGGCTTCCCATCGTGACGACAGATGTTGGAGGGATCCAAAACTATGGGGGTGGGACGATCTTCCCGATCGTTCAAAACAATGATGACGATGCGATGGTAGAGCTCGTAACAAAGTACCTGAAAGCGCCCGAATATCGGCAAAGCGTGTCGGTGAAGTCCCGTGCGTTTTCAGTCGAAAAACTTAGCTGGAGCTGTGTCGCTGTAGAACACCTGAGGCTATATCAATCGATCGCATCGTCTTGTACTTGAAATGTTAGTCGTATTACTCTCACGGTCCGCGTCGATTCGCATTCCACGGAAACTCGCAAAATGAAATCCTCGGTATGCACACTTTTTGAGGGCCATTACCACTACGGCGTGGCGGCTTTAACGAACTCGTTGTATCAAAATGGGTATCGTGGCACCGTGTATGCTGGCTACCGTGGTGGCCTGCCGGGCTGGACGGTCGAAGCCGAGCGTCGCTCCACAGGACAGTGGTCGGATGCAACGTCCCTGCAGGTGGCCGACGGGCTGGAGATCGTATTTCTTCCGCTGGAAACGCCGTATCACCTGACCAACTACAAGCCCGACTTTATGCTTGAGTTGCTCGACGGACCTGCCGCCGATACGGATGCAATCTTTTATTTGGATCCCGATATCTGCGTCGCCGACGATTGGCAGGTCTTTTGCGACTGGGTGTCCTGTGGAGTCGCATTGTGCGAGGACGTGAACTCGCCGCTGCCTAAGAACCATCCTCGGCGGGTTGGCTGGCGGCGATACTATGAAAACAAGGGTTTTTCGCTGAACTTCAAGGGAAGAGAGTACGTAAACGGAGGATTCGTAGGCCTGCGTTCCGACGCTCGTGGTTTCCTCGAACAGTGGAAGGCACTCATGTTGGCCATGGGGGATGTGATCGGCGGGCTGGGTGCGGCGAAAGTCGAACTTGGCCAGGAGTTCGAAGGCAAGGGATTCTTCTCATGTTTCGACGCGAGCGATCAGGACGGACTAAACGCGGCGATCGAGGCAACCGATTTTGAATTCAGCGTGATCGGCCAAGAAGCGATGGGATTTAAACCGGGGGCTGCGATTTTGCCGCACGCCTTGGGCCAGCCGAAACCATGGAAAAAGCGGTTCCTCGGAGATTCGCTGAAAGGCAAATCGCCCAGACTTGTCGACAAAGAGTTTTTGAAGAACGTGAGTCCCATCGGGTTCTACATGCCAAGCGAGATCTTCATGCGGAGGTTGTCGTGTTTCATGGCGTCGGGGATCGGACGCTTTGTGCGCCGCGCATGACCCAAGATTACCTGCAACACCATCCAGCCTCGGAAAGTGCAGGATCCGAAAGGCTGCTTCTTTCTTTTGTGTGGCATATCAAGATGCATTTCGGTCCGGTCAATAATGTGATTGACTGCGTTATTCCTGGAGTCTGCAATCACGCGAAGGGCGCAGATCAGATGTGTTTAACTTGGCGATCGCACTGGCGCTAACGAGCAATGAATATCGCATTTCTGTGCGGTTGCCTTGAACCGGGGTGTGATGGGGTCGGCGACTACACGCGACGGTTTGCCGGCGAACTTGCTCACCAAGGACATCGGGTTGTGGCGGTCGCTTTAAACGACCATCACGCGAGCCGTTCGGGCCCTGGCAGTGGCCTCAGCGGCACAGTCGATTTTGAAGTTACCGGATCCGTTCAGTCCGTCAATGACTCGAAACTGCAAACCTTGCGTCTGCATCCATCCGTGCCTTGGGACAATCGGATTCAATCGGCAAGAACGTTTCTTCAGTTTCATGACCCCGACGTCGTTAGCTTGCAGTTTGTTCCTTATTCGTTTCATCATAAGGGTATTCCGGTTCGATTGGCTCGGCGACTTCAAAGCATTGGCGGCCACTTCCATTGGCATATCATGTGTCACGAGCTATGGGTCGGACTCGGCAGCTCGCCGCCGTTTCGGCACCAACTCCTGGGTGCAATCCAGAGGAATATTTTGGCATCGATTATTTCACGTTTACGTCCTTGCCGAGTCGATTCTCACGCATCGCCCTATATCGAACTACTTAGGAAGTTGACGAACCATGTCGGTCAGGTGCCATTGTTCAGTAACATTCCCGTGGAACCTCAGCACGCTCCGCATGACGATTCGGGGCCAATCCGATTCTGCTTCTTCGGATCTGTACATGGTGGCTGGGGTATCGAGGAGGCAGCCAGTCTGCTCCATCGGATTACCGCCTCCTATGGACGAACTCCCCTGATCTGTGCAATCGGAAGTGGCGGCGCGGGGGCTAGCAAAACCTGGGAGCGGTTCCGAACAGCCGGTGTCCCAGTCGAGGAAAACGGCAGATGCGCTGAACCCAGGGTGTCGGCTTTACTCCAATCGTGTGATTTCGGATTGAGCGCATCTTCCCCGGACTTGATCGAGAAGAGTGGCGCTGCTGCGGCGATGTTCGCCCACGGATTGCCCGTCGTCGTGACGCGGGCACCGATCTGGGGCGATCGGTTTGTCGATAAAGTGCGTCAGAATTGTCCACTCGCCATTTTTGGTGATGCGATTGACCAGCCGATGAAGCTCACACGACGGCAACCGGCAGAGCAATCTCTGCCTGAGGTCGCGAGCCGATTTGCGGCGTCACTTTCGACTTTGTGAACAAAACTGCAATCGAGGAATACCCATCAAAATTGCTTTGATCGCGACGGGCTTGGGCATCGTTAATCGCGGATTTGAGGTATCGGCAACACAGTGGGCGTCCGCGCTCCGTGCCCACGGAGCCGACATCGAGCTTCTCTCTGGTGGGGCACATCCTACTGCGCGGAAAATTCCATGCCTGGCGCAGACGGGTTGGGTTGCAAGCTGCATGCGAAGCGTAAAGTTAATCAATGACGGGGCGCGGCTTCAGCAACGCAGTTTTTCGCCAATGGCGAAGCGGGCGATATCGCGATTCAGACCCGATTACGTTTGGCTACAAGAAGGGACTCTGGCTCGGTCGCTCCAACGCTGGATTCAGCGGAATCATATTCCCACCCGAATCGTCTTCTGTGATGGCGCCCCCGTCGGCCCGGAGTATTCTTCGGAATTTGACCTCGTCGTGAACCTGACGCCGACGGCCCGTGAGGAACTCGTATCGTATGGGTATCCAGAGTCTCGGACCCGGCTGATACCGCATCCGGTAACGATTCCGGAGCCGACGATGGATCGTTCAACCTGGCGACAATCTTTCGGGTTTCGCGAGACCGACCGACTGGTCATCTCGGTCGCGGCTTGGAATTCGCATCATAAACGAATCGACTATGTGATCCGCGAGATGGAAAAGGTGCGTCGTGATCACGAGCAGTACAAGCTACTTTTGTGCGGCCAACCGACGCCAGAATCGCCCGGGCTCCAGAAGCTGGCACATGAGCTACTGGGAGAGAATGTGCGGTGGATGACGCTTCCGCTTACAGAGTTATCAAATGCTTACCATGCGGCCGATTTGTTTGTTTTGGCAAGTCATAATGAAGCGTTGGGGGCAGTGATTGCCGAGGCTGCGATTGCCGGTTTACCGATCATTTGCAATGATTTCCCTGCTGCTCGCTACATCCTCGGTAACCACCCTGGGATCCTCGACCTGCGTTGCGACGGAGCCCTCGCGGAGGCGATCAGTAGCAGCACGGCCATCCGCGGTGCAGCGAGCGTCACGGAGAGAGTGAAGTCTCAGTTCTGTCCTCGGCGACTCGCGTACGAACTGGTTGAGTTCCTTGAGGGTGTCGATGCGTAGCCAAATGAAGATTGCGGTCTGCATTCCGACATTCAACCAATCCAAGTATCTCCGCATTGCCGTGCGGAGCGCACTTGAGCAATCGGGGGTGGAAACGGAGGTCTGGGTTTCGGATGATGCGAGTACGGACGAGACGCCGATGGTCATGCGCGAGTTCGAGAATGACCCGCGAGTGCGTTATCACCGGCACGCGAAGAATCAAGGGATCGCCGCTAACGCGGGCTGGGTGATGGAACAGCCCGGCACTCCTTATTTCGTACGTTTGGACTCCGATGACGTTTTAAAACCGGACTATTGTCGCGTCTTATCCGAGATGCTTTGCCGGCACCCGGATTCAGCAGTTGCTCACTGCGCCATTGAGGAAATTGACGAACATGGAAAGCATAACCATCATCGGCGGTTAGGGCGCACCTCAGTTGAACAGACTGCCGAAGCAGCCCTTATTGGCGCTACCTCCGGCTATCGGGTGGCCGCGAACATTTGCATGTTTCGTACGTCCGCCCTTCGCCAGCTTCCATATGTCTACCGACCGGAGATGAATTTCGCTGAAGACTGGGATCTCTTTGTGCGACTTGCTGTCGCGGGGTGGAACAATGTCTATTGCAGCGACACACTCGCCGAATATCGAGTCTGGAGTGATGCGGGAGGGTATCGTTCAGGACGCAAAGCAAGTGAAATTCGCGGGGTCCTTCGTCTCTTTGAGGAAACCCTTCAGCCTGAGTGGGACCGACGAGATTGGGAGACCATTGACTTGTGGAAGGCACGTAGGCGACTGGCTGTAACCCACGCTAAAACCCTAGCAATGATCCCGCCCGATACGGAAGATTATCAAGAGGTACACGGCCTGCTTGAAGATTTGGCGGGGAACCGCGAAGTTATCGAATCACATCTGGCGTTTACGAAGTCAACGATCGGCAGATTCACCGAGTCCTTGGCCCAGCCCCGTCGGCGACTACGAGCCCATGCAAAGTCGGTCTACCTCCGAGTCGGCAAGATAATCCCGCTCGTCCAACGCGGCTTTTTTCGGCGATAGTTTGTATGCTCAACGATGATCGATCGATAGGATACCGCGTGAATCAGTCACTGAATCGAAGTCATCGGCGTAGTCCCCGCAACAGTCATGGAACACGCGCATCCAGCGAAACGATGACACGGATTCGATTTTGGATCTGTGTGTATCTAATTCTTTGGTTGATCGAGGGGGGGCTTCGCCGATGGATCCTTCCCGGCTTGGCAACGCCTCTTCTGGTCGTTCGCGATCCAGTGCTACTCGTCATCTATTGGCTGACGCTGAAATCTGGGGTGTTCCCCAAAAACACCCTGATCAGCGCAACGTTCTTTTTGGGGGCAGTAAGTTGGTTTTTTGCGGTCCTCCTGGGACACATGGATCCCCTCGTGGCTTCCTACGGCGTACGCTGTGACTTTTTCCATGTGCCTCTGATCTTTGTGATGGGACGCGTTTTGACACGTGCAGATGTGGATTCGGTTTGTCGAATCTCTCTATGG
Organism: Stieleria magnilauensis; assembly: GCA_007753675.1. Classification (GTDB taxonomy): domain Bacteria; phylum Planctomycetota; class Planctomycetia; order Pirellulales; family Pirellulaceae; genus Stieleria; species Stieleria magnilauensis. Next base: position 4,923,349 of record CP036432.1, read on the forward strand.
ATTTCAATACCTTTTACGCTCTTACTCATTGCGCAGTTCTACTCGCCGCAAAGTTCCGTTTTAAACCGTGGCGTTGGAGGTGATCTTTCGGGTGCAGGTTTCTCTGGTGCGTTAGGAAGGTTTAGGCCGCCAGGAACGTTCAGCTTCATCAATGGGCCGGCTAGTTTGTATCCTATGTTGTGCTGTGCATGGTTCTATCTTGTTTACCGCCGCAAGATTTCCCTACTTCTGATGGGACTTTCCGGAGGCGCAATTTTATTGGCGATTCCATTTTCGATCAGTCGATCACTGTTTATCGGCGAGTTGATCGCGATCTGCTTCGGCGTCGCTGCGATCGCATTGGGCGGCGCAATGTCGTCCAGACTAATTTTCCGCAGTTTACTTGGAGGCGGCGTGGCAATCGCACTGTTTTGCTGTATCCCAGGGACTTCTGAAGCGTTTGCTGCATTCGCTGACCGATGGGAAAAATCAACGACGAATCGGGGCGGCGTCCAGGAGGCGATCGTGGGACGCGTCGTCGAGGGAATTGTTCGGCCGTTCGCCGACATGCCCGTCATGGGCTACGGGAGTGGGATTTCAACGATCGTTGGGCAGAAACTTGCAACGGGAACGCGGGGATTTGGTTATTCGGAAGGCGAGTGGGGGCGGATCCTCATGGAGGGAGGGCTGGTGCTTGGGCCGCTAGTCCTGAGCTATCGGATTTCAATCTTGTGTGTCTTGGCATGGGCGACGTGCAAAGCGGCACGGAGACGCGATTGGTGCTCGCTCCCCATTCTCGCAGTGAGCGCGCAAATGATTTTGCTCGGCCAATGGGGGCAAGCGACGTCGCTGGGGGCATCAATGATCACCGGAGGGTTTTGCCTGGCTGCTTCAAGACCTGCCAGCGTTGAGCACAGGACACGAAGAAGTCCTCCGCCACGCACCAGGCGACTAGCGAGACACACTTCGCGGCGCCGCGATCACACACCAGGCATTCCGAATCGGCCACCCGGGATTCAGGCTCCCGACGTTGCAACAGGCTACAATTAACATCGGTACCACGGCGATCGATTTGCTCTTGGCTTGCCGTGTGAAACGGCCGAATCTTCTGCGCAAAAGCGACCTTGGTGAACCTGCGCATCTGCGAACACAACTGAACTGGATACATTGATGATTCTAATTTCTCATCCAACCGGAAACAACAACGTTCGTGAAGCTGCGATTTCACTGGCTGATTCGAGGTTGCTCTCAGAGTTCCATCTAGGGATCGCAGCGTGCAACGGAAACTTTTTCGCGCAAGCAGCCCGACTACCCGGATTATCGGAGATACGCCGACGCAGCTACCATTCGAAATTATCATCTTTCTTGAAGCTACATCCCTGGAGAGAATCGGGACGATTGACAGCGTCGCGATTGGGGTGGAACTTCTTAACATCTCAAGAATCGAGCTTCTTCGGTATCGATTCTGTGTATCGGTCTTTTGACCGGGCTGTCGCCCGTCGGGTCGAGGCAATGGAATCGCAACTTGCGGCGGTATACTGCTACGAGGATGGGGCGTTTGAGACGTTTCGAGTTGCAAAACGTCTAGGCCTAAAATGTATCTATGACCTTCCAATCGCATATTGGCGCAAATCACGAGCACTTCTCGAACAGCAAGCGGAACGCTATCCGGCATGGGAACCGACTCTCGTCGGAACCCGCGATTCGAGTTCAAAATGTGCCCGAAAGGACTCTGAGTTAGAACTCGCTGACGCGATCCTATGCCCAAGCGGATTCGTGAGGGACTCACTTCCCCATGGTACAGTTGCCGACAAGCTTGTTAGCGTGACCCCGTTTGGGAGCCCCAGGCTGACACAGGTGTGTCAACAGGTGGTTAACAGTGATGCAGATGGTCCCAGAGGGCAGCAGACGCGGCTAAAGGTCCTCTTCGTAGGATCAATGACGCAACGAAAGGGCTTGGCAGACCTATTTGAGGCGATGAAGCTCCTTGACCCGACGCGGTTTGAACTACACGTTTTGGGGAGTCCGATCGTACCGATGGATTTTTATACCGAGCAGTATGGCGTGTTCATCCATCATGCGACGCGGCCACATGACCAGGTTCTCAAGTTGATGCGTTCGATGGATGCTTTCGTGCTTCCGTCCATTGTTGAAGGTCGAGCGCTCGTTCAACAAGAAGCTTTGGCATGTGGGTTACCCATTGTCGTGACGGCGAATGCCGGTGCGGAGGATCTAGTAGCAGATGAAACTGCCGGATTCCTGATTCCCGTAAACGATCCTCAAGCCATTGCGCTAAGACTCGAGCAATTGCAACAGGATCGCGATCTGTTGGCGGAGATGTCCTCTGCTGCAGTTGAAAAGGCAGCGGAATTGACCTGGGAAAGTTATCGCACTCAAGTTGTCGATGCGGTCAAGCAATGTTTACGAGCAGAAACATGTGTTTTCACGACGTTGCATTGAAGATACTGGGGCACGCGCTGAGACCTCCGATCGAACATTTCACCAAGCGAATTAGGCGTGCCTAAGCTCATCATCATCGGTAATTACCCGCCAGATCGCCAACAGAGCATGGAACGATTTGCTGAGATGTTGCGGCGGGGGGCGGAGGACCAGGGGATTGCCGCCGAGATTTGGCGGCCCGAAGTGCTTTTTGCGAAGAAGCACTCAAGCACGACGTCCGGGATTTCCAAGTGGCTCGGTTACCTCGACAAATGGGTGCGTTATCCACGAGTGCTTCGCAAGCGAATCGCAACGATGCGTCGCGACGGAACACTGCATGACGCTTGTTTTCACGTCGCAGATCACTCCAACGCGTTCTACATGCGGCAACTTCCCCCTGACCAATCTGCCATCACCTGCCATGATGTCCTGGCGATACGGGGAGCCCGGGGCGACGTGGATGCTCATTGCCCCGCATCGAAGGCCGGCAAGCTGATGCAGGCTTGGATCCTGCGGAATCTTACAAGATCCAAGAAGGTTGCAGCCGTCTCTGACACTACGCTCTCGCAGTTGAAGACTCTTTCAGAATCGGTGTCCGATGCCTGCCCGACGACTCAACGTGACTGGAGGGTCGTCCTCAACGGCTTTAACGCGAACTTCTCTCCAATGCCCTGTCATGAGGCGCAACCACTGCTTCAATCCGCGGGCATCGATCCCGAAGAATCGTTCCTTCTTCACATCGGTTCGTCGCTCGGTCGAAAGAACCGGGCGATGTTACTGGAGATGGCAGCGAAAGCTGGGACACAATGGAGGGGGGCAATTGTTTTTGCCGGTGCTCCGCTGACTTCTGAGCTCGAATTGCGGGCTTCGCAGCTGGGACTCGCAGAGAGAGTCATTCAGGTGCGACGTCCCGACCATGAAACGTTGAGGGCTCTCTACAGTCGCTGCTTTGCTTTTGTCTTCCCATCCTTTTCGGAAGGATTTGGGTGGCCGGTCATCGAGGCCCAGGCCTGTGGCGCTCCGGTAATCGCAAGCAACGTACCCCCAATGCCTGAAGTAAGTGGCGGTGCCGCCATTCATGTCGCCCCCGACGACGTTGCAGGTTTTGCTAACGCTCTGTTGAGTCTCGACGACCAATCGACACGGGTAGATCTAATTGAGCGAGGATGGCAGAACTGCGAGCGGTTTGACAGTGGCCGGATGATGGAGTCCTACTTGAATTTGTTTAACAATTCAGGGGCCGCCGTTTGACCGCCATGCGATTCGGGCTGAAGTGTTTGATCGTGTTGATGCCATGGTTCTTGCGACGGCGGATGCTGCAATGGGTGTTCGGTTACAAAATCCATCCTCAGGCCCGCATCCAAGCATCATGGATTTTCCCCCGTTACCTCGAAATGTCAGCCCACACGAGAATCGGTCTATTCAATGTCGCGATCCATCTTGATCGCATCGTGATGGATGAAAACGCGACGATCGGCCGAGGGAATTGGATCACCGGATTTCCAACCGGCACCGGTTCACGCCATTTTTCTCACCAAGTCGGCCGAGTCTCTGAGTTAGTGATGGAGCGTCATTCCGCCGTAACCAAACACCACCACCTCGACTGTACCAACCGAATTCGAATCGGCCGATTCGCGACGGTAGCTGGGTATCAATCGCAATTCCTCACTCACTCAATCGACCTTGTAGATTGTCGTCAATCGAGTGCTCCGATCGATATCGGTGACTACACGTTCGTTGGAACTAACGTCGTGGTCTTGGGCGGTGCCACGCTACCAGCACACAGCGTACTTGGCGCCTCTTCGCTCCTAAATAAGGGGTACGTTACTGAATTCATGCTGTACGGCGGAGTTCCCGCAAAACCGATTCAAGCGATATCCAAAGAAGCAAAGTACTTCCTGCGGACAGAAGGCTTCATCGCGTAATCGCGACTGACGACTATTACTAGCGTGACCAATACCAGAATGAAAGTTCTTCAAGTTGTCTCATCGATGAACCCCGACCAGGGAGGAGTTTGCCAAGGAATTCGGAACACGCTCCCGGCAATGGCATCGCTTAATTGCGACAATGATGTAGTGTGCCTGGACGGCGTCGATGACACCTTCGGAGTGAAGGATGCGTTCCGGGTCATCCGCCTCGGTGAGCGTGTCGGGCCGTGGGCGTATTCCAAGAAGCTCCGAGGCTGGCTGAGGAATTCTCTTCCGGATTACGATGCGGTTGTCATCAATGGATTGTGGACGTATCACTCGTTTGCAGTCACCAGCGTGGTTTCGCAATTACGACGCGAAGGTGTCACCAATTTGCCGCGAGTCTATGTGATGCCCCATGGCATGCTGGATCCGTGGTTTCAACGACAGCCTTCACGGCGACTTAAAGCGTATCGCAATTGGGCTTATTGGAAAGCGGCGGAACACCGAACGGTGCGACATGCGGACGGGTTGCTTTTTACCTGTCGCAAAGAATTGGAACTGGCACGAGAACCGTTCCGCCCCTATCGACCGAAGCAGGAAATTAACGTGGGCTATGGAGTCCCCTCCCCACCCCGATTTACCACGGAAATGAAGTCGGCCTTTTTGGAAGCCTGCCCGCAAGCGGTAAACCGTCCCTATCTGCTGTTCATTAGTCGAATACACCCGAAGAAGGGCGTTGACCTGTTGTTACGGGCCTACGCAGAGATGGCAGGCAAATATAAAACTGCCGAAGGAGTTCCTCTACTCGTTGTCGCTGGCCCCTGTGACTCGGCATACGCCGAGGAGATGAAGGAACTGGCGCGACAACTCGGCTTGTGGAATGCAATGCCCTCGATCGAAGACGGATCCAAGCCGCAAGTGACATTTCCCGGGATGCTTCGAGGCGATGCCAAGTGGGGTGCGTTCTACGGATGTGAGGCCTTCGTCCTTCCGAGTCATCAAGAGAACTTTGGGATCGCCGTGGTTGAAGCGCTTGCCTGCGGCAAACCGGTTTTGATTTCGAACCAGGTGAATATATGGGACGAGATCCAGGATTACGATGCTTGCCTTGTCGAAGATGATTCGCAAATCGGGACGAACCGTCTGATCGATCAATGGCTGAAACTATCTGCTGAAGCGAGAGGTGAGATGGGGCAGTCGGCTCTGCAATGCTATGGCAAGAATTATCGACCTGAATCGGTCGCAGCTCGATTCATCTCAGCGTTATCCGGGGCGTAGTCCGTTGGAATCTGCATCAGTCCTTGACGCATCCCAGACGAAGCCGTCCGAAGGCGGAGCGAGCTTTTCGCTCGGCAGCCGATTGACTCGGCTGGTGTGGAACTTGTCGTGGTTGGTGCTGGCGTCATGGACGCCCGCTCCGCTTCACCGGTACCGTGTCGCCATTCTGCGACTATTCGGCGCCCAGGTGGACTGGACGGCACACGTCTATGGAAATGCAAAAATTTGGCTGCCGGCGAATTTAACGATGGGCGCCCACAGTTGCTTGGGGCCGAGAGTCAATTGTTATTGTATGGACCGGATCACGTTGGCCGACCGCGCTGTCGTTTCCCAAGATTCAACTCTTTGTGCCGGGTCGCATGATATCTCGGATGCGAACTTCCAGTTGATCACCCGCCCCATTGTGATCGGCGAGCAGGCGTGGGTGGCCGCGGAGGTCTTTGTCGGCCCTGGTGTGACGGTCGGGAAAGGTGCGGTCTTGGGCGCGCGGTCGGTCGTTTTCAAAGACGCGATCGAAAATGGTATTTATGTAGGTAACCCGGCCAAACTGGTGAAAGAACGGCAATGGGATGGACAGGAGGCGCAGCGTGCCCCAGCCTGATTTAACAATCGTCATCCCGACGAAAAATGATGGGGAAAGACTCTCGGAATGCTTGCAGGCGATCGGCAGGGGATTCGCGTCCGAAATTGTCGTCGTTGATTCCTGCAGCCAAGATGCGACAGCGAGCATCGCCGCAGAGCATGGTGCCACGCTTGTGCAATTCCAGTGGGACGGCAAATTCCCCAAAAAACGAAACTGGTTCCTCCGCAATCATACGCCAAAGACTCGATGGGTACTATTTTTGGATTCCGATGAGATTCTCTCGGATGATTTCAAACGGGAACTCGCCAACACGCTTCCGAAGTCCAAGGCATCAGGGTATTGGTTGAATTATTCGATCTACTTTCTGGGGCAGGAACTGAAGCATGGGTATCCGTTGAAGAAACTGGCGCTGTTTCGTGTCGGGGCCGGTGAGTATGAGCGGATTGATGAATCGCGATGGAGTCACCTGGACATGGAGATTCATGAGCACCCGATCATCGATGGTGAGGTGGGGAAGATCGAAAGCAAGATCGATCACCGCGACTTTCGCGATGTTTCCCACTACATCGCAAAACACAACGAGTACTCTTCGTGGGAAGCACGTCGGTTCTTGCAGATGAAGACGCGCGGCGAGACAACGATGCCGCTGACGCTGAAACAGAAAATCAAGTATCGGTTAATCGAGTCGCCGTTTGCGGGCATCGTCTACTTCTTCGGCGCGTACTTCATGATGGGCGGCTTCTTGGATGGGAAGCGTGGACTCGCGTTTGCGATCCTGAAAATGGGCTACTTCACGCAGGTGTACTGCAAGATTCAAGAGCTGCGTGCTGAGACGCTCGAAACTGCAAAGGCGGAGGCGCCACGGCCGTTGCTTACGGATGCTGCGGTGGCGCACAAGCCGTAGGCTTGATCGACGGACAGACACAAAAGCACACCGAATGCCCGACAAGAGGTGGGGCAAAACGATGGGGGCAAGACAATGGCAGGCAGAATGACGAGAGGGCAGCGCGATGCGGGTTGCCCTGATTCAATCGCCGACAAACGCTCGCCGTCCGGCCTTCATTTGTGTCCCTGATCGTCGTGTCGGTCTTCCAACAAGGTTGATCTCGTTTAAATGAAAATATTGCTACACGGACTGAATTACGCTCCCGAGGAGATTGGGATCGGGAAGTATTCGGGGGAGATGGTGCGGGAACTTGCCGGACAGGGGCATGAGGTGGTGGTTGTCACTACGCCTCCCTATTACCCGCAATGGAAGATCTTGGATGGATATCGCGGGAGTCTTTATTCGCGAGAAGTGACCGAATCGGTCGATGGCGGGGGACGTGTCGAAGTGATTCGCTGTCCGTTGTGGGTACCTGGCAAGGTGTCGGGACTGAAACGGATCGTGCATCTTGCTTCGTTTGGGGTGTCGAGCATTCCGGTGGTGCTTTGGAAGGCATTGCGGTTCCGCCCTGATGTCGTCATGACGGTCGAACCGGCCGCGTTTTGTATGCCCACGACTTGGTTGGCCGCCCGGCTTTGTGGCGCTAAGGCTTGGCTGCATGTGCAGGACTTTGAGGTCGATGCGGCGTTTGAACTCGGGATTCTGAAACAGCCGTTGTTGAAGAAAGTCGTTTTGGCGGCCGAAGCGTTCCTGATGCGGCGTTTTGATCGTGTTTCGAGCATTTCGCCCAACATGCTGTTGAAACTCGTTCAGAAAGGTGTTGCCGAAGAACGCGTGGTGTCGTTTCCCAACTGGGTCGATTGCGAGGTGATGAAGCCGATCGACGCGGGCGCCGACTTGCGAGCGAAATTTGGCACCCCGCCTGATCGCTGCGTGGCGTTGTACGCCGGAAATATCGGCGCAAAACAGGGATTGGAAATCGTTATCGAGGCTGCCCGCCGCTCCGCCGATCGTGACGACTTGCACTTCGTCATCTGCGGACGCGGTGCGGCTTATGAATCGTTGCTGGAGTTGGCCGACGGGTTGCCGAACGTTCAATTTCTGCCGCTTCAACCGATGGAACGTTTTAACGAACTGATGAATTGTGCCGACATTCATTTGCTACCGCAACGCGCCGATGCGGCCGATTTGGTGATGCCGTCGAAGCTGACGGGCATGCTGGCGACGGGGCGTCCGATTGTCGCCTGCGCCTCGCCGGGGACGCAGATCGCCGACGTCGTCGAGGGGCACGGGATCGTGGTTCCGCCGGCCGATGACGTGGCGTTCGGGGATGCGGTCGTGCGATTGGCCGCCGACGCGCCGCTGCGGGAATCGATGGGCGCTGCGGCGCGGCTATATGCGGTCAAGCATTTGGGGCGGCGATCGATTCTGGCGCAGTGGATTCGCGATTTGAAAGACGCCTGCGAGATCGACGAGGGACGTGTCTGCGTCGCCAGTGTCGGTCCACCCACCGCTGCGATCCCGAGCGACACCGCCTGCGTGGAAGCAATGCGGTTTGATGCGGCCGAAGCGGCTGGCACTCCGGCGATCAATGCGCACTCCCGAGACGGGTTGATCACGGACATTCATCCTACAACAGGACAATGAACCGTGGACGTGACAGATCAGATCGACGGCGGTGGAGACCGTGTGAACCGAGAACGCATTCAAGCTTGGCGTCTTCATTTGGTCAGCGGTTGGCTGGTGATGACACTGTCGATCGCCGCCTACGCAATCTTGAAACCCGGCACGACGGCGGCGGACTTGGCGGTCTTGCCGAACCCGATCATTGCCTGGTTGGATGCAAATTTCAACTTTCGGACGTTTGTGATGGCGCTCGGCGTGTGTCTGGTACCTGCGTTCCTGCTGGTGTCGGAAACGTCGGATCGGCGGCGACGATTGCTGCTTACCGTGGTGTTGACCGTGCTGGTCGGGTTGGAGTTCATGCAGTTGTGGATCCCGACACGCGGGTTTAGCTGGCCGGACGTGGGGTACACGTTTGCGGGTGTCGGTGCGGCGGAGTGTTTCACGTTGCTGGTCCGCCTGATCAGCTCGCCGTCGGCCCCCGCAGCGGACCAGGGCTGTTCGGTTTAGTGCTTTGTCATCTTGCCGTCGTCAGGGTTGACTGATGAAACGTTTTATTGCTTCCGTCTGCTTGGTTTTGGTGGTGGTGCAATTGGGCTACCTGTCTGTGATTGGCTTAGACGGCGAACTGGACAATAGCAAACTTCCTGATTGGATGACGCCCGAAGCTGTCGCGGTCAGCGATACTACAACGGATGGGAAGGGATCCACGGTTGCCGCGCTCGATCGTAACGCCAGAACGCAAGATCTGAGCGACTCGCTTGCGGGGCCGATGACGAGGAAACGAATCGAAGCACTGGGGCGGGCAACGGCAGTCCGGATTGTTGATGCGAACCAACAAATGATCGGCAGCGGAGTCGTCGTTGCGATGCGCGAGGGATCATTCGATGTTGTCACGGCTTATCATGTGATTGAAAAACCGGGCCGGTATGGAATCGAGTCGTTTCGGTCGTCATCGGCAGTGGGCACGACACTTCGTCATGCGCCCTCCGCCGTGACAATCCTTCGCTCCGATCCGGACATCGATTTAGCTTACCTGCGTGTAACGGCACTGATCCGCCCGGCTGAATGTGTTGCGGTGGCTGCCGCGGAGCCGCGACTATTCGACAGCTCTGAACCATCCGATCGAGCGGAGCCATCCATCCTCAACGAGGCGTGGATCGTCGATTGCACGGGTTCGGGTGCGCCGGTCGTCTCAAGAGTCAGCGATGTAACGCGACGAACCGCACGGCGCAGTGAAGACGATGTTGGCGTGGCCTACTGGCGTCTTGGCCAAGAGTCATCTCCAGGAATGTCCGGCAGCGCGTTACTGGACAAACGTGGCCGTCTGATCGGGGTGGCCAGCGGCAACAGCGACGGCAGTGCTTACTACTGTGGAGTCGAAGCGTTGCGCGAGTTTGTCGAGCGTAATAGTGTTCAAGCTGACCTTCCGCCGGACGGGCGCGACGATGCCCCTGATGCGGTTGATTGACATCAGTGGTGTGTATCGCGACGTCTAATACCGCACGCACCAACCGTCCAAAAAATGCGTGTCCACCCATGTGGACGGACGGCGTGTCGAGCGTTGCTCAAGCGCGTGAAGGAGACGCCGAACCGACCGCGCGACTGTCCACCAAGAGTCCATAAAAAACGCCAGTCTGTAGCGGTTGCTCATTGCCCATTGTTGGAAGCTACCGCGTAGCGACATTCCCTACTGCTCGTGAATTCAATCTTCATCTGCGTTGCCCTTGTTGGATCGAAGTAAGGACCTTTAATGGGTCTGACCAACCAAGCGCCTTGGCGGGTTTGATGACGCGCGCTTCGGAGTTTACCTCGCGAGGCTGAGCGTGCGATGACGGGCTTTCCATATATTCACAAACACTCGACGCGGTCGAGCCAAACTTGCAGTGTTCTTTCCAGAGTAGATCAAAAGGTGCTTTATGAAATATTCATCAAAAAAGTTTCGTTTTCTGACGCTCGCGGCGGTGATCGTCGTGAGTTCGTGGGTGACGGCATCGGACGCGAAAGCGGGTGTTGTTTTTGACCAGATTGTGCCCCCCCCGGTGTTTCATGCTGGGAGCACTTTGGGGCTTTCGCAATTAGACACGAATGTCCTCCCCAGCGCTGACCCTTCCGATCTGCGGCAGGACTTCAACACGTTTTACGACGACTTTTCCTTTTCGAGCGATTTGACTGTTACATCGTTCAGTTGGTTGGGTGGTTACGCGTTTAATAATATCGCTGGGGAAACGATTCATGCGGCGGACAAGTTTCAGATCAGCATTTTCGCCGACGACTCCAACAAGCCAGCATTGGCGCCCTTGTACACGTTTGACGTGGGGACGGCATCCGAGACCCCGCTTCTGCCGGGTTACTATGCCTACTCGGCCGATGTCACGCCTTTCTTAGCGATGGGCGGAGAGACTTACTGGTTTTCAGTGGCTGCCGCACTGCCCTACGAGGATACCGGCGCGGGCGGCGGAAATTTGTGGGGCATCGCCTTTTCAGATTCTCCGACTGGTGATGGTCTCGCCATTGAACGACAAGCGGATTTGGTGGGCGATCCATTCACGACAAATATTCACACCACCGACCTCTCGTTCAGCGTGTCGGCGGTTCCCGAGCCGAGCAGTCTGCTGGCATTTGCGGCGATCGGCCTGGTCACAGGACTGCGTCGTCGTCGGCGGCGAATCTGAACGGCGAAAGGTGGCCGACGGGAATAGGTTTTCTATGTCGTCTATCTTGCCAAAAAATGTCTGTAGCCCTAAAGTTAGATCGATTCATCATCCGAGGACTTCAAGTATGAATAAGCTGAAAATTGGAACGTGCGTTGGACTCTGTGTTTTGCTGATCGGCAGCGCGGCTGCCGTTGCGATGGCACCGGTGCCGGCCACGGAAACGTTGGACCTGGCGGAGGCCGTCTCCCTGAGCGAAAATCCCAGCGACGTCGCCGAAGCGGAATTGCTGCAGGATTGGGAATTCACGGCACGCCGAACGCGATGCGGCATCTTCACGCCCGGCGGATTCTGATTCTTCCGGGAAGAGTCGCATTGATTTCTTAGCATTCTGGTTCGCGGGCGGCGAACCGTCTTGCATTGCGAATTCGAAGTCGAGTTCGCAAGTTTCAAATCAAATATCTCGGATTTGAAATTTGTCCTGGTAGCGGAGTGGCCGGGAGCGCGCTGGTGTCTAGGCTTTAGCCGATCGTTGGCTGTGGAACGTCGGGCCGAAATCGCCCGAATGGACTGTCCCGCTTAGGACGACCAAAAGCATCAGCATGCTCGTGTTCAGCTGGTGCGCGGCCATGCCTATCATCGCTTCTCTTGCTTTGACCTCGACCGCGAGCGGTGTGTGACACGAATTCGCGTAGGGGGATCGGTCTGCGACCTCGGAAGGGGCGGCTAAAGCCTGGACACCAACGATTGGGCGGAAAAGTCAATTCATTGAACGCTTCGGATCGTATCGGCGCGTCGTCCCAAGCCGTCGTTGAGGCGTTGCTGCTGGGGATGGTGCTGTGTTCACCTTGGCCCTTCGGGTCTGCAGGGGCAAGTGCCGAATTCTTCTTGTTCTGTGAGCTCGCTTGCGCGTTGCTTGTGTTCTCCGTCTGGCTGATGTTCGGGGCGAGACCTGGATGGAGGGCCGGATGGTCGGGACGACTGATCTTGGTGGGGATGCTGGGCTTGGCGGCGGTCGCCGGACTGCACTTGATCCCGCTTCCCGATTGGGCCGTCGACCAACTCGCCCCAGGCGTCTCGACCTGGACAGCAGACCATGGTTCGGCGGCCTCTCTTGCTGGTCAACGCAGCATCACGACGGATGCTGCATCACCTTGGTTCTCGGGCTCCAAGCTCGGGCTCAATGCGGGCGGAAGTTTCCAGTTTCTGATTCGATGCCTTGCCGCGGCTTGTCTGTTCGGCATGGTGTGCTGCTTTCATTCGCCCGAACGGAGTTTGCGGCGTTTGAGCATCGCGGCGGTCATGGTTGCCACGGCGCTGGCGATTTTTGGGATCGCCCAGCATTTCGGATCCCATGACGGGCTGGCCTACTGGACGTACGAGATCCCGGGTGGATTGGGGTTTGGCCCCTTCGTCAATCGCAACCATTTTCCATTCTTCATGAATCTGGGGTTGGGCCTGACTCTGGGGTTGTTGATGGAACGGTTGGAGAAGATGGGACGGCATTGGCATCGGTTGTTGCTCGCCGACGGCATCGCGACGTGGCTGTTGGTCGCGTTGGTCTTCATCATCGCCAGCTTGATCGTCTGCGTCTCGCGTGGCGGTGTGTTGTCGGCGGTCGTCGCGATCACCGTGGTGTTGTTGCTGCGGATGAGCGTCGGCGGAGTCAAACGCTGGCTGGTTTTGGGCGTTGCCGTCGCGGCCGCCACCACGCTGCTGCTGGCATGGGTCGGATTCGATTTCTATGAATCCCGTCTCAACATGCTCGGCGAATCCGACCGCTACTCCGGCGATGGACGCTGGATTCTGTGGAAGGCGGCACTGTCCAGCGTTCCCGAGTTTCCCTGGTTCGGATCTGGTGGCGAAACGTATCGCTATTGGGAAACGATTCAGATGACCGGGGATCCGCAGTGGACCAGCGAAACGAACAAGTCTATCCGGGCTGACAATGAGTTCCTGGATGTCTTGAACGAGTACGGAATCGTGGGGCTGCTGTCGCTGGTTTTGATGGCCGGTGTGGTTGTGTACCAAATTGCCATCGGGGCACGTCGCAGTGCATTGTCGGCAGGCGCGTGCATCGGATTGCTGGCCGTGCTTGCGCATAGCTTGGTCGACTTCGGTTTGCGTGTTCCGGCGACGGGGATGTTCGCGGTGATCGTTGCCGCACTCCTTTGCTCCCAACGCGTCGGTTCACGGGAGCGTCGACGGCAATCGCAACCTGCCAAAGACCGACCGATGGCGGCGGTTGCGAACGCCTTTGCGCGTTTGGGATTGACCGTCACCGCGTTGACTGTGATTGGCTTCACCTTTTTTGCCCTCTACACCAAGCGTCGCTACCATCTGGCAGAACGATTTTCAATCGCCGCGGCCGAGCGGATGGATCAATCGATGCCGAAGCAGTCACTTGAGAACATGGTCAGTGCGGCCAAGTTGACGCCTGAGGACATCACCCGACAGTTGCAAGTCGCCAAAGCGAGCCAGTTGGCGATGGACCGGTTGGATTCGCCCGCGTCGAAAAAGGTGTTGGTCGATCTGATCAATGAACACAGCATCATCGCGATGAAACTGTGCCCGCTTGCCTGGGAACCCAGTGTTTGGCTGGCCAACTACGGTCGTCACCAAAAGAACAACCGGGAACGACTGGATGACCTGCGTTGGGCCAGGACGCTTCACCCCGGTGATCCAAACCTCGCTTTCCTGACCGGCCAACTGGCATTGAACGAATCGGGATTGTCCGAAGCCGTCGAACACTGGAACGAATCACTGACCTATTCGACGAAGTACTTGCACGATGTGCTGAGCCTGGTTGAAACGAAGCTGGGCCCCGACGAGATCATTGAACGGCTGTTGCCCGCAGACCCGGTGGTCACGTTAGCAGCGGCGTTGTATTTCGATCGCAAACCGGATTCCGATGTTCGTGACCAATGCGCCAAGCGAACACTTCAGCTACTGGCGACACCTTCGGCTACCAAACGACGTCTCGATGAGGGAACGCTTTATGAGATGCAATCCAGGTGCTACGGAATGCTGGGAAAGCCGGAGGAGTCGATCCACTCGTTGCGTCTGGCCCTAAATCATGACCCGACCAAGGTGGCTTGGCGAATCCAATTGGCGCGACGGTTGATGGAATCACGACAACTGGACGCGGCGATTCGAGAGGTCCGAATCGTGCTGACCTTGGACCCAAATGCCAGGGAAGGGCTGGAGTTACAAAAGCAACTCTCCGTGCTCCGCGCGTCGAGCAATCCGTCACGTTGATTCAGAAACCCCTCCCCCATTCGATCGGCGGCGGCTCTGCCGCCGCCGATCGAATGGGGGAGGGCGAGAATTTGGCTTTCCTTTCCTGGGGTGGTGGTCGCTCCGCTGCGCTCGCCCCCTGACCCCAGGCTATGTTGTGGATGCCATTCGGGCAAATGCTACGGATCGGTTTCCGCCTCGCGCGACGAACGGAGGTGGAGCCCCATCGGCATTGCGTTCCAAGGCGGAGCCTCAGAACGAGTTGCAAACCTCGTCAAACGCCCGGGGGAAATGCATTGCAGCGTTTCCCGAACGGAGTTATGCAACGAGCCTTCTCATTCCCGCTCTCGGCTCTCGCCCGTCTCTAAGAAGACAGGTGCTGGTTGATCAAACGAATCATCGCGTCGGATGATTCGATGGCTCCGACGGTCGTCGCCTTGGGGAACAGGAACTTGGGGATCGTCCCGGCACCGGCTTTTTGATACAGCGTGACGTGCTGCTTGATGAAGTCGGCGGGCAAGGTGCTGCGCAAGTGCTGATCCAGTTTGTCGCCGTCGACGGTTGCCTTTGCCTTCGCCATCGCTTGTGCGTAGCCGGGCTGGGCGTCGAACAGGTAACTGTGAAAACCGTCGAATTGGCTGCGGTCGGTCAGCCAAACGGCGATCGCCAGCTTGGCAAGCTCACAGGATTCGCGATGACTGGCATGGGTCGAGCGGATGGTCGGGTTGCACTTGCCGTCGAGTGGGACCGGCAGCGTGACCACCGCGAGACGATCGCCGTACTGCTTTCTGACCTGTTCAATGGTCTCGTGCGTTCGCCGGCAGTGCGGGCAGGTGTAGTCAAACATCTCCACGAGAACCAGCTGCGCATCAGGCTTGCCCAGCAACGGCCAACTGGCGGGGGCCAGTTTCATTCCGTTGAGAATGCTAACGGTGCGGGGCTGGCTGGCCGGTTCGGTGACCTGGAGCGTCAACAGTGACGCCGGATGGACCAGCATCGCGACGACGGACTCGAACTCACGTCCGAGATCCTTGGCTAGCTGATTTGAATCCGCATCCAAAGATGCGACTGGTGATTCAAACAGCATCTCTTCTTGCGGCTCGATCGGCGATGTCACGGATGTCCCAACCTGAGCCGGAGCCGCGTCGGGGTATTCGATCACCTCGAACGTCTCCGGTTCAGCATTCATGCTCTGCAACGCGATCAACCCGATCAAGGAGAGGCCGGCAAACCCTGCCGACCACTTCAGCCCAGCCGAGGTGATCGGGCGATTCCACAGAAACGTCGCGGCGAGAACGATCCCGCAGCTGTGGGCGACCAGGCAGTAGGGACACAGGTGATTGAGCGAAAACACTTGCAGGGCGACAAACCAGATCGCCGCCAATCCGGCGGTCAGCGACGCAGCGCCCAGGATCGTCCAGCGCATTCGTGCAACGGACTCCGACGCCGGATTCCAAAGCAGTAGCGAGATGACGGTGGCGTACAGCGCCAACGCGGGAACGCTGACCGGCAGGGACAAGACCGTCGACCACCGACTGTGCAGCACGTGTTCGCAATTGAAGAGGCTGCCTCCGTCGCAACCGGCGACGGGGGATGCGGTGAAGGACGACCACGCCAGGTAGCCGCTGGTTCCCAGGGCCACGACACTGGCGATCAGCATCACCCACCACGGCCGCGAGTGCGCGTGGAGCTGAAGGGGTCGGTTGACCGTCTCACTGCCCGCCGCACGGTGACGCAACACGCGTCGCTGCTCGTGGCGAAGAGGAAGATAGGCGGGGTGAAGATTGCCGGCGGACATCGCGTAGCTCCGAAACAAGCGGTCGTTACATGGTGCGGGAGAGAAGGTGTGTAGTAACCTCCGCTAAGCCCTCTGCAGAATTTGTGCCAACGTTAAAAAACTTTGAAAACTCTGGAGAAAAACCACACGCAGGGGACGGATTGGCATCAAAGGAGCCACGTTGGTTCCTCCGCCGCCAAATGATGGCTCCATCTCGAACGGGCGACTCCCCTGGCGCACCGATCTCTGGCGGAAAAAAACCTTGCTCCGCCGGATAGTCCTTTTCCACCGGATGGGCGTCTTACTCGCCCGTTCTTGGCTGACCAGACTGACCGCCAGTTGACGGACATCAATCGGTTGGGGAGGCGGTCGGTTCCGGAATGGCCGACGGTGCGTCGGTGTCGGTGACGCCGGTCACGGAGTCATCGATTCCCGAGTCGGAATCGAAGGCGTCAATGGAGAGGGCCGCTGTGCCTTTCACAGTACCGGCTGGGGGTGGTCAAAAGATTTGTTGGTCAAAAAATGGGAGCCGTGCACGGCGATTGATCCGCGTCAGACATTTTCTGACCAACCCATTTTCTGACCAACCCATTTTCTGACCAACAATCGGGTCCTGACGCACAAGCGGGGACAGATCATCTGTCATGATGCACCGTTGTTCGCCCCGAAATTCTACGCGTTTGATCCCACATGCCGATGATACCGCTCCACGTGTCTGCCCATTCAAAGCCATCCCCGCGACAACTTGTCCGCTGGGGAGGGGTCGTCTGTGTCGCGTTTTCGATGTTCCAAAGCAGCAGCAATGCGATCGCACAGTCGTCCACTCCGGTCGTCATGAACGCCGAGATGGCTGAGTCGTGGGCGAAGCTGGTACTGAAAGGAGTCGATACGGAGTTCCCCAACAAACTGTCCTTGGTTTATCTGAACAAGGATCAGATCAAAGCACCGCGTGAGCATTTCCCGGCCTTCTACGGTTGCTACGACTGGCACAGTAGCGTGCATGGGCATTGGGTTCTGGTTCGGTTGTTAAAAGACTACCCCGGCATGGCGTCGGCACCCAAGGTTCGCGAGGTGCTGTCGCGGCACCTGTCGGAAGAGAACCTGAAGCAGGAGGCTGCGTTCTTTGCCCGGGACGAGCAGAAGACGTTCGAGCGGATGTATGGTTGGTCGTGGTTGTTTCGCTTGGTGATCGAACTCGACGGCTGGGACGATGCGGATGCGAAACGATGGCGAGACAATCTGCGCCCGCTGGAAGAAGTCTTGGTGCGACGCGTGAGAGACTATCTGCCAAAGCTGACGTTTCCGATTCGAATCGGCCAGCATACCGACACGGGATTCGCGTTGGGACAGATCTTGGATTATGCCCGTGCGATGGAACAACCTGAATTGCAGGATTTGGTGATCGATCGAGCGAAAGCGTACTTTGCGACCGACCTCGATTACCCCGTGCACTATGAACCTTCAGGGCATGATTTTTTCTCGTCGTGTTGGAACGAAGCCGATTTGATGCGCCGGGTGTTGCCGGGACCCGAGTTCGAGAACTGGTTGACCCAGTTTGTGCCCAAGCTGGCGACGCAATTGACCGACGGCACGATCGCGCCGGTGGTGGTCAGCGATGTGACGGATCCCAAGATCGTTCACCTGGCGGGACTGAATCTCAATCGCGCCTGGTGCCTGCGGTCGGTTGCGTCGGCACTTCGGCAAGACCATCCACTGAAGCGCGTTTTGAATGAGAACGCGGAGTCGCATCTTGCGGCGGGATTGGCGTACATCAACAGTGGTCACTACGAGGGCGATCACTGGTTGGCAACGTTTGGCTTGTATGCGATCGCTAGGGTCGGGGTCGTCGATGGCGGGCAGTGATGGGACGGCGGTCAAGCCGCGAGTCCGGTTTCGGCTCGGCCCAGGCTTGCTGGTCACTGCGGCGTTCATCGGACCGGGCACCGTCATCACGGCCAGTCGGGCGGGAGCCCAATTCGGATGCGACTTGCTGTGGACGATTGTGTTCGCAAGCTTCGGAACCATCGTGCTGCAATCACTCGCCGCCCGATTGGGAATCCTGAGCGGAGCAGGTTTGGGGGAATCGATTCGGCAATCACTCTCACAGTCGCGATGGCTGCGACCGGCGATCGTTTTGGTGATCGCAGCGATCGGTGTGGGAAACGCGGCGTATCAGACGGGAAATCTGACGGGGGCTGCTGCCGGCATCACTTCGGTGACTCATGGAGACGCCGTCGTTTGGTTGGCCATTCTGATCGTATTGACGTCGGGAGTGATTTGGCTGGGGCGATACAAGGTTCTGCACCGCGTCTTGGTCGCCTGGGTGATCCTTTTGAGTGGATCGTTCCTGATCGCCGGAGTGATTTCGATGCCGCCTGCGACGCAGATCTTGAGAGGCGTTTTCCTGCCGCGGCTCAACGCGGAGAACTTGACGATCGTGATCGCGCTGATTGGAACCACGATCGTTCCCTACAACCTGTTTCTGCATGCCAGCGGCGCCGCGGCGACTTGGAGAGGTGCTGATCCCGATCAGGCGATGACGCAATCGGATTGGGACACCGGCTTATCGGTCGCACTGGGCGGGTTGGTGACGGCTTCGATTTTGGTGACCGCAAGCACGGCGTTTCACCAGACCGGAACGCCCTGGACATCGATCGATCAAATCGCCCAGCAGCTCGAGCCCGCCCTGGGCCGAGGTGGCGGCATCGCGTTCGCACTGGGTTTGTTTGCGGCCGGGCTGACCAGCGCGGTCACGGCGCCGATCGCAACCGCGTATGCGATCTGCGGTTCGCTGCAGTGGGACGCGGATCCATCGAGTCGACGCTTTCGGGTGATCGCACTCGGCGTGGTGTTTGTCGGCGGGCTGGTTGCGATCTGGTTTGGCAAGAGTCCCGCACTGACGATTCAATTTGCGCAAGTTGCCAACGGGCTGTTGTTACCGATTGTCGCCTGTTTCCTGTTGTGGGTTGTGGCCAGACAAGGACGAACGACGGGAGAAACCGCTGGGCGGGGGCGGCAAGGTCTGGCGTTGTTCGTGGTGATCGGCGTCGCGTTGTTGGGCCTTTGGCGAATCGTCGGCGTGTTTCGGTAAACGCGACCGTGGTTTGGTTTGCGGCGACACACCCATTCAGCAGGAACCGTTAGGGCTGGCCATCGAGGTGGTGATGATGTGCATGGCCGGTCTCGGTGGTGGCGTCGCTGGAAAACGGCGCAGCTGTGTACGGAAGCGTTTCGAAGTCGGATCGGCCTTCGGTGATGCGGATGAACTGGCTGGCCTGCAAATCCTCAAAAACCTGCGTCTTGCCTGTCGTGGGCCAAAACACTTCCAGTCGCGTGATGCGATTGGACTGTCCCAGTCCGATGTGTTGACGCAGCGGGTTGCCACCAAAACTGCCGCCGCTGTTGACCCAACGATAGATCGAACGCTCCGTTGATCCGTCGCTGAGATCGACGCGGATGCGTGCCCCGATCGCGGCGGCGTTCGACTCGGTACCGACCAGCTTGACGACGATCCAGTGGTTGCCGAATCCAGGATTCTCGAACAACGCGTTTCCATACGCGTCGCCGGCGAACCAGCCGCCGAGTTCATGCAACACGTCCTGGTCTCCGTCGTGATCCAAATCGGCGAACGCGACTGCGTGGCCTTTCTGTAGATGCCCGAATCCGCCCGCGGTGGTCACGTTTGCAAACGATTCGCCGGCGACGTTGCGAAACATCTGATTGGGGACCAGCGCTTCGAAGTCTGGAAATCCGGTTCCCAGGTAAAAATCCAAGTAGCCGTCATTGTCCAGGTCGCCGAAATTGGAACCCATCGGTTGTGTCACCCGTCGCAAGTTTCTCTCCGCAGCGACTTCGGTGAACCCGCCCGCCCCGTCACCTTGGTACAGGCAATCCATTTCCGTACGATGGGGAAGATCCAGAAAGTCGGCGGCGATCGGGTCAACGCTTTGTGAAAAGCTTGCGACAAAGATGTCCAACGCACCGTCGTTGTTGTAGTCCCAAAACCAAAGCGGAAAACTCACGTTCGGCCCCGCGACGCCCAGTTCCGGAGCCACGTCGACGAAACGGCCGTTTCCCAGGTTGCGAAAAAGCCGATTCGGACCGTCTAAATTGGAAACGTACAGATCGGGAAACCGATCGCCATCGTAGTCGCCCCAGCAGACGCCCTTGGTGAATCCCAGATCGGCGACGCCGGCGTCCGTGCCGATTTCAACAAAGGTCCCATCGGAACGGTTCTGAAAGAGCTGGTTCGGAAAACCTTCGTTGCCGACGTACAAGTCCAGATCGCCATCGTTGTCGTAGTCGGCCCACGAGGCGGTTTGTGTGGGGAAGTTGTTGTCGGCCAAGCCGGCGTCAAACGTGACATCGCGAAAGTGGCCGTTGCCGTCGTTGCGCAACAGCGAATTGGGGTGGCGACCGGACTCGCCCAACCAACCGCCACGCAGAACGAACAGGTCGAGGTCCCCATCGTTATCAAAGTCTGTCTGCAGCAAGTTCAACCCACCGTAGATGCCCAACAGCCCGGCCTGTTCGGTCTGGTCAGAGAAACTCCCGTCGCCATCGTGATGGTACAAACGCAGTTGCCCGGCGGGACTCCAAGACGAGACGACGAGATCCAGAAGGCCGTCGCCATCAAAATCGTCCGCGATCGCTCCGCCGGCCAGACTGAAGGTGTTTAGCCCCAGTTCCGGGGCGCGGTCCACAAAGCGAGGAAACGTTTGTTCCGATTCAAATGCGTCGGGTGGGATCAGAAACGACTCGGGAACGTCATCGGGATAACGACCGATCGCCATGTAGGAAAGGTTCAACAACCAGCGCGAGGGCAAGTGATCCGGCCGCGTCTCAAGCACACGGTGAAAGTAGGCGATCGCCCGGAGCGTTTCTTCTTGATGGACATGAACTCCATCCTCTCGGATCGGAAAAATGCAGCTTCCCGCGGTGTGGGCATCGATGCAGTTGTCATTTTCTGCTTTTCGAAGATGCGATACTCCAATGGAAAAGAACAGTTTGTCAAACACACTTTGCGGCACCTCGGCCTGACGGAGCAGATTGAACGCCGCTTTCTGTTGTTGGATGCCCTGGGTCGTCTGCCCCAAAAAGACATTTTTGCTGCCGATTTCAAACAGCAGCGCCCCCCGCATCGCATACGCGTCGTCCGGTTGGACGTCGAGCTGGTTCTGAAAATCGATCAGGTCGGCATCTCCGAGAAAGAAGTTTTGTGTGGGGATGTCGGCTTTGATTTTCGCCAGGGTGTCGAGCATTCGATCATGCGAGTCTTGGGAAGCCAAATCCCCGCGATCGGAACCCGGAGAATCGTCCGATCGTGGCGAGTGGCAACCCGTTGAACAGATCAGTGTGACGATCAGTGCGACGATCGGTGTGACGATTAGTGCGTCTGCAACTGCTCGAATCGCAACCCAAACCATCGGCCGGGCCGCGTCCCTGGGAGATCGGCCCACGCGAGAATTGGTGCGGAGCGGTGTGGTCGTCCGGCGCATCGTCTGTTCCGCGTTTTGCATTGCGTTCACTTCTGTCCGCGAAAGAGTTTCGTTGCTGTGCCGTCGCCTTGGACGATCAAATAGTGGGCGTTGGTTGCCAGGGTGCCGATCTGATCGACCGAGGCATCGGCCCAGACGACGTGAACGTTGGTGACTTCACCGGACGTTCCGACGCCGGCTCGCAAGATGCGTTCGTTGCTACACATGTAGCCATTGCCGGACAGGCACCACAACGATCGGTCTTGACCGTCATGAGAGAAACGAACGATCGCACCGGTCGCATCTCGCGTGCAATCCCGACCGACCAATCGAATGGAGAGGTGACGGTTGGTGGTGGGCGTTTGGTTGATCAACAGCCGAGCCTGTTCGCGTGTGTGGGTGATCATCACGTCGTTGCGGTGGTCGCCATTGATGTCAACGGTCCAGAGCGCGCGGCCGACGTGGGGGCGTGAAAAATAGTCTCCCCAATCATCGTCGTCGAGCAACGCAAACGTGCCGTCGGTGTGACGATGAAATACCTGGAACGGCTGCTCGTAGGCATATTCACCATCATCAAACTCACCAATATGACCGTTCGTGACCACGATTTCGTCGCTCCCGTCATCATCCAGGTCGATCGCTTCGGTTCCAAAGCCGACCGTCGCCAAGGTCGGTTGCAGCAAGCCGACCACTCCGGTCCGGTCGCTCCAAAACCCCGGTGCGACTTGTTCGTAGTAAATGTTGTACTCATTGGCAAAACCGGTCACGTACAGGTCCAGATCGCCATCGCCGTCAAAGTCACTGGCCGCAATTCCCATGGAAGCTTGGGGCCGGGAGGCGGCGTCGACGGCAACGCCACGGGCGACTGCGGTTTGGTCCAATCGCACGGGCGATCCATCGGATTGCGTCGCGTCGGTTTGCGTTGCGGCTTGCGTCAACAATTCATTGGGCGACATGTCATTGGCAAAAAGAATCCCCAGCTTGTCCGGCAGCAGCATGCCCGCTAGCACCCCCATCGTTCGGCCGGGCGAGATGGGATCGGACAGCCGATCGGTTGCTTCGGAAAAACGGCCGTAAGCATCGGCCAAGTAGACTTGGTTTGCTTGGGCACGAAATCGCAGCGGATGACAGGTCCCCAGTGCGCCGGATTCGTTCGGGCAGGGTCGATCGGGGGCACCCGCGGTCGAGCAATAATTGCCGGTCACCAAGTCAGAGATGCCATCGCGGTTGATGTCCACGAACGCGGCACAGGTCGTCCACTCGGCCGTCGTTTCATCGTCGAAAAGATCATCACAATTGCTGAACGATCCGTCGCCGTTGTTTCGCAGCAGTCGATTGGCACCGAGGTTGGCGAAGAACAAATCGGGAAATCCGTCTTCGTTGAAATCGCCGACGCAACACCCCTGACCGAAGTCGGTGTAGGCGACCCCGGCCGGTATTGAGACCGGCAGCAGGCAGTCACCGTTGTTCCTGAGCAGTTGGTTCGGGTGCGAGTCGGATTGCAACATCTCTCCACCGGCCCCCATCACCACGACATCCGACCAGCCGTCAAGATCGTAGTCGATCGCGCCGCCGCCGACGCCCGTCGACCGCGTCAGAGCGCCGCGCCGACCGTCGTCTGGATCACTGCCGGCACCCATGCCGGTCAGGCCCCAGCGATCGCTTTCATCACCCAGACGAATAGAAACAGGCGGTGAAGCCGAGGGGACGCGCGCGAGTTGAGGATCCACGTCGATGTCGTCCGGCGCGGGTGTCATTGGCGTTGTCGCTGGCATCGGCAGATGTGACAGGTCGATGTCGAACTCAGGGTTCCAGGTCGTGGACTGCCAGCGTTGATCCTGCTTCAGTCGATCAATGATCTGTGTTCGGGTACCGGCCAGATCTGCAACCGTGTCGTCGGCAAGCGTCATGGCGACCGCCGCCCAGGCTTCTGCTTCCCAATTTCTGCCAAGGCGGGATAGCGATTTGGCGATCTCGACGGCAATCCGTTGACTCTTGTGTTCGCTCCAAGTGAATGCATTGAGATGTTTGTGCATCAACAACAGGTTCTGCACACGCTGGTCGATCTGATTTAGTTGGGCGTGCGAAACCGAATCAGAAAACTCGTCGGCCGAATTTTGAAGCATTCGCATCGATGTCGCCAATTGAGTCCACGCAACGCTGCTATTGGGATCGCGCCGTGTCGCTTCGTGAAACGCCCGCGCCGCGTGGGCGTGTTCGTCTTTGAATGCCCACCACGTGCCCAGGGCGAGCCAGTAGTCCACCTGGTCCTTACAATCCTTCGACGTGCGGGCGATCCAGGCCACCAATTCCGAATCAAGCTGTTGGGCCGCAAGGACAAACCCAAGTAGCGCTTGGGCCGGCGCAAATCCAGGATGTCGGTCAAGGATCTCGCGACAGACGCCCCGTGACGCTTCAAACTTTCGATTGTCCTTCAGATCGATCGCTTCTCCCAACCGAACTCGCCTGTCGTTGGGATTTCGCTCGATCATCCATTGCACCGTTTGAGTTGAAAACGTGCGGCTCTCGGCATCGGTCAACGCGACCAATAATTGCAGGTCAAAGTTGCGGTTGCGGATCAGCGTTTGGTAGTGTGGCTCGATCAACACATTGCGTTGGGCTTCTTTCAAGAAGCCGACCAATTTGACGCGTAGAGGATGATCGGATGGATTGGCTTGGACCGCATCTTGCAGCAAGTTGATCACGTCGTAGAGACGCCCCACGTCGATCAAGGCTTGGATCGCGTGCTCAACCCGCTGCGGATCGAAGTCGCTGTGCCGAGCGGCCTGGACCATCAGATCAGCCGCTTGCGACGTGCGCCCCGTCCTTGCCGCGATCACTGCGACTTCCGTGATCATCGCTGGATCGTCCGGGGCCAAAAGCAATGCTTGCGGGGCCTGTTCCCAAGCAACGTCCCAGTTGCGGTCTGAAACCGCGCGCCGCATCATCTCGATCGGATCGGACAACTGTTCCTGATTGTTGCCGACCTCGTGTTGAACCGGCTGATTTAGATCGGCGCCACACCCCGAGACCCAACTCAATGCGACGAGCAGACACCAACGTTGCATCGGCGCGAGATACGTTGAACGGTCGGGCGGCAACGTGTTGGACCCAAGTTTGCGGGCCAACTTCGCAATGACTCGGTGGCCAGAATGGAAGGGAGCTGTAGGAAGCGTCATGCCCAACGCGGCAAGTGGAGAGATGAATCGGCGGGACGTTCAGTCTAGCTCCAATCGCATCGAAATGGGGAACGGCAGAATGATTTAAAGTCGCAGAATGATAGAGGACAGAACAATGATCTGCCCACTCGTGATGAGTGAACACAAACACCGCCACTTATGGAGAACACTACAGACCCAGAGTGTGTGCAATGTATCGTTTGGGTTCATGAAATAACAAAAGCGGCATTTTATGCGGAACATTTCGGTCGCTGACGCGGTTCATTGCTCTACATGACTGATAGCAAACCCATCGATGGGCCAGCGAATCAGTTGCCCGCCTAGAAGCAATGCGTTCGCCCACCCAACAGGCATTGAAACTTTCCCTGCTTTAGGGAAGTGGTTCGGAATTTATCTACGTTCATTGATTGGTATTCAATTCGTTGAATGCGATTGGATCTAGAACGGACCACATTGAGCGTGAGGCTATTCGTCGGCGTTATCACTTCCTTCTTTGTTTCATTGGAGCACGAAATGGTCCGAACTCGCACAGCAGGTCGCCCTGCTGGTTTTACACTCGTTGAGTTATTGGTGGTCATCGCCATCATTGGGATCTTGGTGGGGCTTCTCTTGCCCGCGGTCCAGGCTGCACGAGAGGCCGCACGACGAATGAGTTGCAGCAACAATTTTAAGCAACTCGGTTTGGCAATTCACAATTACCATTCGGCATTCAAACAACTGCCTCCGTATGGTGGAGGCACGGGCAAAGGCCATGAGACGCCGCCGGCATGGTGGCGTGCGAGCAACACGGCCAATCGCAAAAGCCTCAGCATCTGGGTCCCGTTGACGCCTTATTTTGAGCAGCAAGGCCTGTGGGATCACATCTCCAACCGAAGCATCCAGACGGTGACCGGCGCCACGCCTCCCGGCCCTCTTAACTTCTGGCCGGAGATGGGGCCGAGCCCCAAGTCTTATTCGACGAATCCGGGATACATCCCCTGGCAGTCGGAGATCCCGACGTTGCGTTGTCCGAGCGACGGAGGAACGGGCCTGCCGGGACGTGGCCGCGTGAATTACGGTGCCTGCTTGGGCGAGGCACCGAAGAACCAGATCATGTCCCACTTTGACACCGCTCAGATGGTGCCCACGACCAATGCCGGCAATGCGAGGAACGCCAAAACACTGCACCGCGGCATGTTTGCCCCGTACTCAAAGTTCGCGTTTCGTGATGTAAAAGACGGACTGTCCAACACAATTGCGTGTGGAGAAATTGTTACCGACCAAGGCGACAAGGCGGTCAAAGGATCCATTTCGTGGGATGCGGGTGGCAATGGCGACCATCACTTCTTCAATCCGATGCACTGTGTCGATTCCAACGAGATCGATCCGGATCGGCCTCGATTCTGGTGTGACAGCCAAAGCACGGGTAACTGCACTCCGCCGGTCAGCGTTGTGGTCAATGAAACCAATGGTCGTGGGATGAGTTGGGCCTCGGCGTTTCGGACTTCGATTCAAGCCGTCTTTACCGTGCGTCCGCCCAACAGTGAACTCTGCATCGGACAGTGGGCCGACAACCTGGGCAACTTTTCACCCAGCAGTTTTCACCAAGGTGGTTGCCACGTGTTGATGGGCGATGGTGCGGTCACGTTCATCAGCGATTCGATCGAAGCCGGTGATCAACGGGCATCGGGAATCTGGTACGACCAGAACCAGTCCCGCCCCGGAGCGGAAAGCCCCTACGGCCTGTGGGGCGCGCTCGGCACCAAGGCTGCCAGTGAAGTGATCGACGAGCAACTGAACCAGTAAATCCTGAATCAGTACGCTTTATTGCAACGTCTGATTGTGAACATCGCGTCTCGTCCTCTTGAATAGGGGACGAGGCCGACAACGTCCTCGCGTGACAGTGATGTGGGCTTCCGGTCTGTCGTTGCATCGACAGGCTGGAATCCTATCCCGCTTCTGCCACCGCTGATCATTAGCAATCCGCGGTTTTCTCGAATATCAATTGTTTATTGTTTTATCTCCTTTGTTCTATAAACTGCACTTTAGGTGATTGACTGTAGCGTCGTCGATCGTCACGCCGCAAACGCGAGCAAGCGTTCGAATCGGTCGCGAATTTTTGTTTCGTCAGGAGCCAGATGCAGATCGTTCAAAAATTCAGAACGCAGCATTTCACGGGTGATTCGGCGACGGCGATCTGTGTGTGAGGGACGACGCGATGGATTGTCCCACGGTCGGTCACTGCGATCAACCAGCTGTTCGGCCGACAGGTCCCAACACTCCAATTCAACCAGGCTGTACATCCACCCGCACAAGTTCCAGCAGGCAATGCTAGACCAAACGTTTCGGACCTGCTGCTCGCCGGCACCCCAAATCTCCTTCACGTCGTGAAAGTGCTCTTCGATCGACCAACGGTCAGAGACCGTTTGCAAGATTGCCTCCACGCTCATCGTCGGATCGGTGCTGATGTACGCTGCCCAATTCCCACTGGCATGCTCCAACAAAACGACTCGAACCTGACCGCCCACGACCTTGCTGGTCGCGACGAACGTTTTGTAACGTCCCTCCGTCTGTACGCCTCGACAACAGTAGGTAATCGCTTTCCAGCCATCTCGGCGTCCAGCTCGCTTGGCCAAGCTGATTCGATTCTTGCCATACTTGCGAGGCCTACCGCGCTGCCCCGGTTTGTTCGCCGGCAGATCGAACAGCTTCGCATCGCGACGAAGCCGTGTGACTACTGTGGCACCTTCAGCGATCAACGGGCGCACAAGGTCCCTGGCCGCATACGCGCCATCGAACACAACAATGAATCTCGCTTTGCTGCCGAGCGCACGAAGCGTGCCAAAGACTTGCCGAAGCAACTCCATGGCGAGTTGGTGTTTGGTACGAAAGTCCCAGTCATATCGTTGTTTCAGCTTGTTGATGTCAACCTGCCGAACGTACAGTCGCGAGAGCAACGGCAACGCCATGACTCCGAACAGCGGATGGCTCAGGACCATTGCCAAGCAAACCCAGTTATGACCATAAAGCCAATCTCCGTCGCCAGGGCCGGGTGTCGGATTGTGGTGAATGTTAGCCGCTTCAACGTACGGCCCAAATCGCTTGGTGGGCGAATCATCGATGGCAAACGTCCAGTGACCGTTCTCGCCGGGATCGAACTTCTTGAAGATGAACATAACCAACGGCAGCATCAACGAGACAGTGTTTCTCCCGATCGATTGAAGCATCTCGTAGAACCGGTCCCAATCATCGTTAACGCCGCCGCAGCGAAACCAACTGGCGGCAGTGCGGCGACCACCGGCGAGCATCGCCCCGGCGATAACGATCGGCAACCGAAAGCCGATTCGTTTGTCAAGCAAGTCACTCATCGAAGCGACCAAAGTTGCGATCGTCCCGCTGAGCGGAATGCTTGCCGTTTTGGTTCGTCTGCGACTCGGATTCGGTGTGTCAAGCCTTCGCCGCTTGTCGTGCTGGGAAGGCGTGGATTTGCGAGAATGTTGAGCTTGCGGTGGTCTGCCGGAGCGTTTACGCTTAGCCATCCTTGGCCCTTTGAGATGTGGATTGGTGTGGTAACCTCCATTTTCTCTGAGGGCCTTTTTCGTGGCAATATCAATCGGTCTGCGATAACTTTTCGCCTAAAGTGCAGTCTATAAAGGTTCTTTGATGAGAAAGTATTTCTTTACATTGATTTGCATCTCCTGCTTGATTCCCGCTGTCGGCTGCGGAGGCTCCGGAGACACGGCGATTGTCGGACCGCCCGAGACAGAAGCGACCAGCGATGTTCCGGTTGAAGGCATGAGCGAGGAAGAGTACGCCAAAGCGATGCAACAGTCGGCGAGTTAATCGCTGCCACTGATTGTCTCGCATCACCCCTACCCGCTATCGTTGCCGGATTGCCTTGGTCAAACGGCCCGGGCAATCCGGGCAACGGGGTTGTCATTGGACCGCCCGTCTCGTTTTCGTTGCCAATGAATCGATTTGCCAATCACGCCCGCGTTGCGGTTCCTGGAGTCGTCGCGGGCCTGTGCATGTTGATGATGTTGTGCCCGTTCGAGACGTTCGATCGGGCTAGCGATCGTGCGATGGCTCAAGATGCTGTTGGAGCGACTGAGCCGACCTATGTCGGCAAACAGGTTTGCCGCGAATGCCACCCAGAGAATTTTGAACTGCATCGCCACTCCGGCCACGCCGATACGTTTGCGACAACGCTCGAATCGGAGATCGCGAAGAAGTATGCCGAGAAAGCGTTGGATGCCGGAGAGCCTTATGGCGTGTTCCAGTATCGGTTCGGACAAGACGGGCTACAGACTCGGCGGATGGCCGATTCAAATCAAGGTGCGTTCCCGCTTCAATACGTTCTCGGGTCTGGACGCAATGCGGTTACACTGCTGACGCTGATCGACGACAAAGGGGCAGATGTCGCCGGGGTCGAACACCGGATCTCTTGGTTCGGGTCTCATGGTGATTTCGGTTTGACACCGGGACACGCTGGCATGGTCCCGGGAAACACAACCGAAGTTTGGGGCAACGTCGTCCGTGGAAAGAGCGTCCAGCAATGCGTCTATTGCCACACGACCACGGGCACCGTTGTCGGTACGGAGATCGTCAATCTGGTTGCCGACGTGAACTGCGAAAAATGTCATGGCCCGGGCAGTGGGCATGTTCGCCAAGCAAGAGCATCGTCGTCACCGCCGCCGTATTCAGTGGGCCGCGAACAATGGGATTTGGAGTCGGAGTTGCAATTGTGTGGCGACTGTCATCGGTTGCCGCGCCACATCGATCCGCTCGCGCTCCGGGAATACACCAGCGAATTGCTTCGCTTTCAACCTGTCGGGCTGCTGAGGAGCGAATGCTACTTGGAATCCGAAGGCAATTTCATGTGTTCGACGTGCCATAACCCGCATCAAGATTCAAAGACCAAGTCAACGGCTGACTACGAACAGGATTGCCGGAATTGCCATCAACCGAATTCCGACGACCATGTCGCGTGCAGTGTGTCTCCGACGGACGGTTGTATCGAATGTCACATGCCGGCGAAAACGTTCGAGCAGGGGATGGTCTTTCACGATCATTGGATTCGCATTCGGAAGGAACCATGAAAACGCTGTCTGGAGGCGGTCTGTCTCAAGCATGCTGCCCATGGAGTTGGCCGAAATCGCTTCGACGAGACGCTTTGTTTGTCGCGACTTGTTTCGGTCTGCTGATTTGCCTTGGTGGTTGTGGTCACGAAAGTCGAGAAACGAACGGCGGCGTGTTTCACTCCGCTGCTTCGAATTCGAACGCTTCGACCGTCGCGGCTGAAATCCAGGTCCACGAACGACGGAGTCCTGAACCGAAGCCCTACGCTCGTCCGATCCTTGATGACGCCTCCACGGAGGAAGAACCGATGCCCGCTCCGGCGACTGCCCCTCCGACGGACACGCGGACAGATTCGCGGACAGATTCGCGGACAGATTCGCGAACAGATTCGCGGACAGATTCGCGGACAGATTCGCCGACAGATTCGCCGACGGATTCGCTGACGGATTCGCTGACGGATTCGCTGACGGCGGCCGAAGCGGGCAAGCTTGCTGCCGAAGCCTTGCGCACCGGTGACATCGACGCGGCCTACCAACACGCCAGGACCGCGATGTCCCAGACGCCCGAGGATCCGCAAGTGATCTTCTTGATGGCTCGTGTGCTGGGATTGCGCCACCGATTTCCCGAAGCGGTCCGGATGCTCGATCGGCTGGTGGTCTCGCATCCGGAAACCCGCTTGCCCGCCTTGGGACAGACGTCCGAGTGGCTTGTTCTGCACGGCGACTACGCGGGCGCCGAATCACGCTTGCGAAGTCTCTTGGATGAGGTGCCCCATGCCGCGATGGCCCATCGCGCGCTGGCAAACTTGCTGCTCGGTTTGGGAAGACGTCTCGAAGCGGCCGATCACCTTCGGACGCTTTGTCGCCAGGGGGACATCCAGGAATCGGAGTTGCTTTCCCTGTTGCAGGTCTCGACCCCGATCGTGGGAACACGCGTGATCGACCCCCTCAATGAGTTGGCCGAAGCGCTCGACTTGATCGCCGCGAACCAACTGCAAGAGGCACGTCGCGTGTTGCTTGAATCCTCGCGTCACGACGCCGATCACAACGCACTGCTCGGACGAGTCTTGGTGCTTCTACATGACACCGAAGGACTTGAAGAATGGAACCCGAACAACAACCTGGACCGCCGCGATCGCCAGACCTGGTTCGCCATGGGGGCACGGCATGCCTGGTCGGACGACCACGCATCCGCGACGCGTTGTTTTTGCGAAGTCGTGCTGCGAGATCCGACGGATGGTCAGGCGTATGAATTATTGAGTCGATCGCTGTCCGAATTGGGACAGGAAGAATCTTCGAACGCTGCGGCCGAGTGCGCCGAGCTGATCGCGCGGACCCAGGTCATCGCCGCCGCGTTGAAGCCATCGGCCAACCAGCGACTGGCTCAGATCGACGAGCTCGTGCAGATTCTTGAGCAACTGCGGCGTCATGACGAGGCACTGGCTTGGCGGTCCGTGCAAGTGCTGTACGGGCAATCGGTGCTCACCAAACAACAGGCGATCGAGCGGATGCGGCAGATCAATCAGCGTCGTGTGGAGCTTCGTCAATCCGGTAGATTTGGGCCCGGTGACTCGTTTGTCGTTTGTGGCGTGGAGCTGGAGGGGTTGCGGGAGACAGAGGTGGGGACAGTGGAGGCAGAATGATGGGGGGCCCCGAGTGAGGGATCAATCACTTGGGCGAAAAATCCGGGATTTTGCAATCCGTCTGCGTGGCGGTGTCGTCTGACTTTTGCACAGGTGGCTTCGAAACGGAGAGATGAAAGATGTATTACAAGCTATTAGCCGACCTGACCGTCGCGGTTCACTTCGGCTACGTGGCGTTCGTCGTCTTGGGGGTTCCGCTCACGATCCTCGGCGCATGGAGGGGTTGGGGTTGGGTGCGGAACCGCTGGTTTCGCGGCATTCATTTGACGATGATTTTGGTCGTCGTCTTGGAAGCCTGGGCGGGCGTGACGTGTCCGCTGACGACGCTAGAAAAGGACTTCCGAGCGGCCGCGGGAGGGCAGACGTACCAAGGCGACTTCATCGCCAATTGCCTGCACGACGCGATGTTCTTTGACCTGCAACCGTGGGCCTTCACGGTCGGTTACACGCTGTTCGGTGCGTTGGTCGTCGCCACACTGGTGCTCGTCCCGCCGCGCTGGCGAAGGCAACACGGCTGAAGGCAAGAACAGGTTGGTCAAAAAATGGGTTGGTCAAAAAATGACAGAGCGTGACGGCTCTTTGGCATGCTCAGCACGCCCGACGCAGTTGTCCCGAGAAGCTATCAGCTATCAGCTAACTGCTAACTGCTAACTGCTACGGCCGACGGGCGGTTCGAACGACACTGTCGATCAATTGCTCGGTCATCCGGGCGCGGTATTCCATCATGCTGTTGGGACCTTGGAACCCGACCACGGTCTCGTCCCAATTGAGTTCTTTGCTGATCATGTGACCGGCGTCCAGGTCGAACTTGATCGTGCCGTTACTGAGTTGTTGGACGACTTGGGCCCGCACGGATTGTTCTTCGATCGGCGTCAGCGGTTCACTGCGGACCGACAGCGTGGCGACGCCGGATTTCACTTTTTCCAGCGTGTAGAGTTCACGGATCTTGATCGGTTTGACCAATCCGTCTTCGGTCCGCGTCTTGATTTCTCGGGGGATTGCCCAGGAGTCGCCGATCGCGATCGGTTCATCGGGCAAGGCCAGGGACAGCGAGCCCATTCCCAGTGACGCTTTACTGCCGCCGTTGTCTTGGCGGTCGGTTTCTTGGCCGCGGGGGTTGATCGTCACAGTAGCCAGTGTTTTGCCGATCTGCTCGGCCACTTTGGAGAACACTCGGGGCGGTTCTTCGCCGGATTGGCTGGACCACCGGATCTCTTCTTTGTCGCCTTGTTGTTGGGTCATTTCGACAGAATCGACGACGTGATCGAACGTCATCTCGTCGCCGTCGACGTGCGTGACGGCCCAATGCCGCTGGCTGACGGTGTGGACCTGTGAGATTTCCTCGTCGCCTTTCAGCCGGGTCTTGGTCTTTGCCACATGCGTGACTTCGTAGCTGAGTTTTTGCCCGCCGGCCAACGAATAACGCAGCAAGTATTTGGTCGATTCATCGTCGGCGGCAAAACCGATCGACCCCAAGGTGGCGAGGGTGAATGCGATGGCGAGGCAATAACGGTCCACGGTTCCGGTCTCCTTACACTGACTCGAGTTGAAGGTGGGCCGTGAAACTCGCAGATTCGCAATCGCGGTGCAAGAGCGATTGAGAGTGGCTGTTCGGAAGCCCAGGGGGCGGGCGCCAACCGGCTGATCATCAATTGACATCAGCCGGTTCGCGCAGCGCGAGCGGCGCCCTTGGCAACGGCGGTGTTAGCGGAACGGCGCGAGCCGTCCGGTAGCAGCATCGAAGATGCGTTGACAGACCGGAGGGCTCGCGCCCTACCGCTAACAAATGACAAGACAGACCGGAGGGCTCGCGCCCGACCGCTAACAAACGACAAGGTATTGGGCCTCGCGGCGTGCCGCGAACAACCCGCTCGACCTGCAAATCAGGGGGCCAAGGGGGCCATCTGCGCGTCGAAGGCCTGCCAGCGATTGATCAGCTCTCTCAACTTATCACGCTGCATCCCGGCCAAGTCATGCTCTTCGGAGGGATCGATTTTCAGATGGTACAACTCGATCGGTTGGCCTCGTTTGGGACGCACAATTTTCCAGTCGCCGCTGCGCAACGCCTGTTTGCCGCCGGGCATTCGCCAATAAAGATGTTGACGACCGGTTGCGATCGGGTTGTCGATCCATTGAAACAGACTGACGCCATCGGCCTGGGCGTCGGCCGGCAGCCCGGCCAAATCCAGTGCCGTTGCCGCGATGTCTAGACTGATCACCGGTCGCGGTTCGGAGACGCCTTCGGGCAACCGGCCTGGGAAACTCCAGACCATCGGGATTCGGATGCCGCCCTCGTACAAGGATCCTTTTCCGCCTCGCAGCGGGGCGTTGCTGCTGGTCAGCTCGGCGGTCGGGCCGCCGTTGTCGCTAAGAAAGACGACGAGCGTGTTGCGGCGCAATCGGTGCTGGTCGATCGCTGAGGTGATCGCACCGACGCCACGATCGAGCGAAATCAACATGCCGGCAAAGATTCGGCGTTGGATGTCGGTGATTCGTCGCAAGGCCTGGCAATCGTCGAGCTTGGCCTGCATCGGGCTGTGGACGGCGTTGTAGCAGACCATCAAACAAAACGGATCATCGTGATGTCGGTCGATGAACGAAACCGCTTCCTCGGTGATCGCTTCGGTGAGATAACGCGACTCTTCGATGATTTCCGTGCCGCGCATCATCGGGTTGTCTTGGTCATAAGACGGTTCACTCATCCGGGCATAATTGCCGCGAATCAAGTTGTCGGTGCGGATCCGTTGACCGACTTCCAGACTGCTGTCGCGGATCATGGTCAACACGTTCTGGTAGGGAACACCGTCGGCGTGTGATCCCGGGACATAGAAGTGCCCTTCGTGCAGGAATCCATAAAACGAATCGAACCCTCGCTGCATCGGATGCCGCGGCGGGGTCGCTCCCAAATGCCATTTGCCGACCAGTCCGGTCCGGTAGCCCGCTTCGTTGAGTTTTTTCACGAAGGTGGTTTCGGAGGTCGGTAGCCCGGCGTCGGGAAGCAGATTTCGTTTTCCGGTCGGATTGATGTCGTATCCGAATCGGGACTGATACCGTCCGGTCAGAATGCCGGCCCGAGAGGGGCTGCAGTAGGACGACGTGACGTATCCGGCGGTGCAACGGACGCCGGCATCAGCCAGGGTGTCGATGTGGGGAGTCGGGATTTGCCGGTTGCCCATCATCCCGGTTTCGCCATAACCCAAGTCGTCGGCGACGATCACCACGATGTTCGGGCGTTCGTCGGCTCGTTGGCGTTCGTTGGCCGAGGCAACGGGGCAGACGCAGAAAGAAACAGCGAACAGCAGTGCCAGCCAACAAGGTTTCATGCTTTCATTCCCTACCGGCTGGCGACCAAGATTTGGCCGACAAACAGCCAGACGAAGGTAAAGAGGATTCCGAAGGAGGTGTGAAGCAGTTCGATGGACACTTGACGTTCTCGTGTAGATTTAGCGCTACCTGGTTGGCCTGCCACCGCTCCCTGGCTGATTCTGATTCGCCGTTTCCGGCATTCGCAACGGTTCCGTTTGTTGTTGCCCGTTGAGCATCCCGGCCGTCATGTCCGGTCACTGTACCATTGTTGCCTCTGGTGGCGGTGTGTCAGCAAAATTCGTCTCGAGTTGGCGGCAATGCGGACGATCATGTCGCTCCAATAGCAGCTAGCAAAACCTTGACGATTGCCGAACCTTGACCGCCTTGGCAAACCTTGCGGCGCGGGCAAGCTTTTTCGCTCGATCGGGTCTTTGCAGTTCCAGCAGCGGTATTCACGTCGGTTGAGTTTGACGGACGATTTTAGCCGACAAGCCTTGTTGGGAAACTGAAACTGGCCCACCTTTCGGACACTGCATGTCGGCCGACCTGATCAACGATACTCCTGCAACGCCGGACTTCGCTCGCGATGTCGGTGCAATCATGCTGATTGCGCTGACGATCCTGCTGACGATTTCATTGGTGACGCGCAACCCGGCCGATCCGCTGGAGGAACCATTTTGGCCGATCAGTTCTCTGCACCTGCCCGATGTCTTGGTTTATCCGCCGGCCGAGCAGATCACCAATGCGTGCGGCTATTGGGGCGCGTTGATCGCGTCGGCGATGATGACGTCGATGGGATTGGCGTCGGGGATCGTGGTGGCGGCGATTGGCGGGACGGCGATTGCGTTGTTGCGCCGCGGCCGGCTCAACGCCCCGGTGCTGCGTTCATTGGGCGGCACGATCATTTTGCTCGGAACGGCCACGGCTGCGGCGATGCTGCCGATCGAGAACGAAGGCATCACCATTTTTGGTGCCGGCGGAGTGTTGGGGGCGATGTCGTCGACGTGGTTGTTGGAACATTTCAACGCCAGCGGTGCGTGGATTTTGACGTTAACGCTGCTGGTGATCGGGACGCTTTTGACGACCGACTATGCGATCTTGTACGCCAGCCGACGCATCGTTGCCGGCGGCGCCCAGGTCTCGCGCCGCGGCGTGAAGCGAGCGGCGCAAGCGATCCCGCCGGCGCTACGCCCGCGCCGTAAACCGTTCCAAGAAACTCCGGCCCCCTTCGCCGCAACACCCGATGCGGAGCAGGCGGATGCGACTGTGGAGGCCACGCAGAACGTGGCGTCGGCAGAAACCGAGTCGCAAGAAGACGCCGACGGCCAATCCGAAACGCCTCGTTCGGAGCCACGGATCAAGCTCCGCGCGGGCAAGCGTCGCAAGGGGGCTGCCGAGGGCGACGCCGCCGAAGCGGACTCCGCCGTCGCCGTTTCGCCACCACCAGACGCGATCGATGAAGACGAAGCCTACGAAGAGTATGAGGAGGATGATTCCGGCTACGACGAGGTTGACCAAGATGATCCCGCGATCCGTGAAATCGAGATCGACGACGAAACCGTCTCGCTACGAGGCGACCAGCCGCACGATGTCCCGGGACCCAAGATTCGATTGCCCAAGAAAAGCAAAACCGAAGATGAATTGGACCAGCTTTACGAGGACATGGTCGAAGACGCTCCGGCGGGAAGCGAAGATTACCACTTGCCCCGAGTCGATTTGCTGGAAGCCAGCGACGACATCGACTACGACGAACAGCTGAGCGAAGTCCGCCGCAAGGCCAAGATCCTGGAAGCGACGTTTGCCGATTTCGGCTTCAACATCCGGGTCGTCGAAATCGAAACCGGCCCCGTCATCGCGCAATACGAAATCGAGTTGGAAGCCGGATTGCGATTGAGCAAGATCACCAGCTTGGCCGAAGACCTGGCGATCGGATTGCGCGTGCCCAGTGTCCGCATCGTCGCACCGATTCCCGGCAAGAACACCGTGGGGATCGAGGTGCCGAACGAAAAACGTCAAGCCGTTCGGTTGCGTGACGTGATGGAAGAGTCGGACATGCGTTCCTTGAAGATGAACATCCCGGTCTTCTTGGGCAAAGACGTTTCGGGCAATCCGATGGTCGTCGATTTGGCCAAGATGCCTCACTTGTTGATCGCCGGACGTACCGGTACCGGTAAAAGCGTTTGTCTCAACGCGATCATCACGTCGATCCTGATGACGTGTCGACCGGACGAAGTGCGGATGCTGATGATCGACCCCAAGATGGTCGAGCTGAGCGGTTATGGAAAGCTGCCACACTTGATGCACCCGGTGATCACCGACATGCGCAAGGCCGAAGCGATTTTGGCTTGGGCGGTCGAAAAGATGGAAGAACGTTACTCGTTGTTGGCCAACGCCGGGGTCCGACACATCAACAGCTTCAACGACTTGGGACGTGACGAAGTGCTGCGTCGCTTGGAGATCGATCCCGAAGACGACAACGGCAGCGTGCCGGACAAGCTGCCGTTCATCGTGATCATCGCCGACGAAATGGCTGATTTGATGATGACCGCGGGCAAGGATGTGGAGCAGCACATCATTCGGCTGGCGCAAAAAAGTCGCGCCGTCGGAATCCACCTGATCCTGGCCACGCAAAAACCGACCGTCGACGTGATCACGGGTCTGATCAAAAGTAACTTGCCGGCCCGCTTGAGCTTTCAAGTCGCCAGCAAAACCGACAGCCGGGTTGTACTGGACGAAAACGGAGCCGACAAGTTGCTCGGCAACGGCGACATGCTGTTCTTGTGGCCGGGGACGAGCACGCTGATCCGTGGCCAAGGGACGTACTTGAGCGATGAAGAGATCGACATGATCTGCGCCCATTGCAGCATGGGCGAGCAGAACTTTGTCGGCGAACTGATGAATTTGAAGGTCGCCAGCGAGGATGATTCCGACGGGCCGTCGCTCAATGAAGACCGACCGGACATCTACGACAGCGCGGTGGAGGTGATCATTCGCGAAGGCCGCGGGTCGTGTTCGCTGTTGCAACGCCACCTGGGAATCGGCTACGGCCGCGCCGCCAAGCTGATCGATTTCATGGCCGAAGACGGCATCGTCGGACAGTACAACGGCAGCAAAGCCCGCGACGTGTTGCTGACGTTGGAACAGTGGCACGAGATGCAGGGGTTGGATCCACCGGAACCCGACGACGAGTCAGAGGAACCGCGGCCAGCTTCCGCGATCGCCGCCGAAGACGACGACGAGGAAGAAGACGACGAGGAATACGAGGAGTATGAAGAAGAGGACGAAGAGGATTGGGAAGAGTGATGAAAAAGGTGTCGGTCACCTCTTTTGGTGGAATGGGTGATTTGAGCGGGCGTAGTGGGGTTTAGCTTGCGACCAGGCGGCCGTCGAGTAACTCTTGACGCTGGTCCATTGCCGCGGCTAACGCGTCGCTGTGGGTGACGCAGATCAGGATCGCGTCGTTTTCTTTTTGCAGCGTTTGCAGGACTGCGGTGACCGACTCGGCGGTGCGCCGATCCAGGTTTCCGGTCGGTTCATCGGCCAGCACCAGTGCGGGGCGCATCAACAAAGCCCGCGCGATGGCAACACGTTCCCGTTCGCCACCGGACAATTCACTCGGCAGATGGCTGGTGCGTTGAATCAGTCCCACCGCTTCGAGCAGCTCGGTCGCCCGCGCGATGTGATCGGCCGAGGCTCGGCCGACGGCGAGCGAAGGCACCAAGACGTTTTCGATCACCGACAGTTGTGGCAGCAGATGGTGGTCTTGAAAGATGAAACCGACGCGTTGGTTTCGCCAGCGCGCCAGTTGCGTGTCGTCGAGCACGAAGGGGTCTTCGCCGTCCAGTTTCACCGAGCCGTCATCGGGGCGATCGAGCGTTCCGAGAATCTGCAACAGCGTGCTCTTGCCGCTACCGCTGGGGCCGACGATCGCCATCGATTGACCGCCGGCCAGTTCCATCGAAACGTCACGAAGGACTTCGAGGGGCTCACCGGCTGTGGGGAACGACTTGGATACGTTTTCGACAGTAAGGATCGTCATGTGTCTGGAAACCGGAGGGCTGTATCGGGGGCGATCGGCGGGTAGTCTAGCAACTGCTACTGCTGGTCTCCAAACCGGTGACGATCAAACCGTCAGCGCCAAGGTTGCCAGGCCGTAGAACGTGTACTCGACGTCGGCGATGTGATCGAGTGCAAACCCGGTGAAGCCTCCGCCGTCGGCTTGCATCGATTCGGCGTAGCGTCGAACGGCTGCGACATCGACCGCATCGACGGCATCCAGATCGACCAGGGTGATCATGCCCGTGCAACTGCTGAGCAAATCGGCGAACGGAATCCGCGTGTTGGCGGTCAAGCCTCCTTCATCGGATTGCATCTCCCCCAGAAAGTCGAGGGTGGTTTCACGGTCGACGCGATCGATGGCGCCGAGTGTTTTCAACGTTCCGATCGCCGCGGCGGTGGGGTTCACCCCGGCGCGTTTGGCGGCGCGGATTTCCAAGTATCCGCCCTCGGGGTGAGCTTGTGAATCCAAGAAGTCCAGGACACGTTCGGGGTTCTGCGGTCGCCGTCCCATCAACTCCAGACAGAGCGTCGAGAGAAACGTTTGGTAGGTGCTTCCGGCGCGACCTTCGGGGCTCTTGGCGAACCCTCCGTCGTCGGTGCGGAGTGATTCCAAGAGTCCGGCCACGTTGTCGATCCAACCGTCGTGTTCACCATCGCGATCGTCGTCACCGATGACTTCCGCACCGACGGCCATTTCACAGATCGCGGCGCCGAAAATCAGCGAGATCAAATCGACGATGCTTTCACGATGATTCAGCCGGCTGCGCAAAAAGTCAGCCGCCGAGTGACCGATCTCGGGAGTCAGGGCGTCGAGGATCCAGAGTCCGCGCAACGCAAACGCGGTGTAGTAGGGATCGCTGCCGCCTTCACGTCCGGCGAACCCGCCGTCGCCGCGCTGCTGGGCGGTCAACCAAGCCGCATGCGTCTGCCGGACGGGTTCATCCAACCGCGTTGCTCCGGCGGCCAACCGAAGGGTCAGGTCCTGCAAGTAAGACAGCACTCAGCTGGCACCGGCGGCGTTGAAGTAGTCGGGCTCGTTGCCGGGCTTCCACTTGATGTTGCAACCCAACGACGCACGCTGCTGGGAGCTCGGGGCATCGCCGGCGAGTACCGCGTCGAGTGCCGCCCGCAGGTCTTCGCCCGTGACGGGAATGTCACTGCCCGGGCGCGAAGAATCTAACTGGCCACGGTAGACCAGTTTTTGATCGGCGTCGAACAGATAGAAATCGGGCGTGCAGGCCGCGGCGTATGCCTGGGCGACGCTTTGGTCGGCATCATACAAATACGGAAACGCATAGCCCCGTTCGGCCTTCTCTTTGGACATCGCTTCGGGCGAGTCGTCCGGGTACTTGTCGGCGTCGTTGCTGCTGATCGCGACGACGGCGACGTCCTTGGCCAAGTAATCGTCGCCGAGCGATTTCAGCTGATCGGCGACGTGTTTGACGTAGGGACAATGGTTGCACATGAAGATCACCAACAGTGCTTTCTTGCCCGCCAAATCCGACAGGCTGACGGTGCCGCCGTCACATTCGGGCAGCGAAAAATCGGGGGCTTGGGTGCCCAGCGGCAACATGGTGCTTGCGGTTCGAACCATGGAATCTCTTGCGGTCGAATGGAAAGAGGATAGGGAGTTTGAAGGTCAGAGCCAACGCGGCAAAAGCCTCTCGCTTGCCAACGCCCTGCGGGCGGTGAGGGCAAGCAGGATGCTCACCCCACTTTAGAACTACAACAAGGCACTAGGACTTGAGGTCATCGAGCAGACGTCCGGGGCTTCCCATGGCGTTGTACCCACCGTCGACGTGCAGGATTTCCCCGGTGATGCCTTGGCTCAAGTCGCTCAACAGGAACGCTCCGGTGCGGCCGACTTCCTGGTGGGTGATGTTTCGTCCCAACGGCGCCATTTTGTCGTACAGCTTGAGCATGTCTTCGACGCCGGCGGCGCGACCGGCCAGGGTCCGCACGGGGCCGGCCGAAAGTGCGTTGACACGGATGTCCGACGGGCCGAGGTCGTACGCGGCG
The DNA here is from genome assembly GCA_007753675.1 of Stieleria magnilauensis. GTDB lineage: Bacteria > Planctomycetota > Planctomycetia > Pirellulales > Pirellulaceae > Stieleria > Stieleria magnilauensis. The sequence continues at coordinate 4,964,455 of CP036432.1, forward strand.
TAGCGGACCGCCGCCTCCAGAGCGGCTTTGCAGATCCCCATCACGTTGTAGCCGGGGACGCATTTCTCGCCGCCGAAGTAGGTCATCGCCGCAATCGCCCCGCCCGGATTCATGATCGGCTTGGCGGCGTTGGCACAGGCCAACAGGGTGTACACGCTGACATCCATGGCCAGGGCAAACCCGGCACGGCTGGTCTCGATGGTGTCGCGGCCGAGGTCTTGGCGGTCGGCAAATGCAATCGAATGGAGGACAAAATCAATTTTCCCAAATTCTTTTGTCGTCTGTTCGAATACGCTGCGGATGTCGTCGTCTTTCTGCGCATCCATGGGTAGTAGAAAAGCTGCGTTTTCATACTTGTCGGTCAACTGGGAGACGCGTCGTCGATTTCGTTGACGATCGTCGTCCGGGCGGTCCGGCAGGTGTGTGAAACCGCACACGCCACCGGCGTTCATGATTTCTTGTGCGATCGCCCAAGCAATCGAATTTTCGTTGGCGACCCCTAAAATAAGCCCCTTCTTACCCTGAAATTGCATCTCGATTCGTATTCCTAATGAAAAGGGAAAAGTCACGCGTCACCATCGCACGCATTTTGCTGCGGGGTGGACAGGATAGCGTGAAGTAGGCGACTTCGTCTATTTGCCAACGGCGGTCCGGCGGCACTTGTCCCGATGAAATGCTACCTGGTCTGCCCCTCGACCGTCCAACATCAACGGCGAAACCTGGACTTTATGACAAATCACTCCTCTTCCACTCGTGCTCGCGAACCGATCCAGCTCCTCGACGAGATCACGTTTGCCACCGAAATCGGCCGTGCCTTGCGTGCTCAGATCAGTCGTCCCGCGTTGGTCCGGCAGCTTTTCCCTCGATTCATCGCGTTGCTGGGGCTGAATTCGGCCGGTCTGGTGACCCAGCAAAAGGGCCGTTGGCACGTCGGCGCCTGGGTCGATTCGTCCGGCGACAGCTCGAACCGGCCCGTTCCGGCCGATCTGCCGATCGATCTGATCAGCGATGCGATCGACCACGGGGGTGGCCGCACCGACGGCCGCTGGTGGGCGGTGCCCTGCCAGGTCGATGTCAACGACGGCGGTGCCATTGTTTCCTCTCCCATGGTCGGCTGCCTGATCCTGGAGTCGGAAAACGAATCGATCGACCCCGATCGTGTGGACCGGCTCTCGCAGCTGCTGGTCACGGCGATCACGCAAACCGAGCTGGATGCACGCCACCGCCATCGAATCGCCCAGTTAACCAGCGTGCTGGAGGCCGCCGCCCAGTGGCAGCAAACCCAGCTGCAGGAGTCCAGTGACGAGAACACGTTGCTGCGGCAGATCGCCGACACGGCGACGGACTTGATCGGTTGCGAGCGAGCCAGCATTTTCTTGTGGGACAAGCGTCGCAAAAAACTGATCGGACGACCTGCCCTGGGAATCGACGACCGGCCGTTGGTCGTACCGGACAACGCCGGGATCGTGGGTGAGGTGCTGGCGACCAAAGCGCCTCAAATCTGGAACGCCAGCAGCGACGACGAGGCGCGCGTCAACCGCGAGATCGATCGATCCCTGGAATTCCGCACACGGTCGTTGGTCGCAGTTCCACTGAACGGTCCGCGCGGTGAAACGATCGGCGTGTTTGAAGCGATCAATCATCTGGAAAACCACTTCGACAATTCCGATGTGCTGTTGTTGTCCGATTTGGCGACCCACGCGGCGGTGGCGATCCAGGCCCAGCGGGCGCAAAAGTCATTGACCGAATCTCGCGATCGTCTCGTCCGTGACGCGGCTCGAAGCACGCCGCTGGTCGGCGCACACCCCGCCGTCGTCGCAGTGCGCGAAAGCGGCACCAAGGTGGCCAAGACCGATTTGACGGTCATGATCCTCGGCAGCAACGGAACCGGAAAAGAAGTCGTCGCCCGACACATTCACTATGAAAGCGAGCGCAAGAACGGTCCCTTCATCGCGGTCAATTGCGCGGCGCTGGTCGAGTCTTTGTTGGAGAGTGAACTGTTCGGGCACGAGCGGGGTTCGTTTACCGATGCCAACGCAACACGCGTCGGCAAGTTCGAACTCGCCAGCGGCGGCACGCTGTTCTTGGACGAAGTCGGTGACATGAGTCCCGGAGGCCAAGCCAAGCTGTTGCGTGTGCTGGAACAGCGGGAAGTCGTCCGAGTCGGGGGCAGTGTGCCGATTCCCGTCGACGTCCGTGTGATCGCAGCGACCAATCAACCGCTGGAACAATTGATTGCCGAAAAGCGTTTCCGCGAAGACTTGTTCTTTCGATTGAACGTGGTGTCCTTGACCCTGCCGGACTTGGCAAATCGTGGACGTGACGTGTTGCTGCTGGCGGACCATTTCCTGAATCATTTCTGTTACCAGATCGGTCGCAAAGTTCCCTCGCTGTCGGATTCCGCGCAAACGGCATTGTTATCACACCATTGGCCCGGAAACGTACGCGAGCTTCGCAACACGATCGAACGGGTCTGTTATCTCTCGACCGGAGACATGATTCACGCTCCCGATCTGGAACTTCGTCAGCCGCCGATCTCAACGTCGAAAGAACACGACCGAAATCAACGGACCTATCGTGTCGATCTGCCGACGTCACTGGCCGAGTCGACACGTCTGTTCCAGATCGATCATATCCGTCAGGCGATCGACCAATGCGGCGGCAACATGACCGAGGCGGCATCGAAACTTGACCTCCATCGATCGAACCTGTATCGAAAGATGAAGCAGTTGGGCATGCGCACCGGTGACGAGGATGGCGAATTGGTCGCGGGGTGATGCAATAAAAAAACTGTCGCCCGCATGCGGGCGACAGTGACCATGATGCGATAGCGCATCGTTGGGGCCTTCTTGTTAGCGGAAGGGCGCGAGCCCTCCGGTCTTTCAAGGTGTTTTCGCGCCGAAACCGGACGGCTCGCTAAGACGTTCGCCAAAACTCCAGGTCAATGCTTCACCGCGTTGCCTTCGATGGGTTAGCGGCGGAAACGACCGAACAGTCCGCGTCGTCGCGCGGTGTATCGCGGGGTGCAGTACGTCGTTCCTTGCGAATAGCCGTACTGGGGTCGCGCGTTGTAGGATCGGTAGCCTGAATTGTAGCCCGGCGTGTAATACATGTTTCGGTTCGAGTAGACACCGTTGTTGTATCGGTACGTCCCTTGGTCGTAACGATCGAACACACCGCCACCGTCAATGACGCCGCCTCCGTCGATGATTCCGGCGCCCGGCGTTGCATCCATGATGCCGCCACCATCGATGATTCCGCCACCGTCAATCACTCCGCTTTTCGGACGCGCATCGAATACGCCGCCGCCGTCGATGACGCCGCCTCCGTCAATGATGCCAGGGCCTTGCGCGTTGCTCGTGGCACTGAAAGAGGCGAGGACCAAACCTGCGGATGCTGCATAGAGGGCCAGTTTCTTCATGATGAACTCCAAGTGGTATCGTTGATGGAACATCGAAACGATTTCGATGCGTGTGACACTGGCCGATGTCGCACAAGCGATGCCAAAGACGCGTTGTTGCCGATCAGATGATTTGAGCGGATTTGGGAAACTGGGCGAAAGCTCCGGAGAAACGCAGCCGATTACTCAGCATTTTCCGGGAGAATCGGGCCGTTTGACGGGCGATGATCGCGCGATCGAAAAATCTGGTGAGGTGTCATCAACGGCCGCCGACGTGTCCGGATTCGTTCCGAATTGGTCGTTCAGGCGCCACGCCGGTGCGCCCGATTGCTAGCAGTCCATCGAGACGAAGCACACTGCATGTGGGGGCGGTTGATGCGGCAGCGGGGCGGGGGCGTTGGCGTTATTGTTGGCGCTACTGTTGGCTGATCAGGCGTCTCAGTTTGGGCAACAGTTCACGCAGTGCCCGGGAGCGATGGCTGAGCGCCCGTTTGACGGTCAGGTCCAGTTCCGCGAACGTCTTGTGATACTCGAGGATTTCGAACAGCGGGTCATAGCCGAAGCCGCCACTTCCCGACGGTTCGGTTCGGATCACTCCGCCACAGACGCCGCCGGTGGTGATCCGCACGTTGCCGTCGGGATCGGACAAACAGACTTCACAGTGGTAGCGTGCGGTCCGTTTTTCCATCGGGACGTCCGCCAATTCACTTAGCAGTTTTGCGTTATTGGCTTCATCGTCGCCGTGTCGTCCGGCGTACCTTGCCGAGTAGACGCCGGGGGCACCGCCGAGCGCGTCGACGGCCAGACCGCTGTCTTCGGCCAACACCCAACGGCCAAGATGTTTGGCCTGTTCGGTCGCTTTGAGGGCCGCGTTTTCAGAAAACGTTTCACCGGTTTCTTCGACGTCGATCGAATCCGGGATCTCGGCGAGCGAATGCAAACTGTAGTGTTCTGCCGGCAGCATCAACCGCAACTCGATCAGCTTCTTGGCGTTGTTGGTCCCCAGGACAAGATCGAACATCAGCAAACCCTACAACAAAAGTGGCGTAAGCTTCCAGCTTGCGATTCCGAGAAGCCCCAGCTTCCAGCCAGTGCATTCATGCGACGCAAGCGTCCTGCCTCCTCCACGGAAAGACTATTGTTTTTCGACGGCTTTGGCGAGCGCGTAGATTTCGTCGGCATTGAGCACTTTGTCGTTCGATTCGAACAACGATTGAATCGCCGCGCGGTGCGTCTTCATCTTCAATCCGCCGACGCCGATCGCGCCATAGCCGACCGCGTCGGAGTCTTCGCTGATCGGTTTGGCTTTGTCCATCACCGCAATGCCACCCAATCCCGCCGGGGGCACGGCGTTGAGGTCGATGGCGACCGCCAAGTCTTTCGCTGCGATCAGATCGGATTTTTCGGCCAGTTGGATGCCGGCGGCCCCACAGGCGATCACGATGTTGGCGGGGGCAAGAATGCTGCCGACTTGATCGGGAGACCCAGATTCGGCGGCCGACAATCGATCCGCAATGTTCTCGCCGGCGTCATGGGCGACTCGGTCGCAAGCCTCTTGGGCGCGCGCCAACGACCGGCTGGTCAGCGTGACCGATGCGCCGTCGCTGGCCAGCAAGCGTGCGACCCGTTGGCCGACCGGTCCGGTGCCACCGAGGACCACGGCATGTGCTCCGGCGAGTTCCAGGTGTCGTGCGGCGGCGACGACGGCGGCCGCGGCGGTCGTGTTGCAACCGTTGGCGTCCATCATCACTGAGACGCGAACGGGTCCGAAGAACGCATCCGTCACGCATTGAAGCAGCGTTTCGGCGAGCGTGACATCGCTGCCACCGAGAAAGATGGCGGTGTTTTTGAGATCGTCGCCGCCGCGGGTGAACATCGCACCGTGGACGAGCGGTTCGATCGATGTCGCTTGGACGCCCGCATACGGAACCAGATGGTCGACGCCGGAATCGACGGCGACGACGGCATCAAACGAGCTGGCTTGGGGATCACAATCGAATTGAAACAGAATGCGTTTCGTCATGCGTTGCCCGGAGGTTAGGGGGCGGGTTTCAGAGGTCGCGTTGATCGACCAATCATGGACCGACCACTTGGAATCGCAGTCATTTGCCGGCGGTCGAGCGAACCGAACACCGCCTGATCAGCAGGCGATGTTCTGGATCACCGATAAAGAAGTCACCCTCCTTGGCAGGAGGGTCGAGCGAAGCGACGGGAGGTGGAACGGGCGAATCGCCAGTTTCGCGTCGTGCTTAGAAGTTGCCCTTGAACGGGTGCGCCGCGGAATCCTTTTGCGCGATCATTTCTTGGGCCGTCGGTTTGCCGCCCATCGCGTTGGCCAGCGATTGCTTGACCGCTTCGTAATTGAAGTTGTAGATCTTTTCGTCATCGTCGGCTTCGGGGTGAATGAACACACCGCAGACACAGACCAAGTCTTCGGCCTGATCGGCGGGGATGACGCCTTCGGCAACCGAGTCGGCGACGGCTTTGGCGACGGCCGCTTGGGCAGGGCCGAACATTTGCACGACCTGCTTGAAACCCTTCAAAGTGACCTTGGTGATCATCACAGTCGACGGTTTGACGGCCACGTTGGGCGCCAGAACGGCCAACAAGTTCGTGTGACCTTCGCTTTGCGTGGACAGGGCGTTGGCGAATGCGGTGCCGACCGGACCGTCTTTGCTGCCGATCATCAAATCGATGTGTGCGACTTCGTTGCCATCGCCCACCAGGGCCTCACCAATGTAAAACTTCATTTCAGTGACCTGTTCAAAAGAAAGTTTGGTTCGAAGACCGGTGGGGAAACACATGTCCGTTGCCCCGCATGACGCTCCGGCAATCGGACCGCTGAGCGCCTGGGGTGGGTCTGGAGTCGGGGAAAAGCTAACAAACCATGACGCCGATGCAAACACCCGGTCAAATTCAAAATTCCCAGTCGCCCCGGACGGCCGATTTTGATCGATCCCGGCGTGGTCCCGTCGTGCTGGTCGGCGCTTCGGTCCGGGCAGCGGCGGAATCGGCACGAATCGCCGGTTTTTCGCCGATCGCCGTCGATCATTACGGCGACCGTGAGACGCTGGCGGCGGCCCGACGCTGGTATCAGCTGGACGATTTCCTGGATTCCCGGGATTCGCGGCCGCTCGATCGCATCGTCCCCGAACGGGCACCGATTGCGCTCGTGGGCGGGCTTGAGCGAGGCTACGGCTGGATCGGTCCAACTCAGCGGTCGTTCTGGGGCGTTTCTCCCGAGCAGTTCTTGACCTGTGACCGCCCCGAGTTTCTGAGGGACTTGGCCGCCCGCGCGGCCGTGCGGTTGCCGGAGACACGCTGTGCGGGCGCGGCGTCCCCGGGTTGGCTGGTCAAGCGTCGCGGCAGTTCCGGCGGCCTGGGTGTGTCCTACGGCGAGGGCGTGGGAGAGATTCCCGCCGGGGCGATCTTGCAGCGGCCCGTTCGCGGCCGCGTCTGCGGGGCAAGCTTTTTCGGCTTGGGAGACCGGGCGAAGTTGCTGGGCGTGTGCCGGCTATTGAAAAAACGAATCGGGCCGTATCCGTTCGTGTTCGCCGGGGCGCTCGGTCCGATCCCCTTGAACGTCGCGCTGGTGAACGCGCTCGGTCGACTCGGCGACGCCTTCTGTTGCCTTTCGCCGCTCGTCGGTCCTTTCAACATCGACGTGGTGCTGCGACACGACACGGTCACGCTGTTGGAGGTCAACCCGCGTTGGAGTGCTTCGATGGAATTGGTCGAGCGGGCGTGGGGCGCGACGTTGAATGAGCCCTGTTCGATGTTTGACGGATCGGCGGATTGGATTCGTCGTGTGGAACAGATCGCGCTGGATCACGCCGGCGTTTTTCCGTCGGACCACACGTTTCTCAAACGCGTGCTGTTTGCGCGAACCGATCGCCGTGTGGATGCCACCGACTTTGACCGGCAGCCGAGCGACGACCGCTGGGTTTGGAAAGACGTTCCCCGCCGGCCGACCGATGTCCGGCGTCACGAGCCGCTGGCGACCTTGATCGCGCCCCTGGAACGCATGTCGCTTCAACAAGCGTTTCGCGTTATGGTTTGATCATGAAAGAACCGCAGACCGGCACCAGCCCCGAACCGTTGGATGTGATAGCCGTCGGATCACATCCCGACGACGTCGAAGTCGCGTGTGGTGGGACGTTGGCCAAGCTTGCCGCGGCGGGGCATCGGGTCGGGATCGTCGATTTGACCGATGGAGAGCCGACGCCGTACAGCGACGGTCCGGAGGCGCGGATGAAGGAAGCCGAGGCGGCAGCAAACGTACTGGGCGCGGTCGTGCGGATTCAACTGGACCTTCCCAATCGTCGTCTGTTGGATTGCTTCGAGCATCGGGTCGCATTGGCGAAAGTCTTTCGTCGCTATCGGCCTCGCATCGTGATCGGTTTTGGCGACAAGACGCCGATGGCATCGCCGGATCATTTCCAAACGATGCTGATCACCGATGCCGCCGTCTTTTACAGTCGGCTGACCAAATGGGAGGAGCACTTTGACGGGTTGCCGGTTCATCAGATCGAACGCCAGCTTTACTTTCGGCTTGCGATTGAGCCGATGACGTTGGCGGGAAATCCGTTTCACATTCTGGTCGACATCGGCGAGACGCTGGAACAGAAGATCGCATCGATGCAGTGTTACCACAGTCAATTCGCGCACAAGCACGCGATGGACGAGCGGATTCGCGCTGCGGCGGTGATGACCGGTTCGATCGCCGGCATCGCGGCCGCGGAAGCCTTCGCCGCGGCGCGGCCGTTTGCGGCCAAGGATCTGATGAGTGCCGTGGGGCTGTAGCGGTCGGTGTCGCTGCGGAGCAGCGAGCGGAAATCGCCTGAAGGCTAGACATCAACGTGCGCTGGTGTCCAGGCTTTAGCCGCCCATTTCGCTGCGGAGCAGCGAGCGGGAGTCGGCTGAAGGCTAGACACCAACACGCGCTGGTGTGCAGGCTTTAGCCGCCCATTTCGCTGCGGAGCAGCGAGTGGGAGTCGCCTGAAGGCTAGACACCAACACGCGCTGGTGTCCAGGCTTTAGCCGCCCATTTCGCTGCGGAGCAGCGAGTGGGAGTCGCCTGAAGGCTAGACACCAACACGCGCTGGTGTGCAGGCTTTAGCCGCCCATTTCGCTGCGGAGCAGCGAGCAGGAGTCGCCTGAAGGCTAGACATCAACGTGCGCTGGTGTCCAGGCTTTAGCCGCCCATTTCGCTGCGGAGCAGCGAAACGGAGATCATCAGAAAACGGTCGATCACGCCGTGTGGATGGCGCGCTTGTCGACGGCCAGTGCGGCTTCGTGCATCGCTTCGGCCAGCGTCGGGTGGGCGTGGCAGGTTCGCGCGATGTCTTCGCTGCTGGCACCGTATTCCATCGCCGCGGCGGCTTCGGCGATCATGTCGCCGGCCCGGGCGCCGATGATGTGGACGCCCAAGACGCGGTCGGTCTTGGCATCGGCCAGGATCTTGACGCGGCCATCGGGCTCGCCCAGGGTTCGGGCGCGGCCGTTGGCGCCGAAGGGACAGACGCCCTTGTTGTAGGCGACACCGGCTTCCTTGAGTTCGTCTTCCATCTTTCCGACGCTGGCGATCTCCGGATGCGTGTACACGATCGCGGGGATGACGTCATAGTTCAGATGGGTCTGCATGCCGGCCATCCGCTCGACGCACACGACCGCCTCTTCCATCGCTTTGTGGGCGAGCATGGCGCCGCCGATGCAGTCGCCGGTGGCGAAAACGTTTTCGACGGAGGTTTCAAAATTTTCGTTGACGGGGATGAAGCCGTGGCGGTCGGTTTCCAGTCCGATCGATTCCAGCCCGATCGAATCGGTCGCGGGGCGTCGGCCGGTGGCCAGCAAGACACGGTCGCACGTGATCGGGTCGCCGTCTTTGACTTCGACGACGCACTTGTCGCCCTTGACACGTGCCGACTGCACGAAGGTCTTCAGCTGGAACTTGAAACCCTGTTTCTTGAACGTGCGGAGCGCGATGCTTGCCAGTTCGGAATCGATGCCGGGGAAGATCCGGTCAAACGCTTCCAGCACGGTGACCTGGCTGCCGAGTCGATTCCAGACGCTGCCGAGTTCCATGCCGATGTAGCCGCCGCCGATGACGACCAGGTGTTCGGGGACTTCGGGAAAGCTGAGCGCGGTGGTGCTGTTACCGATGCGGTCGCCGTCTTCTTCGACGCCCCGCAAGGTGGCCGGGACGCTCCCCGGGCACAGCAGGATCCGGTCGGCTTCGATCACCACCGGTTCTTCGCCCTGGACGACGATCGAATTGAGATCGCGAAGCTTGCCACGTCCGTGGTAGGGCGTCACCTTCTGCTTCTTGAACAGCATGTCGATCCCGCCGGTCAGCGTGTCGACGATCTTCGTTTTGCGATCCATCATCGCGGCGAGATCGAGGTCGAGCGAGCCGATTTTCAGCCCATGCTCTTGGAAGCGGTGCTTGGCCTCTTCGTACAGGTGGCTCGATTCCAGCAACGCTTTGCTGGGGATGCAACCGACGCGCACGCAGGTCCCGCCGAATTGAGCATTTTCATCGATGCACGCGGTATCAAATCCCAGCTGTGCGGCGCGAATGGCGGCGACGTAACCGGCCGGGCCACCGCCGAGGACAACTAATTCGTGTCGGACCGTCTTCATGAGCTTGCGTTGTAAAAGGGAGGCTTGCGGAGATTTGCCGAAAGGAGGCTGACCAAAACTTGCAGTGCACTACCATAGGCGGCCGAGGATTCTTGGTAAATCACGGGGTTGTCCTCAAGCGGCCGGCGGGGACAATTCGGGCGTGACCGATTTCACCCAAGCCCGCCGCCGACGCGACGGGGCGATGGCCCGACGCGACGTTCCCCCTCCTGGCGTTCCTGACCCTTGCCTAAAAAACGCATCCGAAAATATGCCGGTCCGGTGCTCGCGATTGCGTTGTTCGCATTGGCGGTGCGGTTGCTGATTCGCGAAGCCCATCAAATCACGTGGGACGAATTTGTTCGTGGATTGACCGGTGTGCCTGCCAGCCAGATCGTGATCGCGGCGTTTTTGATCGCGCTCAACTACGGGTTGCTGATCGCCTATGACATTTTGGCGCTGCGCTATGTCGCACGCTCGCTGCCGCTGCGACGGATCGCCCTGGTCTCGATCTCCGGATTCTCCCTCGGCAATAACCTGGGCACGCTGTTGGCGGCCGCGCCGATTCGGTTCCGGTTTTATTCCCAGTGGGGACTGCCAGCGGGCCAGATCGTCGCGTTGATCTCGGTGGTCGGGCTGACGTTCTGGAGCGGATGGTGGTTTCTCGGCGGGCTGGTGCTGATCTGGGTGCCCATCCAACTCCCCCCGGATGTGACGTTGCCGTTCGCGACGCAGACGTTGGGCGTCGTGCTGATCTCGCTGGCGATCCTTTATTCGCTGGTCTGCTTTTTGTGGCGAAAACCCTGGCCGATCGGCGAACTCCATCTTCGTCCGCCGCGACCGGGATTGATGTTCGTCCAAGCGTCGGTGGCGGCGGTCGATTTGCTGATCTCAGCGACTGCGTTGTACCTGGTCTTGCCCGGTGATTCGGTGGTCCCGTTTGCTCAAGTGCTGGCCGCCTACTTGGTGGCGATCGGCGTCGCGATGATGACCCAGGTCCCAGGGGGATTGGGAGTGCTGGAAGTCATCTTGCTGACCTTGCTGAAAGGAACCGTCGGCGACACCGTGTTGGCGTCGGTGCTGATCTTCCGTGTGCTCTACTATTGGTTGCCGCTGTTGGCCGGCATGATCGCCCTGGTCGGTTACGAAATCTTCAGCGGAGCGGTGGCCGCCCGCGAGGCATCGGGAATCGTCATTGACCCGGAACGCAGCGTTGGCCCCGAACGCAGCGTCGAGGCGGGACGCAAATCAGTGGCCGGGGGCAAGAGTGATTCGCCAGGCAAGAGCGTTTCAGCAGAGGACGGTGATTCGGGGGGCCTCGGCGACCAGGAAATCCTGCTGCCCGAGTTTCAGGACGACAACAAGCCGGCCGACGGCTGAGAGCTGATCGGCGATCCTAGTTGATCGGCTATACTGGAGGAGACGAATTCCCTTCCACCTCCCCCCGCCGGTCATGACTCTTTCGATGACGTGTTCGTCTCCCGCTGGCTTGTTGTCCCCGCTGCGTCGGCTGACCCTATGCGTGCTGGTCTGTGCCGCGAGCACGCTCGTCTGTGCCGCGGGCAGGCTCGTCGCGGCCGACGCCCAACCGATTGATTCGTCCGGTTCTGGTCAGGCCGACGTCCATCGCGTTGACTTCAATCGTGACGTGCGGCCGATTCTCGCCAAGCACTGTTTCACTTGCCACGGGCCGGATGAAGGCACGCGCGAGGCGGATCTACGGTTGGACACCCAAGCCGGTTCGCGGCAAGACCTGGGCGGCTACCAGGCGATCAAACCGGGTGCGGCGGAGGACAGCGAACTGATCCTGCGCGTGACCAGTGACGACGAGGACCTGCGGATGCCGCCGGCGGACGGGCACCCGCCGCTCGGTGAAGCCGAGATCGCGACGCTCCGCCGGTGGATCGATTCGGGCGGCCAGTACGAAGTGCATTGGTCGTTTCAGCCGGCGGCCGAACCGTCGCTGCCGGCGGTTGAGAATCCCGGCTGGTGTCGCGGTCCGATCGATCGCTTCGTGCTTCACCGGATGGAACAGAACGGGTTGTCGCCGAGTGCCGAGGCCGATCCCGTCGCGCTGATTCGTCGCGTTTATTTGGACTTACTGGGGACCACCCCGACGCCGGAGGAGGTCGACCGGTTTGTCGACAGCGACCGGCCTGATGCCTACGAAGCACTGGTCGATCGCCTACTGGCCTCACCGGAGTACGGCGAACGGTTTGCCCGATCTTGGTTGGACCTGGCCCGTTACAGCGACACCAATGGCTACGAAAAAGATCGCCCACGTACGATCTGGCCCTACCGTAACTGGGTGATCGATGCGCTCAATGCCGACAAGCCGTATGACGCGTTTTCGATCGAACAGTTGGCCGGTGACATGCTTGACGATGCCACCCGGTCGCAGCGTATCGCGACGGGATTTCATCGCAACACGATGCTCAATGAAGAGGGCGGCATCGACCCGCTGGAGTATCGGTTTTATGCCATGGTGGATCGTGTCGCCACGACCGGAACCGTTTGGATGGGATTGACGACCGGATGCGCCCAGTGTCACACGCACAAATACGATCCGTTGACGCACACGGATTACTACGCGTTGATGGCGCTGATGGACAATGCCGATGAACCGGAACTCAACGCGGATCCCCCGGCGGTGATCGAGCAACGTGAATCGATCCAGCGGCGGATCACGGCGACGGAACACGACATCGTCAAACGCGTGCTGTTGGCCGATGACGGCGACGCGACGCTTCAGGCCGCGTGGGCGAAGTGGCAAGCCGAGCGTCTGGAGCAGCTATCGGATTGGCAGACAGTCGCGCCGGATCAAATGGAATCGACGATGCCCACGCTGGCGGTCTTAGACGACGGATCGGTGCTAGCCTCGGGCGACGCAACCAAACGCGACGTGTATTCACTGACAATGCCGGCCATCGATTCCGACAAACCGATCACGGCGATTCGCATCGAAGCGTTGTCGCACCCGATGCTGCCGGCCAAGGGGCCGGGGCTGGCCTTCTACGAAGGTCGACGCGGTGATTTCTTTCTCAGCGAACTGGAGATGTCCATCGGCGAAACCCCCGTGACACTCGCTGTCGGCACGACGTCGGTCCCGGGTGCAAAACCGGGCAACGGCAAAACCTTTCCGGGCAATCTGTTTGACGGTGACGGATCGACCGGTTGGTCGATCCCCGGCGACGCCGGCCAAACGCACCGCTTGGTCATCCCCCTGGATCCGCCGCTGCGGTTGGACCAAGCCTGGTCGCTGGAGATGCTCTTTGAGCGTCATTATGTTGCCGCACTGGGCCGCTTTCGCATCGACGTGACGACCGACGAGCATCCCCAAGCGATGCAGATCTCCAGCGACCTGCAACGTCAATGGCTTGCGTCCAAGACGTCGGGCCAGGTCTCACCGAAATTAAAACAGGACTTGGCCCTGGAGTTCTTGCGGGGGGCCGACGAGATGGCCGAGCATCGCAAGCCGATCGACCGTTTGCGAAATCAGATCCCCGATGATGTTCGCACGTTGGTGATGCAGGAGCGGCCGGAGAGCAATCGACGCGTGACCCGGCGACGCCATCGCGGCGAGTACTTGCAGCCCAAGGAATCGGTCGACGCGGCGGTGCCGGAATTTTTTGCGACCGATCCCGAAGACGGCCCGCGCGATCGGCTGGAATTGGCGCAGTGGTTGGTCAGCGACGCGAACCCGTTGGTCGGACGCGTGACGGCAAATCGGGCGTGGCGTGAATTCTTCGGCACCGGCATCGTGCGGACCGCCGGCGATTTTGGCACGCAAAGCGAGTCGCCCTCGCACCCCGAGTTGCTCGACTACCTGGACGTCCGACTGCGCGACACGTCGGTCGACGGGATCGGTTGGTCGATCAAACGGCTGCACCGAGAAATCGTGCTCTCGGCGACCTACCGCCAATCGATCGGAACGCCCCCATCGGCGGATCCCGACAACCGGTTGCTGTCGGTGTTTCCCTATCGCCGGTACGACGCCGAACGGATTCGAGACGCGTTCCTTTCCGGTTCGGGGTTGCTGTCTCGACAGATCGGCGGCCCGAGCGTTTATCCGCCCCAGCCCGAGTCGGTCGTACAAATGGCCTATGGAAACACGGCGTGGCCGACATCGACTGGGGCCGACCGCTACCGACGATCGCTGTACACCTACAGCAAACGCACCGCTCCGTTTGCCGCGTACACAACGTTCGATGCCCCGTCGGGCGAATTGTGCATCGCCCGGCGCGATCGCAGCACGACGCCGCTGCAAGCGTTGACGCTGCTCAACGATCAGATGTACTTGGAAATCGCCGAGGGGTTTGCCGACGCTGCGGTTCGCGATGCGAAACAGTCCGGTAGCGACGCCAAGCCGCGTGACATCGCCCGACACCTGTTCCGCCGTGTGCTGGTCCGCCAGCCCCGTGAAGGCGAACTGGACGCGATCCTAGCGTTTTACCGAAGCCAATCCGAGCACGAGCGACCTTGGATGCTGGTCGCCCGGGCGCTGATGAACACCGACGAAGCCATCACGACACCATGAACCTGAAAGAACTCACACGCCGACAACTGTTCGGCGCCTGCGGAATCGGGCTGGGAAAGATCTCCCTGGCATCGCTGCTCTCACGTGACGTGTCGGCTGCGGATTCCCCCACACCCGCGTCCGCGTCAGCCGGGCTGCATCACCCGGCCAAGATCAAACGGGTGATTTATTTGTTCATGGCCGGTGCGCCCAGCCAGTTGGACCTGTTCGATCACAAACCCAAACTGGTCGAGTTGGAAGGCAAACCGATCCCGCCGTCGGTGATCGCCGGACAGCGGTACGCGTTCATCCAGCCCGGGGCAGCCGTCTTGTCGCCCCGCTTCAAATTCAACCGCTTCGGCCAATCGGGAGCCCAGATCGCCGAGCCGTTGCCGCACCTGGGCGAGATCGCCGACGACGTCGCGTTCATCCGCAGCGTGCACACCGACCAATTCAATCACGCGCCGGCACAGATTTTCGTCAACACCGGCAGCCCCATTCCCGGGCGCCCGGCGATGGGGTCCTGGCTGACCTACGGGTTGGGCAGCGACGCCGACGACCTGCCCGGTTTTGTGGTCTTGAAAAGCGGCGGAAACCTGTCCGGCGGGGCGGCGATGTGGAGCAACGGATTTCTGCCCGGCGAACACCAGGGCGTCGCGTTTCGCACCAGCGGCGATCCGATTCTGCACGTGGCCAACCCCGCGGGGATCAGTCGCCAGACCCAGCGCGCGACGTTGGATCTGGTCAGCGATTTGAATCGTCGCCGCATGGAATCCCTGGCCGTCGATGGGATTCGTTCGCGGATCGAGTCCTATGAAATGGCGTATCGGATGCAGACACGGGCGCCGGAGTTGATGGATTTTTCCGGCGAGTCGGACGAGACGCTGGCGATGTACGGCACCAAACGAGAGGACACCGGTTCCTTCGCCAAGAATTGCTTGCTCGCCCGCCGCTTGGCCGAACGCGGTGTCCGATTCATCCAGCTGTACCATTCCGGCTGGGACCATCACAGCAACGTCGAAGGCG
The DNA here is from genome assembly GCA_007753675.1 of Stieleria magnilauensis. Taxonomy (GTDB): domain Bacteria; phylum Planctomycetota; class Planctomycetia; order Pirellulales; family Pirellulaceae; genus Stieleria; species Stieleria magnilauensis. The sequence continues at coordinate 4,980,018 of CP036432.1, forward strand.
GGCTGAAGAGCCAGTGCAAGGCGACCGACCAGGGTTGCGCCGCGTTGGTCAAGGATCTAAAGCAACGCGGGATGCTCGATGAGACACTGGTGGTGTGGGGCGGCGAGTTCGGACGCACACCGATGGTGGAAGCCAGCGCCGCGCTGGGCCGATCACTCGGTCGCGACCATCACCCGCAAGCGTTCACGATGTGGATGGCAGGCGGTGGCGTGCGGGCCGGACAAACGATCGGCAAAACCGACGACCTGGGATTTCATCCGGTCGAAGATGCCGTTCACGTCCATGACATCCAGGCGACCATCCTGCACCAACTGGGCATCGACCACGAACGATTGACGTTCACCTTTGCCGGTCGCCCGTTCCGACTGACCGACGTGCACGGAACGGTGATCAAGAAACTGGTCGGGTGAAGGCATAAAAAAAGCCCGATGCCGCGTTGAAGCAGCATCGGGCCTGATGTTTAGGCTCGTAAAGGTTCGAGCTTAGATGTTGGTGTCTGCGTCCGGAGTCGGAGCAGGCGGTGCATCGCTGGCGCTTGCTTCAGCAGCAGCAGGTGCAGCTTCGACAGCCGGTGCTTCGACGACGACGCCGCCATCACAAGCAGCACACGGTGCTGCTGCCGAGACGACAGCTCCGCCACATGCGTTGCACGGTGCCGGTGCTCCACAGCAAGGAGTCGGTGCAGGTGCACAGCAAGGGGTCGGTGCGGGAGCACAGCAAGGTGCAGGCTCAGGAGCACAGCACGGTGCCGGCTCAGGAGCACAGCAAGGTGCCGGTTCGCAGCAGGTGGGCTCGGGAGCACAGCAGCTCTTGCGGGCCTTCAGCTTTGCACACAGACGTGCGAACAGCTTCGGACGGCTGGCGCCACCACAAGCGGGTGCTGGTTCGCAGCAAACTGGTGCCGGCTCGCAGCAAACCGGTGCCGGTTCGCAGCAGACAGGTTCCGGAGCGCAGCAATCTGCACTACGGGACTTGAGCTTGGCCAACAGTCCTCCACCACACGCATTCTTCGCGTGCAGCTTCGAGAACAGTCCACCACCACAGTTGCCAGCGTAAGCCGACGATTCATTCATGGCGAGAGCCGCACCCACCAAAAGTGCAAACGCGGCAATCCCGCTGACCACATTCCGATTCATTGTTTTCTCCCAAGTGTTTCGGATTTTTTGGTGCGATCCTCTACGCACACTTTTTCAAATCAGAAGCCATATCCAGGCTCCCCCGTTGGTTCCAGCGTCGGTGACCATCACCGAAACTTCCGAACACGCAAGATAGGTGCTTTGCGGAATGTTTGCGGACCACGTGATTTCGTGGATAAAGTAACTTTGGCTAGACCCGTGTCAATCGCACCAACCCCCGAAACAAGACAGAAAATCTGTCGCGGAGGTTGCCCGACGAGGTCGCCCGGGTTTTAGGCCCGACGGCTTCCGATTTGCAAAAAAGCCGAGAAAACCGGCGTATCACGAGCTTATCGGCGAGCTAGAGCACCAACCGACACCACTCTCCAGGGTGGCATGTAGGTCAATTTGTCACGCCGGGTCTGGAGCCAAAGGGCGCAAATAGTGGCAAGAAAAGATTGCCTATTTTTCCCAAAGTGGGCGGTTCAGGTTCCGATTTTGCGCTTTCGGTGGTCCGCTTAGCGATTGACAGGCCCCTCTGCCTGTTCCAATGCCGCCAAACGAGCTTCCATTTCGTCCCCGTTTTCGAAATCGAATTCCAACGGTTCCATGCCCTCGCCCTGGTCGATGACGAATCCGCTGACCCGCCAGCCCGCGATTTCTTTGCGGAGCGTCCAGACGACTTCGTATTGGAAGTTTTCGCCGGAATCAATCGGTTCGGTCAGGAAGGTATGCACCCAAACAGCGTCATCTTGGTCTGGGACCGGAAAGGCTTGGCGGACTTCGAATCGGGTGTCAGGTGAACCGGGGAACTGAAACGGGCGGCCGATTCGCGTCAGCTCTTGTTGGGCGAGTTTGGTCAGCAGTTCGTTGGAACTGGCCTCTTGTCCGCCCCGACGGACGCGATCGAGCAGCTGACTGACGACCTCGGCCGGCTGCACTTGGTCCGATTCGGCGTTGATCTGGGTTTCGGGACCGGGACGCTGCGCATCGGCGACGTCGGTGGACTGGCTTCCGCAGCCGGCCGCCAACGAAGCACAGGCTAACAAGGCCAAGATCCGCAACGGGTTTGCGAATAAGCTCTGCACGCCGGCCCCGTCACTCTGCCGTCGGAATTGGCAAGTTTGGAAAGTGGAAGGAGTCGGGCAAGCGTTTGTTTTCCGTGCGGTCGGGTTTGAGGCTTCCATATCGCGATTTTACAATCCAAAGAATCAGGGATTTTGTCCGTCGACGTTGTGACGTTGGTGCGCAAACACCAAATCTCAGCCTTGGGTACCAATTGGGCGTCCGGGGCGTCAACATCGAATCGGACGGCAGATCCACTCCCAGGGGGCGTCCCCGCATCGCGATCGACTCGGCTATCGCTGGGAAAGACTTTCCCGCAAAATGCAGCACCGAGCAAATCCACCCCCGTTCGCCCCGGGGGCAGAAATCAACTGCCTCGCGGTGAGTTCGCCCGGCCGAATCCCCCCAAGCCGCTACACCCCCAACACGGCCGTCAGACGCATTCGTTTGACGATCCATCCCACGTCAACGCGATCAAACATGGCCTCCAGCGCAAACGTTATCCAAGTCGATACCGAACGCATTGATCTGAAGAACAGGTCTCTTGCTGCATTCTTAGCTTGGCTGGTCCCCGGTGCGGGGCATTTCTACCAAGGCCGTCACACCAAGGGCAGTCTGTATTTGGTCTGCATCTTGACCACCTGGATGCTGGGATTTGCGCTCGGCGGCGGCCATGTGGTCTATGCGTCCTGGCAACCCGGTGACCGGCGTTGGCACTACATCTTGCAAGCCGGCGTGGGTGCCGCGGCGTTGCCGGCACTGATCCAAGGCAACCGCATGCGAAAGATGACCGACAAGGGCGTCACGTCGCGGTCTTACGAACCGCTGTGGGGCGGGTTCATGGCGCCGCCCCATCGACCGGTCATCGAAGATCGCACCGATGAGGTTTCGGCATGGTATGCGACGTACGGTGCGGGATACGAAATGGGCACCTGGTACACGATGATCGCCGGGCTGTTGAACATTCTGGTGATCTACGACGCCTATGCCGGCCCACTCGCGGTGCCGATCAGCGGACGCAAAAAGAAAGACGACGAGGACGGCGATTGCGAACGACAGCCGGATTCGGAGCAACCAGACGCCGGCGGGTCCGCTAGCGTCATCCCCCAGGAAAGCAGCGCCCCGACCACTGAGGCCAAGGCATGATTTCGATCTCTCCGACGTACTTGATGTATTATGTCCCGTTGATCATTTCGATCTCCCTGGTCTTCGGCGCGACACGTCATGAGGACACCCAGACGATCCTCAAGCACGCGTTCTATACCGCTCGTTGGATCACCGGTTTCATGGCGATCATTTTTGTCATCCTCTTACTGATCAACTGGATGGTTTAGTGCGCGTATTGACGTTGGGTGCGGGAACCGTCGGACATTGGATCGCGGATATGTTGTGTCGGCGTCGGCATGACGTGACCGTGATCGACATCGATCCTGAACGGGTCCGTCAGATCAACAGCGAGTTGGATGTCCGCGCGATCCAGGGCAGTGCGGCCCAAAGCACGATTTTGTTTCAAGCCGATGTCTGCAGCGCGGACATCTGTTTGGCGGTGACCGGAGACGACGAAGCCAACGTGGTTGCCGCCAGCATGGCCAAAGCCCTCGGCGCCCGACGCAGCCTGGCCCGAGTCTATGCGCCCGCGTTCCGCGACTCCAGCACGTTTGACTATCAGAGTCATTTCGGCATCGACGCGCTACTCAGCTTGGAACAGCTCAGCGCGTTTGAATTGGCCCGTGCGATCCGAAACCCCGACGCGATCCCCTTGGAACACTTTGCCCGTGGGCATTTGGAAGTCTACGAGACGGAAGTGGAAGCGAAATCGCAGGCGACCGATCAGCGGTTACGTGATTTAAAAATGCCGGGGTCGGTTCGGATCGGTTCGATCGAACGCGATGGGGACTTGTGGTTGGCCAGCGGCGAAGACGAACTGCACGTCGGTGACCGGGTCAGTTTGATTGGGATGCCGTCGGCGGTGAATCGGAGTCGCCCACTGTTCGCGTCGTCGACCAAACGCAGCAAACGCCGCAGCGTGCTGATCGCAGGCGGAGGTGAAATCGGATTTCACATCGCACGCGCGCTGCCGACCAGCGATTATCGAATCACGTTGCTGGAGTACGACGAAGACCGCTGTGAACAACTGGCCAAACTGCTGCCCAAGTGCACCATCGTGCACGCCAATGCCAATCGACGCAGTGTGCTCGAAGACGAGGGCGGGGGCTCGGCCGACTATTTCGTCGCCTGCACCGGCAGCGACGAAAGCAACATCATGGCTTGTGTCGAGGCTCGTGAATTGGGATCGCGGCGCGTGATGGCGGTGGTCGGACGCCCGGATTACGCCAACGTGGTTGGAAAACTGGGGATCGATCACGTCGTCAGTGAACGTGATGTCGGCGCCCGCCAGATCCTCGGGTTCCTCAACGAGGGTGCCGTGATCAGCCAGAGCCGATTGCCCAATGGAAAAATTGCGGTGTATGAGCTGGAGGTCGTCGAAGGGGCACGCGTGACCGAAGCCACACTCGCCGATCTGCCCCTGGCCGGCCGCTGCCTGATCACCGCCATCCAACGCGACAGCTTTGTCCGCATGCCCACCGCCGGCGATCAATTGCAACCCGGTGACATCGTCGTCGCACTGATCGACGAGAAACACATCACGGACTGCTTGGCCCTGTTCAATCGCTGATCTTCCTTGGACCAGGCTTTCGGCCTGGTCCACGTCGCGATCGACACTGCCGGCAATCGCTCTCCTCTTTCATGCTCGCAATGCACCTAGTGCTCTGGCTACATTTAATTTTGGGGTAGCACTCCAGAAAGCTTACCGGGCTATCCATCGCAAATAACACCCACGGATAGCAGCGCGAACCCACGGATGACAGGGTGCAAGAAATCCGTGGGTTCGCGCTGCCATCCGTGGGCCCAGTAATCGTTTCATCGTTCCGCAAGTTACAGCCTGACCTTTTTCCGCGGCACCCTAAATCAAAAAGTTGACGGAGCACTCGTTTCATATGTCGCTGCACACCCTTTCTGTTTGCGCCGATGTCGGAGGGACGTTTACGGATTGTCTGGCGGTTTGGACCGACCCGGCCGGAGCGTCCCACTCGGGTTGCATCAAAGTGTTGTCGACCGGGCTGATCCGCTGCCGCGTCACCGACGTGCCGGATGAGACGACGGTGCGGATCCAGATCCCCGACGAACTACTCGGTGGGCTGGCCGCCGGACGGCTACCAGACCACTTCTTCCGCTCGGCGAAACTCGAATGGCTGGTCGAGGGGATTCATCATCGCATCGGCGACATCCGCGGCTACGACTCGGCCACGGCAACCGTGGCGTTGGCCGACGTCGATGCCGAAATCGCCAGCCAGCTTTCCCCCGGTGCGATCGTCGAGATCGATTGCCGGCGTGAAGCCCCGGTGCTGGCCACTCAATTGTTGACCGGGGTTCCCATCGATGATCCGATGCCCCCGATGACGGCCCGCATCGGGACGACCCGCGGCACCAACGCGCTGTTGACACGCAGCGGCGCGGCGGCCGGCCTGGTCGTCACCGAAGGGTTTGGGGACGTCCTGCGGATCGGCGAACAAGATCGCCCCGAGCTGTTCGATCTCGCCTTCGTCAAAGCTCCCCCGCTGGCCGAAAGCACGCTCGAGATCCGGGCCCGGATGGACGCCGACGGCCGGGAGCGGATCGCGATCGATGAAGACGAAATCGCGGCCGGATTGCAGGCGTTGTTCGACGCGGGGATCGAAACCCTGTCGATCTGTTTGATGCACGCTCATCGGAATCCGGCGCATGAGATCGCGGTGGAACAAATCGCGCGGCGCGTCGGGTTTGCCGAAATCAGCCGATCCAGCGAGGTGGCTCCGTTGATCAAGCTGGTCGCGCGCGCCGAAACCACCACGCTGGATGCCTATCTCAATCCGATCCTGTCGGCCTACGTCGCGCGCGTCCGCCGTCAATTCGGCGGGTCGACGTGCCAGCTGCAATTGATGACCAGCGGTGGGAACCTGGTCGGCCACGAAGAATTTCGCGGGCGGGACAGCGTCCTTTCCGGACCGGCCGGCGGCGTCGTCGGACTCCGCCACGTCGCCCAGACCCATCAATGCCCGCTGGCGATCGGATTGGACATGGGCGGAACCAGCACCGACGTCAGCCGCTTCGATGGCCAGGTCGGACGTCGCTATGAAACCCGCATCGCCGACCTGCGGGTGATGACTCCGATGATGGACATCCACACGGTGGCGGCCGGCGGAGGATCGATCTGTGACTTCCAAGGCGGACGATTGGTGGTCGGTCCGTCCAGCGCCGGCGCGGCACCGGGACCGGCTTGTTACGGCAGCGGCGGACCGCTGACGGTGACCGATGCCAACGTCTTACTGGGGCGATTGCGCGTCGATCGATTCCCGTTTCCCCTGCTGCCGACCGCCTCGCGCGAACGGATCGAGCACGTCGCGTCACGCATGCCCGCCGCTCCGGAGACGATCGAATCGCTCGCCGAAGGGTTCTTGGACATCGCGGTCACCCACATGGCCGAAGCGGTCCGCGCGATCACCACGGCACGCGGTGTCGATGTCCGCGACCACGCGTTGGTCGGATTCGGCGGCGCCGCGGCGCAACTGATTTGCCGCGTCGCCGATGCGCTGGGCATCCGCCGGATCGTCGATCATCCCCGCGCGAGTGTGTTGAGCGCCGTGGGCATGGGCGTCGCCACCAGCGGACGCATTGAAACGGTCGGGATCTATCGCCGACTCGATCAGGTCAGCGCAGCCGACTTCCAGGCCGCGGCCGATGACCTGATCGCCCAAACGATCGATTCGCTGCGACACGACCAACCGAAATCGGTGCAGACGCGTCTGGAATGCGACTGTCGCTACGTGGGCACGGATGCCTCGATTCCGCTGACGGTCGAAGATTCACCCGAGCGGATCCTGCAGTCCTTGTCCGATCGGTTTCACCACGAACATCAACACCGATTCGGGTACCGCCGCGACGGCCATCCCATCGAACTGGTCAGTCTGCGATGCGAAGCGACCGGCGGCCTGTCACCGCATGCCGAGCAATGGTTGGCCGGCGACCCGAGCAAGCCGGACCGACGAGATGCCGACGAACAAGATGCGGGCGGATCACCCCGCCGCGACGACCCGGAAACGACGGCCGTGTTTCATCGCGGTCGCTGGTGCCAATTCAAACTGCTCGATCGCGATCAGCTTTCCAGTGGTCAGACGATCGCCCCGGGCAGCATCGTGGTCAGTGACCAGTCGACGCTGATCGTCGAGCCGAATTGGGAGGGCGTCGTCTGTGACGATGGAGCGATCACACTGGCGCTTTGCGAAACGACAGTGTCCGAGGGGGATTCCCAAAGCGAAGCGGGTCAGAGTGCCGGCGAAGCGGTGCAGATGGAGATCGTCGCCCGACGGTTGCAGAGTATTGCCGATGCGATGGGAGAAGTGCTGCGTCGTACCGCGGTCAGCGTGAACGTCAAAGAGCGACTCGATTTCAGCTGCGCGGTGTTCCGGGGCGACGGAACGCTGATCGCCAACGCGCCACATGTCCCCGTGCACTTAGGTGCGATGGGGCACACCGTCCGTGCCTTGGCCGGATTGTTCCCCCAAATGTCCGCCGGCGATTGTTACGTTTCCAACGACCCGTATGCGGGAGGGTCGCATCTGCCCGACGTCACCGTCGTGACACCGGTCTTTTGCAACGACAGTGATAGCGACCATGACCAAGCCGCGTCTGATGCCCAGCCGTCGTTTTTCGTCGCCAGCCGAGCCCACCATGCCGAGATCGGCGGCAAGACTCCCGGGTCGATGCCACCGATGGCCAACTCGCTTGCCGAAGAAGGCGTATTGATACGCGGGTTCGCACTCGTGCGTAACGGGGTGTCGCACGAAGACGAACTGGGCGAATTGCTTTCCAGCGGTCCCTACCCCTCACGCAACGTTGCGGAAAACCTGGCCGATCTGCATGCTCAAATCGCTGCGGGACAGGAAGGCGCCCGAGCGTTGCAACAGATGAGCAAGGAGCTTTCGCTGCGGCACGTCGAAACCATGATGGACCGCTTGTTGGACGTCGCGTCGGATTCCGTCGTCCGCTGGATTCGCAGTTTGCCGAAATCGGAAATGCGATTCAAAGACACGCTCGATGATGGCACCGTGATCGCGGTCCGGCTGCAGCGTGACGGCGACCGCTTGGTGGTCGATTTTGATGGCACCAGCGGCGTGCACCCCAACGGTTACAACGCGACACCGTCGATCGTCTGTTCGGCGGTGCTGTACGTGATGCGGTGTTTCTGTGATTCGAATCTTCCTTTGTGCGACGGAGTGCTGCGCCCGATCGATTTGAGATTGCCGACCGGGTTGTTGTCTCCGCCACGCGACGAAGATCCGGCCCGCTGCGCCGCGGTGGTCGCGGGGAACGTCGAAACCAGCCAACGGGTTGTCGATGTGCTGCTCGGCGCGATCGGTTCGACCAACGACTCCGGTCCCGTTTTTCGCTCCGTCGCCGCCAGCCAGGGCACGATGAACAACGTGCTGATCGGCGACGCATCGTTCGGATACTACGAAACGATCGGAGGCGGCAGCGGGGCGACGGTCTTCGGCCCGGGCGCCGACGGCGTGCACACACACATGACCAACACGCGCATCACCGATCCGGAAGTGCTGGAATCACGGCTGCCGATTCGGTTGGTGGAATTTTCGATCCGTCGCGGCAGCGGTGGCGTCGGTAAACATCGCGGCGGTGATGGATTGGTGCGTGAGTTTGAATTTTTGCGTCCCTTGACGGTTTCCCTGATCACCGGTCGACGGACGACCGCGCCGTACGGTGCTTCCGGAGGAGGGGCCGGGTTGTCGGGACGCAACCGGTTGATACAAACCGGAAAGCCGCCGATTGATTTACCCGCCGCGACGACCATCGAAGTCGGTGCGGGCGATCGGCTCCGCATCGAAACGCCCGGCGGTGGCGGCTGGGGAACACCAGTGGCGTAAGCTTCCAGCTTGCGACTCGGCGTTGAAAACGCGTCGAAAGCCCGTCGGGATCATGCCACCTACGGGGTCGGGCTGACCACCGTGGCGGCCGCTCCGACCGGAGCCTGGGCGGTCGGATGACTTCCGGCCGCGTCGATCACCGAAGGATGCGCCGAGGAGGCGGTGATGGCGACGCAGTTGTTGCGTCCCTTGCGTTTCGCTTCGTACAAACTGGCGTCTGCTTTTTCGAACAGTGTGTTGAAATTGTCGTGGCGTCCGCGGTCGACCCAGCAAACGCCCAGGCTGGTTGTCACACACAACTTGTTGCCACCCACATCGACCTGCAACGTCTCGATCGCGTTTCTCAACCGTTCGGCAACCTTCAGTGTGGAGTCGTAATCGCAATTGCCGACCAGCACGACGAATTCTTCGCCGCCGAATCGATACACCGTGTCGTACTGTCTGCAGTTTCGTTTCAAACAGGCAGCGACTTCACGCAACACATCGTCACCGGCCGCATGCCCGTACGTGTCGTTGAAGATTTTGAAGTGATCGATATCCGCGATGATCAAACCGAATGACTGAGATTGCCGACGAAACTGATTGGACAGCTGAAAGACTTCGGCGTCAAAGGCGGAGCGGTTCTTCAATTGCGTCAAGCTATCCAGCAGCGCGATTTGCCGAAGCTCATGTTGCTGTTCGGACATTTCGCGAATCGTGCGTTCCATGCCCAGCGAAATCTGGACCATGGATTCTTTGGCCCGTGCCTCCAGGTCTTTGATCGATTCAAACGCGATCGATTCGAAATTAAAAAGCGTTTCGTAGCCTTTCCATTCGGCGATCATCGCGTCGAAGAGGGCGTCAAACTGTTCGTCTTGGATGCCCAGCATCTCGCCGGCGGACTTGCGGACACCAACGATCTCCCGGTCCGCCGGTTCGGCCGACAACAGCAGCTTGCCGACCTGTTGACTGACGCAGAACAGTTTGGAAGGCAGGTCAGCGGCATCGGGGTCGTAGGTCTTTAAAACCTCGATCATGGCGACGGGAAAGTTCCACTTTTCCAACAGGCAACTGCCCACTTCATAGCGGTCGGCGCCGCAGATTTCACGTTCGATGTCGACGCTGAGTTTGTCCAACAGCTCATCCGATTCGAACCGAAGTGCCAATTCATCCGAATAAGCGTTACCGATCCCCATCGCACCGATGTTGAATACCAGTCCCAACAAAAAGGACTCGTCGGCGTTCTGTTCGGCTTGCTTGGCGATCAGCTTGGCTGCGATCGCCGTCGCCAGCGAACGACGCCAGAATTCGTCATAGGGAAACCCCGATTGTCCCTGCGTGTCCATCAGCGAGAAAGACAATGACAGCAAGCGAAGTGTTCGCATGCCCAATAACGGGATCGCCTGCTGCAGGCTGCCGACGGTCCGCGCCGAAGCGACGATCGGCGAATTGCAGTAGTCGATCAACTTGGCTGATAACTTGGGATCGGCGCTGATCACTTTGGTGATGTCAGCGATTCTGGCATCAGGTTGGTTGACCAGGTCCAGAAGTCGAGCGGCAATGGTGGGAGGCGAAGGCATGTTTTCGCCCTCAACGATCTTCGCAATGTCAGGATTCATCGTGCTCTTCGTGCTCAGTTCGCAATCCATCATGGATTCTGCTTCTCGTGTTGCTCAATCGCTGGACCGCCGCGTTGTTTTTGCGGCTAACCGCACCACCTTCGGTTCTTCGAGAAACTGTGGGCCGTAATCGGCCGGGGCGGCTTGTGCCGAGGTGCTGAATGAGGGAACTCCGCCAACCCGGAGGGCTCGATGAGGCGTCAATCATGCACGACCCAACCTGGCAGCGGGGGGCGACGGACACATCCCACCTCGTTTTCACGGGCAACCGCGCGGGGACCGGGGACGAGCCAACCCACGATGCCCCGCAGCGACGTGTCGTGCGGGGGAAGGGGCGTTACACCAAGACCTCGGCGTCGATCGCCACATCGCCCAAATCGTCGCGTAGCGTTTCGGCGACCGCTTCGACGCTGCTATCCACACGCACGTAGAAATTCATTCGCGGGACCGGCCAATCGCGCGTGCCGTCTCGGACGATCGATTCGATGCTGGCGCCCGCCCGTTCGGAGAGCAGTCGGCTGATCGCGTAGCGGGTGCCTTGATCCGAGGGGGGCGAATTGCAGGAAAACTTGATTCGGCCGTCCCCGAGGTCGGTCAACTGCGGATACAGCGTGTCCAGGACCGGCCTGAGAATCTCGGCCGTGTTGTCACTTAACCGTTCATCCGGGTTTTCAAGTCGACTGCAGATCCGCCGTTTGACTTCATCTTCCCAATTCTCATTCGAGACGGCCGTGGCATCAAAGGTGAGCACGTCGACGATCAGATGTCGCTCGTTGGGCGGCAGCGTTTCGCCGTCGGTGGCTTGGCCGGCGGGATCGGGGATTTCATAGAGATCAGTCGAACGGATGGCGCATCCCATTTCATGCAGCGCGCCGGCGACCCGCCAGAACAGCCCCGGAAAGTCCCAAGAATAAAGCGTCAATCGGTAGTAGTCGCCGTCACGTTTGAGTTCCACTTTGGGGCGTCCGGTTTGCACGACCGCCGTCAAGGCAAAGATGATTCGGTGGGCGCGTTGCGGATCGAGCGTCTCGGTGCCTTCATAGGTTTGTCGAAGTGAATTGTCGACGTGTGGACTGGCCAGCAACCGGTGGGGCAGCAACGCACCGATCCGCTGGCCGGTGGGGTCAAAGTAGTGATCTTCGAACGATCGACCGCCGACGCCCAATTCGCCGTGCAACAAGTTTTGCGTCAGGTTTTGAATCTTTTGCCATTGCTCCGGCTCCAAACGAATCCGCGCCACTCCCTGAGGGTTGCGAAAATCAAACGCGGCATACGCAAACAACGCGAGGGCTCGAATCGTGTCGGCGGAATCGCGCGAATGCAAGCGTTCGAGTTCCCGCCGCCAACTTTCCAAGACCTGTGGATGGCTTCCCGCTTCGGCCCACTTGAGCAACTCACGTTTCTTCAACAGCAGAAACTCGATCGTGCGGAGTGTCGGCCCGGAAAGTCCCGGCAGGTTACTGAGATGCTCGTTCACATAACGCCGAACGGACTCGCCATAGACTTGCGGATCATAGTCAGGGGGCGCGGTGGGGACGGCAGACATGTACACCGTTTGAGGAATCTCGTCGGTCAACAGCGCCAGCCGCAAGGCACCACGGCCTGAATCACCGATGTCCTGGTACTGACGCAAAAAATAGGCTTCGTCGCGTGAGGTGACCGCGGACCGCTTCAACGTATCGAGGTACTCCAAGCCCTCCAGCCGTTGGACCGCCCGAGCCGCTCGCGTCAGGGTCGCCGCCCGATGCCCCGGCTGATAAAGCTGATTGGAAAGCTCTCCGAAACCGGGCAACAGTTTTTCCAAGACCCCGAAGTCGAACCAATCTTTGATCGCCGGATACACCGGCCCCGGCGACACCATCAGTTTGATCAGCGCCGGATCGGGGCGCAACGATTCGGAGATATTCTTCCGAGCGGCGCGTTTCACGGCGCGATCGATGGGCAACAAGAATCGTTGTTGGGCGCGGTACAAACTGTAAAACATCTCCGTCGCGTCCTTGAACAAGGCATCCGTTCCGATCCGCAACCCGTCCGATCCCCAGACCACCAATCCATCGGTGTCCGGCACGACGACGCCGCGTTCGAGCAGCCGGTCCATGGTCTCGTGACGATACGAGTCGATGATGTCCCGTGCGTTGCGCAGTTTCGTCAACCCTCCGGCACCGAACCGATACAAGAACGCCTCCATATCGGCGGCGTCGAGCAACAGCGGCGAGACCAGTTTTTCACCGGAGTCCCTCGGCCGGCCGGCGGCCTGAGCGGCGCGCCGCTGTTCAATCCAACAGCGGGCCGAAAAGATCACGCCGACTGCTTCCAAGACGGTCGCCGACGGCGCACCCTCGCGATCAAAACGTCTGGTGCTCCGCACTTGCTGGTACACCTGCAGCGACGGGATCCAGCGTTCGAACGAATACAACCACATCGCCAACTGAAACCCGCGCAGCCCGCCCTTTCCGTTTTTGACGTGAAATCCTCCGATGTCACCGGGCGGCTGGGGATGCAGCTGATCAAACCGTCTCAAGTCTTGGTTGACGGCAAAAATAAAATCGAGCCCCAACTCGGCCGCTCGCCCGCGACAGACGCGTCGGATGCGATGGTCCAATTCCGAATCGCCGACCAGCAGATCGCAATCGAGCAATGCGACCAGTGACTTCAAATCAAAGTGTTCGCGGTCTTTGAGATCCGGAAACGCATTCGCTTTGACGACGTTTCGCAGCCCTGGAACGCGGGGCGCGAACGCCCTCAGCCGACTCGAAAGATGACGCAGGAAGTGTTGGTTCTCTTCGATGTTTTCGACGATGATGCCGATGTCGACATCCGAGCCGGGGCAGATTTCACCTCGCCCGGTTCCGCCCAGGGCGTAAACCACGATCGCGCCCCGCGGCGGAGCTTCCGCGATCACCCGCTCGTAAAAACACTTCATCGCATCGCGAATCACACGGCCGCGATGATTGACCAGGGCCCAGCCGTCGGTCAGTCCGGCCAATCGAATCCGCTGATCACTCTGGCTGATCCCGTCGCTCAGGGCCTTGACCCAAGGCAACCCCTCAAAGCCGTCGTTTTCGTTTGTCGGGGCGTTCATTGTGTCACCGGTTTCCCGCTGGTTGCTTAGGGCCACCTCTCCATCCACCAAAATTCTATCGACAATCGGTGTTTTCGACCATCGTCAACACGGCGGGGCACAAAGCCGGTTAGAATCTTCAGCCTGCGTCGCAACTTCGCCCTGCCGGCCGTGCGACCCCCGCCTTCCCTCCCCCCCTTCCTCCGATCGCCCACCATGGAACTCGCTAACCTGACTTGGCCGGTTGTCGATGCGCTCGATCGCAACACACCGGTCATCGTTCCCGTCGCGGCGTTGGAACAACATGGCCGGCACATGCCCGTCTGCACCGACAGCATGTTACTGGGAGAAATCGTGGCGCGTGCGCATCAATCGTTCGCCGAATCGACCTTGATTGCACCGTTGATGTGGCTCGGCAACTCACACCACCACATGGATTTTCCCGGCACGCTTTCGGCCGACCCGCGTGTCTACCTCGACTTGTTAAGCGGGCTGGTGGACAACTTCATCCGCCACGGATTCCGGCGCATCGTGATCTTGAACGGTCATGGTGGCAACGACGTGCCGGCGCGACAGGTGATCTTTGAATTGCGGCAACGCTATCGAGACCGCCAAGATCTGTTGCTGCTGGCGGCCACCTACTGGCATCTGGCCGATCCCTCATCCCAGCTGGCCGGTTTGCGACAGAACGAAATGGGACACGCGTGTGAATGGGAAACGTCGATGATCCTGCGACTGGCACCGCAGCTGGTTCGTGATTACACACAGGTCGACGAGATCCCGTTCGGCAATCCGTTTTTACCCGCGTCGCGTGGCTGGACGATGCCCGATCGCTCCGCCCCCGGACACGTCGGCGACGCGGCCGCCGCGACCGCGGAAAAGGGAGAACAACTGCTGCAACTCTTCGCCGACGCGGTGGTCGGTTTCATTGAACGCGTCGCCGGATGGGATGGCCAATCTTGGGATGGATGAATCCAAACACACTCTCGACGCCGCCCCGACAGATCAGGCGGCACCCTCGGTCAGCCCAGTCCGCATCGCTCTGATCTGTGGACTGTTGCTGCTCGCCTCGGCGCTCAACTATCTCGATCGCCAGACGCTGGCCAGTGCGTCGGCGCGGATTATGCAGGAGTTTGATCTGGTCAACGAGCAGTACGGTGATATCGAAGCCGTCTTCGGATACGGGTTCGTGATCGGATCGATCGTGTTCGGCGTGCTTGCTGACTTAGTCCCCGTCCGCTGGTTGTATCCCGTGGTCGTGATTTCATGGTCCACGGTGACCGCGGCCACGGCGCTCGCGAGCGGGTATCAAGATCTGCTTTGGCTGCGTCTGCTGCTCGGGGTGTTCGAAGCGGGGCACTGGCCGTGTGGCGTGCGAGTGGTCCGCAGTCTGACGCAAGCCCGTGGCCGAACGATGGGCAACGGTTTGCTGCAAAGCGGGACATCGATCGGAGCGGTCGCTGCGCCGCTGATCATGCTGGCGTTGTTGACCGACGACGTCGGCAGCTGGCGTCCGGCGTTTGCGATCGTCGGCGGGATCGGCATCTTATGGGTCGCCGCCTGGTTTGGGATTGTTCAATCGACGGATCTGGCAGCCGACGCCGTGCAACGCAAACAAGCCACACCCTGGCGCGTGTTGTTGCAGCGACGCATGGTGGTGGTGTTGATCATCGTCTGCCTGATCAACACGACGTGGCAGTTGTTTCGCGCCTGGTTGCACCTGTTCCTTCAAGAAGGCCGCGGCTACACCGAAACCCATACCTTGCTGTTTAATTCCGCCTGGTTCGCGGCGACCGATGTCGGATGCCTCGGCGTTGGTGCGGTCGTGTTGTGGCTGTGCGCGAAAGGTTTCACGCCGACACGCTCACGACAAATGGTTTTCACGGCGTGTGCCGTGCTTTGCCTGACGATGCTCACCCTGCCGCTGTTGCCCAAGGGATGGGTGCTGTTGGCCGTGCTGCTGTTCGGCGGGGCGGGGGCGTTGGGTATGTTTCCGCTCTACCACGCCTTCACGCAAGACATTTCCGGCAAACACCAAGGCAAGATCACCGGGATTGCCGGGGTGACGGCCTGGTTCCTGGTTCCGCCGACCCAGAAACTGTTCGGCCGACTCGTCGATGTGACCGGATCCTACGACGTGGGGTTGGCGGCGGCCTCGTGTTTGCCCGCCCTTGCCGCGATCATTCTTTGGATTTTTTGGAGAGACGTACCTGATGAACCAACGCCCATCGAAGATTGACCGCCGCGATTTTCTGGCTCGGTCCGGCACGAAAACGGTGTTCGGATTGGGCGCCTTCGGTTTCGCGCGCGGACTGGCCGATCCACAGCCGGCGGTTGCAGCCGACTCGCCGGCGGTCAGCGGCCGGCGTCCCAAGATCGCGTTCCTGGGCACCGTCGTTCGACGGCATTCGCACGCCCAACACTTTCTCGATCGCCACACGCTGGGATACAGTTGGAACGGCGGCTGGCAACGACCCCGCGTCGATGTCGCGTCGGTATTTATCGATCAGTTTCCCGACGACGACCTCGGCCGCCAGCGGGTCAAACGCCACGGCTTGCGACTGTTCCCGACGATCGAAGAAGCCCTCACGCTGGGGGGCGAAACCTTGGCCGTCGACGGCGTGGTCTTGATCGGCGAACACGGCGATTACCCACGCAACGAAAAAGGACAACATCTCTATCCACGCTACGACTGGTTCAAACGCATCGTCGACGTGTTTCAGCAAAGTGGACGCAGCGTGCCGGTGTTCAATGACAAACACTTGTCGACGGACTGGGACGAATGCGTCGAAATGGTGGACGACTCGCGACGACTGGGGTTCCCGTTTCTCGCAGGGTCCTCGCTTCCCGTCACGCGACGTCTTCCCGCGATCGACATGCCCTACGGCGCGGCGTTGAAAGAGAGTGTTTGCGTGGCGTATGGCGGCATCGACAGTTACGACATCCATGCGTTGGAAACCGCCCAGTGCATGTCCGAGCGCCGCGGCGGAGGGGAAACGGGTGTCAAACGAATCCACGCCTTGCGGGGCGACAACCTTTGGGATCGGTTGGCATCGGATGATTGCCGACGGACGAGACAACTTGTCGTCGCCGCGCTCAGTCGCAGTCACAATCTGCCGGTCGAAGGCGGGTTTCCGACCGACGTGCCGTCGATCGACTGGATGCGTCAAACCATGCCGCAGACGACGGGCTACTTGATCGAGCACCTCGACGGGCTGCGGACGACCATGCTGCTGACCGGGATTCGCGACTTCAATTACGCCGGCATGCTCGCCGACGACACGCTCGTTTCCTGCCAGATGTACTTGCCCATGCCCGGTCACGGATCGACCACCGCCGACTTTTTCAATCCGCTCGTCCGCCATGTCGAAACGACGATGATCGAAGGCAGAACGCCGTATCCGATCGAACGCACGCTGCTGACTTCCGGGATGGTGATCGGCGGCGTCGACAGCCTGCATGCGGGCGAAAAACCGGTCGAAACCCCGCACCTGGACGTCGCCTACACCGCTCCCAAAGCCTCAACCTTCTGGCACAACTAGTGGCGTAAGCTTCCAGCTTGCGTTTCGCCGCATTCCACCGTGATGATGGTGTATCCTGAGTGCGATGACTGTCTTGTTGTCCTCGTCGAGAACCCCGACTCATGCGAACACGTCACCTCAGAGACTTCGTTTTTGTCGTCACGCTCACCGTCTGTATCGCGGCGTTTGTCTCACCGGGTGTTGCCGATGAGCCACGAACTTGGACCGATTCGACCGGCAAGTTTCGCGTCACGGCAAGTTTGATCCAGGTCCAAGACGATGTAGTGTTCTTGAAGACCGACACGGGAAAGACGCTAAAGATCCCTGTCGCGCGACTCAGCCAGGCCGACAAGGATTTTTTAGATGCCGGCGAAAATCCGTTCGAAATGGTCGATGCCGAACCGAGTCCTCGCGTGACTGTTCCGGCCGCTCCGGCAAACACCGGCAACCCGTCGATGTCGGCGTGGACCCATCCGCCGGTGATCAATTGGGACAGTGTGCCGAAGATGGACCCAGGTTTCGGTGAGAGCCAGTGGAACTACACACCACCGGTCAACAACGCGTTACCGTTTGAGCCGAAAGCCGCCTCGCTGCCGGGAAAAGCAAACTTCTTTGAAGGCATGCGGCGTTTAAAGATCAACCCATTGGCCGCACGCTGTGTCGCAGGTTACACGTGGACGTTCAGCACGCCGAAACCGCTCAGCCGTCTCTCGTTGGTGGATTTACCCTCCGGCAAGGCGATCAACTCCGAACCGGTCGAGTGCAACATGTGCCCGCTGACGGTGCTCAACGACGGCAAAACCGTGTTGATGCAAGGAACCGGCGGCGACCGGGACGGTTTTGAAACCGGTGATCAACTTCAGCTCTGGACATTGACCGGCACCAAGGTCACGCGTTCAGGCATCTGGGTGCCTTTTCCAGACGACAAGAAGGCGTTCGGGAAAACGACCAACGCACGTCCCATCAAAGCCGTACCGATCGCAAACAACCTCCTGATCCTTCTCAGCGACAACGGACACCTCGCCTGCTTTGATCTGGCAACGTTGAATCCGGTCTGGCACGCACGCCTGTCACAAAATTTCGCGGTCACGTGCACCACCGATCGACAGCAGATGTTCGTGCTCGATGAACACACTCTGATGTTGGTTGATCCGCTGACGGGTCAAGCCAAAGGCAGCATGCAATTGGAAGGGAAGCCGCGTCTGGGCTGGACCAAGATGCAGCTCAACGAAAGCGGCGACCAAATGTTGATTTCGTTCGTCAACAATTTGCGGATCATAGACCTGAAGACGGGCGAAACACTCGATGAATATTCGCGCGAGGGCGGAGCACCGATTGCGCCAAACGGTCTCAGCTATCCGGCACCCGACTATGCCTTGCTGGACAACCATTTGTTGTTGCACATTCCATCGCGAATCACCGTCTGTGATTACCAGGACGCGGCGGTGATCACGTCGGTCGGCGGAACCGAGTTTGTGGGGTTGCTCTCTGACGGCGGGGGGCTGATCGTTCCGACTTCGATCCCCCACCCCAAAGCGACCGAAGTCCTGCGGCAAGCCGTGGATGATCCGAGCGTGTTTTTGATCCATCCCGGCGTCAACGTTGCGATGGATGCCGGCGGCGTCCCCGACAAATACCGGGCGGAGGTCGAACAGAATCTGAAAAATGCCATTGCAAAAGCCGGATACAAACTGACCAATGGGGCCGCGATCAAGATCAAGGCGGCCATCAGCGGCCCCAAGAACGAAGCCGTTTCTTACATCGCCCGGGGAGCCTACGTGGCGAAGGTTTACCAATCGACGCTCACGATCGAAAGTGACGGCACCCAGGCTTGGTCGCGGTCGGGCGGCAACATTCCCATGATGCTGCAAACGAAACGGGGACAGTCGATTCAAGAGAAATTGGACGAACTGGGAAAACGTCCCAACACGTCCTTCTTCGAAACCGTCGCGCTACCAAAATTGTTACAAGCACCGACGAAATCATCGTCAGGCAACACCCAAAACGCGCTGCTGGTTTCCAAGTTCACGTTGCGCGGGTTGGTGGATTCTGAATGAGCCCCGCTTCGGCGCTCGACGTGTGGTGCAAATCGGACGTTCAATCCTTCGCGTCACTCACCGTAAAATCAGAGAACACGGCGTGCGTGTCGACGACGCGCAGTCCCACGCTGCCTGATTGATAGGTTTCGTCCAACACCGAAACACGCGGACGGCCGTTGTGCGTCACCGTGATCTGGTTGCCCTTCATTTGGACGCGTAATGATTGGGGCTGCGTGACATCGATCTGCGTGGATTCCCGCGCCAGCTCGGTCCAGGCGGATCCGTTCATCTTGCCGACGATCACCAACCCGGTCTTCGGGATCAACCCGGCAAAGTAGCCACGCTGGGCATCGTAACCGACCGCCGGACCGCTGCAGCGAAACAAAACGCCGGCATCGCGAGCATTTGCTTCACCTTGGAAGTCGATCGTGACGTCAGCAACACAGTCTGCAGGGCATGGATCATTGAGCACCACTTTTTCGCCGCTGCGGTAGTCGTTGATCGGATCACGGGGGACGCGTCCCAGATGCAATCCCTCCGGTCCGACTTCAATGAACTGATGATGCCCAAAGAAAGACCAGGTCGCATCGCTCGCGTCGTCACCGAACAAACGAATCGGTAACGAAAGCTCTTGAGGCTTTTCGCCGGAGGGCCGATCCAGCCACTCGCCGGCCCGGATCGGAGACTCCAGAAACGGAAATCCCCGCCGACCCACCTTCATCGGCTGGACGTAAACGGCGCGACGCCAGCCGGGGTTGCGATCTCGCTTGGCATGAAACACGTGCCACCACTGACTGTCGTCCAATGATGGGACAAAACACGAGTGCCCGACTCCATAGACGTCGCGTGTCCCCTCGAACAATGGCTTGTCGCGCTTGGTCCACGAAGCGGGATCCAGCGGATCGCCTCCGGTAAACTCCAAAATGCCCAACTTGTACGTCGGCAACCAAGAGGCGCCGCACGAGTACACGATTGACGTTTTGGTCTTGGATTGAAACACCTGCGGGCCTTCATTCAACCCGCGCCCGGAATTCCCCGGTTCGGTCAGTTCCCAGGGGTAGTCGTCGTTCTCGCACAGCCGAACTCGCGGGCCGCCCAATTCGGTCGGCGATGCGAGCGGGGCGATGTACAGGTACTGTCGATCGGTTCCCGGCGCATCCCAGCCCGACCAAACGGCATAGCGTTTTTCGCCATGCGTCAACACCGTCATGTCGATGGCCCAGACGTTGGGGGAAGCACCATCCGGGCCGTCACCGGTTGCCAACGGCCCGAACAGTTCATACTCGCCCAGCGGGTCATCATCCTTGGACTTCAGCACATACGTCAGATGGTTTCGGTTCTGGCCATCGGAGGCCGCAAAGTAGACGTACCAATGTCCGTCCAAGTGGTGCAATTCCGGCGCCCAGATCTCACGCGAATAGGGGCCGGACGGCGGTGCCGTCCAAACGATCTTGGGCTTGCCCATCGACGTCAATCGATCGGTGGCCTGAATCGAGATCGCCCGGTTGCCGTGGGAAAGGCACCAGAGGAATCGTGGCTGATTCGGATCACACGTTGCCCAAGGATCGGCGCCCTCACCGATCGGGTTGACGAATTGATCAACCGGAACCGAACCGACGCGTTGGTGCCCCGACCAGTTTGGATCTCCCGCGTCAACGGGCAGCGTCGCATTCCAGGCCATCAACAACCGCCGCAAGCGGTCGGCGACGTCGGGATGTTGTTTCGCCAGATTGTTCGATTCCGAGGCGTCGGCTTGGAGATCATAAAGCTGTGGATCGCTGCCGCCGTAGTTAACCAAGAACTTCCACTTTCCGTCGCGGACGGCCAAATCCGGATTGTCTTCACGCCCAGTCCCCGGGCGATCCGGTGGGCGTCGCCAGTAAATCGGTTCGCTTCGGCTTTCCCGTTGATCCCCCAGCAGCGTCGTTGAAAGATCCTCGCCGTCGAAGGCGACGCCGTCCGGCGGATCGGTTTGCGTCAGGGAATAAAGCGACCGATTGACGTCCAAGGCACAGAGGATGGATTCGTCGTTGGTGGTGCCGGCCACGCCATCGGCCAACAGTCCCGGCCCCCAAACAATCAACGGCGATCGCACGCCCCCTTCGTAAAGCCAGGTCTTTGCGCCACGTAGCGGATCCGACGCTCCCGCGCCTTCTTCATGCCCATTGTCGGACATGACCAGGATCAGCGTGTTCTCGCGCAGTGAAGGGTCGTTGCGAATGCGGTCGAACAACTTGGCAAGTTGTTGATCCATCGCATCGAGTACCGCGTAATAAAGCGCCCGCTTGGACTCGTCCGTTTTGTCGCGAAGGACTTCTGGTGGAAAGAACGGCGAATGCACATCGTCGGGCCAAACGTTGACGAAGAATGGCTTGTCGTCGGCTTGCGCCTGATCGATGAACTCAACCGCTTGCTCGACAAATGCGGCCGTCACCACCGAGCGGTCTTCCCAACGAATCGGACCTCTGCCAAGGTCGGCCGATCCCAGGTCGTGCTTTTGCGGCGGCTTGCCATTGTAGGCGTCTTTCAGCGGCAGCACTCTCGGTCCCAAGCCTTCAAAATTGGTCAGACTGCGGTCAAATCCATAGGCCTGGATCAGCGGCGCCTCACCGACATCGCGTTGTCCGCCCATGTGCCACTTGCCGAAATGACCGGTCGCATAACCGGATTGCTGCAAGTAACGGGCGAGCACCGGTGCTTTGGGACCGAGCCACTGCGCCATGCCGCGATCGCGGTTCAGCTTGCGCGCCGCGAGGTACGAACTGATCCGCCAGCGTTGGGGATATTGTCCCGTCGACAACGCGACACGCGACGGCGAACAGATCGGTGAGTTGACGTAAAAGTTGGTGAAACGCAGTCCCTCGGCCGCTAATGCATCGATGTTTTCGGTCTGCGCGCGCGTCCCACCGTAACAGGAGAGGTCGGACCACCCCATGTCGTCGATGAACACCGTGACGACATTCGGCCGCTGAGCTGCCCGCCCGGTCGAAGGTGCAAACGCGATCGAGAACAAAAACAGGCATCCGAGCCACGTGGTGAATTGTCGGTTCATGGAAAAATTTAAAAAAGGAATGAATCGTCCGATCCCACCACAGTCTACCTGCCGTGAAATCGACCGTCGTCCCTGCGATCGAATCACCTGCCGCAACCAGAGACGTGGTTTACAATGGCCGAAACAAAACGAAATCGGCTTCTAACAACTCTGTGCAACACTCAATCATCTATGGCCCCCCTACGAGTCCTGTTGACGATCCTACTCGGCGTCGCTGTCACCACGCAATGTTTCGCCGAAACACCTGACAATCTTCGCGACGAAAATCTGGTTGCCTGGTGCATCGTCCCCTTTGACTCGCAAAAACGCGGGCCGGCCGAGCGTGCCGAGATGGTCAAGCGGCTCGGATTGCGGCGCGTCGCCTACGATTGGCGTGCCGAACATGTACCGACGTTCGAAGAAGAAATCCTGCAATACAAAAAGCACGGGATCGAATACTTCGCATTTTGGGGTGCACACGACGAGGCCCTAAATCTGTTCCAAAAACACGGCTTGCACCCGCAGATCTGGCAGATGCTCGGTTCGATCGAAGGGGAAACGCAAGCGGAACGTATCCAAACCGCCGCGTCTCGGTTGCTGCCGTTGGTCGAGCAGACTCGCAAACTGGGCAGCAAACTTGGGCTGTACAACCACGGCGGTTGGGGCGGCGAACCGGAGAACATGATCGCGGTCTGCGACTACCTGCGAAAGCATCACGACGCCCAGCATGTCGGCATCGTTTACAACCTGCACCATGGTCATGGGCACGTCGACGACTTTGCGACTGTTCTCAAGCAACTCAAGCCTTATTTGTTGTGTCTGAATCTGAACGGCATGACCCGGGACGGTGATCAACGGGGCCAGAAAATCTTGCCGCTGGGCGAAGGCGAATTCGATGTCCAACTGCTCGCCGCCATCCGTGATTCCGGCTACGACGGCCCCGTCGGTCTGATCGGTCACACGCAGGATGACGTGGAACTTCGACTGCAAGACAACCTCGACGGTTTGCATTGGTTGCTGCCACAAATCGACGGCCAACCGGCCGGCCCCAAACCCACACTCCGTACGTATTCACCCGAAACAGCACCTCCCAAGCGAGCATCCGACACCGCCGGAACATTGATCGAGGGCCGCCCGGAATTTCGACGACCGCCGATCACCGTCGAGTGCCGCGTCACGTTGCCCGATGCAGACGGATACAACATCCTTGTCGCCAACGACACCAAACGATCCGGTGACCATTGGGAGATTTTCTCCAACAACGGCACCGGCAACTTCACCGCCTACCTGCCCGGGATGCAACCCGATCACATCCATTCCCAGGCGATGATCTGTGATGGCAAGCCGCATACCGTGACGATGATTTACCAGTCGAATCGTCTGCGATTGCTGGTCGATGGTAAACCGGTAGCCGATCAGCCGATCCGTTCGACCAGCCGCGATGGCCGGGCGGACAAGCTGGCGATCGGTCGATTGGTCGAGGGGGGAATCGGTTGTCGCGGCCAAGTCCACTGGGTCCGCATTTCCGAGGGCGTGCGAGACGTTCCCGCCGATCCGGTGATCGATGCCACCCAAGACGACACGACGCTGCTGTTGTGGCGCAGTGAGAAAACCCCACCGCGCGCCGGATCGCAAGAACCGCAACCCGATGCCGCGCGGCTGGACTTCAAAAACCGAGACTACTCACCCGAGTTGGTCTCCGCATTGGTCGAACAAGCCCGTGCCGATGGCGATCCACATCGAGGCTTGCTGACGTTTGCCAATGCCAATTCGGCGTGCCTGTCCTGTCATCGCATCGGCCCCCACGGCGGCAGCGTCGGCCCCGAGTTGACGTCGATCGGCAAGCAACGTAAACCTGAGGAACTGGTCGAATCGGTGCTGTGGCCCAAACGACACATCCCACCCGAATACGTCGCCCATCTGGTCCTCGACGATTCCGGGCAGACCTACCAAGGCTATCTGGTGCGTCAGGACGAGCGCGAACTCGTGCTTCGCGATCCCTCGGCCGATCAACCGACCGAGACCGCGATTTCGATCGACGAGATCGCGTTACAGCGAGAGGTCGGCACGTTGATGCCCGACAATCTGGCCGGTGCGATGTCCAGCGAAGACGTTAGCGGTTTGTTGCGATTCTTGTTCGCCTTGGGGACCGAGGAGGGCTTGCCGAGCGGCGAGATGGAAACGCTGCTCGCACACGCCCAGACCCACTCGCATGGACCGGCGGAGTTTCCGATCGAGCGACGACCGCTAGCCCCCGAACATTGGCCCAGCTGGCAACACCACGTCAATCGCGATCGGGTGTATGACTTCTACGCCAAACAAGCGAACTTCTTCCGTCAACAAGCCACCGTCCCACCGTTGCTGGCCGAGTACCCCGGTCTCGATGGCGGCGATCAGGGTCACTGGGGAAACCAAAATGACACCACCTGGGCCAACGACCGCTGGAACCAGACCGAACTCGGCAGCCTGATGTGCGGTGTGTTCCGCGTCGGTAAGACGACCATTCCGCGCGGCGTGTGCGTGCGTGTGGGCGAGCACGGCGAACTCGCCGCCTGTTTCAATCCCGACACGTTGACTTACGATGCCGTTTGGCGCGACGGCTTTGTCAAGTTTTCCTCGCACCGGCACGGCTTCTTGGACGGGTTGAAGATCGACGGTGAACTGCTCAGCCAACCGCGGCAACCGAAACCCGACCAGCCGTTTCACTACCTGGGCTTTTACCGGCTCGGCGATCGAGTCGTGTTTGCCTATCGCATCGGCGAAGAAACGTTCCTCGACGCGCCCGATGTGAAAGACGGACGTTTCGTTCGCGTCGTCGCGCCGGCCGAAGAACATCCGTTGCGTCATCATTTAAAAAACGCACCGGCCCAATGGCCGCCAACGATCGAAACCGACATCCGATTCGGCACGGCGAAACCCTACGCGGTGGACACGATCGGTTTGCCTTTCGAAAACCCTTGGAACGCCTTGTTGTTCTGCGGCGGCCATGCCTTTTTGCCGGATGGTTCCGCGTTGGTTTGCACGATGCAAGGTGACGTCTGGCGCGTGACCGACATCGAATACCCTTCGACCAAAGCGACCTGGCGACGGTTCGCGTCCGGGCTGCATCATGCCTTGGGCATCGTGGTCGACCAAGACGGGATCTTCGTTTTGGGCCGCGACCAGATCACACGCCTGCACGATTTGAACGGCGACTTCGAAGCAGATTTTTACGAATGCTTCAGCAATGCCTATCAAACGTCAGCTGCCGGACACGATTTCATTTGTGGCTTGCAGCGTGACCGCAATGGAAACTTTTACATCGCGTCAGGCAACCAAGGCTTGGTCCGCATTTCACCGGACGGTCAACGGGCTGACGTGATCGCGACCGGATTTCGCAATCCCGATGGCCTGGGCTTGCTGCCCGACGGAACCGTGACCGTTCCTGCATCGGAAGGCAGCTGGACTCCCGCATCGATGATTTGCGCCGTTCCCAGGCATACGTCACCCGGCGAAACCGCAGATTCATCGACACGCGCAAACAAGCGTGTGCCGCACTACGGTTACGGCGGCCCACGCGACGGGCAAACTCCGCAACTGCCACTGGCCTATCTGCCGCGCGGATTGGACAATTCCAGCGGCGGACAGGTGTTTGTTGAAAGCGATTCCTGGGGTCCCCTGTCCGGCCAATTGCTACACTTCTCCTTTGGCGCAGGTTCGCATTTCCTGGTGCTTCGTGACCAAGTCAACGGACAGGCCCAAGCCGCGGTCGTGCCGCTGCCCGGCGAGTTCCGCTCGGGCGTCCACCGCGGACGATTCAACCCGACCGACGGCCAACTCTACGTGACCGGCATGCAAGGTTGGGGCTCCTACACGACCGACGACGGTTGTTTCCAACGCGTGCGCTACGACGGCGGCGATACTCAACTGCCGACCGGATTTCACGTCCATGAAAATGGAATTGCGATTTCGTTTTCGATGCCCTTAGACGCCGCGACAGTCACCGACCCCGGCAATCACTTCGCACAAACTTGGAACTACCGCTACGGTCCGGGCTATGGCTCCCCGGAGTTCTCGACACGGCACCCCGGCGTGCGGGGACACGATCATCTGCCGATCACGTCCGCCCATGTCCTCGCCGATCGCCAGACCGTCTTCCTCGAACTACCGGAACTCCAGCGGGCGAATCAATTGCATCTGTCCGTGCAATCGGCGCCCGATCAGTTTCATCAGTTGTTCATCACGGTTCATGAACTCGACAAGCCCTACACCGATTTCCCGGGTTACGTGTCGATTGCCAAGACGATCGCCCCGCATCCGATCCATGCGGACCTTGCCATGGCGACCCGCAGCGTGCCGAACCCCTATCGAAAGAAGCTTGCCGGGGCGCGCGAGATCGAGATCGAAACCGGAACCAACCTGTCCTATGCGACGCGATCGTTTCGCGTCCGCTCGGGCGAGCCGATCGCATTGACGCTTTCCAACCCCGATGTCGTTCCGCACAATTGGGCCTTGGCCAAACCCGGGACGATCGAGCGTGTGGGGGTCTTGGCGGACCGATCGATATCGGATCCCGAAGCCGCCCTTCATCACTACATCCCCTCGACCACCGATGTCTTGGCCTACACCGACGTGGTGTTGCCGGGCGAGAAATTTACGGTTTATTTCCGCGTCCCCGCACAACCCGGGCATTACCCCTACCTGTGCACGTTCCCGGGACACTGGAAAGTGATGAATGGGGTGATGATCGTCGAATAGCCTGACAACATCTCTAAACACTCCGACGGTGTGTCTCAGTTTGTATTGGATTTGGCTTGCTAGAATGCCATGCAAGTCAACCTCTCCCACACGAGACTGCCCCCATGCCCCATCGATCGCCACTTGCGACGCACTTGACGTGCCGATCGCGACGCACGCTGCTGTCACTCGCGTTCCTTCTGATCACCAGCAGCATCTGTCACGCCCAAGCCATCAACGACACCTGGCGTTACACCCTGCGCAAGCCCGCCGCCCAGTGGCAATCGGAGTCATTCGATGATTCGGACTGGCAGGAAGCCAATGGCGGCTTTGGCACCCAAGACACGCCGGGGGCACGCGTCGGAACCGTCTGGGCCACCAACAACATCTGGCTGCGAAAATCGATTGACGTGGCGGCGATTCCCAACAATCCCGCCCTACTGATTCACCATGACGAAGACACCGACGTGTTTCTCAACGGAACCCCGATCGGCCAGTTCAAAGGCTACACCACAGAGTACCAGGTCGTTTCCATCGATCGCGAGAAACGATCGGCGTTCAAGCTCGGCCGCAATCTCTTGGCCGTCCATTGTCGCCAAACCAATGGCGGCCAGTTCATTGACGTACACCTGGTCGATGCTGACAACGTTCCGAAGCTACCGGCTCCGCCACGCGACACCAAACCGTTCCAATCCGAATTAATCACCACCTGGGGCGCAGACGTCACGCCGGAAAATGCGTGGACGGAGTATCCCCGCCCGCAATTGCAACGCGACAGCTGGACCAACCTGAACGGCAACTGGGACTATGCGATCACGCCGGTCGAGCAAACCGAGCAGCCGGACGAGTGGGACGGTGAGATCCTGGTGCCCTTCTGCTTGGAATCAAAACTCGGCAGCGTGCAGCGGTTGCTGGACGCAACCGACGCGCTTTGGTATCGACGAACGTTTCGTGCAACACCATCTGCATCCAAACGAACGTTGCTGAACTTCGAAGCCGTCGATTATCGCTGTGAAGTCTTCGTCAATGGCCAGTCCGTCGGCAAACATCAGGGTGGCAACACGGCGTTCACGTTCGACGTCACCGACGCCTTGCGAGACGGCGACAATGAGCTGGTCGTCCGAGTCGAAGATGAAACCGAAAACTACCAACTACGGGGCAAACAAACGCTCAACGCACACGGAATTTGGTACACACAGGTTTCGGGAATCTGGCAAACGGTTTGGTTGGAAGAGGTTTCACCGAACCACATCGGTGACCTGAAAATCGCCACCGACGCCGACACCGGCAGCATCACCGTCACCCCGCTTGTCGAAGGCGATGGCGAAGTCCGCGTCGTCGTCAAGGACGGCGAAAACATCGTGGCGGAGGGTTCGGGAAGCGACGCCATCGAGTTGACGATCGCCGATGCAAAACTCTGGTCGCCTTCGTCACCACACCTCTACGACATCGAAGCAACCCTGGTCGGCGCCGATGCGGTGACGCTCGATCGGGTCGCGTCCTACGCCGGCATTCGCAACGTCGGCAAAGTCAAAGACGCCGAGGGAAACTGGCGATTCACGCTCAACGGCGACACCATTTTTCACTGGGGACCACTCGACCAGGGATGGTGGCCCGACGGCTTGCTGACACCTCCGTCGGATGAAGCGATGTTGTTCGATATCGAGTGGCTCAAGGACGCCGGATTCAACATGATTCGCAAGCACATCAAGGTCGAACCGCGACGTTATTATTATCACTGCGACCGACTGGGCATGATGGTTTGGCAAGATCAGGTCAGCGCGGGCAACAATCCCAAGTGGACGCGTTTGCAACCCGACCCCGAAGACGCCGTTTGGCCTGACCGGCATCACCGGCAATTCATGGTCGAATTGGAACGCATGATCGCGCTGCTGGAAAACCATCCGTCGATCGTGGTGTGGGTGCCCTTCAACGAGGCCTGGGGACAACATCGCACGCTCGAAGTCGGCAAGTGGACGGTCGATCGCGACCGGTCGCGATTGGTCAACATCGCCAGCGGCGGCAACTTCTGGCCGGTCGGTGATGTCGTCGACGCACACGCGTATCCCCACCCCGAGTTCCCGTTCGATCAAGGCGCCGGCGGACGCTTTGAGGACTACATCAAAGTCATGGGAGAATTCGGAGGCCACGGCTATCCCGTCAAAGGCCATCTCTGGGACGCCAATCGTCGCAACTGGGGCTATGGCGGGCTGCCGCAAAACGAAGCCGAATACAAAGCCCGCTACGTCACGTCATTGAAGATGCTTAACGAACTGCGTGGCAAAGGCATCGCCGCGGGTGTCTACACCCAGACGACCGACGTCGAAGGCGAGATCAACGGTCTGATGACCTACGATCGCAAGGTCATCAAGATCCCGGCGAAGGAATTGGCCCAATTGCACAGGCTGTTGTTTCAGCCGAGCAAGACCGACGCCACCGCCTCCCCCGACTCGGCGTTCATCCCACCAGTTCCACGCGAATGAATTCAATCACGTACCCTGGGCGTAAACGATCAACGAGCAAGGATCGCCTCAAGGCTAGACACCAACGTGCGCTGGTGTGCAGGCTTCAGCCGCCCATTCTCGCTGCAAAGCAGCGACCCAGAATCGCCTCAAGGCTAGACACCAACGCGCGCTGGTGTGCAGGCTTCAGCCGCCCATTCTCGCTGCAAAGCAGCGACCCGGAATCGCCTCAAGGCTAGACAACAACGTACGCTGGTGTGCAGGCTTCAGCCGCCCATTCTCGCTGCAAAGCAGCGACTCGAAATCGCCTAAAGGCTAGACACCAACGTGTCGATTTGCTGCTTCAGCTTCGGATTCAAGAACCCGGCGTCTTGTGCTTGCGTGTAATCGCGCAGACGACCGGCCAGTTGACGAACGATGTCGCGATTCTGGTCCAGGTCGATGGAATTTTTTAATTCGTCGGGGTCGGTTTTCAAATCGAACAGCCACGGGCGTTCCGAAACCGAGAGCACGAGCTTGTACCGATCGGTGATCACTGCAAACCACGACGGCTTGAGTCCCGATGATTGAATGATCGCCACATCGTCCCACGCCACATCGCTCTGGGCGGTCAACAACGGCGACGCATCGCGGCCAACCGCTCCCGTTGTCGATTGTTTTCCGAGCAACGACAACAATGTCGGGGCAAAGTCGACCGTGCCGAGTGCCTGGTCGACTCGCGTCCCCGCCGGGATCAACCCCGGCGCCGCGATGATCATCGGAATCTTTGCACTCGCCTCATACGGGTTGCCCTTGTTCAGCCGTCCATGTTCGAAACAGAGGTCACCGTGGTCCGAGGTGAACACGATGATGGTTTTGTCGGTCAGCTTCAGTTCCGCCAAGGTGTCCAGGATCTGGCCGACGTTGTCATCGATACAACGGACCATGCCGAAGTACAGCGTCATCAGCGCCGGGTTGAATCGTGCCGCCGAGTTTTTGCCTCCAACCGCTGCCCAAGCCGGATTCTCGTTTGCCATCGAAAACGACATCGGCGGTCGAATGACCATGTCGGCAAACATCGTGTCGTAGGGTGGGCGCACCGTGTTGGGACCATGCGGATCCGGAAGACTGAGGTGGTAACAAAACGGTTCGTCGGCATGTTCGCGGATGAAATCCATGGCGCGGTCGGCCAGCCAGTCGGTTGCAAAGGTCTGATCATCGGCGTCACCGACGTCGTAGCTGGGCGCATCATTTTTGTCCCGCGAACCGACTCGTGGCCCGGCGTCGGTCAGCTGAAAGTTTTTCCAATGTCCGCGGTTGAACATGAAGCGATTGTCGCTGAAACCGAATTGTCGTCTCGGGGCCCACTGCGGTTTACCAGGCCCATCGAGGTGCCATTTGCCGGCGTATCCGGTGGCATAGCCATCCCGGCGAAGCACCTCGGCAAAGGTGACGATGTCACTGTCCATCGGCTCGTTGTTGGTATGGCTGCCGGTCCGGTGCGGATACCGTCCGGTGAAGAACGCGGCGCGGGAGGGCGTGCAGACGGGGCTGGTCGCATAAAACGACGTACAAAGGGCGCCGCGCCGGGCAATCGAATCGATCGCCGGAGTCTCCACGAACGCCTCTTTCCCCCACACAAACGCTTGCTCCTCGGACAGCGTCTTGCGATAGCAACCGAGCGTTCGGAAATTGTGCTCGTCGGTCTGAATGATCAAAACATTACGAGGCTCGTCGGCTTGCGATGATGGACTCGCCAACGAACCGGCCAGCGTCAGCAGGAACGCGACCGGAACAAGGTAGCATGGTTTCATCAGATGGATCTCTCGGCGGGCGGCTGTTGCGGAATGGTTTTTTAGTACTTTCCGTTGGTTCCAAACATCTCAAACTTCGACGGCCTCGGTCGCACGCGGACACTGTGATCCGGTTCGCCCGTCACGCGGTCGAATTCATCCGGCGTTCGTCGCGTCGGCAGATAGTCACCGGTTCGCTTGGTCCAGTCTTCCAAGGCGATTGTCAAGCGATCACGGACGCTTTGGTACGCGGGGTCATGGATACGATTGTGCAACTCGCCGGGATCACGCTGCAGGTCGTACAGTTCCCACTTGTCGCGTGGTGCCCGAAAGCACGTTTGTTGGTGTGGCAACAATTTCCCTTGCTGTTGCAGACGCAGCATGTTTTGCCAACTCAGTCCGCGTCCGGCATCGGCCGAGGGCGTCGGCGGCAGATCGATGTAGTCGTTGCGAATCAGTTTGTATCGCTGCGTCATCACGCTGCGGGCATGGTCCTCATAGTCGTGCCAGTGGTCTTCGGCGAACGCAAACTCACGATGCGACAGCGTGGGATCGTCAAGCACCCGGACGAAGCTTTGCCCTTCGGTCGCCAGCGATGACGTGGCACCGGCAAGCTCCAGGAACGTCGGCGCAATGTCTACGGCACTGACCAACGCGTCGGTCGTGATGCCCGGCTTGACCACGTGCGGCCAACGGACGATCCACGGCGTGCGAATGCCGCCATCGTAAAGTGTCGTCTTGTCGCGCGGAAAAGGACGTCCGTTGTCGCTGATGAACAAAATCAAGGTGTTGTCCGCGACTCCCTGCTGCTGGAGCTTTGCAACCACTTTGCCGACGTAGGTATCCAGTCGACCGATTTCGTCATAATACAGTCGCAAGTCTTCGCGGACGTCCGCGGTATCAGGCAAATGTGCCGGCACGATGACGTCTTCGGCACGGTGCGGCGGATCGAGCGCTCCGTCGGTGTATTCACGGTGTGGATCAAGAGCGGCCAGCCAAAGAAAGAACGGTCGATCGGGGGGCCGATCCTCAATCGCTTGCTCCCAGTCCTCACATCCGCTGGGTTGCTTGGCGATCATTTTGGGCGGTTGGCCGTCTTCACCCGATGGCAATACAAATCCCGCCGTCGACGCTTCGTAGATCCGGTCGAAATGGTCTCGCACCGCATCGCCGAGGTGCCACTTTCCGGCCGCCGCGGTGTAGTAGCCGAGCTTCTGTAGTTCGGCGGAAAAGGTCCCATTGCCCTCGGGCAAGGGCCAGTGCAACTGCTCGGCCCCCGTGTTGTGGGGATACTTGCCGGTCAAAATGCTCGACCGAGAGGGGCTACAGGAATTGGTGGTTAGATAAGCGTGCTCAAACCGCAACCCCTCGGTCGCCAAACGGTCGATGTTCGGTGTTCGTATCGCAGGGTGACCGTAGGCGCCGCAATCATCCCAGTTCATGTCATCGGCGATGATCAAAACCAGATTCGGAGGGGCCGCGGGCAAAGGACCGGTCCCGAGGCCGATACCTACCTGAAAAGCAACGGCGAAAAGAACTCCGGCAGTGATCAAACGTTGTAGCGGTCGTGTCATGATTGCAGGTGCAAGACTCAGATGGAGAAGTCGATGTTGATGGCTCCATTAGACACGAAACGGCACGGCCATGCCCCCGCCC
The DNA here is from genome assembly GCA_007753675.1 of Stieleria magnilauensis. GTDB lineage: Bacteria > Planctomycetota > Planctomycetia > Pirellulales > Pirellulaceae > Stieleria > Stieleria magnilauensis. Next base: position 5,013,034 of record CP036432.1, read on the forward strand.
GGCAACTCCCCACCCAACGCCCCCACCCAACGCCCTGCGTGTCGCATATAGATCATTAGATGCCGCAATTTGGCCGTCGGCATCGTGGCGATGGGGGTAAACTGTTGGCTATCCCAGCCGTGCGAGACTGTCGCGATCGTTCAGGGGGACGCGACGCCAGCTCCGTCCGTCCGCGCCTTTTCAGTGCCCAAACCTCAGCGCGTCAACGAGGTATCGACCGATCGGGTCTGCCTTTCCCTCTCGACTCCTCCCCCGCTCCCTCCTGACTTGCGTGAATACACGATGAGAAGACCACTGCCACTCTGCGTATTCCTGAGCCTGATTTCGTTGGCCGTGCTCAACGCTGCCGAGCAGACGAAGCCGAACATCGTGGTGTTCCTGGCCGACGACATGGGGTGGGGTGATTCGGCAACTTATGGCCACGAGCTGATTCAAACACCCAACCTGGACAAACTGGCCTCCCAGGGTGTCAAGTTCACTCAGTGCTATTCGGCTTGCGGGGTTTGCTCGCCGTCGCGGTCAGCGATCCTGACCGGCCGGACTCCCTATCGCAACGGCGTCTATCGGCACCTGTCGGGCAATCACGAAGCTCACTTGCGGCGGAGCGAAGTCACGTATCCAAAGCTGTTGAAATCGATCGGCTATGAAACCTGCCACGTCGGTAAATGGCACCTCAATTCGAAGCCGCAATTCAATACGCCGGAGTATCCACAACCTGGCGATCATGGCTACGACTACTGGATGGCGACGCACAATAACGCGGAGCCGAGCCACAAGAACCCCAACAACTTCGTTCGCAATGGAAAGCCCGTCGGTGAACTCGAAGGTTTCTCAGCGCCATTGGTTGCCGCCGAAGCGGCACATTGGTTGAGTGAAGTGCGTGATGATTCAAAACCCTTCGCGCTGTCCATTTGGATCCATGAGCCACATTCACCGATTGCGACCGACCCAAGATTCTCTGAACTGTACAAAGGGCACGAGAACAGCACCTACATGGGCAACATCACACAACTCGACCACGCACTCGGGCAAGTGATGTCAGCGCTCGACGAAGAAGGCGTCAGCGACAACACCTTGGTGATCTTCACGTCGGACAACGGACCGGTCGCAAAGTTTGGCGGCACGACCGGAGGTTTGCGAGGCGGTAAACGCAGCGATCATGAAGGCGGCATCCGAGTGCCCGGTGTTGCCCGCTGGCCGGGCCACATCAAACCCGGCACGGTCAGCGATGTCCCCGTCGTTGGCACAGATATTTTCGCCACGGTGCTGGACATCGCGGGCATTCCGCTGCCGACAGATCGCACCATCGACGGCGTCAGCATGCTACCCGCATTTGCGGGAAAGCCTGTCGAACGAAAGGTACCGCTGTTCTGGAGAACGCACGTTTCGCCACCGGGTGACCGCGTGGCGATGCGGATCGGAGATTGGAAACTCGTCGGCGATGAAACGCTCACTGATTTCCAACTGTATGAAATCCAGAAAGACTGGAAAGAAGAAAACGACCTGTCGGCCGAGATGCCTGAAAAAACCGAACAGATGAAGCGCATTCTGTTCTCCGTCTGGGAGGGCATCGAGTCCGAAGGCCCCGACCAATGGTGGAAGAGCGAGCGACAGAAGCCCGCCCGAGGCGGTAAGCTGAGCTATTGACAAACGGCATCACAATCATGAAGAGCATCTCGAAAAGCACTTGTCTCATCTTCGCCGTCGTGGCGCTGGCTGCGACTCATGTTCAATCACAGCAGCCTGTTTCGATCCAGTCTTTGCTCAGGGAGATGGTTGATCGCGATCAGGTGGCGCGGTACCCGAAAGCCGACTTCCGTCTCAAACAAGCCAGCAGCTACGACCGGGCTTCCAAAACGCCCGACGACCCCAAGGGATGGTTCAGTAACTTTGATCGCAACACGAGCGACAAACACCACAATTTCGTTCGCACCGAAGAAAACCACGGCCGCAAGGAATGGGTGGTGATGGAAGACGAAGGCCCGGGGGCGATTGTCCGATTTTGGGTTCCCTGGCGAAACCAATTGAAGCCCGGATCCGACATCATCATTCGGTTCTACCTCGATGGTGCGTCCGAACCGGCCCTCGAAGGCAACATGTTCGATCTGTTTCAGGGAAAGGGTCTGATTCCGTTTCCACTGGCACACGAGTCGCTGCGGTCAGCCGTTTCGTTTTTCCCGATTCCTTACGCCAAGAGCTGCAAGGTGACGATGTCGGATCACCCGTTCTTCTTCCAGTTCACGTACCGCGAGTACCAGGAAGACGTCGACGTGACGACGTTTTCGATGGAAGAATTCCGGTCCGCCAAGTCATCGATCACCGCAACCTGTGACTCTCTCCTCAACCCGGCCAAGGCCGCGGCAGGCGATGTGGTCAAACTGAAGGAGACCCTCGGCGGCGGCCAGCAGCAGTCTGTGTCGCTGAGAGAGGGCGCCGCCGCGATCCAAACCCTGTCGCTCAAACTGGACCGCTACGACGACGCAAACATTACTCGGCACGTCGTTTTGAAGATCAGCTTTGACGGAAAGGAAACGGTCTGGTGCCCGATCGGCGACTTCTTCGGTTCCGGCATCGGCCTGAACCCGTTTCAGGGATGGTATCGCACGGTTGACAGCGACGGCACGATGACCAGCCGTTGGGTCATGCCGTATCAAAACGATGCAACGGTTTCGATCTTGAACCTGGGCGAGGAGCCGGTTGACGTTGAACTGACGGCAACGGCCGGACATTGGAACTGGGATTCATCCAGTATGTACTTTCACGCTGCCTGGCGAGGTCAATTCCCCGTGCCGACACGGCCGTATTCAGATTGGAACTACGTCACGCTGAAGGGACGCGGTGTCTACGTCGGCGATACGCTGACGATCATGAATCCGGTGGAGCGATGGTGGGGCGAAGGTGACGAAAAGATTTTCGTCGACGGCGAAACGTTCCCGTCAATCTTCGGCACGGGCACCGAAGACTATTACGCGTATTCTTGGGGAGGTCGCAGCACCGACTTTTACGAACACCCGTTTCACGCCCAGACGTTCAGTCACAAGTACAATCAGCTGAACCGCAAACCCAAGATCGACGAGAAGAACACGCAGGGCTTCAGCACCGAAACCCGCACCCGCGCGCTCGATACGATGCCCTTCAGCAGCTCGCTACGACTGGACATGGAAATCTGGTCCTGGACGGATTGCGAGATGGGCTACGCGGTCGGGATGTATTGGTATGGCGATTCAGACACGACCTCCAACCGCAAGCCGGATCCGGAAGAGGTGCTCAACATCCCAGTCTCGCCAGTCGTGCCGGAGATCAAGCATCCAAAACCGCGTTCAAAGTAGACCATGAAACTGTCTTCCTTCGCACCTGTTTTGGGCTGCTTCCTGCTCATTCCAGACTTTCCGCATGATAAGACGACAAACAACCATGAAGAACATTCCCCTGATACTCTCGGCCAGTCTTTTTCTGTCGTTGGCGACGGTTTCATTCTGCCGCGCCGCCGACACACCGCCCAACGTTGTTCTGATCTTTGCCGATGATCTCGGCTACGGCGACCTGGGCTGTTATGGTGCAACCAAGGTGCAAACGCCCAACATCGACCGGCTTGCCGCCGAAGGCCGCCGATTTACCGACGCGCATTCGGTCTCAGCGGTCTGCACCCCATCGCGCTACGCGCTGCTCACCGGCCAATACCCGCTGCGCGGTAACGGGGGCAGGGGCATCTGGGGACCAGCTCCGGTGACCTCACCGCTTCTCGTCGACACCGAGAAAACGACGATCGCAGATGTGTTTATAAACAGCGGCTACAGCACGGCAGCATTTGGAAAATGGCATTTGGGGTTCGGTCAAGATGAGAACGATTGGCAGGAACCGCTACGTCCCGGACCACAAGACCTTGGTTTTGATTACTACTTTGGGATGCCTGTGGTCAACAGTGCTCCTCCGTATGTCTTTGTGGAAAATGATCGCATCGTCGGAAGCGATCCCGCCGATCCGTTGGTTTTTCTGGGCAGAAACCCAAAGGGCGCCACGCCGATCACACCGATTCCTCCGGAGGCCGCGCAGCGCAGTCGCAACCAATTCGGCGGAGCGAAGGAAGCTCACAAATTGTTCAACGATTACCGGGTCGGCACCACGTTGGCGGAGAAGTCGGTCGAGTGGATCAATGAACGCAAGGACAAACCGTTCTTTCTGTATCTGGCAACGACCAACATTCATCACCCGTTTACACCGGCCAAACGGTTTCAGGGCACCAGCCAATGCGGACTTTATGGCGACTTCATCCATGAACTGGACTGGATTGTCGGGGAGGTGATGGCGTGTCTGGAAGAAAACGGTTTGAGCGACAACACGCTGGTGATTTTCACCAGTGACAACGGCGGCATGTTCAACCACGGCGGACAGGCCGCTTTCAAAGCGGGGCATCGACAAAACGGCGACCTGCTGGGATTCAAGTTCGGCGTCTGGGAAGGCGGTCACCGCGTACCGATGATCGTCCGCTGGCCGGGCAAGGTGAAGGCCGGAACGACGTCCAACCAGTTGATCGGAAACGTCGACATGCTGGCAACGTTTGCCGCTGTCACCGGACAAAAGCTGGACAAGGCTGAGCAGGCTGACAGCGTCAACATGCTGGCTGCCTTTGTCGACGAACCGGAGCAACCGCTACGTGACCACCTGGTCCTCGCACCGCACAAGGGCACGCACCTGTCGGTCCGCCAAGGCAAGTGGATGTATATCCCCGGCCAGGGCAGCGGCGGGTTCGGGGGACGCAAACCGGGCGATCACACGTTCGCCGGACCACCGGCGGTTAGCTTTGTGGGTTCGGTCAACAGCGACATCGAAGACGGAAAAATCAAAAAGGACGCCCCTCCCGCTCAGCTTTACGATCTGGAAGCGGACGTCAATCAAACCCGAAACGTATACAAGGAACGTCCCGAGGTGGTGAAGGAACTCGACGCGTTGCTTTCAAGTTACGCGCCTCCCAAGCAAGCGTCCGGCCCGGCGAAACGAAACACGCGTGCGCCAGGCAACCCCGCAAAGAAAACGCCGGCGACACCGAGTCCCCGAACCGCGTCCTTCGATTTCGAGTCCGGCGTGCTGGAACCATGGAAGGTCGTCGACGGCGAGTTCGGACATGCCATCGGTAGCAGAGACCGCTTTTTCAACAATCAAGGAGTCTACAACAAACAGGGCGACTTTTATCTGACGACGCTTGAACCGTCCGCGGAGGCCACCAAGGGCATGGACAAGCAGACCGGCGTGATCGTCTCACCACTGTTCATTCCCCAAGGCGGAACGATGACTTTCCGGATCGGCGGCGGACGCGGACCGTCCACCTACGCCGCGTTGTGCACGGCCGACGGCAAAGAAGTCGCAGTCGCACGCGGCATCAACCACCAGGCCATGCAGCAAGCCGTGTGGGACACCACTCCGTATGCGGGGCAAAAGATGTTCATCAAAGTCGTCGACCATTCGACCGACGGATGGGGACATGTGACAGTGGACGACTTTCAGTTCGATGCCAAAGTGCTGACTGAATACTCCGGTTCGGTGTCTGACTTTTGATTGAAACGACGCTTCACGTCGCAATAGGAGGAGCGCGGACGAGTCTTTTGCGCAGGCTGCGTCGCCGGGGTGCCGCAATTCATTACAATCATGTTGCGAATCCGTATCCCCGAGGCGTTTGATTGAACTATCGTCTGGTTTCCGGCAGAAAATCGTTGCGACGCAAATGCTTTCTGCCGCATGATGCCTCCGCCCACACCCCTGAGAGCATACAGTCAGGAACCGAATGACCGACGAAGACAGCCCATCAGCCGACGCAGCGACCGTTGGCCCGGCCCGCGATTTACCCGTGGTGCCGACTCAGTTCATCTATCCGTTTGTGATTGTCACGACCCTCTTTGCGCTCTGGGGTTTCGCCAACGACATCACCAACCCGTTGGTGCGAGCGTTCAAAGAGATCTTTTTGATCAGCAACGCTCAGAGCAGTCTGGTTCAGTGGGCGTTCTATGGCGGCTACGCGACGATGGCGATCCCGGCGGCGCTCGTGATCCGCAAGGTTTCCTACAAGTCCGGGATTATCGTCGGGCTGTTGCTGTACGCCATCGGCGCCCTGCTGACGATTCCGGCCAGCATGATGATGAACTTCAACGTCTTCCTGGTCGGCTTTTACGTGCTGACCTTCGGGCTGGCGTTTCTGGAAACCACCGCGAATCCGTACATCCTGTCGATGGGCCCGCGCGAAACGGCGACTCAACGACTCAATCTTGCCCAGGCCTTCAATCCGATCGGATCGCTGACCGGCATGGTGGTCGCCAGTACGTTCATCTTGCCGGCTCTGCAGGTTTCGGAGTTTCGGGAGGCGCAACTGCAGGCGCACCCGGAATACGCGACGATGCTGCCCAGTGAAGTCGATGGCTTGATCACCACGGCGATGGAACAGCATGCCGAAGATCACTTTGACGAACGGCAAGCGATGGTGGCGCATGACTTGGACGTCGTGAAAACGCCGTACGTCGTCATCGCAATCGTCGTGCTGCTGGTGCTCGTCGTCTTCGCCGTCTCGAAACTGCCGGACACGGGGCATGAGGAGGAAAAGATCGAACTGAAAGCGCTGTTGAAGCACCTGTTGACCAGTTGGCGATACGTCGGCGGCGTGGTCGCCCAGGCGTTTTACGTCGGCGCGCAGATCATGTGTTGGACATTCATCATTCACTATGGGATGACGCTGGTTGGACTCAGCGCGGCACAGGCGCAGAACTACAACATCATTGCGATGGTGATCTTTCTGGCCAGTCGGTTCATTTGCACGTTCATCCTGAAATACCTGTCGCCCGGTTTGCTGCTGGGAATCTTGGCCGTCGGCGGCGGCTTGCTGACGACCGGAGCGATCTTTGTCCAAGGCATGCCGGGCTTGTATTGCTTGATCGGCGTCTCAGCCTGCATGTCGCTGATGTTCCCGACCATTTACGGAATCGCCCTGAGCGGGTTGACGCCCAATGACGCCAAGCTGGGATCCGCAGGTTTGATCTTTGCGATTGTCGGCGGCGCGTTCATGCCGCGATATCAAGGCGGATTGATTGACGGCCCGGGGATGACGATCGCGGGCCAGACGTTGGAATCCGTTCGCGTGTCGTTCTTCTTGCCGCTGATTTGCTTTGTCGTCATCGCGGTCTTTGGATTCGCGGTCTACCTGTTCTCGGGACAAACTGAAAAAGAAGCCGCTGCGGCGAATTGAGTCGTCACGCTCGAGGTCCTTTGCCACTGCCGGCTTGGAGATAGAGATTCGCGAAAATGAGAGTTGCATCAACGAAGCTTTTTGTTTGCTGCCTGGCGGCAGCAACGATCGGGCTGCCATGCTTTTCGCAGGATGCGACTCAGTCCAACAAGAGGTTGCCGGCATCGCTTGAGACGAAAGGCGAAAAGAAGCTCGATGTCGGGTACAAGGAAGTCGGGGGCAAGAAGCTGTCTTTGGATCTCTACTACCCGACGGACAAGCGTGACAGCAAGTGCCCGTTGATCGTCTACACGCACGGCGGAGGCTGGGCGGCGGGCAGCAGGCACGGCGTCACCAAGGGCTTGTTCAAACCGCTGTTTGAGAAGCTGATCGAAAAAGGCTTCTGCGTGGCTACAGTGGATTACCGGCTTACCAAGAAGGGCAGCGGCGTCTTGATGCGAGACTGCGTGATCGATTGCAAAGATGCGGTGAGGTATCTGGCCAGCAACGGCAATTCGTTGGGCCTGGATCCCACCCGCTTTTTTGTGATGGGAGATTCCGCCGGCGGACAAATTGCCCAGATGCTGCTGCTCTCAGCACCGGAAAGTTTGCCGGGAGACCCAAGTCTCGCCGATGCCAACTACAACATCGTCGCCGGCGTCTCTTGGTATGGTCCGTGCGATTTCGAAAAGGTGGACTTGTTCCAGACCTCTGATTCATCCAAGAACCCGGACCGTTTTGGAAACCGGATTCTGGATCCGGATGCCGACCCGAAAGACAAGTTGTCTCGTTACCGCGAGATGAGCCCCATCAACTATCTGTCCAAGGACAGTTCGCCATTGCTGATGATCCAGGGCGACAAAGACACCACCATTCCGGTCAAGCACGCGTGGTACATGCAAGAGCGAGCGGAAGAACTTGGGGCTCCGGTGGAGGTCATGATCATCCGCAATGCCGGACACAACTGGCGAAAGGTGGGCGCGGAGATTGACCCGTCATTCGATGTCATTGTCGATCGCAGCGTGCAGTTTTTTGTGGAACAGTTATCAAAAGCAAGCAGCAAGTGAACATGATAAAACATCTGTTGGTTCTGTTGTTGGTCGTACTGGCTGGAAGTGTTGGCCGAGCAGCAGAGACCGATGCCGATTGGTACGTCGCCACCAATGGCTCGGACAGTTGGTCAGGCACGTTGGCAGAACCCAACCCGCAGGGCAACGACGGACCGTTCGCGACCTTGCAGCGGGCGCGGGACGCGATCCGGCAGTCGGGAGAGCGGCCATCCAACGATGTCGTGGTGCTCATTCGCGGCGGGACTTACCGACTGGACGAGACCGTCGTGTTTGGATTGCAAGATTCTCCGCAGGACGATGCGATCGTCACCTACGCCGCCTATCCCGGCGAAACCCCGGTGTTCAGTTCGGGCCAAGCGATCGACCGATGGAAGAAGGTCACCGAGGACCTGCCTGGCTTGCCCGACGCGGCGATCGGCCAGGTGTGGGTCGCGGACGTTTCAAATCGTTTTTTCACGCTCTTTGACGAAGAAGGGATGCTGCCGCGAGCCCGCTCGGCTGGGTTTATCCCTCTCAGTGGTGGCAGCCGTAACCGGATTCATTTCCCCAAAGGTCGCTTAAAGAACTGGCCGAATGTGGAGGACGTGGAAATCATCGTCCGCCCGCATCATGCGTGGATTTCCAATGTGCTTCCGTTGGCATCGGTGGACGAACAAACACAAATGGCGAGCACCTCGATCGATGCAACCTACGCCATGAACAAGCTGCATTTCTTGCCCACCGTCGAATCGTGCTGGGTGGAGAACGCACTGGAGGAACTCGACGAACCGGGCGAATGGGTACTCAATACAAAGCAGGGCAAGGTCTACCTTTGGCCGCGAAATCAGACACCCGTGGTGGCACCTCAATTGACGGAGTTGATTCGCATCGAAGGCGACGTCGACAAAGAAGGGCCCAAGGACATCCCGGCCAGGAATCTGTGCTTTCGCGGTCTGACGTTCATGCACGGCGAACGCTATCAGCTAACCGCTGACGATGCGGGACTGCAACACGATTGGGACATGCATGACAAGGCCAACGCGTTGGTTCGTCTTCGCGGCGCCGAGAACTGCATGATCGAAAACTGTCGTTTTGCCCATAGCG